>NZ_JBBOXB010000001.1:0-4800000 GCF_038007405.1 Paenibacillus sp. FSL M7-1046 | reverse complement strand
AAAACTAATAAAAACAGAACAGCAGCGGAGCTATAGATTTGCATCATAAAAGAATTCCCGCTTTGACCAAGTAAGCCCAGCAGTTTCGTGTTTTCCGAAACCTGTTCGTCTGAAAGTCCAAACTGAGACTTCATATCGGCAATCGTATTGCGTATATTGCTATGAGTAGAAAACTGCACACAAAATACACTGTTATAATCGGCTGGTTTACCATTCGTGACTCCGGGATACAGGGAACGAAACGCCTTGGTAGTCAAGCTAACCGCATAGGAATCTTCTTTCATTGTTTTAGATGCATTTTTTATAAAGCCGGAGATCATAAATCTATAACTTGCTCCATCAGGCGCATTGACTGAAATGGCATCTCCGATTTGCAATCCAAGCATCGTCTTTGCATTTTCTGTTATCATGGCCTCATTGTCCTTTTGGGGAAATGTTCCATCCTGAATTTCATCCGTTTGCATTTCTGTTACAAAGCTTTCTTCGCTTCCAAAAACGACCACGTTTTTTCCCGATACAGTATAGCCCTGATCTCCCCTGAAGTTGAGGACACCATACCAAGAAGATGCAGTTACTTCCGGCCGTGCAGAAATTAGGTTTGCTTGTTCTTCGTTTATGTTTCGAACCATTACATGCCAATTACCGTCCTCTATACGGGCCTGCATAATTTGGCTGCGTATAAACATATCAGCCATACCGAAAATAGCTGTAACTAAAAACACCGCTAAAACAATGCAGAATACAGACATTCTGTTCTGTCTTTTATGGACTTTGGCTGAGATGGGAACAAGGTCAAGATAACTTTTCATTCTCTTTCCCTCCCAGATCCGTCAGCACACCATCTGAAACACGCAGTACACGGTCTACTGAATTAGTCAGATTATTGTTATGTGTAATCATTAGAATTGTTTGTTGGTAGTGGCGTGATGCCTTAACCAGTAAATCAATCACATCCTGACTGTTTTTGCTGTCCAGATTTCCGGTGGGTTCATCAGCAAGAATCAATTTAGGTCTTGTAATCAGCGCCCGTCCAATTGCAACACGCTGCTGCTGTCCGCCGGATAATTGGCTTGGCAAGTGATGACGGCGCTCTTTCAGTCCTAAAACTTCTAAAATCTCATTCACTGCCGATTGCTCCGGCTTGCGGTAATCCAGAAGAATCGGAAACATAATATTTTGCTCCACAGTCAATTCTGCAACAAGCTGAAAAGACTGAAACACAAAGCCGATATTGCGCCGCCTGAAAATGGTGCGCTGTTCCTCTTTCATCAAAAACAAATCTTTGCCATCCATATAGATATTTCCTGAGGTAGGAGTATCCAAGGCTCCGATACAATTTAACAATGTACTTTTACCTGATCCGGATTCACCGACTACAGCCGCAAACTCTCCCTGCTCCAATGTAAAGGAAACATCCTTTAAGGCATTCACATGATTTTCACCTTTGCCGTAGGTTTTAGATATATGCTGTACTTTTAAAATTTCCATATTTCAAGTACCTCCTTTCCTGAAAAGAATAACAGGCTCACCTTACAATCGGGTGAATAACAGCTTACGATTCCGTAAGGAAAGAAAGGATAAAAGTAGTTCCCTCATGCAAAGTGCTTTGAACAGAGATAATGCCGCCCTGTCCCTCAACAATGGATTTTGTCAGTGACAACCCTAATCCAACTCCCTGCGTGTCCAAAGATTTCTTACTGCGGTAAAAGCGCTTGAAGATATGATGTAAATCCTCCGGAGGAATTCCCGAACCATTATCGGATATCAATATGCGGAGCATGGCAGGGGTTCGGTTCCAAGAAATATGGATTTCTCCTCCAGAATCCGTATGATCCAAAGCGTTTTTCACGATATTCGCAATCGCTTCGCTCGTCCATTGCTTATCACAAATGATCGTTTCTTCCGAGGATTCGTCTATAATAATTTCTTTTCCCTCACTGGATGCCCGTGTTGTTAATTCACCGATAGCCTGTAAAACCAATTCTGATATACGACAGCTTTCCTTTTCAAAGACAATGCTGCCGGCGTCTAAGCGGGTAATTTTCAGCATGGCTTGAATAAGCTGTTGCATACGCCTTAGCGCCAACCCTGTCTTTTCAGAATACTCTATGACAGTTTTAATATGATCGGGTTCATCGGAAATGATTTCGTGATACATGGTAAGAGCGGCAAGTGGTGTTTTCAGCTGATGCGATATATCTGAAATTGTATTTTTCAAAAACTTTTTTGCTTTCTGCCCAGCTTCATTTTTCGACTGTAATCTCGTAGCAAGTTGGTCTAAAGAAGCAAAGAGACGGTAGAGCGTCCCCTCACTCATTTGAGGCATGCGGCAAGAAAAATCCCCCTCAGTAAAGCGGGTAATCACCTTTGCCGCTCGCTGATAAAGCTGCTCCCTTTTCCATAAGAAAATAAATGTCCCACCAAAAAGCAATATAGATAGAAACGCTCCTACAGGCAGCATGAAATACCCTGATATCCGCTGAAACTCAGCAATAAAGGGTAAAAATCTTATAGAGGTATGTTCTGTTATACCAATACTAACAAGCAAAGCCGTTCCCTCTTGGCTACTGACGGTATTTGTAACTGCTTTGGCAATCACATCTTTCGAAATGCCCTGTTCTAAAAGAGAAGTTACAATTGCTTTATCATGTGATAAGAATAAATTCTGTATGGCCTTTTCCTGTACTGCGATTAATCCCATGCCGGAAAGAAAAATCAGCAAAGAAAAAGAAAAAAGAAAGATAATATAATATTTTATTTGGTTGTCACGAAAAAGGTTCATACAGATACCTCGTTCCATTGATAGCCGAATCCACGAATCGTTATTAAATGCTCAGGGTGAGATGGATCAACCTCAATTTTTTCACGAAGCCGCCGTACATAAACGGAAAGCGTATTATCGTCCACAAAGTCCCCTGAACTGTCCCATAGCTCATTCAAAATATTGTTGCGAGTTGTTACCCTGTTAGCATTTCTTATTAACAAGCATATCAGACGGTATTCTACACTTGTTAAATCCAGAGTTCTTCCTTTCAACTGAACACGGTTTCCCAAAAAATCGATTGAAACATCGCCACACTCGATAACAGCATGATTATTTTGGTTTAATACGCTGGTTCGACGCAATAAAGCCCGAATTCGGGAACATAATTCACCTAGCTTAAACGGCTTTGTTACATAATCATCCCCGCCACTGTCCAGACCCCGAATGACATTCACTTCTTCATCAGAGGCGGTTAGAAATATAATAGGAATCTGATTTCCTTGTTTCCGCACTTTTTCACAAATTTCAAAGCCTGTTCCGTCCGGTAAAGTTACATCAAAAATCAATAAATCATATGTATTGATCTTGGGCAGGAGGCTTATAGTTTCTTTTTTGGTACGGACGATATCAACTTCAAAGCCGTTACGTTTTAAAGAGTACTTCAATCCATCCACTAAGCTAATATCATCTTCCAAAAGTAAAATTTTGTTATTCATTACTCCTCCTCCGGTGATTCTTCCCGATCAGTGTAAAACCCATGCACCCCAAAGTTGTACAGAAGTTGCATAACCGGTCTGCTGTTGACGGTGTAAACATAGCTTTTTACACCGAGTTTATCTAGTGTTGGAATTAAATTGGAGTTGAAAAACGCGCGAGAAACAGGCATGGCGACAGTTGTGGAAATGTTTGTCTTTCACAAACTCTACAACACTTTCTGCGGAGGCGCTAGTTTTATTGAGTGAATAAATCTTATTTGCAGTTTTTAATCGCACCTAAATACCCACAGCCGCCATCTCAGCGAGTACCTTTTCCCCTCTCGCCTCCATATCCCTGCCACTGAACTTTTGTAGCGGCAGTTCGGAAACGATATTCCCATCCTTCGTAAACAGAACCCTGTCAGCCCTGGCCGCGACTTTCGCGTCGTGGGTCACAAGCAATATGGCTGTGCCCTCTTTGTTGATGTCCACCAGCAGCCCCATGATTTCCTCCGCCGACTTTGAGTTGATCGCGCCGGTCGGCTCGTCGGCAAAGAGAATCTCCGGCGCATTCATCAGGGCGCGGCAGATACCGGCCCGCTGGAGCTGGCCGCCCGAAACCTCCGTGGTATCCCTGCTTTCAAGCCCGGCAATCCCTGTTTTCTTCATCAGGGCTTTCGCCTTTTGCGTGAGTTTCGCTATATCCCTTTTGCCCTCATGCGCGGCGGGGAGGATGATATTATCCAAAAGATTCAAGTTTTTCAGCATAGTGGGCTGCTGAAAGACAAAGCCCATTTTTGTCCGGCGAACATCCGCAAGCGCGTTTTCGCGGAGTTTAGATAGTTCGGTATCGCCAAATTTCACCGCCCCTCCTGTAATCTCGTCCATGCCACTGAGCGCGAACAGCAGTGTGGATTTCCCCGAACCCGACGGCCCCATCACGGCAACAAACTCGCCTTTTGCTATTTCCACGTTTACTCCGTTCAGCGCCTTTACCTGCTCCTTTCCCTTGCCAAAGGTTTTCACGATGTTTATCCCTGTAATGATGTTATTCATAGTGTTAAGCCTCCTTAATATGTTCGGAAATTTTTATTGCCTGGATTCCGGAAACGCCCAGCATGGTGGCGGCGACAACGCAACCCGTAATCAGCAGAGGCGAAACGAGGTAGACAAACCACGGGTTTACCGCAAAATGGAAGGTTGTTGCGCCAAAGGAAGAAACGATTGCTACGCCGACAAGCTCTCCCAGCGTGTTCGCCAGAATCGTGCCGATGATTACGGCAAGTAGAAGCACAGTGATGGAGCGCGTAAGATACTGCCCGCGAATATCCGCACCGGTGAAGCCCATTGATTTCAGTATGGCGATAGGATAACGGTCTTTCGCCACCAGCATTTTCATAAACAGCACCGTGACCAGTAGTGTGAGCAGGACGGTTGCCCCGATAGCGACAGCGGAGGCCATTTTGATGGCGTCCCGTATAGAGCCGAGCATCTGCCCAATGCTTTCGTCGATACCGGTAACCTTGGCGAAAGGGAACTGTTCCCTGTACTGTGATATTGCCGCCTTTACACTCTGGCGGTCACGGAACGTGACCGCCAGACCGACGCTCAAAACATCTCCGTTATTTGCCTCAAAACTGGCTTGCGCCGTTCGGCCACCGTTGGTGACATCAGAGTAAACCCCACAGACTGTCAGGTGCTTTTCCGCGCCGTCAACGATTAAAATGATTTCTTCCCCAACTGTTTTTTCAAGGTCTTTGGCATTGAGGACGGAGAGAGCGAGTTCCGATTCCGATTGCGGCGCACGGCCCTTGGAGTAAGTGATAGGAAAGGCGGAATAGTCACCAAATGCCACCCGCAGCTTCTCCATTGTTCCGTCGTCCGCTTTCCGGTCTAACATCATGCCGGTGAACAAAGCATACTTTTCAACATTCTTATCCTCCGCCAGCACATCAGCAACTTCCGCCGCCTTCCCCAGAACGTCCTCCACCTGTGTCCGCATCACCCCGATATTAACGTCGGAAATTCCCATGCCCATGTAGGTGATGAAGCTTTCCGCAGAAATGGTGCTGCTGATATTTTGCGGCACAATCATAATGAATGAGGAAATGACCAGCACCATCAGCATGGTGAGATACAGCTTTTTCCGGGAAAGAACATCCTTGATTCCAAGAAAGATATTCCGGGAAAAGAGCCTGTTATTACTCAGCCGGAAATTTCTGGCCGATCTCGATTTTTCCTGCGACGCGCCGAACCGCACCGCCTGCGCCGCAGATATTTTACGGAAGCGCCGCAACATGCCGTTCACATACAGCATGACAACCCCGCAGATTACCGTCGCCCCCAAAAGTCCGCAGAGCAAGCCGGGTAACGGGCTGCCGCTTTCGCCCATGTACAGGCGGATGTTTTGCATGAAAGGCGTTTGGAGCGGCAGGGAGGCCAGAAAGCCCAGCGCGCAGGCCGCCCCCGCGATAGCGCCGTATTTCGCAAGGTAGAGCTTTTTAATCTGCGATACCCGCATCCCAACGGCCTTCAGTACGCCTATTTCCTTATAATCCTCTTCGATTTTAGCCAGTAGCGTAAAGCGGATGCACAAAAACGCCACGATGATGACAAGGACGCCTATCAACACCAGCACGGCAATCATGATGCCGTCCGTAATGCCGTTTATCATCTTCACTTGAGTGTAAGTGATAGCGGGCGGACCGTTTGCCGGAAGCCCCGCATCGAGATAGGTTGCCTCGAAAGCCGGGAAGGAAACGTCCTCTGCCAGCCGGAACTCAATAAGGTTTTCTAACCGTCCGAACTCACGGACTCTTTCAAAATCCGCTTGGCTCACAAGGAACCGCTTGGAGCTTACCATCGCCGCGTTCATGATAGAATCCCGTAAAAACCCCGCGACGGTAAAGGAAATGCCGTGGATTGTCACCGTATCGCCAAGTGCCGCGTTTCCTTCCTGCATGTAATAGATGGGGACATAGATTTCGCCGTCGGCGGGATGGATGACTTCACCGTTTAAGTTAAGCAGGAAGTCGAATTTCTCGCCCTGCACTGAAAGGCCGTTGTCCTGTATGCTTCCGGCAAGGGAATCGTCCCCGATGACAATGTCCGCGCCCTCGATGTTGAGGAACTCCAACACCTGATAATCCTCTACGTTGTCATTAACATCCGCGAAGCTCCGCAACTGTTCCAAATCTACGTCGCCTGTGTGCATCTGCATGAAATGAGGCGACTTTGCCGAAAGAAGCATATTGTCGATACCGCCGAACAGGTTTACTGTCAGCGATGCGGCCAAAGCGGTCAGCATGGCGGCAACGAGGATAAACGCCGTAATCGTCGCGGTAATCAGCTTACTTTTGCGTATATCGTTTTTGATAATTTTTTGATACATATTCATCCCTCCGTCTTTCTGTGTCCTGAAACTTTTGGAAATCTCAGGACAAACATCTTTGTATAAGGAGAGGGTGCGTCCAATACGAAAACCTCGCCGGAATGCTGTTCTATCACCTTTTTCACAATGGCAAGCCCAAGTCCTGTTCCACTGCTGGTACTTCTTGAATCACTGCCGGAAACAAAAGGCTCGAACAGATTCCCGGCGATGGCCTCCGGGATAGCCGCTCCGTTATCGGCAATTTGTAACTCAATACAGCCGGGTTCATCCGTCAGCCCCACGGACAATAGGCTGCCCACCGGGTTATGGCGGATTGCGTTTGTCAGCAGATTGCCAATAGCACGGTTGGTTTCCAACGAATCCGCCATGTAAAATACTGGTTTGTCCGGCAACCGCAGCTCCAATTTCATCTGCCTGCTTTCGATTTCACCAAACAAAGTGGCGCAAGATACGCGAAGCAGCTCTACAAGGTCAACCTTCGCAAAATTCATCCGGTATTGCGGCGTACCCAGCTTGGAATAGGAAAGCAACTGGTCAATCAATTGGTTCATCTGCCCGGATTTCGCTTTAATCGCCAGATGGTATTCCCGCTGTTTGTCCGGCTCCTCCACCATACCGCTTGCCAAGGCTTGCGCGTATCCGGAAATCGTTGTCATGGGGGTTTTCAAGTCATGGGCAATGTGCGAGAAAAGCCGCATCCTCTCATTTTCCATTGTCATTCGCTTTTCTTCGGAGTCTTTCAGCTTTCGTGCCATAAAATTGAAAGCATCCCGCATTTCCCCAAATTCCGTTTCTGTTTCAAAGTCCAGCGTAGTGTCTAAATGACCGGCCGTAACCTCCTTGAAACCTTCTTCCATTTTCTGTACAGGCTCCATGATTTTCCTGTTGATTCCGCGCCCAAAAAGGACAATCCCAATAAAATATATCGCAACTGTGATAAGATTCCAGATAACTGAAAGCGTGATTTGAAGGGTTTCCGTCCCCTCGGCCAGAGGGGAAGACGCCAGTTCCGAGAAGTTCATCCCGTTATTCAATGTAAACAGACTGAATAAAAACTCCAATACCAGAAGCGTCAGTGCAATTCCGATGGTATAGCCTATGAATCTGCGCATGATGATACTTTTGAAACTACGCTTTTTCTTCATGTACGCACCTCCAGACGATACCCTAATCCCCGGACGGTTCCGATGGATACCGCACCGTCACCAGGAAGTTTGCCGCGCAGCTTGCTGATGGCGACCATCACCGTATTGTCGTCCACGATGGCTGCCTCCTGCCATGCAGCTTCATAAATCTGCTGTTTGGTGTATACGCGTCCGGGACTTTGCATAAACAGCTTCATCATGTTAAATTCCGTGGCGGTAAGAGGGATTGTCCCGCTGCCAAAGCTAAGTGTGCAAGCGGAAACATCCATACACAGTTCGCCTGCCGTCAGTAAAGCCGCTTCGGAATCCGCCGCACCTCCGTCATAGCGTCGTAATTGAGCTTTGATTCGGGCTGTGACCTCCAAAGGGTCAAAAGGCTTTGTAACATAATCGTCCGCACCAAGGTCAAGCCCTAATATTTTCTCATGATTTTCCGTTTTAGCGCTCACGATAATAATGGGAAGATTGCTGCGTTCTCTCAAACCTTTGATAAGCTGATAGCCGTCAAGCTCCGGCATCATAATGTCGATGACAGCCAAATCAATCCGTGCGGACGCAGCCTGTTTAAGCGCCTCCAATCCATTTTCAGCCTGTATCACGGAATAGCCGTCCTTTTCTATATACAACCGCAGAAGCTCACGAATTTCCTTCTCGTCATCTACAATCAGAATAGTTTTGTTCATGGTTTCACCTCTCTTCTTGCTCATCATACCTTCGGGCCGTAAGTTCATTATAGTTGTCCTACCTTTCAGTTAAACATGGTTAACCTTAACATTACCTTAACATTGCTCCTGCAATCCGGCTGTCAATGCTGAGCATTGTGCCGGGAACGAAAATACAGCAACTTTGCGGGGCGAGGCATTGGAGCATAAGTTCCTGCGCATCTACTACGCCGTGTTATGGAACACCTGAATAAACTGGACTCAGAAGCATAACCACATTTTATTTTGAATAATTCACACGGCGGCGCAAAAAAATTTATTCGTTCCATTCTGTTCAAAAGCCATGAAATGGCTGCGGAAATCCGGGGACAAAGGCGACCGCTACCGCTTTTCCACAATCAGTCCGTCCACTCCGCTGTTTAAACGGAAATTGTTTCGACAATCTTAAAAAACAGCAAAAAATCGCCCTTTTAGTAAAATGGAGGTACCACCCAACCATCTCAAAAAGGAGCGATTTCTTTGTACATTCAATATACCATGGATCAACTTTGCTTACCAATGGACTTAAAGAAGACGATCCCCCTCAAAGTATATAAGGAAACCTTAGAGAGTGGATATGAAGTTCGGCAGCCAATGACCAAAAACAAAGAGCAGCGACTCTCCAGTAACGGGAGAAGCGCGGCTCTGTTGTTTTTTACGGTCATTTTTAATCACAGAACTGTCCCATTCGCCGGAAACTCCACTTATGGGACAGCCCCTAAAACATATAAATTCTCTAGAGTAAAGGGCTGGGTTCAAAACCAGCCCCTCCGGGTAGAAGGGCCACCCAACTGGTGACCCGAACCCCCACAGAACCCGGCGTGCGGATTTCCCGCACCGGGCTCTTCAGAACTGGTTTTACAGCATCGCGTATGTCTTCAACCGTTGATATGGGATGAAGATTTTCGGTCGCATCAGTGGAAACAATGAACGTAGTCGCTGGTATTCCTTCCAAGTCACGTAGCTCTTCCGGCTTCGTCTACTGAGTACCTTCCGCCAATAGGTGACGGCTGTGGCGTACACTTTACTCAGACACCTCATGTTGCCTGCCATTCCATAGTAAGCGTAATGTCCTTGCAACATTTGGTTAATCTTCTTTGCCTGTACCTCCAGCGGTTCATGCTGCATTCTTCTCATGGTTTCCTGCACGTTTCCCATACTTCGCTTCAGTCGCTTCTTCTCTGTCTTTCTGCCCACCATGAAATTCCCTTGCCGGTTTCGCGTACAGTAATGCGTAAACCCTAGAAAGTAGAGCGTATCCGGCTTCTTCTTCCCTTTTCTTTGGCTATGTTTGCTCGCAAATCTCCCAAACTCGATTAATCTGGTTTTGCTCGGTTCCAACTCCAGCTTGAACTTATGAAGCCGATTTACCAGCGCTTCCTGAAAACGGATGGCGTCGCTTCGGTATTGAAAACATACGATAAAGTCGTCGATATACCGAATTAGATAGGCTTCGCCTCTAAGCCGCGGCTTAACTGCCTTCTCAAACCATAAGTCCAGCACATAGTGCAGGTACACATTGCTTAAAAGCACACTAATGGAGCCGCCCTGCGGCGTACCTTCTTCACTGGCGTGGACTTTCCCGTCTTCCAATACGCCAACTTTGAGCCAGCGCTGGATCAGCCGGAGGATTCGCGGATCACCCATGCGATGTTCCACAAATTTCATCATCCACTCATGATCCAGGCTGCCGAAGAAATTCTTTAAATCGGCTTCGAATACCCAACCCACCTTTTCTCCGGCTATGATCTCATTCAGTGTTGCTAACGCGTTGTGCTGCCCTCTGCCCGGTCTGCCTCCAAATGAACAATTTAGAAAATCTTGCTCATAGATAGCGGTTAGTATCTCTGCTGTGCACCGTTGTAAAGCTCGGTCTGCCACGGCCGGGACACCTAACGGACGTTTCTCCTTCTTTCCAGGCTTCGGTATCCAGACTCTTCTTACGGCTGGCGGTTGGTAGCCTTTCCGGTGTATGGACGTGAGCATTTCTTCTGCCCACACCTCGAAGCTTTTCACAGCCTCGTCTCGGGTAACCCCATCCACACCGGGAGCCGTTCGTCTGGGAATATGCTGCAGACAGTCTTGTAGCCGTTCTTTAGAGATGTGGTGGGTAAGCGAAGTGAACTGAAGTTTCGTATCTTCTCGTGCTTTTGCTGCTATTCTTTCCAATCCTGTTGTCATGGCTAGGTTCTTCCTTCCGTTGTATGAAGGCCTGTGTCCTCCCGTTGTATGGAGCCCATGTTGCCTTAGAAAGATTCCATTTCTGCTGACCGCTTCCCCATGTAGCAGGCTCTCCCTGCCTCGGAGTACTATCCGTCAGTAAGACTTCCGGCAAGTCTTTGAGCCTCCCTTGCTTTGTAGGCTTGTTCGGCTCTACCAAAAAAAAAAATTGGAACTGCCGGATCTCCCTTGTTCCCAAGAAACCCTTGGACAGCATGCTGTAGGTACGAACCCCGGAAGCCCCGGTCACCCTCTTGCCCTATCGATGATGCCGGTTCTGCCTTCTCCACAGAGAAATAGGATCGGCTGCTTCAACCACGTTTGATTTCGGGGCTAATTATCCTCTTCACTTGATTCCGGCCTACTGTCTCCCTGTCTACGCTTCGCCGTACATGTTACCATGCACCACGCAAGACTCGGTACAGGACTGCTGGCTAGGCTTTGTCCTGATCACCATTTCAGGCGATACGTGTTTCTTGAACTTGCAAGGCGCAATCCTCATCAAACCGTACGTGAGGTTTTCCCTCATACGGCTTTCCGATGTTCGTCATTCATGGGCATGCAGGTTACAACAGCGTTTTTAGTCCATATTGCATGGCTAAGTATTTGACCTCCGACCGTGATCCCCTCCATCTTCTGCGTTGTCTTTTCTTGGCGTACCACCGGTTTAATCGCTGCAAAGTATACCAATCCAACTTGGCTAACCTCTTTTGACTGTAGTTCGTGTAGTAATAGTTTCTCCATCCTTGAATCTTTGGATTGAGCCATTCTACATGTTCCGCGAACGATCTCGAACGCATGCTGGGTGGTGACAGTCTTTCCTTGACTACCCCTCGAATACGCTCCTCCGCCTTTTTCGTTAGCCACTGCTGCGTGGTGGTGTACACCTTGCCTTGGGAGGTTTCTGCTTTGGTTTTCCGGTGATGCATCCCTAAGAAGTCGAATCCTTCGTCTCCTGTCCACAGTCCTACAATGCGGGTTTTGGTCGGGTGTAGGGTCAACTCCAGACGCTCCATAATTTTACGTATAAGTTCATACGCATGGTCGGCGTCCTTCTTGGTTTTGCAGACCACCACAAGATCATCTGCATACCTCGTGAGTTCACCTATTCCGCTCCCGTGTTTCTCCCACAGTCGGTCGAAATAGTTCAGATAGATATTCGCCAAAAGCGGTGAAATGACTCCACCCTGCGGTGTTCCTAAATCGGAACGCCTTACGGTTCCTTCTTCCATGACTCCCGCCTGAAGCCACTTCCGTATTAACTTCAGGGTCCGCCTGTCATTGATACGCATCTGTACTAATTTCATAAGCTTCTCTTGATTAATATTGTCGAAATAGCCTTGGATATCCACATCGACTACCCAATTTCCTTTGCGGTTGCAGGCTTTCCGGATTCGTTCCAGCGCTCCTTTTGCACTTCGCTTCGGGCGAAATCCGAAGGATACTTCCTCAAAATCCGCTTCAAAGATGGGTTCAATCACGAGTTTCGTTGCCATCTGTAGGACTCGGTCGCGCACGGTGGGTATGCCCAGCGGCCTTGGCTTCCCATCCTTCTTCGGGATATAGTGTCGCCGTACGGGCTGCGGGTGGTAGGTGCCTTCTTTCAATTCTCGCTCACAGTCCTTGAGGAATCTCGTTTCTCCTTGTTCCTCGATATCTGCTAGCGTCACGGCATCTACTCCTGCGGCTCCCTTGTTGGCTTTTACTCGTTTCCACGCTTCACACAGGATGTCCCACCGGTAGACTTTGTCATATAGTGCATGGAATTTACGCTTGTTGTTCTCCTTGGCCGCATGACCTAGCTTTTCTTGGAGTTCTTGAACTTTTTCCTTGGGTGTCGTTAGCCGTTTGGCATTCACTCACTCGTACCTCCTCCAAAAGCATAAACAAAGCAGGGCTCCTTCCCTCCCTAAGGTTATGTTGTCCTTAGGTTCTTCGGTACTATGAGCCCCTCGGACTCCCTTCCTGCAGACGATTCACTTCGTCTTTTGGACTTATAGAATGCCTCTTTACGGTTTCCTAAAAAAAAATCCCGTGCAGGGGAGGGTCTCCCCAGTTCACTGCACGATCTTTCAGCCCATGCCGTTCCCTATACGCCGGAGGGTTCTTCGCTGCTGCTCCAAGTTCTGTACAGCTTCCTTGGCCTTCGTCCAAAGACACGAGACTCGGCTCCCTCTCTTCCCCTTTGCAGGGCCTTTTTGACGACGCGGCAGGATTCACTTGATGTTGCGGCCTGGGGTGTTGCTCGCCCTGCCTCTGACCGGACTTTTGTCGATGCGCTTTTACACACAGATTTCGCCATATGCAAGCATCCTAGCTACCAAGGTGGCTTGGTCCCTCCTTGGGTTGGACTTTCACCAACTAGATCATGCGTGCTTCTGGGCACGCTATCTTTTAAAAAAATCCGCCTCTCCCGAGGCGGCTCCTGCTTCTTGCTCATCCACCCTTGATTTCACCCGTCACATTCACTGCTCATACTTATCCTTGTTTCACTGCGCGATCTGCTCGCGGATGTTCGCAAGGATTTTCTTCTCCAGCCTCGACACCTGGACCTGCGAGATGCCAAGGCGGCTGGCGACTTCGGATTGCGTCTGGTCGCGGTAGTAGCGCAGATAGACGATCAGGCGCTCGCGTTCGGTCAAGGCCCCAATGGCCTCGTTCAGCGCAAGCTTGTCGAACCAGCGCTCCTGCGTTTCGTCAGCGATCTGGTCGATCAGGGTGATCGGGTCGCCGTCGTTCTCGAAGACAGTCTCGTGGATCGAGGTCGGCGGCTTGTTGGCCTCCTGGGCGAAGACGATTTCTTCAGGCGTCACGCCCAGCGCCTCCGCGACCTCGCCGATGGTCGGCAGGCGGTCCAATGTCTTGGACATTTCATCCTTCATCTTGCGTACCTTGTTCGCCATCTCCTTCAGCGAACGGCTGACCTTCAGGGTGCCGTCGTCGCGCAGGAAACGCTGGATCTCGCCGATGATCATCGGCACCGCGTAGGTGGAGAACTTGACCTCATAGCTGAGGTCGAATTTATCTACGGACTTCAGCAGTCCGATACAGCCGATCTGGAACAAATCATCAGGCTCATACCCGCGGTTCATAAACCGCTGCACCACCGACCAGACGAGGCGGATATTGCAGCTTACAAGCGTGTCGCGGGCCAGATTATCTCCAGCCTGACTGAGCGCGATAAGACGTTTGACCTCCGCATCGTCCAAATAGGTCGGCGGAGCTTTTTTTGACTCTGCATCCATGGCTCCAACCCCTAATTGTATAAAGCTTTTTTCGAGACGATGGTTTTCTTCATTGCGATGGAAGTACCGCGTCCCGGTTCACTTGTAACTTCGAATTCGTCCATAAAATTCTCCATAATCGTAAAACCCATACCTGACCGCTCCAGCTCTGGCTTGGAGGTGTACAGCGGCTGCTGCGCCAGCTCCAAATCCTCAATCCCGCGTCCCTGATCCTCTATGGTCAGACGCACGGTTTCGTTCTCAATCGATGCGGAGATGCTGACAATCCCTTCAGGGTCACTGTCATATCCATGAATAATGCAGTTCGTCACTGCCTCCGAAACGACTGTCTTCAGATCATTCAGCTCTTCCATTGTGGGATCGAGCCGGGAGACGAAGGCTGCCACCACCACACGTGCGAACGATTCGTTCTCCGACAGGGCAGCAAACTGCACACTCATGAAGTTACCAGCTTCACTCTTTGTCATAACGCAACCTCCAAATCCGAGAGTGCAGCGCTCTCGTCGTCATATAGGGACATGATTTTGAACAGGCCCGACATTTCCAGCAGCCGCTTCACAGGTGCGGTGGCATCGCAGACTGCCATTTTGCCGCCTTTGCTGCGAATCAGCTTGTACCTCCCGAGAATGACTCCTAAGCCCGAGCTGTCCATAAACTGCAGGTCCTTCAGGCTGAGGATCATATGCTCGACCTGGCCGCGCATAATCGCTTCATCCATTTCCATACGTACATAATCGGCTGCGTGATGGTCCAGCTCTCCAAATAAACGGACAATCAGCACACCCCGGTGATGCTCCATCTCCACATGAGAATTCATGCCTGCCACTCTCCTCTTCGTTGCTTTCAAAACCGCCCTGAAACTAAATTTTTTCCCCTTCAAGGACAAGGTTTTCTACATGGCAATTGAGGATTCCTGCCCCACGACAAAACTAGAAGAAAACCCCTATGAATCTACAGGAGACTCATGAGCAATCTACAAAATACCAGAAATTAATCAATCGTGAACAGCGAACCCGTCGTCCGCTTGAACAGCTTCCACCAGCCCGCCTTCGCCACATCTTCGCCTGCCTTGAGCTCGTATTCCTTAATTACATTCGTCCCTTGATAAACTACCAGCTTACCTATGATCTGATCTGCAGCTACAGGAGCTTTGAGGTTTGCCGGCAGTACCAGCTCATGGCGGATGCCTTCCTGGGTGATGCCTTTCTTCAGCAGGACACTGTAGGTTTCCTCCGCGGTCAGCGGCAGCTCCGTTTTCACACCCTTCTCAATCTTTAGGGTACCGATAGCGTCGCCCTTTTTGTGAATGGTGTGCATTTTATATTGAGAAAAGAGATAATCGAACATCCCCGATACTTCGCTGTTGCGCGTCTTGGTGTTCGGTTCGCCCAGCACGACCGCAACAGCACGCAGTCCGTCTCTGGCCGCAGTCGCGGACAGGCAGAACTTGGCTTCGGAGGTATAACCCGTTTTCAGTCCGTCGGCTCCTGTATAGAAACGGACCAGCTTGTTCGTATTTACCAGCCAGAACGGCTTCGCCGAATCCTTGCGCAGATAATCCTGATAGGAGCCGGTATATTTGATGATCCGCTCATGCTTCAGCAGCTCCCGGCTGATCACGGCAATGTCATTCGCTGAAGAATAATGGTTCTGCGCCGGCAGACCGTTGCAGTTGGCAAAATGTGTGTCCTTCAGGCCCAGCTCTTCAGCTTTGCTGTTCATCAGATCCACAAATGCACTCTCCGAACCGGCGATTTTCTCCGCCATTGCCACCGATGCGTCATTGCCTGAGGCCATTGCGATGCCTTTCAGCATCTCGTCTACCGTCATTTCTTCACCAGGCTCCAGAAATATCTGCGAACCGCCCATGGATGCCGCGTATTCACTGGTCCGTACCTTATCGGTCAATTGCAGTCTTCCTTCGTCAAGTGCCTCGACGGTGAGCAGCATTGTCATAATTTTCGTAATGCTTGCCGGAGGCAGCTTATCATGGCTGTTCTTCTCATAGATTACCGTGCCGGTGCCCGCATCCATCAGGATGGCGGAACGTGCACCCGGCGCAAGGTCAATAGCGGCGGCAGTGCTGCCGGTACCTTTGGCTTTTTCCTCTGCATACGCCCCCGAGGACGCTCCCAGAACCGATACAGCAATACACAGCACTAACATAACATAACGCATTCTTCTCACAATGGTTCCCCTCCTGAACATTAACCTTCAATTCATAGGTACTGTGTTCCAGTTTGGTCAGAAAGGCTGAAAATTATTCCATTTATCCGCAAAAATGCTCTATAAAATAAAGACCACCCGCTTCCGGATGGCCTCACTATCTTGCTCTATGCGGTTAATACAAGTGGCAGGAAACCTGGTGCCCTGATTCCAGCTCGCGCAGCACTGGTTCTTCGGTCCGGCATCTGTCCGTTGCATGCGGACAGCGGGGATGGAAGGCACAGCCGCTTGGCGGAGTTTCCGGGTTCGGCACATCGCCGCTCAGGACAATCCGCTGCTTCTTCAGCGCCGGATTCGGCACCGGCACTGCGGACATCAGCGCTTGTGTATACGGATGGAGCGGCTTCGCGAATAACGTCTTTGTGGGCGCAAGCTCAACGATCCGCCCCAGGTACATGACGGCCACACGGTCGCTGATAAATTTCACGACCGACAGGTCATGGGAGATGAACATATAGGTCAGGCCAAACTGCTCCTGCAGATCCTGCATCAGATTCAGCACCTGGGCCTGGATCGATACATCCAATGCAGATACCGGCTCGTCGCAGACGATGAACTTGGGGTTCAGTGCCAGCGCCCGGGCGATTCCGATCCGCTGCCGCTGGCCTCCGGAGAATTCATGCGGAAAACGGTGCGCCTGATAAGGGGAAAGTCCCACAACCTCCATCAAGTGTTCAACCCGGCTCTTCAGTTCATTTCCTGCTGCCTGTTCATGCGTGCGCATGGGCTCCTCCAGAATACGCTGCACGGTCCAGCGCGGGTCCAGCGAAGCATACGGGTCCTGGAACACCATCTGCATATCGGTGCGGAAGCGGCGCAGCTGCTCGGTACCCAGGCTGCGCACATCTGTGCCGTTGAAGAGGATCTCGCCCTCACTCGGTTCGATCAGGCGCAGGATGGCCCGCCCTGTAGTGGACTTACCGCAGCCGGACTCCCCCACTACGGCTAGGGTCTCTCCTTGTTCTACCGATAACGTAATGCCGTCAACGGCTTTCACGGCACCTACTTGCTTGGAGAAGAACCCTTTGCGGATCGGATAATGTTTCTTAAGATTGCGGACTTCCAGAATTGTACTCATGATATTCCCTCCTGCTGCAGCAGACACCGGCAAGTGTGTCCCGGCTGAATCTCAAGCAGCTCCGGGCGTTCTTCCCAACAGCGCTGAACCACCATCGGGCAACGGGGAGCGAACCGGCAGCCGGGCGGCAGGTTGGCCGGGTTCGGCACCTGACCCGGAATCGAGCTCAGACGGTCATTGTCTCCCGCGAGCTGAGGCAGCGAAGCCAGCAGCCCTTGGGTATACGGATGCAGCGGATTGTTATAGAGCGTCGCCACATCTGTTTCTTCCACAATCTGTCCTGCATACATAATGACCACTCTGTCGCACATCTCTGCAACCACCCCAAGATCATGGGTAATCATCAGGATGGACATGCCCTCGTTCTTCTGTAAATCACGCATAAGATCGAGAATCTGCGCCTGGATCGTGACGTCCAGTGCCGTGGTCGGCTCATCTGCAATCAGCAGTTGAGGGTTACAGACCATCGCCATGGCGATCATCACGCGCTGGCGCATACCGCCGGAGAGCTGGTGTGCATACTGCTCGGCAATCTTCTCCGGACGGGGAATGCCGACCTTTCGCAGCATCTCAACCGCACGCTCATTCGCTTCCTTCTTACCCAGCTTCAGGTGAAAGCGGGCAGACTCGGAAATCTGCCGGCCGATCTTGAATACCGGATTGAGCGAGGTCATCGGCTCCTGAAAAATCATCGCAATCCGGTTGCCCCGGATATTGCGTACTTCCTTCGCCGGCATTTCCAGCATATTCTTGCCTTCAAAACGGATTTGCCCGGCGGCGATCCGGCTAATCCGCTTTGGCAGGAGCTGCATAATCGACAGCGAGGTTATGCTTTTGCCGCAGCCGGATTCACCGACAATACCCAGCGTCTCGCCTTTGCGCACTGACAGACTGATGCCGTCCACCGCGCGGACTGTGCCCGCAGCGCTTACGAATTCGGTGCATAAACCCGATACTTCCAGCAGTTCTGTCATCGTTTCCCCTCCGTTACGTTTATCTTTGCATACCTTTTTCAGTTATCTTAGTACCAAGCAATGTAACGTCATTATTTCGCGTCTTCTTCCACACCCAGGTATTTAAGCGCAGTCAAGGCATAAACCTTGGCGCATTGAATGATCTGCCAGACTGGTGCTTTTTCATTGAAATTATGAATGGTGGACAGCTCGGCCGGGCCGTATTGCAGCACCGGAATGTTATGAGTGCGGAAATGGCGCGCATCACTGGATGCCCATTGAAGCACACCGTAAGCCTCTTCTCCACTCACTTCGCAAATGCTCTCAACGAGATCGCTGACGACCGGCTCCTCCGGGGAGGTCCAATTCGCATTCCCCTGGAAGCCGAAGCCCTTGACCTCTGACTCGATTCCCGCCTCAAGCAGCAAGGAACGGGCGCGGTCAAGCACATCGCGGTAATCAACGCCGAACGGCACCCGCGAATCCACCTGAATAGTGCAGCGGTCGGCAACCACGTTGACCTTCGTACCGCCCTGAATGGTTCCGATATTTACGGTAACATGGTCGAACACCTGATAGGCGACCGTACCGTACTCTTCACGCTGCTTCACATAATCCTGGGAGATACGGATAATTTCTTTGACCTCCTCCGGAATATCCGGCTTGATATCCCATAGGCGCTGCAAGGCATCAATACCTTTGGCCGCTTTGACGATTGCACTTTCACCAACCACTGGAGACAGACTGCCATGTCCCGGCGTGCCTTCCACTGTGAATTCAAACCAGCAGCTGCCCTTCTGGCCGATCGTCGGATTCAGCGGTCCGGAGGGCTCCGCGATAACTGCTGCAGTCCCGGTAATTAGCCCGCGCTCCAGCACCCAGGGCACACCCAGGTGGCCGCCTGTTTCTTCATCCGGCACGATAAGCAGCGACAGATCGCCTTTGAGCGGCACGCCTAGTTTCGACAGCAGGGCCACGGCATAGATCAGTCCGGCAAGCCCCGCCTTCATATCGGAAGCGCCTCTGCCGAGCATGTATCCATCAACAATATCCCCGCAGAAGGGATCAAAATCCCAGCGGGACAGATCACCAGCCGGAACCACATCGGTATGTCCGCAGAAAATCAACTTTTTATCGGAAGGCTGTTCAGCTGCTGTTGTCAATGTGGATACGAGATTCAGCATCTTTTCAGTGGCCGGATAAATGGTCGTGTTCACTCCCGCCTGCTTCAGATAATCAATAATAAAAGCGCTGATCTCACGCGAATCGCCCGGGGGATTCTCCGATGGATAACGGATCAACTGCGAGCACAGCTCCAGCAGCTGATCCTGCCCTTCATCAATTGCATTCAGCACCTTGCTTGTCCAGTCAGTCATTGGTAGTGGCCTCCCTATAGCTCCCATGAATTTGTGAAAAAAGAGGGACCGCAGCCTCATGGCCCGTCCGCTCTTTGTAAGTCGAATTTTATTCCTGCACTGACAATGGATAGAATCGGATGACCTCATCCGGGTAGAACGCATATCCGCTGATCTTGTTGCTCATACCAACGATGCGGTTGTATTCGTAGAGGTACGCCCATGGCGCTTCTGTTGTAATAATTTCCTGTGCCTGCTGGTACAGCTCACTGCGTTTGGCTTGATCAGTCTCCGTATTAGCTTGTTCCCACAGCTTGTCTACTTCGGCATTCTGATAGTTGTTGTAGTTGGAGGAACCTTTGCCATACATCAGGAAACCAAGATGATAGCCGGGATCATTGACAAAAGAAGTCCATTTGGATATATAAGCGGTCAGGTTCTTTGTTTTCTGCTGTTCCAGGAACTGGGCGCGTGCCAGCTTGTTGATGTTCATAGTGACGCCGATTTTGGCAAGCTCAGCCTGAATCAGTACGGCATCATCTTCCCAGTCATCAAAGCCGGAGCCCAGGGTGAAGTCAAATTTAAACCCGTTCTCATAACCAGCTTCCTTCAGCAATTCCTTGGCTTTGTCCAGGTTATGCTCGTAGACGTAACCTGCATCGGTGAAGCCCGGAGTATTGCTGGCCACGGCACTCTTCATCTGATTCGCCTGGCCGTACATGACGCCGCTCAGCAGTTCATCATAAGGGATGGCATAATTGATCGCCTGGCGGACCTTCTCGTTGTCAAAAGGCTTCACTTTGCTGTTCATCGCAAAGTAGAGAATCCGGTTGCTGGCGTTGGAGGCTACGGTCAGGTCGGTGTTGCTCTTCAGGGAGGATACATCCTTAGGCGGAATCTCAATCGCCATGTCTACATCACCTTTATCCAGCAGCAGCACCCGGTTGGAGGCTTCCTTGGTGAACTTCAGGGTCACCTTGCCAAGTTTCGCAGCACCCTGCCAGTAGTCTTCGTTAGGTGTGAACACTGCTTCCGTAGCCGGGTCCCATTTCTCCAGCTTGAACGGACCGGAGCCGGCGGCATGAGTCTTGAGGTAATCGGCACCTTGCGCTTCCACCGTCTTCTGATCGACGATCGAGAAGGTGTACATGGCCAATATTTGCAGGAAATTATGATTGGCATTAGTCAGGGTGATTTCAACTGTAGCATCATCTACGGCGGTTACGGTTTTGATCGCAGCCATACCATAGAGAAAACTGCCGGAACTGGACTTGGCAACACGGTCAAAGGAATATACAACCGATGCTGCATCCACGGGATTGCCGCTCTGGAATTTCACTCCGGGCGTTAGTTTAAAAGTATAGACGGTATTGTCGCTTGAGGCTTCCCAGCTCTCGGCAAGCATGGGCTGAATATCTTCGGTGTTGGCGATATTTGCGCCATTTTCGGTCTTAATTCCGTAGGTAACCAGCTGATCGTACGCGGCAAGTACCAGTGTATCGGAGGTCAGGTCATTCGCCTCTGCCGGGTCCAGTGTTGTGCCGCCCTCGGAATAAGCTACGGTCAGGAATGGTTTGGCAGCCGCCGTCTCTCCTGTAGTTCCCGATGTCGCTGGTGAGGCAGCCGGTGTTTGCGGATTGGCGCTGGTTGCGCAACCAGCCAGCATGATTGAAAAAGCGATGAATGTGGACAGCAGCTTGACTCTTTTCATCAGTAATTCCTCCCTTTTCTATATCCTGCCTGCTAAAAAAACATATTGCTGCTTGTGATCATGCTCCGTGAGGGGCTGGATCTGCTTCCGAGGGTCTCTCCTGTCTGCAGCAGCCCTTCCGGCAGACACTAATCTATATTTATCGGGCAACCTGCGGATATGCAGCGGGACTTCCCTGCCTGCGCTCCGCTCTATTTGCCCGACCGCAACCGTGGATCAAGAACATCTCGTAAACCGTCGCCGAGCAGATTAAAGCCCAGAATCGAAGTGGCGATGGACAATCCAGGAAAAGTGACCAACCACCATTGACCGGAAATGATGTATTCCCTGCCCTCTGAGATCATCGCCCCCCACTCGGCAATCGGAGGTTTGACCCCAAGGCCGAGAAAGCTGAGACTGGATGCCGTCAGGATGGCGAAGCCCATTCCGAGAGTGGCCTGCACCATCAGCGGGGCCAGTGCATTGGGCAGAATGTGACGGTATAGGATCACTGAATTTTTTACACCGATTGCCCGGCTGGCTTCAACATACTCCTTCTCGCGGAGGGAGACAGTCTGGCCGAACATCAGCCGCGCGAACTCCGGAATACCGACGATTCCTACAGCGATCATTGCACTAGTTAAGCCTGCCCCGATAGAAGCGGCAATTGCCATGGACAACACCAGTGAAGGGAAGGATAACAGGACATCCATCAAGCGCATTATGACCGTTCCGGTCTTCCCGCCGTAGTAGGCAGCAATTCCGCCCAGCGGTACGCCGATAAGAAAAGAAATCGCCACGGCGATCAGACCAGTCCAGATACTGATCCTTGCTCCGTACAGCACCCGGCTGAGAATATCCCGGCCGAAGTTGTCCGTTCCGAACCAGTGGCTTCCTGAAGGGGCCTGCAATTTATTCGCCATATCTGTAATGTAAGGATCATGCGGAGCAATCCAGGGTGCAATGATGGCAATCACCGTCCAGATCAGAATAAAGATGAGGCCGATGGCAGCCAGACGGTTATGCAGAAGCAGCGTCAGTAATGTTTTGGGTTTCGGCGCAGCTGCGGGTTTGGCAGGGTTGCCCTGTGCTGAATGTGCTGCAGTGCTCAACAGAAATCTCCTCCTCTCCAAAAAGCTGTTTATTCATAGCGGATACGCGGATCAATCAGACCGTATATCAGATCTACCGCCAGGTTAATGCCGCAATAGAGAATCGCACTTACTAGGGTAAACGCCTGAATTGGCGCATAATCCGCGGCCAGAATGGAATCTGTGACATACCCGCCGATGCCCGGCCAGGAGAAGATCGTCTCGGTGATGACCGCCCCGCCCATCAGATAGCCAAACTGCAGGCCGAGCACGGTAAGTGTAGGAATGAGGGCATTCACAAGTGCATGCTTGTAAATTACGGCGGACTCCCGCAGCCCTTTAGCCCGGGCGGTGCGCACGAAATCCTGATCGACTACCTCCAGCATGCTCGAACGGGTCATGCGGGCCACAATGGCCATGGTGCCTGTGCTCAGGCAGATTGCCGGAAGCAGCAGGTGGGCCAGGCTGCTTTTCAAAGCAGCGGTATCACCCGACAGAAGACTGTCCAGCACGTACAAACCCGTAATGTGGACCGGCGGATTCAGATCACCGCTGATTCGCCCCATCGGTGCCGGAGCCCAGCCAAGGATCGAGTAAAAAATATAAATGAACATTAGACCGAGCCAGAAGATCGGCACGCATGCGCCTATCAGCGAGAATACACGCGAAATATGGTCGAGGATAGATTCCTTGCGGGTCGCAGCAACAATTCCGACGGGAATCGCCACCAGAATCGCGATCAGTATGCTGGTCAAGGTCAACTCAAGGGTGGCCGGAAACCTTGAGGACAAATCACTGGCTACCGAATGCCCCGTATGATAGGCATAGCCGATGTTTCCTTGAAACAGCTGCCCGAAATAGCTGAAGAACTGAACATAAAGCGGCTTGTCCAGCCCCATGTCCTGGCGGATCTTGTTCACGATTTCCTCCGGGGCCTGTTCACCGGCCAGCATAATTGCGGGATCGCCCGGCAGTACCCTAGATAGAATGAATGTGATGACGATGATACCAAGCAAGGCCGGAATCATCTGCGTTAGTCTTTTTAATGTGTAAGCAAACAATGAATCAACCCCCTTACGGCTTCTGTTGCAATCCAGGCTGTGAGCCCTTTCTTTGACGGAACCTGCGGTTCCATGTCAGGTACTGTGCTGTTTCTTTATTCTCTTTAGTAGTTGAGCTAATTCTACATACAATTTCATGTCCACTCTACGTCCCGTTTAGCTAAAAAAAAGCACAACCGTTTGTCGGTTGTGCACTATTACCGCCTCTTAATGTCACGTTTTCTAACATTAACTTCCGTAAAAATTCCAGCACGCCCTATTTTTCCTGCAGGTAGTAGTAAATCAGGCACAAATGGCAGACAAATTGCTCACGCGGATCATTGAGATCGAACCCTGTAATATCACGGATCCGCTCCAGCCGGTACTTCACTGAATTGCGGTGTATGTAGAGACTGCTGGCCGTATCAATCAGACTCCCCCGGTGCTCCAGATAATGATAAAACGTCAACAGCATGTTGCTGTCATGCTCCTGGTCATATCGCAGCAGCTTGCCCAGCTTGCGCTCGAACAGCACCTCGAAGCCCTGCCTGCTTAACCCCTCCAGCAGATGGTAGACCTCCATCTCCTCGTATTGAGTGACTGCACCAGCCCCCTGGCCCAGACGTTTGGAGACCGACAGTGCTTTGCGCGCTTCATTATAGCTGGTGTGGATATTCCACAGGTCCTCCGGGGTACCGATACCGGTCCGGTAGGCGCCAAGACCTTCGCTTTTGTCATGCAGCCAGCTTTCCAGCGTTGACGCCCATGGTTCCTCCCCGCCTGCAGCTCCCGTAAATTTACGGCCTTCCGGTGTCGGCAAGAACAACACGGCTCGGCTTGAGCGGTATTCCACATGGGGAGTCACTCCGCGCTTGCGCGCTTCCCGGTCCAGCAGCCGGTTCACGGTTTCCTCACTAGGAGCGGTATCGCCTTCAATGACGGCGACCTCCCATTTATGTTCAGGATTCATACCAAGCTGACGTGCCCGCCGCTCCACTTCATGCCGTGAAGGCAGCGGAGGTGTCAGCAGCTCGTCGATGAAATTGCCGCGCAGACGAAACTCGGTATCCTCGGCTACCTTTTTCCGCATCAGCTCAAGGGCAAACACCAGCCTGGCCTGCTCGATCCCCACTTCCTCCATATCATCCAGCTTCTCCTTGTCTACCAGAAGCCTGGCTACCGTCCGCTTGTCCACATTAATGTTCCAGTTCAGCGGCGAAGTCTTCTGTGACCAGTCAAAATTGGAGGGTGAGGAAACTATAATACTGCGCTGCGTATCCACCAGTGCGACAGGCGCTTTTAGAAAATCGGCCACATTATCGCTCACCGCCTGAATTCCGCTGTTCTCCAGCACCATCGTTGTGAGTGTGCGGTAGACCTCTTCTGCCCGGCGCAGCAGCATAGCCTGACGGCCCAGCAGCAGCTCCATCACCGGCTGGGTAATGTTCGTATAAGGGATTTCAGGCGGAATCTCGACGATCGGCAGCCCGCAGGCATTGCTCGCTTCGATCGCCGCTTGGGGAATTTCCTTTAGGAACCGGGCAGGTTTTATCGCCAGCGCAGCTGCCCCCAGCTTGTCCAGTGTGTATACCAGCTCGGTCAGCAGTGAAGGGTCATGGCGGATCGAATAGGCCGTAGTGAGCAGCATGACGCCTTCACTGATCCAACCCTTCAGGTCGGGAACCTCCATAATATCTACAAAGCGGACAATCCGGTCCAGTCCCTGTTCACCGCTGACTACAGTGGCTGTGCCAAGAATCGGCAGCTGCAGCAGCTCTCTCAACGTAATTCCTCGTGTGTTCAATATTCCTTCCTCCCTCCGCTGTCTACAGTATTTCAAGTTTTCTCCTGAGATATGCCATAGTCTGGCGTTCCCGATAGTTTATCAGAATTCGCCCGCAAACCACAGGGCAAATATTTCAAATTGCAGATAACAACTGCATCCTACAGTAAAACCTTCTGGAGGAGATCGCTGAAATGGGAACATCCCGCAAGCTACATTGTAGCGGTGACTTATCCGGGCACCAGAGCTGTTAGTTCGTTTAAATCCACAATTCCGGCAATCTGCGGACATCACAGTCGCTATTGCAATTTGTATGAAATTGCTGGCACTTTGCCGTTTCTCCAAGGAATTACGCGACTGCGGTCCGCATGTAGTGTGGAAACCGGATGCACTTTCACCTCTCATTAAGCCATATTGTGCTTTTGCGGCAATATCAAATGCACCTTTACCTCTCATTCCACCATATAGCCTGCTTGCGGCGAAATCAGATGCACCTTTGCTTCTCATCCCGCCATCCATCGCGTTTGCGGCAATATCAGATGCACCTTTGCTTCTCGAGCTTTCGAGTGATCCACAAAAAAACGTCCTCGCCGGACCGATGGTCCGGGAGAACGTTTCACTTGAAATCTTTATAGCTTTCTGCCCAGCAAATCAGCCATAGACAACGGTTTAGCGGCGGACAAGCCCGGGCAGAGAGGCAGCCGAAGCGGCTGCGGCACCCAGTGAGAGAATAGGGTCGAGTGCGCGGATTCCAAGCTTCTCTTCCAGCTCAGCAGCCAAACCGATCGTTGCAAATCCGGTACAGGCCAGCACAATGGCCTCTGCTCCGCGCTCAACGAGCCTTGCCGCTCCAGCCATAGCTCCGGCACGTCCCGCAGGCGTGTTCAGATCAAGCGTCGTTGTTACACCGTCGGGACGATCCATCCCGAGATAGGCGTCCCCGAGGATGCTTCGAATGAAGGGAGGCACCTCGGTCAGGATCGTCAGAACGCCGACTCGGCTGCTGAAGGCCAGCGCCATATGGGCTGCGCAGGACCCGGCACCGAGTACAGGAATCCGTACCGCAGCCCTCGCTTCCAGCAGCGCCGGATCGGCCGCGCAGCTGATGCCGATCGCCGTACATCCGCTTGCTTCAAGCTCCCGTGCGAGTTCAATGATTTTCGGTACGGATTCTGCTTCCGTTAGGTCATCGTAGACGCCTTGAGGCTGATCCTGAATGCAGCGGCTCATGACCGGCAGGCCATAGCGGCGTTCTATCAGCTCGCCGTGCAGATGGATGGAGCTCTCTTCTTGAAGTGTTATTACACGTATGATTCCCAGCATCCGTATCCCTCCCTTTTAGGTTGCTTGTAACGACCGCTTAGGTACTTGGCAGGACTAGAGCAATTCCCCGGCACGCATAATGATTTTGTCATCAATATACACATCCGGCTTCATCACTACAGCATCTATATGTACACCTGCCGCTACAACGCCGCCAAAGGTGTTATTGCTGCCAAAGGCTACATGAATAGTCCCGTAGACCTTCTCATCCTCAAGCACCACACCGGTTATTCTCGCCTTGTTATTCGTGCCTATGCCGAACTCACCCAAGAGCCGGCCATCGCCTGCCCCCAGCATCTCCAGCAGCTTGTCTCCGCCTTCACCTTCAACTGCTGTAAGCCTGCCCTGCTCCACCGCCAGCACCATTGGACTGGCCAAGGCGCCAATACCGGCTATGGACCCGTCTACTTTAATCCGTCCTGCGGCAGTGCCTTCAAGCGGTGCTATATACGCTTCGCCCGAAGGCAAATTCCCGGATTCCCCAGGATTCAGGTATAGCCCAGTACTCAGTACTCCGTCCCGCCCTTCTATGGAAAAGGAGAGGCTTAGCCCGTCCTTCTCCACACGTACCTCACGGCCTGCGGACAGAAGCAGGGCAACTTGCTCCGTCAACGACTTCACTTGCCCATAGTCTGCCGTAATGGCTCCATGGCTGAACATGTCATCCGTCATACCCGGCATGGTCGCTACCCGGGTTCCCGCTGCAGCAGCCTGCTTGCGGGCCGCTGTATGTGTCATGGAGTGTTTCGTAATACACACCGCCACATCCGCCTTGGCCATCGCCTCCGCAATCGGAGCAGGCGGTTCTTCACCGGACTTGCTCCGTTCCTGCATGATCAGCAGCACCGACTCCGCTCCGAGTCTTTTGCCGGCCTCATAGACGGATTCGGCAAGCTCCCGCTTGTCATCGTCCGCCACTACGGCCAGCAGTTCACCGCTGCAGAGTCCCAGGCAGTCCTTCAGGACATTCATACTGATTATTATCCGCTCTTCACTCATATTCGTTCCTCCTGATTACACCATTTCCGCCATCAGCTTCCCTATGAGGGCATTTGACAGTACGGCTGGCACTCCTTCTGAGGCCGCCCATATTCTATGCTGCTCCACATAACCCATGCAGTCAAGCACAATCACATCCGCCACGTCTTTCAACCGGCTCGCTGCAGCGCGGAATTCCGCTTCAGTGCCGGTATATGGAGAGACAGCGGCAAAAGGAAGAGAGGTCCCCGGCCCGGCGAATTTCTCGACCATACTCACTTCCTGCTCAGGCAAGGGACCGATCAGCCCCAACCGGCGCTTGCCGATCATGGCCTGCACTACCGGTGGTATAATCCGGTCCGGCTCAAGCAAATGGGCGCTGTTCGTGCGCAGCTCAGGAAACACACCGGTGCAGAGCAGCAGAATCAGTCGGATTCCAGCAGCCTCCATGGCATCAATTTTTCCCTGAAGCACTGTCTTTATCCTTTCGCGGGAGATAATCGCCGCAGTACCATCCGCCATCCGGGTCGTCAGAACATATTCTCCTTCTTGCGGACTGTAGTATTCGCGAACCTGCGCCGGGGTGAATCCATCCAATACCCCTGACTGCAGCAGCTCCGCACGGCCCTCCAAATATTTCTCAATAATCGGCGCCACATCGGATCTGGGGGACTGTCCAATCGTGATCAACCCAATTTTTTTCAATTTGCTTCCTCCTAGATGTTCATGGAGTTACCCTTCGCAGTACAATTTCTATAAACCCGGATTTAGCGGGAGGTTACCGCCGGTTTGCCCAGTGTCTGCAATACACTCATCGTGCCGTACAATTCTGTAATGCGGTCAAATTCCGCTTCGTTATAGAATGAGCATGATCCCCCGGTCACTTCTTTGGCGGTTTCAATCGCAAAACGTACTGCGGAAGCAATATCAACCTCGTGGCTTGCTCCGGTGCCACAGCCGGGCACCATGGACTGTGCAGTTATCGCCAGGCCCACAACCGGAGCATTCGTTGCAACGGCAGGCTGAAGAATCGAGTTAATATGATAGAGGCCGTTCCCGTAAGGTGTAATATCCTGGGTCGTCACCGGAAAAGTAACCGGAAACTGGCCTGTCGTCATTTCCAGAATGCGCAGCAGGTCCTCGCTCACCCGCAGAATATAGCCTTCCTTGACCGTTGGCGAAATTGCAATGCCTTTGTGGTTGACCACCCGGTTACCTTTAGTGGTATCAATGGACAGAACCGCTTCCATTTCCGGCAGCACCTCATGTTCATTCATCTGCAGGATATCGACCGGTGAATCCATGAAATCCACCGGTTCATGCGGCAGCGTCGGAGCATCCGGGCAAATATGGGTCGTTACCAGCACATCCCCTTTGAGCACATCGCCTTGGGTCTGCATATGAGCCAATTTAAGTGCTGAAGCAATAGCAGCAACTGCGCCGTCCGCATCGGAGACAATCCCGATCCGGCTGGGACGGGCGCCGATTCCGCCAAGTCTGCCCACAATCCCGAAGGTCGGCGCCGTGCCGCCCGCCAGCTTTCCGTTGCTGCCCGGGATTGAGATTTTGACGAATTCCGTGCTGCCCTTTTCACCCTCAACCTTATGGACGTCTACCTTCACTGCCGGATAAGCTGCAAACAGCTGCCTGACCTGTTCACCGTTAGCATAAGCGCTGTCCAGTGTGTTCAATACCGTTATCGTTTGATGAAGTGCCATTATAATTCCTCCTCGGATGTGCTAACTCACGGATTTGTTAATCTGTAGAAACGCTAACGACATTTCATGAAAAAGCAGCCAACCGCTGCCAGTCTGTACAAAACTATTATTGTAAGGTTAGAGTTTATAGTATCTTAAATTCCAAAACGTCCACAATGTACCGCCCTGCCAAAACTGATGTGCTTTTCTTGTCCTTTGCAGATAAACCTTACGCAGCACGTACAGTCTTCAGTCGTTATTCCAATTCTTGCCTCATAAATAAGGATCAAATGAAGGAAACTTGTATCTTTCAGGCGAATTTCTTAGCTAAGCTACTATAAATGAACTGAATCGGAGGAGCCACCATGAAGCTTGAATATCTGCAGCATAAGCTCAGCGAGGAAGCTGAGACCGAAAGATTCTCTGGAGCAGTTTTGGTCAAAAAACAGACCCACACCTTGGCCGCTTCTTACGGCAGTGCCAACATTTCAGAGGAGCGGCTAAATCATCCGGACACACGCTTTGGCATCGCCTCCGGCTGCAAGCTGTTTACGGCGATTGCTGTCTGCCAGTTGGTGGAACAGGGCAAGCTTGCTTTCAGCAGCAAGGTGCTGGATGTGCTGAATGGAAAAGAGTTTGCCCGATTCAGCCATGACATGACCGTTCATCACCTGCTGACGCATAGCTCGGGTATTGCAGATTACTTTGATGAAGAAATCATGGATGATTACGCGGCGTTGTGGCTGAACCAGCCCATGTACCTGCTGCGGAAGCTCCAGGATTTCGTGCCGATGTTCTCGCAGCATCCGATGAAATTCACACCGGGAGAAAGATTTCACTACAACAATGCCGGATACATCATGCTTGGCCTGCTGGTTGAGAAGATTAGCGGGATGCCCTTTACGGATTACGTGGAGCAGCATATTTTTGCGCCTTGCGGAATGAAGCATTCCGGCTATTTTGCACTGGATGCGCTTCCAGCCAATACCGCCATGGGATATATCGAAGAAGCGGATGGAAACTGGGTCACCAACATCTATTCCATTCCTGTAAAAGGAGGCGCTGACGGCGGCGCTTTCGTCACCGCGCCGGATATGCAGCGGCTATGGCAGGGACTGCTCGATCATACGCTGCTAAATCCGGAGCTGACGGCCCTCCTGCTCACTCCGCATATTCATGATGACAATGAGGAGTACTACGGTTACGGAGTATGGATCACGAAGCAAAATGGCGAGGCACTGAAATATCATCTGATGGGGTACGATCCCGGGGTGTCCTTCCACTCCGCCTTCTACCCTGCAATCGGAGCAACCGTTGTTGTCCTGTGCAACAAAAGCCGGGGAGCCTACCCTATCCTGAAGGTGGTAGAGGAATGGCTGCTGCAGTAATTCTTCTTTCCAAGGCGCAAGTTTGATGATATTTAACGTCAAACTCCTGGAGGGTTACTTCAAATTGCAAAAAGCCGTACAGAACATTTGACTGTTCTGTACGGCTTTTCGTTTACATGATGCTGATCTATCACAGAAATATCAAGAACCTTTACATCCTGCGCTGAATCCTAGTACCGGGTTACGCCATCTTTGGTCACAAGCGCAAACACCAGCGGCTGAGGCGGAACGGGCTGAGCGGAAATGCGGTAAGCTTCCAGCACTTTAGCTTCCGCTTCCTGCACTTTGTTCTCGCTGGCATCGTTCACATGCAATACGGCAAGCGTATCTCCTGCGGCTACGGCATCGCCGACTTTCAGCGACAGCTGAATGCCAACGGCGAGATCAATGACCGATTCCTTGGTCTCGCGGCCTGCGCCAAGCAGCATGGCAGCTACACCAATCTCTTCGGCTTGGATGCTCTCCACATAACCAGCGGTTGCTGCTTTCACTTCGATAAATCTCCGTGCTGCCGGCAGCGTCTCCGGCGCTTCGACCTGCGACACCTTTCCACCCTGCGCAGATACGATTTGCTTGAACTTCTCCAGAGCACTACCATCCTCGATATGAGACATCAGGATGGAGCGGGCTTCGGCTTCGTCCTTCGCCTTGCCGCCAAGCACCAGCATTTGGCTGCCCAGAATAAGGCAGACCTCCTGCAGATCCTTCGGCCCGTGGCCCTTCAAGGTTTCGATGCCTTCCTTGATTTCCAGGGCGTTGCCGATGCCGTAGCCAAGCGGCTGGTCCATGTCGCTGATGACCGCAACCGTGTTGCGGCCCAGATGGGTCCCGATATCCACCATGGCTTGCGCCAAGGCAATGGAATCGTCAAGCGTCTTCATGAACGCGCCGCTGCCGGTCTTGACATCAAGCACGATGGCATCGGCACCTGCGGCGATTTTTTTGCTCATGACGGAGCTGGCGATCAGCGGAATGGATTCCACTGTCGCTGTCACATCACGCAGTGCGTAGAGCTTCTTGTCTGCAGGTGTAATGTTGCCCGACTGGCCGATTACGGCAGCGCCGATCTCCCCTACCTGGGCGAAAAATTGTTCCCGGCCCATCTCGATAGAGAAGCCGCTGATCGACTCCAGCTTGTCGAGGGTGCCTCCAGTATGTCCCAGCCCGCGGCCGGACATTTTGGCCACCGGTACTCCGGCTGCGGCAACAAGCGGTGCCAGAACCACAGTCGTCTTATCGCCCACGCCGCCGGTGGAATGCTTGTCCACCTTGATGCCGGCAATCGGACTGAGATCGACCTGATCACCGGACATGGCCATTTCCAGCGTCAGATCGCCGGTTTCCCGTGCGTTCATCCCGCGGAAATACACCGCCATGGCCCAAGCCGAGATTTGGTAATCGGGAATTGCACCCTTGCTGTAGCCTTGGATCAGATAAGCTATTTCTTCACGGCTAAGCTCCCCGCCGTCTCTTTTTTTCTGAATAAGATCAACCGCTCGCATTACACCTGTACCTCACGCACAAAGGCGCGCACAAGGCCGATAAACTTCGGTTTAGTCAGATTGGCAACTTTCACCACCTGCTCATGCGTCAGCGGCTCCAGCTCATCCCCGATCGCCATATCGGTGATACAGGTAATGCCAAGCACACGCAGCTTGCTGTGACTAGCCACGATCACTTCAGGTACAGTAGACATCCCGACAGCATCGCCGCCGAGGTACGCCAGCATTTTCAGCTCCGCCGGTGTCTCATAAGTTGGACCACTGATGCCGGCATATACACCTTCCTGCAGCACAAGCGGTTCACCGTCTACACCTTTAACGTCAGCTGCAAGCTTTTTGGCCAAAGCCATGTACTCAGGATCATAAGCTCGGGACATATCCGGGAAACGCACTCCCAGCTCCGGATCATTGGGTCCGATCAGCGGGTTGTCGCCAGTCATATTGAGGTGGTCGGTAATCAGCATCAGGTCGCCTGCTTTGAACGCCCGGTTCATTCCGCCGCCCGCGTTAGTGATCACCAGCGTACCCACGCCAAGCTTTGCCATCACATAGACCGGAAGCACAACTTTGCGCATCTCGTAGCCTTCGTAGAAGTGGAAGCGGCCCTGCATGATGATAACATCCTTGCCTTCCAGCTTCCCGATAACGAACCGGCCAGCATGGCCCTCTACCGTAGAACGCGGAAAATGAGGAATTTCTTCATAAGGAAGATACACTGCATCTTCGATTTGGTCGCCCAGATCGCCAAGACCTGAGCCCAGAATCAGCCCGATGGACGGTGAATACGCTCCGAATTTGGATTTTACGTATTCCGCTGCTTCTTTCACCTGATTACCGTAAGAAATATTGGTTTGTGTCATGAATTGAACCTCCCGGGTATGAATTGTTGTGGATGAATAATATTGGCATAATTCCGATGCCATTGAATCTGATCTATAGAGCCTACATCTTCGGAATAAAGGCCAGTACCAGCTTCAAAAAGCGCTCACGCACACGTTCAGCCGTCTCCATAACCTCCGCATGGTTCAGCGGCTGGTCAAGAATGCCGGCAGCCATGTTAGTGATGCAGGAAATGCCAAGCACCTCGATACCGGCATGGCGGGCCACAATCGTCTCGGAGACGGTGGACATGCCTACAGCATCCGCACCTTGACGGCGCAGCATGACAATTTCAGCCGGAGTTTCATAGCAAGGGCCGAGCAATCCGGCATAAACGCCTTGCTTGAATTCAAAATCCTGCTCTGCCGCAGCTTCCTTCGCCGCTGCAATCAGGCGGGGGCTGTAGGCAGTTGACATATCCGGGAACCGCACGCCCAGAGCATTGTCATTCGGGCCGGTCAGCGGATTGCGCCCGGTCAGGTTCAGATGATCGGTAATCAGCATCAGATCGCCGGGTGTAAAGTCCGTGTTCACGCCACCTGCGGCATTGGTAACGAGCAGGCTGGTTACGCCAAGCTCTTTCATGACGCGCACCGGAAAAGCCGTCGTCTCCGGGCCGTAACCTTCATACATGTGGAACCGGCCCTTCATCATTACAACTCGTCGTCCTTCAATCATCCCGATCAGCAGTTCGCCTTCATGTCCTTCTACTGTGGATACAGGAAAATGGGGGATTTCGTTGTAGGGAATTACAACCTCATCCGTAATGAGGTCTGCCAGAACGCCCAGACCCGAACCGAGAATTAGCCCGATTTCCGGGGCGACTGTACATTTATCCTTGATATAAACCGCTGCTTCCTGAATATGCTTTTGGCTAACTGCTTCCATAGTTTATTGCCTCCTTGAGGGTTGTCTATAGTATTGATGCTTCATAGGATTTCGTATTATTTGAGTTCCGCCAAAAAGCTTGTCCCATATTGCGGCGCTTTGGCCCCGAAGTTGTCGGCAATTGTCGCTGCCACATCCGAGAACGTCTGGCGGATGCCCAGGTTGCCCGGAGTCTTGAATCTTGGACTGTAAATCAAGAGTGGCACATACTCACGTGTGTGATCAGTTCCGCTATGGATCGGATCATTGCCGTGGTCTGCCGAGATAATGAGCAGATCATCTTCGCCGAGTGTAGAGAGCAGTTCCGGAAGCGCCTGATCGAATACCTCAAGAGCATGTCCGTAACCTTCCGGATCGCGGCGGTGGCCATACAGGGAATCGAAATCTACCAGATTCGTGAACAGGAAGCCGTCAAACGGCTTGCGCAGCTCTCGGATCGTAATCTCGATGCCATGCTCATTGCTTTTTGTCGGATACGTGGCTGTTACGCCTTCACCTGTAAAAATATCGTTGATCTTGCCCACAGCGATAACGTCTTTACCGATATCCTCCAGCGCGTTCATTACCGTCGGCTCCGGCGGTTTGACCGCATAGTCATGGCGGTTAGGAGTACGTACAAAGTTCCCCGGTTCGCCGACATAGGGGCGGGCGATTACGCGGCCTACCGAGAATTCGGGAGCCATCGTCAGCTCGCGGGCGATTTTGCAGGCGCTGTACAGCTCTTCCAGCGGGATAATATCTTCATGAGCAGCAAGCTGGAATACGCTGTCGGCGGAAGTGTACACAATCCAGGCCCCGGTCTTCATTTGCTCTTCGCCATATTCGACCAGAATCTCCGTACCGGAAGCCGGCTTATTGCCGATCACCTTGCGTCCGGTTGCCGCTTCGAACTTCTCAATCAGCTCTGCCGGGAATCCGTCAAAATAGGTGTTGAACGGAACTTCAATCTTCAGCCCCATCAGCTCCCAATGGCCGGTCATTGTATCCTTGCCTACCGATACCTCCTGCATTTTGCCGTAATATCCGGCCGGTGCTGCTACAGGCTCCAGCGGCGGCAGTGGTGCAATATTGGCGAGACCAAGCTTTTGCAGATTAGGCAGCTTAAGACCCGGCACCCGCTCCAAAATATGTCCCAGCGTATGGGACCCTTTATCACCGAAACTTTCCGCATCCGGCGCTTCACCGATACCAACACTATCAAGAACGATAAATCCAATTCGTTTAAATGAGGACATGTCCGTCTTCACTCCTTCGTAGTATGCATATTCTTTAGGTTTTATCAAAACAAGAAGAAACGGCTCTACCTTCTTCCGAAGGGACAGCCCTTCCGAAGCCAGCGGCCCATTGCCCCGCTTTTTAGGTACCCGTTTCTGCTGAAAGTAACTCCCGGGGTTCACACGCTCCGGTCTATCCTTTCAGTATATTTCCATCATAACGATCTTACTCACAAAAAGCATCTTTTTACCCTACCCTCGGGGATTAGCCGCGATTCAGGTCTTATACCCATTCCGCAGCAGCAGTTACCTCGCCCGGGGATGGTGGCTTTCGTAGACTTCCTTCATATTTTTGCGGGCAATCCCGCTGTAGATCTGCGTTGTGGAAATATCCGCATGACCAAGCATCTGCTGCACGGAACGCAGATCCGCACCGCCTTCCAGCAAATGAGCAGCGAACGAATGTCTAAGGGTATGCGGAGTGATATCCTGCTCAATCCGGGCTTCACGCGCATACTTTTTAATAATTTTCCAGAAGCCCTGACGGGTCAGCCGTCCGCCCAGACTGTTCAGAAACAGGGCTGGCTCCTCCTGATTTCCCCGCAGCAGCTTGTCCCGCATACCGGATGTATACACCGCCACGCACTCCGCTGCAATAGCGCCGATCGGCACTACCCGCTCCTTCCCGGAAGCCCCGCTACAGCGGGCGAACTTCAGGTCCGTATGCACGTCCTCTACATTCAGGGTAATCAGCTCTGTAACCCGGATGCCGGTGGCGTACAGCAGCTCTAGCATCGCCTTGTCGCGCATTCCCTGGGGGGTAGCTTCATCAGGGGCCGCCAGCAGCCGTTCGATTTCTTCGATACTTAAGATCATCGGCGGTTTTTTGCTCGGTTTGATCATTTCCATATCCAGCGTTGGGTCCTGCACGATCAGCCGTTCTTTCAGCAGATAGTGAAAAAACGCGCGCAGCGACACCGTATTCCGGTTCACTGTTGCGGTTGCCCGCCCTGCGGTGCGGAGCTCAGCGAGATACTGCATGATATGCGATCTTCTAATCTCCTCCGGTGTAACGGCACCACGGCCTTCGGCAAACTCCAGAAACTGCGACACATCGCGTCCATAGGACTCGAGAGTGCTGGAAGATAAACCTTTCTCTACGGTTAAATATTGCATAAAAGGCTGCAAGTGTGACTTCATTTCATTCACGCTCCTGTCTGCTCAGGCTGCTCTTCGCGGCTATGCAGCATTTAGGCATGGAGTTCAGCATCCGGCTGCACAGCGGCAAGCCAGATGCATGAACTCACCTAAGGTTCATTCGACAGTGTTCCGGCTTCTTCCTGCTTCGGGCCGGGCAATCACTCGCCATACCAGTAATATAGCCGCAGACGTTCCCCTGCATTCAGACTGTCCACACTGACCGGGGCATCCTTAAAGGCCCGGACTGCCGTACCTTCCGGGATTTCATAATGATCTATCGGACTGATCCATCCGCTTAGCCAGCTCAGGGCGTAATACAAGAAACAGCTCAATGCAACAAGCAGGGTCAAAAAATACAGCCGGCGCACCGTTCCAGGCACAGAAATAATCATTAGGATTCCTCCTAAAAGTTTTGTGAGCTTATACTTCCCAGGGTTGCTTCGTACAAAACTCACTTCGGAAGCAAAAACTTATGTTTTGTGAGCCTCTATCTTCCAGGAATTGCTTCGTACAAAACTCGCTTCAGAAGCATAACTCGTCCTTCACTTTATGCGCAGGCGGGCGGTGATATGTATGTCGGCCTGATGAAATCATTTAAAAAGCCCCCTCCGGCAGTACACCGGGGAGAGCTTGTGCGGTAATTTATCATCTATAAGCCTATTCGGGCGTATTGCCATCCGTAGTATTCTTGTCCTTGCAGCGGTGGCAAATCCCGTGAAAATCAAGTCTATGATCAAGCACCGTGAAATTATAATCGTTCTCCAGCCGCTCTTCCAGCGGTCCGAGCCAATCCTCACGGATTTCATCCATTGTGCCGCATTGCACACAGATTAAATGATGATGATGGTGTTTCGCCGTATCTGTCCGCAGGTCATAACGGGCAACTCCGTCTCCGAAATTAATCTTCTCCACGACATGAAGCTCGCTGAGCAGTTCCAGGGTCCGGTATACAGTGGCGAGACCGATCTCGGGAGCCTTTTCTTTCACAAGCATAAATACATCTTCTGCACTTAAATGATCGTCTTCGTTCTCCAGCAGCACTCTTAAGGTTGCTTCCCGTTGGGGTGTAAGCTTATATCCTTGGGATTGTAGCTGTTGCTTTATCTTGTCTATCCGGGCTTCCATAGTATCCCTCCCCCTTGGAAAATTACCGCACCGGGCATAAAACCACTTCTTCCATTATAGGGGGAGTCGCTTTGAGAAGTCAAACGCTTTTAGAGTGTGTTCAATAGTGGTATTCCGTGATGGCAATACAGCTCCGCCAACGGTTCTATGGTCTAGTTAATAGCAGTGGTGTGGATCACTTGAATTGTTGCTCCGGTTTCTTCCCGGATAAGTAAAGAAAGCTCACCCTTGGAATAATCCAGCACGCGGAAGCTATTGGGAAGAGTAATCGAAGCCTCCGACACCTTCCGGCCAGAGAGATTATATATATCAATTCGTCCTTTCTCCGGGAGATAGATTAGAATATGATTGCCTATACGTTCAGACTTCCAACCCATTTCCCGTTCCGTAAACGTTTCAGAGATGCCTGCTGTCTTTTTTCCTGTCGAGAGATTATACATGCCGGATAGTGAATAAGGCTGCCCAACATTCACGCCCAGCGGATTGCCCACGTTGAAGGAACTGTTAATAACAAGCTCATTGCCGGCAAATGAAGAATCACTGCGTGTGTTCCAATCAGAAGCTATAGTGTATGTTTTCTTCTTATTTGAGGTATTAATCACACGAAAAAAATCCTGGCTCTGCATTAGACTGTATCCTGTATATTTGACAACCGCATAAGGGCCGTTCAATTTAATATCCTTAAGCGTGATATCTTCGTACTTGCTGCTTGACATTCCGCCTAAATTCATTTTAAAAACAGGATTGTTCCAAGGGGCTTGATATGCAGCAAGAACGTTGTTACTGTACACAGAGAGTCTTTCTTTATTGCTCCCTTCTGGTGCGTACCAGTTGATCATCTCCTCATTGCTTGTTATTGATTTAGTGATTGGAGCGCTGTTAAAGACCGTAGTGGAGAGTGTCGTTCCTTCTTTACTCAGGACGATCTTTTGCAGCTTGTTGTCTTTATCTTTGTCTTTGGCGATCACAATGATTTTCTCCGGAGAGCTGAGTACATCAACATCATAGAGCTTGGAATAACTTTTCGTCCAAGCTTCTTCGCCTGAAGCCAAGTTAAAGACAGATATCGAGTTATCCATCCTGTTAATAACAACTTTCTCTTGGGCTGAAAGTGTAAGCAATTGCAAATCATTGTTAAGAAAGCCTTCTAATGACCTCTGTTGGACGGGTTCTGCGAAAACATTCGTAGTCACCATAAACAAAAAAATCATCAGAATCCCTATTTTTTCCACCTGCTATATCCTCCTTCCTCGGCTGCTCACCCAACACCATTTTAATTCCTATATTTGCAAATATCTACTATTCATAACTTTTTGCAATCAAAGGGATAAAAAAAATGCTGCCCCAGTGAAAATTCCACCCGGCAGCATTCTTTAAATCACCCTATAGATACGAGCATGGGTGTCACCCATCTCATCATCACCGGCGTCACCCAGGCCTCAAAACCGGAAATGCCCAAGACGAGTACGGCCATTCCAAGCGATAATACCGTGTACATTGCAAAAGGCCTTGTCACCGGCGTACGCCGCTTCCCCAGCACCCGGCTGCGGATCATCAGCAGTGAGAAGGCAATAGCCGCTGCGCTGCATACGAGCAGAACCGGGATCAGCACAAGATTGTGCGGAGCAACCGAGACGAGGGCAAACAGCATGCCGTGCCAGGAATACTGGCTGACGAGGCAACCGACGGTAAAACCGATCAGCACGCCTTTGAGAAAATCTAAGATCAGAATACCCGGAAGCCCAATGACCGACAACCCAAGAATCCAAATGAGTCCCACCCACTTCAGATTGAGCGCGGCGATACTCCAGAAAGAGTCGGGCGCAGCCGGCAGGCCCTGCTGATCAACGGTGACGAAGAAATTCCCCATGTAATCTCCCAGCTCCTGCTGCTGGTCCAGCGTTAACGCACTGACAATCAGAGCCCCGAAAACGACACCAACGAGAAATAATACGGCAACAAAAATATAAAGAGGCGTCTGTTCCTTCATCATCAGCCTTAAACTGCGCATCGGGACGTTCTCCTTTCCGGTCACATATTACACCATATGAGGAGACATCCCGCTCTATGACTTGTCCTTTGGACAGGTCGCTGTTATGCACAGCAATTCTACTTTTTGTTCACCATTACTTTGCCGTACGTCCCTCCGCCACCAGCCGACAGTGCAAGTTCCCCCGTGCGGGCAAGAACAATCTGCGCAGCCAGCTCTGTTCCCGCTACTGCAGCAATCTCCGCCTCGCCGGCACCATGCAGAATGTTCATCTCTGTGCCAAAAGCCCCCAGCAGCGCGTTCATCTTAGCCGGGCCAAGTCCCGGAATAAACTCAAGCGGCACCTGATAATGATACGGCGGACGATGGTCCGGCACGAGGGGCTGCCCGCGGTCGGCGATGGACAGAATCCGGTCAAACACCCCCTGCACCAGCTTGGGACTGCCGCAATAAGGACAGCGTTCCGAAGTGGCATACGCTTCATCAATGATGCTGCCGCATCCGGCGCAATAAGTGCGGTGATACTTGCCCAGGCGCGGGTTCAGTCCAAAATTAGCGCTGACTCTACGGCCTGCCTTACGCTTCAGTGCCAGCTTCAGTTCGCTGAAGGACGGCTTAGCCAGCTCGATGACATTGTATTCACGGCCGATTTTGCCGAGGGAGTGGGCGTCAGAGTTGGTCAGGAAGGTATAGCTGTCCAGCTCAGAAATGTATCCTGCCATCTCTGAATCCGCGCTAAGGCCAAGCTCAACTGCTGCGATGCGCTCCAGGTCAAACAGCTCGGCCATACGCTCTGCAGCACAACCATAAAGACCTTTATGCGGCGTAAAAATATGCGCCGGAATTAGAATACCCCCGCGTCCGCAAATCTCATCCTGCAGTTCCCTGGATGGTGCATACAGCCGCTGGGAACTGAGATTTACGTTGCGCATATGCTTGCTCATCCAGCTGCTGAAATCCGCCATTGTCTCCAGGTCCGGCATAAAGGCTAACACATGGCATTCCTTCCGGCCAGGCTCGCGGATTTCAATCTCTGACCCCAGCAGGATGGTGGTGCCCCTGTAAGCAATACCTCCACCGTCTGCCACTGTCATCTCTCCGGATTCCAGCGAGTGGCGGATATCGCGTTGCACGCCGGGGGAGTGGCTGTCAATAATCCCTATTAGCCCGATCCCCTTGCGCTCTGCGGCCTCCTTGGCGATTCCGGCAAAGGTGAGATTCTTGCTGCCGCTGATTTTGACAGCTTGTCCTTCCGTAGTGCGGCCGATATGAACATGCAGGTCACAGTAGAAGCTGTGCAGCTTGTTTTCCTCTTCTAGTGCCATTGGCCTGTCAGCGTATAGAGATGCCATGCATACACCGCCATCATCGTTTTGGCGTCGGCAATACGGCCGTCCGCAATGTACTGGTAGGCTTCCTCCAGCGTAAGTTCGGAAACCTCCAGGAATTCGTCCTCATCCAGTGCCATATCTCCCGCCTGGGCGTTGTCTGTCACATACAAATGAATAATTTCATCCGCGAATCCGGGCGAGGTATAAAAGGATTTCAGCAGCTTAAGGTCGCCGCTGTGAAAGCCCGTCTCCTCCTGAAGCTCCCGGCCGGCAGCGGCCAAGGGATCTTCGCCCTTATCCAGCTTACCTGCGGGGATCTCCACCTCGGTGCGGTGCATCGGCTGGCGGTATTGCTCCACTACAAGCATCTTACCCTGATTCAGAGCAAGCACAGCTACAGCTCCGGGATGCTTCACGACCTCGCGGGTTGCGGTATTGCCATCCGGCAGCTTAACCGTATCCACCTGCAGGGTAATAATTTTGCCTTCAAAAATCGGCTGTGTAGACAACGTCTCTTCATCCAGTGCGGGATTGCGGTGAGTTTCAACTTTTTTCATAGTTTATGGTCTCCTTTAGCTCAGTTCTGCATAGGGTGTATTATAGCAAACTTAAGGGGAAAGAAGGAATGTAGACATGAATGACATCCTTATCCGTACAAGCTCAACTGCAGTCACAATGGTAGGTACACCGGAGCAGATTAAAGCAGTAATCGCCGGGTGGACCCTGCAGTACAGACGTGATATGCCACTGTCCTACATCCTGCGGCTGAAAGCTGAGTCACGGCTGAGTCCACCTAAAGCGGGGTAACCCGCTTGCAGCATTTTCCCCTTTCCGTTTCTGAATGTATCCGGACCGGAAAGACGTTATTACACCTGGAAAATCCTTTTTCCCGATCATCCGGACCGGAAAGGCGTTATTTCCTCTACAAGGAGGGAAATTGGCTTCAAAACAGAACAATAGTGTCTCTGGAGTCCGTTCCCTTGTCAAAAACCGGCGATTATTAGAAATAACGTCCATGGAGTCCGGCAGCTTCTAGTCCTCATCCTCAAGTCACGGAGAGTTCTCCCCAGCTTCTAGGCCACCTTCTAAGTCACCGAGAGTCCTCCCCATTCGCTTGAAGGAACGTTCCCAACAAATACGTAGATTTAGCTAGACAGCAGCATTTTCCGTAAGGTTCCATTCGGCAAAGCTGTTCCATTAAACGCTACTAATGGTACTGTCCAGGAAAACCATAAGGAGCTGCTCCCGGGAATCGCCCGGAAACAGCTCCTTCACTGCATATACCCAGCCTCAGCTGCTGCACATGATATTTTAACCTTTTACACTTTCCTTAACGATGGCTACAACCAGCTCAGCCGCTTTGACGATGTCCTCGGCTTTGATTCGTTCCTTGGTGGTATGGATATGCTCGTAACCGATGGCCAGATTTACCGTTGGTACCTTTAGACCATTGAACACATTGGCGTCGCTGCCGCCGCCGGACGGGAACAAGCGTGTCTTCAGACCGAGTGAGGTTATGGCGCGGTCCGCAAGTACTACAACCGGATCATGCTCATTAAAGCTGAAGGCCGGATAAATAATCTCACTGCGGAATTCACATTCTGCACCATGCTCACGCACTGTAGTCTCCAATGCTTCGCGCATGGAAGCCACTTGCCGGTCTACCTTCTCCTGCACAATACTGCGCGCTTCAGCATCCAGCTGCACATGGTCGCAGACCACATTCGTTGGTCCGCCGCCTGCGAATTTGCCAATATTGGCCGTAGTCTCATTGTCGATGCGTCCCAGCTTCATCGCCGAGATGGCTTTGCTTGCTACCTGAATGGCGCTGATGCCATCTTCCGGATTCACGCCGGCATGGGCGGATTTGCCGAAGATCTGCATCGTTACTTTAGCCTGGGAAGGCGCAGCAACTGCAATCGCTCCAACCTCGCCGTTGGAATCCAGCGCAAAGCCCATGTCAGCATCCAGCAGTTTGGGGTCCATGGCCCGGGCGCCAAGCAGCCCGGATTCTTCACCGGCTGTAATGACAAACTGAATCTGCCCGTGAGCAACGCCCTGTTCCTGAATGACACGGATCGCTTCGAACAGAGCAGCTAACCCCGCTTTGTCATCCGCCCCGAGAATTGTGCTGCCGTCGCTCGTAATCCAGCCGTCTTCTCCAAGGGTAGGCTTGATGTTCTGTCCGGGAACTACTGTATCCATATGGCAGGTGAACAGCAGCTTGGGAGCTGCTGCTCCGTTATCGGCAGGCCAGGTAACGAACAGATTGCCTGCCCCATGTCCAGTGCGCTCCTGGGAATCGTCCTCGATTGCAGTAAGACCCAAGGCGCTGAATTTTTCTTTTAGCACATCGGCAATTTGCCGTTCGTTTCTTGTTTCACTGTCAATACGGACAAGCTCCATAAATTCCTGAATCAATCGGTCTTGTGATATCATTGGACTTCCCTCTCTTTCACGATTGCGTTACAATAGTGGTACTGCCTTAAATATCTGTACGCTCTTAACTTAAACTAATTCCAAAGGAGTCACTCATGCAACGTCAAAAATGGTTCCGTGTCTTCATTTATGTCATGCTGATCGCCATGGTCGGCTCTACCTTGCTGATGGTCATCGAGCCTTTCCTGGCCGGTTAACAGCAGAAAGTAGAACGTTAATAATAGCGTCCGGGCTCCCCGGGCGCTATTTGACATCCCGGACTACCGTCAAATCGGCCTAAGCATGTGGATTCGCCGGGTTGATTACCTTATACGGAAAGTGCTGCAGGAAATAAGGAATCAGCTCCTCTGATACCTGCTCAGGCTCCATAGGCCGGCCGGTGCATTCCTCCAGCGAAGTTACCCCATATTCCGCAATGCCGCAGGGGATAATCCCCTGAAACCCGCGCCCGCCAATCCCCGCAGAGATGTTGAAAGCAAAGCCGTGGCTGGTAATAAAGCCTCTGCGAGATTTGCTTCTGTTAAACTTGACGCCAATCGCACAAATCTTCTGGTCGCCAACCCAAACGCCGGTATACCCGGGCTTTCGGTCACCCTCTATTCCGCACGAAGCCAAATAATCAATAATTACAGCCTCCAACCGGCGGAGATACCCGTGAAGGTCGACCCTTCCGTCCTCCCCAAGCTTCAGCAGCGGGTAGCCGACAAGCTGGCCCGGCCCGTGATATGTAATGTCCCCCCCGCGGTCGATTTCAAACAGCGCAATTCCTTGCTCCTTGAGCTGTTCACCGCTGAGGAGAAGATGCTCCGGGTGATTCTGAGAACCGATGGTATAGGTGGGCGGATGCTGCAAAAGGATCAGCTGTTCCAGGCCTGTTCCGGCATCAATGGCCTGCACATGTTCCTTTTGCAGCTCCCAGGCCGCACCATATTCCATCAGGGGGTGATATGAAATTTCCAGCTTGCCAGGTTGCGGGTTATTCATAACGTCAGGTCCCCTTTGAATTAGAGTCGCCAGTCACTGAATGTTGCAAAATATTAATACAGCTTGGTATCCGGTGTATAGCTTTCCAGGTTATCCTTTACGCGCTGCAGGAAGCGGCCGCAAATGACTCCATCCAGAATCCGGTGATCCAGAGACAGACAAATATTGGCCATGGAGCGTACGGCGATCATATCGTTGATGACCACAGGCTTCTTCACGATGGATTCAAAGGTCAATATTGCCGCCTGCGGGTAGTTGATAATCGGGTAGGACAGAATAGAACCGAAAGAACCGGTGTTGTTGACGGTAAAGGTACCACCCTGCATATCTTCCAGGCGCAGCTTGCCGTCGCGGGTCTTTTGCGCTAATTCGTCGATCTCCCGGGCAAGTCCGGCGATGTTCTTCTGATCAGCCTTCTTGATTACCGGTGTCATAACGGAATCTTCGGTGCCTACAGCAAGTGTAATATTGATGTCGCGTTTGACAATGATTTTATCAACCGCCCAGACGGAGTTCATAATCGGATAATCCTTGATCGCACTGACTACAGCCTTCATCATAAAAGCTAGGTAAGTCAGGTTTATGCCTTCCTTGCGCTTGAACTCATCTTTAAGCTTATTGCGCAGCACGACGAGATTCGTCACATCCACTTCAATCATTGTCCACGCATGGGGAATCTCCGAGACACTCTGGCGCATTCTCGTGGCGATCGTGTTGCGGATCGGGGTGACGTCGATCAAAAATTCTGAACTGCTGCCCCGGCCGCCTTCCACCTCAATCGTCGGAATACGTGGAGATTCGCTCAGGTGCAGTCCGGAATGGCGAACGGGCTCCTGCACTTCGGTTTGAACAGCCTGCAGTACAGGTTGCTGCGCAGCTTCTTGCGCCTGATGTCCGGCTGCTGAAGCTGCGCCATTGGAGGCATGGACGGCTGCGGCCCCGCCGCTTTCCAGGAACGTCAGCACATCCTTCCGGGTGATACGGCCGCCCATACCGGTTCCCGGCACAGCGGCAAGATTAATACCGTGCTCGGCGGCGAGTGTCTGTACTGCCGGTGAGTAGCGGGAGCGCATTGGAGCGTCAGCTGAACCCCCGGCAGCTGGTACCGGCGGTCTGGCTGCTGCAGGCGCCTGCGGAGCGGAATTAACCTGGCCAGCTCCGGCGGATGGAGCTGCCGGAACCGTTGGAGCTGCGGGGGCAGCCACGGCTACAGCGATACGGGCGATGACTTCGCCAACGTTGACGGTCTGGCCCTCTTCCGCGAGCAGCTCCACCAGCGTTCCTTCCACGGTGGAAGGCAGCTCTGCATTGACTTTATCCGTAATCAAATCGCAGATGGGCTCATATTGATCCACTTGATCGCCCGGCTGCTTCAGCCATTTGCCGATCGTCGCCGATACCAGCGACTCCGCCAGCTGCGGCAGAATCACGTCGATCAGCTTTGTATTGTCAGACATATTGTCACTCCTTAAAGTTTTGTAAGCGATACTTCCTAGAAATGTCTTCGTACAAAACTGATTTCGGAAGCATACGCTTAAAGTTTTGTAAGCAATACTTCCTGAAGCATCTTCGTACAAAATTCACTTCGGAAGCATGTACCCGCAGAATCAGAATGTTTAGTATTGCGCCAGCCGGAGCATCTCCGCTTTCACTTTATCTTTGCTCAGCATGAAGAATTTCTCCATCGGCGGGCTGATCGGCATCGCGGGCACATCAGGGCCGCAGAGCCGGAAGATCGGCGCGTCCAGCTCGAACAGGCAGTGCTCGGCAATAATGGCCGCCACCTCGCCGCCGATTCCGCCTGTCTTGTTGTCCTCATGGACAATCAGCACCTTGCCGGTCTGGCGGGCAGCGGCAATAATGGCTTCACGGTCCAGCGGCTGCAGCGTGCGAAGATCCAGTATGTGTGCGGTTATGCCTTCCTCGCGCTCCAGCTCCTCCGCAGCCTGCATCGCAAAATGCAGCGGCAGGCTGTATCCGATCACCGTAATATCGCTGCCTGCGCGCAGCAGGTTCGCCTCTCCGATCGGCACGGTATAATCATCTTCCGGCACATCTTCCTTAATCAGCTTGTAGCATTTCTTGTTCTCGAAGAATAAGACCGGATCCGGGTCACGGACCGCTGCCTTCAGCAGACCTTTGGCGTCATAAGCCGAATAAGGCGCTACAATCTTCAGTCCCGGTGTACCGAAGAAAATTGATTCGGGACACTGGGAATGATACAGCCCGCCAAATATACCGCCGCCGATAGGCGCGCGGATAACGACCGGGCAGTTCCAGTCGTTATTGGAGCGGTAACGGATTTTGGCCGCTTCGCTAATAATCTGATTGGTTGCCGGAAGCATGAAATCCGAATATTGCATTTCGGCAATAGGCTTCATGCCATACATGGCCGCTCCGATGGCCACTCCGGCAATCGCCGACTCCGCCAGCGGGGTATCCATCACGCGTTCTTCCCCGAACTGCTCCTGCAGCCCTTTGGTAGTGGTGAACACACCGCCCTTTACGCCAACATCCTCGCCTAGCACGAACACGGATTCATCGCGTTCCATTTCTTCCTTCATCGCCAGCCGGATCGCATCGATATATTCCATCATTGCCATGAATTATGCTCCTCCTTTGAGGTCTGATTCACTGTATACATGCAGCAGCGTATCTTCCGGTTTCGGGAAAGGTGCATTGTCAGCATATTCAATAGCCTCTTTCAGTTCAAGATTGTACTGTGCAGTCAGATCGCGTTCCTGTTCGTCACTCCACAGGCCCAGCTCTATCAGATAGTTGCGGAAGGCGGCGACGCCGTCCTTTTTCCAGTTCTCGTCAACCTCTTCCTTGGTCCGGTAAGCCAGATCGTTGTCCGAGGTGGAATGCGGTGACAGGCGGTACATCATCGCTTCGATCAGCGTTGGTCCTTCTCCTCTAAGAGCTCTCTCCCGCGCTTCCTTAACGACTCGGTACACTTCAAGCGGATCATTGCCGTCTACCTGGATGCCCGGGAAGCCGTAGCCCAGCGCACGGTCACTGACTTTGCCGGCGAGCTGCTTATGGGCAGGGATGGAGATGGCGTACTGGTTGTTCTGGCAAAAAATAATGACCGGCAGCTTGTTCACACCGGCAAAATTGCACGCTTCATGAAAATCCCCCTGGTTGCTGGAGCCTTCACCGAACGTAACAAAAGAAACAAACTTTTTCTTCTGCATCTTGGCCGCAAGCGCGAAACCTACCGCATGCGGTACTTGTGTAGTCACCGGACTTGAGCCGGTTACGATGCGCAGACGTTTGCTTCCAAAGTGGCCCGGCATCTGCCGTCCACCGCTGTTGGGATCCTCAGCCTTGGCGAACACGGAGAGCATCAGCTCGCGCATGGTCATGCCCACGGTAAGCACAAAGGCATAATCGCGGTAATACGGAAGGAAATAATCGTTCTGCCGGTCCAGTGCAAAAGCCGCCGCAACCTGAGCTGCCTCCTGGCCGATACCGGAAACATGGAAGTTAATCTTCCCGGCGCGCTGCAGCAGCAGACTGCGCTCATCGTACTTCCGTCCCATCTGCATATATTTGTACATATCGATGACCTGGCCGTCGCTGAGTCCAAGCTCCTGATGTCTGTTGACTGTTCCTACAGTACCTTGAGATTCCATATGAGAGGTACCTCCTAAATGTTTTGTGAGCCTAATCCCACTAAATTGGTTTCGTACAAACTTGGATTAGATGCTTAAAATTATAACAACCTGTGCCTGATCTTATAACCTGGTACTAAGACTTGACTTGAGTTCATTATAATCCCTTTTTGTACAAAAAGAAAAGAGAGGAAAAGCCGGAATAGAGCTATTTCGGCGCATAACGCTTCTCCAGCTCTATCCGGCATTCTCTTGGGGACTTTTCTCGTATACTAAAAACCGATTGATTTGCCATCTACCGCCAGCATGGCTTCTCCAATAATCTCGGAAAGGGTCGGATGGGCGTGGATGGCTTCGCCGATCTCCCAAGGGGTAGCGTCCAGCAGCTGCGCCAGCGCCGCTTCGCCGATGAGATCGGTCACATGCGGTCCGATCATTTGAACACCGAGAATATCTCCGCTGCTGCGGTCGGCAACGACTTTGACAAAACCGTCCTTCATCCCGTAGACGATAGCTTTGCCGATAGCCGAGAATGGAAATTTCCCTGTCACGACATCATGGCCGAGATTCTTGGCCTCTTTCTCCGTATATCCGACACTGGCCACTTCCGGCCGTGTGTAGACACAGCGGGGAACCTGATGGATATGATAGGGATAGAGCTTCTCACCTGCCAGATGGTTCACCGCGCGAATACCTTCATGGCTGGCGGCATGGGCCAGCTGCAGACCGCCGATGCAGTCGCCGATACCGTAGATATGCGGCTCATTTGTCTGCATGTTAGCATTAACCTCAATCACACCTTTATCGAAGTGGATATCGGTATTTTCCAATCCAATATTTTCGATATTGGCTACTCTGCCGACAGACACCAGCAGCTTCTCTGCGGACAAGCTCTGGCTCTGTTCCCCCTTGCGGGCTTCAATGGTTACGCCGTCCTCCGTTACCACACAAGTCTCAGCATCCACAGTTGTCCCCGTTAGAACTTTGACCCCGCGTTTTTTGAGCAGACGCAGCAGCTCCCGGGCAATTTCCTCGTCTTCCAGCGGCAGCAGCTGGCCAGCGGCCTCGACCACAGTCACCTGTACACCGAAATCAACCAGCATTGAAGCCCACTCCACACCGATTACTCCGCCGCCCACAATAATGATCGAAGACGGCAGTTCTTCAAGCGTCAGCGCTTCTTCACTGCTCAGAATAACCTTGCCATCCGGTTTAAGTCCCGGCAGCACGCGGGGGCGTGAGCCTGTAGCGACAATAAGATTGGATGAGACCACAGTCTCCATCTCGCCATTCTCCAGTTCCACCGCCACAGCACCGCTGCGCGGGGAGAAAATCGAAGGCCCGATGATCCGGCCTTTCCCTTTGAGGACCTGGATTTTATTCTTGCGCATCAAAAATTGCACACCCTCATGCAGCTGTTCCACCACAGCTTCCTTGCGGCGCTGCACCTTCGGGAATACCAGCTGCACACCTGTTGTTTCGATGCCATAACTTTCGCTCTCATTTATCTCAGCATAGACTTCTGCGCTGCGCAGCAGCGACTTGCTTGGAATACAGCCGCGGTGCAGGCAGGTGCCGCCCAGTTTGTCCATTTCGATGACGACAACCGACTTTCCCAGCTGGGCCGCGCGGATCGCCGCCACATAACCTCCGGTTCCACCGCCCAGTATCGCCACGTCACAGGATATTGTCATGATATGTATCCTCCAGTCATTACTTATAAGTTCTGCATAACCTATTACATTGTACTCTCTTTTATGCCCATTACAAACTTATAATCGTCATGTATTCATGGACTTTTTCCTGGTGAAGCGTTATCATATGGGAGAATCCAAAGGGCTGCGAAGGAGATGGAACCCTCATGAAACTGCTGATTTCACGCTTCATTGCCATCCTTATTCTGGTTATTCCCGGCCTGCTGGCCATGACGGGCTTCCTGATGATGAAAGATGATATTTTCAACTATATCTCCATGCATGGCGACGATGCTGTGACACCGGATTTTGCCTGGCTGCATTTTGGCGGGGGGCTGCTGCTCTTCTTGGCCGGGATGAGCTTTCTCGGAGGCTGGATTCTGACGCGTGACCGTAAAAAGAACTATGTCGGCCCGCGGTTCAGAGAGAAGCAAAAAATCCAGCAGCCGCCTACTACGAAAAGTAATCCTTAACTTTAAATAACTTAGATCACTTAACCAGGCATTTCCGAAGACAATCGGAGATGCCTTTTTCTTTTTTTTTGATTCTATGAATCTCATAGGAAATAAGGTATATTTTCCCTGTAACTTATTTCAATCAGGGAGTGGTATGTCTTGCTGCATCAACAACAGGCCCCGGCACTGGACAGCAATGCGATTATCGTATCCGGCGCAGGCAAAACATTAAATCAGACAAAGATCATCCGCAGCGTTTCTTTCGCTGTGCCTCATAACAGCATTTTCGCCATCATCGGCCCGAACGGAGCGGGCAAAACAACCCTGCTGCGTCTCATCATGGGTCTCTTGACTCTGGATGAAGGAACGATTACTTATTCCAGTGATCCGCGGCAAATCTCGGTATTGCTGGAGAATGATTACTTATTCGAGACCAAAACCGGGCGTGAAAACATCCGTGATTTCTGCATCTATTTGGACGTAAGTCCGGCGTTGGCTTCTACGATGATCGAACGATACGCTGCTCTTCTGCAGCTCGAAACCGCACTTGATAATAAAGTGGCTACCTATTCCAAAGGCATGAAACGAAAGCTGTCGCTGCTGATTACACTGCTGAAGGATTCCCCCATTCTGCTGCTGGACGAGCCTACCTCCGGTGTCGATCCCGAATCAAGACTGGTCATGCGCAGTGTCCTGCGCGGTTTGAAGGATGAAGGCAAAACACTTATCCTTACCTCTCACGATCTGGCGGAGGTTCAAAAAATCAGCGATTGGATCACCATCCTGATCGGCGGTTCCATTGTTGATATTATCCATAATCAAGAATTTTGCGGTGATTTGGAGCAACGGTTCTTCACTGTACTTAAGGAGGCTAGATAATGAGGCTGCATCCGGTGAACAAATTGAATATCAAGGATGTCCTGAGAACCCCCTCGTATATTGCCATGCTCCTGATCGTGATGATCTTGCCGTTTAACTCCCTGCTGCAAATTCTGAGAACCAGCACCGGCCCGATGGCATTTATCCCGGTCTATATTTACCTTGTTCTCAACATCTCGATCTATCTCTTTCTTAATATGATTGCCCTCAGTCTGATAGTTATTTCCGAAAAAACCTCGGGGCGCTGCGAATATTATCTTGCCAACAAGGTCGATATCCGCCAGCTAACCTCTTTATACAGCCGCTCCGCCTTTGTGCTAAGCATTGCTCCTATCCTGCTTTTTAATGCCCTCGTGTTCGGATATGCCCTGGCTGCCCGGGAAGCGGTGCTTCTCCATCTGTTCCGGAATGTTGCTTTTGTGATGTTTGCTGCGGCTTATCTCCTGTTTACCTATGCCGCCACCGGAACATTGACGCTGATCTCCATGCTCTCCAAGTCCCCCGAGCGGGTAAGAACTTTCCTTTCGGTCAGTGCCGTGCTGTTTGTGTTTGCCGCCTCACTGCCCGGCACATTTATCCGCAAGCTCGGGATTACACCGGATGGTAACGCCATCCTTTGGATTACCGGCTGCATGCTGCTTCTCCTGGCTGCACTCTGCACCGCTGTGCGCTCTTCTCTAAACGGGAAGCTGAGCAATGAGAGCATTATATTATCCTACAAACAGTAGCTCCATTTTTCGGGAAAGGCCAAAAAAGCAGCAAGCCCGCCCCAGTCCCACTGCCTGCCGGGATGGCGTATCTTGCTGCTTCTCGTTAGCCGTTCTGATTCTGGACTGTCCCCTTACATCGCTGCCTCATCCTTGGCACCCCGAACCAGTTCGCTGTACAATCCGCCTTGCTGCAGCAGTTCGTCATGCGTGCCCTGCTGCAGCAAACGTCCGCCCTGCAATACCAGGATACGGTCCGCCGCGCGGATGGTGCCCAGTCTGTGGGCGATCACGAAGCTGGTCCGGCCTTTCATCAGCGCCTGCAGCCCTTCCTGAATCTTGATTTCAGTCACCGTATCAATGCTGCTGGTCGCCTCATCCAGCACCAGCATGGAAGGATTGGCGAGAATCGCTCTTGCGATCGCCAGCAGCTGCTTCTGCCCCTGGCTGATCCCGCTACCGTCCACGGAGAGCATCCGCTCGTAGCCGCCGCGCATCCGCATGATGAAGGAATGGGCATTCGCCAGCTTCGCCGCCTGCTCCACTTCCTCGTCCGTGGCGTCCAGCCTGCCGTAGCGGATATTGTCGCGGATTGTGCCTTTGAACAAGAAGGAATCCTGCAGCACAAAAGCCATCTGGCTGCGCAAACTTTCCCTGCGGATGGACGAAAGAACCATGCCGTCCAGCGTAATGCTTCCTTTGCTCGGATCGTAGAACCGCGACAAGAGGCCTATCAGTGTTGTCTTGCCAGCCCCTGTAGGCCCGACGAGGGCGATCATCTCGCCCGGCTTCGCTTCAAAGCTGATATTCTGCAATGTGTCGGCACCGCCGTCATAAGAGAAAGAGACGTCCTTGAACGTCACCGCCCCCTCTACCTGATCCAGCGATACCGCCGCGCCTTCATCCTTGGCTTCAGTCTCTTCGTCCATAACCTCAAACACCCGCTCCGCCCCGGCAATCGCCGACAGCAGTGTGTTCCACTGATTCGCCAGATCATTAAGCGGCCGTGTAAATTGACGTGTATACTCCACAAAGGCGATGATTACACCGACAGTGACCAGGCCGCGGATCGCCAGCAGGCCCCCGACACCGGCAACGATGGCAAAGCTCAGATTGTTCAGCCCATTCATCAGCTTGGGAATGAAGCCGGAAATGGACTGCGCCCAATACCCGGACAGCATAATCCGCGTATTACGTTCACGGAAACCGGAAATGACCCGTTCCTCCTGCGAGAACGCCTTGATAATCCGCTGTCCCGACAATGTTTCTTCTATATAGCCGTTGAGCTCGCCCATGCTGCGCTGCCGCTCCTTGAACAGCGGCCCGGTACGCCGCGTAATCCAGCGCATCCCCAGCGTAAGCAGCGGCACTACAATAAACGTCAGGAGCGTAAGCAGCGGACTGAGCCATAGCATAACACCCACGGTGCCCAGCAGCGTGAGGACACTGGAGAAAATCTGGATCGCCGAGCTGTTCAGGGTGGAGCTGATATTCTCGATGTCATTGGTCAGGCGGCTCATAATTTCGCCCTGCTGCCTGCGGTTGAAGAAGGAAATCGACAAACGGTGCAGGTGCGCGAACAAATCGGTGCGTATCCGGTAGATTGTCTCCTGGGCAATTTCGATCATCCAAATATTTTGCAGCCAGGAAGTTAATGAATTGAGCACATATACAAGTGCAAGGGTAATGAGGAAGGTCCCCCAGGTTCTGCCCCCCGATCCCTCTAAGTAATGATCGACCGCCCGGCTGATCAGATAAGGTCCAAGCAGCGCCAGACCGGAGCTGAACAGCACCATCAGAAGCACGAGGAACAGCTTGGCTTTGCGCTCGGCAAGATAACTCCAGATCCGTTTCAGCGTAGCCGACCAATTTTTCGCTTTCGCTTGGGGCTTTCGGCTCGAGGCCGCCCCGAAGCTTCTACCCTCTCCAAGTCCCAGATCCAGCTTCGGATGCTTGAAAGGTTCAATTAATGCTTTGAACATGATGCACCGCCTCCTTGCCCTGGGATTCATAAATTTTCCGGTAGAGGGAAGAGCCGGTCATAAGCTCTCCATGGGTACCTTTGGCGATTAACCGGCCTTCATCCAGCAGCAGGATCAGGTCTGCCGATACCGTGGAGCTGATCTTCTGGGTAATAAGAATGGTTGTGCAGGACATATGCTTCAGTTCCTCCAGCAAAAGACCTTCCGTTACTGCATCTAGCGCACTGGTGCTGTCATCCAGAATGAGTATCGCCGGCTTTCGCGCAAGCGCCCGGGCGATAGTCAGCCGCTGCTTTTGCCCGCCGGACAGATTGACCCCCCGCTGCCCCAGCTTGGTGTCATAGCCTTGAGGAAGACCTGTCACCGTTTCATGGATTTGCGCCGCAGCAGCTGCCCGCTCGATCTCTTCCCGGGTTGCGTGTTCATTCCCCCAGGCAATATTGTCACGTACCGAGCCGGTGAAGAGCAGTACCTCCTGTGGCACATAACCTATCGCTCCCCTCAGCTTGGCAATGTCCAGCTCCGAGCTGTCCACACCGTCAATTGAGATCACCCCATGGTTCTGTTCATATAACCGGGGAATCAGTCCAACCAGTGAGGATTTCCCGGAGCCGGTAGCCCCCATAATCGCCACGCGTTCTCCAGGTTTCACCTTAAAGGAGATCTCTTCCAGCACTGCGATCTCGCTACCCGGATAACTGAAGCTGACATTCTCAAATTCAACCTCACCCTGTATAGCATCCGGTCCGGTATAGTCACTGATTCCAGAAACGCCACGTTTACGCTCATTGGCCTGTTCGGCTTGCTCCGCAGTTACGTCCGTAGCTGCATCTGCCGACATCACTTCCGCCACCCGCTGCGAAGAAGCTATTGCACGGGAGAACGTCGCCATGATCGAGGACAAGGCTGACATAGCACCTATCGTGCGCAACGAGTAGTTAATAACGGCCACGGTCTGTCCCAGGGTTGCTTCCCCTGCAGAAATCTCAATCCTTCCAAACCATAAAACCGCCATAATCCCCGCGTTGACGATCAGCATAATCAGCGGAGCAGTTGTTTCCGTCAATCGGAGTGCAGCTACAGTCGACTTCATCAGCTCTCCACTGAATGAAGCGAACCGGCCAATCTCATGGCCCATACGTACAAACACACGAATTAAACGGATGCCGGTCAGATTCTCCTGAATAACGCCGTTTACCCCATCAAGCCGGACTTGCACGCTGCGAAACAAATCTGATGACCTGCGTATCACCCACGCCAGGAACAGAATCAGCACCGGCAATGTCACCGTCAGCAGCAGCCCCAGCTTCACATGCACGACCAAAGCCATGATCACACTGCCCAAGACAACAAGCGGCACCCGGGTCATAAACCGCAGCCCCATAAATATTGTATCCTGCAGTTGGGTCACATCTCCGGTAAGACGCGTAATCAGCGACGAGGTCGGAAAACGGCTGAACACTTCATAGGTGAAGGACTGCACCTTCTCATACAGCTTGTCCCTGAGATCAAAAGCAAATCCCTGACTGGCATGGGACGCAAAAAAAGAGCTGAGCACACCCGCCGCAAACGCTATAATCGCGCTTACTGCAAGTACACCGCCCCACAGCCAGACTACTGAATTATCCTTCTCCCTGATCCCATTATCGATAATTTTGGAGATCAGCAAAGGCTGCGAAAGTTCCACCGAAAGCTCGATAAGCATCATTACCAGGGCGGCGATCGCCGCCACCCGGTATCTTTTGAGATAAGAAAAAATTAAGTTCATCGACGTTACCCCATTTGTTTATTCGTAGAGCGCATCCCGCAGGCGGGTGGACATAGCAGAGCCCTGTCCCGTCTTGAGTATCACCCGCCGCAGCGCCTTGTTGCTCCGGTTCATTTCTGCTAATTCATCAAGCATTTCCGTCAATAAACTTTGCGTTTCCGGGGACAGTTCCCCGCTCTCCTGAAGTGCTGCCATTCTCTCTTTATAATGCTCCATTTTCTCCGTCAACTGCCAAACTTCCTTTCTGTCAAGGCTTCTCCTGTGGAAGTCCATAATTGCGTATATTATAACATATCACCAGGGAAGCACACTTTAAAGCGGTTGCTGAAATTTAAAAACACGATAGCAATGATTTCACTGGCAAGTTCAGCCACGAGTATGATACTCTAATAAAGTCGCATTTTTCGGTACACTATTACACAGGTTGAAGAACGAAAGGATAGATGGACGTGGCACAGTTGTTTTTCAAGTATGGAGCAATGAACAGCGGCAAATCCATTGAGATTCTCAAGGTAGCCCATAATTACGAGGAGCAGGGCAAGTCGGTGCTCATCTTCACTCCATCCCTGGACGATCGGGACGAGGTCGGGTATATTTCCTCCCGCATCGGACTGCGCAAGCAGGCCATAGCTATCGATGAGAACACAGATATATACAGCATAGTCAGCAGCAATCTGCCGAAGCCCCACTGCGTGCTGATCGACGAATGCCAGTTTCTGACCAAGGACTGCATTCTCCAGCTTGTGCGTATTGTGGATGAGCTGAACATACCGGTAATGGCTTTTGGACTAAAAAATGATTTTCAGAACAACTTATTCGAAGGCAGTAAATATATGCTGATCTACGCGGATAAAATTGAAGAAATGAAGACGATCTGCTGGTTCTGTGAACGGAAAGCCACAATGGCGCTGCGTGTAGAGAACGGCCAACCCGTATACAGCGGCAAGCAAATCCAGATCGGCGGCAATGAAGCTTATTATCCGGTCTGCCGCAAATGCCACAAGAATCCGCCCTTGTAAATATAAAAGCATTCCAGCCTCTTCATAAAGAGCCGGAATGCTTTTTTTGGTTTAGACCGAAGACGATTGTATCTCCTTCAGCGCTCTATGTTCGTCTTCCCTGCTCACAAACAGCTCATGCTGCGCTGCCACGTTCCCTCCATAATTTGCGCGGTTGGTTGCAGCCCGCATGCCTCCATTAATCTTGGAACGGTGGCGGATGCCCGCTGCGGTAAGACGGCTCTTCACCCTGAAATACTGGGCCTGATCAAATGTAGTGAAGAGCAGTGTTCTCTCCCGTGGAACAAAGAAATGCAAGATGCCCGTTAAAAAGCTCATTTGCGTCCTCCTCCTGTCCCCATCCCTCACTGCCATCAACTGCAGCCGCAACTAATTCAAGTAACGCTCGTTCAACACATTCAAATGATGAAGTTCATGTCCGATAATGAGGCAGGCCTGTGCTCTGACCGACATTGCTGTCGAATGGAACATTCCTCTACGGGTCCAGGCGTCTTCCGGCAGACTGTCCAGCAGGGCCAGCGTAGACTCGCGGACCAGTTTGTACTGGCTGACCAGTTCCTGAAGAGTGAAGCGGTCAAAATCACCTGCGGCCACATAATCATTTTCCTCGTAACCGGGCAGCGGCGCTTGTTCTCCTCTGGCAAAACAAAGCAAGCGGTAAGACATAATCCGGTCATTGTCGGTCAGGTGGCCAATCATCTGCTTAATGCTCCACTTCTCCGGTGCATAACGATAGTTCCCCTGCTCTTCGCTTAAGGCTCCCAGCAAATCAAAAAAGCTTCCGGATTGCTCCCTCAGAATGGCTGCCAAATCTCCCTCAGCTGGCACTAGAGCGATATATCGCTCCTGAACCTCAAGATACTCATTTTTTTCCAGACGCTGATTCATCAAATAACGCCTCTTTTCCAACAATATTAAGAAAAATTTGGTGAAAAGAACAAAATCTTATTGTTGTATTTTAGTTCATTAGGTATAATATTTGCAAGATTAAAGGTTGAGTTAATCTGACCTTCGGGAGTGTCGGTATGCTGGATTCTGTACTTTTTATTGTGTTTTCGGTACTCGAAAGTACCGCATTATTTTATCTGGCATTTAAGATATTCAAGATTGATCTTTATCCGAAAGAGATAGTTTTTGCTGGTTTGATTATGGCTTTCTTCTCTTATGTCATTCGAGTGAATAACGGTTTTGCAGGGATTGATGTATTTACCCAATACCTGCTTGTTTTTCTCTTTTTATGGCTGCTATTTCGAATTCATGTTTTTTACGCAGCTATTATGACAGGTATGTCCTACCAGCTCTACATGCTTATCCAATCTATACTATATTTGTTAATGAGCACTTCAGGAATTACAGATTTTAAACTTCACTCAATATCGATAGGAGTATATTTAATGCAGACGCTATCTGCCTTGACAGCATTCTCTATCGGACACTATATTGGGAGGAAAAGGAAAGGCTTTGATTTTGTTCCGGACAAGCCCGAAGAGAGAATCGTTTTAGGACATCAGGAAAAAGTCCTCTTTACATTAAGTCTACCTTCTATTCTTATTGTTTATTTAATGATTTATGTTTCTGAGAATTCCTTTCAGTTATTTATTCTCATTCCTCTCGCTTACGCTGTGCTTTTGTTCGGATATTTAAATTTTTCGATCAAGAAGAACCGTGGTGATGAATTTTGAACAGTTTGGCTATTAAAATTTCAGCCGCAATAAAGCGGGCCAATCCAGAGGAAACTTGTTCTGAAGAAATAATGCAGTATGCCTTGAATATTATTTTAAACACTCTTCTAACCATCACAGCTTCCCTTGTCATTGGCGGGTTGTTAAATAATTTCACTGAAACCTTGATTTTTTATATATGTTTTAGCATACTGCGCATATGTTCAGGCGGTTTTCATTTACGGACGGCGACTGCCTGCAATATTGTTACTACATTAATTTGTGTTCTCACCCCATTTCTTTTGAATTTCACTGGATCTTCACTTTGGATAATAAATGCTTTTAGTTTAATCATTATGTTTTTATTTGCCCCAAACCCGGATAAAAATGCCCAAATTCCGCTCAGATGGTTTCCCGGTCTGAAGATGGCTTCTATAGCACTTGTTGGTTTTAATTTTATTATTGGTTCGTCTGTCATCGGACTGGCTTTTCTGATTCAGTCCTTAACAGTAATTCCATGGAAAGGAAGGTTGAAGTTATGAAGTCATACATTGCGAAACAAGCATCCTCAGCTCTTGAGGCTTCCGCACGATTCTTTGTCTCTGTTATGAAAATTGGTTTACACAGCCCTGAAGCACCAAAAGAATTGCGGAAGTAATTAAACAAGGATGGGGAAAACATGCGTGTCTTACAAAACGACGGCTCCTCCCTGGACATCCAGGAAGAAGAGATATTGTATTTTTCCAGCTACAAAAATGCAATATTCGTCCATACGAAAGAAGGCGAATTTGTTCTCCCCACTACTCTTTCCGATCTATGGGTTGCTTATAAGGGTAAAGGATTTGAGCGTCTTGACCGCAGCAATGTCGTGAGTCTCAGCAATGTGGACAGTTATGATGCGGAGCGGAAGATCGTACTTTTTAATCAAGGAGAACAATTTGCCACTGTATCTGAGTCCAATGAAGCCCGCCTCAAAAAACATTTGGCAGGACGCAAGAAAGATTCCTCGCAAGAGAACAAAGACAGCATCAATAAGCAGTGATCCCGGTGCACATTAGCACTGGGATCGTTGCTTTTATTCAACATTCTTCGACCCAATCCTTCATTTTCCCATATCATTCATTTTTTGTAAAGGGGAATTCACCCTGCGAATACCAGGAGACGGATTTCTTTCCAAATGGTACCATTTAGATATTACTATAATTTAAGTCATTCTAAATAACCGATGGAGGAATCTAATGGATTATTACTTTCATCCTTCTCCGCGCCCCTCATCCCTTGAAATGTTATCTGACGAACAGTTATTGAACATCTATGAATTGGCGGTGGAGGCGAAGGCTTCGCCTGATTTTATTGAAATTATTAAAAATGTATTGACCGGGAGAAAATTAATGGGCTCAGAGCACCTGGATGCTTGATGCTGCTATAATCTCAGCATATTCTTACATAGTTCCTGCTTTTTGGAATAGAGCTTGCCCGATAAACAGCAAAGAAGCCATCCTCACTTTAATGTGCAGGATGGCTTCTTTTATTGGAATGATTAATGATTAGATAAAGGAGAGTACTTCTGGACTACTCGATGAATTCTGTCTTGAAGACGTTGTCGAGCTTTCCGCCCAGTCTTTTTTTGAGAGGTACCTTGATATCCCGGCCCAGTTCTTTGAAGAAGGTTTCGATATCACACTTCACATTCTGTGCCATGGCGATTATGGTTCCGTCCCCCACGATATTCTGGTTCACTTCGAGAGGCACGTCCACTTCGATATCATATTTCTTGGTCAATGTTTTGATGTATCTCGCAAAGATCTCCAGCAGCTCTTCGTTGTTGAAATTTTCGATTGCCGCTTTTCCCTTGCTGGTAAATTTCATGTTAACTCTCATTTGAGATATCCCCTTTTCTGTGTAACCATTTTTGTTGTTGGTTTATGGATCAAGATGAATAGATGGCTGCAAGAAAGGGCAACATTATTCATTTTTGAAAACAATAGAACGGACGCACGCTCATTTAAACGCGCCCTTAACCTGCTGCACCTTAAATTGGGTAAACTCCTTAAGTGCCTGGATAACCTCGTCCTGCTCCTCATCCTTCAGCTCATAGATGCATTCCCGCAGCCACTCGCCGAAGATATAGGCCTGTCGGCCTTTTCGGGGCTGCTTGCGGAGTGAATCCAGATTGCCTTCAAATTTGTCGTTGAGCACATCAGTAAGGTTATATTTCTCAATTTTTTCTATTACCATTCCTGCCCCATATTCCGTTTCATAAACGATGACCTCATCGGAATCAAACGAAACGTACGAAGTTTCTTTCCCTTCCTTGGACCGAAACTCCTTCAGCTTGTTAAATGCCGTCTCATATATATAATCCTGGGACTGATTAAGGACAGGCAGCTTGTAGCCCTGCTTAAGTGTCTTGATGTATTCAATATCCGGCATATAGTCGGCCAGATGATACATGCGGTTCTTAAGATCCGCTCCAAGCGCTTCAATGATCTTATCCAGGTTATCTTTGAGAGGAATACTTTCCCCGCGTTCAATCTTGCTGAGCTGAGAGTAACTGATGCCGCTCTTCTCTTCCAGTCCTCTTAAGGTCAACCCGCGTGCTTTTCTGAAGTGCCGGATAAAATCCCCCAGCTCATCAGGATAGTTATCGAAATCGTTCATGGGAGTCACCTCTACCTATATCATAACACAAGATAACACTTTGTGTTTCAATATAACAATTAATCCCTAAAATACTTGCTGCTTATTTAAGCATTATTCTTATTTTAGCGCCCTGCTTTACCGATAAAACATTTATATGGTAAATAATTCTTTGATTTGGAGGAAATACCCATGAAGTCCATCCCCTCAATCTCAAGTAACGTTAACACTAATAACGCAAACCAAACCATTGCTTCCCCCCGTGGCAAGGAGATCCAAAGCTTAATCAGCCAAAAAAGCAAATTAAATGAAGAAATCAGCGCGGTTAAGGCCGATAAAGATTTGGACACGAAGATGAAGGCCGAACGGGTTCAGTCCCTGAGGACCTCAATCCAAAACATTGATGCCCAAATTGCCGAGCTCAAAGCCCAAGAAATGCAAGAAAAAGCTGAACGCAACCGGCCCGAGCAGCAGGACAGCAAACCAACGTCAACAGACAGCTCTGCAGCAGTGCTGGACGTTGTTTTAAAGCACAGCACGACTTATGACCGCCTGGGCAAGCTGGTGGGCCTGAGCAAGAAGCTGGAAGGCTCTATAGATCCGTTAAAGAGCGAATCCAAGATGGAGCACGACAGACTGGCTAACAACCCTACCAAAGATATCGGCAGATACGAAATGCTGGAGAATGCAGAATATACCGTCCTGCAGACCAAACGGGAACGGATACTGGATATCCGCTCTACCATACATAATGTCGATCAAAAAATTGGCGAGTTGGTTTCCGAGCTCAAAGAGGATAACTCCCGCTTGTCACAAGCAAATAAAGCCGTACCGGAAATTTCCGGACTTGAGGAAGATACGGATAGTGATAAGAAGGATACCAAAGACAGCACTTCGAAAGATAAATCGCTCCCGGGAGACGAAAAAACTGGGGATGATGCTGGAGCTTCCGGGGCGGTAAAATCAATTGACGTACGGGTGTGAAGGCTTTCGAGGAGATTAACAAAAACCGCTATTCACTTCGATTGGTTAATCAAATGAATAGCGGTTCAGCTAGACTAAGATTTATTTCATTGAAGCTTTCAACTAAAATTCTGATCAAAACATGTATTAGTTTCACATTTAATTTTGTACCATTTACCACCATAGCCCTCGTTTTCTTGTACAACCAGTCTATTTCCGCATCGTAGGCAATTCTTTGTTACGCTGCTATCTAACTTATACTCTTTAACATATTCTTCGGCATGTTCTACCTCTTTGATTTCTTGTCTAAGTGCCTGGTCACTGATGTCGAATTCTTTCATGTCTCCTCTACTAGCATGTATAGACCGGCCAAACGCACCAAACCCTCCAACCAATTCGTGATGATGCGTACTAATCCGTCCTCCACCTCTTTCAAATAACTTGATGATTGGCTCATATGTATCATGAAATTTAACAGCAATCGGGTCGCCGGCATCAAGCAGACTGCACCATTGAATATAATTGGAGCAAATCATTTTTAAAACCGTTAAATTTATCGGCTCAAGATTAGGACAAATTTTGAACAGATTATCAAAATCGAGAAGCTCCATTTCATTATTAATGATTTTCGCCATGCCTGCATAAATACTAACGCCTTCAATAGACATAAATTGTAATAAAACACCAACTCTACGATAGTATTCAGCGATAAGTGTAGCGTCTGCAGTATATTCACCTTTGGACCTTACATCTTCATACCTTTTATTAGAGATATCTATATAATACTTAGCATCAATATTGTTAATTCGATTTACGGCTCTTGTATAATGAGTCTCCATAATAACTCCCTTACTTTGCACAGTTATTTTCTAAACGTTCGTTCATAATCTTCGAAACGGATCTTTCTAATTTGTTTACGGTCAGTTGTTCTAACAATGATTCCTTCTGATTTGCCTGTTGCCTCGATCCCTACTTGCGTATTTTCGAACCTTGTTAAGTAAGAATATGTATTCTCAAGAGAAGTTGGAAATTGGGAACCCTTGATGGTTTCCAGAAGGGGGGCGGACTGCAAATCCATGCGCTCTACAAATCTCTTCTTCTCAATCTCATTATAAAATGGCTGATTACCATGATCTCGCCACTCCGCAATTTTCTCCTGCGATAACTCTAGAAGTCTATCTAATTCATCCTTATCCAAGGAAAACACATCAAATACACGATACCCTTGAGTTCTTCTGTCAGAATAGTTCTTGGAAGCTTTAGTTTTTCCTCCATAAGATTCCTGATAAATTACGGTTAATGCCCAGTCACCCTGTGAAAAGATATCTGCTGTTACTTTCTCTGCAAACGGTTTAAGGAATTCCGCAATGTTCCCGTAAGGATTACCGATTCTGTCTCCTTTTGCATATAACAATTCTTCTCTGGAACCAATCAGATAATCAACTTCGTTATAATCATTTTTAAATAGAATGATTCTTGAATTTTCACCATCTACTTTTTCGTAAACAAAAACATCGTCTGATTCTGAGAAGCCTTTGGACTCAGTTAATACATCATTCAAGCGACCCCGTTCACCTAATTGATGATAGGTAAGAATGCTTGGGTACTTTGTTAAAGAATTAAATTTCTTCAAATTCAAAATATATCTTCCTCTCTCAATGAAAGTATTATTCAAATAGTTTATCGGGTGAGATGGGAAAAAAGTATAGATTTCAAAAACCCTTCACCTATCCTGATCCACAGCTTATCCGCTGCCAAACGCCATCTCAACAGGCGAGATCATGATGTTCTAAGTTGTATTTTTCAATTTCACGAACAACTTTAATGCGAAATGATTGAAGTTGGTTGTAAACAGTGTTACTCTATCAACGGTAAACTCAAAATCTATGATCTTCAATACATCTATTAATCGTCACTATTTTAGTTATAAAGAAAGGTAATACTATGATAAAAGTTGATAACTTATCCTTCTCGTTTCCGCAAAAAGAACTATATAAAAATATTTCATTTACGTTAGAAGAGGCTCAACATTGCGCTTTTATAGGAACAAGTGGCAGTGGGAAAAGTACACTGATAGATATACTGATGGATCCAGAAAGATATATTTTCGATGGCATGTTAGAGATCGACCCAACTTGCACAATCGGGTATGTAAGTCAGTTCTCGCAACTGGACAAATCTAAAGAAACAACAGTTTTTGAATATATAGGAGAAGAATTTATTAAGATCCAAAATGAAATAAAATCTATTTGCACTGAAATGGAAACATCATCGGATATTGATTCGTTACTAGAAAAGTATCAATTAGCTTTAGACGCATTTGATTCAATTGGCGGGGATGATTTTGAAAGCAATATTAATAAGAAACTAAATCTAGCAAACCTCATGAAGCTAAAAGATCTTAGGGTATCCGACCTGAGTGGCGGAGAATTCAAACTTATTCAAGTGATGAAGGAAATGCTTAGTAGTCCAGACTTAATGATTATGGACGAACCAGATGTATTTTTAGACTTCGAAAACCTAAATGCGCTTAAAAATCTTATTAATTCCCACAAAGGAATACTGCTAGTTGTTACGCACAACCGATATCTATTGAATCATTGTTTTAACAAAATTATGCACCTTGAAAACATGGAGATCCAAGAGTTTAATGGGCGATATATTGATTATAACTTCTCATTACTTCAAACTAAAATTGAGTTACAAGAACTCACAATCGCTGAGGATGAAGAAATTGAGAGAAACGAGAGCATAATCATTAATCTTAGAAATATCGCAACTTACAATTCAGAAGCATCTAGAGGGAAAGCGCTGAAAGCTAGAGTTAAATTTCAAGAAAGATTGGAAGCGCGTAGAATTAAAGCGCCATTCGTAGATATTAAGCAACCGGATATCAGTTTAGGTATTGATTATGAAATTGAAGACACCGTTGTTGTAAATGTCAATAATTATAGTGTTTCCTTTGATGAATTGCTTTTAGAAAATGTTAACTTTGAGATAAAATCTACTGATAAAGTAGCCCTTATCGGTTCAAACGGTACTGGGAAAACGACTTTACTCCGAGAAATCTTTAAAAATAATCATGATTCAATTGAAATAAACACTGATGTTAAAATGGCTTATTTATCTCAGCTTCAAGGCGAAATGCTAAAGGATTCTAATACAATACTGGAAGAATTCATCGATGCTGGGTTTAAAACTTATGAAGAGATAAGATCGTATATTTCAAACTATGGCTTTGAAGGAGAAATCGTTAATCAAAAGATAGAATCTTTATCTGGTGGAGAAAAAAATATGCTTCAATTGGCTAAAGTTTCTGCCAGTAAAGCAAACGTATTGCTTCTTGATGAGCCGACAAGCCATTTAGACACCTATACACAAATAGCACTGGAGAAAGCCATTGAAGACTATAAAGGTGCGATTCTCATGATTTCTCATGATTTCTATTCTGTGGTAAATGGTATGGATTATGTTTTAATCATTGCCGATAAGACGATTAGAAAAATGAGTATGCGAAAATTCAGAAAGATGATTTATGCTAGTCATTTTGACAGAGACTATTTAGAAACTGAACAAAAGAAAAAATCAGTTGAAATGAAAATAGAATTGGCTTTAAAGGATACTGATTTTGAACTTGCAAAAGTATTGGTTGATGAGCTGGAAGAGCTGATTAAGTTGCTTTAAACTACAACCTTCTGGATTGAAATGATTACAACAAGAAAGACACTGATGAATAGATCTCAGTGTCTTTTTACTGCATTCATTTCTGAATAGCTCTTGCCGCTAGAAAATATAAATCCCCTTATATTAAGAATGAATGGATAGTCACTGCCGTGTGGCAAGACTGCCATATCATGATATCACCCGTCTGTTCCTTCTCCCCTGTCGTGCTCAACAGAATCAGTGAGTCTTCCGTCTTTCATACGGATTACACGATCTGTTGCTGATGCAACTAACGGGTCATGCGTGACGATAACCACGGTCACTTGCTTGTCCGTATTTATCTTACGCAGCAAGGTTACTATCGCCTCCGATGTCACAGTATCTAAAGCTCCAGTAGGCTCATCAGCCCAGATGACGCAAGGATTATGCACAATAGCGCGGGCAATTGCAACCCGCTGGGCTTGTCCTCCGGACAGTTCATGCGGCATGGCCTTCAACTTATCCGATAGCATGACATCTTTAAGTGCCGCCTTTGCAGCTTTGTGGGCAACTGACATCTTAGCGCCCTGACTGATAAGCGGCAATGCAACGTTATCAATGACATTCAATACAGGAATCAGATTGTATTGCTGATAGACAAAACCCATCGACGTCAGCCTGAGCGCGGAGACATCTTTTTCGCTCATTTGGTGCAATGCTTGCTTGTCGAACCAAATCTCGCCACTGTCAGCTGACTCAATACCTGACAGCGTATAAAGCAACGTGGATTTACCACAACCAGATGGCCCCATAATGCTCACCATCTCACCCCTATGGATGTGTAAATCCACCCCTGATAATGCGACTGTTTGTGGAGTCGCTGCCATGCCGTAGTTCTTACGGACAGCTTTGGCTGCAATCATGACCTAGAAACCTCCTCTACACGGGTATAAGACCTAATTGGGCAATCGTTCCCTCGTCGTCGTTACCTCTCCCACATGCCCCATGTAGGCAATCGTACGGTCAGCGTTAAGCACATAGGCATATGGGAAAATTCCAGACGGTACACGTAATGGAATTCCTCAGCGGAAGCAGACAGTACGTCGAAGGAAAAGTCAAAATGCTGCTGGATTACTAGTGCTTCATCCACGTCACCATCGCTTACAAGAACAATCTACCTATCGAATACAATTAAAGTGGAGTTGCATAGTGTGTTCGCCCAGCAAACATCGGCACTTCACCCAAGTGACCCCTTGTTACTCTGTCCGACTGTTCTGTATACGTCTTAATCCGGCTGTGCTGAACCGGTTAAACAACCAGATGAAGATCAGCAATCCGATGATGAGACCTGTCACTTTCAGATAAGGGAACGAAAACTGAACACCCATCCACGCCAGACGCAGCAGCATCTCCGAACCGAGCCTTCCGACCACAATACCGCTAACTAACCCAACGATACCAATCAGACAACCCTCTACGATAAAAATCTGTTTCAACGACTTTTGGCTTACCCCCATCTGCCGTAACATAACCATATGGGGAACCCGCTCCTGTACGGATCGAATCTGAATCACATACATGCCGAGTAAAGCCATAAGCATCATGAATGACATAATGATAGAGAACAGCGTCAATTCAGCTTTAACAATCATCGTAATGATGGCGTGGTCCTCACCAGGCGTAGTCATCGTAACACCAGCTGTTTTTGTAAAATGGTATTTCAGTGTCTTTATGGAATCTGCCGCCGTCCCATCTGTATTATTCAACTGCAACAGCGCATAGCCTTTGGGTTCTCTAGGCCACTTATAAGCGCCGTTTGTATTATATTTGTTGTAGGGTTCGTCAGCCACTATAAATACCCTGCCATTGAAGCGGTTATCATCACCAATGGCGAACGTTCCAGCTACCGTGACCACTTCCTCTCCAATCAGGTTTTCCTCTTTGCCCCCACCTTTCAGTAAGCGGAGTGGAATTTGATCGCCTGCTTGGTACGTGCCTTCCAATTTATCATCCACGAGAACGACAGACGCTTGATCGCTCATGGCCTGATATACTTCTGCATCACTCTGAAATTGCGGCGCGCGGGAGGTGAGCGGTAATTGGTAACCTTCCCCTAGCCACTTTCCCCACACAACTTGTGAATATGCCCATTTGCTACCATTTTTAGAAGGGGTTACTTCTGTAAGATCAAGTGCATCATCGGGAGATGAAACGAGTATTCTGTACGTATCCATGTAGGCAGCACTTTGGACGATTTCTTGCACTTCATTCATATTGGCTGTCAGCTTATCTTTTTCCCGCTCATCGACATAAGAGATATAGGCGTCAGCAGCCATAAAAGAATCTTTCTTGTTTATAGCGGCATAATCTTCAACATTGGAAGCGAAACTTATCATCACGATCAAACAGCAGGATAATACCGTGAACAATAAAACGATGCCTAATGAACGACTAAACCGCATATTCGGGTACTGCGTGCCTAACGTAACAGACAAACGATCCACCCACCGATGTGGCAAAATGGAGGATGCCCGTTTCATCCAAGGTACAATGAGAAACATAAGATAGGCAGTTGTTATAATTCCAGCAAGCCAGCTTATAATCGAACCGAATACTCTTGCATTAAGCCTATCGGCATCTGTAACCCCCTCTGTGGCGAAATAATTGAAATAAATAAATGCCACTGTGACAAGGAGACAACATAAGACTTTGAACAGACGCTTCCGTGACGGATTAACACGATTATCCTCCTTGCCCATCAGGTGCAGAATGGATGTGCGCTTAATGAAACGCCCGACAAAACATGCCAGCAGTAAGAAAACGATAAACATGGAAAGCGCAATCCAGCACGTTGCCGTCACATCCACATGGGGTTGGATTGGATAGGCGTAAGCGGAATACCGATCCAGTAATTGTTCGATATAAAATACATTAATAGACAGCAATCCGAAACCGAGTACATTCCCGAGAACAACTCCCGATATGGTAATGACCGCACACAATAACGTGCACTCACTCACGTAGATGACAAAGCAGTTGCGGTTACTGAGTCCAAGCGATCGAAGCACGCCAAGATAATATTTGCGCCTTTCTTTCAGGATATTAAACAACTGGGTCAACAGCAAAATTCCAGCGAACAAAGAAACTGCGACAAAAAACAAAAATGGAGGCGTGAAAATACTCTGCACCATCGACATATGAGATAGCGCTTCTTTTTTGACTGGTTTCTCAATGAGATCAGTAAAGAAGGAACTGCCTGGTAATGATGAATACATCTTGTCCGTCGCCAGTAAAATACTGTGTGCGCTTGCTTCTGGAACGCCGAATATCTGATGCGCAAGCCTGTCCGAGAGAATAACTGTCCCTTGTGCCCGCATTGTTCCACGAAAACCCGTTAATCCGCTTTCCTCTGCTAAATCACGAATCGTTACAGGCACTTCTTGCCCGTCAAACGAGATTATCATTGTTTCACCGACACTAAGTCCCAACTGCCGTGCCAGCGGAACCGATACAATCGCTTCTTCTGCTGTCAGAGGATCAGTAGACCACAACGGTTGCTGCGGTTCCAGTTCCCGGGCATTTTGAAAATCAAATCCTAATGCAATGATGCTATCTTCCCCAGCTTCATCATTATTCCCGCTGTGCGCGGAAACCACCTGAGACACGTAGGGAAGACTGGTAATATTTCTGGCTTGAAGTTTCGTCTTAACATTTTTAATCTGAGCCTCGGTTAATTCAAGTCCGAGACGCGGATAAATCTCTGAACCAATTACACCAAAGTGTTTTTCTTCCCATAGTGATTTACTGTATGTAATAGAAGAAATGACAAAATAACATGAAAAAATCAGGATGACACCGATTGACCCTATGCATACGGTGAGTAGCGTTTGCCGTATCTGGGCTATGAAATTTCTGGCTCCCATTTTCCAAAACATGCCCATTGTAGCACCAACTTTCTCTTACGGGCGCTTATAGCCTTTGCCCCCTTAATACAGACACAAATAGTAAATTTAAAGTTGCCTTATATTCAGTCGTTCAAGAACGAATGACATCAGGAGCGCTCCTAATCATCGACCATCCAGAAACATGGATTAATCAGTTACATGTGCATTCAATCTGGGAATAAGAGCAGTTTCTTCGATGCTGAGTGTCATCACAAGGCACCACTCACGTTAGGAAAAGTATAGCATAAACCCTATTAAATGGAATGCGATTTTCTAAAAGAATCGATTGGGCTATGTATTTAGGATCTCTGCACTAATTAACATTAACAAAAAGATGGTTTATGATTATTTTGCCATAATAAATAGTATCGTAAGCGTCAAATAGCCCACACCTTGACATCAAGATGAGGGCTACAACAATTTTAAAGTTTGCTAGTAACTAGCTAATGTCTTCTTTGCCAGATTTCTTGTTGTACAATAAAACATAAAGTTCTCAATTTGAAATTCAAATTGATTGGCTTTAAATTGCCCAAAAAAAAGTTTATAGGCAAAATTCATTTAGCCAAACAATTATTCTAATCCCCACAAAGTCCTTCACATATCCTGATTCTAACCCTTTCAAGAAACCTTATGCTCAATCCGCAGCTTGTCGGCTACCATAGCAATAAATTCTGAGTTAGTCGGCTTGGATTTGGAGATATTAATGGTATAGCCGAACAGGTGGGAGATGCTGTCGATGTTGCCACGGGTTATAGACCGATTTTATTATGAGCTATAGTCACTATTTATTGGGTTTCTTTTGTAACATTTATTGCCTTTAGCACTTTCACACCCGGGTTATAATACCCCAAGTCTTAATTCCAGTCCTCACCTTCGATTCAAAGTAGCTAACAATCCTAATGGAATAAATGTCCCGGGTTTCACTTTTACCAAAGTGGTATGTAATTTCCCTAATATAGTTTTTCAATACATTTATCAAGTTTTAAGTTTTTAGAATTAATTTAACTCGATACAAAATATGACATCCCAACTTTCTCCAATAACGTTTTATGAAAGAATTGACTTTTAGTCAAAGTTGCAATACTTTTGTTATCTGATTGCTCTTTTATTGTTTCTTTCATAATTCCGATAGATTTCAATAGTATTTCATCAAATTTTTCATTTACTTGAAAAGTCCATTCACTGTGATTGCTGACTATCTTACCTATCTTGTCAAACGAGCAAACATCTTTTTGGGAGAACTGTGAAAATAAAGATAATAAATAAATATCAGCTGTATTAAGAAATGTATACTCTCTGGCTTCCTTCATTCCTCTTATACTTAAATACTCTAGTATAGCCCTTTTTCTCGAATTACGAATATATTGTCGATAGCTTTTTATTACTTCCAATATTCTTTGGTATAGCTCAAAACAGCAAATAACCCTTTCTGCATTTATATTTTTGAAAATAATAGAAAGATTCTCATTTGTAAAAAGAAGCGATTTATCCTTTTTGGCAATTGGCCCCATATTTTCATAAAATGTTGCATATAACTGAATTGCTAATTCCAGGGATATAGTTTTATTTTGATTTAAACCAAAAACATTCGCTTTTTCCTTTTTAGAAAGCAACTTTTTAAGAGTCTGTACTTTATTAGCTTGTCTCTCCAAAAAGTAACCCTTTTCTGATAAATCTATTTCCAATTGTCTAATAATAGGTAAATTTGAAATTAGATAACTATCTTTAATTTCAGTTTGAGAATTTAAAAAGATTGATATATTCTGTCTTATTTGAGGATCGTTAACTTCTATGACTTTTACTTGAACATAACCTTCCAATAACTTACCTTGACTCTTGGTTTCTAACAAACTATTCATTGTTTGACAGCCGTTAACGACCATGGGATTTCTAATCTTTAATTTTTTCCTTGTATCAATATACTTTACATTTGGCGAAACCATAACTATTCCATTATTATACAACTGGAAATTAATAACTTCATCAGGAGAAGCCGCTGTTTCAATAATACCTTTATTAAATTTATTACCTGCTCCATGAAATAGTCTTACGTTTTCGTCGAAAATAATTTCTTTATGCTTCTCACAAATATCCGCCAGTTCCTCCAATGAACAATAAATAGTATAGGATGCAGAATTTTCAGAAGTTAAAATGCCAGTACTTGAACCAGATTGTTTTAATTCGATTTCAAAGTCTTCAAATGTCTTTTTACTGGAATATATAACATTTGCTATCCTTTCTTTATCAAACAACTCCCAATATATTTTGTTACCAGTATCTTTAATATATTTTAGTTCCCCATCGAGAATAATTTGCGCCGTTTCACTTAACCCTCCACTATATCCAACAAACACCATTTTGAAAGTAAAGATATCAGAATCTAAAATCTCTTTTATTTTTTCTTTCAGCTCATCGTTTGCATTTCCAGGAGCCTTTCCGCTTGAACAGATCTTGTAACCTCTTAAAAATGTTTCAATCTCATCTTTACCTATCAGTTTATCAATATTACTCACTTTATCCGGTAGTTTAAACTGATACAATTCGATTATTTCTTTTGCTTCATCTATTATAACTGCATCGATTCCCCAATCGTTAAATCCATCTGTTATATACTCCGAAATATCATCATCGCTTAAACCACGTATATTCATTAAATACCAATGAGCAAAGGCATGGCTTTTTCTTTCGTAATCATTTTCTGTCTTTATTGCCTCTACCTCTTCCAGAATTCTCTGATAATATGTTTGATACATTCCCTCGTATCCACCTAAAAGACTTTCACCCATGAACCCCACATCCTAATTATTAGAATTTATTCCAATACATATTATACCTAATTCTTGTAGATAAAACTCGAATTTCATCTATGATTGAATCCATAACTCGTTAATGCTAACATTACCTATTACTTAAATTCTCATCTTTATGATGATTTTCGGATTTTTAACGTATATATCCTATCATCTTCAAGCATTTTCATCAGTTCTCAACAATCCTTAAAAAGTGCATATAACTCAGTATGACTTTTTCATTTTTTAAAATTTTTTAACGAAACTGTAACATTAGTAAAGCCAAGAATGCCTTCAATGGATCGAGGCTAGCTAAGGATTTCAGGAAAGTAGGTGTCTAAAATACATTTCATAACGTACTAGGACGACTCGTCTCCTCTTCAAAGTTTCCCTAAAAGGGGACTGCTCTGTGAAAAGAAGCAAAAACAAAGAACCAACTTAAAAAGTTAGTCCTTCGAAGCTTAAAGCTAAAATGTATAAGTTTAATAAATTGAATGTTACTGTTGTTTTTCTCTAAATACCTTGATAGTCTCTAGGGTAAGAAGAGCCTTGATATTCGCAATTTTCCGAAACTTTTAATTCATTATATGTTTGCCCACTATAGAACTTTTTGAGGATAATTTTAATTTCGAAATCCCCTTTACCCTTATCATGTAATTTAATTCCTTTATTTCTATTCCCATTTCCCAACAATCCAAAAACATCAACCCCTCCAAATTCCCCATATCCTTGGTAAGCAGGTTCATAATAAACTTTATCTGGAGTAACCAAATAGCATTTTGATTGTTCAGGATTAAGACCTACATTAACATTAGCAATGCTCATGCCACTTACCGCACATTTCCAACTAAACATCCCCATTAATATTAGCCTCCGCTTTAATGCAATATTATTTTTTCACTTTACAAACAACAATTAACGATACTACTAGATAATCTTTACTGAATATGTGCTCCGCTATTTATAGATCAGTGTATCATTTTAAAGTTATCAGCGAATCCACTGACCTTGGTCATTTTCCCACTTTTGTACAACTCTATCCTTTATGTTTTCTTCATAGACTCTGATTGCCTCATTATAGTTGTTTGTTCTTGCAACTATGTAGCCTAGATACCCATGCTCATCTGGATTGTTTTTTGTCTCTATCACAATGTAAAAAGCTTTTTTCAATTCTTCTATCATACGTTCGTCCTCTCTTTCCTTTGGATAATATTGTAATAGTAAATATACGGGGTAAAATCATTTAGGTTTCCTTAAATAATTTGTCCGCTCGCCCACAACGCAAGTACAACATCCATTTGAGAGTTGTGAGATTTCTTAACGCCCTGCATAACTTCTTTCCACAAGCTATTCCTATCATTAGCTAATTCTGGATTCCCTCTCAACAACCTCACAGCTTCAACAGCATAGGTCTTGTTTAGGCTATCCGATTTATAGGTATAATTCCCCTTAGAAATACCTCTGACTAAGCCTTCTTCACATAAACCAAGAAAAGCATTCTTTGGACATCCTTTACGCTGTGCAGGTGTGTTCGCTCCAAATAATTCAATTGTAGTTTGATTCCACGCATCTAGAGGAGTTTGGACTGCTCTGTTATTTAATATTTGAGTAGCATTCACTGCTGCCGTTCCATACTTATTCATTAATTTTCACGCTCCCATCACTTTTCGTATCGGATTAGCAAAACCTAATCAAGATGTAACTGCGGTATTTGAAGCATTCCCTGGCATCTCTATCAACTCTGACCGATTCTAGAGTAAAGGGCTGGGTTCAAAACCAGCCCCTCCGGGTAGAAGGGCCACCCAACTGGTGACCCGAACCCCCACAGAACCCGGCGTGCGGATTTCCCGCACCGGGCTCTTCAGAACTGGTTTTACAGCATCGCGTATGTCTTCAACCGTTGATATGGGATGAAGATTTTCGGTCGCATCAGTGGAAACAATGAACGTAGTCGCTGGTATTCCTCCCAAGTCACGTAGCTCTTCCGGCTTCGTCTACTGAGTACCTTCCGCCAATAGGTGACGGCTGTGGCGTACACTTTACTCAGACACCTCATGTTGCCTGCCATTCCATAGTAAGCGTAATGTCCTTGCAACATTTGGTTAATCTTCTTTGCCTGTACCTCCAGCGGTTCATGCTGCATTCTTCTCATGGTTTCCTGCACGTTTCCCATACTTCGCTTCAGTCGCTTCTTCTCTGTCTTTCTGCCCACCATGAAATTCCCTTGCCGGTTTCGCGTACAGTAATGCGTAAACCCTAGAAAGTAGAGCGTATCCGGCTTCTTCTTCCCTTTTCTTTGGCTATGTTTGCTCGCAAATCTCCCAAACTCGATTAATCTGGTTTTGCTCGGTTCCAACTCCAGCTTGAACTTATGAAGCCGATTTACCAGCGCTTCCTGAAAACGGATGGCGTCGCTTCGGTATTGAAAACATACGATAAAGTCGTCGATATACCGAATTAGATAGGCTTCGCCTCTAAGCCGCGGCTTAACTGCCTTCTCAAACCATAAGTCCAGCACATAGTGCAGGTACACATTGCTTAAAAGCACACTAATGGAGCCGCCCTGCGGCGTACCTTCTTCACTGGCGTGGACTTTCCCGTCTTCCAATACGCCAACTTTGAGCCAGCGCTGGATCAGCCGGAGGATTCGCGGATCACCCATGCGATGTTCCACAAATTTCATCATCCACTCATGATCCAGGCTGCCGAAGAAATTCTTTAAATCGGCTTCGAATACCCAACCCACCTTTTCTCCGGCTATGATCTCATTCAGTGTTGCTAACGCGTTGTGCTGCCCTCTGCCCGGTCTGCCTCCAAATGAACAATTTAGAAAATCTTGCTCATAGATAGCGGTTAGTATCTCTGCTGTGCACCGTTGTAAAGCTCGGTCTGCCACGGCCGGGACACCTAACGGACGTTTCTCCTTCTTTCCAGGCTTCGGTATCCAGACTCTTCTTACGGCTGGCGGTTGGTAGCCTTTCCGGTGTATGGACGTGAGCATTTCTTCTGCCCACACCTCGAAGCTTTTCACAGCCTCGTCTCGGGTAACCCCATCCACACCGGGAGCCGTTCGTCTGGGAATATGCTGCAGACAGTCTTGTAGCCGTTCTTTAGAGATGTGGTGGGTAAGCGAAGTGAACTGAAGTTTCGTATCTTCTCGTGCTTTTGCTGCTATTCTTTCCAATCCTGTTGTCATGGCTAGGTTCTTCCTTCCGTTGTATGAAGGCCTGTGTCCTCCCGTTGTATGGAGCCCATGTTGCCTTAGAAAGATTCCATTTCTGCTGACCGCTTCCCCATGTAGCAGGCTCTCCCTGCCTCGGAGTACTATCCGTCAGTAAGACTTCCGGCAAGTCTTTGAGCCTCCCTTGCTTTGTAGGCTTGTTCGGCTCTACCAAAAAAAAAAATTGGAACTGCCGGATCTCCCTTGTTCCCAAGAAACCCTTGGACAGCATGCTGTAGGTACGAACCCCGGAAGCCCCGGTCACCCTCTTGCCCTATCGATGATGCCGGTTCTGCCTTCTCCACAGAGAAATAGGATCGGCTGCTTCAACCACGTTTGATTTCGGGGCTAATTATCCTCTTCACTTGATTCCGGCCTACTGTCTCCCTGTCTACGCTTCGCCGTACATGTTACCATGCACCACGCAAGACTCGGTACAGGACTGCTGGCTAGGCTTTGTCCTGATCACCATTTCAGGCGATACGTGTTTCTTGAACTTGCAAGGCGCAATCCTCATCAAACCGTACGTGAGGTTTTCCCTCATACGGCTTTCCGATGTTCGTCATTCATGGGCATGCAGGTTACAACAGCGTTTTTAGTCCATATTGCATGGCTAAGTATTTGACCTCCGACCGTGATCCCCTCCATCTTCTGCGTTGTCTTTTCTTGGCGTACCACCGGTTTAATCGCTGCAAAGTATACCAATCCAACTTGGCTAACCTCTTTTGACTGTAGTTCGTGTAGTAATAGTTTCTCCATCCTTGAATCTTTGGATTGAGCCATTCTACATGTTCCGCGAACGATCTCGAACGCATGCTGGGTGGTGACAGTCTTTCCTTGACTACCCCTCGAATACGCTCCTCCGCCTTTTTCGTTAGCCACTGCTGCGTGGTGGTGTACACCTTGCCTTGGGAGGTTTCTGCTTTGGTTTTCCGGTGATGCATCCCTAAGAAGTCGAATCCTTCGTCTCCTGTCCACAGTCCTACAATGCGGGTTTTGGTCGGGTGTAGGGTCAACTCCAGACGCTCCATAATTTTACGTATAAGTTCATACGCATGGTCGGCGTCCTTCTTGGTTTTGCAGACCACCACAAGATCATCTGCATACCTCGTGAGTTCACCTATTCCGCTCCCGTGTTTCTCCCACAGTCGGTCGAAATAGTTCAGATAGATATTCGCCAAAAGCGGTGAAATGACTCCACCCTGCGGTGTTCCTAAATCGGAACGCCTTACGGTTCCTTCTTCCATGACTCCCGCCTGAAGCCACTTCCGTATTAACTTCAGGGTCCGCCTGTCATTGATACGCATCTGTACTAATTTCATAAGCTTCTCTTGATTAATATTGTCGAAATAGCCTTGGATATCCACATCGACTACCCAATTTCCTTTGCGGTTGCAGGCTTTCCGGATTCGTTCCAGCGCTCCTTTTGCACTTCGCTTCGGGCGAAATCCGAAGGATACTTCCTCAAAATCCGCTTCAAAGATGGGTTCAATCACGAGTTTCGTTGCCATCTGTAGGACTCGGTCGCGCACGGTGGGTATGCCCAGCGGCCTTGGCTTCCCATCCTTCTTCGGGATATAGTGTCGCCGTACGGGCTGCGGGTGGTAGGTGCCTTCTTTCAATTCTCGCTCACAGTCCTTGAGGAATCTCGTTTCTCCTTGTTCCTCGATATCTGCTAGCGTCACGGCATCTACTCCTGCGGCTCCCTTGTTGGCTTTTACTCGTTTCCACGCTTCACACAGGATGTCCCACCGGTAGACTTTGTCATATAGTGCATGGAATTTACGCTTGTTGTTCTCCTTGGCCGCATGACCTAGCTTTTCTTGGAGTTCTTGAACTTTTTCCTTGGGTGTCGTTAGCCGTTTGGCATTCACTCACTCGTACCTCCTCCAAAAGCATAAACAAAGCAGGGCTCCTTCCCTCCCTAAGGTTATGTTGTCCTTAGGTTCTTCGGTACTATGAGCCCCTCGGACTCCCTTCCTGCAGACGATTCACTTCGTCTTTTGGACTTATAGAATGCCTCTTTACGGTTTCCTAAAAAAAAATCCCGTGCAGGGGAGGGTCTCCCCAGTTCACTGCACGATCTTTCAGCCCATGCCGTTCCCTATACGCCGGAGGGTTCTTCGCTGCTGCTCCAAGTTCTGTACAGCTTCCTTGGCCTTCGTCCAAAGACACGAGACTCGGCTCCCTCTCTTCCCCTTTGCAGGGCCTTTTTGACGACGCGGCAGGATTCACTTGATGTTGCGGCCTGGGGTGTTGCTCGCCCTGCCTCTGACCGGACTTTTGTCGATGCGCTTTTACACACAGATTTCGCCATATGCAAGCATCCTAGCTACCAAGGTGGCTTGGTCCCTCCTTGGGTTGGACTTTCACCAACTAGATCATGCGTGCTTCTGGGCACGCTATCAATAAAAAACCGCCCTTCATTGGATTTGGAAACCCAATAAATAGCGGTATTTATAGCTCATTGTAAAAATATTTATCGGTTTGAAATGACCATTTCCCGATATTTATCGGTACCCTTGCTTTACCATAAACATCGCAACAATCCCTACAAAGTCCTTCACATATCCTGATCCTAACCCTTTCAAGAAACCTTATGCTCAATCCGCAGCTTGTCGGCTACCATGGCAATAAATTCTGAGTTAGTCGGCTTGGATTTGGAGATATTAATGGTATAGCCGAACAGGTGGGAGATGCTGTCGATGTTGCCACGGGTCCAAGCCACTTCAATGGCATGACGGATCGCGCGTTCTACGCGTGAAGGCGTGGTCTTGAATTTCTCGGCGATGGCCGGATAAAGTGTCTTGGTGATGGCACCGAGGATTTCGATATTGTTGTACACCATCGTAATGGCTTCACGTAAATACTGGTAACCCTTAATATGGGCCGGAACGCCGATTTCATGAATGATTGAGGTAATGTTGGCATCCAGATTTTTGCCTTTGGAGAGCGGCACAACATTGTTGTTATTTCTGGAGCCGGAATAATTGGACATGCTGGAGGAGGAGCTCATACTGCCTTGGGTACCGACAAGCTGACGCACACGATTGGCCAGAACCTCCATATCAAACGGCTTAAGAATATAATAGGACGCGCCAAGCTGCACAGCTCTTTGAGTGATGTTCTCCTGCCCAAAAGCAGTCAGCATAATGATCTTCGGTTGCGGATTCAAATCCATATCACGCAGGCGTTCCAGGACGCCAAGTCCATCTAAATGCGGCATAATGATATCAAGAATTAGCACATCCGGAACTTTACGTGCCCCGCTAAGCATTTGAAGCACTTCTTCACCATTATAGGCAATGCCCGTCACGGTCATGTCTTCCTGTTCCGTAATGTATTCGGCAAGCAAGTTCGTAAATTCCCTGTTATCATCGGCCAACAACACTTCAATATTCTGCACTGGCTGCTTCCTCCTTATTAATAACTGCTATTCGAAAATAACATTTATCTTGTCTCCCTTACATTTTCGACATGCAGTTTGAATATCCTTCTGTCGAAAATTATTTTTCTTTATTTTTTTTCGGCGTTGGATTATAATTAAATATTTTGTTTCATTTTTCGATCTTTCTCGCTTAGCTTCGACAAAAAAATCTTAAGGCTAAACCGCCTTAAGATTGTAGGGAGCAATATTGCTCTGCTGAGCCACACCAGAGTCTTTCAGCATCCATTCGATGAAGCAGCCATACCCTGACTTCGGGTCATTAACGAATACATGGGTCACTGCGCCGATTAAACGGCCATTCTGCACAATCGGACTGCCGCTCATGCCTTGAACGATTCCTCCGGTTTTGTCGATCAGACGGGGATCGGTAATACGCAGCACCAGACCTTTGGTTGCCGGGGTCTGCTGATGGGCAACATGGATGATTTCTACATTGAATCGCTCGACCTGCTGTCCGTCAACCACTGTAAGAATTTGCGCGGGCCCTTCCTTGACTTCACTGCTCATGGCAATCGGTATCGGCTGCTTATACAGGCTGTGCTCCGGATTGCGGGTCATTTTACCAAAGATCCCGAAGTCCGTATTGCTTTGAACATTGCCAAGCACTTGGCTTTCCTTTAGAAATACAGCACGTTTCTCGCCGGGATCACCGTCCTGGCTCTTAGAGATTGAGGTCACACTGGACTGGACGATGTGACCGCTGCCGACGACAATCGGTGTTCCGGTATTCATGTCCGTAATGACATGGCCCAGAGCGCCATATACGCCCTGTTCAGGAGCATAGAACGTTAAGGTGCCGACACCGGCTGCTGAATCGCGGATGTACAGCCCTAATCTCCATACCTTGTCATTACGGTCATAAGCAGGCTTCAGCTTCGCCGTATGTTCTTTCCCGTCGCGTTTGTACACGATGGTCAGCGGCTCATTTGCCTTTCCTGCACGCTCCACAAGCTTGGTTACCTTAGATACCTCGTCCAGCTTGTTCCCGTCAATCGAGATCATCAGATCACCCGGCACCAGACCACTGTTCTCTCCTGGTGAAAGCTTGGACTGCTCGGATACTTCAATAAGATGATGGCCCACAACCAGAACACCTGCTGACTTCACTTTGACGCCAATCGTCTGTCCTCCAGGGATGACTTTCAGCTCCCCGTCAATTCCTTGTACCGGCTTGTCAGGCGGAATATCCAGCGGTGATGCATAGGCCTGGAGAGATCCCGTCATTCCTGACATGCTGAGAAAGAAGGCAAATAAAAGGCCGGGCATTAACTTCCTGAGGTTCGGCTTCAATGGCTGTCACGCTCCCTTTTGCTTCTTTCGCTTGACGAAAAAGGTGGTCGCCAATTGCGTACCTATAAGATAACCTTGCCCCCAGGCTTTTATTACTGTCAATCATTGTCCCGCTTACCCTAAAGCTGCTTTGCTGGCCTCGGCCAGACCAAGCATCTCCTGTGCGTGATGCAATGTTTTTTCGGTAATTTCCACACCGCCCAGCATCCGGGCCAGCTCCATCACCCGGCCTTCCGCTGAGAGAGACTCCACTTCGGTCATCGTCCGTCCGTCCTCGACTTTTTTGCGAATTAAATACTGATGATCGGCCATGCAGGCCACCTGCGGTAAATGCGTAATTGAAAACACCTGGCAAGAAGATGACAACCTGAACAGCTTATCCGCTATGGACTGGGCAGCCCGGCCGCTGACACCGGTATCCACTTCATCAAAGATAAGAACCGGAATCGCATCGGTCCGCGCGAATATGCTCTTCATCGCCAGCATAATCCGCGACAGCTCCCCGCCGGAGGCAATCTTGCCCAGCGGTCTCAGCGGTTCTCCCGGGTTCGGTGAGATCATAAATTCGGCGCCGTCGATCCCCTGTCGGGTCAGACGGTAACGCCGCCCCTGATGTTCGATACCCCGGGGGTCCACCAGAGGTTCCAGCTTGACCTGCAGCGAGGTCCGTTCCATCTGCAGATCCTTGAGTTCACCTTCAACCTGGGTAGACAGATCTGTTGCACACTGGCTGCGCGCAACACTGAGCTTCCCGGCTGCCTCCATTAGAACGTTCAGCAATCCATCACGCTTCACGGTCAGCTTCTCTATATATTCGTCTTTATTCTCCAGAAGATCGGTCTCCCGCTCAATCTGCTCATAATAAGCCAGAATCTGCTCAACACTTTCCCCGTATTTGCGCCGCAGGCCGGTAATCTGATCCAGACGGTTCTCAATTTCCTCCAGCCGGACCGGATTGAACTCGATTTCCTCACGGTAGTCACGCAGCTGGAACGCAGCATCCTCAAGCTGATAATAAGAAGACTGCAGCTGATCAAGCACTGCCCGGAGACCCTTTTCATCATAACGCACCGCGTCCTCCAGCTTCGAGATCACGTTACCAATTGATTCCAATCCCTGCCTGTCATACAGCAGCTCGTATGCGCCGGATACGGAATCCATCATTTTCTCGCTGTGGGATAGTTTGACCCTTTCTTCAGCAAGTAATTCATCTTCTCCGGGTTTTAATCCTGCAGAAGAAATTTCCTCTAATTGAAAGCGGTACAAATCGAGCATTTGGTAAGCTTTTTGGCTTGATTCCTGAAGCTCCCGCAGTTCTTTCTCTACTTTGGCAAAAGCGGAATATTTCTCTTGATAATCAGCCTTAAGAGGGCCAATCACGGCATCTCCGTATGTATCCAGCAATCCCAGGTGACGATCTGCCTTCAGCAGGTTCTGGTGCTCATGCTGCCCGTGAATATTGACCAGCTGTTCACCGATCTCACGCAGCATGCTGAGATTCACCATTTGCCCGTTGACCCGCGAAGTGCTTTTGCCAAGGGAGGTGATTTCACGGCGGATAACCAGATGCTCCTCCCGGTCGGCTCCGATGCCAAGACGATCTAGGGTTTCCCATACCGGATGGCTGGCGGGTAAGCTGAATAACGCTTCCATTTCTGCCTTCTCACAGCCGTAGCGGATCGAATCCGCTGACCCGCGTCCGCCTGCAATAAGTCCAAGCGCATCTATAATAATCGATTTACCTGCCCCGGTTTCCCCTGTAAGCACATGAAAACCGGGATAAAAATGCACATCTACCGCTTCAACAACGGCAAGATTGCGGATCGACAAGGTTTCTAACACGAATACAACACCTCCGAAAAGATGATCACTGAGTTTTTTAAATTAAGAGATATAACCCATAATTTGCGAAATAACATCTTTGCTGTCCTCCGGCTGACGGCAAATAATCAGAATAGTGTCGTCACCGGAAATGGTGCCCATAATTTGCGGCCAGTCAATATTGTCGATCAGAGCCGCTACTGAATTGGCAGTACCCGGAAGACATTTCATCACCACGAGGTTGGCGGAGAAATCAATATGAACAAAGTTGTCCACCAGCACGCGCTTTAGCTTCTGAATCGGGTTGTAGCGCTGGTCGGTCGGAAGAGAATATTTGTATCTGCCGTCATCCATGGGAACCTTGATCAGCAGCAGTTCCTTGATGTCACGCGATACCGTAGCCTGAGTGACCTGGAAACCGGCGCCACGCAGTGCCTCCACCAGATCATCCTGCGTTTCAATATCCCTCTGTGTAATAATTTCACGTATCTTAATATGCCTGTGTCCCTTCATTATTGCCTCCCGTATTTAAAAAATGAACTTTAATTCGATTCCCCATCATCTTTGCCAAGTTTGATGAGATGTATGGCCGAAGCAGACGTGTTAACATACAGAACACCGCTGCATTCGGGATAAATCAGCAGATAAGGCAGCAGGGTATCCCGAAGGCCGCTGCCGGTAAACTCCAGCCCTTTGCGCGGGCGGGATAAAATCACCAGGTAAAAATTGTCCTCTTCTTTACTGGCAACGTAGTCAATGAACAGCCTGCTGTACATCGGAGACCCGTCTACCTGAAAAGATAGCGGAATCTTCAGTTTGCCACCAATCACCTCATATCCAGCCGCCTCCAGCAGATCTATGGCAGGATGGGGCAGAATGTCTTTATTGAGGGGCAGCCGGTCCTTGATGAACGAACGCGGAGAGCTCTGCAGCCATATAAATATCCGGTAAATCAGGAAGATCGATACCGCCACTCCAATGAGTATCATAACCACTTTATCAGAGCTCGCCAAAGCAATCACCTCGGTGATTTATTCGCTTGAGGATCGCTGAAATCCTGCTTGTCGTACTGAGCCCGTGGTTATTTGTTGCTGAACTAGCAAAAGAAACTCATCGTTTCTTCGATGAGTTTCCAGTGGTATTGGCAGTAAATGTCGCCGCCGCTTCCTTAATTACGGCATCAGCAAGCTCTGCAAACGAAGTCCCCGGGTCCGTTGCCGATGCTGTTTCCACAGCTTCCGGCAGCAGCTTCCAATGGGCCAGAAATTCGATATTTCCTTCTCCGCCAGTAATCGGTGAGAATGTCAGACCTTCCAGCCGGTAGCCCAGCTCTGAAGCCATGGTCAGCACATTCACCAGCACCTCTTTATGAACGGCCGGATCACGCACCACTCCTGATTTGCCTACCTTTTCACGGCCAGCCTCGAACTGCGGCTTGATGAGTGCGGCGATGTCCGCAGGGCGGTTAACCAGCGATTTGAGCGGCGGGAGAATGATTTTGAGCGAGATAAAAGAGACATCTATGCTTGCAAAATCAGGCACCGGCCCGATCAGATCAGGCGGCGTCATGTAGCGGAAGTTGGTCCGTTCCATCACGCTGACCCGCTCATCATTGCGCAGACCCCAATCCAGCTGGTTATAACCGACATCAATCGCATAGACATGGCTTGCACCATTCTGCAGCGCGCAATCGGTGAACCCTCCGGTAGAGGCGCCAATATCCAGCATGATTCTCCCGGTCAGTTCGATACCAAACTGGCGGAGCGCCTTCTCCAGCTTCAGTCCCCCGCGGCTGACATAAGGATGCACAGCTCCCTTAACCTTTAGGGTTGCACCGCGCGATACCTTCATGCCCGCCTTCTCGATCCGTTCTTCATCCGCAAGCACCAGGCCGGCCATAATGGCAGCCTTGGCCTTCTCGCGGCTTTCATAAAAACCTTGTTCTACTAACAGTACATCTATACGTTCTTTAGGGTGTTCCATGTTCATCTCCCGATCATTGGGCTCCCAAGTTCAGCTTCCTTCATTCAGGAAGTAGAAGTCGTCTTGTAAGTATATTTGCTTAATGCCTTCATTGCCTTAATGCGTCCGCACAGCGCTTCCACGGTAAGTCCCGTCTCCTGGCGCTGCTCTTTAATCGAGCCGTGTTCAATAAACAGATCCGGCACACCCATTAAGTGAACGCGGGCATCATAAATTTCATGTTGGGCATAAAATTCAAGCACAGCACTGCCCAAAGAACCGGCCTGGCTGGCTTCCTCCAGCACTACCATGCTGGTTGCAGCATGAGCGAGCTCAAGCAGCATAGAATTGTCGAGCGGTTTCAGGAACCGCGCATTTACAACGCCTACCTGGATGCCTTCACGCTTCAGAATCTCCGCCGCTTCCTCTGCTACCTGGACCATTGGTCCGCAGGCCAGCACCGCATAATCATCACCCGGGCGCAGACGCTCCCAAGAGCCGATAGGCAGGCTGCGCAGCTCGGCATCCAGTTGAACTCCGGTACCGTCAATCCGCGGATAACGGTAGGCAATCGGACCGTCGTTGTACTCCAGCGCCGTCTTCATCATATGGCGCAGCTCATTCTCATCCTTCGGCATCATCATGACCAGATTCGGAATATGGCGCATAAAGGCGATGTCATACACCCCTTGATGCGTCTCGCCGTCAGCGCCGACGAAGCCGGCGCGGTCAATCGCGAACATTACGTTGGCGTTATGCCGGCAGATATCGTGAACGATCTGATCGTAAGCCCGCTGCATAAAGGTCGAATACACGGCAAATACCGGCTTCATGCCTTCCATTGCAAGTGCCGCACAGAGTGTCGCCGCATGCTGCTCGGCGATCCCGACATCAATCATCCGATCCGGAAATTCCTTGGCAAACGGGAATAAACCCGAACCCCCAGGCATCGCCGGGGTAACAGCAATGAGGCGCTTGTCCTCATGACCTAGTTCAATCAGCGTCTGCCCGAATACTTCAGTGTACATCGGATTGCCCACAGCCTTTAGGGACTGTCCAGACTCAATCTTGTAAGGAGAAATGGCATGTGATTTATAGTAATCGGTTTCAGCCGGTTTATAACCTTTGCCCTTAGTGGTCAGCACATGCACCAGAACAGGTCCGGACACATTATCCGCCTGATGGAAGGTATCAATCAGCTTCTCCAGATCATGCCCGTCTACCGGTCCAAGATAGGTAAAGCCCAGTTCTTCAAACAGCACTCCGGGAACCATCATATATTTAAGACTGTCCTTGATCTTCTCAACGGTCTTGGCCAGCTTGCCGCCGATCGCCGGAATCTTCTTCAGGGATCTTTCAACTTCATCTTTGGCCCGCAGGTAATGGCGGTCGGAACGGATTTTGCTCAAATAATTATGCATCGCCCCGACGTTGGGAGCAATGGACATTTCGTTGTCGTTCAGGATGACCATCAGCTTGCGTTTCTCATGACCGATATGGTTCAAGGCTTCAAAAGCCATCCCGCCGGTGAGCGCGCCATCGCCAATCACAGCAATTACCTTGTTGTCTTCGCCCTTCAAATCGCGGGCCATAGCCATGCCCATCGCAGCTGACAAAGAGGTGCTGCTGTGCCCGGCTTCCCATACGTCATGCTCGCTTTCAGAACGCTTTACAAAGCCGCATAGCCCATCACGCTTGCGCAGCGTATCAAACCGGTCCTGGCGGCCGGTCAGTATCTTATGCACATAAGCCTGATGCCCTACGTCATATATCATTTTGTCCCGGGGACTGTCATAGCAATAGTGCAAAGCCAGTGTAAGCTCCACTACCCCCAGGTTGGATCCGAGGTGCCCGCCGGTTACAGTAAGCTTCTCGATCAGAAACCGGCGGATTTCCTCCGCAAGGGTAGCCAGCTCCTCGGTTGACAAGGATTTAAGTTGCTCCGGATCATTTATTTGTGGAAGCAGCACGAGTATTCCCCGCTTTCCTAGATGTTGTAAAATATATAAAACCCATTATAACACAAACGAAACGGCTGTCGTAACACAGCCGCTCCCTAAATTTTTCTAATGATCGCGAGCCATTAAATACCCCGCGATTTCAAGCAGCCGTGTATTGTCGGGAAATCCGCCCTCCAGCACCGCGCTCCGGGCAGCGTCCGTTAGGCGTTTCACCTCTTCGCGCGAGGATTCCAGCCCGATGAAATACGGGTAGGTCACCTTTTGCTGCTTGATGTCACTGCCTGTTTTTTTGCCGAGTTTGCCTTCGTCGCCGACCAGATCCAGAATATCATCCTGCACCTGAAAAGCCAGCCCGATATGGGTGCCGAACTCACGGAGCGCCTCCAGCTGCTTCTTATCGGCTCCGGCGATCCGTCCGCCCGCCAGCAGCGAGAAAACGATAAGATCGCCAGTCTTATGAAGATGGATGTACTGCAGCTGTTTCAGATCGGTCAGCCCCTGCTCACCCTCCATATCGGCAACCTGGCCGCCGACCATGCCGCGCGGACCGGCCATTTCGGCCAGGTCCTCCACGATGGACAGCACCTGCTCCGCAGGAATGCCATGGCGGCGGGAAGCCTGTACCACGCTGTAGAACGCATGCGTCAAAAGCGCATCGCCGGCCAAAATTGCCGTCGCTTCACCGAATACTTTGTGATTCGTCAATTTGCCGCGCCGGTAATCATCATTATCCATGGCCGGTAAATCGTCGTGAATCAGCGAATACGTATGCACCATCTCAATGGCCGCTGCTACCGGCAGAGCCGCCTCGCGGCTGCCTCCCAGCGCTTCACAGGCAGCGATGACGAGCAGCGGGCGAAGGCGCTTGCCTCCGGCCTGGAGCGAATAGTCCATCGCTTCCTTCAAATGGACAGGGACCGTCCAGGCTGCCGGAAGCGTCCGCTCCATCTCAGCTCCAACCAGTCCGCAGACTTCGGCAATGTAATCCTTCAGCGGCGGTTGCTGGGCCTTACCGGCAGTGCCTGTCTCCAAGTCATGCTCAAAGCGGCTCATCGGCATCCCCTTCCAGGCGGGCACCGAACGGTTTTTTGCGCAGCTCCCCATCCTCCAGGGTAATCATCTCAATCTTGCGTTCCACTTGTTCCAGCTTGCTGCCGCATAGCTGCGAGAGCTTCATGCCCTGCTGAAACAAATCTATAGCTTTCTCTAGGGGAACGTCGCCGTGCTCAAGCTCACGTACGATTTCCTCCAGCCGCTCCATAGCTCCTTCAAAATCCAGTTCCGCTTCCTTCGTCATCGTCTTTGCCATCCTCCTTCATTCCCCATACCTGGCAGCTTAGCTGTCCGTCACTGAGCTTTATATTCACCACATCGCCAAGCTCGACTTCCTTAAGCGATTTGATTAAATGCTGTTCCTGTTCGTCGTAGACGAGGCTGTAGCCCCGTGACATGACCTTGAGCGGGCTGAGCGCATCCAGATGGCGCAGCTCGGACACATACCGCGAGCGCTTGTCCTGCAGGCGCGCCTGCATGGCCCCCGCCAGCTGGCGGGTCATGCTCTCCGCCTGCTGGCGGGCAGCGCTGACACTGCCCAGCGGATGGAACCGCTGCAGGCTGTGGTGCAGCACCGCCTGGCGCTCACGCGCACGGCGGTTCCGGGTCTCCGCTGCGCGCGTGAGCGCCGTGCGGAGCATATCCAGCCGCTGCGCGTGCTGGGCCAGCTGGCGGCGCGGGCCGACCAGCGCCAGCGAGCGCTGCAGCGAAGCCAGGCGCTCGCCGCCGCGCTGGGAGCGGCGCAGCAGGCCCTGGCGCAGCCGCTGCTCTGCCGTGCGCAGCTGCGCGGCCAGTTCAGCCGCACTCGGCACGGCCAGCTCTGCAGCGGCCGTAGGCGTCGCCGCCCGCAGATCTGCGGCGAAATCGGCGATCGTAAAGTCGGTCTCGTGGCCGACGGCCGAGATGACCGGAATGCTTGACGCCGCGATCGCCCGGGCGACAGCTTCTTCGTTGAAGGCCCATAGCTCCTCCAGTGAGCCGCCGCCCCGGCCGACGATCAGTACGTCGGCCTCGCCCATGTCATTTAAGGTTTCGATGGCCTTCACAATGGAAGGGCCTGCACCTTTGCCCTGGACAAGCACGGGATAGAGCACAATCGCCACCTGCGGAAAACGCCGCTGCAGCGTAATCACAATATCCCTGACCGCCGCACCTGTAGGAGAAGTCACGACCCCGATACAGCGCGGGAACCGCGGCAGCGGCCGTTTGCGTGCTGCCGCGAACAGTCCCTCCTGCTCCAGCTTGCGCTTGAGCTGCTCATAAGCCATGTACAGACTGCCGATCCCGTCAGGCTGCATATGCGTAGCATAGAACTGATACTGCCCGTCCCGTTCATATACGGTTACATTGCCTCTGGCAATAACCTTGGTGCCTTCCTTCGGGACAAAGGGCAGGCGCTGGTTATGCGAAGCGAACATTATCGCCTTGATCCGGCTGCTCTCATCCTTCAGCGTGAAATACATATGTCCGCTGCCGTGATGGGTGAAATTCGAGATTTCTCCGCGAATCCACACATCGGACAGCAGGTTGTCGGAATCGAGCTTCATGCGGATGTAACGGTTAAGATCCTTTATCGAGTAGACTTGCCGTTCTGCCGCCATGAGTCCTGACCTATTCCAGGCCGCGGCGGCGTTTGGCCGCTATCAGCGTGTTGCTCATCAGCATGGTGATCGTCATTGGCCCCACTCCGCCCGGTACTGGTGTAATGTATCCGGCAACTTCCTTGGCGCTCTCATAATCGACATCACCGGCAAGCTTACCGCTATCCAAACGGTTCATCCCGACGTCAATCACAACAGCTCCCGGCTTAACATAAGATCCGTCAATGAAGTTGGCCCGGCCGATGGCTACCACCAAAATGTCTGCCTGGCGGCTAAGCTCAGCAATGTTCGCGGTGCGCGAATGGCACATTGTTACCGTTGCGTTCTCACGCTGCAGCAGCAGTGAGACCGGTTTGCCGACGATATTGCTGCGCCCGATGACTACAGCATGTTTGCCCGACAATTCAGTACCGGTACGTTTAATCAGCTCGATGACTCCGGCAGGCGTACAAGGAAGCAGGCTGTCATCGCCGATGACCAGATTGCCGACATTGATAGGATGGAAGCCGTCAACATCTTTCTCCACGGAAATGGCGTCAATCACTGCCTTCTCCTCAATATGCTTCGGAAGCGGCAGCTGAACCAGAATTCCGTCAATATCATCACGGCTGTTCAGCTCTGCCACCAGCTTCAGAAGCTCTTCCTGGGAAGTGGAGGCATCCAGCCTGTGGACTTCCGAATGGAAGCCAAGCTGGGTGCTGGATTTTTCTTTATTGCGGACATACACCTGAGAAGCCGCATCTTCACCGACAAGAACGACAGCAAGACCGGGCTTCACGCCGCGTTCGGCCAGTCCGGTAACTTCCCGGGCAATGTCGATACGAATTTCGTCGGATACCTGTTTACCGCTGATGATTGCTGCTGTCATGTAAGTCTCTCCCTTTTTGTCTGATTAAGATGTAGATAGAATACTTTAAAGATCTGCTTTGAGCGTATCAATCTCCTGAATCATCTTGCCGAGTACGCCATTGACGAACTTGCCGGAATCGTCCGTACCGAAGTGCTTGGCCAGATCAATCGCCTCATTGACGGCAACCTTAGCCGGCACATCATTGCCAAACACCATTTCGAACGTGGCCAGGCGCAGAATCTGACGGTCCACCCGCGACAGCCGGCTCATTTGCCAGCCTTTAAGATAATGCTCAAGCATATCGTCGATCGCAACCTTATGCTCCCAAACCCCATTTACGTGCTCAACGACATACGCCTTCAATTCAATTTCGTCTGTAATGACACGTTCAGTCTCATTCTCTTCCGAAGCTTCCTCAATCAGCATCTCCACGGCTTCCGCACTGTCTACGTCATTCATTTCCATCTGGTACAAGCTTTGGACGATAATCTCTCTCGCTAAACGTCTTTTCATGTGTTTCCTCCTACAATCTGATCTCGCATTTTATATTACACTGCCGTGTTTCCACACCAGTCTGTCGCGTTGCATTTCATACAATTATTTTAAGCTAAATCAAGCAAATTCTATCCCTAATTGTATTTCGTACAATTAAAAATCAAAAAAAGTTCTTTTCCGTGTTTACTTCTGTATTTAATTGTACGAAATACAGTTAAATAAGCTTTGAAGACCAATACTGCAATTTTAAATGCACAAAATGCAATTAAACAAGCGCAAAACTTCATTTTACGTCAACGATCCAGCCGACTACCGCCCTGCCCCAGAAAAAAAACCGCACAGCCCTTCTTCCGGCAAAACAGGCAACTCTAACGAACGGGTTCCAGCTCCGGGAGAAAGACTATAGCGGTTCACTTGAAGGGACGCCAGCGTCCGGACAGCCGCGCTACGAGCTCCTGCCACTGAAACAGGGGACCCTGTGCGGTATCCTTTCTTTTGCCGAACGTATATCCGATGAACACTACCAGTGCAAAGAACAGCATATCCCAAAAACCGCTAATCAAATAAATCAATCCGAGAACGATGCCGAAGGTGACTCCGGCAATTCTACCCCCGTGACTTTCCCATACTTCTCTCCAGAACATAGGGAAACTCACCTCTATTCCACTCGACTTTTGAAGCTTGGAGACTGAGTAAGGTTGGCAATATATACAGAAACGTCAGCAACCGGAATCCCGGTCGTTTCCTGCACGAATTCATGCACCTGGCGCTGCACTTCTGTTGTAAGCAGCGGAAGGGAATGCTCGCCGTCCACCACTGCTCGGATCATAATTTCAAGACCGGCTTGTGAAACGCGAATGCGCGATTTCAAATCCCTGATCCCTTTTACTTTACCGGCAGCCTTGAGGCTCAGGTTCTCAATGGTCTCTATAGAGATCTGAATATCCCCATACTCCGTGCGCTGATCCACCGAAGGCATCGAGGCGCGGTCCCGGCGCAAAGAAATGTAGAAGAAACGGATGCTGAGCAAGAACAGGATAACAGCCACGGCTATTGCGGTTATATACGCTGCAGGGTCATCCGGAATCTCCAGCGTATCCGGAATAGCGCCGCTTAAGAGGAGGATGGCAATTACTGATAATATTCCGATACTTAAGCTGTACAGAAACAGCAGAAGTCTGTCCAAAATTTTTGCCACGAGTCACATAACCTCCTTAAATTAGAGTAAACCCTCGACGGTGCTGTCGGGGGTTTATGGAAGAACGCAGGCCCTTATTTCACGCGGAGAACCGCATCTGTATCTTCACTCTTGTCTGCAGTGTTGTTGTTTCTGAATTGCACATCATGAATATGCACATTTACTTCCACAACGGTCAGACCTGTCATTGTCTCGATGGAACGTTTCACGTTGCGCTGAATTTCTGCAGCCACTTCAGGGAGACGGTTGCCGTACTCAATAATGACGGACACATCCACAGCCGCCTCACGTTGGCCAACCTCTACCTTAACGCCCTTGGACAGGTTCTTGCGTCCGAGAAGCTCCACGATTCCTCCGGCAAAGCCGCCGCTCATGCCAGCCACACCTTTAACTTCTACGGTTGCCAAACCTGCGATAACCTCGATCACTTCAGGAGCGATCTGGATCTCACCGATCTCCGTACGTTCGAATTCTGTCGGCAATGTACTCATTTTGGACTTCACACCTTTCAATCAAAAAGTTGTTCACAATTTCAAGCGCCAAGCACGTCTCTTATTAAACATACTATATCATTTGCCGAACTTTATGACAAACAATGAGAAGCCGTCCTAAATTTCATACTCTTCGAGGAATTTGATATCGAAATTGCCGTCCAGAAATACCGGGTGCTCCAGCAGTTTCTGATGGAAAGGAATTGTAGTATGTATGCCTTCCACGGCAAATTCAGCAAGCGCACGCTTCATCTTCGCAATCGCTTCCTGGCGCGTAGGCGCCCAGACAATCAATTTGGCAATCATCGAGTCGTAGAAAGGTGAGATTGTATATCCCGGATAAGCTGCGCTGTCTACACGTACACCCAGTCCGCCCGGAGGCAGATAAAAGCCAATCTTGCCCGGTGAAGGCATGAAGTTACGCTCCGGATCCTCTGCATTAATACGGCATTCAATGGACCAGCCGTTAATCACGATATCTTCCTGTGTAAAGGACAGCGGATTCCCTTCAGCCACAGAAATCATTTCCTTGATCAGGTCAACGCCCGTAACCATCTCCGTTACCGGGTGTTCAACCTGAATCCGTGTATTCATCTCCATGAAATAAAACTGTCCGTCCGGACCCAGCAGAAACTCCAGCGTACCCGCTCCCGAGTAATTGACCGCCAGTGCGGCCCGCACCGCTGCTTGGCCCATAGCTTCGCGGATCTCCGGCGTAAGTACGGAGCATGGAGCTTCCTCCACCAGTTTCTGGCGGCGGCGCTGCACGGAGCAATCCCGTTCGCCTAGATGGACAACATTGCCGTGGTTATCGGCAATGATCTGAATCTCCACATGCTTCATGCCGGTCAGGAATTTCTCCAGGTACACGCCTGCATTGCCGAAAGCCTTCTGTGCTTCCTGCTGTGCGGCGGTAATCTGCTTCACGAGTGATTCCTCATCCTCGGCAATGCGGATGCCCTTGCCTCCGCCGCCTGCGGTAGCCTTTACGATAATCGGATAGCCGATATCGCGGCCCAGCATAATAGCCTCCTCCACATCACCCACCAGCCCGTCAGAGCCGGGAATGATCGGCACGCCAGCCAGCTTCATCGTTTCCTTGGCTACAGCCTTGTCGCCCATACGCGTAATCGCGTCGGGGGACGGTCCGATGAAGGTAATATTGCAGGATCCGCAGATTTCTGCGAAATCGGCATTCTCAGCCAAAAAACCGTAGCCCGGATGAATGGCATCGCATTCAGTAAGCGTGGCTACACTCATAATATTTGTAAAATTCAGATAACTATCCTTCGACAGCATCGGGCCGATGCAGTAAGCTTCGTCAGCCAACCGGACATGCAGTGAATCCCGGTCAGGCTCCGAATAGACCGCCACGGTGGAAATGCCCAGTTCACGGCAGGCCCTGATAATGCGGACCGCGATTTCGCCGCGGTTGGCAATCAACACTTTTTGAATGTTCATGCGTTTCCTCCCAAAGTTTAACGAAGCTTGCAAGCTCCTCAAGTTCAGCGTGCTTTATTCCGGTTTCACCAGAAACAGCGGCTGGCCGTATTCCACAAGCTGGCCGTTCTCGGCAAGGACGGAGACGATCTCTCCGCGTACTTCAGCCTCCAGCTCATTCATCAGCTTCATCGCTTCAATAATGCAGACCGTTGATTTCTCGCTGACCCGGTCGCCGACATTAACAAAAGACGGGGTTTCCGGTGAAGCGGCACTATAGAAAGTCCCTACCATCGGTGAGACAATTTTATGTAATGCGCCTTCAGCGGGTGAAGATGGCGGCTGCTGTGCAGCAGGGATCTCATAAACGGCCGTAGGTGCAACTTGCTGCGGACTTTGCGGCTGCGGTGCTTGCGTAAAGGGATAGCCATAAGGAGTCGCCTGTATTGCTGTTCCATCAGCTTCAGGGCGATCCGGTTTTCGAATAGCCAGCTTCATTCCTTCGCTTTCAATCTCCAACTCGTGTACGGAGGAGGTCTGGTCCAACAATTTAATCAATTCCTTAATTTCGCTTAACTTGAACATTTAATAGTTCACTCCTTCAGCTTTCTCTCGAAGCCACTCTTCTGATACGGTCAAGATAACTTTATGTATTATATCACAAACGATAGAAATGGAAAGAGCCCGGGGCGCGCCCGGGCTCTTTCGGCATTTTCTTTGGTTTTCGACAGGCTGATTATTGCTCGCTGACATATTGAACTCTGATCTTGTCCTGGGAAACGCTTAGTTCCTTCATCACGAGATCCACGATTCCAACAGCTTGCTTCACATCCAGCTTCTCGCTCAGTACCACCACGGTATAAGCATCTCCGGATTCTTCTTTGACAATGGCTTCTCCGTATTTTTTCTGCAGCTGCTCTTCAATTCCGGTGATTTTGGTTTCTTTTTCTTCAAGCTTGTTCAGCTGTTCATGGGCAACTGCATTTTCGGCAGGGGTTTTGTCCATGTCATTGATCAGGGCCAGCAAATCGTTGTAATTCTTCAGATTCTGCTGCTCACGTTCATAGAGGTAGTTGTTGAACAGGCTGCTTGCAGAAACACTCTGGGAGGCTACCTCATCCAGAATTTCATCGTCGCCCTTGGCTGGAGTTTTCTCTGTGGAAGCTGCTGCAGTATCTTTACCGGCTGCTGCAGAGGTATCTGCAGCTGCGGTTTTCGAATCGCTTGATTTATCGTCCTTTGCGGCTGCTGTCTTATCGGCGTCTTCACCTTTGGCATTTGCCGGCAGGGTGCTGTCATCAGCAGTGACAGCTGTGCTGTCGTCCGCTGTACCCGTTGTTCCGGCATCAGAAGTAACTGCATCCTTTGTGTCCACTTCATTGATGACCAAGCCGTTATCCAGTACTGATGAATTCGCGCCAGTTTCCTTGAGGTTATCCACTTGAATACTTCCCGCTGTTTCCTGGGGGACCGAGGCCCCGGAGTCCTCTGTGAATAAATAGTATGCGGAAAGCACAACCATTAAGCTGAGCATGGATACCAACCAAATCGTTTGTCTTTTGCCCTTCATTTTTTATTCCTCCTCAAAGTTTGTAGCATGTAATCAATCACTGCTCCTGCTTGCGCGGCACTACGGATATGCGGTAGCTAGGCACGTTCAGCCCCTTCTCGACAGCCTCTTCAATCAATCCCCGGACGACTTTGTTCTCCGCTCCCTTGGCAACGACGAGAACGCCGCGCACCTGGGGTTTTATCCGCTTGGTTATAATCGGGGTTTCGTCGCCCGATTGGCTGTAGGTGACGATCTCGCCATCCCTTGTGTATTGTGTGGTGTGCCGTTTGCCTCCGTTGGCATCGGTCTCTTCGCTCTGCTGCTGGGAATCGTTCATATCCCGGACCACGACAATTTCCTCAGTAGAATCCACAGTGACCATAATATCGACCGTGCCTACACCAACGATTTTCTCCAGAATTTCTTTCGTGCGGTTCTCCATTGCCAGCTCAATGCCATCAAATGAATTGGGAGTGCTCAATTCCCCCTGCTGCAGGGTCGCCTGTGAACTCTCGCTTACCGGCGGTTCTCTTCCAGTGTTCTCGCTGTCCAGCTTTTTCACGTTCACGAAGGAGTTGAACAGCATGATTGCCGCACCCAGCAGTCCCAAAATAATCAGCCAGCGGAAGGTATGACTCCTTTTCGGACTGCCGGACCCGCCTCCTGCCCATTGCTCCAGTTTCTTCAGCCAATTGCCCACTTCTTATCCCTCCTCCGGTTACCGGCGTATGCCGTATTGGTAGAGCTATATTTATAATTTCTCGGCGCTGTTTTTACCGCCTTGAATATGAATCGCATCGCGGTCTAAATTCCAGTTCTGCTCCAGCAGCTTGATGATCAAGTCCTCATCGGTATTTGTACTGGAGCTGTCTTCAACCGATGCCCCGGCTTCTGTTCCAACCTCAGCTGCCTCTCCCTCTTCCCCGCCCAGGCTAACCTGCACAGGTTCCACCGGCTGGATGATGATCGGCTCTGCCGTACCTGCGCCATTGTCTGATTCCGCACCTGTACCCCCAGCCTCCACTGCTCCGGCTGCTGCCGGCAGGGAGACGGTCACCGAAGAGATTAACGGAACATCTTCACCTCCGCCCTCCCCGGGAGCCTTGCCCATCCCCAGTGTTACGGTGACTTTCGCCCCGCCTACCCCTGTGCTGCCGGCAATCTGGTCTCTCATCTGCCCAGCCACCTCTTCGGCGGCCAGCTTCAGACTTTGTTCCTTCGCTCCCGCAGCCAGCATCCGCCCGTCCGCCAGGATTTTCTCCAGCGAGTCTGCCCCGTCACCTGCACCGGACAAAAGACCGCCGTGTTTCTCCTGCTGCACCATCGCCACACTCAGCTCTGCTGCAGCATCTCCTTTCAGAAAAGAGACAATCGGGCTCAGCATAGTAAGCAGGACCAGCAGACTGAGCACCAGCCTGGCATAACGCTCCATCGACTTGCTCGGAAGCAGCATTTCCACGAAGGCGGCCATCAGCACCACCAGAATGAGCTCCCGCAGCCATCCGCCCAACCAGGTCATTGTCTACCTCCTACAAGTTTTGTTAGGACTGCATCGCAGAACTCGCTTCGACAATACTCACTTCAGAGAAAAAACCGCTTTGAAGCTGTTCCCTATTCACCTCATCATGACGGTGACATTGCCGGCCGTCAGCATGATCGTGACGGCAAGGAAGAACATCAGCGATACGGCGGCCAGCGCCGCGAATACATAAATCATGCTTTTGCCGATCGTCTGCAGGCAGGTTACAATCGGTGTCTCGCCCAGCGGCTGCATGACTGCTGCGGCCACATTGTAGATCAGCGCGAGAACCAGGATTTTGATCGCCGGAAAAGCACAAAGGAAGAGGATGATAATGACGCCCGATAACCCGATGGCATTCTTCACCAGGAGTGAAGCCGAGATCACCGTATCGGTGGCGTCCGCGAACATTTTGCCGATAACCGGCACGAAATTCCCCGTAATATATTTGGCGGCACGGATGGTCACTCCGTCCGTAACCGAGCTGGTAATCCCTCTGACAGAAATGACACCTAGGAACACCGTCAACAGTACGCCGAGCAAGCCCGCTCCGATGTTACGCAGCAGATTGGCCAGCTGGGTCAGCTTGTATTTCTCGGACATTGCGCTCACCAGATGCAGCACCGCCGAGAAGAACAGCAGCGGGAACACGACGGTATGGATGAGCGTGCCCACCGCATGGATCATAAAAACAATCAGCGGATGGGTAACCGACACTGTAACGATGTTGCCCATCGAAGCCAGAAGCGCGAAGAGCAGCGGGATCATCGCCATCATGAAATCGATCATCCGGTCGATGGCATCCTTGGCATAGCCGATTGCGATATTGAAGCTGTTAACAGCGATGACCAGCACAACCATGTAACAGAGCATATAGGCGATTTTACTGACTGATTTCCGTTCAAAAGCGGTCTGCAGCGTCTCCAGAATCATGCTGAGCACACTGACCATAACGATCGTCACCAGCAGCTTGCCGTTGTACAGCACCTCGTGCCACATGTAGGAGGTCAGTCCGGTCAGCACGCTTTTGAAGCTGAGTCCCTTCTCCCCCGGCAGCAGCATATCCATCAGCGAAGGAGTCTTCCCGTCCGGAAAAAATCCTCCGTAATCCTTCATCAGCTGGTCCCAGTACGACTCCACCTTGTCTGTCGGCAGACTTTGCATTTGCCCTTTCACCCACTGATCCACTGGAGAGGAAGACCCTCCCTGGGTGGTTGAAGACGTTGGTGGGGTAGTTGGCGCATTGGTTGGCGCAGCGGCTGTAGCCCGGGCGGTATCCGCACACCACAGAAACAGCAGGCAGGGCAGGAGCAGCAGCAGCATTTTTAGTTTTGGCGGACGAAAAATACTGCGTTGACGCATATCCTTTCCTCCCGCCTTTCTCTGGCTTTTTTTACTAAGGGTCACGGATCAGGCGGGCAGGAGCTTCATCACCGTTTCGATAATAATGCTGATGATCGGTACGGCAAGCACCATGATCAGCACCTTGCCGGTCAGCTCGATTTTGGAGGCGATAGATTCCTGTCCGGCATCACGCACAATCTGCGCTCCAAACTCCGCGATATAGGAAATCCCGATGATTTTAAACACGGTTTTGAGATAGATCATTTCCATCCCGGAGGACTCCGCCACCCGCTCCAGCGTGCCCAGAATCGTGCCGATCTTGCCGATCAGGAACAGGAAGATCAGAATGCCTGCCGCAGTGGTCAGCAGAAAGGCGAACATGGGCTTTTGTTCCTTCAGAACAAGGATCAGAACCGTTGACAGGAGCCCTATTCCTACCACTTGAATGATTTCCATAAGGCCTGCCTATTGAAAAAGAAAAATCGTTTTGATTTCCTGGAGCAGTCCGTCCAGCATGCGGATCACCATAAACAGCACAATGATGAACCCGACTATCGTCACCCAATGGGCGATGTCCTCTTTACCCATCTGTTTGAGCACCGTGTGAATCATGGCGATAATGATGCCGATGCCGGCAATCTGAAAGATCGCGTTGACTTCAATATTCATTCCTGGCACCTCGCTAAAAGATCAAAATGACGATCAATGCTCCAAGCAGCAGACCCAGGCTTTTGCTCATTTTTTCATATTTGCCCTGATCTTCTCTGGCCACTGTCTCCTCCTGCTTCAATTGCTGCAAAGCCAGCGCGATATGCGTGCTTTGATTCGACCTGTCGCTGGTGCCGAGCGTGCAGCTCAGCTGCCGGAGGATCTCCTGCTCCGTTCCCTTCAGGGAGGCGGTTTTGAAGTGGGCATCCATAGCCCGCTGGATGGCTTCCTCGGCGCTGCGGTCATGTGGCGGGCTCATCTCTTCAGCCGCCCTCATAAAAAACGCCCTCAGCGGATCCTTGGACTGCAGCCCAATCCGGCGCAGTGCTTCCGGGAGCGGGGTGAAGCCATACAGAATCTCGGTCTCCAGCCGCTGCAGCGCTGCGATAAGGCCTCTGATGTGCCGGGGCCTGTCAGCATACTGCGCAGCCCGCTTGAACCCGGCCAGCGTACCCGCCAGCACGATCAGCACGGCTCCGAACAGCTTAAGCATGGCGGTCACCGCCCAGCCGCTCTTCAGGCGAGACCAGCAGCAGCCCGCGTTTCTGCCCGTCCAGGATGCGGAACGACAGCCCGGCGTCCGTCCGGTGCAGGATGACATAACGCTCGAACATATGATGTTCCAGCAATCCGCCAAGGCCGGGCCGCCGGGCCAGCTCGGCCACCTCCTTGCCGTGGGCCGAGGCTACTACCGTGATGCCGGCGTGCAGCGCTTCGGTGACGGCTTCGGCATCCTCAGGGCGGCCGATTTCATCGGCGATCAGCACATCGGGCGACAGGGAGCGGATCATCATCATCATGCCTTCCGCCTTGGGACAGCCGTCGAGGATGTCCGTACGCGGACCCACGTCAAAGGCCGGGATGCCGCGGCGGCTGCCGGCGATTTCCGAACGTTCGTCGACAATGCCGACTTTCAGTCCCGGCCGGTTGCCCTCCCGCCCTCTTGGGCTCCCCGTCGAGATCTGCCTGGCGAGATCGCGCAGCAGTGTAGTCTTGCCATGCTGCGGCGGCGAGAGGATCAGCGTGTGCATGACCCGCTGCCTCCCCCTTTCCAGCAGGTAGGGCAGAATTCCGTCGGCAATGCCGGGCAGCTCACGGGCGATCCGGACATTGAAGCCGGTGATGTCCCGCAAGTGCTCCACGCCGCCGCCGCTTAAGACGGTCCGGCCGGAAAGACCAATGCGATGTCCGCCGGGGATGGTGATAAAGCCTTTGCGCAGTTCTTCTTCCATCGTATAGAGCGAATGATTGCTGATCAGGTCAAGCAGCCGGTGAGTGTCCTCTCGGCTTGGCTTGTACGCTTCTTCGGGTCTTTGGGTCAGACTGCCGTCGCCGGTGAGGAAATGATATTTGCCGGAATAGTTGATCTCCAGCGGACGCCCTTCGCGGACCCGGATTTCCTCCACCTTGTCCAGCAAATGAACAGGAAGTCCTCTCAGCAGCGCCCTTACTTTTTCGGGAAACAATAAAAGCCAGTCGTTAGCCATACAGAGTACCCCCAAGTTGTCCTCTACTTTAATAGCTTTATTCCATATTTATGCTTGTACCTGTGCTTTATGACTATCATCTATCATTTTTTCAGAATCCCGATTAAGAGAAAGGCTACCCCGCAGCCAATCCAGCCCAGCTTGCCCCAGGACAGCTCCTGCGCCATCCCTGTGAGTCCAACCGCCGTCGTTAAGATCAGTATCGTAGGTCCGACCAGAGCCAGCCCGGAATTGACCGCCAGTGCCTTGTCCACCTGATTCAGCCGCAGCATGATCAGCGCAGCCGTTACTTCCACACTGCCTGAGAGCAGCCGAAGCGCCGCCATCCAGCTCACATACTTGTCCAATCTGTTCAACTCCTTTTTTACAATTGGAAATTGAATTGCAACCTGCCAGACTTCACCCGCGGGAAAACTTGCTGTTATCCATGGATATGCTGGACTTGCCTACTTTAGACAATAAGAAATGGGCGGTTATCAATTGGAAGATGTGAAAGAAATCATAGTGAATCCCTCTATAAAAAAATATCATCAGTATGATAAAATAAATTTTGCAGTGCCTGAAAAAAAGGAGCTGGAAAATATAAGGGCGGCCTGTGGGATAAACTACAACCGGACTTATCGCTTCAAGCTTCTTGTTACATTGTTATAGTTGGATAAAGACATCGGAAAAAGAGGGGATTTATGTCATGCAAGTTCGTAATTTCGTAGTGCCGCTTGTTTCAAACACAGTAGCCAAACAGGTGAGGGATGTGGCCATCATTATTTTCTCGGCCTTTCTGGTGGCGAGCGGACTCCGGCTGTTCCTTATTCCTCATCAGCTGCTCAGTGGCGGGGTAGCAGGGACGGCATCCATCCTTGGTTATTTAACGAATCCGAAGTACATCTCACTGTTCTATTTTGGTATCAATCTTCCAATTCTGATCTGGGGCTTCATTGCCGTAGGGAAGAAATATATCTGCTTAAGCATGCTCTCGGTACTAGCCACTACCTGGTTTCTGACCGTCATCCCGCTGGTAAAACTGACCAAGGACCCGATCCTTGCCAGTATCTTCGGCGGGGTAATAATTGCGGGCGGGGTAGGCTTCTCGCTTCGTGCAGGGGGTTCTTCCGGGGGTTTTGATATACTTGGCTCTATTATTACGCGCAAACACGATATTCCAATGGGCACCGTACTCTTTGTAATGGATGGTCTGGTAATCCTTAGCCTCGGCTTCTTTAAAAGCTGGGATTCTGCCCTTTACGCTATGCTTTGTATTTTCGTCAAGAGCCGTGTAGTCGATATGATCCACAGCCGCCACATCAAGCTGACCTGCTTCATCGTCACGAAGGAACGGGAAAAGATGCTGACCCGCCTCAAGCTCCTGCCTCACGGCGTTACCGTCGTCAATGCGGAAGGCGGCTACAGCCATGAAGGCAATACAATGCTCATGACTGTAACGACCCGATATGAGCTTGCCGAACTGAGAAAAACAATTCTGGAAACCGATCCAAAGTCCTTCGTCAATGTTCTGCAGACCGTAGAGATTGTCGGCCGGTTCCGGCGTCTCGGATAGCAGCAGCGGAAAGCTGCCCATAACAAAAAGTCCTATTCTCCACTTCTATAGCGGGAATAGGACTTTTTACTATGATCGTCTTGTCGAGAGCATTCCTTAGCGGCGGTCCTGCGGACCGCCGACGAAGGCTTGCTCCTCTGTATCAAGATTGTAGGCGGTATGAAGCGCCTGAATGATCTGCTGCAGATTGCCGGATTCAATCACGCAAGATACCTTGATCTCGGAGGTGCTGACCATCTTGATGCTTACGCCCTCTTGGGAAATGACCTCGAACATTTGCGCGGCCACACCCGGATGGCTGACCATGCCTGCGCCTACGATCGATACTTTGACGAGATTATCCTCTGAAGTGACTTCACGGTATGGCAGGGCGCTGTGCAGCCCCTCGATCACTTCCTTGGCCCGTGCGAGCTCGCTAAGCGCCACCGTAAAGGAGAAATCCGCTTTCTCATTCTGCACGCCGCTCTGTACGATAATATCTACGTCAACGCCTTCTTCAGCCAGCTTGCCGAACACTTGGGCCAATACGCCGGGAACATCAGGCACTCCCAGAATACTGATCCGCGCCACGTTCTTGTCATAGGCAATTCCGCTAACTACTACTCCCTGCTCCATGCTCGCTTCCTCCTTCACAACAGTACCTTCATTATGGTTAAAGCTCGATCTGACGACCAGCTTCACTTGATATCGTTTGGCATATTCCACGGCGCGCGGATGCAGTACTGCCGCTCCCAGGTTGGCCAGCTCCAGCATCTCATCATAAGAGATTTCCTTCAGCTTACGCGCTCTCTTCACGATGCGAGGATCTGTGGAGTAGATGCCGTCCACATCCGTGTAAATTTCGCATACATCCGCTTTGATGGCGGCTGCCAGCGCTACAGCTGTCGTATCCGAACCTCCGCGGCCCAGCGTGGTAATTTCGCCGCTCTGGGTCATCCCCTGGAATCCGGCTACAATGACGATCTGCTCGCGCTCCAGCGACTCCAGCACGCGGTGGGGATCAATTTCATTGATCCGTGCCCGGCCGTGAGTCTCATCGGTGACGAAGCCCGCCTGCCAGCCTGTATACGATACGGCATTGCGGCCGATTCCGTGCAATGCGATGGAAAGAAGCGCAACAGAGATTTGTTCCCCCGTCGTCATCAGCATATCCATTTCACGCGTGGGCGGCTGAGCGTTCAGCTGCTTCGCCTGATCGATTAGATCATCCGTGGTGTCCCCCATGGCGGATACAACCACAACACAGCGGTGCCCTTCATCCTGCTTGTCTGCGATGCGTTTGGCGACACGCTGCATGCGTTCAATATCGCCGACGGAGCTGCCTCCGAATTTCATGACATAAAGTGACAAAGTCCCATTCACTCCCTATTTCGCTCTATGTAGCTTATATTTGGTTTCACGCTTTAAACCAGTATAATACGAAAACCATATCATGCGTTAATGGTTTCATAAAAAAGCGCCCAATTTCCGTTTCTTTCCCTGATTTACCAGACTGCCTTACCCGGATAGCCAAAAGCCTCCCCCGCAGGATGCGGGGGAGGCCGGTTGGTATAAATGTAAGTTAAGGCAGGACAAATCTTACGCGCGGGAGATGTATTTACCTTCGCGGGTATCAATCAAAAGAACGTCGTTTTCATTAATGAAAAGAGGAACCTGAACGTTCAATCCGGTTTCTACCTTAGCAAATTTAGTAGCGCCCTGAGCCGTGTTACCCTTGATGCCCGGCTCTGTTTCTACAACCTTCAACTCAACGCTGGTAGGCAGGTTGATTCCGAGAATTTCGCCCTGGTAGCTGACGATATTCACAGTCATGTTTTCTTTAAGGAAATTAAGCTCCCATTCCAATTGCTTGGCAGACAATTCGAATTGATCATAAGTTTCGTTGTCCATAAATACATGGTCCGCACCGCTGGCATACAGATATTGCACACCACGGTTCTCGATGATCGCCCGGCCAATAGTTTCACCTGCACGGAATGTACGTTCTACAGTGTTGCCGTTGCGCAGATTCTTCAGTTTGGAGCGGACAAATGCCGCACCTTTACCTGGTTTAACGTGCTGGAAATCAAGTACGGTAAAGATGTCGCCTTCTACCTCTACGGTCAAGCCTGTTTTGAAATCGTTAACTGAAATCACAAAAAATCCCTCCTGGAATCAATAATTTACCTGTTCAAGCGATCCTTACAATACCGTATAATCTTTGGACGAATGCGTGAGCAGCGCAATACCGCTGTCTGTAATCACGATGTCGTCCTCAATGCGCACACCGCCGAGGCCTTCTAAATAAATGCCCGGCTCTACGGTTACTACCATACCCGGCTGCATAATTTCATCGGCAAGCTTGGACAACCGCGGCCATTCATGGACTTCCATGCCAAGGCCATGGCCTGTGCTGTGGCCGAAATATTCCCCATAGCCATAACGGGTAATAATGTCACGCGCCAAAGCGTCGCACTCCCGTCCGGTCATACCCGGCTTGATGTTAGCCAGCGTGTGCAGCTGCGCTTCAAGCACAATATCATAGATTTCTTTCAGCTTCGGATCCGGAGTTCCCAGCGCAATGGTGCGGGTCACATCCGAACAGTAGCCGTCCAGCAGCGCACCGAAATCGAAGGTTACGAATTCGTTGTTCTGGATGACCTTACTGCTTGCCACACCATGAGGCATTGCCGAACGTTCACCGGAAGCCACAATGGTGTCAAACGATGAAGAAGTAGCGCCATGGGTACGCATGTAGAATTCCATTTCCAGATCTACATCCCGCTCGGTCATGCCGGGCTTGATCACATTCAGAATATGGCTGAATGTTGCATCCGCCAGATCCGCTGCCCGCTGCATGACGGCCAGCTCTTCCTTGTCCTTAAACATGCGCAGGTTCTCAACCGCTTTGGAGACTGGAACCAGTACCGCCGGCTGCAGAGCCGCAGCATATGCGGTGTAAGCGCTGAAGGTTACATCATCCTGTTCAAAGCCGACACGGATATTGCCGCCCTGCGGCAGCAGTTCGCGTACAGTGTCAATGAATTTAGCACCATGCTGAACCACTTTAAGTCCGTTCACCTGCTCTGCAGCCTGTGTCATGTACCTAAAGTCGGTCAGCAGATAACTGTCATCACCGGTCACCAGTACATAACCGGAAGAGCCGGTAAATCCGCTCAAATAGCGGCGGTTGAAGCCGCTGGTTATTAACATCGCATCCAATCCTTGTTCCTGCAAAACCGTACGCAGCTTGGAGACGCGCCCGTTGCCCATTTTCATTCTCCTCTCGAAATAGCCACATTGTATTTTAACATAGGGTCATGCCCTTGAGAAGTTTTTTCGGGCCATTAAGCCAGGCTTGTCTGCTGCTCGCGTTTCCGCTCATCCGTATACTCGATCGCCGCGGTATAGCCGATGAACAAACCCCAGAGTAAAAAGATGCAAAATTCACTGATTACAGAGTTCCAAGGCAACCTGAACGGAGGCTGCATCAGAAATTGCCACGACCCGGCAAGAAAGAGCGCGGACCAGCACAGAACACCGTAAATCATCCCCGGCCAGGGACCCTTCAGCTTGCGGAAGATCAGCACATAAAAGAGTGATGCTGCTACCGAGAACACGATAAAAGACAGGTACCCGGCCAAATGCCCGGCCGCTGTCATCAGAAATTCATGTTTAAAGAAAGGCTCGGCCAAAAAACCCGGAAGAACCTTGGTGAAATGAAAAGCATACATCAGCCAGCGGATCCCTCCCCAGATTATTCCCGCAAAAAAGCCCAGTTCAATGGCAAAATAAAAAGGGTTCGTATGCTGCGATTTTTGTTTGCCTGCATTATTCATCTTACTGCCTCACTTTCAATATATGGGTTGCCCTTCGGCCCCTCCGCTCTCTAAATGCTAGTATGCACAGGAAAAGGCAATCCAACTAGCAATGTGGGCATAAATTAGTTACAATGTATTATATAAATCATATTAATACATGGGAAGGTGAATTGGTTGTCCCAAGAAACTCCAAGTTACGGCGGCCAAGCCGTTATTGAAGGCGTCATGTTCGGCGGCAAGCATATCAACGTAACAGCCGTAAGAAGGAAGAATCAGGAAATCACATTTTTGGAGGTGCCGAGAAGCGATAAGAGCTGGGTCGTTAAACTGCGCAAGATTCCGCTGCTTCGCGGCATTGTCAGTATTATAGATTCCAGCGCCAAAGGCTCCAAACATCTGAATTACTCAGCGGAATCGTATGCCGAGGATGAAACAGAGCCGGAAGAGCTTGCCAAGCAGCAGAAAGAAAAAGAAAAGAAGAAGGATGAGGGCTGGAGCCTCGGCATGATTTTTGGCGTGGCGGTTATGGGTATTCTCTCCTTTCTCTTCGGTAAGGTAATATTTACACTGGTGCCGGTATTCGTTGAAGATTTTTTATTCGGCAATGCATTTGATAACTATGTTCTGCACAACCTCGTAGAAGGTGCAATTAAACTGGTTCTTCTGCTCGTTTATTTATGGGCAATCTCACAGACCCCGGTGGTCAAGCGGTTGTTCCAGTATCACGGAGCCGAGCATAAGGTCATCAGCGCTTTTGAAGCCGGTGAGGAATTGACTGTTCAGAATGTACAGAAGTACAGCCGCCTGCATTACCGTTGTGGAAGCAGCTTTATGATGCTGACCATTGTACTGGGTGTGATCATTTACTCCGTTGTCCCTTGGGATAACCTTACACAGCGTGTACTGCAGCGGATTATTCTCCTTCCTGTCGTCATTGGCGTATCGTTTGAAGTGCTGAAGGGCACCAACGCTGTACGCGACATTCCGGGTCTCAAGTATTTAGGTTATCCGGGGCTGTGGCTGCAGCTGCTCACCACTAAGGAACCTAAGGATGATATGGTGGAAGTATCCATCGCCTCGTTCAACCGGATGCGGGAGCTTGATGCCGCAATTGAAGCAGGGGAATATTCAGAAGTGAGAGTGTCAGGCGGCATATTGGATCCTGCGAAAGGATGAGTGGCCTATGAGGCATGCTTTGATTTTTTGGATTTCGGTATCGCTCGCGGTACTGGGTCTCGTTACAGGAATGTTGAGGGATGTATTCGGAACGTTGTCGGTATTCATTTTTCCTTTGGTGTTATTCGGTCTCCTCTATTATGGCTACAAGATGACACCGGCTGGAAAAACACGGACTCCCGGCAGACCGCGCACAAAAGTAAAGCCTTCACAGAAAACCATGTCTAAAGTGGCAGGGGTACGCAAAGCCCAAACCGCTCCCGGCAAACGCAAAAGCTATCCGTTCCAGGTTATCGAGGGCAGCAAGGGTAAAAGCGACGATCAGCTTCCAAAATATCATTAACAGGTTCGTGAAACATATAAATTCTTATCTTTTCAAAAAGGCATCTCCACGTTGCATAACTGACGTGTGGGATGCCTTTTTTAATACCAGATGGGGACCCTCGGGGAGCGAGTCCCCTATTGAGACTCACTGGGAGAGCTTGTGAACGGGCGGCCTCCAGTTTTTGAAGAATTCCTCCCCCGCCTTATATCCCGCCGCGTACAGATCATCACCCTGCACCGGGGAAATATGAAAACTGGTTGTGGAAATCCCCAGTGTCGGAATTTTGACCGTCCGCACAAGTTTCTCTGTTTCGATATAACGTTCATCATGGGCCGACAGCATGGTCCCAACCAGCGCCTGCAGCATACTGAAGGGACCGGTGATCCGGTGAGGCTGGGGATCCGTCCTCCCGATCAGCTGATAGCCGACTGTAGGGATGTTGTGCCCCGGACTTTTAAAGCCTGCTTGTTTCTCATCGAACAGCCATAACGGAAAATTGCTGAGCAGTCCTCCGTCCACGAAATAAACGAATTGTTCAGTGAATGACTTCCCCCGGGCAGCCTGCCCGCTTAAACGCAGCATAACCGGGTCGAAAAAATAAGGAATGCTGCAGCTCATACGGACTGCCTTGGCGACTTCAAACCCGCCTGGGGTTATGCCGTATTCCTCCAGTCCGTCCGGAAGGACAACAATTCGTCCGTTCGAGATATCCGAAGTAATGATGGACAGCTTTCCGCGCGGTAAATCACTGAAGGTAACAATGCCTTTCTCCCGCAAAATGCCGCGGATCCAGGATTCCAGCGCCTCTCCTGAGTACAGGCCTTTTTTAATCATCACCCGCAGCGCAGGGCCTACGAAAGCTGTGTTGTACAACGCTCCCCGTTTCAAAAAAGAAGAAAAAGAAGTTCCTTTTATAATCCGGCTCATGGCTTCACCGTTATAACCTGCAGCCAGCATCGAGGCGATAATGGAACCCGAGGAGGTTCCGGCTACTTTACGAAAGGTGCGGCCCGCATGTTCCGTCGCCTCCACAGCTCCCGCGAGCGATATTCCCTTTACCCCACCGCCTTCAAACACAGCATTAATCTCCATACAGAGTTTACCCCCGTTCCATAGATCCTATTGCTTATCTATGAGCACGGGGGTAGTTTCATGACTTCTTATGATTGCAATTGCCGGCAATTCATCAGGATTTGAAATAGAACGTCAATAAGCTGGAGAGTCCGAACGGATCACGCACGACGATATCATTCGCACGGAACATAATGCTTCCGGCAACCTCATCGTACTGTTCGTTATATTTGAGCTGGTTGATGATTTGCTCGCCGCTCTGCCATTCGGCCTTCTGATCACTTGCTCCAACCTTATAAGCTGCCTGACCAATGTACAGCTTCACTCCGGTACCCTTAACTTCATTTACCCACCAGTCTACCAGCTTGTCATAGCGGGCAGCGGAGAAGGATAAACTCCAGTAAATCTGCGGTGCAATATAATCGATCCAGCCGTTTTTGATCCATGTCCGGGTATCCGCATACATGTCATCATAGGCTGATACGCCTGCCGTTGTGTCCGAGCCGGTACTGTCGGCCTTCTTGTTGCGCCACACGCCAAACGGGCTGACACCGTAAGAAACATCTGACTTGGCGCTATGAATCTCCTGGCCTAGCTGGCGGATAAATTCATTGATGTTGTCCCGCCGCCAATCCCCTTTACTCGAGATAGCCTTGGCGTTATATGTATTGAACGCCGTGTCATCGGCGAAAGAGCCGGAGGGATAAAAATAGTCATCCAAATGCACACCATCAATGTCGTAGCCTTTGACAACCTCCATCACCGTGTCGATAATATGCTGGCGCGCCTCAGGAATTCCCGGATTAATGTACAGCTTGTTCTCTGCTTTTACAATCCACTCCGGATGGGCCTTGGCCACATGATTGCTGGCAAGGCTTGAAGTGCTGGCATCCGTGGTTGCACGGAACGGGTTGAACCAGGCATGAAACTCCATACCGCGTTCGTGTGTGCTGCTAACCATGTACTCCAGCGGATCATAACCGGGATTCTTCCCCTGCGTTCCGGTTAACACCTTGGACCAGGGAACAAGCACCGAAGGATACAGGCTGTCCCCTGACGGTCTGACCTGGACAAATACGGCGTTATAGCCGGTGGCCTGCAGCTTGTCCAGCATGGTGTTGAACTCTTTCTTCTGTTTGTCGGCATTGTTTGCCGATGAGGTCGACGGCCAATCCAGATTGAATACGGTGGAGATCCACGCCCCTTTCATCGCCTTGCCTGTTTTTGCTCCCGGAATGGACGGGATTTCAGGAACGGTTGGCTTCGGCACCGTTGGCGTTGGCACGGTAGGTGTTGGCACCGCAGGCGCTTCCGGTGTAGTTGGAACCGACGGGGTCACAGGACTGATAATTTCGGTATTCGAGTATAGGGCAATATTATTTGCTGCCTTATTCCAGGCCACCTGTAGCCCGAGCTGTTCGCCTACAAAACGAAGCGGCACCATCACCCGGCCCTGCCGGCTCTGAACTGATGTTTCAAGGCTGATAGAAGCTCCGTCCACGAGGGCCGTTGTGCTGCCGCTGGTCAGCTTCAGCACAGTGCTCCCTTTGCTGATCGTGGCCGTCTTGCTGCTCTGGTTCCAATCCACTGTCGCGCCAAGTCCCCTGCTGACTACAGCTACAGGCACCAGTGTTACGTTGGAAGCGGTAATGTACGGCGGCACATCACTGCTTAGTAGTTTCCCATCCAGCTCAATCGTAATAGGCACCGCTGCCGCACGGACACCGGGTAACCCTACAGACAGGCACAAGACAAAAACCAGCAATCCTACAATCCATTTTCGGTAATTCATAATTCCTCCCAGGTTTACATTCTGAAATGTGTATAAACAAAAAGAAACGGCCCTCTCGTCCTTAAATAAGGGAGACGGCCGTTTGCTTTGGAAACGGGGTCATAGAAAAAAAGAACGTTACCCGTTTTGACGTAAAAAAACTGGAAAAGTTGCGCAAAGCAAGAAAAATCTGCTTCGTTTAAGAATCGCTGACCAGCTCATGGTGAATATCGTATAAGGTCTGGAGACGTGCTTCATCGCGCCGGAAATATTCCACCAGCGTTTCAATCCGCGTGATAGAATCCCAGCTCAAATGATGTTCGATGCCTTCCACATCCTTATAAATATGCTCCTGCTGTACTCCGATCAGGCCAAGAAACTCCTCCAGCAGCTGATGACGGTCAACGAGACGTTTTCCTACTTTTTTACCTTTGCTCGTTAGGACAAGCCCACGATATTTCTCATAGATGAGATAGTCGTCCTTATCCAGTTTTTGGATCATCTTGGTTACAGAGGAGGGGTGTACTTCCAGTCCCTCGGCAATATCCGAAACCCGCGCATATCCTTTCTCGTCGATGAGCTTGTATATGCGCTCCAAATAATCCTCCATGCTGGGTGTTGGCATTCAAGTTTACCTCTTTTCTATAATGAGCGTGGCGCGGGGGCCAACCTTGCTCTAACAATGATACATGTTTCTGCCGCTCTTTGGCAAGTCCTCCGGCCCCTTGTTGCCCTGCATAGCGATGATTACCATGATTTTATTCCGCCCTTAACCGGCACAATAACGATATCCTCATCCCTAAGGAGCGTGAACCCATGACTGTAGTAACGCCCGAACGTCCCGCGGTAAAAAGACAGAAAAAGCCGACCGGTCTTTTCATTCCAGAGCTGGTTTTTTTCGAGCCGGATTCGCTTAATTATCCCAAAGGAGTACGGATTATGGAATGGGTCAAAGCCCAGAACATCCCCTACCGCATGACGACCTCGCATAACCGTATTACGAACCTGCCCGGCGAAACCGAGGTTGAGCAATACAAAATCGCCAAAAGAACACTGGTGGTCGGCCTGCGCAAAACGTTGACCTTTGACCAGTCCAAGCCGTCCGCGGATTATGCGATACCGATTGCCACCGGCTGCATGGGACATTGCCATTATTGTTATTTGCAAACCACGCTGGGGGCCAAGCCCTATATCCGTGTCTATGTGAACACCGGGGACGTCATCGAGGCCGCTAAAAAATGTATCGAAGAGCGCGCTCCAGAAATCACTACGTTTGAAGCCGCCTGTACTTCAGATCCGCTCGGGTTGGAGCATATTACCGGCTCCCTGACGGAGCTGATCAGCTTCATGGCCGCAGAGCCGCTCGGGCGGCTGCGTTTTGTAACCAAATACCAGCATGTTGAGCCGCTGCTTCAACTGAAGCATAACGGCCATACACGAATCCGTTTCAGTGTGAATGCCGACTATGTCATCAAGAACTTCGAGCCGGCTACTTCACGGTTTGAGGAGCGGATTGAGGCTGCGGGAAAAGTAGCCCGGGCCGGTTATCCGCTGGGCTTTATCATCGCACCGATTATCTGGCATGACGGCTGGGAAAAAGGCTATGCGGAACTGCTGGAGAAACTGGCCAAAACCCTTCCGCCGGATGTGGGCAAAGGATTGACTTTTGAGATGATTCAGCACCGTTTCACCAAAACGGCCAAAACCGTGATTGAGAAACGTTACCCCAAATCAAAGCTGGAGATGGATATTGAAAAGCGCAAAAAGAAATGGGGCCGCTGGGGCCAGAATAAATATGTGTACCCTGACGAACAGCAAACCGCCCTGCGGGAGTTCATCACAGAGCGGATTTTTGAACATTTCCCGGAAGCGGGAATTGATTATTTTACCTAAGCTAGAAGATCAGCCAGTCCGGCGTGACTCCCTGCAGCCAGATCGTTATCCGGAACATTTGATCTGTAAACAGCAAAACCCCCATTAAGACCATTAGTGCGCCGCCGATCTTCATCAGCACATTGGAATATTTCAGGATTTTTCTCGCCCCGCCCAGGAAGAAGGCCAGTGCGAAAAACGGCAAGGCAAAGCCGATACTGTATGCGGTAATCATCGTAAACCAAGTTCCCGGATCACTGGCAGACAGCGCGATGATTGCCGTCAGAATCGGCCCGATACAAGGTGACCAGCCCGCGGAAAAGCCGATGCCAAAAATAAAGGAGCCGGCATAACCCGCCGGTTTCCATTTCAGATCAAGCTTGCGTTCCCGCAGCAGAAACTGTGGCTGAAAAATCCCCAGCAGGAACAGTCCCATCACAATGATTAGGATAGCCGACAATTGGCGGATCAGATCACGCTGCCCGTTGAAAAATTGCCCGAACAGCCCGGCCCCAAAGCCGAGCGTATAAAAGACTACTGAAAACCCCAGGATAAAAGCCAGCGTATGCGACAGGGTGCGGAAACGTACCTCTTTGCTGTTACTGCCGCTCTTCAGCTGCTGCACGGACAACCCGGTAATATAAGATAAATACGAAGGGTAAAGCGGCAGACAGCAAGGTGATATAAACGACGCCACACCAGCGGCAAAAGCAATTCCTGCATTCAGGTTCGACAAAGCGGCAGCTCTCCTTCCGGGTTCAGGGTCACTTTGCTAGTTACATACTTACGTGGGCAATCCTTTTTTGCCGATTAGTGTCAGGGTCAGAAGGGCAATCAGCAGCAGAACGATTGTTGCCCCAGGCGCCAGATTCCACACCCCCGCAACTACCAGACCTCCCACAACAGCAATCTCGGCAATGATAACCGACAGTACAACCGAAGACTTGAAGCTGCGTGACAGCAGCAGACTGATCGCCACCGGAATCGTCAGCAGCGCAGACACGAGCAGCGAACCGACAATCTTAATAGCCGTACTGATCACAAGCGCCGTAAGCACCGTAATGAGCATGTTGAGCAGCTTCACAGGCAGGCCGCTGACACTCGCCGCATCCTCCTCAAAGCTGAGCAGAAAAAACTCCTTGAAAAACAGCGTCACAACTACAACTACGGCAATCGTCACGATACCCACTACAATCAGATCTGTATTATTGAGCGTATAGATACTCCCGAACAGATAGCTCATCACATCCGCATTATACCCTTTGCCTAAGGTGAAAAAGAGTGAAGCCAGCGCTACCCCACCTGACATAATAATCGCGATGGACAGCTCAGCGTAGCTCTTGTACGCCTTGCGCAGCTTTTCGATGGCAAAGGAGGCCACCACCGCAAAAATCAGACCTGCCCCCAGCGGATAAAACCCGGTCAGAAAGCCAAGCGCCACACCTGCGATGGTCACATGGGCCAACGTGTCTCCGATCATCGACAATCGTCTGAGCACAAGAAAAACGCCTATAAGCGGCGCGGTAATGCCGATCATCAGCCCGCCCGCAAGCGCCCGCTGAAAAAAGTCACTGAATAGAATTTCCAAGATATATTCTCCTCGTCTGAAACAATTTCGAACCCTCCCAAACCCTCCCTTCCAAGGGAGGGCCCCAAGGGCTCTGCCCTCTGGACACCCGCTTAAGTGCAACTGGCGTGGGAGAGGTGTATTGCGGTATCTTGTAACTGCGGAGGAAAAAACGCTTTTCCTCCCTTACGGGATACGCTTTACCGGTGCGGGATCTGGGTACTGAATAAAGGCTAAGATTAAAGACTAAGATCAAAGGCTAGATCAAAGGCTAAGATCAAAGACTAAGATCAAAGGCTAAGATCAAAGGCTAAGATCAAAGGCTAAGATCAAAGGCTAAGATCAAAGGCTAGATCAAAGGCTAAGATCAAAGGCTAAGATCAAAAACCTGGTCATCCTATGTTGTACAATGGATGACCAACGGTAAAACCGGCTTGTTTCAGCGGAGAAGAGCAATCTACTGCAGATGATACAATAGATTGCTCACTTTTGGCGCTGATATGGAATTCTGTTGCATTATGTGCAGCAGAATGCAGCAATATGGCTGAATAATGGTGCGTTCACTGAATTCTAGTGTAGGAAATACATCAGAATATAAAAACTAGTAAATATGTAGCTATTCTGCTGCACATAATGCAGCAGATCAAGTTATTAGTCCGTACATAGATGCCAAATCAGTCGTTTTCTTGTTAAAGTTAGTTTCTGGTTGAGTTGCTGATGCGGCAGACTGATGGTTAACGGTACAGTATCCGGCATTATTGAATTTACTGCAGCTATTTTGTATGTCAGCGACTGGTTTGGAGTATTAAGTGTATTATGTGGCAGCCCCGGATCAGGTAAGTGTATGCTGCAGGTTCTCCACGGCGCAATCCTGGACGTCATGAGAGTGGCGGCAGTAGAAATTGATTTTGCCGTTTTTCTGAACCGGCTCCTGCCCCAGATAATTTTTGATCATGTCGATGTCATGCGACACCATCAGGAAAGTCATATGATGATGGGCGTGCATATGCATAATGAGATCGAAAAAACCGGCTTGCGTTTCGGCATCAATACCGACGGTAGGTTCGTCCAAAATGAGCAAATCCGGATGGTTGATCAGCGCACGGGCCAGGAATACACGCTGCTGTTGACCGCCGGACAGCTGGCCAACTCTTTTCTCAGCGATATCCTGAATCCGCATTACCTCAAGGGCGTCCTCACACTGGCGCTGCTGCGCTTTGGACACTCTGCGGATCAGATTCTTATTGTTGTACAAGCCGGACAGCACGACTTCACGGACCGTCGCCGGAAACAAGGGGTTGAAAGCATTTTTTTGCGGGACATATCCGATGCGCTCCCAATCCTTAAACTTGCGGACAGACTGGCCGAATAATTTAATATCCCCGCTGGTTGCGGGCAGGAGCCCGACGATCATCTTCAGTAAGGTTGTTTTACCGGCGCCGTTGGAACCGATAATTCCCAGGAAGTCCCGTTCCTTAACGGTGTAATTCAGATTGGAAATCACCTTCTGCTCTCCGTAAGAGAAGGAAAGATCCTGTATCTCGATCATATGCTGATGGCAGTCCAAGGATACCGATTGCATTGTGAAGTACCGCCTTTCACTTATACTTTCCTTACTATTGTAAAGCCAGAATTAGATTTTGCAAATTTTTCTCCATTAATGTGAAATAGTTGTCTCCATTCTTGTCCTGTTCGGTGGTAAGTCCCTCAACCGGATTTAGCACCATAGTCTCCACGCCGGCTTCACCAGCCAGAGTTTTGGCCAGCTTGTCGGAAACCAGTTCCTCGAAGAAGATATAACGGATGCCTTCCTCTTTTACCAAAGCCGCCAAATCCAGCAAATCCTGCCCGCGTGGTTCCGCATCCGGGGACAAGCCCATGATGGCATGTTGTTTCAAGCCATAATCACGCGCGAGATAAGCAAACGCCTGGTGGGACACGACGATTTCTTTATTCGGCAGCTTGGCAAGCTCTGTCGTAAACTTACTGTCCAGCGCCTGCAAGCGCTCTGCAAGCTTATTATAACGTTCCTCATAACCGGATTCATGCTCAGGATCGACAGACTGAAGGCTCTCTTTAATGTTCTCAGCCATCACAAGCGCGGATTTTGGACTTACCCAGGTATGGGGATCTGTATGCAGGCTGTCGGTGCCTGTTTCTTCGGAATGTTCTTCATCCGCATGCTCCTCACCTTCATGCGCATGCTCCTCGCCTCCATGATCATGCCCGTCTTCTTCATCTGTCATAATATAATCGACGCCTTTGCTGACTTCAACAGCTTTGGCTTTACTGTCGCTGTTGAGGCTTTTGAGGAAGTTCGGCACCCAGCCCTCAAGTCCGGCACCATTGTACAGAAACAGCTGGGCTTTGGAAGTATTGATGATATCCTGGCTGCGCGGGGTCCAATCATGAGGCTCCACACCAACCGGAAGCAGATTGATGACATTGGCATCTTCCCCGCCAATTTCTTTGGCAAATTCATATATAGGATAAAAAGTAGTGACTACATTCACTTTACCCTCAACGATACTCCCGCTGCTCTTGGGACCGCAGGCCGCAAGTGTTAGGATTACCAGCAGAGCAAGCACCAGCAGCAGCCCTCTGTGTGGTTTTGTTAAAGACATAATTGCTATCGACTCCTTAAATCGTAAATTTTACTATGAGAATTATAATAGTAATGGTTACGATAAGTCAACTCTCATGTTCTCTCGAACGTTCTGCTGCCAGAGTCAATAACAGCTTCAAAGCTTCGTGTATCCCTTGTATCCATAACAAAAAGGAACACCGCAGCCATTGCTGGCTTGCGTGCGTTCCCTTGCATTCGTTTGGCGGGTCAATTGAATTTGCCCATTTGGACCCGTTATTTGTTCTGGTACAGCCTGTTTACTTCACAATTGCACCGTTCGGCATGCTGTCCGGTACGGTTGCGATCGTCAGCTTGTCGCCTTTGGAGGCGGCCAGGATCATGCCTTGCGACAACTCGCCGCGCAGCTTCACCGGCTTCAGGTTGACGATGCAGATTACCTTTTGTCCCACCAGCTCCTCTGGAGTGTAGAACTTGGCAATCCCGGACACAACCTGGCGCTGCTCATAACCAAGATCAAGCTGCAGCTTCAGCAGCTTGTCTGCCTTCTTCACCGGCTCAGCGGCGATGACCTGGGCCACGCGCAGCTCGGCTTTGGCAAAATCGTCGATACCGATTTCTTCCTTATGCTCTTCCTCCGGCTCAGCTGCTGCGCCGCTTTCAGCGCTTGCAGGTGCAGGTTCTGCTTCTGCTGCCGCCGGTTTGCCGGCACCCATCGCCTCGGCGATATAGGCAACCTCTACAGCAACATCGAGGCGCGGGAAGATTGGATCGCCTTTGGCCAGCTTCGTTCCGGCTGGAATGAGGCCGAAGGTTTTGCCGCTGTCCCAAGCTGTCAGCTCACCCGGCTGAATACCAAGCTGCTCCCAGATCTTCGCCGGGGCGCTGGTCAGGAACGGCTGCAAAAGAATCGAAGCGGTGCGCAGGCCCTCCACGAGATGTCTCATTACGGAAGCCAGCTCACCGGTTCTGCTCTCATCCTTCGCGAGCACCCAAGGCTGGGTCTCATCAATGTATTTATTCGTACGGCTGATGAATGCCCCGATCGCTGTAAGCGCCACGGAGAACTCCATTTTTTCCATCGCTTCTTCAACCTTGGCATAGGTGCTGCCCGCAGCCGCTTCAAGCTCGCTGTCGAACGCCGTTACCTTGCCTTCGTAAGCCGGGAGTTCGCCGCCAAAATATTTCTCCACCATCGCCCCGGTCCGGTTCAGCAGATTCCCAAGGTCATTGGCCAGATCATAGTTGATCCGGTCTACAAAGCTTTCAGGCGTAAAGGTGCCATCCGAGCCAAATGCCACTTCACGCAGCAGATAGTAACGCAGCGCGTCCAATCCGTAGCGGTCGATCAGTGTAACCGGATCCACTACATTGCCCTTGGATTTGGACATTTTGCCGTCTTTCATCAGCAGCCAGCCGTGTGCGAATACTTTCTTTGGAAGCGGCTCGCCTAGCGCCATCAGGATGATCGGCCAGTAGATCGTATGGAAGCGCACAATTTCCTTGCCGACAATGTGCACATCCGCAGGCCAGAACTTGTCATACAAGCTGCGGTCCTCGGAGCCATAGCCAAGCGCTGTGATATAGTTCGTCAATGCATCAATCCATACATACACGACATGCTTCTCGTCGCCCTTGACCTTAACGCCCCAATCAAAGGTTGTACGGGAGACCGCAAGGTCCTCCAGCCCGGGCTTGATGAAATTGTTGATCATTTCGTTCTTGCGTGATTCCGGCAGGATAAACTCCGGATTCTCTTCATAATACTTCAGCAGACGGTCAGCATACTTGCTCATGCGGAAGAAATAGCTTGCTTCCTTGACCAATTCGACAGGGTGGCCGCTGTCCGGGCTTTTACCGCCGGTGATGGCACCGTTTGCGTCCCGCTCGATATCCACCAGCTGAGTTTCGGTGTAGAAGGTTTCATCCGGAATGCTGTACCAGCCTTCATATTCACCTTTGTAGATGTCGCCCTGCTTCAGCAGGCGGTCAAAGATATCCTGCACCACTTTCTTGTGCCGTTCTTCCGTCGTGCGGATGAAATCATCGTTGGAAATATCCAGCTTGCGCCACAGATCCTTAATGCCGACGACAATATCGTCAACAAACTGCTGAGGGGTCTTGCCGGCTTCAGCAGCCTTTCGTTCGATCTTCTGCCCATGTTCATCCGTACCGGTAAGATAACGGACCTCATAGCCGCGCAAGCGCTTGTAGCGGGCCATAGCATCTCCAGCTACCGTAGAGTAAGCATGCCCGATATGCAGCTTGTCACTCGGATAATAAATCGGTGTAGTCAGGTAAAAAGTTTTCTTATCGCTCATTTCATGTCATCCTTTCATCTTGGCAAACACAATAAACACAAAAAACTCCCGCCCCTTTATGGGGCGAGAGTATACTCACGCGATACCACCCAAAGTTCCCTGGTTCTTCACAGAACACAGGCTTCGCCAGTTCCTTTGCGGAACTGTCCATTAACGCTGGAACACGCTGTTATCTTACTTAAGCCGCGACAACCCGGCTCCAGCTCGAAGACAGTTCCTCCCGGACCATATTCAATCCTGCGTACCATACCGGCTCCCAGCTGTTCCCGGCTCTCTGTAATGGTCGTCCCGATCTACTCATCCGTTCCTCGGAAATTGATGTTATTATCCAAAATATACCCAAAATGCAGGCATCATGTCAAGTCGTGGGAGCCGCTTCGTCCCCGGTAGAGTGTTCTTTGCGCGGCGGTACCGGGTCCAGTCCCCCGGGATGGAAGGGATGGCATTTGCCAATACGCTTCGCGGCAAGCCACGAACCCTTGAGCGGGCCATGGATTTCGATTGCTTCCAGCGCGTAGGCTGAGCAAGTCGGATAAAAGCGGCAGGTCGCCGGTTTAAGCGGCGAAATAAATTTGCGGTACACGCGGATTGGGGCCTGGATCGTTCTGCGTATAATAGGCATAATCAGTGCCCTTCTTTGCCGTGCGCCGCAAGTGCCGTCTCTTCTTCACGGTTCTGTTCACAATCCTTGCAGTAACCGAACACCTCAAATTTATGCTTGACCACCCGGAACTGATCCGGTGTATCCGTTAAATTCATCGGGCAGAAATGAATCGGGTAAGTCTTCATGCATTGAAGGCAAATCATATGGTGATGGTGATGATCCTGATTGCAGCTGCCTTTGAACTTGACGCCATCCTCAAAGACCACCTGCTCCAGCACACCCAGTTCCTCCATGACACGCAGGTTGCGGTAAACTGTATCAAAGCTGAGCCCGCTGTACTTGCGGCCCATATGCTCATAAACATCCTTCGCCGACAAATATCCCGTATTCTCGCCGAATAACTTGGCAAGCGTTTTGCGCTGATCGGTGATTCGCAGTCCCTGCCCCGACATGGCTTCCAGTATTTGTTCTGTCGACAGCATTCGCTCATCTCCCATAACATAGGTCATTTGTATTGCACTCTCTTTATAATGCCCCAAAACAAAAGCCCCGTCAATGAAGCGGTCCACCAAAGACTCGCTTGCTGGAAGACTTGAGACCTAATGCCCCTGTATTTGACACAAAAAAAGGCTGCCCTTCCTTGACGGAAGCAGCAGCCGGGTTTGTAAATTGGAATGTCCGTTGCCGGGCTTTCCAGTATTACTTAAGTACTTCCCTGTTTATTTCTTCGGAGGAAGTGGTGTGAACAGGAAGTTAATTGACAAGTTACTGCCGGAAGCCGGAGTAAACTGGATCTCTACTGGACCTTCATAATCACCGGTCCGGTACACAACGCTGTTCAAATCGGAACTTCCCAGACTTTTCTCGTTTGGCACCTGCACGACTTGATTGCCGTTAACAAGAACGGTGCCCATATAGTTTCCTCCACGCGGGTTAAAGGTAATCAGCGTATTGGCCGCTACCCGCTCCAGCCTGATTTTGTACAGAACACCGAAGTTCCCCAGGTTCGTTTCCTGGAGGCCTGTCAGGGCATCGAGGCCGAGCAAGTTCGGATCATTGTTATTGTCGCCGATCACGAGTCTGGCTGGAGTAGTTCCCACCAAATCCGAAACGTTAATGAGACGAGTAGAATCCGGATAGGTACCCCGATTATGCACTCCGTCACGCGGCAAGATAGGCGTTAAAGGCAGTGAAGAAATCGGCTCTTTATTCGCATCAATCATCATCACGGAATAGGTAACCGCTAAATCACTGTACAGATCAGCCTGCATCGAGACGTTATCATTTGGCTTCATGGCTATAGTATTCAGTTCTGTAAGAATCGATACGCTTTGTCCTGGCTGGATTACCGTTTGCTTGTACGAGCTGCCGTTCAGCATCGATTCCCAGTACCGTGTTACAGATTTCTGTCCGGTTAGCTCTGCAAATGAGCTAGGACCACCAAATCCGGAATATTGGGTTGTAATTGTCACAGGATACATATTGTCATTTGTGGCAATCACATATACCTTGGTGTTGATCGACAAATTATTCTTATGGTGAATCAGAAAACGTGTTGCACCTGTAGCCGTTTCACGGTACAGAACACCCTCGCTGAACACCGTTTCCGGGCTGTTGCTGCGGATCAGGGTAAACGGCTCGGAAGACGTGTTGTATTTTAGATTCGGCCAAGTAGGGACCGGAGAGCCGTCAAATTTGAATGCTGTACCGGGTACTGCGAACAGGCGGTTAAAATCCTCTTCATTGTAAAGTTGTTCTTCCGTAATAATAATTGTTTTCTCAAACGTATTGACGGCCCCATGGGAATCCGTAGCAGTCAGGCTGATGACTGTTGCACCGGGTGTAAAGAACGCCTGGGCTTTATTGGTCCATGTTACTGTAATCGTGTCGCCGTCTGGATCACTGCTGTTATCCGTATAAGTGATTGGTTCACCCATTTTGTACTGTTCCTTGTCTGTGACGAAATTTGCCACCGGGGCTTCATTCGGCTTCAGAACATTGATGGTCGCAGTGTACGGATCACTCGTGCGTCCATTGGCATCCACAACGGAATAGGTAACGGTATAAATACCGGGTTCATCATAGTAGTCCCGCTTGTCTCCACCCCATAGATCACTAACGATAGGTGTTCCATTCGGTGAACTGCTGGAGGTCACAAAGTTGACCATGGTTTGACCGGCATAAATTTCAGTAGGCTGAACGGTAAAAGAAGCCTTAGGCTTTGTGGAAAGTGTAAGAATTACACGTTTCTGAACAGTATCCAATACATAATTTAATTTCAGTGCCGATGTAATGGAGGTCAAAGGAATCATAAACGTTCCTTTGTACTGGTAGGTTGCACCCTTCATTGTGGACTTCTTGCCATTGACTGTATAGGTTTTGCTGTTCAGCTTAAAGCGCATTACATCGCTGCCTTTTGTAACTACGGTTTCCTTAGCCTTGGAATCATAAGTAACCTGCAGTCCTACACGTTCCACCATCGCCCGGATAGAGACGTAGGATACGCCGTTCTTGACTGCCATCGGCTGATTGGCCAAATATAACACACCGTTTACGTACATTTTGTTGCTGTTCAACATCAGCACCAGCTGATCATCTCCTGTGGCGGAGAGCATCTGTGCATCCATACTGTTCGTCTGCATGTACGTTTGATCGGTAACCGTTGCTGGCGGCAGCGGTGTTGCCGTAGGCTCTGCAGACGGAGTCGGTGAAGCTGTACCGTCCAACAATCCGCCTGACAACGGGTCAGTAGATAGAGGTACAGATGATGCTGACGGTGTTGGTGTTGCCTCCGCGGTACTCACGTTACTCGTCGAAGAGGTGCTGACGGGTGCGGCGAAAGCCGGTACTGCTGCGGCAATCTGTGTGATGGCCAATACAGCAGCTAATGATAATTTCTTAAGATTCATGATATGACTCCTTCTACTCCCAGTTGTAGTATATAAGGCCTGCAGTTCTCTCTCTGTAATCCTTATATTCCCCGCAAAAACGCATGACGCCCCGAAAGGACGGCAGGCAAAATTTTGCCACATGCTTTTTACAAAACATAGTATTAGACGCAGTAAGCCCTTAAAAGTTTCATTAAATGTAAAGAAAGATCAAAATCCATTTTCAACCTGTAAAAATATGATTTTTTTATAAAAAAACCGAGGTTGCTGCGTTTTGTTATATTCTCCTTTATTTACCTTTGCTACAATGATTGCATTATAGAATCAACGCAGCAGGTGATGCCTTTGTCCAAGAAAAGTTCGATTCTGACCCAACTGATTTCCGGCTTCTCGCTTATCATTATCGCCATTGTTGCTGTCACCATTTTTTGGTCCTACCGCTCCTCCTCAGAAGCTGTACAGAGCCGCTCCAATCAGTACCTTCTGGAATCGGTCAAGCAGCTTCAGGGCAAAATGGACGCCATCCTGCTGGACCATGACAGATTATCCTCCACGATTATGCTCAGTCCTGTCATCCAGAATAACCTTAAAGATGTCGCAGGCAACCGCAGACCGCGGACAGATGGACGGGAAATTAACCATTTCATTGACCAGCATACGCGTTCCATTAATTACGATGTGCAGCTTAAGCTTTTCAGTCTATACGATAGACAGGTCTACTCCAATACCAGCTCGCTTAAGGTGCTTTGGGAGCGGGAACAGGAAATTCACAGCGCCTACTGGTATCCGGCAATCGGGGAGAACCGGGGGAAAATGGTCTGGTTCGGCGCCGATGTCTGGCAGAATGGCAACATTCCGGTACTGATGGGCGCACGCCAAATCATTAACTATGATGATCTGCAGCCGCTGGGAACCCTGTTCCTTGTTCTTCCAGTAGCAGTTATAGACAATGCGGTCAACCAGTTTCAGCTCGGCCCCCACGAGAAGATTCAGATCTCCGATTCGTTCAACACCATCGTCTATTCGACTGATCCGAAGGACATCGGGATGTACATGGAGAGCGGAATGGTCGAGAAATTCAGCAGCGGGAAAGCGCAAGTCATTCAGCAGAAGGTAGCCTCACGGAATATGTTTATCTCCTACGCCCACTCTGCCTACAACCAGTGGAGTGTCTATGCTTATATAGATGCGAAGGAAGCAGTGAAAGATTTGAACTCCATCCGGCGGAATATCCTGCTTATCGGCTTGTTCGGCATCGCGGCTGCCTTGCTCTTCACCTTCTTTTTTTCCTGGACGCTGTCGAGGCCCATCCGAATCCTGGCTTTCAAGCTGAACAAGGTAGAACGGGGAACGACACTGCCGCTTTTGAAAAGAACGATGAACAAGGAGATGGATATTCTCTATTCAAGCTATAATTCCATGCTTCAGAACCTGGATCATACCATCGCCGATCTTGCAGATAAGCGGATCAGTGAGAAGCAGGCGCAGATCGTAGCCCTTAAGGCACAATTCCGGCCTCATTTTCTCTACAACACATTGAACACCATCTACTGGTCTCTGGCGGGTAAACGGCTGCGCGAAGAAGCACAGATGGTGCTGGCGTTAAGCGACCTGCTCCGTTACAGCATCGACCGGGGCTCTGAATTCGTTACGGTCGAGGAAGACCTGCAGCAGCTTGACCGCTTTATCTATCTGCAGAAATTGCGTTATGAAGAGAAGCTCCGGGTTGAGCTCACCGTAATTCCAGAGGTCAGGCTTTGCCAGATTATGAAGCTTACTCTTCAGCCTCTAATTGAGAATGCCATTACCCATGGCCTGGAGCCTGCAGTCCGCGATTATTGGCTGATACGGGTGCTGGTCTACAGTGAAGGCTCGTCTTTAGTCATTACCGTAGAAGACAACGGAGAAGGAATGACCGGGGAGCGGATGATAGAAGCACTCTCCACAGAGAATAACAGCCCGGTAAATCTGCTGCATACCGGGATCGGGCTCTCCAATCTGCATAACCGCATCAAATTGATTTATGGCCAGGAGTATGGCCTCAAGCTGTCAGAAAGTGAACTGGGCGGTCTGCTTGTCAGGGTGACTGTTCCTCTGCAATATGATCAGGACCACAAAGGGGGAAGCACGTAAATGCATGTGCTAATCGTCGATGATGAAAGTTTTGTCCGCCGCTCCTTGTTAGAGCTGCTGGAAAGCGAGGATTCACCCTCCAGCAAGGTAAGCTCGGCAGAAAACGGAATTGAAGCTGTCCGTATCTTGCAGGAGCATGCGGTTGATCTCGTGATCTCGGATATCCGTATGCCGGGAATGGATGGCTTGGAGCTCGCCAGACATATTCACGAAGGTTATCCTGATACCGAGACGGTACTCTTAACCGGCTACCAGGATTTCACATACGCCCGCCAGGCGATCCGCTATGGGGTAAGAGAGTATCTTGTGAAACCGAATTCGGTTGAAAGCATTCTGGGCGTTGTATCGGCAACATCTGAACGGCTGCAGCTAAAGAAGCAGCAGGAACAGCTGCTGCAGCTGCGTAATAAGCATTTGCAGAAAAAGCTGCTGTCCGACCTGCTTTACGGACTGCCGCTGCCTTTTTTTGAAACTAATCTCCTCCCCTCCTTCCATTCGCTGGTTGTCGTCACAATATCGCTCCGCGGAGATACCCTCCCGCAAAGCTGGTCAGAGCAAGCGATGTATTCTGCAGCAATCAATATTCTCGAGGAGTTGTTCAACCAGCATACCTACACGGTTGGGATTCAGGATGAGCAGGAAGCGATCTTCCTGTTGTTCTATGCACAGGAATCCGAAGATCTTGAGAACGTGAATGAAGCGTTGGCGCTGAAAGGGCTGGAGAAGCTGAAGAACCTGCTGAAATATTCATTTGGGGCTGGAATATCCAAGTTCCACCGGACGCTGGAAGAAATTACACCTGCTTACCGTGAGAGCCTCGAAGCCTTGCGGCAGGTTAAGAAAGAGAACGCCTCACCTGATATTTCCCGCAGTGACGGCAGCCGGAGTTCATCTTCCGCACAATTGGAGGAACAGCTGCAGGTTAAAGCCAAACGCAGAATCATCTCCCTGATGACTGAGGCGATGAGATCAAGACTGCAGGAGAATCTCACCCTGAAGATGATTGCTGATGAGCTTTACATGAATCCCACCTACCTGGGCCGCATCTTTAAGGAGGATATGGGTGAATGCTTCTCCAGCTTTCTGACCCGGCTCCGCATCCAGAAAGCAACAGAGCTGCTGGAAGATGTCACCTTGAAGGTTTATGAAGTCAGCGATCTCGTCGGATTCAGAGATCCTGCCTATTTCAGCCTTATCTTCAAAAAAACAATGGGTGTGACGCCACAGGATTACCAGAAGCACAATAAATAAAGTTGAGGTGGAACTTCTTGTCTGCAAACCCGATAACACCGGCCTTCAAACTGCCGGCCTTCCTACTGGCCTTGGGGCTGCTTGTATCTACCGGAGGATGCCGCATCGCATCCCAGCAGGAAGGTTTTGTTGAGCCGGACCCGCCGGTTGAGCTGAATATTTGGCTAATACCGGGATCGGGTCTGGAACCGCTGATCGGACAATATCAGGCGCTGCATCCGGAGCTTGATATACATATCCAGATTTCTACCTTCACCCAGCTCCCCCTCAAGCTGCAGACTTCATTTGCTGCGGGCTACAGCTCCCCGGACATTGCTTCTATTGATATCAGCTATCTGGATCAGTTTAAGCAATTCCCCGAATATTTCTATGATTTGAGTCAATATGGTGCAGCAGAGCTGGAGAAGCAGTTTCTGGCGTGGAAGTGGCAGGAAGCACTGAACGGAGCTTTCATCTACGGCCTGCCAACGGATATTGGCCCCTACGCCCTGTTATACCGTCAGGATATTTTTTCGATTGCCGGACTTCCGAACACAGCGGAGGCAGTGGCTGAAAGAATTGGAACCTGGGAGCAATTTATTGAGACAGGCAAAATCATCAAAGAAAAGACGGGCAAAGCCTTCGTCAACAATCTGGAGGATCTGTATCTGGCCATTCAGCGCCAATCTCCGCTGCAATATTACAGTCCTTCCGGAGAATTGCTGGTTGAGGACAATCCGCAGATTAAGCGGGCCTGGGAGTATGCGATCGAGGCTCACCGGCTTGATCTATCCGCACATACAGCCATAGATACGCAGCAGTGGGGAATAGAGCTGCTGACCGGGGATTTTGCTGTTATGCTCTGTCCGGCCTGGATGGTCGGACATATCAAGAGCAGCTCGCCCACAGCCAGCGGCCTGTGGAATATGACGCTGATTCCAGGAAATAGCGCTAACCGGGGAGGTTCTGTGCTGACCTTACCGAAGAGCGGCAAACATCCCGAAGAAGCCTTCGCTCTGATTAAGTGGCTGACCTCCCCCCAGCAGCAGCTTGCCGTCTTCAAAGCGCAAGGAAATTTCCCTTCAACACCGGAAATTTATGAAGCGCCGGAGATTAAGGATCAGCACGATCCTTATTTCGGCAACGCCCAGCCGGGGCTGATCTATTCCGAGTCCGCCTTGCGCATCCAGCCAACCTATTACGGCCCGCACCATACCGCAATTGAAGAAAACATGCTGGAATTCCTGACCCGTGTCGAGCTTCGTGAGCTTGATCCTGACACTGCCTGGACCTATGCTGTCCAGAATGCGAAGAAGATTGATGCCGGCTTCCGCTAGCAGCACCCGGACCGGCAAAGAGGCTTTCTCCAGCGGAATCAAACTGCCGGAGAAAGCCTCTTATAGTGTAAATCCAACTGAACCGTTACAGTATTTTATTTCTGCGCTGCTAAAAAGGCATCCAGCTGGTTCTGTTTCTCGGCAATAATCTTCTCGACTCCCGCCTTCTTCAGCTTCTCGGCATATTTCGTCAGCACGGTATCCGGGTCAACGGAGCCGGTATCCAGGCTGGTATCGAACTCATCCATAACCGCTTTGCAGGCAGCTACCTCTGTCTTCATCTGTGAAGCATCAAAGTTGAAGCCAAGCGCCACAGTGGACTTTCCCTGGGAATTGAAAGCCTTAAACTGCTCCCATTTGTCAGGAGCTTCGCTTTCCCAGACGGGATTCAGGAATTGGCTGCCCAGCATCCAGGCGGCGGCTGTATTATAGTCACCGGATTTGGCCGATGCCTTGATCGTATCTCCGCTGACGACATCATAATGGACACCCTTCACTCCGAAAACAAGCAGATTGTTGATCTCTTTATCCGTGTGCAGGAGGTTCAGCACCATCATGGCCCGGGCCGGGTCGCCGGACGAAGCCGAGATGGCCAGCATGGACCCGGCAGCATCGCTTGTGGAAATCGTCGGCTCATTGAAGGCAATCTGTTTCAACTTGCCTACCAGACCCGTAGCATTTGCAAGTTCGCTGTCTTTTCCCGGTTTAAGCGATTGCACAGTCATAAAGACATTGCCCGCTTTCATCGCATCCTGGGTTGAGGTGGTAGCAATCGCTGCATCGGCATTGATATACCCTTTCTTCATGTATTCACGGGTAAGCTTGACAATCTCCTTGTAGCGGTCAAGTTCAATCATCGAAGTAATCTTGGTGTCCTGGCTATCCTTCAGCAGGATGCCGGGAATCGCCGCATCGCCGAGTGTATCATACTGTGCCATATACTGAGAATTGAACGTTTCTCCCTGTTTAAAATAAAGCGGTGTAATATCCGGTCTCTTATCTTTGACTACCTTAAGTACAGCATCCAGATCCTGAATGGATTTCACATTCGCCATATCAATTCCAAGTTCATCCGCAATATCCGACCGGTAGACAATTCCTCCCTGTGCCGCCAACTCCTTATTTGTAGGAACCGCATAGTTCACACCGTTGATCGCTGAACCCTTAAGGAACTGCGGATCAAGGGTATCCAGTATGCCTTGGCCGTAATCCTTCAGCAGATTGCCACTCTGTCCGCCATCATCATTCAGCGGAAGGTAAGCACCCTTGGCAGCGTTGGTAACATAATATCTCCATTGCGCCGTAAAGATCAGATCGAATTTCTCCTGGCTGGCAATCTTGAGATTCGTCTCACTGTCCCATTGCCCCCAGTCAATCGGTGCAATGTCCAGCTTCGCATTAATCTTCGGCTCCAGGATTTTGTTGATAGCTTCTTCTACCATCACTTCATCCTTTTGCGGAGCGCCAACATAAATTAACTTCACAATGTAAGGCTTAAGCTCCTTTGCCGGGTCCGCCGTCGGATCAGCGCTAGCCTCCGTTTTGACAGCGCTTGCATTTTCAGCAGGCTTCTGGGACGCCGTATCTTTATTGGCGTTGTTGCCGTTATTCCCCCCACAACCGGATAAACCAAGTGTGAAAACAACCATGAGCATCAACAGTACTATGGAGCCTTTTCGCACAACCTTCATCTGAAACATAACCTCCCCAATTATTTTGTTTATGCTGGACCGGCCGCTTTAACGGCAGTGCCGCAAATCGGCCGGGTAAAACCGGAACAAGTTGCGGTCACCCCTTGACGGCACCGACAGTAAGCCCTTGGATGAAATACTTCTGGAAGAAGGAGTAGACGAACACGATCGGGCCAATCCCTATAACAGCCATTGCCATACGCACCGTTTCTGTAGGCAGCTTGATCTCTACACCCTGTGCTGCGAGCGCCGCCATCGCCTGCGGGCTTGCCGTCAGAAACTGCACGTTCAGCATTGTTTTATACATGAGGTACTGCAGATTGACATGTCCATCCGGAGATATAAAGATCAGACTGAGATACCAGTCATTCCAATAGGCCAAAGTCTGAAACAGCCCCACTGTAGCAAGGACCGGCAACGACAACGGCAGAATAATCCGGATGAATATCCGCAATTCGGAAGCGCCGTCAATTTTAGCGGATTCGATTAGTGCCGGTGGTATCGTGTTCGCAAAGAACGTTCGAAGCAACATGACAAAGAATGCAGAAACCAGCAGCGGCATAATCAGGATCCACAAAGTATCCTTGAGATGTACCATCCGTGTATAGACCAGATACCATGGCACCAGCCCCCCGTTAAACAGCATCGTGAAAAACATGAAGAAGGCGAAGAAATTTTTGTGCGGAAAATCGCTTCTTGAAATTGGATAAGCATACAGCGCCATAATAAGCAGGCTCAAAATCGTTCCAGCCACTGTAACGAATAAAGAAACCGCTGCTGCATCAAGAATCTGCTTGTAATCCTTCAATAGGAACTCATAGGATGATGTATCCCATTGCTTCGGGAAGAAGCTGTATCCATTACGGAGGACGGCGTCCTCATTCGAGAACGATACAATGATGACCAGCAGGAGCGGTATGATACAAAGTGCTGAGTAGATCCAGAAGAATATATTTATGAGCAGATTGGAGATCCCGGAGATATCATTGGGCTTTTTTTGCCGTTTCAAGACTTTGCCGGGTCTAAGAATTAACCCATCTGCTGTTTCCGTTGTTACACTCATGCTCCCCACCTCTTAATATTGTTTTAAAACTGCATAGCCGAAGGCCGCCTCAGAACAAGGCATCGTCTTTGCTGATCCGCCGCACCGCGAGGTTAGACAGGTAGATCAGTGTAAAACCTACCACCGATTGCACAAGACCGGCAGCGGATGACATTCCGATATCTCCAATGGCCAGGAAGGTCTGATACACATACGTGTCGATAACCTGAGTCGTGGAGTAGAGTGCGCCTGCATTCCGCGTAACCTGGAAGAAAAGTCCGAAATCCGCGTTGAAAATCCTCCCGATCTGCAGCAGCGTCATGACAATGATCACCGGACTGATCAGCGGAATCGTAATTTTACGGATCTGCTGCCATTTCGAAGCTCCGTCAATAAGTGCAGCCTCGTAATATTCGTGGTCGATTCCGATAATGGCGGCCATATATATGACCGTCGTATAGCCTATTTCCTTCCATATCTTCACCACTACGAGAATAATTGGCCAATATTGCGACTGAGAATACCATTCTATCGGCTTAAGGCCGAGAAAAGGCAGCACTGTCTGATTGATGAATCCATGCTCATTGCTCAGAAAGCCGTACACCAGATAGCTGACCACTACCCAGGACAGAAAGTACGGAAGGAACATTGCACTCTGATGAAACTTTGACAGCAGCCTGTTGCGCATTTCGTTAAACATAATGGCAAAGGCGACTGAAATCACCAGTGTCAGCACAATGAAAGCTGTATTGTACAGCAGCGTATTTCTTGTAATGATCCATGCCGTTTCTGTAGAGAACAAATATTTGAAATTGGAAAAACCAACCCAATCACTGCCCCAAATCCCTTTTTGATAATTGACATCCTTAAAGGCGATCAGCGTCCCGAACATCGGAATGTAGTTGTTAATGACCAGAACCACAATCGCCGGAAGCATCATCACGTAGAACACCCAATATTTCCTCATGACCCGCCATATCGAAGGTTTTATGGTCCTGCCGGCATTGTTAGCTTTGGATAAGCTGACGGAAGGATTACTCGCGCTCATGGTTCTTTCCTCCATTTCATTTCCTATCATCCTTTGAAGCCTCGATTCCCCTTGCAATCCCCTTCTGTTTCCGCACCCCCCTGCCCTTTAATTAAAACATATGGTTTATTTTGGGAGTATAAGGTGCAGCTTAGATTTCTATGAGAAAAGCAACTACATACAGAAATTACAAACAAAAAAGACGATTAGCCTTGTAGTTCAAGGTTAATCGCCTTTTATAGTATTATTTGCAGTGCCGGTTTCCTCTTACGTTACTTACGTTCAGGCCTTACATTGCCCTGACAGCAACGCAGTTACACTTTCCGGTACTGATCACGGTATTCCTTGGGGGACATGCCTGTCTGCTTCTGAAACACTTTGGTAAAATAACGCCGCTCCTGATAACCTACTCCGGAGCTAATCGCCGTGATGCTCTTGTCGCTGCTCGCCAGCATGAACTTGGCGGCTTCAATCCGCTGCTGGGTCACATATTCCACAAAGGTCATCGCAAAGCGATTCTTGAACAACAGGCAGAAGTAGCTGCCGCTGATACCTATCTTGTTCGCGACTTCTTCTATGCCCAGATCATAATGCAGCCGCTCCGAAATATACTGTGCTGCCAGATTCATCAGCTGGTCTGGTGTTTTTTTGACGGAATCGTCGGCTGCAGGCACTTCCTGAAACAGCGGAATGCTGTTGTACAGCTTATCCTTGTACTGCCTGCTGCGGATTTGCGTACCGATCTCCCGCACCTTGTTGCCAAGCTCCTCATAATGAATCGGCTTGCAGATATATTCCTTTACACCAAGTCGTATGGCTTCCCGGGCGTAATCAAATTCCTGGTAGCCGCTGAGCAGCAGTACCTCGCTCTCCAGACCCATCTCCCGCAGCTTGCCGATGAACGTCAAGCCGTCCATCACCGGCATGCGGATATCACATAGCACAAGGTCCGGCGCGTTCTCCTCGGCAATCCGTAATGCTTCCATGCCGCTGCGGGCCATACCGGCAACCTCCATCCCCATTTCCTGCCATGGCAGCACCCTGTTGAGATTGTTCAGAATGGGAGCTTCGTCGTCAACCAACAATACTTTTAGCATAATGATCTTCCCCCTGCCCGTATTTAGGTATGACGCATTGGATGATTGTTCCTTCACCCGGGCTGGCACAGATGAATATCCCGTATCTGTCGCCGTATTCAATCCGGATACGATCGGCCACACTGCGCACTCCAAGACCACGCCGCTCCGGATGAATGCCATGCTCCGTCCGGCCTTCGTCCGACTGGTTTGCTGTTTCGTTAACCATATACTGGAACATCGAGAGCTGGGCCGGAGTCATCCCGATTCCGTTATCCTCAATCTGCAGGATCAAGTTGCCGCGGTCTTCCCAGCCCTTTACAGTCACCTTGCCCTTGTATCCGATCCCCTCGAACCCATGCTGGATACTGTTCTCCACCAGCGGCTGCAGTGTCAGCTTGAGGATACCGCAGCCCATAAGCCCTTCCGGGATGTCTATTTCATAATCAAATACATCCTCGAAACGAAATTTCTGGATATCGAGATAATTACGCAGGTGGGTAACTTCTTCTTCCAGTGTGATTTCATCCCTGTCCTGAATGCTGATCCGCAGAATGCTGGCTAGCCGGTAGACCATCTCGCTAACCTTACGGCCTTCATTCTGTACAGCAAGCACATTGATCGACTCCAGCGTGTTGAACAGGAAATGCGGCTTGATCTGTGCCTGCAGAACCCGCATCTCAGCCTGATTCTTCCGTCTTTGCTCCAGATGGATCCGATTAAACAAGCCGTTGATTTTATCCATCAAATCGTTAAAGCCTTTGGCAAGCAATGTCATCTCGTCATTGCCCTTCTCCTCAACCCTTGTAGTAAGATCGCCATCCTCCACCCGCCGCATAAAGCGGACAATAACAGCAATCCCGCCCGTTATCCGGTTCATAAAGAACAAATTAAAGATGACGGCAGCCAGGAAGCAGAGAAAGATAACCCCGACAAACCAGCGGGCGAACACTGTAACCTCCCGTGACAACGAACCCCACGAGGTGATAGAAACGAGGCTCCAGGGATACTCCTTCAGATGATAGACGGACAGAATACTTTTCTCCCCGTCGAACTGGGTTTTGAAGCTTTGAAAACCTTCCTTGAAGGTAATATTTTTCGCCGTAAACGACTGGAAATCCTGTCCGTCCAGCTTGCGGTCCGGATCCAGCAGAATCATTCCGTCATCGTTCACCAGCATGAAAGAGACCTTTTGGTTACTGTCCCCAATCTTCAAATTCCGGAATATGGATTCGAACTCCCAGTTCTTGATCTGCACGACCAGAATGCCGATGTTCTCAAAGAAGCTAAGCTCCTTCACTAGCCGGATCTGTGTGAACACGGCTTCTGTTCCTGTCAGTTCCGGATATTCATGCGGTGCCAGCCATTTCGGTACACCATTGAGCTTCATGACCTCCTGATAGAGAGCACTTCCTTTGAATTTATCGTAAGGGAGTGTGCGGAAATTTTCCTTGTTGAATACCGATACGATCTCCGAGCTGCCTTTACCGTTAAAATTGTACAGAAAGGCATAGCTGATCGAAGGGTGATTATACAGCAGACTACGGAAATTGCGCTGGCTGGCATTCAGGTTCAGCTGCTCAGCATCAGTCAGATCCTGCTTTGAAGGATCATCCGCGCTGAGCGCCATATGAAACACCGAGGTAGCAATTCCGTTGTCTGTCACGTTGTTCATATCTTTAAAGACGTTGGAGATGCTGTAGCTGATCGCTTTAAGTGAATACTCGGACTGCTGGCTGTATTTCTTCTCAATTGAATTATAAGTAACGAAGAACATAATCATGCCAAGAATAAACAAGGGGATGATAATCAGGCCCAAAAATGCCGTAAATAATTTATAGCGCAAATTCATCGGCAGTGCTCCTGACTGTGAATAAGGTTATCCTTTTACGCTGCCTGCCGTTACGCCTTCAATAATTTTCTCCTGCAAAATGGCGTAAATAATAATGACCGGCAGCACACTGTAGACAATGCCTGCAGACATTTGCGCATAATTCATCTGATACTGATCGCGGAATTGGACCATTCCCACCGGAAGTGTGCGCAGCTCGTCATTCGAAAGAAAATAGTTAGCCAGCAAAAATTCATTCCAATTTCCCAGGAAATTAACAATGAATACTGTAACCATGGCGGGAACCGTCAGAGGTACAATAATTCTAGCAAAGATACCGGGAGCCTTCAAGCCATCCATAACTGCCGCTTCTTCAATTTCACTGGGCAACGAACGCATAAATGCGGCCAAAATAATAATTGTAAACGGTATTGCATTGGCAATATAAGGGATGATCAATGCCCAATGTGTATTCAGAATGTGCAGTTTGCGCACAATCGTATAAATCGGCAGCATCAGCGCATTGTTAGGAATAAGCATTCCGACCAGTACAAGCGAGAACAGGATACCATTCCATTTGCCCTGCCGCATCCGTGTGACTGCAAAGGCAAACATCGACGCCAGCAAAATGGAGACGACAGAAGCCAGCACAGAAATGTACAAGCTGTTAAAGAAGTAGGTGCTGATCTTGGCGTTGACCCAGGCCTCCACATAGTTAGAGAAGGCAAATTCCTTCGGAATGCCGAATGGATTCAAGGCGATCGCGTTGTTGTCTTTCTTTACTGAAGAGAACAGGACGAACAGGAAAGGAAAAAGAATAACAAGCAGATACGACAACAGCACAACATGCGGCAGACTCTTTTTCAGGCGTGGCATCAGTATTCAATCCTTTCATTGCGCCGGGCAAACAGCAGATGATACAGCGCCGTAACCACAAGCGTGAATGCAAAGATCAGGACTGCGATGGCATTGCCGTAGCCATACTTAAAGTTGGTGATCGCGTATTTTATCATATAAGTCGCCATGACCTCGGTCGATCCAGCCGGACCGCCTTTCGTCATCACGATGACGATATCCGCAGCCTTCATTGCACCGGCGATGGAGAGCATAATAACTACGGAAATGATCGGCACAATCAGCGGCAGTGTGATGCGTGTGGCACGCTGAAAGCCGGTAGCGCCGTCAATGGCCGCAGCTTCATCCAGTTCACTAGGAATGGATAGAATAGCCGCCAGCACCATAACAATGTAGAATCCGGTCCACTGCCAGGCATTCGTGATCAGAATGGACAGCATGGCAAACCGCTCATCCGACAGCCAGTACACCGGCTCAATGCCAACGAGACCAATTAGCTTATTAAAGAGGCCGATATTGGGCTCATAAATAAATCCCCACAGAATGCCGATTACCGCAGTAGACATAATAGAAGGCATAAATACGGCTGTCTTGTAGAGTCCTTTCAGCTTCTTAACGTTGGCAATCAAAAGCGAAAAGAATACGATCAGGGGAACCTGCACGCACACGGAGAATAGGATAAACCAGCCGTTATTCTTCACCGAAACCCAGAAGCGTTCATCTCCAAGCGCTTTTTTGAAGTTAGTGAGGCCGGTGAATTTAACCGTATCCGATACTCCGTTCCAACTGGTGAAGCTGTAGTAAAGTGAGCTGAAGATCGGATATATAAAGAACATGAAGAACAATACCAGTGCAGGAATAACAAACAGGATAAAAACCAATGGATTTCTGAGTGATTTATTCATGACTACCTCCGATTGCTTAGACTATCTGGGAGCGATTAGGGCAGATTTTAAAAATGCACCCTGGAGCAAGCACCAGGGTACATAGAATTTACCGTTCCTTATTCCACTGCTGCATTAGCTTCTTCTTGAACTTTTTGCAGCGCCTCGCCCATTTTTTCAGGTGTTGTCTGTCCGCCGATCAGCTTCTGAATTTGAATGTTGCTGATCTCGGTGGTGACATCCGCTTGAACCAGAGAGTCAAAGGCAGGGAATGAAGACTGGGAATTATTCAGTACCGCTACGATTTCACTCATCAGATCATCGGTAATATTCTCGTTCAGGATATTCTGATCAATCTTCATGGCCGGCAGCACTCCGTCCTCTACCAGACCGCGAAGCTGCATTTCTTCATTGTACATATTCTTGATAAAGGATTTCACTGCAGCCAGCTGACGCTCGTCATCTGCCGCTGAAGCAGAGAACCCGTAACCGTTGTTCACATCGCGCATCAGTGCCGTTTGGTCGCCTACCCCGCCGTCAACTGCCGGGATATTGAAGAATCCAACCTTGCCGATCAGACCTTCACCCGATTGTCCTGCTTTGAATACAGAGGATTTCCAAGTTCCATCATAGAGCAGAATGGCTTCGCCACTAGTGAACTGGGTGGTATACTCAGCATATTCGAAACCAAGCTCGCCTTTTTTGAAGTAGCCTTTATCTACCCATTCCTTGTATTTCGCAAAACCTTTCACAACATTAGCATCGCTCCATTTAGCTTCACCGGTCGCGAATTTAGCCGTCACATCCGGTCCGGCATAACGTGACCAGAGGTGGTTGGCCAGCATCAGCGGCACCCAGCCGGCTTTGGAAGCGCCAGCCAGCGGTACTTTGCCATCAGCCTTAATATCGGCCAGTTGCTTCTCAAGCTCAGCAAAGGTCTTCGGAGCTTCCCAGCCCTTGCTGCCATAGTATTCTTTATTATAGAAGAAACCTTCACCGGAACCGCCGATTGGCAATCCGTAAATCTTGCCTTCATAAGTAAATGGATCAAGATTCGAGAACTTGTCTTTAATGCCCAATTCTTCGAGGATCGGGGTCAGGTCAAGCAATTTTCCTTCTTTGGCGTATATTTTGGAGTCAGGGCTCCCAAAGAGATCGAACACTGCCGGAGGATTGCCGGCGGCCATTTCACCGCGTAGCTTCTCTTTGCGGTTCACATCGGAATCTACACCATCCAGTTTGAATGTCAGCCCCGGCACTTCACTCTGAACCTTGCCTACCACATCCTCCAAAATAGCAAGACGTTTCTGCTTATCAGCACCAACCTGCGTATGACGGATCGTCATTTCGAAAGGCTCAGCGCTGGCAGGCTCATCAGTGGCAGCAGCATTGGTTGCAGCAGCTGAATTGCTTGGTGCTGCAGTTTCTCCATTGTTGCTTGCCTTATTATTGTTGCCTCCACAGCCAGCAAGCAAAGCAGAAGAGACAAAAACCAGGGACAACAGCATAGTCATACTTTTTCTCATTACGGGTGACCCTCCCTATTTATTAATTTCCCTTACAACTCTTATTATAAAAAACAGTGTGTGTAATCGTAAGGTTAAGATTCATCTACTATAGGGATAAAATACTCTAATGTAAGCGAATACACCTCTTAACAGTCACATTCTGCGTTATTTATAGTTACATATACTGAAAAATTACTCCATAGGAAATAGACCTTGCGTCATTAAACCTCTACACAAAATCATCCTTCCTGCAAAATAATCCCTTTATCTGCTGAAACATAACATGCGTTCTGGATCATTAAAAAGCAAAAAAGCCGTTTCCGCAGTACATAAGCTACTGCAAGATACGGCTTCTGCTTCCTATGATAATTATCATCACTTAACAAGTGCTGTCTCGTTGCGTCCTTCTTCAATCAGCCGGTAAGCGCGCTGCACTTCTTCATCGTTCGGTGAGGGTACCCCTTCTAGTTCATAGGGACGGCCAAGTTCTTGCCATTTATAAATCCCCATTTGGTGATAAGGCAGGATTTCAAACTTCTCTACCCCATTAAGCGTTCCAATGAATCGGCCGAGATTCAGTAAATCCTCTTCCTTATTATGAATGCCAGGAACGTACACGTGGCGGATCCACATTTTACGGTTATGATCCGACAACCAGCGGGCCAGCTTCAATGTACGATCATTCGATTTACCGGTCAGTTTAATATGCGCTTCATCATCGATATGCTTGAGATCGAGCAGCACAAGATCAGTAACATCCAGCAAATCGCTGATCTTCGAACCATCATTATAGCCATTTGTATCCAGTGTGGTGTGCAGATTCCAGCGCTGTTTCACTTCAGTGAACAGTTGTTTGACAAAATGCGCCTGCAGCGTTGGTTCGCCGCCAGATACGGTAAGCCCGCCACCTGAAGACTTATAATAATTCAGGTAAGGTTCGATTTCCGCCAGCACTTCCTCGATGCTCATTTCTCTGCCTTCATTAAGACCCCAGGTATCCGGGTTATGACAATACTGGCATTTCAATAAGCAGCCCTGCATAAATAGAACAAAACGGATACCAGGCCCGTCTACGGTCCCGAACGTTTCTAAGGAATGTATATGTCCATTAGCCATATGATGACTTCCTTTCGAAAAGAACTTAAAATTTTAATTAATTTTTAGCAAGATTTTACCGCCCCCTGAATCAAGGGCGGTATCACCTCACTGCTATTACATCTTATACAAGAACTGTATTACACAGTTAATTTAATTACATTGTACCGTGGAATGTACGGTTGATAACATCCAACTGTTGTTCGCGGGTCAGCTTGATGAAGTTAACAGCATAGCCGGAGACACGAATAGTCAATTGAGGATAGTTCTCCGGATGATCCATAGCATCGATCAGTTGTTCACGGTTAAATACGTTAACGTTCAAGTGCTGAGCGTTGTTGTGGAAGTATCCGTCCATCATGAATACCAGGTTGGACTTACGGGACTCTTCGTCTTTACCCAGCGCCTTAGGAACGATGGAGAACGTGTTGGAAATACCGTCTTGTGCCTCGGAATACGGCAGTTTGGCAACAGAGTTCAAGGAAGCCAGTGCGCCTTTCTTGTCGCGTCCGTGCATTGGGTTAGCACCTGGAGCGAACGGTTCACCTTTCTTACGTCCGTCAGGAGTAGTACCAGTCTTCTTACCATAAACTACGTTCGAAGTGATAGTCAATACCGATTGAGTCGGCATAGCATCACGGTAAGTTTTGTGTTTGCGGATCATCGACATGAAGGTTTCAACCAGTTCAACTGCGATGTTGTCAACAGCATCGTCGTTGTTGCCGTAGCAAGGGAATTCTCCTTCGGTTTCGAAGTCGATGGCGATGCCTTGTTCGTTGCGGATCGGTTTAACCTTAGCGAATTTAATTGCGCTCAGGGAGTCAGCAGCAACGGACAGGCCGGCGATACCGCAAGCCATCGTACGCAGAATGTCACGGTCATGCAGCGCCATTTCGATGCGTTCGTAGGAATATTTGTCATGCATGTAGTGAATGATGTTCAGGGTGTTGACATAAGTCTTAGCCAGCCACTCCATCATCGGTTTGAAGCGTTTCATTACTTCGTTGTAATCCAGATATTCGGAAGTGATTGCAGGGAATTCAGGTCCAACTTGTACGCCTGATTTCTCGTCTACACCACCATTGATCGCGTACAGCAAAGCTTTCGCCAGGTTGGCGCGGGCGCCGAAGAACTGCATTTGTTTACCAATGCGCATTGGGGATACGCAGCAAGCAATTGCGTAATCTTCACCCCAATATGGACGCATTACATCGTCATTCTCATATTGGATAGCGCTGGTTTCGATGGAAACCTTGGCACAATATTTTTTAAAGCCTTCAGGCAGTCTTTCGGACCACAGAACCGTCAAGTTAGGCTCTGGAGCAGGTCCCAGGTTGTACAGGGTATGCAAGAAGCGGAAGCTGTTCTTAGTTACGCGTGTTGTTCCGTCTTCAGCCATACCACCGATGGATTCCGTTACCCAAGTAGGGTCGCCGGAAAACAGTTCATTATAGTCAGGCGTACGCAGGAATTTCACAATACGCAGTTTCATTACGAAATGGTCAACGATTTCTTGTGCTTGTTCTTCAGTAAGAGTACCTTCTTCAAAATCGCGCTGTGCATAGATGTCGAGGAAGGAAGATACGCGTCCCAGAGACATTGCAGCACCGTTTTGTTCTTTTACTGCTGCCAGATAACCGAAGTATACCCATTGAGTAGCTTCTTTGAAGTTGTTCGCCGGTTTGGAAATATCAAGACCGTGAGCGGCAGCCATTTCTTTCAGCTCGCCCAAAGCGCGGATTTGCTCCGACAGCTCTTCGCGCAACCGGATTACTTCTTCAGTCATGGAATCAACTTCAAGCTCGGTTAGTTGTTGTTTCTTGTCTTTGATCAGGAAATCAATACCGTACAGGGCAATACGACGGTAGTCACCGATAATGCGTCCGCGGCCGTAAGCATCAGGAAGACCTGTAATAACGCCGGATTTACGCACTGCTCTCATGTCAGGTGTATATGCATCAAACACGCCTTGGTTATGCGTTTTGCGGATATTCGTAAACATTTCGACAATGTTGTTCGGAAGCTCGAAGCCATAAGCTTTGGTGGCATCGATCATCATCTTAATACCGCCGAACGGTTGAACAGAACGTCTGAAAGGAGCATCAGTCTGTACGCCTACAATCTGTTCTTTGTCCTTGTCGATGTAGCCTGGCTTGTGGGAAGTGATGGTGGAGACAGTATCCAGGGAAACATCCCATACGCCGCCTCTTTCTCTTTCTTCCTTGCTCAGCTGGGAGATAATCTTCCACAGTTCAGTAGTATTGCTGGTAGGACCCACGAGGAAATCTTCGTTTCCTTCATAAGGCTTGATGTTCTTGGAAATAAATTCGTTAACGTCGACTTTTCTGGCCCATTTACCTTTTGTAAAACTTCTCCAACTAGACTTCACTTCTTGTACATCTTTTTCAATCACCGACATGCTAAATCCCTCCATTTATATTTATTATATTTGTAGAGATCGCGGGCTTGAAGGTTAATCCCGTGTCTCGTGATCCCAAAGATATGGTTGTAATTAAATTCACAATCGCGTCTTCATAACTGGGACCGTTCTTTATATAAACATTTTAGTTTATTTTCTGAAAAAGGACTGTGACAAATATCACCTTTCCGGTGATATTTGTCACTACCATCCCCTTCCATATTAACCTATAACCTTATTCTTTGCTAAGCAATCACCAATTAGTTGTCGAATCTTCCGTAGAATGCGTTGCGGTATACATCAGCAAGTTCAGTAACCAGCGGCAGTTTAGGGTTGGCAGTAGTACATTGGTCTTCAAATGCACGGTCAGCCAGATAGTCTACGCGGGATTCGAAATCCTTAGGATCAAAGCCGAGTTGTTGGAACGACTCTTCAATGCCCAATTTTTTGTTCATGTCGCGGATTGCATTGATCAGGCTGGTTACGCCTTCTTCGGTAGTGCGTGCAGGCAATCCCAGAATACGGGCGATTTCAGCATAACGTTCGTCAGCTACAAAGTGCGAATATTTAGGGAACGAAGCAAACTTCGTTGGTTTCTTGGCATTGTAACGGATAACGTGCGGCATCAGGATGGCATTGGTACGTCCATGAGCCGTGTGGTATTGACCGCCCCATTTGTGCGCCAAGCTGTGGTTGATGCCCAGGAATGCATTGGCAAATGCCATACCAGCCAGCGTCGATGCGTTGTGCATTTTTTCGCGGGCAAGTTTGTCGCCTTCAAGTGCGGATTTCTCCAGGTATTGGAATACCAGCTGGATGGCTTTGATAGCCAGACCATCGGAGTAGTCACTTGCCATAACAGAAACATAAGCTTCAATCGCATGTGTCAATACGTCCATACCTGTATCGGCAACAGCAGTCTTAGGCAAGCTATATACAAACTCAGGGTCGATGATCGCTACGTCCGGAGTCAGCTCATAGTCTGCAAGCGGATATTTAGTATTATTTGCAGTAGTTTTGTCAGTAATAACCGCGAAAGAGGTTACTTCCGAACCTGTACCCGATGTTGTTGGAATAGCTACAAATTTAGCTTTGTTGCCGAGCTTAGGGAATTTGTATACCCGTTTGCGGATATCCATGAACTTTTGTTTCAGACCGTTAAAGTCAGCATCCGGGTGTTCATAGAACAGCCACATTCCTTTTGCAGCATCCATTGGGGAACCGCCGCCGAGTGCGATGATGCAGTCCGGTTGGAATCTGTTCATCATAGCTGTACCTTTTTCCACGGTAGTTGTCGATGGATCCGGTTCAACTTCCGAGAACACTTCGATCGCTACAGGAGTCTGGCGTTGACGCAGGTAATGCTCCACTCTTTCTACATAACCCAGTTTAACCATCATAGGGTCAGTGATAATTGCTACGCGGGTAATATCAGGCATTTTGGCCAGGTATTGAGTGGATCCCTTTTCGAAATAAATCTTATCAGGCACCTTAAACCATTGCATATTCACGGTACGACGGTTCACCCTTTTCACATTGATCAGATTGATGGCAGTTACGTTTTGCGATACCGAGTTGCGTCCATAAGATCCGCAGCCCAGAGTCAGCGAAGCGATATTAGTATTGTAAATGTCGCCGATGGCGCCATGTGTTGAAGGCGAGTTAACAAGAATACGTCCAGTTTGCAGACGGTTCGAGAACTTCATGATAACTTCTTCATTGTTGGAATGGATAGCCGAGCTGTGTCCCATGCCGCCGAATTCAACAACTTGAGCTGCGCGTTCAATCCCTTGGTCAGCGTTCTTAACCTTGTAGCAAGCCAGAACCGGGCTAAGTTTCTCAGCGGACAGCGGGTACTTGGTGCCTACGCCTTCGAGTTCAGCTACCAGAATCTTCGTTCCGGCAGGAACCTGAATACCGCACATTTCAGCGATCTTCACAGCGGATTGACCTACGATTGCCGGGTTAACCGCACATTTTTCTACATTCATTGCGCCGTTAGTCAGCTTAGCAGCTTCTTCTTTATTCACAAAGTAGCAGCCATTTGCGATCATTTTCTTTTTCACTTGGTCAAAAATTGCTTCTTCAATAATAACAGCCTGCTCAGAAGCGCAAATCATACCATTGTCAAAAGTCTTGGAAAGAATAATGTCAGTAACCGCTTGGTCGATATCAGCACTTTTCTCAATGAAGGCAGGTACGTTACCAGGGCCTACGCCGAGAGCCGGTTTACCGCAGCTGTATGCCGCTTTAACCATTGCAGATCCGCCTGTTGCCAGGATAAGAGCGACGTCCGGATTGTTCATCAATGCGTTTGTTTTGTCCATTGTCGGAAGCTCAATCCACTGGATACAGTTCTCAGGAGCGCCTGCTTTCACAGCTGCATCATGAAGAATTCTTGCTGCTGCGGCACTACACTCTTGCGCTGATGGATGGAAACCGAATATAATAGGATTACGTGTCTTAGCGGCAATCAGTGCTTTAAACATCGTGGTGGATGTTGGGTTGGTTACCGGTGTGATACCCATTACGATTCCGACCGGCTCGGCAATTTTTTGGAAGCTGTCATATTTATTATCTTCAACGACGCCTACTGTTTTGTCGTATTTAATTCCGTGCCAGATATATTCTGTTGAGAAGATGTTCTTCGTAATTTTGTCTTCGTATACACCGCGTCCTGTTTCTTCTACAGCCAATTTTGCCAGGTACATATGCTTGTCGAGCCCAGCCAATGCCATTGCATGAACGATTGTGTTAACTTGCTCTTGATCCAGCGCCATATACGCTTCTTGAGCTTTCTTTGCTTTATCCACCAAAATCTGAATATACTCTTCAGCGGTGGTTTGTTTCACTTGGGCGGCGACTTCGTTTTTAACTGCCATCTCCCTCGTCCTCCTGTCAATTTTTAGGTTGTTTTTCTCTACACATTTATCTTATCACATCCTCTTCAATATTTAAAGTGAAATCTTTCACAAAGTATAAAGTTTTTTTTGATTTGTTTTCAAAGCGCTTTCATTTAATCATATTCAGGTATTATTTCCATTTTATATGGTAAATTTCGTTTATATTTGTCCAATCTGCGAACACTAAAATAAGGACTCTAACCGTATGAACCTGTTACAGGGGTCTACAAAGCATTGCTTTGCTATTTATTGGTATTTACATCTATATTTCTTTATCTTATTCCTCCCGCCACATCCTTGATCGCCTCTTCCCTCACCTAACCTTTGAAGAACTATTTACAGCAAAAAGACAGGGAACAACGTCCCCTGCCTCTTCCGCTTTTTACATTTCATTTATAAAAATTACTAAATTATAAATTCCCTACTCTACTTTAATAGTATCAAAGAATTTCTCCTGCACAGTTTTGGCAGCAGCATCAAGCTGTGCTTTGGAGTCGGTGCCTTTTTTGGAGAACAGCTCCTGAATCACATTGGACAGGGTTGCATAGTAATCTTGAGTATTGTACTGTGCTTCCGGTTTGCCGTCCAAGAGGGCCATAATATCCGGGTTATATTGGTACACGATATCGGAATACTTGTCATATACCGCTTTGGTCTTCTTGCCGAACTCGGAATCTGCAGCATAGTAGTCCAGAAGCGGCGGGATGAAGTATTTGCCGTCCGCTTTACGCTGCTGCAGAATAGCGTCGAGCGCATCGAGACCTTTATCGGAGAAATAATCAAAGGTAATGTAACGGAACGCCATCTCCTGCTCGTCTTTTGTAGCGTTAGGATTGATGACCAGATAGTCTCCGCCAAGTACTCCAGTATGCTTGCCGCCTTTTTCAAAAGCAGGCATCGGATAGGTCAGCACATCTGCAGGCTTCAATCCGCCTTGATTCAGCGCTTGCTCAATAACTCCGTCGGAACCCGCCATTACCATGGCCGTACGTCCTTGTTGGAATGCGCCTACAGCATCACCCCAGCCAAGTGCCCAATCCTGAGGAATTGCTTCCGCTTCCCATCTCAGCTTCTTGTAGAAGTCCAGCGCTTTCACACCTGCATCGGAATTGAAGGTTGCAACAACCTTGCCTCCTTCAACTTTTTGAATTTCTCCGCCCGCTTCGAACAGGAAGTTGGTCCAGTTCCAGCCTGCTTCATTGCCTTTACCCATAGGTGCGATACCGGAAATGCCTTTTTTGGCATCTGCTACACCTTTGGCTGTATTCAGCATATCATCCCAGGTCCAATCCATTGCAGGCACCGCTACACCTTTGTCATCCAGCATTTTTTTATTGATCATTGTCGTGGTAACATAACCCTTCTGTGTGACCCCGTAGACTTTACCGTCAATAATGAACTGGTTCTGCAGCACCGGATTGATCTGATCCTTGTATTCATATTTGTTCCAAAGATCGGTAATATCGGCAACCCAGCCTTTTTCAATCAGGAATTTGGCTTCTGTAGCATAAGTGTTGAAGAAGGTCGGCGCTTCATTCGCAGCCATCTTCACGCCGATTTCACTTACGTTGTACTGCCAGTCGTCTTTAACGATCTCCACATTCGGATACTCTGCCTGGAAGCGTTTGATCCGGTCATCTTCCTGTGCCCTCATTTCTGTCAAGTCAGGTGTAGGATAGTGAATTTTGATCGTTACTTTTCTCTGAGTGATATCATCCACGGGCGCATCCGTTGGAGCAGCAGTTTTATCCGCTGTCTCAGCAGTAGCTGCTGGTGAAGCTTCCCCTCCCTTATTCCCCTGTGCATTTCCGTTGTTGTTATTGTTGCCGCAGGCGGATAACAACGAGCCGGTCACAAGGAGACAGGCTAATACGCTGGAATTTTTACGCATTGAAACTCCCCTTTTCAATTCATAATTAGCTAACAAAATCATCATAAAAGAGAAATCGCTTACAAACGAGGTGTATTTATATTCCTTATGTGTGCATGTTTACGATCTCTGCATAGAAGAAGTCATATTCTGATTCAGCCCTTAACCGCTGACAGCGCCACCCCGCGCATAATGAATCTCTGAAAAATCAGGAAGACCAAAATTGGCGGCAGCGAGACTAGAAAAAGAATAGCGAACTTGATATTAGTATTGAGCGCCTTGACGTTGATCACATATTTATAGATCGATGTCGCAAGTGTATATTTGTCCTCGCTATGCATGACGAGCGATGGCCAGAACCAGTCATTCCAGGCTGTCGAGAAGATAAAGATCGCCAGTGTGGCGAAGATTGGAATGGACAGTGGTACGGCGATTGAGAAGAAGCTTCGCGGTTCCGAGGCACCGTCAATCCGCGCAGCTTCAAAAATCTCAGGATGGAGCCCGTCAAAAAAGTTCTTCAAGAGCAGGAAATAAAACGTATTCGCCCCGGCAGGAAGCCAGAAAGCTGCATACTGGTTCAAGAGTCCGAGTTCCTTAAGATTGACAAAGTTCGGGATCATATAGCTGGTCGCCGGAATAAACAGTGTCATCAGGAAGAAGAAATAGAAAACTCTCTTGAACGGAACATTCATCCGCGAAATACTGAAAGAAGCAAGACCGAGCACGACCAGGGTCATAATCATATTCCCGACAAAAATATAAATCGTGTTCCTGAGGAATTTCAGCAGGTCAATGTAATCCAGCGCATCTTTCAGGTTGGCGAAATGCCATTCCTGGGGGAAAAAATGCGGCGGGAACGAGTTGACCTCCTGATTGGATTTCAGGCCGTTGAACATCGTCATCAGGATGGGATACAGCATGGTAAAGATCATAATCAGAATGAAAAACACCATAATTCCATAGACGATTTTGTTGCTTGTTTTCTTCAAATCATGTTCGGAAAGAATCCCTCTCTCAGCGCTCTTCATCTTAGTTGTCCTCCTTATTCAGCTTGAACTGTAAAATGCCCAAACCGCCGAGGACAACAAACATCAGCATGCCCAGTGCAGTCGCGGTTCCATAATCCAGTCTGGTAAATGCATACTTCACAATTAGCAGCGCATAGGTCAGCGTCGTCTTATTGGGTCCGCCGTCAAGCAATGCCAGCTGTGATTGGTATCCCTGGGAAGTCGCGATGACCTGCAGGATCAGCATCAGGATAATCAGATTGCGCAGTGAAGGAAGTGTGATATGGCGGATACGGGCCCAGACACCGGCACCGTCAATTTCCGCAGCTTCATACCAGTCGCGTGGAATACTGAGCACGGCTGCCAGATAAATCAGCATCCCGGAGCCGAACTGCTGCCAGGTTTCCATGAACACCAGTGAGATCATCGACCACCTGCTGTCCGTCAGAAACGGGATCTGGTCTGCACCCATCGTGCCCAGCAAGGCATTGATCGGGCCTACGGGATCATACAGCCATCTCCACAGCCCATAGAGCACTACGGCCGGCATAACATAAGGCAGATAAGCCGCAACGCGTACAAAACCGCCGAATTTTCTCAGTTCCGAGATAGCGATAGCAAAAGCGATCGGTACCCAAAAGCCTATAACCAGACAGAGTCCCATATAGTAGACTGTATTTTTGACAGCAATCAGAACATCGGGGTCCGTGAGGGCTCTCGCATAATTGTCCATGCCGACAAAGGTATTGCCTTTAACGAAATCTACAGTATAGAAGCTGTACAAAAAACCTTTAAAAATAGGCACCCACATAAACATGATAAAGATGATGATTGCTGGCAGAAGGAACATATAGCCCCAAAAGTTTTTTTTCCAGCGATTCTGTTTGTACGGTTTGTTCTCGAGCTTCGCCGGCAGCTCCTCGTGTAACGCAGCGGTCTGGTTCATCTTGCTCCCTCATTCCTTTCGTCTTCAGCACTTTGACAAAGTGCTTCCTACCTTAATTGTAGGAAAGGCGGGGGAGGCTGAACATGTCTATATCTACCGAAGTAGTGAGCGTTCTTACTTCTTCAATTCACTGGGGCTGATTCCATAATATTTTTTGAAAATCTTGCTGAAATGCTCCGGTGACTCGTAGCCGACCCGCTCGGCAATCTCATAACGGCGCAGGTCCGTATGCAGAATCATCTCCCGGCTGTCCTCCATCCGCAGCTTAATAACATATTCCCACAGGTTGTGGCCCGTATTTTTTTTGAACAGATAGCTTAAATAATTGGGGCTGACATGATTTTTTTTAGCTACCTCGTGAATGGTCAAGCCCTTCTGGGCGTAATTCTCGTCGATGTATTCCTTGGCCTTCTGTACGATCAGATTGCTGCGTGTATGCAGCTCCTCTGCAGAGGGGTCGGCGGTATAATTGTTCCAATTGAAATCTCCGTAGTAAAACACATAATGATCGTTATGTTCCTTGTTCCACAGAATAGCCTTGGAAGCCTGACGGTTCAGCACCTCCATGAACGACAATCCCTTGAGAATCTGACTGATCCCGATCACCACGTTCAGATGCAGGTATTTATGGATATTAAAATGCAGACTGCGGCCGAGCATATCCAGCCTGCCTACCTGGCCTGCCGCCGATTCCTCATAGCTTTTCTCATCCCACTGGATGATAACGGTAATTTCTTCCCCGGGAGAATAAAAAGCAATGGAGCTCCACTCCTGATCCAGCAGCTCTTTGGCGATGTTAAGCACACCGTAACGCAGCAAGCCGTTATCGCGGGCATTGTACTTCTTGCCCAGACCTACTCCCGGAAGCTTGAGCTTGATTAACGAGAAATAAGGCCCCTTCAGCTGCAGTTCATCCAGCTTGCGCATCCCTTCCTCATCGCCTATCACAACGCCCGGATCAGCCAGCAACGCATTCAATAGCTGACTGTATGCCGGAAGCGGCTCCTCAAGCCGGAAGCTTTCGCCGATACCGCTCATTAAAGTCGCCAGCTCCGGTGATGGCTTATCCATCTTGAGCAGCACATTGCGTACCGAGTCGAGAAACTGCTCACTGTTCAGCGGTTTAATCAAATAATCCTTAGCTCCCAGCCTTACGGCCATTTGAGCATATTGAAAGGTTTCATGGGCGGAAATGACGATGGTCTGCACCCAGGGTTTCGCCAGCTTCGCATGCTGCATCAGTTCAATGCCGCTCATCGCTCCCATCTGGATATCGGTAACAAGCAGATCAATCTCTTCCATGCGAACGCAATCCAGCGCCTCAAAACCGCTGTTCGCGGTATAGATATGGCCGATATCCAGCCCAGAGGAAGCAAGCAGGCTGCTAAGTCCTTTGCAAATGAGCGGTTCATCGTCCACAACCAAAATATTGAACATATGCAGATTCTCCTCTCTATTCCTGATTCTCCGACTTCGGAAGCTTGACGGTCACTACCGTCCCGCCCTCCCGGCGCGGCGCATAACTGATTCCATAATCAGGACCAAAATGCAAATGCACGCGTTGATTAATATTGCGGATGCCATAGCCGCTGGCAGGGTTCGGGCTCTCATCGTTCAGCACCTGCCTAATCGCCTCATAGTCGGCCTGCTTATATCCGTTGTCTTCAATTGTGATATGGATGACGTCATCCTGCGCGCTTGCGCTGATGATAATCTCTCCGTCCTCATCCATGTTTTTGACACCGTGTATGATGGCATTCTCAATCAATGGCTGTAAAGTGATCTTGGGAATCAGATTGCTTTTGGTGTCCGGCTCTATTCTCCAGATGACAGCAAAAACATAATCATAGCGGTGCTGCTGCAGTTTGATATAGGCACTGGCATGCTCCAGTTCTTCTTCCAGCGTAATCAGTTCCCTGCCCCGGCTCAGGCTGATTTTCATCAGCTTGGATAGTTCCTTGATCATTTCCGCCGATTCCACGTTACCTTCCAGCGAGCTTTTCCAGTAGATGCTCTCCAGCGTGTTATACAACAAATGTGGGTTGATCTGCTGATAAAGCAGCTGCAGCTGGGATTCTTTCTGCTTCAGCTCCATTTGGTATTTATACATAATCAAGCCGTTTAACCTGCGGGCCATATCATAGGTCGAGGAGATCAGGACGCTGACTTCGTCGTTGGTCCCTCTTCTGGGCGTTTCGGGCACACGGTTCCCCGGTTCAAATTTCCGGACGAAAAAGGCCAGCTTCTGCAGCGGTGTCATTAGGGAGCGCCAAAAATAGGTGATGATGATAATCCCGAATAGCGCATAAGCGACCGTTATGTATTGAATGACCTGCTTCATTTCATTCTGCTGCTGCAGCAGCGCTTTTACCGGAACCTTATAAACCAGCTTCTGCCCCAGCATATGATTATTGTTCACAACATAAATGAAATCATCTGTAATCACATCCCGCGTCCCTTCGGGATCCCCGCTCTCTGCCCCCTCCGGCAGCTTAATCACTTCACCGGTGGAATTTGTAGTGGACGCCAGCACACGGTTGCTCATATCCGTTAAGTAAATTTCTCCGTCAGGCAGAGAGATGGATTTCAGTGATTCGCCGATCTTGGATTCCATCTTGGTCACCACCAGCACGCCTATCGTCCCTGTTCCCCTGTAAATGTTGTTGACCGCTCTGACGTAGGTGAGTGTCTTCATATTTTCGGCCTGCGGACTGAGTCTTTCCGTAAACATGAGATACCCCCGGCCCTTCTCATGCACCACCTGATCGAACCAATACGGCTCCTCACCTGTGGAGAAAAAATAAACGCCTGCTTTCTTCACCTGCGGGAAGTTAGGTGCGAAAAAATAATAGTTATCCGGATCGTACACATAGAGAGAGTAAAAGATTCCGTCGCCGTGTTCGGCTCCCTGTGAATAACTCCCCAGGAGCTTTTCAATCGTTTCATAACGTTCGACCCGCTCCAATACCGTATCATCACCTTGCATGTTCAGCTGCTGCAGGATCGGGTTCTGGATGACCGTCGTAGTGATTTTGTTTACTGTATCAATGTCCCTGTTAATGATTGCAAAATTCTGTTTATTCAGCTCTACATAAGCATTGGTGACATGCCGCTTCAAAATCTCCTCCGCCTTGTAATTTCCGTAGCTGTTCAGGATCAGTATAGGTGAGACCATAATCAGAAACAGCAGGATCAGCTGCTGCTTGACGTTCAGCCTGACGAGCGGCTTCATAAGTGCAGACAACATCTGGATACACCTCCAGTTTCAATAATATATCAAATGAATAAGCGCTTACATATGTTTATTTTAAAGTTTATTATGGGCATTTGTATGCAATTTCTCCGGTGGGCAGGCAAAAAAGGAACTGTCACAGGACAGTTCCCTTGCATTTCCTTATAGCTAAATATTAGCGCTGTTTGGCATAGCCGTTCAGTTGCAGCCAGGAAGCGCATGCCTCTGTCCAAGTGCGGGTATGAGGTTCTTCATCCGCCAGGCCGAGCCCATGTCTCCCGTGCGCGTATACATGCAGATCGAACGGAATATGATGACGTTCTAATTCGGCGGCGAACAGCAGGCTGTTCGCCACAGGTACTGAACCGTCATCTGAGGTGTGCCAGAGGAAGGTTGGCGGAGTGTCCGCTGTTACTTGCAGTTCACTGCTGAGCAGCTTGACCAGCTCCTCCTCCGCAGTCTCCCCGAGCAGATTGGTTCTGGAGCCTTCATGAGCTGCCGCGGCGTACATAGTGATCACCGGGTAACACAGGATCATGAAGTCCGGGCGGCTGGACTGACGGTCCAGAGATTCGGCCGCCCCGGCATTTTCCCGGTCAAACGAGACTCCAGTGGTCGAAGCGAGATGTCCGCCGGCAGAGAAGCCCAGGATTCCAAGTTTGCCGGGATCAATTCCGTATTCGCCAGCACGGAAGCGGATTGTGCGCAGTGCTCTTTGGGCGTCTTGCAGCGCGCTTGGATATTGATATGGCGCCACACGATAGCGCAGTACAAAGGCTGAGATTCCCAGTGTATTCAGCCACTCGGCTATCGGCTCCCCTTCATGATATGCCCGCATGCCGTAGCCGCCACCCGGGCATATCAATACCGCAGCATTGTGCTTTCCTTCTACCAGATACGGCGTAATCGCCGGACTGTCCTCATCGCTACTTCCCAGAGCTCCCGGAGCTCCCTCCGGCCATAACAACAACGTTTCCATCTGCATCCCTCATACTTTCCTTCTATAATAGAATAATGAGACGGAGGATAATTTATCCTCTTCTATCATTAGTCTATCAAGGCCTTACAGTTCATGCAATCCGGCAACCACCAGATCAGCTTCCTTCAACACCTCCGGTTTACCGATACCGACAACCAGCATCCCTGCCGCTTTGCCTGCTGCAACGCCAGCCTCTGCATCCTCGAACACCACGCACTCGCCGGGCTGCAAACCAAGCTCCTTGCAGGCAGTTTGAAATACTTCCGGGTCCGGCTTGGCAAGGGTTACCTTGTTGCCGTCAACAACCGCATCAAATAATCCGGCAATGTTCAGCTTATCCAGAATGAACGCAGCATTTTTGCTGGCTGAACCGAGGGCAATAGCCACACCACGCGCTCTCAGGCTGTTCAAGTATCCCTTAACGCCGGGCAGCAGTGCAGATTCATTCAGACCGGAGATGTACTCTACATACAGGCGGTTTTTCTTGTCTGCCATGGCAAGCTTCTCCGCTTCACTGAATTCCATGCCGCCGATTTCCAGCAGAATGTCCAGCGATCTCGTCCGGCTCACCCCCTTAAGCCGTTCATTGTGTTCCTCTGTAAACACGAAGCCAAGCTCCTCGGCAAGTGAACGCCAGGCCAAAAAATGATATTTGGCCGTATCCACAATCACACCGTCGAGATCAAAGATTGCGCCTTTCATATGTTCCAGCATTTATTTTCTTTCCTCTCTAATGAACTTTCCTTGCCCGTCCTCTCCTACTCACTGGCGGCTACGCTATTCAAGAGACGGAGTTTGGCGCCCGGCAGACACAACACGCACCCGCCGCCAAATGCGCTGATGGCCAATGGCTCGCGGTTGTCCGCAGCCGCAGTGACTGCCACTTCATTTCGGCTGATCCGCAGTCTGAAGAGTCCTCCTCGCAGAATCACAGGCAATTCCACAGACTGCCACGGTCCCGGCAGCGCAGGATTTAGGTGCAGCACTTCACCGTCAAACTGTACCCCTGCAAAGCCGAGTACTGCAGCCATCCAGGCGCCGCCGTTCGCGGCCGGATGGGTTCCCCCGATGTAGAGGTCACCGACATATTGCTTCGACTCCCCGGTAAGATCAACCGTGGCTGTACGCATGAAATACGGATATCCCCAATCAGGCGAGCCGATGTCGGCGGCCACCAATGCGTAGATACAGGGGCTGAGGCTGGAGCCATGCTCGGTGCGCGGCTCATAGAATTCCCAGTTTGCCTGTTTCACTTCCTTAGAGAAGGAAGCTTTGAACAGATTCAGCATCAGCACAACATCAGCCTGTTTCAGAATAGTCGTGGTAGTGGCCAGCCCGCTGCCGCCGCCCCAATATTCATTTTTGTTGATGACCCGGGATTTCAGCTCGGAAAGTGTCACCTCTTCCAATTTGAAATAACGGTCGAACTGCTCAATCACAAGATTCTCCGGATCAGGCTGTGGAACATAAAAATGCTCCAGCATCTCGTTAAATTCCGCCACGAAAGGTCCATCCGCAAACAATGCTGCAAGTCCCGGGTAATGCCCGGGATATTTGTCCTGCAGCAACTGCACAACCCGCAGGGCGATTTCCAGTGTCTCCTTCACCAGCGCATTTGTAAAAGCGTTGTTGTTCACCCGCTCATGATATTCGTCCGGCCCGGTAACATCGAGGATCTCATACCGTTTTTTGACCGGGTTATAGTAGGCATAAGAATAGAAGAAGCGGGCACATTCCCAGATCACTTCTGCCCCACCGTCCACCAGCAGACTGTCATCACCGGTAAACGTTACGTATTGCCAGATCCCGTGCACCACATCCGCGCTGATATGCACCTGCTTGTCACGGAAGTAAGTCCGCATCGGACGGCCGGTAAATATATCATTTACATTAAATAATGTACAGGCATCGTCTCCGCTGTCCTGGCTTTCCCAGGCATAAAAAGCGCCAAGAAATCCGTATTCCGCTGCCTTGCGGCGCGCTCCATCCAGTGTATGGATGCGGTACATCATCAGATTGCGGGCAATCCGGGGATCGCTGTGCAGAAAAAAAGGCAGCATGAACATTTCCGTGTCCCAGAACACGGCACCTTTATACACTTGCCCGGATAACCCCCGCGCCGGAATCGAAACCTTCTCCGATTCGGCGGGTGCAATAATCAGCAGCTGATAAATGCTGTACCTCAGCGCAAACTGGGCCGCCTCATCACCTTCAATCCGGCAATCGCAGCGTGACCACCGCTCCTCCCAAACCGCGCAGTGAGCCTTGAGCAGCTCTTCGTAGCCTGCCATTTCCGCGGTCAGGACCTCCTGCTCCGCTGCCGCTGCCGGATCGCCAGCGTTATCAAGCCCGGTATAAACCGCAACATATTTGAACCATTCGTAGGTTTCTCCCGCCTTCGCGTCAAAAGAGATCACACGCATGGCACCTTCCCCGGCGGTTTCCTGAACATCAAAGGTGAAAGCTGCCCTCTCCGCAACAGCTACCGGCAGTTTCAACTCTCCGGTTATGGCAGTGGAGAGGGCTGTCCCTGCCTTGAACTGTTCTTTTCTCTCCGTGAGATGTGGGCCATTAATATCCCACACCTCTCCGTCGATGCCGGTCTCAATATAGAGACGGCAATCCGCTGTGCTGTGCAGGGTCAGCCTGCCTGCCAGTAAATGCAGCTGATCCATGCTGACAAACCGTTCGGCCGTGAAGGTCAGCTTGCCGCCGCGGAACCCGTATTCAGTCTCCCGCCGATGGACAGCGTTACGGAAGTCCAGCTCCTGACAATGGGACAGCGGATCAGCCTCCAGAACTCCAAGCGGCTGGCCATTGCAGCTCAACTTGGTGAACAGACCGTTTGGAGCGTTCACCGGCTCTCGCCATTGCTCGCCGGATTTGTCGTACAATCCGGCCAGAGTTACAGCTGTCAGCTGCTCCTTGGTGAATTCCTCCAGCGTACCGCGGTAACCCATATAGCCGTTGCCGGTCATATATTTGTTTCCGTTCGTCGTCACCTTGCTTATGTCGAAGCCATGCTCTGCTACTGTCCAGCTCATCCGGCCAACATCCCTTCACCCAGCGGAATCGCTGTGCCGGCAGCATCCACCTTCAACTGTTGTCCATAGACAACAATCTCCGTACTTCCGCCATCCACAGCTTTAAAGCTTACCGCGTCCTTCGTGACCTCGATGCGCAGCAGCACTCCCTCATACATCACCTGGAAGCTGTAAGAGGTCCAGCGCTGCGGAAGATAAGGCTGGAAGCTCAGACAATCGCCATCAGAACGCATACCGCCAAAGCCGTATACAATATTCATCCATGCGGCAGCAATTGAAGTGGTGTGCAGGCCTTCCCGGGTGTTGCGGTTATAATTATCCAGATCAAGCCGGGTGGCAAATTCAAAGAAGGTATAAGCCTCCTCATGTTTGCCGATTTCACTGGCCAGGATGGAATGGATCGACGGAGAGAGTGAAGACTCATGGATACATCTGGGTTCGTAATATTCATAGTTCGCCACTTTGGCTTCTCTGGAGAACTGCCCGCTGTACAGGAACATGAACATCAGCACATCAGGCTGCTTGATCATGTCGTAACGGTAGAGACGGTCATAGGACCAATTCGCATAAAGCGGAAAATCCGTGACAGGTATGGAATGAATATCAATATGCGGCATATCGAAAAATCCGTCATGCTCCTCATAGATCCCGCTGTTCGAGTCCAGCGGAATCCGCATATGCTGCGCTTTAAGGCTCCAGTCCGCTAATTCTTCGTCACGCAATCCCGTCTTGGCCATCACTCCGGCGAACGTATCAGGTACCTGCTCTTTCATTTCAGCGACCGTTGCCAGCGTGTATTCGAACAATTTTTGGGCCATCAGGTTGATATAGCAGTTATTGTTCACCATCAATTGAAACTCATCAGGACCCATGACACCGAAATAGCCGTATTCTCCGCTCCGCTGTCCCCATTGCCCTCGTGTCGCATAGAAGCGGCTGATCTGGATCAGCATTTCTGCACCTTTGCTGTACAGGAAGGCCCGGTCGCCCGTATTCTTCACATAATGCCATATGCCGTAGGAAACGGCAGTGCCAACATGAAGCTGCAGATTAGAGTGCTGCCACAGGTCGCAGCTCTCCGTCCCGTCAATCGTGGCAATCGGATAACAGGCTCCCTCGCAGTCCACGTCTTTGGCGCGCATCATCGCTTCCGGCAGCGTTTTATAGCGGAATTCGAGCAGGCTTTTAGCTGCCTTGGGATTATTGAACATATAGAACGGCAGGCAGTAGGACTCGGTATCCCAGAAGGCAAGACCACGGTAAGCCTCGCCCGTTAAGCCTTTGGCACCGATATTAAAGCCGGGATGGTCACCGTGATATGTCTGGTAGAGCTGGAAGATACAGAAGCGGATGCCCTGCTGGTTCTCGGGATCTCCTTCGATGCGGATATCGCTGGTCTGCCAGATGCCGCTCCAGTAGGTCTTTTGTTCGGAGAATACTGCTTGCTCGTCTAGTCTGCCTGCCGCAACCGCAAGCTCCATTCCTTCTGCCCACAGACTATCTTCGCTCCGTGAGGAGTCACTATCCGTGCAATTGACGGCAAGCTTCGTGTAATGCACGGCTTTCCCCTGGGTCAGCTCCAGTGTAAACTGCTGGCCAATAAATCGATCCCGTTCTACCCGCACAGCATTAATCACCTGCGAAGACTGCAGGACAAAGCTGCTAAACAGCTTATTGCCGGTAGTCAGCGTTTCCGCCATAATCGCAGTGACGCCGTCTTCCACCCCGCTGCGAAGGCTTCTCCACATACTCTTCCCGCGTTCCTCATGAATCATGTTAAAATCAAGCCCTGCACACACTTCTGCGGTCCCTGAGAAATTCAGCGGCTGAAGGGTAACCTGCTGCAGCCCCAGATGTGACAGGGTCATGCTGACCAGCCGGGTGAATGTTACTTTTAGATTCTTCCCGCACTCCAGATGCCAGATGAATTCACGGCAATAGGTCCCGCTCTGATAATCCAGTCTGCGGCTGAACTCCGAAACCTTGCTTTTTGCAAGATCCAGAACTTCTCCGTCCACAGTAATTCGGGTGTGCAGCCAGTCCACTGCATTTACCATGTAGCGCAAGGAACGAATGATACCCTTATAGTGATTACCAATCTCCTGCTGCTCGTTCAGACCATTAAAATAGCTGCCAGGCAGTGAATCACCGCTATAACCTTCATCTGCATAACCACGCACACCCATATACTCATTGCCCAGTGAAAAAATCGATTCCGAGGTACGGTTCCTTTCCGGGTCAAACCCCTCTTCAATGATCGCCCATGGATCGACCTTTAAATATTTATCCGCCACTTTTGCCATGTCTGATTTCTCCTTCTCCCGAGTTGTATCCACACGTCCCCCTGTGCTCACAGGAAACGCCGGACGCTCACTTCAAGAGTATCTTTCTGGAGAATCTTGGCCAATGTCTGCCTGTAATGGAGTTATGTGCATTTTTACGGAGTTGAAGGAATCCTGCAGTTTAGGATATGATCAATGAAGTTGAGCAGCCCTGAAAAGCATATTAAATCTCACACGTTTGAAGTGAAAATTATCACAATGTTAAAAATTCGACACTTTTTGGCGAAAATTTTTACCCATAATGAGGGATTTCAAGGTATAATTAATTTAAAATTTACTGAAAAACTGAGGGAATAAAGGGGATGTCGATTATGATCAAGGAACATTATAATGTTATCGAAGCCCACGGGAATACAAACTGTTTCTCCGAACAGAACTTCAACAGACTTCTTGTCACAATGAAAGAACGCATGGTCCCTGAAGGATCTCACTTGTTTTGGGAAGGCGACTACTCGGATAAATTGTTTTATATCAAACGTGGACGTGTTAAACTGACCAAATCTACTGACGAGGGTAAGGAACTTATTCTTTATATGTATCAGGCTGGTGATATGGTAGGCCAAGCAGACCCTTTCTTCAGCACGAAGCACAGCTTCACCGCAGAAGTGATTGAGGAGAGCGAGGTTGGTGTGATTGAGCAGAAGGATCTGGAGATTCTGATCTGCCAGCACTGTGATTTCGCCATCGACTTTATGAAATGGATGGGCATTCACCACCGTCTCACCCAGACGAAATTCCGTGATTTGATGATGTACGGCAAACCTGGCGCACTTTGTTCTACGCTGATCCGCCTCGGCAACACTTACGGCGAGAAGAACGGCGACAACATTCTGATCAACAAAAAAATTACGCATACGGATCTGTCCAACATGATCGGCGCTACCCGTGAGAGCGTCAACCGGATGCTAAGCGACCTTCGCAAGAAAGACGCTGTGGAATACGAAAACGGCATGATCGTAATTAAAGATCTTGGCATGCTGCAGGAAATCTGCCACTGTGAATTATGTCCGAACGAAATTTGCCGTATTTAATTTCCTTGTAATAATACCCTCTATTCTCCTCAATGAAACATATAGGGCCCAAATTTTCTTCACAATAAAGATAGAGTGGTCTAAGACGCTTGCGGGCGTCTTTTTTTCCGTTTGTATTGCCTTAAGACAGAGTTCCATTTGTGAAGCTATACTACATGGAGCCTCTTTTCATCTCCCATTCCCCATAATATCCAGCCTCTGGAGATAAGCTGCCTCCGCTTAGCCAACCCGCTGCAAGTACCGCCACTGGTGAAGCCGAATCCAGCGTAATGGCTGCCAGATCCACCCACTCCATCCCCAGTGAATCCTGCTCCGCGAATACGCCGATAGTAACAGCATGTTGAGGGTCCGTGATATCCACAGTATACAGCGCTGCGATGTGATGCATATGTGTAAAGTCATTCTCCTGATAGCGTACAAAAAAATCAAAGGTGCCCAGACTGTCTCTCACCTTTACAGACAACCCGGTTTCCTCCACAAATTCTCTGACCAAGCCATCAGCCAGCGATTCATTCTCCTCCAGCCTTCCCCCGGGAAGATCATATCTTCCGGTGTAAGCCCCTCTTCCTTTATGTATGACCAGCAGCCTGCCCTCGCGTTCACAAATTCCATAAACCCCAAAATGATTGAAGCTCTTCATCGCAGATCTCTCCCTGTAAAAAATAACAATATGACTTAATGTAAAGTCCCAGTGCAGATACAGTTTAACAAAAAAACTGTCCTGCGGGCTATGACCCACAAGACAGTTATAGTTGCTTGCTATTCAAAACTTATCATTACCTTAACGTTTGCCTCGGGCAGCACGCACCGGTGAAATCAGCCAATAGGCCATACCAACAAACACACCACCACCGATGATATTGCCCAGGGTAACAGGAATCATGTTATGCAGCCAGCCGGCAATGCTGATGGTCTCCGGATGGTTCGGCAGCAGTACGGCTACGCTTAGCAGTGTCATGTTAGCCACACTGTGCTCATATCCGCTGGCGATAAAGGCGAACAGACACCACCAGATCAGCACCAGTTTTGCCGCTTCACTTTTCGCACGCGAGGACATCCACAAGGCCAGACAGACCAGCCAGTTACAGAGGATACCGCGGAAGAACAGCTCCGAGAAGGGCAGTGTCATTTTTTTGGCGGCAGCGGTAAAGATCAGATGCTCAGCAGGAGCTGCATTGAACAGGCCCGTTCCTTGAATCAGCAGCGCCAGAATGACCGCACCGGCAACATTGCCGACAAATACAATAATCCAGTTCTTTACCGTATCCCAGACACTGGTTCTTCCGGCAAGTGTACTTACGGTAAAAAACATATTGTTCCCGGTAAACAGCTCAGATCCGGCAAATACGACCAGTGTCAGTGCAATCCCGAAGGAGGTGCCCATCACAAGCGGCTGAAAAGGAGATTTGGCCGCCGCTAGCGGTGCGCCGAGTGAGAAAATAAGAATGATTCCGATCCCAACGTAAGCCCCGGCCAATAATGCAGCCAGAAAATACCTCGGCAGACTCTCGTTCATTTTGTCGCGTTTGCCTACTGCTGTTTCTACGATGTTCTCGACACTTTGCGTAAACATCTCTCCACCCCGCCATTCCTCATCTTAATTTAGCTTTGAAAAACTGCCTGTTGCAGGCTGACTTTCACGATATCTCCGTCCAGAGAAACGGGAAAGGTTGCTACTGTACCGTGGTCCGGTGCCTGAACCTCGCCGCTGCGAAGGTCAATCTTCCAGTCATACAGCGGATCGTACAAATAATGTCCCGATACGATTCCCTCAGCGAGAGGCCCACCCTTGGGATGAGGGCTGCTGTTCTCTACGGCATAGAAAGCTCCGTCCGAGGTGCGGAATATGGCCAGCTCCAGATTCCCGGCTGTTACAACACGTCCAATTTGCGGCAGGAAACTCTGTACCGGTCCTACGGCGTATTCTTGTTTTGCGCTATCCATTGTTCTCTCTCCTTTTGGGTTATGATTAGACTCTTGCCTTCTCAAACAGCGCGGTGCGGGTGCTGTCGTCATTCAGCATTTTTTTCCAAGGATCAGTTACCTGAGCCAGGGCAAAATCAATCCGTGCAGCCAGCTCCTTGCGGTTGTCCTCATTGTTCAGAATCACGTTCTGGATATTTTCCAGTCCCATGCGTTCGACCCACTCCGAGGTTCTTTCCAGGTAGTTCCCGGTTTCACGGTAGTACTGAATCACGGCGGAGCAGATTTCGATCAGCTCATCATCGGTTTTCACCTTGCAGAAGGCATCGGCTATCCGCGGTTTGATCCCGCCGTTGCCGCCAATGAACACTTCCCAGCCGCCGTCGTTGCCGACGATGCCGATATCCTTCGTGCAGGATTCCGCACAGTTGCGCGGACAGCCGTTGACTGCTATTTTGAATTTGGCCGGCAAATCAAGGCGTTCATATTTACGTTCAATAAAAGCTCCCATACCCATGGAATCCTGTGTCCCGAAGCGGCAGAACTGCGAACCCACACAAGTTTTTACCGTACGAAGCGATTTCGCATAGCCATAACCGGAAGGCATATCCAGCTCTTCCCATACTTTAGGCACATCCTCTTTTTGGATACCGACCAGATCCAGACGCTGACCACCGGTCACTTTTACAACCTTCACGTTATATTTCAAGGAAACATCGGCAATTCGTCTCAGGTCTTCCGGTGTAGTTACCCCGCCGTACATCCGTGGAATAACGGTAAAGGTACCATCTTTCTGGATGTTCGCACTCATCCGTTCGTTGACGAACCGCGATTCCTTCTCATCCTCATGGGTGTCCGGGTAGATCATGCCAAGATAATAGTTCACAGCCGGACGACATTTGGAGCAGCCTTCCGCTTGTTTCCAGCCCAGCACATTCATGACCTCTTTGGTCGTTTTCAAGCCTTTAGCGGTAATCTCTGCTACAATCTCATCGCGGCTCAAGGTGGTGCATCCGCAAATCCCCTGCTTCGCACTTTCCTGGAAGCTGTCACCGAGAACAAACTGCAGAATCTGCTCGACAACCGGCTTGCAGCCACCGCAGGAGCGGGTAGCTCCGGTGCAGGCTTTAATTTCGTCTACCGTGGTAAAACCGTTCTCCGTAACGGCATCGACGATCACCTTCTTGGTCACGCCGTTGCAGCCGCAGACGATCTCCTCATCAGCCATCGCTTCGACCGACAAGCCTTTTTTTGCACCGCCTCCGCCGCAGCAGCCCGTGCCCATTACTTCGCCATAAATTTCGTCGGTCATTTCGGTGCCCTGCTTGACCAGCTTCTGCAGACTGGCAGACTCAGTCACATCGCCGAACAGGACTGCACCGACAATAATATTGTTTCTGAGCAGAATTTTCTTATAGGTTCTCTTCCATTCATCTTTAGCCGAAATGACGGTATGTTCCGCTGTTTCAGTGAAATCACCGGCAGAGAAGACATCCACCCCCGAGATCTTCAGCTTGGTGGCTACGACAGAACCTTCATACGGTTGGGTGGAGGCGCCGCACAAATGCTTCGCCAGCACCATACCCTGCTCGAACAGTGGAGCTACCAGCCCGTAGCAGGTGCCACGGTGCTCTGTACATTCTCCTACAGAATAGACATTCGCCATCGAGGTCTGGAGATAATCATTCACAACAATTCCGCGGTTCACCGTGATGCCGCTGTCTTTGGCCAGCTGGACATTAGGTTTGATTCCGACCGCCATCACTACAAAATCTGATTGCAGCTCAGTACCATCGCTGAAACGCAGGCCGTTTACCCGTTCCTCCCCGGTCAGCTCAACCGTCTGTTTGCCCATAGCAAACTTCACGCCCTGGCGCTCAAGCTCAGCTTGAAGCATGGAGGAAGCAGTATGGTCAAGCTGACGCTCCATCAAATCCTCCAGCAGATGCACAACGGTAACATCCATACCGAGGTTCACAAGTCCTTTGGCTGCTTCAAGACCAAGCAGTCCGCCGCCAATCACCGCCGCTGTGCGGTATTGTTGTGCCGCAGCCAGCATGGCGTCGCAATCCGCAATGTCACGGAAGCCTACAACTCCGTCCTTTGTGCTGCCCGGTACCGGCAGAATGAATGAATTTGAACCTGTTGCAATAATAACTTTATCGTAAGGAACCGACATTCCATTATCTGTAATGATCTGACGGGAGGCTTCATCAATCCGGACAACAGTGGTTCCAGTATGCAGAGTAATATTGTTATCCTCGTACCACTGGCGGTCGTTCAGAATGATATCTTCAATGCTCTTGCTTCCTTCGAGGACATAGGACAGCATTATCCGGTTGTAGTTGGGATGAGGCTCGCTTCCAAAGATCGTAATATCATAAGCGCCGCCAAGCTTAAGGATCTGTTCGATAGTGCCTACGCCAGCCATACCATTCCCTATCAAAACTAACTTTTCTCTCTCCACGGTCACTGTTAAGACCCTCCTCAATGCTTCTGGATTTCTTCATATACATATCTGATAACAAAATTATACGTTTTAAATTTGAAGAGCATTTGTGATTAGAATCACAATAAATGTGAATCTTTTCACATATTTTTATGCCAGCGTATGTAAGGTTTTTTGGTGAAACAAAAATAGCCAGCTTCCCTTATGCTTCCTCTTGCATTAAGGACATCTGGCTATGATACTTAACATCTTACCGGAGAACCAGTGAAATCTCGAGTACATCTTGAGGTCTGAGTTTCATATCAATTCCGCTGTCAAGCAGCGTCTTGTCGTTCACTTTCAGCTTCCAGTCTTCACTGGTGAGCGGCGTGTACCCCATGACCGTGAGTACCGTCTTGTTGTCTTCCGCCAACTGAACAATTCCGCTGCTCTTCAGCAGACCCCGGACAGACAGGTCCTCGCTATAAGATAAAATATGTGAATGTGTCAGTTCAGGCTGCTCACTCCCGCCGTTCACTGTAAGAATAATGGGCAGAAGCGGGGCATCTCCGGCTGCCGGCTTCGCAGTAATAACAATCGCCTGCTCCCGCGAGACTGGACTATTCCAATCGGTTATGATTTTGCCGCCAAGCTGAATCTGCCAGATCATGTCCGGGGCAAGAAAAATTTTATTGACTGCCAATATGCTAAATCCGTCTTCGGCAAAAGTAACGACACCGCTACTCTTCAGCAGCTCTATAAGCGTTATTCCTGGCTTGTATGCTTCGCTGAGCTGTCTCCCCGAATTCCCTGCCAGCTCATTATCACCGGCCATTAGTGAAAAAGCAGGGCCTGCAGCCCCGGCTGCGGCATTGTTTCCGTTCGCATCTGAACCAAATGCCGAGCATCCGCCTAACGTCGCAATGATAATTAATCCTAACCATAAACGCCACAGAAATTTCGTGGACATTCCCGGCACCGCCCTCTTCCGCCCGATCATAACCTCAATCATTCTCTCAGGTCTTTAGTCATTATGTATACTATCTTTTAAGAATAACGCAAACTAGCTTTGTTCTCAAACGATAAATTTCGGGCATTAATCAGGCAGCGAAGCGGTGCAGAAGAAAAAAAGTCCCCGCAGGGACTTTGAGAACAGCATGCTCTATTTTACTGATAACGCAGGAACAAGATGTTATTCTCCAGATGCACATGCTCGAAGGTCATTCCCTCTAACTCCTCCAGGCGGGCATAGGTCAGGCGGTAGGTTGTGCAGGCATGCTCTGGCGGAGTGAAGTCGTTCGTAACTCTGCGGAGCTCCCGCAAAATCTCACCGGCTCCGTCATGCTCTTCTTCCAGCGTATGCAGCAGCCCGCGCAGCTCGGCCAATCCTTCTTCGCTCGGATTCTCGGAGTAGGCCAGCATCTTAGGGAATTCGGATTCCTCCTCCTTCGCTGTATGCTGCAGCAAATCTTCCCGCAGGAGGTTAAACAACCGGTAAACTTCGCCCAGATGCGGAGAATCCTCGCCATGGACGCGGAATACCTTGGTTACATTCTGACTGATCAGGGGCAGCTCTTCGCGCAAGTACCGGTGATGCTTGTTCACAATATACTCAACCAGCTCAGCGGAAGATGCCTCCTTCCATGCAGTGTCTACATCAAGCACAGGATGCTCTTTCAGCAGCTTATGCAGATCTGCAAGCAGTGTCTCCGGGTCAAGCCCTTTCTCAGCTGCCACTTCGGCCAGCGGCTTTGCACCCCCGCAGCAGAAGTCGATCCGCTGTCCCTTGAAATAATCTGCCGCCTTCGGGAATTGCAGTACAATATCTCTGACCATGTCCGCTCCGGTAAACTGGATAGGCGCTGCCGCAGAATCGCTTCCCGCATTGTCCCGTGTTCCTGTAATTGTATTATTGAATTGATTGGCCGTCATAATGGCCCCTCCCTTACGTTATTGGTTTCTGTTACCCTTCCACCTTAACGCCCAGAGAAGCTCAAGCTAGTGATTGAACGCACTGAATATATAAAATTTTATTGAACGTCAAATGTAATATTTGATAACTTTGAAAATTCCGAAAGCTCTTCCACTTTTTCATTATAAGCACAAAACGCTTTGCTTAGAATTTTTAGATTTTTAACAAACTTATCATAATATCCAATTTCATTCATCAATCCCCTCATCCCTTCGGATAGATTTGTCAATCTTATATATTCTGCCTGCATATCAGGATCGTGTTTTAATCGGTGAATATAATCAGAAATTTTCTCTCTTTCGTTTACAAGTCCCTCGTCTGTTATGGTAAGCCGTTTCTCGATATAGTCATTAATATGTTTTTCATACTTTTCAATATCTTTAATTGTCAGCTTTTCATACATGTCGACTATTTCCTGTGGATATTTTATCACTTCGACTTCATCTAAGAATTTAACTATGGAAATCCACGCTTCCTCTTTTTCCGGCGTATCTATAGGTTCATTTAAGAAAGAACTGTATTGCATGATCAACATCTTCCCAAAGTTCCCTGGAAAAATACGCTCAATCTGCTTTTTCATAAAACCCTCTCTGCTACGCTCATCCAGCTCAAGAGTTTTATTCAGCACCGATAGTTGTTGTGTTAATTGCAGAAGTCCAATCTCATCAGAATCGAAACTGCCCAGGCTGGATCGAAGCACATTTTTGCTTTTTTCAAGTCTTTTGATCTCATTGTCAAGTCTTACTAAGTGTTGTTCTAAACAATCTTTTAACCTTTGAGGGTTCGATATCATGGTTTTGATATCCTTTAGAGGTACATCAAATTGTCTCAAAACTGATATTTGCACCAATACACCGGCATCACTTTGCGAATACTCCCGATAATTGTTTTCAGGATTAACATGAGGGCTTAGTAACCCTTCTTCCTCATAATAGTTTATTGCTTTTTTGGTAAGGCCCGTAATATCCATAATCGCACTTATTTTCATCAATAACACCTCCTTGTAATAAAATAAGCTAATACCCAAGGGAACAGTCAATAACTTATTTTCACAGCCATTGTTCAGATTGTCCGTACTTATTACTCTCAGCGATTTCAAGCCCAACTCAAAACAGCGCGCACCGATTGTGCCGGCACGCGCTGTTGTCATAGACATTCCCACTGGTTTATTTTTATATATTCTTACCATCCTTCTTGTTACCAAGCTTCGTTATCGAACCGTAGCCTGCATATACGTCCGTTTACCCTCAGAATCCTTCAAATAAGGTCCCAGACCGGCAAAGCGGGAATGGTCTACATAGACTCCTGTCATCCATCGGCCCTCAGTCAGGCCGCCATTCCACTGCAGTACAAGATCGGGAGCTGCGATCCATTCCTGATACACCCTTATGTTCTTTTCTTTATATTCTTTGCTGGGTTTGCCAATCTCGGCCAGCCTTAGATTATTCATATAGGTCGGTACGAAATACGTGGAAATCGTATCGAGATCATCGCCATCCAGAAAGGCTTCTTCGCCCAAGTATGGCTGAAACAGCACCGTATTCTCATATAGCGACCATATTACAGCCTGCAGCACCATGCTCTGCCGGATGCCATTATGGAAGGTGAACCTGCGCTGCTGGCTGGAGCTGAGATTGTCCGGGACTGCCGATGGTTCCAGGCAATGCCGTTCACAGCCGATGCATTTCCAGCCGGCCGGGCTCTGGATCCATTTCTGAAACACGCTCCCGCTATCGTTATCTCCCTTGTATAAGGAGGATATGATTTCGTAGGGCACTCCAATCCACGCATCCCATAACGAGCCGGGAAGATGTCCGTGCAGCATAAACAACGTCTTGTCGTAAATGAGCTGAACTTTAATTGAGGCGGTCTCCAGCTCGGCAACATCGTCTTTTCCATATGTTATTTCCCGGGAAAACAAGGTGGTTTTCATCTTCCTCGCCTCCTAAAAGTTTTGTTAGCGTTACTTCTATCGAGTCCACTACGACAAAACTACTTCGAAAGCATACACTTAGTTTTGTTAGCGTTACTTCTATCGAGTCCACTACGACAAAACTTACTTCGAAAGCATACACTTAGTTTTGTTAGCGTTACTTCTTCGAGTTCACTACGACAAAACTACTTCGAAAGCATATTCATATATTTGGTAACGCTCACACACGTCCGGCTACAGTTTTTTCTATTATATTATATCCTGCGGTTGATTGTGCAAGTTTTATTTGAATAAATTTGAATAAATTTGAAAAAGCCCCTTTTCCAAGGAGCGGAAAAGAGGCGATCAATAGGACGCTGAAGCGCGGGCTACTCGACCCAGCTCTCTGCCCAGGACTGAATTTGCTGCATAACCGGCTCAAGTGCGCGGCCCTTAGTGGTTAATTCGTACTCGATGCGCACCGGAGTTTCCGGATACACATGCCTTACCAGAATACCCTCACATTCCAGATCCTTCATTCGTTCGGACAGCATCTTATCGCTCATTGATGGAATCAGGCCGGAAATATCCTTAAAACGTTTCGGTCCACTCATCAATGTCTGGATAATCAGCCCATTCCAACGTTTGCCTAAGAAAGAGAAGGCCGTTTCGAATCTTGGGCACATCGTCAGCTGATGTTCTTCCATTGTTCTCACCTCTCACTTGTGAAACTTACAATTAGTTAGTATATATAATTTTACCACATTTATAGCGTAATGAACATCGTTTACCAAAAAAAAGTTCATTAGCCTACCTTATTATATCCCTGATGTCAATCCACGGTGCCTTGCAGCGGCTTTCGCTGTGCAATCGCCTCGGTTACCACGTAAGCCAGATCATCGTTACTATAGAGGGAGAACACTCCAAGAACCGTATCATCGGAGATAAATCCTGCTTCCTCCTCGGGTACAGTCAGCGCCAGTGCCCTGCTGAGCGCGGCATTGCCCTCCTGCTGCGGGTAAGCCTGCAGATACAGCGCATGCGGGTCTAATTTATTGTTCACACACCATTGGGCAAACACGAGAATCATCATTTCCTCATCCCGTTTGTAGCTTTCGATAATCTGCTCTTCCATTGATTTGCTGTACTCGTCCATAGTGTGCTCCTTTCTGCTCTTCTGTCATTCGGCAAGCTTTGCTGCCAGCACATGGCTGGGCAGAACGGCGGAAGCTGAGATGCTGCATTGCTCCGGGGTATGAATATTGTTCAAAAAATGACTGATCACGCCGCTGAAGCCTCTCCGCTCCAGAATCGTATCCCAGCTTCCGAAGCTTTGGTTGCGTGGCAGGGAACCCTTCTCGAATAACGTAACCTTCTCCATGTCCACCACTTCTACTGATCTGCCGTTTCCGTGCAGCTCCAGCTTCTCAAGGTCAGCTCCGGCATCCCTGACCATACTGTACATTCCGCTCTCCCCGCTGGTCCATGACAGCATTCCGGAGGATTGAAGCAGCCTGCCTTCCCGATCGGACTTAAGGCTGCTGTGAAGCAGCTCATAATCCCCGCCGCAGAGCCAGAGCAGCAGGTCCAGCATATGAATCAGATCATCATGCACAGTTTCACGGCTGCTGCCGGATTGCAGCTTCGTGCGGTGTTTGACCGCCTGACAATGGCTGATACCGCCGGCTTTGGCTAGCCAGGCCTTGGCTGCCATATACATCGGGGCATACCGGCGGTTGAAGCCTACACCCAGAAGCAGTCCTTTGTCTTCGGCCTGCTCGGCCATCCGCCGGGATTGTTCCAGCTCATAAGACAGCGGCTTATCCACATACACCGATAATCCGTGCTCCAGGCACTGGGTCACAATCTCATAATGAGTAGGCGTGGGACTGTGCACGAAGACCGCATCAAGATCCCAGGACAGCAGCTCATTTAGATCGGTGGTGCCTTTGGGCAGGCGGTACATACGGACCGCTCCCTGAACCGTCGCCGGAGAATGGCTTAGCACTCCAACTACCTCGGCCTGGTCATGACGGGAGAGCAGCGGCAAATAGACTTTACGGGCGATATCCCCAATGCCGACCATCGCCACTCTTTTACGTGCAGTGTTATTCATCGTAGCCTCTCCCTCTTCTGTCATTCTTAGATGTATTATACAGTGACAAGCTCATTCGACAAATGATCTTTGCTTCATTAATTACTTTTTTTTCAGTATGATGAGATGAATGAACGGAAGAAAGGGAATAGTAGAATGAGAAAATGGCTGATGGCTTTGCTGTATGTTGCGGGTGTAATCCTTGCGTTTATCTATAGAAATGAAATCCTGGGCTGGCTGCGGGAGGATCACAATCTCCTCCTGTCGATCGGCGCGGCCACATTGCTGGCCTTTATTCCTGTCATACCCTATAAGGCTGTCATCGCTTTATTCGGATATGCCTACGGAAGTGTAGCCGGCGCAGCCATCTGCTGGTTAGCGACCACTATAGCTGCCGCGCTCGTGTACGGCATCGTAAAATATATATTTCAAGACAGGGCCGGTACATACTTAGCCTCTATACCACTGCTTGAGAAATTCTCGTCTGCCGTGCAGCGGCGCCCCTTTGCTTCCATTGTGCTTGCCCGCCTGACTCCGGTAATTCCGCAAATGGCGGTGAACATCTACGCCGGTGTATCCGGACTGCACTTCTGGAGTTATCTCGCCGCTACCGGCCTAGGCAAAATCCCTGGCATATCGCTGTACGCCTTTCTTGGAGGACAGCTGTTCCTCCATCCGAAAAGCGCTGTTATAGCTATTCTGGTCTATGTCGCCGTAATCGCACTGGCCGTATGGTCCCTTAGGCCCCGCCGTTCCTTGGGATAAAGAGTCAACGGAGCACACATGTGGCAGTGTGAGTCCCGGCAGCTATGAGGATGTTGCTTACAAGCATTCCGCCACACGAATGCCATCCGCTGGCAGAGTGATCGAATTTGCTTTATAATTAAATTGAATTGTGATCTATTTAATTGCATTCTATGAATGGAGGGATATTTATGAGTGATGTTCAGTCTAACCATATAGGCACCAAAACAGAAAAAGCGACTTTTGCGGGAGGCTGTTTCTGGTGCATGGTATCTCCTTTTGAGGAGCTGCCGGGTATTGTCGAGGTCCTCTCCGGCTATACAGGCGGGCATACAGTCAATCCGACCTATGAAGAAGTGTGCTCAGAAACGACCGGCCATGTTGAAGCGGTACAGATTACCTTTAACCCGGATATTTTCCCATACAGCAAGCTGCTGGAGCTGTTCTGGCAACAGATAGACCCTACCGATGCCGGAGGACAATTCTATGACCGCGGAACCTCTTACGGCACGGCAATATTCACCCATTCGGAGGAGCAGCGCCAGCAGGCAGAAGCTTCCAAGACTGCGCTACAGGCCAGCGGACGTTTCCCGGGGCCAATTGTAACCCCAATCCTGCCGGCCAAACCGTTTTACCCTGCCGAAGAGTACCACCAGGGTTATCATCATAAGAATCCCGGACACTACAAGCGTTACCGGAAGGGCTCCGGCCGGGATGCTTTTATCGAGAATCACTGGACACATCAGGAGGATAAGAACAGTCTGAAGGAACGTTTGACTCCGCTGCAATACGAAGTAACGCAGAACAGCGCTACGGAATCGCCTTTCCGTAACGAATTCTGGGATCATCATGGAGACGGTATATACGTAGATATCGTATCCGGTGAGCCGCTCTTCAGTTCCCATGATAAATTCGATTCCGATTGCGGGTGGCCCAGCTTTACCCGGCCGATCCGCGACTATTCAGTCAAGGAGAAAACCGATCTCAGCCACTTGATGATCCGCACGGAAGTGCGCAGCAAAACTGCCGATTCCCACCTTGGTCATGTGTTCAACGACGGTCCCGGTGAAAATGGCCTGCGGTACTGCATCAATTCGGCTGCCCTGCGTTTTGTGCCAAAAGAAGATCTGGAGAAGGAAGGCTATGGAGAGTACCGCGTACTCTTCCAGCATGCCTGATTCATAACGAACAGGAATTCTAAACATCTAACCCATACAAAAAAAAGAAACTCTGATTAGAGAGTTTCTTTTTTTGTATTTGCTTATGCAGGGTCAAGCTTCGTAATAAGTGGTGCAAAATTAATCACTGAGAATTTATTCGCACTGGTTGGATCACCACTGCCTACAGCAACCTTTTGTGTTGTTGAGAGGCTGCTGGTCCAAGGGGTGTAATTTGCCCCGGCTGTGTCCGTACGCAGCTGGGTTTGGGAGAAGCTGGCCTGGCTGTACGAGCTGGCGCCTTGATCCTCCACACCGTGTATCATTTTCACTTTGTTATACGTCCCCAGCGCCTTCGACGCATTGCCGACATCCTTGTGGTCGGTCCAAGGGAGCGCCGCACCATTCAGATACAAGGTGGCTTGACGCGTGGAATGATCATAAGTGAGCTTAAGGTCAACCGTCTGGCCTTTGGCAAGACTCGATACAACTTGGGAATCATAGTACGTGCTGGTTCCTCCGTAGGAGGCTCCAAGAAACACTTTGAACCCGAGGTAAGAGTAGGAAATCCCCGCTTCAATGGAGGCATCTCCGATGCCCAAGTACCAGTCGACGTAGCCGTTTACCGGATTAATCGTTGTCGGCAGAATAAGCTTTGTTGTTACCCCTGTGTAGCTGGCTGCATTGGTAATTGTTCTAACTGCTCCGTGTCTGTTCATTCTTATCCATCTCCCTATACATATTAGTTAGTAGAAGCTGGCGCGCCATCTTTGCTTCTCATCTATTAGGGAAATTTCAAAAGAGAATTACAACCAAGCTCCAAAAAAACTTATCATCCCATACAGGGTGACCATTCTTTATCCTTTATTCTCCGGTTCACCGCCATCTTCCTCGGGGGCAGTTCTATTCTCCGGCGCAGGCTCTGTGCTGCTGCGGTTCAGATTCTCCCTGTTCTGCTCCCGGTTGATCTGGCCGATCCGCTCCATATGCGTCTTCTCACGCTCCTTGGATTTTCTCCGGAACCAGAGGACAATCACTGTAACCACTCCGCCTACAAGGAGCACCGGAAGTGCCGCTGCAAGGAAAACAACCAGCCACTGCAACATAATAGACATAGCGTTCAGGCTGCTCTTGAGCGCATCCGATGCCCGCTCTAACAGCGGACCCTGCTCTTTCTTCTGCGTAACAGCAAGGCTTTCGTCCGTCTGATAGAGGCGGAGCTCCACGGTGGAGAAGGAGACATTTTGATCAATATAACGCATTCTGCCTTTAATCTGCTCGATTTCCTCCTGAATCGCTCCAAGCTGATTAGCGAAAGCGACCAGGTCGGCCGATTTGGTTGCTTTTTTCATAAACTCGATATACTGGTTCTCCATCAGCTGCTTAGCCTTAAGACGTGATTCCAGATCAACATATTCTTCTGAGACGTCCTGCCCTGTGATGCTTTGCTGAATGTTCTCATTCTTGATCTTCTCCAGATTATCCAGAAAAGACGAGAATCCGGAAGCCGGCACCTTCAGAATAAAGGTCCCGCCCTTCTCGTATTCAGACATATTCTCCGAGAATTCAATAATATAGCCGCCGGCCAAAGTAATCATGTTACGTACATCACTTTGTGCTGACGCATAGTCCTCCACTTCCATACTGAGGTTGGCCCGGTAGATAAGCTTCTTGTTCAGTCCGGCTACAACATCGCTCCCGGTAAATCCTGAAGGTTGTTCAGCACCCTGTTCTGTACCAAGATTCTTGGCTGTACCCGTCTTGTTCGCATCGGTTTTCTGATCCTGTCCGCCTGCTGTTACTGTAGCAGACTCCGCCGAAGAATCCTTTGATTGAACCGAAGCAGCCGCAGGTACTGAATCTGCCGCCCCTCCCTCAGAGAAGGTGTTCGCACTGAGTTGATCAGCAGCCGAGTTGCTGTCGTCGCCTGAACCGCAGCCTGCCAGCACAACTGCTAGAACCAATAAAGATATAAAGTAATGCAGACCCCATTTTCGCATTCTCATTCCTCCAAAAGTGTAGTGGAATTTCAGCTTCTTCTATATAAACTACCCCGGCGAAAGGCCCTTTGATCTCTGAGTCTCTTCCGCGTTATTTATTTGACGTTCCAAAAGCTGGAAGGTTGCAGGAGATTGGAGAATTCCGGACCTTTTTTGATGTTTATTCCCAAAATTAACACCGTTTACATCGCAAACAGGATCATTCGAATGCTGAATGATCCTGTTTGCGAAATGAGGCTTAATTTGCTACAATAATCGTGTCTGAAAAGACACGAAACACCAAAAACCCTCTATTCACAAGGAATAAGGGTATGGTTCTGTTCGGACAAGCTCCACCTTGCTGAACAGGACAAATCAAATCGTTCTTAATTATGTTGCCAATCCACTATAAGGGGAGGTGAACCCTCATGGCAAAAGACGTATTGTGCGCAGTGAACTCTTGCACCTATTGGGCTGAAGAGAACAAATGCAACGCTGAGTCCATTTTTGTTGCTTATCACAGCTCCAAAGAGCCTACACAGTCTGAAGAAACAGACTGCAAAACTTTCGAAAGTAAATAAGGTTAGACTTAGAAGGGACCCTCCACGGTTCCTTCTTTTCTGTTTCCCATTCTATCAAGAATGAGAATTATTATCAAGTGTTTATACTAAAAAAGATCGCCACAAAAAACCAATCCGGGGTGTAATACCCCGGATTGGTTTTTACAGTATATATGCTGACTCTAGATGGACTTCCTCCGGGATATTAGCCCCCTCCGGATTACCAGGAAATTGGAGGCCTGGTATAACGGACGTATCAGCGGCTGACCGCTCCGCTCTTCTCTCTGACAATCACGGCAGCCTGCACCATGTTGCGCAGCGCCGCTCCGGTTTCTTCCCAGCCCCGTGTCTTCAGGCCGCAGTCCGGATTAATCCAGAACTGTCCGGCATCAAGCACACGCAGTGCCCGCTCAATAGCCTGTGTCATTTCCTCTACCTTCGGTACACGCAGACTATGAATATCATACACACCAAGACCGATTCCCTTGTCATACTCCTGCTCTTCAAAGCTGACGATCAGCTCCCCATGGCTGCGCGAGGTCTCGATGGAGATTACATCGGCATCCATCGCCGAGATCGGTCCGATCATGTCATTGAACTCACTGTAGCACATATGCGTATGGATCTGCGTGGTCGCCTTCACATGGTTGGTAGCGATACGGAAAGATCTTACCGCCCAGTTCAAATATTGCTCATGATCTTCTGCCTTTAACGGCAGGCCTTCGCGGATCGCCGGTTCATCCACCTGAATCATCTCAATGCCCGCTTCCTCAAGCGCCTGAACCTCATACCGCAGGGCAAGGGCGATTTGGTTGGCCACCTCTTCACGGCTGAGATCATCACGGACAAACGACCAGTTCAGAATAGTCACCGGACCGGTCAGCATCCCTTTTACCGGAAGACTGGTGAGCGACTGGGCGTACAGACTTTCCTTCACTGTCATAGGGCCGGTAAAAGCAACATCGGCATAAATGACCGGCGGCTTCACACAACGTGAACCGTAGGATTGAACCCAGCCCCCTTTGGTAAAGAGGTACCCTGCCAGCTTCTCGCCGAAGAATTCAACCATATCCGTCCGCTCAAATTCACCGTGCACGAGCACATCCAGCCCGAGCTCCTCTTGAAAAGTAATCGCATCTGCAATTTGCTGGCGGATAAATCCGTCATAACGCTCCTGGTTCCAGACGCCCTTGCGCCATTTGAGCCGGGCCTGGCGCACTTCAGGCGTCTGCGGGAAGCTGCCGATCGTCGTTGTCGGCAGCAGCGGGAGCTGCCACTTCTGCTGCTGCACCTTCACGCGTTCCGCGAAAGGCAAACTGCGGCTGTCCGGCAGCTTATCCAGGCTACTCACCTGCTCAGCCACATCCTGGCGCCCGCGTTCCGGCAGGGCGCGGAACACTTTCAGCGCCTCGCGGCTCTCAGCGAGCGCTGCGGCATAGACCTGCCCATCCTCGCCCGCCGCTGCTGCAATCAGACTCAGCTCCGCCAGCTTCTCGTCGGCGAAGGCCAACGCCTGACGTACCGCAGGCTTTAACTTGTCCTCGCCTTGAACAGTTACCGGCACATGCAGCAGACTGGAGGATGGCTGGAGGATCAGCCGTTCGTTCGGCACATGGGACTTCAGCGCGCGGACCAGCTCAAGTTTGGCATCCAGATCGGAGCGCCAAATATTGCGCCCGTCGATAATACCCGCTCCCAGCCATTTGTCCTCCGGCCAACCCAGGCGCCGGATCGACGCCAGATTAGCCCCGCCGTCATGTACGAAGTCCAGTCCGATACCCTGCACAGGCAACTCCAGCAATGCTTCCAGCGGCTCTGCAGCTTCAAAGTAAGTCTGCAGCAAGACATGAAGTCCAGGCACTGCTGCAGCAATCTCTCTGTAGATAGTTCCCAGCAGTTCAACTTCTTCCCCGGTTAATCCGGTCACAATTGCCGGTTCGTCGATCTGTACCCAAGCCACGCCTTCCTGCTGCAGCTCCTGCAGCAGTTGCACATACACCGGCAGGAAACGGGCAGCAACCTCTGCAATTTGATCCGCAGCGAATCCCTTGGAGAGCTTCAGGAAGGTATAGAGCCCGACTATAACCGGCTTGCCCTCAATACCTGCCTGCTCTTTGGCGAAACGGTAGGCAGCGAGCGGTTTATTCTCAATCAGGCGGGGAGTCTGCCCGCCGATTTCCGGCACGATATAATGGTAATTCGTATTGAACCATTTGGTCATCTCGCAGGCAGGGGCGGCCGAATTGCCGCGCGCCATGGCGAAGTACAGATCGAGCGGAATGTCTCCGCCATCGTAGGCATAACGCGGAGGAACAATGCCAAACATAGCAGCGGTATCCAGCACATGGTCATAAAAGGTGAAATCATTGACAGGAATCAGTGCGATCCCGGCCTGCTGCTGTGTCTTGAGGTGCTGAAGCTGAATCCCGGCCATTTCCGCGCGGAAGGTTTCTTCATTGATTTTGCCGCTCCAGTAAGCCTCCAGCGTCTTTTTCCACTCCCGGTTCTTTCCGATTCTCGGATAACCGAGGCTGCTCGTCTTGATGTTGTTTGTCATTACAGTCACTCCCTTGTCTATAGTAAATGCCTTAAGCTTTAGTTAATGATCTCAGTCGTTATCAATAAAAAAGAGCGTCTTCCCTAACCAGGCCGCAGGGAAAGACGCCCATGAGCTGCCAATGGGTAACGTCTTAACACCTCCCTATCTTCCGTAGGTACTGCAGTGCTGTTGAGACAGGCAGGTCTCCTGGCTAGCGGCGTCGGCATCCATCAGCAAGTCTTCCCGGCGAAGTAGAGATGGCCAGTGACATGGGCTGCTATGAACTCTTCCGTTACAGTGGCGGGACCGCATCGGCTTGTCACCGAATTTCCCTATTAAGCCTCCGGGCCTTTCTGATGCTCCGGCTGGCGCCTGTCTCCGATATTTGCAAATTGTATTCATCCCGTAATCTGATGCCATCATACTGAATCCGATACCTTATCCGCAACAGATTTACGGGTATTCCCGTTATACACATTCCCTATAGCTGGTGCCGTACAGGCTCATTTTGCGGGGATTCTGCCGCACATTCCCTCACAGCCTCTCTTCAAGAAGCAGCTTCAGCAGAACGTTTGGTATACAGCAAAAAGAACCGGCTGCACCGTCCTTGGCAAGGAGGTACACCCGGTTCCTTTTCGATAAATGATAGCAATCAACGGACTATTTCAGCCTGTCTTTTAGAACCAGACGAGGTAGACTACCCCGGCAAGAACGAGACGGTAAATCGCAAACGGCATGAGCTTGATCCGGTTGATCAGCTTCAGGAAAAACTTCATAGAGAGCAGCGCGAACAGGAAGGCACTAATGAACCCGGCAATAAAAAACGGCAGGGCATCTATCGTAAAATACTGCCAGTTCTTGACCAGTGAAATCAGACTCGCACCGGCCATGATCGGCACTGCCATAATAAAGGTGAAATCGGCAGCCGCACGGTGGCTCATACCCAGCAGCACTCCACCTGAGATGGTCGATCCGGAGCGTGAAAAGCCGGGCCAGAGCGACAAGCATTGGATCAAACCTACCGATAGCGCCTGTCTATATGTAATTTGGTCAACACTCTCTGTCTTGATTTTTTTGGGGGCGAACCGGTCGGCAAAAATCATGAATATTGCACCAATGACCAGACCGATCAGCACCGTCGACGTCGAGAATAAATGCTCGTCGATGTAATCCTCGAACAGAAACCCGAGAATTCCTGCAGGAATAAGTCCCACAATGACCTGCGCCAGCTTCAGCCGGCCTTCCGTCTCCACCGGAGGCTGTCCTTCCGGCACCGCCGTCAGCTCCTTGCGGCTGAACCGCTTGAGACCCAGCAGGTCGATGAACCGGTTGCGGAAAATGATGACTACCGCCAGGATCGACCCCAGCTGGATGACTACTTTGAACGTGTTTGCTGCATATTTTCCGAGGAATTCCTGGGATTTCAACCACATATCATCCACGATTACCATATGGCCGGTCGAGGATACCGGAGCAAATTCAGTTAATCCTTCTACAATTCCCAGAATGATGGCTTTCATGATAGTGAGCAGCTCCATATTGATCCCCTCCTTTTATTGACCTCACCCTTTGCGAGGCTTTAAATGTTCTGAGAAACCTGTGTATTAAATTAATCCGTGGTATCTACCGGTTTTCTACCGGACTGGCGTTTGCGGAAATAGAGCACACCACCCACAACAACTCCCACAGCAATCAATACGTAGACGACACTCGAGTAAGCTTCCATGTACACGCCAATATCCTCCCAGGATTCTCCCAGCGCAGCACCCAGCAGAATAAGCAGCACATTCCAGCCGAGCGTCCCGATCGTCGTAAACAGCATGAATAATCCGAATTTCATCCCCGACATTCCGGCAGGAATGGAGATCAGACTCCGCACCAGCGGAATCATCCGGCAGAATAATACCGTCCAGTAGCCGTATTTGTCGAACCAGGCATCCGCTTTACGGATATCTTTTCCGCTGATCCGGAGAAGTCCGCCCCAGCGGTCCACAATCCGCTCCAGTCTGTTCACGTCCAGCATCCGGCCGATCCAGTACAGCACAAGCGCTCCCAGCAGCGAGCCGGCCGTTGAGGCGATCAGCACGCCGGGGATGGTCATCCCGGAAGTGGTTGTCATGAAACCGCCGAACGGAAGGATTACCTCCGAGGGGATAGGCGGAAAAATATTTTCCAGGGCCAGCATCAGAAAAATGCCCAGATAGCCGAACTGTTCCATAAAATCGGTAATCCATGTTTTCATTTCGTGCTCCTCCGCGTTCAGATGAGATTTTTTTTGAGATTGCGCAAATAACGGCTGCGGATAAGGAAGAAGTATAACCCCTGCGCAGCCAGGTAGCCGATAAGCACCGCGCCCGTTTCGGCAGCGATGGACAGATAGAACAGCCGCTGCAGCGCAATAAAGGCGAACAAGCTGTGCAGGATGGCTAGCCCCACCGGAACAAAGAACATTAGTGACAATTGCAGGGTCACAGTCCGGTCCAGTTCCTGGTCGGTCAGGCCCATTTTGGACAAGGTGGAATACTGCAGCCGGTCATGGTCAAGATCCATGTACAACCGGAAGTACAAAAAGCTGCCTGCGGCGATAAAAAAAACGGTGCCGACCAAAAGTGAAGCGAACAGCATCGTACTGTATAGCGTCCGCTGAATTTCGAACAGCGTGCCGCTGACCACAACGGCATAAGGGGATTTGCTCTCGTAGGACACTTTTCCTTTATCCGCAAGTCCCGAAGCAATGCCAACCGTCTGTTGGAATTGATCCATATAGAACCCGGTATACAAATCGCTTTGCACGGGATCAATGGCGGAGAACAAGCTGTCACTGACGACTACTCCGCTAAAATCACCGCCATCCCTCCCGTCCAGCTCCGGCAGCAGATATTCAGCAACCGGCACATGCTCCGTATATCCGATCTCCTGAATATCTACTCCCTGCTTCAGCTTATAGAGGGCATGAACCCGATCAGAGGTCAGGCTGCGGTCACGCTGGGAACCGATCATGACCAGACCTTCGTTCCCCTGTAGCGGCTGCTCGCGGGAGGTAAATCCGGCTTGCTGGAGCGCCTGTTTGTAATCACTGTAAGCCATCAGCGGCAAACGCTCTGTACGGTCAGGACCGGTCTGAGACTCTACTTCCGCATATTTGATTTGGATCTCCAGCGAGCGATAGGGAAGATTCAACCGCTCCAGTTCCGCTTTTATCCCGCTTAAATCCTCTTCCGCAGCGGACCCGGCCTCATTGCCCTTGGCCACATAACCGACCGCTGCCGGATAGTCCAGCTTCAGCTCTTTGGAGAGTGTATGAATAGAAGCAAATACCCCGACAGAGGTGAAGGATACCGCCGAAACAATCGTCACCATAAAAAACATCCGCCCGTTGTCTTTCCAGCGGTAGGTTAAGCCCGAGAGCGTAATAATGTTTGTCTTATGCCAATAAAACCGCCGGACTTTCCTCATTATCCTAACCACATATAAACTAAGTTGTGTATAGAACAAGTAAGTGCCGGCGACTGTAATGGCCACCACCGGAAACATCACTCTCTCCACCGACGCTGCGGTCGTGGTAGCGGCCAGAACATAGCCTCCAAGCAGCAGCAGGGCCGAAGCGAACGCCAGCAAGGCAGATACCCGCGGCTCCTTGTCTCCTTTGCGTCCGCGCTGAAACAAACCTCTCGCCGACTCGTTCCCGATAAAAGCAAAGGTACTTAACGAGATCAGCATGAACAGTAGCGCAAAGCTGCAAATCGTCAGTACCGGTGCATGCCAGGAAAGATAAAATTCCAGCGGGCCAATGCCCAGGAACCCTGCTCCAATCATCAGGAACAGCTTGCCCAGCAGCAGACCGAGCAAAGTGCCGGTGAGGATGGCGGAGCTGCCGATCATCATGTTCTCCAAAAAAACCATCAGGTTCAGCTGCCGCTTCGTCATGCCGTGCATCAGCAGGATGCCGAATTCCAGCTTGCGGGACTGCAGAAAAGACCCGACTGACACCAGCACGAACAGGGAACAAAATACAAAGATGATTCCCTCAGCCACCATCATGGTGTCAGCCGCCGTATCCAGGATCATATCGCCCGAAATCGCCGGATGAAATATAAACAGTGCACAGAGAAAAAAGATCATTACGGAAAATGCGCTACTGACAAAATAAGCAGCGTATTTACGCTTATTCCGCGTTACATTTCTATAAGCGAACTGCCGAAAGGTCATGGCTGGCTCCTCCCAGCAGCGACAGCATGTCGATGATATTCTGGAAGAAAGCCGGCCTGCTGCTGCCCCGGTACATCTCGCTGTAGAAACGTCCGTCCTTGATAAAGATGACCCGGTGGCAAAAGCTCGCCGCCACTGCGTCATGGGTGACCATCAGCACCGTGGACCCTTCCGCTTCATTGACTTCAGCCAGCAGACTCATCACTTCGGCCGCTGTTTTGGAGTCCAGGCTGCCCGTAGGCTCATCGGCCAGAATCAGCGCCGGCCGGTGAATCATTGCCCGGGCAATCGCCACCCGCTGCATCTGCCCGCCGGAGATTTCATATGTCCGTTTATGAAGAAGCGGACCGATGGCCAGCCGCTCAGCCACCTCTTGCAGCCTGCGTTCCATTTCCGGAAGCGGCACCCCGGTTAGCGTCAGCGGCAGCACGATATTTTCTTCTACGGTAAGCGTATCAAGCAGATTGAAATGCTGAAAGACGAAACCCAGCTCCTTCCGCCGGAAGAGTGCTTTGTCCTTGCGCCCGAGCGTATTCGGATTTCCGCCGTTAATCATTACCTCGCCTGAGGTAGGCTCGTCGATCGTGGCGATCACGTTGAGCAGTGTTGTTTTCCCACTGCCTGAAGGTCCCATAATACCTACAAACTCACCCTTCTCCACGGCAAAACGAATATGGTTCAGCGCATGAATCGATACCTTGCCCTCATATATTTTGGATAAATTATGGACGTCTAATATGGGCAAGTGCTTCCGCTCCTTCGTTCACCTGATCGTTTTGGATTGTCTTCATTATACAAACTGTAAACTACAGCTGCTATTTCTGAAACTTACAGTCACCTTACATTATTGTAAGCAGAATAGAGTTGACAGAATTCCGGTACGCTGCAGCCGATTCCTCTATATCTATCAAACCACGGGCCTATGATGCTATAATAGTTGAATATTTAATTTCATGAGTCGGTAAATAGCCGGGAGAGGAATTGTGATATGCAATGAAGGATACTCTTGCCAATGAACTGATAACCAGCTGGTTGTCATTGACCCATATACAAATGAATGTAGCAAATGAGTTGGAAACCAAACTTCAGGAGAACTACCAATTGTCTTTAAAAGAATTCTATCTGCTGCTGTTTCTCTCCGAAGCCCCGGAGAAGAAACTGAAGCTGCAGCAATTGGAGTCGATGGTCGGGTTAAGCCAGAGCGCCGTCTCCAGACTGGTCAGCCGTTTTGAAGCCAAAGGCTGCAACGCGCTCCAAAGAAAGACCTGTGATGATGACCGCAGAAGCATCTATACCTCGCTTACTGCCATAGGGCAAGACAAGCTGGACCGGGCCCGGGTGACCGTTAACGAGGTTCTGGCCCAGTCGTTCCCTGACACCAGGGTGCAGGAGCTGCTGGAGCAGTTGCTGCGTCTGAAACAGCAATGATGGCGTAAGCCTGGCTTCCTGCACGACCCGCTGCCTCATCCCAGAGGCGGCGGTTTTTTTGGGGTGAAAAGAACCCATTCCGCCCGCGGCGCATACAACGTACAAAAAGGAACTGTGAGGTGCTCTCATGCTCTTTTCGCTTATGCAGCTGATCGGCGGTGTCATTCTTTCCCTCGGCTGGCTACCGCAAATCATCCAAATTCTCAAGACAAAATCGGTTGCGGACTTAAACCTGAAGTCCTACTTATTGATGCTGCTGGGGATTGGTTTAATGGAGACTTATGCTGTCAACTTGGTGTTGACAGGCGTGGGACTTGCTTTTTTCATCACAAACACCATGTCTTTAACAGTAGTATCGGCTGTCGTTATTCTGATCCTGCGGTTTCAGCCCCGGCTCAGAAAATAATCCGCACTGCCGTACCCTTGCCCACCTCGGAGGAAATTTCCACCTCATGACCCAGCTTGCTGCAGATCTGCTTCACCAAATAGAGGCCCATTCCCGTGGATTCCTGAAAGCTGCGGCCGTTCACACCGGTAAAATAAGCATCGAAGACGCGCGGCAAATCCCCCGGCGGGATGCCGACCCCTTCGTCGCGGACTTCCAGCACCGCTCTGCCCTTCTCCTGAAGATATCCGCGAAAATGAACTACACGCCCCTCCTCTACCGTATAGCGCAAAGCATTAGTTATCAGCTGCGTCAGCACAAACGTCAGCCATTTCTCGTCAGAGGTGATGGTTATGCCGCTGTCCATCGCTATCGCCGGAAACACCCGTTTGCGGATGAACAGCCGTTTTTGTTCTGAGGTCACACCGCGCACGATGTCCGCCAGCTCCAGCTGCTCTACATAGAAATCATGCTCGAACGTATCCAGTCTTGCGGTATAGAGCACCGTATCCAGCCCTTTTTTCAGCCGGTCCAGCTCATCGCCAATGGCCGTAAACGGGGGACCGTCTTTATCCTGAATAATCAAGTGGATCACCGAGAGCGGAGTCTTCATAGCGTGCACCCACTGGTTGATGAAATGAATATGCTCCTCCAGCTTGTGGCGGTAGCTGTGCAAATCATTCTGGTAGAGCCGGAACTGCTGTGCCAGCAGCTTGCGCAGGCTTTCCGCGAGCGGAGAGCCCTGTGCGGGCCCTCCCGATTCATCCAGCGATGAAGGCAGGCTCTCCAGCCGCTCATAGAATGACCGGTTGGAGAAATAACGGTACGCTAGATAGGCCAGCAGCAAAAAGGTGCTGAGCAGCCCGGCGTACAGACTGACATTCACACCGCTTCCTCCGTCCAGCCGGTACACCAGGGTAATGATCATAAGCTGGGCAAGGTAGATCACGATTAACGGCGTCTGTTCCCGCAAAAATAGCTTCACGTCACTTCCCCCCAGTTGTCGCTTAACCGGTACCCTTGCCCGCGTACGGTCTGCAGCCCGTCCTGAATACCCATCGCTGCCAGCTTTTTGCGCACACGGGTGACATAGACATTCAGCGTATTGTCATCAACAAATGCCTGGTCATCCCAGATTTTCTCCAGCAGCCGGTCGCGGGTGACGATGGTGCCTGTTTTTTTCATCAGCTCGTCGAGAATTTTCGCTTCCGTATGGCTGAGGTCGACTTTGGCATTGCCGCGCGACAGCACCAGACGCTCCACATCCAGCGTCAGCCCTGACACCGCCAGACTGCGCTCGTTCGCTCCCACAGCATAAGATCCGTAAGCGCGGCGCAGATGGCTTTTGATTTTGGCCATGGCTATTTCATAATCAAACGGCTTCGTAATGTAATCATCCGCTCCGTTCTCCAGCGCCATCACCTGATCCATTTTGCCGTCGCGGGCGGAGATGAAGAGAATCGGACAGGTCGAGATTCCGCGGATCTGGCGGCACCAGTAATAACCGTCAAATTTAGGCAGATTAACATCCAGCAGTACGAGATGCGGTGCATACTGCTCAAACTCGGTCCGTACCGCTTCAAAATCGTTCACCGCCTGTGTTTCATAGCCGAACCTATGTAAATATTCCTGGAGCAGCGCCACCAGCCCCCGGTCATCCTCAATGATAAATATTTTGAACATATCAGGCCTCCGGTTTACGCCCTAGTGAAGCTAAGGGGTTTGCCCAATAATATATACAGTCACTGCAGGCTAGTCAAATATAGGTTATAATTTTCAGTCAAAGGAGCTGATGACAGGCATGATAGATTATGGTCAGGATCTTTTCAAAGGATCGGCAGGTTATTACGCGAAGTATCGCCCGCTCTATCCTTCCGGGCTGGTAAGATTCCTTGTGAACCGCTTTGGGCTGGACGGGGAAGGCGAACTGCTGGATTTGGGCTGTGGAACCGGGCAGCTTGCCTTGCGTTTTGCCGATTGGGTCCAGCGCGTGACCGGACTTGACTATGAACAGGAAATGATCAATGAGGCAGTGCGGATCAGCAAGGAAATGAGAGCGCTTAATACGGAATGGGTTGCGGGAAAAGCGGAAGAATATTTGGCTCAGTCCACATTTCCCGTGTACCGTCTGGTTACTATAGCCAAGGCTTTTCACTGGATGGACAGGGACCTGGTGCTCGAACTGCTCTACAACCGGGTTGCTCCGGGAGGCGGAGTCGCTATTGTGGATCAATACAAGCCTGATCAAGCGCCCCTGCCTTGGCAGAACGAAGTGGACCGGATCGTACGCAAATGGTATGGCGAGGAGCGCAAGGCTGGCAATACGACCTATTCTCATCCGGTCAAAAGTCACACGGATATCGTAGCCGGATCCAGCTTCCGCCTTGAAACTCACCGGCTGCCAATGTATGAATATCAGTGGACTATAGAAGCTATACTGGGGAATCTGTATTCCACCTCCTTTGGCTCGAGACGGTTTCTCGGCGACCAGGCGCCTCAATTCGAGAGAGAGCTGGAAGAGAATTTATTGCTTCTGGACCCCAAGGGCGTCTTTACTGAAGAAATTCATACTAATATTATTCTGGCCGTAAAATAACACAAACAACCCACCCAAGGAGTCCTCTGATGAAGCAGAACAAATATGACGATTCAGGCTTTTTTGATAAATACAGTCAAATGCCCCGTTCCACAAGAGGATTGGAAGCTGCCGGAGAATGGAGTACCTTCCGCTCCCTGCTTCCCGGACTCCACGGCAAAAGAGTGCTGGATTTGGGCTGCGGTTTTGGCTGGCACTGCCGGTATGCGCGTGAACAGCAAGCGGAATCGGTAGTCGGTGTAGATCTTTCAGCGAATATGCTGGAACGGGCCAGAGCAATGACCCGCGATCCCAAGATTCAATATCTGCAGATGGCCATTGAGGACATCGAATTCAGCAAAGAGGAATTCGATACTGTAATAAGCTCGCTGGCCATCCACTATGTGGAGCGGTTCGATGACCTCTGCCGCCGCATTCATCATTGTCTTAAGCCCGGCGGTGAGTTCGTGCTGTCGGTGGAGCATCCAATCTTTACGGCCTTGGCGGCACAGGATTGGTTCTACGGCCCCGGCGGAGAAAAACTGCATTGGCCCGTTGACAACTATCATACCGAGGGAGCGCGTGAAGCAAGGTTCCTGGATCATGATGTGATTAAATATCATCGCAATGTCGCTACCTATATCAATACACTGATTGAATCCGGCTTCACGGTAACCAAGCTTTCCGAGCTTCAGCCGACCAAGGAAATGCTGGAGCAGAATCCGGCTTGGCAAGAGGAATTTCGCCGGCCGATGTTCCTGCTGATGGCCGCTGTCAAACACTAGTATTCCTTTTATGTCCTAAGGACTCAGCTAAACAAACAGCCGCCTTCCCGGGTAATCCGGTGAAGACGGCTGTTTCTCTAATCACGCTGTACCTGCGAAGTGGAAAAGCGGCAATTCTAATTCTTGTCTCTGGCGATCCTATCTGCCATCCAGCAGATTGCCAAGGCCCCCAAGGATGCTTCCTTCTTCCTTGCGGCCGGTGTTGCCGGCTGCCGACAGAATGCGGTCCGCCATCCGGCTGAACGGCAGCGACTGTACCCATACCTTGCCCGGCCCGCGCAGGGTAGCAAAGAACAATCCTTCACCGCCAAACAGCGCGGTCTTAACACCTTTGACAAATTCGATATCATAATCCACAGACGAAGTCATGGCCACAAGACAGCCGGTGTCGATCTTGATTGTCTCTCCAGGCTGCAGCGTCCGTTCCAGCACATATCCCCCGGAATGGACGAAGGAGAGGCCGTCGCCCTCCAGCTTTTGCATAATAAATCCCTCACCGCCGAAGAAGCCTGCGCCCAGCTTGCGCTGGAATTCAATGCCCACCGACACGCCTTTGGCAGCGCAGAGGAATGAATCCTTCTGGCAGATGATTTTGCCGTGGTATTGCTGGAGATCAAGCGGGATGATTTTGCCCGGATACGGGGCGGCAAAGGTGACACTCTTCCGGCCATAGGCCCCGCTGTGCGTGAAGATCGTCATAAACAGGCTTTCTCCGGTCAGCAGGCGTTTGCCTGCACCCATCAGCTTGCCTACCAGACCATTTGTCCGTCCAGATCCTGATCCGTCGCCAAAGATTGTCTCCATCGTAATCTCCGGGTCCATCATCATGAAACTCCCAGCTTCAGCAATTACACTCTCTCCAGGATCAAGCTGCACCTCCACACACTGAATTTCCTCGCCCATAATGACATAATCAATTTCGTGAGCACTCATCCTTGTTATCCCCCTAAAGTTTTTGTAATCCTATGTTTTTGAATGAGATATATACGCGCTCCCTCCTGTAGCGGTTTCAGCATTTTGTTAAATATTGCAGGGTATGGACAGCAGACGGTCGCGCGTCTCCGTATAAGCATGATCCCAGCCCATTTTTGCGTAAAACCGCATGGCATCCAGCCCTTTAAAGTAATGGGCGCCGGTCAAGCGCTCTGCAAAATCCGCAATCGGTTTTCCCAGCTCTTCATAATGCCTGCGGAAAACCTGTGCCATATCCACACCGGGTATCATTGCATGCATTGAGGCCACATCAATCATGAAATCCCCGTATATGCTGTTACTGTCGATAATTCCGGTAATCCGGCGGCCGTCTGTGAGTATGTTCCACTCATGGCAATCATTATGGACAAAATGGCGGTGCGGCGCGTTATATTTGCTGTATGCAAGCAACCGGGCGTAACACTCGTCAAACACATCCTTCTCCAGACAGCTGCTGGTGAACAGCTCATGCCAATTCTCCCAGAAGCCTTCCTGCTGCTCCTGCCCGTAAAAAGAGCGGATGAACTCCTCCCAGCTGGCATAGATGCCATGGCCTTCCTTGTTCAAGAAACCATACCCAGAAGAGCTGCTGTCCAGCTTCAGCCCGTTCATCCCGGTAATGACTTGAACCAGCTCGGGAAGCAGTGCAGCCCTCTGCTCTGCTTGCAAGTCTGCCAGATTATGCCCTGTCACGCGCTCCGAGATACAATAGCTGTAAGCCTTATGTAGCCCCAGCCCCAATACTCTCGGAAAAGGTACTCCCTGTGAGGCGAGCAGATTTGCAATATAGGACTCGGTTTGGAAGTCATCCTCCATTGCACTGAACCTAATAACATACTCGCGTTCCTCAGCCTTGAATGAAAAAACAGTGCTGAGATTCCCGCCTTCCATCACACTGATATTCTCAGCTTGCATTCCCCGGTCATTTCTGACAATCCTTTCGATTTCCTCTGCAGTGACGTTTGGTTTAACTCCGTTCATTACTCATCATCTCCCTTTGATTTGGTAAAATAAAGCCTGTCTGCCTCCTCCAGGGCACAGCAAAAAGCCGTGAATGAACATTGTTCATCCACGGCTTTACGCAAACGGTGCCCGGCAATAGAGAGACCTCTATCGCGGCAATGGATACGGCAGCTTGAGACTAGACTATAGTTCATAACAAAAGAAACATGAGCTGCGGCCATGCGGAATAATCCCTCAGTACTCCGGGAATACCTGTGCCTGGTCAGTTCATGCGTTATTCAGTTAATGGATTAACCGATTTCTTTTGTCAGGAATATAGTCATCATCAAAGCGCTGATCCCACCGTTCTTTTATTTGTTTCCATTATATAACACAATTCCCCGACATCAACTTTTTAATTGTTTTTTACCGGAAGGCGGTTAACTTCGCCATACAAACAAGAGGCCAGCCGGGTAAGTTCCCGCTGGCCTCTCATAATGATCCCCATGACATGGGGCTAACTTTGCCCTATTCACATTACCGTACCATCCTGCGGCTTCACGCGTGCAGGCTGGATCTTCGGCGCCTTGCTCAGCTTCGGTCTGCCCAAGGACGTGGTAAAGGTGATCACATAGCCGGCTACAACCACGGCCATCACCGTATACAAGGTTTCCTTGAGAGGCATATAGAAGAGTGACAACGCCAAAACAATTACATCCATCAGGATGAATACCGTACCCACTTTAATTCCTTTCCATTCACTGATCAGCAGGGACAAAATATCGTCTCCGCCGCTCGCCCCGCCGCCGCGCAGGACCATTCCCGCTCCTAGACCTGTCAGTACACCGGACAACAAAGCCGCAAGCGGCAAGTTATCCTGCAAGTCGATGACCCATCCGGAATAGCGTTCCATCAATCCATAGAATACCGTGAAGGCTCCTACGGAGATGAAGGTGTTCACCACGAACGATTTTCCTTTGAATATCATTGCGATTATGAGTACTGGAATGTCTAAGATTAGCGTAGATAGTGAAGGTGAAATTCCTAATACGTATTTGCCGAGCAGTGCCAGGCCTACAAACCCGCCCTCGGTCAAATGATTCTGATAATTGATGTGATAATAAGTAAATGCAAGTAACAATGTTCCGGATAAAATAATAATGAGTCGTAGCGGCAACCTCATGCCACTGTCTTGTTTCTTCATACAGGTCTCCCCTTATCGTAAATGGCGGCTTAGACGTCCCGCCAGCCTCTACGAGGGGTAAAACCAGAAGAGTTCTTCCTTCGCATACAATACTCCCTTCCCACGCAGAGGCGGCTTCGTCAATTAACAACGGTTCGCGCACATTCTACAGGGAAGCTAAGTATAAGACAGATCATAACGTTTCCAAATCGTCCTTTGGGGAATCGTCCTTCGGGGACACATGGTATCCTGATCCTTTCTTTAGTTTGATATGTTCTGTTTAGATTATACCACGCAAAGGAGTCACTCTAAACAGTTTTCCAATAAAAAGCATGAATTAGCCCGGATTTCGCAGCAGACGGTTCACCGTCTCCCGCCGGACGCCGATCAATTGCCCAATTTCTTCCTGTGTCAGCAGGTCTGTCAGCTGTGCTCCATATGAGTACTCATTCAGCCAGCGGGTCAGCAGCTCCATCCGCTCCCCCGGCGATCCGACAGTAAGGTGGTCAATGCGTGTCTGCATAAAACGAACCTTCTCCTGGAGCAGCAGAGCGATTTCCATCACTTTATCCGGCTCCTCACGCAGCTCGCGGTACCATTCCGCAGCCGGAATGACCTCCACCTCGCTCCTCATCATCGCCACCGCCGTTCCATGCGCCTCCTTTGGCGAAATGAGGGAATGATGGGGAACCGTCTCACCGGGATACAACAGGTTGAACAGCACCATGTTCCCGTTCTCATGCAGCCTTGTCACCTTAAACAGCCCGCTCTTTACCTTGTACAGATTTTGGCAGCTGTCTCCCTGGCGGAACAAAGCCTCCCCTTTGTGCAGAATCATCTCGCTCGCTCCTTTATCTTCTCGTTAAGTATATTTGTAATTATACAGAAATACGCCTGCAAAATGCAGTTCGTTCAGGCAAAAAAAACTGCGGGACTCAGAGTTGAAATCTGAATCCCGCAGTACGGATGTTTTACTGTCTTAATTAGCCTTAAGCGGCCTCTTCCAAAGTCCCAGCGTCAGGCCGGAAATAACAGCTCCGATAAGAACCGCCAGAATGAACAGCAGAGCGTTGCTGGACAGAGCGGCTACAAAAATTCCGCCGTGCGGAGCCGGGACGTTGATGTTCCACAGCTGTGTAAGTCCGCCAGCTACAGCTGAACCAATAATACAGCTGGTCAGGACACGCAGCGGATCGGCTGCTGCAAAGGGAATAGCTCCTTCAGTAATGAATGACAAGCCGAGCACATAATTCGTTACACCTGACTTGCGTTCTGTTTCTGTGAATTTGTTCTTAAAGAATGTGGTTGCCAGCGCAATGGCCAGCGGAGGAACCATCCCTCCCGCCATGACAGCCGCCATCATCAATCCGTTGGTATTGCCGCTGGATGTAAATACACCGATGGCAAAGGTATATGCTGCTTTGTTGAACGGACCGCCCATATCAATCGCCATCATTCCGCCGAGGATAATTCCCAGAATGACCATATTGCCTGTACCCAGATCGTTCAGAATATCGATAAGTCCTTCATTCAGCCAGCTGAAGACCGGATCAAACAGGTAGAACATAACGCCGCCGGTAATGAGCAGACTGAATACCGGATAGAGCAGAATCGGCTTTAAGCCGTCCAGGGTTTTGGGCAGACCGGCGAAAACCTTACGCAGCAGGATGACCACATACCCCGCAAGGAAACCTGCAGCAAGTCCGCCAAGGAATCCGGCATTGGAGTTCAAGGCCATATAACCGCCGACCATCCCGGGCATGAGCGCCGGACGGTCGCCGATGCTGAGAGCGATAAATCCGGCGAGAATCGGAATCAGGAAATGGAAGGCGCCATCTCCCCCGCCGATCGTCTGCAGCAGCTTCACAAGCGGATTATCTACACCTGCCACCTGTTCGAACAGGAAGGAGATCGCCAGCAGAATCCCCCCGCCGACTACGAATGGCAGCATATGTGAAATACCGTTCATCAGGTCCTTGTAGATCTTGCCACCGATGCTGGAGGAGTTCCCTGCTGGGGCATCCCCGCTGCTGCGGCCTTCACTGCGGTATATCGGCGCGTCTCCGTTCATTGCTTTGGTGATCAGCTCTTCAGATTTGCGGATGCCGTCGCTTACCGGTCTTTGCAGCACCGGCTTGCCGGCGAAACGGGCCATCTCCACATTTTTGTCGGCGGCGATGATGACACCGCTGGCCCGGCGGATTTCGTCCTCGGTCAGCACATTCTGTGCTCCTTCAGAACCGTTTGTCTCCACACGGATGTTGACGCCCATTTCCAGGGCCTTTTTCTTTAATGCATCCTCAGCCATAAAGGTATGGGCGATTCCTGTAGGGCACGCCGTGACCGCAACGACGAAGTTTGAAGAAGCCGGGTTGCCTGTAATTACGCGTTCAGGAGCCTGCTTTGTACTGCTTCCGGATTCATTTTCCTTTTCCTTGGCCTCCTGCTCTGCCTGTTTGGCATCGAACAAAGCGGATACTTCATCCGGGGTGGAAGCTTTCATCAACGCCTCGATGAATTCGCTTTCAATGAGCAACCTGGACAATGAAGCCAGTGTACGCAGGTGCATATTTCCAGCACCCTCCGGCGCGGCAATCATAAAGAACAACTGTGCCGGCTCCTCATCGAGTGAGGCAAAATCAACGCCCGCTGCACTTTTAGCAAACACAACCGTTGCCTCGTTGACAGCCCGGGTTTTGGCGTGAGGCATTGCAATGCCTCCGCCAATGCCGGTGCTGGACTGGGCTTCCCGAAGCAGGATCATTTCCTTGAACTGCACAGGATCATTAATGCGCCCGCTGCCTGCTAGACTGGCGATCAGTTCGTCGATCGCCGCTTCCTTGGTCGTGGCCTTGAGGTCCATAATCATCGTTTCTTTTATCATCAAGTCTGTAATTTTCATTTATTTCAACTCCCCTTCTTTTCTTGAACTGCCCGTTTACAACTGTGAAATTTCGATCAAGGGCTTGAGCTGCTCAATAAGTTCTCTGTCCGCCAGATCATCGGAGAATGCGGTTGCGCTGCCGGAAGCTACTCCTGCACGGAATGCCTGCAGTACATCTCCTGTCAAGGACAATGTGCCAACAAAACCAGCAATCATAGAGTCCCCCGCACCTACCGAATTCTTCACCTTGCCTGCCGGCGCGTTGGCGCGGAACAGGCTATTCTCTGAAATGAACAGAGCCCCCTCTCCCGCCATGGAGACCAGCACATGCTTCGCCCCGAGCTCCAGCAGCTTACGCCCGTAGGTGATAAGATCTTCCTTGCTGCTGATTTGAACCCCGAACAACTCTGCCAGCTCATGATGATTCGGCTTAACAAGCAGCGGTCCCAGAGGCAATGCCTGTTGCAATGCTTGTCCGGTCGTATCAATAACAAATTCGGCCCCGTGATGCTTGCATACGCCTATCAGCCTGTTATAGAAATCCTCACCGAGCGAAGGAGGAATGCTTCCGGACATTATAACGATGTCGCCCGCCTGCAGATTAGCAAGCTTCTGAAGCAGTGCCTCAGCTTCGTTATCCCTGATCACCGGACCCATTCCGTTAATCTCCGTCTCCTCTCCGGCTTTGAGCTTGATGTTAATCCGGGTATCATCCGAAACGGATACGAAATCACTCGCAATGCCTTCTTCATGCAGCCAATCTTCAATATAACGGCCGGTAAAGCCCCCAAGAAAGCCAATTGCCTTATTCTGGACGTTCAACTGGTTCAGAACACGCGAGACGTTGATCCCTTTACCGCCCGGCAGCTTCAAATCACGTTTCATCCGGTTCAGGCTGCCAAGCTTTACCTGGTCAACTTCCACGATATAGTCAATGGAAGGGTTAAGTGTCACTGTATATATCATGATTATCCCTCATTATTGTGGTTTTCTAGTTTTCAAACTAATGTATAGTCCATATCCATCATTTCAAGCTCACGGATAAAGCTCTCCGGCGTTTCCGAATCCAGAATGCAATGATCAATTTCCTGCAGATCCGCCACCTTACAAAAGGATACCTGCCCGACCTTGCTATGATCAGCCAGCAGAATGACCTGCTTGGCAACCGAGATCATTTTGCGTTTGGTGGCGGCTTCCAGCATATTCGGTGTGGTAATGCCTTCATGCACATCCAGCCCGTTCGTACCGAGAAACGCCTTATCCACCCGCACCATCTCCAGTGACCGCTCCGTCATCGGTCCCACAAAAGCAAGTGTATCCGGACGAAGCATACCGCCCGTGATGGATACTTCGATATTACGGCACTCCTTCAGCTCGTTTAGCGCCATGATAGAGTTAGTAATGACCTTAAGATTAGAGAAGGATTTCAGCTCCCTGGCAATCTGCAGGGTTGTTGTTCCTCCGTCAAGCAGGATTGCATCGCCGTCCTGGATCATCTCCACCGCTTTGCGGGCGATCCGCAGCTTCTCCTCGAGGAACCGGTCTTCCTTGTCCTGAAATACCGCTTCAAAGTTGACGCTCTGCAGGGAGACCGCCCCGCCATGCGTCCGTTTCAGCAGCCGTGCTTCCTCCAGCTCTTTAAGATCACGGCGGACCGTCGATTCGGATACGCCAAGCTGCTGGCTAAGCTCCTGCACCGAGCCCCTCGTGTGCTTCTCAACAAACTGCACGATGCTACGTTTTCTTTCCTCTTCAAACAGCATGACGGTTCACTCCTTAACGGAACAGCGTTACCTTCCGGCTTCTTTAGGATCTGAATTAACAATAATCCTTATACTCCATATTTTGATCGAATAGATTCCACTGCTCGATTTTGATTGAAATTGACTGTTTGTGATTACTTTTGCTTATTTATGATAATAACAGCGTTTTCATCATCTGTAAAGCTCCTTTTTCTTGATCATATCTGCTCAAAGCCGGCTGTCTGAAATATCCTCCCGAACGCCTATTTCATCTGCCCGGGGTGTTACATATTTATAATACATATGGGGAAAAGCGGGTGAACAGGAAATGGCCAATAACAAAAACAACTTTGGATATCGCAACCGCATGGGTGCCAGCAATCTGAATAATAATTCCGGTGCCAGCAATCCGGTAGAATCCGCGGAGCTAAGCGCTGAAGATTATGAAATTATCGCTGCCGGTCTAGCCGCGTTGGGAGAAGTATTCGCATTTTTGGCCCTCGTCAAAGCGAAGCAAGTGACCAAGGAAACCGGAGGCCAGGTAAATATCGACCCGCTTTTATTCATACAATCCAGAAAAAAAAAAGCGGCCCGACGGAAATCCCGTCCACCGCGTTAAAGCTTAATCTATGGCAAAAAGTTCTTTCGCATTAGGCAGACGCAAGAGGTATGGCCTGATGTTTTTCAAATATGGCGTTTATCTTCCTGCGATGTTCTTCATCCTTAAATGTGACAATCACAATAATATGCTCGAGGTGAGCATGTTTGGCATAGGCCTCCGCATCCTCCTTGGGAATTCCGATGCTAATCAGGCTGACGGTAAGACCGTCGATATCCAGATCAGCCCCAGCCAGCTTCTTCGCTGCAGGCCCCGCTGCCACCGCTGTGTCGGACAACATATCCAGCCCTACCCCCAGGCCTCTCGCTGTTCCGAACAAGCCTGCATTGCCTTCCCCGGCTTCGGGCTTGCCAATCCCTGTATCGTGGCTGATGACCGCCAGCGTATTTTTCTCCTTCGTCACAACCGAGATCTGCTTCGCTTTGACTCCGAGCTCCTGCACCGCCTCTATCGCCAGTATTGCATCGCTCCGGTGCCCGAATATTCCTACAACCAGCATAGTCATATGACATCCCTCCTGTTTAAGCGATATTAACCGCCACCTTTGCGGCTTGAACCGGCCGGCCGGTTGTCCTGGTTCCGGATAAACTTGAATCAAACTCTCGTATATCGGTTATAAAGATAGAATCGGGTTTAGATTTACCGCGATTTTAATGTACTATTAGTATATTGGTAGATCTACCAATGATCCTGATGCTGATACATACAGGCATTATTTAGAATGAAGGGGAGGCTGCTATGCTACAAAGCAAGTATTTTCGAACATGCCTAGCCATTATCGCCTTTCTGACGATTCTGTATCTGGGCTCCAAAGTTATTTTTCTGTTCACTCCTGTGGTGGCGATCCTGAATCTGCTGCTTGTGCCGATGATGCTGTCCGGATTCATGTATTACCTGCTGCGGCCGCTGGTCTCATTCCTGGAGCGCCATAAACTGGGACGCGGATTATCCATCCTGCTGATTTATCTTGTCGCTGTGGGACTATTCATCCTGTTCTGGGTGCTGGTCTGGCCGACACTTCGTGAACAGATTCAGAACTTTATTGACAATACCCCTTACCTGGTTCAGGGAATGCAGGATCAGTTCAACAAGCTGCAGAATGATCCTTCATTGTCAAGATTCTTCAAAGGGGATACCGACTTGGCCGCCCGGCTCTCGGAATATTTGAACGATGGGATTACCTGGGTCACCAACTCGATGACCAATCTTATCGGTGTCATTTCAAGCATTGTGGTCGTAATTGCCACTTTGCCGATTATTCTTTATTACATGCTGAAGGACGGACACAAGCTGTCCCCTATTCTGCAGAGCCTGATTCCGAGAAAGTACCGCAAGGAAGGCCAGGAAATGCTGAAGGATATCGACAGCGCACTCAGCGGTTTTATCGTGACCCGGGTTCTGCTCAATGTTGTGCTGGGAATTATGCTCTATATCGGCTTTCTGATTATTGGATTGCCCTATTCGCTCCTGCTCGCCGTAATTTCCATACCGCTTAATTTCATTCCTTATGTCGGCTCTCTGCTGGCAGCAATCCCTGTAGTCATTGTGGGATTCATTGATTCGCCATCCATGGCGATTTGGTCTTTGGTCATTATTGTAGTTGCCCAGCAAATTCAAGATAATGTGCTTTCTCCGATTATTTACGGCAAGTCGCTGGATGTTCACCCGCTCACGACGGTACTCCTTGTGCTGATCGGCGGAGATTTCTTCGGCATCATCGGTGTGCTGATTGCTCTTCCCGTATATATGATTATCAAAATCATATTTCTGCGAATCTATGAGATTATCGTCGCGGAACGTGTTGAAGAAGTTGAGGTCATCAAGGAAGAACAGCTATAACAGCTGCTAGTGAGGCTAACTTCTCGTAGAGGCCCCTGAAACAAAACCAAAAAACGGCTGCGCCACCCTTAATCGGGAGGGTGCAGCCGTTTCTTTATTGTCTTCCTCAGCCCCGAAGGGAGCGGACGACAAAGATGTGTGTGCCTTTCATCAGATTCTGCCCGTCCACCAGGGTTACCGAACCTTTGGTATGCGATGCTATGGTTGTATTAAAAGCAATCAGCTGATCACCTTTCCACACGGTTACTGCTGATTTGAAATAAACTGCGTTATCGAACTGCTGGCGCTCTCTCATGACATATCCAACGGAATGAAGAACCGGGGGCAAGGCTCTCTCTTTGGGAGCCAGAGCCTTAATGAACACAATGTCACGAAAAGGTACAGCAATTTCCTGATGGCCGATCACGGCCACCGAAGCGGCTGGATCCCATTTGCGCAGAACGCCCTTCATAATGGTGTAAGGCTCTTCCCCGCAATACATAATGACCGGTCTGCCAACCCAATGCTTCATTGCTCCACCCCCTTCGCTGTGTCCGTGCTACCTATACATTCGGTATGGACCAATCTATTCCTTTAAGACCATGTGACTCCAGATACTGATTGGCTCTGGAGAAGGGACGGCTGCCCAGAAAGCCGCGATGTGCCGAGAACGGACTCGGATGCGGTGACTGAATCACCATATGCCGGTCCCGGTCGATATAAGCCCCTTTTTGCTGAGCGTGGCTTCCCCATAGGATAAATACCATCGGCTCTGTCCGTTCATTCAGCTTCTCCATGATGGCATCAGTGAAAGTCTCCCAGCCTAGTCCCTTATGTGAATTGGGCTGGCCTTCGCGCACAGTCAGCACTGCGTTCAGCATGAGGACACCCTCTTCGGCCCAGTGCAGCAGTGATCCGTGGTTCGGAACCGGCAGCCCGGTATCCGTATGAAGCTCCGCATAAATATTGCGCAGCGAAGGCGGAATACGCACCCCGGGCTTCACTGAGAAGCTTAACCCGTGTGCTTGTCCCGCACCATGATAAGGGTCCTGTCCCAGAATGACCACCCGGGTCTTGCTGTAAGGTGTCAGCTTGAGCGCCGAGAACAACAGCTCTTTAGGCGGATAAACTGTATGTTGTTTATATTCACCCGCAAGCGTGTAGCGCAGTTCCTGAAAATAGGACTTTGTTGTTTCCTCCTGCAATACCTCATCCCAATCGTTGCCGAACATCCCCGTTCTCCTTCCGATCTTTCACGTAATCATTATTCATTACCTGTTATTACCCATAATATAAGGCTGGCTTACGCACTCCAGTGGCACGGCAGATCTAAAGCTGGGTTGCCAGGGCTATTTCCGCCCGTAATCCGCTTTGATCTCGCCCCACACTTTGGTCTGCCATTTCAGCAGCTTGTTGTCATAAGTGTTGCTCTGCAGCCACCGCTCGGCGCGGTCAATGAGTATCCAAATCTCCTCTGTAGAGGCATCTCTAGGCAGAGTCGTGGCCACCTTTTTCTGCTTGACCCATTTCATCGCGTTCACAGAATCACTGTAAACCGTCCTGCTGCTGCCCTCTTTCTTCAGCAAGGCCAGCGCATGAACAATTGCCAGAAATTCACCCAGATTATTCGTACCCTTCTTAATGGGTCCGCAGCTGAATATAATGTCGCCGGTCTGAGTGTCCACACCCTTGTATTCTACCGGTCCCGGATTGCCCCGTGTGCCGACATCAACGGATATACTGTCATAATCTATCTCTGCCGAGGTTTCTACACTGGCGCTCCGTCCCCGTGAGGCAGCCGGTTTCCCCTTTGAGCTACCGGAAGCGGATGATGCCCCCGTTCCCCAATTCCCCTTCCAGCCAGCCTTGTACGCTGCGTCTGCGGCAGCTCTGGATTCATAGGACTTGTATTTCGCTCCGGTGTAATGATCCGTCTGGGCTTGGCATTCTGCCCAAGTACCGTACACTCCCGGCTGTTTGCCTTCCCATACTACATAAAATTTCTGCTTAGCCATGGAACAGACCTTCCTTCGCGTAAAAATTCATCAGAAGAATATTGTAATCCAAACTGCGGCCATATTGAAGTCAAATTATAATCAGAGCCTGTTGCCGCTCAAAAATCTGCGGATATTTGGACAGACACAAGCTCATACTATACGAGAAATTTAATCGAGCACTTCAAGCGTAGTATCTATAATCCCTTGTAGTTTGTTCACATCCCTGGTTGTTTTGACCATTACCCTCAGTCCTACCAGCGCGTTGTGCAGATATGCCGCCAGATCCGCCGCCGGACGGCGTCTGGAGATTTCACCGCTTGCCTGGCCATCCAGCAGCAATCTCTCAATAAGCTGCTCTGTATCCAGGAACGCTTCGTTCACTCTGGCTGCTGCCTCGGGATCATGATAGGACAGCTCAACCGCAGTGTTCACAAGCAGGCAGCCCTTCGGGTCCATTTCTGCCATCTGAAGAATCAGTTCAAACAGTTGACGAATTGCCCCTTTTGCTGAGGCCGCTTCCTTCACCTGTTCTTCCATATTGGCTGAGGTATTCTGCACATACCGGTCTATAGCTTTCATATATAAAGTATGCTTGTCGCCAAAAGTATCATACATGCTGCGTTTATGAATTCCCATTCCGGTCACCAGATCCTGCATGGAGGTTTTCTCATAGCCCTGCTGCCAGAAAACATTCATTGCTTTGCCGAGTACAATGTCGACATCGAACTCTTTGCTTCTTGCCATCATCATGCTCCTCTCTGGGTCGATTTTACCATTTATAGAACGATCGGTAAATATAACACATAGTCTCACACACCATAAGGAGGTTCTTTAGATGAGAAAGATCGCAGGCCTGGCCGCAGTATTCGCTTTGACCCTACTCGTAGGATGCGGTAACTCGAACAACAATAATGCGGCAAATCCAGATGCGTCCGCAAACGGCAATACCAATGTTACGGAAACCACTGACGCTGTTACCTCAGCATCCGTAGTTAACAATGGAGAGGATTTCAAAAAAGCGATCAGCAAAGACGGCACCTGGATTGCCGCAACCTTGAATGACCTTACGTTCACCGAAGATCTCGTTGTGGACGGCCAGTTCATCAACAAGGAAGAACCTGCGCGCAAAATTGCCCTTTATACCCAGGATGCGGAGCACAACATCACTAACTCGTTCATACTGACTGCTCCCAAAATCACCATTAAGAGTGAAAATGCCCGGATTCAAGGTGGCACTTTTGTCGGGGATGTTTATGTGGAGGCGGACGGCTTCAGCGTTGTGAATGCCACCATCAAGGGCAACGTCTATTTCGCGAATGATCAATATCAATCCACCTTCGACTCATCAGATCAGGGCATTGTATCCGGCGTCACAGAAGTGAAGAAATAAACCGAGGGAGCCCTATTCCCGGCAATCACGATATCCGCAGCCTTGCTGAATGCTCTCTCCGGCGGACTGTGGAGTTATGTCATGGGAATGGCCGCAAAACGGACTAATTTCCGTCCGATCGCAAGGGGTGTCCCAAAAGCCGTGAAATGGCTGCTTGGGACACCCCTCGTTTTTTGAGCAGGATTAACGTGAGCACTTGGGTGGACGTTCCTTCTCTCACTCAGTCATATCCGCCCACCGCTTCAGGCAGCTCCAGATATTCCGCTTTTGTCTTGACGAGTTCAAAGATATAGCTTCTTATTTCCTTTAGCTTTTTGGCATCTTCGGTGACCTCGCATTTTTCCTCGGACCATTCCAGTGTTTGCTCTTCTCCATTCAGCCTTATCTGCCAATGCTCTTCATCATAGGGTGTCTGATTGCAGTTTTGCCTCGCCGGTTCCGGTTCCAGCTTCAGCTCACCCATTACATCAATATCCCGCAGGCGGGTATAGATGTCCGCCATTTCGCTCCCGGTAAACGTCAGATCCGCAGTTGCCTCACCTTGGGTCACCAAATCCTTGGTTACGGTGCCTTCAAAGGTATTAATTTCATTCTTCCCGGTAATTCCAAAACGGACGGAGAAGGCAAAATCCTCCGGCATCACTTCAGGCATAAGGTGGCCAGGCCTCTGCAGTAGAGCTGCAGACTGTGTAGTACTTCCGTTTCCTCCATCCGTGCTTTCACACCCTGCAAGCAGCAGAACCAGCAGCAGCGGCAGACAGGCCAGCAGCTTAAACATCTTCATTTCCTCCTTTGGCGGTTTCGCGCGCTTGCTCCATTTCTTTCTAAACGATGATAACACTCCAATATGTTGCAGATAGGCTGCCGAAAACTAGAAAAAGATACCATCCTCGTGGGATCGTATCTTTGAAATTGCTGTACTCAGAGAACTCTTGCTCATTTTACGATGGAATATACATTTGTGTCATGCGTCTTGCCGTCCTGGACCATATAGTTTCTTAATAGCCCCTCTTGCTGAAACCCCTGTTTAACCAGCAGCGCTTTAGAGGTTTCATTTCCAGTGAATACTACAGCGCCGATCCGGGTCAGCTCCATTCTTTCGAAGCCATAAGCTAGAACCCTGGACACCGCTTCCGCGGCATAACCTTTGCGCCAAAAATCCGGATTGAGCTCATAGCCAATTTCGGCCCGTTGGTGCTTTGGTGACCAGGCGTTAAACCCGATTGTCCCGATAAGCCCTTTGCTGCCCTTAAGCTCAATGCCCCACCGGATACCTCGCTTAACCCGGAAGCTGTCTGCGAAGAAATCAACATATTCCCCCGCCTGTGCAAGTGTCGTAAGCGGCTCCTGCCCATAGTAGCGCATGACCTCGCTGCTGGAAAAGCAGGCGAAGATCCCCTCGGCATCCTCTGCTGTAATTTCTCTTAATCTAAGCCTGTCCGTCTCCAATACAGGAAATTCAAAATACTCACGATTCATAGCAGAGGGAAGCTGACGATTCCAGCACGCCTGCAATGTAACCGGACACCTCAAGATGATAAGGATGCACCAGATAAGCCTCCATGTCCGCCATTGATGCATACTGAACGATTAGCATAAGATCATACGTGCCGCTTCGGACATCAACCTCCACTTTCAGATCGCGGATATACTCTATTCTCTCGCGCATGCCAAGCAATACCTCTCTTGTCTTGGCTATGCTGCCCGGACTGCTGTCCTTCAGCTTGATTAATAAATTGTTGATAATCACAGCCCGATATCCCCCTTCTCCTGCTTCTCCTGCTTCTCCAGCTGCAGCATGGCCGTAGCAGCTTCGCGTCCGTTCACCAGCAGCGTTATCCGGTGTTCTCCCGGATAATGGCGGCGGGTCGTCAAATCACCCCAGCGGTGTGTCCGTGTGGCCTTTAAAGTACTGCCGCCGGGCACTGTTTTATCAGACAGGAGAAATAATTTGCGTGATGTCTTTCCTCCGGCTTTCACAAAATCAATGCCATATTCAATCCGGATCCGCACAGGGCCGCCTTGAGCAATATCAAGGCTGTATCGCAGTTCGCAGCTTCCCCCAATCTGCACGATAGCCGGATCGACGGAAAGCGAGGCATCGGCAACAAGCGGTGTGTCCTCCGCTTCAGCCGCATATCCAAACAGTTCCATAATTTCCGGGACCGCCTTGCGGATCAGCGAACGGCAGGCATGCCGCACAATCCAGTCCGTGTACTCATTCTCACCTTTCCAGCGCTGAGCAATCCCGATGACAACATCAGGATGATCCTTCGCGATATCGTTCAAATTGTTGGCCACACTCTTGCGCACATACAGTGACGGGTCAGCCTTCAGCCGTTCCAGCACCGGCAGCACCGGAGCCGGATCACGCTTGAACATCGGCAGCGCCTGTCCCCACGGCAGACGTGGCCGGCTACCCTCACTGGCCAGCCGCCGCACATGCTCGCTGGAATGGCCGGACCAGCGCAGCATCTGCGCCATCATCCGCTGCGGCTCGCGCAGCAGGAAGGGACGAACGGCAAATTCCGCCGACGATCCTCTTGTGAACCGCTCCAGTGCCGCCATCGACCGTTCCCAGTGTTCCTCCGCCTGCCCGTACACCTCGACAAAGTCGGGGAAGATCAGGTACGGAAAACCTACACATTGCTCATCTATCGCATACAGAATATCCAAGGCGTCCTCATACCCCGGGGGCAAAAAAGACCCAAGCGTCTCTGTAATCCGCCGCATCCGTCCCTTAAGCTCCAGTTCCTCCCAAGGCGCCTTCATCGCCGACTGGACGAAGCCTTCCAGATCGAACAGCCCGTATACGGCTTTAATCTTTCCGCCGAGGCCACGCAGAAAGTCCTCGTTGTACATTGCTTTTAATGGTTCAGCCATACGTTAGTCTCCTCCTGCTGTTTCATTCAGACTTTCTGTCAGGAAAGCGTAGCATAACGAACCAGACAGCCTTATGTCATATTCATTTCATTTAAGTGTCAAAAGAACGCCTCTGGATACCTCAGCTCACCTTTAATGTCCCCCAGCTGGCCTTCCTGTAACTCATACACCTGGAATACCTCGTCCGGCACCTCAAATTGCTTCAGCTCCAGCCCAAATGCACGTGCTGGTGTAAAGCCGAATTTGGGATAATAGGAGGGATGGCCGATCAGCAGCACAAGCCCATACCCCAGCGCCTTGCAGCGGCTGAGCCCCTCCTCGATGAGCTGTCTTCCCACGCCTTTTCCCTGATAATCGGGATGTACAGCTATAGGGGCAAGAGCAATAACGTTATGGGCTGCAGTACCATCGGTAACCTTGGCTCCGCTTAACAAAATATGGCCGATGACCGTCTCATCCTCCTCAGCCACAATGGAAAGCTCAGGAATGAAGTCTTCGGACTCTCTTATTCTTTCAATCAGCCTCGATTCATCCTCACGGTTTCCAAAAGCCCGGTAATTTAGATCAAATACTTCTTGGTAATCATCCGCTGTTTCTGTTCTTAAGTGCAAATCTTCCATCCCCTTTCGATATTGCTTTGCTTGCTTTAATTGATCAGCACTTCTATCTCTTCTATGCTTTTTTTCGCTCTGCTGTTCAGCCCACGCTTATCCTTAAGTCCAAGCGACTGCAGTTCATGTCCGGGATCTATGACCAGCGGCTCTGCAATCACAGACTCAAGCAATTGAACCGCTGTGCGGCAAGCGCTGAACAAAAGATCGCGGGGAATGCCCCCTTTGTTCGAGCGGATGATTCCCACCAGACTTTCGGCATACATCAGCCGGACGATGCTGTCGGCGCTGAGCAGGTTGCGGGCAGCGAAGGAAGCTGTATTTTCTACGATAACAGGAGCCTGGAACTGTCTGGAAAGTGCATCCAGTGCGGACACCGCCTCCCAATCACGGATCGACAATTGCTGCAAATAACCGGTTACCATCTCCTGAAACCATTGCAGCTCCATTTCCCTTGGGATTTCATATTTCTTGTACTGCTCCAGTACACCTTCACGGTGCATCTGCACAAAGCTGCCCAAATACCGGGCAAAACATTCTTTTGCTTGCTGTGTCAGGTCATTCATGAGGGTTCCACCTTGTTCTGTAGATTGTATTTAATAAGGATTATAAGGCTCAATATGCTTAAGACTGGACTCACGGATTCCCGACTTCCGGCCTTTAAGACTGATCTCATGGCTGAACTGCATTACTTCATTATGGGCAAAATAAGTATACTCCACCTCAGGCTCATCGCTAAAACTCACTACGGCAAAAAAAGGCGGTGCTTTGATTCCCCAAACCCCTTTTACCGAAGATATCGTTTCATCGCTGTAACCCTTCTCTTCGATCAGATAGGCCTTTACCCTATGAGAAAAGATGAATTTGTTGACTTGCACGTATATTACAGCAGTCAAAATAATTAGCAGAATCAGCACAACAAGCGCTCTGTAAGCGAATTTCCTCATAGGCCTCACTAGAAAGCCACCTGCCTCCCTGCATAACCACAGTTTTATTTTCGCAAATATTACAAATTAAATCCTATTTTCAAAAGTCACAGCCTGTCGTAAAATGATTGAAATGACTTTATGGAACGATTAAAATTCGAGCCGATAAACGGAGGGACGGGACTATGCCGCAAACACTTATTAAAAATGCCGATTTTTTTGTTGCTGCCTTGTCGCAGACCTTTGTGTCCGCGCTGCAGCTTGACCCCGATGGAATGTACTCCCAGGTAGGCTTCGGGATTGTTGAGAAATTCTCCGAAGAGTATGTACGCTTAAAAAGATTCGACGGCTCCATCTCGCACTATGACAGGGATATTACGAAGTTTCAGCATAACAAGGCCTAACGCACCGCACATAAGCTTTATTTTAATTTCCCCTTTTCAGGGCAATTCCCCTGCTTTTTCTAGATTTAGTATTGAAAGCAGGGTCCCTAAAAGTTCGCAGCAGGTACGTTTACCCGTAAACGGACTCAGGAGACGCTAAGGAGAGTAAAACCCCTGTTTATTCTCTTTTGCGGACTCAGATGCACTTATCTGCGCTGCATTCTATCTAAAAATGGCTACCAGGGAGAAATAACTGCGCTGGAGTCCGTTGTCCTACTGTAACAGGCTAAAAGCCCCAAATAGGTGCATCTCGGTCCGTTCGTGCTCAGAGCCAGCAGTTTGAAGACAAGCCCTAGTAAAACAAAAAAAGCGGACACTTAAATTGACCCGGTGTCCACTTTTTTATGCCCTTGCAGCGGGCTAACTTATCCCTGCATTTGTTCCAGCTCATAGTAGGCTCCCCGGCGGCTCATCACATAAACAATTGTTCAAAATGGGCAGGGAATTACCGGTCCTGTCTGTTTCCGCTCACTCCTTCCACACTTTCCAAAAATCCGTACCGGCAAAAACCTGCTCTTTGCCCGGCGCCTCTTCCCCCATGTCCGGCAAAATAGCCCAGCCTACACGCTGTTTTCTCAAAGGGTCATTCTTCGCCAAACCGTATTCGCGGTACCGGACGGTCTCTTCATTGGCCGGTTCCTCCCAGTTATCCCAACCGCACGGATGAATATGCCCGCCCATGAGGCAATTCACCATCTCCGTCTTGGCATAGCCGCGCCAGGGACGGCCCAAATACACTTCATCCACATTCGGGGCAGCTGTCAGGTAACAATCCTTGAACAGGTAACCGTATGGCTGGCCCGGCGGTGTGGAGCCTGCCGTGATGTAGCCAGGACCATCATTGTAGTGCCGCAGGCTGCGGATTTCGCAATGCTCGAAATAAGCCGTCGCACCGCCAAAAATAAAATCTACCGTACCTTCTATGTAACAATGGGTGTACAGCTGGCGGTAATGGTTATGCCGCTCTTTGAGGGGGATTCCTCCGAAAGCTCCCCCCTGTTTGTTCGCCGGAGGCAGCGGGCCAGTAAACAGGGTATCCTGGTGCCCCTTTAAGATACAGTTGCGGAAGACCGTTTCGTCGCAATGTGCATATACTGCAAGCGCTTGCCCGATTTTAGTGCCTTGCCCGGCCGTGTTGGATAGGGTCAGGTTTTCCAGCACCAGCCTGCTCCCACCCAGAAACAAGGTCGGAGTGGCAAAGGTGCCCTGTTCCTCTCCAGTCTCATCTTTCTGCCTTGCGTAACGGTTGTTGGTAATCTCAACTTGTCCGATGCCCCTGATCGTCAGGTCCGAACGATAGATCCGCACAGCCTCCTCATAAATACCAGCCAGAATATACAACGTCTCCGCTTTACCTGAAGGCAGCCGTTCAAGCGCATCAACCGCCTCCTGGATCGAATGAAAATCGCAAAAGCCCTCTTTGCCCACCAGCATTTCATTTTCCTCCTCTTCCGTCCCATGCAAATAAATTATAGCTCCCGGAAGCGTGTTCTGCCAGTATAAATTTTAACGTGTGCATTTCATAAATCGCTTGACTTGATCCCGTTCAGGAACTACACTGGAATCGTTAACAATTCTATTTCCCGGAGAGATATTATGATTACTATCAAAGATATTGCACGTGTTGCCGGCGTTTCCCATACCACCGTTTCCAGAGCACTAAACGGCAGCCCGCTAATCAAGAAAGTAACCCGGGACAAGATCGAGAAAATCGCCGCGGAAATGAATTATGTGCCGAACTACAGCGCCAAAAGCCTGGTCACCAAACGGTCCTTTACCATCGGGCTGTTCTTCTCCAGTATTGATCAGGGAACATCGTCCAGCTTTCTGGTCGACGTCATTAAAGGGATCAGCCATGTGCTGGATGAGAACTTTAACCTGACTGTAAACGGAATTGACGGCGTTCACAATTACGCCAACATTCAGCCGCAACGCTTTGACGGTATTCTGGTCATGAGCCAGAGCGACGAGGATAACGCTTTTATCTACCATGTCAAAACAATGGGCATCCCGCTTGTGGTGCTGAACCGCCAATTGGAGGATCCCGGCATTATGAACGTTGTAGCCAATGACCGCGAAGGTGTGAAGGAAGCGATCGATTATGCCGTAACACAAGGGCATCAGCGTTTTGCAATTATTGAAGGCAAACCCGGCTTCAAGTCCTCAACCGAGCGTAAACAGGGCTTCATAGATAGCCTGATCGCCCACCAGCTTCAGCTGAATTCAAGTTATTTTGCAGCCGGTGATTACAGCATTGAAAGCGGATATGCCGCAATGACAACGCTGCTTGAGTTGCCTGATCCGCCTACGGCCGTCTTTTGCTCCAATGACGATATGGCTATCGGCGCCATGAATGCCTGCTATGCCCGAAAGATCAGCATTCCGCAACAGATTTCACTCATCGGCTTCGACGATATTATGTTCGCCCGCTACACGAATCCGGCATTGACTACGGTCCGCAAGCCTATTGCCGATATCAGTGAGCTCGGCACCAAGATGCTGATTCAGCTCCTGCAGCAGCCGGAGACCAAACCCCAGCAGTTGTTCGTCAAGACTTCGCTGGTCGTACGGGACACGGTCGCAGAAATTTAGGGATGTGGAAGGATCTGCCCGCCCCTGCCCTGCCGGTCCAATGCGCTCCGGCAGAGCAATTACCGGGTCCCTGGTATTGTTTAAAAAAGAGCCTCTCTTTTTTAAAATAAAATGTTAACGTGTGCATATAACTATTTGAACTCAAAGGAGATCAAACCAATGTCGACAAACCGTTTATCCCGAAGCACTCATCCCCATCTGCCCCTGCATCCCGAACGGATGATTCAGTTCGGTGAAGGCAACTTTATGCGCGCCTTCGTAGACTGGCAGCTGCAGCAAATGAACAATCAAGGACTGTTTAACGGAAGTGCAGTGCTGGTTCAGCCGATTGAGCAGGGTCTTGGCGGGCTGATGGCCGCCCAGGATAACCTGTACACTGTACTGCTAAACGGAATCATGCAGCAGCAGCCTGTGAATTCACGCGAGATCATCTCCAGCGTCAGCCGGGTGATTAATCCCTATACCGATTATGAAGCTTATCTCGCTCTGGCTGAGGACGATGGGCTGGAATTCATCACTTCCAACACCACTGAAGCCGGGATTGCCTATCATCCGGGCGACCTCGCGGACGGTACACCGCCGAAGAGTTTCCCGGCCAAGCTGACAGCGCTTCTGCACCGGCGTTTTCAACTGGGCAAAAAAGGCTTCGTCATCATCCCTTGTGAGCTGATCGACCGCAACGGCGAGAAATTGCGGCAAATTGTGCAGCAGTACGCTGCGGAATGGAACCTGGGTGAAGCCTTCCTGCAATGGCTGGAACAGGAGAATACGTTCTGCTGCAGTCTGGTAGACCGGATTGTACCAGGGTATCCCCGCGATAAAGCCGCGGAGCTGGAGGCTGAACTTGGTTATCTCGACAACCTGATGGTGACCGCTGAACCGTTTCTATTCTGGGTCATTGAAGGCCCGGCATGGCTTGCAGAGAAGCTGCCGCTGGCGGAAGCCGGACTGAATGTCGTGGTGACAGATGATATGACACCTTACCGTGAGCGGAAGGTTCATCTGCTGAATGGCCCTCATACGGCGATGGTGCCACTGGGCATGATGGCCGGCCTTGAGACGGTTGAGGATGTGATGAATGACGAAACGTTCTCCCGGTTTGTTCAGGAATTAATAGCGGAAGAACTGATCCCGATGCTGGATCTGCCGAAAGAGGAGCTTCTGCCTTATGCTGACGCTGTGCAGGAGCGGTTCAAAAACCCTTATATCCGTCATGAGCTTACATCCATTTCCCTGAACAGCATCTCCAAATTCAAAACCCGGCTGCTCCCTGTGCTGCTAAAGTTCCAGCAGGAGCGCGGCAAGCTGCCGGAGCTGATTACCCTCTCCTTTGCCGGCCTGCTGCTCAGCTACCGTGGAGACCTTGTGGCGCGTCAGGATAGTCCGGAAATGCTGGCCATTTTTGATGAAGCGTGGAGCAATCCTGCCAACTTCGTACAGGCGATATTGAAGGACGAGAGCCTGTGGGGCGAAGATTTATCGCTGGTGCCGGGCCTGGCAGAGGTGCTTGCGTCCCATCTGCAGAAGCTGGAAAGCTCGGACAGCCGGGCTGCACTGGAGCAGTTTGTAAGCTGAGACTTCCACAGTTGGCAGGTAAATAAACGATAGGCGGACTAACAAGCACAGCTTCTTCTAAAGGTTCCAAAGCAAGCTTTAGAAGAAGGTGATCAAGGAAGTTAATGAAATCACCACACTTTTAGGAGGGACAGCATGAAGCGTCTAATGAAAATGAATCCCCGGGATACGGTAGCTGTGGCGCTGCGCCCCATTTCCGCAGGAGAAGAGCTTGTTTTTGAAGGAATGACTCTTAAGGCAATCCAGGACATCCCGCAGGGTCATAAAATGGCGTTGACCAGCTTTGCGGCGGATGACGTTATTACGAAATATGGTTATCCTATCGGCCACGCGGTTGCTCCGATTCAAGCAGGCGAATGGATTCACACGCATAACATCAAGACGAATCTGGCGGGTGAAGAGGAATATGAATATGTGCCCGATCTTCATCCGGTCACTTACCCTTCCCGTGACTTGACCTTTCAGGGCTACCGCCGGGCAAACGGCAAGGTCGGCATCCGCAATGATCTGTTTATTATTCCCACAGTAGGCTGTGTGAACGGTATCGCCGAGCAAATGCTGCAGGAATTCAAGGCTGAACATCCGGATATGGGGACCTTCGACAACTTTACCGTGCTTAAGCATCCTTACGGCTGCTCCCAGCTTGGCGATGACCACCGGATGACCCGCAGCATTCTGCTGGATGCCGTGAATCATCCCAATGCCGGGGGGGTGCTCGTCTTCGGTCTTGGCTGCGAGAACAACATCGTCTCCGAGTTCCGCAGTATGCTGGGTGATTATGACGAGAAGCGGGTCAAGTTCCTCGTCGCCCAGGAGGTGGGTAATGAAGTGGAAGCAGGTCTCACGCTGCTGGAGGAGCTGTATGAAGCAGCTAAGGAGGATGCCCGTGAGACGGTTCCGCTCAGCGAGCTGAACATCGGGCTGAAATGCGGCGGCTCCGACGGATTCTCAGGTATTACCGCCAACCCGCTGCTGGGCGCTTTTTCCGATTTCATTATCTCCCAGGGCGGCACCTCGGTACTGACCGAAGTGCCTGAAATGTTCGGAGCTGAGAAAATGCTGATGGCCCGTGCGGAAAGCCGTGCGGTCTATGAAGATATCGTATCCCTGATCAATAACTTCAAGCAATATTTCCTCTCTTACGGGGAACCGGTCTATGAGAACCCTTCTCCCGGCAACAAAGCCGGAGGCATCAGCACGTTGGAAGACAAATCGCTGGGCTGTACCCAGAAGGCAGGAACCTCCCCTGTGGTGGATGTGCTGCAATACGGTGTAAAGCTGCGCAAAAAAGGGCTCAGCCTCCTGCAGGCGCCGGGCAACGACCTGGTGGCCGCATCTGCGCTAGCCGCATCAGACTGCCAGCTGGTATTGTTCACAACAGGCAGAGGAACCCCGTTCGGAAGCTTTGTGCCTACGGTTAAGGTGGCAACCAACAATGAGCTTTTTGCCAAAAAAGGCCATTGGATGGATTTCAACGCCGGTCCGCTGCTGGAGGTTCCGATGGCCGATGTGCTTGAGGAGTTTATCGCCTATATTATCGATGTTGCCAGCGGTCAAAAAACACGGAATGAGCAAAACGAAGTGCGCGAGCTGGCTATTTTCAAAACTGGAGTCACGCTATAATACCCTATTTCCATTCCAAATCCATGCAAAGGGAGCGTCATTATGTTTTTAAACGATGATTTTCTATTAACAACCGATACCGCACGGCTTCTGTTCCATCAACATGCCAAAGCTATGCCCATTATTGATTACCACTGCCATCTCGATCCAAAAGAAATTTATGAAGACCGTGCATTCAGCAACCTGACCGAGGCCTGGCTCTACGGAGATCATTACAAATGGCGGCTGATGCGTGCCAACGGGGTTCCGGAATCGCATATTACCGGAGATGCCTCGGATTATGACAAGTTTCTGGCCTGGGCCCGGACCGTACCGCAAGCCGTAGGCAACCCGCTGTACAGCTGGACTCACCTGGAGCTGCGCCGTTTTTTCGGTATCCATGAGCTGCTCAACGAAACGTCTGCTCCGGCCATCTGGGAAGAAGTCAACCGCAAGCTGGCGGAACCGGCCTTCTCGCGCCGCGGACTGATCCGCAGCTCCAGAGTCAAGACCATCTGCACTACAGATGATCCGGCTGATACGCTGGAGTACCACCGGCTGTTAAAAGAATCGGAGACGGCCTTCAAGGTATTCCCTACCTTCCGTCCCGACAAGGCGCTGAACATTGACGCCGAAGGATTCCCGGCCTGGATCAAGCGGCTGGAAGAAGCATCCGGCTTAAACGTGGTGTCGTATGCTTCGCTGCTGGACGCACTGAGAAACCGCGTGGAATTCTTCCATGAGAACGGCTGCCGCCTGTCCGACCATGCGCTGGATGTGCTGCGCTACCGTGCAGGTGAACCTGCTGATGCCGAAGCCATCTTCGCCAAACGGCTGGAGGGCGGAATCCTCTCACCGGAGGAAATCACACTCTACCGCACGGAGCTGCTGTCGGCTCTAATCGGGTTCTATCACGATAAAGGCTGGACGATGCAGCTGCATCTGCACGCCTTCCGCAACAACAATACACCAATGTTCCGGAAGCTGGGACCGGATACCGGTTATGACGGCCTGAATGACCTGCCGCTGACCGAAGCGTTGTCTAAGCTGCTCGACCGCGCAGAATGCGGGACCGGCCTGCCGAAGACGATTCTTTATTCGCTGAATCCGGGCGATTATCCCGCCCTGCTGGCCTTGATGGGCTGCTATCAAAAGGACACACCGGGCAAACTCCAGCTTGGCTCCGGCTGGTGGTACAACGACACCCGCAGCGGAATGCGCGAGCAGCTGACACTGCTTGCGGACAACAGCCTGCTGGGCAATTTTGTCGGCATGCTGACAGATTCCCGCAGCTTCCTCTCCTACACCCGCCACGAATATTTCCGCCGTGTGCTGTGCGGGCTGATCGGTGAACTGGCCGAGCGCGGTGAAGCGCCGGATGACGAAGTGCTGCTGGGTCAACTGGTGGAGAATATCGCGTATAACAACGCCGCCGGATTCTTCGGTTTTCCAGCCGGAGAATAAAGAAAGCAGGAGCGATCAGCTCTGCAAGAGCTGGCGCAAAAACATTAATATGTAATGAAGGAGAATACTTCATGCCGACACTATATATCGCCGGTGACTCCACCGCAGCGCAGAAAGGTGCGGACCAGAAGCCGATGACCGGCTGGGGAGAATATCTTCAGGGCTATTTCGGCCCGGAAATCACCGTGGACAACCGCGCAATTAACGGACGGAGCACCAAATCATATCTCGAGCAAGGACGGCTCGCGGATATTGAACAGGATTTCCAGCCCGGTGATTATCTGCTGATCCAGTTTGGCCACAATGACGAGAAGCAGGAGGATCCGGCCCGCTATACCGATCCCGGCAAGGACTACCGCCTCAATCTGATCACGTTTATTGATTCGGCCCGCAGCCGCGGCGGTTTCCCTGTCCTGCTGACCTCTGTCAGCCGCCGCCGCTTCACTCCGCAGGGCGATCCCGATCCGCTGGCGGTGGGAGCTTACCCGCAGGCGATGCGTGAAGTGGCGGAGCTTACCGGCACACCGCTGCTTGATATCTTCGCTTCTTCCCAGCAGCTCTACCGGAAGCTCGGTATCGAGGGGTCCAGGCATTTATTTATGCATCTGCCCAAGAACGGGCATCCCAATTATCCGGAAGGGATTACGGATGATACCCATTTCTCTAATGAAGGGGCCAAACAAGTGGCAGAGCTGGTAGCAGAAGCAATCCGCCATTCTGCAGACTTGTCTACTCTTATTCAACACATGCATCCATTGCAACAGAACAGGATTTAACTAAGAAAAGGGGAGGTACCCTATGTCCGCACCGCTTCATCTTGGCATCCGCGCCCATGATTTTGCCCGGCTTCCTTTGCCGGAGCTGATCGCCAAGCTGGATCAATACCGCTTTAAGCATATTCAGTTTGCGGTACGCAAATCTTTTCCCGAAAGCGTCCCCTCTCTGGCGGCATTAAGCCCGGGAACAGCGGCCTACTTTGGCGAAGCGTTCCGGCAAGCCGGGGTCCGGATCGCCGTTCTCGGCTGCTATGTAAATATCATTGATCCCGATCCCGGCAAAAGAGCGCAGGCGTTAAATGATTTCAGCACCCATCTTCGCCTGGCACGTGATTTCGGAGCCAGCCTGGTAGGTACGGAAACAGGAAGCGTAGGCAAGGGCTATACAACGGATAACTTTACGGAGGAAGCCTTCCAGGAGGTAGTCGTTTCGGTCAAGGCCATGGTGGCGGAAGCGGAACGTTTCGGCGTAACGGTAGGCATTGAGGCAGGCCAGAATCATCCCCTGCACTCTGCGAAGCTGACGAGGCGGCTGCTGGATCTGATTCCCTCCAATAATCTGCAGATCATTCTGGACTGCGCGAACCTGATGTCGCCCGATAATTACCAGCAGCAGGAAGCGGTCATTACCGAAGCACTTGAGCTGCTTGGGGACAGAATCGCAGTGATCCATCTGAAGGATTTCACGGTCCAGGACGGCCAAATCGTCATTGTTCCTGTCGGTCAGGGACAGCTTAGTTTTGCTCCTGTCCTCCGGTACATGAAATATACACGCCCGCACATTCAGGGCCTCCTGGAGAGCACTACCGAACCGTATCTGCGGGAAAGTGTAGATTTCCTGCAGCGGTTATACAGCGAAGTCTAGCGAAACGCTGCATTTCTTTGGATGATACAAACACATTTCAGGACCGCTTTACCGTGTCTAATATGGCGGATGATTCCAGAACATGCACTCTGAAATCATCCAGAGCTGCTGTTGAATGCCCGGGCTCTCTGGAGTTCCGGGCATTTTTATGTAGCGACGTACGGTTCGATTTTAACCAATGCTGCTGTGACTCCCCTTCCCCGCCCCGCTGCGCGTAATCTATAACTCATGAAACTGCCGCTTGTTACTGATGGGGAATCATGGGTACAATTATTAGAAACGCGTTATTATAAAAAGGATAGGTGAAACCAATGCATAATTATGGATTCGCGCGGGTGGCTGCCGCTTCCCCGGAATTGCGGGTGGCTGACTGCGAGTTTAATGCAGCACAAATTATTGAGGTTATCAAGCAGGCGGACGAGGAACAGGTAGAGTATCTGGTGCTGCCCGAGCTTTGCATCACCGGTTATACCTGTGCAGATTTATTCCTGCAGCCCGCACTGCTGGATGCGGCTCTGAAGAGCCTACATAGCATTGCCGCCGCAAGTGCCGGACTTCACATGGTAGTCATTGCCGGACTGCCCATTGCCATTAAGGGACGGCTGTTCAACTGTGCCGCCGTCATCCAGCAGGGAAACATTTTGGGCATTGTGCCCAAAACCTGTATTCCCGGCTACAGTGAGTTCTATGAACCGCGCTGGTTTGCAGGTGCCGAAGAGCTTGAAATCACAGAGCTGCGTCTCGGGGAAATCACCGTTCCCATCGGCAATGATCTTATCTTCGCATGTGAAGCGAACAGCAATTTATCCTTTGGCGTTGAAATCTGTGAGGACTTGTGGGTTCCCGTTCCACCGAGTAGTCTGTTAGCCCAAGCCGGCGCTGTGCTGCTGTTTAACCCTTCAGCCAGCAACGAGCTGGTAGGCAAAGCAGACTACCGCCGTCAGCTTGTCTCCAGCCAGTCCGCCTCCTGCGTGGCAGGTTATGTCTACGCCGGCTGCAATGCCGGCGAATCCACAACCGATGTCGTATTCGGCGGCCATTCCCTGATCGCCGAGAACGGGCTGACACTTGCGGAATCGGAGCGTTTTACCCATGAGAGCCGGATCATCATCGCCGATATCGACATCCCGAAAATCCAGTATTCCCGCGCGGTCATGGGTACCTTCCGCGCCGGAAAGGGCGGCCGCAATTATCGTGAGGTGCTGTATGCGGAGCCTGCCCTCCTTAACAGTGAACGGAAACTCGTTCGTACCGTCGGCGTTAATCCTTTTGTTCCCGGCAATCCGCTTCAGCGCGACGAACGCTGCCGTGAGATCCTCTCCATCCAGACTTCCGGCCTGATGAAAAGAATCCGCCATATCGGCACCAAGCAGGCCGTTATCGGCATTTCCGGCGGCCTGGACAGCACGCTTGCGCTGCTGGTGGCCGTACGGGCCATGGAGCTGCTCGGCCGCCCGGCAAGCGACGTGCTCGCCGTTACGATGCCGGGCTTCGGCACAACGAACCGGACCTACGACAATGCCGTCGGCCTGATCAAAGCGCTGGGAGCTTCACTTAAGGTTGTCGATATCAAGGCTGCCTGTCTGCAGCACTTCGAGGACATCGGCCATGACAAGGATGTTCATGACTTGACCTACGAAAATGTACAAGCCAGAGAACGGACACAAATCCTGATGGATTTGGCCAACAAAAATGGCGGCATTGTCATCGGCACCGGCGACTTGTCCGAGCTGGCGCTTGGATGGTGTACCTATAACGGGGACCATATGTCCATGTACAGTGTCAATTCAGGCATTCCGAAGACACTGATCCAGTACGTCGTCGCCTGGTATGCGGATCACGAAGCGGACGAGACGGTGAACAAACTGCTCTACAGCGTTATTGAAACGGGGATCAGCCCAGAGCTGCTGCCGCCTTCGAAGACAGGGGAAATTGTCCAATTGACCGAAAATATACTCGGTCCTTATGTTGTGCATGATTTCTTCCTCTATTATATGCTCCGCACCGGCGCTTCCCCCGGCAAAATCCTGTACCTCGCCCAACATGCCTTTGGCGATGGATATACCCGGGAACAGCTGGTCGGGTGGCTGAAAGTATTCATCACCCGTTTCTTCACCCAACAGTTCAAACGCTCCTGCCTGCCGGACGGCCCGAAGGTCGGGACCGTCAGTCTTTCACCGCGCGGCGACTGGCGGATGCCAAGCGACGCTTCCGCCGCGCTCTGGCTGCGGGAAGTCGAGGAATTGTAGAGATACAGGCTTATGAACAACAAAAGGAGCATCCGCTGCGCTGGCGGATGCTCCTTTTGTTCTATTGTCCGGCGAATGCTTCCTTGATCCGGTTGTATTCTTCCATTGTGATAGCCAACACTGTGCCGTGCTTGAAACCGTACGGGAAGCTGAAGCTCTCGTCTGAGCGGATAAACCGTCCACTGTCGATTTCATCCGCTATAAAAGGAACGTAGCCCTGACCCTCCCCTTCCACACCGAAAAAGTCCAGCATCAGGCACCATTTGCCGTTGCTCAGCTTAAACGCTGTAGGTGCTTCATAAGCACTGTGTCCCAGCTTGGCCATTTCTTCATCAAAGGCTTCAATTCGGGTGTACTCTCCGGTAAGAGTGCTGCCCTTCTGCAGAATAATCCCCGCCGGGTTGGCCTCGCTCTTTAAGAAGCGGTAATACATGCCGTTCTCTTCATAAATTGCCGAATCGATAATTCCGCTGCCATCCTTCCGGCACAGCATCCGTGGTTCGCTAAAGCTGTCAAAATCCTTAGTACGCGTATAATAGATGGCCTTATCCCCATAATTATTGGAGGCATGCGAAGAAGACCAGTGAATGACATAGTCTTCATTCTGGTAATCATAAATCACATCCGGAGCCCACAGGCAGCCGAAATCCGTATCGCCGAGTTCAATCATTCTCTGATCGGACCAGTTCACAAGATCATCCGATTCCCACAAGGAGAGGCATTTGCTCGCATCCCTGCCAATGTTGGACCAATCTCCTTTGTATTTGGTGTGGAAACAATTGGCCAGACTCAGGTCAGTCGCAAGAATATAAAATTTGCCGTTATGTGTTCTGATGATGGTATGATCTCTGACGCCTTTCTCACCCAAATTGCTCCATAAAACAGGCTGTTCCCCGTTAACCGCTTCCCAATTGAATCCATCGGTGCTGAGTGCGAAGTAGACCTGTTCTCCGTCGGGAGTCTTTTTCTCCTTAAAATGTACAAACAAATAGGCTTCCATAAAATAGGTTCCTCCTAATCAAAGTTCATAATCTCTTTGGTGCCGAACTTCTCCAGCATTAATAGTACCCTGGCGGGAAATAAACATAAATGATCTATTATGGGACATAACTGAACTATCCTGCACTTTTCACGGCAAGAAATCCGATGAAATTCCACTTATATCATTCTTGACTGGATAAAAGTTTGATGATATATTGATTCACGGTTTATTATTTTAGTATTTAACCATTTACTTCTTAACGATTAGAATCAAAGAAAATTCCCTATATAAATTGAACTTGTGGTTTTAGAGTACTGGATCAGTCGCAACTACGGTGAATATTTGGACTTCCGGCCGCTGTTGTCTTCAAATTTCTTGATTTAAACCGCTATTTAGCGGTAGAAATCCGAAAGTTCAATCTATATAGCTTGTTGTCTTGACGGGATAAAAAATTGGTGATATATTGATTCACAGCTTAATAATTTAGTATTTAACTATTTATCACTTAATCATTAAACGCTAAATTAACTTGTCCGCGTTTTCCATACAGCTTTCGGAGGTGAAGTTTTGTCCGATCACAATGATTTTTTTGAAATCTCTACCATGTTCAAAACGTTCCTGAAAGGAATGGCTCAGGGCTGGAATAAACAAGGCTTTGCCCTTAGCCTGACCCAATTCAAGGCTTTGCATTTTCTGTCCAAGGAAGGCCCGATGATGGTATCCCAGCTGGCCGCTGCGCTTAACATGACCCCCGCGGCAATCACAGGTGTTACAGACTCGCTGCTTGCTGAAGGTTACGTCGAGAAGGAACGGGCGGCTGACGATCGACGAGTGGTTAATATTACACTGACGAAGGAAGGAAAAGCTGCAATCGAGGAGGCGCATAATAAACAAAAGGAGATCATGGGCTCCTACTTCAGCATCTTGCCTGATGAGGATATCGCACATTTAAGAAGAATTTTTGGAGTATTAATTTCGGAATTAGACAAAAAATAAATAAACGGTGGGGAAAAAATCAATGGAACATTTATCTGATAAGCGCAAGCTTACCATTATGATCGCCATTATGGCAGCTATGCTGTTTGCGGCGATCAATCAGACGATTACCAGCACGGCTATGCCGCGCATTATCGCGATACTGGACGGTATGGATTACTATACCTGGACGATCAATATTTACATGCTGACTTCAACAATCGCCACGGTGCTTGTCGGCAAGCTGTCCGACATGTTCGGCCGCAAGCCTTTTCTGCTGGCAGGGATTCTGATATTTATGGTCGGAGCTTTTCTGACCGGTACTTCGGATGATGTGTATCAATTCATCATTTACCGCGGGATTCAAGGCGTGGGCGCCGGTATTATCCAGTCCACCGCATTCACAGCTGTAGGCGACCTGTTCCCTCCGCGTGAACGCGGCAAATGGATGGGCCTAATGACAGCTGTCTTCGGCTTCTCCAGTGTACTCGGACCGACACTCGGCGGTTATCTTGTTGACCATATGGATTGGCACTGGCTCTTCTGGATCTTCCTGCCGCTCGGCTTTGTTGCTTTTGCGCTGATCCTGGCCCTGTTCCCGAAAGCCAAACGCGGAGAGTCTACAAGCATCGACTATCTCGGCTCACTGTTCCTGACGACGACCATTGTTCCGCTGCTGCTGGCCTTCTCTTGGGCAGGTACAGAATATAACTGGGGTTCATCCCAAATTCTCGGCCTGTTAGCCGGATCTGTTATTTCGCTGCTTGTCTTTATTTTCACCGAAACCAGAGCGAAGAATCCGATTCTGCCGCTTCATCTATTTAAAAACAGTGTAGTTACGATTTCCAACCTGATCGGGTTCATTATGAACTTCAGCATGATGGGTGCGATGATTTATCTCTCGTTCTTCGTGCAGGGTGTGCTCGGTATCTCCGCTACTTACGCCGGTTATGTCACAATGCCGATGTCGATCGTTATGGTGGTTGCCAGTACCTTTACCGGTCAGATGATCGCCAAAAAAGGAAAATACAAACGTTATGCCTTGATTGGCGTACCGGTTATGATTGCCGGCATGGCGATTATGGTATTCATGAACAATGTGCCAATGGCAGTTCTGAGTATGATCGTATTCGGCCTCGGCCTTGGTCTGGGTATGCCTGTATTCTCGCTGGCTACGCAAAATGCAGTTTCCCATACGGAGCTTGGTGCAGTTACCGCTTCGTCTCAGCTGTTCCGTAACCTCGGCGGTACCATCGGTATCGCCGTGATGGGGACTGTTATGTCGAACAATCTTACAAAACATCTCAAGGAAGCCCTGCAGTCTTCCTCGGCAGCAGACTTCTCTCAGCTGGATCCGGCAGTGACCCAGCAAATGACAGCCTTTGCCAATCCGCAGGCGCTGATGAACAAGCCGCTGCTTGAGCAGACACAAGCCAGCCTGCCTGCCGATGCCCAGCCGATCTTCGTTCAGATGATTGACAGCATCCGTGACGCTCTGGGCCAGACATTGTCCACCGTGTTCCTGACAGGGACCATCGTACTGGTTGTGGCCTTTTTTCTGGTCTTCTTCCTGAAGGAGCTGCCGCTCCGCACCTCGAACAAGGCTCCTGCCGAAGGAGAAGCAGAAGGCTTGAATCCTTCCAAGCTTACGGTAGAAAAAGCTTAAGTATAATGGATTAAATCATATTTCTAATATTCTCAAGTGGAAACGGCTTTGCCGTCCTCAAAAGGACGGTATCCGTTTCAGCGAGAAATAGAAGGATAATTTATAGCGTGAAACATATAAATTCTTATCTTTAAATAAAGGGCAATCCATGGTCACTATGACCCGGGATTGCCCTTTTAGTGTAGACAGTAAGGATTGTGCCGTCAGAATCCTGTTTTGGGTATCTCTGCAGGAAGTACATTATAGGGTTCAACAAGGCCGGTCCGCACCTGATACATCTGCTCATGGGCCTGCTTCGCTGCTTTTACAAAATGTTCATACGGCCGGTTGCAGACATCCACAACGCCGATCCCGTAATTCTCCCCGTCAAAACGCCCCAGCACCGGCTGATCATTCCACTGAAAATAATGCACCCCGATCAGCTGCGGAATGGCTGCAGCCTGCTCGACATAGTAGCGGTAGGCAGCGCCGCGCTCCTCCCGGGTTGCCACCGCGCGTATGCCGTAAGCCAGCATGCCGCCGTCCGCTGCGCCGAAATGATATTCTCCGATCATGACCGGCTTGCCCAGCCGCTCGCTGATATGCATGATCTGTTCCCGGTCAGGAGCGAACTGATAGCAGTTCAGCGAGAAGACATCAAACCACTCGCAGCCCTCCAGCACATCGTCACTGCCCACCCAGGCATAACGCATGCCCAGATTGAGATGATTCGGGTCCGCCTGCTTGCATAGACGTGCCGGAATTTCGACATACCGCCGGATCATCATCCGGTTGAACTGTGCGTAATCTGCTTCCCTTACGGGATGATCCGAAGCTGCCGTACCATGCGGTGTGTACAGCTGTTCAAAGCTGGCGTAGCTGCTGGCCCACGCCTCATTCAGCTGCTCCACAGTCCCGTACTTTTCGCCCAGCCACTGGACGAACCGCTCCTTGCTGGCATAACGGACCGGTGATTTCAGCATTAGCTGCGTCAAATTCAAACTGTCCACGAATGCCCAATGCGGCTCATTGCGCATGAAATAGCCGATCATCCGCCGGTCTTCGCGCAGCGGAACCAGCTGCTTCGCGAATTCCTCTGCATTCTGCTCATACTCCCGGCTGAACACGTCGGGGAAATCGCGGAAGATTCTCTGCTCCGTCGCCGGAAAATCAGACAGCGGATACACATAGGGAAGCACCGAACCCTTGATAAATCCGTCATCGGACCAATTGCCGATCGTATTGAATCCCCACTGTCTCAGCCGGTATTCGGTCAGCTCCGTCCAGGCGGAGCGCCATTGTGACCCAAAGGTTGTGATCAGATTGGCGATCCCGAAGCTGAATTCCTGCCCTGCCTGTGACCAGGCCTCATGATAGCTCCCTTCCCGCTCCGGCAGCTGCGGGATCAAATGCTCCATGCCGGTTACGCGCATGGGAGAAGCCGGACCGGCACAGTCCATTCCCGTACTGAACAGGGCATAGCCGTCCGGATCAGCAAACCACCAGTTGCTGCCGTCAAATTCTGTCCGGAAATAGCCGGTCGCCTGAAATGCGAGTCCCTTCCAGCCTCCGTACCGGCCGAGACCATTCCCGCTGAAATCAGCCGTAGCTGCAAGCTGCCTTTCTAAATGCAGCCTTTCGCTCAACTCCGCCTGATTGGCCGTCTTCCCCTGCCAATCCCTGCCTTTCAGCTGGCCCAGCCCATCAATAAAAGGGTGGTATTCGTAGGTGAAATCCGGCTCGGCTCCGCTTAGAGACAATCCGCTAATCTCCACACTCCGGCTTGTCGTTGAAGGAATGGTCGCAATGGAGAACCCGGCAATCCGCTTCCGGTCGACCTTTGCATCTCCGCGGAGCACGGTCTGCATCACACCCGGATAACGGTCAAGGAACAGCTTCTCCCCGTTCAAGTGCTTCAGCGGCAAACAGATCACCGTTCTGACGCCCGGCAAAATGCCAGTATGATAGGTGATCATCCGGCTGTCCTGATCACGGAAACTGAATAGCAGCACCAGTACATCATGTGAATCGTGATACACCTCTGCATTCATAAACTCGTATTCCTGCCATACAGAACTGTCCAGACTGCCCTGCAGAAGCTCCATTCCCCCGCCCTCGGGCGTTGTGTTCAACCGGAAGCCGCCGGACGGAGCCGCGGATACTTGTGAATTATGAGCAGCTTGAAACCATTCATTGGAGAATGGGATCGTAAGGTTCATAAGTAACCCTCTTTTCTCAGAAATAAATGATTTCATAATTATAAGACCGGCCGTAAGCCCGTTATCTTACCGGTATCAGCTGAAACAACTGCCTATCCGGGCCAAGGCGTGGATCATGAGCAGATTCCGGTTCAAGGAACACCCGGCCCGGTCCTTCCCTTGAATCTCTCACTGCCTTAAGCACTTTGCTGTCCCTGGAGCTGATAATCAGCGCCTCTTCTTCCGTCTCTGTAAGCAGCCAGTGTGATTTATCAAGGTCGTCCGGTGCAGGCTCCAGTGTCAAGGCACCGGCAGTACCGGAGTATAATGTGAACTCCCCGTTCATGAGCTTCACAGTCCCGTCATCGTTGTACTCCACGGCCCATTGCTGTTGCTTATCGCTATAAGCAAGCTTGCGGACTTCCACACTCAGAGTTTGGCCTTGTTCTCCAAGCTCTCCTGCTGCGGCAAGATAAAGTTCCGTGCCTACACTCTTCAGCCGGAACAGCCCGCTGCCGGAGCTGCATTCCGCCTTCATTTTTCCAGAACCAAAATCTATAGTCAGCCGTTCTCCCCACGTAAGCCGCATCTCTCTTTCTGACGGAAACTCAAGCGGTAGGAACACATAGGACGAGGCGCAGTAATCCGCAGGGTCCCAGCGATCGCCCACATATAAATAAGAGGTCTGCCTCTGTGCGGCATCCGTTACAGGAACGATAAATGCAGGCTGAGTGTTGTAGGTCGTAATGTCGCCAAGCGGCATCAGGGGCGACCAGCGGCCGGTCAGCTGCCCGGCCCAGGCATACGCACCCTGGTTAGGCAGCCAGCCGGTACAAGCTGACGAGATCAGAAAGTAGATACCTCCACGCTTCATCAACGCAGGAGCTTCGCGCGCCTGCCCCGGCCACAATGTCTTCACTTGCTCCTCTATACTGAGATAATCCGGTGACAGCCGGTACATGATAAGGTCTGCATTCTCCCTGGCCGCGGCCAGGAAATAGGCCGTACCGTCGTCATCCTGAAACAGGGTGCAGTCCCGGGACATATTGCCTACCGGATTAAAGCTGCCGCGAAAGACATAGTCTCCGTCGATTGTCCCGCAATCGGCAATCGCACACCGCGCGTCGGAATAGTCACGCCCGTTCTCCCAATGCATCCACATGACGTATCTGCCGGTAAGCGCATTGTAAAGCACCTTCGGCCGCTCGATGACAGCCCCCTTTCCGTACCCGCCGTTCTGTGCTTCCCCGGGTTCCAGCTCCAGGGAAGTACGGTGATAAATCGGCCGTACCGGAGAATCCAGCGTCAGTACATCCTTCCGCCATTCCCAGTCCGCCAGGTTCGCGGAGCGGTAGCAGCTCACTTTACATCGTCCTGTGCGGTTTTCTCCGAACCAGTAATAGAATCCGTCCTCGAAGAGTATATGTCCGCCATGTGCATGTACGGGATTTCCGTTTGTGTCCATCAGCGGAACACCGTTTTGGATGACTGCCGTGTTTAAGTTATTTTCCATCATTGGCTTATTTCAGGCCCATATTGGACATTACATCGACTTTGCTGGCATTGGTGTACCATTCGTTCACTTCTTCTGTAATTTGCGTGCCGCCTTTGTCATGCCATTGCTTAACAAAGGTGTCGTAAGCTTCAAGCGGTTCTTTGCTGTAAATGATCTTTGTGAAGGTTTCCTTCTCCATGGTGTTCAACTGTTCCCACGAAGTTTGCATCGTTTTGGTCGGCGGTCCGTTGAAGGCGTTAGGAAGCAGCACATCTCTGTTCTCATAAGAAATAACATATCCGTCTTTGGCGGTAGGATCATTGGCTGCGGATCTCATCAGAACCCCATTATCCGGCTTCGCACCTTGCGCAAGATCATAGAACGATTTGCCCGGGCCGTCAACGCTTGGCGTATTTTTGGTAAAGGACATCTTGCCTACGCCTTGTGCAGCATCCATGGGCGTGTTGAATTTCTTGGAATCAAAAACTACTTCGCCGTTTACGGTATCATAATCGTACCCCTCGGCATATCCGTACTTGAAGTCACCCGTGCCGAATGCCGCATCGTACAACTTGTCGTAGTACAAGAAGAAAGCTTCCATATTGTTAAAATCCTTATTGAACATGAACACTCCGTCATTCTGTTGACCGGATTGGTAGGTCTTATCTCCGCTGACACCGCTGATAGTGGGGTAAGCACTAATTTTGGCACCTTGAACGTTGGTTTCAACATCCTTTACACTGCCGTACAGCCAAGGCCGGCCAATGATAATGCCTGCTTTACCTTCGGTAAAGTCAGCCAGTGCATCCCATGCGCCCTGTGTAGCCAATTCCTTGTTCAGATACCCTTTCGAATACCAGTCGCGGAGTTTGGCAAGCGCATCCTTGGTTCCTTCAGAAACCGACCCGTAAGTGAGCTTACCGTCCTCGCTATACCATTGGCCAGGAAGATGCTTGCCGGTATAGGCACTGAAGATCATCACGGAGTCACTGACCCAGCCTGTGTTGTAGGAATCCTTACCGGAGAAATCAAATCCATAGGTATCCTGTTTGCCATTGCCATCGGGATCATCATTCGTAAAGGCCGCAATCACTTTTTCAAACTCATCGAGGGTTGTCGGTGCCTTTAGGTTCAGCTTATCCAGCCAGTCCTGACGGATGAGCATCACTTGGCCTTCCGTCAAATTAGGGGCAATCGGCATGCCGTACACCTTGCCGTCCTGTATGACCGGATTGAAGGCCGTCGGGTATTCCTTATAAATCTCTTTCAGCCGATCAGGCATATATTTGCTGATGTCCTCTGTAATATCTTTGACCAGCCCGGATTGAATCAGGTCATTCTCAAGCGAGGTATCGTAGACAGGCAGAACATCCGGGAGTTTCTCGGAGCCGGTGAGCGCGAGCCGCAGCTTGGTGTTATACTGGGTCGCATCGCCGCCCAGCAGCGTCGTCTCGATCTGGATGCCGAGATGCTCTTTACCCCAGCGGGTCAGGACATTGTCATTCAGGCTTTCGCCGTTAATGTATTTCCCGGCATTTTCATCCTGCTGCTTCGCAATGCTGATCGTAATCGGAGGATCATATTTCCCGTCCTTCAGCGTTGCTTCCGCAGCGGAGCTTGATCCCTTGTTATCTGAGCCGCAGCCGGCGAGCAATCCAGTCATCAGTAAAGCAGCGGAGAGTAAAACACCTGTTTTTTTCATTGAGTAGGCTCCTTTATAGTGGGTTATTCTTTGACTGCACCTAACACGATGCCTTTCACAAAATACTTTTGCAGGAAGGGATAGACCAGAATGATCGGCAAGGTGCTGATAAAAATCTGGGCCGCCTTGATGCTCTGCTCCGACATCGCTGCCGCTTCCGATTGGCTGAGCGCCATACTCTGGGCAGAGCCTTGGACGACGACCGTCTGCAGGAACGAAGCCAGCGGGTAGTTCTCAGTATTCGACATATACAGGATGCCGTCAAACCAGGCGTTCCAGTGCCCGACCATGATGAACAATCCCACAGTGGCCAAACCGGGAAGCGACAGCGGCAGGTAGATTTTGCGGAAAATCACGAAGAACGAAGCTCCGTCGATAAACGCTGCTTCTTCCAGCGCCTTCGGAATGGTCTTGAAGAAATTCATGATCAGAATCAAATTGTACGCGCCAAAGGCACCCGGAAGCACCAAGGACCAGATCGTATCTTTTAATCCAAGCTTCGTGACCAGGATATAGGACGGAATTAATCCCCCGGAGAACAGCATGGTGAAGATGAAGACCCACATCAAGGCATTGCGTCCGCGGAAATCCTTGGATAAGGCATAACCCGCAGTAGTAATAATAAACATGCTGATTAAGGTTCCCAGTACGGTTCTGAACACGGATACCTGCATGGAACCGGTGAAGTTGGAGTTTTTAAAGGTTTTGACATAAGCGTCCGCATTGAAATCCACCGGCCAAAAAGAGACCAGATTGCCATTTATCGCTGCTTTGCTGCTAAGAGATTGCGCGAGCAGATGGAGCATAGGCAAGAAGCATGATAATGCAATCAGAATCAGAAATATATAATTGAAGAACGAAAAGATCTTATATCCCTTGGACTTATGATACACTCTCCATGCTCCTTTCTAGAATATCTTGTAGTTGGCAACCTTATAGGCAATCCGGTATGAAACGACGATCAATATAAAACTGATGCCAGATTTGAACAACCCGACGGCAGTACCGAACCCGTATTGTCCATTCAATAAGGAAGACCGGTACACGTACGTATCGATAATATCTCCTGTGCTATAGACAAGCGGATTGTACAGGTTGAAGATTTGGTCAAAGCCCGCATCGAGGATATTCCCCAGGCTCAGCGTAGCAATGACGATGATCATCGGCATCATGCTCGGCAAAGTAACATGCCTGATTTGCTGCCAGCGTGAAGCGCCGTCGATCTCTGCAGCCTCATAATAGGAAGGGTCTATCCCGGTGATGACCGCCAGGTAGACAATCATGCCGAAGCCGAAATTTTTCCACAGGTCACTGATAATAACCGTCGGCCTGAACAGGACCGGATCACCCAGGAAGAAGATCGGTTTCGATCCAAACAGATTGGATAAAAAGTGGTTGATGCCGCCGTCCAGTCCCAGAATATCAATCATAATTCCGGCAACGGTTACCCATGATAAGAAATGGGGCAAATACACCAAGGTCTGGATACTTTTCTTGACTCCCACATTTCTGATTTCACTTAAGAGGATTGCCATGAAGATTGGAACGATAATGCCGACAATAATTTTGATTACAGCAATGATGAGCGTGTTGGTAATGGCCTGTGTCGCTTCTTTATACTGGAAGATTCTCGCGAAGTTGTCCCAGCCGATCCATGTTGAGCCGGTAAGTCCCAGCCAGGGCTTGTAATCCTGAAAAGCCATCACCAGGCCGACCATCGGTCCGTACGCAAAGATAAGAACGAATACGAGTGCCGGGATACAGAGCACATACAGCGGCCAGTTTTTCCTGATCTCCTTGTTCCAGGGATTTTTGCTGCTTTTTTTCCTGTCATCTGTCTTTAACGTCCCCACTTGGGTATTTATAACCTGAGCTATTTGTGTTACCCCCTTTTATCATGCCAAGAAGTTTTTCTTTCAGGTTTAATGTTAGCAAAAGCGCTTTCATTCTAAAATGTCTTAATCTAAAGATCATAACCAATCCCTAAACATGTTTGATAAGCGCTTTCATTTTGTGGCTGGATTATCTTTTTCTTTTGAATTTAATGAATTATGATAGATTTATACGGAATGATACGAATCCGGCAACCGCCAGTTTTGGGGAACGAGGAAGTGAATATGATTAAAAAAGTGAATATGAAACGGTTCATCTACTTTTTCGTCTTTTTTCTGCTGCTTACGCTGGGACTGTTTTTTATCATGAATACGTTGGGCTCAAGAACGATTCAGGAAAGTCTGATCAACTCCTCCAAAAATCAGCTGGCATATGCGGAGAGCATTATGGATGGCGTCATCTCCGAGGCAAGCATGTACGGCATCCAGTATACCGCCGACAATGATGTGCGGTTCTATCAGAGCCGGAAACAGGAATTAAGCAATTATGATGCACAGATGAACAAGAATGAAATCTCGGACCGGTTATCGGATCAGCTCTTTTCGAGTCTGGCGGTAGAATCAATCGGGATTTACTGGAAGCCGGATAGCACCTTTATTCAGACCGGCCATGATTCTCTGGCTAAGCTTCCCTTCGAACAGGTCACTGAGCGCGGCTGGCAGACCTATAATAACAGCCTGTATTATTTTTCAGTCTACCCCTACATCCATCAGCCCAAAAACCCGGCAAATATTCAATACATCGTGGGGGTGAAGCTCAAGAAGGAATATCTGGTCAGCCTGCTGGGCAAAGCGGTTAACGGCGACAGCTCCAATGCTTTTTTCCTTGTGAACGACAATCTGGTAATCAGCGGCAAACCTGTAGACAGCCGTATCGAGCAAAAAGCCAAGGAGACGATTACGCCGGATACGCAGAGAATCCTGAAATTTGACTATCATACCGGCGAGGACGACTATTATGTATTGTCTAAATATATCGAGCCTATTGACACATATCTTGTGACATATACACGGATGAGTGATTTTTTGAATCCGCTGGACCGGAATCAGCAGGTATTCGTAGGCAGTATCCTGGTCATTCTGATTATTGGGCTGATCGTCATTCTGATGTTCTACCGGAATTTCTACCGGAATGTTCATTTGCTGGGCAAGAAATTTTATCAGGTGGAGCAAGGAAATTACAGCACACGGATCAGCGAGAATCCCGTTAATGAATTTTTTAATCTGTTCAAAAGCTTTAACCATATGGTGCTCAAAACCCAGAATCTGTTTGCGTCCCTGAAGATTGAAACAGAGCTGCGGAGAGATGCCGAGGTGAAGCAGCTGCAGGCGCAGATCAATCCGCATTTTCTGTATAACAGCCTGTTCTTTATTATGTCGATGGCGAAGACGTCTCCGGAGGCTGTCATGCAGATGAGCAAACATCTGGCTGAATATTACCGCTATCTGACGAAGCTGGATCGTCATGACGCCACTCTGGCCTCTGAGCTGCAGCTTGCGGATCATTTTTTATCCATCATGTCCCTGTGCAAAGAGATTCATTATGAAATCAACCTGCCCCCGGAGCTGGGAGAACATCGAATTATGCCGCTCATTATCCAGCCGATCGTAGAGAACGCCATCCAGCATGGCATTGAGGAACGGCAAGGCGCCCATCGGGTATCCATAGAGATAAAAGCTCTTGATGACGGTGCACTGATCATAATTGCGGATGACGGCAAGGGGCTTACGCCGGAGCAAATGATTCTCCTGGCAGCCAGGGTCGAAAGCGAATCCCCTCCGCCAGGCTCCAGAGGAATCGGTCTGTGGAATATACATCAGCGTCTTAAAAATGCTTACGGCGAATTAAGCGGCCTGCGTTTCTTCACCAATGACTGGGGCGGCTTGTCCGTGATGGCTTACATTGATTTCTCGCTGGATGAAGGAGGAGAACATGCGATTACTGATTGTGGATGACGGGCATTACATTGTTGAATACTTAAAACATCTGCTGGATTGGAATAAATTCGGCATACACCAGATTGTGACCTCAACTAATTCGGTTGAAGCCAAGCAATTATTGAATCAGAATCAGATTGATATTCTGATTACGGATATCCGCATGCCCGAGGTGTCAGGCATTGATTTGCTGGAGCATATTAATGAGAACATGCTGAAAACCAAGGTCGTTTTTCTATCAGGCTATTCCCAATTTGATTATGCGCAGAAAGCGATCCGGCTGGGTGCTCTGGATTATTTGCTGAAGCCCGTGGATAAAGAGGATATGGAGAAAGCGATGAAGCAAGTGCGCAAAAGCATTGATGAGCAGCAGCTGAAGCCCCAGATTATGTGGGAGAAATTTGACGGACTGGGTTATCTGCTGTCCGTTATTGGCGGACCCTCCCCCGCAGGCACTGATTTCAGTGCTTATGATACCGTACTGCTGAAGGAGACCTTTTGCTTCTTTCAGGTTCCAGATGCAGAGGGGGCAGATGAAATCACCTTAAGAGACAACAGCCGGGAGCTGGATCAATTGATTTGGACAACAGGCTCGGGGCTGGCAGGATTAATTCTGGAATCCGACGCTCAGAAGCTCGCGCACAGCATCAGCAATATTTCCTTTTCGGAGAAATTTGAATTTACCCGGAAGAATGCCGTCCGGCATATCTTCTGCCAGTTTTATTACCAGGAGGAAGTTCACGCGGGTGACTGTACCCTGCTGCAGGACTTTACTGCTCATCCTAAGTGGGAGCCGGGAGAATGGGAGCTGACCAGAAAGAACATTCTCAAGACCTTCGCCCAGCTTGCGTCCAGAAAACAGAAAATCCTCTTTCTGCTCGACTTTATTCAGAGGGTGTATTTCACTGCCAGCCGGCTGCAGCAGGTTGAGGTCGCAGGTTGGACCTTCAGTCAACTGGCAGAGCCGGATGCTGCGCTTGAGTCCATTCTGCTCTGCATCACCCAATTCGAGCGAAGCGCAAAATTGTCTAACAATCATATTGTCCAAACCATACAATCTCATATTGCCGGTCATATCGGCGATGGTTTGAGCCTGGACGATCTGGGTAAAATTGTTCATCTTCATCCTGTCTATCTGTCCAAAGTGTATAAGCAGGAAACCGGTGAGAATCTATCGAACTTCATTGCAGCCAAACGATTGGAAAAAGCCTCCCAGCTATTGATAGAGTCCAATTTGCATGTGATCGATATTTCTCATATGGTCGGTTACAAGAAGCCGCAGTATTTCATCAAGCTGTTCAAGGATCAGTATGGAATCACACCTTATCAATACCGCAGACAAAACTTCACAACTTAGGCTTGGCCGCAACCCTATGAGATAACAACCATTTGAACAAATCCCTATTGCTATACGTCAAATCTATAATGTTATGGCCTTCCCCAGGATACTTAGTAAAGATGATATTTCCTCCTATTTGTTCCAGGGCTTGTACAAGTTCTTCGGATCTTTCTATCGGAATTATTAAATCCTCCTCTCCGTGGAAATTCCAAATAGGCAAATTTTTAAGTATCCTTACTTGGGTCTTATCATACCACCCGGCAATTGGAGCCACCGCAGCGAACAAATCCGGATGTTGGACAGATAAGTCCCATATCCCTTCTCCTCCCATACTGAAACCAGTTCCGTAAATCCTGGTCCGATCAATCTGGTAGCTGTCTGCAGTTTCATGAATCAATTTCAATACCTGACCCCGTTCCGCTACCCAGTCTGTGTGATCGGGACAATGGGGAGAAATAACAAAAAACGGAAAATCCAATTGATCATTCGCAGCTTTATGAAGTCCGTAATTAGATAAAACTTCCGGGTCATTTCCTCGTTTGTTCGATCCGTGCAAGAAAAGCAGCAGTGGCCATTCCTTTACTTCCTCTTCAGAATATCCTTCGGGTATCCATAGAAAAAAGCTAAGGTTTGAGCGGTCATCCTGTCTAAAGCATTGAAGCGACATAAACGATCATCTCCTCCTAACCTCTAATGTAAATGGGTCCATAAGAAATCCTTCACTTTCTGAAATGCAGCTTGCACATCGGGATGTGAGAAATTTTGGTCAAATACATGCCCGCCACCCGTAATCGTAATGAGCTCACTATGGATTCCTGCGCCTGCCAATTTTTCGTTCATGATTTTCGATTGTTCAATAGGAACATCGGTATCCTCTTCTCCATGTAACAGAAGAGCCGGAGGGTAATTGTTTGTAATTCTATGGATAGGGCAAAATTCCAATAGAGTATCCCGATCCTTTGCGGGTTCATAACCTGTTACCTCCTGAACCCAAATCCCTTTTTGACGGCAATACAAGTAATAGTCATATCGGCCCCATCCCCCTTCTGCCGTTTCTTTACCGTTAACTGTATTCTTGACTCCGTGTTCTTTCACAGCAGGGAGCAAGTTGTAATGACCACTGGGCTTTGTTATCCAATCACCCAGCAGATCCCCATAGCCATATAAAGAGACTATCGCTTTGGGCCTCAATTCCATTGCTCCCATCAATAAAGCAGCGTACCCACCTGCAGAGCTTCCAATTACAGCAAAATTCAAGGGATTAAATCCAAACATATGACCGGAATGATGAACGAGCCAGTCAAATGCATCCTTCAAATCTTGAACGATATCCGGAAGCTTAGTTTCAGGCGACAGCCGGTAATCGACACTCACCAAAGAAAACCCATGTTCACTAAAAAATTCGATCTGGCTAGGCGGCAACCAGCTTCTTGATCCAAAAATAAACCCTCCACCATGAAGATAAATTAAAACCGGGCTATTATTTCCCTTATCATAAACATCAGCTTTCAGCTCACAGGATGCTGTTTTCTTAAAAACTACCGTTTTTTTCACCATAGTAACACCTCCAAACGCAGAATGAACAGGGATATTGCTTACAGAAAAATGGAGCAACTTCTCAACAGTCGCTCCACCTTATTTACTAGAATTTATTTATTTCTTAATGGTTTGGTATTGCTGACAACCCTGTTCTCATGGCTAATCCCCATCCAAAGGATTCATTTTGCGTGACTTCGGCACGAACCGTATTTAATCCTGCCCGCCATTTGACTGGAATACCTGCAAAATCACCTTGAATACGGCCATCGCTGGCAGGGGGATTCCAATTCCAATTTCCTTGGTAAACTTCTTGATCATTCACCCATAAACGGATGCGGTCGCTAAAGCCGAAAGACAAGAGGCTCTCCTTCTCCTCGGGAACGATAATCTCGCATTTGGCTTCTACGGAGATTCCCGGCTCAGCTTTATGAATCCGGTTAATATTTAGCACACCATTTTCTTCCACAACCGCTTTGGTCCATGCCCCATCCGGCGAAGAAGGAGCGGTATACGGGGAAGAGACGAGCCACTCGGTAACAAAGGAATCCGACTGCAACTGTTTCATATCCATCGTTCTCTTGGCAATGGGAGCCGGTTGGATCTCTTCAATGGTTAAATCCCGTATGTAAGTCGGCAGGAAATTCCAGATTCCGATATTCCCCCGGTTTTCATCGCCATGCTGCAGATTGGGTATCACCAATTGCGGTTTAGGGTCATCCCCAAGAAATACGGAGACACCGTTAGCCTGAACTTCCAGCGTAAACTTCTGCCATTGACCGGTTGTGTTTGGCAATGGTTTCTGATACATGGGGCCGTTATAGATTTGCCAAGTCATGGAGCCGTTCATAATCGGATCATATTGAATTTCAACCGGCGCAAGATAGACCAGCTCATAATTCCCTTGGTCCTTGGCTCCAAAAATGAATCCAATAAATCCGACCTCCCCAGGAATGGCTACCTGAGCCTGAATCCGGAAGGCTTCAAAAGGAATGGCTTCCCGCAAGTGTATTGGAGCATTTACTTTGCTTAAATACAAAGCTTTACTTCCATTCCACTCCCCGGGCATTGCCCCGGAATCGCCCAGATCAAAGGAATCCAAGTTATCCCATAGGGCGTAATGTAATTTCGTAATGGTCATCAGCGCACCTCTTTCTCAATTTTTTTCCAATTTTACCAGTAATAATATACCATAATAATTCATCAGTGAATGAATTTACTCCGGATTGTTCCAAATTTGTCAAATCTCAATGTCAAAGCGGAATATCTCTCCATACACGGGTCTGGCACGTTTAATAATCCGTTCAAAACCGGAGTATTCTTCGGAGTATTCAGCACGGATTCGATCCATAATAGCATCGATACCCGGCCAGCTTATTTGAATCATATTCACACCGTCCTCCGATAAATACTCCGGAGAAATATCAAAGAAGATATCCTGCCAGTCTTCTTGCAGCTTAACGTAACGCAGCAGTTTATTGTTAACAGCTATAGACATCATATCTTGGCCGGGGAATAAAACCGGTCTGCGAAGCGTTAACTTGGCCTTAAGCGTTCTTTTGCCGTCTGCGATCATATAAAAGCTGGATTGACCGTCCCGGGCACTGTAGAACACCTGATTTCTATCGTTATAGTCAACAGATTTTGAGCCTGCAAAAACATTGAAATAGTTATTTTCACGGTAATAGCTTTCCAATAAATTCACGGCTCTGCCTGGGGCTGGCTGATGCTCTGATATCCGAACCGCCCGTACTTCATCTTCGATATCAATGCCCTCTTCCTTCAAACACCGGACGATGGCATTCGTTAATTCAATGTCCATTATCTGGCAATCGCGGAATTTACGAAAAATAACATATTGCTTCGTGGAAACGGACTCATACTTCCTATTAATAACCCATGGGGTTTTTCTTGAGGTCAAGTCAACAAAAGCTCGGAACATTTCCTCGATCCCCGGCCAAAGCTGAATCGCTGTTTTACAATGTTGGTACAACACCTTAAAAGGCTGGTCACCAATGTGAGCACTGTGCATGGCTGAATAGAAATGCGACTTTGCCATTACTTCCGCTGAGGGAGCTTCAAAGGTTGGATTCACTACAGGGGTCGGGCGATCCTGAAGCATAGGCAACAATATCCGGGCGATATGCCGCATGGCGATTTGTATTCCTTTGGGATTAAGGTGACAATAATCCAGGAATAAATCAAATCCCGGAATCCCTCCCTTCAGATCATCCTTGAATAGACTTGGCAAATCTGCCGTTTGGATGTGAAATTCACTGCTGCAAGCAAGGATTTGCCGCCGGATAAAGGAAGTGCATGCGGGCGGTGGACCCAATCGGAAAATATTTGTGTCCCTTCCAGCCTCATAATAGGCCCGTGCTTCCTCATGTTTCCCCAGGCGGTCATAAGCGGCAGCCAGCATCTCATATCCTAACGGGTTAGATTCGTTTAACCCGATTAATTGGCTTGCAACAGGCAGTAAATCCTCTAAGCGGCCGGAAGAAAGAAGCTGTTCGGATTGCAGTCTGATCTGTTTCCATTCTTCGGTCTCCCCCATAGGCCAAGACAATATTTTATCGGATTCGTTACTTTGCCACCCCCTTAAATTAAACTCCGGGATGACGAAAATCACAGGTATACCGTTAGTTGCAAAGGTTTCGTACAGGCTTTTCATAAAGGACCGGACCATCATTCCGCTCTTCCGTTCAAAGACCTTTCGGATTGACCCGAACCGTTCCGGGCCATCCATTACACTTATAATCTCTTCAACCTCATCCTCTTGAAAAGCCCATAATGCTTTTCTCCAATTATCTCCGGCATAAACAACTACCGCATCCGGTTCTAAAAGCTTGCTGGAAAGACATACATCAAGCAGCTCATTAATCCGGATACTAACCCTTGCCAGATCAATAATCTCAACCCCCTCCGGGTCCAACGAGCTGTTCAATATATCCTCAAGACAGGTTGCTGGCCGGTAAAACGGATCTAGCAAAAATCCTCTTGCACCCGATTCTCCGGTATATACAATACGTTTTCTGCTTCCTTTAGGGGGAATCCGGTCCACGTTGGCCCAATGACAGAATTCATTTCGGTTTTGATCATCCCGGTAGAACGCCTTCCCGCCCTCTTCCAACTGTGCTTTCCAGATAGCCACTTTTTCAGAAACGGCTGATTCACTGATAAGCCTATCAACAGATCCTTGCATAAATCGACTCTCCCTTGTCAAACAATCGGGTACCTATTGGCTGGGAATCTTTTCGCCGGTACTTCCAGGTCCAGCAATACATTTCTCATGAAATCAAGCTGATTCTTTTCCCGATGAACGATAAAACTGCCGATTACCAGTGCATCCATATCCGTGGAAATGAAACAACACAAAGCATCTACAGGACTCTCCACGAACGGTTCACCCTCCCGGTTAAATGAGGTGTTCAGAAGCAGCGGACAACTAGTCCTCCGTTCAAATTCTCTGATCAACCCGGCGAAAAGAGGATTCGCAGCCTCACAGACCGTCTGTACGCGCGCCGAACGGTCCAAATGAGAGACACCCGGCAATATCATGTCGGATGTCACATTTGCCGTCAACAGCATGAACGGGGAAGGGCGTGCCGAATCCACGTAGCCCCCGGTTTTGTCCTCCAGAATGGAGATTGTGGACGGAAAAGGGAATTCACTTTTCTTCACATCCCTGATTATTCTTTCCCTGACATGCGGCTTTCTTGGATCAGCCAGGATCGACCGATTACCTAATGCCATGGAACCGAATTCCATCCGGCCTTGGAACCAGCCCACGATCTTGTCCGATTCGAGCAGTCTGGCTGTTGTATGCAGCAATTGCTCACGGTTGTTCCTGAAGTCTTCGTATACCAATGAGGCGGCCTCCAGCATTCGGCAGATCTCCATATCGGGATATTCTGGTCCCAGGCTTGCATTCTCCAAGGGAGCAATGGCTGTCCCTGCCCGTCGTACATACGCCAAGGCTGCCGCACCAAGAGCTGCGCCGGAATTATCAGTTGAAGGGGGAATGAATACACATTCAAACGGCCCGTCTTGAATCAGCCTCCGGTTGGCAGCAGCATTTAATGCAAGACTGCCGGCCAAACAAAGATTCCGGCTTGGTGCAATGTTGTGCAGGTATGAGACATTCTCAAGCAACATTTCCTCCAGCACTACTTGTAGACTGTTTGCCATATCTAGATGGAACGGGGTTACCTCCGTTGCGGGATGTCCGCCTTCCTTTCGTCCGAACAATTGAATGAGTTCTTCTGAGAACATCGTTTGCCCCTGTGTGAAATAGAAATATTTCTGTTCAGCTTCGTATCGGTCCCCGCCGGTTCTTTTCACTAATCTTCTAAGTTCCTCGACATACTTAGGTTTACCATAAGGAGCAACATCCATGAGAAGATTCTCCTGCCCAATGGCCTGATACCCCAAATAAGCTGCAACCGTACTGTACATTAACCCTATTGAGTGGGGGAAACGAATCTTTTCCTTTACTTGTATTCCCAAATTTCTTCCATAGGAATAGGTGGCGGTACCCCACTCCCCCACTCCCTCATGGGTCATAATTGCCGCCTCATCAAAACCGGAATAATAAAACGCGCTGGCCGCTTGCGACAGAGGATATCCGTAGACTTCAATCGGACCGGTGTAACCCAGAAGCTTTCTGATCTCTCCTTCTAGCCGGTTTGTTTGGCCATCCGGAGCCCCCTTGCTGTTCCCGCCGGAAGCAGAATATTGTTGCTGCCCCCGTTTCATAGCTGGATCTTCGTAATACGCAAGAACGTCGATATCGCAGATGGATAGGCCCGCATGTTGCAGACACCACTTGAATGCATGTCCTGGAATACCCCCTCCACTCTTTTTCCGCGTAAACCGTTCCTCTTGGGCAGCGGATAGCAGAACCCCGTCATGCAGGAGACAACAGGCTGATTCATGGGAATGTATCGATATTCCAATAACTGTCAGACTCATTAGGGGTTCCCAAGTTTCTGATAAACGTAAGATGAAATTTTTTCTGCGGTTGCAAAATTATCGAACACCATAGAATTTTGATCGACGATTATTCCGAATTCATCTTCCAGGTCAAACAATAAATTAACGATTTTCAGAGAATCAATCCCGTGATCATTTTTGATATTGGAGTGTAGATTCACCTTCTCCGGATTATGCAGAGAATTCCGGCTGACAATCTCGACAACCCCTTTTTGGATCTCCTCCATAGTCATTGCAATGGACATTCTAAAACACCCTCTCTTGTATAATAGAAATACCGGTCGTTCCCCCATATGATTGCCTCGCTGTAAAACAGGCCGCTTGAGTCAAATTCGTTCCAGCATTCGAGAAGCTTCTTTTCCGCTGTTGTGCCGTTAACAAGGATCAGAAGCATAAATTTATGCTCATTGAACGGGTTCTGTGATTTGACTACCGCAAAATATTCGCCTTGGAATGTATCTCCTGCGTACACTAATACGTCTTTCCCCAGGCTAATTCCCAAAGCTTCCAATAACATTCGGGGGGGGACGGGTTCCTCCTCTGAAACGGGATGCAGATAAACAAAGTTCGAGGCGGCCAGCTGTTCCTGATCCGCTTCCGAAGACAAAACCGACTGATATTTGTAATTCCTCGCCCGTTCCCTAAGCGGCTGTTGAAGCGTCTGGGTCAGCGTACGGTAATACCGTCTTTTCTCCGGAGGATACGCAGACGGGGAGATTATAAGGCAGGAGTCTCTGTACAGTGCTTTGATTCCCATAGCTTCGACAGCGGGGGATAGCCGGTTCCTGTAAGACTCATACGTATTCTTACTTACCTCCAGGACTGAAACAACCATCTGTAACGGTTCCAGTCTTATTCGCACCTGTGAATATGGGGGAATGGAAATTTGTTCACTGCAGGAATTAACAGTAAGTAGAATCCGCTCCTTCAGATCAAGCCCATGCCGATCCAAAAGCAAGCTTAACGTTTTCCCTTGATCCGTATGTATGCGTATCTCGCTGCTGTCTGATACACAGACATGTACAAACGTCTGCCGGCAAAGATCCTGTACCTGCTCTACCGTAAGCCATGATGAAGAATTATAAATTGGTTCCTTCATATGAAACAGGATTTCACGGGGATTTTTGTCCCTTTTATGCTGCAATAACCGCTTAAAAAGTTCAGGCGACTGGAATAACTCAACGGATTCTTTGTGTGAATAGAAGGGAAAACACCAATTCGTCACATTGGGCATATGGTTGGCAGAATCCAGAACTCTTGTCGTATTCAGGACGTCATCTTCGATATTAAGCAGTTGATATACCGGCATTACTCCTAAATTTTGCAGCATAGAATAATCCGGCTGGTTAATATCTGCACGAAACGTTCCCGCTATATTGGCCATTGCCGCAAAAGTTCCGGGAAATCTGGTGGCAAGTCCAAATATCCGCAAAGCGCCAGAGCAGACCCCCATTAAATACACCCGGTCCCGATCCACCCGCCAATCCCTGATGATCTCATCAATAAATCCTATAATGTCCATTTCATTGATATAATCCTTGTTATAGCCTCCCCGTGCGTACATACAAGCGATGATGACATCGTCAAACTGGTTTCGGTACATTAGATCTGTGCCTTCTGGAATCGTATTAACCATAGTGCCAAAAGGCATGCAAAATATTAATGGGTAAGAATCATCACCTGCTGTATAATCACGGGGCAGAAAAACGGTGTAAGCCAATTTAGCCCCATCAATCGGGCTTTTGCGAAGGCGGGTATGTATCTTTCTTTCACCTTCTTCGCTGACACGGCGCTCCGGCTGCTCCAGCTGTATGCTTAAATAGTTAAATTCCCGGAGCAAGTGATAATAGATCCGGTCATAGTGCAGTTCAACTTTCCCATGATTGACACCCTTATCCCCAAGCGCCAATTCCGTAAGATACTGTTGCAGCTCCAAGAAATCCGAATCCATCCCTCTTTCCTGAAGCTCCTGCAGAAGCCTCTGCCTCTTTCCTTCATAATCTCCGCAGAAGATATAGGCGTTAGATAAAGCAGATCCTTCGCTGGAGCGGCGGACACGAAGTTCCAGAACACCGCTGTTGACATGCCGCAGATCAAGATCGGCCGGACAGTAAGTACTTACTTCACGTGAAAGCAGTAGAGAGCCGCTACCGTTAATCACCTCAAGTAGAAGGGGTTCCGGCACCCCCTCTCCCGAATAATAGGGAAGTACAAGACAGGTTACCTGTTTTTCCACGCAGAAGGCCTTGTCCGGCAATACATAGTATAGCTGCTTCATTTGCTCTACTTTGGCAGCCGTGAAGACCACCTGTTCCCGGTCCGTCTCAAGCAACTGCCGGACAGGCTTGATGGAAATCGTAAAGGCCCGCTCATCCTCTGGTAACGAGCGGAACTTTGAACTAATTCTTTTTTCAATCAAAATCGTATTTACACCCTGCTTCAAGTTGCATATCACCTGAAATGGTTTTACATGATATTCAAAGGTACTTGCGTTTACCAAACATCCATTTACCCAAACCTTTAAAGGCAGGGAGGCTCGGGTAAATAGAAATACTTCTTGGTCGGACGTGCAGTAAACAGAACATAGCCCATATATCGCCTTGTCCTCTTCCGTTTGAAACATTGACTCTAACAGAATATCCCTCATATTTGCGGAAACATAATACCGCCAGCTGTTTTCTTTTTCTTCTTCTGAAGCAAAGGATAATTCGTGCTCCAACATAATGCGTGAGGACAGTTCCATGGAATCTGCCTGATAGAGCACATTGCTTCGAACCAGCCACCTTGTCAAGAAGTTAGGCGAATCTCCGGAAAAGGTCAGCGGGTAATGGCACAAGGAAACCAAATGCTTCAGTTGATCGGCAAGTTTGTGCACCGTTCTCACCTCGCTTTTTGATTGAAGATTGGATGATGTCCAAAATAAGCGTCCACACCTAACAAGATATCTTCATTGCCTTCTTTCAACGTCCGGACATCGAGCATACCCTGTTCACTCAAATGGTGTAAGATACGGTAATAAATTCTTCTGCATCTTCTTAAATAGAACAGTTCCTTATCTTTAATTCCATTGCTGTTCAAAATAGATTTATTGGTATGAAAGAGTTTTTTGCCCCTGGCATTCATTCTGCTGTGACAAATTTCGGGACTCAGATTGAAAAAAAACACCACATCGGGTTTTTTCACCAAAGCGGACACTATTTTCCCCAAACGGGGATTGGCCTGGTTGGCCAAATCCCTAACCAACCCTGTATAAATGTACCGATCACATATCACAATAGATCCTCTTAACAGCCGGGGAATAATTCGAAAGAAATAGTCGTACAAAAATCCTACCCATTGTAGGACGCTGTACATATTGGCGGATAGAAATTTCTTACTGTCTAGAAAGCAGACTAACGCCCTCAGGGTGTGATTGGAATTCCATTCGTAAACATATATGCTGCAATTATGGGCTTGGAGGTGTGATACTATCTGATGAATGGCATGACTTTTCCCACTCCCACTGATCCCTTCCATCACAATTAATCGCCTTCTGGAACCCAATTACTTCTCACCTCGTGCACCGGCATGCTCGTTTCTTGTACTCCAGAACCGATTTTTGGCTGTCAGCATCTCTTCACTGACCTGCAGAATTCGGGACGTATCGAATATGCGGGTGAAAAAATCCACTTCCCACTTTGCCGTTACGGTATTTTCTATTCCATACTCGTCTAAATAAGCTTTATCCTCCGGTTCCAAAGCCTTCATTACATGTTCCGGGATTACATCTCCGTAAATGTAATTTACATAAAAGAAAGCATAATACACGACCTTCTCACAGCTGTGTTCCTGGCAGAAGGAGATTAACTTGTCCCAATCCAGCTTGTCCTGGTAATGTTCAATGTACATTAACATATCCGCATACTTGTACAACTTAAGATCTCTAAGATCCGCAATCCAGTTCAACATTACCGCTTCCTTGTACAAGTGGCAGGCTAATTGAATTAAGAAGTCCTCATAGTCCAGAACATGACACTTATGACCTAAGACCTCGGTTTCCCTAGCCCGCGATAGCAGCTCTTCAGTAGAGATCTTATACGGGCAGTTTCCTTTCCATAACACATCGTGGTTTAGATCCACCTGAAGCAGACTAACAAAAGGATGTTCTGTCTTCTTAAGGCACTCCTGAAGTTCGTGGGTGGCCATTTGGTGCATGATTTTTTGCTTACGGGTCCCGGGGATGATTTCATCTGTGCTACGGTTGTATTCCCCTTGAATGTACCCAAGACTCTCCAGAATTTGAACGAACTGTTCCCCGTCGCTTAACGAGATCAGCAAGTCTAAATCATTGAACGTACGGGTTTCTATGGAAGGATACACATGAGCGGCCAAGTAGTTTCCTTTTAATATGACCGCACGCAAACCTTTTTCGTTGATTTTCCGGTAGATGGAGCCTAGTTCCTCAAAGTAGAACTGATTTCGCAAGGCATATACCTTACTTTGGCTCTTCATTACTTTGACAACTTCTTCTTCTACGACATGCACGAGTTCCAACCTTTTCAGATGGTAAAACATCAGATTCAGCACCCGATGTGTAAGCCCTTGGTACAAAATATCCTTCCAGTCCAGATGGTGACTCAACAATTCACGAGCCTTCGCTTCATGTTCCCCGTTCCATACCCCGCGCGAACACAAAATAACTAATTGTCTTTCTTTAGACAAAACATCAAAAGCTGCCTTCATCTTTATTCCTCCCCGGATCGGAATGCAAAATATTAAGATTTGTACCGTTTTTTCGTGACCATAATTCGACCGTCTTCTTTAGGGCTTACAACTTTATGTTTTTTTATGTGATCGGCAAGAACCGTCATCAGCAGACTATCGGTTTGCAAGACCTCAGCGTCCTTGAATTCATCGTAGTTATCGCCGCCATTGTACAGATAATCACTGATCGCAACTTTGAATATCTGGTTCTTGTCGAGAGGTTTCCCCTGATACAGCACCTGAACCAGCCTTTTGTCCGCCGATTTGGATGCGTCAAACGTATATTCAATTCCGGAAACCTGCAAGAACGCTCCATTCGTACCGTTCGGATATGCCCTCAAGCCTCGTTCGATCGCCCGATAAATATTATCGCCCTTCAAGTTGACGACCATCATTGAGTTGGCAAAGGGAAGCGATTTATTCAACTGATACAAGTTGATGTCTCCTTGTTTGATACTTTCCCGAATCCCCCCTCCATTTAACAAGGCGATATCCGCTCCTGCCTTTTCCTTCATGGCATCCGTTAGCAAGTTGGCGAAGTTGGTCTCTTTTGTACGTAATTCTGTCCGCATTCCATTTAGTTCAACCTCGGATTTCCCCACGACCTCCTTGGTTTGCTCAAGGGCAACTGCATGATATTGTTCGGCAATTTGGGTCATTTGGGCGTCAGATTTACTTTCGTTTTTACTCGATCTTACTTTCCAGTCAATATCCTTCAGCTTTCCCCCTTTGAAATACAAATTGGCATAACCAACATGGGTTGTCCAAGCCCCCGCCTCTACAATGTATGTATTTCCAACCTTTACTGCATCAGTGTACAAATTATGCCTGCGTCCGCTTAATATAAGATCAATGCCGTCAACTTTTTTAGCCAATTCTACGTCCGTGTCGTCACCCAAATGGGACAATAAGACGATCACATCTGCTTTGTCCTTCAGCTCTGCTACCACTTTGGTTGCTTCCTGCACCGGGTCCTCGACCGTCACTCCCTTTATTTCATCCGCAGACATACTCCGCAGTGCATTTGTAGTTAACAATCCCATAAGAGCGATTTTCTTCCCGCCCGTTTCGACGATCCTGTACGGCTCGAACAGCCTTTCCCCGTCCCGGTACAGGTTAGCTGATACCATAGATGTATTAAGAGAGGAACTGAGCTCCATAAAACGTTTGTAGCCGAAATTGAAATCATTACTTCCCGGTATCATGGCGGTGTAACCCATTAAATTGGCTATTTTGAGAATGCCTTCCCCTTTGTCTACATTCGCCTCATTCGTACCGTGAAACATATCCCCCGTATCCACCAGGATCGTATTGGGATTCTCCTTCTTTTCCAATTCAAAAAGATATTTCACCAACGGGAGCCCCATGACCCCATATATGTTTTCCGAGGTATACTGTCCCCAGGCATTATCCTCAAACATAATATGGCCGTGGACATCAGCCGTGTTCATAATCGTTATTTTTTGATCGTACTGCCCTAATTTCAGCAATACATCGTCCCAGGACACATTCCTTAGAAAATAGTACGAGCCGAACGATATCAGCAGTATGCCTAGAATTAGTAGGTTTATATATTTTTTCAACTCAAATCCCCACTTTCATATTCACAATTACACTACTAATTAAGAGCATTCCCTGTACTCGAATACCGTCTAAGCCCGCGTCTCCACACCCAATAAACCAAGCTGAAAAGTGCTGCGGCAATCAGTGGATTGAGGTACAGCAATCCCTGCCAATATTCCTCCATTTCGGGCTTCTGGAGAAAAAACTGCGATGGGAAATAGTTAACAAATCCAAACGGAATAACAAATATTAACATTTTTTGTATGATCCCCGGATAGAAGCTGAGCGGATATGCCGCAATTTTACGGGAATTGAAAAAAAGAATATTCCGCAAATTTGTAACCCTGACCGTCCAAAAACACAAACTTGACGTCAACATGAATATGGAGGCTTGGATAATGGCCCCCCCTATGACCATGAGGAGATAGAAAAGGATATTCGGAATGCTCCACTCCAAGCCGATCCCTGAAGCGGTTTTCGTCAACAGAAAGACACCCAGAACCCCATGTCCGAGAGCCGCCGTGTAATCCACCTTAGATGCCACGACTTGAAACAGAATACCAACAGGCCGTACCAATATCCGGTCAAACTCTCCCGTATAAACCAAATCCTCGAAATCCCGGATTCCAGTAAAGAAAAAGACGAACAGGCTGTAGGAAAGAAATAAAAAGCTGTAAAGAAACAAAATTTGATTAATATCCCATCCCTTTATGGTTACAAAACGGTTTAGCATTAGAATCAGGATGATCACGCCGGCCATCTCCCGGATCAGGACTGCGGCTGCGATCATCGTCCGGTCAAACTTGTATTGAAGGGTAACCTTAAGCGTTAATTGAAAATACTTTATAAACAACCGGAATGAATGAAGCGCGGACTGCCGAGCGTTATGGGAACCCATTGTTCTACCCTCCTTGAACCACTATTCTTTTGGAGGCCCGCTTCCACAACAAGTGGCAAGCTAAAGTCAACGCCAAAACCCAACCTGCTTGTCTCAATATGCTTGTAAGGATCTCATGTTCTGGAAGTTGTCCTAAATAAATGGAAATGGGGACATAAAATATCGTATCAAACGGTGTTAATTTGATATAACTCACAAGCCAGGCGGGCATATACCACAAGGGAATGACAGCACCGGACAAGACCATGACCATCGTATCTTTTATCGTTACCAGACTAAAAGTTTTATAGAGCCAGAAAGCACTGATCCATATCAGAAAATTCAGGTGATACATTACGAGATAGCCTAAAACGATGCTAAATAAAAAGCAAAAAAACATTTCAGTCGAAAATGGGGGCAGTATGTGGTAAATGGCCGAGTAGAAAAGCAGGGTAGGGACAAAAAGCAGAATAAGTTTGTATATTAGCGCCCCCAGATGATACGAGAAGATCTGTAAACGAAAACTTAGCGGCCGGAGCAAGTCGGAAGCGATCAGCCCCGTTTTGATCTTCTTCTCAATGATGTATTCATCCATAGAAAACACGTGGAAAAGCGCCATGGCCAGGATGACATAAGTAACGATCATGCTGAATTGTAGCTGATCCATGGTCCCTTCCTCGTCATAAACTGCTCTCCATATAGCAATGTTTACAAATATGGTTACGATGGAATTCGCCAGTCCGGCAAAATATTCCACTCGAAACACCAGGTTATTCAGGAAGGATTTTTTGGTGATCTCAAGATACGCTCTCATAATCATGAGCACCTTCTTCGTAAATTTTCTTAATGATCGTTTCAATCTCCGGTTCCTGAACGGTCAAATCTTGGACGTCATAATTATTCGTTAGCTGGGTTATTAATTCAGATACCTTGATTTCATTGTTCTTGAATATAAAGCTCTTTTGGTTTCCGCCTTCATGGACGGTTTGAACCCGGGGAATATCAATTTGATCGTAGCTTTGGCTGAATTGAACACTAAGCTTTCTTTCCGTTCCATATAGCTGCCGTACGTCGCTCACCTGGCTGTCGCATACGATCTTCCCATGATCAATGACCATGATCCGCTCACAAATTTTCTCAATGTCCTGCATATCATGGGTTGTGAACAGCATGGTAATTCCTTTTTCCTTGTTCATTCTCTTAATGAATTCTCTGATTCGTTCCTTCGCGATAATATCCAGCCCGATAGTAGGTTCATCAAAAAATAAAATATCCGGTTCATGGAGCATTGCCGCTGCAATATCGGCTCTCATCCGCTGGCCCAGGCTTAGCTGCCGAGCAGGGCGGTGCAGAAATTCATCCAAGCCCAGAAGCTCACGGAACTCTTCCATGTTAGCCTTGTATACTTTATCTGGAATTTTATAAACTTCCTTCAACAAGTCGAACGTGTCCACCGCTGGCAAGTCCCACCACAATTGAGTTCTCTGCCCGAAAACCACCCCGATTTGCGATACATATTTCTTTCTGTCTTTGAAGGGGTCCATGCCCTTAACTGTCACTTTGCCGGAGCTTGGCACAAGAATTCCGGACAACATCTTGACGGTTGTGGATTTACCGGCACCATTGGGGCCGATAAATCCGACCATTTCACCGGCCGATATCGAGAAGCTAATGCCGTTCACAGCCCTCTTCGTCTCATATTCCGGCATTAATAAGGCCTTTATTCCGTGAAAAAAGCCTTTCTGATTCTTATTCGTCTGGTAATCCTTAACAAGCTGATCGACTTGAATAAGCATTTTCCAACCACCTTCACATTAATGTCGACCGGGCCCCATATTCGTTCGCTAACGCAAGAAAATTCCGGATAAGTACCTTTCCGTACTCAGAAAGGATGGATTCCGGGTGAAACTGAACGCCAACGGTACAAAACTCCTTATGGCGGACTGCCATAATCGTACCATCCTCCGCATAAGCCTGAACCTCCAAACATTCCGGCAGAGTATCCTCGCGTATGCATAATGAGTGGTAGCGAACTACCAGAAACTGTTCCGGTGTGGAAGCAAAAATCCCCCGGTTATCATTGGTGATGAGGGAACGTTTTCCATGTACCACACGGGAAGCTAAGTCTATAGTAGCTCCCATCATGTATCCAATGGCTTGGTGGCCTAAACAAATTCCAAATATAGGAATGACTCCATTGAACCGCTGAATGATCTCCAGACTCATCCGGGAATCTTCCGGACGGCCCGGCCCTGGAGAAATGATAATGCAGTCCGGCTTCATTTGGTACACATCATTCAAAGTGATTTGATCATTTCGGAATACACGGATGTCCCGGGTCAGCTCACCAATGTATTGGTACAGGTTATACGTGAATGAATCATAATTATCGATTAACAAGACCAAATTGACTCACCTCGATTGCAGAGTTTTTTTTAATGCGGCACCTTTATCAAGCGTTTCTTGGTACTCATTCTCTGGAACTGAATCCCATATAATTCCTCCGCCAACTTGATAATAAGCCTGTTGGCCCTTTACAAGAATGGTCCGAATCACAATGTTAATATCCATATCTCCATCAAACCCGAGGTATCCGATGGAACCTGTATACAGCTGCCGGCAGGTTGGTTCCAGCTCGTCAATGATTTCCATCGACCGGATTTTGGGTGCTCCCGTTATGGAGCCGCCCGGAAAGGTCGCCATTATACAATCTACCGCATCGAGTCCTTCCTCAAGTTCCCCAGTAACCGTCGAAACCAGGTGAAATACACTTGCGTATTCTTCCACGACGAATAATTCGGGTACTTCCACGGTTCCAAACTTACATACACGGCCGATATCATTCCGCATCAAATCTACGATCATCAAATTCTCCGCTTGATCTTTGGTGCTTTGTGCAAGTGCATTCCGGTTCGCTTCATCTTCCTCTGGCGTCTGCCCTCTAGGTATAGTTCCTTTAATCGGCCTCGTTTCAATCTCGCCATTCCGCAGCTGAATAAACCGCTCTGGAGAGCTGCTGACCACTTGGACATCCTCAAATTCAAGATAAGATGCAAACGGTGCCGGGTTCATGCTGCGCAGCTTCTCATACAAGTGGAGCGGATGCTGGTCCAGTAGGGTACTGAATCGCTGAGTCATATTCATTTGATAAATGTCGCCGATCCGAATATATTCCCTTGCCCTCTCAATCGCTTCACAATACCCCTCGAAGGTGAAGTTGGAAGTTAAATCGACCAGATTCTGCTGATACGGTTCGTTTAGAACCGTATAGTCCGGCAGCATGCCTTTCTCAATGGTATCTTTGAGCAAGTTGGCCTTTTGCTTCGCGGCATCAGGGCTGCTTCCGACCAATCCTGCCGACACTGCATGTACCTGGTTCTTCAGATGATCAATAACGACTATGCCATCATACAAACCAACTATCATATCCGGAAGATTTAGGTCATCAATGGCGGTTACCGCCATTTTCTCAAGATGATGAACAAGATCATAGGCAAAGTAGCCTACGGCTCCCCCCACAAACGGAAGCTCCGTATCATTCCGGATTTTGAAACGCGCCAAGAGTTCCTTCAAGACCTCGAACGGGTTGCCCGCTACTTCGCGTTTCTCCCCGAGTTCCGTGATCTCAATCTGCCGGCCTTTGGACTTCAATATGATGAAAGGATCGGCCCCGATAAAAGAATATCTTCCCAATCGCTCAGGATCTTTTCCGCTATCGAGAAAAAAACTGTACTTCCCCGAAAAAAAAAGCTTGTAAATCTCAAATGAGGAAAGGGAGGTCTTAACCTCCACTACATGCAATAAACTCATTGTAATTGCCTGCCCCTTTCTCCGCTCCATTTAACCAGAATGCATTGAACTCCTGTATACAAAAGCGGAACGAACATCGTGATCCAAAATACGGTTAGAAAACCTTTGATAAAATTCCCGAGCGGAGACAATGAATAGAGGGGCTGCACGAGCCGGTCCAACTGGATGAACAATATGTATCCGACAATGAACAAGCCCGCTTTTGCCCATAGTCTTTTCGGAATCTCAAACCGCAGCACTTTTAGATCCAAATAATGGGATGCCAATATACATATAACAGAGCCGGCACCCGAATAGTACCAAGAGTCCGCTGCAATGCTCATTCCCAGAAAAAGAACGGCAGCGGCAGACAATAATCGTAGCTCCAGCCATTTGCCCGCGAACGATCCAAATACCCATTCTGACAACACAACCCAACCAGCACCGGCAAGAATTGCCCCGATCACATCTGTTGGTGTATGGGCGCCAACATAAAGCCGGGATATGGAGACCACCAAGACCAATAAGAACCCTCCCAAATAGACCCACCGGGACTTGAAGTGAAGCATAAGGGAGGTGACGTAAGATGACGTATTTTGTACATGCCCGCTTGGAAACGAAAATCCGCCAATCGGTACCTCATTAAGAGTGCGAATACCCATTTGTCCAAAATGCCGCGGGACTTGAAACGTATTTTTCAGGACTGAATTCCAGATATCGTTCGAAAAAAAAGCAAAACCCATTCTGTATCCGAATTCTTTATTGACGCACCAAAGGCATAAGGCAAAAAGAATCATGAAAAAATGTCCCTCGCCTAACCAGGTTACCTGGATAAAAAATGAATCCCAAAAGGGAGATGCGAAAGACTGGATAAACTTAATCAGTTCCATACCCCGTCCTCCTTTCTTGCTTAATATTTTGCGGAAGCCGCATCCGATTCTTTTCTCGCCTCAACCTTCAATAAATACTGGTAGATCGGCTCCAGCATCCGGAACCCTTCTGCCAAATCGTCTGCAATCGCCGGGGAAAAGAGCCGTTCCACTTGGCTGCTATTATGTACCAAATAAATGTTTTTGCGGTCGTACCACTGTCTTAGCGTATCCGGCAGGCTGGGAGCAAGCGTTCTCTTATACATCTCCCCTTCAACTGCAAAGATCTCCTGTCTGTTAAGAAAATCGAAGGCTCTATCAAACCTTGCCAAATCCTCATCCATCATCTTCCTGAACGTGTCCATGGATTCTCTTGTCGCACTATAGTAGCCCATCCCGTACCGGAATGACTCCGGCGAGATCTCAAAAAAGAATGCAGGGGCACCCGTCCATTCGGATTTTGGCCTCTTGAAGGTCAGCCACATAGCGGAGCGGTAAAGAGACTTGTCCTTGGAAAACCTGGTGTCTCTGTTCAGTCGGGATAGGGTTTTATTTACCGAAGGTGCAATCTCAAATAACGGGTCTATCTCAAGGACGATATGGCTAAGGTCACTCACCAACCCTTGGAACGGTTTGATCAGGTATTGCTTGTATAGAGGCTTGTTCTTCTCGTACCATTCCCTGCTATTGTTCAATCGGACTTGAACCAGGAAATCCAAAGCCTCCTGACTGAAACCTTCAAATAATTGAGTGGTCATGGAAACCTCCTTGTATAAAACCTAATTTCGGGCTGCTATGAAAACAATAATGTTTCAGCTTGCCGTTCCATCCAAAACTTAGCCCCGTCCACACCTAATTGGCTCAGTATTGCATAAGCAAATCGTTCCAGTCCAAATGCGATGCATCCCGTATGAACATTGGCTCCGCTTGATGAGTTGATATTAAACGCCTCTGTAAAATAGGTGCCGTGATAGTTAAACGAACCCACGGACAGTTCTTTGTTATTGTAGGGCAAGAGAAGATTCAACTCATACTTGAGCTTCAGCTTTTGCTGCAGCATAGCCTTTGGACTGTATTTGGTTGTGAAAAACGGGTCATTGGCGGATTTGATATTTGCCTCAAGACCCAGCTGGTCAATAAAATTGATAGCCAGTCTGATACATTCCTCCCTGGCTTTGATAACATGTTCATAAGATCCGACCAGTACAATTTCCCTCATAGTAAAATCAAGCAGTCTTTCGACTTTTGTCATATTGATTGATTCATACCGTTTGCATTTTCCGACGGATGTCACGACCAGCATTTCATCCAAATCTATAGTTTGATTCTCATATTGCTTGTAAACATGCGGGCAAATGGCCAATTTATTCATTAATTGCGGTTTGTCAATATAAGTGGTGTCGTAACAGTCACAACCCGCGGACACCTTCTCTGAAAAAGACTGAATCAAATCCAGATCCTCTCTTAGATGAGAGGCAAACATTAAGTGGTTAGGGAACTGTTCGATATAATGGTATTGATTTAAGGTTTCAATGCCGATCAAATCCGGATATACGTATTCTACTGCTCCGAAACGTTTCCCCCAGTTTACAAACATTTGATCCAGCAATTTGAACAGCTCCAAAAATTCTCTTCCGAAACCAATCAGGCCGCTCTCGTAAGGAACAATCCACTTCTGATCCACAAGAGCTTGATAAATATCATAGTCCGGAAACGTATTTTGGGATTGCTTCTCGTACAAGATATCGGAAGTAATTCCTGTATAGCTGTCATCCAATTCGTCTACCAGCCGTTTTAGAGCCGCTTCTATCTCTTCAAACTTATCGCCTTCAATATGTACATGCAAAGAAGCGCCTTCCTCTGATATATTCACAATATCCTTAGAAATATAAGCAAGCTTGTAACGCAGCATTTTGACATAATTCTCATCATTATTCTGTAGCCGCAACTCAATCACCCGCATTGTACTACCGCCCTTCCCGTATGATTATTGGACTTCAATCAAATACTTGCCCTGAACTTTACCTGTATCCGATTTGGGAATCTGGTCCAAAATAAAGATTCTCTTAGGTACCTCCACAGGTAGAAGACATAATTTGCAGTATTCTCTTAGTTCTTCTTCCCGTACTGAACCAGGATTGACGAGCTCAATAAAGGCATGAACCTGTTCATGGAATCCGGGAGAGGGTTTGCCCATCACAACCGCTTCGGCGACAGCAGGATGCGACTTCAAAGCATCCTCAACCTTCTCCGGGCTGACCTTCACGCCTCCCACTTGTATGACATGTCGGAGTCTTCCCGACACCTGAACGCAACCATCCTCCCGGATGGCACCTAAATCTCCAGTACGGTAGGGTATAGAGACCGGTGGAGAGTCAAAGTACCGGTCCATTAAACATTTACCTGTTACCGATAGTTGATTTCCTTCGATAATTTGGAACCGCCTGTTGGGCAAAGGCCATCCGACACTGGACGAGTTTTCCTCCGGCGGCATCTCCGGATAGATACATAGGGTTCCGGCTTCCGTACATCCATAATTATTGCTTATCAAAATCCCAAGATTTGCGTAGGCTTTCTCCCTTAGGTCACCGGTAAGCGGACCACCTGCCGAAAAGGCGCGAATGGGTACAGGCACATCTTCACCCGGAGAGGTGGAGATAAACTCATACTGAAAAGGCAATCCGTAAACGACAACCGGTTGGAGCTGAACCCATCTTTTACGGCATGCGGATGGAAAAAAGTCGCTGACGGTATACACTTTCGAGCCTCTGAGCAAAGGCCAGATAAACCCTCCGCAGAACCCGTAGGAATGATGAAAGGGCGCCATGTTAAAAAAAGTGCCTCCCTCCGGCAATTCCACTGCTTCTTCAAGAGCATGAATTTCATCTGCAATCGCATCCCAGCTCCGGATAACTAGACGGCTCCTGCCGGTTGTCCCGGAAGTAAACTGGCCAAGCCATTCGCCATCAGGACAAATAGGCTGGAGCCGGCCTTTTTTTGTCCATACATAGAAATGACCGGCCCGCCTCATATCCCAATCCTCAACTACCAGATCCTTCACCCTGTCTTGGTCGGATATGAGTATGGAGCACGGGCTACTCAACAAAGCTGACTGCAATTCATGCATGGGCCATTTACTTCCAAATAGGATTTGGGGGCGCTCTGCTTTCATCGCGGTTAATAAGACTGCAAGAAAATGCGGCCCAGATGAACTTGAAATTCCAACGGCACCGTAGGGGGATTCCTGAATACCCCCCTCCACATCCCCTGCAAGAGCTGCGATTTCATTTCCCTGGAACCACTTTTCCGAGCTGGAGGCCAATAGTTCATCCTGACGGTCGAGCAGCTTTAAAAGATCCGTTATGATCGGTAACATCTCTTATCTCCTTTAGATACTGGCAGTCTCGGCGTCCAACCAAATTTCCTCCAACAGGTTAATACCTTGGATCAACTCCGGAGGTAACGTGTAGGGATAGGCTGACAATGCGTCCTGCAGTTGATCCATATTGCGAAAACCGGATAGAGCACATGAAACAAGGTCCTGCGCCAGCACCCACCCCATTGCCGCTTGAACATAAGGGACTTCATAGGCATCACATAATTGAAAATACTCCTTCAACGCTTTTACCTTGTCTGGATTGTCCGTAATTCTTTTGATCCATTTGTTGCGGGAAGGAATTTTTCCGCGTGCACCTTCAGCCGATTCTCCCTTGTATTTGCCGCTGAGCAACCCTTGCGCCAGTGGGGAGTAAGCGACTAATCCGATGCCTTCCTCTCGGCAAACCTGTATCTCCTCCCGGGATGGACGTTGAATCGTATTGTATAGAACCTGGTTGGCCACAACTTGCAAGTTGGCTTGTTTGGCCAACCGGGTAAATTCCTTAATCTGGTCAGCGGGCCACATGCTGATCCCGGCGTATAAGATTTTGCCCTGATTCTTCAGAGTGGCAAGGGCATCAACGGTTTCGTATAAGGGAGTATCCGGGTCAAACCGGTGGCAATAATAAATATCAATGTAATCTGTCTGAAGCCGCGTCAAGCTCTTGTGGCAACTTTCCGTGATATGCTTGCGGGAGAGTCCTGCATCATTCGGCCACTTTCCCACCCGGGCATGTACTTTAGTTGAAAGAACGTAAGCAGATCTCGTATAGCCTTTTAGCGTATTGCCAAGGAGAGTTTCAGACCAACCAGGCAATGCACCGTACATGTCCGCCGTATCAAAATGGCAAATACCCCGCTCCAGAGCTGCGGCAACCATCGGCAGATTATCTTCATAGGTGGAGAAATTCAGCCAAGTTCCCAGACCCAGAACCGAAATCTTAAGTCCTGAATCTCCTAGCCGCCGGCTGTCAATTGCTTCGGACATTTGTTTTTCGTATATTAATTTTCTTTCCATAGCAAGTGCCCCTCAATGTACAGGAAGTCCAAAGGGGAAGAAAAGAATGATCGCACCGCTTCTTCTGGCCGGCATACTACCGGCTCTCCTCCGATGTTAAATGAAGTATTGACAACTGCGGGAAAACCTAAATTGTCCCTGACATTGGTCAACAAATACGAATACGGGTCATCTGGCCGGTTTACGACGGTTTGCACTCTGGTTGTTCCATCAACGTGAGTAACAGCCGGAAGATTATTCTTATCGCCTACGACCGGCAAAGTAAAAAGCATATAAGGCAGCTTCAGGGCTTCCCCGAATACCGGTTCTGCATATTCCTGAAGCATACTGGGACCGTAAGGTCTCCAAGTCTCCCTTTTCTTGACTTCAATATTCAGACGATCCTTGTGGGAGCCTATTGCCGGGTTGGCAATAATACTGCGGTGCCCCAATGCCCGGGGACCGATCTCAATCCCGCCGGAGAACCAGGCACCAATTTTGCCTTCCCCGATCAGTCTGGCTGCGCGTTCAATACTATTCACCGATGTGTAACGAACACCCAGCTTTTTCAACAAGCTTCCAACTTGATCCGGAGTGAATTTCGGACCAAGACCCAAATCATCCATAGGTTTCAAAGAGCGTCCGGTTTCCTGAAACCATAGCTCCGCAGCAGCCCCTATTGAACCCCCGGTATCATTGGCCGGTCCGGGGACAAATATATCGCTGTAAAGTTTTTGACGCAATATTTTACCATTTGTTGTACAGTTCAATGCCACGCCACCGGCAAGACATAAATATTCCTCGCCGGTCCACTCCTTGGCCAGCTTAGCCAAATGTATAATGGCATGATCCAGGGTTAATTGAACACTGGCAGCGAAATTTTTAATCCGCTCGTCAAAAGGAGTGTTCTCCATGGCATAGCAGGATGGAATATCGTAATGGTAGATACGTTTATTCGCAGGACCAAAATCCTTCATAAATTGCTGGACCCAATACTGGGTCACATGCTCATGCGTTGGCAAGGATGGAACATCCATTTCAATTCCGTCATCTGTCAAACGGATGTAAGGCAATAGTTCACCCTCGCCATAAGGAGCCAGCCCCATCAATTTACCTGCTTCCAGCTTTGAGAAGCCCACATACTGGGTAGCCCCTTCATAGAAATGTCCCAGTGACCAATTATTTTTCCAGGAACGGAGCAATTTGATTTGGCCGTCCGCTTGGCCGTGGTAAATGGAAGTTCCAACATCTTCACCGGTCCCATCAATGACCAGAATAGCCGCCGACGGAAAGCCGGAAAATCGGAACGTAGAAGCTGCATGGGACAGATGATGGTTCACATCGATAATTTGATCGGAACGGGGAGATGAACCAAACAGTTCCGTTGGAAAAAGTGCGCGGGGACTGACATTATACTTGGAAAGAGATTGATCCTGAATTGCGTTGCGTTCCCATGGATACGCAATCCGATCGATATCCGATAACTGGAGTCCCCGGCTTTCCAAACACCATTTAGCCGCTTGGACCGGAAACTTGTTCCATGCTCTTTTGCTTCGGATCAATCGTTCTTCTTCAACCGCGCACACCAATTCGCCATCCTCGATCAAGCAAGCTGAACCATCATGATATGGAGCAGAAACACCTAGAATTCTCAATACCGCCACCACCATTATTCGGAATGTATACATTACTCTTCAATAACTTGAATTGTTAATTATCCGGGAGCCCGAAGTGAATTTTTGTTGGCAAAAGGCCTGGACTGGATGAGCCACAACTTCCCGTTATTATCCTCAGCCCATTCAACCTCTTGGTCTCCGCCAAAAATAGTCCTCACCCGATCTGCGACAGCGGCCAGTTGAATAATGAACGCTTCATCAAATATCTCCGAATCCAGTTCAATCCGACTTTTCTCCCGATAATAAATCCCCTTGCCGTCTACAGTAGGGAGACAAACCGTCATTTGGCCGCCTTTTCTAACCGTATAATTCCTTCCCTCCTGCAACGAAGCAGTTAAAAAATCAGGATTCGTCATTCCGGAGACAATATCAACCGCAAGCCCCCAGGCACCTTCCGCAATAAATTGGTCGGAACCCGGTCTGCCCGTTATTAATACACCTGCTCGGCGGGGCGTAATAAGCTCTTGAATAATGATGTTCATCTGCAGGCAGTCATTTTCCAATCGTTGCATGTATTTCCTAGCTGTTTCTGAATGGAGTGCCCTGTTACATTCCTCGACAGCGGAGATTATTTCCTCCATCCCACGAACACCCAGCACACTTTCGAAAATGCCTGCAGCGCTTGCGTAAGATAAATCCTCCGCATTGGAGCTGGATCTTACTGCAAATACCGTATGATCCAAATCAAAATGTTTGTGAAGTTCTTCACTTAAATAAACCTGCAGATCACTCCGGTGGGCCTCCATACATTCATGTGGGATAACCATTAAATCCGGGACTGCCAGCCCCTCTCTGCCGGCCACTCCCAACCTCCATGCTTTTGCCCCGATGGATTGCAAAGAGCAATCAGCCGCCTGATCTAGCGGTATCAATATTGGCATTCTTCTGTTCTCCTTATTCAAGTGACATTAGACACCAAGCTGAATCAAAAAAGCCACTTCCCTAGGAGATAAACATTTGGAGCGCAATTCGTTAGGCTGACCTTGCCTGATCCGGTCATATACACTTTGCGGCGGTTCGGCAGAAAGCCCTCTTCTTAGCCGCAAAGGCGCCTTTCGAAACCAAAAAATATCAGCATATTTCTCCGTTTTTTGCTGCCAGCTCCAAGAATCAACCAAATTGCTGACTGTTCTCGTCCTGGAAATAACGTCATCAACCAGGCTGATGATCCGTTCCGGATCTGTAACCACTGCATCATCAACGGTAACATTCCAAGAAATTAAGGACTCATTCAACTTCCCGGAATGATAGAGATGGTCATAACAATCCACTCGGATATCAGCGCTCACAGCGTATTCACAAATTGTCACCACTTTTTTGGTCGGAATTAAGTAATGCCCGGGCCATAGTTGATCAGGGCTAAGGTTATGAAACTCACGAATAAGCATCAGCGTACCTTTATCCGTCTTATAAGGACCATGCACGGATTTAACGGCGTCATGCCCGCGGAACAAAATTGCTTCTGTATACATAAACAGGGCGGCTTGCAGTTTGTGGATCAGGTTGGAGTGACCGGATGAGAACATTTCTTGATGTGGGAGAATGGCTTGTTTAAGCAGGTTGCGGCCGTCTCTGTTAAAAAGATCGCCCGATTTCAAGATCTCGGCAGAACGAAGCATCTGGGTGATAAATCTCCTCTGGAGATCGAGGGGGGTCCGTATTCTGCGAAGTCCAAAAATGACAACATCGATTAAACGGAATAAACGTCCCGGGTAGACAAAAATCTGGCTCATAAGCTCAGGACCAAGCTCGTCCGTCCAAAGAGCCTCCACATCTTCGAGAAACTCTTGTGCAAAGGTATCTGTGAACAGATGCATGATTGATGAAATTCGCAAAGGCCAATCCTCGTAGTCGTTATAACCCCATGCAACTTTAAGCGATTCTTTGTAGCCCGCCAGCAACTCGTGGTTATCCAAGAACCAACACCTCTCCTTGATCCGCATGAACTTCAACCAAGCTTCCATCCTTTATTATTTGGGTAGCGAGTCCTACTTGTGTCAGGCAGGGAATTCCAATCTCACCTGCTACGATACAGATATGTGCCATAACCGCGCCCGATTCGCAAACAAGCGCGCCTGCATCCAACAGCATCAATGAATACTTGGGATTACTGTGCGGAATAACCAAAACTTCACCCTTTTCAAACGGGCGGGGGTTGTCCGGCCCGGCAACATAAGCCTTTCCTTTATAAACCCCAGGATTGATAACAATCCCCTGTAATTTCTGTGTTTGCTCCACTTTGGGTTACCTCGCCTTTATTTTATTCAGGACATATTCACAAAGCCGATCATAGTTATCAAATAGATCAGGGCACAGATCATCATCAAATACCGCTATGTTAAAACGCTTCTCGACTGCAACAACAAGCTCAATTAACTGTACGGAATCCAGTCCGATGTCCCGCAGCAAAGATGTGTCCCCTGATAATTCTTCCTCCAGCTGAATAGAGGACATTCCTTCCGACAATACAAGGTTCAATTCTTTTCTCACATCCACTAACTCCATGATTAACTTCATTCCTTTCGGCTGATATGGGCAAGCATATCGTTATGTAATTCCATTGGATAAAACAGACGGGCAACATCATCCGCAAAATCGTAATACTCTGGGTCAATACTTAAGTGTTCATTATCCAAGTGAGCAAACCCCTCGCTGGTCAGCCGCCTAACCTCATCCGGAAATACTTGGGTTAGATCCAACCCAAAGTTATCCACAAATTGAGACCGGCTTACTTTCAAGTTTTTGAGGCTCATCACAACATGGCGAGTGATTTGGTCTTTTTGGCTTAACTTATATGATCTGGAAATCGGCAACTTGCCCCCTGCCACCACTTCTTGGTACTCTTTCATGTCAGAGGTATTCTGGTACATGTTCCCTTGAAAATAAGAATGAGAGGATAACCCAATTCCCACCATATCCCCTCCGTATTGGACATTCTGGCGATGCCGGTCGATATATTTGTGATCAGTGGCGAAAGTCGCATTATTGCACATAAAATAACCGTTTGATTCCAGGAAATTTCTGGCCCCGCGGAAATGCTTCGCTTCCGTTTCGTGGCTGATTAGAATCTCTGGATTTCTCCGAACCGCGCTGAACAGCTTTGTATTAAAGAATACTTCCATCTTATATATAGTGATATTCTCCGGGTTGCATTCTTTTAATAATTCAAGTGAGTATTTCCAAGTGTCATCCGTCTCATGGAGCATGCCAGACATCAGATCACAATTGACCCAATCAAATCCGGCATTGCGTATCCGATCATAGGTTTTGTAGAACGTTTCGGTTTTATGGTTACGCCCGTTTGCAGTAAGAATCGTATCGTTCATACTCTGGACACCTAGACTAATCCGGTGCACACCCAATTGCTTCAATGTATTCAATTTCTCTTGTGTCGCTTCCGCTCCGGGTCTCACTTCAACATTAAACTGAAAGTCTTGCGTTTTGGGGAACACTCTCTCAAGGGCTTCCACAATCTGAACGAATTGCTCGGCTGAAAGCATGGTAGGTGTACCCCCGCCGAAATACAAGGTTTGCATGCTGCAGGTTTGAATTTCAGGCCGTTCCGCCAGCAGTTCTATTTCCTTCAGCAGATGCTCTACATACTTGGAGATGGGGTCTTTGCCTTTGTATTCTTCCACACGGTAGTAGCAGTAATGGCAACGTTTAGGGCAGAAAGGCAGATGTACATAGACATTCACAGGACGCCTTTCCCATATCGAAGCAACATGTTTTGTTTGCATGACGCTGTATGGCGGATAATTCGTAACAAAGGTTTCTCTCTTAAGCGAAAGTTCCATAAATCAGATCATCTCCCCCAATGTAATAAATCCGGCTACTCCTTGAAAACCCGCAATGACTAGAAAGTGATATGCTTCTCAATCCAATTGTTATAGCTTGTGCGAATGAATTCTGTCATTTCGCCTTGTTCAGGCCACTCCTTGGAATCCCACTGCCTAACCGGAATGACACCGTGGAGGCTGTTAGTCAGAAAAATCTCATCTGCTTCAAAGCATTCAAGATGGGGTATATTTCTTAGTGAAACGCAAACCCCCTCTTTTTGGGCTAATTCCATAACTGATTTTCTGGCTACACCGGGAAGACCGCCCCATTCAAGTGATGGCGTTACGATTTCATTTCCGTAAACCATAAAGATATTGGTGCTTGTCCCTTCAGCGACATGTCCAAGAGAGTCCAGCATGATGGATTCTTGCGCCTGCTCGGCATGCGCTTCCGTTTTGGCCAAAACCTTATCCAGTGCACTCATGCTTTTTACCCTGCTTAAGGGAGGCCTGGCTACTCTCCAAGATGAACTCACAATCTTCCACCCCGATCCACCGATGGAATTCCATTCCCGTGCTTGGATAACCACCATAGGGTTACAGACCTCAGGAATATCGAATCCTCTTGGCCCGGATCCCCGGGACACAGATAAACGGATATAACCGTCATGGACGTTATTCGAACGCGCTACCATTTGCATGAGCAACAAGAAATCATCATTCGTCCATTCCAGTTTAATCCCCAGGATTTGAAGACCTTGCCGCATACGCTCCATATGGGACGTAAAGCAAATAATCCCACCTTTCCATCTGATTGTCTCAAACAGTCCATCACCATAGAGAAATCCCCTATCGTCAATATTCACCACGGCCTCACTCTCAGCGATAAGCCCATATTGGCAACCAGGGTTGCTTCCCATCCACACCAAATGATTCTTCAAGAATCCACCTTCCGCACCTTCATAATGGATGCCTTCATGCTTCCCCACTTTAAACACACCGGGTATATAACCCCTCCTGAGTTTATTAGAAGCTATGTCATTCTCTCGCAATCACACCTTAACTTTCTTTCGCCTTAATTATGTATGAAAAACATAAATGATGGAGAATAATCCCTCATTTTGGATATTCATAGTATAGTAAGTAATAGAAATATATACAATATTCCGCTAACATATGTCACAAATATTCCATATATTACACACCTTGTATTATTAGTCCACTAACTCTACTAGTTACCAATTAAGAAAAATTAAAAAGATTTAACTTTAAAATAGATTCAGTTTATTTGACCAAAAGGAAGGTTCGGGCGGAGCGGATTACAGCACCAGCCGGGCTACACCGGCCGACCGGGTAGCAGTAAAGCCTAATAAACAGGGCGATCCCCATCCTCTCATTGAGAGGATGGGGATCGCCCTGTCTTTAGATCACTTAACGGGAAAGCACGACTGCTCTTCCTTACTTCTGCAGCTCCAGATCCTTCTGTTTCAGCAGATCTGTGTATTCCGATTTATACTGCTCCAGCTTAAGTTTCAATTCAGCATTATTGGCATCTGTCTTCAGCAGGCTGCTGGTGACCAGAATGTTATCGACAACAGTATCAATTTTTTCGTCAATTTGTTTGATTTTATTTTTGGTGACCGCCGGCAAAGGGTCCGGTGTTGAGGTCGGACGCGGTCCCAGGACGGCATTGGTATTTTTATCATTGGCCAATGCGCCCGCTCCGCTATCTTTCTCATCCAGGTTAATATTCTTGCCGGATATCGAAACCTTATAGCCAGCCAGTTCTCCGATGGCCCGCACCGGGGCGTAGCTTTTCCCATCAATGATTATGGCCGGATCTACCAGCTTCTTGCCGTACACGTTGACTGTATATTCCGCTTGGATTTTCTTTCCTACCAGACTAGAGGTAGCCCCAAGCGCCTGCGCACTAACCATCAGTATTGCCCCGGCAAGAAATCCGGCAGCAATCTTTTTCATAAGAAATTCACTCCCCGTTAAATAATGTACTCCTATCTTAGCATTTTACAGCTCCTGATAGAAATGGTTGGCCGACAATTTTCGCATTCTGCTGCGGCCGCAAAGAAAAAAGGCGTATTTCCACAAGGAAAATACACCTTAGAAGCGGTTGATTCTACGTTTTATGATTTACTGTACATATTCTGATCCTGCAGCCGGATCAGCACCTTACCGAAACGCCCGCCCTGCTGAACCGTTACCTTCTTCTCCTGATACGTGCTGCGTATATAATCCGTAACAATATTCCGGGAAACTTCGTGGGCAGGCAGATGATGCGTCTTCAACAGTTGCAAGACCTCTTCAATTGCCGCCTCTACGGAAAGTTCGGTGCTTTTCATTTCTCGTGTCACAATGGACTCATAGGCATACCCTTTCAAGTAAAGAAGATGGTTCAAATACGCCATATCTGAGGAATCCGGGTGCATCTCCCTCCCGGTCAGCAGCGGCATTACCTCATTAATAAGACTATGCTGTCTGCTCCCAGCTGAAGTACTGATATAACAATATTGACGGGCACAGCTCAGCACTCTCTCCACGCTATCCCAGTCAATGATCACCGGACACATGGAGACGAATACCAGATCAAACCCTTTCTCCCAGCCCATTGCAGCTATGTCAAGGTCCTCGAATGCTTCCCGCACTAAGGTGATCTTTTCTTTTCCGGGGCTGACACGGGCTGTATTGGCCTCAAATAAATCAGCCAGCGGTACGTTGGGCTCAACAGCGGTAACCTTGGCCCCGCGCTCGGCAAAAGGTACGCTGAAGCCCCCTGAAGCCGCACCGATATCCAGCACGGAGAGTCCAGCAAAATCCACTCCCTGCCCTTCCATCCAGCCGATAATCCGCTCGCTTCTGCGTCTTCCGCCTTCACTGAATACCTCTTCATCAAACACCTTGGCCTTATGATCGAACCCATGCGTGGGATCAATGCCAGCACGCTTCATCTGGTTGGCCGTGGATGAGGGATCCTCCTTCCACGCCTGCTCCCACAATTGAATATCAAATAAATCTTTTGCCATCTTTGCTCATCCCTTTCTTGAATATCATTTAGCCTGCATTTAATAGACTTAACAGACTTATTATATCTATAATTTAATTGCAAAAATAACGGCGGTTATAAAGCCACCGTTATCTGTGCAGCAAGCTCGGAGATTTTTTTATTCCGCAAATAATCTTCCATCCGCCGTTCGGCTTCCACCATTTCCTGCTGAATCAGACACTCGCTGGGATGATTTAGCGTGCAATCAAACAACGAGGCGGTGCCTTCAATGGCATGAATGATGTCGAGAAATGAAATGTCTTCCTTCTTGCGCTTGAGCCGATAACCGCCATTCGCACCCGATGCCGACTCGATCAGTCCAGCTTTCACCAGCTTGGTCAATATCTTGGACAGATACGTAGGGGAAACCTCCTGCCGCTCTGCCAACTGCTGTACGCCTACCGGCTTGTCAGACGCAGCCGCCACCAAAAAGAGCATCGTATGCAGCGCATAATTTGTTGCCTTTGAATATTTCATCTTCCACCTCAATCAAAGACTTTATTAGTCTATAATAGCCTTTATTTAAGCGAATTGCAAGCTGCTGTCACTGTTATGTAGCATATTTGCGAAGTATTCCAGATTATAACATGCTGAGATTACTAATGAGAATACTAATAGGTTTCTTATTTGTGTTTGTAAAACTTCGGCTATGCCAATTCAGGCGCAGCCTTCCTGCCTTCCCTTTGCGTGATCCCGCAAAATTCATGCGGCTTGTCCGCGCCCGCTGCCCGCTTCTACAGATTTCAGGCTGATGCAATTATGATAGGATGAGGGCTCAACCTGATTAAAGGAGTACATTTATGAGAGAAGCCGACAAAGGACAGCTTCCAGGACCACCGCTCCGGCACAACTGCTGTATTACCGCTGGCAGGATGAAACAGCCTCCATCCGCTGTCATATACTTTCCCGCTGAAGTAATTCACCCAGATCCCTTCCGGCAGCCAAGCCTTGAATTCGGCAACGCCTGTCTGCTTGTCTACCGGTTGTGTGACCAGACAGGCTATCAGCTCCGTGCCAAAAGTGCTATTCCTTCACGGCGCCGATCATAACCCCTTGATTAAAGTACTTCTGCACAAACGGATACACACACATAATTGGAACGGTGGCAACGATGATCACGGAATAGCGCATCATATTAGCCAAACGCAGTGCGATTTGGGCAGCTTCGCCAGTCCCCATGCCCGACTGCATCTGATTGGTGATCAGAATGTTGCGGAGAATCAGCTGCAGCGGATGCAGGTTCGGATTTTTCAAATAAATCAGCGCATTAAAATAAGAATTCCAGTAGCCCACAGCAATCCATAATCCCAGCACCGCAATGATAGCTTTGGAGAGCGGCAGAACCACTTGGGCAAAATAACGCAGGTTCCCGCAGCCGTCGATCTGCGCCGCTTCCCACAAATCTCCGGGAATGCTGGTCTGGAAAAAAGTACGTGCAACGATAATGTTATAAACGCCTACTGAAAAAGGCAGCACCATGACCAGGAAGGTATCGTACATATGAAAATCGCGGATCGTCAGGAAGGTCGGAATCAGACCGCCGTTAAAAAACATCGTAAAGATGAAGAAGAGCGACAGAAACTTTCGTCCGGCAAGATCCTTCCGGGACAGTGCATAAGCCGCCGAGATATTAACCACAAGCCCAATAGCTGTTCCCACCACCGTGTAGAGGACTGTATTCCGGTACCCGATCCAAATGTTTTCATGCCGCAGCAGCTCTTTGTAACCGTCAAAGGTGAACCCTTTGGGGAACAGCCACACCTGTCCGCCCGCCACCGCAGAAGGATCACTGAACGAAGCTATAATGATAAAATACAGCGGGTACATCAGGATGATCAGAAAGACCACCGCAATGGCATACATTACATATTCCATAACCGTGTCCGAGGAACGGTTGTTTTTTATTTTTCCCATGTTCTCTTTCACTACAGGTTCCAAGACTCCCATGTCTAAGTTCCTCCTTTCTACCACAAACTGTTTTCGCTGAGTTTTTTGGAAATCTGATTGACGATAATGAGCAAGATAAAGTTAATGACCGTGTTGAACAGATTGACCGCCGAGGAAAAGCTGTATTGGCTGCTGAGCAGACCTATTTTGTAGACATACGTTGAAAGAATTTCGCTTGAAGTGGCATTCAGATCGTTCTGCATGAGATAGACCTTTTCAAAGCCAACCCCCAACAGCCCTCCGACTCGCAGGATCAGCAGTGTAACCGCTGTCGGCATCAGCATCGGAATATCAATATAGCGGACTTTATGCCAGCGGCTTGCACCGTCTACAGTAGCGGCCTCGTACAGACTGGGGTCCACTGCAGACAGAGCGGCGATAAAGATAATACTGTCCCAGCCCACATGCTGCCACACATCCGACCAGACATAGACACTGCTGAACAGGCTGGAGGAGCCCATCAGATCAGGGGCTTCTTTGCCAAACAAACTGTACAGATTACCGACAAGCCCGGTGCTTGGGGACAGCAGTATCATCATCAGCCCAACCATAACAACAGTTGAAATAAAATGCGGCATATAGGACACGGTCTGGAAAAAACGTCTAAACCGGTTTGGCCGCATCTGATTGACCATCAGTGCCAGCAGAATCGGGATTGGAAACGTAAGCAGGCTGTACAAGCTGATGATCAATGTATTCTTAATCGTCGATGAAAACTGATAGGAATTAAAAAACTTCTCGAAATACTTGAATCCCGCCCATGGACTGTCACTTATACCCATCGCCGGACTATAATCCTTAAAAGCAATGAGCACCCCATACATCGGTTTGTAGGCGAATAATAATGTAAGCACCACAGCGGGAAGCAGTAACAGATACAGTCCCCAATTTCGTTTCATTTGTCCGAATGCCCGTGCCGGACTGGCTTGACCGGATTTCATGAAATCCCCCCTAAAATTTTGTAAGCATCCGCTTCCTGATTCTGTTTATCTGTTTAATTGCTTTCAGTATATCGCCTCTGCTTCTGCGCCTACCGGACATATAAGGCGCGTTAACCGGACTTTTAGAGTTCGTTTCTGCGGCAAAATGCCGAACAGTTCCGTGACGAACGGGAAGCCATAGGGTATTCGGACTTTCCCTGCTGTTTTCCGGACTTTCACTATTCCAGAAAAAAACGTCCGGCACAGGGTGGTGTGCCGGACGTTTTTCCACGGGATCGTTGAGTGTTGCTTATTGTTCAAGCTCCCGTATGACAGGCGCGGCAATATCCACGCCTAAATCCCGGATGCGTTCCAGATCCTTTTCTACTGCCTTGAACGTTCCCTCTTCACTGTGATTGCGTACATAAATCGAATAGACAACCTGATTCCGCTCACTCCTTCATTCCGATATGAACAGTACATACGGATAGCTATTCGACTTGAGAAACTGAATGACGGCGTCCTCTTTGCAGGAAGAGAGCACAATCACACCGTCGGCCCGCCCTCCCTTGAGGAGACGGGAGACAACCTCCAGCTCCTCCTGCTCATTTGCTCCTGAAGCAATGAGGATATCGAAGCCCAGACGGCTGGCCTGTGCAACAATCCCGCTCATGCATTCCATGGAGAACAGGTAGGAGAACAGCTTCTCGGCCGGCCTCGGCAGCAGAACACAGATACTGTTGGTACTCCTTAAGACCAGGTTCTGTGCGATGATATTCGGGGTATAGCCCAGCTCCTCCATGATCTCCTTGACCTTGCGGGAGGTCTCCTCCTTAACATTCGGATGGCCCGACAATACCCGGGAGACCGTGGAAGGAGAAACTCCGGCTCTACGGGCCACTTTCTTAAGTGTAACTGTCATAACTGCCTCCTTGCGGATAGTGGACTTCATATCCCTTGTTTGCTGAGCCATGAATATAATGCGCCCCGCGCTAGTGAGCTGCGCAGGGCGGATTCGTGGAGTCAAAAAGAGTTATTTTACGCTCATATAACGTTCGTAAGCTTCAGTACGGATCTTGATCAGCTTCTCAATTCCCATGTCATTCAGCTTCTTCACATATGCATCCCAGCCATCATCAATTCCGCCCTTGCTGATAAATTGGGCCCGCATGGTGTTCACATAGGTATCAATATCGGTGGTCAAAGTAGGCAGCTCCTGGAATTCTTCCGCAGTGTACATTACGTTAGGGAAAGGCGTTGTTACGTATTCGCTGCCCAGCTTATCGAGCTGCAGCTTCAAGCCGTCGCCGCTTTCACTGCTCAGCACGATGTTCTTTTCAAAAGACGGGCTTACATATTTCGGCCCGAAATCACGTAGCGATTGATCCCAGTACCAGGCATCCGCGCTGGTTCCGGCTGGCGGGTCCATGAGCGTATAGGTGCCATCATCGTTCTTCTGGATCACAGTGCCGATAGCTCCCCAGAAATTCTGAATGCTTGCTTCATTGGTGTAGAACTGGTCGGCCCAGCGGGCAGCGATTTCCGGTGTTTTGCAGGAAGAGGTGATCAGCAGCTCGTTGCGCGCCAGATTCATCCCGATTGGATTGCCGATCGTATAACGTTTGCCATCCGGTCCGGCAATCGGCGGAATGGTTTCATACTGATCTCCCCATTTGCCAAATACGGCATCGGGAGTCCATTGGTACGAGAAGCCTACAACCGGAGCATCCGGGTTCTGGAATTTGGCCGATCTCATGGTGTCGTCTTGCGTAAACAGCTCTTTATCCAGCAAGCCTTCGTTGTAGAGTTTATTTTCCCACTTGAGGCCTTCCTTGAACGCTTCCGAAGTAGGGTAGTATACTGCTTTCCCGTCCTTGACCAGCATATTGTTGGTATTCAGATCGGTGATCCCGAAAGGACTGATGAGGTCATTACTCACTTCAATATAAGGAATTTCATCCGCCTTGCCATTTCCGTTCGGATCCTGCTCTTTGAATGCTTTCAATACATTGTATAAATCATCAAGGGTATCCGGCACTTCGAGACCCAGTTTGTCGAGCCAGGTTTTGTTGATTACAGGCTGGCGCGAGCTCTTTGGACGCGAAGGCAGTCTTGTGGCCAGAGAGTAAATTTTCCCGTCGGGGAAAGTGCTGATTTTCTTCATATCCGGCGTTTCTTCCATTGCCGCTTTCAGGTTAGGCATATACTGATCAATATAATCATCCAGCGGACGGAAGTAGCTTAAGTTGTTGACGATGTCGGAATCGGAGAAGGTCTGATCCCCCAGTACCACATCCGGAAGCGTGCCGCTAGCTAACATAATGGACTTTTGCTCGGCCCAGTCGTTGGATGACATCACCTGCCAGTCAATCTTCACATTGGTGTTCTTCTCCAAATCCTTAAGCCACTGGTTCTGGGTAAAAGTATCACCCATGCTGCCCCAGCGGACAGTCAGAATCTTCAGGGTCACCGGCTCGCTTACAATCGGCAGACCCTCTTTATTGAACCCGCCCGTTTCGGTCGCCGCGGTATTGTTCTCCTTGTTGTTGCCGCCACAGCCCGCAAGTCCCATGACCATTACTGCTGCCAGAAGACCGGTCATCCATTTCTTTGCCGATGATTTCTTGCTCTGTTCACCCATTCCATAATCCCCCATTTCGATATATACCTCCTCTTTGCAGTTCTAATCATACCTGCTTGCCGCTCAGCATTCCGGACACTTTGAACCTCTTATTCGGACTTCTGCATCCGCTTACATAATATTGAAGCTGCAAAATTATCCGCGGCCTCTTTTTAATAACAGTTTCCAGACTTTTGTTTGCGCTTTCCGGACTTTGCGCCGAAACGGCATCTTGTTCTTATGTTTTTTTCATATAAAGGTTTTATAATGATTTTGTTACTTATAAAAACGCATTCATAGAAATGGCTGCGCAGGAAAGGATACTGGATTTGGGAACTATGGCCAATACAACTTCAGGTAAAGCAGCAACCAAACTGTACCCTGTTCGTCATTATGTAAAAGTTATGCTTCTGATTTCATTCTCCGTGCTTGTTCTGGATTTGGCAATCAGCATCGCTTCTATTTTTATCGTCAAGCAGCAGTCCACAAGGTATTTGCAGGATACCGCTGACCTCTATATCAACCGGATCAATCATGATTTTGCTTACATTAATCACTATATGGGCTGGACACTGGCCAATGATGAAAGCCTCAACACGATGAACGCTTTCCGGATCAACAGCATCGAGTTCTTAAAAGCAAATGAAAACCTGCATAAACGGTTCACCGAGCTGCAGAAAAACTACGGACTGGAGTATAACTTCTTCTACTATTTAAAGAATCAGTCCTACTTTTTGAATTGCGCACCGATCAGCGTGACCTATACCGACTACCGGGAGCTGAAGAAACAGATCATTTCCTATATAGATGATAAAGAGCTGTACGAGAAGTTTTATTCCAAATGGACGCCAGTCCTCGTAAACGGAAAATATTATGTGATCAACATTGTTCCCTATTATAACCGCTATCTCATCGGTCTCATCTCGGCGGATCATCTGATCCGCCCGCTGCGCCAGATCAATCTGGGAGCCAACGGTTATGCATCCCTGGTGGATGAGAGCGGCATCAGCCTTACCAGCCCGGTCTCCAACAGCGGCAAAGTGCTTCAGAACAATGATGGCGTTTTCAATCGGCTGCAGCCCCGTACCACGATCAGCAGTGAATTCACGAGTACAACGTTCAGCGCTGAGATGGTTATTAAATTTGGAGCCTTTGAGAAAATCATGATCGCCCAGCTGCTCATTATGCTGCTGTTCTTCATAGTCACCTCAACGATCTGTGTCGTTATGCTCTTTTTCAAACGAAGGGTACTTGGCCCGATCCAAAGCTTCTCCGAGAATCTGGCACGCATTAATGAAGACGGGCAGCCGGCGGATCTGAAGAGCAGCAAGCTTATTGAGCTGGAACAGGCAAATGACCAGTTCAAAGATCTGGTGGAGCAGATCAAAACATTTAAAATTGCCATGTACGAGCAAGAACTGGAGAAACAGCAAATCCAGCTGGACTATATGAAGCAGCAGATTAAACCGCATTTTTTCCTTAACTGCCTGACCAGCATTTACAGCATGGCGCAAATTCAAATGTATCAGGAGATCGAGGATATGGCGATGTCGACCTCCAAGTATTTCCGCTATTTATTCCAGAACGGCGAGAATTTTGTTCCGCTGGAGAATGAACTTGAGCATGTGCGGATGTATCTGGAAATTCAGCGCCAACGTTACCGGGATGCCTTCGTCTATCATATCGAGATGGCTGAAGAGGCTGGCAGCGTGATGATTCCTCCGCTCGTGCTGCAAACCTTCATTGAGAACTCCATTAAATATGCGATTTCCAGAGATTCGGAAGTGCAGATTAAGCTTACCGTCGGACGTTGCGCGGACGAGGAAGACACTGAGCTGACCATTATCCAAATTTCTGACACCGGACCGGGCTTTCCGCCGGAGGTTCTGGAGAAACTTCATTCCGGATTGCCGCTGGATCAGACGAAAGGCACACATATCGGCATCATGAACACCCTTAAGCGCCTGGAATACCTTTATGCTAAAAAAGCGTCCGTCAGCTTCTCCAATTTGCCGGAAGGCGGCGCTGTTATCACCTTGACCCTGCCGGATCAGCCGGATCTATCATCAGGAATGGAGAGAAGCTTATGAATATATTACTTGTGGATGATGACTATTACGTAATTGCCGCCTTGCAGAAGAAAATAGACTGGAAAATGCTGAATATCGAAACTGTGTATACGGCCAATAACGTGGCGCAAGCGCAGGAAATTCTGGAGAAGCATTCAGTGCAAATTCTGATATCGGACATCGAAATGCCGCAGGGGAGCGGACTGGAGCTTCTGGCGTGGATTCGTGAGCAGAATTACAGTATTCAAGCCATCCTGCTTACCAATTATGCTGATTTCAATTATGCGCAGAAGGCCATCGAATTGCAAAGTTTTGAGTATTTTCTCAAGCCAATCGAATTTGACAAGCTGATGCTAATCATTCAAAAAGCTGTCGTGCGGGCAGCGGAGCAGCAAAGCAACGAGCAGGCGATTCGGGGCGGTTACTTCTGGCAAAAGAATCAAGCGAATAATCTTGAGCATTTCTGGCGCAAGCTGGTCAGCAGCAGCACCTCCTTCCCGCTTAAACCGGGGGACATCGCCCATGCAATTGAAGAGCAGAACCTGTCCTATCAAATGGAAGATCTCCTGCAGCCCATATTGTTCAACGTGTTTCCCCACAATGGAAGCATGGGCAAAGAAGAGAAAGGCCTGTTTGATTTTGCGCTGCTGAATGTGCTGTACGAACTGCTGAACCATCCGGGCTTCTCCATAGAAAGCATCCTGGAAGTTAAAGACTATAACTGGATCGCCATATTAAAATGGAACGACCCGCCGGAGGACGCCGGGGTGCTCAGAGCGTTCAGTGCCTCTTTTATCCAAAAAGCCAATCCCTACTTAAAATGCGATGTCTGCTGCAATATCGGCCTGCCTGGCACACTGAATAAGGTCGGTGTTATTCTCAAACAACTGCTGAATATGGATGAAGAGCTGACCAAATGCCGCAACCAGACCTTCTCCGTGGAAGCGTACTCCCGGCAAAATAAACCACTCTACCTTCCGCCGGATCTGGCACATCTGGAGGAGCTGCTTAATCAGAACAAGCTTGCCGATTTTCTTGGAGAATCCATCTCGCATCTGAACCATATGCTGAGCAACAAAGCTATCGACACCTCTGTCCTGGGCTTGTTCCGGCTGGATATTGTGCAGCTTGTGTATTCCTTTCTGAAGCTGAAGGGGATACAGGCGCATAAATTGTATACCGGCAAAACCAATGATCAGCTGCTGATGCATTCGCTGAGCTCCATTGAGGATATGGAGGAATATCTGAAGTATCTGGTCAACACCGCCATGGAATACCGTGACTTTGCTGCACAGCCCACTTCCATTGCCGAAGAGATCAAGGAGTATATCCATAAGCATTACGGGGATGATCTGACGCGCAATGACTTGGCGGAAATCGTCTATCTCAATCCGGATTATCTGGCCCGGCTGTTCAAGAGAGAGACCGGCGTCTCCCTCGGCAGCTATGTCATTCAAGTCCGGATCGCGGCCGCCAAGCACCTGCTGGAAACGAGCAATATGTCCGTCTATACCATTGCCAATAAAACAGGTTACAACAACTACTCCTATTTCTCCAAGCTGTTCAAGCAAGAGGTCGGCCTCTCACCCAACGAGTATAAAAAGGAACAGCAGGCGCCGCCAGCACTGCATAATTACAAAGCATAGGCAAAGCGGGGGGTGTCTATTGTTTAAGCGGGAATTGTTACTAATTTCTTTTAAAAAACAAAAAAAATCGCCCTTTTAGTAAAAAGGAGGTACCACACAACCACTTCAATTTGGAGCGATTTATTCTGGCGAGACTGCATCACTCACAATTATTTGCTGCTGAAGGCAAACATGATCTCCGCCTGGCAGACCAGTTCTCCATCGACGGTGGCGGTTCCGTTGCCTTTGACAATCTGTCCCTTCACCCGGGTAACTTCGAATTCGAGCCGCAATTGGTCCCCCGGCTTTACTTGACGTTTGAAACGGCAATTGTCGATGCCCGTCAACAGTCCAATTCTATTGCTGTCTTCCTCTGAATTGGACATGGCAATACCACTGGTCTGTGCCAAGGCCTCAACGATGAGCACCCCCGGCATAACCGGGTACTCGGGAAAATGCCCCGTGAAGAACGGCTCATTAATCGTCACATTTTTAATCGCTACCGCTCGTCTTCCTTCTTCAAGCTCGATGACTCTATCGACCAACAGAAATGGATATCGGTGCGGGATTAGCTCCTTGATTCTATTTATATCAAACATAGAACGACTCCTTCCGGTTATAAATCATTACCATTTTACCACATTATAAAAAAGAGGAAGCAGCGAGTTAAACTCTCACTGCTTCCCATTTTTATAAAAGTTATAGGCTGAAGCCCAGTTCTACCAGATGAAAATATCTTTATCCAGCAATCTCAACACAGCTTCAATGAAGAAATAGTCTCCGTAAATAATCGGAATTTCTTTGATTTCACTATGATATGCTCCCGTACCGCCACTGACAATCGAATCCTCCTCAGGATTCCAATTGCAGTATTTACGCTCGGTCGCCTGCAGGATCTTGATGGCGGAGCGGATATACAGCGGTTTCTCGTATTCGCTGACATGCCCGGCAATCTCAAGCAGACCGCAAGCCGCACATACCCCGGCAGTAGTGTCGTAACATACCGGTTCCGCCGGAGCGCGGAAATCCACGAGCGGGATGTAGCCGGTCTCTGCAACATTTGCGATAAAATAATGGGCTACCTGCTTTGCTGCATCGAGATATTCCGTTTTTCCAGTGTGTTTATAGCTCAGAGCCATCCCGTAGACCGCCCATGCCTGGCCTCTGCTCCACGAAGAACCGCTGTCAAACCCCTGACCTCCGGGATTATCGATAAACTCCCCGTTCTCGGGGTCCAACATGACAATATGATTCGAAGAACCGTCACCACGGATTGTTGTCTTCAGCACAGTGTCCGCATGATGGATGGCAACCGCTTTAAATCTGGGATCATTAACTTCCTTGGAGGCCCAATAGAGCAGCGGGATATTCATCATGCAGTCAATAATAATCCAGCCTGTACAATCATTCCCGGAATGAGAATTCCAGGCACGGATAAATTGTCCTAGCGGGTTGTAACGGCCAGCCAGCAGCGACGCGGCGTGCAATCCGCGGATTTTCGACTTTTCACTCCCGGTGATCCGGTAGTTCGCCACGGCGGAATGAAGCCACATGAAACCTACATCATGATGCAATCCCTCGAAGCCTTCCAGCGCCTCGTCCAGCCGGGCTTCCACGCCTTCCGCAGTGGTCCGGTAAAGCTCTTCTCCGGTGGCATGATACATTTGCCATAACATTCCCGGCCAGAAGCCGTTGGTCCACCAGTAAATGTCCTGCTTGCCCATATCTATATATTTGCCGTTCTCGGCTTCGAATGGAATGTCTGTGCCGATTCTTTCACATTCCACAGCCATTTTTTTGCGGATACTTCCCCATATTCCCTCCAGCCATTGCCGGTCATCGGTTGTCAAATGATATTCCATCTTCTGATCCTCTCCCTATTTCTTAGTAGGTATTCTTGCTGCTCTTAAGAGAGCGGACGTTATCCTCCGGACAACTCAAAGCGCAGTGACAGCTTCATGTTCTGCTCCGTGCGGAGCACCGCAAAATCAAGGGCATAAAAGGTTACCAGGCGTCCACGATGAGCTTTATGCTGCAATTCCTGGATTTCCGGGGCCAGCAGCTTATTGTCAAAGACAATCCTTAACGCAGCTTGATCCGAAGACAGGATGACTGCATCTTCTTCAATCCGCGGCTTCAGCGGGGTAATAAATCTTTCCGTAACAGATTCCGGCGGAGAGGCAAACTGATAGCTGTCTTCCAGCATAAGTACGGGCTGACTTGTTTTTGTCCATGTGAACCGGCGTTTCAGCTGCAGCAAGCTGTTATCCGCATAGACCTGGGCCAGGTCTAGCGAGAAGGTCTCCGTCTGCTCCCCGCTCTCCATCTGAACATCGGCTGCCCGGTGCTGCGCACCCGGCGACTGGGCCATTCCGTTGATGATTGGAACAGAGTGTCCGAAACTTGCATTACACAGAATATTGTAGCGTTCCGGGCCGAAATATCCGCTGGTATATTGCCCGGACCCCATATCTGCTAACAGTGTCGTCCCCTCGGCAAAAAGGATGAAATTGCCGACATCGTTATGATTATGCGGCTCATCGTTGTGCCCGCCCTTGGCGGCAAATACAAACCGCCGTCCCTGCGATTCATGCCGGGAAATTAACCACTGCGCTTCCGGCAGGTAGTAGGAAGCCGGCCTCCATGGCTGTCCCTCCGTCTCCCCATGCTGCCAGATCAGATTGCGTAACGACGAAGCCCAGCGGTAGCAATGATCCTCCATGTAAGCGGCCTCATAACTGCGCGACGGTATGTCAACCTCTTCAAACCGGGCATGCAGATAGTGGGACAAGCCCATAAACACGCCTGCTACTGTCCGGGTATCGGAGAAGCTCACGGTATGGCAATCATCAAGAAATGCTTTTTGCTGAAACATGGCAATTTGCCGGATTTTAGGTTCTGCCAGCAAATCGAGTGCTCCACCGGTCTGGGTCTTCAGCAGATCCGCAAAATAAACATAAAATCCGAATCCGTATTGCCAATAACCATACCCCTCCGTGCACGCGCCATCAGCAGGATAGCCTGACAGAAAGCTGTCCATCGCAGGAAGTACACGGGCTAGCACGACCGCCGTATCCTCGGCATTGTCCAGGATATACAATGCTGCGGCTCCGACAGAACCTGCGCAGACGGCCGCCCAATTATGCTTGGATTCTTCCCAAAAAAAGCTGCGCTCGGTGAATGGAGTCAGCACACGATGAAGAACCTCGGAGATGACCCGTTTACGTACAAGTTGCGGCAGATTATCCCCGTGCAGATGCAGTAATTCTGCAAGCGCAAAAGCGGTTTCCGCCGAGAATAGATCTATTGTGGCTGCCGGTACTTCCTTGCCCGCTGCAATCGAACCTTCGGGAAGCGCGGGATCATTCTCCGCCTCACCGGCAAGATGTGCCGGAACGCACCAGGTATACTCGTCGCAGACTGCCCATAAGGTATCGCACAGCGCATCACGGAACACAAGGTTATCCGGCTCCAGCCATGCCAGCAGCCCAAAGGTTCTCAGCCGGTTTCTCCTGTTGAAATAGACCGTCTCATACTCCATCCGGGTGCCTCTTTCGAAATAAATCCGAAACAATGTGTAAGAAAGCTCTGGAATCGCTGTCGCCAGCAGCGCTTCAGCCTCCGCCCGGATCTCTGCCAGCATGGGCTGCAAGGCCGGCGAACCGAGCACCTTCTGCCTCAGCAGCTCCGGATAATCAGCCAGATACAGCTTGGACGATTCCGTGCGCAGCAGCATTTGTTTTATTTCCTTGATTTCGAGCATTATTAACCCTCCTGATCAGTCCATCCCTTCATATCACCCAACCGAATACTGTCTGCCGTATTGAGTTATTTCCCCTCCTAGTTTACCTTTATAGTAATGCAAGTTCTTTGCGATTAATGTTTGATTTCTTGCGAATATTGCTATATGTGGAGGCCGTTAAACTTATGAAACATTCCCAGTATTATGAGAAAATTGCCGCGCCCTTGTTGGCGGGAATCGGAAATTCACCCTTATCGCCTACAAAAGATTTTCACATTCATGACCATTATGAAATTTTCCTCTTTCTGAACGGAACAGTGAACGGCTTCGTGGACCAGTATTGCTATCCGCTGCAAAGAGGCTCTGTGCTGGTATTCAATAATCAAGAAATCCATAAAATCATCAATTTGTCACCGGGACCCTATGAACGGGTAACCATCCATTTCAAAGCAGAGCTGGTGTATCCCTTCTGTACCGCGGAGACGAATCTCCTGGCCTGTTTCCAAAACCATCAACCGGGCAAGCAGAACATTTCCCATATGGACGAACCTCAGTTGAATGAATATATGCGGCTGGCTTCCCGGCTGATTGATGCGTTAAACCACCCGCAGTATGGCAGCGATGTGCTCGCCCTGACCTATCTTGTGCAGTTGCTGGTATTCATCAATGGTCTCTACAACAAGTCGCATTCCCCGGTTCCCAGCATTATTTCCGCCTTGATCGAATCGGCAATCCATTATATCGACAACCATCTGCATACCGGCCTTTCGCTGGAGCAGGTTTCCAGTGAGCTGGCCGTTGATAAATACTATTTAAGCCACCTGTTCAAACAACAAACCGGGGGCACCCTTTACCGCTATGTACTGCTAAAAAAAATAGCTTTGGCCAAGCAGCTGCTAGCTGGAGGAAAATCAGTATCCGAGACCTGCTACCTGGCCGGTTTTAATGATTATGCCAATTTCATCCGCACCTTTAAGAATATTGCCGGAGTTTCTCCCGGAAAATATAGCAGAAGCACCTGAGAAACCGGCCCATCTAGCCTGTGTCTTTGCAGCAGCGGAGCAAGTCCACTTCACCATACACCTCGCACCTTGCTTGACAAAGTTTCGATCAATACTTAGAATTAATATATCTTGATAATCTAGATAATCGTCAAATAACCTTCTCGTCTATCCAACATATTTTTCTGAAAGGGTGCGGAACAATGTCATTAGTCGTTTTATACGCTACAAAATCAGGAGCCACAGAGCAATGTGCCAAAATCCTTTCGGAAGAGCTTTCTCACTGTACGCTTTGCAATATTGATTCCGGGATACCAAACCTGGAGGAATTTGATAGTGTTATTCTTGGAGCTGGAGTAAGAGACGGAAAGCTGTATAAACCGATCCGCGATTTCATCAAAAAAAATCAAACCGAACTGCTGAAAAAGCGTGTGGGTTACTACATTTGCAACGAAAAGCCAAAAAAAACGGAAGAAATCATCGAGGCGAATTTTCCTGAGGAACTAAAAAAAGCAGCGGTCTGCATTGAATCCTTTGGCGGTTATAAGGCCTATGCCGCGCCGAAGGAAGGCACGGATCAGCTGAAAGGAATTTTCGTAGATAGAATAAAAGCATTTTCCGAAAAGTTCAAAGAAGATTAAAATACAAATCTATAAACATTCCCATATAAACCCTTTTATGTTATGTTGGATATATATGGGAGGTGATCAATGCTGCAAGCCTAACTTATGCTTCTGTGAGTACCCTTCAGTTGAATTCTCCATTTCTTTCGGCAGTGCTGGCTTCCGAAGCAAGTTCAATATCCATTTGAGGAGGAACTATGAATGAAATCCGGCAAATTATTTTCGTTCCGCAGCATTAGTCTAGTGGCTCTGGCTTGCGTCCTCATCCTCTCCCTCTCACTCCCTCAGAAGCAGGCAGCAGCGGCAGGCACATCAGTCAAAGGATTTTATGTAAGCGGTTCCAATTTGTACGATGCAACCAATAGCCCTTTCGTAATGAGAGGCATTAACCATGCACATACCTGGTACAAAAACGACCTGGAAACGGCCATTCCGGCCATAGCGGCCACCGGCTCCAATGTCGTTCGCATCGTGCTTTCGAACGGCAGCAAATGGTCCCTCGACAGTGTGGCAGATGTCCAGCATATTCTGGCGCTGTGCGATGAGTACAAGCTGACCGCTATGCTTGAAGTGCATGATGCCACAGGTTCAGACAACATCTCTGATCTGAACGCTGCCGTAAATTACTGGATTAGCATAAAGGATGCGCTGATCGGCAAGGAAGACCGGGTCATCGTCAACATTGCCAACGAATGGTTTGGTTCCTGGAGTACGGCTACCTGGGCCAGCGGCTATCAATCCGCCATTCCTGCCCTCCGGGCCGCGGGAATCAGAAATACGCTGGTCGTGGATTCCGCCGGTTGGGGACAATATCCAGGTTCGATTTTCAACAGCGGCAATGCAGTGTTTAGCTCCGATCCGCTCAAAAATACGATTTTCTCCATTCATATGTATGAGTATGCCGGTGGCACAGCCACAACAGTCAAAAGTAATATCGACAGTGTTCTGGCCCTCGGTCTGCCGGTTATTATTGGAGAATTTGGGTACAAGCACACCAGCGGCGATGTTGATGAAGCGACGATCATGAGCTATTCGCAGCAAATAGGAGTAGGCTGGCTGGCCTGGTCCTGGTACGGTAATGGCGGCGGTGTCGAATATCTGGACTTGGCCAGCGGTCCGGCAGGCACGCTCTCGGAATGGGGAAATACCGTTGTGAACAGTGTGTACGGCACACAGGCAACCTCTGTTCTGAACAGAATCTATACAACGCCCGGTTACGTACCTGTTCCCGACAATGGAACCACTCCAACTCCAACTCCAGCCCCAACAACGTCACCTACGACAGCACCTACCGCAACGCCTACTGCATCGCCTACTGCATTCCCAACGGTTAGCCCCCCAGGAACGCCGTTACCAACAGCAAGCGTCGCACCTACACCTACTGCAACCCCCACAGGACTTGCCCTCTACTACCGGGCTGCGGATACGAACATCAATGACAACCAAATCAAACCCCATTTCAATATCAAGAACAATGGGCCATCCGCAGTCAGCTTAAGTGACTTACAAATACGTTATTACTTCACCAAGGATGGGACACAATCGCTGAATGCCGTTATTGATTGGGCGCAAATCGGTGCAGCCAACATCACTACCGCATTCGGCAACTTCAGCGGCATTTCCGCTGATTCCTATGTGGAGCTCACCTTTGGTTCAAACGCGGGCAGTCTTCCTGCCGGGGGACAGACCGGAGATATCCAGCTGCGCCTGCATAAAAGCGACTGGAGCAATTTCAACGAAGCCAATGACTACTCCTTTGACCCAAGCAAAGTGGATTTCAGCACATGGGATCATGTTACCCTGCACAAGAACGGCATCCTCATATCCGGCATTCGGCCTTAAAATGTGACTTTCTATCCCCATTACTGAAGTAATCCTATAGCGGTGGCCCATTCGGCCTTTGCCTGTAAGACGGGCAGGGACCAAAGGACCGCCGCTTTTCTATTGTAGTTCGACTGTAGGCTTGTAAAGACTTATTATTCCTGCCGAATTTCATCAGCGGCTGATTTCAAATAGGCTATTAGATCAGCTACCTTATTCGCGACAGCTAATTCTGCCTGCGAAAGTCCAATTATATTAATCGTGCATGCTTCTGTTAGAGATTCACATGTATTATCGATCACGGTAAGCACATTTTGACGCAACTCGGAGCCTGCCGACTTCACGATTGGCTCTTGAACCAATTGATAGCCGCCCCGAACCGGATTGGCATAATGCCCCCCGCTATTACGCACAAGATCGCGTATTGCCCCTGTATACATACCAGTAGTAAAATTCGCACCGTTGGAAGAATGCCGTTCAACATAACTTCGCATTTCTTCAATGCCATGTATCGCACCATCTTGAAGCAATTGTTTAATATAATATCTGATTTCCTCAGCGTTTGAGCTAAATTGTTCTCCACTCATTCTAATCAACTCCTACTCTTTATAAATTGCACAATCCTATATTCGCCTTAAGTATACAAGTAAAAAAGTATGCATACAATCAAAAAAACTTCTGAACTTTAGAAGTTGCAATCAAATAACAAAGATTAAGCTTACATTCTATAGTTCTCTATAAAAAATAAACCTTGATTTCTCAAGGTTTTCACACGTAGGCCGGGAGATAAAGTGATTATAATTCTTAAAGCTTATAGCGTTCGTAGTAGTCTTCTGCTTGAATCTCAAGCGTTGCATAATCGGTAATCCCATTTTTCTTAAAGAAGTTGTCATATGCTAATTCGTCTGTAAATCTGTTTTTTGTTTTGAATTTAAAATAGCTGAAAATTTCCTCACATGATCCAGTAAGTTCTTCCCCATACTTGCGGTTCCTGTTGTAGCTTTTGAGGCCTTCTAGTATCTGTGTAGCCTCATTCCGGTTAAACGGCTTTCCTGTGAGATACATCTGAATCTTGGACACCGCTGTTGTGCCAGCCTGACTTCCATCGTATTTCATAATGAACAGCACCTCTCCTACCTTCGTATATTTTGCTTTCCTTCTAGCATTCAGAAGCTTCTTATCCTCATACTAACCCACAAAGAACTAACTGTCAAGAAGTTTAGAAGTTCTAATGTTTAAGTTTAAAAGCATTAATAGAATGGTCATCCGAAGTACAAATATCCTCATTACACCGAAAAGGGCCACGACGAATGCTGTGGAAATTGATATATTTAAAGTTGGTGACGATGTAACAAGTGGTTAGCCAACAGGCAAGATAAAGCGTCTCGCCTATCAGGTTTTTAATTCAAATATAAATGGAGGCCTCAAATATGTACAAAGAACTAGATAACCTTTTATCCGCTGATACATCAGTAGATTCGTGGTACGATGATGGCTGTGTCATTGCAAGCGAGATGCTTTCGGAGTTTAACCCAAGTGATTGGGTTGAATTATCTAATCAAGTGCACAATAAACCTATAGAGTGGCAGAGAAAATTAGCGTATTGTTTGGATAATGAATGCAATGTAAATGAATTCAACATTTTATTATCATTGCTCAGTACGAATGATGAGGAATTATTCGAAATATGTATTGACACACTAAGAAGTTTTACAAATCAAGAAATTAAGAAAATGATATTAGATAACCCAAGTATACTCCAGCGTATAAATGACTCATTACACACTGATAGCTTACCAGTAAAGAAAATGCTCCAAGATTTCCTTTCGAAAATCCATTTGTGATTTTGTGGATTAGATGTTAATTAGGTAGTAGGCGTTGAGATAGCCACGTCCTTGGGGAATTAGAACAAATGCGGTTGGCGAAATAAATCTGTATACTGTTTTAGATGGTTACCCAAGTTGTAATAATGTTATTCGATAATTAATCTATCAGGACAGCCTGGATGAACATGAAGTTGAGTATCTAGAAGAGTATGTGGAACTAGTAAAGAACAAATATATAGAATTAACTAATAAAGCCCATTAATATGGAAAGACAATGATCCTTGTCGATGAAGATATGCATAGAGAGTTTAGGCATTCAGTGGTCAGTCTACAGTAAAACAAAAAATTAAAAAGGAAAATAACTATGGCGAATATGGATCGAGGAAACAAGAAACTAACTATAAATGAAATTCGTGAATTTGAAGGTAAATATGTTCTCACATTTCGGTTGGCAATAGATTAATTGTCAAGATAGAACTTATAGATGAAGATAGGATGACCAGCGCCGAATGAACTCATCACCCTTCTCTCCCCAGAGAGACAAAGACAGCTTGATGCGTTAGAATCAGGAGAGTACTTGGGTCAGGCTTAAAGGACGAGCAAAAAGACTGGTGTTAGTTGAAAAGACATACATGAGCACATGGGCGGACGGTCCATTGTAAACGGAACAGGAGGAGATTCGTTTGGAAATGAAAAGCAATCAAGAAGTTCTAACAGAAGCTAGACTTCAAGTTTTTGAGCGAATCATTGGAGTGCAACTTCCTAACCATTATCGAGATTTTTTATTGAGGTACAATGGGGGCTATCCTAAACCATACTACTTCACCATTTCTGAGGAGCAAGGTAAGGGTATGGTAAATATTTTCTATGGCATTGGAGAAATGTATGATAATTTAGACAAAAAAATAGATATTTTTGACGATATACTTAATGCAGGATTTTTACCAATTGCAGATGATTCTGGTGGAAATCAAATTTGCATAGGTCTTACTGAGAAGTGTTTCGGAAATATTTATTTTGGGATTCATGACGAAGACACTGAGGATATGGACAACATGTATTTTATTTCTGAGAATTTCAAGATTTTTTTAGAAAATTTATATGATGATACAGAAGAGTAGTTGGATATTTTCAAATACTCTTCCATTTTACGTTACATTGAACAGGTCGAATATGGTCAGATACCACCATGATTGACCTGTTTTTTGTTATCTTTATTTGCTCCCCTATTTTCGAATAGGCATTAAGTCTAATGTATAAACTAAAGTGCATTTGTGGATCTTTGGGTGAGCACATTGGAACAATTGATGGAGTGACCCTTCTTATACGAAAGGTTAGAATACTTGCCATGAATAGCGAAGAACTTCAAAAGATAAAAGAACTATTATACAGTAAACATAGTAGTAGCATTATTGCAGAAATCAAAAAGATGAATAGCACTCTGCATCTCCATATATATGCGGCAAACTACAACTGGAACAGTGGCTTTGAAGTACCAACGGCTATTTTAGTCAATGAAAATTGTGATTTTGGAACGGGTCTGCTAATGTTTTATCGTGCAGATGGTTACCGTATGTTTGAATCAACAGATGCGGTGTTTCATTCCAGCTTGGGTGAATGGAAAGAGTTCATCAATAACTTGCATGATAGAATACTTGATAACAGCTTCCATAATAAAAAGTTTTCTTTTACTCCTCCACCATTAACAAAAGTGCAAATCTTTAAGTTAAGCAAGTTAAACCCTAGTATTCCTGATATTTTTTTGTATAAGTCGCCTGGTGATGACATAGAAATACCAGTCCTCTAGTATCATCCAAGGGGGCTCATATTGCTGGACAATCTTAGGTTAAGGGCAAAAATAATAATAATGAGGAGTAACAAAAATGCCTCAAATTTCGAGGATACATGACAAGATATCAATGGTGCAGGTAGAGAACTTTGAACAAATGAATAAAATCGAATTACCTAAATTATATAAAGAATTTTTGCTGGAGTATAATGGGGGTCGTGTAGATCCAAATGTTTTTAAAATCTCATCTGATGAGGGCGAAAGTGCTTTAAATGTTTTCTACGGAATTGGTAGTATGAACAATAATCTTGAAAAAAAGATTGAATTTTTTGAGGAAATATTAGAAATCGGCTTTATTCCCATTGCGAGAGATTCTGGCGGTAACCAGATTTGTCTGGGTATACGAGAAGAATTTTATGATCAGATTTTCTTCTGGATACATGATGAAGAGAATGACCATTCTATGGATAACATGCATTATTTGGCGGATAATATTCAAGAGTTTATCGAAACTCTATATGATACTGAATAGAACTCGTATAGATTTCGCATTTCATTTACGCACACAATGCTTTAATTCATTATTCTAAGTAAAACTATCCCGTTACATTAAATTGGTCGATTCCAGCAACATCCTCTCCCCTGCCACCGCGGCAGGCCGTTAGTAATTAATAAAAATTGGCTGATTTAGCCCGAAAACCTGCAAGTACTGAGAAATAGAACTGGTATCCTTAAGGAGTGGCAAAATGGAAGAAAACATTATAAATAAGTTTGAACTACATAAAAAGTGGGTTGAGTCCATTGGTAAAGAAGGCGAAGTGTTAAAATTAGATGAAGTGGATTTAAGAGGTTTTGATTTATCCGATAAATTGCTTGAACAAGCATATTTAACTGAGTGTATTTTTGATGATCTTATATTGGAAAATATCGATTTTCATGCATCATTATTATGCTCATCAACTTTTAAAAAAGCGTATTTAGATAAATGCGATTTTTATAAATCAGATCTTGGGTATACAGATTTCTCTAATTGCGTCATTAAAAACAGCAGATTTAGTAAAGGTGATTGTTGGGAAGCAATATTTAGAAATGCATATTTAGTGAATTGTAATTTGATCAATGTATTTTTCTACTTAACTGATTTTAGTAATGCAAGACTAGAAAATGTAGATATAAGTGTAGCCTCATTTGAAGAAACATTATTAAACGGAGTGACACTGAAAAATATTACAGGTATAGAAGAAGCTCATTTTAGAAGCATTAATATTGGTACATTGGAGAACCCTATATTGTTGAAATCCGAACAAGCAAAGGAATGGGTGCTAGAAAAATGCGAAATAAGTGAATAAGTAAGTGCCGCTGCCAATGAACTTGTACGTTAGAAATTATTGATTCGTCTACTGATCTGCCTGATGGATTAAAACCTTAGAGGAGGCTAACATGGAAAAAGAAGGAGCCGTATCTCTGTGGGTAGGCAATGTTCAATCTTCCGAGGAATTGGATAGGCTGCTTACTGTGTCTTATACGGATGAAGGAGACTTTACTCCATCGATCTTTGCTAAACATTTTGGGATTCGTAGATATGATGATGCTGTAAGAGAAGCAGAATATTATGAAGAAGCTAGTAATAATCCGAATCAATTACTTGAAGGATTCTCTTATGATGATGAGATTGTTCTGAAATTCACTGCCTTAGTGCAGGAAGGTTTGACGGATAATTTTAATGCAGTAGTTTTACTATATAATTTTAAGTATACAGAGGAACTTCTTGAAGCAACCATTCAATCGAATTATTTCAGATTTTTGGGTGCGGTAGAGTATCAATAGTGGGGGCTACCCAGTGACGAATGAATACATCCTCCACCCGTTCCGCATGATGCCGCCACCCCCGATGTAAACCAATCTGCTTACTCACAAACATTAACCCTTTGCAGATTAATAATGTCATTAATATGGCAATCATCAAACTTCTCCAACAACAGAGTAAACTCATTATTCCTTAGAAAGTTCATTTCTTCCAAAAAAACAGGAAATACAACTAGAAACTGAATTTCTTTATCAGGCGTTTTTAGTGTGAAAAAATCAGGGTTCTCGTTTATAGGTGGTAACAGCATAAAGCCGACAAATGGGTTTTTGTGGCTTAATAACTGCGGAGGATCTCCATTTGGAATACTGTCACCGTAACAAAACCAAGTTTGATGATCAAATGTAAACTTCCCAAGTTTCCGTAACCAGACGAAAGGCCAATACAATTCATCTTGGATGTCAGCTTGTCGTACAGGCCACTCTGAAGGTAAATACATTATTAATTCTGTGTATTTCCACTCTTCATATCCTTCCTCCACATTGGATGAATAGTTGCTCATTCCAGAAGTAACTATGGTGTGATAGTTTCTATTAGTGTTTGCCTCAAATACTATTAAATCTATATTTATGTTTTGCATAAAACCTTCCATGTTTACAAAACTGGGTTCTCCAATATTTTCACGCAAATGATTTATTAGCTCACCTGATGCAAAGTCATCATTTTTAACCATATGTACCTCCGGAGGTTAGATCCTTATATTAAAAAATTAAAACACTTCCTTCCGGCCATTTTCCTTTCCAGCCACATGGAAGATGACCTGCTTCATATACATCGAACATTTTGAAATAAAAACCAGGAGCGACGAGATCACTGTAGGCATATTCCATCAACACGCAAAGAAGATCCCATTCAACACTCTCATATACACGATAATTGATATTATTAGCAGAAACATAAGATTTGAGTTCGTTAAGTACACCTTTTTGGAGTACAGCTTTCGCTTCTAAAGTAATCGTATTCCATTCTCTATATTCATTTCTCCAACGTTCATGTAAAGTACCCGTTAGATTATTCCTTATTTCTAGTTTCAGATTGTCCCATTTCCCGTTGATCCCTTTCTGAGCTTTTGTCCAACTATCAACAATTTTGATGTTTCCTTCAAAATAAGGCTCGCTAATCTCTTTACCACAATTCTCGAACCAGCGAACTTTTGCAACTCTTTCATTATAAAAATCTTTTATTGATTTCACAACTTCGCCTCGTTTTCTTTAATTTGTTATTGTTGATGAAAAGCTGAGACAGCTCTACAATGAAAACATTGATTACGCACTACATCGATTTGGCTAAAATACTGTGGTATTGAAACTAGGTTCAGGGAGGAGTAACGATGTTAGATAAGGCTTCCGAGCATGCTTTAGTAAAAATTAATTTCATTGAAAGATATAAGGATTTGTCTAAACAGTATCATTTCGATGCTAACGAAAGTTTCGAAAATTATGAAACTGATATAGTAGTAAATATTATTCAGCATTTAGGGTACTACTGCACTTTCAACAAAAAAGAAGAATTTTACAAAATAATAGAAACAATAGGCGATAGTAAATATCAATTTAAAATATCATTAAAATATGGTGCTGCTGAATTTTTATGGTCTGTATGGAAATGTTCTGAATTAAAGATTGGCGGGACTTGGGCGATATTAAAAGAACAACTAGATGGTTTAGAAAAAGACAAAGTCAGAAGGCCAATATTCCGTGATTACGAAGATCTGAAAGAGATACTAGCCAATGCATTTGCAATTTATGAAGATTTTAAACGCGAGTATTAGCATTTTTTTCCGGTCAGAAGCTTATTTTTTCCCAGTCAGTTTCACATTTTTTTTCGTATGTTATAAAACCTTCAGTCGAAAACCTTTTTTCAAGTACCCTACTAACCTCGTATCTGCTACAATCCTTTTCCATATAAATTTCATCTTGTAAAAATAATATGAATATAGAACTGGATGCATCATTATTCGCCAAATAGAAACCCAATAATTCGTTGTATTGAGTGTTAAAAAACATACCTACATACTCTATTTTGAGTTTAAAATTTTCCTTACATTCAATTAACCCTTCATAACTTGCAAATAAATTAAAATCATCCAAATCGTAAATTCTATTCACTGAGAATAACGGGTTCATGCCTCTTATATACAAACCTATGACATCACCACTATCTTTCTCAAGAAAAAGGACATGATCTAATCGCTCATTATCACCCTCATCATGTAAATAAATAAGATTCGCGATTTCTTTTTGCCCGAAAAAGTAATCAAACTTTTTTGTAAAAGATATTATATAGTTGTTCATAGTTATCCCCACTTAACAAAAGCGCCCACAGACTCGATTGTACTGTTCGATTTGAATTCAGGCCATGGGTCGCTCCATAGGCGCAATGCAATATAGTTTAGGTTTAAAATAGAGTCAATCTTAAATAGAGGCCCACTAAAGTGATAAACAATGTAGGAATCGTCAATATAATTCCGGTCTTAAAATATGTGCCCCAGGAGATTTTCACACCTTTGCCCGAGAGCACATGCAGCCACAGCAGCGTGGCCAGTGATCCGATCGGCGTAATCTTCGGGCCTAGATCTGAGCCGATGACATTGGCATATATCAAAGCTTCCTTAATGATTCCGGAGGTATGTGTGGCGTCGATAGCCAGTGCGTCAATCATGACTGTAGGCAGGTTATTCATTACCGATGAAATGACAGCGGCTATAAAGCCCATCCCCATTGTGGCAGCGAATACCCCCTGATCGGCAACAACCTGAATCAAATCCGCTAGTATATCCATTAACCCGGCATTCCGCAATCCATACACAACAACATACATCCCGACAGAAAAGAACACGATCGCCCATGGTGCGCCCTTAACTACTTCCATCGTTGAAATAGCAGAGCTTCTTCTGGCCATGAGCAGGAAAAAGATCGCAATAATCCCAGCCACCACAGAAACCGGAATGTTCAGGAATTCACTGACGAAGTATCCAACCAGCAGAATCGCAAGCACAAGCCAGGACAGTTTGAACATTTTTGGGTCTTCGATCGCCTCTTGCGGATGTTTAAGCTCTGAGCTGTCGAAGTTACGCGGGATGCTTTTACGGAAGAAGAGGTATAGCACCAGGGTACTTGCTGCCAAAGAAAACAGTGTAGGTATCAGCATATGCCCTGCATAGTCCATGAAGCTGATTCCGAAGAAGTCCGCCGATACGATATTGACCAGATTGCTTACCACCAGCGGCAATGAGGTCGTATCCGCAATAAAGCCGCTGGCGATGATGAAGGGAAAGACCTTTTTCTCATCAAAATTCAGCGCACGGACCATGGCCAGGACAATAGGTGTCAGGATAAGCGCCGCTCCGTCATTGGCAAAAAATGCAGCCACTACCGCCCCAAGAAGAGTGACATAGATGAACATCCGGGTTCCATTCCCTCGTGCAGCTCTCGCCATATGCAGGGCAGCCCATTCAAAGATCCCAACCTTATCAAGGATTAAGGAAATCAGAATAATCGCAACAAACGCCAGTGTAGCATTCCACACGATTAAGGTAACATCGAGAACATCGTTAAAGCTGACTACACCTGCCAGCAAAGCGAGAATCGCACCTCCGCAGGCCGACCAGCCGATAGACAGGTTCCTGGGCTGCCAAATAACAAAAACCAATGTGAGCAAAAATATAAGAATTGCAAGTATTACCAAGTCTGACCCTCCCGTTTATGTATGATCTCTATTTAGTCACAGCAGACAGTACCAGACACCTTGTTCAGCCTTGCCAGAATCTCTTTGGAATCCGGCGTATACTCAAGAATAGCCTGAATATGCGGCTTGTCTTTGATATTCAGGGAATAATGAACCCATTGCCCTCTTTTCTGTTCCTTGACCAGTCCTTTGCTTTTGAGTTTGCGCAAGTGCTGACTGATCGCGGGCTGTGAAATATCAAATAGTTCAACGAATTCACAGACACACCACTCCCGTTCTTTCAATAACGAAAGCATAGAGAGACGTGTTTTGTCACCCAGCAGCTTCAGATCATCCACGAGTTCATTTAGAACATCCATGCAGGTTTCTCCTTTCTAATATATAAGTCATTACTTATATTCTAAAACGCTATTTAGAATTAAGCAACCTCGGTCCGGACAGGACATCACAAATACTCATCCGCAGCGCTTGAGGCTGCACAAGCGCTGCGGATGAGTAAGATCATCTATTTGCAATTTAAGTTGATATACAAGTTATTACGCGACTGCACATGGAAGTTCGAATACAAAGCAGCTTCCCTGTTCACACGAATCCTTAAGCCATACTCTCCCGTTCATCAATTCGGCAAGTTGCTTACAGATTGAGAGTCCTAATCCCGCACCGCCAAATTTGCCCGGAGTTATTTTATCATGAATTTGCGAGAAGGAATGGAACAGACTGTTCATTTGTTCAGCCGGCAGGCCGATCCCGGTATCCCTTACCTCGAAAGTAACGATGACCCCGCCCTCTGGGGCAGCTTGATTCCGGATTGACAGGCAAACCTCACCGTTTTCCGTGAATTTAAGTGCATTCCCAAGCAGGTTGGTCAAGACCTGACGGATTTTATTGCTGTCTCCCAGCAGTTTGGGATTGGCCTCGCTATCGAAAACGGCCGACAATTTCAGGCCCTTCTTCTCTGCTTCTGTAGAGAATAATTGCAATACTTGGCCCACGACATCACGGACAATAAACGGGCTGTTGTCGAGCGTCATTGTGCCAGCCTCCATTTTGGAATAATCCAGGATCTGATCCATCATAGCGAGCAGATTACTGCCACTCTTCTCGATGACATCGACGTATATGGACTGTTCCTCGGAGAGCTCGGTAGACTCCAGCAAGCTTGCCATGCCAATGACACCATTCATCGGTGTACGAATTTCGTGGCTGAGCACTGCAAGCAGATTATTCTTGTCCTCCAGCACCTGCGCAGCTATTTCTTCAGCCTCTCTCAGCTGTATGAGCGTTGACTCCATTTCAAGCAGTACGGTGAAAAAGGCTGACAAAGAAAGCAATAATTCAATATCCCGTTCCTGATACTGATAGAAATCCTGGTCAAAAGAGCAAAGCGAACCGTAAAACTCGCCTTTTTCATTACGGATCGGAACTCCGATAAACGAACAACCGCCTACGAATTGAGTCGCATCCATGTCTTTGGTTAACGGATGGGTAAGATTATTGTTAATAAGCAGCGGGCCCTGGGCATGCTCCGTCACCAGCGCGCAGTAAGACTCCTCATTGTCTACTACCAGGCCCTCTCCCAAGATGAGCTTGTCCCGGTTGTATGCTTTCATCACCTTTGTAGAGAGACTATCCAGATTCGCGATGCAGAAGGTATTTGCGGGGATTAACTTGCTTGCTGTATCCATAACGTTGGCAGCCGAATCATATAACTTTATGGAAATAACCGACAATACATCAATAAATTCTGTCTTTAACATAATGCCGTTCGTCCCTTCTAGTCCTGCTAATTCCAAGACCACACACATTTCACACCGCTGTTAACAATATCACATTCTATGCAAATGAGATACATTCCCCATATTATTCCCAGTTTCTGTTGTCATTGATTTCCTTCTTGCGATTGAAGGCGTCCTCCAGATTAATGTCCAGCTTGTTAGCTAAATCAAAGATGTTCCACACCACATCATACATCTCATAACCGAGATTCTCTTTCTTCTCGGCATCGGGATGAAAGGACACAGACAGCACCTCTTTCGACAACTCACCAACCTCAGTCATCAAGTACAACATCCGCTGCTCAATGGTACTCCTGTCAAAACCTTTCACTTCACTAAATTCTCTTACGTACTGTTGGAACTCCGCTGTGTTCATTCCCCTGCTCCTCACCTTTATTCAAATAAAAACATTCAATTATTCCTCAAATATAATATATACCATTTATCCCGCAGAACAAAAGTTTGCAACAAGGAACAAGGACATGACAGCGTTAGCGGTTAATAGGTGATTTTAGGCATTAGACAACCTAAAATAAGCATATTTAGTTACATAAACCCTGAAGAGACGGTGATTAATCCATGACCCATAACCAAGAATTCAAAGTCTATATTATAACCTCCGGCGATATCCTGCGCTTCTTTGTCATCGAAATTATCCTTGGGACCGTGACCTATTCTATAGCGTTGAAGCTTTTCCACAATGTCCTCTTGGCAAGTGCCGGAGGATGGGCCGGCACGGAAGGAATCAAGCGGCTGAACACTTTAAGGAAGTTCCTGTAACCGCTAAGAGCAAGCTGAAACAGTATCATGCAAAAAACCTAAAACAGCAGAAAATATCAAAATCAATTATTTCCTTTCTTGTAAAGTAAAACAGGAAAGGTAAGGTGACTATTTTGAAAAAAACTACAGCGTATTATAAAACCTTTGAAGGAGACAGTTATCAAATTGGCGTATTGCTTGGTAAATGGGCGTTGTCCAAACCGGAAATGCTCAAAGCTATGTTGCTCCCTCCAAAAGTGTACCCTCAAAAGAAATTAGAGGAAATCACTGAACTATTGGATCAATATTGCAGCGGTATCAATGAAGAAATACAAGGATTCGCAGATACCGTTGGTATTGAACGCGGTCAAGCATTGTTTTACGCTATGACCTATTTAGAACGCGGATGCAGCTTGATTGCGGCAATGCCTGCCAAAACACAGGAAGGACATACTATCCTTGCGAGGAATTATGAGTTCTCCGATGTGATGGAGGAGCTTTGCTTTAGCTATACTCAACCAACTGGTAAATACAAGCATCTCGGCTCTATGATTAACCTATTTGGTCGCGGTGATGGGATGAATGAATGTGGCCTCGCCGTTGCCCAAGCCTCCTGCGGAATGCCTGTCGGTAATTTTGAGGGCGGACAGAAGGCGGAAGTAAGCGGCCTGCAGTTCTGGGCTGTAATTCGCGGAATTCTGGAAAATTGCCAAAACGTTAAGGAAGCAGTTAATTATTGCATGGAGGTTCCCATCGGGTACAACATGAATTTGATGCTTGCCGATAAAAGTGGTGAAATAGCCTTGTTTGAATGTATTGATGGACACAAGGCGAATAAGTTACTGGATGGCCAAACAGAAGAATCTTTTTTAAGTGCTACCAATCACGCAGTACTTACTGAGCTAAAGTCCTTTGAGAAAGTGATCCTAGAAAATTCCATGATTAGAAACGACCTTATTGTCCACTTTAGCCACGCAAGGGAAAAATTCACGAAAACAGATATAAAACAATTGCTATCTTCACCCTATCCAAATGGGTTATGCTGCCACTACTACGGAGACTTTTTCGGCACACTGCGTTCTATGATTTTTGATGTTACAGCAGGACAAGTGGAAATGACCTTTGGTTCCCCACAGCAGAATGATTGGCAGTTGTTTACTTTCGCTTCACAGAAGGATATGGAATTTTCTGTACAGCTTCCTTACGAACAGACACCAAAAAACTTTTATAATATTTTATAATTTGAGAAAGAGAGGCTGCTATGGACTATAGGCTGCAACTGGAAAAAGCATTGGTTTTTATTGAAAGCAATCTAAATAACGCTATCTCCGTTACTGATGTTGCTAAAGCAGCCTCCTATTCGTATTATCATTTCCATCGTTTTTTTCAAGCAATGATGGGAGAAACCGCAGGAAGTTATATACGCTCCAGAAGACTGACACAGGCCGCGAAGGAATTGCTATACACTAATAAAAGAATTTTAGATATTGCGGTTTCTCTGCAGTTTGAATCCCATGAAGCTTTCAGCCGGGCCTTTAAATCCCAGTATCATATGACACCGAATCAATACCGCAAAAACCGTGTAGAGACCATCCTTGGCAGCCGCAGGGAAATCACTAAACCTGAAATACAGCATCGGTGTAATTCTATTACGCTGCGGCCGCAAATTGTCGATGTTGAACCCAAACAGCTCGTTGGCATACGATTTCAAACTAGTGTTGCAAACAATCAAAGCGTTAGTAAGTGGGAATATTTCCAGTCTCGGGTTCATGAAATCCATCATGCGCTTCCTGACTCCTGCCGTTATGGCATCTTTGAGTCTGCACAAGGCTGTACATTTGATTCGTTCAGTGAGCAGAGCCAAACAAGCGAATTTATCGGAATAGAAGTAAACGAACCAAGCCTTGCTCCAGATAAAATGTGTTATAAAAAGTTCCCCGGAGGAAAATACGCACGATTCACACACACTGGAAAGGTATACTCATTGTTTCAAAGTTATCAGTATATCTGGGGAGCTTGGCTGTCTGCAAGCGATGTAGAACTGGCTGCCAGGGATGATTTCGAATGCTATTCTGAACGGTTTCTAGGCGCGGATAACCCCGAATCTCAGATTGATATTTATTTTCCGATTAAATAATTAATCAGTGTCCATCTATCCCGGGGATTCATCATGAATTCTGATGCGATGGCTACGACTAGATCTTTTTCTGGAATACAGCAAATGACATTGCCGCCGTCTCCCATAGCTAAGTATGCGGAAACTCCATCCTCTTGGCGTAACCACCATAGGTAGCCGTACTTATTAGGGTTCATTGCTGTGGATTCGCGGGTCCATGCACCCGAAACAACCTCATGTTCGTCCCAAATGCCACCGTTCAGATATAGGAGACCAAAACGTGCCATATCACGGGGACTTAGTGTAAGTCCCCAGCCTCCTGTGGAGTTGCCGTTCGGATCTGTAACCCATCCCTTCACATTTTCCCCGAATAGATCCTCAAAGCCGAACGATTTCATTTCATAATCCGGAATTTCTTTCATCCCGATGGGTTTAAATAAACATTCGTTGGCAAACTCACGGGCACTTTTTCCTGTGCTGCGAGTGAGGATAGCGGAAAGCAGATGTGCCCCTGCGGTGGAATACTTAAAGGTTCCAATACTACCTTGTTGGCCGAGCAGATCCAAAGTGTATTTTACCCAGTCAGGCTGCATGCACATCTTGTCGAGCGGTTCTTGCCAGTCCTCAAATGAATAGGGAGCCGTCATCGTGAGAAGATGGCGAATGCTGACTTCTTGTTTCTGCTTATCAGCACCTTGAGCATATTCAGGGAAAAAATCGAGCACCTTCTGGTCTACATTGCGAATATATCCTGCATCTATGGCAATGCCAACGAGAGCAGATATGACACTTTTCGTTACAGAGGCTACATGATGCGTATCCTCCGGGCCATAGCCGTTATAATAGCTTTCATAAGCCATGTATCCGTTTCTCACAACAACAATACCGTTTATATTGCTGTACTCCGATTTAATGATTGGATCAAGCGCTGTAAGCTTCTCAGCATCCTTCCTCAAGGTTGCCGGGTCTGGGGCTTGCAGCCATTCTGAAGTGGGCCAGTAGTTTCTTTGCATGATAGACACCTCTCTACAAGACGTTTTTAAATTTTCTTTACAGGAAAATATATCTCGGTAACGTGATCCTCAGGACCGGTGCCTTGATAAGGGTCGGTTACATAAATTTCATAGGGTGATTTCACCATTACATAGCCCTCATTCTCTATCCATTCCCTCAGCTTGGCATAGACCGAAGTCAATTCCGAATATGATCCCTTTAAAACAGACTTCGCACACAGGCCTCCAGGCAGATTACGCGTTCCGTTTACCGTTTCTTTTACCGGGATGGCAAACTCGATATCATTGCTGGCCGGATTGTATTCAGCGCTGTGATAAATTGTCATGGGTGTACCCAGCGAGGTGAGTTTTTCAGTCGCAATCCTCTCATATAACCTGCTAAAATACTTTCCGTATCCAAAAGCATAGTCATCCCTGCTCATCATCTGACGCATATAAAGCATATTTATTGGCCGGGTTTCAACAAGTTGCACTTCAATATCGTCCATATAGGACATAATCGGCAGGCCCTTCTCTACATTTAAAATATCGTTGCTTATTTGTTGCAGTGTTTGTTCAAAAGCTTTCAGCTTGTCCTCTATTTCTCTTTTCTTGCGATCCAGGGCAGAACGAAGCTTCTCATCGGATTGATCCTCTTCCCAGTCCAGAAGAGCTTTGATTTCTTCCAGTGAAAAATGATAGGATTTCAAACGGTTGATAAAGAGCATCTTTTTAAGCTGCCTGATAGAATAATACCTATAGCCATTTTCCGGATTAATCTCATCAGGTTTAATTAATCCCATTTCATCATAATATCGGAGCGTTTTTGTAGATACTTCGCATATCTTCGAGAAGTCTCCAATCGACAGCAAGCCGTCCCCTCCATTCCTTGTATTTGTATCCACTATGCACCTTCCCCTAAGGGCAAAGTCAACTACAAAATAATAAAGGCGCAGAGACCGGAATTAACGGCTTCTGCACCTCGTCAGTCTGAAATATTGCTTGCACCAGAGGTACATGCCGGGGCTGTCTCCCTGAATCCGCAGGAATTTGCGCATCACATGAAATGCAACCTTTTAGCCACTGGGAACGTTTGGTAGGTAACCCGGAGGTGTTCCTTATGAGAAAAGCAGCCTTGCTCGTTCTGTTGTTCACTCTGTTCCTGCCCGCCCCAAGCACATCAGCCTTATCCTGTGTACAACTGCTTTCCATGGAAGCGGCCTATGATACATACGATGGAGTCGTCATTGGACATGTGGAGGATGTCGTGCAAATCAGCTCCAACAACCAAATCCATATGACGGTAGTACGCAGTTTCAAAACGATCACGGAACCTTCCCTTGTCGTTGACGAAAATATGACTTGGGGTGCGATGAACGGCCCCAGCGAAGAAGGCAGTGATTATCTTTTTTTTCTGAGGCAAAAGGACGGCAAGTGGGAAAATCCGTTATGTTCCCCTTCCGTAAAGATTTCGGACGCCTACGTAGACCTGGAGTTTCTGAAGGATAAAGAAATCAGCATTTCCCCATCACCTAGTCCTACCGTGAGTCCAGCCGCTGAAAGTCCTTCGACTGCAAGTGCCGCCAATGCCGGTGCTGAACCAGCAGCCGGACAAGCTGGAGACAGCCGGCACCTCTGGATTGCTGCGGGGATAGCAGGTGTAGGCCTCATTACCGGATTGTTTCTTCTGCGCTATTTCAAGCGGAACAGGTAGCTTTTGCAGTTCTTCGACTGTAAAATTATCATCTTTATCAGGTTAATTGAAAATAGCGGTTGGCATTATGGTAGCAAATATCCTGAACGATGCCTCCAAGGAATGAAAGATCCCGCGGGGCCTCCCCGCTGGTCACCCAGCCGCCGATATGGTTGCACAGAATCCGGCGGAAATACTCATGACGTGTATAGGACAGGAAAGACCTCGAGTCTGTCAGCATCCCTACAAAGCAGCTGAGCAGCCCCAGATTGGATAAGGAAGTAATTTGTTTGATCATTCCGTCCTTCTGGTCGTTGTACCACCAGCCGGAGCCGAATTGAATCTTCCCTTTGACTCCTTCGCCTTGGAAAGACCCCGCCATCGCAGCCAGCACATCATTCTGCACTGCATTCAAATTGTAGAGAATGGTCCGGGGAAGCTCGCCGGTCCGGTCCAGCCCGTCGAGCAGCTTGTATAAGTTGTCCGCGTAGCTGCGGTCACCGATGATGTCGAAGCCCGTGTCCGGACCAAGCTCCCGGAACATGCGTGTGTTCGGATTGCGGATCGCACCGATATGCAGCTGCATCGCCCAGTCGTGGGCGGCATATTTGCGGCCCATGGCTAAGAACAACGCTGTTGCGTACTGATCGCATTCCAGTCTGCTCAAGGTCTCGCCGCTCAGCCGCTTGCTGAAGATCGTCTCCAGTACAGATGGCGGCGCCTCAGCATAAGGAAGGTGTGAGAAGCCATGGTCAGAGATCATACAGCCCTGCTGGTCAAAGTATTCAATTCGCTCCAGCAGCGCGCGTTCCATCAGTTCATAGGAGGTGATGGCATACCCTACGGTCTGCTCCAGGTTTGCTACATAACCCGGAAAGGATTCCGCTTCAATCAGCAGTGCCTTATCCGGCCGGAAGGTCGACGTCACCCCGGTCTTGAACTCTTTGTCTCCGGCAATCTGCTCATGGTACCGCAGATCATCCACCGGATCATCCGTCGTGCAGATCCATTTCACCCTGGAACGGGTAATCAGCCCCCGGGCCGTGAAGCCGTCCTGGGCAATCAAGGTGTTGCAGTGGTCATAGATCTTCCGCCAGTTGTCCTGACTCAGCTGCTCCTCTACGCCAAAGTAAGCTTTCAGCTCCAGCGCCGACCAATGGTACAGCGGGTTGCCGACAGTATAGGGAAGCACCTCGCTCCACTTGGCAAACTTTTCTTCATCAGAGGCATTGCCGGTAATATATCTCTCTTCGATCCCGAATGTTCTCAGTGCACGCCATTTATAGTGGTCTCCACCCAGCCAGACCTCGGCAATATTATTGAAGCGTTTATTGTCGGCAATGGCTTTCGGGTCCAGATGGCAATGATAGTCGATAATAGGCAGAGCTTCCGCATACTCATGATAGAGTATCCGGGCCTCCTCTGACTGCAACAGAAAATCCTCATGAATAAAAGGCTTCATCCTTATGCTCCTTTACCCTTATTTCAGGTATTTCTCCAATGTGCTCCGCACAGCTCCCGGGCCGGCCAGCATTTCAAGGAACATACCCTCAATCTTCTCCCCAAGGCCGATGTCATAGAGCCGAACACCAAAGAGCTGCCCGTCTTCAAGAATTGGCCGCACATTTACCGCGGTAGCTCCGAGTGAAACTCCCTGCAAATGTCCTTGCAGCACCTCAAGCAGCGGGTCCGGACTCAATGTGAAAGGTTTGCCTTCATCATCTACTCCAAGCAGATAGCGGCACCAGACGGCAATCGCCAGCGGGATAGCTGTCAGCTGCGCCGGATCAAGATCCTCCCGGCGGATATACGATTTAATGGTTTCTCCAAACCGTATGCCCACCTTCTGTGAGGTGTCGGTCGCGATCCGCTGCGGGGTATCAGGGATAAACGGATTGGCGAAGCGTTCTGTCAATACTTCGTCCAGGAACTGCTTTGGACTGAGAATCCCCGGATCCACTACGACCGGCAATCCCTCTTTGTAGCCGATTATTTCCACGAATTTACGCAGCGTATCATCCTTCATCTCATCGGCGATCAGGGTGTAGCCAAGCAGACAGCCGGATACGGCAAGCGCGGTATGCAGCGGATTGAGGCAGGTTGTTACCTTCATCGTCTCCACGTTGTTGACTGTATCGCGGTCGGTAAAGATAATCCCTGCTTCCTCCAGCGCCGGACGGCCATTCGTGAACTTGTCTTCAATCACCAGATATTCGCTGATCTCCGCGTTTACGAATGGGGCTGTATAGGTATTCTTGGAAGTGACGATGACATCCATATCGCCGATTCCCTGTTCCAGCAGCGCCGCCTGGACCGTTTCGGACGGGCGCGGCGTAATTTTGTCGATCATGGACAGCGGGAAGGCGATTAGCCGCTCGTCCTCCAGATAAGTCACAAATCCTTCTTCGACAAGTCCCTTGCCGGCCCACTCTTTGGCAATGGTCACGACACCGTTCTTCAGCTTATCGCCATTGTGGGAGCAGTTGTCCATGCTCACAAAGGTCATCGGGTATTGGCCCTTCAGGTAGCGGCGGTAGGCCAGGGAAGCCACGATGCTCATCGCATGCACCGGCTGCTCCGGCCCGCCTGCGATATCCTTTTCCACGATGCCGAGATACTGTCCGTTCGGGCCTGTCAGTGAGTAACCCTTCTCCGTAATGGTGAAGCTGGCCATCTGCAGGCTGGGATTCTCGAACACCTCAGTCAGACGGCGGTAATCCGCTTCACGGTTCTTGTCGGCTGCGATTCCCTCAACAATGCTGCTGACGATCTTTTTCTGGAAATCACCGCGTGCGTTCATCAGCACGAGCAGTGTCAGATTGTCGTATGGCTTGTAGACCTTATCGATCATCTCAAAATCGAACGTTTCCGCCGCGATGATCCCGGTGTCCGCTTTGCCGCTGTCCAGCAGCTTCTGGTGGGCATTCGCCACGAATCCGCGGAAGATGTTGCCTGCACCGAAATGAACCCATTCCGGCTTCACCTGTGTATTCTTCGCCACCTGATCAAAGTCAAAGCGCGGAAGCTCTACACCCGCAGCCTTCCAGGCTGCTTCATCAGAGATACTGCTTCGGCTTAAGCGCAGCATTTAGTTCGCCCCCTTGACATTGTCAAGACTGTCCCATACGCCAAGGAGATACATGATGCCCATGGCTCTGTCATATAGGCCGTAACCCGGACGGCAGTTTTTCTCTTCGCCCCATAGATGCCGCCCGTGGTCCGGACGCACATAACCGGTATATCCATTCTCATGATAGGCTTTGACAACTTCAGCCACATCCACACTGCCATCACGCCCGCGGTGCGACACCTCTATAAAGTCACCGTTCTCAAACACCTTCACGTTGCGGATATGGGCAAAATGAATACGGTCATGGAACTCGCGGATCATCGCCGGCAGGTCGTTCTCCGGATTCGTGCCCAGCGATCCTGTGCAGAAGGTTAGACCGTTGTAGGGACTGTCCACCAAATCCAGGAACCTGCGGATCATTTCCCGGTTGCGGATAATGCGCGGCAGGCCAAAGATCGGCCAGGCCGGATCGTCGGGATGGATCGCCATCTTGATGTCCACTTCCTCGCATACCGGAATAATGCGTTCCAGGAAGTATTTGAGGTTCTCGAACAGCTTATCTTCCGTAACATCTGCATAGGCTGCGAACAGCTCATCCAGCTTCGCCAGCCGCTCAGGCTCCCAGCCCGGCATTGTGAATTGTCCGGCGCCTTTCAGAATCCGGTCCACCATCTCACGCGGATTATTGGTAATGGCAGCCTTTTCATAAAAGAGGGCATTGGAGCCGTCCGGCAATTCCTTGTACAGCTCTGTGCGGGTCCAGTCGAATACAGGCATGAAATTATAGCAGATGACTTTTACGCCCACTTTGGACAATTTGCGGATCGTGTCGATATAAATATCTATATATTTATCACGGGACGGCAGGCCGATTTTGATATCATCATGAACGTTGACGCTCTCCACCACAGCTGTGCTGAAGCCTTTGGCAGTGATTTGATCCGCCACTTCCTGGATCCGTTCCATTTCCCACACTTCACCGGCTACTTTATCGTGCAAAGACCAGACGATACCCATAACCCCCGGAATCTGCCGGATATGGTCAAGCGTAATGTTGTCATTGCCTTCACCATACCATCTCCACGTCATGTTCATTGATAGAACCTCCTCTGATTTTACCTCTAGTATCTTGTATACAAGATTTCCTTGATCATAAAATACAGCCATTAAGTTGTCAATATATCTTTCGAAAACATTATCGTTTACTTTAATAAACCTCTACAATGATGTATACTAGGTCTTAAAAACGACAATGGAGCAGGAGTACAATGTCAATTAAAGAAGAAATTATGAATTCGCTAAAGAACGAAATTCTTACCCTGACGCTGAAACCCGGTACCATTCTAAGTGAGACCGCCTTGTCCGAACGGTTTCAGATATCAAGAACACCTTTACGCGATGTGCTGAAACAGCTCAGCCGGGAGTCCTACATTGATGTTTATCCCAAAAAGGGCAATTTGGTCTCTTATATTGACCTGGAGTCGGTCGAACAGATTATTTACCTGCGAAGTGTTCTGGAAAAAGAGATTATCAAATATCTGTCCACTCATCTTGTACTCAAAGGCGTACATGAACTGAAAGATATTTTGCAGCAGCAGAAAGCCGCCATCCATGAAGAATCGGCCACAGAGCAGTTTCTCCGCCTGGACGATGCATTCCACGCTGCCCTGTTCAGGTTAGCCGGCCGGGAGTTCCTGTGGAATCTGATTCAGCAGTCCAATGTGCATTATGAAAGATACCGCAGACTGCACATGCTGAGAACGGAGAAGCTTGAGGAAATCTGGAATGAGCATCAGCGTATCCTTGAATACATGATGCAAAAGGAAACCGAGTCCATTGAGGCGTTGATTCATCACCATCTGCGGGAGGATATCAATTCGCTATACCTGCAGGAGAACTTCTCGGAGTACATCAGAACATAAATGAAAAAGGGCTGTCTCCACAGTAGAAACCTCTACTGTGGAGACAGCTCTTTATTGTTCGTACATGGACCAAGCATAGTGAAACCTATGTATCGTGCTCCAGCCTAATCCGTAATTCCAAAATCATGAAGCAGCTGCTGCTTGTCGAGCGCAGGCAGACCCAGCGGTTCGCGAAATTTCTGCAGCTTCACCAGCAGATCCTCTTCTTTGGCATAGACATAAGGGCTCTTCCAGACCGAATCCAGTGTAATCAGCTCACTGGATGAAGGCTTCATGGATTTATAATTCAGAATCCAGTCACGGAGCTGAACCTTGTCGATATCGGTGCGGATATTCTCCCCCAGGATGTCGATGATATCCCCCAGCTGAGCGAGCCCGTTAACAGAATCCAGCTTGCCCAGAATCAGGTTCAAGACCTCCTGCTGCCGCTCATTGCGGGATATATCTGAGGATTCAGCCGTTCCCCGGTTCGACTTGCGGTAACGGACGAAATCCAGCACTTCCTTGCCGCTTAAATGCTGCATCCCTTTAGTCAGATTAATATTCGTTCCGTCCGCATTATCCACATAGCGCATATTCATCGGCACATCGATATCCAGTCCGCCAAGCTCATCCACTATGCTGCTGAACGCCTCAAAATTAACCAGAATCATATGGTCAATGTCGACCTGCAGAATGCTGCTGTAGAACTCCTTGGTCTTGCTTAGATCCTCACCTTTGTTATGTGAGTAATAATAAGCGTAATAATAATTGGCCTTATGCGTGCCGATATCACTGCTTGTGATCTTCATGTCACGGGGGATGGACAGGATGGACAGCTTTTTGCTCACAGGCTCATAGACCACCGGCATCAGCACATCCGTATTCAGCGTCCCTCCGCTGCCGCTCCGGTTGTCCACACCGGCGAGTAAGAACGTGAGCGGTTTATTCTCATCCACGGCATCCGCAGCCTCGGCCGAAGCTCCAGGCATAGGCGATGCAGGACTTGCCGTTTCACTGGGAGTCGTTCCCGATGCCGAAATCCGGTCAAGTGCCCGTTCAGCCTTATAATACAAAGTTCCTGCATAAACAGCTCCAGCGATCAGACACGTACCCAGCACAGCGGTCACGCTAAGCAGCGTTTTGCGGTTACGTGATTTGCTGCGCTGCGCTTTCCTTCTCTTGCTTCGTTCTTGCATTCCCTTCCTCCTGTTTACTCTCATTAGTATAAGGAATTATAGCATAGACCGGTGTTAATGCTCAAAAAATGGCAGAGATCAAGCTGACCGCTTGTGCCTTTAACAAAATACTCTTCACAGGCAAGTTGTTGATTTAATAGCCTTCCGGCATACAAAAACCGCAGCTAAACCGGCTGCGGTTTCCATCATTTGTAACCTGAACTATTTGCTTATGTGTGAAAATAATTACAGCTTGACCATTTGCCCCGTCTTCTGGGATTCGAATGCAGCCAAAATAACTTTCAGGGATCTCAGACCTTCTTCCCCAGAGATCGCCGGAGGTGTATCCGTTACGATGGATTTCACGAAATCATCAATGACACCACTCGGCACTTGTTTTTCATTGGTCGCCATAGCGCCCACTTTGTAGGTCTCGACCGTACCATTCGTAAGCTCTACGATCACTTCGTCACCCTCTACAGTACCAATCTTCATCACGCCATGCTCGCACCATAACACGGTACTGTTGTCTCCGCCTCTGTATTGTGTCCAGCTGGCAACCAGTGTTCCGATGGCGCCGCTCTTCATACGCAGGATGCAGGCTGCGTTATCATCGACTTCCGTGCCTTCTTTGTGCAAAGTGCTGATAAAGCCGGCAACTTCGGAGACTTCGTCGTTCAGCAAATAACGGATAAAGTCTGATTTGTGTACACCCAGGTCGCCCATCGCGCCCATGATTGCTTCTTCTTTGCGGAAAAACCAGCTGTCTGCACCGTCTACACTCCAGCCCTCCGGACCCGGGTGCCCAAAGGACGTGCGGAATGTGAGCACTCTGCCCAGTTTGCCGGAGTCGAGAATTTCTTTGGCCTTCACATGAGGCGGCATCAGACGCTGATTATGTCCAACCATCAGGTACACTCCGTTTTTACGGGCAGCTTCGATCATCTGCTCACCTTCTTCAGCGGAGCATGCCATGGGTTTTTCCACCAGAACATGTTTGCCTGCATTGGCCGCCGCAATAGCCATTGAAGCATGCAGATAGTTCGGCGTACATACGCTGACCGCATCCACTTCTTCATTAGCCAGTAATTCCTCGTAGCTGGCATAACCTTTGCCGCCATAGGTTTCGGCCATTTTCTCGGCGCGCTCCATGATAGGATCTGCAAAAGCAACCAGCTCTACGTGTTCACTCGCTGCATACTCTGGAATATGTCTGCGCTCGGCGATGGCGCCGCAGCCGAATACAGCAACTTTGATTTTTTTCATGTTAAATAGCTCCTTTAAGTAATGGATTATTATTGGTTTAAATAGTTTTGTTTGAGCCAGCTATAGCTGTTCGATATACTTTCAAGCGGCGGGTTCTGACAGACATCCTGCTCCACGATCAGCCATTGCACCCCCGCTTTCGCTGAGGCGTCAATAACCGCAGGCAGATTAACGGAACCTTGTCCCAATTCAAGCGTTATCATCTGACCCTGCTCGTCTGTACTGAAATCCTTCAGATGGAGAAGCGGCAGACGTCCGGCATATTTGTGGATATACTCGATCGGATGCTGTCCAGCGAATTGAACCCAGCACACATCCATTTCCACTTGAACCGCAGCCGGTGTGGTTTGCATAAACATGCCATCAAATGCGTTATGTTCTCCGGCCTGTCCTATAAATTCAAAATCATGGTTGTGATAACCAAAGATCAATCCCTGCTTACTGACTTCAGTTCCTATTTCCTGCAGCTCGGAGAACAATTTGCTCCACTCCTCACTGCTTTGAGGACGATCCTCGGGCATTAGAAAAGGACAGATCATATACGCTGCACCGATAGTTTTGAGATAATCAATCTCTTTTTGCAGATCCTTACGCATGGCTTCCAGCGAAACATGACTGCTGAATCCTTGGAGACCCAGCTCATCAAGCAGCAACTTCATTTGTTCAGCAGGAATATCTCCATACCCGGCAAATTCAACGCCTTGATAACCAAGCTCCGCCACCTTACGGAGTGTTCCTTCGAAATCCAAAGCGGTTAGATCACGGAGCGTGTACAGCTGCAACCCGATATTGATCTTGTTCATGATAACAAGCACCTCTGTCTACTTAAAATTTTATTGTTCTCTCTGGTATCATTCTAGTGGAATACAGACTAAAATGAACATATACAATATCGACAGAACATGAACTATTTGCTCTGAATTCGTTGGGAGGGTCATATTCGTGGATACGTCTCTGCTCATCTGCGATCACTCATATCACTATAAGTCGTTTAGCCACAATCTGAAGGGCGGATTACAGAATTACCTGTTCCGGCTGCAGACCGAAGGCTCCTGTGAAGTGACTTCACACGGCAAAGAGTACACCCTAAGTGGCGGTGATCTGCTGCTGCTCCGGCCAGGCGACGATTACCAGCTAACAGTGAAGGAACCGGACCATAAGGGACGCCTGTCCAGCGGAGACTATTATCTGTTCTGCGAAGGCCCCTGGATTGACGCCTGGTGGAAACGGAGGAACCGTCCGGTAGCTAACCGGATTGGCCTGGATGACAAGCTGATTGGCTTATGGCGCAACCTGCTGCTGGAGAAACGGCGCGGTTCGCTTGAAGAGGATACCGAGCTGAAGGATGTGCTGCTGCGCAGCCTCTGCCTGTATATTGACAGAGCGATTACTGAAAATGTACAGGCGGACCGGAAGGGTACGGCAACCCTGAAGCTCAAGCGGTTTATTGAAGAGCATGCCACGGTCACCTTTAAGCTTGAGGAAGCTGCCGGCTATGCCGGTCTTAGCCTGTCGCGGGCAGTAAGGCTGTTCAAGGAGCATTATGGTAAAACCATGATTCAATATGCGATTGAGATCCGGCTCAAAGCGGCTGTAGAACAGATCAAATACAGTGAATTGACGCTGGAGCATATTGCCGAAACTTGCGGCTTCGCCAGCTACTCTTATTTTCATCGGGTGTTCCGGGCTCACTTCGGCGTCTCTCCGTTAGAATACCGCTTGAAATGAGAGTGAGCCGCTGGTAGGTATTACGGGCAAGGACACTTTACTGCTCTGTTGTTCTGTACGTCGCCCGCCAGACACCAAAAAGGCTCAGTTGTCACTGAGCCTCTGCAAACGGCAGCGGGTACTCCTGATGCGAAAGCTTTATTTCCCCATGTAAAAACGCCGGTACCTCATTACTCTTTTATACATGGATTTATCCTTAAGCTGATTAAAGATATAGGGATCGGGATTCATGTTCACTTCAATAATCCATGGCGTCAGCGACCGGTCCAAACCGACATCTACACCAATTTGCCGAATCCGGGGGTAGGTTTTCTGCATATGAGCCGCCATGCGGGTGCCCAGTCTATTCAATTCCTCTGTCAGCTGCGCAAGCCTGCGCTCCGAAAGATGGGTCGAGAGCAATTTCTCAATCGCCATGGGTTTGCCGCCGCTATGGTAATTCGTCACTATTTTCCCCGGATGCCCGAGCCGTCCGATAATCCCGGTAGCTTCCCATACGCCCTTGGGGCTTAACTGTACCATCACCCGGATATCAAAGCGACGCCGGTTATGCTTCAGCAGGTGAATCCCTTTTTGAATCAAATAACTCCTGCCGCCAGTCTTCTTTGCCAGACTTTTGTGAAAGGCCTCAAAGCTGTCGAAATGACGGACGGTTTCTTCATACTGGTAAGTAAAGCCCTGCCGTTCCCCCCGCTCCGCGCGGATGACCCCGTTGCCATAGGTTCCCCGTTCCGGCTTGACATAGATCATTCCATAGCTGTGGATCATCTGCTCCAGATTACGTTTGCTGAACTTCCGGGTGTCCGGAATAAAGGGCCTGATCGAAGCGTTGCGCAGCAGCAATTTGGTCTTGAGCCATTTGCTCTGCGGTAAGTTAGCGTGTTTTGCCTTCACTCATGCACTCTCCTGTCTGAGATGGGATGAATTCCCTCCCTGATTTACATAGTCACTGCATCCTATGCAGAAGAGGCCCCGCTGAATTAAGCATCTATCCCGTAAGGAATAGATTATCTTTACGGTGATCTATGCCCGGTCATGAAGTGAATTCGCGGCATACATTAGTGCAGACGCTCATGTCAATTTGTGCATGGAGATGAAACTATGTCAGCAACCTCAGCAGGCTTAAGTATTAGCGGTCCCGCGATAGATGTCCTTATTCCGGCGATTGAAAAGGACCTGGCGACCCTCCCTCATGTGATCGACAGTCTTCGCCGCTATGTCCGCCATCCCATCAGCAATATCTATATTGTCTCACCGAACAGCAGCAAGATCAGAAATCTGTGCTTACGCAAAAACTGTATCTTTGTCAATGAGTCCACCGTTCTGCCGTTTACTAAAAAGGACATCCGTTATTCTTCCTCCCGCTGGAACCGTTCCGGCTGGCTGTATCAGCAGCTGCTTAAAATGAACGGTGATCATATTTGCCGGGAGAGTCATTTTCTGGTCATTGATGCCGATACGGTGCTGATTCGTCCCCACCGGTTCCGTACCGGGGGAAAGAGTATCTTTTATTACCGCAACTGGAGCCAGCCGGAATATTTCCGCACCTACCGGAAGCTGCTGGGTACTGCCGCCCCTTCACCCAAATCCTTTGTTACCCATTACATGCTGTTTGAGAAAGCAAAACTGGCCGGACTTAAAAGAAAAATCGAAGCCCGGCACGGGATGTCATGGCATGCCGCCATTATCCGCAGTATCGACAAGAAGAAACAGTTCGGCTTTTCCGAATTTGAAACCTATGCCAATTATGTCTACAGCGGAAACAGCGCCGCTGTGATATTAAAAAATGCCAACAATAAGTCTCTGAAAACCTCAGCCGCTTCTCTGGGTAAAGCGCAGATTCAGAAGTATGCCCGTACCTACCGTTCGCTTTCCTTCCATCAGCGTAAAGGATATTCCACTCCACCTAAGCATTAAGGAGGCAGACAGCCGTGCATACCATTCTTTTATGCGGCGGTTCCGGACAGCGGCTGTGGCCGCTGTCCGGACGGATCCGTTCCAAAATGTTTCTAGAGCTGCTTCCTGCACCGGGCGGAGGCACAGAGTCCATGCTTGGACGGGTATGCCGCCAGCTCAATCACTGCGGACTGGGTGAATCGGCGTTGTTCGTGACGCATAAGGATCAAATGGCACTGACCCGGCGGTATACCGGAAACGGATACCCGGTAATCGGGGAGCCTTATAAGCGCGGTACTTTCACTGCCGCCGCGCTTGGGGCGCTCTACTTGCACTCCACCGGAAAAGCTAAACCCGAAGATACCCTCTGCGTGGCTCCGGCGGATATGTTTGCGGATGATGCGTTCTTCCGTTTATTTCATCAGTTCACGGATACATTGGCCGCCTCACAGGCAGACCTTGTTCTGCTTGGGACAAGGCCCACCCATCCCTCGGACCAGTACGGCTACATTGTCCCGGGAAAGGGGACGACTTCCGCCTATTCGCCCGTCATTTCTTTTGAAGAAAAGCCGGTCATCTCCAGAGCCCGTGAGCTGTTACGGGAACATGCGTTATGGAACTGTGGAGTTTTTGCTTTTTCACTGCGCTTTATGCTGTCGCATCTGGAGCAAATGGGGCTGCCTATTGACCTTGCCGCATTTACAGACGCCTACCCCGGATTCCCGGTCCGCAGCTTTGACAAGGAAGTGGCTGAGCGCAGCAGCAAAGCCGTCGTGCTGCCGCATGAAGGCGAGTGGCGTGATCTGGGAAGCTGGGAAACACTGACTGCCCAGCTGAATCATCATGTAATTGGTGCAGGGGGCATTTGGGGAGAGTCGGGTTATACCCATATTGTCAATGAATTGAACATTCCGCTGCATGTGATCGGCGTGCCCGGCATAGTTGCCGTAGGAAGTCCCGAGGGCATTCTGATTGCCGGCAAAGCAGAAGCAAATGCCATTAAAGAAATCCTCCAAGACGTTTCCGCTGCACCGAGGTATGGGGAAACTGAATGGGGGAGCTTTACCGTGCTGGACGAGGCAACCAGCGGTTCGGGGCATGTGCTTACAATTAAATTGTCCCTGCTGCCGGACCATGCCCTGGCTGAAATGCCCTGTCTTCATTCCAGCAAGAGCTGGATGATAGTGTCCGGTCACGGAGAAGTCGTTCTGAACGGATCGGTTGCTGCGGCCCGCACAGGTGAGATATTTACAATGGTTCGGGGAGATCGGCATGGAATCAGGGCTTTCACCGCCATGAAACTGATTGAGATACGGACTCTCGAAGAAGAGAATGATGATGACGATAGAATCTACGACTCGTAATCAGGGATGAGAGGGTTAGAAAACGCTGTCGCATTTTGAGGAGATCATCCGTTCGGTGAAATCATCCAATGAATTCTTTTCCAGTAGGCCATCGTTGCCTCGGGCAGTTTGATATAGCCCATTGAAACTGCCCAGGCGACGGCCATTTTCACATAATATCCGTCATGCTTGTATAACTGGATTACATATCAACTTGACAGAGTCAAATAGTCATTATACAATATTCAACGTTGAGTAATGGAGGTGGAACACGGTTGACACGATTACTTGTACTTGGAATGCTGAATGTTCAGCCTATGTCTGGTTATGATGTGCAGCAGGGGCTGCAGATGACAGATGCGGAACGCTGGGGTGGGGTGCTGATCGGTTCTATTTATCATGCACTGAAAAAAATGGAGCTGGAGGGTTATGTTGCGGTCACAAGCATTGAACAGACCGGGCATCGCCAAAAGGCGATTTACACCATTACTGAATCCGGAAAACAGTATCTGCAGGAGCTGATCAGCGATGCGCTAAAAGCTTCTTCTGTGCTATACCCTTCGAAGATGTATTCCGGTTTATCCTTTTATGAAAAACTGCCGCCGGAGGAATGCCGAAGAGCATTAGAACAGCAGCGCAGCACTCTACAGGACGAATACGACGCTGTGAAGCAAGGTTTTGAAGCCAAAGATGCAGCCATGCAGCATAACATCCCTCCAATGGTCATGTTGATCATGGATAATATGTTCGCCATTATCCGGCAGCAGCAGGATTTTGTTGAAAAGGCGCTGGCGCTTTTGGATACGCAGGAATAAACACTCTCCCTCATAACTGAGGGAGAAAAAAATGCCCCTATACTCAACGATGAATAAACAATGTGAAGTAAAGGAGAGTGGAAAGAATGAACCTCATTGAAGCCAAAGGGATCCACAAGCAATTCCGTAACCGTGAGGTAGTAAAGGGAATTGACCTGGAAATCAGGCAAGGAGAAGTTCTTGCTCTGATTGGCACAAACGGAGCCGGAAAATCAACCACCTTGGCGATGCTGTTGGGGATTTTGCAGCCGGATTCCGGCGACATCACACGCTGGAGGGACGATTACCGTGCGCATATAGGTGTGCAGCTCCAATCGACTCCATTTTTTGAAGGATACACAGCTGAAGAGAATCTTGCACTTTTTGCGGCACTTTATCATGTGAAGCTAAGCAAGGCGCAAATACGAAACAAGCTGGAGGAATGCAACTTAGCAGATGCAGGAAAAACACCAGCCGCCCGTTTGTCCGGCGGACAGCAAAAGCGGCTTGCCATTGCAGTCACTGCGATACACAATCCCGATTTAATTGTTCTTGATGAACCAGCGGCTGGGCTTGACCCCCGGGCACGTCAAGAAATTAGAAGAATGATTGAGCGGCTTGCCGGGAACAAAGTGACTGTGCTGTTCTCCTCTCATGATATGGAGGAAGTATCCCGTATCGCTGATCGCTTGATTTTGATGGACAACGGACAAATCATTGCTGAGGGACAACCGGAAGACTTGTTGCAGCAATATCATGCTGAAAAACTGGAAGATCTATATCTTCAGTTGACCGATAATGCTTAGATTGGGAGGAAAATACAATGAAAACTATCTTCAAACTTACGCTTAAATCAGCAACCCGTGATCCATTTTTATTATTTTGGTCGATTGTGTTACCGATAGGCGGAACCATTGGCTTGGGAATGTTTATACAATCTCCGGATTACCCTGAGCGCATACTAACCGGCATGATGGCTGTCAGCATTTTGTTCTATTCGTTCATGACCACATCCTTCGCGGTCCTGACACAGCGCCGAAGAGGTGTATACAATCTGCTGCGTGTAACCCCTATGTCTCTCTGGAAATATATATGCAGTATTTCAGGTGCATGGACACTGACTTCTCTTGTGTGTGCAATCCTCGTATTGATATCAGGTATTTTTGTTTTTGAGCTGAATATTGCAGTACGTTCTATTGTTGCATTGATACCGGTGATAATTATCGCTACGATTGGCTATGTTTTCCTGAGCTTTTTTGCCGCCAGCCTGAGCCGGACGGAGAGCAATGTAAGTATCCTAACGAATATGATTACTATTCCGCTATTGCTTTGCAGCAGCGCATTTTACTCCTTGGATAGTGCCCCGGGCTGGGTGCAGATGCTCAACCGGATTAACCCTTTTCAATGGTTTATCAACGGGTTACGCAATTCTCTGGCCTTGGAGTGGTCCGGCTACTTTATAAGTATGGGGCTATTGTCATTGGTGGGGATTGCCGCCTTTTTATTGGCATTAAGAACATTCAGATATGCTGATATATAAGTATCCCGCAGACCGAAACAGCGGCAGTCCAGACATGAAAAACACGCCCAAAATGCCGCTGTTTTATTGCTTTATCGTTCTCCGTCTGTTTCAAAAGTCTTTCTTTCCGCTTATTGCTTTTCGTTTGCGTCCTTTACCAAGAAACCCAGAAGTCCTTTGGCATAAGGTTCTGGTTGACCTAATACTTCTACCGGGGTACGGTCAATAACGGTTGTCATTTTAATAAATGACCCTATCTGCTCATCCATAAAATCAATGTCCAGCTTGTCTAAATATCCGTTGGGTCCTGTTGCACATAAATAGTCAGGCGCTGGAACAAGTGAGATATTCGGTATCCCGGCGTCAAATAACGGTTGCCCTTCGCCGAAATGAATATTGTTTACCGGTTTCAACGTTATACTTCTCACTTTCGTTCTTCCCTTAAGCGAATCCAAATAAATCGTATTCATCATCTCATTTGCTGTATACACAAGTTCAGTTTCAAGATTTCCGGTGTCGCTGTATTGACTAATCTCCTGATTATCTTTCCATTCCCTGCATCCCAAGTGCTCCAGTGTAAGACCCGCCACCGCCTTCTGATGGCCTCCTTCTCCGTCCCAAAGTTCAGGATGATCTTGCAGCCAGCGTGTAGTGGCTTGACCCTGTATGCCGAATTGCGGAATTTGGAAGTGACCTGTAACGAACACAAACACTAAGTCCCTTTGACGCTGTTCCAATGGAAGCTTTGAGAAATACTCTGCCATCGCCAGCAGGCCAACCCCTCCATTTTCCTCACAGGCATTCGGTCCGTCTGTATGGGTATTGATCAGGATATTTTCGCTACTATTCGTTCCCGGAAGAATGGCATAAAGCGTATCGCTATCTGCATTTTCCTCGATTTCAGCATGCAGCACTAAACGTGCTTTAGCATGCCGGAAGGCTAGCTGCTTCAATTGATCTCCTGTGTTCCCGTCTACCCATAGAGCCGGACAGTCTTTAAGTGCAGTTGTGAATGGAAGGTATTGCCCCCTAACGTTTTCTGCGGATATCTTTTTCCAGACACATATCACGCCTAACACTCCAGCTTGTTGTGCCTCTACTAAATCCGGACCTTTCATTAATGAACTAACAACAGAATTTCTTAGTCCGAAAGGAAGCTTTGCGCTTTTAGGAAACGAGGTTCTTTTTCTAAGTGCTACCGAAGAGGGAAGTTTAGAAACGGTTACTTCCACAATCGCGATTTTTCCAGCCGCCTGTTTGTAATTTCCGGGTCCTGAACCACAATAGATCAGTTCACCCACAACGCCATCCTCTGTGGTTGTTCCTGAATAGGGGTAGTAAGACGTAACGGGATATTCCTCTATGCCGCCATGTTCCGCCTGCACAGACAGACTCCATTGCTTCGCTTCCCATTTTGTGAATAAATGCTTGTCCCGGTTGACTTTCAGTCCCATGTCCGTTAATTCTTGTTCGAAAAAATCAATCAGCTTTCTATGTGCCTTATTTCCAGTAAATCGCGGACCCACTCTATTTAGCTCTTCTTGCCAATACCATAGCTTTTTTTTGTCAGGAAGGATGTTGCTATTCATAGTGCATAGCTCCTTTTTTGCTGTAGCTCAACTTAATACTTTTCTTCATCACTGATTCCAGTATAAAGGTTGAAGTATACTGCAAGGTCAAGCTCCTCCTAAAATTAAAGACCCGCAGAGGGAGGGGGCATCCATCCCTTCTGCGGGTCTAACTTGTATTTCAGCGCTGCTTCTATATTAGAACAAATTTTGAAAAAGCAATCCCATCAGCACAGCAGATTCTTGATTTAACAGCATATCATTCGGCCGATATTGTACCGTTCCATTAGTCGTTGCAACATCAGGACCATACAGATGAAGGCCCACTACGAATTGTACACCTTCAGATGCCCAAGGGCTGACATCCTCGCTTAACTCAGCCTTTACAGGTTCAACCATTAAATTTTGCTTCACCAGCCTCCATATTATAGTTGCTGCCTGCTCCCGGGTCACAGGCTCATCCGGGCGGAAGCTTCCATCCGAAAATCCTGATACGACTCCGCTTTCAACTGCAGTCTGAATAACTGCCTCATACGGATGACCCTTAGTATCGCTAAACTGGCTAGGTGTTGAAGAAAGCGGGAAATCTGTAAACTTGAACAACTGGGCAATAAATTTGCCCCTTGCCAGGGGTTCTTCCGGTTTAAATGTATCCTGATCCTGCTGAATCACTCCCAATTGAACGAGCTCATAAATGTATTTTGCGTAAGGATGATCCTCTGGAACATCGGAATATTTCGCAGGCTCAGGAAGCTTCTCAGACCAACTCCCCTCCTTGTTGTAAGAGAAGTATTCTATGTTCCCGTCTTTATCCGCTTTGAAGCCGGCAGGCGCTCCCTCCTCATCATAGAACAGCATATCCTTTGACTGGCGTAAGACATGCTCTCCCCGGGGATCAGACACCATCAGAGTTCCGTCACCGGCCTTAATATTGTAGGTCCAGCCAGGCATACGCAAATCCCGATATAACCCTTCGAATGGATGCAGTTGCTCTTGCGTAGGCTTCGGCGTTTTGATCACAGGACTTATCCCTTTGTCAGGGAAATAGCGGTTCATAAACTGCTCAAAGAAGGGGGCCCGGAGGTTACCTTTATCACTGTTAAACACAATGAATATTCCCGTTTTCTCTTCAGGCAGCAACCATAGATTGCTATGAAATCCGGGTAAATCGCCACCCTTCTCAACGACAGTGTATCCATTGTAAGACGACGGATAAATAGTCTCCAGGCCATAACCGCTCCCCGGAATATCAGGATGAATAGTCACACTGTTCTTCTCCATCTCCAAGACTGAGTCTTTCGTTAAGATGCGTTTAGAACCCTGTTGTCCATAGTTAACCATCGCCTGAAGGAATTTCGCCATGTCACTGCCTGTTGAGAACATGAGTCCTTCCGGACCACTGTCAGGGATATTGGGGATCTGTGCTTGAGGTTTCAGTGTAATGTCATAAGGGGTAGCAATGGCCTTTTTCACCTCACTGTTGAACAGCACATTACTGTTATCCATACCTAAGGGTTCGAACAAGCCCTTTTTCATATATTCTTCAAAGGATGAGCCGCTCACCTGTTCGATAATGTAGCCCAGCAGAGAAAATCCATAATTGTTATATCTGTAGGCTTCACCAGGTTTACGGGTAACAGTGGGTACTGTTGCTTTTACATATTCCTCCAAGCTGTAGGCTTTAGCAGGATCAGCGGACCCGCCTAAATCAAAACCCGAAGTATTAGTCATCAAATGCTTAAGAGTAAGCGGGGACCCTGTTTTATTAGGAATTTGCAAATGAGGCAAATAGCCCTGTATATCCTTATTCAAATCAACCTTGCCTGCCTCAGCTAACTGCATGATACCTACAGAGGTAAGCAGCTTGGAGACGGAAGCCAGACGAAATACGGTCTTATCTGCATCGAAAGGTTTCTTGGCAGCAACATCAGCGTAACCGTAACCTTGATTAAGCAATACCTTGCCATCTTTAACTACAACAACTGCAGCTCCTACAAGCTGTTCTTGAATTTCTTTCTGTTTAAAAAATTGATTGGTAAATTCCTTTACATCTGCCTGTTCCAACTTTGCGTCTGAGCGCTGAACGGGTTCAGCTTTCGCCAGTGCTGTTGAAGGCAGTATAAGCAAGGTGGCAAGGGCCAGCCCGAGGATTTTTTTCATCATAAATCTCCTAATCATAGAATTGGTTAGTACTCCATAAGCAAAAGGGTCTAAATAGTTTGTCCGTAGGTTTCAACTATGATGTCATCTGGTAACTCCCTCCTTTGTCTGCATCGGTATCCTATACCCTTCCTAGTTTACTCAATCAATTCTTAACAATCTTTATTTGATTCTTAACTGTTTCTTAAAAACGCAGCCCAAAGCATTTTGTGGTAGTATTTAGGATGTAGAAGGGGGTATGGATTATATTCTTTAAAAAATTCAGTTTCTGGTTGCCGCTGCTCTCTTTGATCTGTTGCTTCATTAATTTGTCTGGAAATGATGATAAAAACTTGCTGCTGGCTTTCACCAGTCCGTTACTTTTATGGTTTGAACCTCAGTTGACGGAGTTGCATCAATCTATGAAAAGCGAGCTCCTTTGGCAGTATGTTCTATATGGCATTCATTTTTTCTCATGGTTATTTATAGCGCTTATTATAGATTGGGGAATCTCACGTTACAGAGCGGCTAAAAATAACAATTAACCGAAGATGGTTTTTGGAGTTCGTGATGCGATATTTGGAATGTAAAAAAACCGCCGGGCACTTTGTTAAGTACCTGGCGGGTAATGTTGTCTAATCCAGAGGGATCATGGATCGGGCCGAAGCTTCATACTCTTGGGGGATGAAGGGTTTAGCTGAAGAATAATTCAAGTATGTATCCCCTATTTTAAAATATAAAAAGGCCACGCTGCTTTCATTTTCTGGAATCCATTTACCGGTTACTTCATCGGTAAGCTGCACTTCTTTTTCATCGCCGCCCTCTACAGCAGGCCCAATCTCTTCTTCAGATTGAGCAATAGCCATACGCAGGAATTTAAGGATTAACGTATTCCCTTTCACCTCTATACCTTCAAAGGAATCGTCCGGCCCACCGCCAATTGTAGGGATATACACTGTTTTGACTCCAGCCTTTTGAGCCGCTGCGAGAATCTCCTTCTTCTGCTGATCGGTATATATCAAAGTATTGATTTCATTTTCTGCTGCAAAAGGAGAAGGAGAAACTGTATTATTCGGATGATTAGACACGTTGCTGCATCCTCCCAGCACCAGTACTGCTAAACAGCTCACCAGTAACAATTGTCTTATTGTATATTTCATGATTAGTCCTCCAGACTTGATCATTGTTTTCTATTTTAGAAGTATAGACTCCAGTCATAGTCGATAAGTTTCATAATGTTTTCAATTATAATAAATTTTTGTAAATTACTTTGCATAAAAGTGTAGAAGCACCCTCAGTACGGTGAAATACCGGCTGAGGGTGCTTCTTTTAATAAGACATACTGCAGTTTACTTCAGGTAGGTACCCGTCACTCCAATTCCGCCGCTGCCGTTTAACACATACACTCTCGCATTTCCTTTACCGGAGCACGTCAGTGTAATCGTGCCGTTGGTTACGTTTTTCGAATCGCCGGTCACCGCATCCACGTAAGTTCCGTTCGGAATTCCGGTAAAAGTGGCATTTCCCGAAATCGTAACCAATGCAAAGCTGTCAATGCCTTTGGCGTTGTCGGTATATCTTCTCTTAAACGCCAGGTTGCCCGTTACATTCTCTGTAGAATACTGACCTTTCTGCAAAGCAGGAACCGCTCTTCTGATTAGATTGAGCTGTCTGATATGTTTGGCCAGAGGATAGTTGAGCGAGTCCGCAAGTGTGCCTGTAGCATTGGTATATCTGCCGTAATCTTGTACCGTAACATTGCCTTCAATATGGTCGCCGTAGTAAGCGCGGCCTGTTGTGCTGAGTGGTGCGTTTGGACCGACATCGATAACGGATCCCTTTTTGAATTCGATTTCAGAGCCATAGAAGATGGCGGGGATTCCCCGGAAAGTGAACATCAGAGCGAGATTCTCAGCCCAAGTGTCCTGTGTACCGGCAAAGCGCTGATTTTCCGGAGCCTGGTCGGGAGCGTAGTCATGAGAGTCGATGTAGGTTACATTCCAGGTTGCATCGTTATAGAATTGGTCACCGCTTTTCATACTGAATGCTTCCTGTGCTGACTTGAAGGCCCAATGCATAGGGAAATCAATCACATCCATACCCGATTTCATTGAATAGTCAGGCGCATGATAGGTATTTCCGATCAGGAAAGCATTGTTTGAGGTAGGCTGTCCTGCTGTAGTCGAGTTATCTGCCCACTCCTGTTCAACCGACGCTTTATTGGAAGCGTAATCATTTGTGTTATCGCCCGGATACGATTTCGAAGATTTCCAGGTATAAAATGGTGTCGAAATTGCCGGAATCCCGCTGTTCCATACATCTCTGTAGCGGGTGGCCACTTCACCAAAGATAAAGAAGTCCGAACCGCCTCTTGTCTTCCAGGCAGGAATAAAGTATTTATTAAAAATATACCGGCTCACGTGCTTCACTGTATCGAGACGGAAAGCATCCACACCCATATCAATATATTGGTTATAGGAGTCTATCAAATACTGGTCAACTACAGGATTTTCCGTGTTGAGGTCGACGCAGTCTCCGGCAATCTGTCCTGTCTGTACGGTATAAGATTCCCAGGAAAGACTTTTCTCCGTATGGTAAATGTTATTATTCGTCCCCTCTGTCTTCATTAAGGCAAGTCTTGCCTGATATTGCTGATCGGGTGTCATGGAATCATAGTTTGCCGGCAGCTTATCGGTTATTTTGAGCATGTTGTTAACGGTGTCCGGCTTGGTCTCATCTTTCTTGAACATGGGGAACAGATTCTCTTCACCGAAATTACCGGTATGATTAACGACGATATCCTGAATAACCTTCAACCCTTTGGCATGGGCTGCATGGATCAGCTCCTGATAGGAAGCGCCTGCCGATTCATACCTTGGGTCTACTTTGGCAAAATTGATCGGGTGATAACCATGATAATCATAACCGCTCGCATTCTCCACAACAGGTGTAATCCAGATGGCACTGAATCCGAGAGCCTTGATGTAATCGAGCTTTTGAATCAGCCCCTTGAAATCGCCTCTCCAGGCCGGGTCCGAATCCGGATTATTCGCCTTGGCATCATCCCATGCGTGCACGTTGTTGCTCGGATCGCCATCATAGAACCGCGAAGTGATCACGAAATAAATGCTGTCTTCCCGGAAATCTCCCGACTTTCCGATGTTGTAGACAAAGCTTTGTGTGGTTTGATTGCCGGCGCCGTCTATCACTAAGAACTTCAAAGTGGTGGTTTTGGAGATAAGTATGGAAGGTCCAGTCAAGCCGGTCAGTGCATTACCTGAAATATAGGCTTTAGAACTTGCGGATGGTTCCGAACCATCGTCTGTGTAGTATGCCCTCGTCGTTGCTGCCTTGTTATCTTTTATCGTGAAGGATACAGTGACCTGGGAATCGGAATGCCCAACAGGCAAATTCGCTGTGATTGTCGGGGCTTGAAAATCGGCATTTAAGTCAATCACATAAGCGAAAGAGACTACATTTCCTGCTTGACCCAATGAGTTCACAGCAAAGGCCTTGATGGTCAAAGAGGAAGCCACCTGAATTGGAGAGGTATACAAGGCCGATGCTGTCGTAGGTGTTGAGCCGTCTGTTGTATAGTAAATTTTATCACCGCTATTGGTACTGGAAAGTTTCACTGTCTGGGCAGAATCGTATGTTTTCGGCGCAGGAGAGACTGAAACCACTGGAATTTTGGGGATTTCCGGGTTGGCTTCATACCACACGTTATCCGTGTAATACCAGGACTCCTTCACACTGCGGGACAAATCGCCCGTCTGTTTACCGCTGCCGTCATTAAAAATAAGATTCGCGCCCGCGGCATCAGCAATGGTATAGCTGTACCAGTCGTTCCCATCCGACTTCATCAGAATTCCCGGCCATGCCCCGCTTGTTGGAACGGTTGCCGGACTCAGATTCCAATAATGGATTCGCATCGCTGAATTCCAGCTTGATGGTTTCTTAATGTGAACCGTTACCCCGGCTGCGATAGCTGTGGGTGTCGGAGTTACGGTTGCCGTCGGTGTTGGTGTTGGTGTTGGTGTTGCTGTTGCTGTCGGTGTTGCGGTAGCTGTTGGTGTTGGTGTTGCTGTTGCTGTCGGTGTTGCGGTTGCTGTCGGTGTTGCGGTTGCTGTCGGTGTTGCGGTTGCAGTGGATGTAGGTGTTACGGTAGGCGACGGAGTAGCTCCAGGCGAGACGGTCACATAGTCGATATTAATGTTTCCAGTGTCAGTGGAGTCGTATTTGTAAGCAACCGTATTATTTCCGGCCTGCAAGGAGAGCGTTTCTGTCTGGTCGCCCCATGTATCCCAATTGGCCAAGCTTGGCAAAGTTGTCTGTTTTACTTTTATTCCATTGACATAAATGGAGATGTTTTTGGCGCTGCCCGTTGCATTCGCATAGCGGAGAGTGGCATTATAGGCGGCCTGACTGGACGCCTGGACGCTGAAAGTTGTAGCTGCTCCGGAGGCGGTGTATCCATCCACAAACCCGGTCCCGGAATATCCGGTGTGGTTTGTATTTACTTTTGCACCTCCAGACAAGCCTGCGTTCTCGGCTTCGTATTTCCCGGTAACCGGAATTGTGACCGTCCAGTTTTTCCCGCCATTGCTATCCCAGTAATCTGTCGGGGCCGTAATATGATAACAATAAATTAGTGTGGCACCCTCCGGCACATTGATGTTCGCCGTAAATGTGGTCCCATTCCTGACCATGGCCGTGTCCACAGTATTCGTCCAGTTATTGGTAGTCCAGTGCAATGTCACAGCTGTCGCTGTAGAACTTGTATAGGTGACCGTATAATCGGTATCGCTGGCCGAAGCCCCTCCTGATAAGCCGAATAAGCTGAAGCAAAGCGAAAAAATAACCAACCATGAAACTAATCTCCGAGCTGTTTTGCGTGCCAAATAAACAACCTCCTGATCTAAATTTAATGGGACAGCGCGCGCAAACGTTTGCATTAAAGAGAAAAAAAAGAAAATCTTCTAATATGACAACATTGGTCCATTGATCTCCTCCTCTGCAGGTAATTTGGAAAGATCCATCATGTGTATACGCTTACAACTAGAGTCTTCGAGAAGCATCCGCTACGCTGTTACACAGAGTTTCATATCTCCAATGAATTTTCCTGTTTTGATTATAGTCTCCATACTTTTCCAGGTCAATGAATTTCTTTGCCTATTAAGCTGTAGATATAGCTATAAAATTCTCCGATATATTCGTACCGATTGTCGATTGTTAAGCTACATTGTCAACAATTGTTGGGTCAGCAGTCTCCCCCTTTCCACATGCGCAAATAAAAAAACGCAAGACCACCGCTTTTACGGGTATCTTGCGTTTTGGAGCTATATAGATTGAACTTAAGGTTTTAGAGTAAAGGATCAGTCGCAACTACGGTGAATATTTGGACTTCCGGCCGCTGTTGTCTTCAGATTTCTTGATTTTAACCGCTACTAGCGGTAGAAATCCGAAGACAAAGGCGGACACTACCGCTCCTCCAGTTCCAAAATCCCCCTCCATTGCTCCTTTTCCTTATCTCAGTTTTTAAGTTCAATCTATATAGCATTTATTGTCTTAATCAGCAGAAGGCCAGAACTGAAACCACTGGAAATCAAACTGGCTGCCTGGCAGGAACAAGAAGGTTACTGTCCGGCTGCCGCTTACAGGCTCGAGGATAAATTCCCGCTCTGTGTAGCCCTCTGAACCGGCAAACTCCACAAGCTGCTTGGATTCGCCCCCGGGGCCGCTGAACAGCAGATGAAGCGTATTATTCTCTAGTGCAGAGCGCCCGCAGATTACAATCCGTGTACATGCCTGCTCTCCAAAGTCCATGCCGTCAAACACAAGAGAGACATTATTCCCGATGCCTTCGATAGCTGTCTCCGTGACGTTGAAGGTGTCGCCATAAACCCGGCTGTTCTCAAGAGCGGCAAGCCGCTCGTAAGCTTTGCACTTGTGGACAAACCGGAACCCCTTCAGATGTATCTTCCGCCGCAGGACAAAGGAGAGGGAAGTGATGCCCGTCAAACGTTTGGGCAGCTTGTAGGTTTCCTCCTGATATACATTCCATTGTGACGGCTTCTGGTAGGTTACGATAGACAGCAGCCCGGCCCCCGGCTCTCCGGGAATGCCTTCCCAAATTTCAATCGGGAACTCCTCACTGTCGAGGGAGAAAATAGGAAGAATGATTTCATCCGCCCCATAGTCGCCGAAATCAATCCGTTCAAAACAGATCCGGCTCTCCCCTTCCCGCGCCGTTGCAACGCCGCGATCATTGCCGTTGGTCAGGTTAAGACTGGCACTGCTGTGATAGCCGGCGGATATAAATTCATAGGGGTCCAGATAAGCTTGGCCTAGCCCGGTGAGCTTGAATTCCATTTGCGAATAGAGCCGAATCCCCTCAGCACCATTGGCAGTGCCGCAGCGGATGTACACATCCCCATCTCCAAGACCCGTAATGACCGCTTCATGACCATCCGCCTCAATAGTCGCTATATTGGCATCTATCCCTCCGGCATTGGTAATGCGCCATTCTACATCCTGAAAGGTTGCATTCTCCGGATGAAGCTTCACACGAACCGGAAGCGCGGGATGCTCCGCAGTAAGGACATTGCCCTCAGGACAGATCAGTTCCAGCTTGCGCACCGGAATTTCCGCAGCCACGCTGCTCTGAATTCCTTCCGGTTCTTCCCTTGCCTCCAAAGGACAGTCCGCATAGAGGTATAACCGGTCTTCCGAAGCAGTTCCGGGTTCTGGTGCTGCGGACTGCAGCACCAGCCCGGCGGAAGGCATTTCAGGAGAAGAAGCACGCAGGGTGATCGTGCCCGTCTCCCGGGTGCCGGCAATCACAGCGAGCAGCTTGCCGCTGAACATTTTGCGGCTTACACCTTTGTATGGATCGTAGTCGGTGCTGTCGCCATTATCCAGACCAACCAGACGTCCGGGGCCTTCTATACTAAGGCTAACCCGGTTATTGGCGTTTGCCACCGGAAGACCTTCCTTGTCAGCTGCGGTAATCGTAACAAAGATCAGGTCCTCACCATCAGCTGTAATTTGCTGCTTATCGGGAGTCAGGACCAGAGAGGCGGCATCGCCAAAGGAGGATTGCTGCTCCGTAGCGATCACATTACCCAGATCATCATAGGCAACAGCACGGAGGACTCCCGGAGCATAAGGCAGCTGCCATTCTCCAAGCAGCTTGTGGCCATTGACATGATCAATGTCATAGGTTCCTTGGGATACGTCATTGAAGAACAGCTCAATCCGCGGCGCATTCGAGCAAACCCGGACATCAATGAGCTGCCCCCCCGAGAAGTCCCAGTACGGGAAAATATGGATCATCGGATGGGTTCTGTAATCCGTCCATTCCGCCTGATAAATGTAATAAGCATCCTTAGGAAACCCTGCCGTGTCCAATTGTCCAAAATAGGAGTTTTTGGTGAAGTACGGAGTCGGCTCTCCTATATAATCGAAGCCGGTCCACAGAAACTGTCCGAGAGAATAGGTGGCATCGCGGTCGGCCGTGATGCAGGCCTCCGTGCTTTTGGCTCCCCAGCTGGTTGAGCTGTTGCCGAGGGAGGAGCACTGCTGATCATCGTCGGCCAGCACTGACTGGGCCAGCGGGAAATGATAGATCCCCCGGCTCTGTACGGTTGAACAGGTTTCGCTGCCATAAATGATCCAGTCCGGGTGCTCCTGATGCTGGCGGTCATAATATTTCTCCCCGTAGTTGTATCCCGCCACCTTGACAATATCGGCGCATTTCTGCGCATTCTCCCAAGGCATGTAGTTGGAGCCGATCGTTACGAATGCGTTGCCCCGGGGATCGTGGGAGAGCACCTCATCCTGCAGCTGCCTTGTGACCTCCTGGCCGCGGGCATCAGCATGGGTGTCGTAGATCTCATTGCCGATACTCCACATGATGAGACTGGGATGGTTACGGTCCCGCCGTACCCAGCTAGCCACATCCTTCTTCCACCACTCCGGGAAGAAACGGGCGTAATCATAGGGAGTTTTGCTGCGCTCCCACATGTCGAAGGCTTCCGAGACGATAAGCATGCCCATTTCGTCCGCCAGTTCCATCAATTCAACCGCAGGCATGTTATGCGCGGTGCGGATGGCGTTCACACCCATTTCCTGCAGCAGGACGAACTGCCGCCGCAGCGCAGCCTTGTTGACGGCAGCGCCCAGACAGCCAAGGTCATGGTGCTGGCACACACCGTAAATTTTGACATGGTTGCCGTTCAGGAAGAAACCTCTCTCACTGTCCAATTCCACCTGGCGAAATCCGAAGCTTTGCCGTTCTTCTTCGGTAACTTCATCCTGATTGAGCAGCTCCATCTGGAGTGTATACAGACAGGGATTGCCGATATCCCAGAGCACCGGCCGGTCCACGGTCAGACGGCTGTGGGCATGAACGATACGACCGCCGCCCTGCGCAGGAAACGCAGATTCCCCTTGTGCGATTGCCGTTCCGCCTGCGTCCAGAATGGTGTGGCGGAGCTTCAGGCCTGATGTTTCCGCTCCTTCTTCCACCTGCAGCTCGCAGTCCACATCGACTGTCCAGGCTTCGCCGCCCGCATGCCGGGCGGCAATATAAATGCCATCGGGTGCTATGTGAGTCTTCGGATAAGTCTTCAGCCACACAGAGCGGTAGATCCCGGCACCGGAGTACCAGCGGGAATTGGGTGATTCATGAATGACACGCATATTAATCGTATTGTCTCCCTCAATCAGATAAGGGGTAATATCGAATTCAAAGGTCGAGTATCCGTATTTCCATTCGCCCGCCTCATGTCCGTTCACGTAAAGCGTAGAATTCATATACACTCCCTCAAAACGCAGGGACAGGCGGCTGTGGGCTGGCACTTCATCCAGGGTGAGGATTTTGCGGTACCAGCCTTCTCCGTTTTCATAGAGCCCTTGAGTGTTGTAGATCAGCCAATCATGAGGCAGCGAAACCGGCATCCAGTCCGCATCAGCGGCTACCTTCGCCAGCTCCGAATGAAGCGGCTGCTTACTGAAATGCCAGCCAGCATTCAGTTTTCTTTTGATACTCATATGGATAAGATTCCCCCCGTTTGTGGATTGCAGAGTGCAATTAATTATCCTTTCAATGCTCCCACCATAACACCTTTAACAAAATATTTCTGCAAAAAGGGATACAGGAGCAAAATAGGTGCCGTTGTCACGATGATGGCCGCATATTTTAATGTCTCGGCAACGTCGCGGCTCTGGATCAGGGTTGTGGTCCCAAGCATGCTGGCATTGTCGTTCTCGAGAATAATGTTTCTGACCACAAGCTGTATCGGATAGAGCTCCTGATCCCGCAGAAAGATCATTGCATTAAACCAGCTGTTCCAGTGGCCCACGCCATAATAGAGAATCAGTACAGCAACAACCGGCATGGACAGCGGAATGAAGATCCGGAACAGGATCGTAAAATGACCGGCTCCGTCCAGAAATGCGGACTCCTCCAGTTCCTTCGGAATGGCCATAAAATAGGTCCGCATAATGATTAAGTTAAAGGTGCTGACAGCCGTAGGCAGGATAAGCGCCCATAAGGAGTCCAACAGCCCGTAAGATTTCACAATCAGATAGAAGGGGACTAGTCCTCCCTGAAAAAACATCGTAAACACAATAAAGAACATGATCGGCTTCTGCAGCATTACCCCTTCCCGGGACAGAAAATAAGCTCCTAGAGAGGTCAGCGTCATATTAATACCGAGTCCCACTACTAATATGAAAAGAGTGTTTTTGAAGCCTGACAGGATCGTAGGATTGCTAAGAACTGCCTTGTAGCCCTCCAGGGAAAACCCTTGCGGCCACAGCAGGATGCCATTGAACGAAATCAGTTGGTTGCCTTCACTTAAGGAAGAGAAGAGGATATAGAGCATAGGATACAGCGTCAGAATAATCAGCAGCACCATAATAATGGTATTGCAAATGTCAAAAATACGTTCACCGAGCGACGTTTTAATCATCGTTGTCCACCCCTTACCAAAGACTGTTGTTACTAGCACGTTTACTGAAAGAGTTGGCGAGCAGCAAAATTGTGAAGTTGATCACGGAGTTGAATAGTCCCACCGCCGCGCTGTAGCTGTAGCTGAATTCCAAAATCCCTTTACGGTAAACATAGGTGGATATGACATCCGCCGTCTCATAGATACTGGCACTGTATAAGAGAATGATCTTCTCGAAACCGACGTTCATGATATTCCCCAGCGCCAGAATCAGCATAATCATAATGGTCGGAAGAATACCCGGCAGCGTAACGTGGCGGATCTGCTGCAGCTTCGTCGCTCCGTCAATCTTGGCAGCCTCATACTGCTGCTGGTCAATTCCGGTGATGGCCGCCAGATAAATGATGGTTCCCCACCCGATCTGCTGCCATATTTCACTGATTATATAAATGGGGCGGAAGGATTCCGGTTGCTGCAGGAAGGAGATCCGGGCGCCGCCAAAAAAGGCAATGACATCATTAATCAGACCATCGGATAAGGTAAAATACCGGATGATTCCGGCTACAACCACCAGTGTAATAAAATGTGGCATGTAAGTGATCGTCTGTGTAATCCGCCGGAAAAGCGGGCTTTTTAATTCATTCAGCAATAATGCCAGAATAATAGGTGCGGGAAACCCGAATAGCAGGTTGAAAAAACTCAGCAAAACCGTATTCTTAATTACGCGAAAAAAGTAAATGCTGGAGAAAAACTCCTCAAAATGCTTGAATCCGACCCAATCGCTGCCCAGAATCCCTTTGGCCGGAACAAATTGCTTGAAGGCAATAATGGTGCCGTATAAAGGAACATAGTGAAATAGAAAATAGTAAATTACCACCGGAAGAATCATTAGGTAGAGCCATTTATTGCGCAATAAATCTTTTCCCAATCTGGATTTCAGCATAACTTTCTCTCCTTTGCTGCATTACTTCAGAAGGGGCCGCCCATTTTATCCTATTTATAGCGGCCCCTGCTGACAGGGTCTACCGTTTCATGTAACGCTCATAAGCTGCCTGCTGAATCTCCAGTGCCCGCTCAATGCCCATATCTTTCAACTGCTGAACATATTTATCGTAATTATCAACGGATTCGGTACCCAGAATAATTTTGAGCTCGACCTCTTTCACAAGCGCGTTAATGTCATTCATAATACTGCTCATTTCATCAGCTTCCTCGGCTGTTGGTGTAATCGGTGGAAGCAGATGGCTTTCATGATTGGTTTTCTTCCAGATATCGATGGACTCTGTGGTTTGCAAATATTTAGCTGGCAGATTGTTGTCCTGCTGGATCATCGGGAAATTGGTTCCGTGCGAGTATTTCATCATGACCTGATCACTGCCGAGGCCTTCCGGATTTTTAACCACCAGATCGGTATATGCAGGTTTGCCGTTCTCCAGAGTATACGTAGTGCCTTCAACGCCAAACGTATTCAGCAGGCTGCCTTCCTCGGTGTAGGCGTAGTCCAGCCAGCGCATCGCCGCTTCGACATTTTTGGCAGTCGCCGATATTGCGGCTGAGCTGGTGCCCGCATAGGCATTATCCAGTTGTCCGAACTCAGGGAGCTGGCCTTTGGCAGCAGACGGATAAGGAGCCGCCACAAAATTGGCGTTCGGATCGGTTTCCTGTGCGGCGGAGTTGTATTTCTCGATATAGAACTGCCAGCCAATCGTTGCCCCGCTTACTTTGGAGGTCATCTTCTTGTCTACCGTTGCCGAATCAATCGAAGCAAAGTCCTTGTCAATTAGCCCTTCTTTATACCACTGGGCCATCGTTGTCAGATAATCCTTATATCCGGGCTCCAGGTAGCCGTACACTACTTTTCCGTCATTGATATAAAAGTTCCCCATCACTCCATAGGCCCCTGCAAAACCGCCGGTCCGTTCGCCCAGGAACATCGTACGGAACGTTACAGGCGCAGCTGCATTTTTCTTTTCTTTAAAAGCAGTCAGCACCGTATGCCATTCATCAATCGTTTCCGGAACAGTCAAGTTCAGCTCATCAAGCCAATCCTTGCGGATAATAGGGCCGCCATATACCCGTCCGGCCTCGGAGCGGATGAACGGGAAGGCATAATAAGTGCCGTCATCCGTTTTGATCATTTTATCGATTTCAGGATGCTCCTGGAGCGTCTTCTTCAAATTGGGTGCATATTGATCAATCAGGTCATTCAGCTTCAGAATGTACCCTTGCTCTACTGCTTTATCCGGACCGCCCGGATACTGCAGCCATGTATTCAGAAAAATATCCGGCAGCTCACCCGAGGCCAGCAGCAGGCTGGAACCGAAAAACTGTGCCAGAATGGCATCCACCATAGCTGATGCTTTATCAAACTCCCCGCTTTTAATCAGGTTAATAAATACGACTTCATCATTGATGGAGAGATAATAATCCGTTTCCTGCGCCTCAATTTCCCCATACCAAATAGACAGATTCTCTTCCAGCACCAGCCGGTATTCCTGAGCCTCCAGCGCCTGAAGATAACCCTGGTGCAGGCTGTTCAGTCCGGTGTGGCGCTCGCTTCCGGCCATAACAATCTGCAGACGGTACTTCCGGTCAATAAACTCCAGTGTTTTGGTCAGTGCCTCCTCAATATCCTCTTTCCAGCTGGCCGAACGTTCGGCATTGATATTGATTACAGCTGCCAGCATGCCGTCCATTTCGGTAAAGCTTAGACTATGGTGCCCGCCGGTGAAGTCCATGATGATATTGGAAACGATAAAATTGGAAAGGCTTGGTGAAGGACTGCCTTCTCCCCCGCCCTGGATATAGAACAGCAGCACCGCGAAATCCTCAGAATCCCATTTAAAATGATGCAGTCTTGCTGCTTCCTCCACCGACAATCCATCTTCAGCCTGCCCTTTAAGCAGACGGGATAAATAATAGGTTTGCAGGACACGAAGCTGCCTGAACTGCCGGTTGTTAATGTCATCCCTTTCACGGATGGTGGCCAAAGCGCTCTCCCTGATGAAGGAAAACTCATCCAGCACCCGCTGTGTCTGTTCATCCTTGGCACCCGAGAACATATTCACTAATTCGCGTACAGGATTATAGTTCTTGCGGGCAAAATAAGAAATCACACCGCCTCCGACCAAAAAGCAGAGCAGCAGCCCGAACAGGTTCAGATTGCGGATTTCCCGCGCTTTTTCCCAAAACACACTTGAAGGAAACACGCTTATATATTTCCAGTCTGTTGTGTCCGAATCGATAAAAGATACCATGTTTTCGGTTCCGGCGATATTTATGAAAGAGGTTCCTGCTTTTTTGCCGCCTTCTTCGGTGTACGGCACGTTCTGTAAGCCGGCCAGGCTGTTGTTCTGGAACAAAATTTGATTATTCTTATCTACAATATACACATCACCTTTATTGACCCAATCCACATTTTTCAGCATACTTTGAATTTTGCTGCCGTTTAATGGAAGGATAAGTGCTCCCTTAAATGCATTTTCCGCTCCGGCGCTTGAGAAAGGCTTCATTAAAACAACCTTGGTTTCCCAACGTTTGAATTGGGTGAAAGGGGTCAATGCCTTCCCCCCGGCAGACTCACCCTTCAACAGTGGCAACCACTCTTCATAAGGCATACCGATCATTTGGCGGTTCATCTCATAAAAGGTTTGACTGTCTACATAGGTCTCATCCGTCAGCACTTTGTCCAGACGGCTTGAATACAAATAAATTCCGCTCACAAAATCATTTGTCGATTTATATTTGCTTAACTCCTGACGGGTTTTGTAAATCTGAAAGGATTGACTCTTCTCTTCCATGGCTGTCATGTTCAAGTATTTATTCACATCATTATGAATGGACAACTGCATAGCCATCTTCTCAGCCTGATCAATTTCACTGTCGACCGTATTCTGCATCTGCTTCAGCATTGCATGGCCTGCCCGCTCTATTTCATATTCAACGATTTGTTTAGTTTGCAGGTATATGATAGCGCTAACAATAAGCGGAATAAGCATAATCACAGCATAGGAGACAATCCATTTGTAGGCCACACTTTTGCTGAACATCAACTTTTTTTGCTTCATATTCCGCACTCCCTTATGGTGTCTTTGCCTTTGTCCTTGCTAGATTTCAACTATATATATAATTGACCCGGAGGGCAATCTACAAAATGAACCTGATTGATTATTTGTAAACTTCCGCTTTTGCAATAGCATATTGCAGTGAAAACTCAAAACCTCTTTGTCGGCAGGAGGATACAAGGAGTGAACAGGCTGTTCCTCCGTCCTTTTGCTTCAAAAGAGGCTTCGGGCTTTATACGATTTGAAACACCGGCTGGTCTTTAACAAAGTGGACCGGAAGCTGTGGAAACTGCAACGACAGCCGCTCTGCCAGATAACTCATGCCGGGCGCTTCACTCTCTGCATGGCCCAGCATAATTAAGGCTTTACCCCGCCCTTGATGGGCTGCATCTCTTATATACTCTGGAGTCTCCCACTCCGGACCTTCTCCGGCTATGATTAAATCGAGGGACTCTTGTTCAAATAAGGGGATCACCGTGACACCGCTGCCCCTGTAACCGACCAGTATTCCTACTCTGCGGCATGAAGTTGAGAGGCTGCCTGCTACACGCAAGTAAGGAATTTGAAGCTGCCGTTTCAGATATTCTGCAACCTCCGCAACCTTCATAGCAGGCATAGTCAGAATGGAGGCAGAGGGCTGATGTGACGAAACATATTTCTGCCAATCAAGCGCCCGGAGAAGGCCTTCAATGATCCCATCCGGTGTATAGCGGTGCAGGTAATCATGAAACCGGTAAATTCCCAGTCCCGAGCCTGCGATCAGATCAGCTTTTTGCTTATATACAGGGTCATGCATGAGCCATTCCCGGTGATCCTGATGGCTGAAAAAAACGCCTTCGTGCGTGATGATCAAATTGGCGCCCAAGGCAATAGCCTGTTCTATGACATACTGTGAAGCGGAGAAGGCTGTAACGATTCCCTGCACCTTCGTCTCCAGGCACCCTGGCTCCAGCTTGTCTACAGTTCCGTCCGGCGTAGCAATTCCTGCCGTTAATTTATCTATAATGCATCCGAAAGTAGGTGTCATTATGCCCTCCTAATGTTTTGTGAGCATAAGCCTCATCGAGACTCAGGTCTATTCATTGGGATATACAATAACCTTCAGGCTGCCGCTTTTGTTATGAATGGCCCGTTCGAGCGCTTCGCGGGTTTCTGCCAGCGGGTAACGGTCTGTAATTAACACACCTGCGTCCACGTCTCCCGAAGCCAAAAATTCGATTCCTTTGGGGTACGTATTGGCATATCGGAAGATGCCGTAAATGTCTATTTCGTTATCCGCAATAAAGGGCACATTAAGCGGAATCTCATCCTGTGCCGGCAGACCTACGATAGCCAGCCTTCCACCGCGCCGTATGGAATATAGTGCCGACTGCAGCGCCTTCGGATTACCGGCAGTCTCCCAGGCCACATCTACGCCCGCCCCATCCGTTAATTGCTTGATGGTCTCTACCGCGTCCTCTTTCCTGATATTGATCGCATGCGTCGCTCCAAGGCGCAGCGCCGCCTCCAGTCTGACCTCCTCCAGATCGGTCACAATGATCCGGGAGGCCCCATGGGATTTGGCTGCCGCAACCGCCATCAGCCCGACAGGCCCCATCCCCATGATCGCCACCGTCTCACCTGCCTGCAGCCGGCTTCGTTTGGCCGCGTGGATGCCTACCGAGAAGGGTTCATTTAAAGCCGCTTCTTCAAAAGACAAATGATCGGGAATCCTGAACACCATGTCCTCGCGGATCGCCAGATACTGTACGAATGCTCCGTCTACAGGAGGTGTCGCAAGGAACTGGACATCGGGGCAAAGATTGTATCTTCCAGCCTTGCAGGCGCTGCAGTGTCCGCAGGTCACTCCCGGTTCAACTGCAACACGGTCTCCGATGACTGCTTTGGTTACCTTATCTCCTGCGGCAACAATAACTCCTGCACATTCATGCCCCAGAATAATCGGCTTCTCCACTACAAACCGCCCAATCCGGCCATGCTCATAGTAGTGCAGATCCGAGCCGCATACGCCAACGGCCATAACCTGGACGAGCACTTCATGATCGCCAACCTCCGGTACCGGCACTTCCTTAATTACGATGCTCCCGGGTTTGTCCATGACCGCTGCTTTCATGGTCAAGGGCAGCTTATCTTGTCTTGTGACTTGTGAATGCTTGCTCATGTCCGTTCCCCCTCAGTAAATGACCCGTTTGCTGTTATCTTCGATGCCGCTCTTCCGGTAAAAGTACGTATTGATCTGGTCGCGCCATTCCTTGGCATGGCCGGCCTGCTCCTTCAGGCGGTCCTCCACCTGCAGGTAAAGACCTTCTGCAACCTTGTCCTTCAGACTGGTCCACATCGACAACAGCTCTGCTGCACGTTCCGCACCTTCGAAATGGGCATCATAAATATGCTGGATCACGGTTTTCCCGGAATGAAGTACATGGGTATACGGAACATGGTGGAAGAACAGCAGCAATTCATCGGGGCATTCCTCCAGAGAATCATAGTGCTCAGCATTGCTGCCTAAATATTGGGCACTGTAGCCGGTGCCTGTCTTAACCGTCCGGTCTACGCCGATTCCCCGATGGTCGGCATAATGATAGGTGCCCCACTGCGAATATTCATAGCCGTCGACATTAGGTCCATAATGATGCTCCGGATTGATCATCCAGCCTACGCCCAGCGGTGCCGTGTAGGATTCATAAATCTCCCACGAATCAAGCAAAATCCGGCTAATGACACCTGATACTACCGGGTCTGTGCCAAAGGTCAGCGAGATCCATTCACTGGCGATTTGCTCTGCCGTCAGCTCCGGATTCCAGGCCAGACGTCCGTATCCGTACAGATTCGCCTGTGCCAGCAGATGGCCGGTCCAATTCTTGTCATTGCCCACATTGGAAACCGCTGCAATACCACTGTAACGGTTGCCCCATAGTGATCCATCCGCGATATGCTTTACAGGGGAAGCCTCTCCTTTGGCATAGGTGTTGAATTCCATGATCTCTTTCCATTGGGGGACCAGATAACAGACATGGCGCTGCTGGCCGGTATATTCCTGGGCAATCTGGAATTCAATCACCTGATTGGTCCGCTCCAGCGCCCCGAACAGTGGCGATACAGGTTCTCTGACCTGGAAATCCATCGGGCCGTTCTTGATCTGCAGGATCACGTTATCGTTAAATTTGCCGTCGAGCGGTTTGAAATGGTCATAGGCTGCTCTGGCCCGGTCGGTCTTGCGGTCCCGCCAATCCTGCTTACAGTTATAGACGAAGCAGCGCCAGATCACGATTCCGCCAAACGGTTCAAGCGCTTCGGCCAGCATGTTGGCCCCGTCGGCATGGTCCCGGCCATAGGTGAACGGACCCGGGCGGTTCTCCGAATCGGCCTTGACCACAAATCCGCCAAAATCGGGAATGGCTGCATAGATTTCGGCTGCTTTACTCTGCCACCACTTGCGTACTTCAGGGTCCAAGGGATCGGCTGTCCCTACTTCTCCTTCATGCATCGGACCGGCAAAATTAACGCTCAGGAACAGCTTGATCCCATACAGCCTGAACACATCGGCGATTCTTGAAACGTCGGGCAGGTACTTCGAAATAAACAGCGTTTCAAGTGCATGGACATTCACATTATTGATGGCAATGGCGTTGATGCCTGCCGAGGACATCAACCGCGCATAATCGCGGATACGCTCCAGGTCGCGAGTAAAACGGTTGTCTTCGTACAAAAACGATCTTCCCGAATATCCCCGCTCCACACTGCCGTCAAAATTATCCCAATGGTTGATCATCCGCAGCCCGTTCACCGGATTGACTACCTCGTCCAACCCTTCAATGCTCTGCAGGCTGCCGATCAGGCGCAGCAGGTGAAATACACCATAGAGAACACCCGCCGGTGATGAAGCGCCTACTGCAATGCAGTCATTTTCTTCACTGGATCGGATCGCAAAACCTTCGGGGCCCACCTTTGCAAGGGTATCTTCAGCAAACACACCGGAAATTAATTCATTTCCTCCCTGGAAGGTGCCGATGGCAATACACAGCCCATCCGGTTTGGATGACACCTTTATGCCCAGCATTGATTCAATACCTCTTTGCCATTCCTGAAGCGCAGCCTGAACCGTATCGTTCTCTTCGGCAACCTTCACGGCCCCGCACCATTTCACATATTGATTATATGCGTTCCCTTGCGGCAGCACCGGATAGCTTAACCAGGCAGTGTATCCACTGTCAGCAAGAGTATGTTTATTACCGTTGGATGCTTTCATATGCAGAATTCCTCCTTATTCTGGCCTGAAGTAATTTGTCTTAGCGTACAGCTTCCCGGGTCAGCGACCGGTTTCCTGTGCCCTCAACCAGCCACAGGATTGCAGTTACACCCCGTGGATAATACTTGCTGCCGCCGATTAGGCCGGATAATATTTGGTCACTCCAGCACCAGTACGAAAGCTCGGGATGGAGCAGCCAGCTGACATGTGCCACATCGGCCGCGAGTCCGCGTTCATCCCAGGGCAGATGCAGAATTTCCCGGGCGATGAACTGGGATAGATAGATTTTGCTCAGCCATGAATTGTTGCTTGTAGACGAGAGTTTCCATCCCCCGTCATCAAAAAGGCAAACTCCCGGAACCAGCACATTGTTCAAGTGAGTGTTCAGCGTACTCAGATAATCGGCAAATCTGCCATTTGGATCGAGCGCTTCTTCACAGCCGGTGAAGAGCGGGAACACAAGCCCTTCAATCGCCGGGATAATGCAGGAATGGTTGTCTTCATTGATGATGGCCGGAATGTATCCTTCGCTGTTCAACTGTGAAGCTATGGACGCGGCGCATTTGTCAGCCTGCAGTCCGGCATCCGCTGACAGCTCAGCCGCTCCTTCTTCTCTGAACAATTTCTCCAGTGCTACATAAGCCGCCCAGCATTTGCCCGCCATGTAAATATTATTGCGGGACTGCCCAAGCGAAGTATCCAAACTGTCGTACGTGGTAATCTCTGCGCCGCCTTGAGTCCGGTTGCTGTCAAGTCCCATCAGTCCATTGCGCAAGTTGCTGTCAGGATGATCACGGTTCAGCATGCTCTCCAAGCAGGAACGGAGCACAGGCAGCATATTCTCCACGAATTCGCGGTCTTTCGTCTGTTCAATATAGACAAGCGCCGAGCACAGCCAGTTGACCAGCTCCTCATGGCTCATGTACGAGAAACAATCCGTAAGTCCCGCCTTCTCATAGGCTGAATAATGGGGGCGTGAAAAAACATTGGCTACGCCGATATCGTGGGTGAAGGTAATCCCCCCGGGATATTCCTCCGTACCGCCCGGGAATACCACCTTGTCCTCATAGCTGTAGCGGCTGACGAACAATTCCAGTTCATTGCGCACCGTCCATGGGTTCATCACCAGCTCAAAAAACAGCTGATCGGCCGTTAAGTCGAGCGTATTCATCATCCGGTATTCGCCCTCGTTTACGATCCAAATGGGCTTCCCGTCAGCTTCGAGAAGCTGCGTGCTGCCATAATAGCTGTGAATCGCATGCGAGAGCATAAAGGACTGATCTTCTGTCAGCTTGGCTGAATCAATCCAGGCATCGGCCGATATACAGGACTGGATTAAGCAATCCATATTCTCCAGCGTATAGCTGGCTACGGATTCAATATTCTCAAAATAACGGGAATACGCATAGCTGGCATCAATTCCGGTTGTAACCAGCCCTCCGCGGTAAAAGCAAATGGCGAAGCGGTATGTTCGCTTCTCTCCCGGAGGAACCTCCATCAGCACAGCTCCTGTTCCACCCAGTCCAAAAGCGAGATTATGTTCCAGTGGTTCTTCAAGTATTTTCTCCATTGTGAATCCGAGGGCGGCTTGAATCCCCTCAGCCTTGCAGGCAATGGCGGTCAGCCGTCCTTGTCCGATACCCTCAAAAGCTCCTCCGCTTGTATCGCCAAGTCTGCGCATGGAGCTGTAGGCATCACCGCCTTCATACCCGAAGAATCCTTTTCTTGTACTGGTGCCTTTCGTATTATCGAGGGTCAATTCAGCAAATACGGCTGGCACAATGGCAGCTTTAAGCTCGTCTTCATCAGCTGAGGCCGGATCTGGCACGGAGCGGACGGGTGAGTAAATTGTAAAGGTGAGGTCACCAGCAGTCCAGGTATCCGTTGCCGTTCCCAGCGTTCTGGCAATCTTGTCATCGTCAAACGCTTTCATAACTATTTGGGAGGGCTGATACCAGCCGCTCGGCTTATCCCTGTCGCTTCCACCCGGCGAAGTCGGGAACACCTGCTGCAATTCGTTCGCAGCGGCATCCTCCGCTTTCTCTATATCATATCTGGCGCCAGCATCTTCCACATGCTCGAAAAAGGGCAACACCTCATAACATTCTCCATCTCCGGACTGAAATCCAATATATACATTCTGGTCGGCAGGTTTGCCCAGCTCCAGTCCAAGTCCTCCATTCTTCCCTTTGAAGCCTAAAGTGAAACTGGCAAAGGCACCGATTGGCGAGTGCTGAACATTATAGAATACATTGGCTTTTGTCATAAAGACTCCTTTCTGAAGCTCTGCTTAAGCTCCCTTGTTCTGCTTGTTCTTGTTCATCCTATCATGGGTCCGGCAGCCGGGAACATTGTCAAATCGAGCATTTATTTACCCAAATCAAGCAGAACTCAGATATACTGATATAGACAAAACAGAACTCAAACAATCGGGGGGGCTTCTTGTGGTTTCAGCATTTCTGCCGCCTGTACTTGGACAAAGTATCAGCGAAACGATTATACCGGATGTGAAAACAACCCTTAATCTGTTCGGTATGCATTTGCGAAAGGTAAGTGGAGAGTGGGATTATCCCGTCCATGCTCACCCTCAATACGAATTTAATTATGTGCTTGAAGGAGAACAGCTGATTATCGTAAATAATCACAGCTATACTCAGCGGGCCGGAGATCTGGTCCTGCTAAGGCCCGGAGATTCACATTCCAGTCAAAGCGGCAATGGCAAGCCCTTCACCTATTTCTGCATTCATTTTGATATCGATGACAAGATCCTGATCTCCCTGCTGAGCCGCCTGAACCATGTTCTCTTTGAATCTGACAGCACGATTGCCCATAAATTAGGTCCGGTTCTCTCTAAACTGGTGGAGATTTCAAAGTCAATTGCCGGAGATATTACGATGTCCCAGCGAATGCGGCTGCAGTCCGCAGTTTTCGATCTGTTCGCCCAGCTGTGGGAGGCCTTTTCCATTGATGCTCATTTATCTTCGTCCACTACTTATGAGAAGGTAGAGCTTGCCCACCAGATCCGCAGCCGCCTGCAGGGACTGGTCTATCAGCAATTCAAGCTGGAACTGCCTTACGACAGCCATTACGGCATTGATGACATTGCTGCAGAGCTTGGGATCAGCGCCTCACATTGTTACCGTGTATTCCGGCAAGTCTTTGGCATGTCGCCCAGAGTCTTTCTGTCTGAGCAAATGCTTCATGAAGCAAAGGTACTTCTGGATGACCCCAGCTTATCCGTGAGCCAGATTTCGGGTATTCTGGGTTACCGTGATATTGCCCATTTCAGCCGGCAATTCAAACGCTGGTACGGCAAATCACCGCGCGAGTATCGGGGATCAACGGACGAATAAGCTTGGGACACCCCGGGTTTTTTGAGCAGAACAAGTTTATGCAATCTTAAAAAAACGCAAAAAAAGAAATCGCCCTTTTTGGTATCATGGAAGTGCCACCAACCATCTCAAAAAGAAGCGATTTCTTTGTATATACAATATAGGATGAAGAAAGAAGACCCTTGACATTCATCCCACCACTTTAGAAGTGGGGGAATTTTGGAACTGTAGGAGCGATAGCGTCCGCCTTTAGGTTTGGATTTCTACCGCGAATCGCGGTTAAATTCAGGAAATCCAAACCTAACAGCGGCCGGAAGTCCAAACATTCTCTGTAGTCTCGGCCAATCCCAAAATAGAAGAATTATAAGTTCAATCTATATAGTGATTAAATTTTCTTCTTCCGCGGCGCTGCTTTCTTGCGGGCTTTGCTCTTTGCTGCCAGCTTTTCCTCAGCCAGCTTATGGATTTCTTCTATACGAAGCTGCTCTTGGCGAATCTTTTCTGCCGCCACCTGCTCCATTTTCAATTGTAAATCTGCAGCAGCTTGTTCCTGAAAAGAAGGATTGGCTGTTTTCAAATAGCGCTCAAAGGCTTCCGGGTACAGAAAGCTTTTTTCACCAATGGCGTCAGAAAATAACACGCTTATCCGTCCGTCGATATGGCTGACGACAATTCCAGGGCCATACCCGGTATGATAGATTTGTTCATTTACCCAGTTCATTGCGGCAATGCTCCTTTCATCCACTCTGCACACAACTTTTATCCAGCTCTTTTTTTAAATATTGGCCTGTATAGCTCGTTTCAACAGAAGCTACCTGCTCCGGCGTGCCTGTGCATACAATCGTTCCGCCTTCCGCTCCACCTTCAGGTCCCAGATCAATAATGTAATCTGCATTTTTGATCAAATCCAGATTATGTTCAATAACGACTACGGTATTGCCCGCATCGGTTAACGAATGCAGCACATCAATCAATTGATGCACATCTGAAAAATGCAGCCCCGTCGTCGGTTCATCCATGACATAAATAGTAGACCCGGTAGCCGGCTTCAGCAGCTCTGCTGCCAGCTTTACCCGCTGCGCTTCCCCTCCGGATAATGTGGTGGACGATTGCCCGAGCTTAATATAACCGAGTCCCACGCTGCAGAGCGCTTCGATCTTTTTGCGGATTTTAGGAATATTCTCAAAAAACTGAACTGCTTCCTGAGCCGTCATTTCCAGTACATCCGCAATACTCTTGCCTTTATAGTGGACCTCAAGCGTTTCACGGCTGTATCTTCGCCCTTTGCAAATGCTGCAGGGCACATAGACATCCGGGAGAAAGTGCATTTCCACCCTAATCAGTCCTTCGCCCGCACAAGCCTCACAACGCCCCCCTTTTATATTGAAAGAGAACCGTCCCGGGCCATAAGCACGAATCTTCGCTTCATTGGTGAGCGAGAACAACGTGCGGATATTATCAAACAAACCTGTATAGGTGGCCGGATTGGATCGCGGGGTGCGTCCGATCGGTTGTTGGTCGATATTGATGATCTTGTCCAGATGCTCCATTCCTTCTATGCTCAGGTGAGCTCCGGGAACGGTATGAGCCCTGTTGAGCGATGCTGCCAGCTTTTTGTACAGGATTTCGTTGACCAGACTAGACTTACCTGAGCCTGAAACCCCTGTGACACATGTGAACGTACCGAGCGGAATCGACACATGAATTCCCTGCAAATTGTTGGCGGCTGCCCCTGTAATGGTTAGCTGTTGCCCAGTTCCGGCACGGCGCGTTTCAGGTACGGGGATCTGCTTTTGCCGGGAAAGATACTGGCCCGTAATGGAGCGGGACTCCGCCAGGATGTCTTCAAGTCCCCCCTGCACCACCACTTCACCGCCATTCGTACCGGCATAAGGACCAATGTCCACGATCCAGTCCGCCTGCCGTATGGTATCCTCATCGTGTTCCACGACGATTAAGGTGTTGCCGAGATCACGCATTTTTTTCAAAGCCAGCAGCAGGCGGTCATTATCCCGTTGATGCAGCCCAATCGAAGGCTCGTCCAAAATATATAGTACGCCCATCAGCCCGGAACCGAGCTGCGTCGCCAGACGAATGCGCTGACTTTCACCGCCCGATAAAGTTCCGGCAGCTCTGGAAAGCGTTAAATAGTTCAGCCCTACGTTGTTCAGGAACTGATACCTGGAATCAATCTCCTGAAGAATAGAACCGGCAATCTTGGAATGTTCCTTCGACAAGCTCAGATTTCTAATCAATTGCAGTTCCGCGTCAATGGATAACCTGCAGAATTCCGATATATTCAACCCGTTAACAGTGACTGCAAGAACAACTGGGGACAGGCGGTCACCGTGACAATCCGGACAGGGCAATACGGACATGTACTCTTCAATTTCTTTTTGCATCGCCTCAGACTGTGTCTCGCGGTAACGCCGCTCCAGATTGTTCACAATGCCTTCAAAGGATTCTTTCACATATTTTCTTAAGGCCTCACTGGGATGGTACACTTCAAGCTTCTCTCCACGGGTTCCATACAGCAGCGCATCCAGTGCTTCTTCCGTAAGCTCGCCTAGCGGAGTGTCGAAATCAAAGCCATACCTTGCTCCGAGCGCTTCATAGTACATTTTGCAAAAGGAATTACTTTTGACATTGTTCCAGCCGTTGGCCACAATCCCGCCTGAGTTGATCGAGCGGCTTTTATCAGGAATAACCTTGCCCGGATCGACCTTCAAATGCGAACCCAAACCTGAGCAGGCCGGACAAGCACCCTCATGATTGTTGAACGAGAACATACGCGGGGATAACTCCGGCAGTGAGATCGAGCAGTAAGGGCAGGCATAGGTCTGCGAGAATAAGGTCTCTTCACCGCTGGCGGTTTGACGAATAATGACCAGATCGCCCGAGAGCGACAATGCCGTTTCCAGGGAGTCTGACAGCCTTTGAACATCTATGTCCTTCACTATCAGACGATCAATCACAATTGCGATTTGGTGTTTTTTATTTTTGTCCAAGCGTATTTCACCGGATAAGTCATGAACCTCCCCATTCACCCGGACCCGGACATATCCATTTTGTTTGGCCTGTTCGAATACATGCTGATGCTCTCCTTTTTGGTCACGGACGACGGGAGCCAGTATTTCGTATTTGGTTCCGATAGGAAGACTGCTGATCTGTTCCACAATCTGATCCACAGATTGGCGTTCGACCCTTCTCCCGCACGAGGGGCAATGGGGAATTCCGATCTTGGACCACAGCAAGCGCAGATAATCATAAATTTCCGTAACTGTCCCCACTGTTGAACGCGGATTGTTTGAAGTCGTCTTTTGCTCGATGGCTACCGCAGGTGAAAGTCCGTCGATTGAATCGACATCCGGCTTGCCCCTAAGCCCCAGAAATTGCCGGGCGTAGGACGAGAGCGATTCCACATAACGCATTTGTCCTTCGGCATACAACGTATCAAAAGCCAGACTCGATTTGCCCGAACCGCTTACCCCGGTAAAAACTACGAATTGGTTGCGTGGGATGTTAAGACTGACATTCTTCAGATTATTTTCCCTGGCTCCGTGAACACTTATATATTTATGCATAAGGCCTCCTAATTTGAACAAAAAAACACTCTTAAATAAATTCTATCATATGCATGTCAAGGGTTTTTACCATATAATGTAATTTATTCAGACTTTATTTTTTTATCAAAATAGGTTTGAACTATATTTTTCAGGGAAAACGCTTTAATTTGTTCACCTTCCGCCATGCTATACTTTGGGCAAAATCAGTTCCACTGGAGGGTGCTATGAACATTAACAAAGAGGGTTCTTATTACACGCATGAATATAGAAATCTGTTCAGAGAGATTGGCTATACGGAAGAGGAGATTCAAGCAAGACTTGAACAGGCGTGGAACGATTTGTTCTACGGGGCTCCCGATGTGCGGATCTATTATCCGGCGGACAACGATAAAGCCTATATGCTGGATACCGGAAATTCCGATGTGCGCTCCGAAGGCATGTCCTACGGGATGATGATGGCTGTGCAAATGAATAAGAAAGATGAATTCGACCGGCTGTGGCTTTTCTCCAAGGTGTTCATGCAGCATACGGAAGGACGCTACAAGGATTATTTTGCCTGGCACTGCAAGCCGGACGGCAGCCGCCTGTCCCAAGGACCCGCACCAGACGGTGAAGAATTCTTCGCAATGGCGTTGTTCTTCGCTTCCAGCCGCTGGGGTGACGGGCCGGAGCCGTACAACTATTCTGAACAGGCGAAGATGATTCTCCGCGCCTGCGTGCATAAGGGAGAACAAGGTGAGGGAGACCCGATGTGGGACCCGGCGAACAAGCTGATCAAGTTCGTTCCCGAGTCTCCTTTCAGTGATCCTTCCTACCATCTGCCTCATTTCTACGAATTGTTTGCCCGGGAGGCAGACGAGCAGGACCGCACATTCTGGAAGGAGGCTGCGGAAGCAAGCAGAGTCTACCTGCATCAAGCCTGCCATCCGGTAACCGGCCTTTCCCCGGAATACGCAAATTTCGACGGCACACCTGCAGCTCCTCAGCCCCATGGCGATTTCCGGCATTTCTTCAGCGATGCCTACCGCGTAGCGGCCAATATTGCGCTGGACTATGAATGGTTCCGCAGCGATCCCTGGCAGATCGAGCAGTCGAACCGGATTCAGCAATTCTTCCGGGACATTGAACCTGCGGATTACCGCCGGTACACCATTGACGGCCATCCTTTCGAGGAAATGGCACTGCATCCGGTCGGACTCCTGGCTACGCTGTCCATGGCCTCGCTCGCTGCCGATGGACCGGATGCGGAGCCGTTCGCAAGGCTCTTCTGGAATACGCCTCTGCGCAGCGGGGTCCGCCGGTACTACGACAACTGCCTGTATTTCTTCAGTCTGCTGGCCTTAAGCGGAAATTACCGCATTTATCAGCAAGAATAAAGTAAATAAAGCATTAGACTAGCCCCCACTATAAAAACAGCGGCAGCCGTGGACGAAATAAAGTCCTGGACTGCCGCTGTTTTATTGAGCTAATGTTTCCTGTTAGCGGAACAAGAAAACTCCTTGTGCTACTCGATTTTACAAATTGTTCTGGCAATGCGTCATAGGTTCCACTTTAACTACGAAATCCATTAAAGTGCCTCAGCCTTTGGATGAAATCATGAAGCTCTGCATCTTCCCATTCCGAGAGCCGTTCATAGTACACAGACTCTTTTTCCTTTAGCGCATCTAAAACTTTTTGTTGCCCGTAATCGGTAAGAGATAATACAACTCCCCGTCCATCATTAGCCGACGTTTCTCGTTTTACATATCCCAAAGCTTGAAGTTGTTTGACGAGGCGACTGACCGAACTTCGATCCATTGCTGTTGATTCAGCTAAAGCGGCGGCATTAGTGGCGCCATAGGAATACAGCCAGCGAACAAGATGGAAGGCAGCAGGCTGTATGGAGGAATCGAATTTAGCAGCGGCTTTTACGTTTACTGCATGTGCAGAACTAATGAGAGCATTAAGCTGTTCGCCCAATTCAATCTCAAGTCTATCCCTAGGTACGTTTATCTCGTTCATTCTTATTCACCTTTCTTTAGGTCTAAATCAAACCTTTAAATAGTTGACATATATCAACTAAAACAATATAGTGGATATATGTCAACTAAATTCATAGGCAGGTTATAGTGATTATCCACTCTTAAAGTGTATCATAGGAAGGAGAAATGACGATGGCTAATAAAGAAAATGTTGTCATTACTGGTGCTACCAGTGGACTTGGGCAGCTTGTCGCGCTCGAATTAGGAAAACGCGGATTTGACCTTATTTTGACTGCCCGGAGTAAAGAACGCGCTGAAATCACGAGAGAACGCATTAAGGAGCAGGCACCTTCAGCGAATATTGATTTCTTTTATGGAGACTTTTCGTCAATTAAGGACGTTTCGCGGGTTGGGAGTGAAATAGCTGCCGAATATCCTAAAATTGATGTGCTGTTGAACAATGTGGGGATTCATGCTTTTAAGCCTCGCATCACCCCCGAGGGTCTTCCTGAGATGATTACCGTCAATTATTTCGCTCCCTGGATTTTAACACAGATTCTAAAGCCTTCCCTGCAAAACTCGAGCCATGCCAGAGTTGTCAATGTTGCCTCTGAAGCTTCACGCCGTCACGGTATATTGAAGCTACCAGAGGATTTAACAGATACAACTCCCTTTACCGCTCGCGGCTCATCCCCTGTCTATGGAAAAACCAAATTATTAAATATTATGTTTTCGGCTGAACTTGCGCGGCGGTGGTCAGGTACGGGTATTAGCGTAAATGCACTGAATCCTGGATTTAATGTTACTGGACTCGGACGAGAACTTTGGTTCGCCCCCGTACTCGAACGATTGTTGAAAGTCCTGCGCCTCGGAGATCCGCGAAGAGGAACCGATATTATTACCCGATTAATTGTTGATCCGGAATATCTAAAAAAGACGGGTGGATACTTTAATGTCGGAACAGGACAATCCATTGAGCCAGTCTCTCCCGGAGGAGATGATGCCATGCAGCGCAGGTTGTGGGAAAGCACAGAAAAATTATTAAGAGAAAAGGGGTTTCTGTAGGCAATTCAACAAAGACAGCCGATCGTACTGACTGGCTGTCTACATGTCGTGTTTGAACTATCGTGTCCCGTTATTTTGATAATCTACGGAGAAATTTAATCCACTTGGGTTCGTATGCTTCGCTAATTGGAATCCCTGTATAATATCTATTATAAGGGTCCATTTCCCATATCTTCAAGAGCCCCTCGGGAACTTCATACTTAAATATGGGAGAGCTAGGGTTTGCCCTATAATAAAATTCATTACATGCAACACAATACAAAATCTGCGATTCACCGGAGGTATATGCATAAATACTAAGCTCAGTGCGACAGGCTTCGCATCGACGTATTCGATTGCGGTTTAGCCAATCAATAAAAAACTTCAAAGTATCATCTCCTGCCGTAAAATAAGGAATATCCAACGCATACTAGTATCCCGTTAGATTACCCCTAACTTTTCCAGAATCGAGTTTATTAAATCTGTTTTGGCATGGGAATACGTAACTTAATGCTGAATGTGTCCCGGTTTAAGCCATAACACGTCATATCCCATATTACTGAGTATTTCCAGCCCATCGTTAAACTCAATTCTGTTTGATCCATTCCACCCATTTTCCAAACCATACAAAACAAACTGCTTAACTATTCTTGGGTAATGTAAATTAAAACCATCAATATCACCCGAGGTTATTTTCTTTATGTGAACACCAACTAACAGAGGGCTTCCCGAAATCGGGTCATCCCATGTACAAAAGTGGAAGGAACATGTTATGTTCTTCAGTCCCTTTAATGATATAGAAAGAGTGATTTCGCATACACCTTGGTGGTACTTTTGGTTAATAACATAAACGTATTTTTTATCTCGAACATTGATTTCCCTTGTACTTTTCTTCATATTATCAGCACCTATTTGAAATTTGCAGTCGTTGAACGTCCTCAGTTAGCTTCATATCGTGTTTTACATATAATCCAATCATAAATCCAAAACTTCGGTATGCCAAAGATAACGGATATTTAAATGTGACCGGCAAGATCGAATTTCAAACTTGTAAGGTAGATGTAAGGCAAATCGATAGCTCAGGCCAGCCTGGCAGGATAAGATTGGAACAAATGAAAAAAGAATTTTTAAAAAGGAGAATCGAGATGAGGCTGTTTGAACTGTTGCTTTTTTTGTCAAACATCGGCTTGTTTGCATTAACAATCCTATTAAAAAAAGGACGGCGTAGAATTCCAGTATTCGTTGCAAGCGGGATCGCCACACTTCTACTGGTCATTCATTGGACGGTGGAAGGATACAGAGTTCAGCTATTTTTCCCATATTGCATAACGATCATTTTTTTAGCCATTTCAGGTTATAGCTATTTTAAAAAAACGGCCAAAAAAAAATCCCACGATTCATGTTGGGTTCAGCTTATACCGCTATAGCGATAATGCTGGTCGTAACAACGGGTCTCATGTATGCTTTTCCTGTATTTAAACTACCTGAACCGACAGGCGAATTTAAGGTAGGAACGCAAACTTTTCATTTCGTGGATACAAATAGGGAAGAGATTTTCGGCGGAGCCAGAGATGGCAAGAGGGAATTGATGGTTCAGGTATGGTATCCGGCTCAAGCTGGCAACGGCAAGTACGCTCCCTTTATTCCCGATACCCAGATTTTACGTTATATGGCCGCGAACTATCGCCTTCCCGGGTTTACTTTTCAACACCTGAAGTACGTATCCAGTCATGCTTATTCGGGGGCCGAAGTTTCTTCGGCACAGACTTCATACCCGCTGATCCTTGCGAATCCCGGCTTCGGCTCTTCCAGGTTCCTCCACACGTCGCAAGCCGAAAATCTCGCGAGTCACGGATATATCGTGGCAGTAATCGACCACACCTACAATACATTTGCAACCGAGTTTCCGGACGGTCGAATCACGACCAGCACAACCAACGACTTATTCTCGCCCAACCATGATTACCGGACGGAAAGCGGAAATCGCGACAAGTTGGGAAAAGTTTTAACCGGCGATGTGGCGTTTGCGCTGGACCAATTCGAGTTCATTCAATCGGGGCAGATTCCAAGTCATCTAAAAGGGAGGATTGATCTCGGTCATGTCGGGGTGTTCGGTCATTCCATCGGCGGAGCGACGGCCTATGACGCTTCTTACGATCCGCGAATCGCGGTTGGAATAGACCTTGATGGAGGGCTTTATCGACTGCGTGACAGAGAGGGTCTGCGAAAGCCGTTTTTGTTCATCAACTCGGAAAGCGAATTCAAAAAGTTAAAAATGGTGATGGATAACCGGGTCTACACGGATGCAGAGCTTAACCGTATGGGCTCAACAAGAGAGTGGGAGGATCAAGTAACGGAAGATAAAAAGTTGGAGCTTGAACGGATGCGCGAAACGGTCGACGAAGGGGGACAAGTCCTCTATATCGACAATACGGAGCATTTGAATTTTGCCGACGTACAGTTCATTTCTCCGATTTTCAAAATGCTGGGCATTACAGGAAAGATTGCGCCCGAAAGAGCGAACTCCGTTATCAATGCCTATATGCTGGATTTCTTCGATATGTATCTGAAAAATCAAGGCGGAATCTTAATGAAAGGACCGGATAGCCGCTTTCCGGAGGTGAAGTTCGCAACCTCGCTATTATAAATTACGGAACAGGCTACCGATTTTGATATGCTCCCCTTCAAGTAGACAGGGTTAATAAATAAACCGCTAGCTATGAGCAAGGGGCGGTCTATCAATTATCAGGAACGAATAGACATTGTTCTTTACTGTCTTGCCCCTCCATACATTTAGGAAGTACGTCTCGATCCTTTAGTCCTCCAAAATTTGCACATTCTTAGCTGTCCTACGCTGAGAATCAACTATACCCGGGAACTCGAATAGGTCGAACGCAACTTTTTGACCCTCTTTAAGAAACCGAAAGCCGTTCGGTAGCCTAACAGGGTCTGGTCGTATTTCGCTAAAGTGAACAAAAACATGGCTATCGTCCTGCCCGTCTAGCATTATCCGTCCGTAACCTTCATCTTCTTTGAACCATTTGACAATACCACATCTTCTTTCCGCCATTTAAGTACCTCCTCTGTAACTTTATTAAGTATCATAAAGATTGAGTTTTTTGTCTAAGCGGTGAATGAAGCAACCACTTTTTCATTAACGTTTCCCGTTAGTGCTTCGCGGTACTATCCATAATGTGTACCCATCGCGTTGAGTGAGCTACCTCATTTTATTTTTTTCGGGAACCCATATACGAAAAGTATCATACCAAGGAACGTAAGGATTGGCACAAAGATATTATCGAAGAAGCCTGTAATATGAGTTTCAGGTAGGGCATCGAACATATTCGCTTCGTATAACACTGCAATTTCTTGACTGCGAGCTATCAAAGAGCCCGCACGTTCGATAGCATAGATTACTCCAGCGGAAATTAGAAAGGATGCACCTAGTTTTCTGTATAAGTCGTTGCCCATGAAATATTTGTTGCCTCCTCTATTTTTTATTGATTACTTGTCCCATTATTCTACTTTACCCCATTGTTCCAATTATTGAATATTAGAATATCATTACATTTTAGTCACTGATGAGAAGCAGCTTGGTCAGCCTTCACACAATCAATTGCGACAACGAACGCAATCATGATTGCCTCCATCTCCTCATTCAATATTTGAATCTTGTAGCTGTCGCCCCAAGTGAACCACTCCTTGTTCACTTCACCTATGACTACACCATGCTGTAAAACCTGAAAATCCATGTCCCACCAATTACCATGTACCTCTATGTCAGCAGAATCAATCGTATAACGTGCTTTAAAGAAAGAAAACTCCTTCTTAATCGTTAACACCTCTCGACCATTAACCTCAACAAAAAACTTTGGTAAAAAACTGAACATCTTTTTCGTAATAAGTGCGACTTCATCTCTTGTTGTATTCATAATGGAGAAAGTCTTTGGAATTTGCAAAAAACTGCCCTCTACATAATAAACATCCTCCTCCTGCTGATTCTTTACCGTAAATTTTCCACTTATACTGAATACTTTCTGCTTTATATAAAGTTGCTTCATCCCCCGCCTCCTTCGATATAATATATTTCCATTTCTTGTCTCCTACACAATATAAACCAAGTATATCAAAGATAGGTTATTCAAAATTATGCCAGCTTGTTTCATAACCATGATTTTCAATAATCGAAGCTTGATCTATACTTCTCCCCAAAATATCTCAGTTTCATAATCGAATAGAACGATACCATCCTGATTATTCCTATCAAATAGATTTCGCAGTTCCGTCATCATCGGATTGTAATTCGGATGCCCGGGTACAGGGCTGTAGGAAGATGATTGCAACCGGCCTCTCAAGCCCTCGAAATCGAACTCCTGACTCATTCTGAATCGCACTTCATGCATCGTACCTTCCTTGAAAAAAGAGAGAAGCATCGTCTGAGAAATATTTTTATGATTGACTTTTTCGTAGTCTGTTCCGTATGTATGAAGCAGTTGATCGTACTCTTCACGAAATGAAGTACCGTTTGTAAGACGGGAGTTCCAGATTAGTATTACTCTCCCACCCGGCTGTAGAATTCTACGGAACTCGGTTTGCGTTGCTAAGCGATCAAACCAGTGAAACGCTTGTGCGCAGACAATAAACTCAACCGACTGATCAGGTAATCCAGTAGATTCTGCAGAACCAGATATAGTCTGAAAGTTCGGATTGCTTTCTAACATTTGCTCGGCGGCTACCCGCATTGCCTGATTCGGCTCGACCGCGATCACATAGCTTCCGCGTTCCAGAAGTAGCTTTGAAAAGATTCCTGTACCTGAACCGATGTCTGCTATTTTACTGTTCGAACGCAAACCGACGAAGTCGTACAAATAATCAACTGCCTCTTTCGGATAACTCGGGCGGTACTTCAAATATGAATCGACCCGGTTCGAAAATCTTTCTCTATTGTTCATCTCTTGTCACTCTCCTTTAAAAATACATTAACCCAAGAAGATGTAACAAACCCAATAAGCCCATTGGATATATAATTAATCTTGAGTATAAGTTCTTAAAATTATTATTTGGATTCTTCTCAAAGAAAAAATGAGCGATCGAGTGAAAAATTAAAAATAGATCTATTATTACGAAAGATAAAAGTTGTTGACTTATAAATGAAAACAATAAAAAAGTATATAGCGGTAGATGCAAAATTGTAAAAACTTTGAATACGCGGTTATCTTCCATATCTTTTAGGATTATAAACATTCTCCATTCTTTAGCTCTTATTGCATCCATTTCGTGCAAAAGCAGGAGAGCAAAATTAATTGAAAAAATCATTAGTAAAATTGATGACAAAGTTACACCTCACTTATTGGAGATATTCTAGAGTTAATCACATCCCACTTTAGGTGAGTGCTGGTACAATCATTAAATAATTACGTTACGAAACATGGAGAGTTCCGTTAAACTGCCCATTCGTATTATGAGGTCAGCCAGTTTTGCTGATAAAATATCAGAATTCCCCAACTTAAATTTTCCACCATGATGAAAAAGGAACGGAAAACTCTCCAATTAATGGAGTAGTTTCGCCGATTTTAGGAGTAATTAATTTAACTTTTGCTTCGTTTGCCTTTTTTATAGCTCGTTCCACCGGTTCTGTCCAACCATGATAAGCAAGGGTAAAAGCCCCCCAATGAATTAACATCATATTCTTCCCATTTACATCTAAATGAGCCTGAATCGCTTCTTCAGGTGTCATATGTACCCAAGGCCATCGTTTATCATATTGACCACCTTCAATTAAGGTAATGTTAAATGGTCCGTATTTTTTCCCTATTTCCTTAAAATGTGAATCATATCCTCCATCTCCGCTGGTATAGAAACGTGTATTTTTTCCAAGAATAACCCACCCGCCCCATAAGGTAGTATCGCGATTAAACATTCCTCTACCAGAGAAATGTTTCGAGGGAGTTAAAGCAACAGTTAAACCTTGAAACACAACTTCGTCCCACCAATTGAGTTCTGTAATTTTTTCTTTTGTAACTCCCCATCGATTGAGGTGGGCACCTACTCCATGAGGAACAAAAAAATGACCGGCCTTACTCTTTAGTCTTTTAATGGATTGATAATCTAAATGGTCATAATGGTCATGTGTAATAAAAACAGCGTCCAAAAATGGCATTTCATCAATAATATGCAGCATATCTTTACCGTATCGCTTGCTGCCCGCAAAGGAAACTGGTGAAGCAACAGGTCCTAACATAGGGTCTACCAATAGCTTTTTATTATCAATATTCATTAGGAAAGCAGAGTGCCCGAACCACGTTAAACTATCTTCTTCACTTTTTATTTGTTTCCAATCAATGTTTGACACCTGAATAGGCCCCCTAGGTTTACGATCTTTTCTTCCAGTGATAGAATCCTTAATCATAGAGAGGACATCCATAGCACTCATGTTCATCTTTGTTGGAACCTGATTAACAAATTTCCCATTAGAAAAATTATCAAACCCACCATACACCAGTTTTTGTTTTTTAATTGAGTTTCCGCCAAACGTTGGGTGTATACCTATAAACAATGAAACTAAAAGGATTGATACGACTAAAAAAAGGAAAACATAAAACATTATTTTTCCATCCCTTCCTGAAGATTGATAAGCATTCAGATTCACCAAATCATGTCCATCGTTAACGATGAACTTCACCACGCTGACAGGCCTTAAGAATATTCAGGATTCCCTTCGACATGGCGGTACCCGGCGAGAAGTTACTGGTTGGACCAATGCAACTGTTACCACATCTGTACCGGCAATGGCTTTGGCCATACTCGACGCTTCGAATACATCCCCCTGCCGGGTGCTGAGCCGCTCTGCAGGGGTAATGACTTCCGGCCGGCGAGCCACGGCTACAACCTCATGTCCCAATTCAAGTGCCCGCTCCATCACTTCCTTCCAGTTCCCCCTGTTGCTCCAATAATAGCAATTTTCATTGAAATATTCCCCTCCGACTTAAATGCACATTAGTGTATTAAGAAGCAACTATGTATGTATAATTGTAAACAGAAATAGAAAATCTACAATTCTTAAAAAGGCAGGTTCCGTGCATTAGAGTGTGCATTAGAGTGTGTATTCAAACTATAAATTTTAGTTAAATGATGGTAAATTAAAGATATGAAAAGACGATACGAAATACGCGACGATCAATGGGATCAAATCAAAAATTCGCTTGAAAAAGTGCCTAATCCAAAAGGCAAAAGGCCCCAAAAGACAATCGAAAGATGCTTAATGCCATGCTTTGCGTAGCTTGTACAGGTGCACCGTAGCGTGATATGCCAGAATATTACGACTTCTGGTCTTCCGTGTATATTCGGTTTCGCCGATGGCAAAAGGCCGGAGTATGGGATCAAATATTAGAAAAAGTTTCGATCGAACCTGACTTCAAGAGCGTAATGATAGAGGCCACTATTGTTCGTGCCGGAGCAAATGGGGGCCACAATTTCAGGCTATGGGACGATCTAGAGGCGGATTAACCACCAAACCCATGCCTTGGTGGATGCCTTAGCGAATCCCTTGCGCTTTGAGCTAACTGCTGGACAAAGCCATGATTCCGTGATGAATTATGAGATGCTCCAGAGCCTAGATTTGACTCGAAAACAAGTCTTAGCCGATCGAGCGTATGACACGAATCGAAAACTTAGCCTATTGGAAGCACAGTATGCCACGGTTGTTATTCCGAGTAAGAAAAACCGTCCAGTGCAATGTAAATGGGATAAAGAAATCTACAAAGAACGGCATTTGGTAGAATGCCTTTTCAACAAAACTAAGAATTACCGTCGTCTAGCCACTCGCTTTGATAAATTGGCCTGTACTTTTCGCACCTTTTTGACGCTCGCATCGATTATGATCTGGCTTGCTTAGGTTTGAATACACGCCCTAGTACCTTGACCGATTTTGATTCTAGTTTTACACTCTTCCTATAAAAAAAATATGGGAGGGTAAGACAATGAACAAAAAATACGAGATTCGACTGGAGCCGAAAGAACGCGAATGGATCGAACAACTTCTTCATGCCGATTCAACATCCCCCGGCATTCGCCGCCGCTGTCTCGTGCTGCTGCTTTCGGATGAAAATCAAGGTGCCATCCCCAAGCAGACTGAAATTGCCAGTCGTTCAGGAGTCAGTAATGTGACGGTCTTTTATACGGTAAAAGACTATTGTACACGTGGGCTTCAGGAGACGCTTAGTTACCGTCGCCGCGCTGAATCGGCACGCCCTTCCCCGATCACTGGTGAGGTGGAAGCCCGAATCATTGCGTTAGCCTGTTCTGAGCCCCCAAAGGGGTATGCTCGCTGGACCATTCGTTTGTTGACCCGCCGAGTCATCGAACTGAATATTTTGGGATCTGTCGGACGAGAAACCATTCGAACGACTTTAAAAAAACAAAACTTAAGCCTCACCTGAAAAAACAATGGTGCATTCCCGCCAAATCGAGCAGTGAGTTCGTCGCTTGGATGGAAGACGTCCTAGAGACCTACGCCCTTCCTTATGACCCTGAAATCCCGCTCATTTGTATGGATGAACAGCCGATCCAACTGCTCGATCATTCGCGGCCTCCACAAACCATGAAGCCAGGACAGGTTCTGCGAAAAGATTACGAATATGTTCGCAAAGGAAGTTGCAGCCTGTTTCTGTTCACAGAACCGCTCGCGGGATGGCGTCACGTGCAGGCTTCAGAAAGACGTACTAAATCGGACTGGGCTCTGCAGATACAGGAGCTGCTGGAGGTCCACTATCCAGAAGCGAAACGGGTTCGGCTGGTGATGGACAACCTGAATACCCATACGATCTCGTCCTTGTATGAAACCTTAGCACCTGAACAGGCCTTAGCCTTGGCGAAACGGTTGGAAATTCATTACACCCCTAAGCATGGCAGTTGGCTGAACATCGCTGAGATTGAACTCAGTGTACTGACAATTCAATGCCTGAACCGCCGAATTGTCTCTATTGAAGAATTGCAAGGCGAGGTGTCGGCTTGGGGAAACCGAACGCAACCGAATCCAAAAATCCGTTGATTGGCAATTTACCACTGAGCAGGCACGAGGAAAGTTAAAACATTTGTATCCTGAAATTTGATTTGGTCAAGGTACTAGTTCATAGCTTTGAATTTTGCTCAATACAATACATCATTTGGCATCATAGTATTCCACATACCAATCAGCGAATTTCTGTAAGCCTTCCTCTATGGAAGTCCTTGGTTTAAATCCTACAGCATGTTGCAATAAATCTGTGGATGCATACGTTACTGGTACATCCCCCAGTTTAATGGGCTCAAATATTTTATTAAATATCACTTTTCTACCAGTAGCCCTGCTTAAACACTTTTCTAATGTATCAATAAATACCATTAACTTCTCAGGGCTGTTATTTCCTATATTAAAAACCTTATGAGAAACTGTTTCTGTCGGTGCTATACTTAGAACTCTCTCAATACCCTCTACAATGTCATCTACATAAGTAAAATCTCGATAAAGATCATTTTTAAAATCACCATTATTAAATATTTTAATAGATTCACCCGCAAAATATTTTTGGGTAAATCCATAATAGGCCATATCTGGGCGACCCATTGGGCCGTAAACAGTAAAAAACCGTAGACCAGTAACCGGTATCTTATAAAGATGACTATAAGTATGCGCCATTAGCTCATTCGACTTTTTCGTAGCTGCATATAGCGATTCCGGCTGATCTACAACATCTGATTCTTCAAAAGGAACCTTCTTATTAGAGCCATAAACTGAGCTAGATGAAGCATATACAAGATGGTCCACTGGATGATTTCTACAAGCTTCAAGAATGTTAAAGAAACCTACGATATTACTTTGAATGTACATATCAGGATTCTCTATAGAGTAACGCACCCCTGCTTGTGCTGCTAGATTTACAACAATGTTCGGTTTGTAATCTTCAAAGACCTTGATAATCAAGTCCTTGTATGAGATATCAACTCTTCTGAATTCAAAACGGCTAAATAACTTCAGTTGGTTTAAACGATCATGCTTGAGGTTAACATCATAGTAATCATTTATATTATCAATACCGATAACTCGGCTCCCTTGCTCCAATAACCTTTTAGATAAATAATATCCTATAAAACCTGCTGCTCCAGTAATTAGAAATGTTCTCGTGTTATCTACAGGTATATCGTTCAAATAGCTCGCCCCTTCAACTATCTTCCGATGGAATAATACTCCACGCCAGCTTCCTTCATATCTTGAACCCCATACAAATTCCTACCATCATACACCAACGGTATTCTCATTAATGTTTTATAAACTTCCGGCTGTATTTCTTTAATCTCTCCCCATTCAGTAAATACAAAACAGACATTGGCACCTTCAAGAGCTTCTCTTATGCTCTCAACATATTTGATACTTCCCTTTCCGTTTCGACCTTCTGGATACTCCTTAGAAAAATTCGATTTTCCTACAGGATCAAAAGCATGGATTTCTGCTCCCTGATTTAATAACAAAGGTATATTTTCAAGCGAAGCTGCTTCTCTTAAATCATCAGTTCCAGGCTTGAATGTCAATCCTAACACTGCTACTTTTAGACCGTTAAAGGTGATAAGTCTTTTAGATGCTTTTTTAAAAAGAATTGTCTTTTGGCTAGTATTCACATCAATAGCAGCTTTAACTGTCTTAAGCTCATAGCCATTTTGTCTTGCTAAGTACTCTAGTGCTTTCGTATCCTTAGGGAAACAGCTACCTCCGTAACCAATGCCTGCATTTAAGAACTTGCTTCCGATTCGTTCATCGAAGGACATTCCTCTTGATACATCCTGAATATCTGCTTCTACTAATTCGCAAAGATTAGCAATATCGTTCATGTAAGATATCTTTAGAGCAAGGAAATCATTAGATGCGTATTTTATCATCTCAGCTGATCTTCTTTTAACAGATACGACTGGAATATTAAACGGCTCATAAATTTTCATCAGTATATTTTCTGCCCATTTGCTCTCTGTTCCAATTACTATTCTTGCTGCTTGCAGAGTATCTCTAACTGCTGTACCTTGTGCTAAAAATTCTGGATTAGATGCTACCTCAACTCTTATATCTTCACCTACTCCATTACCGTTACCAGTAGGCTTTCCGCCATCTCGAGGTAGAAAATCGTGAATAAACTGCTCTACCTTATCATTAGTGCCTACTGGAACAGTAGATTTCACCACAACAAGGCAATCTTTTTCTATTGTTTCTGCTATTTGTCTTGCAACTTTAGCTATATATGAAAGATTGGAAGATCCATCGGGCTGCTCAGGAGTACCAACTCCTATGAATATCGCATCAGCTTCTCTATAAGCTGACTTATAATCAGAAGTATATTCAAGTCTACCTGCTGCATAATTCTTTTGCATTAGTTCCTCCAGATCAGCTTCATAAATTGGGGATACACCAGATTTCATTAGTTCAACTTTATTCTTATCAATATCCACACAAGTTACGTGATGACCGACTTCGGCGAAGCAAACGCCGGCTACTAGGCCGACGTAGCCAGTTCCAGCTACTGCAATTTTAAATAGATGATTTTTGTTAGACATTGTTCATTTATCCCCTCTATCGAATATAAAATCATCCCACGGAACAAATAAATACAAAAGTCAATAGCGTTGCATAAAACCCCACTCAGTAAATTTATAAATTGTGCTACAACTGATAATTTACTTCCGTTTATTTAATAAAAATCTCCATAATTAGGGGAGCAGGTAATCCTCTCCAAATCCTAACTATATGAGATCTCGCATAGACAAGGACACACTTTTATCGTCATTTGGTAAATGGGTAGCACCCATAAATCGAAATTTAATTCGTGGTTGGGCTGTGGAATCCAGTGATTAAAAGAAGCTTTGCTTATTAGCCTATCTCCTCATCTTCATCGACGCTCAGCTTCAACAACATCGCGGATTAAGAGATATTTTTGCCGACATTCCGCATACTGAAGCTTTTCAAATGAACTCTGAATTTGTTCGATAAGTGCATCTCAACTCTCACGGAGGAATAACAAGTTATCACCAGATATTCTCCAAAAGTTGTTTTGTGACCTTGTTGGTCAGCTAGCTCAGCTAGGTTAACCAGTTTGCTCTCGGATTGGAACCGTAAAGTTGCTTGATTCGACCACTATGAGACTATGTCTGAGTAAATACAATTGGACGGAATCCCTAAAAACCAAAGCAGGTGTCAAACTTCATTTGCAAGTGGCTTTTTGCTACCGTATACCCAGACAAAGCAGTGTTTACATCAGCAAAACCGGCCTACCACACGGTGATGGATTCCCTGAGTAACGAGAACGGTATCACCTACGTATTTGACCGTGGATATTTGGATTACGGGAAAAATAATCAGTACAGTACGAACGGTGTTTTTTTCGTCACACGTCTCAAGGATAATGTCATTATTGAAACGAAAGATGAGTTTGACGTAGCGAAAGGTTCGCTTATTACAAGAAACCATATGGTGAAACTCGGTCAAGGCAAGAAGCAGACCACCATGGTGTTTAGGCTCATTGAAACGACGAATTTAATAGGAAATCCAGTCCGCATTCTAATTCAATCGTTTTGAACTAACGGCGGAAGAAATAGGTGACTTGAATCGTAAACGTTGGAAGATTGAAACCTTTTTTTGATGGATAAACCAGCAATTAAAGCTAACACGCTTTTATGGCGAGCAATAACATGCAGTCTGGAATCATATATGGATCTGACTGATCGCTTATGCGCTGTTGCTACTGACCAAACTGGAACTTTCAACTTCAAGTCATTATGGGAATTCGTACGCTTGCTCAAAGTAAAGAAATTTTTCCTTTGGAACGAATTTAGAGATATCGTCCATGTAAAAGATAGTCGTGTTATTTTAATGCAACGCTAATGACAAAAAGTAAACTTTTAAAAAATATATTTTGATATCAAGGCATCTTAACAACTTTAAATACTAAAAATATCTTTAATATGTTTCGGCTCAAACCCAAAGTTAGTGCTTGATTCAATTTAACCATAATGCGCATAGTTGCATTCTACGAGAACCCCTTGCACGTAACGTTCGCAGTTTCGAGTAAAATAATGCCGACACTGAAAGGCTTTTATTTGGTAGTTCCACCCCTCAACCGTAGCGTTGGTCCAGCGACAACGATGGTAATTCAGGATCAATAATTTCCAATTTTTAATGGATTTTAAACAAGCCGTAATCGTCGGTTGTTGAATTTGTTTACCCTGAACGAACCAGTATGGCAGTATGTACATTTGGTGAGAAATCGTTCTATTGACTGAAACTTTCTTTCCAAGAGCTTGCTTAAGCAAAGCGGAATATCCCAGTATGTCTCGCAGTTCTTGCTGCTTTTCAACAGACAAGGATTCCAAGCGAGGATTCAGAAGGCGATGCTTTGCCGTAAAATGTGCTTTCGCTTGTAGACCTAGGGTGGGAGTGAACGATTTGCGAATCGGATGAACCGCTCTACGACATACCGCTGCATATGAAATCGGTCAGCCACTCTGGTGGCTTCAGGAAAACATTCTCGAATCCAATTGTGGTAACACGAGGATAAATCCAACACAATAACCACGGGACGAAGTGCTAAATAAACAGGACTCTGTTTGGCAGAAACCCTTAGTTCTTCCAGCTTTCGACCAGGCAGAATATCCAGTAGCATTTCGCCGCGCGAGTAATGAATACACATATTGTAGGTGTGTCCTTTTCGAATGGCAAAATCTTCAATCCCCAGAACAAGTATGGACATTAAGGCGGCTTCTTGTCGTCCTTGCTTTTGCAGCAATTACTTTCGATGGCTGGCCACTGCTCATGCTTATGATGAAATGGTACTGTTTGAAAAAAATGAAGCTCTGCGCTTTGTGTGATCGTAGCCACGCGCGCCGTCTGAAGTTCTTCTGTTCAAAACCTTTCGTATATCGCTTCCCCTGATCAACAAAGGAATAATGCCAGACGGATTCTCATTCACAAGACTTGTAGAATAATCGGATGGCAGGAACGAGAAGATAGATTCTTTGACCTCCAATTCCCAGATGACGAATTCGGTGAACCGATTCTGTCCTTTGCGGATGACGTTTTCCATGGATTGCAACATGGATAGGCTTGTCTCACAGTGATGGGAGTTACTTCGATATAAAGAGTGCTTTCATTGATTTCCAAGACTTTCTTTATTTCTGCATCTGGCAGTCGGAGTAAAAAATCGGTATACTGATTGTGCATTCTTTGTTAATTATCTATTTGTTCGAGATGAGTGATTTTTGTCGCCAACCTTGAAAAAACTTAGAAAAACAACAAGCAACTAATCCGTAGAAGAGTTGCTTGTTAAATATTGTATTTTCAGAAATACTGCTTAGTATCTATCCTTTACTTCGCACCGCTTCGCCTAATAAAATTCATGATACAGCTTATCAGCACCCGCTCCTCAATCAGCGATACATAACTACAGCTGAAAGCTAAGTCCATGGTGATCTCGAACTCTTCTCCATCGGTAACCAGGACAAATCATTAGTAGATTTGCCTACTCACTCATACTAAACGCAGTATGAGCTATATTACCTTTGTATCTCTTATTCTTTCGATTCGTTAGCCCCTATGAATGCTAAATATTCAAAACTATCAATCATAGGTTTACAATCAAATTGATCCGATAATCCTATCTCAAATAGACAGTTTTTACTAACAATATATTCGTAAAGAGTTGACCACTTAATTTTGCCTTTACCCAGAGCTAGGGAATCATGAATTCGCTCACCTCTACTATCAACAACGTGAAAGTAATCAATTTGATCGTTATTGTCTAATATGCTTTTTTCCAATTCATTTTGACAGCCATTAAAACCTATAAAGGCATGACTAATATCATAGCAAAGACGAATTCCCAACGGTTTAACAATATGAGAGGTCCATAAAGGATTTTCAGTTGAAAATATACCTAAACAAGAATTTTCCCATAAAATTCTATCTAATGATCTACTCGATAGCTTCCATAAGGCATTATACATTCGTTCTGAATTCATTTGTATTATTTTATTTTCATCCGGTAGAGTTCCACTTTTTGTCAGAGAATAATGAGGGTGAATGACACAATAAATCTCTTCTCTACTAGATAGTTCTTGGAGCTTTAAAAGGGAATCAACGTAATAATCCTTAGATCTAAGATCGTTGCTTAAGATATCTAAAGGTTTACCTTCAAAAGTATGAGGTTGATGGAGATATACTTTGATTTCAAGTGACTTAAGATAACGAATAATATTAGAAAGTTGAGTTAAGTTATTCAAATCATATTCATTTAAATGAAGTTCGATCAGATCAGGAGAATAAAAAAGTCTATTTAAAATTTGCTTCTCGTTAATCGAACATTTTAATCCTAACATGGGCAGCTTTCTAACCATTAATTTCCACCTTCATTTTATGCAAAGCTTGTAAGATCTCACTTTCCGTGACTACTCTTGAATAAGAATCTTCTCCGAATCGCATCATTTGTCCGATTTTCTCCATTAAAACAAAACGTATTTCTCCACTACGCACTTTCTTGTCAGTATACATTTTTTCAATTAATGTTTTGAATTCAATTTCTGGAGGGTATTGAATAGAAAACCCAGCTTTTAACAGCAAATTTAAAACTCTACGTAAATCCTCTATCGGTAGATATCCTAACTGGTTTGCAAGAAAAATCTGAACTACTAGTCCAATAACTACAGCTTCTCCGTGAAGAAGTTCATAATTACTGAGCGTTTCCAAAGCACGTCCCGCAGTATGTCCTAGATTTAATATTTGTCGTAAATTATTTTCTTCTTCATCTTTCTCAACAATTCTATATTTAATCTCACAATTTTTTCTCGCAATATGTTCACAAACACTTGAGTCAAGAAGAAGATTGTCTTCGATTAGGATTAAATTCATATTTCTTTCCAAGTAGTAAAAAAACTCTTCATCGGCCATACATGCATGTTTTATTGTCTCAGCAAGTCCACTTCTGAATTCTCTAACTGAAAGTGTATTCCATGTATTTAAGTCAATATACACCTTTTGGGGTTGATGAAACATACCGATGAGATTAGTTGCAAAAGGTGTATCTACACCTGTCTTCCCTCCAATAGATGCGTCAGCTGCCGATAACAGCGTTGTGGAGTAAATTAGATATGGAATTCCTCTACAAAATGTTCCCGCTAAAAAACCAGCTAAATCTGAAATCATTCCTCCTCCTAAAGCAATAATACAACTATCTCTACCGTATCCTTTAGATATTAATTGATCCTCTAAAGCTATCTTAGTTTCTCTAGTTTTCGAAATTTCTCCATTTGGTATAGAAAATATATCACATTCAAAATCGTTGGATCTTAGGATTTCTAGAAACTGCATACCATATATTTCTTTTACTTTTGAATCGGTAATAATCGCTATTTTCTTTATATTAGGCACTAATTCATTTTGGAGATCACTAACTAAGAGGTGAATTAAATCTCTGCCAATTTCAATATTATAAGACTTATCAACAATTTTCTTTAAATTCACTCTTATATTTGTCATGAGAATCTATTCTCCCTTTGTTTTAATAATAAATGTGTTCATTCTTTCCTTTGGGTAAAATTCACGATCTCCTTGCTTGTAATTCTTCTTAAACTACAGTTATAAAGAGTTCAAGTTCACTTCAATCAATGCCAAATCGTAAGGCGTATCCGAAAAATATAAACTATTACTACAGCTTTCCGATCCATTCGTTGTTACTGAACCTAACAAATATAAAATTCCATCATTAGTACACATTGCAGCCCCAGCCCCAAATATTGTTTCATTATTTTGCCCGAATATTAACCCATAACTTTTTAGAATATTAGTCTCAGCATCAAATTTCACTAATGTACACGTTGATTTAATTCCTTCAGATAGTTGAAAATCAAATTTCCCATTAGCAGGTACATAATAGTATTCTGATCCCCTCTTCACAAAGGTTAACGTTGGGTATATATCTTTTCCACTTAAATTTTCTAAATTTTCTATTTTCTCAGTGCTTTGCTGACTATGATCAAATAAAAACAAGGAAGAATCAGATGCATTAATACCATAAAAAACATTGTTAGATGAATCAAATTCGATACATCGCCACATTGTTCTACCCACTTTATTTGAGCCTTTCTTTTTTGAACTCACCCACTCCTCATTCTTACTGGAAATCTCATTAAAGTTTGTTGTTAAATAGTTTAATGAATGTTCATTGTGGGAATATTTAAAAATTTTAAAAGACTCACTACAACCGTATACATCACCATTTTGGTCTATTCCTAAATTTCTGCAGATGCTACTACCTGTAATATCTATTTTATTAAGGTAGCGAATTTGTCTTGTAACTAAATCATAGTCTATGAAATAATTCGAAGGAGATGTTAATATATAACAACGTCTTATACTTAAATCCACTTCCATTGTAACTATTCCCTCACCTTTAATTAGTACTCCATGATCATCAACATGACCACTTAATGGATTTAGCGCAATAATATGGCCACCTTCATAAAAAATATCTTGGGGATTGCAGTTTGGATAAGAAAAATGTGTCCCGAAAAAGAGAGTATTCTCTTCATCAGTAAATAATTTAGTATGAATTTTTCCATGAGTTAAGCTATTAATATTCCCCCCTTGATTCAGAAGTTCTGAAATATCACATAATTTATTCACATTTTTTGTAGTGATATCAAAACTAAAAACACCTGCACTATAGTTTTGATTATGTGTACACAACGAGAAGTATAGCTTATTGTCTATTGTTTTTGTTGAAAAGCCCATATATGCACTATCATATTCTTCAAATTCCCTTAGTCTATAAATCTCAGCATAAACACTCAACCCCACTCCGCCTCTCAGTTTTTTATATAAATAATGGTTATCTGTAAACGGGGTATAACTGCAGCGATCTATCTAAAACATTTTTAATAATCATTCGATTTTCACTGTCTTAATATTTTCATAAAGACCAAATGAATTTTATTAACAAAAAACATGAAAATAAAAAAGATCTATCTCAGTCGCGAACTTTAATATTTTTTCTTTAGGAGCTGATTCAGGATAGATTAGAAAAGAGAAGTCCCCCATAGTAAAGAGACAAGAACGACTAATGCAAATTATGAATTTAAGATTTAGAGAATACTACTGCTTTGTGATTAAGTAATATTTCTTGCGGGTTATTATAAAGACATTTTCTTAGGTATTGCTAAGAAAAACATAAGTCACTTAAAGATCTTTATCTTGCTGTTGCCCCTCCATCAACTGCTAATATAGTTCCTGTAATATATTTGTTAAGCGGATCGACAAGAAACAGAGCCGCTCTGGAAACTTCTTCTGCTGTTCCTAAATAAGGTGTTGATCTTCTATTGATCATTGCTTGTTTAGTTATCTTAGGATTATTACTAGTCATAATTAGTTTTTCAACCATTTCGGTTTCTATTGTCCCGGGACAAAGGCAATTTATCATAATGCCATTTTTAGAATAATCAACAGACATTGCCTTAGTCAGACCTATAATTGCAGATTTAGCTGCACAGTACGCTGCTCTTTTTTCTAATCCTTTTAATCCAGCTTCCGAAGCAATATTTAATATGTTCCCTCTACTTCTTCTAATCATGCTTGGTATCACAGCATTACAAACTAGAAATACAGACGTGACATTAGTTAGCCAAGAATTTTCCCAGTTTTCGTAACTTATTTCATCCACAGTTCCAGGAATTACTACTCCCGCACAATTGACTACTATATCAATGTCATCAAATTCTTTAGAAATGTTACTAAACATAACTGCAACAGCATTAGGATCTGTTAAATCCGTGTTAAAAAACGCCGCAGTTCCTCCTGCAGCTTCGATAGTTTCTACTACTTTCGCTCCCCGATAATTATCACGGCCAATTACAGCAACTTTTGCTCCTTCTTTTGAAAAAAGATAAGCTATTTCCTTACCAATCCCCGATGTAGCCCCTGTTACAATAGCGGTTAATCCCTTTAGCTTCAAAATTTCCCCTCCAAATTCCTCATTAAGTGAACTAAAAAAGTGCAAAGTGTATACTTTATGATGTCAGTTTTGCTAACAGATCATCTTCAATACGTTCCACTTCCTTACATATTTCCAATGGAGAAATAATTGACTTCTGATTTATGAATCCTGCAGTTACAGCATAAGTTCTATAGACTGCAAGCCGAATTGAAGAGCACTTTATCATTAAAGGTATAAAACTCAATTCAGTCTTACTAAAATCGCTTCGAGTACTTAAGTAAGCTTCAATAAATCTTTCAATACCAATAATATTTAAACATTCTGTATTAGCGAATAGTTGACTAGACATTCCAAGTTCTAAAGAAAGTGGGGCAATACCGCATTTGCTTATATCAATAAAAGTCAGCTTATTATTATGAATTATGGTATTTGAGGGCTTTAACTCCCCATGTATATATCCAAACTTCAAATTTTGATCTACACGTCTCTTCGTCCACTCATTAATACATATACTAATCATTTCATTCAGATCTTTAAAAAAACATTCCACATTAATTATTTTTATATTTTTATTCAAGTATAAATATTTTTGAATGTTTTCCTTTTTTTTAGGAAGTGCCTCTATTTTCCTCATAGTATTCAGTATATCCATCAAATCTTTAGGAAAAGGATATTTAATACTTGGTAAATACTTTGATGAAACATTATGTAACTCGCCTACAGCTTTTCCAAATTTAATTATACTTGAATGATCAAAGTTTCCACTTATCTCCGAAGGAACTGGATGTATCGGCTCAATATAAGGCCATATTGAGATTAATTTATTATGTTCAAAACCTTCGCTCTGCTTAAAATGTCCATACCATTCGCCATTTTTCCATCTAACTGGACGTAAAATATTTAGGTAGTTAAATTGATCATTAAAACAAGATAAATAATGTGCAAACTCTATAGCATATCTTAGATCATAATTAGTGCTATGTGGACTACTTCGACCATCTTCATGAATTTTCACAAAGTACTTATCCTTAGTATCCCTAAGGTAAAAACATGAATCTGTTTTACCATCGAGAACATGTTCTAATGAATCCGGAATAAAATTCTTCCCGCTTTTTTTACTAATATTATTTATATCTTCAATACTTAGATCTGTAAAAACAGACATATAAGTTTCCTCCTATGCTTTTTTACTAAAATGTACTTTCCGTCCAAAAAAGTTTGAAACTATCAATAGATTTAGACGGAGCTGAAGGATCATAAGCTTGTATATATTGTCCAGCTAAAATGACACTAATAAATTTATCTACAAATGGGCTAAGATCAAGTTCATTAATTATGGTGTCTAGATTATTAAGAGTTAAATCTTTCCTCTCGAAGAGGCTTTTTTCTATTTTATAGTCTTTAAAAAACTCTTCATGATTTAAACAGTAACGCTGAATGCGACTATTAAAAATACCATTTTGTTTAGAAGCTATACTTTCTAAATATTCAAATTTATCCATCAGCTGGTTGTGACATGTACTTTTATTATTGATATGACCTTGTATTGTTACAAAGAATTTCAAACTTTCGGTTGATGAAAAAAGAACACACATTTCTCGTAGTAAGTCACCTGGCTCGTCAGAAACATGAAGTAATGAAAGAAATCTATTCGGGCTTTCTAGCATTGAACGAATATCTATACTACTTCTTTTTTCTGTTTTTGCAGAGCCCTTTTTTATACTTAGATTTACTGAGGCAGGCCAATCAATTGAGCTATTTTTATTTCTAAACACTATAGCTACTGAAGTAAAAAGACTAAATAGTCGTTCGAGAATCAGTATACGATCTATAGTAGCTTGACTAAATGATAATCTCCAAAATTCTCTTAAAATCACACGATCAATAGTAACTAATTGAAAAGAAAGTGGTTCGTACCCCATAGATTCGATTAATTTAACAGCATTTTTAGCTTTACCAAGTAAAAATGCATCAGGTCTTATTATAACTAATGCAAGTTGAGATAATATTTTTTCAGCATCATTTCTAAAATAACTATGAAATTGATATTTTCCCTCACGAAAAAAGGGATCACGTAATAATAATTCCTCTTTACCCGGCACACGGGTAATATTGTTGATTAGCATAAAGTAAACACGCCTTTTAATTAAAGTTTAATACTTTTTTAGAGAAATACTCATCTAGAAATCCATTACAATATTGAATAATTGTCGTTTTAATAAGTTCGGGAGTTTCATTCCTTTGTTCCCAGTATGAATGGGACCTTAAAAAATCCCCAATTTTGATTATTTGTTTATTTTGTGAATAGTTGTTTTTTGAAAGATCTATTAATTTTCCATTCAGAGATTTAACATCAAAACTGCTTTCAAGATAATTGTATAAATCATAAAACTTATTGGGATCTAAAAATTCAACGTTATGACACCGAGGAATTCCTTTAATTTCATTTTTCCAATACTCCCAGCGAAGAGAGTATTTTTTCAAACAAGCCGATAAAACCTCGTCATATACTGAATATATTTCATCTTTTTCTAATACATCCCACACAAAAGTCCCTTTAGCAATTTCATATATATAATTCTCAAGTTTATCAGTTGAATCAAATTCTTCATTAAATGAATCAATAGCTGTATAAGCAATATTTTTAGCCGGATTGCCTAAACATGACATAGTATAATCAAAAGAAGCCAAGATATTTACATGCTTCTTCTCAAGCCCAAATGCAAAATTTCTAGGATTTATATCATTATGTATTATCACGCTTCTAACTTTCCTTTGTTTTCTTTCTAATTTCCCTTTAGATATTTCAATCATTTTTAATGGTTGAAAATCTCTTAGCTGGTCAATTAGCGTCTTTGGAACATGTTCAAAACAACTTAAATTTTGTGCAGCCTGTTCTAATTTCTTAACGGCATCAATGTAGGTCATATTGAAATTCAAACCAAATATATCCATAATTTTACAAATGCTGTTTTTTAATGACCAATGATCAATATAATCATTTTTGTTAAAACAACTCATGTTTAAATTTGAAGTTAATAAAGTAATTTGTGAAGCATGAAAACCAAGAAGAAATGCCATTTCATTCTTGTCTAGACAGTCAACCGATTCATTGATTTTAATTTTATTCATAATGTGATATTCACCTAATTTAAAATCTTTAGCGTACAATAGTCCGTTTCGCGAAATGACATTTGTTGGTGCTGGTATACCGTGGAGATTCGCCTCATTCATCAAATAGGCAGAAAACTTAACATTACCTTGTGGTTTATTTGAAACCCCCCCTCTCTTTGGTATTTTTAAAATGTATGTATCGTTAATACAATATATATCGCCTAAATAACCATTAGTAATTGATTTATTGATTTTCCTCACCTTTAAGTCATAGTCTTTTTCTACCATTTCAACTATGTATTCGATGTTTTTCGACATCTATAAACAACCTTCTTTTCAAGGATAGTGATATATTGTAAAGTTATGCAAAATCTTATATACATAATACTACTACGCTTTAAATTGTCAAAGTATTTTTTTAACAAGCCTTTTATCAACATTGGTCCTTTTCTTTTTGATTGCCTTATACCAGAAAAAACCTGTATCTCTAGCAACACATGATATTTATCAACCGAAAAAATAAGTGTATTAAACCAATTGGTGCAATTCTTAGGATCTTCCCCGACTCGTTACCTTCACCTTACTCTTCACATATATATTTGAGCATTTTGCATAATTCATTTTCCCCAACTAAGAAACCAGGTTAGACTGCATGTTAAATTGATGTTTTGAGAGAGCAAGAGTTAATAGACAGACAGGCAGGCAGAATTTACAGTAAGGTCAAAATTTAAGCGGCGGATGCGACCCGTTGTCTCGATATAGCCAGCCTAGAGGCAAACAGCACATTGGCATACAAATATTGGTGAGTCGTGATTTTTTGAATGCCTCAAACATGCAATTGGTCTGCTGTTAAATAGGTCTTCACTGGAAATTACAGCAGTCTACGCTGGTTCGCTTGTTGTAGAGTTCCTTCCAGCCCGACTTTCTCGGTGCGGCATCGCATAACGGCGAAAGTCGGGCTGAGTGTCGACCTTGACCACCATCCCATACTTGGAAGTGGAACAAGTCGCCATACCCAAAGGGCACTCGACTGTTCCCTTGGCGTGCGGACAGCGGAATTTCAACCGTTCCTTTTCCTGCCCCCAATACGTCATCAGAAATCCCATCGAACAACATGGTGCTCCTTTGGTTGTCATGCCTGCAGGCGGCTCTTTTTCATTCCGCAGATTCATTGGAATAATCACCTGGGTTTTAACCTTCCGGCCAGCCTCGTAGTTTTTCACTTGATCATAACCCGCATCCAACAAGAAAAATCTGGTCTTGAATCGCTCGACCATTTGCTTCATGAGTAGGGGCCCTTTGTCCCCATCGTTCACATGTGCGGGTGTGACATTTAGGGCAATCGGAAGTTCACTCTTGGTATCGACGGCCAGATGCAGCTTGTAACCGAACCATTTGACTTTGTTGCCAAAGGTGTCGAGCTTCACGCCCCAGTTGGCGTTGCCCGTAAACTCGCTTTTACGTTTCGGCTCTTTTTTCTCATAGGCGTGGAGGCGGTGCTGTCAATGGCGACTTGGGTTCCGTCCATGAGTCCAGCTTCCTGAAACTCAGTGACAAGATCTTCAAACAAACGCTGCGCAATTCCTTTTCGGGTCAAATCGGCAAATACACGGCTTATGGTAGAAGTGGCAGGCGTTAATCGATACAGCCTGAGCCCACACTGGTAACAGAAACGAAGGTCAAATTCGAGTCTGCGTTGCAAGCTGGTAAACGTATCGATATTCTCCAAAGGCTCAGCGAGCAAGCGCGAAGAACGGCCTGGCAGCAGTGACCATCTGCTCCACGGGGTGAAGGATTTCTCAGTTTTCTCGCGTAAGGACGTAGGTCAAGTGCACTGAAAAAGAGGTTATGCTAAATGCTTATTTAGATAATTCCCACTTAAAATTCATAAAAAAGTGCACTATACAAAAGCCAAGGAATTCGTTCCAAAGTTTATTGTAAGGTGCACTTGTTCTACTTTAATGAGTATTCAATTTTCTTATTGCAATATTTTCATACTTAAAATATTATCTAAATTTATTTTTAGATTTTGAGCTTAGTAGGAATCTATATTGTTTTCAGCATTCTCAATTAAATGATTAATAAAATTCAAGAGATCTTCAACATGCATTATGAGGTTTTTATTCGTCATAGTGTTGAGATCTTTAAATAAGTAACTCCTATAATCATTAAAAATATTCATTGAAACATTATCTGTTTCAGCCAACGCTCTCATGTGTATGTAAGCCCATTTTTCTTTATTTATTGATTTTTTCTTCGAAAAAATATAAGCTATCGATGCTTTTACTAGTGTACTTCTAGCAATTAGAATAGAAGTTTCGACTTCATTATTTTCCAAGTTACCAATTATGTCGGAATAATCATTATCAATAAATCCAATATATACACGAGCCATTAATTTATAATAATTGTCTCGATTGAGCTTTTCAGATAGCCTATTAAATTCTTTTTCGTTGGAGAGTGGCTTACCTATGAGAAATCTATGTAAAAAAGATGATAACTGATGTATAGTATATCCTGGAATTTTAAGTTGATTAATTGTTCTTTTGTTCAGATCGTTAAAATCAATATTATTAATCTGTTCAATAATTTCCTCTAGCACTTCCCATGGCCAATATTCAATGTCACATGGAATATTCTCGATTTTTTTAAAAGTCACCTTCACGCCTGCATTATCATATACTATTTGATAATTTTTTCTAATCTTAAATTCTTTAGAGACTACGAATATATCAAGATCAGATTTCAGATTACCTATCCCCTCAATTATTGAGCCACTTACAAAAATCAAATCTCCTTCTTCATATGTTACATTTTCTAAGATCAGATTTTTTTCAATTGTTCTATTAAGTGGAATTAGCTTCAACATTTCTCCCCCTCCTATTTCTGTTTCATTTGCTTGTAGTTAATATTTATACAATTATTCTACAACTTTTTTCACGTATTACAATTTATATACTTTTTTTCTTTGTTTGTAAATATTTTGCCCAAATCATTTTAAATCAATTTATAACAAAAAAATTCAAGCGAGGTTTAACTGAAACTAATTACTTAAAATATGAATATATTACTCCAATGAAATACCAAATAGATTGCAATTATACACTATTATCATCTGATCCATACATATATAGGTTTTTTTCTACAATTCCAATAATTTTATGATTTTTATAAAAAAATTAACCAAATTCGACATTTTAGTTTGTTTTTCTTCTTTTTATTACAATGATTTTTTTTCCTATGTACTTTATAATTAACAATTAGAAAATTTAGGAAGGAGTGATAATTATGAAGAAATATGAAGAACCTAAAGCAGTTGAAATTCAAATTCCCGCTGCACTGATGCATGAATGTTAATTTAAAGTGCAAGGATGGAGAGTGACATTAATGTTACTCTCCCTTCATTAAGGAGGACAGTATTGCATACTGATAAACGTTATATGGATTTGAAAGAGAATGTTCAGTGGTTCAGCATCTTTTTACTATTATTATTATCGTTAATGCATTCGAGTTATATTTTCCTATGCTTATTATGGACTATTGAAATTATCGTTATTGGAAACGTAAAAAGAATTCATTCCCAAAAATTCAAAAAAACAACTTTGTTAATCAGACGGTGTTTATATATAATCCCTCTACTATTTCCTTTGATTATTAAGAATGAGCCCCCTTTAAAATCTTTTTTTTTAATAGAATGGACCATTTTCGCCATAATATTAGGCTTACTATGTTTATTACCAAAGTATAAAGAATGGAGAATACTTCTTTCAAATGAATATATTCAAATGTCCAAGGCAAAGAGCAATTCACATTTGATCTCAATAATAACTTTGCTTGTTTGCGCTCCTATTGCTGAAGAGTATTTTTTTAGATTTTTCATTATTTCGATTAATGACTTTACTATCATCAACTATATTATAAGTTGCTTTTTGTTTTTTTTATCTCATTATGGGGTTAAATGGTCGCAGAAATTCAATAAATATGATTTCTTATTACAAATAATCTTTAGTGTATTATCTGGGTTATTATATATTCTCTCAAACTCTATAGTTCCATCAATTATTTTCCATTTGATCTATAACACTCCACGGATAATTTATAATTTAAAATTAATCAGATATTCATATAAGAACGTACTAAGGAGAGAAGCTACATAAATGGAAAACGTCATAGAAGTTAATAACCTTGAAAGAGATTATATTTATAAAAATGGTGTCTTCAAGAAAATACAAAGAGTAACAAGAGCCATTGATGATATTACATTCAATGTAAAAAGAGGAGAAATCTTTGGTTTATTAGGTCCTAATGGCGCTGGCAAAACAACTACTATAAAAATATTGACAACTTTACTTAATCCAACAAAAGGTAATGTTAAAGTTTTAGGTTATGAACCTCACAAAGAAGAAAAAAAAATACGGCCATTTATTAATTTCATTTATGGTGGTGAAAGAAATCTATACTGGAGACTTAGTGCGAAAGATAACTTAATGTACTTCTCTGATTTATATAAAGTTAATAAGAATGTTAAAGAATCTAGAATAAAAGAACTATTACATCTTGTTGGTCTTGAGAATCGTGCTGATGAACGCGTAGAGAATTTTTCAAAAGGTATGAAACAACGATTACAGATAGCTAAAGGATTGGTCAATGATCCAGAAATACTTTTTTTAGATGAGCCAACTATTGGATTGGATCCAGTAGGCGCTAAAGAACTTAGAGAAATAATAACAGTATTAAAAAACCAAGGAAAAACCATTCTTCTTACTACACATTATATGTTTGAAGCTGAGCAACTCTGCGATAAGGTGGCATTTATGAAAAAAGGCAAAATAGTCGCTCTTGATACAACTGAAAATATAAAAAAACAAATCGATGAAGTTACCACAATCGAATTTAAAGTTTGTAAAGACATAAACTTAAATCTTAAAAAATTAATGAAAGATGAATTAGTAGTTGATTACAGCATTGAAAAATCAGAAGCATATTCCATATTAGCTGTAAGATCAATGAATCCGTTTGAAACGATAAAAAGATTTCTCGAACAAATGCCAGAAAAGAGTATTAAGGGACTTGAAATCAAAGAACACAGTTTAGAAGATGTTTATATTAAATATTGTGGAGAATAAAATGATATATACAATCAATGCAGTTATATCAAGTTCATTTTACCAATTGAAACAAAGTTTCTCTAGACCAACTTTCCGGTTTGTTATCATACTCCAACCCTTACTCTATGGTTATTTGTTATTTTTAATGTACAGTCACTCAAATCCTACAAATTTAGGTGAAAAAATAATAATTGGGACTGGATTGATGAACTTATGGAGTTCAATCCTATATTCTTCTGCAAGCGATCTTGAAAGAGAAAGATCCATGGGTACACTTGAAGCGATCTACTCCGCTCCAGTTGATTTCAAAATAATTCTTTTAGGTAAAATAATTGGAAATATCACTTTAGGTATTATTTCAACTTTAATTAGCTTTGTATTTATTACTTTAGTATTAAATTTGCATATACAAATAACTAACCCCTTTTTATTTTCAGTTTCTTATATTGCTACTATAATCACCTTTATAATTATTTCACTGATATGCTCACTCATTTTCACACTATCTAGAAATTCTAGACTTCTAATGAATTGTTTAGAATATCCTTTTTTTATTCTATGTGGATTTGTTTTCCCAATAACATTACTTCCTAAGCAGGTACAGTATTTATCATATTTATTAACACCAACATGGTCTACGCTTATGCTAAAAAAAAGCATGACAGGAATAAATCATACATATTTCGCAAAATATTTATTTATTTTTGGTTTTGAAAATATCATTTATTTATTGATAATTTTTCACTTATTCAAAAAATTTGATAGCGCCATAAGAAGCAAAGGGAGGCTTGGTTTATATTAATGAAAAATAACCTCAAAACTTTTTTATCATTGTCCTTAATGTCTTATAAAAGTTTGTATGCTTTTTTAGATATAAAATCATTTTTACTTATAAAAGTATTGAATCCATTCTTCCAGTTACTTTTTTTTATATTATTAATTAAATATTCTTATAGTCCAGTTGATGTTAAAAATCATATCATGAATAATTCTTTACTATTAGGTGCCTATAACGCTTTTTTTGGTGTAGGGTTCGTAATGCTTCAAGAGAGGCGCTCTGGAACGCTATCGTTAATAGTAGCTTCAACTATTAATAAATTTCATTTTTTTATAGGACGAGCATTTTTTCATATTATTGACGGAATTTTTTCAGTTTTTTTGGGTCTATTGTTAAGCTGTGTTTTTTTCAATGTTGGCTTATCTATTGAAAATATCATATGGTTCTTTATTATTACGATCTGTAGTATGTTTTCATTGATGGGTTTTGGCTTAATGATTGGATCATTGGGATTTTATGCAAGAGATCTCAATCTTTTGATGAACTTATGTTTATTTTTATTATGGATACTGAGTGGTGCTTTAGTACCATCGACAAATTTACCTATAGTCTTAGCAGAAACATCAAAGTTTTTACCATTATCCAACAGTATAGAGGCATTAAATCTTTTGTCCGGAATGGCAAGCTATTTAATAATTTATCCTGAACTATTATACGAAATATTAAAAGGCATACTATATTTTTTAATTGGTTACTTCTCTCTCATTTATTTCGAGAAAAAGTCAAGAAATGATGCGAGCTTAGATTCTTACTAACAAGATTATTATTAATCTCTATATTGATACAAAATCCAATAAAATGCATTCGTTCGGAATCAGTATGTTTTAGCATAAGCACGTTGTGAATAACATCGTTTTTGGGCTATATTATTAGTTTAGAAAGAGTATCATCTGCTATTCAGATTTTTAAGTTAGTATATTAACGAGTTAATAATCCCAACTAATATGCTCTTTTATTTCATCAGATATAATAACTTTCATAAAGACATGATTTATTACAAGTCCGAAATAACCAATAGGCGAGGAGTCTTTAATATGGACAAAATATATAAACATTCTATAAATTTTCGATTGAGAAATATTGCAGGAAATAAAATTTTATTAGGAAATGAGAAGGCCTATACGCTTAATGATACAGCTGTTATTATTTGGAATAACATAAATGGAAGAAAAAATTCATCTATGATTAAAGAAATTTTAGTAAAGGAATTCAATTGTGAAGAATCTATAGCGGAAAAAGATTTGAATAATTTCTTGAATTTCTTGATTTCAATTAATGCTATATTTGAATCGCAAGTTGAATAACTATTTTATCCAGTCAACTTAGATATTTCAATAGAAGTTAGTAGTCATTGATTTAATGCTCTTTCAAACACCGTCCAACCTCGAAAGTCCGTCGAAAACACCAAGCAGCACTTCCTGCACTCGACGGGCGTAGAGGCTTTAAGTACCTCCTGCCATCTGTTCGAACTTCTTAGCCTCCGGCTTAGAACCACAGAATACTGACGTTTGCCCTCTTCATCGATGCCTATGGCAAAATATATGACATCACTAACGACCATGCCGCGGTTGAACTTCAGGTACAGTCAGTCCAGGTAAACGACCCCGTAGCGTTAGCGAGTGGACGGACTATAAGTCTGAATGTCTTAGAGTACCGTGGGGTATGTTGCTAACGTTCGCTGCGGAATAATGTATACCGAGCATGCTTTCAATGAACGAAAGACGTCCCTTGTGCCTACTTTTATACATCTGGATCACCGCACTTCTAGGCAGCCGTTCCGGCGCTGGTACGGTTAAACATCGGGGACGAGAGTGTTCTCTTCGGTCCCGAGTTACCTTCAGGTCCTCCAGATAGCCAACCGCACTTGGTGTGTAAACTGCACGTATAATATCTATTGCGATTGTTGCGCTCATCGCCTTGTTCATTTTCAAAACTGTAACTATCCTGTAACTCGATAATTCAAGTCAAAGAATAACTACTAATCCCCCTTCTGACAACCTTGAATTTATTTTGCTCACGTAGAATAATGTCTTTACGTTTGTTCTTATTTCACCAACGAAGATACGCCTGAATCGCCAATCCTAAATAGGAGTGTTTGGCAAAATCACTACCTTCGAGGACAAACTTTTGAAGGGGCGAGAATGGCATTCAGTGCGGTTGAGTCACGATGCATACGTTGGGGCATAAAACAATTCTACATTGTTCGTTGCCGCCCATTCTTTCACCTAGTGGTGTACGTGTGGAGAAAATTTATCCAGAATCATAGAGGCGCTCCGATCGATGAAACCGGCGCCTTAATACCTGAAAAAAACGAAGAATATCCTGATGCTTCTTCATTTTTGAAGCATGGCCGTATAGATGGTCTCTTTTCAAATCTAAGGCGACAAGCAATGCCTTACGCCATGCGAACGATTGTAAGTCTCCCGAAGCCGAAGCGGTCTACATTTTTGAAACCATCCTTTGTCTGGTGAATGTCATCATAGGTACGTTTGAGCAACACATACACCAGCAAAGTGGTGGTATACAACTGTGTAAACACCGCATTGGGTGTTATCCCGAACAAGGCCGGAACATTTAAATGCTGTTTAATCCACTGGAAAAGACTTAGATCTGCCAGCGCAACTTGTAGATTTCAGCGATTTTTTCCGAGGAAACCCGTTATAAACTCGTTGCCAGGATCACAGGATTCCCAGCAAAATCGCGAAACGTTACCACCCGGTGCCGCAGAGTAGAACGATTGACTCCAGTTTCAAGCTGACAGATAACGTCTTTCTCAATAAGCGAATCCGCGGGTCTGTGACGACGAGAATGTCGTAGTTTGTAAAGTACCACTTCATCTTTTAGACGGACGACAAAATGCCGTTTTTGCTATACGTACTCATCGAACCGCTTGCACTTGGCGTATGCCCGGTCCGCTACATTAATGATTGCTGCGTCAAAAAGTTCTTCACTGCTGCGGAAATCGTGGTGATTCCCAGTGGATTGAATCACACGATGTGGCTGGCCAACCGATGGATGAAAGGCTACATTAAGTTTGACTCCAGCCCGCGTTCCTTTTAAAGGTGCCCAAGGCAACTGGCCAATCCCGACAATAATCTTGGTTGAATCAACAACCAGCAGTTCTTTGGAAAACTTCAGCTTTCTTCTCGTCTTACGATTACACTTTTGGATCAAGAAATGAAAAAAGCTGCTTGTAGATCTCAAGGGGAACCTCTCTCGCTTTTTTGAATAGCCAAGAATAGTTCTTTGCTTTCAATCCGCATTGCGTAGTTCGTGGTGCTCCGCCCCGATAACTTTTTCACGCTCCAAAAGAGGCTTGAGAAAAAAACAATAACAACTGGTACACTATGACTTTTTGAGCGGTGTCTACATGGTTGGCATTTAGAATGAATGGTTTAACCTCTTGTTCCGGTATTATTCTTTGAAACAGTTTCAAAAACATGGTAGACTTCTCCATGAGGTCACCTTCTGAATCGAGTGTAGTCGTGTACAATCGGTTAACCAGCGATACAGCTCCAGATTCTCCTCAACCGATAATCGCTCATAAAGACCACTGTTATCCGTCAAAATGCCAAAGCGCATCTTCTGTGCAGACTGCTGCATCATCTCCGCTGGCTGATTAAATACAATAGCCTGTCCGCTTGTCGGATTTAACTGCGCCGTTAAAATCTTGATTAATGTTGTTTTGCCTGAACCACTCGGACCGAGGAAACCAAAAATTTCCCCTTTCGGAATTGAAAAAGACACATCTGCCAACGCATCCTTATTTCCAAATCTCTTACGGATACGTTCTACTTGGATAACATCCATTAACACCACTTCCTTAGCGTTGATGGCTTAAACATATACAGATTCCATGCTTCCAGCCATCAAAACCCGCCGAAATGTAGCTATTATCGCCTGAATGGTACCACCCAATGCTTGATTGGTTCGATATTTCCCCGGAAATTAAATGTTAAGAAGTGCTTTTAATTCATGCAATTTTGAACGGGATAACGGAACCACAGCATCTTGACCTGTATTTAACCGCAAGCTGTAGCTATTCTTCGTCCATGTAATAATCTCTCTTACTTTTTGCAGATTAACGATGTAGGACCGATGGCACCTAAAAAACCCGAAATTCAACAATCTCTGCTCCAGCTCAGTTAGCGTCAACGCACAGTCATAATTTTCCCCGCCCACATGAACAAGGATCGAACCCTCTACACTTTCTATAAAATCGATTTCAGGCGGATTAAATAAAATTACTTTGTCATTTCTTTTGGTAGAGATCTTCTGCAAGGTTATATTGGCCTCGTCTTGTTTCTGTACTTCCTGCTTATCCTCTTCGGAATCCCGAATATCCAATGGATGAAATCCGGACTCGTTCAACCGGTAAATGGCATCACAGGAAATAAGGGCATCCTCTAAATTCGAAGTTAAAATTAATACTTGCTTCTCTTTCAAAAGGTCATCTAGAATCCGTTTAAATTGACGGCGATCTTGCTCTTCTAAGTAAAAATAGGGTTCCTCCAGTACAAGCATAGGCTGATGCGCAAAAAAGACACGCAGCAAGGTCACATACACCCTTCTTGATGAGCTTAGGTCCTTGATTTTTACCTTTCGTTCTTCTTTTAATGCAAAATAATCCATCAACGAAGCGGCACGCTCATTCCTCTCAGTTACTCTGATTAGAAAAGTGATCAGCTCTTCCACCGTTAAACGCATATACTCGTTTTGCCCAGCCCGAAATAAATAATATCGGGAATGATCAACTAATTGATCCATTAAAAGCTGCTTTCGCTTCAAGTCCGTTATAATGCCAATCGATTGGTTCGTTGTCATATTTAATTCGATCTTCGGTAGAAATAATTCCCCATCATAATACATTGGTTGAAATTGCATGCCGTCCTCCCGGTTAGTGCCGCTATAGGATATATAAAACAATTATAAAGTTGAGCTGCTTTTTTGTCAGTTTCTATTAGAATATATAACAGTATGCCAAGGGCCGGGGAAATACGATGACAACAAAAGTACCACAACAAAGAGAACAGCCCGCAGGCTGTTCTCTTTGTTGTCTGCCTTAGAAGCAGGTGAACGAGCTAATCCGATTCAAATCAATGCCGAAGTACGCCCAGAAGAAACCAGTCCATCTGAACCCTGCAATAGAATTACGCCCGACGAATACCGGGAAGAACCAGAATTGCTCGCCGTTGTTCAACCAAATGTATGTGTTGCGGAACAGGCATCGTCTGATTCCCCCGGGGTCGATGGCAAAAGCGGTAGCCGGCATTTGCGGTACGAATTGCGGTGGAGGAGCCGTCGGCGCTTGAACGCCTCCCGGTGCACCTCCCGGAAGTCCCGGTCCTCCCGGCACGCCAGGTCCGCCCGGTCCGCCCGGGAACCCCGGAAATCCTCCGCCGGGTCCCGGTGTTGGAAAAAATCCCATATGTGATCGCTCCTTTCAATGATTAGGCATAATCATCATATGCATTCGCGGAAAGGGCGCTTGGGCGGATGCCTATTATTGCATTATTTGAAAGGAGAGAGGGTATTGTCTTATACAGCCGCAAGTAATGGAAGAGCCACAGCAGAATGGTCAGCTTATGCCCATTTGGTCATTGGAAATCGGGTGCAAAATGAAGAACGGGGCATTAAAACAAGTGATACCGGCAATTCGATGAGTTTTGATGATTTTATGGGAGCAATTCAGAAGGGCGAACAATTAAACTGAGCTAGGCCTTGTGGATAGCACCGGTGTGTTAACTTCTTCCTATCGCAGTATAGCCTGATTAGAAGTCATTCTGTCATGTCCATTATATTTGAACAAAATCACCCTAACGGGTGAATCAGCTTTCTAGCCAGCGGTCATTCGTCCGCTGGCTCCTCTTTTCTCACCAAGGTTCCATTACAAGCTTTATGCGCTCTGGCTTGGTTTCTTGCGTATGCTTGTGAGTTCAAAAGCCTCTTTAGGAATCCCAAGTTCATGAGCCTTCTTCTTTTTAATCACCATGGCTTGTTGTAAGCTAGTGGCTTGAAATTCAACTGTGGTGCCAAGCGGATCCTCAAATGCATAGTAACTTTTTTTATTGGACATTAAAACTTAGCGCCTCCTCATCTTATTCTCGAATGATTCTGCCTGGCAACGCCACAAGCATATTATCTCAATGCATGTTCAAATCCGTCGCCTGGCAAATCGCCCTAATATTGTGCGTCTCATCTTAGAGAACTATGCGCGAAGGCCGACCTCATAAATCAACAACGAACTCCAACAACGATAAATAGAATGTATTATCGTCTACCTTAGCTTCTGTTCTGACATAGTTTACAAATGCGATCCGCCGGTCGCATCGATCATTTGTCCCGTTATCCATCGGCTGTCAGGTGACGCCGTGAAGGCGGCGATGTCTGCGATATCCGACGGCTCGACGGCGCGTCCAAGTGCCGACATCTCTACCGCGGACTTACGGCCATTGGGCGTGTGTGGTCACGATGCGTTTACGTCGGTATCTATTATGCCGGGCATGAAGCGTTCACTGCAATTCCCCGCGGACTCAGAAGCTGAGCCAGGTGTAGGGTGAATGTATTTAGTGCGCCTTTGGTTAGGTTGTAGGTCATGATACGCGGATTATTAGCTTGGTTAAAGCCAACGTCGGAGAGCTATCGTATCCCGTAAGCGCAATGGTTTTTCAGCGCTTTTGTTGAACTTAAGTGGAGAATTCATCAATAATTTCTACTACTTCGATTTCCCCGTTAATCAGCAGTTCAGGAAGTTCGTTATTTATATTGCCTTTCCAATATTCTCTGGCCTGTTCGATTTTCCGGGAGAAAGAAATTCCATCTTCTTTTGGTAAAAGATTACCGTCACCTTCAAAGATATTCCCAGTAACCCGAAGTTTAACGATCTGCAAAACTTTTCGATGATAAGAATCGAAAAGTTCTTTCCATTTCAGAGCGTCTTCATAGCTCTTAGCAGCATATAAGCAAGACAACCGTGAAGGATATTCACGATATTCTTGCAATCTGACCATTTCAACTATTACTTCTCTAGTAGCTCTGATTGTTTGCTCCACATATCTAATAGCTACATCTGCATTCTCTTTATCCATCTTAACGCCGTCATTTGTATAATGACTGTGTAATATTTGAATAAAGTCTTCACCTTTGGAATTCAACTGTTCCTGCTCAAAAAAGAAGTGATATAAAGTGTTTTTTTGGTTTTTGTCAAAGCTAATTATCTGCCCAATGTCCATTTTTCTTCTGGTGACAATGTGATAAACATACAATTCGCTTCCTTCCATGGACTGTCCCCCCATTAATCATTGTTAACATAAGTAAATTCGGCATTTACCAGCATTATCCTACCGGTTAGATAGCTTTCTAGGCCTGGACAACACCTCTGTCCCGTAAGGATAGAGCAGCTCAAACTGATTCTTCGAGAACCGGATCAGCCCCTCCACCGCCATCCGCTGCAGCTCTCTGGATAGAGCACTCCGGTCCACGGTCAAATAATCCGCCAGATCATTGCGGGAGAATGGAATGACAAACTGCGGGGCATTATTCTTCCGGGCTTGCAGGGTTAAGTAATGCAGAATCCGGGCACGCAGCGATTTGTGGGAGACCAGATCCAGCTTCTGATAGATCGTGCGGTTGTTCTCCAGCAGCAGCGCCAGCATATTCTCAATGATACGTGCCCGCAGAGAGCAGGTGTGGCCGCCGGGGCGCACGATTTTATGGATCTGGATGAACAGAATTCTGCATTCCGTGCCTGCTACCGCCTCATAGCCGCTTTCTTCTCTGGCTGCACGAAGCGCCGTCTCGCCTACGATCTCCCCGCTGCCCAGCTCCGAGAAAATAAACCGCACGCCCTCCATGCTCTCCTTGCACAGCAGAACTTGCCCTTGCAGAATAATTCCCGCCGAATCCAGAATATCTCCGGGCCTAAAAATAACCTCCTTGCGCATAAACTCCCGGACAGTGCCTCCGAGACAGCTCAATGCCTGCTGAATCTCGGGTTCCTCAAACCCTTTGAACAAGATGGTGCTGCCTATCGTAGCCAAATCTTTGCGCATTCCCTTCGCCTCCTGTTGCTATGGCAACAGAGTCAATTTCATTACTCTGTTATAATTCAATCAATGAGAATAATTCTCAATTATAATTATAGCAGATTGGGCCCATCAATCAACAACAAGGAGGAAGCGCATGAGCGGAATTTCAGCCGGCCAGATGTTCTATTTACAGGAAATGATCCAAGTTAAGCCCGGCCAGATCGCAAGCAGGAAGCTGTCACTGCCCGACATTCCTGACACGGCCCGGACCGGGCAGGAATGGGTGTTGTATGCCATGGACGAAGAGGAAACCATCAGCAGCGAAACTTCGCCCAGCACCAAGTTTATCTATGTCCTGGAGGGAACGCTGCGGATGGTGGTGGATGTTCAGGACTGCAGCCTGACAGCCGGAGGTGCTGTCCTAGTCCCCAGAAATACCTGGCATGCGTATGCCGCAGGAAGCAAATGCAAATTCCTGCAGATCAGTCTATAACAAATGGAGGAATGTATCATGGAATCAGGCGGATATATCAAGAAACTGCCGCAGTCACAAGTTCTGGATTTAAGAGAAATCATCGGCATTGAGGAGCAGCAGGTCTGCAGCCTGACGCTGGTGCAGCGGCCTAATCTGGCAATGACGCTGTTGTCTCTCGATAAAGGGTCCTCGATTGGAGGGCACTCTTCACCCGGCGATGCGCTCGTTCATATCCTGTCCGGACAAGCCCAAATCACGATCGGCAGTGAGCAGTTCCTGCTGCAGCACAATGAGAGCATCCTCATGCCGGCCAATATCCCCCATGCCCTGCAAGCTGTTGAAGCCTTCCAGATGCTGTTGATTGTAGTCAAGCCGGAACAAAAGGTGAGGATTGGAGGATGAAGAAGGAGGTAGGCCATAATTTTCTTGCCAAGCTGGGCAAAAAGCGTCTGCGCCCCGGCGGTGTGGTTGCCACCAACTGGCTGCTGGGCCAGGCGGAGCTGGGTAGTGAGAGCAAGGTGCTGGAGGTTGCCTGCAACATGTGCACCACCTCAATCCAGCTCGCCCGGAGCTACAAATGCAAGATTACAGGCATTGATATGGACTCCCGGGCATTGGAAAAGGCAAGAGCAAATATCAGGGCGGCCAAGCTGGAAGACCACATAGAGGTTATGCAAGGTAATGCGATGAAGCTCCCTTTTGCGGATGAGAGCTTTGATGTAGTTATCAATGAAGCGATGCTGACGATGCTGAATGGGGCGGCCAAGATGAAGGCGGTGGCTGAATATTACCGGGTACTGAAGCCCGGAGGCATTCTGCTGACCCATGATATCAGCTATACGAAGGAAAATATGGCCGATGAGCTCGCAGAGCTGCGGCGGACCATCCATGTGAACGTCGAGCCGCTGCCTGCCGCCAATTGGCAGCAGTTGTTCTACTCGGCAGGCTTCTCACAGGTAGGCACCGCTACAGGTCCGATGTCGCTGATGCAGATTCAGGGGCTGATCCGCGATGAAGGCGTGTTCGGTGCTATGCGCATTATCAGGAACGGCCTCAAGAAAGAGAACCGCGAGCAGTTCAAGAAGATGTTCAGGTTCTTCAATACCACCGGAAAAGATCTGAACTATATAGCCGTTTGCAGCAAAAAACTATAAGGATTACTCCTTGGAAGCCGGTGGGACGATGCAGAATCAGTTTACTCTTCTGAACCTCCACAGCACACTTTGAAAATCACCCTGAAGACTGGATACCGGAAGTCCCGCATACATCAATTGATCCCCTCCGTACACTCTGCCGTCTTCCAACCAGAGATACCCAGCTTCCGGATCCAGCCCCTTCAGCCGCAAATAATAGAGCTTGTCATTCGGCTGGGCAAGCACCCTTATATAGACCGCCATCGCCTCGGACTTATCCTCCGCAACAACCATCCAAGCTGTCTCGTTGCCTTCAAAAGGGCTAAGCAGGCGGAATTGTTCACCGAATTGCACCAGCTTCCGAAGCTCCTTGTAAAGTGCCACCTGCTCCTTCACCGCCTGCTTCTCCTCTTCGGAAAAGCGGGTCAGATCCAGCTCATAGCCGAAATTCCCCGACATGGCCACATGGCCGCGCAGCTCAAGCGAAGTGATCCGGTGCACCTGGTGATTCGGCACTGCCGACACATGGCTGCCCATCGCGCTCAGCGGGTACACGATGCTGGTTCCGTACTGGATCTTTAATCTGCTGATCGCATCGGTATTGTCGCTGGTCCAGGTCTGCGGCATATAAAAGAGCATTCCCGGGTCGAATCGTCCTCCGCCTCCCGAGCAGCTCTCAAACAATACATCAGGAAACCGGCTGGTGATCTGCTCCAGAACACTGTAAAGACCGAGAATATAGCGGTGCGACGTCTCCCGCTGCCTGCCGGCCGGCAGCAGGGCAGACCCGATCTCCGTCATGTTGCGGTTCATGTCCCACTTCACATAGGAGATAGGTGCACTGGATAAAACTTGGCTGATCCGCTCAGCGATTGCCGCGCAGACATCCTCCCGTGAGAAGTCCAGCACCAGCTGAGTCCGGGCTTCCGTTCTGCGGCGGTTCGGCACATGAAGACACCAGTCCGGGTGTTCCCGGTACAATTCACTATCCGGAGAGATCATCTCCGGTTCAAACCAGAGGCCGAACTGCATATCCAGTGCGTTCACACGTTTCGCCAGATCCTCCAGTCCCCCCGGAAGCTTCCGCTTGTCCACAAACCAGTCTCCGAGCGAGCTGCGGTCATCATCCCTGTGTCCGAACCATCCGTCATCGAGAACGAAAAGCTCCAGCCCCAGCTCACTGCCTGCCCGCGCAATATGCTCAATCTTATTGGCATTGAAGTCAAAATAAGTAGCTTCCCAATTATTCACGAGCACCGGACGGGTCCGGTCGCGGAAGTTACCGCGGCATAGCCGGGTGCGGTACAGTTTATGATAGGTACGCGACATGGCGCCAATACCGTCTGCACTGAACACCAGGACAGCCTCCGGTGTCTGAAAGGATTCTCCCGCTTCCAACAGCCAGCCGGCATCAAATGGATTGATGCCGATAGACAGCCGGGTAGTCTGGTAAGGATCTACTTCTGCCATTGCCGCGAAGCTGCCGCTATATACGAGACTGACCCCATACACATCGCCGGTATCTTCATCTGCTCCTGGTGCAAGCAGCGCGACAAAGGGACTATGTCCGTGGCTGCTGGAGCCTCTGCGGCTCTCCACACCCTGCATTCCGGGAGCCAGTACCCTGCGCTCCATATTCCGCTCTGCTGCCCAGGTTCCCGACAAGTGAAGCAGCTCATAAGCGGAGTCCCGAAAGTCTACACTCATGCTAAGGCTTCTCAAAATCTTCAATTCCTCTGTTCCTTCGTTCACAAATCGTACGGAGCGGGCGATGGCATTTAGTTCACTAAAGACCGTGTAGGATAGAATGATCCGCAAACCTGCCACTGCATCCAGCAGTTCAAGCTCCAGCGACTCAGCTTCGTCCTCCTGCTCAATGTACGTGGCAGGCAGCCCCTGAAGGGCTGCCTTTCCTTTGTAAATCCGGTGCTGATCGTAGAGTGCTTCGGATACCGTAGCGCCGTCCGGTGTCTGGATTTGATAAGCTGGATTGCGGAAATCACCCGCGCCATATGCCGGATACTCCTGCGGAAGTGTGTCGTACGAAAGCGAGTTGTCCTCAGGGAAGGGAGTCGGCGAGAAGGAGCAGCGCTCCGTCCGCTGGAGCAATGATGCCTCCGCTCCCGGACGTATCTTCCTTCCCCAATACAGATGTACCGGAACGCCGGTGTGAAGAAGCTGGATAATATAACTGGTCTTCAAGGTTTGAAGATGAAAAATTTGTTTTTCAGCGTTGTAATGAATACTCATGACTTCCTCCATTCCTCCCGTGGATTACTGATTCCACAGCTCCATTCGCGTCTTGTATTTGGTGTTTACAATCGTTTCAAGCTTCGACATTCCGATGGAATCCATTTCTTTAATCATGGAATCATATAAAGCGACGGCTTCATTTTCAGTTTTAGCCATAACAATTTTGGCAATGGAATTTTTCTTGATGTCCTCGTATTTCTGTGCGATCAGCGCTTCGGGTGTTCCTGCATCCTGACCAAGGTTCTCATACTCGGAAACATCCCATACACTGTCCGCCAGTGCTTTGGAGGCATGGACATTACGATCATCGCGACTATATTTGGATGCCATGTCAAACGGTGTACCGTCACTGCCTGCCCCGTTGTTGATGAACCAGGTGTATCTTCTGATACCTGTGGACTGCACGGTTTTATCCCATTCGCTTTGGAACTGCTTCACAATATTTCCGATCGGAGTGTGCTTGCCGTCCTTCATCTCCCAATCCTTGCCTTCCACGCCCCACATCAGCAGATACTGCCCTTCTTCACTGGCCAGGTAATCAAAGAATTTGATCGTGCGTACCGGATCGGGATTGCTTTTGGTGATACCGATGGCATCCCAGCCCAGGGAGCTTCTTCCGCCGTAGGTCGTCTGATCCGGGGCCACTCCAGGCCCAGTCACTTTATAGGCGAATAGTTGCCGGGTGGAATCCTCTGTTCCGTCGCTTTTTTTGCGTAGAATGGAATTTGGCGTATCCAGCGTCCAGTAGGAACCCTCTGTAGAGAATACATTGCCGTTCGCGATCTTCTGCTTCCAGGTCTCTTCCTTGTTGACGACAAACTCAGGGTCTACCAAACCTTCGCGGTAAAGCTTGTTCATATAAGTCAGCATTTCCTTGAAGTGCGGATCGCGTACATCCTGCTTCAAAGTCCCATTGTCGTCATAATAGGTCTTCATTCCGAACATTCCCTTGTACGTGCTGAGCAGTGTCGAGTAGTCGCTGTAGTTCCAGGTGGCTCCAAAGGATGCCTTCCCGTCGATCACAGGATATTTTTCCTTAAACTTCTTTAGCAGCGTATAGTATTCTTCCGAAGTGAAAGGGGTTGACGGATCATTCGCCCGCTGCTCTTCACCCAGCTCAATTAGGATATCCTTGCGCATCTGAATGCCCTGAACCGGCTCCTTCTCCAGAGAATACCAGTTGTTCAGGTAGTACGTTTTGCCATCGGCGCTTCTGGATTTACTGATCGTGTCCCCATACATTTTTTTAATATTGGGCCCATACTTCTCGATGAGATCGTCCAGCGGAATAAGCGCTCCGGCGGCAATATATTTGTTGATCAGGTCATCCGTCCGCCCAATCAGCACGATATCGGGAAAATCATTGCTTGCCAGCATCAAATTTAATTTTTCCTCGGCATTCCCCGTTGTAGGCATCATCTCAATCGTTACATCTGTTTTCTTGGTAATTTCCTGGGCGACAGGTGTAGTGAAGGCCTGATCAAAGTTCTTGTCAAAAAACTTCAGTGTGATCGGGCCAGTGCTGGTCTCACCAGCAGAGGCGCTATTTTCTTGAGCGCTGTTCCCCCCGCAGCCTGCAAGCAGTGTACCGGACAGGCCCAATACCGTTCCGAGTGTTACCAGCTTCTTCATTGTTGCCATTGCGAATTCCCCCATTATTTTTAAGTATATATCCTTACATTTTGACGGAACCGAGCGTCATCCCCTGCGCAAAAAACCGTTGAACCAGCGGATAAATCAGCAGGATCGGCAGCGTTGCGATTATGGTAATCGCCATACGGATGCTCTGCGGTGAAATCGTCTGCCGGATTGAGGCGTTCGCCCCGCTGGTCATTTGACTGGTATCCGCCTGATTCAGAATCTGTACCAGCTTAGCCTGCAGGGTCTTCAGTTCAATGCTGCTGGTAAAGGCATAGGAATCAAACCAGGCATTCCATTGATCAATTGCGAGGAACATCCCTACCGTCGCAAGCACAGGCAGACACAGCGGCAGATATATCTTGTAGAAAATCTGCAGATCGTTCGCCCCATCGATTTTGGCGGATTCCTCAAGCTCCTTCGGCAGTCCATCGATAAACGTGCGGACAATAATCATATAGAATACATTGACAAGGTTGGGCAGGATAAACACCCAGAAGGTATCGAGCAGGCCCAGCGATTTGAGCACCATATAGTACGGAATCAACCCGCCCGAGAAATACATCGTAAACAAAAAGATAAAGGTGAGCACTTTGCCGCCGAGGATGTCTTTGCGGGACAGCACATAGGCTAGCATCGTAATCGTGAACAAAGAAAGCGGCACACCGACTACCGTTCTGGCCACTGTAATACGGAGGGCTCCCCAGATTTGGGGATCGCCCATCACCGTCGAATAGCTCTGCAGACTGAATTGTCTGGGCCAGAAGGAAATGCCTCCCCGAACGGAATCTGTAGCATCATTTAACGAAATGGCCAGAATATTCAGAAAAGGCAGAAAGGTCACGCAGAATACCGCCGCTAAAATCAAATATACAATAGCCTTGAACGCCCGATCGTCCCAACCCGCTGTTCTTCTCAAATGTCTCACTCCTTGTCTTCATCTCTAAAACAGCGCATTTTTAAATATCTTGTTAATGGAAGTCAGCAAAACGATCGAAACCACTGATTTGAACAAGCCAACTGCTGCCGCATACGAGAACATTCCCTGGCTCAGACCGTACCGGTAGGTGTAGGTATCAATTACATCGGCTGTTGCCATAATAGCTTCATTCTGCATCAGATAATATTGGTCAAATCCGGTATTCATAATGTTGGCTACGGCCAAAATAAGCAGAATGACCGCCGTTGGTTTCAGGCTGGGCAGTGTGATGAACCGTAACTGCTTCCATTTATTCGCTCCATCCATAGTGGAAGCCTCGTACTGCTCAGGATTGATGGACGATATCGCCGCCAGATAGATGATGGAGTTATACCCCATTGTCTTCCATGTGTTTGCGCTTGCAATAATTCCCCAGAAATAATTCTTTTCCTGGAAAAACAATATGCTTTGGTCGATCAAGCCGATATTTTTCAGTATCCCGTTAACTAGGCCGTCCGATGCCAGCAGCGTAACAAAGATATTGGCCGCTATAACCCAGGATACAAAATAAGGAAGATAGGCTGCAGACTGCACTGTTTTTTTGATAAACTTGTTCTTCACCTCATTCAGCGCAAGCGCAATAATGATCGGTGCCGGAAAGCTGAGCACAATCGTAATCAAGCTGGAGGATAGCGTATTGCGCATCAGATTGGCGAAATCACCGCTGCTGAAGAAGTACCTGAACCAGTCCAGGCCAATAAAATCACTGGTGAAAAATTGCGGCCAGAATGCTCCCCCCGGCTGATAATTGATAAACGCCATATACAGCCCGAACATAGGAGCATAGCAGAACGCAATTACCCAGATCAATGCCGGTATCAGCATCAGATACAAATATTTTGCCGACTTCAGACGACGCCAAATATCCTTCTTAACTTTCGGTTTGCTCCTTGCAGGTGATGAAGCCAGCTCCATTCCCATGGTGAACCCGTCCTTTCTTGCTAGTTTTACTTAGGTAACTGCCGTGTTAGCGACTGTATCCATATTATAAGAGCGCTCTCATATGGCAAGCCATAACAGGTTTGAACGATTGATACCGCAAATCATCACATTATTCTGCTGAAATATTAAAATCCAACGAAACATACTACAATCCGCAGATTTTTACATCAAGCTCGTTGTTCGCCGCCCTAAGAGCGCCTACAATACAAATAGTAAGGAGGAATGATCATGCACACTTTGATGCTGGTTGAAGACGAACTTATTGAAATGGAGCTGCTGGAGCAATATGTGCCCTGGCATGAAATGGGCATCACGCTTGTCGGCTCTGCGCGGAACGGGCTGGAAGCGCTCCGGAAGCTGGACTCACTGTCTCCTGATATTGTGCTGACCGATGTCCGAATGCCCCTGATGGACGGATTGGAGTTTGCCCGGCAGATTAGGCTGATGAACAAAAACATCAAAATTATTTTTCTGAGCGGCCATAATGAATTTCAATATATTAAAGCAGCGCTAACCGTGGAGGCTGTCGGGTATCTGCTAAAGCCCATTGATATGGATGAGCTGCGGGAGCTGATCATAACGGTGAAACAAAAGTGCGAGGAGGATACCATCACACACCAGAACCTTGCGGCTGCGAAGGACCGCCTTCTCCTTAAATGGCTGACAGAGAAGGATGAGAACCTCAGCCGGCAATGGGAAGCGCAGCTGTTCCGACTGCCACTCCCCCTTCCAGAACAAGCATGTTATATCGCAGCTTATGTTACTGTTGATGGTGAATACGGACAGCAGCCGTCCGAGCTTTCTTCAGCCTCTCTGCTGGTTGCCGGGCTGCAGAAAAGGATAGAGCTCACGGCAGATCATGTAACCAGTGTGGAAACAGGGGAATACAGCCTGGGTCTTATTGTGATGTCCCATACTCCAATTCCCGAACTGGCGCACAAATCATTCTGGAGGAACTTGCTGAGCAGTATCCCAGAGCCTTTCTCCTCCGCCTCCATGACGATAGGCTTATCGGATGCAGGAGTATCTGTGCAGGAGCTGCCTCGTTTATTCTGGATGGCGCAGCAGCGCAATGAGTGGAAATTTTTTCTCGGTACGGGAAAAGTAATAGATGGCGGGGATCGAATGGAGCCGGTACATACAGATCTGAAGCCTGAGACATATGCGTCAGAACTGTGCAGAGCCCTTGCGGATACGGATGAGCGGAAGGCTGGGGGGATCATTGCTGAATACACGGATATCCTCAGAAGCACTGGGGTAGGAAAAAACAGCGTCATTTCCCAGCTGCTTGGACTATTGACCGGGGTAGAACATGAATTTGCTTCGCTGCTCGCCAGTGCAGGAGAGCTGCAGCTGTTCGGCAACCACTGGGAAAGATTATCCCAGCTTCTGACGATTGGCGATATGCAGCAGTATCTTCTCGATATTTGCGCAGAAATGATCTCCATGCTCAGAACCAGAGCCGGCAGCCCGGCACAAAAGCTTCTGACCAGGATTGATGAGCTCATTCAGGACAGGTTCTCCACCCCGCTCACTGTAGAGGAAATTGCCAGAGAAGTATTTCTATCCCCCAACTATGTAAGAACTTTATATAAAGAAGCTACTGGTGAAACGATTCTCGAGGCCATCACACGCACCAGAATAGAGCATGCCACCCGGCTGCTGGGGGACAAGGCACTTAAAATCCATCAAATTTCCCGAGCAGCAGGATATGAGAGTGTGTCCTATTTCTGCTCCGTGTTCTTGAAGCATAAAGGCTGCTCGCCCAATGAATACCGCAAAAAATTCATTCTGTAAGGTCGTGAAAAAGCATGCGCAGCATCTGGAAACACCTGAGTCTGATCCTCATGAATATGAATCTGCGGCGCAAACTTTTTGCCGTTTTTTTCGTGGCTTCCATTCTGCCATTGTCCCTGCTGATGTATTTCTCATACCTCTCGATCCGCAATGAGCTGCGGGACCAGTCCTACGCGGCGATGATCTCGACCACGGCACAGGTCAATGCCAATCTGCAGAACAAACTGGACAACTATTTAAAAATATCGAATTCCCTCTTTCTGGACGGCACCCTGCGCAATTATTTGACCCGGACCTACATTGACAGCAGCCAGTACCTGGAGCCTTATAACTATTTCGACAATCTCATAGGCTCAGTAAGAACCAGCAATCCGGAAATTTCCGCCATAACGATTTATACGGCCAACCGGTCTCTTCCCAAGGATAATGTTCTGATTAAACCGCTGGATGAAAATTTAAAGGGGGATGAGGTCCTCGAATCACTCGGCAACACTTACGGTAATGCCTTGTTTCTGACTTTTCCGTCGGGTGAACAGCAAGCGCCTCGGCTGGTCCTGGCCCGGCTGCTCAACAACTACAGCCTGAACTTCCCCTATGGTATCCTTGTCATGGACATTCAAGAATCAGATATTTATTCCCTGGTTGAAAAAGAAGATGCCACTAAGAGCATCTATATCGTTGACAGTGAAGGCAATATCATCTCCAGCAAGGATAAATCCCTCCTGGGAAGGCCTTTGCAGACGCAGCTTCCGGAATCGTTTCCCCAGGAATCTTCCGGCAAATTTGACAGCACGTACAGAGGCGAGCCGGTGCTTGTGGTTTATAACACGTTGAACAATGGGTGGAAGACTGTAACTATTGTTCCTTATAGGAATTTTTCCAGTCTCGCCAAATCTGCTGCCTCTTCTCTGATGCCTATAGCAATTATCTGCATTGCTCTCGCTATTTTGCTGATCTATACCACTGCCGGACTGTTCACGCGAAGAGTAATCTATCTGTTAAGAATTATCCGCAGGGCGGAGCGCAACGAATTCACTTCAACGATGCAAGTGATGGGAAACGATGAGATCGGACAGCTTAGCCAGGCCTTCAATATTATGTCCTCGCGGATCAACAGCCTGATTAATGAAGTATACAAAAAGGAAATTGCCCGGCAGGAGATAGAGATGAAAGTACTGCAGGCGCAAATCAATCCGCATTTCCTCTACAATACACTTGCCTCCATCTCATCGCTTTCGATAAAATATGATGATTCGCGCATCCATAAAATGGTCGGCGAATTGGCCAAATTCTACCGGATCTCGCTGAACAAAGGCAAGTATATCATCTCTGTCAGCGAAGAGCTCAATCTGACCCGCCACTATCTGGCGATCCAGCAAATCCGCTTCAGCGGGCTGCTTCATGTGCATTACCAGTTTGAAGATCGAATATTGCCGAAGCAAATCGTGAAGCTAACCTTGCAGCCGTTCATAGAGAACTGCATTAATCATGCCATTTGGGATGTGGAGGCCAGACTGAATATTATCCTCCGGGGGTATAGCCTTGGGGGGGATATTGTGCTGGAGGTTATCGATGACGGAATGGGCATGCCTCCGGGCAAAGCCGCAACCATACTGGAGGACATTTCCGATGGTAGCAGCGAATCCTTATCCGGGTACGGTATTGCCAACGTCAACCGCCGACTGAAGCTGCTGTTCGGAGACCCTTATGGCGTTACTATTTTTAGTGCTCTCGGGATTGGAACACAGGTCATTATCCGCATCCCAGCCTCTGGAATATCGCAGAATTAATGCAATAATTTCCGCAGCACGAGCGTAACCAAATAGGGAACAGCATTGGGCAGAGCTGCCCTTTTGCTGTTCCCTTCAGGATATAACTTACTCTGTTAACGGCCCGATTGTCCGGAATCATACGCAGGGGCGATCACACCGATATCAGGCCCAGCTTCGAAGCCCTCCGCCGTATAGAACAGCTGCTGATTTCCTTTGACGGCAACGCTGTACGTGTTGCCTCCCCACTGAACCAGGCCTTGTGCAGGCTGAGCCATCATGCCCACCAGTGCCTTCAGATTTCCTACGCGGTCCGTCACGGCTCTTGTTCCATAAGGGAATGCGAGATGTTCATTGCCCTCCTTGTACAACATGGCTCCTTCCCGGGTATTCACCAGCTCATACGACACCCCGTCGATGATGCGGGCATAAGCAGTCGCGCTCGCCAGTTCTTCCCCATGATCCATGGCATAAGGCACAAGGCCGGTAAACCACAGCTCGCCTTCCGGTGCCGGCAGGATACCGCAGGTCCGCTCTACGAAATCCAGCACACAGAGAATCGCCGGAGAGTAAGTATCGGTATAGCCTTCGGTTCCGGTCCACGGGCTTATAGTCTGGGAGAAATTCTTCATCCTTGCCACTGCATTCAGAATAGGGGTGATGATCCAAGTCAGCTCTACATACCGGCCATGGGCTTCAAAAGCATGCGGAGTGCGGATCAGGGTCAAGAAATTGGTTGTCCCCGCCCAGCTGTTATACGCCGATGAGGGGTCAAACCGCGGATCATCCATCGCGATGGACGTTAAAGGATATTTGGCAAAAAACTTTGCGGTATTCAGCAAATACCGCTTCAGTGCCGAGTCGAACAAGGCACGCTCACCTACTTCACAAGCCAATACACGCAGCAATACATCGGATTGAACCCGGACAAAGTGGTCATTGCGGTCCAGATCATAAAAGAATTCATCGCTTTCGTCATAGCAATATTGAAACAGACTATCGAGGCTTTGGGCCGCTTTTCGCTCCCAGACAGAGCCGTCTTCTCCCAGGATACTGGCCATACGGGCCATATACTTACGCTGGCAGTACACATTGGCCGTGAGGTCTGGTGCAAGCAGCGGCAGTACTGGCGATTCAGGGCTGAAGCGGCGCGGATCATCCATGTGCGGGGTATCCGGAATATGCCAGAACCGCGGGGACAGATCGTGGCCGGTGTCAAAAGTACAGAACGCCTCCACACAGCCTGAGCCGCGTGTATTCCTGTACTGTACCAGCCACTCGTCAAATCCGGCCATTGCCTGGTACATCTCCCGCAGGAATTCTTCATCTTGTCCGTTCAGGGAGTAATGATTCCATACGCTTCTCGCGAGCGGCGTCACCATCTGGATTTGCCTGTAGGCCGGACCGTTGTCCGTAATCTTGTAAGGGAGCAGGCCGTCCTCCCTCCGATACTCGGCGAATAAGCGAAACGTAGCTTGCGCGACATTCGGCATATATCGGGACAACAGCTCTGCGTTGATCGTCCCTGTACTCTCCAGCCAGGTGCCCCGATAAGCTCCTCCTTCATGAAGCACGGGTGCGCCTTCGCCGGCAGAAACAATGCAGTCCAGCAGTTTCTTAACCGCGCTGTAATAGACCTTCTCCAGGCTTCCGGAAGCGGAGGCGAATTTCACACCGGAGTTCAGCCATTCCTTCAGCACCTGTTCATCGGAAGGTTTCTTAAGCTCACCGATCTCGGATGCCATGTCGATGCTTCTTAGCCGGTCAAGCAATTCCTTCATCGCTATGCACCACCTCTGTGAACGTCATATTGAAACCACTTGAAATCTGCGTTCCCGCCTGTTACTTCACTCGTATAGCTGAACAAGCCCAGACGCGCCCCCTTCCAGAACCCCGGGAGCATAAGGCAAGGACCGCCGAACGGAATCCATTCCTCACCTAAGCTGAAGATAAACCGTGTCTCTCCATCCAGATCAATCAGGCTTCCCAGTTTCACCGTCTCTCCTGCCAGCTTTGGACCGTGAAACACGGTTCCGCCCGTGACTGCACGCAGATAGATTCCTTCCGGCTCCGAGACTGCCCCGATCCAGTTCTCCTCCCGGGCGCACAGAAAGGCAAACCCGGCGCGCTGGCCGGTCTTCATGCCGCCGATGAACAATTCGGTGCTTGCTGTCCCTCGTTGGCCGATGATTTTTTGGGTCAGCGTGTTCCTGGCATGCAGCAAATCCCGTGCCTTAAGCGCCTGCAGCCGCAAGCCGTTCTTCGTGAGCGACCAGTTTCCATGGACTGGATTGTGATTCCATTGCCACTGCAAGCCCAGCTCCGGCCCGAGAAAATCATCCGATGTCGCAGGCAGCACGGGCAAATGGCTTCCGGCTACACCGGGTTTGGCATAGATGTCAACGGGTTCTCCGTTCATACCAATAACCGGCCAATCGTCCTCCCAGCGCACTGGCTGGAGATGGCAGACTCTCCCCAAAGCACCGCTGCTATTGAAATGCAGAAACCAGGTTTCACCGTTTCTGAGTTCCACAATCGCTCCCTGATGCGGACCATTAACTGCAGTAGCCCCCTGCTGCAGAACCACCTTTCGTTCGTACGGTCCATACAGGCTGCCGGAACGCAGGACGGTCTGCCATCCGGTCTCTACCCCGCCCTCGGGAATGATGAAATAATAATATCCCTTCCTTTTATAAATCTTGGTCCCTTCCGCAATTTTACCGACGTAAATGATCGTCCCTGGATCGAGCAGACGTTTCCCGTCCTTACTCATGCGGTGAAGGACGATCGGCCCTGCCCCTACGGTACTATGTCCAAGATAGGCCTGGCCATCCTCATCCCAGAAGGGGCAAGGATCTTCCCAGCCGGATATCCGGGCCACTTCATGAAGCGGCTCCCAGGGTCCGGCAGGATGGGAAGCTGAACTCATGTAAAGACCTTCATCCGGTGTGCAGAAGTAAACATAGAAACGTCCGTCATAATAACGGATTGCAGGCGCCCAGCTTCCTTTGGCGTATCCGCGCATTTCGTCATAGGCCGGGTCGATATCCAGCCGTTCGTACACTTTCCCGGTCAAACTCCAGTTCACCAGATCTTTTGAATGAAACACCTGCATGCCCATAAAATGAAAGTCCGAGCATACCATATAGAAATCGTCGCCCACGCGAATGACATCGGGATCGGAAACATCCGCATTCAGCACAGGATTGCGATAATAGCCATTGCCCAAATCTCCCCAGCGGGGCCATTCAGCCAGGTCGTGTATATTCACAAATTTCTCTCCTTGTCGTCTAGCAGATTATCCTTTGACGCTGCCCATCACTAGCCCCTTCATAAAATACTTCTGCAGAAATGGATACACGATGAGGATTGGAAATGCCGCCAGAAACACTTGCGCCGCCTTAAAGGTTCTATCCGAAATCGCAGACATATCCAGCAGATCATTTGTGGTGGCCGTGCTCGGATCTACATTGATAATGATCGTCTGCAGATAACTTTGCAGCGGGTAATTCGCGGTAGAGTTCATATAGATTAGACCGTCAAACCATGAATTCCAGTGAAATACGACTATGAACAAGGTAATCGTCGCCACGGCGGGCTTGGATAAGGGAAGATAAATGCTCCACAATGTCCGCCAGTGGCCTGCACCGTCCATATTGGCCGCTTCCTCAATCTCTTTCGGCAGCTCGCGGAAGAAGTTCATCAGCAGAATAACATTGAAGACCGAGACGGCAGAGGGCAGAACCAAAGCCCAGAGTGTATCCAGCAGCCCCACTGATTTTATCGTCATATAAGTCGGGATCAGCCCCCCGTGGAACAGCATGGTAACAATGAAGAACCAGGCGTAGATATTGCGCGAGCGCAGCACCTGTTTCTCTTTGGACAGCGGATAAGCAATCAGAATGCTTACGGTCATGCTGATGGCATAACCCAGCCCCACCCTCTTGAGCGATACGAGAAACCCGTCGAGAAATTCATGTTTGGTCAAGGCAAACTTATAGGATGCGATCGTGAAATCTACGGGCCACAGCTTCACATAACCTGCCGCCGCCGCACTGCTGGAGCTGAAGGAAATCGCCAGCACGTTGATCAGCGGCAGAATGCAGGCAATGGCGGTCACACTCAGCAATATATAATTCACAATCAGAAATACTCTTCTGCTGGCAGTTAACTTGTGCAATTCCTCTCCCCCTTAAAAGATTCGATATCCGGCATACCGGTTGGCCAGCTTGTTGGAGACGACAATCAGGACCAGTGAGATCACCGATTTGAACAGTCCGACGGACGTGGCAACCCCGTATTGCGCTTCCACCAAACCAAGCCTGTACACAAAGGTATCAATAATATCACCGGTGCTGTATACCATGGGGCTGTAGAGATTAAAGACCTGTTCAAAACCTGCGTTGAGCACATTCCCGAGACTCAGTACCGTCATCAGCGTAATTATGGGAAGCATACCCGGCAGGGTGACATTCAGCATTTGCTTCCAGCGGCTCGCGCCATCCACGGTGGCAGCTTCATACAGACTCTGGTCAATCCCCGTCAGGGCCGCTAGATAAACGATAGTGCCGTAGCCGAATCCTTTCCAGGTGTCGGTTAGAACCAGTGTAAAGGGGAACCATTGGTCATTGCCCAGGAAGAAGATCGGCTTCATCCCGAACATCCCCAGAAACTGGTTGACGATTCCGCTGGAGGGGGACAGAATATCAATGAGTATTCCACCCAGAATGACCCACGACAAAAAATAAGGGAAGTAAATAGTCGTTTGAATCGTGCGTTTGAACAGCGCTCCGGAAACCTCATTGAGCAGCAGGGCGAAGATGATCGGAATCACCAGACCGGCAATGATTTTTAGAACGGCTATAAAAATCGTATTCCACAGCACACTTGTGAAATTCGGCATATCAAGCATATAGCGGAAATTATCAAGCCCGATCCATTTCGAATGGAAGATTCCCTTGGAAGGCACAAATTTCTGAAAAGCGATTACAATTCCCATGATGGGAATATAACTGAACACAAGAGTCAGAATCACTCCGGGCAGCAGCATCAGATGCAGCGGCAACGACTTCAGCTTGTTTCGGGTACCCATCTACTCAAACCCTCCATTTCTACCGCATCCCTGCCTTCCGGGGGAAAGGCGGCCTTTCTCCCGGAAGACATGAACTGCCAGCGGCTTTATTTATTTTTCTCCGCCCATTCATTGATTTCTTTCATAATCTGCTCTCCACCGAGCTTGGTCCAGTCCTCCACAAATTTGTCGAAGGTATCAATGGACTGTCCCATCACGATCTTGGTGAAGACCTCCTCCTCCATCTTCTGGAGTGTGGCATTCTTCTCGACCATGGTGGCGGTTGGAGAACCGTAGAAGGCGTCGAAGATATAATTTTCATCGTTTACATATTTGTCTATGACATCAAAGCTGCTTGGCGAACCGAAGACGCGCTCTGTTCCCCAATTGGATCTGTCTCCGCTGCGGTAGGACATAATCCGCTCGTAATACCCTTTCTCTTCCGCTGACAAACTGGAAGGATCACCTGTCTCAATTGCTTTTATTGCGTTGTTATGCGCATTTAAATTCTTCTTGGCAGGGTCGGCAGCAATCAAATTGTACAGATACACCGGAACATTGTTCTCGCTGATGCCGAATTCCGAATTGGATTCCGCATTCTCGTCATAGCCCTGCATGCCGAAGTTCAGCAGCTTGAAGATCGCTTCCGGATGTTTGCTGTCCTTGCTGACTCCATAGTAAGTGGTAATCGGCATGATACCAATCGGCGTTGCCGGCTCATTGTCGGATGAGAGTATAGGGAGCGCTTTCCATTCGGCGTTCGGATCATTGTCCACATTTTTCTGAATGACCGACAGCGGCGCAGACATGGAGCCATAGAATAACCCTACCTTGCCGGCAGCCACCGATTCGGTTACCTTTGCACGGTCCTTGACACCGAATTCCTGATCAAGCATTCCCGCCGCGTATAAATCCTGAAGCTGCTTCAACGCCGTTTTGACTCCCGGCTGAACACTGCCGTATACCAGCTGGCCGGACGAATCCTTCACCCATTTGCCCGGGTAGACATGATACCCTGAGAAAAATCCCGAAGTTCCAAAATGCGAGTCGGTTAAAAAAGTCTTGGTGAGCGCAAGCCCGAAGGTGTCCGCTTTTCCGTTGCCGTCCGGATCCTTCTGGGTGAAGGCTTCGGCGACCGCCATCGCGTCCTGCATTGTCTTCGGCTCGGAAAGCCCAAGCTTATTCAGCCAATCGGTACGCACATACAGGATCGGCAGACCGTCTACAGCAGAAGAAGTCCGCGGCAGCGCCATCAGTCTTCCGCCAATCTTGGCCGTATTGAAGCTGGCTTCATCCTGAAGCATGATCTTCTTGGATAAAGGTGAAGCGTATTTCTCGAACAGATCGGTCAAATCATACAGCATATCGTTCTCTGCTAAATCAGTAAGCTGCTTATTCTTCAACCACATGATATCCGGCAAATCCCCGGACGCTATCGAGACGTTCATTTTCTGGTCAAACTGTTCGACCGGCACTGTCCAGTCGTATTTGAGATTGATGCCCAGATCGCTGGCATAAGTACGTGTATAGATATTGTCTTCTATGGTATCGCTATTCTCGTATTTGTAAGTCGATTCCGTATATCTCCAGGCGGTCACGTCAACAGGCGGATCATATTTGGCGTTGATATCAATGGTGGTGCTCTCAGCGTTCGCACTGTTCTTATCGGTTTCCGCCGAGTTGCCGCCTCCGTTGCTGCATGCGGCAAGCATAAGCATTCCCGCCGCGCTGAGAAGCGTCAGGCTTTTGATTTTTTGATTTGTCTTCATTTGAACCTCCCTGATGAATGTACTATTGCTGGGCCCCCGGTACTTTCAATGATAGATGTGTTACCGCTTTCATTCAATATTCATCTGTTTACTTTTGAATCCGCTGTTTACCTACTCAGCACAAGCGAACGGTATTCCTGCGGTGTCATGTTCATGCTCTTGCGGAAGGAGCGGGTGAAGTTGGTAGCTGTTCCATAGCCCACAAGCTCGGCTACCTCCTGAATTTTGATGTCAGGATTGCCCAGCAGCTGCTTGGCTTTATTCATACGCGCACTGCTGATGTATTCGGAAAGATTGATCTCGGTAACCTGCTTGAACAGCCTGGAAAGATAAGAAGGATTAAAGAATACGAGCTCCGCCAGCCGGACCAGTGAAATTTCATCGGGATCATGCAGGTGTTCCAGAATATGCTTCTGAACAATCTGGATCACCGCTGTTGCTCTTCTTTCTTCCTCCTGGCTCTGAAGACTGAACAGCAGCTCGCCAACCTGAATCAGGTATCCGAAGGCTTCCTGCCAGGACTCGTGTTCACCGGGCTGCATGAGCTTATGCATGCCCACCTTTGCCGCCACAGTGTCCACCAGATCCCACCGGTTCATGTACGTCAGAAAGACCAGACCGATGGCATAATACACTTCCATCGCCGGGGTGTAATGCATGCTGTCGACAGCGGCGAAGGTGACTGCGCAATCCTGCAGGGTCTTCTCAAACTCCTCGCGCTGCCCGTGCTCCAGCTGATCGCGAAGCAGCTCCAGCCGGGAATGGCGGAATGACGGCTTCTTGGCGCCCCATTTCTCCGCCTGCCGCATCTCCTGCCGGATCAGCTGTTTGTCGAGCAGCAGCATCCCGCTGCCCTGTCCAATCCGGTAGTTCATCAGCATCTGCAGGATAGAGAACCGGTCTGCGGCTTGTTCCCAGCTCACCGGACTGTCATCCAGCACGAACGATAGCACCTCGCCCACGGACTCACGGCAGGCCAGCTGAATCAATTCCAGATTCCCCTTGATATAGGTCAGAACCTGATCCCATCCATCTGCCGCAGCATGACCCGGCAAGGGCTGTATTAACCAGATGAGGTCGGATTTCTCATTCACCGTCTCCACATATACGGCATGCGCGGAGATATATTGCCCGGCAATCCGCTTGATCCGGTAGAGCTGGCTGGTTCTATAAGAATACATGGATTTATTCTGGAAGCTGTTGACCCTGCCGAGCAGAATTAGCACGGACTCATCCGCTCGCAGCGGCAACCCCAGTTCGTCCAGCTGCTGCTGATTGATTTCCCGGATATTCAGCTGCTCGTTCAATATCCCTTTCACATAATCGTTCTGCATCATTTCACGGGTTGTGTACAGCTGTTCCTGAGCCTGCTTCAGAAGCGACTCATTTTTCAGTTCCAGCTCAATCTCCCTGACGGACTGCCCGACCACCTCAATGACCTTTTCATACCCCTCCGTTTTCAGCAGATAGCTTACACCGTCATACTGAATGGCGGAATAAATATAAGAGAACTCATTATGGCCGGTCAGGAAAATAACTTTGCAGGTCGGCCATTTCTCCCTGATCTTGTCCAGAAGCTGCAAGCCGCTGATGCCTGGCATCCGGATATCGCTAAGGACAATATCAAACCGTGTCCGGTCAAACAGACGGACCGCCTCTTCCCCCGAATAGGCTTTATACACGTCAAGCTCCAGATTCGGCAGGTTTCTCAGAACCTCATATAATCCGTCGGCAATAATCTTCTCATCATCCACAACCAAAAGTCTGAACATGTTATGCCCCCCTCTCCGCAAGCATAATGCGGATCGTTATCTTCAGGCCGCCAAGCCCGCTCTGCTCCAGCAGCAGTCCGCTGCCTTCACCAAATTTCAGCCGGATGCGCAAATGAATATTTAGCATTCCGGTAGTTTCCACATCATTACCAGCCAAGGATTGTCTTAGGCGAATAAGCTGTTCCTCGCTTAACTCGCTGCCATTGTCTTCCACAATCATTTGCAGCTCATCCGCCAGATGCTGAAACCGGACCCGCAGGATCCCGTTCATTGATCTTTGCTCCAAGCCATGTTTGAACGCGTTTTCAATAAGGGGCTGCAGGATTAGCCTTGGCACCATAAGCTCGCTAAGGGTTGCGGGCAGCTCACCGAATTCAATTTGATTGCGGTTGGAGAAGCGGGTGGACTGGATTTCCGCGTAGACCTTCGCATGCTTCACTTCATCGGCAAGGGTCACTTCCTCCGCATGGCTCCGCGTGATGAACTGAAAATAGACGCCGAGCTGGTTGGTGAATTGCTCCAGATTCTCGTTGTCTCCAAGCCGGGCCATAGTGTTGAGAATAAAAAAGCTGTTATACAAAAAATGGGGATTAATCTGGGACTGCAGCTGTTTAAGCTCCGCCCGGTGTGTCAGAATCTGCTGTTTATAGACCTGGTCAACCAGAGACTCCAGATTCTCCAGCATGCTGTTGAAGCGGGCATAAATGTAACGGAACTCATCGTCAACATCATGATCGATCCGCACAGTGAGATCCTCATGCTCCACCCTGCGGAAGGCTTTGACCAGATGAAGCAGCGGCTTGTGGATGTACTTATAAGCGTAGAGAGAGTACATTACAATAATCATCACAGATAACGCCGCGAGCAGCAGGAACCAGTTCTTGAACTTGTCCAGCGGCGCAAAGACCGCGTTTACCGGAACATATTTGCTCAGCACTGCGTCAAAAAACGGGGAATAGGCATATACCGCCAAATAACGGGCATTCGCGAAGTTCATCGTTCTGACCAGATTCTGTTCTGAATGTTTGGACAAGATATCCGCAATCATGGGATCGGGTCTGACTCCGCCGCTTGTGGAGATCGTATATTCCGGATTGATCAGCATGAGCAGCTCGTCGGATGAGTTCACCAGCTTCTTAAGATTCTCATTCAGCTTGCTTTTGGAAAATTCAACAGACAGGATAAACTGAGGTTTTCTGCTGCCCCCCGGTGAAGTTGTGGGATAGGCTGCACTTATGAAGAGCCTGCCGTTCATATCCCGGAGCTGCGATCCCGTTGAATCCATCGCAAGCTTCAGCCCGTCCATTTCCTCCTGATTAAAGGCAGATACGGTCAAAGCCGAGATCTTTTTCTGAACCGACGGGATGTAAGCGTACACATCAATGATGTAAGTGCTGCTGTTCCGTATCGCATTGAGCCGCTGCTGCAATCTCAGGATGCTTTCCATCCGTTCAATGTTGTTCATAGATTCGGGAATGGAGCCGAGGGCATTCAGATTGTTATCGGTCAGACAATCATACTGCAGCAGCTGGATTCTGCGGAATTCCTGTTCCAGATTGCCAAAATATTGCGATACCTGCGAACTCATGGACCTCGAAATCTCCGACTTCAACGTATGAACGCCCCAGTTATAAATAATCATGCTGAGGATAAAAAGCGGCAGCAGAATGCAAATAAATGATAATATCAGCCTTCGAAACACATTTTTCTTCCATGGAAATTTCCTTATATTCATTTCGCCCTCCACTCTGGTGCTGTTTTTCTTCACTTTGTTTTTTAACACATCGAAGCTTCAGAAGGCAATGTAAAATAAAAAAAGCTTACTGGAACGGCAGGTGTTTCCTATAAGTCTATCAAGCCTTTTCTAGATACCTTTCACGAAAAAAAGCAAAGGGAGCAGCGCCTTCTATGGCGCTCCCTTTGCTTCAACCTGCTGTATAAATACAAAATGATTTACTATAAATCCGGGCTTTTTTCCCAACACTCCATGATAAGATCTGCTGATTCTTCAATAGATGTGCTCGTAACATCAATAACCGGGCAGCGCAGACTTTTCATCAAAGCCTCGGCCTCGTTATATTCCTCCAGTACCTGAAGCCCGGAGACATAGCTGGCACCCGCTCCGAGTCCAAGCATACGCAGGCGTTCCGTGCGTATTTTGATCAGGGCCTCTATATCCATCGTTAGGGCAAATAGTCTGTGTTTACGGATTTGCCACAGCTCCATAGGAGGTTTGACTCCTGGAACCAGCGGCCAGTTGGCAACCTTGTACCCCTTGTAGGCCATATACATACTAAGAGGAGTCTTCGAGGTGCGGGATACTCCGATTAACACAATGTCCGCCAGCAGCAGCCCGCGCGGGTCGCGTCCGTCATCGTACTTCACCGCGAACTCGATGGCCTCAACCCGGCGGTGATAATCTGCATTCATGTCATACAGCAATCCAGGCTTCATCAAGGGTTCAAGCTTAAAGGTGCTTTTGATGGTTTCCATCATGGGACCCATGATGTCTACTATATCTACACTCCATTCGGTGCCTTCCCTTTGTATGGCTTCGCGCAGGCCCGGCTGGACGAGCGTGTAGGCGATGAATGACTGCTCTGTATGTGCCAGCTGCACCAGTTCGGCAATTTCCTGCTCAGAATTTATCCGCTTGAAGCGGCGCACAGCAGGATTACCAAGATCAAATTGCTGCATCGCCGCCCGAACCACCCGATCCGCCGTTTCACAGGCCGAGTCGGAGCAGATAAAGATCTGCCGCTGCTTGAACATGTCTTTCCCCTCCGTCACCGGGCTCACTCGATTGGAAGGATTGCCGCTTCCGCCTTCTTGTTCGCCGCCTCATCCCGCGCGGAAATTACCGCTTGCGCCGCTGCCATCCGGGCATACGGTATCCGGTAAGGCGAACAGCTCACATAATCAAGCCCCGTTTGCTGGCAGAAAAAGATTGAGCTTTGATCTCCGCCATGCTCTCCGCACAGCCCTGTTTTGAGAAAGGATTTTTTCTCCTTCCCTCTGGCAACGGCCCACTCAATGAGTTTCCCCACACCCTCCTGATCCAGCATCTGAAAAGGATTCCCGGATAGAATATTTCTGTCCAGATAGCTGTTCAGAAATTTGCCTTCGGCATCGTCGCGGCTGTAACCGAACGTCATCTGTGTCAAATCATTGGTGCCGAAGGAGAAGAAATCCGCATGCTCGGCAATCTTGTCGGCCATAACAGCCGCCCGTGGCACTTCAATCATTGTGCCCACCCGGTAGGAAATCGACTTGAACGCTTCTCCGAGAACCTCTGAAGCCACTTTATCCACCAGCGCCCGCAGCTCCTTTAGCTCACGCGGGTCTCCTACCAGCGGGATCATAATTTCCGGCCGTACTTCAATTCCATTGTGTGCGGTAGTTTTGGCAGCCCGAAAAACTGCCTCGAGCTGCATATCATAGATTTCCGGGAATTGGATGCCAAGCCGGCAGCCGCGCAGTCCCAGCATTGGATTTTTTTCCTGCAGGCTGCGGATTTTGGCGATCATCCGCTTCAGGCTCTTCTGCTCTTCCAAACCTCCGCCCGTCAGTTGTAATCTCCGCAGCTGTTCTCCGAGCTGCTCCAGATTGGGCAAAAATTCATGGAGCGGCGGGTCCAGCAGCCGGATGGTCATCGGCAGCCCATTCATCGCCTTGAACATATCCTCGAAATCGGACTGCTGCATGGGAAGGATGCGTTCAAGCAGGCTCAGCCGCTCCTCCCGGCTGTCGGCAAGGATCATGGACTGCACTGTGGGCAGCCGGGTGCCCGTGAAGAACATATGCTCCGTCCGGCATAGCCCTATACCCTCAGCTCCCAGCTCCCGTGAGATGCGGGCATCCTGCGGGGTATCTGCATTTGCGTAAATCTTCAGTTCCCTGATCTCATCAGCCAGACCCAGCAGCTTCAGCAGCTCGGGAGTCATCTCCGGATCGCTCAGCGGCACGTCCCCGGCATATACACGGCCGGAAGAGCCGTCAATAGAGAGGACATCTCCTTCTTTCAGGATGTGATCACCCAAATAAATGATCCGCTGCTCCGCATCTATAGACAGCTGATCGCATCCGCAAACGCAGGGCTTACCCATGCCTCTTGCCACAACAGCCGCATGGCTGGTCATTCCTCCCCGGGCGGTAAGCACACCTTCGGCGGCGAGGATGCCATGAATATCCTCAGGCGATGTTTCTGCGCTGACGAGCATAACTCGGCTTCCGTTCTGCTTCCATGCCTCTGCCGTTTCCGCATCCAGCGCGATCATCCCGGATGCTCCACCAGGCGAAGCTGGAAGTCCGATAGCCAAGGGCTTCAGCTCCTCAAGCGGAGCGATGGAACGGTGCAACAGCTGGTCCAGATGGCCCGCATCAATCCTGCGGACAGCTTCTTCCTTTGTGATCTCGCCCTCTTCGTACAGATCAACGGCAATTTTCACTGCCGCCTGGGCTGTGCGCTTGCCGCTGCGGGTCTGAAGCAGGTACAGTGTCCGATTTTCAATTGTAAATTCGATATCCTGCATATCCCTGTAGTGCGCCTCCAGGCCGGATGCCAAGGCGGCAAGATGATCGTAGACCTCAGGCATGTCTTCCCGCAGCTCCGCCAGCCTGCGGGGTGTCCGGAGACCGGCCACCACATCTTCACCCTGGGCATTAATCAGATACTCGCCATACAGTTCTTTGGCTCCGGTGGACGGGTTACGCGTGAACAGAACGCCAGTCCCAGAGTCCTCTCCTTTGTTGCCAAAGACCATCGCCTGCACATTCACTGCAGTTCCCTGATCATGTGGAATGGAGTAAAGCCTGCGGTAGACTTTGGCCCGCGCATTATTCCAACTGCGGAACACCGCCCGGACAGCCATATTCAGCTGCTGGTAGACATCCTGGGGGAAGTCGATTCCGCTGTGCTCCTTAACCAGCAGCTGGTAGACACCGGTTAATTGCTTCCATTCCCCGGCGGTTATCTCCCCGTCGCTCTCACGGCCTGCATGGATCTTAAGGTTCTCCAATTGCTGACTGAACAGTAGGGAGGGGATGCCGAGCACGATCTCGCCGAACATCGCGATAAGCCGGCGGTAGCAGTCATAGGCAAAACTTTCACTTGCAGTCTGCCGGGCCAGCCCCAGAACGGTTTCATCATTCAGGCCCAGGTTCAGGATCGTGTCCATCATACCCGGCATGGATGTGACCGAACCGGAGCGGACGGATACCATAAGCGGCTGATTGGCGTCACCGAACCGGCTATCCTTCACTTTTTCCAAGGTGGAAATTGCCCTTCTGATCTCGGACTGCAGTTCACCGGACAATTGCCCCCCTTGCTTGTAATAGCTTTTGCAAGCATCCGTAGTGATCGTAAATCCCGGCGGAATGGGCAGCCCCAGTGCTGTCATCTCAGCCAGGTTCCCGCCCTTTCCTCCCAAGAGTTTGACCATAGAGGCATTTCCTTCTTCAAACAGGTAGACCTGCTTCTCTGTAATTTGTTCAGCCGACATCTTTGTATTTCCTCCTCTACAGCAGCTCTTATTATTGCCGGAATACGTTTCTAATCAGAAATCAGTTCACACCCGTGAGCAGATTTTTTCTGGCTGCACCGCTTTTGAACGCTGCCTGGGCAACGGCCATGCGGATTCTTTCAACCACCCGCGGATCAAAGGCATCCGGAATGATATATTTCTCATGAAGCTCGGACGGATCAATAACCGAGGAAATCGCCTCTGCTGCCGCCAGCTTCATTTCATCATTAATATCCATGGCTTCACAATCCAGCGCGCCTCTGAAAATACCGGGAAAGCACAATACATTGTTAATCTGGTTCGGATAGTCGGAGCGGCCTGTCGCCATTACTCTTACATGCGGCGCAGCGATAGCGGGATCAATTTCCGGGGTTGGATTCGCCATGGCGAACACGATCGGATCTTTGGCCATATTCAACACATCATCCAGTTTCAGCACTCCCGGTGCAGAAACCCCGATAAAGACATCCGCGCCTTTGATTACATCCGACAGCCCGCCGGTTTCGAGGCCCGGATTCGTGATTTGGGCAAAATCGCTCCAATGGGTCCGGTTATAGGTCTCAAGCCGGTTAATGGCACCCTCCCGGTCCACTCCGATCAGGTTCACGGCCCCTGCGTGCAGCAGCATTTTGGAAACGGAGATGCCTGCTGCACCTACGCCGTTCACCACGATTTTGACATCCTTGATATTTTTGCCGCATACCTTTAGCGCGTTCAGCAATCCGGCAAGCACTACGATGGCCGTACCGTGCTGGTCATCATGAAATACCGGGATATCCAGCTCATTTCTCAGTCTCTCTTCGATCTCAAAGCAGCGGGGAGAGGAAATATCTTCAAGATTAATGCCTCCGAATGTAGGGGCAAGCGCCTTCACAATAGCGATTATTTCTTCCGTATCTTTAGTATCGAGGCAGATTGGCACGGCGTCGACATTCGCGAACTGCTTGAACAGTGCCGCTTTGCCTTCCATTACCGGCATGGCCGCTTTCGGCCCAATATCCCCGAGGCCCAGCACAGCGGTTCCATCAGATATGACAGCCACGGTGTTTTTCTTCGTTGTCAATTCATAGGCCTGAGCCTGATCCTGTGCAATCGCCTGACAGACCTTTGCCACACCCGGCGTGTATACTTTGGACAAGTCGTCTTTGGTCCGGATCGGATTTTTCAAGGTTGTTTCGAGCTTTCCGCCTTTGTGCAGAAGCATGATTTCTTCCAATAATTCCACAATATCTCCTCCGCTCAACTGGTTTACCGCTTTTTCAATCCACTTCTGATCCTCCGGCTGCTCTACGGAAATTACGACATCGGCAGCGGTCAGGTCCGTGCGAAGCTCCTTCAGCTCTGCATTTAGCACAGTGCCTTTATAGTTCTCGGCGATGCTCACCAGGTTCGCAAGATAATCGCTGTTGCTGCGGTACTGGACACGAAGCGTAAACACATGGGGTTTCCCGCTAAGTTGATTCATACTAATCGCCTCCTGCATGATGTTTTGCCATGACTTGCGTTAATCAGCCACCCCATACTGAGATGAGCAGCGTCGCTGCAACAACCGTGATCGCTCCTCCGATACGTGTGGAAATCTGAGCGAACGGCATCAGTTCCATACGCCCGGATGCTGACAGGATCGCCACATCGCCCGTTCCGCCGAGACCGCCGCGGCAGCCGGTTACTATCGCCGCTTCCACGGGGTACATATTGACCCATTTGCCGATAAAATAGCCGGTGAGAATCATCGCGGCGATAACGGTAGCGCAGACGATAATATAAGGAATCGAGATCAGGGCAGCCACATCCTCCAGCGGAATGTACAACATGCCAAGTCCCACCATGAGAGGCCAAGTTAATGTCCCGGAGACAAATTTGTAGAGCTGATAAGCGCCTTGCTCAATTTTAGCCGGCAGCAGCTTCAATACTTTCAGCAGCGCTGCTGCAAAGATCATCAGGATCGGACCCGGGATGCCGATGAATGGCGATAGCAAGTGTCCGGTAATAAATAATCCGCAGGCGAAGAGCAGTCCGGCGCCCATTAGCAGGAAGTCGGGTTTTTCACTATCATAGGTGCTTCCGCCCAGCTTCTGGCCGTCTTTCGATTTCACCAGAACGCCATTGCCGGTAATTGACGGATTTTTATCGGCCATTTTCTTGAGCAGCCCCGCTCCGATAATTGCGAACACATTGCCGATAACCGCCGCCGGAATCATTTGGGCCACATAGGAACCGGATTCGCCGCCGAGAATCTGCGAGAATGCGATGGACAGCGGGAGGATTCCTTCACCGACACCGCCGCCTATAATGGGCACGATAATGTAGAACAAGGTACGGTGCGCGCTGTAGCCGAGCAGCATGCCCACGCCCAGACCCGCGCCTACCGCAACAATGGTTCCGGCCATCATCGGTATAAAGATGCGAATGAAGCCGCTGATTAATGTAGTGCGGTTCATTCCGGTAATACTTCCAGCTACCAGAATTGAAATATACAGATAGAGAAAGTTCGACGTCTTCATCAGCGTGTTGACCGATTCGGTAACCGAAGGGTCGAGCACATTCCAGAACACCAGGAACGACGGAATCATTAGCGAAAGGATTGCAGGGCCTCCGATATTTTTCAGAACCGGAAGCTTGAAACCAAGATCACTGAGCAGTACGCCCAAGACGATAATTACCGCAAATCCGCCGATCATATCGTTTGGCAGTTCGCCGAGTACAGATGCCGCAAATATGATGAGTGCAAATACCACATACAGCGGAAGCGGAATGACACCCACCTTTAAATGCGTGACCCGCTGTGCAAAGCCTTTTTTTCCTTGCTTCAGTACATGCTGCTCATCCGGTACTGCAAGTGGCGGTTGAATTGCTTTTTGCATGTTATCCTTACCTCCTTAACTCTTTTACAAATTCATCATAGCTGCTTTGAAAGCGCTTTTGTTTTTGTGTAAATAATGAAGAGGTTTTGTAAATTATTAAAGTAAGCGCTATCAAAAAATACGGATGTGAATAAGGGGGTAAAGAAAAAGCCCCCGCTGCGATTTCGCAGCAGGAGCTTCCAATCCTGTTAAATGTATTGGGTTACCAGCGTTTTGCCATTGGGGGCGATCCTGTATTTCTGTACCGGCCTGCCCACACTTCCGTAGACCAGATCCATTTCCAGCACACCCATCTCCGTCAGCCCGACCAAATACTTACCGGCAGAAACTCTGGAAATTCCTGACATAACTGAAATGTCCTCCGCAGAAAAATACTCCAAATCGCAGGTCACTACCGCTCTCCAGATGGTCTGCAGTGTCTGACGCGTGAATCCCTTGGCCAGCTCCTGTGAAGCCGCCCGCTCCTGCTTGAATCTGGACAGCTTGTCCAGCTCAGACTGGTTCAGCCGTTCCTGTGTCCGGAACAACCGGTTCTGCTCCTTGTATCCGTTCAGCGCTGCACGGAATCTGGAAAATTCAAACGGCTTAATCAAATAGTCCACAGCTCCGTTTTGCAGAGCCTCCTGGATACTTCCCTTGTCGCTGGCCGCCGAAATAACGATGACATCAATCCTTAAGCCTCTCCGCCGAATCTCGGACAGCAGCTCCAGCCCGTTGCTCTCTTTCATGTAAATATCCAGCAGAATCAGGTCATAGGAATTCTCCCTCAGCATGTCCAGCACCTCCTCTGCAGAGCTGGCCCAGCCTTCGGCACAGAATCCTTCAACCTGCTGCAAGTAAAATTTATTCATCTCCGAAACCATCGGATCATCTTCAACAATAAGTACCTTTATCATAGTTAGTTATCATCACTCTTCGCAATATAGGGTAACTGCACAGTAAACTCGGTTCCTTCACCTTCCCGGCTTTCCCAATGAATCGTTCCGCCCAGCTTGGCCACGCTCCGGTGCACCAGATACAACCCGATGCCCCGGTCCTTGCCTTTGGTGGAATAGCCCTGTTCATACAGGTGATCTCCGTTTTCGACGGAAATACCTGTACCATTGTCGACAACCTTGAGTGTAAGCCGGCTGTCCTCATGCCGGAATCCAATCTCTATCAGCTTGTTGCCTGCACCTTGCACAGCCTCCAGGGCATTATCCAGCAGGTTGCCGGCTATAGTGACCAGTTCCCGGGATACTTCGTGATTGGCAGACTCGGGCAGCATACCGTCGTCCAGAATGACCAAACGCACATCCGCCTCCCTGATCCGGCTGAGCTTTCCCAGCAGAAATCCGACCATAACCGGGTCTTTGACCAGTCTGACCACGGAGTCCGCCTCTGTCTGGATACTAAGCACAATATCCGTCAGATATTCTTCCAGCCGGTCGTAGCTGCGCATATTGGTCAGCCCCATGATCACGTGCAGCTTGTTCATAAATTCATGAGTCTGGGCACGCAGCGCCTCCGCATACAGAGATATCCCCGAAAGCCTCTCCATCAGAAGACTGATTTCGGTCTTGTCCCGAAAAGTGGCGATGGCTCCTTCGATGATTCCGTTCACCCTTACCGGAACCACATTCACCAGCAGCGTAATGCCGCTCTGCTCCACTTCCTTATCCTGCAAAGGCTCGCCATTATTCAGCACTTTCTCCATCCGCAGGAGGGGCCAGAATTGATCCACCTGCCTGTTGACCGGGTCCTGGCTCATGCCGACGCTGCCCATCAGCCTTCGCGCCTCTGCATTAACCAAGGTGATGCGGGACTCTTTGTCTACTGCCAAAATCCCTTCCTTGGTGGATTGAAGCATGGCGCTCCGCTCCTCCAGCAATTTGGCGATTTCCCCTGGCTCCATACCAAACATCATCCGCTTTATTTTGCGTGCCAGCAGCACAGCCCCGGCGATGCCCATAAGTCCGCCAACCAGTATCCCCGAGTAGATGATCCACTGATTCTGTTTTACGGCTGAGTGGACGCTGCCAAGTGAAATCCCCACGGCCACTGCACCGATCAGCTTGTGATCTGGTCCGAGTATAGGTGAAAACGCTCTCACGGAATAGCCCAGTGAACCTTGGGCAATGGAGATTTTCTCCTTACCGTGCAATGCATCCGTCTCATCCCCTCCCATGAAATGCTTGCCGATCAAAGCAGCATCGGGATGGGAACGGCGAATCCCCTGCATGTCCATAACAACAACAAACTGGACGTTATTAATGGCGCTGATTTCGGTTGCGTAATCCTGAATGCTGCCGGAATCCGAATTTTCCAGTAGACCGTTAATAACAACCGGCGTGCGCGAAACGGTGCGGGCAATGGTTATAGCCTTGTTTTCCAGCGATTCCTGGGCTTGCCGGGAGAACTTCATGCCAAACATCACATACACAATCAGCAGGACGAGGGCGACGATCAGGCAGATCATCAGGGTGATTGTTGTCTGAAGGCGCAATCTCATTTTTCCAATTCTCACAGTGTTCCACCTTCAAGAAATTTTTCTAGATTATAACGCAAAAGTTCTGAAAGCGCGATACTCCCTCTTCTTAAATCTTTTAGAATCATCTTTACTGATGAATATTTTCAAAGAATATCCACACAAAGTGAGCTGGCTGCTTCACAGTGACCTGGGCAAGCATATATACATCAGGCCTATCACGCTGCGAAAAAGGGAAAAGGCATTACCATGAGCATGTCCCGTAAAGGAACGCCCGCTGATAATGCCCCTACCCTAATCGTTTCATTCCACACTAAAGTCTGAAACGTTCTACCTCGAAGATCACAGCAGTCGCCAATGGATTTCCGGCGACTGGCAGCTTAAACTTGCAAGGTGTTTTGACCTCTGTCTCACAAACGGGGTGCAGTCCCAAAAGCTTGGATCACTACGGTCATGTTATTTACTTGAAGGGCTTAATCTATGGATCTGTCTTTTCACTTTACTCACATATGCTCCGATAACAACATCTTGCGAAAGATCCAATAGCCTGCCATTTATCTTTACATTATCAAACCTCACGTTCTCTACCCTGCGGGTTTCATCATAGCCTGCTATGTGGGATGGATTAGTGCTGCTTCCGGAATAGCATATATTTCGGAATAGAATATTCCGGATGATCTTACCGGGAGCTGGATTGTATTTGAGGTTCTGAAGCACTCTCACGTTAAACAACTCTCCGAGTTCAAAAGGTTCAATGCGTATATCCTCGTAAGTAACATTCTGTACCGTGTTATTGTCACCCGCATTGATCGCCAGACACCCCCAATAGTCCGGCTGAGGCTCGTGATGCTCAAGGATATCAATATCGTGGAATAGAATATCTTCAATCACATCCCCATTGCCTTCATGGTTGCCGTGCGTCCCGATATTGGCCGGATGGGCTACATCCGCCCAAAGAATCGAACGGGTAACGGCAACTCTGCGGGTATCGCCCTGGTAATCGCCGCGCGAGGCATAGATGGCGATACAATCATCCGAGGTGCGGAGAAATACACTGTCGATCTTCACATCCGAGCAAGCCATCATATCTATGCCGTCAGACCAGCCGCGGGTACTGAAGGTTTTGATATTCCGGATGTCGATCCGCTCTGATTGTCCCAGCAGAACCGTATAATGGGGCGGATCAATAACCGTAACGCCTTCAATGGCGATGTTCCGGGAATAGCTGATTTCCACGCCGCGGTAATAGGTCGTCTTCTCGAAATCCGACATATACAGAATCCCCCTGCCGCGAATCTGCACATCATGGACATGACTGCAAATAAAACCGCCATAAACCACGGCCCCGCCCGCGATGTAAATCACTGTCTTGGAGGGTACTTCAAGCCGGGCTGGATCCAAGCGGTGAATGCCGGGTGCAAAATAAACCACCTTGTGTTTCTCCGCCGCAGCCAAACTGGCCAGGGACTCCTGTATTTCTTCAGTGACATGGGTTCCCGGTTCCAGAGTAAGCACTTCCGGACCGGCGATAGCCGGGATATTCTCATCCATTGGATTAGCGAAAATATGCAGGTTGTGGAACCGCTCCCCGTCCGCTTCCAAGGATAGCTGCCGCGGGCCATCCAGCCGGAGCAGCATCACATTCCCTTCCCATTCACAGTTTATATCCGCCGATAGAGGACGGACAACAGCTTCCTTAACGACTCCGCCATTCTTTACAATCTCCAGTTCCACCGGCCCGGAACAATCAAACGAGACCATGGAGGCATTGCGCACTTCATGCATATCGACCTTCACATTGTGGCAGAACAAGGGCTGCCATTCCCCCTGCGGCCTGCGGACCTTCACCGAGAAACCCGGGTTTCCAGCGGCACCTTCCGGCACCGGATATACTACCAGCTCTGTATTTGCTTCCTGCATAATGTTAGACTCCCTCCGGCATAGTGAGGAGACCGGCTTAGAAGCGGGCACGTTCTCCGTGTACCGCTTAAGCCGGTCTTCTGTTTCTCACACTAAGTTCATTTTACTTGCTGCGTTCCTCATAAATCTTTTGTGCTTCATCAAGTTCCGTCTGGCCGCCGGAATTGAGCCACTGGGACCGGAAATCATCAAAGTCTTTATCCGTATTGGATTCGCCGGAGATCGCCTTGATATAATACTGCGCCTGAAGTGTATTCAGGATGGCCTCGTACTGCGCTTTCGTTGTCATCACCGTTGACTGCATCAGATCGGTTAGGACCGTCAGTCCCTCCACATTTGTCAGTTTTTCCTTGTAAGCAAGCTTTTCCGGGGAATAGTGGTGCTTCATCATCGAATTGACCTTGCCGCCAAAAGGATTGTAGAAGCCGGTACCTAACTCACCCATTAATTCCGTTCCCGTTGCCGCTTCTGTAATTACCGCCAGATCACCTTCCAGATTATAAGAGTTTCCTTTTTCTCCAAAGGCTGTGGTCAGATAACCTTCATCATCGCTAGTGACATATTCAAGAATCTGCAAAATTCTGATCCGTTTGGCTTCATCCTTCTCAAGCTGTGCGCCGAATAACAGTGGCGGCTGCAATGCTCCGTTTGCCATGGCATATTTCTTGCCATCCGGACCGGTGAACGGGACCCCTGGAACCAGTTCAATGCCCTTATCCTTAGAGACCAGGCCAAAGTAACCGTCGTCATATAAATGATGCCACATTCCTGTCTCGATAAGGCCGGTGCGCAGGCTGATAAATTTGGTTTGAATTTCGCCGTTGCCGTCGGTAATAAACTCGGGATCGATAATCCCTGCTTTATACCATTTATTCAGCAGCTTCAACGCATTGCGCGCTTCCTCCGTAACCGCACCATAGGTCACTTTGCCATCGGCATCCAGCTTAAACTGGTAAGGAGCTACACCGTAAGCCGCGAACACTGTATTGAACAGCTGTGCCTGGGCATCCTTACCGCGTCCTGTTAGGCCATACGTGTCTTTTTTGCCGTTGCCGTCGGGATCATTATTCGTGAATTTGGTCAGAACATCTTCAAGCTCCGTAAGATCCTTGGGCGGCTCGCTGTATCCGACCGCCTTCAGCCATTGCCCGTTGAAGGCGGGAACAAAGCCCGTTGCACCTTCGCCCCATACCTTTGGCACACCCCAGTTTTTCCCGTTGTAACTGCCAGGGTCCCAGGCGTTGGGATCAACGCTCTCCACATCCGCCGTATATTTAGGCATGTATTGCTTAATCTCCTCTTTGGAAATGCTGGCAAGGATGCCCTGATCCGCCCATTGCACCATATCGCCGACAGTTCCGTCCACGGATATAATGTCGGGGATTTCACCGGAGGCCAGCATTACGTTAAATTGTTCTTTCCAGGTTGCCGTCTCAAAGGTAACATTTTTAAACTTGACATTAAATTTCTGCTCCAGAAACTTCTGGACATAATTGTTGTCCGCTTTCGGTTTGTTCCAGTTGTTGGCGAGCGTAATTTCAATCGGTGCTTCTTTGCCGGCATTTGCGGCTTCTCCGGCATTGTTTTCTTTAGCCGCCTTATTGTTCCCATTGCTGCTGCAACCGCTCACAATCAGCGATACTGACATGGCCAGCCCCAGCATACCGGTGACAAGCTTCTTTTTATTCATTTCTAATAGCCTCCCTTTTGATCGTTAGCAATTTTATAATTTCATCAAACTGCCGTGAAAGACAGCTTGAGCAAACACCGGTTAACCTTTAAGCGACCCCACCATGGTTCCTTTGACAAAATACTTTTGCAGGAACGGATAGACAATAATGATCGGCAGCGCCGTGAACATCAGGGTAGCCGCTTTAATCGGCTCTGCATAACCCAGTTCAGAGCCCTTAACATCGTTCGCAAACAGGGAGAGATTCTCTCCCGTGATAACCACCCGTCTCAGGAAGGTCTGCAGCACCTGCTTGGAGGGGTCCTGTATGTAGAGAACCGCGTCAAACCAGGCGTTCCAATGTCCCACCGCCGACCATAGCGACAATGTTGCAATGACGGGCAGCGATAACGGAAGTACAAGCTGAAACAGAATGCGCAGATCATTGGCTCCATCAATTTTAGCCGAATCCTCAAGCTCGTCGGGAATCTCCTGAAAGAAATTGCGCAGAATGAGCATGGAGAAGGTACTGATGAGACCGGGAATAATATAGACCAGACGCGAATCCAGCAGTCCCAGGGACTTGATCAGGAAATACGAAGGAATCATCCCTCCGCTGAAAAACATCGTGAACACAATAATCATTGTGTACACATTGCGGTGCGGCAAGTATTTACGGGAGAGCGGGTAAGCACCAAATGACATGAACAGGATGGAACAAATGGTGCCAACTACGGTACGAAAAAGTGTGTTTCCGAACCCCGTCCAGATATCCGGATTGCCCAGTACTTTCTCCCAGGCGAATAATGAGACCTTCTGCGGGTACAAATGGATTCCCAGTCTCAATGCTTCCGCCGGTGTGCTGAACGATATGGAGAGCATATGGACGAACGGATACAACATGACGATACATAAGATGATCATAAAAGTAATTAAACAGGCCTGAAAAAGGGTACTACCCCAACTATGTTTCACTGCTTTATCCTCCTATCCGGTTTTTCCGTTTAAAAGATGCCTTGCTGTCCCAGCTTTTTAGAAATAAAGTTCGTAGTCAGCACCAGAGCAAAAGCGATCACATTCTTGAACAAGCCGACCGCCGTCGTCAGGCTGAACTGGAAGTTCTGCAAGCCAACCCTGTAAACATAGGTGTCCAGAATATCTGCCACACTATAGGTCGCAGGTGAATAGAGGTTAAGAATCTGATCAAATCCGGCATCCAGCACACTGCCAATCCGCAGAATAAACATCAGGATAATGACCGGTAAAATCGTCGGAAGAGTAATGCTGAGGGTCTGCCTCCAGCGGCTGGCTCCGTCCATGACGGCAGCTTCGTACATTTCTGGCTGTATTCCGGCGAGCGCGGCCAAATAAATGATCGTCCCCCAGCCCACTTCTTTCCATATCCCCGAGGTTACCAGCGTGAAGCGGAAATAATTAGGATTGCCCAGGAAATAAACCGGCTCTAGTCCCACAAGCTGCAGCAGGTAATTCACCACACCGCTCGACGGGGACAGCAAGGTGATCAGAATTCCCGAGAGAATGACCCAGGAAAAAAAGTGCGGCAGATACGTCAGCGACTGCGCAACCCTTTTGAAGGTGCTTGAGCGGATCTCTTTGATCAGCAGCGCGAGTATAATCGGTGCGGGAAAGCCGAAGGCAATATGCAGAAAACTGATCGTAACCGTATTCTTCAAAATCCGCAGAAAATCAGGGGACTGAAAGAACAGGAACTCGAAATGCTTGAGGCCGGCCCACGGGCTGCCCCAGATGCCATCCATAATCCTAAAATCCTTAAAAGCCAGTTGAATACCGTACATCGGGGCGTAGGCAAACACTGCGTACCAAATCATCACTGGAGCGAGCAGCAGAAACAGGTATCTGCATTTTTTGTACTCTCTCCAGGTTGCTGCAATTCTCGACGGCCGGGCATGGTACAATTTCTTCCCTCCGTCAATTTCCGGACGATTCACCGGGTTCATGTTGACTGCTCCTTTCCAAAATACAAAATCCCTCAAACCACATTCCCATCTTAGGGTCCTGAAAGCGCTTTTTCCATTGCAACTTCATTCGAATCCTTATAAAATCTTTCATTTCTGCCCTTAAAGGCATAAAAAAAGGCCGTTGACTGGATAGCATAACCAAATGCTCCAACCAACAGCCCTATCATCATCCTGTTTTTCCTTATCGTTTTCTTGCTATTCGTTCTCTAAATACAAGCTATCGAGGGCCGCCAGCTGCGAGTTCCGGTATTGGACGGGCGTGACACCAAAACGCGTCTTAAATTTGCTGTGAAAATACTGGGGATTACGATATCCGACCTGCGAGGCGATCGCCGACACCGAAAGACGCGGCTGGCAACGCAGCAGATCCGCAGCTTTTTCCAGACGCAGCCGGGTTACATACTCTGTAAAAGACTCCTTTGTCCCCTCACTGAACAGTGTGGAAATATAAGCTGGAGCAAGCGATACTTCCTTTGAAAGGATCTGCAGGGATAAATCCTCGTGTAAATGGTCTTCAATGTAATTTTTCAGAGTACGGATCAGATCGGTGTGCGCATGGTTGCCCGAATATTTCAGATGCTCGGTAATCTGCATGGACAGCACCCGTATCCCTTCAACCGTACCGGTGAGCGTGTCTTTCTTTAATTCATCAAAGATATTCGAGTGCGGCAGAAAGTGCTGCAGCTTAAGCTCAATAACGGATTGATACAACTGCATAATCAGCTGAAGCAAGGCCAGCTCCACCGCCTCAATCTGCAGCTTGCTTTCCCGGAGAGTCTGCAGAAAATGATCAAGGAAGCTGTTCACGCTATCCTCGTCTCCCGCCTGCAGCGCATTTTTGAAATGATCGTAAGGAAACAGATAAGGCGCCGTATTCAGCTCAACGATACTGGAATAGGCAACAATGGAATCCTTCCCGTATAAAAAATGATATCGGTCCGCCTGTTTAGCCATCTGGTAGGAATCGGCGATTTCCTCCGGGTTGTTCACTATCGTACCGATGGCTGCCCCGAAGCTTGACGCTTGCTCTGAAGACTTAGTTTGCTGCAAATCGGCCAACATAACCCTTTCCGGTTCCGGCTCAGCCCGCGGAATATAATAAATAATAGCCGCTTCCTGCTCATTCAAGGCGACAACTACGCTAGGCAAGGAGTGATCCATCCGCTCATAATGGTCCTTAAACTCTTCACTGCCCCCTTCAAGGTTATTCAGATAAACTGTGCAATAGCTGTAATCCGGCCTGATGAATGACTCTACCTCCATTTCCAGGTTTACCCCGAGCAGCAGATTTTTCAAATCATTTTTTCTGGCCTGTGTTTCCAGATTCACTATTTTCTCTTCCAACAAATTAAAGGTGCTGCCAATAAACGCATATTCATTGCCCCATAACGTGACAGAACCCGGTGACTGCAACCCTTTAATCTGCATTACCAGTTTTTTCACCGGAATATACAATTGCTTGGAGAAAAAGAATGACATCAAAAGACCAAAGAGCACGACCGCCCCGCAGCTGATGAAAAGGCTTTCCTTTAACTGTTCGGAAGAAAGTACAAAAGAATTCATCGGGCGGTACATCGCATATGTCCAGTCATGCGCCGAATGGGCCGGCTCCAGATACGAAAGGACGGCTTTGCCTTCTGACTCCTCGGTGATCTGTTTGCCGTTCCGCCGGTTTTGAATCGTTTCCTTCAGCAATCCGCCTAAAGCTTCATCATACTCCCCCGTATGAAGAACGGCCTGCCCGGAAGGGCTAAAGATATACAGCCGGTCAGCCGCAGAGCTGAGCATTTGGGCTGCCGCCGTCTGAAGATACTCCATGCCTACATCGATAAAAAAGTATCCCATGGTCGGCACACCCGGTGTCTCATAAGGCAGTTTAATCACGTAGGTCATGACCTGAGTTCCATCCGCCAATGTCCGGAACAGCCATTCTTTAGGCTTCACCCTGTTCAGCTTTAAGATAAACGCCGCTTCCTCCGAATTCTCAGTCTTCATATAAAATTGACTGGAATCCACCACATAATTATTGGCCGGGAAATAAACGGTGACATTGCTGAGCCCTTCATTTTCGATCCTGTAAAAATCAAGATCCTGCCGGAAGGAAGCAATACGGCTCAAATTCCCCTCCCAGCTCTTGTTGAGTAGCAGATTCAAATTAAAATTTTCCTGGATAAACCGGATGGAGAGCGCTTTGTTTTGCAGATTATCTTCGTATTTCTTAAGTACTGTCTGTTCGATATAATCCTTGGCGGAATTCAGCCGGTTCTGATTGTCTTTAACAATCTCATCCTCCATGATTCCATTGGTTTGGGTATACCAATACCCTCCCATGATGCCGATCAGAACAACAGACAGGATCGTATAAGACATGATAAACCGTATGAAAATGGTTTTTTTATATTCGGGCATATACATCATCCCCCCTCTTTGTCTCACTCATCGCTTTACATTTTCCATTATAAATGCGATTCCGGTGCTGTATAGCTTTTAGAGATACAAAGGCGGACATTCAGGTATCCCTTAGTCCGCCTCTTGTTTATTTCTCCACCTTTATGATCATGACAATGCTTTGGGTGAGACCTGAACGGTTCTCCAGCCCGGCCACATATTCATACACACCCGGAGCTTTTCCGGAGATCAGGGTACTCACTGACTGGGCGTCTGGGGTATGGGCGCTGAGAGTCTGAGTATCAATCAAACGCTCATTTTCATACAAACGATAGATTGTGGCATTGGTTCCCCACCACATATTCATGGTGATCTGGTATTCTCCATTCCCATCCCAGTTGTCATTGGACAATACAGGAGTACCCGGTGCAGCTTCGGTTACCTTCACGGACAGCGGCGCGCTCACTGTTGTACCGGAGGCATTGGTAAGCTCATACACATACACATATGTTCCGTTACTTTTACCTGTAATCTCCGTTACCGTCTGCTGGGGAGACGGAAGTTATCCGATAACTCGCCGGATTGGATCACTCTGCCATTTTCGAGCAGTTTGTAGGAAGTGCCGTTGTTGCCCCACCATAAATTCATCGTAAGGACATAATCCCCATCCAGAAGTCCTGTATCATATCCGTTATTACTGGACAGAACGGGCAGGCCCGGCGCATCCTTTGCATTTGCCCTGTCAGTAACAGTAATAAAGACGGGAAGTTTCGCTGAATTTCCCGCTTCGTCCACGGCTGTGACGAATATTTCGTACACCCCGGCTGTATCAGGCCTCCAGCTCAGTTCTCCCTTCACCTCGTCCCAAACCGCATGGTTGGGCAAATTCAAAACCGCATACCGGACAACTTCCCCTTCCGGATCTGCCGCATAGACACTGAAGCTGACCGTTCCGCCCAAATTCACTTGGATCGGGCTTACCGGCTGGAAGACAGGCGGCAGATTCAGCGGAATTTCCTCCACGGTAATTTGGAGGATTGCCAGGGTTTCTGCGCCTCTCTCGTCTATCGCTTTGAGAGTCAGCGCATAAGTCCCCGCCGTCTCCGGTGTCCAAGTAAAGAGGCCGGTAGCCGCATCAAGTACGGCGCCAGGCGGCAGATTCACTCCCGCATAGGTCAGCGGGCCGCCTTCCGGATCTGTGGCATACACTGAGGCAGTCACGGTCTGCCCCAGCTTAATGGATACCGGAGACATTTCACCGAATACCGGCTTTTCGTTGGCCGGTTCATACGAACCGTACAGCTTAACCTCAGCAAGATTGCCATACCAGTTAGCATTGGACGGATTGCTGATTTTCAGATAGCGGTATGGGTTCTGATCGGTTACCTTAAAGCTCTGCCAATCCTTGACCCCTGCTGCAGCGCCGGTCAGATTCGTCCAGGTCACATTGTCGTTCGACCCTTGAACAATCACGCCCTTGGCCCGGCCCAGCTGGTCCTGCCGTGCCAGAAGCTTGATTGTGTTCAGCTCGACGCCATTGCCCTCTTTAAAATCAAATACGATCCAGCCCGCACCCCTGCCATCCAATCCCCGGAAATCGGAGGTATTGGAAGGATTGTTGTCAAACAGCGCCTTAACCTGCGCCACTGTTCCCTCCTGGGTCCGGTTAGGCGAGGAGTCAATAAACACCGCTTTGCTTGTAATGTCACGGATCAGTCCTGTTTCTTCCACCAGCGTAACAGCAGAAGCATCCGTGGTATGACTGACCGGCTTCCCGTTCTTATAAGCAATATTGAAGCTGACGGCTCCCGGTGTGTATAATTCACCGACAGCATAACTTGCTGTCCAGTTCAGACCATCGGCGGACACCGCTTCAACCGCGGTTCCATGAATGCTCACCGCGACTTCTTCAATCACCTCTGCCGCAGTCAAGGACAACGTGACCCGATCGCCAAGACTCGCAAGTGCAGGGTCAGAATGATTGGAAGCGATGGAAACCTGCTTGATGGCGTCTTGCACTGTCACTTCGTGATAGGCTCCGTAAAAGCGGATTTCTCCAATATTCCCATACCAGTTCCCGTTAGACGGATTGCTGATCCGCAGATAACGGTAGGGATTCATATCGGTGACTGCAAAGCTTTGCCAAGCCTCCGTATTAGCCGCTGCAGGAGTAAGCTGTTTCCAGGTCACGTTATCCGTTGAGCCTTCGATTCTCGCACCGCTGATCCGTCCGGCAAAGCCGGTCCGGGCTGCCATCTCCACCTTACTCAACTGCACACCGTAGCCTTCCTTGAAATCAAAGACCATCCAGCCGGCCCCGGTTCCATTCAGCCGCATGTCAGGCGAGGTATTCACATCACCATCTTCGGCGATCTGGTAAGTCGATTTGCCCTCCTTGCCGTCCGAAGTGAAGATGGCTGAGAAATCCGCCATATTCAGCGTTCCATCCACACGCTGAATAGCGTCGAGTGACCAGAGCAGGTCTGTCTTCTCCTTCAGCACAGCCAGCGCCTCATAGAAAGGTAGGTCCGGGCTGCCCTTCAGCTTCTCAACCAGCGCCAGTGCAGCCTGATACGGCTGCAGAGTGCGCTTCGCATAACTCACATGGGGGTCATAAGCTTCGGTCACTTTAGCAATTAATGCATCCACATGTTCAAAAACCACCAGTTTCCGCTTGGCTATGGCCGTTGCCTGCCCGTCATCTGCCGTAATATAAATCGAAAACTCCTTGCCGGCATCGGCCGCTGACGGTGTCCAGCTCAGCAAACCTTGAAGGGAATCAAATTGCGCATCCTCCGGAAGCCGCTGCGCAGCCAGTTCGGCTATGTCATTGTCTTTATCCGCCGCAGTGTACGAACTGCGGTATTCCTTGCCTGTGAGCAGGTAGTCTGATGCCACCCCTTCACTGTCCGCTCCCAGCGTGAAATTCCCGTTCGCAAAGCCGGGTTCTGCAATAACAGGAGTATGGTTATCCGGATTAAATTTCATATAATCCAAATCTACGCCCGCCCCTTTAACGGTCAGGTAGATCACCTGTGTACCGGTAACCGGGTACGGGGTTTTGCCCATATCAAAGGAAACCGTTGTCCATTTCCCATGCGTATCGGGAACAAGGAGCTTGGCGTATGGCGTAAATTCTCTTCCATCCTTATTCCCGGCTTCATTCGCAATCTCTATGGCGGCAATATCATCGCTCCTGAGCCGGATACTGAAGGTATGGACCCCCTCGCCAAAGTGATTGTCAAAGTAAACCAGCGTCACCGGTTCGGCTGCCGCCTCTGCATGGACATAGGAAACTCCAGCCTCCTGTTTGAACTCTGCCTTGCCTTCACGCAAGGTCGTATAGCTTTCCGATTCGATTTCCGGGAAGACCGCCGCATCTTTCAGCTTTACATTCTTGAAGGAGTCCAGTTTTAAAGAGCCTTCGCCTTTATAAACCAGGAAAATATTATTTTTCCCGCGCAGCTTCATGTTATTTTGCAATTTTGCTGACTGGATCTGCACTTTTGTGGAGGCATCATTTGTATCCGGAAGATCATAGGAAGCGGCCAATGGCCCGTCGATAGAATCTTGTCTGACTTCCAGCACTCCCGGGCCTGATGTGGAGAGTGTCGCTTCCAAATCCGCCGTCCCGTAATCAAGATCCATGATTCTATACGAAATCGCGGAGTTATCAGGCATTGTTACATCCTTGCTGCCTTTAACTGCCCCTTGGGTAAATTCATCCGCATTCTCGGCTTCAGTCGTTTCATGGGCGTAAGAACGGGCAAAACTCATCCAGTCCATATTAGCCTGCAGGCCATACACATTGTCCGAACCCAGCAACAGCAAAGCGAAGGAATGTTTGCCGCTGAGCGGCTTAAGCAGCTTTTCCGATTTGGACGCCAGCGATGTCCACCAGCCGGTTCCGCCGGAATAAAAGTCGGCGACGATTTCCCCCTTGGCCAGATCAGCGCTTGTTACGTTCGATAAGTCAATTCCGGGCACCTGATCCAGCAGGATCATCTGAACATGGGCGCCTGCCGAGGAATTCGATCCCGAATTTAATAAAATCCGGTCGACTTGTTCTTCGCCAAAATCAAAATCCTTGTACCAATAGTATTCGTTTTTCTTAAATCCGCTCGTAATTTGACGCAGGCCATATTCATCCTGGTAATCCTCAAGGATTCCCTGTCCGTATTTCCCGGTGAAATCCGCAACCTGATAACGGTCAAACCCGGCAACGTTCTCCTTATAGCCGGTCTTTTCTATCGGCTTAGGCGGCCCTTGAGCTTCCCCAGTCCGTGCTTCAACCGGAGCCAGCAGCAAATCCGAATTCGCAAGATTATCCTGTCCCGAAATCTCAAGACCGTATTTCTCTTTCGCTTGCCGGATAAATTTGAAATCCGGATCATCATCATTGATCCCAAGCTTGTATTTATAGTGATAGTAGACCACACTCTCCAGGCCTAAGCGGTAACGGCCGTTGGTCGCAACCACATTGTAAATATCACCGTTTGCGTTCTCCTTGTCTTCCCAGTTGGTCCAGCCGGAAAATACCGGTGTCCACGAAATGTAATTCCCCAGATTATATTTGGCGTATTGGTTCGCCGCCTTCATGATCCGGTTATCCATGAACTCGAATAAAGAGGTGCCGTCAGCGGCAATTTCCCCTTGTTCATTCACCCGTGTGCCTTGTGCAAAGGCAATCTGTGCCGCATTGGAGAGGGCGGCAATATCTCCTTCGGCATGAGGCTGGTCACGGCCCATCTCCACCAGCTGCACATGCGGTTCGACGGCTTCACCTGTTACAGCATTATAAGTCACCATGCGCATCTGATTCTTAATGCTGTAATCCCGGGCAGTATTGATACAGGCAGAATTTACGGTCGCCCGATTAACCGCTTTGGCATAATCCTCTATATCATCACGGAATACAGCACTGGACATAAAGCCCATGAGCGCCACTCCGCCCTGATTCATAAACTGCTCGTCACGGTTATACATCGGCCACAAATTCTCAAGATATCGTGTAAATCCTGCTGTATCTGCCTCTGTCCAGCCCGAGCCGGGGGTGTATCTCAGAATCTCGGCGGCAAAGCTGAATTTATTCGTAGACATCCCTGCCGACAGCACATCGGCGCTCCAATCATAACCTTCGGCATCGGTAACTTTTCTCAGCGAGGTATACCAGGCACGCAGAATCTTCAGCGCATTGTCCTTATAGGCGGAGTCTCCGGTGATATACCACATCACCGTTTGCGCGTAAGCGGCATCGGCATCATAACGGACAGGCTTCGATCCGGTGCCGGGCGGCAGGAAATCAATATATGGATTGCCCTTTCCGTCGTCATTTTGCAGCTTGTAGTCCTTCTGGGCGCGTGAATCTCTTCTGAATTGTTCAAACGCACTTGCCCAGGGCTCATAACCTTCACGGACCATCTGCTGCATCAGATTCAGGTTTTCTGCCGTCACATAAATGCCCGGATGAGTGAATCCCTGCTCGTTGACCACCGGGACCGCATGAGGCTGGAAATCCGTAATAACCGTTTCACCTGCACTCTCTACATCATATTGTTCGGCAGATGCCGTATACCCGGGAAATGAAGGCACAATCAGAAATAAGATTAAGAGCATCATCCACACCGGACTTGCTTTTCCCTGCATAAATCTTTTTCTCATCTCAGGTCTCCTTTTACACAAAGTGTCAGGCACTGCTCAGGACAAAATGATAGCGCTAACAATAATCTGCAGGTATTGAACTGTTCTTACGGCTTAACCTATCAAAATCATCCTCCGAACACCAGTGTAAAATCATTAAATTCATTCCGTTTTCTTTAAAACACCAAGTAGAAATGGCTTCGCCGTCCTCAAAAGGACGGTATCCGTTTCAGCGAGAAATAGAAGGATAATTTATAGCGTGAAGCATATAAATTTTTATATTTTAAAAAAAGTCCCGCAGCTACGCTTGAACTGTGACCCGTAAGATGGAAACTTTGAAAAAAGTGACCCTCTTATGGGTCATTTGTGTTTTAATCGAAATAGCGAAATAGCGAAATAGCGGAGGAAGCCTTCATGAATAATAAAACAAGAGGAAGCTCAAAAATATTCAACGAAAAAGAGATTAAACTACTAGAGAACAATCCAAATGTAGAGAACGTGACGGAAAAGAGTATCACCTATTCGTCAACGTTTAAGTTGGCTGCGGTTAAGGCCTATAAGGAGGGTCAAACTCCAATGGAAATCTTCCTTAGTGCGGGATTTGACGTAGATATTATCGGTCGCAAGAAGCCTAAGCATTGCCTAACCCGTTGGCGTAATACGTACAATGCTCTGGGAGATGCTGGATTACTAGAGGAACAACGAGGAAAGGGATCCCCGGGCAGACGACCAGCTGGAGAACTTTCTATCGAGGAAAAGTTCAAACGTGCAGAGGCACGAATCAAGCTTTTGGAGATGGAGAACGATTTTTTAAAAAAGCTAGAGGCGCTCGAAAAGCAGAAGATGCAGAGGGAACATTGACACCCTCCGAGCGCTTTGAAATTATTAACCAAACGATACGTAAGCACGGTTTGCAGCGAGTGACGCGTTATTTGTGCAGGCTAGCCAGTGTGAGCTTAAGCGGATATTACCGTTGGCAAGCTGTTGAGGAAGCCAGACAGTTGCGAGAGGAAGCGGACGAGCGTGACGCTTTCCTCATCAAGAAACACTATGATGCTTTAAATGGTAGAGCAGGAGCATTGGTCGTGAAGATGAGGCTGGAACGGGAGAACGGTATCATCATGAATCATAAGAAAATTCGAAGATTAATGCGAAAATATAAGCTCATTGCTACGATCCGGCAAGCCAATCCCTATCGGAAGATGGCAAAAGCCACACAAGAGCACCAAACGTGTCCCAACTTACTCAAGCGTCAGTTTGACCAAAGAGAGCCCGAGAAAGTGCTACTGACGGATATTACCTATATGCATTATGGCGATGGACAATGTGCTTATTTATCCGTGGTGAAAGACGGGGCTACGAGACAGATTCTAGCTCACTACCTCTCTTCGTCATTGGCCATGCCAATTGTAGAACGAACACTGGAGAAACTACTTGAACGACTGGATGGCAATATTCATCCAGAAGCTCTGTTACACTCGGATCAAGGAATGCACTATACTCATCCTAGATTCCGCCTTCTCGTACACAAAGCTGGGTTTACACAGTCCATGTCACGGAAAGGAAACTGCTGGGATAACGCCGCCATCGAGAGCTTCTTTGGCCATATGAAGGATGATTTGGAGTACAAGTCATGTATGACTCTCGTGGAATTACGAACAAGGGTGGATGACTATATCGCCTACTATAACTCCGAGCGATATCAATGGGCATTAAAAAAAATGACTCCCGATGAATTCAGGAGTCACCTATTAACCGCTTCTTAAAGGTCTTCTTTTTTAAACTTTCCACAAATACGGTCACAGTTCAGCTAATAGCCCGGGACCTTCTTTAATTTTGTCTCTCGTTGATCTAAACCAGATTCCAGAACATTGCCGTATTCGCTGCTGTAATCATGGTGAACAGAATCGTGTTCAAGAAGGAGGCCAGCCACACATTGTTAGTTTTCTCAAAAATCTTCCGGGCATATACAGCAGCTATTACGAGAAGCGGCACCATAGCGAACAACAGAATACCGTTTAAGGATTGCCCTGGATACAGCGCAACACCCGTAATGAAATCTTTGCCATATTGAGCGGCCATCCAAAGAATAAGTCCGCCCACATTCAGAATAATGGATAGCAGATACCCCCTTTTTTGCCCTCTTGTATTGGCATTTAGTGCAACAACACTGACAAAGTAGTAAATAAAGAAAAATGGCATATACCGAAGCCCCGTGATCAAATGCTCGATTTCAAAGGTACGTACAGCAAAGGTCCAAAAACGGAAATCTGTGCCAGCTACTGCCTGCACGGCGAACAGCAGCAGGTAACCGACAAACACAGCAGCAATGGCAGTGCACAAGCTGGCGATGATGGTAATAGAGTTCAGATGGATACCATAGCTGCTGAATTTCGTACCCGCCTGCTTTTTCGAGAAATAGTAGAACGCACAGGTTATAAAAGCAATGATGAGACCGGAGACAAGCGCCCAATATCCAATCTGGTTTGTTGTAGGTTCGTTAAAGTAAGAACTGGTCGGGAGAATACGACCCGATTTCTCAAAGACGATCCACATAACAAGCGAAATTACCGCCAGCAACGCACTTCCTATGCCTATGTTTTTCATTTTGGCGCGGGCATCCGGGTTCGCCTTTTGGCTATTGGCCAGAATAAAGCCTGCGGCGGCTGCGATCAAACAAATGACCAGCAGGATCACGGAAATTACACTCAGAACATTCAGTCCATCCGCTTGCTTATCCATTAATGTAGGGAACAATAGGGCCGGAAACAACGTCGAGAACACAATGGCTGCCCAATAGGCGATTCTCTGCATCCCGGTTGAAGGCGCGCCTACGGTGGTTGTGGAAGCCGTGACCGAACGCTTCAGGAATGGAACCTTCAACAGTAAGCTGATCAAGGGAACCAGAAGTAGAAAGAAGCCCACTAATGCTATCCCATTGCCCGCTTCTTTCACCCACCAGATTTGATTGCCTGAACCAAGGCCGGCGTTTGTCTGGTTGGGTGAGGTCACACCTTTAAAGGCATGAGCATAAAAATCAATAAAGTTGGCGGTTGCAGTTTTGGAAAAATGGTTCCACGGGTGAGTCTGGCTAGGTGTAAATAAGATATGCTCACCGCTCTGCGCTGGACGAACGACCTTATCTTCAAGCTTCAATTCTCCAGATTCTACAGTGTAGAACTTTCCCGTCTCTACAGCCGGATTGTCCGCGGCAAGTCCAAGGAACCCTTTGCCCGAGATCGTTGCCGCAAAATCCTTTTCAGTAACGGTCCCCTGTACTTTCTTCTCTGTCGCACTCTTTTCATCATCAGATTTATTGAAGAAGAACTCATCATATTTTCCCGCAATCATGCCTACCGTCCGGCTGCCAAAAGCAGCTTGAATCTGATCCTGAGGAGCAACCGCGGAGGCGTAAGAGAAATCGGCACCTGCAGAAATTCCGGCATAAATCATGCGCTGTCCGGTCTGTAGCGCGGTCAGTTCATCCATGTACATAGCTACTAATGAGGAGAATCCGCCCATCGAATGGCCGCTGACCGCGACATATGCGTTACCCTTATCATCTTTTTTGGTATAATCCTGTTCAAAAATGTACTTGGACGCGTCAAATTGGGAATAAACCCAGAAGGTGCCGAATAAGTCCTTCACGGGGATGTCACTTTCCCAGCGCGAATCACCATGATCATACATATCAAGCGCCAGGACAATATAACCCCGTCTGGACATTTCGATCGCCGGAGCATCCTGCATTTCTTTGGTGTTCAGATAGCCATGTGTCGTTATGATTACCGGTCTGGGATCCTCTGCACCGGCCCCATCGGGTGTATAGAGCAGCCCGGAAAGTGTGCCATGATCCGCCTTGAATTTAATTTCTTTCACGTTCACCGAGTAAAATGAAGTGTTAAACATATTGGCGATCAGACTGCCAAGAATGATCAGACTCAAGGCTAAGGCCAGCAAGCCCTGTGGTTTTTTTAATTGCGAAACCATTTTACTCATTATAGATAGCTCCTTTGTCTTGAACTTATGGGGTTATATCATCAGAATCCTTCGAATGTAAGCGTTATCAATATTCACAATAGGTATAGCAGCGCTAAGAGATCTAACGCTGATACCTTTTGAGCATGTAATCTTTTTATTTCAATTGATCCGAAAGCTCCTTAAAAATAACCCCAAGCGCATAGGCACCCGCATCCGGATATCCAATACTTCTTTCGCCAACAGTGCCTGCGCGTCCCATACGTGCCACAATAGCTTCTGTCTTTTTGGCTCCTTCAATGGCTGCATCGGCACCCTTCACAAAAGCGGTTTTGAAATCATCTCCGGCCTGACTGCTCTTCGACCAGGAATCTGCACAAGGCACAAGAGCGTCGATCAAGGTTTTGTCCCCCACCACGGCTCCACGCCCGAATGAACGTTCACCGACTGTTTGTATGCCTTGTACAGCGGCCTGCATCATGTCAGCAAATTCAGAAACACTTATTTCTGTTTTCGCACCAACAGCCTTACCCGCTGAACGGAATGCAGAACCCCAGATTGGCCCGGAAGCCCCTCCGCAATATTCCATAATAACCAGTGAACAAGCATTCAGAAAGCTCCCAATGTCCGCTTGGCTATGTGTCAGAATATCTTTCCACTCCCGCTTCAACTGCCGGAATCCTTTGGCAATACTCATCCCGAAATCGCCATCACCGGCATGTGAATCCAGTTCACAGAACGGAACTTCATTTCTAATAATGATTTCGCTCATCTTGTCTAACAGATAGACGAAATTATCGAGTGTAAAGGTATCGCCATTGATCTTGGCATATGCTTCAGGTGTTTCTGTCTCAAAGGATACGGATGATTCTGTGAGATTGTCCTGAGCAATATCAACATACGGAACGCTTTCCGTAGGCCCTGAAACTTTGAAGGCAGGGGTATCGCTTTCCTTGAATAAGAGCATTTTCAGTTCTTCGTCCAATTTCAGAAGAGTGATGGAGGCTCCGGCCATATCAATGCTTGTCATATAGTTTCCGACGAAGGTTTTACAAATCTTAATATTTTTCTTCTCTGCTAATTCCCGGGTCACGGCGTTATTTAACAGATACAGCTCCAGCAGCGGAGTTCCCCCAAACCCGTTAACGAGTAGTGCAATCTCGGAAGAAGCTTCGCCCCCGATCTTTAAATCCGCTAAAAGTGCCTCCACCATACGTTTTGCCAGACTATCGGCAGTTGCGATTTTTTCGCGGCGGATTCCCGGCTCCCCATGAATGCCGACGCCATATTCCAGCTCATCCTCAGCAATTTCGAAGGTGGGGGTTCCCTTGGCAGGAACCGTACATGAGGTTAATCCGAAACCGATGCTGCGAACATTTGCAGCCGCTTTCTCCGCAGCGGCTTTCACCTGCGCCAGACTCCAGCCCTCTTCTGCCGCCGCCCCGGCAATTTTATGCACCAGTACAGTTCCGGCAACTCCCCGGCGTCCTACCGTATATAAACTGTCCTGTACCGAAATATCATCATCTACCCGGACATAATCTACTTCGATTCCGTCTTCTTCAGCCAAAAAAGCTGCGTTCTTGAAGTTCATCATGTCACCGCTGTAATTCTTTATAATCATCAAGGTACCCTTATTGCTGGCGGTTGCCTGAATGGCCTGATACACCTGAATCTGGGACGGGGAGGCGAAAATATCTCCGCACACCGCTGCATCCAGCATGCCTTTCCCCACATACCCTGCATGGGCAGGCTCATGTCCGCTGCCGCCACCACTAATCAAGCTGACCTTGTTTTCATTGATTTCTTTTTTCTTAATGATTTTATACTTCCTCACAAATTCAAGCTCCGGATGAGCCATGGCAATGCCATTGCACATTTCAATGACCGTGTTCTCCGGCTGATTGATGATCTTCTTCATGGATTAGGCCTCCCGGGCTGTTTTGTAGTTTTGGCCAATTTTGTCTGCCGCGGCAATCGCAGCTGCAACTTCCTTTACTGTGATAGGGAATGGCATCGCATGAATGGATTCTTCAGGAATGCAGGCTTTTTCAGCGACTTGAAGCAGTTCCTCAGCCGTAATATGATCTACGCCGATATCCGCCAGGCACACAGGCAGCCCTACCTCCAGACAAAAATCCAGAACCTGATGCAATTCCTCCGTCGGGGCGTTCTCCAGCACCAGTTGGGCAAGTGTGCCGAAGGCAACCTTTTCCCCGTGATAGTAGGAATGTGTTCCTTCCAGAATGGTTAAACCATCATGGATCGCGTGTGCGCCGCCCAAGCCTGCGCTTTCAAAACCAAGCCCCGACAACAAAATATTAGTCTCCACTATATTCTCCAGCGCCTGTGTAACCACATTACTATCACTGGCTATCTTCGCTTTCGCCCCGTCTTTAAGCAGCATTTCATAACATAGGGTTGCGAGAGCGAGCGCTGCGTTCGTGCCTACAGCAGGGGCACAGTGGCCTTCTCTTGAGCCCATGGGGAGACTGGCGTTCACTCTCGAATAAGACTTGGAGGTCGCTCTTGCTTCAAAATAGGTGGACAAAGCATCCCCCATCCCCGCCACAAGAAAGCGTGTAGGCGCATTGGCTATCACCGTCGTATCTACCAAAACAACACTTGGACTTTGCTTGAAATAGGCATAATCATCAAAAGCACCCTCAGGTGTATACAGTACGGCTGAATGGCTGGTAGGCGCATCGGTAGCGGCAATCGTCGGGCAAATGATCAGAGCTTCCCCCTGGGCCACGCATTTGGCCGCATCAATCGCTTTGCCTCCGCCCAGGCCGATTGTGCAGGTACAGCCCTTCTCTGTCGCAATAGCCTGTAATCTGGCGACTTCCTGACGTGAGCACTCTCCTTTAAAACCGCTTTCAACAAAGGTAATGTTAAACTTCTTAGACGTAGCATCGAGCTTATCCTTTACCCGTTTCACATCATCGGGATGGGCAATCAACAAAGCGGAGGATCCAAATGAAGTTACAAAGTAGCCAAGATTTAATAACTCGTCTTCACCTTGAACATATTTAGTTGGACTAATGAATGCTTTTCTCATGAATCAAACGCCTCCTGTTTTTTATAACAAATTTTATTAATTAATTAGAGTATAAAGCAGGATATTGATCTTGATAGTGGAATATCATAACCAATAATTATAATTCTTAATCGTAATTATTTGCACTGTGCAGTAACAATGGTATCCTCTTGCCATAGAGAAGGTCCTTATTATACGATTTTAAATCGAGGGGTGATTTTTTTGATGCAAGAGTCCTTAAATATAAGCAAATTTTTGGATCTCAAAAAATGGAAGCGGCTTCAGGATTCCTTGGCTACCGTTACCAAGCTGGCTATTTTGACGGTTGATTACAAGGGAATCCCTGTGACCAGCCACAGCAGCTGCCAGGCTTTCTGTCAGAATGTGCGGAAGGATCCGGAGCTCCTTCCGTTTTGCCAGAAGTGTGATTCCCGCGGCGGGCTTGAAGCGGTCCGGTTAAATGCACCTTACGTTTATCTATGCCACTTTAATATTATAGATATTGCAATTCCGATCACTGTGGATGATAAATACCTGGGTGCTGTGATGGCGGGGCAGGTCAAGCTTTCCGATCCTGAGAACGGTACAGATCTGGAGCAAATTGTATCTTTGCCAAACAAATCATCACATCTGCTCAAAGGGAATCAATTGAAGGCATACTACGATGATATACCAACGATGACCTATGAAGAAGTCGTGAAAATATCCAACATGCTATTTCTCCTGTGCAACTATATTATCGAAGAGGCACTCAACAAAAACCTGCTGGTCGAAATGTTCGAGAAGGCTGCCGGAAACGATGAAGCCCTAAACCTCTCCACTATTCTGCCCGGCTACACCATAAAAAATATTGAGTCGATCAAAAAAGAAATGACCAATGCCATCGCGGATGCCTACCTTAAAAACACATCCAGTGATATGAGTATTTGTACAAATCCGATCTTTAAACCCGCCTGGGATTATATTTACAATAACAAAAGTGAAAATATAACATTAAGTCATATGGCTGAGCTATGTCACATCAGTCCCAGCTATTTCAGCAGACTTTTTGCGAAGGAAACGGGAGAAAACTTCACCACTTATTTGGCAAGGCTAAAGGTGAAATGGGCGAAGCAGCTGCTCGAAGTGACCGATATGCCCGTTTCTCAAATCAGTGATGAGCTGGGCTTCAATGAACCGGGTTATTTCATTAAAATCTTCAAAAAATTCGAAGAGATCACACCAGCTCTTTATCGTAAAGGTTATCGGGAAAATCAAGGAGTCAGCTAAATGCAAAGGTGGTGTCCCAAATGCCGTGAAACGGATGCTTGAGACACCCATCGTTTTTTGAGCAGGATCAACGTGAGCACATGGGTGGACGCTCCGCGAACGGACCGTTGTTCCAATCGCTGTTGTCCCCAGATTTTTTTTGATTCTCCTTAGCGGTGAAAATCCGGGGACAAAGGCGACCGCTGCCGCTTTTCCGCGGGTCAGTCCGTCCTCTCCGCTGTTTGAGCAGAAAAAGTTTCTGCAATCTTTTAAAAACGTAAAAAATCGCCCACGCAGCGGTGAATCGGCTGGACGAAGCCATCTTCGACGCTGCCTCCCGGGCGGCCGCTGTAACAGCTACCACCAAACCAGTTTACTTTGGCTTACTGTCTACACCAAAGCAGGACAGATACTCGCTGTTTACAGCCACATTGAAAAGGCAAGACGGTTGGCTTTTGCTTGCCCATAACATGCAGAAGCAAGCCGCAATGGAGCAAAAACGAAGAGCAGCGATTCCCCAATTACAGGAGAATCGCTGCTCTGTTTTTTAGAAAGAAGAAGATTGGACCTGGTCATAGAAAATCGACTTTTGGGACACCTCCATATAGAATGAACTTAATAACTAGACAAAAGGGAAAAGTGGCGGAGGGGAATTTTGGAACTGTAGGAGCGGTAGCGTCCGCCTTTAGGTTTGGATTTCTACCGCGATTCGCGGTTATTTCAGGAAATCCAAACCTAACAGCGGCCGGAAGTCCAAACATTCTCTGTAGTCACGGCCAATCCCAAAACAGAAGAAAAATTATAAGTTCAATCTATATAGTACTTACATTCCCACAGCTGAAGATATCGCGGCAAAGACTGCAGCCACCAGCCACAAGATTGGAAACAGCTTAAGGATGACTTTGAGCCACTGCCCAAAATTGATCCGGGCGATTGCCAGACCTGCCAATAATACTCCACCTGTTGGCGAAATCAGATTGGTCAACCCATTGCCAAATTGATAAGCCGTTACTACCGCTTCACGGTTGACACCGACCAGATCGCCCAATGGGGCAAGCACGGGCATCGTTAATGCAGCCTCACCGGAGGAAGAGGGAACCAGGAACGTGATAATATTATGGACGACCAGCATGATGGTAGTGAACAAATAGTTCGGCAGACCTTTAAGCAGGTTAGCCAGCGCATTCAGAATCGTGTCGATAATCATGCCGTTCTCAGCAACGACGAGAATTCCCCGGGCCAGCCCGATAATGACTGCCGCATAGATGAATTCGCCACAGCCCTTTACAAAGTTCTCAGCGATTTCCTTCTGATTCATCTTGGTGACCACACCCGAGAAAATACCAAGTACGAAGAAAAGGGCACCGATCTCGGTCATATACCAGCCCTGGGTCATAATTCCCCACACAATCAACCCCAAGGTAACGATAAAGCCGCCAATGATGAGTTTATCCCGATGGGTAAAGCTCACCTCTATACCTGAGTTCTCTTTAATAAAGTGTTGGCGGTTTAAAATGTCATTCTGGAATACAGGAGATTTCTCCGGATTTTTCTTCACCCGCTGCGCATACCACATGGTAAAACCGATCGATATCGCAGTGAATACAATCCATTCAATAAATCTCAGCCATAGCTGTGGATTACCTTGCACTCCCGCTACACCTTGGGCAATCAATACCGAAAACGGATTAACGGTGGAGCCGACATAACCAATCTGTGTTCCAAGAAAAAGGATGAGGATGGCCGTAATGGAGTCAAAACCAAGTGCAAACATTAAAGGAATAAAAATGGCGTAAAGAGGTATTATTTCTTCACTCATTCCAAACGTGGAACCTCCAAGGCTGAAAATGACCATCGCTATCGGAATCAGCAATATCCCTTTTTGTTTGAGCCGTCCGGCCAAGGCCATCAGCGCCCGGTCAATCGCTCCAGTCTGCAAAATAATCCCGAAGGCTCCGCCCACAATAAGTACGAAGGCAACTACGTCAGCGGCATTGATTATGCCTTCCATAGGTGCACTGGCGATTTGTGCAAGGCCCTGCCGCAAATCTCCCTCTTCACTTACTTTCGCTACAGAATGATAGGTTCCCGGGATAATAGTTGTCTTGGCAGAACCATCTACAATGACTTCCTGCCGGTCAAATTGACCGCTCGGGACAACCCAAGTCAAACCGGCAATAGCAATTATAATCAAGAAAATCAATGTATAACTATGAGGCAGAGACCATTTTATTTTACGTTTAGAGGTTTCCATTCTATCCCTCATTCCTAGAAGCGTCGTAGGTGATTTTTCCGGCAGCGATAGTTAATACGACATGTGCGTCTCTGATATCGGCAGCTGTTGTATCCAGAAGATTGCGGTCAAATACAGCAATATCGGCATATTTCCCCGCTTCTAAAGTTCCCGTGCTCTCTTCCATACCACAGTGTCTGGCCCCGTTAAGGGTCCATGCCTTTAAGACTTCAGACGCTGGCATTCCCTGTTCAACATTCCAGCCTTCAGGTGGTGAGCCGTCAGGAAACAACCGGAAAGTGGCCGCGTAGATCGAATCAGGAACACTAGTGAGGAACAAAGGTAAATCAGTGCCAATCGTTAGGGGGATGTTCGCATCCAGCATGGACCGGTAATCATAGAACCGGCTTTCATTCGCTTTTCCAGCCACAGCCGCCATATAAGCATCTTCATAGGAGGGATTTAACAGCAGGATCTGGGCATACACCTCAGCGAAAATCCCGTTTTCCCCCATCCGTTTTAAATCATCGGGGTGAGGGTATTCCAAATCACTTATAGAATGTTTAATCGGATGATCCCCCTGGTTTTGCTGGCAAGTTTCGAGCATATCTACCGCCCTGCGAATTGCTGCATCCCCTTCAGCCGTAAGACAGCACTTAATTCCATGCCTGTCTGCTTCATATACTGCAGCTTCAATTACGTCATAGTCAACCGGCTGCAAAGTAGTTACTCCTGGCAGATCTGCGTAAGGCTCCAGCATATCTCCTGTATGATCAGCGACAACACCGTCTATCATCAGCTTGAATCCCTGAAAGCGGAGAACCTCCCCTTGATAGCGTTCTTTATATTGAATTCCGGCGGGAATATCAATCGGCTGCAGCACAGGTTCCAGCGCAAAATGAAACCGCAGCGGCAGTTCCCCGGCAGCTTCCAGTTCTTCAAGAACCGGCAATAAACCGCTGTGCTGGTCAAAGCCTATATCTTTTATGGAGGTTACACCCCGCTTGGCAAGCATCCGGGTGAAATCCAGAAACTCTTTTTTGACTAATTCCCGATCCTGCATCATCTCATACAGCAAACTGGCACGCGCCTCGGCACTGCAATGATCGGGGGTGAACTGATATTTATCCTGGGCGATTTGGTTCATCCAGCAATAATTTTTCGTCCGATTCATGGCAATGACAGCCCTTTGAGGAAAAGCTTTATCTAATATACTTTGCTCTGGGAGCTTTCCCCATAACTCCCGGCTCCAACCGTAAGCGTATACATTTCGATCAGCAGGTTGTTGTTCCGCTTCTTCTATAAGCAATTGCAAGGCATCTTCTATAGAGGCTGCATTTGTCAGATCCACACCACGATGCAAGGACATATAACCGGTAAAAAATACATGATTATCATGCACACCAGACATAATCAAAGCATCCCTCAGATGATGGACAATCGTCTTCGGTCCGATCCAGGCTTCTGCCTCTGCCGGATCGCCGACCGCGGCAATCCGTTCCCCTTGCAGGGCGATGAATCCAGGCGAGGCATCCTCCTCTTTTCCTGTAAACACGGCACTAGACATTAGTACTCTTTCTGCAAAACCATGTTCAGCTGCTCCCATGATCTCTCCGCCTTAGTTCAAATTTATAATACGACTTATAACGTTATACTGTAGCTACTGCTTCTCCATCATTGGAAGAAACAGTAGCTTTTACGTATTTGAAATTCCAGCTGACTCTGACTTTAATGAATCACAAAGTAAATTGGTAACGGTCACCAATAATGAACTGCTTCCCTACATGAACCGGCTTACTATACTGGTCGTAAATAATGGTGTTCATGTAAAACAGAGGCTGGCCGATCGGAACTTCCAGTAATTTCGCCTGAGGTTCGTCCGCCAAGACAATTTGTAATATCGTCTCTCCCGGCTGGTTCGGATCAATATTGTATTCGCTGCGCAGCAGCTCATATATCGAGCCTTCAAGATTAGCCTCCATCAAGAAAGCGAACCGGTCAAACGGATAATAGTTATTTTCCAGCATCAGCGGTTGTTCGCCGGCATATCTCTGGCGCTGAATATACAGCACAGACTCACCTGGCTGGATTTGCAGCCGCTCTGCGGTATCTGAATCGGCTTTCAGCTTTTTTCTCTCCGTGACTATGCTATGCGATGAAACTCCATTCGCTTTGCAGGCAGCCGTAAAACTGATGATATGCTCAATCTTCCGGCCGATCTTGGGCCTATTCACAAAGGTGCCCTTGCCCTGCCGCTTCGTCAAATACCCGTCTCTCACCAATTCTTCTATCGCTTTGCGTACAGTAATCCGGCTCACATTATAGGTTTCGGCCAGCTCAATTTCAGTAGGTATTTTATCCCCTTGATTAAAGCTGCCGTTGGCGATTGCGGATTGAACCGCATTTTTCAATTGAATGTATAATGGCTCAGCGTTTTCTGCATTTAACATAGTTTACCCTCACTTGTTATATAACGTTATATCACTCTTTCCTTAGAGTAACAAACGATCCTCTTTTTCACAAGCAAAGATAAGTGTGCGCCTTAATAATGGGCTCCGAATCCAAATGAACCCTCTACCAGACAGCTCTTGGCAGCTAATCGTGAGCCTTCCTTCATTGCGGCTTGAATATCTCTGTCCTTAAGCATGCTTAGTAAAAAAGCCGTAATATAGGAATCCCCCGCTCCCATCGTGTCCACAGCATGGATGAACTCCGGCGATTGATAATAAAAGGCTGTTCCATCATAGGCGATAGACCGGTCTCCGCCGCGTGTTGCAACTAATACCTGCCCCTCTCTCTTGCGTTTGGAACGGATGTAACTTTGGGTCGCTTCATCCGTCATGTGACTGCAGGAAAAGAAGGCAAAATCGGCATTACCGATATAACGTTCTACTTGCTCTTCCTCAAAGTCATCGGAAAAATCAAAGGAAAGAGGAATCTTCAGCTCATTCAGCTCAGCAAGCAGATGCCCGGTGTGGCTGTAAAGCCCCGTATGGACAATATCGAACCCGCGGATGTATTCCTTATCATCTTCACTAAGTTCTATGGGATGAAGTCGGGTAACCCCGCCTTCGTTGCTGCCGAGAAAGACTCTTTCCCCGTTCTCCAGCGTTACACGTGCACATCCATTTTCACCGCTGTGATGTCTGCAGCGCGAGGTATCTATCTCCAGCTGTTGCAATGTATTCTCCACCAGCCTTGCCTCAGCATCATCACCGAACACGCCGAGGAAGGCCGCATCCGCACCCTCTCCTTTGGCGAAAACACTGAAATTGAGTGCATTGCCACCGGGGTACATCATACGCAGATGCACATACTTGTCGACCACATTATCGCCAATTCCTAATACTCTCATGGTTTACACTCCCGTTCAGTAGGCTACTTTCCCCATATAACGGCGGGTTTCCAGCGGATGATTTCTTATTTCGGCCAGAGCCTCGCGGTAGACGCAGATAATACTGTAGAACAATACCGGATTAAAGAATTCCACGACTTCATCGGCAATAACACCTAAGCCAAGCTCCTTAGCATCAATCACTTCGACTTTTTCAGCATATTGATTCAGGAAGGTGCGTGCGCGTTCATCCAACTCACGGGTGCGGCCTTCATTAATCATTAAGATGAATGGAGTTTCTTTGTCGGTCACTTCGAAGGGACCATGGAAGAATTCGCCGGAGTGGATAGCCGCTGCATGAAGCCACTGCATTTCCATCAAAGAGCAGATCGCAAATCCATAAGCATGACCATACGAAGCTCCGCTTGTCAGGATATAATATAACTCTTCGTTGCGGTACTTTTCGGCAAATACACGGGCTCGTGGAGCAACCTGCTTTTTACCCTGGTTAATAATACCGTTAATGGTTTGCAAGCCTTTTTGAAAAGCGTCAATATGTGCATAACCTTCAGCCACATGCAACAATTCTACAGCGAGCTCCAGAATGATAGCCATCGGATTGTTTTTGACGTCACTGTCATCTCCCCATTCATACAGGAAAGAATAATCGGAATAATTCAGCAACGCGGCCTCCTGATTATGGGTTAAGCCAATGGTATGTGCGCCATTCTCTTTGGCAGCCTGTGCAGCAGCCACCGATTCCGGCGTATTTCCGCCATGAGAACAAACAATGACTACCGATTGTTTACCCAGACGTTTAGGCAAAGCATGAACAAACTCGTTAGCTGTATATAGACCCGCTACCAGTTTTTTTGCTTCGCTTTCAAGGAAATACTTTGAGGGATACATATCAACCAGCGAACCTCCGCAGGCTACAAAATAAACTTCTGAAATCCCCTTGTTTACTTTTCCATGAATAGCTTCAACTACCTGATGTACATTCATTTGATTCTCTCCTTTGTATAACGTTATATAACGTATTACTTACGAGATAAATATAACCGCTTTCAAAAAAGGTGTCAAGCCCCCTTTGGGCCCAAACCCAAAAAAACTCCTCTCCAGAACTTGTGATTAGACAAGCCCTGAAAAGGAGTATTATTGTTTGATTCGCCTAATCTTCGGATTAGCGTTGATACGTCTAGGAGAAAGAAACCTTGGCACCTATAAAGTAGCCAATTGAAACAAAAAGGAGTGACCAGGTCAGCGCACATGCAACGGATATACATACATATTTTTTGAAGGGCATGGCACTGATGCCGGAAATATAACTGGCAACATGCCTGACCCCCGGAATAAAATAGGCAAAAGCAACCGTCCAAATTCCAAAGCGTATAAACCATCCCTTGACTCTGATAAACCGCTTCGGGGTAAGCCCAATCCACTTGCCGTATTTATTCACTACCGGTTGTCCCAGCCGCAAACCAATGGTGTAGCTGATCATCATTCCTGTTATGGACCCTATGCAGCCGATCAGTACCGAAAGTGTGAAATTCAGAACCATAATGGACGACAAATACCCTACAAACAACATCAACACTTCGTCAGGTACGGGAAGTCCAAGAATTCCAAGCGCCAAAAGAGCAAAAATTGCTAAATAGCCGTAATGTGAAATTAACTCCATCATCCAAGGCATCAATATTTCACTTCCTGTTGAAGTTTTTTTTGAAAGAAGGGAAGGGAATCCGGCTGATCATCATTATAGACAGCATCAACATTAATACTACTATGTATTCCGGTTTCATCCGTCCATCCAGCAAAGAGATCATCGAAAGGATCACCCCTGCAGCAGTAATCGGCATCCCTACGAAACCCTTCGAAGAAGCTGATATATTAAATCTGGCCAACCGCAGTGCGCCGCAGATCAGGAAAGCAACTGCAGCCAGGGTCCCCAGCCACTGAACATTTTCCAGCTTGTACAACAAAATCAGAAACGCAGGAGCCAATCCAAAGGATATGATATCTGCCAGTGAGTCCAATTGCTTGCCGAAATCGCTGGTACAATGCAGCCACCGGGCCAGCAAACCATCCATTACATCACACAAAGCTGCTAACAATATCATGGTTAATGCCAAACTATATCGTTCTTGAATTGTGAAGAGCAAAGAGAATGCTCCAATTCCCAAATTTGCCAGAGTAAACATTGAAGGCAGCCAATTCCATTTCATGCTGTCTTACTCCTTTCGCTACAGTACATGTATTGGTGGGATTAGCCTTCAAATCTAACCATAGATTTGACGCCTTCCTCGATATTTTCCACTGCATAACTACAGCCATGCATATCCAGTATCCGCTTTGCAATGGAAAGCCCCAGTCCCGTTCCACCTGTCAGCCGGCTCCGGGAAGGCTCAACCCTGTAGAACCGCTCCCAGATTTGCCCCAGCTGATCTTCGGGTATCGACTCACCTTTATTATGAATAGAGAATACAGTAGACTTCTCATCGCTCTGAACATTCACGGTTATGGTACTTCCATCTTCAGCATGCCTGATTGCATTGGTTAGAAAATTAAGAATAACCTGTTCGATCCAGCCCGCATCCGCGTATACCGGCAATTCATTAGCAGGAATTATCATCACCTGCAGCTGCTTTTCCTGCAGAAAGTGAATCAGCCTGTCCGCTACCTTTTCCGTCAGTTCCGTCAGCATGAAGGAGGTCTTTCTGAGTTTAGTCGTCCCCGACTCCAATCTGAACAAATCCAGCATATCATTCACAAGAAATCCCATTTTTTCAGATTCCTCTATAATGACCTTAATGTAGTAATCCTGTTTAGCAGCACTTACTCCGTCTTCTAGTCCTTCGGCAAATCCTTTAATAATGCTTAGAGGCGTCTTCAATTCATGAGAGGCATTGGCAAAAAAGTCCTGCTGCATGGTCTCCATTTTTTGTTTGCGCTCCATATCTTCGACCAGCTGCTGATTGGCCTCCCTCAACTCACTCAAGGCGGAGTCTAAACTTTGTGATAAGGTGAACATGCTATTGGACAAGCTTCCAAGTTCATCCTTCTGCCGGATGGAGGGATGTCCTGTAAAGTCCAGGGAAACCATACGTTTGGCAATTTTGTTCAGCTTGATCAGTGGACGGGCTACCATTTTAGAATAGAAGTAGGACAGTATAAGAATAAATACAAAACCTCCGATTCCGAGATATAAAAAGAACCAGCGCAGCGCATCATTCGAATCCTTAACCTCCTGTAAGGAAGTTACAGTGAATAACAGATCAATATCTCCGTTACGTTGCTGCACAGGCAAAATCATCACAGAGTTGCGGATTCCACCCCAAGGGGCTGTCCAATCCGCTTTCTGCATTTGCAGCCCTTTGAACTGTTCCACCCGGGCCTCAGACAACGGAAACCACTCGTCCAAGGCCTCAAACAGGATGCCCTGACGCGGATTCCATATTTTCAGATTAGGTAAAACGATCTCCGTGACAATACCGGAAAATTGAGTGTCTCCTCCCTCTGATTCATCCCCAATGGCTGCGGACCCTTGCTTTTTTATGCTAGTGGGGAATATGAGCTCCGGTGAGTAGACATCTCCTTCAATCAGCTGGTCTCCTTGAATGGTCAAAGGATCATCCAGCTTAATATTCGCTGCACTGAACTCATCTCCATACTGATTGATGAACAGGGATAAAGAAACAGCTATGATCTGGCCGTCTTCATTCATAACCTTCATATGAAACGGGTCTTCCGACTTCATCTTGCCGTCCAGCTTCATAATAACCAGCTGCGTTTTATTGCGCAGCATGAAGCGGGCAAGCTCCTGGGAAGTCCTGCTCGTATCCCACGACCCGCTTGTGTAGCTTGACCCAAAGCTCTTGAGATGCTTCTCCACACGGTTTTCCTTCTGCTGCTGATAGAAGCTGTCAAAGAAAAACAGCTGGCTCAAAATCACCATCCCGTAAAAGCAAACAAAAAACACAACTGTCATCACGAACAGCTTAAAGGTAATTCCCCATCTTTTCATGCCTCATCCTCAAATATGTACCCGGTGCCAATCACCGTGCGAATATAACGTGACTCATACCCCAGCTTACTTCGCAGTTTTTTGATGTGGCTGTCCACTACACGGGAATCGCCTTCGAATTCAATCCCCCATATCCGGGTAAGGATCGTGTCCCTTGAGATCACAATGCCCTTATTTCGGATCAACAGCCATAACAGATCATATTCCTTAGGGGTAAGCTCTATTTCTGCACCAGCAACCTCAAGCCGATGGGCCAGCGTATTAAACATCGCGGAACCAAACTTTACGATGCTGGATTCCGGCAAATGACCTCCCTCGACCCGTTTCATTAGCGCATTCGCCCGGGCTATCAGTACTTTTGGGCTAAACGGCTTCGTCACATAATCATCCGCGCCCAGTTCAAAACCGTGAATTTTATCTTCATCTCCGGATTTGGCCGTCAACAATATGATGGGTATCGCTGCCTTTTTGCGAATTTCCCGGCACACTTCAAAGCCGTCCATCTTGGGGATCATAATATCCAGAATCAGCAGATCCGGTTGCAGCGAATCAAACCAGCTCAATGCATCTTTTCCATTATCCGCCTCTTGTACTTCCCAGTCGTTCTTTATGAAATAATCGGAAACAAGTTCACGAATGCGGCTTTCATCCTCAACGAGAAGAACTTTCTTTTTCAATATAGTCCCCGCCTTCAAACCATTTTTATATTTTTCAGCTTAATCGAGTGATATGTCCTTCATGTGTCCTTAGACAGAACACCCCCCACTTGATTCTACAGATACAAGTCCAGATATAAAAGTGTTGATTGTGGACGCTGGTGAAACTGGGAAAGGTAGATTGAAACTAGAGCATACCTTCAAATGGAAGAGCTCTGGGGAAGCAAGGATTTAGAATTGAAAATAGGGCCCTAAAAACCCGCAGCGGGTTCGTTTACTCGGACTCAGGAGGCGTTATGGAGAGTAAACCCCCTGTTTATTCTCTTTTGCGGACCCAGGCGGCCTTATCTGCTCTGCATTTTATCTAAAAACGGCCAGCAGGGAGAAATAACTGCACTGGAGTCCGTTTTCCTCCTGTAACAGGCTAAAATCCTCAAATAAGTGCAACTCGGTCCGTTCGTGCTCAGAGCCAGGAATACACTTTCCAGGCGCATACACACGCCTTCGGAAGAAGAACGAAGTCTTTGAAACACCGAGTCGTAAGCCTCTACCGAAAAAACTACCTAAATAGATTGAACTTAAGGTTTTAGAGTACAAGATCAGTCGCAACTACGGTGAATATTTGGACTTCCGGCCGCTGTTGTCTTCAAATTTCTTGATTTCAACCGCTATTAGCGGTAGAAATCCGAAGACTGCTTATGCTTTCGATGCTAGCTTTCCTTCGGAAAGCTTTCAGGCGGACACTACCGCTCCTCCAGTTCCAAAATCCCCCTCGGTTGCTCCTTTCCTTTAGCTCAAGTTTTCAAGTTCAATCTATATAGTGGCGAAACGCCTTTCTCTGCGTGTGATCAGAAAATGGTACTGTACCCATGATTCCTTAGGGCATACAGCAGCAGGTGTTGGCGGGGAAGCGGTTTGAAGACACGCCCTAGACAAGCCCAAAGACAACCCTCTTAGAGAGCCGTCCGGATATTTAGCAAGGACCTGCTACCCCGCTGCCAAAATAACAGCAGTACCAAACACTGCTTCAGCAAGAAAGACCCGGACGCGACCTTCATGCGGAGCGGCCAATGACAATAACAACAACAAAAACAGCGACCCTCCGGTAACAAGAGGATCGCTGCTTTTTTAACTTTCTTGCGTTTATATAGTGAGAAGGATCATTGGGTTCAGCCGAGGCCGATTCCCACGGTCACAATTTCATGTCCGCCAACCGGCAGCTCCAGCGCAACAGTGCTGCTGCAGTCCAGGACTGCCGATTTGTCCTCTAGAATATTGGATTTGTAAAATCCCCTATTCGGTATATCCGTCTCCAAATGCAATTCACACGGCTTGCTCTCCATATTAAACCAGCGGATCAGCAAGTCCCCGCTGTCCTCGTTCATTTTAAACGAGGACAAGGCAGCGGACTTGCCGCTCCAGCGAAGTGGTGAATAAACGGCAGGAAGGGTTCCCGGATGAAGCTCCGCCTGGGCGGTGATCCAAGGAATCTGGAACTGATAAGCCCCGGCGGCAGCGCCGGAGGACACAACGTCTCCGTCATGCGGAATGAGCAGCATTTCCGCTGTCTGTTCGCCCTGACACTGGGCTTCCGGCGTAGGGAACCAGCCCCAGTCTCCCATCTCACCGACACAGCGGAGCAGGGTTACGGCTATCGTATTACGGCCGTCGCGCAGAATTTCATATTCATTCAGTCCAAGATTGGCTACTGCAAGTCCTGCGCCTGCTTCCGCCACATCCACGAAAGACTGCTGATGTTGTGTATTGCTGGGATTCAGCCACTCCGGCGCCGGCTCGTTCGGTCGTTCGGCCAGCTCGAACATGGAATCGGCGCGGTGGGTGGACGCGGCCAGATCGGTCGGGAACAGCATCCGCAACCGGTGGTCCTTCGCCGTATTGCTGATGAAGCTTTCGATCTTCAGACCTTTGCCGCCCTGCTCCAGCCTCAGCACCGTGCGCAGCTTAAGCAGCACGGTTGCCGTGGAGCGCTGCGCCTGCCGCTCGGGATAGTAGACCAGCGAACGCTGTTCATCTTCCAGAAGGGAGTCGGCTGAAGCCGGAATTGCCCACTCATGGGTAATTTCTACGGAAGCCCGGTACGGCGTGTCTTCAATCACGCGGATGCCGGCCGCAAAGCCCTGGGTAGTGAGCGGCGTTTCACCTGCCGGCTGTCTGAACATATATTCGTTGCCGATATCGCCGGTATTCTCATAAATGCCAAGATCACGGTACACCTTGCCGCTCGCTTTGTGCGTCAGCGCAAAGGAACCGTCCGCCATGATTTCTACACGCAGGTTTGCGTTTTCCAGCACCTGCTCTCCTTGGAGCAGGGAGACCTTTTCGGTAAGCAGTGCACCTTTACCCTCTTGAAGGCGTACCCATGCGTAGCTGCGCCAACCCAGCGCCGGAACGTCCGCAGCCTCAAAGGTCAGCTTTACCTTGCGGCACATGTACGGCTGCCGGAACCTGTCGTCCGGCAGATCATAGCCAAACGACAGGCCCAGATCCTCGACGGTGCAGGGAATTTCTGTCCCCTGTTCATTGATCAGCACCCGTCCGTCCAGATCTGCCGCTTTCATCCGGCTGGCCGTTACTTCCAGCGGCAGACCTTCCCGCAAATACAGGCGGGCAACGTCCAGCTCCACGCTCACCGTGCCCGTGCGGCTCCAGCCGCTTGTATTGACCGCTACAAGCGGCAAGGCGTCTTCGCCAAACCCGGAGAACAGGGAAGTATCAACCGCTTGGGTGATGGTTTGCATGCTGCCCTCCACAATGCCTTCGGCGATGTGGCGGCTTTTGTCAAAGCGGGTTACCATCTCGCGGTGCACTTCATCCACGCTGCAGCCGCAGATCGAATCATGCGGATGGTTCTGCAGCAGTGTCTTCCAGGCGTAAGTAAACAGATGATGCGGATACTCCCCGCCGTGCAGCCTGGCGATGGAAGCTAGCGGCTCCGCCACCTTCTCAAGCAGCGCCTGGCCGCGCTGGTTCATCTGCTTCAGGTACACCCGGGCCGAAGCGGTATTGACCAGCGTCCCCCAGCCATCGGTGCGCTGGCTCCGCAGCTCGCCCTTGACCGTAGAGAGGCCGCGGTCCAGGGCAGCGGCGGCCACAGCCCCGACATAGTCCGCAAAGTTGGAATGGACAAAATCCGTCTGCGGATACAGCCTCTGCGCTGTACGGATCGCCTCCGGCAAATCGGTTTGCAGCGGCTGATGATCGCAGCCGTTCATGAACAGCAGTTGATCCGTAGCCGCGAATCGTTCGGCGTCGGACAGCTTCCGGTCCCAGAATACCTTCGCCTCCGCCGGATCGACCGGAATCTCATTGCCGTTCGAATACCAGTTGGCGAACAGGATGCCCAGCACCTTCGAGCCGTCCGGCCCTTCCCAGAGCAACTCGGAGAAGGAGGATTCATAACCGTCGTCGGAAACGGTGTTATTGAATCCCGTCGGCTTGACCCCGCGCCCGAAGAATGCGTTAGTAATTCCGGCCTGCGCCATAAGCTGGGGAATTTGTCCGGTCAGGCCAAAGGTGTCGGGAAAATAACCAATCCGTGAAACTTCCCCATACACGCGGGCGTCCTTATGGCCGATCTGCAGATTGCGCACATTGGCTTCCGGGCTGGTCAGAAAGGCATCCTGGAGAATATACCAGGGCCCGATAAAAATCCTTCCCTCACGGATATGCCGTTCCAGCCGCTCCCGGTTGCCCGGGCGGACCTGAAGATAGTCCTCGATAATGATTGTCTGACCGTCAAAGAAAAAGCTTTTGAAGTCCGGGTCCTGCTCCAGTTTGTCCAGCAGGCTGTCCACAAGCTGGACGAGACGGATATGATGCCGCTCATAGGGCAAATACCATTCCCGGTCCCAGTGGGTATGCGAAATGATATGAGCCGTTTGTTGTTTGTTCAAGTGTGCTACACCTCAGCCTTCAAAGGGAATTCCTCCATATACTCAAGCAGCTCATCCACAGTGGTAAAGGCGAGTCCGGTCACGGTGTCGGCGCAGCCGTAATAGATGGCGATCCGTCCCGTAGCCGAATCCGTCAACGCCGCGCAAGGGAAGGTTACATTCGGCACATCGCCCACACATTCATACAAGGTTTCCGGGCCGAGAATATAGTTGCGCGAACGTGCCTTTACCTTCCAAGGTTCGTCCAGATCCAGAAGCGCGCAGCCCATGCGGTAGACAAACCCGTTGCAGGTGTTGATTACGCCGTGGTAGATCAGCAGCCAGCCCTTGTCGGTCTCAATCGGAATGGGGCCCGGGCCGATTTTTTTGGACTGCCAGGCGGATGCATCCCCATTAACAGTGCCCATTACATAGCGGTGCTTGCCCCAGAAGGTGAGATCAGGGCTTTCACTGTAGAAAATATCTCCGAAAGGCGTGTGCCCCGTATCGCTCGGACGGCTGAGCATGGCATAATGGCTGCCGATCTTTCGCGGAAACAATACGCCGTTGCGGTTATAGGGCAGGAAGGCATTTTCCAGCTGGTGAAAGGTTTGAAAATCAAAGGTATAGGCAAGCCCGATGGTTGGCCCGTGATAGCCGTTGCACCAGGAGATGTAATAACGGTCATCAATCTTGCAAACCCGGGGATCGTAACGGTATTCCCGCGTAATTATTTCGGGGTCTCCTTGGAACACGATCGGTTCATGATTGATCTTCCAGTTCACGCCATCTTCGCTGAAGCCGGCGAAAATATCCATGCTGACGGATTTGGAATCGCAGCGGAAGACGCCGGCAAACCCGTCCTTAAAGGGAATGACAGCCGAATTAAATACACTGTTGGAATTCGGTATGGCATTGCGCTCAATGATCGGATTGGCATTATACCGCCATACGGGCGCATTTATGCCTGCCGGCTTATCCTGCCAAGGGATATTTGATAATTTGTCTCCAATAATTGTAGTCATGATCATGTCTCCTTTTCAGTTACAAGATTTCTTCTCTCAACGCCTGCCAGACCAATTGCGAGAACAGGCTGTTTGACCAGGCGAACCACTTGCGGGTAAAGATATGCGGGTCATCTGCCAGGAACCCTTCATGCATGTACCCGGTATCGGCGTCGGTTGCTTCCAGCATGTCGATCATCGCCAGCTTCTCTTCCTTGTTGTCCGCCGTTAATCCCTGCATCGACAGCGCCATGTGCCAGATATAGCCCGGCGGTGTATGAGGACTGCCGATGCCTTTGGCAACTTTGCCTTCGAAATAGAAAGGGTTCTCCTTGCTGAGCGCGAAACGTCTCGTATTCTGGTATACCGGGTCGTCGTTCTTCACATAGCCAAGGTAAGGAATGGAGATCAGGCCCGGCGTTCCGGCATCGTCCATCAGGCTGTAGTTGCCGTAGCCGTCCGTTTCGTATGCATAAATCGGCCCAAATTCCGGATGGCGGTAGATGCCGTACAGCTTAATGCCATGGTCGACCTCCTGTTCCAGCGCCTTAAGCTCCGCCAGGAAATCCAGATCGCGGAAGACCCATTCGGCGAAATCCTGCATCTGCCGCAAGGCCACAACCGCGAACATATTGCCCGGAATGTTGTAATGGAAATCACAGGCATCGTCGCTGGAACGGAAGCCGGACCAGATCATCCCGGTATAATTGACCGGCATGCCCAGTCCGCCGTTGCGGATCGAATCCTCGGGAATCCCGTTATTGCGGGTGAAGCGGTACGGGGATTGCTCGAAGTGATGCTGTTCCCGCTTGAACAGATCGGTAATGAGCCGCAGCGCTTTTTTGAAATCCGCCGTGAAGAAGTCGGTCCGTTTCGTCTCTTCCCAATACGCATGGGCCAGCCGGATCACGAAACACAGCGAGTCGATTTCGAATTTGCGCTCCCAGACCCATGGCGACATCTCCGTCACATCTCCGGCATTCCAATGCCAATCATTCGCCGTTTCATTAAACGCATTGGCGTAGGGGTCGATCAGAACGTATTGAATATGGCGCTTGATCAGCCCGCTGATGATACGCTGGAGCTCGGGATCATTGCCCGCAAATGGCACATAATGAATGACCTGCTCGACCGAGTCACGCAGCCAGCTTGCCGGAATATCGCCCGTAATGACGAAGGTGGTCCCGTCCTCCAGCAGCTTGGTTGTTGTTTCCAGGGTGTTGGGAAAACAGTTGCGGAACAGCTGCCGCAGCTTCGGCCGGTGTGCCAGCTTCTGATCGGTTTCCGCCAGTACCGCCGCAATCGACGGAGGAAGCGGCAGCTCCGGCATCACAATATGAGGAAGTCTGAATTGTTCCAATATGAATCTCTCCTTCTGCCTAGTCTAGGAATGAATGATTTTGATCGTCTTGATTTCGAAAGGAGCAAATTCCAGTTGGAGACTCCCTGCTTGTTCATGAAGTACCTCTGTTTCTTCCTCCAGCGCATTAGACAGGCATACCTTCGCATGCGGCAGCGGCCAGCTGATCTCCACCGTTTCACGGCCACCCGCCGATTCATACAGCCGCAGAATGCTGCCGCTCCCGTCTTCCGACAATTTGACCGTATCCAGCACTACGTGATTCCCGTTGAAGCCGATCAAGGAACCCGAAGCCGGCAGCTTGCCTTCTTCTGGTGTACATGCAGCCGCATGTGCCGGAAGATTCAGCTCGGCAGCCTTGCGCAGGGTATGGGCTTCACGCCAATCTCCCGCATGCGGGTACAGTGAATAGGTGAATTCGTGAGTGCCAATATCCGCCGTCTTATCCGGCCATCTCGGCGCGCGCAGCAGCGACAGCCGAATCGTGCTGCCCTGTACGTCATACCCGTATTTGCAGTCGTTCAGCAGACTGACGCCGTAGCTATGCTCCGCCACATCCACAAAACGATGCCCGCACACCTCATATTGCGCCTGTTCCCAGGTTGTATTGCGGTGTGTCACCCGTTCCAGCGCACCGAATGGGATTTCATAGGTCGCCTTGGTGGTCATTACATCTATTGGAAAACCTACCTTCAGCAATTTATGGGCTTCGTTCCAGACCACTTTGGTCTTGAAATCAATCCGCGGATCTTGATGGTACAGAACCAGTTCCTGCTCGATTTCGGATTGGCCGATACTCCAGCGGAAGCCCAGCACATCACAGACTTCCCCTGAGGAGATCAGCTTCTTCTCCAGCAGAACGGCCTCTCCGGCCGGCTGCTGTTCGTAGCGGCTGTCAATGTCCCAGGCGTCCCATAGAATAGGACGGTCATGGAAGAAGTGAAAGCGGTTGGCCTGCTCTCCCGGTTTGACAATCTCACGCCCAACTTGTTTATCGTATAGACTGGCGATTTCCCCCCGTTCATTGAACTTCAGGCGATAATATGCGGTTTCCCAGCTATCTTCAAAGGAAGCTGCGCAGTTCCGGTCGATTTCCGCTGACTGGTCTACTTCTCTCAACCAGACTGTCTTGTACCCAAACAGGGAAACTTCAGGCACACGGATACGAAGGATAGTTTTAGCATCAATGACGAGGGTCTCCGATTCCAGCTTGGTTCCATCCTCCTGATAGGCGGACAGGGCTCTGTCTTCCTTGATCCCAGTCTGTATGTCAACAATCATGTCCCGCTGCCAGCCCAGACTGTTCAGCACCACATAAGGGGCGCCCTCCCCGCGTGTATCGATACCGGTAATCACCGCTTCCATGACCAACTCCAGGCTGCCTTCGCCTAGGCTGAAAATGCTGCGGTACTCCTTCTCCGAGGTCTGATAGACCTCTGGAATGGATGAGCCCGGGATAATATCGTGAAACTGGTTCAGCAATATCAGCTTCCAGCCCTTATGCAGCGCACGGCCCACTTCTCCGGACTGGTCCGGCTCAAGGAGGCTGCCTGCCAGTGTCTGCCACAATTCCGCTTCCCGGTACAGAATTTCAGCTTTGCGGTTATTGCGCTTATTCCGGGAGTGTGTCGTATACGTTCCACGGTGCAGCTCCAGATACAGGTCTCCCTGCCAAGAAGGCAGCTCCGGCCGGGCTTGCTCAATTCCCGCGAAGAATCCGGCCGCGGTGCTATAAGCTGAAGCTGGCTGACCTACCATCAGCTCGGAACGGTCAATATATTCCAGCATCTCTCTAGTAACCCCGCCGCCTCCATCGCCATGCCCGTACAGCAGCATTTGCTCGCTGTGGGCTGACTTTTCACGGTAAGACTGCCAGTGGTCATGGATATCCTTAGGCAGGGTGTTCTCATTCACACCATGGTTCATATAAGAGAGCATCGAGGTGCCGTCAATACCGACCCAATGGAACAAATCGTAAGGGAACAGGTTCGTATCATTCCAGCCGAGCTTGGTCGTCATGAAATAACGCACTTTGCCGTGTTTCAATATTTGCGGCAGCGAAGCGCAATAACCGAAGGTGTCCGGCAGCCATTCAATCTCGGAGTGTTGTCCGAACTCCTCCTGATAGAAACTCTGGCCGTAGAGCATTTGACGCATCAGGGATTCGCCGCTGGGAATGTTCAAATCCGGCTCTACCCACATGCCCCCTACCAGTTCCCAGCGTCCTTCCCGAATCCGCTCCTTCACTTTGCTGTACAGTTCAGGATCATTCTCTTTCAGATAAGCAAAAAGCTGGGGCTGGCTCTGGGCATAGCGGTAATGCGGATATTCCTCCATCAGCGAATGCACTGTCGAGAAGGTCCGGCTGGCCTTGCGGACGGTTTCCCGCTTTGGCCACAGCCAGGCGATATCAATGTGCGACTGCCCTACCATATGAATCAAGCCTTCACTGTTGCCGCCGATTTTCCGGACACTTTCGATCAGTGCTTGTTCGATGCCGCCGATCAGGCTGCCGTCCTTTACCTCTTCAAGGTGCAACAGGACAAATGAATCCATGGCCCGGTTCAGCGCCTCCATTAAGCGGGCACGCCGGAAATCCTGCTCCGGCAGCAGCAGCGCCGAATCACGGATTACGGTCGCAGTATACATTAAGGACTGCACAGGCCGGTTAACCCTCACCAGCGCGGTGGTGAGGGAACGGATCGGCGGCTGTATTACCGCCTGCTTGTTCAGCGGATCGTCGGGCTCCGGAATGGGATCATACAATTCAATCTCCAGCTTCGGACTTCTTCCGGCCACCTCCGGATTCAATGTTGCGAAGGTATGGTTGCGGTCCAATCCCTGCCAGGACCTTCCGTTAAGGCGCAGCAGGCCTTCTCCGCCGGATTGGAAGATGAGTCCGATTCCCTTTACGGGCCATTCCGGAGGGATTTCCAAGGTGGTGCGGAGAATATAAGTCGTCCCCTGCACACTGGGAAACAATCCAAAGGATTCACTGCCCGGGAATACCTGCAGCGTGTCATAATCTCCCGGCTGCCGATATTCCGTTGAGTACACCTGCCAATCCTCAATGGCCTTGTATTCAAGCCATTGCCGCTCGGCCAATTCGCGGATAAACCGATTGATTCGTTCCATGTCTATTCCTCCACCACCGCAAGTTCAATATTGAGCGTATCGTTGACATTTCTGCCAACTCCAATTCTGAATATTCCCGGTTCAATCACTGGTGTGTACTCCGGCCCGATATAGCTCAAGTGCTCGGCGTTGACCGTAAAAGCAACCACTTGCTTTTCACCCGGCTCCAGGCAGATTTTGCGGAATCCTTTCAATTGCTTGGCCGGTCGGGTTACCTTGCTGACAAGATCGGAAATATATAACTGAACCACTTCCGTTCCACTGCAACGGCCGGTATTTTCCACTTCCACCGTCACTTCGGCAGTCCCGTCCGCGTGAATAACAGCGGGCTCTGCCCGCAAATTCGTATAACTGAATTCGGTGTAGCTTAGCCCGAAGCCGAAGGGATATTGCGGCTGTGAATCTGCCTCCAGATAACGTTTGCCGCGGGACCGTTTGCCCAGATAGTGTACGGGAAGTTGCCCTGCATCCTTCGGGATGGATACAGTCAGCCGCCCCGAAGGGTTCACATCGCCGAATAGAATATCCGCGATAGCATGGCCGCCTTCCTGTCCCGGATACCAGGCTTCAAGAATCGCATCCGCTTGCTCATCTATCCACGGCTCGGCGATGGGCCGGCCATTGATATAGACGACCACTATAGGTTTGCCGAGAGATTTCAGGCGCTTCACAAGTTCCCGTTGAACACCGGACAGTTGAAGCGACATCCGGTCAATGCCTTCACCGCAGTCCATGTCGCTGAGTACATTGTGCGTAACCTTGGAGGCTCCGGTTCTTAAATCAATACTTCCTTCGCCAAAGTCCCGGGCGCTGGACCCGCCCAGTGCGAGGATAATCGTATCCGCCCCGGCCGCCGCCTCCACTGCAAAGTCAAAACCTTCGGTGGAATGGTCTTTGATACGGCAGCCCGGCGCGTATCTTACCCGCTCCGGCTCTGCCGAGAGCTTATGCCGGATGCCATCCAGAACAGTTGCCACTTTGGATGGAGGCTGCGGCGAGGTGTAATCGCCGAGCTGATTATAGCCGGCATCGGCGTTGGGTCCGATGACAGCGACCGTGCCTCCGCGTTTGGACAGCGGAAGGACACCGTTATTTTTCAACAGCACAATACCTTCTACGGCGATCGTACGCGCCAAACCGGCATGCTCTGGACTGCCAATGACCCGCTCCGCCCGATCAGGATCGGCGAACGGCTGTTCAAACAGGCCCAGCCGGAATTTCAGGTCCAGCACACGGGCAGCGGCTTCATCCAGCAGCGACTCTTCCAGACGGCCGGAAGTGACGGCCTGCAGCAGATGACGGCCAAACATCTCGCCAGACATCTCCATATCAATACCGGCCCGAATGGCTTGCACAGCAGCCTCTTCACCGTCCGCTGCCGTATCATGGCCGGAAGCCAGCATGTCAATGGCACCGCAATCGGTGATGATCATGCCGTCGAATTCCCATTCTCCACGCAGCACGTCCCGCAGCAGCTCAGTATTGCTGGTGCAAGGCACTCCATCAATTTCGTTGTAGGCAGGCATGATTGACACGGCACCGGCTGCGACTGCCTTGCGGAAGGGATACATATCCACTTCCAGAAGCTCTCTCTTCCCCATATGCACGGGACCTGCATTCCTGCCGCCCTCCGAGCTGCCATAGGCAACAAAATGCTTCAGCGTAGCGCCAACACTGGATTCGCTATCCAGTGCATCGCCCTGCAGCCCTTCAACGGAAGCGGCGGCGAACTCGCCGATAAGATAAGGGTCCTCTCCAAAACATTCCTCGGTGCGGCCCCAGCGGGGATCACGCACCACATCTAGCACCGGCGAATACGTAATTGTTCCGCCTTGGGCGCGGGTCTCCAGCGCGGTTACCCGGCACATCTCCCTGTATAAATCGACATTCCAAGTGCTGCCGAGAAGCAGCGGAACGGGAAATACGGTTGCGCCAATAGCCATGTGTCCATGGGAACACTCTTCCCCGATCAGCATGGGAATTCCGAGCCGGGAATGCTCCAGTACATAGCTCTGAATGGCATTTACCGCCTCGGCCCCGGCACGCGGGCTCAGTCCTGTCTCCAGCGTAACACCGGTCCAGGGGTCGGCCCGCAGGGTTCCGTACAAGGAGCCGATGCCGCCTTCCCGGACTTGACGTTTAAAGCTTTCGTCCAGCTCTACTCTGCCTTCTGTATATTCATAGGTCTGCCAGCCGAAAAGTTGAATCAGCTGGCCCACCTTCTCCTCCAGCGTCATCAGCCCAAGCAGGTGCGCTGTCCGCTCCTTAATCGGCTTCGTACGGTCTTTGTAAATCATTTTATCCCCACACCCGCTCTCCTGTTCTGTCTATTCTTTAACTGCACCTACGGTAAGACCTTGGATGAAATAACGCTGGAAGAATGGATATGCAAAAATGATCGGACCTGTGGCAAGCACCACCATGGCCATACGCGATGTATCCTGAGGCATCGAACGCAGCGCCTCCAGACTAAGCGAACTGTTTTGCGAGTTTTGCAGGATAAATTGCATGCTGGTCTCAATCCGCATCAGCATCGACTGCAGCGGCACCAGATCGGGATTATCAATATAAAGCAAGGCGTTGAACCAGTCGTTCCAGTACCCGAGCGTGCTGAACAGTGCAATCGTAGCCAGGCCGGGCAGCGACAGCGGCAGAACAAGGGTAAGGAAAACCCGGAATTCGCCGGCCCCGTCGATTTTCCCGGACTCAATAATGGCATCCGGCACGCTGGTGCTGTAGAAGGTACGCAGAATCATAATATAAAAGGCATTGACGGCCAGCGGCAGAATCAAAGCCCAAATGCTGTCCTTCAATCCAAGAAACTGGGTCACGACAATATAGGTCGGCACCAGCCCCCCGTTAAACAGCATCGTGAAGAAGGCGAAGAACGCGAAGAAATTGCGGTATTTAAAGCTTTTACGTGAAATGGCATAGGCGTACAGCGCAATAAACAGCAGGCTGACAATGGTGCCGATCACTGTTACAAAGATAGTCACCCCGTACGAACGGAGTAAAGTGTCACCTGAATCAAAGATATATTGATAGGCACCAATGCTCCATTTAGAGGGGATTAACTTGTAGCCCTCCCGGGCAAGCGCTCCTTCATCGGTGAACGAGATGATCACCACAAACAGAAACGGAAAAATACAAAGAAAAGCAAAAGCGCCGGCAATGCAATTAAAAATGATGTTCCATCCTTTAGACAGCTGATGGAAGTTGCGCGCTTTAGCAGGATTTGCAGACATAGGATTCCCTCACTTTCCTTCATTGACCTTTCATTGACCTAGAATAAGGCACTGTCCTTATCGAATCTCCGCACGATGTAATTGGAGGTAATGACCAGAACAAAACCAACCACTGATTGATACAAGCCCGCAGCTGTGCTCATGCCGATCTCACCGGTCGTCTTGAGTCCGCGGTACACATACGTATCGATAACATTGGTCACGCTGTAGAGCGTCCCCGAATCTCTTGGCACTTGATAGAACAGTCCGAAATCCGCATAAAAAATCTTTCCGATCGCAAGCAGGGTCATTATGGTGATAATCGGGCTGAGCAGCGGGAGCGTGATGTTGCGGATCTGCTGGAATTTGCTTGCTCCGTCGATCATCGCCGCTTCGTACAGCGACTTGTCAATACCCATGATCGCGGCCAGATAGACTACGCTGTTATATCCTACTGCCTTCCACAAGTACACGAAGATAAGAATAAAAGGCCAGTATTTCGATTCTGAATACCATGAAATGTGGCTTCCGAATATTTCGTTCAGCAATCCCCGCTCCGAGCTGAGGAAGCTGAAAGCAAAGTAGCCCACGACCACCCAGGACAGAAAATACGGCAGGAACATTCCCGTCTGATACAGCTTGGCCAGCTTTTTATTGGCAATCTCAGAGAGCACTACCGCCAGCAGCACCGATAAGATCAGTCCCACCACGATAAAAGCCATGTTATACAACAGTGTATTGCGTGTAATCAGATACGCATCGTTCGTAGTGAATAAGAACTTGAAGTTATCCCAGCCAACCCACTTGCTGTTTACGATGCTGGCCAAGAACCCGTCCCGGCTGAAACGGTATTCTTTAAAGGCAATGACCGTCCCGATCATTGGCAGATAGGAGAAAAATAAAAACCATAACGTACCCGGAAGAACCATGAACAGCAGTACTTTATTTCTCACAACATCTCGGGTTGTATTTCGAATTTTACCCATAATACTTATTCCTCCTATCCCGCAAAGATCAATGTCTTCATAATCAAAAGACCGGGCAAAGTCTAATCACCCGCCCGATCTTGAATAAGTTTCTACTTATTGTTCGCTGCTTTCCAGGCATCAAGCTGTGATTGAGCTTCAGTAATAATTTTATCCAGTCCGGCAGCCTTGAACTTTTCATTGGCTTTGGCCAGATATTCTTCCGGATCTACCGCTCCCGTCATGAGCGGGGCCCAGAATTCCTCTTTAACATTTTGTACCGCCGCGATTTCATTGGTTATTTTCGACGTATCGAAGTTGAACCCGAGCAGCGGCGCGTTAATGCCGGCATCGTTAAATTTCTTGAACTCTTCCCATTTGTTTTCAGGATCGCCCTCGTTCAAATAGTTGATCATGATGTTGCCGAGTGAAAAAGTAGGCATATCATAGTTCTTCGCATCCGGCAGATTCTTGACCATGTTGTCGCCGACCTTCTCGTAATGCACGCCTTCAATACCGGAATCAATCATATTGCGCAGTACAGGGTCTGTGTTCAACAGATTAAGGAATTCCATCGCTTTCTCAGGATGTTCGGAGTTGGCGGAGATGGCCTGCATGGAGCCCATGACGGACCAGTTGTAGATGTAAGGCTGACCGGCTGGAGTGGAGACCACCGGATAACCGTAGCTTGCGGACCACAGATTGTCGGCCAACGGCTGGGTAGCCGCACGGTCCGTGAACCATTTGCCTGATTTGTACAAGTCATCAACCGATGAGGTGGTTGCTACTTCTGGAGAGATATAGCCTGCCTTATAGAATTTGCGAACCGTTTTAAGGGCTTCTTTAATTTCAGGAGATTCCAGGATATTTACTACCTTGTAGTCCTTGGTGTCCATATATACGGCCATCGGCATTTTCTCGATAATGTAATCGAAAGGCATGACCGGCATAAAGTCCTTGACCATTGCGTATGGAGTCACTTCCGGTTCATTTTCTTTGATCGTTTTCAGCAGAGGCTCCAGACCTTCCATAGTTTTCACGTTGGTGATATCCAGCTTATATTTGTCCAGCAATTCTTTATTGAAGCGGAATACCTCTTGTGCCGGAAGCTCTTTATTCGCCGGAACAGCGTAATTATGGCCGTCGACTTTGGAGCCTTCAAGGAAGGCGGGATCAATCGTATCCTTAATACCTTTTCCTTGTTTATCCAGCAGTTCATCCAGCTGCATAAACGCACCCTTACGTGCATTCTGCACATAATCAAAAGCCCAGGAACAAGTAAACAGAATATCCATAGGCTCACCTGAGGCGACCATGACTTGCATTTTTTGCGTGTAATCCCCGAAATCAATCATTTTCATATCAATTGTTGCATTGATTTTTTCGAGCGTGTATTTGTTAACTTCCTCAAGCACTTTATCTAAATCCTTCTGCGGTGCTCCAATGGTATACCAGGTCAACTCTACGGGTTTCTCAGAACTTCCCGTTTCTGTCGCGGTGTTGTTGCCCGCCTTGTTCTCCCCATTGGTGTTAGTTGTTTTGTTGTTGTTATTGCCTCCGCAAGCGCTTAACGTTAGAGAAAGCGCTAACAACGATGTCAGCAATAAGGAGAAGCTTTTCTTTTTCTTGCTCATCTGCTGTACCTCCCTTTTTATTAGCTTGGGAATCCAGACCTGCCTGTTATCACCGGCAACCTGTTTCCTTAAGCTCTGTCTCCATTTTATTGAATGAAAGCATTTTCAAATAGAAGATAAACTATATAAACTGATGTATAAAATAAAGAAAAATAAAGGGCAACCGTTAGAGCAGCCCTTTGAATTCAGTCGGAGAAATGCCTACATACTTTTTAAATTGCTTGTAAAAATAGCCCATCTCCCAATAACCTACATTTTTCGCGATTTCATGAACCTTGCAATTCGTCGTGCGAAGCTGTTCCTTGGCTTTCTCAATCCGGTAACGGTTCAGATATTCCGCAAAAGATTCACCGACTGCTTTATTAAATAGCTGCCCTAAATACACCGGATGAATATTGAACGAATAACCCAGCTTTTTCAGGGACAGATCCTCGCCATAGGATTTCTCAATGTAGTTCAGCACCTGATTGACCACCGGGCTTTTTACCTCGCGCTCCAGCAGCTCAATGACTTTTTTGGCCGTATTCTTCAAAGCCACAGACAGCGCCGGGAGGGAATTCGCCGTTCTGATGGAGGTCAATACATCCGCAATGAGCTCCCGCTCCATCTCGCTTCGGATATCCTTGATCAGCATGCGGAAATACAGAATCCAATCCAGTGCGATCTCCTGAAGCAGGTCAGGCGTGATCCCTTCCATCCGCTCCTCTGACAAATACGAGTCAATTCTCTCCATTAACGCTGGCGTATCCTTGGAGATGATTAACTTCGTATACTCGTTCCAGTCCTCCGGCAGGCTGTCTTTTAAATCTTTCTTGCGCTCCTTCAATTGTTCATAATAGATTAGCTTGCGCTCCGGATGGATTATCAAAAATTCCAGCGCCTGTTTTGCTGATTCATAGCTTAGGTGAGCAGCGTTTTCCGTCTCCTCTATCGCTCCAACAGCAGCGCGAATCCGCAGATCAGAAGGACAGGTGCCGATCATTCTCTTTAGAATGGCATCCATTTCCGCAGTCCCGGCGTCTTTGTCCTCAAAATTATGTACGAGTACAAAATCATTATCGGCGTCCCAGAAGGTGAAGAACCAAGGGTTGCTCTCAGCCAGCGCAGCGGTATTCACCTGAAATGATTCCGTTTCCATCTCTGTCTGAATCAAGGCTACTTGAATAAACCGCTTATTGATCGGCAAGCCAAGCAGCTGCAGCCGCTCCGACAGTTCGTTCCGGTCAATCTGATTCCGCATCCAGCGCAGCAGCATATTATCCTTGAGTACGGATGCCGTATACTGTGACCACTCCATATCTACTCTGGAGACATTCAGCTTCTCGACGACAGTTTCCAGGGTACTCTGGAATTCCGCCAGGTTAATCGGCTTGAGCAGATAGTTCTCAATTCCCAGAGACAAGCCCTCTTTGACGTACATGAATTCATCATATCCGCTGAGCACAATCACTTTTATTTCCGGGCGGAATTTTGTTACGGCACGAATACACTCCAGTCCTGACATGACAGGCATGGAGATATCGGTAATCAGAATATCAGCAGGCACTTCCCTAAGCATATCCAACGCTTCCTGTCCGTTCTCGGCTTGGCCGACAATCTCCAGCCCGAGCAGCTCCCAATCCAATATGTCGCGCAACCCTGTAAGTATGAACGGCTCGTCATCCACAATAAACACCTTATACATGGTTCATTTCCTCCTCGCCGGGATAGGGATAAGTAATGATGACTGTTGTACCCGCTCCCGCTCCTTCTTCACTTATAAGCTCGATGCCATAAGGCTTTCCGTACATTAGCTTAAGGCGGTCATGAATGCTCCGCAGACCAAACGACTCCGATTCGGACACCCCGTCGTCTTGCTCCAGACCCTGCCGAAGCCGGCTCAGTTTCTCCTCCGCGATGCCCCGGCCATTGTCACTAACGACGGCACGGATTACTCCTTCCTGTGGATAGACGCTGATGTTAATCCAGTTATCCTTCTGCCCGGTCCGCATTCCGTGCAAAATATAATTTTCGATGACCGGCTGAAGCGTCATTTTCAACACCGGCAAATTCTCCAGCTCCTTCTCGCATTCGATCGTATACGCGAAGCGGTCTGTGTAGCGGATCCGGAACAATTCCAGGTACATCTTGCATGCCTCCAGTTCATCCTTGAACGTATACCTGGCTTTGGGCCGGACATAGGATTTGAACAAGACGGACAGGCTGTAGATCATATCGCCCACGTCTTTGGCGCCGCTGGAAACGGCACGCATGCGGATGACTTCCAAGGTGTTATAGAGAAAATGCGGATTCACCCGTGCTTCAAGCGTAGCGATTTCGGTACGTTTTTGTTTGATTTCAGCTTTAAACACCTTATCAATATACTGGTTCAATTCGTCCAGCATGTCGTTGAAGCTTTTAGCGATCTGTCCCAGTTCATCTTCCCGGCTATCCGAGATTCGCGCATTGAGATCCCCGTTTTTCACCTTGCGGGTAAAGCGGATAATGCGATGTGTCCTTTTGGCGAAACTGGAAATGAACATAGCCGGCAATAATACCGCGAACAAAATACATACGGCAGCTATGGTAATGATCGTATTGCGGGCACTGCTGTACGTTTCCTCAAGCTCTTGCTTGGAGATAAGGCTGACTACCGAATAACCGGCTTGGCTCTGGGTCAGGCGGGTAGCCACCATACCGTCAAGGGATATATCCTCATCGGAAGTCATATCTTGCAATTTCAGATATTTTTTACCGTATTCTTTGCCGGAGGTATCGAACAACACATCATTTTGAGCGGAAAGCACAAGAATGGTGCCTTTGAAATCCTGCTGATAATTCTTCATGCTCTGCCAAATGGAAGCGGAATCAAAATACACGAGCATCTGGCCAATATTGCGCAGCGATGCCTTATTGCTGATGGGAACACGCACCGAGAACATCGGCGACCGCTGCATTCCGAGGCTCTTAAGCACCCAGATATTCGGAATGGAAACATTGCTGGCCTCATCCAGATACATCGTATCCGGGACAAACGAATGGGCGGCATTGGTTGACACCATATCAAACTGCCTGCGGTTGCTGTAAAAATACATTACCTGCTGGTTGGCGCTGTACAACATCAAGCTTCTGATATCCGGGTCATCGTCGATTTTATTCTGAAAATATTGCACAACATCGGAATTCGACTCGTTCGAGATAAAAAAACGGTCCAGGCGGTGCTCGACATATTCTCCGAAAGGATTTTCCAGCAGAAAGGTGGTATTGCTGGCCAGATCCCCATCCCGGTATACATCCCGCATGATGTCCTGGACGGATTGGTACTTGTGCTCGACATAGTTGCTGACGCTCTCCATCGTCTTTCGTTGAATATCCATCTGCCTCTGCACCGCAGATTGTGATATCAGCATCAACATGAGATAGGAAAAAACTATAATGCTGGCAACGAATATGCACGACACAATCAGAATAAAACGCAAAAATAAATTATCTTTAAAATACCTGCGATACAGGGTTTCTCTCCGCATAAGCAACCCTCCTTGATATATTGTCTATTGTCGAAATCAAGTATATCATGTCGTTTTTTCTGGAACACAGGAGAAATATACCTTTCTTTGATACTGAAGAGGCGCCCGCCTCCCCTTGTTGAAGCCAGGGGGGCAAGCGCCTTGAGGATTGCTTCATTTCAGAAAATCCATTCCCGTCAACGGCAAGGTTCTATTTGCCCCGGAGATATAACGGCTCTGAACGATTGCCGCTGTAATCTTCCATAACCGCTGTTACCACACGCGCGGTCGAGGTAAAGGAAAGGCTTGCTTTGGTCGTTCTTCCCCGGATAATCATCGGCTTATCACCTGAACTGTACGTGGTGGGGAAGGATTTGGCTACGCCGTCCTCATAAATGTAAAGGTAGCGCCAATCCCTGCTGCTTGGCATCGGCAGGTTCAGTGTATTTCCTGTCCATGACCAGTTCCCGGCATAGGGTTCGGAAATTGTATCGGTGAACCTGCCGTTATAAGTAACCGTATTCGTTTGACCCGCCTTCAGAGTAACTGTAAACTCATCACCGTTAACCGGCATTTGCCCGAAAGATGCGGACGTGCTGCCCTCCGGCAATACCTTTTGCGCGGTTACGGGCTGCGGAGTCGTAATCTGGTTAATGGAATTCACAGTCACTGTAATACTGCCGGAAGACGGCTGCGGGTTCGTCCATTTGACGACGAATTTACCGTCAGCACCGCCCTCTGTTCCGATGCCCGAGACTGCTGAATTCAGGTCAAAGGATACCGTTGCGGCTTCACCTTCCAGTCCGTCCGCTCCAACCGCGGCCACCTTAACCACTCCGGATTTGGCAGGCAGTTTTTTAATATAAAAGGTCTCGTCGTACTTTCCGCCCACATAGACATCATTCACATATACATTGTACTGCTTAACCTTCGAATAATCGGAATTGAGGCTCCAGTTCATGTACATCTCATTCGTGTTGGGAAGCAGTTGGGTAATCTCCAGACCAGCCGGAGGTGCAGGCTGGACTGCCGAACCGTCATAAATCCGGATCTGGCCAACGTTCACCTGATAGTTGGTTATGGTTTTCTGACCCGGTGTGAAGACCAGTCCGAAAGCAGCGATTTTTTTGCCGGCATATGCGCTTAAATCCAGCTCTTTGGTCACCCAGCCCGCGGTTTTCTTTCCGCTGTCCGGAAGGGGAACTTTAACCACGACCGCCGGCTGATCCTCGAAGATGATGCCTGCTTGCGTTACAGACTGATCATCGGCAGAAGGTTTATTGTACGTGACCGACATTTTGGAGCCGGAGTTCACGCTCAGGTCGCTTTTGTATAAACGCAAGAAGTTTTCCTTGGAAAGATTACCGTTCACAGCCAAGGAACTCCCCCCGTTATAGCCTCCCAGCTGTTGATAGCTCAGGCGGTTTGTTCCCGAAATATCATATTCGGTACCGTAGTCGTAATCAACCGTTAACCGGTTGCCTTTGGTGTCCTGCCACCACTGCCAGGTTACCGGCACATCCTGCAGACTCATGTTGGACCATTCATCAGGATTCGAGATCTTTCCGTCCACATAATAGGACAGCCCGTGCCCGGTGTTGAAATTGGTGTAGAAATTGGAATTCTTAAGCACAGAACGTTCCGAGATGACCGAAGCAATCCCCGGCCAGTATCTGTTGTCCGCGTAAACATCCGCAACGGTGTTTGTTGCCGATTTCGCCGTGTTTTTCGGGTCCACATTCGGACCGGACCACCAGAGCTGCTCCCGAAGGTTGGTCATCCATTGATAATTGTTCTCCGACCGGTGGGAAACCGGCCAGGATAGTCCCATATCCTCATCCAGGCCGGCATGGACGAAATCTGCCCCCAGTGTGGCAAGGCTTAGGCGGGGAAGTCCGTTGTTCAGCTTATTATTGAGCGCCGTCCCTTGAACACTTTTAAACCGGTCTCTGCCTGCTTCCAGACCGGCAAAACCGACATCGGACAAGTTGAAGTTAGTTCCGGCCGAACTATTCAGTTTATTTAAGTATGCAGCCGCACTGTTAATCTGTGTATTTCCGACGCCATAATCAAAGAAATAGGAATCTGCAACGTTCTCACCGGCTGCTTTGTCGTACAGAAAGGAGATGTTGTTGTCATTGATTGTTCGGGCAAATTCATTTCTACCTGTGGATGAATTGAGGGAATCGTACCATTGTATATACAGCCCGTTTTTTTGGAGCGTCTTCACAAAAGCGATGTAATCCGAAATGTCTGCTGGCGCTACATTGTTAGGGCTGATTTCCTCCTGATTGATGAAATAACCGTCATAGCCGAAGTAATGCGCCATTTCGATCAATTTCTCAGCCACCGGAAATTTCCCGGTTTGATCCTTTACAAGCATTTGCTTGTAAGTCTGCTGCCCCCGGTCATTGTCAGAGAAAAATATCCCGGCCAGGGACATCACCCCATTTTTGTGCGCCGCATCGGTATAGGTCGGGTTGGGAATATTCAATATCCCGAACTCAAACCATTTCTGCTGCCAGTCTTTCTGCGCCAGCTCGTCGTAATATTCTGGCGGTGTATAGGCAGTCGCCGTGCCGTGCCAGTAGGAATAATAATCAATATATTGCCAGTAGTTGAAGTGATACTGGGCAAACTTGTTGGTATAAGGGGCATTCTCGATAAAGGCGTTGCCATAGTCCCCGGCAACTGTAATCATTTGCACCTTAGGATCAAGTTTGGGATTAGCCTGTGTAGCGGCAAGTGGAGCAATACGCTGCTGCAGGGGCACACGGGATCTGAGAAGCGCTGCATAAGGATCTGTTTCAGGACTCCAGTCCGCGATTTGATTGCTGGTATAGCCGTGAACACTCGGTTGATTCTTGCCATGAGCGCTTTCATTCTTGAACGGCCACGTATCTCCCGCCAAGGCAGTTTGCGGCAGCAATGTAACCAGAAGCGCTGCGCCTACAACCGCCGAAGTCAGTTTTTTAAGCTTTTTAGTTCGGGCATAAGATACCATTGTCCACTCTCCTCATTTTGGTTTAATCCTTGGATCACCTAATTCAGCAATGGTGGAATTGCAAGCGTATTCACAATAGCCTGAACCTTATCACCTCTTTTTTTAGATTTGATGCACATCTAATATAACGAATATAATGTTGAACCCCATAGGAGATAAATTAAAGATGTACTAGACAAATTAAAGGAAAATAATCTCTTGGGGACACCTTGTAATATCCAAATCATAAAAAAAACAGCCCAACCATTCACTTTCATCACGAATGATTGGACTGCAGCTATAATTATTGACCCGGTAAATTTAAAACATGATTTTCAGTTTCCGCCGCACGCACCAGACCTACATATAATACAGGGACTTGGCGGCTTTCCCGCGCGTAACCGGCAGCTAGCTCCAGATGGACTTTAAAGGCTATCGCGATACCCCTCTACTTCCAGGGAAGCCAGTAAAAACGGCGCCACTCCCATAGCTGCATCAGACACCATAGCCTCGGAAACGTAGTAATCGTAGGAGCCGTTGCGGTCCTTGCTCAAACCCGCTCCATGACAGATCTTGTGCAAATGAACACCCTGTTCATCCTCTGAGGTCAGATGGGCCAGAATGCCTTCATAACCTTGGAGCATGACGTCTTTAAAAGAGGGCTCCAGATAGCGCAGCCTCAGCCCCTTGGCCATCGCATACACAAGCATGCAGGAGCCGGAGGCTTCGAGATAATTGCCCTTCCGTCCCGCCTGATCCAGTACCTGGTACCAGAGGCCGGTCTTTGAGTCTTGAACCTCTGCTAGTGCGCCGCACATCCGCTGGAAGATCCCGATGATCGTTCCCCGCTGCGGATGGGTAACCGGAAAATGCTCCAGGCAGTCCACCACAGCCATCGCATACCAGCCCATCGCCCGGCTCCAGAAATGGGAGGACAAGCCGGTGGACGAGTCGGCCCATTCCTGCTCCCGGGATTCATCCCAGCCGTGATAGAGCAGACCGGTACGGGGATCGCGGGTTCTGCGCTCCACCAGCAGCAGCTGATGGGCCGCCTCATCAATCAATTCAGGGCGCTGAAAAACTTTGCCGTATTCCGCAAGGAAGGGGGATGCCATGTAAAGCCCGTCCAGCCACATCTGGAAAGGATATACCTTCTTATGCCAGAATCCGCCTTCGGAGGTGCGGGGGTGCCCGATAAGCTGCGCAGCCAGCAGATGTGCTGCTTCGGCGTAACGCGTCTCTCCGGTCTGCTGATACAGCGGGAACAGATTTTTTCCCTGGTTGATCTGGTCCAGGTTGTATTCCTCCAGCGTATAGGAACGGATCGAGCCGTCCTCCCCGATGAAGCTGTCCATATGCCGCGTCATAAACGAGAGATATTCAGGCTCTGCGAGCTGGACTCCGGCACGTGCCATAGCCATTAGCAGCATGCCTGGGACATAGGCCCAGCGTTCCAGCACGTATTCGTTCTCCCCTTGCCCGTTGCAGGCTCCGAGAATTGTATCCGCGATTTTACGGGACCAACGTCCGGTTGTTGCTTCAGTTATACTCATCGCTATTCCTCCTGTCGCTTGTGTATCTAGCTAAGTTCGACTTTCAGTACCGGCAAGCTGCTTCAGCAGCCAGGCAAATGCCGGTTCACCGTGAATCTCATGCCCTCCTGCAAAAAAGTCCGCCTCGACCTGGCCGCCACTGCCCGAGGCAGTGTAAATTTGCTGCAGTCTGGCCAAAGCCCGCTTTGCTCCGTCCGGGCCAAACAGATGATCCGCGTCTCCCGATTCCAGGAATAAGCCGCGCGGTGCAATCAGGCCCAGCAGATCAGGCATTTCCGCCTCCAGCAGAATACCGGGAATATAATTATCCAGGCAGTGATTCCGCGTCAGAATGCTGTCCGCGAACGTATTGGCATACCCGCTTACAACTGCACAGGCAATCCGCTCGTCAAGCGCAGCGGTGAACCCTGCTACCAATCCGCCGCCGGAAATGCCCATAATTCCGATTCGTTCGCTCCTAACCTCTTCCCTTGTCTGCAAATAATCCAGTGCCCTCATGGTTTCGTAGATACGGTAGCCAGCCATTGTCTGACCCGCCATCAGCAGTGCCGAAGACAGGCGGAAGCAGGAATTGCGCCCGGGCTCACCGCTGGTGAGGTCCTCCACAAGACGCCTGTCGCCAAATCCCAGCAGTTCAGGTGCGGCGACTACGAACCCCCGTTTCACCAGTGAAACGGCAAAATCCTTATGCAGCCCCGGATCCCCTTCGCGATCCGAGCCATCCGGCTGCAGGCCGGTGATCTCCCGGCTGCCGTAGCCATGACCATGAATGGCAAGAACTGCGGGCACGGGTGAAGACAGCGGCTGCTCCGGGATCAGAAGATAGAGCGGCATGCGCAGCCCTTCATAGGTAGTGATCTCGATCCGTTCCCTTGTATACCCGTTACAGATCGTCCGTTCCATAAGAATGGGCTGAAGCTGGGCGGGCCTCTCCAGGAACCCGCCCAGCTGTCTGGTGAGGCCTGCCGCCAGCCCGGCCCGCCATTGCCCGTAGGGAATGTCCGTACGGAAAGCGGAGCTGCGCGGTGCGGAACCGGTCAGCTGTTTCATGTATTGTTCCAGTTGTTCCATCCGAAGTTATCCTCCTCATCCAATCCGCAGTGTGCGGATAGCTTAATAACCTTCGGGATGCCAGCCATCCAGCACGGACAGCACCCTATACTCCGCTGCTTCCTCTGCAGTCAGCTGCCGGGACCACGGCGCTCTTGCTGCCGGATTCGCCCCTGTTCCGCTGCTGCTGAATTCTTCATACCGGCTGCTCTTCTCCCGGTCCGGCTGCCCCCAATTATGCCAGCCTTCCCCGATGACCGAACCATCCATGACCGTGCGGATGAAGGCAACATGCGCAAAAGGCCGCCAAGGGCGTCCAAGATACACTTCGCTTACCCCTTCGCCGCCGGTAATTTGACAGTCCAGGAACACATAACCGAACGGGGCCTCCTCCGGTGTGGACGCAGCAGTAATATAACCTCTGGAGCGCTTATTGTGCAGATGGCAGTGATCAAATAAAGCCGTAGCGGCACCAAAAATATAATCCACATCGCCTTCGATATAACATTCGTTATAATATTGTCTGCCCTGTCCGGTATAGAGCGTATCCTGATCGCCCAGCAGACGCACCCGCCGGAACACCGCCTGCCCGGCATCAACGAAAGCCGCCACCGCTTGCCCGGTACCCGGGCCAGAAGCATTGCGGATGGTCAGATTCTCGGCCGTGAAGCCTTCGGCGAACACATTCAGGGTGCCGGACCGGAAGGTGCCCAGCGGCTCTCCGTCCGGGCCCAGCGTATGGGCATTGTCAGACCAGGTGATGACGGTGGAATGGGGGTCTTCCCCCAACAGCAGAATCGGCGGCGCAGCCTTATCCACCGTTATTTTCTCCTCGTAAATGCCCGGTTTGATCCGGATCGTTACCTCCGAAGGATGTCCCTGTGGAATGGAATCCAGCGCTTCCTGCAGACTGGTGTACCCTTCATTGCCATTCTTCGATACTGTAATTAACATTTGCGGCTCCTTTCCTATCAGCCTGTGTTTATTCTATAATAACCGTAACGGTTCGAGAGAGATGAGGAAATTCATGAACAGCGTGAGCAGCCCCAATCCCAAATATCATATTGAAGAAGGCCGGTTCAGTATTCAGCACATGAAACGCAAGGGCATCACTGCCATGCCGCGCCCCCACAGCCATGAGCTAACCGAGCTGTATTACCTGACGGAAGGGGAACGGGTTTACTTTGTGGACGAACGGGTAGTTACGGTGCACAAGGGTGAGCTTATTCTCATTCAAGGCCGGGAGCTCCATGCCACCGCAAGCTCCGAAATTGCCGAGTTTGAGCGGGTACTGATTAATTACGACCCGGAGCTGCTGCCGGAGCTGCTGCGGAAGGAATCTAAATGGTTCCATAACCGCAGATACCGCCTCTTCCGGCTGACCCTGCGCGAGCAGGATGAGGTGCAGAGCCTGCTGAACCGGATGCTGGATGAATGCCGGCTCCAGAGGGCGTATTACGAAATCTCGGTAGTCACACTGTTTGCCGAGCTGATGATTCTGCTGCAGCGTTCAGAGAGTACATCGCAGACCGGCGGGACGAAACATCCGCTTCATCATCTGGTGACGGATGTCGCCACTTACATCCGCGAGCACTACCGTGAGGCGCTGACTCTGGAAGAGACGGCGGGGCATTTTTTCATTAGCCCTTCTTACTTGAGCCGGGTATTCCATCGGCTGACGGGGTTTCACTTTCGTGAATACATCGTCCATATACGCATCCGGGAAGCTGAACGACTGCTTGCGGGATCTGCAGGCAAAATTCAGGAAATCGCCTCCGCGGTCGGATTCGAGCATCTCTCCCACTTCAATAAGACATTCAAAAAATCGACCGGGCTGACCCCGCTGCAGTATCGGAAAGAAGTCAAATCGCAGCCTTCGTCCCCATTCAAAGGATAACCATCATTCCACCATTTCCAGATCTTCTGATCGGAGTAGCGATACATTGCTGCATTGCTGCATTTGCAGCTTAGGCAGCTTAGCCGTCTGCAGCTGGATACGGTCCAGCGAGAGACTGTCGGCATGCCTAAGAACAATTCCCCGCTCACTCACCGCATGGAAATTCTCGACGCTCAGTCCGGCGAGCGGCATCTCCGGCAGCCCATTCACGAGCAGTGCGGTTGCCGCTCCATGGCAGACAATGTTCTTCAAGGCAATATTCCGGAACTGCGGGGTTGCCTCGGTAACCGGGAAATGCTGCTCATTGTATCCTTCCGACCCTTCAACACCCTCATAGAACATGTGGAAAGACACGGCCTCATGGAGAATGCCGCTCATGCGGATGTTCTCTATGACAATATCCTCCACTACGCCGCCTCTTCCCCGGGTACTTTTGAACCGCAGGCCGATGTCCGTGCCGATGAACACACAGTCGCTGACTCTGACTGCATGCACACCGCCGGACATCTCGCTGCCAATTACCACTCCGCCATGCCCGTGATAGACCGTACAGTGACGGATCGTAATATACCGGCAGGGCATCCCCAATCTGCGGCCTTCTTCGTCTTTTCCCGACTTCAGGCAAATCGCGTCATCGCCCACATCGAAGCTGCAGTGCTCGACAAGAGCGTGCGTGCATGATTCCAGATCGAGGCCATCCCCGTTCTGCGAATACCACGGATTGCGCACCCGGATATTCCTCACGGTAATGTGCTCGCAGCCCAAGGGATGAAGACACCATGCCGGAGAATTCTGGAAGGTTGGCCCTTCCAGCAGCACCCGCCGGGAATTCCGCAGGCTGAGCAGCGCCGGACGGAGATACGCGCGGGCAGGCAGATAAGCCTCCATACCCGTCTCCCCGCTCTTCCGCAGCATTTGGCAGACTGCCTCTCCCTCCATGGCTTCACGGGAAGGCCACCAGATCTCACTCTTGTAATCAAGCGCTCCCCCGGAGGCGGTCAGACTGTTCCACTGCAGCTCCGTCATCTTGAACCGCTTCACCGGACGCCAGCCTTCACCGCTGCCGTCGAAGATTCCTTCCCCTGTAACGGCCACATCACTCAGGCCCTCCCCGTCCAGCGGGGCCTGGCAGCGCCAGCCGGACGTTCCCTCGAAATGGGAAGAGATCAGCGGGTATAGAGCGGGATCGGGGTCAAACAGTACTAGCGCGCCCCGCTCGGCACAGAGATTAATCCGGCTGCGCAGAGTAAGCGGCCCTGTGCGCCAAATGCCGGGAGGGATCACCACCTTGCCGCCTCCGGCAGCCGCGCAGGCGTCCAGCGCGGACTGAATGGCGGAGGTACACAGCGAAAGTCCGCCGTCTTCCGCCCCATAATCTGTAATCGTAAAGGTCCGTACCGGAATCTGCGGAAGCTCGGGCAGGGCATAATCCACTTTGTTGCGATTGCCACTCATTGAACTGTACCTCCCTATCTATTCGAGACCTTCATAGCTGAACCAGCCAAAATCGGCGTAATTGGCGCTTTCCGCGCCTTGGGAACTGGCGTACATGCCGAGATAAGCCCCTGTAAAACCACCCGCCAGATCTGTGCTGAGCACTGTTCCGTCCGCTTTCCCGCATAGTCCTGTCCACTTGTCGCTTTCGGAGCTTCTATAATAGAAGCTGTAGTCCTGCCCCTTGGCTTCCACCTTCAACTGCACCTTGTCTCCCGAATAAGGCACCGAAGCAAGCAGCTGTTCACTACCGCCGCGGCGTTCGATCAATTGCAGTGCCGGCTCCCCGGCCTCCAGACCCAATTCACACCGGAAGTGGTAGTCCGCATTCTGGAGCAGCACAAGTCCGGCAACTTCACTTTCGGCAGCGGGTTGGAATGTCATATCCAGTGCCGCCCTGAAGCTGAGATGCTGCTGGCGTCTTCCGACATAAGAGGGATTGCCGATTTCCGAGAGACGCTCGGGCTTCAGGCGCAGCCGCAGGAAGCCCGGATGATCACTCAGGCTCCAGAATTCACCGCGCGGCGTGCGCAGGAAGTTCCAGACCGGTGCCAGCTCCGCTCCTTCAAAATCATCGCACGCAGGCAGCTGCGGCCATGTCGTTTCCGGCAGGTCCGGAGCTGGCGATTCAAACTCCAGCACCCCTTTGCCGGGGTTCACCACAGGCCACTCATTCTCCCAGGCCACCGGTGTCAGGAACGTTTCACGTCCGAGATTGCGGTAATAGCCGCCGCTGGTCCGGGAAGCCAGGCAGAACATCCACCAGTCTCCATGCTGCGTCTCGATCAGTTCCCCATGGCCGACATTGACGATCGGATAGGCTCTGCCGAGATGGCGGTGCGTTAGAATAGGGTTAGCTTTGTGGCCTTCATAGGGGCCGGTCACGCTCCGGCTTCTGGCAATCGTAATCGCATGGGTATGTCCGGTCCCGCCTTCGGCAATCAGGACATAATACCAGCCGCCGATCTTGTAGATATGGGGTCCCTCCTGCGCGTGAGCCACCTTGAGTGCGCCTTGCCAAATGCTATGCTTCGGTCCGACCAGCTTGCCTTGGCCCAGGTCAATCTCCTGCAGCCAAATATCCATATGCTTCGGATAATCCTGCCCTTCGGGCGGAACACGGTTGCCGGTGTAGTACACTTTACCGTCTTCATCGAAGAACAGGGACGAGTCGATGCCGGGAGCATCCTCCAGCCAGACGGGGTCTGACCAGTCACCGGCCGGATCCGTTGCCGTCACATAGAAATTATGCTGATTCTTATCATTGTCGACATACGTCGTGATCATATAGAAGATGCCCTCATGAAAACGGATTGTCGGTGCCCAGATTCCCATGGACGGAAGGGTTTGATCCAGATTAAGCTGGGACGGGCGGTCCAGCACATGACCCAACTGGCGCCAGTTAACCATATCCTTGCTGTGGAAGATCGGAACACCAGGAAAAAACTCAAAGCTGGACGTCACAAGGTAATAATCTTCTCCCACACGGATGGCCGAGGGGTCAGGGTAAAATCCCGGCAGCACCGGATTACGGAATGTTCTCAACACAGAAGTCCTCCTTCAAACGAACGAATTGTAAGCACCACCAATTATAGTTCGTACAAGTTCAACTTTCTTGCATTTTCTATGTTCTATTTCTTCATTTTTATACTTTCATGCTCAATTCGTAATCTTTTACCGCTTGTCAATGAATCGGTTGTCCCTCTAGAATGGGTATACTAGGATTTACTTAAAGGGGCGATCATCTTGGGAAAGAAAAAGAAGCTGTATACCCGCTTTTTTATGAGCCTGACTCTGATTTCGGTAGGCTGTATTCTTGTTCTGGCCGTCGTGATCTTTTACCTGTACCGGAATATATCCATAGATAATGTCAATAAGGCGAACCAAAATGTGCTGCTGAATACTGAAACCGTTTATATGAACTATAAAGAGATTGTCCAGAACTACACCATGGATTTCTATGCGAATCCCAACATCAACGCGCTGATGATGAACGGGGATACGAGCTGGAGCGACCAGCTGTACAGTGCCCTTAGCCAGATCCGTGGCGCACTGGTGGTCAACCAGTATTTGGAGAATGCTTACATCTTCGGCACGAATGAACCTGTGGCGATGTTCGAGAACTTGCCGCTTAGCCCCGAATCCAAGCTGGAGCTGTTTCAGCGGATACGGACCAGCCGGATCGTCGAATCTCCGTTTCTATGGAAGGCCACTTTGAACAATGGAACCCCCGTAACCCTGCTGACCGTCTTCTATAATGACCGTGCATTTGCCAGCAGTGAGTATTACGGCGCAGTAGCACTGACCGTTAATCTGGGCAAGCTGCAGAACAATCTCTTCACGCAAAAAGAAGGCGAAGTCACGCGATACGCTGTGCTTGACGGAAATGCCGATGTGCTGATGCACAGCGCACTCTCCGGCAGCCCCTTAAAGGCGGACATGCTGAAGCAGGTCGTTGCCTCCACCTCTGAGAGAGGCTCCTTTGTCTACAGGGGTACCGGAGAAGCGCAGCTGATTACCTATATTTATTCCGCTAAGGACAAGCTATGGTTTATTTCGGAGACATCCTATAAGGACAGCATCCGTGACATTTCAAATGCCCGCAATCTGATGATCAGCCTGTGCCTGGCTCTCATGCTGGCTGCGGCGGTAAGCGCCAACCTGATCTCCCGGCGGATCTACAAACCCATCGGGCGGCTGTTCGGCAGTATTGTTCACCTCTCCGGCAATGAAGAAGCGCTGAAGACAGGCGGTGATTTCGACGCCGCAAGCCTGGAGCTGGAGCAGATCGGTGTCAAGCTGGTGCAGCTCAAAAAAGAAAGCGACGACAGCGCCTTGATGCGCTGGCTGCTCTCTCCCCGTGAAGCCTCTGACAATGGCGATACGCCAGTGATGAGCATCGGTGATCCCGGAGGGGCCTACTGTGTATGCGTGCTGGCCATAGTGGAACCTGGACCGGCAGCAGAGACCTTAGAGTCCGGCGGAAAGGGCATTGAGGTGATTCGCAACGCATTCAGCGGGCTGGCGGCGGTACAAGCCTTCCGGCCGCATGAGGGAACCGCCGTACTCGTTCTCAGTGAACTTCACAGCGGCAGCTTCGGAGATTATGCCTTGTACCGCGGCAAATGGGAAGAGATTGCGGCCTCTCTTCCCGAAATCGGTGTCCGCTGCGCGATCGGGATCAGCGGGTTCTCGAATGATATGGGCCTGCTGAGAAGCAAATATAATGAAGCAACAGAGGGTCTGCAATATATTAAATTTCATGAGCGGCAGAACATTATATTTGCCGATGATACCATCCATCTGAACAGCAGTCCGCTGCCTGACAGTGCCCTTGAACCGGTGCTGCTGGCCGTCAGGCAGAGTGATCAGGCGGCCCACATCCCGCAGGCAGTGGAACGGCTGCTGGCCGTGGCCTGCAGCTACCGTGCGGAATCTGCCAATATCGCTTTATCGAGGCTTGCCTTTGAGCTGAGCCGCACAGCCGAACTGAGTGCTGACACCCGGCACTCCGGCTTTCTGGACGATTACCAGCGGATCCGGCACATCCAGAGCTATGACAAGCTGCGGAGCTGGATTGAGGAGTGCTGTTACACCGCCCTTGAGCGGATTGCCAGCATGAGTGCTGTACAGACCCGGAATATTGCCACTGAAGCTATTAGCTATATCAGGGAGCATTATACAGATCCCGGGCTGTCCCTGAATGCCCTTGCCGAGAAGCTGTCGCTCAGTCCTGCTTATCTCAGCAGGCTGATTGCCGAAGAGGTAGACAGCAGCTTCCCCGATTTCATCAACCAGCTGCGTCTTGAGCGGGCGCAATCACTGCTGGTTACGGACCTGGAGATGGATATCCGGCAAATTGCAGAGAAGGTAGGGTATAACAGCAGCACCTATTTTACAACCCAATTCAAAAAACGTTATGGAGTTACACCCTCCAAATGGAGAATGAATCATATTCTGCAAACCAAGTAATCCGAAGGGGGATGCCTCCGGCTGCCATAGAGCAGCCGGGGGCATCCCCTTTTGGTGTAGACCGCCTGCATCACTCGGGCCTCCACAGTACGGATTTCACCCTGAAATGGGGCTATTCCTAGCCTAAAAAGCAAAAAAGTGCTGCTTTTTTGCTTTTTTTAAGCCTATACATTCCGTTTTTTTAATTTTTTTTCGTTTATTATGATAGCGTTTACATTGATTTCGGCTTTATGCTTTGCCTTGTAGAACATGCTCCTGGAACACGGGACAGAAATGATAATGCTACTTTAAAGGAGTGGACGATTAATGAGCCAAGAGGCTATACCGGAGACCACGGGGCGGCACAGTCTGAAGACCCGGACGGCCAGAAGCCGAAGTTTCCGCAAATCTCTGAGGAAGGACAGCTCGCTGTATCTGCTCGCACTGCCGGGCATCGTCGTGTTGATACTTTTTGCGTACCTGCCGATGAGCGGACTGATTCTCGTCTTCAAAAACTACAACTTTAACGACGGGATCTTCGGCAGCCCCTGGGCAGGATTCTCCAACTTTGAGTTTTTCTTCTCCAGTATGGAGGATGCCCTCAGGGCGACACGCAACACGGTAATGTTGAATGCGCTTTATATGCTGACGGGCACGTTTTTTTCGGTGGCGATCGCCATCATCTTGAACGAGCTGCGCAGCAAATGGTTTATCAAGGTAACGCAGAGCGTGATGTTTTTCCCCTATTTTATTTCGTGGATTATTATCGGAGCGATTCTCTTCTCCCTGCTGGATTATGACAAGGGTATTCTCAACCAGCTCTTCCATTCGCTTGGACTTGCCCAAGTCGACTGGTATTCCAGCCCCTGGCTGTTCGTTATCATCCTGGTGCTGGCGAATATCTGGAAAAGCGCAGGCTACGGAGCGATTATCTATTATGCGGTGCTGCAGGGAATAGATCCCTCCTATTATGAAGCAGCGCGGATCGACGGCGCCTCAAGATGGCAGATCATTACCAAAATCACGCTGCCGATGCTGATTCCATCCATCATTTTGATGACACTGCTCGGGATTGGCGGCATGCTGAAAGGCGATCTTAGCATGATTATGGGGGTAACCTTCCTGAATCCGCTGCTCCTGCCCACCACCGATATTATTGATGTGTATGTATACCGTACAGCCATTCGTTCCGGCGAATTCGGCTTCGCTTCAGCTATTACCCTCTATCAATCCGTCTTTGGCTTCCTTCTGGTGCTTGTGGCCAACAAGCTGGCCGGCTGGTATGACAAAGACAGCAAACTATTTTAGGAGGCCGCAAGATGCCAACTACCGACAGCAAAGGGCTGCTCATTTTCTTTTATTTCTGTATTGCCATATTTTCGGTCATTTGTCTCGTGCCGTTTGTTCTGGCCGTATCCGGCTCATTATCCACCGAAGCGCGAATCGCTGCGGAAGGCTACTCCTTCTGGCCCCGGGGCTTCACTTTTGAAACCTATGAATTTCTGTTCGGCTCCAAGGCGCAGCAGATTCTGAAGGCGTATTCTATGTCGGTGATCGTTACAGTGCTGGGTACTCTTTCCGCAGTGCTGGTTACCACTGCCTATGCCTACGTTATTTCTGTCAAAAGCTTCCGGCTCAAAAATGTCTTCGCCTTCTTCGCTTACTTCACCATGCTCTTCAGCGGAGGCACCCTGCCGTGGTATTTACTGAGCACAAAATATTATCATCTCGGCGACACACTGCTCGGCTTGTTCGTGCCTTATCTGCTGAGCGTGTTCCTGATGTTCCTGATGGCCAATTATTTCCGCAGCATTCCGCATGAAATTGTTGAATCGGCGGAAATTGATGGTGCCGGTCACCTGCGAATCTTCTTTAGTATTATGGTTCCACTCGGCCGGGTCGGACTGGTCACCATCTCCCTGTTCTACGCGCTGCAGTTCTGGAACGATTTCTATCTGCCGCTGATGCTGGTGTCTAACCAGGATCTCTATACGATCCAATATTTGATGTACAACATGATGGCGAACATCCAGTTCCTGGCTTCCGGCAACGCCGCACAGGTCGGTGGCGCAATTATTGCTCCGCCGCTGGAGACGGCCAAAATGGCGATGACCTGCCTGACCGTCCTGCCGATCGCCATATTGTATCCTTTTCTCCAGCGCTTTTTCGTCAAAGGTATTGTCGTGGGTTCGGTCAAAGGCTGATTCCCCGCCAGGTTTTGCCCTAATTTGGATTGCACCAGGCTAATGCTCCCCTGCTTCAACTTGTTGTACAATGGGACGTAAGGGAGCACTGCCATTGCAATATAGCTTCAAGCATATTGATTCTATTTCAGGAGGGTTCATCATGAAAAAGAAAAAAGGTTGGTTAAGTTTGCTCCTGTCCGCTGTATTCTTGTTAAGCGCCTGCTCCCAGGGCAACAATGAAAGCGCTAACTCTACTGCAGGAGCCGGAAGTGAAGGTACAAGCCCCTCTGCAGGCAGCGATAACAAAGCAGGCAGCGGCCTGGCTCCCGCCAAGCTGAAAATTGTGCTGTACGGGGATGAGTCGAACCGGATGAAAGCATTGGGCAAATCAGAATTCCATGATGTGATCAAGAAAGAAATCAATGCCGAGGTGGAATTCCAGTTTCTTCCCTGGACCGAATACGGCGGGGGCAAAACTGACCTGATGTTGTCCACGGGAGAGGATTTCGCCACTTATACCGATAGTAATTATATGGTGAAATCAGTCGCCAAAGGGCTGTATACCGATCTTACCCCTTATGTGGATGCCGCACCTGACCTAAGTAAAAATGTTGACGAGGCTTCCTTCAGCGCCTTCCAGCTGGACGGCAAGCAATATGCAATCCCTGTCGGCAACAAGCCGAATTCCGCAGAATTCTACAGCGTGCTGGTCAGACAGGATCTGCTGGAGGAGGCCAACATGACCAAGGTCACCTCGCTGGCAGAACTGGAGCAGTTCTATGACAAGGTCCATGCCATTCATCCGGAGCTGATCGGTTATGCCTCCACAGATGCCCGCAGAATGCTGCAATATGATTACACGGACAAGAATCTGTACTGGCAAAATGATTTTATTGCGCTTGATGAGTCTGCTAAGGACGATCAAATCATCAGCTGGTTTGAAAGCGAAGAATTCAAGAGCTATGCCAAGCTGATGCACGGCTGGTATGAGAAAGGGATCATCCCGAAATATGCCGCCACCAATGTCCCGCAGCTGCAATCCGACTGGAACTCCGGCAAAGCAATGTTCTGGGCCGGTACGGCAGCGCGTCCTTTCGAGGGTGCGGCTACGATCTCGCAAGCGGTGCCTGAAGCCAAGCTGGTTAACTATTTCCTTGGCAGCGGCCGTCCGAAGATCAGCCGGGGCACCTACAGCAGCGCCTTTTTCGTCTCTGCCGCAGCGAAGGACCCGGAACGCTACGTGATGTTCTTCAACCTGCTGCAAAAAAATCAGGAGCTGTATGACCTGTTCGCCTACGGCATTGAGGGAACCGACTTCTCTCTGGATGACAAAGGGCGGCTCACGAAAATAACCACCGATCCGCTGATTCCCGACTGGCTGCTGATGAACAAAAATTTCATCCGCTTCGACAACACGGTGCCGGATGATTTTATTGCCGGATATAAAGTCTGGGATGACGGGGCAATCATCTCCAAAGGCGCAGGCTTCAACTTCGACAATACGCCGGTCAAGAATGAAGAAACGAAGCTGAACGGAGTATTTACCGAATACCTCGCGCCAATCGGCAGCGGCTTCAGCGATTATGAGTCCGCCTACCCTAAAGCGCTGGAAAGACTGAAGTCAGCGGGAATTGACAAATATATCGCCGAATATCAAAAGCAGTTCTCGGAATGGTACGCCAAGCAGCAGTAAATAGCCTGGCTAGCGCCGGAAAATAGTGATGTCTTGCAAAGCAAAACCAGCGTGCCCCCTATTATACGGGAGGCACGCTGGTTTTCTGTAATCCGCTAGTTAGTTATAGTCACGTTCGAATTTTTGCTATTTAATGCTTTTGCCAGTAAACAGTGAGGTTCTCGCTTTTACCAGGCCGGTATATTGTTTCTCCATCTTCTCTGCGCCGGCTTTGTTCAGCTCTTCGATAAATTCATCGTAGATTGTATCAAATTCGGCTGTTTTGGCAAGAATCGCTTCCGGAATCCGCTTGCGAACAATATCCTGCGTTTTTTGATAGATGACTTGATAGTCTCCATCCGTTGGGACCTGCATGTTGTATAGTGCTCCCCATTCTTTGACCGGGAATTCATCTTCTCCAGGAAAGAGGTCTTTCCATGTTTTCGCCTTATAAGCGGCCAAAGTCTCCTTCTCCGCATCCGAGTAACTGGCAACAATTTGTTCCGGGAAGTTCGTTGTATAGTAGTTGTCTGTAGAATCCTTAACGCCATCTCCGTAACGGACTCCAAAGATGGAATATAATCCGATACCTGATTGCATAGTGAAATTCGCCGCGTCATTGACCTTTTGTTTGAGAATATCGTCAGGTATGACACGTTTCCCATTCTCAACTTGATATTGTTTACCTTCTACCCCCCAGTTTCTCAGCACTTGACCTTCTTCAGAGGACAACCAGTCAATGAACTTGATAGCGCGGACCGGATCTTTACAGGCGGTTGTGATACTGATTCCATATCCGTCAACCCCGATGGACTGCATGGCGTGATCCTTATATTGCTCACCCATCGTAACCGGGAAATGCGCGTAGGTATAATCGTCTTTGCCTGCGGCTTTCAAGGCATTCTCCCCGTCCTGATATTCCCATTCGACAGAGGTGAGGCCCAGTACCCGGCCGCTGGCGATTTTGGCTTTATACTGGTCGTCTTGTTGAACAAAGGCATCTTTGTCGAGCAGTCCTTCATTATACATATGATTCAACCAGCGGAAGTACTCTTTTTCTTCCGGACGTTTATAGTGAAGAATCGCTTCATAGGTGTCCGGGTCCACATAATATTCACCGTCATTTGCTCCTCCTGTTGTGGCGGCAGCCTGATTAGTTACAGTAATCATAATCTTCCAGTCGTCTGCATTCAGCGTTAGCGGAAGGGTCGGCTGTCCGTCCGTTGTCGGATGCTTGACCGTATATTCTTTGAGTACGTTTTCAAAATCCTGGACCGTTTTGATCTGCGGATAGCCCAGCTCCTTCAATACCCGGTGTTGAACCTGAAAACCGCTGTCTGCATCGAAAAACTGCTGGTCCACACCGACATTGGTTGGAATGGCATAAATGGCCTGATCGTCATTACTGTATCTCATCCGGTTCGTATTTTCGCTCATAATCTTTTTAATATTTGGAGCGTATTTATCAATCAGATCGGTCAGATCTATGATCGCTTCGGCATCTACCAGTTTACCGAGCTCACCCTTGGCGTAAATCAGATCCGGATATTCACCACTGGCCGCCATCAAAGAGATTTTGTCTTGTCCCCCACCACTGCCCACATCAAATTCCGCACTCAGAGTAACACCCGTATTAGCGGTAATTTCTTTCCCGACATCATCCTGCATTTTGTTCCAGCTCGGGCTGGCATCAGCGCCAAAGAACGTCAGCGTTACCGGACTCGTATCTTCACTGCTGTTCACCTTCTCAGTATTCTCAGAGTTGCTTCCAGAACTGCTGCAGCCTGCCGAAAGGAGCAGCGTGCTTGCCAGAAGCACTGTTCCTAATTTTTTCGGATAGTTTCCGTTCATCTTTCTTGTGTCCCCCTTATACCTGATATTTACATCACCTGTTGATTTTCCTGAGCTTCGATTACATTTTATCGTCCATTATGGCTGAAAACCTTGACATTCAGGTCATGTAATAGCATTATTTAGACATTAATTACAAATTCTTAGGTGGGAATGGTTTGAGTAATGTATATTTAAGCTGGTTTACAACGGATGAGTATTTTCCCTTTTATATTCAATATGGCGGGCATGAAGAAGACACATCCTTCCACAAACATGTGGATTTTTCCGAGCTCGTAATCGTGCTGAATGGACATGCTACGCATGTTGTCAACCATGAAGAATCTTTTATTAAAAAAGGAAATGTATTCGTCATTAACGGTGGTACCCCCCATGCCTATAAAGACCCGTACGATTTCAAAATCTGCAACATCATGTATAAGGCCGAAATGCTTAAGTTAGCCGGTCCGGATCTAAGAACCTTGAATGGGTACCAGGCACTTTTTGTTCTGGAACCGTTCTACCACAGTATTAACTCTTATAAAAGCAAACTGAACATGTCCATTGTTAGCCTGGAGTATGTCTCATCGCTTATCACGGCCATGATCAAGGAATACGATGAGAAACTTCATGGATATCAAACCATGCTTGCCTCCAAGTTCATGGAGCTGGTCGTATATCTGTCCAGACATTATGACAACCAGGAGAAAGGTGTGGACAGCCTGATGCACCTGGCAAATGCCATCTCTTACATTGAAGAACACTATCGTGAACAGGTTACGCTGGAAGAAATTGCGGCTAAGTCGGATATTTCCGTCAGGCATTTAAACCGGATTTTCCGGGCCTATTATCTGACAACGCCAATCGCTTATATTCAGCGCCTTCGTTTGGAACAAGCCTGCACGCTGTTAAAACAAACAAATCGTTCCATTACAGAAATTTCCTACGAGTGCGGATTTAATGACAGTAATTATCTGACGCGTCAATTCAAAAAAATGTACGGCATGTCCCCCAAAGCTTTTCGAAAGCAGCAACAACTGTAGAGCAGCAGTGATTTGTTATTTACCGCTACACTTATACAAAAAAGCAGCCGGCCTGAATCAGCCGCTGCTCCAATCATTTCTTTGATTTTCAAATTAACCAATGGGTTCATAATCGAACCAATCGAACGACGCAGGGGCAGATTCTCCCGTTGTGGAGGTTGCATACATTGCAATAAATACACCGGTAAAGCCTCCTGCAACTTCTGTGCTGAGCAGATGAGTTTCCCCCCAACCCATTTCAATTATTCCGGATTGTGCTGATTGAAACGACACTGTAAACTTGTCAGGCAGCGCTTGAATTCGCAGCACAACAGGCCCTTCAGGGCACTCTTTAGTTTCCTCCACTTTCAATGAACCGACGGTCCGGCGGAAAACGACTGTTTTGCGTCCCTGTAAGGATCTTATGGCAAGATCGTAATGATGTTTTTCATCCATATAAATGGTTAACCCTGCTTCTTCTCCGTCATCCTGCGGCTCATATTCCAGTTCAGTTTCTATGTTGGAAGAGAAATGACATAGTCGGCGGCCTACAAATGCGGGAGAGGCTGCTTCATCTAGCAGGGCTTGATGTCCGTGCAGAACCAGATACCCCGGTCGTTCCTGTAACGACCAGCTCCCCACTACCGGGTTGCGCAAAAAAGACCACTCAAAGCTGAGAAGCGAATCATTGAAATGATCTCTGACAGGCTTCTCCCACCACAGGACTTCCGGCAGTTTCGGTGCGTCCATGATCGGCTCAATATGCGTATCCTTACCGATAACCGGCCAACCTTCTGCCGTCCAGGTCACCGGGGCCAGAAACACCTCTCTGCCCAAATGATGACCCATAGGATAAGAGGCAGGTCTAATTCCCAGGCAAACAGCCCACCAGCTGCCGTCCTGCGCTTCGATCAGATCCGCATGCCCCGTTGCATGTATCTTGCTGTTCAAGCTTCTGTTGGAGAGGATAGGATTATACGGACAAGGCTCATAAGGTCCATACGGCAGATTACTTCTGGCGATCGTTTCCATATGACCATACTCAGTACCGCCTTCAGCAATCATCAAAAAATATATACCGTTAATATTGTATAGATGAGGAGCTTCGGGATAAGCGCCGCCTGTCCCCTTCCAGATCAATCGGCTCTCCGTCAGCATCTTCCCGGTTTCAATATCGATTTCGCACTGGTATATCCCGTCCCCTTGGTCGCCGGTCCGGGAAGACTGAAAGTATACGCGGTTGTCATCATCGAACAAAAGGGATGGATCTATACCGTTTTGGGCAACAGGTATCGGTTCTGACCATGCCCCTTCCGGATTCTTCGTTTTGACAAAGAAATTGCCGATTCCGCTTACATTAGTGGTCACCATATAAAACCAGCCATTATGGTGACGGATCGTCGGCGCAAAGATTCCTCCCGAGCTCCAGGCATTCGCCAGAGGCAGTTGTTCAGCCGTTGTAAGGCAATGCCCGATCTGACGCCAATGAACAAGATCTTTGCTGTGAAAAATAGGCACTCCCGGAAAATATTCAAACGAACTTGTTACTAAATAATAATCGTCACCCGCCCGGCATATACTGGGATCGGGATGAAAGCCGGGTATAACGGGATTGGTATATTCCATCAAGCCGCACTCCTATCCATTTTATTGTTTGCTGCAATTTCCGCATATCCACATTATATTTGCTGACAGCCGTACCAAACCTTAATTTTAAAGTCACAGCTTTAGCATGATCTAGACATAACATCCGCTATTTAAGAAACAAAGCCTCCAAGTTGAGCTTGGAGGCTTTGTTTCTTTGCTGTTTAGAAATTCAACTCAAAGTCTTTAATAAGGAGTGTTCCCGCAGATGCGGTGATGTACCGGACAAATTCGAAGGTGTGGTCAGCGCCTGATTGTCCGAGGTTCATTGAAATACTGTGCTCAGCTTCGAAGTTGCTTTAATTCCGTTTGGACCGTTAATGATGGCGTTCCCTTGCTCTGTATAGCTGGTTCCTGCCCAATCATGTGACATATCCAGATACTCCAGCCCGGTACCATTTCCTTTCCACGACCATCCGATATAGCCGACACCCTTTTGCTGGGAATAACTCATAATCGTCGCTTCATCAACATCTCCGTTAGTGTGCTTTATTCCGAATTCACCAATAACAAGAGCCAAATTTTTATTCAAAACATTGTCTATATTACTCTTAACCGTCGCAGCATTTCCTCCGGCGTATTCATACATATGGATCGAGAACATCGTATTTTTCAACGGATCTGCATTAAACACCTGTGTTCCATAATCAACTATGGATTGCGGATATTGCCCCCATCCCGCTCCGTCAACCATGATGGTATTTTTGATTCCGGCATTTCTAAGCTTTGGTATTACAGAAGTATACCCTTTGGCCCAGTTTGCGCCATCCCATGTGCCGTACCACTCATTTGCTATGTTGAGGATGACGGTTTTTTCTTTTCCGATGAGTGCACTTTTCATTTCAATCCAGTAATTCGCTATATTATCAAGCACTGCTTCACTATCCGAGCCAGTTCCATCATGGACTTCGACGACTACCACTAATTTATTCTGTTCGCACAAGGTGATGAGATTTTGTAGGGCTGCCAGACTGTCTTTCGACCATTGCTGCCCGTCTGAAAGGACAATTCTAACGGTATTTGCGCCTGTCTGGGCAATTGCAGGAATGGCAACGGACTCCTGACCTTTGTACCAGGTGTAAGCATGGTTAATCCCTCTCATAACAAATGGCTTTCCGTTTGCATCATATAAAGTTGTTCCGTTAATATAGAATCCCTGGGTGGTGGCAGTTGCACTGGTTGTTACACTCAGAGCCGTGCTTGCCGCCGATATATTATTTGCTGCGTCCTTTGCCTTTACCGTGAAGCTGTATGCTGTATTTGCAGTCAAGCCGGTTACGGTATAGCTTGTTGTTGTGCTGGATCCGGCCAGAGCCGTTCCATTGTATATGTCGTACCCTGTTACGCCTACGTTGTCTGTGGATGCTGCCCAAGCAAGGCTTACGCTTGTTGCCGTTTTTGAGGAACTTATAAGATTTGTTGGTGTGGTTGGTGCTGAGGTATCTGAAGTCGTTGTAATCTGCGTAAATTTCCATTTCTGTTGCGCATTTCCGTTATCTGTCCACTGCTGCACTATAGCTCCATCTCCAGATGAGCCTCCTGCTACATCCAAGGCTTTACCGCTGCTTTTGGAGATTAATTTGTAGTACCCGCTACCTGCATCAATAATTGCCCACTTCTGAGTGACTGCACCGTTGTCCGTCCACTGCTGCACATTGGCTCCATCGGCCGCAGGGCCTGCGGCATCCAATGCCTTGCCGCTGGACTCAGCAATCAATTTATAGGCTCCGCCGCCAACGTCAATGACTTTCCACTTTTGCTGGGAGTTTCCATTATCTGTCCACTGCTGTACATTAGCACCGTCTGAAGTAGCGCCTCCTGCTACATCCAGGTTTTTGCCGCTATGTTGTGCTGAAAGCTTATACACCGCACCAGAAATAATTCCATTATCCACGGGTCCGCTATCCGAATACACTTCAAAATCCCATAGAGAATACCCGTATTCGGTTGCCCTTTGCGTTCCATACATTCTTACATATCTTGCACTTTGGGTTGCAAATGAAATCGTATCGACTCCACCGTCTCCTGTTGTAGTGGAAAACACTGTAGTCCAGTTGCTGTTATCTGTGGATAGCTGAATCTGGTAAGATTTTGCGTAGGCAGCCTCCCAGTTCAGCATTACACCATCCACATTGATTGCGCTTCCAAAATCAACACTAATCCATTGAGGATCAGAATAACTGGAGGACCACCTTGTTGAAGCGTTTCCATCAATAGCCATATCCGGTGTTTTTGTTGAATCTTCACTTGAACTTGCAGTTGCAGTTTTGTTGAGTGCGATGTTTGTTGCTGCATTTGCCTGAATTGGTGCTACCATCCCCATAAGCAAACCAAACATCATAACAAAAGCTAAAATTTTCTTCAAGCAACATTCCTCCCATTAATTAATAAATCTTTAATTTCGTTACATCTTTCACTTAAATTGGCATTAAAATATAGAAAACATCCTCCTCCTTCCTCGTTATTCACAAATTGAAAGCGCTCTCTTATTTAAAAAGAGCTCTAGATGCAATGATCTAATGGTTCCCACAACATATTTGGCACACCATTAAATCAATGGTTATGAGGCCCGTTGTTTCCAGCAGCCTTCTAACCATTACAGAATATTACTTTGTTAGCATAATCGTCAATGGTTTCAATAACACAATTTAAAATATTATTTCGAACGATTTTACGACAAAAACAGCATAGAAGCAGAGCTTCCACGCTGTTTTTGTTTGAATTTCATAGAATCAACTTTCGTATATTATTTACTCAATTCTTTCAGAGCTTGCACGCTCAGGGCAGCAAAGTATTCTGCTGCAGGAAGCAGCAAGGTCTCGTCGAGCGCAAACTTTGGATGATGAAGATTATACGATGCTCCTGATCCGATCATAACGAAGGCTCCAGGAATCGTTTGCAGGTAAAAAGAGAAATCCTCCCCGCCCATCTGGGGGCCTATCTCAAGCACCCGATACCCTTGCTCTTCAGCCACCACACTCATGAATTCAGACCATCTGGAATCATTTATCGTTGCAGGCGGCCCAGGATACCAGTGCAATTGCACTTCGGCCCCGGCTGCAGCAGCCAACCCCTGAAGAATCTGATCCATTCTGCGGGGGATCTCCTGCTGAACCGATGTATTTAAAGTCCGAACCGTCCCTTCAAGCACCACGCTTTCCGGAAGCACATTCCATGTATTTCCCCCGCTAATCCGCGTTATGCTCACTACTACAGATTCAAGTGCACTAATAGACCGGCTGCTAATGGTCTGCAAAGCCAGCACAATTTGTGAGGCCAGTACAATTGAATCTGTCCCTTTCTCCGGTGACGCAGCATGAGCTCCCGTTCCCTTGATCGTGATTTCAAACCGGTCTACACCTGCAGTAATTGCGCCAGCCCTCGTTCCCAATTCGCCTACCGCAAGTTCAGGCCAGTTGTGCAAGCCGAAGATTGCCTCAACACCTTCGAGACCTCCCGATTCTATGATCTGCTTGGCCCCATGCCCGGTCTCTTCCGCAGGCTGAAAGAGGATGCGTACAGTTCCAGGCAACTCTTCCTCCCGCTCTTTAAGACTATAAGCGGCCCCCAGAATTACTGCTGTATGTACATCATGTCCGCAAGCATGCATTTTGCCAGCCACTTGGGAGCTATAGGACAGCCCCGTCTCTTCCTGTATCGGCAGAGCGTCAATGTCTGCACGAATGGCAATGATAGGTGCTTGTCCCGTGCCGATCTGCGCGACAAGTCCTGTTCGCAGTAGAGGCGTATCCAGGACATGGATTCCCGCCTCTTCCAACCAACTCTTCAGCTTGCCTGTTGTCGAATATTCTTCATTGGATAACTCCGGATTTTCATGCAAATCATGACGAATTCCCTGCAATTTCTGCTCCAAATTCTTCAACGCATTTCCTCCTAATGTCTACGAGATAGCCTTATTCCAGATAACGTCCCATTTCTTCCGTATACATATGGATGAACCTAAGGATGATTTTTTGCTCTTCAGGAGAGTAATTGTCAAATTCTCTATCGATATCCGAACTCCTCGTCTCATGTAACTTATAGTGGCCTTCAAAGGCGCCTTGTCCCAGTTCAGTCAGCCTGAAATACACTTCCTTCTTGTTCCCTTCAACCTGATACTTCGAAACAAGATCTTTGGCTTCCAGCTTGGTCAATAATTTGGAAGTAGTTCCTTTGGTGATATTAAGCACATTTGAGATTTCAGTTAATTTACAATCTGGATGGTGACCAATGGCTTCAATCATATGAATTTCGGATAAATACAAGACGACTCCGGGACTATACTCTCTCGGCCTCTTGTTCAGTGTATTATAGACCTCGAACATACGGACCAAGGAGCGGTCCAGTTCAACATGAAATTTCTCCAATCTTTAACGCTCCTCTTGAAATTTTGTTTTCTTACGAAACAATTTCATACTATACGTACTCCACAGGATTCGTCAAACAAAAATTCCAATTTCATGTTGATTGCTGGATCGCGGTATTCTTTACCCTTTCGTAAGTTCAGTAAGTGTCACCCAACATAGGACGAATACTGATTTCTTCGACGACTGCCTGCGGGCTGAGCTCAAGCATCGTTTCTACGAGCTTGGCTATATCTTCCGAGGCAAGGAATCTGTCCTCTGCAATACCTTCTCCCGGCACTCTTCTTTCAGTAAATGTCGCTCCAGGATGAATGAGAGTTACCCCTACGCCAGACACTTTCAGTTCTTCCCTCAGGCCACGGGCGTAATTGCTCAAGGCTGCTTTGGATATAGCATAGAAGGAACTGTCCGGACGGAGAGCCGCTGTTGATCCTATGAAAAATATACGCGGGTAGCTTCCTGCCTTAACTGCTGGAAGAAAAGCCTTGACCAAAGCTACATTCGCCAGCAGATTTACCCGCAATATACGATCAAGCTCTTCCACATCAGGCTCAATCACCGAACGGCTTGCATCATAGAATGCCGCAGCATTAAGTATCAGCACATCCGGCGAGAATGCTTGTTCTTTGGCATATTGGACCAGTTGGCTGATCGAGGACAGGTCCCCGGCATCTGCAGCCAAATACAACGCATCCTTAGGGAGCAGTGCTGCCGCAGATTCGAGATGGCCTTCGTCACGCCCGGATAGGAGCAGCCGATGCCCGCCTGCGCCAAGCTTCCGGCTGATTGCAAGTCCAATTCCTCGGCTTCCCCCGGTAATCAATATGTTCATCCTGTCACCTCCTTGGCTATTTGTTGAGATGTGATCTGCTAAATGAAATACTCGGTCTGATCCGCGGGGGGATTATTGATACTGATATAGATCTTTTCCACAATGTTCAGAATCTCGGCATCATTTCTGTTGCGCGGTCTTTCAAAGGGAACATCGAAGATCTGATGAATGCGTCCTGGACGAGGGCTGAGCAGGACGATGCGGGTAGCCAAATATACGGCTTCAGCCACATCATGAGTAATGAAGAACACCGTCTTCTTCTCCTGTTGCCAAATCCGTATAATCTCATCCTGCAGTGTTAACCGTGTCAGGTGATCGACAGCACTGAAGGGTTCATCCATCAAAATCACTTGCGGATCAGCTACCAGCGTCCGGGCTAAGCCGGCCCGCTGGCGCATACCTCCGGATAATTGATGAGGATATTTATCCGCAAAGCCGCTTAGCCCTACAAGATCAATCGTGCGTTCCGCCCGCCCGCGCCGCTCTGAACGGGGAACCCCTGCAATCTCCAGCCCGAATTCGATATTTCGGCGGATAGTGCGCCAAGGAAATAGAGCGGAGTCCTGAAATACAACTCCGATATCTCTGCTCGTTCCAGCCTGCACCTTGCCATCCAAAATGATCTCACCGCTGGATTGATTAAGCAGGCCCGCCACGATTTCGAGCAGCGTGCTCTTCCCGCAACCGCTTGGCCCAAGCACGCAGACGAACTCGCCATCACTCACCTTAAGATTTATATTTTTGAGCGCTAAAGTCTGCTCATCATCCACACTGGAGTATTCCTTGTTGATGTTACGGAGTTCAATAGTAGGCATAAGCGCTCCTCCCTGCGTGCTTATTGTTTAGCATATTTTCCAAGCAGCAGTGTCTTCGCAACCTTATCGGCGAATGTATTATCTACAACACCGTCAACAGAGATCGCTTCACGCTGCATGCCATATTTGGTTAGCAGATCTTCTGTAACCTGAAGACGCTTCGTATCGACGATCGGGTTATTTTCCCACAATATGATCTCGGAATTAATGGCCTTCTTAATCGTTTCTTCATCCTGATTCAAATATTCAGCTGCCCAAGGATAGAATTCATCCAGATGAGTCTTGGCATATTCATTCGCATAAAAGTAGACTTCAAGCAGGCGTTCAACGACCTCTGGCTGTTCATCAATCAACTTCTGGCTGGCTACAAGCACGCCTGTCTGATATTCGGGAACAAACTCCCAGGTTTTCGCAAGAACATGTCCAGTCCCTTCTTGTTCAGCCAGCGTGGCGAACGGCTGGTGAATGATCGTAGCGTCAACTTCGCCCTTCACAAAGGATGCGTAGGCTTCCTGATAAAAGCTGTTCGCCGCATATTCTACATCCTTTTTGTAATCAATGCCGTTCTGGCTAAGAACCTCCTTGAGCGTCAAAGGCATACCGCCTGTAGCTTGACCGGTTCCAATGGTCTTGCCTTTCAGATCTGCCCAAGTCTTAATCTCCGGTTTGGCAATAATCCAGTAGGCCCCCCGGCTTCTCCACATATTGCTGACGATTTTCATCTTAACGCCATTAGCGATGGCAGGAATATAAGTACCCGGGTCACCATCGGCAATGTCTACCTCGCCCGCGCCGAATGCCGCTACAGGATTGGGAATATCCACAATATCAAGATCTATGCCGGCATCAGAATACCAGCCTTTCGCTATTGCAAATTGATTGGCTATCCCAGTCATCCCTTTGGCGAAGCCGGCATTGATTTTGACACGCTCATTGTCGCGGCCCTGCCAGGGAGGTACTCCGTCGGCTGGATTCAAGGACACAGTCTCCTTATTGCCTGTATTCGATGAGGAATCTGCAGAGGTATTACTGGAGGTATTACTGGAATTATTAGTAGATTTATTGCTTGTAGTATTGGATGCAGAGTTAGAACCGCACGCTGCCAAGAGGAGCGATAGGATAAGAATAATGGATAAAAGGCTGAATGTTTTATTAGGCTTCTTCATATGGTTCGCACCTACTCTATTTAGATTGATGTGGGCTCGTAATCCAGCGGCGGCAAGTGATCCGCTCGACAAGATTGACGATGTTCACGAATAAGACGGACAAAATCGTTACGATGATAATAACCAGGTAAAGCCTGGGAGTATTAAGTACGGCTTGAGACTCATTCAACATAAATCCTAATCCGCCCTTGGAGGCAGCCATCTCTGCAAAGACAACGCCGGTAATCGCTGTGGCCGCCGTGATCCGCAGCCCGTTGAAAATGCTTGGCAGTGCCGATGGCAGAAGCACCTTGAATACCGTCTGAGCTCTGCTTGCCTTGAAGACCCTGGCTAGTTTGATATGATCGTTCCGGATCTGTTTGGCACCTGTAACGGTGTTGTAGAGAATATTGAAAAAACAGAAGAGAATGACGAGCACAACCTTACTCGTAAACCCGATCCCAAACCAGACGATAAGCAGCGGCATAATCGCTGTCTTCGGGATAGCCATTACTGAGGCTACCAGCGGATCTATCAGCTTCTCCAATGTCGGGAACGACACGAAGAGCACACCGAGTCCGATTCCGGCAACGACAGATATCGAGTAACCTACTGTAACCTCCTTCAGACTAAGGATCAGATGCGGCCACAGTGTATTTTCTTGAATCGTATAGACAAGCTCATTCCAAATTTGGGTTGGTGAAGCCAGGAAAACTCGACTCACCCAGCCTTTGGATACTGCGAGCTCCATCCACCCCAGCAGCAGTATTACAAATGCGACCTGTACAATAATAATCCAAAGAGGTTTTTGCCCCGTTCGGCCTTTCCTCTCTTTGGCCATACAGTAACCTCCCCTTCTATGCCAGTTTTGTCAGTTGATGTTTGACAGGCAGCCTTAGTTCAAGTGATATAGTGAACCCAGAATCTTTACATATTGCTCCTGACTTCCGGGTTCTCCAGAGCTCAATCTTACAAGGAACGGCCGCTGTCCACGGGACTTTAAGGCTTCTGAAGCCGGACCTTCTTCCACTGGCTCCACAAAGCTGAGTAAAGTTCCGTGCAGATCCAGAGTCTGCCGATTGCCCCGCAATATAGGATCATAGGTAACTTCACCCGCGTGGACGCGGAACCATTTCGCCCATTTTTCAACGGTCTCCTGCAGACGACTCACGGTAAACCCGACCTCTCTAAGCTGGAGAAGTCCACGTTCATGCGGAAGGATTACTCCGGCCTCCTGCAGTTCCATCTTCCGCTCCGGGTCTTCTCCTTCCCACTGGATGAAGAAGGGCAGCGGAAGTCCGTGTTCAACGCCGGCTTCTCCTGCGAATAACAGCTTCCACTTTACCAGCGTACCGTCCGGTCTTCTGCGGCTGCATGCCTCCGGCCCGAATACCTCTAGACCTTGACTGCGCAGATGCGCTGCAAGACCTTCAATATCATGGGTACGAAGTGCGATCCTGCTCAGCCCTTCCTGAAATCCATCTTTGGCCAACGTCTCAATCAAACCATAACGGCTTGTCCGGTCTCCAAGCGGAAGCAGACTGTGATCGAATACACCGATCCACTCGATATAGCTTAGATCGAAATAGCTGAGTGCATTATATGTCCCAATCTGTTCATGTCTCCCGCCATGTATGGCATGGATACCGTAAGGTTTCAACTCTTCAAATACCTGTTCCGGCTGATTTACATAATGAACAATATGATCAAACTTCAATGTGAATCCGATAATGTCCGCCTCCCTTATGCCTTATGGCTTGATAATGATTTTCCCGAAGAATTCACGTTCTTCAATGATGCGGTGAGCTTCCCTGATTTCCTCCAGCGGCAACACTCTGTCAATAATCGGCTTCAGCTTGCGGCTTTGCACAAGCTCAAGCAAAGTGATCAGATCGCCCGCTTCCCAGCCATTGGAACCGATAATTGTAATTTCACGCACCCATACATATCTCAGATCCGTCACCGCTTCATAGCCAGTCGTTGCACCGCAAGTTAGAATTCTTCCCTTGACGGCAGTCGCCTTGATGCTTTGCGGCCAGGTTGCCTTACCAGTATAGTCAACGACGACATCCGCTCCTTTTTTGCCGGTGTAGTTCCAGACTTCTTTCGAGAAATCCGTTGTATTGTAGTTAATGACCAGATCCGCACCAAGCTCCTTAAGCTTCTCCAGCTTGTCATCCGATCCGGCTGCAGCAATGACTTTGGCACCGGCCAGCTTAGCGATAAGCACGGCTGCATTCCCTACGCCGCCGCTAGCACCGAGAATCAGGATCGTCTCATTGGCTTGCAGCTTGCCGCGGGTGATCAGCATTCTCCAGGCTGTTCCGTAAGCAATCGGAAGAGCCGCGGCTTCCTCGAAGGAGATCTCATCAGGCAGCGGAATCAGATTCTGCGCCGGAACCTTTACATACTCGGCAAGTCCGCCTGTCAGGTCTTCCCCCAGTGCTCCATGACCCGGGATGGATGGATCAATGAGAACCCGGTCACCAGGCTTGGCATTTAGAACTCCTTCTCCTACCTGTTCCACAATTCCAGAGATGTCCCCGCCAGAGATATGCGGCAGAGGGAGCTTTCTCCCCGGAATTCCCCGCCGTACGAAAATATCAAGATGGTTCAGGGAGACAGCTTCAACCTTAACGACAACTTCCTTCGGCCCGGCTTCAGGCTTCGGATACTCTCCCACAACAACATTATTTCGATCTCCGTGTTCAAGAATAAGTGCAGCTCTCATTGGATATCTTCTCCTCTTAAATTATATTTTGCGTGACTTGCTCTTTTAATCGCGTTCGGTCAAGCTTGCCAGGTCCGGTAAGCGGCAAGGCATCCACGAAGATGACTTTGCGGGGATGAGCGTAAGCGGGACCGTTATGAATAAAGAACTGCTTCACTTCATCCTCTTTTAACTCACCGCCCTTGCCTGTCACAATGACGGCTACAGGAACCTCACCCTTCACTTCATGAGGAATAGGCAGGACACAGACATCCTCAATCAAAGGATGCTTCAGGAGAATGTTCTCCACCTCTTTGGGATAGACGTTCTCTCCTCCCACATTCATCATGTCGTCCTTACGTCCAACAATATAAATGAATCCATCTTCATCCCTGCAAGCTGCATCGCCTGTCTTCAACCAGCCGTCCGGCGTAATCCTGCGGGCAGTGACCTCCGGGAGATTCCAATACCCGTCAGCTACGCCCGGGTTATTCACCCAAAGCTCACCGGTTACATTCGGACCGACCTCGTTCTCTTGTTCATCCACAATTCGAATCTTACAGCCCGGCACAGGAATACCTGCAGAGCCTATCCGCTGAATACCTTCCCGGGATTCCAGTACGACAGGCCCCCCTTCAGTAAGCCCATATCCTTCATACATTGGAATTCCTAAGAGCTGCTGCACCTCTTCTAACAGCTCGCTAGGCGTATCGGAGGAACCGCATATGCCAAAACGTAAGGATGTAAGATCGAACCCCGGATGTTCTTTCAGATAACTTACTATCATTCGATATAAAGCGGGTACACCCGTCATATATGTACAGCGGTGAGTCTCAATGGCTTTCACGATCTGCTCTGGATCCGCTTTTGGGAGTACGACGGCTGATGCCCCGAGATAGAAAATGGTCTTCATCGTCGTCATCGCATTTTTGTGGTAGAGAGGCAGAGAGATGATCACCCGCGTCTCATCCGTTAAACCTCTTAGCTGCGAGGTAGACTGAACGTTCCATAGCTGCCCCCGGTGAGTTAGCCTGCATCCTTTGGGATTCCCGGTTGAACCGGATGTATAGGGGAGGAAGCAGATCGCCCTCTCCTCTGACGGGTACAGCTCCAGACTTACGGACTGCTGAGGAAGCAACTCATCGTAGGACAGTGCAACGGGAGTTGCTTGTTCATTCACGCTAGCACAGCGTACAAGTATAGAAGCTTCACTGATCTGCTGCACAGCCTGTGCCTTCTCATTCAGTTCATCGTGAAAAATTAGAACCCGGCTTCCGCTGTTGCGGTACACATAAGCTAACGTCTCCGCACCCAGCTTGGCATTCATCGGCACCGGAATAGCGCCGATCGACATCAACCCGAAGCAAATTTCCAGGAACCGGTAATCATTAGTGAACAATATGCTGACACGGTCTTGCGGATGAACACCCAGGTTTAGAAAGAGGTTCCCCGCTTGATTCACACGCCGGGCCAGCTCTGAATAATTCAATGTAATCTGGGGCGTGATCAAGGCAATCTTTGAAGGATAACGTGCAGCAGATTCTTGAATGATGCTCGCAAAATTATACGTACTCATAACTCCTCCCTTTCTAGGGCTGACCTCCAAATATATACGGTTACTGCTTCGAGCTAAACAATCCCCGGCCGACAGCAACTTCCTTTCCTGTATGGTCTGTTACCGAAATATCTGCCAGACTAACCGTTCTCCCTAATTTGACCAGATTGGCCTTGGCACGCAGAACACCAGGCGCTGCCGGCCTCAAATAGTCAATCCGCAAATCAATAGTGGGTGTAGGCAGATTCACCTTGCGATGTACCGCAAAGTATCCGGCGATGTCGATCAGCGTTGCAATGATCCCGCCGTGAATATATTCAGCGTCCCCTGTAACAAACAGATCGTTGTCAGGCAGTAAAATCGTAATGGACTCTTCATTTAGTTCTTCAACTTGAACATCCAAAAAGCGGTGATATGCCGAGCTTCTAAGCAAGGTTTCAATCTGCTCCCGGTTGATTACATCCTTCATGCTGTGTCACCCCCTTTTTGTTTGCCAACGAAACATTTTTAATCATACTAAACCGCTATGATTAATTTGTCAACACAATTGTGAATAAACAATTTTAAATTAAAAAACGTTGACACTACCGCATTTCTCGATTATAGTTCAAACTAATTTTTATAATTCCGATAAACCGGATTAATTTAAAAGGAGATACTAATGAATCCTTTAGAGCTGCGCATACACAAAGTGAGGTTGCCTCTGCCCCTACGTCTCAATCATGTGAATAGTTATCTTATAGAAGATGAAGAAGGATGGAGCGTGATTGATCCTGGTTTAGCTACAGACAATACCTTAACGGTCTGGACTGAAGCTTTACAGCGTTATGATCTGACTTTCGGGGACATCAGAAGGATTATCGTGACTCATTACCACCCGGACCATTACGGTCTTGCGGGGATGTTTCAGCAGTGGACGGATGCCGCTGTTTACAGCAGCAAGGAGACTTTTGACTGGGCAGACCGCACCTATCATAGCGAATCTATCAGGAAATCCGCCCAATTCAGCCGAAAATGCGGTGTTCCTGCTTCGCTCGTTGCCCAAATGAGTGAACATAATGAAGAACTGTTTACTTGGGTGAAGCCGATCGAAGGGGCCAAAGTGCTCTTGGAGCCAGAGGAGGACATTCTACTAGGCGGAACGCAATTTCAAGTGAAGTTTGGTAACGGTCATGCTGAAGGGAGTGTTGGCTTTCTCCACCAGGCCAGCGGATTGTTCATAGGCGGTGACCTTCTGCTTGAGAAAATCACACCTAATATTACGTATGATTACAGTACCGGCGCAGACCCTTTGCAGGATTATTTTGATACCCTAAAAAAGCTGCAAACCTTACATATACAAACTGTCCTTCCCGGGCACGGCGAAGCATTTCAGTTGTCCGAATCGTTCATCGACCGCGTAATTGAGCATCATCTTGAACGTCTTCAGGAGATCCGGTCCATATGGAAACATTCCAACGCCGGAGAACTCACTCCTTATGAGATCAGCACCCGTTTATTCCCCAAGGTGGCCGATCCTGCCTCCGTAAGTTTTGCGCTTGGGGAGACAGTTGCGCACTTGCGGTATTTACAGAAGAGGAATGAGCTTGTCCTTAAAGAGCGGGACGAATCTTTGTTTTGTGCCTTGCTTTGAAAGTGTTCTTTCTGTAAGTGGTATTCTGAACTTAAAAAAAGATCGCATGACCCTCATTACTTCATGAGAGCCTTGCGATCTTCCTTGTTCTTTTCTAAGCTGGTTTAAGGAACTACTGTACGGACTGTACCGTAAGCATCAAATCTTTTTCACTGATTCCTTTCTCTGTACTCAGGCAATACGAGAATCCGTTAGATTGCCAAATCGCCAGTTCATACTTGCCACCGTTTCCCTTAATCGTCACTCTTTCATCTTTTAATGAAATGGTTTTTGTATCATTGTATTGCTTATAATCGCCGCTGATATCGTTATTACCCGGCGACATTCTAAACATCAGACTGTTATCGGCACCACTGTAATGAATTTGTGCCATTTCTCCGGATACGGATGAGTAGTCTGTCTGCCTCACCTGAAATGGAATTTGCGTGACCTCTTTCACTTCAAAGCCAATGCCTGTGGCAAGCTCCTGCACTGACGGGTATTCGGTTATGTAGGGCACTCCCAATACCGGGCCGGGCACCTGTTCAATGGGCTGAACGGTTTCGCTCTGATGTAAATTTTGTGTCGTCACAAACGCACCGGTCAATAACAACAGAAAGCAGACAGCGATAGACATAGCCCTTTTGTTATGTCTGAACAGTTGCTGAAGCCGATACCCTTTTGGGTCCAAATCCGCCCGGCGAATGTTGTCTATGATCCGTTCATGCATGTCGGACGTCACCGTAACTCTGCTCATGATCTCGTTATATTTATTCGGCAAAGTCATATTCCTCCTTCAAAATGATCTTGAGCTTTTCCCTGGCACGGTGAAGGAGCGAACGAATCGTGGATTCCTTTTTAGCCAATAGCTCCGCAATTTGTGCAGTCGAACATCCCTCATGATAAAACAGATGCAAAACTTCGGAATACATGACCGGCAAGCCGCTCACCGCCTCCCATACAAACTGCAGATCCAGTTCCCCGGCAGAAATCACTTCTTCATTAAGTTCAATGGTATCATGCCTCTTGTTATAACTGATTTTATTTTTGCTGAGATTAACCGCTACCCTTAGCAGCCATGCTTTTTCATGTGCAGTATTTTCAATACGGGGCGCTGCCTTTAGATACTGGATTAAGGTATCCTGCAGCACATCTTCGGCGTCAGCAAGACTGTGTAGATACGAATAGGCCATCCGCAAAATGGAGGTTCCATAGTCACCTAGAAGCTGCTCCGCCTTTATATTCATTTCTACCCGTTGCTGGAATCTATCCAGAACAACCGATTGCCCGTGGCCAGGCTCCACCTTTAGAGCCGGTCGCCAAATCAGTGCCAGCCTGTTGTATAAATAGATAATATATCGTATTAACCGGTGTAACAGGTTGTGGTTCCCCTGTTCAATTGTAAGCAAATCAAGACCTCCCAAACATCATGCATCCACACCTATACCATGGTTTCTTTTACAGGCAAATAGGCATATTAGTTTACTTTCACGGTATATGTCACTGTTTGTGCAGGTTTTTGTTCCTTCTCCCAGGACTGGATATAAGTAAACTTCAATGTATATGTGCCAGCTTTTTTCGCTTTAAATGTCCATATCTTCTCACCCGGCGCTCCATCAACATTAATTGGGGCCGGAAATCTGTTTTCTTCAGCAATCAGGTTAACTGCATTGCTGTTGATATCGTAGCTCCAGGAGTATCCAGTAGTCGTATTCTCTTCCAGCTTCACATGAAATGGTTGACCGGCCTTCACAGTATTCACTTTTCCCGTTTTCAAAACGGCCAACGGCTGTTGTTTTGCCGCTTTGCTGCCGTTGGCGCTTTGCTTGTTCACCTGAATGGTATAATTCACCGTTTGCGCAGGTTTCTGATCCTTCTCCCACGCCTGAGTGTACGTAAACTTCAACGTATACGTGCCTGCTTTTGTTGCTTTAAATGTCCAGGTTTTTTGGCTTGCAACACCCACCATTGGGGGATCTGTCTGTTCGGGATATTTACTTTTTTCGGCAATAAGCTCAAGTGTATCGCCATCTGCGGCATAACTCCAGGAGTAACCGGTAGATGCATTTTCCTCCAGCGTAATCTCAAACGTTTCGCCTGCCGCCACTTTTTTCACATGCCCGCTCTCCTGTACAGATTTGTTTGATTTGTTTACTTTAACGTTGTCCACTACTTTCACCGGTGAAATATTTGCAAAAGCCTTTCCTGCCAAGCTCATACTGCCTGCCGACAGACAACTTGCCAGACAGGCCGCTGTGATCATCGATTTTGTAATTTTCATAATAAAACCCTCCATTTGCGTTTTTGGTTGCTTTCAGGTACCTTTTCACTATATATACAAATTACAAAGTGGAATTGTTGCAAGCTGTTAAATTTTTGTCCGACTTGTAAGCAAGGCTATCATCTGAGATAAACAAAAAAGCCCTGATATGGCTTTTAACCACACAGGACTCCGACCTTTACTCTTCCAACACACTTATATTTTTAAACTCACCATTTCTATCGACCTTAAAACGAACGTTATTATTCCTGGGATCCATTCCTTGAGAAACTCCCTTATCATGAACCTCTATAGTATGCACAGAGATACAATAAAGCCCTTCAGTGAGAACATGACTTTTTTCAAAATCGTTTGCAATATCCTCTGCTTGAGGAACGTCTTTGTCTTGTTTATAGATGTTAAAATCAAAATTAAAATTAATTACGCCCCGATATCTGTTACCCTCTTTACTTAATGGATCAGACATGTCGGGCAGAGAATTTAGGGTATCAATTTTTTGAGTCTGACTGAAAGTATCTATGAGTTTATCCGCCTGTTTTGTATTCAGATTAACATTAAGATAGTAGTAGTAATTCCCTTTCATTTTATCGTACTCACTTGCTGATTTCTTCATTAAATCATATTTGTCAATCAGTTGTTCGGTTACTTTCATTACCTCTGGATGCTGTTCGATATAGGCACCTTTATATAATTCAAAAAATACATTATCACTTCTTTCCTCAGCAATTTTGTAAGTATCCCGTTCGAGCATAATATAAGCAGTCGCATGATAGGGTTTGCCGATTTCAATAGCTGTCTGATGATCAATACCTTCAAACCAATTATCATCCCATGTCAGAAATTTAAACGGCTCCTTGAAGCCATATCGCTCATCCAAATAATTTTCAACCGGTTTTTTCAGGTCTGCTTCTTTTACACTTTCACACCCGCTTAATGAAATTACAGAGATAACCATGGTTAAAACAAACAATAAATACTTTCTACGCATTGTCAAAGTACTCCCATCCTTCTTACGGTTAAATATGCAGAATTTTATTAATATCAGACAACGAATTAATCGACGTTACTCCAGGAGGCGTCTCTTTGTTTTCCCGATTTAAAAACAACGGTTGAATTCCAACATTAGCAGCACCCGTGACATCACCGCTTACTGAATCGCCAATATGTATCACATCGTCAGCACTCACCCCGGATACCTCCAAGGCCAGTTCGAAAATTTCCTTGCGGGGCTTATAAGCTTTTGCCATCTCGCTTGTAATCAGTCCATTTGGTTGTAACCCCATGTTGAACAATGCTGTTTCCACAAAAATAGTATCGCAATTCGTCACAATGTATATCGGCAACCGGTTGGCTGAGAGAAAAGCCTCGACATCTTTGTAGACAGGAGGATTACTCCAATGTTCTGCAAGCCTGCCAGCAAGCTTTTTGGCATCCGCTGTGGAAGAATAATGCTGAATGGTTGTCTCAAACGCCTGGACAGCCAGTTCATACTGTGGCAGAAACGTCTCTCCAAATGAAGCGGCACGCAGCTCTGCTAAATTTCTCCACCAAAACCTGGCAGCTTCCATTTTGTCCTTTGCCTTTCCAGTGTTATAGACTTGTTCGATGACCTCCATAGTAATTTCACTGTTTTCATATACCAACGTACCGTAAAAATCAAGAAAAATTGCTTTCGCCATGATCTTGTTCATCTCCAATGTTGTTTATTTACTTTACCTATATAGATTGAACTGAAAAGTTTAGAGTATCGCTCCTACAGTTCCAAACTTCCCCTCCGTCACTCCGCTCCCTTTCCTCAAGTTTCAAGTCCAATCTATATCCCCAGTCATCCTGCAAATAATCCACTATTAAATTATATCAAATTTAGCATATCACACCTTCCATTTGTTACCACAAATCAAAAATAAATCCCATTCTGTAGAATATACTCCGTAGATTTCATGATAGAGATGACCAGATAATGAAATTAAAAGATGTCTTACCTGAAAACTCGAAAGGATGAAGAGAAATGAGGAGCCTGCTAGATCAGCTATTTCATGGAAATTTGTGCCCAGATGAAAAGGTTGTACCCAATGATCCGCATTACCGTCAGGCAAGCCGGAAAACATCTGAAACCGTAGAGGCTTGGAGGAAGCGGCATTCTGAAGAGGAGTTTGATGAGCTTGAGAAGTTACTGGACTTATATGGTCAAACTCATGGGATGGAGTTGGCCTCCTCCTTTGCCTATGGCTTCCGCCTGGGGGCAGGCATCATGGTTGAGGTCTTAACTGGAAAAGATGAGCTTGCCCGCTAGCTCAGTAACTTTCTTGACAGAACTACGTTGCAGGAATTTCATGCGGAACGCTGTAAACGTTTCTTTGCCGCTATCATTTTTATTAGAACAGACAGCTCAAAAAATGATATGTTGCAGAAATCCCGTAAAATCGATGCATACAAGCCCGATTCTCAAACCATCACCGAACAAAATAAACACCAGCTAACTTCGTCTTACGTTCTGCACACTATCATACGCACTCATAATATTAGATACATATCGCTGATGTTCAGAAAATGATCAGAGGTTTGGGGTTTAATAAGAGAGTATTTTGATAATCTGGCCCTCTAGCCCCTCTAAAGGAGGATAAAATGGATCGAGAAAAAGTCATAGTTGAATTAACCAAGCATTTGATTGAACAGTCCCCCGGAAAACATGATGTGAGGTTCCGCCGAGATGCAGCTCTTAACCGGATAGAAACCATCGTCGAAAGTGACCGTTCACCATTTGCCAAGGTGCGAGATATCAAGATTGTACTGGCAGCACTAAATAAAGTAGACGACACCACCTGATGTGCGCTATAAGCCTTGGACCGGCGGCGAGGATGAATGAACTTTGAATACGAAAGGAAGGGCACCAACATTATGAAATGGAATGAGTTGAATCCGGGGCTAACCGTGCAGATCGTAGAAGGTCATGATAGTGGGTTTGGCGGACGGTGCGGTGAAATTATATCCATCGGAACCTTCGAAGGCTACAGTAAGCGTATAGGTGCAATGATAGATATTGGAGAGCCGCTATTAATGGTAATAGAACCGGAAGCCTTAGAAGAAGCCTCAAAGGTTCTTATTGGCATCAGGATGGGAAGAGTTTGACTTATAATCGCCTGATCAGTCTTAACGGTTCGCGGGAAACCTCCCGGCTTATGTCGGGATGGTCGCAGATCGGGTTACGTGAGTCAACAAAAAAATAGAGAATTAGACTGGATGTCTTTATTCAACGTGTTTATTAGAATTGTCATACCGGCAGACTCCATAAAATAAGATTTAGACGCCCTAGACTGTCTCTGAATCATTGAACTAACGTTTCCCTTTAGTTTAAGTTTTTTGTAAGGAGTATTTCCAATGGTTGTGTATCAATTAGTAAGCATCCTGCATCTTTGTAGCCTAGTTTTCTATAAAAATGTTGGGCTCCTTCATCAGCCTGAGTGGATGTCATAACCAGATTGAAGCCCTTTTGTTTCATTTGTTCTTCCCAGAAGAGGACAACTTGCTTTCCTACACCCTTGTCTCGATATTGTTCATCAACCCAAATCATATTCATGTTTTGGAACAACTGACAAATGTGCTTGCTTTGTTAAGAATCAAAACAATTCAACGACAAAATGTTTCAAATCGATTAACCGCGGCGGTTCTTCGACAGGGAGCCAGGCTAACTAATCGGTAAAAGTACTTCTTTTGGAAAAATATCGATCCACCTCATTCAGATCAACGAAATCAGCAGCGTCATTAATGAAACTACCGTTAAATATAAAAAAACGGTAGTTAAGCGAATGTTCTCAATATTTGCACGGATAATTTAAGGTACAGGGTTACCCCCGCACCCAATGTTACTCGCTTGTAAGTGCTATTGCTGTTGCTGTTGATTTCGTTGTTTCTGGTTTGTGTTACCGCCGTTTTCATTGGCTTGCTCACCGGCTTGGTTACCCAGCGCACCGCCAGCAACAGCACCTGCAACTGTGCCGATCGGACCGAAAGCAGAACCCACAAATTAGGCAAGGCGCTTTCCGCGACTGGCGCGGCCCTTAGTGAATATATGTTCTTCTCCTCGGGCAACAAAGCTTGTGCTTCTTCCTAGTCCCTACCTTTGGCGCTATTTGTTGTTCCTCAATTCGGATCTTGTCCAGTCTTTTTAATGCGTTGGTTTCTCATTAACTTTAATTATTTCCCATTTCTTCAACAAGTAAAAACCTTCCAAGTAGTTAATAGCTTCATCTATCTTATAACCTTGCTCTTTATCTTTCTGAAGGTTATCTCGTTCAGGTTTATACTCTTTAAACTCAGGGATACAGCATGTCGAAGGGGTTCGCCAAGGGTCTGTTTCTCCTGTAGGGAGACACGTCGTGTCTGTACGGAAATTCTCCTCACAGATATTCCAAATACGGAATGTCGGATTAAAGTGATGTTCTAATTGATTGTCAATAACCCACTTAGCACATCCACTAGCATATTTCCACTGTTCAAGCAGATGCTCGTCCCTATCGTCGCCATGTCTGAACTTTAATTCTGATAGTACAAGGGCACGAAGAGAAATTGTAAGGACTAATAAATGTACTATTTTTCTAACTCGGGAAATATTATTCTTGTGTGTGTCAAATAAATTTATTAGTGGCCCAACTATATGTAGATTAATATCGTATGCCAATTTCTCCAGAGTGCTCTTCATATCATCAGTCGGTTCATACTCTTTAAAGTTCTCAATTTGACCTAAATATAGACCAATTAATTCGTTTATTTTTAAATCGAAAAGAGCATCCAGTATTTTCTGACCATTGTTTGTCACGTATTCATTCATTTCTCTAATTACTCGCATAGAACGTTCCTCATCTTGTTGTGCCTTTTCCCTTTCTAAATATGCATTCACAACAGCAGTGATAACGGCAATAATATATTCCATAGGCAACCTCCCTAGCAGATTTATTCATCAGATATTATTAACATAATTTCGTTTTATTATTTTCGATGACCTGATTGCCACCAACCCGAGACAAGTTCAGGTCATCCCAGCCAATGGCGCGAAGTTCCTCTTGCCGCCTGACGGCAGGGTTGTCTCTGCTCCTGTCCAGCGTAGCCAGCACATCATTCCCGCTGCTCCCGAAGCATCCCTTATTGCCACCACTTTCCACCTACTGACTTAACGCATGCCCAACTCTTTATATTTCATTGTATTATGGTAATTGATAAAATCCTTGATCAATGGTGTGCTTTAGGATAATCTGCATTGTATTGAGCACATGTCCGGATCGCGGTGAATGACCTGCTTGGTTTTAATGTTGATTGTAATAGAGCCGCTGTCCAAGAGGATATGGCAATTGCGACAGGCAACGATCATGTTATCGAAGACGTCAGGACCTTCTTCGGACCGAGGTTGGATGTGGTGTGTCTCCGAATAGAAATCCCCCTCGCTTAGATCAATTCTATAGCTGCATACTTGGCATTTATCTTGATATTGATCCTGTGTGTGGGTCTTGGCACAATTGCATCTCCTAAGAAAATGAAATGAACTCTCTACTCCGTAGAGTAGACAGTCCTTGGGATTCACTACTATGGGTACCATTTATTTTATACGGTATTTACAGAAGACCGGCAGAAAAGCCACCATCAATACATAATTCAGCTAATACAGGAATACTAGAGTAATAAGGGTGACTAAGATCGTCCGGATCAGGTCTTTCTGGATGATCGTAGCCGCAACTGTGCATTATTTCATGAATTACTGTCTTAGCTAAACTTTCAGAAGACGCAAGTTCCGCAAAATTTAACCAAATTCGGGAATTATAGTAACATCCGAGCAAAATAAAACCTGGGCGGACATCACAGGGAACGTTATCACCTATATCGCGATAAACGAGTTCCGAAAAACCAAAGGCACTTTTTACCCCAGCAGGTATTTCTGGATGTGTATTACAATCAATTTTTGAAAGTATTAATTCATGCGCTTCCAATAAAAGGTCACGCTGAGCATCTGGAATATTAAACGTCATATTCGTATAGTGATTAATCTCATGAGCATAAAAAACATCCACCTCTGCTTCTGCTGATGATAATAAATAAACGAATACAGTATCACCATTAAATACTACAGGAATCCCACCTACAAAACCTTTATCTCGCGCGTACTTATCAACAGCTTTATGCCATGTCAAAGGATCTTCAATATCGCCACTGTTGTCCCTAATTAATTCTCCTGTTGGAATGCCTTGAGGCGAGCATTTAAACTGCAAAAAATTATTATACATAGAGGGATCTAGACCATAAATAGGAATCGCTCCGTGTGAAGGTAAATTTCTTTGACTAAAAACTTCTAACACTCGACGAAATGCCTCCTGTGGGGGGAATACGTCGGTATTTAAACCATCATCATGAACTATTTCAGCACCATCAGTTTTAATTTTTAGCACTCTCGTATTAACACCCTCGATAGGATCTTCAATAATAGGAATAGCGGCAATAAAACCTGATGACTCAATTCTTCGGAAATGTTCATAGACCCCAATAAAAGGCTTCTGGTAATCCTGCATTGTTCGTACCTCCCATTCGTTTTGATTACTCATAAAGTGCCCTTAGTAATAACGAATTATTAATCAAAAGCTCATCGAGCTCGTTAGCTTCCCTAGGCTTTTGTCTAAATGTAACACTAAAGCCAGTCATCCTCGGATAAAAGGATGAGCGGCTTTTTTATGGGATTCCAGCTTGATGGTTGCTAAAGTGATTCGGCCGTGAGGTTGAACTCATTATTTATCTAATGCTTTATTTCCCTTCCGTGACATGTTTCTCAAATTCATTACAGGTATTGCAGAACTAATCACAGCAAGTAGCCAGTACTCTTCAGGTTCGTTGAAAACCCACTGTATCAATGAAATGTTGATACCATCGATTTTGAGTGAATCCTTAGGATACAATTTTAAATCTAAAGTTCCACCTTAATTTTATAAAGCAAACGAAGTTGCTCTAAACGGGCCTCATCAAATGATATTTTATTTCTCACCAGCCAATATCCCGACCCGTAATAATAAGCTCTGAATTAATAATTTTTCTACCCATTGTTCCGCAAACTCATTTTCAAAATACCATACGTATCGATCATGTACCGCACATGACCATTAAGGCGCTATTTTCCCCTCGGTCTCAACTAGGTTGACTGTAAAACAATGCTCTCTTAACATATTTATCACACCTTTTTAGAATGTTCCATATCGAGTATCTCTACCAGATGTGGACCACTCTATATACCGTAGAGCGACTTAATTTGTACACATTTTTAGGACAAGAGATGTTGTCTGATAATAAAGTTGTTTAAAACCACCAGATAAAATGCAGTAACCCCGGCCTGGGATCATAGCCGGGGTAGAAATAAAGTTGTTTAAAACAGACCCTCATTCAACTATCGTTCTCCTTTAGCTTAATGGAGCCACCGATTAATCGATTTCTTATATTCGCTACTTGCTTTAATTGCAAATACAAAATACATTACAATAGTAACAGGAATTAACGCCACGAGAAATCCTCTAAATAAAGCAAAGGGTGTCTCGAATAGAAAAGCTCTGGTAAAATCTCCGCCACTTCTTTCCCACAATCCTGGTGTATAATATAGTCCTTTGGGATTCAAAATAGCTAGGGGTTCTATTAAGTCTGTTGCAATTAATATAGCGAATATTGGTAGTAAAAACGAAAGCTGTGTAATTGACATGTCCGATAAGCGTTTGTATCGTCCAGCTTTAGAAGCAACATCGGAAAAAATATCATCGCTACCGCTGATGTCAACCTTTTTGAAATACTGATAGCCCGATTTTTTAGTTCCAGCGAGATGTTCCCATCCGCTGTCTTCAAAGAGTGTAAGATAATTTTTATATTCCTCCATTTTATTAAATTTGCGATAATCAATTTTAATGATAGAGTTTTCCGGTTCTATAGTTTTAAACTCGTACATATTAGAATAAAATGATTTTTTTATTATTTGATAACCTTGCTTAGCCATCTCATTCAACCACTTTTCTTCTTTTTCAAAATTCGTAAAGAACATCCATTTTTTCATTTCAACACCTCCATTAATTTTTTAAAACTTTCTTCATAGTATCAATCAGACGATTCATTCTTGCAGTATCTAGTTGTAATATTTCAATTCCTTCTTCTGTGATGACATACACCTTGCGGCGACTATCTTCACTCTTAACAGGCTTAATAAATTTGAGTTTAAGAAGGTTTTCAATTGCGCCATATAACGTTCCAGCAGCTAATCTCACAGCCCCTTCACTTAACTCTTCAACCTTTTGCATAATCAAATATCCGTGTGCTGGTTCAATTAAAGCCAATAAAATATAATATACTGTTTCAGTTAGCGGTAGATTTTTATTCCTATTCAATTTGTAGTCCCTCCTACTTTAATTAGTCATTTAAAAAAACTCACGTATACAGTCTGACTGTATACCGTCATTATATATAGTTAGACTGTATAAGTCAATATAAAAATACCTTTTTTTTGTAAACCAGCAGAAACATAAGCATGATATTATCAATAAAACTAATTCTTTGGTTCCACATGACAGTAAATGATAAAATAACAGTAATGAGCGAAATATTAAATTATCCTGCCCGTTAACGTAACGAGAAGCAGCCGGTCCTCAAGCCCGGCTGCTTCTGTCTGTACTGAGCTATAGGTTGCAATAGGTAAGCGTTTGATATAATCTCCGGCTTTTCCCCTGCGCCACACCGGACGTGCCAGTTTCCCGGCATCCGGCGTTCCATCTAATGAAAGCTACTTGATCATTGGTTCCCCGTTACTCTAGGTTCTGGAAAAAAAAAACTGATCGGTTCCAATCCGCATTTAGTGCGGTATTGGTTGATCAGGCTCTGCATGGATTCAGTTATTCCAAGCTTAGCCATGAGCCCGTCAATTGTCTGCTTGCATGTAGAATGGATTAACCGATGAACCTCCTTTTGGAGGATACGAAGATTAGAGAATTTATCGTTGCCGCCCAGATGAAGCGGTACAAAATGATGGCAGTGAACATCTGCCGCAGAAAGATACATGCCTGTAACTTCGCATTTCCCCATTTTCATACTGTAGCGACTGATTCGGTTATCCATGTACTCTACACTTCGACTTGGGATATGGGATTTCATTAATGAAGCAATTTCGTGTTGCAAATCTGACCGTAGCTTTTGGTGGATTTGCTCTCTTCCTTCTGCTGTATAAAGGGTCAGCTGTTGACTGAAGCTCATGGTATTTCTTGTCTTCACATCAGCAAGAGGATATAAATACACGTTTGCCAATTTAAATGTCCTGAAGCCGCGACTGTAGAATTTCTTGTACGTTGGCGGCGGGTTTTCAGGGTGTTCGTATTTCCCAATCTGTTTGAGACGATTGAACATGAAGGCACGTAGATCGTAGGCAAGACGTGAGAACTCGGGGTTGACGTGGGTTGCCCATTTGAAATAGTTATGAATCCCTAGAACAAAGCTATTGAACAGCAGTGCATTCTGTGCGGTTGGGGAAGCTCTAAGTTTCTTGATGCGCGCTTTGGCTTCTTCTTTGATCTTCCGCTTGTTTTTGGCTTTAATGCCGGTATGCGCCACTCGTTTGTTGCCCTTTTTAGTCGCACGGATGGTGAAACCGAGGAATTCGGACTCCCGTTTGCGCAGATTCACAATCTGCGATTTCTCCGGGGAGATGTCCAGTTTCAGGCGTTCCTTCAGGTACAGTTTAACAGCATGATACCACTTGTGGGCAGTTCTCCAGTCTCGGCAGAGAACTTTGAAGTCGTCCGCATAGCGGACAATGTATCCTTCTTTCAGAGTAGATCGCTTTTTCGCGTACAATTCTCCTGTTCTCGTCTTGTATGACTCGTTCATGGGAAACAGTTCCCACTGCCCAGCAATCCATTGATCCAGATCGTTCAAGACAATATTGGATAGAAGAGGAGAGAGGATTCCGCCTTGTGGAACTCCTTTGAAAGGTACACCTTCTCCATCAATTTCTGCCTTTAGCATCTTCGAGATGCATGCTAATGTTCGCCTGTCCTGAATGCCAAGGTTCCATAGCTGCTTGATCAGCAATCCGTGATTTACATTGTCAAAGAAGCCTTGAATATCGATGTCGACAACATAGTGGAGTTGCGAATGATTCACTAGAAATTGCACTCTAGCCATAGCATGGTGAGTTGACCGCAACGGTCTGAAACCATAGCTATGGTTATAAAAGTGAGCTTCCGCGATTGGCTCAAGCACCTGCTTAAAGCACTGCTGAATGATACGGTCCAAAATACACGGAATTCCGAGAGGTCTCCATTTGCCGTTATCCTTTTCAATGCGCTTCCGTCTGACTTTGTTGGGGCGGTAGTTCTTTAACTTGTATTGGATATCAAGGACTAGTTCGTCTTCGGATAGCTTTTGGATATCCGTAATGGTTTTCCCATCGGTTCCAGGTGTCCGCGATCCTTTATTCGATTTCATCATTCGATAGGCGAGGAGGATGTTTTTTCTGGATGTGATGATGTCGTAGAGTTGCGGGAAAACTTCCTTTTTCGAGGCACTATCGTATAACGCTGTGAATGTGTCCGTCATGCCGTAGTAATCCCAGTATCGAAGAGCTTGCACTGTGGCATCCCTCCTTGTAGAGGTGATGTTCCCACGTTCCTACCCGATCGGTGCAATTCACGTTGGAGAATGATCGTTCTTTCCATTAGACTTGGGGCTGTTCCTCCACTCCCATTACAGAAGATTCATCAGTCGTGCCCCTGCCCTCACAAGGCTTAATGCATTTCGGCATGTGCCTTATTGCAACCGTCTTGGGTAACAGCCCTTGTTGCGACGTGCCTTGCTTTCCAAGTCCCTTACAACCTAGCTATCTCAGGACGTAGGTGCTTCCTCTAAGCCTGTGAGCTGGAAGCTGCCATTGTTCAGCATAGCGTATTTCATAGGGAAAATTATTACTTTACGCCACTCACACCATCGCTTGATGGCCCGCATGTTTCCATACGTTCTAACTTTAGACCCGTACATTCGGAAGTTCGTCAGTTCAAAAAAAAAAGAATGAACATTCTCACCATATCCAGTTTTTCAGCCGCGCGGCATATCCATTGGCATACCTTTCCGTGAGGAGGCTTCAGCCTCTGTTCTGCCGACTCCACCTGTACTTCACACCCCATGCTCTGTCAGGCATGATGCATGCAGGAGTATTGGCGGGATGGTTTCGGGAAACATGGTTCCGTCATTCCCATCCTCGGTTATAAAGTTGAGATTCCTAATTTTGAATCTCCTGCTTTTCACACCGCCGGGTGCTTATAGCAGAACTTGTCGTACTTTCCCGTTAGTTGAATAAGCACGCTTTCTTTTATTACAGAATATCTTCGTACTGCATAACAAGCACTATGACTCTCGATGAAAAAGCTTCTTTAAAGTAGCGCAACTTCGCTACAACCCTTTCGTCGTATGGCAAAGGTAAAAAATGTAAAATCGGAGATTTTACATTTTTTAAAAGGATGATTTTACTCATCCTCTCATCTATTTCATTATTTCCAACTGTCTCTTGCAGCCAGAAAACAAGCATAGACATAGATGATGCAGTCGTGAAATCCGAGAAGTATTTTAGGCAACTTGATGAGATAGCTACTGCAGCATCTTCATACGATGGTAAAAAAGATCTTAAATTCAGGATTTTGATATCACGAATTATGACCAGGGAGTTATTTATGAAGGTACGAAGCTAATTGGTGAAGATTTAAAAGTCCAGACCAAGTGAAATTTCCATCCCACTAACGGAGAACGTCAGTTCAAAAACACAGCGGCAGTCTAAATTCCCCCCTTTGTTTAATTAAATTTATCTTCTCTCTTTCTGCTATCATTTGATCGGGTACCCTAAAGGACGTTCCTACACCATGGTTTGGGTCACGTCCATTTCATTGTATTCCCAATAATAAATTAATTCCTATACGTCAATCATAACTGCAGGCAGGTTGCTATGCTTACCTTTAGGTAAGTACATGAACTAAAAGTGCGTACTTCCGCCATGCCATGATGCGAGGTATACTCAAGTCCTAAATCTGATTCAAACATGGAGGATACACCATTGAAAACACTTGTTGTCGTCACGCACCCAAATATCGAAAAATCCGTCGTTAATAAACGCTGGATCGAAGAACTCCGTACATATCCAGACGAATATACAGTACACGATCTGCACAAAGCCTATCCCGATGAAAAAATCAACGTGGAAAAGGAACAACAACTGATTGAAACGCATGATAAGCTCGTCTTACAATTCCCTCTCTATTGGTTTAATAGTCCCCCTCTGCTTAAAAAATGGCTAGACGAAGTATTCACTTACGGATGGGCATATGGCTCGAAGAGTGATAAATTAAGAAATCGAAAAACGGCATTAGCTGTAACCGCCGGAGGAAGAGAAAGAGACTATAGTGAAGATGGTAAATTCCACTACGGGCTTGACCGTGTTTTATCTCCCTTTGAGATGACTCTTTTATACTGCAACGCTGATTATCGTTCCTTTTATGCCTTCTATGGCACGGAAAATGAGACGGTAGGAAGTACAGATTTTTAAAAAAAATTGGACATAAGTTCACAAAGCTATATTGAATTTATCGAAAATATGTAAATTGGAACAAAAAGAAGCATTACCATTAATGGAAATGCTTCTTTTGTCAAATCGGAAACGGTCTTGTTGTCCCTTGCACGGCTGAAACGAAGTTTTCCTCTCCCCAAGTGCACATCATATCCATCACCGGAATAAGCGATTGTCCTCTCTCGGTCAATGAATACTCAACTTTAGGAGGAATTTGGGGGAATTTCTCGCGCCTGACGAGACTGTCCGCTTCCAGTTCTTTCAACATTACGCTTAACGTCTTAAAAGGTATTGTCCCGATACCCCGTTGCAGCTCATTGAACCGCACGATCTTGTTTTCAGAGAGATAGTAGAGAATAGTCATTTTATATTTACCGCTAATGATAGACAAGGTGTAGCCGAAGTTAGTGTCCTTCTGTTGAAAGCCAGGCAGTATACAGCTTTCATCACTCATGGGCTATTACCCTCCTTCAGAAAATATTTAACGAAAGGGTAAACGCCTGTTGCCGCTCCGTACTCAGGTCCCGACTTGATTATAATTTACAACCTGCTATAAAATCATCCTGTGAGCAACGAACTAACTATACCATTTTGAAACATTTAGTTCAAAGTACTCGTGACTAACTATCAATCGGTCGATTTTCTCTGTCAATACTCTAATTCACCATGCCAAGCTGATGTCTTTTGCCATACCGTCGCACCGGGTTCCAGGTAGCGTCTACCCACTCAATGCCTGTTTTGTCGCTCATTCTGGTTATCACCCTCTCGTGATATAAATTACATAATACATAATCACCCAATGGTAATATTTGCAACGTGGGGGTGTTGCACTTTGACTAATAATCAATTGGTACCAGTTATTCTTGCGTTCCTCGCGGCTATTAGTTGTTGGATTGGGTTCCTGAGTAAGCGTAAGAAAAAGTAAGTTTTATTGGGGAGAGGGTGGTTAACCCTCCCTTCCTGATGCGCTTTATACGACTAATGCGACATAAAACCTCCACATATCTTGTTCAACTATCCTCCCGTTAGTTCAATCAAAAGCAGCCGTTCCTTTTGGACGGCTGCCGAGTTGGCTTTTTTCAACTATCGTTTCCCATTAGCGTATTGCAAATCACTGGCAGTGAAACGCAGTTTAGTTCTTCATACCTTCCTACTGGTTTGTGGCGATTGACCTCCGAACTCTTTTCCCTTCATTCTTATGCCCAATATGATGAAAGCGACATAGATTAGGATGGCAATCGAATCGATTAACGTATCAGTAAGTGCCGAAACATCATAAAATGCCGTTACGCCGAGAATGACCATCAGACGAACGAGCAGAAGTAAGGCGATCGTCCAGGCAGCTGACCGGATCTTCGAACGCTCGCTTTGAAATGACAGGATAATGAATACAATACCGAAGATCAGATTCTCTGCGGTGATAATGTGCCAGACATACCTAAATATTATCCGTGTATCCATGGCTATATCATTTACAAAGAGCGTCGGCAGTACAACGGATTGCCCGTTCCAAGCGTGCGTAACGGCAAACAGTATCGCAAGAACACCATCAATCAGATAATAATAATTCTTAATTTTGATGTCCATCACAATCCTCCTTAATTATTCCAGGATCCTTCTTGTGAAGATCCCGGTAAATCTCCTGAACGAACACTGCCAGCCGCTGGTCACTTTCACGATTAAAGTCCCTTAGCGTTTCAACTGCTACGTCGAGCAACTGACTGACCTTTTCAAGATGTGCAATTTTCTTGCGCGTTTCTGCTTTTTTGGCATCAAGGAATTCAGCGACCTCCTGGTAATAAGCAGGATCTACACTCTGCATTCTGTGGAACTGAAACTTCCCCTTGATTTCTTCTAGAGAAAAGTCCGCATACTGCATGATTTGAATATTCATCAAATCGACGAGGTCGTCCTTCGAATACCTACGGTAAGAATTGTGTTCCCGGGAAGGCGATACGATTCCAATACGGTCATAGTACCGAAGCGTATCCTTCGGAATACCAAGTATCCGTGAAACCTCTTTTATAGAATATTGTTTTTCCATACATTCACAATAACATTGGAGTAAACTCCAATGTCAATACGATTTCACTATTTTTTTTCACACGGTATTCAAACAATCCTTACAACTATCCTTCTCCTTTCACTCAATGATTTACTTTGTTTCGGACGAATCAGATTGTTCTCTATTTTTAATAGTCTTTATTTGACACCATTCAAAATTTAGGAATAGCTTTCTTTTGTGCATTCCTGTCACGTCAATGTCTATAAGTCAGAACATCTCCTACTGCACATCAAACGTTGACTATATGCAGCAGTAATATATTTCGTGATATAATCTTTACAAAGACGGATTGGAGTTGATTCGTTTGAATGACTTACTTGATCCTAAAAATGATTTCGTATTTAAACGTATTTTTGGGAGCGAAGAAAATAAAGACATTTTGCTGGCTTTTCTTAATCGCGCTTTTATGGAGGCTGGAGAAACACCCCTTACCGAGATTATATTAATGAACCCCTTCACGGATAAAGACTCCCCCAGAGACAAACAGTCTATCTTCGATATTCAGGCAAAAACCATTGAAGGGAATCTTATTAACGTTGAAATGCAGCTTTTTAACAAATACGATAATGAGAAACGCACGTTGTATTACTGGAGTAAACAATACTCTGGGCAACTTGAAGAGGGTAAAACCTATAAGCTACTCAAAAAATGCGTAACTATAAACATTCTCAACTTCTCTGTTCTACCCAATAATCGCTACCATAATGTTTTTCATTTGCGGGAAGATCATTGCGGCATAACACTTACAGATGATATAGAAATTCATTTTATGGAGTTATCAAAGCTCAATGAACAGATGATTCCAAATGAAGGCGGTTTATTGAATTGGTTGCTTTTTCTAAAGAGCGAGAACACAGACTCTTGGGAGGTGTTAAAGTTGAATGAACCCGGATTAGAAAAAGCTATGACTGCCTTGGAATATTTAAGTCAGGATGCGGAAGCACGACGCTTGTATGAGATGCGACAAAAACACTTACATGACGAAGCTTCCATGATTGAAGGAGCCAAAGAAGAAACCAAGCTTGAGGTTGCTAAAAACCTCCTGCGGATGGGAATGGATCTTTCATCTATAGCCAAAGCAACCGGATTACCTGAAGATGACATAAAAAAGCTTAAACCCATGCATTGATGGCACCGCCAATCCAATGAGAAAATCCCCGATAACTCTTAGAGTTATCAGGGATTTTCCAGCTTATAAATGCTTTTTAATCTGAGCAATCATTTCAATATATTCTTCGTCAGTTAAATAAGTATCGCCCGGGTTCATTTGGAAGGTGGAGCCCCAATCCTTTTGATCTGCATATTTAGGGACGATGTGCATGTGCAGGTGATGCAGCTTGTCTCCGTAAGCCCCGTAATTCAATTTATCTGGCCCAAAAGCCTGATCCATAGCCGCTGCCACTTTTTGCACATCCCTCATGAATGCCGATAATTCTTCTGCTGTAAGCTGAAATAACTCTTTTACGTGATCTTTATAAACCACATTACATCTGCCTTTATACGTCTGCTCTTTGAACAGAAACACGGTCGAAACCTCCAGCTGAGCCACCTCAATCATAAGGTTGTCCCTTCTTTCATCCTCCATACAATACATGCAGTCCTTATTCTTTTCCATGTCCTACATCCTTTCTCCCTGTGATTATGTACAGCTCTATCCTGCTCCAAAAAATTGCTGTCTACAATTAAAAGAGTTACACCCCTACACACTAAAATACGGCCCTTTCGGACCGTATCGGATAAGTGCATGATTCATTTTCCACTAATTTAGTTGACGGATTTATCATACTGCAAATAAACTACATGGGTCTGGAGATATTCGTTCAAACCATGTTTGCCGTCCGCGCCGCCGATGCCGGATTTTCTCCAGCCTGCATGGAAGCCTTGCATTGCTTCAAAGTTCTCGCGGTTAATATAGGTTTCCCCGTATTTGAGACGCTTGATGACTTTCATCGCAACGTTCAGATTCCGGGTATACAGGGAAGAGGTCAGTCCAAACTCACTGTCATTAGCGAGCGCAATCGCTTCATCCAGGTTAGCAAAAGAAATGATCGGAATAACCGGTCCGAAGATCTCCTCTTGTACGATTTCCATATCATTGGTGGCACCGGTAATGACCGTCGGCTCAAAAAAGCTGCCTGCTCCCTCTACCTTTTTACCGCCGCAGGCGATCTTGGCGCCCTCTTGTACTGCACGGTTTACCTTTTGCTGCACGGATTCCTGTGCCGCCTTGTTAATCAACGGCCCCATATGAATATCCTTGTCTTTCAGCGGATCGCCGTACTTCACCGCCTTCATCGCCTCAACCAGACGGGTGGTGAATTCGTCCTTGATCTTCTCATGCACATAGACCCGCTCCGCACAGTTGCAGACCTGCCCTGTATTGATCACCCGGGAATCCACAATTGCCTTAATAGCCAAATCCAGATCGGCGTCATCCATGACAATGGCAGGCGCCTTGCCGCCAAGCTCCAGACTGACCTTGATGATATTTTCAGCAGCCGCCTTCATCACCTGTTGTCCTGCCGGCACACTGCCTGTTAGACTGACCATGCCGACTTTAGGGTTACTGGCCAATTCATTGCCGACCTCTCCGCCTTTACCGGTAACCAGGTTGAACACGCCCTTAGGAAGACCAGCTTTGTCAACAATTTTGCTAAAAGCTACCGCATTGTTCGGAGATTCAGCACTAGGCTTGACTACAATCGTATTTCCGGTGATCAGCGCCGGTGCCATTTTTCTGGCGATCAGAAAGAACGGGAAGTTCCATGGCAGAATGCCTGTGGTGACCCCAATCGCCCGTTTAAACACAAAAATATTCTCATTATCACGATCACTCTGAACAATTTCCCCTTCATAACGTCGTGCCCATTCTGCCATATAATCCATATAGTCTGCTGTAAAGTTAACCTCTACCGTGGACAATTCCAAGGTCTTACCTACTTCTTCGGAGATCAGTCTGGCAAGGATATCAACCTCTGCCCGAATCCCATCGGCAATGGCATGAAGGTACTTTCCTCTTTCAACCGCAGGTGTTTCCTCCCAGGCTGACTGGGCTTCTTCCGCTGCGTTAATGGCACGCACCACATCATTCCTTGTAGCTTTGGGAACCTGTGAAATGACTTCATCTGTTGATGGATTGGTTACATTCATCCACTCGTTGCCTTCTGATTCCGTAAACTGGCCGTTGATATACATCAAATGCTTTTCCACTGACTCTCCCCCTCAAGGTAGATTATTCCATTCGATCCTTTCTTAGTGTAAACGTTATCATTATTTTATGTCAACAACATTCACATTTTTTATTTGTTTTTGTGTTGTTTTTCATTGACTTATTGAGTTAAGCTATTCTTATCAAGGTTGCATTGGGAGGGATCGAAATGAAAGTCAGTATTTTTTCGACTTGTTTAGTAGACCTAATGACCCCGAATGTCGGAATTGCTATGGTCCAAGTTCTCGAAAGGCTCGGCTGTGAAACCGACTTTCCGGCTTCCCAGGTGTGCTGCGGTCAACCTACTTATAACAGCGGTTATCTTGAAGATTCCAAGCGTGCGATGAAAAACATGATGCTTGCCTTCGAAAGCTCCGATTATGTCGTGGGTCCATCCGGCTCCTGTATCGCTATGTTTCATGAATATCCGAAAATTTTCAAAGGAGATCCACACTGGGAATTGAAAGCGATTGCTTTAAAAGAGAAATCATATGAGTTCACACAATTCATCGTAAGGGTGCTTGGTATTACCGATGTTGGCGCAAGGCTTGAAGGCACCGCCACCTACCACCGTTCCTGCCATATGACAAGACTGCTGGGAGAAAAGGAAACCCCCATCCAATTGCTTGAACAGGTACAGGGACTCCAACTGGAGCCGCTCAAAAACAGTGATAATTGCTGCGGCTTTGGTGGAACCTTTTCCGTGAAAATGCCTGAGATCTCCGAGCAAATGGTCGATGAAAAAAGCGGTTGTGTCGTTGAAACCGGAGCGGACATTCTGATCAGCGCAGATATGGGATGCCTGCTTAACATCGGCGGCCGCCTATCCCGCAAGGGCGAACCTGTGAAAATAATGCATATTGCAGAAGCGCTGAACCATCACAATACTGCTGTTGCCAAGGAGGGAGCCAGACATGAGCCTGCAAACGGATAAACGGGATTTCAGCGAACGGACTACAGATGGCCTTGGTAATCCCTTCATGAGAAGCGCCGTAAGCTCAGCCCAGGACAGCCTGAAGACCAGGCGCCTTTCCGCCGCGGCCTCTCTTGGGGATTGGGAGCAGTGGCGTACCATCGGCCAGCAAATCCGCCAGCATACGCTGAAACATCTGGATTATTACTTAGAGCAGCTGGCAGATAACATTGAGAAAAAGGGCGGGCACATCTATTTTGCAAAAACCAAAGAGGAAGCAAGCAGTTATATCCGGGACATCATCGTACAAAAAAAGGCTAAAAAAATCGTCAAATCCAAATCAATGGTCACCGAGGAAATTGAGCTGAATCATGTCCTGATGGAAGCAGGCTGCGAGCTGATCGAGACCGATCTTGGGGAATACATCCTTCAAATGGATGATTGGGACCCGCCTTCACATATTGTGGCCCCTGCGCTGCATAAAGACCGGACGCAAATCCATAAAGTATTCACTGAGAAGCTTGGATATACAGGCGATGAAAGCCCTGAGAACCTCGCCCGTTTTGCCCGGACGGTGCTGCGGCAAAAGTTCCTGGAAGCGGATGTCGGGATTACGGGCTGCAACTTTGCCATCGCTAACCTCGGAGCCATTAATCTGGTGACTAATGAAGGCAACGGTGATCTTACAGCCGCCATACCAAAAACACATATCGCTGTGATGGGGATGGAACGAATCGTCCCGACGCTTGAGGAGATGGAGGTTTTGGATAATCTGCTCTGCCGAAGTGCTGTGGGGCAAAAATTGACCAGCTATATTACTGTAATAGGTCCCTCGGCAGCCGCGGAAACGGATGGTCCGGAAGAGTTCCATTTAGTCGTAGTGGACAACGGCCGTTCCGAGATTCTAGGCAGCGAATTCAACGAAGCCCTGCAGTGCATCCGCTGCGGTGCCTGTCTTAACGTCTGCCCGATCTACCGCCATATTGGCGGGCATGCTTACGGGTCCATTTATCCGGGTCCGATTGGCGCAGTAATCACCCCGCTGCTGGGCGGATACGATGACTACAAAGAGCTTCCTTTTGCCTCCAGCCTGTGTGCAGCCTGTACGGATGTCTGTCCGGTTAAAATCCCGCTTCACGAGCAGCTTATCTTGCACCGTCAGAAAATTGTGGAACAAAACAGAACCGATGCAGGAGATAGACTTCAGATGAAGGCGGCAAGCCGTCTGCTGTCTTCCCAAGCTTTGTTCGGCAAAGCATTGCGGTTTGCGAACCCGGCCAGCCGGTTGATCAGCAGACATGGACGAATTGTTAGAGGACCGGGCCTAGTCCGCGGCTGGATCAACGCTCGTGATCTTAGTCAACCGGTCAAGCAGCAAGACAGCTTCCGGGCGTGGTTTGACAAACGTAAAGGAGGGGCTGGCCAATGACGGTATCGGGCAAGGAGTCTTTTCTAAACACAATCGCCTTCAAGCTGGGGCGAGAACGTGTACATGATGTTCAGCGGCCCGACCTGAAAGAGTGGATCCCAGACAGCTATGGCGATTTAACAACCGATGAGCTGATAGAGATTCTTAAAGAGCAGTGCTTTTTTATCCACACCCAGTTGATTGAGTCGAATCCCGAGATTTTGCAGAGAACATTGGATGATCTGATTCAAGCGAATGGCGGAGGCGCTGTAATCACTTCCGGAGATACCCGGTTTACCGATTATAGGTTAAATTTCCCGGATTCTTACGTCTGGGAGGAAGCGGCAGGAAGAGAGAAGAATATTCTCCGCTCCGAATCGGCCAATACCGCGATTGTCTTCGCCGACTACGCACTAGCCGAGTCAGGAACGATTGTCGTAGAAAGCCGCCCGGATCAAGGCCGCTCGCTCCACTTTCTCCCTGCCCATTATATTGCGATTATTGAAAAAAAGAGGCTTGTGCTTCGCTCCACTCAGGCCGCAGCCGATCTAAACCGGCGAGTTCAAGCAGGTGAGCCTATGGGGTCATCCATCAACTTCATCTCCGGTCCTTCGAATTCGGCCGATATTGAAATGCAGCTCGTTGTCGGGGTTCATGGGCCCTTGAGAGCAACCTATGTACTAATTTAGCTTCTATGATTAATACAAAAAGAGGCCGCTCTATGCAGAGCGGCCAACGTATTACTTCCATATGATTCTCTATGTAACTGGTTGAAGTTTATTCGCCAAACCGGATATTTTTTACCGTTCTATTAATCAATGAAAAATTATGAAAAATCCGTTCCCCGCCTTGGCCTATCGGTGCCTGCGCTACAAGACCAACCTTAAGGGTCTGATCCACCGGTAAAGTGAAGAACCGCATCATGTCGAACTTGATCCCATCCAGCGAATAGTGGAAAGAGAATGCATTATCTACTCTAGCAACCTGCAGCCATACAATATTTCCGTTAATATTGCAGCCGTTGGCGTCGTCTGAAGTATGATTGGTTACAACGCTAACTACAGCATGGGTATCAAAGTCTGTCTTTTCAAAGCAGGCTTTGGCCCATACTTGAAAATCCTGCATCACCATAATCGTCGCCGAATCATAAGTATCCTTGAAATCATGCGAAACCTGAACCCGCATCACAAAATCTCCGGTTACCTCTTTGTAGTAAAAGGGGGCATTTAAGAGGCTTTCCGGGGTAATTCCTGTTTCCGAAATGGCACCATTATTACAGAAGAAATCCGTTTCAGCCGGTGCTTCAATAATCAGTTTGTCGTCTACATAGCTCGCCTTGCTTTGGTTGATCCACTCAAAATCATCAAAGATTGATTGTTCCATTCGAAATTCTCCTTTGATTGTTTTTCATACCATTGTAAGCAGTATCTTTTGGGGGGACGCTGGTACTCTAAGAAAGCATAAGTTATCCTATTTCAACGGTCAAGCACCCTTATGGATATGAGCGCCTTCTGCGGCAAGACCGCCCTCCTTAACTCGTCTCTTCTCGCAGATCATGCTCCATGAAGAGGATATCGCGTTTCATTTCTTTCATGCCCTGTCTGGAGAGACGCCCTGTCTCGAACATGGATTGGATGTGATCTCTCTCCAGCTGAATTCCGACCCGGGCCAGCTCCAGCATCGACACGTCGAACTCTTTTCGGGTGCCGGTGTCCGATTCGCTTCTTGTCAGGCGCAGCAGCATCCGTTCATATTGCAGAACTACCGAGTTGACTGCCTCCATATCCGGCGCTCCTTCTGTAAGCAGAGTCTTTAGCTGCTTAATAACATAAGCAATATTTTGAATTCTGAGGCTGTTCAATTCGGCGCGTCTTTCGCGGATGCTTAACCGGGCTTGCTGCAGCACCCCGACCACCTCATCCCAATGCTTAACGGGAAACAGCTCTCTTTTATACTGGGGATTCCGTGTGTGCATAAACAGCAACCGGTTAATTCTGTTCAGATAACGGTACGCTGTATATGGATTCACTTCTTTTTTCTCCAGCGCAAGCAGCGTGTTCTCTCTTTCCCATTGCAGAACAGCCAGGCCCAAGGACTGCTGTACCTTATCCTTCTTCTCATCTTTCCTGAGCATTCGGATTCTGGAGGTATACGTATTGATGATCTGGGCAGTAGCCAGCCGGTTCTGGTCCGTGGTCAGGTCGTTTAATCCGCTAACAACATTCCTCAGAATCTCAATTTTTGCCTGAATCTCCTCCTCTTCCTGCTCTGTTTTCGTTTCTTTCCCCAATAAAAGCGGCAGCAGATAGTTGGAGGCCAGCAGGGTCCACAATATAACTCCGGCCGCCAGGAAAATGATCAGATCTCTGGCCGGAAATGCTGTGCCATCATCTAGAAAAAACGGCAGCGACAACGTACTCGCCAGTGTGATCGTTCCCCGGACTCCTGACAGACTAAGGATAAGCGCCTTTTTGAACCTAAGCTGCCATGGGCCGCGCGGTTCGGTCCCTTCGGGAATATCCATCAGAAGCGCCCAGATAAGGCGCAGCCCGAGTACAGCCGCAGTCAATAGCAGCGTGTACATAATCACTTTAAAGTTCCCTATTTCCGGACTGTTCCAAATCGTCTGAATAATCTCCGGAAGCTGGGTGCCAAGCAGCAGGAAGACCAGCCCGTTCAATACAAAAATAATGACCGACCAGGTGCTTTTGGAGACAATGCTAAGCTTGGCTACTTCGGGATTCATTTTCTTGTAACCGAAAGAATGGGCAATACCTGCAGCGACGACGGCAAGGATGCCGTTAACCCCCAGTTCCTCGGCCGCCATAAAGATCAAAAAGGGAGTCAGAATCTCAATCAGCATGTGAAGTGTGACATTCTCCATTCCCAGTCTCCGCAGCCATTTCACCACTCCATATTTCACTAGCGTGAGCAGAAGACCCAGCAGCACACCGCCTAGTGAAATAGAAATGAAGCTGAGCCCGGCGGATTTGAAGGAGAACACCCCAGTGACCATAGCGGCCACAGCAAACTGAAAGGAGACCAGACCCGATGCGTCATTTATTAAAGATTCTCCCTCAAGGATTTGCATCGTCCGGTGGGGGATTTTGACTTTCTGCTCCAATGCGCCCACGGCCACGGCATCGGTAGGCGCTAATGCAGCCGCCAGTGCAAAGGATGCCGCCAGCGGGATGACCGGAAGCAGCCAATTAAGAAAATATCCCATGACCCCTACCGTTACAAAGACCAGACCCAGCGCCAGCAAAAGAATGGGCTTCTTCAGCTTCCAAAGTGCTTTTTTGTCGGCATGCCTGCCGTCATTGAACAGCAGCGGGGCAATGAACAGCAACAAGAACAGCTCCGGATTTAGTTTCAGTTCATAGTGCACGGGCAGCCAAGTGATCACCATCCCCAGCACGATTTGAATAATAGGCACGGAGACCGAAGGGATAAACCGGTTCACTAAGTTGGATAAAGAGACTGCCGCCAGCATCAGCAAAATATATTCAAACAATTCCAAAAGATCTTACCTCCATATCTGAGAATTCATTTTAATGTAAGATAAATGTTTAAACTGAATGTAAATCATCTTGGCACTTAGGTATTTTTATCGGGCATCACCGGCAACTTCATTAATACAGCCTGCTCCATTTATTCAACTCTTTAAGATTTCAGATTCTTGCTGCTGAACAGCGTCTAAAGTGAAATCTGAGGAATAGGTATCTATATACGGGAAGCTGGAGACCAGCAAAAGCCGTTATTGCAAAGGGGGATTTGTCATGCATCCGGCTGCAACCTACGCCGAAACCGTCTCTCCCCATACCTGCACCACATTTCGCGCTCTTGTTGAAGCAATAATCCCAAATACTGCGACAGGCTATGCATGCGGGGACGTGCAAACTGCAGGTGCTGTTAATTTATGTGTTCACGAGTATATGATCTGGGAGCTGGACCACTCTCTTTCGCTTGTGCAAGGTTTTTATTTGACAGTTGTACCGCTATCCTCTCCTGTCGCCGGGTTGCTCAATTGCGGAGCCGTTCAATTCGTCGCCTCCGGACAGATGCAGGATGTTATTGATTATTCCGTTTGGGCGGGAAGTCCATTCGCCTCCCTTCGCCCTGCAGACCGGATTCGGGTGCTAGCCATGCTGGAGCATGCGGACCTCGATCTTGGAGCTGTACCGCCCCCCTTCCGGAATGATGCAGGTCTTATACGGTATATCATAGATTTCCTCAACAGACAGACCATGTTTGGGAACTACTCGGAATGGCCGGCATATGGAAAGACCCGGCTCAGTGTTCCGACGAAGCGGAGACTGGAAGGGTTTCCGGTGGGTTGGATACAAGCGGAGTACCCGGGAATTGTCCCTGGTTATCGAGCCCTGCTTGGTACTGTGTTGACCATTGAGCGACAAGGAGGGGGATCATCCATTGTGTGCAGCTGAGACCATGTTCGATGCTGATGTAATTGTTATCGGGTCCGGCGGCGGAGGTGCCGTTGCGGCTAAAGAGCTTGGAGAAGCCGGGCTGAAAGTGCTCGTACTGGAAGCAGGGGCATGGTACGGCAACAAGCAATGGGTGAATCCGAACAGTGAACACGGCGGAGAATGGAGCGCTGATTATAAGGATTTGGATATCGGGATTTACAAGAAGGTCTTCAATGCGTATGAGAACAATATGAATGATGTAGTATCCGGTGTATTCCGCTTTGGGCCTGCTGACCGGCGCCGTACCCCATGGCACCGTATTATGCGGCAGAAGGGCGATATTTGGCAGGCTTCCGGAGTCGGCGGAACGACGCAGCATTACTGGGGACAGTCGCCGCGGGCTTTTCCTCTGGCCGTTGATCAGGTCTGGCCGCTCAGCTACCGGGAGCTGATTCCTTATTACGAGAAAGCCGAAGCCACGCTGCCCGTTCAATTTTCGCCTACAACACCTAAAGAAGAGCTTTTTTATTATGGTGCAAAGAAAGCTGGTTGGCAGCTGAATCCTACGCTGAACGTAACCACTCCGGGATACCGGCCGAATCCCAATGCCATTTTGCCGCCCAACGAGCATCTGATGGATACCGGGTATTCACTCGATCAATTATCCAATATGGAAGGATGTACACTGAGAGGGAATTGCGTCAATGGATGCGCGTCGGGCCCTTCTGTTGACAGAATAGCCAAACGAAGTACGCTGGTCAGTTATGTCCCGCTCGCTCTGAAAACCGGCAATGTTGCGATCCGGCCCAATTCCTTCGTCATCAAAATTCTTACGTCGCACGACCCCAAAGAAGGAATCCGCGCGAGCGGTGTTCAGTTCCGGGATACGTGGACGGGAGAAATCGGCGAACTGACAGCCAGAATAGTCATTATGGCAGCCGGCTGCATCGAATCACCGCGTCTGTGGCTGAATTCGGATCTCCCCCGTAACGAATGGGTGGGAAGAGGCTTGACCAATCATTGATTTGATTGGGTTGGCGGCGTGTTTGATGAGAAGGATCTTATGAGTATTATGGGTCTGCCGGCAGTCTATCCGTATGTGGGTCATACTTCGGGAGCCAGGGTCGACATTCCCGGAACAGGGATCTTCCAGGTTTCATGCCTAAGTCCCGGAATAATGTCCTTCCTGACTTATGGCTTCAGTGAAGCGGGATTTGACGCACTGAACCCGCCGGAGCCTGGTGCGCCATGGAATATTCGCGGCAGGGTCGTCGGTCCTCGGCTGAAGGAATTGATGATGAACTATAGCCGGACGATGACCATGCTGCTGCTGACGGATGATGAAACGCTCTACCGCAACAGGGTTGAGGTTGACCCTCTGCTGAAAGACGAACATGGCCCGGTCCCGATCATTTATTACACCCCCAGCGTGAAGACACTCAAGAGGCGCGATCAACTGGCAAGATACGCTTCGGAAACCTTGCGGCAGGCCGGTGCCAAACAGATTATCCGTTCAGATACCCCTTTCGGATTTATGCTCCATCTGGAAAGTACGATGCGGATGGGCTATGTCACCGATACGAACTGTGAAGCGCTGCAAGTGAAACGCTTATTCATTGCAGATAACAGTGTGCACTTCAACGGGATCGGCGGGCCTAATCCGACACTTACGACCCAGGCGCTGGCCACACGGACAGCGGAGAAGATCGTAACAAAATATTTTAGCTAATCCCCCATTGCGGTGGAATAATACAGCAATGCTCCCGATAAGGCAATAATCAACAAGAAGGCCATAGCCTTTCCAAGAACCTTCATTCTCCTTCACACCCTTTCCGCAACCATCCTGTTGTTCTGGATGAAGTATGTACAGCGGCAGGGAAAATATACCCAAGTAGAACCGGCTATCTCACAAGGTCTGAACTAACCTTGCGGATAGCCTTTTTCTTATGTAATTGGATAATCCGGTAATAGATGGAGAATGTTATCTGAAAAGGGGGACAGGCAGATGAAACTGAAAAAAAAGGCAACGAATCCTTTTTCACAAAAACTGAAGGCGCTTGAGCCTGAAATTGACTTAAACATCTCTGAGCGGCTGGACGACAATGAAACGGCCATTACTCAAGTATTTGCGAATTGCTCCGACCTTGTCGTGCGGAGGCTCCTTATGTTCGGATCCATGCCCGCCATGGTGGTTTATCTTGATGTTCTAATCGACAAGCAGCTTTGGGACGACGGCTTCCTGGAGCCTTTGATGCAACAGGAGACACCTCCAATCGACAGTTCCTCTCAGCTCAAGGAGCAGCTTGAATTTAGATTTTCTTCCATTGTGCAGCCCGCGGTTGTCTTGACTATGAATGAAACCGCTGGACGTATTGTCAGCGGGGAGACGATCCTGTTCGTTGAATCCTCCCCTCAGGCATTTGCCTTTGCACTCAAAGATAAACTGAACCGGCCGCTGGATGAACCCTCAACGGAAGCGGTTATCCGCGGACCAAGGTACGGATTCATCGAGAAAATGGATATTAATCTTGCCCTTATTCGTCATCGGCTCCGCACCCCCCGGCTGAAGACGGAAAAGCTTAGTGCCGGTAGTCTCTCCCGTACTGATATTAGCATTGTCTACATTGAGGATATTGCCAAGAAGAGTGTGGTAGAGGAAGTGAAAAGGCGTATAGCGGGAATTGACATGGACAGCGTGCTCGAATCCGGCTATATCGAGGAATTGATCTGCGACCATCCTTATTCGCCCTTCCCTGTCATCCAGGCGACCCAGCGTCCTGATATGGCTTCAGGTTCTTTGATTGAAGGCAAGGTTGCCGTTCTCACCGACGGCTCACCAATGGTCCTTATCCTGCCCGTTACCTTCTGGTTCGGGTTTCAGTCCGCAGAGGACTATTATATGAAATTCATGTATGCCACGATGCTGCGCTGGCTGAGATATTTGTTCGCCTTTTTTGCCATGACCCTACCTTCCATATTTATTGCAGTTACTACGTTCCACCAAGAGATGATTCCGACAAGTTTAACTTTAAGTCTTGCAGCTGCCCGTGAGGTTGTTCCTTTCCCGGCAATCGTGGAGGCGCTGATCATGGAAATCACGTTCGAGGCCTTGCGCGAGGCAGGAATTCGCCTTCCCCGTCCTGTAGGCCAGACAATCAGCATTGTAGGTGCGCTTGTTATAGGACAGGCTGCAGTTCAGGCAGGCATCATTTCGGCCACGATCATTATTGTCGTATCCATAACAGGAATCTCTTCTTTTCTGATACCTAATCCGGGAATGAGCCAGGCGATCAGCATTATCCGCTTTCCACTCATGCTGCTCGCTGCAACATTCGGCCTTTATGGACTGGGTATCGGCTTACTCGCTGTGCTGGTGCACCTGGTAAATTTGCGTTCCTTCGGTGTGCCTTATATGACTCCTCTTGCACCTGTAAATTTCAACGGACTGGGTGATACATTGTTGAGGGCCCCGTGGCAAATCATGAGGAAACGCCATAAACATACAAGGCGTTAATTGGAGTGGGATAGAACATGAACAAAGTGGCAATTACATTTAGATGTGTGGTTATCCTGATCATTCTCAGTATGACGACCGGCTGCTGGGACCGCAAAGAAATGGATGATCTCGCATTGATTATGGGCAGTGGGATCGACCTTACAGATAACGGACTGATTGAGTTATCTTATCAAATTGCGCTGCCAACGGGAATACCGAGTGCTGTGAAATCAGGGGGACCCCAGAAAAAGGTAGTAGTCATCTCGGCTAAGGGAAATGATATTCAAGAAGCCGTTGGCCGAATACAAGAGCAAATGTCCAGATACAGTTATTTTGGGCACCGGGAGATATTCTTAATTGGCGAGAACTGCGCACGGCATGGCCTCAACCAAATTGAGGATCTGTTTACACGATTCCCCGAGACCCGTTACAACAGCTACGTATTAACAACTTATGGAGCAACAGCCAAAGAAATTTTAAGCTCACCCTATCAAATGGAGCTTATTCCGGCACTCGCAATCAGCAAAATACAAAGCAGCAGGCTCAGCTTCTCCGTGAAGTTCGATAAATTTCTGGAGGACTTATCATCGCCTGGAACATCGCCGGTAACTGCAGCAATCCGGGTCGTCCATAAAGGTACCGATAAAGAATCAATTGCAATCGACAGGGCTGCAGTCTACCTTGGCAATAAATTGAGCGGATTTATTCCCCCCGATGAACTTCAGCTGCTGCGCTGGTGGATAGGAGACCCCTATCGCCTGGGATTTACCATTCAAGCTGAGCCGGAAGACAAGGATTACAAAGGAACCATCAGTGTCAAGTCTTCGAAGAGCAGAGTAAAGATTAAGACGTTGATAAAAAATGAGCACCCCGAGGCCAAAGTTTCATTCCGCACTTTAGTCCGGGTGGTCTCTAACAATTCGAGGCTTGATTTGAACAGTGCCCGGGATAGAAAAATTGTAGAAAAACAATTCTCCGAGCAATTGCACACCAGGATCGAGCGCATGCTGACACATGTTCAAAAAGAGATGAAGTCGGATATCTTTGGTATTAGTGAGGAAATCCATATCGAACATCCTTATTACTGGAAAAAAATACGGGACTCCTGGAATGACATCTTCCCCGGAATGCCAGTGACCATAGAGGTTGACATCCAAATTGAACAAATAGGAAAAACGCAAGGCCGTGCTTATTTGAGAAAATAGCAAATCCAAAAAATGAAGAGGATGCTCACAATGAATCTGAAAATCTCAGGCATGCAGGTATTCTGGCTCATCTTCAGTATGAACCTCGGCATGACACTGGTCATGACGATTACACCAAGCCTGCAGGCTGCCAAGCAGGATGCATGGATTTCGATTGTCTTGGCAGGCTGCATCGCATTGCTTATTGCCGTACTGGTAACACAAGTCGCCCGGCTGTTCCCTGGTAAAAGTCTGATTGAATACAGTGAATTGATTCTCGGAACATGGATAGGCAAACTGGTAATTATGATCTATCTTGTTCAGTGGTATACGATTCTCCCGATTGTACTTCGCCAGTTTACCGACCTTGTTAATATAATGCTGCTTCCGGAAACGCCTAAAGAATCAATTATTCTGCTGATGGTCCTGTTAATTACTTATGCGACCTATGCGGGAGGGATCGAAGGGATTGCCCGCTGCAGCGAATTCCTGGGACCGATCATTATGATCATGGTCCTGCTTGTTCTGCTCGCCAATGGTAACAATATTCACTGGAAGCATATCCTTCCTGTCTATGCGGATAGCGGAATAAAGGAGATTATGCGCGGTTCACTGGCCCCTGCTTCTTATCTTGGCCATTCTGTCGAGTACCTTATGTTTGCTTCATTTCTGCGGCAGCCCCGTAAGGAGGGGCGTTATGCGGTCTGGGCGGTATTGGTTGCGAACTTCATGGTACTTATCACCACCATAATGATCATTGTCATCCTTGGTGTCAATGTTAGTCCTAACATGTGGTATCCGTTTTTCGCGATGACTCAAAAAATATCGTTGTTTGGTTTCGTAGATAACTTCGACGCGGTTCCTGTCGTGATCTGGATTTCAAGTGTATTCATTAAGCTGGCCGTCTATCTCTTCTTAGTAAGCTATGGAACCGCCCAATTTCTGAAGGTACGCAACTGGAAGCTGATGATTTGGTTCATTGCTCCGGTAATGTTCGCCTTTGCGCTGATTCCGCAAAATGTAACGGAGGCCACAACGAATTATATGCAGCGCTACTGGGTGCCTGTTGCGTTGCCTGTGAACATGCTGGGCCTCCCAATGCTTTTATTACTTGTTGGATTATGGCGGAAGGTGAAGGGCACTCCCTCTCTGGAGGGTAAATGATTCTGCATTTGACTTCAATCACCCTAATGCAACCATCCCTCCTGTCAATCTCATGCATACCCAGTTTTGATAGAATTGAGCTATCCATGCTAATCATGTTGTCACTTAATCCGTAATTGCTGCCGTCAGCATAATCATTGCCTGTTACATAAATGCTCTGGTCATTCACGAGAGAACCCGGCGGCGAAAATTGCCCATTGTGCATTTTTGCTCATTGGGCAATAATATAGAAGTAGCAAATAGAGAGCAGAGCATCCTCTGCACTCAAGAAAGGAGGTCGCATGGAACTTGAACCCCAAGCCGACACTGCGCGATAAAAAGAAGGAAGCCACGGCCTTTGCCTTAGCCCAATCCGCCTTCGAGCTTGCGCTGGAACTGGGTATGGACGGCTTCATTGTCGATGATGTTGTCCAGAAGGCCGGCTACTCCCGGCGGACCTTTGCCAATTACTTCTCGTGCAAAGAGGAGGCGGTAGCAGAGTATTTTATGGGCAACATTTCAAAAGAGGACAAGAACATACTGTTAACAGGCTTGCCTCCGGATGCAACACCGCTGGATGCCTTGTACAACTTGCTCAAGCTGCAGTTTACTTCCGAGTTTCTGTATCAATTACGCCAGTTCGTATCACTTGCGAATCAGTATCCGTCGCTGGAGCCTTATATCCTCAGCGTATTCCGCCGTTTGCAGATCGCTGCACAGCAGACGCTCGAGCAGTTCTCTCACGGACGTTACGCCGACGGATATACCCATCTTCTTGCAGGTGCTGTCTATGGAGCGTTCGTGCCGATTCTGGACGGACGGCTCAACGTAATGCTGCCGGGAGAAGCACAGGATGAACACTCCGGTGCTATGTCGTTTGATCAATATTTGAATTCCATGTTTGCTTATTTACGCAACGGCTTCTAAACCAGAGATAAAAAGGAGAAACCATTTCATGTCAACATTTCTGTACCGATTGGGAAAATCGGCTTATTCCAAACCATGGTATTTCCTTACAGCCTGGATTCTTATTCTCGGTGTTGTAGGCGCCCTGCTAGGCGTCAATGGCATCCAGTCCAGCTCCGAAATGAAAATTGAAGGCACGGAATCGCAAAAAGTGCTGGATATGCTGGCTGAAGAGCTTCCTGCTGCTGCCGGCGGCCAAGCGAGCGTTGCCTTCACCGCACCTGACGGAGAACGGCTGGACACGCCGGAGCGGACAGCGCTGATTCTGAAGGCTATCAATGATGTCTACAGCATGGACTATATCATCAACCCGGCCGACCTGGCCGCGCAAGCCGCCGCTGCTGCGGGACAAGCTACAGGAGCAGACCCTTCGGCCGCAGCAGGTCAGACTGATGCTGCGGGACAAACCGCTGCCGGTGCACAATCTGCCACTGCTGACCCTTCGGCCGCAGCGGGTCAGACTGATGCTGCGGGACAAGCCGCTGCCGGTGGTCAATCTGCCACTGCAGATCCTTCGGCCGCAGCGGGTCAAGCGGCGGATGCAGCTCAGGCAGCTCCTTACGGACCGCTGTTGGCTGACGGTGTCCCGGTTCCCGGCGTCATGTTATCCGCCGACGGCAGCATCGCCTTGTTCCAGTTTCAATTTACCGTTCAGCAGTCGTCACTGCCATCTTCCGTACCGGATAACATCATCAACACTGTGACCAAAGTCGAGCAGGCAGGCTCTGGCATCACAGCCATTCCGAGCGATTCGCTGAAGAGTATTCCGTCCATCGGATCGACGGAAGCGGTAGGCGTTGTCGTTGCAGCGATTGTGCTGTTTATTACGCTTGGCTCGGTCGTTGCCGCAGGGTTGCCGCTGATCACCGCACTCCTTGGCGTCGGGATCAGCGTCGGCGGAGCGTTTGCCCTCTCAAGTATCATCCAGATGAACGACATCACGCCGATTCTGGCCGTTATGATCGGTCTGGCTGTCGGCATCGACTACTCGCTGTTCATCGTCAACCGGCAGCGACGGTTGATTCTCGATGAGAAATTAAGCGCCGGCGAAGCAGCAAGCCGGGCATTAGGTACCGCCGGCAGCGCCGTATTTTTCGCCGGACTGACCGTTATCATTGCCCTATGCGGAATGCTGGTCATCGGCATTGGCTTCCTGTCGACCATGGCTCTGGTGGCCGCTGTCAGCGTTCTGATCAACGTCCTGCTGGCGCTGACCCTGCTGCCTGCGCTGCTGGGTCTGGTCGGTGAACGGATCTGCACCGCTAAAGCCCGCTCCAAGAACGTTGCTTCCGTTAACAAAGCCCGCCAAGGGTTCTCACACCGCTGGGCGAACGCTACCGTGAAATACCGCTGGATCATCATTATTCTGGTCGTTCTGGGTCTTGGAACAGCGGCGATCCCGGTAACAAAAATGGAGCTGGGTATTCCGTCCGGTGCTTCGGCGAACCTGGACACCCCGGCACGCCAGAGCTATGACATTATCTCCAAGGGCTTCGGTGAAGGCTTCAACGGACCGCTGCTGCTGGTGGCCCAGCCGAACAACCCGTCCGGCAAGATTTCTATGCAGACACTGGGCAAGCTGGTTCAGGAGCTGCAAATGCATGATAACGTCACGCTGGTGTCCCCAATGGGTGTCAATGCGACCGGAGATATCGCCATTATCAGTCTAATTCCAAAAACCGGCCCGACAGATGCAGCGACAAGAGATCTGGTGCAGGATCTGCGCGATCCTGCTTCCGGCCTCGCATCCGGGAATGATGTTAAGCTTGGCGTGACTGGCTTTACCGCCATTAATATTGATATGTCCTCCAAGCTTTCCGATGCTTTCCCAATATATATTGGCATCATCGTAATTCTGTCGCTAATCATCCTGCTGCTCGTTTTCAGATCAGTCATCGTTCCGATCAAAGCGACAGTTGGCTTTATTCTCAGCGTCCTAGCCACCTTTGGCCTTACCACAGCCGTGTACCAGTGGGGATGGCTGCACTCCCTGTTCGGTTTTGACACAGGAGGTCCGCTGCTCAGCTTCATGCCGATTCTGGTCACCGGCATCCTGTACGGGCTGGCGATGGACTATCAGGTGTTCCTGGTCAGCTCCATGCGCGAGGCTTACGTCCACGGACGCCGTGGCAACGACAGCGTCGTTCACGGCTATGATCTCGCCAGCCGCGTAGTGCTTGCAGCGGGCATAATCATGGTTTCCGTCTTCGCCGGCTTTATCTTCGCACCTGACGCGATGATTAAGCAGATCGGCTTCGCACTGGCCTTCGGTATCCTGATCGATGCCTTCATCATCCGTATGACGCTCGTTCCGGCCGTAATGGCAGTCTTTGGAGACAAAGCCTGGTGGCTTCCAAAATGGCTGGACCGTCTGCTTCCGAACCTCGATGTCGAGGGCGATAAGCTGATCGCTAAGCTCCATGCCGAGGGTGGAGAGAAGAAATAAGAAGAGGACGGCTGTTAGACCGTCCTCCCAAATCCTTAAAGAGCAGAGCCTGCGGACAATGTCTGCAGGCTCTGCTTTTTGTATTACAGCCCAATAGATTCATCGGGCGCAATCTCCCGTTCTTTTCTATTTCATAAGGAGTCTTATTAACAAAACTACGACGCTCCCACCGTATCTATTGAACTAGATATATGAACTCCTGTCGCTGTACGCCCTCTCAGTTGCCCGCTTCCCCGGACTTCTCCGTCAGTCCGGCAACGATCTGATTGATCGGATTCGTGAACAGAGCATACAGAATTGCAGCATTCTCCTTTTTGCTCAGCGCATCTCTGGACTTGAAATCAACAGCCCCCTTGGCATCAGCCTTGATGTCAGGTCCGTACAGTCCCAAAGCCACGGCCATCCTCACCGCCGGAACCGCCCATTTATCCGTTTTGCCGGCCAGCTTCACATCTTTGAACAGCTCATCCGGGTACTGTGCGCTGAGCAGTTTCCACACCATTACTGCCGCCTCCTGGCGGGAAATGACCCGGTCAGGCTGGAACTCTCCCCCTGGCGTTCCTTGAACCATTCCGAGTTCAACGGCCATCTGTACATAAGCGGCATCAGGATGACCCTGCAGATCAGGGAATGCCAGCTTCTCTGTCTTGCTCTCTTTTATATTGCTGCTCTCCAGCATCAAGCGCACATACTCGGCACGCGTAGTTCCCGCCTCAGGCTGAAAGCTGAGCGCCGCATCATTCGGCAGATATCCCAGCGACTGCAGCATCATAACCGGGGCCGCATACGGATGGCTCGCGGTGACATCGGCATAGCCGACACCATCCGGCCCTTTTTGCTCATAGCTGTAAGGATTGAGGTACGGTTCTTTCAGATAGGCGCCTTGCCCGCCCGAAGTCATTTCAAAGCCAGTAAATTTCTTGGTAAGCTCATCAATGAACAAATTATCGTCCACCTGACGCAGCTGGCGGGTGCCCAGCAATGCATCGCTAATGCTAAGCGCACCATCTTTTACAGCAACCGTGGAGACTAAGCTCTTGAGACGGAGATCCGCATAGTAGCCGGTGAACGCATCCAGGGCTTCGGCGCTCAGCGGCTGGAAGGTTCCCAGCTTCGCTGGTGCGGCATATTGCGGAAAAAACGCCTGGATAAACGCCGGGTAAAACAGCTCCCGCAGCACGCTTTGCTGATTATAGGCAATAAAAACCCCGGTATTCTGCTCCGGAATCAGGAACATATAAGAGCTGAAGCCGATTAAATCGCCTGCCTTGGTGATAATCTTGGAGCTGCTGCCGGCACCGGGAAGCTGCATGGGTGCTTCGAAGCCGTAGGTGGTATTCGGCAACAACGGATGGATGGAGGAGCGATATTCCTTCATGGCATCTACTGTACTTTTAGCCAGAATGCGGTTATTTCCCGCCACACCCCCATTCAGAAAAGCAGTCATGAACTTACCGATATCGTCGGCGGTGGACAACATGCCTCCATGGGGCATGACGGTTGGAGTTACTGTATACAAGTCAAGCGCCTTGCCTGCGGCATCATAGGCCGTAGCGAGATCTTCCTTCAGCTTGCCTTCCAGCAGGAAGCCGCTTTTATCCATATTCAGCGGTGCAAATACATGCTTCTCCATATAATCCTCATAGGACTCGCGGCTGGCCTTCTCCACTACCAGACCGAGCAACAGTGAAGCGAAGTTGTCATACATGTAAGAAGTGCCCGGCTCTCGGACAACCGGCGGCATGTGCTGCAACACATAATCCTCAATCGATACCTTTGTCCCGAAATCATCATTGATATCTTCCGGCTGGGGATCCTGAATCCGGAACCCAGTGGTATGGGTCAGCAGATCCTTCACCGTTACCGGAACCCCGAAGGGATTCTCGAATTCAATCGGTCCTGTATAGGTCTGAAAATCCGCTTTCAAATCAATTTTCCCTTGCTCTACCAGTTGCATAGCGGCAGCGGCGGTGAAGGTTTTGGATACCGAGGCCATGCGGAAGACCGTTTCATCAGGGTCTACCTCCGTTTTACGGGCCTTGTCCGCATAGCCGAAACCTTCTTCAATCACCGTCTTGCCATCCTTCACCACGATGACAACCGCACCAGCAAGCTGCGCTTTAACCTCTTTCATACTGAAGAATTGCTTGAGGAACGCCGCAGCATTCTCTGTCGTCAGCGGTTTGGCTTGCCCGGTAGCAGATGCCGGAGGAGGAGACACGGGGGAAACGGCAGACGCATGCACCATCGGGGCCATCAGAGTCAGAATCAGGGTAGCGGTAAGTACTGTCCTCATCCAAAAAGCGGGACCGCTACGCAGCATTGACAATTTCATTCACTTCACTCCATTTCCATTAAAATAATAGGTATAGCGGTTATTACGGAATTTTATGGATACGGGTTCATTAAATTCTAGCTCCACTAAGATGAATATAAGATCATATTTGTTTCACCGCATCAGTTCATGCGTGGACAATCTGCCCCTGGAACAAAAAAAAGCTTCAGCCCAATTGAGCTGAAACCTTTGATTTTATGATTACCAGAATCAAGTTTTAATAGCTTTCCATTCAGGACAGCTTGCCCAGTTATAAGGTTTTGGGGGCCAGCACTTCTTCCATTTTCTTTAGCTTTCTGTAAATAACCGATCTGTCCACACTTAATTTCTTGGCCGCTTCTGTTCCGTTCCCATAACAATCTTTCAGTACTTTTTTTATATAACGCCCCTCTGCTACTGCAGTGAAGTCTTTCAGAGTAGACAGCTGATGTTTATTTTTTTCTATGAAGTGGTCTATTGAATACCAATCCGCAACATTATCCTCTTCCTGTTGGCTAATTCCCATGTATTCCGTAACCACAAGTCTTTCGATATAATTCCTTAACTCTCTCGCATTCCCATGCCAAGGCTGACTAAGCATCTTATCAAACTCTTCAGCACTTAAGACATATTTCTTACCGTACATTTGATTGAAGCTGGCTATAAAACTGGAGATTAATCCTACAAGGTCTAGTTTGCGGTTGCGAAGCGGAGGAATATGAATCGGGATCACATTAATCCGATAATATAAATCTTCCCGGAACAGACCTTTTTTTACCATACTCCACAGATCCCGACTAGTAGCTGATATAACACGACAATTGATCGGTATATTAGTAATGCCGCCGACTCGTCTCACTTCCTGATTCTCAAGAACCCGCAATAATTTGGCTTGCATCTCGAGCGGCAAATCAGCAATTTCATCCAGAAATAGAACCCCGTCATTGGCAATTTCGATCATTCCCGTCTTCACTTCCGCCTGCCCTTCAAAGACTCCTTTTTCGTATCCAAACAATTCATATTCAAATCCGGCCGGAGCAATAGCTGCGCAGTTAATCGCAATGAAGGGACCCTTCCACTTTTCACTCTTTAGATGAATATATTTCGCTATAACCTCTTTACCCGTTCCGGATTCACCATATATTAACACTTTACTGTCGTAGGATGCTATTTGGTTGCAGACTTTAATAATTTGTTTCATTGCCAAACTTTCGGCAACAATACCTTTCCCTTTCCCCGCTGCAGCTTCTCCTAATTGCTTGTTGATTTGCTGGGTTACAGGTACATTAGCTTCATAATAGGTGTGTTCCTGTTTGAATTCATTTGAAGTGGTGACTACCAGCTGCACCTCCCCATCCTTATCCAAAATAGGAATAGCTGTCGAGAATATATGAAACCCTCTTGACGTAATGATATTTTTAGATACTTTTTGTTTACTTTGAATGGCTTCCATCGTAATGGAATGACCATAATAGCCTGCCTTCACCAAATCCTGGACATTGGCCTTTAGCAGATCTTCTAATTGAACTCCAATGGTTAAAGCGGTAAAATCATTGGAAATTAATATATTTCCGTTTGGATCGGTGACAAATAAAGTAGAAGGCAATTCTCCAATAATTTCGTCTATCGTACGTTTACCTGATTTTTTATTTCTTTTAGTCAAATTTATCAGTCCTATACAGTTGTATTAACGCTTACTTCATATTTAGAAAAAAAGCCAAATGATATCATTACGTAAATGATACCACTTGGCTAATATACATTACACTTTAATTATGCACCAACAACTGATAATTTCCCCAGCTTCTCAAGGATTTCTTGAGCCTCTTCAAACATAGTGGTAATCATCTCTTCAACCGTGGTAATCTCATTAACCATCCCACAAATTTGTCCTGCCATTACAGAGCCAGTATCCGTATCTCCTTCGAATACGGCTCTGCGCAAAGATCCCAAACTTAATTTCTCTAATTCTTCACGAGAAGCCTTTTCATTTTCAAGTCTAAGGAATTCAGCAATCATACTATTCTTAATACTTCTAACAGGACCACCCAGGCTGCGGCCAGTAACCGTTGTGCTCGTATCATCTGCGGTAATTACTGCTTGTTTGAAGTTCTCGTGAGTAGGGCATTCCACTGTAGCCAGGAACCGGGTTCCAACCTGAACGCCCTGTGCTCCGAGCGCAAATGCAGCTGCTACTCCACGGCCATCCGCAATCCCGCCGGCTCCAATAACCGGAATGGAAACCGCACTAACTACTTGAGGCAGAAGAGCCATGGTCGTTGTTTCACCAACATGTCCGCCTGCTTCTGTTCCCTCAGCAACAATCGCATCAACACCTAATGCTTCCATTTTCTTAGCGATTTTTACAGAAGGGACTACCGGAATTACGATAATGCCATTTTCTTTGAGAGTCTTCATGTATGGAGCGGGCGTGCCTGCACCAGTGGTAACAATCTTCACATTTTCTTCTATAATGACTTGAATAAGTTCAGGGATATTGTTCATCATCAACATCAAATTTACAGCGAAGGGTTTATTGGTGCTTTCTTTTGCCTTACGAATCTCGTCACGAAGACGATCAGCAGTAAATCCGCCTGAACCGATAATGCCTAGCCCTCCCGCATTAGAAACAGCACCTACTAGAGGAGAAACGGCGATCTGAGCCATACCACCTTGAAAAATCGGATATTTAATACCTAATAATTTTGTAATCGACATTCTTAAAAACCTCCATTTTTTGATCGTTTTTGATCGTTAATGTAACTAAGTTTCTTAAGCAGCTTTAGTGGCTTCTGGTTTTGGCTGTTGTTGTTCCATTGCTTTGAAAACAAAGGTTAAGGCAAAACCAACCAAGGAGATAACCAGAGCGATGTAAAAAGCATTCGTGAACATTCCGTCATTAGCTGCTGCAACCTTACCGGCAATTCTCGGTCCGAAGAATGCTGCTCCTGAATAACCGATAAAAGTTACACCATAGTTCACACCGTAATATTTCATACCAAATTTCTCACCGACAATAGAAGGGAATATTCCCATGGTTCCGCCAAAGCATAAGCCAATTCCTACGATGGCTACCGCAAATCCGGCTATTGTTGTAGATAATGCTATAGTCAACATCATGCCCGCAATGACCAGATAGATAATGAGCAGACATTTTACCCGCCCAATTTTATCGGACACAGCGCCCCAGAATACACGACCAATGCAGTTACTGAGAGAGTATAAACTTACATATAGTGCTGCGGCTGCGGCTGAAAGTCCAAACATCTTCTGACCGATTACAGAAGCATTAGCTGTTACCATCATTCCTGACAAGGCACCGATTAAGAACAGGCAGGCTATCACATAGAATAATGGCTTCTTTATCATTTCGTGCCACTCTACATTAACTCCACCCTTAGAAGCTGCAGCAGCCGGAGGCGTCCAGCCCTCAGGGATATAACCGGCCGGAGATGCTTTAACGAGTAGAGCAAGGCTTAGAATGACTACTAAGAAGGCGGCCCCGAGCATTATCAGGGCTGGCTGGACACCATTGCCGCTAATTAACGCGTTAGCTATAGGTGCTATAACGATGGACCCACCGCCATATCCCGCTGTAACAATTCCGGCAGCTAATCCTCTTTTATCCGGGAACAGCTTAACGCTGTTCCCAATTGTAGCTGAATACACAATTCCCTGACCTATTCCGGTAATTACACCGTATGTGATATACAGCATCCAAGGAGCGGTTGCCAATCCGGAAAGAATAAATCCAAGCCCAAACATTGCTCCGCCGATGAATATAGCCTTCTTGGCTCCCCCTTTATCCACCAATTTCCCTCCCAGGATCATTGGAATTGGAGATATAGCCGCGTTAATAGTAAAAGCCATCATAATATCCGGCATCGTAACATTAAATACTTTGGTTAATGGCAGTGCAAAAATACTGAATGCGTATATTGCACCTACACAGATATTAATGATCGTTGATGCAATCAATATCCTCCAACGATTCAACTTTACATTCATGACATCATCCCCTTGTATGGTTTATTAAATCAATAAATAATCACTATACTTCCAATAAAATCCGATTTTTCGCGGCAATAATAGACTTCAATTTTCCCCAGTTTTCCTGGAACATGGCTTGATCCATTTCTTTAAGATTTGGTGAGATCGCCGGTTCAAATTCCATTTGATCCAGAATATGAGTCTGCAAGTCAACACCTGGTGCGATTTCAGTTAGTGTAACTTTTCCATCCTGCAATTCGAATACTGCGCGCTCAGTAACATATACAACGGGTTGCCCAACTTTGGCGGCATATGAACCGCTGAACGTGATTTGTTGCACCTTCTTAATGAACTTTTTTACTTTTCCCTCTTGGAGTATTTGCAATTTTCCATCTTCAGCCTTGACCTCTAGCCCGCCAGCAGTAAATGTACCTGCGAACACAAGCTTTTTGGCAGCTTGAGAGATATTAATAAACCCACCGCATCCAGTTACGCGAGTTCCAAATTTGCTGACATTTACGTTCCCGAACTCGTCTGTTTGAGCCAAGCCAAGGACAGATAAATCGATTCCGCCACCATCATAGAAATCGAACTGCGAGTCATGATCTACAATAGCCTCAGAGTTATAAGCATGACCGAAGTCTTTCAGACCTGCGGGAACACCACCAATCGAACCCGCCTCTGTTGTCAAAATCAGTTGGTCGCTTACTCCCTCTTCTGCTGCTATGTTTGCAACATTAACCGGAATTCCAACCCCAAGATTCAAGATCGTATTCGGTTGAAGCTCTACTGCAGTTCGGCGGGAGATGATTTTGCGCTCATCCAGCGGTAGGGATTCAATTGACTCTGTAGGTACTTTTACATGACCGGAGAATGCCGGATTATAATGAGTGTTTTCTGTCTGGTAATGATTTTCCGGTTTAGAAACAACAATATAATCTACTAAAATCCCTGGCACTTTAACATCTTTAGGATTAAGCGTGCCACACTTTGCGACCGTCTCTACCTGGGCGATAACTATGCCTCCCGAGTTGCGGACAGCCTGAGCGATAGGCAGAACCTCCATATGCAGGCCTTCTTTTTCAAGAGTCAAATTGCCATTCTCATCAGCCACGGTTCCGCGGATCAAGCCGATATTAATAGGGAAAGATTTATAGAACAACCACTCTTCGCCCTCTAATTCAATAACCTTCACTATGTCTTCCTTCGTAGACGGGGACATTTTTCCGCCTTCGACCCGAGGATCTACGAACGTCTCCATGCCTACTTTGGTAATCACACCAGGACGTTTAGCTGCAATTTCCCGGTATAGCTGAGTAATTACACCTTGGGGCAAATTGTACGCTTCACATTTGTCTTCTTCGATGAGCTTAGCCATCCCGGGAGAAGCAATTGCAATTCCACCAATCCATCGTTTAATTAATCCCTCATGGCCTAAGTGGCTCATTCCTTTGTCGCGGCGGTTGCCGACTGCACTCGCGTGCATTACAGTCAAATTCTTCGGTTGTCCTGTTTGCACGAAGCGATCTTCAATGGCTATTCCCATCTCTTCTGCCCAGCATGATAATCCAAACCCGCTGGCTGCAACTGTATCACCATCTTTAATTAGTTCCGCTGCTTTTGCGGCTGAAATTACTTTTGTCATTTAATCTGCTCCCTCATATGTGAATATTTTCACTTTTTTGATTAAAAAATAAAACTATTGCTTCGCATGCCTTAAATCTCTTGTGAAATATTTCGCAATGTCATCGTATTACAGAAAAAAGAACGGGTCAACAGGCCCGAAATAGCTCTAAATCAAGGTTTTTTTCTGTAGATTTTTTGCGACTCACTCTTTTGAACACTCTCTTTTTAAGCGCATTTTTTCTTTAATGATTAATAAGCGTGTTGGAATAGACAGGTGAAATTCAACTCTATTTTTTTCTTATTCGGATTAGATGTAACAGTCGCAAAATAACCACACTATTTCATTCATCTTGTTTAAAGGTTATAAAAACAACCTGGAGGTGACCTTTCATATTAGCGAATTATTCAAATTCGTGCAGATTGCATTTTAAGATATTTTATAAATATCAAGAAAAAAATAAAATATTTTTCCCATGTTGCGTAAATTGCATTTTTGCAACACCTGAATCTCTTGAAAAAGACAGAGCTGTATGAAATGCATCAGCGCTCTATACGAGAATTTGAAACACTTGATCAATTAATGGAATGGCTTGAAGGATTTCTGAAAGAAAAAGTATTGATGCTAAGTTCCATGTGGAAGCAAAATGTTAGAAAGGAAGTGGCCGAAGCGAAGCGGTATGTAATGAATCATATTGGTGAGAAGGTGGGAATGGAAGAAATGGCGAACCGCCTTGGCCTGAACCCTACTCATTTTAGCCGTTTATTTAAATTAGATACTGGTCTCACTTTCATTGAGTTTGTTACTAGAATAAAAATGGAGCGTGCTCAGGATCTGTTAAATCAAAGTAACCTCACTATTGTAGATATTGCAGAGCAGTTAGGGTATGACAATGCCAGCTATTTCATTAAACTCTTCCGCAACTTCTCTGGTATGACCCCTGCTGAATTCCGTAAATCCATCTAAACATCCCATACTGAAAAATGGTCACCGAGGCGGGAATACAGTAAGAACAGCATAGCTTGTAATGACAAACAGCGCGCACCGTAATATGCCAGTGCACGCTAATGATCAGTTATTATTCTCTGTATAGCTCAGCTTTGTTTGCAATCCGCTCAAGCTCCGTTGCTCCATTGACTGTATGCTTCCAAAATCGTGCTCATCCTGAGATTATCCGTAACGCGGACGAGATAGTCAGCTTGATGTAAAGATTCCGCTGCTCCGATGCCAACCGCGAACATGCCTGCCCGTTTAATAGCCTCAATGCCTGCAGCCGAATCCTCTATCCCAATGCAAGCCTTATACGGAACTTTCAGATAATCCGCTGCATCGGTGAAGGTTTCTGGATCCGGCTTGCCATGCCTTATGTTGCTCGCGTCAACAATATAGTCAAAAGCACCGGTCAACTCCAGACGCTCCAGTACGAACGGAGCGTTTTTACTCGCCGAGCCAACGGCCAGCTTAATGTTCGCTGCCCGCAGCTCCTTAATCAAAGTGTCGATGCCGGGCAAAATATCGTTTGGCGAGACAGACTGAATTAACCAAGTATAATGTGTATTTTTCTTGGCCGCCAGCCGCTCCAGTTCATCGATCGTCCGTACCGGTTGCTTAGGTGAAGAAGCAATGATCCGCTCTAGCGACTGCAGTCGGCTGACTCCTTTCAGTTGCTCATTCAATTCTCTGTCAACTTCAATTCCAAGCTCTTCGCCGAGCTGTTTCCAGGCCAGGAAGTGAAATTCCGCTGTATCTGTAATCACCCCGTCCAGATCAAAAATCACCGCTTTGGGAAGATTACTCACTGCGCCCCACTCCTTGCTTCAGCCATTTCACACTCAGTTGAAACCACTCGGAGAGATGCAAGTGCTGTAACTGCTCCGCCGCTTTGACCGTTTCATCGGCGAGCGACATGCCATGCGGCCCTTTTTCAAACATATGCAGTTCACAGGGTACCTCATTGCGGAATAATGCCTCAGCCAGGCCAAATAAATCCGTCGGTAGAATCACCGTATCTTGATAAGTGCCCCAGATGAATGTGCGGGGAAGCTCTGAATGGATATAATGCAGCAGATTTAAAGAATCTTTCTCTTCATCCGACAAATTCTCTTTGCCCATCAGGATTTCACGGATGCTTGGCCCTCTCATATCAGGCATCAAGCCTTTCTCCATCAGTTCAATGACGAAATCGGGAGTTTTCTCGGAACGAGGCTCCAGTGTAACCGCCGGATAACCAAGCAGAATTTGATTGGGCTTGATTTGGGAGGCGCGTAATCCCGTACCTTCATTAAGTAGGGGCTGATTATGATAAATCCCCAGACTAAGCGCAAGATTCCCGCCGGCAGAGAAGCCAACCACTGAAATATTGTCTTTGTCCACAAGCCATTCATCCGCATGTTCCCGAATGACAGCCATCGCATGGGCCAACTCTAGCAGCGCAGTGGGAAACGGATTATCAATTTTCACCGAATAGGATAAGACAAAAGCGTGGTAACCCATTCTGCTGTAGGCGAGCGCTACCGGTTCTCCTTCATTTTGGGAAATGACGTTATAACCGCCGCCAGGGCAGATCACAACAGCTGGACGCACCAGGTTTTTTCGGTCGAATTCTCCATCATCCAGAATATAGGTGGTGAGTGTAGCTGCTGAGTTATCCAGCAGCGGAAGCTTTTGATGAATCACAGTAAATCCCCTCTCTATAATTTTGTATCCCATTTATCGCAAAACGGATCAACAGGGCTCTTGCCTACAAACTCCGATACGCCCATCAGCTTCTCAATCAGCAGCGGCAATGTATACTCATTGACTCCATAAGTGTTAATGTAGGTCTTGACACGCGGAACATCAAGTAGATGATATGGGTTCTCTGTAGAAATAAACACTGTCGGAATAGAATTAATATAATTTGGAACATTGATGCCCATCGGATTAAGCCACTCAATCCGGACAGCTGTCTGATTGGACTTGGTTGCCAGATTACACAGATAGACTATAATATCATAGCTTTTTTTCATTTCTGTATAAGAGCCCTGCAGTCCTTCGTAGACGCCCGTTGGCTCAAAAAGGGTTACGGAGAATCCCTCGTTCTCGAGCAGTGGAATAAATGAAGCCGCCAGGCCACTGGTCTTGTTGTAACCTAGCGCGTTAGCCTCACTCTCGATGCCGTAAAGCAACACACGAGGGAAACGCTCCGGTATAATAGGGAATACTCCCTCTTCCTCTTTAACTAATGTGATGGATTGATCAGCGATAGCTCTGGCAGTTTCCCGGTGGCTATCATGCCTAAGCACCTGCTCAGCCTTGGCAAGTACCGGTACATTCTCCCGCTCATGCAACTTGAGTGATGCCTTGAGCCCCAGAATGCGGAGAACAGCCTCATCTAATCTGTTAGTGGAGAGCATACCTGCCGCCAGACCTTCCCGCATAAACTTCACATCTTCTTCCAGGTTTTTCGTGAACAGGAACATATCGCAGCCGTTTTCAATCGCCCGGGGCACCAGCTCATTTCTCGGCATCGGAATGTTCATCCCCGCCATCGTTGTCGCATCGGTGATAATCAGTCCATTGAAGCCAAGCCGTTCCCGCAGCAGCCCACCAAGCAGCTCGCTTGCCAGTGATGCGGGCAGAATGTCCTCATCGCGAAGAGACGGATTCAAAAGTTTGGAGTATTCAGGAAGGACAATGTGCCCGACCATTACCGTCTTGGCTCCTTCATCGATCAAATGCCGGTACACACTTCCGAAGGTATGGTCCCATTCTTCTGTTGTTAAGGAATTAACAGAAGTCACAAGATGTTGATCCCTCTCATCCACACCGTCGCCAGGAAAATGCTTGATCGAAGCGGCCATGCCCTGCTCCTGGCAGCCCTTCACATAAGCGGCCCCCATTGTTTTAACCCGCTCCGTGCTGCTCCCGAAGGTTCTTGTATTGGTGATGGGGTTGCGGAAGTTGAAGTCAATGTCGACAACGGGAGCAAACGCATAGTTGGCGCCTACGCTACCGCCTTCAATAGCGCATATTCTTCCTAATTCGTAAGCCAACTCATCGTTTCCGGTTGCGGCAACTGCCATATTCGAACCAACTTTGGTGCCGTCACTAGTTATGCCCTGTCCGCCCGCCTCCAGATTGGCGGCTATAAGCAGAGGAATCTGCGCCGACTTCTGCAAGGTTGATACAGTGGCAACCACTTCTTCCTTGGCCATAGAACGGCACATCAAACCTCCGATGCCAATCTCTTCTGCAATATGCTTCAAGAACGGTTCATCCTGTTTGTAGCCAACCATGAAAAACAACTGCCCGATCTTTTCCTGCATCGTCATTTTCCCGAATGTCACTTGTACCCATTTCATGTCTTCTTCATTCAGATTAAATGGCTTCTCTCTCAAACGGTTAATATCCACTTCTCCCACTCCTATCTTTACTGCGATTGTCGCCTAATGCTTTTGTTTTTGGCACCGATTCTGATTTTCTTGGAAAATTCGCGTATCTTCTCCTGATTAGAGGTATATCCCATGAAAGCCACAATGAACACACCAAGATTAACGGTCTGTATAGAGCTGTCAATCCCCATGACGACCATGCCATAAGATAGGGCATTCATTCCCAGCGCACCGGCAAAAATCCCAAGGGGGATATTAGAGAAACGTGCCAAATAAAGTCCAACCAATACCGGCCCCATTGATGAGAACATCAGCGAGGTGGAGCTTAGATTGTTAGCCGGTGACACCAATACCGTGGAGGCATTGATAACAGCGGCAACGCCGAGCAATGCACCCACTATCAAATAAGTAATAATAATATTCTTTTTCTCTTTAACACCCATATTGACCGCCAGACGGGGACTAGCCGAAAGTGAACGCATATCATAACCAAATTTCGTCCGGCCCAGCAGAATATAGAACAGCGTCATAGTAATCAGCAGCACAACATATATCCATGGAGACCGGGCAAAAACAGTTAGTTGGGGATGCATGTACAGTTGTGTCCCAGTCCCGCCATAGACGATGCCCGACAACGCTTCGTACACCATCACTACACCAAGTGAAACAATGATGGTCGGAACTCTGATTGCCAGGTACAGAACACCCTCCAGCAGACTAAGAACCACCGCAATTCCCATTGTCAGCAGTAAAAGTGTCATTGGACCCCCGTCCAAATCGATCGCCAGATTACTGCCAATTATGCCTGAGAGAATAATAATAATCCCTGGTGCGAAGTCCCATCGCGCTCCCGACAAGGGCAACGCGATGGCATAGGCTATAATCGTGGATAGCACGCTATTTCTAATGATTCGGTCAAATGCCCCTGATGTTGCATAGCCTGACCGATCCATCATGAAGGTAATTAGCAGAAAGATTACATATACTAATACTGGGAACAAAAATGTTTTGAGCAAACCCCAAACTCTCTTAATCCAAAGATTCTTCATGCACTCACTCCGTTACATTGGGACACGTAAGGCCATCCCCTGATCTATTCATTTCTGGCCTGTTGAATTTCTGGCAAGGTACGGCTGGTTAATGCCTGCAGCGATTCCCATGTAGCGGATTCGTTGAAGCTCAGCATTACTTGCTTAAGTTCATCAGCGGTAACCGAACCTTTCGACTTGTCGGATGGAATCACATATTTGTTGAAATTATCAGTTTCTTCTACTGAGCTCAGCGTTACATAGTTGACTCTTCCATTAGGCTGCCAATCGGAATACACTTTTCCATGAATCCGGTCGTACAGCTGCGCAAAGGCGTTGGCTACAATCTGCGTGTAATTGTTTGTTCCAGCCATCAAGACATTGCCACTCGCAAGACCCGAACTTGTAGAGTTGTTATAGCCCAGCGCAAGCAGATGGATTCCGGGAGAAGAGCTGTTCAGGATAGCCGGGTAAACAAAGTCCATCCCTGAACCCAGACCAAAGATCGTATCCACTTCCGGATGCTCGGAGATGATTTTGGTTACTGCATCACTTGCATTCTCTGGCGCGAAGGAATGGTATTCCGTTGGATAGATAGTAACTTGATGGTCAACGTCCAATTCTTTCATTTTCTCAGTCAGACCCGAAATGATTGCCGGAGCGTCCAAGAAAGCAAACTCAGGAAATGAAGTGACTCCGATATTTCTGGCCCCTGCCCGGTAAGCCTGCTCAGCATACAAGGCACCCAAGTCCGCCGGGTTGTCGCCGAATTGCTTGATCCCTCCGACAAAGTAGTCACTGGCTATACTTCCATCCACATCCCCCAGCGCTACCGAATAATACACACCGGCTTCTTCCGCCAAGCTCACACTTTGTTCAAGCGCGGTATCATAACCGCTTATGACTCCATCCACACCTGAGGCAAGAAGATTCTCAAGACCTTTAATATGGTCCTCCTCGCTTGAACCCACGGTTGCATAATTGAACTTCACATTGAAATTTTCTTCCAGATAGGAGCCGTAAGATTTGATTTCCTGGCCTTGAATATCCGTATAATTGTACAACATGACCCCAATGTTAATCTGATCCTTCTCTTTGCCGCCTGTATTATCGGCTTTGTCACCACAGCCGGTGAGAACGATTCCAACCAGCATCATAAGCACGCTTAGAATAAGGGTTACTTTACTTTTTTTCATTGTTTATCCCTCTTTTACATGAATTTTTTAGAATTACCGGGGCATAACCTCAGAAGAAGGACGCTTGAGCAGCAGGAACACCACGAGTAAAAATACAACACCTTTCACCAAGGAGACCATTTCAGGAGCTACTCCCACCATGACCAACCCGTTATTGAGTAAAATGTAAGTAATGCTGCCTACAATCGCCGAGCTCATTTTCGCTTTGCTGCCTCCGTTCAGGGATAAACCACCCAGAATGAGGGCCACAATGACATCCATCTCCATTCCGGCTCCCGTGTTCTCGCTGATGACCGTTGAACGAGCTAAAGATAAGATGGAAGCAAAGCCTACCAGCACACCTGCCAGAGCATAGCCGGTGATTTTAGCCTTTTTCACCTGTACCCCGCTTTGCATAGCTGCCAGGGAATTGTCGCCAATGGCCCGGTTATATTTACCAATTTTTGTGTAATGAAACAGCACGATTCCTATCAGACCTATTAGAATAAGAAAAATCAGAATAAACGGAATGTTTCTGCCGAGCAGCTTGAGCTGTTCTGTATCCACAACGCTAAGTTTTTCGGTCGCCGTCGATACCTTATAGGTCACCAGCCCTCTAGCAATAAACATCACCGAGAGGGAGGAAATTACCGACATCAGCCCAAACTGTATAGCGATAAACACATTAAGCAGATAACAAATGACGGATACGACAATGGCAGCTAGGATGCCAACTGCAAGCGGTGCTCCAGCATTCAGCGTATAAACCGCAGTTAAGGAGCTCAGCGCCATAACCGCCCCTACTGATATATCCATGCCGCCATGGGAGAAGATAAAGACCATTCCTACTGAAATCGTGAATAGTACAGCAAGCTGCTTGATAATCGTCCGCAGGTTAAAGCTTGACAGCAAGTCCCCACCGGTCAATAGGGCAAAGACTACGATGACAAGCGCCAAACCTGCATATTGAATTAATGTATTTTTATTTTTTTTTAGAAAGCCGAGAGTGCCCGGGAATCTTCCCCTGCCGAGTCTTCCTTGTGTAGCTGTATTGCCGTGTTCCATTAAGCTCCCGCCTTTACTCTAAATCATGTGTTCAATTAGCATAGCCTCACTGAGATTCTCCGCCCTGGAGAACTCTTTGCAGATTCTCCCGTCCTTCATCATCAGAATCCGGTCGCTCATACCAATCAGTTCCGGTAATTCCTCTGAAATCATCAGTATGGAATACCCTTCTTTCTTCAAAGTATAGAGCAACTGGTACATAGTGGTTTTAACACCTACATCCACACCTCGGGTAGGACTGTCTAAAATCAGAATTTTCGAGTGGTTCCCGATCCATTTGCCGAAGGACACTTTCTGTTTATTGCCTCCCGACAATTCCCCTACGTTCTGATTCATACTGCTGGCTTTAATCTTCAACCCCTCAATCTGTCTCAAGGCAAACCGTTTCTCTTCGCCGGGCAGAATCAAACCAAAGTGTGAAAGCTGGTCCAGCGCGGACAAAACCAGATTATCCTTGATCGACGCTTCCATAATTAGAGTTTCTTTATCTCTGTCCTTGGATACATAACCGATCCCGCTGGCCATTGCCGCCTTAATACTCTTCAGTTTGCGGGGAATAGCAGGAGTGCCGTCCTCCTTATTCTCATAGACAAGGACCTCTCCCTTCACTGGCTTTAGACCCCCATACAATAACTTGCCCAACTCATGCATTCCGCTGCCTGACAGCCCGCCTATCCCCAGAATCTCACCTTTGTGCAGATCCAACTGGATGTCCTTCAAAACGGAGCTGCTGACATTCCTGACCTGGATCATAACCTGATCGTCATAGGAACCATCGTAATCAACCCGGTAATAATTTCCTTCAATGACCCTGCCTACCATGGATTGCTTAATGTGATTCTCATCAAAATCCTGCTTCTCAATGCTTGTAATCAGTTCGCCGTCCCGCATAACCGTCAGCACATCGCAAACATCCATCAACTCACTAAGATCGTGGGAAATAAACAATACGGCCTTATTCTGGTCTCTAAGCCTGCGCATAATCTGGTGGATCAGAACTCTGCCTTCATGCGACAAAGCGGTAGTTGTCTCATCGACAATGAACAATGTAGGATCATAGTACAGGGCTCTGGCGATTTCGATCAGCTTTCTCTGCTCAAAACCTAGCGTATACATGGGTCTGGTTACATCGAGCTCACGCAGCTCAATCAGTTCCAGCGCTCGCTCCGCTTCCTGATTCATTCGTTTATAATCGACGAATCCCCGCTTAACAAACCGCTGCTCCTCGCCAAGAAACATATTCTCTGCAATTGACAATTCGGGAATGGTGCCCGTCTCCTGCACAATCATTGAAATCTTATGCTCCCTCGCATCGAGTGTGTCCTTGGGACGGTAGGTTGCGCCATCAATACGCATTTCACCGCTCGTGACGGACAACAGGCCGCTCATCATGGCCGAAATGGTTGATTTACCGGAACCGTTCTCTCCGATAAGACCTCGAATTTCTCCAAGCTTTACATTCATGCTGACTTGATTAACAGCGGTTACATCATTAAATTTTTTACTTATCTGCTTGGTCTCCAGAAAAACTTGCTTATCCATATCCAACATCCCTTTTGCCATATGATATCGCTTACCCCACGAATATATCCTAACATGTACTACAGCTAATCTTAACTGTCCATGTTAACTAGATTAGAGCATAAATTTAATCTATAATAAGAATCCAAGTACTTCCTATTGCAAATTTCGAGCTTTTAGATTAAATAAGTGCCTAATATATTGCCATTGAAGATTAAATAACCACCTATAGAAAGAGGCGATGATATGGAATTCCGACACGAAGTTATTAGTTTCCCCAAACAACTGCCTATTAAATTCTTCCTTCACCGCATCGGGCATGTTAACCGCCACTGGCATCAATCGTTGGAGCTTATTATCAATATCAAAGGAAATGTGCATATAACTGTCAGCAACTTGTCCTATGAGCTTGGACCCGGAGATATTATTCTGATTAATTCTAACGAAGTTCATGAGCTGCATGCGGACAATGCGACAATGATAGCATTACAAATCAAACTTGAATTGCTTAAAGAATCAACTATGGATATTCAGAGAATGTATTATGACTGCAACTCAGCCCGTTCCGGCGACTCAGAACGATTCAAAAATATTAAGCGGATCGTTGCCCAAATTCTGAAATATAATATAAACTCCAACGAGTATATCGATCTCAAAAATATTTCACTGGTGTATGAGCTGATCTATGAACTATGCTCCAATTTCAGCAGTGACAAGGAGGAAGGTCTCAGCTACTCCCAAGAGAATCTGGATAGGCTGAGCCGAATACTGGATTATGTCAACAGCAAATACAATGATCGAATCTCTTTGCAAAATGTGGCCAAAGCAGAATATTTATCCGTCCCCTATTTATCTAAATACTTCAAAACGAGCATGGGTATATCCTTCAGTGACTACCTGAAGGATATCCGCCTGCATCATGCAGTAAATGATCTTACGAATGAGTCGCTGACTATTGACAAGGTGGCGGTACAGAACGGCTTTCCCAATGTCCGATCATTCGTCGTGGCTTTCACTGATAAATACGGGGAAGTTCCGAGTGTATGGAGGAAAAAGCATGCAGGCGAAATTTTGGGAAGCATAGAAGCTACCAAAGAAAAATCCGTGAATTACTATCAGGATGAGCCGCTTTCTTATTATGAGGATATTTCAGCCTTCATAGAGAGCAATCTGGAATCCGCCCCCGTCAATTTGCCTCAGCGGGTGGGCAGCAGTAGAACTTCTTTGATTGAAGTTCCAGTTTCCAACTGCCTGATGGCACTTCACCATCATTTCAAGAACTTTATTGGAGTAAGCCGGGCCAAGGAGGTTCTGCTCGCCGATGTGCAGCAGGCACTGCGCATCGCACAGGAGGAAATTGGTTTCAAATATATAAAAATGCACAGCCTGCTGGATGATGACATGATGGTTTATAGTGAGGACGCAGAGGGAAAAGCAATCTATAATTTTCATTTTATTGATATGGTATTTGATTTTCTGCTCTCCATCCGCCTGAAGCCGCTGGTGCAGTTCTCCTTCATGCCAAAGCTGCTCGCCAGCAATCTGGAGAAAACCGTCTTTTACAATCAAATAAACACCAGTCCTCCGAAGAGCATAGATAAATGGAATCAACTCATCCGGGCGCTGACACTGCATCTGATTCAGCGGTACGGCTTGGGAGAAGTCAAGACATGGCTGTTTTGCGTATGGAATGAACCCAGCTCCTCCAATTTACTGTTTGGCTTCAGCAATGACGACATCTTCAATAAGCTGTACCTTAATACTTATGAAACCGTGAAGAATATTGATCCTTCCATTCCCTTCGGGGGGCCAGCTGCCTTCTCCACCTATAACAAGAACGAAGACTGGCTGTTTCGGTTTCTGGCTTTCTCCAGAGCTGCGGGCTGCACGCCGGACTTCATTACGATCCATTATTACGATATCGATTTATGGGATTATAATGGTCAAGATAACCAGTTGAATCTGAGTCCAGTGAGCCATTCCTTCACTGAATTTATTGACCGGCTGAAGCAGCGACTTGAGGAATCCAAGTTCGACTCGCTGCCGGTATATCTCACGGAGTGGAATTCGACAGTCTCCCATAAAGACCTGATGAGTGATACCTGCTTCAAATCGGCTTATATCATTAAGAATCTCACCGAGAACTATGACCGTCTGGATGCTTTTGGGTATTGGCTGTTAACCGATTTGCATGAGGAAAATCTCCTTCCGCAGCAGTTGTTCCACGGAGGGCTTGGCCTCTTCACCTATAACAATATTAAAAAACCGTCTTATCATGCTTTCTTCCTCCTTAACAAACTGGGGGATGAGTTGATTGCGCGCGGCGATGGATATTTCATTACCAAATCACGAACCGGCTTTCAGATTTTGCTGCATAATTATCATCATTATGATGAGGTCTACGCTCAAGGAGTTTCTATAAGTATCTCCTATCACGAACGGTACTCTCATTTCCCGATAAAATCACGAAAGGAGTTTAATTTTGAATTATCGCCGGTTAATGGCAACTATGACTTTGTGCAGCATATCGTGAATCAGCAGTTCGGAAGCGCATTTGACAATGAGAACAGTTTTGGAACAGCTGCGGGGCATTCTGTTGAAGAAATTAATTATCTGCGCAGCATATCCGTACCTAAACTCAGCAAAAAGTGTGTTACCGCATCGGGTTCTCTCCCGATACAAGTCATCCTGGAGCCATTCGAAATTTGCCTCATAGAACTGATAGAACGATCTGAGTAGATAGTAACCAAGGAATTCGCTTGGTCTTTAACTAGAGACAGCAAAGGGAACACAACTCGATAATTATGATATTCACATATTGAATCCCAAGGATTTATCTGAAATCAAAGTACAAGCCTTTAAGGAACTCAAGGGAAAGAAAAGAAATTTAAACATAACTTCGATCCCGCTCCGGATTATGCTCAACCGGAATTAGGTTTCGGAGCTATCATTATTTATATACTTTAAGAGCAAGCTTCCTTTTTTGTAAAAGTCTTAAGAAATAAAGATAAGTGTAGTCCGCGGCAGCGTAATCAATGATGTTGCTTCCCATCCCATGTGACCTGTAAAAGACCTTAGCTCCCCGCTATTTATGCGGGTGCCAAGGTCTTTTACATTTTGTTATTCCATAGGTATTTCGTTAAAGAAAGCTACATCATCGACAGCCAGTCTCACCGTCGGATGACCGGGCTTCGCCGCCTTGCCGATGGCGATGAGCATAACAGGAGCGTATCTCTCCGGAATATTGAACGCTTCTACAAATTTAGCCTGATCATATCCGCCCATCGGGACCGTATCATAGCCTTTAGCGCGGGCGACAAGCATGAGTTGCATCGATACTAGCCCGCCGTCGGTATAAACTTTTTGGCCGATAGCCTCAGGCGGCATGCTCGAATACATGCTGGTATAGCGTTCCACGAACGATTTAGCCGTCTCTGCAGGCATGTAACACTCATCGACCGCCATTCCGTAAATTTTCTCGGCCAATTTATAACACTCCAAATCTCCGAGTACCGCAATGACAGCTGAAGCCTCGACCACTTGCTGTTGATTGAATGCGATCGGAAGCAGCTTCTGCTTCAGTTCCGGCGAGTCGATAACAAGAAACCGCCACGGCTGCAGGTTAGCCGCTGAAGGAGCCAGCGTGGCTTGCCGCAATATTCCGGTCAATTCCTCCCGCGAAATCTTGATCTCGGGATCATAGCTACGAACAGACCGGCGTTCTCGAACAACATCAAAAAAAAGTTGGTGCTCCATCGTTTGTGACGGTTGTGAAATCGACATGGTTCTCTCCTCCTTTTGGAAAAGCAGCATTCAGAATTTTAATTCAATACAACATTAGTCGCTTGAACAACACTTGTTGTATTTATATGTTATAATAACAACCGAATGGTACGCAATCATCAATAACTATAAACCGTTGTATAGACAACATCATTTCTATAATGTCGTTTTATTGGGGAGATCTTAACCATGACAATTAAAAAGAATGAAGCTGATCCTCGTGTGATACGTACACGGCGACTCCTTCAAGACGCTTTTGCTTCATTAATTCAAGAAAAAGACTTTGAAGCGATAACCGTTAGGGATATTACAGATCGGGCTACTGTTAACAGAGCGACTTTTTATGCGCACTTTGTAGATAAATTCGAAATTCTTGAAACCAAACTAATGGAATCATTTATGACAATCATAAATCGTAGAATAAGCGGTCACCAAGTATTAAATGAAGAAACAATTCAGAGTATTTTTCTGGGTGTATGCGATTTTCACAAGGATCTAAGCACTATGTGCAAAAGAAGGTATAAATCGCTTGGACCTGCATTCGAAATTCAAATAAAGGATAAAATTCAAACAATACTTCTTTCCTTTATAGACAAAGACAAGATGCTATCGAGTCCAAACGCGCAGTTCTTAATAAATACAGCTTCTATCATGTTAAGTTGGGGGATATATGGTGCGGCTTACGTTTGGAACAATGAGGGGCGTCTAATAAGTGCGGAATCATTCGTTAGACAGACTATGCCCTTAGTGATGAACGGAGCTAAAGAACTGCTGGGATAAGGTCCTGTCGGTATTGCTCTACCCTGCCGTTCAAATGAAACCATTATCTTGAATCACCGGTTGTTGTATAACACTATGAATCATCCCGCTATCCTTGTATGCAATACGAAGGGCTGACCCTAATCTCATAAATCTCTTCTTTTCTTTCTGTAATAGCGTACTAGGAGTAATGCCTGAGTTTCAATCTGGATATTTCCCTTATAGAAAAGAAAGACCACCCCCGTAAAGGAGATGGTCAATATTTGTTTTCACTAAATACAGTTACTTTAGTGTTTGAAATCCGCTTTATTCTAAATCTTCACCGTTGCTTTGGATAACCTTTTGATACCAATAAAATGATTTTTTCTTACTACGTTTCAGTGTCCCATTACCTTCATCATCACGATCAACGTAAATAAATCCATAACGCTTGCTCATTTCGCCCTTGGTTGCACTAACCAGATCAATACATCCCCAAGTCGTATACCCCATCAGCTCAACACCGTCTTCTTCGACTGCCGCTTTAAACGCCTTAATATGCTCACGCAGATATTCGATTCGATAATCATCTTCTACATAGCCGTTTTCATCTGGTGTATCCACCGCACCAAGCCCGTTTTCCACAATAAATAATGGCTTCTGATAACGGTCATATAGAATATTCAACGCTGACCTCAACCCTAAGGGGTCGATCTGCCAGCCCCATTCGGAAGATTTCAAATAAGGATTTTTAATGGATTTAAATATATTTCCAGCCGTTTCATGAGCAACAGATGGATCGGTGGCAACAACTCGGGATGAGTAATAGGAGAACGAAATAAAATCAACTGTATGATGTTTTAATAATTCCCGGTCTCCTTCTTGCATCACAATATGAATATTTTCCCGTTCGAATTTTTTTAGTGCATAATTCGGATAGGCGCCCCGGGCTTGAATGTCAATGAACAGATAATTTTCCCGATCCTTTTCGACTGCTCTAGCATAATCCTCTGGACGGCAAGAATAAGGATAATTATTTCCTCCTGCCAGCATACAGCCAATCCTATTCTCGGGATCAACTTCATGCGCTATTTTAGTTGCAACAGCACTGGCCATTAATTGATGATGCATGGCTTGATATTTTACCTGTTCTTCATTCTCATCTGGTTCAAAGCATAAGCCCGCGCCCAAAAACGGTGCATGCAGTATCATATTAACCTCATTAAAGGTCAACCAATATTTTACCAGCCCTCTGAAATGATTGAATACGGTACGACAATAGTTTTCAAAAAAACCAACCATTTTACGATTACGCCATGAACCGTATTTTTTGATAAGAGTAACTGGAACATCAAAATGGGCTAAAGTTACCAATGGCTCGATATTGTGCTTTCGTAATTCCCGAAATATATTCTCATAAAAGGTTAAACCTTCCTCGTTCGGTTTCTCTTCATCCCCATTGGGGAAAATTCTGGTCCATGATATCGACATGCGATAAGTTTTAAAGCCCATTTCAGCGAATAACTTGATGTCATCAATATACTGGTGATACATATCAATTGCTACTTGAGCCGGATAAAAGTGCTGATCATCAAATTCAAGCATTTTAATTTTCCCGGCCATTACTCCTGCCCGATCATTGCCCATAGGCAATAAATCAACAGTTGCTAAACCTCGGTTTCCTAAATTATATCCGCCTTCACTTTGATTTGCCGCGGTTGCGCCGCCCCACAGAAAGTTAGGACCTAACCCCATTCTAGATCACCTCATATGATTTTTTTACACCAATCACAAGAACATCGCTTTCGAATTCATGCATATCTATAACTGTCGTTCTCTCTTTAACAGTTATTACAGCTGCCGCAAATCTGCGGTGTTCAAGATCGATGATGGTAAACTCGTATTCACCAAGGTCCGCATTTAACCTCAGAACTGTATTTACAGGGACATAAATGGCGACCTTGGACAAGCTGGCGGTTGCCGCTGCCCGGATCTCTTCCGTGTTCTTAAGCACAATGTCCCACGGCTGCAAGTCGGTCAGCCCGTACATCTGAAACAGCCATTTGGCAAATCCGTAATCCCAAGCCCCCTCGAATTTGAGGGCGGTCTGCCAATCATAGGGGCTGTCAAACCCTTCTCCGGTAACTCCGAACCGCCTGCCTTTTTTGTGCCAGCTCCAGATTCCGTGCGCACCGTAGGTTACCCCGGCGGCCGCTCCGGATAAAAGACTTTGCCAGGCAGCCTTGCGCACATCGGCACGGCTGAACCGGCCGTACACCTGGCGGCTGTACCCCATCATTTCGTAGCAAGGCTCCGAGTTCAACACCGGCCGTGTTACCGGCTTGCTGCTGAAATCCATAGCTAAGGTGTAGGCCATAGGCTGAAACTGCGAATTGTGGCCGGACTGGTACATGTAGAAATCCAAGTCGGGATCGTTTATGAACTCGTCCGGCACCGCCGCTGTTCTTCCTTGAATATGCAGAGTGGTCAAGCACTCCGGGCTATGCCTTTTCACAACATGAAGTGCCGTCCGGTAATATTCGTTCGCCCGATCGGACGGAAAATCGGTGTCCCCGCTCACGACATAGATCGGGTAGTATTTGGAGAAGCGTTCCGCTGCATAACGCACGTATGGTTCCACTGCATCAAGCGGCATCTTTCTATCTTCCCGGATTCTGGACGCCCAGGTGTCCGGAATATAATTGCACCAGAGCAGGACCAGCGCCGGCACAAACCCTTTGCCCACCGCTATTTCCACCATTTGCTCGGCTCTTGCGAAATACTCTTCATTTAGCGAATAAAAATCATAAGTACCGTCTTCACACAGGGCAAACGGCTCCTGAATTAAATCACTGCCGCTGGCATCCCACTGCCGCAGCAGGTTGATCTGCAGAACATTAAAGCCCTGGCTCTTCCTGTAGTCCAGGTAATAGCTCCATTCCTCCAGCGAGATATTGGTAAATGCGCTCCAGACCGTATCCGCCAGGTAGAAAAACGGAGCCCCCTCGCTGACGAAATAACGTTTGTTCTCCGCTATGCCAAGCTTGATCATACAATATTCCCCCCTTCTGGAGTAATGACAGAAAACGGCGATGAATCGCCGTTTTCCGGGTTTATTGTCCGGTTATGAGGTGATTGCTCCGGCATTGACTCCGGTCGTTTCTTCCTTCTCCGAGGTTTCCTGTGCATCTTGTTCTCTCTTCAGCGCCTGTCTGTCGAGCGTTCTAAAGAACGGATAGTAAATCAGCATACAGATTGGAATAAGCACAAGCTGTGCGACTGCAAGTCTCCAACTGCCTTCGATGATCCCCAGCGCAAAGATCGGAGTGCCGAATGCGGGATATATTCCGATGGGTGCCGGCAGCAAGCCGATGGTGGTCGCAAAATAGCCAAGCACCACGCAAACGATAGGGGAAGCGATAAACGGAACCGCCAGAAGCGGATTCAGAACGACCGGTATGCCGAAGTTCAGGGGCTCGTGTATCGAGAAAAACGTCCCCGGGAGGCCCAGTTTCCCAATCGTACGAAGTTGCTTGCTCTTGGCGAGGAAGACCAGCAACAGTGCGAATCCGAGCATTGGTGCATAATTTGCAAAAATGTACCAGAACGCCAATCCGATAATGTTCGGCAGCGGTGCACCGGCCTGAAAGGCTTCGAGGTTCGCAAGATCCAGACTCATCCAGATAGGCTTCACGATGGCCAAAGTCACGATTGCTCCGTGAATCCCGAACATCCAGAGCGCCTGCATAATGATCAGCGCGATAATCATGGCCCCCAGTGATCCGCCCAGCCCTTCCAGCGGCACTTGCAGATAGGTATAAATAAACTCATGAACCGTAACGAAGGAGGTCTGCATGAACAGGCCCGAAATCACTACGAATACAACAGCTACGAGTATCGCCGGAATTAATCCCGAAAAGGTTTTGACGACCGTAGGCGGAACTCCCTCCGGCATTTTAATGGTCCAGTTGCGGTCAACAATCCATATATACAATCTCGAGGCGATCAAGCCGACAAACATGGCTACAAACAACCCCTGTGCGCCAAGCCATTGCAGTGGCAGCGCCCGAACCTTGTCGAAGGTCTCTACCGGCGTGAGGATAAGGAACGAGAGCAGTGCAGTCGCAGCGGGAACCAACGGGTCCTTGTCGAAAGCCTGCGCCAGTCTGTAAGCAATGAAGAATACGGCATACAGGGCGATAACCCCCGTAGTCATGGTTGATGCCAACCCGATAATTCCCTTTACCGGTGCAATAAAGTTCTGATAAGGCTCCCAGGCAAGCGCAGAGAACAGCGTCGAGAACGCCCCGACAATCAGAAAAGGGAGTGTTGACATCAGACCATTAGAAATAGCGCTCATATAGCGGTTTTGCTGAATTTTACCTGCATATCTTTGCAGCTTGTGGGATAGCTTTTTTTCATTTGCCATATCCGTTCAACTCCTGCTTTAGAATTTCATCTGATAACCATCATCTAGATAACGCTTCCATTTGATGAAATTACATTCTTGCCAATAAAAGCTGTTCTTGCGAATCCGCGCAGCTGCTTCAGACCGTACTCATAAGATCACAGGCTTAAAGCATCGGCAAGCACTTTCTCACCGTTCATCATGCCATAGTCCATTCGGTCGATTACGCTCACTTTAATGCCTTTAGGTTCATATTTACTTTTAAAATCACCTTCCAGATAGCCAACCTGCGGCCCAATCAGCAGCACATCCGTCTTGTCCGCATACTCCTTGAAGGAGCTTTCGGAAGTGGCTCTGATCTCTACCTCAACATTTTGGGCCTGGGCCGCCTTCTGCATTTTCTGTACCAGCATACTTGTAGACATTCCCGCTGCGCATACCAGAGTAATCTGTTTCATTCTTAGTCCTCCCTGATTGTAGTGTTATGGACAACCGCCGCTTCATAGCGGTTCAATCTGCTATATAGCTCCACAATATGTCCAGCCAAATCCTTTGTCGTAATGGCTGACATCAGATGATCCTGTGCATGTACCATCAACAGTGTCACTTCATGTGCAACTCCTCCCGCTTCCTGCTGGATCAGCCTTGTTTGCGATTTATGCGCACTCACCAGCTCCTTCTTACATTCCACCAGACATTCTTCTGCCTGCTCTGAATCGCCTTTCTGGGCAAGGGTAATAGCTTCCATAGCCTTGCTCTTCGCGAACCCTGAATTGGCTATAATCCCCATAATAATTTCCTGATACTCATCCATTGCGTTCACCTCTTACATTTCATTTCTTGTCTTACAAGATCAGTGTATACGATTACAACTCACTTCTAAACGTAATCCTTTTCCGCTACAAGCGGAAATACTTACATCCGTACGTATTCAACACCAAAAGAAGCTGAATACAATATTCCCTGAAAAAAATAAAAAGGTCTGCACCGCTGCCTGACCGAAAATCCGGTCAAACACCATACAGATCCTTGGTCCATCAATACAGTTTATGTTTGACAATAATTCTGGCAAACTCCGCATACGTTTTGCATTTCAGCATTTGCTGGATAATCTCGGAATCGTCGACCAGCCCCATCAGATGTTGATACATTTTCGCCTGGGGTTCTTCGCCGCTCTTGTCAATACTGAGCAGGCAGATAAATTGTACTGGCCGGCCGGACCAGTCAATCGGAGACTTAAGTGTACAGATGGCCCATACCGTGCGGTTGCTTTGCGGAATGATGGGATGGGGAATGGCCACCAAATTCCCATAGGCTGTCGGTGCGGCATTTTCCCGTTCCAGAACCAGGCCGATGAAACCTTCGGAAGAGCGGATCAACCCGAATTCAGACATTTTGTCCCCGAGGAAAGTAATGATCTCTTCCTTCGTGGTAAAGCTCTGTCTCAGAAACACGAGCTCCTCCATAATGTAGCGGAAGGAATACGGCTTCTCACCATTCAGCAAAGCATTAATGTTATCCATATCCCCACCCCCCAGGAGTGTCTGCACGACAACCACCGGAACAGAAAACGGCTGTGGGATGGGGACTGTGCTTACTACAAAATCAATGTTGTGCAAAGGGACCTGCTGCAGCTTGTAAAACTCGGTCGTCCCCACAACCTCCAGTCTCTCGCCGAATTTGCTCCTTAGCTTGTAATAAAGCAGACGCGCGCTGCCTAAACCCGAAGTGCATACGACCAGGCAACGTTTGGGCCTGATATCCATCTGCTGTCTTTCCATGGCTGCACCGATATGAATAGCCAGGTACCCCATTTCCGTCTCGGGAATCAACATATTGAGCTTACTTTCAATTAGCTTGGCTCCGATGACACCTGCCTGAAAAGCCAGGGGATAGTTGCTCTTCACATGCTCAAGCATCGGATTGCGGATGCTCATCCCGTATCTGACACGGTTCAGTGCCGGCTTCAAATGAAGGCAAATGCCCATCAACAGCTCTTGATCCCTGCTGATTCTCAAGTTAAGGTCCCTGTCAATTTCAGCAAGGATTTCCTTCCCCAGCTCATAAATCCTGCGATCCAACAGCTTCTCGGGACCGGCATCTTCCTTCTCTTCCCCGGTGACCCCCGCAAACCACTTATTGCCGGCCAGATGCATGGCTATATAGGCAACCTCATCTTCGGGAAAAGATAAGTCCAGCTCTCGTTCAATCAGCGCAACAATCTGCTCAGCGGCCTGGAATTCCTCAGCGGCCCGGAATTCTTCCTTCTCATCCACAAGCATCGCGACCCGGTTCCCGTCACGAATCCGCTTACAGGCGATCGCAATATGAATAGACAGATTGCTGAATGCAACATCCGACAGGCTCACGCCAAGCTTCTGAATCTGTTCCAGAATAATGCTGCGTATCAGCGTCATCTCGCGGGGAGAGACAATGCGAGCCGCATCCTGTATTCCTCCGGCGCGCTCTTCATCCGAGCGGTTCACCACAAATTCAGATATGCACAAACGCAACCGTACTTCATCGCCTCTCAGCTTTATGCCATAGTTCGGGCGCTTGTCGATACCAATCCCATAAGCAAGCAACGTCTGCTTGACCTCTTTGAAATCGTTCTGAACAGTGGACTTGCTGACATAGAGCTCATCTGCCAGCTCTTCAAGCTTCAAATACGCTCCGGCAAGCAGGAGACGCCTGATTAAATAAAGCTGCCGGTATTCAGGTGATCCCGAATCTTCCGGTTCATTGTTCATAAACAATTGCTGCAGCAGCATACGAAAGCTGCTGTCGTCTGTAATCTTCAGTTCATACCCTCTTGAGCGAACAGGTTGAACCGATGCTCCATGCTTGGCCAGGAACTCATCCAGCTCTCTGATGTCACTGCGTACGGTGCGTGAAGTAACCTGGATCAATTTTGCCAGATGCTCGCTTTTGACAGGAATGTCCGCAGCCAGCAGATGCTGTAAAATCGAAACCATGCGTGAATTCATTCAAGGTCCCCCTGTTCTTATAAATGCAATACGATTTCAGTCCAGCCCGGAGCTGTCCGGCATTTGTCCCGCAAGCCCGGAACCGGCAGGAGCCGCGCAGGAATTCCGTTCCACCAAAATGGTGTCCACTATAATTTTGCTTGTCCCCTGTGAGCCCTGCGAGAGTGTATCAGTCAGCAGATCAACTGCCAGACTGGCCATTCTTTCTTTATCTACGTGAATAGTTGTCAACTCCGGAGTGACAACCAGCGATTCATTAATATTATCAAAGCCAATGACCGAAGTATGCTGCGGTACCCGGATGCCCAACTCGTTCATCGTCTTCATGGCGCTGATAGCTATATAGTCACATTCGCAGAACCAGGCCGTAGGCATACTGTTCCCGTTCTCCAGATAGGTGGTCAACTGCCGTTTCAGCTCATCCTGAGAAGTAAGAATAGTTGGCGCTACGGACAAATATGCTGCCTCAGGTACCCTCAGACCCCGCTCAGAAAGCGCCGCCATAAAGCCGCGTTTACGTTCCTCAAAATTGTGAATTCGCAAATTGGAAGCGATATAGCCAATCGAGGTATGTCCAATGTTGCACAAATAGACCCCGGCCTGATATGCACCCATTACATTATTAATTTGAATGAATTGTACAGGCAACGTCTCAAAGCAGGTATCGAGCACAATCAGATTCGGCAGTTTGGCATGAATATCCCTGATTTGTTCACGGGTCAAATTGGTGCCCAGCACTATGGTTCCGACACTGCGTTTCTCATCGGCTACCACCTGGATATCCCTCTGAAAAAATTCTACATCTAACGTTGAAAAAATCAGGGCATATCCTTTCTGCCGGCAGCGTTCTTCAATAAAATGAATCAATTCTTTAAAAAATGGCTGCTGATAATATTCTTCAAGGATAATCCCTGAATTTGTACATACAAGAAAAAGCAACGATTTATCTGCTTTTGTAACGGCTACTTCCCTGCTCTTGGGGCTGTATCCAGCTTCATAGGCTACTTGGAGAATGCGTTCTCGCGTATCCGGGCCAATTCCCGGCTTGCCACTGAAGGCCAATGAAACGGCTGCTTTGGATACATTGGCCAGTTTAGCGATATCTTCCATCTTCATGCCTTGATTCTCCATTTCCTAATAAGTTAACAAACACAACAATGTGATACGTGAAGTGTACACCGAAACTGAATTCGATGCAATGTTTAGCTGAATTAAGTTCATTAAGTTTAGTTATAAGTTTAGATATTACCACTAAACAAAACTAAATTATTCATTGACACCGCTTAATTCCAATGTTAACATGGCGTCGTAATAAAAAAATATATTAAATTAAGTTAAAATAACTAAACTAAATAATGTTGTTTAGTTGTCGTTTTCATTTCAGCAGGATTGAAATATTCCATACCGAGGAGAAATGATGATGAAGAAGTTAAAGTTGGGTTATGCCCCAACACGACGTTTTACGTTCAGTGCTGAGGATGCATTCAAGTACAAAGTAGAAATCCGCAAGCAAATTGAGAGCTTTGGAATGGATATTGACATTGTGGACCTGGAAGGCCTAAACGAGGAAGGGCTGCTGTACGACGACCATATTAATGCCGATCTGATTGCCAAGCGGTTCAAAGAGGAAGAAGTCGATGCCGTATTTTTTCCGCATTGTAACTTCGGCACCGAAGACACCGTAGCCCGCGTCGGCAAAGCGCTCGGCAAGCCCGTTCTGCTCTGGGGGCCGCGGGATGAAGCGCCGCTTGCAGACGGCATGCGCCTGCGCGATACTCAATGCGGTATTTTCGCCACAGGCAAAGTACTGCGCAGATTCAACGTCCCCTTCACTTATGTAACCAACAGCTGGGTGAATGATCCAGTATTCGAGCGGGGCTTCACCAACTTCGTCGCAGCAGCCAATGTTGTGCGCCAGTTCAAGAGCCTGCGCATTCTCCAGATTGGTCCGCGTCCTGCTTCATTCTGGACCATGATGTGCAATGAGGGCGAGCTGCTTGAACGCTTCGGCATTGAAATTCATCCGATTACCCTTGTTGATATTCAGCTCCGCACCCGAAAAATTGCGGCCGGCAACAGCGCCGAGCTGCTGGATACGATGGATTACATTAAAGAAAAGCTCGATTACAGCGAAGTGACCGAGGATGATGTAAGACGAATCGCCGCTTTAAAGGTTGCCATGAAGTCCTTTGCCCGCGAGACGGGAAGCAGTGCTATCGCTATCCAGTGCTGGTCTTCGCTGCAGGAGGCCCTGTCGATCATGCCCTGTCTGGCCAATGCAATCCTGACGGATGAACAAATTCCAGTCACCTGTGAAACGGACATCCACGGAGCCATTACTTCCATTATGGTGCAGGCTGCCGCCATGAATGAATTGCCAACCTTTTTTGCGGACATTACCATCCGACACCCCGAAAACGACAACGGGGAGCTGCTTTTCCATTGCGGCAATTTCCCTGTCTCGCTTTCTGTGGAGCAGAAGCCGAAGCTGCGTAAGCATTTCCTCTTTGACGACCATGCTCCAGGAACCCATGAAGGTGAAATTCGCGGCGGCGGCATGACCATTGCCCGGTTCGACGGCGACCAGGGTGAATACTCGATGTTCCTGGGCAAAGCCCGTGGCATCGAAGGCCCTTATACCCGCGGCTCCTATGTATGGGTGGAAGTGAATGACTGGCCACTGTGGGAAGAAAAGCTCGTCAAAGGTCCTTATGTTCATCATTCCGTAGGCATCCATGCCAATGTTATTCCGGCCATATACGAGGCCTGCAACTATATCCCCGGCCTGACGCCGGACCCTGTAGACCCTACAGAACAGGAAATCCAAAGCTGGCTCAGGGGTTCGGATCTTGCCCGCACTAAACAGTCAAATCTCCACATGTAAAGAAAAGATCTGCTCTATTAACATCTATAAGAGGAGGATATTATGGAAATCCAGGAACTGAAAGTCAAGGCCGCACAAATCCGGATGGATCTGCTGACTATTATTCACCGCGCCAAAACCGGTCATACTGGGGGATCTTTGAGTAACACGGACATTTTAACGGCTTTATATTATGAAATTATGAATATTGATCCCGCTAATTCGAAATGGGATGACCGTGACCGCTTCATTGCCAGCAAAGGCCATTCTGTAGAATCACTATGGTGTGTTCTGGCTGACCGCGGTTTCTTCCCCAGAGAAGAACTGGAAACCTACAGCCAGTTCGGCACCCGCCTCATCGGCCACCCGAACAACAAGGTTCCCGGCATCGAGATGAATACCGGCGCGCTCGGCCATGGTCTGCCCATCTCCGTCGGCATGGCACTGGCGGCCAAGCGGGACGGGCGGTCTTACCGTGTGTTCTGTCTGATGGGAGACGGCGAGCAGGCCGAAGGCTCCAACTGGGAAGCCGCCATGGCAGGCGCCCATTATAAACTGGATAATCTGGTCGGCATTATCGACCGCAACCGGCTTCAAATCAGCGGAACTACCGAAGAGGTCATGGGCCTCGACCCGCTGGACGAGAAATGGGCTGCCTTCGGCTGGAACGTTGTTTCCATCAACGGCAACGATATGGAAGAACTGCTGCAGGCATTCCGCGCCGTACCGGAAGTACCCGGCAAACCAACGCTGATTATGGCCAATACGACCAAGGGAAAGGGTGTATCCTTCGCCGAAAACGTTCCCGCCTGGCACCACCATGTGCCAAACGATGAGGAACTGGCGCTGGCCCTGACTGAGCTGAGCGCGTCCATTGAGGAATTGACACAGAAAGGGCAGGTGTAATAACAATGAACAAGATTCCTAACCGCCAAGTCATCTGTGACACACTGCTGGAATTGGCCAAAGACGACCGGGATATTATGGTACTAGCCAGTGATTCACGCGGTTCTGCCGCGATGGCTCCTTTCGCCAATACATTTCCGGAGCAATTCGTCGAGGTGGGTATTGCAGAACAGAACATTGTAGGCATGTCCGCCGGCTTGGCCCACAGCGGCAAGAAACCTTTTGTCACTTCACCTGCCTGCTTCCTGAGCATGCGCAGCATTGAGCAAATCAAGGTTGACGTCGCTTATTCGCGGACCAATGTGAAGCTGATCGGGATCAGCGGCGGTGTAAGCTACGGCGCGCTTGGCATGTCCCATCACTCCGTACAGGACATCGCGGTGGCCCGCGCCATTCCGGGACTGGCGATTGTGCTTCCCGCCGACCGCCACGAAACGAAGAAGCTGACCGAAGCACTGGTTAAATATGACGGCGGCGTATATGTGCGGATCGGACGCAACCCGGTCGAGGACGTATACGAATCCGACGATTACCCGTTTGAAATAGGTAAGGCTGTAATTGTGCAGGAAGGTTCCGATATTACGATCATTGCCGCCGGTGAAACCGTACGCGTTGCCCTCGATGCCGCCAAGGCTCTCTCCGAAAATGGCGTATCCGCACGGGTCATCAACATGCATACAATTAAACCCTTGGATGAAGAGGCCATAATTGCTGCGGCACGGGAGACCGGACGCATTATTACAGTTGAAGAGCACAGCATTTATGGCGGTCTTGGCGCTGCCGTGGCGGAGGTTGTCGTCCAGCATCATCCCGTTCCGATGAAGGTGCTCGGCATCCCGGATGAGCCGGCCATTGCCGGCAAAACAGCGGAGGTCTTCCGCCACTACGGCCTTACGGGCGGCAATATCAAGCAAATCGCACTCGAATTGATCAACAAGTAAAGGGCGAAACATATGGACCACAATCAGAAATATATCTTGGCCATTGACCAGAGCACTTCAGGCACCAAAGCACTCCTGGTAAACTCTGAAGGAGCAGTCATTGCCCGCAGCGGAATGGCGCATAAACAGCACTTTCCCCAGCCCGGCTGGGTAGAGCATGACCCTCTCGAAATTTATGATAATGTCATAAAAGTGGCCCGTAGCGTGCTGGAGCAAACCGGCATCCACCCAGCGGAGCTGGCTGCCCTGACCCTCACGAACCAGCGGGAAACTGCGCTGATGTGGGATAAGACAACCGGTCAGCCGGTATATAATGCTATTGTCTGGCAATGCCAACGTACTGCGGACCTATGCGCCGGGCTGAAACAAGCGGGTCACGAAAGCACCATCCGTGCCAAAACAGGACTTATGCTCGACCCTTATTTCTCCGCCACCAAATGGAGCTGGATCATTAGGCATGCAAAAGGAGCAGCAGAACTGCTGGCCGAAGGAAAGCTGCTCGCAGGAACCATAGACAGCTGGCTGATCTGGAAGTTGACCGGCGGCAGCACACATGCTACCGACTATACAAACGCCAGCCGCACCTCGCTGTTTAATATCCATAACTTGGAATGGGACGAAGAGCTTCTCCGGATTTTCGATGTCCCACCTTCCCTGCTGCCTGAGGTTAAGCCGTCCGATGCCATATTTGGATATACGGCGGACTGTAGCCTTTTTAATGAAAGAGTCCCGATCTCAGGTGTGATCGGGGATTCCCAGGGCGCATTGTATGGCCATCTCTGCTTTAAGCCCGGAAGTGCCAAGGCCACCTTTGGTACCGGCACCTCTGTGTTGATGAATATAGGCGACACCCCGATAGATGGCGGTGACGGTCTTGTAACTGCTATCGCCTGGGGGGCGGGGGGAAAGGTGACGTACGCGCTTGAAGCCATCATCCGGACAACAGGTGATAGCATCAAATGGACGCAGGATAATTTAGGGCTTTTCTCTACCTTAGAGGAAATGCAAGAATTGGTCGAAAGTGTTCCCGCGAACGACGGCGTTTATCTTGTGCCTGCCTTTGTCGGAATGGGTGCACCCTATTGGGATCCTTACGCCAGGGCGGCTATTACTGGCATGAACCGCGGAACCACCAAAGCCCATATTGTCCGGGCTGCTCTGGAGAGCATTGCCTATCAAGTTAGGGATGCGGTGGAATTCATGGAGCAGCAGTCCGGCATTCAACTGCTCGGTCTGCGGACCGACGGCGGAGCTTCATCCAATGTCTGGCTCATGCAATTTCAAGCCGATATCCTGGGTAAAGTGGTGACTCGGTCGACCTGCGCTGAACTGTCAGCCATGGGCTCGGTATATCTCGGCGGGCTCGGCACAGGTGTTTGGTCCGACCCCGAGCAGCTTGCAGCCCAACTTACGCTGTACGAGACATACAAACCCAAGTTAGATGCAGCCACCCGCCAAAATAATTACACAGGCTGGCAGCGGGCTGTCCAGTCCGTGGTGCAGCGGAATTAAAAGAGTCCACTCACCAAAATCAATATTATTATGTCATAATATATAACACAAAAAACCAGTAATACGCTCTAAAAGTGCATAAATATTAAAATTATTAAATTTTATGTTATTATTATTGACATTTGCGGTGTGACTATTTATATTGACAATATAAGATTTCAACGACACAACATTGTGTCAACGAAGGACGCAACGGTTTCTCCCCACAATGCTGTGGCTCGGATGGCTTGTTGCACCGGTATTACTACATCTACTTATAAAGTCAGTCACGATGACGTGGCTGCAATTGGCAATGGGGCCGATTAACAAAATCCGCAGTGCGGGTTCTGTCAGTCGGCCCTTTTTTTCCAATTCACTTACTTGGGGTTCATAAAAAGGAGGATGTCAGCAATGGAAGCCAAAGGTTTTCGCAAGGCGGGTCATGCCCCGAGTTTGTTCTCAGCTTTTTTGTATTTTGACGTAAGCTTTATGATTTGGGTGCTGTGTGGAGCTCTATCGCTCTACATTACCAAGGACTTCGGATTATCGGATACTCAAAAAGCAGCTATGGTCGCCATCCCTATCCTCGGCGGCTCGATATTCCGGATTCCGATGGGCATACTGGCTGACCGCATTGGCAGTAAAAAAGCAGGCCTAATCGGGATGTTCCTCACCATTATCCCTCTTCTGTGGGGCTGGCTTGGCGGAACCAGCCTGCTTCAGGTCCATATGATCGGATTCCTGCTTGGTTTTGCAGGTGCAAGCTTTGCCGTATCGCTTTCCCTTGCAAGCCGCTGGTACCCTCCGCAATATCAGGGGCTGGCGATGGGCATTGCCGGCGCAGGGAACAGCGGAACCGCGCTGGCCACTTTTTTCGGACCGCAGATCGCCCAGGCTTACGGATGGCACAGTGTGTTTGGGCTTGCGCTGATTCCTCTGGCGATCGTAATGATTGTTTTTGCCATATTGGCTAAAGACGCCCCGAATGCCCCTGCGCCCAAGCCGCTCAAAGACTACCTCAGTGTCTTCAGGCATGCGGATACCTGGTGGTTCTCGATGTTCTACGCCATTACCTTCGGCGGGTTTGTCGGGTTCGCCAACTATGCGAGCATTTTCTTCTATGATGTGTATGGGGACGGCGTACACTCCGGGGGTCTAACCAAAGTTCAGGTGGGATACCTGGTTACCATCACAGTCATTGCGGGCAGTTTCTTCCGGCCTTTAGGCGGCTGGATCGCGGACCGGATTGGCGGCATGCGCCTCCTTCTTGTTTTATACAGTGTGATTTCAGCATGTGCGTTTGCCATAGCGTCAATGCCGGGTTCATTCCTGGTGATGCTGCTCTATACCAGCGTAATGATGGCCTGCCTCGGGATGGGTAACGGCTCAGTCTTTCAGATCATCCCCCAGCGTTTCTCCAGTGAGATCGGAGTCATTACCGGAATTGTCGGTGCTGCCGGAGGTCTTGGCGGATATTTGCTGCCGACCTATATCCTGGGCCCGCTGAAGCAGTCCACAGGCTCACAGGTCACCGGATTTCTGTTGGTCGGTTCCATCGTGCTCCTTACCACCCTTATCTTTTACGCGGTAACAAGATCCTGGAGAAAATCCTGGGCGAAGGCAGAATCCGGGGTGAATTTCTAACCAGCTTGTGCAGAAAACTTTGAGGCGGTGAACTCACATGACAACTGGCAAAATCAAAAGCGTCTGTCCTTACTGCGGAGTTGGCTGCGGGATCGTACTCGAAGTATCGGATAACCGCGTGGTCAAAATCACCGGAGATAAGGAGCATCCGGCCAATTTCGGCCGGCTGTGCACCAAAGGCAGTACTGCTGCGGCCGCGATCACAGAATCCGGCCGGATGGAGTATGCATACAGCCGCCCGTCCCGGGGGACTGAACCTGTCAAAATGGAAATAAATGCAGCCATCCGCGATACCGCGCAGCGGCTGCGCAGCATTCTGGAGGAACACGGACCGGAAGCCCTCTCCATCTATGTATCGGGCCAGATGTCTTTGGAGGCCCAGTACCTGATTAATAAGCTGGCCAAGGGCTTCATCCGGACGCCAAATATGGAGTCCAATTCACGTCTGTGCATGGCAGGTGCCGGAAATGGCTACAAGCTCTCTCTGGGAGCAGATGGGCCTCCGGGTTCTTATCAGGATATGGATCAAACGGATTTATTCTTCGTTATTGGCGCCAATATGGCCGACTGTCATCCGATTCTGTTCCTCCGGCTGATGGACCGGGTGAAGAGCGGAGCCAAGCTGATTGTCGTTGACCCCCGGCGGACGGCAACTGCGGAGAAAGCCGATTTGTTCATGCAGATCAGACCCGGAACGGATCTCGCCCTGCTCAACGGACTGCTGCATCTGCTTGTAAAAAGCGGCCATACGGACCCGGCCTTTATCGGCCGCTTCACCTCAGGCTTTGAGAGCATGGAGGAATTTTTGGAGGATTATCCGCCGGATAAAGTCTCCGAAATAACCGGCATCCCGGAAGCTGATATCCGGCAGGCAGCCAAGTGGATCGGTGAAGCGCCGGAGTGGCTGTCCTGCTGGACCATGGGTCTCAACCAGAGCATCCACGGCACCTGGCACACGAATGCCATCTGCAACCTGCACCTTGCTACAGGAGCCATCTGCCGTCCGGGGAGCGGCCCCTTCTCACTCACCGGACAGCCCAATGCCATGGGCGGCCGGGAGATGGGCTACATGGGTCCAGGCTTGCCGGGTCAGCGTTCTCTGTTGTCGGAAACCGACCGAAGCTTCATAGAAAAGCTGTGGGAGATCCCCCGGGGAACGCTTCGAACCGATGCCAGCGGCGGCACCATTTCCATGTTCGAAAGCATGATCTCAGGCAAAATCAAAGCCTGCTGGATCATCTGCACCAATCCGGTGGCTACCGTTCCCAACCGCAAGAAGGTAATCGCTGCCCTGGAAGCGGCTGAACTGGTCATTACCCAGGACAGCTTCCTGGATACGGAGACCAACCGGTATGCGGATATCCTGCTGCCCGGAGCCTTATGGGCTGAAGGTGAAGGGGTGATGATTAATTCGGAGCGCAACCTGACCTTAATGCAGCAAGCCGTCGAGCCGCCTGGAGAGGCCATGCCGGACTGGCAGCTTATCGCCCGGGTAGCCGCTGAAATGGGTTATGCTGAAGCTTTTTCCTACTCTTCTTCGGCAGAGGTCTATGCGGAAATCCAGCAAGCCTGGAATCCGAAAACAGGATACGACCTGCGAGGGGCCACCTATGCACGGCTGCGTGAAACGCCTGTGCAGTGGCCTAGTGCGCCGGATCAGCCGAACGACCGAAATCCGATCCGTTATTTGAACCGTCAAGGCGGCACTGCACTAAGTGGGCCTCCAAATGACAGTTCTCCGGATATCGTGTTCCCGACAGAAAGCGGGAAAGCCGTATTCTGGGCACGTCCGTATATGCCGCCTGCAGAGATGCCGGACAGCAATTATCCCTTTGTGCTGAATTCCGGCCGCTTGCAGCACCAATGGCACACGTTGACCAAAACAGGCAAAGTTCCCAAGCTCAATAAATTGAACCCGGGCCCTTTTGTGGAAATTCATCCGGAAGATGCTGAGGTGCTAGGAATTAAAGACCGAGATCCGGTGGAACTCCGATCGCGGCGGGGGCTGGCAATTCTCCCGGCGGTCCTTTCAGACCGTGTGCGCCCCGGCAACTGCTTTGCCCCCTTTCACTGGAATGATGTCTTTGGGTCACAACTGGCTGTCAATGAAGTTACCAATGATACCGTCGACCCCCTGTCCTTACAGCCCGAGTTGAAATTTTGTTCTGTGTCACTGGTCAAGGCCGCAGGCCAGCCTTCCGGGGAACCGCATGCGCCGGTTATGGACAGTATTCCAACTTCAACTCCAGCCAGCGCTGAGACCGCCCGTCCGAAGGAGGCCGTAACTATGAAGCAACTCGACACGCTCGCGGGCATACTTGGGATAGAAGCCCCCGCAGCCATGATTCTGGATAGCCACGAACAGGCTTATCTGTCCGGCTTCATCACTAGCCTGCGCACCGAGGCTGGCCGGTCCGCCTCCGGCATTCCGGTCCTGCCGCCCGCTGCGCCTTTTGAACCACCAACCCGCTTCTTTGTAGATGGCCTGCTGGCGGGCATGTTCTCCCGTACTCCCCTTCCCGGGGCGGAAGCTGACTCAAGACCCCAACCGTTATCGGATCCAGCCCCTTCGGAGGCTGCCCCGTTCCCGGAGAACATCACGACAGCCAACCTTCCGGTAACCATCCTATGGGCCTCGCAGACCGGAAATGCGGAGGGCGCAGCTATTGACTGTGCCAAGAAGTTACAGCAAGCCGGTTATGATGTGCAGCTTGTAAATATGAATCAATATTCCGTGAGCGATCTGGCCAAGAACCAGTCTGTCCTGTTTATCGCCAGCACCTTCGGAGCCGGCGATCCTCCTGACAATGGAGAAAACTTCTTCCAATCCCTCAGGGCAGAGAATGCTCCACAGCTCCAGGATCTGCGGTATGCCGTGCTCGCTTTCGGGGATTCCAATTACGATCTCTTTTGCGGCTTCGGGCGGAATCTGGATACCCGCCTAGAGGAGCTTGGTGCACAGCGGCTGCTTGACTGTGCCCATTGCGATACGGACTTTCAGGAGCAGGCAGATGCATGGACGAATGATGTCTCTGCACTGTTGGGCGGATTTACAGGCAGCCCGAAGCCCGTTATACCCGCCGCAGCAAGCGGTATCTCATCCACTCCGGTTGCCGAATCCATCCCGGTTGCCCCAAGTTCGGAACCACGCGGATATCACCGGAACCACCCGGTACTTTCACGGCTGCTGTTCAAGCAGAATCTGAACAAGACCGGATCTGAAAAGGAAACCCGCCACTATGCCTTCGACCTTACACCTGCCGGAGTGCAGTTCGAAGCAGGCGATGCTCTGGGGGTGTGGCCTGCCAATTGCCCTGATTTAGTGGGCAATCTGCTGCATACACTGGGCATTGAGCCTGCTACCCCGGTAACGGTCAAAGACCAGGGAGAACTATCGGTGACCGAAGCACTGCTCCGTCATTTTGAGATTGCCCGGGTTACTCCAGACATGCTCCGCTTCATCCGGGACCGCGCTCAGGATGTCGGGTTAAGCAAGCTCCTAGAAAGTGAGAACCTGGCGGACCTCAAGCAATGGCTTTGGGGTCGTCAACTGATCGATGTGCTGCAGGAATTCCCGGTTTCCCTCAGTGCACAGGAACTTTTGGAACAGCTCAAGCCCTTGCAGCCTCGCCTCTATTCGATTTCTTCCAGTCCGAAAGCAAATCCGAACGAGGTTCATATAACTGTTTCCACCGTTCGCTACGAGAACAACGGAAGCGCCCGCAAGGGAGTATGCTCCACATTTCTCGCCGACCTCGCTACAGAGGATACGGACATTCCCATTTTCATTCAAAAGAATGTCCATTTCCGTCCACCGGCAAATCCTGATGCCCCGATGATTATGGTCGGTCCGGGTACAGGCATTGCTCCGTTCCGCGGCTTCCTGCAAGAGCGTAAAGCATCCGGAGCCAAAGGAAAAAATTGGCTGATCTTCGGGGAACAGCGGAAAGACTGTGATTTTTATTTCTGCGATGAGCTTGAAGTTCTTCAGACGGAAGGCTTCCTGCATCGGCTGGATACAGCCTTTTCGCGCGATCAGGCTGACAAAATCTATGTACAACACCGCATCCTTGAGTATGGAGCCGAGCTATGGGCCTGGCTTCAGGAAGGCGCGCACTTCTATGTATGCGGAGATGCCCAGCAAATGGCCAAAGAAGTAGATGCCGCACTTAAGATGGTTATCCAGCAACACGGCGGTATGACTGCGGATGAAGCGATTAACTATGTAAAAGAAATGTCGTTATCCAAGCGGTATGCGCGGGATGTCTATTAAGAAGACTATTGATCATCACATCAATTTTGTTTTGAGTGAAGAGGGGCGGAGTATACGTCTTTTTCAATGTTATAAGGCAAAACGATGCATAAAATCGTCCGGTTAGAAGCAATGATTCACCTAAAACAAGGCCCCGCCAGTATAATCACTGACGGAGCCTTGTTTTATTTATATTCTTGTCCTCTGATTATACTCCCTCTCGCAAACGTTCAATCGTTGATGATGTCCACCCGGTTAGAGCGTGTCTTCAAACTGGAGGAGCTCTTGGAAGCAGGGATTTAGTATTGAAAGCAGGGGCCCTAAAAGCCTGCAGCGGGTTCGTTTACTCGTTAAGGACTCAGGAGACGCTATGGAGAGTAAAACCCCTGTTTATTCTCTTTTGCGGACCCAGACGACCTTATCTGCTCTGCATTCTATCTAAAAGCGGCCATCAGGGAGAAATAACTGCGCTGAAGTCCGTTTTCCTACTGTAACAGGCTAAAAGCTCCAAATAAGCGCAACTCAGTCCGTTCATGCTTAGGAGCCAGGAATACACTTTCCGGACGCACACACGTCTTCGTAAGAAGAGCGAAGTCTCTGAAACACCGAAACGTAAGCCTCCACCAAAAAACTACCTTGTGGTGAAACGCCTTTCTCCGCGTGTGATCAGAAAATGCTACGTAGCCGTTATAGTTACCGGGGAGCAGATTAAGATTTTCTATGGTATCAAAACCCTCTGACCACTCTCCATCCCCCGCTATTAGGTTCAGAACACGCATTCCGTAGCAATCAACGGACGCTTAAGCAATTCCCATCCGGTCTTGGCGGATATAAAAGAGGCCAGCTCCCACCCCATCCGGTAATGCGTCTGATAGCCGGGATGGTAACGGCCGCCCCATCCTTCCACCTCTGGATGAATCAGCCCTAAATCAACCAATAAAATCTTTCCGTTTCCAATTTGATTAAAATAGGCCACGACCTTATTCACACTGGCAAGATAGTTGTTGTTCATGGTTCCAACACAGCAAAAGACATAGGGATCGTTGTATTGCTCCAGGATAACCTGAATGAACTTTATATAAGCGGCAATATACTCCTCATCATCAATTGGCGTAGAATAATCGTTTTGACCCAAATTAATGACAATTCCATCAGGAGTATATCGGGAAAAGTCCCATGGCGCTGTCTCTTTGCCGAGGGTCCCGAAAAAATGCTCCGGCAATCCATGCCTGTTCCCTACGGCATCCTGCCAAACGCCAATGCCGCAAATGGCCATCGTATGATATTCCGCGTTCAACATTCTGGCGCTGATCCCGACATAGGACATGTAGCCGTCGTCAAGATGCGGGGCTTCAGCGAGCACATGCGGATGGCCGATCCCTGCTCCATCTGTGATGGAATCCCCAAAGTATTCAAGCCGGATAGGTCCGGCCGCAGGCGGGGCAAGGAAGCTTCCGCCGTTAGGAAGAGCAAAATGATGAAATGCGATATTTCCGGTCAAAATCCCCGTTCGCTTGTGGATTTCCAAAGTGTGCTCACCATCCGGGAGTCCCTGTTCGATTATGTATACATGAACCCCCTTCTTCAGATTAATCCAATTACGGGCGATCCCGTCCAATACGATTTCAACGTAATCCTGGCCGCCGGAATCCTCTGCTGTCATAGAGATGGCCGTACCCCGGAAGGCAAGATGAACAGCACTGTTAACCCATCCGCATTTCGGATTCCCCTTCTCAGTCAGATCAAATCTTCCCATCAGCCTGGTGTACTTGGTAAAGTCAAAATCCAAAGTAAATCCTCCCATCAATTTCTGCATAGACTACCCAATTCCCATCCGGCACAGGCAGCTATCACACCCTGCATAAAGGACCCTTCCGGAGTTCATAGCGCTTCCGGAAGGGTCCTTATTCAGTTAGCACATCTGATCTGGCACTCTATTGACCGTTCTTTCCTTGAACCGGAGTAAGCCCTAGCTTCGGATTCGCCAGGTCGAGTTTGTACATGACTTGATTGTAGTTATACCGTGGTGTTGCGACATGATTCGTAAACGTATTCGTAAAAGTCCCCTCGAAGTAGATCACCCGGCCGCCATCCTTATTGAAGTTTTTGTGCTGGGCAACGTTGTAAAAAGTATAATTATTGTGCGTTACGATCTTTTTGGCATGAGTCCACGGACCTTGAGGCGCCGGAGCTTCCGCGTACCAGATTTCTCCGAGCACCGATGTCTTTCCCTGCAGCTGCTGCCCGATCATCACGTAACGCTGCCGGTAATCGTTCCATTCGACGGAGCTTGAGGAGATTTGAACCTCTTCGCCGGTATCAGCATCTTTCAATTGATAATAATGCAAGTCGGCCGCTTGAATCACGCCTAAACGGATCAGTTCCTTCTCTTGATCCTGCTTAAGCGGTGGAGTATTCTTTTTCCAACCCCATACAAGCTGGCCGTTTGTGTCGCGTTCCAATGACGTTTGAGCTCCGTTGTACGTCGTTCCCGGTGTTAAAGCTGTAAACGATTCATATTGAGTATAGTCGATGATGGCGTTATAGCTTGCGGAAACGCGCAAATTCGGCATCCGGTGTTCGGTAAAGAGCCAATAGCCCGCCCCGTTCTCTTCATAATAGGTCGCCTGGCCGCCCGGATGGCGCCAATCGTCTTTGGAAGGGAACTGGACGACTTGCTCGAACTCCTTAATATTGTCATTAAAGGCAAGAATGCCGAAGGCGCTGAGTCCGGGATTATGGGTACTGTATCCGGCGAGCAGGCGCTCATGTCCGGCACTGTCCTTGGCGGTCATCAAACCGAACACCCAAGCTATTCCGGCGCCGTCAGGCAGCTGCGGCACCAAGCTTTTGACGAAACCGTCCTCTTTTGTAAAATAGTCCAGATTCACGCCGGCGTCCGGATCCAATCCGCCGTTTTGCGGCATCTGAGAAGTCGCTCCCGTCACACGGAAGTTCCCCAGCGGATACGCCGGTCTGTCGGTATCACCCCAGAACCAATACAGCTTATCTTTGTACGTGATCGTCTGCACAGAATCCTGTCCCATGACCAGACCGTTTATCAGCGGCTCCTGAATCGGCGCCCCCAAACCAAGGAGCATACTGTCGCGATAAATGCCTTGGCCCGTAATCCGGTACAGCCGTTCAGCGATGTTGACCCGGTTCATCTCGATTGTAATCATCCCCCCGGGCATAATCTCTACAGCCTGCCCACGATTGCCAAACATATCGGCGGGGATATCATAACCGTGGCTCGACAGATGGAAGAAGACCGGCTGATCCATCAATCCGGGTTCGCTGAACGCCACTACACCAGCACTATCCGTGTAATACAGAATGTTGTTCGTCGTCTTCAGCTCAACAAGAGGAATGCCCCGGCCCGTCTCGGCATCCACGACCTTGATCTTGAACGGCTCCTGAACCCCTTTCTTTGCGCTGCTCAGATTCTGCCCAGCGCCGCTTTCCGCCGCCTGCGCTGCAAACGCGCCGCCCGGCGCCGTCATAATCATCAGCACAAGGCAAGTCCATATTCCCGCACTTTTCCACTGTTTCATTTTCATTTTGTTGACCTCCAGGCCTTAGTAGATTTGATAGAATGAAATCGTTGCGCTGCAAAACGCCATCTGTTCAAACCACTGATGTGTACTCTCTCCCACAAACCACCCCCTGCTTATTCATATCGCTCCTTGCGGAGCGCCAATCGAATGGTCTTCACCTCGAATGGACGGAATTGGAGCCTTACATCTCCGCCTTCTTGCGGCACTTCTGCAATCTTCTCCTCCAGCATATTTGCGTCACTAACCGCCGCAACAGACAGCCCGATGTGAAGTTTGCAGACGACCGAGGCCCCTTTACTCTCGTACAGACGCACAACCCACTCGCCCGATCCGTCTTCGGCAAGCTTGACCGTCTCCGCAATCACATTGGCTTGATCGATGCAGAGTAAAGATTGTGCCCCACACCCTCCTCCAGGCACAACGCTGACAGGATAGTTCAGCTCATAAGCTTCGCGCACGACAGGACTGTCGAGAAACGCGCCGTTCCAGAATGTAAATCCATAAGTAAAATGATGCACCCCTTGATCGGACGTTTCATCCGGCCAAGTCGGAGCCCGAAGCAGCGTTAGACTCATCATGTTATCGTTGACGGAGATGCCGTATTTGCAGTCGTTCAGCAATGCGAAGCCGCGGTTTGCCTCTGCAAGAGCGGACCACTTATGCTGAACCACTTCGTAGCGATCCGCATCATGCGGCCGCGAAGCATGATTCGGCCTCTTGACGTGACCGAACTGAATTTCCTGCAGGGACTCGTTCGTATGAATGCGAACCGGAAAATCGACTTTCAGCAGCTTATTCTTCTCGCGCCACTGAATCGTTGTATGGAATTCCACCCGGCAGCTGCCCGCACGCAAGCGGATATCCTGAATCATGGTCGAATGATTCAATTCCCGCTCAACCCGAAGATTCGCGAAGAGCGGTCCATTCGCAGTAACGGATACCCGGGCGTTTGCGTTCAGCTCAATGGGTGCCAAGCGGTAGCGCCGGTCAATCTCCCAGGCATCGAAATCTGAATTTTGATCCCGGTACATCCGCATGACATTGCAGCAGTCTGCTGCCCATTCCGTACCGGTCTCCTTATCGAAAATCCGTGTAATCTCACCCTTTTCGTTAATTTCAAGTGCAATCCATTCATTCTCCATATGCGATTCACTTGCAGAGACTGTCGACAGAACAGGAACGACCGGCACTTCCGGTTCAGTCTTGTACGTCGACCAGCCCATGGAAGGAGCCTCCAGTTGGGCATAGCTAACACCTTCGTGCAATTGCACCGGCAGAACTGCTCCATTCATATTCGCAATCCCGTGAACGCCATTAGGTAATGCTACCAGTTCCTGTCTTATCCAGGACAGCGAGTTAAATACGGTAACACTGGAAGACTCGCCGTCCGTGATTGCATCTCTTGCTTCGGAAGCCATGTCGTACACGTTCTTATTCAATTCCATCAGTTCAAGCTGCGCCTCTTCATGAACGCGGTGGATAGATGAGCCCGGCAGAATATCGTGGAATTGGTGCAGCAGCAAAACCTTCCACAGACGGTCCAGCTCCCCGTAAGGATAGGTCCGGTTATTTAAATGCTCCGCTGCAGCCCCCCATAACTCCGCCTCACGGAAGCCATTTTGCGCCTTCCGGTTCAGCTTTTTGATGACCGCTTGTGTTGTATAAGTCCCTCGGTGAGCAGGATAATAGAGCTCTCCTACGTACTTGACATCAGGAATGCCTTTTTCAATCTGATCCCGGAAAAATTCGATGGGCGAGCCGTGCTTCGTCTTGGGGACACCCTCCAAATTGCCGAGCCTGCGCATAAACTCAAGATCGTCCCGGTTGGAGCCTCCGCCGCCGTCGCCATGTCCGAACTGCGTGAGCCGCGTAGAAATCCCTTCAAGCTGGACGCGATCTTTCCACTGATGGATTAAAAACGACGGACTGATCCGAATCGGGTAGTAGTCTCCATAGTTGAGCAGATGCGACAAGATTTGCGAACCGTCGATCCCTTCCCACAGAAACGTATTATGCGGGAACGGATCTGCTACATTATCATAAGTACCGAACAATTTAACGGAACCGAAATACTTTATCCCGCAACCCTTCATGATTTGCGGCAGGTTCCCGGAATAGCCGAACACGTCAGGCAGCCACAGCATTTCGTTGTCTACACCGAATTCTTCCTTGAAGAAACGTTTGCCGTGCATCGCCTGGCGGATCAGGCTTTCGCCGCTAGGGAGGTTCGTATCGGGCTCTATCCACATGGAGCCTTCGGGAATGATTCTGCCTTCCTTCACCGCTTGTTTGATGCGCGTATACAGCTCAGGATACAGCGTCTTGACCAACTGGAATAAATAAGGCTGGCTCTGCGTGTACGTATATTCCGGATATTCGTCCATGAGTGCAAGCTGATTGGACATGGTCCGCGCAATCTTACGCTTCGTCTCCTCAATCGGCCACAGCCAGGCCACATCCAGGTGGGACTGTCCCATAAGGTACAGGGTAGGCGCCGTTGAACCGTTCACACAGGATAAAAGCGGTTTCATAATCTCCCTGCACTCTTTTACGTTCTCTCCCAGCAATTCCTGACGCAGGGTCAGGTCGACCGTCGCAAATAACTGAGTCAGACAACGATCAATCTCCGCAACGCGGAGAGATTTGACATCGAGATGATTGCGAAGATCGTACAGGCATTCCAAATCAATAAAAAACTGGTACACTTCTTCTTCAAAAATACAGAGTTGCGACTCTCCGAACATCGGCTGAGAATCAGAATGGCCGGCGTACGCCTCTGCGACAATCTCGAATTGCTCGCCGCTTTTCGCCGAACGGGTTAAGGTTACGTAATGATGGTTAAGGTCCTTTGCACCACTCACGACGCCGTCAACATACACGGTCGCTTCGGATCCAAAATCAAGCATAGCCACCAGCCGTTTGCCTTCGGCCTCCTTAGGGACGATGATTGTGGAGCGGAACCAGCCGTACCCCCAATTCTCTCCCCGCTGTTGTCCCCTGGTTATGCTCTGGAACGGTTGTTCATCCATTTCATGAATGAACAGCTGTTCCTTTGTCGTAAAACCTGAAAACTCCATTGGAGAAACCTTTGTAATCATAAATTGATTTCTTTTATTCAGAAGCTTTTCGACATGGAATAAAATCTCTTTTTTCTCGTTCAAAGCTCTTCTCACATCCTATGGTTTCGTTATCTTACATCCTATCGCTTTGCGATATATTGCCGCCCCGAAGCAATCAGCAACGGAGGGACAATCTCTATTAGTTTGCTGTTACTCTTTGCGCAGCATCGTTATAAATTTTCAGCGCTTCATCAATGGCGCCCATTTTTTGGACCTTATCAATGAATACCTGCCAATCATCGAAGCTGCTCTTGCCTGCCACGAATTTGGCCTGTTCTTCCGTAACAAACGTTTTTACCGGGTTCATAATCTCCGAGATCCGCTGGTTTTCATCGCCTGTGAGTTGAATCGAAGGTTCGCTCAGCCAGGAAGGAACATATTCGTTCTCAGGCATGGGTAAGCTCGTCAGGAATTGTGACTTCTCAATCGGCACCTCTTCATATTTGCCGTTAAATAGGGTATAGTCTGTCGCGGCAAAATCTACAAACGCTCTTGCGTCACTAACCATCTGCAGGCCAGGGTTATGATTCCGGCTTGCCCGCATGCCGTATTTATCGCCTTCCAGCCACGGATCCTTGGCATTTTTCAACGAGTCCACAAAGGTCGGAATACCATTCTCCCCAATCGTATAGGTCGTGCCCTCAATCCCCCAGGTGATGAGTCTGATCATTTCATCCGAATATTGATAATCAATGAATTTGATCAATTCTTCGGGGTTTTTCACTTTTGAACTTAGACCGTAAGCTGCCCAGCCCAAATCAGGAGTATTGCCATTCACCACTTCCTGCCAGGCTTTCCCGTATTTCGGATTGTCAGGATACAGGGAAACTGCAAAAATCTTGCCATCGTTGGCCGTTCTTGTGTACTCGGCCGGAGTGGTAAACCACTGCGTCAGCCACATAAGGTTGTCGCCATTCAGCGCTTTTCTTTTCAGCGTATCATCTGTATCAATCGTATACTCCGGATCTAACAGCTTATCCGCATACAGCTTATTTGCAAATTGGAGTGCATCTTTAAACCCTTCTTCCAGAACCCCATATACATATTTCTCGCCGTTCCAGAAGATTTCGTCCTTGATATGGTTCGCAGAGAACAGCGATCTCAGGCTGTTCCATTTGGTTGCGACGGGATATTTGTCGGGATAGAGTTTTTTAAGGCTTTTGGCAGCCTCATAAAATTCATCAAGTGTTACCGGAATTTCGATATCATTCGCTTTGAACACGTCATAGCGGTAAGAGGACGTATTCTGAATGAGCATGCCGCGATCCTCGGGGAACCTTGGAGTGGAAGTTTCCATAAAGGTATACATCTCGCCGTCCGGATTCGTTACCCGCTTCATTCCATTTTTCACCTTGCTAATGTAGTTCATATAATTCGGCATTAAATCTTTATATTGGGCTAATTCGAGAAGCTGGCCCTGACCGGCCATTTCACTTGTATCATAAAATAACGGCGTCACGAAGAAGTCCGTCAGATCGTCGCTTGCAATCATGAGTTTGACCTTCTCGTCATACTCGGAAGACGGAATATAGTTATATTCAATTTCCACCTTTTTACCCATGTATGCTTCCATGCGTTTGTGCCATTCCTTGCCTACGAGACTATTCGGATTATCCACGCCATACGTAGGCAGAGTCACCGAAAAGCGCATCACTTCCTGATTCTCTCCATTGGCGGCAGAATTCTTGGAATCATTCGAACATCCTGAAAAAATCATCAGTGCGGCCAACCCGAGGACAAGTATTTTCGCCAGCTTGTTCATTTCATTTCCCCCTAATTTGTACGATAAACCGTTTTTTCAAATCTCATCATTAACAATGAACCGTCCGGGCACTCCCCACTTTATACCGGCACATCCGCAGTTCAGCCTTTGACGGAGCCTACGAATAATCCCTTGGTGAAATGCTTCTGAAAGAAGGGATAGATGCACATAATCGGAAACATGGTAATAATAATGACGCTCATTCGTACCGCCTTCGGATCAAGCGTTTCTCCCGGGGCATTGACAGCAACAGCACCGCCTCCTACCCGCCCTTGAATCGCAGTCGTATCCAAAGTGAACAGATAGTTTCTTAACACCATCTGCAAAGGGTACTTATCCTGATCCCGCAAGTAAATCAAAGCTTCGAACCAGCTGTTCCAGCTTCCGACCAGACCGAACAGAGCAAAGGTCGCAAAAAGCGCTTTCGACAACGGCAGTATGATTTTGAATAGGACCACTAAATCATTCGCCCCGTCGATATAAGCGGAGTCCTTCAGCTCAGAAGGAATATTAAGAAAGAAGGTACGAAATAAAAATACATTATAAGCGCTAATTGCGCCCGGGAGAATCATGACCCATACCGTGTCTAACAGGTTCAGACTGCGCATAAGCAGATAGGTCGGAATTAAACCGCCACCGAAAAACATCGTTATCATAAGGAAGAAGGTTAAAAATTTCTTACCCGCAAATCCAGGGATCGTGAGCGGATACGCCATCATTGCCGTAAAAAGCAGCATAATGCCCGTTGAGCCTGTCGCATAAATAATCGAGTTCAGATACCCTTTAAAAATGTATGGATCATGAAATACCGTCGTGTACGCTTCCAGATTAAATCCCTTAGGCCAAATCGTTACGCTCCCGGAAGAGATGTAACTTGCGCCGCTAAGCGATGTCGCGACAATGTGCAGAATCGGATACAGCACAACAACCAGGATTAACAGCATGATCACAACGTTTATTGCATCGAAAGCTCTGGAACCTAAGCTAACCCTTTTCAACTTCTCACCACCTAGAACAAACTTGTCTCTGATACTTTCCGGCTAATCCAATTGGTCAAGTAAAGAATAATAAAGGAAATAAGCGACATGAACATTCCGATTGCTGTTGTGTACTCGTATTGCGCACCCAGTATACCTTGACGATAAACATAGGACCCAATGACATCCGCTACTTCGTAAGTCTCAGGTGAATAGAGCAGAATGATCTTCTGAAAATCATTTCCAAGAACTCCCCCTACGGCGAAAATCAGCAATATAATTGTGGTCGGCTTGAGCGAAGGCCATGTAATGTGCACAACCTTCTTCCATCGCCCTGCGCCGTCTACTTCAGCCACATCATAAAGCGTTGGATCTATTCCGCTTAATGCGGCAAGGTAGATGATCGTGCCGAACCCGACGCCTTGCCATATACCGGAAGAGATGAAGATGGACCGGAAAAAATCCGACTCCAGAAGAAACATAACCGGTTCTCCGCCGAAAAAGGCGACAATATTGTTAAACAAGCCATCCCTTGCCGTAAATTCCTTAAGCATCCCCGCAACAATGACGACCGAAATGAAGTGCGGGAAGTAAGATACCGTCTGAACAATTTTCTTAAATCTTTTGTTCCTCAGTTCATTGAACAGCAGTGCCAATATAATCGGCGCCGGAAATGACCAGAATAAAGTATACAAACCGAGAAGCAATGTGTTTTTCAAAACCCTAAACGCCATGGGATCATTAAAAAAAGAAATAAAATACTTGAATCCCACCCACTCGCTTCCCCATATCCCCTTGGAAGCGTTAAAATCCTTGAAAGCGATTAAAATTCCGTACATCGGAAAATAGTGAAAAACCAACAGCGTCAGGAAGCCGGGAAGCACCATAAGGTAGAGATAGCGGTGCCTGATAATTCTGGCTATGAACCTGTTATTACTTGTCTTCACAGAAACACCTCCTGACTGCCAACATGTTGTAGTCTGATACGGCTGGTACTAGGCTCACAGGCGCGTGAACTCCGCGATTCAGCCGATTGCAAGCGCATTCATTTTCACCTCCAGATTGGATCCCAACGTCGTCGAAACCGAGTTGCTTCTGCTTTCCGTGTTATACAGATTAGTCCATCATGATGCCGAAAGTTATTATGCTAGGTAAAAAATAGCACATACCATTTACTGCGTCAATATATAAAATTCAAACACAAATTAGATTTATTTCGTATACTATTTATGAATTTTCCCGAATTGGCGGTATCGATGGGGCGTCAGGTTGTGCCTCCGCTTAAACAAGTCATAGAAGTAGCTAACATTCTCAAGTCCGATCTCCAAACTGATATCCACGATTTCCATATCCGTGTTCAGCAGCAAATTCTCGGCGTAGGAAATCCTTAATTCATTGATATACTGGGTCGGAGACATTCCAAGATGCTCTCTGAACATTCTGCATACGTAGGCATGCGATTTACCTGACAGTTGGACAAGCGCGGCCGCTCCCCGCGTAAATTGTTCTTTCTTTTGCACCTCTCTGCATAGAGCCTTTAACCATTCCGGCTGTCCTGCCGGTTCGAACGGCTCCGCTTCGGCCTTGATGTAGCGGGAGAACAGATCGGTCAAGATGGCTCTTACCTCTGCTTTGATAGCCAGCTTCTTCTCCTGCGGGATCAGACTGAGCTGCTCCAGCCGATACCGCACATATTCTTTCTCCGTTTTGGACAACAAAGTCGACGGCGGCATGGCCGGCTCAAGAAGCCTTCCACTCGGGAATCCCTCTCCCAAGAAAGCAACCAGGTCATCAAGGACCTCCCGGTTGAACGACAAATTGATGAACTGGCAATCGCTATCTGTTGTCTGCTCATAGCAATGCACATCCCGGTCCCGTATGAACACGAGAGTATTTTCCTGCAACAACTGACGGTTGCTGTTAATGACATGCACAACTTTCCCCTTCAGAATAAGAAACAATTCAAAAAAGTCATGACTATGCATGCCGATCGTATCGCGCACCGAAGCAATCAGCCGATAATGGGCCTGAATCTCAGAATCAATGCCGTCCGCCGCGAGAAGCTTCAACATTGGCTATATTCCTCCTTGTTCGTATATGTACATTGATAAAGACAAGTCTTGCAATGTCAAACCACCATAATGTATTCAAAATTGGAGCAAGAATTGGGACATAGCTATCCATTAGGATAGAATTGTTATTGAAGCCTGAAAGGAGATTGCCACAAATGAACTTATTGAAACTGCGTCAGCAATTTGAAGCAAACAAACGCATTTATGAAAGCGCCAAGCTTGTTTTCCACGGAGTCGAAGACTTCGATGTCTACAATCCTACGATCCCGTTTGAATGGAACGGCAAGCGCTACATTTATGGACGCCTGGAAAAACGCCATGAGTGGGCAAGGTCTTGGGTTCGCCTGTTCGAGCAGAGCGGTCCGGATGATTGGACAGCCGTGACGGACACAATGATTTATCAGCTTGAAGACCCTTATATTAGCATGATCGGTAAGCAGCTCGTATTGGGCGGTACGCATGTCCGTTACAAGCAGGGGCAGCTTGATACTTTCTACGGTTACTTCTACAAAGGCCGTGATATTCATGATCTCTTCTACTTCACGACCGGTCCGGATTATATGAAAGACATTCGGCTCGTAGAGCTTCAGGATGGCAGGATCGGCGTCTTCTCACGACCACGCGGAGAAGGAGTACGCAAGGAATTCGGAAGTGAATCTTTAGTTGGATTCACAGTCATCAACAGCCTCGACGACCTGTCTCCGGAGGTTATCGAGAACGCCCCTAATATCCGAGGCCTGTTCCATGAGGATGAGTGGGGGGGCTGCAACCAGGCCTACTTGCTTGAGAACGGGAAGATCGGCGTCATTGGCCATATCTGTTATGCTCAAGGAGATATATCGACCTATATGAACATGGCCTTCGTATTGGACCCGCAGACGAATCAATTCTCAGAGTTGAAAATCATCGGCACGCGTCCTTGTTATCCAGAGGGACCCGCCAAGAAACCGCATCTGACGGACTGCACATTCACCGCCGGCATCGAAATGCGTCCCGATGGCAAGGTCAATCTGTACAGCGGCATCGGCGATTGCGAAGTTGGTCGTATTGTCATCGACTACCCGTTCGAGAAGGAAGGCGCCATTGTTACTATCTAAATGAAATATTCAAGCGTCGAGCTGCTGGATTTGCCAGCAGCTCTTTTTGTTGTCCGTTGACGGCGTAGCGGACTGCAGTAAAGCCATTATGTTAAGTTAATGAAAGAGCATACTTTATTTGACCCCATAGTAATACAGACCTGCACAAAATTCAAATATTTTATGTTATTAGGTCCCATTATTACTTAATTTCCGAGAATATCCTGCTTATTTGATAAAATTCCATTTAAATCACACTCTAAGTACGTATACTTTTTAAAACGATATACGCTATAATTGAGGAAATGTCGATATGAGGTGAACTTACTTGAGCAAGAAGGATTTGACTCTGACAAAGTACCAGATGGTTAAAGACTATGTCTTATCCCAGATTGAGAATCAGGAATTTACAGAGGAAGATCGAATTCCTAGCGAGTCGGAATTTTCCAAGCTGCTGGATGTCAGCACTATCACTGTGCGCAAAGCACTGTCAGAGCTGGTGAACGAGGGCGTGATCTACCGTATCAGGGGTAAGGGGAGCTTCGTCGCCAGTCAAGCGGCCGTCCCGGAAAAGACCTCGAATCTGGTCGCTTTCGTCATTTCCGGCGTCGAACTGTACGATAGTTCGTATATGCAGATCATGAGGGGCATCCAGTCCTTTCTGGGCAAACATGGATGCAAGCTGATCATTGAATTCGTGGAAAATGACTTCGAACAGGAACGCGAGCTCGTTCTGGGGCTGATTCAAACGGAACTAAGAGGATTACTCATCTATTCCTCTGATCCCGAAGCTGCAAAGGGCTATCTCGGGGAAATTCGAAAAAAAGCGATTCCATTCGTTATGCTTGATCGTTCGCCCTCCGGCTATCCAGTCAACGTCGTCACTTGTAATAACCACGACGGTGCTTATGAAGCAGTAGAATACTTGATACAGCAAGGTCATCAACGAATCGGATTTGCGGCTTACGACTATCATCTGAGTCCGGAGATTGACAGATATAACGGTTATCGCAATGCCATGTTGAATGCGTCCATTCCAATCTCCGAGTCTCTCTTGTTCCTGGATAAGGAAATGGATCACGCTGTGCTTGCACACCTGATTCAAAACGGGGAGCTGACCGCACTTTTCTGCGCGAACGATAAGCGGGCCCTTGAGGTAATAGAACGGCTGACCGCACTTGATATCCGTATCCCTGAACAAGTATCCCTAATCGGCTTTGACGATTTCGAGAGCTCCAAGTTCGCCAAGGTCGCCTTGAGCACAGTGAAGCAATATTTCGACGTCCTTGGCTATGAGAGTGCCAAGCTGCTGTTCGAAATTACCGAAGGCTCATCCTACGGCAATAAGAAAGTCATGTTGCCTACAAGCTTGGTCATACGTGAGACAACTAAGCGATTCCAAGGTTAATGCAATACAAATATAGCAGCAATGCCAGATCTGGACGGTACTGGTGGAGACAACAGCTACTGTCATGCCTGGAGCTGCCCACCGACCTACTTATTATTAGAGAATCAAGTAGGCCCATGCGCAATTGCATGGGCCTCTCACAGACTTGTACGTGCGGGTCATCGCATACGGCTCCTACGTGCTAGAAGAATTAATAAACATAATACTGATCATTCCACTGTTACAGGAGAAGATACAGATATTTTTGTTTCTGACCCATTATCTTTTTCTACATAAAATTCAACATAGGCTCTATAAGTTGTACCCGCAGAACCATAGTAGAACGTATCGTAGATATAACTGATAGCATCATATTTATAATTATCACTAATCAAGACTTCCACAGGCACCCAATAACCGTTACTTTTTTTTTGGATCGATAACTCCTTAATCCCTAACTTGTCAACAACACCTGTAGCTCCCACGTAGGATTCAACCCTTAACTTTCCGTTTCCATCCGCAAAAACGTTAATACTTGAGGATCGAATGTATGGACTTGCTCGAAGCACTTGATCATCCCCGGCTGCAAAAGCCGTGGAATAAAAGGATAACAATAGAATCATAACCATCGATAACGATACATACTTCCGCAACACACTCATCAGTCTTGACCTCCATTTGTAGGTATAGATTCAATCATCTTCCTCATTTCCTCTACGGAAATTCTGCCATTGATATTGATTACTAAATTTGTATTTGACCAAACAACTTGTGTTTGCTCCAAGTTATGAAAAATGTAATATTTGATGCCATTTTGATCGAAGGTTATTACGGGCGTTTCATCCTTTTCGAAAGAAGTCCCTCCTTCAACTACATATCCTTTTTTATACAACAAATAATCAATAATAAGAATGTCATCCGCTTGTTCAGAGGAATAATACAACATGATTCTAGTATTTGTTGTTCGTTCAAATTTCTCTGCATACTTAAAATGGAAACCCTCTGGTAACCACTCCGGCAAAAGTGGCCTGGATTCCACATTTTCAAAAGCTTTATCAATGCTCTCATAGGTTTGATCGTTTGCCGCATTATCGGTTGGCCGCGGGTTTGTTACTGCCATAAAATCGAAAGTTTCTTCTCCCCAACTGACAACTATCTTGAAAAAGTTTAACCCGAATGCATTGGCTACAATGGAGGAGAAGCAAAAAAACAATAAGAAAACGGCTGAAACTCTAATTATTAATTTTTTCACAACCGTTCTATGTTTAGTCAATTTCCAGGTCCTGTATTGGTTTTCAATATTCCTCTGCATTGCTTGTGCCTTTTCATCTGAAAGCGGCAATGTGTCTTCCTCAAGTAAATCAAGGGTCTGAACACATTCTTTTAGCAAATCGGTATCCATCGTCTCCGCATCAGCCATCGAAGCCTCATGCAAAATCCGATAGAATTTATCTTTAGCAGCAGCATCACTACTCCTTTCTTGCAGAATTTCCTTAAAGATCCTTTGATTTTCTTTCCGATTATTCATAGCTATTACTCTCCCCATTATGTACATTACATTCGTCTGTTGAGATCACAATGTATTTCATAAAAAATTTATGTGGACGACTTAGACTTAAATATAACTCGTTAACACTGTTATACAGACAAATTAAAATACTACATCTCCTTAAAGTAATCACGTATATTATTTGTTATTTTTTTCTTGACCCTATAGATTCTTGTGGTTACGGCAGTATTGGAAATATGGTATTTGTCGACCAATTCTTGTACGGGTAATTGATTTCTAAAATAATCGTTATACAATTGATATTCACTTTCATTAAGACCACTCAAAACTTTTTCACTCAATTCATCTATTTCATATGTATCTTCCAGGCATGCTGCAAATTCATCATCATCACTAAAGAATTGCATTCCGTCATCTAATACGATCTCATGCCGCCTCTTTATGTACATACTGCGATAGCTGTTTCTGACCAAGTTCCTCGCGGTAACATAGAGCCATCCTTCAACGTTAGGATGGTTTTGCAATCTCTCAATTTGCTTCCGGGCTTCAAGGAAAGTATTTTGGGTGCATTCTTCTACAATGTCACTCAATTGTACTTGCCCTTTGGTTAAGCGAGTGCAATAGCCATAGATATTTTTGAAATATTTTACACAAAGTTCTTCGTAAAAATCATCCTGCTGCTTACCTTTTCTTCCCCACAAATGCTGCTCTCTCCCTTCATACCTTATCGGAAGAACCAAAGGAGGACTACTGACAAGATGCGTCTCCCAATATCATTGTAAATTCTTATATAATTTCCCTTATTATATAATAATTTTCCGAATGCATCCAGAATGTTACAAAAGATACTAAGAAAAACCTTATAAATGAAAATAGTTAAGAGGAACATGTGATTCAAGCTAATGAATGTAATGTTCTATATGAGAAGGAGGGAAAGAGATGCTTCATTTGAGGTCACCTTAAACAGCTGCTTAGACACCAGAGGTTTTATGAGATGATTTGTGACAATATTCACAAAATTATAAAAGGAGGACTTCATATGTTTAAGAAGCTTGTCAGCTTTTCGTTTATGATTTCGGCCATGTTATTACTTACTCAAGGGGCCTTTGCAGCTGAAAATATTTATAGCAGTGAAAACACCCACCAACAAGTGCAAACAGAAAATAGGGAAGTACTAGCCGGGTTAGAACCAAGTTCAACCGCCAGAAGCTCCACTTATGTAGTCACTGCGGATGGGGTTCGGCTCAGAAGCACTCATTCACTGTCTGGAACGGTTCTCGGGCTGCTCTATAACGGCGATCTTGTAAACGCTCAAACGGGTGGAACAGACGTGACAGCAGACGGTTATGTTTGGAAAAATGTATACAGCTACAACCATGGCGTCTGGGGCTGGATTGTAGTCGATTACATTGAAGAAGCAGGCTAATCCTTTATACTAAAAATCAATCGCAATGGAGAAACGCAGCCCATTGCGATTGATCTATTTTTGTTCCTATAATTTTCGCACTCTTAAGGGGTTGAAATGCTTTGTATCATTCTTGGCGTACAAATGGTGAGGGCAGATCATAATGTCCCATCAGTGAATCCACTTCCCCCCCATCGACCAGAACCTCAAAGGTATCTACTTCATTGAATTGGAACAAAGCTTTGCTTAACGCCTCCAGTAACAAGCCTTCACCTGAAGCTCCCATCCGGTCCACTTCGGGCAAGTGCAAATCAATAGTCAATTGACGTGATTCAAGTTGAGCAGACAAGAAGGTTGTGTTAGGGCATAACGAATATAAGCTTTCTTTTGGGCTTTTCTTAAGAGCATTCAAGGCTGCCAAATACTTGTCTGTCTCTTTGTCATAATGAACCGTCGTTTTCATTTGAATGAGCTCTGTTACATCTTCGTTAACATAATACGTTTTAATCTGTTCCTCTTTCTTTTCAGCGCCAGGAGATTCAATACGGGTCAAAGCGGTTGAATCGGGAGAATTCCCGCCGCAACCAATTATACTTAAAAGCGATCCTGTAATAGCGCACAGCAAGACGGTTTTTATAATACGCATGTTGCCCCCCCTCCCTATGGTATCTGCAGATATTCTTTAATTCCCCCTACGATAGCTTCAGCCACCCGCAATTGAAATTGTTCATCCCACATCGTCGATTCTCCTGTGGATTGGACAAAAATCCGATTTCACAGAGCACGGCTGGCATTGAGGTTTCTCTTGTTACCTGATAGTTCGATTTGCGCACATTCCGGTCTTTAAAAGCGGTGGCTGCTATAATACGCCGATGAAGCACATCGGCCAGTGGCTTGCTGTCTTCGCGCGTATAGTGTGTTTCCGTGCCCGAAACAGACCTGTTTTCCGTAAAGCTATTCCCATGAATGGAGATGAATAAATCCGCTTTGAGATCATTAGCCAATTTAGCACGGTCTGTTCGTTCCACAAAAGTATCATCTTGCCTAGCCAGGTGTACGGAGATACTTGGTTCATCCTCTAATATCTTGGCTATCTTCAGAACCAAGGCAAGAGTAAATTCCTTTTCCTGGCGTCCTGATGCAGATGCCGACCCGGGATCGGTTCCTCCATGGCCAGCGTCAATCACGACCTGATACTTTCCGTTTTCCCCTGTCGAATCGAATGATAAGGCCCATTCTGGATTCTTATTGATGGCGGGTAGATCGCTGTTTGGGTAATCGCTGTCTGGTGAAGCAGAAGGGGATGGTGTTTCTGAACTTGGAGCGGGAGTCGGATTTGCTGTGAAGTCGGGAGCAGCAGTGGGATTGGGAGAAACCTCCTCTCCCGGCTTCATGTACGCTCCAGCGACAATGATGGGATTGTCTTGATCGTCCGGGTTCTCCGAAACGACAGCACCATTTTCCAAAGCTGTGAGGAGAACGGATCGGGTTATGTTATCCCATTCTACCTCCAATCCCAGATTCTCACTGACGAAACGAACGGGAACTAACGTTGTTCCTTCCACAACAAGCGGAGCAGCGTCCAATTTCTCTGCCTTTCCGTTCACAAAGGCTTCTGTTTTATCCAAATAAAGCTGAAGCACGAGCTTGTTCTTTTCCACTGTTATTCGTTTATCGGTTTGATTCCAGAGCACCTTTGCTCCAAGTCCCTCTGAAACAACCCGTAGGGGAACCATAGTGCTATTCGCGACCAACCGGGGCGGTATCTCCGTCTTTAGCGCTTTTCCATCCAGATTCAGCTGAATAGTTGAGCTAGGTGCTGCCTGGCTATTGCCAACGTTTGTGAATAAAATCAAGAAAGTCATGCAGAGCAAAGCTGCAACAAACTTTTTCATAAGTCACCTCGAAGATTTCTGTAAAGGATTCATAGAATAATAGACAAATGGAAGCTAACTGCCGGTTTCGCTCCGATCCAGACGGTATTGCTTCTGATCCTCCTTATTCACGTAGAAGATCGATTGCCCCTCGCAATAGAAGCTCAATACAGGCATATCTGTTAGCTTGTGGAGGTCAGAATCTCGCAAATCCAGGGCATAGAGCTTTTGCTGGTCCTTCCGATTTAAAAAAAGCAGCTCGGTATCGGTCAAGACAAAGGCCTGTGTAATAAGGTCGGGGACTACCGTCTCGGAATCCGTCTTCGTGTCATGTTGGACGACCTGGGATTTTCCATCGACATAATAAATCATGCGGCCGTCAAACGCTACGCTTCTCATGACCGGAGCCCGAAGAACAACCTGCATATCCCCGGTCAGCCGATTGACTCGCCGAATTTCATCTTGGCCGATGAAGTACAAGCTATGCTCATCCAGAAAGAAAGCACTCATGCTCTTAAAAAAATTCACATCTTGAGCATTCGCCTTCGCCAGACCCAATAGAGGACTTTTGTTCATACTCAGCTTCTTTTCGAAGACAACCCGTTCACGAAAAGTCGTTGTATCCACCTCAATCACGGAAAATCGATTCACATTCTCCCTGAACCCTGCTTTGTCCGAATCATATTTTATGTAGTAGACATGTGTGCCTTTTCCAAATAACGCATTCTCCACTCGGGTTAAGGAGGGCATAGGGTTGCGGATAAAGTTGTGCTTTTCACCAGTTTGTTTATCCTCAAAAACAATGCGAATATTCTTCAGATCTGTTTCGTCTACGAAAAAGCGATAATGCTCGTTTTCATAGGATTGCTTGGAGGAATAATTAAAGATAACCCTTGTTCCCGTATTGTCACGAGAGGAACAGCCGGCAAGCGCGGACAATGCCATACATAAAGTGAGCATCAAGCTGGCCGCTCTTATTCCCCGCTTTCGCTTCCCTGTGCTCCACATATTAGTACGCCGTTTCAAAATCACAACCAGTACACCGAGGCAGAGAATGAGCGTGACCGCAAATACGACGCTCCACACAGCAAGAGAGACTTCCCGAAAGACCACATCCAACTGATTATTCAGTGGATTACGCTCGTACTCTGTGCCACGCAGATACCCGGTGGATACCAGAAACCCCAGGGGCCCTGGCAAAAAGTATTTCGTCGATTCCAGACTTAGTCCATAGTAGGGAAGCAGAATCACCGCCGTACAGGAAAACAAGGCAACCGCATATTTTTTCAGGCACACCGAAACCAATAAAATCAGCGTGGCAAAACACAAGCTGCCGAACAGCTTGCCCGCCGTTACCCACAAAAAAGCTTCAAACAGGGTGCAATCCCGGGTGGACGTCGCGAAGTAAGACAGGCTTTGCAGTGGGTAACCTCCGTTCCCCAGCCCGTATTGAATCTGGTAGAAGATATACTGCAAGCCTGTGGACAGCAGGCAAAGCACAGCAACCGTTGATAACGCTAGTCCAATCTTGCAGACCGCATGGTACCGGGTCCCCTTGCGAACCGTAAGGAGGAGTGCATCCATCCGGCTCTCATATTCGAAGCAAAACACCGGTGTTACCAGAAGCAGCAACAGTAATACCCACAATAAATCCAGGCTGTCATGAGCGAGCAGTCCGTTCCAGCCATTCGTGTATAGAAAATAACGATTGGCCGGATGCTCACGGACATAAGTATATTGCTCATAGATCAGCTGAAAGCCCTTCTCGTTTTGCAGGAGCGCCTCCAGCGGGCCGGACGTGGACAGAAACGCTGCTTTCCCCATTTTCCCGTCATAGTAATCATCGGTCGCTTTTTGCAGAGCGACCTTGGCGTCGGATATCCGGGCGGCCTCCTCCGTAAAGAAATGTCCGGTTTCTTCTGTGTACGGTCCTTGCACTTGCTTCAGATAGGGCGAATAGAGCGAAGCGTTCATCTCCATGTCCGGGCTCTCGGGCTTATCCAGAACCAGCATAACCGCCGCACTCAAGACAAAATATAAAATGATGAATAACAAGCCTTTCTGCAGGAGGAACATTTTTTTCATCTCATACATCCAAGTTGACACGATTTCCATCCCCCTTGCGCAGTGCATTCTTTCTCATGAAAATTGCCAGGCCGCAAAGAAAGACAATCCCCAAGCTGGCTGCAATCAAGAGAGCGGCGATATAGCTTGGCAACGGGTAGCCCAATAGAGATACAAATTCCGCTCTCCGGAACAGCTCGCGATTAACAACCAGGACAAACGGATTGATAATTTTGAGCATGATACGCCCGGAGCCCGCGAAGGCTTCTTGCTGGTACATGCAACCGAAAGAAATAAGCAAGCTGAGAATAAAAGGGAGCAACGCGTTACGAAACAAGGAAGAGATCAACAGGAACAACAGTCCAAGTACAAGCATGCCCGCCGTTTTCACCAGCGCAGATAACAAGGCGTATTGACCCAGGCTCATATTCAGCCCAGCGTGGATGAAATCCTCCAGAGCATACAATGGAGAAAAGGCTGCGTCCCACGAGTCAAAGAGGAGGGGAAAGGCGAAAAAATCAACCAGCCAAAACCAAAACGAGACACTGCATACAAACAGAGCCGAGGCCAAAAGTTTAGCCCAAACGGTTTTTACGCCTCCCGCTTTAGTGGTCAATAGCAACGTGTCCATCTCCGTTTCCTTCTCGGACAAAAATACGTTCAAGAGACCGTAGAGACAGATTAGCAATACCAGCAGAGCAGAGAAGTCGTACTGGACATAGTAGTTGTACATCTCCGTGTAGGCGAAGCTGGTGATCGACCGTCCTTGAAACAGTTCCGCAATGGCTGCATTCTTTCGAGAATCGTAATGATTGCCCAATGCTTCATAAAACGTTATGTTGTCCTTGGCGCTGGTCACTACACCCTCGGCATATGCCTTGTAGTCGTAGTCATATTTCATCGGATTCACAAAACAATAACGAAAAAAGTTCCAATCGGTATAGACATTGCTCAAACGTGTACCCGGAGGGCGATAGGTTGTGCTTGTCGTCAGCTCGGCGGTCTGGTTCGCCAGTGGCTGGTAAATAGCCATCAGCTTCCTGATCTTCTCATCCGTAATCGTTCCGCCGAAGTCGTGAAACTGCTCTGCATACAACGCCCTCCATCCCGGGTTCTCAAGCAGCGAATTACTCTCGTGCACACTATAAATTTTCCCGACATTCAACACTGTAAATAAAAGCAGCGCGGCGATAAGCGACCCTTTGCGAAAATGCTTGCGCCATTCATAGCCGATTAACGTTACCATTGCTCGCCCTCTCCGAAATAATACAGGAAGACATCCTCCAGATTGGCCTGCACATTCACGGCGCGGATATCCGGCTTTTCATCGTTTATGACCCGTAAATGAATCTCTTCCTGCTCCCGCAGCATATTACTGATTTTGAGCCGGTGCAGTTTCTCGTCCAGTGTGTCCTCCGACGCGGTTACCTTCCACACCTTTCCAGCCAGCCCGTCCACAAGCGCATGCGGCGTATCTTGCTTTAAAAGCCGCCCGTCCTTCAGCAAAATGACCTGGTTAGCGATGAATTCGATATCGGAAACGATGTGCGTGGCCAGCAGAACAATCCGTTTCTCCGAGAACTTGGTGATCAGATTGCGGAAACGGATGCGTTCCTGGGGATCGAGTCCTGCGGTCGGCTCATCAAGAATCAGAATAGCAGGATCATTGAGCATCGCTTGGGCAATGCCGACGCGCTGGCGCATCCCGCCGGATAAAGCGCCGATTTTTTTACCGGCCGCACCGGTTAAGTTGACAATCTCCAGCAGTTCCTTTGCCCGTTTCTCTCCTTGCGGTTTGGGGATCTCCTTCAGGACGGACATGTATTTCAGGAATTCCAACACTTCGAAATTTTTGTAAAATTGCGGAAACTGCGGCAAATAGCCGATTTGGGACAGGAAGTTCACACCGAGGCTTCGCGCATCCACATCATTGATCAGGATCTGACCTTTATCACTTTTCAAAATGCCGACAAAAATATTGATCAGTGTCGTCTTTCCCGCCCCGTTGGTCCCGAGCAGTCCATAAATCCCGTTATCCATCTCTGCCGAAAAGTCCTGTAAGGCAAACTTCCCCTTGTATTGCTTGGAAATCCCTTTAAATGTGACCTTCACAGGCTGATCACTCCCTTTAAAACCGCTTGGCCACGATTTTCGGTTTGATATCGAGCTGCCGTGCTCCCAGCAATACGATATAGGTTCTCTCATCATCGAAGACTTTTACAATCGGGTCGTTGGCCATATAACGGGCCTCTCCGCCGCTTGATAGGTGTTGCTCCGCTTGCAGCTTGCCGGTGCTGGTATCGTACACCCGAATTTTCCAACCGGTTTTGCCCTTTTCCGCAAGTGTGGTGGCAAAAAAACGCCCCTTGTCTGACCCTGTTACAAATCCGCTCTCCCCTTTTTCGGTCAGTCTGAGAAAATTCCTTTTGCTCCCGGGAGTCCCCATGACAAGCAATCTTCCGGAGGGAATTGTAAAATCCTCTGCGAGAAGCAGCTTCTGGTCATATGCCGTCAACTCCTTGCAGGTGTAGTCGTCAAAGGTCAGATTTGCCAGGCCACTGCCATTCAGACTCACCGTTCCGCATGAATCGAAGGAAGTCTTGCCGGGTGCCACAGGGATTTCTAAACTCTGCGCCTTAAAAGCCAAAGTCTTGTCCTTATTGGTAAAACCAATTTGTTCAAAAGTAACGATACCTGAACGTTTTGCGATATCCTTTGCTTGCAAATCAATGACAGTTGTTTTTTTCTTAGTATTGAAGTTATACAAATAAAGTCCGTTATTTGTAGCATAGGCCGCTTGTGTTCCATCAGAAGAAATCGCAATGGCCTTCAAAAATGAAATATGCTCATTCTTATTAAGCAATGGACTAAAGTCAAACGTTGTTAGTTGCTTAAGCATCTGGTCATAAAACACAGCGCGGAACGCGACTTCGCCACCCGTTGTTAACCCTCCACTGCTACTATTGCCGGTAGTGATTTTCACACCGACTGCTACATATCCACGCTTGGTTGTCCACATCAATTGCTGATCGAAATCCATTCCAGCAGTCTCAGCTACTGCTCGTCCAGTTTGCAGGTCAACCAGTACCAATTGATCTGCCGATAAAAAAGCCTTGTTCTCATCCGCGTAGTAGATGTTTCGGATATCCCCCTTTATTTGTCCGAATGACAAAGAGACAGGAGCCTGCACGGTGGATGAGCTCGCTAAAGGCTGCTCCCCTGCTTTCCCCACACTATGGGTCGAGGCAACGGAGGTTGCATGATTGGAGCTGACGGTTTGACCGGTGATTATTTTATCAGGTTCGGTACGGATGCATCCTGTTATCACAAATACGAGCAATAGCAGAAGAGCGCCGATTTGTTTTGATTTCATTCCCATCACTCCTTTCCCTTGTAGAGCAGTACGGATGCTGTTTTATCCAAAATGATCACATCATCAGGAAAATCATTCGCGTTAAGGGGGGCGGAAACGACATAGAACGTATTGAAATCCTCCAGTTTCTCCACTTCAATGTCGGCTTCGATCACCGATACATTGCCTTTGGTCAGCTTTGTCTCAAAAGAAACCTTCTTGGCACTAATGGCTTGGTGGTTGATATAGAATGTACTTCGATATTGTACACCGGGATGACCGAATAACTTGAAGGTTACATGTACTTTATCTTTTCCTTCGATTGAATAATTGTCCATACGCACGTCACCATCTATTTGGAGCTCGTTATAGACTTTTTTATCTAATGCATTGAGGTCTACCTTTTCGAATCCGCTGGCCTTTTCCAGTAATTCCTGGGTAATGGGCTCCGTGGTCTGACGAACGTCACTTAACACTTCTTCTTTCAGGATGGAGGGGTCATCCAGTGGCTTGGGATCCGTATTAAAACTAATGATTCCATCCAATTGCAATGTCGTTTGGTAACCTCCGTAAGAAGAAGTTTCTTTCATATCTGGAGTGAAGCCAGGATTATATACACTGATGATGTTGATTGAAAGCTGATCCCCTTTTTTTCCCGTGATTGGGGTGAATACAAAAGTAAATGGAGTATAGTGTTCATCATCATCCGGCACCTCAAAAATGTGCATATACTCATACGGAGTATCTGTTGAATTAAACTTGTAAGGCTGCGGCTGTCCATTGATAAAAATGAGAAATCCAACATTATTGGCTTTTCCAGAGGCGGCCACCTCGTAATCTATTTTCATTTCCCCGCCATTGTACGCCATAGGAGCCCTCTGTCCTCTTTGATCCAGCTTTGGATTAGCAAACCTATGACTCATCCTGCCTAAAATCACTTGATTCTCTCCGTCTGTCTCAAATGGATTTTGGGATGGAGCACTTGCCTTTTGAGGCTCAGCACTAGGAGAGAGACTTGAATTCAAGGTTTGCGTCTTATCCGCAGAGCACCCAATAAGAACTAATGAAATGATAAGCATTAATGAAACAAGTCTACATCCCTTTCGTATATTCACATTTTCATCCCCTTTGTGTAAAAATATAATTTCACTTTTTGCTTTCCCTGAGTTCGGGTAACATAGATGCAGAATCGGATTTTGATTTAACATCATCCCCAACACCCTCTCTTAAAACAGCTCCTGTCTCTTCTTTTTTCAACTCATTCACCGGGTGATCCTCTTTGATTGGAGACGAGGAAGGAACAGGCGATGCTACGGGTGAGGGAAGTGCTGAACCTTCTGGATCGCTCCCTTCCTGGTTGGATACAATCTCATTTGCTGCGGCTTGTATTGACGACGCTGGCAACGCTGTTTCAGGCTGTGCTGAATTCAGTTGCAAAACTACGCCTGTTCCAACGGCTGCTAAAGAAATTACGATGAGAAGGGAAAACCCCCATTTTTTGCCGCGGGTATCCATAATGGAATACACTCTTTTCTTTAAACTCAGTTTATTGTCAGAAAAGCTGGTGGAGAACGCGCTGCGTCCTATAGATTGATTCCTCACAACATTAATAATAGTCTCTACATATTGCTGCCGGTTGTTCATATCGGAGTGCATAACGACTGCTTCATCACAGGAAAGCTCACATTGAATAGCGATTTCCCGTGCCATCCGGTAGACGAACGGGTTAAACCAATGCAACGCAGCAGCTGTAAAAATGAGCATCTTGTAGCCTAAATCCTTGCGTTTGAGGTGAATGAGCTCATGCTTCAGGATGAACCGCAAGGCTTGAATCGAGAGACGATTCGAAGGAAGCAAAATAACAGGATGAGCTAACCCCACCAGCATTGGACCCGAAATAGCGGGACAAATCTGCAAATCTACATGCCGGGTGACATTCAGTTCAACTTTTATCTGTTGCAACAATCGCAATGCCTGTCTGTCGTTGGAATTTTCATTCCAGCGTTTTATCAAACGCAATAGACGTCTGTGCCGGACCATATGCCAGGCGACGAATACGACAACTCCTGTCATCCAAACGCCAACAGCTACACTAAGCCAAGGGAATGCTGTTGCGGTAATCCCGGGAAAACTTGTTGCTGTTAGCGGATTAAAGTGGGAAGGATCGGTATTGCCCAGAGTAGGGAATAACGTGTCCACAGAAATAATTGAGACGGGAAGATGGAAACGAAACGGAACAATAAAGCCGATAACAATGACCAGCCAGGCGTAATATCTTCCTTTTGCTGTAAATCTATTTTGCAAAAGAGGCGTAACCGCCATATAGATAATCCCAATAACCGTCATAGAGACCGAACATTCGAGCAGAGTGATGAGAAAGCTATGCATTGTCACTCCCTCCTTTCCTTCGCCCACTTCAGCAGCTCATCCAGTTCCTTGTCACTCGGACGCTTCTCGTTATAAAGTGTGTTAACGAAGCTTAAAAATGAATCATCATGATATTGCTTCAAGAAATGCTCCGTCTCCAAAGCGAGATACACATCCTTATCGACCAAAGGGTAGTACGTGCGTTCTTTGCCTTCCTTCTCCGTACGTAAAAATCCTCGTTCCACCAGCCGCAGCATAAGGGAGATCACCGTTGGAGCTTTCCACTCGCGCTCTTTACCAAGCTGTTCCATTATCGTCGCTGTCGTAATAGGTGGTTCATTGGCCCAGGCCACCCGCATAATTTCAAACTCGGCCTCTGGAAGTTTCTTTATTTTCATGTAGCCTGCTCCTTTTTTGACAATTGTCTTTTTTCAATATTTTACAATCGTCAAAAATAGATGTCAATGAGTTTTTTACAATCGTCAAATATAAGTACAAATTACTTATGTACTACATAGAAAAAAGTTTATGCCCATGCAGATAGAGCGTATCTCCTCAGTTCTATTCTGCATGGCATAAACTTATTTCAAATAACCATCAATGATTAGAGATGTGTATATGTGAAAACAGCATCCGCACTATATGTGCTGCCGCCTTGCACCCCGTGTGTCCCATAAACAACATATACGTTCGACCCTAACGGTGACAAATATCCATTGTAGCTGGTCGCGCCTCTTGAACTATTGATCTGCGACTTCGTAATAACCGTAGTGCCGTTTACATTTTGTGCAGAGCCGGCGATTGTCAGGTAGGCTCTGTCACTGTTAGAACTTACCGAAGTCGAATAATTTGCAGTGGAACCCGAAGCCGACAAGGTACCCTTCAGAGTACCATAGCCGTTTACATTTTTGGTGTCCGTATTTGCAAACGCAGTTACTGCAACCGCCAGAGATGCCACAATAATAGAAGTACTAGCAATTAATTTTTTGCCGAATTTCATAGAAATTCCTCCTTAGAATTGTTTTATTATTACTCTGAACTCTGATCCGCAACATATAAGCTAATCCTTTTGAGGTCCTCTTGATTGTCGATTCCTGGCAATCTTTCTCAATGAGGCGGCGACGGTATTCATCCTATACTTCCTGTTTCCACTAATCATCTCCTTTACATTGCAGATTACTATGAAAAGCTGGAGGATAAATAAATATGTAGAATCTATAGCTTTTCGCAGTTTCTCAAAAGCGGCCTCATATATACCATTACATTGGTAATAGGAAATCACACTAAATTCCAAAATTTTTTCAGAGAGAACAAATTCAGTCAAAAATTGTGCGGGAACTAGCGTCTTAGCTTTTGCTGCATCAATACGTATCTCATAGGCGCGGGGATGAAAGTCATCCTCCATCAGTTTAAAAGTTTCCTGGTTGGGCAGTGAAATTAAACGAGCCGATGTTATGCGTTGATTTTGTTTACGAGTGACGCCATAAAAAAATCCTCATTTGAGCTATCTGTTTTGTTAAGAACAGATAGCTCAGATGAGGACCTCTAGCAGGGAATCCTGTGCGGCTGTGGCAGCCCGTTTGAAGCACACAGGATTCGCTATTATTCTGGTTTGCGGAATTACCCGCTCATGAATACCTTTGGGCTAGCTTTTTCTTATGGCAGTGGAATATTTCCTCTAATGAAATATCATACTTGTTTGCGATAACAATAAGATTTCCAAGCACATCCCCAAGTTCTTCCGTTAATTGGCTTTTATTTTCTTCAAATGATCCTCTGCTCTCATCAGGCCGATCTCTGCCGATTTCCAGTGCCCGGATAGCTCTTGCAACCTCACCCGTTTCTTCGGCTAAAAAGCCAATACGAATGAATATATCCAAATCCGACCAGCCTCTGTCTTGATAATACTGTTTTACCCATTCTTGAAAATCAGTAATGTCCAATGATGACCCTCCACTATGTAAAATACAATTCATTCAATGCTTTTGTATGATGTACACGCCCGACACAAGTAAAACTACACCCACAATTCTATAAGGGTTGATTAGGTGAACATCATTTCCTAAAAGACCGAAATGGTCAAATAAAATGGCAAGAATGATTTGACCACAGATTACCAGGCTGAACATATTGGCAAATCCGATTTTAGGAGAAGCAAATATGGTTGTGAATATATAAAACGCACCAAATAGACCACCTGTTAACATCCACCAACGGACACCCTTAATCGTATTTTCACCCGACAATGTATAGGTACCGTTTGCTAAAGTATAGCAAAATACAAGAGCAAGACCCAATGCCCCTACAGCAAAACTAATGAAAGAGGAGAGAATTGGACTTCCGACTTTTGAGCGAAGCTGTCCATTTATTCCAACTTGTAAGGTTAGAGAAATCCCCGATAAAAATGAAAGCAGATAATACAGTAGTGACATATTTGTCGCCTCCCTTGCGGATAAGTCATTGACTACATTCTTTCAGCTCATTATATTGAATAAATAGATATAAGTGAAATACGATTTTCGGATAGGAGGTATACTGAATTCTTATATGTCTATTAATTTAGAGCTTTATAAAATTTTTTATACGACTGCAAAATTGGGAAGTATCTCTAAAGCTGCGAAGGAATTATTTAGCTCTCAGCCCGCAATAAGTCAATCCATAAAGCAGTTAGAGGAAAAACTTGGGGGGCAGTTATTTTATAGAAATGCAAAAGGTGTTTCACTGACCGTTGAGGGAGAAATTATGTTTCAGTACATCGAGCAGGGTTACGGTCTGATGCTGACAGCCGAGCGGAAGTTTTCTGAACTGAAGCAGATGCAGGCGGGACAATTACGGATATCAGTATGCAGTGCGGTATGCAAATACGATTTATTACAATATATCAGCCAATATAATCGTGAATACCCAAATATCAAAATGTATATAAAAGATGATTCGAGTCATGAAATAGCGAGGCTATTAAACGTAGGCGAAATTGATATCGGTATTTTGAATCTCTACAATACGGATGAAAGCAATCTTGATATTGTCAAAACCTTACAAATGAAGGACTGTTTTGTTGTAGGCGAAAAGTATAAACATCTTTGTGATGAATCTTTATCCATTCAAAAGCTTACAGAAAACTACCCGATTATCCTCCTTCAACAGGGTGGGAGTACACGAGAATATATTGATGAATATTTTCGTTCTCACGGAATCGCTATAGACCCACAAATCGAACTTAGCAACATGGATTTGATGGTAGAATTCGCCATTAAGGGATTAGGGATTGCTTGCATTATGAAGGATTATGTTCAAAAAGAATTGAAAAGCAAACTGCTATATGAGTTAGTGATTGCGGAAAAGATACCCTCAAGAAGTCTGGGAATAGCTACAAAAAAAGGGATGCCTCTGTCAACAGCTACACAAAGATTTATTAATATTTTTGATGCACAGTAGTAAAATATGGCCTACGTCGAATTCGATTCCACGACCTGCGTCATAGTTGTGCAAGCCTCTTACTCGCCAATGGAGTCGGCATGAAAGAAATTCAGGAATGGCTGGGATACAGCAACTATTCTACAACAGCGGACATTTATTCTCATTTGGAATACAGTTCCAAAATAACTTCAGCATCAGCGATGAGCAATGTTCTGGTCCTTTAATAAAAAAGATCGCATTGCCCTCAATATTCCATGAGAGTCATGCGATCTTCTCCTCGTTCTCTCCTTAGGAAAAAGGAGAGAACTGCAGGAGAGAACTCGATAAAAAGTTCTCTCCTAATCTGTTTCAAAAGCAAAGGTTTTTCGGAAAAAACCCTTATAAATCAAGGATGCCGAGGACGGGGGTCGAACCCGTACGGTACTCACGTACCGCAGGATTTTAAGTCCTGTGCGTCTGCCTGTTCCGCCACCCCGGCATGAAATGTGCGTTGTAACGCGACAAGAAATATAATATCACGTATCCAGCAAACACGCAATCAAAATCCCAAAAATTTTTTTTGCAAAAAAACATCCCGGCCGGAGCCGGGACGGGTCAAGTTCAAGCGCACGGGTGCTAGTGGCGATCGCGTTCACCGCTTCTACTGCGCATACCGGCCAGCCCCAGCAGTCCTACGAGTCCTAGCCAACCCCAGTTCGAGCGGTTGCCGTCATTGTTTGTCGCTGCTGTAGTGGTGCTTGTGGCCCGGTATTTAGTGCCTCGCGAAGCATCCGGATATTGTGTCGTAGTGCCATTTGTTCCTGTACGCATCTTATCGTTCATGATCGAATCGTTGTTGTGTGTCGTTCCTGTAGTCCGGTTCAACAGGGTATTGTCCTCCTGGTTAAGCATAGGGCCTCCGGTTCTGGTCCCCATGTCGCTCATGGTGTTGCCTGTTCTGTTCTCAGTCTTGAGCCCGTTCATTCCTGTATCAGGAACTGCCGAGCCCATTCCTCCCGTACCCGCAGCATTCACTGCGTGACCGGCTCCAAGCAAACTCATCGATAATACTGTACCGCATGCAAGGCTTGTGATCAGCTTCTTCAAGTTGTTATGCCCCCTTCATGGTTTGTCGCTGATAATTTCCCCACAAGGTGCGGCATCTATTCATACAAGTTATTCCTTAACGAGGTTGACGGTCTTGCTTACGGCATCATAAGTTACCTTGGCGCCAAGCGCTTCCGCAACTGCCCGCACAGGCGCATACGTTGTCCCGTTCTCTACAAGTCCGGTTGTGAGCTTGCCCCCGTTCAGCATGATGGTGATCCCTTGTTCCTCTGCCGGTTCGTTTGCGCTGATCTTAGCCAGAGCCTCTTGCATCTGTTGTTCAGTCGGACGCTTTCCGGCCAGTAGCTGAGCGGTTGTAAGTCCGAAGGTCATCTGCAGATGGGGATAGTCTTTAAAGGAAGTCCAATCACCGCCCCATTCAAACCCCAGCAGTTTAGCTAACGCAGCCACTTCCTGCCAATCTGCGACCTTATCGCTGTCTCCGTCCCGGTTCATATCCCAGGACACGTTGTTGCCATCCGGCAGCAGCAGCGCAAAATCAATGGCCAATCCGTAATTATGATAACTGCTGCCTCCCCGGGCATTCGTAACAATCGGTCCCTTCTTGGTTCTGCCCTGCGCATAAAGCGCATTCTGCTCTGCAATTGTGCGCATCCCCTGAGTAATGATGATGGGTACACCCTTGGCATAGCTCCGCTGGATCAACTCATCCGCAGCAGCTTGCAGCACGGGATGAAGTTTGCCCAGCGATCCGGCAGATTTACTCTTAACCTGATCCAATGTCAGCATATAATCACCCCCTGGTATAGTAAATGCCTTCTCATGCTGCATTGCTTGTATACCTGTCTTGATCAAGCTCCCGGTGGATGATTTCCGCAGGAAAAGGCTAAAATAACAATGAAGGGTGGGATAACACAATGGAGATTCACAGCGATAGCTACAAGGTGGCTGTACTTGCCGATCAGGAAGATGCCGTGGAGGTGATCCGCCAGGCCGAAGCGGCAATTGCCCAAATTACAGGCAACAAGGCCGTTACCCTGATCGCTTATGAGAAGACGGAGGCAACCGGCGTAAATTGAAATGAAATACCGGGATAAGCAGTTCATATCAGATGTGGAAAATAATAGATTCACATGGTAAAATCCATTTGTGAAACTCTTCACAGGGAGATTATTGCCATGACCTTACAGGGCACTTCCACGAGGAGTGCCTTTTGTATTTTGAAAACTTGAACTGGGTTTGGGGGGCAAATGTGAACATCACTATTCATAATGTAGAACAAGTGTACCGGAATAACAGCCATGCACTGTATCCGGTTGATTTGGAATTTCACGAAGGGGTTTACGGTCTGCTGGGACCAAACGGAGCAGGCAAGTCCACCTTGATGAATATTCTGACCATGGCCAAAAAGCCGACAAGCGGAACTGTCTACTGCAACGGTGTGGATATCAACACGATTCAGAACGAGTATAAAAGCAGGATCGGCTATTTGCCGCAAACCTTTGGACTGTTCCCGGCCTTGTCAGGCCGAGAATTCCTGATGTATGTTGCCGCTCTAAAAGGATTACCCAAGAGGCATGCAGCCGGCAGAATACAAGAGCTGTTAAGTGCGCTTAACTTGAATGAAGTCGGTGACCAGCATATCGCCAGCTACTCCGGCGGGATGAGGCAGCGGATCGGCATTGCCCAGGCTTTGCTTAACAATCCCAAGTTTCTGCTGCTGGATGAACCCTCGGTGGGACTCGATCCCGACGAACGGGTGAATTTGAAGAATCTCATTACCAAGGCCGCGCAAGACGCAACCGTGATCTACTCCACCCATATTGTGTCCGATATTGAAGCACTGGCAGGTAACATTAATATCATGAAGCAAGGCAGAATTCTGGCGGCTGGAGCCGTGAACCAATTGACAGAACCTATAGAAGGCCTGGTATGGAAGATGAACGTGGATTACAGCGGGCTTGCTACCCTTCAGGACAAATACATATGCAGCAGCAGCAGTAGATCTAGCGACGGAATTGAGGTCCGTGTCCTTTCTTCAACACCGCCAAGCGCCAGGGCCGAGCCGGTCTATCCCACCCTTGAGGATGTCTACCTCTATCTCATCCACCAGGATAAGATCAAAGGAGAATCACCAGCATGACAAGGGCCTCCGCCTTAAATCTCCTGTCTGTATCTCTGGTCCTGGTGAAAGAACGCATACGAAGAGCAAGCTTTCTGTGGACAATCGTTGTTTTTGCGTGCTGTACTTATTATTACTTTCCGGCGAGTGATACTACCGGCAGCCTAACCACCGTTATTAAAAACAGTCTCCTTGACGGGCACTACAGAGGGACCTATAACTCCGTATGGATGGGTCTGCTGGTGGTGTTGTTTTTTAACTGTCTGCTGCTATTCGGGGGCATCTTCCTGATCCGAAACTCCATCGGAAAAGATGTGACGCTGCAACTGGAGATGTACTATACTACCTCTCCCCTAAATGTGCATCAATATGCGGAATCCAAACGTTTGGCAAATTTCCTCTACCTTGCGCTGGTTGCCATGGCCGTTGAAGTCATGGCTCTGATCATGCAGCTCTGCAGGGGGGAAAGCTATGCGATTGAGCCTCTTTCCTACATAGTGCCTTTTGTACTGCTGATTTTACCCTTTATCTATGTATTATCCAGCGTGACGGTTTGCATGGAGCTACTCCCCCCGCTGCGCAGAAATCTCGGCAATCTGCTGTTGTTTATCCTGTCCTACGCCTATCTCTCCATCATATTCGCCGGTGCGAACAAAACAGAGATCAATCCGTACTTCGATGTTACCGGTCTGCAGTTTATCGTTAAGAATGTATTCAGCCAGTTCAGGCAGTACTTTGCGCTGACCCGTCCAAATGATCCTTCCATTTCCTTTTTTGAGACGATCGGCGATTATAACAACACTTTTCAGATGTACACCATGACTTGGGAGTTCAAATTTGTGATCAGCCGGATCGTTATCGTGCTGGTTGCGTTTATATTTATGCATCTGCTCGTTGCCTTAACAAGCTATGAAAGGATCTTCGGAACCTCCCGTACCCGGGTCAAACCGGCAAAAGCAAACCGCAGCTCAGCCCGGAAACTGGCGAAATCTCTAGTACCGGTGAATCCAGCCTATACGGCCCCGGCTCCAGAACCTTTTAAGGCCCAATTCATCAGCATCATCCCTTACGAACTGAAGATTGCCTTCAGGGGATCTGAAAAGCTAATGCTGCTGGTGCTCCCTTTGCTTGCTGCCCAGTATTTCCCGTCCATAGACAGCTTGCATGCGATAGGATTCCGGCTGGCCTCCCTAATGCCTCTGTTTATTCTGTCAGGCAGCGGGTTTCACAAGCAAGAGGCCTATATTTACGCCACTGTAGCCTATAAGAATAAATACTATTTCAGTAAAATAATCATGTATATGCTGCTGCTTGCCTTATTTTTCTCCGGGACCTTGTTCAATTTATTCGTACACGCTCAGTACGCCGGGATACTTTCGCTCATTGTGGGAATTACGTTTGCCGTTGCATCCGCCAGCCTCACCGTTGTTGTTCCCCCTAATCTGTTCAATGTCCTGTACATATTGATGTGGTATATGGGCATCATTCAAAAGATAGAGGTCCTGAACGTTTACAGCAATTCGGGGAATGGCTGGATCACCGGCTTCTATGGAGCAGCGGCACTTCTGATGATGGTCTTCTCCTACAAAAAAATATAATCCGCATGCATTCCGGCAACCGATCATCAAACGATGTAGACTTCTAAAATATCATCCACGTTGACCCATTTCCATTCCTCCGCCCACTGCAGCTTGAATTCGCGCGAGTGGGTGTGAATGGAGGTCACAAAGCCGCTCAGCAGCTTGCGCTCAAAAGGATCAAACAGAACAACCGTCACACGGACATGCGCCCGCAGCGACAGAGCCAGCGTACACTCGATCTCTTCCAGCTTCTGTTCATCCAGAATCGGCTTAATCGTGCGCAACGTTTCCCGTTCATCTCTTATAATCCGGCTTTTATGCTCCGGCAGCATCATCCGGCTGCTCTCCCACAGGCCATTGCCTTTCAGCTTCTTGCCGAGTGTCATTGCCATTCCCCCCCGATGGTTAATACATCACTTATGCTCTATATAACACGAACGTATGTTTGTATTATATCCGCAGTTCCGCTTTTTAATCAACCAGAAATAAATGACAGAGGGAAGTGCCTGTTTTCCACAAAATAGATGTATAATACTATATATTGTAAATGAAAAAACCGGCTGCTCCATTCCAAATAACGAATAAAAAGGCGCACACAGCCTGCAGCTGTGAAGCGCCTTTTACCATTTTGTGTAAGGACGGACCTCAACAAATTGTGGGTATTCCTTATTTGCCGCCGGTAACGGTCGATGTCCCGGAATTTGTGCTATTCTCTGTCGTCGGAGCCAGCTTTACGTCCGTACTGCCCACTGCTGTACCAGACTCCGCATCCGCAGTCCCCGCAGCTTCTGTACCGATTTCGTCTTCGATCAGCCCTACGGCAGCCCTTGCTTCGTTCAGCTTGGAAATGCCATACAGCATCGCCACATCCGCCTGCTGGTTCATTGCATTGAACTCATCGGCCGTAACGTCGGGAGAAACGGCGCTTTTCGAGGCTTGCTCTTTAATGGAGTACGCGCTTTTAAAAGCGATCATTGATTCACTCAGTAGTTTTTGAACCTCTTCAGGCAGGCTTTTGGAAACCTTCACATCCCCCACCTCATCGGCAATTTCCGATGTCGTATCCTGGAATTGATCAACCGCTTTCTCGAGCTCCTTATCCGAGGCTTTTCCTGTCGAATAAGAGGTTAAAGTAGTGTTGAAATTATCCAGGGAAGACTTGCCCTTTTCATCGAATTTTGACATCTTGTCGTAGAAGTTTTGTACGGTCTCCTGCGCTTCTTCCTCTGATGCAGGGGCTGAACTATTATTGCTGCAGGCGCTGAGGATAACCACCACCATAAGTAATCCTGTCAGTAAAGCTTTTCTCATTTTTGAATCCCTCCACTTAACAGAATAATGGCGGCTTTTGCAAAGTGCAAATGAAAATATTGTAAAATGGCCCCGAATGAAACATTTTCCTAAAATTAAGCGTATTCATGGGTAAAAAGATCTCCGGCCGTGACCGGAAATCTAATGGTATACTATAATCATTTCATCCGGAATAAGAGAGGAAGATCCCTTATGGCTTATTGCACAGCCTGTGGCGCAGAAAACAAGCAAAGTGCCAAATTTTGCGGAAAATGCGGAGCACCTGTCGATGGAACGGTTCCAGCGGCACCGCACCAAACGTTAGCTAAAGGAATGTCCGGCTCCGGCTCAGGTCCGGAAGTCGAACTGTGGGAGGGCAAACCCGCCGGCATTTCCGACCGCCTCAAAGGCCTCATAGGCCTTAACACAACTACCTACACGATCACCAGTCAGCGGATTATGGTCAAGACCGGACTTATCGGCAAGGATCTCGAAGAAGTTGAACTGCTGCGGGTAAATGATTTCTCGGTGGCCCAGTCCATTCCGGACCGTCTGCTTGGAATCGGAACGCTTACTGTGTTCTCCGATGACCCTTCATCACCACAGCTTTTGTTCCGCAAAATCCGCAAGGTGCAGTCTGTGAAGGATGTGCTGCGAGGCGCTGTCCGCAACGAAAAAATTGCCAACAACATCAGCTACCGCGAGCAAATCTAAGTTGTTGCGGCAGCCCGTTACGGAAGATACAACGCTCCGGCCGGAATAACGCCTTTAGGCTGGCTGGAGCTTTCCCACATTAACACCGCCTTCGCATCGCCCTGGTTCTCATAATACTCCACCTTCAGCTCATGCAGCTTGCCGGCAATCAGGCCGATGCTGCCCTTGCGCTCCTGCCCGCTCTGCTTCATCCAGCTGTCAATTACCAGCACTCCGTCAACCCACACCCGGATGCCGTCGTCCGAGGAAGTGTAAATCGTATAGCCCTCGCTGTAGCCCCCCTTCAGCCTGCCGCTCCAGCGCACTGAGAATAAATTGGCCGGAACCGCCGGATCGGGAGCACCCTGCTTCCAGATGAAATTAATATTGGCATCGGTGCGGACAAGCGCCGGAGTGCCGCTAAGTGACGCATTATTGTAATACTCTCCCCGAAGTCCTGGCAACGAAGTTGCCGGAGGCGCCGAGACTGGTTCCGCAGCCTTGACCGTATACTCTGACCGCGTGAGTACAAAGCTGTCCTTCATAAAAGACTTAATAACCGCATCGCTGTTATTCTCGTACAGCAATTTGCCCCAGGTCATCTGGTACGACCATTTATTCTGCGAACCTGCCAGCAGGGCCGGGGACGGCAGCTGCCCGTTCTCCCCAATGGCTATCAGCTTGCCCCGCCCCAGATCCCAAAGGGTGTCGTAGTGACTCTTTTTGAAATCCCCCTCATAAATATCCAGCGCCAGCACATCCACCCTTCCTGCACCGGGGTAATAACCCGCAGGCTCGTCACACCACTGATTTTTGGCATTCGGGCTCCACACCCAGAGCAGATTATGCAGCTTATGATAAACGGTGTACCGCTCGAACATAAGGTTCCAAAGCTCGGTGAAACGGCGTTTTTGCCCCCACCAGAACCATCCGCCGTTCATCTCATGGTACGGTCTCCATAACACGGGCACACCGGCATCCCTCAGTTTTTTTAAAGAAAGGGCCGTCTTGTCCAGATCCTTCATTAACGCATTGTATTGAGCGGTGCCGGGAGTGAGGTATTTGGCAAAATCACCTTCACTAAGACTCATAGAGACATTGGACCAGGCCGGAGCCGTACCCGGTAAATGGGCATGGTAGCTCATCGTCACAATTCCGCCCGCCTTATGCCAGCGCACTGCACTGTCCACCACCGCCTGACGCTGGCTCTCTATAACTGTCTCTGTCTGATTGTTGATCGCACCCAGCTCATAGCCGTGGAGCGCGGCAGATTGTCCGCAGGTATTCTTCAGCTTGTTGCTGAATTCATCCGGACTCTCCAGATAATCATGCTGCCCGCTGAGGATCGCTGTGCCTTGCAGCGAATATAACGTATTCAGCAGCTTCAAGGCCGGAAGCGCCAGTTCGGTGTCCGCCGGAGTTCTAAGCAGACTGCTGAATGCTGCCTGCCACTGGGCATCATTCACCAGCCTTGAAGCCGAATCGAGCATATCCCGGAGTATACGCTGTTCCATCCTTGTTCACCCTCCCTTGGTTTTATACCATGTTATGACAAGGTTTGGGACAAAGTGGCGGCGGATGGACAACAAACGGACAAAATTATCGGTTCCCACAAAGAAACGGCTCCGCTCTCCGTTTCCAGTGCTAGCAAAAAAGAGCCCGAAGGCTCTTTGGTTTGTGTCTCCGGCCTGGGTTAGCATGGCCTGCCGATCTCATCGACTCTAGACGTATGTATAATGCCGGGACGGCTGCCTCCTACCTCGCATACCGCAAAGGCAACAAATCAATAATGTCGACCTTGGTCAGGTTGTCATCCTCGATTAGAATGACCTTGCAATCCTTGCCATAGTCAGCGATCAGCTCCCGGCACATGCCGCAAGGTGAGACAACCTTGATCTCTCTGTCCTCGCTGTCCGGGTCCGGGTGCCTCACTGCAACGATGGTATCGAACTCCTTGTACCCCTCGGAAATTGCCTTGCCGATCACCATCGCTTCCGCGCACACAGTAACCCGGGAGAGGCTGGCCTCGAGGTGAACCGCCGTGAAGATCTCGCCCGTCTTGGTGCGCAGGGCCGCACTGACATGATGCCGCTCCCACTCATACCGTTTCTTGATAATCTCCACCGCAGAGGCGATAAGCGTCTGGTCTTCAATTGAAATCTCTTTTCCCATCTTCCTGTCCCCCCTTCATTTTCCTAACTTAGTATACTAAAGGACACTGAATTTACGCTATACTAATTAAGCCTATGCTTCCGATGCTAGTTTTGTACGAACCGAATCTATGAAGCTATGCTCACAAAACTTAAGCCTATGCTTCCGATGCCAGTTTTGTACGAAACCGAGTCCACGAAGCTATGCTCACAAAACTTTTAGGAGGAGCAGATGTGAAAAAGAAGAAATTCATCCCCAGTCTTATCATCATTGCACTGTTGGTCCTGGCGGCTTACTGGTTTGAAGATAATGGCCAGAACGTCACGACGCCTTCTTCGGAAGACTCCGAGGTAGTCCAGCTCGAATTCCCGGCGGATCGTTACCCGGAGACAGCCGGACATATCCAGGAGGCAATCAGCAGCGGGGAATCGGCGATCTGCACCATCAACCGGGGGGAAGCCGAAGCGAACCGCAAGGAATCCTTAAAAGGGGTGCCGACCAAAAAAGGTTACGACCGTGATGAATGGCCGATGGCCATGTGTGACGAAGGCGGCGCCGGAGCCGACATTGAATACATAACGCCAAGCGATAACCGCGGGGCAGGAAGCTGGGTAGGCAATCAGCTGGAGGATTTTGCCGACGGAACAAAGGTAGAATTCATGTTCAAATAACAAAGAAACGGATGCCGTCCTCCCGGAGGGTATCCGTTTCTTTGTGTAAATAGCGTTACGCAGATTGCCTCAGTCCCTCCAGTGGCCGCTGATCGAAGTATGCGCTCCAGGCTCGGGAGTTTCCCAGGCCACCAAAATAACCGCCGATTCTATTGGCTGTGGCGGCTGCCATTGGATATGACCCTCCAGCACCAGCTCACGAAATCCGGAATAGATTCCCGCCGGTGTCCGCCCGCTGAGCCTTGCAAGCTCTGGCAGTGTTGGCATCCTCCGGAAATGGTTGCTGAAATGGTACATGATCCTCAGCAGCTTGCGCGCTGTATCATCCAGCATAACGGGCCTTTGCCTGTCGCCAGGCAAGGATGTTTGCTGTCCGGAATACCCTTGGACCGCCCGTGGTCAGACAAGTGGCCCGGAGCAGCCCGCCTTTAATCCCATGAACCTCAATTCTGCGCTGGGTGATGTTCCCCGACTTGTCCTCATATATGATCTCAATAACCTGCCCGATCAGCTTCTCCAATTCTTTTGCACTCATGTAAACCGCCTCCTTTAGAAAGCCCAGGAATATTTGTATGTATTATATGCGAACAAACGTTCTTTATGCAATCTTCCGTGAATTAGGCGTAATATAAAGTGGGATAATATTCCACGCGCGGAGAGCCAAGGTGTTCTATATTTGTTATCGGGGAAAAAGGCTTTACGGGCCCATGTCTGAGGAAGAAGCCTTCAAGGAATGGTTTGCACTTGCAGGCACGGTAAAAGAACTCTATATCATTGAAGTCGACGAAACCACGGGAAGAATCAAACGTCAGATTGGACCCACAGCCCGTAAAAAAAAGAAATAGCCCCATCTGGCATATGCCTGACGGGGCAGCATTCGATTGAGTCTGATTTAGAATATACAGGCTTTTGTAATAATTACCAGAAGAATAAAGAGAACCAGAATGGAGGTTGTCGATGTCCATGGACTTACTACCGGCACAACTACCGGAGGACCTTGGTTTACTCCACCGACGTTATTACCGCAACCGCAACCATAATCTACACCCATTATTTAAATTCCTCCTCGTGAATATTGAATACAGCACAGAATATGTCAAAGCCTGATCTACCGTATGGGCCAAACGGCAAAGAAATGTCATTCACCTAAAGTATCGGCCTGTCATTGTCGATATACAGTAAGTAAATTCAAAGCTGTGAAGCTTCAAAAAACTTAGCGTATGCTTTCGATGTGAGTTTTGTACGAAGAACTTTCAGGAAGCATTGCTCACAAAACTTAGCGAATGCTTCCGAAGCGAGTTTTTTTGCGATGCAGCATTCAAAGCAGAGGAGCTTCAAAAAACTTAGCGAATGCTTCCGAAGCGAGTTTTGTACGAAGAACTTTCAGGAAGCATTGCTCACAAAACTTTTAGGAGGTGCAACATGGACATTGCTGCATTATCAATGGCGATGAGTCAAGCGTCCCTACACCAGGCTGCAGGGCTGCAAGTCATGAATATTGCCACAAAAACGACTGAGATCCAAAGCCAGAATCTGGTCCAAATGCTCCAGCAGAGCCCACACCCCAACTTGGGAAAAACACTTGATATTGTAGTTTGATTGATTTATGCTTATATACATAAGAACATGAGTTCCGGTTATCCTTGAGCCCTTTGGGCTTTTCTTTTGGCCAATAATACGAACATACGATCCTATATCGAGGTGATTCCCATGCAATCCTACTATCAAATGACCGCCCTGGAGAAATGGACTGAAGATTTATATCAGCGGTTGAACGTGCAACAGCCGTCGCAAATCTCCATCGAGTACATATCGGAGCGGCTGAATATCTGGATTCATTATCTGGATGTAAGAAGCAAGAGCATTGAAGCCTCTGCAGGCATGTACAGCATGTTTATTGACAGCCGCCTTCCTCCCGGGCTGCAGCGTCTTGAGTTCCTCCATGAGCTCTGCCATTTGCTTCGCCATGCCGGTAACCACACGCTGATGCCCGAACAATTCACACAGGCACAGGAGGATGAATCCGAACGTTTTATCCTTTATGCGGCGATGCCTTACTCCATGATTTCCGCCAGAACATTACCTGAACTCCGTGAAGATGCCGTCCAATATATCGCTTCAACCTTTCAGGTCCCTGCTGAGCTGGCCATGCAGCGGATTGACCAGATTCAGAGACGAGTGTTCCAGGGGCAATTGATGGCTGTGATGGAAAGGAACGAAGACAGAAATTTAATCCACCGACATATTCGGTAAACGCTGCGGGGATAATAAGTCTATGCATAATGAAATGCAGAGACCTTATGTATAGGGTGAATTTACCCGTAAGGGGGAACGAAATGGACGCCATTCAAGTCATCCAGTTATTAATGACCCATCCGGATTACAGCGTGGATGCAGTTCATCCCGATATCCCGGATTTTGTTGGCATTGAGAGCATTGAGGTCGATCATGAAACCCAGACCTTCTCCATTCTGCTGCAAGAACCGAAGGAAGAAGATTAAGGGAACCCATGGACAAAAAAAGTGACCCCGCCGGCGTCCGGCAGGGTCCATATCTATTAATAAGGGGGGTATGTGTATACTATAAGCCCGTTAGCTTAAGCCCTAATGAAATCCCGCTGAAGATGAACTGAATCTTTTACTAGAGCGTGTCTTCAAACTGGAAGAGCTCTGGGGAAGCAGAGATTTGAAAGTAGGGCCCCTAAAAGCCTGCAGCGGGTTCGTGTACTCGAGGGACGGACTCAGGAGACGCTATGGAGAGTAAAACCCCTGTTTATTCTCTTTTGCGGACCCAGACGACATTATCTGCTCTGCATTCTATCAAGAAGCGGCCATCAGGGAGAAATAACTGCGCTGGAGTCCGTTTTCCTACTGTAACAGGCTAAAATCTCCAAATAAGTGCAACTCGGTCCATTCATGCTAGAGTCAGGAATAAACTTTCCGGACGCACACACGCCTTCGGAAGAAGTGCGAAGTCTCTGAAACACCGAAACGTAAGCCTCCACCGAAAAAACTACCTAGTGGCGAAATGCCTTTCTCCGCGTGTGATCAGAAAATGCTACTGTACCCATGATTCCTTAGGGCATACAGCAGCAGGTTTTGGCGGGTCAAGCGCTTTGAAGACACGCCCTAGTCCCTATGATAGTATCGTAGAAATCGCAGCATGTATTCTTGTTCATCCTGATAGCGCTTGTCTGACTTACACTGTGCGTTCATGAGAAGAACGAATGAACACGCTGGCTAGCCTGCACTCACAAACTGCATTACGCCTATTGCCGTCAGCAGGAAAAACACGATCAGAATCCCCCATATTACCCTGCGCAATATTTTTCCGGGGTCATTGCCGGGTGGATGCCCGCCTTGATTCTCCAGCGTAGCTATCCGGCGCTCAAGCTCCTGAATTTTCTTTTGCTCAGACATATTCTCCATCTCCTTTTTCTGTGTATACTCAATAAAACGCTTCCAAATCCAAAAAGTTTCATAAAAGGAAATTAACCTTTCTTTCATCTCTCTGTAACCTATCTCCCAATTTATTCCTTTACTATGGGAGGAGGAGGGGATTTCCATGAAAACACTCTGGGTTCTTATGTCCGTAATCCAGCTTATGTTCGCATACAGTCCGCAAGCCGGTAACATAGATGAAGATAATAACATCCGTACATTCCAATATTCTTTAGAAGCTGGGTATAGCTGGAAGGCAACTTCAGCAGGTTCAGGAATGTATCAGGCAGATAACCGTATCTATATGAGTAATGACAGAGGCATATCCTGGCATAAGCTGAGCGATTCCTTGAGCGGCACTTTGCCAAGCGGCCCCATTGGAGACCTCAAGTTTAAGACGAAGGACACTGGATGGGTTACGATCCATTCTCCACGACAAGGCGATATTGGACTATATAAGACAACCGATGGCGGAATTCACTGGACCAAAGAGCAGCTTGAAGTACCTTCCAAATACGCTGCCATTCAGTTTAACCCTGCCTCTCCTATATTTTTCACCTCTACAAATTATGGAATCGTCCTACTGAATGAGATCGGGCTGCTGAACGAGAAAGGCCAGACTGAAACCTCTCTACTCTTCTATGCAACGCAAGACAATGGACGTCATTGGACCCCCATCATGGATAGACCTGAGGGAGAATGGAACGGTTTATCCTGGAAGGCAACTTTGGATCAGAAATCCGCAAGCTACTCATGGAATATTACTATCGGCGATAGAACCTGGACTTCATCCAATGGGGAAATCTGGTCTATGAAATAAGATCCTTAGCATTTATAAAACGGGTGTCTTGAAGAATAGGCACAGCACTGCTAATATTCACCTGGCAGCAATAGGTCACATCGTCTTCATACCCGCGCTCACGGAGTTCACGGGCACTCGCACAATCCCATATAAGCTCCCTGATGGTTTTGCTGGAGTACTTCAAAGCTCCAATACAGACCTCAGCCTCAGGAGATTTGCTGCCGGTTAATTGGGAAAGAATTAGACCTGCACCTAAATAATCTTCAATGCCTGGACGCAAATTATTTTCACCATCCCTAACATCGGACCACCTTTCACCGCAGGGAACCACAGTGATATTTGCCTGCAATTGCTGCATTAAACGGTTAGCAACCTCAGCCACGGCAGACGCATTAAGGAAACATCCGATGAGCAGCGCCGGCACCTGTGAAGCAATCCATGTACAAGCAGCACCATTTAATGAACATAATACAAAGTCACGGCCAAAATCAGCAGAACTAAACGACAATGGTGACAGGGAATGCCCGCCTTCTCTTATCGCCTCCGCTCTTCCCCAGACGATTTCCGCACTGTTGGCTCTGGCATAGGCTTTGGCATTCTCATTGATTGGCGGGGGATACGGAAAGACATTAGCCTTGTGCTGAACCGCAGTCACTACCGTAGAAGAGAAGCTGAGCACATCAACTATGATCACAATGTCCCCGCGTTCAGACGCGGCCCGCGCTCCTCTTTGCCCCCATTCCACTTTGACTTTATACGGTGTCTGGTCATAAAACATCGGACTTCCTCCTTTATCCCAATATATTCTTCAATCACTAATACACCAAGGTAAAATGCGATCCATGTCCCCTGAATGTTAATACTCATCAAACGATTCGCTGCCGCCTCTTTTTTATAGGCAGTAGATAATATTTGCTATAATATAAAGTAAAAATATACAATGGTTCCTTCATAACCAGCTTCTTCGGGAAAGATGCCTCCAAACCGCTTATCCTCAGATGGGTATCTGCGCTTGTTGTAGCGGGTATTCTGCTCTATATTTTTATCTTTGATGATCTTTCAGATTAGGAGGACATTTGATGAGCCCCCCCTTTGTCCCAGTTCAAGCCCGCTCCTCCATTCTTAACTTGCCCGGTAAATATAACGAATGGAGGCCAAGTGTTAAATTACATAAATATGTATACTGTTACTGGATGTCTGCCATCCGCAGTTCCCAAGACTCCCTAAGCCCAATTTCAATATCCGGCAGGAAGGAAATGATTGCCCCCGACGGCTGCATCGATATCGTATTCCAGATAGGACAAGATAGGGCAACCCTTCATGGCATGATCGTTGGCACGTTGGACCGGTCACTTTATGTGGATCTGGCGTATGACCGCCTGCACACCTTCGGAATCCGATTTTATCCGGGAGGGCTGCAGGCTTTCTTGAGGGAACCGGCTGATTTATTCACATGATCAAGGCGCTGGGCAGCGGCACAGTAATCAGCAAGGAAGCCTATGACCGTATGCTTACTCCTTACGGATATTTGTGGTACCTGGAGGCTTCGGTGGGATATGGCTGTTGTGTGAAGGGCGAGCCTGTAGAAGAAATGTTTATGGACGGGAATATTTATGGATACACCTGTCGCGGGGGTGTACTGCTTTCCGCCAATGGGCTGGCATTTTACAATTCATTATGAAGAAGGCCTGCTGTATGTAGACCGGCTGTTCAATCAGGAGTTCAAAAAAAAGAAGTTCCAGCAGGTAACCTACAGTTTTGATACCTTGAACCTGCCTTATTGGAGATCCGGCGGATAAACCGGTAAACAATAAAGCAGCGGAAGCCTGAGCAGAAACAATACTCTTGGCAGCCGCTGCATTTGTGTGTGTGTAACTTAGGAAGCTGGATAAGCAGAAGTTACAGCCAGAATGATTTGGTAATAATTACGAGCAAAATAAACAATACCAGAATTGCCGCAGTCGATGTGCCAATACCGCCAACATGACCTACATTTTCTCCGCATCCACATGAACCCATTTCCCATTCCTCCTTCAAAAGTGAGTACAGCATAGAATATGCAGAATGCCCTTCACTGCTTGGGTGAAATGGAAATGTGTTGTTATGCATTCAGCCGGTCTGGTTTATTTATCCGCCATGAATGTTACGTATGTTGCTGCTGCAAATACAACAACCAGCACCAAAGAAATAACGCCCATAATCCGTTCATTTTTCCAGGCACGAATTGTGTTTGCAATATATAGGATCATGAGCCCTGCCATCATTAGCGACAGGTTGATGCCCGTTATAAACAACACAACAAACCCTATCATTACACAACCCCAAATAATCATGAACCACAAAGGATAATTTTTAAAGATCGTTTTAAGCATTTTCCGCCTGCCTCTATTCCATCTCAAATTTATACTTCCCTATAATCTCACAATCCAGTCTCGCTAGCAACGGAGGAAGTTTGTCCGGCAGCTGTAAAGCAAAAAAGGACAAGCTCTTAGAGCCTATCCTTATCCATTTAGACTACATAATTCCATATTAATCCGATTTATACGAGAGGCGCTTGAATCAATGTTGCAAAATTGAACTTGTGTACGTGACCATCATTTAAAGTAGTTTGACCCGTAACAAAATGGACGTGTTTGCCGTTTCCTACTGGAATAGCTGGTCCTGTTCTAATCTTCTTCAAATTATGAAAATGGTTAAAGAAATCGGTTCTTTCCAAATCAATCTCATGGACATGACTTGCTCCTGCCCGAATCGCCTGTCCTGTAACACCTGCGAACCGGTGGTTGTGCCGATCTGCACCTTCTTCAGCCAGTTTAGTGCTCCCTTCAAATTCATGTACGTGTCTCTGTGCCTGAGTGGAGCCTGCTCTTATCTTCTTTATTGTAGGCCGTTTCTTCTTCATCCGTTGTCTACCTCCCTAAAATTATGCAACTTCCCAACATCTTATTAAGGCAAACTCGGATAGGTGCACAGCCATTGTCTGGTCTTTTCTGGATTCAAAAAAAAACCACAACATAGCAAAAACCCCTTGCTAGGCAAGGGGTTTTTGCTATTTATAGGTTCACGGATTCAAGCGGGAGAGAATGGGGAAAGGTTATATTTTGGAGCTTGCTAACGGATTTGCTAAAAGAGACTTTTATTTCACAGGTTCAAGCTGCTTTCCTGCGAATTTATTAAGTTCATTTTCAATTCTGTCAACGGCTTCTTACTGCATAATCGGGAGTAGATGTGAGTACCTCTCATTAAACATCGCAGGAGTCATGCCTAGTCGTTCTGCGGCAACCTTCGGATTTATTCCAATCGCTAGTAAAAATGCTGCATGGGTATGACGCTGATCATGGAACCTAATCTTCTTGGCCCCGGCATTGCGAATAAGAACATCCATTCCTTCTGTGATTCGCTCTTTCCACCTCAGCCCCAGAATTTCGCCTCGCCGCATTCCCGTATGAACATGATGCTTTGAGGATTGCAGAAACAGAACTGTATTTCTTTCTGCTCTTTTGCATTTACCTTGCTACGCATAGGTACCTTACTCATGATGTCTTCAGCCAGTAACCCCGCTGTGCGAATTCCAAAAAGATATGGAACTCATTCGATAATTTACTGGCCGCTTGAGTGTACTGAACCGGCAGAGTGATATTTTCTACCATAAAGAAGGGGAGAGCGGCGGACATACTGAAGCGTCCAGCTTCATTCTCCTAAGCCCCCCGGAATATCGCAGGCATCTGAACTCCTGAGTGGCGAATGACATGGCAAAGTTCATGAAAGAATATCATACGTTGTGCCTTCAAATCTTCATATTGATTCAGAAAAATAACTTTTTCTTCATTGTCACTGAATGTTCCGTGAGCATGATAGATGATATCTATCCCAAATATTGCAGCAACCCTCCCCATTTCCAGATTCGATGGCGTCAAGATTCCATTCGATTGATATTGATCTTCGAGCATATGCTCCAACGGTGTTTAATAATATTTGGTAAAACATATGTATGGCCATCCATTATAGGAATACACGTTCTGTTTTTTGTTCAAAAGAAAAGCCATTACTGGCTGATCTTTTTTAGCATATAAAATGCGCTAATTGGTATGGTGGACTATATTAGTTGTGTAAATAATTCATATAAACCGTTTAACTGTTTGGACAAACTGTTCCTTATAAGAAATCAGTTCAGAAATATCTTTAATACCTATCATTGTTTTATCATCATCGTTAAACTGAATATACTTGTTTGCACCGTTAAAATGTAACCGGCAAATCCATTTCCGAATGCTATTGTCTACAAGTATATTGAAATAGCTTAGATTGTCGCGGTAATTAATACGCTCTGGAGCAATAATATCTTTTAAAAGAATCCTTGCAGTTATGTAACCTTCGAGTTCTTCCTCTGTAGTAACAATCTCAGAAAGATTTTCTTTATTATTTTCTATATCTGTCACTATTTCATGAGTAACGGCAACTTCACTATTAAGTTGATCCGAATTTGTATTTGCAAGAGCGGTTTGGAGCTTATCGTTTAAAATATCATTCACAAATTCTTTGAATGAACGTTTTACAATGCCATTAAATTTTTCAATAATCTGCCTTGTTTTCTTTCCAGGATAGACATCAGATAGAATTGCTGAAACAAAATCATCGGTTGGGCTTTCCCATTGTTCCTTCAAGAATCGCTTAATTTCAATTGTGTACTTTAGTTCAGATGCAGTCGTATTAATACTTTCTACATCAAAGATATCTTTTTTGAATTTAACCAATTCAGCTATTTGATGTTCCCTTATGTCGAAAAGATTAAATTCAAAGAATGGGGTGACATCCATTTTATTTTGCTCTTCAAGATCAGTATAAAATCTATAGATGATCCCATTTGTTAAAATTGCGAATTTGGCTACGGTTGTTCCAAAATATCTGAATAACTGAGAATCATGCTTTGTGAGTATTTCTGTTATTGATTTTGCCTCGATTAAGATCATAGGTTTTTTGTTTTGCATTATTGCATAGTCAACCTTTTCACCTTTTTTAATCCCAACATCAGCAGTGAATTCTGGAAGGAATTCTTCAGGATTAAACACATCGTAGTTTAACGCTTGAAAGAATGGCATAATCACAGAAGTTTTGGTAGCTTCCTCTGTCAAAATACTATCCTTCATTTTTTGAACTCGTTTAGCCAATGCTCTGATCTGATCCGCAAATTCCATATTGATATCCCCTAATGTTCCCCATCGGCTGAGGGAATTGCTCATTTCATGAGTTTTTCTCTGCTTGATCGACTGCACGCTTCTTCATTTCGCGGTACCTCAATAATGCTGCTTCCATCTCTTCGATTTCGTCCTTTGAATACTTGTCTGGCCCACCATAAAAGGACATATTCGTTTCTCTTTGATTAAGTGGAGCCGGATCATTAGTTCGTCCTAGTAAATAATCTCCACTTGTGTCAAGTGCGTCGGCTAATCTTCTCAGAGATTCAGGATCTGGTTTCCTGTCATTTGTTTCATACCGTGACAGCTGCACAACAGTCAGTCCAGACATCGCAGCTAAATCCTTTTGTATGATGTTCTTCATTTCTCTGAGGTACTTTATTCGATCACCGAGTGTTCTCATCTTGACTCCTCTCTATAAGCTATAAATAAGTAGATATAATTTATATTAGCATTGCCATATTGGTAAATAAAGGACATTGCCAAAAAGGTATGACATTACCAAAATGGTGACTTATAATCATAGCGCAAGTTACCTAAATAGTAATTTAGAGGCGATGAGTGAAACGAGTGGATCTAGGGACTGTACGCAAACTATACAACTCGTAAAAATCTAGTAAAATAAGGAATATGAGATGAAGATACGAGTTAACGGATGAAGAATGGAATACCCTTGAACCCTTGCTGCCCCCGGCCCGAAAAAAACAAAGAGGACGTTCGCCCAAGGATCGGCGCCAGATGCTGAATGCCGTGCTATTGGGTTGCTCGAACGGGAGCGGCATGGCGAGATTTACCGAGCACATATGGTCCTTGGGTCCTTGGGTCCTTGGGTCCTTGGTCTTCCGCCTATAGTTCTTTCTGGCGGTTGCAAAAAGCGAATATTTGGAATGAAATCTTGAAGCATGTCGCCATCGAACCCGATTGGGAGCAAGTGATGATCGATGCCACCATCGTCCGCGTCCATCAGCATGGAGCGGGCGCAAAAAGGGGCAGGATCGGCAAGCTATCGGGCGTTCGCGCGGAGGATTAACCACTAAAATTCATGTAATGGTGGATGCGCTTGGCTATCCATTGCGTTTCGAATTGACGCCAGGGCAAGACCAACCACAACATAGCAAAAGGGGCTGTCCCAAAAGAAGATATTCTACTGTCGGAGACAGGCCCTCTATCTTCTCAAAAGCTTAAGACTCAAAAGAGCAGCGATTCTCCCGTTATTGGAGATTCGCTGCTCTGCGTTTTTGGTCATGGGCAGCTTGTTTTAATAAATTATGGGCGAGCGAAAGCCAACCGACCTCGAGCGTCACTTTTTCGATGCCGCGAAGCAGAAAACGCCGGAAGCCCCGGTTATTCTTTAGTTGTCCAAATACACTTTCTGGTTCCGTCATTCGGCGTACGGCCAAGAGGTAACCTTCCTCGCTTTGCAGAATTTCTCGAGCCTGTTTCTGGTACCGTAACCGCTCCAGACTCACCACGACTTCCCGATTACCTGTTGCCTTCGTGCAGCGTTCTTTTAGCGGACATCCTTCACAGCTCTGGCTTCGGTAATGACGCTTCCGAATTACGTATCCGCTCTCTACGATTTCCCTGCTCTCTTTGCGGAAATGCAGCTTTTGTCCAGCTGGGCATGTCCAGCGATCCTCGGTTGCGTCGTACGTCCAGTTCTCAATTTTTCCGACATTCGCTTTCCAGGCTTTACTCTTTTCCTTGTGGTAGCTGCCGTATTTCACTACCGCATGGACCTCTCTCTTTTCCAGATAGGCATAGTTTTCTTCACTGCCGTAACCTGCATCCGCAATTACCGTCTTCGGGAGTTTTCCAAGAATCTGCCTTGCTTTTTCCATGTGCGGCTGTAAACAGCGAGTGTCAGTTGGCCTTTGGTGTAGACTGTAGGCCAAAATAAACTGGTTTTCAGTCCCGATCTGTACATTGTAACCCGGTTTCAGTTGCCCATTTCGCATGTGGTCTTCTTTCATTCGCATAAAGGTCGCATCCGGGTCTGTCTTGCTGAAGCTGTTCCGGTCACCAAGCAACGTTTGGTACTGTTCGTATTTCAGCAGCCGGGGCAGCAACTCCTTGCGTAGCTTCCGAACCGCTTTCTTTAGGGGCTTGTTTTTAGGTTTTTCTGCAAGCTGAGCTTCAAGCTTTTGCACGGCTTGTTCGAGTTTCTCACTACTCACTTCGGAACCCGTACCGAGTTCAGCGAGATCTTTGCCTTGATTCTCCTGTTCTTCCCGCGCTTCTGCCGCTTCAATGTCAACGAACAGGGCATGTACCTTTTCTTGCAGTTTGGCTTTGTATTTGCTGACGGCTTTGCCCCAAACAAAGGTGTAGCGATTGGCATTGGCTTCCATCTTGGTGCCATCCACAAAGTAATGCTCCAGAGAAACGTATTTTTCGTCAGCCAAAAACTGAAGCACGGCGGTAAATACCGTTTCGAGGACGTTCTTCATTCGCTGAGAACGGAAGCGATTAAGGGTGCGGAAGTCTGGTCGCTGCCGTCCAGCGAGCCACATGAAGAGGATGCTCTCCCGGATGGATTTGGCGATTTGGCGGGAGGAATACATTCGCTGAGTGTAGGCGTAAATGATAACTTTGGTAAGCATTTTGGGGTGATAGCTGTCACGGCCGCCGCCAGGGTAGGCCGCGTCAAAAACGGCGTCGTCCAGCCGATTAACAGTAGCATTCACGACACGAACGAGGTGATGTTCTGGAATATCTTCTTCCAGATCCATTGGCAAGCAAAGTTGGTCCATGGTATATTGAATGTACAAAGAAACCGCTCCTTTGAAATGGTTGTGTGGTAACTCCATTTTACCAAAGGACGGTTTCTTTTTCGTGTTTTTTAAAGATTTTCGTAACCATTTCCACTTAAACAGCGGAGAGGACGGACTGATTGTGGAAAAGCGGTAGCGGTCGCCTTTGTCCCCGGATTTTCACCGCTAAGGAGAATGAATAAAATCTGGGGACAACAGCGATTGGAACAACGGTCCGTTCGCGGAGCGTCCACCCAAGCGAAAACATACATCTTACTTCAAAACCAAGGGGCGTCCCAAGCAGCCATTTCATGGCTTTTGGGACAGCCCCTTAGTGAAGTGGGCCCTACAGGACTCGAACCTGTGACCAATCGGTTATGAGCCGACCGCTCTAACCAACTGAGCTTGGGGAAAGGTTAAAATAGGTTTAATTCTGTTTCTTATATATGAAGAATACTGGTTTTTTGACCAATGTGTTTAACTCTGTTTTCATTTGTTCGTTTACAAATTTGTTAGCATTATTTCTGCATACATTAATTTGCAATGCGCATCAATGCGTGTTATAATCTTAATAGGAGGTGAGAGAGAGGATGAAGAGTTATTCTTCAAGAGAGGTGTTGGCGATACTGAAAGCAAACGGATGGTACAAAGTACACACTGTTGGCGATCACTACCAATACAAACACCCGACTATAAAGGGGAAGGTTACCATAACCCATCCAGTCAAAGATGTTGCAATACATATCCTAAAGGATATAGAGAAGAAGACGGGGCTAAAGTTTTAGCCCCTCCCTTCTTCCCTTTCAATATAATATTGAGAAACGAATCTCAAAAAAAGGAAGGTGTAAGCATTGAAAAAAAGTTATACGTACCCGGCCATTTTGAACTTCACAGATAAACACATTGAAATTTCATTTCCCGATTTGGAGGAAGCTTTGTCCCAAGCTGAGAACATTGACGAGGCTGTTAGACGGGCGAATGAGGTACTGAAACTTACTATTGAAAGTCGCCTTGAGGACAAAGAATCCATTCCAGCTGCTACCCCGCTGAATGATCTTGAACTTACTGGTAGCCAGCGTACCATTATTGCAACGGCGGTCCTGAATGAAAAGATCACTTATGTTAAAAAGAATCTAACATTGCCGCAAGACCTGAGCGAAGCGGCCGAAATTGCTGGGTTGAATTTTTCTCAGGTTTTGCAACGCGCACTCCGAGAAGAACTGGAACAGAAAAGTTAAAATAGTAATACCGTTGCCTTTAAAACTGGATTAAAATATGGCATAACATTGTATTACACTATATACAACAATCGCCTGAAGATGGCCGGATTAGAACCGGCCGAAACGGACTCCTTGATTATTGGGAGTCCGTTATTTTGTTCTTAGTAAAATACATAGAATGGTTTTTGTTGTTTTAGCAAAATTGTTTTTTTTGTTTTAGAAAAGTGTTACTATCATATTGCTGAAACAGAAAGAAGGGCGGTATGAGAATTTGTCTATTTCAGGTGATCGAATTAAGAAACTTAGAGAAGCTCGAGGAATAAGCCAAATTGAGCTTGCCGATAGGATCGGAATAAATAACAGTGTTCTCTCTAGAATCTAATCTGGAAAGAGACCTGTTGAAGATACTGAAATTAATGCATTTGCAGATTTTTTTGAAGTTTCAGGAGACTATATTCTGGGACGTTCGGACAAAAAAACTTCTATTGAGACAAACATGTCCTTTTATGGTGGACCAGAAAAATACTCTCAAGCTGAAATCGAAGTAATGGAAGATGCTTTGAAGCAGTATAGAAAGAATAAAGAAAGAATGCTTAAGGAAATAGAAGACACAAAAAAATAAGCAAATCCCTCAGCCGATGAGGATAATTTAAGGAAGAATTTTATGGAAGAACCCAACGAACCCGTTTTATTACAGAAACAACAACCACGCCAAGTTACTAATGGAACAAAGATTTTTCTCATTTCAACGCTTCTTCTAATAACAGTAGCTTCTGTCACCTTTTCGATTTTCTCTTTTATGAAAAGTCGTTCTATAGAAGAAAAATTTACTGAACTATCAAACAAGTTTGAATTAGCCAATGGTGAATTTAAGACCCAAAATCAAGCTTTTCAATCACAAGATATAACAAATAAACAATTTATTAATGCGCTAGTTTTTAACGCTCTCCAACATGCTATGGAAGACGGTGTCGTTACTGATAATTTTGTAATCAATAAAATAACTTTCCGTAAGACTCTTTCAGCTATGGGTACCAGCGGATCTGATATTGACTTATCAACCCAACCATTAATTGATGCGAAGTATGAGGGGCAAGGGCATTTTGATTTAACGGATAGAGAATTAAAAGTAATGATTGAGGATTTATTGAAGGATACAGAAACTTATTTTGAATCAATTCGTGAAATTTATATAGATTACCTACCTGAATGGAAAAGCCTTTCCCATACCGTCAGCATACAAAATTACGAATTAGGTACATATTCAGATGGTGTATTCAAACTAAAGGGCGAATGAAAAATATTAAGAAAGCCAGCAATGGCTTTTATTTTTACCTCAAAATAGAACATACGTACGCATCCAGGAGGGCACATATGGATTTTCATCAATACTTTAAAACTCCACTCGAACAATGGATCGAAGAGAAGTACAAGGAGCACAACATTTTGACAGCTCAAAATCTTTAAATAGAGAAGATAGCCAAAATTTTCGAAGTAGAACTTATTTATTATGACAACAGCCCCTTTAGTGATAATGAGGAACGTGTTGTATTTTTAAACCGCCACGAAGAAAAGGTTTCTCAGCGAATGATTTTTTTTCACGAGTTATGCCACGTTATACGTCACTCAGGAGATCAACGATGGATGCCCTCACTCTTTAAAGAGGCCCAAGAATATGATGCAGATCGTTTTGCTCTCTATTCAGCCCTTCCTTTCTTTATCCTCAAATCAATTACACTTCCCGAGCGTAAGGGTGAATCAATCGGTTATATAGCACATACTTTCAGGGTGCCGTTATATTTCGCTAAAAAGAGATTTGAGCAAATTGAAGAAAGAATCACACAAAACAAACTGTTATTCGCACTAGATGCCGCAGTATCAACTTTTCTGAGCTTATTCAACCCGAAACAGATCGAGGTATATTTACTGGAAGTGATCAAGCTGAAGCCCGCATCCGAGCTCATTACGGATGTGAAGAAGACTTCGAACGCCCTCATGGATTAATAATTGAGCCACATTTAGAGTCCGACTGGAATGGTTATCTCAATGTACCAGTGAATCGAAATTATAAAACGTACGATATGCCCTGTAGCATGGCAAAAAGTATTGTTTCTGTCCTGCCCGGTGATATTACTATCTCTAATGAGCACTTAGGGAATGTGACTATTAACTTATCGCGGGTTGTATGGAGGCACGGGCATGAAATCGAGCAACTTTACTTACCAATGGAAGCAATAAACGATGCTTTGAACTTCTGAAATCATGAGGGGAGTGATGCAAACAAAATATTATTCTGATGATTAAATTTCTAAGGAGGATAATTATGAAAGGCCATGTTTATCCAAGAGGAAAAACGTACACGTATGTTTTCGATCTCCCCCCGGACACATTAACAGGTGAACGAAACCAAAAAAAACAAAAGGAGGATTCAAAACTGAGGCTTTAGCTTGGTCAGCCTGCAGAAAGGCAATGACCGATGCCGAGAAAGGATTAGATGTTAAGACAACAAACATTACCCTGGAAAAGTATCTGAACGAATATCTGGAGACTCACGCAAAGCCTAACTTCAAACCAACATCCTACGACACTGAAAAAACTATTATCGAAGCCAGAATTATTCCGGTGCTTGGTAAAGTGAAATTGCAGGCACTTACCCCACGTACCATCAAAGGCTTTTATGCTGAACTTCGGAAGAAATATTCCAAGGATTACGTGAAGAACATTCACGGTGTGCTGAAACGCGCCCTTCGGCTTGCATACACTGAATCGGGGTTACTGGCTGAAGACATCATGAGTAAGGTATCTATGCGTAGCAAGGTAAATGCAAACGAGCAGAAAGAAATACAGTTCTGGACAATTGAAGAATTCACTAAATTTCTGCAATCCTCAAAGCATCATGTTCATTACATTGCTTTTTCATTAGCGGTTTATACGGGAATGCGGCGAGGCGAAATTCTGGGGCTGCGGTGGAAAGATATCGACTTTGAAAAGAAAGAGTTGAAGGTTATTCAGACAGCAAATTGGACACGGGATGGATTGGTGATTCAGCGGCCCAAGACGAATGATTCGATTCGGCGGGTTAAGCTCTTTCAGAATATTATTGATGATCTTCAGGAACGCTATTTACAAATCGAAGCTTACAGTAAGGAATATGGAGAAGCTTACGAGGACAATGACCCTAGTGTGCTGTTATCCCTGGGGAGGTTATATTAAGCCGAAACGAATCACAGAGGGTATGGATGTTCTTGTTCGCAAAGCCGGGGTCAAGAAGATCCGGTTCCATGATCAGCGTCATACCCATGCATCATTTTTACTAGCGATTGGAATAAATCCGAAGGTTGCCGCCGAACGACTGGGCATGACTCCGGCGATGTTCAATGAGAGGTACTCACATCTATTGCCGATCATGCAGGAAGAGGCCGTTGACAGAATTGAAAATGAACTCAATAAATTCGCAGAAAAGCAGCTTGAACCTGTTGAATAAAAGACTCCGTTAGCAAATCCGTTAGCAAGCTTAAAAATATGGCCTTTCCCCACTCAAGCAAATTCGCTCCGACGAGCCTATAAATAGCAAAAACCCCTTGCTAAGCAAGGGGTTTAGTGAAGTGGGCCCTACAGGACTCGAACCTGTGACCAATCGGTTATGAGCCGACCGCTCTAACCAACTGAGCTAAGGGCCCGGATCTAAAGTATCCGTATGATATACAATGGCTGTAGGAAAATAAATTGGTTGCGGGGGCAGGATTTGAACCTGCGGCCTTCGGGTTATGAGCCCGACGAGCTACCGGGCTGCTCCACCCCGCGTCAGTAATCATATTCAAACAGCGACAATAGTTAATATACAATATACCAGGCACTAAAGTCAAGGATGATTTTGTTAATTTATTCAGGGCAGGAAACGCACCCCGTAGCGGCCCTTGCGGGAGCGATAAATTTCCACAAATCGCGGATCATGATAGCCGTAAATCCAACCGTCCTGCTCCAGCCTCTTGGCCAGGCAGCCTGCTTGAAATCTCGTCCTGAACAGCTTCGCGAAGTATATCCAGTTCATGATGCCTTCTTCTCCTTTGTTACGATAATGGATGTCTTCCTTCCCTGAAGTTATCATGCCCAGTTTTTAAAATATAAGCCGCCGAATACGGTATCCGCCAATAAAAAAACAGCAAGGCCCTCACCTTGCAGTGAGGGCCTGAGAAACATTGCCGGATATAATTCTGCTACACGCCGAACGAGGCCGGATCTTTGCGCCAGGACTGCAGCAGCGCTACATCGGTGTCAGCGATTGTGCCTTGACTCAGCGCTACATCAATCAATGTGCTGTAGTTGGACAAGCTTTGCAGCGGCACACCTGCTGCTGCAAATGCCTCAGTGGCCCGGTCCAGCTCATAGCTGAAGATGGCCATCACGGCCAGCACCTCTCCTCCGGCTTCCTGTACGGCCTGCGCCGCCTTAATGGAGCTGCCGCCGGTAGAAATCAGGTCCTCGATCACAACGACCTTCTGTCCGGGAGAGATAATGCCTTCGATCTGGTTCTGCTTGCCGTGGCCTTTGGCTTTGTCACGGATATATGCCATCGGCAGATCCAGCTTGTCGGCCACCCAGGCCGCATGCGGAATACCCGCAGTTGCAGTGCCCGCAATCACTTCAGCGTCCGGGTAGCTGGCTCTGATCAGCTCTGCGAAGCCAGCGGCAATGTAGCCGCGAACTGCCGGAACGGACATGGTCAGGCGATTGTCGCAATAGATCGGCGACTTGATGCCGGAGGTCCAGGTAAAAGGCTCCTGCGGACGCAGCGCCACTGCGCCAATCTCCAGCAGATAGCTGGCGACTTGCTGGCTTGTATTCGATAATGTGCTCATGCTTGAGTCATCTCCTCAATAATAGATAGTGCGGCTGCGCGCGGATCCGCCGCAGCCGTAATAGGCCGGCCCACTACAAGGTAGTGGCTGCCTTGCCGGATGGCTTGTCCCGGTGTCATCACCCGGGACTGATCATCCAGGGAAGACCCTGCCGGACGAATGCCCGGGGTAACCGTGCGGAACTCCGGGCCGCATGCGGCAGTGATCGCCGCCGACTCCTGCGGTGAAGCTACCACGCCGTGCAGGCCGGCTCCAGCCGCCAGCTTGGCGTAACGCACCACGGTGTCCTCTACATTCCCGGCAATGCCAATCTCGCTGTTCATCACTGCCTGACTGGTGCTGGTGAGCTGTGTCACTGCGATAATCAGCGGCATTCTCAGCGACGGGTGCAGGCTGACCGCCTGAGCAGCCCCGTCCAGCGCTGCAGCCATCATGGCCGAGCCGCCGGAGGCGTGTACGTTGAACATATCCACACCGAGCATCGTAAGGCTCTCCGCCCCACCCCGCACCGTATTGGGGATATCATGCATTTTGACATCGACGAACACGGAATAACCGCGGGCCTTCAGTTCTCTAATGAAGTCTGGTCCGGCTGCATAGAACAGCTGCATCCCAACCTTCATGTAACAAGGAATGCCTTCCAGCTTCTCAATGAGCAACCTCGCTTGCGCTGCATCAGGATAATCCAGGGCAATCATCAGCCGCCCAGCCATTTCATCCCGTCTGGTAATTTCTCCGATATTCTCGTGTTCAAGCTGCTGTGGGTCCATCTGTTTCACGTACGGTTCAGCTCCTTTGGTCATTTATTAACGGTTACCGGGTCCCCGGGCATAGCGGAACGGTCTGCGATAACGCAAACCGTTCCAGTGGCATGCCCGAATGGGCTGCTCATACATCTATAGGTTATTGTCCGACAAAAGCTGGCATAGACTGCGACGAGAAGTTGATCGTCTGCAGCATGATCAGCAGCGCCGTTACCGTATCCAGTGAGGTCATACATACGACACCGTTCTCTACCGCTTCACGGCGGATGCGGAAGCCGTCACGCTCCGGCGTTTTGCCTTTAGTCAGCGTATTGAAGACGAAGTTGGCCTGACCACCGCGGATCAGATCAAGGATTGTCGGCTCTCCTTCATCCAGCTTGTTGACGTTCATCACGTTCAGGCCTGCCTGTTCAAGGGCTTGCGCCGTACCGCCGGTGGCAATGATTTTGTAGCCCATGGCGTGGAAGCCCTTCATCAGCTCAACTGCCTCAGCTTTGTCTTTGTCTGCTACCGTAACGATGATTGCTCCGGTTGCCGGAATTTTCATGCCTGCTCCGATCAGACCTTTATAGAGCGCTTTGGCATACAGCTTGTCGCGGCCCATGACTTCGCCGGTCGATTTCATTTCCGGTCCTAAGGTAGGCTCTACTCTGCGCAGCTTGGCAAAAGAGAACACCGGCACTTTTACCGACACATAGTCGCTTTCCGGCCAGAGGCCTTCGGTGTAGCCATCGTCTTTCAGCTTGCCGCCGAGAATGATCTTGGTAGCCAGATGAGCCATAGGAATGCCAGTTACCTTGCTCAGGAAAGGAACCGTACGCGAAGAGCGCGGATTCACTTCGATCACATATACTTCATTCTGGTAAATAACGAACTGGATGTTGACAAGGCCAATCGTTTTCAGTTCCTTGGCAATCTTGATGGTGATTTCGCTTATTTTCTGCTTCAGGCCTTCATCCAGATATTGCGGCGGGTAGACAGCGATGGAGTCACCGGAGTGGACACCCGCACGTTCTACATGCTCCATAATACCAGGGATGACTACGGTCTCCCCGTCGCAAATCGCGTCAACTTCGACCTCTTTGCCCAGCATGTAGCGGTCGATCAGCACCGGATGCTCCGGATTCACCTTCACCGCTTCAACCATGTAGCTCAGCAATTCCGCATCGTTGTAGACAATCTCCATTGCACGGCCGCCCAGTACATAGGAAGGACGTACAAGTACCGGATATCCCAGCGATTGCGCTGTTTCTACGGCTTGACTCACATCGGTTACCGTCTTGCCTTTAGGTTGTGCAATATTCAGTCGGGCCAAAAGCGCTTCGAATTTCTTGCGGTTTTCAGCTTCGTCGATGCTTTCCAGACTGGTGCCGAGAATATTTACACCGGCTGCAGCCAGCGGCGCAGCAAGGTTAATGGCAGTTTGTCCTCCGAACTGGACGATAACGCCAATCGGATTCTCCTGGGTGATGACATTCATGACATCCTCGAAGAACAACGGTTCAAAATAGAGCCGGTCCGAGGTGTTGAAGTCGGTCGATACCGTTTCAGGGTTGTTGTTGATGATTACAGCTTCATAGCCGGCTTTCTGGATCGCCCAGACCGCATGTACGGTACTATAATCGAATTCAATTCCCTGACCGATCCGGATAGGTCCGGACCCGAGCACGATAACCTTCTGCTTGTCGGAATGGATAACCTCATTCTCCGTCTCATAAGTGGAGTAGTAGTAAGGTGTGGAGGCTTCGAATTCAGCCGCACATGTATCTACCATTTTGAAGACTGGAGTTAGTCCCTGCGCAAGGCGCATTGCTCGAACATCCACTTCCTTCGTCTGAGCTCCGCCCGGACGTCCTTCCGCCCGGATCTCGGCAATTGCCCGGTCAGTGAACCCTTTGCGTTTCGCTTGATACAAGGTTTCGGCACTCAGCGTCTCTTCGCTGCGCAGCACATCCTCGAAGTTCACCAGGCCTTCAATCTTGGACAGGAACCACCAATCAATGCTGGTGATATCCTGAATCTCCTGCAGGCCATAGCCGCGGCGGAACGCTTCCGCGATCAGGAACAGCCGCTCGTCATCCGCTTTGGCGAGACGACCCCGCAGCACGCTGTCTTCCAGCTGCTCTGCGCCCGGCAGGCGGAAACGGTGGACACCGATTTCCAGGGAACGGACTGCTTTATGAATCGACTCTTCAAAGGTACGGCCAATCGCCATGACTTCACCGGTTGCTTTCATCTGCGTGCCCAGTTTACGGTTCGCCGATGTGAACTTGTCAAACGGCCAACGCGGAATTTTGCTGACGATATAGTCCAGTGTCGGCTCGAAGCAGGCGTATGTCTGTCCTGTAACCGGGTTAACGATTTCATCCAGAGTGTAGCCGAGAGCGATTTTGGCTGCCATTTTGGCAATCGGGTAACCGGTCGCCTTCGACGCCAGCGCCGAGGAGCGGCTGACCCGGGGATTTACTTCAATTACATAATATTGATAGCTTTGCGGATCAAGTGCGAACTGCACGTTGCAGCCGCCTTCGATATTCAGCGCGCGGATGATCTTGAGTGACGCGCTGCGCAGCATTTGGTATTCGCGGTCGGACAACGTCTGGCTTGGTGCCACAACGATACTGTCGCCTGTATGTACGCCGACAGGATCAAAGTTCTCCATATTGCAGACAACGATACAGTTGTCGTTCGCGTCCCGCATAACCTCATATTCAACTTCCTTCATGCCGGCGATGCTCTTCTCCACCAGACATTGACCGATCGGGCTGTAACGGATACCCGCTTTGACGGTTTCACGCAGCTCTTCCTCGTTGTCGCAAATGCCGCCGCCGGTTCCACCGAGCGTATAGGCTGGACGAACGATTAGCGGGTAGCCGATTCCTGCGGCAAAACCCATCGCTTCTTCCACAGTCGTGATAATTGTGCTCTCCGGTACCGGCTGATCCAGCTCGCGCATCAGCTCACGGAACAAATCACGGTCTTCTGCCTTCTCGATGGATTCCAGCTGTGTGCCCAGCAGCTTCACGTTCTCCGACTGCAGCACACCTGCGCGGGCCAGTTCAACGGCCATGTTCAGGCCGGTCTGTCCGCCCAGTGTCGGCAGCAGGCCATCCGGGCGTTCCTGGCGGATAATCGCCGTAACAAACTCAAGTGTAATCGGCTCGATGTATACCTTGTCGGCCATATTGGTATCGGTCATGATCGTGGCCGGGTTGCTGTTGATCAGCACAACCTCCACGCCTTCTTCTTTGAGCGCCTGGCAGGCCTGTGTTCCTGCGTAGTCAAACTCGGCAGCCTGGCCGATGACAATCGGGCCGGAGCCGATGACGAGAATCTTTTTAAGTTTATCGTTTTTTGGCATGTTATAGAGCTCCTTTCACGGCTTCAAGCTGTGCTTTGGGTTGTGGTGCCGTGATTCTGGCATTTGCGGCAAGCTGGGCCTGGCGTGAGCCTGCTGGCGTCTTCGCTTTGTGATCAGCAATCATTTGCAGGAAACGGTCGAACAAATAGCTGCTGTCATGCGGTCCCGGCGCCGCTTCCGGATGGTATTGCACCGAAAATGCGGGGTAGCGGGTATGTTTGAGTCCTTCGACTGTCTTGTCATTGTTGTTGATATGCGTAACCTCAAGCTCGGTATTGACAACTGAATCCTCGTTTACTGTGTAGCCATGGTTCTGCGAGGTAATGAAGCAGCGTCCGCTCTCCAGTTCCTTAACCGGGTGGTTCCCGCCGCGGTGGCCGAATTTCAGCTTCTCTGTGTCGGCGCCGCAAGCCAGGGCGAACAATTGGTGACCCAGGCAGATGCCGAAGATCGGGTATTCGCCGAGCAGCTCGGAGATCGTGTTGACGGCATACGGCACGTCTTTAGGGTCCCCAGGGCCGTTGGAGAGCTGAATGCCATCCGGGTTCAGGCGGCGGATCTCATCTGCAGTCACATCATGCGGCACGACTACAACATCACAGCCGCGGCTGTTCAGTTCGCGCAGGATACCGGTCTTCGCGCCGTAATCGACCAGCACGATCCGTTCTTTGTTCCCAGGGCTGCTGTACGTTTTGGTTGTAGATGTCCGGGCTACCTGATTGCGCATCTCCTCAATGGTCGTGTCGCCCATCATTTCCATGAGTTCTTCCACACGTTTGTTGGAAGTGGTTAGAATGGCCTTCATCGTGCCGTGGTGGCGGATAATGCGGGTCAGCATCCGCGTGTCGATCTCGCTGATTCCGGGAATGCCATATTCCTTCAGCAGGTCATCCACGCTGTATTCGGCGCGCCAGTTGCTTGGCACTTCCTCATGGCGGCGTACAACAAAACCGTGTACAAAAGGACGCACAGATTCGAAATCATCACGGGTAATGCCGTAATTTCCGATCAGCGGATAAGTCATTGTGACGATTTGACCGCAGTACGAAGGGTCCGACAGCACCTCCTGATATCCCGTAATTCCTGTGTTAAATACAACCTCGCCCGTCTTTTCGCCTTCAGCACCAAATGCGGTGCCTGTAAACAGCGTTCCGTCCTGTAGCAGCAATCTCGCCTGCATTCCCATCCACTCCTTCTTGTTTCTGTAGTCTGATTCTATGCCTTGCATCATTAGCGGAGTGTAACGCGCCAAAATGCCGCCGCATGTTCACCTTGCCCCATACAGCCGGCATCTTCGCTCCACCAGTTCATTAATTAGCTTTTGTCCATACCGCTGTGCCGTCTACCCATGTCATAACCGGCCAGCCTTTAAGCTTCCATCCGGCAAAGGGAGTATTGCGTCCTTTGCTGGCAAATGAAGCCGGATCTACTTCCTGCTCCTCCTTGAGGTCGATCAGCGTCAAATCGGCAGGCGCCCCAACCGTGAGATGGCCTGTATTCAGCCGGAACACCCGGGCCGGATCAGCGGTCATCCGCTGCACCAGCAGGGACAGGTCCCATTTGCCGGTTGCCACAAAAGCGGTGTAGAGCAGCGGGAATGCTGTCTCAAATCCGACAATGCCAAACGGTGCAAGCTGCATGCCTTTCGCTTTTTCTTCCTCGCTGTGCGGTGCATGATCGGTCACGATGATATCCAGCGTTCCGTCCAGCAGACCCTCGATGCAGGCTTCCACGTCGCGGCGCGAACGCAGCGGCGGGTTCATTTTCCAATTGGCATCCATGCCCGGAATGTCTTCCTCCGACAGCAGCAGATGATGCGGGCATACCTCCGCGGTCACCTTGATGCCGATTTGCTTGGCCTGGCGGATCAGCCGCACCGATTGTTCCGTGCTGACGTGGCAGACATGATAGTGAACGCCTGTTGCTTCAGCCAGCAGAATATCGCGTCCGACATGGATCGCTTCCGACTCGTTCGGAATGCCTTTGAGGCCATGCACAGTTGCAAACTTGCCTTCGTTAACCGCACAACCTTCCACCAGCGAGTCGTCCTCACAATGCGCGATTACAGGCATATCCAGTCCGGCAGCCAATTTCATGGCATCCTTCATCATCTGGGCAGTCTGTACGCCTACTCCGTCGTCCGTGAAACCAATGGCTCCAGCTTCCTTAAGTGCGGCAAAATCGGTCAGCTCGCGTCCCAGCTCATTTTTCGTGATCGCCGCATAAGGGAGCACCTTCACCAGTCCGGCTTCGCGCGCTTTATCCTTCACAAACTGTACGATTTCCGGGCTGTCCGTTACCGGGCGTGTATTCGGCATGCAGGCGATGGTAGTAAATCCGCCCTTGGCAGCCGAACGGGCTCCGGTTTCTACCGTTTCTTTATGCTCAAAGCCAGGCTCGCGGAGATGCACATGCATATCAATCAGTCCCGGGATCAGCAGTTTGCCTTCGGCTTCTATGATTTCAGTGGATTCATCGAGCGCATCCAGATTACTCTCAATTGCGGAAATTACGCCGTCCTTAACTACGATATGTCTAGTCTCTAACTCGCCTTCCTGGTTGAGCACGCTGGCGTTTCTAATGATCACGGTTATGATTCTCCTTTTACCTGCAGGCCGCAGCCGCAAGCTCTCTGATTATTATATAATAAAAATTCATCTTTGTGTATATTTATTAGTGTATTTATGTCAGCTTTTTTTAACTTGAAGAGATGCTATTGAAGGGCTCTCTCCATCACGGCCATCCGCACAGGCACGCCGTTGGACATCTGCGGGAAAATCCGCGATTGGCTGCTTTCGACCACTGCGTCATCAATCTCTACGTTGCGGTTCACCGGAGCCGGATGCATAATGATCGTGTTCTTATCGAGCCGGGCCGCCCGTTCTTCCGTCAATCCATACTGTTTCCGGTATTCCTCGGCAGACAGTAGTATGCCGGATGCATGGCGCTCAAGCTGAACCCGCAGCATCATGACTACATCAGCCTTAAGCGCTTCTTCCATACTCACATAAGGGGCGTAGGCAGCTAGCTCCGGCGCCTGCATATTCTCCGGCGCGCAGAACTGCACCTTGGCCCCCATCTTTGTCAGTCCCCAGAGGTTCGAGCGTGCAACCCGGCTATGCATAATATCCCCTATAATCGAAACTTTGAGGCCCTTCAGCCCGCCAAAATTTTTGCTCATTGTATACAGGTCCAGCAGCGCTTGCGTCGGATGCTCGTTATTGCCGTCTCCGGCATTAATCAGCGGAATGGACACCTTCTCGGCCAGCTGCTGCAGCACGCCCGCAGGCTTCAAACGCACAACTCCGGCGTCGATCCCCATTGATTCCAGTGTGCGTACTGTATCGTAGATCGACTCGCCTTTTTCTACACTGGAAGCCGCAGCCGTGAAATTCAGCACCTGAACACCAAGGCGTTTCTCAGCCATTTCGAAGGAAAAGCGGGTACGCGTGCTGTTCTCAAAAAACATGTTGGCAACAAAATGTGATCTCAGTACCGGGGTCAGCTTCTCGGCCTGATTGTCCCAGTACGCTGTTCTCTCCAATAGCTCATGGATTTCCGAGCTGTCCAGCTCTTTAATCCCCAGCAGACTGCGTTCCTTCACCTTGGTTGCCGTCATCATTGTTATCGTTCCTCCCGGTTTGAAATAATGTAAACTTCATCCTTGCCGTCGAATTCGGTCAGCGCCACTTCGATCTGCTCATGCCTGGAGGTAGGTACGTTCTTGCCGATGTAGTCCGGACGGATCGGAAGCTCCCGGTGTCCACGGTCAGCCAGTACAGCGAGTTGGATCATCCTTGGCCGTCCGCAATCCATCAGAGCATCCATCGCCGCGCGGATCGTGCGTCCGGTGTACAGCACATCGTCGAACAAAATTACTTTTTTGTCGTGGATGCCGCTGCTGCCTTCTGGCAGGGTCAGGTAGCTCTTCACTACCGCCCGGTCCATCTCTTCCCGGTTATCTCCGCCTTCGCGGTCATCGCGGTAATGTGTAATGTCCAGCTCGCCGTAAGGAATATCAACACCTTCAATTTCCTTGATACGTTCTGCGATTCGCTGGGCCAGGTAAATTCCGCGTGTCCGGATGCCCACCAGCAGACAATTCTCGATACCTTTGTTTTTCTCCAAAATCTCATGGGCAATGCGCGACAGTGCGCGGCGAATTGCTGTTTCGTCCATAATTACGTTTTTCTCAGTAACCATAATCCGTCATCCTCCTGCTTGTACGCCCGTTCAAGCTCCCGGAAATCAAAAAACTCCTTGCCCAAAGCAGGCAAGGAGTGAAATCCACAGATTCAAAAAGATGGCGTGTCCGCGCGCATAAAAAGACCCTCCGTACTCATACGGATTCCTTTCTTAAGTCGCGAACCTCGATTCACGTTACCTTGCCAGCCTCACGGGACTGAATTAAAGGCGCATATTCATTTAACAGAATTATGACAGAAGTCATGGCTTGTGTCAAATGGGAGGCAGTGGGAACAGAAAAACTAGAGGAGATTTAGGTGAAAGGACGCAGACTGCGGGAATGTTGGACTTTCGGCCGCTGTTGTCTCCAGATTTATTTGATTGGATCCGCGTGACGGATTAAATCTGGAGACAAAGGCGGACGCATTCGCTCCTACAGTCCCAAAATTCCCTCCGCAGCTTCCACCTAAACGTGAAATTTTTCAGTTTAAGTAAAGAAGCAGGAAGAATATCAGCTTATTTCATGAAACTGATGATGATCAAGACCCTCTGCTTGTTTTACCTCCCTGCTTCCGCTCTGATATGATAAAGACCGGAGGCGACTGATAATGGAACTGGAATTTATCACAGCTGCGCATTGGAATGATAGCTTATGGGAGTTAATTGAACCCATGTATCAGGAGGCTTTTCCCAGCGGGGCCAAACCGGCAGGAATTCTGCACAATATGCTGGACAGAGGAATAGCGTATTTGCATGCAGGCCTATCTGATGGACAGGTTGTAGCAATGGCTGTAACCGGGATCGTTGGAGGGACGGCCGACAAGCGGCTTATCATTGATTATCTGGCAGTTGCCAAGAAGTCACGCGGAGAAGGCCTTGGTTCATTGTTCCTGGAAAAAATCATTCACTGGGCTGAACAAGTGCATAACGCCGGTGGAATTATCATTGAAGTGGAAGCCGGAAACACAGCTGCGCATCTTGAGCGTATTCATTTCTGGGAACGGAAAGGTTTCAAGCTGACACCGTATATCCATCAATATATTTGGGTGCCGGAGCCGTACCAGGCAATGCTGCGCCCGCTGAAGCAAGGGGTTGCTGTCGAAGATAATGGAGAGTCCTTATTCCGTTATATTAACAATTTTCATAGAAATTCTTACCGCCTACCTTGAGCGTGCTGCAACAAGAAGCCGCCGCAGATTTCTCTGCGGCGGCTTCTTAGTTGTCCGTTATTTTAGAATTCGAATTCAACGTCGCTGAGGCGTCTTTGAATTTCGGAGATTACACGTTTCTCATCCTCTTCACCTTTGGCGATAAAGGTCACGGAGAAACGAACAAATGGGCCTGCATCATCCCAAGGCACAGTAGAGATCAGCTTCTCACGGATCAGGAACTGCGAGAAGTCTTCGCCGGATTCGAAGCGGCGTCCTCCTTTGACACCTTTTGGTGCTGCTACGTACAGGAAGAAGGAACCTTTTGGTTTCTCTGCCTTGAAGCCCAGGCTGTTCAGCGCATCGACCAGCATGTTGTGGCGGCGGGAATACTTGGCGGCAATCGCTTCGGTAATCTCAGGGTGTTCCAGACCGTAGGCAGCAGCCTTCTGAATCGCGATGAACTGGCCGGAGTCATTGTTGTCCTTCACATCGCTGAATGCCTTCACGACCAGCGGGTTGCCGGCAACGAACCCGATTCTCCAGCCTGTCATGTTGTAGGACTTGGAGAGCGAATGCAGTTCTACGCCGACATCCTTCGCGCCGGGTACGGACAGGAAGCTCAACGGCTTCACACCGTCATAAGTCAGCGCTGCATACGGAGCGTCATGGATGACTACGACGTTATATTTTTTGGCCCAGTCTACAACGGCGCTGAAAAATTCAGGAGTTGCGCTGGCACCCGTAGGGTTATTCGGATAGTTCAGGTAGAGCAGCTTCGCTTTGCGTGCAATATCTTCCGGAATGGAATTCAGATCAGGCAGAAAGTTGTTCTCTCTCTTGAGTTCCACCGTATAGACTTGTCCACCCAAATATTTGGTGTGGGTACCCAGTACCGGATAACCCGGAACCGTCATGATGGTGATGTCACCCGGATTGATAAAGCAGGATGGCAGCATGGCCAATGCCGGCTTCGAGCCGATGGAATGCACAACCTCGTTTACAGGGTCGATCCCCTCTACACGAAATACATCCTTCAGGTAAGCTGCAGCGGCAGCTTTGAATTCAGGAATTCCGTTGTCGGAATAACCGCGGTTTTCTTCTTTGGCCGCTTCAATGGCAAGTCTTGCAACAATGCCTTCATCCGCCATCTCGTCAGGTTCGCCGACGCCCATGTCGATCAATTCAATATTAGGAAAATCCTGTTTCGCCGATGCTTTGGCGCGTTTGATTTTCTCGAATTTGTAAATGGCTGTATCTTTGCCGTAGTTCGCACCGCCGATGCGGTCCGCAAAATTAGTCTGAATGAAAGTCTCTTGATACTGTTCGATACTCATAATTTTGTTCTCATCTCCTGGCTATTATTAAATATATCATTAAATATGAAGCAAAATCGTCTCCAAAACCATGGATTTATGATCACTTCATTTGTACTTATCTGCTGCGCAGCGTAAACAATACTTCTTCCATATCTGCCGGAATCGGTCTGCTGAACTCCATATACTCACCCGTGGAAGGATGCTTAAAGCCCAGTACGGCGGCATGCAGAGCCTGTCCATTCATCATAATCCCCTTGCTGCGCCCGTATACCGGATCGCCGACCAGCGGATGCCCGATAAACTTCATGTGCACGCGGATCTGATGCGTCCGTCCGGTCTCCAGCTGCAGTTCCAGTAGTGTGCAGTCGCCAAAGCGTTCCAGCACGGTAAAATGGGTCACGGAACGTTTGCTGTTTTTCTCGGTTACCGTGTACAGCTTGCGGTCATGCGGGTCACGGCCAATCGGAGCGTCTACGGTTCCTTGGCTATGGGCCAGATTACCATGCACCACTGCGATGTAGCGGCGTGTTACACTGTGCTCTTTGAGCTGGGCAGCGAGTGAAGCATGGCTGGCATCATTTTTGGCTGCCATAATCAGACCGGAAGTATCTTTATCAATGCGGTGCACAATCCCGGGACGAATCTCGCCATTGATGCCGGACAGATCCTTGCAATGAAACATCAGCGCATTGACCAGCGTGCCGGACGGATGCCCTGCTGCCGGATGCACAACCATGCCGCGAGGCTTATTGATTACAATAACATCGCTGTCCTCGTAGACCACTTCAAGCGGAATATCCTCCGCAATCAGATCGGTAACTTCAGCCTCTGGAACCGTAACAGCGATAACATCGCCTTCGTTCAGCTTATAGTTGGCCTTAACCGGAGAACCGTTAACCTTAACATGTCCGCTACTGATCCACAGTTGTACCTGAGAGCGTGAAATTTCTTCTTCCCAGGCCTCCGTAATATATTTATCAACCCGCTCCCGGGCATTCTCTCCGGAAACAATCCACTCCGTGACGTCCCTTTCTTCTTCGTAGGCAATTGCACCTGCCTGCTCATTGACGTCCTTGTTCAAATCATTCATTCCCTTCTTTTACTTCCTTTGATTCCTTAACTTCGATGATTTCGTCTCCGCTCTTCATATCCAGCAGTGTATCGAGAATAATCAGTCCAACCCCAATCACGATGCAGGAGTCGGCGACATTAAAAATAGGGAAGGTGTAGCTCCCGAAGTTGAACATCAGGAAGTCAACAACCTCACCGTTCAGCATCCGGTCCAAAAAGTTGCCTATTGCTCCGCCCAGCACCAATGCCAGAGCGGTAGGAAGCAGCTTCCGCGAGGCTTTGGCCTTGTTCATATACCAGACAATTCCGACGACAACAACAACCGTAACTATAAAGAAAAACCATTGCTGTCCTTCAAGAATTCCGAATGCGGCTCCACTATTGCGGTGGGAGGTAATAATGAAGAAGTCGTTTATGACCGGAATCTGCTCGCCGAGCTCCAGCCGGGTAGCAATCACATATTTGGTACCCTGGTCAATCAAAAACACAATTAGCGCAATCAGATAGTACACCACAGAAGTTGTCACTCCGTTCTTATTTTTCCCGCGTTATAGCGGTACGAATACTGAATAAAGACTTGTATATTGTAGCACAGGCCTCAAGAAGCCGTCTATTGCGGACCGTATAACCCTTTTAAGGCCGGGGGACTATTTACCATCGCTAAAAAGACGCTTCTCCGGTCAAGCTATCAAAGAACGAACCGGCAGGAATGCCGGGAAGCGTACGTTATGACAAAAGCATCTGAAAGGAGCACTCGCCTATGAGCCATCTGACATCACAGCAGCTCTCGCAGCTGCGGGCAGCGCTGCAGCAGCAGCAGGAGGAAATCCGCCACAGGCTGCAAAATAACGAGCATTACGGTCTGCAGGAAGCCATGCGCGATACAACCGGGGAATTGTCCGAAATCGACAACCATCCCGGCGATGCCGCCACTGAGCTGTATAACCGCTCGATAGATATTTCCCTGCTGGAGCGCGACGAGCATGAATTGGACGATATCGAAGCCGCCCTGCAGGCCATGGATGAGGGCACCTACGGAATTTGTATCGCCAGCGGCAACCCGATTCCATATGAGCGGCTCTCAGCCATTCCATCCACCAGATACAGCAAGGAGCATGCCCCGCGCCAGAACGCACCGTTTACCCGGCCGGTCGAAGAAGAGCTGCTGTCCCCGCCTTTTGGACGCACCAGCCTTGACGAACGCGATGAGCAAAACGGTTTTGACGGCGAAGATGCCTGGCAGATCGTCGAAAGCTGGGGCAGCTCCAACTCCCCGGCCATGGCCGAAGGCAATGATATCAGCTCTTACAACGATATGGAGATTGAGGCCGACGAAACCGAAGGCTTCGTAGAGCCGTGGGAGAACTTTGTGGCAACCGATATCGCCGGAAACCATTTGACCATCATCAAAGGAACCAGTTACCGCCATTATATGGACACCGAGGAAGGCAGCTACCTGCTGGATCCGTCCGCTAAAAAGGAAAGGGAGTAGCCATGTGCTGCTCCTTTTTTAGGTACACACGCCAGATCAATGATTCACTAACCCCTAAAAAGTCTTAAGCTCCAGCTGGTGCTGTACGATCCGCACAATATCTGCAATATAATCTCCGATAATCGGCAGGTTCAGCGCCCCCAGCATCTGCAGTACATAAATGATCGTCGCTGCAAAAAAAGTGAATCCGAGGGCAATCCCCACCCCGCGCGCTATCCCTGATATTATGTTCAGCCAGATCAGCCGCCAGGGCGAATGCAGCAGCTGTGTATATTCAGCAATCCGCGATTTTTCCATCTCCCGGGCCAGCCCCAATGTCAGCCGGTATACCGCGCTCAATTTTTCATCCGGGGAAAGGGCCTCTGCTCCCGCTTCAGTCTCCCGTTTGAAATCCGGCGCCTGATCCGGTCCGCTGCCCTCGCCAGTTGCGGCGGAGATTTCTCCCTGCTGCCCGGAGCTTTTGCTTCCTTCTTTCCGACCCTCCAAAACACTCTTGCTCCTTCCCTAACGTCCACAAAATAAACGAGCCCGGTTCGGGGAGAGGCAATCTCTCCCCGAACACGGGGCTCGTCATTTTGCGCATAAATATAAGGTTCTCAGTAAAGATCCTCATATTTCCGCAGAAACGGCTTCCTGATTAGCGGTACACATACCACCATTCTCGAAAACCCCTGCCCTATGCTAAAGGCCTGGACGTTTCTTCTTATGCCGCTAGTATATGTCATTTGGAGACAAGCGATACGGGGATCAGCATTTAGCTTCTCTTTAGGCTCCGATATGGATACCAATGGATCTGCCGCCGGCATCCACCGATTCAAATGGATGCGCTCCGTCAAACTCAACGGTAGTCACTAGCACATTTTCACGCAATACATGTTCAAAAGCAGTCACTGCCGCTTTCAGCTCATCATCCAGCTGCAGCGTGAGCGCAATCCGTTTCTCGATCGCCAGATCCAGGCGTTTGCGGTAATCCTGCACTGCACGGACAATTTCGCGGACCCAGCCCTCCTGCTCAAGTTCAGGAGTGATTTCCGTGTTCAGTGCTACCGTGAGCCCGTAACCGGAAGCTGATGCAAAACCCGGTTTGGCCTGCTTCTCAACAAGCAGCTCCTCGGCAGTAATCTGCAGCTCTTCCCCTTCCGGCGACACGATGGCAATCACGCCGTCCTGTACCGCTTTGCGGGTAGCGTCACTGTCCATCCCTTTCAGGTAGCCTTGCAGGAAGCCTACGCTCTTGCCGTATTTTTTACCGGCTACCTTCAGGTTCAGCTTCAGCGTAAAATCAACAAACCCGCTGTCGCTGTTCTCCAGCACAATTCCCTTGACATTGATTTCATCCTTGATGATCTCTTCATAATCCGTTACATCAAAGCTGCCGTCCAGGGAAACGATCAGCTCGGACAGCGGCTGGCGTGTCTTGATGCCAGTCTCGTTGCGCACGTTGCGGGCAAGCTCGACAATGCCTCTGGCACTCTCCATATCCCGCTCCAGCTCAAGATCGATCAGACTCTCGTCGGCAGCCGGATAATCCGCCAAATGTACGCTTTCCCCGCCGCCAAGGTTGGTATAGATATCTTCCGACAGCATCGGTGTGAACGGTGCCATCAGCGTAGCCGTTGTGAGCAGCACATGTGTCAGCGTACGGTAAGCGTCCAGCTTCTCTTCGCCAAGCCCGCTTCCCCAGAACCGGTCGCGTGAGCGGCGGATATACCAGTTACTCAGTTCATCCACGAAGTTCTCAATCGCTTTGGACGAATTAACGAAGTCGTTGATGGCGAGGCCTTTTTCCACAACTAGAATCAGACTGTTCAAGCGGGAGAGAATCCAGCGGTCGAGCTTATGTCCGGATACCTTGAAAGGATGCTCTGCAGGGTCGTACCCGTCAATACCGGCATAAAGCGTCAGGAACGCGTGCGTGTTGACCAGCGTATCCACAACCTTGGATTTGGTCTCCCCGACCAGACCGCGCGAGAAACGTTTGTTATTCCACGGCGCACTGTCGGACAGAATTGCCCAGCGGAAGGCATCGGTGCCGTATTCGTTCATGATTTCCCAAGGGTCAATGACGTTGCCTTTGGATTTGGACATTTTTTGGCCGTTCTCATCGAAGATGTGGCCGTGGGCAATAACTGCCTTGTAAGGCGCTTTGCCCTTGAACAACGTCGATACCGCAAGCAGGCTGTAGAACCAGCCGCGTGTCTGGTCAATTCCTTCACAGATCATATCTGCCGGATACTGGTCGGCGAATCTGTCTTCATTCTCGAACGGATAGTGGCTTTGGGCAAACGGCATCGAGCCGCTGTCAAACCATACGTCGATGACCTCAGATGTACGCACCATCACGCCGCCTTCGCTGAACGGGCTGCGCAGCTTGATGTTGTCTACATATGGCTTATGCAGCTCGATATCCTCAGCGACTTCGCCGATCGCCATCGAGCGGAGTTCAGCGATGCTGTGCGGCGCAAATTCTTTGCCTGTGTCCTGGCAAACCCAAACATTCAGCGGTGTGCCCCAGTAGCGGTTGCGGCTGATATTCCAGTCCACCAGCTCTTCCAGGAACTTGCCGAAGCGGCCTTCACGCACATGGTCAGGATACCAGTCTACGCTGTTGTTGTTGGCGATCAGCTGATCTTTGATCGCTGTCGTTTTGATGAACCAGCTGTCTGTCGCATAATACAGCAGCGGAGAATCGCAGCGCCAGCAGAACGGATAGCTGTGCTCGTATTTCTCTTTATTGTACAGCAGCCCTTTTTCGGACAGCACCTTGATGATATCTAAATCGCAATCTTTCACAAACCGTCCGGCAAAATCACTTACCACGTCAGTATATTTACCGGAAGTATCCACCACATTGACAAAGCTGATGCCGTTGTCGCGGCAGCTCTTATAGTCATCCTCACCATGTGCCGGAGCCATATGCACGATCCCGGTACCGCTGGAATCCGTTACGAAGGATGCACCAACGATCACATTATGTTTCTCCGCCTGAATATAGCTAAACGGCGGGGTATAGCTTTGACCGATAAATTCAGAGCCTTTATGCGTTGAAAGAACCGTATACTCCCCTTTCAGCACCTCTTCCACGAGGTTCTTGGCCAGCACGTATACGCCGTCTTCCTGCTGCGCACGGACATATTCCATCTCCGGGTTCATTGCCAGCGCCATATGCGCCGGAAGCGTCCAAGGGGTGGTCGTCCAGGCCAGCACATAGTCGCCGCTGCCATCCAGCTTGAACTTGGCCGTTGCACTGAGGTCCTTCACCGTCTTATAACCCTGCGCCACTTCATGGGAGCTCAGCGTTGTCTGGCAGCTCGGACAGTACGGGCTGACGCGGTGTCCGCGGTACAGCAGACCTTTCTCATGCACCGTAGCCAGGATGTTCCACACGCTTTCGATGTACGTATTATCCAACGTCACATACGGGTTATCCAGATCGGTCCAATAGCCGATAGCTTCCGTGAACTCACGCCACTGCTTCTCGTAGCCGAACACGCTCTGTTTGCACTCTTTGATGAACTTCTCCACGCCGTACTCTTCAATTTCCTGCTTGCCGGAGATTCCGAGTTTCTTCTGCACGCCGAGTTCAACCGGCAGGCCGTGAGTGTCCCAGCCCGCTTTGCGCACAACGCGGTACCCCTTCATCGTCTGGTAGCGGCCGATGAAATCCTTGATGACCCGGCCCAGCACATGCCCGATATGCGGTACGCCGTTAGCTGTTGGAGGTCCTTCATAGAACACATAGTTCGGACGGCCCTCACGGTTCTCCATGGATCTGCGGAACGTATTCTCATCGCTCCATTTCTTCAGAATGCGGACATCTCTTGCCCGCGCTTTTTCTCTGACATCTACTTTTTGCATTGCTGGTCAATCCTTCCTTGGTTTAGTCTATAAAGCTGCTCGATCCCCCTAAATCCCCCTTAGCCAAGGGGGACCCCGAGGGCCCCGGCCCTCTGGACACCCGGAATATTGTCTAAACTCCAGGGAGAGGTGGATGTAGAGTTCATTTTGGTGTTGTCCCCGCTTGTCGCCGCAAGCGGCCCGCTTTACCTCAAACACGCTAGGCGCGCAGCCCGCTCGCAGGCTTTGCTCTTGCCTTTGCCCTTGCCCTTGCCTTGGGCCCCCGGCCCGCGATCCCGTCAGGGCAGCGCTGGGTCGGGTTGCCCCCGCGGCGGGGCGCAGCCGCCGCAAGCTGTCTTTGCCCTTGCTCTTGCCTTGGGCCCCCGGCCCGCGATCCCGTTAGGGCAGCGCTGGGCCGGGGTGCCCCGCGGCGGGGCGCAGCCGCCGCAAGCCGTCTTTGCCTTCGCTCTTGAGCAGGAAAGGCCCCGCAGGGGTACCCGCCAGGGGAGCCTAAGAAGGGCCGCTCCCCCGTCGAACAAATCCCTACCCGTCCGCGGACGCCACTCTCTGCACAATGCCCTTGTTGCGGGTGTCCAGAGGGCGGCCAGCCCTTGGGGTCCCCCTTGGAAAGGGGGATTTAGGGGGATCGCACCCCGCAACAACAAAAACGAGCGCCATCCCGCCCCCTAAGGGGCGAGACGACGCTCGCGATACCACCCTAATTCTGCGCTTCACGCACATCCTCAGGGGGAGTGTATTCAGCACAATCTCAGTTCCGCGCAGACAATCTAAACGCACGGGTCCGGGATAACGTCCGGCAGACGGCTAAACTTACGCACGAATTAACGCTTCAGCTCAGCTTCTAGGGGAAGATCTTCCGGCAAGGTGTGAACAATCGGCTCGCAGCAAACACCGACTCTCTGGAGAACGTAACCTTATCGTACTTGTCCCGTCATCGAATGATTATGGTACAGATATGTTTTAGTTATAGACGTTTTAAGACAAAATGTCAATATTCATAACCACGGTATAGCAGTGGCCGGAAAACAAGAGATATTCATCTCTCATGATATGCTCAGCTTTATTAGAAGGTTAAAGCACGTTCTCGCTGACTTCGCGGCTCTCCAGGGCATTCCAATCATCCTGTGACAGCAGTTCAAGCTGTGCTTCGACGAGAGTCCGGAAACGTGTGCGGTAGATAGAGGCTTGCTTGCGCAATTCTTCCGTCTCAATCGCTACTTTCCGGGATTTGGATAACGCTTCGTTGATAATCCGGTCAGCGTTCTTTTCCGCTTCCTTGATAATCAGCTGTGACTCCTTTTTGGAGTTGTTCTTGACATCATCTGCCGCTTCCTGTGCGACGATGATTGTCTTGGACAAGCTTTCTTCAATATTCACAAAATGATCAAGGCGCTCTTGAATAGACAATAGCTGATTGTGCAGCTCCTTGTTCTCACGAATGACACTTTCGTAATCCTTGATTACCTGATCCAGAAATTCGTTGACCTCATCTTCATCATAACCGCGGATTCTCCGGGAGAATTCCTTGTTATGTATATCGAGCGGCGTTAATGGCATGCTGTGCACCTCCTAGAAATTTCAGACCTCTTATGCCCATGAAACATAATTTGTCCCGGCAGACAAAGAAGAAAGACTGTACTTTAAGAAGAAACGAACATGCCTGCCTGGATAAGGCGGCAAGTGTTTCTGCAAGAAAAATAAGGCTGGTTATCATTCCGAATGCCGTTTAAGGATCCGCCTCTTCTACAAGTATCGGCGCCCAGCTTTCAAAATGTTTGCTTCCCTAGAGATATTGAATTTCGACAAGCAAATCCGGATTCCTGCAAACGATTCAGACAAATTTGCCAACCTGAACCCGGTAACGGCCTTTTTTCGTCAAACTTCCGATCTCCAGAACCTTAAAACGGCCAAAACCTTGAATGGAGACCATATCGCCGTCTTTAAGTCCAAAGGAGGGATCTTCCTCCACCTTCCAGTTCACCCGGACCCGTCCGGCTTTGATCGGGGCAAGTATCTTGCTCCGGCTGAGCCGGGTCACATCCGCAGCGATCCCATCAAGCCGCAAGGAAGCCACAGTCAACTCCATGATCTCAAGCTTAACCTCACTGCTCCGCAATCCGGACAACGGCAGAATCTCTGTGCTGACATTAATCCGGTGCACTCCGGTTAAATTCACGTCCAGGAAATTGGCGATATCCGCCGCCACTACAACATGACAGCCATCCTCAAGCACATGAATATCACCGATTTTGCCTCTTTTGATGCCCAGTCCAAGAATTGAACCCATATAATCGCCATGCTCCAAAGCCAAAAACTTCTGTTCCCCGGAGGTGATGGCAAGCACCTTGAGTTCCATATCTTCTTCTGAAAGGTCACGGTAATCTGGTGCCACCATTGCCCGTTTCCGCTCAGCATTTTCTGAGCCGCCCTCCCATCTTATAGTAACATCGGGATGACGGTTCACAAGACTCTGCAGAATATAACTCTGACGGGGATCGAGAAATTCAGTCAGCTTGAGCTCATGATACTCTCCTGCATGAGTGACCCATTCCCAGGCCTTGTCCACAAATTGCCGTTCGTCAGGGTGAAAATGACCATAGATTTCATTCTTCATGTCATTAACGGAAGAGCAGGCCCACAATGGAGTGCACGCCGCCTTCCGCAAATTGAAGCACAATCAGCGCGATGATCGGGGAAATATCCAGCGTTCCGAACAGCGGCGGAATAATCCGGCGGAATGGACTCAGAAAAGGCTCCACGAGCTTGCCGAGCAGCTCTCCGATGAAATTGTCACGGACATTGGGCAGCCAGGACATGAGGATATAGAAGAAAATCATGTAGTAGTAGATCTTGAAAAGTAAATTAATAATTAAATCGATTTGGTACAAAGCCCGTTCACCTCATTCTGTTGTAGTCTTGATCGTCACCCAGAATTTCCGTTATGGAACCTTGAATTTCGACCGTATCCGGTGTGCACATAAATATATTGCCCCCAATTTTGGAGATTCCTCCACCCAGGGCATAAACAGTTCCGCTGAGAAAATCAATAATCCGCATTGCCTGGTCATTCCGCACGCGCTGCAAATTAATTACGACTGTGCGGTGCGAACGGAGATGGTCGGCAATTTCCTGAGCTTCGTCATAAGAACGGGGCTCATAAAGCACTACCTTCACATTTTTTTGCGAATGGATACTGACGACGTTGGCCCGCTGGTTTTTACGGTTTTCTACAGGGGCGGGCTCGTATTCATCCTCTTCACGGGAAATCTGCTCCCGCTCCACAATTTCCTCTTCCTCCTGCAAGCCCAAAAAGCTCATAAACCGGTTCATCACGCCCATCAAGCTCCCTCCTCATGACCTACTAATACCGTTCCCAGGCGCACCCAGGTGGCTCCTTCCTGTATCGCCACTTCAAAATCATTCGACATTCCCATCGACAGCTCTTGTATAGGCTCAGGTGTCAAAGCTAGCAGATTGAGCGCATCGCGCAGTTCGCGGAGTCCGCGAAAGACCGGGCGGGTAAGCTCGGGGTCCCCTTCATAAGGCGCCATCGTCATAAGGCCGATTACTTTCACACGATGCAGAGGAGCGATTTCACGCAAAAATTCAGGTACCGCTTCAGGAGGTAAACCAAATTTCGTATCTTCTCCTGAGATATTCACCTGAAGGAAGACGTTTACGTCTATACCGGCGGCCTCAGCCTTCTTGTGCAATTCCTGTGCCAGCGATAACCGGTCCAAAGAGTGTATATATTGAAATTTGCCGATAACGTCCTTTACCTTATTGGTCTGCAAATGGCCGATGAAATGCCATGTACCTTTGTTGCCCAGGGCGTTCCATTTATGTTCGGCGTTCTGCCAGCGGCTTTCAGCAATGTCCTCAAGACCCGCTTCCAGCACAGCGGATACCGTTTCCAGCGATACATATTTCGTCACTGCGATAACCTTGACGTCACTTGCATCCCTGCCGCTTGCCGCGCAAGCCCGTTCCACACGTTCCTCGACCTCGGCTATTCTTTCTTGCAGTGTCAAACCCAACTTTCAGCTCTCCTTTATTCCGATCCAGCTCGTCATTCTTCCTGTAACTCCGTTTTCCTTGCGGTATGAGAAGAAGAGATCACTGTTACAGCTTGTACACCAAGTTGTACATTCGATATGAGTCGGCAATATTCCTGCTTTAATCATAATGCGTCGATTCATTTCTTTCAAGTTCAGCATGCTTTTGCTGTCATCTGCATCCGACTTCCTGTATAAGACCGGTGCGTTCTCCGCCAAATTCAGTGTGCTAAGTTCATCCTCCAACCGGCGGACATGATTCATTACATAATCATCGACCTCATAACAGCATTCACCGATAGAAGGTCCAATGGCTGTCAGGATATCCTTTGGACGGCTGCCGTAGACCTCACCCATTGTGCTGACCATAGCCCCGGCAATTTCTGCTACAGTCCCTTTCCAGCCCGCATGCGCAAGACCGGCCACCTGCTGCAAAGGATCATAGAAATATAGCGGCACACAGTCCGCATAAAAGGAAGTCAGCAGCACCCCCGGCACATTGGTCAGCAGCCCATCAGTGGACTGAAAGGCGCTTGCTCTGTCCAGATTGCCGTATCCTTGGTTCTCTTTGGTAACAACCGCAATATTTTTCCCATGAGTTTGTTCCCCGCATGTCCATGAATCCAGTGTAAAACCGAGACTCTCGGCGAGCATCCTCCGGTTGCTGATCACATCTTCCACATCATCGCCGACATGAAGAGCACAGTTGAAGCTGTCATACGGCGCCTTGCCCGCACCACCTTGTCTTCCTGTAAAGCCGGCAGTAATTTGGGCATGTGCTGAACACCACGGCTCCAGATGAAGCTGCACAGGCGTTCTGTCGATTTGTACGAACGGTTCCATCTTCTCACCTCCGCCTAAGTGTACCACAAGACCTCCCCATAAAGTGTTGTTAAGACCTCGAAGCTTACTCAAGTACTTTTCAAAGCCCCCGAACAATCTCCCGGTTATGGGCTGTACTTCTTACATAAGCTCTATACCCGTTTCCGCCAAAAAAAGACGCACCCGGTTAATATGTGCGCCTTTCACTGCGGTCTCCCCGTTCCAAATACATCGTTTCCCGCTCTTCCTGACCTTGGGGCATTCTGGACTCCTCTATCTTTACGAGCACAACATCAGCACCAATCTTAACGATATTCCTCCAGGGAATGATCAAATCAGCGCCACCTCCAAAGAGCCCCATAAAGCGTGTATACCCGGGCACAATGATTGCGTCAATGACTCCGCGGCGCAGATCGAGCTCCAGATCACTGATTTGCCCAAGCCGCTTACCATCAACAATATTAATGACATCCTTGGTCTGAAAATCGGAGATTTTCATTTTTTTGCCTGTGCCTATTGAATCCTCGTTCACCTCGCCACCCCTGTACTTTCAGACATATAGTCCAATATATGTTGTTCGGGCTTGGCAACATGCAATGCAATATATATTTCCCAATACAGTTCTACATACAAAGGGGTATCCAGAAGGGTTTATAGCCTCCTGGATACCCCTGGTTCATCTATCGCTGTTACTCAGGTCTTCACATGCTTTTGCATTTGCTGGATGGCCGATTTCTCAAGTCTGGAAACCTGGGCTTGAGAGATCCCAATCTCATCGGCGACCTCCATCTGGGTCTTGCCCTCGAAGAAACGCATGGACAATATCCGCTTCTCGCGCTGGCCCAGTTTGCGCATCGCTTCCCGCAATGCAATTTCCTCAATCCAAGAGACATCTTTATTCTTATCGTCGCTAATCTGGTCCATCACATAAATCGGGTCCCCGCCGTCATGGTAGATTGGCTCGAACAGGGAGACCGGGTCCTGTATGGCATCTAAAGCAAAAACCACATCTTCTTTCGGAACTCCCAGCGCCTCGGAAATTTCAAAAATCGTCGGCTCCCGGGAATTCTGGTTCGTCAGACTGTCACGCACCTGTAGCGCCTTATATGCGATATCCCTGAGCGAGCGTGATACCCGAATCGGGTTATTATCGCGCAGATACCGGCGGATTTCACCGATAATCATCGGCACCGCATAGGTGGAGAACTTCACATTTTGCGATAAATCAAAATTATCGATGGCTTTCATCAATCCGATGCAGCCTACCTGGAACAGATCGTCAACGAACTCTCCCCGATTATTGAACCTTTGAATAACACTAAGAACGAGTCTAAGGTTACCATTTACCAATTTCTCTCTGGCGGATCGCTCGCCCTGCTGCTGCAGCGAAGTGAACAGCTCCCGCATTTCCACGTTTGTTAGAACGGGCAGCTTGCTGGTGTCCACACCGCAAATCTCGACTTTATTTCGGGTCATGATGATTTACCTCCCAAGGAGAAACATTACTGTACATTATCTCCCCGGTCCGGCATTTTATTCCTTGCTGATTTATGCTTACACCATCTTGTTAAACTCCTTGCGCAGCCGCTTGATAATTCTTTTTTCCAGACGCGAAATATAGGATTGGGAAATACCCAGCAGGTCGGCCACATCCTTTTGCGTTTTTTCTTCTCCCCCGCGCAGTCCAAATCTTAGTTCCATAATCAGGCGTTCCCGCTCACTCAGCTTCTCCAGCGCCTTCTGCAGCAGCTTCCGGTCCACTTGCTCTTCGATGTTCCGGTAAATGGTGTCGTTCTCGGTGCCAAGCACATCGGAGAGAAGCAGTTCGTTGCCGTCCCAGTCAATATTTAGCGGTTCATCAAAGGACACCTCACTCCGTGTCTTGCTGTTGCGCCGCAAATACATCAGTATCTCATTTTCGATGCAGCGTGAGGCATAGGTAGCCAATTTGATTTTTTTCTCTGGATCAAACGTATTGACCGCCTTGATTAGTCCAATGGCCCCGATAGAGACAAGATCTTCAATGTTGATGCCGGTGTTCTCAAATTTCCGGGCAATGTACACAACGAGCCGCAGGTTGCGCTCAATCAGCATAGCCCGGACTGCCGCATCGCCGCTGGACAGCCGCTGCAGCAAATACTCCTCCTCTTCCCTCGTCAAGGGAGGAGGCAGCGCCTCGCTTCCACCGATATAATAAATTTCCTGGCTTTTCAGCCCCAGCAGAAACAGCATGCGGTAATATTGCAGTTGCAGCGCTAACTTCCATTTGACCATTCTTGTTCCTCCTCCAAGAAGTACACAGTAACCCTGTGATATTTCTTATCCCATCCATTTTCCTGCTGCCCTGCCCCAATTCCCTTTGTCCGATTTTAGGATTGAAATGCCAAATGCTTCTGCGTTATCAGCATGGCAGCGCCGCGTCAGCAGCCTGTTCTCTTTGGGCGAGGTCAGGATGTATGACCGCCCGGTACGCGCCGTCTCCCGACAGTGTCCCGCCATCCAGCCCGATGAGCACCCTTTTGCTGTAAAAGGTCTCCTCACCAAGCTGTATCTTCACAAGATCCGGCTTCAGCGCAAGCATAAAGGATGAACCACGGTTGATGCCCCTATAAGGGACAAGCCGCATCCTGTCCTGCCAGGCAAAAGACTGCCCGTCCGTTTCCAGCAGAAGGGTGTCTGCGCTCGTCTGTGTCAGCCTCCCTTTCCATGAAGCAGGCAGATGGCCTTCCCAGAGCGACGCCTCCATCACCATTACCGGAATCCGCGTCAACGGATCACTGAGCCGGTTCCCTGTATCCAGCAGCCCTGGACAGACCACAGTTACGCCGTCAATTTCCACAGTTACCTCACCAATGTACGATTCGAGCTGCTCCCTGCGGACCCGTGAAGAATGGAAGAGCTTAAAGAGGAGCAGTACCAGCGGTAAGACCGCAAGCACAAACCAGAAACCGATCTTCATCCGGTATGCTTGGCCTCCTGAAGAGGTAAACAGAATACCGTTCCAGATGTCGCCTGAGCTCTGCAACAAATAGTGAATACCTACAATGCCGCCGGCTGCTGCAAAATTAATAATATAAAAGGCCCCCAACACGCGGAGGTAGCTTTGCAGACTCCTGAATCCAAAGGCAATCCACAGCATGACTACCGACAATCCGAACTTAATGAGGAAGGTATAGAGAAAAGACAGCTCCGGGACGAACATCATCACTACATAAAGCGCGCCAACCAGCGCGGAGAGCGCCAGTCTCCACCAGGAGACCTTAAGTTTGACCAGCCAGCCTGTCAGCCATAGAAGAATGCCATCGATCAGCAGATTGGCAGCGAAAATCAAGTCAATATAAACTACCAATGCATTCACCTGCCTAAGGGCTGCTATCTATCCTCAAGGCCGGGGATCAGGCTCTCTTTTTGGACGATAAGATTAGTATAGGAACTCTCGCATTCAAAGTCTGTCTAAACTTGGGGGGCATTCTTGAGGTTTTTTTGTCGAGTTATAGCGTGAAGCATATAAATTCTTTTATTTTCAAAAAAGCCAGCCTCTAAATCTAAAGGCTGACTTCACAATTCCTATTCTTAAATTCACTTCATAGACTCTAATTCTTCATCTGTAAGACCCGTTGCCGTTCGGATCGCATGATAGTCCAGTCCCATCGCAAGCAGATTTCTTGCCACTTCCAATCTGGCTTCTAATTTCCCCTCTAATTTCCCTTCTAATTTCCCTTCTAACTTTCCTTCTAACTTCCCTTCTAACTTCCCTTCCAGCTTGCCTTCCGCCTTACCTTCCTCTATACCCGCAGCTCTTCCTACCGCTCTTCCCTCAGCCAATCCTTTGGCAAAGCCCTCTGTAAGCGCCCCGTCTCTTTGCGAAGCCTCATCCAGCAAAAACTTCTGGCGGGCTTCATACTTCATGCGGGCCTCCTCATCCTGGCTCAGGAATTGCAGCGTATCCATTGCCTTTTTCAAGACAGGCTCATTCATGCTAAGCACCTCCCAATTCGAATCGTCTATTCCTTTCAGAAACAGCAGCCAATTGACCAAACCGCCTTCACCGGGAACAGGCGTATGCTCCAGCTTCGGCAGCTCCAAGAAATGAATTTCAATATCGTCTGCGAGCGGAGTTCCATTCCTATCTTCCCGCAGATGAAACACACTATGAGTATGCTCATTGGGCAAAACTTTATAATTTAATATATTGATGGTCACACACTTTTTGAGATCCTTATACTTGCCCGTCTCCTGCAGTTGGCCCGAATATCGTTTGCTCCAGTAATAGAGCGTGCGCTTCTCAATATCGTATTTATTAAACAGCTGCATTTCAATATTGATCAACTTGCCTTCCTCGGTCTTGGCCCATATGTCGAATATCGATTGCTTATCCAGCGGATCATCCTTATCCGTGTATGGATTCAACAGCACCACTTCATTCAGCGGAGGTTCCCCTGCATCCGAAAAAATCCCGTTAAGAAAAGCCAACAGCACATCCTTATTGCCCTCACTTGCAAAAATACGTTTAAATACAAAATCAACCCGGGGATCAAGCAGTTTCATTGTATCCTCTCCCGCTACTAGTATTATAACAGCCGATAAACCAAAAAACACCGTATCCACCCATAGCTGATCGCTAGGGAGATACGGTGCTTCCGTAAATCTATTACACTATACTATTTTATTAGTCGTTATTGCCGCGTGTACGGTTGCGCAGGAATGTTGGAATGTCTAGCTGGTCTGAGGCCGTCTGATTGCCAAACGGACGCAGATTGGCATTCTTATCCGGCGCAGCAGGTTCGCTGCTCGCCGATGGACGGCGGGCTGGAGCAACAGGTGAAGGTTTGTGTTCAAAGCCGGTAGCGATTACCGTAACTTTGATTTCATCCTTCATGCTTTCCTCAATGATGGCACCAAAGATCATATTCACTTCAGGATCTGAAGCAGAGGTAACGATCTCGGCTGCTTCATTCACCTCATACAGGGAAAGGTTTGAACCACCTGTAATGTTCATGATCACGCCGCGGGCACCTTCAATGGAGGTCTCCAGGAGCGGACTCATGATCGCTTTGCGGGCCGCCTCCGAAGCACGGTTCTCGCCGGTGGCAATACCGATACCCATAAGAGCGGATCCGCGTTCTGTCATAATGGTCTTCACATCGGCAAAGTCAAGGTTAATCAGACCCGGAACAGCAATCAGGTCGGAAATGCCCTGTACCGCTTGACGGAGCACGTTGTCCGCTTCGCGGAAAGCTTCCAGCATCGGTGTTTTCTTATCAACAATTTCCAGCAGGCGATCATTCGGAATAACGATTAGGGTATCTACTTTTTCTTTCAGTGCTTCGATACCCAGTTCTGCCTGGTTGGAACGTTTTCTTCCTTCAAAAGTAAACGGACGGGTTACAACACCCACCGTCAGCGCTCCGCATTCTCTGGCGATTTCAGCAATCACAGGCGCTGCGCCTGTACCGGTGCCGCCGCCCATACCAGCGGTAACAAATACCATGTCCGCGCCTTTAAGGGTATTTGAAATCAGATCACGGGACTCCTCGGCCGCTTTCTTGCCCACCTCAGGATTGGCACCCGCGCCAAGACCCCGGGTCAGCTTGTCCCCAATTTGCAGTTTATGCTCCGATTTGGCCATATGCAGCGCTTGGGCATCTGTATTAACTGTGATGAATTCCACACCCTGAACGCCATTTTCAATCATCCGGTTGACAGCATTGCTACCGCCGCCGCCCACGCCGATGACCTTTATTTGCGCCAAGCTCTCCATTTCAAAATCAAATTCCAACATATTGTTCCATCTCCCCCTCAATGTGCTTGGATGGCCAGTCCAAGTATATCTGGACTTACACTTATATGAACTCGCTGAACATATTCTTTAGACGTTCCACCAAACCCGGCTTCGAAACGGCTTCCTGATTCGGAGCTGCATTCTGCTTGTTCCGGTTGACCGTCTTTTTATTCCCGCTGCTGCTGTTTCCGCGTCCGCGGAATCTGCGGACAACGTTATGCAGGATGCCTACCCCTCCGGTAAATCCGGGATCGCGGACTCCGATATAATCCGGCACCGCAACGCGCACAGAGGCTGATAGTTCAGTCTGGGCTGCTTTTAATACCCCCGGCATAGATACAGTGCCACCCGTTAGTATATAACCTCCGGGAAGCTCATTGTAACCAAGCCGCTTCACTTCCTGACGAATCAAATGGAAGATTTCCTGCACTCTCGGTTCAATGATCGCCGCAAGATCTTCCTGATTAAATTCTTTTTCCACATTGCTGCCGATCCGGAGCACCTTGAACACCACGTCAGAAGCGGCGTCGTCAATCCAGGCGCAGCCATACTTCAGCTTTACCTTCTCCGCCTGATCAGTAAGTGTACGGAGTCCGTATGCGATATCATTGGTTACAAATTCTCCGCCGATCGGGATCGTGGAGGTGGCACAAAGGGAACCTTCTTCATATACGGCTATCGTCGTTGAGCCCGCACCGATGTCAACCAGCACAGCACCCATTGATTTCTCATCTTTGGAAAGCGCCAATCCGCCGGCTCCAAGAGACATCAGTACAAGATCTTTGACTTTAAGTCCTGATTTCTCTACGCAGCGAAGCAGATTATGTATTGGCGTTTTGGCCCCGGTAATAATCGTCGCTTCCACTTCCAGACGAACTCCGATCATCCCGCGGGGATCCTGGATTCCTTCAAGGCCATCGACGATATATTGCTTGGCGACAACATCAATTACCTCGCGTTCAGGAGGCAGTGCAATAACTTCTGCTGCCTTGATTACACGATCGATATCATCTTCGCCGATTTCACGATCCTCATTCTGAACGGCCACGACACCATGACTGGATTGAAGCCCGATATGATTGCCGGAAATGCCGACATAGACCTCGGATATTTGTATACCGACCATTTGCTCCGCATGATCTACAGCACTCTTGATCGATTGCACAGTCTGGTCGATATCTACAATCGCACCTTTTCGTATTCCTTCCGAATCAGCAGATCCAACGCCAATAATATTAAAGGTTCCATTAGTAACTTCCCCAATAATTGCCCGAACTTTGGATGTACCGATGTCCAAACTAACAATGATGTCATTGTTGCTCAAGCCCTATGGCACCTCCTGTTATTATCAAAATGAAATGTAAAGCTGATTTAGTTTTTGATTTCCATTGAAGAAAAACTTCTCTGTACATATTCAACATCTCTAATCCTTTCCCTCTTTTTTCTACAAATTTTTTGAGTGGGATAATATTACAAGCATCTCGCATGAAGACAGTTGCTGCTAGAAACCTGAAAACAGGCATTTATTACATGAAATATAAGTGTAATAAAGAAATGTCATCCATATTTGATACTTCATTTCAAAAAATCCGAAGAAAAAAGAGGGACGTTGCCTATTGCCCGTAAAACCGATTGTAGCATTTTTTTCTTACTATTAGTAGGGCCTATTTACTCTTGCGTGTCCTCTTTCACATTCTCCTCTTTTACAGGTGCAAAAGGAACATAGGAATCCGCTTCAAGCATCTTGATCAGTCCGGGCTCCTCTGTCTCTATCACTTGATTTAAATACTCTACTTTATCCTTAAGCAAAGAAATTGCCGTAATGACTTCAAAATGCGAACGGGTATATAGCTTGATGCGGTCCGGAAAGGATAATGTTGGTGATGGCACAATCTCGGAAATGTCACTGGTCAGTTCATTCGGGATACTGGCGAGAGCCTGGCACAATTTGGCTTTATGGGGATCATCTTCCCCCCAGCTTGTCAAGATCGGCTTCTCCACCGCAATGCCCGTTTCATTCACGGAAACAGCAGCACCGCTGGATAGAATCGCCTCCAGTACGCCATCTTGATCCAATTCATAGGCAACTGCAGAGTACTCCTTAATACTGATGGTGACTAGACCGGGAAATTTCTTTTCCACACTGGCCTCCTGAACCGTCTTGAGCTCCTTAAGGCGATCGGCCACTGCGTCATTCGAGACGACAAAATACTGTCCTCCGAGGGCAAGTCCGCTTTTTTCAAGCAGCTCCTCACGGGTGGAATATTTGTTTCCCTGAAATTGAATCTCTGTAATCCGGCTCATTGACGAGCGGAAGAAAATCACGGCCAGCAGCGCAATAAACAGCAGCAGCAGAATGAAAGTAATCTTTCGGCTCATTTTTTTGGTAGGCTTGTCCTCTTTAAGAAGAGGTAAACGGGTTTTTGGCATCTCATATCTCCGTAATAAGGCCCTGTCTCCTTCCCACGCATGAAGCTGAAGGAGACAGGGAGCTTTAATTGGCCAAATCAAACGGACCCGGCACAGGTACTTTGCGGCTGATGCGTGCACCCAGCTTCTGAAAGAGCTGCTCAATGCCGTCATATCCGCGGTCAATATGATGCGCCTGCTCAACGACCGTGGTCCCATGAGCAGCGAGTCCGGCAATCACCAGGGCAGCTCCCGCCCGCAGGTCGGTAGCTTCCACCGTTGCTCCATACAGTCTCTGCACCCCGCGGATAAACGCACGGTTCAGATCAATGGAAATATCGGCGCCCATCCTGGCCATCTCCTCCACATGCTTGAAGCGTCCCTCGAACACCGTCTCTTTGATGACGCTGAATCCGTCGGCCAGCGACAGCAGCACCATTACCTGAGATTGGAGATCTGTGGGAAAGGAAGGGTAGGGAGAAGTAACGATTCGTTCCACCGCACGGGGACGTCCCATGCAACTGATATTAATTATATCATTGCATACGGTGATTTGAACACCAGCCCTCCTCAGCACATGGATCAGGGAGGTTAAATGCCCGGCATTGGTATGGGTCAATGTAACGTTGCCCCGCGTGGCGGCAGCGGCTATCATGACCGTTCCGGCGACAATCCTGTCGGGAATAACCTCGTACGTACAGGGATATAGCTTCTTTACACCTTGAATCGTAATGGTATCGGTACCGGCACCGATAATCTGGGCACCCATCTGATTCAGGAAATTCTGCAGATCCTGAATCTCCGGCTCTCTGGCCGCACCCGATATCGTTGTCGTTCCTTCTGCCATGGAAGCAGCCATCATAATGTTCTCCGTGGCTCCGACACTAGGATAATCCAGATGTATATCGCTTCCCTTAAGTCTTGCGGCCCGGCAGGAAATCCGTCCATTGCTCTCTTCAATTTCCGCCCCCAGCTGCTTCAGTCCCTGCAGATGAAGATCAATCTTGCGCTCCCCGATCGCACAGCCTCCCGGCTGATAAATCGTCACCTCTCCAAATCTGGATAATAACGGTCCCATCAGAAAAATAGACGATCTCATCTGCCGCATTAAATCCTCAGGAACATGGGAAGTGCCCAGCATTGACGTGTCGATGGTCACCGTCTCGTCTTCATGCACGCCCCTGCAGCCCAGCCGTTCCAAAATATTCAGCATTGTTTCGATGTCCAGCAGCTTCGGCACATTATGCAGTGAGTGAACTCCTTCGGCCAGCAGGCTTGCCGCCAGGATCGGCAGCGCCGCATTTTTTGCTCCATGGATACGTATGGTGCCTGACAGGGGGTTTCCACCCTCAATCACCAATTTGTCCAATGTATCACCTCCGAGATTACCGCTCACCCACCACAAGCACTTCCCGTACAAGCGCAATGAAATGTGCGGGATGGCCCTCCCGCTTTTGTCATCTCATAAACCGGAAGTGCCCTGGGTGATTGTCACGATTATAGGATTATCCTATGTTCATAACCCCGGGTGTGTGACAGTGGAGGATAACAAGAAGATTAACGCTCTAAGTACAGGTTCGGCACGGAGAATTGCTTTGCTGTTCACCAAGAAACTCACAACCTCTTAACTAGAAAAAAAGTGCGCGTTTCCCCGCCTAATTACCTGTTCACGCCATCGGGAAATAACATCGTCTTCAGTTATACATTACCCAACAACCTGCAGAAGACCTAGGCTTTACGGTTAGCCACGAGCCTGCGCAGCTCGGCCACGACCAGCGAGGCGGAATCTCTTTTGCCAAGACGTCTTGAGGCTTCCGACATGCTTCTCTGCACATCTTCTGCACCAATAATCTTCTGTACGGCCGCCAGCAGGGTCTGGCCGTTCAGATCCTTCTCCAGCAGTACAACCGCCGCACCTTCACGTTCCAATTGTCTGGCATTTGCTTCCTGATGATTATTCGTCACGTTGGGGGACGGGATAAGGACGGAGGGGATACCCAGTGCCGTAATTTCTGCAAGAAAAGATGCGCCTGCCCGGTTCACAATCAGAGAAAGACAAGCCAGAACCTCGGGCATATTGTGAATATAGGGAAGGATATGCAGCCAGCCTGACTCGCTTCCCAGCTTTTGACGCAGGGCTTTCCGGGTCTCTTCGAAATAGGACTCGCCGGTAACATACACATAATGAACACCATTACCCTTACCCAAATACGGGGCCATCTCAATCATCGCCTGATTGATGGCCTTAGCCCCCCCGCTGCCTCCGACAACCAGCACCACTGTGCTGCCTTCAGGAATGCCCAGTGATGCGAAACCTCTCTGAGCGCTGGCAGTCGTTACGGTTGTTGCCCGGGGATTGCCTGTATAAATGACGTTTTTGCCTCCCGGAAAGGCCGATTCAGTCCCTTCAAAGCTTACGGCAACTGTGTCGGCATACCGGCTGAGGAAGCGGTTCGTAAGCCCGGGAATGGCATTCTGCTCATGAATCAAGGTCGGAATTCCAAGACGGGAAGCCGCATAAACGACCGGGCCGCAGACATAACCTCCAGTGCCGATCACGACATCCGGTTTAAATTCTCTGAGCATTTCTTTGGAGGCTTTAACCCCCTTGAGGAAACGCATGACTGTCTTTACATTGTCCATGGAGAGCTTCCGGCGGAAGCCCGTAATATCAATCGCCTTGAATGGAATTTTCTCCTGGGGAACGATTTTGCTCTCCAGACCACGCTTGCCTCCGATATACAAAAAGGCAGAGCCCTTGTCTTCCTCTTCCAGTTGTCTGGCGACGGCTACGGCGGGATAAATATGTCCCCCCGTACCCCCGCCGCTTAATACGATACGCATGTCTCTCACCTCGCATAACGGGATAAATTCAGTAAAATACCGAGTGCTGTAAGCATCAGGGTCAGCGACGAGCCTCCATAGCTGATCAGCGGGAGCGTAATGCCCGTTACCGGCATCATGCCGATGACAACACCGATGTTGATGATAACCTGGACAGCCACCATACAGACGATGCCTACGGCCAGATAACTGCCGAAACGGTCAGGCAGGCTCATCGCCACCTTCATCCCGCGCCAGATTAGAATCAGAAACAGCAGCAGTACTGCCAGCCCCCCGATAAATCCGAGCTCCTCGGCCAATATAGAAAAAATAAAATCAGTCTGCGGCTCCGGCACGTAGCTGTACTTTTGCCGGCTCATGCCCAGTCCAAGGCCGCCAAGGCCGCCTGGTCCAATCGCATACAGCGACTGGATAATCTGGTAACCGGCGCCGAGCGGATCCGACCAGGGATCCAGGAATGCTGTAATGCGCTGCAAGCGGTATGGCGCGGCAGCAACCAATCCGGCGAACCCGGCGACACCGGCCACACCGAGTGACAGCAGATGCTTCATCCGGGCTCCTGCCGTGAACACCATCATCAGAGCCGCACCGAACATTACAGTGCCAGTGCCCAGATCCGGCTGCAGCATAATCAGCCCAAAAGCAGAACCAATCAATGCCAGGGGAGGAAGCAGCCCTCGAGTGAAGACGGAGATATCATAGTCATCCTGTCCCAGCCATTTTGCCAGAAAAAGAATCATCCCCATCTTCATAAACTCGGAGGGCTGAATTCCGAAGGAGCTGATGCCCAGCCAGCTCCGCGCACCGCCGCGCACAACCCCGATTCCGGGAATGAGCACCATCACGAGCAGAACGAAGCAGATGATCAGAGCAGGCTTCGCAAATTTTTTGAGCACCAGATAGTCCGTGTTGGCAGTAACAAACATTGCCCCGAGACCCAGTCCGGCAAACAGCAGCTGTCTTTTAACAAAATAAAACGAATCGCCATAATTGCGGAAGCCCAAAACGGACCCGGCGCTGTACACCATCACCATGCCGATTGCCAGTAGAGCCAGAATCGGAATCAGCAGCCAGATATCAGGCGCATGACGGGATTTCTTCATCAGGAGCACACCTCTTGCATCCGTAGTAGGGGCTTATCCACCCCCCTACTTAAAGGTTATGCACCGCCTCTTTAAAAATACGCCCGCGCTCCTCATACGAGGTAAACATATCCCAACTTGCACAGGCAGGAGACAGGAGAACAACATCTCCTTCTTCCGCAAGGGCGGAAGCCTCCCGGACAGCCTGCTGCAGCACGGCGGCGGCGCTCTCCCCATTATCGACGGAGATGATGTGCTTTACTCCTGCCATTTGCGCCACACTGGCCAGCTTGTCCTTTGTTTGCCCCAGGACCACCAGCCCCTTCACATTGCCGCTGAGGACAGGCAGAAGCTCCATATAATCGGACCCGCGGTCGAGTCCCCCGGCGATCAATACAATCGGCTCGCGGAACGAAGCCAATGCCATGGAGGTGGCTTTGGAGTTTGTTGCTTTGGAGTTGTTGTAGTAAGAGGCTCCAGCCTTATCCGCCACATATTCCAGACGGTGCTCCACCCCGCGGAAAGAAGCCAGCACAGCACCAAGACCCTCCGGAGCTGCTCCGGCAGCGATGGCGATTCCGCAGGCAGCCAAGGCATTCTCAACGTTGAACCGCCCCGGCAGGCCAATGGAATCCACCGTGGCAATCTCCGTCTCGCTCTCCGAATAATCACGATAAATGATTACCCGATTGTGGTCATCTTCGGTATCCGGCACAAAAGAGGGACGGACAAAGATGCCCTGAACCAGCTCCTCCGTCATGGAGAAAGGCAATAGGCTGCCTTTGATGTAAGGAACCAGGCCCCGGCAAACCGGATCATCCCAGTTCAGCACAGCCGTGTCAGAAGGTCCCTGGTTAGCAAACAGCTTCGCTTTGGAAGCCACATAATCGTCCATGTCGCCATGATAATCCAGATGGGTTTCGGCTACATTCAGCAGAGCACCCACCTTGGGACGGAAGGTCTCCGTCCCCTTAAGCTGGAAGCTGCTTAGTTCGACAACCATCCAGTTGTCCTCATCCGCCTCCAGAGCGGCCTGAGAGAGCGGCGTACCGATGTTGCCGGCAACAATCGGCTTCATCCCTGCGGCCTCCAGCATGCGGCCTACCCAGGTCGTAGTCGTTGTCTTTCCGTTGGAGCCGGTTATACCGATCATGGGGGCGGCACAGAGCCGGTAAGCCACCTCCACCTCGGTCACAACCTCGATGCCTAGCTGCAGCGCCTGCTGCACTGGAGGAACAGTGTAGGGGATGCCCGGATTTTTGACCACCAGGCTGACACCTGGATGAATCAGTCCTTCCGGATGTCCGCCGCATATAACAGAAATTCCCAAAGATTCCAGTTCGGAAGCTTCGGGACTTTGATCTCTTTCCTTTTTATCGTTGACCGTAACTACCGCACCGCGCTCATGCAGCACTTTGGCCACCTGGACCCCGCTTTTAGCCAGCCCCAGGACGACCACCTCTTCCCCTCGGTACATATCCGGATGTTTCATTCTTTACAACCCCTTGCTGATATATAGTCCTACTGCCGCCAGCACAAGGCTAACCGCCCAGAAGGAGACAACAACCCGCCATTCCGACCAGCCGCCGAGCTCAAAGTGATGGTGGATCGGGCTCATTCTGAAAATGCGCTTGCCGCGCGTTTTAAAGGAGGCTACCTGCAAAATAACAGACAGCATCTCAACCACAAAAACTCCGCCAATCACAACAAACAGCAGCTCGGTTTTGGTCACAATCGCAATCGCCCCGATCGCACCGCCAATTCCGAAGGAACCGAAATCTCCCATAAATACTTTTGCCGGATGGGCATTAAATACCAGAAAACCTAATACCGCCCCGATCATCGCTGCTGCGCAGACACCGGCAGCAATCGAGGTAGCCTGCATGGCCACTACGGCAAAGGCGGCAAGCGCGATCGCGCTGACACCCGACAACAATCCGTCTACTCCGTCAGTAAAGTTTACTGCATTCGTGACCGCCATCATCATGAGGATAATAAATGGATAGTAGAACCATGCGCCCCAATCGAAGCTGATGGAGGTTCCCGGTATGCTGATGCCTGTGTTATGGCCGGAGTTAATCAACAGAACGCATAACACCACCCCGATCAGCAGTTGACCTGCCAGCTTTTGTCGGGCTGTAAGTCCCAGCGAACGCTTGAAAGCAATTTTAATATAATCATCAAGGAAACCAATCAGCCCGTAACCGAGCGTTGCTACCAAAAGGACATAAAAGTCCGAATTCACCACGGAAAATTTCAGAAAAGATAAAGTGAAGGCCACCATAATAATGATACCGCCCATGGTAGGCGTTCCAGCTTTTTTCAAATGAGTTTGCGGTCCGTCATCACGAACCTGCTGTCCGAATTTCATCCGTCTCAGCAGCGGAATGATCAGCGGAGCGGCAATGACCGCAAGGATAAAGGACACAGCAATCGTCAGCAGCAGCAGTTGATAATCCATGGGTACACCCCCTCCAATATGTTAAGTTTGCTCAAAATGTTTGTTTAGGCTCTGCAGTACTTCTTCCAAGCGCATCCCTCTGGAAGCCTTGAACAGCACAACATCGTCAGGACTGCATTTCCCGATCAAGACGGAAGTCAGCTCCGCTTTGTCGGTAAAAGAAAAGACGCGTTCTGCTCCGAATTTGTCCCTTGCCGTCTCAGCAATGTGGGCGGAGAGTGGTCCATACGCAAAGACCAGATCCGTTTCCTCAGGATCGAGATAAGTCCCGATCTCCTGGTGGAACCGAACTTCATCCGGCCCAAGTTCCAGCATGTCCCCCAGCACAGCGATTCGGCTGCCAGTGCATTTCATAGACTGCAGCACATCAATCGCTGCTTTCATCGAGGTAGGACTGGCGTTATAAGCATCATTCAGCAAGGTAAGCCCCGAAGAGGTCAGCATCACTTCAATCCGCATGCCGGTCAGCTTAAGCCTCTTCAGTCCATCCTCTATGCGGTCATCAGTTACGCCGAAATGACGTGCAACCGCAAGCGCGGCCAATGCGTTGACTACATTATGCCTGCCCGGCAGCGGGAGCGTATAGGCACGCTCCTTGTGGAGGTAACTCGTAAAGGTCATACCTCCGCTGTGCGTCATCATCCCGGTCGGATAATCATCGTTATCCGTAGAGATGCCGAAACGCAAGGTTTGCATTCCCTCGGGCGCATGGAAGGAGGCTTCAGCCATAACCTCAGCTAGCAGCGGCTCATCCCCGTTATAGATCAGCAGACCTCCCGGCTTCAGTCCTTCGGCAATCTCCAGCTTGGCCCGGGCAATCTCCTTGCGGGAACCGAGCTGCAGCAAATGGGATTCACCTACATTCGTGATGACGGCCACATCAGGCGCAGCGAGCGAAGCGAGCAGGGCGATTTCGCCCCTTGAGCTCATCCCCATCTCCAACACGGCGATCTCCACATCCTCGCGCATAGAAAGGACCGTAAGCGGCAGTCCGATATGGTTATTGAAATTGCCTTGAGTTTTATGAACCTTAAATTGTCCTTCAAGCAAGGCTGTAATCATATCCTTGGTAGTCGTTTTGCCGTTGCTGCCTGTAACCGCAACAACCTGCGGAGCAATTTCGCTCAAATAAGCAGCAGCCAGCTTCTGCAGTGCAGACAGCGTGTCTTCTACCAGAATAACCCCGCCGCCTTCAGGCGCAGTCCCCTTATCCTTCTGCCATAGCGTTGCGGCCGCTCCCGCAGCCAAAGCTGCGGCACCATAATGATGTCCGTCAAAGTTGTCTCCGGCAAGCGGAACGAACAGACAGTCAGACGTAATTTTGCGGGAATCGGTAACTACTCCGGCAATCTTCACATTCATATCTTCAGCGGAAAACACTTCTCCCCCGCACATGTCAGCGATATTTCGCAGCGTTCTTGTAATCAATAGCTTCGGCCCCTTATCACTTCTTTGGCGACAATGCGGTCATCGAAATCATGAACCACTCCGCCGATCAACTGGTAGGTCTCATGACCTTTCCCCGCAATCAATACTACATCGCCGGGGCTTGCCATTTCAATAGCTTTTCTGATCGCTTCCCGCCGGTCGGGAACCATTTCATAACGTTCCTGCGCTACCCCATCCTCTTTCAGTCCCGCTTCAATATCCCGCAGAATCAGCAGCGGATCTTCAGTCCGTGGGTTGTCAGAGGTCACAAATACGTTGTCGCTGTATTTGGCTGCGATCTTCCCCATCAACGGCCGTTTAGTGGTATCTCTATCGCCGCCGCAGCCAAAGACGGTAAGCACTTTGCCGGTTGCAAATTCGCTGACTGCCTTCAACACATTTTCAAGGCCATCCGGTGTATGGGCATAGTCAACGATAACCGCAAAGTCCTGCCCCTCATCCACCGACTCCACCCGTCCGTCCACACCTGGCACAGACTCTAAGCTGGCTTTGATCTCTTGAAGCGGCACATCTTCTAGAAGAGCGGCAGTGATAGCGGCAAGTGCATTATATACGTTAAACTTGCCGACCATGCGCAGAGAAATGTCTGCCTCACCCTTAAACGTATCCACATGGAAAAATGTTCCTTTGGATGTGATCGAAATTTGTGAGGCTCGGACATTTGCCTTGCTGTCGATGCCATATGTAATCACTTCCGCTGCAGTCTGGGCAGAAAAATAAGCGCTCGCCTCATCGTCCGCGTTAAGTACGGCATATTTGCGCTCTTCTTTCCAGGGAGAAATAGCGTTGCCGAGACGGGAGAAGAACAGGCCTTTAACGGCGCGATACTCTTCCATTGTATGATGATAATCGAGATGATCCTGGGTTAAATTCGTAAATATTGCTGTGCGGTAATCCGTCCCCTTCACGCGTCCTTGCTGCAGCGCATGGGAGGATACCTCCATCACGCAGCAATGTACACCTTTAAGCACCATATCTTGAAGCGTACGCTGCAGTTCAAGCGACTCCTGCGTGGTGCCTGACATCGGATAACTTTGTCCGTCATACCGCATTTGAATGGTTCCGATCAGTCCCGTTTTTACACCATGGTCCTGCATGATCCGTTCAATCAGATAAGTGGTGGTAGTTTTGCCGTTGGTGCCAGTGATCCCTATCATTCTCATGCGGCTGCTAGGCGATCCGAAGAAGACATTTGCCAGCACGGACATAGCAAACCTGCTGTCATCCACTACGAGCTGGGGCAGATCAATATCCAGCCGCCGCTCGCAGACGATGGCAGCGGCTCCACTCGCGGCAGCCTGCGGGGCAAATTTATGCCCATCCACAGTATGTCCCGGCAAACAAATAAATAAATCACCCGGTTTCACCTGGCGGGAATCCGTCTGAAGATCGGAAATCTCTGTGTCACCATCGCCGTATAGGCGCGAAGCTGCAAGACAAGAAGATAGTTCATTAATGTTCATAGCAATCCCTCACTCTGCTTTGTCATTCTTATCATTCACCGGAAGACCCCATATAAATCCTGATTGTCGAGCCTTGTTCGACTCTAGCTCCCGCTTTGGGGGCCTGATTGACTACGGTATTGCCTGAGCCTGAACGCACGAGCGTAAAATTCATATTGAGATCTTCATAAATATCTTGAACTGTGGCGCCTGTCAGATCGGGAACCGTCACAATCGGAGTCTCCCCGTACTTATAGGTTTTGGGAAGCTGGTCTTTACGCTCCGGCACCTTCAAATAACGCAGAGAGTCCTCAAGAATGTTCTGTACGATCGGAGCCGCCACCACGCCCCCAAACTGTATGCCCTGTGGATTATCCACCGCAGTGTACACAACAATCTGCGGGTCATCCGCAGGCGCAAAGCCTACAAAAGATACGATATGCTCCGTAGGAGAATATCGGCCATTGATTACTTTCTGTGCCGTCCCTGTCTTGCCCCCCACACGGTAGCCGTCAATAAATGCCGGCCTCCCGGTGCCTTTGGCAACTACGCTCTCAAGGGCAGCCCGCACCTTCTTCGAGGTTTCCTCGGAAATAACCTGCCGCACTTCTTGCGGCTTCACTTCCGATACCGTCTCACCTGTATCCGGATTAATCCATGCCTTGGCAACATGAGGCGTGTACAGCTTACCGCCGTTTATTGCCGCAGACACTGCCGCAATCTGCTGAATCGGTGTAACCGACACCCCTTGGCCAAAGGCTGTTGTAGCGAGTTCCACCGGCCCCACCTGCGAAGGCTTGAACAGGATGCCGCTTGCCTCCCCGTTCAAATCGATCCCCGTCTTCGTGCCAAAGCCGAAATCACGGATATATTTGAACAAGGTATCTTTGCCAAGACGCTGGCCCATCACGACAAAACCCGGGTTGCAGGAATTCTCCACCACTTCCAGAAAGGTTTGGCTGCCATGGCCGCCTTTTTTCCAGCAGCGCAGCTTCGCCCCGCCGACCTCAATAAAACCGGGGTCAAAAAAATGCTCATGCTGCAAATCCACCTTCCCCTCCTGCAGCGCCGCAGCCAGGGTAATAATCTTGAATGTCGAACCCGGTTCATACGTCATCCATATCGGCAGATTACGGTTATACACTGCCGCATCGTATTCCTTGTAAGCGCCCGGCTCATAACCCGGCCGGCTCGCCATTGCCAGAATCTCGCCATTCTTCGGATTCATGGCAATAGCCCAGCTGCCCTGAGCTTGATATTTCACCATTGCCTGATCCAGCTCACGTTCCATAATGGACTGGATCTGCTTGTCAATGGTCAACTGCAGACTCAGTCCCTCCTGGGGTTCGAAATACTTCTCAGAGGAGCCAGGCATTAACCGGCCGCCTGCATCAGACAAATAGGATATTTTCCCGTCAATTCCCCGCAGCAGTTTATCGTAAATATTCTCAACGCCGGTGATGCCTTGATTATCAATTCCCGTAAACCCAAGAATATGGGCCGCCAAATCCCCGTAAGGATAATAACGTTTGTTGTCCTCAGCGACAACGATGCCCGGCAGCTGCAAATCACGGATGCTTGCGGCAAGCTCCATCGTAATTTTGCGGCCGCCGGGCTGTAACTTCACCGAAGACTTCCCTTTAGACAGCAGCGTCACTAGCTTCACCTCAGTCATGCCGAGTAGTGGAGCCAGCTGTTGTGCTGTTCCTTGCTTATCCTTCACCTGCACAGGAACCGCATAAATCGTAGGCGAGCTGACATTATAGGCCAGTGACGTCCCTTCACGGTCCAATATTTCACCGCGTTTTGCAGTAAAAGGTATGTCACGGCGCAGCAAATTTTCCGCCTTGGCGCTGAGTTCTTCGCCTTTGGACAACTGCACATAGGCAAGACGCACGGCCAGAGAGCCGAACAATACGGCCAATCCCAGCAGCGTCCACAGCATTCTCTGCCGAGTTACGACTTTCGAAACCTTCATTCCGTTCTCCCCGCTTTCGCTCGTATAGACATGATCTCTTATCACATGACTATTCGGGACAAACAGGGCTTAGAACAGCCTGTACGATTGCCGCTCGTAAGCTAATCGGGCTAACACGGTTTTACCGCTGCCGGAACGGCTTCGGTTCACTTCTTTAAATAGCCTGAGATTCCCGGCTACTCTTCCGCTGCATCCTCCGCAGGTACCGTAACCGGGATATCCTCACCGTATTCATTGATCGGATTGAGCTTCAGAGTAACCAGCGGCTTGCCATTTTTGATGCCTTCCGTTTGCTCGGAGACATACCCTTCGCCATCCACTGCAATGCCAATCTTCAGAAGATTGAGAATTTCCAATGCATCCCGCAGGGATTGCCCGCGCAAATCCGGAATGGTCTGTTTCTCCCCCTGCTGAGTTAACAGGTAAATGCGCTGTCCTGTTGCAAGCACAGTTCCTTTCTCTGGGTACTGGCTGACCACAGTAGCTCCTTGACCCACCGTTTCAAAATCATATCCCCCATTGATAAGCAGCTCTCTGGCTGCCTTCACGGTTTTGCTGGTCAGATCAGGTGCCTTGCGCTGTACAGAGGCTTGCGCCTTGACCGTTTTCTTGCCGCTGTCCGTATCGCTCGCGTCACCCGTTTTGGGCACGCCCATATAGGGCAGAGCCTGGGATACGATCTCCTTGAACACCGGGCCCGCCGCGACACCGCCGCCGGCAGCGTCAGCAGGCTCGTCAATGATGACATAGACCGCGATCTTCGGATCATTGACCGGTGCGTATCCGAGAAAGGAAGAGCGCACCTTGTCCCGGTCATAACCACCCTTGCCGTCTGGCTTGATCGCCGTCCCGGTCTTGCCCGCCACACGGTAGCCCTCAATGTAGGCATATCTCCCGGTCCCATGCTGCAAATCCGCAACAACCTGCTCCAGATAGCTTCCGGTCTCGCGTGCGCTTTCCTTCGAGATGACCTGACGCACAACCTCAGGCTGGGTGACCGTTGTCTTCCCGGTATTCGGATCGGTAATTTCCTTGACGACATGCGGTACCATCAGCTTGCCGCCGTTCGCAATCGCTGCCACCGCCGTAAGCTGTTGGATCGGAGTAACTTCCAATTTCCCGTGACCGTAAGAAAGTGTAGCATTTTCCGACACATTATTCGGGTCGGGGTTAACACGCCCGATGATTTCTCCCGGAAGGTCGATACCTGTTTTATCTTTGAAACCAAAATCAGTGATATATTGCAGCAGCCTTTCCTTTCCAAGCATTTCATAGCCTAGCTTAACAAAAGCTACGTTGCTGGAACGTTTAACCCCTTCAAGGTAAGTGATTTCACCCCATCCTACTCTGTTGATATCAGGAATAGGCTTGCGCAAACCCTTGAGTTTGATTTGGCCGGACATGAAATAGGCATTCGGATCAAAGAGGTTTTCCTCCACCGCACCGGCCAGCGTTACAACCTTGAACGTCGAGCCCGGCTCAAATCTCGACATGATGGCGTGGTTATAGAAGTCCCCCGGTTTCGTTTCCGAATTCCAGAATTCATTGGGATTGAAGGTAGGCAAATTGGCCAGGCCCAGAATCTCCATCGTGTTCGGGTCGGCGGCAATCACACTTATGGACTTTGGTTTGTACAGCTCATAAGCCTTTTTCATCGCTTCTTCGATGTAATACTGAATTGTGCTGTCGATGGTCAGCTTGAAATCACTGCCGTTCACGACAGGCTGAAAAGTATCCTGTGAGTCAGGCAGCTTAAATCCTTTGCCGTCACTCTGGTAATTGAGCTTGCCGTCGACGCCTTTAAGCTGCTTGTCGAAATATTTCTCCAGCCCCGCTATGGCAATGCCGTCTCTGTCGGTATAACCCAAAATATGCGCGGCAAGTGTTTTCTTGGGATAATAACGCCTCTGCTCCCTGACCGTGCCGACGCCGGTTTCAAGAATATCATGCTCCTTGCGGAGCTTTTTGATAAAAGCGTCCACTTTGTCCTTCATTTCCTGATCGATTTTCCAGCCTTCGGTGCGGACCTCGCGATTCTTGAGAAGATTGCCTTTATCATCCTTGGCCTCAACCAGTATCTTCAACTGATCCACCGGCTTGTTCAGCAGGTCATGCAGACCCTGAATAACTTCTTCCCCGATCTTCAGCTCAGCAATGACTGCAGGGTCCACCACAACGGTATACGCCGGGACATCACTTGCCAGAACAATGCCGTTGCGGTCCTCAATCGTTCCCCGCACCGCTTTAATAACCGATTCATGGGCCCACTGCTTGGCCGCCTTTTCCTGCCAGGACTCGCTTTGCAGAACCTGTATCCAGAACACCCTGGCGACTAAAACAAGAAAAAAGAGGGTAATACACCCTCCTATAAACAGCGTGCGAAGTTTTATTCTTTTTAACATAAGGAAACCTCACAAACTCTATTATTGCGACTTCTGCCAATCGCTATTGGTTATCTCCGTCAGTTGAAGTACTGCCCACCGGCACATAAATAGTGGTATCCTCAGGCGGCTGCACGTATCCCAGCTTTTTTGCCTTCTCGATTACCAGCTGCTCTAAATTCTGCTTCTCCATCTGATAGGTGGCAATCTGCTTTTTGTTGTTTGCAATTTCGCTGTCCAGCTTCTGAGCCTGCAAATTCAAATCATAAATGTGGACGTAACGCCAAATCAGGGCGACAGCCACCAGCACGAATGCTCCCAGTGTCAGCATATACATCAGCTTCTCCTGCAGTGGAATCACCATCCGCCTAGTGACAACTTTTGTCTTCTCGCGGTAAAGCGGGTTTACCTCTTCTTTTCTCTTGGGTTGAACTGCTAAATTGCCGCGGGTATAGGCCATCTCTGACTCTCCTTTATCGTCTTTTTACAATTTCTCTGCAATACGCAGTTTCGCTGAACGGGCGCGCGGGTTAAGCTCCAGCTCTTCCTCGGAAGGAACGAGCGGCTTGCGGTTAATTAACTTGAGAGTGCCTTCAGCGCCGCATACGCAAAAAGGAAAGTCAGGCGGGCAAGTGCATCTGCTTAAATAGCTGCTGAAGATTTGCTTGCAAATCCGGTCCTCCAGAGAATGGAAGGTAATTACTGATACCCTTCCTCCGGGTGCCAGGCAGCGCACTGCTCCATGAAGTCCTTCCTCGAAAGCGCCAAGCTCGTCGTTCACGGCGATTCTCAGACCCTGAAAACTGCGTTTGGCGGGATGTCCACCCGTCCTGCGCGCAGCTGCAGGGATGCCTTCCTTAATCAGCTCAGCCAATTCGCCTGTACTTTCTACCGGCCGTTCCTCTCTTCGCTCCACAATTTTGCGGGCGATCCGCCGCGAGAACTTCTCTTCTCCGTATTGGAAAAGCACGCGGGCGATTTCCTGCTCGCTCCATGTATTGACGATTTCGGCTGCAGTCAGCTCTGCGGACTGGTCCATCCGCATATCAAGCGGAGCATCGTGATTATAGCTGAACCCCCGTTCCCCTTCATCGAACTGGGGTGAGGATACGCCAAGATCAAACAGGATTCCGTCGACCTGGGGAACGCCATCTTTTTGCGGCACAAAAGGAAGCTCCTTCAGCACCTGCTCAAGATCGCGGAAGTTGGTCTTAACCAGAACAACCTTCTCCCCGTATTCAGCCATCTTCTCCCTCGCATTGTTCAAAGCCCACTCATCCTGATCCAGACAGATCAGCCGGCCTTCGCCGCTAAGCTTGGATGCGATAAGAGAACTGTGTCCGGCTCCTCCGAGCGTACAGTCAACGTAAATCCCATCCTTCTTGATGTGCAGCCCTTCTGTCGCTTCTTCCTTAAGCACCGTGATGTGGTGAAACAAGCTGCATCCCTCCAGGGCAGTATTCGAATTGTGTTTGTGTATGTTATAGATCAAAATTGAAATCCACCAATTTTTCGGCAATCTCGTTGAACGATTCCTCTGACTGTTCGAAGTACTGCTCCCATAGCTCCTTGTTCCAGATCTCCACCCGGTTCGAAACGCCCAGAATAACACAGTCCTTGTCCAGCTTGGCATATTGCCGCAGATTCCCCGGCAGATTCACCCTGCCTTGCTTGTCCCATACACATTCTGTCGCTCCTGAGAAAAAAAAGCGGCTGAAGGCACGGGCATCCGATTTCATCAGTGAAAGGCTTTTGAGCTTTTGCTCCATGATTCCCCATTCTTCCATGGGATAAACAAACAGGCAGGAGTCGAGGCCGCGGGTCGCTACGAAAGAGGTTCCGAGCAATTCACGGAACTTGGCCGGAATAATGATACGGCCCTTGTCGTCAATGCTATGCTGGAATTCCCCCATAAACATAGTTTTACCCACCCCTTGCTACCGATTCCCCACTTTACCCCACTTTACACCACCTAAGCATAATAGATTCGCCATTAAAAATCAAAAACCTTTTTCCGCAGCAAGGTAATTTTTTCTTGTTTGTCAAGTCATCCCCTCCACAGGCACCTGACTCCATGCATTCATCCATCCGGATCAAAAAAAGAAGCCCGCACCATATACATGGCAACGGGCCTATCGATAAAGGATAAAATACCGCTTAGTCGTTCAAATTCCAGCTGTCCAGATATTCCACCTGCGCTGGAGTCAGGCTGTCGATAGCAATTCCCAGACTTTCGAGCTTGTAGCGTGCCACCTGCTCATCCAGGTCATAAGGAACATTCTCCACTTTGACACCGATGCTCTTGTAATTATCATTCACATATTTAAGCGACAACGCCTGCAAAGCGAAAGTTGTATCCATTATTTCCGCCGGATGCCCATCGGCCGCACCCAGATTGACCAGCCGGCCTTCAGCCAGCAGATACAGCTTGCGTCCGTCCTTCAACTGGTATTCCTCGATATTTTTACGCACAGTGCGCTGGGATACCGATCGTTCCGCAAGTTCCGGTTTATTCACTTCCACATCAAAATGTCCGGCATTGCACATAATTGCGCCGTCCTTCATAACATCATAATGCTCGCCGCGGATGACATACCGGTTGCCGGTAACCGTAACGAAGAAATCACCGCGTTTGGCCGCTTCCAGCATCGGCATCACATGAAATCCGTCCATATGCGCTTCCACTGCCTTGATTGCATCCACTTCAGTGACGATTACGTTAGCGCCCAAGCCTTTAGCCCTCATGGCTACCCCTTTGCCGCACCAGCCGTAACCGACTACAACCACGGTTTTGCCTGCTACAATCAGGTTGGTTGTACGGACGATCCCGTCCCATGCCGACTGGCCCGTACCATAACGGTTATCAAACAAATATTTGCAATACGCATCATTGACGGCAACCATCGGGAACTTCAGGATGCCCTGCTTCTGCAGTGCCTTCAGCCGAATGATCCCTGTAGTGGTTTCCTCAGCACCGCCGCGGATATTCTCCATCAGGTCGGGACGTTCCGAATGCAGCAGGGTCGCAAAATCTCCTCCGTCATCGATGATCAGATCCGGCTTACTCTCCAGAGCCTTGATATTCAGTGCCTTAAACTCCTCCGGTGAGGGATTATATTTGGCGAACACTGTAATGCCGTCTTCGACAAGCGCCGCGCAGACATCGTCCTGGGTCGACAGCGGATTTGATCCGGTTATTGTAACTTCAGCACCGCCCGCCTTGACTACCTTCGCAAGATAAGCCGTCTTTGCTTCCAGATGCAGCGTAATCGACACCTTCAGCCCTTTGAAAGGCTGTTCAGCTTCGAACTGCTCGCGGATGCGGTTCAGCACCGGCATATGCTGGCGGACCCAGTCGATTTTCAGATGCCCTTCATGCGCGAGCGACATGTCCGCGACAATACTATTTTCTTTCGACATTGAACTCATTTATGAAACCTCCTAAAAGTTTTGTAAACATAGACTTCCTTAGACTAACTTCGAACAAAACTTCCTTCGTAAGCTTACTTCTCTTTTCCTACATATAAATAATACGGTGCGTTCCGCTGAAGTCGGCGGGTATGGTCAGCAGTTCATCCAGCCAAGCCGGGCCGTAGCGATTCAAGTAATACATCATATTGTATACTCTTTCCTGCGGCTTTCCCAGCGGCATGAGTGACAGCTCAATCCGTTCCCATTGGCGGAGCGCAGCTTCATTTTGTTTCTCCATGGCATCCTGGGCTTTTCCCTGTAAAAATGCAATCTGATCCAGGATCTTCTCTTTATTGTTATTGCCTAATTTAAGCAGACCGGCCTGAATCGTTCCGAGCTGTTCGATCAACGGCTCATACATGGCGGAGAAGGCTTCCTTCGTTTCCTCGAACCGGCGGCCAAGCTCGAGTTCATCCTGGGCGGTGATCCATTCTTTCCGTTTCTGTTCAAGCCCTTGTCTCACATCCTCGAAGGAGAGGCTGTATTTATTCATATGCTTATGCAGTGTTCCTTCTATGACAGTAAAAGACATGCGCGGAAGGATCAGCGGCATCTGTCCGCCGACAACTTCAAAGGCATTGCGTGGAATGGCCCAATAGGCCAGTTCCCCTTGTCCCAATACCGTGGCCAGAACCGGCAGGACATAATCCTGCATAAGCGGGCGTGTCAGCACATTGTTGCTGAACCGTTCAGGATGGTCTTCAAGCACTGCCAGCAATTCCTCCGGTGAGAAGGAGACGGCACCCTTGCGGTCAGTATATCGCCCATCCGCCTTATGCAGCAGCAGCCGCGCACCTTCATGTATATAGAAAAGATTCGCATTGCCGGAGGTCACATCTGCCTGCAGCTCATATCCTCCGTCAACTATACGCATTGCCGATTGTTTGTAGGCTGCTTCCAGCTCACCATTGCGTTCAATCAGTTTGGCAAAAAACGGCTTCTCCAGCTTGCGCAGTTCCGGATCGGCAGAATCCAGCAGAATCAGGCCGAATTTGCCGAATAGCGAACCGATCAGTTTGGCAAAAGCATCGCTCATGCTGCCCGCCATTCGTGACGATTCACGGATAAACTCCATGATTTGCGGTTTGAATTCACTTTCTTGAAGCAAGCCAGCCAGCTCGGCAATGACCTGCTCCCATCCCGATTCTTCTACCTTAATATCACTGACAGACGAACGGGGGCCATCAGCTTTGTCCAGCTTGATTCTGGTGATCTCCCCGGTGCGGTTTAAGACAAATGTATGATTAACCTCGTCCCAGTCATGATCTTCACCGGCAATCCAAAAGAGCGGCACAACCGGCCGTCCAAGCTGGGCTGCAGCTTCTTTTGCCGCCTGGATGGTAGTGATCGCCTTATATACGACAAACAGGGGACCTGTAAACAGGCCGCTTTGCTGCCCCCCGGTCACCACCAGCGTCCCTGGCTGTTCCAGCAGCGCCAGAGCATTCGTTACCGCAGAATGGGGATTATGCTGTTCGTTATAGAGCCGTAAGGCTGAAGCAATCTTAGTACGGTCGGCACGCTGATGTTCATTTGCATCCAGCCACGCCGCCCGTTTCTCTCGGCTGTCTTCATTTCTGAAATCCCCGCCGTACAAATGCTCTACCGTTTCATAACGGTCTATATAGTCGCGTGCGAGCGCAGATCCGCCCGGGATCGGTTCCGGTACTACTTCCATGTACTAATGCCTCCTGTTCAGCTATGCCTGCTATATGTAATCACAAGTTCGTAAACTCTTTATGATTGTATCCAATGTAAGTGTTGGCGTCAAAAAATAACTTAAGATTCTTATTACAAATAAAGTTCCCTATACAAAAGGGGGCCGTGCCATAAGCCATTGTATGACTTGTGCCACAACCCCCTCTGTTTCAGTTATAAAAGAGAGCTTTGCTTGCCTTAAGCGAATGCTTTAGCAACAAAATGCCCCTTGGATACTTCTACAAGCTCAAAATCGGCGTCATTGCTCTTCTCGTTAGCCGAGTAAATCGGGCTGCCAAGCTCATCATGCAGATGAATACGTTTCTTGTTGACTTCAATTTCCGGATCGGGAACTGGAATCGCCGACAACAGCGATTTCGTGTACGGGTGAAGCGGGTTCGCATAAAGCTCTTCGCTTTCTGCAAGCTCAACCATTTTACCCAGGTACATTACCGCCACACGGTCACTGATGTGCTTAACCATGGACAAATCATGCGCGATAAAGAGATAAGTAAGTCCAAGACGGTCCTGCAGTTCTTTGAGCAGGTTGACAACCTGTGCCTGAATGGACACGTCAAGTGCGGAAATCGGCTCGTCGCAGACGATAAACTTAGGGTTTACCGCAAGTGAGCGGGCAATCCCGATACGCTGGCGTTGGCCGCCGGAGAATTCATGCGGATAGCGGGTAGCATGGTCATGGTTAAGTCCAACCATATCCAGCAGCTCTTCAATCCGTTTCTTGCGTTCTGCACGGCTTCCGGCCATCCCATGGATGTCCAGTGCTTCCCCGATAATATCGGACACCGTTAGACGCGGGTTAAGTGAAGCATACGGATCCTGAAAAATCATCTGCATGTCACGGCGCAGCGCCTTCATTTTGCCCGCGGATAATTTATAAATATCAGTGCCATTATACTTTACGCTTCCTGCAGTCGGTTCATACAAACGAAGAACCGTACGGCCGGCAGTAGTCTTTCCGCATCCGGATTCCCCAACCATACCCAGGGTTTCACCCTCGCGGATCGAGAAATTAATATTATCAACAGCCTTAAGAACTTTACCTTTGCCTACATTAAAATATTTCTTAAGACCTTCAACTTCAATCAGGTTCTTACTCAAACGAACTGCACCTCCTTGGCCATCGAATGCAGATTCCAGCAACGCGCCATATGCGTTTCGCTGAACTCTGTTGCACCGGGATCGATTTGTTCGCAGACATGCATTGCTTCACTGCAACGCGCTGTGAACGGACAGCCGATCGGCGGCTTAATCAGATCCGGGGGAGTCCCGATGATCGGAATCAAAGGCTCACCCTTCTTTTGGTCCAGACGCGGCATCGACCGCAGCAACCCTCGGGTATACGGATGCTGTGGATTCTTAAAGATTTCCCATCTGGTACCTGTTTCCACCACTTCACCAGCATACATAACGATGACCCGGTCACACATGCCTGCAACTACGCCGAGATCATGAGTGATCAGGATGATGGAGGTCCCCAGTTTTTGCTGCATCTCTTTCATAACATCCATGATTTGCGCTTGAATCGTAACGTCAAGCGCCGTTGTCGGCTCATCTGCAATCAGCAGAGCCGGGCGGCAGGCCAGTGCAATGGCGATCATTACACGTTGGCGCATCCCGCCGGAGAATTCGTGGGGATATTGGTTAAAGCGAGCCTCCGCATTTTTGATGCCAACTAATTTCAGCATCTCAATACCTTGCTTTTTCGCTTCGGCCGCTGACATATTCTGATGTTTGATCAAAACTTCGGTTATCTGTTTGCCCACTTTGATAGTTGGGTTCAAAGAAGTCATCGGGTCTTGAAATATCATGCCAATATCTTTGCCGCGAATACTTTCCATTTGTTTCATGCTTTTGTTCAGCAGATTCTGTCCTTGAAAAATAATCTCGCCCTGTTTCACTTTGGAGGGCGGTGTAGGGATGAGCCGCATAATCGACTGCGCCGTAACGCTCTTACCACTGCCGGACTCACCGACAATGGCTACCGTTTCACCTTTGCCTACTTCAAAATTCATACCGCGGACAGCTTGTACTTCTCCACCTTTTACAAAAAAGGAAACATGCAGATCTTTGACTTGCAGAATGGGTTCCATCAATGTTCACCTCCTATTTCTTCAGCTTAGGATCCAGTGCATCACGGAGTCCGTCACCAAAAATATTAAAGGACAGCATGGTCAAGCTGATAACAAGCGCAGGGAAGATCATCCGCCAAGGATAGTACATCCAGCCTGTAAGGGAGTCATTGATCATGGAACCGAGTGAAGCTACCGGTGCCTGTACGCCAAGTCCGAGGAAGCTGAGGAACGCTTCGGAGAAGATCGCGCTCGGTACGGACAACGTTACGGTAACAATAATAGGTCCCATTGCATTTGGAAGCAAATGCTTGAACAGCAGGCGTTTCCAGTCAGCACCCATAGAGCGGGAGGCCAAGATGAATTCGCGGTTTTTGAGCTGCATAATTTCGCCGCGCACAATCCAGGACATATTGATCCACCCGGTAATGGTCAAGGCAAGTATAATCGTCCACAGACTCGGTTCAAATACCACAAGCAGCATGATTACTACGAGCAGATAAGGAATCGAATATAAAATTTCGGAGAACTTATTCATTACTGTATCGATGCGTCCACCGAAGAATCCCATGATCCCACCGTAAATTACACCAAAGATTAAGTCGATCATCGCAGCGGCAAGGCCGACAATCAGCGAGATCCGGGCACCCATCCAGGTGCGGACAAATACATCGCGTCCAAAATCATCCGTTCCAAACAAGTGATCCAAGGATGGTTTCTTGTTTGTACTCATCAAATCATTCGAATCATAAGTATAAGGAACCAAATGCGGAGCAACAATGGCCATAATGACAATCAAGATCATAATAACCAGCGCAACCATAGCTATTTTGTTCTGGCGCAGACGCTGCCATGCATCCTGCCAAGCGGAAAGGCTTTCGCGCTGAATCACTTCCGCTTCCTTCTCATCAATGCCGATTTTACGGAAATCTTCGGGCTTCAGGTCCACATGTGGAGCAACAGTATTATTATTTGCAGCCAACGTTAATCCTCCTTTCCTCCAGCAAGTTTAATACGTGGGTCAACAGCAACATAAGCGACATCCGTAAGGAAACGTGCGACCATCAAGATTACACCATAGAATATGGTGATACCCATAATAATCGGATAGTCACGTGTGTTAATCGCTTGAACGAACTGTTTACCGATACCGCCGATACCGAAGATTTGTTCAATGACAACAGAACCGGTGATAATGTTCGCGGTCATCGGTCCCACATAAGTAATTACCGGCATAATACCGTTGCGCAACACGTGGCGGGATAAAATCGACATCCAGCTGAGACCCTTCGCCTTTGCTGTCTTGATGTAATCGGCATGAAGCACTTCAAGCATGCTGGAACGGGTAAGACGTGCAATGACTGCAATCGGCGACGCCGTCAGTGCCATAACCGGGAGGAAATAATTCATCGGTCCTTTAAAGCCCATGACAGGGAAAATTTTCCAGTGATAGGCCAGCAAATATTGCAGCAATGAAGCCACAACAAAGCTCGGTACCGCAATACCGAGAACAGCCAATATCATTGCGACATTATCGATCAATTTCCGGTGATGCAGAGCCGCAAGCATCCCTAGCCCTACACCTATAATAATCGCTACAATAATAGCCACAACCCCAAGCTTCAGTGATGAAGAGAAGGTTTGTGAAATAATATCTGTTACTTCCTGGTTAAGCATTTTCATTGAAATGCCCAGGTCACCTTTAATAATATTCTTCAAATAAATTACGTACTGCTCAAAGACGGGCTTGTCCAAATTATACTGCGCGTATAGACGCTGCAAAATTTGTTCAGGAATTTTCTTTTCTGCTGTGAATGGATCTCCGGGAATCGCCTTCATTAGGAAAAAGGTCGCAGATATCAATACAAACAGGGAAATAATCATGTGGAGAAATCTGTTGAAAATATAACGAACCATGCCCGCCATCACCTCCTTCGACAATATTTTTACTTACCTATTCTAAGGAAAAAATACTCATTTGTCCATTTAATCAAATTGTTATTTTTTCCAAATAATCTCATTTACTATCCCATACAAAAAAAAGGGATATATATGGAGTTCCACATATATATCCCGAAGTAATATAAAAACCTTCAGATATTATATTACTATATTTTGTTGCAAGCATTACTCTTAGTGTTCGAGCAAGTAAGCGCGGCTCAGGTCGACTGCACCGCTGAAGTCAAGAGTTACACCTTTAAGGTACTCTTTAGTCAACGAGTTGTTTGTGTAGTAATAGATCGGAATCAGAATCATATCATCCATAATCATTTTTTCTGCAGCAGCAAACTTCTCTTGACGAACAGCATTGTCTGAAGATTTTTTAGCTTCGTTGATCAGTTTGTCATACGCTGGGTTGGAGTAACCAGTATCATTGTTACCGCCGCCAGTTACCCACATATCAAGGTAAGTCATTGGATCATTGAAGTCCGCGGACCAGCCGGCACGTGCTACTTGATAGTTCAGGTTGTGTTTGTCTTCGATGAAGACGCCCCACTCTTTGTTTGCAAGCTTAACATCAACGCCGAGGTTCTTTTTCCACATATCAGCTACGGCTACAGCGATCTTTTGGTGGCCTTCACTTGTGTTGTAAGTAAGAGTGAAGCTCAGTTTATCCAAGCCTTCTTCTTTCAGACCTTCAGCAAGCAATGCTTTTGCGCCTTCAATATCTTCGCCGAAATACTGGGAATCAGCTACTTGTGTACGGAATTCTTGCTCATTGCTTTGGATACCAGGAGGTACGAAACCAAATGCTGGCAGTTGTCCACCCAGTGTGATGTTATCGATGATTGGCTGACGGTTGATACTCATAGCCAAGGCTTTACGGATTTTAGCATTTGTGAAAGGTTTTTCAGTTACATTGAACTGGTAGTAGTAAACGCTGGAAATACCTTTTCTTGCAAATTCTTTAGGGAATTCTTTTTCAACGATTGGCAGTTGCTCGGTTGGAATTTCACCAATTGGACCGCCAGCACGGTCAAGTTCGCCGTTTTTGTAACTCAAGAGTTCAGTTGCACCACTGTTTACGATGGAGAAGTTGATGCCTGCTGCTTTAATTTGATCTGCAGCATAGTACGATGGGTTCTTAGTTACAGCCAAAGATTGGCCAGTTGTCCACTCAGTCAAAGTGAAAGGTCCGTTAGTAATTTGGCTTTCAACCTTAGTTGCCCATTTTGGATCATTTGCAACGGAACTATGCACTGGGTAGTACGTATAGAAAGACAACAGACCCAAGAAATATGGTGTAGGGTTGTTCAATGTCACTTCAAGTGTTTTATCGTCAACTACTTTAATGCCAACTTGACTGAAGTCAGTGATTTTGCCACCGAAATAATCTTCAGCACCTTTGATGTAGAACAATTGGTATGCATATGGAGCAGCGTCTGTAGCATTTGGATCCAGGACGCGCTGCCAAGCAAAGGCGAAGTCTTTAGCTGTTACAGGGTCGCCGTTGCTCCATTTTGCATCACGAAGTTTGAAAGTATACACCAGGCCGTCAGGGGAGATTTCCCAGGACTCAGCAATACCTTCTTCAGCTTGCCCAGTTTCTGCATTTTGACGGGTAAGTCCTTCATACAACAATTTCAGGATAGCATTGGATGTGCTGTCTTGAGCTTGTTGCGGGTCAAATGTAGGAGGCTCGGAGCTCAGGTTGATCTTAAGCGTTTGGTCAGCAGCTAACTTCTCATCGCCAGTTGCGTTTCCTGTGTTCTTGTTACCTGCGTTGTCAGCCGGCGCATTGGTCGGGCTGGCATTTTTGCCATTGTTTGCATTGTTTCCGCCGCAGCCAGCAAGCACTGTGCCGATGACTAAAACTAATGCAATCATGAGCAATAGACTTTTACTCTTCTTCATCTAGCAGTTCCCCCTAAATAGAATGTGGTATATGGTTTATGATTATACAACCAGTGGTCAAAAAAATCTAGAGCAATGTTTTCTGAAAAACCGTTTTTTTTTAAAACTTAAAAGATTTGTGACATTGACGCTTCACCGAAGCAGTGGAACGTTACATCGCTTGTGATATGTATTGAATGAGGCCTACGACCAAAAACAGAATGTAACTAACGGTCATAAAAAAGAAAGTAAGCCGCCATACTGCCCGAAGTAACCGTTTTCCATCCACTTTTCCTTTTAAGCGATTTTGAGCCCCTCCAATCAATCCGGTGGATATTAATACAATAAGTAGTATAAGATAGAAGCCCCAACCCGAATCAAATATAATATTAAATAAGGCCGATACGGAAAGTAATAAAAATAATGTAGTCACGTCCATTGCCAGCAAAAAAGTGCTTTTCTTTTCTTTTTTGAGGCCTATTCCCGCAAAATAGACGATTAAAAAAGGAACAATCGGAATAACGCTTATAGTAATGAACGAATTCCGCAGAAATTCCAAACAGCCTCACCTCTCCCTCACAAGCATGCCTTCTACCATCCGGCAAATCCAGCGGTGTTGTGGAGCATCGATGCCACTCCGCTCCGCCATATCCACAATGCTCCCATTAATCCAGCGTATTTCCGTTGCTCTTGAGGACAACACATCGGCAAGCATCGATGAAATATTGCCGGCTGTTGCCCGGCAAACCTCCATTATGCCTTCCCAGGCGTTACTCTCAAGAGCAATACCGCAGGCTTCATATACGGCAATCGCTTCCTCATACAGCTCCTTCATCAAATGTATGCGCTGCTCGGCAGCGAGCAATTCACCGTTCGGTACGCGCCAGATCGCTGTAAGAGGATTGATCACAGCATTGATTAGAAGCTTCCGGTAAATCATGGTATCCACTTCTTTCGACATAGAGGCGGAGAATCCTGCTGCTGTGAGCGTTTCAATGAAACTAATTAGCGAGGATGGACCATGAGTAGTATTGCTGTCGCCAACCTTCCCTATACATATTTCTCCTCTCCCTGCATGAACAACCTCGGTTAATGTTTTTCTTTTGGCTGCCTCAGTGGTTACCGCTGCCCAAACTGCTGCTTGTGGCAGCAGCTCCTGCAGCAGCTCCAAATGGCCATAACCATTCTGAAAACACACCGCCTGAATCTTGCTCTGCTTAAGTGGAAGCAGTATCTGCGGGAATTCATTATGGAGTGCGTTCTGTTTGACCATGATTGCCATCCAATCCCCCGGATCGTGCAGATAAACTTCGGCAAATGTGTTCACAGATGCTGACTTAAACTTGTCGGGCGGAAGAAAAACCGGGGGTTGGCCATCCTCATAGCTTATTGTAATACCGCTCTCCTCCAGCGCCCTGCTCTGTTCTTCACTTCGGCACCAGAGTCTGACCTCGGCTCCGGCGCCGATAAGTTTTCCTGCCAGCAGCAAACCAAGTGATCCCGCGCCAATAATATCAATTTTCACGCCGCGCCTCCGCACCCTTCCAATAATTTCCCTCATTATATCCGCAGGCTCCCGCAAATGCAAAAAACAAAAAACCGCAAACACTGTGCCCGAAGGCAGCTTTGTTTGCGGGTCATACCGTTGCTTAACCTTTATTCCATACGTTCGAGATTGCCATTGGCATCCATTTTGAACCGAGTCTTCATTTCCTCTTCTTCTTCATTAAGGAAGGCAAGTCTGCGGGCACGGTCCATAATCTGAATCAGTGCCTTGTAATCATCGTTTACCACACGGTAATCACTTTGGGCGAGGTTAACTTCCTTTGATAACCGCTCATTTTCCACCCTGAGCTCGGATAATTCATCTTCCTTCTCCCGCAGATCTCTTTCCAGCATCTTCAGCTGGCGTCCCGCCTCCTGAAAGGTTCCTTTCCACTGTCTGAGGAAACGGATAACCGCATCAATGGATAACGAATTTTCGTTCAAGCCTTCGCTTCGTCCATATTCTTCTTCAATGTCCCCGAGAATCAATCCTGCTACCTGTGCTCCCCTGTTCATCGGCTGTTTTTTCAAATAGCTCCGCTTCTGGCGCTGGCCTTTGGCGATGCCAATTGCATCCTCATAGCTTTTGCGGACACAACTGTTCCAGCGAAATCCGCATGCCGCCGAGGTCCTGCCGATTTTTTCTCCCACCTCTTCAAAAGCAGCGAGTTGCGTACTGCCTTCCCGGATATGACGCAGCGTTATTTCTGCCAAAATCAAATCATCTTCAGCACTCCAAGCATCTTGTCTAACGGCTGTCATAAAGCCTAACCCTCCTAACAACATCATGAAATAACCATCTTCATAACCGGCAGCTCCGCCGGGTAGTGAATAGGATAAAAGCTGCTTACTCCATTTCTATGCCTCTGATAGAGTTCATAGAATCTATTTGATACTAAATTGTATTTCCATTTTGCTTAAACATCATACGCACATTGCTATAATTTCTAATTTCTCTTGCTAAACACATATGTCAATGTCAAAAATTATATTAATTTAAAAAACAAAGGTTTTTTTCAATGAATTCGTTTACAGTCTTTTGTCCAGGAGGTATAATTAATCCAAAGAAGTCATATTCGGGAATCATTCTAAGAAGGGGGACACTCTCTTGGACCGCATGTTTCGCGTATTGGGGTTTTTCACGCTCGTAATCGGGCTGATGGCTTTTGCCGGGGATTTCACCGAGATGGCCTTACTCTTCTTCTTGCAAACCGCCTTTTTTGTAATACTTGGCTATCTGAAGTTTACAGAAAAGACCTACATCATGTTGTTCTGGGGATACATGATTGTTACATTTACCGGCTTCAGCTACTGGACGATCTTTCAGATGGGGTTGCCGCTATAATGGCTATTGGCCAATCAAACGGAAGTCAAATCCTTAGAAATAAGGACGACTTCCGTTTTTTGTTTGTCTTTTTGTAGGCCGGGAGGTGGAAAACAGGGTATGATATTTTAGCAGGACAAAACATATTAATAGTACATACCTATTCTATTTTGCCAAAGGTGGTGGTGTAGTGCTTTCCCGCAATATTTTAAGCCGAAGGTTCGCCTTCCTGCTCATTCTGCTTCTCTGCACGATGCTGCCGCTGACCTCCGCGGCCTCGCTTTCCATGGGCTCTAGTGCTGCCGCCGTCTCCTCTCCTCCTGATTTTCCCGATAACGAAGAGACCCGCAGGCTGCTGGAGCAGACGTTGTCCTCTGCTGAAATCGAACGTGAGATCCTTAGAATTACCGCGGAGCAAAAGGTTCTCGAGAAGAAGGTTTCGCTCCTCAGTAAACAAGCAGCAGAAAAAGAAGCAGCTATCGCGGATCAACAAGAACGTGCCGGAGCTGTCATTCGTTCTTATTATATGGGGGACAGAGATAGTCTGCTGGCTGCTCTGCTCTCCGCTAAAAGTATCAGCCGGATGCTTGCCCTGTACGATTATTACGAGATTATTATTGGGCAGGACCGCGATATCCTTGATCAGTATGAAGAGCAGTACAAAGATATGAAATCCACGATAACAGCTTCGCTGCGCAGCAGCAAGGAGCTTGAGGAGCTTAAAACGGCTCTTACCGAACAAAAAACGCGGGTTGCCGCGTTAAATGAGGAGATTGAAGGAGGAATCAGTGCCAGCAGCGATCCGGAGAGCATGAGCGCGCTGCTGAACGAATTTACGAGGTATTGGGAGAACATTGGTATCCATGAAGTGAAAACCTATTTCAAGGCTTTGTCATCGGCTATGAATCATCTGCCGCAATTTGTCCAGAGCAAAAGCGGGATGCTGACCCGTAAAGGAATGACCTATACCCTTGCGCTGAAGGAAGAGGATCTTAATACCTTTCTGATCTCACAAAATGAGCTGTTTAAGGATTTCGCTTTTCATTTCAACAAGGGGCAGGTGACTGCTTCGGGAACCAGCGGCGGCTTGACGCTTACCCTGACCGGTCATTACACGATTGAAAACGAGCCGGTTAACGGGCTCATGTTCCATGTCGACAATGTAGTATTTAATGGCCTGGAGCTGCCTGATTCCACCCGCCAGTCACTGGAGGAAGAATTCGATCTAGGGTTTTATCCGGAGAAAATCGTCTCACTTTTGCATGCGACTGAAGTAGAGAGCAAAGAAGGCGTGCTTTATGTAAAGCTCTCCATCTCATTTTGAGGTTGCTGCCAGCGCTTCCTGGTATCCTGCGGCATCCAGCTTACCGGTGAGCAGCATTGCCACCGCCGTGGAGAGCTCACTCCAGCTGCCAACCGGTCTTTCCTCGGTGATGGCTTCGTCTGTCAGCAGCACCCCGGAGTCAAAAGGAAGCCTATCCATCTCCGGAAGTCCCGAACGGTAAAGCTCATCCAGCGCAGGCAGACGCCCCGTGTTCTCCAGCCATTCCAGCTGCGCGGAGCTTGAGGTAATATAGGCGAGCCATTTCACCGCCGCCTCCGGGTTGCTCGACTCTGCAGGAAGAGCGAAGAAACGGCTGTACATTGCCTCATAGCCTTTACTGCTCCCGCCAGGCAGCAGCACTTCCACAGCCAGCGATGAGTTCCCGTGCTTCTGGAATTCAGAGAGCGGAAGCGCAGCAACGGCGACCTTTCCCTCCTGTAGCATATTCCAGATCTCTTTATTATACCGGCTAGTCAGGTAGAAGGAGCTGCGGGCGTTCTGGGTCCACTCCAACATTGCCGCATTCTCTGAAGTCAGGCTGGCCCCCATACTTTCCAGGACCGCAGAGTAACCATAGGGATTACGGGTATCCATAGCCAGGATATATTGTTCCTGATCCTGTTTTTCTCGGAGATGCTTCAGCAGCCCGCTCCACTGCTCCAGACTTTTCGGCGCTTCCGAAAGGCCCAATTCGGCAAGGCGCGCCGGAGAATACACCAGTACGTAAGGATCAATATCGAGCGGAACTCCCCAATCATATCCATTCCACTGCATTTGCGGAATCAGCAGGGTCAGCGGGGCGCTGCCGGGAACGCTCTGGTAGACATCCACCGGTAGTAAATATCCCCGGGTAGCCAGATCGGAAATATTGCGGCCATCGGTCATCACAATATCCGGACTGTCGCCTGTAGTCAGGTCCTGCTTCAGCACTTCAGCCGATTCCTCGCTGTCCACATTGCTCAGTACGACTTCAATCCCGCTCGACAACGTATAGTTCCTGCTGATCCGTTCCAGCTCACGCAGCTCTTCGCTGCTCAGCGAAACGCGAATCCGCAGGCTTTGCACATTTCCTGTCTCTCCCGAATCCGGGCGCTCTGATTGATCGAGCGGCAACTTCTGCGGACGGGTGCGTTCACTGGTGTCCAGCTCCATGCTGGGTGACAAGCTTGTCAGCGCAAGCAGCAGTATCGCAAACAGCAGCCAATAGTTTTTGCGTCTCAGCATTTCTTTTCCCCTCCGGTCTAAACACTTGTCCCCCTATTTTACCAGATGATTCTTTGATTGTCTGTGTTAGCTGAAAACGTTCTCTTTCTATTATATAGGTGTGAACGGTGGAGGCCTCAAGACACTTGCGATATAATGTTGCATTACAAGAAAGATTTGGACTTCCGATCGCTGTTATCCTCAGATTTCCTGATTCTATATAAGTTGAACATTAAATTTACCGATCCGGCATAGAACGCAACTGCGGTGAATGTTTGGACTTCCGGCCGCTGTTGTCTACAGATTTCTTGATTTATACCGCTCTTAGCGGTTGAAATCCGTAGACAAAGGCGGTCGCTATCGCTCCTACAGTTCCAAACTTCCCCTCCGCTGCTTTTGCCTCTAGGTAGTTCTTTAACTTATATAATTCCGCCTGCAGCGGAAGAAATCCGAGGATAAAGGCGAACGCTAGCGCTTCTCCAGTTCCAAACTTTCTCTCCATTCCATTATCGCGTATAAGCTCTGAAACCTCCGCCGTTCAGGGGGCAGGCAAAAAGCCGGGAGACATTGATCTCCCGGCTTTGCGGCGTTGCTTATCATGATTTGGCTGCGCGGTGCCGGTATGTCTCGCAGCTACTTTATTTTGTCACTACAGCAGCCGGCTGACAAATGCCGGCGATTACAGTAAATCGGCGGCCAGCTGGGCCAGGCGGGAACGCTCACCTTTTTCCAGTGTGATATGACCGCTGATCCCTTCCTGCTTAAACTTCTCGACAATATAGCTGAGCCCGTTGCTCGCTGCGTCGAGATAAGGATGGTCGATCTGCTCCGGGTCGCCCATAAGAATAACCTTGCTGCCTTCCCCGGCTCTGGAGACGATGGTCTTCACCTCGTGGCGGGAAAGGTTCTGGGCTTCATCAATAATGATGAACTGCGAAGGAATGGAACGTCCGCGGATATAGGTGAGTGCCTCCACCTGGATGCTGCCGAGGCCCATAAGTATTTTATCAATATCCCCGGACTTCTTCGTATCAAACAGAAATTCCAAATTATCATAAATCGGCTGCATCCACGGACGCAGCTTCTCATCCTTCTCCCCGGGCAAATATCCGATATCTTTACCCATCGGCACAACCGGCCGGGCGATGAGCAGCTTCTTGTAGCGGTGCTCATCCTCCACCTTGAACAATCCGGCAGCAAGCGCCAGCAGCGTTTTGCCCGTTCCTGCCTTGCCGGTAATAGTTACCAGCGGGATGTCATCGTTCAACAGCAGCTCCAGCGCCATCCGCTGCTGGGCATTACGGGCACTGATACCCCACACCGCATCATTGCCCAAATAGAGCGGTTCAAGGCGTGTGGCGTCGCTGTTCACTTTGAGCAGAGCAGATTTGCCGCTGCCGATCTCATCCTTCAGAATTACAAATTCATGCGGGTAGAGCGCATAGGACAGGGGCAGTTGTTTGACGGACAGGAAACGGTGGCTGTAATATTCATCAATCAGCGAAGGATGGACCATCAGTGACTGGTAGCCGGTATACAGCTCGTTCAGATCACCTGTACGGTCAGATAAATAATCCTCCGGTGTAATGCCAAGCACATCCGCTTTGATGCGGACAAGTACATCTTTACTTACGAGTACCACAGGGCGTGGTTCAGCTTTCTCGTTCTCCTCATGAAGATAATTGAGCGCTACAGCCAATATCCGGTTGTCGTTGGATACCTCACCGAACATTTCCTGTACCTTTACGAAGCTGCGGTGGTTAAGCTCCACCTTCAGCATGCCTCCATGTTCCAGAACCACACCGCTATGCAGGTGGCCCAGTTCCCGGAGTCCGTCTAACAATCGTGACACGGTGCGGGCGTTGCGGCCGATTTCATCGGCATTACGCTTCTTGGAGTCGATCTCTTCCAGAACCACGGCCGGAATGACTACTTCATGCTCCTTGAAAGCAAAGATCGAATTGGGGTCGTGCAAAAGCACGTTGGTGTCTAGTACAAATATCTTTTTCATGCTATCCCCTCCACAGCGCCTGGTTTGATTGATCATACATAACTCTTTTCAGCAAGGGCAAGATAAAGTAAAGAACTGATTTCTGACTGAAAGGAGTAAGCACATATGAGAAAATCAATGTGTCTGTTGCTGGTACTGCTGCTGCTGACAAGCTGCGGTATCGCTAATAAAGAGACATCACCCTCTCCTCAGGATAAACAATCGGCCAAGGCTTTAAGCAGCCAGGGAAACCGCGAGGTACGGTCATTGTCTAATGATGGTAATATGGCCCCTTACGCTGAAGCCGGACAAGCTTCTGACGGCAAGGGGGAAAGCGATGTTGCACTCAAGGATCATTTTGAACAGCTGGCCCAAAGAGTTCCAGGCGTCAACGGTGCCCACTGTGTCGTAATGAACAATGTCGCCGTGGTTGGCATTGATGTTGACGGGAAGCTGGAACGTTCGCGTGTCGGAAGCATCAAATATTCGGTGGCTGAAGCCATCCGTAAAGATCCGCGTGGCGTCAATGCCTTCGTCACTGCCGATATGGATATCTCCAACAGACTGAACGAAATGGGCCGTCATATCTCTAAGGGAAATCCGGTGTCCGGCTTCGCTGCAGAAATGGCGGATATCATCGGCCGCATCATACCGCAGCTGCCAGAGGATACCAAGCCGAAAGGCAACAATCAATAACCTGATTCTTTGGACAAAAAAAGCCTAGTGAGATCCTCACTGGGCTTTTTGCATGGCGGCAAATACTTGGCCGTCCAGCTTCTCAGCCGCACGCGCATCGTATACCTTAGCATATTTTGGAGCGGAATCCAGCTGCGCGCCATAGAACAGCGCGTTGCGTACCGCTTCAATTTCAACATCAAAACAGCACATCTTGAAGGGAACATCCGGCAGCGGATCCTGCCTCACAACAGCACGCCCATTAATAGCATGAACGGTGCCCTCGCCAAAAACTGTTACGGTTACCATTGGATTCACCTTCATGTTGTTCACAAGTCTGGAGCGGTGGTCTACCGCCAGACGCACGATAGAAGGGCTCACTGCATAAATCCAGGAAATTGCCGTAGACGTAGGGCCCCCGGATTCCGCATCAACAGTGTTAAGCAGGACAAACGTTTCCGACTGCAGCATCGATAGCAAGGTTTCATTGAGCTGAGCAACGGCTTCGGACATAAGTACAGGCCCCCTATGCGGCAAATGTGCGTTCACTTTATTATATTATAGCACACGCCCAAACTTGCATTCAATTTAGAGTTGCTTCCAGACCTTCGTTAAGGAGCAGTAGACTCTGAGGCAGCGGAGGAAACCCCGGCAATCCGGTCCTGCAGGCTTTTCTTTGCCGCTTCAAGTTCTTTATCGTTAATATATACATACGGGCTGCGCCAGGTTCCGGTCACCGGCACAAATTCAATATTCTCTTTAGATATTTTCCAATAAGTAGAAATCAAGCTTTTGATTTGTGCATTCTCAATATCGCTTTGCATGTTGTCGCCCACAGCGTCAAAAACCTTGCCTATTTTGAGCACTCCTCCAAGGGACTGCATTTGTCCAACCAGTCCGTTCAATACCTCGTTCTGGCGTTTATTGCGGTCAAAGTCATCGGAAGCCTGGGTCCTTGGACTACAGTTGGACTTGCGGTAACGCACATAATCGAGCGCCTCATCCCCATCCAGCTTGGCCGGACCCTTCTTCAGATTAATATCTGTTCCGTCCACACTGTCCGTATAGCACATGTCGGCGCTGATGTTGACATCTACTCCATCAAATTCGTCCACAATATCACGGAAGCCTTGAAAATCGAGCACGGTGACATAATCGACATCAATGTCCAGATATTTGCTCATCATCGTCTTCATCTCATCCTCAGCTAGAATGCCTGAGGTTTTCTCCTTGCTCTTGAAGCGGGGGTAAAACGCATTGATCTTGGTCTTCTTATAACCGCTCAGCTCGACGTAAGTATCCCGCGGAAGCGAGACAATCGTCGCCGAATGCGTCTTAGGATTCAGTGCAGCAACCATAATAACATCCGTGAGATTGGACGGATGCTTCGGGCGGTTGTCGGTTCCCAGCAGCAGCATAGTCAGCGGCTTAGACGAAGCAAGCTGGCTGTCCTGGACGGGCTGGTCCACTCCAAATCCTCCCTGCTCGAACTTATAGTACAGAAACCCTACGTAACCCAGCACAGCCAGGATCGCAACCAGAAGGATAATTAATAGCATTTTTCCCAAACGGGCTGCAAATCCCCGTTTCTTTGCTTTTTTCTTGCCCTGTTTTCCAGGAGCAGCCTTAACCTGCTGCCCTCTGCCCGTTTGTTGGGGTCCAGCGGGTCTCCTTGGAGGTAAACTTCCCTTGCTTGTACTCATAATAGAATAAGGTCCTTTTCATTTCGCATAGATTAGGTTGATTTATACTTACTATAGACGATTTCAAACGGTAAAAGTTGCGGTTATTGTCTTTTGGCTGCTGCAGCAGCCTTGCGCTTCTGCCGGGCCTCCACAAAATAACGGACCCGCACGAGCAGCATAAGTCCTACAGCCACCAGCAGGCACTGAATGATCGGCAGTTTGTCATGCTGAAAAATCAGCAGCATGCCTGAGCCGAGTGCCATCATCAGATAGAGCACGATTTCTTTACCAATGGGGAGCTTCTGATTCACGCGGAATACACGGTTATACACATAAGTCAGCAATATAAAAATGACAATATAGGCCACAATAGGATGCTCCGCAAACCATCTCTGCACAGCTCACCACTCCTCCCAAGGTATGTATCGCTTACATTATATCATCCCCGGGAGCTTTAATCCGCAAATAATCCCTGCAATTTAAAAGATCGCCTCACAAGTGGAAACGGCTTCGCCGTCCTCAAAAGGGCGGTATCCGTTTCAGCGAGAAATAGAAAGATAATTTATAGTGTGAAGCATATAAATTTTTATATTTAAACAAATACAAGCCGCCGGATTCAACATCCGGCGGCTTGTTCTATATCAGCTTAGGCCTGGCTGGCTTGTGCTGACTTACGCTGCTTTTCTACACGTTCACGCTCGCCCTTGTTCAGGATCTTCTTACGAAGACGAACAGATTTCGGGGTGATTTCACAATATTCGTCATCGTTCAGATACTCAAGCGCACCTTCCAGAGAGAACATCCGTGGGGTCTTCATTTTTACCGTTTCATCCTTCGTAGCAGAACGCACGTTGGTCAGTGCTTTTTCCTTACAAATGTTAACGATAATATCGTTATCACGGGTATGCTCACCGACGATCATACCTTCGTAGATTTCTGTTCCTGGCTCCAGGAACAGAATACCGCGGTCTTCTACGCCCATCATACCGTAGAACGTTGTACTTCCGGTCTCACTGGACACCAGCACGCCCTGATGACGTCCGCCAACCTGGCCGCCGATCAGTGGAGCATAGCTGTCAAAGGCATGGTTCATTACACCATAGCCGCGTGTCAGCGTCAGGAAGTGTGTATTGTAGCCAATCAGGCCGCGTGCAGGAATCAGGAATTCCAGACGAACTTGACCAGTACCGTGGTTGATCATGTTGACCATTTCGGCTTTGCGGCTGCCCAGGCTCTCCATTACGGCGCCCATGCTTTCTTCCGGAACGTCAATCATCAGACGTTCAAGCGGCTCCATCTTGGCTCCGTCGATTTCTTTGACGATAACCTCAGGCTTAGAAACCTGCATTTCATAACCTTCACGGCGCATATTCTCGATCAGGATACCGAGGTGAAGCTCACCGCGTCCGGATACGATAAAGGCGTCAGGAGAATCCGTTTCATCCACACGCAAGCTGACATCTGTTTCGAGCTCTTTGAACAGACGCTCGCGCAGCTTACGAGAAGTTACCCATTTGCCTTCTTTACCGGCAAACGGACTGTTGTTCACGAGGAACGTCATTTGCATCGTAGGCTCATCGATCTTCAGAACCGGAAGAGCTTCAGGATGCTGCGGATCGGCAATCGTCTCACCGATGTTGATATCCTTGATGCCGGCGATAGCAACGATGTCACCTGCGCCCGCTTCTTCGGTTTCTACGCGCTTGAGGCCCTGGAAGCCGAACAGCTTCTCGATCCGTGCCGTCTTGCTCTTACCGTCACGCATAATAACAGTTACGGATTGGCCTTGCTTGATAACACCGCGGTTTACACGTCCGATGGCAATACGGCCAAGGTATTCATTGTAATCCATCAGCGTAACAAGGAACTGCAGAGGTTCTTCAACTTTTTCAGTCGGAGCCGGGATATGCTCAACAATGGTTTCATACAGAGCAAGCATGTTGTCATCCTGTTTCTCAGTATCCATGCTCGATGTGCCGTTTAGTGCGGATGCATAAACTACTGGGAATTCCAGCTGATCGTCACTGGCTTCAAGCTCAATGAACAGATCCAGCACTTCATCAATAACTTCCTTCGGACGTGCAGCCGGACGGTCAATCTTGTTCACTACAACGATTGGTGTCAGGTGCTGTTCCAGCGCTTTGCGCAGAACGAACTTCGTTTGCGGCATGCAGCCTTCATAGGCGTCAACAACAAGCAGTACACCATCAACCATCTTCATGATCCGTTCCACTTCGCCGCCGAAGTCAGCATGGCCCGGGGTATCTACAATGTTGATCAAGAACTCTTTATAGGTAATTGCTGTATTTTTGGCTAGGATGGTGATTCCGCGTTCCCGCTCCAGGTCGTTCGAGTCCATAGCACGTTCTTGCAGGTGCTCATGCGCGCTAAAAATTCCTGATTGCTGCAAAAGCTGATCGACAAGTGTTGTTTTACCATGGTCAACGTGGGCAATGATCGCAATGTTGCGAATATCTTTTCTTGAATGCATGATTTGTATCCAAATCCTCTCATTTATCAAATTAAAAATGTTTAAATTTATAGCATGTCACGGCAGTCTCACAAAAGAAGCGCCTGGCAGAAAGCCGACGCTCCAACATTCCTTAATATTATAGTGAAAGCACTATGAAAAGCAAGTCTTTTTCTGAAAAAACGATTTCCAACTTCGTTTAATTTTTCTAATTCCGCGTCAGGCCATTTTTTCCTTGAGAAGATCCGCAAATTTCACAGCAGCCGGTTCACTCACCAGCCCCCGTTCCACTTCTTGCGGCTTCCCGGTTTTCCGCGCCCGGCCATCAGCCAAATCCCGGCAGCAATCAGTACCGCACCTAACAAATACAACGCTCCTGTGCCCAGCAGACTGAAGATAAACAGCACCAGACTCAGTGCTCCAAGTATGACAGACGTAGTCATCAGACCACCGGTCCGCGCCGAAGAATACAGCGAATATTCATACAGCCCGACAGCGATGCCGAACAGCAGCAACGGCCACAGATGAGTCATAAGCCCCCAGCCCCAGGTATTGCATAACCCGAGCAGCAATCCATACACAGTCAATATTCCGGCCGGAATCAACACGGTTGCCGAAGCGCGGCTGCTGAAGAAGAGCACATGCAGGAACAGGCCTGGAACCAGTATCACGAGTGGCCATAAGGCCCGCCCGAGAAACCCGAACACCCCCAGCTTTCCGAATAGAATCACAATGCCGGCGGCGGCAATAAAAATACCCAGTTTCATGTCGTTTTTGGAAGACATCAATCACCCATCCCTTCAAATTCACGTCTATTCCTTGCCTCGTCACTTCGAAAGTTCAATTTCCTGCGACAGGATTCCCTTTATATTTTATCTGAAAAATAAATAAAACACCATCATTCTTCATATTTTAGGAGATGACAAGTGGAAACGGCTTCACGGTCCTCAAAAGGACGGTATCCGTTTCAGCGAGAAATAAAAGGATAATTTATAACGTGAAGCATATAAATTTTTATATTTTGAAAAAGCTGCTCAGTCTAAAGAGGCTGCGCCCCAGCTTATCCAGCTTTTGGCACAGCCTCTAGTATTGCCGCTTCTTAACCTGCGGATACGGTCCTCCGCTTAATCAAACCGGACAGGACAACGAGAACACCAAGTGCAAGCGGCAAAACCGAGTGTAAAGACGGCAGCATAAAGGAGAGCACCGCACCAAACTTGGCATCCTGCAGCAGCATTTCTCCAGCAGTATGGGCGAGTATGTAGGCGCCGATGAAGACAAGCACAGGAAACCGGTGCAGCCAGCCGACGATAATACCGCTTCCCCAGACGACGATCGGAATGCTTAACGCGATCCCGATGACGATCAGGGCCAAATCACCCTTGGCTACTCCCGCAATCGCCAGCACATTGTCGAGACTCATGATAAAGTCAGCCAACAGAATGGTGCGGATGGACCTCCACACGGTAGAGCTTTCCTCCACCCTAACCTCCTCTTCCTCCTCCAGCAGCAGCTTGAAGGCAATCCATAGCAGCAGAATGCCTCCGCCCGCTTCAATATAAGGGATTTTCAGCAGCAGCACTGCCGCAAACGTCAGCACACACCGAAGAATGACAGCGCCCGCAGCCCCCCACCAGACAGCAGTTTTGCGGTTCTTCTCCGGGAGATTTTTGCTGGCCATCGCTATGACCATCGCGTTATCTCCGCTCAGCACAAGATTGATCATCAATATTTCCCCAAGCAGCAACAAGGAATCCATTAGCTTTTACCTCCCCGGACTACATGTAATTACATGTATGTGGATTGGCGACAAGCTATGCTTCCTGTCCAGCTTTTTTACCGGCTGATGCATGTCCGGCCCCTTTTTTGCGTATACAAAACTATACCTATCTAATGCTCTGACCAACAAACTATGGGAGTGACCTGGCTTGAATACAACCGTTACCGATTTTATATTGCCATTGCTGAATATCGTCTTTCTTGATTTGATTCTGGCGGGGGACAACGCTATTGTCATCGGGCTAGCTGCACGGAATTTACCAGCAGACACCCAGAAAAAAGCCATTTTGCTTGGAACGGGCGGAGCCGTTGTGCTGCGGATCATCGCTACCATACTGGTTGTCTGGCTGCTGAAAGTCCCTTGGCTGCTGCTGTTCGGCGGGCTGCTGCTGATCCTGATTGCATACAAGCTGCTCAGCGGGGAAAATAACGATGCGGATATCAAGGCCGGAGGCACACTGTGGGCGGCTGTGCGGACAATTATTGTTGCCGACGCGGCCATGGGTCTGGACAATGTCATCGCCATTGCCGGAGCAGCCAATCACAATATCACGCTGGTTGTGGTAGGACTGCTTATCAGTGTACCCATTGTAGTCTGGGGCAGTACGCTTTTTATTAAGCTGATTAACCGGTATCCCTGGATTATTTACATTGGTTCCGCAGTGCTGGGGTACACCGCCTCCACCATGATTACCGGTGAACAGAAGCTCCAGCCTTTTTTTGAGCAGCACCCTCTGCTGCATGTACTCTTCATCATCCTTGTGATTGCAGGCATACTTGCTGCAGGGCACTGGAAACGGCGGCTGGAGCACAAAAAGATCCCGCATAGCGGAACCTCGGGCTAAGACATACCGTTTCATCAACAAAAACGGGGGTCCCAAAATCCGTCAACGGTTTCGGGCCCCCTGTTATTGTGTTAGAACCACTCTTCCTGCAGCCCGGCTTGCACCGGAACTACATCGCTTGGTTTCTCATCCCCGTAAGGCGTAATGGAAATCGTCTCTGTCCCCGCGACAGCTGCATCCAGCCGTGCGGCATATCCGGGCAATGTCGCTTCAATCTTGTCCACAATCCGCAGATTCGGGTTGGTCGTAGGCGATTTAGGCACAAATAGCGTGCAGCAATCCTCGTAAGGCAGGATAGATAGATCATACGTGCCGATCATTTGGGAAAGCTCGACAATCTCGCTTTTGTCCATCATGACCAGCGGCCGCAGCAGTGGCAGCGTTGTAGCGCGTCCGATGACATTCATGCTGGATAACGTCTGGCTGGCCACCTGCCCTAGACTCTCCCCGGTAACAAGCGCAAGCGCCCCTTCCCGTTCAGCCAGCCGGGTGGTAATCTTCAGCATCGCCCGCCTCATCAGCGTAATAATCAGGTTATCCTGGCCAATCCCCGTAAAAGCGGTCTGCACCTCCGTAAACGGAACGAGATGCAGCTTAATCACCCCGGCATAACGCGACAGCACCCGCGCAAGATCCACAACCTTCTGGCGGGCAAGCTCACTCGTATAAGGATAACTGTAGAAGTGGACACACTCCACTTCCAAACCGCGGCGCATCGAAGACCAGCCTGCCACAGGACTATCAATACCGCCGGACAGGAGGAGCATAGCCTTTCCGTTGGTTCCCAGCGGAAACCCTCCGACCCCGGGGATATTCTCACAGAAAATATAAGTGTGCCCCTCGCGGATTTCGATCTTGAGCTCCATCTGTGGTGATTTCACATCCACGATCAGGCCGGGATAGCCTTGCAGCAGAGGAGTCGAGATCAGCTTATTCATCTCGATGGAGCCATGCGGGAACTCCTTCCATACCCGGCGCGCGTTGACCTTAAAGGTAGTACCCGGAGCTGGGGCGATAATCTCCAGGAATGTCCGGCTGGCGGACAGGATATCGTCAAACTCCGATAAAGCGACCTTGACCGGACTAATAGAGGCGATGCCGAAGACATTCTTCAGCGACGCCGCCAGCTCGCCGGCCGGCGCACCGTTCAACTGCACATAAATCCGTCCGAATTCCTTGCTCAGCACCACATTGGGATAAGGCTTGACCATCTCCTTCACATGGCGCAGCACCGTCTTCTCGAACCGGGCCCGGTTCTTGCCCTTCAGTGTAAATTCCCCAAACCTCAGTATAAGCATATCTGCATATTCAATACTGCTTCCGCCGCTTATGGCAGTTCCAGTTTCCTGCTCTTTCATCGGTTATCTCATGCCTCCTTCAACAATCTTCAAAGCCTGTACAGCCTTAAGCAGCGCCTGCTCCAGCAGGGCAATATCAGCTTCCGTATGGCTGTCGCCAAGGCTAATGCGGATTCCGCCGAGTGCCGTGGAAACATCCCTGCCCATGGACAGCAGAATCCGGCTCGGCTCGGCCAGCCGCGAGGAGCAGGCCGAACGGGTAGATACGACCATCCCCAGTTCCTCCAGCTTACGGGCCAGCACCTCCCCCTTCATGCCGGGATAAGAGAAATGGACAATATGCGGAGCTCCGTCCTCCCTGCTGTTGACCTTCAATTCCGGGATGCCGGCCACAAACTTCAACAGCCGGTTGCGCAGCGGAATCATCACGTTGTTAAACTGTTCCCTCCGCTCGCCGCTCATGCGGACGGCTTTGGCAGAAGCCACAACCGCCGGCACATTTTCCGTACCGGCGCGGAGTCCGTTCTCCTGGGAGCCGCCAGTCAGCAACGGGAATAGTGTAACCCCTTCTCTTACATACAGCAGCCCTACCCCGCGCGGCCCGCGGATTTTGTGGGGGGACAAGCTGTACAGGTCAGCCTGCCACTCACCCAGTCTTGGCTCAAACCCGCTATAGCCCTGCACTCCGTCCACATGAAACAGTGTCCGGTGGTTGGCAGCCTTCACCAGCCGTCCAATCTCCAGCAGCGGCTGCACTGTTCCAACCTCATTATTGACATGCATCACGCTGACAAGTACAGTATCCCGGCGCACCGCAGCGGCAATACGGGAGGGCTCAACCATTCCTGAGCTATCCGGTGCTACAAAGGTGACCTCCCAGCCCATGTTTTGCAGCTGCAGGCAGCTCTCATAGACCGAAGGATGCTCTATTTCCGTAGTCACGATATGGCGTCCTCTGCTCTGATACTGCAGAGCTGCGCCTTTTACCGCAAGGTTGTTGCTTTCGGTAGCGCCAGAGGTGAACAGAATCTCCTGCGGATTCACTCCGAGCGCGGCTGCGCAGACTTCGCGTGAACGTTTGATAAGCCGGTCGGCTTCCGTACCTGCACGGTGCAGCGACGAGGGATTGGCATAATGCTGCTTCATAATCTGCTCCATCGTCTGCACTACTTCTTCATATGGGGGTGCGGCAGCGGCATAATCCCAGTACAGCATATATCGGTCTCTCCTTTGCTTGCTTCTGTGCTGATAAGCTCATGCGCGAGAATATAGAATAACTGATCCGGCTGAACTTATAAAGTCTTGGTGCCTGTACTTTCTTATATCCGGAAAAAAGGATCAAACGGGTCCCGCCACCAGAGTGGTCCAGACGACACCATTTGATCCTTTTTATTATACCCCGTACTCAGCTCGGGCGCGTTCTATTTTGAGAATATAGGCCTGGGTTTCCTCCGGAAGCTGGGAAAGCTTCTCCATCAGCTCCTGGTCACTGTTGACTCCGAGCTTGTTTACCCGTCCGGGACCGGCATTATAAGCGGCCAGTGCCATCTTCTCCTGCCCGTCAAAACGCTTCAGCTGATACGATAAATAACGTACCCCGCCGTCAATGCTCTGAGCCGGATCAAAGGGGTCGGAAACGCCGAGGCCATTCGCCGTGCCATCCATCAGCTGCATCAATCCCTTCGCTCCTGCCGAAGAAACGACATTGGGGTTGAACGAGGATTCCGTATCGATTACTGCCTTGATCAAGTCAACCGGAACACCATACTTCGTACTGGCCGTCTGAATCAGCTCTTCATAATCGGTGGGCTTGGTTTCCGTTATTTCCCCGGAAATTGCGTTATAGGAATCGCTTGTCCCTCCAAGCTGCTGCCACAGCAGAACGCTTAGGGAGGAGCTGTCTCCAAGGGGATTCAGTGCAGTGGCGCTGTCCTTATCCCCCGACTGCAACGTCCGCTCCTGCAGCAAAGCGGAAAACTCCGCTGACGTTGAACCCGATACTTCACTGGAATTTTTTCCTGTTTCACTTTTGAGGCTTGAACTTCTTAAGTTCACCCATCTTAGTTGCCCAACTCCGCTCCCTGAAGCCGGATTGATCGCCATATTGCACTTTCCTTTCCTTCTGCTGATCCTCTATATAAAATTCCTAGCCTTAAAGAAACTCAATTTAAATTTAAAATACGACTTTATTTTACAGTCGAATCATAATAATTGCTATATGCTGACATGAAAAAACAGACTTCAGACCCTCATAGTTAGGTCTAAAAGCCTGTTTTGAATTCATTGCTTCTGGTTTCTTCTTACGTTAGCGGGCAAATGGTATCATGACAAAATAGCTGAGTGTGGATACAATCCCCAGTCCCATTGCCCATGCGCCGGTAGTTTTTTGCCCTTTGGCGTAAGCATAGTACCCAAGTATGGCAGCTACGGGACCAAGAATGACCGACCAGATGAACAAGGAGGCAATCCCGAACCCCAGCCCGACCCTCCCCATACTTTTACTGCCGGTCTCTGTCTCACTGTGCTCCTTAGTCTCGGCTGTTTTGCCGCCTGTGCTGTGAATGTGTGCCGGAAGCGGGCTTACCTCCGAGGCATATTCTTCATTGTGGGTCCGGTCCCGCCGGGGATAATCCACTCTACGCGGACGCAGGATGATTTTTTTCCTTTCGGACGGGTCAAGTTTGGATTTATCACTGTGTTTGTCCATTTTCAGGCCTCCTAGTTGTTAGGCTTGAAGGTCAGACAGCAGGTCGCGGACGAAGTTCCGGCAAGATCATGATGATTGTTAGCCATCAGCTCTTCGGCATATTCTTCCTTGAACCCGCTGCCTGCATGCTTGTCGATTTCAATAACGATCTCCTCGGCCCGGCATAAGTTCTGTTCACCCCAATAATGACAGTTGCTCACACTGCATCTTACAAGCGGTTTTGCGGTTGTCATGTGATCACCTCAGGTTCATTATGTCCGTGGAATTTCCTCTCTATGCGGTTGATAAGGTGCCAGTCCCCTCCACAAAACCCACAAAAAACACTGTATCCCAACGCTTTGCAGAAAACTTAATCAATCAAGTGGAAACGGCTTTGCCGTCCTCAAAAGGACGGTACCGTTTCAGCGAGAAATAGAAGGATAAGTTATCGTGTCAAACATATAAATGCTTATATTTACAAAAAAAGACCGTTCCGCCATGTGTACATGACTGAAACGATCCTTTGAATTTCGTGAAATATGACATAAGATGTTAAACCTGGTTTTGCATACGCTTTTCAGTTAAATAATCATTCTCATAATAATTGAGGTCATCACGCAGCTCTTCATAGACTTTGGTAATCTCCATAATAATATCACGGGCCGGACGAACAGGCTTTTTGCGGAAACGGATGGCATCCTGGCCTGTATAAGCGTAACGGCCGTCCTCGGAGTAACTCTCATTCTTTGGATAAAAGAAATTGTTGACTCCATAATGATATACATTATATAGCGCTTTTTGCGCGAAAGCTTCGTCAAATGTGGCGCGGCGCAGGGCAACTCCCAGCTTCTCATAAGACATTTCCGAGAATACCAGCAGGTGGCGGAGATCGGACAGGAAACCTTGATAGAAAGTTACCGTTTCTTCATCTTCTTCGGTTACTAGCTGAGGCAGGGCATGGTTGTTGAGGAATAATTCCATTTTACCGATCACGGATTTAAGTTTTTCTCTCGTCGTTTCACACAATTTCTGCACATTGGCTGCTGACATGGCGAGTGCTCCCCCTTATTAGTCCTTGCTTCTTGTAGTCATTTTCAACTTCTTGTAGTCATTCTCAATAGGTATTGCTTATTTCCTTGCAACTTAATTGTCCTATTACTTTTTGATATTAACATAAAACCTTGGGACGCGGTATCCTTTTCTGTGATGCATAAAACGGGCGCTCTCTTCTAAACCTATAGCTATTACGATGCCATGAAGGAGCGGAAAATATGTCCCGTAAAAATTTAACCGTCGCCGGTTTAGTCACCGCTGCGTTCACGGTAGTTCTACTGACGTTTGCGTTGCGGCCTGAAGGAGACGGAAAGCTGAAACAAGCAGCCGTGCCTAATCCCTCACAGGAAAAAACAGTCAAGAAAACTTCCCTGGTTCAGGATGTTAAGGCAACAGACCAGCTGAACCGGACCGACGTCGGCAAACACCTAAGAACAATGCTTGCTGATACGCATGGCGCAGCGCCCCGAGATATTTCAGCATATGCCAAACGTCTGCAGCAAGGACACGGGCATATCACCATGCTCATCTGGATCGATTTCGTTACCCAGCAAACACATACCTTCAAATCCTCACTGCCGGAGGGCAGCGATCAGGAGAATAAACAGCTGCTAAAGTACCTGAACACGGCAAAATCAGCGATCAGAGGCCATCAATCTTATGAATCCCCTTCCTTCATCATCGGTCAGAAGAAATATTATTTCATGGCTCAGCGTGATCAGGATAGAAAAATTGGTGTCATTGCCCTGATTAATCAGAAGATCCTTGACCGTGTCGCCGATCATCAGCTCAAAAATCTGCGCCTGATTCCTTATCCGAAGGAAGGTAAATACCGGGTGGAATCGGTTCATGCTGATACTTTGAAGGATATCACCGTCAAGACCGGCCATGATAACGAGAACGCCAGCCATTTCTACGAGAATGAAATCGTCGTACGCTTTAAGAACGGTCATCTCACTGCAGGACAGATCCAGACTATAACTGCGGACATCCGCTGCAAGGAGCCGCGCAAATTGGGATATGCCTATATTTTCCGTTCGGATAAAATGAACTATGCCGAGCTTAAAACCTACTTCACCTCTAAATGGCAGCCTGAATATACAGAGCCTCACTATATGTATTTAACCAATGAGACCGCAGTCGAAAATACAGGAGCAAGTGTAATTACACCCAATGATCTGTTGTTCTCTACCTACCAATGGAATTTGCCGGCTATTGAAACAGAGCAAGGCTGGAATTTGTCCAAAGGCAGCAAGGAAGTGGTTGTGGCTGTGGTCGATACCGGCGTACAGGCAAGCCATCCAGACCTCCAGGGCCAGCTCCTGGCTGGATATAACGCGATCGCAAAAGGTTCGACACCGGATGACGATGTGGGGCATGGAACCCATGTAGCCGGCATTATCGGCGCGGTGATCAACAACGAGGAGGGAGTGGCCGGCATCAGCTGGTACAATAAAATCCTTCCAGTCAAAGCGCTGGACAACTCCGGTGCGGGCACCACGTATTCCGTCGCTGAGGGTATTATTTGGGCAGCCGACAACGGAGCCAAGGTGATCAATCTCAGCCTCGGCAACTATGCCGATTCGCAGTTTCTGCATGATGCGATTAAGTATGCCTATGACCGCGATGTCGTTATCGTTTCCGCAGCGGGCAACGATAACACTGAACGTCCGGGATTTCCCGCTGCTTATGAGGAAGTTCTGGCGGTTGCCGCGACTAACGCTAATGGAGAAAAAGCTTCTTTCTCCAACTACGGGGATTACATCGATGTCACCGCACCCGGGGAAAGCATCGCCAGCACCTATCCCGACAACCAGTATGCAGCTTTGTCCGGCACCTCCATGGCCAGCCCCCATGTTGCTGCGCTCGCGGGACTTGTACGTTCGCTGAACCCGGCGCTGACCAATAAGGAGGTCATGGAGCTGATGATTTCGAATGCCGTCGACCTCGGCGATACCGGCCATGATAAATATTATGGCTGGGGGCAGGTCGATATCTATAGAACACTCCGGGCAGCCGGAGGAAGTGTAGTTCCGCTGCAGCTATTCCCGCAGCATGTCGATCGTCAATTGAAATCCATGCAGCACAGTCTGGAGAGCAGCAATTAACGGACAGAGCTGAGATGCTTGTCCAAGAGCCTCAGGAACAGCCGCAGCCCGCGTTCCATATCCGCTTCCTTCATCTGCGAGTAACATAGCCGGATATGCCGGGACGGGACCTCTCCGGAGTAGCAGACATCTCCAGGAAGGAAAGAGATGCCCTCCTGCTCTGCCAGCTCATGCAGCCTGCTGATGCCGCTGGCCGTGGGCAGCTGCAGCCACAAATTCAGCCCGCCCTCAGGCAGATTCCAGGACACTCCCTGAGGGGCATGCTGTTTCAGCAGTTTTGCCGCTTTCTCCATGCGTCCCCGCAGCGCGGTCCGTAGCTGCTCAGCATAAGCCTCATATTTACGCGCGATGAACGGAAGCACCGCCTTCTGGTTCAGCAGCGGACTGCCGAGGTCACTCGCCGATTTGGCGGCAATCAGCCGGGAGAGAATGTTGCCTCCGGCGGCAACGCAGGCAATTCTGCAGCCTGGGGCAATGACTTTGCTGAAGCTTTTCATGTACACAACATGCCCTTCTGCATCCATCGATTTGATCGAAGGCGGAGGCGGCTTGCGGAAATACAGATCACTGAAGGGATCATCCTCCACAATGAGACAGCGGTAGCTTCTGGCGAGTTCCAGCAGCCGCTGTCTTCTTGAGATGCTCATCGTGACGCCGCTCGGATTCTGGAACGTAGGATTGGTATAGATTAGCTTCGGCGGTCTCCGGTCGCATAGTTTAGTGAGCACATCCACTTTCATCCCTTCGTTGTCCATGGGCACAAAGATCATCTCCGCCCCCCGGCCGGCAAAAACATCTATAGCCCCCGTATAGCTGGGCGCTTCCAGATACACGGTATCCCCGGGTCCGACAAACGTCCGGGCCACCAGATCAATACCCTGCTGGGTTCCGCTCGTGATCATTAAATCAGATGAGCGCAGATGGATTCCATGACCTTGCAGATGTCTGCACATCACTTCCCGCAGCTCCAGATCCCCCTGGAAATTGCCGTACGAAGCCATTAGCTCCGGCTGTTCGGTCACAAGCGTTGACATAGTCGCGCCGATAGAATCCAGCGGAAGCAGATCGCCATGAATCGCCGCCATATGGAAAGGATATTCCACCTTCGAATAATCAAAATTACGCCATAGCTGGGCCCGCGGCAAAAAGTCGTCATACCCGTCCTGCCACCCCGTTCCAGCATCCAGGGACATTCGCGCTCTCTCGGCTACAAAGCAGCCCTTTCCCTGGCTGCAGCTGATATGCCCGTGACTTTCCAGTTCAGCATAAGCTTTGCTTACCGTTACCTGGCTTACCTTCAGGGAAGATGCCAGATTTCTCACGGAAGGCAGGCGGGCTCCCGGCTGCAGCAATCCCGAAGTGATCCGCTGGGCCATCGTTTCGCTGATTTGCTGCGGCAGAGATTTACTGCCGCTGCGGAGTAAATCAATATGCATCTGCGCTTCCCCCCACTGTTATATTCAACGCTTTACTGTTATACCGCTATGCCGTTATGATACAACAAAATTGTAAAGCGGGGAGCATTTTTATGAAGATCAATTACTCTACGATGACGGAACATCTGGGATCCTCGGCAGTGCGCGAGATTCTGAAGATTACCCAAGGCAAAGACATCATTTCGCTGGCAGGCGGGCTGCCCGCCGAAGACTTCTTCCCGGTGGAGGCTGTTCGTGAGGCTTACAGCCGCGCTCTTGCCGGCGAGACATCGGCACTGCAATATGGTCTGACCGAAGGCTATATTCCGCTGCGTGAGCAGGTTGCGGCCAGGCTGACCCGTCAGGGTATCCCCACCGATATCTCGGAAATGCTCCTCACCACAGGCTCCCAGCAAGCCATCGACCTGCTGTGCAAAATATTGCTTGATCCCGGAGATGCTGTCCTCGTGGAAGCTCCAACTTATATGGCAGCCTTGCAGGTGATGAACTCCTACCGGGCGGACATTCACATTGTTCAGAGCGATGAATCCGGCATGCTGCCGGACCATCTGGAGGAGCAGCTTCGCACACACCGCCCCAAGCTGCTCTATGCCGTTCCTACCTTCAACAACCCCTCCGGGGCAACCTGGAGCAAGGAACGCCGTGAACAAGTGGTCTCCCTGTGCCGACGATATGGCGTGCTGATTCTTGAAGACAACCCTTACGGTGAAATTAAGTTCGACGACTCCGCTGATGCTTATCCTCCATCACTGGCAGCGATCGACAGAAGCTGCGGAGAGGATTCCTGTGTCGTCTACACGGGAACATTCTCCAAGATAGTCGCACCTGCCCTGCGTACCGGCTGGATTATCGGCCCGGCTGAGCTGATCCGGGTAGTTGCCAAAGCGAAGCAGGCAGCCGACCTGCATTCCAGCACCATAGACCAGCGTGCCCTCTATGAACTGCTTCGGGTCTTTGACCTTGAGGGACATATCCGTCTTATCTCCCGGGAATACCATTCACGGATGAAGCAGCTCTCAGCCGAGCTGGCGTCGCGCGGCTGGGAAGACGCAAAGTTCGAAGAACCCCGGGGCGGTATGTTCCTGTGGCTGAAGCTATCCACCGCTATTAACACTACCGGGCTGCTTCCATTCGCCGTGGAGCAAGGTGTAGCCTTTGTACCCGGTGAAGTGTTCTATTCCGCCAAGCCGGTGAAAAATGCAATGCGGCTTAACTTCACCCATACTCCGCCGGAGCTGGTTCCGCTCGCTCTAGGGCGGCTGGAACAGGCCATCAGCCAGTACTCCCAGAGCCTGGAGACAACGCTCACGCCGACGCTGGAATAATAGAGCCCCTGCTGCGTTGGCTGTCAGGAATTGTTGCTTCTGCTAGAACAGCCATCCAGGAATACTCCGGCACGTTCGTGCTTAGTCTGAAGGTGAAATTTTGGGAAAACACTATTCTTGCCCGAAGACTCTATATGATCTGCTATTGGCACGGACTCCAGAGACCTAATTTGTCAAAAATCAGCTCAATAATGCCTGGTGCGGACTCCAGTGCAGTTATTTAGCAATAGAACCGCTATTAACCTCACTATTTTAGTAAATAACGCCGCCTGAGTCCGCTTCTACGACAAAAAGAGTATTATCGCGTAAATAACGTCACTGAGGTCCGCCAGAGTGATCATCTAAAACAACAAAAAGATCGTACCGTCCTCGTGCAAACAGGGAGCGATGCGGTCTTTTTCATCTTTGAACTAAGGCGTTAAAAAAGGGGCTGACCCAAAAGCCATGAAATGGCTGCTTGTGTCAGCCCTTTTTTAACGTAGGAGATACGTAAGCTTTTTGGGTGGACGCTCCGCGAACGGACCGTTGTTCCAATCGCTGTTGTCCCCAGATTTTATTTATTCTCCTTAGCGGTGAAAATCCGGGGACAAAGGCGACCGCTGCCGCTTCTCCACAATCGTTCCGTCCTCTCCGCTGTTTAAGCGGGAATTGGATCTACAATCTTTAAAAAACGCAAAAAAAAGAAACCATCCTTTGGTAAAATGGAGTTACCACACAACCATTTCAAAGGAGAGGTTTCTTTTGTACATTCAATATACCATGGACCAACTTTGCTTGCCAATGGATCTGGAGGAAGATATTCCAGAACATCACCTCGTTCGTATCGTCAACGCCGCCGTTAACCGGCTGGACGACGGCATTTTTGACGTGGCCTACCCGGGTGGTGGCCGTGACAGCTACCATCCTAAAATGCTGACCAAAGTCATTATTTACGCCTACACGCAGCGCATCTATTCCTCTCGCCAAATCGCCAAATCCATTCGGGAGAACATCCCCTTCATGTGGCTCGCCGGTCGGCAGCGGCCAGACTTTCGGACGTTGAATCGATTTCGTTCCCAGCGGATGAAGAACGTTCTCGAAACCGTATTTACCGCCGTGCTTCAGTTTCTGGCTGACGAAAAATACGTTTCCCTCGAGCATTACTTTGTGGACGGAACCAAAATCGAGGCGAACGCCAATCGCTACACGTTTGTTTGGGGGAAAGCCGTCAGTAAACACAAAGCCACACTGCAGGATAAGGTACATGCCCTGTTCGCTGACATTGAAACGGCAGAAGAGCAGGAAGAACAAGGGAATCCAGGTAAAGATCTGGCTGAACTCGGCACAGATTCCGAAGTGAGCAGCGTGAAACTTGAACAGGTGGTGCAAAAGCTCGAAGCTCAGCTGGCCAAAAAACCGAAAGACAAGCCCTTGAAAAAGGCTGTTCGGAAGCTGCGCAAGGATTGGCTTCCCCGACTGCTGAAGTACGAACAATACCAAAAGCTGCTTGGTGACCGGAACAGTTTCAGCAAGACAGATCCAGATGCAACGTTTATGCGGATGAAAGAAGACCACATGCGAAATGGCCAGCTGAAACCGGGATACAATGTGCAAATCGGGACCGAAAACCAATTTATTTTAGCCTACAGTTTACACCAAAGACCGACCGACACCCGCTGTTTAGAGCCGCATATGGAAAAAGCGCAGCAGATCCTCGGAAAACTGCCAAAGACAGTCATTGCGGATGCAGGCTACGGCAGCGAAGAAAACTACGCCTATCTGGAAAAGAAAGAGATTCAGGCGGTGGTGAAGTACGGCAGCTACCACAAGGAAAAGAGCAAGGCCTGGAAAACGAATGTTGGTAAAATCGAGAACTGGACATACGATGCAGCCGAGGATAACTGGACGTGCCCAGCCGGGAAAATGCTGCATTTCCACAGGGAAAGCAAGGAGACCTTAGAGAACGGCTATGAAATTCGTAGACGTCATTACCGAAGCAGCTCCTGTGACGGCTGCCCCCTAAAGGAGCGTTGCACGAAAGCGGCAGGAAATCGGGAGGTGGTCGTCAGTCTGGAACGGCTGCGATACCAGAACCAAGCGCGGGAATGGTTGCGGAGTGAAGAGGGCTACGCCTTAGCTGTACGTCGAATGACGGAGCCAGAAAGTGTATTTGGACAACTAAAAAATAACCGGGGCTTCCGGCGTTTTCTGCTTCGCGGGATAGAAAAAGTGACGCTAGAGGTCGGTTGGCTTTCGCTTGCCCACAATCTACTGAAGCGAGCAGCCATGGACCAAAAACATAGAGCAGCGCTCCTCCAATAACAGGAGGAGCGCTGCTCTATTGACTTTTATGCTTTTAAAATTGAAGGTGGCCTGTCTCCGCTCATAGAAAATCTACTTTTGAGACAGCCGCTGTCTGTCGTATATAAGCTTCACAGAATAACAATTCATAAGAGTTGTCAGTTAGGAAAGTTTGCCGTAAGCCGGGTTCTGTGCTCGTCGTGGTTCAAACGGGAACTACCCTCCCACCATAAGCGACAATCATCTATCTAGGCCATACATTACTGCACAGCTCCAGCGACCAACCTAGACACGCCTCAGGCGAAGGCTGCTCTTCCGGTTAAGGAAGCGCTGCGTCTCATTAGGTCTTGCTCCAGATGGGGTTTACCAGGAACGAAGTCACCAGCGTTCCTCGGGGTCTCTTACACCTCGGTTCCATCCTTGCCTGTGCCGCCCGAAAGCGGCCATCGGCGGTCCATTTCTGTGGCACTATCCTTCGGCTCGCGCCGACTGGATGTTATCCAGCACCCTGCCTTGTGGAGCCCGGACTTTCCTCCCGCGGCGTCTTCACGCACACCGGCGATTGTCTGTCAAACTTCCCGATCAACATTGTATATTATACAGATTTGCCGCAACCTGCACAAGTGTAAATAAAGGGAATCTACAGGAATTTGAAAGGCTCTGTATCAATCTGCGAAGCATACACCGCTGTGCCGTACTTATGCTCAGCCAGCTTGCCCTGAATCCACCTGGCCACTTTCTCCTTCATAATCTTCTCCGCATTATGTCCCGGATCAATTAATGAGATGCCGGCCAAGTAAGCATCTTGAGCCGTATGATAATCGACATCGCCAGTCACCAGTACATCGGCTCCTTTGAAGATGGCGCTGTTATAATACTTCGCCCCCGAGCCGCCCATCACAGCCGCTTTGCGGATGGGGCGGTTCAAATCGCCCACAACACGAACGTGATCGACCTTCAGGCCGGTTTTGACTGTCTCGATAAATTCGCCAAGCGTTGTTGGCTCCTTAAGCTTGCCTACTCTGCCGAGTCCGAGGCTGCGGCCTTTAAGGTCCATGGAATAAAGATCATACGCCACCTCTTCGTAAGGATGAGCTTTAAGCATCGCCTGAACTACTTTATTGCGGATAGACAGCGGCACGATCGTTTCAATGCGGACTTCCTCGGCGCGTTCCATTTTACCCGCTTCTCCAATATAAGGTTCCGAGCCTTCACGCGGAATAAAGGTGCCGTAGCCTTCGATGTTGAAGCTGCAATGGCTGTAGTTGCCAATCCAGCCTGCACCGGCATTCAGGATGGCGTCCAGCACCTTCTGGTGATGATCCTTCGGCACGAATACAACCAGCTTGGACAACTGCTCGGTATGAATGTCCTTGATCGGCGCACCATTCTCGATGCCAAGCGCTTCCGCCATCCAATCGTTCATCCCGCCTTCAGCGACATCCAGGTTGGTATGGCTGATATATACGGCAATATCATTTTTGATCAGCTTCTCATAGAGCTTGCCCATCGGTGTTTCGGTCTGTATCCCCTTAAGCGGACGAAAGATAATCGCATGATGGGCGATGATCAGGTTACAGCCCTGAGCAATCGCTTCGTCCACAATGTTGTCGTTGACGTCCAGTGCAACCAGCACGCCGGTAATTTCTTTCTGCAGGCTGCCCAGCTGAAGGCCGATGTTGTCCCATTCCTCAGCCAGATGTTTCGGGGCAAGCTGCTCCATATACCCGATTACAGTTTGTCCTTTGGCGTACATTCCAGCACCTCCGAGATTGTTGTGATCTGTGCCGTGATCCTGCTGCGCTTTTCTTCCGCAGATTCAAGCTCCGAGCGGGACAGTGAAGCCAGAATCCCTTCCAATTTTGCAATCTCACTCTGCCATTTGGCAGTAAATACGGCGTTTGGCGCTTGCAGCAGCCAAGGCCCCATTTGCAGAAGCAGCTCCTTGCTGCATACCAGGTTGCCACCAGCAAGCTGCTGTTCATGATAAAGCTGCTCATTTGTGATCCCTGCAGCTTCACCCTCAGGGACCGCCGTCAGTATTTCATATATTTTCCCGTCTTCTTCCAGGATATGCTCTGCTGTAAGCACCCAGTGGTTGTTCAGCAGCCAGCGGCGCAGAATATCTTCGCCCACATTTGGCTGCAGCGCAAGCAGCTTTACACCTGCAAGCTTGCCGAGGCTTTTGCCGCGGTCCAGGATAGCGGCAATCAATGCGCCGCCCATTCCGGCGATGGAGATGCAGTCAGCTTCACCCGGCTCCAGCACTTCGAGACCGTCTCCGCGCCGCACCTCAATCTGTTTGCCCAGGCCCGCCTCCGCCACACCTCTACGTGCTGCTTCATAAGGTCCTGGATTGACTTCACCTGCTATTGCAGAGACCGCTTTCCCGCTTCTCAAGGCTGCTACCGGAAGCAGGGCATGATCCGAGCCGATATCGGCAAGTTTGCTGCCTGTTGGAATCTGCTCCAGCACAAGCTGGAGCCGGTTTGATAATTTTACGTTGTTCATGAGGCCACCCACGTTATCCATTTTTTTCGGAAAATAAACAGCAGCGCAAGGCCGGCTGCAATCTTGAATATTAACACTAGCGACACCCATTCCGGATAATCCGGTCTGAGCCACAGCGCATCAATCTCCGGCATCAGCCACAGCGACACTCCGACACCCAAATACACCCCTGAAACCCCTTTGATCCTGTGGTACAACAGCCAGCTCAGCCAGACCATCAGAATACAGAGCGGCAGCCAGAGCAGTTCAAGCTCCAGGACCGAAGCATCAGGGCGCATTTGGCCGGAGAACCCGGCATAGAGCAGGGCCCAGAAGGCAAACCCGCAATAGTGCAGCAAGCCTATGCGCAATGTGAAGCCGAGTATCACCCACAATAGGCCGCATCCTGCGATCAGCAGCGGCCGCCAAAAGTCCGCGTTCAGATCATGCAGAGCAATGAGCCAGAGGCCAAATCCTATCGTCAGTACACTGCCAAACCCTGCCAAAACAAGACTGATCATGTGGTTCCGGTCCCGGTAAATAGCCGAGTAGCCGTAACAAACAATTAGTACACATAGAGCTGTGGCAAGTTGCAAAGGCCAAGGAAAAACGCTAAAATAAAGACTAATCAAGAAAATCAAGGAAATAATTCCAAAACCAAACAACCATATTTTGATGCTGCCCTGCTGAAGATTTTTCAGCGAGATCGGATTGCTGTCTTTGATCTCCTTCTCATCATCGTAAAGGTTGGTCAAGAAGTCGCAATACTGCTCAGGCAGTAGCTTGCTCCTTCTCCAGTAATGAATTTCTCTTAATATAATTTCTCGTTTTTCCAAATTCAACGGCTAATCCCTCTTTTCACACCTTTACTTAGGTGTATCTCAAGATAAAAGGACCTCCTGCCACCGTGCAGCAGAAGGTCCGGTTTATAAAACCTATTCGAGGAAATCTTTAAGCCGTTTGCTGCGGCTTGGGTGGCGCAGCTTACGCAGCGCTTTTGCTTCAATCTGGCGGATCCGCTCACGGGTTACGCCGAATACTTTACCCACTTCCTCAAGCGTTCTCGTCCGTCCGTCATCCAGACCGAAACGAAGACGAAGCACGTTCTCTTCACGCTCGGTGAGCGTGTCCAGCACATCCTCCAGCTGTTCCTTCAGCAGTTCATAGGCTGCTGCATCCGCAGGAGCAAGCGCCTCCTGATCCTCAATGAAATCGCCCAGATGCGAATCATCCTCTTCACCGATTGGTGTTTCCAGGGAAACCGGCTCTTGGGCAATCTTCATGATTTCTCTGACTTTCTCAACCGTCAATTCCATTTCAGCCGCAATTTCTTCCGGCGAAGGCTCGCGTCCAAGCTCTTGCAGCAGCTGACGGGAGACACGAATCAGCTTGTTGATGGTCTCCACCATATGCACTGGAATACGGATTGTCCGCGCCTGGTCAGCGATAGCCCGCGTAATGGCCTGGCGAATCCACCAAGTGGCATAGGTACTGAATTTGAACCCTTTATTGTGGTCAAATTTCTCAACCGCTTTGATCAGACCCATATTGCCCTCCTGGATCAAATCCAGGAACAGCATGCCGCGTCCAACATAACGCTTGGCGATACTGACAACAAGCCGCAGATTCGCTTCGGCCAGCCGGCGTTTCGCTTCTTCATCACCATTTTTGATTCTCATGGCCAGTTCGACTTCATCGTCAGCCGAGAGCAACGGCACACGTCCGATTTCCTTCAGATACATCCGGACGGGGTCGTTAATTTTGATTCCCGGCGGCAGCGACAAATCGTCGTCAAAGCTGAAGTCGTCAGAGTCGCTATTCTCGTTGTCCTCGCTCTGGCGGAGCGGCGAACCTTCCTCGTCATTCTCATTTACAACCTCGATGCCGAGGTCGCTGAGCTGCTCGTAGAATTCCTCCATCTGCTCGGGGTCTTGATCAAACGGCGACAATTTCTCCATAATATCTTTGTAGTTCAATGATGATCTTTTCTTGCCGTGCTCAATAAGCTGGTCCTTAACCTGATCCAGAGTAAATTCTGCTTCCAGTTCAGTGTGCTGATCGTTCGCCATAATTCGACTCCCTCCTCCCTAGGTACATCCTGTCAATTCCTTATTGTCTCTCTAGGGTTATAATCTCACTTGCAATTTGTGCCGCACGCAAAAAGTCACCGGATTTCTCCGCTTGAATCATTTCTTCGCGTTTTTGTTCCATCCTGCGCTGCAGGGGGTACTTCCGTACTTCACGGATGCAATCGTCCAAAACCTGCGTGTTCCAATCCGGCGGTGTGTCCATCATGGATATCGCTGTTGCAGTCTTCTCCAGACGATCATCCTGTAGTGATGATAAAAAACGGCTGATGCCGGGTGGCTTGCCTTGCGCATAATAGGCATATAGATAAGCGGCGATTGCCGCATGATCATCGATGTTGAACTCTTCTCCGAGGCGTTCGCCTACATAAGTAGCAGCTTCCGGGTCCTGAATCATAAAGGAAAGCAGGCGCCGTTCCGCAACATGATAAGCGGGCAGTAAAGTAGGTGTCTGCACTTGCCCTTTTTTATGCCTACCATTATTCCACCTTTTATCGTTATTATCCCCTTCGGGGATGTTTTTTTGCATCGACGCCCGCAGCAAGTTGCAATCCTGCTTTAAGCTATCATATGACAGCTCCAGCTCTGAGGATATTTCCCGCAGATAAACTTCACGCTCGGTCGAAGATTGCAGTGATGCAATAATCTCCAATGCCTCCTTGACATAGGCGATTTTGCCGTCTTCCTCTAGGAGTATATGGTTTTTTTTCAGATATATAAGCTTAAATTTTATGGATGATACCACCGAATCCATCACCTGTTCCTTGAATCTGTCCCCGCCGTGACGGGAGATAAATTCATCCGGATCCAGACCGCTCGGCAGCACGGCAACCTTCACCCGCAGATCATTGCTTTCCAGCATCGGGATCGCCTTCATCGCTGCAGCTTGTCCCGCCCGGTCGCCGTCGTAGGCAAGAACAATCTCGTCAGCCAGGCTTTTCATCAGGGCTACATGTCCCTCGGTCAGCGAGGTTCCCATGGTAGCCACGCCGTTATGCACACCTGCTTCCCAGGCCGAAATGACATCGCCGTATCCTTCGAAGAGGACGATTTGCCGCGTTTTGCGGATGGATGCTTTGGACTGGTGCAAATTGTACAGAATCCGGCTTTTGTTAAATAGTCTGCTCTCCGGGGAATTCAAATATTTCGGCTGACCTTCCCCAAGAATTCTTCCGGCAAAAGCGATGGTCTTGCCTGTGCGGTTCGCAATCGGAAAAATAACGCGCCCGCGAAAACGGTCGAGATACCCTTTGCCCTCGCCCCTGGCAGACAACAGCCCGCCCTTTTCCATTTCTGCAAGATCAAAATTCCGTTTCTCCAGAAACTGCAGCAGGGTGTCCCATCGGTCTGGAGCATAGCCGATTTGAAACTGGTCGATCATTTTATCACTGAAGTTCCGGGATCTTAAATAATTCATTGCGGCAGTGCCGTATTCCGTGTTCTTCAGCAAAAAATGATAAAATTTGGCCGACAACTCATAAGCCTGTATCAGCCGGTCCCGCTCAGGGTCGGGAGGAGATAATGTGCCTCCTTTGCCTTCGGGAATAGCAATATCGCTTTCTTCCGCCATTATTCTGACTGCTTCGGGGAAGGATAACCCTTCGATTTCCATCCTGAATTTGATGGCATTTCCGCCCATACCACAGCCAAAGCAATGAAAAACTCCCCGGTCCGGGGTTACGGTGAAGGAAGGGGATTTCTCCGAATGGAACGGGCAGAGGCCCCATAAATATTTCCCCTGCTTGGACAAATGGACAACCTTACCGACGGTATCGACAATGTCATGCCGCGCCAGCACGCTCTCGATAACTTCTTCTGGAATATTACCGTGTCCGCTAGCCAGTTCAACCACCTTCATCTCTTAACAAATAAATATAATTCGCTATAGCTCCACATTCTCCTGCAAAAGTGTTAAAAGTTTTGTCAGTTTATGTTGAAAATTCATTTTTTCCTCTGCGGTGATGGCTTTTGGACCCTTGGAATAGTGCCCACGCCTGCGTTCCACCGCACTGGCATGCCTGCTCTCCAGCATGAAATCCATGTTGGAATTGTCATATTCCTGTCCCCGGTTAGAGAGCACCTTGCAGCGTTTGCCGAGCGCAAGTGCCGCCAGGCCGTAATCCTGGGTAATGACTACATCTCCAGCAGAAACATGATTGGCAATATACAGGTCTGCACTGTCAGCACCGCGGTCCACCTGCACCACAGTAACACCTTCTTCAGCCTGCAGCACATGGTCAAAAGAAGAAACCATCAATACCGGAATGCCGAAAGAACGGGCTACAGCAACGATTTCCTTCTTAACCGGGCACGCGTCCCCGTCGACTACAATTGTTCTTGCTTGGGATCTCAACATGACATCACCAAATTCCCGTGTAATATATATACGCTTTGCCAAACGAAAAATCCTTCTTTGATAAAGCATAAATACGGAACGAATGTCAACTTACGCATTGGCACCGTTCCGTATATTTATACCCTAAACCATCGATCTATACCATAAAAATCACAAACATTACTTGAATGCTGCCGGGTTTTACCAAACCAGCTTACCGAAATCGGCAAAAGATTTGGAGTCGGCATCAATGCCGGCCAGCAGTGCAAGACGGTTCGCGCGTATTCCCTCATCTTCAGCCATAACCATTACAGAATCGAAGAATCCGGTAACGGCCTCCTTAAGGCCGGAAAGAATCCGCAGCGCTTCAGCAGCATTCCGGGCAGTGAGCGCTTCATGATACGGCGTGTGAATTCCCTGCCATGTTTCGTACAGCTTAAGCTCAGCCTCTTCTTTCAGCAATGAAGGCTCAACCACAATACCTTCTGCCGCCTTTGCTGCCAGATTGCTGATACGAGTCAGCGAATCCACAGTAATCTTGAAATCAGCGACGTCATTCACAGCATCGGTAAGCGCACGGCTTCTGCCTACAACAGCGACAATGTCATCAAAACCAGCGGCAGTCACGGCATCCACCACATCGTAGCGGATATTGTCGTCGGACAAGAGTCGTTTTACGCGCAGACCGAAGAACTCGTAAAGGTTTATACGCAGCTCAGGGGCAAAATGTTTCTCTGTGCGCAAATTTTCATGAATTTCCAAAGCCGCAGCGAAAATTTCCTGCAAAGAGATCGGCAATTGATGCTCCAGCACCATCTGCACGATGCCTGCTGCCTGGCGGCGCAGTGCATAAGGGTCCTGTGAACCGGTCGGAATAATGCCGATGGAGAAGCAGCCCACAATCGTATCGATTTTATCGGCCAGACTGACTACAAGACCAGCTTGCGTAGAAGGAACTGCATCTCCGGCAAAACGCGGCTGGTAATGCTCAAAAATACCTTTTGCCACATTTTCCGCTTCTCCCGCTTTGCGGGCATAATCTTCACCCATTGTGCCCTGAAGCTCAGGGAACTCATAGACCATCTGCGTCACCAGATCGAATTTGCAAATATCGGCCGTACGGCTGACTTCAGCCGCGGTATCTGCGGACAGCCCCAGCTTCGCAGCGAGCTTGTCAGAAATGGCACGGATGCGGCGGACCTTATCGCCAACGCTGCCCAGCTCTTCGTGATACACGATTGATTCCAGCTTAGCCAGCGCATCGCTGATCTGCAGTTTCTGATCCTCTCCATAAAAGAACTTCGCATCCGATAGGCGGGCACGCAGCACCTTTTCATTTCCCTTGGCAATGACGTCCAGCGATTCTGCATTTCCGTTACGCACGGTAACGAAGAACGGCAGGAGCGTGCCTGCGCTATCTAAGACCGGGAAGTAACGCTGATGCTCCCGCATCGAGGTGATCAGAACCTCTTGCGGGATATTGAGGAACGAAGGATCGAAAGTGCCAAACAGCACAGTCGGTGTCTCTACCAGGAACAGCACTTCCTCCAGCAGATCTTCTTTGATGGCAATTGTCCAGCTTTTCTCTGCTGCCAGCTTGTTGATCTGGTTCAGAATCAGCTCTTCGCGTTCCTTCACATCTACCAGCACATGCTGCGCACGCATAGCTTCCACATAATCCGCAGGTTCAGCAATAACAACATTCGTTCCAAGGAAACGGTGGCCGCGGCTGGTATTGCCTGCTTTAACCCCTGTAATTTCCAGATCAATGATCTCTTGCCCGAACAAGGCAACCAGCCAGCGGATCGGACGGACAAATTTAAAATCATACGCTCCCCAGCGCATATTTTTCGGAAAGGTCATCGAGCTGACAATGCCGCTGAGTCCTTCGGACAGTAGCGAGGAAGTATTTACACCTTCACTGTTTTTGGTGGCGTAGATATACTCCACTCCGGCCAATTCTTTAAAGGTAAACTGCTCCGTCGACACCCCTTGGCTGCGGGCAAAGCCGAGTGCGGCCTTGCTCCACTCGCCGCTTGCGTCCAACGCGATTTTGCGAGAAGGGCCCTTCACCTCTTCGCTGATATCCTCTTGCCTTTCGGCAGCATCCTTCACCAGAACCGTAAGACGGCGCGGTGTAGCATATGCGTTGATTCCGCCATGGGAAATACGCGAAGCTTCCAGCCATTTAATTGTTCTGTCTTTCAACTGCTCCATCGCAGCGCGGATGAAGCGTGCAGGCACCTCTTCCAAACCGATCTCGAACAATATATCTTTAGACAAGGTCAGCACCTTCTTTCTTCAGCAGCGGGAAGCCAAGCTTCTCGCGTTCCTCAAGATATGTCGCCGCAACGGTACGGGCCAGATTCCGCACCCGCGTAATAAAGCCCGTGCGTTCGGTAACGCTGATCGCTCCGCGTGCATCCAGAAGATTGAAGGTATGCGAGCATTTCAGCACATAATCGTAAGCCGGAAACACCAGATGGTGCTCCATAGCTCTGCGTGCTTCCTCTTCGTAGGTATTAAAGAGTGTGAACAGCATTTTGACATCGGAGACTTCAAATGTATAGGTCGAGTGCTCAACCTCCGGCTGATGGAATACATCACCATAGGTCATGCCGTCCACCCATTCCAGATCAAACACATTTTCTTTCTTCATGATGTTGGAGGCCAGCCGTTCCAATCCGTATGTGATCTCAACAGCAACCGGTTTGGTCTCAATTCCTCCGACCTGCTGGAAGTAAGTAAACTGAGTAACCTCTTCCCCGTTCAGCCATACTTCCCAGCCAAGGCCTGCGCAGCCCAGCGACGGATTCTCCCAATTATCTTCGACAAACCGGATATCATTCTGCAGCGGGTCTACGCCAAGCGCCTTCAGGCTTTCCAGATAAAGCTCCTGGATATTGTCCGGTGAAGGCTTGATGATCACCTGGAACTGGTGATGCTGGTACAGGCGGTTCGGGTTCTCGCCATAACGTCCATCCGATGGACGGCGGGAAGGCTCAACATAAGCTACTTTCCATGGCTCCGGTCCAAGCGAACGCAAAAACGTCATGGGGTTCATCGTGCCCGCCCCTTTTTCCGTATCATACGGCTGGACGAGAATACAATTCTCTGCTGCCCAGAACTGCTGCAGTGTCAAAATCATCTGCTGAAAATTCATACTACCGACTCCTTCGCTTACAAGTTTTTGGCACACTGTGCCTTGAGGCATCTTGCTCCTGCGCGATGGAGGCGGCACTCTTTTATACTTGCGGCGGTGCAGGATCCTTGGTTAAGATCCTCGCCACAAGGCAAAAAAGCTCCCGCCCCCATGCCTGATATACAGACATAGGGACGAGAGCTTAACTTATTCTCCCGCGGTTCCACCCTACTTGATTACGAATCCGGTATCTGGCCTATAAAGCAGGGCCTAATCCGATGAGCGCAATCCACTTTTCATTCTGCCGTTACCGTACTCCCGGGTGCCCTGTTCATGAACCTTGTCCCGCCAGGCTTCCACTATCCCCGGCTCGCTTAAGCGACAAATCTGTCCACTACTTTCCCGATCACTGTACGTCTCCAAATGTAAGAGCAACAACGGCTATATACAAAAAGAAACTGTCACCATAGTACCGGAAAATTTGGATTTCGTCAAATATCGTATTTATCAAGCTGATCAAGAAACCCTTGCGACTTCAGCTTCAGCCCAAGCTGCATGTCCATAAAGGCACGCATAATCTTTTTAAGTTCTGCGCGGGTGCCTTCCTTCACGTCGACATTTCCAAGCCGGGTTAAATCAAGTGCAGCGAATAAACGCAGCAGCTTCAGCGCCCGCGGAGAAATCTCCATGGCTGGAGGATCATTATGCCTGCAGCTGCGGCAGAGCACCCCGCCGAGACGGGGGCTTATTCTGAGTTCTTCATCAGGTTTGTCCAACCCGCATACGACACAGGCATCCAGTTCTGGACCATATCCTGCCGCCTGCAGTATTTTCATCTCAAAAACATTTATAATGACGCCGGGTTCCTTGCCGTCCTCAAGCGCATTCAAGCAGGCTGAAAGCTGGCGGAACCAAAAGCTTCCCGTCTCCTCATCATGCAGCACACGATCAAGCAGCTCGCAGGCATATGAAGCATATGCCGCTTTGAACAAATCCCCGCGCAGCGGATGGTGAGACTGTGTAATTTCCCCGGCATTTAATGTACCCAGTCCCCCATTGTTGCGAAAAAACACAAATTCCCCTACAGTGAACAGCTGGATCAGGGCAGCATGGCGGCTTTTGACCTTCTTGGCGCCGCGCACCAGAACGCCTACTTTGCCGGCGTTCTCGGTGCAAAGCGTAATAATCGCGTTCCCCTCGCCGTAGTCCATGCTGCGGATGACGATCCCTTCCACCCTGTGTAGCATGCCTCTTCCCCCAACCATTCGGCAAGCAACCAGTCCTTATTGCGCTTCTTCATCAAGGGCCTTCTCTTCCTCTGCAAGCAGCAGTCCGCCTTCATCCAGCGGATCTACGGCTTCCCTGTACAGCAGATAAGCATCGACATCTCCAGTCATTGCAAAATACTTCCACGAAAAGTCTCGCATTCGTATTCATCCTTTCTTCGGAAACACGATGTCTCTTCAGAAATAGGATGTGCGATGTGCCAGGTTCTATCCTTGCAATTCCTGCCAAGAAGCTGCGGAGCCCAAGATTAAAGGTCTTTATGGAAGCCCAAATCCCGCAGTACGCGGTCCTGATTGCGCCAGTCTTTTTTCACTTTTACCCATAGCTCCAGAAAAATCTTCGATCCCAGCAGGTTCTCGATATCCGTACGGGCCCGCCGGCCCACTTCTTTCAGCAGCGCACCCTGCTTGCCGATAATGATCCCCTTCTGGGAATCGCGCTCCACAAAAATAACGGCGGAAATATGCACAACTCCATTGGGCTCTACACTCATATCCTCGATGGCCACCGCGATAGAATGCGGCACCTCTTCGCGGGTCATATGGAGAATCTTCTCGCGGATCAGCTCCGCGCAGACGAACTGCTCCGGATGATCGGTAATCTGATCGTCGGGATAATACTGCGGACCTTCCGGCAAATATTTCGCCACCTGATCCAGCAGGGTATTCACATTGTTGCCCAGCTTGGCGGAGATCGGCACGATTTCGGCAAACTCATGCAGCTTGTTGTACTGTGTAATCAGCGGCAGCAGCGCCTCCGGCTCGATCTTGTCAATTTTGTTCATCACCAGAATAACCGGTGTCTTGATACTGTGTAATTGCTCGGCGATAAAGCGGTCTCCGCCGCCGAGTCCTTCGGATGCGTCCACCAGAAACAGCACAGCCTCCACTTCATGCAGCGTGCTCATCGCCGTCTGGTTCATGTAGTCGCCCAGCTTGGATTGTCTTTTATGGATACCCGGCGTGTCCAGAAATACGATCTGCGAGTTGTTGGCAGTGTAAACCCCGTGGATTTTGTTTCTGGTTGTCTGCGGCTTGTCCGACATGATGGCTATTTTTTGGCCAATCACCTGGTTCATGAGTGTCGATTTGCCTACGTTCGGTCTGCCGATAATGGCGACAAACCCTGATTTGAATTTCAATATAATCTTCCTTCCTTTTTCAAAAACGTTAAAAACTGTTTCAAAAGCTTTTTTCGATCCCCCTAAATCCCCCTTAGCCAAGGGGGACCCCAAGGGCCCCTGCCCTCTGGACACCCGGAATGGGATGGCACAGTTAGGTTCGGCGCTTGAGTGAGACGGATGGTGCTTAGAGCGCTTTCGTTCCCTGCGGGAACACGCTTGGACGCTGGCGCAGGGGATATTACTCAAAACCTTGTTCGCGCTCCCCTTAGCCAAGTTACTCTGAAGATCAGGAGTTGCTTAGCACGTTTTGAACATTTTCGCGCGGATAGTTACGTTAAACAATTTGAAATAGTCTCACTTGATATTCTGTTGCATTTAGTGCAGCAGAATTCACATAAATAAGGCTGTTTTCTGCATCTGCTGCATTTTGTGCAATTGATTTGCTCAGAACAGGTGAAAAACAGGCGAACTACCTCATCCTGCTGCACATAGTGCAACAGATTTCCATTTCAAAGAAACATCAGCTAATTCTACTGCACATAGTGCAGTAGAATACAGTTAACATCGAAACAGCTAACCGCTGTTTTCTAAATGCAGGCTTTTACCCTTTTACTCAGGAGCCTGGCCCTGCTCCAGATCGTCCGGACCGAAAGCACCCGGGAGCAGGTCACGCACGGTAGTCTCCACGATATCGCCTTTCATGTTCCCGAGGATGACCTTCATGTCGGGACCGCATAGTTCCACCATCACCTGCCGGCAGACACCGCAGGGCGATACGGGGCCGTCAGTATCTGCAACAACCGCGATGGCCTGGAAGCTGCGGGCTTTATGGCCGTCCGCGATGGCGCGGAACATCGCAGTCCGCTCCGCACAGTTGGTCGGCCCGTAAGCAGCATTCTCAATATTGCAGCCATGATGGACATGGCCGTCCTGATCCAGCAGCGCAGCACCGACGCCAAAGCGGGAATAAGGTATATAGGCACTCGTTCGTGCCTTTATCGCTTCTTGAAGAAGTAGCGCAGAATCCATAGTGATCCTCCTAAAAGTTTTGTAAGCATAGACTTCATCGAGTAACTTCGGACATAACTCGCTTCGAAAGCATAACCCTAAGTTTTGTAAGCATAGACTTCATTGAGTAACTTCGGACATAACTCGCTTCGGAAGCATAACCCTAAGTTTTGTGAACATAGATTTCATTGAGTTGATTCGGGCAAAATCGTTTCGCCAACACACCATTAAATTTGTTCAACCTGCAGGATTCTTACTACGAGAAGTATGGATCTAACCAAAGATGGCGGAGCGCAAAACGCCGATCCGCCTCTCCCCGAGCTGAAGTTGTAAACTGATTATGACATAAGTCCAGTGATCCAGTCCATCACCGGATGATAAAAAACATAGATTCCCGTGATCACAGCAAACACCGCCGTAAGCAGCACAGCACCTGCGGCGGTATCTTTGGCAGTCTTGGCCAGGGGATGAATCTCCGGGGAGACCAGATCAACCGTCGCTTCAATAGCCGTATTCAGCAGCTCAGCAGTCAAAACGAGCGTAATTGCCAGCAACAACAGCATCCAGCTTGCCGCAGGAAGCCTGAATACGGCGGCAGCAGCAAGCACAAGAACAGCCAAGCCGCTATGTACCTTCATATTCAATTCGGATTTGAACGCTCCGGCAATGCCCTGCGCCGCAAATCGAAACGAATGCCAGAACTTTTTGTGGCCTACCGCCGTATTTTTGACCATTAGCGTGTTAACCCGACCTGAGCCAGCACATGCTCCTGCTTGGACATCATTTCAGCCTCAGAAGCAGCATCCTGATGATCGTAGCCCAGCAGATGCAAGAATCCGTGCACAAACAGGAAACCTAGCTCACGCTCCAGGGAATGGCCATATTCCAAAGCCTGCTCCTGCGCGCGGGTGACAGAGATAATGATATCTCCGAGCACATTCGGCACATCTTCAAGCTCTTCATTCTCATCTTGTCCGTATATAATTTCCAGTTCATCTTCGCCGGTTTCGTTCATGGCAAAGGAAAGCACATCCGTCGGACGGTCAATTCCCCGGTATTCCCGATTGAGCTCATGGATCCGTTCATTGTTGACGAAAGTAAGATCCACCTCGCCGCCCTCAATACCTTCGGCTTCACCCGCCTTTTGCAGAATGCGCTCCAGCAGGGATATTAGCTCGTCATTAATCTCGTGTTCTTCCTGTTCATTGTTCCAAACGATTGCAAGACTCATGTATTTACGGCTCCTTCCTCTTTTTTAGGTTTCTTCACTTCCTCCGGATATTCGATCCGGGAATGAAAAATCCCCATAACCGTTTCTTTCAGCGTCCGTGCGATAATATCCAATTCCTTAATCGTCAGATCACACTCATCGAATTGATGGTCATCCAGCCGGCTTTTGATAATCTTCTCGATCATCGTCTCCACCTGCACAACCGTCGGCTTGCGAAGCGAACGGACAGCAGCCTCCACGCTATCGGCGATTCCGACAACTGCAGATTCCTTTGACTGCGCCTTCGGCCCCGGATAACGGAAATCCTCTTCCGTGAAATCAGGCTCCACACCCTTCTCTTCGGCCAGCTTCAATGCTTTATGATAAAAATAGTGCAGAAATGTCGTGCCGTGATGCTGTTCGGCAATGTCGCGGATCGGTTTGGGCAGCTTGTACTCCTTCTGCATTTCCACCCCGTCGCGGGCATGGGCCACGATGATTGATTTACTCAGCTTCGGTTCAATCGAATCATGCGGATTCTCCATGTTGTTCTGGTTCTCGATAAAATAAAACGGCCGCTTCGTCTTGCCGATATCATGATAATAGGAGCCTACGCGGCAGAGCAGCCCGTCCGCCCCGATCGCCTCCGCCGCAGCTTCTGACAGATTGCCGACCATTACACTGTGATGATAGGTTCCGGGCGTTTCTGTAAGCAGCTTGCGCAGCAAAGGATGATTCGGATTCGACAGCTCTACCAGCTTGAGAGCCGATAGAATGCCAAAGGTAGCCTCGAAGAAAGGCATCAGTCCGATTACCAGCACCGCGGTCAGCAGACCGCTGGCAAAGGCAAAGCCGATAGCGTACAGTGTCTGCGTCTGATTCCAGTCTCCGCCGCTCAGCAGCGTCAGCATAAACACAGCCACACAACCGAACAGGGACACCATAATCCCGCCTTTCAGCAGCGTGGAGCGCTGCCCGGCGCGGTGGGTGGCGAAAATTGCCACATAGGAAACAATAAGAGCAAAAAAGCCGAAGTTGAAATCAAATACCGTATTTTGCTGCACATTCAATATAATACTGGAAAGAATACTGAACAGGATGGAACAGAAATAAGCCAGCGTCATATCCAGCAGCATTGCGATCAGCATAGCGCCAATGGCTACCGGAGCCAGGAACCCGACATAAGACCGGACATCGGTCTGTAAAAACGCGGCAAGCCGCATCGAGATGATCGTAATAATAAACACAAGCACCAGCATAAGCAGCTGGGAATTATTGTATTTGAAGCCGGAGGTCCCTCCGGTATAACGGATGAACATCAGCAGGCCGGCGGAGAGCATAGCTGACAGCAGGAACAGGCCCAACTGCGGCCAATAATTGACCTCATTGCTCAGCAGGCCGCTCTCATCCAGCAGTGCGTACAGTTCGGGTGTAATATAATCCCCTTTAGCAACAAGCACATCCCCCTGCTCAATGAACACATCCGGCGTGTTCTCGCGGGCCTGCACCTTAGCTTCCTTGGTAGCTTCCTCATCGTAAAACTTATTGCTCGTGATCACCAGCCGCACCAGCTCCTGCACCACCTCACGGGCTGTGCGCTGGCTTAGTGAGCTGACGCTGACCTGCTCCGCTACCTTCGCGCGCGCAGTCTGGGCATCCACAATCTGGTCGTTCATCAGCTTGGTGACAATATCCCGGGCAACCGGCTTCATCTCGATGATGTCCTGGGAGGTCAGCCGCGGAATTTTGATATAAGTCTCTTCCGGGATGACGTAGGTCTGCTCTTTGATGACGGACTGCATCTCATCAAGCAGTGTAGTGGAATACGTGCCGGAGTTACGGCTCGAATTCACAAAGTTCACGATAAAATCATTGGCCCGCTGCGGAATGACATCCTTGTAAATGTCGGTCTTCTCACTTTGTGAAATCAGATCATCCTGATTGAGCCGGTCTATCCGGTCTATCAGCAAGGTTACCAGATTATCGAGCCTCATCGGAATAATCTCATACCTGTTCTGCACAGTCTCAGCAGCTGCTTCCTGAGCCTTCAGCGTAGCTTTGCTGTCGAGTATTTGCTTCGGTGCAGTAATTTCCTTGGCGCTTTTGGTGTTTTCTTTAATGTCATAGCGTTTAGGCAGCAAATCAGACGAGAGACTGAAGTAGAAAACAATCCCCAATAACAGGAAAAGAGCATAGCGCGTCGCCGCGCTATACTTCCAGCCGTTGTTGCTATATACAAATCCGCTTAATTTCGATGGTTGCTTTGAGGCCATGGAGACAGTCCCCTTTGTTATTCCTGGTTTTCGGCAGAGCGGTCATAGGCGACGATAATTTTTTGCACCAGGGAATGCCGTACGACATCCTGTTCCGCAAAATAAACAAACCCAAGCTCCTCGATACCTGACAGAATCGCCTTCGCTTCGATCAACCCGGATTTTTTGCCGCGCGGCAGGTCAATCTGGGTAACGTCACCCGTAATAACCATCTTGGAGCCAAAACCAAGCCGGGTAAGGAACATTTTCATCTGTTCAGGAGTCGTATTCTGGGCTTCATCCAGGATGATAAAAGAATCATCCAGCGTGCGTCCGCGCATATAAGCGAGCGGTGCAATTTCGATCAATCCCCGTTCCAGTGCCTTGGCAACCTGATCGGGGCCCATAACGTCGTATAAGGCGTCGTAGAGCGGACGGAGATATGGGTCAACCTTTTCCTGCAAATCGCCGGGAAGGAAGCCCAGGCTCTCTCCTGCTTCAACTGCAGGACGCGTAAGCACGATGCGCTTCACGGAACCTTCCTTCAGCGCGGTGACGGCGAGCACAACGGCGAGATAGGTTTTCCCTGTTCCCGCAGGTCCGATGCCGAAGACGATATCGCGCTTCTTGATCGAAGTCACATAGTGCTTCTGGCCAATCGTTTTGACACGGATCGGCTTGCCGCGGAAGGTTGTCGTAATTTCACCTTTGAACAAATCAAGCAGTTGGTCAGCACGGAAATCCTTTGCCAGCTCCACCGCATACTGCACATCACGTTCACTAAGTATGTAACCGCTGCGGATCAGAGACAGCAGCACATTGAACAGCTGTCCCAGCATGTCCACTTCCCGCTCCGCCCCGCGTATTGTAACTTCAGCTTCACGCGAGTCGATAACCGCCGGTATTTCACTCTCGATAATTTTCAGAAAACCATCCTGCGGGCCGAACAGGGATTGCGCTTCTCCCGCATTTTGCAAAGATATACGAATGCTTGCAGTCTGTTCTGACAAGTAGCCTCATTCTCCTCGGTTGTTTACTATCGGAAGTTCTTCCGCGATTCTCTCTTCCACTTCAAACAGCACTTTCATATAAACTTTACCATTCTCTTTCTTCTCATGCAAAATTTTTTGACTTTTAATAACGCTGTCAGTGCCGTAACGGGCCAAAATATCATTAGTTGCCCGAGTGATTCCTTCCTGCCGGGCAGCCTCCGGAGTTTTGGTGCCGGAAGTATATTTGACCTCCATTTCCTTCTCAGTCATCAGTCCAAGCGGCACCTGCAAAGAACGCCAGGACAGCAGATCATGCTCCGTAAGCGTCCGTGATTTCTCAAATCCGGATTTCCCGTATCCCCAAAGTTGAACCGCCCAATTGCCGATCACCAGATATGTGCGGTCTTTCCGGTCCCCTGTATATGAACTGCCGGTTGTTTTGAGCGGCACCTCGATGTTGTATTCATGCCATACTAGACCCTTTACCTCGCCTTTGGCAACCACCGTCTGCATATTGTTTTCATCACCCAGGGTGCCGGAGATCAGAATATCCCCTTTTTTGACCCGCGAATTGCGCGCTACAACCGGTCTGCCCTGCTCGGCGTAGATCTCGGTAACCACCGCATCGGTTCTGCTGATCAGATGGCGCTGGCTTAGCAGCGGCTTGTTCTCGGGCTTGTCAGCCTCGACAACCTGGATGGTAATGCTCGTCCCCGTCCGCTGCACCCCTACCCAGGAAAGCCCCGGCATCCGCGAGGTCATCTCCCTGGAGAGCTTGTCCGGCTCCTCCATACGCCAAATCCACTGGAAAGGATAGATACCTTCTTGACGAGCAGCATCCAGAATATCTTCGGAGGCAATGAATTGATTCCCTTCGACTTTGATGCTCCACACCATTGAAGAAAGCAGCAGAAGGCCAATGCCAAACAGCAATAAACCGGCAGCAAAAAGCTTCCGTTTCCACAGCCGCGCGAGCCGGAAGGGCAAGCCATTCCTGCCTGTCACATGCATGCGGCAGCCTGTCTTTTTTAACAGCGGCCGAAGGACATAAAAGTCATTCAGCAGCAGCTTCAGGGAAACGCCATCCCCCGCGGGCCTCACATCCCATATGACGATGCCTTGTTCGTTCACTGCATTGATAAACCTTTCCACCTGCGGTCCCGTCACATGCAGTGTAACGAACCCCCGCAGAGATGCCAGAGGCGGTTCTTTCATGGTTTCTCCTCGCTTCCCTTATATCTGATCTCCCCGATTAAACCCTCTACAGCCAGTTCCTGGCCAAGAATATTCCGGATCACTAATCCCTCGCCGGAAATCTCCAGATAACCATTGACTAACGCAAGCTTAAGCTGCCCGGAGGAAAAATGCAGCACGCCGCGATGGTTCTCAATATACAGCTCCTTATTGCCGATCAGGGTGATTCGGGGCATCTCCTGCAGCACATCCTGCGGAAGATCCAATACCCCGTTTGTCCATCCCCGCAGCCTGCGGCCGATACGGGTCATATGTAGACTTCTCCCCCTTCCTGCCTTCTGTACACCTTATGCGGCAATGCTGTTTTTTATGAGAAGAACTCACCCTGCCACTGTAATTTCAATATCAGCATAGATCCGGCATCCCCGTTCCAATCGGTATTTTTGAAATTGGTTGAAAATACAATCCAAAATGAAAATCTCAAAATATAATAATCTATCTAACAGGGACGAAGGAATTTACTATGGCAGCTACGCCTAACCCTGATATTGAAGTAGTCGTTACCACGTAGGCGTGGACGCTGGCGGCAAAATAGCGGACAACCAGCAGTATCTCTACACTTAACTGATCCCGCTCTGACTCCGTAAAAGCATATCCTCCCCGCAACACCAGGAAGGACTTCATAAAAAAAAGCAGCAATCAGCACCGGTGGAATACCGGCGGCTGATTGCCGCTTAATACTTCATAACTATACTTAACGCCGCGAAGAATGCGGTTTGCGTGAACGGGGAGGAGCAAGGATTTCAGCCCATACCAGCCCGTTCCGCAGCGCTTCACGATTATCTGCCAGACCATGACGGGCAGCAGATCGCGCGGAGACAGCACCACTCTTACGTGCATTCCCTTCGTCCCCTGCCTTTGAAGCGCCTGCCATGCCGTCAAACGACGCCTGCAGACGTTCCAGCTCCCGCTGCATCCGTTCTGTACGCGCCTGTACGCTGTCTTCTCCCGATTGCTCAAGGGACATGCCTTCACCTGTATCATAGTCGGGAGAAGGCCGCTCAGGAGATTCCTTCCAGACAGGAGAAGAATCGTACTCACGCTCCTCATAGGACACGGAAGGCTGGCCCGGATAAGAAGACTCGCCTGGAACAGGAAACCCGCTGCCCTGACGGGCCGGGCTTTCATCCTCAGGGTTCCGTTCCTGCTGCCGGGCACGGCGGAGAGGACTGGCGTCCCCTCCGCCGCCAAAAGTCGGCATACCGCCGCGCGGAGCATTTTTCTGTTTATTCTTCCCCGCTTTGTTCATGTTGGAAAAGATCGCAATCACAATGACTACGGCGATATAAATCAAACTGCTCATGGGATCTCACATCCCCTTATTTATTGGTCGGACGGCTCGAATCATCGCCATCATTTAATTTGCCGAGCGAGCCGCGCATTTGCGTGTCGGCTTCAATGTTTTTGAGGTTCATGTAATCCATGACCCCGAGTTGACCGGCACGCAGCGCTTCAGCCATAGCCAGCGGTACCTGGGATTCAGCTTCGACGACCAGCGCCTTCATTTCAACGACGCGGGCTTTCATTTCCTGTTCATGGGCAACGGCCATCGCTCTGCGTTCCTCCGCCTTGGCCTGTGCAATGCGTTTATCCGCTTCAGCCTGCTCGGTTTGCAGATAGGCTCCGATATTCTTGCCGACATCCACGTCCGCAATATCAATCGAGAGAATCTCAAAGGCCGTGCCGGAGTCCAGACCCTTGGACAGAACGGTCCGCGAGATCGAATCCGGGTTCTCCAATACGTCTTTATGCGAATTACTGGAGCCCACTGTCGTAACAATCCCCTCGCCGACACGGGCAATGATTGTTTCTTCCCCCGCACCGCCGACGAGCCGGTCGATATTCGCCCGGACTGTAACCCGCGCTTTAACCTTGACTTCAATCCCGTTCTTGGCAACAGCAGCGACAATCGGGGTCTCAATCACCCGTGGATTAACGCTCATCTGTACGGCCAGCAGCACGTCGCGGCCGGCAAGGTCAATGGCAGCGGCGCGTGTGAATTCAAGCGGAATATCCGCCCGCTGGGCGGCGATCAATGCATTGACAACCCGGTCGACGTTACCGCCGGCCAAGTAATGGCTTTCCAGTTGATTGATATTCAGGCCAAGTCCTGCTTTGGTGGCTTTAATGAGCGGATTAACGATCCGGCTCGGAGTAACCCGGCGGAGTCTCATAGCCACCAGGGTAATAATGCTGATTCTTACGCCGGATGCCCATGCGGAAACCCACAGCATCACCGGGAAGAAACTGAAAAACACGCTCAGTACAATGATCACAACAACCGCGATCAGCAAAATCGGAATTAAAGACGCTTCGCCCATACTTTTTGTCAACCTCCGTTACATTTTTAAAATTCATAAACATGCTGGCTGCAGGCTCCGCTTATTCCTCGGATTCCTTCACAACCACACGGCCTCCCTCGACCTTCACTACCGAAACCGGAACCCCCGAACTGATGAAGCTCCCTTCGGTTACCACATCCACACGTTCATTGCCGACCAAGGCCGTTCCGGCCGGACGAAGCGGTGTAATGCTTACGCCCGAGGCACCAATCAGACTCAATTTCTCCAGCACCGGAACAAATCCCTGCTCTTTGGTTAGACTGTCGCGCAGAATAAACCGGTTCCAGATGCCCCGTTCCTTGAAGACCACAGCTACGATGGCGATAACTACCGTGGCTGCCGCAAAGGCTATTCCCAGATTCAAGAATGCATGCTCTAAGCTGAACGCAGCCCGAACAACACCTGCCACAAGGCTTACAGAGCCCAGCAAACCCAGAATCCCGAAGCTTGGGACAAACAGCTCCAGTACAAGCATGACAAGCCCCAGAATGAATAACAGCCAGGTCTCCGCTCCAGCAAAGCCCGCCACATAGTTGCCGAAGAAATAAAGGGCAAATGCGAGCGTCCCGATAATTCCCGGAGCGCCAAAGCCCGGCACCAGCAGCTCAATGACAATTCCGGCGATGCCGATGAAGAGCAATATCGTCATAATAATCGGATTTGTCAGAAAATGCGACATTTTTTCTGCTCCGGTATGTTCCACTCGAAAAATGTCGTCTGTGGAATAACCAAGCAAAGTGATGGCCTCTTCCGGAGTATCGGCAAGATGATCGGCATATCCGGCTTTCAGCGCTTCATCGCTGGTCAAAGCAATAATTTGGCCTTGCGCTTTGTTCACCCCGAGTTCAGGCTTGTTCACGACAAGGTTCACATCCATCATTCCTGCAGCAATCTCCGGATCACGTCCGTTCAGTGAAGCGGCACCAACCATCTTGGATTTCCAGTAGGATACCATCTTTGCGTCTTCCACGCTTTTTCCGTTCATATCCACCAGCGATGCAGCGCCAATCATACTTCCGGGCTTCATAATAATTGAGTTGGCGTTTAGGGCAATATAACTGCCGGCAGACGCAGCATCTCCTTTAACATAAGCAGCTGTAGGAATTTCACTGTCCCTGACCATCTGCCCGATTTGTTCCGCAGAGTCGACAAGTCCCCCTGGTGTATCAATCTCCAGTACAATCAGAACCGCCCCGTATTTTGCCGCCTCCTCAAATCCCCGCTCCAAAAAGCTTTGCAGTCCGCGTTCAATCTCCTGGTCAACCGGAATAATGAACACCGGCCCGCCCTTCAGCTTTTCCGCAGCCGTTCCTCCTGCAGCCGACGAGGTTCCCTCTGCTTGCGTGTAAGCTGCAAACGGCGTCAAGAGCATCAGCAGCAGGACGGTGACTATGCCCGAAAAGGCAATTTTACGGATTTTTTTCACTTGTAAACCTCCTTTCTCTAAAAATAACTCCAGCACATAATCCTTAGTACGCCATTCCCGGAAATATGTTTCAAACAATCGTTCGGTCTGTTCAGGAACACATTAGCGGAAACAGGGCGGAGCAACAAAAAAAGGGAGGAAGTAAGCTGCGCTTTACTTTCTCCCTTCATTTTATCCACCAATAATGAAAAACACCCCTTTATTCAAGGGGTGCTAGCGTTATATTATTGCAGAAATTGCAGAACCGCCTGGTTCACGAGTTTACCATCGGCGCGACCTTTGACCTTAGGCATCAGTGCGCTCATGACCTTACCCATTTCACTTTTCGAAGAAGCACCGGTTTCCTGGATGGTCTGCTGTACAATTACTTTAATTTCTTCTTCGGAAAGCTGCTCGGGAAGATACTTAATGATAATCTCGATTTCTGCCTTCGTACTCGCGGCAAGCTCGTCGCGACCCGCTGATTCAAATTCTTGGAGGGCATCTTTGCGCTGTTTGATTTCACGACTAAGGATATCAAGCACTTCGTTGTCGTCTAATGTTCTCTTCAAATCTATTTCAAGATACTTTATTGTAGAACGAACCATTCGAATGGTGGAGAGTCTGAACTTGTCCTTACTCTTCATCGCTTGCTTCATATCTTCGTTTAATCGTTCGCTAAGATTCATGCGTGGGTAATCCTCCTAAAACTTTCTCTTACGAGCAGCCTCAGACTTCTTCTTGCGCTTTACGCTTGGCTTCTCATAATGCTTACGTTTCTTCACCTCAGCCAAGACACCATCTTTAGCGATGGAACGTTTAAAGCGACGAAGTGCAGCATCAATTGTCTCGTTTTTACGAACTTTCGTTTCAGACACCAGTTTTCCCTCCCTCCGACCAGACCGTCCAAGAGCATAACACGGTTCATCATATTTCATTATAGGTCAAACCGAAATAAGGTGTCAACCTTCGTGTTATTCTTTTTTTAGGCAGGTTATCAGAATTTGAAATATCTGCTAAGCATGTGATGCGGAATTGCCGACCAGTGCGCCCAGTTTGGCACCGCCAAGCAAATGATAATGAAGATGAGGCACGGCTTGTCCGCTGTCCGGACCGCAATTGTTGATCAGACGGTAGCCTGTCTCCGCAATTCCCAACTGAATAGCAATTTGCTGCGCTACAGCGTGAATCTCACCGATCAGAGGCAGATCTTCAGCCGTGACATCATTCATCGAAGCGATGAACTTCTTAGGGATAATCAGCACATGCACCGGTGCGGCAGGCTCAATATCGTAGAATGCCAGTATCCGCTCGTTCTCGAACACTTTTTTGGAAGGGATTGAGCCTTCAATAATCTTGCTAAAGACAGTTTCCATACAACGCTTCCTCCTAAAAGTTTGTGGAGCGATACTTCCGTAGTAATTCTTCAGACCGGCCTTCTTCGCCACAATTAGTTTTTATGTTCTCTAATCATACAGGATAATCATGGATTACGAAAGCGGCACAAGAATAATACAACGCGGGGAAGCCGGAAAGATCATATCATCGGTCAAATGAAATGAATACACACGCAAGCAGGAGGATAGCTCAAACATGGATTGGGACATTGCTTAGTGAAAATGTGTACTAGGGATAATACAGAACTCTGCTTATCACCATGGCTGTATTATAGACAGTGTTAGCTGCCGGCAAACGGGTTGGTATTGTTTTATTTATTTCGCTTGTGGCCTGACTTCCGGGGGCATCTATCTGCCCGGTTCCTTTGTTGCCCAGGACGCACTTCAGACTTCGGACTTTTTACGCACGGACTGTGTTCTATCAGCCCATTTATATTTATGTGGAGCTTTATATCCCGCTTATCTGTATCAGATACAGAAAAAGTGTATTCTGTTTGTCCCACATCATCCGTATCCAACATTCAGGGTGATCGTCATACAAAGTAATCGTTGTCAAAAAGGCACTGCTGAGGCGCTTCTCTATGTGTAGTTGCGGGTTCGGTACGTGGGAACAAGGTAATGATAGCTTAATCTAGTCGCATATCTGACAGGGATCTCAACCTTCGGGACCCATCAGATTCATAAAAAAAAGCAAAAAAAAGAAACACCCTACCAGCTTAAAAAGCTGATTCGGCGGCGGACGTATGAAAAGGAGCGTTTCCCGGTCATACGTCCGCCGAGGTGTTTCAAAATGATGTCGGCTTAGCTGTATTATAACAGGGGGTTGAAGGTGTATCTGTGATTGTCATCACACCTTCAACCCGCTTTCACATTTTTTCCAAAAGAATACGCGAACCGCCCCCGCCCTGCTCAGCAGGTACGACTATCAGCTTGCGCGGCAGTCGCGCCCGGAGCTCAGGAACGTGGCTGATGATCCCGACGGACAGCTGGTCATTATGCAATCTTTCGAGTGAAGTAATGACGGTGTCCAGCAAATCCGGATCAAGAGTACCAAAGCCCTCATCAAGGAAAAAGAATTGCAGCGGATACTGACCCCGCAGCTGAATCTGTGCCGATAAGGCCAACGCCAATGAAAGGGAGGTCAGGAAGGTTTCTCCGCCAGACAGCGTCGAGACCGGACGTCTGACTCCTCCATTGCCATCATCGCGGATAACAAAGCCGCCTCCGGAGTCAACTTCCAGTGCGTAACGCTGCTTGCTCAGGAACCGCAGCCGCTGTGAAGCGGCCTGGCATACCTGCATCAGCTGTTCTTCGGCGATATATTCCACAAAGGCGTTGCCGCGCAGCACAGCCTGCAGCTTGGACAGCCGGTCCTGCTGCGCCGCATGCTCCTTACGTTGACCTTCGAGCTCCATCCAGCGGATATGGCGGTGCTGCAGATCCTCAAGATCACGCTCTGCGCGCGCACGGCTCTGCAGAGAGTGTTCATCTTCTTCCTTGCATGTCTGCAGGGCAGACTGGCTCTCCTGCCATTCCTCAGTGCTTAAGGAGGCTCCGGACAGCTTCTCCTCGATGCTCCGCAGCTGAAGCGTCACTTCCGCCTCTTCCTCCCGGTGAGCACGAATACGGGCAGCGGCTCCGCTGCGTTCCTCAGGCATGAGCGCCGCCCCTTCAACCTCAGGGGCGGAAGCAAACGGAGAAGAGTTCAGGCTCTCCTCCCAGTGGGCCGCGGCCGCAGCGCTATGCTCACGAGCTGATTCCGCCGCCTGGCGGGCAATGGCCGCCTCCTTCACCTCATGCTGCGCCTTGTCCGCTGCCTGGCGGTGCCTTTGCTTATTATTGTCCAGCGCCGCCTGCAGCTCCTGAAGACGCCGCTCGCATTCCTCCAGCAAGGCGGCGGCGGAACGGCCGCCTGTCCACTGGAGCAGACGCTGCTCCTTCTCGCGCTCGAGCGCTTCTTTGCCTTCCAGTTGGGCATTCCACTGGGCCAGCTCTTTATCCAGCCCGGCAATCTCTTCCTGCAGAACTTGTACAGCATTGCCCTTCTCCTCAAGAAACTTCACGCTGATGTCGAGCCGGCCTCTGATTTCCTCAGCCTGTTCGTCCTTTGCCAGCATCCCGCGATAAGCTTTCTCAGCCTCATCCACGGCCAGTTCAGGGAACAGCCGCGCCCATTCCTGGCGCAAGGTGCTCAACCGGGCGGCAAGATCGCCAGCCTTGGCGGCAAGCCCTTCCACCCAGGCCGTCTCGGCAGTGGCCGCAGCCGCTTCCTGGTGGCATAGCTGCTGTTGTTCCTGCATACCCCGCTGCCATTCCGCCGCTTCCCGGCGCAGCTCGCCGGAGCGGGCTTTCAGGGCCATGTGCTGTGCCTCCAGTCCGGATAAGGACATTTCATCCGGGATGGTCCCGGTGGAAGCTGAATGCATAGAGGTATCCGTGCCGCCCTGCTCCAGTCCTGCAGCCGCAGGTGTTTTCAGAGCGTCGCCTATAACCCCTTCACCATAAATCTGTTCCAGCCATGCACCATCCTGCTCCAGCAGGCTGCGGAACAGATGGCGGACTTCCAGCGCGCGCCGTTCAAGCGCACGGATATGCTGGAGCTGAGTTTCCAGCCCTTCCCGCCCGCCGTTGTCCTGGGACAACGCAGGCGAGGGATGATGCCCGCTGCCGCAGACCGGGCAAGGCTGCCCGTCCTGCAGCTCACGGGCTAGGGTAAGCGAGAGCCTGTGCAGCTCCTGCTCCTTCAGCGCAGCCTCCAGCGTGCCGCCGTGCAGCTCCAGGCGTTCGGCGGCATTTCTTGCAGCGGCTTCCGCAGCCCGCAGCTCCTCCTGGTGCAGCGCAGCCGCAGCAATGTGCTCTCCGCGGGCTGCGGCCAGCGACTGCCGCCGGGCTTCGGCTGCGGCCAGCCGCGCCTCTGCCGCCGCGAGCACCGCCGCGCGCTCGCGGCGCTCCCGCTCCGCCGTCTCCCACTGGGACTCGGCGGAGCGCAGTTCCTGCAGTCTCTGCATCGCTTCCTGCAGAGACTGCCGCTCCTGGGAGCGGACCGCAAGCGGTTGCAGGCTTTGCTGCAGCTCCTGCTGGCGCTTTTGGCCCTTGGCCAAAAGCTCACGCTCCCGGGCCATGCTCTCCCGCCGGGCAGCCAGCCCGCGGGAGGCCTCGCCTTGGCGCGCCTGCACCGCCGCGCGCTCACGCCGCAGTTCGCTGAGCTCGGCTTCGAGCTCCAGCGCGCGGCGGTAGGTATCGGCCCCCTGCCGGAGGGCCGGCTCCTCGGCGGCCAGCGCCGCCTGCGCCGCAGCCTCGGCCGCAGCAAGCCCCGCCGCCTCATGCTCGGCGGCGGTTGCCAAGGTCTCCCGGCTCTCGGCAACAGCGAGCCGGCTCCGCCAGGCATCCTCGGCGCTTCGCCACGCCTTCAGCACAGGCAGCCGCTTCTCGGCTTCGTCAGCCTTGACGAGCTTCTGCTCCAGCAGGAGGACGTTCTCCTCCTGCAACAGCAATTCCTGCCGCCGCCGCTCACGGCGGGTACGGTCCTCCTGCAGCTCGCGGATCTTCGCGAAGCGCTCGGCAAGCTGCATAGCCGCCTCCAGCTTCTTGCGGCATTCCTCTGCATGGCGGACCGCTTCCTGCAGCCGCTCCGCTGCGGCCTCTACATCCGCCTTCCCTGCACTGCCAAGGCCCTGCTGCTCCGCTTCAAGCGCCCGCAGCGCCGCCTCATTCTCCTTGACCCGGCGGCTGAGCTTGAGGGCCAGCTGGTCACCGTACTGTTCGAGGTGAAAGAGCCGCTGAAGCATTTGCCTGCGGTCCACACCCCGCAGCGACAGGAACTCGGCAAATTTGCCTTGCGGCAGAACCACCGCACGGGTGAAATCATCCATTTTCAGCCCGATATGCTCTTCTACACAGCGGGTAACATCCGCCAGCTTGTCAGCCATAACCTGGTCTCCGTCTTCCGTGACCTCGATGAACCGGCTGATTGTATTGCTGATGGACTGCTCCCCGGTCCGTTTGAATTTCCGCTCCACCCGGTAACGCCGGGCACCGGCGGAGGAAGTGAGCTCGAAGGTGAAAGCCACACTGAGCTGATCCTCGGAATGGTTCATAATTCCCTGCGTTCCGTTCACTGCCCGTTCCACCTTGCCATACATCGCTAATGTAATAGCGTCCAGCAGACTGGATTTCCCGCTGCCGGTCGGCCCAAAGATCCCGAACAGCCCGGTTTCCGTCAGACCCGCAAAATCAATCTCCTGCTGCTCCCGATAGCTTTGCAGCCCGGATACTTTTAATAGAATCGGCTTCACCTAGTTCTCCTCCCCTTCCTCCGGCTGGCGCCGTTCTTCTTCCGTCAGTTCAAGGAACAGCTCGATCAGGCTGTCCTCCGGCTCCGCACCGCCGGTCTGCCGCTGGTAGAACTTGCGGAACAACTCCTGGACCGGCATCCGCGAACGGGAGATTTTCTCCAGCTCAAGCTCCATCTGCGGATAGATCGGGCGGATATGTATAATCCCTTCCCGTGATTTGCGGAGCCGCTGAATATCATTCATCGACATCGCTTCGCTCAGGCGGAGCTCCAGATCGATAAAGGCGGAGGCATCCCTGCCTTCATCAAGCCAGCCATACACCTCCTGCAGTCCGCCGGAAGATTTCCAGTTCACCAGCGGACGGCCGCAGCGGAGATAGATTTCCTCAAAGGAAGGCTCCCCGCCCGGTACCACATCAATCATCGTCACCGATTTGGCCTGGCCCGCTTCGGAGAAGCTGTAGGCCAGCGGTGAGCCGCTGTAGCGGATCATACCCTCGCCTTTGACCCGCTGGGCGCGGTGCAGATGTCCGAGCGCCGTATACTGCGCACCGCAGGACAGAGCCGAAGGATCTACGGTATACGCTCCGCCTACCTGAATGGGGCGCTCCGAATCGCTTTCCACGCCTCCGAGCACATAGATATGGCTCATGGCCAGATTCACCGTCTGCGGTGTAAACTCCCGGCCGAGCAGCTTCATCAGCTTGCCTACCCGCGCACTGTAGGCCAGCCGGAGTTCATCCTCCCCGCTGTCCCCGGCGAGCAGCTCCCCGAGGCGGGCTTCGGAGGGATAGGGAAGTGCAGCGATTTTGGCAATTTCACCGGTCCGGACGGCATGTACCGTCACCGGCTCCGAGGTAGGCAGCCCCACCAGGGTGATGCCCTGTCTGCGCACAAGCGGTGACACGGAAGCTACCCGCTCCGGCTGGTCATGATTGCCGGAGATGACAACAAGCGGCCTGCCGTTCGCCGTCAGTCTGGCTGCGGCATCATAGAACAGCTGCTCCGCCGCAGCCGGAGGGTTGACTGAATCATACACATCCCCCGCCATTAGAATAAGATCAGCCTTGGAGTCATCGGCAATCTCCACCAGCTCATCCATGAACTGCTCCTGCTCCTTCTGCCGGCTCCGTCCTTCCAGCGTACGGCCCAAATGCCAGTCGCCCGTATGCAATATGCGCATTTTCGCCCTCTTTTCCCCGCCCTCACGCGGCCATCATATAGGTGATATAAGATCAACTTCCGTCAATCTCACCTTTTGGGTTAGTTTTTTTCATTTTATCTTCTATAGTAGACTTATAGTTTCACAGCATGTCCGCCGTCAAAAAAGTACAGCCAAATCTCGCTAACCGGTTCTCCTAAAATATCATTCAGCGCCTTGCTGTACAGCTCCAGCTGAAACCGGTATTTCTCCTTCAGCCCGTCCAGTCCGCCTTCATGCTCCAGCACGGCATCACTTTTATAATCCAGCAGAATCAGCCTTTCCTCCTCACGGAACAGACAGTCAACCACCCCTTGAATCAGCACTGCTTCGTCAAGCGTCCGGCGGCCGTTGTCCATCGAAAGATTAGACAGCTCTCTATCAAAATAATCAAGTCCCCGGTAGGCTTCGCCTGCCGGAACCATATAACTGAACGGCTGCTCTCTGCGCTTCCATGATGCTCCCAGCAGTCTTTGCCCAAGCTCACCGGCGTAAAAAGCTTCCACTTCGGCAAGGTCAACCGCCTCCGCCTGCTCCCCGTTCAGAATAGCGACCCGGGTCAGATGGGCCATCACAGCTTCCAGAACAGCACGGTCCACAGGCCCGTCCAGCGGGACATGCTGCATCACCGTATGGTACGCCGTTCCACGTTCTGCCTTTGACAAGCCCCGCTTCTCCATAAACTTTGGACGCCGCAAATGGAGACTCTCCGCCAGTGCATTACTGCGGCCAGACCCGTTACCCCCGCTTGCAGAATACCCTTCTTCGAGCAGGTCATAGGAAGGCTGTTCCTCCATAGACAACATGGCCTTCAGCTCCGTCACCGATGTTTTGGCCGGAATGCCGGATGCTGCCGCGTATGGATACTCCCATTCCAGTCTTCCGGAGATTTCTGTTTCATACGGTGTTTCTAGTGAACGCAGTGCACTGCCCGTGCGAAGCGCATTCTGGACAAGCTGCCGTTCTTCACCTTTTGCAGCATCATCCGCCGTGCCGGCAAAAGAACCTGACCCAAGTCCGGAAGCAGCCAGTACAGAGATGCTCCAATTGGAAGCATCGCCATGCAGCACCGGTGAGACGGTGCCTTCCGCTCCCGCCAGCTTGCGCAGAATAGCTGCGCCGGGATGACGGATCAAAGCGGGACCTACCCAATCCAGATAACTGCGGCCCCGGGCCAGCAGATGGTCGGCCAGCAGCAGTTCCTCGCGGCCCTGCATACCTGTCCAGCCTGAAACGGCACGCGGCAAATCTCTTACAGTGCCGACGAGGATCATTTTGTCTCTTGGTCGGGTTAACCCGACGTAGAGCACGCGCATTTCCTCCGCCAGCAGTTCCAGCCGCGAGCGGCGGTTAATAGCCAGATAGGGGAGAGTCGGATAGCTGACACGCGTCTCCCGCTCCACAAACCGCGGGCCGAAGCCCAGCTCCTTGTGCATCAGGAACGGGGAGTACAGATCCTGCCGGTTGAAGGGCTTGGCCATCCCGGCCAGAAAGACAACCGGGAATTCCAGACCCTTGGATTTATGAATCGTCATGATTCTGACGCCACCGGCTTCCTCACCGCTTCCCCCGGCAACACCCAGATCCCCGCCATTCTCCCTCAGCCGGGAGATAAACACCATGAAGCGGAACAAACCGCGCGCGGAGGTATCCTTCTCGAACTGCACCGCCCGGTCGTACAGTGCTTTTAGATTGTTCTGGCGTTGAAATCCGCCAGGTAGGCCGCCCACCCATTCCAGGTATCCGCTCTCGCCGTAGATGCGCCAGATCAACGCACTGAGACTGCCCTGACGGGCTGCATTTCTCCAACCCTCCAATAATGCTGTGAAAGCTTGCAGCTTCTTCCGCAGTGCAGGCGGAATCTGTGACACCGCTGCTTCATCGGCTCCCCATCCGGCGGCGCCTAACTGCAGCGCACCGGTCACAGCGCCGGATTCAAGTTCTTCTGCGGAAGCTGCAGGAACGTTAATAAGGGGGGATACAGCCGCAGCAATCTCAGCCGCAGCAGTAAGCTCCTGTTCAGCCCTAGTGACTTCACGGGTACTGCCCGCAGCCGAGTCACCTGCAGCCGCCATCAGGGCATCATAGAAAGAACCCGGGCTGCATAGACGAACCATTGCCAGCTCTTCCTCATTTAAATTGACTACAGGTGAGCGCAGCACCCCCGCCAGCGGAATATCCTGACGGGGATTATCCACTACTTGCAGCAGCGACAGGGCAATTTCCACTTCCGTTGCCTGGAAATACCCCTTGTTCTGATCGCCGTAGGCCGGAATGCCTTCCAGGCGGAGCTCCTCGATCATCAGCGGTGTCCATATCCGCGCAGAACGCAGCAAAATAACGATGTCGCCGTACACTACAGGACGCATGATACGCAAGGACTTGTCATAGATAAGCAGCGGCGCGCCGCCGGTCATCCCGGTCATCTGCGAGATGCGCCGGGCAATGGCCCGCGCTTCCAGCTGCGCCGTCTCGCTCTCGATGGCTTCGCTCTCCTGGGGAGGAAGCTCCCCGTCTTCAGCGGCTTCCTCCATGCGGCCCGCCGGTGCAGTCCCCCGGTCAATCAGCAGCAGCTCCGGCGCGAAATAAGTATCCGGCCGGTTCTCCTCCGCTCCCGGGAAATTCGCCCCGTAGACCAGTTCGGCACGCTCATCGTAGCTGATCTCTGCAACGGTCCGGTTCATGATCTGGCGGAAAATCATATTCACGGCATTCACAACTTCCATCCGGCTGCGGAAATTACGCGCCAGATCGATCACCGAGCCCCGGGCAGTAGCTGCTCCGCCCTGCTCTTCCTCATCTCCGAGAATCCCCTCTCGGCCAGTCCCGTTATTTGACGCACTAAAGCTGAGATACTTATCCAGGAACAGCCCCGGCTCCGCCAGGCGGAAGCGGTAAATACTCTGCTTCATGTCGCCGACCATAAACCGGTTGCCCGGCGATTCGCGGGAGATAAGCCGCACGATCTCTTCCTGTACGCTGTTCGTATCCTGGTATTCATCCAGCAGTACCTCATCGAACTGCCCGCGGTATTCCATTGCCGCATCCGATGGCAGCGAATGGCCCGGTGCAGAATCAGGATGGCGCAGAATCTGCAGGCAGTAATGCTCCAGATCGCTGAAATCGACCAGACCGCGGCCTGCTTTCTCAATCCGGTAACGTTCACCGAACTCGATGACCGTCTCAGCGAGCTCCTGCATCAGCGGAGCCGCCTCATGCAGCTCCGCCAGAAAAACCTCGGCTGGACGCCCAAACAGCGATTTTTGCAGCTCCAGCAGGCTCTTCTTCACATTGTCCCGCAGCTCCTTGACCGTCTCCTGGAGTCCTGGGTCAGTTGCATCCTTCTTGCAAGCCTTAAGCTTGCCAAAGGAAATCTCTATGAATATATTATAGAGCTCTGCCCAGGGTTTATTTAACAGATCATCCTGCAGCGCCCGGACCATTGCCAGATCCGCAGTCAGATTCTCCGCATAGGGAGCCGGTCCGCCGGGCTGCAAGGCGATTTCATGCCCCTGAATAAGCTGGCTGGCCGCGCCGTCCAGCGTAAGCTTCGCCTCGGCAAGAATGCTCTGCACCCAAGCCGTACGGCTCAGAGCTTCCGTGTCCGGCAGCGAGAAATCAGCCGCAGTATCCCTCAGCCACTGCGCCGGCCAGGGATGGCTGCGGGCAAAATCATGCAGCCGCTGGACCAGCGCATGCACCGCATCATCGGTACGCTCGCCGCTGAACCAGTCTGCAAGCTTTACGAAAATGCCATCTTCTCCGTCTTCAGAGACCTCGCCGTATTTCTCTTCCAGCAGCTCCTCCAGCAGCTCTTGGCGCATCATCTCCGCCTCGTGCTCATTCAGAATCCGAAATCCGGGGTCAATGGGGATCTGCTGATAATAACGCCGGATGACTTCCAGACAAAAGGAATGCAGGGTCGTGATCGACGCTCTCCCCAGCAAGGCAAGCTGGCGGCGCAAGTAGTCATTGTCCGCTGCACCGCCCTCTTCCGCCCCCTCTTGCTCCTCTAGCTTCCGCTCCAGTGCCTCGCGGATCCGCTGCCGCATCTCGGAGGCTGCCGCCTTCGTGAAGGTGGCCACCAGCAGCCGGTCCACGCTGAAGCCGTTCTCCTCGTTGCTGATCTTGCGGATGATCCGCTCGACCAGTACGGCTGTTTTGCCGGAGCCTGCCGCTGCCGCAACCAGAATATCATCGCCGCTCTCAGCAATAGCGCGCCATTGATCATCGCTCCACAGGCTGCCTTCCGGCTTGGCCTCTATTTCAGCTCTAATGCTCACGGCTTCTCTCCTCCTTTATGGGACAGCAGATCCCAAATCACGTCTTTGCCCGGCTTTGCAAGATTGTTATAGCCATTGCCCTCCACAGCCTCGTCAAACTGGCATACCGGCCGGAAGGAACAGAACGTGCAGGCTGTTTCCTGCTGAATCCGGTATGGCTGGATCGCCACATCGCCTTCCGTAATCCGCGTCCCGATATCGGAAATATTGCTCCGCACCGAGGACAGCAAATGCCCCCACTGCTCAGGCGTGGCTACAGAGGCGCTGCTGTAAAAGCTGCCGTCGCTCTTCAGCGCTACCGGCACAATTGAGGAATGCCCTTTATCGAGCGTAGTATCCATTAGTGAAACGACCTCACGGTCCGCAGTCAGCAGACCCTTCATTTTGAACCGTTTCAGAAGCTCCTGCTCCGCCTGCTCACGGTTCAACCCGTTTGGCGACGAAAGCAGCGGATCATGCACATGGAAATACAGGGTTCCTGCCGGAAGCGCAGCCTTGCCCAGCCACTGCTCGGAATAGGTGAGCAGCACATCGAGATAAGTCAGCATCTGCAGCGACAGCCCATAGTACACCTCATGCAGCTTAAGATCCTTCTGGCTTGATTTATAGTCAATAACCCGCAACAGAACTCCATGCTCTCCTTCGGCCATATCGACACGGTCAATCCGGCCCACCACCTCCATTACACAGCCGTTAGGCAATGAAATTCTCAGCGGCGGGAGATCTTTACCCGGGCCAAAGTCCAGCTCCAGCCCCACCGGCTCGAAGCTGCCCCGGCGGGCATGCTCGCCGAGGATCACGGAAGCGCGGCCGACAATATTCTTCAGTTTGCGGGAAATGTATCCGTAGCGTTTGCTGCTCATCAGAATTTCGCCCTGCAGGAGCGGCGACAGCCTGTCTACTGTCTCTCCGGCTTCCCGGCGGCATTCCTCAGCCGTCAAGCTCCCCCAGCCGCGGCCCTGCTCCTGCAGCCGCTTGGCCATATCGCTTAGCGCGGCATGGAAGAGCTGTCCAATGTCCGGCGCCTGCAGCTTATAGAGCTGGCGTTCTTTCAGCCTTAAGCCGTATGAAGCAAAATGGGAGAAGGAGCAGGCAACAAACTTCTCCATACGCGACACGCTGCCGCGCAATGTTCTGCCTCCGTATAGACGGAGGCTGGTCTCCCGCTTAAGCGGAATGCCGTCATTGCGGTAGAACAGCGAACCCAGCAGCTGCTGCAGCTTCGGACTCCAATGCTCATCCTCCGCGAACCAGTTATAGACATCCCACCACAGTCCAGGGATTTCCACTCCCTGCCGCCACTGGCGCAGCTGCATAATCAGCATGCGCAGGCTTTGTCCGGGATGCCCCACAAAGCCCAGATGCAAAGCTTCACCTGCATCGGCTTCGTCAGGAGATACCGCTGCGGGGAACCCGGAAAGGGACCGTTCTTGCAAAGCATCCGGGAACATGCTATGCAGCTGGCGGATGATTTCCGAAGGCAGTAACGCTTTGCCCTCATCATCGGCTGTGGCATAGCTGATCCACAGTCTGGTGCTTGCCGTTGTCAGCGCGCCATAGATCAGGAAGCGCTCATCGAGCAGCTTGCGCGAGGATCCCGGAGCCAGCTCCATTCCGCTGTTCTCCAGCAGCAGCCGTTCTCCCTCGGACAGGATGCCGTCCTCTTTGAACTGTGCAGGGACAACCCCTTCGTTGAATCCCAGCAGGAAAGCATATTTTACACCTGAAACCCTCGTCCGGTCCATGCTTCCGACCAGCACCTGATCCAGGGCAGGCGGAACCAAACCCATCTTAAGCTCGCTGAGTCCGGTCTCCAGCACCCCGGCAAACAGCTCGAATTCCATTCTCTCCGATCCCATCATTTCCGCGATCTGATCCAGCAAATCGAGCACTGCATCCCATAGCTGGCTGTGTTCCCGCGCACGTTCCGGCTGTCCCAGCTCAAGTGCCTCTCTGCTCAGCTTCTCCAGCTTCCGGGCGGTATCCGACTCCCGGAGCAGCAGGTACACCGCTGTACATAGCTCCAGACCACTGCGGCTCTTCTTGACTCTTTTCTCAAAAGCATACAGCGGACCGGTAATGCACTCCGGGCACCGCTCCATTTTCAGAAGCAGCTCCTCATCCACAATCCGGCTGCCTTCCAGCGAAAGACTGGGGATTCCTTTCCAGGAACGTCCGTCGGTCCAGCGGTATCCATGGATGCCGCAGGCCAGCACATAATTCTCCAGCGCGTCCATATCCTCGCGGGTAATACTGCCGTCAAGCGGAAGCAGAAGCTCGGTCTTCACACAGCGGAACACATCCTCATACCGCCAGCGGCGGCGCACCACATCAAGTGCGGACCGTACAAATTCCACCAGCGGATGATGCAGCTCATTCACCTTCTGGTCCAGGAAGAACGGGACGTCATAGTCTTGAAACAACGGGGTAATCAGCTGCTCATAATCTGAAATGTTGCGCATGAATACAGCCATCTCGCCGTACTCTGCCCCTTCATCCCGGGCCAGCCTGATCATTTCACGCAGCGCGCCCTCGACCTCTGTTCTATGCGAGACTGCAGCGCTGATCGTGATGGCTTCCGCGGCCTGCCCGGTATCGCCGCTCCAGCGGCTGCGGCGGTGAAATCCGCGCTCCAGGTGGGCCAAGGCCGGACTTCCGGCGAAACGCGGAAGCACAGGCGGCGCCAGCAGCTCGTCCCAGACCGCAAGGCCCAGCTCTTCGGCCATCCCGCGCAGCTTGATATACGTAACTGCGGAGGGGTGAAACAACTCCAGTTCATGCGGCTGCAGCCCCGTTGGATAAATCCGGTCAAGCGTAAGGGCCACTGTCACCCTTGATGCATGCTGCATCAGTTCGCGCAGCACCATAAATTCCTGCGGGGTAAAACCATGGAACCCGTCTACCCAGATCTCGGCTTCTCTTATGTAAGAGGAATCCGCAATATGCTCCGCCAGTTCAGCCAGCCGGTCTTCCTGATCTATATACAGCTGTGACATTTCCTGCTCCAACTCGCTGAATACGATATGCAGATCATCCAGCTTACCGGCCAGAATCGGACTGCTTCCTATGGCCTCACGCATTCTTGCCAGCTGTTCTTCCAGATCGGAAGCACCCAGGCAGCAGCGTTTCAGCTCGGTATGCAGTGCACTGAGCCGTTCCACAAAGCCCGGTCTGTCGCTTGAAGCGCCGAACAGCTTCAGTTCTTCCTTGCGGCGGTTGATGATCTTGTATATCAGCATTTTTTTGCCTTCTTCGCTGATGGGCAGACTGGCGCTGCCCCCGGTCTCCTGCTTCACCCGGAATGCAAGCCGCGAGAAGCTCAAGGTCTGGGCCCGGATGCTGCCCTTCACGCTGCCTGCTGCCAGCAGGCCTCTCTCCGCCCCGAACGAGCCCTGCTCCGGAACAAGTACAATGATCGGTGCGCCCAGCGGCTCAGACTCCAGCTTTGAGGATACCGTTTCCCATATTCTTGTTGTCTTGCCGCTGCCCGAGCGGCCTATCAAAAAGTTTACCGTCATTGCAGTAGACTCCTTCCGTGGCCAAATCTATGAATACAACCGGTATCAATTTTCTAAACCCAGTTGATGAATCCGTCCCAACATTATAGCATATCTCTTCCAAACGGAACATACGTTTGCCATTGTTTTCAAGTTTCAGCGGATGGATATCCGCATGTACAGCACAAAGAGACTGCCGCGTTTTTAAGCTGCGGCAGTCTCTTGATCATTCACAGTAATATTCACAAATAAGCATGGTCCAGCTTCACTTCCTGCTGCCCTCCCCTTTCTTCATCAGCAGCGGTTCCAGCCACCGGGCCGCCTCTTCTTGGGAGGAGAACGCCCCTCCCGGACAGCCATACATTCTTTTGGTGGACAATGCGGTCACCGGCTTATACAAGGCAAGCAGCTTGGCATTTCCCATTACTACGGCAATACCTACGCACAGGCGGGCGATTTCGTCCTTATGGGCCTTGCACCAGTCCATGTACTGCTTCGCCGAGTCACGCGGAGGACGTTCACTGCGTTCTCCCTGCTGCAGCATCAGCAGCCCGAAAGGCACTTTTCGCTCCAGCAGCTTCTCCCAATAAAGGATATACTCCTCCACCGTCTCCCGGCCAAAATCACTCCCAAGATTAATGCTTACAAGCGGCCAACCAGACTCATCTGTCGATAGGCTCATTTCCCTTCCCCCTGTTACGATGATATGCGGAACCCGCCTGATTGCTGCTGCAGCTTCCATAGACGGGCATACAGCCCCTCCGAGGCCAGCAATGCCTCATGGCGTCCCTGCTCAGCCAGTCTTCCTTCTTCAAGTACGATAATGTTATCCGCGCCGCGGACCGTTTTGAGACGGTGGGCAATAACGACGACCGTCCGCCCCTGGATCAAGGCATCAATGGCCTGCTGGATTTCGGCTTCGTTCTGCGGGTCCAGTGAGGCAGTCGCTTCATCCAGCAGTACAAGCGGAGCATCCTTGAGAATGGCGCGGGCAATCGAGATCCGCTGCTTCTCCCCACCGGACAGCGTACTCCCGCCTTCACCTACCGGGGTGTCATAACCCATGGGCAGCTTCATGATGAAATCATGGCAGCGCGCCGTTTCCGCCGCCCGCCGGATCTCTTCATGAGAAGCCTCTGGCCGGCCGAAGGCAATGTTATTGCCAATCGTATCCTGGAACAGATACACATCCTGGAAGACCACAGATACCGCCTTCAGTAAATGCTCCGGCTCTATCTCACTGAGCTTTCGTCCTCCAAGCGTGATATGGCCCTCATTCGGATCATAGAACCGCGAGATTAGGCGAAGCACAGTGCTTTTGCCGCTGCCTGAGGGCCCGACAATAGCTGTCAGCGATCCCTGGGGCAGCACCATGCTCAAATCCTTCAGCACCGGTTCACCGCCATAGCCAAAGGTTACATTCCGGAAGGTTATGTCGCCGTTCTGCGGCAGCGGTGCGGATTCTCCAGTCATGACCGGTTCGTTCAGCAGATCAACGATACGGCCGCCTGCCTGTTCGTTGTAGCGGAATTCCGCATAGTTCGCCAGTGCGTTCGTCAGCGGATCATAGATTCGGGTGCCGACGACCAGGAACACGGCAAATTGCAGCACGCCAAGCTCGCCGCCGAGCAGCAGATGTACACCGATATAGACCATCAGCGGCAGTCCGGCTCTTAGAAGGCCCATGGCAGTCAAGATCACCGGCCCGAAGATTCCCTCAAGCCTGATGCTTTCTTTCATTAGAGTCTTGAAGGAGTGCTCCAGACGGACAAAACGCTGGCCTGTCAGATTATAAGCCTTCATCACGCGGATGCCGTTCAAATATTCCTGCAGCCGGTTGGCGGCGTTCAGCTTGGCCCGCATATGCGAGGCTCCAAGCCTACGTCTTAGGCGAGAAGACAGAATCATCATCAGAAGGGCGAACGGAAGTGCGGCGAACATGGCCAGAGCCATGCGAAAGTCCAGCATAAGCATGCCGGACAGGGCGAATAGCGGCAGTACAAAGGCACCGGCGAGCTGCGGCAGCAGATGGGAGATGCCGGTCTCCACCAGCGTAAAGTCGCCCATGATCATATTGGCGAGATCGCCGGGGTCCCGGCGTGTCAGATAGCCAAGCGGAAGCTTGCACAAATGTTCGGCCAGTTCTGCCCGGCCCTGTGCAGCCACGTTGTAGGCTCCCCGGTATGCCGAGCGGTAAGCGGGAATCTCACTGAGGAACATCAGCACTGCCGTGGCCGCAAGTCCGCCGCAAATCCACCATAGCCGCTCTGTCTGCAGCACCATCCCGGGAGAAATGTACGGCTCGAAAATAAGCCGGACCGCTTCAATAATAAGCGCAAACGGAAAAACGGCAGCCAAATTACTGAGCAGCGAATACAGCACTGGTTTTAGCAACTGGCGCGGATTACCCGCAGTAATATTATGCAGTACCTTCATGTTCCAAGCCTCCCTTTTCCATCACCCATTCTCCTGCACCGGTATAAGCCCGCCACATGTCCGCATAGAGGCCGTTCTGCGAGAGCAGCCCCTCATGCTTGCCCTGCTCAGCAATCTGTCCGTCCCGCAGCACCAGAATCTGCCCGGCTTCACGGATCGAGGATAGTCTATGGGCAATGACAATGACCGTCTTGCCGCGCATCAGCTCAGTAAGCGCAAGCTGCATCTGATGCTCATTCTCCGGATCGGCAAAAGCAGTCGCTTCATCAAGCACCAGCACCGGCGCATTTTTAAGAATGGCCCGCGCCACCGCAATTCGCTGTTCTTCTCCACCTGAGAGGTATACCCCGCCTTCGCCGATCAGCGTATCGTAGCCCTGCGGCAGGCGTGTAATAAAATCGTCGCACTGGGCCGCTCTAGCTGCAGCTTCGACCTCATGCCTTGAAGCTCCCGGTTTGCCGACGGCAATGTTCTCGTATAGCGTGTCGTAGAACAGGAAGGATTCCTGGAACACAAAAGCCACTGTGTCCATCAGTTCACGAACTGCCATATGCCGGATGTCCACGCCGCCGATGCAAATATTCCCTTCCTGCGGGTCCCAGAACCGCGGCACCAGACTCGCCACCGTGGATTTGCCCGAACCGGAGGGTCCGACCAGTGCCGTTACCTGCCCCTGCTCTGCCCGAAAGGAAATATGACTCAGCGCAGCAGCAGCTTCCCCGCTCTCATCATACGTAAAGCTCACATCGGAAAACTCGATCTCAAAACTGCCTGGAGACTCCGGCGACAGAGGTTCCGGTACCGGCTGCTGTGCCAGCAGCTCGTCCATTCTCCGCACGCCTTCGCCGATATCACGGGTGCTGGAGGCCAGCGCGAGCAGCTTGTACAGCGGGGCTGAAATGCCCGGCGCCATAATCAGAAAGAACAGCAGCACCGCGGCTGTCGACCTATTGTCCGGCTCCCGGCTCAGCAGGTAGACGCCAACGGGCAGGATGAAGAGAAACAAGGAAGCCAGCAATGTTTTGAAGGTGATGTAACCGTTCTGGAAACGGTCTGTGTACTCCAGGCAGTAATCCCGGTAGCTGACCATATCGCGGTAAAATTTGCGGAAGGAGTGGACCGTCTGGCCGAACACCTTGACAGCAGGCATCCCCCGCACATATTGCACAGCAGATGCATTGATGTTCTCCAGCGACTGATGATACTGCTTCACACTGGCCTGCCCCCTGCTGCTGGTCATCAGAACCGCCTGCAGAATGATCCCGAGCAGAACCGGGAGCAGACAAGCGGCCGCCAGCGGCGGGCTGAGCCAGAACATCACCCCAAGCATCAGTATTGTAGTTGCCATTGCGCTGACAATATCGGGAAGCTGATGGGCGATGAAGTTCTCCACCTTATCTACATTTTGCTCCAGCGTTTTTTTGACAGCGCCGGTCGATGTCCCGTTCAAGTAACCCAGCGGAAGCCTGCCGAGATGTTCCGTCATAGTGATCCGCAGCTGATACTGAATGCGGAAAGCGGCCACATGCGAGCACATGATCCCGCAATAGGAAGTGATCAACCCAAGAATCAGCCCGCCAAGTGCAGCAAGTCCCCAGAAAATAACAGCCTGTCTGTCTATCCCTCCGGGGGAAGCTGCATGGCGCAACAGCTCGGCGAGAATAAAATAAACCGAAATGAAGGGAACGAGCATCAGCACGGCGCTGGCGGATGACAGCAACCCGGACAGGAGAAGCAGCCCTTTTTTCTCTCCGGCAATTTCCAGTAATCGAGGTATGCCCGTCTTACTCTTACTCACAGCTCTTTCCTCCGTTCTATAAATGGATGCACAAAAAAAGTGCACTGAGAATGATTATCTGTGCACAAGTGTAGAAGAAAAACTAAGCCCTTCTCTACTGCTTCCGGGATTATTTATGCTCAAAAAAGGATCGTATCGCTACCGTCCTTCGATCCACCCGCAAACGCAGCTACAACTGCTCCGCTGAGCTTCTCCTGCTGTTCATGGCATATTCCCCGGGGCGTACGCCGTATTTCTTGCGGAAGGCTGCTGCAAAATGGCTGACATTTCCATAGCCCACCTGCGAAGCCGCTTCACTGACACTTAGCCTGTCGTGGCACAGCAAATGATACGCCCGCTGCAGCCGCTGCTCAATCACATAGGCATGAACCGTGGTCCCGAACATATCTTTAAAGCCCTTTTTCAGTTTGAATTCATTGAGACAGATACTGCGTGACAGTCCGGCCAGTGTTGGCGGATACGCATAATCCCGCTGCAACATTTCTTTTGCCAGATGGAGACTCCGCATATCATCCTTGGACAGCTTTACTGTTAACGGCACCTTATCGGCTTCATAAAATACCTCGTTGAGATAGACCGCGAACAGCTCCAGCATTTTCCCTTCCAAATAAAGCTCCCGCATTCCCTGCCCGTACGAGCATTCGGAAATTTGCGCAAGGATCATTCGTATCGATGCGGTAAGCTTATGCTTAGTAAAAAATGCCTCTACTCCTATTCCGCACCGCTGCCGGTCAGCCCCGCTCATCCCTTCGGTCATCCGCCCGAATTGTTCAGGGCTCATATCTATGCTCAGGAAGCGGTAAGCGGCGTTCTCGATATACCGGCAGTTCTCCGCTCTTCCACCCCCATGCAACAGCGCGATCTCACCCGTTTCAATTCCAAAGGTACTGCCTTTAAGCGAGGTCCCCCATTCAATCCCTTCGCCAAGGCAAAAAATCAGCTCTGTCCGCGGAACTCTGAATTCTCCACTGGCTTCAATGTTCCGGTGGAAGGTGAGGTTGAAGTCGGTCATCTGAATCCGGCCCTGTGACAGCAGGCTCCGGCAGCTGCCCTTGCCAAGCTCTTCCGGCGGCCTGATCTCGAAATGGCTTCCATCCAGTTGATATGTATATTTATACCCGTCGCATTCCAGCGTTTTGCAGGCATCAATTCTTTCTGCATCTTTATTCGAAATGTTATTTCCCATTATGATCCTCGCCCCCTGCTATAGTTATTATAGCTTTTATTGAGAATGATTATCAATGAAAAAAAGAAAAAAAGAGCCTCTTTACAGAGACTCCCGCAGAGCTGGCCTAGGGGCCGGGTTCGTTATTTCTTGCTGCGCACTTCGAATATGGCAAATTTCAGATAATGCCCTTCGTCGACACCGAGAATTTGCGGATGGTCTTTCCCTGCGGCCCGCCATTCAATCAGTCTCAGGACCTTACCGGCATCCTTCGCCGCTTCGGCAATGGTATCCAGAAACAGTTGCGGCTGCATGTGATAGGAGCAGCTTGCCGTCACCAAATAACCGCCCTCATTGACCAGCTTCATGCCGTGCAGGTTAATATCCTTGTAACCACGGCAGGCACCGGCAACAGCACTTTTGGTTTTGGCAAACGCCGGAGGATCCAGAATGACGACATCCCATGTGCGTCCGCCGCCAGCAGTCATCGGCTTCGCCGTATCGGCCTTAGCCGCCGACTTGGCTACCGACTTAGCTTCTCCTGTACCGGTTGCACGCTCCGTCCGCTCTTCCAGCCCTTTGACCTGATTGCGCAGAAAAGCAAAAGCATCATCCACCACAAATTCCACACGGTCCGTGAATCCGTTCAGTTCCACATTGGCCTTGGCGCTTTCGATCGCGTGCGCGGATACGTCGAGGCAGGTAACCTTTTTGGCTCCGTATTTACAGGCATGCAGTGTGAAGCTGCCCGTATGCGCGAAGCATTCCAGCACTGTCGCACCGTCCCAATACGGGAAGGTGACCGGCTTGCCGCTTTTGTTCACCGGCAGGGTCTGGACCAGACCTTCTTCCGTCTCGATCTCCTGCAGCGTAATTCCGCTGCGGCCGCCCCAGCCTTTAATCAGCGGAGCGATGGAAGCTCTATTCTCCCGCTGGTCGAAGAAATAGCCCGTCTTCTGGCCTTCCTCGATATCCACGATTACCTTCAGACCGTTCTCGCTTACAGTAATGTGGCGCGGACATTCCCCGTAGAGCACTCCGGTTCTTTGCTCCAAGCCTTCCAGCTCCCGTACACTAACATCACTCCGCTCATAAATCCCGCGTGGATTCATCACCTGTACTAGTGCTTCCACGATCTCGGCGCGGCGCAGATCCATGCCCAGCGTCAAGAGCTGAACGACAAGAATCTCGCCGAAACGGTCAATAATCAGACCGGGCAGAAAATCAGCTTCACCGTACACAAGCCGGTACGCGTCTGCTCCCGGCAGAAAACGTTCCCGATGCTGCAGGCAGCTTGAGAACCGCTCCGCGAAAAAGGCCGCATCCATGACGGCCAGCGGACTCTGGGAGAGAATTCTCACCCGGATTTGCGAAGCCGGATTATAATAACCAGCACCCAAAAAACGCCCCTGGTGATTAAGCACATCCACCAATCCGCCTGCCTGCGGATCTCCATCCACCGAGGCCACCTCGCTGGCGTAGACCCACGGATGACCCTGCTCCAGTCTTTTCTTGCGGTTTCGTTCCAGAATAACCGATGCCAATGACTTCAACTCCCTGTTCTTGTTAATGATTTCATACATGTCCACTGCAATGCTTTCATATATTGGTGTACAACCCCCGTTCAAAGGAGCCTGTCCTTATGATCCGTGACCTGCTGTTCCCTATTATATATGGTCTAGTTATCTTTCTTGCCGGCATGAAGCTTATGGAAGCCGCGCTGTCGCGGCTTGCCGGACCCCTGCTGTCGCGGGGCCTGCATAAGGCCACATCTACGCCAGTAAAAGGCCTCATAGCCAGCAGTCTGCTGTCGGCACTGCTGCAGAGCAGTACTGCCGTCACGGTGCTGACCATCGGCATGGTCAATGCCGGCCTGCTTACCTATGCCCGTACCCTGGGCATCATTCTCGGCAGCAACATTGGCACCTGCTTAACCACCGAGCTGATTGGACTACAGATCAGCACGATGGCCACGCCGCTGCTGGCTGCCTCGCTCTGCGTCTGGGCCGCGGCAGTCATGATCGGCGAACTGCCGCCCTACTCATGGCGGGCAGCGGGAGCCTGCCGTAAATTCTCCGGGCCGCTCCAGTTCATCAGCCTCGCGGTGGCCGGCTTCGCGCTTGTCCTGTGGGGCATCGCCGTCATGCAGTCGATCAGCCCCGCGCTGCAAGCCAGCGGACTGTTCCGCTGGTTCCTTGGCCATGCTGCCACAAGCGCTCTCTGGGGGCTTGCCGCCGGAGCCTGTCTGACCGCAATGCTGCACAGCAGCGCGGCGGTCATCGGGATGGCGATGGGCCTGGCTTCCACCGGCGTGATGCCGCCGGAGCTGGGCATCGCCATCGTGCTTGGCGCAAATGTCGGCACCTGTGTCACCGCCGTAATTGCCGCAATCGGCGGCTCGCCTTCCGGGGTATTCGTCGCCTGGTCGCATGTGGCGCTCAACGTCGGTGGCGCACTGCTGTTCCTGCCCTTTATAGGGCCGCTGCAGAGCCTCGCCGCCTGGATCGGCGGCGGTCCCGCCGCACAGCTCGCCCATGCCCAGACGATCTTCAATGTGGTCTGCTCGCTGTTGGCTCTCCCGTTGTGCTACCTTCCCTTATGGTCCAGGCTGGAAAGCCGGCTCCAGCCGTGAGAACATGCGCATGGCCGATCGGGCTATCCCCGGACGCATGCGCTATCGCTGTACTATTATACTTCAATTGAGCCTTTTCATCTAATGCAAAGACGAAATGTCGAGCGCACCAGAAAAAAAAGAACTGCAAAGTGCCCCAAGGCGGCATTGCAGTTCTTTGGTCTTTCTTTGATTTTGCATACAGCAGTTTGTTGCTGCTACTTGACTTTAACCGAAATTGTCACGGTCTTGTTATTGTATTTGCCTTTGAAAGAAGTGCTTCCCTTGGCCAGCGCTGTGATGCTGCCTGAGGAGAGCTTGGCTACAGACGGCTTCGAGTTGGTCCAGGTTATCAGACCAGTCACGTCTGCCGTTTTACCAGTATCATACAAGGCGGTTACCACAACGGTCTGTTTGCCTCCCGGAGCCATCTTCAGGCGTGATTCATTCACTGTCAGCTTGGTCAGCTTGGGAATCACGTTGACCTTGAGGCTGACGTTAATACCCTGATAAGATCCCGTTAACGTAGTTGTGCCTTCAGCCACGGCCTTCACGGAAGCGCCCTTGACAGTCGCTGCTGCCGGATTGGAGGATTCCCAATTAATCGTATTCGAGAAGTTGGCTGTTTTTCCGTTGGAGTAATAAGCTGTTACTTTTACCGATTTGGAGGCTTTAATGTTCATCTCCAGCGATGCCGGCTCAACTTCAAGCTTGGTAATCTTTTGCTCAATGGTCACCGGAATGGTGATTGTCTTGTTGGCATAGGTCCCTTTTAGGCTTGCACTGCCCTTTACCAATCCTCTGACCGTTTTTCCGCTTGTGCCTGATTTGATCACGGCATTCGTGCCCGTAATCTCCCAAGTAATCTTGTCGGAGGTCTCACGCTCATCGCCGTTTTCCATAACTACTTTAACTGAAGGCATAGCCTTCTCTTCGCCAGTAACAACCACCAGGTTGTCCTCAGGCCCGATCAGCACCAGCACTTTATCCAGAACAGTAAGCTTATATTCAACGCTCTTGTTGCGGATGTCCGCTTTTGAGGCACTGACGTTGCTTTCTTTAATTTTACCGATCAGTGTAACTGTACCGGCTGCTTTACCTTCAATCTTGCCATCCTTGATGGTAGCAACTTCTGCATTGTCAGAAGTCCACTCTATCTCCTGGCTCAGTTCAAGTTTGGTACCGTCGAGCTTGGTGCCATTTACCTTAGGCAAGCTTAAAGTGTCACCTTTGAACATTTCCTTTTCGGACTTTTCATTCTCTGCTTTCTCAACCTCTATGGCCGTGATGGTCGGAAGCACTTTCAGCTTAATCTCTCTGCTGACACCTTTATACTCCGCTTTGATAGTAGAGTCGCCCACACCCTTAGCCGTAATGTCCGCAGCGTCTGCTTCGGATTTGGCTGTGGCTACCAGTTGATCACTGGATGTCCAGGTGGCGTTCTGGGATACATTCAGCGTAGAGTTGGCAGCATCTCTGACCTCAGCCTTCACATCTAGCACTTCACCCATGAACAGCTTCTGTTCCTTGGAAGGCGTCAATAGAATCGCTTCATACGACGAGCGGACGTATACGTCTACGGAAGCTTTCACACCCAGATAAGCAATCGTGATTACAGTCTTACCCGTAGCCAGAACCTTGAGTTCTCCGTTCTTGACGGTAGCTACAGCAGTATTTGAAGAACTCCAGTCGCCTTTAGCCGTCACGTCCTCAGACTCCGCTTGGGTAGCGGCTTTGGTAGTTGCCGTCAGCTTAATCGCGCTATCCCCCATAAGGGTCTCGACATCCTTCACAACCTTATCATTCTGTTTGATGTCGATGTCGGTAAAAGCCATTTCAACTTCTGTCTTATATGTAGCCGTCAGGCCTTTGTATTTCGCAGTGATCGTTACCTTACCTTCTTTAAGAAGGTTGACTTTACCGTCCGATATCGTCAATACATTGGTGTCAGAGCTGGACCATTCAACATCTTTCGTAACATCAGTCGCTTCGGTGATGGACTTTCCTCCGAGTACCTTAGCTTTGATAGTCCGCTTCTCTTCACTGTCTCCCAGCTTATAGTTGCCTTCTTTATGCTCAATCTTCAAATCCTTGAATGGATGAGTCACAGAAACTTCAATCGTAGTAAGCATGCTATTATAAGTAGCTGTAATAATAGCCGTGCCACTGTCAAACGGCGTCAAAAGGCCGTTTACAACCTTTACAGCAGTGGTATTGGAAGAATTCCAGGTCACCGCACCCGTTACATCTCTCTTGGAAGAAGAACCTTCTACATTGGCGAACACCTTCAATTGCTTCGGTGTCTGGCCGACTACGAGATCCAATTTGGCCGAACTCTCAAACTCAATCGAGTTGATATCTCCCTTTTCTGCAAAGACACTTACCGGAAATACTACGGTAGCCAGCAGCGCTATGATGAGAAGCAACTTCGTCATTTTCCTGTTCACAGTCATCATTTCTCTCCTTCATTGTGATGTTGTTCTGGGAGGGTACATTCCCACACTCTTCCACTACTATCGACATTTAGCACTGAAGACTTTAACTTTTCTTGAAATCAGGGGTCTTAAAAGCCCAATTAGGGACTTTATAACCAGTGTTTCCCATATGTTCCAGTACCAGCGCCTCATGTTGAAATTCAGAATGATTCGCATACGCGCGGCAGGCTCTTATGATCCAGTCTGCTGCAAACATGTCCCCCAACAAACAACAAGGACTTCATCCCTTGCAGGGGACGAAATCCTTGGTTCCAAGCTGTATTTATTGGCGGACCGCCTGTTTCAGGCCAGCTTGTGACATGCCAACCAGTGTCCCGCCGCATTCATTAACGCCCGCTTCCGTTATTTTCACCTGGCACAGTTCTCCCTGCAGCGAATCATCGCCGCTGAAGAAAACCTGCAGGTAATTGTCGCTGAAGCCGTGCTGTGTGCTGCGGCCCGGGGCCCCTTTGGCCGACCGTTCAGGAATAACAGACAATGTCTTGCCGACGAACCTGCGCGCATAGGCAAGCTGCATCTCCTCGGATAGGTCGATCAGTTCCTGTACGCGGACGTTCTTAATTTCCTCGTCAACCTGGTTCAGCATTCGTGCCGCCGGAGTGCCTGTGCGCTTCGAATACGGGAAGACATGCATCTCGGAGTAGTTCACGGCCTTCATGAAATCATAGCCGGCGCGGAACATTTCCTCGGTCTCGCCGGGGAATCCGACAATAACGTCGGTGGTGATCCCGACATCCGGCATCGCCTGGCGGATCAGCTCCATCTTGGCATAATACTCTTCGGTGGTGTATTTGCGGCGCATCGCTTTGAGCACCTCGTTATGTCCGGCTTGCAGCGGAATATGCAGATGACGGCACATCTTGGAGCTGCGGTTCAGCACCTCAAGCAATTTATCGTCAATCTGGCTGGCTTCAATCGAACTGATACGTACCCGCTCCAGCCCGTCCACCTTATCCAGCTCCCACAGCAAATCGGCGAGACGGTAATTCTCCAGATCGTCGCCATAACCTCCGGTATGAATTCCGGTAAGAACAAACTCCTTATAGCCGGCCTCCACCAGCTGATGCGCCTGGGCGACAATCGATTTCGGATCGCGGCTGCGCGACAGCCCGCGCGACCACGGAATGATGCAGAAGGTGCAGAAGTTGTTGCAGCCATCCTGGATTTTCATAAACGCCCGCGTCCGGTCGGCAAAACCCGGCACATCCAGCTCTTCGAATTCACGCGTCTTCATAATGTTGCGGACAGCATTCACCGGCTGGCGGGACCCCTGGATATTTTTAACGTGAGTCATAATCTGTTCACGGTCCTGGTTGCCGATCACGAGATCGACCCCGGGAATATCAAGGATCTCGCCGGGTGAGGTCTGCGCATAGCAGCCCGTTACGGCAACGATAGCCTCCGGGTTGCGGCGCACGGCGCGGCGGATCATTTGGCGGCTTTTCTTGTCGCCGGTATTGGTTACCGTACAGGTGTTGATTAGATATACGTCGGCGGGCCCTTCGAAATCAACCTGCTCGTAACCTTCATTTTTGAATAGCTGCCAGATGGCTTCAGTGTCATAGAAATTCACTTTACAACCTAAAGTATAAAATGCTACGGATGGCATTGTTCAAGCTCCCCCCATTTCTCCGGATTCATACAGGATGCAGGCTGCAGCGACCATGCCGGCCGTCTCGCAGCGCAGAATACGCCGCCCAAGGCCTACCGGTACCGCTCCGGCCTCTTCGGCCGCATGGCATTCCTCCGGGCTGAAGCCGCCTTCAGGACCGACAACGATCATTACCCGGCCCGGCGATTCCGGCGCCAACGCAGACAACCATGGTGCGGCGGCGCTCCGCAGCTGCAGTCCTTCTTCCTTCTCATAACAAAAGTAAACGGCATCATAGTCGCAGAAGCTTTGCAGCAGCAGCTTCCAGCTCAAAGGCGCATGCACGGCCGGCACTATATTACGGTGTGCCTGCTCCGCTGCCTCCTTGCAAATCTTGCGCCAGCGTTCCAGCCTCTTATTCTCCTTGCGCTCGTCATACTGCACTATCGTGCGCTCTGAGAGGAACGGGGCAAAAGCCACCGCACCGATTTCGGTGCACTTCTGAATGACGGTTTCCAGCTTGTCTCCCTTCGGCAGACTCTGGGCCACCGTAATCTTGATCCGCGGCTCATGCGCCATCTCCAGAGACTCCAGTATGTCTACTATAATCTCGCCGATCTCAATCGAAGAGATCTCCGCCAACGCCTCGCGGGAAACGCCGTCGCTGACTATTAGCTTGTCTCCGGCTTTGCCGCGCATCACTTTGGCAATATGGCGGGCATCCTCGCCGTCAATGGTTACCTGTTCCGGGCCGAACTGCTCCGGTGCTACGAAATAACGCTGCATCTTCATCCTCATCCTATCCATTATTCAGCGTAAAAGCGGCGGCGATCCTGCTGTTCAGGTCTCCAGCCGCCGCTCTACTCACTTGTAAACCGTCTAAAAATTCACATTACATCATACAACGTTTGCCTGCCTGTGAACAGCCCCTGTTCAGGCTTTACCCTCCAAACAGATTGAAGAACAACCGGAAAAAGTCGTTCCCGATTTGCAGTGCCCAGCTGTTCAGCGGTTCGATCGTGTAGGCACGCAGGCCGGGGATAAAGATGATAAGCAAAAAGATAAAGACCGTCCACTGCTCATACTGCTGTAATTTTGCACGGATCGGGCGCGGTGCCACATCCTCTACGATCCGGTAGCCGTCCAGCGGAGGCAGCGGAATTAAGTTAAACAGGAATAGGAAGAAATTAAATTGAATAAACATGCCAAAGAACCAGTACACCGCCCGCAGCAGCTGTTCATTCGTAATGGACTCAATGGCGCCGCTGGCATGCAGGGCGGCATATACTAGAGTACCGAGAATACCGAGCAGCAGATTGCTGATCGGACCGGCTGCAGACACGATAACCCCCATCAGGCGGGGGCGTCTGAAGTTGTCGCGGTTCACCGGAACCGGACGTGCCCAGCCGAAGCCGGCAATCAGCAGCAGGATGATACCGAATAAATCGAAATGCACTGCGGGATTCAGCGTCATGCGGCCCAGCAGCCTTGCGGTTGGGTCACCAAATTTGTTGGCAAAATAGGCGTGGGCGAATTCATGCACGGTAAATGCAATCACCAGTGTAATCAGGAAAAACGGAAGCTGCTGCAGGGGTACTACTAAAATTTCATCCAAAAAATCCATTTCTACCTCTTTCCGGCTGTAAAGGCCACCCAATCTTCTTCACGGGATACTTCCTTAATCTCAAACCCGGACGACTCCAGCGCCTGCGCCACGAGCCCTTCCTTATCTTTATAAATACCGGAGGTGATATAGAGGCCACCCGGCTGCAGGGCACGGTAGACATCATCGGTGAACAACACGATGATCTCTGCCAAAATATTGGCGACCACAACCTTCACCGGCAGTGTGACACCAAGACTGTCTTCAGCTTTTGGCTTCGCTGGAACAGCCTGCTGCGTGTCCGTATGGCCGGATCTTGCCGATGGCCACATATCTCCCGCCGCCGTATCTGCCGCGCCTTCGCCGCCGAGCAGTGACAGCAGGTCGCTTTCTTTTACCGTAATGGATTCCTGCAGCCGGTTCAGCGCCACATTCTCGCGGGCACTTTCCACAGCCACCGGATCCAGATCCAGCGCCAGCACAGACTTGGCACCTAACAGCACCGCGCCTACAGCAAGAATGCCGGAGCCCGTTCCAACGTCAATCACTTCCTCATCGCCGCTGATATGTTTCTCCAGTGCCCGCAGGCACAGTGCTGTCGTTGGATGCGTTCCGGTTCCAAATGCCATGCCGGGATCAAGCTCAATAATTTTTTCTTCCGGGCCGGCAGGGGTATATTCCTCCCAGGTGGGCTTAATCGTCAGCCGGTCCGATACGCGAAGCGGCTTGAAATACTGCTTCCAGGCATGCGCCCAATCATTTTCATCCACAGTTTTCCACGAAATCAGTGCTTTGCCGGGATCAATCCCGAACTCTCTCAGCTCTTCGATCCGTGGAGCCAGCTCTTCGATAATGGCATCCATCGGGACGGTTTCGGCATAATACCCTTTAATCACCGCTTCCCCTTCAGGGATATCATTCAGCGGCTCGTCGTATAATTCACCATAACGTGTATCCCGTACCTTATTCAGGGTTCCGGATTCCTCGATGGAAACACCGCCTGCCCCGGCCTCATACAGTAGATTGGAAATCATCTCCTGCGCCTCTTCTGTTGTATGTACTGTCAGTTCATGCCATAACATCTTTGTGGATCCTCCTAAAGGTTTTGTGAGCGCAGCTTACGTGGTTATTCTTCGGGCAAAACTGGCTTCGGAAGCATACACAAAAAGTTTTGTGAGCGCTGCTTAACAGTATACCATTTCTTCCCCGGGTAGCGCCAAACTGCGGATCAGCTTCCGGAAAGCTGACTTTTGCTGCGGCAAAAGCATTCCTGTGTATGATCGTCCACCATTCCGGAAGCTTGCATAAACGCGTAGCAAATGGTTGAGCCGACAAACTTCATGCCTTTTTTACGCAGCGCTTTGCTCATTTGGTCTGACTGGGAGGTTGTAATCGGCACTTCCGCTCTGCTCTTCCAGTTATTGATTACCGGCACACCCCCGGTAAAGCTCCAGAGATAGTCTGCAAAGCCGCCCTCCTCCTGGACGATCTGCAAATACACGGCCGCATTCCGGATGATCGCGTTAATCTTGAGGCGGTTGCGGATAATGCCCGGATCGCCCAGCAGTGCGGTTATTTTGACTTCATCATATTCCGCGATTTTCACCGGATCAAATTCGTCGAATACTTTGCGGAAATGCTCCCGCTTCTTCAAGACGGTGTACCAGCTTAGTCCGGCCTGCATCCCCTCCAGCATCAACAGCTCGAACAGCTTCCGGTCATCGTACAGCGGTTTGCCCCATTCTTCATCATGATAAGCAATATATAGTGGATCTTCATTCACCCAGTCACAGCGGATCTCGTTCACCTGTCTCCTTCTCTCCTTTTTATGTCCGAAGAACATTATTCATAGGCTGTTTCTATAATAAGTTGAACTTTAGATTTACCGAGCCGGCATAGAACGCAACTGCAGTGAATGTTTGGACTTCCGGCCGCTGTTGTCTCCCGATTTCTTGATTTATACCGCTATTGCGGTTGAAATCCGGAGACAAAGGCGATCGCTATCGCTCCTACAGTTCCAAAATTCCCCTCCGCTGCTTTTGCCTCTAGGTAGTTCTTCAGTTCAAATTATATAGCGTCTCTTTATATTCTAAGCGCCATTACCCTGTATACACAAATAAAAGAGGCCTCCGTTTCCCACAAGGGCCGGACAACCTCTTATATTAAAGGTTTCTCTTTCAATCTATTGTTTCCGCTTCATCACCCTGCCGGTTAAGGCAGCAGCTGCACCTGTATCATCTGATCCGGTTCAACTGTAATATAACGGCTGACATACATGGATGCTTTCGTCTGCTCAACCCCCTCATACCTCTTTATAGCCGTGTTGTCATCATCCCCGGAGTAATTGGCTATCAGCGTTTCGCCTGCAAAATAGGAGTTGTTCCGGGTCGTTTCGAACGAAACGATTCCGCCAAAGCCTGGGGTCTGGCTCCCGGTCTCCACATATAAATCCCCATCGAGAGTGTAGTATATCCATACTACCGGATAACCGCCTACCTGCGATGTTACCGATTGCCGCTTCCCGCTGATAGCTGTCAAACGGATGGGAGTCCGCTCCCCCTTATGATTGGTAATCTTGTATTTGCCTGTTAGAGTTACAGGGGTTTTCCCGTTCATTACGAGACCCGAAGGCCGTTCGAAGCGAATCGCTCCCTTATTCGGATCCCGTTCAGCTGTCGACCATAATTCACCCTGCAGGCTCATACCTTGTACTTCAAGAGTTAGCTTCTCATAAGGCAGATGAGCATAGGCTTCTCTGGTCCGGTAGCTGATCCGGATCTGGGTCGGAGTAACTACCATTTGTTCCAGGGTAATATCGTCGCTGCCAGTCTCCAGCGGCTTATTCAAAGCATATTTCGCTGTCCCTGTGTTCATCTGCTTCTTGCTCAGGTTCAGATCGAATGACCATTTCCCGTCCAGTCGCTCTTCTTCTTTCATATATTGCAGCCGATAGGCTGTGCTCTCATCCGAAACGTCGCTATGTCGATAGAATTGCTGGCTGATATATTCACCGTTATCACCCCTCCGCACTTGCAGGCTGCCAGTAAGTTCCTTTACGACAGCTCCATCCCGGTAAGCAACAACCTGCGGCTTGGCCCATGCTGCAGCCTCCTCTTGTTCAAAGGTAATCTCACTGTAGACCAGCAGCCTATTATCCTCCCGGGGAAACATCTGCACATGAAGCGCCTGCAGATCGTCCTGCGCAATATTGAAGCTCTGCGTTTCCCCTGTCGTATTGTCCACCTCCAGCTCCTGCTCCTGCCGGGTGAAGCTTTGCAGATCCCTTGCTATAAATTCTACCTTTGCCGTATCCCCCTCCGGTGTCCAGTTGCTCTCTACATAGCCGGTGTATCTGCCGCTGCCGGCATCCCACACCATATCTCTAAGAATCCCTTCGCTAAGGTTTCCCTGTTCATCCCTCAGAGAGATTCCTTTGAACTTCATGAATTCAGCCCGGTTATGTTCACCGGGGTTCAGGCTGTACAGAATCACCGTGCGGTTCTCATCCACAACCGCCGTATGCAAGGTCAGCGTGACCCCATCTCTTGTCACCGACTGTTCAAGCTCCTGGCCGAGGTGCTCGGAGAGTGCGGCTTGAATCCCGCTTTTGCCATGAAGCAGCCCGTTCCAGTCCACCTGAATCGCTGCATATACGGGAGCTGCAGCCAGAAGGGCTGCAAGAGAGAGCGCGACAACTGATTTCCGTAAGTTCCGTCCCTGGCGCTGGACCGATCTCCCCCGTGCCCGTTTGCTGTCCGAATCACCAGTATGTCCAGCTTGCTCCATCCGTTCCCACATGCTTGCAAAATCGGGATACTCCATTCCGTGATCATTATTTAAGCGCAGTTTCAGCGCATCTTCCACCGATTTCATACAAAACCTCCTCCCCTGCCTCTGCATGCTCTCCTGCTTCCTGCAGCATCTTTTTCATCATTTTCAATCCTTTATGCTGTCTGGATTTGGCCGTCCCGACCGGGATGGACAACGCCTCCGCTATTTCAGCCAGACTGAAATCATGCATATACCTTAACGTAAGCACCACGCGAATCTTCACAGGAAGCCTGGTCATGTAACTGCTCCATTCCAGCGCCGTTTCTTTTTCTTCAATTAAGAGCTCTACCGGAGTTTCGGCACGGCCTTTCAGCAGAAGCATATGCTCAGCTACCTTCTGCTGCAGACTGCGCCGGCGTTTCAAGTAATTCAGGCAGGTATTGACCGCAATTTTCATAATCCATGCCCGGGGATATTTAACATCCTCCCATTTGCTGCGGAATACGGTGATGAACACCTCCTGGCACAGGTCCTCGGCATCGGCGGCATCATGCACCATGTAGTAGCAGGTCCGGTACACATCCTTATTGTAGGTTTCAAATAACTCCCGATTGCTCTGCACATGTCCCCCTCCTTTCTTGTGTGATCTGTCTATTTAACAATCCGGCTCATCAAAAGGTTCATTTTCTGAGCATAAACGATAAAAGCTGTTAGCGACATCCTTTTACTGGAAAAATTGACCACAACAAAAAAACATGAACCCCGGAAGGTCCATGTTTGCTTAAAACTGTATTTACAAGCTTTGCGTCGCCAGCAGAAATTTCGCCTCCAGCTCCTCCGGCGGCAGCGGGCGGCTGTAATAATAGCCCTGCACCTTTCTGCAGCCGCACTCCACCACAATATCCAGCTGCTCTTTGGTTTCTATACCTTCGGCAATGACCTGCATATTCAGATGCCTTGCCATAGTAATGATGGTGGACACTATGGCCCGGTCATCGCTGCTTGCGACAATATCCTTGATGAAGGAACGGTCAATCTTCACTTTATGAATGGGATATAATTTCAAATAACTGAAGGAGCTGTAGCCTGTTCCAAAGTCGTCAAGGCTGATACGAATTCCGTTCCGGGTCAGATTGTTCAGAATTCCGGCAGATGCAGAAGCGTTCATCATCATACTTTCCGTAATCTCCAGTTCAAGATACTGCGGAGCAAGCCCGCTCTCCTCCAGAATCCCCATAATCTCCCCAAGCAAATTGTACTGGTGGAACTGCTGGGACGACAAATTCACCGCCACAGGAATCAGCGGGCCGCCTGCATCCTGCCATAGCCGCATTTGGCGGCAGGCTTCGCGCAGCACCCAGTTTCCGAGCTCAACAATCTGGCCTGTCTCCTCCGCATGCGAAATGAACAGGCCAGGCGGCAGGAGCCCTTTGTCCGGATGCTGCCACCTGATCAGCGCCTCTACTCCGATAATTTGATTGTTATCCGCCCGGATTTGCGGCTGGTAGTACAGAATAAACTCGCCGCGCTCCAGCGCTTTCCGTAAATCGTTTTCCATTTCAACCCGCTGGAGCAGCTGCTCATCCAGATCGTCCGAGAAAAACTGATAATCATTTTTACCGTTTTTCTTAACCTCGTACATGGCAGTGTCCGCATTCTTGAGAAGCTGTACCTCATCTTGACCATGGCAGGGAAAGAAGGCGATTCCGATGCTTACCGTAACGTAAAAATCCTGCTCTTTCAGACGATACGGCTGCTCAATCGCTGCAACCATCTGCTCCGCAATGGCTGTTACATTCATGTTCTTCCGGGAGAACCGGCACAACATCGCAAACTCATCTCCCCCAATCCGGGCCAACGTCACATTCTCATTCACAACACTATGCCGGATACGGCTGCTCATTTCCTGGAGGAACAGATCGCCGTACATATGCCCCAATGAGTCGTTGATGATTTTAAACCGGTCAAGATCCATAACCATAACAGCAAACGGCTCCATCGTTTCACTATGCGCTTCAATGGTTTGTGACAGCAGCTCATTGAACATTCTTCTGTTCGGCAGACCGGTTAACTCGTCGTGGAAAGCAAGGTAATGATTTTTCTCCTTGGCCCGCTTTTCTTCTGTCACATCTCTGGCAATTACATAGGTTCCGACCACCTGCCCGTCGACCATGACCGGAGCGTTAACCACACTGATCTCGACACGGTGCCCGTCCTGATGGATGATCGCTGTTTCATAGCTCAGTTCCTCTCCGGCAAAAGATCTTGAGAACAGCTTCTGCATCCGGTCCTGCTCCTCCACAGCCACAATCGAGAGAATGAACATCATGTTCTGATCCTTAAAGGCACTTGAGCTGATTCCCGTGATTCTTGAGGCTGCAGGATTAAATCCGATAATGCGCATATCCAGGTCAATGGAGATAATGCCGTCCTGGTTATTTTCATATAACGACCTGTACCATTTCTCAGTAACCAGTATCTCTGTGTCCTTGTTCGAGAACCGGCGGGAGATGAACATTCCGACAACTGATAACCACAGCGTGAACAAAGTCCCGCCTGCAATGACATAGGCAAGCCATTTCTGATCCAGGACAACACCAGTGATCCGTGCAGCATGATGCCGCGGCTCAAAGTGGACTGCCAGCATACCGGTGTAATGCATTCCAACAATCGCAGTTCCCATGATCAGACCGCTGCCCAGCTTCCTCCAATGATTGTCTTCTTCGCCATGATCAATAATATAGGAAAATAACCCGAGCGCTGCATAGGATGCAACAAAAGCTATCACGATGGACAGGACTACATATCCGGGAGTATAGGTAACCTTAATTTGCATCGCTGACATGCCGATATAATGTATCGCTGAAATTCCAAACGCGGAAAATACGCCCGCTCCAAGAAATTGAAGAATGCCCTGCTTGCAGCGGCTAATCACGACAAGGGCGATGAAAGAGGCAACGACAGAAACTCCTACTGACAACAATACAGTGTTCAGGTTGTAAGCAACCGGAAACGGCAGCGATATGGCCAGCATTCCGACAAAATGCGTTGACCAGATCCCCATGCCCATAATTACTGCACCGCACATCAGCCATAGCCAACGTTTCTTCCCTTTGGATCTGCCTACTGCCCCTGCCAGACTTAGAACCGTATATGAAGCTGCTACCGCAATTACATATGAAAATAATACAAGCACCCTATCATGAGTACCATAGATATGCTCCACTTAAGCCCCCCCTCTCTGTCTTCGATTTCTAAGAACTCCCCTTGAACTTCTCCCGATAGTGAATATTTTAAATTTGCACTATTTCACTATTATTATCGACATAAATAGACCTGAATCGACAGATCAGAGAGTGGTTTTTATAAAAAAAATTAACACTATGACAGAGCCTTCTCAAGCTCCTTGTTAAACGCCGTTTAGGGAGGTGTAATCCTATGAATGGAACCCTATAAAATGAAAGTTTCCCGCTCCCGGAATCCGTTCTGCGCCTCCATTTATTGTGCGTATACAAAAAAAAAGGGCCCCGCCAGCAGCTGGCGGGGTCAAGGTATGTAATAAGGGGGTATGTGTCTAATATACAGTCCCAAGCTTAAAACAGTATTAAGTCCTCCTAAAGTTTTACTTAAATCTTCAGAAGGTTAGTATCTGCTCCAGATTCTTCAGCACCGCCTGTCTATTCTGCAGCAGCTCCCGCAATCTTGCCTTCATTGCGCGCCCGCAACAGGGTATGACGGTTCATCCGGGTGAAATGCGCTTCCTGCAGACTGCGGCGCAGCAGATCAGCATCCACACCAAGCTCTTCCAAGGTAGAGGGTCCATGTACAGTGTGCAACAGGCCGCGCAACATTTCCGGTGAAGGAAGTCCGCTGATTTCCTTAAGCACCTGAGCCCACTTTTCCTTGTCCGCCAAACCCTGCGTATCCGCCAGCTCATGGTACAGCGCGGAAATTTCCGCACAGGCCACACCTACCTTGGCGCCATGCAGCAGCTGTCTGCGTCCGGTGCGGATGTACTCCATCTCCCAATAATGGGACAGATGATGTTCTGCACCGGATGCCGAATGGGATTGCCCAAACAGCAGGATCGCCAGACCGGATTCAATCAGCGCTTCGGTCAGTACACGGATTCCCAGTTCGGTATGATTTCCGATCTCCTCTGCATGATTTACGCAGGCCAACAGCGCCTTTTCGGTAATGGCGGCAACTGCCGGAGCATACGGCTCGTCAGCCGTCAGGCGGCCGAATTTCCAGTCGAACAACGAGGTGTATTTGCCCAGCATATCGCCAAATCCTGCCGCCACCATGGGAGCCGGCGCCTTGCGCAGCAGCTCTGTATCGGCGAAGATAGCGACTGGACCGGCCGCAGGAATCGTTATCTTGTTGCCGCGGATAATCAGCGGCGAGCCGTTCGAGGTGAAGCCGTCTACCGAAGGAGCCGTTGGGACCGACACAAAGGGAATGGCTGCTGTATAAGCCGCATAACGCGCCACATCATGCAGTGTGCCCGAGCCTGCCACGATGACGGAATCTGCTTTAACTTTTTGAATATCCAACAGCACCTGCACCACAGAGGCTTCATCTGCAATAACATCGCCCTGCGCATTGGGCAGCACCAAGGTGGTGTGGACCGAAATCCCGGCTTCCCTGCACGCCAGCTCCAGACTTGCTCCCGCTACTTTCAGTGTATGTTCATCTGCCACAAGCACCGGCCGTTCCCAGCCCTGTGCGGCCACATAAGGAATGACCTGCTGCAGGGCACCCGGTTCTACATGAATAACCTGCGGAAGAGCAAAAGCTGCCCCTCCTTCTATTTCAGCTGCGGCTGCCTTTATATTATCCAGTATGCTGCTCATATCGATTTCCTCCTAAAAGTTTTGTTAGCAAAGCCTTCCTTATACATTTTATCAGATGTCCAATATACAGGAAGAAACGGACGTACCGCACTCTTATCGAGCGCGGTACCCGTTTCTTGTCATCACACGAATATAGAGAGAACTAAAGCAGCTTCCAGGCGATATCGTTCAGGCGCAGTTCATTGCGGAAGGATCGTGTATTGGTATCTTTGTCGATGACTACACATTCGATGCCAACCATTTCGGCGAAATCAATCAGTTGCTCTGTAGTCACCACATACGAGAATCCGGTATGATGCGCGCCGCCGGCCAGAATCCAGGCTTCCACGCCTGCCTTCAGGCTTGGCTGCACTTTCCACAATACACGGGCAACCGGCAGGTTCGGCATAGCTTCGGTAGGCTCAACGCCTTCCACTTCGTTCACAAGCAGGCGGAAACGGTTACCCATGTCGATGATCGAGGCATTCAGCGCTGCACCGGAACGTCCGTTGAAGACCATGCGGGCCGGATCCTCTTTGCCGCCGATACCGAGCGGGTGCACTTCAAGCTTCGGCTTGTCGACAGCAATGGTCGGGCAGACCTCCAGCATGTGCGATCCAAGCACCAGCTCATTGGCCGGATCAAGGTGATACGTGTAATCTTCCATGAAGGAGGTGCCTTTGTTGCCGGCGATAATCTTCATCAGGCGGACAAGCGCCGCTGTCTTCCAGTCGCCTTCTCCGGCAAAGCCGTAGCCCTGCTCCATCAGGCGCTGTACAGCAAGACCCGGAAGCTGCTTGAGTCCGTGCAGATCTTCAAAAGTAGTAATGAAAGCTGTATATCCGCCTTCTTCCAGGAAAGCTTTCATCCCCAGCTCAATACGGGCCTGGTAACGGATGGATTCACGCACAGGTCCATCCTGTTCTCCGCCTTGGGCAAAGTCATACGCCTTCGCGTATTCTGCCATCAAATCGTCGATCTGTGCTTCGGTAACGGCATCCACACGTTCCACGAGGTCGCCTACACCATAGCCGTCAACGGTCCAGCCCAGCTTGATTTGTGCTTCTACCTTATCACCTTCGGTTACAGCCACCGAGCGCATGTTGTCGCCGAATCTGGCAACCTTCAGCGTTTGGCTCTCATTGAAGGCAGCAGCGGTGTTCATCCAGCCGCCGATGCGGCCTCTAACTTCACTGTCTTCCCAGTAACCGACAACCACTTTGCGGGCAATGCCCATGCGTGCGCCAATAAATCCGTACTCGCGGTCGCCGTGTGCCGACTGGTTTGTGTTCATGAAATCCATGTCGATGGAATCCCATGGAATATCACGGTTAAATTGGGTTGCCAGGTGCAGCAAAGGCTTGCGGAGCTGCGACAAACCGGCGATCCACATTTTGGCCGGGGAGAAGGTGTGCATCCAGGTGATGATCCCTCCGCAGTTCTCATCGCTGTTCGCAGCAATTGCCAGCTTGCGGATTTCGTCCGCTGTAGTCAGAACCGGTTTGAATACTATTTCAAAAGGAACCGCGTCGTCCGAGTTAAGGCCTGCGGTAATTTGGCGGGAGTGCTCCGCTACTTCCTCGATCGTTTCAGGGCCATACAAATGCTGACTTCCGGTTACGAACCAGAATTGATAAGGTTTAATGGATAACATGTAATTACCTCCTAATGTGTTGTGTACATAACTTCACTGAATGATTTATTACCAAACTGACTTCGAATGTATCAACATACTATTCCGTAACATCCTCTTTAATCGCCTTAAGATGCTTCATGACATTGTTCTCGCCGCGGCCGAAATAGTCATGCAGTCTGGAATATTCCTGATACAGCTTTTCGTAGACTGCTACGTTTTCCGGAATTGGAACATAGGATTCTTCGCGGATACGGGCCATTTTTTCTGCCGCTTCTACGATAGAATCGTAACCGCCTTTTTGAGCACCGGCTGCAACTGCTCCGAACATTGCCGCGCCGAGCGCAGGCGTCTGCTTGCTTGCTGCCACTTTAATTTCCCGGTTGGTAACGTCAGCGTATATCTGCATCAGCAGGCGGTTCTTTTGCGGAAGTCCGCCGCAGGCATACAGTACATCAACGGCTACACCGTTTCCGTGGAATGCATCCACGATCTTGCGTGTGCCGAAAGCTGTAGCTTCAAGCAGCGTGCGGTAAATTTCTTCCGGTTTGGTCAGCAGCGTGCAGCCAAGCAGCAGTCCGGTCAGGTTGGTATCCACAAGTACGGAGCGGTTGCCGTTCCACCAGTCCAGTGCGAGAAGTCCGGTTTGGCCCGGCTTGTAGGCCGCAGCCCGTGCTTCCAGCCAAGTATGGATGTTTACGCCTTCTTCCGCCGCAGCTTCTTTCGCATAGGCAGGGACCGCTTCTTCCACGTACCATTCAAAAATATCGCCAACAGCGGATTGTCCAGCCTCATACCCGTAATATCCCGGAATGATTCCGTCTTCCACCACACCACACATGCCTTCAACTTCTCGTTCGGTATCACCCAGCACCATATGGCAGATTGAGGTACCCATGGACATTACCAGTTTGCCCGGGGTAACTACACCTACAGCGGGTACAGCGGCATGCGCATCGACGTTGCCGACGGCCACGGCCGTACCTGCCACAAGGCCGATTTGCTGAGCCATTTCGGCAGTCAGTTCCCCGGCTTTCGTTCCCAGGGGAACGATATCCCCGCGCAGCTTCGTTTCGGTCAGGTTCTCGAGGCGCGGATCAAGCGCTTTGAAGAACTCCTTGTCCGGATATCCGTCCGCTTTATGCCAGATGGCCTTATAACCGGCCGTGCAGCTGTTGCGTACAATGTTGCCGGTCATTTGCGAGATCACCCAGTCGGTAGCTTCCAGGAACTGATCAGCCGCATCATAGATTTCAGGCGCTTCGTCCAGGATTTGCCAGACCTTGGCCATCATCCATTCGGAGGAGATTTTGCCGCCGTAGCGCGGAAGCCATTTCTCACCGCGTTCAGCAGCGATGCGGTTGATTTCATTCGCTTCATGCTGTGCGGCATGATGCTTCCACAGCTTCGTCCAGCTATGCGGGTTCTCCTGATATTCAGGAAGCAGGCAAAGCGGCTGTCCTTGTTCATTAACTGGAAGCATCGTACAAGCGGTAAAATCTATGCCAAGACCCACGACATCCGCAGGATCTATGCCGGACTCACGGATTACCTCTGGCACCGAACGCTTCAATACTTCAATGTAGTCTGCCGGATGCTGGAGCGCCCAGTCATATTCCAGTTTTTTGCCGGTTCCCGGCAGAATCTCGTCAATCACGTGATGCGGATAAGGCGTTACATGATCCGCGACTTCCGTTCCGTCGGCCAGATCTACCAGCACAGCGCGTCCGGATTGGGTTCCGTAGTCGACGCCGATTGCATATTTTTTACTCATGTACGAATTCTCCTTTATATATAGTAATTAGCTTTGGCCGTAATACGCATTTGCTCCATGCTTGCGCAGGAAGTGACGGTCGAGCAGCGTCTGGCTCATTGGCTGCACATTCGGGTTCAGCTGGAAGGTCTGTGTTGCCATCTTCGCAACTTCCTCAAGGACTACAGCGTTATGAACCGCATTATGCGGATCCTTCCCCCAGTTGAAGGGAGCATGGCAATGTACAAGCACACCCGGAATCATGTCCGGATTCAGATCCTTGAATGTCTCCACGATCACATTACCGGTCTCCAGCTCATACGCACCTTTGATTTCCTCGTCTGTCATCGGGCGGGTGCAGGGAACTTCACCGTAGTAATAATCGGCATGGGTGGTTCCAAGCGCCGGAATGCCTCTGCCTGCCTGTGCCCAGCCGGTTGCCCATGGTGAATGGGTATGGACAATGCCGCCGATGTTCGGAAATGCCTTGTATAGCACCAAATGAGTAGCTGTATCAGAAGAAGGACGGTAGCTGCCTTCAACAATATTGCCTTCCAGATCAAGCACAACCATGTCGTCCCGGCGCAGCTTGTCATACTCCACACCGCTCGGCTTAATAACCACCAGTCCCTTTTCCCGGTCAATGCCGCTGACATTCCCCCATGTAAACGTTACCAAGTTGTAACGGGGCAGGTCAAGATTGGCTTCCAGTACCTCTTGTTTCAATTGCTCCAACATTCGTAATCCTCCCTATGGTCTTAGGTATGATCGTTCTTTTGCTTTGCCACCTCATTATACACTTGTACGTACAATTAATCTATAGTTTTTTAATAAAATGGAGAATAGGTACATACAAATAAAAAACAGACTTCATCATCCTAGTGTCGGATGATAGAAGCCTGTCTACCCGCATCTCCCATTGTTTATTCTGACCTGGCCAGCAAATACAAAAAATAAGGTGTACTCAGCATAGTGATGATGATGCCGGTCGGTATATCTGTTCCGAAACTGACCGTGCGGGTAATTGTGTCCGCAATAAGTACCACCAGCGTCCCGGTCAGCGCCGAAGCCGGGAGGAGAAGCTTGTGGTTCGGGCCAACCAGCCTGCGCGCCAGATGGGGGCTAATCAGACCGACAAAGAAAAAATTGCCGCCCAGGGCCACACTTCCGGAGGAGAGCGCCACTGAAGCCAGAGTAAGTCCAAGAAATTCCGGTTTTACCGCAAGCCCTAAGCCCGTCGCTGTCTCATTGCCAAGATTGAGTGTATTTAGAACCCGCGACTTGTAAACCGCATAACCCACCAGCAGCACTGTCCATGGGGCCAACACCGAAATATATTTCCAGTCATCACCCCAGAGGCTGCCCGCCATCCAGCGCTGGGCAAATTCGAACTGAGTATGATCCAGCCGGAGTGTAATCATCAGAGACAGCGCTCCATAGCCGCTTGACATGGCTACCCCCGTAAGGATTAATCCAGTGGGGGATATCTCCCGGCCCCGGCGGTAAGACAGCAAGAAGATCAGTACCGCTGCAGTCATGCCTCCGATAAAAGCCAGCACCGGCAGCGCAATCGCCGAGGAAACACCTTTAACAGAGAAAATCGCGATATAGATGAGCACAAACAGCCCGGACCCGGAACTGATACCCAGCGTTCCCGGACTAGCCATGTCGTTTCTCAGCAAACTTTGCATGATAGACCCAGCAACGCCCATTCCTATGCCAACCAGTATACAAAGCACGATCCGCGGGAGCCTGAATTCGAAGACAATCAGATTCTGCTTGTCTGTTCCTTTCAGCAGCAGTACACGCAGCACCTCCATGGGAGACAGGTTCATTTGGCCCGAATTCATTCCTATCACCACAATCAGAATGACCAGTACTACTAGTAGAAGGCATAAACCAATTCCCCAGGAAACGGTATAAGCACGCTGCTTCATCCTAATTCCCCCTTTTGCCGGCGTGACAGATAGAGGAAAACGGGAACGCCGATGATTGCAAAAATAATCCCTACAGGCGTTTCATTTGGGCGGTTAATGAGCCGGCCGAACAAATCAGCCCCCACCATGAAGGTCGCTCCGTAAAGCCCGGACAGCGGAATAATGTAACGGTAATCCACACCCGCCATATAGCGGACTACATGCGGGATAATCAGGCCCACGAAGCTGATGGGGCCGACGATCAAAACCGACAATCCGGTCAGCACCAGCACAATAAGTGTGGAAATACCCTTGATCCTCCCGGTTGGCAGCCCCAACCCGGACGCAACATCATCTCCCAGACTTAGCAGCGTAACCGAAGGGGCCAAAGCAATAGCAGCCAGCACGCCGACGGCAAACAGCGGCGAGATAATGCTTAGCTCTTTCCAGGTGGTACTGGCTGTCCCTCCGGCCGTCCAAAACGCAAGGGCCTGTCCGATGTTGTATTTAATGGCGACAAAGCTGCTAAACGCGGCAAACAGCATGGATACCGACATTCCCGCCAGTACAAGCCGCTGCGGGGTCATCCCCCTTTTGCTTAAAGAAGCGACTCCATAGGTCAGCCCGGTTGCTGCACCTGCCCCAAGACAGGCATATAGCATAGTCTGTGCATAAGTACGGTCCGGCAAAAAAGCCATGCAAAGCGCCATTGCCAGTCCCGCACCAGAGCTGATGCCCATCAGTCCCGAATCGGCCAGAGGATTTCTGGTAGTACCCTGCATAATCGCTCCTGTCATCGCCAGGCTGCAGCCGACGATAACATCCGCAATTGTGCGTGGAAACCGCAGGTTGTGAATGATCTGGTGCTCCGTTTTAGCGGGATCGAAATTAAAAATCGCCGCCCAAGCTGTATTCAGCTGCATATCAGCAGATCCGAAGGAAATGGAAGCAGCCACAACCAGCACGAGCGCCAAGAATCCTGCGGCCATCAGCAGTGAAAAGGGCATTCCCCTTTTTTTTCCATATGTATCTGTTTCCACATCTTTCATCATACCCTTCGTCCTTCATCAGTAATTTGCTATCTCTCACAGCTTCAAAGTTAAGAGCCCACCGGCCGAAGCCTGTGGGCCAAGCTGTTATGACTGCGGAGAATCCAGCAGTGCATTTACAATAAAGTTAACCTGCGCCTTAGCGGAATAAATGTCGGTATAATAGCTTAAGCCGAATTCCATCTCGATCAGATGATGATTCTGGATAGCCGGCAGAGAGCTCCATACCTGATTTTGGCTCAAATCATCCATGCCATCATAGGTATTGCGAATGATATAGTCCCCTGCATATTCGGGAAGCACCTCGAGGGATACCGATTCAGAATAAGTGTTCTTATCGATAATTCCCGTTTGCACACCTTTTGGCGCTTTCAGTGAGAGCACATCGTAGACAATCCTGCCTGCTCCGAACAACTTGCCCATGACTGTCATGGAATCATTACCGCCTTCAAATACAGAAATCGTTTTATCACCAAAGCCGGCATCAAGCAGCTTCTGGGCAGATTCTTTTACATTCTTATCATAATCCGCAAGCACCTGCTCGGCTTCCTTCTCTTTATTGAGTGCTTGTCCGATCAGCCTTACTCTTTCTTCCTGGGTAATCTCCCCGTAAGGCACATAGATAGCCGGAGCGATTTTGGACATCTCTTTGGCCTGCTCCTCACCAGCCGTGATAATCAGATCAGGGTCCAGCTTCATGACGGCTTCCATGTCCCACTCAGCCCAGTGCCCCAGATCGGTGCTTTCCTTGACCTCTTCCTTAAAAGCCGCACCATCATACGCCTCTGAAATCCCAACGGGCTGCACACCCAGAGCAATCACATCACCCATCAAGTATTGGACCAGCACACGCCGCGGATTCGCAGGCACTTCTACATCACCAAGTACAGTGGTTATTGTCCGTGTTCCGGTGTCTGCCACATCCTCAGGTGCAGAAGTAGCAGCTCCGCCGCTTCCGGCCCCCTCCTGTGCGTTCCCTCCAGTTCCTGTATTTCCTGTAGCATTTGTACCACCTGAGCAGGCGCTAAGCAGCAAGGCCATACACAGCATCGCTGTGGCGGCCATTGTTTTTTTCTTTTGTCTCATCTGAAAATGATCCCCTTCCACTCGTTGATTATGATAATCATTATCAATATAAGACCAAAACTCATCCATTTGAATGGCATATCCTTGCTCTGGGGATGGCATATCTTCATTTACGGCTGTCTGAAGTCCTTCTGATCTATACTTGGAGGGCGAGATACCCATATGCTTTTTGAAGCTGCGGCTGAGCGTATAACCATCCGGATAACCCACACTTTCGGCAATCCCCTGCAGATTCGCTTCTGTTTTGAGCAGCAGCTGCGACGCTTTCTCTACCCTTACACGTGTTAAGAAACGCATGGGACTCTCACCCACCTTATTCTTAAACAGCTTGGATAAATGCCCCTGGCTGCACCCGAGAGCTTGAGCAGTGCTTTTCAGTGTGACTGAGTGTCTGTATTGTTCAAGGATATAACGTTTGGCCTGCTCAGCCATATCCGTCTTGGCCGCGGTATGCTCCGTAAGCTGCAGATGCTTCAGCAGTTCATAAACGAACCTGTAGAGCAGCGACTTTACGTACAAGCGCCCCAGTCCTTCATTGGACTTCCATACGGTTTCCATCTCCCGGGCCGTGTTGAACAGCATCAGTTTGTGGGTGGCCTGCACCCCATACTGCCGCTGAAAGGGGTTGCTGCGCTCCATAATTTGCCGGATATCGTTCCTCCCGGGCACAGGAATCACGGCTTTGTATAGTATCAGATAGTATTCGAAACTCGCTCCGCTTTCCACCACGATGTCTAACCGCATGCCCTTGCCTCCATGAAGAGCATAAGAACCGCTGACCGCAAGGAACGTTCCTTCAAGACAAACCCTCGCTTCTCCTTCAATGACATAGATAAAAGCGCTGGCTGGCAGGCGGTAAGAATACAGTTCTTCCCCTGCCTCTATTCTCACCCGGCGAACATCCATCACTTTGACGGACGCATGGTTCCACACCAGCAGATGTTCATTCCATTCCATTGATTCCGGCACTTCCTTTGATATAGTCATTTTAAACCATTATAGTGATAACCATTCTCAACAACAACCCGCACACATATATTCCTTAAATTCCAGATAACTTAAACGCGAAAAAAGCCCGCACCCTGTGCGGACTTCCGTTACTGTTATTCAACTGCGGTCTAACTGTTCCAGCCGTTTCGTTGAGCTTCTCAGAACAAGCTCCGGCTTATAAATCCTGTCCTTCGGCGGCTCCGCACTTTTACGCTCAATCATGTCAATCAGCATATTGGCTGCCTCTATACCCATAAGCTCTTTCGGATGTTTAAGGGTGGTCAGCTTCACTTCTGTCGCCGTCGCCAGCGTTGAATCGTCGAAGCCGATAATCGACAGATCGTCGGGCACGCTTAATCCCGTCTGGCGCGCGGCCTCCAGCAGCAGCACTGCCAGCTCGTCATTGTAGCAGACGAAGGCTGTAGGCCGCTGGCGTCCCTGCAGCATTTTTAATGCCGCTTCATAAGGCACGCTATGCTTCTGTTCGCTCGTATAATGGGTCACAGTGTCCGCTCCCAGGGGAAGGCGGTGTTTGTGCAGCGCCCGTGTAAACCCCTTTAACCGGTTGGCTCCCTGGAGATCGTCTGTCTTGAAAAACCCGGCAATCTCCCGGTGGCCCAGCTCAATCAGATGCTCCGCAGCCATAAATCCCCCTGCTTCGTCATCCAGCTTCAGACAGGGACAATGCAGCTCGGGATACCGCTCATTGATCATAATGAACGGAATACGGTGGATTTCAAGCGCCAGAAACAGCGGCAGATTAGGATTGCCCTGTGCGCTTTTGGTCGGCTCAATAATCAGTCCCTTGAACGGCTGGCCCAACAGCATCTCCAGGTTCTCCCGCTCCTTATTCTTGTCATTGTCGGTGCTCGACAACATCATGCTGTATCCGCTGCCGCGAAGCTGCGCTTCTGCGCCGCGTACAAGATGAGGAAAGATATAATCGGAAATATGTGTCGTCATCATGCCAATCATGCTGCTGGTCTGCAGCGGCCGCGTTTCCTGCCGGGCAACAAAGGTTCCCTTCCCTTGCAGGCGGTACAGCCAGCCTTCCTTCTCCAGTTGGCCAAGCGCTTGGCGAACCGTCTGTCGGCTCATCCCGAATTGTACGGCAATTTCATTCTCGGATGGGATCTGGTCATCCGGCTTCAGCCGCCCGGACTCCATCCAGGACAGCAGTTCACCCTTTAGCTGCATATATTTCGGTATCGGTTTATCCGTCATGGTACACCTCAGGCTACTTATATAGAGTAATACAAGTCATTATAACATAAGCCACTTGTATGTACATGTTAAGTCTTTACTTTTTTGAATCTTCATCCTCCCTTTTATCCATTTGATTTAACAAGCGGATTCCGGCATCCTGCCGGTTCGCGCAAAAATGCCCCACACTGGTGGGGCATCCCGATGTAGCAGCTTTGGCCATTCCTTCCGCTTCATTTAATACGCTTCGTACTGTACCCCTGTCAGCTATTCCTTCTTCATAATTTCGTGCAGCTGACGTTTATCGGCTTCCTGTGACCGCTCAAGCGCCTCCAGATCATCCTGATCCGCTTCCGCCGCCGAGAACTCCACATCTTCCAATTTCGCTTCGTAGAGCATCTTCTGCTTGTCTGTTTTAGAGAAGATCTTTGAGTTTTCTCTATCCATCGGTTGTCCATCCTCCTGATTTGTATTGATGTGTCAAAACTTAGACCATTCCGCCGGCCTCTTCAATTATGGTCAATGCCTGGTTATAGGAATTCTGGTCCACGATAACTGTCAGCAAAATATTCCGGCCTGTCGGTCCGCCGTCACCGCCGTGGCTCATGCCGCTGCCGCTTGTATGCGCTGCAGACAAAATACCTGTGTGCGGGCTGACAGAGGTCATGGAATCCATACTTGCCAGATTGCCGGTCACCGGATTCACGCTTGCCTGCAGCCCGTTTCCGCCAAATCTGCTGAAACGGTCAATGGACAGCTCGCTGACGCGCAGCGCCTGAAGCTTGCGGGAGACGCCCTCGGCTTCCTCGGGAGCCTTGAAGTAGGCTAATATAGATCTCTCCGACATTATATCCCTGCTCTCGCCTTTAATTTATATCACTGGATGCTTGGTTAGGTTGTCTCAGGCAAGCCTATTTTATGCTTCTGCTGCTATTTATTCTACTATCCGGCTGGAATTTAAATGCGGGTCCAACTTCACCGTAATATGGTACAAAAGTGCTATATTCTATTTCGGATTAAACCTGTAGAATAAATGTAATTTTCATTTATATTCCATTTTTTAGAAGGAGGACAGCAATCACTCGGCAGTTAAATTCATGTTTGGGAGGATGAAGCTATTTTGAAACAACCATTAAAGCATTCTATTCAAAGATTTGGTATTGGCGCAGCAAGTTTCAGCTTGGCCGCTTCTCTATTGTTTCCTGTTTCCGCCTTTGCGAACTCATCCCTTGAGTCATCCTCAGGGCTATCTGCCCAAACAACCCTAGAACAGGCCCAGAAGGTGATCCCGCAAAATTATGCGGGAGTAAATACCGGATCAGCTCCTGTTACAGTGATTGTTGAACTGACCCATAAGCCGGTCAATGTATACGAGAGTGAAGCCAAAACCTCGGCTGCGCGTTCCTCCACCTCTCAACGAAGCAAAATCCTTACCGAACACAACTCTTTCAAAACGGCAGCAAGACAGCTCGGAGCTGCTATTGAAAATGAATACAGCGACATATTTAACGGTTATTCAGTGACTTTGCCGGGTAATCAGGTCGACAAACTGCTCAAGCTGCCTGGAGTGGCGGCTATCTATCCGAATGATGAAGTCCACGCGCTTGCAGACAGCACTGACACTGCCACTCTTCCGGCAACTCGCAGCTACTCTGATACCGGAGAACTGATTGGAGCAGACAAGCTTCATGAGCAGGGTTACACCGGCAAAGGCGTTCAGGTTGCCGTTGTTGATACCGGTATTGATTATAAGCACCCGCTCCTGAAGGATAATTATAAGGGCGGCTATGATGCGGTGGATAAGGATAACGATCCATACGAAACAGAGCCTGACCCCACCAAACCGCCCAAGGGCACCAGCTCTTATGATACCTCCCATGGCACACATGTATCGGGCACCATTCTCGATATAGCGCCTGAAGCGGATTTATATGTGTATCGTGTGCTTGGTCCATATGGCAGCGGCACAACAGCAGATGTCATCGCCGGCATCGAACGCGCCGTTCAGGACGGTGCGGATGTCATCAACCTTTCACTGGGCTCAAGCATGAACCAAAGTTATTCTGCCGATTCGATTGCGATTGACAATGCCGTGAAATCCGGTGTAGATGTCATTATTGCTGCCGGTAACGCCGGTCCGGACGAATCGACGCTCGGCTCCCCTGGCGGCGCACAACTGGCGCTTACGGTCGGCGCCTCCACTATTCCGGTCACCATTCCTTTTTTTGATATTGGTAATCTCAAAGATATCCCTGGACTGATTTCCACATACTCCCCGGAATTGACTGAAGACATCTCGGACTTGACGATCGTTTATGCCGGCCTGGGCACTGAGGCTGACTTCGCAAATGTCGATGTTACCGGCAAGGCAGTACTAGTGGACCGCGGACAGATCAACTTCGGCGCGAAATCGCTGAATGCCAAAGCTGCCGGTGCCAAGGTTCTATTGATTGCCAACAATACCACCGGTGAATTGAACGCCACTTTAGGAGCACCCGGAGACTATATTCCTACTTTCGGCATCAATCAGGAGAATGGCAAAAAGATCAAGGATGAGCTGAACGCGAGCAGAAATTCAATCAGCTATGTTCCCGTAGCGGAAAAGAATCAGCTGGCCGATTTCAGCTCTACCGGCCCCGGACTGCCAGACTATTTGCTGAAGCCGGATGTAGTTGCTCCCGGTGTAAGCATTAATTCCACCGTACCTATTTGGGAGAGCACGGACGAGACGTATGATAACGCCTTCGGTCTGAAGCAAGGAACAAGTATGGCAACTCCGCATGTGGTCGGAGCTGTTGCCCTGTTATTGGGCAAATACCCGGATCTTGCACCGGACCAGATCAAATCACTGCTGATGAATAATGCTGATCCTATATTCGCCCGGGGCGGCAGCTCTTATTCCCTCTATCAGCAAGGAGCAGGTTTAATCAATCTGGTGAAATCAGTTAATGCAGGCTCTATCGCCAAGGTAGGAGAGATTTTTTACAGCGGCCTTCCAGGCTCTGCCGAAATTCCATACTATGCGGGTTCCCTGTCCTTCGGCCTGCAGCCGAAGGGTGCAAGCGTGACGAAAGCCGTCTATGTAGAAAACTTCAAGGACAGCGGAAAGAGCTATAGTCTTTCTCTTGAATGGCTGACCAGCAAGCCTAGTGACATCTCGGTGTCCACAGCACCTAATGTCATTACCTCCGGAAGCGGAGACAGCAGTTATATTCCCGTTGTGCTGGGCGTTTCCGCAACAGCACAGGACGGAGCCTATGAAGGCATTCTGAAGCTTACCTCCGGAACCGAGGTTCTGCGTCTCCCGCTCAACGTTCTGGTAGGCGACAAATTTAATCTGGATCCAGTAAACCAGCTCAGCCTGGATGATGCCGAAATTTCACCAAATGGAGACGGACTGTTCGATAAGACAGGCTTCTACTTCTCGGTGAACAAAGATCTGCCGAATATCCGGTTTGCCGTAACGGCCCAAGATGCACCGGCTACGGTAATCGGTGATGTGTATTCCGCCCAAGGGACCATCTACCGGGGAGCGCACGAATTCCTGGATTGGGGCGGAACGGTAACAGATCCTGCAACCTCTAAAGTAAGTGTGCTGCCGGATGGGCACTACAATATCACGCCTGTTCTGCAAGGCAACATTTGGCTTACCGATCAAGCCATTCCATTCACAATAGATACTGAGAAGCCGCTCTCTTCCGGATATGCAGTTGAGGAATACGAGCAGGAGTCGCCTGATGATGCACGAGTGGCCAATATTAGTGCAACCATTGACTCCGACCTTTTGGCCGATCTGATTTCCACCTCCAGACCTGTGTCTTCTCTCTTCAGCGTGTATGCACTTGCCGAAGATGAAAACGGAGAAGTAGCAGCATACCCAGGAGCTATCGCCCCTGACGGTTATTTCGAAATTGATGTGCCAGTCAGTGAAGGCGTTAATGATTACATTGTTTATGTGACCGATGCCCTGGGCAATGGTGCTGCCGAAGAGGATTACAGCCAGCATCTGGTATACAACACCAATGGCGGTGTTCTTGTTGCTCCTAAACTCTCTGCACAGACCATCGAAACTGGTCAAACGGTTACGGTAGATGTGTATTTCTCGGCAACGGATGCGGTCTATGGTGTGAACGGCGCCGGAGTCAACATCGTCTACGATGAAAAGCTTGCTGCACCGCTAATTACACCGAGCGTACAGCTCGCTACGTACCAGGAGCAAAAGTTCCCGGGGGTTCCATTATTACAAACGGATACGACTACCCCGTCTGCCGACGGACTGAAGTTGACATCTTATGCAGTTCAATTAGAGGGAGGAGCATATAGTGGTACCGGCTCATTGGTACAGTTCACCTTCACTCCTAAGACTGCAGGGATCTATTCCTTTGAGCTGAATGATTTGCTCACCTGGAATGAGAAGAAACAGGATAACGTTCCGTCAAGCTATTCTACAGTGACGGTGACCGTTAACGATCCGGTTAAACCAACCGATCCGGAAACACCGACTAACCCGGAGACACCAACAAATCCAACAAATCCAACGAATCCCGAAACACCAACCAATCCGGGCTCACCAGCTAATCCTGGCTCACCTGCCTCCACACCGGCTCCGGTTGCCGGCACATCGCTTAAGTCCGGGCAGTTGGTAGAAAAGGCTGATCCTGCTGGCGGCAAGCCGACGGCTGTGCTTAGCATTTCCGAGGCGGCTTTGACTGCCGCCCTGCAAAACGCATCAAAAACAGCGGTTTCGCTTGATCTCGGCGATGTGGATTTTGCGAAATATGGTCAAGTGAGCTTTACCCTTACCGCAGTTCAGGCTGAGAAGCTTAAGTCTTCAGCCAAAGCGCTAAGTCTCACAGGTACTGGATTTACGCTGCTCGTTCCGGCAGCTACACTTCCCGACTTCATTTCCGGCAGCGGGCTTACTCTGAGCCTTGGTCTTGCCGAAGGTGCCGATACGGGTACCCTGGCAGGAAGCACCACAGCCATTGACCTGAGCTCTGCTACTCTGATTCTCAAAAATGGCTGGACTACCGGAAAACCGGTCATTCTACAGCTTGCCCTCAATAAAGACGGCCTGAAGGATGTCCGCAAGACAGCGGTCTATCAGCAAAACGCTGACGGAAAATGGGCTTATCTGCAGGCAGGCACACTTCCTAAAGAAGGGGTGCTGCAATTTACCATTACCGGTGATGGTACCTACAGCGCTGCCGTACGCAATACAAGCTTCAAAGATATCGGCGCACACTGGGCCAAGGAAGATATTGAAATTCTGGCCGCTCACGGTATCGTAGCCGGCAAAGGCACTGATGGCAGTTTCAAGCCATCCGATACCTTGAGCCGGGCCGAACTGTTGACACTCTTCGACCGCTTGCTCGGCAAGGGAGATACCTGGTCGTCCCGCAGCAAGGAGAGCGGATCTCGTGAGGTATTGACTCGTGAAGAAGCTGCAATCATCGTTGCGGAAGCTGTAGGTGCAGACAGTACTTCCAGCACTGCCTTAACCTTCAAGGACACAGGCAAGATCTCAGGCGCCGCCAAGGGTGCAATCTCCTTCGCGGTAGACAAGGGCTACCTGAAAGGAGTGGGGGCCAACACCTTCAATCCTGGAGGCACCCTGACCCGTGCGCAAGCAGCATCCATTCTGCAACGCGTGCTTGAGGATCTGCGCTCTTAAGATCACCATTCACTAAAAAATCACAAAAACGGCTGCACCATCCTGAAACTTAAGGGGGTGCAGCCGTTTTTGTGTGTCAAGTGAAGTCTCAAGCACTTCATCCATTACAATAAAATAGCCCCCTAGCCTCCGCACAGCGGAAACAGGGGGCTATTAAGGTTATCATAGGTGAATAAATCAGTCCCCGCGGAATGCACGTTTCACACGGTCAAAGAAGGATTGCTCCTGCTCATGTGTGTTCTCTCCATTGTAAGAAGCGAACTGGCGGAGCAGATCCTTCTGCTCTTCACTTAGCTTACTTGGAGTGACTACGATGACACGGACATGCTGGTCTCCTGTTCCGTTGCCGCGCAGGCGTGGCACGCCTTTGCCCTTCAGACGGAAGAAGGTGCCGGTCTGTGTTCCGGCAGGAATCTTAAGCTTTACTTTTTCCGTCAAAGTAGGAATCTCGATCTCGTCGCCAAGCGCTGCCTGAGCGAACGTAAGCGGAACCTCGCACATGATGTCATCATTCTCACGCACGAAGAAATCATGGGTCTTCACGCGGATGACAATGTACAAATCGCCGGCAGGGCCGCCGCGTGTGCCGCCTTCGCCTTCTCCGGTCATGCGCAATTGTGCGCCGTCATCGACACCGGCCGGAATGCGCACATGAATCTTACGCTGCTTCTTGACCTTGCCTTGACCTCCGCAAGTCGTACATTTTTCCTTGATGATCTTGCCTGTACCGCTGCAATGGGAGCAGGGACGGCGGTTGCGCATTTGTCCCAGCGGTGTATTCTGCACGAATTCCTGCTGGCCGCTGCCGTGGCATACGGAACAGGTCTCCGGTTTGGTGCCGGGTTTAGCCCCGGAGCCGAAGCAGGTATCACAGGACTCCGTGCGTGGAATGGTAATGTCGGTTTCTTTACCGAATACCGCTTCCTTGAATTCAATGGTCATCGTGTATTGCAAATCGCCGCCGCGCTGCGGAGCATTCGGATCACGCCGTCCGCCTCCGCCGCCGAAGAACATATCAAAGATGTCGCCGAGTCCGCCGAAATCTCCACCTCCGCCGAAGCCGCCGCCCATTCCCTGGTTAGGATCAATATGACCATACTGGTCATAACGCGCCCGTTGCTGGCCGTCGCTCAGCACGTCATAGGCTTCCTTCACTTCCTTGAATTTCGCCTCGGCGTCACTGGCTTTGTTAACGTCCGGATGATACTGACGCGCCATCTTGCGGTACGCTTTTTTCACTTCTTCGTCTGAAGCATCTCTACCGAGGCCCAGAACCTCATAATAATCGCGTTTGTCTGCCACTGCTTTCACCTCCGTACATCAATTTCCATAATCCCTGTAACATGTTAAAAGGAAAGCCAAAACACGGGATGCCCCGGTTTTGACCTTCCCTTCTTACAGAAATACATTTATCGTTTAAGGTTACCCTTGATTCTTCTCGTCGTCAACAACCTCGTAATCGGCATCAACAACATTGTCTTTCTTCGCACCCTCTGGAGCACCTTCAGCACCCTGTTCAGCTTGTGCAGCCTGCTCATACAACTTCACGGACAGCTGCTGTACGATCTCTGTCAGCGCTTCTGTAGCTGCATTGATTTCTTCCAGGTTGTCAGTTTCCAGTGCCGCTTTGAGCTTATCCTTGGCTTCGTTTGCTTTCTCAACTTCGGAAGCATCCACTTTGTCGCCGAGGTCTTTGATCACTTTATCTGTGGAATACACGAGCTGGTCAGCGGAGTTCTTGGCTTCCACCAGTTCTTTACGCTTACGGTCTTCCTCAGCGTGCAGTTCGGCATCCTTCATCATTTGTTCAACTTCCGCGTCGCTCAGGCCGCTGGAGGAAGTGATCGTGATCTTCTGGCTCTTGTTCGTGCCTTTATCTGTTGCGGATACATTTACGATACCGTTGGCGTCAATATCGAAGGTTACTTCGATTTGCGGTACGCCGCGCGGTGCCGGTGGAATCTCGTTCAGCATAAAGCGGCCCAGCGTCTTGTTGCCGTTCGCCATTTGGCGTTCGCCTTGCAGGACGTGAATTTCTACGCTCGGCTGGTTATCAGCAAAGGTCGAGAACACTTGCGATTTACTTGTAGGAATCGTAGTGTTGCGCTCGATCATCTTCGTGAACACGCCGCCCGCAGTTTCAATACCGAGGGACAGTGGAGTTACGTCGAGCAGTACAACGTCTTTCACATCACCGGTCAATACGCCAGCTTGAACAGCAGCACCGAGGGCTACTACTTCATCCGGGTTAACGCCTTTGTGCGGGTCTTTGCCGGTAAGCTTCTTGATGGCATCCTGTACAGCAGGAATACGTGTGGAACCGCCGACCAATACGATACGGTTAAGATCAGCCGGAGTCATGCCAGCATCGTTCAGCGCTTGGCGGGTAGGTCCCAGTGTACGTTCTACCAGGCTGGCAGTCAGCTCATCGAATTTAGCACGGGTCAGGTTGATCTCCAAGTGCTGAGGAACTCCGTCAACGACAGTGATGAACGGAAGTGATACTGTAGTTGTCAGTACGCCGGAAAGCTCTTTTTTCGCTTTTTCCGCAGCATCCTTCAGACGTTGTACAGCAGCTTTGTCCTTGCTCAGGTCAATCCCTTGCTCTTTCTTGAATTCTGCTACGAGGTAATCCATAACCAACTGGTCGAAATCGTCACCGCCGAGACGGTTGTCACCGCTGGTTGCTTTTACTTCGAAGAAGCCATCGCCCAGCTCAAGGATCGATACGTCGAACGTGCCGCCGCCAAGGTCATAGACGAGGATCGTTTGGTCTTCGGATTTCTCCAGACCGTAAGCAAGCGCCGCTGCTGTCGGCTCGTTGACGATACGCAGCACTTCCAGACCGGCGATCTTGCCCGCATCCTTCGTAGCTTGACGCTGACTGTCATTAAAGTATGCAGGAACTGTAATAACCGCTTGGGTTACTGTCTGGCCCAGATATGCTTCTGCATCGGATTTCAGCTTCTGAAGAATCATGGCCGAAATCTCTTGTGCGGAGTAATCTTTGCCGTCAATGCTTTCTTTGTGGCTCGTACCCATGTGGCGTTTAATCGAAGCAATTGTACGGTCAGGGTTCGTAATAGCCTGGCGTTTCGCTGTTTCGCCGACGATGCGCTCGCCGTCTTTCTTGAAGCCTACAACCGAAGGGGTTGTACGCGCGCCTTCCGGATTCGGGATAACGACGGCTTCGCCGCCTTCCATAACGGCAACGCAAGAGTTGGTGGTTCCAAGGTCAATACCGATAACTTTACTCACTGTAATGTGCCTCCTCAAAAATGATATGGAGCCCTAGCTCCTATAATAGTTAGTTATTTATGATGATCATGCAGCAGGGTGATACCCGGCTATATAGACAGGACTACATGCTGACTTTGACCATGGCGGGACGAAGAACTCTATCTTTCAGGAGATAGCCCTTCTGGACCTCCTCCGTCACGATACCTTCCTCGTACTCGTCGCTCTCCACCTGCATAATGGCCTGATGATATTCAGGGTTAAAAGGCTGTCCTACTGTTTCCATGGCTGTAAGTCCTTCGGACTTCAATACCCCTTCAAGCTGGCGGAAAATCATGTTCACACCTTTGCCGAAGGCCTCGGATTCTGTACTTGCCGAAGCCGTGGCGAGTGCACGCTCGAAATTATCCAGTACAGGAAGCAGTTCACCGACCAGCTTGGAAGTGGCGTATTGCGCCAGCTCTTCCTTCTCCTTCTGCGTACGGCGGCGGAAGTTGTCAAAATCGGCTTGCACACGCAGCGCGCGCCCTTGATACTCCTCAGCCAGATCCTGCAGGCGCTTAGCAGCTTCACCGCTGCCCGAAGCCTCCCCGCTGGTCTCTTCCCCCGTAAACGAACCGGTTTCCTGTGCTGCTTCTGCTTCATCGGCTGCCTGGTTCTCATTTATAGCCTGATCTTTAATTTCATTTGAATCTTGCACTTGATCCTCTTTCAAGTTGTCTTCACCTCCTTAAAATCAGTCACGTTAATCTTTAACACTCTGTTCACTTATACCAGTGTGCCAGCATCGCTGTCAAATCCCGGGACAGAATCCCCAGTATGCCCATTACTCTTGCGTATTCCATCCGGGTCGGGCCAAGGATGCCGATGCTTCCCAGCGCCTTGCCGTCGAGCGAATAAGTAGCGGTAATCAGACTGCAATTGGCGAAGGCCTCATGCTTATTCTCGGTACCAATCCTCACCTGCATACCGGTTCCGCCGGATGCAGGGGCCAGCATTTTGAGCAGGGTCGGCGTTTCCTCCAGCAAATCCAGAATATTCTTGACCTTATCGACGTCTTTGAACTCCGGCTGGGTCAGCATATTCGTCGCCCCGCTGAGATAAATGCGCTGTTCATGATCGCTTTCCAGCGCCGTGTCCAGTACTTTCATTAATTCTTCATAATGGGAGATGTGGCGCTGCATTTCCTCACCAAGCTCGGAATAGAGCTGGCTCTTCAGCTTGTAGAGCGGTACGTTCACCAGCTTGCTGTTCAGCAGATTAACCACTTTCTCCATTTCGGAGAGGGAAATCTCCGGAGGGATTTGAACCGTACGGTTCTCGACCTGTCCGGTGCTTGTAACGATGATCGCCACGGCGTTGTTGCCATCGAGCGGAAGCAGCTGAAAATGGCGCAATGATGTATGAAAAACCTCCGGTCCCAGCAGGATGGAAGTATAATTCGTCATATTGGAAAGGATCATTGCCGCATGTTGGATTACCTGCTCCGTCGCATTCAGCTTCTCTGCGAAAAAAGCGCGGATCGTGCCCATTTCTGCCGACTCGGCGGAATTCCACGGCACCAAATGATCCACATAATAGCGGTAGCCTTTATGGGAAGGAATTCTCCCTGCCGATGTATGGGGCTGCTCGAGATATCCTAAATCCTCCAGGTCGGCCATTTCGTTGCGGATAGTAGCAGGACTGTAGCCTACATCCCCCCGTTTGGAAATGCTGCGCGAGCCCACTGGCTCAGCGGAAGATATATAATCATCAACGATAGCGTTAAGTATCATTCTCTGGCGTTCGGTTAACATGTAATTCCCTCCTATCGGCTGTGGCTCCGATTCGTTAGCACTCTGGTCAGATGAGTGCTAACCACTAATACAAAAATACCAAACTGACCTTGACATTGTCAAGTCAGTTCAGCATCTTGGGTGCAGTCATTATTCGACTCATTCCTGAATCCCCCGGAAAGTCTGCCGGTCACTTGCCACACCTTGCAGTGCAATCCAGGAATGAGCACTTAATATCAGCTTCTATATTTATGTTGCAGGCTACATGCGGCCCGGTTAATTCAGCATCTTAAGCACAGCGATTTCGTCACAGGCATTCTGCTTCTTGCAGTTGACGCAATCGGTCCATACCTTCTCGGGGAAGACTTCTTTCTCTACGACAGTGAAGCCGTTTCTGAGGAAAAAATCAACCGCGTAGGTCAAGGCCATAATCTTCGGAATCCCCTGACGCCTTGCTTCTTCCGTCAGCTTCTCCAGAATCATTGAGCCTACTCCCTTGCCCTTGCCCTCATCACGCAGACCGAGGGAACGAACCTCGACAAGATCATTACCCAGTCTGAAAAGCGATCCGCAGCCGACAAATGTGCCGCCGATTTCAGCGATCACAAACTGATCAATCTGGTGGGCCAGCGCTTGCCTGGAACGGGGCAGCATGATACCGCTCTGAGCGTATTCTTCAATCATTAGAAACAGCGGCTCAACATCCTCCACTGTAGCATTTCTGCATATCACCTTCTGGTCTCCTGCAGGAACCGAATGGCGGATCATTTCCGTTTTGACAAGCACTTTGACTCACCCCTCGTTGTTAATATGAATAAATATACAACAGAGTGAATTACAATTCAAGGGGTATTTTAAAATTAAACCTCTGTCAAAGCACCGACAAATTCACCAAATACATCATTCCCGAACAGAATTCCCTGCTTGCTCAGACGGTAGACATCCCCCTCCTGCTCAAGCAGCCCGGCATGCAGCATTTTATGCAGCGAGTCCGCAAAAACAGTCTCCAGCGATTTGCCGAACTGAGCCTTGAACGCCCGGTCCGACACGCCTTCACGCATGCGCAGACCGACCATCATGAAGTCCTCCATCGCCTCCTGTTCGGAGATCGGGAAGGAATCCAGCCGCGGCAGCCCGCTGCGCGAAGCCTCGATATACGGATTGACACCCTTAATATTCATATGCCGCTGCCGTTTGACATATCCATGCGCCCCCGCGCCCAGGCCGTAATAATCTTCATTGCGCCAGTACGTAATATTGTGGCGGCTTTCCATTCCCGGCTTGGCGAAGTTGCTGATCTCATATTGCGTGTAGCCCGCAGCCTCCATCGTTGACATCAGCAGCAGGTACATCTCCAGCTCATCCTCTTCACTTGGCAGCGGAAGCTTGTTCTTGTTAAACAGCGTGTGGAACAGCGTGTTCTCCTCCACCTTCAAGCTGTAGATGGAATAATGGGGCAGGTCCAGCTCCAGCGCCTTGCGGATGCTTTCTCTAAGCATATCCACCGTCTGGTTCGGCAATCCGAACATCAGGTCAACAGAGAGATTATCCAGTCCGACCGCGCGTGCATTTTCCAGGCTGCGGTACACGTCATCCACATTATGAATCCGTCCAATGCCGCTAAGCAGCTCATTCTGAAAAGCCTGGACACCAAAGCTAACCCGGTTGACTCCGCCTTCTTTCATTACCATTAGCTTATCCTTGTCCGTAGTACCGGGATTTGCCTCCATCGTGAACTCGATATTCTCATCCCACTGCGGGAAATGCTTGCGTACTGACTTCAGAAAATAGGCCATTTCGTCCGGCTTCAGCACCGTCGGTGTTCCGCCGCCGACAAAGATCGTCTTGATGACACCCGGAGGGGTGTTCTTCACCGTCAGTTCCATCTCCCGGTCCAGGGCATGCAGATAGTCCATCACCGGCTGGTCCTTCAGAACATAGGAATTAAAATCACAATAAAAGCACTTGTTCGTGCAAAACGGGATATGAATATATACGGCCTCAGGGGGACGGCCATTGTTTTCTGTGTTCATAGCTGTCTCCTTACTATACTAAAGTCGTCAGCAAAGCTGACTTGATTGTGAAGAAATCTTGACGCCTTTATATTGGAAAGGCCTTGATTTACCCCATATCTTTACTTCTCTTATCACAAAAGGGAAGCCTGACGGCTTCCCTTGCAGAGCGATCACTTGCCATTGATATCCGTTAAGACAGTTTTACTCGTCAATCTTCAGCACGGCCATGAACGCTTCCTGCGGCACCTCAACGCTGCCGACCTGCTTCATGCGTTTCTTGCCTTCCTTCTGCTTCTCCAGCAGCTTCCGCTTACGCGAGATGTCCCCGCCGTAGCATTTGGCAAGAACGTTCTTGCGCATCGCCTTAACGGTCTCACGGGCAACAACCTTCGTGCCGACAGAGGCCTGAATCGGCACCTCGAACATTTGCCGCGGGATGATGCCGCGCAGCTTCTCGCAAATGATCCGCCCGCGGTTGTACGCGCGGTCGCGGTGGACGATGAACGACAGGGCATCGACCTGCTCTCCGTTCAGGACAATGTCCATCTTCACCAGGTTGGACTGGCGGTAGCCGGAAATTTCATAATCGAAGGAAGCATAGCCCTTCGTGCCTGACTTAAGCTGGTCGAAGAAATCATATACGATTTCGGACAGCGGAATCTGATAAGTGATCGTCACCCGATTGGAATCGAGATACTCCATGTTGACGAATTCACCACGTTTGTTCTGGCACAATTCCATTACGGTACCCACGTAATCATTCGGGACGATAATCGCGGCCTTAACGTACGGCTCTTCCACGTAATCAATAGTCCCGATTTCCGGATAATGCGACGGATTATCGATCTGAAGCATTTCACCGTTGGTCAGCATAATCCGGTAAATAACGCTCGGGGCTGTCGTAATCAGCGGCAGATTGAATTCACGCTCAATCCGCTCCTGAATAATCTCCATATGCAGCAGTCCGAGGAAGCCGCAGCGGAAGCCGAAACCGAGCGCGCTTGAGCTTTCCGGCTCAAAGCTGAGCGACGCATCATTAAGCTGGAGCTTCTCCAGCGCTTCGCGCAGGTCGTTGTAGTCCGATGTTTCGATCGGATATAGACCGCAATATACCATCGGATTGATCTTACGGTAACCAGGCAGCGGTTCCGGGGTTGGATTCTTGGCATCCGTCACCGTATCCCCGACACGGGTGTCGCCTACATGTTTGATTCCGGCTACGATAAAGCCGACATCGCCGATGTTAAGCTCATCGACAATGGTCATGCGCGGCATAAACGCCCCGACTTCGATAACCTCGAATACCTTCTCCGTTGCCATCATCTTGATCTTGGAACCGGTACGGATCTTTCCGTCCATAACACGTACATAGACGATAACGCCTTTGTACGGATCATAGTGAGAGTCAAAGATCAATGCCTTCAGCGGTTCTTCAGAGTTGCCGGTCGGTGCAGGAACCTGTTTGACGACCTGCTCCAGAATTTCCTTGATACCGATACCGGCTTTGGCAGAAGCAAGCACCGCTTCACTGGCATCCAGTCCGATCACATCCTCAATCTCCTGCTTAACCCGTTCCGGGTCGGCGCTTGGCAGATCGATTTTGTTGATAACCGGCAGAATCTCCAGGTTGTTGTCCAATGCCAGATACACGTTAGCCAGCGTTTGCGCTTCAATTCCTTGCGCCGCATCCACGACCAGCAATGCGCCTTCACAGGCGGCAAGGCTACGGGAAACCTCATAGGTGAAATCGACGTGTCCCGGTGTGTCAATCAGGTTGAGCAAGTAATCCTGGCCGTCGTCAGCACGGTAGGTGAGACGCACAGCCTGCAGTTTAATTGTAATCCCGCGTTCGCGCTCCAGATCCATCTGGTCAAGCACCTGCTCTTGCATTTCGCGCGAGCTAAGTGCACCTGTATACTCAAGAATACGGTCAGCCAGTGTCGATTTACCATGGTCTATATGTGCAATAATCGAGAAATTGCGGATTTGTTGTTGTCTTTTCTGAACGTCAGTCATTCCTTACCCCCACAGACAGCCTAATGTTAATCCACTTATTATAACAGTACGCGCTTCCCCCATCAATCCCGTCCCCCGCAGGAAAATAAAGAAAAGACATCCGGTTGATGTCTTTTCATATAAGGACTATGTTATAAAGGCTCTTCCTAGCCTTTTACAGCTGCAACGAATAAACATGATGCATTCTTCGTGCGGGGTGCCTGTCACTCTTCGACAGAGTCGAACAAGGAGACTACCCAGCGGATGCTTTTTTGCGAAGCCTGCTGCAGCAGGCCTGCCGTCTTATCCGCCAGCACATCCACTCCCCTGTTTTGCTCCTCCGGAATCAGAATCTGCTCCGGGGTCAGCGTGCTGTAATCCTTCACTTCCTGCTGCGGGAGCTGCTCGGTGCCATTAGGCACCGCAGTTTGCGTCTGGACCCCCGGAAGCACCGTGTAAGCACCTGTTGCCGGATCTATAGCCACAGGCACATAAACGTAAGCCTGCCCTCCCTTAACGGCTCCCGCCCCTGTTCCCGTCACGGCGGAAGCTCCTGCTGCTTGTCCGGTCTGGGGGGTCCCGGATATTCCGTTCCAGCCCGGCAGCACCGCGGAGTTCTTAGCGACGCTGCTGCCAACTCCGCCAAACTGCATGCCAATCAATATGCCGATTCCCGCCCAAATTCCGACCATCGTCAGTTTTTTCCCGAACCGCGACATAGCTGTCACTCCCTTTTAATACTTGCTGATACTTGTTAATGCTTGCTGTAAAGCCCGCCCGATTTAATAGCGCTGTATGAATTAAGAAACGCCGCCTGTGCTTTTTGATCCCTGGACGCCCTCAGCTCCGCTTTCCTGCGTCTGCGTATCGGCGCTTTTGTCCGGGGCGGCAGCTTTTTCGGCGTCATGGCTGCTCCAGTACACATCGGCGATGGCATCGGCTAGAACGTCTGCTGTACGCTTCAGCTCCTCGGCAGTATTGTCAATTCCGCCCACCTCAATCAACACGCTGTTTGGTGAGAGACTCTGGTTATACTCCCCGTTGTTTCCGTTTCCGGACGACTTGCCCCATATGCCCCGTGAGAGGCCCGGATAGCTTTTCTCCAGCAGCTGATGAATCTCGTTGGCGAAAGCCTCATTTTTCTTCCAGTTCTTATTCGCATGGCCAAGAATGAAATAGACCTGGGCGTAGCTTTTGCCTCCGATCTCTGCAGTCGTTTTGCCATGGCGCTGTGAATCACGGTGTATATCGATCAGCTCAGTCATTTCCTGATTCCCGGCAAGCGCTGACTTAATAGTCATCCGTGAATATTTATAGGAAAAATTCCAGCTGTAATCCGGTACCTTCGTCGCGTAATCCTCCTGTGCATGCACCGTTCCAATTCCCCGCTTTTCCAGCCGCTTTGTTATATATGATCCTACCAGCATTACATTTTTGGAAGGCACGCCGGAGCTTGGATTGTCGCTTTGCACCCCCAGCAGAGGATTGTAAGCCTCGCGGGGATGGGAGTGGTAGACCAGAATGCGTTTAATTGATGTATCCTGCACATTCCCCCCGTTATCACCCGGGCTGCTGTTGCCCCCGTCTCCTCCGGTCTCGGGAGAGTCAGGCGTCACCGTAGCCTCAGGTTGCGGAGAAGCCTCTGTACCCGGGTTGTCTGTGTCTTCCGCCGGAGATGGTCCATGTTCATCCACCACACCCTCTGCGCCAGTCCCTGTTCCGCCGTCCGAGGCCAGCTCATCACTGCCCGGATGATAATCAGCCGGTGCTCCCGTAGCGCCGCCTGAGCCTTTACGGAGCAGGAAAGGATCATCCGCTGCCAGCCCCGGCACCTCACGCGAGAGCAGACTCTTCGGATCACCGGGATCGACGCTTGTCAGCAGCCGGAACACGAAGGAGGTGACCTTGGGGCCCGAAAATGCCGAAGGCTCGTCCCCTTTAGGCAAATGCGGAACCTCCATGCCCAGAAGCTCCATAAAGAATCCGCTGGAAAGCGAAGCAGCCAATCCTTTCATAGAAGGAATGGGTGAAGAGTTCAGCTTCTGTCCGGCTAATCCACCGGCTCCAAGCAGCATGAAAAACACAAGTGAACCTCCGGCCAGCAGCAGCATTGTTCTCCCCAGCGACAGAACATCCAGCAGCTTTCCCCGCAGCCGGCCGATATTCCACAGCTGAAACCATTTTCTATTCATTATTGTTATGTCCTCCTCCAGCCCTCTGTAATCTCTTATATTTCAAATCTATGAGCCAGGGAGGAATACTAGAACCGAAAAAGAGATAAGTAGAAACAGCAGCGGTGGAATCTGCCAGCCGGTAACAGAAAAAAACCCGCACAGGCTTTGCCGTTCGGCAGCCGGTACGGGCTCTATATTCAGGTGAAAATTAATGCGTGTAGGCTCCGACATTGCCTGGATCCACGGCTTCATGCAATGCAGCATTCAGTCCGCTGGCAACGATATTGGCAATTTCCTCAATAAACTCATCGATTTCCTTAGGGGTAACAATCAGATCATGTCCCAGCGGCTCAAGCACTTCCTTGACCAGCGCAAGCCGCTCCTGCTCGGAGATATCATCCAGCATACCCATGATTTCTTTCGTATGGGCTGCCCCGTCTCCAACCTGTGCAAAGTGATTCTTCATCATCTCCAGCACATTATTGACGATGGTGGACGCATAACAAACGGTAGGAACGCCGATAGCAATGCAGGGAATCCCCAGAATCTCCTTGGTCAGTCCACGCCGTTTATTACCGATTCCCGAACCCGGATGAATCCCGATATCGGCAATTTGAATCGTCGTATTGATCCGCTCAAGTGAACGGGAGGCCAGGGCATCAATCGCAATAATGACATCCGGCTTCGTGCGGTCCACGATCCCTTGCACAACCTCGCTCGATTCAATGCCGGTCAGTCCGAGCACACCCGGGGCAATCGCACTCACATTACGGTAGCCGGGAGAGACCTGATCCGGAACCAATTCATAGAACTGTCTCGTAACCAGTGCGTTCTCCACCACCAGCGGGCCGAGCGAGTCCGGAGTTACATTCCAGTTGCCCAGTCCCACTATCAGCACGGAGGATTCTTTGTTGATTCCGATCCGGTTCAGGAACTGTTCAAATTCGCGGGCAAACACGGTGGATACCTTCTGCTGCAGACCGGTATCTCCGCCGCGAAGTGCCGGAACTTCCAGCGTCACATAATTTCCGATCGCACGCCCGATAGCCTGTGATCCTGCATTATTGGCTACTCCAAGCCGGGTTACCTTGATTCCGCCCTCTTCTTCCACCTCTTCATTCACACCGGGAATCGGCGTTTTTTGCGGTCCCTGGGCCATTTCCTTCGCCTCTACCGCCAAATCCGTACGTACCGAATACAGCTGAAGATCCAGTTCCATTGATAGTTCAGCCTCCTTATAATTTAATGAGCATTAGCTTTTGCTTTTTGTCGATAGTGTGCGAGAGATAGCTGTGGTTTATTCAGGGCAGCAAGGTTTAATTCAAATTCAAAATAGGTATAACATTTCACATTACGGTACTGAGAGGATCAGCTACATTGGAATGCGATTTTCAAAAGCTTTTAGTGTTGCTTTTTGCTAACGGTCATGCTAAACTATTTTAAGTTGTGAATCATATGATGATTTCGAATGTCTTCCAGGAGGTGAATGCAATGCCAAATATCAAATCCGCGGTTAAACGCGTCAAGACGACCGAAAAACGCCGTGCACTGAACGCTTCCCAGAAGTCCGCGCTTCGTACAGCTGTGAAAACTGCTGATGTAGCACTGACAGGAACGGAAGTTGAAACTGCTCAAGCTGCTTTCCAAGCTGCTTCCAAAAAGCTGGACAAGGCCGTAAGTAAAGGTCTGGTTCATAAAAATGCGGCTGCCCGCAAAAAATCCCGCTTGGCGAAGAAATTGAACGCTCTTAAGGCAGAAGCCTAAGCCAAGGGCGACATTCATAATGAGCATTCTAAGAACCTGACCGCTATGCTGCATACGGTTAGGTTTTTTTGTGCCCATTTACCTCTTTATAATAGTAGGAACTGCAAAAGCCTGCCCGGTGATATTACGCAACACGGGGCAGGCTTTTTTGCAGTATGTTCTATGAATGGTCTTGTTCCGGTTCAAGCGCCCAGCTGCAGCATAAACATCTCCAGCCCAAGCACCTTGTCTATAGCTCCTGTCTTCATCTTGTAATCCAAATCGGCCAGGGTGCTCAGAATACTCCGCAGGCGCTGGCTTTCAAATTTACGGGCCTGCTCACCAGCCAGCTTGACGGCATAGGGATGCAGTCCAATTTGCGAAGCAATCTGCCCCTGTGAGTAGCTCAGCGCGGACAAATCCTTAACCTGCAGAATGATCCGGAACTGCCGGGCGATCAGCGCGGCAATCTTGATCGGTTCCTCGCGTTGCTTCAGCAGCTCGTAAAGTGTATTAAGCGCCTTGTCGAGGCGTAAGTTCGCTATATCCTCCACCAGGGTGAACACATTCTGCTCAGTGCCGCGGTGTACCAGACTCTCCACTGCTGCAGCATCCACGGTTCCGCCCTGACCTGCGAACAAGCACAGCTTGTCCATCTCTGCAGACAAACCCTGAAGCCCTGTCCCGGCACTGGCCACCAGCGCCTCGGCTGTTCCAGACGCCACGCTGCAGCCGCGCTCACGGAAGCCCTTCTCCACCCAGCGCAGCAGCTCTTCCGCACCCAGCGGATTGAAGGCCAGCACCGTGCCTGCGGCCTTGGCCGCTTTGACGATTTTTTTGCGTTCATCCAGCTTGTCATTATTGACCATAAATACGATTACACTGAATTCAGCCGGCTGCTGCATATAATCGCTAAGTATTTCTACACGATGCTCAATCTTTGCGTTCTCTTTCCCCGCCGTGAACAGGGAAGCATCTCTCACCAGCAGCAGCTTCCGCTCCACCATAAACGGCACAGTCTCCGCTTCTTCTATAACCGCCTGCACGGGCGTCTCCGAGAGATCGAAGGGAATCACTGCAAAGTCACGGTCCTCTTTGGCAATCAGATGCTCCTCCAGAAAGGCCGCAAATTCATTCATCCGGAACTTCTCACTGCCATACAAAACATACAGCGGTGAAATATTCCCCTGCTTGATGTCCTTGGCCGCCGTTTTGGCATCCATCCCGCCACTTCCTTTTCCATTGCATTCCTCAAAGCTTTGTATGAATCCAATCCATTTTTATATTTTAACAAAAAAGCAGCTATAAACATAGGCGTCTTTCCCTCTATCCGTCCAAGCTTCCTGCAGCATGACATGCAAAAACGGAGCAACTTCGGCAGCGTTGACCAAAGTTGCTCCGTTTCAGCGGCGCATCTATATAAACGACGGAAGGAAAAGCTCTAGAAACTTCCCTTCCGACGGTCATACCGATGAAACTCGCAATCCTGAAATTCCTGTCCTCTTACCATAGCATATTCCACTAGCTCTCAAAAAGTTCCACTCTGCAATTATTTATTGGACGTTGCCGCGTCCGGGGTAACAGCAGGTGAAGCTACCGGCGTAGGCTCCGGTGATGCTGCCGGTGAGGCAGAGACACCGGCTTCAGGAACTGTATATACATTGGCTACTTCAGCGCCGTTCTGCTCGGTCACATAGGAGAACTGCAGTCCGTCCGCCGACCAGTTACCGGAAACCCACGCTCCTTCCAGTGGAAGTGAGGTCAGGACCGTCCTTTCCTGCTCTGGTCCGTTTGAAGGAAGCTTATAAATTACCAGCTGCTGTTCGGCCAGTTCAGCTGTGTAGAGACCATCGGGTGAGGTCCACGAAGCTTGGGCTTTGAGAGCAGAAAAGCCCATATTTCTATCTTCCCCCGCCCCGGGCTCATGGGAGGCATCCAGAAACTCCCGGCTGTCGGCTGCTGCCGGATCCCCGCCTTCGTCCAATTCCATGTTATTGCTGCTTTTGGAGTCCATATCCGCAGCCCCGGGTGCCGGAGTTGCTGTTCCGTTAGTGACCTTCCTGCTTGAAGTCCGCTTATCTGATCCAGACTTTTTGGTCATGGCAGGAGCTTTATCCGTTGCTTCTGCGGTTGGAGCAGCAGCAGTCTCTGCCGGTGCGGCACTACCGCCGGTATTCTGGCCCCCGCCAGCGGAAGTAGGATCCACTTTCTCGGAGTTCTCCAACTCTTGCTTGCTCTCGCCCGGTGCAGCATCCTCCTCAGCGGAATCCGTAGCTGCCGAGGACATTATGCTCAGGGCATCATTGCCGGCGTTGTTCTCAGCTGTCTGTTGTAGCGATTGCTCCACATCCGCCGTCGGCATGCTGCCCGGCATATTAAACATAGCAATAAGCAGGATAACCGCTGCCGCAGCAGCTCCTATGCCTGTCCGCGCTGCCAGGGAAGCTCCCTTGGAAGCTTTGCCATGGGTGCTCTTGCGGGAAAAAGGCACGACCTTTGGATCTTCTTCAGGGCTTACCGCATCTGCGCTTTTCCCCTGGATGTTTAGGTCCAGTTGATCAAGCTGAGGCAGGATTGAGTCAACCAGACTGAATGGGGGTTTCACGTCCGGCAGCTGCTCCAGTTGCTGGGAGAGCATCTTCAGCCGGTCAAAGACTTCCGCGCAGGAAGAACAATCATCAATATGACGGAACATTTCAATCATCTCGTCCTGACTGAGATCATGATCCAAATAGCGGTGCATCCATTCCATCACCTCCGCGCATTTCATCCTGATACACCACCTTTCTGGTACTCCTGAAGTCTATTCTGCAGCTGCTGCCTTGCCCGGAACAGGTAAGATTTCACTGTATTCAAAGGCAAATCCAAACAGTCTGCTATCTCGTTGTAAGAAAAATCCTGCAAATATCGCAGTACAATTACGGTGCGGTGATGCTCAGGGAGTTGGTCAATCGCTTCACGGATATCCTCCTGCAAATAGGCGGACATCACTTCGCGCTCCACATTATGTTTATTGTCCTGAAACACCATTTCGTGTTCATCAATTGAAACTGTAGGTTTTGTTCTCCTGAATTTGTCAATGCAAATGTTGGTAACGATCCGCTGAACCCATGTTTTGAACTGTGCCTTCTCTTCATATGAACCAATTTTGGTATACACTCTGATGAGTGCCTCCTGTGATGCATCCAGAGCGTCCTGTTCATTATGCAGAATATAGAAGGCTGTTTTATATACATGTCCCTCAATTTCTCGCAATAGGGTGATTAGAGCGTCGCGATCGCCCGCTTGAGCGGCTCTGATGAGTCCCTGCTCCACCACGAAGGTTCCCCCTCTCTATGCAATCTTACTGACGCGCAAGACTGCGGATTTGTTGCAAGCCTGTAATCATTATTTTTAGGATACCAAACTTTGTTTATTACGTCTTTCCGGCCGCAAGGGTTTCAGCCCTTAGCTTCCACCGGAACGGTCTATAATCCTTACTAAGCATACAGGGGAAGCACTGAATCTTCAAATACTCTTTTATAGAAGTTCGTTACAAAATTGAAACAAAATAGCCCCACGGAGTGGGGCTGACGGCTAAATCTATGTATTTGGCAATCATTACATCCTATTTATACAAGACAGTTTGGCACAGCATTAAAATGGAATAGTTGTCTTTCTGCTCATCATCCACAATATAGATTTCACCGCCCACAAAAAGCTGCGGGTTGTTGTAGTTTCGCTCCAGCCTGTAAATCCGGCCCACCGTCACCTTGCAGCCATGCTTGCTACATTTAATACAGACATACTGCGCGTCATCCTCAGTAGCTGGGCTTAGCAGCTTATTGTTATAGGCAGACATCCAACTCACTCCCGGCAAACTAAATTATAACGCCGCTCTCTACTCTACAGTTTATTGTTTTTGTCCCTGTTCTATACAATGAAGCTTTGAAAAGAACGACAAAAGCCGTCCGGCCGGCAAGTACCCGGTCGAACGGCTTCTGTTTTGTACCATTTGGGATTTCAAGGTTTATACGCCCTTGATCTCCTTGAACTTGGCTACATACTGGGCAGCCAGCTCGGTGATTTGATCATAACGGCCATGCTTGGCGGGGGCGGTAAGGTTGCCGCCAATGCCTACAGCGATGCAGCCGTTTGCAATCCATTTCTCCATATTGTTCAGATCCACGCCGCCTGTCGGCATGATGTTGACATGCGGCATCGGACCTTTGACCGCTTTGATATAATCCGGTCCAAATGCACTGCCCGGGAACAGCTTCAGAACATCCACACCCAGCTTGAGCGCTTCCTTCATTTCATTCAGCGTCAAGCAACCCGGCATGTAGGGAATCCCATATAGATTACACATCTTCGCCGTCTCTTCTTCAAAGGAAGGGCTGACCACAAATTCCGAGCCTGCCAGAATAGCAATTCTTGCGGTAAGCGGGTCGAGCACCGTGCCTGCACCAATCACAGCACGGCCTCCAAAATCGGCTACCAGCCGTTTAATTGCCACATCGGCATCCGGTGTAGTAAAGGTTACCTCAATGTTGTTCAGTCCGCCTTCAATACAGGCGGCAGACATCCGGTAAGCATCATCGGCATTGTCCGCACGGATAACGGCAACTACGCCAACGGATGTGATGTTTTGCAATACTTTTATTTTCTTCATCGGTTAACTCCCTTTCTTCATTCGAATATAGGATGTAAGAAATACTTCTTTAGATAAATTAATTTATCTAATTTACTAACATCAGCTCAAAACCTTATATGAAAATAGTAATAACAATGCTGTCTACAGTCAATATATATTTATGTGAATAACGAATTAATTCTTTTCCTCAGTCACAAAATGCTTATAAATAAAGGATTTATGTAATATACAATATTAAATTCTATACACAGGCTACGATGAAAGCGTAATAACTTATTGTACAAAACCGATTTATATGATAATTTCAAATTACAAATCATTTATACAGGGCTTAGATCATTACCCTGAGGAGGAATTATCCATGAGCAAACCATTAAACGCAGTCACATTCGGGGAACCGATGGCGATGTTTTATGCTAATGAGGCCGGACCGCTGCATGAGGCCACTTCATTCTCCAAGGCGCTCGCCGGGGCAGAGAGCAATGTGGCGACCGGGTTGTCGCGCCTGGAACACAAGACCGGCTATGTCACCAAGCTTGGTGAAGACAACTTCGGCCAGTTCATTGCCTTGGCGCTGGAGAAAGAGGGGATTGATACAAAGAGTATTACGTACACCAAGGAATTCCCGACCGGTATGCTAATCAAATCCAAGGTACTGACCGGTGATCCGAAAGTGGAGTATTTCCGCAAAAATTCCGCAGCCTCCAAGCTGAGTCTGGCCGACTTCAATGAAGAATACTTCGCCTCCGCCGGTCACCTGCATGTCACCAGCATCTCATCTGCACTTTCAAAGACCTGTCATGAGTTCTCCCTGCATGCCATGGAATTTATGAAAAAGAGCGGAAAAACCGTCTCTCTTGACCCCAATCTGCGCCCCACACTATGGCCGGACAAGGAGACTATGGTTAGAACGATCAACGACTTGGCGACACGTTGTGACTGGTTCCTGCCAGGGCTTGGGGAAGGCAAGATTCTGACCGGACTGGACACACCGGAGGATATTGCCGGCTACTACCTGGATCGGGGCGTATCCCTGGTCGTGATCAAGCTGGGACCTGAAGGTGCATATTACAAAACCTCCGGCGGAGAAGAAGGTTATGTCGATGGCTTTAAGGTAGAAAAGGTTATTGATACCGTAGGTGCAGGTGACGGCTTCGCCGTCGGCGTAATCAGCGCGCTGCTGGAGCAGCTGCCGGTAGGGGAAGCAGTGAAGCGAGGCAATGCCATCGGCGCTTTGGCTGTAATGTCGCCAGGTGATATGGACGGACTGCCTACACGGCACGGGCTGGAAAAGTTTATGAACGCCAGCGTGTAATTAGGCAAATACCCACTGACTGTAAAAATAACTGAATGAAAAGCCCTACACAGTTTTAAAGGGACTGTGTAGGGCTTTTCATTGTGAGGCTGCACAGATCAGATTGTGATTAACAATGCTTTATAAACCGTTTTATTTAGCCGGTGCCTGTACGGACTGCCCCTGCTGGAGTGCGGGAGGAAACCGGTAGGTGATCGGAACGGAAGTATCCTCGTTCTCAATTAAAGACAGCATGATTTTGGCTGCCTGCATCCCCATCTCATAGGCCGGCTGCCGGATGGTCGTGATATCCGGGTTATAAATCCGTGCAAACTCGGCATCGTCAATGCCGATGACGGACAACCGGCCGGGAATGGCAATGGAGTGGCGGTTGGCGTACTTGAGAATTTCCCCAAGCACAAGGTCATTGGCTGCAAGCAGCGCTGTCGGCGGCTGCGGCAGAGCAAGCAGCGCATCCAGGGCCGAAGCGATTTCTTCCCTTGAGACGCTGCGCATATACTGTTCGTTCAGCGCCAACCCGGCATCCTCCATCGCCTTCCTGAAGCCGCTCATCCGTTCCCTGCGCGGCGTAATGGCATGCTCTCCGAGCGGCAGCGAGAGCAGGGCTATCGCCTCATGGCCATGCCGAACCAGCTCCTTGACTGCGGTCTTCACCGCCATTTCGTTATCCAGCAGCAGGCTTTGCGTAGTGACCCCTTCCACCAGCCGGTCCATAAATACGAGCGGGTAATGGGCTTCAATAAGCCGGGTATAGGCGGAAGGATTGTCTCCTGTCGGGAAGATGATGAGGCCGTCCACCTGGCGGGCCACCAGCGTCTCCACGTAAGTATTTTCCTTATCGGCATTCTCGTCGGCATTACAGATAATGACTTGTATCCCGTGGCGCTGCAGCTCATTCTCAATTGCCCTGATGCATTGTATCGACAGCGAATAATCTATATTGGCCACAATGACACCGACCATAAACGTGCGGTTCTGCTTCAGGCTGCGGGCCAGCCCGTTCGGCTGGTAATTCAGCTCTTCAATGACGGCGGCAATCCGGTTTTTGGTCGCCTCACTCATATATTTAAACCGTTTATTCAAAAATTGCGAGACCGTGCTTTTCGACACTCCCGCCTTTTGGGCAACATCCTCAATTGTCAGCTTCTTCATCTTTTCCGCTCCACTCTTCCTTATAGAAAAAATACTTGTTATTCACGAACAGTCAGAGAGCAGCAGCAAAAAAAGCCGTACTTTCTGATATTATCAAAAAGTATAGCTTTTTTTTAGTAAATTATCTAGTAATCGATCAGAGCAGAAAGATGAAGAAGATAAATTTTCATTTCCAGGGGTCCATATTTAACCCATATTCTTGTTCCCACCAATCGAATAACCACTGTTCTCCAATCGGCAAGGTGATTTCCGTTGACCGTTTCTCGCCCTGTACTTCATAATGAGCAGTCAATATCATTCTCTTCTTTAACGTATTGATGTTGCTGTACATAAAAGATGTAGATATAGCTGCATCTGTAACTTGCTTATCCGTGCTAATCGTGCCTTCCAGCACCTGCACCTTGCCTGTTTCGATATCATAAAGCTTATTGTGGGCAGTATAACCTCCATTTCCGTCTTCAACATAATAAACTTGCAGTACCTCTTCCTCCTGCGGATTGACGGCGATAAAGGAATTGTACTTTGCAAATTCATAACTCATTGTCAATAAATCCTTAGGCACTGCAGCCCCCCCATCAGCCGCCTCTTTGACGTTAATTACAGACAGCTTGGCCTCGGTTTGCAGCCTTGGCTCACCTACTGTGTATGAGCGGTTCACCATCAGGATATAGTCTCCGGCTCCATAGATTCCGGCCAGTTCATAATACGACTGCGCACCACCGGCGTAGAGCGGGAAAGTATATATTCTTTGGGCTGTTGCAGCCGACAGCTCCGCGTGGCCTTTAGGCGTCAAATAGAGCGTGTACGGCTCCGTGTTGTGTGTATACTTCGGTTTAGTATAGTTCACCATTGGCGGTGGCGGTGACCAAATGATTCCCTGCGATGTTTCGGCTGCGTAAGCCAGTGTTTTGTTCCGGTCCAGCGGCAGGGGCATGTAATACTTCTGGCCGCCAATTTCAAACTCTGCAGAGCCTATAGGCGGATTCAATGCCTGTGTATCTGCTGAAGGAGAAGCTGAAACTACAGCTGATGGCGGCAATGCGGCAGTTGTGCTGCTGCTGAACAGAGAGGACACTTGATCCATGTATCTCCCCGCGCCCGATTCGCTGAACGGCCAAACCAAAACCCCGAGCAGCAGGATTGCAGCCAACCCTACCATGGTACAGCTTTTACCGGAACGGAAAATCCGCTTGCCCGCAGGCTGATTGTCGGCGGCCTGCTGTATCCGGGCCATCAGCTCCGGTGTGAATCCGTCATCATGAAAGGGAATGCGCCCGGCCTTGGCGTACCAGTCCTGCGCCCCGAACATGACATTTCCCTTTTTATCTGAGTGCTGACTTTTCACAGTTCTTCCTCCTTTATCGCCGTTCTTACTTTCTCTCTGGCCCGGGCCAAGCGGGATTTGACCGTCCCCTCCGCTATACCAAGCATTCTGGACATTTCAGCAATCGACAGCCCCTGCTGGATATCAAGCACCAGCACCTCTCTGTGCTTATCGGGCAATTCCATAACAATCTCCCAAATCCGGCTGACATACTGGTTGCCCATCGCTTCCTTTTCCGCAGAACGCGCCTGGCCTGGAGTATGCTGCTCGCCCAGCGGAATGAACCTTCGCCAGAAGCTGTTCCTTCTCCAGCTGAATGCCGTATTTCGGGTGATGGTCAACAGCCAGGTCTTCAGCGTCGAGTGGCCGCGATATTTGCCTATATTTCGATAGGCTTTCAAGAAGACCTCCTGACTGATATCATCCGCCTGCTCGCGGCTGCGTGTCAGAAAAAAAGCATAGTGCCAGACATCGGAGCCATAACTCTCCATCATTTCCCGCAGCGTCATTGACGGTGTACACGCCATTGTATAGGACAATTTCTCGCTGTGCATCTTTGTTATCACCTCTCGCCCAATAAGACTCTCCAGCGCGCAAATGGTTCCATCATTTTCCTCTAAAATTAATAATTTGCCGCCGTTTGCCTTTATCCCTTTATAAGCCCCTCCTAAAAAGCAGGAAAATCATCGTGTCTCCTTCTCCGGTGTTGGCTGTTCCTCCTGCTCTGCCCTAAGCTTATGGCGAACTGCAATCCCCTCCTGTTGCACCTTCAATTGAATTTCCCCATGCAAATCAGTCCGGTACACCGCAGTATTCGATTCCGCCAAACGTTGCAATACGTCGCCGTTCGGATGCCCGTACAGATTATTGACACCTGCTGAAACCACAGCAAAATCCGGCCTCCAGAATTCCAGCCATTCGGCTCCGGTCGCAGTCTTGCTTCCGTGGTGGGCAACCTTTAGTACATCGATCTTCGCGCCGCTGTCTAGTCCAGTCTGTTCTGCTGCCAGAATTACCGCCTGCTCCGACGCTTTATCCATATCTCCGGTAAACAAAAAATTACGTCCGTTCATCTCCAGACGAAACACCACCGATTCATGGTTCTGGTCTTCCACTGCCGGAAGTACGGACTGCCCGTCAGTTTGCTGCGGCTCCGGCCACAGAAAAAACAGCTTCGTCTGATCATCCGGAGCCAGTGTCAGCCCCTGCTGCACAGCGTACAACCGGGCTTTCTTCGCAATAGCGGTCCTCATCAGCTTCCTGTAAGGCTCACGCTCAGCCAGCGTGCCATTGAACAGAACAGCCGACACGGGCATTCCCTCCAGCACTGCCTGCAGTCCCCCGGCATGATCCTGATCACCATGCGTCAAAATAACGGCGTCCAGTCTGTGGATGCCGCGCTGCTTTAGCAACGGGAGCAATGTCTTCGCTCCAACCTCAAAGGGATCACGGCGGATGCGCCATTCCTCCTTGTTCCCAAAGCTCAACGTACCTCCTCCGTCGACAAGAATATGCGCCCCGCCGGGGGTTGTTATCAGGATGCTGTCACCTTGCCCGACATCCAGATAACTGATGGCCCCCGCACCTTCAAGGCTCACTGCATGGTAGCCCCTGTAGAGCAGCAGCAACAGCCCGGCAGCACATATCAGAACCGCAGATCCGGCCAGTTCCATTCGGCCCCGGGGCTGGAAGGATAGCGCCAGGGCATCGCGTTCCCGGCTTCTTCCTTTGCCTTTGCCGTTGCCTTCCGGGGCCAGTTCGGCCAGCGGCCTGGTTTCATCCTCCATATATTGCGGAATCTCCCGTGCATGTGCCCCTGCCCGCTGTTTCAAGGCGTACAGCAGCCCGTACAGCAGGAGGTAATAGCCGCAAATCCACAGCAGTGTAGGGGAGCGCCAGATCAGCACCCCACCGGAGAATCCGTTAACCCATTCCACCGCTCCAAAGGTGGCATTATTCAGCAGTTCGGCAGCATCTGCGACCACACCTGCACCAGCTTCCCAGAACCAGCCCAGCAGGAGAGCCAATGTTCCCAGCGGCAGTACCAAAAAAGTGATGAAGGGCACCAGCACCAGATTTGCAGCAAAGGACAGCAGCGAAAACTGGTTAAAGTAATAAATCGTCAGGGGAAAGGAAACCAGCTGGGCGATCAGGGTTACCGATATGGAACTTCCCAGCCAGCTCGGCAGACGCCTCATCAAAGGATTGGCAAGCGGCACATAGACCATCAAACCTGCCGTCACCAGAAATGACAGCTGAAAGCTGACACTCAGCAGCAAATACGGGTTCCAGACCAGCATAATGAGTGCCGCAGCGGCTAGAATATTCAGTCCGTCCTTGAGCATCCCAAGCCGCGCGGCAAGAAGCGCGATCATACCCATCAGTCCCGCCCGCACAATTGACGGCCCTGCCCCGGATAACAGTACATATACAGGAACCAGAAGTAGCGTGACAGTCAGCGCCGTTTCTCTTGTTACCCGGCAATGCCTGAGGATAAATAAAAGCACTGCGACATACACCGCCACATGCATGCCTGAAATCGCCAGAATATGGGTCAGTCCCAGCTGTGAGAACTGCCGGAAGGTCTCCGGGTCCAGGTCGTCCTGGATTCCGATCACCAGCCCTTTCATATATCCCGAATGCCGGTCCTGGAACAAGCGGTCCATTTCAGCTCCAAGCACAACACGCGCCGCATCATTCCAGCGCAGCAGGGTTGAAGCTCCCCAAGACTCTGGAGGCGTAGCCTCCACGCTTCCGGCCCCGCTTCCTTTCAGGAGCCAGTGGATTCTTTGGGTATGCAGATAAGCACGGTAATCAAAGCCTCCAAAATTACGTGCCTCCGCCGGCAGTACCAGTTCACCCGCCAGCATCACCCGGTCTCCTCTTGCCCAATTGGCGGCCACGGCAATTTCCGCTTCAGCTTGGAGCTTGATCTGAACAGCGACAAGCTCCCCATCTACCTGTGCTGCAGTCTGCCCTGCTGCATTGCTCCGTATCTGTGATAGCTTCAGCGTAAAATCCACCCGGTCCCCGTCCCGTTCGACAGGAGACACAATCATCCCCCCGGCTTCCACATTACTCTCCTGCAGCTCTGCCGGTTGCGATGCAAGTGCTGTTGGCAGCTGACTGACATTGCGGCCTTCATTCCACTCCCAATACAGGGCGGCGACAGCAAGCGATATTGCAAATACAGCAAGCTGCTTCCAGCCCAATCTCCCGCAGGCCGCATAGATCGCGAGCAGCAGCAGACAGCCTGCCCACAGAATCAGCAGCTTGTAGCCCGAGAACAGGCAGGCTGCCGCACTTCCTGTGATCCAGCAGACTGTAAACCCTAACAACGGCCTTCCCTTCATTTCTTTCCCTCCTTCTGAACTGACCGGACAACAAAAAGAACCCCAATATACGCGTACATCCGCGCATACAGAGGTTCTTCCCCTTTACTCATTTAATTTCGCATGGATTCTGTTACTCCGAGACGGTGATCATCGTTTCTGCCGGTGGCTCATAATTCTCCAATTGGCGGAATATGATCCCTTTGGTGGTCAGCATATTCTCTACCTTCTCCATATCCTTGCGGTATGGGCGCAAATAGACAATCTCCACAATACCGCTGTTGGCCAGCATGTTGGCGCAGGTCCAGCAAGGCTCATCGGTGACGTAGACCGTACTTCCTTCCCGGTCGCTCCGGTCGGTGAACAGCAGCAGATTCTGCTCGGCATGAATCGTGCGGATGCAGCGCTGCTTCTTCACCATCGTTTCCACACCGTCTACGATCTCCCGCTCATATTGCTCGGAGACCATGCAGCCCGCCTCCGAGCAGTCAGGAACTCCCATGGGCGCTCCGTTATACGCGGTACCCAGCAGCTTCTTTCCCTGCACCAGCACAGCACCGACATGGCGGCGGTTGCAACGCGAACGCGTAGAAACCATGCAGGCAATATCCATAAAATATGTATCCCAGTTTTTGCGATAGGCCACACTCATCAGTAATCTCCGCTTTCTCTTCAATAGTTGTTCACTATTGTAGCATATTGCAGCTTGCTTTCACTAGGAGAACAGTCTCCTCATCTCCGGAAACGCATCTCCCGTTTCAAAAGACTACCAGAGGCTCAAGCTTTTCCAGCATCTTTGGTCCAATTCCCTTCACCTCACCTAGTTCGGACAAGCTGCGGAAAGCCCCCTTGCTGCTGCGGTAATCAATAATCGCCTGCGCCTTCTTCTCACCGATTCCCGGCAAATTCATAAGCTCAGCAGCTCCGGCGGTGTTCACATTGATTTTCCCTTCCGTCTTCTCATTAGCTTGTGCCGTGGAAGCTGCGCCTTGTGCCGATGGTATACCCTCTCCGCCTGCCACTGCAGTGGTCCCAGCTGTTTGTGTGCCCGCCGTTGCCGCCGCCTTGCCCCCTCCTGTCCCGCTATTATCCTGAGATGCGGCTCCTCCAGCGGGGTCAGCAGCATTTGGACCGCTGTCCGCCCCGGCTCCAGTAACCGCAGTATTACCAGCCTGTGTTGCTGCTCCGGCTTTTTTGGCTCCTCCGTTTGCTTCAATCCCCTCTTTACTGACCTCCCCCTGCAGCGCAGCTGACTTGCTGCTCTTTCCGGCAGGGAGTGGTTCCTCAACATTCGCTCCGCCAACCGCCAGCGCCATAGAGGTATCCATCGTCTCCCACCCGGAGATGCCGCTGTTTTCTTCCCGATCCGCAGCCCAGACCAGCCCTCCTCCCAGCAATACTGCTACGATACCACTGACTATCATTCTCTTATTCAAGTACCTGTCCTCCTCTACAATTTGCCCTGATTATTTATGCAATCCTTATGCAAAACCAAATATGACGCAACTTCTGGAATTTTATTCAAAAATGCGGGCGAAACCTGTCATGTGTCCAAGTGTACGCTGCATACATTTAACGAAGAGTATTCCTGCAAGCCCAGCAACTCAGGGAAAGGAGGTAACCACAGAATGAAAGTGGGATTTATCGGAACAGGCAGCATGGGCAGTCTGCTCATCGACGCCTTTCTTTCTTCAGGAGCACTTGATGCATGTGACGTGCTGGCCAGCAACCGCAGTTCAACCCGGCTGATTCAGCTTCAGAAGGACCACCCTGGCATCACCATATGCGGCAGCAACAGGGACACCGCGACTGGCAGCGACATTGTATTTTTATGTGTCAAACCTTTGGAATTCAAAACGCTGACGGATGAAATCGCACCCTGTCTGAATAGCGAGCAGATTGTCGTATCCATTACCAGTCCCGTCCAGCTGTATCATCTGGAATCGGTTCTGCCGTCCAAAATAGCCAAGGTCATCCCCAGCATCACCCACAGTGTCAAAAGCGGAACTTCACTATGCATTTTCGGCAGCAGAATTAATAAAAAAGACAGGCTGTTGCTCCTGAGGCTGCTGTCTTTCATAAGTGTTCCGGCGGAAATCCTGGAGAGCCATACCCGAATTGCTTCGGATTTCTCCAGCTGCGGTCCTGCATTTATCAGCTATTTCATCGAACGCTGGATCGCCGCAGCGGTGGAAGCCACAGGCATTGAAGAAGCCTTGGTCAGCCGTCTGGCCGGGGAAATGCTGCTAGGGACAGGCAAGCTGCTGACAGAAGCAGACTTCACCCCGCAGGAGCTGCAGGAACGTGTCGCTGTCCGCGGAGGCATTACAGCAGAAGCCTTGAATCATCTGCGCAGCAGTCTGGAGGGCGTATTCGAGCGGCTGATTACCACAACGCATGACAAATACGATGAGGATGTCGACAGGCTTAATTCACTCTTCGGCCGGGATGGTATTGTGCAAGGCCCTTTGGATCGCTAGAAGCCTGAACGGTTTGAGAAAAAAGCGGGCCACCGAGCTGCATTGGAACACCCATGAATTTTGAATCCTTAACAAAAAACCCGCAGCACGGAATACTCCGTAGCTGCGGGTAAAAATGCGTTCTTCGCTTAACCCACTACAATATTTACAAGCTTTCCGGGAACCGCAATGATCTTGCGTACGGTTTTGCCCTCTACAGCCGCCTTCACACCAGGAAGAGCCAGTGCATGGTTCTGCATGTCTTCCTGCCCCATATCCTGCGGGATCTGTGCACGCCCCACAATCTTGCCGTTAACCTGTACAACGATCTCCACTTCTGCATCCACCGTCAAAGCTTCATCATAAGCTGGCCATGATACATAGCTGATGCTGCCTTCGTGGCCCAGCAGCTGCCAGAGCTCCTCGGAAATATGCGGTGCCAGCGGCGACAGCATTTGTACGAAATGCTCTGCCGATTCACGGGACAAGCTGTCCTGCTTATAGGCATCGTTGATGAAGATCATCAGCTGGCTGATCGCCGTATTGAAGCGCAGATTCTCGAAGTCCTCGGTAACCTTCTTCAGTGTCTTGTGCCAGGTGCGTTTGAACTCGTCTGTACCGCCATCCTCGGAAATCTTGGCACTGAGGCTGCCGTCCTCGTTCACGAACAGGCGCCATACGCGGGAGAGGAAGCGGTGAATGCCTTCCACACCTTTTTCATTCCAAGGCTTGGTTGCTTCCAGCGGCCCCATGAACATTTCATAGACACGGAGTGTATCTGCGCCAAAAGCTTCCACAATTTCATCCGGGTTGATGACATTGCCGCGTGATTTGCTCATTTTTTCATTGTTGTTGCCCAGGATCATGCCCTGGTTCACCAGCTTGTGGAACGGTTCCTTGGTATCCACTACACCGATATCATACAATACTTTATGCCAGAAACGGGCGTACAGCAGGTGAAGCACTGCATGTTCAGCTCCGCCAATGTACAGATCAACCGGCAGCCATTCCTTTTGCTTCTCCGGCGAACACAGCTCCTTGTCATTATGCGGATCAATATAGCGCAGGTAATACCAGCAGCTGCCGGCCCATTGTGGCATTGTGTTCGTCTCGCGGCGGGCTTTCATCCCGGTTTCCGGATCAACGGTTTCCACCCACTCAGTGACATTGGCCAGCGGGGATTCGCCCGTACCCGAAGGTTTGATCGCGTCCACATCAGGCAGCACCAGCGGCAGCTGATCCACAGGAACAGTCTTCATCGTGCCATCTTCCAAATGAAGAATCGGAATCGGCTCGCCCCAGTAGCGCTGGCGGCTGAACAGCCAGTCACGCAGGCGGTAGGTTACCTTGCCTTGGCCGCTGCCCTTTTCCTCCAGCCAGGCAATCATCTTCACGATGGCTTCGCTGTTATCCAGACCGTTCAGGAAATCGGAATTCACATGCGGGCCATCACCGCCATAGGCTTCTTCTTCCACATTACCGCCCTGTACTACTTCGACGATGTTCAAGCCAAATTGCTTGGCGAATTCCCAGTCGCGGGTATCATGTCCCGGAACCGCCATAATAGCTCCGGTTCCGTAACCGGCCAGCACATAATCGGCGATCCAGATCGGCACCTGTGCTCCGTTGACCGGGTTAATAGCGTAAGCGCCGGTGAATACACCGCTCTTCTCCTTGGCCAAATCCGTACGCTCCAGATCGCTCTTGCGGGCAGCTTTGTCGCGGTATTCCGCGACCGCAGCACGCTGAGCTTCTGTCGTGATGGCATCTACCAGTTTATGCTCTGGTGCCAGTACACAGTAGCTTGCGCCGAACAAGGTATCCGGACGGGTTGTGAACACAGTCAATGCTGCGTCATGTCCATCAATCGCGAAATTGACTTCCGCTCCGGTTGATTTGCCGATCCAGTTGCGCTGCATATCCTTGATGCTTTCTTCCCAATCCAGCTCTTCCAAATCCTCCAGCAGGCGTTCGGCGTATTCTGTAATTTTCAGAATCCACTGGCGCATCGGTCTGCGGACGACGGGATGACCGCCGCGCTCGCTTTTGCCGTCGATAACCTCTTCGTTGGCCAGCACCGTACCCAAAGCTTCGCACCAGTTCACCGATACCTCAGCTACATATGCCAGGCCGCGGTTGTACAACTGGATGAAGATCCATTGTGTCCATTTGTAATAGCCCGGATCGGTTGTGCTGATCTCGCGGTCCCAGTCATAGGAGAAGCCCAGCGATTTGATCTGGCGGCGGAAATTGTCAATGTTCTTGAAAGTGATGTCACGCGGATGTTGTCCGGTATCCATCGCATACTGCTCTGCCGGAAGTCCAAAGGCATCCCAGCCCATTGGATGCAGCACGTTATAACCGCGCATCCGCTTGTAGCGGGAGACAATATCCGTCGCCGTGTAACCTTCCGGGTGGCCTACGTGCAGTCCTGCGCCTGACGGATACGGAAACATATCCAGGGCGTAAAATTTCGGTTTACTTGAATCCTCACCTGTCTTAAACGTTTTGTTCTCATCCCAGAACTTCTGCCATTTGGGTTCAATGCTCTGGGCGCGGTAGCCGGCCCCAGTTGGGGTGCTCACTTTGTTTTCGCTCATCTTATGCTCCTCCTTGGAGTGTTGCTTACTTAGTTAAACCTGCTGTTCTTAAAAGAATTCAGGGAATAAAACTCCGCTGCAAAAAGGTTTTGGGCTTCCGCCCGCTGTTATACTCGGATTTCTGATCTCACACTAAGCGGTTGAAATCCGAGTATAAAGGCGGCCACTGACGTTGCTCCAGCTCCAAAATTTTTCTCCGTTCCGTTTCCCTGTAACTCTTAAAAATCCCATCTGTTTTGCCTGACGGGCAGCAAAGTCCAAGAACCAGCTCAAGACTCGCTGCGCCGCTGGGAGATATCTGCCTTCGATCGTCTCAGGCAGACTTGTTGTTTACCGGGGCATAAGCCCAACTCCGCAAAAAAACCTCCCATCCCTAGCGTATGATCGCTAGGGACGAGAGGTTTGAATTCCCGTGGTACCACCCTAGTTAGCGGCTGAACATGCTTTATTCTGCCACTCACTTTGACACCCTTTAACGGAGGTGAGGCGACGACGGTTCACACACTGGCCTTTCGCAGCATCTGCCCTGCGAAACCTGCGGCTTGCGCCGTTACTCGGAGGTGAGTTCATTCCGTTCCGTTAACCGGCTTGCACCAATGCACCGGCTCTCTGCTATAACGTCGCGTGAGTTAATACTCCTCTTCATCGAACTGCTATTCATCACAACATAATCGTAATATTACACAACATTATAACCAAAAGCTCTGAATATAGTCAATGGTTTTACTGATTACACCGGCTTTCGCTTAATATAATAAGCCATTAAGTGCTGAATTACGACTTTTCCGGCCGCAAAACACGGCACCGCCAGAATAAGCCCAATCATTCCGGCCACCTCTCCGCCGACCAGCAGAGCAAAAATAATCAGCAGCGGATGCAGATGCAGTCTCCGTCCGACCACCTGGGGCGAGATTACATTGCTCTCCAGCATCTGGCATAGCGTATTAACTACTGCCACCAGCAGGACAAGGCGCAGGGACAGGGTTGAGGCCATCACAATGGCCGGAGCCGCCCCCAGGAACGGGCCCATGTACGGAACGATGTTGAACACAGCGACTACACAGGCAAACAGCAGCGCGTAAGGCATCCCGATGATGGCATAACCGATATATGCCAGCACGCCGATAATAATACAGACGAGGAACTGTCCGCGGATATAGTTGCCCAGCGCTTCATCAATATCCTTGAGCAGCTTCACAATCGATTTGCGGCGCGAGCGGGGCAGGCAGGAAACCACGGTCCGCTCAAACACATCAAAGTCCTTGAGAATGTAGAACACGAGAAACGGAACGATAAATGCATTGAACAGCACACCTATCGTTGTCCCGATATTGTCGAGAAAATGTGATATTCCTTTAGCCAGACGTTCCTCCAGCTGAAAAAACCAATTGTTCATCCCCATCTCAACACCGGGCGGGATCAGCCGGGAATTCATATTCTTCATGAGACCTTGCGCATGCAGTGTCATCTCCGGGAGATGTTCGTTCAGCTCCTCAAGCTGCTCGATAAACATCGGTATAAGATTGATGGCAATGACTGCAATTGAAGTCAGGAATACGGCGTAGATGAGAAGAACGGCAACGCTGCGCGGCATCTTCCGTCCCGCCAGCATACTGACCACCGGATTCAGTACATAAGAAATGATCATGGCCGCCAGAAACGGCGCAAGAATCGCTTTTAGAAACTGGAATATCCCCTGCAGCATCGGACGAAGTTGCCACACAAAATACAAAATGATCAGGGTAAGCAGCACTCCGATCATCCAGCGGAACCATTTACTTTGGGACCATTGCTCCATGAGTGCACCCCCTAGCGGTATTACTGGACTGGCTTCGTAAATAAGTATATGTATGCCTGCCGCAAAATAACCGCTGAACGTAAAGCGCAACAAAAAAAGCGCCAATAACCCTCAGCAAAATTGACGCTGAAAGGAAACTGACGCTTGTTTTTAAGCATATGTACCCGCTGCTAGCCAGTGCGAGGACTTATAATCAGGAGGATGCATGGATTTGGGGGAAATCCTGGGCGATTTCTTCCCCGGAGAACAGATCGTCAAGCGAACTGAGCGTGCCGTCTTCTTCAACCTGATAAACCGACATTTTCTCGCCGTTAACCGTAAGTTCGATGAAACAGCCCCAGCAATAGAACTGGTGGGAACCGATCTTGCCGATATCCTTGGAGTTGCAGTTTGGACACTTCATATAATACATTCCACCTATCCGTTAACAATATTAATGGCTTTTTGGAGCCGTTCTTCGCTCATCGCGGGAACCAGTACGGAATCCTCCCCAATGGACATTTCTTCAGAACAAGGCAGCCATTTGCGGCCTTCGATCAAATCAGTTACAAGCCCGTCACTGATTTCCAGCGCTACTATTGTGTTTCCCAACTTCTGGTCAAAATAAACATCGGATATTCGTCCAAGTATCGTTCCGGATGCAGTCAGTACCTGCAAATCCTTCAATTTCTTCTTTCCTAAAAGAAAAGTATATGGTATATGGTCAGTGTCGGCCTTTAATATCGACTCTTTACTGCGAATCATGACAGCATCTTCGCCATAAGCGACAATATCTTCCCATGCCACAACTTTCACATGACTGGAAAAAAAAGATTTGCTTTCCAGTTCAATACCCGTAATATTCCAGTTTGAATCTAGTACAACATCGACAATTTTGCCGATTTCATTACCTTCTTCAACTTCATATACAGCCAGGCCGATCATATCTTGAAGTTTCATGGCTGCTTTAGTCCCCTCGCTTTGAGTGTACTACCGAAACGGATACGAGACCGAAAAAAATCCTAGTCTACACTACGCAACCGTCTCAGGATGGTTTCAACTTTTTCTGCAACAAGCTTTATTTCTTCATTAGTATTACCCAAACCTGTGCTAAAACGAATCGCCGAGTCCAAAACTTCTTCCGGAAGATTCATCGCTTGCAGAACATGCGAAACCTCCAGTGAACCAGAGGTGCAGGCTGAGCCGCTGGCAGCAGCAATCCGCTCCATATCCAGGTTCATCAGCATCACATCGGTCCGGGCTCCCGGAAAACTTACATTCAGAATTCCCGGCAAAAAATGCTGCTCGTTTCCGTTAACCACATAGTTCTGCCGCCCGATACGGCTGTCCAGCTCCTGCAGCAGCACATTCCGGAGCTCAAGCGCTTTATCCTGGCGCCCGGGAAGCCCCTGAACCGCCAATTCCACCGCTTTGGCAAAACCTGCTGTGCTCGCAAGACTCTCCGTTCCCGCCCGTCTGCCGCGCTCCTGGAGTCCTCCGTGCTGTCTGGAATGCAGCGGTGCACCGCGCCGTACGTACAGTCCACCGATGCCCTGCGGGCCGTTTATTTTATGAGCGGAAAAGCTCATATAATCAACGGGAAGCTCGCGAAGTGTGATAGGAAGCATCCCGAGAGCCTGTACAGCATCGACGTGTAACAAAATGCCCCGTTCGGCAGCGAGACGGCCAATCTCTTCTATAGGTTCTACTGTTCCTACCTCATTATTCGCGAACATCACACTGATCAATACCGTATCATCTCGCAAAGCGGCTGCCACATCTGAAAGCGAGACGAGGCCTGTCGAATCAACCGGAAGATAGGTAACATCATAGCCCTGCTTCTCCAGTTCCTCGCACGTATGTTGAACGGCATGATGCTCAATTGCTGTGGTGATGATATGTTTGCCCTTCTCCGTGGTAGCAGCTGCAGCTCCAAACAGCGCCAGATTATCGCTCTCCGTGCCTCCGCTGGTGAATACCCATTCGTCGGGAGCACAGCCTAAAAAGCCCGCGATGGTATCGCGTGCCCCGTTCACAATCTTTTTGGCGGAACGTCCGAACGTGTGCACACTGGACGCATTGCCGTATTGTTCAAGCAGCATATTGTACATAACCTTGGCCACCTCCGGATGAACCGGGGTTGAGGCGGCGTGGTCCAAATAGATGGGTTTCATGACTAAATTCTCCGCTTCTTGAAATTCAGGATTTTCTTACAGGACTACTCGATTATACTGCTGAATGTCGCCTTTTACCACCTGAGAATAAACACAATATTGTAAAAACCTTTAGGGGTCTGTTAGTGGGAATTCCCGCTAAGCCACTCACTTTCCAGCACATTCCAAAGCTTCCAGCCGAGCGGAGAGCTGCTGCTCAGAAATCACCTCAATACCGTTTCTTCTCAGCAGAGCGGACGTTACACCTTGCCCGGGAATTTTCACACCGGCAAATTGTCCGTTATAGATCATCGTACTGCCGCAAGAAGGGCTGTTTTCTTTGAGTACTACGGTGGTGGCTCCGATCTCCCGGGCTTTCTCCAGCGTTTCATAGGCCCCTTTGAGGTACATTTCGGTTACATCATTTCCTGACCGGTCCATCACCCTGGCCGTCCCCTCCAGCACATCCTCCCCGCCGCCGCCGATAATTTCCGCCGGTTCCCTCGGTGTCGAGAATCCGCCAAGCAATTCTGGACATACAGCAACTGCCTTGTTGTTATCCAACAGTTTTTGAAGGCTTGTATCGAGACAATCCGTGCCGTTGTATCTTACTTTCATTCCTGCGAGACAGGAGCTTACGATAATCATCCGGAATCCTCTCCTTCGTTTCGCTATCATCCGTTTCTTCATTTATAATAATATGAAATACTCCGAGCATAGCATGAGGGCTACAGCACTGTAAACAATCTCAGACCACATCATAAATGAACCGGGAGGATAAATCAGCATGTGCGGAAGATACACCATTACCGTAACCATGGATGAGTTGATGCTGCGTTATTTTACGAATGACACCACCATTGTCCACTATGCCCCAAAATATAACGTGGCCCCGATGCAGTATATCCCGGCAGTTATTCATAATGGCAAGCATAATAAGCTTGGGGAATTACGCTGGGGGCTGGTCCCGTCCTGGGCCAAGGATGACAAAAGCGGCAGCAAAATGATCAATGCCCGTGCAGAATCCCTTCTGGAAAAAGCATCCTTCAAAAACCTGGTGAGCTCGCGCCGCTGCGTGATTCCTGCGGACGGCTTCTACGACTGGAATCCGCAGGAAGGCGGCAAACAGCCGCTGAGGATTACGCTGCGTGACGGGAAGCTTTTTTCCATGGCCGGCTTGTACGATATTTGGATGGATCAGAGCGGCAATAAGCTCAGCAGCTGCACAATTATTACTACAGAATCCAACAGCCTGATGGCTGAGATTCATGACCGCATGCCGGTTATCCTCACCTCTGAAGCCGAGACAGCGTGGCTTGACCGGCACAATCATGACGTCCCCACTCTGATGAAGCTATTGCGGCCTTATGATGCAGAGCATATGCGGGCTTATCCCGTCTCACCCGCAGTGGGCAACGTCCGCAACGACTATAAGGAGTTAATTAAAGAAGCATAGCGAAGAATCGCAGCAATGACCGGATCAAGGGCTTTTGGGGTTTAAAAATTTCAATCGCAAGCAAAAAATCCGCCAGCATGAGTGCTGGCGGAGACTATATTAGAGTAAAGCGGTTTAAAGCTTACAGCAGGATTGTCTTAGAGATAATTACCAACAATATAAACAACACGAGTATAGCACCCGTAGAAGTCCACGCTCCACCGTATCCACCGACATTTTCACTCATAACGATTCCTCCTTAAAAATAGAATACAGTTTAGGGTATGCAGGCATAATCTCTTTGCTTGGGCAATCAGTAAACTTCCGATAACAACATTAAAATTCATGTTCTCATCCTCAATACCAAGCTGTGTCCATCCTCTATAAATAATTAGGCATCCACCCAAGCTTAACCAGCATAAGGTCTATAAAGATGTTAAGGAGGGATATTATGTCTAACATGTTTGTCGCCCGGTCACTGGAAGAGGTCAGCTTTTGGTCAAGAATTATGAAAGAACATTCCTTGTTTCTAGGATTGGGGTTCCGGGCGGAAGATACTATTCTGATTAAAGAAGCCAACCACTTTTACCGGATTTTCGAAGACATTGAGAGACGGGTGCATGCTTTCTCCCTTGATGCAGATCCTGCAACGATTCAACAATTTAATCAGGAGGTCCATACGGCAGTATGTCACATTTGGGCGTTCAAAAGAAAAGTCCTTGGCTTGATTCTATCTTGTAAGCTCCCTGGACAAACGAATTTCCCACTTTTAGTGGATCATGTAAGTAGAGAAGCCAATTATTTTAGAAATCGGCTGGAAGAGCTAAACCAAGGCAAATTAGAGCCATTATATGATGCTATTATTGATGAAAATGTATTTTTCTTAAGAATTATGGCCGACCACGCCAAATTTATAGGTCATCTATTAGATCCTTCAGAACGGAAACTTGTCGAGCAGGCCCGAGAATTCAGTCAAGATTTTGATCAATTATTATTTCAGGCTAGAGATATTGAATCCATGAGACCTCAATCGCAAACCGGTCCAATCTTAACCCAATTTCTTGATCAGAATAGAGTATCAGTGAAATCACTAAGGGATTTTAAGAAAACAGCCCGGGATTTAATCGAACAATGCAGAATTAAAAGCATCATACACCCGCTGCTTGCGGATCACGTTTTCCGTGAAGCAGAGAGATTCTTGGAGATTATTGATATGTTCGAAAACTCTTTAACCGGGAAAGGGAATGCACCAATGATCCATCATTAGCTCTTTCTTGGTACCAAGTTCTTCGGGCTTCAATAGAGCTTTAAATTTCTTTACATACATCAGGGGCTTGCTGACAGTTAATGTTCCCGATTTCCGACAATCACCATCCTCCCATTCATTAAACAAAACGTCCTGCTGACCGTCACGGTAGCAGGGCTTTACTATGACTATGCTATAAAGAGGCATCATAATTATATCATTCTAAAATCAATAGAAATAAATACTCTAATCTCCCAAACATCGCAGGAACTAAAAGAATAAATATATATAAAATCAAGAAAGGGGGCATTACGTTGCCTACAGTGCTAAATTATAATAGAGGCCTTATATCTAATTTTGCCGGTTCTGCTTCGCTTCCTGCTAATAGCATTATACTGCTGATTGAATTTGGGATCTTTGTCAATCAGGCATCGAACTTCTTGGAAGTTTCAACTTCTGTCGGCGTTCTTACAGACAGTGAATCTGGTGCACTCGTTACCATTAATGTGAATATGGACAGTAATCCTATTGGAACCACTGGAACTATTTTTATTAACCCAAGCAATTCTGTTATTACCTACAACATTGTCCTTACAGATGTAAGTATTGGACATCATGTTATCCAAATACTCGCAGATTCTGGTGGTTACAGTCTTAATGGTCTGACTACAGCACAAGCTACCGTTTATGGTTGAACATATGGAAAAGGCTGGTTAACCCTCAGACGTCTCAACTTTGCCTGAATGTCATGCAGATTACCTTCTCTGCCTCCTTAGCGATGCTTTACATTGGATATTTTTGGAACGGATTCCGTGTAAAAACGTATCTTTATCGTCCAGGTTACAAGGAGGCTATTTCATGATTTTGTTTAAGATTGTCCCTATTTTTTTTTATAATAGCCGGTGCATTCTACACGGTATTCCCGAAAGTAGGCTGGGAATTGAGAAGATTCAGCCGCGGAACCCCCAGCCCTATGACACTTCTTTTCATCAGGGTTGTTGGTGTTTTTTGTATGATTATTGGTTTCGCTTTATTCAATTCATTCCAGGAGTTTGGCCCATAATGGCCGTTGCCCCGTATTTAATCCCTATAGATATATAGATGGAGAAAATACGCAACATGATCCAGAGATAGGTTCATCGGAGACAAAAGCCGGTTCGGGTCCAGTGAAGTTTGCGATTGATAAACACGACAACAACAAAGGGCAATTCATCAAGCGTACTGATTTTGTAATCTTTGAAAAGATCCTAACCTTTGAAGTAAGTGAGTACACAGCAGCAAAACAAACAAAAATAAACCCGTCAGAAGCCCGGCGGGATTATTTTTGCATGCTTCTAAATTCTGTTTAAAAGCTATGGCAAATCTTAATTCCTTTCAAGCGTTGACAGTGAAACCATTACCCATGGAGCAAATTTATTCGATAGTTCACCCTTAGGATTGTGTATCCGGAAAAGAAAAGCTTCCCCCGCTTGATTCTTCCACACCATATAATCCTCTATTCCCTTATCACCAGTAGCCTGCAGATATAAATCTGCAAAACCCAGAGGATGCTCAAACAGTTCCCCGCTATGATCGTTAGCCTTACCCATTGCAGAAAGCTCAGTTTGTCCCTGTTGCTTCAGAGCGGTAAGATCGTAACCGGATGGCAAGTGTTCAATCTCGGCATAATAGGTGGGGTCCTCAGTGAGTGATAAACGGCCAGACTGTTCATCGAATGTGAAATCCTCAAAGACATACAGGGAATATCCATCACCTTGCTCAAGTGTACCTTCTTGCCCTGAGACCCCTCCCTCCTGTTCACCAAATGCCTGGGTCTTCGGACGTTTGGATGTCTGAGGATCAGTAGCGTCCGGACTGGCGGACTCCTGCGCCTCCGTGGCTGCGGGAGTAGCAGAAGGTTCAGGAGTGGCTGTAGCTTCAATAACAGGCATAGTCGCTGCACTTGACGCTGTAGGCTCTGCCTCGTTTAATGTTTCATTGTTACTGCATGCACCGAGAATTGAGGCGGACAGAAGAATGCTGGTAACTGTAGCAATCAATGTTTTATTCATTATATACCTCCTCATCTGAATAATAGTTATTACCCAAATGTCCAACATTCTCGCACCACTTAAGGTTGACGGATTATTTAATGCAGGCTCTAAACTCAGATAATTCACGCATAAACCAACTGACGGCAATTTTGATTGTCTCTGGGAGAATCCCCCTCCACCAGCCCGCCATAATCCCTTAGGTGGCCAATTGGGTCCTGATCTTCCCGGTACCAGACTGACACCTTGGATTGCTTGGTTCTAATCTAATTGGGCCTTATCCGAAATCACAAGGAAAAATGTAGCCAGTGGGCCACAAAGCAAGGAAAGCAAAAACCAGTTTAGTCCACTCCTATTTTTCCCTTGCGCCAGTCCTGCATTAATTAGAGCCAGCGTCCCCCAACCCGCAAAATATCCATTATCCATCACGCACGCAACCTTTCGTCGTAATTTAAAGGGAATTTCAAACTAAATAATTTCAATATATTTCATTTGGAACATTATGTATATGCACTCTGTATCCTTGGTAAGGAAAACTTTCCTTACGGCAAAGAAATACCCCGCCAATGCTGGCAGGGTACAGTAGTTCCAACTCAGTATTTAATAATTATTTATCAACATTTCTTTTTAGAAAGGATTTAATCCCATCATATATGACTACTAATCCAATAACGTTTGTTTGTATTATATGCGATGATTGGATTTTTAATTAATGGAAAATCCTCCAGAATAATCCCTGGGGCTCTATATAATGACACTAGACTTGCTCTACCACTCGCTCGTTCCGATCCGCTTAATTAGGATGTTGGAAAGGAAAAACTTCGTCCATTAACACGGATGTAGGGAAACTCACTAGAAGAAACTTCAATATTATTTTTATCAAAAAGATATATCCTCTGTCCCTCAATTAAAATTTTTCCAATCGGGTCTTCTTCCTGCGAATAAGCATATACAAGCATGCCCGATGTTTTATCATCGATGTATAGTGTGGTATCTATGAAGATTAAAGTGTCTTCAATTTTCCCAACGGGCACAACTTTCCGCTCGACATGTGGATTTTTAAATTTCTCAGTCATAAATGAATGCACATCTTCTGAAATTTTACTTAACTCAATAAACTCCTCTTTCTCCAAGTCAATAAAACCTATCTTTTTATTTTTATAAATATAAAGTTTATTTTCATCAAGAATCGAGTCGCTTGGAGAAATCGTATTATCGCCGGAAGGTAATTTATCAATTGAAAAACTCTTCACTTCATATTCATCTTTATTGAGATCGTAATCTAAGAGTATTATTTCACTTTCTTGCTTATCCTGGTAAAAAGCTGAAAACACCAATCGAATGATCTTTCCATTTTTTAACGTTTCCCCATTTGCTAGGAAGACGCTTTTATTTTTAAAATTGTCATTATTTTTCAAGTCAACTTTATATTCTTTATTATTAAAATTCAGGATATATTCAAACTTCTCATCAGAAATTTCACCTAAGCAAGTGAAATCATTAAAAAAATAAGACTGTTCAGTCCCTGTGGAAATAATGTCACCTTGCTCCAATTTATAGTTTACGTCGACTTTGTCGAGTATATTTACATTTTTTTGTAAAATTAACGTTTTTCCGTACCAAACTAGAGGTTCTCCGAGTCCTGAAGTAAATGTATACATACCTTTGTCTAAATTTATCTTGGACTGATTGATATCCCAGGATCCTAAAATCGCTTCCTTCTTAACAGAGTCATTTTGTTGATACACCAGCATCGGTATTTTTATGATCTTTGAATTTTCAAAACTGCAAGAAGTAAGAATAGATGTAATTATAAATATCATCGCTGACATTTTTTTCAGACCCATTGAAACCATCCTTCACACTTAAAATAATAAGATTAGGCATTTGCTTAAAACTAACTAACAAATACCTAATCTTATTTCACTCACTTATCCCAAATTTAATTTGCTGCATAAAAGTCAAACGACGATGAACCAAAGTTTGCAAAAGAAGCATTTAACCTATCATTTGTATGCGCACAATACAGCAAATTGATTGTATCATTTTTCACAACCATCATCACATGAGAGTAATCAGTAGAGGATATGCCCCCCCCTGCTCCTGTTGTGGTTTTGGTAGCTTTCCTAAAATATCCTTTATCAACCATATATTCCTGTAAACCAAAAATTGGTGCCAGACGGAGACCGTCACCTATAACATCGCAGCAACCATGAAGTCTGCATCGCTCTTTAGGACTTTGTATGTATTATTCAAACTCATACTCCTAACAACAAAATAATGTGCAATTTCATTCTTTAACGAGTCGCTTTCCAATTAATTTCTTCGCCTCATCTTCTGAGATATTTGATGAAAATCCAATATGATTCAGTTTCGTTTTTCCAGTGCCATAATTTATCATTTCAAATGATTTCACAAGCACTGCCTGTGCATTATCTTCTTTATTAAGCAAAGTGTCTCCGATTCTTAAAACGGACTCTCTTTGAATAATCTCCCCTGCAATTACATATCCTCCCCAGTAATTTTGAATACATCTTTAACTTCGACTTCAAACATAATTTAACTCCCCTTATGTAGAAATACCCCGCCAACTGGCAGGGTTGAGTATATAAAATTTGGAACATTTTGTATTTTTACTATATTTGGACCAAATCAGGAATGTTGCGGGGTCCAGTGTTCTCAGAGTTCACCTTATAAAAAGCAAGTCATCCACCTCAAGGGTAGATGACTTGTTTTAACGCACCTTTTAGAACTGTCTAGCACTTACATCAACATCAAGTGGATATCCTAATAAACTATATATGTAGACCTCATAATTTCCATCCAGACCATTACCTAACATATCCGTAAAAGAGATTGTTTTCTGTGAGCCAACAGCAATTGCTTGATTAGTGAACTCAACTCCATTTCGCCACACTTGAAATTGAACCGATTGGCCATTGTTATTCATCATCCAGATGTTCAGGTTAACTCCATCATCCGGTTCACAAGTGAATGAATCATTAAAAGCTCCACCCTTTTGATTCACACGGACTATCTTTACGGCCTCTTTCCCTCTTGCAAGTTCTGGTACTTTAACCCCATCCCCCACCAAAATCTTCGTTCCTGTTCCTGGTTCTTCGTAAATGTAATTGTTAAAACTGTAACTTTTTGCAGAGGAAACCTCAGATACTGAAGATTTTTGCAGCGATGGTGAATCTACAAGGCCTGTTATCGGAGTAAAAAGTAATGATGCAGCGACACCTAATCCTAAAAGTTTAATCAAATTAACAACCTCCCAGATATTTTTTTTGGATTACATTGGAATTATACCATTAATTAGGTTATTAATGAAATAGTATCTATTTACTATAAATAACGACTTTATTTCCCGCGATCAAACATAAAAATGGTATTTTTTATCGCATTGTGCTTTAAAATAGATTGTATATATAATAAACAACAATGTTAGCTTCCACTCAAGTCTGCTCTAAATTTAAATCGCTGCCGGATAAATCTTAAGTGATACAGAGTGTATCCCTCAACGATGCCGCCATAATCCATCAAGTGACCGATTGGATCCAGATCTTCCCGGTACCAAACAGATAGATACTTTCGACTGCACCAGAGAAGCGGCTAGGAAGCCTGAATTGCTTTTCAAGGCTTTGTATGAAGTTTCCAAGCCCTTACTCCTGTTTATTAGAAGAACAAGTGGAATGATATTTATTTTTTATATCAGTATTTCTGTATGGAACTTATTATCTTGCGCAGCAATTTATGGATCGAATATCACAACATGGGTCCTGAGATATTTAATGCAATGCTAGATTCTGTTGGCAGTTCGCTCAAAAACCTTAGTAAACTTTCTTTGTTGGCAGGGATCGCCTTTTTGGTGTGGGCAGAAATCGAGGAGTATTATAAAACTCATAATAAGAACAACAATATAAAAAATGCAGAGCCATTCAAGATATGATTTTGAAAACTTACAAGTCAATTATATTTAATTTGGAACATTATGTATATTCACTTCCATCGGTAAGGAAAACACTTCCTGAATGCAAAGAAATACCCCGCCATTAATGGCAGGGTGCAGTCTTTAATTTCCAAGAGTAGCAGCCTGATTATCTAATAGAACAAGCCCGCATCGGCCCTAAAAGTAATTCAAAGTAACTGAGCTTATTTATCTGCATGTAACTATGGGCGAATAACTAAACGAACGGTTGCGGGTAAATTGCGGGTAACGGTTCGTAAAAAAGCTTACTATTCCCTTGAACAGCGCGGGTTTCCTGATATCCGTTAGATATAAAACATATAGTTGTCAGCCTTACTTTCTTCCTTATAGTTGATTAAGTCAGACAATGTGGTGGAATCCAGCACATCGGCAATGCTGTCGCGGATGCGCAACCAGAGGTCGCGTTTTGCCGGATCATCTTCTTCTGTAAAATCAACTGGCGATATGGGGCCTTCCAGTACACGGATAATATCGCCGGCTGTAATGGTGATGGATTCGCGTGAAAGGATATAGCCGCCGTAAGCACCACGAATGCTCTTCACAAGCCCTGCGTTGCGCAGTGGGGCAATGAGCTGTTCCAGGTAATGCTCGGATAGTCCGTTTTTCTCGGCGATGCTTTTAAGTGAGGTTGGACCTTCGCCAAATTTCAGGGCAAGCTCCATCATAATGGTTAATCCGTAACGTCCTTTTGTCGATATCTTCAAGGGGCACCTCTTTCGGTTTAGTTGCTGATAGAATCATAATCCATTGTTACGACATGAGATATGTCATATCAAGGTATTCCGATGTTTGCTCTCAGCTTATGTTATCATATTTATGGACATATTTGGAGCCAAAAAAGTAACTTTTCACATGAATGTTCGCCAGTGGTGGACAAATTGTCAATTTTATCGTCTTTTCTGCTGCATTTTCCCGTCCTCACGGGCAGTTTGGGCTGGACAGGTGTGTTATAATACAAAATGAGCCGGGTGTTTGTATCAATAACCGGTATTTTTTGCATAGAAAATGGTGATTACGATGACAAAGGCAAACCAGGACACACGTGTCGTCGTCGGCATGTCCGGAGGGGTCGATTCCTCCGTTACGGCACTTCTGCTGAAGCAGCAGGGCTATGACGTCATCGGTATCTTCATGAAGAACTGGGACGACACCGATGAGTTTGGCGTATGTACGGCCGAGACTGACGCAGAGGATGTCCGCCGCGTGTGTGAGCAGATCGATATTCCTTACTATACCGTTAACTTCGAGAAGGAATACTTTGATAAAGTCTTTTCCTATTTCCTCGATGAATATAAGGCCGGACGCACACCAAATCCGGATGTGATGTGCAACCGCGAGATCAAATTCGGAGAATTCCTGAATAAGGCACTACAACTGGGCGCCGATTACGTGGCTACCGGGCATTATGCACGGGTCATTCAAGAAGACGGCAAGTTCAAGCTGCTGCGCGGCGTGGACAGCAATAAAGACCAGACCTACTTCCTAAACGCGCTGAGCCAATACCAGCTTTCCAAAGCGATGTTCCCGATCGGACATCTGCCAAAACCTGAAGTACGGAGAATCGCCGAGGAAGCCGGATTGTACACAGCCAAGAAAAAAGACAGCACCGGCGTCTGCTTCATCGGTGAGCGTAACTTCCGTGAATTCCTAAGCCAGTATCTGCCTGCCCAGTCGGGAGACATGGTCGATATCGCCACAGGCGAAGTGAAGGGCCGCCACGAGGGCCTGATGTACTATACGCTGGGCCAGCGCCAGGGGCTGGGAATTGGCGGCTCCGGCAATGGTGAGCCGTGGTTTGTGGCTGAGAAGGATCTGGACCGCAACATCCTGTATGTAGTCCAAGGGGACAAGCACCACAGCCTCTACTCCACCAGTCTGATCGCCTCCGGGGTCAACTGGATAGACGGCCTTACCCTTACGGATGTACCGCTGAAGTGCACCGCCAAGTTCCGCTACCGCCAGCCTGATCAGGGCGTAACACTGACAGCACAGGAAGACGGTACCGTGCATGTTGCCTTCGATGTGCCGCAAAAGGCGATCACACCGGGCCAAGCTGTTGTCTTCTACCTGGACGAGGAATGCCTTGGCGGAGGTACGATTGAAGCTGCAGAGAAGGTAATACCGCAGCCGCAGCAATAAGAACCGAATGAACGCACCTAAAAACGGCTGCTGACCCCACCAAGGTCGGCAGCCGTTTCTATGCAGCTAAAGCGATAGCGTTTAGCCCTATGTGTATACAAAAACCTCCTTGCGGCTGTAAAATCCGCAAGGAGGTTTTGAATTACAGGTTGCTAAATCCCGGAAAATTACTGCGCAGCAATCCCCTTGTCGGCGGACAGTGCAAGCTCATTTCTGTAAATACCCGTTCCATCGCCGATAGCGTAATTCAGAACGCGGTTATTAACCGGAACGAGTGCTGCGCGATAAAGGGTTGGGAATACAGGAATCTCGTCAACCATCAGCTGCTGCCACTCTTTGTAGATTTCTTTACGCTTCGCTATATCAAATGCTGCTTCGGATACGCCCTCTTTCATCAGGCGGTCGCTTTCTTCACTTGCGTAACGCGGGAAGTTGTAGATAGCGTCGCGGCCATACAGTCCTTGTGGATCCACGTCGATACCGACTGTCCAAGCGCCTTGGTATACATCAACAGAAGGATCATCTTCACCATTGGAACCTACGCGGTCATAGAAGGTGTTGAACTCCACCATTTCCAGCGTTACATTCAGACCGATGGCTTTCCACGACTGCACATAATATTGGGCCAGCGGCTCAGCGATATCCGAACCTGTCATGGAGATGAAATTGATCGTCAGCGGCGTGCCGTCCGGATTGGTACGAAATTCTCCGTTAAGTTTATAGCCTGCATCATCCAGTGTTTTCTTTGCTGCTTCCTGATCAAACGTTACTCCAGGATTGCTGTCATCGTGGAATTCGGGATGGGATGGCGGAATCAGCGTAGTCGCGTTCCAGCGCAGACCATGATAGAATTTCTTGCCGACGGCATCATTATCCACCGCCTGCCACATCGCTTTACGCAGAGCTACATTGCCCATCTTCGCCTTCGGATCAGGAGCAACCACTTTTTTGGTCGCGTCCCACTTCCCAAGCTTGAAGCCAATGTAAGTATAGGCACGGTCAATTGCTCCAAGGTATTCAACATTGGACAATTTAGAGTTATCAGGGAACTGGTCAATTGGGAAGCTGTCGACCAAATCGATATTTCCGGCTTTAAGCTCCTGCACAACTGTAGTCGGTGGAATTACTTTCAGGACAACCTTATCCAGCTTGGGAGCGCCGCGCCAGTAGTCGCCATTCTTGACAAACACTACAGATTCACCAGGGACAATACTTTCCACTTTAAATGGGCCGAAACCGATTGGTTTCTGGCGGACCTCAGGGGAAGCGGAGATTTTGGCTACATCCATATTTCCAAAAATATGCTTCGCCAGCGGATAAATCCAGACGCTGCCTGTCAGCAGGGAAGGAGTGGATTTCACATAAGTAATTTCCAGTTTTTTCTCACTAAGTACTTTGATCCCGGAAATCGTCTTGGCTTTGCCGGCATGGTAATCTTCCATACCTACAATGTTGGTGAAGTCAGAACCGTAACGAGGGCCGTCATAGGCCGGATTACCGATAACTTCATGGGCAAACAGCCAATCTTCAGCTGTCACAGGCTTGCCGTCATGCCAGTTTACATTGTCGCGGATGGTGAAAGTGAAGGTGCGTCCATCTTCAGAGACTTCATAGGTAGCAGCCCCGTCATTGGTATACACATAGTTCTTATCCCAGGTCAGCAAACCTTCGTCAAACCACTCAAGGACCTCAGAATCTGGATTACCGGAATAGAAGTTAAAATTCAAAGTTCCTTCAAAGGGAGTATCGGATACAAGGCCAAAGTTGAGTGTGCCGCCTTCAATGGCTTCACCCTGGTTCTTCTTAACATTGCTGAAATCTGCGATGTTGTACAGCCCGTCTTCTGCTGCCGGTGCTGCAGTTGGAGCAGTTGTAGCAGCTGCATCTGTCTTGGCTGTTGCCGAAGGCTCAGCCGCTTCGTTGTTGCCTGAGCCGCAGGCCGTAACCGCAAGCGTCAGGACAAGCATCAATGTGAAGAGCATGGTCTTGCCAGAGTTTCTTTTTCTCATTCTTGTTTCTTCCTCCCTTATTATCCTTTTCTTTGTCTTGCATCCGTCGCACGCTTAAGCGCCTGACCGACATTATTTATACTCAACATCAATACCAGGATCAGCAGTGATGCGGGTAACCATATCCACCATCTCGATTGCAGCGTCTGCGGATTCCGGGCATAGCTGACCAGCGTCCCCAGACTAGGCGTGCTTTCAGGAAAGCCGAAGCCGAGAAACGAGAGTCCCGACTCCAGGCCGATGTTGGCGGCCAAATTCAGCGTCATCGTAACGATAATGATGGAGCTTAAGTTCGGCAGTACCTGGTTGAACATAATCTTAAGATGGGAGGAGCCCAGCGTTCTGGAGGCCTGGACATATTCCAGTTCCCTCTCCTGCAGTGTCTTCGAGCGTATTAGCCTCGCGATGCCCATCCATAGAAATGCCGTCATGATCAGTGAAAAGGACAAGGTATTATATTTGGGAACCGCCGTAACAAACGCGATGACAATCATCAGCATCGGCAGGATCATAAAGAAATCCACGAAACGCATAAAGATATTATCGACGAATCCACCGAAATAGCCGGAGATCAGACCTACCAGAATACCGATAACACCCGTCATCAGAGTGACCATAATACCGATACTCAGCGAGTTGCGCGTACCGATAATGAGCTGGCCGAACACATCGCGTCCGCCGTAATCGGTGCCCAGCCAGAATTTAGCCGAAGGCTTCTCATATAAGGCGAACAGATCGACGGTTACAATCTGCTTTTGATCCAGAAACAGGGCGATGCCAAATACTCCGCATACAACTACACCTAGAAAAATCAGGGAGACCAAAGCCAGTTTATCTCTGAAAATTTCCTTCCAGAGGATTCTCCATCCGGATGGGCTCTTCTCCATATCCTGCGGGAGCGACAGCTCAGCGCTTGATTTTGCCATTACATTCACCTCAACAAGTTCTGATCATTATTTAATCCGGATACGGGGATCAACAATGCCTAATATGATGTCCGAGAGCAGGGATCCGACGATTTGAGCAATCCCATACAGCAGCACAAGTGCCGTTACAACGGTGAAATCGCGGATAACGATGGAGCTCAGGAACAGCTGGCCCATGCCGGGATAGCTGAAAATACTCTCTACAAAGATGGTGCCGCCAATTAATCCCGTAAGCTCATACCCGAAAAAAGCGGCAATCGGCAGGAGGGAGTTGCGTAAGATGTGGCGGTTGTACACCCGTGATTCCGAGGCGCCTTTTGCTCTTGCCGTAAGGATAAAATCCTTCTGCTTTGTATCAATGATTTCGTTCCGCAGATATTGGACTGTCCCGACGGTAGTAATCAGCGCGATGGATATGGCCGGAAGCAGCAAATGATATAACTTGCTCAGAATGTAACTCATCGTCCCGGGGACCTCGCCCGGTGATACGCTTCCTCCGGTAGGGAACCAATGAAAGTAGAAACCAAACATCCAGAGCATAACCAGGGCTACGATAAACAAGGGAGCCGCAAATCCGACATAGGTATATCCTGTAATCAACCGGTCGCCCCAGGTGTCATTGAAACGTCCGCTAATGATGCCGAGCGGAATTGCAATTAAATAGGTAATGACCAGAGTCGTCATAGATAACCACACCGTGTTCATCAGCCGCTGGCCAATCAGCTCAGTTACCGGCATCTTAAAGCGGAAGGACTGGCCCATGTCTCCCTGCAGGGCATTAGTGATCCAATCCCAATACTGGATGTACCACGGATCATTCAGGCCGAGCCGTTCCCGCATCGCTTCAATGGCGGCCGGATCAATGTTCGGATCGAGCAAACCGGTGAGCGCATCTCCGGGCATGGCTTTGGCCATAAGAAATACCAGAATGCTGAGCAGAAATACTTGAGGGATCATAATCAATATTCTTCGTGCAATAATCTTCCACATACGTCTCAACCTTTCTCGGGCATGGCCACCAAATGGGTATCGGAAATGGGTTGTAAAGGATAAGCTAAACCGTCATTGTCAAAATAATTCCGGTAGGCTCCCTCGTACTCCTCACTTACGGACTTGCGGAACCGGGTCCGTTCGTCACGCTGCAATGGGTCAATGTCCGGGATTGCGGCAATCAGACGTTTCGTATAAATATGTCGCGGATTGTCAAAAATATCCTTAGGCGTCCCCTGCTCAACATGTCGTCCCTTGTACATAATGCCGATATGATCGCACATATGTCTGATGATTCCGAGATCATGACTGATAAATAGGTAGGTTAAATTCAATTCCTTTTGGATGTCCCGTAAAAAGTTAAGCACTTGTGCCTGAACCGAGACATCCAGCGCGGACACCGGCTCGTCGGCGATGATCAGCTTGGGCTTCAGCGCAATCGCCCTGGCGATTCCGATCCGCTGACGCTGTCCGCCGGAAAATTCATGCGGATATTTATAAATGTTGTCCGGACTCAGGCCGACCTGCTCCAGCAGCTCCTGAACTCTCCGTTTCTCTTCCTGGGGGGACTGTTTGTCGAAATTGCGCAGCGGCTCGGCAATGATGTCGAGCACACGCTTCTTGGGATTGAGTGATGAATAGGGATCCTGAAAGATCATTTGAACGTCGCGGCGGACATTGCTCAGCTTGCGTGAGTTCTTCAGGGCTAAATCGGCGCCTTCAAAAAGAATGCTGCCGCCCGTAATCTCGTTCAGCCCGATAATCGCTCTTCCTGTCGTTGTCTTACCTGAGCCTGATTCACCGACTAATCCGTAAGTCTGCCCGGCCTCAATGGTGAAATTGACCCGGTCGACCGCCTTTACCTCACCGACCGCTCTGCTGAATATGCCGCCTCTAATCGGGAAATGAACCTGTAAATCCTTAACTTCAAGCAGTGCCATGGCTGTCAGCCTCCTCAACGCTCTCGGGGAAATGAAAATGTCTGTAGCAGGTGCAGCGGACCAAATGACCCGGAGCGATTTCGTGCAACTGTGGATTCTCCTCATGGGCTGATTCATCAATCCATGGGGTTCTGGCGGAGAAACGGCAGCCCGTACGCGGCAAGTTTTTGAGCGACGGGACGATCCCCTGAATCACATGCAGTCTGGACTTCGCTTCCTTGACCGTAGGTATCGAATTAAATAAAGATCTTGTATAAGGATGCTGCGGGTTGGTGGTCAGCGTATAAATATCAGCAATTTCGACAATTTGCCCGGCATACATAACAGCCACGCGATCTGCCATTTCACTGACTACGCCCAGATCATGGGTAATGAGGATAATTCCTGCTTGCATATCATTTTTGAGCTTCTTGATCAGTTCAAGAATTTGCAGTTGAATCGTTACATCCAGTGCGGTTGTCGGTTCATCGGCGATTAACAGCTGTGGTCCGTTGGCGATTGCGATGGCAATAACTACCCGCTGCCGCATTCCGCCGGATAATTCATAAGGGTATTGCTGATATGTATGCTCGGGACGGGGAATTCCAACCTTGGTCAACAAATCGATGACCTTTGCTTTTCTTTGTTTCTTGGAGAGGCCGGAATCATGAAGGAGAAGTACCTCTTCAATCTGCCGTCCGATAATCATAAGCGGATTTAGTGCAGCCAAGGGGTCCTGGAAAATCATCGACATTTCCTTGCCGCGGACCTTATTCAGCATGCCTGGGGACATTTTGACAATATCCTGACCTTTGTAATACACATGTCCATCAATTTTTGCTTTGGTGTGCAGCCCTATTATTGAGAAAGCCAACGCACTTTTGCCTGATCCGGATTCTCCTACGATGGCGAGGATTTCGTTCTTCTTCACCGTGAGCGTCACATCATCGACCGCAGCGTAATATTCGTCTGCAATCTTGAAGGATGTCGTTAAATTCTCAATACGCAGCAAATCTTCACTCAAGTTCATCACCCTAACACTAGGATTTTTTTAGCAAGGAGCACATATGTGATATACAGTAACCCTATCTATCAACTACGAATTGCCTTTTAGGATTATATTGGAATTAATCCCTGAATGTTAGAGTTTATTCTAATTGACTTATGGTAAATTATCAATGATTTTTCCATAAAAAATTTTTGTTGTGTTAAGTAACATGACAAATACGACAAGATTCGACTCATCTATTAGATTTTTTTGTCACATATTTTCACAGTTTCGTACATGAAATGTGATATTAATAGCAAAGCCGCAAATGTCCCGGAGTATTGGGGCTTTGCGGCTTTTCATTTTACCTTCTACTGCACTTTTAAGGCTCTAACCCCCAGACCAGCGTTCCATTCAGGTAAAGCGGTGCACGTGCCCAGTCAGTGAACGAGGTTTTGGCCGGGTCGTAAGAATAATCGCCGATCTCGTTATAATTGCTCCAATCGGTTTTGTTGATCCGCAGCTGAATTTCACCGGTGCTGGCTCCGGGAGCAAGGGTGCCCGCACCTGCAGTGAAGGAGATCTCCACATAATAATCTGCCTCTGTCACAGAGGGAGTCAGCTTCACGAATGTTCCCTGCACATTGCCGCTGCCTATAGCGGCATAGTCCACATTGAACTGCTGCGCCTTCTCGCCGTCTACCGTGTAGTAGTAGCGCAGCTTTACATCCTTAAGTGCAACCGAAGTGTCCCCGCTGTTCACAATCCGCAGCTGCGGACGGAACTGGGCATCGCCCGGATTCGTATCATTGGTCCGATACTGCACGATCAGATCCCCCACAGGCGGCTCGGGAACCGCTGCTGGCTTGGCGCTGACCTCGGGTGAATTCGGGCTTGTTCCTACTTTGTTAGCTGCACTTACAACATAAAAGTAGGTCGTTCCATTGACTACAGAGGTATCGCTGTAAGTTGCCTGGGTAACTACTGATACATCGCTGTAAGGACCTCCGCTGACAGTGGCCCGCTTAACTGTATAATTGTCGGCAGCAGTTACATTGTTCCAGCTAAGCTGTACAACACTGTCGCCGGCAACAACAGCCGGTTTGGAGGGCGCTTTCGGGGCAACGGGCTCGACCGGACCGCTGCTGTTGTTGATTAACCTGTCATATTCGGCATAGGCCGTGGCCATATCCACTTGGGACCAGAAGCGGTGATACGTAAATTCAGGTGCTCCATTCTCCCATTGCTTAGTGGCCGTATTATATGACGAATTATATTTGTTAAGCAGGTACTGCCAATCGGGATCATTCACAATATCCGGCCGGATGTCAGTATAGCTGGCGTAGACACCGTTTCCGCCTTTGGCAGGATCGGAAGGTACTGTCGCTGTTCCCGGAATCGTATTGCCTTGTCCAAAGGTACCCGTCCAACCGCTTGGGAAATAGACCTCCTTGGTGAAGTAACGGGCATAATCGCCACGGCTCTCCTTAGTTGCTATACCGACACCATCATTATATCCCCAAGCTGTATCCAGCAAGGATTTAGCCAGCTGCTGAGCCTTCCCGCCAAGCGCGGTATAACTGCCGTTTTCTGCCTCAGTACCTGCGGCAAAGAAGGTGAGCGCTTTAATATAGCTGCCGAGTACACCGGTATCCTGGCTCGGGCTCTTGGTGACTGACTTTAAATTGCTGTTGCCGTCACTGCTTGCAAAACCGGTCCAGGTATCCGGTTTCCCCTGCCATTCCACATTGCCCGGAATCCAGAATTCTCCCGGAGCAGCAACTGTAGCTACTTGGGGATTATCACCGCCGAGAATGCGGTTGCCCTGGCTGTCCAGATAATAGCCCTCTGCATCCGTAACCGGCCGGCTGCCTGCAAAGGCATAGTCCGTGGACCATTCCACCCAGTTCTCCACCACCTGCTTGGCCATCTGGAAGTTCTCGGAGGTTGTGTCGCCGCTTGCAGCCAGAATATAATACAGCTCGGCCACACGTTCAACACTCCAGGCCTGCATTCCGAACCAGTTGTTGGACGGCGGATCATGGTAGACTGGTGCGTCATCATATGCCATGCCGTAGAAGGTGCTTGTGCCGGCAGGATAAGCCTTATAAGCACCGTCGTAACTGTTCGTTGCTCCGCCGGCAATCGCGCCTTCGGCAGATTGCAGCCAGGTGTAGAACTCCAGCTGGCGCTTCAGCGAATTGCTCCAGTCCTGCCCTGCTGTTGCTGATGCCGGAACCAGACCGCCGTCCGGATTAGAAAGCGCATAGGCTGCCACGACATTCTGGTAACCCTGATGCGCATGGCTGGCACCGATTCTCCAGGCCCAATTGCCGGTTGAACCAAGCCCGCCGCCCCAAGCGGTATACCAGGCAAGCAGGTATTGGTTGGAATCCTTACCGGTTCCCGCTTCCGGTGTGCCGTCAGCTGCGCTGCCGACCTTTTGGAAATACTTGTCGTACATGCCGTAACGGAGATAATCCCCCATTTTCTTGGCCTTGTTCAGATAAACTGAATTATTATAGCCAAGCTCCCGGGCCCAGTACATAGCCTGAACTGCACGTGCATCTGCGTCGGTAGCATTGGTATAACGCCACTGTGCTGCAGGCGCATTGCTTTCTTTGGTGAACAGGCTCATAAAGCCCTCACCTGTCTTGCCGAATGATTTGTCGTCCTGGGACGGATGCGGGACAGCTTCCCACACCGATTCCTGTTCGCCCCTCTGGAATGTATTTACATAAGCGGCTGTATGTGTAGGATTCAGCAAGTTGCCGAAGCCGTACCAGTTGTCCACATCCACCAGCCAATGCATAAGATAGGTCTGGTTGTTGCCATAGCTTGCTTTCAGTTCGGAATCAAGCGGGTCTTTGCCTGCCGTGTACTTTCCGCTAAGCTGGCTTGGATACTGATCCGGCTGCGCATACTCGGAAGCGTAGGTAGCCGGGCTGTTCGCATTGTAATAACTCATCGTCGGCTGCTCCTGCTTGCCGTCGCCTTCATTAACAGGGATAATGTATTTCTCCATGTTGTCCCAAGCCGTTTCCAGCTTGCTCCAATCGCCAGTATGATGGCCATACAGCACCTCGAGCCACATCCAGTAGCTGTAAGCTTCCGAGGTGGTCATATGCCCGTAATCGGGCGCTTCGCTCATCAATGTCTCTACCGCATGGTAGGGAATGCCTTCAGCTGAGAAATAGCCGTTCGCCGGATCCTTTAGCTGAGCATATAATTGCAGAAATCGGGTCTCCTCCGCCGAAGCGGCCTTTGCAGTTCCGGGGCTACCAGTAAACAAACCGGTTATGAGTGAGAGAAACAGAATCGAGGCCATTATAGCGGAAATAGGCTTCTTACTTAAGCTCAATTTCATCATTTTGGCTAGCTCCCTCTCTGTAGATAAATTATGGTTCTAAACCCCACACAAGTGTTCCGTCACGATACAGTGTCACCTTTTCCCATTCGGCGAAGGCAAGCTGCGTTCCACTGTAGGAATAGTCATTGCCCTCGCTGTAATTCGTCCAGTCCTCTTTGTTGGTGCGCACCTGAATTTCTCCGCTGTTCCCTCCGGGAGCAAGGCTTCCGGCACCTTCAGCAAAAGTGATCTCCAGATAGTAGTCCGCTCCGGTTAGGGACGGATTAAGTTTCGCAAAGGAACCGCTTACATTTCCGCTGCCGACAACGGCATAATCGCAGTGGAATTGCTGGGTTTTGTCTCCGTCCACGGTAAAATAGTAGCGGAGCTTAAGACCACTCAAAGGTACCGCGACAGTTCCCGTGTTCACAATCCGGAATTGCGGGCGCATCTGTCCGTCCCCGGGATTGTTGTCATTAGTACGGTATTCCACCCTTAAATCACCTTTTGCCGGAGTAGGTGTTTCACGCGGCTGGGCACTAACCTGCAGAGATGGCGTACTCTCGCCAACACTGTTCGAGGCGGTGATTACATAATAATAGGTAGTACCATTAACCAGCCCGTTGTCGGAATACACGGCCCCTGTTGTGCTTGCAACTACAGTGTAAGGCCCGCCACTCGTTACAGCCCGTTTAACTGTATAGTCCGTTGCCCCGCTGACTGTGTTCCAGGACAGTTTTACGCTGGCGTTCTCAGCAGCAGCCGCTACACCGGAAGGCTGTGCGGGCACCTTCGGTTCACCCGGATGTCCGCCTCCAGGAGGCAGTTCACCGAATACAAGCACCCCGGCGTCGTATACCGGTATATACGCCGTTTTTACCGGAAGCGCTCCTCCCGTTGCCACGCCTTTAAATGAATAGTCATTTGTATTGTCCCAGAAGAGCGTGTTGAGCGGAGCGGCGATCCGGAACTGGACTTCCTTCCGGTAAGCGGATTGACCGCCCGGATAGATCGAAGTGCCGGTAAAATCAACCTTGGTGTAATAAATATGATGTTCTTCATCATAAGGCTGAAGTGCGGATACCGTTGCTCCCTGGTTGTAGCCACCGGCAGTGACCGTAATATCCTCCGGACCGTACCCTGCGGCAATTGCTTCGCTGAGGTCCAGATAATAATGGAAGGACATCGACTTGCTGACCCGTGCCGGCCAGCCGGAACGGTTGTTGAGCAGTGCCCGGATCTCTACAAAATTGCTGCCACTGGCATTTACGGAAGCCTCGACAAACATTTCATCCTCAGGGGTCTCTGCCGCAGGAAACTGTGGTTGCGGCTGCTGCCCTTGCCCGTGGAGCAGCATCATTTTGGCCAGCGCCCCTGTAAAGGCGGAATTGTAGTCGGTTGCCACTTCATTCGAGACATAGTCGTTGATCGAATCGGTATACGTGTCCGTCTTGGATGGACCCCCGACCAGCGCTCCGTATAAAACGTGACGATGATCTGAAGGAGTAGACTGGCTGTCGCTCCATGAACCATGTGAGGTCCGGTGATGCGGATGCTGCGGCGAATTGTTGCCATACCCGATCACATAGCTGCTGTTCCGCGGGTTGTCGCCCAGCATATACGTAATCTGCCGTTCCGCGAAAGAACGGGCCGTTTCGCCTTTGACAGGGTCGCTTACCCAGTCCGCGTAAACAAACGCCAAAAATGCCTGGTTGGCGGCATATCTCAGGGCTCCCCACTGATCCAGATGTGCCAACCCTCCAGGTGTATAGGCGACCCGGTCGCTAGTCCCGCCTACACCAGTTGTCCAATACTGCATGTTGCGTTCCGTAGATTGAATGAACTTGGCATCCCCGGTAATCCGTGACAGCAGCAGCTGCGCACCGTAATGCTTGTCATCCCAGGATTGTGTCCACTGGTAACCCCATAATCCCGATTGGTTCGTTCCCCACAGACTGCTTGCGGCAACTGCCTTATCCAGGTACGTCTGCTCTCCGGTCGCCAAATAGAGCCATACACCGCCCCAGCTCAACTCATCGGCATAACCGCTCCATGAATTGTAATACTGCTTGACGTCGGTAATACTGTCCGAATAGGCGCCGCGGTAAGTGTCCGCAAATTGATACAGCTGTTTGGCATGCAGCAGCAGCTTGTCCGCATAGACAGCATCCGAATCCCGGAAGATAATCGATGCCGAAGCCAGCGCCGCTGCGGTTTCTGCCGCCAGATCAGAGCCGGGATGAGTTGCATCAATTTTGTAGGAGGGCCGCTGCATTTGCATCACTTCCGCTGCTCCCCACCAATTATGGTCGGCCGTTCCGTTCCCTACCTGTCCCCATAGCTCATTTGGAGCTGTATGGGCTTTGACAAAATAGTCGGTAGCCCAGCGGATATTATCCAGAATCTCCTCCAGCTGGCCGGACTGCACGTAACCATCCTTGTATTCATAGACCGACCAGGCCAGCATCGTAGCTGTATAAGCCATTGGAAAACCAAATTTGACATGATCCCCCGCATCATACCAGCCCCCGGATAAATCGTGGCCGACATCCGCGCCATCCAGAAGTCCGGAGTCCCCCCGCCACTCGACCCGGTTGTCTTCCGGCAGATCGCCTGAACGCTGAGCCTCATAGAAATAAATCGATTTTTGCAGTGCCTCTGCGTAGTTGTAGCCGGCAGCCGCTGCTGTGCCCACAGATGGGTGAAATACAGCTCCGGAACATGTAACCGCTAACATAAAGCTCAAGGACAAAACCCAGCCCTTCCTGATCCCTTTGCCCATCTTAGCCCTTCTCCCTTCTTGTCCTTCTTGTCCTTCTTGTCCTTCTTGTCCTTGTGTTCAATTTCATCTCTGCACAGACTCTTCAAACCGTGGCTCCAAACTCTTATTCATTCCCAATGAAGTTTCCCACCTTCTTTCCGGGTGTCTTTAGGATGATTTGCATCCTATGTAAATATATACCATATATAGGAATGGAATTCTATATACAAAATAGCAAAAATGTAATAAAAAATAGATATTTTTGTAAAAAAATTGGAGTCTATCAGAAAAACCGCGAGTCCGTTAAACAAAAAACCGCTTCTTTTACAAAAGGAATGAAATCTCCCCCTGTAAAATAAGCGGCTGATGCATAAAATGGAGAAAGTTGTACAATCGAACTCCTACATGACTACTGTCCGCGCCGAAGCGACTGGTTATGGCGGATCTTCGCTTCATTGCCCTGTTCAGTAGCCTGATAAAAGACCCGGCGTGCAATAGCCTTAGGCAGATAATCCTGTTTGACATAATGGCCCGGAAAATTATGCGGATACTGGTAGCCCTCATGGCCGAGCTTCACGGCTCCTTTATAATGCGTATCGCGCAGATGCAGTGGTACTTCAGCCGATTTCAACTCGTCGATACTGGCCATGGCATTCGAAATCGCCATGGTCACGGCATTCGATTTCGGACTTTCCACCGCAAACAGGATCGCCTGGGCAATATTCAGCTTGGCTTCCGGCCAGCCGTTATTGCGGTAGGCTTCCAGTGCGCTGACCGCCTGGACCATCGCCTGCGGATTGGCCAGACCGATATCCTCACTGCTGGCGGCGATCAGCCGGCGGATGAATGTCATCGGGTCCATCCCCAGCTTCTCCACAGCATAGAGAAACCAGAACAGCGCCGCGTCGCTGGAGCCGCGGATGCTTTTGTGAAACGCAGACAACACATCATATTGCGTCGATTCGTCCGCTTTGACAATCGGGCGGCGGATGGATTCTTCAGCCACCGCAAGCGTAATATGCACACTTCCGTCCGGTTCCGGCGCAGTGGTCATGGCCGCCAGCTCAAGTGCATTAAGCGCCCGGCGGATATCGCCGTTGGCCATCGTTGCAATATGCTGCAAAGCTTCTTCATCCACCTGCAGCTGCATGAACCCAAGCCCCCGCTTCTCATCGGTAAGCGCCCGCCTCATAGCAATCAGACTGTGCTCACTGGTCAAGGACTCCAGCTGAAACAGCGTGGAACGGCTCAATAACGCCCCGTTCACATAGTGGAACGGGTTCTCCGTCGTCGCGCCGATAAAGGTGATGGTCCCCTTCTCCACAGCGGGAAGCAGTGCATCCTGGCGGGAGCTGTTGAAGCGGTGCACCTCATCCAGAAACAAAATGGTCTTGGAGCCGTACAATGCCTTATTGCTCTGAGCACGCTCGATCACTTCCCGCACATCCTTGACCGAGGCTTCGACCGCATTCAGGCGGACAAATTCCCCCTGTGTATGATGGGAAATAATATGCGCCAATGTTGTTTTTCCGCAGCCTGGAGGGCCGTAAAGCAAAATAGAGGAGACCTGATCTGCCTCAATCGCTCTGCGCAGCAGCTTCCCCGGGCCAACAATATGCTCTTGTCCTATATATTCATCAAGATTCGCCGGACGCATGCGGTCCGCCAGCAGGCGGCCGCTACCGGTGTCTTCCCCGAGCGAAAATAAATCCATTCTTCCACTTCCTTGCTGTAATCTTGTAGGTCGGCACTATTAGAATACCTCCCACTATCATACCATACCACGGATACATCCTAATATTTAAAAAGAGCATGACCTCGCCTCCTCCGGCGGTGCCATGCTCTTTGTTCAAAGTTCAGGCTAGCGGTTCAGCGCCAGCCGCATTTTTGAAATAATCTTGCGGATGCTTTCTTCGGATAAATGGTATCTCTTCTGCAGCTCGTTCACCGAGCAGCCGCTGCTGTGACTGCAGAATATCTCCTCGTTCCGGCTGGCAATCTCCTGCCTGGATCCGCTGTTCTCGCCCCATCTTACCCGTTGCTCGGTTTTCTTGGGGATGTATAGCAATTCACCCTGGATGTATCCCTGAAGCTCTTCGAGCAGGCCCGGGGGGAGCACATCCTTCCCATTTACATAACTCACTTTTTACTTCCTCCTTCAACAGGTGTGTCCCTTTGTGTCCGACGACTGCTTGTAATGAATTGATCACGTCACCTGCCTCCTTTCTTCAGCTCATATTTGGTAAATACCGTAAGTTCATTATATAAAAACCATTGGATAGCGTCTACCTTCGGTTTTTGATCACAACTTTATGTGAATTATTTATTTCTATGTTTTTTAAATAAGGAGGCCTTTCGGCCTCCTCCGGTTATGCGGATTTCCGTCTTAGACGGAAACCACCTCGTATACTGAAATCATTTCAATCAGCCTCCTTCCAGAGTAATCTGCCCGGCCGGACACTTATTATTAAGCCATACCCAGGGATAGGTTACAAGTTCAAGAACAGTTATAACTGTTCTTCACCAGATGGGAACTTATTTTTTTAAGAAAAAACTAAAAAATAAGTCGATTAGTGTCGAAATATAAAAGTAATTATCTATTAACTAATAGATATGGAAGTAATTAAAAGCAGGAGGAATATAATATGACAGCTAAAAGGCACATCCTCAAACAAGTATTCCGCATCAAGAAACTTAGAACCGAACTAATGGCTTTTATCATTACCGCCATTGCAGTTCCTTCGCTTGTACTAGCTGTCAACTCTTCAGAAACTTCCAAAACAGAGCTGCAGGGCAAAATGGAGGAAACTACAAAATCGAGCATTCATCTTCTCGATAAGACACTTGAGCAATTAATACAGCTGGAGAGCAGCAATGTGAATCAGCTTGCCTATCAAATTACTGCAGCTGATCTGACAGCGAACTCTCCACGCGTACGGAATCAGATCAACAAATTCAAAGCGGAGCATCCTGAGATCGACATCGTCGCTTTAGGTAACAGCGATGGCAAGTTTATGCTCGCGCCTGATTCCAAACCAAACGACTATGATCCCCGGGTCCGCGACTGGTATATTGACGCGCTGAAAACACCGGACCGCACATCCGTTATCAACCCGATTTTCTCCAAGGTTACAAACTCCTTCATCCTGCCGATCTCCAGAGCCTTCCAGGACGGCAAAGGGGTAGCTACGATCAGTTTGAGCATGAACGGGCTCATGGAACTGGCGCAGAATGTCAGCCTCGGTTCCAGCGGTTATGTATATATACTGGACAGCAGCAATAAGGTTATCTACCATCCCACTCTGGAGGTAGGAAGCCCCGTTACAGGCGGGCTGCTGGATACGCTGAATGCGGCCCCGGCAGGCAAAGTGTCCTACAAAGACAGTGCGACAGACTTGGCAATGGATGGCTTTTACATTACGAATGAGCTTAGCGGCTTTAAGCTGGTCGGTGTCCTGCCCGAGAGCGAGTATACAGAGGCCGTTTATCCTATTTTGTATAACTCAGCTATCGTTCTGCTGGTTGCGCTGCTTCTGGCCGCTGCAGTAACGTTCTTCATTATCCGCCGCATCACCAAGCCGCTTGAGCAGCTGAACCGTTCGGCAAAGCGGGTCAGCGAAGGCTATCTGGATGAAGTGGTCCACACGACACGTAAGGATGAAATCGGGCAGCTTGCAGGCAACTATAATGCCATGGTAGCGTCGCTTCGAAAGATGGTGCAGGATGTGGCCGAAACCTCAGGCCAGCTCGCAGCTGCCAGTGAGCAGCTGACAGCCAGCACCGGCGAGAACAGCAAGGCTGTGGAGTATGTCACCGGACTGGTGGAGGAGTCCACCCGCGGTGTGGAAACCCAGGCCCATGCTTCCTCCGAGGTAGCTGTAACTATGGATGAAATGTCCGAAGCCATCCATAAAATTGCTTCCGCTTCCCAGGCCATTGTAAGTGCCGCAGTGCAGACTGAGCAGGTTGTTAACACCGGAAGCACCAGAGTGCAGCATGTCAGCGAGCAGATGAAGACGATCCGCCAGTCCGTTCAGCAGTCCGGCGGACTGATTTCCGAACTTAACGGGCTTAGCACAAAGGTAGCAGAAGCAAGTACAGCGATCTCCGCGATCGCGAAGCAGACCAATCTACTGTCGCTCAATGCAGCTATTGAAGCTGCCCGTGCCGGAGAACAGGGCAGAGGGTTCGCCGTTGTTGCCGGAGAGGTGCGGAAGCTGTCCGAAGCCTCGCATGTCAGCGCGGGTCAAATTCAGGAGACCATTTCCGAAATGGTCGGCCTGATTGCCAGCGCCTACGACGTAATGAAGCATAAAGTGGCCGAAGACGTTGAACAAGGCATGAATCTGGCGCTGGAAGCGAGCGATGCCTTTATCCAGATTGAGCAGTCCACCCGGCATGTGGGCGAACAAATTCATGAGGTTTCGGCGATTACCGAGCAAATGTCTGCCAGCTCGGCTGAAGTGGCCGCCTCCGTACAGGAGATGGCTGCCATCTCGCGGGCGGCGCTGGATTCCTTCCAGAGCGTAACAGCTGCAACGGAGGAACAGCTTGCTTCCATGGAGGAGATTACGGCTTCCTCTGCAGCGTTGTCCGCTATGGCTTCCGATATGCAGCAGCAGGTGGAACGGTTCCACATCACGGAACAAAATGAGATGAAATAAGACGTTCTCACCCTATAGAATATAAAAACGGACCGTCCTGTTTATGACAGGCGGTCCGCTTTTTATATTTGCACTACTGCGAATCAGGCCAGCCGGAGACTGTCTCTTCTCCAAGCAGCTGTACATAAGGCGGCAGCTGCCCGTCATGCAGCAGCCACAGTTCATGCAGCGCACGGGTACAGCCGACATACATCAGCTTCGCGTCCCAGGACGCTTCCCCGTAATGTCCGCTGTCCGCGTCTGCCAAGATGACGGCGTCGAACTCCAGCCCCTTGGACAGATACACCGGCAGCACAGACAGCCCGCCCCGGTATTCAGTCATGCTGCCGTCAATCAGGTGAAGATCCTCAAACTGTCCGGCAAGCGCGTCGTACAGCTCAGCAGCTTCCCGCAGGCTGCGGGTTAAGACAGCCACTGTGCGGTATTCACGCCCGGAGAGTGCCCCCAGAGCCGTTCTGACAGCACTGAGGCGCTCATTCCCGGCTGCTGCTGCCGCCGGCTGACGATCGGCGTAAGAGATCAGCCGGACCGGGTTGCCGCTGCGGAAGACCGGAACGGCGAGCAGGGAGCTGCCAACACCGGAAGACAATATGCCGTTGGCAAATTCAATGATCTCCATGGTGGACCGGTAGCTGCGGGTCAGTGCATGATAGGCCGTATGTTCCGGTGCAAACAGCGTCTGCATTTCTTCCCAGGCATGTACGCCCTTGTAGGCATGTATCCCCTGTGACAAGTCACCCAAAATGGTAAAGGAATGACCCTTCACGTACAAATCAAGCACCGCAATCTGGAAAGGCGAGAAATCCTGCGCCTCATCAATAACGATATGGTCAAAGCGGTCTCCGCCATCATTTCCGCTGAGCAGATAATGAATATAGAGCAGCGGCGGCAGATCCTCTTCGCGCAGGATGCCTTTTTTGAGCTCCTTGACCGTTTCCTTCAGCACACCTTGCGGAATAATCTCCGGGGCTGCAGCCGGCCAATGCTCCGGAACCTTTACTGCCCGGAAAATCTGCTTATAGATCATAAGCGGATCATATTTGGGCCACTTGCCGCTGTAGGTCTTCTCGCGTGCCGCCGCTTTTTTCTTGCGTTCCTTCAGCGCTGCCTGCGAAGGGCTCTTCTTCAGCTCCATCTCAATCCAGCGGTGAATTCTGGCCATCACACGCTCTTTGCGTTTGGCCGGCGGATAGGGGGCGTATTCCTCGTTATGCCAGCGCAGAATCATCGAACGCCGCAGTACCGCACCTTCCCAGGGAATGAAATCCCCCTCCGGCACCGCACCGGTCTCAAGCAGCTTGATCGTGGCTTCAATAATCTCCATCAGCACCGTTGAACCCTTGAAGCGGCCCGGTGTTTCTTCAGTAATCTCCGGCATGCTGCCAGCCGTTTCGAACCAGCGGTTCATCGTTTCCGCTGTATCTTGCTCCGGCAGTGTGATACCCAGCACGTCCGCAGCCCAATCCGGGAAGGTACTCTGGGCAATGTTGCCCACGCCAAGCTCCGGCAGCACATCCGAAATATAATCCAGGAACATCCGGTTCGGGGCGAAAATAATCATTTTCTCCGCGGAGACCTGTTCTTTGTATTGATACAGCAGGAAAGCCAGACGGTGCAGCGCAACCGTTGTTTTTCCACTTCCGGCCACACCTTGAATGATCAGCGCCGTATTCTTGGCGGCACGGATAATCTTGTCCTGCTCCTCCTGAATCGTCGAGACGATATCGCGGAGACGGTTGTCCTTATTCTCGCCCAGGCGGTACACGAGAAATTCATCGGATACGGCCGGGGCGTCGCTGTCGCGGTTGTAGGTATCCGCCACCCGCTCCAGGATTTGCTTGCGGATCACCACGTTGCGTTTTAAATATACCAGCCCCTCAATCAGCCCCTCCGGGGCTTCATAGGAGGCCGGCTCCGTTCCGCCTGTAAACGAATAGAACAGGCTTGCTACCGGTGCGCGCCAGTCAATGACTAGCGGACGGTCGCTTACCTGTTCTCGGTCTACGCCGATTTTGCCAATATACAGTGCCTTGCGTTCGTCCTCGTCATTGCCCTGAAAATCAAGCCGTCCGAAATAAGGCTCCTGCCTAAGCTTGGCAAGATCTTTGCGCCTCTGTTCTCTGGAATCCTCCAGCACTTGTTCCGTATACTCGCTTCCTGTGTACACCGGTATGCTGCGCAGTCTCTCCAGAACAGTGTCGATCTCAGTAAGCGCGCCGTTCAGCCTGTCTTCTTCCTCTTGATAGGCACTTTGAAAGTCGTCTTCCAATTTCAGTTACCTCCTAAAAGTAATCTTAAAGAATGATCTCGTGCAAGACTGGCTTCACTCACACAAAAAGGATACTCATCATATCACAACAGACCGGTGAAATCCACATATTTCAAATTCTAGTATACAGGCGAGTCTCGATAAGCTGCTCCGCCAGTTTCAACCCATTAAGGCATGCAATACAAAATTCGCCACAAAAAGTCCGGCGATGCCGTACAGCGCAGGCGGCACTTCCTTGCCCCGGCCCATAGCGAGTTTAACGATGGGATAAGTAATGAAGCCAAAAGCCATTCCGTCGACAATGCTATAGGTGAACGGAATCATTACCATGATCAGGAAGGACGGAAACAGCTCGGTCATATCGCTGAGATCCATCTCACGTACGCTCTGCACCATAAGACCGCCGATTACAATCAGGATCGGTGCGATGGCGCTGTCCGGCACATAAGCCAGTAGCGGTATGAACAGGAAGGTTGCCCCGAACAACATGCCGGTAACCAGCGAGGTAAGCCCGGACTTTCCGCCTGCCGCAATGCCTGCAGTCGATTCTGCGGCAGCGACTACCGGACTGCTGCCGAACAGGCCTGCCGCAATATTAGCGATGGACAACGCGCGCAGGCTGCTCTTGAATCGCTCCGGGCGTCCTGCCATCAATGTCTGGGAAGCGATCAGCCCGATATTTTCAAACACAACAATCAACAGCAGCAGGAACACGGCAATCCAGAACACAAGGCTGATCCCCCGGCTCAAGTCCATTCCGGCAAATACATCGCCATAACCGGAAAACACATGGCCGGAATCCTCCTGGCCCGGGGCATGCGACGCACCTAACAGATAGGCAAGTCCTGTGCCCACAATCATGCTGATCAGCAGTCCCCCGCGAGTTCCGCGGATGAACAGCACCAGTGCCAGAACCAGGGTTACGCAAGAGGTTATCACAGCAGGGTCGCTGAAATGTCCGATCGCGACAAATGTTGTCCGGTGGGCGATGACGATTCCGCTTTTTTGCAGGCCTATGAAGGTCAGAAACAAGCCAATTCCGACAGTAATCGCATGCTGCAGATTATGGGGGATCGCGTCGCTGAGAATACGGTACAGCGAGGTGAACGCCACAATCGCAAACAGCACTCCGGTCACAACTACAACAGCGAGCGCTTCCCGCCAATCCAGCTTCATGGAATGCACCAGCGTATAGGTGAAAAAGGCGTTGATCCCCATTCCCGGAACGACGATAATCGGTGTCTTGCCGCCGAAGGCCATAAGCAGACAGCCGGTAATTTCCGTCAGCAGCGTAGCCACCATACCGGCCCGCAGCGGCATCCCCGCATCATGCAGAATAGCAGCGTTGACCATAACAATATATACAGAAGCAAAATACGATAGGATCCCAGCCGCCCATTCCTGTTTCCAGTTGTCGCCCGGCTCCAGACCTACGCTATTTCGCCAAAAATTCGATTTCATCTAAATACCTCCACTGATGGTAAATTCCGCTGCCAATACAGCATTCCTGCGTTGTTTCCGGATTTCAAAATCACAATAAAAGGGCGTAAGCAGCCGGAATCCGGCTGCACGCCCTTTTGTCCTTTGGTTAGTTCGAGCTGAGATAGGCCTGCTTTCGTTTATACGTTTACTCCGCCAGCCTTCAAAAGGTCCTGTACGGCTACACTCACCATAATGAGTCCAACTACCGGAGGCACAAACGAGTTGCTGGCAGGCGGCAGTTGGGCCTTGCGTCTGTCCGGTGCATCTTCGGGAACGATCTGCTCGGTCACATCCACACGCGGTTTCACCGGCTTCTCGGTAGAGAATACAACCTTCACACCTTTTTTGATCCCTTCCTTGCGCAGCTTCTGGCGGATCACACGGGCAATCGGGTCCATCTCCGTCTTGGAAATGTCAGCCACCTTAAAGCGTGTCGGGTCCATTTTGTTAGCTGCGCCCATGCTGGAAACCATCGGGATTCCCCGGCTCAGGCATTCTTTAATGAGATGGATCTTGTAAATAATCGTATCCGAAGCGTCGATGACAAAATCGGGCTTGTATTTGAAGAGCTCCTCATAGGTTTCTTCCGTGTAGAACATATTCAGGGCAATGGCTTCGCATTCCGGATTGATCAGCTTGACACGGTCCACCATCAAATCCGCTTTTTTCTGGCCGATGGTTGTCGTAAGCGCATGAATCTGGCGGTTGATATTGGTGATATCCACTGCGTCTTTATCAATCAGGATAATGCGGCCGATACCTGTACGGGCCAGAGCCTCAACCGACATGGCCCCTACGCCGCCAATGCCGAGTACGGCCACTGTGCTGTTCTTCAAAATCTCCAGACCTTCCGGTCCAATGGCCAGCTCCGTACGCGAGAACTGATGCAGCATGATGTAGCGCCTCCTTCAAAAAGCCGGCGAAGCGGCGCTGCCGCTTCGCTTAGGCCTGGTTAGATTTAGTTCTTTACCTTCTCCGGCTTCGGAGCCAGCTTGATGTGCAGCTGTTCCAATTGTATTGCATCTACCGGTGCCGGTGCATCCATCAGCAGGTCAGTCGCACTTGCCGTCTTAGGGAAGGCAATGGTTTCGCGCAGGTTGGTGCGGCCGGCAAGCAGCATTACGAGACGGTCGAAACCAAAGGCAATCCCGCCGTGCGGAGGTGTGCCGTATTCAAATGCATCCAGCAGGTAGCCGAATTTCTCGTAAGCGACCTCCGTTGAGAAGCCGAGTGCATCGAACATTTTTTCCTGTACCTCACGTTTGTAAATACGCTGGGAACCGCCGCCTACCTCGTAGCCGTTAAGCACGATATCGTAAGCCTGGGCACGGATAGCACCCGGATCAGTCTCAAAGAGGTGCAGGTCTTCATCCATCGGACGTGTGAACGGATGATGTTCTGCCACATAACGTTTCTGGTCTTCGTCGTAGCTAAGCAGCGGGAATTCAGTAACCCATGCGAACTTGAACACATTGTCGTCAATCAGGCCGAGCTGGCGTCCGATCTTCAGGCGAAGCGCACCCAGTACATCGGCTACCACTTTTTTGTTATCAGCAGAGAAGAGCAGCAAGTCACCTTCTTCGGCACCGGTACGTTCCTTCACGGCAGCAATCTCTTCCTCGGTGAAGAACTTCACGATAGGCCCCTTGAATTCGCCATCCTTCACTTGAATCCAGGCAAGTCCTTTAGCTCCGTAACGCGCGGCATAAGGTCCAAGATCGTCGATCTCTTTACGGGTCCAGGTACCGCAGCCTTTGGCGTTGAGGCATTTTACTTCTCCGCCTTTTTCGATCACAGAGGCGAATACTTTGACGCCGCTGCTGGCCACGATGTCATTCATTTCAACCAGCTCCAGGCCAAAACGCAGGTCCGGCTTATCCGAGCCGTATTTGCCGATGGCTTCGGCATAAGTCAAACGCTGAAACGGCAGGGCAATTTCGACGCCGATCGTTTCTTTAAGCAGGCGCTGCATCAGGGTCTCCATCATCGACAGCAGATCATCCTGCGGCATGAAGGAGGTCTCGATGTCGACCTGGGTGAATTCCGGCTGGCGGTCAGCACGCAAATCTTCATCACGGAAGCAGCGGGCAATTTGATAATAGCGCTCAATACCGCCGACCATCAGCAGCTGCTTGTAGATTTGCGGCGATTGCGGAAGTCCAAAGAACTCGCCTTCATGCACCCGGCTCGGCACCAAATAATCACGGGCGCCTTCAGGTGAACTTCTGGTCAGGATTGGTGTTTCGATATCAATAAAACCTTCGTTATCCAGGAAGTCGCGGAAGATCTTCGCCGATTTGGAACGAAGCAGCATCGTTTTGTACATCTCCGGACGACGCAGGTCGAGATAGCGGTATTTCATCCGCAAGGATTCATCCACTTCCACACCGTCTTCGATGAAGAACGGCGGCGTTTTCGCGGCATTGAGTACTTCAATATCCGTAATCTGCACTTCAATCTCTCCTGTAGGCAGGTTGCGGTTAATGGTTTCTTCGTCTCGCTTAACCACTTTCCCCGTAACAGCGAGCACATACTCACTGCGCACTTTATCTGCAATTTGCAGCGCTTCGCCGGAATAGTCGGGATTGAAAACGATCTGTACGATTCCGCTGCGGTCGCGAAGATCAATAAAAAGTACGCCCCCAAGGTCGCGGCGGGTCTGCACCCATCCGTTCAGAGTTACGGTCTGGCCGATATGCTCCGGCGTCAATTGTCCACAGTGATGGCTTCTAGTCATAATATATTCTACCCCTTCATGGTTAAAAGTAACTGCGCTTATATGAATCAGTGAGACCTTCTTCCTCTTGCAACAATACAATTACTTCATGCCAAGCTGTCTAGTCCAGCGACTGTCCCAGCTCTTCCAGCTTGACGGTCCGCTGCTCGCCCGTAGCCATCGATTTCAGGGCAATGACGCCGCTGTTCAGCTCATCTTCACCGAGAATCGCTGTGTACCGCGCCGACATGCGGTCGGCCGATTTCATCTGCGCCTTCATCTTGCGGCCCAGATAATCCCGTTCTGCAGAAAAGCCAAGACTGCGCAGAATGAACAATTGTTTCGTAATCTCCAGATCGGCCGCTTCGCCAAGTGCCACGAAGTACACATCCAGCGGCTTCACCGTCTCCAGCTCTACCCCTTGATTCTCCAGAATCAGCAGGATCCGCTCCAGCCCGATGCCAAAACCGATGCCCGGCTGATCCGGACCGCCGATTTCCTCCACCAGACCGTTGTAACGGCCGCCGCCGCCGACCGTATCGATAGATCCGATGCCGGCTGCTTTATATTCAAACGCTGTATGCGTGTAATAATCCAGTCCGCGTACCAGACGGGGATTAATGCTGTACTCCACACCCATGATATCCAAATGCATTTTGACCTTCTCAAAATGAGTTGTGCATTCTTCATCCAGGCTATCCAGAATGGAAGGCGCACCGCCGAATTTGTCCTGGTCGACCTTGCAATCCAGCACCCGCAAGGGGTTGCGGTCCATCCGCCGCTGGCAGTCGCTGCAAAGGTTGTCCCTCATCGGTCTCAGGAAATCCAGCAGCTTCTCCCGGTACGCCGCACGGCTAGGTACGTTGCCCACGGAGTTCAGCTCTACCCTTACATCCCTCAGTCCCAGATCCTTATAGAACTGGTACCCTAGGGAAATCACTTCCGCATCAATCGCCGGATCCACTGCTCCAAATGCCTCGATGCCGAATTGGTGAAACTGGCGGTATCTTCCCGCCTGCGGACGCTCATAACGGAACATGGGACCGATATAATACAGCTTGCTTACATCCGGCTCACCGTAAAGCTTGTTCTGAACGTAAGCACGGACCACACCGGCCGTTCCTTCCGGACGAAGTGCCAGATCGCGGTCGCCCTTATCCTTGAAGGTGTACATCTCGCCTTCCACAATGTCCGTGGTTTCCCCTACACCGCGTTCGAACAGCGCAGTGTGCTCGAACATAGGAGTGCGGATCTCCCGGTAATTGAACCGGCGGCAAAGATCCCTGGCCTTCCCTTCAACATACTGCCATTTCTCAACCGCACCCGGAAGCACATCCTGCGTGCCTGTCGGTTTCTCGAATCTTTCTTTAGCCACAGCCTATCCCTCCTGAAAATAACCCCTCTTGCCTGTCTGTTTGTCAACTTCTAAAAAAAACAAAAAATCCCTCGCCCTGTTTATAACAAACAGGGACGAGGGATTATTATCAACCTAATAATACACCCGTGGTACCACCCACATTCCGAATCCATGCAACTGCCTGAATCCGCTCTAAGCGGTTAACGCCCGCCTACGCGCAATCGGCTACTGACTCCCGGCAATCTTCATTGCCTGCTTTCGCCGTGCGTTCTCGGGGAGGTCATTCATCCGTTCATCAACAGAATCCTTGCAGCCGGGCGGAAACGGTAAGCTCATCCTACGGTAGGACGATATCCATCTCTGCGGGGGATTCCTCTCTGGGGTTGTGGGGTACGGATTACTTGGTCCCGTCATCAAAACTATATGACAATCTGTATATTGTTAGATTCTACTGAACCACTGCGCTAAAGTCAAGGAATCCAATAAAAAAAGCTATTACAAAAAAAGTGACCTGCAGCCGATTGCTGCAGGTCCATCATCATATATTATAAAAAAGGGGGTCATGCTTCTATTATAAACACGCTATATTAAGGAATCATGAATGTAATATTACGGTTGTATTACAGAAAAGAAAGCGTTTTATAAATCCGGACAATCCCCTACTGAAACACAAGGACTACTTTACACTACAACATAATTCCCTGTCCAGAGAAATAAAAGAAATATTACTGTTCTTGGATTTTAAAAAGCTCCGCCAATCCCTGAAACGGATCGGCGGAGCTGTAGTTTCGCAACTATTCATCTGCGAGAGAGCGTGCTCTCTTTTTAATCAAAGATTTCCACGTAGGCACGCTTCCGGCGCAGCGCCTCGATAACCTCATCCTGTTTGCCGTCAGCCACCTTAACTTCCATGACATAACGAAGATCATCCAAATCCCTGTCGTCAAATTCAGCATGATTCCGGACATCACCCGCACTGCGGTTATCCAAATCATCAGGACCGTCGTTCACATCGATTGCCGGTACAATAGGTGCACCGGCAATCGGGCCGGAGCCTGCAACCGCACCCGTAGCGCCAAATGCGCCTCCGGTCATCGCGGAGTTGTTATAAGGAACCAAGGGAATCAGGATATTATTTCTGTAATTCCCGTCTGTTTTTAAAGGATCCGTCAGCGGAGATACTTCCAGATTATCCACTCCGTAAGGAATCAATGCCGTCTTAGCGCCTTCTGCTTCATCTTCTGTTCTGAAATAAGCCTGGATTCTTCTACTCATTGTCGTTCCCTCCTTGGATTGTTGTTTAGATTTTGGGGGCCAAGCTTTTATTACAACACCTTCAACAGCTCACGCACAAATGCGGGCTCATCTTTTGGTGTGCGTGAAGTAATGTAATTGCCGTCCACGACGACCTCTTCATCCTTAAATTCCGCTCCTGCGTTAACCACATCATCCTTAAGGGGCGGGTAGGATGTCACCGTGCGGCCTTGCAGCAAGTCTGCACTGATCAGGATTTGCGGTCCGTGGCAGATGGAGGCAATCGGCTTGCCTGTTCCACTTACTTCCTTCACAAAGCTCAGGATATCAGGATCGAGCCGTAAATTTTCCGGGGACGAGCCTCCGGGAATAACCACAGCGTCATAGTCTGCTGCTTTCACCTCGCTGATGGCTTTATCAGCTGCATAGGACACGCTGCCTTTTTTGCCGAGCAAGGTTTCGTTTTTCTTCAGACCGATGATCTCCGCCTGATGCCCTGCTTTTATGACTTCATCGTAAGGTACCTTCATTTCGGAATCTTCAAAACCGTTGGCGAGCAGAAATGCAACTTTACTCATGAGATTAATTCTCCTCTCCACTTTTCTGTTCTCGTCTTCTTATTACCCTTATTGCAGCGCTTTCTAACGAAGTGCAGCTGCTTACCTTTCTTTTCATCCCTTTACGCTATAAAAAGAGTTACGCCCAATATGCCAAAAACCGCAGCCTCCCAAGCATTTCAAGTGCGCGGCAGGAGGCTGCGGCTTCTTCCTTTCAACACGTCAGTCTCTTGTTGCTCCACGGTCCCTTTGGCCGCCGCAGCGGCTTCTGCAGAACTTCCGGCCGCATATGCCGGCAAGACGCTCCATACCCATGCTTTCTGTGATTGTCTCATGCTGGACTCCCTGTTCCTCGGTGAATTATGACTCTCCCTTAGTTTATCCAGCCCAGAACCCGCCTATCCGCAGGGAAAAAGTAAAGGATGCCGCATAGGGTCCTTGGAACGGAACCCCACGCGGCATCCTTGATGCACGTAAACAACTTAAATTTTGCCAAAGCGGCAATTAACTTCGCAGCTAACCCCGGCTGTCCAGAATCAGGGTGACCGGGCCCCAATTGGTCAGTGATACATCCATCATTGCGCCGAACACGCCTGTTTCCACCGTAAGTCCGCCATTTCTCAGCTCATGGTTGAAATAGTCGTAAAGCCGCTCTGCCTCAGCGGGTGCTGCGGCAGCCATAAAGTTGGGGCGCCGGCCTTTACGGCAATCTCCATACAGCGTAAACTGCGACACGGACAAGATTGCTCCGCCGGTCTCGGTGACGCTGAAGTTCATTTTGCCAGATTCATCTTCAAAAATGCGCAATCCGGCGATCTTGTCGGCCAAATATTTAGCATCCTTCTCCGTATCCTCATGAGTAACGCCGACAAGCAGCATCAGGCCTTGGCCTACAGCTCCAGTGATTGTCCCATCCACGGTAACTTTTGCTTCCTTGCAGCGCTGCACGACCACTCTCATTGGTGCGTTCCACTCCTTGCCTTATTGCATAATGCGGTTAACCGTATATACATCCTTGACCCGTTTCACCCGATCGACCACTGACTGCAAATGGTCTGTATTGCGGATAAGGATCGTCATATGAATCATCGCCATCTTGTTCTTGTCGGAGCGTCCGGTGACCGCAGAAATGTTAGTCTTACTCTCTGACACCGCCTGCAGCACTTCATTGAGCAGGCCGTTGCGGTCATGGCCGGTAATCTCAATATCAACACTGTAGTTGGCTTCCATACTGCCTTCCCATTCCACTTCAATCACACGTGCCGACTCTTCTCCGTCACCATCGCCCGGAATGTTCGGACAATCCTCGCGGTGGACGGAAACACCGCGTCCGCGCGTCACATAACCGATAATGTCATCGCCGGGGACCGGATTGCAACATCGTGCAAAACGGACCAGCAGATTATCAATTCCTTTTACACGCACTCCGTTGGTTGGCTGATTCCGTTTCTCTCCGCTGGACTTAATCTCCTTCATCTCAGAAGTAAGCTCCAGATGCCCAGCGGCCTCTTCCTGATCCTTGCGCAGCTTCTCCGTAAGCTTGGAGGCGATCTGCGCCGCAGTAATCCCCCCGAAACCGACTGCCGAGAGCATATCTTCCAAATCGCCAAAAGCGAATTTCTTCGATACTTCAGTCAGCTTATCTTCCGTAAGCCAATCCGATACTTCAACATTGAGGCGCTTCAGCTCGCGTTCGATCGCTTCACGGCCTTTTTCAACATTCTCCTCGCGTTTCTCCTTCTTAAACCATTGCTTGATCTTGCTCCGTGCATGCGAGGATTGTGCGATCTTCAACCAGTCTCGGCTGGGACCATACGAATTCTTCGAGGTCAGGATCTCCACGATATCCCCGGTCTTCAGCTTGTGATCCAGCGGGACGATCCGCCCGTTCACCTTGGAGCCGATAGTCCGGTTACCTACCTCCGTATGGATACGGAAGGCAAAATCAAGCGGAACGGAACCTGCCGGCAGCTCCACAACCTCACCCTTCGGGGTAAATACGAAGACAAGGTCGGAGAAAAAATCCATTTTGAGCGATTCCACAAACTCTTCCGCATCCTTGGCTTCATGCTGCAGTTCCAGAATTTCGCGGAAAAACGGCATCCGGTTCTCCGGATTGACGTTATTGCTGTTTCCTTCTTTATAAGCCCAGTGGGCGGCAATCCCGAACTCGGCGGTGCGGTGCATCTCCCAGGTACGGATCTGCACTTCCGTTGGCTCTCCGCCTGGACCCACTACCGTCGTATGCAGCGATTGGTACATGTTCGCTTTGGGCATGGCTATATAATCCTTGAAACGTCCGGGCATCGGCTTCCAAAGAGTATGAATAATCCCTAATGTGGCATAACAATCCTTAATGTTGTCGACGATAATGCGGATAGCGAGCAGATCATAGATTTCGTTAAACTGCTTGTTTTTGGTGCTCATTTTGTTATAGACACTGTAAATATGCTTAGGACGTCCCGAGAGATCGCCTTCAATGCCCATTTCATCGAGTTTGGCACGAATGCGGCCGATTACGCTCTCAATGAACATTTCGCGTTCCGCCCGTTTTTTATGCACCAAATTGGCAATACGGTAGTATTGCTGCGGATTCAGGTAACGGAGAGCGATATCCTCCATTTCCCATTTAATCGCCGATATCCCCAAACGGTCTGCAATGGGACAGAAAATCTCCAGCGTTTCATAAGAAATGCGGCGCTGGCTTTCTTCTGACTGGTACTTCAGTGTCCGCATATTATGCAGACGATCCGCCAGCTTGATCACAATGACGCGGATATCCTGAGCCATAGCAATGAACATTTTGCGGTAATTCTCGTTCTGCTGCTCTTCCTTGGAACGGAAACGGATGCGTTCCAGCTTCGTCAGACCATCCACCAGCATGGCACAGGTATCGCCAAAATTCTCGCGGATCTGCTCCAGTGACACCGTTGTATCTTCTACGACATCATGCAGCAGCGCTGCAATAATGGATATGACATCCATCTGCATATTCACGACAATATCTGCGACCGCGAGCGGATGCAGAATGTATGGCTCCCCCGATTTCCGAACCTGCCCGTGATGAGCCTGATCGGCAAATTCATAAGCTTCCCGGATGCGGAGAAGATCTTTTTCTTTTATATAGGCGCTAGCCTTTTCAATTAATTGCTCTATGCCCATTCTCGTCGTATCCGTTTCCTTTCTATAAAGAAAAATTCCGTAATGGAGTTTATCTATTTAATGAATGAACCCGCAAGGTGTGTCCGGTTTGCAGGGTTATCAGCTCTTCCAGGCTGCACTACACGCAGTTTAAAGTTGTTTATAATTATGACGCTTACGATGGATTACGTCAACACTTGCCATAGTGTGGCATTCCTGCAGGCTTAGGCCTCAAAGAATGGGCAATTTCGTGGCATCTGTAAAATTGTTGTTGTAAAAAGTCGCCGTACTATTTAATCTAGTAAAAGCGGTTTTCCGCGACCTAACCTAAAACCACATAAAGAAAGAGAAGTGAACTCCATTGCAACGCGAATTTCAAGTTAATGAGAAACTCCCTTGGGGCCCGGGATTTCTGCTAAGTCTTCAGCATTTATTCGCCATGTTCGGCAGCACGGTGCTTGTCCCCAACCTGTTTGGGGTAGACCCTGGCATGATCCTGTTGATGAACGGTATCGGCACATTGCTTTACATCCTGATTACCCGCGGCAAAATCCCGGCTTATCTTGGATCAAGCTTTGCCTTTATCTCACCGGTACTCAGCGTGCTTACCAAAAACGAGAGCGATCATATGCATGGATATTCGCTTGTACTAGGAGCGTTTATTGTTACCGGTATTATCTTTATTCTCGTCGCTTTAGTCGTCCGTTATGCCGGTACAGGCTGGATTGATGTGGTATTCCCTCCGGCGGTTATGGGCGCAATCGTAGCAACTATCGGACTGGAACTGGTACCGGTTGCTGCACGTATGGCCGGACTGATCGCTCCTGAAGGTGTAAGTGCTGCCGACTGGACACCGGACGGAAGCGCAATTACGCTGTCTATGGTAACGCTGGGTGTAACGGTTATTGGTGCAGTACTCTTCCGGGGCTTCCCCAAAATCATTCATATTCTGATCGGGATTGTTACCGGTTATGTGCTGGCCTATATTATGCACAAGGTTAACACGGGCGCCATTTCCGAAGCTCAGTTCCTCTCCCACCCGACGATCGTCACCCCATCCTTTGACTGGGAAGTAATCTTCACCATTATTCCTGTATCCCTTGTCGTTATCGTTGAACACATCGGCCACTTGCTCGTAACCAGCAACATTGTCGGCAAAGATCTGGCGAAAGATCCTGGTCTTGACCGCTCGCTGATGGGGAACGGGATTTCCACCGTCCTCTCCGGATTCATGGGTTCTACTCCTAATACTACTTACGGCGAGAACATCGGTGTTATGGCCTTAACCAAAGTGTATTCGGTGTATGTGATCGGCGGAGCAGCTGTCATTGCCATTCTGCTCTCGTTCTCCGGCACCTTCTCTTCTATCATTGCCAATATCCCCGCACCGGTAATGGGCGGAGTCTCCCTCTTGCTGTTCGGGGTTATCGCGGCTTCCGGTTTGCGGATCTTTGTAGAGCAGAAGGTCGACTTCTCCAAAGCAACCAATATGATTCTGGCTACCTTGGTGCTTGTTGTCGGCATCAGCGGCATCTCCCTGAACATGGGCAAAGTGGAGCTTAAAGGAATGGCGCTGGCTACGATTGTTGGTATGGTTCTGTCTCTGCTCTTCAAGCTGTTCGAGGTTCTTGGCTGGTCAAACGAGCAGGAAGAAGAGAAATCCGCCCATTAGACCCCGAATACTTATATATGAAGAAAACGGATGCTCATCTGCTTCAGGATGGCATCCGTTTATAGTAAATGTACAGATTGATTTAAGCTGTCCCCATTTGGGCGAGGACGTAGCTACGGTGAATATTTGGACTTCCGGCCGCTGTTGTCCCCAGATTTCTTGATTGTACCCGCTATATGCGGTGGAAATCCGGTGACAAAGGCGGTCGCTATCGCTCCTACAGTTCCAAATTTCCCCTCCGCTACTTTTGCCCTTTTGTGTAGTTATCAAGTCATTCTATATAAAACGAATCAATTATATTAATAAAAGCGGATCGCTGTCTTCATTCGACAGCGATCCGCTTTTTATTTCCCGGGAAAAGTTATCCCGTTTGAAATTAGTCTTCGTAAGTCATCAGGGATATCACTTCAATATCCGAAAGTTTGTTGCGTCCGGCAAGCTCTACCAGTTCGATGAGGAAAGCAGCGCCGACAACTTTGCCGCCGAGCTGTTCCACCAGACTAACTGATGTGGCAATGGTACCGCCGGTAGCCAGCAAGTCATCAGCAATCAGCACCTTTTGTCCCGGCTTGATGGCATCGGTATGAACGGCCAGTTTATCCTTGCCGTATTCCAGATCATAACCCACTTCAATGGTTTCGTAAGGAAGTTTGCCACTCTTGCGAATCGGTACAAATCCGACCCCCAGCGCGTAAGCCAGCGGTGCGCCGACTACAAAACCGCGCGCCTCAGGACCGGCAATTACGTCAATCTGCAGATGTGACACAAGCGCTTTAAGCTCATCAATCGCCTGGCGGTATTTGTCGCCGTCTTTAAGCAATGTAGTAATATCTTTAAAGCTGATTCCCACTTGCGGAAAATCCGGAATCACACGAATACTGTCTTTTAAATCCAACATGATCATCTCCTAAAGGTTGTGAGCAGTTCACTCACTGAATTCTCTTCAAACAAACTTGCTTCGGAAGCAAAGCCTCCAATCCATTCCGCCCTAGGATGCTCCTAAACGGCGGGACAGCATCCATTCCTGCAGCTCGCTGAGGCTGCTTTCCATGAAATATTGCTCCATTTCCGCAGTCTCACCCAGTCTGACAAAATGCCTGGAGGCCGTAAGACTCTTCGCCGCAGGCTGGGTAACAAAGGTAATAGTCCCGTTGCTGCGCTTGATAAATTCAAGTTCCTCAAACACCTCAAGCATCTTGCCCAGCATGCGCACACTGAGTGAAGACTGGCGGCTAAGCCGCAGCAGCACCTCATGCTCCGGTGTCGCCGCATCAGCAATCGAAGCCAGCAATTTATATAACGACTTGAAATGATCACGTGTCGGTATTTGCAGCCGGTCACGGCCGTCCCGAATGGAGTGCAGCAATGCGATATTCTCAGCTTGTGGAAAAGCAGCAAGCACCGCATCCAGCTGCTCTGGTGTTCCCGGCATGTCCAGCAGGCAAAGCAGGGAAACCTTGCCTTCACCAGTATCGGCTTGTCCTTGATTCAGCACGGAGATCCCAGCATTCTCATCATATACCCAAAGCGACATGCCTTTCAATTGATTCAGCGGCGTCATGCGGCTGTTGTGAAACACAGCTGCAGCGCTGAAGGAAGTTCCGCTGCTGTATTGCAGCAGCAGCTCTTTGAGGGTGGCCGCCTGCTTCACTGCATCAGCAGTCCCGCGCAAATCCAGCAGCTGCGCATTCGGGACTGCCAAATCCTGCAGCATCAGCTGAGGTTTGCGCGAGCCGTTCCATTCATTCACCGAAAGCTCCGCCAGGACATCAATCATAGTGCCACCTGGCAGCAATTGGGCTAACGCACCTTTGCCGAAGGCTACCGCCTCAATCGTATGCTTGCCTTGCTGCAAGACCAGCTTGAGATGTTTGCCATCCTGCCCCATCTTTCGGGTCTCCTTCACCGCAGCTCCGCGAACAATAAACTTGGGCAGCGGATTGGCCATCCCGAAGGGAGCCAGCCTGTCCAAATCCAGTGCGGCCTGCAGCGTTAAATCAGAGATCGCCGTTTCACCGTCCGCAGCGGTCACAGGCATGAAAAGTTCCGGCTGCAGAACGGAGGCTGCAAACTCATTAAGCGCAGCCGCGAAGGCTTCCAGCTTATCTCGATGCAGGCTCATCCCTGCTGCAGCTGGATGGCCTCCGAAATGATCCATCAGCCCGGCGCAGGAAGAAAGCGCCGCATAAATATCCAAACCGGGAATCGAGCGGGCAGAACCTTTGCACATCCCGGTTTCGGGGTGAACATCCAGTATAATCACCGGACGGTAATACCTATCCAGCAGCTTAGAGGCCACAATACCCACCACGCCGACATTCCAGCCTTGATCAGCAAGAACAATAATGTCCGGCAGTGTTCCCTCTGCGGTCTGCTGCTCAAATTTAGCGGTGGCTTCCGTGACGATTCTTTCCACGACCAGCTGACGCTCTTTGTTAAGAAGATCCAGTTCTCCGGCAAGCTGTTCAGCTTCCCCGGAATTTGTGGTCGTGAGTAAAGCCACAGCACGGCCTGCGTGATCCAGCCGTCCGCTGGCATTAATGCGCGGCGCCATGCCAAAGGCAATATTTACAGCGCTTACTGTACTCATCGTTACAGCACTAACATCAAGCAAGGCCCGGATCCCCGGAAAAGGTGAGTGCCGCATACTGGAGAGTCCTCTGCGCACTAGACTGCGGTTCTCACCGAGCAGCGGCATAAGATCGGCAACTGTACCGATGGCCGCGATTTCGCTCCATTCCTCCGGTACCTCGTCCCCAAGCATAGCTTCTGCCAACTTGTAGGCAACCCCTACACCCGCCAAACCCTTGAAAGGATAAGGACAGTCAGGAAGCTTGGGATTAATCAGTGCAAAGGCCTCCGGCAGCAGTTCAGGCGGCTCGTGATGATCTGTTACGATCACATCGATTCCAAGCTCTGTCGCATAAGCGATCTGATGATAAGCGCTAATTCCGGTGTCTACGGTAATAACCAGCGATACTCCCTGCTGTACCGCCCAGTCCAGCGCATGATTGTGCAGCCCATAGCCTTCATTTGAACGATGGGGAATATAAATGTCAAAGGATGCCCCCAGATAACGCAGCAGGTAGATCATCAGCGCGGTGCTGGACACTCCATCCGCATCATAATCACCGTACACGAGAATATGTTCTTCTTCTTGCAATGCTTTTTTGATCCGTGGAACCGCTTCGGCCATTCCCTTCAACAGGAACGGATCATGTCTATCCTCCGCGCCTCCATCCATGAATTGCAAAGCATCAGCAGCCGTCCCCAAACCTCTGGTTACCAGCAGTGATGAAAGGAGCGGAGAAATAGAAAGGCTCCGGGCCAATTCCTCTACTGCAATGGGATCGGCTGCCGGAGAATGCCATCTTGTTTTTGAATGAAGCAATTAAGTTCACCTTTCTCTCACCCTGCGAACTACTGGAGCAGCGTAGGACTATCGTTGTCCACGAGCTCATAGTTGCTTTTGTAAGGATAACCCGGATCATAAGGCACAACATCCATATGAACCTCGCCCACATGGACAAAACGGTGCTGCAGCAGCTTCCTGGCGCATTCCGAAATATCCTGGGCTTCTGTCACGGTAATCCGCGGGTTAACGCTGATTTTAACTTGGAGGTTCACGTAACGCCCCTGCTCAAGTGCTTTTAAATACTCTACACGAATAACACCATGCACCCGTTCCACGGTTTCAATAAAGCTGGCCGTCTCCGCGGAAGGAAGTTCCTGATCCCTCTGGGCCAATACAGAAGTCGTAATCAGCGAATACCCTTTGCGGATAATTAGCGCGCTGGTTAGAAGAGCGGCAATCGGGTCCATATACAGCAGAGGATTCCAGTTGAGATATCCTCCGGCAAACGACCCGGCAATCCCGACAAATACGGTAATTGAAGTATATAAACTGAAGCGGTGGTTATCCGCGTATGCGGCATGGCTGCCATCGCCAATTTTCTTAAAATAACGATATTGATATTGAAAGATAGCCTCTTTAAACGCGATGGAGATCAGGACGGTAACAATCGCCGCCTCTCCAGTGGGTGATAAATGTCCCCGGGTTAAATCGCGAATTGCCGAGAAGGCAATTTGCAGCCCGCCCATTAGAATAAGAACTGAAAAAAGGATCGCGACAACCGGTTCCTTATTACGTTGCCCTTTCTGGGTACGTTCTGTTTCTTTATTCCTCTTAACCAGTTCTGAGCGCCACGGAAGAGTATCCGCCAGCTTGGCTGCAGCGTCTGCTCCGGAATATAAAGCATCACCCAGCAAGGCTTTGCTGCCGGAGAAATAGCCAACACTTCCTTTAGCCAAAGCCAATGCAACATCGCTGACGATTCCGGTCCAGGCAACCGTCTCACTTTGCGGTGATTGTTTGTCATTCATAACGAGGCCTCCTTGCCGGGTAGCGAGTAATCTCATGATGATTGAAGTTTGCTCATTCCACTCCAAAGATTCGAAAAGCCGCGTCGCCTTTGACGCGGCTTTTCGGGACAGGAAATTTTAAGCTTTGGCCGGATTGTTCTTCACTGGAGTCTTCTGGCGCTTCTTCAGCAGCAGCCAGAGCGGACTCGCGATAAAGATCGAGGAATAGGCTCCGAAGAGCAAACCGATAACCATCGCAAGTGAGAACATTTTGATGGACTCTCCGCCAAGGATAAGCAGGAAGAATGCAGCAATAAATACCGTAAACGCTGTGTAGAGGGAACGCATCAGGGTTTGGCTTACACTTTTGTTCACCAGTCCCTTAAGGTCCTCATACGTCTTCTGCTTGCCGAAGCGCAAATTCTCGCGAATCCGGTCAAAGATAACGATGGTATCATTGATGGAATAACCGATAATGGTCAGCACTGCGACAATGAAGGTCAAATCCACCTCCAGGCGGAAAATCGAGAAGATCGCAACAACCATAAACGCATCATGTGCCAACGCTACAATCGCAGCCAGGGCAAAACGCCATTCAAAGCGGATACTTACATAAATGATAATCCCCAGACAGGAAATCAGCACAGAATAGATCGCATTACGCGCCAGCTCTTTGGCCATTTCTGTATCCACCGTGTTAATTTCGAAGGAAGCTTTATCATCAATCTTGCTAATTGCAGCCTGCAGCTGCTCGCTCTGTTCCTCTTTAAGAACCTCATCATAACGGATATTCACCCGTTTCTCACCAATCGTGATGCTTGGTTCATGGGAGAGGCCCAGACCGCTGAGCGCAGGATTTAGTTCTTCCTGTGTAATCGTCTTGGACAGCGCCACGTCAACATTGGAGCCGGCCTTGAAATCAACGCTGTAGTTCAGTCCAAGAAAGCCCAGGAACACTAAGCCGAGTATCGTAAGGACAATAGAAAAGATATAGAAAAACTTACTCAAATGTACAAAATCAAGTTCTTTCTTAAAGCGCACGGATGTCACTCTCCTTTACCCCAAATTGCTTCGGCTTTTTCAGAACGCCGGCTTTGACCAGTGTACTGAGCAGCCAGTGGGCAAAATAGAGGTTCGTTACGATACTGAGCACAATTTCCACAATCAGTATCAGAGCAAAGCCTTTAACCGCACCCGTACCAAATGCGAACATAACGGCCGCTACGATAATAGTCGTCACATTGGCGTCCATAACGGTCCGGAAAGAGGTTTTATTCCCCGCTTTGACGGAAGACAATATGCTCTTCCCGCTGCGCATTTCTTCTCTTATCCGTTCGTTGGTAATGATATTGGCGTCAACTGCCATCCCTATACCGAGAATGAACGCGGCAATACCAGGAAGTGTCAAAGTAAAGTCAGCAACGACAAATACCAGAATCAGCAGCCATGTGTGCAGGATGAGCGCGAAGCTGGCCAGCACACCCGGTAAGCGGTACATGCCGATCATAAAGATCAAGATAATCAGGGAACCCACAAGTCCCGCTCTGATCGTTTGATCAAGGGATTGCTTGCCCAAGGTAGCGCCTACGCTTTGCGAATATTTCTCTGTCAGCTTCAGCGGCAGGGCACCGAGGTTAATCGTATCGGCCAGTTCACGTGCCTGATCTATAGTGTAACCTCCGGAAATCGAAGCTTTCCCATCCGTAAGTACTGCTCTTACCGTTGGCGGAGCGGATAACAAATTTTCGTCAAGATAAATAGCAAGTTCTTTACCTAGCAGGCGCTTGGTAATTTCCGCGAATTTATCCTTATCCTTAACAGTAATCCCGATCTCAGGCTGGTTCAAGTTGTTGCGTTGAACCTCAGCAGCATTCTCAACAAAGTCACTGCCCACGAGTTCTATCTTGCTGTAAACCCCGGGAGCATCGCCTTCGGCAGCACTGCGGAAGGTCAGAACCGCTGGTTCCTTCATCTTCTTACGCACCTCAGCCTCGTCGGTAACGCCCGCAATTTTCAGACGGATGCGGTCAGTTCCCTCAGTAGTTACTTCAGGTTCGCTTGTTCCAAGCGCATTGGCACGTTTCTCCAGACTTTCCGCTGTTTTCTGCAGCGAGGCACGGGTTAGTTCTCCTCCTGTTTCCATGGGCTCCGCGTGATACAGAATCTCGAAGCCGCCCTTCAGGTCAAGCCCCAGCCGAACCTTGTCCAATAGTCCGGGAGTACTAAATGCCATGACGCCTGTTAAAACGAGCACGGTAATGATAAAGCTCAAAAGTCTCTTCATGCTCTTGCTAGTTCCCCTTTCATTACTCAATATTCCTATTATAGCTACGTGCGAAATCACCGTCAATTCGTGGAGGAACGACGGTGTTATACTCACACAAGGAAACGGCCGGCTCTGCCCAAGGCAAGCCATCCGTTTGATAGGAAAAGCAAAATTGGTCTTCTCTTACTTTACTGCTTCCTATAGCCATTTGCAAAAGAAAATCGTTCCTTGTATCAGTTTAATCCCCGATAAGCGGCAATCGTTAAATAATTCATATAACTAGTGGCCTTCAAGGAATAGATATCGTTCACAAGCTTGTGCAGGGGAGGGTTGCCCTCCTTGGCATAGTTGCGGCTGATGCAATCCCAGATATCCTTGCCTGTTACATACTCATAGCCGAGGAGTCGGAATTCCTCCGCTTTGCTGCGGCACATGGCTTCGATATCTTCACCAAGCTCATCATCACTCCACTCTATCGATTCCACGTGTTGACACCTCCAAAGTTCGCTCGCTTTCGCATGTTACTTTTTAGTATTCGACCAGACTCCCCCGCTTTCCTTCTTCCGGGTTAAAACTTGTCATTTCCAAAGCTTGTCATGGAGTAGACAGGGTACCGCATATCAATATACAAGCCTACATCCACAAGCTTACCTTTTGGACAGACAGGAACGCCAGCGTTTTATTTCAATTCGGGAAGAAGGAGTGCCCTTTGAGTAATCTAAGGAAACAAAGTTTTATCCAAGGAACGCTTATACTGCTTGCTGCAGGCATTATTAACCGGATGCTTGGATTTATTCCGCGCATTGCATTACCTCGTATTGTCGGTGCTGAAGGCGTCGGGCTGTATCAGCTGGGTTATCCCTTTTTCATCGTGCTGATCACTGTAATCACTGGAGGGATTCCGCTGGCCATCGCCAAAATGGTAGCTGAGGCAGAAGGAGAGAACCGTCCTGAAGAGTCACGCCGTATTCTGCATACCGGACTTACCCTCAGTCTGGCGCTCGGCATCTTGTTCACCCTGGTCGCCCTGTTCAGCGCCTCATGGGTATCCAATGTGCTCCTAACGGACAGTCGTGTGTATTATACATTTGTCAGCATGACGCCGATGATCTCTATCGTTGCCGTATCTTCCATATACCGGGGCTACTTTCAGGGCAGGCAGAACATGATTCCTTCCGCACTCTCCTCCGTTCTGGAGTCAGTAATCCGCATTATCTTTATGCTGTGGTTCTCTTGGCTGCTGCTTCCGAAGGGTATTGCCTTTGCTGCGGCAGGAGCAATGCTGGGGGTGACCGTTGGCGAAATCGTCGGCATGCTGGTGCTGCTATGGCAATATTATTACATCCTAAAAAAGGACAAGAAGGATCTTCCTGACCCTGCAACCGCGGAAAATGACATTCCAGATCCGGTTATCCCTGAACCTTCAGCGGGCAAGCAAACTTCTGTACTGAAACGTCTGCTAGGCATTGCTGTTCCCGTCACGGCCGGAAGGCTCGTCGGCTCTTTTTCCTATCTTCTGGAATCAATTATTACCGCTCGCAGTCTGGCACTTGCCGGAATTGCCACCGCAGCTGCAACCGCGCAGTACGGCTCCTTACAAGGGATGGTTATTCCACTGCTGCTGCTGCCGGGAGTGCTCAGCTCTTCCCTTGCTGTTTCGCTCGTTCCTTCCTTGTCAGAGGCGGCAGCGCGCCATGATTTGGCAACCATTCATAAAAGAATGCATCAGGCCCTGAGGCTCGCTATGGTAACCGGAGCCCCCTTTGCTGCAATTATGTATATCCTTGCCGTACCGCTATGTACGCTGATGTACGGCAATGCGGACACCGCTCCGATGCTGCGGATGATGGCGCCTTTTGCACTCTTCCTCTATGTCCAAGCACCGTTGCAGGCTGCTCTTCAAGCTATGGACCGCCCCGGGAGGGCGCTTATTAATACACTGGTTGGTGCGGTGATCAAAATCCTGCTCATTCTCATTTTGGCCTCACAGCCCGAATACGGGATTTATGGCGCAATTATCGCAATTATCGTTAACAGCATTTTTGTAACTTTGCTGCACGGCTTCAGTGTGGTTAAGCTGATTAAATTGTCGATTAGAGTTTCCGATCCACTCAAAACCTTGGCCGCGGTGATTATCATGGCCGCTGGCATGTCTTACATCTATACCTCTGTGCCCATCGCCGATGCCCAGTGGCTGCAATTTTTACTTTCTGCCGCCTGCGGTATGGCACTCTACCTGGGAATATGCCTGCTTTCAGGCCTGATCTCTGTACGCGACCTGGACCGTGTGCCGTTCTTCAAACGCCGGCGTTAACCATACTCTATCTGGAGCGCTGGCGGTCTACATAAATTTCACCCTTGTGATCAATCGAGCACAGAAAAACATCGCGGAAATCAGATACGCCCTTTTGGCGGATTTGGGTTCTCAGCCAAAATCTTGTTTTCCCGATCAGCTCCAAATTGGTATCCTGCACCTTCCCGTCCATAATGAGCGGAATCGGCAGGCCTTCATACCTGATTTTATGCTTCGGCAGCTTAACGCCGCCGGAACTGTCACCACCACCGTTGCCCTGTTCATTCTGTTCGGCATTAGAGCTGCTGTTTCCCGATTGGTTGGATGACGACACACCCCTGTTCTTCTCAATGACGGTAAGCTGGCCGCTGGTTTCCAGAATGGCAAACTCCACATCAGCGGGACTGTCGATGTTCTGTCCCCGCAGCTGCAGCAGCAAATCATCAAGGTTGTATCTTTGCCTGCGCATTTCCTCCCGGTGTATTTTGCCATCTGAGATCAGCACGCTGGGCTTGCCGTCAATCAGCAGCCGCAGCTTTCTGTTCTTAAGGCTGAACTGGGCCACAAGCACCTGAATGAGTACCAAGGTTGCCATGGGCACGATTCCGTCATAAACTGGCCGTTCGATGTCATCAATGACAAACACCGCAATTTCAGCAATCATGATCGAAATCGTTAAATCGAATACAGACAGCTTGCCAATTTCCCGTTTCCCCATTATCCGCATGCTCAGGAAAATGAAGATATACATCAGCACGGTCAGAAAGATATGGGTAGTAATATGCTGGAACATATTCTCTTCGCTCCCCCTTCCGCTTCTCGCCCGGGCAGTTTGCCTTACGGGCGGATTAATGTACCCCTATTCTGGCCTCCCTGCTAAGGGAACATTCGGAAATGGTCTTATTAATTAATGGTAAATGAGCAGGCTTTGCCATTCTTGTACTATTGGGGCAAGCCTCCCCATACAATGAATAATAGTTAACTTAAGGTGATCGTCAAAAAACATTTAGGAGGTTTTACCATGTACTTCATTCGGCGCCTGTTCTCGTGGAGAATAACGAGTCCTGTATTATCCGGTTTATGCCGATCCTTCCTGTGGATGCTGCTGGGCGCGTTTGTCCTCTCACTTTTGCTGTGGGGCAGCGGTCTGAAGGAACAGGATCTTACAACGTATACCTACATCGTACACGGCATCGCCGCAGCATTCGGCGGACTGACGGCAGGACGCAGGGCAACCAGTAAGGGCTGGTATCAAGGATCACTTACGGGGGGATTTTACGGAATCATTGTGCTCCTGGTCGGATTTTTGGCGCTTGATAGTGCCCCTGCAGGCATTGATGCTTTGTGGGTTATAGCTGCTGCGGCAATCGGAGCGCTCGGCGGAATGTTTGGAGTTAATTTACAAAAAAACTAAATTATTAGAATCCATAAAATTTGAAACCATTCTCTTAAAAATATGTTACACTGGTTTCATCTGAATTCGTAAGAGCTTGAGGAGGCTTCGATAGCTTTGCTTTACCAATCCATGAACCATGTTGTTTTGTACACCGTTGTAATAGTAATTCTGCTGATTTGGATCAGCACCCGGCGCAACCCTTTTATGGCCTTTGTAGAACTCGGAAAGGAACTGCTGCACTCCTATAAATTTCTGTTGGTTATTATCGGAATGATCAGTGTTCTCCTTCTGAATAAATATGAGCTGCAGATCGAGCAGAACATGCATCTGGCATCTGATTATACTTCTGTATTCTTTGGACTTGAAGGACATTTTGTCCAGACGCTGCAGCAAATATTCTACGCTCCCTGGCTTACACCTATTGTCGTTTTCTTCTATATCTTTATGCTCCAAGCCGTGCTGGCTGCTTCACTCGGAGTCTATTTGCTGGAGAAGAACCGCCTGATGCTGTATGCCACCTGCTACACGGTCATGCTGATTTACACAGTCGCCATTCCGTTCTTTTTATATTTTCCAATCAACGAAGTTTGGTCCTATGCTCCGGCAGGTGTAAGATTCATCATGTTGGATGTCTTTCCAAACTTTGAACAGGAATACCGGCCGCTCTCCGGTCTAAACAACTGTTTCCCTAGTCTGCACACGGCCATCGCTGTAGCTACGGCGCTGCTCGCCTTTCGGTCAGGGAACAACCGCTGGAAGATCATCTCGACGATTTCAGCAGTAGCTATTGTGTTCGGAATCTTCTATCTCGGCATTCATTGGCTGATTGATATGCTGGGCGGCACTCTGCTGGCCGTTGTGTCCACCTCTGTTGCAGTACAGCTGGCCAAGCTGACACTCCGCAGTGAGGAAACATCACTTCCAGTACGAAGCCGTGCCACAGATGCCCGTTAATTTCCTCAATTGCCTCAGGGTGATGAATACGAGATTTATGTGATAGCATGCCAAAAAGCGGCGTTCTCCCGGAGGAGATACGCCGCTTTTTATGTAAGTTGTAAAGAAATACTACTCCTTACCTTCCGTCTCCAGTGCCACAGCATGGCTGATAGAGCCCCGGTCAAAGGTTAAACGGGTCACATCATTAACGCGCAAAACGACGATGTCGTCGGAAATCTCCATGATCGTCCCGTGAAGGCCACCAATAGTGACTACCTTATCGCCCTTCTTCAAGGCTTTCAACATTCCGTTACGTGCTTTAGTTTTCTTCTGCTGCGGACGAATGAGCAAGAAATAGAACACCACAAACATAAGTACAAACGGGCCTACGAGACCTAAAATGCTGCCGGTCCCCCCTTGATTTGCTGCAAATTGAAAATGTAACATATCCTTTCCCCCCTTTCGATATGCATTAAAGCACAATCCAGTTCTTCTGTTACAGGCGTACTAGAAGCCTTTGAGATTATCATACAATCCGTATTGTGCAAAAAACTCATCGCGAAAATCAAGCAGCCGATCCTCTCTGATGGCTTCACGCACTTTACGCATCAAATCCAGCAGGAAGTGTAAGTTATGGTATGTCGTTAACCGCAAGCCGAAAGTTTCGTCGGCTTTGATCAAATGGCGCAAATACGCCCGGGAATAATTCCGGCAGGTATAGCAACTGCATTCCGGATCAAGCGGCCCGAAATCACGTGCATACTGTGCGTTGCGTACAACGAGTCTTCCCTGACTGGTCATTGTCGTTCCGTTACGGGCAATGCGGGTAGGCAGAACACAGTCGAACATGTCCACTCCGCGGATTGACCCTTCAAGCAGCGCATCCGGTGAACCGACACCCATTAAATAGCGCGGTTTCCCTTGCGGCAGCAGCGGAACAGTATAATCCAGCACTTCATACATTAGCTGCTTGGACTCTCCGACGCTGAGCCCCCCAATAGCATACCCCGGGAAATCCATGGAAGTCAAATCAGCCGCGCTCTGGCGGCGCAAATCCTCATGCATGCCTCCCTGTACAATAGCGAACAACCCCTGATCCTCGGGACGGGCATGGCTTTTGAGACATCTTTCTGCCCAGCGGGAGGTACGTTCCAATGACTTTTTGACGTAATCATATTCTGCCGGGAAAGGCGGGCATTCATCAAATGCCATCATGATATCGGAGCCAAGTGCGTTCTGAACCTCCATCGCCACTTCCGGCGAAAGGAATTTCTTGTCTCCATTAAGATGGGAGCGGAAATGTACGCCTTCCTCGGTAATTTTGCGCATATCGCTCAGTGAGAATACCTGGAATCCACCGCTGTCCGTCAGAATCGGCCGGTCCCAGTTCATAAACTTGTGCAGACCGCCGGCCTCACGGATAATGTCATGGCCAGGCCGCAGAAATAAATGGTATGTGTTGCTCAAAATAATATGAGCGTCCATTTCTTTCAGTTCTTCAGGACTCATGGTCTTGACTGTAGCTTGTGTACCAACAGGCATAAAAGCAGGTGTCTCGATGACACCATGCGGGGTATGGACTCTGCCGAGCCGGGCTCCGGACTGCTTGCAGGTCTTAATGTGTTCATAAGTTATTGCTGCCATTTGTTTAACCCTTCCTCTTGCTTAATAAATAAACATCGCATCGCCAAAGCTGAAAAAGCGGTATTGCTGCGCTATCGCTTCCTCATAGGCGGCGAGAATCTGTTCACGTCCTGCTAAAGCGCTCACCAGCATAACCAAAGTGGACTTTGGCAGGTGAAAGTTCGTAATCAATGCGTTAACAACTGTGAATGCGTAACCGGGGTAAATGAAGATATCCGTCCACCCGCTGCATTCTTCAATCTGTCCGCCCTGGAACTTATTGCCCACAGTCTCCAGAGTCCGGCAGGAGGTTGTACCGACAGCGATAATACGGCCGCCTCTTTCTCTCGCATCATTCAGAAGCTCTGCAGTTTGCCGGGACAGCTCGAAATACTCGGCATGCATGACATGCTCTTCAACCTTCTCTACTGACATCGGGCGGAATGTGCCAAGTCCAACGTGAAGTGTAATATAAGCAATATTTACACCTTTGGCGGCAATACGCTCCAGCAGTTCCTTTGTAAAATGCAGTCCTGCCGTCGGTGCCGCTGCTGAGCCTTCATGCCGGGCATATACCGTCTGATACCGTTCCCGGTCATCGAGTGTTTCCTTAATATAGGGTGGAAGGGGCATCGTTCCCAGTCTGTCCAGAATCTCCTGAAAGATTCCTTCATACATGAAGCGCAATGTCCGGCCGCCCATATCGGCCTCATCTTCGATCACCGCACGGAGTTCATCGCTGAAAATAATGACCGCACCGGTCTTCAGCTTCTTGCCCGGCTTCACCAGCGCTTCCCACCGGTCCTCCCCCAGATTCTTCAGGAGCAGCACTTCCGCCTTGGCTCCGGTGTCTTCCTTGATCCCAAACAGTCTGGCAGGAATAACGCGTGTATCATTCAGAACAAGCGTATCCCCCGGCTGAAACTGCTCCAGTATATCGGTAAAATGCCGATGAGCAAGCTCTCCGTTCTCCTTGTTTACCAGCAGCAGCCTTGAGGCACTACGGTCAGAAAGTGGAGTCTGGGCAATCAGCTCCTCCGGCAAATGAAAATCATAATCGTCTACATTCATGGTCAGTCTTCATTCCTTAACTATAGTAACGTTATTAAAATAGTGTTGCAATATTTGCTTGTAATCATACCCGTTATCGGCCATACCCTTCACGCCCCACTGCGACATGCCGAGCCCATGGCCATTGCCCCAGCCGATAAAGTAAAATCCCGGGTTAGTTGTAACTACTCTTGCCGAAGAATCAGCTCCCATTACAACCGTTCCGCTGCTCTGGACAGTAACCTTGCCGGATGCAGAAAGCACACCTGCAGACTGTGTTCCGCCAATGGTTGCGGTAGAGCCGTCAGCGCCTAATACAGTATAACTGCCGGAAGGTACAATATCAAACAAAGTACTGGGCAGTCCATTAAAGGCGGAGCGGAAAAGATCCGGGTACTTAACCTGCAGAATATTACCGTTGGCTTTGACCTGAGTGACTCTTCCTGAAGGCCCGCGCTGGGTAACCTGCAGGCTGGTAATGGATGACGGCAGTGTACTGCTTGTCTTGCCGGCTAAGCTTTTGAGCAGCTCCGCCGAGGTGTACGGTCCTTTAATCCAGCTATAGCTCCCGGATTCATAGACTTGATCCAATACGACAGCATTTTCACCGGGATTCAGTTTGCCTACCGGACTTGCACTGCTGTCGATAACAGGCAGCGGCCGAATGTTCACATTACTGGTCGAAGCTGTCGCAAGGGGAAGTCCTGCCGCCGTCTTACTGCCGGTCAGTTTCATATTATCTTCACGGGCATAGCCGGAGGCACCGCTGGACAGCAGCACATAATACCACTTCTTAAATGAGGCAGAGGCCGAAGCATCCTCAGCGCTGAGCACACTGACAAAAGCAGCTCCGCCATTGCCCCAGACCTCTGACGGATCCGCTGTGCGGCCGCCGCTGTTGGAGGAGAAGACAGTTTCGACAATCTTCCCGCCGCTCTTCAGCACTTCACCGGCTGTGGCATCCACCGCCTTGATAATTGTAGGTGCTTCGGCCCCGATACCGTTATATACCTGGCTTAGTGTCGTATCGACCACATCGGCCACATCAAAACGTTTGCCCTGAAACAGCGCATAGCTGCGCGCGGCGACTGCCTGGGCTTTAAGCGCTTCTTCATTCCAGCTCGAGGAGACTTCTCCGCCGACTACCGCATACAGGTATTGCTCAAGCGGTACTTCATTAATGACAGCCAATGAGCCGTTTAAACCACTTAGCTCCAAGCTGCCGCGATACGTACGTTTGGATCTCTCCTCCAGTTGAATCCCCGATTCATTGCCTGCAGCCATAAACTTGGCATTGGCTCCGGACACACTGTAATGAAACGCTTGTCCTTCCTTACTGAGGTCCAATCCTGCGTCACTGCGGATCATTAACCCGGGTGCTGAAGCAGGAGACAAGACAAGCTGGGGAAGTGCAGCCGCAACTTCGGCCTGCAGGGCGGAAAGCTCACTTTCGCCAGTAGCTTCGCCGACCCATACCTGCGTCTTGGCACTGCCGTCCGCTCCAGCCACCATTACCTTCCAGGCATCGAAATTGGCTGCCGTCAGTGCCTGGAGAGCAGCATCTGCTTCCTCAGTGGAAGCGAACTCTCCGGCAGACAAGTGTTTATTGCCCTTCACGGCTGACGTTTGGCCCGCCGGGATGGACAGTCCCGCTTTCCCTACGCGGGTAAGGCCTTCTTTGGCAGCATTTTCACTGGCGTACGGACCTGTGTACAGCTGGTATGCATTAACCCCATTCCGCGAGGTTACCAGCAACTGCGGCTTATCGGATGTAGACTGCAGCTTCTTGGCGGCATCGGCAGCTGCCTGCCAGGTGGCAGCTTCCATAACCTTAACCTTGTAGCTATCCAGACTTACGCGTATTTTGCTGTTGGCCGGAACCAGCAGCAATGAGGCTGCCCCACTCTGGCCGGAGAGAAAATTGAATTCCTTAGCAGACTGCAGCGTCACGTATGGTACGGTTAATTTATATTTGCTGCCGATATCAGCATATATCGCAACCCGGATGTTTGCACTGGATTCAGCATGGATATCACCTGCAGGAACCAGGAAGCTGCCTGCAATCAGTGTTGCCGCCAGCAATCCCCGGCCCAGCAGTCCCATTCCTGTCAGTTTGCGCCTCGCATGATTCATCGTGAAGCCTCCTAAAAGTTTGTTGTGGGTCTAGCATTTCAACTTTAATGCTGCTCCGGAGGAAGCGGAAGACCCAGGTGATGATAAGCCGCCGGGGTTACCATTCGTCCCCGGGGAGTGCGCTGCAGGAAACCGATCTGCAGCAGATAAGGTTCATACACATCTTCAATAGTCTGGCTCTCTTCGCCTATTGTGGCGGCAATCGTATCCAGCCCTACAGGACCGCCGCGAAAGGCGGTGATCATCGAGTGCAGCATCTTATGGTCTATGCTGTCCAGCCCGCGCGGATCGACCTGCAGCATCTTCAGCGATTCACCCGCAATATCGGGGGTGATGATTCCATCACCGCGCACCTGGGCGAAATCGCGGACCCGCTTCAGCAAGCGGTTGGCAATCCGCGGTGTTCCCCGGGCACGCAGGGCAATCTCTTCAGCGGCATCGCCCAGGATCTCAATGCCAAGCAGCTCGGCATTGCGGGAGACGATGAAGCTCAGCTCATCAATCGTATAGTATTCCAAACGGCTGACCACCCCGAAGCGGTCACGCAGCGGCGCCGACAGCAACCCGGCCCGCGTGGTGGCTCCGATCAGTGTAAAGGGCGGCAGATCCAGCCGCACCGAACGGGCGCTAGGCCCTTTGCCGATCATGATATCGAGCGCGAAATCCTCCATCGCCGGATACATGACTTCTTCCACAGTCCGGTGCAGGCGGTGAATTTCGTCAATAAACAGCACGTCGCCTTCCTGCAGGTTGGTCAACAACGCTGCCAGATCCCCGGGCCGCTCAATGGCCGGCCCGGACGTCGTCCGCAGATTCACACCAAGCTCGTTGGCGATAATGTTCGCGAGCGTGGTTTTGCCAAGACCCGGAGGCCCGTACAACAACACATGATCCAGTGCCTCACTGCGCATTTTGGCTGCTTCAATATATATTTTCAGGTTCTCTTTCACCTGTGTCTGTCCGATATATTCGCCCAGATAACGGGGACGCAGACTTAATTCCACCGCCTGCTCGTCCATCATCAGATTCGCCGATATAATCCGGTCATCCATCTATTTCCTCACTCCGTTCTTCAAGGCTGTCCCTTTAGGCAGCTGCGTTATGGCTTATTTGGCGATATATAGCAGCCCCAGCGCCTTCTTCATCAGTACATCGACAGTCCCTGTATCTGTGCCTTCTTTCTTCATCGTCAGCCATACCCGGTCCAGCTCTGCTTCGGTATAACCGAGCGCTTTCAGACCGTCTCTGGCTTCCTGCCACGGCAGGGCGGCATTCTGCTCTTCCATCGGCACCGCAAATAACCCCGTCTGCATGGAGGCGGCGCTCAAACCGTCCAGCTTATCCCGCAGATCCAGAATCATCCGCTGTGCCGTCTTCTTGCCAATACCCGGCAGCTTGGTCAGGAAGGTGATATTCTCCTGATAAATCGCCGAGATCAGTTGGTCCGGCGTGCCGCCGGTCAGAATCCCCAGGGCCACGCGCGGTCCAATACCGGACACCTCAATCAGCTTGCGGAACAGCTTCTGTTCTTCCCTTGTCGGGAATCCGAACAACAGTGTGGCATCCTCCCGTGTCTGATAATGGATGTAGATGGTCACGGGTCCTTCCGACTTGACGAACGCATAAGGATTCGGGCAGAACACCCGGTATCCTACCCCCTGGACATCCAGCACCACATACTCCGACTCCAAATGTACTACCGGTCCTCTTAAGTAATCTATCATTTTCGCAATACCTCATTTAGTTTGGAATTAAGACTCACCGAATGGGCGTGGCAAACAGCCACCGCCAGCGCATCGGCCACATCGTCGGGCTTAGGAACAGCGGACAGCTTCAACAGCAGCTTCACCATTTCCTGTACCTGCTTCTTCTCAGCCTTGCCATAACCGACCACAGCCTGCTTTACCATCATCGGTGTATATTCGGCTACGGGAAGCCCGCGCTGCACGGCAGCCAGAATCAGCACCCCCCGTGCCTGCGCCACCGGAAGCGCAGTTGTCACATTGCGGGCGAAGAACAGCTTTTCCACTGCCACTGCGTCCGGCTTATATTTATCTATCAGCTGCACCATGCCCTCATAGACATGCAGCAGCCGTTCTTCCTCAGGCGTATGCGCCTCTGTCTGAATACTGCCATATTGAACCGGCGTCAATTTATTTCCTTCCTTATCTACGAAGCCAAAGCCGACAATCGCCAGCCCCGGGTCTATTCCTAAGATGCGCAAGCCCAATCTCTCCTTCTAACAGGCAGGATATTCCACCGTATTCATCCATTGCCCGCTCTTAAAGCGAACATATGTATTCCTTCTACCCATTATAGCAAAAATCCCTCTAGCAGAGAAAAAAATTTGCCTCATTTGTAACCCTCATGCCAAAAAGCCCCCGATCATAAGATCAGGGGCCTTCCAGTACTATCCTCTGCTGCTTATTCCGACTGCATTGCCTGCTCCGCCGTATCACGTGCATAATCGCTGAATGTCGACAGCACGCTGTTGTACTCCTCAATGTCCTGCACCCGTATCCCTTCATGCAGCTGTTTCATGATCCCTTCCGGGAGCGAAGACTTCATGGAGCCCATGTCCATCTGAAAAAAGGTCTTCAGCACTTTTTCCGCTGCCGGCGGACCTTTGAACAGACTTAAATTCCCGTGTGCGTCTACACCGATATAAGCATCCTTTTTGGTCAGCGGCGAAAGATCATTGACTTGATGCTCCAGCCACAAATCGCCTTCCTGGCTAATCCAGCCGTTCCAGCCCGGATGTTTCTCTATCAGTACTTTAAGCTGCCCCGGATTCCGCTCTCCTGAAAGGGTCTGTACTTCTACGCCCGTAACATAGACCGTCTTCAAATGTACCGTTCTACTGACAGCGTCTTGGCTAACCGCTTCCAGCAGTTGTTTGCTCTCTACAGCGGCACTGCCGTCTTCCTCGCTGTTTCCGATATTATTAGAAACGGCTGCCACCGCTGCCACGCTGTCATCCTGCCCTCCGGTCTGCTCCGGGCTGTATGTTTCGCTTAACGACTCCACCGGTATCGCCCAGTCTGAATTGCTTAACAATCCGCTGATCTCCTCCGGAACCTGCATGCCGCGCCAGGCCACTACCGTCAAAGCGATACAAGCCGCTCCCACCCAGGGAGCCTTTTTCCAACGTCTCCACCGCCGCCACAGTTGTTCTTTCAAACGAAAAGCATTCATGTTAATCCCTTCATTCTGCTTTTTCCCTATTGTGACCTGTGGAAGAAGCAATTATGCGCTTAAGAGGAAAAATTGATCTTCAACGCTTCCCGCTGTCCTGCAGCAAAATAATTTAATTTCAAAACTTATCTTTCTAAGCTATCATTTGCTATACTCTATATTAGCGAAAATTAAGTTAAAAACTAAACAAAGGGGATTTCCTTGATGATTATTCAGCCCAAAACCCGCGGCTTTATTTGCACCACTGCCCATCCTGAGGGATGCGCCAAGCAAGTGGAGCAGCAAATTTACTATGTAAAAGCACAGAAGAAACTGAATGGTCCGGCTAATGTTCTCGTGATCGGCGCTTCTACCGGATACGGTCTGGCTTCGCGGATTACCGCCGCTTTTGGTGCAGGCGCGAATACAATTGGCGTATTTTTTGACAAGCCTGCTGAGGGTGCCCGCACCGCCTCTGCCGGCTGGTATAACTCCGCAGCACTTGAGCAGCAGGCGGCGAAGCTTGGCCTCAAATCACACAGCATCGTCGGCGATGCTTTCTCTGATGCCATTAAAGCAAAAACGATCGAGCTCATTAAAGCCGAATACGGCACAGTGGATCTCGTGATCTACAGTGTAGCTTCCCCCCGCCGCACTCATCCGGTAACGGGAGAAACTTTCTCTTCTGTGATCAAACCTGTCGGCAGCGCGTATACGAACAAAACGATGAACTTCCACTCCGGTGAAGTCTCTACCGTCACCATTGAGCCAGCGACAGACGATGAGGTCCGCCAGACCATTGCCGTAATGGGCGGTGAAGACTGGAGCATGTGGATCGACCAGCTTCAGGCAGCAGGCGTTCTTGCAGATGGAGCTACTACCGTTGCCTATTCGTATATCGGGCCGGAAGTTACCCACCCGATCTATAAGGACGGAACGATCGGCCAAGCCAAAAATGATCTCGAAAAAACAGCAATCGCTTTAAATGACCAGCTTAAGCCACAAGGCGGTCGTGCCTTTGTCTCCGTCAACAAAGCTCTGGTTACCCAGTCAAGCTCAGCTATTCCTGTGGTACCGCTCTATATTTCAGCACTATACAGAGTGATGAAGGAAAAAGAGCTGCATGAGAACTGCATCCAGCAGATGTACCGTTTGTTCGCCGAGCATTTGTACAACGGCGGCGAGGCTGCTGCTGACGGCAGCCACCTGATCCGGATTGACAATTGGGAAATGCGTGAGGATATTCAAACTGAAGTGATGCGCCGCTGGACCGAGCTGGAAACGGATAATGTCCCTGAACTTGCCGACCTTGCCGGATATCAGGAAGACTTTTTCAATCTGTTCGGCTTCCGCACAGACGGTGTCGATTACGAAGCTGACAGTGAGCCTGCAGTGGATATTCCCAACTTGGTGTAAGTGTAATCAGCGTTTATAAATAGCAAAGAAGCCGTTCCCTCACAGGAGCGGCTTCTTTGCGTACTTTATCGGCATAAACATTATCCGGCCCGTGCAAACAGCTGCCATAACCGTCTGAAGAGCTGGATTGACCGCTTAGAGAGGGTTGCAACATAATATCGGGTGCCTTTCCCGGTATGTTTGCTGCCCGGATAGCAAGGAGTACAAAAACACAACGTCGAATAATATGAATAGGTTAGTCTGTATAGAAGGGGGATTCCGCGTGCCAAGAAGGTTGTCTGATGAAGAAGCCCGTGAACTAGGCATCGAGACGTTCCATCAATTGATGGACAATGGTGAAAAACGGTTCCGGTTGATAAGCTCCGACGGAACATCTTACATAAGAACGGAAGCATCTAATGAGGGCGGCTGGCAGAATAGTCACTTTCATAAGGGACTTACTGAATTTTACGTGGTTCAAAGCGGATGGCTGGTGTATGCCGAGTTGTCTGTTGAAGGTAAGCTTTCTTTGAGAAGTATGAAACGAGGGGATTCCATTAGGGTACACCCGCTCATCCATCACAATTTATACATGTCTCCGTATACGGTAACCCATGTAGTTAAATATGGAAGTGATGATGTTATTCAGACCGACTGGTTTCCTTCTTTGGAGTTAGACAAACTAACCAGACACATACCTGAATCGGAACTGCTGAAAATTTAGGGACAACAGCGATTGGAACAACGGTCCGTTCGCGGAGCGTTTACAACATGTGCTCACGTCTATCCTGCTCAAAAAACTAGGGTGTTCCAATTAGCCATTTCATGGCTTTTGGGACACCCCGTGCATTTACAGGCATAAGACTTATCCGGCCAGTGCCGATTTAATCTGTCTGGTGTAGAACAGACGGACAACACAAAAGTAAACGAGCTGAATGATAAAGAACAGGCTGAGCACAAGAACGGATTCTTTAAACATTGAATAATTGAACATGTGGGATAGGGTGGTAAGTGCCACCGCTCCATGCACCAGTGCGACAACGATAGGAGCGAAGAACAGCAGACTGATTTGGCGGTTCAATATCTTGCCCAGCTCTCTTTCGCTCAGTCCCAGCTTGGAAATGGCCTTGAACTTTTGTTTATCTTCATCCAGATCACTGTATAGCCGGAAATAAAGAAAGCTGCCAGCAGAGACAAAAAACACAATTCCGATAAAGAAGCCGATGAACATCAGTGGCCCAAAGCTTTCATTAATACGGTTTGTCTGAAATTCAAGTGCATAAAATTCGTAATTTCCGTCATACGGAAGCTTGTTGGTCAGCTTTCCGCCCGCAGCCACTGCTCCCTGCTGTTTAATCGGTCCATGCCAGGCATAATAGTGACTTTCTTGACCTGGCGGGGCGAGTTTGGCAAACAACTCATCAGGGACAATGTAATAGCCGCTAATGCCCCGTATCGCCGGAGATACAACCGCCTGAGTTGCTTCGATAACTATCCCCGACTGCAGCTTTACAGGCTGGTGGAGCATCTTTTCGCCTTTCCGCGACAGCCCAAAATCAACGATGGCCGCCTTCCCGTCAGAAAGCTTAATAGGTTTGATTCCAAGCAGCTCCGCAAGATGGTTATACTCGGCTTGCTTTACTAGGGTAAGCGTTTGATTGCCTTCAGCAGTATTATAATAATTAAGCTCAAGTAAAGTCTTTTCAGCGGTAACCTTGGATTCGCTTAAGCTCTGATCAATCAGTTTTACATGGGCTTGTTCCTTACTGTCGCCATCAGCAGCGAGATATGTGAACAGATAAGGATTTTCCTTCGTCAGCGCCCCGTTAAGCATGGATTGGAATCCGTACAATGCGCCTATGGCACTAAATGAAACTGTAGAGATGATGGCGACCAGAAAAAAGGAGCGTGCATTGTCTTTCATCCGGTAGGAGAGATCGGAGAACAGCAGCATATTGGTCTTAAACCAGAAAAAACGCTCTTTTCGCTTCAGCTTCCGGATCAGATATACACTGAGCTGTGTGAACAGCAGATACGTACCAATAGTCACCATAATTACTACTGGCGGAAGCAAGAACACAACATCCAAGCCGCTGGCCCGTAAAGAAAGGAAATAGCTGGTCCCTAGCAATGCCACCACAAGCAGTGACAGCAACAGTGAAGCCTTCGGCTCCCGCTTGGGCTGACGATCCGCCTTGATGAGCGTGATTAGCTTGCCGCTCCGCAGCACCACTGAAATAAACAGGGAGATCAGGATGAACAGCAGCATGAATGAAGCCAGCGTGAGGAAGATCGCCTTGAACGGAAAATAGAATTGCAGCTGTTCATTGAGCGCAAGCGCCTGCTCTCCGGCAAGCAAAATCCCCTTCGCAAACACAATTCCCAGACCGATACCACTAATAGTTGCCCCGAACCCGATAATCATATTCTCCAGAAAAATCATCGTCCGCAGCTGGCGGGTGGTCATACCCTGCATCATCATTAATCCGAATTCCCTTTTCCGCGATTGCAGAAATGCGCTCATCGAGTAAAGCACGAAAAAAAAGGAAAACACATAGATAATCCATTTCGACACCGAAAGGGCAACCACCGCACTCGACTGCATACGATCTTCGCTGAGCATCGGATGAAACGCAAAGATGGAAAAGGTGAAAAACACCATTACGGTAAACATACTGCTCAAGAAATAGGCGGTGTAGAGCCGTTTATTCCGGCTGACGTTACGGAATGCGAATTGACGGAACGTCATTTCCATATCCCCCCAGCAGCGAAAGTGTATCAATGATTTTCTGGAAAAAGCTTTGACGGTTGTCCCCACGGTGGATCTCCGTATAAAATCTGCCATCTTTAATAAACACTACCCGATGGCAATAGCTCGCGGCCACAGCGTCATGGGTAACAAGCATCATGGTCGTTTTCTGTTCCCGGTTGATGGTTTCCAGCATATCCATGACATCCTTTGCCGCTTTGGAATCCAGATTACCGGTGGGTTCATCCGCCAGCAGCAGCTTGGGTGAATGAATCATAGCTCTGGCGATAGCCGTCCGCTGGGCCTGCCCCCCGGAGATTTCATAGGTGCGTTTTTTCATGATGGCGGTAATCCCCAGCTTATCGGCAATCGCTTGTGCCTTTTGCTTCATTTCGCTGATCTGGGTTCCATCCAGTGTCAGCGGCAGCACAATATTCTCCTCCACGGTCAGGGTATTCAGCAGATTGAAGTCCTGAAAAACAAAGCCTAGCTGCCGGCGGCGAAATACCGCCAAATCGTTTTTGCTCAGCTTTCCTATATCTTTGTTGTCGATGATAATTTCCCCTGTGGTTGGGCCGTCGACTGTGGCAATCATATTAAGAAGTGTTGTTTTCCCGCTTCCGGAAGGACCCATAATCCCGACGAATTCTCCAGCGTCAATAGTTAAATCAATGTCGGTCAAAGCCCGGTAGGCCACATTTCCTTCATATATTTTACTAACCTGTCTTACCTCCAGCATAATGCTTCTATCTCCTCTCCTGCGTTAAATCCTTCTATAAACCACTATACCGGAGACACAGAACATCAACTATCGATTTAGGTTTCACTTTTATTACACGGATGTAAGCTAATGATTGGCTGCAAATACAATGCGCACCACTGTCCCTACGCCAACCTCCGTCTCCAGCTCAAGCCGGTGCCCGAGACGGTCGGCAGACTCCTTCGTCAAATACAGTCCCATCCCCGTAGATTCACGCAGCCCCCGCCCGTTGTCGCCAGTAAAAAAAGGGTCAAAGACCCGTTTGAGATCAGACGCCTGGATCCCTATCCCCTGATCTCTGACCTCAATGATGGGTTCAGCGTTCCGTAAGTAGCAGGAAACGACAACCCTTTTATCCTCTGTATCTTTGGCCGCTGAATATTTGATGGCATTGTTAATGATTTGAGACAGCATAAAGAACAGCCATTTCTCATCGCTCTGGGCAGTAATCCCGGGATCCGCAGCCAGAACCTCGGGAAATATCCGGTTGCGGATGAACAGGCGTTTGTGGTCATGCACAACCTCGTTCACGAGCTGCGGCAGAACGACAGGTTTGATATGAAAATCCTTTTCAAAGGCACGGAGCCTGGCCATGTATAGCACCGTATGCAGGCCGCTGCGCATCCGCTCCAGCTCCTCACGGATGCTGGCAAACTCAGGCTCATCCATGTTCTGAACCGTGAGCTCAATGACCGACAGCGGCGTTTTCATTTGATGAACCCATTGATCAATAAAGGTTAAGTGCTGCTCCTGCTGCTTTTTCACCGCTATGAGCTGCTGCATAGAGTGGCGGTACTGAGCATGCAGCAATTCTTCAAGCGCTTTGGATACAGGTGTGTTATCAATTCTTTGATAAGATTCATCCAGCGTTTCCAGTGGCCGGCTCAGGCGAAGATAGTAGCGGCGCCGGGTAAAATATTGCCGAACCAAATAACAGCCAAGGAAAAATAAACCTATGAAGGCTGCATAAAGAGCAGTCGAAAGATGATTATAGCCGTCGAGCCAGTAGATGGATAGTATTGCAGCAAATTGAACAATTTGAACGGCAATCAATAAAGTATGCTCCCGGATAAACAGCTTCATTGGCTGCCCTCTGTCCAGGTGATGTTCAACTTATAGCCTGATCCCCTGACCGTAAGTACAGCTTCCTCGATGTCAAGCTCCTGGAACTTCTTCCGGACCCGTGTAATATTTACGTTGAGCGTATTTTCATCTACAAAAGCTTGCGGATCCCACAGCTTCTCCAGTAAAGCCTCCCTGCTGGCCACCCTTGGGTAGCGCTCCATGAGGCTCTCTATTATATCCGATTCTTTTTTAGTCAAGGTCACCATGGATTGTCCCAGCTGCAGCTCAAGCCTTTCGGGATAGAGAGTAAGCCCCTCCAGCTCTATCACCGGCTCCTCGCGTCTCGCCGCATACTCCCCGTAGGCACGGCGGAGATGGCTGTGAATCTTGGCCAGAACAACCCCCGAATGAAATGGCTTGGTGATATAGTCATCCCCGCCATTCTCAAGTGCCATAATCTGATCCATTTCACCTTCACGGGCCGAAATAAACAGTACCGGGCAGGTGGAAATCCGGCGGATTTGCCGGCACCAGTAATAACCGTCGTAACTCGGGAGATTCACGTCAAGCAGCACCAGCTCCGGCTTAACCTGCTGGAATTCCTCAAACACCTGTTGAAAGTCCTTCACCCGCACCACATCATAACCGTACTTTAAAATAGCAGACAGCAGAAGATCCGCAATTTTGGGATCATCCTCCACAATCATAATTTTGAACATATTCATGGCACTCCTTATGGATTCATCAATGTTAATATTAATCAGCTCAAAGCGCCGGCTCCGGCAGCGGGTGCTTGGATGGTTCCTCTTCTATTTTTTCACGGATTCTCCGCACATGTACCATTAATGTATTCTCATAGCCGAAGCTGTCATCTCCCCATACCGCCTGACATAGGGCGTCGCTTGTTACGATTCTTCCTTGGTTCTCATGCAGTTTAATTAGTATTGCGTGTTCTTTGGCTGTCAGAGGAAGCTCGGTGCCCTCTCTACGCACAACAGCGCTTTCCAAATCTATTGTCTGTCTGCCCAGGCGGAAGACAGGGAGCCTCTCGGGAGCATTGAAGGCATATGCCCGCTTTAAAATGGCCATCAGCCGTAAAATCAATTCTCTCGGCAGAAAAGGCTTGACGATATAATCATCCGCGCCCAGCCCAAGGCCAAGCAACCGGTCTTCATCCTCTCCACGCGCGGAGAGAAACAGCACCGGCATGTCCGAAAATGTTCTGATTGCGGAAAGAAGAGAAAATCCATCTCCGTCAGGCAGCATAACATCCAGAATGGCCGCATCCGGCTTTTCCATCCTGCAGATCTACTTTTTTATTTTTTATGATATCCAATTCGCATCACCCTGTTTAGTATACCTGATCTAGCCGGAAACTCGATATTTTCAATTCTTATTTAAGGTAACTGTAAGGTTATCTTCAGCCGGAAGCAAGAAGACCTCTCTATATTAATTACTGAAGAACAATTACAGAAGTCTCTGTGCAGTCTTCCTTGGTCTGGTCATGTATGTAGCGAAAATCGGTATGTTGTTCCCCTACTCCCTGTTGACCATCGGTATGAGTGTGCTGAGCCAGCGGGAATTGACACCTCCAGAGAACCTATCCTTTTTCTTCATGAATGTTACGTTTATTGCGCTGTTTGCGGCGTGGTCAATTCATCCGCTGAAGCATAAAGATATGGCTTTATCCTGATACAGCAGATACAATTATGAACTTACCGGATACACAGCTCAAGGGAATACCAAGAAATTAAGCTTCACTGCCAGCAAACAGCTTCAGAAGAATGCAAGTTTGAAGCTGTTGGCAACCTTCCTGCGCGGTGTAACACATTGGGAGGAAATATCGCCTGAAGAGCTTCCTGAGCAAGTAAAGCAGCTTATTGAAAAATAATAATCGGGCATAAAGTAAAAATAGCATAAGAAAACTAAAAAAAAAGCAAGGAAATCGAGTTTCTATTCACGACTCTTCTCCTGCAAATATAATCCCTCAAAATATCGCAAAACATGATGCCGAAAAACAGTTCCGCTTTTATTTTATAATGAATGCGTAGTACTACAGAAAAATTGCAAGCGGTTACAGTCATTGGTCCGTATCTTTAAGGGGGGTGTATAGTGAACATACCGTTTTAAAATCTGGCACAGTGATCGCATGAAAGCTATCCTTCGTTCTTATTAAAAATTAATTAGAGAAGGAGATTACTATGAAGAAAAAAAGTTTTATTATGTTATCCTTTGCGATAATACTTTCATTATTGCTGTCAGGCATCTCTAATGCAGATGTAACTTCTAATTATGTAAACCCGCTTATGGGCGGTGCTGATCCTACAATTGCCAGGGCTGCAGACGGTTATTACTATTCAGCTTTTTCTGGCGATAATAATATCACATTAAAAAGACATGAAACCATTCTCGGCGTATCCACTGCAAAAAGCAAAATCGTTTGGAAGAAACCGGGTAATTCCGGGTTTGTGTGGGGCCCATATATATATAGACTGGAAGGAAAATGGTATATTTATTTCTCTTCAGGTCCAGAGGAAAGCTTTGGATATGGACATCCAAGTTCCTACGTCCTGGAGAACTCCTCTCCCGATCCTTTTGAAGGAACCTGGGAGCTCAAGGGAGAATCCGCTAATGCAGACAGCGATGGTCAGATTACCACCAAGAAGGGACTTCTGAATACGCAAGGCTATGGTTTGGCATGCGGCGTTGTATCCATTAAAGGGGAAAGCTACTTCACCTATACAAAATACTACTATTTCCCTGACCCTAATGATCCTGCAAAAACCAAATTTGACGAGAGTCCAACGATTGTCAAAATGAAGAACCCGTGGACATTGGAAGGCGAAGAAGCTACAGTGGCAATGCCGCAATATGACTGGGAAAAACATCACGACAGTATAAATGAGGGCGCTGCAGTAGTTGAACGAAACGGCAAGATCTATTTCGCCTATTCCGCAAGCAGCTTTATGAATGATAACTATTCTGTCGGGGTATCCGTAGCTGATGCAACATCTGATGTTATGAAAGCCGAATCCTGGAAGAAACATCCTGAACCTGTCATGAAACGATCGGATGAAAACAGTTCTTATGGACCGGGATCGCCTTTGTTCCTTAAGTCCGAAGACGGTACAGAGGATTGGATCATGTACCATGGCATACCGACCCATGGACAAGGCGGCGGAAACAGAGGAATAAGAGCTCAACGTATAAATTGGAATGATAATGATTTCATAAATCCCGGAATCCCTTCAAATCCCGGCACCATTCTGGGCAGACCCTCAGGAGAGGAAAAAAGTGAAATTTATGAAGCTGAGGATGCAAGGTTGTCAGGAGTTTCAAAAGTAGTTGGAAAAAGTGCTTATGCTTCGAGCAGCGTATATGAAAAATTCAATAACAGCAGCGACAATGACTATGTAGAGTTTACTGTAAACACGAACGCTACAGGAACCTACTCACTGGATTTCAGATACAATAATAATACGGCGGATACTGTTAACATGAAAATGGGCGTCAACCAAGAGGCTTCCCGAACAATTTCATTTACATCCAATGCAGGCTTTGATGCCAACTTCGATATTAAATCAGCTTATAACATTAAGCTTAACGCCGGAAGCAACAAGATCCGTCTTTTCGGCAAGAGCACGTTGGCTCTGGATGCCATGATTATAAAAAGAAGCACATTGTACGAAGCAGAAAGTGCCGAATTGTCCGGAAATGCAAAGGTAGATAAAAACCATCCGGGATATAGCGGAACCGGTTTTGCCGGCGGATTATGGATTTCAAATTCTGCGGTCACCTTTAAGGTAAATGCCGCTAATGCAGGCAACTATTCAGTTAAGCTGGGCTACAGCTTAGGGTTTAATGATGACAGAACCATGAGTATGTATGTAAATGGCCAAAAAATCAAACAGGTAGATTTCTTTAGTTTAAAAAGCTGGGACAACTGGGCTGATCGTTATGACAATGTTTTCCTCAATGAAGGGGAAAATACCATCATGTATAAATATGACCAGGGCGACACCGGTAATGTAAATCTTGATTATATAACCGTTACCGAAGCAACTACCTGGCATTATGGAGCAGAAAATGCAAAAACTACGGGATCAACAGATGCTAAAGTAGTTTACGCAAAAGATGGCAATATGGGAATCGGTTATGTAACCGGGCTATCAAAAGCTAACTCATCGGTGGAGTTTTCTATTAATGTTGAGAATGCAGCGTCCTATGATGTAAAGCTGAGATATGCAAAAGAAACTGCAGGTAAAACCTTAGGTCTGTATTTGAACGGCACATATGTTAAAAATATAACCTTCCCGGCTACTGGAGGACTTACTGTCTGGAGAGAAAAGCTTGAGACTTTAAGTCTGAAAGAGGGAAAAAACACCATCACTTATAAATCTGAAACGGATAATTCAGGCATTATAAATATGGACAGTATCCATCTTAACAAACGTACTCCCTGGAGATATCAGGCAGAGGAAGCAACCAGAGAAGGGAGCTTAAAGATTGCTAAGGATCATTTATGGTATGAAGGCAACGGATTTGTAGCCGGCTTTGAGCAAGAAGGAGATTCAATCAAATATGAAGTAAACGTACCAAATACAGCTTCATATACATCAACCTTGAGATATTCTGGCGCGCAGAAGTCAAATATAACAATGACCATGTATGTTAACGAAGAGAGAATAAAACAAGTTTCATTACCTCCGACAACGAACTGGGATACCTGGACGGATGCAACAGAGTCAGTAAACCTGAAAGCCGGAAAAAATGTAGTTAAATTCATACGTAAAGCAGGTGATACCGGAAAATTTAATATCGACAGTCTCACAATTGATAAATTCAGCGGCGGATATATGAGTTCGAGTGCTAAGAAAATAATTCCTGAAAAGATGGTTAAAATCCAACCCAAGCACAGCGGAAAGGCATTGGATGTTGACAAAGTTTCAAGTGATCCGAAAGCTGTGATTAACCAATGGGCAAATGGTGATGGCAATAATCAATTGTGGAGATTCTTGGATCTCGGCACAGGATATTACCAAATACAGTCTGTTCAAAGCGGTCATGTAATCGACATTCTTCCGGGTTCAGCCATACAGCAAATCTGTCAAAATATAAAAGCTTCCGGAGACTCAATACCTGATACTCAACAGTGGAAATTGGAAAAAGACGGTGACTACTATAAAATAATGAACAAAAGCAATAGAAAAGTAATCACTGTAGAAGGAGCATCCAATAATGACGGTGCAATTGTAAGGTTAGCTGATGACCAGGCTAAAGATAATCAACGCATGAGAATTGAAATTCGTAACCTCAGCTACAGTGAATTCAGCGCAGTGACCGAGGTTAGCAAGGTTCCGGCAGATGATGCGGAAATCAATCCCGAAAGTGTAAACTACGATCTCCATGCACCCGGTGATGCAAGCACTATTATCACATGGAATAAAGCAAGCTCTGTAACAGAGGTAGTATACAACGGAAATCCAGTAATACCGGATGACTACGTCGTCACAGGAAACACCTTGACCATCAAGAACGGATATCTGGCTGCGCTTGGACTTAAAAAGAGTAATAGGGCGGAATTTACAATCTCCTTTGATACAGGGAATCCGGTCAAGTTCACCGTCAACATTGTTGACAGCTCTACACCGGTCAGTCACAGCATCACAGTCGAAACCGAGGGTCGCGGCACAGCAAGCGCCAATGTAGCTTCTGCGGCAAAGGATACAGAAGTTACGCTAACAGCCACACCTGAGGCGGGCTATATCTTCAAGGGATGGAAGGTTATCCGTCCAATAGGGTTAAACATTGCCGGAAATACCTTTACCATGCCCGATGAGGCGGTGACTGTTAAGGCCATATTTGAGGAAAGCCCCGGGGCAAATTAAAGAAAACACCTTGCATGGGTTAAGCAACCAGTCACCGGAAGTCCACCGGTGACTGGTTATTTTTCCGCTTAAATCCGAACGTGAAAACACCTCCAGGGTTATCTCCTATCTTACGATAGGTTCCATCCTCTTGAAGGTGTTTTTGTTTTGTCTCACTTCGCAGCACTTCGGATCAAGTGCGTAAGGGCTGTAATTTCCTGCGGATCACGTGTCGCCCCCAAGATGATCCAGCCGGTACACTGTCCACGGGGTCCGATATAGACAATTTCGCCGTCTATCGTTTTTTGCTTTATAGAATTGGGTCTGGTCTTACAGGGCTCCAGAGCATACATGCAGTCCACGATCGCCCGTTTGGCTACCAGTGAACGGGGATAACATTGCAGGGAACGAATCACATAGGCTGCGGCATCTTTTCCTGCATTCACCAGCATCTCGGCCGTCAGCTCCTGGCCATCGCCTGCAGCAGCGCAGTAGTCGCGGACCTGCGGCAGATCGGACAGCCCCTCCACTGGCTCAGGAACGTATTGATAACAGCGGATCGGGTCCAGCCTGGTTTCGGAATCGTAGACGGCAAACGGATCTTCCTCTGGAGGGGCAGAGTCACGGAGCAGCAGTTTTTTTGACGAAACCGGCAGAACATAACTTCCGCCGCCCGACATAAAAGTCCCCGCCAGCTGGATATGGTAACCATCGTCTACAGGTTGGGGTGTATCCGTTAAATTCCGCACCGTATCCTCCCGGAACAGCGCAGCTGCCCCGTAATTCGTTATCATCCGGATTGTTTTTTCATAAACAGGCAACGTTCCATACCCTCTCACTGGAACGTTGCCCTCCAAGCAAATCTGCCTCTCATCCCAAACCAGTCTTATCGATTCCAGTAACGCCGGGGAATAAGACCCCGTCCCATGGACGGTTCTTATCTCATCGGGTGTGCCGAAGATTTCAGGACCGATGGCAGCCACAGCCGCATAGAAGCCCGAATCCCAGCCTGAATGCTCATTGTCAGACAGGTCCACGTGTTCCGGATGCAGCAGATATCGCTCATCACGCTTCCAGCTGATCTTCTCAGAGTCCAGCCAGACTCCCCCAATGTCCATACCCCGTTCCAGAATCACGGTAAAAACAAGCCTGCCGTTGGATACGGTCAACAGATGCAGCTGTGAGCCCAAGCGATCTGTAAAAAGCGTCAGAGTGACAAAACCGCCACCTGGCAGCGCATACGGAATATCCGGCCGCATTTGCGTCAGTGTCAATAAGGTAGTTCGCTTATTATTCATTTAGGCCGTCTTCCGCCCCGGTGTGATTGGCTACGCCGATATGGCTTATCAGAAAAACGGGCTCAAGCTGCTCATTCTCTCTTTCGCTGAAAGCGAACCCTAACTCCCCGGCAAGACGCTTCCAGGCTTTGTAGTGAAATTTTGCGGTATCGGCAATGACCCCGTCCAAATCAAAGATGGCTGCCTCAAATGGTTTTGCTCGCAATAGCTTCCTCCCTCCCGTCCAGCTTGTGCACTTCATAAGCACCTGGATTAACCGTTACCCGGTAGCGCTCCCCTCGCCAAACGATCTGGAGGCTCAGCTCCTCCCAGCCCTCAGGTAGCCGGGGTTGCAGGTGAAGGGTCTCGCTCCACATCGCACTCGTCAAACCGGCAAATCCGTAAACGATGAGCTGCCACAGGCCCCCGCAATTGGCGATGTGAATCCCCTCAGCAGCACCCTTTTTCTCCAAGGAGAGATCGATAGCCATCACCCGCTGCAGAAAACCTCCCGCTTCTTCCTTTTGATTCAGCCAGGATGCCACAATGCCGTGAACCGCCGCTGACAAGGAGGAATCATGGGTCGTGATCGGCTCATAATACGCATAGGACGCTTTCATCTGCTCCTGGGAGAATTCCTGTGGAAACAGCAGCATTAATTCCAGAACATCCGCCTGCTTTAACGCCTTGGAGCGATAATTGCGCTCTTGGGAAATGAAATGGCCAAATGGCCTGGACCGGTCTGTCCAGAGACTTTCAAATTCCACATCTGCATAGTGGGCGAAATCGTCGGATTGCGGAACAATTTCCATCCTGCTGTTGTAAGGCAGCCTCAGCTTCTCCGCCGTGTGCCGGAAGAGCTCCCGTTCATCCGGATGAATGCCCAGTCGCTCTACCGCAGACGCATAACTATCCGGCTTATTACTTTGCAGGCTGTCCAGACAAGCAACGGTCTGCTCCAGACTGAATTTGACCATGCGATTGGTAAAGGCATTGTTACGGGTGAATGGCAAATATTCATCCGGCCCCATAACGCCGAGCAGCTCGCCATACCCCTCCCGGTTCCAATCCACCCGATCCGACCAATAGCGGGCCGTCTCAACCAGAATATCAATTCCGTAGCTCTCCAGAAATTCACCATCTCCTGTAGCATTCACGTAGTGGTACAGGGCATAAACTACATCCGCCGTTATATGAATTTCATGATCAGCGTACTGCCAGTTGGCACATTGCTCTTCGCCGCTTAACGAGGACTCCCAGGCATATCGCGCTCCCCGGTATCCATAATTCCGCGCGTTGCGCCTGGCCCCCTCGAGCGTATTGTAGCGGAAAAGAAGCAGATTGCGGGCGGCCTGCGGGTTGGTATGCAGGAAGAAGGGCAGCAGGTTGATCTCCGTATCCCAGAAATACCTGCCGAAATAGGCCTCCCCGGCATAGCCCTTGGCACAGATTGCCACCCGCGCATCCTGTTCCGCATTGGAGCGGATCAGATGATAGAGAGAAGCGCGGACGCTTACTTGTGCCGTATCATCACCCTTGATGCGGATATCAGCATCCTGCCATTTGCTTTTCCACTTGGCAGCATGCCGGTTATAAAGCTGTTCCCAGCCCAAATCGCGGGCGTGGCCAAGATGATTAAGCGCCCTGTCGCGGACCGTTCCCTCCTCCATGTCCCGATCCGTCGTCACCGAAGTCAGCTTGCTGACAGTCAACCGGTCCCCGGTCTGCAGCCTGCAATCACCACGTAGCGCAGCCAGCGTCTGGGTGTTTTCAGTATGCCAGGTCATCGCTTCAGAGACTTCCAGCGCAGACAGCATGAAGATTTGATTGCCCTCCTCCGTTAAGGTATCGAGTGACAGGCTCCCCTTTGATTCCGCCCAGGGAACAATCCGGGCAAAATGATTCATTCCATTGGTGCGCACATCCGCCCGGAGGGTGGCCTTCACCTCCAGCCTTCCTTCACCTGACAACACCTCAATCTGTACCCGCTGGATACAAAGATGGGTATCCACTATGCTGATGTACCGGTTAAATGTATAGTGAAGCTGCATACCCTCTGCCGTTTCCCATACAAATGAACGATGAAGGCTTCCATCACGCAAATCCAGCCAGCGCCTGTAGCCGCTGATCCGGCACCGATCCATATCCAGACTCTCACCGTCAGACAGAAATTCAAGCCCCAAATAATAAGGGAGATTGACAATTTCCTCCTTCAGCAGCGGATGCCGGCCGACAATGCCCGGGATATAGGTTCCCTGCTTAGATTTGGGATGCCGCGGCTTCTCAAGCGTTACGTTATCGGGAAAGCGCAGATAGTCCTCATCCTGGGGCGCATCACTGCACCCCTCCTCAAAGCTTCCGCGGACATGCATGTAGCCATTTCCTTGGGTAAAGAGTCCTTCATAATGCTTGTGCAGTTCGGCGTGATACCCGTTTTCTTTCAGGCACCACAGGTTTTCCTCGTTCATCTGCAACCCCTCAATTTCTCTGGTGTTTTCTCTTTTGTCCTCATCCGGTTCATCATCCCTTGACCGCTCCTGCGGCAAGTCCGGATACAACTTGCTTCTGCAACACGATATAAACCAGGATACTTGGTATGATAACGATTATCGTAGCAGCAAACATGACTCCGTAATCACTGGCAAATTGGCTTTTAAAATAGTAGAGCGCAAGCGGCAGTGTACGGCTTTGATTGCCCGTCGTCAGAATTATAGCGAATTGAAATTCATTCCAGCAGAGCAGAAACTGCATCACACCCGCCGTGCCGAAGCCCGGCTTCGATATCGGCAAAATAATTTTGAAGAACGTCTTGATGAAGCTGGCACCGTCCAGATAAGCCGATTCCTCCATTTCCTTGGGAATAGTCAGGAAATAGCTTGATAGAATATAGAGCGAGACCGGCAAACCAAAGCCGGCATAAACGATAATAAGTCCAATCAGCTTGTCGTAAAGCCCCAACGTGTTAACCGTCAAATATAGCGGTTGCAGCATGGCAGCACCCGGAATCAGCAGAGAAAGGGAGAACGCTCCCATCAGCAGCTTCTTGCAGCGGAATTGAAAGCGTGCCAGGACATAGGCTGCCATTCCGAGAAGAAGCAAATTCAATAATGTCCCGAAGATACCAACGATCACACTGTTGATGTAAAACCGGGAAATCGGCGCAATTTTGAAGGCCATGGAGTAATTGGAAAAGCGGAAGCTGCTTGGCCAGCCGAGCGAATTGGTCAAAATCTCGGCATTTGTCTTAAATGAAGCCATCAGCACCCACAGGAACGGACCAAGCGACAACAGTACAAGCAGGAGCACAAACCCATACTTGAGCACAACCAAACCTTTTTTCAACATTCTCACCCCAGTCGCTCCATTCAGTTATGGGAGCTGCCTATTCTGAACAGATTTCGGCAAAGCAGGACAAAAATCAAGCCAAAGCCGATTAGGAAGACGCCCACCGAATTGGAATAACCAAAGTTATTGTCCATGAGTGCGGTCTTGTAAATATAAATGGGCAGATTCATTGTTTCATTGCCGGGTCCGCCACCTGTCGTCATCATAATAATATCCATCTTCTGCAGCATACTTGTTCCGGCTAGAATCACGCAGGTGCCAATAATATTACGCAGCATAGGAAGGATGATATACAGATTGATTTTCAACTCACTGGCCCCGTCGATACGCGCCGATTCAAACAGGCTTTCCGGAATTGCTGCAATCTCGGCCAGAATCAGGATGGTAACGACAGCCGCATAGGGCAACCAGGTCATTGTGACAGAGAAAAAGGCGGTTGCGTAATCCATGAACCAGTTCTGAGCGTAATCCGCATTACCAAACAAGCGGACAATGCTGTTCACTGCACCGAAATCAGGATTAAGCATGCATAAGAACAGCATACCAACGGCTGCGCCTGAGATGATGTTGGGAAACATGTAAACCGTTCGCGCAAACTTCCAATAGAATTCTTTCATACTGAGAATAATCGCGAATACCGTACCGATGGCGACGTGGATCGTGGACTGAAGCAAAACCCAGACAACCGTATTTATAAAGCTCTGACGAAAATCAGAATCGTCAGTAAATAGTTGGATATAGTTGACGAGACCGATAAAAACCGGTTTTCGTCCGGCCGACCATTCTGTAAAGGATGTACCGAACAGAATGACAAGCGATACGGCATAGACAATAATAAACAGTGCAACAGTCGGCAACAAGAAAAGTGTGATGTACCCTCTATTTTTCCTAACCATCCATATGGTCCTCCCCAATCGGACAATTCGTACTCTCAATCGTCAGCTTGCTGTTTATTTACTTTTGGCTGCAAGATCCGTCAGATCCTTGGTAATCTCCTCTGCCGTCGATCGGCCGAATACCAGCTTCGGATAAAGATTCTTCCAGGCGTCGGTTATGTTGGGATAGACGATGGAGTCAAACGATCCATAATGAACCTGCGTCTTTTGGGCTACAGCTATGGCTTCAACAAAAATCGGATATTTCTGCTTAAGCGCATCCGAAGGCTGAATCTCATTGGATACCGGCATCACATTGCCATATTCAAGCGCGATGGTCTGTCCCTCCAACCCCGTCTTGAAACGGATGAATTTCTCGGCGGCGGCGCGTGTTTCCGGTGTTTTGGCTCCTATCATATAGCCAACCTCATATGTCGAGATCAAACTGTTGTTCGGAAATGCTGCGACACCCACCTTTTTATCGAACCCTTCACTGGATTTGGCCGGATCGCTAAAGTCACCGATCATCCAAGGTCCATTGGCAATCATTGCCGCTTTGTTCTGGCAGAAGGTGTTCGCTGCATTGGCGTATCCGGCACCAAGCGCATCCTTGGTCGTATACTTCTCCAGTATCGTCTTCATCAAGTTGAGTGCTTGAATCATTTCTGGCGTATTAAAGTTGGAGGGGTGCAGTGTGTTCATGAACGAATTGCCATTATCCCCGTTTGTGCCGACGATGGCAGCAAGAATCAGGTTGGTTGTCCAGGCATTCTCCCCGGTCATCAACGCGAGCGGAACAAAGCCTGCTGCCTTGAGCTTTTCGTTGTTGCTCATAAATTCATCCCAAGTTTGCGCCGGCTTGATCCCTGCCTGCTCAAACATTTCCTTGTTGTAGAAATAACCGATGTTCTGCTTCTGATCGCTGATCGACCAGACCTTTCCATCCCGGGTATTGGCAGCAAGCGCCGCTTCGCCGACTGCTGCCTTCCATTCCGGGTCCTTATCCAAATAGTCATTGAAAGGGGTTGCAAGATTACCCTTGATCAAAATGTCATTAATTCCGTTCTTGCCCATGACGACATCCGGAACATCCCCGGAGGCTGCCAGAATCTTCAGTTTGTCCTCATACGCGGAATCACTTGGGATTTCTTCAACCACAACTTCCACTTCATCACCATACTTGGCATTAAACTGCTTGATCTGTTCCTCCTCCAGCTTGGCTGATGCATGAGTGCCCACCCGGAAGGTAAGATAAGAAATTTTCACCGGCGCCTTGGCAGTAGGAGCGGTGCTTGCCTGACCCGAGACGGATGGTGCAGCAGTTGCGGGCGCCCCGCTGTTCTCTGATGAATTCTGTGATCCGCATGCCGAAATGGACATGGCCAGAATCAGAGTGCTTGCTAAGGTACAGCTCGCTTTGTAGAATGGCTTTCTCAAATCAAATCCCCCTTTTAATAATGATGGCTTGATGCAGGGTCGTAACGCTGCGGCCAATTGCGGTTTGTTACAGCTCTCATTGTAGAACAAAGAAAAATGCGAATGAATTGGTTTTTCGGTATTATCTTTTATAATATCTTGAGCAAATATGGCAAAACAGCGGGACAACTGAAAGGGCTTTCAGATTTCTTTAACTCTTTGTTGTTTTCTTTACCACATGGCCGGAAATGGCTGCATTTCGTTCTGTTCGGCTATTCGCCACAGAAAAAAGATTATATAATAGCTTTACTATAGTATCATCAATCAAGGAGCAGATAGCATGTCCAATGAACAGATCATGCGACGTCTCAGCCTTCGCCCAATTTATGGAGTTATCTCCCGCATTCCGGTAAGGAATAAAATTGTGATTATAATCTTTCTTCTTATTCTTCTGCCGATGACTTTCGCTGGCTGCTATTTCTATTGGAGCATCTCCGGGATTCTGACGAGGAATGCCAATGATAATCTGTCTCTTCTGATCCGCCAGACCAACGACAATATCGAGAAATCTTTTCAGATTATTGATAATACCTCTCTGCATTTCCTCGCCAATAAAACGGTACGAACCTGGTCAATCGAGGATGTGTCTCCGGGAGACGACTACTACAAAATATTTATCAATAAAAGTGAAATGGAAGAAGACCTGAGATACAGCCTTATGTTCAACAACGCTTGGAATATCAGCCTGCTGTCAACGGCTTATGTTTTTTTTGATGCGGACAATTATATATCCGTTCTAAAGTCACAGCCCAACCTTGAACAAATTAACAAGAACAATCTCGCTGTCTATCATTCGGTTAATGGCATCGTTCGGGGCAAGGAAATTATCACTCCAAACCTCGAGGACCGTACCATCTATTTCACACGAATTGTATCCAATATCAACCTTCCCCAGCAGCGCCTTGTGCTGATTTTTGGCACGAATGAGGCGGATTTAGCAGAGAAATATTCCGGGCTGCTCGCCTTCCCGGGTGCTATGGCATACATCATTGATAACCGGGGAGCCATCTATTCCAGTGCCGATAAGCAAGAGTTGGGTTCTATCGTTTCTCCCGCTGTCTATGCGCTGAAAGACAATGCCGAAGTAAGTGAAGTCAAGATCAACCAGGAAAGCTACCTGGCTGTTTCCCGCAGTATCGGCACAACCGGGCTTACCTTCATTGCAGGCATCCCTAAGAAGCAAGTACTCTCCAAGTTGTCCGAAAGCATGCGTAATTACATTTGGATTATCGCTCTGATTGCTTTCATATCCCTCGCAGCAGGCGTCCTGTTATCTCTTCGCTTTACCCGAGTCATCCGTGATCTGCTGCGGAGTATTCGTAAGGTAAAGAAAGGTGATTACAACACAAGGATGCCGGCCTACAAAGATGTGGAGCTCAATCAGTTAAGTACCACCTTCAACAGAATGACGGAAGAAATCAATTATCTCATCAAGGAAGTTTATGAGAAGCACCTGCTGATCAAAGAGTCGGAGATCAAATTTTTGCAGGCCCAGATGAATCCCCATTTCCTGTTCAATACGTTGATTACCATTGGCTACAAAGCAAAATTATCTAAAGATGAGACCGTTTACAAAATGGTGACGTCCCTTACGGAGCTGCTGCAAGCAGGTATTTATTCCAATAGTCTGGCCAAGGTCCCGATTCGTCAGGAACTGGATTATATCAAATTTTATCTTTATCTGCAGAAAGAAAGGTTTGAGGATAAAATTGAGTATACAATCCATATTGAGGACGAGGCCATACTGGATCTGTTGCTTCCCAAGCTTAGTGTCGAACCTTTGGTGGAAAATGCCGTTGTTCACGGTGTGGAAAAAAAGCTGGGCAAAGGAATCATCCACATCCACATTTACCGCAGAAACGATTCGATCTATTTCGAGATTACGGACAATGGCAATGGATTTGAGTATGTCCCCCGGAATTGGAGTAATTTCGAAAGCATGACTATGCGCAAACAAGGCCACAACAATATTGGTCTGATCAACACACATAAGCGGGTCAAGCTGGTCTACGGCGAGCCTTATGGAGTTGATGTCGAGAGCGAATTTGGGGCGGGAGCCAAAGTTACCCTTCACATACCAGTAGATCAGGGGGAACTATCGCATGTATAACGTAATGATCGTTGATGATGAGCCTGTTATCAAAAAAGGGCTGAAGTGTTTTATTGATTGGGGGGCTCTCCAATGTGAGGTAATTTGTGAAGCCTCCAATGGGATGGAAGCCGTGGAGATGCTCAGCCATTATGATATCGATATTATTGTAACCGATATCCGCATGCCGGGGATGGACGGTCTTGCTTTATCGGACCATGTACACCGGAACTTTCCGCAGATCAAGGTCATCCTCCTTACAGCCTTCGCTGACTTCTCCTATGCCCAAACTGCCATTCAGTATGAAGTAGTAGATTTTGTGGTCAAGTCCAATCCCACAGAGAAGATTCCCGGGGCGATTGAAAAAGCAACGCGGCTGCTAGAAAAGGAGAAAGAACAGAAGCAGAAATTGAGACAGCTGGAGAGCAAAATCAACGACAATCTTTCCGAAATCAGTGAGAAATTTCTGAAGGAGGCCGTTGAAGGCTTGATCAGCGATGAAGCGAGTTTGTTCAGCCGCTCAAGAGAGCTTGGTTTGCAATTGGAGAACTATTTCGGAGTCCATCTGGAGGTTAAGGATACGCTCAGCTCCCCCCCAACGAATGAATATCACCGGTTCTTGGCTTCCATTCGCCAATTCCTTGTGCTAGCCTTCGAGAAACGGCCCTCTTATATAATGGCAATGAAAAAAAACTCCTTGCTGGCTATTGTCTCCATGGGCGGCGGCAACGCAGCAGTCTCCACACAAGCCTTGCTCACGATTTGCAATGAAGTTCTCGCCATGGCAGAGAACTTTAGACGATTCCATCTTAATATCGGCATCAGTTTGATACACCGGGATGTGCTGACGCTGTCAAAGGCTTACCGTGAGGCAAGAGAAGCGCTGCAAGGCAGCTTTTATAGCGATAATTATGTGGCTGTTTATATGCCTCATACTAACCAGACACTCACTCCCGGAGCTCCTCCCCATCATGCCGCAGAGCAAATTGTTGAATATCTGCAACAAGGACAAAGCGATCTGGCAATTGATCAACTGGATCAGTTACTTGAGAGCTACAGGAGTATCAAAGAGCCGATTGAGAATGTAAAGGTGGCTTGTCTGCTTATCGGTTCATACTGTTTCCGTTTGCTGAGCGCCAGCCACCCCTTCGCACCGGAGTTGGATGAAAGCCAATCCATGGTTTATAAGCAAATCCAGGAGAGCAAGAGCATTCAGCTGTTGGCAGACACCTTAAAGCGCTTGATTCGAAGCTGCTCGAGGGCAGTGGCATTTAATGACAAGCAGCCCAATTACATTGTTATAGAATGCCAGAAATTTATAAGAGAGCATTACAACCAGAACCTGAATCTGCAGATTATTGCGGACCATATCCATATCAACAGCAGCTACCTCAGCCGCCTTTACAAGAAAGTAACCGGCGAGTCCATCATCGACGCAATCAACAAGTACCGGATTGAAATGGCCAAGAAATTACTCAGGAATCCGGCGAGTAAAGTATTTGAAGTCGCGGAAGCAGTCGGTATTGAGACACCTGCTTATTTCACCCATGTGTTCTCCAAATACACCGGAATGAGTCCCAAGGAATACAAGCTGAATTATTCACAGACAGAATTGGGATAAAAGCCGCCGCTGCTCATTATCATCTTCCCGCTTTCCAGTCAATCACTGGTGTACCCGCAGGACTGCGGATGCGCCGGTGATTATTCTTGTTGCCTTGCCAAGTGCATTTGTGAAAGGTAGCTTAATCGAAAGCTAATCACGATTGAGAAGGATCAATCAAAGGATAAAGCAAGCCAGCGGACGCTGCCGCTGGTAGACGCTTTCTACGAACTGCTGCTGCTTTTTAAACAACATTAGGATAAGATGATACTTCTGCAAGGATTCTTACTGTAAGGACTACTGGACTATCTCAATGTGGATGCAATGGGGTCTGCTTGAAGGATGTCCAGGAATGGCTCCGTCATAGTGATTATTTAACAATTGCAAACCTCGTCAAAAGTCTCCTTTGTAAAAACATGGAGTCAGACCATTAAATATAAAAAAAGGTTATGAAATTGTATTTATACAATTTCATAACCTTTTTAGCTAATACCGGCGAGAGGACTCGAACCTCCACGGTTTCCCACTCGATTTTGAGTCGAGCGCGTCTGCCATTCCGCCACGCCGGCGTATATTTAATTATTAGAGTAAAAATGGCGCGCCCTGAGAGATTCGAACTCCCGGCCTTTTGATTCGTAGTCAAACGCTCTATCCAGCTGAGCTAAGGGCGCATATTATGGAGCGGACGACGGGAATCGAACCCGCGACCCTCGCCTTGGCAAGGCGATGCTCTACCGCTGAGCCACGTCCGCACACAGTATGTATGATATTGCTGAGATTCTACCCGGTGCCATAAATGGCGGAACCGACGGGATTCGAACCCGCGATCTCCTGCGTGACAGGCAGGCATGTTAGGCCAACTACACCACGGTTCCAAATAATTGCGGGGGCAGGATTTGAACCTGCGGCCTTCGGGTTATGAGCCCGACGAGCTACCGGGCTGCTCCACCCCGCGTCAGTAAAAAGTGTTTATTTCTTTGATCTTCCCAGAAGTAAAACATTCCGCTATTCAGGGAATCCTCTGGTGGAGGCTGAGGGGTTCGAACCCCCGACCCTCTGCTTGTAAGGCAGATGCTCTCCCAGCTGAGCTAAGCCTCCAATGAAAGAAGCAACTTAATGATCTTAACACATTCTTCTGATAAAAGCAATCTTTATCAGCGAAATTCGATAAAAAGTTGATGACCCGTATGGGATTCGAACCCATGTTACCTCCGTGAAAGGGAGGTGTCTTAACCCCTTGACCAACGGGCCACAATAAAGTTGTCTTTTGTGACAACAAAAAATATTATATCAATTATAAGACTATATAGCAATAGTTTATAAGGATTTTATATTTATTTATTTCTTTCAGTAAGATCTTAAGCTAGCTAATCTGCAATAATTAGAGCTGAAGTTATGCGGGTAACAGGGTGATACCCAGCTGTAACGCTATAGCCTCTACTACTTCTTCAACTGTCAACTGGTCATTATTCAGGTGGCATTGAAATATCTCCTGTGCAAGGCCCTTGAGACATCGCTCAATCTGTTGGGCGGGCCAAGAGTTATTGGAGTCACCCCGGCTATTCAATCTTCTAAGCAGTGTCTCCTGGGAAGCACATAAGGTGAAATGATGAACCTCCACGCCTTCTTGCCTTAGTCTGCCAACAATCTCCATAAAGTAGCCGGAATCCGTAACGGTCATAGGCACAATAATAGTTCCACTGTACTGAGATTCTATGTATTTTAGCATAGAATAGTTTATTTCACGCCAAAGAGGATGATCCTGAAAATCATCTTGGGAAATCTCGCGCGGAATGCTCTCTCGGATGTAATATCCTGCATTCTCCGGATCGAACACAAAAGATTGTGGTATTCTGCGGTTTAGTGCATAAGCCGTTTCCGTCTTTCCCGATCCAAACGCCCCATTAATCCATATGATCATTAATAGTCTCCCCTTGAGTTCTTTCCATTCCTGGTATTAGCGAAACGTAGCATAAACAAAAGACCCCTGCTGATTAAATCAACAGGGGTCTCTGTGCTTGGCGGCGTCCTACTCTCCCAGGACCCTTCGGTCCAAGTACCATCGGCGCTGGAGGGCTTAACGGTCGTGTTCGGGATGGGTACGCGTGGAACCCCTCCGCTATCGCCACCAAACGGGCATTTGCGGTACAAATGCTAAATTCAGGTCTCAGCATCGCCAAATGCTGAAAACAAATCTTCATTACTTGGCCACTTGGGCCTCATGAATCAGAACTTGATTCCTGAAAACTGAATCCGAAACGAAAATTGCGTCTGCCCTTCATCTCTTCGGGGCCCCCGGAAAGTATTCGGAATCGGCTTCGTCAGCCTCTTCTTCACTTTTTGGGGTAGTTTTTGGATAAGCCCTCGACCGATTAGTATTGGTCAGCTCCATGCATTGCTGCACTTCCACCTCCAACCTATCTACCTCGTCGTCTTCAAGGGGTCTTACGTATTGGGAAATCTCATCTTGAGGGGGGCTTCACGCTTAGATGCTTTCAGCGCTTATCCCGTCCGTACGTAGCTACTCAGCCATGCTCCTGGCGGAACAACTGATGCACCAGCGGTACGTCCATCCCGGTCCTCTCGTACTAAGGACAGCTCCTCTCAAATTTCCTGCGCCCACGACAGATAGGGACCGAACTGTCTCACGACGTTCTGAACCCAGCTCGCGTACCGCTTTAATGGGCGAACAGCCCAACCCTTGGGACCTACTTCAGCCCCAGGATGCGATGAGCCGACATCGAGGTGCCAAACCTCCCCGTCGATGTGGACTCTTGGGGGAGATAAGCCTGTTATCCCCAGGGTAGCTTTTATCCGTTGAGCGATGGCCCTTCCATGCGGTACCACCGGATCACTAAGTCCGACTTTCGTCCCTGCTCGACTTGTTGGTCTCGCAGTCAAGCTCCCTTATGCCTTTGCACTCTTCGAATGATTTCCAACCATTCTGAGGGAACCTTTGAACGCCTCCGTTACTCTTTAGGAGGCGACCGCCCCAGTCAAACTGCCCGCCTGACACGGTCCCCGTACCCGATTAGGGTACCAGGTTAGAACCTAGATACGATCAGGGTGGTATCCCAACGGCGCCTCCGCAGAAGCTTGCGCTCCTGCCTCTACGGCTCCCACCTATCCTGTACAGATCGTACCCAAATTCAATATCAAGCTGCAGTAAAGCTCCATGGGGTCTTTCCGTCTTGTCGCGGGTAACCTGCATCTTCACAGGTATTAAAATTTCACCGGATCTCTCGTTGAGACAGCGCCCAAGTCGTTACGCCATTCGTGCGGGTCAGAATTTACCTGACAAGGAATTTCGCTACCTTAGGACCGTTATAGTTACGGCCGCCGTTTACTGGGGCTTCGGTTCACAGCTTCGGATTGCTCCTAACCGCTCCCCTTAACCTTCCAGCACCGGGCAGGCGTCAGCCCGTATACTTCGCCTTGCGGCTTCGCACAGACCTGTGTTTTTGCTAAACAGTCGCTTGGGCCTTTTCACTGCGGCCCCCTCGGGCTATTCACCCTACCGAGGCACCCCTTCTCCCGAAGTTACGGGGTCATTTTGCCGAGTTCCTTAACGAGAGTTCTTCCGCGCGCCTTAGAATTCTCTTCTCGCCTACCTGTGTCGGTTTGCGGTACGGGCACCTTCTCCTGACTAGAGGCTTTTCTTGGCAGTGTGAGATCATGACCTTCGCTACTATAATTTTCGCTCCCCATCACAGCCCAGCCTTAATGGTGTGCGGATTTGCCTACACACCAGCCTCACTGCTTAGACGGACATCCATCAGTCCGCGTCACTACCCTCCTGCGTCACCCCATCGCTCATAGCGGATTACGGTGGTACAGTAATTTCAAACTGTTGTCCTTCGACTACGCCTTTCGGCCTCGCCTTAGGTCCCGACTTACCCTGAGCGGACGAGCCTTCCTCAGGAAACCTTGGGCTTTCGGCGGATCAGATTCTCACTGATCTTTTCGTTACTCATACCGGCATTCTCACTTGTATGCTGTCCAGCGCTCCTTACGGTACACCTTCAACCTGCATACAACGCTCCCCTACCCCAGATACATAGTATCTAGCCATAGCTTCGGTGGTGTGTTTAGCCCCGTTACATTTTCGGCGCAGAGTCACTCGACCAGTGAGCTATTACGCACTCTTTCAATGGTGGCTGCTTCTAAGCCAACATCCTGGTTGTCTGTGCAACTCCACATCCTTTCCCACTTAACACACACTTGGGGACCTTAGCTGATGGTCTGGGCTGTTTCCCTTTTGACAATGGATCTTAGCACTCACTGTCTGACTCCCGGCAAGAAGTTAATGGCATTCGGAGTTTGACTGAGCTTGGTAACCCTTGCGGGCCCCGCACCCAATCAGTGCTCTACCTCCACCACTCCATTCACCGAGGCTAGCCCTAAAGCTATTTCGGGGAGAACCAGCTATCTCCGAGTTCGATTGGAATTTCTCCGCTACCCCCACCTCATCCCCGCATTTTTCAACATACGTGGGTTCGGGCCTCCAGTGCGTGTTACCGCACCTTCACCCTGGACAGGGGTAGATCACACGGTTTCGGGTCTACGTCCACATACTAAATCGCCCTATTCAGACTCGCTTTCGCTGCGGCTCCGGCTTCTCACCTTAACCTTGCATGTTAAACGTAACTCGCCGGTTCATTCTACAAAAGGCACGCCATCACCCATAGATCGGGCTCTGACTTTTTGTAAGCACACGGTTTCAGGTTCTATTTCACTCCCCTTCCGGGGTGCTTTTCACCTTTCCCTCACGGTACTGTTTCACTATCGGTCGCCAGGTAGTATTTAGCCTTAGCAGATGGTCCTGCTGGATTCATACGGGGTTTCACGTGCCCCGCACTACTCGGGATCCGTCTCGGAGAGAACACAGTTTAGGTTACAGGGCTTTTACCTCTATCGCGGGCCTTTCCAGACCTCTTCACCTACCATATTCCTTTGTAACTCCATGTGAGACGTCCCACAACCCCAAGGGGCAAGCCCCTTGGTTTAGGCTGTTCCGCGTTCGCTCGCCGCTACTGACGGAATCACTATTGTTTTCTCTTCCTCAGGGTACTTAGATGTTTCAGTTCCCCTGGTCTGCCTCTATCTCCCCTATGTATTCAGAGAGAAGTAACTGCGAATTACCACAGCTGGGTTTCCCCATTCGGACACCCCCGGATCAAAGCTTGCTTACAGCTCCCCGAGGCAGTTTCGTTGTTCGCCACGTCCTTCGTCGGCTCCTGGCGCCTAGGCATCCTCCGTGTGCTCTTATTAGCTTAACCAATCGCTCTGGTATTTGGTTTATTCGCTCATCTTGTTTTAAACAGCGCTTCCAGACCACTCTGTCCGCCAGTCTGTTTAAAGGCAAAAGTCGCTCACAATCCAAAACCTTCGCTCAGTATCACTATTAATTAAAACTTGTTTACACAAGTTTCAGCTAAAAGATATTCTAAAACGCAAATTCGTTTCGGTATCCAGTTTTCAAGGATCAAGGTACTACTTGAGAGCTTAAACTCTCAAAACTGACCAACGAGTGAGTAACAGGCCTAAACCTGAGTTTTGGAAGTAATACTTCCGATTTGAATGTTTCCGTTGCAGGAAACGATTCTCCATAGAAAGGAGGTGATCCAGCCGCACCTTCCGATACGGCTACCTTGTTACGACTTCACCCCAATCATCTACCCCACCTTCGGCGGCTGGCTCCCTTGCGGGTTACCCCACCGACTTCGGGTGTTGTAAACTCTCGTGGTGTGACGGGCGGTGTGTACAAGACCCGGGAACGTATTCACCGCGGCATGCTGATCCGCGATTACTAGCAATTCCGACTTCATGCAGGCGAGTTGCAGCCTGCAATCCGAACTGAGACCGGCTTTGCTGGGATTGGCTCCACCTCGCGGCTTCGCTTCCCGTTGTACCGGCCATTGTAGTACGTGTGTAGCCCAGGTCATAAGGGGCATGATGATTTGACGTCATCCCCACCTTCCTCCGGTTTGTCACCGGCAGTCACTCTAGAGTGCCCAGCACTACCTGCTGGCAACTAAAGTCAAGGGTTGCGCTCGTTGCGGGACTTAACCCAACATCTCACGACACGAGCTGACGACAACCATGCACCACCTGTCTCCTCTGTCCCGAAGGCCGCCACTATCTCTAGTGGATTCAGAGGGATGTCAAGACCTGGTAAGGTTCTTCGCGTTGCTTCGAATTAAACCACATACTCCACTGCTTGTGCGGGTCCCCGTCAATTCCTTTGAGTTTCAGTCTTGCGACCGTACTCCCCAGGCGGAGTGCTTACTGTGTTAACTTCGGCACCAAGGGTATCGAAACCCCTAACACCTAGCACTCATCGTTTACGGCGTGGACTACCAGGGTATCTAATCCTGTTTGCTCCCCACGCTTTCGCGCCTCAGCGTCAGTTACAGCCCAGAAAGTCGCCTTCGCCACTGGTGTTCCTCCACATATCTACGCATTTCACCGCTACACGTGGAATTCCACTTTCCTCTTCTGTACTCAAGCCACCCAGTTTCCAGTGCGACCTCAGGTTGAGCCCAAGGTTTAAACACCAGACTTAAATAGCCGCCTGCGCGCGCTTTACGCCCAATAATTCCGGACAACGCTTGCCCCCTACGTATTACCGCGGCTGCTGGCACGTAGTTAGCCGGGGCTTTCTTCTCAGGTACCGTCACTCCGGTAGCAGTTACTCTACCGGACGTTCTTCCCTGGCAACAGAGCTTTACGATCCGAAAACCTTCATCACTCACGCGGCGTTGCTCCGTCAGGCTTTCGCCCATTGCGGAAGATTCCCTACTGCTGCCTCCCGTAGGAGTCTGGGCCGTGTCTCAGTCCCAGTGTGGCCGTTCACCCTCTCAGGTCGGCTACGCATCGTCGCCTTGGTGGGCCGTTACCCCACCAACTAGCTAATGCGCCGCAGGCCCATCTCCTTGTAGCAGATTGCTCCGCCTTTCATCCTTCGTCCATGTGAACAAAGGAATTATCCGGTATTAGCTACCGTTTCCGGTAGTTATCCCAGTCAAAGAGGTAGGTTGCCTACGTGTTACTCACCCGTCCGCCGCTAAGTTAATCCAGAGCAAGCTCCTTCATAACTCCGCTCGACTTGCATGTATTAGGCACGCCGCCAGCGTTCGTCCTGAGCCAGGATCAAACTCTCCAAATTGGTATTTAGAAAGAGCGATTGCTCAATTTGAAACATCTGACGAGAATTTACATTCTCTAATTTCGGATCTCACTTGCGTGATTTCCATACTCACTCGTTGTTCAGTTTTCAAAGATCAAGCTCGTTGTCAGTGTCGTTTATCTCGTCACCAGCAACTCTTATAATATATCATGTTTTCCGATTCAATGCAACACTTATTTTTCATCATGTTAGCAATATCAATCGTTCAACACGTTCCAATCATCCAAGCATTCCTTCTGCTTGCGACTGGATTTATAATATAACATGTAACCTCTAACAAAAACAACCCACAGGATTTACCATTTTTATTTTAGTACTATTAGTATCGTTAGCTATACTATGCATGACGCTCTTCCTAATGATGAATAGACAAACACCAGAGGGCCTGCATCATAAGATGCAGGCCCTCTGGTGCAATAGGCAAATCTCAATCCAAGCCTAATTTAATTTGATATCCATGGATTTTTACTTTTCTTCGAAGTTCCCGTGCGGCCTGATTGTTTCGAACGTTGTTTAGGTGCAGTTTTATTTGATTTGTCAGCAGATAGACCTGAGGTTTTAACTTTTGGTGTACCCGCTTTTCCCGAGCTGGCTTTGTTCTTAACTGCGGTTCCTGCACTGACGGCTTCCGCTGCTTGAGGAACATTCTGCGCAATAACCTCCGGCTCAAGAATTTCTGGCACACGATTGTGATGAGCATAATTCTCCATCCCCGGATACATCGGATATCCAGGAATCCCATGTATTCCTAACGGGGCAACAGCGGCCTCATTCGGCATTGAGAAGGGTCCAGCTCCGTAAGGAGAAACCGCACCGGGCTGTGGCATATAGGGTGACATATTATTATATGCAGGCTGCTCATAAGTATAGGGCTGAACCGGCATTCCTCCACCACAGCCGCAGGTCGGCCAAGGAAGGTTCATGGACTGACCGCCGTACTGCGGAACTGCGTACGCAGAATAATCAACAGGAGGATTATTCTCAGCCATAGCCGCATTTACATACTCGGGGGCTGCATTTGGATACCAAGCATTGGAATAGTCAGTTGCGGGATACATGTTACCCGGATAATCATACGGAGAAGCACAGTCCGGCATATACGCGTTCGGCTGGATAAAACCCGGGGCCGCATTCATACCCATCACTGGCATCGGCTGCTCATAATACGGATATGCCGGGGGGCAATCGAAATAATATGGATTTTCGTTTAACCCGGGATAACCTGCTGTTTTTTCGCATGGTGAGTCCTTATGGTCAGGCCAGGTTGCCGGCTGCACCTCAGATTTCTCCTTTTCTTTGGGCATCTCATAGGTTATGGCTTCCTGCGCAGGCACAGAAATTTGTACAAACAGACTTTGTGTTTCATGCACTACTTCCTGAATGGGAGCTACTTCAGGCGCTTTATTCGGAAGAGGTGCGGCAACCTGAACAGGAGCCGGTGCGGGATTCGGAGCCGGGGTTGAGACAGGGGAGATCGTCTTAACGGGCTCTTCCTTCGGTCCGGTATAGGTTTTTCCGCCAACCTTTGTTTTGTCTACCACCTCAGGCGATACAGCAAGCGGCTGAACCGGAGTTGCATTCGCATTCGCATTGGATTGCATAGGTTGCATGGACTGAGCCTGAATTGGAGTCGGCTCATTCGCCTTTTTGGGAATATTGACAACTTCACCGGTCATGAGCGCATTAGGATTCTTGAGATGCGGATTGGCGTCAATGATCTCTTTCAAGGTAATTCCCCATGCTTTGGATAATTTCCACAACGTATCGCCTTGTTTAACGGTGTGCTTGTAGTAAAGCTCATTGTTTTCCGGAACAAGCATCGGAGCCGCAGGGATTTTAACTTTATCCCCAATAACAAGCACTTCTGGATTACTGATCTGCGGGTTAGCCTCAATAATCTTTTGGAGCGTTACTCCATACTTTTGTGATAATGCATACAGCGTATCGCCTTTTTTAACAATGTGTATTTTCACGCAGCATTTACCTCCTACAAATTTTGTGAGCCTATGCATCCAGATCAGTACGACACATTCCTGACCTAGACGGCATATGCCAAAGAGTTGTGAAGCGATGCATTCTTTACAGCTATGCTGCAACCCCCGCTCTAGGCAATTCCGATTTCCCGGCTCTGCTCTCAAGCATCGTAAAATGCGGTACAGCCGCCTCCTTCGTTACTACATCTTATGCAGCCCATGGGCGATTGACATCATGTGAACAAAAAAAATCCTTTCATGACTGGCATGAAAGGATTTGCTTATGTTAAATCAATAATTTAGTTGAATCACTATTCCCAGACTTTGTAGCCGTCTTTATCCACCGCATTACGGAATTCTTCAAGCAATTGCAGTGTAATCGGTCCGGCATGCCCTGCTCCGATAATCCGTCCATCGATTTCGCGGGCTGCAATAACCTCGGCTGCCGTTCCGGTGAAAAAGACTTCGTCGGCAATATAGACATCATGCATGGTGAACGGCTCTTCCTTCAGCGGAAGTCCCAGCTTCTCACAGAGTTCGATAATGGCCAGACGGGTAATTCCTTCAAGTGCACCAAGGTAGCAAGGCGGCGTGTACACCACACCTCTTTTGACGATGAAGATATTATCCCCCGAACCTTCCGTTACGTACCCTTGAGCGTTCATCATAATCGCTTCGTCAGCCTCAGCGAGATTGGACTGAATCTTGACGAGGATGTTATTGAGGTAGTTGAGTGATTTGATCTTCGGATTCAGTGCATCCGGGATATTGCGCCGCTGTGATACGGAAACCGCCCGCAAACCGTTAAGGTAAGCCTGCTCCGGATAGATAGCCAGCTGCTCCACAATGATAATCACACTCGCCTTAGGGCAACGCCGTGGATCCAGCCCCAGATTTCCGGGCCCCCGCGAAACGATCAGACGGATATAGCCGTTGCGCATATCGTTCAAGCGAATCGTCTCAGCCATAGCCTCCAGCATTTCATCGTAAGTCAGCGGAATGTCCAGCATAATTGACTTGGCCGAATCATACAGCCTGTCCAGATGCTCTTTGCATTTGAAGATGTTGCCGTTATAAATGCGAATGCCTTCGAAAATGCCGTCTCCATATAAGAATCCATGATCAAAAACGGATACCTTTGCATTTTCCTTTGTTACGTGTTGTCCATCCAGATAGATCCATTGCTCAGCCATGAACTTACTGCACCTCCGCTTTCTCTTCCTCATAGGTGTATGTGGGATAGGAGCCAAGAATCCGCACCTGACAGCCCAATGCTTTGATCTCCTCAATCGCCGCCGGGAGCAGGACCGATTCTATCGGTTCCAGCACATCAATGTAAAAATAATAAGTACCCAGTTTCTTCTTCGTAGGCCGTGATTCAATACGCGATAAATTCAGACGCCGCCATGCAAATGCAGACAGCACCTGATGTAAGGCTCCCGGAAAATCCTCCGGCAGGGTTACAAGAATACTCGTCTTGTCTCCAACACTCTTGCGGGGAATCTTCAGCTTGTGCGGGCCTACAAGCACAAACCTTGTGTAATTATTATGGTGGTCTGTGATTTTCCGGTCAAGGATCTCCAGGCCATGCGTTGTGGCACCGAGTGCCGTGCCGATTGCTGCCCAACCTTTACCCGGATTGTTCTTTACAATTTCCACTGCTTCGGAAGTGCTTCCGACCGACTCCAGCTCAGCCCAAGGGGCATGCTCACGGATAAACTGCAGGCATTGGGCCATGGCAACAGAATGGGAAAGGATCTTTACAATCTTAGTATAATCCTTATTTCCGCTGTCATCCTTGAACTCCTGCGGGTTGCAGATGAGATTCTGTATCGACGGAAAGATCCACTCCGCCTGCATTGGAAGATTCACTTCATTAATGAGCCAATCGATATGCAGACTGACCGAACCTTCAATCGTGTTCTCAATGGGAATGACACTGTAATCAGTGGCACCGCCTGCCGTAGAGAGAAAAACGTCGGAAATCAGCTTATGATGTTCAAGCTTTACAGACTCAGCACCAAACAAGTGCAGCAGCGCTTCGTGGGAGACGGTACCCTGCGGCAATACCGCTATTGACTTCATGACTGTATTTCTCCTTTTATCATATCCAAAAATGATTGCTTTTGCATCCCGTTTCTTTCAAGCAGCTCAGTGGTAACCCCGGAAGTACATGGAGGCAGCCAGCGAGTGCGAGCCGGGATCCCGTGCTGCTGCATCGTTTCTTTCAAAAATCGCTCAAGCTCCTGCTTCCTGCCCTCGCGCCGGTCGACCAGACAAAGAAGTGTAGGGCCCGCGCCACTAAGAGCAATTCCCAGCGCTCCATGCTGCGGGGCTTCGGCGAGCAGCTTCTCCATCCCCGGCACCAGCGGCGCACGGTATGGCTGATGCAGCCGGTCCTGCATGGCCCGGCTGATGAGATCAAGCCTGCCAGAGGCCAGTGCCGCCGTCAGCAATGAGGTACGGCTGATGTTAAACACTGCATCGCCCACCGTGATTTCGGAGGGAATGACCCCACGCGCTTTGACCGTGGCCAGCTCAAATTCAGGGATCACAACAAGCACTTCCAGATCCTGTGGCGGCTCCAGACGGATATAGTCGGCATGCCCGCCATCCCAGACAGCCGTAATGATTCCCCCGAACAGGGACGCTCCAACATTGTCGGGATGCTTCTCCAGTGCAGTGGCCATATCAAACAGTCGGGCATTGTCCAGCGGTGTACCAATCATAGCATTAGCTGCTGCCATTCCGCCAATAATGGCTGAAGCGCTGCTGCCAAGCCCCCGTGTCAGCGGAATCTCGGAATACATGGAAATCGACAACTCAGGGATGGTAACCCCAGCTTCCGCAAAAACCATTTGGGCTACCTGGTAGAGCAAGTTATTCTTGTCCTGGGGCACACCCTTCATCTCATCACCATGTAGGTGAAAAACGGTTTCCGCAGCTTCCTCCATCTCAATCCAGGCATACAGCGACAAGGCCATACCCAGTGTATCAAAACCCGGTCCAAGATTGGCGGTACTGGCAGGGACTTTAACTCTAGACCTTCCGTAAATACTCATGGCTGATGAAATCTCCTTCGTTATTTTTACGCGGTTCCTGATATCTGGAACTTACTCCGTTGTCAGCCTTCCACACGATAATGGCTCTTGATCCGGTGGATGACCGCAAGCTGCTCCAAATGCCGCATTACCTTATTCATACTCGCCTTGCTTGCATTGTGCGTCACAATTATGATCTCCGCATCAGTATTATTTGGGTTGGCTTGCTGCACAACGGAATCGAGGCTGACATCGTATTCGGCAAACACCTGGGTGATCTTCGCCAGTACACCCGCTTTATCATCTACATGCAGCAGCAAAAAGTTCTTGAAAAAGATGTCCTCGTCGCTCTTCAGCTTCTTTTGCTTATATGGGACAATCTGCTTAAGACCGTTAACGCCCAGTTTCAGGTTCTTGATAACCGCCACCAGATCGGCAACGATAGAGGTTGCTGTAGGCATCGCACCTGCTCCCGCACCATAAAACATAGTCTCTCCTACCGCTTGCCCGAATACATACACCGCATTATAGACACCGTTGACGGAAGCGATCGGATGGCTGGCCCGGATCATTGTCGGCTGAACACTGATACTGAACGCCTCGTCTTCACATTCCGCGATTCCCAGCAGCTTCATTTCATAACCAAGACGTTTAGCAAACGCGATATCCTCTTTACTCACTCCCGAGATGCCTCTCACACTGACATCGCTGAGTTCAACATTTGTACGGAAGCCAAGCGTGCCGAGGATCGCCATCTTGCGTGCAGCATCGAGACCTTCAACGTCGGAGGTCGGGTCAGACTCAGCATATCCAAGTCCTTGCGCTTCCTTAAGAACATCATTGTAGGACGCGCCTTCCTGGCTCATTTTGCTCAGTATGTAATTGGTTGTTCCATTCACTATCCCCATAATCTTAATAATCTTATCTGATGAAAAGCCTTCGATCAGCGTGCGGATAATCGGAATTCCTCCGGCAACACTTGCCTCATAAAACACATCACATTGCTTCTCCTGCGCTTTGGCCAGAATCTCCGAGCCGTGCAGCGCCATCAAATCTTTATTGGCGGTTACAATATGTTTGCCGCGTTCCAGCGCTTCAAGGATATATTCCTTCGTTCCGGCAATGCCGCCCATCACTTCGACGATGACATCAATTTCAGGATCACGGATAACCTCCCATGGATCTGAAGTCACTTTGGAGGCATCTACTTCGATTTCACGGGGTTTATCCGTATTCTTCACAGCAATGCGCTCAATGAGAATCGGGGAGCCCACTTGACTGCTCAGATCCTCCTGATTTCCTTCTACGATACGGACCACGCCCGTACCTACTGTTCCCAGCCCCAATAAACCAACTTTAACCGGCTTCATTTGAATCCTCCTAAAAGTTATATGAAGCTATACTTCACAGAATAATGATCGCGATAAAACTGCTTCGTAAACATCTTAACCCTGGCCGATAATAAAAGCGCGCTTCACTCCAGAAATTTCCTTCAGACCATCAAGCATGTCGCCCATTTCTTCATTCAAATGCGAGATCTCCACGGAGATCACAACATTGGCCCGCCCTTGGAGCGGAATACTCTGGTGGATCGTCAGCACGTTGGCTCCGTGAACTGCCACACAGCCGAGTACCTTGGACAGCATACCGGACTCATGCTCCAGATCAATGGAGATCGTGACAATGCGTTCGCGCTCCAGTTGATGAATCAGATGTATGCCGTCCTTATATTTATAAAAAGCGCTGCGGCTAAGTCCAACCCTCTCAACACCCTCGTGCACCGTCTTGGCATCTCCCGCCTCAAGCAGCTGTTTGACCTGCATCGTCTTCAGCACAGCATCAGGCAATATGTCCTCACGGACCAAATAATAGCGTTCTTTCACGAACGTCCTCACCCCAAAGACTTTTGTGTTTTCTTAGTGGACATTATATAGGATTCAACCCGAATAACGCAACACATTTTCACACGGGGGTCATGAATACACTGCAAGAATGAAGCTCCCCACGTCCTCTAAGCAGCTAACGGACAGTCTCTCAGCACTTTAATGTATGCCAATTAACCTAAACCAAACAGAATATTACATAAAAAAACGCCGCCTCCGTCCTCCTTGCCAGGAAAAACGTAGTCGGCGTTTCTTCTATCTGCTTTATAGCGTGTAACGTGCAGCCTGCACCACTATTAATAGTAGCTGCTGTTCTCTACAAACTCGAATTCGAAATCGGCAATGCGGACAATCGTGCCTTCTACAGCCCCACGCTTACGCAGTTCCGCATCTACACCCATGTGGCGCAGGGTACGGGCCAGCTTCAGGATCGCATCATGCGTACTCAACTGCATACGCTTGATCATCCGCTCAATGCGCGGACTGTTAACAACAAACGCATCGTTGTCGCGGGTGATGGTGAAGGAGTTATCCTCTTCCGCCTCCAGCTTATATACCTTGCGTTCAGAGGTTTCTGCCACCTCTTCAACCACCGGAGCAACCGGAATGCTGTCAAGGATATCTGTGGCGCGGTAGAGCAGCTCCTGCACCCCTTGGCGTGTAAGTGAGGAGATCGGCATAATCTCCAGATCCGGACGCAGCTCGGCTACCCGTTCACGGAAAGAACTGAGGTTCTCCTCCGATTCAGGCATATCCATTTTGTTCGCCGCGACAATCTGCGGACGGTCAATCAGACTTGCGTTGTACTGCTTCAGCTCATCATTAATCATGACCCAATCCTCAAAGGGATCTCGCCCCTCGGAACCGGACATATCCACGACGTGGATAATAATGCGTGTGCGCTCGACATGGCGCAGGAACTCGTGTCCCAGGCCGATGCCTTCGCTGGCCCCTTCAATCAGTCCGGGCAAATCCGCCATGACAAAGCTCCGGCCGTCGCCGACATCCACCACACCCAGGTTCGGAGTAATCGTTGTGAAGTGGTAGGCTCCGATCTTCGGTTGAGCTGCGGAGACTACCGACAGCAGTGTCGATTTCCCGACACTCGGGAATCCAACCAAGCCTACATCAGCCATTACCTTCAGTTCCATCACTACATAACGTTCCTGGCCTTCTTCCCCATTCTCAGCCAGCTCAGGCGCTGTATTGGCAGCAGTGGCAAACCGGGTATTCCCCCGTCCGCCCCGTCCGCCGCGCGCTACAACAACCTGCTGTCCGTGACGGGTCATATCGGCGATCACTTCCTGGGTGTCGTCGTCGATCAATACAGTTCCCGGAGGAATCCGCACGATCATATGCTCGGCATTGGCACCATGCTGACTCTTGTTGCGGCCTTTTACACCACGTTCTGCTTTAAAATGGCGCTGATAACGAAAATCCATCAGTGTACGCAAACCTTCATCCACCCGGAAAATAACGTCGCCGCCGCGTCCGCCGTCACCGCCGGCAGGCCCGCCTTCCGGCACATACTTTTCACGCCGGAACGCTACCAGTCCATCGCCTCCGTCGCCGCCTTTAACATAAATCTTAGCCTTATCTACGAACATTCATGTTCACCTTCCTTACATCTCCAGCGGTAAACGCAGTTTCACATGAGCTCTGTCCTGCTCCAACTGCTCCGCCTTCATAATTTTTCCTTGGACTATATTATAAATTTGCCCCTGCAGCAGCTCGGGATTGCTATGCTCACCCTCACCTTCGAAAGAGATCAGAATGTCTCCTCCATCCTGTATAAAGCTTAGGCGGAGTCTTTGGGTATCGCCCTGCGGAACAAGTCCGCTGTATTGGTATGCCCTTACCGTCTGCATAATCACCGAAGTAAGCTCGTCGCCTTTCTCCTGACTTAGCTTGTCCTCCAGCTGCAAGCCTTCCTCCACCTGCACTTCCAGCTCCAGATTGCTGCGGAATGTGCGGAAAGACTGCAAATAAAACACCAGCGAAGGGATTCCCAATTTGGCGATACGGCTATCAAGCGCTATACGTTCCTTTATTCTTTCCACACATTGCACGGATTTATCAGGCTTGCCCAACTGGATATATCCGTAAAGCACCTGCAGATCATTCATCCAATCATGACGATGATGATTCAGTGTCCGGTTCGCCGCCTGTTGCAGAGTCTTCTCCTGTATGCGCAGTTCCTCTTCAAAATGACGCCGGTTGTAAATAAAGCTGAAAGCAAGCACCCCAGCTACCCATATTCCAAGCAGCAGGCATGTGAAAAGGGAGGTATGCCAATACACGAGACCTAAAGGAAGCAATACGGATAACATGACTGCCCAGACGAAACTTTTCCAGGATTTCATTCTTTCTCCCCGTCCCTCAGTTCGCAAAATTCATGTCTAATTCAATATTCACATTGATGAAGCATATGCCATTTTCCAGTATAACACAGGCCTTCACGGCAATCATTAGCATTCAGAGAGCAAGTGAATGAAATATCGCCCGTTCCCCTGCAAAATAACCCCACAAAGTGGGGTCTTGGGTTCGATGCTTACGCAGATACTTTGTGGCGACCCTAAAAAGATGAATCCCATTTTGTCAAGTGGAACCGGCTTCGCCGTCCTCAAAAGGACGGTATCCGCTTCAGCGAGAAATAGAAGGATAATTTATAGCGTGAAGCTTATAAATTCTAATATTTCAAAAAAGCCCCCGGCACTCATGCCGGAGGCTTCTACATGCAAATAATGTTCGGAAAGCTTACGCTTCCAGTGCCGCTGCTACCGGAGCGACATCAACCGGGTACACGCTCACTTTTTTGCGATCGCGGCCCCAACGTTCGAACTTCACTACGCCATCCACCAATGCGAAGAGCGTATCATCTTTACCGATGCCTACGTTAGTGCCTGGGTGAATTTTAGTTCCGCGTTGACGAACCAGGATGTTACCGCCGGTTACTGCTTGACCGTCAGCACGTTTCACGCCAAGACGTTTCGAGTGGGAATCACGTCCGTTTTTTGTGGAACCTACACCTTTTTTCGATGCGAATAATTGAAGATCCAATTTCAACATGTTGGTCAACCTCCTTCTTTAAATAATGACTTCCTGTATCTGAATATATTTCCTGTAAGATTTAGCGATATCCTGGAGCATAAGCACCATGGATTCCAGCAATAGCTGAACCTTGGCGGAAACTTCGGGATCATCTACCGGAACCAGAGTTCCGCTTAGAAAACCATCCTTCATCGAAGTATCCAGAACAACGCCCGTCAGACTTTCAATCGAATTCACCGTTCCAACCGTGACGGTGGAAACACCGGCGCAGACGATATCCCTGCCATTCTTCGCGTATTCCGCATGCCCTTTAACGGCAAAACCGACAATCGTACCTTGAGCTGAAGCCCGTGTAATCCGCACGTTAATCATTAACGCACCTTCTTACGCTTGAATCTTCTCGATAGTTACTTTAGTGTACGGTTGACGATGGCCTTGTTTCTTGTGGTAGTTCTTCTTAGGTTTGTATTTGTAAACTACAACCTTATGACCCTTACCATGTTTCTCGACTTTAGCTGTTACAGACGCGCCGCTTACCAGCGGAGTTCCTGCAGTCAGACCACCTTCGTTAGAAACAGCCAATACACGGTCAAACGTTACGCTTGCGCCGTCTTCAGCTTCCAGCTTCTCAATGAACAATACATCGCCCTCTTGGACTTTGTACTGCTTACCGCCAGTTTCGATAATTGCATACATTGTACTTGCACCTCCTCATGTCTCAGACTCGCCTAGTCTAGGTGGCAAATCCCCGTAGAAATCTGCGCTTATGTACCCGATCGGAGCGGTTACAGCATGTGCAGGATTAGAACAATCAAACACATACTTGAAGATATTATCATACTTAATCCAGATAGTCAATGGTATAGAGAAGCGGATAAATGAAGCTGTTTGGATTTGCTGATTATTCTTATTCCAGCCAGGCTCCAACTTTCCCCGTCCCTCCACAGCATTGGCAGATCACAGGGGCAAAGCTAGCCGAATCATGCCGTGCCTTCTTACGGGTCATTTCCAGCAGACCAAGATGTGTCCAGCCCAGAATATGCGTCTTGGTGCGGTCCCGGCTCGTCACACTCTCCAGCCGTTCCGTTACTAGCCTGCGGTGCTCCTCGCGTTCCATATCAATAAAATCAACAATGATGATGCCTCCGGTATCGCGTAGACGGATAAGCCTGCCAATTTCCTCTGCGGCCAGCAGATTTGTTCGCGTTACGGTCTCCTCAAGCGTGGTACTCCCGGTGTATTGTGCTGTATTGACATCAATAACGGTCAGCGCTTCTGTCTCGTCCCAAATTAGCGTTGCCCCGCCCTCCAGAATAATCTTCCGGTTGAAGCTTTTATGCAGCTGCTCCTGCACACCATATGCGGTAAAGATGGACTCTTGTCCCCGGTACAATCCAACAGGCTTGTACCCTTCGGGAGCCATATCATCCAGGAATGCCTCCGCTTCCCTCACCGCATGAGCCGAATCAATCATCAGCTCATCAAGCTGCGGATTGAAGGCGTCTCTGATAAATCGCTGAACGATGCTCAGATCGCAGTGCAGCAGGGCCGGAGCTACGGCCTCCTCGGCGCGGCGGACAATCATCTCCCACTGCGCACGCAGAAAGGACAGGTCGCCTTCGACGGCATCCGCCGGCTCATCCTCGGAGACTGTCCGCATGATCAGCCCCTCTTCACTGCGGCGCAGCCGCTCACCGATCGCTTTAAGCCGGCTCCGTTCGGATTCCCGGCTGATTTTTTTGGAAACTCCTACGTATTCTGCGAAAGGCATGTATACCATCCAGCGTCCCGGCAGTGTATAGTGGGTGGTCACACGTGCTCCTTTGCCGCCCCGCGGCTCTTTGCGGACCTGAACGACAAGCTCCTGGCCGGGCTGTAGCAATGTCTCAATGGAGGGCTTCACCGCCGGTTGCTTATCCAAATGGGGATGCAGCACATCGTCTACATATAAAAAAGCATTCTTCTTCTGTCCAATATCGACAAAAGCAGCCTGCATGCCTGGCAAAACATTCATAACCCGGCCCTTGTAATAACTGCCGACCAGACCTTGCTGCTGGTCGCGTTCGGCCGCGTATTCCACCAGCCTCCCGTTCTCCAGAAGAGCCATCCGGGTAACATGCTGTGTGCAGTGAACGATCATTTGTTTCATGGCTTCACCTCTGGGTTTCAATCAATCATTCATCGCCACCGGCCGCACGGAAGCCCTGTTCTACTTTCCAAAATAAGTAGAGATCAGGCGCTGCTCCGGTACAACCGCTACTATATTTCTATCATCGTTCATCACATAAATAAAATGATATTGATTACGTTTAAATAGACGCAATATATCATCTAAAGGTTTCGCGGAATCCGCAACAATCGGACGAGCTTCGCTATTGGAACGCAAATGGCGCGCATACATTGCCTCTCTGTTCATCAGAAATGCCATGAAGCGGTAGGGCAAATTCCGATGATCCGTCCTATTGGAATAGAGCAGAAACGCCCCGATCATCAGCAGATTCAGACGGAGGCCGCCACCTGTCCCAAGCGGCAGCAGCGCGTAGCCAATGACAAGCACACTTGCTCCGATGCTTATTCTGCCGCCCCACAGCAAAGTATAATAATACGGCAGAAACATACTTAGCGCAGCTTGAAGAACCTTGCCCCCGTCCAGGGGAAGAACCGGCAGGAGATTGAAGAGTGCGATAATCGCATTTGCCTGAATAAAATAAGCAAGAAAAGCAGTACTGCCGGCATTTGCCTGCTGTAGCATAACAGCCAGCAGGATCATGATTCCGTTCTGCAGCGGTCCAGCCAGCGCGATACCAATCTCCCGGCTCGCCGTAAGCCGCCCGTGATCCTCAATCACGGCCACTCCGCCGAAGGGGAGCAACTGAACGGATCTGACCGTAACCCCGGCGAGCAAAGCTGCGCAGACATGTCCCAATTCGTGGATAAGCACTATGGTAAAGAGCGTGAGCAGCTCCAGAAACTGTCCAGTTAACACGGAAAAGAGCAAAATCAGCACAAAGAGCGGATGCAGCGACAGTTCAATACCAAATATCCTAATCAAACGATACCACTTCGGCAGGATCAATATAAGTCTTGTCTTTCATAATTGCAAAAAAAAGCAGCCCTGTTTCAGCGTCCTTCGTCTCCTGCATCCAGCCAACAGTGTCACCGCTCTGTATCCAGTCATCCACCGCAAGCTTTGTTCCGCTCAAATGACCGTATTCCGCCGTTACGCTGCCCGTATGGCGTACAGTAACCCGAATGCCGCCCTGCGCCTCATTGTTCACGGATAACACCCGTCCCGTGTCTACACTTTTCACCGTGATACTGCCCTTTGAATCCTCCGCAGGCATAATTTCCACACCTTTCAGTGTAGCCGCAAATGGACGGACAATACTGCCCTCGAGTGGAGCGCTCAAGGCGTGGGCAGCCGTAACTTTTTGAGCCGGCTGTTCCTCGTCCCCGAAGATCGGGATGAACGAAGGCGCACCGTCAAAGTGCTCCTCATACCATACCTGGGCCGCGGCGAAGTCCATATCCTTATTAAGGGCATCCGAAACAAAATCCTGCGCCTTCAGCGCCCAGGGCTGGTGCAGAAAAAATATGCCCCATACTGCTCCGAATACAAGGAGGCTTGCGACAGTCCGCCGGATAAATCCGGCAGAAAAATGTGATCTGCCGCCGCCTCCCTCGTCCTCCCAGCCCCCGCGGCGTTCCTTCCACATGACCTCGGGATCCGGCTCCGCTGATGGAGCCAGATCATTTTTAAGATCTGCTCCCCATTCCTTAAAGCTTGCTGTCTTCTCGGGCAAAGCAAAAAGCGGCGGCACTGCCACGGTATCCTGGTTGTCCTCCAGCAGGTTGCGGATACGTTCTTTGCGGCGGCCTTTAACGCCTGATTTCTGTTCCATCTCGATCCCTCCGGGGGCTTGTTTTATATCCATTTTATGAAGTATGGAAGGTGCTTTAGAACAAGCCTTAGCCAAGCGGAACATGGAAATGCGGCGAGCTTTCTTTTGGCGCCCAAACTTATTGGTATCTGCGGCTACAGCCCATAACCCTCCGGCAACCTATTTATCACAAAAAATCCCGCCGCAGATTTCTCTGCCGGCGGGGTTTCTTATCTAAGGGATAACTTTATAGGATTGCTTGCAGCAGGTTCAAGCCATGCCGAAAAATTTCTTTAATTTCTTGAAAGCCCCCGGCTTGCGGTCCAGCTGCATCAAAGGCACTGCGTCCCCCAGAATCCGCCGGGCAATATTACGGTAGGCTATCGCTGCAGAAGAGTCGGGATTCATCACCGTTGGCTCCCCGCTGTTCGCCGCTTTAATGACCAGCTCATCATCCGGAACAATTCCGATCAGATCGATGTTCAGTACCTGAAGAATATCCTCAATGTCCAGCATGTCCCCCGACTTCACCAATCCAGGCCGAATACGGTTAACGACCAGCTTTGGCGACTCCACATGAGACTGCTCCAGAAGACCGATAATCCGGTCTGCATCCCGCACTGCCGCATGCTCTGGCGTAGTGACTACAATCGCCTTGTCGGCACCCGCAATGGCGTTACGGAAACCATGCTCGATCCCGGCAGGACAATCAATCAGAATATATTCATATTCCTTCTTGAGTTCAAGAATAATATCCTTCACCTGCTCCGGGGTCACGGAGGTCTTGTCTTTGGTCTGAGCCGCAGGCAGCATGTACAGCTCATCAAAACGCTTGTCCTTGACCAGTGCCTGATTCAACCGGCAGCGCCCTTCTGCCACATCCACCAGATCATAAACGATCCGGTTCTCCAGCCCCATGACTACATCCAAATTGCGCAGCCCAATATCGGTATCAACCAGACATACTTTTTTGCCCTGCAATGCAAGTGCGGTTCCAATATTGGCTGTTGTGGTCGTTTTGCCAACTCCGCCTTTGCCCGAGGTTACGACAATCGCTTCTCCCATGGAGGCTACACCCCTTTAAACACATTTAAACCCTGACGTAATCTGACTATATTATGAATTTTGTCGATCTGCATCGCTCCGCTTGATAAATAAGCAAATTCCATGGTGCTCTCCCGGGTTCCCCATTCATCCGGAGGCCGGCTGATAACGTCGGCGATCCTCAGCTGTGTCGGAGACAGCAGAGAAGCAGCAATAATTGCTTCCTGATTGCCGTCTACTCCAGCATGAGCCATACCTCTGAGCGCACCGAGGATATAAATATCACCCGAGCATGTAATTATTCCTCCCGGGTTCACATCGCCCAACAACAGCAAATTACCTTGATGATGCAACACCTGGCCGGAACGAACCATGCCGCTCATCAGAAACAATGCGTCGGTATCCTCAATGCCCGGCACTTCGAACGCTTCAATGGAACGAATCAGCAAATTGCCCTGACTTTTGAGAATCTCCAGCACAGCTGCCTTGTCATCCTCCGTCACAATTCGGCTGCCCAGCTTAATATCTACATGCACAATCGGTCCAGTCAGAATATTTTGATGGCTGTGCTCCAGCTTATAGCGAAGCTCGCTTAAGAGATCTTCAAAGGGACACTTGTCGTCTAGCAGGAATACCAGGCCGTCCTTGATGCCCTTAATCCTCACATGCTTGGATTTTACTGTCATATGCCTGTCCCCCTATCCTGAATCATTCGTGCCGGGCCGGGCAAATTCCTTCTTTCAGCCGAAAGAAATGCAGGCCGCTTCACGCCGTTTCCTCCTTACGGGTCTCCTTCTTCAGCAGCTCGAGTTGACGCCGCAGCGGAATGTAGAGGAGCAGGGCCATAGCAAAATGAAACAGCATGGTAGGCAGCATATGATGCAGGAGCGCCCAATTATAAGGCTCCTGGTTTAAATTAAACACGCTGTAAATAGCGAACAGTACGCTGTCCTGAAGCAGACTGCCAAGCAGGACAACAGTCATCATCATCGGCAGCGGTGCGCGCGGGATCTGAAAAATGAGACCAATTAAATAGGCGGACAACCCCATGGCAAAGGAATGAGCACCGAGAATTCTGCCGTAATAAATGACATCATGCAGCATGCCAAAAGATAATCCTAGTATAAGTGCAGTATGACGATGATGGTATACCGTGACGAACAGGATCACGATAAATACAAGATTCGGAATAATCCGCAACTGCCAGGCGTCCGGAAGCAGCCAGGGCAGAATGGCGCCTTCCAAGATAAACAGAAGAAACAATAAGAGAATAAGAACCGACCTGCGCATCTTCACTATTCGGCACGCTCCTCCTGAGATACAACAATCAGCAGTTTCCAGTCCTGAAATTCGGCACTGGGCTTGATGATTGCAGTCGAAGTTAATCCGAATTGTCCTTCCTCAACACTCATTACGGTTCCTATCGTCAAACCTTGTGGATACAATCTCCCGATGCCGGAGGTAACGATAGTATCCTTCACAGCGATAGGGTCGCCCTGCGGAATCTTGTTCATCTTGAGCATTCCGGTTTCCTGATCATAGCTTTCAATCATGCCGAAGGTCTTACCCTCTTTACCGATGGCTGTGGCCGCTATAGGCGGCTGGGAATTCGGATCATTCACATCCATCATAGTCATCAGCTTCACTGTAGAAGTAAAATTGCTCACCTTACTGATAACACCTACGAGCCCATCTACGGAAATTACAGACATATTGGGCTTCATGCCATCACTGGAGCCAAGGTCGATCACAAGCGTGCTATTGCTGGGTTCCGTGGTCAGGCTAAGAACCTGGGCATTAGTATAGGTATATTTATATAATTCCTTCTGCGCTTTAGTGAAATGAAGCTGCTCCTGAAGATCCTCATAACGCGACTTAATAAAATTGTAATTCGCTTTATCTATCGTATATTGGGCAGCTAGAATCTTCAGGCGTTTATTTTCCTCGGCCAGTTCACTCAACTCCCGGATATCTTGGAACAAGCCCGCTACATATCCAGCGGGCTTGTAGAACAGATTCTGCACGAAACCGGTCGTATCACGGAGGAAATTCTCAGGCCAGGACAAGGACTTTCTTGTCCCCAGGCTGAACCCCATTACTACGATAAACATGACTAGTGTAATCAGCAATATGAATAGACGTTTATTGTTAAACAGCTTAAACAATTTCAACACCCTCTAACAACCGTATTTCTCCCACAACAGGGGTTGACAGGCAACAAACCAAGTCGGATTCTAACGTTTGGAGCGCAGGCTCGATCCGCTGCGGCTCTTGAAGAGATGAATATTCTCAAGCGCTTTGCCTGTTCCGATAGCTACACAGTCCAGCGGGTTATCGGCGACAATCACCGGCATTCCAGTCTCACGTGCCAGCAGCTTGTCCAAATTGCGCAGCAGCGCACCTCCGCCCGTAAGGACAATACCACGATCCATAATATCGGCAGCAAGCTCCGGCGGACATTTCTCCAGAGTCACTTTAACTGCTTCGACAATGGCATTGACCGTATCCGACAAAGCTTCGCAAATTTCATCGGAAGTAATCGTGAGTGTCTTCGGCAGTCCGGTCACCAGATCGCGGCCGCGGATTTCCATCGTTTCGGCTTTCTCCAGCGGCAGGGCAGAACCCACGTCCATCTTGAGCTGCTCCGAGGTGCGCTCCCCGATCATCAGGTTGTATTGGCGTTTGATGTACTGGATGATCGACTCATCAGCCTCATCACCGGCTACGCGAACTGAACGGCTGGTCACGATTCCGCCCAGAGAGATGACAGCCACTTCGGTAGTACCGCCGCCGATATCAACGACCATACTGCCTGTCGGCTCCCATACCGGAAGATCCGCACCAATAGCAGCGGCAAACGGCTCTTCGATAATATAAGCTTCGCGGGCCCCCGCCTGCTTGGTAGCATCCTCAACGGCACGCTGCTCAACTGCAGTGATGCCGGACGGAACGCAGACCATTACATTCGGGTGGCGCTGGAACATCGAACGCTGCTTCTGGGCCTGACGGATAAAATATTTGATCATGGTTGCCGTCGTTTCGAAATCGGCAATAACTCCGTCCTTCATCGGACGAATGGCACGAATATTGCCCGGTGTACGGCCGATCATTTTTTTGGCGGATTCGCCTACAGCTTCAATTGTCTTGGTATCGGTATTAATGGCCACCACGGAAGGTTCTCTTACCACAATCCCCTTGCCGCGTACGTAGACGAGCGTATTTGCTGTCCCCAGGTCAATCCCTAAATCTTTCGTAAAACCACCTAACATGCTTGTATTCTCCTTTTCCCAGTGAATCTGGACAATTATATTACATGTACCCTTTTTCTTTCAAACTTACAAAGCTGCTGTCTCCGATAATCAGGTGATCCAGTACGTCAATTCCGACAATCTCGCCTGCCTGAAGAAGTCTGGATGTCAGGGAGATATCCTCCGGACTTGGCGTAGGATCGCCGCTCGGATGATTATGTGCGCATATAATGGCTGCGCTGCTGCATTTCATGGCTGCCCGAAACACCTCACGGGGATGCACAATAGAGGCGTTGAGACTGCCCATGGACAATGTCTCCTGCGCTATAACGTGATTCTTCGTATTCAAAAAGAGACAGACAAAATGCTCCTTCTGCAAATAACGCAGCTGCTCGGTCAGAATCTCCGCCGCGTCCTGCGGACTGCGGATGGTAACCGGCTCGGTAAGCCTGGAGTTCGCCATCCGTCTTCCCAGCTCTATGCCAGCTTTCAGTTGCACGGCCTTGGCAGGGCCGATGCCTTTAATATTCGTCAGTTCGTCAATGCTCAGGTCCGCCAGTCCGCGGAGACCACCAGCCCGTCCCAGCAATTGCTGGGCGATATGAATAGCTGATTCCCGGCGTGTGCCTGTACGCAGCAGTATAGCCAGAAGCTCCGCTTGACTTAATGATTCCGCCCCATAATGCATCATGCGCTCTCGTGGTCGTTCTTCATGGGGGAGGTCCCGCAGCATAAATGTTTGCGACTCCATCCCGATCCCTCTTTCCTCCGCTATCCTTGCCGGCCCAGCACCGAAATGCCAACCCGGGACAGCATACGCCCAAGCAGCGACAACGGCAGTCCAACCACATTAAAGTAACAGCCTTCAATCTTCTCCACCAGGGTGGCACCAAGTCCTTGTATCGCATAGGAACCGGCCTTGTCGGCAGGTTCTCCAGTCGCTATGTAGGCGGAGATTTCCGCTTCGCTTAATGCTCTCATAGTTACTGAGGTTACCCGGTGCTCTACCAGAATCTTGCCCTCTGGCAGCCCGATGCAGGCTACTCCGGTGTACACCTGATGGGTCTTGCCTTGAAGCAATCCCAGCATAACCCTGCTGTCCTGCTCGTCCACAGGTTTACCAAGCACCTTATCATCCAGCACAACAATCGTGTCGCTGCCGACGATAACGGCATTACGCTTGCCGGCAGCATGGACCACAGCCTCCGCTTTACGCAAAGCCAGACTGCGCACAATCATCTCCGGCGTGAAGTCCGGCGGTGTACTCTCGTCCGCATCACTGGAAATCACCTCGAAAGGCAAACCCAGCAAAGACAGTAATTCCCGGCGGCGCGGCGAACCCGAAGCAAGAATAATGAGGCGTGAATTGTCAGATCCCACGTATAAACGCCCCTTCCCAATCAGCAGTGACCATTACAGCCTCCGGTACAGCCATACGGCAGTTATCATTCCGGCAAGACTGAGCAAGCACAATTTCAAATGAATAGTGATGTCATAGGTTATGATGTCCAAATCGGCTTGCGGGGACCACTTGAGTACCGTCGAGGTTGTAAGAAAAGACAAAGTTTTTACAGGCTCCAGCAGCTTCGCGATCCACGCTCCGGCCAGCCAGCCCAGAATGAGAAATAACAGCAGTGTTCCTACATTTTTCTTCTTCATCTAAGTCTTCCCTCGCCATTTTTTGACACCTTAATTATTATACGGTGAAACTGAGTTCAATACAAACGCAAAATCCGGTGCGGAAATGATTACCATACAAGCAGTCACGAGGCAACTGTGTAGTGGAGCTAACTGGGGTTGCGGCTCATTTAACCTTACCTGAGTATAACCCTGCAAGCAACACATAAAATCCCCCATCCAACAGACGCAGCCGGATGGGGGATTTTGTATTTACGCTTACACCAAAGTTGACATCAGGCCCTTCTGACCGGTCAGGAAGCTCAACATGGATTCCTGCACTTCCCAAAGCAGACCTGGTGCTTTGTTCTTCTCATATTCATTCAGGGCAGCTATTCCCCGGCTCATAGCTTTCTCAAGCCCGGCGCATATGCTCTGCCCTTCAGGGGTCAGACCCGGCTTCAGTAATTTGAGCGCCTCGGTCCACTCCATATGAAAATTGCTGACTGCCGATTTGTCCAACGTCTGGACTTCCCCGCTTAACAAGGATGCGGACAGGCTGCTCAGCTCATTAAGCAGTTGCCCGCTGGCTGCGAAATAACCTTCCACAGCTTGCGGCGTTCCGGCATAAGCAACCTGCTCTGCGGCCGGCAGCTCCACCCCTCTTACATAAAGCTCAATCCCCTGATTCTTCAGGCCGCTGCTCAGCAGCTTGGCCTGTTCGCGGTCAGGCGATATCCCTGCGTACACCCGGTTGCCGTCTGAAGGATCCAGCCCTGCGGCAAGTCCGGCGGTAAGCAGTTCCTGCTGAGCCTGCGCAGCTCCATCAGGTGTGCTGAACACGCCATATTGCAGCAGATAATAGCTTTGCGCCGCTACCGCTACCTGAATGCGGCCTACTTCGCTGCCCGCTGGACCAGCATTCGGCAAGCCCGTGTCTCCGGCTACCGGCTGGTTAGCTGTCCCGGCGTTCTGATTCTGCATGGCTGCAGCGTCTGGCTTGGCATACTCTCCAACCTGCGGACTCCCTCCGCTGATGAAAGACAATGCAGCGTATCCGAGCAGCAGTCCCGTACCAACGGCTCCAGCTATGGAAAGTGCAAACTTCCACCAGTAGGAGGGACGGCGGGTATGATAAGAGCCGCCATATCCGGCACTTGACATTGAAATGTCACCGAACCGCTCAGCGCTATCATTCCACTCCTCACCAGGATACTGCGGAGCCCTCTCCCACACATCGGGGTCAGGATACGGGGCTAACAACGGCTGCTTGGACGGCTCGGCTTCCCATCTGGCTCCCTCCCACTCCTGACCGTGAGAATTATAAGGTTCCAGATCGTCATTCCCGATATCATCCGGCGGTTCTTCCCCTCCAATAGTAAAGCCGGTATCGTAGGCCCCTGTATGATGCTGGGAAACCGGAGTGCGGTGAAGCTCCTTGTTCTCATAGTCTCTTGCCGTCCCCAGTCCCGCACTGGAACGCCGTTCCACCGGTTCAAGCTTGCCCTTGTCCTTATCGATATCAAACCGGAAAGTCATTCTTCCGTTCATCAAGCGTCACACCTCGCTATCGTCTAATCTATATGAGAATATATGATAGAGAAGAGAGGATTATGCTATTTTGATATGATTAGACCAAGCTGAGCACTTTAGCCCTAACATTGTCCGCTTCGTAATGTTTCTGCAGCGTCCGGTAGGCATGGTCCGCAATAATTGCACCCAGCTCCGGTGTCTGGAGCAGCTTCACCACATGGTCGGCTATCCCGCCGGTTGTGCCTGCCAGCAAAATATTCCGCCCCGGCTCACAGATCAATTCTTCCGAGCCCTTCAGGCTAGTAACTACCGGAGTCTTGAGCGCCCATGCCTCCAGAATCTTCGAATGCCCGCCGCAGCCTTCACGCAATGTTGCGAGAACGACCCTCGCCCGGCGTATGTATTCCCCCTCCTGCCTAGGCTCTTCAACAATTACAATTGAGGGATCACTTTTGGCCAAAGCCAGGATTTCGGGATGTGTCTGACCACTGAAAATATAACATCTGCAGTCCGGTACTTTCGCCTTAATGAAAGGGTAAACCTTTCGATAGAATACCAATGCAGCATTTCTGCCCTGGTTCGTATGCATATTCCAGTGAAGGACAATGGAGTTGTCTTTAACGGCCGGTTCAGCAGCGCAATAGTCATTCAAATCGATAAATGGAGGGACTACATGCACCTTGCCGGCATCTGCAAAGGATAAAGCCTTAAAGGACAGGGCATCCCACTCGGAGGCTGTCAGCAGCAGAGCCGTTTTATTCATTAATTTGCGTTCTTCCCGGCGGTACAATGCTGCATTCAATTGATGGTAACGTCTGCTTAAACCCCTTTTGCCGGCAGCTTTTCCTTCCGACTGCCTGCTCTCCAAACGATGGGCATCCGTAATAATCATTGCGTCGGGTAACAAAGAAGAGATCATATCAATGCAGTTTCCAAGCAAGGGATGCGTTATAAACACATGGCTGTATGTATGCAAACGGCTGAGCGCAGTGATCTCCGCACGCAAGTCTTTGTTGGCATCGGCCAAAATAGTGCTGCTGCGCAGCTTGTTCAAGGAACCGAGCAATGAGCTTCGCTTCCCGGGCACCCGTGTTACCCTGTGGACTTTAAGCGCCGGTCCAGCCGTATAGGTGGCCTCCCAGTCGCAGTGGCAATATTCCAACAGATCAATATCGAATCTCTCCAGCAATATGCCTAGATAATTCTCCGTTCTTATTTCTCTCTCAGAATCTTCCGGATAATGATGATGTGCGGATAGGAACAGCATTCTCTCTCTCATGACTATAGCTCCTTGGTTCTATGAAAATGATTGTTCTTCTAATAAGATTCAGAAAAAAAAAGCAGGAGAGGTAAGCGTCCTGCCACTTTTTATGAAACTTTAGTTGTAGATCAATAGTACCGCATTTTCAATCGAAAGATTGTCGATTTATGGGAGAAAAGATTATTTATTTAATTTAGACCAAACTGAGCAGCTTTTCCCTGACACTTTCAGCCTCATAATTTGCCATCAGTGTCTCATGCGCCCGGTCTGCGAGTACCAGGCCCTGTTCACGATCCAGGAGAAGGTTCACCACACTGTCTGCAAAAGTTACGGGATCATCAGCAATCAGAATATTCCGGGAATGCTCGTACAACAGGCCTTCAGCTCCCTTTGTGCTAGACACAACAGGTGTCTTCAGCGCCCATGCCTCAAGGATCTTCAGACGTGTTCCGCTGCCTTCCTGCAAGGGGGCGATAACTACCTGGGCCTTACGGACATAATCCGCTACGCTGTCCACATAGCCGGTAATCACAATGGAAGGATCTTTTCCACCCAGAGCAGCCACCTCAGGATGTACATCCCGTCCTACGATATACCATTTGATTTCTGGTACCCGGGCTTTCACAAGCGGATAAATATCACGGAAAAAGTAGGTCGCTGCATTCACATTTGGGAAATAGTTCATATTACCCGGAAGAATAATCCATTTTTCCTTAGGGGCATTAACAGTTGTACGGTAATCGCTGATACGGATGAAATTAGGGATAACATGCACTTTATTTGCATTCTTGACAGAGATCGACTTGAACGCTAAACCATCCTGTTCCGAAGTAGTCAGCAGCAGGTTGGTTTTGTCCATCAGCTTCAGCTCATCCCGTTTCGTCCAATGCGCATTCAATGAATAGAAAAGCTTAGCGAATCCGCTTTTCTTATGCGCCAGCTGGGCTGACAGGTTGCTCTCGAAATTATGGGCATCGGTGACAATGACAGCCTCCGGCAACTCGCTCCGTACAATATCAATGCAGCAGCCAAGCAAGCTGTGTGAAATAAACACATGGCTGTAGCTGTTCTGATTACACAGTCTCTTAATTGCATCCTTCATGTCCACATCGACATGGCTCATATAAGAACAGTTGCGCCATGTATAAAGTGAACGCAGCATCGCCTTGCGGTAATTCATGGTTCGTTCCACTTCATGCACAGTAAGTGCGGGTATGGCCTCTTCTTTATCAACCTGCCTCTGATTCCTGAAGGTCAGGAGATCCACATCATATTTGGTTAGCAGAATATTTAGAATATTTCCGGTTCTGAGCTTGCCTCCACTATCTTGCGGAAACGGATTCTCTGCGGATATGAACAGTAATTTCTCCCTCATATTTTTGTCTCCTAATCTCCATTTTTTTCTGTATGTTCTATAGCGATGTTATGTGTCTAGCATATATTACCCCAAAGTGTATCTTCTTTTTGTCGTTTTATGGATTTTCGAGAAAAAAATTTCAAAAAAGCCCGAATTTCCGGAATGTCAAGAACCTCGCCCCTCCCGTTAGGGCAGAGGCAAGGTTCTCGTTAGCCGGCTTCTGGAGACACAATTCCGGCCCTGCTGCTTCGCTTCGTACAAGGCGTTATCACTCAGCTTATACAGTGTATTCAGCGGAACCATTTCTGCCGAGGTGACGGTAATTACCCCGATGCTTATGGTATAGGGCATCGGTAGCCCTTCGACAACCGTATCAAGTACGGAAAGGCGCAGCCGTTCGGCGATTTCATCACTTGCTGCCTCGTCCGCACGGTGCAGAAACACGGCGAATTCCTCGCCGCCGAACCTGCCGAACAGATCACCGTTAGCGAGCTGCCCTTCGATTTTACCTGCAAAATCCCGCAGCACCTTGTCCCCGGTATCATGGCCATAGGTATCATTTATACTCTTGAAATGATCCACGTCCAGCAGCAGGAACGAGAAAGGGGAAGCTTCATTGGCAGCAGCAGCAAGCAGGGGGCCGGCACGTTGCACAAACGCTCTGCGGTTAAGAATTCCAGTCAGCTCGTCATAGGTCGATACCCGCTCCAGCTCTGCATAGATCCGCTCCCGGGAAGGCAGCATAAAACCTGCTGTCCACAGGAACAACAACAGATAGACAGCAATATAAAAAAACGCTTGCAACAACCCCGAAGCCGCAGTTTCTGCTGCCTCGGTTCCTAAGAACGGCTCAACCGCCCGTCCCAGCAGCGACAACATCACGAGGCTGTAGAGCAGGCCCATAATTTTTTGCAGCGGAGTCTCTTTCAGCTTCACGCAGAGAATATACACCGGATAAGCCATCAGCCCCACAATGGACAGGGATGTCCAGACGATGACAATAGGCTGAACCCTCAAGGGAAACAGCATTTCTATCACCAGCAGTCCGGCCCCGGAGCAGCCTGCAAGCGTATAGTACCTTCTCATCACCCGGTCTGTGCTTGCTCCGAGCAGCTTCAGCAGAGCTAACATCTCTGCGGTTGCTCCCGCCAGGCAGCCCAGCGCAAGGATCAACCGAAGAAACTTGAAGGGTGTAGAATCCTCCAGCAGCAGCAAAATCAGGATCACCAGCTGAAGCAGCTTTGCAACAATAAATAATCTGGAGGTTCCATCCCTCGGGTAACGGGAATGGTAGGCCAATACCAGCAGCACCGTAAAAAGATCAGCGAAAAAAAGGCAAACGAGCAATGTCTTAAGATCAAAATGGACAGCTATAAATTTCACCTTCCTGCATCTATAACCATAGGCATATGTATTCTCCAATCCACCTGAGCATCTGCGCTTACCGGGAGATCACTACACAATTTCGGCCTTGCTGCTTCGCCTGGTATAATGCCCGGTCTGAGAGCTTATACAGCATATTAAAGAATGTCCGGGGAGTGGGCAGAACGGTAATCACACCGATGCTGACTGTATACCCGCAAGGCAGATTCAACTTTGGGGCATCCATCACAGCGGTGCGCAGCTGTTCCGCTTTGCGGCCGCTGTCCTCTTCGTTCAGCCCATAGAGCAGAACGGCAAACTCTTCGCCGCCCACTCTGCCGAACAAATCGTCGTTTCCAAGGCTGCTCTCAATCGTAAATGCAAAATCCTGCAATACCTTATCCCCTTTATCATGACCATAGGTATCATTGACTTCCTTGAAGTGGTCCAGATCCAGCAGTAAAAGGGAATAATACTCCTGTTTTCTGACCGCGAGAGTCAGCTTCACTTCTGCCTCCAGAAGAAAAGCCCGCCGGCTCAAGATCCCGGTCAACGTGTCGTAGGTGGCCATTTTCTTCAGCTTTTTATAAGAATGCTCATTGGAGAGGAGAATAAAGGCTGCGGTACCTACAATCAGCAAAAAGAACATTCCCAGATAATATAGATATTGCACGGTATTCGCAGACAAGGCGCCCATGCCGGGTTCCAGAAACAGAGCCGTGAACGCCCGTCCCAGCATTGACAGGCCAAACGCATAAAATACGAATCCCAGCATACTCTGAAGCGGTGTTCTCTCCTTGTTAGAGGTCAGAAGATACGCCGGCAAAATCACAAAAAACATCGACCACAGCGATGTAGACGCGACCCGCAAATTCGGACGGTTAAAAAACAGCGCGATTATACAAAAGCTGATTACACTGCCCACGATCAGCACTAAATAGTACAGCTTCACCTTCCGCCCGAACATGCCCATCATCATTAGCAGCGCTGCAATCTCCATGAAGCCTCCGGCAAGAATGAGCCCATTGCTCAGTGGAATTCCAATAAACCGCGGGATAACATCCCACAGCAGGATTGAACTCCAATACAGGACATGCACCCACTTTGCAGCAATAAATACGCATGAAGCAATGTCCTTCGGGAAGTAGAAGCGGTAAAAGGTGACGAGCAAGGCAATAAATAAATTCCCAAAAATAAACAAGTATAACAGCGTTGTAATATCAAGCTGGAAGTTCATGAATACACCACCATATACACGGAAATCAGTACTCTGTTGTCACAAAACTATAGCATTCCAAGACTCTGCCCGCAACATCATTTGCAGATTTAAGACTCTATAGCAAAAAGCGTATTTTGTCCGGCATAACGGACAAAATACGCTTTGGCTTCATGAGAATCAGTTCTGCATTAACGGCTCACAGAAGTCATTCTATTCTTATTTTTCAAGTTCCCGCAAGTCATCAGCCAGTGCATACCCAACCTTCCAGATATCTCCTGCGCCCATCGTGATCACCAGATCACCGGGAGCGATACGGCCCCGCAGGTCAGCCAGCACGGCTTCTTTGGTAGGCAGATGCCTTGCACCGGCGTTGCTGTTCTGAATAATCAGCTCCACCAGCTTTGCGGAAGTGACGCCTTCAATCTGCTTCTCTCCGGCCGGCGAATAGATATCAGTAATGATCACTTCATCAGCTTCGCTGAAGGCGCGGCTGAACGCATCCAGCAGAAAGAAGGTACGGGTGTAGCGCTGCGGCTGGAACACGGCAATAATCCGTTTGCCGGTTGCTTTGGCTGCGCTGATCGTTGCCTGGATCTCCGTTGGATGATGGGCGTAATCGTCTATTACAAGAATATCATTGATTTCGCCAAGCACCTGAAACCGGCGCTTCGCTCCATGGAATTTCACGATAGCTGCAGCGATTTCTTCAAATGCAATCCCTGACTTCAGACATGCAATGACCGCAGCCATTGAATTGTACAGATTGTACTGTCCGGGAATGGAGAGCTCAATGCGCCCCAGCACTTGACCGCCGCTGTTCATTGTATACGCCACCTGCCGGTCGCCGAGCACGATGTCAGTGGCTATATAATCAGCGTTCTGATGAATACCGTAGGTAATCACCGAGCCCTTAACCTCAGGTAAAAGGGCGCTGACAGTCTCATCATCTGCACACACAATCGCGGTGCCGTCTTCGCGCAGCTGGTTCATAAACTGCACGTAAGCGGCCTTCAGGCGGCCGAAGTCACCGCCGTAATTCTCCAGATGATCCGCTTCAATATTCGTTACGATCCCCAGCCAAGGATGATACTGCAGGAAAGAGCCGTCACTTTCATCCGCTTCGGCCACAACATACTCCCCTTGTCCTGCCTTGGCATTCGTACCGACATTCATAATCTCTCCACCGATAATATAGGTCGGGTCCACTCCGCAATCTTCCATGATCAGCGCGATCATCGAAGAGGTGGTAGTTTTGCCGTGCGCGCCGGCGACAGCTACCCCTTTGCGTTCATTCAGCAGCCGGGCCAGCATTTGCGAGCGGTGCAGAACCGGGATTTTGAGACGTTCTGCCTCTACCCATTCCACATTATCACTTGCGAGTGCCGTAGAATAAACAACCAGATCTGCACCCTTAACCTGTTCCGCAGTATGTCCAATATAGACTTTGGCACCTTTGGCAATCAATTTCTCGGTTAATTCCTGAGCTGCCACATCGGAGCCCGTAACCGTATATCCCATTTCCAGCATCACCCGGGCAATCGCGCTCATTCCGTAGCCGCCGATCCCTATAAAATGCACACGTTCAGTAGTATCCAACAGTTCGTCACCAGCCTTTTTCAGAATCGGGTTGCTGCAAAAGCGTACTTCGTACATCAGAAATCAAATACAGCGTTCCGGACACGACAGCAAGGTCGTCTTCCGCTGTGATCGATTGCAGCAGTTGCAGCGCCTTACCCCAATTACGTTCTACTATGATTTTTAAGTTTTCTTTAGCATATTTCTCACGCAGACGTTCTGCGATGGCCTGCAGATCTTCCGCGTCCATTTTCTTCCGGAAATCCGGTTCGGTCAGGATGAGCGTATCCACTATAGGCAGTATATGCTTGAAGTATGACTCATGATGCTTATTTGCCAGCATCCCCATGAGCAAATTTAATTTACCGTATTTATAAAACTGCGGAAGGCTCTTGGCCAGGCTCTCCGCACCTTCGGGGTTGTGCGCCCCATCCAGTACAATGCGCGGAGAAGCACTTACCTCTTCCAGCCTCCCTGCCCAGAATGTGCTTCTGAAACCCTCCAGCACATCCTCATCCTCCAGCATAAAGGCCATATATTGCCGCAGAACCTCCAGCGCCATCATGGCCCCGGCCGCATTGCTGAGCTGATGCTCGCCTTTCATGGCAATGCCGATCTCAAAGGAGCGGAAAGGCCCCTTAAAGTTAAAGCTCTGCACGCCGTCTTTGATTCCGGCTAGCTCATAGCTGAAATCTTCTCCGGCCAGATAGAGGGTAGAGCGGCTGTCTGCCGCTTTGGCCTTAAGCACCGCTATCGCTTCCGGCTGGCTCACACAGCTGACTGCAGGAACACCCGGTTTGATAATTCCGGCCTTCTCACCGGCAATTTCCTCCAGCGTATCTCCCAGCACATCGGTATGATCATGTCCGACATTCGTAATCACGGACACAATAGGTGTCACGATGTTTGTTACATCCAGCCTTCCCCCAAGCCCCGTCTCCCATACGACTACATCCGGATAACAGACCTCCCCGAAGTAGAGAATCGCCAGCGCTGTGGCCACCTCGAACATCGTCGGTGAACCAAGCTCGCTGTCTGCAATTTCCTGTACCAGCGGGCGAAGCTTATTCGACAGCTCCAGCAAAGTATCTTCGGGAATATCCGTCCCATTGTACTGGAAACGGTTAGTGAACTTGGTGATATAGGGCGAAGTAAAGGTCCCTACACTGTAACCGCTCTGGATCAGCACACTGGTCAAAAAAGCGCAGGTTGAGCCCTTTCCGTTCGTCCCTGCCACGTGAATGAATTTCAGCTTGCGATGCGGACGGTCCAGCTTCTCCATCAGCAGCTCAATCCGCTCCAGACCCGGACGGATGCCGAAAGGAATCAGACTGTTGATCCATTCTACCGCTTCTGTATAGGAACTTAAGGGAGCGGTACCGCCGCTCCCGATGATCTCTTCCATATCCCTTATCCTCTCAGCTCTGCGATGCGGGCGAGCACTTTCTCGCGTTTTGCGGAATAGTCCGCCTGCTTTGCACGTTCCTCTTCGATGACTTTTGCCGGCGCCTTGGCCACGAAGCCCTGATTGCCGAGCTTCTTCTCCACGCGCTCTACTTCGCTGTTCAGACTCTGAACTTCTTTTTCCAGACGGATAATTTCCTGCTCAATATCGATCAGCCCCGACAGCGGCAGAAGAAGCTCTGCGCCCGTAACTACTGCGGACATGACTTTATCCGGTGTCTGCGGATCAAGGCTTGCTTCGAACGAAGATGTGTTGCAGAAGCGTCCAATGTAATTGTCGTTGCGGGTAATGATGCTCAAGGTGTCTTCATTTCCGGCTTTGATGATCAGCTCTACCTTCTTGCTCATCGGCACATTCACCTCGGCGCGGATATTACGAACTGCACGAATGATGTCCATCAGCAGGGTCATTTCTGCCACTGCCTGCGGATTCTCAAGCGCCGCATCATATTTTGGCCATTCCGCCAGGGTGATCGTTTCGCCTTCATGCGGTAGATGCTGCCAAATTTCTTCGGTAATGAACGGCATGAACGGGTGAATCAGGCGCAGCGTACGGTCCAGCACATAGGCCAGCACCGATTGCGTCTTTGCTTTGGCAGCAGCGTCAGCTCCATAAAGCGACAGCTTCGCGAACTCGATATACCAGTCACACAGATCATCCCAAATGAAGTTATACAAGAGGCGGCCGGTCTCGCCGTACTCGTACGAGTCAATTAGACGCGTAATATCACGAGAAGTTTCGTTCAAGCGATGCAGAATCCAGCGGTCCGCCGTGCTAAGCTCACCTGTAATGTCAATATCTGCAAAGTTTACGCCTTCCAGATTCATCAGTGCAAAGCGCGAGGCATTCCAGATCTTATTGGCAAAATTACGCGCCTGCTCTACCTTCTCCATGCGGAAACGCAGATCCTGTCCGGCTGTGCTGCCTGTCGAAATCATATAACGCATAGCATCTGCACCATATTGCTCGATAACATCCAGCGGATCGATCCCGTTGCCGAGCGATTTGGACATCTTACGTCCTTCGGCATCCCGCACCAAGCCGTGCATGAATACATCGGAGAACGGCTTTTTGCCGGTGAACTCCAGCGCGGAGAAGATCATGCGCGCTACCCAGAAGTAAATGATGTCATAGCCGGTAACCAGGACATTGTTCGGATAAAACCGCTGATAGTCGCTGCTGCTTTCATCCGGCCAGCCCAGTGTAGCGAACGGCCACAGATTGGAGCTGAACCATGTATCGAGAACGTCCTCATCCTGCTTCAGATCATCAAGTCCGCTGATTTCGCGGGCTTCCTCTTCCGTATACGCTACAAACACTTCACCTGTAGATTCAGAGTACCAGGCCGGGATGCGGTGTCCCCACCACAATTGGCGGGAAATACACCAGTCACGCACATTTTCGATCCAGTTCAAATACGTTTTCTCAAAACGGTCCGGCACAAAGTTAACGCCGTCACCGTTCTTCTGTGCAGTAATGGCAGCTTCAGCCAGCGGCTGCATCTTCACGAACCACTGGGTGGACAGATAAGGCTCAACCACTGCGCCGGAACGCTCGCTGTGTCCTACCTGATGCAGATGGTCCTCAATCGAAATCAGAACGCCCTGCTCCTTGAGATCAGCAACAATCGCTTTGCGGCATTCGCTGCGGTCCAGTCCCTGATAAGGACCAGCCTCCTCGTTCATCGTGCCGCCTTCGTCCATCACATTGATCTGCGGAAGGTTGTGGCGCAGGCCAACTTCAAAGTCATTCGGATCATGGGCCGGAGTGATCTTAACCGCGCCGCTGCCGAATTCTTTCTCTACATAATCATCGGCGATAATCGGAATTTCCCGGCCGATGACCGGAAGGATCAACGTTTTGCCGATTAGATCCTGATAGCGTTCATCCTTCGGATGCACCGCTACCGCCGTATCACCCAGCATCGTCTCCGGACGTGTCGTTGCTACGGTGATGAATCCGCTGCCGTCTTTAAGAGGGTAGCGCAGATGGTACAGGTGACCGTTAACCTCTTTGTACTCAACTTCAATATCGGATAAAGCAGTACGGGCTGCCGGATCCCAGTTGATAATGCGCTTGCCGCGGTAGATCAGTCCTTTACGGTATAACTCCACAAATACCTGGCGTACACCGCTGGACATCCCTTTATCCAGAGTGAACCGCTCGCGCGAATAGTCGAGGGACAGACCCATCTTGGCCCACTGCTCATGAATGGTCTTGGCATACTGGTCCTTCCACTCCCATACCTGCTCCAGGAATTTCTCGCGGCCCAGATCATGCCGGGAAAGGCCCTGCTGGCGCAGCTTCTGCTCCACCTTGGTCTGGGTAGCAATACCAGCATGGTCCGTTCCCGGGAGCCACAGGGTATCGAAGCCCTGCATCCGCTTGGTACGGATCAGGATATCCTGCAGCGTGAAATCGAGCGCATGCCCGATGTGCAGCATCCCGGTTACATTCGGCGGTGGAATTACAATGCTGTAAGGCTCTGCTTCAGGCCGCATTCCAGCCTTGAAGAACTCCTTCTCCATCCAGTAGGCATACCATTTCTGTTCAGCCGCCTTCGGATCATATGTAGTCGGCATATCGCTCTTTGCGCTATTGTCGGCAGCAGCATCCTGTGCCGGATCTTGCGGCATCTGTAGCTCTGCCGCCGCTTTGTTGTGATCAGCCATTCTAAACCCTCCATTTAAGTAGCATTGGTAGATGTATCTCTGAAGCTGGACCTCTGAAAAAAAATACAAAAAGGCCCTTCGTCTCAAAGGACGAAAGGCCATTCTTTCGCGGTACCACCTTTGTTTCGCGCCAATAAAAAATAAACCACCGTTCCGGTCCCAAAGGTTCCGGAAACTTAGCGCGACACTCACGCAGATAACGGCTGCAACCGGCCACTTCCTAACCTGTGCTTCTTGAATCTGAAGACAAGCTCAGAGGGGCAACTCCGGGGCGACTTCGGTGGCTGCATCCTGCGGAAACTCACAGCAATTTATAGTTCCGCTCTCTGAAGGGCTGACCGCCTACTCTTCCCGTTCCCAGTCTTTATTAAGAATTTACTTAATCCAATAATACATTTAGTACTATTCCTAGTCAACCAGCATACACACAAACTGCGGGACTTATACCGCCCATTTCTAAAATTTGCTCCCTTGGCCTGATTTGAACCCCTGATGTTCATCCTTAGTTTCAGCTCAGAGGACAGAAACACAAAAAATCCCGATCTCATCCGATCGGGATTCTGACACCGATGCGCCTGCCGGCATCTCTTAAGGGATATACAATACTTGGCCTTCCTCCACATTCTGACCGGAAAGACGGTTGTACATGACAAGCTCTCTTGCACTGAGCTGATATTTCTCCGCTATAGTATCAATTGTTTCTTCACGCTGGACAATGCAGAGACGCACTTTACGGAACAGATCCTTGCCGTTCAAGCCACCGATAAAACGGCTTTTCCATTCCCCGTCACGGCCGGAGTCCGGAACAGGCGCCGCAGCAGCTGTATCCTCGGCGATAAGCTCTTCCTGTTCCTTGCGGGAGCGGCTGGAGCTGAGCAGGGAAGAAAAGGTAAGATGCTCCTTCGCGGGAATATCTTCTTCTCTCTTGCTTCCCAGGGCAACCTTCAGATCCGGCTTCTCCTCCTGCGGAGGTGTTGCTTCCTTAGAGATCACGCCTTCGCCCGCGTTCTCCTGATCAGCGTGAGATGCGGAGCTATCCTGAGCAAAAAGTGCCGCATAGTCCCCATTTTGAGCAGAGAAATCCTTTTCTTCCTGATGGGAGGCATGCGCCTCCAAGGCTGTATTCTCAGCGGCAGCATCCGAAATGTCCTTTGCGCTGCCTGAACTTTCGGTGCCTGATACTTTGGCAATGTCAGAACTGTTAAAGGGATTTGTATAGCCAGCCTGATTTCCAGCGGCCGGAACGGCCTGTTCCGCTCTCCCTTGTGCCCCGAAGAAGTGACCCGAAACAGGTTCGTTGTCCGCAGTTCCGGCTGCTGATATCCCCTGCGGGCTATCAAAGCTGTGTGTCCGCACCTTCACTTCCTTGTCCTTCTGCTGGGCCGGTGGGGATGCAGCGGGCTGGTGGGTGAACACGGTGCCTTCCAAAAACAGCGGATTCACAGCAGCTTCAGGCCCACTGTGGGCAAACTCATGCTCCTCAGCGAAACTCTCTGCGGTGCCTTCGCCATAAGTCCACACTGAGTTTTCATATAAAGCATCGTTCTCATGCTCCCGGGCCTCTACCCTAACCCCCGGGGCCTGTTTTTCTTCGTCAGGTGAATAAGCTGCCGTGTACTCCTCCTGCTGCCAGGCGGGCTGCGTCTCCGCTCCCCCGATTCCCCGCAGCGAGAGTACACCAGTTATATTGACCGTACGCATCGTAAGCAGGTCGATATCGAAATTCTCGATCTCCACCCCTATGTCTTCAAGTGAGCTGACCCGGGTCAGCGGTACTGTGATTTCAACAGGAATGGCATGCTCCAGACGTTCCGTCCGGTCATTCTCACCCCGGTAGAGTCCGGTGAGCAGAAGCTGTCCGTACAGCTCGGCCCGGTCCTCCCGCTGAATCACCTGGATTTCCGGAATCAGCTCCACCTCTTCCAGTTCAGCGATTCCCGGAAGTTCTTCCGAAAGGTGGATGCGTTCATAAATATCAAACCGCAAACCGTGGGACTGGTCAAACACGGGAAATGTCCTCCTTCTTGGCATAATCTAACCCCGAGACAAGCCCAGAGCATAAGCCCAAAATGTTACTCCTCTCATGTATATGCTTCAATCAGAAAGGCATGACAACTTTGGACACTTCATCAGAGCAGCCGTCTCTTATTGCTTGTCAAAACCAAGAATACGGGCATCGGGAACGGAATAATCCAGCGGCAGCCTGCTCCGGAGAACCGGCACCAGTGGATTGCCGGGGGTAATGCTGCCCAGCAAATCAGCCGGATGAAAAGCTCCCTGAATCGCTCCGGCTTCCTTTCCCACCGCCAGCATTTCGCCTCCGGTCCCCCCTCTATGCCAGGCTTGCTTTCCCACCGCTTTGCGGTACACCTTAAGCGTTCCTTCCGTCATGACATCCAGCGAGCGGCAGCGGACCGCCCATTTTCTCGCCTGGTTTCCTGTCCGCCCGCGCAGTTCATCATCGCCTAGCAGCAGAAGCAGCAGCTCCGCCAGCCCCCCTGAATCTTCCGCGGGAAAGATCCAGCCTGTTTCTCCGTGCTTAACCATTTCCGGCATTCCCGTCGTCCCAGCCACAATCGGTGCAATACCGGCAAGCTGGGCTTCTGTGACCGAGTAGGGCTGCGTATCCTGCAGGCTGGGCTGCACATAGATATCGGCCTGCTGCAACGTGGCCGGGATATTGTCCAAATTACCCACAAACACCAGATGTCCCTGAATCCCCAGCGCTGCCGCCTGTGATCTCAGCTCTTCCAGGAGACTACCGCTCCCGGCTAAGACGCAGACCCAGTCCTGACGGCTGCGATGCACCAGACCCAGTGCGCCGATCAGCACATGCACGCCCTTGATGTACTCGAAACGGCCGGCGTACATAATCACCTTATGTCCCCCGCCAAGCTGTACCGGGGAAGGCAATGCAGCCTTGTCATTGTACTGCTCCAGGTTGATCCCGTAAGGCAGCGTATGAATCCGCTCCGGAGTGACGCCGAGCTCATTCACCAGTTGACCGATCCATTTTGAAGAGACCAGGATCAGATCGGCGGCATGTGCGCCAAGCTGCTCAATCCGGCGGAAATAGCTCCAAATCGGCCGGCTCTCGTATTTCTCCTTCGTAAGCTCCGGTTCAATCCCCTTATACTCGTAATACGACTCCCGGGCCAATGCCCCGTGAATGCTGGACACCAGCGGCACCCGATTTTTCATCACCCGCCGCAGCGCGTAAGTGGAGATGGGATCCTGGGTGTGGATGAGATCATAGTCCTCCAGGCCGAGCACAGACGCTCCCGCCTCAAACACATAACGGCCAATTTCAAAACTGAAGATGCCATGCTCCAGGTACAGATACGGAAACCGCTGAGGATCAAGATAAGGCAGCAGCGTGTTATAATATGCATTTTTATCAAAATAGCTCTCCTGGTTCAGCAAATATAACGTATTGCTCTCTACATGGCTTCCCATCAGCGTAACAGAATGCCCCTGCTCGCTCAGCTTGTCTGAGAGCTGTTTCATATACGTCCAGATTCCGCCCATATTAGTGAGTCCCCAGTAGGTGACCAGCAGTATTTTCATGAACCCCTCTCCCCGGCTTGTAGAATTCATTTCATGAGGAGCAGCCTGCTCCGCGTTAACAAAGTATTATATGACCAACGCTGGCTATAAGGCATGGGCAACAGTCTCTTTCTATGAAAAAAAGCACCTGCCCGTTAATAGAAGTAGGTCTGCCGACCAGCTGCTGGAATCCAAAAAGCCCGGAAGGAAACGGCTTTCCTCCAAAGAATAAAAGCCTGTAGACGAGGCCGTAACGGCTCTGTCTGCAGGCTTATTTATACTTGGCTTAGCTCGCTCCCGCACAGGGGGATGGACGGTTCTCCGGTTGAGCGGCTGACACTTTGCCCTCTCACATTCTATAGCTGGGCAGCGTTAAAAGTATCTCCGCCTTCAATGGTACCGGAGTTAAAACCTTTGTAGAACCAGCGTTTCCGCTGTTCCGAAGACCCATGGGTGAAGCTGTCTGGCACCGCATACCCTTGTGCCTGCTTCTGGATCGTGTCATCGCCGACCGCACTCGCCGCCGTCAGAGCCTCCTCCAGATCGCCTTCTTCCAGCAGGTTCATGCCCTGGGCGTGATTGGCCCAGACTCCGGCCAGATAATCGGCCTGCAGCTCGAACCGGACCTGATATTTATTAAATTCCTTCTCGCTCAGGCTCTGGCGAAGCGAATTCAGCTGCTTCGACGTGCCCAGCAGGGTCTGTACATGATGGCCCACCTCGTGGGCAATGACATAAGCCATCGCGAAATCGCCCGGCGCCTGGAAGCGCTGCTGCAGCTCATCGTAGAAGCTCAGATCAATATACAGCTTGGCGTCCCCGGGACAATAAAACGGCCCGACTGCCGAAGTGGCCGTTCCACAGGCAGAATCCACACTGCCGCTGTACATTACAAGCGTCGGATCCTCATAGGTCATTCCCTGCTGCTTAAAAATCTCACCCCACACCTCCTCGGTGTCAGCAAGAACCACGGATACAAATTCGGAAAGCTCCTGCTCCTCAGCTGTCTGCTCATAAGGAGCTGAAGAATTGGTACCGCCGGATGTCAGGTTCCCTAATATATCCCCGGCATTGCCCCCGCTGAGCAGTGTTACAATCACTACAAGAATAATTCCGCCGATCCCGCCGCCAATGACCTTCCCGCCGCCCCCGCCTCTGCCTCTGCGGTCCTCCACATTCGAACTGCCTCTTCTTCCCTGCCATTTCATGGCTATGCCCCCAGTCGTAGGATCGTTAATGTGCCAAGCTGCATTTCGTAAGGGTATCTATCTTATTAGTGTTATACCCAAAAACGGCAGATTGGCACTTCCACTTGCTGGGCGGGCGGGAAATAAGGGGGGACAAGAAAGTAGAAACACGGCGGCAACACTAATTTAGCTGCAATTTTCTTCAACACTTACATCATCATTTGTAATGATGACCTTGGAATGGCCGGATAAACTTTCGGTATACGAACATATCCCGACCGTTTTCGGCGAGTCCTCATCTCTTGGATCGGTATACTTAAGATAAATTCCGCCTTCGCCGGAAAGGCTTAGTTCAGGGCTGATTTTCACCTTTCTTCCACTGGGTATCCCTTGCTCGAAGCTTTCCTTGGAACTGCTCTCAATGATCTGGCCAGCGGAATCGCTCGTAAGGACCCCTGTCTCGACGGAAAACAGATCGTAATCGGATTGATTGTCTACGGTCACAGTAAAACTGCCAAATTGCTGAATCAGTTTCACAACATCCGAACCGACAGTAGCTGCAGTAATACTCCCGGCAATTATTAAAACCGCATCGAAGACGGCTATCGTTACAGAGATTCTGTTCCATTTCATCTGCTGTCCATCTCCTTTATTAGAAAGACGAACCGAGACGCAGAAATGTATCATTCGTTAAATATTTAGCACGGCTGGAGCTTGAAGGGGGCGACACTCAGCTTTCCGCGGATCGGAGGTATTTGTGCCTCTCATTTCGCCAAATCGCTCACCTTCCCCCTATTCGGAGGTACTTGTACCTCTCATTTCGCCAAATCGCTCACCTTCCGCCTATTCGGAGGTACTTGTACCTCTCATTTCGTCAAATCGCTTACTTTCCGCCTATTCGGAGGTACTTGTACCTTTCATTCGCCAAATCGCTCACCATCTGCCTATTCGGAGGTACTTGTGCCTCTCATTTCGCCAAATCGCTTACTTTCCGCCTATTCGGAGGTACTTGTGCCTCTCATTCGCGGATTCGCATCATCAAGTTTGTGACTTATTCACATTTGTGATTGTGATTATTAATTTTCCAGCAACAAAAAAAAGACACCAAGGCAGGGGATGGGACTGCACCTCGTCTCACAAACAGGGTGTAGCCCCTTCAGCCTCGGGTCTCTTTATAGTTGCATTATAAAATTTGATTGTCTTTAGATCATTTAGTCGCTAGGAAGCTCCAACAGACTGATTTCAGCCTATTGTCCCGCCGCCCAGTTCCTCCCGCAGCCGCAGCATATCCTCCGGCCATGGATCGGCTATTTCCAGCCTTTCCTTGCTCCATGGATGGCTGAAAGCCAACACCTCACCGTGCAGAGCCTGACGGCTGCTGCCTGTCAACCCCCAGCGCGGCCCGCCATACAGCTCATCCCCGTACAGCGGATGCCCCATATGGCTGAGGTGGACGCGGATCTGATGCGTGCGTCCAGTTTCCAGCTGCACCTTAAGCGAAGTGCCGCCTTGCAGCACCTCGCGTCCAAGGATTAACGTTACCGCGGACTGTCCGCCGGGCGACACACGCCTGCGCGCCGCATGATGGCGGTCGCGGCCAATCGGGGCGTCGATCACCTTGAGCGCAGGCGGGACGACGCCCTCCACAATCGCGGCGTACCGCCGCGATATCACCTTCTCGCGCATGTCTTCATCGAGTACAAGCTGCGCATATTCATTCTTCGCATAGAGCACAGGACCCGTGGTATCCTTGTCCAACCGGTGTATATGCCGCACGGCGACACTACCGCCGGAAGCGGCATAATGCGCTGCAACAACATGATCCAGCGTTGTATCTGATCCGCTGCCGTCCGGGTGAACCGCCATACCCGCAGGTTTATGGACAACAAGGCAAAAGTCGTCCTCATACAGCACTTCAAGCTCCTGCCACACCGGCTCAATGCCCGCTTCCCGATAAGGAAAAAGCGCCAGCCGCAGCCGGTCGCCCTTCCACTGGATGCCGCCTTCGCGGCGCAGCCGGGCATGGAGTTTCACCGGCATCCCGGCCGTCTCCAGCAGCCAGCGGTCTACCGCAGCCTGCAGATCAGCTGCTCCGGTAACGACCCGGCCGGGCATGGCTTCCAGCCATTCGCCGCGCCGGGTCCAGGCGCCGCCGCCCTGGACCGATACATTATCTGCTCCGGACATCACAGTGACTTCAGGGCGTTCAAGTGAGCTTCGATAGTATCATCGATATCCTGCTCGCTGTGTACAGCGGATACGAACATTCCTTCGAACTGCGATGGCGGAACACTGATGCCCTGATCCAGCATCTTGGCGAAGTAGCTGCGGAACATATCCAGGTTACTGGTTTTGGCCGTTTCGAAGTTGATTACCGGACCTTCGGTAAAAAACGGGCAGACCATGGAGCCCACACGGTTAATTGTCAGCGGAATGCCGGTCTCGGCGCTGTTCCGCTTAAGACCTGCTTCCAGACGTGCGCCGAGTGTCTCCAGGCGGTCGTACACCTCTGGCGTCAGCAGCTTCAGCGTGCTGAGACCGGAAGCCATCGCCAGCGGATTGCCGCTGAGCGTACCCGCTTGGTAGATCGGGCCGGATGGAGCGATCTGTTCCATAATCTCTCTTTTGCCGCCATACGCGCCCACGGGTAGACCGCCGCCGATTACTTTGCCGAAGCAGGTCAGATCCGGTTCAATGCCGAACAGTCCCTGAGCGCAGCTGCGGTTCACGCGGAAGCCTGTCATGACCTCATCAAAAATAAGCAGTGCTCCGTAACCCGTCGTCACCTTGCGCAAACCTTCAAGGAAGCCTGGAAGCGGCGGTACAACGCCCATATTACCGGCAATCGGTTCTACAATAATCGCGGCAATCTCACTGCCATAACGTTCAAAAGCGATTTTGACCCCTTCCAGATCATTGTACGGCACCGTGATCGTATTGACCGCTACGCCTTCAGGCACGCCAGGACTATCCGGCAAACCAAGCGTGGCTACGCCGGAGCCGGCTTTGATCAACAGGCTGTCCGCATGACCGTGGTACGAGCCCTCAAACTTGAGGATTTTGCTGCGTCCGGTAGTTCCCCGGGCCAATCGGATCGCACTCATAGTAGCTTCCGTACCGGAGTTGACCATCCGCACGATATCCACTGAAGGGACACGTTCCACCACTGTTTTGGCCATTTCCGTCTCCAGCAGCGTAGGCGCGCCAAAGCTTGTCCCTTTTACCGCCGTCTCCTGCAATGCCTTTACGACCTCTGGGTGAGCATGTCCCATAATGAGCGGTCCCCACGAACAGACGTAGTCAATAAAGCTGTTGCCGTCGATATCGTAAATGCGCGAACCCGCGCCATGATCCACATAAACCGGTGTCAATCCTACGGATTTGAACGCCCGCACCGGGCTGTTCACCCCGCCGGGAATATACTGCTTCGCTTCTTCAAAAGCTGCACGGGAAGCTTCTTCCCGGCGCGCCAATGGCACATTACCCATGGTCCCTCACTCCTGTTCAATTCTTGATTAGTTTAGCCCTGCAGCCAGCGTGCCGCATCCTTGGCAAAATAGGTAATGATAATATCCGCTCCTGCACGCTTCATGCCGGTCAACATTTCCAGTACTACCGCCTGCTCGTCGATCCAGCCCTGCAGCGCCGCCGCTTTGACCATGGAGTATTCTCCGCTCACATTGTAGGCAACCAGCGGCAGATCGAACTGGTCGCGGATGGTCCGGATGACATCCAGATAAGCCAGCGCCGGTTTCACCATCAGCATATCCGCACCTTCCAGCACATCCGAATCCGCTTCGCGGATCGCTTCCCGCAGATTGGCCGGGTCCATCTGGTAGGTTTTGCGGTTGCCGAACTGCGGAGCAGAGTCAGCAGCTTCACGGAACGGGCCGTAGAAGGCCGAAGCATATTTTACCGAATAGGACATAATCGGCACATGCTCGAAGCCATTCTCATCCAGTCCGGTGCGGATCGCCTGCACGAAACCATCCATCATGTTGGAAGGTGCGATAATGTCCGCCCCGGCCTTGGCCTGCGATACCGCTGTACGGGTCAGCAGCTCAAGCGAAGCATCGTTGATGACATCGCCGTGTACGACACCATCTACTGTATGGGTATGAACCATCCCGCAGTGGCCGTGATCGGTGAATTCACAAAGGCAGGTATCGGCAACGACCAGCAGCTCAGGGTACCACTGCTTGATCAGCCGCGTAGCTTCCTGCACGATGCCGTCATCGGCAAAACCAGATGAACCGATCGCATCCTTGGTCTCAGGAATGCCAAACAGCAGCACAGCAGGAATGCCCAGTGCAGCAATCTCATCCACTTCGGCCTTCAGCATGTCGAGCGAGAAATGATACACACCCGGCATGGAGCCGATCTCATTCTTCACACCTGTTCCATAGGTAACAAAAATCGGCTGGATGAAATCCAGCGTATTTAATATCGTCTCACGCACCATTCCGCGAATTCCGGCTGTCCCGCGCAGACGGCGGTGCCGTGTAATTGGAAAACTCATTGGACATCCTCCTGTATAGTAGATATATAAACACATAAGTTAAGTGATCTATTGAACATTAGCCCAGCTGTGAACTGAATGAGACCCGGGAAGGGGCATTCATGTAGTCACAGACGAACCCGGTCGGACTGAGGTGAACTCAGAGTAACTCAGATAAATACAGGCAATCAAAGGGTAAACCAAGCAAACTAAGCTAACCCAGCAACTAAGCAACCAAGCAAACTAAGCTAACCAAGCAACTAAGCTAACCAAGCTAACCCAGCAAACTAAGCTAACCCAGCAAACCAAGCAAACCAAGTAAACCAAGTAAACCAAGCTAACCCAGCAAACTAAGCTAACCCAGCAAACTAAGCTAATCCAGCAAACACAGCTAACCCAGCAAACACAGCAAACCAAGCAAACCAAGCAAACCAAGCAAACCAAGCAAACCAAGCAAACCAAGCAAACCAAGCAAACCAAGCAAACCAAGCAAACCAAGCAAACCAAGCAAACCAAGCAAACCAAGCAAACCAAGCAAACCAAGCAAACCAAGCAAACCAAGCAAACCAAGCAAACCAAGCAAACCAAGCAAACCAAGCAAACCAAGCAAACCAAGCAAACCAAGCAAACCAAGCAAACCAAGCAAACCAAGCAAACCAAGCAAACCAAGCAAACCAAGCAAACCAAGCAAACCAAGCAAACCAAGCAAACCAAGCAAACCAAGCAAACCCAGCTAACCCAGCTAACCCAGCTAACCCAGCTAACCCAGCAAACCCAGCAAACCCAGCAAACCCAGCAAACCAAGCAAACCAAGCAAACTAAGCTAACCCAGCTAACCCAGCTAACCCAGCTAACCCAGCTAACCAAGTAACCAAGTAACCAAGTAACCAAGCTAACCCAGCAAACTAAGCTAACCCAGCTAACCCAGCTAACCCAGCAAACCAAGCAAACCCAGCTAACCCAGCTAACCCAGCTAACCCAGCAAACTAAGCTAACCAAGCAACTAAGCAACTAAGCGAACTCAGACAAACACAGGCAGATTGCGCTAACTGCATTCTCTGCAACTAATTTCACAATATGCCCGCTGTTTTGCCGCCTAACTGTACTTCATACAACTAAAATCACCGAAATAGCGAATTTCCGCTTAAATGGGCAAATTTAGCTGTACAGAATACAACTAACCATCCTTATGAGGGGTTTAAGCCTACTTTTGTTGTACAAAGTGCAGCTAAGTTAGATTTCCCTACTCGTCCGCCAGCCATTAAATGATTATCGCAGCCGCGTTCCTTCATTCCAGCGGCACAGCTCCTGTACCAATCCCTCGATCGTCGCCTCGCCGGGGAGCAATCCCGGGGTCAGACCGGCTTCTACGGCTGTCTTTTCGGTCACGAGGCCGATGCAGGCAATCTTCACGCCCGCCAGCAGCGGAAGCGGATCTTCAAGCCCCATCCGCTTCAGGATGCTGATGAAGTTACGCACTGTCGAAGAGCTGGTGAAGGTAACCGCGTGAATCCGCTTCTCCTCCAGCAGCTTAAGCAGCTCGATGTCATCCTCGCCGGTGACCACCGTCTCGTAGGTGTCCACTTCGGTCACTTCCAGCCCCAGCTCCCTCAGCTTGTCCGGCAGCCACTCGCGCGCGAGGTCGCCGCGTGGCAGCAGCACCTTCTGCCCAGGCAGCAGCCTGGAGCCGAAGGCTTCGATCAGCCCCTCTGCCTGGAAGACTCCAGGCAGCTCCTCAGCCACCAGCCCGCGCTGGGCCAGCGCCGCGGCTGTGGCCGGTCCCACCGCGCCGATGCGCGCGCGGTGCAGGCCGCGGATGTCCACCTTGAGCTCCGCCAGGTGACGCCAAAAAAACTCCACGCCGTTCGCGCTCGTGAAGAAGACCCAGTCGTATGCGGATAACGCGCCGAGCGCTTCTGCAATCTTGGCCTTCTTCTCTGCGCCTTCCGGCATGACCGTCTCAATGACCGGGAACTCGTACGGCTCGCCGCCCAGTTCCTCGATCCGGTCCACCAGCTCGCTGGCCTGGCTGCGGGCCCGTGTAACCACAATGCGCTTGCCGAACAGCGGCAGCGCTTCTACCCACATCAGCTGCTGGCGCTGCAGCACCACGTCGCCGACGACGATGACGGCAGGCGGCTGGAAATCCGCCGCCTTTACCTTCGCCTCAATGTCGGCGAGTGTCCCGATCAGTGTCTCCTGATCCGCACGCGTGCCCCAGCGGACAAGCGCGACCGGCGTTTCCGGCGGCCGCCCGTGTTTGATCAGTTGGGCGCTGATATAGCCGATTTTGGCAACGCCCATCAGAAACACCAGTGTTCCCGTAGCATTCGTCACCTTATCCCAATGAATGGAATGATCCAGCTTATCCGGACTTTCATGTCCGGTAATAATCGAGAGTGAGGAAGCATAATCCCGGTGAGTCACCGGAATGCCGGCATATGCCGGCACGCTGATCGCCGAGGTAATGCCCGGCACGATCTCATAATAAATGCCATGTCTGCGCAGCAGCTCCGCTTCTTCACCCACACGGCCAAAAATCGTCGGGTCCCCGCCCTTCAGCCGCACGACCGTCTTTCCCTCAAGCGCCAGATCGACGAGCAGCTGGTTGATTTCCTCCTGCTTCATCGTATGGCGGTCAGGCAGCTTGCCTACGTATATTTTTTCTCCGCCGGACTTCATATGTTTCAGCAACCTCGGGCTGGCCAGCCGGTCGTATACCAGCACATCCGCCTTCTGGATGCACTCCAGGCCTTTCACCGTAATCAGCTTGGCGTCCCCTGGACCTGCACCTACAAGATAGACTTTCCCCTTCATCTCCATCATCCCCTTACATCCGCCAAAATCTTCTCCGCTCCCCGGGCAATAAGCTTCCTGGCGACCTCTTCGCCAAGCTGAACCGGATCTTCCCCGGTGCAGGTTTCCTTCAGGATCACTGAGCCATCCGGCATTCCCACCATGCCGGTCAATGTGATGACCCGGCGGGTAGAATCCGGTGCAGCAGCACCTGCTAATTCATTGGATTCAGTTCCACTGTCTTCTGCTCCCAGTACCGCAAAAGCGCCGATCGGCACCTGGCAGCCGCCGTTCAGTGCGCCAAGAAACGTCCGTTCCGCCGCCACTGTAAGGGCCGTATGCTCATCATTATAAAGTGCCAGCAGCTTCCGCAGCTCGGCGTCATCCTCCCGGCATTCGATGCCGAGTGCTCCCTGCCCTACAGCAGGCAGGCAGACCTCCGGCGGCAGATAAGCCGTTACCCGGTCCTCCCAGCCCATACGTGAGAGGCCCGCAGCCGCCAGCAGGATCGCGTCGAATTCGCCGCTCTCCAGCTTCTTCAGCCGTGAGTCAATGTTGCCGCGCACCGGCTGGATGTCCAGATCAGGCCGCAGTGCGGCAAGCTGGCTGGAACGGCGCAGGCTGCTGGTGCCGACGCGCGCACCCTGCGGCAGCTCATCCAGACTAGCGGCTCCGGTGGCGATTAGGCAGTCGCGCGGATCGACCCGTCGCGGCACAGCACCGTTAATCAGCCCTTCCGGCAGTTCAGAGGGCATATCCTTCATACTATGTACAGCCATATCGATCTCTTTGGCCAGCATGGCCTGCTCAATTTCCTTTACGAACAACCCTTTGCCGCCCACTTTGGACAAGGTAACGTCCAGAATCCGGTCGCCTTTGGTGACAATCCGGTGCACTTCAAAGGTGAAGCCGAAGCCGTGCTCCTCACTCAGACGCTCCAGATCGGCGATGACATGCCCCGTCTGTGTCAGCGCGAGCGCGCTTTGTCTGCTGCCTACAATAATCTTGCGCATATTTACATTCCTCCCGGTAACCTGCATGTGCCTTGCTGCTCTCACAATCATACTACTCTTATACAATCTGCGGCATGCCTGCCGTTCCTTAAAATTCTCGCATTTGCCCCCAAGATCAGCGGAACTTACCCATGAGTTGCTTTTTACAACCGCATCCGCAAGGCTTGGTTCAGCCGCATTCCGGTCAATTACCCGGCGTTTCCCCGGATTCGGCCACCAATGGATACTCCCGAACCATTCTGGCAGGTTTTTCACTTCTACCAGCAACTTGTGCCTTCTTCAGCAGTCAGCCCAACGTTCCCGGATCTTCAACATACCTACGCCTCACGGTTAGCGGCAATCCAGACCTGAACCGTCTCCGGGCTCCACTCTTTAAAAGTACCCTGTCTGATCTCATCCAACACGTCCAGATGGGCCAGCTTGCGCAGAAGCCGGGTACGGACCGCGGCTGAAGGCTCCTTCCGCTTGATCTCTACCCGCAGCGCATGCAAAAAATCCAGGTACGGCTCGTATTCCTCGCCCAGCATCTCCGCAACCTGCTCCGTAATCTTCGCAGCCACACCAGGACCAGCGCCCGAAGTCGATACGGCCACCGTCAGACGCCCCCGGCGAAGCACGCCGGGAGTAATGAAGTTCCCCGCCTCGGCATGGCTGGCCACATTCACCGGAAGGCCCAAAGCCTTGGCCTCGCGTGCAACTGCTTCATTAACCGCCGCATCACTGCTGGCGGCATAGACCAGGAAGGCCCCCTCAAGATCCCCGGGAGTATAAGGGCGGCTAATCCAGATTAGCATGCCCTTCTCTGCAAATTCGCTAAGCTTCTCCGTTAACGAGGGGCTGACAACGGTCACCGCCGCTCCCGCTTCCAGCAGCGGACCTACTTTACGCTCGGTAACGGCCCCGCCGCCGATCACCACTACCCGTTGACCCTGCAAATCCAGCATGACCGGAAAATAATTCACCATGTTCATCACTTCCCGCCCCAGCCGTGGAAATCAGACCATGAATTCAGCAGAAAATTCAGGATAATGAAGCCGTATCCCGAAATCGCCCAGCGGGCCATAACCGTCCCGCTTCTTCGGCCGGACCGCTTCAGCAAGATATAGGTTATGTAAATCCCAAGCCCGACAAGTGTAGTCAGCACCTTGGGATCCTGGAACAGCGGGGTCCGCCCCTCTGCGATAATGGACATGCCCGCCAGTACAAGCGATACGCTCAGCAGGGGAACCCCCGCGAGGATTGATGTATACGAATATTTGTCCATCGTTTCCAGACTAGGCAGACGCCGGACGCGGTCATCCCATTTCTTGCTCTTCAGCTTACTGTGCAGGAACAGATACATTATCGCAAATACCGCACCCAGTGTCAGTGCGCCAAAGCTCAAATTAGCTAAAATAATGTGCATTGCCAGCCATCCGTGCACCGCACTCCAGCTCTCCAGGCCATGATCCGCAGCCGTCAGCCATACCCGGTTCAGCAGGAACACACTGAAGCCCGCTCCGCTGAGCAGCAGGATGGTGAATTCACCTCCGCGCGTGTACGCCACCGCAAGCGAAGTCAGCACGATACTGAATGAGAACCAGAACAGGAAATCATAAGGGGTGAAAATAGGCAGTCCTCCCTCCTGGGAGAACCGGATCGCAAGCCCGGCAGACTGCAACAGTCCCACAACGACAAGAAGCCCCGTGCCTAGCCGCTTCCCGCCCGGATTACGCCGAAGGCAATCCGAGAAAATAAACAGCAGGCTCAGGGCATATAGCAGCAGAGCGGTATCATATATTCCGTTCAGCAGTTGCATGTTCTTCACCCGCCCAGCAGGCCTGCCGGAGCAAACACCGTCTTAGGCACGTTGAAGTCGATGCTTGAAGAACGTTCATTGTCAGTCCGCTCAGCCGGTGCAGGGCTGCCGCCGTCCGGATCGGTTCCCAGCTGCTCCTGAAGTGCAAAGATTTGCGTGAAATAATCAAGTGCCTCACTACCCTGCTTGCCGCCGGACAGTTCCTTAATCACATTGATCGGATCATGCATCATCTGGTTCACAATACTTTTCGTCAGGCGGCGGATCACCTTGCGCTGGTGCTCGTCCAGCTCGGGCAGCTTGTTGAACAGACTATCCATAGTTTCTTCATAAATTCCGTTCGATTTGTCCTGAAGCGCGCGGATGACCGGTCTGACGCCAAGCGTCTTCAGCCATACCTGGAATTCTTCCATCTCTTCTGCGATCATGACCTCGATCTTGGCCGCTTCACTGCGGCGCATCTCCAGATTGCTCTCGACGATGCCTTCCAGATCATCAATGTCATACAGGAACACATCCGGCACACTTGCCGCCGCCGGATCAATATCACGCGGAACGGCAATATCAATCATGAACAGCGGCCGCGAAGGACGGCGCTTCATGCCGGCAGCCACCTGATCCGCTGTCAGCACAAAACCGTCAGCGCCAGTAGAGCTGATGACAATATCCACTTCATCGAGATGCTTCAAAGCTTCGTCAATCGTGCTCGGCTTGCCCGAGAACTTCTCAGCCAGCTCTATCGCCCGCGACAACGTGCGGTTGGCAACAATAACCTCTGCCGCCCCGCTGCTGTACAGATGCTTCACCGTAAGCTCGCTCATTTTGCCGGCGCCGAGAATCAGCACTCTTTTGCCGGTGAACATGCCGAAAATACGCTTGCCCAGCTCCACCGCCGCATAGCTGACCGAAACCGCGCTTTCGCCGATCGAAGTTTCACTATGCGCACGTTTGCCAAGCGTCACAGCCTGCTTGAACAGCTGGTTGAACCATGTGCCGGTCACGCCTTCTGCTTGGGCAGTCAAAAAAGAATTGCGCACCTGTCCCAGGATCTGCGTCTCACCAATCACCATGGAATCTAAACCGCAGGTCACACGGAACAAATGGGCAATTGCCTGCTCATCTTCATATATATACATATGCTGTGCAAATTGTTCACTCTTTACATTGAACCACTGCTCCATAAAACTGCGGATGAAGTATCCGCACATATGAAGGCGGTCCACGACCACATAAATTTCCGTCCGGTTACAGGTGGCGACGACAACCCCCTCCAGAACGCTCTTGGTCTGCATCAGTTCATGGAGCGCCGCAGGCAGATCCTTCTCCGCAAAAGCGAACTGCTCTCTCACCTCTACGGGAGCCGTACGGTAATTCAGGCCAACGACGACAATATGCATCGCTTGTTCACCATCCTAGTCTCTAATCAGTGGTGTAGGCACTATCACTGTTTATCCATATTTAAAGGTATGTCATACACAACATCCGAAATCGCTGTGTTAAGTATATCACAAGGAAATAGGGCTTTTTACAAAACCTTTGAACTATTTATGACATCCAGATAATAATTATTATAAATAAAACCCCGAAGAAGTGCTATCGTTTATGATGGTTTTTTTTCAGAATAATTATAATGTTTTTTTATAGCAAAAAGGAGCAGCGCTTTACCTGCTCCTTTAACAACAATCTTTGAGATATTCCATATTCCGCATCAGACTTCCGCAATGACTGTGACAGCTTCTCCGCCGCAAACTCACCCTAATAATCCTTGATCATCCGGCAAGAGCCGCGTTTGAGCAATACCGCATCGTAGACAATATGCTGGTTGTTTGACTGTCCCGAGATGAGGTCAAAGAGAACGCCCACACTTGATAATGCCATTTCCGTGCCCGGTTGGCTGATTGTATCCAGAGAGGGATGATAATACTCAGCCATCTCAATACCATCAAAGCCAAGGATCGAGATGTCGCCCGGAATAGACAACCCGGCGGTAAGCACAGCTTTGGCCGCACCAATCGCAATGGTATCGGAGGCTGCAAAAATAGCCGTAACTCCCTTATTCTTGTTGAACAGTCTTCGCGCGGCATTAAATCCGGAGCTTGGACTGTATTCACAATCCTCGACCAATTGAGCATCGTAAGGCAAATTATGCTCTTCCAGTGCTTTTTTGTAGCCCAAGTGCCGGCGGTTACCTGTGGTTTCGTCCAATAAAGGGGACTTAGCCAGAAACCCGATATTCGTATGCCCGAGTGAGATTAAGTAATTGGTCGCCTTATAGGCTTCCTTCAATTCATCAATGATCACACTGGAAAATACGGAGGGGTCCACCTTCTGGGTTGAGGTAATCGTCGTCAGCACAAAAGGAATCGTCAGCTGTTTGAACTTTTCTTCGGAATGATTATACGTTCCGCCCATAAAGATAATCCCGCAGAGATTCTTTTCCTTCACCAGTTGAATGGCCGCTTTGATTTCATCCGTTCCATCCTCCACCTGTTGAATGAGAAACGGGTAACCCCGCAAATTAACCTGCCGTTCAATTTCTTTGATCATATTGGAAAAGAAAGGATTGGTAATCCCCTTGACCATAAGTGCAATGTTCTTGGATTCCGTGGTTTTCAAATTCCGCGCGTTGGAATTGGGAACATAATTATATTCCCTGACCACACTTAGAACCTTCTCTCTTGTCGCCTTGCTCACCAGCCCTTTGTTGTTGATTACCCGCGAGACTGTTGAGATGCCGACACCGGAAATCCGCGCGATATCCTTGATATTTACGTCCACTGTACTCCCCCATCTATGGGTAAAGGAGCTATAAGTAATTATAGCTCCCTTACGCCTTATAGCATTCCTTTAGTTGACAGGAACAAATTCTGCTAATTGTTTCTGTACTTCGGCAATGACCTTGTCAATTCCTGCTTTTTTCAACTGTTCGCGGTATTCTGCAACTGCTTTTTTAGGCTCCTGGCTAGTTTTGCCAAGCATCAGCTGGATACCAAGCTGTGAATTCACGTTGGAGATTGAAGCGATTTCTGTAGTCACATTCGACGGATCGAAGCTGAATCCGTTGTACGGATCATCGATCGCCACTTTATCCCATTCAGCGAACAAGGAGTTGCGGATAGGGTTTTCGGTATCACTCGGAACAACGAACTTGTCATTTCTGAGTGACCAGGCCGAGAAGCCGCCGGCATCCGTTTTTTCATTGTAGCCTGGAGGGAATTTCTTGATGCCGTCTTCAATGACATATTGTTTGCCTTCAATCCCGTATTGAATAAGGTTGTAATAGCTCTCATCGGTCATAAACTTCTCAATCACCATCAGTGCGCGTTCCGGATTAGCCGAATTTGTGCTGATTACGGTCGAGTTGTCCACGCCCATCTTACGTTTGATTTTCTTGTTGGCTTCAGCGAAAGTGAAGAAGTAAGGATCTGATTCAGGTTGTGCCTTGATATCCGCTCCATACTGGCCGATCCAGTCTTGGGCATGAGTCAAATAACCTGCAGAGTTTCCCGCTCTAAAATTCTCTTTCCCGCCCATGGTTGCGGACAGCACATCTTTACCCCAATATCCTTTATCCGCCCATTCACGCATTTTCACAGCCCAGTCTTCAAATTCCTGGGTGTAGGCCGGATGGAAGACGGTTTTGAAGTCCTCCGGACTCTTGGTCACCAGATTCAGTTCATTCAGAGAAATACCAGGGGCGTTAAGCCACATATCCGTGGTATCGACCAGCATTCTGAACATATTCTGCGCATCTTCAGCCTTGCCGTTGATCGGCGTGAAGGATTCGTTAGCTACAACATTATCCATATACTTCACCATATCATCTATTGAACTGATTTTTTCCATGCCGTATTTCTTCAGCAGATCAGAACGATAAGCAAAACCGGTAGGTGTGTATTCACTGTAAAGACTCGGAACTCCATAAATTTTGCCTTTGTATTTCGTGTTCTCCCAGACAGTTGCAGGAATTTCCGCCTTCAGCTTAGGAGCAACCTTGTCCAGCATCTCCGTGATGTCCACAAGTGCGCCTTCACTGGCTAATGTAAAATAGGAAACTGGTGCTCCGGGAGAGGCGTGGGACATATCAAAATTTTCACCGGAAGCAAATAATAACGGGTACTTGGTAGCCGTATCCGGCCAGTCAATGTACTTCACTTCAATGCTTGCATTCAGATCTGCCTTGAGCTTCTTGTTGATCTCGCCAAGGATTGCCTTGTTGTTAACCCCTTCACTGCCCCACAGGTAGTACGTCAGCTTGGCTTCCTTGGAAGTGTCCACTCCACCCGTATTTGCAGTAGTTTCCGACTTTCCGGAATCCGTTGGAGAAGTGCTTGACTCATTGTTGTTGTTCTTGGACGTACAGGCTGTCAATACCCCGGCAAGCATGAGGACTGCCATTAAAGAAGACGCGATTTTTTTACCTTTCATCAGGTAAGCCTCCCTTTTCTTGTCTGTTTATAAAAACCTTCATTTATAATAAACGCCTCTCTTAAGAGAACACGTCCATTAACCTTTTACTGCCCCGACGGTAAGCCCTGTTACAAAATAACGCTGCACAAACGGGTAGAGGAGAATAATTGGCCCTGTGGCCAGAACAGCTGTAGCCATCTTGATAGATTGCGTAGGAAGATCGGCTGAATTAATCACTGCCCCCGAGTTGATCATAGTCCCAAGGTTGGTCTGATTAACCATTCGCTGCAAAAAGTATTGCAACGGATATTTAGTCGGGCTATCCATATACAACATCCCGTTGTACCACTCATTCCAAAAGCCCAGCGCCGAGAACAGTCCAATGGTGGCCAAGGATGGAACCGCCAAGGGAATGAAAATCCGCCAGTAGATGCGGAAATCGCCGGCACCGTCAATGGTAGCGGATTCATATAAGGAATCCGGAATCGCCTTCATGAAATTGCGCATCAGGAAGATCGACCAGGCGCCGACCACAGCCGGCAGGATCATGGCGAACAAGTTATCCTTCATATGAAGATGCTTGACCATCAGGATATACGTTGGAATCAAGCCGCCGCTGAAGAGCGTCGTAAAGTAAATCAGGAAGGAGAAGAAATTGCGGTACTTGAAATCCTTGCGGTTGAGCACAAAGCCGGCCATCGACATCATAAACAGTCCAAGCACCGTACCCACTACAGTGATAAAAATAGTTACCTGATAAGCATTGATGAGATTTGTAGAGTTGTTAAGCAGCAACTCATAAGACTTGAAGGAAAATTCTTTGGGCAGCAGCTTGTAGCCTTCGCGGACAATTTCCTGCTCGTTCATAAATGAGGAAGTGATCATCAGCGCAAAAGGAAATAAACAAATCAGCGCAAAGATTGTGATGCACAAATAGCTGATGGCTTTAATGAAGATACTGCCGACATCTTGTTTGACTGCTTTCTTTTCCATTATCATCACCCCTGTTTCATTCTGAATCTTAGAATAATGCGCTGTCAGGCTCGACCTTGCGCACAATAAAGTTCACCACAAGCACCAGAATCAGCCCGAACAAGGATTGGTAGAAGCCAACAGCGGCTCCCATGGAGAAGTTGAATTGCCCCACCAATGAGCGGAAGACATAAGTATCAATGATATCCGTCTGCGGATACAGCACGGAATTCGTCCCGATCAGATTATAGAACAGGTCAAAGGAGCCTTTGAGAATCCCGCCCATTCCGAACAGCAGAAGCAGAATAAAGGTTGGCTTCAGAATCGGCAAGGTCATGTAGCGTATCCGTTGCCAGGTAGTAGCACCGTCCATGTAAGCAGCTTCATACAAATCATGGTTGATCCCTGTTATGGCTGCCAGATAGATAATCATGCCGTATCCGGTACTGGCCCAGATTTTGAAGGCGACAATAATGTATTTCCAAATGCCTGCATCGGAGTAGAACTCGTGGCGGTCCAGCCCGGCGCCGGCCAACATCGTATTGATAAAACCGGAGTTAAAATTGAATAGGTTGTAAGCAAATACCCCCACGATAACCATTGAAATAAAGTTCGGGAGGAGAATCACCGACTGGGAGATCTTCTTGAACCATTTGCCCGTTATCTCCGACAGCATAATGGCAAACACAATTTGAATGATATTCCCCAAGACAAGGAAAGCCACATTGTACAGCAGGGTATTCTTGGTGATATTCCAGAGATCACCATTTTGAACCAGGAATTCGAAGTTCTTCAGGCCGATAAAATCGCTTCCGAAGATCCCCTTGTTAAGTTTGTAATCCACAAATGCGACATAAGCTCCGGGCATTACCGCATAGTGGAAGATCAGGAAATACAGAAGCACGGGCAGCAGCATGAGGAAAAGAACTTTGTTCTTCATCAATTCCCGGCCGATATTTCCACCAGTTCGCATAATTCTTGCCAATAGGCCCACCTCCAATTTGAACGATGCATTCACACCAATGGAATAAATTCAGACGCCTCTCAATCACAATAAAAGGTATACTGAAGGGTATAGAAACGTTTCCATCATTTTTTTGAAACTCCCCTTGCGAAGAGCATACTCTTAAAATGTATGCGCTGTCAATTGAATTTTTTTTCGAATTTCAAGTACATTAATTATATATACGGTCCTAAATGTTTCGAAACAATAATTATTTCAAAGATGATTGACATTTTTTAGCCACGAGACTAATATCGAGGTATACCTAACATGGAAACGTTTCTATTATCTTTTTTGGTGAAAATGCATGCCCTTGATGACATTTGATTTGAACTCCCCTATCCGTTCAATTTCATGTCCTATCCATGTAGTGGAAAGCGAGGGTTCTTATGATTTTCAGACCACAATCCAACATGATTACCTTTACACTCGATGAATCCAAGTACACTTTCTTGCCAACAGGCGACATCTTCGAATTCTCCAATGGGCCATTCCTCATCAATCAGTTCCAGGGCAATTCTATGGATGGTTCGGCCAATAATATTTATCTTCGCGTGCATACGGCACAAGGCATTGAAAGCTATCCCTTGCTGGGAATCCGCTCCCGCTCCAAACTATTGTACAATCACGAAAGACTTATTTACCAAGGCCGGATAGAGGCTATTGATTACCGTGTTACATTCTCTCCTGCCGCTGATGGCATCTGGTTCTGGCATATCCAGCTCTCCGGAAACGGAGAAACGGTTGATGTCATTTATGGACAGGATCTCGGTGTCGCTGAAAAAGGCGGCGTGCTGTCCAATGAGCTCTATATGAGCCAGTACCTGGATCACAGCATTTGGGAGGGGCCTAACGGTTACGCCGTATGCTCACGCCAAAACCAGCCTCAGGGCGCAGCTTTCCCCTATCTGCAGCAAGGTGTGCTTCAAACTAAAGCCGTCGGCTATTCAACGGATGGCACGCAGTTTTTTGGCTTATCTTATAAAGCCCTAAATGTTCCTCAAGTACTGGAAAGCGGCCTTCCGAATCAAAATGTTCAATATGAGCTGGCTTATACCGGTCTGCAAACAGAGCAAATGAAGCTGGCTGGAACCGTTGATTTTGCCTTCTACGGCCTGTTCTGCCAGACTCATCCCGCCGCAGTAACATCTCTTGAGTTTGGGTCCCGCCTTCAGGAAGCTTATGCCTCCATAGACTGGAACCTGAGCGACGCTGTACAAGAGGGAGAAACGGTCACGCTCAGTACTGAAATCGGGGGTCCTTACGTCTCTCCGCAGTGGTCACAAGCCGAGATTGATGCCGCGTTCCCTGAGCGGAAGCTCGAGGAATACGAGGATGGTAAACTGTTGTCCTTCTTTACTAATGACCACGTCCATGTCGTGCTGCAGCCCAAGGAACTGCTTGTTGAACGCCCGCACGGACATATCATTACCACCCTGATGGATGACACACAGGTCAACAACAAGCTGATTACGTCCACCAATTACATGTACGGTATTTTCAACGGTCAGACGGTGGCGGGCAATACTTCTTTCCATAAGCTTCTCTCCACGCCGCGCGGCCTGCTCAATATTCTCAAGAACACAGGACAGCGTATTTATATCCGCCAGGATGGCGTCTACCGGATTCTTACGCTGCCGGCTGCTTATGAGATGGGTGTGAATTTTGCCAAATGGCATTACAAGCTGGAGCATGATACGTTAACGATCACCACCTTTGCTGCCGCCAATCAACCGGATATTGTGCTTCAGGTACAATCAAAGCTCGGAAAATCCTACGATTACCTGATTACCAACCAGCTGGTTATGGGTGAGCATGAATTCCAGCATCCGGTGAGAGTCAGCGCTGCAGACGGAATTATCCGTGTTCAACCAGATGAAGACGCTTGGCGGAACCATCCTTATCCCGGCCTGCATTATGACATTCAATTACCTGATACCGCTTTCAAATTCAGTGACGACCGGATATTCTTTGAAGACGGCAAGCCGCGCAACGGTACGCTGCTTACCCTTTCCGTAGAACAGTCCTCAAGCTTCCAGCTAGTCATGCAAGGAAGGCTGGAGGACAAGGAAAGTGTGCCGCTGGCTCCTTACAGCTTTGAAGCTGAAGTAACATTGTACAGAGAATTCTACGAAGCCTTCAGTTCCCGTTTCTGCTTACAGATCGAGGGTGCCGAACAGGTACAGATTGATAAATTGAACGAAACCGCATGGTGGTATACGCATAATGCAATGGTCCATTTTATTGTGCCGCACGGACTTGAACAGCCAGGCGGAGCCGCATGGGGCACGCGGGATGTATGTCAGGGGCCGATGGAATATTTCCTGATGACCCAGCATTATGAGTTGGCCAGAAATGTTCTTTTGGAGATTTTTGCCCACCAGCTGTGGGAGAGCCGGGAGTGGCCGCAATGGTTTATGTTCGACCAGCACCCTGTCCAATCCCCTGAATGGCATGGCGATGTCGTGCTTTGGCCGCTTAAATGCATTGCCGACTATGTAATGGCTACCGGGGACAGTTCTATTTTCCAAGAAGAGGTAGTCTATCACTATCTGGCAGATGCCCTGCCTACCCGGGAGTCGGAATCCGTGCTGGAGCATGTCAAGGCAGCCGTGGACACAATCTGCAAGCGCTTCCTGCCTGGAACAGCCCTCATCTCCTATGCCGGCGGTGACTGGGATGATACCCTGCAGCCTGCCGATGAAGCGCTGAAGACGAAGCTGGTCAGCGCCTGGACCGTTGCCTTGGCATTCCAGGTCATCCGGAATCTGTCGCAGGTCACGGCATTCGACCCTGAGTTCTCAAGGTCGCTTGCTGAAATGGCAGAACGGATGAAGGTCTCTTTCCAGACGTTGCTCATTAAAGATGAGGTTATTGCCGGCTTCGCTTACTTCAAAGACGCCGAAACCATCGAATACATGCTGCATCCGCTGGACCAAAATACCGGAATACAGTATCGCCTGCTGCCGATGACACGCAGCATCATTGCTGAACTGGTGGACCCTGCACAAGCGGATATGAATCTGCGCCTGATTGATGAGCATCTCAAATGTCCGGATGGCGTACGCCTGATGGACCGTCCTGCCCGCTATGAAGGCGGCGTAAGCACCATTTTCCGGCGTGCCGAGCAGGCCGCCAATGTCGGCCGTGAAATCAGCCTGCAATACGTGCATGCCCATATTCGTTATCTTGAGGCGGCAGCTAAACTCGGAGATGCCGAGCGTGCCTGGGAAGGGCTGTTCCAAATCAATCCGATCAATATCCGCGAGAGCGTGCCCAATGCGAAAATCCGCCAGAGCAATATGTATTTCAGCAGTTCTGACGGAGATTTCCCGGACCGCTACAGCTATCACAACAATTTCGATCAGCTGCGCACCGGCAGCGTCCAAGTGAAAGGCGGCTGGCGGCTATATTCCAGCGGACCCGGAATTTACCTGAATCAGCTCATCTCGGGCATTCTGGGAATCCGCTTCACGGCAGACAGCCTGATTATTGATCCGGTTCTTCCGGCCAGCCTGGACGGTCTGCGCTTCACTTATCAATGCTTCGGACGCACCTTACAATTTGTTTATCATATCGGATCGGGTTCCACCCGCACACCGGAACTGCGTTCGGAGGGCAATGCCGTTGCCGGCCAAATCCTGTCCAATCCGTATCGCCCGGGTGCGCTTAGCATTCCTGCAAGCACTGTGCTTGCGCTGCCTGACGAAGAACTGCATATCTATTTATCCCAATAACTTTCAATGCGCTCGATGAAGAAGGAGTCTGCCATGACTAAACCGTTTATCCAAGAGCTTGTGAATGAAATGACACTGGACGAAAAACTGGCCCAATTAACCCAGCTTGGTCCTTACTATTGGGGCCTGGACGATACCGTTGATTTGACGGGTCCGTTCAAGGAGCTCAAAATTAAGCCACATGCCATTGAGAATATCGGAAGCGTTCTGAACGGCGTTGGAGCCCGGAATGCCATCGAAATGCAGACCCGCCATATGCAAAAAAGCCGCCAGAAGATTCCGCTGCTCTTTATGGCGGATGTCATCCACGGCTACCGGACCATTCTGCCCATTCCTCTGGCGCTGGGCTGCAGCTTCGATCTGGAAGCCTGTGAACGCTTTGCCGAGCTCGCTGCCAAAGAAAGCGCAGCTGCCGGGATTCATGTCACTTTCTCGCCGATGACCGATCTCGTCCGCGATCCGCGCTGGGGCCGTGTCATGGAAACATCCGGCGAGGACCCTTATCTGAATGCCCGCGTCACCGAAAGCATGGTGCGCGGCTATCAGGGCAAAGATCTGAAGGAAAAAGGACGCATAGCCGCCTGTGTCAAGCATTTCGCCGGCTATGGCGCGCCTGAAGGCGGCCGGGAATACAATACGGTCGATATGTCCTCCGGTGTATTGCGTGAATTCTATCTGCCTGCCTACAAGGCCGCGGTCGATGCCGGTGTAGCTATGGTAATGGCCGCATTCAATACGGTAGACCGTATTCCGGCTACCGGAAATGAACAGCTTCTGCGCGGGATTCTGCGGGAAGAATGGGGATTCAATGGTGTTACCATCGCTGACTTCAATTCCGTCAATGAGCTGATCCCCCACGGGGCTGCAGTGGATGGCCGCGAAGCCGCAGAGAAAAGTCTGGCTGCCGGTCTTGATATTGAGATGATGTCCACCCACTATCTCCATCATGCCGCAGACCTGATTGAACAAGGCCGGCTTGATGTCGCTTTGATCGACGAAGCGGTTATCCGGGTACTGGAGCTTAAGGACGCACTGGGCTTGTTTGAAAATCCGTTTAAGGATGCGGATCCGCAAGTGGATGAGGCAGCCGAACCTAATGCGGAGCATCTGCAGACCGCACGCGAGCTTGGCGCAAGCTCGGTCGTGCTGCTAAAAAATGAGAATGAAGCTTTGCCGCTCAAGCGGGGGATGAAAATCGGGCTTGCCGGTCCTTTCGCCACTTCCATACATGTGCTGGGCGGCTGGGCCGGAACGGAAAAGGATCCGGCGGTCTCGCTCTACACAGGACTTTCCCGGAAAACCTCAGCCGGGGATATCCTTACGGCAATGACCGGCGAGCTGGGGAGTATGCTGGAGGGTGTATTTGATGTAGAGGACGGGATAGAAGAAGCGTTTCACCGCTTGAAGGATTGCGATGTGATCCTTGCTGCAGTGGGCGAGAACCAGCAGGATACCGGAGAAGGCGGCAGCAAAACCAACCTGCGCCTGTCTCCTAATCAGGAGAAGCTGATCTGGCGCCTGAAGGACACCGGCAAAAAGATAGTGACCATTGTATTCAGCGGCCGGCCACTGGAGCTGAAGCCTGTGCTGGATGCCAGCGATGCTTTGCTCCAAGCCTGGTTCCTCGGCTCGGAGTCAGGGAACTCACTGGCAGATGTACTGTTCGGGGACTACAATCCATCCGGGCGTTTATCCATGAGCTTCCCCTACACTGTGGGCCAGATTCCGGTTTATTACAATGCTTATTCAACAGGACGTCCCTATGATCCCATGTATCCGCAAGTACGTTATGTAACCCGGTATTTAGACTGCCCCAATGACCCGCTCTTCTGCTTCGGCTATGGCCTGAGCTATTCTGATTTTGCTTACAGCAGCTTCAAGGTTGAAGCCGCTGACAAGCTTGTAGCCTCTATTGAGGTAGAGAATACCTCGGACATCGACGGCAAAGAAACCGTTCAGCTCTATATTCACGATGTCAGTGCCAGTGTTGTGCGTCCGGTCAAAGAGCTTAAGGGTTTCCGGCAGCTTTCATTGGCAGCGCATGAGAAGCAGGTGGTTTCCTTCGAAATCACCAGAGACATGTTAATGTTCTATGGCAAGGACGATCAGCTTGTCTTCGAGCCTGGTGAATTTGATATTATGATCGGCCGAAACTCAGGAGATCATTTCACCCGGCGTATCCATATCGACTGATTTTGGCCAGAGAGGGGAATTTCCAAATGAAACGCCATTTATCATTCCAGAACGACGGAACCTTTAAAATAGTGCAATTTACCGATCTACATTGGATGGATGGAAGAGCCGAGGATCAGCGTACCCGTAAACTCATGGAGCGTATTATAGAAGCGGAGCAGCCTGATCTTATCGTTTTTACGGGGGATTTAATTTACACGGGTCCCGTTCCAGCGGAAGAAAAGGAATGTGAGAACCCTCAGGAAGCTTTCCGGGAGGCTGTCGCTGCTGTTGAACAAACCGGCATTCCCTGGGCCTTTGTATTTGGCAACCATGATACAGAAACCCGCATTTCCCGTGATGAACTGATGCAGGTAGCCTTGGAGCATCCTCACACGCTGGCTGAGGCCGGACCTGCGGAGCTTGCCGGTACAGGCAATTATACACTTGAAATTGAGGGGCCTAATGGCAGCTCCGCTGCAGTTCTTTATTTTCTGGACTCCGGCAGCTATTCCGGTCTTGAGCAGGTACCAGGCTACAATTGGATCCAGCGGAATCAGCTTAACTGGCTGACAGCTGAATCGGCACGGCTGAATCCGCAAGCACATGAGGATAAGCTGCCTGCACTTGCATTCTTTCATATCCCGGTTCCCGAGTACCAGGAGGTATGGTCTACCCGGATCTGCCATGGACACCGATTCGAGCGCGTCTGTTCTGCTCCTGTTAATTCCGGATTATTTGCGACTTTGCTGGAGATGGGCGATGTGCTCGGCACCTTTTGCGGACATGACCATATCAACGACTTTGTTGGCAGCCTGCATGGCATACGCCTCTGTTACGGGCGGGCCTCAGGCTACAATACTTATGGAAAAGAAGGCTTTAAGCGGGGTGCCCGCGTGATAAAACTAACCCTGGGCGAAAAGAATTTTGATACTTGGCTCCGTCTTGAAGACGGCTCTACCGTATTGGAACAGCCCGTTCATGAGCCGGATAACGTAACGGTACATTAATCTTCCAACCTGGAAAGTCCGGCTCTAATAATCAGTCCACCCGCTCTTGGAACGAGACTTCCCCGCATGATTGGCGGCGGTCTCGTTCTTTTTTCATTTACATAACACCAAATCAATGATTGACACACCATAACGGCAATGTTAGCATATAACAAAATAATTCAAGTTATAATTCCTCACACAATGTTAACATTACATCTCTCTTGTATAAGCTCGATAATTTGGATTGAGCGTATCTACAGGCAACCGTAAATTGCCCCAGGCTACAAGAGGCAACGCAAGACCGAAGGGAACCAAAGCTGAGAACCGCATAATTATTATGCACTCTCCTATGGTGACGTTTGTCTTGCATGTGCCTCTTGTCATCCGGGGTTTTTTGATATTCATGTTAAGGACTTATTCAGATTAAAGGGAGTGAAGGCGATGAGCGCATCCTATGCACGGTTAAGCGAGTCCATCAGCAAGGCCAAGAATGTGAGGATTTATAAAAACAAGGATACCGCCTATGATTTCAAGCTGTACCCTTTCGGAGAACGGGGCACCTATATTGATCCCGAGCTGATTAGTGAAATCACTGATAATCTGGCAAAAGGCGAACACTACAAGGCGCTGGAAGCAGACTATGGCATACCGGTACGGGTGCTGTCCAAGGTATAAAGTGCTATAGAAGCTGATTTCAACTTATATAAATAGCTTATTTAAGGGAGTGAAGATCGTATGGCTTTTTATTATGAACAGCCTTCAAGAACATTCAGCGAGTTTCTGCTTGTTCCGAACCTGACCACCAAGGATTGTATCCCGGGTAATGTCGATCTTAGAACCCCTGTAACGAAATTCCGCAAGGGTGAAGCGCCGGCGCTTACGATGAACCTTCCGGTAACCTCCGCCGTGATGCAGGCCGTTTCCGACCACAACATGGCTATCGCTCTGGCCAAAAGCGGAGGGATCTCCTTCATCTATGGCTCCCAGTCTATAGAACAGCAGGTTGATATGGTGCGCAGAGTCAAGAAATTCAAGGCAGGCTTTGTCCTCAGCGACTCCAATCTGCGCCCGGAGGATACCCTGCAGGATGTACTGGCCCTAAAAGCGCGCAGTGGCCACTCCACCATCGCCATCACGGACAACGGGGAGCCAACCGGCAAGCTGATGGGCATTGTCACCAGCCGTGATTACCGCGAGAACCGCCTGCCGCCGGAATGCCCGATTACGGAATTCATGACTCCTCTCTCCGCTTTAATCTACGCCGCAGAAGGCATCACTTTAACCGAAGCCAATGATATGATCTGGGACCATAAGCTGAACTGTCTTCCGATCGTGAACAGCAGCGGCCATCTCGTCTACCTGGTCTTCCGCAAGGACTACGACAGCCATCAGGAATATCCGCTGGAGCTGCATGACAGCAATAAACAGCTCATCGTCGGTGCCGGCATCAACTCCCGGGATTACAAGGAGCGGGTTCCGGCGCTGGTCGAAGCGGGAGCGGATGTGCTCTGCATCGATTCCTCCGACGGTTATTCGGAGTGGCAGGCAGAGACCATCCATTATATTAAGGATACTTTTGGGGAATCGGTAAAGGTAGGTGCCGGGAATGTCGTGGATAAAGAGGGATTCCTCTACCTCGTTGAAGCAGGGGCGGACTTCATCAAAGTCGGCATCGGCGGCGGCTCTATCTGCATCACCCGGGAACAAAAAGGCATCGGCAGAGGGCAAGCCTCCTCCGTCATTGAAGTGGCCGCGGCCCGCCAGGAATACTACGAACAGACCGGAATTTATGTCCCGATCTGCTCCGACGGCGGCATCGTCCACGATTACCATATCGTCCTTGCCTTAGCCATGGGTGCAGACTTCGTGATGCTGGGCCGCTATTTCGCCAGATTCGATGAAAGTCCAGGCCGCAAGTTGCTGGTCGGCGGGAACTTTGTCAAAGAATATTGGGGTGAAGGCTCCAGCCGGGCCCGCAACTGGCAAAGATACGACTTCGGCAACGCCGATAAAGAAAGCAAACTCGAATTCGAGGAAGGTGTCGATTCCTTCATCCCTTATGCCGGCAGACTCAAAGACAACCTGGATCTCAGCATCAGCAAAATCAAATCGACCATGTGCAACTGCGGCGCTTTAACCATTCCGGGGCTGCAGCAGCATGCCAAAATCACCCTCGTCTCCTCCACAACTATTTACGAAGGGGGGGCACATGATGTTATGCTAAAGGAAAAAGACAGAACATCCTGATCATTAGCAGCCTGTAAACACAGAAAGGTTGCTGCGGCGGGATCATTCTGATTCATAAGGAGCCCACACAATGACGTCATTACAAAAGGTTCTGGTCACCAAAACAGAGCTGCAGCAAAGAGTCCAGGAGCTTGGAGCAGACATATCACGGGATTACGAAGGCAAGGAGCTGGTGCTCATCGGCATCCTTAAGGGAGCAGCCGTATTTATGGCTGACCTGATGCGCGAGATCACCCTCCCCATCGGCATGGATTACATGTCCGTATCCAGCTATGGCGCCAGCTCCACCTCAAGCGGCGTCATCACCGTCAAAAAAGACATCGACACCGACATCCGCGGCAAACATGTCCTCCTTGTCGAGGACATGATCGACACCGGCCTGACCCTGCAGCATCTCAAGCAGCTCTTTGCTCTCCGTGAGGCCGCTAGCGTCCGCATCTGCACCATCCTCAGCAAGCCCTCCCGCCGCCTTGCCGACATCCCCATCGACTACTGCGGCATCGAAATCCCCGATGAATTCGTCGTCGGTTACGGATTGGACTATGCCGAACAATTCCGGAACCTGCCGGAGGTTTGGATTGTGCAGACGGGCGAATAGGGGCAGCAAAAAGAGCCGGAACTTGTTAAGTGCCGGCTCTTTTTGCTGTAATGAATTCATAAGGCTTTATTGGACCTGGTGACGCTTAAATGCACGTCCGACAAAGGGGATGCATACCGCGCTTATAACAACATAAACAACAATCCTCATAGCGATAATATCTACGGTCAAGCCGGGAAATGGATAAGAAAAATACGAAGTGTACTCCGCAGGAAATACAGGCTGTACAGCCATGTACGGAAACAGCATCAGAATATGATTCAGTATGCCATTGGTCCCGCTAAGCCCCAAAAAGACAGGGAGTAATATGACCAGCACATCTACAACAAGCACTGCAAAAGCTGTTTTCATTTTTGCGGACAGTAGAAGTGTTACGGCGACCATACCCATCGAAACCAATAATAAGATCAAAATACATACCATAGCCGCTTCCAACAAAGATAGATTATAAGGAATGGTAACATTTAAAATCTGTAATGGAAGATCCCAGCCCTCGAATCCAAACGCGTATAGTTGAATGCCTACTGCCAGCAGAACATTTATTAAAAACACAAGCAGTGCAAAAAGAAAGGCCGCTGATATTTTCGCCTTTATTAATTTCGATTTCCCGTATCGGGTAGATAGAATAACGCTGTCAGCTCCCGATTGATATTCTCCTGCAAATACTGGAGCAATACAAATGCAAATTGCAATAATAGAAACAATCAACAATTCAAAACACTGGAACAAACTTCTCCATCCAGCGTGGTAGCCATATTCATAAGGCGTTTCAATCTGGCTGTTTTTAGTGTTCCAGAATTGCTTTTCTTGATTCGAATATTTCCAGTCAGAATAGTCAATATCTAAGTAACTCTTCACTTTGTCCGCGCGCGCCTGATAAAATCCCGCTGTATCCTCCAAGCGCATATCTCTAAGAACCGTTAGTCCGTTATCAGTGACCTGAGGCTTCAAAAAAGCTTCATCAATTATTTTCAAATAAGAGTAATGCGGTAATACATAACGGGCATAATTCTCATCCGTCAAGTTAACCTTATCTCCGTCTTTCACCACATTCTCCGGATTGGAGAACAATGTCTGATACTCTTTAATATCTTGTGCAACCCGTTCTTCCGTAAGCGTTCCTTCAAGCTCTTTGGCATACTCTTTCTCAAGCTGTATTGCAGCAGCACCATTCACCTGACTGCCATCACGCTCTAGTGAAATATAATTCTGGAAAGGCATGATAAAGAACAGCAGGGTTAAGAACAAGCTGACCAGAACGACCACTATGTTCATTCTCTTTTTGGCGATTTTCATTAACTCATATTTGAATAAACTATTCATCGGCTCCCCCTATATTCGGCAATGTCGTTCCGGAAATAGTACAAGTACAAATCTTCAAGCGTAGGCACCTCATTCATTGCACCGTCCATCGGGATTTCATCACTAAGCACACGAAGGATGACCGTATCATCATCACCGTGGTGCAGATTTGCCACACACAATGAATTGCTGATTGTATTGGCATACTCCTTCGTAACCACACATTTCCACACTTTACCGTCCATTTCGTTCGCAATGTTGCCGGCTGGGCTATTGATGATCAGCTTACCGTCTTTGATCATTAGAACAGTGTCGGAAATATATTCTATATCAGATACAATATGAGTAGAAAGAATGACTATCTTGTCTTTGGAAAAGTTCGCAATTAAATTGCGGAAATGTACACGCTCTTTCGGGTCAAGTCCGGCAGTAGGTTCATCCAGCACCAAAATTTGAGGGTCGTTCAAAACAGCTTGCGAAATTCCCAGTCTTTGCTTCATCCCCCCGGAAAACGTTCGGATTTTTCTGGTTGAGACTTCGGATAAGCCAACTAACCCCAAAAGCTCCCTTGTGCGAATAATGGCCTTCTGAGGTGAAATCCCCTTCAATGCCGCGACATAGAGCATAAATTGCTCTGCGGTGAAATCCGGATAATATCCAAAATCCTGGGGAAGATACCCTAGAAGATTACGGTAATCCTCACCCAATTCCCCTGCACTTTTACCATCCAAAAGAACATCGCCCGAGGTAGGATTCAGCACTCCGCAGACCATCCTCATAAGTGTAGTTTTCCCTGCCCCGTTCGCTCCCAGCAGACCATACACTCCTGGTTTCATCTTAATCGTCATTTGATCGACCGCTGTTTTGCGCCCATATTGTTTGGTAAGTCTGTCCAGCATTAATTCCATAGTCCAACCTCCCTTACTCAATTAGAAACGTCTCATGCCCTTTCCATTACAGACAAAAGTCTGCTTACCCGGTATTTATTGTACCGTCAGCAAGCAGACTGAACTTTAATAACTAAACGTAAATTTATTAAGAAAATCCTAAGAATGCATTTAGCGACCTCCATGTGAAGTGAGCGGTATCTTTACGCTAAATACGGTTTTCCCATTTTCACTCTGCATCCCGATCTGCCCTTCATGCCGCATTATTATTTCTTTGGCAATGGCCAGGCCCAAGCCTGCACCTCCCGTATTCGTTGAACGGGCATCATCCAATCGGTAGAACTTATCAAAGATACTGTTTTGCTTATCAGGCGGTATGGTTTGCCCGGTGTTCGTAAAGGTAATGTTGGCCCTACCCTCATGGGCTTTTGCCGCCACCTCAATCGTGCTGTTATCGTCACTGTATGCAACGGCATTTTTCAAAATGTTATTAAAAACCCGCGCCAGCTTATCTGCATCACCATAAACGGTTATCGTTTCTTCGGCGTCAATAACCATCTTTTTTCCGGCAGTCGTGAGCGAGGGATAAAATTCATCCGGCATTTGTATCAGCATATAAGAGATGTCAACATTCTGTTTGTTAAGCTGGAGCGTTTGCTGGTTATACCTTTCGACTTCAAAAAAATCATGGATAAGGCGCTCCAAATGATACGCCTTATCCAAAGTGATTTTCATATATTTCTCTTGTTGCTCCTTCGGCATATCGGAAGCTTCGTTAAGTAAACTCAAATATCCAATGACGGAAGTAAGCGGCGTTTTTATATCATGAGCCAGATACATGACCAAATCTCTTTTGTTCTGCTCTGCCACCTGTACCTCCAGTTCACGTTTTTTGAGGGTTTGCTTCACAAAAATCAGTTTCTGCTCCATTGAAGACATCTCCGGTGATAGCGTAATATCTGCTTCATCCTTAATTAGGGCATCCATTCCTTCATTGACTTCATTAAAATATTTTGTAAACCAGGATAAAGAAAAATAGAAAAAAATAAGAAAAAAGGCCGATATCGCTATCAGCATTATGATTTCCCAATGATCACGGAAAGTACTTTCGTAAATCGAAAGGGCATCACTATATTCGTAACCAAAAACATGTTGTAATAACAGAACGCCTCCCTCACCCAGTCGTCCTCGAACCAGTAAATATAGAATATCCACTGCGATGATAGCAAGAATTATCAAAATCAGCATTCGAATGAATACTTTCATCCTTAACTTTGCATAGTTCATCTGAATATGGGTTTTACTTTTCAATTTTATACCCCACCCCCCATATCGTTCGGATCCATTTCGGATTATCCACCGAATCATTCATTTTCTCGCGCAAATGCCTGATATGAACAGTGATGGTATTATTATTTTTATTGTAATATTCATCGCCCCAAATCACGCGAAATAATTGTTCCGAGCTGATGACTTTGCCTTTATTCTCACAAAGGACCCGTAAGATTGAAAATTCTGTAGGTGTAAGAGATAACTGTTTTTCGTTCAGCCAGCACTCATGGGTGTTCACATCCAGAACCAGGCCGGAATAGGCTATGACCGTTTCATCAGGCACTGGCATGGACTTGTATTTCTTATATCTGCGCAATTGCGCCTTTACCCGCGCGACCATCTCTAGCGGACGAAACGGTTTGGTAATATAATCGTCTGCCCCCATCGTAAGACCAGTAATCTGGTCTGTTTCTTCATCCTTAGCCGTAAGCATTATTATAGGAAAATTGTGATTTTCCCGAATGCTCTGGCAGATGGTAAAACCGTTAATATCCGGGAGCATAACATCCAGAATTGCTAAATCCACATGTTCATTCTCAATATACTTGAGGGCATCCTGTCCATTATAAAATTTATGAACATTGAAATTTTCATTTCTTAAGTAGATTTCGATCAGATCAGTGATGGCCTGCTCATCATCCACCACCAGAATATTTTCAGCCACTATGTGATCCCTTCCTTTACTGCATGAAATATACTTATTGTACCAGAAAACGGAAAGGGCTTATGTTGTTTTTTTCTTGTTTAATTCTTAAGATAATCCTAAGGTTAGCTGAATTCTCCACATAAAGAAGGCTGTCGAAACTTTCTCGACAGCCTTAGATTTTAAACGCAATCACGAAGTAGTTACTGGTATTGTACCGGACTTCACTCTGGCGCTGAACCCGGCAACTGCTTTTTTCAATAGTAAGGCCAATCCCAACGTAATGAGAATACAAATCGCATTCAGAACAAGGTCGTTCACCTGCAGGTTCAGGTTTCGCCGGAGATCCGTCAACATCTTGAGCATTCTTTCATGAAGCAGATAAATCTCCAGGCTATGCGTGCCGCAGAATGAGAGGAAGGGATAACGGGTCCATTTGCGCTCTGCCATCCAGTGCAGTACTCCCGCCGCCAAGATGCATAAAGGCAGTGTAATCAGAATAAAAGGATACCACCACAGTCCATAACTCCATACATAGTCCTGCAGATATTTCTGGCTAACTACCAGCAACAATATACCTGAGACAAACACTGCAAGATGCATGATCAGACTCAGCCGCGAGATTGCCCGTTTTTGATCGATAAGGTATCCAACAAACACGCCTACACAGAATATCGGAATTCTTATCGTAAAAATCAGCAAATAGGAGAACGAAGTTCCAGATAGAACTACGCTGAGCAGTATTCCAAGAAGGCTGGCCACAGCAACGGTAATCACCTTATTCCGCTCCCTGAAAAAATACATAAACAGTGGCGTAAGCAAATACAACACCAATAGTGCAGGGACGTACCAGTCAAACCGGCTGTCCAGCCCGAGCCAAAAGCTAAGCGTCGTCAGATTCAGAAGGACCTCTGTAAAGGACATCTCACCGATCCCCCAATACAGAAGACAAAATAACAGCACCACCGGAAGATACGTTGGCAGAATCCGCTGCAGCCGTCTTTTGTAAAAGGTAACCATGCTGACATTGCCGCGATAGGCATAATATAACCCCAAACCCGAAACCAGCAGGAAGATATCGACTCCACCGTACCCATAGGCTTGCAAGGTGCCGAGAACCGGCACGGAGGATGCATTAATCGTCGAATGATACAGCACCACCCACAGGATTGCCAGTCCCATGAGTTGGGTGCGGTACGTGCTGATCAGCTTATAATTAAGCTTTGTCATGGATAACCTCCTGAAGCGCCGGCAGCTGGCGGGAAGAGGGGCTCGCAGGCATTAGACTGGAAAGTTTCTTGTAATTCAGCGAAAAGAGAATGCCAAGCGAAGCTTCCGCAAGAATGATTAAATCCCGATTAGAAATCACCAGCGGAATCGCAACCACACTAATGACGATAAGAACCCAAACCGCCGGATACCCCATATACGGCTCGATGAAGCGGCCCAGCCACAGCAGGACTCTGATCGCCACATAAGTGCAGACCAGTGCCAGACACCATATCCACACAATATACAGGCGGCCCAGCCCAAGCCGGTCAAAGGCCAAGATCAAGATCAGATGGGTAAATAGAAATAGAAATGAATGCTTACCGAAATAGAGCATCAGATTACTGGGAGCATAGCTTTTTTTCCTTCTGAAAAGATAAAAGACCCCGAACAATACAAACAAAGACAGCAGAAGATAGTTCACAGACATATTGTATTTGATGAAATCCGCTTCACGCACTCCACCGTAACTGGATATCACAAGCAGTGCCCCGGCTACAAGAGCTCCAATAAGGTTCACCCGGTTGCTGCACCGATAGGCGAAGATCCCGGCCACAAACGCAAACATCCATGGGAAATAGGTAAACCCAACAGTTTCTGTGAACAGTATGGATTTGAGCGGGAAGTCCGGCAATAGACTGCCAATGAAAAAATGCACCAAAAAAACAAGCAACGCCAAAAGGAGATACAAATAGAGTGGAGGTTTCAAATATTTCTCTATGAGGTATACACTCAGCACTCCGAGTGCAATGATCTGGGGAACATCCATTACCGAAAACGCCTGAACCTCCGGTTTCCACATGAGATTATAGGAGAAACCGATGACAGCGAACAACACGTAGAAGCTAAGCAGCGACCTGAAGCTTTTCCTTCGAACCTGCAAGGTGGTCGTCACCCCCGAGACAGCAAAGAAAAGTACAGGGGCCAAACCGGCAATAATCTGAAACACCCGCTCATTACCATTAAAATAAAGCGGAATATGTGCCACAATCATCAAAATACAGCTAATTCCCTTAATAGCATCCAATGAATAGTCATATTCCTTCATTCCCCTCACTTTCCTCCCGTTTGTTTAATGTTCATTGTATATAGAGTATAAATTGCATCTCATTTTTCTCCACCCCTCAAAAGTGTAAGATTGCACTACGTAATTTGCGTCATTGTGCAATCGGGTCCTGATTACTAAATCCATCCTCAGAAAGTAATACCCTACTGAAGTTATTCTAAGAGGGTTGTTTCCTGATTTCAGTAAAGATTCATCTCCTTCTTCCCGATATAATAAGAGGTACAATTACTTATATGGAAGACACAAGGGGGACTTATCAATGCAACTTATGCAAAAGGAGTATCTGACTCCTACATATATGCGTGAATTCCGATGCACGGGGGCTGCTTGCGAAGATACCTGCTGCTCTTTATGGGAAATTACTATAGACCAATCCACCTATGATAAATACAAGCGGCTTCCTGACAAGCCTCTCCGCGAAGAGATCAACAACAATATGATTCGTAACTCAAAGAACAGCAAGTCCTATGCATCTTTCAAAATGAACCAACATACCGGCAACTGTTCCATGCTCAAGGGCGGTCTCTGTTCGATTCAAGCCAAGGTTGGAGAGACGTACTTGTCACAAACCTGTTCAACCTATCCCCGGGTTCTAAATGATGGCGATGAGATCGAAGTATCGGCTCTCTTGTCCTGTCCGGAAATCGCCCGCCTGGTGCTTCTCTCTGAAGACGCTATGAATTTTACTAGATCCCATGAACTGCAGACACCGAATCTTCGGATTAATAAACCAAACAGCTCCACCAGCAAGAAAAAACAATGCATTTTAGGCTTAAGGGAGCTTATCCTTGAAATCTTGAGAGACCGTCAATTCTCACTGCAGCACCGGTTAATTATTATAGGGGTTCTTCTGGACAATTCCGCTAAGCTGTTTCATTCAGGTGCATTTGAACAAGTAATGACTTTCTTGGAGGAGTTCAGAGGAGAGTTAATCACTAACGAGGAACTTCGAAACTATGACATCTTTCCTTCGGATATTCAGATCCAATTCCAGGTTCTGAACAATACCCTGATGGCTCATCTGAGTAAGTTCCTATGGAATGCCCGCTACAACGAATGTATGAATGAATATCTTAAAGGCATGCAGAGAAACGGAAGCAGCCTAAGTGAATCATTACATACGTACCGCAGTGCACGCGAAGAAATCTATGAACCCTTCATCCAGCACAAGGCCTTTATCTTGGAGAACTATGTCATTAACCACGTGTACCAGAATTTCGTTAGCGATATCCATGCAGGCGTCAACCTCTTCGACTTCTTTGCGAAGCTCGCTATCGATTACTCCTACATTCGTCTGCACCTGATCGGAATGGCCGCACACAGACAAGAGTTGAATGAAGAGATGGTGGTCAAGCTAATCCAGTCCTACACCAAAAACTACAAGTTCTCCGACAAATTCCTCACCGCCATCCTGAATGATATACAAGAACAAGGATATTACTCCCTTGGGGGAATGTCGTTATTGATCAAATAACAGAATCAAAAAGAAAACAGAGGCCTAACTGGCCTCCGTTTCACTCCCCCGCTTACTCATAAGCTTCCGCGGCTTTAATCCAAATTTTACCCACAACCGATCTACATCATCACGAAAAAACCGAATCTGTATCCAACTCAAAGGTGTCCATACTTCCTTGAAATAATAATTAGGCAAGGGCCTGCTCTCCTACCGAAAAATAGATTAACCCTAATTATAGACCGGGATACCTAATTTGTTTGTCGGTTGGTGGGAGCGAGAGAAAGAGAATATTACTAGTTTTGTCTGAACCAACGCTTAATCTGATTTAGAGCACTTTTGGCTTCGGAGCCGTTGTAGCCAAAGGCATTGCCCATCATTTTCGTGTATTCGTTGAAGGTGGTCTCCCGGCTATAACGGTCACTCCACCATGTGTTAGCGTTATAACCCGAATCAGAGCTTATATAGGTAAGCTCAATGCCGGAATTCTTATAGATATGATCGAAAAGCAACTTTACCCGCCGCATGTGAAAGTCAGAGGAAACGACTATGGCTGATGAGAAACCATTCTGCTTCATGATTGGAAGAGTCAACTCGGCGTTCTGGTAGGTGCTTTGGGCTGCATGTTCGAGCAAGATATCATCTTGAGAAATTCCTAAGGCAAGAGCGGTCTGAAGCATGTCGCCGGATGAACTTGCATATTCTTTGGAGTTAGACAAGAGAAGATACGGTGCGTAACCTTCCTTATACAACTCTGCTCCCTTTTCACCCCTTCCTGCCCCACCGCTAAGCACGATGATAACATCTGCTTGTTTGGGGGCTTGATTATAAAGGAGAAAGCGGCCACCACCGAAGAAGAACACCACAATTAACAGAACAGGCAAGGACAGAAAGAGAATTTTCTTTCTTCGCTTGCCTGTTTTTTTACTTACAATTAAGTTGCCCATAAGCTACTTCCGATACTCGCCGCTAAGAATTTGTTCCCACCACTCCGCGTTCTCGGTGTACCACTGAATGGTTTGCGCAATTCCTGTTTCAAAGGTGTAGGTTGGCTTCCAGCCTAGTGTCTCAAGCTTCGTAGGATCGATAGCGTAACGTTTATCATGACCTAGACGGTCTGCAACAAATTCAATCAAATCCTCGGACTTCCCTAAAGTCTGGATAATGGTATTGACCACTTCCAGATTCGTGCGCTCATTATGACCACCAACGTTATACACTTCACCACCAATACCTTTGTGCAAAACGAGATCAATAGCAGTACAGTGATCCCACACATGCAGCCAATCCCTGATGTTTTTACCATCGCCATAGACGGGAACCTTCTGTTCGTTCAGAACTTTAGAGATGGTCAGCGGAATCAGCTTCTCCGGGAAATGGTAAGGACCATAGTTGTTAGAGCATCGAGTAATGTTCATCGGTAAGCCATACGTTTCATAATACGCCCGTACCAATAGATCCGAAGATGCTTTACTTGCACTGTATGGGCTATTTGGCTGCAGGGGAGTTTCTTCCGTAAAGAACACAGTCGGGTCAAAGTCCAGTTCTCCATATACTTCGTCCGTAGAGACATGAACGAATTTTTCAAGCCCTATCTTTCTGGAAGCATCCAGCAGCACTTGTGTCCCCATCACATTCGTACGAACAAATATTGCCGGATCTGTAATCGAACGGTCAACATGGCTTTCTGCTGCAAAGTGAACCACAAAATCAAACTTCTCTTCTTCAAAAAGATTCATTACCGCTTCACGGTCAGCAATATCTGCTTGTACAAAACGATAATTCTCTTTATTCTCAATTAGTGTGTGCTTCGTCAAATCGCCGGCATAGGTTAACAAATCCAGATTAATAACACCGTAATCCGAGTATTTATCAACCATGTATTGTACAAAGTTGCCACCGATAAAACCGGCACCACCAGTAATCAGCAATTTTTTCTTGCTCATTGAATGCACCTCGAATTTTTATTAGATAACAAGATTAGCCTTCATACACAAAATTAAAATGTGCATCCGCTAATAATGGAGCCTGCTCATCTTTGCCGGATAAAACCGGTGCCACATGTATAGGCCATTCAACACCAATGGCAGGATCATTCCAAAGGATTCCTCCATCACATTCTGGTGCGTAAAGCTCATCACATTTATACTGCACTTCCACATCCTCAGTAAGAGTCATGAACCCATGTGCAAATCCCTTCGGAATCAATAGCTGTTTCTTGTTCTCAGCGCTAAGCTCTATGCCGAACCACTTACTGTAAGTAGGACTGCCCTTTCTAATATCCACAGCAACATCGAATATAACTCCACTTGTGCACCGAACAAGCTTCGTTTGCGCTTTAGGATCCAATTGATAATGAAGCCCTCTAAGTGTCCCTTTAACAGCAGAATAAGACTGGTTATCCTGAACGAAAGTTATATCAATTCCTTGTTCTTTGAACTTTGCATCACTAAATGTTTCCATGAACCATCCACGATGGTCTCCGAATACCGCAGGTTCAACGATAAATACACCAGGCAGCACTGTTTCTGTTAACTTCATGTCTTCCACACCTTCACTACTTAATATTGGATTTTACCTGTTGCCACTTTAATTAAATACTGACCGTAACCTGTCTTACTTAGTTTTTGGCCGCATTCCAATAAGTGCTCCTTATTAATCCAGCCGTTGATATAGGCTATCTCTTCTAGTGCTGCGATCTTAATCCCTTGGTGGTCTTCAATCGTTCTCACAAAATTAGTCGCATCGACAAGGCTCTGATGAGTTCCAGTATCTAGCCAGGTAAAGCCACGACCCAGCAACTCTACGTCTAACTCACCAAGTTTAAGGTATGCCTCATTAATTGAAGTTATCTCAAGTTCGCCCCTTGAAGAAGGCTCCACATTCTTGGCAATCTCTACTACCCGATTATCATAGAAATATAATCCAGTGATAGCGTAATTTGATTTAGGCTGGGCCGGCTTCTCTTCCACACTAAGCACTTTACCTTCATCATTAAACTCGACCACGCCAAAACGCTCCGGATCTTGCACATGATAGCCAAATACAGTCGCACCATGTTCTTTATCAGAAGCTCTTTTTAACATTTTCCGAATACCATTTCCATAGTAAATGTTATCGCCAAGAATCATAGCCACAGAATCATCACCAATGAATGACTCCCCCAAAATAAAAGCCTGAGCCAAACCATCAGGACTGGGTTGAACAATATATTGTAGGGAAATACCGAATTGAGACCCATCTCCTAAGAGGTTTTCAAACCTTGGCGTATCCTCAGGAGTGGAAATGATCAAGATCTCGTTAATTCCGGCCAACATCAAAGTGGATAATGGGTAGTAGATCATAGGTTTATCGTAAATTGGTAGTAGTTGTTTACTTGTAACCATGGTTAATGGATAGAGGCGCGTTCCGCTGCCTCCGGCTAAAATTATTCCTTTCATTTGAACCTCCAATTCAAATAATACTTATTGGGAATTATGGCTCTCGCTTTATTGAGTGGTTGGATGCACGTTTGATAGAATGATAGAGTGATTTGTCACGGAGCCTCTACGGCACGAGTACTCGCGTAAGCCGCAAAGCATAAGCTTTGCGTTCCTAACCAGCTTATCGTGCCCGACTCTCCATATGAAATCGCAATATATTTGCCCACCCCGAATAGCAACGAACCATAATTATTTTTCTAAAAAAAGATAGTGCTTGACAAAATAACCCCACCAAAACCTTACTGGTTTAACATAGAATTCATCACACCTAAGCAGCGCTACAGCAAGCTCTTAAGTTTTTTATTTTGTCTAAGATATTGTTGGTTCACACACTAAAATCCATAAATCCGATGGCAAAATCATGCTAGATTTGTTACCTAACCGAAAGCTGCAGGCGTATGCCAAAGAACACCACGTTTCCTTTTACATACCCCGAAGGCGGTAGTTAGGGATTTAGCTTCCGCGTATCGCACCTGAATCAGCGCAATTTTTCCGAATGCGGTTCACGTTGCAAATCAATTATATGTTCACGGTTACGTGATCGAAAACGTGTACGAGGTTCGAAAGAACACTAAGCAGAAACTGTCACTGCTTGCGAATGCACATCTTAAAACTAAGCATTGCTTGCCGAACCAGCCTGTAAATGCGCTGGACGATGAGAACAAAGAGAGGCTGAAATACTCTTCGCTTCATCGTAGTGTGAAGGAATGGAAAGAAACATTCACGACCTTGCATAACTGCTCACCTAAATTTTCCGCTGTGAAACTAGGATTGAGCGGTGAAGTGAGTAAGGTGAAAGAGTTGATAATCCCGCTGTCAAGGGCACCTTTAGCTCGATGCGCAATTGGACAGAGAAAATCGTAAACTATCCTCAAAGTTGATGGGCCAACGCAAGCGTTAGAAGGTCGACATAATCGCATTAAAGCACCGTCATATTTCATGAAATAATAGCCTCTTGAAAGTCCCTACACTTATTAAATTTAATCCTTATCGGATGTTAGAATAGCAGTCATGCACTCTAATTTTGAGATTAAACCCTATCTAAAGGGGAGGAGTTAATTTTAGTTTATGCGAATTATTCACTTTATTCTTCATTTTTTTCTCCAAGGGTTGCATGTAGTATAGACAGGTCACTGAAAAAAGGAAGAAATACCTAAAGTCGTACAAATCCCCTGAAAACATCTGAACAATCTGCATATATAAGGGTAAAATAGCAATAATTAAATTATCCGAATTACGATATCGGCGCAATATTAAAAGAGTAATGATACATGTAAACACAAAGTAAACTGCACCTACAACTCCCGTCTCAACCATCATCTCTAACAAAGTGTTGTGCGGGTATACCTCACCAGTAGCAATAGTATAACCGTTAAGTCCAAAACCAAAGAATGGACGCTCACGTATCATATCTTCAGCGTAAACGTAAAGTAGGTCTCTCCCCGCATAATATACTTGATTGATTAGTAAATTTACTATTCGATTAATGAACACACGTTCAAGATAATCCCACATGTAGAAGATCGCTGCAACTGGTATCAGGTAATAGAGTATCTTTTTTAAAGATAGACTAAATTGCTTCTTTTTCGGCCTATATACTCCCCTAAAAGCCAGAAAAACTACAGACACCACGAATGCACCTAGTATACCTCCACGAGACCCGACTAGTACAATTCCTGCTAAAAAGGCGAAGCATAGTAAGAGCATTTTCAGCTTTTTTGAAGCATGGAATTTATACCAAGCAGATGCGGCAGAAAAAAACAGTACACGCGTGACAACATTTGGACCGCCAATACTATTGGTGCCACGTAGTGAACCGGATAAGACAGATTGAAAAATCGGTATTATATATATAAGACCAACAACGATAAAAACTGTTGTTATCACGCCGATAATTTCGTCAAATGAAAAAAACTTAAGCATGTATGTTGTAGTAATCAACAAACTAAATAAAAATACTACGTCAATCATTTTTTCAAAAAATAAAGGTATATTTGCTGTGTATAAAGCAGTCATCATCAATATGATAAAGTAAGCATACGTCGACACTAAAAAGAAACTTGTAGTATAATTTCTGTGTGTACTCGTCTTCTCTCTCCTTATCTCATTCATTAAAATCAAGAACATAGTTGCGGCTAACATAACATACCTAATCTGAAAGCCTGATGAAAGACCTATACGTTCAAGTGTAAACCCACCAGACACATAAGTTAATACTAATAATATTAATGCCTTTTTGATAGTAACCGCCTTCTTCCATGGTGTGAAAATAGCCAAAATATTAAGTTTAGACTTTTGTATTCTCCAGATTCACGGAAAAACTACTGAATATTAAATTAAAGGTAAGCAATACTCTTGATTCCGCCTGTTTTAACCATGATTAACATAAGTCCCTTTTGTCCACTATGGAACACTAACAACTGCAAATTATAACTGGTGAATAATAAATTTGGGCGTGTCTGAAAACTCTTCAAAATGGAGCTACTTCAACAAAATATTACAGAAGCCAGAAAGGAAAAACTCAAAAAATTCCAGAAAGGCTTATCATAGCGTATTGCTTTCCACGTATTTGTTTGATTTTGTTAGAAAAACATATCATAACATGGCGTTCTTTATAATGGTAAAAATCACATGTCCAAAGACCTGTCGTATTAGACTTGGGCGGGGTACAGAACGTTGTGTTTTGGGATTCAAAATTCGTTCGAATGTTCACGCTCCGTAGGCTTTATCGGCTAAAATAGCGTTCCGAGATAACGTTACGCCAGATAGGAAGTGGGACAGTACGGTACTATCATGAATATTTAAAGGCGTTAAAAAGAGGCAAATCGGATTACAGAGCGCGTCTACAATACCGTAGATTTTGGTGTTGCGACCACCTCAGGAAAGTCCGATTTCTTAGATGAATTCGGCGTTTTCGCCCCCTTTTCACCCCCGCTGCGTGCTGATGAACTTTATAAGAGGTGCTATTTTCTGCAACTCCGCATTGCTGGACAAGAACAGAAACACCTTTTGAAATATATCGTCTTTACTCCAATCCAAGGACCAAATCGTTCAGGAAAATCACGCTAAGGAGCACCCTGTTTTGACTTTCCAAAGCAGTCCATTAAGCATCGCCTGATTGGAATTCGAGGCTTTACCTTCTCTTATATTTTGAGGATCAATAGTTCTTTTATCCATTCCCAGTCCTGGCCCCTTGATTTCGCGGCGTCTTAGCATTTTTTTACAGGGCCCCCTCGTGATTTCGTCCTTGTAAAATTACGCTATGGTCTCGCTTTTGAAAATATATCTAGTTTCAGACACGCCATAATTAAATTCAAGAAAATAGACTATTTACTATCATTTGTCCCTAATTATTAAAACAGTACATCTTAGACTGACTATAGTTAAACGACTTCTTCGCTCTATTAAGTGGTTGGATGCACGTTTGATAGGATGATAGAGCGATTTGAAATGGAGCCTCTACGGGCATGAGTACTCGCGTAAGTCGCGAAATAAGGACTTCGCTTTGCTAATCAGCTTATCATGCCCACCCCTCCATATAAAATCACAATCTATTAGCCCCGCCGAATAGCAACGAACCAGTTAACTTATTCAATTTCTATTAAAGAATAACTCAAACTTATGATTTGAATTTATCTAAATACATTTAATACGTAACAGATCTTCCGATGGATTCATAGGTAGTCCCTGTCATTGCTTCTTTTTTATAACAATTTCGTCCATCCAAAATAATCGGACATTTCATATTCTGAATAAATTTCTCCTTTTCTAATGCTTTTATTTCAGGCCATTCCGTAAATATAAAACAGATATCTGCTTCGGATAAGGTCTCTTCTATAGTTTCAAAATAATCAATTCCAGACACTTTGTTTTGTTCCATTAATTTCTTGAAGTTTGATACCCCCACTGGATCCCAGGCCTTAACTCTTGCTCCATCTTCGATTAGCATAGGAACATTAACTAATGAAGGAGCTTCTCTTAGATCATCAGTTCCCGGTTTAAATGTTAGGCCAAGCACCGCAACAGTTAGTCCATCCATATTTTCATAGTATTTGCGGGCTTTTTTAATTAGCTTGAACTTTTGTTGTTCATTTACTTCAATAGCAGCCTTTATTGTTTTCAATTCATAGTCATGAAAATTCGCCAACCAATGCAACGCCTTTGTATCTTTAGGAAAACACGAACCACCATATCCAATACCAGCATTTAAAAATTTATTTCCTATTCTCTCATCATACCCCATACCCTTGGTTACAGATTCTATATCTGCCCCTACTATTTCACAGAGATTTGCGATTTCGTTAATGTAAGAAATTTTCAGCGCTAAAAAATCATTAGATGCATATTTTATCATTTCTGCAGATCGGCGATTAGTTATAAGAATAGGTACATTGCTGAATCCATTATATGCTTCTAATAACACTTCCTTAGCGTATTCACTCTCAACTCCAAGAACTATTCTAGAAGTATGCAGGGTATCTCTTATTGCAGATCCTTGAGCTAAGAATTCAGGATTGCTCGCAACATGTACGTTCACATCATTTACAAGCTCTTGATTTATATAATTTTCAACTTTGTCGTTAGTACCTATGGGCACTGTGGATTTTACTACAACTACACATTCCTTATTGACTGAAGCTGCAATTTGCTTTGCAACATTAAACACATACGATAAATTAGCCGAACCATCTGTCTTTTCCGGTGTTCCTACTCCAATAAAGATAACGTCGGCATCTCTATATGCTGATTCATAATCCATGGTATAAATAAGTCTATCTTTGTTTAAAGCCATTAAATGTTCCAAGTCCTGCTCGTAAATAGGACTTATCCCGTCCCTCATCATATTAATTTTATTTTCATCAACATCAACACAAGTCACATTGTGACCAGTATGAGCCATGCATACTCCTGTAACTAAGCCCACGTAACCAGTGCCAGCTACAGCAATTTTAAGCGGCTTTTCAATAAAATTCGTTGAATTTAAGCTTGTACTAGTTGTCATGCGTCATTTTCCCCCTTTGTCTATAATCTTTTACTGAACGAATCGTAGTGACCAACTTCTCTTTTGATAAAAGAAGATACACTATGTAGGAAAGTAAATAGACCGCAAATCCAATTACAGGGTTAATAAACCAAGTACATAAGATGAATATTGCTACTAGTACTGACTCCTTTAATATATCTTTCAAGATAGAGCCCTCTAACATTTTTGACAAGTAGAGTTCGGAAATAATGCTTCTAAAAGCAACAGCAACAACCATAGAAAGAATAACAGCATAAATATTATTGATGAGATAACCTGAAATTAAACTTAACGTTACACTTAATGCCAGTGAATATAAATTGATTTTCAGCAGTACTTTTTCTTTGCGAAGGACCTTAAAATAGGTACTGCAGAGCAGACTCATCTTTCCTTCGTAACAGCACAAGGGGAGTAACAAGGCAAGATACTCAAGACTTTCTTTATACTCCGGCAACCATAATTCTAAAACATAGTTCAATGGCATGTAGAACAAAAGGATACCAACTAATAATATCCCTAAAATATCACGTGTCATCCAATAAAACTTTTTCTGTCCCGATCCATCTATCCTACGCAGCATTGGAAATAATACCATACTTATTTGAGCAATAAATGAAAGCATGAAAGTTGCAAGGGTCAGAGCAAATGAGAATTTGCCAAAGTCTTCTATCCCCCATTTTCTATCTACTATCAGTCTTCCGCTTCCAAGAATAAGTAAACTTGCTATATTAGAGAACATTAAATTCATACCAACGGAAACATTCAGCATCATCTCTTTAGAGGTCTCTAGCAATTCCGTAACCTTAATTCCAACAAACACCATTCGACGGCCATTCCATATACAATAGAATAACGCAATTAATTTGCCAAATAGACTCAAAAAGACCAGCCAAATAAAACTCTCATTTTTAAATACAATCATCGTAATTAATATGAGAATAAAAATAATCTTATCTATAATAACAGATATTGAAAAAATCCTTGTCTTATTTACTGCCTGAAAGATAAATCCAATATAACCAACAGCATTGTATATCGGCAGGCAAATTGCAGTGGCGATATACACAAATTGCCGGTTTGGGTCTTCAACAAACAATCCACTATATATAATAAATAGAGAAGCTAAAAAAGAATGGAAAACAAATGCTAACCAGAATTGAGAACCTACAGATCTAAAATTCAACTCTTCGTAATTTGTCCCGCCGAGACGAAGGTATATCCCATCATTTAATCCGAAATGAAAGAACCCTATATAAGTTGTATAAAAGACAAATAGCTGCCAATAGCTAAATTCTTCAATTCCTAAAATTTTGGGAACAACAACAGACATCAATAGGCTTAACAGAAACGAAAACCCCTGGGCTATAAAAGCATACATCACATTATTAATCACACTATTAGATCTAGTCGGCTTAATCATTTCTCAAAAGTCTCCAAATTTACTGTAATCAAAACTAAAACCACCTCAAATCTAGTATTTCATAAAGAGTCTCTTAGTGGACACGCTTATATATCTTTTGATATTTTTCCTAAAGTCTGCACTTTTGATAGAAAATGCAACAAACTCTAGAAATCTTATAAAATACAAAGGAAACAATTGAATTGCAGATGCACCAATGTATTTTTTAAAATAATATAACTCACTTTCAACCAGGCATATATATGAGAAAGCTTTTATACTCTTAGTACTTTGTCCATGAGCATGTATTATCTCACTTTCAGTTAAATATACCGTTTTATATCCTTTTTTCTCCATTCCAATACCAATAATGAGCTCTTCTCCGTATAAAAAAGTCCCCTCATCCAGCGGAGTAAGATCACGTGAGCAGCGCTCACTCATCATAAAACAGCATCCAGAAACAGAATGAACCTCAAAAGGTTTTGTCAGGTCTTGATCCAATACATTAAATTTGCTTATAAAATCCTTAACAAATGGAGCGAAAACGGTCTTTCTCATAAGATACATATATTTTTCTCTTACTCCAGTTTTAACTCCCATATTTATTGCTTGAATACTTCCGTCAGGCTTAAACACTTTAGGGCCGACGATTCCCACCGTTTCATTTTGGTTCAAATAGTTGTACATGTTAAATATACTATCTTCTTTAAATATAATATCATTGTTAGCTATTAGTATTTCACGACAACCGTCAGATATAGCATACTTAATACCTACATTATTTCCCGCTGAATAACCTCTATTAACTTCATTTCTGATATATGTAATTCTTGCATCTTTAAAAAAGAGTAGCATTTCCTCATCCGGAAGAACGGGTGAGGCATTATCAACAATATAGATATGATAGCTGCACTTCTTTTCGCTTTCAAAAATACTTCTAACACACTTCAAGGTATCAGCCCAATTAATATAAGTTAGCACTACAATCCCTATCATTTATTCCCTCACCCATAAAAAATTGTACTTTCTAATATGTGCTGCCTCTTAAAATATCGTGCTCCATTTCTTTTTAATGTACTCTTCACTAAATTCTCCTGTCACTGCTTTATTATATGAGTTCAATGCTAGCCGTTCCAATTCTTCTCTGTTTGAATTAAGATAAGTTAATTTCTTAAATAAAAATTCAACCATGTTGGCATCAATATAATCGGAATAAATTGTTTCACTTCTGTGATTCCATACAGCTACATTAGGCATATTATCATAATTAAAAAATCTAAACTTGGGGCCAACTAAATATCCATTAAAATCGTGCTCAACCATCTCACTCAAAGCATATAAATCAGAGGTCAAAATCGCATTCCCGGATTTCATAGCTTCAAGAACCACAAGTGAAAAACTGTCTTGTCTGCTAGGGTTCAGCATAATTGAAGACGCATTATAAAACTCATTCAACTCATCTTTACTGAACTTAAAATCATAAGCTTGTATGTTTTTATTTTCCGTAATTTCTCTATGCGTTTTTTCATCAATCGAATTTAGCTGGGTTATAATTACAAGTTTAATATTGTTTATTCCTTGTTGCTGTAGTCGTTTAAAACATTCAAGAATATCCTTGCCTCCCTTTAGTGTGAATTTAGAAGAAATATATAGACACTGTATATCGCGAGAATGGGATTTTGATTGTATATTTTCCAGACTTGTTAAAGGATTTTTCTCGATTAAAGGGTATATTTGAGTAGTTTTGACACTGCTCGGAATTTCGTAAACATTATCTAAAGTATTCAAACAAGCCTTAGATAAACAGACCACTGCTTTCAAATGTTTATCTTGAAAATACTTTTTTAATTTCATCTTGGATAATAATGTACTATTTCTATTTATTGAATAGTGAACTAGTGCAAAGGGATTTTCAAGACATACAACATAATCCTTATCGCTTTTCAAAAAACGATTATAACTAAAAACATTTGTACTATCAGTATCGCTAACTTTTAATCTTTGAATTAGTCCAAGATGATCTGCTAACTTAGATTTAACTAATTTTGCTATTATGTGTTTAGCTTTCGAATTTGTTTCATAGAGTTGATTTTCTTTATACTGAAATACAAGGTTTTCATGTTCTGTTTTGAAAAGCGTCAGCAAAAAACCTCGCGCTTTTGTAGCTACATAAATCCTTTTCATTCCACACCTCTAATCATATTAAAACACTTTATCTAGTGCTTTCTGCTTTTTCCCAAAATGGCTTAGACTTCCCGCTTAAAACCCTGTAGACACCGACCCACTGGGCAGCGATCGTAACTGTGTAGTAATAAATCATATTCAGATATCTAATGTTAAGCTTCATATATAGTTTCAATAAGGCTAGTAAGTAGAAAATAATCTGGCCTGCTAATGTTAACATATAAAATATTGATGACTGAACCAACAGGATATTAGTTACCAACACTATAAGATGAGAAATCCATAGCAAATATCTACACGTTCTATGCCCCAAATAAAAATAAGTAAACCATTTATACTTAAAGATATTTAGTATTCTTATGTCAGGTAATATTTGCGCTAACAGTACTCTGTTACTTCTAACCTTTCTCCCAAATTCATCTTCTATAACTTCTCCAGCTTTTTCATAAGCTACGGCATCATGGTTAGCAATAGCCCGTTTCCCTTGTAAAGCATAATACGGTGGCATTGCACTATCATGACACTGAATAGGATTAAAATCATTATAATCCTTTGTTCTGCACGCATATAATGCACCATTGCCCGCAGTAATGGTTTGAATTCTCCCCTCTATTTCCCGAGCAGCTAAATCGCTGTCCCAATAGTTTGCTTCGGCATTGCTTACATCACTAACATTCTGATTAATTATTGCTAATCGCCCTGAAACATATGCGATATCTTCAGAAGTGAAAGCAGCCATTAACTCACTAACCGCATTTTTCTCCATCATAGAATTCGCATCAGTCATTATTAAATATTCAGATGTTACTGTTTTATGAGCTTCATTTTGAGCATTTGTCTTCCCCTTGCGAGCTTTAACCTCGAACAGCCTAATGTTATATTCTTGATAACTACGTATAAAATCTTTAACAATCTCATTTGTTTTATCCGTACTGTTGTCAGAAGAGACTAAGAACTCTATGCGGTCTTTTGGATATTCTAGACTCACAATGTTATGGAGTTTATCCAATATAACTTTTTCCTCATTATGCGCCACAACCATGACTGTAACAGATGGTTTATGACTGTAATTTTTCTCTAATTTTTTAGTTTTATGCAACTTACCAATTACTTTTAAAGATACTGGATACCCTATCATAGCCCATATAATAATAAACGCACTAATATAGAAAAGTGTTTTCAACCAAAAATCCATCTTCCGACCCCTCTGCAATATACATTAATTATCTTTTATCAATTTTTTTGCCGGGAATCCAACATAAGTTCCTGATTCCGTTATATCATTTACAACTACAGCGCCAGCCCCTATTTTTGATCCACTGCATATATCAATGTTATTACTTACTATACTGCCAATTCCAAGCCACGTACCTTTGCCTATCTTTACAGTCCCAGCTAAGTGTACTCCTGGAGATAGGTGAGTATAATCTTCAATGATGTTATCATGGTCAACGCTAGAAGCTGTATTAACTATACAGCCTTTTCCTATAGAAGAGGAGCTGTTAATAATAACTCCTGCCATAATAACTGTACCACACCCAACTTTAACGTTAGAGCCAATAACAGCTTGAGGGTGAATTAGGGATACTATAGAAGCTCCATCATGCTCTAACTTGTTTTGAATTAGTTCTCTTGTTGAATTATTCCCAATAGCGACAAAAAAATCAAAGTCATTAATATAAGTATTAATATCCTCTGTATTTCCAATAACTTCAAAGCCAATACACTCTGTAACAGATAGATTATTATCAATAAATGATATATTATCCCAAATATTCATTTCATTCGCAATGTCAGCTACTACTTTACCATGACCACCAGCACCGATGATAATTAAGCCATTTTTCATAATCTAACACTCTCTTTACTAGAACCACGATACGGCTCAATAGTTACAGAATTATTTGAGTTGATTCCTTCTCTGATAAAAACCTTTTTTATAGTCGTAAGAATAGTTTTCCAATCACCCACAAAGGTAACCTGATCCACATATTTAACATCCAAATTAAATTTATCTTCCCAGCTAATTGCATTACGGCCGTTCACTTGAGCGTAACCAGTAAGCCCAGGTCTAACTTCATGTCTGCGCTTTTGATGTTCATCATACAGAGCCAAATACTGCACCAATAACGGGCGTGGCCCAACTATAGCCATATCCCCGCGTACAATGTTCCATAACTCTGGAAGCTCATCCAAACTTGTAGAGCGCAAAAATTTCCCGAATGATGTAAGACGAATGCTATCAGAAAGCAATTCGCCATTTGCATCACGTTCATCTGTCATCGTTCTAAACTTGTACATTCTAAAAACCTTATCATGAAAACCCGGACGTTCTTGAATAAATAATACTGGCCCGCCTAATTTAATTCTCACAAGAACAGCAACAATAAGTAATATGGGACTAAGCAAAAGAAGAGCAATTGATGAGAGCAACAAGTCCTGCACTCTCTTGACGTATCTTTCGTATACCCTTTTTTTACAAAGCATCTTACTTCCACATCCTCTTAATCAATGTGCACACTCGCTCCAGATCCTCATCCGTCATTTTGGTGTCAGAAGGCAAGCAAACCCCATTTTCAAACAATTGCTCAGATACGGTTCCTCCGACATAATCATATTCAGCAAAAAAAGGCTGCAGATGCATTGGTTTCCATATCGGTCTAGATTCAATATTATTTTGTTCAAGATCTATCATGATATCAAATGGTCTTACTGCACCACTTAATGTAATACAGCTTAACCAGCAATTTGGCTCATTCCACTCATTGATTGGCATAAATGAAACGCCTTCTAACCCACCAAGCTCCTTTTGGTAAAAATTGAATATGTATTTCTTTTTAACAACACGCTGATCCAATACTCTTAGTTGGCCTCTGCCTATTCCCGCAACAACATTGCTCATTCGATAGTTGAATCCCAACTCACTGTGCTGATAATGTCTTGCCTGATCTCTTGCTTGAGTCGCCCAAAATCTGGTCTTAGCAATTTGCTCCTCATTATTAGAAACCAGCATACCACCACCTGAAGTAGTGATAATCTTGTTCCCATTAAATGAGAAGATACCATACTCTCCAAAAGTGCCAGTATGTGTTCCTTTATAGTAGGTTCCTAATGATTCCGCAGCATCCTCTATTACGGGAACATTGTACCTGTTACATATCTCCATAATTTGATCCATATCAGCTGAAAGCCCATATAAATGTACAACTATAACAGCTTTAACATTTGGATATTTTATAAAAGCCTCTTCCAAGGCATTAGGGTCCATGTTCCAAGTTTCCAAGTTGCTGTCGATAAATACAGGGACAGCATTCTGATAGATAATAGGATTAGCTGTTGCCGAAAAAGTTAAAGATTGACAAAATACTACATCTCCAGAACCAACGCCAACTGATTTAAGTGCTAAATGAATAGCAGCAGTACCTGTTGTAAGTGCTGCTGCTGCCTTGATATTTACCTTTGCAGCTAACTCCTTTTCAAACCCGGTAACGTTTGCACCCAAGGGAGCTACCCAATTGGTGTCAAATGCTTCTTTAATATATTCCATTTCATATCCTTCATCACTCATATGTGGTGAGGATAGCCAAATTTTTCCAATCATTATATCTGCTCCTATACTCCTATTTTTCATTTATCTAAATATATATAAGGATTGTTTTACCTTATTACATTCCAATTAAAGAAAGAAGCAAAATTAATACAAAGCCTATAACAGTATTCATAGATTATATGAATATCTCAAAAAAAATATCCAATTATTGAATCTCACCAAAGGGATCAGTTACTTACAAAGAATCAGTCCTTCGCCATATGAAGAACTGATTCTTGTCCACAATAATCTTACTTGTTCCCCATTCCCTCAGCCAATGCCATCCCTTTTTGTAATTCAGCTTCAAATGCTGCTCTATATTGAGAAATAATAGCAGTGCTATGTCCATTACTCTTTAATTTCTGTTCAGCATCTCCAATAATGTTATTGAAGCTCGCAGTAAACGAAGATAACTGTTGTTTCCCACTAGCTACAAGATTAGCCTTCGTAGTGGCATCTTTAGCACTCAAATACTCTAGCGCAAGGCTGTAAAGGATTGCATTACTCTGATCCCGCAGCGCATTTAATTTCGCTTCTGTATCTCCTGTTATTTGTTCATAGCTCAATGTTCCGCTTCCAGCAGCTCCTCCACCATTCGTACCATTCGAAGGTTGGGGCGTTGATGTTGCACCTGTTCCACTTTGATTACCCTCAGTCTGTGTAGGTGTTGGATTAACTTGAGGATGATAGGCTGAAGACACTGCAGTAATTGTCTTCGTCTGCTGATCCCAATTAATAGAATTACCTACAGATTCCGATAAGAAACGAAGGGGCACATATACTGTTCCATTCAACATATAACTACCTTGTCCTGTTGGAATAGTTTTGGTAGTACCACTGAATACATAGCTAGCCTTCACCGGGCTCAGTATTACATTCTTAGTGACTATCGCTGGGCTTTCAGCAACTGTGGTATTCATTAAGTACTCTTTGATCCTTACGAGTTCAGAGCTGTTAGGTTCTGAGACGGTGATTCTCACATTTTTAGCATCCCAATTCACACTTTTCTGCAGGGCATTAGACATGAAGCGAAGAGGTACATACGTTGAGTTCTTATACGAAAACACATATTGTCCGGCCGGAGGCTGCAAACTTACTCCATCGAAGATCAATTTAACATTCATGCTGGATACCTTAATCGTTTCGTTAACAGCAGCTGCTGATGCAGATAATGGGGCTGATGCTGTTAATGGTGCCACTCCAACCAATGTAAGCAGCAGCAATAGGGCTGCTGGAAATTTCACTTTTGACATTTTACTCACTTCCTTTTTCTTGAGCTTTAATCCGTTCTTCCTGAGCTACTACTTCATCGCGCGACTTCCCTTGGCTCACACCGTATTTCTTAGCGACCTGGGACAATTCGTTATATTGTTCTTCAGATACCTTACCAAGGATAATACTACGAGCTTCCCGCTTCTCTTCTATACTCAGACCACCTTTGGCTAGCTCTTGCAGCCGCTTGATATCCGAGAGGCTTAATTGGCCCATTACAATGGAAGCCACGTCTGCCTTATCCTTGACGGTAACACTTTCTTGAATCTGCTTGGCTTTGTCTGTTGATACCTGAGCTGTATAGTCGTCTACCGCCGGAGTACTCGTAGGTTTACTCGTAGGTTTACTCGTAGGTTTACTGGTAGGTTTACTCGTACCAGCAGTTGCTTGTCCGCCAGCATCCTCCCCCTTATCTGTACCCTCCGCAGCAATTGCATCTGTAGATTTGGTGATTGCTGTGGATTGAGTTGTTGCTATAGGCTCTAAACTTTTAGGTTCTCCACTTGCTGTTGGCTCCGCAGTCGCATCTCCCGCCACTACAGCAGGTTCAACTTGCTCTCCCTTGGTTACATTATCAGTAGTCTGATCCCCTTCCACATCGAAGCTATCGGCCATTGAACTCATTAGTTTGTCCACTGCGTAATTGGCTGCAAATAAGCCGCCCACACCAAGCACTACAATCACCGATAGCGTCCAGAACAATATCTTCTTCCATCTCTTGTTGAACACTTCAGGCACCTCCATATCAAAGAATTAGCTAATTGCAGCTTGAGCTACTGGCTGCATTGGAACAATTTGGTTGATGACTTCACGAATGGCTTCTCCGTCTTCAGACAACACACGTTCCAAACGTTTGAATTCCAGTTCAAGCTGGTTCTGGCTTAGCACATTGGGTCTGCCGATGAAGATCCGGTCATGCTGGGTGGAACCCAGATTCTCCTCAGCAGTCAGCAGTTCTTCATACAGCTTCTCACCTTCCCGTATTCCAGAGAAGGTAATCGCGATGTCCCTGTAAGGCTCATAGCCAGATAAGGTAATCAAATCTTCCGCCAATGTCAGAATCTTGACAGGTTGCCCCATATCCAGCACAAAGACTTCCCCGCCGTTCGCGAAAGATCCGGATTGGATAACAAGCTGTACCGCTTCTGGAATGGTCATGAAATAACGCACCATCTCTGGATGGGTAACGGTAACAGGTCCACCGGCAGCAATCTGCTGTTTGAACGCCGGTATTACACTGCCACGGCTGCCCAGTACATTACCGAACCGCACAGCCGAGAACTTCGTTGGACTTGAAGTGTTAAGACTCTGCACATACATCTCGGCGATCCGCTTCGTCGCTCCCATTACGCTCGTTGGGTTGACTGCCTTGTCAGAAGAGATTAGTACGAAACGTTCCGCCCCATATTTATCTGCACAGTCCGCTACATTGCGTGTACCGAAAACATTATTCTTAATAGCCTCGGAAGGATTACGCTCCATCAGAGGAACGTGCTTATGTGCTGCCGCATGAAAGACTACGTGCGGTCTATGACTATCGAATAATTCCATCATCCGAGCGCGGTCCTGTACATCGGCAATAACAGTAACAATGTTCAGTTCAGGAAACTTCTTGCGGAGCTCCATCTCTATTGTATAAATACTGTTTTCTCCATGTCCAAGAACCAAGAGTTTATCTGGTGAAAATGGTGAAATTTGTCTACACAGCTCCGAACCGATGGAACCGCCAGCACCAGTAATCATTACCGTCTTGTTGTGCACATATCCAAGAATACTGTTCAGGTCTGCCACAATAGGTTCACGACCAAGTAGATCCTCCACGCTGACATCACGAAGCTTCTTCACTGAGATTTTGCCAGCAATCAAATCATTTAACGCAGGTATAATCTTTAGTTTAACTCCAGTCGCCTTCGCTAAATTAATAACCTCAGAGATTTCCGTTCTTGAGACTGAAGGCATTGCAATAATAATCTCATGAATCTCACTTTGCTTCACAATTCTGGGAATATCATATCGGTTGCCAAGAACGGGCACACCCAGAATAGACAAATGATATTTATCTGCACTATCGTCAATGAATCCAACGATTCGAGTGTGAGCAAATGAAGGTCCCATCATTTCACGGGCAATCAGAATTCCACAGTCACCGGCACCAACAATCAAGGTGTGCGTTTCTGTATCCTTGGCGTTAATCCGGTCATTCCTGAACACTCTCCAGCAGAAGCGCACTCCGCCGACCAGCAGCAGGATGGTCTCTGTCGCCCGTACCTCAATACTGAGTGGGACCCGCTCAGGCAAAATAAGAAATGCCACTGCAAATGCAAGAACGGCGCCTACGACAATAGCTTTGAAGACCGAGACGATCTCACCAATACTGGCATACTGCCACAATCTGCGGTAGAGCCCGAAGTAGATCAGACTCCCCCCAAAAGTGACAGTCGCAATGAGACCGAACATCAGCATCTGAAGCATATATTCGTCAGGGACGCCGTTAGGGAACCGGAACATATAAGAAGTTATAATACTGAACCAGATGATCGCAAGGTCAATGAGGAACAATAAATACACTCTGGTTTTCGCTGTCATTTTTAGTGCCTCCAAAAATAACAATTTTGTCTATGGAACAACTCAATTTCCATAATAATAATAATAATAACCTTCACTGGCTTTACGCTTCACATTATTTAGGACTACGCCCAGCATTTTGGCCCCTACACGATCAAGATTAGCCTTGGCCTTGGCCGCGATATCACGTTTAACCTTGCCGTAACTCACTACCATTATGACTCCATCACTCTTGGAAGATACAATTTGTGCATCAGTAACTGCCAGCAGAGGCGGTGTATCAATAAGAACAATATCAAACCGTTGCCGAAGTTCTTGGAGCACACTGCTCATGCGGTTAGATGACAACATTTCAGCCGGATTAGGTGGGATTGGTCCTGAAGTCATCAGATACAGGTTATCCACCCCAGATTCTTGAATGACTTCATCCAGATTCGCTTGCTGAGATAATAGCGAGGATAGGCCTAACCTGTTGCTTAAAGAGAACGTCTTATGTGCTGTTGGCTTACGCAAGTCACTATCGATCAAAAGCACCTTTTTATCGGATTGGGCATAAGCTGCCGCCAAATTGGCTGAGACTGTAGATTTACCTTCTTCTGGACCCGAGGACGTCACCATAATGACCTGAATTTGTTCATCGACCGAGGAAAAATCAATGTTCGTACGCAATGCCCGGAACGCCTCCGATACCGGTGATCGTGGGTTCGTAACAGTAATCAGATGACGTTGTTGTTTATTTGGCTGCTGTGACATGCTCTAGTTCCCCCGACTTTCTGACTTGTGTCTGAGCTTGTGTCTCAGTACCTTTGGCTTCATCTTGTCCAACTCTTGTGATCATCGCAATAGTTGGCAATCCCAGATAACGTTCAATATCCGCTTCAGTCTTCAGCGTATCATCCATGTATTCTAGAAGAAATGCAATTCCGAGACCAAGCATTAAAGAAACAATAAATGCAATGGCAAGATTCATCACTACATTTGGTTCCACAGGTCCTGGTTCTACAGATGGATTAACCTTAGCCTCATTAAGAATAGATACATTCTGAACATTGAATAATGACGGAATTTCCTGTTTAAATACAAGCGAAATGGCATTCACGATTTCTGCAGCTCTCTGGTACGAATTATCTCGAACGACAAGTGTCATCACCTGCGTATTATTTACGGAACTCACGTTTACCTTCTTCAACAACTCCTCCGCAGTGATATTGAATTGCGGATATTCCTTGGCTACGACGTCTAAAATCGCCGGTGTCTTGATAATTTCCTTGTACGTATTAATCAGCTGTATATTCGTATTAATTTGGTTAAGGTCCAACTGACCCGCCGTAGATTGTGTAGGCGTCTGATTCACAATGATTTTCGTAGAAGCTTCGTATACGGGATTCTTGATATACAAACTGTAAATTCCGGCAAGAAGACATGCCACTATTACAATACTTGCAATTAGCCAAACTCTCTTCCTGACAATCTGAAAATAATCGCGAAGATCCAATTCTTGTGCTGACAAGTGAATTTCCCTCCAAGCTATTTCTGTAATATTTCAATCCACGCTAAAAAAGTGCCCCCTCTCACGTAGACGAGAGGAGGCTCTCCACTTGCTTATTACTTACTTGAAGTTAATTGTACGATAGATAATTACTGCAGCTTCTGCACGACTAGCTGTGTTCGTAGGGTTGAACTTACCAGCGTCACCAATTACCAAGTTGTTACTAGCTGCAAATGCTACTCCATCTTTCAAAGTAGCGCTAATCTTAGCTGCATCGGAGAATTTGCTCAACGCAGAAGCATCCGTTTTTGCATCCGGGTGAGTCAATTTCAATGCACGGGAGATCAGTGTTGCCATCTCAGCACGGGTAATTGTTGCTGTTGGATCGAATGTAGTAGAATTGCGGCCTTGGATAATCCCCTTCTCTGCAGCAACAGCCACGTAAGGAGCGTACCAAGCAGTTGAGCTCACATCACTGAAGTTTTCAGTTGCTGTGCTGTTTTCCAAGTTCAACGCACGAACTAGCATCTTGGCAAATTCCGCACGGGTAACATTGTTCTTAGGAGCAAATTTACCATTTCCGATACCTTCAATCGCGCCCTTAGCAGCTACGACTTGAATTTGTCTTCCAGCCCAAGCTTGAACTTTAGCAATATCACTGAAGCTCACCTTGTTCTCGAGAACAGCATAGGAAGAGAATGTGTCGCGCGGTTCAACGATATATTCACCGTCAAGCACGCCGCCTTGGAATTGCAAATTACTATAAACCACTTTTGCTACAGACAACAATTCTTTATCGAGACCAGTAGTATCCTTAAGTGGAAGCTTAATAGTCAATGGTTGCTTGAACGTTGTTGTTGGAACGTTCTTCACAGTAAATCCGAAATCATATACACTTGACGCCAGTTTCAGCTTAGTAATAGATGTTACCGTAGTATCAGCGGCTGTTGTAACTGTCAGGGCAACCTCAGTATTAAATTGAGCCATCGGAATTGTTACTGTCAGGCTGTTATAGGTCACACCCATGTTGGCAATACCTTTAGCCGTCGCAGCATCAACGATTACTTTGGATAGTGGAACTTCTACTGTCGACACTTTAATTGGACCAAGATCAAGCGTCAGTGTCAACGGGCCGGTATAACCTACAGCTTTTGCAGCTGCAACCAATTTATCAAACGCCGCAAGGATGTCAGCATCAACCAATTTAACTGTGGCTTTATCACCTGTGATCACAACGTATTTGGACGCATCAAATATCGAGGCTTTGGCAAAAGCTTCAGCAGGAGTCAATGTAGTTGTAGTAGTACCACCACCAGCAACACCACCGCCGCCACCATTTCCAGATCCCGGATTATAACCCAATCCAAATGCAGAAATGTAAGCAAGAGCCAATTGAGTTGCAGCTTCTTTATCGGTTGTAAGTTCTGCTCTTACAGCATTAACAGACGCCTTAATGTCCGCTTTGGAAACCCCAAGATTAGTAAGCACTGTACTTACGGTGTATTTATTAGCACCTGCAGTTGCTCCCAGAACAACATCGATCGCATCATCGAATAATTTTTCTTGAGCACTAGGGTTCTTGGCAAGCGCAACCAACTCAGCAGTGGTCTTATTGCTCACCAAATTCTTAAGAGATGTTTCCACACCAAGTACAAAATCAATTACATCGTCAACCGTTAGATCCGCTACACCTGCATCTGCTGCAATTTGTTTCAAGACTGCAATATAGGCTTCGTTATTTCGAATATCCTTCAGATCAGTGTAATTCAGGTCATAATATACATTGGCAACATCGTTGAACAAATTGTACAATTCCGTTTTATTTACATCGGGCTGAAGATTGTCAAGCACCGGTGCGAACAGAGCATTGAATTTCGCGGAATCAATTTTCTCATTAATCTCAGCACGTGTAGCTCTCAGTGCTGCTCGTCCGGGATCCCCCAGATTTTTATACAACAAATCTGCACGAGCTTGTAATGCTGCGTTATCTACTGATGCCGCAGATGCAACGCCACTCAAATGTTTAGCCAAACCTTGGCTGCTGAAAGGGAAGCCTGCTACAGATGCTGCTGCCATACTTACTGCTAGTGTTGATACTGCTAATTTTTTCTTCAAAGTCACTTTTCATCCACCTCTTTGTATGTAGTGTTGAATCTGTTACTGCTGTTGCTGTTAGAATAGGTCATACTAAGCCAACTCTATTCAAATAAAATGTAACAATAACCCAGTATTACCCATTCTACCACTATTCGAGAGATTGGTCACGCTTTACGAGAAAATATTCCGAAGATTTTTTGACTTTTTTTGCGGGAACCCGTATAAAGCACTCGAACCATCTCCTCGTTGGCGATAATTCTCTGTGAATTGTGGCGAAAACAGTCGGAAACGGCAGCCCCCAGTTCTTTCTCCACAACCTTGTAAGCTTCACTGAGACCAAAGGGCCGATGACGGCTGTCATGCGCATCGGAAGCGATCACATGAACAGCGTTTCTTCGACACAGGTCGAGTGAGAGCTTCTGCAGTTTGTTTCCAAAGACTCCGGCAATACTCTGCGCTGTGACTTGCCCTAGTGCTCCCAGCTCTATTAATCTTTCTAATTTGGCGGGATCTTCAGCAATTTCAGCATTGCGCTCCGGATGGGCAAGGACTGGGACAAAACCTTGAATCATAAGCTCATGGCAAGTTTCCTCCATGCTGCGTGGTATCCGAGAAGAAGGCATTTCTAGCAATATATACTTTGAACCCGCAAGCGTCAGCAACTGGCCTTGTTCCAAATCAATCAGGAGATCCCCGTATATGCGGATCTCCTGACCAGGCAGTACAAGCAGGTTAATACCAGCTTGCTGAAGTCTCTCATTCAGAAGCTGCACAGCTTGTCCAATATTTGGAGCGGGATTCATATATACACCATTGGCATGGTGAGGTGTAGCTATCGCCGTAGAAATACCATCCTTCTGGGCGTCCTGCGCCATGGCGAGAGCCGCTTCCCAGTCTGCAGCTCCATCATCCATAAAAGGTAAAATGTGGTTATGGATATCTATCATATACTTTTTATCGTTCCTTTTCTAGCTTTATTTTATAGATTTTTCGAAAAAACACAACCATTTCACTGGGGAATATTTGCTAGAATCAATGTGTAATTTATTCCTATAATTCCAATTCTATCAAACGCCGGTTGATCGCTGCAAGTTTACTGTCAATTCCAGCTATCATTTCATCGCTTTGGAAGGTGAGTCTGCAATCTAATAAACTATCAATTTCGAGGCGCAGTGCCGCAATCTCCCGCTCTATAACATCAGACTTAAAGAGAGTCATCATCTCCGATAAGGACTGTTTATGCTGATAGATCAGCTTGCTGCCATTAGCAGTCAGCTCTGAAATCCGGCGGACCGATCCACTCTCATAATAATACTCCATTGTGAAACCTTGATAAATCCTATTTACTGAACCCGACCCTTTATAAGTGACGAAAAGCTTGCGGACTGCATTATTCAGATGAGGGTTCACCACCCGGCAGGAAAACGTGCAGATATAGAGATGTCCCCTGCGTTCTACATTGAGGCGAATCGCTTCTCCCCCGTTTTCTTCCAGTACAATCTCCTGTTCTCCACCTCCGAGGACCTTAACACGGTGACTGATAAAGCAGGTATCGGCTGTGAGCAGAAACTGGTTCATCTGAAATTCTGTCATTTGCAGAGTTGTATTCACATATTCCGTCGCCAATCGCTGAGCCATAACCATCCCTCTATTCTTTATAGCAATCATTAGATTGATTATACAACGTAGAGCGGCGGGTTTCTCTCATGCTAGAACAGGCTAAAGACCGTTAATCCCTATTATGGCGTGGAAATGGGAGAATAGGTGAGGAATTCGCATTGATCCTATGATATACGCAAATTCCCCATATATCAGGACCAACTTATTCTTCTGAGGTATCCACAGACTGAGATGCTTCCATGGAATCCTCGCTTTCCTGCTCATCCTCTATATCTTCTTCGGAAGGAAGGCAGTACCTCTCAATCAGTTCCCACAGTTCATCTTTGCCGAGGCCCAGCTCCGAGGAAAAGGATATGAAATTATCACCCGGCAATACACCGAGCTCCTGTTTCATAATTTTGATATGTTTAGGCCAGCGGGTCTTGGGAATCTTGTCCGCTTTGGTTGCCACCACGCAGAGCGGCAGATCATAATGCTTCAGCCAATCAAACATCATTTTGTCATTACTGGTCGGCGGGTGGCGCAAATCCACTATAAGCAGAATAAGCCTTAGCGTGTCCCGCTCTGCCATATACTTTTCGACCATTTTTCCCCATGAGGCACGTTGGGTTTTGGAAACTTTGGCATACCCGTATCCGGGGAAGTCAACAAAATACATATCTTCGTTGACACGGTAATAGTTCATATGCTGTGTCTTGCCCGGTGTGGAGCTGGTACGGGCCAGATTTTTACGGTTAATCATCCGGTTGATCAGGGAGGACTTCCCTACGTTGGAGCGCCCTGCCAGAGCAATCTCCGGCAAGGCGTCAACTGGGTATTGATCAGGGCCTACGGCGCTGATGATAAATTCGGCATTGTTAACTTTCATAGGACTTCCTTTCTAATGCACACTACTCGGCGCTTCACTGCTAATTTCTGTATGATGTTCAACAAGCGCATGCTGCAGCACCTGATCCATATGTGATACCGGCACAAACTCCACATCATTGCGTACGCTCTCCGGGATATCCTTGAGGTCGCGCTCGTTGTCCTTCGGAAGAAGGATTTTTTTGTAACCGGCACGGTGGGCAGCCAGCGATTTCTCCTTGAGCCCGCCAATCGGCAGGACACGCCCGCGTAGCGTAATCTCACCCGTCATTGCCACGTCTTTAGATACATAGCGTTTGGTCAGTGCGGAGATCAACGCAGTAGCAATGGTGATCCCTGCAGAGGGGCCATCCTTCGGTATTGCACCTTCAGGGATGTGAATGTGAATATCGTTCTTCTCATGAAAATCCGGCGCCAGTCCCAGCTCTTCCGCCTTTGAACGGGTATAGCTGAAAGCGGCCTGAGCCGACTCCTTCATCACATCACCCAACTGTCCCGTAAGCGTGAGCTTGCCAGTGCCCTGAACAACCGTCACTTCGATCAGCAGCGTGTCGCCTCCAACCTCGGTCCATGCCAGCCCGGTTACTGTGCCAATCTGATCCTCCAACTCGGCCATACCGTAACGGTACTTCGATACACCGAGGTAGTCCTTGACCTCACCCGGCAGGATACTGACTTGTTTCTTCTCATCGGATACAATCTGCTTTGCTGCTTTGCGGCATAGTGCCGCGATCTGCTGCTCCAAATTACGCACCCCGGATTCCCGGGTATATTCGCGGACGATCTTCAGCAGGGTGTCATCTTCAATGGACAGCTGTTCATCCTCCAAGCCATGATTCTTACGCTGCTTCGGCAGCAAATAACGGCTGGCAATTTGCAGTTTCTCCAGTTCTGTGTAACCGGGAATGAAGAGCATCTCCATCCGGTCAAGCAGTGGACGTGGAATATTATGCACAGCATTCGCAGTTGTCACGAACATAACATTCGACAGGTCGAACGGCAACTCGACGAAGTGATCGCTGAATGTATTGTTTTGCTCCGGATCAAGCACCTCTAGCAGTGCCGCCGAAGGGTCGCCGCGGAAGTCCGCCGCCATCTTGTCGATTTCGTCGAGGAGAAAGACCGGATTAACACTGCCCGCTGTCTTCATCCCCTGGATGATCCGGCCCGGCATTGCACCGACATAGGTGCGGCGGTGGCCGCGAATCTCAGCTTCATCCCGCACACCGCCCAGAGAAATGCGCACGAACTTGCGGTTCAGTGAACGGGCAATCGAACGAGCTAACGAAGTCTTGCCGACACCCGGAGGTCCTACCAGACAGAGAATCGGGCCCTTCAGCTTCTTGACCAGCTTTTGGACGGCCAGATATTCCAGCACCCGTTCCTTCGGCTTCTCCAGACCGTAATGATCCGCATCCAGCACCTGCTCCGCCTTCAGAATATCCAAATCATCCTCTGTCGATTCGCTCCAAGGCAGACTCAGCAGCCAATCCACATAGTTGCGGATGACGCTGCCTTCCGCTGAGCTAGCCGGCATTTTTTCCAAGCGGTCGATTTCCTTCTCGATTTTCTCCTGCACACGTTCCGGCAGATTCTTTTCTTCCATCAGGCTGCGCAGCTCATCCGCTTCACCGGCCCGGCCTTCTTTTTCACCGAGCTCCTTCTGGATCGCTTTCATCTGTTCACGCAGATAATATTCCTTCTGGGTTTTCTCCATCTGTTTCTTCACACGCTGGTTGATTTTGCGCTCAAGTTCAAGCACTTCACGCTCATTGTTAAGGATATCGAGCAGCTTCTCCAAGCGTTTGCTGACATCAATGGTCTCCAGAATCTCCTGCTTATCCTTAATCTTCAGTGCCAAATGGCTCGTGATGACATCGGCGAGTCTTCCTGGCTCTTCAATATCGGAAACAGCAGCAAGCGTTTCTGGGGTGACTTTTTTGGACAAAGTGATGTAGTGTTCGAATTGGCTCAGTACGGTGCGCATTAGAGCGTCACTCTCCTGATCCACATCCTCCTGCTCTGGCAGCTCGCGCGCCATCACCTCGTAAAACTCCTCATTATCCATATAATGAATAATTTCGGCCCGCTCCACACCTTCCACCAGCACACGAATCGTGCCGTTGGGAAGCTTCAGCATTTGCCGCACATTCGCGACGGTACCGACCCGAAAAATATCTTCTTGTCCCGGCTCCTCAATATTCACTTCCGACTGTGAGCAGAGGAGAATCAGGTTATCTTCAACCATAGCTTTTTCCAGCGCCCGAACGGACTTCTCGCGGCCCACATCCAAATGAAGAACCATACTGGGGTACACAAGAAGACCTCTAAGGGGCAATAAAGGAAAACGACGACCTTTTGTTTTGTTTGGTATCATCGCTTTCGCACCTCCCATGGTTCTCAAGTAGTGTCATATGCATTCATTCTAACAAAAGCGGCATCAAAACACCAACAGGCTGCCAGTCCATACATACGTTCCTTATCTGTAAATGATACTTGAAGGTTGGTGTGGGGTTTATGCAGATTAATCGGGACCGTTTTCTTAACAACCATATTGATATCTGAATGACGGAGTTTTTAGTATTTGCGGGTCCCTTGTGGAGTATACCCGTGGGAAATATGACAAAGCCAAGGGGAGACAAGGGCATTAAAAAGTTCGTTACATCTAGCGAAGAGCTAATATCACTACCACAATAGAAATTCGCGAAAAAAGAGGAAACTTTTTCAATTGTTGTCAGCAACATTCCTCACTCCGAACACACTATAACTATTGATACATCAGCATTTAACGGTAATTGTAAGGGCGAAAAACCACTACTGAGTAATAAGCTCGTGCTTGGTATTGGAGAAGTTCTTCCCGAAGGAAAAGCCTATAATTGAACGTATGGCACGAACTTGTGTTCAACTGCTCATCATATTTTTTTGAAGTAGGCTAGCTACGAATCGATATTCTCAGCCTTGTTGATGATTACCTCCAATTTAATATTTATAAAACAAAAGAAGCACCCAATATGAGCGCTTCTTCCAAAACTCCTCAATTATCTTCTCTTCTTCGATGAATTCTTTCATTTTCCAATTCATCCAGGTCGAAATCTCGGTCCCCTTCTTGCAAGCAACCGATAGAACTCATCACAAACCTTGTCCTCGATCGTCACGATGTGTCTTGAAGTGGCTAGCATTACCACCTCCTAAAGCACGGTAATATTGTATATTACCCACTGGTGATTATCTATACACTCTGATACACATTAGTGAACAGTATCGTCCAACTATCCTTTAAAAGTATATTAATTTTTCATTAACGACTTTAATATTCCCAATGATATTTAAACTCAAGTCGGTGGATGTTCTTTTATAACCATTTACTATTTGAACATTTAATACCTTCAGTTTTTCTTTTGCAATATCTGGTCTAAAACATATATTTATAGACGGTTTATTTGCTACAGAAGGATAACTCCAAGCATCTTGTACATCTCTAGGGGGAAGATCGAAGTAGTCCTTTGCTATTATCTCTGAAACTCTATATAAGTGCTCATTTCCCTCTCCTGCTTCTCTAATGAATTCTTCTTTAAGGAAATTGTTTATAATTCTCAATTTCAACCTATCATCACTACTATATGATGAAAAATCATCATCGTTCCCAATACGTACTGCCTTAATATCATCAATTACTTCATAAGCAATTAAAGCAAATGAATCGTTATCATTCACTTTAGTTTCCTCTAATGCTGTATCAATTCCAAAACACGCATATAATAAAGATTCGTGCGGTTTGTTCAATCTCATACGTTTCACAAATTTGCTGGGAGGATTCCACAAATCTTGAATTATATTCAATTCGTTATTTGGAATTTCACTATTCTTGAGTTTTCTTATTCTATAAACTAAAGTACCAGTTTTAAAATTGTCTATATAAGATAATAGTACAGATCTACGATCAAACATTAAAACGTTTGAGATTTCTTTACTTATTTCTCCTGGTGATAATTTTTTTATATTTAATTTTCTGAATCTGTCAATTTTATTTAGAAGTATGTGTATATCCATATTAAACAAATAATCTTGCATGGTGATACCATGTGGTAAATTAATCATTTTGAAATTAACCTCCGAAATGTTATTAAGATAATAATAACATTTCGGAGGTTAATGTATATTAAATTTCTTAACAAATTATCGGGAAATATTATGACCAACCTATTCCGTTTCCCCCTCTTGATAAATAAGATGGATCATCGGAATTTGTTAGTTCAAGCCATTTTTCTATTGCTTTATCTGCTGTCATCTCACGAATTTCTAAAACATCATCATTGTGAAAATCCGGACCTTCTAGAGTACCACCAACTTGAATAAAAACCTTGAACGTTTTCATTCAAAAATCACTCCTCCTAGATAATTAAATATCTAACATTTCTAAAATAGGATAAAAAATCTTGACTTTTAAGTGTTTTCACGACGTAATATTACTCCTGAAGAATACTAAAGCGGTCCAAATGCTGCCAGTCCAATAGCGTTTGTAAGTTGCGTTAGACTGGTAAATGCTATAGATCTGATAGCTGTAAGTCAATTTCTCAGTAAGCTTGTATGTCATGAGTGACCCACCCTTACCTTCAGGAAATCCGGACACTTCGGCATGTGCATTAGGAACCAGGTGTATGGTCAGTTTATCAATCTTAAAATCCAGTATACTTGTACTGTTGGTAACATCCCATCCTGAAAGACGCACTAAAAATCCATCATCTGACGCATCCTCCCAGGCCTGAGTGGAGTCTATCAGCCCCAATGCTTGCTGTAGGCTTTGCCAGATAATCTTATGACCACCGTCTATGGGATGGCTCCCTGACGTCTCCAACACTGAGTTAAGTTGCGTGCGTTTTAGGTTTGTTTGTTTCAGCAACTCGCGGTAGTGAGAGATATGAGGATAGCAATTCTCGAGGCAAACTTGAGAAATCACCCGATCTACCTCCCGCCTCCCAAAATAATACCCATCAGAATCGTTAAGGGTTAGCGTTGCAGTCATCACAATCATGAGGTTACTTCGGGCTTTGACGTATGACAAAAACTGCTCCAGATTCGTCTTAAATTCCTCAAGATTTGCCGAATCCCACCTGTCATTAGTACCAAGCATAACAAATACGACATCCTCGTCATCTTCGACCCAATGTGCCTTGTGAGCATTAGCCCATTTGGCAGATTTTCCGCCGATGCCTGCATTAACAAATTGAATGCCTGGGATATACTCTCGGAATTGGTTAACCCAGCAGCGACAAGTATAATCGCCTTCACGAAACGTTTCTGTGCCGTCTGTGTAGATTACCGGATTGGATGGCGGTACGTTGTGGCCAACTGCGCCCTGACCTACTGTGATGCTGTCTCCACTCCCTTTGATCTTAGTGATTTGTCCAGTCTCTAATAAATCCAGAAATCTCAACAACATCCGGTACGGGTTATCCGCCAACTGGGCATCAGAAGATTAATTTCAAGTTCAATCAATAAATCCACAATCACATAAGATTGAAGATGTCTAATCGTCCACGTGATTATTTCAGGATAGCATGACTAGTAATTCACATCTGACGTTTTTCTTTAGTTGACCAAACACACTGGTCTGATTTCTTCTCGCTTTCATAGCGGAATTATAGCTTCTGTCTGGCTGTACAAGTCCAGGTGGCCTCTGTTTCGTCATGACAACTATGCCCCACACGAAAGTGTTGCTATTCGCATTCTCTTCGAGCTTCGTACTGTCTACAAAGCAATGTTCCAGCAAGAAGTACTTTTCGTCCGTAAGAAATTGAAGGATTGATGTAAATACGGTTCGAGGACGTTACATCCACTCGGAGCAAAAACGATTGACGGTGCAGAAATCCATGAGTTACCGTTTAACAAGCCACATGAATGGGGTTGTTTCACTGGACCGCTATGGCGAATTCTTAGGGGATTAAATGCGCTGGATGTAGGCGTAAATATGCCTTGGGTAAATATATTTTGGGGAGGGAGCCGTTTCAGCCACCTCTGTGGTAGGATGCGTCAAAAGTCGCATTATCTAGCCGGTTTATGGCGTCATTGATGGCAAGAAGGAGAGGGTTAGTGGAATATCTTCTTCTAAATCCATTGGAAAAATTGGTCAATGATGAACACAAAAAGAAACCAGTTAATACTTGTCAAGCCTTAATGTCTTGGCTTAAGGACGGGATACTAATGGTTCCATACCCGTAGATTCGCTTATGATGCGAGGTCATTGCCTCTACCAGCTCCAACATGGGCATTGGAGGCAGCGGGAGAACAGTTTTTGTGACGGGGTCGCCCCCCCCCCCAAAAAAAAGCCTACACTTTTCCTGTTACCGCCATCTTAAAACACCTAGAAAAATAGGCCAACCAGAAGTTACTGGCTGACCTAATAATACGAAGAAATGATTGTCCCAAGCAGCCATTTCTTGGCTCCTAGGACAGCCCCGCTCTTTTGTTGCACTGTAACATCTAATTCGCATTGCTTAAATTGCGATCAAACTTAATTCTGTTCACTATCTGTACAACCATCGCTCCCAACAAAACACCGGCAGAATCAATGGCTACGTCATACAGTCTGCCGTCACGTCCAAAGTATAATTGGAGCAGCTCTGTCAGCAGGGCAAAAGCAATAGATACAAGAATACTCAGGACGGTGCTCTTACTCCGTCTATAGAACAGGACTGCCAGCACAGCAAATCCTGAGAAATGCCCTATCTTTCTGATGATATACCCTGAGGTATACTTCAAATCCAGCGTCGTCAGTTCGTGGAAATCGGCTGATCCCAGCCAACGGAAAGATGGAACGGTGCCGTTCACCCAAAAGCTGGAGTCAGAAGCACAGGTGAATACAAGCAACAGCATGGCCCATGCGATAAGCACAAAAGTTTTCATTACAATACCCACTTTCAAATTACAGTGTTTATAGTATCGCAGATTTGTAATCAAAAATCTAATTTTGCATATCCCCTGCAGCGTCAGCCTTAAAGAGCGAAGGTGACGCAGAGAACGTCTCGCCGGAGACTGCAGGCAGCCTTACATCCGCGGTCTCTGCGCCGAACAGGTGACGGAATACCTCTTCCACCGTCTCCACCGGAATGACCCGCAGGGGGGCGAGGTCGGCGAATAAGGATTGCCAGTTTTCTTTCGGAATCAGCACAGTAGTTGCTCCAGCCTGAAAAGCTGCCTCTACCTTGGCGATTACGCCGCCGACTGGCTTCACACGTCCGTGAATCCCGATCTCACCGGTGATGGCAACAGTGTTGTCAACCGGCAGACGGCGGATTGCGGAGACGATGGCAACAGCCATAGCCACTCCAGCGGATGGACCGTCAATCGGCGTACCTCCGGGAAAGTTTACATGCAGATCGTAACGGTCCGGCTCCAAATTCATCGTGCGCAGGACCGTCAGCACGTTCTCTACAGATCCTTTGGCCATACTCTTGCGACGGATCGTACGCGATCCCCCGCCAATCTCTTCTTCATCGACCACACCGGTAACGTTTAGCCGTCCCTGACCGCTAGCAGGTGCAGCCGAAACTTCAATCTCCAGCAAAGTACCCATACCAGGTCCATACACTGCTAGGCCGTTGACTAGCCCTATCTGTGGCGATGACGGAATCTTACGTTCCGTCCGCAACGGCAGCTGACTGCTGCCAGCCACCCATTCTACGTCGGCCGCTGTTAAAGTATCACGTTGTTCGGTCAAGGCCAACCCTGCGGCGAGTTGAATCATATTGACGGCTTCCCGGCCGTTAGTGGCATATTGCTGCACCACAGTCACAGCTTCCGGGCTCGGCTTCAGACCAATTTTCTGAATCGCATCACGACCGATCACGGCGATCTCATCAGGCAGCAAAGGACGGAAATAGATTTCCATGCAGCGTGAACGCAGCGCCGGTGAAATTTCATCAGGAGAACGGGTGGTTGCTCCGACAAGACGGAAATCGGCTGGCAGACCATTTTGAAAAATATCATGGATATACGCAGGTGTATTGCTGTCCTCGGAATTGTAATAGGCGCTCTCCAGCAGCACTTTGCGGTCTTCAAGAACTTTTAGCAGCTTGTTCATCTGAATGGGGTGAAGCTCACCGATTTCATCCAGAAAAAGAATCCCGCCATGCGCCTTGGTCACAGCTCCCGGCTTCGGCTGGGGCACGCCTGCAACCCCCATTGCACCGGCCCCTTGGTAGATCGGATCATGCACTGAGCCAATTAGCGGATCGGCGATTCCCCGTTCATCGAAACGGGCTGTAGTCGCATCAATTTCTGTAAATTTGGCATCACTTTTGAAGGGGGATAGCACATTCTTTTTCGCTTCCTCCATGACGACACGGGCAGCAGCAGTCTTGCCGACTCCCGGAGGTCCGTAAATGATAACATGCTGCGGGTTGGCGCTGCAGAGCGCCGCCTTCAGGGCACGCAGCCCATCCTTTTGCCCGACGATATCTCCAATGGAGGCCGGCCGCGTCTTTTCCGAGAGCGGTTTGGTTAAAGAAATCATCCGCATCTTCCGCATCTTATCCAACTCCTTGCGCGACTCACGATCCACCGCCGTCTTATTGGTCTTTTGTCCCCGCAGCAAATTCCAAAAATAAACGCCGATAACCAGCGCGAAAAAGAGCTGCACGATCATCAGCAATATGCTCAATGAGCTTAATTCCATAGGTCATCCTCCCATTTCATTCAGTCTACCTGGTCTATACCGTTGGCTACTACTAGGTAGTATAGCCGTTTCGGTCATTCGTAAACGCAGTGGGGCAGTATTTATGAATAATTAACTAAATTTTGGATAAAAAAATCAGGGGTATGACCGAAGGTCAGATTGACGGGATGGTTATCTGAATTTTATAGCTGAATGTTACAGGAATGAATAAGTGGGTGATGTAGGAAAGGGTATGGGCGGATAAGATCGGTAAGGAGTTGGGCAATCGTAATGAGGGTCAGACGCGGTTCGCCTTCGTGCTAATGCTGCACCTAGGGGCAGGAGAGACCGGATGACTGGCGTTGTTGAGGGTGATCGAGCGTTGCTGCTGACATCTAACTAAGTGTAGCTGCGAGCGCTAGACCGTTGATAAGGATGATGTCTTACGTTGCTGCTGCGGGGTGATATGATAGTTCGTTGATGTGACGTCTTGGCGTAACTGCAGCCACTAGTCGTTGATGCACCACTAAACGTAGCTGTAGCTGTAGCTGTGGGCGATAGTGCTGATGAGGACGTCTTGGCGTTGCTACGGCCACTAGTCGTTGATGTGCACCACTAAACGTAGCTGTAACTGGGCGATAGTACGTTGATGCAACTTCCTCGAGTAGCCGCGGTCACCAGGCGTTGATATGTACTTCTAAATGTTGCTGCTGCGGGCCATACATGGAGCAGCCTCACAAACTTTTGAACAGACTTTTTACCAAAGGTAAATACTCCCTCTATTTCAAGTGATTTGTTCTATATAGCTGAAATAGAGGGATATTCTCCCTATGTTTTTAAAGATTATTGTGAAATCAGCTTCTCCATTAAAAGTTAGCGGGCAAATTCCCCGCAACTTGTAAGTACGGGCACATCACAGCAAATTTATAGGGTACATTTCCCGCTATCCCGTGAATTTATCTGTTCTTCGCTTACTAAAACCCTCCATCCTATTTCTCCATGTTCGACCACCACTTAGTTGCTGCACTCACTCTACTATTCCCAGTAAGTGAGAACATTGCGCGCCAGCTCATACCTTACCCTCCGGACACCATCGCCACGTTTTGCAGGCGTCAGCCAACCTTTTTCACTTATCTTATACAGCATGTGCCGGGCCGTTTTAGGATCGAGTGAGAAATATTCAGCTACATCCTGCGGTCGTACGGTTCCGGCCTGACGGATTACAAAACGCATAATTTCTCTCTCAACCAGCAGCAACTTCTCCACTGGAACAACTGGTGCTATATATCTGCTCAACACCATGCGCAGCAATGTAACACATAATTCAGGACGCCGCTCCACATCGTCGTAGGCAAAGGAGATGACTTGGTAACCCATTGCACGCAGAAACGTTTCGCGGTTCAGCTCATTGCTATATTTCTGTCTGTCCATATCCTTTACATGTGCAGCATAACCTTTGATCTCCAACAGGAGTCTGAACGTTCCCGGCAAAAATGCAAAATCAGCAAAGTAGGAACGGCCGCGCCAGTCCATGACTTCATATTCCGGATGAAGATCGCAGAAGTCACCACGCAGCGGCCACCATACATTTTGCAGAAATAATGCTTCGGCATGCCGATGCCCCCTCTCCAGCCTCCCCCTTCGCTCTCCGCTCCTAGAATCTAGATGATGCTGAATAAACTCTTCAATATTCGGCTTGTGATTCATATCCGCTAATCCCCCTTTGGTTATACAAAATAAAAAACGCCCCATTTCACCGCCGGATCACCCGTGGTGCAATGGGACGTTTTTCGCCACCTTGCTTGATGCTATAAAAAAATTAGGAACAACTATCTATACTTAGAGGGAAATACGCCCGCTATTATATCCAGAATGCTTGTTTCTCGAGCAATAAAGGGAATACTGCCCTTTAATTATTTCTAAATCTCCGAATCGTCCTAAGATGATTGAATTAAAGGGACGAATTCCCCTTATATCTTCATTCCCTTGAATAATAACAAATTAACGGGAGTATTTCCCCTTTGTAAATTTAATTAGTGCAATAATAGTATAGCCAAACTGCAGAGCAACGAGTTCCAATCAGCAACTGAATGAAGGATGATTGGTTAAAAGGAGTCAGCTTGTTAGACTGGTTAGAATAAGTTCTACTATTCTTCCGGATTACCCACGCCTATAGCAGGAGCCAGTCCGGCATGCTTGCGGCCGGGGATTTCGCCCGTTGCTTCAAAGTGAGCGACAATGATGTCGATTTCCTTCTTCAGTTCGGAGACAAGCTCTGCCTCAGGAACCTTGCGGATCATTTTGCCGTAACGGAACAGCAATCCCTCACCACGGGCACCGGCGATGCCGATATCGGCTTCACGGGCTTCTCCGGGGCCGTTAACGGCGCAGCCCAGCACCGATACTTTGATCGGCACCTTCAGCTTGGAAATATACTCTTCTACTTCGTTGGCGATTGAGAAGAGATCAATGTCCAGGCGTCCGCAGGTCGGACACGAGATCAAGGTGGCAGCGTTGGAGATCAGACCAAAAGTCTTGAGCAGTTCACGCGCTACCTTCACTTCCTCGACTGGATCGGCACTGAGTGAGATCCGCACGGTGCTGCCGATGCCCATAGAGAGCAGTGCCCCGATACCTGCCGAGCTCTTCACGGTTCCGGCGAACAACGTGCCGGATTCTGTAATGCCCAGATGCAGCGGATAAGGAATGACTTCTGCCGCCTTGCGGTAAGCCTCAATAGCCATAGGCACATCCGAAGCCTTCAGGGAAACGATAATGTCATGGAAATCGAGTTCCTCGAGAATTCCAATATGATAAAGTGCGCTCTCGACCATTGCTTCCGGAGTCGGATAGCCGTATTTCTCGAGCAAGTGGTTTTCCAGCGAACCGGCGTTTACACCGATACGGATCGGAATTCCTTTTTCTTTGCAGGCTTTGACTACAGCTTCCACCTTGTCGCGGCGGCCGATGTTGCCGGGATTGATCCGGACCTTGTCGATGCCGTTCTCAATAGCCAGCAAAGCTAGCTTATAGTTAAAATGAATATCCGCTACAAGCGGAATATGAATCTGCTTCTTGATTTCCTTGATCGCAGCAGCCGCTTCTTCATTGTTGACAGTTACGCGCACGAGTTGGCAGCCCGCTTCCTCCAGCCGCAGGATTTCAGCGACCGTAGCTTCCACATCAGCGGTTTTGGTCGTACACATGCTTTGAATAGCAACCTCATTGTTTCCCCCGATAATAACTCCGCCAACATTGACAGGACGGGTCTGGTGTCTCAAGAACATGGTTTTCTCCCCCATAACGATCAAAGCTCCACCCCCACCGCTCCCGCTTTGTGAAGCGGGATAGCGGCAAAAAGGTGGAGTCTGTGAATTGTATTGTTTAATTAGGCGCTTTCTTCCTTCTTCTTGTCTTTCTTGATGCCCAGCTCAGGCAACGCCTTATCTTGAACGACCTGCTCCGTAATCACGCAGTCCTTGATGTCATCGCGTGAAGGAACCTCATACATCACATCAAGCATAATACTCTCTATGATTGCACGCAGACCACGGGCACCCGTGTTACGTTTGATGGCTTCCTTAGCGATGGCTTCAAGCGCCAGCGGTTCAAATTTCAGCGCGACATTGTCCATTTCCAGCAGCTTGATATACTGCTTGGTGAGCGCGTTTTTCGGCTCGGACAGAATGCGAACCAACGTATTCTCATCAAGCGGCTCTAGCGTGGAGATTACCGGCAGACGGCCGACAAACTCAGGAATGAGACCGAATTTGAGCAGATCTTCAGGCAATACCATGGACAGGTATTCTCCTGTCTTCAGGTCCTTTTGACCTTCAACAGCAGCGTTGAAGCCGATGACTTTTTTGCCGATACGGCGTTTGATCATTTGCTCCAGACCGTCAAAAGCACCGCCAACGATGAACAGGATGTTCGTCGTGTCGATTTGGATAAACTCCTGGTGAGGATGCTTGCGTCCGCCTTGCGGTGGTACGGAAGCTACAGTGCCTTCCAGAATCTTCAGCAGGGCCTGCTGTACACCTTCACCGGAAACGTCGCGTGTAATGGACGGATTCTCGGATTTGCGTGCTACTTTATCAATTTCATCAATATAGATAATACCGCGTTCGGCTTTTTCCACATCATAATCCGCAGCCTGGATCAGCTTCAGTAGAATATTCTCAACATCCTCACCCACATAGCCCGCTTCCGTAAGGGAAGTGGCATCTGCAATAGCAAAAGGAACGTTGATAATCTTCGCCATGGTCTGCGCCAGCAGCGTTTTACCCGAACCTGTTGGACCGAGCAGGAGAATATTGCTCTTCGTCAGTTCAACGTCTTCGATCTTGCTTTGGCTGTTCACACGCTTGTAGTGATTATATACAGCAACGGAGAGCGATTTCTTCGCCTGCTCCTGGCCGATTACGTATTGATCAAGAATATCACGGATTTCCTTTGGTTTCGGGATATCCTTCAGGTCCAGCTCTTCCTCATGGCCGAGCTCTTCCTCCACGATTTCCGTGCACAGCTCGATGCATTCGTCACATATATAAACACCAGGTCCTGCTACAAGCTTACGAACCTGCTCTTGTGATTTGCCGCAAAAAGAACATTTCAATTGCCCTTTTTCATCATTAAATTTAAACATCTTACCACCCCTTTAAGATATGATCGGTGAAGAGAGTACCTGGTCAATAAGCCCATATTCCTTCGCTTCTTCCGCGCTCATGAAGTTATCGCGGTCCGTATCCCGTTCGATTTTTTCAAGGGGCTGACCTGTGCGATCCACATATATTTGATTCAGCTTATGTCTAGTCTTGAGGATCCAGTCTGTGTGAATCCAGATATCGGATGCCTGCCCTTGAACGCCGCCGAGCGGCTGATGAATCATGACCTCACTGTTGGTCAGCGCGTATCTTTTGCCCGGAGCTCCAGCAGTAAGCAACAGCGATCCCATACTGGCTGCCATTCCTACACAAATCGTAGAAACATCGGGTTTGATGTATTGCATCGTATCATATATACCCATGCCGGCTGTCACAGAACCACCAGGCGAGTTGATGTACAGGTGAATGTCTTTTTCGGGGTCATCTGCTGCCAGGAACAACAACTGGGCAATAATCAGATTGGCGACATCATCGTCAATTGCATTGCTCAGGAAGATGATGCGATCCTTCAGCAATCTGGAATAGATATCGTATGACCGTTCTCCCCGACTTGTGGATTCCACAACCATTGGTACCAGACTCATGCCACCAACCTCTTTTCTCTATACAGATTAGTCTTTCCGTTCAGAAATATTTTAACACGTTCAAGGCGGTATGTCATTTTTTCACTGCTGAGGAAATCCGCATTGGTCATGTGCCTGCCATTATAGCGCAATTTCAGACACATTGCCAATCCTCTGTTCGGTTATGTACCTCCAAACACCAGCACCCGATAAAAATAAGGCACGTAACAAACTTACGTGCCTTATCAACTGTCTATGGAGGCCGTACTACTGCTTGGCCGCTCTAGGTAAAATTGTAACTCCAGAAAATACTACTCAGCGCTTGTTTCTTCAGCAGCTTCTTCAGTTGCTTCAACTTCCACGCTGCTGGATACGAGCAGTTCAATGGTCTTGCGCAGCGAAATTTCTTCGTTCAAGCTGCTCAGGGAACCGTTAGCTGCAAGGATGCTGCGGATTTCTTCAGGAGAACGTTTGAAGGATTCAGCCATGGAAGCGAGCTCTTGGTTCACTTCTTCTTCGGAAACTTCGATCTTCTCTTCCTTCGCGATCACTTCAAGCACCAGGTTGTTGCGGACGCGTTTTTCGGCATCGTCTTTCATTTGGCTCTCAAGATCTTCACGGGTTTGACCGGAGAAGCTGAGGAACATATCCATGTTCATGCCTTGTTGGCGAAGACGGTTGTCGAAATCGCGAACCATGTTTTGAACTTCACTGGCGATCATTGCTTCAGGAATTTCCACTTCAGCATTAGCTGCTGCTTTGTCAACTACTGCAGTTTCACGAACGCCTTTCAGCTCTTCCTGTTTGCGGGATTCAAGCTGTGCTTTCAGATCTGCTTTGTATTCTTCCAGTGTGTCGAATTCACTTACATCTTTAGCGAACTCGTCGTCCAGGGCAGGAAGCTGTTTGCGTTTGATTTCATGCAGCTTCACTTTGAATACAGCAGCTTTGCCTGCAAGGTTCTCTGCATGGTAAGCCTCAGGGAAAGTAACTTCTACATCCTTGAAATCACCAGTGGACATGCCTACAACCTGCTCTTCAAAACCAGGGATGAAGGAGTTGCTGCCAAGTTCCAGAGAATGACGTTCTGCTTGGCCGCCTTCGAACTGCACGCCATCTACGGAACCGTCAAAGTCGATTACAGTGATATCGCCATTAGCTGCCGCTTCATCTTCAACAACAACCAGTTCAGCATGACGTTCTTGCAGACGTTTCAGTTCGGCATCCAGCTCTTCTTCAGTAACTTCAGCTTTTTGAACCGGAACTTCCAGGCCTTTGTACTCGCCCAGTTTCACTTCAGGCTTAACAGTGATCTTCGCTTTGAAAATAAATGCTTGACCTTTAGCGAATTGCTCGATGTCTACTTCAGGACGGTCTACCGGGAAAATGTCGGTTTGCTCAACAGCTTCGCCGTAAACTTCAGGAAGAAGAATGTCGATGGCATCCTGGTACAGGCTTTCTACACCAAAACGGGATTCAAAGATCGGCCGAGGCACTTTACCTTTACGGAAACCAGGTACGTTTGCTTTCTTAACCACTTTATTAAAAGCTTTGTCGAGTGCTGCAGCTACGCGTTCTGCTTCTACTTCGACTTCAAGAACTCCAAGGTTCTTCTCTATTTTTTCCCAAGTTGCCTTCATAATATACTTTTCCCTCCAAAAATAGGTTACATGTTTACTTTAAATAATCACGCAATTCACGCACAGAATAACCATTATATTATATACAACATCGCTTTATTTATCAAGTAGAGAACTCTTTACAAATCCTTTGAGAGAACGATAGGCTCCTTCAAATTGAAAGCGCATGCCGCCTGTTATCCCGTACATCCCGCGTGTTTCTTCCTCCTGCCGCGTTCCGTTCAGGCTTTCTGACACCATTTGATGCAGCGCACCCGCCCAAATATCGAGCAGCGCATCCTCTCCGTCCAACAATTTTCGATATTCGGCCGAACCGTAAATCGACATGATAAATTGTCCCCAAAGCTCTTGGGCAAAATAATAAAGTGTAGGCTCATGAACCTCCGCCTGCTCAGCCACCCGTTCCATCACTTGGCTCACCTGCAGCGGGAAATCCTCATTTTGCAGCGGTACCGTCTCAATCTCCACAATCGACGCTTCCTGTCCGCGCATCAGCTTAATGGTTCCCTGTACGCCGCGCCGCCGGAGGGTCTGGAGTGTACGGAATTGCAGCAGCGGATGAACCGTCGCCTTCTCCAGCCAGTCTGTCAGCGTCTCGTCGACATGTCCGCCCTCCAGATAAGAAAGCTGCTCCAGTGCCAGGATCGTCGCTTCGGACAGCGGCTCGTTCATGATACGCTTCAATAACTTATCAGGATAATCCGCATCCTCTTCCTGCTTCGATTTAGCCAGTATGCGGGCCATGTCCTCTTCCTTAAGATCCTGCTCTTCACCGGGAGCGGCATCTTTCGCATCTCCGCCCTGGGCAGCGTATGGAAAGGCCGCCTCCAGCCAGCTAAGCAGCGACTGCCATTCCTCGTAGTGCCGCTCTTCCTGACCTTGGCATTGCAGCAAAAAGCGCAGCAGTTCCATCGCTTCCCCGTAACGTTCACTCTCCAGCATCACCGTGAGCTGAATCTGATAGTAATCCAGCGTCTTCGGAAACAGCACGACATTCTCTTTGGCAGGGGAATTCGAATGATTAATGAGGGCACCTCCTTTTCTCCGAACCTTAATCAATTGTAGATTATAGCATATCCCGGCTAGGTTTCAAAAAAACAAGTTGAAAAAGTTATCTATGTATGATAACATAATTTTTGCTTGCTTTTCGCTCAAGCTATTATGTCCCGGTAGCTCAGTTGGATAGAGCATGCGCCTTCTAAGCGCACGGTCGGGGGTTCGAATCCCTTCCGGGACGTCCTTTCAGAAACAGCCTTCCTTCGGGGAGGCTGTTTCTGCGTTCAGGCGAGCGGAGCCCGCTGCGGGCTGGCACGTCCAAGAACGCGATGCAGTTCGGAATTAGAATGTCGGGAACACGAAGTCAGCTGGACGTTGGCGTGTCCGGCAACGCAATGCCTCCTGAGTGGACGTTAGGTATCAAGAATCGTGAAGCCCTCGGGGGTTCGTTTGACGTCTGGAACTACGAGGGGAAGCCCGTTGGGGATTCGTTAGACGTTTGGAATGACGAGTGAAGTCTGTTGGGAATCGTTAGACGTTTGGAACGACGAGGGAAGTCCATTGGGTGAACTACCATATCTCTGAATGAGGTTCGTTGGGTGCTGAGGGACCATAAACGAAAATACTAGTGGTTCAGTTCAGCGGTAACTCGGCTAGTGCGGACTCAGGAGACGCTATTTAGTCAATTACCAGACATCCGGGGGAGTCGCGGACTCCAGAGTCGTTATTTAAAAGAAATTAACCTAAATCGGGGATTTCAGCACAAATAACGTCTCCTCAGTCCGGATGCGCCTAAAAACAGCCTGATCTTCAATAATAAGGCCCCCTGGGTCCGAGCGGGTGAGCAATAGCGCCTTTCGTCAGTAGATACAGATTCTGCTTGAATTCTTTCCTTGTCCTCCTTCCTTTAACGCCTCGAGCTCCATGCATAAAAAGAAACAACCCCGCCTGATAACAAGCGGGGCATTTCTCTATCACCAACTGCGTTTATCCTACTGGTTAAATTCACCTACTGGCTGCGTTCATCTACTAGTTGAATCCACCTACCGGCTACGTTTATCCTGCTGGTTAAATTCACCTACCGGCTACGTTATCGTACTGATTGAATTCACCTACCGACTGCGTTTATCCTACTGGTTGAATTCACCTATCAGCTGCGGTTATCTACTCGTTGAATTCACCTATCAGCTGCGGTTATCTACTCGTTGAATTCACCTACCGACTGCTTTTATCCTACTGGTTGTGTTCACCTACCGAATGAGTAATCTAACGGTTGCATTCAACCGCTGTCTGCGTTTACCTGCTGTCTGAGTTTTTCTACTACCTTCGTTTATGCAGCAACAGTTAGCTTCGCATGTAAAAGTCAAACCCCTCTAGGGAAACGCCAGCTTGCCCATCACTGTCGGGCGGGAGGCTCCTGTGGCCGAAGGAAGATTATTGGCGACTCCGTGCATGAAATCATTGCCCAGCAAGGCGAAAATAATCGCTTCCTTCGCGTCGTCGCTGAAACCCAGCACACTTGAGGTTATTACAGCCTGTTCCGGCAGCTGTTGCTGAAGCATAGCCAGCAGTGCAGCATTGTGCGCACCGCCGCCGCTGACAATGACCTCGTCAATTTCGCATACAGGGAATACGTACCTTAAATACCCTTCCGCTATCGTTCGCGCGGTAAAGGCGGTAGCAGTAGCTACAATATCCGCATCGTTCAAGCCGCGCGCCCGGGCCAAGGTTACAAACTGTTCGGCATAAGCTTTGCCGAAGACTTCCCGGCCTGTAGACTTAGGCGGCTTCAGTGCAAAGTAAGGGTGCTGCATCATTTGATCCACCAGCACTTCGTCTGGTGTTCCCTGCGCGGCCCACGATCCTCCGTCATCATAAGACATTTGTCCGCCGCTCAGCAGATATACAGTCTGATCAATGACCATGTTCCCGGGGCCTGTATCGAAGGCAAACACATCCTCCGGACCCGCTGCGGCAGGAAGTGCTGTACAATTCCCGATTCCTCCAATATTCTGTAGCAGCCGCCCTTTCTCCGGATGCCGGAACAGAATCAGATCTCCATAAGGTGCCAGCGGCGCTCCCTCCCCGCCAACTGCCATGTCACCCGGGCGGAAATCCCCGACCACAAGCCGGCCTGTTTCCTTGGCCAGTACAGACAAGTCGCCAAGCTGGAGCGTGGAACGGACCAGAAGCGGATCATCGGCTGCCGCCTCCGGGATATGCCACACAGTCTGGCCATGGGAGCTGATCAGATCAATCTCATCAAGCTCCATTCCGGCACTGCGTATCGCTTCCAAGGCCGCCTCAGCAAACCGTTCCGCGAGATATACGTTCATGCCGCATACCAAGTCCACCGATGAATGTTCTATCGTGCATAGCTCCTTCAGCCGCTCCCGAAGCCCGTCGTCATAGGGCACAGAGGAATAATGCAGCAGTTCAGCCTTGGCAGTCAGTCCGCTTCCTTCTATCGAGACTATCGCTGCGTCAATGCCATCCAGCGAAGTGCCGGACATTAAACCAACAACGACAGATTTTTGTTTAGTCCAGAGCGGGCCAATCATAAGCTAAGGCCCCAGCCTGCCGGATATTTATCCCCGAGCGATACCGGCAGTCGTCCCTGAAACGGAATTTGCCCGAGCAATGCTTTAGCTGCACTTTCCAGCGCAAGCGGACGCCCTTCATATGCAGCGGCATAAGTCTCTATCTCCGGCATTGCCAGCAGGTCATAAGGATTGCGCAGGGCAACAACCGCAAGCGGCTTGCCAAGCGCCCGCAAGGATTCCACCAAATTGCATTGTTCGGGATTAAACTGCGCATTGTAGGTGCCGACAACGATCTGCTCAATGTCCTCAACCCGCGCTACCTCCAGCAGGTCCGCAGCATAGCTGGAAATATCACCTGCCGGAACGACGCGGTCAATACAATCCAGTCCATATTTACTAAGCATCGCACCAAGTCCCGCGGTTTCGCCAAAAGCTTCATCCACAAGTGTGGCTACTACGGGCGCTGCCGTAACTGCTAGCGTCTTCTTCCGTTGTAGGGGAAGCACAGAGGAATGATTGCGGACCAGGGTGATGCTGGCTTCACTGATACGACGCGCCACTTCTACATGCGGGAGAGCTTCCAGCAGGCTGAGACCTGCATATGCAGTAGCAGAGCTGACCGCGTGTCTGTATTCAACATCCATAGCAGCGGGATTTACAGCATCCCCCTCTTCGATCGCAGAAAGCTTGGAACCCCCAGCACTCGTACCTCCCGCACTCACAGCACTCGCACCTTCCGCACTCACAGCACTCGCACCTCCTGCACTTACAGCACTCGCACCTCCTGCACCCACAGCTCCAACGCCGCCTACACTTGCGGCCGTTGAACCCGCTGCCGAAGAATCCGCAGCATCGGCTTCCGCCGCCCCGGCCCCACCAACAGGTCCGGCTGCGATCACACCCCGCTTCACCTTCAGCGCGAGCAGCCGCCGCACCGAGTCGTCAATGCGGGCTTCGCTGATTCTGCCTTCAGCGACCGCATGAAGAATGGCTTCAATGGCAGCCAGCTGGCGGTCAGCACGGTGGCTGATTAGAACGATATCAGCCCCGGCTGCAATGGCCAGCACCGAAGCTTCAACGGTGCCGTAGTGCTCGGCGATGGCGTTCATCTCCATGCAATCGGTCATAATAATCCCGCCGAAGCCCAGTTCTTCTCGTAGCAGACCGGTCAGAACCGCCTTCGAGAGCGTAACCGGAAGCTTCTCCTGCTCAAGTGCCGGGAAGTAGATATGCGCCGACATCATGGCATCCACACCTTCGGCAATTGCTCTGCGGAAAGGAACCAGCTCTACGCTGTCCATACGCGCCCGGTCATGTCTAACGGTCGGCAGATCCAGATGGGAATCCACATCGGTATCGCCATGGCCCGGAAAATGTTTAGCCGTAGCCGCGACACCTGCATCCTGAAATCCGCGGATCGTGGCTGCGCCATAATCGGCTACCTTCTCCGGCGATTCGCCGAAGGAACGGACGCCGATCACCGGATTCCGGGCATTATTGTTCACGTCCAGCACAGGAGCATAATTCAAATTAATGCCCATGGCGCTCAGTTCCCGCCCGCTGATCAAAGCCGCCTGATAGGCATCCTCTACTGAACCGGCCGCTGCGATAGCCATTCCGCCGGGCATAAGGGCCACACCTTCAGTAATACGGGCGACCATGCCGCCTTCCTGGTCGATGGAGATCCAGAGAGGAGCCTTGCCGCCTTCCGCTGCAGCCTGCTGCAACTCAGCGGTCATTCCGGCTACCTGCTCCGGCGTCTCTACGTTGCGGGCGAAGTAAATGACGCCGCCGATCCCGCCTTTTGCAATAAGCTCGCGAATTCCGTCGTCCGGCACAACGGTTCCTTCGAAACCGCACATCAGCATTTGCCCGATTTTGTCACTGAGACTCATTTCGGCGACCACCACATCAAGGCCGCTCTCTTGTACCGCTGCCTCACGCCAATCCATTGCCACCGCCTGCCTTCCCCAAATCAGATTTTAGCTATCTATACAGAAGATAAGGCTTCCGCAACATCAGCCATCTTTCGCTTTCTTCCTGCCATTGTCCAATGATTTCCCGCAGCCCCTCTGCGGTGCCAATGCGCCTGCGCACCGCTTCGCCGCCGGTCAATAAATCAATGAAGTATCTCCCGCCTTCTTTCGGCGGAGCAAGCCACTGAAATTGCTCCGGATAGAGTGCACACACCTCATGCAGCATGGCAAGTCCGGTACGTACGGATTCATAAGCCTGCGGCTCAGTCACGAATAATCGCACACCACCGCATAGTTCTCCTTGATGCTTGGAGAAGGTTGGTGTTGCATACACAGGATGGAAGTGCACACCCGGAAGCTTATGCTTCTCCATCGCTTTGGCAAGAAGTGCCCCATCCAGCCATGGTGCGCCAACCCATTCAAACGGACGAGTGGTTCCCCGCCCTTCTGAGAGATTCGTTCCTTCAAAAAAGCAGGTTCCAGCATAAACTCTCACCGTGTCGATCGTCGGCACATTGGGGGAGGGCATCATCCACGGGAGACCTGTGTCCATAAATTCCAGCTGGCGATTCCAGCCTTCTAGCGGGATGACATCCATGACACAGCCAATCCCTCTCTTGTCGTTCGCCATAAGCGCCAATTCCCCGATGGTCATCCCCGTGCGGATCGGCATGGACCAGGCGCCAACCATGGATTCGTAGCCAGCCCCCAAAAGCCCGCCTTCGCTGCCGGTTCCGCCAAGCGGGGCAGGACGGTCGAGTACGAGCAGACTTTTACCGTTTTCCGCGCAGGCCTCCATCACGTACAGCAAGGTTGATACATACGTATAAAACCGCACGCCCAGATCCTGAATGTCAAAAATAAGCGTATCCACCTCATCCAGCATCTCAGGCGTCGGCCTCTTATGCATCCCGTACAAGCTGTACACCGGAATCCCCAGCCCCGTGTCTAGCTCATCCGTGAACTTCACACCGGCTTGGTGCTGGCCGTATATGCCGTGTTCACACGCATAAAGTGCCGTAAGTCTAGAAGATTCCAGACTCCGGCACACCTCCACACTCGAGCGGAAGTCCGCCGTTATGCCGGTAGGATTTGTAACCACCCCGATCCGCCGCCCATCCAGCAGCGGATGAGACAAACCTGAGGCCAGCCGGTCTACCCCGCAATTCACCTGTAAACTCATGACAATCCACCTCCGGCAATGACACCAGCGGAGCTATCCACCCCGCAGCTCACCTGTAGACTCATGACAATCCACCTCCGGCAATGACACCAGCGGAGCTATCCACCCCGCAGCTTACCTGTAGGCGCATGACAATCCCCCTTCCGGCATATAGGAGTACTGAGGACAACCGCTGTGCATTATCCTCCGGTTCATAGCAATCTCCCTCCGGCATAGAGCTCACTTGTCTCAGGCACACCCTCCTGCTCATCATCCTCATCGGGATGAAGTACATTGTAAGCAGCTTTATGCAGATAGACGGCAAGCATACCGTTGAACAGAGCCATGAAACCAACTAGAGTCACAGTCAACATGATCCCCACAACCAGCGCCTGGAAGAAGGCCCCGATAGTATAAGCCGGATAACGGAGGAACAGCTTGACGCTTTCCCCCATGGCCTTAAAGATGCCCATTCGGCGCTGAATCACCAGTTGCAGCGTGTAGAATTGGGAGACAAGCGCCATAGCGACAAAATACGTCTGGAAAATGGCAATCGTCCAGCTTACCGCCCCGTCACGGCCTCCATAGAACCACCAGGTTGACCATAAAATCAGCACCAGCAGGGAGCATAGCAGACCGAACGCCACTGCCGGCCCAAAACCCTTGCGCGCACCGCTGAGCATCTCCCGAACACTCAGCTTCTTTCCTTCCGTTCTCCGGTGGTACGCATGGAACACACCGAAAAACAGCGGCATGTAAAGAAGCGGAATCAGGATAAATGACAATGCTATAGGCGCAAAGATGACCACCGGCACCAGCATAGCCGAACTGGCCAGACTGAGCAGCGCAATCGGCACAATCTCCCGGAATGACTCCACTCCCGTACTCACCAAGACTTGATTCAGTTTCTGCATTGCTTGTCTCCCCTTTCTACCTTGCAACCCTTATAGCCAGCTTGTTCTACCAGACAATTCTTTCTTCTGTTGCCGGATCGAAATAACGCGCTTTGCTGAGATCGAAAATAAACTGCTTATCGAGATTATTGTAGGCTTTCGTCTCCGGATGAACCTTGGCGGTTACCGTTCGGCTGCCGATTTTAAAATAGACCAAATTCTCGGAACCCAGATGCTCTACTACCTTAATATGCGCCTGCATTTGATGTTCTGTAGAAACTCCCGGTGCGAAGTCATCGCCGTAGATATGCTCCGGGCGGATGCCAAGAATAATCTCTCTGTTGTTATAGCCTTGCAGACCGGCTGCCGCATCCTCTGACAGCAGGAATTCCGCACCATCAATAACTACACGTCCCTGTTCAATCCGGGCATCAATAAAGTTCATCGCCGGAGAGCCGATGAATCCGGCTACGAACATATTTTTGGGATTAGCATACAGTTCGGTCGGAGAAGCCACTTGTTGAATGACACCTTTATTCATAACAACAATCCGCTCACCAAGTGTCATTGCTTCTACCTGGTCATGCGTAACATATACAATTGTAGCGCCGAGACGTTTATGAAGCTCGCCCAGCTCAACACGCATCTGAATCCGCAATTTCGCGTCCAGATTGGACAACGGCTCGTCGAACAGGAACACCTGAGGATCACGCACAATCGCCCGGCCGACGGCCACACGCTGGCGCTGTCCTCCGGACAGCTCGCGCGGCTTGCGTTCCAGCATCTCTTCAAGTCCGAGAATGGTCGCGGCTTCCTGAACTTTTTTCTCAATATAATCCTTCGGTTTCTTCAGGTTCTTCAGTCCAAAGGACAGATTCTCACGGATGCTCATATGCGGATACAGCGCGTAATCCTGGAACACCATCGCAATATCGCGGTCTTTAGGATGAAGGTTGTTTACGATACGCTCGCCGATGATAATATCCCCGCTTGTCTGCTGCTCCAGGCCTGCGATCATCCGCAGCGAGGTGGTTTTGCCGCAGCCTGAAGGTCCGACGAACACAACAAATTCTTTATCATTAATAACAAAATCGGAACCCGCCACCGCAGTAAAGGTCTGCTTGTTCTGATCGTCAAATTGTTTGCGCACATTGCGGAATTCAACTCGTGCCATTGCTCTTCCCCCTCATATCTAACCCTGTGAATTTTGAGAATATCAACAATTAACCTAGCCTTTTACAGCTCCAATGGTAATGCCCTGCAGGAAATAGCGCTGCAGCGAGAAGAACAGAATCAGCATCGGCAGCGCACCAACTGTCGCCCCTGCCATAATCGCTCCGAAATCCGTAGACTCTGCAAATACAAAGGAAGCCAGTCCGACCTGGATCGTCCGCATTTCCGTCGAATTCGTAATCAGGAAAGGCCAGAAAAATTCGTTCCAGGAAGCGACGAAAGTGAAAATTGCGAGTACGGCAAGCCCGGGCTTTGCCAGCGGAAGAATAACCTTCCAAAAGATGCCGAACTCGCTGCAGGCATCGATCCGCGCCGCATGAATCAGCGAGGTCGGAAGAGAGGACATGTACTGCTTCATCAAAAAGATATTGCCAACCGTGATCGCCGTCGGCAGAATAATCGCGGTATAGCTGTCACCGAGATTAAACACGTTGACGATTAGAATATAGAGCGGAATCAACGTTACCTGTGCCGGGATCATCATCGTGCTGAGCAGCACCCAGAAAATCGCGTTGCTTCCGGGAAATTTCAATTTAGCAAAAGCATATCCCGCAAGGGAAGCGAAAAACACATTGGTAATGGTAAGGATCGATGAAATCAGCAAAGAGTTGAACAGCCAGCGCCAGGCCGCTGTTTTGGCAAAAAAACGGTCATATGGAGCGAGCGAGAAAGCCTCCGGCAGCATGCTTGGCCGGAAACTGGCGGATGCAGCAGAGTCCTGCACGGAACCGACAATCATCCAGTAAAGCGGAATAACCGTTACTATACTCCACACTACAAGACAAGCCACCGCCACCCATAAAAAGATGGTCTTTGATCTAGTTTTCATTACAGGTTCGCCCCTTCCATCCTAATACTCGACATCACTCGAGAAATATTTAAACTGAATGACAGAGACCAGGATAATCAGAAACGCCAGCACGAACGACTGCGCCGAAGCCAGGCCAAATTCATAAAACTGGAACGCCGTCTGGTAGATCAGATAAGCAATCGTCGTTGTCGCAAAGTTCGGCCCGCCCTGGGTCATCATGTACACCGAGATAAAGACCTGGAAGGAAGTAATCACTCCCGTTACAAGCAGATATAGAGTGGTCGGTTTCAGCAAAGGCCAGGTAATCCGTGTAAATTTGGTCCAGCCGCTGGCATGATCAATATCAGCCGCTTCATAGAGTGATTTCGGAACTCCGCCCATCGATGCCAGATACAGAATAATTCCCGCTCCGTGCGAGCCGAGCCAGTTCATCAGAATCAGCGAGAAGAGTGCAGTCTTGGACTGTCCAAGCCAGATCACCGGATCAAGGCCAAACCATTCCAGAAACCGGTTCAGAAGCCCGACATTCGTCGGATCAAAAATTGCCAGCCAGACGATCGATATCGTGACGCCGGACGCAACTGCCGGAAGATATAATGTAGCCTTGAAGAAAGTCTGCCATTTGGTCTTCATCTGGTAGATTAAATAGGACAGCACAAACGTAATGACAATATTAACCGGTACCGTGCACACCGTAAAAATAACGGTATTCCACATCGATTTCCAGAAGGTTGAATCCTGAAACAGCCGCTCATAATTGTCGAAGCCGATCCAGGTGGAGTTCATAATGTTGTACTGCTGGAAGCTCATGATCAAGGCAGATACGACCGGATATAGTGTAAACACCAGAAACAGCAGAACGGGTGCCAGGATAAACAGGTACGCCCATCCATATTCACGCCATAACCTGCCGGCGGAACTGCGCGTCCGCTTTGGCGCGATTGTCGTCATCCCTTTCCTCCTCCTCTTGTAAGAGAGGGCGCCAAATTCAACAAATGCGATGGGCGCCCCCCTTAGAAAACTACTTATTCAGCATTTGGCTTCCTTTACTGTTGAATTCTTTTGCGATAGCCTCAGGTGATTTCTCCCCGGAATACAGGGCTTGGATATTCGGTGTTACAACCTGCTCCTTGAACTGCTTCATTTGGGCTGCAATAGCGGTGTCGAGCTTCAGTGTTACAGGCATTGCAATGTTCTCAGCCATGATCGCGGAAGCTTTGATTGTCTCTTCCGTTCCAAGCGCTTTGCCTGCAAACAGATCAGCTTGCGATTTACGTACAAATGGAAGCACCAGCTCATTGGAGGAATTACCGGCTTTAGCACTGCTCAGATAATCCAACACCAGGAATGTATTTTTGGCATGCTGCTCGCCTTTGTCATTTTTCTGTTTAAAGGCGATATAGCCTTCCGCGCCCATCGTAGTTTTGGCTGGAGCAGCATCATTGTGCGGAACCGGCAGCAGAACGAAATTAATTTTCTCGCCTGTGATCGTACCCGCATCAATATCCTTGTTCCGGTTCTGAATCATTACGTCATAATAAGGGATGGCTTTGGAAATAATGGCGGCTTGTCCGGCATAGAACATATCGGAACGTTTGGCCGGAGCAATGGCTGCGGTCTCTTTGGGCATGTAGCCTTTGTCCAGCAGGCCTTTAATGAAGCTCAGCGTGTCAAGGATACGTTCATCGTTCCACTGGAAAGCACCGGATTCATCCAGAACATCAGGCATATTGTTGTTGCGGGACAGCATTTCAATGAAATCCAGCGATGTTCCGTCTGTCACCAGCGGATATTGGGTGGAACCGTCGCCCAAGGTTTTGGTCAGCTTAGCAGCAGCGGCTTCAAATTCAGACCAAGTCCAGCCTTTTTGCTGAATCGAAGCCCAGTCAATGCCTGCTTCTTCCAGAATCCGCTTGTTCCCGCCCCAGCCCCATTGGAACTGGTAGAGCGGCAGGCCGTATTGTTTGCCGCCAATCTGGGCGAGCTCCAGTGTTCCCGGAAGGTAGTCATTCTTGATGTCGTCCGTCATGTACGGATCCAGATCAAGCGCAAGCCCGGTGTTGACATAGGTGCCATCCACACTGTGGAAGTACAGATCAGGCGGGCTGCCGGCATTCAGGGCTACGTCGAATTTCTTCGGACCCTCCGCCCAAGACAGCACTTCCGTCTTCACGGTGATGTTTGGATGTTCTTTTTGAAAATCTGCTACCAGACCCTTTAGTTCATCCTCATAGGCTCCGTGCACCGGATAAGTCCAGACGGTAACGGTATCTTTGGCATCCGGGCTGCTTGCCGCCTCCTTGCCTCCGGAGTTGCCACATGCGCTGATCAGCATCATAACCAGTACCATACTAAGCAATAAACTTTTCTTCATTATTTCTTCTCCCCTTATTTTTCCGGCTACAGCCGTTTGATATGTTGTCTGCTCTTTTCCAGATAAGTAACGGACTGTTCATAATTCCGGCTTGCAACGGCGAGATATAAAATATCGATAAGATTAAGCTGTGTAATCCGCGAAGCCATCGCTCCGCTGCGGATTTCATTTTCGGTGGCGGAGGTGCATAGCGGAATATCCGCGCTCCGGCTTAGGGTGGAATTTCCATATTTCGCGATGCTGATCACGGTTCCCCCATTATCCTTCACAATGGATGCTGCCCGGATAACCTCTTTGGTCTCGCCGGAGTATGAAATGCATACAGCCACGTCGTCAGCAGTTGCGGTTATGGCGCTCGTTAACTGGACATGCGGATCGGCAAAAGAGAAGCTCATCTTATTAATCCGCAAAAACTTCTGCTGGGCATCCATCGCAATCAGGTTGGAGGCTCCCACTCCGAAGAAATAAATCACCTTCGCCCGGTCAATCGCTTCAACCGCCCGCTCAACCATGGCTTCATCCAAAATCGTGAGAGTATCCCGGATCGATTGAATATTATTATTGGATACATTCTGCATAATGGCTGAAATCGTGTCATTGGGACGAATCTCCTGGTAGCCAATGATTGCCGGATCTCTGCCCTGAAGATCACCGGCCACTTTAATCTTCAGATCCTGGTATCCCTTAAAGCCGATGGACTTGCACAGCCTGACGATTGCCGCCTGGCTGGATCCGCTCTTCGTAGCCAAATCAGCGATGGAGAGCTGGATCATTTCATCCGGATTCTGCAGGATATACGCAGCAATCTTGTGCTCCGACGGACTTAGTGTTTCATACAATTCCCGCAAACGAATCAAACCGCCATTCATTGGAATCAATGCACCTCCCTATAGAATAGAACTCTCTTTGAACCGACACCCCACAAAACAATGTTAGCTTTGTTAACTCATAAGGTTTGATATTCTCCCAAAACCTTGGAATGAATTCATTATATGAGTTGTAAAATAAAATTTCAACATTTATTTTTCTTGTGAAATTTTATTTTACTTTATGCTCTTCATCTCATATAATTAGTAAAAAATCAAAGTGGTGATTGATCGATGAAAGTGTTCTTAGGCCTTGATGGAGGTGGCACAAAGACCGATGCAGCCGCTTTGGATGAGCGGGGAACATTACTCGCCCGCTATATTGGAGGTCCATCCAATCCGCATAGTGCCTCCTTCGGGACAGCGCTTACAGAAATCATGTCAGCTATTGACGGATTGATAGAGAGACTGTCGATAAATGTCGATGAAATTACAGCAATATGTCTCGCTGTGTCAGGTTTCTCCAGCATCGATGAAGAAACCCTCCTTAAGAGGGCCGTTCAGCAGCATGTATTGAAACAAGGACTACCTATTCCGGTGTTCATACAATCAGAAGGACAGATTTCTTTGATGGCCGCAGTGGGAAGCAATCACGGGGTGCTGGTCATCTCGGGTACCGGATCGATTTGCTACGGCTATCTTCCGGATGGATCCGGCACCCGCACCGGCGGCTGGGGGCATTACCTTGGAGATGAAGGAAGCGGATATCAAATCGGGCTCCGTACACTCAAAACGGTGATGCGCAGCTATGACAGTGTTTGTAAACCCACGATAATGACCGATATGATTATGGAGGAATACGGATTTAAGCTCATTACGGATTTGAAGGGATATATTTATATCCCTTCCCATTCCAAAGCAGAAATTTCCGCCTTTTCAAAAGTTTGCATTCAGGCGGCTGAAGCCGGAGATGCTGCTGCTATCGCCATTCTTTCCGAAGAAGCTGCGGCCTTAAGCGATACCGCTGCGGCCCTGCTTCGCCGCAGCCCCACTCTGCAAAACTATCCCGTAGTGCTCAGCGGCTCGGTGTTCAGGTATTCCCCGATCTTCCGCGGGATCTTCTGCAGCAGCCTGCAGAAAACTTTTGGCGGGTTGAATTTCGTAGATGGGAGCCTTGGGGCTCCGCCATCCACCGGAGCAGCCATGACTGCACGCAAGCTGTTTAATGACTACAGACAAGAATAGACTGGCAGGAGGAAGAAACCTCATGAATCCTATTTTGGACAACCTGATTACAGAGCAGCTCAATGATAAAACAAGCGATATCGATAACCTCAATTCCACTGAAATCATGGAGCTGATTAATAATGAAGACCGGCTGGTCGCCGATTGTATTCAAGGGCTTATCCCGCAGATTGCCATTGCTGCGGACTATATCGTCCATGCCTTCCAGCAGGGCGGAAGATTGTTCTATGTAGGTGCTGGAACGAGCGGAAGAATCGGCATTCTTGATGCCTCCGAATGTCCGCCCACCTATGGCACAGACCCGGCTATGGTGCAGGGATTAATTGCCGGAGGGTTTCAGGCGATTAAAGATCCCGTTGAGGGTGCGGAAGACAGCGAGGAATTGGGCGCAGCCGATATCGACTCCTCCGGCATCACGGCGAAGGATGTGGTTATCGGCATTGCCGCCAGCGGGCGTACACCATATGTTCTGGGGGCGATGAAACGTGCCGGAGAACTTGGAGCGGTTGTCATCGGCTTATGCAACAACCCCGGAACACCGATGGCAGGCCTCGGTCAATTAACCATAGAAGCAGTGGTTGGCCCGGAAGTCATCATGGGCTCTACCCGGATGAAATCAGGCACCACGCAAAAAATGATTCTCAACATGCTGACCACCACCGCCATGATCCGGATCGGGAAGGTCTACCGTAATCTCATGGTTGATTTGAATCCATCCAATAAAAAACTGGTGCACCGGGCCAAACGGATTATCGGACTGGCCACCGATGCTTCCGACGAACAGATTGAAGCGGCTTATCATGGCGCAGAAGGCCATGTAAAGACTGCCATTATTATGATATTGGCCAATGTGGATGCTGAGGAAGCGCGGAGCAGACTGCTGGCTGCAGACGGATTCGTGCGCGGAGCACTGCAGTAGTCTAAACTTCAATTCCTTCAGGACAATACGAACAAGCCTCTTCGGGTTCTTCCGGAAAGGCTTGTTCGCCATATCTAAGGATTACTGGCCATTCAACAGGGTATGATTAAGCCGCCCATTCCCTGCCCTTATGCTCACTTGGCTTCCATGCGGAGCTTAATCATCCGGACAGTTTCGATATCAAATACGATATTCTCTACCGGCTCCATAATATCGGCTGTAAAACGGTCGATCGTTACTTTACCCATGTACATTTTGCGGACAGTAACGCTCTGTTTGGCCTTCAGGTAAGACTGCGCCCCGCTCTCCCCGCCGACAAAATAGGCTAAAATGTTCCCTCCTGCCTCCAGCTTGGAGCCACGGCAAACCGAAAACGTCTTATGGAACGTAATATTCCCCGAAGAAAACAGTTCACTCTGCACAATGCCGTCCCGGTGGATGTTAATATCCCCATTCGATTTCAGTGTGCTGTTCTGGCATTTGCCGATATTAACCTCCACTTTGGATTCCTGCATCCGTGCCACACCAACATGCAGCTCCTCCAATATACCGATAACACCACTGAGCGAAGTCTCCGTCAGGAAATCGACCAGCTGCACCGGCTTCAGGAACAGATTGAGAAAATGCAGGGTCTGTTCCAGATCCTGATGAAAGGAAGCCTTCACCGTATCCAGCACCAAGAGGAGCTCTTTAATGAGCTGGGGGATTTTCTGAAACTTGCTTTCCAGCAGCAGCAGCACAGCCTGTCCGTACTTGACACTCTTTTTGTGGCTTTGTACGGCCTGTACGAGCATCTGAGTAGCATTTTGCAAGACCTTGCACTCCTCAATCAGCTGCTTGGAGAAGTTGTAGATCCGGTTGTACATGACGCCGAAATAACCGGAATACAGCTTGCTGTTAACCACGTTTCCTTTCACTAGAATGCTCCCGGTAGCAGTAATTGTGGAGTTGTAGACACTTCCGGAAACATAGACATTGCCCAAGGATTCAATAATCATGTTGTCCTCTACATTGCCGCGGATAATCACATCACCCGAGAAGACGATATTGCCGGTGTGGATGCTCACATTGCCGGGAACGAGGTATGAAGTGCAGATGTCAAAACATTTGACTTTGTCACCAGTCACTCTGGGCCTGCCTTCACGCAGCGCGCGGACCTCATTGTTGATTAGCAGCACTGTGTTATTCCTTGCAGTCACCGTGACATCAGCTGGCTCAGGCGGATAAAGAATTTCTCCATATACATCATAGCCGGGAATCCCTTCGACGACCGGAATCTTGCGGGCAATGACCTCACCGCGGATCACTGAAGGAATGCGGAGATGGCTGCGGTAATCCACCTGTCCTTCAATTTCACTAAATTCATTCTCAATCGTCTCGGAGAAAAACAATTCCAGATACGCATTCTCCCCAGGCACAGCCGCTCTCCCTTTGGCAGCAGTAATCGGCTGATAGGTCGGATTCTGAAGTTCGGCATGAATGCCGGAGATGTTCAGGTTCTGGATGATCTTCTTTTGCTCAAAATCAACAATGATCTGATTCAGGCCAAGCATGCCGATGACATTCGCCGGATCCTGCGATGCTTTCACCTCTACTATGCTGGCTGTGAAATGGTCGTTTAATTTCCAGGGAAATCTTTTAGATCCAAGTAGGGTGAAAAAGGCCAGCAGCCTGTCCTCGGAAACAGTAATGGTATAAAGCGGCGGTTCGACGATCTCCCATTCTATGATGTCTTGCGAGGTGACAGCTGACGGCTCTGTAAGCACTTGACCGTTTACATGAAGCAGCACCGGGAGCAGGGCCGATATCACTGCTGGTGATCCGCCTGGAAGCGGGTCCTGAACAAATATCTTTCCCGCCCGGACCAGCAGCCGTCCATCCCTTTCATTGTCGGAATTATCGTCTTTCATAAAAGATTCTTCGATGCTCACCTCACTCTCAATCCGTGAAAGCTCCAGCATGTTAATCAGTTTATTGAGTTCCTTCTCGGACATGTGCTCCGCCATCACTCGCACCTCCTGGTTAGGGACTACCTACTATGTAACTGCTTTCATTTTAGTATTATTAAGAATTTTAAGCAATTAACATTCCGGATTCTCTTCTCTTCCCTTCCCTATCCGCCATATAAAAACAGACTGCACTCGCGGCATGAAGCTGCTGCTGGCAGTCTGTTTTTTGTATTCAATGAAATTTAATTGTTCAGCGCCCCTTGCGGCGATTTCCGAGCCATAAAGGAAAGCGGAAGACAAAGTTGATCAGCAGGACTACGAAGACCAGCACCGCCGCCGATTTGTCAGCGATCTGCCGCGCGTCTTCGACAATGGCTTCGGATTGCACATACCAAAGATGCACAGCGAGCGTCTCTCCAGGCGAGAACAGATTAAAGTCCCACATTTCTCCGGAGGTGCTGAGTCCTGCGGTCAGAATAATAACCGCCGATTCGCCGAAGGCACGGCCGGCCACAAGACAGACACCGGTGACAATCGACGACATGGCTACCGGAAGCACCACTTTGCGGATGACATGGAATTTGGTCATGCCAAGCGCATATCCGGCTTCACGGATTTCACGGGGAACCGCCTGCACAGCTTCCTCCGTCACCCGGGTCAGCATCGGCAGGTTAAGCAGCGCCAGGCTGACACCGCCGCCAAGAATCGTCAGGCCGACACCGAAGTATTCGGCAAAAATCGCCAGACCCAGCATCCCAAACACAATCGAGGGTACCGAGGACAACGACTCCACGCAGATGCGCAACGCGCCGGTAAAGCGATTGTCCGGGGCATATTCCGCCATGTAGATGCCGGCGCCGATCCCAATCGGTATGGAAATCAACAACGAAATGAACAGGATGTAGAAGGAGTTGAACAGGACCGGTCCGATCCCTCCGCCGGGATCAATCTCCTCCGGCTGCTTGATCAGGAAATCGGGTCTAAGCGCCGGCAGTCCCTTGCTCAGGATCGTAAAGAGCAGCCAGAAGATCAGCAGCATCACGAGAGCACCGAGGGTATAAAAACCAAAGGTCGCAATTTTGTTGCGCCGCTGGGCACGGGCAGTATAACGGGTACGTGTGAAACCGTTCATTACGCATCCCTCCTTTTCCGTCCCAGGATGCGGATCACCAGGATCAGCACAAAGGAAATGAGCAGCAGCAGGAAAGCCATCATATGCAATGCATAGTTCCAGGTAGAGTCAAACTCCACATTGGAGATTTGCATCACGATATTACTGGTCAGCACAGATGATGGCGTGAACAGCGTCTTGGCCAGCTGCGGGGTATTGCCGATGACCATAACAACGGCCATGGTCTCCCCGACAGCCCGGGTCATCCCGAGGATGATGGCCGAGATGATGCCTCTGCTGGCCGCAGGCAGGATCACCCGCATAATGACCTGAAGGCGGGTCGAACCGAGGGCATAAGCGGCATCCCGGTATTTGCGCGGAACGGCAACAATGGCATCGTCGCTGATCCGGCAGATCGTCGGCAGCACCATCAATGCCAGTACGAGCGCAGCGGCGAGCAATCCGTCACCCAGCCCTTCCCCGCTGACTCTGCGCAGAAAAGGCAGGAGGACCGTAAGGCCCAGATAACCATATACTATAGAAGGAATTCCGACGAGCAGGTCGAGCACTGGCCGGATAAAGTTCTTCATCCATTTCGGAGCAATTTCGGCACACAGCACGGCCATGCCTACGGAGATCGGCACGGCAATCAGCAGCGTCAGTGCTGTAAGAGACAATGTATTTACAATGAAGGCAGCAGCCCCGAAGGCATCCTCTTCCGGCGTCCAGTTAAAGGAGAAGAAAAATTCAGCCGGTGAGAGATGAGCGAACAGAAGCAGCGCCGTTTTGCCGATGAAAATAATAACAAGTCCAAGCACAAAGCAAAGCGCAAGAATGCTGAATATAAAATAATAGCGGGATAAGGTATTGCTGAACAAATGTCTGCTATGGCGTTTCTCACTGACTTTAACTTCGGATAGACCCTTTTGTGCCCTTGATGCCAGGCCCTGGACTGGTGCCCCCATACGTTCCCTCCTGTAAGCGGCCACCCCCGTGTGGAATCCGGGGCTGGCCGCATGTACCGTTCAATATAGTGAAGAATGATGACTAGGATTTCATTGCTGCGATCGGAATGAATTTAAGCTTTTTGAGCGAGCCGGTTTGGAACTTTTTGCTCTGAACATAATCGATGAACTCTTTGGTAACACCGGTTGGCTGACCTTTAGTCATGTAATAACCATAGGCCCAAATTTTGTACGAGCCATTGATTACATTGTCAGTAGATGCTTCAATGCCATTGAATTTCACAGCTTTGATGTCGCTGCCGCTTACATAGACAAGGTCGATATAACCGATGGCATTAGGTGTAGTGGCAACGGCTGTCTTCATGTCACCGCTGGAACCGGTCTCCTTGTAGTTCTTCTCTTTCTTGACGATATCTCCGCCCGCAAGAGCTTTAGCCTGATAGTTTACGCGTGTACCGGAACCGAAAGCGCGGGTAATCACGACAATGTTCGCATCCGATCCGCCGACTTCCTTCCAGTTGGTGATTTTACCGGAGTAAATGCCTTGCAGCTGTTCCGTCGTCAGGTTGTCTACGCCCACATTCTTGTTCACGATGGTGGCGAAAGGAATGACAGCTACCTTGTTTGCTACTTGTCCGTCAAAAGCTTTAAAGCCCGGAACGTCAATGCTGGCATCCCAGTCACAAGCGCCGATGTCGGCGATGCCTTTCTTCACGGCCTGCGGTCCGGTAACGGAGCCTTTGCCTGAAGCAGCGATCTTCACTTTAGGGTGCAGCTTCTGGAACTCCTTGGCTGCTTGCAGCGTCAACGGCAGCAGCGCTGTCGAGCCGTTCACTGTGATTTTGCCTTTAAGTGTGTCAGCGGCGGCTGCCACTCCGGCAAACGATGCGGTTACCGCGATAACCGCGGTCAATGCTGTAACTGTAAATTTTTTAAAAATCTTCATGAGTAAAATCTCCTCCCGGCGGTTGCGCCGTTAAATGTTGTTGGTTCTGAAGCAGGGAATATAATCTTATTTCGACAGCTGCAGGGCTTTGCCGTTCTGAACCAGCCAGAGTGTGCCGCCGCTAACGAGAGCGAGCTTGCTGCCGTCATGGGATGCAGAAACTTCAGTCACGTCTTCGGCTGTGCGGAACAGTTCACTCTTGGCCCCGTCAGCACTGATAGCATAAATTACGGTACTTCCGTCCGCCGTCACAGCGGATACAACCAGACCACCACTTACACCAGCTGCCCAGTTCGCTTCGCCATCAAGGGCAATATTCGAGCTTTTGCCATCGGCTCCGATTGATTTCAGGCTGTTCGCCGAGTTGCCTTCGGGATCTGCACTCAGATACACAATGCTGCCGTTATTCAAAATTTCCGGGTAGAGCTTGTTATCCAGTTCAGTCGTCAATGCTGCCGGCTTCGCATCTTTGGTTATCAGATCCAGCTTGTACAGCTGTTCTCCAGCCTTGCTGAAATCTACCGTCAGCGAATCCTCGGTGCTGTCCGCATCATTTTTAGCTACACCGGTAACGTTGACGATATAGACCACGTTCTTCTCGTCGGCGGATACGCGGAGCTCGGATTTATTCTCTACTTTATCTTCAAGCAAGGTTTTAACCGTTCCGGTTTCCAGCGAAATTTGAGCAATCTTCTCCTGCTTGTCGCCCTGGATGAAGTAAATCTTCTTGCCGTCCTGCGACCAAACCAAATCAGTCTTAACACTGGTATCCTTGCCGAGCGGTGTGATCACCCCATTGAACAGATTGATCAGCTTAAGCTGGCCTGTCTCGTCACTAAACGCACCCCACTTCTGGTCAGCGGAAACGGCGAAATCGACAGCTCCGTCATTGGAGGAGAACAGCTCATAATTCCCCGGCGTGTTGCTGAATTTCAAGAGCTGGGTTGTTTCCGCATCACTTTTATTGGCGATCAGGCTTCCATCCGCACTCCAGTGCAGTGTATCAAAATCACCTTCCGGAAGGGCAAAGCTGAGAACAGTAGCCGAATCCGCCTGCAGCTCACCGCCAAGACCAGTGACCAATTTTGTCAATTCTACATAGGTTTTACCATTATAGAAAACAGGTGCTACAGTGAACTCCTGCTTGGTGCCATCTACCAGATAGCTTTTAGCTCCCGTTTGAATTTGTATAGTATGTAATCCTTTGCTGTCGTTGAGTTCAAAACCGCTGCTGCTGACTTTCACATGGGCTCCAAGCTCCCCGGCAACCTGACTTAACGAATATAATTTATAGCCGTTTTTGTCTATTGTGCTGAGTGCAACCGGTGTACCGTTCACAGTCCACGTAGTCGTACCTTCTTTGACTGCAGCTGACTGGACGGCGGCGGCCTCAGCGCTGTTACTTGTTGCCAAAACACTTACCACTCCTCCTGTTACAAGAAGCGAAGAAGCCAAAGCCGCACTCAACCATTTACTATTCTTCAATTAGATTCACCCTTTTCCCTTAGGTAACTGCTAATGTTATTTTCATCTACGAATGTCAATTCTGTTCTAGAGGAATGTTATGGAAATGTTAAGTGGGCCAAATCCTTAAGAATAAATAAAGCCGGCCCCGGAACCTCTGGGTCGGCTTTATTAAAACTGGGGTTAAATCGGCAATATATGTAAAACAGTGTGAATATCTTAATTCTCGATCCACGTAACAATCACTTCGGCACCGCCCGGTTTCGTGTCCAGGCTGCTCCCTATAATAGAATAAGAGTAATCGCCCTGAACTTTGCCGTTAATAATCAGATTGTTCGAATCCACAATTTGTGTGCCCCGGTCCAGTTCCTTGGCCTTAACATACTCTTTATATGTACTACCTAGTGCGTCCATACTCTCTTCTGTCTCAAAGATCAGCATGGATGACTTCTTTCCGCCCACCAGCTCCCCATCCGTAAACGTAATGCCTGCACCCACAGGAATCGGAAAGTCCCCGGGCAGATATTCCGCCTGGTCCACACTTTCTTGCGCTAAGGTGCGAAAATGCTCACTGCCTGTTCCCGGACCGGAGCTGCTGCAACCGCTGAGACCCGCTGCAGTAAACAGCACCAGCATGGGAAAAACGAACTTCTTGTTGAACATCAAATAAACCTCCTCCTGTATGAAATAGAGTTGTCGGGCTTTAACCAATACCCATAATTACCCTGATTTATTCTTGTGAAAACCAATATTCTAAAATTTAAAATATTTAACTATCCGCAGAAAAAAGATTTACATCGGCAGCCGATTGCATTAATATTATGAGTGAGTACTCACTCATTATTATGAGAATTGAGGAGATAGTTATGAATCAGGGAACTTCTGTTGTTTCCGTAAACCACGTCTGCCGGACGTTTGGCAGCAAGGAAGTGTTGAAGGATATTTCCCTGCAGGTTGCAAAGGCGGAAACCTTCGGCGTTCTGGGCCCTTCCGGCTCCGGCAAAACTACGCTGGTGAAGCTCTTGACCGGCATTGATGAAGTGACCTCGGGCGAAGTGCGTGTATTGGGGATACCCATGCCTAAGCTTGCCATGCTGCAGCAAATCGGATATATGGCTCAGTCTGACGCCTTGTATACGGAGCTGAGCGCAAAAGAGAATCTGGAATTCTTCGCCGCTCTCTATGGACTAAAGGGCGGAAACCGCACCCGCCGGATCAGGGATGTCTTGGAGCTGGTCAATCTGCAGGATCATCTGCGCAAAAGAGTTGATCAGTATTCCGGGGGGATGAAACGCCGTCTGTCACTGGCGATCGCCTTATTGCATGAGCCTCCGCTTCTGCTTCTTGATGAGCCCACGGTTGGCATTGATCCCGTGCTGCGCCAGTCCATCTGGAAGGAACTGAAGGCGCTGAACCGCAAAGGAACTACCATTGTACTCACAACCCATGTAATGGATGAAGCCGAAAAATGCGACCGCCTGGCCATGATCCGTGACGGTGAACTGCTGGCGGTGAATACACCTGCAGGTCTGCTGAACGCTACCGCTTCTGCTTCTCTTGAAGAAGCCTTTCTATATTATGGAGGTGTCCGCCGATGAGAATCCGGGCGATCACCCTGCGAATTCTCCAGCAGTTTATTCATGACAAAAGAACGATGGCGCTGATGTTCATTGCCCCCCTGCTTGTTCTCAGCTTAATGAGTCTTGTGTTTAACGGCGATGACTATGAACCGAAGTTTGGTGTTTACGGAAATACCCAAGCCATCTCTGCGGCGTTTGAGAAGCAAAGCACTGCTGTTGTCGAATACACCACGGCAGAGCTGGGCAACGAAGCTTTGAAGGAGGGCGAGATCGATGCGCTTGTCACAGTAAGCGGCGCTGCTCCCGAAGTTGTGCTGGAAGGCAGCAATCCCACGGCAAACCGCGCGGCACTGATGGCCTTACAGGAAGCAGTACAGAGCCTGCAGCCTGCTATACCGGGCCAGGGACAAGGTCAGCTGAAGCCGCAGATCAGCTATCTGTACGGCGCTGAAGATATGAGTACGATCGACCGCTTCGGTCCGATTATGATCGGCGTCTTTGTCTTCTTCTTCGTCTTTCTGATTGCCGGCGTTTCCTTGCTGCGGGAACGGACTACCGGAACCCTGGAACGTCTGCTCTCCACCCCGCTGAAACGTTGGGAAGTCGTTCTTGGCTACGTGTGCGGTTTCGGGATTTTTACCGTATTCCAGGCGCTGCTGATCTCCTGGTTCTCCATTCAGGTGCTAGGAATTATGATGGCTGGCAGCTTCGGTTATGTGCTGCTTGTGACACTGCTGCTGTCAATGACAGCGCTGACGCTCGGTACGCTGCTCTCGGCTTTTGCTGCCAATGAGCTGCAGATGATGCAGTTCATTCCGCTAATCATCGTGCCGCAGATTTTCTTAAGCGGGCTGTTCCCTATGGATACGCTCCCGGTGTGGCTGCAGCGGATCGGGCTGGCGACACCGATCTATTACGGCTCGGAGGCGCTGATGGACATCATGATCCGCGGCAAAGGCTGGAGCGACATCGCGCTGGATGTCTTTGTTCTGATCGGTTTCTCTCTGCTGTTCATGCTGCTGAATGTGCTGGCCCTGCGCAAACACCGCAAAATGTAAATACGCATGCAGCTATGATAATATAAACGGAAAATACGAGGTTTGGAGGGCAAAAGAATGGAGACGGACAATGCTGCGGAGCAGCAGCATGAGGGGGAGCAGTGGATTGAGGAGCTGCTGGCCATCAGTCAGGAAGAAAAAATGACGCCGAAGCAGATCGCCATTCTGGAGGCGGCGATTGAAATATTTTCAGATAAAGGATATTCGGCTGCGGCTACCAGTGAAATTGCCCAGAAGGCGGGGGTGGCGGAGGGGACGATCTTCCGCTATTACAAGACCAAAAAGGATCTGCTGCTGTCCATTGTCGGGCCGACGATGAGCCGCATGATCGCGCCCTTTGTCATGCGCAATTTCGACGGCGTGCTGGATGGTCCTCCCGAGAGCTATGAAGCATTTCTGCGGGCTTTTATGGTCAACCGGCTGGAATTCGCCCGCAAGAACTTTAAGATTCTGAAAATTCTTATTCAGGAAATCCCCTTTCAGCCCGCATTAAGGGAACAGTTCGCCGAGAATGTTCTCGGCCAGGTACTGGAGCGGGTAACCGCCATTACCGAGCATTTCAAGGAAAAGGGCGAAATTATCGACATGCCCACACCCGCAATTATCCGGTTTACGGTCTCTTCTGTAATCGGATATCTGCTGGCCCGTCTGCTGTTCCTGCCGGATAGCGATTGGAATGATGAAGAAGAGATTGAGCAGACTTTGGCTTTCATGCTGTACGGTATCAGCGGACCGGCAGTACGCCCAGAAACGAAGTGAACTTAGGCTGATCTTTTGAGGACACCGGAAATTTACACTGACACTTTCAATAGAAGGCCATCTCCAAGCGGCAGAAATGCAGTTTGGAGATGGCCTTTTTTTACATTGTAAACACTTATAGTGATCCCGCACCGCAGCATCTGTTCAGAGATTCCGGTAAATGGTTTTGAAGGCGTACGCCTGTTCTGTTATTATGGGTACTATAGCAAATTCGGACTTATGGACAAGACAAAAGGAAGTGATTAGCGCTGTGGGTTTCTATGTGCCGGAACGGGTAATCAGGCTGCTATGCGGCGGTGCTGCTTTGGAGCAGGGGACGGTTTATTATGAAGCGGATAAGGTCACGCTGACCTATGCGGAGAACAATGTTGAGCTGGAATATTCAAAATACCGGGCTGAGGTTCAAGGCCTCGAAAGCTACGAAGTGGTGCTTGCTATAGACAGTGACGGTGATGTGAATGGGGAATGCACCTGCCCTGCATACCACCACGGCGGAGCTTTTTGCAAGCATATCGCAGCTGTTCTCGTGAATATACTCCGTCAGGAAATGGACACGGAACTCTCCAGAAGTATGGCCGGCCCCAGTCTCCACCTTCACGGAGGCTCCACCGGAGAGAGCGGCAGACTTACTCCGCGTAATCCGGAAACTGCAGCCTTTAGCTCAGGGGAACATACGGGTGACCGGAAACTGGTGACCAGCATGCTGGATATGTTCGGCAGCTCCCGGAAGCGTCCGAGCGGCACCGGAACCTATAGCGATATCAGAACTCCGCTTCAAGTCGAGTTCATCTGCAAGCCGGTTCTGTACACCGATGGCACTCATAAGCTTGGAATTGAACTGAAGATCGGACTAGAGCGGCTTTATATTGTGCAGAAAATCAGAGCTTTTCTAGAGCGCATCCACCGCGGGGAGTCCTTTGAGTTCACCAAGCATTTTATCTATGACCCTTCCTTGCACAGCTTCAATAAAGAAGACAATGCGGTGATTCTGAAGCTGATCGAAGTCCTTTTAAATGAAAAGATGTACCATGAAGCTGTCAGTCCTCATACGCATTATTCGGGTGGCCCGGGAGGGGAGCGGCTGCTGCCGGTTCCGCCTTTTTTCTGGGAGCAAGTTCAGCCTGCGCTAACAGCAGTATCCTCTGTCCATTTGCAGCAAGGGGGAATAAGCACTGAAGGGCTTCAGATCACAAACGCTCCCCCTCCGCTGAGCTTTCAATTCGATCAAACCACGGATAACAGCTACCGGCTGGATATCCAGGGGCTTGCGCAGCTTACAGTCATGGAGGATTACGGGCTTATCTTGTCTGAAGGCAGGCTGCTGAAGCTGCCGGTTCAGGAATGCCAGCGTCTCTCCGAGCTTAAGAAAATGCTGGCCTCCTCCCGCAAAGATGAAATTGCCATTGCCCCGGAGCAAATGGAGCCTTTTATGGACAAGGTGATTCCCGGGCTGAAAAAGCTGGGCCATGTGCATATTGCCGAGGCTATCCAAGGCCGCATCATCCAGGCACAGCTTCAAGCCAGACTTTATCTTGACCGGATAAGAGACCGGCTGCTCGCAGGCCTTGAGTTTCAATACGGCAATATTGTGATTAACCCGCTCGATGAGAAAGCACGAGAACGGGGCAATGAGGTGATTCTGATGCGGGACGGGGAAGCCGAAGGGCGGATTCTTGCACTGATGGATCATGCTTCTTTTACCCAAACGGAAAGCGGCTATATTATGAGCGATGAGGACGGCGAATTTGATTTTCTCTATCATACCGTGCCGCTGCTGGAGCCGTTGCTTGAGGTATATGCCACTACTGCTGTCAAGGGAAGACTGCTCACCGGAACAGCTCTGCCGAAGGTAACCTTAAGCTGGAATGAAAAAACCGACTGGCTGGACTTCAAATTTGCCATGGAAGGAATCCCCGAAACGGAAATTGTACTGGTGCTGAAATCGCTGCAGGAGAAACGCCGTTATTACCGGCTGCCGGATGGGGCGCTGCTGCCGCTGGAGAGTGCGGAATTCTTAGAAATCATCACCTTTATGAACGAAATCGGAATCCGGCAGGATGAGCTCAAAAGCCCGCAGTTCTCCCTCCCCCTGGCCCGCGGCCTGCATCTGAATGGCGACAGCGCGGGGGACTCCGTCACCATGGGACGCTCCCTGCGCCGGCTTCTGGCCAACATGCGGAATCCCGAAAATCTTGATTTCCCTGTGCCGGACAGCCTTGTTCCCGTACTCCGGGATTATCAGCAATATGGTTTCCAGTGGCTGAAGACGCTGGCCCACTACCGGTTCGGCGGCATCCTCGCCGATGATATGGGTCTCGGCAAAACGCTGCAGAGCATCGCCTTCCTGCTCTCAGAGCTTAAGGATATCCGGCAGGGAGGCCACCCTGCGCTGATCATCGCTCCGGCCTCCCTGCTCTACAACTGGCAGAATGAGCTGAAGAAATTCGCCCCGGAGATCAAAGCGGCCATAGCCGACGGGAACTTAACCGAACGCCGACGGACATTGAAGAACACCGCAGGAAACGATGTAATCATCACCTCCTATCCGCTGCTGCGCCGTGATATTGAAGAGTACGCCAAGCATTCCTTCCACACCCTGTTTCTGGATGAGGCGCAGGTCATCAAAAACCATGCCACCCAGACGGCTCAGGCGGTAAAAATATTGCAGGCACGCTACCGCTTCGCGCTTACCGGAACGCCGGTAGAAAATGCTCTGGAGGATCTATGGTCGATCTTCGGAGTTGTGTTTCCGGGGCTGTTTCCGGGCAAAAAGGCCTTTCATGACCTGCCCCGGGAGACGGTTGCGAGGCGGGCACGGCCTTTTCTGCTGCGCCGCCTAAAAAGCGATGTACTGAAAGAGCTGCCGGACAAAATCGAATCTCTGCAGGCCTCGGAGCTGCTGCCTGAGCAGAAAAAATTGTATGTCGCCTATCTTGCCAGGCTGCGCAAGGAAGCGCTCAAGCATTTGGACAACGACGGGTTTGGCAACGGCAGAATCAAGGTGCTTGCCGGGCTGACCCGGCTGCGCCAGCTCTGCTGCCACCCCGCGCTGTTCATTGCAGGCTATACCGGCGGCTCGGCGAAATTCGAACAGCTGCTGGAGATTATTGAAGAATGCCGCAGCTCCGGCAAACGGATGCTGATTTTTTCCCAGTTCACCGAAATGCTCGGCCTGATCGGCCGTGAACTGGGCCTGCTGGGTGTACAGCATTTCTACCTCGATGGCCAGACGCCTTCAGCCCAGCGGGTGGAGCTCTGCAACAGGTTCAATGAGGGTGAACGCGATCTTTTCCTGATTTCACTAAAAGCGGGCGGCACCGGACTGAACCTGACGGGAGCGGACACGGTCATTCTCTACGATCTCTGGTGGAATCCCGCTGTCGAGCAGCAAGCTGCCGACCGGGCCCACCGGATCGGGCAAAAGAAGGTGGTGCAGGTGATCCGCCTCGTAGCACAGGGGACTGTCGAGGATAAGATGTACGAGCTTCAGCAGAAGAAGAAGAACCTGATCGATGAAGTCATCCAACCGGGCCAGGAGGCCATGTCTGCCTTAAGCGAGCAGGATATCCGTGAAATCCTGATGCTTTCATAAGTTGGCCATGGATGCTTATCTCCTTGCACAGCAAACAGGGACTTTCACAGCCTAAAGCTGGGGATGTCCCTGTTTGCTGTATTTTTTAGAATGACATAAGGATTTCTTACTCTACCGGGTTCGGACTCCGCAGATATTACAACTCGTCACTCCATTTCTCATGCGTTACAACACGATGGGCATCCACCAATTGACCGTCAGCTTGTTTGCCCCATACTGAAATCCCTGCTTTTTCTCCTAGGTCATCGCCTGTAAAGAGAAATTCGAAAGAATCCAGATCGGCAAAGTAGTCTCTGGTCACCACCTCGTCGGGTGCGATTTCGACGACTTCACTCACATATAAAGTTCTTGTATTGCCCAGGAAGTAACCTAGAATATTAATAACCAGTACCTCTTCAGCAGCCCGATTCACAATCTTTACAGTTACAAGCTGCGCCGGTCTTACTCCAAGAACAGGATTATTCTCTATAGGTCCAGTAGATAATGTGGTCATCCCGTCTTACTCCTCCTTTCAACCCACTCATTTGTGAATATCAAACTCTGATTCTAGCGGTAGTGTTAATTGATCGCACAATATATTAATATTCGTGCGCTACCCTGACGGTGTGGACAGAAGACAGGCTCCATTCACCAAATCCTGCAGTAGTGCATAAAGTGTACAAAAGAGAGTTCGCCCACTAGTGGCCGCTGTTCTGAAAGAATGTATACGGAAGAAGGGAGTCCATGCCCCCTCCTGGAAAAGGAAAGAAAACGAGCATAAAAAAACAACCGGCAAACCCTAAAACGCAAAGTCCAAAGGGGCTGGAGTTTGCAGTGGCTGCACTTCTTTTATCAGGCAAGTTAAAGGTAGATTCTGTCCAGATGTTCACGGACGCTTCGCTTCTTGTCAGCCTGGTTGGCAAATATAAATCACTTGGCAATTTGAGCGACAGCAACGTTGATAAACTGGTCAGCTTTCTCGACGACAACAGCAGCCTGACCTTGAACGAGATCATGGCCGCTTTGAAGAAAAAATCAGACAACTCTTGAGTGGAGGAATAAAGGGAGGCCTAGCACGTATGGACAATTTTGACGGTGAAGATTTTGCCGGGGGGATCCTGCTGGTCATTGTAATTGCGCTGCTTATCTTTGGTTCAACGGATATTAAGGATCTTACCGCTGCGCCCACTTCCGATTGAAACGGGACTCCTTACTTGAATTAAAATCATTTACATCCCATATAAGGCTTGTTATGATTAAAGTATCAAAAGAGCTGCGCAACTTATGTTTGCTACAAAGCGATTAAAGGATGATTTTTTCCTTTAATCGCTTTTTTGTGTGAGCTTTAAAATCATGGAGGTATATCGTATGAACAAAAGAGTACATGATATGGTTATGCTGCTTCTCGGGGCATTTATTTTTGCGCTGGCAGTCAATTTATTTGTGATTCCCAATGACTTTGGTGAGGGTGGCGTGACAGGGATATCGATCATTCTGTATTATTTGCTGAATTGGTCACCTGCGCTGGTCGGCATCATCTTGAACGGGATTTTGCTGATCATCGGCTACAAGCTGCTGGATAAAAAGACGACGGGCTATACCATTATCGCCGTTGCCTTTAACTCTCTGTTCCTGTACTTGACCAAGAACTGGCAGATCGCTTCGGATGAGCCAGTGATTAACGCTATTTTCGCGGGTCTGTTTGCCGGGGTCGGGATTGGACTGATCATCCGGGTCGGCGGCACGACTGCAGGTACAACAATTCTGGCTCGTCTTGCCAATAAATATTGGGATTGGAATATCAGCTATGCCTTGCTGTTCTTTGATCTTATCGTTGCCGCACTGTCCGCCTTCGTGATTGGTATCGAAAAGATGATGTTTACGTTCGTCATCCTCTATATCGGAACCAAAGCCATGGAGTTCATTATCGAGGGCTTGAATCCTAAAAAAGCAGTGACCATCATCTCGGCACACTATGACAGCATTGCCGTACGGGTTACGGAGATTATGGACCGCGGAGTAACGGTGCTGCGGGGATACGGCTATTACACCGGCGAAGAAAAGGAAGTCCTCTATATCGTAATTAGCAAGCAGGAAGTTTCCATGCTCAAAAAAATCGTACGTGCTGAGGACAAAAATGCTTTTGTCACGATCCACGATGTACGCGACGTGTTTGGTGAAGGATTTATTGATATTTCTAAATAAGCCAACCGGCTATTGATTTATTCCAGAAATTCGCTATACTGATAAAAATCAATATACAATCGATGAACGGGAAAGTAGTTGCCTTGGACCCTAGTCCCCAGCGAGCCGGAAGAGTGAGAGCCGGTACAGGCCAGTTAATGAAGCGCACCCGGGAGATGGACTTCTGAACTGATAGTAGGAAGCCCCGGCTGAAGACCGTTAACCTGTAAGGTGGCTAAACCAAGGTGTTTAGCAACGAGAGTGGTACCGCGAGCGCTAAAGCCCTCGTCTCTTTTAGAGACGTGGGCTTTTTTTGATGTTTTTTAGCCCGCTAAGTACATGTAACGCAAATCTGCTTCAAGAATTTTAAAGGAGGTTCATCCCGTGTTAAGCCAACTTATCAGAACAAGCTTGGAACAAAGCGTCCAGCAGGTATTCAGCAGCCTGAGCGCTGCCGCACCAGAACATTTAACCATCGCTCTTGAACAGCCCGCTAATCCGGATTTCGGCGACTACTCCAGCAATATTGCCATGCAGCTGGCCAAAGTCCTGCGCAAGGCCCCAATGGCTATTGCCGAGCTGATCACAGCAGAGCTTGGGCAACAGGAGGCCATCAAGGGATTGCTGCAGCGAATCGAAGTTGCGGCTCCAGGCTTCATCAATATGTACGTGAATTGGCAGGAATGGGCAAATCACAGCTTTGAGCTGCCGCCAGGGAACGGGAATAAGGTGATCATTGAGCATACTTCTGTGAACCCAAATAAATCCATGCATATTGGACATCTGAGAAACTCCTGTATTGGAGATGCGCTGGTTAGGATTTTGAAAAAAACAGGTTACGACGTGGAAGTTCACAACTATGTGGATGACCTTGGCAATCAGCTGGCAGATACGGTGGTCGGGCTAATGAATGTGCCGCTCGCGGGTGATCATGTCCGCTTCGGTGATTATTGCTGGGATATCTACGCCGGAATCAATAAGGAATACGAGTTGCATCCTGAGACGGTCCATAAACGGACGGAGATTCTCCACGCACTGGAAGAAGGAAACAGCAATACCGCTTGGCTCGGCAGCCTTGTGGCTGAACGGATTGTGAGAGAGCATGTTGAGGAAATGAAAAACTTCGGCATCACCTACGATTTGCTGGTGTGGGAGAGCAGTATTTTAAAAGAGGGATTTTGGTCCTCCGCTTTTGCGCTGCTGGAACAGACGGCCGTTTTTGTTCAGGAAACCGAGGGCAAGCTCGAGGGATGCTGGATTCTGAAGCAATCGGCAGCAGAAGGCACAGGGGCGGATTCAGAGGAACATCAGAAAGATAAGGTGCTGGTGCGCTCGAACGGGATTTTAACCTACACCGCCAAGGACATTGCCTATCATCTCTGGAAATTTGGACTGCTGGACAAAAACTTCTCCTACAGCGAGTTTAATGCAGGCGTTTGGACGACGGGTCCAAGTGGACAGCAGATGCCTTTTGGAGAGGCAGATATGGTGGTTAACGTCATTGATTACCGGCAGGAGTATCCGCAGGCGATGGTGAAGCAGGCTTTAGAGGTATTGGGATATGCCGGGCAAGCCGGGAAGCTTCATCATGTAAGCTATGGCGTGGTTTCTCTTAGTCCGGCTTCCGCCGCTGAACTGGGGATCGATACCTCGGATGGCAAAACCTCTTACGCCATGTCCGGCCGTCAGGGCATCGGCATTAAGGTCACCGAGCTGGTGCAGCTCATGGAGAACACCATTGAAGCCACCCGCTCCGACAAAAACGGCCTGTCCAGCCGGCTGATCGCCACAGCTGCAATCCGTTACTATCTGCTGCGTTTCAATCTGGGGACGGAGATTGTGTTTGATTTCAAGCAGGCGACCGAGATTTCCGGCAATACCGGCGTATACCTGATGTACACCTATGCGCGTGCAGGCAGTGTGCTCAGTAAAGCCGCTGGAATGGAGGCAGGAGCCGTATTAGGAGCAGCGGCAGCTGCAACGTTGAAGACGGATGCAATGTCGGCGGTAAATACGGCGGCGAGAGCGGTACTGGCGGCGGATACAGCAGTCGATGCGGCGGCGGATGGGACAGCGGATGCGGCAGTCGATGCGGCGGCGGAAGGGGCAGCGGATGCGGCATCCGAACCAGCTGCGGTGCCGGATTTCCCGGCCCCACTGGACAAAGCGGAGCTTGCCCTGCTGAGACATCTCAGCATCTGGCAAGACACCTTATACAGCGCGAGCATCGAGCTGACGCCAAATACAATCTGTAACTACGCGCATACTCTGGCCTCGCTGTTCAATAACTTTTATTCCGCCTGCCCGATTCTCAAAGGGGAGCAACTTACCATCCGCTTCCGTCTCTGGCTTACTTCGACATTCCAGGAAACGCTCGGCGAAGTGCTTGAGGTGCTTGGCCTGCCGAAGCCGGAGCGGATGTAACCGAGGATTACGAAGTTGTTGTGTATGGATCCAGTGCGAACCATAGACTAGACACGTATTCTCCTATGTTTAACACTGCAGCTGATTACCCGGAGCGGGAAAAAGATCAGCGGGAATTACGCCTGTTAATTCTGCTTCAAGCTTTGCTTTTTTAGATTTAGAGGGAATCCTGCCCTATAAATTTCACTCAGACGTTAGATTAAGCGCCCTGTAGAAAATTAGCGGGTGCTATTCCTTTTAGTTGCTGCAATTCCTCGGTGCATGCTGGATTAGCGGGCGGTTTGCCCGCTAGTGCAGGCGCGCATTATCAGGCGGACCAGCAAATGGGGTGCTCCAAAGAAGAGGGTAATAAAGCCGCCCCTCTTGCGATGCTCATCCTCCCCATGTGGATGCTCCAACGCCCCCAGCCCCCAGAGGCTTCTCTCCCCCCCAGACGCACAAACAGCCTTCCCGAAGGAAGGCTGTTTTGTGTGACGTCCCGGAAGGGATTCGAACCCCCGACCGTGCGCTTAGAAGGCGCATGCTCTATCCAACTGAGCTACCGGGACAAAAGTGAAGTAATTAATTCCTAAAACATATGTATTCACGCAACGTTCTCTATTATACCGCATTCAGATTTTTTTTCAAGGCTGCAGCAATATAATTTACTAAAATGCGGCGAAACAGCAACGGCAGCACAGCAGATCAGCCTATCCTCACCAGTCACCCTCCCACAGCATTTCTGTCCCCGGGGCAGAATCAGCGGCGGTCAGCCGCTCACCCCAATCCGTTCTACTCCCGGGGCAGACTGCGGCAATATTGCCGCATCCAATCGCCGGATTTCAGGAGTCACTTGTGGAAATGCTGTTCCAGCTGCTTTTTCAAGTCGCCGAAGATAAGCAGTTCGCGCTGGAATTTGGAGCGTTCATCCTCGGGGCTCATAATGATGCTGCCAGTAAAAGCACTGGCCGTCACATCCTGAAAAGCGTCATGCAAATTGTTATCAAACCAATCGGTTGCAGTATTCGCGTCATTCGTCAGAATGCGCACAATTTCATAACCTTCCTCGCGCTGGTCTTCAACAATGTACACCAAAAGTGCGGAATCGCCTACAGCTCCCGGCAATACGCCCACTTCTGCACAAGGCGCGCCGTCATATTCGGTCATTCTGCGGATTTTGGCGTCTTTAATATAATACACTTGTCATCCATCCCTCCTGGCAAATTTCCCTCTCCCTTAGTGTTCGGATAAGGACATACATTTTATCCCTTCCTTCGGCATATATCTGTATTACTTGGCAAAAAAGAAACAAGTGAAATCGGCTGCGCCGTCCTTAATGGACGGCATCCATTTCAGCGAGAAATATAAGGATAATTTATTGCGTGGAGCATATAAATTCTTATATTTGGACAACAATCGCACAAAAGAGAGGATGAACCATCATGTGCGGAATAACCGGATTTATCCAGTGGCGCGGCGACCTCACACAGCACTCGCAACTGCTCGTAAAAATGACTGAAACCTTGGCCAACCGCGGGCCGGATGCGGCCGGAACCTGGATTTCAGGGCCTTGTGCCTTCGGTCACCGCAGACTAAGCGTTATCGATCCCGAGAACGGCGCACAGCCTATGATCGCCCGCCATGACGATAAGGTGTACGCTATTGTGTACAACGGCGAATTATATAACGCCCCCGAGCTCAAAAAGGAACTGAAACAGCGGGGACACCATTTTCTCACCGAGTGCGACACCGAAGTTCTGCTGCACGCCTATATGGAGTGGGGACCGGACTGCACCGGGAAGCTGAACGGAATCTTTGCATTTGCCGTCTGGGACGGTCTGCGGGACCAGGTATTTTTGGCACGCGACCGCCTGGGTGTGAAACCCCTGTTCTATAGCCGGGTGGACGATGTTTTTGTCTTCGGCTCCGAACCTAAAGCGCTGCTCCAGCACCCCAAGGTACAACCGAAGGTAGGACCGGAAGGACTGGCGGAAATCTTCATCATCGGTCCGGCCCGCACTCCGGGACATGGGGTATACAAAGATATATTCGAGCTTCGTCCAGGTCATGCCATGATTTATAGCCGGGAAGGCTTGCGCAGCTATGCTTATTGGAAATTGGAAAGCAATCATCACACGGAAAATGAACAAGAAACAGCCTCCAGAGTGCGTGAATTGCTGCAGGATACACTGGAGCGGCAACTGGTTTCTGACGTTCCGGTCTGCTCCCTGCTGTCCGGGGGGCTCGATTCCAGCGCACTGACCGCGCTCGCTGTGGATTATTACAACCGCACCGGCCAAGGCCGGGTGGATACCTATTCCGTCGATTATGTCGACAACGACAAGCATTTCAAAAGCCACACCTTTCAGCCCGGCGCAGACGGTCCGTGGATTACGCGGATGGTTGATGAGTTGAACACGAATCACCATTATGTAGCCTTTGATACACCGGAGCTGGTAACGGCGCTGGACAATGCTCTGGAATCCCGCGACTTGCCGGGGATGACGGATGTGGATTCTTCGCTGTATCTATTTTGCCGTGAGATTAAAAAGAACGCGACCGTGGCCATTTCCGGCGAGGCAGCGGACGAGATTTTTGGCGGGTATCCCTGGTTCCACCGGGACGAGATGCTCTCCTCCGGCACGTTCCCCTGGTCGGTAGCCCCCAAAATGCGTGCAGGTCTATTGTCGCCGGAAGTGGGGGAATGGATACGTCCACTGGAATATTTAGGCGACAGATACAGCGATGCGGTAGCGGAGGTGCCGAAGCTTGACGGCGAGACCGGCAAGCAGGCGCAGATGCGCGTAATGTCCTATCTTAACATCACCCGCTTCATGCCGACATTGCTGGACCGTAAGGACCGGATGAGCATGGGTGCAGGACTGGAGGTCCGCGTGCCGTATTGTGACCACCGGCTGGTCCAGTATGTATTCAACATCCCTTGGGAAATTAAAGCCGTAGGCAACCGGGAAAAAGGCATTCTGCGCAAAGCACTCGAAGGCATCCTGCCGGATGATGTGCTCTACCGTAAAAAAAGCCCTTACCCCAAAACCCATAATCCGGCCTATTTAAATGCCGTTCGGACTCAGATGCTGGGCATTCTGGATGATTCCACTTCGCCCATCCTGCCGTTGATTGATGCAGCCAAGATCCGTGAAATCGCTGCCTCTCCCGAATCCTCCAGCAATCTGCCCTGGTTCGGCCAGCTGATGTCCGGCCCGCAGCTGTTCGCTTATCTCGCCCAGGTTAACCTGTGGCTGCGCAAGTATAACGTATCTATCGGGTAAATTGCTAAGCTCTCTGCTCTCTGCACACAGCCAATAACTACAAACAGCAAGCCCCCATCCGGAGGCTTGCTGTTTGTAGTTTCCTATTGTTAGAGGCTTGCTCAGAAATTAAAATTATCCGGGTCCGGACCGAACCTGTGGTTCTGGTTCAGGTTCTCAATCGCCTTGACGTCATCGTCGCTAAGCGTGAAGTCGAAAAATCCGGCGTTCTCTGTGATCCGCTCTGCATGCACCGATTTGGGAATGGTAATGACACCCTGCTGCAGATCCCAGCGCAGGACAATTTGGGCGACAGTTCTGCCATATTTGCCGGCTAGTTCTTTAAGCAGCGGCACATCCAGATTGCCCTGCATCAGCGGACTCCAGGCCTCCAGCTGAATGTCATGCTGGCGTGTATATTTCAGCAGCTCGCGCTGGGTCAAGAGCGGATGGAACTCCACTTGATCGACCACAGGCACCACACCTGAATCGTCGATAATATCCTGCAGATGATGGATCTGGAAGTTGCTCACCCCGATGGATTTCACGAAACCTTCCTTTTGCAGATGAATAAGCGCCTTCCAGCTCTCCCGGTACTTGCCGGCGACCGGCCAGTGAATCAGATACAGATCAATTACATCCAGCCCCAGCTTGCGGCGGCTGACTTCAAACGCTTTTAATGCGGATTCATAGCCTTGATCAGGATTGCGCAGCTTGGTCGTAATGAACAGTTCCTCCCGGGGCACTCCGCATTCACGGATGGCTTGTCCGACGCCTTCTTCATTATTGTATCCAGCTGCCGTATCAATGCTGCGATAGCCTGTTTCCACTGCTGCTTTCACCGCGTTGATAACTTCCTCACCATCTTTGGTCTGCCATACGCCCAGTCCCAGCCACGGCATAGTTACTCCGTCATTTAATGTAGGTCCACCCGAAAACGGTCCGTTCAATTCACTCATCGTTAACCCTCCAAGCCTAATGATATTGATCTAACTTCCTTAACCTTAAAAGAGGCCGCATAATCAGCTGATGACCAAAATCAGTATAGCAGATTGCTCCCGCAGGTCCAAAATGCCGCTCTGGACAGGTAAATCAGAATAAAAAATAAGTGCAGTCTGCGTTCACAGTCTGCACTTATTTTAAAATCCACTTATTTGTCGATCAGCTTGAAATCGTCAAAATGGAATTCTGGGGATACGATGCAGGAGACCAGCACCGGCTCGTCGCCGAGCACACGGGCCGCCTGCCATACTCCCGCCGGAATAACCACCTGCGGCTGCTGGCCGGCGGCGATGTCGAGACCCAGGATAACCTCGGTAACATCCTCCGGCTTGTCACCGCTGCCTCCAAGGCTTAACACAATCGGACTGCCGGAATGCCACAGCCAGATTTCGGAGGACAGCACCGTGTGCCATTCCGAGGTTTCACCCGGATGAAGCAGGAAATAAATTGAAGAAGCTGAGGCTCTGGAGCCCGAATAGCTGCTTCCCAGTGTTTCTTGCGGGATATCAAAGGATGATTTCCAAAGTCTTTTGTACCATCCGCCTTCAACGTGAGGCTGCAGCCCCAGCGCTTCGACCAGCGGAGAAATTTCTTTTTGCGTCACAGTATCGTCTCCTTAAAGTTTTGCGAAGCAAAACTGTCTTCGTAAGCTTACGCTTAAGTTTTGCTTTTACTTTAACGGAATGTGCCGCAATTGTCTAATCCTCTTCCGCTTATTTGCTGTCCTTGCTCGCCTTAAACACCTCGGCAATGGCCCCGAGACTGCCTAGCGTTTCAACGGCGCTGGTCGGCAGGAACACCTTGTTGGCAGGTCCCTTAGCGATTTCACCTAACGCTTCAAAAGATTGATAAGCCAGCACACGCTCATCCAGCCCTGCGCTGGCGATCAGTGCGATCCGCGTCTTCTCGGCTTCGGCGACCGCCTGAATCGCTTTGGCCTGGCCCAGTGCTTCCAGCTCCTGCGCCTGGCGGAACCCTTCCGCTTGACGGATACGCGCTTCCTTATCGCCTTCCGCTTTCAGAATCTTGCTCTGCTTATCCCCTTCAGCACGCAGGATCATATCCTGTTTGGCGGCTTCCGCCTCCAGCACAATCGCCCGCTTGCTGCGTTCTGCCTTCATCTGCTTATCCATCGCTTCCTGAATGTCCAGCGGCGGCTTGATATCAATAACTTCTACACGCTCGATCCGCACGCCCCACTTTTCAGTCGCTTCATCCAGAGCCAGGCGGATATCCGAGGAGATTTTTTCCCGGCCGGACAACGTTTCATCCAGCTCCAGCTTCCCGATAATCTGCCGCATCGTAGCTGTGGAAATGTTGCGCACACCATATACATAATCGGAAATTCCATAAGTCGCTTCTTCCGGACCAACCACCTGATAGAAAATGATCGTGTCGATCTGCACCTGCACGTTATCCTTGGTGATTACGGTTTGCGGCGGCACATTGGCCTGTTGAATCCGCAAATCATGGTAGGTCCGCACCTGATCAATAATCGGAATCAGAATATTCAGACCCGGTGTAAGCAGCCGGTGGAATTTACCGAGACGTTCTACAACCCCTACCCGCTGCTGCGGTACGATTTTGATCGTAAGCGCGATAAAAACGACGACGACAGCAATAACAATACCGATAATTGCCCATTCCATTAGTACTTATCCCCCCATCGTTCTACTTCGATAATCGTGTTGCCTCTTCGGATGACACGGACTGCCTGATCTTTGCCCAGAGCTTGAACCGAGGTTGCGCTCCAGGTGTCACCACCCACTTTGACTTGCCCGTACTGTCCCGGCACAATCGGCTCGACGACAATACCTTGTCTTCCGACAATCTCCGTCCCTGTATCCTTAAATCCCCGTGAGTTGCGGAATCTCGCGACCAGAGGTTTGGTGAAAAAGGTTAGGACGAGGGCAACCAATGAACCGACGACCACCTGCAGCAAAATCGCCTCAGGAAACACAAGTGAGATCAGACCAGCCGCCAGAGCACCAATGCTGAGCCAGAGAAGATAAAAAGTAAGCGCAAACATTTCAATCACAAACAGAACGCCGGCTGCAATCAACCAAACTACCCAAGCCTCCATCGGTGAATCCACCACCTTCCGCTATATACTACTATAACGAAAAAAACGGCATAGCGTTGCATTAGTTTTATCAGGACTGGGACACAGCCATGCTTTTTCATTATATTTCAGCGGATGGAAGGTTATGAGCACCACAATCAGCCTTCTTCATAAAAATTCACATATTCCCCACATTATACATGAAGACGGGGCTGGTAAATCCGCTGTTTCTGCATTCGATCCGGTGAAGTAATTCTGCTGGTGATTATGACATAATAAAAAAAGCTTGCGGATCGAGGCGCAGCCTTCTCCGCAAGCTTTTTTTACTGTTCAGATGGAATTTAGTGCTAGATCAACTGCCATAAAGCCTGCGTTACCGCCGGTTCCCAACCTTGCAGCGAGGTATGCGACTGCAGGCAGATGTACGTATTGCCGCTGTAGCTTACCTTATCGCCTGCTGTATAGGCCACTCCTGCTGTCCAGGCAGATACCCCGGGCGTTGCCGTCGGGCTTACTGTAGCTGTTGGCACGGGTGTTGCCGTTGGTACTGGCGTTGCTGTCGGACTCACCGTAGCCGTTGGCGCTGGCGTGGTGTTGCCGCAGGTGCCGATCACTTTCCAGGCCCCGAATGCGCCGCTCTGGTCAGGGCGTTCCCCCTGTGTCCACCACTGGGCTTCATACAGCACACCTCCATGAAGCCTGCTGGCCCTTGGTGTAGATGGTTGCCGTGTTCCAGGCCGCCGCTGTACATTGCCCCGGTGTTGCAGTTGGAGTTGGGGTAACAGTAGCAGTAGGCGTTGGTTTCACAGTAGCTGTTGGTGTCGGAGTCGGTGTAGCCGTTGGCGTTGATGTCGGTTTCACTGTGGCTGTCGGCGTTGGCGTTGATGTCGGGGTTGGCGTCGGCACCACTCCGCCGCCCAGATCGGTGTTCAGCTTGTTTTGCAGTGTTTTGTTGCGGTCACCGCTGGTCTCCCAGAACATCGCTCCTGCCAGGCCTTTGGTTTTGATATAGCTGGTTTTATAGCCGATGGACTCGGCGTCATCATAGCTGATGAAGGTTTGTGTAGACGGATTGTAGAGATAAGGAACTTTTGAGGTGTTGTTCCAGTAGCGGGTATAGCCGTTTTTGTTAATATAGTTAGCTTCGAGATCGTAGAAATCATAGTTTCCCTTTTCCCATGTGCCTGTGGACGAAATACCAGCCGAAACCTGAAATTGCCCGTTTCCTGTACTCGGCGCACCACCCCAGCCGCGTCCGTAAAACGGCATGCCCAGGACAAGCTTATTCGCCGAAACTCCGCTTGTGAGATAGCTTGTGACAGCCTTGTCGATATTGTAATTCGCCGGATCGGTCAGACCTGATGAGGCTGCTGCCGGGTCATAGTAGAGTGGGGCATTGTGTCCTGTAGTCGTGTTCCAGCTGCCGTTGAAGTCATAGGTCATAATGTTGATCCAGTCGACAACAGCAGCAATGCCGCTAAGGTTGTTATTCTGAACGTAGGCAGGGCTTGCACCAGAGGCAATGGTCAACAGGTAGGTTTTACCGTCAGCGGTTCCGGCCGCATTCAGCTTTTCACGGATTTTCTGTAGCAGCAGTACGTAATTCTGCTTATCCTCCGGACGGTAGCTGTTGCCTGCAAGGCCTCCGCTGACCGGGTATTCCCAGTCCAGATCGACACCATCCATTTGATATTTACGGATGAAATCGACTGCGGAATTTGCGAATACTTCACGGGTCGCTGCCGTAGCGGCAACATCCGAGAACCGGTTCGACCAGGTCCAGCCGCCGATGGATATCACCGTTTTAAGATTCGGGTTCTTTTCTTTCAGTTTCCATAGCTGCTTCAGGTTGCCTTTAATCGGATCATCCCACTTGTCATCCCCAAAGCTTTTCTGGGCATCAATCCAGGGATCACCCAGCACAATCGTTCCATTCGGAACACTGATCGTTTGGCCTTGCTCATTTTGGCAGGTCCAGGTGACCGGATTGGGTCCGCTCGGGTCAGGATTGCCGTGAACCCCGTTCCAGCATATATCGGCAAACGCATAGTTGATTACATTCATTTTACTGGGATCAATATCCGTTACGTTGTAGGCTCGCCCATAGGCAGCCCAGGAAGCATAATAACCGACGAGCTTGTAGCCCGCAGCCGCATTTGCAGTTTTGACACTGGTGCCTATCGTTGAAAAGAGTGCAATCACAAGAGCAACGGCCATGCCAAGCGCAAAGGTTTTACGAAATCTGCTGTTTGTCGACCTCATTTTCATTTACCTCCTCGGTTCAATGCCATAACCTGCAGTCCTTTTTACAGGCAAAGCTCCCCAAAGTCACCTCCTGGTTCGGATTCACCTTCATCCAGTGTCTCTATCAGATTCATGAGATCAGGATGGTAGATTAAGCACACAAAAAAGCGCAAGATAAAATAATCTGTGCTCTTAATCTTGTATTGCTGTTCATGGGTTGCAATCCCGGTAATGTTGTCCGGGCAAATGCTTATGCCTACAAAATAGTTAGGAGGAATGGTGTACATGGAATAGGAGGATTCATAACATAAGAAGGATGAAGGCAATCTTATTGTCATATAAAGCACAAGATTAAGCTAGGGGGAAATTTCCATAGTCAGGGGGGAATATCATCTAATTTCCAGTTTTTTCGGCAGCAATAACTGTGCCTCTGTCCCCTATTTGAGGAAGGTTTAGAATTCCGGTGACAAAGGCGTTCCCTTACGCTCCGACAGTTCAAGAGTTGATGGTATCCTTTGCCACCAGATGCGATTATCCTGTCACCTACTGCATTTCCAGCTCTGTATCACTCCAGTGAAGCTGGACGCCATGGTCAATTAAGAGCTGCTGGTAAGCCTTGCGATGGTCATCCGATCCATGAACCTCACGCGGCAGAACTTTATTTGTAATGGCGTAAGAGGCCAGAAGTCCCGCAGCTTCACCAATATTCCATTCGGTTGGATGAAGGCGGTAGCAACCGTTTGCGATCTGGCTCATTGAGATATTTTTGCAGGCCGGAAGCAGGTTCGTGACGCGAATAGGGATCAGTGAGCCCAGCGGAATTTCATACGGATGATTGGGGATGTAGAACGTGCGCTGGGATACGGTCGTGGGATGAAGATCCAGATGATAACTTCCAACGCCCACACTGTCCTCATAGCGCATAGGTCCCGCTTCACCGCGCAGCTCCTTGCTCACATCCAGCTCAGTCACCGTGTAGAGTCCGCGGATTCTTCTTGCTTCACGGATGTAGGGAGACTTCGCAAGCCCGTCCTCTGTCCCAAGTACATCTCCCCGCAGCCTCACCCCCGGATACCCCTTCCCGCCATCCAGTCGGGGCGCCTCCGTCTGAAGCCAATAGACAAGTGACAATGTCAGCTGTCTGGCTCCTTTCAAATGCCGTTCCCGTTCCCCGGGAGGCACTCCGATCAGCGGACCGGCATAATAATCGTTCAACGCCCAGTTCAGCAGGGTGACTTCACCATCATTGAGCGGCAGGCTCCAGACCGCAGGATCGACAATCCTCCGGTAATCCCACAGCGATACAATCCCCTCTTCATTGGGAAACATGGTGAATTGCTTCAGCTTCGTCGTATCACTGGCATCGGAGGCGTACCAGCTGAGAATGGGATACATTGAAAAGGAAGGCACATATTGAAGCCAGTAGTCATAGTCCTCAGGTCGTTCTATCGTAAAATCGCCGCCTGGTATATAATCGACGGCAGCGACATGGGTTATCGACTGCATATCTAGCGGGTCCGCTTCATCCAGCGCATGCGGTTCCCCTGTCTCATGGCGTGATTCAGCTCCGCTTCGATACTCCACCCCCGCAAGCGGCAGCAGATCGCCGCATTCCGTCGCATCCAGATAATACGCCCCTTTTAGCTTAATCTCGGTTCCATTCACGGTATGTAAGACCGTCACCGCCGTGACCTCATCGCCTGCCGTCTCAGCATGAACGGGAACCGTATAATAAAGCACTTCAATCCGTCCCGAATGTACATAAGGAGCCAGCATTTCGTGCAGAACGCTAAGTGCAACCTTCGGCTCATGGGCAAGCCGGCTGACCCAGCCGTTCCCCGGATTGAGCAGCGGATTGTTTCTGGCAGACTCCGTAAGCGGATAATTCCGTCTGTAATACTCCCGCACCCTGTTGCGGAACTCCCGGTAGGTAGCCGTGCTGCCGGAGTTCTCGATCCAGCGGTGCTCATCCGGCGGAACCGCCTGCGAGGTCAGCTGTCCCCCCAGCCAATCCGTTTCCTCAGTTAGGATTACGCGCAATCCTGCCTTGGCTGCAGCGAGAGCCGCGGCAGTTCCTCCAAGCCCCCCGCCGATGATAATCACATCACTTTGTTTCACTTGTCCGAATGTCATGCGGTATCCTCCTCCTCATATCCGTCCGGCAGCTGCCGGAAGCAATCCAATGCAAGCTTGGCCGCGCCGAAGCAGCCTGCCCGGTTTCCCAGCTCTGCCGCTGCAAGGATGCTGGAAAGTCCCTCGCCTTGCAGCCTGTTTTTTAGCAGCGGCAACCAGACGTCCCGGTCATGAATAACCCCGCCGCCGATCACGATAAGCTCCGGATCGAGCGTAGTTCCAATATTGTCCAAGACAACTGCCAAATCAGAGGTGTAGTGTTCGAGAACCTGCAGGGCATCTGGATCACCCCGCCGTGCGTCGCTCATAAGCTCTGCTCCATGTTCATACGCCCGGCCTGTCAGTTCATTTCCGAGCCGCAGCAACGCGGAACCCGAGACGTATTGCTCTGCACAACCCCGGCGGCCGCAATTACAGAGCCGGCCGCCGGGAAACAGGACACTGTGCCCGAATTCTCCGCCGCTCCAGCGCTTTCCCCGGTTAAGCAGGCCTTGAATCATAAGCGCTCCTCCTACTCCGGTACCCAGCGTGAGCATGACCAGATTGTGCATTCCGCGGCCGGCTCCCTGCCAAGCCTCGCCCAGCAGTGCGGCGTTCGCATCGTTATCGGCGGCTGCAGGCAATTTGAAGGTGTCCTCCGCCCAACCGGTAAGCTGAAGCCCCTGCCATCCGGGTAAATTATCGGTGGCATACACCACTTCACCCGTGTCGGTATTTACTCTGCCTGCCGAAGCAATCCCGATGGCCTGAACAGGACAGACCTTGAGCAGTTCGCGGACCACAGCATTCAGCTTGCCGAGTATTGCCTCCCGGCCCTGCCATGCTTCCGTATCGCGACTGGCTTCCGCCCATACGTTTCCGATCTCATCGAGCACCAGCCCTTTAACGGCCGTCCCTCCGATATCCACACCGATGACCCGTCTCATCCTCGCATCCCTCCCTTTAGCTCTCGTATCTTTCGATGGAGAGCCAGATGTATTGAGGCTGCGGCTGCACCCTCAATAAATACGGTCAATGACAGCTCTTGCCGTCCGTTCCTTCATGTTCTTCGTCTCATCTGTATGCCTGCGTTCCAGTCCCTCACAGATCAGATCGATAATGAATAGCTGGGAGATCTTCGCACCGATAGACCCGCCTTCAAGAGGCGACTCTTTACCGGCAGTGAGAAGAACGATATCAGCAATAGACGCGATGGGAGACTTCGCGTAGTTGGTCATGGCAATGATCTTCGCCCCGTTCTGTTTCGCCTTCATTAACATATCATTGGTATCCAGAGTGCTTCCGGAAACACTGATGCCGAAGGCGATATCCCCTTTACCCATCGTTACTGCCATCATCGACTGGATGTGGCTGTCCGCTATGGCCTCAACCCGTCTGCCGATACGCAGAAAGCGATTTTTGGCATCCAGTGCGGTAATCGCCGATGAGCCTACCCCAAAAAACTGCACATGGCGCGCCGCATCAATTTGATTAACGGATTCTTCAAGCTGTCCGCGGTCCAGCATGCTCAGGCTGGATTGGAGGACATCAACCATTGATTCGTAAAGATGCGTCGGATAATCCCCGTCTCTGCCTTCACGGCCGGACAAGGCTTGCTGCTTTGGCAGCCCTTGGGCAAGCATAAGCTTGAAGTCCTGGTAACCCTTAAATCCGATTTTGCGGCAGAAGCGCATAACCGTGGTTTCACCGGTGCCGGCAAAATCCGCAAGCTCCGTAACCGAAAAATAGATGATATTATCCGGATGCTCAAGCACACAACGGGCCACCTTCTGCTCCGATTTGGTCATGGAAGGATAATACGTATTAATCCGATCCGTCATTTCCATCGTTAACAGCCACCTTTCTAATTGCTGCCATAAATCGCCCGGTAATCAGCTGGGGTCTTGTAATGGCTGAACCCACAACTACCGCATAAGCTCCAAGCTCCAGAGCCTGCTGCACCTGGGCGGGCTCATTCATTCTGCCTTCCGCAATAACCGGGATGGACAAACGATCAACGGCGCTTTGCAGCAGTTCAAAGTTAGGCCCTTCCTGCTGCAGGGAATACGGCGTATAACCCGAGAGTGTTGTCGAGACGCAGGTGACCCCCAGGGCTTCTGCATGGACAGCCTCCTCCAGAATTGAAATGTCGGCCATCGAAGCCGTGCCGCTCCGGTGCAGAAAAGCGACGATTTGCTCCAAGGTGCTGTCTCCCGGTCTCTTCTGCCTTGTCGCATCAAAGGCGATCATATCGGCCCCGGCCTCCAGCAGTTCGTCAATTTCTCTTAGTGTTGGTGTAATATATACTTCCGAACCCGGATAATCTCTCTTGATAATACCGATAACCGGCAGCGAGACGGCGCTTTTGATCGCCCGGATGTCTGCGGAGCCATTTGCACGAATGCCTACAGCCCCTCCTTCCTCGGCGGCAGCTGCCATGCGTGCCATGATTTCAGCACCATGCAGCGGTTCACCCGGAAGCGCCTGACAGGATACGATTAGTCCATGACGCAGCTTCTGCAATATCGTATTCAGGGTCCCCACCCTCTCTCTAGTAGTCTATTGTTCCTTGGATTCTCCGGCTGGCACAAAGCGAACGGAGAGCCCTACCTCAAACATCCGGTTCCAAGGCATGTAGCAGTCTGTAATCTCTACCTTTCCCCCGGGACCATCGATTCTTGACGCCAACTCCTGGCGCAGCCGCTGTTCGACCAGGGCCGAGACCTTTCCCCGCTGCCCGTCGAGCAGATATTTGCCGAAGCCCAGCTCCTGGATTGGACCCTCGCTAAGCTCCCCGCGGACGACTGAGCAATAGCATACATCCTCGGCATACCGGAGACCAAGGAAGTCCAAATGCTCTTTAGTGCGCCCGTAATGCAGATAGATCATAGCCTGCGAAATGACCGTCCCCAGCGTATTGGAGCTTGTATTCCAGCCGGCATAACCTGCGAGTTCAAACAGCATTTCCTTTTCCCGCAGCATTTTGACCAGCTTCTGGTCACCGCCATTGGCATAGCCGACATCGGCAACTGCAACGGGCTTGCCTTTATGTTTCATTATATAGTCGCCGTATTCCACAAGCTCCATCAGGTTCCGGTACACATCATAGCTGAAAAAAGACTGATGCTGCGATACCGCTTCCATCATTGTCTCTCCCGGCGTATTCAGCAGCAGCACAAGATCCGCCTCCTGGGCACTGGAAGCAATCAGGCCTCCTGCGGCGGTGATCTGATACTTCAGCGTTTCATAGAAAAAGCGGTCTTCGAACAACGGGGTGACGAATGCTCCCTGCACCGAAGACAGCCTCGGATAAATGAGCGGCACTGATCCTGTAGTTTTATTAATCATCCGTGCCAGCAGGGTGCAGCCCACCTCGTCTGCACCGGGGTACATATAGGCTTTAAGCTCCAAATCAAGCTCCGTAATCCGCGCGCGGACCTTCTGCTGGTCTTTGGCTGTATGCCCGAAGGGTGCCGAGTCATCCTGCGGGAAAATCAGGAACTCGATAATCCCTTCCTTCACCAGCTCCAGCACCAGTTTATTCGCTTCAATATTGATGCTGCGCCGTGCGAGGTAATCATCCAGTATTTCCTGCGGAAGCCGGGCTTCAATCTCCGCAAGCTCCTCCAGTTCCTCTCCTGATGCGTTGCCGAGCTCCTTGCGGTGGCCAATAAAACCTTTGCGGAAAATTTCCCGGCCCCAATCGGCATAATAATCCGGCTCTTCGTCGGACAGCGAATACTGCGGGCAGCGCATAATAAGCTGAAAGGCATAAATGACCAGCTTCGGGTGCAGCCGTTTGATATCCCGAAGTTTATCAAGCCTTGCGGCAAGCTCCTCCAGCTGCAAGAGATGCAGTCTGGAGGGGATAATCCCTCCGTACAGCAATGTATCTAAAGCGACCACTGCACCGTCCGCCTGGGAACAGGCCTCTTCAAACCATCTCCATAATCCGTCCGCATCTCCGGGACGTTTCTTCAGTCCCATCAGCTGCATCGGGGGACGCTGCACCTCAAAATCTGTTCCCCTAGCCAACAGAGGGGGGAACTCGTAATTGCAGGGCCGCTCATCCAGCGGCACAAATGCGATTGTGTATGAATTCGCCATTCTTACCCGTCATCCTTTCTATCTGATCATTGAATCCCCCTGCAAGGGTCAGCCGGTATCCGTTCTTAGCCTTTGATCGCACCTGCGATACCTTCCATATAATATTTCTGTGTAAATAGAAAGACGACAATAATAGGAATGACCGATATCATCGTCCCTGCGGCAATCCAGCCGAAGTTATACGAAAACTGGCCGTTCAAGTACGTAAGCGCGGCAGCCAGCGGATATTTCTCGGGATCATCCAGGATGACAATCGGCCACAGGAAGTTATTCCAGAACGCCATGACTTCCAGCAGCACAATGACGGCAATCCCCGGTTTGACCAGCGGCAGAACGAGCTGCCAGAAGATGCGGAGCTCTGAAGCGCCGTCCATTTTCCCTGAATCCCTGATATCCGACGGAATGCCCAGAAAGGTCTGGCGCATCAGAAAAATATTGAATACCGACACAGCGGCTGGAAGCACAACCCCCAGATAGGAATTGCCTAAGTGAAAAGCCTGAATGGTCAGATAATGCACAATCATTGCCGTGGAGGAGGGAATAATCATGGTGGCGATCAACAGCGTGAACACGAAATTCCGGCCTTTGAAATGAAAGACTGCCAGCGGATACGCCGTCGTACTGGCCAGCAGAACATTAAACACCACCCCAAGCCCCGCAATAATGACCGTATTCGTAATATAGCGCGGAAAGGACATGAACTGCCAGACCTGCACGTAGTTATCAAAATCAATGAACGTCGGCAAAATGGCAGGCGGGCTGGAGAACACATTTCTGCCGGGCATCAGTGACACACTGACCAGCCAGAGGAAAGGGCCCATCATGAACAGGGCCAGCAAAATTAGCAGAAGGTAAATGACGGAATAACGGACTCCATTTTTCAGCTGTTTGAATGATCTGCTCGTTGTGTTCAATATGAATTCACCCCGCCTTTCCGGTTAAAGCGGAACACCAAAATGCTAAGCGCCCCTATAATAACGCTGACTATCAGACCAAGCGCGGATGCATATCCGAAGTTGAACTGCTCCAGTCCCTTTTGAAAAATATACACGCTGGAGGTCAGCGTCGAGGTTCCCGGACCGCCTTTGGTCAGAATGTATACCTCATCGAATACCCGGACCGCCCCCATAATCGAGATCAGCGTACAGAACAGGATATGAGGTCTCAGCAGAGGAATCGTCACATGCAAAACGAGCCTCAGGGGACCCGCTCCATCCACTCTGGCCGCTTCATACAAATCTGAGGGTATACCCTGAAGACCTGCCAGATACAGCATCATGTAATAACCGAGACCTTTCCACATGGTGATGAACATCAGGACATACAATGCGGTGCTGCTGCTCGACAGCCACGAGACCTGCCCGTCGATGATTCCAGCTTGGATCAGCAGATAGTTAACCACACCATTGTTGCCCAGCAGCCAGCTCCAGATGAGCGCAACTGCAACCATCGAAGTCACAACCGGAATATAATAAGCCGCCCTGAACATCTTCACACCCGGAAGACGGCTGTTTACGAGAATAGCCATCAGAATAGAGATGACCTGGATAATCGGAACAATAAGGACATATACCAGCGAATTCCATAACGAGACGGTAAAATTGTGATCCTGAAAGGCTCTAGTGAAATTCTCGAAGCCTACATAACGAGTCTCGGCAATGACCGAATAATCGGTTAATGCAAGCGGAATTCCGTAAAGGATCGGCCAAAATGTAAAAATGGCGAGAAACACAAGGCCCGGCATCATAAACGCCCAAGCGCTGAAAGATTCCGAACGTACCCATCTCTTCATTCGATATTCCTCCCTCCCTCTGTACTGCAGCATATAAAGGGGAGGACAGCGCCTCCCCGCATCTCTAAGCGGTTTATGAACCCTGTTTAATGATTCCGTTCACTTCTTTTTCCACAGCATCCAGCGTTTTTTTGATATCTGCCCCGTTGAGCAATATTTCCTGCAGTCCGCGGGCAAGCGCGGAGTTGATATCGGAGGCGCTTGGAACGCCGACCATATAATCGGTGGCCTTATCCAAACTTTGCGATGAGACAACCTTGGCTTCCGCTTCAAGCGTGCCGTCAGATTGGGTGAAGAATGGATCTGTAATGGAAGCTTTGGATGATGGCAACGTATTGGCAACCTTGGAGAAGGCGGTCTGATTGTCCGCATTGGTCACGAAAGCTGCAAATTCAACAGCCTGCTCCGGATTCTTCGACTTTTGCGGCACAACCAGATCCATGGAATTAGAGAGCCGGAGGTTGGCTTTGCCTGTAGGCAGTTGAACTGCAATCGTGTTCGCATATACTTCCGGCGCCGAGGTCTTGATAAAGTTGATAAAGGTCGGGCCCGACAGCTGGAAGGCTACCTGTTCACCGGAGAAATACTGGATCTGCTTTGTGAAATCCGCATCTTCCTTCAGGACCACGCCTTCTTTCATTAGATCGCGCATTTTGGAGATCATGGCTTCAGCTTCCGGCGTATTGAAGGCTGCGGCCGTCTTATCTTCATTCAGAATGGAGATTCCATCGATCGGAAACAGCTTGGATACGAGCTGCTGCGCATATCCGGCGGCTCCGGTCTTTTGATGAACCTGACGGGCCCATTCAATCAGCTCATCCCGGGTTTGCGGCGGATTGGAAGGATCCAGACCGGCTTTTTCCACAAGCTTTTTATTCATGAACAGAACTTCCGTGCCTGTATACCATGGAAGCGCATAGGCCTTGCCGTCAAACACTGTAGAGTTGTAGATCCCTTCAAAATAAGAACCTGCTTCTTCCGCTGTAAGATGATCCGCAAGATTCAGCAAAGCACCTTTGCTTCCCAGCTGGCTCGCGAATTCTGTGTTCAGATTCACTACATCGGGGCTTTTGCCGCTGGCTGTGCTCGTCAGCAGCCGTTGTGAGATGGCATCGTAAGGATAGTCTTTCCATTCAATCGTTACACCGGGGTGGCTTTCCTCGTATTTCGCAATCAGATCATTGAAATAATCATTGAAGGTGGGCTGAAGGGCAATCGTCCAAAATTCCAATGTGACAGGCTCCGATTTGGGCGTATCGGTCTGTTCAGCAGAAGGTTCTGCCCCATTCGCAGAAGTGGTTGGAGCAGGAGCATTCCCATTCCCTCCACAGCCGGCCAGCAGCATAGACAGCGCCATCACGACTAGCAGTGACAGAATAAAGCCTGATCTGTTTGTTCTCACACAAAATCCCCCTTGATAGTGGTATAAGACGAGAGCCTCATCATGTTACCTTTTCTCACTCAGCCCTCTCTTTCTTAGGAGTATAGCAGATAAAGGAAAAATAATGAAGTATTTTTTCATAAAAATAAATAAAAAAGAAATAATCTTTCTTTTTGGCGTAAACGGTTTCAATCGTGAGTATATCAGGGTAATAATAAAACAACCCGTCTGCAAAATTCGCAGACAGGTTGTTTTTACTTAACGTATAGGAGGAATTTATTCTTGCGACTTTTTTCACCGCATGTCAATTTACCTGCCGCAATGTTATCGAATCAGTATTAATTCCTGCTGGCTCTTACTGGCGGGAAGCCGCAAGCTTCTCGGTCAGCAGCCGCAGCGCCATCCCCCGATGGCTGATCTGCTGCTTCTCTTCCAGCGTCAGCTCCGCCATTGTCTTCTCAAATTCCGGCAGATAAAAGAGCGGATCATAGCCGAACCCGCCGCCGCCGGCAGGCTCAGAGGTAATCCAGCCCTCTACCCTGCCTTCAGCGGTAAGCTCTTGTCCATTTGCAGGATCGTACAGCGATAACGCGCAGACGAACCGGGCCGTGCTGAGCAGCGGCTGGCCGGTATCCTCGCCCTGCTTCAGTTCTTCCAGCTCGTTCAGCAGCTTAAGGTTGTTCTCACCGTCCTCTGCGCCTTCGCCCGCATAACGTGCCGAGTAGACCCCCGGCCTGCCATCAATGGCATCCACACAAAGACCGGAATCATCCGCCAGAACGGGCAGTCCCAAGGCATCGCCTACGGCTTTTGACTTTTTCAGCGCATTTTCGGCAAAAGTAACCCCGTCTTCCACTACATCCGGCAGAGCGGGATAATCGAACATACTTTTGACCTCCAGCCCAAGCGGTGCAAAAGCATGCTGGAATTCGCGCACCTTGCCTTTATTTTTCGTCGCAACAATCAGGATTCCGCTGGCGGTCTTCATACTACACCTCTTGGCCTGGCTGGCCGGACGGTATTTTGAGGGCGATGGGACCTAGCACTTCTTTTTGCACGGCGATCAGCTCGTAAATCCCCTTCTCGCCCAAGCCCAGGAGCTGGTCCAGCTCCTGGCGGGTGAACGGCCGCTCTTCGCCGGTGCCCTGCACCTCCACAAAAGCGCCTCCGCCCGTCATGACCACATTCATATCGACCTTGGCTTTGGAATCCTCTTCATAGTTCAAATCCAGCAACGTTTTGTCGCCAACCACACCGACGCTGATTGCCGCCAGATAGTCCGTAATCGGGAATACGCTCAGCTTGTGCTGGAGCGCAATTTTGTTGATCGCAAAGGCCATCGCTACAAAAGCACCCGTAATGGAAGCCGTCCGTGTGCCTCCGTCCGCTTGAATCACATCGCAGTCCAGCGTAATGCTGCGCTCGCCGAGCGCCTGCAAATTAACAACAGAACGCAGCGCCCGGCCAATCAGACGCTGAATTTCCATCGTCCGCCCGGTAAGCTTGCCGCGCGCCGCTTCACGCTGGTTGCGTGTCTGCGTGGCCCGGGGAAGCATGGAATATTCGGCGGTCACCCATCCCTTGCCTTGTCCTTTAAGAAAAGGCGGGACCTTCTCATCCACCGTTGCCGTACAGATAACTTTGGTGTCCCCCATCTCAATGATTACGGAACCCTCCGCATATTTATTCGTTTGGGTTGTTATTGTCAGCGGCCGGAGCCCGTCGTCGTTACGTCCGTTTGATCTCATGTTTTCTGCCTCCTGCATCTTTGTGTAGCTAAAGTTTGTGTGCTGCCTGCCGGAAATCACTGCATTCTTAGATTTCCGCAGAAACGGATAACACCCCGGTTAAGGACGTTATCCGTTTCTGCTTGGCAAACTTTATTCTACCAAAGAGTAGGCACAAAAGCATCTTTTCAGCCTGCCGGATGCATTTTATAACGGCAGCTCGTTCACATATTCCGGAGCGGAAACCGGCTTGCCGTAATCAACATTATTGCTTCCGGTGACTGTCTCCTTGCCGTTCAGGCGAATCTGGACCGGAGCATCTTCGGCATTTTGCGCGACTGTCAGCACTACGGATTCCAGAAACTCATTGGGAACATTTTTGCTGTCCGCAAACATATCGTCGGTCAAAGAGACTGTAACTACACCATTCTGCCCCGCTTTCACCGAGTCGAGCACAGTTTCCTGGGTCATTACCATCTCCAGTCCGTTTCCGGATTCCGGTCCGGCAATCAATTCGTTCAAGGCTGCTTTCAGCGGCTCTTCTCCCGCGGGTACAAACCGGGTTACAGGCACATAATACTGATGAACGCCATCAGGGGCTGCAGCGGAAAAATAAACCGTAACTGCGCTGGAATTCATCAGCGGTGTTCCATGCTTCGGCAGATTAATGCCCATGCTGCGTGTCAGCGCGCGGTCCAGCGGGATGCCGAGCAGCGGCATTTCCGTCAATTTCTTGCCTTCAACCCAGAGCTGCACACCCTTAATGCCCTCCTGGCCGGTTAATGTCCAGGTAATTGCTTCGAGAATTTTGCGCTCCTCCAGCGGATCGTAGTCGTTAAAGGTAGAGTTGAACTCGACAACGGCCAGCTTATCTTTATCCACGGAGACACTCTTCACTTCCGTACCGGCAGGAAGCACACCCTGAAAACCTTCCGGCAAAGACGAAGCGTAGGCTCCCTTGCTGACCAGTGCCGTGAGCGAATCCTTCAGCATGGCAGAGCTCTCGCCTTTCGGCAGGCTAAGCGATACAGGGGCAAGCAATCCGTTGCCATCTTCGAGAAAGACGGTTGTCCGCTCCCCGGCCTCTGCCGGTGGGGCTGCTTCGGCATCCTTATCAGCTACAGCTTCTTTTTCTTCCGGGGCAACCGGTGCGAACACCCCGGAATCCAGCTCGGTAGTTCCGCTAACCTCCAGCATTTGCGCCTCAACTTCTCCCGGCGGCGGATCAACCGCTGCCGACTCTGAGCCAAACAGACCGCAGCCGGACAGTGCAAGTGGAACCGTCAGCAGACAAACCGCCGAAAGATTGCGGATTTGCTTCATATGTTTCATCAATAATTACCCCTTTCAAGGTTAATACCAGATTGTACTGCTATGTATACGAGCCCTCTGTCCAAAAAATAACAACGGCTTATCCTAAATTATTGGCCGTAAAATAATTGGCAGGGAAATCACTACACTTCCACTTCACAGAAATAGTGCACCTGCTGGACATTGACTGCCAGAATCTGTACAATCTCACTACCTTCAGATTTTTTCGAAGGGAAAGAAAAGGAAATGATAAGAGGCAATAAAACTACTACTTACTATGAGGTGACAGATGATGGCTGATGCAAAAATCCCTTACAGTCTCAACAGCAAGGCCGTTGCGGAAGCAACTAAAGTCTGGATGCACAAACGCGGAGTGACCGTTACAGAAATTGCCGAGCTGGTCATGCTCCTGCAAAAGAAATATTATCCGAATCTGACGATGGAGGAATGTGTCCATAACGTTGAGATGGTACTCAGCAAACGTGAAGTGCAGAATGCGGTGCTGACCGGTATCCAGCTGGATGTGCTGGCAGAGGAAGGCAAGCTGCTTACCCCGCTGCAGGACATGATTGAGAACGATGAAGGATTGTACGGCGTCGATGAAATCCTCGCTTTTTCCATCGTGAATGTGTACGGAAGCATAGGCTTCACCAATTATGGTTATGTAGATAAACTGAAGCCCGGCGTGCTCGAACGGCTCAATGACAAAACGACCGGAGAGATCCATACGTTCTTGGATGACATCGTAGGCGCTGTAGCCGCTGCCGCCAGCAGCCGTATCGCCCACCGGAAACAAGCCGAACGCGAACAGGAGCTTGGCCTGCCCCATGCACCCGAGGATGTTGAAGAAGTTGCCAAGAAACCAGCGGCTGGCAGCGACTTGCCGGAGTGAGGATCAGGGATTAATACAAGTCCCTTGAGAATAGCAGCAACTATAAAAAGCCATGCCACAGTGCAGCGGAAATATCGCGCTCACTCTGTGTCATGGCTTTAAGTATTGTTCTCTATTTGCTTTGTTGCGCTATAGCTTGCTTATTCCCGCCAGCCCCGCCCTCTTCACTCCGCGCGCGGCAATATCCTGCAGCCGCTTGAGCTTAAAGCAGCTCTACGGGTTCAGAGCAGCGAACAGCACGCTGCCACCCGTCCCGGGAGCGGGCTCCACTACTGCCGCCCGCTCCCGTCGCACCAGCTCGGCGAGATGCGCCAGCGTCTCGCCCATGGCAAAGCGCAGCTGATGCGCACTGGTTACGCGGCTGCGGAACATAGCCTCGCAGACGGCGAATCCGCTCAGCGGGCCTTCACCCAGCAGGGCGGCTGTGGCATCCAGCCGCTCCTCGTGATGGCGGAGCAGGCTGTCAAGCCGCTCCGCAAAGCCGGCGAACGGTTCCCGGTGCCCCGGGAACGCCATCGCCACCGGGTAGCTGCGCAGCGCACGCAGCCCCTCCATGAAGGTCAGCAGCGGCTGCGGATCGCTGCCGGACTGCAGGCTGACATTGGGCGAGATTTGCGGCAGCACAGCATCGCCGCAGAGCATAAGCCCGCTGCCGCCGTGATAAAACGACACATGTCCCGGCGCATGCCCGCCGGTAACGAGCGGCTGCCACTCACGGTCCCCCATAGGAAAAGGGGTGGCAGCATTTATATAGGTAACCTCCGGCTGCGGGGTTACCTCGGGAAGGAAGCCCGCCAGATGCTCCCTGATCCCCTGAATCAAATGCTCCGGCATTCCATGCCGGAGGAACTGGAGCGGCAGCGTCTCGTTGAGAGTGGCCTCCGCTCCCCAGGTCATCCGGGCTTCCGCATGAGCCCGTTCCGATATCCACACCTTGCTGCCGCTGCGGGCTTGCATCCAGCCGGCCAGTCCGTAATGGTCAGGATGGTGGTGTGTGACGACAACACTGCGCACCTTGTCCCAAGAGAAGTCCAGCTCCTGCACAACCTCCTGCCAAGCCAGCTCCGCCTCAAGCGTATGCGGGCCGGGGTCGATCACCGTATAGTTGCCGTCCCGGTCTGGCAATAGATAGCTGTTCACCTGGCGCAGCGGCGGGGCCATCGGCACCGAAATCTGGATAATGCCGCTGTCCCTTATCTTGATTTCCGGCTTTCGCATGGAATCTTCGCCGCCTCCTCTAAGTCTTCTTCCCGAAACCATCTAAGTCCGGATCCCCCGGAAGATCATCCGGGTTGAGCTTTCTGCATCATAGTCGCTTTCATCGTAGCAGCCATGCACAGCTTCGAGGCGCAGTTCTGCGGCTGCGATCATCTTGCTGAACTGTTCCAGCGAATAGAGCTTTACCCGTTCATGGTAGCGGCGGGGCGTCTGATCTGTTTTGGAGGTAAGAATAATGTCTTTCATCACATAACCGTTTTCGATCCGGCGTGACTCATCAATGAGATTGTCTCCATCCTCACGAATGGAATGTGGTACAAGATGGCGGATTACATAAGCAGGGTTAAGGAAATCTATAATAAACTTGCCGCCCGGCTTAAGCATCCGGTGAATTTCCCGCAGCACCTTCACCTGTTCCTCATCCTCCTCAAAATAACCGAAGGAAGTAAACAGGTTAACCACCGCGTCAAAACCGCCATCCAGCGGCAGCTTCCGCATATCGGAGCGCACCCAGGTCACCGATCCGGCTCCCTTCTGGGAACGCGCCTCCCTCAGCAACGCCTCGGATAAATCTACACCGGTAACCTCGTACCCGGCCTCCGAGAGTGCCAGCGAATGACGCCCCATCCCGCAGCAGAGATCCAGCACTTTGGCGCCATGGGGAAGCGCAAGCCAGTCGATCATCTTTTCCACTTCGCGGCGTGCCCCTCCGAAGTCCCTGTGTCTGTAGACAATTAAATAGTCTTCTCCAAAGCTCTCTTCATACCACTCACTCATGATTTCTCTCCTCCCTCAGCACCTGCAAAAACCTCTCTATGTATGCTAATGTACCGCAATTGTAACCCCTTTTGCCGGCAAACTCAAAAAAGAGTCGCCATTTCGCCATACTTCCCGCGCCATGGCAACTCTCTGCTTTTTCAACGTTGACGCTGCAGATATACCCTTGCCTCATAAGGACGAAGCTTCAGGTTTCTTAGATCCTCCTCTTTGGAGGGGGCATAATTGGAGATCAGCAGCTCCAGCTTCTCCGGCTGGAATTCACCCGGAAGCTCGAACACCGGCTCCTGGCCATAAAAATTCAAAATCACCAGCAGCCGCTGCTCCTCCAGCGTACGGGTGTAGGCATAAATCTCCGGATGCTCCTCCAGCAACAGTCCATATTCACCATAAATGATCACCTGATGATTTTTCCGCAGCTCAATCAGCTTTTTATAGTAGTTAAAAATTGAATCGGGGTCTTTGACTGCACTAACCGCATTTATTTCCTTGAAATTGGAGTTCACTCTGATCCAAGGCACACCGGTCGTGAAGCCCCCTTCTTCTCCATCATCCCATTGCATCGGCGTGCGGGCGTTGTCCCGGCTTTTTTTGTGTATGGCGGCCATAATGTCGGCTTCGGGTACGCCGTTTGAACGCTTTTCCTCATAATAATTGAGCGTTTCCACATCCCGGTATTCGTCGATTGATTCAAAGGCCACATTCGTCATGCCGATTTCTTCACCCTGATAAATGTAAGGCGTACCCTCCAGCATATGAATAAAGGTGGCCAGCATTTTGGCCGAAGGAACACGGTAGAAGAGATCGTCGCCAAACCTCGATACCGAACGCGGCTGGTCATGATTGCATAAATAATTGGCGTTCCAGCCCCGGTCATGCAGGACGGTCTGCCAGTTGCTGATGATTTTTTTGAGCTCTGTCAGGCGCCAGGGAACTACATCCCACTTGCCTCCGCCCGGTGAGGCGGCATCCAGATTCATATGTTCAAACTGAAAGGTCATGTTCAGCTCCCGGCGTCCGTCCCCGACATAATCCAGCGCCTGCTCCGGCCCGAGGCCCGAGGTTTCGCCAACCGTCATAATATCGTAGAAGTACAGCACCTGATCGTGCAAATTCTGCAGTAGCGTGTGCACATGCGACAGGTTAGAGAACATATCATAGGCGCGCACTGTAGGCGCTCCGCCCGGATTATGCGCATCAGGGTAACCCTCCGCCTTCACGATGTGGGCGATCGCGTCAAACCGGAACCCGTCGACCCCTTTTTTCAGCCACCACTGCACCATTTCATGCAGCTTGTCAATTACCACGGGATTTTCCCAGTTCAGATCCGGCTGATATTTGGAATACAGATGGAGATAATACTCGTCCGTCACCGGATCCAGCTCCCAGACCGTACCGCTGAAATACGATTCCCAGTTGTTTGGCGGACCGCCGTTTTTGCCTTTTCTCCATATATAAAAATCCCGTTTGGGATTATCCTTCGAGCTTCGCGATTCAATAAACCACGGATGCTGATGGGAGGTATGATTCAGCACCAGATCCATCATCAGCTTCATGCCGCGCGAATGCATCTCACTGAGCAGCCGGTCAAAATCATCCATCGTCCCGAATTCCTTCATAATGTCGCAGTAATCACTGATATCATAGCCGTTGTCATGATTTGGCGATTTATAAATCGGACAGACCCAGATGACATCGACCCCCAGATTCTGCAGGTAATCGAGCTTGGAAATAATTCCTCTCAGATCGCCAATGCCGTCACCGTTGCTGTCCATAAAGCTGATCGGATAAATCTGGTACACAACGCTTTCTTTCCACCATTTAGGGTTCACTCCGGTTCCCTCCGCTTCCTTCAATTCCTGTAGTTTAAGATCCTGATCTCTTGCGAAACCGGCGCGGCTTCGCCCGGACATATTAATATATCTTAACCACACTGGAGGAAGACGATAACAAATGGTTTTATATATTGATTCTGTAAAAATCCCTAACCTACAGCAAACCCACCATCTTTAATCCTTCATAAATTCCGTTCTCGCTGACATGCTTGGTGACATATGGAGCCACGGCCTTAACCTCATCCTCCGCATTGCCCATCGCGATGCCATGACCGACAAATTGCAGCATCTCTACATCATTGAGGCCATCACCAAAAGCATAAATATCTTCCTTCTTCACCCCGAGATGCTTCATCATTTGGGCAATGCCGTTAGCCTTCGAGCCGTTGCCGGGCAGAACATCCATACAGAGCGGATGCCAGCGGATAAATTTGAAGCCGGGGTAGGCTTCCGCGTACATGTCCTGGCTCTCCTTCGGGCAAAAGATCATCGCCTGATAAATTTCATTCAGCAGAAAATACTCCGCGTCATGCGTCGGAAAGGCCAGCTTCAGCGATCCTAAGCTTGTCTGAATATACTCATGCTCCGCAACATTCACCTTCATGTCAATGGCATCAATATAGGCTACCGGCTGATCCTGCTTCTCGGCGAACAGCGTAAGCTCCTTCAAGGCAGCCGTATCCAGCGGATTGCGGTAAATCACTTCCCCCTCAAAAACAACATATTGCCCGTTAAGCGAAACATACGAATCGATCCCCAGCTCTTCCCGCAGATCCTCAAACATGTAGGAGGCTCTCCCTGTAGCGATGGCCACATGATGGCCCAGTCGCTGGAGCTCCGCGATAGCTTCCTTGGTGGAGGCAGGCACCTGCTTATCCTCATCATAAATCGTACCGTCAATATCAAAAAAAATCGTCTTTGTAGTCATGGCTCTCCATTCTTCTTGCTTTCTCTATGAATCTATCCTGCTCAGATTGTAGTTGCTTACAGTAAGCTATGCAAGTTTTCAACAATAAACGCAGCTCTTTTCACAGCACAGAAGCCTTCTGAACAAGAGTACTCGCAAGTGGAAACGGCTTCGCCGTCCTTTTTAAGGACGGTACCGTTTCAGCGAGAAATAGAAGGATAAGTTATCGTGTGAAACATATAAATTCTTATATTTCCAAAAAAAGCAAGCAGCGTTCCGCCTCCACAAAGGAAGCGGAACGCTGCTTGCTTCATCACTTGCTCCAGGTGCTCAAACCGCATTCTGGGCCCGCTGCTGTTCCTCCATCAGCCACTGCACCAGCAAATACTCCGGAACGGTGTCTTTTCTGGACTCCGCATATACGCGGACCCGTTCCAGCAAACGCCCCGCCGTGTCGGCGTTCACCTCAAGTCCTCTCTGTTCCAGCACATGGACTACACCATTGCTTCCAGAATGTTTGCCCAGCACGAAGCGGTGCGTCCGCCCCACCTCCGCAGGATCAAAGGTCTGATACGTGCTTTTCTCCTTCATCAGCCCGTCCACATGGATTCCCGACTCATGCGTAAATGCCAGCTGCCCCACAATCGGCTTCGCATCGCCGACACTGCGCCCGGAGGCGGCAATAACCTTATCCGCCAAACCCTTGAGCAGATCCATCCGCACACCGCTCTCCCCGCCGTACAAATGCCGCCAGGCCATGGCGACTTCCTCCATGGCCGCGTTGCCCGTGCGTTCGCCGATGCCGGCTACGGTGGTGCTGGCCCAAACCGCACCTGCGGCAATGCCGCTAAGTGTGTTGGCGCATGCCAGCCCGAAGTCATTATGGCAGTGCACTTCCAGCTCCACATCCGCGGGAACCGCCCCCAGCAGCGTGCTTACCCGCTCCGTCATCTGCCCGGGATGATGGGCAGATACGGTATCCGCATAACGGAACCAGCGGATTCCTTCTTTATACAGGCTGTTCACCAATCCAACCAGGAAGTCCATATTCGCTCTGGAGGAGTCCTCCATCCCTACCGACACCGTCATCCCCAGCCTAAGTCCATGCTCCGCCGCACGAAGCAGCTTGTTCAACCCTTCAGCCGGCGTCAGCCCAAGCTTGCCCTGAAGCTGAATCTCCGAGACCGGAATGGACACATGGCTCCAGTTCACTCCGGTACTGCGCGCCTTGTCGATATCGCCAAGGACCGAGCGGTTCCAGGTCATAAGCTTCATAGGAAGCCCCAGTTCGGCGATTGCCGCAATATCCTCCTGCTCCCGCTTGCCCATGGCAGGAATGCCTACCTCCGCTTGCTCTACTCCGCACTCCGACAGCAACTTTGCGATTTCCAGCTTTTCCGCCCTCGTGAATGAAACTCCAGCCGCCTGTTCACCATCCCTAAGTGTCGTGTCACATAGCTTGAGACTTTTCACGGTTTACCTCCTTCTCCGCAGCAAGCGCAATTCGGATTACGGGTAAGCCCAACGCTGTAACAGGCGAAGTCGAGTGAGCTGAAGCGATGCATTACGCCCGCATAAGTTGTCCCTACCCTTGTAATCCATTTTACGGCTTCCAGTGCTGCCAAACAACCCGCAATTCCGGACGTAGCTCCCAAAACAGGAAACCCGAACGGTTCCCACTGCGGCTGCAGATCTGGATATAGGCATTCCAGGCAGGGCGTTTCCCCGGGAACGACAGTGGTAAGCGAAATTTCAAAGCCATACATCGCAGCTTCCACCATGGGCGTCCCGGTATCCACACAAATGCGGTTCAACGCATATCTCTCCGGAAAATCATAGCGGGCGTCAATCACAATATCGGCGCTCTCTACCCAGGGTTTGGCAATCTCATATTCAATTTTGGAATTATGCCCTTCGATCTCCACATGCGGATTCAGCCGCTTCAGATGCGCTGCCGCCGTGCTTATCCGTTCCATACCCAGGTGATCGCTGTCCATAAGAATCTGCCGGTTGAGATCCGGTGCAAGGACGATTCCCTCATGGGCCAAAATAAGCTTGCCGACACCAGCCGCCGCCAAATACAGTGCGGCCGTTCCTCCAAGTCCGCCGATTCCGGCCACCATAACCGTCGCTTCCTTCAGCGCCTGCTGTCCGCTTTCTCCAAGCAGCTTCAGCTGCCGGGCATACCGTTCCAGCTCCAAACCTCCGGCAAGCTGCTCCATCCCTGTCTCCCCCTGTGACTGATATTCATTTACTGGCTAGCCCTCCAGGCTTAGCAAACCGTGCAGGGCGGTAATTTCCTTATATTTATGCAAAAAATCCAGCCCTTCCTCCACACACTCCACCCCGTAACGGATCAGCTTCTCTTCCGCCGTGAACGGAAAGGGGAAACCGGCCCGCAGGCTTTTGAGAACGAGGATCACCCGGCCGGTGTACAGCAGTCCGCGCCCGAAGCCTTCTCCATTAATCTCGGCGGTGCTCTGTACGATAACGCCGCTTTTTTCTTCCATCACGCCGGCGACGGCCTGAAAGACAAGCGGCACCTGATGCCGCACTTCCGGAGATACGGCACAGTTGAATTCCGACTTGCTTTTGTCCTCAGCGGAAGCCAGAAACTGCTTGGCAATCTTTGCCTGCGGCGTAAAGGAAGCGTATTTGCCAAAGAAGTCCTCCGTATCCAGCAGATGGCATAACCGCCGGACAAAAGCATCCGCCGTATCCTGATCCAGCGGCTTGTGGCTGGAGCGGCTGCGGCGTTGTACTGCCGCGCCTTCTTGAGCCGTCCCTCCTGACAGACTAATGTTCGTCTTAGCCATGGGTTCCATCTACTCCCTCCCCTTCGCCTTCTTCTTCCGCCCGCAGCACCTTAGCCAGCCACATAGGCGGTTTGCCCTGAAGCATTTCCACCAGCCGTTTCACCTGCTCATCAATCGGACTGCCAAAGGGTACCTTCACCGGCATAATCTTGCGGCGGGTGACCCTCGCCGCTGCGGAGGCCCCGATCTGCATAATGAAGATCAGGGTACAATCACCTATCGCCTCCAGGCGGCTGTCGATCCTGCCTGCTTCATCCTCATTGAGCAGGGCAGGGAGCTTGCGCAGCTCCAAGAGCTCTCCGCCATTTTTGGCCACATTGTAAACAGCGAACATTGGGCTTTGCCCGAAATGGGCATTTACACGGTTTCCGTCATCTGTGGCGAACGCTACCTTCACGGCGCTCAGCCTCCCTTCGCATCAACAAATTCCCAGCTTTATTACTCCATTCCATAGCACCCCTATAGCCGACCGAAACGGACATATACGCCCCAAGCTCGCTCCAGACCGGAAAACCAGCTGCCAGAAATGCAGCTTCAATACGTTCTGCTCCTGCGATCCCATGCGAGTTGCTGATCCATAAATCCGCGTCTTTTCCGAGAACCTCAGCATCATCCAGATCACCTACCCATACCTCCCGCTCCATACCTGCAACAATCGGAGTTTCATAGGATGCAATCAGCGCCTTCTGTTCCATGCCCAGCTCCTCAAGCCAGCCTGAGACGGAATACAGATGATCCGGCTCCAGCGCGGCCACCACCGACATTCCGGCAAATTGGAAATGCGCATCCAGCATGCTGTCAAGCAGATTCTCCCGCTGCCAGCAATATCGGAGCGGCACCGGCTCGCCGCTGATCTGATGCAGGAAATGCAGCAGTTCGTCTGTTGCCTTGAGCCCCATGGCTCCATTAAATACCTTGTAGGGTGTGCCCAGTGCATTGTGCAGCCTCCTGGCCGGACGTTCCATGCTGGCTCCGACGGCAATCGTCAGGCCGGACTGCAGGCTCTGCAGCATGGAATCCAGCGGCACACCGCCTCGGGTCAGCGGGGAAAACCCGGTTAGGAGATGGCCGGACAGCGAGGTGGATATATCCGGTACAGCAATAACGTCAAATCCGAAGGAGGAGATCATTTCCTTCAGCTCCATCACATCTGCAGGTGTCAGAAAGGAACCCGGCAGCAGCGTAATCTGGCGGGTATTCACATTCCTTGAACCCCGGTGTCCAACCTGCTGGATCATCTCGTCGATCATTGCCTCCACTGTAGTGCTGAACCCTGACTCCAATGAGCCCCGAAAGTCGGGCAGCACGACGGAGAACGCCAGCCCGCCGCGCATATTGCGTTCCCGCTTATACATCTTGAGCAGGCTTTGGTAGTCCACTCCGGCCACATCGGTCAATTCTGTTCCCACAATGCCGATAATATCGGGCCGGTGCTTGCTCAGCACAAGATTGAGCGCCTCCTCCAAATTGCGGTTAGCATCGAAAATAACATCCATTTCCTGCAGCGCCGAGGTCTGTACGGCGATCGGCTCGCGGAAATGCCGGGTAAGCAGCGCTTTGGGAAAAGCGGAACAGCCTTGGGAGCCGTGGATCAGCGGCATGGCGCGGTAGCAGCCTTGAAGGGCCAGAACAGCCCCCAGCGATTGGCCAATCTTGATCGGATTGACCGAGGCGGGCTTTTTTCTCCGGTTAACGGTCATAGGGCGGAGCCTCCTTATCCCATGGAGCAGGACTGGACGCCAGCTTCCAGATTGGGTTCGCCAGGGAATACGTCAGCTCCTTGGCCAGCCGCAGCAGCCCCTCATACCCGGCGTACGCCTTGTGCCTCTCCTGGTTGATATCAATAAAGGGAATTTGCTCTTTCATCGCCACATACATATTGCGCCCGCCGGCGATCATAATATCAGCTTTACGTTCCCGTATAGTTTTGAGAATCCGGCTCGCACCGCCTTCCGGAATATATTCGGTGTCATCCCCCACCCGGTCGGCAATACGCCGCACATCATCCTCTGTGCTTTTGTTCGTGCCGACTCCAACCACCTGAACACCCAGTTCCTTAAGTGCTGAAATCACGGACCAGCTTTTAACGCCGCCGGTGTACAGAACCGCCTTTTTCCCTTTCAGCAGCTTGCGGTACGGACGCAAATCCATAGCCAGCCGGCTTTCTTCACGCTCAGTCAAACGGTCGACCCGGCGCTCCATTTCACGGTCATTCATCAGATAAGCCATTTGACGCAGGGAATACGTCGTTTCCTTGGCCCCGTAGAAAGAGCCCTCGAAATAAGGGATGCCATATCTCGACTCCATCTCTTTGGCAAGACCGAGCAGCGCGCGGCTGCAGACCACCATATTCACCTTGGCACGGTGTGCCCAGGTAATCTCCTTATATCTGGCATCTCCTGTAATACGCGAGGTTACGGCGATTCCGGCACTGTTCATCAGCTTCTCGATATCCCACATTTCACCGGCAATATTATATTCACCGATCAAATTGACGCCGAGCGGAGTGCCCGGCTCCGGTTCACCTGTTCCGATCACATACTGCAGCAGAGCATCACCCGCCAGCCGGTTGCCCAGATTCTTGCTGCCGACAAAACCCGGGCTGTTCACGGGAATAACAGGGATATGCAGACGTTCCCCTGCCTCCTTGCACACAGCATCCATATCTTCGCCGATCAGAGCCGTCACACAGGTTGAATATACAAATATTGCCGGAGGCGCAAAGCGCCCGGCAATATAGTCGATACTTTCCTTCAGTTTCTTTTCCCCGCCAAAAATAATATCGGAATCATTAAGATCCGTAGCAAAGCCATACTGGGACAGAGAAGGCCCGCTGGACAACGCCCCTCTGCTCTCCCAGCTGTTCCCGGCACAGGCAATCGGACCATGGACTAGATGTGCGGCATCCATAATCGGCAGCAATGTGATTTGGGCTCCGTCGAAGGAGCAGCCTCCGGCCGCTTCACCCGGTTTGGGCCGCGGACAAGGCTTGGATTTGGGGGAGAGGCTCCCGCAAGCCTCGGAATCAAATTCGTCTTTTCGCACAGGGTCCATCGGCTCTTCATCTCCTTCGTTAAAGGTGGATGCTTACTACAGGCAATCCTGCATCTATGAAACAGCATTTATAGTTCATTGCAAGAATCCCGGCCTGCCATTTCCCCGGAATTCGCCTGAAACAGGAGAGCGAATATCCGGGGAAAACGAGAACGCCGGGAACTTAACTATTTTAAAATTCATAGAAATCCATGTGTTTTCTCTTACCGTACCAGATCAAAGTTGAACCCGGAATGGTTGCGGTCAAGCTCATCCAGAACAGTATTAACGATCAGACTGAGCAAATTCAGTGCACCTTGGTATCCAAGAACCGGATAACGGTGCATGTGATGACGGTCAAAGATCGGGAACCCCACCCGGATCAGCGGCACATTCGCATCCTTGGCTGCGAACTTCAGATGCGAGCTGCCGATCGCCAGATCCACCGGATCGTTCAGCAGCAATGAACGCATATGCCACAGGTCTTTGCCGATATAAACAGCGGCTTCCGAGCCGTACGGACTGGAGGCCAGCAGCGCCTCGGCTTCCTCCTTGAATTTCACATCATTAAAGTCCACATCCCCATTCGAGCAGACGATATGCACAGGCTCCATCCCGGTTTCCAGACAGAACCCGATGAGTCCAATGAGCAGGTCGGGATCACCGACCAGTGCCACCCGCTTGCCGTGAATGTAAGGGTGGCTGTCCATAAGGGCATCTACTACCCTGCCGCGTTCTTCAGTAAGCGATGCAGGCACCGGAAGACCTGTCAGCTCACTGATGGTATCCAGCAGCTTGTCGGTTCCTGTAATGCCGAGCGGTGTGGATATCGCAGCGATCGGCTGCTTCCAGGTTCCGCCGATATAATCCTGCGTCTTTTTGAGCGTGTATTTCTGCAGCGACAGCGTAGCGAGCGCGTTAGCGGCCAGAGGCACATCATCAAGCTTCGTTCCACCGTAATAATATTCGTATTCTCCCGTGGCCGGAGAGTCATAGTTGCCGCTGTGATCGCCAAGGAACGTATATTTGGTGTCAAAGGCATTCAGAATTTTGCGGATTTCCGCAAAGTTGCCGGTGTATGGCTCAAAGCCAAGCATAACATTCAGCTTCTCCCCCGTTTCTTCGCCGCTTCCCGGAGCAGCCTGGATGCCTGAACGGTCATACAGATAGCTGAGGATTCCTTTCAGCATCGAATCATACCCGGTGATGTGTGATCCGACAAAGCTTGGCGTGTTGCAGAAAGCAACCGGGAAGTCTTCCGAAATCACACCCTTTTGACGGGCATTGCCGATGAAGGAGGACAGGTCGTCACCGATAACCTCAGCCATACAGGTCGTACAAAGCGCAACCATCTCCGGTTTGTAGAGGGCAATGCTGTTCTCCAGCCCGTCAATCAGATTGCTCATGCCGCCAAACACAGCTGCATCCTCAGTCATGGAAGAAGAAACAGCAGGGGTAGGCTCTTTGAAATGACGGCTTAGATGGCTGCGGAAATAAGAATTGCAACCCTGCGAACCGTGCACGAAGGGCAAGGTCTTCTCGAAGCCGAGCGCGGCCATGATCGAGCCAAGCGGCTGGCAGGCTTTATGCGGATTGATGACAACCGCTTTACGGTTAAAGTTCTTCTCCATATACTCCGCGGATTGAGAGTAAGCAAGTGCTTCAGCCGTTTCCTGCTCGCTGCAGGGCGCTTCAAACTGCTTTTTATTTTCCCGCTGCTGCACGAAGCGGTCTTCCGAGAACAAAGAGTTATAATCCGGAATCTCCAGTCTGTCTTTGCTCATATGCTCGCCCCCTCTGCCTGGACTTTTTCCTTCTTGCTAATCAGATTCCACACCGGGCTGTTCACGGTCATATCCATGTCTTTGGCAAAAATTTTGAAGCCGTCGAAGCCATGATACGGACCGCTGTAATCCCAGGAGTGCATTTGGCGGAACGGAACCCCCATCTTGTGGTATACATATTTCTCCTTAACCCCCGAGCCCACAAGGTCAACATTCATTTTCTGTGCGAGCTCTTCCAGTTCATACGCCGTTGGATCATCCATAATGATCGTGCCTTCCTTCATCATCGGAAAGGTCTTCTCGTAATCATCTTTATGGGCAAATTCATAGCCGGAAGCCACGATGTCCATGCCGAGATCCTCATAAGCGCCGATCGTATGGCGGGAACGCAAACCGCCGATCATCAGGAGCACTTTTTTATTTTCCAGCCGCGGTCTGAATTTATGAATAATGGCATCCATTTCCGGTTTATGCTTCGCGATCATCTTCTCGCAATTCTCCTGGATCGTCTCGTCAAACAAAGCGGCGATGGCGCGCAGGCTCTCATACGTTTTGGAAGGGCCAAAGAAGTTGTATTCCATCCAAGGAATACCGTAGGCCTTCTCCATATGCTCAACCATGTAGTTCATGGAGCGGTGGCAGTGAATCAGGTTTAGCTTCGCCTTATGGGCGATTTCCAGCTCATTCAAGGTACCGTCGCCGGACCACTGGGCAATGACGCGAAGACCCATTTCTTCCAGCAGGATACGGGAAGCCCAGGCATCACCGCCGATATTATAATCGCCGATAATATTGACATCATAAGGGCCGGTTTCAGCCAGTTCAGCTTTGCCGAGCACGAAGTCACGGATTGCATCGTTGGCAATATGATGGCCCAGCGATTGGCTCACACCCCGGAACCCTTCGCAGCGCACCGGAACGATCGGCATCTCCAGCTCTTTGGCCATTTTTTTGGATACTGCTTCAATATCATCGCCGATCAGACCGACCGGACACTCGGATTGAACAGAAATCCCTTTGGCGAGCGGAAACATCTCGGTAATCTCACGCATAATCACTTCAAGCTTCTTATCCCCGCCGAACACGATGTCTGTCTCCTGGAAATCGCTTGTAATCTGCATGGCGGTAAAATTGCCGATCCCAAGCGTCCCGTTGGCATAGTTGCGGCGGGTCCCCCAGCTGTACTGGCCGCACCCGATAGGACCATGGCTGATATGAACCATATCCTTGATCGGTCCCCATACCACGCCCTTAGATCCTGCATAGGAGCATCCGCGTGGCGTCATGACGCCGGGACGGGATTTAATATTGGACTTCAGCGCACATGTGCCGCAGGTTTTCGCTTCTTCCGTATTGATCTGAAAATGCTTTTCCCGGTCTTTCTTCGCTTTTTTGGGGTAGGCTTCCAGCACTTCTTCAACCAGTTTTTTATTCGCCTCGATATCCAGTCCCATTTGCTGACCCTCCTTTTCGTGGTGCAGGAGGCCTAAGCCGCCTGCGTGGCTTCTCGTGCCACAATGAGCAATTCCGGTGAATCAGCCGTCTCTCCACTCCCGTTCACCGGATTTCGCGTAAACTCCCGCCTGCCGCTTATTGTCCGGAAGCCTGCAGCTTCTGGATGGCTGCTTCTTCGTCTTCGATGATGCCGAATTCCATCAGCAGTTCCTCCAGCTCTTCCATCGTAATTGGGGTCGGAATCGTCAGCATTTTATTGTTCAGAATCTTCTCCGCCAGGATTTCATATTCCTTGGCTTGAGCATGCTCCGGATTATATTGGGCAACGGTCATTCTGCGCAGCTCGGCATGCTGAACCACATTGTCGCGCGGCACAAAGTGAATCATTTGTGTATTCAGGCGGCGGGCAAGCTCCATAATGAGCTCGTCTTCACGGTCCGTGTTGCGGCTGTTGCAGATCAGACCGCCCAGTCTTACACCTCCGCTGGTGGCATATTTCAAGATACCGCGTGCGATGTTGTTGGCAGCGTACATGGCCATCATCTCCCCGGAACAGACGATGTAAATCTCCTGCGCCTTGTTCTCGCGGATCGGCATTGCGAAGCCGCCGCATACAACGTCGCCCAGTACGTCATAGGATACGAAATCCAGATCGGAATAAGCGCCTTCCTGCTCCAGGAAGTTGATTGCCGTGATGATCCCGCGTCCCGCGCAGCCTACGCCCGGTTCAGGTCCGCCGCATTCTACGTTAATGATGTCGCCGAAGCCGGTTTGCAGTACATCATCCAGTTCCAGATCCTCTACGGAGCCAAGCTCAGCCGCCAGATGAAGCACGGTTTGTTGAGCTTTGGTATTCAGAATGAGGCGGGTGGAGTCGGCTTTGGGGTCGCAGCCTACGATCATAATTCTTTGTCCGAATTTTGTAGCCAGCTGAGCCAGGGTGTTTTGTGAAGTTGTCGATTTACCGATACCGCCTTTACCATAGAAAGCGATTTGTCTCATTTTTCATCATCCCTTCGAAATGTTTATATTTTCAAAATAAGAGCTGTACTTGACGCTTTCGAGAATAGCTTCCTGTATTCCACCTTTGCGGACGAGAGGCAATACTCCGGCTTTGTTCAGGCTGACACGTGGGCCTTCGCCGATACCGGAGCAGAGAAGAATGCGGCAGTCACTAAGAATGGAGATGATTTCCTGCAGCGTGGCGGCTTTATCACCGTTGCAGTCTGCTTTGCCGTGGCAATACGCCTGGATCTTGCGGACACCGAGCAGCTGTACCTCTGCTCCGTCGGTATCGTACACCAGGAATTCGGTCGCATGCCCAAAATGCTGATTGACCTTGTCACCGCCTCTAGTAGCTACGGCGACTCTAATCTTGGGAGCATTCTCCTGCATGTGTCTTGCTCGCCTCACTTTGACGCGCTCGCGGATTTTGGCATCCAGATCATGTTGGAACTGCGCCCTGGCTGCTTCATTGATTGCCGGATCGTCCTCCATCGCCTCCAGCGGGAAATCCTGGTTGCGGTCCTGGCCCAGCAGTCCAATGGCATCGGCCCGGCATTGCCGGCAGTGGCGCATAACCTTCATGCCGTCACGCCCAAGCAGCTCCTGCAGATTGTGCAATTCCTTGGGACGGGGCGCTTTGCGTCCGTCCGCTTCATACTGGCTGCCCGGCGCGATAATCAGCGGAGTTACATTATGCAGTGTGGCCCCGAGCTCTTTTACTCTTTTGGACACTGCAGGCAGATGATGATCATTGACCCCCGGAATCATAATGGAGTTGACCTTAACCAGAATTCCGAGCTTCGCCAGCATTTCAAGACCTTGAAGCTGGCGGCTGATCAGCAGCTCCGCCGCTTCTCTCCCTTCGTACCGCACTCCCTCATCGAATACCCAAGGATAGATTTCGCGGCCGACATCAGGATCAACGGCGTTGATGGTGATCGTGACATGGCGGATGCCCAGCTCGATAATCTCATCCACATGACGGTAAAGTGTAAGTCCATTCGTGCTAAGGCATAAGGACACATCAGGCACATGTCTTTTGACCCGGGCAAACGTATCGAAGGTCTGCTCCGGATTCGCCAGCGGATCTCCAGGTCCGGCTACACCAACCACCGAGAGCTGCATAAGCTGCGCTGCAACCCCTTTTACCTTGCGTTCCGCCTGCTCCGGCGACAGCACCTCACTGACCACGCCCGGCCTGCTCTCATTCACACAGTCGAACTTGCGGTTGCAGTAATTGCACTGGATGTTACAGGCGGGAGCAACCGGGATGTGCATTCTGGCATAAAACCGGTGGGCTTCCTCGCTGTAGCAAGGGTGGCGGCTAATCTCCTCCTCTGCTTCATTTGATATACACGACGGCTGCATTAATTCCCACCTCCTAAAAGTTTTACGAGCATTACTTCCTTGATTTAGCTTCAAGTAAAACTCGCTTCGGAAGCATCCGCTTTGTTTTACGGAGCTTAACATCCTGAAATCTTTACACTTAGAAGACTTTAAGCATGATTGGAATTAGTATGTTATATTTCATAACTCCAAACTTACTCAACCGCTTTGATTAATCTCATAATATTTTCAAACCTCAACACCGTCAATTATGTTTAAGCTAAAATAGCCTTATTTTTCCTTATGTTTGCAGTTTCGTCATAACACATGTTAACTTACATAACATTTATGTATCATGTTTCCGTTTCCATCACAGTCATTTTTCATTGAGAATTAATTTCAGGAGGCATTGACATTATCCTTCGGGTCATATATGATACTTTTAGATCAATCCTGCAACCAATAAAATTTAATATATCCCGTAAAGGGGAGTAGCTGTTAAATAAAGTCGTCAATACGAGAATATGAGGATATTCTCCGGCTTTATTGGCAATGAACTATTGTTAGCGAGACCTTTACCAATCAGGTTACCTTTATTCCAAAGGATAATCTGTTTGGTAAAGGTCTTTTTTATATAAATTTGGTTACACTATTGGTATTGCAGGGTTATTTTTAATATGTTCATCCAAATGAGGGGGAAACAGCAATGGATTGGGGATTATTATTGGAGTATGGCTGGGTATTGCTCGTTCTTGTAGCACTGGAAGGACTACTCGCCGCAGACAACGCACTTGTCCTGGCAATTATGGTAAAACACCTTCCCGATGAGGAACGTAAAAAAGCCCTCTTTTATGGATTGGCAGGGGCGTTTGTCTTCCGGTTTGGTTCACTTTTTGTCATCTCGTATCTCGTCGATATCTGGCAGGTACAAGCCATCGGCGCACTCTACTTATTGTTTATCGCGGGGAATCATATTTTCCGAAAAGTGCTGTTCAAGAAGCCGGTCACTGACGAAGCTGCTGAGAGCGGCTCATCGGCTGCTGTCGATAAGAAGAAAAGCGGCTTTTGGTTTACAGTATTAAAGGTTGAAGTTGCTGACATCGCTTTTGCAGTCGATTCCATCCTCGCAGCGGTTGCCCTTGCGGTAGCACTTCCACCGAGCGGACTGGGCCACATCGGCGGTCTTGACGGCGGACAGTTCCTCGTCATCTTCGCTGGCGGATTTATCGGACTGATCATTATGCGTTTCGCGGCTTCCTACTTTGTCAAATTGCTGCATTCCCGTCCAGGCCTTGAAGTTGCTGCCTTCTTCATCGTCGGCTGGGTAGGGGTTAAGCTTGCAGTGATTACCCTGGCTCACCCGTCGCTGGGTGTTCTGTCAGAAGACTTCGCCCACAGCACCTGGTGGAAAGCGACCTTCTATGTAGTGCTGGTTATCATTGCTGTTACGGGATGGTTCATGAGCAGCCACAAAGTTGAAGAGAACGTTGGAGAAAATCCGGTTAAAGAAGTGGATAAACAGCTTGGTAAATAAGTAATGAGCTATCTCTTTAACCGATGTCAAAGACCGGTCCGGGGGTGCAGCTAACACGCTGCACTCCGGACCGGTCTTTTGTTGTGATTAACGATCCTCTAACACCCAGTTGCCTGACGTCACCTGAACCTTCCACTGCTCCCGGAATTCCTGCGGCGTAAAGCCGACCGTTTTTTTGAAGAAACGGAAGAAATAATGCTGATCGCTGAACCCGAGCTGAGCTGAAATTTCATGCATTTTCAGGGCAGTCCCCAGCAGCAATTCTTTGCTGAGCTCCACTTTCTTCTCCAGGATGTAGTCAGATATGCCCTTGCCGGTCATCCTCTTATACCAGCGGGACAAATAGGACGGATTCAGCGAGACTTCCTGGGCAATTCGGGTCAGCGACAAATCGTAGGCGAGATGAGATTTGATGTACTGGTGGATTACGGATAGAATATTGGATTCATCATGTCTATGGAAAGCGCTTCTGCTGGAAATGATCCATTCAAAAAAAGCCTGGTAAAAGGATATGATCTCCGACCAATGCGAATGGACATTAAAATGCAGCATCCGTGACAAATCCATTTCATTGCGTGCCGCGTCCATCAGACCCAGCTCCTGCAAAATCTGCATCAAACTGCTGCTGATGCCCGACAACAGTCTCAATCTCAGAAAAGGGTCCTCCGGGCCACACTCCCCGCATACATCCACCCATTTGCGAAAGGAATGACTCCAATCTGCATCCCCTTCCTGCAATCGCTGCTTCAAATAATCCAGCAGCAGGTCCGCCGACGCGCCTATGTTCTGCACCTGAACTGGGCTCGGACCGGCATCACTTACATTAATCTTCAGCAGCTTCTCCATCCCAAGGCCCGGACTTCCATAAATGGCCAGCCTCAGGCGGTTTATGGCCGAATTCAGCTCATACCAGGCTACAGGCTGCTCACCGGCAATAATGGACACCGACATTTGCAGACATTTACCACAGGCTTGCTGTACGGATTCCATCGTCCCGTGAACGAAACGTAGCGTTTTGGGCCACAGATCCTTCTCCCGCATCATTCCGGCAAATCCTTGCTTCAACTGAACAAAACAGGCAATCGTTCCCGCGTCCAGATCAATCGCCTTCACTTCAGCCTTGTCGCTGAACAGCTCCTCGGCAATATTGGCAACCGCATAACGAATCAGGCTCCTGTCCGAAGCGGTTTCGACATTGCGCCAGGCTTCAATCCGCAGAATCATCGGCAGCACCTGCCCGCCAGATTGGAACGGCAGCTGTATGGCATCAAATTCATCCTGCAGAGCTTTCCCTTCCACCCGTTCGGTGCGTCTCAGAATGTCCAGCAGTGACTGCTGCTGCAGTTGGGGCAGCGCACGGGGCAGCTTATCGCGGAACCACCGGGTCTGTGAATAATAGTTCTCCTCTTCGGAGATCTGTTCCAGTGTCTGGATAACAGCTGCACGAATCTGATCCATTCCTTCGGTCTTGAGCAGATAGTCCACCACGCAAGGATTGCGGATCGCCTGATGCGCATAGTTGAACTCGTCATGGCCCGTCAGCAGAATCACCTTGCAGCGCGGCCAGCGGTCAACAATCTCCTGAATAAGCTGCATACCGTCCATTCCCGGCATACAAATATCACTCAGCACAATATCTATCTTGACGGTGTTCAGCCAGTCTATAGCATGCTCTGCTGAGTACACCTTGATAATTTCCAGATCGGCGAGATCCGCCTTAGCAAAAAATTCATACAGCCCGTCCAAAATAATCGGCTCATCATCCACGATCATCATTCGCTGCATCCGTACTGCCTCCTGTCATCGGTATGATAACCTTTACACCAAGCCCGCCAAGCTGGCTTCTCTCCACCTTCAGGCCAAATGGAGAGCCAAATTTAATGCGTAATCTCTGGTTAACATTGAGTATTCCGGTAATTTCAACCTGGTTCACTTCCTGAAGGGTCAATTGGTTCTGCAGCCGTTCAAGCTTGTCTTCACTCAGTGTCCCGCCATTATCTTCTATTTTGAGGACCAGCCTGTCTCCGGACTGTTCATAGCTCATTCTCAGCAGCCCACCGCTGCTCTTATGCTGAAGCCCGTGCTCGAACACATTTTCGATAATCGGCTGCAGCAGAACACGCGGAACCTTGATCCCTCTGCAAGTTGGCATGAGTTCCTCTACCTCGGCTTGAACCCTCGACCCGAAACGGATCCGCTGAATAGCCAAATAGACCAGCGCATGATCAAGCTCCTGCTGCAAGGTGACTTCCTGGGCGAAATCCCGGGTCATATAACGGAAATACTGACCCAGATAATCGGAAAATTCTTTGATTAGCTCGACGTTCTCCACTTCAGCCATCTGCTTAATACTGAACAAGCTGTTATATAGAAAATGCGGGGTAATCTGTGATTGCAAATGTTTGAGTTCTGCCTCTCCCGTACGGATGCGCTGCACATAATTCTCTTCTATCAGGGTATGGAGATGCCTCAGCATCTCGTTAAACCGGGAATATAGGTAGCCGAATTCATCCCTCCGGGAATGGGTGATGTATAATCCGGTCTGCCCTTGTTCCGCTTTTTTGAATCCGCGGACCAGAATAGACATCGGACGGTGAATCGTCCTATAGGTCCAGAAGGAGAATAGAATAACAATGATGACAGAGACGACCATGAGCAGCTGCAGCAGCCGGGTATACACCTGAATGGGCTTCATCAGCACGGTATCGGAAATGTTGGTGGTCAGCCTGAAGTTATTGCTGCGGTCATATAATGAATAATAGAAAGAGTTGTCAATTCGTCTGCGTTCTATACTTACGGCATCTTCACCCGGCTGCGGCGCAACGCCCTGCAACAATCTCGGTGTTTCCTCTGAGGAACTCAGAACATATTCATTGCTGCTGCCAAAAGCCAGCGTGATGTCATTGCCGCCCGATGCTGCAAATTCTTTCAGCCGGCGCTTCAGCTCATCCGAGGACAGTTTTACCCCCAACAGAAAATTCGGCGGAAGATTGCTGTCCAGATTAAACGGGTTGCTGCGCAGCAGATATAATTCATTCTTATATTTGGATAAAGCCCCGTTCAGATTCCCCATCGTTCCGAGAAGACTTTGCCATTCCTCTTTGGTAACATCCCGGATTCCGTCCATGGCGCTGACTCTCTTCTTAATTTGCGGTACATAATAGACAACATCACTGATATAAGGACTTGTCTCTTTAACTTGCTTGAGTTTGGTATGAATTTCATTCAGATTGAAATCGACTTCATAGCGGGTCATGATCGGAATACGGGTACTGAAGGTGGAAAAGGCCTCGTCCAGCGAATACTCTGTAACCAGTGCGGTCATTCTCTGCAGCTCAAATTCCAGATGGCTGTAGTAGAAATGCAGCTTGGATTCATTCGCCCGCTCCACTTCAGCCTGCATTTGGTTGGAGCTGTAGTAGGTAATGGATACGCTAATCGCGCACAACGGCAACATGACCAGCAGGAAAGCGCCGATCAGCTTCACCACAATGGAGTTGGGGTTCCAGCGGAGAGACAATGATTTCATTAGAAACAACCTCTGCATTATAAATTGGCACGAAATGGCTTCGCCTTCCTTCCGGACGATAGCAGTCAAAGCAGGAAATATAAAGGCGATTTGCTGAGTAAAGCGTATACATTTTTTTATTTTTAACAAGGAGCCTGACCGGCTCCCTGCTTATCCTCTCTATTCTATCCTTTTACACTTCCTACGACCAGTCCATGCACAAAGTAACGTTGCAGGAACGGATATATCGCCAGGATGGGTAGAATCGATAAAAAGATCTGAGCAGCCTGGGTTGTTCTGTCGGAGATTTGATCCAGCAGCGCAGCTTGCTCAAAGGTCACATTCTCCGTTAGTACAGAGGCCTGCTGAAGCATAGACTGCAGATAAGTAGCCAGCGGATAATGCTCCGGACTTCTCATATAAATCATCCCATCAAACCAGGCATTCCAGTGGCCAACCAGAGCGAAGAGCGTCACAGTCGCAACACTGGGCAATGATACTGGAAGATATACACTCCAGAGTGTGCGCAAATGCCCTGCCCCGTCCATCCACGCGGCCTCCTCCAGCTCCTTCGGCAGCCCTCTGAAGAAATTGAGCATCAGAAGCACATTGAAAATGGGAACCGCCCCCGGCAATACGAGTGCCCAGACACTGTCGAGCAGCCCCATCTCTTTGACTATCAAATACCCGGGGATCAACCCACCGCTAAACAGCATGGTGAAGACAAAAATCCAGGCATATGCCGTCCGCGAGCGGAACGTCACCGCCTCTTTGGACAGCGGATAGGCCACCAGAATAGTGAAGAGCAGGTTGACGGATACGCCAAGTGCAACCCTGAGCAGGCTTGTTCCGAAAGAGCGGATGAACTGGTGGTTCTCCAGCATGTACCGGTAGGAGGAAAAGGTAAAGTCAACCGGCCACAGCGTTACACGGCCAGCGTTAACTGCGGCGCTTGAACTGAAGGAGATGGCCAGAATATTTACAATAGGAAACAGACAGAGCAGAGCCAGTACAGTAAGAATTACATAATTGGAGCGAAGAAACCAGCGGTAAGCTGTTGAAGTATGATGCATACAGTCCAAGTCCTCTCTCTAAAAAATCCGGTATTTGGCAAAATGGTAGGCGAGATAATAACCAAGTCCGATAAATACAAACGAAACCACGGATTTGATCAATCCGAGTGCAGTCGACACGGAATATTGTGCCTCCTGCAGGCCGATCCGGTAGATCATCGTATCCAAAATATCGCCTGATTCATACACCAGCGGATTGTACAGATTGAACACCTGGTCAAAGCCGCCATTCAGGACATTGCCCAGGCTGAGCGTCAGCATCAAAATCATTATCGGGCGGATGCCGGGCAGCGTGATATGCCAGGTCTGCTTCCATCTGCCGGCGCCGTCTATAACAGAGGCTTCATACAGGGACTGGTCTATGCTGGTCAGGGCGGCCAAATAAATAATTGTGCCGAAGCCGAATTCTTTCCATTGATCCGTGATCACCAGAATATAGGGGAACCAGGTGTTATCGGCCAAGAATTGGATCGGCTGCACTCCGAATGCCTTCAGCAGCATGTTGACGATCCCACTGCTCGGAGACAGTACATCCACAACAATCCCGCCAAGAATAACCCAGGAGAAAAAATGCGGCATATAAATGATGGTCTGAATGGACCGTTTAAAACCGCCTTTCCTTACTTCGTTAAGCAGCAGTGCGGCAATGACCGGCACGGTCAGTCCGGCCACAATCTTCATCACAGAGATAAAGATAGTATTCCACACCACCTGTCTAAAACCGGGCAATTCAAATAAATACCGGAAGTTCTCGAGCCCGGTCCACGTAATCTTCCGGAAGCCGGAAATCGGTGAAAAATCCTGAAAGGCGATCACAAGTCCCGCCATCGGGACATAACTAAAAATTAGGATCAGCAACAAGGCCGGTAATATCATTAAATGAAGCGGAATGTTGCGGATGAATTGCTTGGGATTAAAATGCATCTGCTGTCTCCTCCTTGTATCTTGATTATAGAACAGCCCATTTTTGTGTTTATAGTGGAGCCTGTTGACATTAAGTATCTTATATTGACCTCGCAAGTCGGAATGCAAAACGGGACTGCCCCGGTGACATTCTCATGTCCTTGAACAGTCCCGTTATGCTATCACAACCGGTTAGTTTCCTTTTATGGCCTCATTCACTTCCTGGGTGATCTGATCTCCGCCTAGCTTCTTCCAGTTCGCCACAAACTTGTCGAATTCGTCAATGGAGAGGCTTCCGTAAATAATCTTCACGAAGGTTTCTGCCCGCAGTTTATCCAAGGTCGCCTGCTTGCTGTTCATGGTTTTGGTCGGAGCATAGATGAATTCGTTCATCACAATCAAATCATTATCCCGGTAGTGCTTGATTACGGACTGCGAGCTCAGGGGTCCAAAGATCCGTTCTATATGCCACTTATCCAGATCCCCGTCGCGGTAGGCCAGAATATCATCATAGAATAATTTGGCCTCCAGCCCCATCTTGGAGGTATCACCACTCTCAAGCACTTCTTCCACCTCATCCTGCGCTTTCACGTTCTTGTTCGGCGGCAGATTGGCAACAACTGCGTTCTGGAAGCCAAGCCCTGTATCGCCGTTCAGGTATTTCGCCCGTTCTGTTGCGGCCGACTCGCCAAACATTTTCTCAGCCTGGAAGTTAAGCAGCTTGACCAGCGCCTCGGGATGCTCATAGCCCTTGCGGATGGCAAAAATGCCGCCCAGCCCAAGATGGTTCTGTGTCTTGGCAGGCTGGTCATCAATCGATTGCACCGGATAAGGAACCCAGTTCACGTTCGGATCCTTTTTAATCATATCCTTGACCTGGAAAGGCGCCCACTGAGGGAGGAACATGATCCCGGCTTTGCCCGCATTGACATCCTCCATCGCCTTGGCGAAATCCTTCACTCCGAATTCCGGATCAATTACACCCTCTTTGTACAGGCGCTGCAGCTCGCCAAGTCCTGTCTTCACCTCAGGCTGCACGGTTCCGTTAACGATATCTCCCTGATCATTCTTGATCCAGGTTTCCAGGTAGGCATGATAGCCTAGCAGGAACCCGTTAATCGGTAGATCCTTGTTCAGTGAAATACCGTAGGTATCCTGTTTCCCGTTGCCGTCCGGATCCTTAAACGTAAAGTCTTCAGCAATCTTGATAATATCCTGGAGCGACTTCGGCTCTGACAGTCCTAGCTTATCCAGCCAATCCTTGCGGATCCAGACCATATCCGAGGAATCCAGCGATCCGCCGAAGCTTACCATGGCATACAGCTTACCATCTTTGGTGACAGGCTTAAGGCCTGCGCCGTCTTCTTCACTGTAGTATTCTTTTACCAGATCCGAGGCATATTTGTCGTAGACATCCGTCAGATCCTCAAGCATTCCCGCTTCATGCAACTGTTCGAACTGCACCATGTTCACTTTCAGCAAGTCCGGTAAATCGCCGCTTGCCATCGTAACGTTCATTTTGTCATTATAATTGGCATCTGCTACGATCCAGTCATAGCTGACTTCAATCCCGAGCTCGTCCTTGTATCCGCGCGTCCATATATTGTTGGCATGGGTATCTCCCTGCGCCAGAGTCTCTTTACCAGTCTCATTCATCGTAGAGCTAAGTTTGATCGGCGGATCATATTTTGTCAGCGGCCCACCTTGATCTTCGGTCTTGGCCGGGCTTGCCGGCTCGCCGGAAGCACTATTCTCCCGATTGTTTCCGTTCGCGCAACCACTAAAGATCAATGATAAAGCAATGGCCGTTGCCACTATAGGCAAGCTTTTTTTCTTGTTCCCCATCTCAGAACCTCCCTTGTATTCTACCTCTCTATTGTATAAAGAAAGCGCTGACACTGGCGAGTGGAATGCATTTACATTCGGTATCTTTCCTTTACCTTTAAGTAATCCTTTTTAATAAAACCATAAACAAGCCGGCAGGGCCAGTAATTGATCACCCTTACTATAAAAAAGAAGACTGCTCCCTCGCCGCTTCCTTGGCTGGGGAACAGTCCTCTTCATTATAAATAAGCATAAATTAAATCAGGTGCAGAGAGCCTGCCTCTGCCGTTACGCAGCAGAAGCAGGCTCTTCGAATAGCTTCTATTATACGATAGGCTGATCAAGCTTGCCCTGCAGTTCCACCATTTTCATGATAACAATGGCAGCCTGCGCCTTGGTTACAATCTGCTGTGGGTTGAACTTTCCGTTCTCGCCCTCCAGCAGTCCAAGCTTCACGGCAAGCGCCACCGCACCTTTATAGTTGATAGCTGCGCTATCGCTGAAGCTGCTTACGACGGCATCATTCGCGAGGAAGCTGGAAAGCTTACCATACTTCAGAAAAAAAGACAGCTGGACAGCCAACTCTTCGCGGCTAAGCTTGCTTTCCGGCCGGACCACGGTATCTCTGCTGATCCATCCGCGGTTTACGGCATAGTTTATGGCATCGTAATATGGACTTTCGGGACTCACACCTGCCACCGTTTTGCTCTCCGCACCCGAATAGCCCTTGTAATAGGTTGTCGATGCGTCTGCAATCAGCGTCCACCAATCCCCGGTTGATATTTCCTGGTCTGGATTTACTTTGCCGCCTTCATCCGGAGTAAGCACTTTGTATTTCAGCAGCTCGGTCAGTTGTTTTTCGGCAGGGTGCCCTTTCAGGTCGACCGCTTCACCAGCAGTAGCTGTCCGTCCGTTACGCTCGTAGAGCGAAACCCATTTCCCCGAATTGGCATCCAGCACCTTACTCATCTCACCGGTGTCAGCCGTGAGCGGGTCATATACCAGCTTCACTGTCGAATCAACAATGCCGCCATTACCAGTATTTCCGCCTAAACGAACAAACTGCAGCTGCATGTCATACTGGCCAAGATAGCTTTGCAGCGCTTCCGCCCTGGAGATTGCCGGAGCCGGCACTTCTGTGAGCTTCGTATAATCTAAACTGCCACCGGCAGTATAGGCTTGAAGTCCACCGTAAAGATCAAGTTCAATAGAAATATTATTGCCGCTTACAGGTATGCCCTGATAATAATTTATAAATTCATAACGGTACCCCTTCCCGTCCGGCTTCACGCTCCATGTTCCGCCATGTTCAACCAGTTTAAGATTGCTGCTTGCTTTATTGTACATACGGTTGACTAGGGCAAGTGCCTTTTGCTTAGCTTCAGCCGGGGTCAGCTTCTTGCTGCCTGCGGGAACGGGCTGCGTCTTAACCTCTTCACCATACATGTACTGTTCCATTTGGAACTGGGTAATCTCGCCTGTAACCGCATTAATTTCCGCGTAGGAATGGTGCGGCATTCCCGATTGCATCCCCTCCGGATCCGCTCCCCACGTCAGCATCCAGACCTTCTGATCCAGCCGCTGGTAAGCGGTGCTCTTCACTTGTCTGATCAGCTTGCGGTCCTCCGGAAGGGTAGCCACCTTCTCTACCAGTTTGACCGCTTCCTCAACAGTAAGCTCTTTGCCGGAAGCAAGCGGCTGGAAGACCTCTTTGCCAAGCGGAACGGTCTCATGGGATACGGGAATGGACGAAGCTTCCTTGCCTTCGTTGTCCAGTCTTTTCCCCGTATGAGCATCAATCGAATACAAGGCCTGCTCTTCCGCCTTCCAGCCAAGTATCCAGCTTGCTACGTTTCCATTCTTGTATACCGGAGTATAGTACAGTCCGACATTAAAGTTATCCGTGAAAGTCTTCTTCGCTTGTTCCTTGGAGATAGCCGGCTTGGCAGACGGAAATGCCTGCACTGCGGACATTTTGTTGAAATTGATTACCTCCCCATTCCCATTGATGCCGATGATTAAATCATCCGCAAGAGAAGGTATCCCGTTCCTCAGCATATTGAAATTAAAAGAATATTGGACGGGACCAAAAAGCACTTCACTGCTCAAATCTGAAAATCTCGATTCTACCAGCTGAATCTTTTCACTCTTCAGCGAGGGCATTGCCGCGGTAATAAAACTTCGTGCTTTCTCCAGAGCCTCCGCCCGCGAGAGCTTGGGAGGATAATAAGCGGTATCATCCACAAGGGGGAAATTAATATATGTATTGATCAGATCCCCGGTGATGGCATCAATGATGCTGGAGAACCCATATCCCCCGCTGTCAACCTGATATTCCCATTCGATGGTCCATGCCATCTGCGTGGTGCCAGCTGAATAGTAATCGTTGTTGCCTAACTGAACACGGGTGACGTTTGCATTTTTTAGAACAGGGAAGAGCTCGCGCATTTTGGCAACGGCCTCATCCTGTGTGATTTTGGCTAGGGCTGCATCCGCCCTTGCGGAACTCGCCGCTGTTCCGGCACTCTTTGCCTCGGCTGATGCCGCAGGCGGCACTAAGCCGGATTCCGCCGAAGCAAACCCGGCGGGCAGCAGCAGCGCAAGCGCTACTGTAGTAATCAATGCCGCTTTTGCGGTCTGATGAATAAACTGATTGCTGTTGCTGTTCAAAAGTCATCCTCCTCAAAGTTTTGTAGCTTTGCGTCTTCGAATAAACACCCTCTAATTATAAAGATAAATAGATATTTTTTCCATATTGTATTTGCGACAGGAAGTTACAGCAACTGCATAAAATCACCGCCCGCGTATAAAACGATATAAAAAACCGGCTTCCCGAAGGAAGCCGGTAATAACGTTATAATTGGAAAAGTGAGCTTTAAAAACAGATTAAACCTTACTTAGTCAGTAAATGGAATATCAGCCCTTGGCAGCAGCTACAACTATTTCAATCCAATTGTTCTCCGTTCGTAGCGATAACATTTTTATACCAATAAAATGATTTCTTCTTGGTGCGCTTGAACGACCCGTTTCCTTTATCATCCAAATCGACGTGAATAAAGCCATAACGCTTTTTCATTTCACCCGTTCCGGCAGAGACAATGTCTATACAGCCCCAAGGTGTGTAACCTAACAGATCCACATGATCAATTTCGATAGCATTTTTTATTTCTCTGATGTGATTTTTTAAGTAGTCGATACGTTCATCATCATGAATACTTCCATCTTCTTCAACTTTATCTATATTGCCCATACCGTTTTCTACAATAAACAAAGGTTTCTGATAGCGGTCATACAGCTCATTCAATACAAAGCGCAGGCCTTTGGCATCAATTGGCCACCCCCACGGTGTTGTTTTAAGAAACGGGTTAGGAGAACCTTGTTGACCACCAGTTGTCGTTGTGTTAGGTGAATATCGATCAAATACGGTTGTACGGTAATAGGAAAAAGCTAAAAAGTCAGAAGTATACTGTTTTAGGATTTCTTCATCGCCAAACTCTGTTTTTAATTCGAAATTATATTCATCAAAAATGGCTTGGGCATAATTCGGATAATACCCCCTTAAAATTACATCCGAGAAAATTAACGCCTTTCTTCTAAATTCATAGGCTCCAAAAACATCATCTGGATGACAGGTTGCTGGATAGATCCCTGATAATGCCAACATGGCTCCCATCCTAAAATCAGGATTAATAGTCCGGGCCAGTTTATTAGCTAAAGCCGAAGCCACCATAAGATGATGGATAGATTGTAATTTGTCACCTGCATCAGCGAGTGGAGTTTCACCTTGATTAGAATGGGTTCCTTCCTTGATATTATTTGAAGCTAACCCTAAGGTCCAATAACCACCAAGCACATTCACTTCATTAATTGTCACCCAATATTTCACTTTGTCTTTCCACCGGATAAATATAGTTTCGGCAAACCGTAAATAGAAATCAATCAGCTTTCGATTGGTCCAGCCACCATAGGTATCAGCAAGATTGAGCGGCATATCAAAATGCAATAACGTTACTAGAGGTTCAATGCCATACTTCAGCAATTCATCGATAACATTGTCATAGAATTCCAATCCCTTTTCATTAGCGGTTTCATCATCCCCATTCGGAAAAATTCGCGTCCAGGAAATTGATAATCGATAAACTTTAAATCCCATTTCCGCAAATAAAGCAATGTCTTCTTTGTAGTGATGGTAGAAATCCGTCGCATTATGACTTGGGTAATAGTATCCTTCTTTTAAGATGCCTTTAGCTCCAATAGGTATGCAGGCACCTTGGCCAATCTCACCTTCCCGGCCATCGGGAAATTGATAAAATATTTTGCGCGGAGAATCCTTTGTCCCGTCAGTCATCAGGTCAGAAACGGCCAATCCTCGGCCTCCCTCCTTGTATCCTCCTTCATATTGGTTAGCTGCAGTTGCACCACCCCACAAAAAACCCTGTGGAAATCCCATGCTGTTACCTCCTTCATTTTATCAATCTAATGTTCTCCATTAAGTTAAAACGCTTTCAGTTTCGATACTGCGGTTATCCTGTTCTTCTTTATATTTCTGATTATCTAAAACTTTGAAGAACGGGAGGTAGATAAGAATTGCAACAACGAAATTAACCAGTTGCAAGACAATTCCCGAGATACTTTGGGTAACCAAATATCCTGAGATAAATAACGGCGTTGTTGGAGGCGGCAATGCTCCGATGGGTTTGGCCACGATTCCTAAAGACATGGATAAATAAGCAAGTAGCACAGTAACGATTGGAGTAAGGAGAAATGGAACTAACATCACCGGATTCAGTACAATCGGCAGTCCGAACAGGACGGGTTCATTGATGTTGAATAAGCTTGGCCCAATACCTATTCGTCCTATTTGCTTCATCTGCTTACTTTTGGAAAAAAGGAACATTAAAACAACAAGACTTAGAGTGGTACCTGCGCCACCCATCCATATGAAAAATTTGAATTCTGCCGTAGCAATATTCTCAAGAGGCATGCCTGCAGAGAGAGCTGAGGCATTGGCTGCTGACAACTGAAGCCAGACGGGCAACATAATAGTGCTGCCAATAATAGAAGAACCATGCAGACCTACAGCCCACAATAAATTGGCAAGTAAGAAAACAATAATAGTACCAATTAAGCTTGTCCCAACAGCAGTTAAAGGTTCTTGGAGAAGTTGGGCCACAATTCTGTGAACGCTCTCAAAAGACGTGAAATTCTCAACGAGTAAGCGAATTGCGACAACGCTCATGACCGCTACAAACCCCGGAATTAGTGCTGTAAAGGATCTCGCAACTGTTGGCGGAACTCCATCCGGCATTTTGATAACAATATCCTTTTGGACAATTTTGCGGAAAATTTCGGTTGTCAAAACGGCAATAATCAATCCTACGAACAATCCTTGACTGGTGAAAAAAACAACATTCACTGCTGTGGTGGTCACATTATCCACCGTAAAGGTTGAATTCGGTGTGATAATAAAAAACGAACATAAGGCTACAATACCAGACGATAACGGATCGACTTTATAACTCTCCGCTAATCGGTATGCCACTCCAATAGTAGCAATTAATGCGATTAGGTTAAATGTGCCACCGTAGGGATACAACAAAGCGGTTTTGATTCCTGGATGAGCGGTTAAATAATCTAAATAGGCTGGAATTGGCAGATAGGCCAGGATTAAGAACACCGAACCTATAATAATAAATGGGATCGTCAGGACCATTGCATCACGGAGTGCAGATAAATGCCTTTGTGCAGCTATTTTCCCCGCAACAGGCATTATCTTTTCTTCCAGGAAGGCTGTTATTTTAGCCATGTGTGTTACACTTTCCTTTCTTGAAAAGGGATGTTTTACAGTGAAGGGTTTATCTAATTAGAACGCTTATATAGTTCAATCATTTCTGTAACAAGCAGTGAAATGGTTTCTACACTCATGAGCTGGTCTTCAGCATGAACAAGAATCAGGGAGAATTGAAGTTGTTCACCATTTGCTTCTCTTTTGATTAATGATTTATGCATTTTATGCCCTTCTCTAAAAAGCTGCTTTGATTCTTCTAATTTTTCTTCTGCTACTTTATATTCTCCCTCTTTTGCTGCATAAAGCGCCTCCATGATTAAGCTTTTAGCTGCGCCTACGTTGCTAATGATGTTAAACGCCACAGTATAGTATTCCTCTTTCACTTCATCTACCATTACTTACTACTCCCCTCGTATCTCTATTTGCCCGCAATTATTTGTAATGCTTGTTCAAGTACTTTTTCACCGTTCATCATACCGTAATGCATCATATCAATAGCTTCAACCGGAATATTTTTATCGGCTAATTTAGTGTCTAATTGTTTTTTCATATATTTCACCTGAGGACCTAATAAGATGACGTCCACCTTTCTTTCTTGCAATGTAAGTTCAATTTCATTAACTGGCTTCGCAAAAATATTAGCTTGTATCCCTTTCTCCTCAGCTGTCTTTTGCATTTTAGTTACTAATAAGCTTGTACTCATCCCTGCATTACACGCTAACATGATTGTATTCATAATCGTTCTCCCCCTTTAATGCTTTTGTATTTACTGACAACCTCAGTCTATCGCTAAACCGCTTTCTTTTTAAGCCGGCCTTTTTCCAAAAACAATAGGAAACGTTTGTGGTGTAAAAACACTGCTTGTTATTTCAGTTTAATAACTGCATGATTTCTTCCACGGAGTCCTTAACGAGAATTTGCTCAACGATCTCCTTGTCCTCTACAAGTGAACCGAGTTTCTTATACATGTTTTCTAAATCGACAGTATTTCCTTCTTTTATATTCAACAAACAAATCAACTGCACCATCTGCTTATCGTTCCATCGGATAGGACGTTTCAGCGTACAGAGGGTCCAGAACGTTTCTGTCGTCACGGGCAGGGTAGGATGGGGAATGGCTACCAGATTACCAAAACTTGTTGGAGCCAATGCCTCCCTTTCTAATACTAAGGATTCATAATGATCGGGTACAAGGCCTTGTTTAACCAGCTCATCACTTAAAAAATGAATGACACTTTCCTTCGTTGTTAATTCTTTTTTCACAAATACCCGGGATGGATCAAGAAAAGCAGAAGCCCCTCCCTGCTGCTCTGAAGAGGACAAGAGGTGGCTGATCTGCTTTAGATCCTTATCATCTAAAAAGGTTTTTACGACATGGACAGGTACCCCTATATTTTCCTTGATAGGAACGGTACTGATAATAAAATCAATAGAAGACAGGTCGGTTTCTGCTAATTTATAGTAGCTGATGGTATTTACAATCTGTATCTTATTTTCATATAAATTAATCAAGCGGTAATACAGTAATTTCGCGCTACCGACCCCTGATGCACACACAAGAATAACTCTTTTTATCTTTTTGTTTTTATTCTTCATTCTTTCTAAAGCCACGCCAATATGTAAAGCGATAAAAGCCACCTCATGCTCTCCAACCTCTACCTCCAAAAAGTTGTTAATACACTTACTGGCGATAAGCGCTCCTTCAAAGGCCGCTGGAAAATTCACTTTGATGTCATTTAACAAAGGGTTTCTAATATTCATTTTGTACCTAATTCTGTTCATCGCAGGCCTAATGTGAAGGGTTAGTGCTTGAATGAATTCAACGTCCCCATTAAAATCCCAATTGGACTCGTTTTGTAATCTATTCAGCATACATCTTACAATGGATCCCACTTCATCCAAGTTGCTGTACTCTGACAAACTTTCTTTAGGAAGCAACTTTGTCCCAACCAGATGGATAATAACATAATTGATCTCCGAATCAGGAAATAACAGTCCTGTAAAGTCTTCTATTTGTTTGACAATTTCCTGAGTCACTATTTTTTCGAAAGGATAATCTTCTTTTAGATGTACTGACGGATTATCAATCAAAAATCCCTCTTCGATCCGCTTGCAGGCAATAATTAAGTGAATGGCGAGGTTTTCTAAAGATATATCGGATATTTCGATTTTGTATTTGTTTACTTTATCAACGAGTATTTCTTTTATTTGTCGGTATGCCTCTTTGTCAAATAAATTAATGCTCGCGTGAGCGGGACCGATTCCTTCTTCTCTTTTGTATAAATAATTTGCCAAACATATTCGCTTCATAAATTCATCCCCCTCTATATACAGACCGTAATGGGGGCGGTTTACTATACTCAGGTTGTATTTCTCCAGTATTTTACGCACTTCTTTTAAATCGTTTTGTATGGTGGATTTAGAAACGAACATTTCATCTTCAACCGTCACTAATTTTATATAGTCATTTTTCAACAAAAAACGGTTCAACAAATAAAAGACCCTGTTCTCTTGTTCAGAAAAATCAATTGCAGTATGACTGGTCTCATCATTACTTAGCTCACTAAATTGTTGATAAAATAAATCTATATCGGTAATTTTCACTTCGAATCCTTTGCCCCTGATCAGTTCTATTCTTAGCCCTAACGGGACACAGTTCTTTTGTAAATCCTTCAAGTCATTCCGGATGGTTCGATCACTCAAATTTAATTCTTTGGAAATCCAAGCTGCTGTAACCGGCCGATTCGAGTGTATTAGGTATAGGAGGATTTGTTTTTGGCGTTTTGATAACAAGCTATTCCCTCTTTCTTGAAAAAAATATAATGAGGATGGCAGTATTATTTTAGAATTTACAGTATTACAAACTTATACTCAACATTTTTCGGTCGGGGGGGAATTATAAATGAAAAAAGCTCTCTTTAGCCCAAGGGGACAAAAGAAAGCTTTATATTCATACCTCGTTCTGTTAATTCCGCCACTTCATAAACTTATAATCCAGTACATCCACCAGCAGGAAGAGCACAAATCCGACCAGGCTGAACAGCATAATGCCCGCGTACATCTCCGGATAATCCAGCCGCAGCCAGGCATCCATAATGAAAAAGCCCATGCCATGCTCCGTCCCGTAAATCTCAGTGAAGAACAGCACGGAAATCGCAGTCCCTAGTGAAATCCGGATCGTGCTGAGTATAACCGACAATGCGCCCGGCAGCGTCACATTCCAGAACTTCTGCCCCGCACTTGCACCGATGCTGGTTAGCACATCGTAGGTGCTGTCAGGAATCGCCTTGACTCCGTCGCGCACGGAGATGATGACCTGAAAGAGCAGAATCAGCATAATCATCAGCACTTTGGAGGTTTCGCCAAGACCGAAGAACAGCATCACCACAGGCAGCAAAGCAATCTTGGGAATGGGATAGGTCAGGTACACGACCGGATCAAGCAGCCTGTTCCAGACCGGTGAGCGGCCCATCAGCAGGCCGATCAGCAGACCAATCACCAGCGCCAGTGCAACACCTTCAAAGATCCGCAGCAGACTATAGCCGACATTCAGCAGAACCTCCCTGGCCCCCAAATGAAACATCGCGTTATACACGGAGCCGGGGCTGGGCAGGATGGAATGATTCATCAGCAGATAGGCGATATACCAGATGATATTCATACACAGGAATACTAACAACAAACGCAATACGTGATGAAGCCGCTGTTTTTTCACCATTTCTCCTGCATTACCTTTCTGATTTGCTTGGTCTGCTCGAAAAACTCATTACTGTCCCGCTTGTCCTCATGCTTCATGCCGAACACTGCGGTATTGTCGAGAATTTCCGGGGTGTGCTGTTTGACCGATGGCATGACGATAATTTTCTGGCCCAGCAGAATCGCTTCTTCCACATCATGGGTCACAAACAGTGTCGTAGCCGGGTGAGCCAGCCAATTGTCCAGGAAAATCTGCTGCAGCGCTTCGCGCGTAATGACATCGAGCGCTGAAAAAGGCTCGTCCAGCAGCAGGATCGTCGGCAGAATGGCAAATGCCCGGGCAATCGCTACCCTCTGCTGCTGGCCGCCGCTCAGCGAAAGCGGATAACGGTCACTCAACTCGGAAATCCCCATCGATGTCAGCCATTGATGAATCTGCGTTTCCCGTTCTTGCTTGCTGCCGCCCGCAGGCCTGGTAATCTTCATCGCAATTCGAATGTTGTCATGAACGGTCTTCCAGGGCAGCAGACCGTAGTTCTGCGGAACAAGGCCAATCAGTGTTTCTTTGTCATGCACGGATTTCCCGTTGAACAGCAGCTCGCCCTGATAACCCGGCAGCAAACCGGCAATCGCCCGCAGCAGTGTAGATTTACCGCTGCCCGAGGGGCCGATTATCGTATAAATGCCATGCTGCGGCAAGTCCAGATTGACTTGTCCCAGAGCCAGTTGTCCGTTTTTATATTCAACTTGAAGCTCTTTAATGCGGAGTCCGCTACTTCTTAAACTGGACATCGGAGATCACTTCTTCAGCCGATATATCTTTGGTCAGCAGGCCTTTTTCCCGTGCCCAGGCAAATGCCGCCTCAACTTCCTTCACATCCACCTGATAGGCAGGCAGGTACTCAGGGACTTTAATTTCATCCTTTAGTGTATCTGGATAGCCTACTTCTTTGATAATAAGATCAATATATTCCGATTGGTCGTGGGATTTCATATATTCCACTGCCTCATCATAGGCCGTGTACATATCACGGATGGCTTGTCCCTTGGCTTCGATCGCACTTTGCGGAAACGCCAGCACGAACGGATTCACGCCTGCCGATACCGTAGAGCTGAGTACGCGCAGTCCGGAGGTTTTGCCCATGGTGACGAATGGCTCAGGCAGAACAGCCGCATCGGCTTTTTTATTCTTGAGCAGCTCCAGCCGCGTCGGAATTTGCGGAACCTCGGTCACTGTAATATCCTCTTCCTTCAGACCTGCCTGTTTCAGCATCATAGCTACGGTATATTGGGTAGAGGTATTCTTGGATAGAATGACCGTTTTGCCCTTCAGATCCTTCACTTCCTGGATCTCGTCATTCCCGGTCAGCAGATCAAACTCACCTGTTGTTGTACTGGTAATCTTCACGTCCAGACCGGCCTCGTTGTAGATGGAAATCGCCACCAGATCAGCGCTCAACCCGTCCACCTTGCCGGCTTGGAAGGCCACATCACGGTCCTTGGCACTCTTAAAGGTCTGGATATCCAAATTGACGTTATGTTTCTTGTCGAAACCTTGCTCGTGGGCAATGATGAAAGGAATGGCATCAATTGAAGGCAGCAGACCAAGCGACACCGTAACCGCTTCAGCCGGTGTATTCGTGTTCGCCTTTGCTTCCCCTGCAGCGGCTCCTGTATTTTTCGACACAGTATTATTGCTTGAAGTTCCGCAGCCAGCGGCAACCATACTGACCGCAGCGACCAGCATAAACAGCATCATTACTTGTTTCCAGTTTTTTCTTTCCATGAATCTCGTAGCCTCCATCTCTTTTTCTAGTACTCTTGCCATGCGCATTAATTCACATATAGGCATGCAAAAACCGTCATGCTCCCCCATGAAGCATTAAGTAATTGCAATTTTACACCCATTGTCCTATTTTGTATATTTATAAATTGAAATAAATCGTAAACAAGCTCTCCTATGAATATTTCCCGTAGTCTTTAATAGTGACTTTCGTCTGGCACTCCACCTCAATTTCAGGATATACCTCTCGCCAATTCAGAGCCTTCCACTCCTTGTAGGACAAGCTGTTTCTGACATGCACACCGATTCCGAAACTGTCTACGTTATACTGCTGCATTTGCTGCACCATTTTCTGGGCTCTGGCTGTAATATATTCTGAGATCTGCTTCTCCAATTCATTTCTGTCCTTTTCCTCATTCAGCTTCTGCTTACCGGTATATTCAAGCACCGAACCCTGGATGGAGGCAGAGAGATCAATTTTAAAACGTCCATCCTCCAGATGGTGCACTTTGATCTTACGCTTGTTTAACAAGGAGCTGAACATGACAACGACCTTTTTGCCGTCCTCTTGCCCTAAATTGATTGCGATTTCGCCTTGTCTCAGATCATCACGGAATAGGCCGAAGATAATCCCGTCCTCAGCCGAAATTTTCGTAACATAACGGTCCTCCTGAAACAAAGCAATCCCGTCAATGAGTACCTTGTTCCCGGCATCCTTCACTATGGGAGTAACGGGATCAATACCGTCATCGTTGTAATCCCTGGAAAACTCATAAAAAGTCGTTGCCGGGATGCTGTTGCCGGCAGCCTCTTTCTCCAGCATATGGGTTATATAACGTCCGGTATCTGTATGCGGCTTGAAATTTTTGGTCAATAGCTCTCCGGCATCACCTTCAACAACAGTTATTCTGACGCCGAGCGCGATGGAAGGATCGCGCAGCAGGGTGTCGATATAATCCTCCACACCTGCTTTTGCCAGCTTCGCTCCGAACAAGGAATCTCTTAGCTGTCCGCTGACTACCTTCAGGTCGGTCTGCCTGGAGAAATCCAGCCGGGCTTCCTTGATGCTGTCCACTTCCGCACTCAGCAGTTCCCGGCGGATGGTGGAGTTAGGATCAATTACCGGAACGCAGGAGGTCACCTTTAACTTGTTATTTTCCAACAGATCATAGCTCGATGTCTGCACCATGCCCAGCTTTTCAAGAATCCGTTCATCGCTTTTACAGCCGGTTAACAACAGCAAAACAGCCATTGAAATGAACAGCTTATTATTCATGAGAGCTCCTCGCTTTCCCCTGAATTAACAGCACTATAAGTAATAGGATCGGAAACCCAAAGGCAATTCCGACTGCCGCATAACCCAGATTGGTGATCCAGACGTTAACCTGATCCAAAGTCTTCGGGATAAAAGAGATAGCGTAGGAAACAGCCATCATTACAAATACCAGTACCGTTGTCTTTAACTTGGGTACGATTCTCTTTACAGCCTCCTCTGCTGCCCACCAGTACATCACGACAGTCATCAGAATTAAAAAGAGAAAAAAGCCGTAGAGCAAATTTTCCAGCCGCTCAATGAATGGAAGCTGGATATAGGCCAGCAAATCAAGCACGGGATACAGCAGTCTTTTCAACTGGCCCAGGCTGAAGAAGCCGAAACAAATAAGAGCGAGACAGAGGTAGCTCAGGGATAACATGGCGTTGCCGACATAGATGGCGGCCATCGACTTTTTCGTTTTTTCCACGTAAGGAAACAGCAGAATGGACAGCTCATAACCCAAAAATGCGGCATACACTTCTATTCCCCCTTTAACCTGGTCATGTCCACCCTGGAGAATGAACGGAGTGAATCTCTCCCAGCGGAAGGCTGGAAAAAACCACAGCAGCAGCAGGAACATCCATGTCATCATCCAGAAAAAAAGCGTTGCTGTTTTGGATATCGAATAAATCCCTTTGATAAGTATTAGAAAAAGAAGGATGTCCATAGCAAACTTGAAGATCATCGGATTCGTAGTCGGGAAAGAGAGCATCTGAAATAAAAGCACATATTTTTTCCCGATCATGCAGCCGAAGATCAACCAGACAGACGCTAAGCCTATGTAAAAAGGATAGAGTATCCACTTAGGAATAGACTGTTCCATGATTTCAAAGACGGAGCGTCCCTTGCCCAGCCGAAAGACCAGAGAAATCAAAAAAATATTAAATGACGACACCAGGAAACAGGGAATCAGAACCAGCCAGCCGTTCGTACCAAAATAGTCGGCCAGACTACGCGGTAACGTAAACATCACGATCCCGGCCTGTGTCATATACACGAGAACTGTAATATGAAAGGGGCGAAGTTTGTCCATCATAGCCTGCCGTTCCTACTTTCTGTTTTTTTGCCTGACCGGATTGGACGTTTGTGCCTGTGAGGGCCGGGTTCTTAACATAGAGAATGGCGCGCGGATAAATACATCCTTCCAGTCACCGGATTTCATAGGTGCTATAGGAATCATATAGGATGAGCCCAGGCTGGTCAGGCTGGATAGGTGAATCACAATTAGAGCGATCCCCATCACAAGTCCCATATTCCCCCATATTCCGGCAAGAATGATAATCCCGAAGCGGATCAGACGGATGGAGGCACTCATCATATAGCTGGGAATGACAAAAGAGGCGATAGCGGATGAAGCAACAGCAATAATAAGCACATTACTGGTCAGTCCGGCCTGCACTGCCGCTTGTCCGATAACAATACCGCCTACGATCCCGATCGTTTGTCCGATCTTGGTAGGAAGACGCGCACCCGCCTCCCTCAGCAGTTCAATCATGATCTCCATAAGCAGCGCCTCATATACAGGTGGAAAGGGCACCTTATTGCGCGATTCCGCCAGCGTTCTCAGCAGCGCTTCGGGAATCATCTCGTAATGAAAGGTGGTTACGGATACATACATGGATGTAAAAGTGATCGTAATGATCAGAGCCAGTAATCTCAATAGCCGCAGAGCCGTCCCCAAAGTCCAGCGTTGGTAGTAATCATCCGGGGAGGAGAAAAATTCAAAAAAAGCGGCCGGAGCACTGACGACTGTCGGGCTGTTGTCAATAATCGTGATGATCCGCCCGGCAACCAGCTTGGATACAGCAACATCCGGCCTTTCCGTGGTCAAAAATTGGGGGAACACCGAATTCGGCCTATCTTCGATGAATTGGGTCAACGTCCCCCCGTCATTAATTGCATCTGTTTCTATTCTTTGAATCCGCCGCTCCAGGTCCTCAACAAAGGCCAGATTGGCAATATCCTGAATGTAAAGAACATACACACTTGTTTTGGAGATTTCTCCGATAGAATACTTCCTGATTTTTAAATGTGAGCTTTTTATTCTGCTGCGGATTAAGGAGAGGTTTGTTAATGCTGACTCCACAAAAGCATCGTGGGGACCCGCGATAATGGTTTCCGTCTCCGATTGCTGAACATTGCGGGCCTCCGGTTTATAAGCATTCAATAAATAAATGCTGTCCTGGTGAGAGACTGCGACACAGCCCTCCAGGATGCCGATAACCGCCGCTTTGCTATCAGTCACTTGAAGGAATTGCGACTGCGTGAACAGTTGTTCGGCTTCTTGAAGCTGAATGCGGGAAAACGGCTCCAGAATTTCTTTGATGAACAAGGTATTGTCCACAATAGCCGGAAAGTACACAATATCCGTCTGTATATCCGGAAAGGTCCGGTGAATCAAATCGGCACATTGATCAAATTCTTTAAGAATATGTCCGAGCGTAAGAGTATTCTGCGAACCTAAATCCATAATATTAACCACGCCTTCACCATAATATTTAAGGTAGTATCCCCAAAATTTTCATTGATATTTATGAATGCGCAGGAAACGGATGCTCTGAATCGAGAGTGTCTCCTGTATAGAGACATCGCTCTTTCAGGAAGATACAAAACCTTTTAAATATCTATTTTCAGCTATAAATTTTGTCTTTTTCCCGTGGACACCTCTTTTAAAAGCAGATCAGTCATGCTATAATGTAAGCGTAACCAAAGCAATAAAAATCTATTTATTTCATCGCTCAAGGAGGATGAAGGAAATGCTTGAAGGACTAAAGGAAATTAAGAATTGGGTATCCGGTATTTGGCAGCCATGGACCGTTTCAGGAGAGGAAGATTACCGGAACATGGAATACACCGTGCAGCGGCATCTGCACACGCCGCAAACTCCGAGCCCGCTTACTTATGAACAAGAGTCACGCATTAAGACCATCAAATATCACTAGCCACATCAGCTTTCAGATACAGCTTGACTAACCTGCTTATGAAATAAGGCCGCCATATCCGGGACTTAAGCTTCCGGAGCTGATGGCCTTTTATTTACGTTTCCAATTATTACTTCCAATCCTCCACATCATCATGCCGTAGATCGATCTGCTCCCCGGTCGGGTTCACAAGGTAAACCGTATCAGGGGCCTTGTCGATGCTCCTGCCGCTGACCAGTACATGGTAATCCCCTTCCACCGCGTATTTACGGATGTATAATCCCGAACCCACATCTTCGAAAGGATATCCCTCAAAGTCTGTCCACGCCAGATCTTCACCTTGCTGTGCCAACGAGCGCACCTTATCCATGGATAATACAGCATCTTCCCCACTGCCCTGCTTACTGTCACAGGCCGTAAATGTACTCAATATAACCAGTAACATCAAAGTTACTATGCCATGCTTATTTGTCATCCCCCGTAGCCCCGCTTTCGATGTGAAATTGATATTATTATAAATTTTACCATGCCAACTCCATTCTCCATAACAAAAAACCTCCCCTCATCCCTAAGGATAAAAGAAGGCTTAAACGCGTTACTTCCGAAGCATTTGTGTTGATGGGTGGTCCATTCGCGAGTAGCTATTCTCGTTTCTTCCCAACTGCGCCAAGATAGATAACAAATTCTTCATCACCGTCTAATTCTAAAATCTCATCAATCAGCTTTTGATCATAAATTCCAATTGCGCAAGCACCAGCACCGATAGATTCACTGGATAAATAAAGGTTTTGGCATACATGTCCAACATCGATGAGGATTTTTTTGTGAGCTGAAATATCATACTTCCATTCGGAGCGATATGGTGTTGTACTCCATGCGAACAGGACAGAAGCCTTTTTTGCAAAGTTAGGGACAAATGGCTGATCTAAAGTTATAGCATCAATCTTCTGTTCAAGTTCATCTAATTCAAACATAAATAATAGCTTATGTTCGACAGGAAGGTATCTGTAGATTCCTTGTTGAATGCCTTCTACCCGCATAATAATTAAATAGGTTTCAAATGTGTGTGTCGCCCCACTGCAGGGTACAGTTCGCAGCGTAAGTCCGTTCTTATTAATACCCGTAATCCCTTGGGTAGCCCATAATAAATAGGATAACTCATCCAGACTTAAAGTTTCCGCAGAATAAAACCTTGTACTTCTTCTCTGATTTATACAATCAAAAATGTTTTCATTACACACAACGTCTTTGCTGACTTTTGGCAAATCAATAATTAGTGATTTCGAATGGGCGGGCTTAACAATGGGTGGTTGTGCAAGTCCTTTGATCTTATCTGTTTTTATATGTTTAAATTCATCAAAATTAGATTTTAGAAAGCGCCTTTGCTGTTCGTATCTTGTCATAACAGATCCTCCTGAATTACCTTAATAGCTTTAATTTATCATCTCATAAAAAATAGAATGTGATCTAACTCACTATTCAGTTGTTTTGGTGAGTAAACAAAAAACCTCCCCTCACCCCAAAGGGTAAAAGAAGGCTTAAACGCATTCATCACTGCGAAAGCACGGCAGCTATATTTTCAGCTCCCCAAGCTTGATCAGCTCGACAACCGCTTGCGAACGGCCTTTTACGTTTAGTTTTTGCATGACGTTTGAGATGTGGTTTGAAATACACCAACTAAAATCAATTCAAATGCATCACGTCTCAAAGTAATCCAAATAAAACCGTTTAATCTGATGTCCCAGTTCATCTTCACTGAGGTATGGGAACCAATCCAAATTAAATTTCTGATAATCAAAATTATCCTCTTGTATCACTAAATCATAAAAACCATCAATTCCAATAAAGTTAGCGAAAGGCTATCAGGATAACTCTTCGCCGAACTGTTTTCAACTTTATTTTTTGTTTGTTGTACTTTTAAAAATAGTTCTTCTACAAAATCATCAGTTGAAAGTAAAACACCACCATCACAGGTGCACCATATACTTTAACATCAAAATTCCTTAAGCGTCTATGCTATACTAAAAATATGATAAACCAAGCGAGGTGAAGCCGATGAAATGGGGAGAAATTACGGAATTGCACCCAGGTCGCTTTGTACTGGTGGAAGCAATCAAGGCAAGCTCCAGCAACCGTGTGCGTCAATTAGAGGATATGGCGGTCATTCAAGACTACGATAATCCCGAGGAGGCATGGAGCGGTTATAAAGAGCTTCACAAGCTACATCCGACTCGTGAGCTGTATGTATTTCATACGAGCAGAAGCGATGTTGAGGTTGTCGAGGAATTTTTCTCAGGAGTACGGCAACGGATATGAAGTTACAATTACAATATGGCTTGCCTATCGTTTCCTTGACTTTAGCTCAATATGACAATTCAATTGTTCTGCATAATGTTCTATTTGATACAGGCTGTGCGGCAACTGTTTTTGATTCCGATGCATTAGCTGCAATAGGTATTCACATTGATTTTATAAATGGGCGAGCCAAGCGGATGTATGGGGTAGGAGGAACGAGCGAAATTTGCTATGAGCAGCAGATTCCTGACTTTTGCATTGAACATATTACTTTGACGGATTTCCCCATTCAGCTTGGTTCGATTCAAGAGCCTTATGGCTTTGACGGAATTGTTGGCATTGATTTTATGATGAGAGCCAAATGCAAGGTGGATTTTGAAACCATGACTATTAAGTTTGAGAAATAGACCGGGCAACGCTTACCCTCAAGGGACAGCAATCGCTTGGTCTATTTGTATTTTATTCACATTCCACTTATATCTGAAACAAAAAACCTCCCCTCACCCCAAAGGGTAAAAGAAGGCTTAAACGCATTCATCACTGCGAAAGCACGGCAGCTATATTTTCAGCTCCCCAAGCTTGATCAGCTCGACAACCGCTTGCGAACGGCCTTTTACGTTTAGTTTTTGCATGACGTTTGAGATGTGGTTGCGGACGGTTTTTTCGCTGATGAATAACAATCCGGCAATATCCCGTGTTGTTTTGTCCTGCACGAGAAGCTCGAATACTTCGCGCTCACGATGCGTCAACAGAAATTTGCTATGATGTTCGTTCCCTTTCAATGGTGTCACCCCTCCTTGCTCGGGTTTGTTTGGTATAACAAGGTAAAGGGATACAGTCAAATCATACTATGTATGGGGCATGTTAATGGTGCTGCTGCTGCTCTAAAATGGGCAGTAGCGGAGAAAGGGATCAAGGACAAGGCGTCCCATACTTTTTCATATCGAAAAAGCCGCCTCTAGGCGGCAAAATAACAGGCATCACCGGTCCGTCACGCCCTTTCGGTAACGCCGGTTTATCCGGTAAGCTGTTGCAACCCCAGTGTAATTTATGAAATGGATTCCATAGCAAGTGTTTTTATTCGGGAGGTTTCCAAGGGGAGATGTGATAAAATAAAATCATTATACCCCTGACTCAGGAGGCTGCTGAACCGATGGCCAATATAAAAGAAATCGCCCGCATCGCCGGTGTTTCCGTAACAACCGTGTCGCGAGTGCTTAATAATCATCCTTATGTCAGCAAAGACAAAAGAGCCGCTGTGCTTGATACCATAGAACAGTTAAACTACACACGGAATATGAATGCTGTGCATCTGATTACCGGCCGTACCGGTGCCGTTGCGGTGATCCTGCCGTTTATCAACTTCTTTTATTTCTCCATTGTCATGGACGGCCTTGCTCATGAGGCGCTGCTCGCGCAGTACCGGCTGATTCTCTGCCAGACCAATTATTCACCCGAGGAAGAGCTTAAGGTGCTTGAAATGCTGCGCAATAAGGAAATTGACGGCGTCGTTATCGTATCCACAGCACTTCAGCCCGAAGTCATTGAGGAATACACCGCCTACGGTCCGATAGTAACCTGCCAGAACAGCGGGGAACGCCGCTTCTCCTCTGTGTATATTGAGCATTACGCTGCTTTCCGTCACGGCCTGCAGTATTTGATTGGCAAAGGTTACCGTAAAATCGGCTACTGCGAAGGCAGACAGAACGGCAGCAGCTCCTCCATCCGCCAATCCGCATTCCGTGAGTTTCTTGCCGAGAACAAGCTGCCGTTTCAGGAAGCATGGATGATCTACGACTGTATGACCGAAGAACACGGAGCGGCCGCAGCGCGCTCGCTGCTTGAGATGCGGGAGCGGCCTGATGCGGTTATCGTTTCAGGCGACCATGTTGCAGCCGGACTCATAATCGAGTCACGCAAGCACGGGCTGCGCATTCCGGAAGATCTGGCAGTGATGGGCTTTGACAATCAGCCGATCGGACGGCTGCTGGAGATCACTACAATTGATAATCAGCTATACGAGATGGGAGCCTCCGCCTTCCGGATTATCCATGAACAGATCAGCGGGGATAGTACGCTCCCGGTGTACCGCAAGCTGGCATACCGGATTATTGAGCGCTCTACGGTTTAAGGGAATCCTTTCTGAATTGCCTTTACAAGCGGCACTTATACGATTAAATACTTGATCGCATCCCACCCGCAGCTTTACCGGTGGCTAGATGCGCTTTTGCTTCCGTCCCTGTTTCAGGGGCGGATTTTTATTGACCTTTTTCAGCTATGATAAATATCACATTTTTTTGTTGACAGCCACTGTGCAGGGATTTATGATAATCCCAGCATAATTGATAACGATTATCATTTGCATACAAGTTCTTACATTAGAAAAAGGGGTGTTTTGATTGAAATTTAGTTACGCTGTTCCCGCCGGGCTGCTGGCTGCTTCCATTCTGTTTACCGGCTGCAGCGGCAATGAGAACAATAATAATACGGATAACAACAATGAGGCTGCGGTAAATGGCAGCGCAGTTACAGCCGCTCCGGTTACTACGGCTGATGCCACCGCTACCACAGCTGCCGCCGATTTCTCTTCAGCCATTGAGCAATACCGGACCTACGTCATTGAACAATGCGACGAATTCGTCAAGCAGACGGAAAACTTTACGAACGCTGTCAAAGCAGGAAGTCTCGACGAAGCGAAGGCGCTGTATGCCCCGGCCCGTATGTACTATGAGCGGATTGAACCGATTGCCGAAGCGCTCGGAGATCTTGATCCCAATATCGATGCCCGTGAAAATGATGTGGATGCGGCCGAATGGCGCGGTTTCCATAAAATCGAACAGGCCCTCTGGCAAAACAGCACGACTGACGGCATGTCTGAAGTCGCCGACCGGTTGCTGAAGGATGCCCAGCTCCTGCGCGCCAAGGTGGAAACGGCGGAGATTGATGCAAATCTGCTTGTTACCGGTGCAGTCGAACTGCTGAACGAAGTCTCTTCCTCTAAAGTGACCGGCGAGGAAGAACGTTATTCACACACGGATCTGTATGATTTTGTCGCCAATGTAGAAGGTGCGCAAAAAATCTACGAGCTGCTGAAACCCGAGCTTGCCAAAAAGGATCCAGAGCTTGAGCAGACCATCGGCGAACGGTTTACGGCACTACTGGACGAACTCGCTCCATTTAAATCAGGCGACGGCTACGTTTCCTACGAAACACTCAAGGAAGACGAAGTACGTAAGCTGAGCCAGAATCTGGATGCCTTAGCTGAACCGTTGTCCAACATGGGGACTATTCTAGGAGTGTGAGCAGATGAAAAAGCAGCCTGAGGAAGAATTCAAAAGTGAGCAAATGTTAAATAAAAAGCTAAGCCGCCGCGATATGCTGCGGCTTACCGGCGCCTCCGGGCTCGGCCTGCTTCTGGGCGGCACAGGTGCAGGAGGGCTGATGGCTGCGCGCCAATCGGCTGCCAAAACACCCGCAGCTTCATTGGATCCTGCCGCCGATACCCTCCCGTTCTACGGTGCACATCAGGCCGGAATTATTACACCTGCACAAAACTTTCTGTGCTTTGCGGCGTTTGATCTGACAACAACGAAGCTGGACGATGTGAAAAAGCTGTTGAAGTCATGGACAGAGGCTGCGGCGGCTTTGACCTCCGGCAGTCTGATCGGCAATGTCAACGACAATCCCAATCTTCCGCCGTCCGATACCGGAGAAGCCGATGGCCTGACCCCCTCCCGGTGTACGCTAACGTTTGGGGTTGGACCGGCTTTTTTTGATGGACGATTTGGGTTAGCCCCGAAACGTCCATCTTCACTTGCCGACCTCCCAGCCTTTACGGGAGACAGTCTGGAGCCGCAGTGGTGCGGCGGAGATCTTTGTGTACAGGCTTGTGCTGATGATCTGCAGGTGGCGTTCCACGCCATACGCAATCTCGCACGGATTGCCCGCGGCACAGCCGTGCTGCGCTGGACCCAGGAAGGGTTCCAGCGCACAGCGGGAGCCGATCCGAAAGGAGGCACCCCGCGTAATCTGCTCGGCTTCAAAGACGGAACAGGCAACCCAGATGCCACAGACGATGCCGAAATGCGCAAGGTTGTGTGGACCAGCAGCAGCGATGGGCCTGCCTGGATGAATGGCGGCACTTACATGGCTGTTCGCCGTGTGCGTTTACGCATTGAGGTCTGGGACCGCTCGACCTTGAGCGACCAGGAAACGACCTTCGGACGGCACAGGCACAGCGGCGCGCCAATTGGAGCCACTGACGAATTCGCCGAACTTAAACTGGACGCCGCCGATGCTTCCGGCAAGCCCGTCATCCCGCCGGATTCGCATTCCGCTCTGGCCCATGGTGACGGCACGATCAAAATGCTCCGGCGCTCCTACTCCTATTCCAGCGGAATGGATCTTAAGACAGGCCAGCTGGATGCGGGTCTTCTGTTCATCAGCTTCCAGAAGGATCTCCTTAAACAGTTCGTCAGCATCCAGCAGCGTCTGTCCAAAAACGACCGGTTGAATGAATATATGGTTCACACCGGCAGCGCGGTATTCGCCTGCTTCCCCGGTGTCCGCGAAGGCGGGTATATCGGCGAAGCCCTGCTGGGCTGAACAAGAAAACACAGCATGAGTTAGCAACCAGCATGCTGACAGGCAGATCCGTTCAGCCTTCCCGGATCTGCCTGTCCATTATTGAAAGGGGATACTCCCGATGTTATTTGCTAGACAGTATAAATATGGCTTGCCGCACACAGCGCTCCACCCGGAGAAAGCCAAGGGTAAGCTGGGCCGGGTGCATGAAAGCATGACAGGATTGGGGCTAGGACGCGAGCCGGAGCTAGTGCCTGAGCGTAGACTGGAAAGCACGGGTACCAAACGGGTGCGGATGTATGCGCGCGGGGCAAGCCTGGCGCAAGGATCTGAGCCAGAACTGGTGCTCGAGTGCAAGCTGGAAAGCACAGGTACCAAACGGGTGCGGTTGCATGAGTGTGGGGCAAGCCTGGCGCAAGGATCTGAGCCAGAACTGGTGCTCGAGTGCAAGCTGGAAAGCACGGGTACCAAACGGGTGCGGATGTATGAGCGCGGGGCAAGCCTGGCGCAAGGACGCAAGCCAGAGCTGGTGCATGAGTGTGGACTGGAAAGCACGGGTACCAAACGGGTGCGGATGCATGAGCGCGGGACAAGCCTGGCGCAAGGACGCAAGCCAGAGCTGGTGCATGAGTGTGGACTGGAAAGCACGGGTACCAAACGGGTGCGGTTGCATGAGCGCGGGTTGCTGCCCGCGCTGAAGGCAGCCGTTCTGTTCGGCTGCCTCTTCCTGCTGCTGCTCTGCAAGCCAGCAGCTGCCGCGGCGGCGGAAGACGGCCGGCATGACGAGCTGCTGCCCGCAGTTGGCAGCGCGCTCGTCGAAGCCGGCCAGGGCCGCTGGGATGCGGCCGCCGCCGATGTGGAGTCGTTCGCGGCGCTGTGGCGCACCGCGAACAGTGGCACGCCGGACCCGGCACTCGCCGGTCCGGCTGCCGCTGTAGACGCCGCGCTCGCCAGCGCGGCGGAAGCCCTGGCGGCGGGCGGCGGCACGCCCGCCAAAACCGCGCTGTCCACGCTGGCCAAAAGCGTGGACGCGTACGTCACCGCCGCCTCCGGCACGGGCGGCGGTGACACCAGCGCCGCCGGGCTCGAAGCGGCGGCGAAGCTGTTGCCCGCGGCGGAGCGCACGCGGGATGCGGCGCGCAGCGCCGACTGGAAGGCGGCGGCGGAAGCCTACCGCGCCGTCGTGAACGGCTGGACGCCGGCGGAGCGCGGCATCCGGGCCGACAATCCCGCCGTCTACGGCTTGCTGGAGACGAAGATGAGCCTGCTGCGCGTTGCGCTGCAGGCCGAGCCGCTCCGCGAAGAGGCGGCAAAAGCGGAGGCCGAAGCTTTATATACGCTGCTTGCCGACTACAGCGCAGGCAAGACGGTTGACACGGGAGACGTGTCAGCGCAGCCTGCTTCGATCGGGGGGCTGATCAACTACCTGAAGAAAGCTTCAGCAGCAGCAGAATCCGGAGACAGTGCCGGTGCGGCGGGAATCATGGAACAGTTTATTACAGCCTGGCCTTCAGCCGAAGGACAGGTGCAGATCGCATCGCCCAAGGTGTATGCGAATATCGAGAACGAGAGCGCAGCCGTTACCGGCGATTTGTTGTCCGATCCGCCGAAGCTTAATCATGCGCTGGCTACCATGGACACGATGCTCGCGGAGCTGACTCCGCTGGCCGGTGACACAGCCTATACGGCCTGGGACGCCGCATTGATTCTGCTCCGCGAGGGCCTTGAAGCGATTCTCGTACTTTCCGCTTTGCTGTCCTATGTGAAAAGAGACGGCGGCCCCAAGACCCAGCGCTGGGTCTGGTCCGGTGCTGCGGCAGGTCTCGCCAGCAGTATAGGCCTGGCTGTTCTGCTAACCTACACCATTTCGCAGGCAGCCTCCGGAAGCGCGCGTGAGCTGATTGAAGGGATTACCGGACTTGTGGCAGTAGTAATGATGCTCACGATCGGCCGCTGGATGCACAGTAAATCGAACGCCGCTGCATGGAATAAATATGTCGGGCGGCAGGTGGACGGTGCGCTGGCTAAAGGCAGTCTATGGTCTTTATTCTTCGTAGCTGCGCTGGCGGTTCTGCGTGAAGGGGCCGAAACGACTATATTCTATGTGGGAATGGCGCCATCCATCGCAACCTCACAGCTGCTGCTAGGGATCGGAGGCGCGCTGGTCGTGCTGATCATTCTGGGGTACGCCATTATTGCCCTAAGCGCCAAGCTGCCGATCACTGCCTTCTTCCGCGCAGCAACGGTGCTGATCTATTATCTGGTCTTCCGCTTTCTCGGCGAGAGCATCCACTCCTTACAGGTAGCCGGGAAACTGCCGGCACATGTGGAGGATGGGCTGCCGTCGGTCGGTTGGCTGGGATTGTATCCAACATGGGAGACATTGCTGCCCCAAGTGCTCATTCTGGCGTTTATTCTCTGGGAAATGCTGCGCAGCAGGTCTGCGGGCAAATCACGGACAGCGGGCTGACACTAAGCAGCCGGGACAAATAAAGGAACCATGCTGACGCTTTTTACTGCAGATTGTACAATAGATCTTTTTCAGCATCAAAAAGTAATCTGTGTATTCACTACAGAAGAATATACGGTAACCGTCAAGATAGCCCTTACAACTCTATTCCGATGCACAAAAGTGTCCATTCGGCATTAAATAATGTTTGCTGTTTTGACTACATTGGACTTGCTCAACTGTGCGCATTTTCCAGCGTATCCACAAACTTAATGTGATTACAGCGGGAAATATGCACGTTAATTTTTAACGAATACTGCTTATCAACTGAATTACGTGAATTCTTACCGCTAATATTTACAGATATCCCAGTTAGTTGGATTTGAGAGTTATTAGCGGGCAAATTTCCCATTAAATTCCTCATTTACGGTCTAATGTCTTTTTAGTGCTATCTTTTCCCGCTAACTGAATTTGGAGCTGTAACACTTACCAGATTACACCTCCAATATGATCTTCTGACCCAAGACCCACACGGCAGTTAGCATTTAGCATTTAGCATTTAGCATTTAGCATTTAGCATTACAAATTTCCGGCCAGTCATCTTCTCAACAAGGAAGCCGACTGGTTTTTTTATGTTTTATTGTGTTTTTTCATAACTTCCCGCACTGCTTCAGACTTAGGAGGCTAATTGTAGGAATCTTCCCCTTGCATCGCTTGAGGATTTGTTTTATTCTAGGTATGAAAATAATTTTCTTGTAAATCTATATAATAATAAAAATAATTTCAATTTTTGAAATGATTGCATTCATTCACACAAAGAAAAGAAGGTGGAGCTTATTTCTCCTATCCTGCATGTCCTGGAGCACGAGAAGGAAAAGCTATCCCAAATGGAACGCAAGCTGGCGGAACGTATTCTGGCCTCACCAGCGGAGATTGTCCATATGGGCATCACGGAGCTGGCGGAGCAATGCGGTGTCAGTCCCGCAACAATTACAAGGTTTTGCAAGGTGCTGCATTTCAAAGGCTTCCCCGATTTCAAGGTTAAGCTGGCATCAGAAATTGCCCATAGCGATGCTTCGCCGCAGGAAGGCGGCTCCTCCTATCAGGATATTGTCGCAGGCAACCCGCTTTCGGTCATTGTCGAAGCGATGCAGGCCAATCACCTGACTTCGATCCGGGACACCACCTCACTACTCGATCTGGAGCGGCTGCAAACAGCCATTGATGCATTGTGCCGGGCACGCCGGGTTGATCTCTACGGGATGGCCACCTCCTCTATCGTTGCACAGGATTTCTACCAGAAGCTGATCCGCATCGGAGTGAACTGCACCGCTTTTGCCGACTCACATATGCAGATCACTTCCGCTTCTTCGCTCTCTGCCGGCGATGTAGCGTTTGCGGTCTCCTATTCCGGGGAAACCCCGGAAACAATCGACGCCTTAAGCTGTGCCGGAGCCAGCGGTGCGGCCACGATTTCGCTGACTTCTTACGGCAGCAGCACGCTGGCCACACTGGCGGATATCCCGCTGTTCTCCTCCTCGCTGGAGCAGGGAATGCGGCGGGGTGATATGGCTTCGCGGATTGCGCAGCTGCATATCATTGATATCCTGTTCACCGGCATGGTCAGCACCCGGTTTGGCGATTTCATTCCCAAGCTGGAGCAATCTTATCTGAATGTCCAACATTACCGTCATAAACGGGGAGGTTAATTCAAATGAACATTTTAAAATTCCGCAATGAAGAAGATTTCGCCCAGACCGGTGCGAACCTGATTGCCAGCCTGCTGCAGAGCAATCCCAAAGCCGTACTGGGACTGGCTACCGGCAGTTCTCCGGTCGGCGTCTACGCCAAGCTGGTAGAGATGCACCGCAAGGGAAATGTCAGTTTCGCCAAAGCCTCTTCCTATAATCTGGATGAATATGTGGGTCTGCCTGTGGATCATCCCCAGAGCTACCGCAGCTTCATGAACGAACATCTGTTCAATCATGTCGATATTGATCTTACCCGGACACATGTCCCTAACGGAAATGCGGCGGAGCTTGCTGCCGAATGTCTCGCTTATGACAAAATGCTCGAGGATAACGGGCCGGTGGACCTGCAGATTCTGGGCATCGGCAGCAACGGCCATATCGGGTTTAATGAGCCGGATGCCAGTCTTAGCAGCGGCACGCATGTCGTGGACCTGCTGGAAGAAACACTGGAAGCCAATGCCCGCTTCTTCGACCGGCTGGAGGATGTGCCCCGCCAGGCGGTAACGATGGGCATCGGCGGCATTCTCAAAGCAAGGCAAATCGTGCTGCTGGTGCGCGGTGAAGAAAAGGCAGAAGCAGTCAAAAACGCGCTGGAAGGTCCGATCACGACACAGTGTCCCGCCTCCCTGCTGCAGAGCCATCCCAATGTGGTCGTTCTGCTGGACGAAGGAGCTGCGAAATGGCTGAAATAAATAGAACACCAGGCGAGCTGCTCTACGGAAAAGTGCTGACTCCCTCCGGCCTGATTGAAGAAGGCGTGATCGCAGTATCAGAAGAGGTTATCCAATATGTAGGAGAAGCCGCCTGGCTGCCGGAAGCTTACGCCCACTGGCCCGCAGGCACCCAAGACAAGAGCGGGCTGCTGATCCCCGGATTCGTTGATGTGCATGTGCACGGCGGTGCCGGTTACGATTTTATGTACTCGGATCAGGCATCGCTGGACATCATCACCCGGTTTCATGCTTCACATGGAACAACCGCCATGCTGGCCACCACCATGACCGCAGCCAAGGAAGACATCGACCGTGTATTGTCCGAAGTCGCCGACTATCGCAAAGGCAGCATGCCATTCGCCCAATTGGCCGGAGTGCATCTGGAAGGGCCATTCATCAGCCCTAAATGGTCCGGGGCACAAAATCCTGAGCATATTGTCCCGGCAAATATCACATGGCTTGAAGCGTGGGAGAAGCAATACCCGGGAATGATCCGCCAGGTTACCCTGGCGCCGGAATGTGAAGGCGCACTGGAAGCGATTCTCTGGTTGCGCAAGCATGGCATCACAGCAGCTCTCGGACATACCAACGCTACTTTCGAAGAGATTATTACGGCTGCGGACGCCGGCTTAAACCAGGCGGTGCATACGTTCAATGCTATGACTCCGCTGCATCACCGCAAACCGGGCACAGCAGGTGCCGTACTGTTTGACGAACGGATACGTGCCGAGATTATTGCCGACGGCATTCATGTGCATGCTGCGGCGATTAATGTGCTTTCCCGGCTCAAAACCCGGAACAATCTGATGCTCATCACGGATGCCATGTCAGCAACCGGACTCAGCGACGGTGAATATACAATCGGTGACCTGCCGGTAATCGTACGGGGGGGCATTGCCACACTGAAGGATAACCCTGATGCGCTCGCCGGGAGCACGCTAACCATGATTCGCGGTTTCCGCTATCTGGTACAGGATGTGGGACTCAGTCTTCAAGCAGCCTCCAACGCCGCAAGTCTTACCCCAGCCATATCACTGGGGATGCAGCGTTTCATAGGTTCGCTTGAAGCAGGAAAACGCGCGGATATCCTGCTGCTGGATGATGATCTTGAACTGAACGGTGTATGGATCGGCGGACGTACAATCTCCACCGGTTCACCGGTTATCTGAGCAGAAGTACTGCCAGGCATATAAACTGAAATGCAGCCATCCAGACCGGAAGCCGGTAGGATGGCTGCATTTATTGTAACGGCCCGCTGATGGAATAATCCCGTTATTTCTCAGGCATACTAGCTCAGGCCGAGGGCAGGATTAATATCCGCTGCGTGTTGGGAAGATGCGTTCGACCATCGTCCGGAATTCATTGGCAAATCCTTTGAGCGGATGGCCCGCACGTACCTCTTGGGCATAAAAGTCAGCCCGTTCCACAAAGTCCGGATTGGCCGACACGTAAACGTTGTCTATGCCCGAATTATATTTCTTAACCTCGGCAGCAATCTTGTCCTTCATCTCCTCGGTAACATCTTCATCGCCAGTCATTTTATTGCTGTTATTTGGAGCAACGCTGCGGATCCCGATTCCCGTGCCCATGCTATTGTCGATATCGCGCTTCATCCGGGTTCCATCGACCCAATTGCTGTCGGACAAGATGCCGTTATTGCCATTGCCGGGGTAGGCTTTGGGATCGGCCGTACCTACCCCTCCGACAGTACCCGTACCGGTCAGGCTCTTCGGTACACCAGCCATCGAACCTCCTGTACCGGTCATACCTGGATTACCAGTTACTGTTCCTCTTCCCCGATTGCCCATAATTGGTCCAGTTGCCCGGCCTTCTCCAGGGTTCACTGTCATTTCCGGACCGGTCAGCATGCCGGAAGTGTTGTTGCCGAGCGCGCCGCCATAGCTGTAAGGACGTATTTTATCCGTACCTTTCACATTCATTCCGCCATCAGCCCTGTCGAAGGATACGGCGACATAAGCGCTTTTCCCAGCAATCATTACATTTGCTGAGCGCACCTCCGGCATCGCCGCAATGCGGTCGGCGAGCTCCTGGCTCATCTCCATTTTGTCGAAGGCATTGCCCCGAACGGAATTGGTATTAATGCGGCCATCGTTCATTTTCCGTACACTTTTTGTCTGAACGTTATTGCCATCTGCAGAGTTATTGTCACCGCAACCTGTAATGCTGACCATGCCCAGAAGCAGCGCGGCAGAGACTGACATGCTGATCTTTGATCGCAACATGAACTCATCCTCCATCTCATTAAATTATGATGTATACAGCGTAACAATCGTTAGCATGGCCTCCACCGGTTCAAGCTATCCTGAAAGGATTTGGTACTCTCTCCCCTGCACCGTCACATGCGGGGAAACATTCGCGTATCTTATAAACAGTAGGCCGTATTCACAAGCGAGCCGTGATTCTCCGTAAAGTAAAGTCAGGAGGGGTGAGCATGAAGGTTTTATTTACGTTTTATGTACCCAGCGGCGGGGTGGAGACACTGAACAAGCTAAGGTGCGAAAGCCTGCAGCGCAGCGGTATTGAATGCCATGTTTTATACCTCATGCCGGGGTCTGCAAGCCAGAATATCACAAACTTTCCCGTGTTTATCACTTCCCGGGATGAAGAAATCAAGGAATTACTCGATACTCAGCACTATGACGCCATTATTGTTACATCGGATTATTTGTTAATGGAACGTCTGCGTTGTCTAGGCTATGAAGGCATTCTGATATACGAAGCCCAGGGGCTCGGAAAACGGGCTGATGCGGAGATTTTGATTATAGAGGCCGTACCTTATCTGAGAGCCCACTGCAATGCTGTACTTATACCTCCTACCGATCATTTGCTGGAGCTGTTTATTTCTATCTGCCCCTGGCTCCACCGGTATGTAATCCCCAATATCGTGGATGTCCAGTCCTTCCGGATGATCCCCGGTGAACCTCCCTGCGATCCGGTAATTGCCTGGGTAGGACGGCTTGAAAACAACAAGAATTGGAGCGAATACTTGAAGATCGCCCATCAGATCCGCCTGCACAAACCCGCTCTGCATCTGTGGATGTTCCATGATCCGGAGCTTGCCTCCGAGGAGCAAAAGCAGCTGTTCCATGAGGAACTGCACGCTTTAGGACTGAATGACCGGCTGAATGTATTTACGAACATGCCCAACCATATTATGCCCGTTTATTATTCCTCCATTGCCGGTTCCGGCGGCTTTCTGCTATCCACCTCCATTACAGAAGGATTCGGGTATGCAGTTGCCGAAGCCATCTGCTGCACTTGTCCTGTACTTAGCACCGATTCGGACGGTGTCCGGTCTTTTATTGTTCATAATCACTCCGGCAAATTTTATCCGCTTGGCAATGTGGAGCAGGCTGTCAGAGAAGGCCTGGAGCTGATGGATAATCCTGCACTCCGCAGCCACATCCGCGATCAGGGAAGGCTCCATATGATTTCACGCTTCGGCTCCGAGAGTTATGCCCATTCCTTTCGTGAGATGCTCAACTCCTTTTCCATCTTTTAACGGCCGACGCCAAAAGAACCTTCAAACCACCGGAAGACCGTGGAAATGAAGGTTCTTTGTGTGTCTTGAACAAATACTCAACCCAGCCTCGATACGATCTCATACATCTCATTCTGAAAGATTTGCACGCTTTTCTCCCAGGTGAAACGCAGTGAGTCACTCTCTCCTCTTAGGGCAATGCGCTCGCGTTGTTCTTTGTCCCTGATTAAAGTGATAATATCCTCGGCCAGACGGTTTTCATGCCTGTAGGACATCAGACAGTTGTGGCCGTGGACACCGTATTCGAGATTACCCCCGGAATAAACCGTAACTAATGCAGCGCCGCAGCGCATCGCTTCCAGACCCGGCAATGAACCTGTATCGTATGTGCTGGAGCTGACAAAAATGTCGCTTTCATTATAGTGGTAGCACAGCTCCGTATCGTTTGAAGGAGTGCGCACATGATAACGGTCATCGGCGAGCAGAGTCTGGAGTGCAGCGGATACGGCATATTCTCCCGGTGGTGTTATCAGATATAATTCAATCTCCGGATGATGCGCCTTGACCAGATTGAGCTGCTGCAGCAGATAGTCCTGTTCCCGGTGGCCGGAGAATCCCCCTTCCGGCTTGCGCATAATTGCAGAGACTACCAGCTTGCCTTGCGTCTCCCGCCTGTGTGTATTATAAAAGTCAGGATTCACCCCAATCGGCACGATCCTGCCTTTAATCCCATGATTAATCCGGACAATCTCCTGCTGCCACCGGGACAGCACAAACAAATTGCGGGCAATATTATAGGAAGAGAAGGACTGATTATTATCCGGCAGAAAAGTCGGTTCATAACATAACGCCAGTCTAATATGCAATCCCTTACCCTGTTCACTGGCCCGCTGCGCCACAGGCACGGTAGTGTAGTAATTCGAAATTATGACATCGCTATAAGGAAAATCGTCCTCCGACAGCTGGCTGTAGCTGGAGTAGAGGACCTTGCACTTCATATCATACTCGACAATGCCGTGATTGGGCATAAGAATGATCACTTCATGGCCGATGATTGCCAGACGGTTGGTTAATTCTGCTAGCATACGCTGCGCTCCACCCCTGGACAACGTCAGAATCGGGAATGTCAGTCTCATTTCCCTCTCTCCTTTCTCAGCAGCTGCGCGAGAGTTCTATGATGCTTCGCCTGCACCATTTTAATCTCCTTGTTCTGCGCTTCACTGTGAATCACAGAGCCCATCTGCTTGTGTATACGATAATCAAGCAGCGGCTCCTCAATGTAAGACCAGCGGTAATGCGGCAAAATACGCAGCCAAAGGTCATAATCCTGTGTATATAGAAAGCGTTCATTAAAAATGCCCACGGTGCGGAAGATATCCATATCGAGCAGAACAGAACTGCCGTTAACCGGACAGCCCGTCATCATGGTCGCGATAAGCTGGCTTCTATTGGGAAAGGGGACCTTTATGACCTCGGAAACACGGTCCCCTTGTTCATTAATATAATAATAGGCGGTATGGTTAAATGAGGTTCCCGTGCTGCGTATAGCCTCCATCTGCCGCCGGATTTTATCGGGATGAAACAGATCGTCAGCGCTTAACCAAGCAAAATAAGACCCGCTGGCCGCCTTGATACCCAGGTTGAGCGCAGATGCGGTGCCACCGTTTGATTTATGAAAGTACATAATCCTTTCTCTGTAAGGAGCCAGCTTCTCCGTGTGGAACAACGATCCGTCATCCACCACGATAATTTCGATATCCGGGTAGCTCTGGGCCAGCACGCTTTCCACCGCTAGATCTACGTAGGGGCAATTGTAGAAGGGGATTACCACCGAAACCTTGGACTTATGCTGATTCATGCGCTCACCTCCTTCCCGAAGTATTGTTTATACTGTCTTGCAGGCAAGTAAGGCATCCAGCGGTTCATGATCCTCTCCGAACGCTTCCCGGAAGGCCGGATTCTCTGCATGGTGATAGCCTTTAAGCACGGTTACCGAGTAACCCAGCCTCAGGAAATCCTCCGCTTCCCAGCCGCTCCAGTGTTTTTGATAATACTCTCCCTGCAGGTGAAAATGATCCGTCCCTTCCTGCGGAAAAAATCCGCGCGGAGTGAACACCACCACACGATTGGTGGCGATCATCTCCGCTTTTTTGAGAAGCTCCATTCCTTCCTTCATGGAGAAATGTTCCAGCGAATCAATTAGTGTCACCGCCGAGAACGTGCCCGGCAGAAAGAGCTTATCAATATGGCTGGCATCGGCATGCACCGGGATAATATGCGGCGAGGTGTATTTGCGGTGCAGCAGATAAGGCCTGTGAATATCCAGGCCGACTACCAGAGCAGCTTCATAGCGTTCAAGCAGAGTACCGGTGCCGCTGCCGATATCCAGAATGCTCTCGGAGAACTTGAGATGCTCCAGCAAGACCGGCAGGAAATCTTTCACTGCAATTTCCCGGTACATAGGCTTTCCCCTCCCTTTAATAAATCGCTTAAGCCTAGCCGCCCATAGAAGTGATCAAACCGCGGAGCAGTCCGTGATAACGGGCATTGGTCGCGGCGGCTTCAGCCATAATCACATCATAATGCTTAAGGGTTCCCATGCCGCTGTGGCGGCGGTACGCCGTTAAAGACTGGTTCAGCATAATCGGAGGATATCCGTTCAGAATCGCCCGGAACCACAGATCATAATCATGTGTGTAGGGCAGTGCTTCATCAAACAGACCGATAGCGCCGAACAGTTCCCGCTTGAACATTACCGTACAGCCGTTAATCGGATTCCCCTGAAGAAAGCAGCGTAGATAGTCCAGGTGATTCGAGAATACCGCCGCCGCGTTCATTTCGGTCAGTTGTGATTCTCCGTTGATAAAATTAAAGTTCGTGTAAGTGATAAGCAAACGGTTCTGTTCCATGAACAGAACCTGATTGTTGATCTTGTCACGGTAGAACATATCGTCTGAGCTAAGCCAGACGACATAGTCACCTGTAGCATAGTTGATGCCGTGGTTCAGCGCGGAAGCGGTGCCTCCATTGCTTTTGCCGAGATAATGAATCTTAGGCAGATAGGGCATAATCCGGTCCATATGAGCTGTGGAGCCGTCATCGACGACGATGATCTCATAAGGCTGCCAGGATTGGGACAAGGCGCTTTGCAGCGCCTGTTCAATATAAGGACAATTATAAAAAGGAATTATCACCGATACTTTTGGATTCATTACATCCTTCCTTCCCTACTGGCACGATAAAAGTCCACAATATCTGCAAGCGACTTCTCAAGCGGGATTGCCGCACTCCAGCCGAGTGCAGTTACATTGTCTTCAGATGTTTCAGGTTGCGTGACCGAACCGTGCAACACTCCGGCGTCTGCTTCCGCATGAACCCCAGCTTCCGGACCCCAGTCCATTCCAACCGGTACCGCGGCATGAGCCAGCAGCTTCTCCGCGATCTCCCCCAGCGTGCGCTGCTTCCCGGAATCGATCCGGTAGACCTTTCCGGTCTCTCCCTTGCGCAGGATATAGTCATAGGCCCTTACGGCGTCGCGCACATCCAGAAAGTCCCGTAATTCAATCCGTGAAGAAAGCCTGAAAGGCGGAATCTCTTCGTCCGTACCCGAGACGGCTTCACTCCGCACAATATGCTGAGCAAGCAGGGAGCAGAAGCCGGTGGAGGGACCGGGGCCGATCAGGTTGCACGGCTCTGCCAGCAGAACGGGCTGCTTGAACAGAGTTCCCCAGGCGAGCGATACCAGTTCCTCCAGTGTTTTGCTGAGGCTGTAGGGATGCGGCGGACCCACAGCGGTTCCGGGTCTGTACTTGAGCCGGGAGCCGGCCACCAGAATACGGCTGGCCGGCTGGGCACGCAGCGCCTCAAGCAGATACAGGGTTGCCATAACATTTGTTTCCATATAAAGCAGGGGATCCCGCCACGACTCCGGTACTGAATTTCTGCCTCCCAGATGCAGGACTTCATCTGGCCGGACCTGCCCGATCATGTCATGGACCGCCTTGCGGTCGCTTAAATCGCAAACATATTGCTGAACCCCCTCCGGAAAAACGGCGGACTCCGCTGCCGGACGGCGCACTACAGCGGTCACTTCCGCTCCGCCAGCCTTGAAATAGGCAACGGCGTGCCGGCCGGTAAATCCTGCGGCTCCGGTAATCAGCAGTTTCCGCCCCTTCATGTGGACATCTCTGAGCGTTGCATCCAATCAGCCAGCTCTGCCAGCATTTCCGGATAGGAAGGCAACTGGATCTGGACATCAGCTCTTGTGTTTACCAGTGTACGGTCCTGAATATGCACATCTTCGGGAATGATCTCAACATCTTCCTTATGGAATGCGTACTGCAGATGCCGGAGCAGTTCATATTTACTGACCGGTTGGGGATGGGCCAGATGAATCAGTCCGGATACCTCTGATTCCAGCAAGCCATCCACCGCCTTGGCCAGCTCGAGTGTCGTCACGCCATTCCACATGACCCGTTCATAGCCGGAGACCGGCCCTTTCTGGGATAGAAACCACTCCATCAGGCCGATGCCGCCGGAGCGGATTTCGGGTCCGATAATGGAGGTGCGGATCGTTAAATGGCCGGTCGCACGGATCTCTCCGAGACTCTTGGTAATCGCATATACAGAAGTGCCGTCAGGCGTATCATCCTCCGTGTAACGGCCGCGTGTTCCTTCGAACACGCAGTCGGTACTGATGTGGATCAGCCGGGCATGAACGGCATCTGCCGCACGGCGCAGCCGGTGGGGAAGAAATCCGTTCACATGGTAGGCCCCGATCCGGTCACGCTCCGCAAATTGATTCAGTACTCCCAGCGCATTGATAATGCAGTGGGGAGAGACGATTTCGACCAGTTTCTCCACTCCGGCGATATCGTCAGCATCTACATACAGCCCGCCAAGATCACTCTTATCCCGGGTTGTATGGAAGACGTGATGTTTGCCCTGGCGGCGAAAATACGCCGCCAGCATATGACCCGCCATACCGTTTCCGCCGAGGATAAGCAGCTTCATTGGAGGAAACCTCCCCGGATCAGGATATTCTTGATCTCCTCCTGGTCCATCAGGTTGTTCTCCGAGCTAAAGCTGTTGAAGGAAACATGCGGATAGCTGCTGTAGTGGGCTTTCAGCTCCGGCATATCCAGCGTAGGGAGAATAACAAGATACTGCTCATCGTAAACGACGGTGGTCAAGCTCTCGAAGTCGCTCATCAGGATTTCATGGATTTTCTCACCGGGGCGGATACCTGTTTCAACAATGCTTACATCCCGTCTTCCCGAGTCTTCGATCAGCACCTCGGCCAGATCGACAATCCGGCAGGTCGGCATCGTCATGACGAAGATTTCTCCGCCAATGCTGACCTCGGACGCTTTGAACAGCAGGGTGATGGCATCGCGCAGGGTGAAGAAGAAGCGGGTCATTTTCATATCTGTAATGCGCACCTGGCCCTTATCCCTAATCTGCTTCATGAACAGATGGACCACGCTGCCGTTCGTCCCCAGCACATTGCCGCCGCGTACGGTCACAAAGCGTGTGCTTGTGCCGAGCAGGTTCGCATACACAAACAGCTTTTCGCCGATCGCTTTGGTCATGCCATAGAAGTTAGACGGATTAGCCGCTTTATCGGTGGAGATGTAAATGGCTTTTTCTACATTATTGGCAATAGCTGCTTCAATGACGTTCTGGGTGCCGACGACATTCGTCTTGAGCGCTTCATACGGCTGATCTTCGCACACCGGAACATGCTTCAGCGCCGCAAGATGGAACACATAATCCACGCCGCGGCATGCGGCCACAAGAGCATCTTTGTCACGGATATCGCCGATGATGAAGGTGAGGCGGCTATCCTCATATTCGCGGCTCATCGACACCTGGGCTGACTCGCTGCGGGAGAAAATTACGATCTCCTTAGGATTTTGCGGCAGAAGCTGCCGGATGAGTTCATGCCCCCAGGAACCGGTTCCGCCTGTGACCATAATCCGTTTATTATTGAACATGCAGGTTCCCTCCAAGCAAAAATTTAACTACCTTTGCCGAGACATCCGGTGTCATGTAGCCTTCCGGTGCCTCCCATTCCGGACTCAGCGACGTCATCAACCGGGTACAGCGCAGAATGCTGTTCTGCTCTACTCCCGACACTACATTACTGCCGCAATCCACCGTCTCCGGACGTTCTGTCGTCCTGCGGATCGTTACGGTCGGCACTCCCATCAGGCAGCATTCCTCCTGGACGGTTCCGCTGTCGGTAATTGCACAGAGGGCATAACGCTCCAAATGGACAAAATCGAAAAATCCGAAAGGATCATGGAATTCCACAAGAGGGTTCATCTTTAGCGGGAATTGCTCCGTCAGCTTGGAGCGTGTGCGGGGATGGATACTGCAGATCAGGCGGATTCCAAAATGTTCAGCCACAAGGCACAGGCCGGACATAATTTGCAGCAGTGATTCGGGATCATCGACATTCTCGGCGCGATGGGCAGTGACTAGAAAATAATGGCCTGCCGTAAGATTCAGCCGGGCCAGAATATCGCTGGCTCTAATTTGCTCTTCATAATGTGTAATGACCTCGTGGATCGGATTGCCGGTTAATACGATACGCTGGCTGGGGAAACCTTCACTCAGCAGATGCCGTTTGCTCTGCTGCGTATATGGCATATTAATGGTCGAAACGGCATCTATAACACGGCGGTTTTTCTCCTCCGGCACTTTCAAATCGTAACAGCGGTTCCCCGCCTCCATATGCACGACCGGGATACCCATGCGCTCCGCGAGAATTGCACACAGCGCACTGTTGGTATCGCCGAGCAGCAGCACCCGGTCCGGCTGTTCTTTGAGCAGAATGCTTTCCAGGCTTCCGAACATGGCGGCAAGCTGCCCGCCAAGCCCGGCTTGCTTATCCTGCAGCACATAATCCGGTGCCCGCAGCCCCAGCTCTTCAAAGAATATCCCGCTGAGACTGGCGGTGAAGTTCTGTCCCGTATGCACCAGCACATGCCGCTCCGCATGCTCATCGAGCAGCGGAATTATGACGCTGAGGCGGATGATTTCGGGCCGTGTGCCCAAAATCGTCATGATCTTCATGGGTTCACTCCCCTACCTTGTTTGAGTATAACTTGCTGTATTTCACCCACTGCGGGGAGGTGCACCCGCAGTGTTCACGCCGCTTTGCGGCGGCTCTTCCCACGCCGGCGTGCGCGGCTGCCTGTGCGGCGGGATTTGCCGCCGCTGCCCTTCCGGCGTGCCGGCCGCGCCGTACGCCGCTTGCGGCCCGGGCGCCCGCTGCGGCGCGCCCGGGCTTTGGCGCGGCGCAGCTTGCCGCGCCGGAGCCTCGCTCTGCGCAGCCGTGTTGCGCGGCGCGAGTGGCCCTTGCCCGGCGGCGGCTGCTCCGGCTGCTCCGGCGGCGGCGGTGGCGGTGGTGGTGGTGGTTCCGCCGCCGCCACGGGTTCGCTGCTGCCCGGCGCTTCGCTTACGGGCAGTTGCACAGGCGCTCCGCCAGAGAGCGGCTCGGCGGGCTCGCTGCAGATTGGCAGCTCTACCACCGCTGCCGTGCAGTAACGGAGCTGCCAGCGCTCCGCCAGCCCCAGCAACCGTGCCCTGTAGGCCGCCGGACCGTATACGGCATCAACGCGCTCCCGCGACTGGCTGCCGATGGCTGCCGCCAGTCCCGGCTCCGCCAGCAGCGCCTTTACCCGGTCAGCCAACGCCTCGATATCCTCCGTCGGAGCGAGTTGGTTGCCGCAGCCGGCCATGTGCAGAATCTCCTGCAGCCCGCCGGAATCATAGGCGACCACCGGTTTGCCGAAGGCCATTCCCTCCAGGGCGGTCATGCCGAAACCCTCACGGATCAGGCTGGGAACAACCAGCAGATCCATTGCGCAATAGGCCGAAGGCAGACATTCTTCATATCCCGCGAACTTGAACCGGGAGGTCAGTCCCTCCAGCTTCACCTTGCGCACACAGCGGTCATAGTAGTTTTTGTCTCCGGGAGTACCAATGACGAGATACTTCGCCTTCGGATACTGTTCACTGACAAGGACGGCCATCTTGACGAAATGCTCCAGCCCCTTCTCCTTGTTGATGAAGGAGGAAATATATCCGATCAGCGGTTCATCCGGAGACACCTTGAGCTCACTCCGCCGTTCCCCCCGGAGCTTGCTCCAGGCTTCCATCATCAACTCTTTATCATTCCAGGACGGCGGGAGCTGAGTTACCTTGCCCTCGCGGATATCCGCCGGGAAACAGGCCGCAGCCGTATGCGAAATTGCCAGAATTTCATCGCTGTTCCTGTGGATCAGGTCTACACTGATCGGGGTGAACTCATTGTCCGTAATCGTCTCGGAAATCTTCCAGACCACCGGGATGCCAAGCGACTTCGCCGCCATTGCCGGCAAAGCATGCACACAAGTGCTGGAGATAATAAATGCCGGACGCAGACCAGCCAGCCAGTCTGTCATTTCTTGATATTCCCGGCTTTCCTGAAATTTGCGGATATCCGCTTCCAGTCCGGCATAAGGAGTGTACATTCCGTAGACGAGAGGAATCGACAGCAACTCTACATTCAGGCCGAAGCTGCGGGCCTGGCGCGTCAGCTTGCCGTCCTGGGGCGCTACGAGAATACAGTTAAAGTATGGAGACAGCTCCCGGCCGAAGAACAGCAGCAGCTTCTCCGCACCCGTAATACTGCGCGTATTGGAAACATGGGAAAAGAGGACGATTGTAGCTTTGTCGGCCATGGTGTTTCGGCGCTCCTTGGCAAGAGGCCTCGAGCGACCATTCACCTCCCTAAAAGTTTTACGAAGCATTAGCTACGGGACAGTTCTTCATGTAAAACTCGCTTCGAAAGCACTGAATCACTTGGAGAAGCGCACTTTGCAGGCAAACGCCAAGGTCAGGTTACTTCACCAGTATATTGAGGGGGCACAGATGCCGGCACGACACCTGTCCCCTGATATACGCACATTTCCTGGTATTTTGTCCCTTTATCGGTTAGCCATAGATTACTTTCAACAGCTGATTCAGGCGTTTCGTGTAGGTGTGATCCTTCAGGGTCCGTTCAAAAGCGCGCAAGGCCATTTCCCGGCGCTCTTCTTCATGGGTCAGGTAATAGTGGACTTTTTCCATCAATTCCAGCGGGCTGGAGAAGGTGTCGATTTCTTCTCCGATCTTATAGAAGGAGCCCATATCATCTCTGGCATCACTCAGCTGCAGTGTGCCGCTGGCCGCGATCTCGAAGGTGCGCGGGTTAGGCGAAGCCGCGGGAATAACCAGCGCATTGTTGTTGGCATCCTCGTCCACATGGGAACGGTGAAGGTTAATGACAATTTTGGAGCCGCTGTACGTGGTGGCTGTCTCCTGCGGCGACATCCACTTCCCGACTTCGATGCGGTCTCCATAGAGCGGAGCCTCGGGCAGACGATCCCACCAGATGCCGTTGATCACAGTGTTGTAGCTCATCAGCTCCGGCATAATATTGCGGAAGAACTCAATCCGGTTCCAGTAAGCGGAGCCGATGAAGCTGATATCCCGGCATACCGGAGAACGCCCTGTCGTCGGACGATAGTGCTCCCTGTGGGCGGCAAAGGGCAGGTAATGTACTTCTGTGCAGCCGAGGCCACGGTAGATTTCCACGCAATTGCGCTCCAGGGTGAATACGTAGTCGTAGTGCGTCACAATTTTCATGGTGAAATCGGTGTAATACGGATCATCGGTCAGCCAGATCGCCGTCTTGATGCCTCTGCTCCGCAGGACGGAGAGTTGCTCCAGCGGCAAATCAAGGCCGTCCAGCACCAGCATCAGATCGGGGGACTGCGCCGTGGCAAGCTCAATAAGATCCTGGCGCACATCGGTAACCGTGACCTTTACGGTTAATTTCTGCAAGGCGTAAAGAACCGCATCGTCCAGCGGCGAATACGGATAGCCTTTACCCGAGGCTACGTACATGACATGAATATTGCGGACCGGAAGCAGCTGTTCCGGACGGCCGTCCAGAATGGCGAGTCTTCCCCGCAGATAGCCCTCGTCATACCCTACCTTGAAGCCGGTCAACCGTCCGCGCAGCTTTTCTTCTTCCGCAGGCGTCCGCGGCATAGGCGGTGCGGGCATAATAAATTCAGTCTTCATGAGTATTCGCTCCTTCATCCCATTTTGGAATTCACACTTGTGCTGTAAGAACATTCAATAATTGAGGCAAACGCGCCATAAACGTATGGTTGCGCAAGGTTGTCTGCAGCCCCCGCAATGCAATCAGGCGGCGCTCCTTCTCATGAACCAAATAGTATTCGATTTTGCGCTGCAGCTCTTCAGCAGAGCCAAAAGTCTCCATGTCAAACCCCGGCCGGTAGAAGCGGTCCAGATCTTCACGGATATCGGTCAGCTGCATTGTTCCGCAAGCACTGATTTCATAGGTCCGAGGATTGATGGAACGGGACGGCAATTGAAAGGAATTCCGGTTATCCTGTCCCCCCTCCCATGGACGGTGAATATTGATGACCAGCTTTGACCCGCTATAGTAATTCGCTGTCTCCTCAGGCGGAATAAATCCGTCCTTAATAAAAGGTGAGAGCTCCTCAAACTGGGTCAGACGCTCCCAGAACCCGCCGGCGATCAGCACCTTTTTGTCCTTCAGAAAAGGAGCCAGCCCATCAAACAGCTCCGTCCGGTTGCGGAAGGCGTTGCCGATGAACACCACATCATATTGATATTGCGGATCGGTGCGGCGCGGATAGAACATTTGCGGATTCACACAGAGCGGAAGATAATGGACAGAAGCCACCCCAAGTGAGCGGTAGAATTCCACACAGCCCAGCTCATGCGTAAACACATGGTCGTAATGCTGGCTGATAACAGAAGTATCTTTGGTAAAATAAGGATCATCTACAAACCAGATTGCCGTAGAAATACCCAATTTTTTGATTTCGGTAATTTGCTCCAAATGGTTCTCGGGAAACACATGCAGCCCGTTCATAACAAGTACCGCTCCCGGCATTTCGCGTGCCGCAACTTCCAGCATGGTTTCCGGAGTGCTTAAGACCAATTCACTAACCAGCTGTCCAAGCGCCTCCGTTACACCTGCGTCTATGGCTTGAAACCCCTGGGGAACGTACATTAGCTTAAGCGGGCGGCACTCCTGCCCTGCCTCCGGAGAATTCAGGCGTTTCACGGCTTCACACAAGCCAAGACGGTATCCCTCCTGATATCCGTCCCTATATTCCTGCGGACGCTCTGTTCTCTTTTTAACTTTCACGGCTTTCACCCTGCCCCGTCATATTCTCAAGACAGTATAACTATATGCGGAGTCAGCGTTCGCCTCATGGACACCTGTCTGTATTACGGCGAAATTGGCTGATGCCCCCTGTCATCCACCCGGGTTGCCCGAACCTTTGCAGAATTTATCCACTCAGGCTACACTGAAGACAAGCCAATTGAGCGTGCAAGATATCATTCGTAAGTAGGGAGAGTGGGAGAATGAATACTATGAATAATGCCATGCTCTACGTCCGCCATGCGGAGCTGCTTCGCGATAAGGTTCCTTCCTTCCAGACTTATCCGTTTCATTTGCCGGCGGTGCGAGATCTCCATCGTCTGGAGTTTCAGAAGCAGGTTACTTTTCTGGTAGGGGAGAACGGAACGGGAAAATCAACCTTGCTGGAGGGGATTGCGGCGGCATGGGGCTTTAATCCGGAAGGCGGGACACTCAACTTCTCATTTAACACCCGTTCCTCACATTCCCATCTGTATGAATTCTTCCGTATTGCCAAAGGGGTACGGCGTCCAAAGGACGGCTTCTTCCTGCGTGCGGAGAGCTATTACAATGTGGCGACTTATATTGACGAATTGGATGAGGACCCGGACCCTATAGCAGGCAACTTCATCAAGGATTCTTACGGGGGCAAATCATTGCATGAGCAGTCGCATGGCGAATCCTTTTTTTCCACCTTTGTTCACCGTTTTGGCGGTCAAGGCCTCTACATTCTCGACGAGCCGGAGGCTGCCTTGTCCCCGTTGCGGCAGATGTCGCTGCTGGTGCGGATGCATGAGCTGGTGCAGCAGCATTCGCAGTTCATTATCGCCACACATTCACCTATCCTGATGTCCTATCCGGGCGCAGATATCTATCTCCTGGGAGAGGAAGGCATCCGGCAGGCCGCATTGGAGGATACGGAACATTACACTGTAACCAAGGCGTTCCTGAACGACCGCCAAGGGATGCTCCGCGAGCTGCTGAGCGACGGCTAACTGGCGTTATCTGGCTTATCACAGTGCCAAGAGTATCCCCAAGCAGACTAAGCGGAACAAAATTACACAATAGTGAATACGCTTGCTATTTAAAGCTTGGACCTATCGTGACACATATTGTGGTACACGTCCTCTCATTTTGCCATCTAACCCTCATACGGTGAAATCAAGTGCACATCTACCTCTCATTACCACATCTAGCCCTGATACGGCGAAATCAAGTGCACTTCTACCCCTTCCCCACCTAGCCCGCATTCGGTGAAATCAAATGCACCTTTACCTCTCATAATTTCCTGTACATAAAAAAAGACACCCTAACGGCTGCCGTTAAAGTGTCTTCATCTATAAAATTGCTTCCTATTATACTCTAGTAGAGCTGATCATCCTTGTCCGTGAGGCAATCGGTATACTCGTTCAGAAGAGCATCCAGCTTTACGGATTGGCGAAGCACTCTTAAATCATTCATTCCATACTCAATGGCCATTCTATTCAATTCCTGTCTTGCCTGTTCAATTCTATCCTTGTGTTCATCATTTCCCATAGCGGCCCCCTTATTGGATGAGGCTGTTTCAAGCCGATTTCTTGTTATTTACTAAAGTTCCAAACACATTGTATTCCATAATCAGTTAAGGGTCAATTCCTCTGCAGAATGCCAAGTTGGGTAAGTTTTCAGCGCCTAACGTTTTTGGCCCGTAAAGTATTTTCCTGCGCCTGCGAGCTTATGCACCACCCAGCCCAGCATGGCTACGGCCATCATATCAAAGCACACATTGAACAGGAATAAATGCTTGCCGATATCCGCACGTCCGTCGCCCAGGATCGGTACCAGGAAGGAGAACAACCCGATCAGGCCCAGCAGCATCATTAGCTCACCGGCTATCCGTCCGCGTAATTCGCGGGTACGGAAATATTCGAACAGCACTCCGCCGTAATACACCAGATAGAACAAAACGAGGAAACCGAGGGTATGCGGAATATGGTTGTTTTTAAGCTGACTCCAAGCGCTGTAAGTATAGGCGAGCGCACCTGCCGGCTTATTCTCGCTCTTCTCATAGCTACCTAGATAATAAGGGCGGATAGACATACTGTTCTCAGCAGCGTATTTCATATTGTCTATCAAGCGGGAAGGATGTTTTAAATAGAAGAACAACACGTCCTTATGGGACATCCGGTCATAGAAATCCGGCGTCAGCGAAGGATCATCCTGCTTGATGGCTGTATCTCCCTGAAAATAATTCGTACCCGCCAGCACCTCCAGCCGCTCCGGCAATCCCAGATCGCGCAAATCCCCCCGCACATCCGGCGACTCATTTAGAATCCCGAAAAATACCGTTTGATAGAGATTGATATGCTTCAGTTCCTTGGGTGCCCCCACATACATAATGACTGACACAAGAAATACCGCTACCGCAAACCACCGGGCCAGCTTTTTCCAGCTGCCTGATCCCTTGAGTGCGGCCATCCGCAGGAAGATCAGCGCAAATGCTATGCCCACCGGCGCGTTTTGGATTTTGGAGCAGATCAGGAACAGCACGGCAATAAAGAACACCGTCAGCCCTTTGGGGGTAGGATGTTCCTGTCCGGCAAGTCTCAGACCCAGCGCAAATGTGAGCAGCATAAATACCATCGACACGGGTTCGCCGAACAGCGAATTGAAATAAGCCAAATATCCGATGTCATAAAAAACAAACAGCATTCCCGCACCCAGCACCAGTCCCGTAATGTAGGAACGGCCTGTGCCCAGCTTAACAATCAGCCAGGTGGCTGCCAGCAGCAGGAGGGCATAAACGGCACCCAGCAGGCGAATATCGAAATAGCTGCCGTGGAAAAGGCCGGAAATGAGCCTTGGCACCAGCACAAGCAAAATTTGCGACGAAGGATAAAACCCCCGGAACAGATTATCATAAGAAAATCTGGAATGGCTGAAGCTGAAAAAGCGGTCAGCATAACCTTCCACAGCCTCATAGTAATTCAAGCCGATCGTATTCATCATACGCAGAAAGTCGCCATTGTCGGCAACTCCGACGAACGGCTTCAGGAACAGCAGATAAATAATCAGCCCGCCCCCGGCAAGAGCCGCCAGTACCTCTGCCTTCAATAGTCTTTTCATAGTCTCCCCCTAGCGCTGCGGAAGCAGCTTCACATATTCATCAGACAGGCCCATCAGCTTCAGAATATAGTCATAGTCTTGTTTGTATGAACTGAAATCCTTCACAGGCTCCAGCGTATCCAGCGAAACGGCTTCACCGTCTTCGAAGCCTTTACCCGGCACGAACATAATTTCATCATTAAAAAAGGAACCCGTAGGGAGATAGTAACGCATGCCCACTACATTGTGGTCAACATTAAGCAGATCCTGCCCGAACGCCGTATAACCTTCTTCTTTCAGCGGAATCCCCAGCAAATTGGCCAGAGTCGGAACGAAATCCATTTGGCCTCCGGTCCGGTCCACGACCCGCCCCTGCTCCATGCCCGGAACATGAATAATAAGCGGGATGTTGAATCGGCTGACCCGCGAATCATATTTCGTTCCCAGCGCAGCTTCCACCTGCTCCGGCGGCACATCCTTAGGCTGCAGTCCAAAGTGATCGCCGTACAGCATCAGCACGGTGTTCTCCCACAGCCCGCTTTGCTTCAGTCCTTCAATCAGCGTCCCGATGGCATAGTCAGTGTAATTGATTGCCGTTAAATAATCGCCCAGCATGGTATCCTGCAAATCCTCCGGCAGCGTTATTCTTTTGGCAGCATCAGGGATCTTGAACGGGTGGTGGCTGGAGGCGGTTACCAGCTGAGCATAAAAGGGTGTCCCTTTCTGCTGCAGCTTCGCCAGCTCATCAACCGCTGTAATATACAGCTGCTCATCGGAAGCGCCGAAAGCATTGAAATGATCATTGGTATAATGGCCCTTATCATAATAGCCGTTAAAGCCCAGCGCCGGATACAGCTGATTGCGGTTCCAGAACCCCACCTTGTTCACATGAAAGGTGTAAGCTTCGTAGCCTTTGTCCCGCAAAAGACGGGGCAGACTCGGCAGCTCCCGGTCTCCGAAGCCCGTTGACATCGCCAGCGTGCCTATCGGATAGATCGAGGTATTGCTCATAAATTCAGCATCCGAGGTATTGCCCGGACCAATCTGCTGATAGACATGCGGAAAATAAAAGCCCTCTCCCGCTAAGCGGTTCAGCACCGGCGTTAATTCCTGACCGTCCAGCGACTGATGCAGCGGAAAATTCTGAAAGGCTTCCATCTGGATGACAATTACATTTTTGCCCTTTTGCGAGCCGAACAAATCCGGCACCGTCCCCGGGACCTTATCACTGTATGGATAAGAAGATTGAAGTTCCGTTACTTTGGCAATGGTATCCTTGATATCTCCGGTTCCAATCAGGCCATTATCCTCCTGGGCTTTGATCGCAGCCACCACTTCGTAATTCAGAAATCCGGCGCTCTCTGCCTGAACCAGCTCATTGGTAATTCCCTTTGCCGCATGTACGGAGTAGACCGACAGCGAAGCGCCGCCTATAATGGCGGCAAGAATGACGATCAGTTGGGCTCTCCGCCCACGGGGAGACCGCCAGCTCCGCACCGGATAAGCTGTACCTCTCCGCCATCTGCGGATCAAGGCGTACAGAATCATGATCACAATATCGGCAAAAAACAGGTAATCAATGTACTCGATTGTCGATTCCACGCTCTCTTTTACCGCAAAAACCTGATTCAGCTCATAGAAAGCCAAATAGGTCGGAACCGACCCGAAATGGTTAAAATAGACACTGGACGCAAACAGCAGCAGCGACAATATTCCGTTAAAGCTCCAGTAGACCCCCGTCTTCATCCGTCCCGGTACAATCAGCGCCAGAATCCCCATGATCAGCAGAACCGGAGCAATATCCGCCGCAATCCATTCCCAGGAAATCCGGTCGAAAAACAGTATTCTCAGCAGCAGCAGCTTCAGCCAGATCAATCCGGCCACAATAAAGAAATGGGCATGCACCAGCCCAATTTTGTTCTCGCTCATTAGTTCTCCTTATTCACCCGTAATCTCTTTTGTAAATTCCACTCTTATTTTCAGTAAAATATCAGATTTCTCTAGTATAGCAATACTTGTTATGTATATCAAAGAGGGATGCGGCCTCATGCAGGCACACATCCCTCTTAAAATACATTAACAACCCCCCCCTTAATATGGAGTCGCTTCACGCCATATACCTAATCCGTAAATGACCCCTTCAAGATTATAGGTGGCCTCGATTGCCGGTGCCGTTCCCCCGCTCTCAAAGGTAATGCTTCCAGGATCTTGCTGATTCTTGACCAGCGTGTAGTCCTCCAGCCGAATGCCGAATATTCCATCTGCAACAGCTGCCGCCGCGCTCTGCAGCTTGGCATTCTCCATGTCCAGCAGCTTCTGTTCCTGCTCGGCACGCTGCTCCGGGCTATTCGGATTAGCCGGGGCTAGAGACGGATCGGAAACCTTCAGGACCGCATGAGTAACATAATTCATCGTTACAAACGAAGATGCGGATGCATCCGGTCCATAAAACAAAGTGATTTCCCCATCCATTCCCCATCCCGTGTTGCGGGCTGCTTTATTCAGCTTAACCGTGCCGCTTCTTAATTTGCTCATCGCATTCAGCCCGGTCTGCTTCAAGTCTTCCCCTATCTCCTCCTGACCCACCTCGAAGTAAGCCCCGACATATTTCCCGTTCACATAACCAATCTGCGCCTCTTCTGAGAACAGGTTCTCGCTCAACTGCGCAGCCTGATTAGGGACACGCCCGTAATCCACAAACCGTGTCAACCCATCCGCTTTGAACTCGCCCTTATAACCCAGTTCCCGCAGCTTCTCCTTGGCCTTGCCCAGCATATCGTCATCAATTTCTTCAGCAGCAAATATAGCGCTCATACTGTACATCATCACTTGCCCTGTCTCCGTGCTGACCCAGATATTGGCGTAATAGTCGCCGTCCTTAAAAATAATGCGGACCTGATCTGCTCCTACCTGCGGCTCTATGCTCTCGAAGGGCAGCTTCTTGCCAAGCTGCTCCTGCATCGTCTTCTCTGCCGTCTTGATCATCCCGGCCTCCGTAACGTCAGCGGTTTCTTCATGCTGATAGGAAGGACCGGCGGTGTTTCCTTCGCCAAAAGGTCCGGTTCCCAGGTAAAACACCCCTGCTCCCACAAGCAGCAGGACTCCGGCAGCGGCTATGCCCGCACGGAATTTAAATCCTTTCCGTTCCTGGTGCGGCTCGCCTTCCTTCACCCGGCGCATAACCTTACCGGCATGCACATCCGTAAATTTCGCCTCTTCGAATGGCCCTTTTCTAGCCCGTTCATACCACTCAGGCTCCCGTTCCCGCATCACTCCAACCCCCTTATACTTTCCTGGACTTTACGCCGCGCACGGTGCAGTCTGGATTTGACGGTTCCCGGAGATAACCGGGTCAGCTCGGCAATTTCTTTTACCGACAGCTCCGCTCTTAAATCGAGCACCAGCACTTCACGGAATTTATCCGGCAGCTTCATAATAATGCTCCAAATGTCGTCGATATGGCGGTTGCCGAGATACTCCATCTCCGCCGAACGGGTAATGCCGGTCTGTTCCAGCACGAACCCTTCATTGCCGGAGCCGGAAGGACTCAGGGTTTGAACTCCGCCCCACAGGCCTGATCGGAAGAAACGTGATTTGCGGTAGGAAAACACCGTATTACGCGCAATCGTGAGCAGCCACGCCTTCAGTGAGGAAGTTCCCCGGTAGGTCCCGATCCGGTAATAGCATTTGACGAATACCTCCTGCGCCAGATCATCCGCCTGTTCGGAATTGCCGGTGAGATAATAGATATAATGCCAAATATCCTCGCCATACAGGCTCATGATTCGCCTCAGCTGTTCTTCATCCATTGTTTCTGCTGCTTTAAGATTATCGAGTTCCAATACATTCACCTCACTACATATGACCTCACTGCCAGCTAACGGGTTCCCGTTTGGCAAAATTTCTTTATGGATACAGCAAAAAAAAAAAAAAAAAAAACGGAAGGCCGCAGCCTCCCGCCAAATGATAGGGTTGATCAAACATTGAAATAAGTGCCGATTCTCAAATTATTGAACATTCTTCCATAAATTATAACGTTTGCCGATTCAAACGGTCAATGTGTCAGCCCAGCGGAGAGTGCGCCAGCAGTCTTTGAATAGAACGGTTGGCCTCATGCAGCACAACCTCCTTATCTACCGTCTTCAACAGACCATGATCCATCACGATTTCACCGTCGATGATTGTCGTCTCCACATCTGCCCGGGTGGCGGAATAGACAATACGGGAAATCGGATCTACATCAAAGGAGGGGAAGGTATGAAAGTTGTAGAGGTTGAGAATCGCCAGATCGGCTTTTTTGCCTACCTCGATGCTGCCGATCTTGTCTTCCATGCCTACCGCCTTGGCCCCGCCGATGGTCGCCATCCGGAAGACACTTCTTGCATCCATCGTGGTCGGCCCATGCTGCGGTTTCTGGATGATTGCAGCGAGCCGCATCTCATTGAACATATCCAGGTTGTTGTTGCAGGGCGCACCGTCCGCACCGAGACTGAGATGGATGTGGGTCTCCAGCATCCCCGGTGTATCGGCGATCCCGGAAGCCAGCTTCAGATTGGAGCCCGGACAGTGGCTGACATGTACCCCGCGGTCCCGCAAAATCTTTTTCTCCTCGTCATCCAGCCATACACAATGCGCGAGAATCAAGCGATCATTCGCCAGCCCCAAATGATCAAGGTAGACGACATTGCGCATGCCGGTCATCGCCTGGACAATCTCGATCTCCCCCAAATTTTCCGAAGCATGGGTATGCACCTTAACTCCATAGCGGGCCGACAGATCCCGTACTTCCTTCAGCAGCGGCTCCGTGCAGGAGATGACAAAACGCGGCGAGAAGGCGTACTGGATCCGGCCCCCGCCATAGCCATGCCATTTCTCCAGCAAATCCACGCTCTCCTGAAGAGAGGCAGCCGTCTCCTCCTGCAGGGCTGCCGGAACCTCGTCATTCTTCTGATCCATCATCACCTTGCCGGACAGGGCGCGTATGCCGCTCTTGGCTATGGCCTGGAAAGCATAATCCGTATGGTTCACCGTTTCCATATCCACAATGGTCGTTGTGCCGCTGGAAATCAACTCCCCTATGCCCAGCATGGCGGAGTAATAGAGTGATTCCTCATCATGCGCCGCTTCCAGCGGCCAGATCCGCTTGCGCAGCCAATCCATCAGCTCCAGATCATCGGCTTTGCCGCGGAAGAGCGTCTGGCATAGATGAATATGCGTCTGTACAAAACCGGGAATGACCGTACGGTTCTTCGCGTCAATGACCCGTTCACCGTCCTGCGGCTGCAGCCCGCTGCCGATTTCCACAATCAGGCTGTCCTTAATGCGGATGTCCCCGTAAAGAATCTCCTCCTGCTTGTTCATCGTAATAATCTCCGCATGTTTGATCAGTATGTTCGCCATGATCCGATTCCCCCTTGTCAGATAACAGTTAGCTGCTGCAGATAACACAAAAAGGCCACAAAAATATGCCGCAGCATATTTTCGTAGCCAGAAATTTACGGTTCCCGGTAGAGACCCTTAAACCAATTATTAAGGATATACGAAAGAAAAGACTATTCAATTGTTTTCTGAATAGTCCCATCATAAAGTAAGGATAGGTTTATTGTCAACTAAAGTTACATATAAATGCAGTAACCCTTTAAATTCTGATGAAAAGATCCCAAAAAGGTCAATTCAACGATTTTAATGTTAACTAATATTACATAAAGTTCATTTTTGAAGGGAATGTTCCTTAAGCTTGTCCGTCCAGTTTCGCCGCGCCTTCCAGCACCTTCTCAAATACCGGGAAATTCGCTGTACGGCCGGGGAACGAGACTTCACCCCTGCGCTCATAGCCAAGTCTGGGATATAAGCTAAGCGCTATGGTATTCTTCATATATGTATCCAGCCGGATGCTGCTGTATCCGCAGTTCACAGCATACTCCTCGGCAAAAGCGGTCAGCTTCCGCGCGATGCCCTTGCCCTGCACCTCCGGATGAACAGCCAGGCGATGCATGATTAAATGCCGTCCCTGCTCCTGCGACCAGCGAATCTCCCCGTACTGCTCCGCCTGATTCTCGTCCAATACAATAATACCTGCAATGGCTTCATTGTCGATATAGACATACAGTGTGCCGCACTCGATATCGAGACCGATAACTTCCCGGTTAGGGTAGCTCTCATTCCATTGGTCGCTACCGCCGGCCTGCATAACCTGTACACATTTGGCAATCAGCTCCATAATCTCCCCGATTTCTTCTCTCAGCGCCTTCCGAATCTTATTACCGCTCATGTGTACCCTCCACTTTTCTATCGACATTTGAATCCGGCAAGGATTCTGTAAAGAAAGTCTACCATAACCGGAAGTACAATCAATAGACCAGAGCTTTCCAACTGCTCCAGAGCGGGCGGATCAGAGGGAAGCGGCCTATAGAGGAGTAGCGGCGGTTTAACCTTCACCAGCCCTCTAATTGGCCCCTTACCCTTTGGCCTTGGATGTCTCAGCCCAGCTCCAGCTTATGCCCGTCCTCGAAGCCCTTGGCGAAACCGGCGTCGAACCCCACGTTGTATGCTTCGGTGTAGCCCTGCTGAAAGGCGTCTCCCGGCGGCGTTTCCGGAGGGACGCCAAGATCCGGGGGGAGCTGTACTACCTGAGGCGCCGGAGGAGCTTCAACCACTGGGACCACCTGCACGGGTACCATATGCACTGGCGGCTGCACTACCGGCTGAACTATCGGCTGCACAGACGGATGCACTACCTGGATTTTCTGCACAATCCGGCGGCGTTGTCTTCTCTTCTTGCGCACCAACAGACCTTTTGGGGCTCTGCCATAACGAACTTTGCGGCTGCGGCCTCTGCCGATCCTGGCCTTCCGGGATAGCAACAATGTTCGTCTGCGGGTTCCCCTGCCTGAACGCTTGATAGCTTTCTTCCTCTTCATTCTTCTACTCCTCCTGTACTCCATGCACTCTTGAGGTTCCTCCTGCACATGTCTTGCTCAGCCATGGCGCAGCAGGAATTCCCCGTTTGGGCTGATGCAGCGAAATGCCGGACATCATCCGGCACATGGCGCTTTGGTACTGGCTTAGGATTCTGATATTGTCGCTTAGCTTGCGGGCTGTCAGCTCCGATTGCCCCGTTATTTCGGCGATGCTCTCCAAGATCGCGGCGAGTGCGGCCTGGCTGCGGGCAATGGAGCGGATCATCTCCAGCTTGACGGCGTGTTCGGAGAGAAGCCCGCCGCTCATTTGTCGTCGTCCCCGAAATTAAAGCCTTCACCGGACATGCCGCCAAAGCCCTCGCCGCCGCCGCCTTCTTCCTCACCGCTGCCCAGCACTGCCTTTAAATTGCTGTACAGCCCATTCTCCAATTTCGTCAGCCCTTCCACCATTTCCACGATCACTTCATGAATGGAGAGGGATTGCTTCAACTGCTCTTCATGGGTATCGAACGCTCTAGCGTGGATATGATGCTGCGTCCACTGCTTCACCTTTTCCGCTTCCACCGCTTTGGCTTCAAGAATCATCGCGATGTTCCACTGGATAGTAGCGGTCGACTCCAGCATTTGCAGATAAGCCTTTTCTCTGCTCATCTTCCGCCTCCTGCTCTTTTAATCGCTACTCTTCTTCCTGACCGTTTAATTCCTTGATGACTCTGCCTACCCCTTCAGCCATCGCTTCTTCCAGATCGGCTATCGCGTTCAAGTAAGCAATAATATTCTTGTTAACCTGACCGTGGCTTTCTACCAGCCCGCTGAATCCGCCAAAATCAGGCTCCGCATCCGGCAGATCATGGACTATTTGCGACATACGGACGGCAACGTGGCGTTCGGCGTCAAGAATCCGCGCCATCTGTTCGTGCGTATGGGCCATGTGCTGCAGCACTTTTGTTATTTTATTCTGCACCTTCATGTCTCCTTTGCTCAAACGCCCTGCTACAGCATATGCGGCAAGCGCCTTGACGGTGCGGAGAACCGGTGTAACTTTGCGGGGGGCCAGAAGACTTTTGCTGAGAATAGGCGGAGATTGACAACTGCGGAAAGTCAGATTATTCTGAGGATGAAATTGAATTTTTTACCATACATAGATTAGGAATCAGTTCCTGACCGGATTGGAGGTAATGTATGAAACTGGCAGGCAACCGTCTGGATTTGCAGCCTTTAACCGCAGCGGAGCTCTCGCTCGCCACAGAGAATTATGCCGGGCTGAAGCACGCTCTTGGCATGAACGCTGGCGGCGCCTCCTTGGATGAGGAAATGCAGTATGCTATGCGGATCAGGCATTCCAGAGTGCAGCAGGATGAGGAAAATTACCTCTGGCTGACCAACTGGGCCATTATTCAGCGCAGGCACCAGCAGATTATCGGGTATATCATCCTGAAAGGCTGTCCGAATGAACAAGGGGAGGTCATTATAGGCTACTGCATTGACGAATGGCATTGGGGAAAAGGCTATGCTACAGAGGCAGTGCGGACTATCAGCGAATGGATCTTCAGCGATCCCAGGGCGCAATGGATTATTGCTGATACGGAAAAGGATAATTGGGCTTCTCACAAAGTCCTGGAGCATCTGGGCGCGCATATGTACCGTGACACGGGTGATTTGTTCTGGTGGAGAATTGCACGGCCGGCTAACACTGTATCCTCCATACAATAATCTGCAACGAAACTCTCATTTCTTGTACAATGAAAAACACGCCGCCCTTAAGGCAGCGTGTCTTTCAGCTTCTCACCCGCTTCACGCAGTGACTGGAATGTTCCCGCATCACTCCACCATTCCTTAAGCACATCATAGCTGAGCATGCGGTCGGCAGCGTAAATGTTGTTCACATCGGTAATTTCCAGCTCCCCCCTTTGGGAAGGGGACACGCGGCGGATAATATCGAACACGGCCTCATCGTACATATAAATGCCGGTTACACAATAGTTGGTCTTCGGGATCTCCGGCTTCTCTTCGATGTACGCAATCAATGTTGAATCCTCGCCGTCAAACACCGGAACGCCGTATCTCCGCGCATCCTCCACCGGCTTCAGCAGCACTTTCGCCGTGCCTTCGGGCTGCTGAAGATAGCTCTGCACATAAGGCGTCAGATCATCCATAAAAAGATTGTCACCCAGCAGCACGATAAACCTTTCGCCAGGAAGAATAAATCCCTCCGCCAGCTCCAGCGCTTCCGCGATACCTCCTGCGGCTTCCTGAATTTTGTAAGTCAGAGATACGCCAAATTCCGCACCGCTGCCCAAAAAATCGGTATACTGCCCCGCAGACTGCTTGCTGATGACCAGGAGAATATCGGTTATACCCCCCCGGCGCAACCGGTCTATACCGTAACACACCATAGGATATTTGCCGACCGGAAGCAAATGTTTGTTCATAAGCCGGGTCAGCGGATAGAGTCTTGTTCCTTTTCCGCCCGCCAATATGACTCCTTTCACTTACTTTCCTCCTCTTTATCTGTGTCTTTAGTCTTCGGGTCAACATTTCAGAAGAACTGTGCCGGATCCATATGCCATTTATCTATAAAAATCCTGCGGTTTCGCTCCACAAGCTCCTTAAGTGCAGAGGAGTATACCTCCTTGAAGCTCGCGCTTCCTTCATGATGCACCAGGCAATCCCCGGCAATCAGCAGCCGGTAGCCACGCAGCCGGGCGCGGAAGCAGTAATCATCATCCTCATAATGTCCAGGTGAATACCGTTCATCCAGCAGTCCAACAGTGTCCATCAGCTCTCGTTTGAACAAAAAGCACAGGCCCACCAACCGTCTCGTCTCTATCCATTTCGAGGGATCTTGGAGGTTGGCCTGCCGGGCCTCCGCATGAAAACCCGGTATATCACTGTATGCAGTCTTGACCTGCTGCTGGCCGCTGGCATAGTTGGTCACGGGACCGGCAATACCAACTTCCGGTGCGCTGTATAGTGCTGCCTTAAGGTTCCTTAGCCAGCCCTGCGAGACGACAACATCATTATTCAACAGCAGCAGCTCATCGCCTGAAGCGAGTTGCATCCCCATATTGCAGGCAACGGGAAACCCGCGGTTCTCAGGCAGGGAGATAAAGGTTAGATTATTTGTCCGGCAGTACGTGTCGGTACCATCCTTCGAAGCGTTGTCGATCACAATGATTTCATACGGCGTTTCGGTATAGGCCCGGATGGCTTCCACACAGGTCCGCAGCAGTTCAAGTCCGTTATATGTCGGAATAATGATACTGGTCATTGTCATAACCGGTTCCTCCAGGCAGCCATTTGCCGGCGCTGCTCCTGCAGGCGCTCGCCGGAGAGCACTCCGCTCGCTTCCCTGTGCGCAATAACCGCCTGCAGCGCTTCCGCATGATCGCCGATAATCAGTTGTTCCACCGCGTTGCCGGTTCCCGTATTCCCTTGGCGCAGCCGGTTATGCTTGATGACATCAACCGTTCCGGCCTTCTCCACCCGCAGCCGATTCAGAATGGAGAGGGCTTGCGCTTTCGGGGGAACCATCAGTTCACGGTAACCGATGGTTTCCAGTGCACGGCGGGACAAGGCATGGGGAACAGCGGTCATGGAGCTCACCCCGAGATCACTCCGGCCTAGAACCCCGTTTAAATACAGCTTGCAGCGGGTGACATCATCACTTGCGCCAAATGGCGGCAGCAGGCCATCCAGATCATTAAGCGCAACATCAATTCCGCTGTCTACAGCTGCTGCAAAAAGGGCCAGCTGCCGGGCTGGAATGCTCATGTCTCCATCCAGAAAGAGCAGAATATTCCCCCGGCTGAGCTTGGCGCCAAGCGCACGCCCCACATCATGACCGGCCGATTGGGGGCAATGCACAACCGTTGCCCGTTTACACATTCTGGATTGCTGAAAGCTGTTGTCGCTGCAGCCGTTCAGTACCACGATGATCTCCGCCGGCTCCAGAAGCTCCACCTGCTCCAGGAGACCGGGCAAGGTACGCGCCTCATCTCTTGCCGAGATGATGACGGACAGCAAGCCGCGCAATTTCGGAAGCATCCGCTGCGGTTTCCCGGCAGCGGATGCTTCTGCCGCCGTGCGCCGGACAGCAGAGCCGCGGGCTGCGGATAATCCCGCTCCCGTAAGCCGTTCAGAGGAGCTGCCAGCCGCTATTGAATCTGCTCCTCTTTTATTAGATGCAGACTTCCTGATGCCCGGAATACCTGCTCCGCTCCGGCGGGGAGACGTGCCGGCGGAAAACGTTCTTCTCCGTTTCGAACGTAATACGGCCTTATAGCCAATAGCCATTACCTCACCATCTCCCTTCGCCGGGTGCCGTCGCTGAATCCCGCCCTCTCCCCCTTGAGCTCAAGCAGCATAGACACAGCATCGAGGTGATCCCTGAGAATAATCTCCTGCAAGGGGTCCCTTCCGCCGCGCTTGCGGCGGACAGCATTCAGTTTGCCAACAGGCACTTTATGCACTTCCCTTACATTCAAGCCTTCCAGCAATGCGCGGGCATAAGCCAGCGGCGGCCTTGACAATAGACCGCTCCCCAGCACATTAAGCGCCTTGCGGCTGAGCGCATGGGGAACCGCCGTCAGTGAATACCCCTTCAGGTCGGAACGTCCGAGCATAATGTTCAGTGCATACTTGGAGAGCACCACAGGATGCGGAACCCTGCTGCGGACCGGCCCGGAATAATCATTAAGCGCTACATCCGTCCCGCCGCGGATTGCACTTACGAATGGACGCAGCTGCGCGGCGGGAATGACAAGATCCCCATCTGTAAACAGCAGGACCTCCCCTTTGGCCGCATCCGCTCCGACACTTCGGCCAACATCGTGTCCAAGCGGCTGCTCGAAAGAGATGACATGGGCACCCATAGATTTCGCTATTTCCGCCGTTTTATCGGCAGAGCCATTAACAATCACAATAACCTCACAGCGCGGATGAACACCCCTGGCTCCGGCAATCACACCGGCAATCGTCCTGGCCTCATTCATAGCCGGAATAATAACAGACACGTAAGGCTCGGGATGATTCTGTGCAGGACGTACAGCTACGGGCCGCACTGGCCGGGAGTTCCGCCGCGCTGGTCGAGCTGCCCGCCGCCCCGTGCGGCGGGCAGATGTTCGTTTATGCCTCAAGCTCATCCACCTTCCTTGCAGGGCATACTGCCGGGCTTAGGGTTACATCACAGTCTATGTAATCCGCTTCTCCGGGTAACGGCGGGTGTCTCCCTTCACACACAAATTTGGACAGATGCCATCCATCCCGCATTCAACCAACTTTTTCGGGCGATAAACACAAGTGGAAACGGATACCGTCCTTAAAAGGACGGTATCCGTTTCAGCGAGAAATAGAAGGATAATTTATAGCGTGAAGCATATAAATTTTTATATTTGAACAAGAGCGCAGCCGGCGGCTGCGCTCTTATCCGCTTTTTCAGCGGCTCTGTATTTAATCGAATACCCGGTTTTCTGGCGGCTTTGCCGGAGGCGAGCCGAGTGCAATCCAGGATAACACTCCATAGAAATGCTGGGTTTCACGCAGGCGGTTCACCAGGATTACAGCCTCTCCGCCGGCTCTCGTTTTAAGCGAGGCGTGAAAGAACGGCTGGTTCGTCATGGCCACAAGCACATAGCCGGTATGGCCAAAGCTTTCGTCAAAGGATACAGTGACCTCCACACTCTCTGCGTCACCATTGAACATGAACGCCGTCATTCCGAACTGCTGGAGTACCTCCCGGTTTCCGGCGCTCTGCACCGGACTGAAGGAGAGATGCTCCGCACCCACCGCGCCGCGGGCCAGATGGTCACCGGATACCGCGCCGGGAGCAATATGGTAGCCCTGCACACTTTCTTCCTCCAGATGGCGGGATTGAACGGCGAAGGAAGCAATTTTGGCTGCATCCACTGCTTCATCCTGGAGTCCGTCAGTTCCAACCGCACTCTCTGCGAGCTGCTCGGCACCAACACTGCCTGAAGCCAGTTTCGCTCCGGTAATGCTGCCGTCAGGGAGCAGTTCAGCGCTGCGGACCTCTGGGGCCAGATGCTCAAGCTTGATGGTCTCGGGAAGCAGGTGACGCTCCTCCAATACTCCGTCTGCGAGATGTTCGCCGTACACGCTCTCCTGCTGGAGATGCTGTGAACCTACCGCTCCAGCCGCCAGCTTCGCGGAGCTGACGCTGCCGTCAGACAGCAGCTCTGCGCTGCGGACCTCTGGGGCGAGATGCTCGAGCTTGATGATCTCGGGAAGCAGGTGGCGTTCCTCCACTACTCCGTCTGCAAGATGTTCACCATACACACTCTCCTGCTGAAGATGCTGTGAACCTACCGTTCCGGCTGCCAGCTTCGCAGAGCTGACGCTGCCGTCCGGCAGCAGATCGGAGGTCAGGGTCTCCTTCGCCAGATGCTTCAGCGTAATGCTTCCAGACTGGATGTGCCGGCCGTCTACGGCTTCGACCGCAAGATGTCCGCCGTATACACTGCCCGGAGCCAGCTGGAAGGAGCCGACGGAGCCTTGCGCCAGCTTCTTCCCGCCGATGCTGCCGTCAGGGAGCAGGTCTGCGCTGCGGGCCTCTGCGGACAGATGCTCCAGCTTGATAATCCCGGGATTCAGGTGGCGTTCCTCCACCACTCCATCCGCGAGATGTCCTCCGTTCACACTCTCCTGCTGCAGATGCTGTGAACCTACTGCTCCGGCTGCCAGCTTCGCGGAGCCGATGCTGCCGTCAGGGAGCAGGTCTGCGCTGCAGACCTCTGCGGACAGATGCTCCAGCTTGATAATCCCGGGATTCAAGTGGCGTTCCTCCACCACTCCGTCCGCGAGATGTCCTCCGTTCACACTCTCCTGCTGGAGATGCGGCGAACCTACTGCTCCGGCTGCCAGCTTCGCGGAGCCGATGCTGCCGTCAGGGAGCAGGTCTGCGCTGCAGACCTCTGCGGACAGATGCTCCAGCTTGATAATCCCGGGATTCAAGTGGCGTTCCTCCACCACTCCGTCCGCGAGATGTCCTCCGTTCACACTCTCCTGCTGAAGATGCTGTGAACCTACCGTTCCGGCTGCCAGCTTCGCGGAGCCGATGCTGCCGTCCGGCAGCAGATCAGCGCTGCGGACCTCTGCGGACAGATGCTCCAGCTTGATAATCCCGGGATTCAAGTGGCGTTCCTCCACCACTCCGTCCGCGAGATGTCCTCCGTTCACACTCTCCTGTTGGAGATGCGGCGTGCCTATCGCTCCGGCTGCGAGCTTCGTAGAGCCGATGCTGCCGTCAGGGAGCAGTTCAGCGCTGCGGACCTCTGCTGTCAGATGCTCCAGCTTGATAATCTCGGGATTCAAGTGGCGTTCCTCCACTGCTCCGTCCGCGAGATGTCCTCCGTTCACACTCTCCTGCTGGAGATGCAGCGAACCTATCGCTCCGGCTGCCAGCTTCGTGGAGCCGATGCTGCCGTCAGGGAGCAGTTCAGCACTGCGGACCTCTGCAGCCAGATGCGCGAGCTTGATAATCTCGGGATTCAAGTGGCGTTCCTCCACCACTCCGTCCGCGAGATGTTCTCCGTTCACACTCTCCTGCTGGAGATGCGGCGAACCTATCGCTCCGGCTGCCAGCTTTGCGGAGCCGATGCTGCCATCCGGCAGCAGATCGGAGGTCAAGGACTCCTCCGCAAGATGCTTCAGTTTGATGCTGCCGGGGCGGATGTGCCGGCCGTCCACGGCTTCGCTCGCAAGATGTCCGCCGTATACACTGCCTGGAGCCAGCTGGAAGGAGCCGATCGAGCCTTGCGCCAGCTTTTTCCCGCCAACGCTGCCGTCCGGCAGCAGATCTGCGCTGCGGACCTCTGCGGACAGATGATCAAGCTTGATGATCCCGGAATTCAAGTGGCGGTTCTCCACTATTCCGTTCGCGAGATGTTCTCCGTGCACGCTCTCCTGCTGGAGCTGCTGCGAACCTACCGCACCTGCCGCCAGCTTCGCTGAGCCGATGCTGCCGTCCTGCAGCAGATCGGAGGTCAGGGTGTCCTCCGCAAGATGCTTCAGCTTGATGCTGCCAGAGCGGATATGGCAGCTGTCCACGGCTTCCATGGCAAGATGCCCGCCATATACGCTGTCTGAAGCCAGCTGGAAGGACCCGATGGAGCCTTGCGCCAGCTTTTTCCCGCTGATGCTGCCATCCGGCAGCAGATCTGCACTGCGGACCTCTGCGGCCAGATGCTCAAGCTTGATGATCTCGGGATTCAGGTGGCGCTGCTCCACGACTCCGTCCACGAGATGTTCTCCGTGCACGCTCTTCTCCTGGAGATGCTGCGGACCTACAACTCCTGCCGCCAGCTTTTCTCCACCGATGCTGCCGTCCGGCAGCAGTTCTGCGCTGCGGACCTCTGCAGCTAGATGCTCAAGCTTGATGATCTCGGGATTCAAGTGGCGATCCTCCACTACTCTGTCCGCGAGATGTCTGCCATGAACACTCTCCTGCTGGAGATGCTGCGAACCCACCGCTCCCTTTGCCAGCTTCGCGGAGCTGACGCTGCCGCTCGGCAGCAGGTCGGAGGTCAGAGTCTCCTCAGCCAGATGCTTCAGCTTAATGCTGGCGGGGCGGATGTGCCGGCTGTCCACGGCATCGATCGCAAAATGTTCTCCATGTACGCTGCCCGGAGCCAGCTGGAAGGACCCGATGGAATCTTCCGCCAGCTTCTCCCCGCCAATGCTGCCGTCCGGCAGCAGCTCTGCGCTGCGGACCTCTGCGGCCAGATGCTCCAGCTTGATGATCTCTGGGTTCAAGTGGCGCTCTTCCACCACTCCGTCCGCAAGATGTTCTCCATATACGCTGTCCGGAGCCAGCTGGAAGGAGCCGATCGAGCCTTCCGCCAGCTTTTCCCCGCCGATGCTGCCATCAGGAAGCAGCTCTGCGCTGCGGACCTCTGCGGCCAGATGCTCCAGCTTGATGATCCCGGGATTCAAATGGCGCTCTTCCACCACTCCGTCCGCAAGATGTTCTCCGAATACACTCTCCTGCTGGAGATGCTTCGAACCTACCGCTCCGCCTTCCAGCTTCGCGGAACTGATGCTGCCATCCGGCAGCAGCTCGGAGGTCAGGGTCTCCTCTGCAAGATGCTTCAGCTTGATGCTGTGAGGGCGGATGTGGCGGCTATCTACGGCTTCGACCGCAAGATGTCCGCTATATACGCTGCTCGAAGCCAACTGGAAGGAGCCGATCGAGCCTTCCGCCAGCTTTTTCCCGCCGATGCTGCCGTCAGGGAGCAGATCAGCGCTGCGGACCTCTGCTGTCAGATGCTCCAGCTTGATGATCTCGGGATTCAAGTGGCGTTCCTCCACCGCTCCGTCCGCGAGATGTTCTCCGTTCACACTTTCCGCCTGGAGGTTCTCCGAACCTACCGCTCCGGCCGCCAGCTTCGCGGTGCTGACACTGCCGTCCGGCAGCAGATCAGCGGTCAGGGTCTCCTCCGCCAGATGCTTCAGCTTGATGCTGTGAGGGCGGATGTGGCGGCTGTCCACGGCTTCGACCGCAAGATGTCCGCCATATACACTGCTCGGAGCCAATTGGAACGAACCGATCGAGCCTTCCGCCAGCTTTTCCCCGCCGATGCTGCCGTCCGGGAGCAGCTCTGCGCTGCGGACCTCTCCGGCCAGGTGATCCAGGGTGATTTCTCCCTGCTTGATATGACGGCCTTCCAGTGAATCCTCCGCCACATGACTGGTACCAATACTGCCTGGAGACAGATGGAGGGAAGACACGGCACCTTCGACCAGCTTGGAACTGCTAATGCTGCCATCCTGGATTTGAATCGATGAGATGGAGCTAGGAATAATGTGCCCGTTGCCAATAGACATCGGACGAATATGTGCGCCGCCGACACTTCCCGGGGCAAGATGTCTGCCTTGGACAGCCGTGTCGCTGATCGACGCGGGGCTAACCGACCCTGGTGTCAAATGCTCCGCAGCCACGGATAAGGCTGCCAGCTTGGCGGAAGTAACACTGCCATCAGCCAGCTTGGTGGAAGTGACCGCCAGATCACTGAGCTTATCCGTTGAGACACTCTCCGGCGATAGCTTCAATGAAGTAACCGCATGATCCGCCAGATGATGCGGCTGCACCGCACCTGCGGCGAGATGTACTTCCTTCACCGCGCCGGAGGCAAGCTTGTCGCCCGAGACCGAGCCGGACTGCAGAGCCGAATTCGTCACGCTGTTCTCACCAAGATGTCTGCGCTCTATGGCGCCCGGCGCCAGATGTTCAGAATCCACTACGGCGTTCTGCAGTACACGGGCGCTGACGCTGGCATCGGCCAGATTTTTTTCCTCCACCGTACAGAAGGCGATATGTTCACCACTCACAGCTTCACGGGCAATTGCGTTTCCGGTGACCGCACCTGCAGCCAGCTTGCCGGCATGAATGCCCCCGTCCGCCAGCTTGGCGGCGGTAATGCTCTTCGCGCGCAGATGCTCTCCGGCCACAGCTTCACTTGCCAGCTGTTCTCCGGTAACCGCACCGGATGCGAGATGAGCCGTCAGCACCGACTGGCTCTGCAGCTGCTCCGACCCGACCGATTCCTTAGCCAAGTGGGACTGATCTACAGCTTCACGCTGCAGGTGGAGCGAGGTCACGGCCTGCATGGCAAGCTGCGGTCCGCGTACTGCGGATTTGGCGATATGCCGTGTAGTGACCGCTTCATCCGCCAGTTTATTCGGCAGGATGCTCTGATCGGCGATTTTGGAGGAGGTGACCGCCTGCTCCACGAGCTGTACCGTCCCAACTGCACCTTCCGCCAGCTTCACAAAAGAAATGCTCCGGTCCGCCAAATGACGGGCGGTGATTTCCCCGTCGCCGATATGGGTGCCATTTACGCTTTCCGGACTCAGGTGCTGGCTGCGTACAGCCTTCTCTCCCAGCTGCCGCGCGCCTACTGCGGCATCCGCAAGATGTCCGCTGTCAATGCTGCCGGACTGGAGCTGCTCCTTGCCGATAAGACGGCCGGCAAGCTGCTCAGGCCCGATGGCTCCCGGCGCCAGATGTTTCGCCGTGATGACGCCTTCGCTCAGATGGCGGCCCTCAATCACGGCATCGCCCAGTTTGGATCCGCTGATCTCGCCGTCGGCGATTTTATCGCCGGACACCGCCTCGTCAGCCAGTTTGGAACGGTCGATGCTTCCGTTCGCCAAATGTCGGCTGACGATGGTGCTGCTTAGAATTTTCTCGCCGGTTATGGCTCCATCTTCCAGCAAGTCGGCAGTAATCAGCAGCTCGCTCAAGTGACGGCTGGCAATGGACCGGTCGGCAATTTGTTCTCCCCCGATAATACGGTCAGCCAGCTTCTCCGGACCGATGCTTCCGTTCTTCAGCTTCTCACCGCTGATCGAATGATCCAGCAGCTTGCCGCCGTTCACACTTCCTTCCGCCAGATGCTCACCAGTTATCGATTCGGGGGCTATCTTCGAGGACGTTATCGCCTTGTCCGCGATATTGATGCTCTGCACCGCATAATCCTGCAGCCAGGGAGTACCGATAATCCCGAATTTCAGCTTAGAGCCGTCAATGGTGCGCGGAGCAATCTTCTGGCCGGTAACGGCCGCATCGCACAGATCATCGGTATATACGGGCTGCAGGCGCTCTTTTTCCAGAACAGGCAGAACGGGCTCGGGTGCGTGGACAACCACCTCCTCTATCTGGAGTGTTTCTTCTGCTGCCGGCACCTCCAGCAATTTTTTATCCGGGGCAGCAGGTACGGCAGGTACGGCAGGTACGGCAGGTACGGCAGGTACGGCAGGTACAGCTGGTTGTTGTGCCGGTTCTGCAACAACTTCTACCGTGCCCACACCACTAACCTGCAGGGCCCGGTCTGGCGGATCCACCGTTTCGCTGACGGGTACTTCAAATCCCCCTTGCACCCTTGGACTGCTTCCCAGCATACTCAGTTCTTTTTTATTGGGATTATCCACGTAGTAGAGTCGCTTCTTGGAACTGTGTTGTTGATTCCTTCTGGAGCTCTTCACAAGCAGTCTCCTCCTTCCATCTGTTGTTTCTTCTAGGCATCATATGCAGTCCAGTGGGCGGATGACACCATTTGCAGCAAGGCTGCCTATAATCAATCTGCAACTAAATCGGCTTCGTCTATCTTTTGAAAAAGGGCTTCTGCCGCCGCGCATTCGTCCACCCTGAAGGCCACGTACAAACATACAATGAGAGCATAAGGGCTACAGCCGTAAATACAGAAGATAACGGGAGGAACGAACATGGGGCAAAAGCTCGTGGGAATACTGCTAAATGCCGCTGTGCACCGGGGCGTTCCCCGGTTAAAAACGGGACAGGAGTCGCTGGAGAGCTATGAGGAGGCGGCTGCCGCATATGGATTGACCCCCTGCTTTTTGAAGCTGGCCGACATAGATACGGAATCCGGATTCAGCATCGCTTATATCAAGGGGTCCCAGGGATATCGCAGAGCCGTAATCCCCACACCTGGTGTAATCCATAACCGGGCAATATACAGCCAGGACAGCAGCGGAATCGAGCGGCTGCTCCGGCAGGGCCTTTTGATATACAACACATGCAACCGTTACGGGAAAGAACAGATTCACGGGCTGCTGGAACAAAACGAAGACCTGCAGAGCTATCTGCCGGTTACAACAGCGGGGCTCCCGGGTCTGAAGGAGATGATGGACCTCTACCCCGACCTCATCCTCAAACCGTGCCGCGGCAGTATCGGTAAAGGGGTTATGCGTCTTACTCACTACAGCGGACGGAGCTGGACCTGGAGTTATCTGCCTTCACGTTCTAGCCGGTGGGTAAGCACCTTCGTGGATCAGGATGTTTTGCCACGGATGCTTCGGGCGCGTCTCGCCGCTGAATCCTATCTGGTGCAGGAACGTATCCCGCTGGCTGAAATCAGCGGACGCCCCTTCGATCTCCGGGTCACGGTGCAACGCGGCTGGGGAGGAACTTGGCAGGTGACCGGCATGTTTGCTAAGCTGGCCGCTCCTGGCGGGTTCGTATCCAATATCGCACGGGGAGGCGAAGCGCTTAGCGCCTCATATGCGCTGGATCAGGCCTTCCCGGGTGAAGCTGCAGCATACCTTCGAATGACAGTGCAGACTCTCAGCCTCGCCATCGCACGCGAGCTTGAGCACAGTCTTCCCGGGCTTGCCGACATCGGGCTGGATATCGGCATCACCCGGAACAGACGGATTTACTTCATTGAATGCAATGGCCGTGACCAGCGTTATGGATTCCTCAAGGCAGGACTCAGAGGAACCTGGAAAGAAAGCTACCGCAGGCCAATGGCTTACGCCCGGTTCCTGCTCGAAGACGCCTCCCGGTATAACTCTTATTGATTTGTCTCCTATTCTATGTCAATATAATTCAGAGCGGATAAGGCCCCGGGTATGGGGCCTTGTTGCTGCATGATGGAAGGGAGATGTTCATGGTTAAACAATTGCTGCGGCTGATGACGGAACTGTCCTCGCACAGATGGCTTTCCCGGTTGATGGGGGCTTTTTCCCATAGCAGACTCAGCCGTTTTTTGATCCCGGTATTTATTAAGTCCTATCATATTCCCGCTGCTGAAGCGGAGAAGCATTCCAGACAATATCGTACGCTTAACGAATTTTTCAGCCGGCGCTTGAAACCGGGGATGCGCCCTGTCTCAAACGGGGACAACGCCGTATCCAGTCCGGTGGATGCGATGATTACCGCCATGGGTGAGATTCATTCCGGAACAATTATGAATGTAAAAGGACAGGATTATGAGCTGGAAGAACTGCTTAACCACTCTCCGCACCTGGAGCTGTACAAGAAAGGCTTTTTCTTCGTGCTGTATCTGAGCCCTACGGATTATCACCGGATTCACGCGCCTCTCACCGGGCGTAAAGTCGAGAGTGATCATATCCGCGGCCGGGCTTATCCTGTCAATGAATTCGGTATGAGACATATGAAGGGTGTGCTGAGCCGCAACGAACGTCTTATTACTTATATCGCTGGAGCGAATGGGGAAGCAGCGGTTGTAAAGGTAGGCGCAATGAATGTCAGCAGCATCCGCTACACCGATGAGCAGGCCATGGAATGGCAAATCGGCGATGATCTGGCTTATTTTGAATTCGGCTCAACCGTAGTACTACTGCTGGAGAGCGGCACCTTTACCCCAAGAGCCGGGCTGGCAAGCGAGACCAAGGTCAAGATGGGGGAACTGCTGGGAACCTTGCAGCGTCATCTTTAACATTTCATCCTAACCTAACAACGAACATATAAGGGTACTCCGCAAGCCTTGAACAGGGCCGGAGTATCCTTTTTCATAGAGCTGATATTTATCATAAATTTTAAGCATTTGGCTGATGTTTCCTCTTGATTATCAACATGATCCCTCCGATATACATGTAGGACCATACATACATCAGGGGGAACTTTTACATGAACAAATCGAAAGACCGGCTTGGCAAATTCACTAACTTATCTTTAAGGATCAAGCTTCCCGGGCTGATTACCCTGCTCGTAATCGCCAGTGTGCTGGCTATATCCGTTTCAGTGTACAGCTTGGGCTCGGAACTGCTGCTCAAAAAAAGCAAAGACGAGATTACCGCCAACGCCGACCGGATCGGAGAAGGCTTATGGACTGCCGTGCAGCTGCAGAAGGAGGCTTCCTATCTGATTTCATCGCAGGAATTGTTCCGCGCGTTATTGAATCTGCGTGAGGAGGGAACGTTGTCCGAAACCGAGTTCTTTTCCGGGAAGAACCCTTATTACAGTGCATCCAATGAGAAGCTTGCCACAATCCTGAAGAATACAAGGGGCAGCCAATCCATGGTCGTCCTTGATGCCAAAGGAACCATTGTTGCCGGAAGCAATAAAGAGACCGTCGGCGAATCACGCTCAGACAGGGAATATTTCCAGAAATCCATAAAAGGCGAAGCTTTTATCAGCGATGCCACAGTATCCCAAAGCACAGGCCAGTTGATTATAGCTTTTTCCCGGCCGATTAAAGATTTAAGCGGCAAGGTGATCGGCGTGTATTCATCCAACATGAGCTCCGAGTTTTTTATAGATAAATTAGGAAAAATCCAAATTAACGGCCAGGGCCAGATTGAAATTCTGAGCCGGAGCGGAATCGTGCTGTACAATTCGAAGGATGAGAAAAGAATCGGATTAAAACCCGAAGGTACCAAAGCTCTGCTTAACCTGCAGGCGAAAGACGATATCCTCACAGGAGAAAGTGATCTCGGAACAGAATATCTCCGGTACAACAAGATTCCAGATGCCGATTGGGTAGTATCGGTCATTGATTCTTACGAGGATATCAAAATGCCGATTATGTCCATGCTTAAGCAGATTGTTGCCATTTCCATACTGGCCGTGCTGCTCGTTACTGCGATAGGTCTGATAGTATCCAGATCAATCACACGGCCGATTGTGCAGCTGAGCAAATTGTTCAGACAACTGGCCTCAGGCGACCTGCAGGTTACTGCCACGGGAAAATATAATAGTGAATTCAAGGAGCTTGCCGACAGCTTTAATACGATGGCTCAGCAGAACAAATTGCTGATTACGAATATGAACACTTCCATTTCCGTGCTTAATTCAAGCACCAAGGATCTGGACGAATCCTCCAAGCAGACAGCCAAATCGATCGGCGAGACAACGGTAACCACTGCAGAAATTGCCACAGCCATAGAGTCGCAGGCGCATGATACCGAGACGATTGTGGATAAATTCCTCAGCTTCGGCGAGAAATTCGTCTCCATGAATGAAAAAGCCCAATCCGTCAAAGAGCGGGCCGATGAAATTATTGAAGTCTTCCACAGCAGCAATCAGGTTGTAGAAGAACTGTCCAATATCAGCGAGCAAAACGATGAGGAAGTGCAGAAAATCTCTGCGATTACCCTGAAGCTGCAGGAAAGCTCGAGCAGTATCGGCCAGATCACCGGAGCGATCAGCAATATCGCCAAGCAGACAAATCTGCTTGCACTGAATGCCTCTATCGAAGCGGCAAGGGCCGGAGAATATGGACGGGGATTTGCTGTAGTTGCCACTGAAATCCGCAAGCTGGCTGAACAGAGCTCTGTCCAGTCCAGTGAAATCAACGGGATTATCGGGCAGAATCTGGCTTTCGTACAGGAAAATCATCAGAGCGTGCAGCAGATTAAGGATATTTCCGCGCAGCAGGACGAGTATGTAGGCAGAACCCGGCAGGCCTTCCATGCCATTCACCAGAATATTACGGATATCACCGAACAGATTAAGAGCATGGCTGATGACATTGCCCTTATGCAGCATGATAAGGACGAAATGCTGGAATCCACGCAGAATCTGTCTGCATCGGGTGAGCAGGTTTCGGCCTCGGTTGAAGAGGTTACGGCAACAATGCATGAGCAATCTTCCATGGTTCACCGTTTAGCCGATATGGTCGAAACAATTGACGGGTTAACCAAGGGCCTGGCTGAGGCCGCCTCCAAATTCAAGTTGGAATAGCAGTACATCTTCACCGGAAAGCAGCAAAAGCAGCAGGTCTCTGTAACAGGGACCTGCTGCTTTTGGGTTTCATGAATGATTTCGTTTAGACAACGCCCGAATATCGCTACTCCGTTACCTTGCTCTGGTTAGCCACCTCACGGGCTTTGGCCTGCACCTCTTCGGGCACGCCGAGATAGAAGCGGCTGATCGGCTTCACATCATCATCCAGCTTATAGACCAGCGGAACACCGGTCGGAACATTAAGGTCGAGCAGCGCTGTCTCGTCAATGTCCTCCATAAATTTGATCAGCGCCCGCAGGGTGTTGCCATGTGCCGAGATCAGCACCCGCTCTTTCTTGCGGATCAGCGGCACAATCCGCTTGCCCCAGAAATCGCCGACGCGGTGAACGGTATCCTCCAGGCTCTCGCCGCGCGGGATATCACCGGAGCGCACCTCCTTGTAGCGGATATCGTTTCTGGCATAACGCGGGTCATCCGGCTCCAGCAGCGGCGGACGGACCGACAGGCTGCGCCGCCAGATATGAAGCTGCTCTTCACCGTATTTCACCGCAGTCTCGCTCTTGCTCAGCCCCTGCAGCGCACCATAATGGCGCTCATTCAGCTTCCAGGATTTCTGTACGGGAATCCACAGCAGATCCATCTCTTCCAGCACATAATTAAGTGTCTTGATCGAACGTTTCAGCACGGAAGCGAAGGCAAGATCGAACGTGTAGCCCGCTTCTTTCAACAGCTTCCCGGCTGCTTTGGCCTCTTCTATTCCCTTTTCCGTCAGATCGGGATCGCTCCAGCCTGTGAATAAATTCTGACGGTTGTACTCGCTTTCCCCATGCCGTATCAATACGATTTCATACATGTTCTTTCTCCTTCCTTCAGCCATTGGTTTGGTCATTTTTTCTGCTGCTCAGTATATGAATTCAGCTGCTCACCGATGCTTTCTCAGGGTTGGGCTGAACAATTGTACGCTCATACAAAAACCTCTTTATCCTTATGCCCCTGCATAGATAGAAGAATACACCCCAGTTACCGCAAGACAGCCCTCTGTATCTTCTATTCAGAAAGATTCCGCTGTACCCTTTTCTTCTACATTACCAGTCTGTGAAGCATGAACCAAGGACCATTCAAAAAACCGGACGCCGCAGGGCCCCGGTTCTCCGCTTGTATTTGATACTGCCCTTGTTGTCAGAACCAACAGTCTGTAGCTGCCATGTTATTCTGCTTCAAGCGTCTCCAGCGGTTTCGAAAAACCCCGGCGCCTCCACCTTTACATTCACTATTGCATATTCTGCGTCCTCTAAACATCAGTTATGTTCTCCCTTCCAAGCTGCTATGTAAATCCTCGCATACTAAGTTGCAACGTATTTACCCTTGCAGCAAAAAGGTGAAACAAAAGGAAGAATCAGCGGATTTCTGACGGACTTTTCCCCGTATGCTGCTTGAACTGGCGGCTGAAAAAGAAAATATCGCGATAGCCCAGTGCATCGGCCACCTCAGTGACATTCATCCCGGCATATAGCAGCAGGTGCTGGGCCCGCTCAATCCGGGCACGGATGACATAGGACTGGACCGAGGAACCTGTAATCTCTTTGAATTTGATCGAAAAATACCGTGGCGACAGCCCCGCCCGGGCTGCCAGATCCTCTACCCGGTGCGCCGCTCCGGGATGCTGGCTGACGTAGTTGGCCACCTCGTGGATGACCTCAGCCAGCTGATTGCTGACATGCCGCTCTACCGGCATCACCCGGTCCTCGCGCAGCAGATGAATCATCAGCTGCTTCAAGATCAGCCGCCCCTCCTCTTCTGCAGCGTAGGTCTTCACCAGGAACAGGCGGACATAACGGGCAAGCAGGTGCTCAAATTCCACTGTTTCGGTCAATTCACGGTAAGGCTGGGGAATATCCGTGACCTCTTCGGTTACGTCAAAATGAATGTATGTAAGCACTAGCGGCTTTTGCGGATTATGGGTCGCATACGTAAAGTCGCCCGGACGGAACAGGAAGCAGCTTCCCTTTCCTACCTTGAAAGGCACTCCGCTGCGCACAACCGTACCTTCTCCGCTCCAGATATAGAACAGATCATAATTTTGCAGCGGCTTCTCTCTTTTCTGCCACTTCCAGCCCGGTTCGCAGACAATTTTCGCCAGGGCAGGCAGGATCACAAAAGAGGACGGCGATGCATGCAGCATAATATTTCCTCCTAAATTTTTTGTGAGCGTTACCTCACTGAATTAGCTTCGACAAAAAATCGCTTCGAACATACGCTTAAGTTTTGTAAGCATACATTTCCTTACTCTCATAATACCCTGTCACGTGTATTTTTGCACATCCTTCCAGGCCAGAAGCAGGCGGTTCACCCCTTCTTCCAGTGCCTCAGCATCGAGATGGGAAAAAGAAAAGCAAGCCGCAGGACTACCCGGGCCTATCCGGTACAGCGCTGCGTCGCGGAAGTCTGCGCCTCGCCGCAAAGCCGCTTCCCGGAAGGCGGTATACTCCTGTTCCGGGCGCAGCCACCGGGCATAAATATGCAGGCCGGAATCGCCGGGCAACGGCTGAAAAAGCATTCCGAGCCGCTCATTCAGAAGCGCACGGAAAATGCGGGCACGCTCCCCGTATATGCGCGTCATCCGCCGCAGATGGCGGCTGTACCCGCCAGTGCTCATGAACCGGGCCAACGCCCGCTGCTCAAGCTGTGCGCCTGGAAGCGGCTCATAAAGCGCCTTGGCCGCTATCACAGGACCCACCAGCGAAGGCGGCAGCACGGCAAACCCGAGCCGCAGCCCGGAGAACACGCTGTTGGAGAAGGAGCCGATGTACACTACCCGGTCCTCCCGGTCGAGCGCTTTTAGCGGTTCAATCGGCCGGCCGCCCCAGCGGAACTCGCTGTCATAATCATCCTCGACAATGACCGCCTCCTGCCGCCGGGCCCATTCCAGTAAGCTGCGCCGCCGGTCTAGCGGCAGTACCGCTCCGGTGGGGAATTGGCGGCTTGGCGTCACAAACAGCAGCCGGGCTGCCCAATTCTCGGGCACAAGCCCGCTCTCGTCAACCCGTCCCGGCAGCAGCTTACCACCGCCAATCTCCACTGCCCGGCGGATGCCATGAAATCCGGGATCTTCTACAACGGCAGGTTCCCCCGGTTCCAGCAGCAGCTGCACCAGAAGGACAATGCCCTGCATCGAGCCGCTGAACAGCACGATCTGCTCCGCATCGGCTCTGATTCCCCGGGTAATCCGCAAATGAGCAGCAATTGCCCGCCGCAGGCTCTCCTCCCCTTGCGGCGGACAATAGCCCTCCAGCATCCCGCCTCCCTTGCCTCCGGCGTAATTCAGTGCGCTCCGCCACTCGCCGTAAGGAAAATGCTCAATCCGCATGCCACTGCTGCGAAAGCTGATGACATCTTCACCAGCCTGCCCGTAGATGGAAACTTGGCGCTCCATCAGGCGCTCTCCCCAAGAGGACAGCGGGATCGCTCCAGGTTCAAGAACCTCCCGATCAGTTGTGCGAATTTCCTCACCTGCCGGATTGAGTCCAGCGCCGACCCTTGGCGAATCAACCACTTGATGATCGGTTGAATCCTCCCTGTATACCGGCTCTCCCCCGGCAGCAGGAAAAAAGCTGTCATCTGAAACAAAGGTGCCCCGGCCCTTCTCAGTCTTGATGTAACCGTCAGCCAGCAGCATGTCATATACCTGTGATGCTGAACCGCGCGACACAAGATACAGCTCGGCAAGCCGTCTTGTTGACGGCAGCCTTGTCCCCCCGGGAAGTATCCCCTCCAAGATCGCTGCCCGGAGCGCATGATATAACGCCAGATATTTATAACGGTGGATGGCCAGGTACTGGTCATATGGCAGTGTGAAATTCATCTCCCCACCCTTTCCTCAAAAGTGGACTATTAAAATAATTGTAAACCGGTCCTTTTTCATTGTCAATTTATCAACTATTCTATGTAAACAATTACTCAAGGTGAGTACTCCGCCACTATGATGAAAAGGACGTGTATTATGCGCAGAAAAGAATTTAAGATAGAGCAGGAAGAAGAAGTGGCCCAATTTTTGCAAGGAATGAGCTTTGGTTTTCTCGGTACAAGCGATGAACAGGGACAGCCGCGGGTCACTCCGCTGAATTTCGTCTATATGGAGGGCTGCTTCTATTTCCACGGCAGTCATGCCGGAGGCAAAATGGAGAGCATCCGCCAGCAGGCGCGGGTCTGCTTTACCGTTGCCGACGAATACGCGCTAATCCCCTCTTATTTTAGCGATCCCCATCTCGCTTGCCCTGCCACGGCCTATTTTAAAAGCGTAACTGCTTATGGAGTGGCCGAACTTGTGGAGGCGTCCGCCGAGAAGGCTGCTGTATTGTCCCGGTTTATGAACAAGCTGCAGCCCGAGGGCGGCTTTGATCCTATTGATGCCGAAGATCCGAAATACCGCTCGCGGCTGAAGGGTGTTGCGGTCGTGCGAATTGTTCCGGATGAGCTCACAGCCAAATTTAAGTTTGGACAGAATCTGAAAGAAGAGGAACGGGCCGGAATCACCCGGGGTCTGGCGGAGAGAAACGGAGAACGCGATGCCGAAACGATAGAAATGATGAAAAAATACTGCCCCCACCATAGCTGACTTAAGCAGAGCACCGGATAGCTGAGTTATGCTCTGGCCGGAAAGAACCGGATTACGCTGATTATCCGAGATTCCGTTTCTTTCCCGGGAAGATGTCAGGCGTCAATCCATCCTTCGCACCGAAACGAATTACAGCTTGGCTAACACCGCTGAAAATATTCTAAAAGTATTTATAAAATGGCTGCTTTCATCAGTGACGGCTGGGAATCACGGTGATATAATGTTAGGCAATGTTAACGTATATATCCCAGAAGAATACCGGAAGGATGAAACTGATGAATCCACTGGCTGGACAATTAAACGAAAGCATCAAGGCAGGCAATGAACATGTGTACGATATGCTCTCCGATCTTGGCAAGGCGATCTATTTTCCTAAAGAGGGCATCCTGAGCCAATCCGCAGAAGCAACAGCTCACGCCAAGAAATACAATGCAACCATCGGTATTGCTACCGAGAATGGCATGCCTATGCACCTTGGTGTCATTCAGGATAAGCTCTCCGCTTACAGTCCCAAAGACTTGTACGGCTATGCTCCTCCTGCAGGCAAACCAGAGCTGCGCACTGTATGGCGGGAAAAAATGCTCCGTGAAAATCCATCGCTCGAAGGCAAATCCTTCGGCAACCCTATCGTTACCAATGCCCTGACGCACGGGCTCAGCATAGTTGCCGATCTGTTCGCAGAACAAGGCGATGCCATCATCTATCCGGACAAGAACTGGGAGAATTACGAGCTGACCTTCGGCATCCGCCGGCTCAGCGAAATCGTCAACTATCCGCTTTTCACTGAAGATATGAAATTCAATAGTGAAGGACTGCTGGAAGCGCTGCTCGCCCAGAAGGGACGCGGCAAAGCCATTGTCCTGCTCAACTTCCCTAATAACCCTACAGGCTATACTCCCGGCCTACAAGAAGGAGAAGCCATCGTTGCCGCGATTCTGCGCGCTGCCGAGGAAGGCATCAATGTCGTAGTCGTCAGCGATGACGCGTATTTCGGACTTTTCTTCGAGGATTCTCTCAAGGAATCGTTGTTCGGCCGTCTGGCCAATCTCCATCCGCGCGTGCTGGCCGTCAAGATTGACGGGGCCACCAAAGAGGAATTTGTCTGGGGCTTCCGCGTCGGCTTCATCACCTACGCTTCGGAGAACAAGGAGCTGCTTGCAGCACTGGAACAGAAAACGCTCGGCATTATCCGCGCCACTATTTCCAGCGGTGCACACCCGTCTCAGACGTTTGTGCTGGACGCACTGAAGGCCCCGCAGTTCGCTGAACAGAAGGAAGAAAAGTTCCAGATCATGAAAGGCCGTGCCAACAAAGTGAAGGCACTGCTCGACAGCGGGAAATACGGCGATGACGTATGGACGTATTATCCTTTCAACTCCGGCTACTTTATGTGCCTGAAGCTTCACACTGTATCCGCTGAAGACCTGCGGCTGCATCTGATCCACAATTATGGCCTGGGCACAATCGCCCTGGGCGAAACCGATCTGCGCATTGCCTTCTCCTGTATTGAAGAGGAGCAGCTTGAAGATTTGTTCGATCTGGTTTATGCGGGAATCCGCGATTTGGAAAAAGCCTGATCCCAAAACCATTGATCTCGAAATCAGCTCCGGGTACCTGGAGCTGATTTTTTTTGACTTTCCCTGCGACATTGGCCTATACACGTTAATCTATCCGCACATACAATACGATGTACTCAAGTACAGCAAACACATTCGAAAGGGGAATGAACATGAGCGAAGAAGTAAGAGGCGGATACGGATACCCTGGATTTACAAGCACAGGTGCAATTTTGGTTCTCTTTATCCTGCTGGTTATCATCAGCCGTTCACTCTTTGTCTAACCGGGAATGACTCTCCCGGGAGGGAGCCTCGGGCTCTCTCCCGTTCCCGCGTGGCAGCATTCCCTGTTCTGCTAATCACAAGTGGAAACGGCTTTGCCGTCCTCAAAAGGACGGTATCCGTTTCAGCGAGAAATAGAAGGATAATTTATAGCGTGAAACATATAAATTCTTATCTTTGCACAAAGACGCCTTGACGGGAGCATCCGCTCTTATCAAGGCGTCTTTGTGCTTGGAGCGGAATACAGGCTTGCCGGGATTCCACTCCGGTCTCACCAAAAGTTAGAAATCCTCATCCACCGCGGCTTCTTTGCGCTTCAAGTATTCCTTGAACACGTAGGCCAATAGCGCTCCGGCAAGGAAGGTGCCGAGAACAGGCAGCGGACGTTCACCCGCTGTGACCAGAAATGGCAGGCCGGTCAGCAAGGCCAGCAGTAAAAGGGCGCGGAAGATGAACTGGTTCGTGCTTTCACCCTTGCTGCCCTCTGGCAGAGGATACACCGACAGCCAGAACGACTCGCTATGCAGCTTGCGCAAAGCCGACAGCTGAATGCCCATGATGAACAGGAAGAACAAGTAAATGCCGCTTCCTATATAGCTGCCGCGATTCCACCAGACCAGCAGCAACGCCAGGACAGCGATCCGCATCACAATGGCGAAGACATCTCCCCGGGCAAAGCTTTTGGTCAGCAGGAAACGGTAAGCAGCGTTACTCCGCCATGCGATACCGCTCCCCCAGCGTGACAGGTAACGCCGGGCGTATACCCGCTGCTCACGTCCCGGCACATCCACGAACCAGCCGAGAATCATCAAGGCCCTCGACCCCTGGTTCTTCTCCATGGCAATCAGACGCTCCCAGGGAACGGAATGCCGTCCGGGAACAGAGCATGCAGCCAAATATGCCGCCGCGAGGATCAATATGAAGATCAGGGCCCGGAGAGACGGCTGCCACAGCCATGCCGCAATCATTAATCCGCCTACTGCCCAGCGCAGCAGGTTGTAGGCCACTGCGGCCGGGCGGGATATCATTGCGGTTTCCCGCCATAGCCCGTAGCTGGACAGCAATTTCACCAGAATCAGAATGAGAACGGTAGCGAACAGACTCCTAGGCGATTCATCCGTACGTATGTACAAGGGCCAGACGGTGATCAGTACAAACAGCAGCCGCACAATTTTCCACACGTTTCCGCTTACCCAGGTACGGGCAAAATATTCCTTCATCCGGTGTCCCTGCGGAAGCAAAAATATAGTATCCGGACTCTGCAGATACGTCCGGAAGCTGCTGTGCACTGCCGCAGGCAGCAGCAGGACCAGCATAACCCAGCGGATCGGAATACCTGACGGAGTATCCCGAAGCAGCGAAGTATACCAGGCCGAGAAGACAATCAGCAGCAGCAGCAAGAGCATCGCTACACCACTCTTAATGACATACCCCACATAAGGCAGCATGCTTCCCATGAACCGGCTGCGCCGCTGCCGGCGCAGCTCCTTTAAATCCATATCATTTCCCTCCCTGAACCAATTCGTAGAACAGCTGCTCCAAGTTCAAGCCCTGCAGCCCTGCAGCTGCGGTCATCTCTGCAAGCGTGCCTTGGGCGATAACCTTGCCGCGGTGCAGCACGATAAAGCGGTCGCAGTAGTTCTCGATTGTGGAAAGGATATGGGAGCTCAGCAGGATCGACGCTCCCGTTTTTTTCAAATCCAGCATGAAGTCGAGCAGAGAGCGGATACCCAGCGGATCCAGGCCAAGAAAGGGCTCATCAATGACATACAGTGCCGGACGCGCCACGAAAGCGCACATAATCATCACTTTCTGCTTCATACCTTTGGATAAATGGGAGGACAATGTATCCATCTTGTCCTCCATATTAAAGAGTGCGGCCAGCTGCTCGCTGCGGGATTCATAGTCGCTGCGCTCCACGCTGTAAGCTCTGGCAGTAAATTCGACATGCTCGCGGACCGTCATTTCCTCGTAGAGCAGAGGAGATTCCGGCACAAAAGACAATGCGCTGTGATACCCCTCCGGGTCAGCACTGCGGGTTTTGCCCTTCACGGTAATTTCACCTTTATGGGGCGACATCAGGCCGAGGATATGTTTCATTGTCGTGCTTTTTCCGGCTCCGTTCAAACCGATCAGTCCAACCATTTCACCGGGCTGCACCTGAAGGCCGATATCATGAAGCACCGGCTTGTTCAGGCTATACCCACCACTTAAGCCCGTAATCTCGAGTACGGGGGCTGTATTCATTGACCGTCACCTCTCGGGGTTTTGTTCTTGAGCCATTTCGGGGCTCCCTTGTTCTTGCGGTTCTTTTCACGTTCCGCACTGCTGCCGCGCGGTTTACCCGCAGGAGCGGCACCGCCGCGCCCGTCTGCAGCCGGGCCCGTACCGTGATGCCCTTCACGCCGCACTTCTCCGCCTGCGGCAGTTCCCGCCTGGCCTTGCCGCGGCAAGGCCGGTTTGATGGCCGCATCGGCCTGCACAGCCGATGTCCGTACAGGCGGCTTGCCGCTGCGCGGTGCGGCGCCTTCCTTGCGCGGGGTGGCACTTTCCCCGCGCCCGCGTCCACCGCCGCCCAGCGGGCTGCGGGCTTCATCGGCCGCCATAACCTTGCCGGCGACCATTTCCTTCTCCTCAAGCGTAATATTCAGCTCTCGGGCGAATTTGCGCATAATGAACGTCTGCTGCTCCGTTACAATGGAGACCGACAGTCCACGGCGTCCCATACGTCCCGTACGCCCTGCCCGGTGCACATAATGCTCCGAGTCAAACGCCGGATCAAAGCTCACTACCAGCGTCAGATTCTCGATATCCAGGCCCCGTGCCGCCACATCGCTCGCCACCAGTACGCGGAACTTGCCGTCACGGAACCGGGTAAGCACATTGCTGCGTGTCACCTTGTCCGCATCCCCATAGATCGCCGCCGCCGTAAGCCCAAGATGGTTCAGCTTCGCTTCCACCTCGGCAATGTCCTCGGTAGCATTCACGAACACTATCGCCCGCTGCGGGTTGTAATGGCGGATGACCCGGCGCAGCATATCAATCTTGTTCCGTTCCTCAGCCACCACATAGTGATGCTCAAGACTCTGCGCCGTCATAACTCCGGGATCAATGCCGACCTCAGCCGGGTTCTTCATCTCCCGTGCGGCCAGTGCCTGGGTCTCCGGTCCGATTGTCGCAGACAGCATGACCAATTGGCGCGTGCGCAGCGCGCTGCTGACGATCTTCGCCACTTCACCGGCTCCGCTGAGCTGGAACATCTGGTCCGCTTCATCGATGATGATCGTGCTGACCTCATGCATTTTCAGCTTGCGGAGGCCGATCAGTTCCCGCACGCGTCCAGGGGTGCCCACTACGAGCTGGGGATGCTCGCGCAGCTTGTCAATCTGGCGTTTGATCGCCGCACCGCCGATCAGGCCCATCGCCTTGATCCCCCGGTGGGCTCCATAGCGCTCAGCCTCACGGAGGATTTGCATCGCCAGCTCCTGGGTTGGCGCCAGCACCACCTTTTGGACTACCCGGTGCTCCGGGTTAATCCCTTGAATCAGCGGCAGCAGGTATGCCAAGGTTTTGCCGGTACCTGTCTGGGAAGCGGCCAGCACATCTCTCCCCTCCAGCAGAAGCGGGATCGTCTGCTCCTGTACCGGAGATGGATCAGTAATGCCGAATTCCGACAATCTGGCAACAAGGTCGTCCTGGATGCCGATGGCCGCAAAAGAAGCTTTATTCATAAGTGTAATTCATCCTTTTCGCTTAAGTTAATATCTTCATTATATGCCAAAAAGGCCTCTCCACCAAATGGAAGGCCGTTTATGCAAGGATAAGCTGTCATTAGCACAGGCTAGACCTGCAAAAAGGACTGCCGCCCTGCAGAATGACGACAGACACCTGCTAATGAAACCTTTATTTTCTGTTCATAACGTTATAGGTCAGCTTATCCGCCAGCCGTGGAAACAAAGCATACAGCCGGATGCCAAAACCCGCCAGACCGGGCAGATCTACTTCCTCTTTGCCTTTCTCCATCAGCTTGACGATCTTGGAGGACACATGCTGCGGAGTCATCATCATCCGGGCTACACTTTTCTCGTATTTGCCTGATGGATCAGCCGTTTTGAAAAAGTCGGTGGCAATCGGCCCCGGGTTCACCGCCGAAACGATAATCCCGCTCTTCCGGAGTTCCTGGCGAAGCGCATTCGTGAAACCGAGAACCGCATGTTTGGTTGCTGTGTAAGCAACAGCACGGGCTGTACCAATCTTGCCGGCCATGGAGGCCACATTGACAATCTGCCCGCTTCCCCGCTGCAGCATATGCGGAACTACAGCCTTCGTACAACGTACAATGCCCATATAGTTTACATCCATCATATCATCGAATTCATGGGGTTCCATCTCGGTAAAACCGGCGAATTTGCCGTATCCGGCGTTGTTGAGCAGAATATCGATCCTGCCGTACACCGCCAGAATTTCGCCAAAGGTCCGCTCCACTTCCGCCTCATCTCTGACATCGCAGGTGTACAGTCCAAAAACGCCCGGAATACCGGCCGCTGTTTCTTTCAGTTTATCTTCCGAACGGGCCAGAAGAATGGGGACAGCCCCACGCTTGCTGAGCATTTGCGCTGTCAGCGCCCCGATCCCGCTTGAAGCCCCTGTTATGACAACAATCTTGTCTTTAAGTTGCATGAAAATCTTCAGCTCCCAACTGTCCGCCTAAGAGATCATCACTTGAATATCAAGTTCCCCGATGCCTTCCATCAAGAGCGGGATGCTCAGTGCTCTGCGCGGCAGTACGGACATGCTCTCACTCTTCATTAGCTTCGGCGGAGTAATATCCACAGTTACACCTTGGTTGGAAAGAATCGTGCTGGCATTGCCGCTGATCATGTTGCCCAGTTCCGAAATCGCGCTCTGCCCCATCTCGTCCATCTCTGTAATCACGTAACCGCCCATCATGGCCGATACCATTTTCAGTGCAACCTGCTCTGCAATCCCAAAGATAATATTTCCGCTTAATTGACCCGTCATACCCACTTGAATCCATATATGATTATCGATCAGTTCAATATCCTTAATGCCCAGATTACCGGTGGATGGCGAGACTTGTATAACCTGCTCAATTACAATGCGTGCAGACTCTAAAAACGGATTAATTACTTCTGCTTTCATTAAGATGTGTCCCCCCTCTACCAGTCTTTAGTCATATACCGAAAGTCCTATTCAATAATTTATAATTATACTTCATATATCGGCATTATTCATCAAAAATTAATGGGGGTGTCGAAGGAAATCACAAGATAGTTTGCCTGGCAACATTGCTCTGCCGGAAGGAATCTCCTATAATTTAATCAAATGCCAACAACCGGTGTAAGATATAACTGCATATCCACATTCAATCCGGCTATGGACCGAAATGAATTCCTGCATTATTGCGGAGACCCGAGCACCTATAAAAGTCTTATTGATCAGGAACCAACCAGCTATGCCGTCCCGGGAAAATCGTCCGTTGTTCCCATTACAGGTCGAAGCGGCAGCATTATTCGGTAGTCAAAAAGGGGGGCAAGTCCATGAACATCAGCCAGCTCGAAACGCTGATTACGATCTCCAAAACGATGAGCTTCCGCAAGGCAGGTGAGTTGCTTAACCTGACCCAGCCGGCAGTTTCGGCACAAATCAAAAGTCTGGAAGAAGAGTTCAAAACTCAGCTCGTTGACCGTAACCAGCCCGTTACCTTGACGGACAGAGGCAAAGTGTTCCTTACGCATGCAGAGCAGATCGTGAGTATTGTCGAAGAGCTTAAGCAGCGCCTTGCGGATCTTGATGAGAATCCCCAAGGGCATATTATTCTCGGAACGACCACCTCCATTGCCATTCAAATCCTGCCGCGTATCCTGTCCTATTTTCAAGACCAGTTTCCGCATATCAAAACTTCGATTTCCTCGATGTCTTCATCACAAATCTATCAGCATGTCGAAAACGGCCTGGTCGATGTCGGCATCGGTTATCTGATTGGACGGAGTCCTGCGATGACCACATCTGTGCTGTATTATGATACTTTTGAACTGGTTGTTTCACCAAGGCACCCTTTGGCCCAGGTCAAATCGGCCGGGATTGAAGCCCTGGGTAAAACACCGCTCATCCTCCTGTCCCCCGACACGGTCGGCCGCAAATTCGCCGATGAGGTGTTCGCAAAACACGGCATCCAGCCGCAGGTCATCATGGAGCTGACCAGCAGCGAGGAGGTTAAGCGGATGGTCGAGCTTGATCTCGGCGCAGCCATTATCTCCAAACAGTCAGTTACGGCAGAAGTCCGCAGCGGCACACTCAAAATCGTACCGATTATCGAACTTGAGGTCACGCATCCCGTAGGTGTCATTACCAAGTCCGGCAAATATGTCAATTCGGCCATGAGGCAATTCTTAAGCGATCTAAAGGGCATGCCCGAAACCCAATTTATCGGCTCAGAGTAGAGCCGCGCAGAGCTTTGAATCCATCTGTCGAAGCTGATCCCAAAGTCCGGCACTTCATGAACTGTTTTCGTAAAATTTGGCCTAAAGGAGATCTATCCATGAAATTCGACCTACACACCCACCATTTCCGCTGTGGCCATGCCGACGGAAACATCAGGGACTATATTGAAGCCGGCATCAACGCCGGTCTGGGCGTCATCGGCATATCTGATCACACTCCTTATTTCGGCAGTCCGTCCGAACAGGCCTTTCCCAAAATCGCCATGGCCAAATCGGAGCTTGTCCATTACGTAGAAGAAGTGCTCTCCCTGCAGAAAGAATACGAAGGCAAAATTGATGTGCTGCTCGGTATTGAATCCGATTATTTCCCGGAACATGCCGAACTCTACCGCCAAACCCTCTCTGCTTATCCCTTTGATTACATCATTGGCTCGGTACATAGTGTCAAGGGTGTCAGCATCTTTAATAAGGGGCGCTGGAAAGGGCTTGACCGCCGGGAGAAAGCCGCGGCAAAGGTTGAATACTACCGGCTGATCTCCGAATCCGCGCGCACCGGCATGTTTCAGATTCTTGGCCATATCGATGCCATGAAAGGAAACTATCCGCAATTTTCGGAAATCTCTACACCTGCAGAAATCGACGAATGCCTGCGCGTAATCGGCGAATGCGGCGTCGCCATCGAGATCAACACCTCCGGATGCACCAAGCTGTGCGGCGGCTGGTATCCCTCGGATGATATTCTGGCGCGTGCACTGCATTACGGTGTGGAGGTCACCTTTGGCTCTGATGCGCATCTTCCGTCCCGGGTTGCTGACCAGCGGGAGGCTGTGGTTGCGCGCCTTAAGGAAATCGGGTTCACTCACTGGGTATACTACAAACGGCGCGGGAAGATTACAGTTCCGCTGCAGTGACACACTGTAACTTCACAAAAAAATGCACCGCAGTGCTCAACGGTCGATGGACAGCATGACATCCATTACGTTAACGCTGCGGTGCATTTTGTTATTCTTCCGGTTTCTGCAGATTATCACAGGTAAAACCCTGCTTCTTCAGCGTATGCTGCGCATCTCCATACTGCGGATTAAGAGCGTAGAAATGGGCGATCGTAGCGCTCCAATCCCTCTCCGTCATTTCGAGCGCTTTTAGATACCCGCGGTACGCCAGATTGTAGTCCTGTATAAATCCCTTCTGATCAGGATTATAACACTCCTCGTGAAAAACCGCTCCCAGCGGAAGACGCGGCTTCTTTGGCAGCTCTTCGGCAGGATACCCCACGCATAAGCCGACCACCGGGAATACATACTCCGGCAAGTCCAGCAATTCAATTACGCCTGCAGTATTGCGGCGGATTCCACCGATAGGAATGATGCCCAGCCCCAGGGATTCCGCAGCGGCAACCGCACTCTCCAAAGCGATTCCCACATCCACCGCACCGACCAGCAGCGCATCCACATCGTGCACAGCCTCAAATGGCTGTCCCTCCAGCTCGGCTGCCAGCTTGGCCCGGTAAAAATCCATGCAAAAGATCAAAAATACCGGGGCGTCGGCCACATGCTTCTGATTCCCGCTCAAGACCGATAGCTGAGCCTTGCGCTGCTCATTCTGCACAGCAATAATACTGACCTGCTGCCCGTTCACCCAGGATGGGGCCGATTGAGCGGCCTCAATAATCATCTGCAGCTTATCCGGCTCAACAGGCTGCGGACCGTATTTCCGGAAAGACCGGTGATTGTTTAATGTCTTCAGCACTTCATTCAAGATTACATCCTCCTAAAATCCAGATATATAATTGTACAACCATCATATACTAACAGCTGCGGGAGCTTCCAGTCCCTGACCGCTTCCGGGCCCCAATGGATTGACAACAGAACAAAAAAAATGGACCCGAATCATCGGGTCCCAACAGCAGTTATATTTTCAAAAGGGGGTCATGTACTTAGTTTAACCGGACACTGTTAGAGTTTGATAACGGCATTATTTCATTTGTGTAACAATGTGAATACTTTCATTACATCGCCCGAGCCATCAGCCATCGGCATGATCCGTTCCAGCGTCAACCCGTTTTTGAGCATGACCCGTTCGGACCTGAGGTTATCGCCGCGGCAGCGCCCCTCCACATGGGTCAAGCGAAGCTCCCGCATGCCATAGCCCAGCAACAATCCAATGGCCTCTGTAGCAAGGCCCTGCCCCCACCATACAGGATCGAGCATGTAGCCTAGTACGGCTTTGCCTTCATGACGGTTCCAGCTCTGCAGGGAGGCGGTGCCGATCAGCTCCGGTGCATCTTTGCGATAGATCCCCACATGCAGCGCGCAAGGATCGTAGGGATACAGCATACGGTTCACCAGTTGATCCAGATGGGCTGGCTGTGAACCTGCTGTACTGCGATGCAAAATGTGGCGCTGCACATCCGGGTGAGAGAGCAGCATCTTGAGCCTGTCACCTTCGGCAGGCAACATCGTCCGGAGTTCCACTGCGGCTCCTTGCTGGGCCATGAATCCTACAGTCTCGTAAGTGATCATACGCGCTCCTCTTCCCTTGCAGCTTAATTTGGGAATTTCAGTACTATTGCTCCTTACACCCTGCGCAGCGTAATCACAGTAAGCTCCGGCCGGCATAACAGGCGAAACGGCATATAAGTCTCGCCGAAGCCTCTGTTAACATAGACCGGCATGGCTTTATTTTCTGTATAATATAGTCCGCTTATGTATTTAACTGCCCCGTATGGGGTGTAGGCTGCGCCAACAAAAGGAAGACGGATCTGTCCTCCATGGCTGTGCCCCGACAACTGAAGATCAAAGGGATAATTTTCCGCCGTGTCAGCATAATCCGGCTCATGCATCATCAGAACCGTACATATCCCTTCTGGGATGCCTTTAAGTGCAGCTTCCGGATCGGGACGGCCATGCAGCATGTCTTCCAGGCCGGCAACCGCCATCACTGCACCGCCTTGCTTAATAAGATATGACTGATTCCTCAGCAATGTGAACCCGGCAGACTGCAGCAGCTGCGCAAGCAATTCCGTGTTCTTATAATCATGGTTGCCGAATATCGCATATTTCCCCAGCGGGGCATGAAGTTCCGCGAGCAGCGCTACGGATTCTTTCAGGTCCTCTGCGTAGCTGTCTACAATATCCCCGGTAAAGCAAATGATATCCGGCTCTGCGGCCTCAATGTGCTTAACCAGCCGGGCCAAATCATGGGCATCCTTGTTGAAGCCCAGATGCACATCACTGAAATGAACCAGCCGGGTGCCGGCAAACGCGGAAGGGAGATTCTTCAGCGGAATGTCCAGCCGGGTGATATCAAGCCAGTTGGGTTCTCCCTGCCATACATATCCGCCGCCGAGCAGCGCGGCCCCAAACATAGTAGCCGCTCCGCGGGTCAGGAACTGGCGGCGGGTAATTTTGCGGCCGCTGCCCTTCACGGGTGGCAGCGGAGTGTTGTAACTGCCGCCGGCAACAAGAGGTGGACCATCATTGGGAGAACCCCCGGACGCTTTTTTATTCATAGGGAGACCCTCCTTCCTTGCAGGAGCTTGAAATACAATCCGCTCCGCTAACTGTTAAAATCACTTGATCTCATCTTTTACATCTTCTACCGCTTTGTCCACTTCATCATCAATATTCACCTCGATGGATGCCTCAATCTCTGCTTCCGTACCAGGGCCGAGAATCTTGCGGAACAAGCCCAGCATGGACAGGGCATAGGCTACAGTAATGAAGCTGAAGCTGATCTGCATGATGACCACGAGCCGCGAAGTATTGTCCACCGGAGCCACATCTCCATAGCCGACAGTCGTAAAGGTGGCCACGCTGAAATATAGAAAGGTAATCAGCTGGCTGAGCAGATCATCCCCTATTCCTATGCCCTGAAAAGAGGACTGTCCAAATAGCTTATATATGGATGTATATACGACTGTAAAAAAAATAATACAGGTAAACGCAGCAATACTGATACGGACCAGTGTCTGCTGCAGCCTGACTTCCTTGCTGTTCGATTCCTTGATTTCATGAAAAATGAACAGAATGTAGAAAAGCACCGAGGCCAGAGCAAAGAGTAAAATCAGTCCCCTTAATCCCCGGTTGCCCGGTACGATGGAGCCCAGGTCAATCCAGTTCAGCAAATCCTCAACCGAAATGAGCGCATAGATTAGAATGGGGGCCAGCAGCACCCCTTTTCCCATCCAGCTCAGCTTCATCCGGAAAAACCAAAACGACAGCAGTATAATCACTGCTATATTGAGGGTCCATACCCACCAAGCCATAGCTATTACACTCCTGTTCTAAGGTACGGGCAATGGGTAGTTGTGAGATAAGCAGCCGCTAATTTATTCCTGAGTGCGCCCGCTTTCCGTGCCGTTTGATTAATCCGCCTTCGGCCTGCTGGTGACGGTAATCCGGCATTTTTCTTCCGGTGCAGAGCTGTATGCAGAAGCAATTCCCTTGCTGGCGATTTCTTTCTTGCTGACCTTACGCAGTACCATTGCCACCTCGACATCCCTTGTGAACGGGAAAGGGTCGAGCATTAGCGTGGATGCATCCTGCCATTCCGCCGAGATCAGACGTCCTGAGGTAAAGCTGAAATCCTCACTTCCGGAGAAGCCGTCCTTCCACCACGGATGTTCTTCCGCTTTGGGGCTTCCCGGCTCATTCAGAGCCAGATACAATGAGAGATCGTCAGAAAACTGCAGCAGCCTGGCATCATAATACAGCTCGCCTTCTCCGATGGGCTGGTTTTTCTCGAGGTCGCGGTGGATGCGGGCCCTGCGCTCCTCCTCATCCTTAAGGTAGGCGGTCAGCTCGGGACAATCCTCCCCGGACACCTCAATCAGCCGTTCAAAATGCAGACTGCACAGCAGCGCACCGTACGGTGTGTCCGCTTCAATCTCATTAAGTCCACGTTTGTAGAACGTAAGCTTCGGCACTACGGGAAAATCTATGAAGCTGTAAGGCGCTCCTACCGCATCATTCCAGAAAGGCGTTTCATCGAGATCAATCCAGCCCCTGTCATGGTTGCTGACCGCACGCAGCACCTCTGCACGCCGGTTTCCCTCGGGTACATGCTCTTCCTTGAACCATTGCGCAAATTCTCCGGCCAGCCGCCCGTGCTCATGCTGTTTAACCATTACAAATGCTCCGTCCTGTTCCCTACAAATCAACGTAATTCCTCCCCGATTCTCCACTGCCTGATGTTGACTCAACTAAGGAGATTATAACATATCCATCTATATTTGTTTGAGTTTGGCTATTCATACACCTTCTGCTCGTTAAGAAGGGACTGTCTAAAAATGTACCCATCTATACCGCCAAAAGAAACAGGCAAACCTTAAGTGCCTGTGCCCCTGAATGCGGGAGCTTCAGCCAGGATATGTAGCCACTGAATGCGAAAAAGCCACTCCCTGCGGCAAATAGCACCGCGAAAGTGGCTCAGGAAAGATAGATAGCAGTAAATCAAAAATGGAGGGGAAAAAGAGTGAATTTACAAATTACACACCCAGCCAACGCTTGAACATATGCTTGGTAGTCTGCTTGTTGATCTCCGCGATGGAGGTTGTAAGCGGGATGCCTTTCGGGCAGGCCCGCACACAGTTCTGCGAGTTGCCGCAGCCGTCGATGCCGCCGTCTTCCATCAACGCATCCAGACGGTCATCGGCGTTCATCTCGCCCGTAGGATGGGCGTTGAACAATCGTACCTGGGAAATGGCTGCCGGCCCGATGAAATTGGTCTTCTCGTTGACATTTGGGCAAGCCTCCAAACAGACGCCGCAGGTCATGCATTTGGACAATTCGTAGGCCCACTGGCGTTTCTTCTCCGCCATCCGCGGCCCCGGACCCAAGTCATAGGTTCCGTCAATCGGGATCCATGCCTTGACGCGTTTGAGCGCATTAAACATCCGGCTGCGGTCGATCACGAGATCGCGTACCACAGGGAACGTCTTCATCGGCTCGATGCGCACCGGCTGCTCCAGATTGTCGATCAGCGCCGCACAGGCCTGGCGCGGTTTGCCGTTTATCACCATGGAGCATGCACCGCACACTTCCTCCAGACAGTTGGAATCCCAGCATACCGGAACCGTACCGTCACCCTTGGCGTTAACCGGATTACGCTGGATTTCCATCAAAGCGCTGATCACGTTCATCCCCGGACGGTAGGCCAGCTCAAATTCCTCGACATATGGTGAGCTCTCCGGCTCGTCCTGGCGGGTAATTATAAACTTTACGTTTTTGGGAGCTGCAGCAGTTTCCGCCATATCAGTTACCTCCTAAAAGTTTGGTGAGCATTACTTCAACGTATTTCTTCGAGCATACTGCTATATTTCCGATTACCTTTTGAAGCCTGCTTGGGAGTACTCTGATGTACATTATGCATTCACCCCATATTCCCCATAGGTTCAGGGCTCATTCAAACGGCACCATTAAGCGGTTAGTCCTTCGAATAATCCCGTACCCGCGGAGGAATCAGCGAGACATCTACTGCTTCATAAGAGATTTGCGGGCCATCCGCGCTCCATGTCGCTTTAGTCGTCTTCAGGAACTCCTCGTCATTGCGTGTCGGGAATTCCGGCTTGTAGTGTGCGCCGCGGCTTTCGTTCCGTAGCAGTGCCCCGAGTGTCATCGCCTCGGACAGCTCCAGCATATTCCAAAGCTGGCGGGTGAAGGCCACACCCTGGTTGTTCCAGCGCGAAGTATCATTCATGTTGATGTTGCGGTAACGCTCCTTAAGCTCTTTAATTTTGCCGATGGTCGCTTCCAGCTTGACGTTGTCACGCACAACGGTCATATTTGCGGTCATCCATTCGCCCAGTTCCTTATGAATCACATAGGCGTTCTCCGTGCCGGACATTGACAGCAGGGACTCGTATTTGTCCGTCTGCTTCTTGTGGAAGCTGTCGAACACGGTGGAAGAAATGTCCTGCACCGATTTCTTCAGGCCTTTAATATATTCAACGGCCTTCGGTCCCGAGACCATGCCGCCATAAATCGCCGAGACCAGCGAGTTCGCGCCGAGCCGGTTCGCACCGTGGTATTGGTATTCGCATTCCCCTGCCGCAAACAGGCCGGGAATGTTGGTCATCTGATTGTAATCGACCCACATGCCGCCCATGGAGTAATGCACGGCTGGGAAGATTTTCATCGGTATTTTACGGGGATCATCGCCCATGAATTTCTCATAAATCTCAATAATGCCGCCCAGCTTGACGTCAAGCTCCTTAGGATCCTTGTGGGAGAGATCCAGATACACCATGTTCTCGCCGTTGATCCCGAGCCCCTGGTCCACACAGACATTAAAGATTTCCCGGGTTGCGATATCGCGCGGCACCAGATTTCCGTAAGACGGGTATTTCTCTTCCAGGAAGTACCACGGCTTGCCGTCCTTATAGGTCCAGATACGTCCGCCTTCGCCGCGTGCCGATTCCGACATCAGCCGCAGCTTGTCGTCGCCGGGGATTGCGGTCGGGTGAATCTGGATGAATTCTCCGTTGGCATAATGCACACCCTGTTGATATACAGCACTTGCAGCCGTCCCTGTGTTGATCACGGAGTTGGTCGTTTTGCCGAAAATAATTCCCGGACCGCCGCTGGCCAGAATGACCGCGTCCGCAGGGAAGGTCTGGATCTCCATCGTCTTCAGGTTCTGGGCGCTGATGCCGCGGCAGACGCGTTCATCATCAAGGACGACGGAAAGGAATTCCCAGTTCTCGCTCTTGGTCACCAGGCCTTCCGCTTCCCAGCGGCGAACCTGTTCATCCAGCGCATACAGCAATTGCTGGCCGGTTGTCGCCCCGGCAAAAGCAGTACGGTGCCGTTTCGTTCCGCCAAACCGGCGGAAATCGAGCAGCCCCTCCGGGGTACGGTTGAACATTACGCCCATCCGGTCCATCAGATGGATGATGCCCGGTGCGGCTTCACACATCGCCTTAACCGGCGGCTGGTTCGCCAGGAAGTCACCGCCGTATACGGTGTCATCAAAATGCTCCCAGGGCGAGTCCCCCTCGCCCTTCGTATTAACAGCGCCGTTGATGCCGCCCTGCGCACAGACTGAGTGCGATCTTTTGACTGGAACCAGTGAGAACAAATGCACATGTGCGCCGGATTCCGCCGCCTTGATGGTAGCCATCAGGCCGGCCAGCCCGCCGCCCACGATAATGATATCGGCTGATGCCATGATTGTTCACTCCTAAAGTTTTGTGAGCATAGACTTCCGAGTATCCGCCTCGTACAAAACTGGCTTCGGAAGCATAGGCTGTCAAACATGTAATTATGTCAGCTGTAAATCAGCCTTGTGGATATTTGCATAAATGGCAGCCGCTCCACACTGGAGTATATGCCAACTATTCTTTTTTAAATAAAAGTCCGCAGGGATTGCAGCGCGGAGGCGGTAGCTTGGAATTCACTGTCACGGAAAGTGACCAGCGACAGCAGGAACATGAAACTGACAAGGACGAAAAGTCCGAGACAAAGAATAGAGGACACTCTTTGTGAACGCGGCCCCACGGTAATCCCCCAGCTGATCAGGAATGACCATAGGCCATTGGAAAAGTGGAAGCAGGCCGCCAGAATCCCAATTACATACACGGCTAGAAGAAGCGGCTGGGTAACGATGTCATGCATTACACTGCCAAGTTCTTCATGCTCCACATTCCCGAGCGCCACCTGGAACCGGGTTTCGAACACATGCCAGACGATGAACACGAAAGTGATGACTCCGCTTACACGCTGCAGCGTATACCGCCAGTTTCTTTCCAGATTGTACCGGTTCAGGTTCGGCTTGGACTGATAGGCGATGTATAGCCCATAAACCCCGTGGTACAGCAGCGGCAGCCATATGCCGAACAATTCCAGGAAGAAGACTAGCGGCAGGCTGTTGAGCCATAGCACACTGTCTGTGAAACCGGAAGCGCCACCCTCCACTGCCGCGAAATTCGTCAGCATGTGCTCAAGGAAAAAGCCCCCAAGCGGGATAATGCCGAGCAAGGAATGAATCTTTCTGGAATAAAATCCTCTCATGCAAAGTGTCCCCTTTCCGAATAAAAAACAGCGTTTTCATTAATGAGCATACACCGCCGGGAGTACAGTTGAAACAGGGGAGCTAAGGTTTAAAATCATCACCTGAATCTCTATTTTCACCACTATCCATTGCTTTCCCGGACTTTGCTTTATTATTCACAATATGTGAATATCCTGTGTCACTTTTCATGTTACTCTTTTTTCTCTTATAAGGGAATTGCAATCTAATTATTAAACGTTATACAATAATTGCATAAGAATATTTTTAATATGATAATAATTCTCATTTAGAACAGTGATTCCAAAGATTTCGCCGGTCCTTCAACCTTTTTCATGAAGAGACATCCGTCGCGGCTATGCCTTTTATCACTTTCACTACAGGGACACTGATATAAAGTTATCAGCATTACTACAAGTTGGATGAAAGGAGACCTCTGTTATGTTCGACGATTTGGATATTTTTGCTGCAGTTGTGGAGCATTCCAGCCTTAACCGGGCTTCACGCCAGCTAAATCTGTCCCAGCCCGCTCTCTCCCGTAAAATCTCCAAACTGGAGGAACGGCTGGGCGTCGCCCTGTTCAACCGGTTCGGCAAACGGCTGGAGCTGACCGAGGTTGGCCGTCTCACCTATACTTATGCGCTGGAGCAGCGTCAGCAACGGTCCAAATTTCTGGAGGCATTGTCCAAATTCAGGGAGGGTGAGCCGCAGTTCGTGACACTTGGCGCCAGTCTGACGACACTGCAGACCACACTGCCGCCGCTTGTGAACGCCTACACGGAGAAATATCCGGCAGCCGAGCTGAAGCTGATTACCGGAAAAACACATGAAATCGTCTCCTCGGTCAGCGAGGGCAAATGCGATGTCGGCATAATCGCCTCCTCCATACAGGAGCCGGGGCTGCGCTGCATCCCGCTGTTCGAGGACCAGCTGCGGCTGGTCGTCTCCAGTCATCATCCGCTGACCCTGCCGGCGAAGCTGACGATGGACCATCTCGCGCGGCTGCCGATGATTCTCTTCTCTAAGGGCACCTGGTACCGCCGCATGACCGATGAGCTGTTCCAGCGCTGCGCCGTTGAGCCGGATGTACGCATGGAGATCGACTCCTTCGAAGCGATCGTCCGGCTGCTGCCGACGATTAAAGCAGCAGCGCTGCTGCCGAAGTCGTACCTTCGTCCGGAGCTGCTGAACGGAGGCGGGCTGGTCTCTCTCCATATTAAGGAACTGGAGCAGACCCAGCGGACTACCTGTCTGATCTATCAGGGAAGCGGCAGCCTGAGCACTGCGGCACGCTGCCTCGTGCAGGTTACGGAGGAAGTTTTCCTGCCTGGACACGAATAACAGGCAAATACCCGGCAAGCCCCCATATTGCTATGGATCGGCCTGCCGGGTATTTGCGCGTACACGGGCAGTTATTCTGCTATATCGAGCGCCAGCTTGTAATTCAGTCTGAATACAGGCCCGCAGATGCTGGAATTAACGGAACTTGCCTGCGTCGATCGCCTCTTGCTTCTCGTCGAGAATTTCCTGGTAGCCTGCTTCCAGGTAAGTCTTCTTGGCTGCTTCATAGGTCGCATCGAATTCAGCTTCCGGAGCAAGCGCACACTTCACATATAGATCCTGAAAGAGTGAATTCAGATCGGCTTTATACTCATTTACCTTCTCAAGCACAACGGTGAACATAGCATCCGGTGTGCGGAATTCCGCAACCTCGTTGTAGTATTTCACCATGTCATCGGCGAGATTCTCGTAGCCGGCCGGTGCCCAGTTGCGGAGATTCGCTTTGAGGGTCTTGTCAGCTTCCGGATATTGCGCGATTTCAGTCACGAGGCCCCAGTAGTCCTTGTTATTGTTCTGTGCCAGGACGGATTCGCCCTTATAATCTGCTTTTTTTACAGCGATACCGTCTGCATCAAGCGTATAGTTTTCGCCTTCAACACCGTTCTGGAACTTGAACAGATTTTCCGGCTGGCTGAGCCATTCCAGATACATCCAGACTGCAGCGCGCTCCTCAGGCGAGGTTTCATAGTTGATACCCATGATGAAGCCAAACGGCCAGTAAGCGCGTCCTTGAGGCTTGAGCCCCTCAGGAACACCTGCAAAAGGCGGCACTACAGCAAATTCGGCATCCGGGTTGTTCGCCAGGGTAGCAGCAAAGACGTCTGTATTGTTCGTGAGATAGAATCCGTAGTTGCCTGTTTTTCCGGCAACGAATTCGGATTTAATCTTATTATCATCGTTTCGCAGATAGAATTCCTTATCAAGGAGGCCGTTATTGTATTGATAGTTCATATTACGCAAGAAACGCTCAGTGTCGGCACTGGTCAAATCCGCAACGCTCAGATCTGAATAAAGCGCGCGGTATTTCGGATCGACTGGCCAATCGCGGAAGGCGTAGTTGTAGTTGAAATTGTTTTGAAGCAAGCTGCCGCCAGTCACTCCCAGTCCGGCTTCTTTCCATTTCACCAGCATCTCATTGTACTTCTCAAGAGAAGTCAAATCTTCCACCTTCATGCCAACCTTCTCCACCCAGTCTTTGCGGATGATGGATGTGAAATTGTCAGCTTCGGGACGGGCGGCGAAGAAGAAGGTATTCTTATCGTCTACAACACCATATTGCTTAATCGTTTCGCCCATACTTTTCCAATATGTCGGTGCATAATTCTCGATTTCAGCATAGTCCAGCGGCTGCATAACATCCTCGCCGTAATAGGTAAGTGCCTGTGGCATATCATAGTGGAAAATAATATCAGGGGCCTTATGTGACGCCAGAAGCTGCTCGTAATCGGTCACTTCGCTGTTACGGGTAATCGGCACGTAATTGACTTCGATATTGTATTTGTCACCGAATTCCGCTTGAACCCAGCGGGTATAATAGTTGTCGGTTACATTCCAGCCCTCGAACGCCCGCTCATAAACCGGGATATCCAGACTAACCTTCTTCTCAAAACCCTTCGTATAATCAGGATAGCTTCCTTCGCTCTGATTATTGGCTGCCGCCGTCTCAGCAGGACTGTTAGGCTCAGCGCTCTGTTTATTGTTATTCCCCCCGGAGCACCCGGCCAGCATACCGGCTGTCATGACAGATGCCATCATTAACGAAACAACTCTTTTTTTGTTCATCGCAATTCCCCCAATTTAAATTTTCGGACTGTAGAATTACTATTCTGGAACACAAGATTACTCTTTGACTGCTCCGAGCATAACGCCCTGAACGAAGTATTTCTGAACAAAGGGATAGACGCAAAGAATGGGCAGGGTTGCAAATACAACGACTGATGCCTTTAATACTTCCGGATTACTAAGAGATACCTGAGTTGCTTCCAATTGGAAGCTTTCACTGGCCTGAATGACCAGATAATACAGCTTGAGCTGCAGAGGCCGGAGTGAGATCTCATGCTTGATATAGAACAATGCATCCTGGTAAACATTCCAGCGTCCAACCGCGTAGAAGAGAGAGAGTGTCGCGATAATCGGTTTGGACAACGGGATAACAATGCTGAGCAGGATCCGAAAATGCCCGGCGCCGTCGATCCGTGCAGATTCTTCCAGACTTACGGGAATACCGCTCGTTAGAGAAGTCTTCATAATCAGCAGATTGAAGGCGCTGAACGACAACGGTAAAATCAGTGACCATATCGTATCCATCAGTCCCAGATTGTTAATGTTCATATAGTCCGGGATGATACCTCCACTAAAGTACATCGTGAACAAAAAGATGAAGGTGATTACTCTACGGCCCTTCAGCTGAGATCTGGACAGCGGGTACGCGGCGCAGATGGTCAGAACCATCCCCAGAATGGTGAACAGTACTGTCACTATAACTGAGATGTACAGTGAACGGAGTATACTGGCATCCGCGAAGATTTTCTTGTACGCTTCTATGGTGAAGCCCTGCGGCCACAGAAAAACCTTATTTGCAATAACAAAGGAGTCAGAGCTCAGGGATTTCGACACAACATGAAGAAACGGCAACAAGCACGCTAGCGAAGCAATGATCAGAACGAGGCGGATCAGCAATTCCCAGATGTCCAAACGCCCTTTACGTGGTGCGGCAGGGTTGCCGGTTAATGCTCTCATGGTTTCTCTCCTTTCTATAATATTCCATCCTCGCCGAGCTTCTTAGCCACGCGGTCAGCCGTTATTACAAGAAGAATACCGATGACGGACTGGAAGAGTCCTATCGCTGTCGCCCGGCTGAAATTGCCGCTTTCGATCCCCCAACGGTACACCAGAACCGGTATGGTCGTTGTGTACTCTGTGGTGGCCTTGTTCTGCAGAACGAATATACGCTCGAACGAGCCCTCCATTATCTTCCCCAGGTTCATGATCAGCAAGGTTACAATGGTTGCACGGATGGAAGGAACTGTGATATTCCATACCTTTCTCCAGCGTCCTGCTCCATCAACGGTAGCTGCTTCATACATCTCCGGGTTAATACCGCTAATGGCCGCCAAATAGATGATGGTCCCCCACCCCATGCTCGACCACACACCGATTGCCAGGTAGCTGATCAGCCAATGCGTATCTTCCTGGAGGAACGGAACACGATTACCGCCCATAAGCTCAATCAAATTATTGACGACACCGTTTCCTTGACTAAGCAGCTGGTAAGCGATCGCCCCGATAATGACCCAGGACAGGAAATGCGGCAAGTACAGCATGGTTTGGTTTACGCGTTTAAACCTTACGCTTTTGACTTCATTCAGCAGCAGAGCCAGTACGATCGGCATCGTGAAGCTGAATACGAGATCAAGAATATTGAGCATCAGCGTATTGCGGACAGCACGGGTGAAGTCTGGTTTGGAGAAAATATCCCGGAATACTTCAAAACCAACCCATTCACTGCCCCAAACCCCTCTTGCAATCTTGTAGTCTTTAAAAGCGAGCACAAGTCCTGTCATCGGCAGGTATTTGAATACGATTACAAAAGATAATGGAATTAATAATAGTAAATAGAGCTGCCAGTCACGCTGTAAGAAATACCCGAGTCCCTGTTTGTTTCTTAATAAGGCGGTTTCATTTGTTTTTGAAGCGCTTGCAACTTTCAAACTTTCACCTCCTCCACCAAATTATCTCCTTGCCGGTTGTGTTCACCAGCTCGAGTTCAATGCTATCCCCTTTGTCTGGATTTGAAAATCATGAGTATTGATGATCCCCATCAAATTTGATCGGGCCGCGGTCTTAGCGGCATCTGCAGCATCCTGATGATCAATTATGATAGGCATTCCCAAAAATAAAACGCTTTCATAAACAAAAAAAGCCGCTGGCTACCGGCCTGGAGCAGGCTCCTAGGAGCTCTTGCTCTTGGCCGACTTGTAGCTGCTCGGCGGCATGCCTTCGTACTTGCGGAAAAACCGGTTGAAGCTCTGGACATTATGATAGCCAACCTCTGCTGCAATCTGCTTGATCGTCAGGTCGGTATCCAGCAGCAGTTCCTTGGCTTTCTCGATACGCAGCTGATTAAGATAATCAATCATGCTGTTTCCGGTTAGCTCATACACGATCTTGCGCATATAAGAGTAGCTGATGCCGATTTCTTTAGCCATATCCTCAAATACAATTTCTTCACGGTAATTTCCCTTCAAATAATGAATGATCCGTTCTCCATGATTGGTTTCACCCGTGCTGCGGTCCAGACTCTGTACGATTTCACGGAAAATTTCATGCAAATATTCCTCAAGCTCATCAAGCGTATCCATCGCAGCCAGAATGGTGTATATGTTGCCTTTGCCCATAATCATTCTTCCGGTACCGATATGATTTTCACGAAGATGCTTGATGGTCGCACCTATCAGCTGGTGATAAATGAACATGATATTATCATAGGAAATATTCTCTTCCGAGCTGATCTGACAGCGGATGCTCTGAAGCTCTTTGAAAATCCCGTCCAGGTTGCCGGCGTCCAGGAAATTGAGAATCCGTCGCTCACTGCAGTCGAAGTCGATATATTTACGGCTGTTCTCCCCCTCATCCTCCCAGTACATGATGCTGCCGGCACCATTAATCATCCGCTGCTTAATCAATTCCATCGCTTCAAACAACCGCTGGGCAACCATTTCGGGTGCATCAGACAAATTACTTAATCCGATCGTGACCGAATGCTCCAGCAGCGCAAGCGACTGATCCCCGACCTTTTCCAGCGCCTGATGAATCAGGCCGCTGCTCCGCTCATCCTCACCCGGAGCAAAGTTCAGCACAATCACAATACAGCCGTCGTTATGATAGACAGAACGGGCCAGAATTCCCTCTGGAAAGAAGCTTTCGTACTTCGTATTAAGCAGATACCGGTGGTAGCTGCGTGTCTCCACATTGGTATTGCCCACATATACTCTATACTGGTCGATGGAGACAACGGCGATTCTGTAACAGGCTTCCGGAAAAACCTCCGTGATCCGGGGCGGAATCTCTCCGCGCAAAAGACGGTGAACAGCGAGACTGCGGATATCCTGCTCACGCTCCTGCAGCAGCTGGAACAGACTATCCTCTTCCTCCTGCATTCGTTTGAACGCCATATCCAGGAAGGCAAGCTCATTCTTATTCACCACACCCAAATCGCTTTTGGAGCGTATCGTCCGCACCAGCTGCCTCACCGGTCTGGACAGCCAAGTCGCGAGAACGACAGCCATAACTGTGCCCAGCAATATAATAGCACCCGTAAGCAAAATGATATTCCCCTGCATATCACGTGATTTGGTCATCAGCTCATCCATAGAACTCCAGCTTACATTCCACCATCCGGACAATGAAGAGCGGCTCCAGGCGTAAACCATCCGTTTGCCATCAAGCTCACGGAATGTATAACCTTCACTTGGTTCCTGAGTCAGAATATCCCGAATAAAGGGCAGCTCATAACCGTCAGTGAGCAGCTTCGACTTGTCCTTGTATGATATTATTGTGCCGTCCGATGCCAGAAGCAGGTGGTTGCTGTCTCCGACTTCTGTTTCATGCAAATATTTACCGATCTGGCTCTCGCTTATGTTAACGATGATTAATCCGTGCGTGGTGGAAGACAGACGATTGAGCGGATACACGTACGATACAACATTGACGCCCGAGTCCAGCTTGCGGGGAACCCATACGCCGCTGATTCCTCTCCGCCCCTCAAGAGCTTCTGTTGTCCAGCTGATCGACTCATACCGCTCCAGCTTTGTGATCCCGTTGTCAGTAGAAATAACATAATCTGAATCATTCAAGTAGAAGTAGGAGGATTCCGTCCCATCTACCCGGCGGTTCAAATTCATCAACTCCTTCATCACTGTCAGCGCGCTGCTCACGTTATTGTAATTGGAGTTGAGTTCTTCGAACGTCTCGAAATTGCGAATGCGGTCAAAAACGTTAGTTGCAGCCGAACGTGCCGTATCCTGCGCCAGGTTAGCGAGCGCGCTCTCGTTCAGCTTGCGGTTGGCATTCAGCCCGGCGAGTGTGGATTCTCCGATGGCCTCCTCTGAGTTCTGTAAAAGCTGTGCCCCGCTGTACCACGTCAGGATGGCTGTCGGAATGGCCATGACGCAGAATAGAATCAATGCCAGCTGCAGCAGCATCGGTGTTTTTTTCATTTTTGCTCCCCTTATGATTTCTGTAGATACGTAGATTGAACAATACTTCCCCTGGATGTACTCCATGACAAATCCGGTATTCACACCAGCACCAGTAGCAGCAGCAGCATTCACTGTTACCGCTTACATTTCAATTTAAAACAGATAACCCGGCTATTGTTATTTTATCATTATAAAAAACATTTTAAATATATGTATAGGAAAAATTTTCAAACAAATTAGGAAAATTAACGATGCTATAGCCGGACACCCCTTGACACTGGACCTATTTTCCCCTAAGGTTAGTTACATAAGTAATTAACCAGTTAGGTGGTGAAGCATTGGGATTTCAAATGGATGACACCCGGCCAATATTCGTACAGATCGCAGAGCGAATAGAAAATGACATCATAGATGGAACCATACCGGAAGAATCTCAGGTGCCTTCCACGAATCAGTTCGCTTCGTTTTATGGCATCAATCCGGCGACAGCGGCCAAAGGCGTGAATCTGCTCGTGGAGCAAGGAATATTGTACAAGAAGAGGGGAATTGGGATGTTTGTGGCAGCAGGTGCGCGTGCGGACTTGACAGATAAGCGCAGACAGCAGTTTTATGAGCAGTATGTGGTGGCCATGATCCGTGAAGCCGGCAAGCTCGGCATTACGGCCGAGCAACTGTCCGAAATGATCCGCAAGGGGGATGAGAACCGATGATGATCACCAGGAAGACGATTGAGGCGAAGGCAGCACTGCCCGAGGCAGAGCTTGAGCTGAATCAGGTCAGCAAGGTATTCCGCGGAGGCCAAGGCGTGCATGATGTCTCTCTTACGCTTGAACCGCAGGTGATTCATGGACTGATCGGAGCCAATGGCAGCGGCAAAAGCACCCTGCTGTCACTTATAGCCGGCCAAAGGTTCCCTGACAGCGGACAAATTACCTACGGCGGTGCTCCCGTGCATGAGAATGCCGCTGCCCTCAGCAGTATTTGCCTGGTCAAGACCTATGAACGTTCCTGGGATAGCTACAACCTAAAGGACATCTTCAACTATGCCTCATTTTTTTATCCGAATTGGGATGGCGAACTGGCCGAGAAACTGATGCGCAAGTTTCAGCTGGACAACAAAAAGAATTACCAGCAGCTGTCGCGCGGTGGTCAATCAATGGCGGGAATCATCAAGGGCCTGGCCAGCCGGGCTCCGCTGACGCTGCTGGATGAGCCGGTAATCGGCCTTGACGCCTCGATGCGTGAAATTTTTTACCGGACATTGCTTGAGGATTACGGCAAATTCCCCCGTACTTTTGTAGTAACTACACACCTGATCGAGGAAGCGGAGAACCTGTTTGAACGAATGACTTACATCAAAAAAGGCCGCATCGCCTTCCAAGGCCCTGTGGAGGATTTTGCCGCCAATGCTGCCTATGCTTCTGGGCCTGCCACGGTACTGGAGGCGTTGTTGAAGGACGTGCGAGTGCTGCACAGCGAACGCCTGGGCGGCAAACTCCTGCTCACCTTGGAAGATCTGTCAGACCCTTCCGAACGCAAAATGCTGCAGGATCAGGGCGTAGAGCTGTCTCCGGTTCCGCTGCAAAAGCTGTTCGTATATCTGACACTGCGCGATGCAGAGAACAATCAAGGAGGCGGAAATTTATGAGCACCCGGAGTTTAATTAAATTCCAACTGAAAGATTACCGCAGAGGATCCTTGATTCTGCTGAGCGTACTTGTTCTTGTCGACATCGCCATGGTGCTGCTGCTTAAGTTCCTGCCTTCCATGGATGCTGGATCAGCGGATAACATTTTCAGCGTCAACCGGAATATCATTACCATCTTCTCCATCGTTAGCATGATTGTTACGGTAGCTATCACCTTCCCGCTAATGAGCAGCTTCAGTGTGACGCGCCGCAATTTCTATGTCAGCACGCTGCTGGCCCTCCTGGGTTTCTGCATTTCGGCTGCGCTGGCGGAGAGCATCCTGTATCTGATTGGCCGGGCAGTTCTGCCTTCCATAGGACTCCCGATTGAAGTGGACCGGCCTTTATTGCTCTCTTGGTACATGTTCACACTAACCTTACTCGAAATCTCAATGGCCACCTTCCTGATTGGCTCCTGTTTTTACAGATTCAAATTAGTCATCGGGATCTTCTCGGCCATTATATATTTTGGATTGATTGAGTTGATCTCCCTCCTGCTGCCTTCTCTGCAATTCATGGATGTATCAGCACTGTTACCGCTTCCTTCGGAGACGTTCCAGCCTGGAACCTCCGTTCTTATGTGGGTTATCACTGCGCTGTTCGCGGTGACCGGCTGGCTGGTTTACCGCCGTACTGACATCCGAATGTAGATTAGATACTGCCGTTAGAAAGGAACTGCTGCTCATGGCAAAGAATAAATTTCCATTCATGCTTTTTATGTTTGCGTTCACGATTTTGGCAGGCTGCGCTCCGTACACGCCGGACACACCGCTTTACGAGGGCAAGAATTTGGACATAGGAATGATAGGCGATGCTCCGGAAATACGGGAGAATAACATCACATTCACAGAGATGACCTTAGATGAGTTAAAAGAAGGCGCGGATTTTCCGTCTGCTGTGGATGCCGTTTTTATTCAGAAGGATTATTTATCCGACGCTGCGGATAGTAAATATGCTAAGGTATATCAAAAAGCGGGCATCCCGTTTTTCTTCATCGAATCCAAGAAATCATATGTACCTTTTGTGATTGAGGATCTGTCCTATGAAGAAGTGCCGGATTTGTCACCAGACATGTATGCTTCAGGCTATTATCAGTCTGGGGATAAAGCGCAATTCTGGGGGTACGGGCTGTACAATGACCAAGTCAATCCAGCCAATATTAAAGATGTCTATTCACAGATATTCACTACCATTGCCTCGCTTCCACAATAGCAAAAACGCCCGGATAAGCATCCGGGCGTTTTTATATTCCTTTTAAAATTCTACGCAGACGGGCATATAGCACTAATCCGCATTTACAGCTCCGTCCTCGAACTCTTCAATACTCTGATTGGAGCCAATGACCACCATAATATCACCCTCATTCACATGATCATGCGCGGTAGGAGCGACGATGATCCCGTCCTCACGGTTCAGGGCAATGATGCTGCAGCCGTATCTGGCCCGGGTGTTCAGCTCCGAGAGGCTTTTGCCGTTCATGCAGGAAGGCACGGTCAGCTCGACAATTTTATAATCCTTGGAGATTTCGATATAGTCCAGAAGATTGGGCGTCACCAGCTGATGCGCCACACGGACACCCATATCCCGCTCGGGGAAAATAACCCGGTCGACCCCCAGCTTGGACAACGCCCGCCCGTGAAGAATCGTTATCGCCTTGCCAACCACCTGCTTTACGCCAAGCTCCTTGAGCAGGATCGCCGCCAGTATGCTGCGCTCCATGTTATCTCCAATTGCCACAATACCGCAGTCAAAATTACGCACCCCCAGCGAACGCATAATTCCTTCATCTGTAGCATCCGCCATTACAGCATGAGTCAGCCGGCCGCTCATCTCTTCAACCCTGTCCTCCTGATGGTCAATCCCAAGCACCTCATAGCCCATGGCCATCAGTTCAAGCGCAAGGCTTGAGCCAAAACGGCCGAGCCCGATTACGACAAACTGCTGTGGTTTCATAATTCGTTTAACCCCTTATCCAATTATCATTTTGCCTTCCGGATACTTATACAATGCTTTACCCTGTTTCGGGCCAAGCGCATACGCCAGGGTCAGCAGACCCAGCCTTCCGGCGAACATGGTCAGGCAGATCAGAATCTTGCCGACTTCCGTTAATTCCGGTGTCAATCCCATGCTGAGGCCCACAGTGGCGAAGGCCGAGGTCGTTTCGAACAGAATCATCAGGAAGGGGCGTTCTTCCGTGGTGGACAACACCATCGATACGGAAACAATCAGCAGTAGAGCAAGCAGCGTAATTGTCAGCGCCTTGAACACACGCTCCTGCGCCAACCGGTAGCGGAACAGCACGATATCATCACGTCCGCGCAGCATCGAAACTACCGCCCCGATCATCAGGGTGAACGTTGTTGTCTTAATCCCGCCGCCAGTTGAGCCCGGGGAAGCTCCGATAAACATCAGAATTACGATGAAAAACTGCGAAGCCTGGCGCAGCCCGGCGATATCCACCGTATTGGCACCGGCGGTACGCGGCGTTACAGACTGAAAGAAGGAGGCCCAAAGTTTGCCGCCAAGGTTCAGCGGACCCAGCGTGCGTGAGTTGGTGAACTCGAAAACAAAAATGACTACTGTTCCAATCAGAAGCAGCGCCGCCGTCATCGACAGGACCACCTTGGTGTGCAGCAGCAGCCTGCGGCTCTTACGGTAATCCATCAGATCCGACATGACAATAAACCCGATACCGCCGGAAACAATAAGGAACATGACGATAATATTCACAGTGGGATCATTGACGTATCCGGTCAGGCTGCGGTAACCGCCGAAGATATCAAACCCGGCATTGTTGAACATCGAGACAGCATGAAAGATGCCATAATACACCGCGCGGCCAAAAGGCATATCCACCGTCCAACGCAGCGCTAGCAGGGCCGCACAACTTGCCTCAATAACCAGTGAATAGAGCAGCACCTTGCGGATCAGCCGGACAATGCCCTCCATCGAGCTCTGATTCATGGCTTCCTGAAGAATAAGCCGGTCGCGAAGCGAGATTTTGCGTTTCAGCAAGAGTGCGAATAAGGTCGCCATCGTCATGAATCCGAGGCCGCCAATTTGAATCAGCACCAGTATGGTAATTTGACCAAAAACGCTGAAATAGGTCCCCGTGTCTACCACAACAAGTCCGGTCACGCAGGTAGCCGACGTTGCGGTGAACAGTGCATCAATGAACCTTAGCGAGCGACCGGATGCACTTGAAATGGGCAGCATCAGAAGCAGGGTGCCGATCAGAATGACAGCTGCAAAACCTAACACCAGTATTTGAGGCGGGGAAAGCTTCAAGAATCTGAATCCGGAAATTTTGGGAAACGGTGAAGCCAAACTCCTCATCCTCTCATATTCGCTTCTACAAATAAAATAAACACTAAATAAACATACAAATTATATACGTTATTGTCCAACTTCACAAAGGCGATTTACGGATGTGAGATTTCCACTTGATATTGTGTGGTGTGTAGTGGTACACTTCATTCATTAAGTGTATGGCATGTATCCATACACCAATAACACCACTATGAGGGGAGGACCCCATGGACCCATCTATTGAGCTTTTGCCGGAGCAATTCCAAATCAACCCCTCGCTTCCGATTTACGAGCAATTTGTCGAAGCCATACAGGGACGGATTGTCAGCGGCCTTATCCCCCCCGGCTCGCGTCTGCCCTCGGTCAGAGAGCTGGCCGCCGGACGGGGGGTTAATCCGACTACCGCCGCCAGAACCTATCAGGAGCTGGAGAGGATGGGGCTGATTGTCACCTACCGCGGCCAAGGCACTTTTGTTACCCGCGAGGAAGACGTCATCGGCGAGGCGCGCAAAACCATTATGCGCAAGGCAATCCGGGAGTTCAAGGCTGTTGCCGGGACGCTCGGCATCTCTGCTGAACAAATGTTGAATTTCGATAAGGAGGATTCAAATGCCAGTGAATCATAATAAGGATGCCGGGTTGTCAGCGAAAGCTCCGGCAGTAGAATGCAATAATTTAAAACTTAAGGTAAAGAAGAAAATAATACTGGACGGAATCAGCTTTCAAATTCCCCAAGGCAGCTTAACGGGCCTTCTGGGGCCTAACGGAGCAGGCAAATCCTCTCTGCTTCGCATCATATCCGGGCTTACGGCAGCAGATTCCGGCTCGGCTCACATCTTCGGAAAACCCGCAGGTGTTCAGCGCCTTGGCGAACTGTCCATGCTGCCGGACCGCAGCAATCTGCCCGGCTGGCTGACCGTCCGGGAGTGGCTCGGCTTTGCCGGAGGCATCTACCCGGACTGGGATGAGGCGAAAGCACAGGAACTGCTCCGTGAGCTTTCGGTCTCACCGGAATCGCAGATATCCGCGATGTCCCGGGGCGAGGAAGCCAGGCTGCAGCTGCTGACCTGTCTGTCGCGCCAGGCACCGCTGGTTATACTCGACGAGCCGTTCACCGGAGTGGATCTAATCTCCAGAGAACGGATCGCTTCGGCGGTCGTGGGTGAGCTGGCGGACGGAGCCCGTACCTTCTTGATCGCAACCCATGATATCCGCGAGATGGAGCTGCTGTTTGACCGGTTGATCCTGATCGGTGAAGGCCAAATCCAGAGCATCGAAGACGTCGAATTGCTCCGCCAGTCCGGCAAATCGGTAGAATCTCGATACAGGGAAGTGTTCGCATGACCACGCTGAAGACACTTGTTCAGTTGGAGTACAGCCGTTTCAGCCCTTCCAGACAGGGGAAATCTAAAAGCATTCTGATTGGCTTATCGCTGTTCTGTGTGATGGTGCTTGTCGGCATGTATCTTCCCGCCACCAGAGCAACGCAGCGTTCGCCATTTATCTTTGCAGCACTGCTGCTATGGACCGTTACGCTGGGCCTGTCCACGCTTCACATCCTGGCATTCCAAGGTCAACAGCATAGAGAATGGTTTTTATCCTTTCCACATTCCCGGCTTACACTGCTCTATGCCAAAGTGGCCAGCCTGCTGAAGCACAGCCTGAACATCGCCTTATTGGTGATGGCATCTGCAGTTGCCGTTTATGCCCTTTCCGCTCTTGCCGGCCGGTATGCCCCGCTTCCGGCTGGGGAGCTGATCTACATGCTTGCCGCCTATACGTTGTTCATCATAGCCACACTGCCTTTAGCAGTAGTCTGGGGGCTGGCAATCACCCTGCTTATGCGTGCACGAAAAGCTGCTGTGCTGCTGGTTATTCCATATAATTTACTGTGGCTGCTGCCGCTTATTTATGCCAGCTTGCTAAGCTCATCCACTCTTGGTCTGAAAGGGGTGGAATATGCCTCTCCGAGTGCAGTGTTGATGTATGCACTTGCTCTGATTCTAATCGGATGGCCCTTCTGTTACTTCCTGATGCCGCTTATCGCCCGCAACGGACTGGGAGGAATGGGGGAACTCCAATCAACCGCTCTTCCCTCATCTGCAAATGCAAGATGGGGAAAGAACGCCAAAACAAACACATTCACCATCCGCAAAGCGCCATTCACCACTCTGTTCCGGCTCCATACCAGCCGGGTGCGCCGAATAGAAAAGCATCCAAACATACTCATCCTGAAGCTGGCAGTGCCGCTGCTCAGCATTGCAGCCGGTTATTACGGATCAACAGACGGATTAGCTATCCAGTCCGTTGCAAGGTTGCTGTTTATGCTGCCCGTTCTGTTCGGTTTCCTGTGGATGGTGAGCCGCAGCAGCCTCGAACGCAAACAGCTGCCCTGGCTGCTCGGCTTCCCGCAGAGCCGGTTGGCTGTACTGCTGTCCGGAGTTGCTGCTGTATGGGTTACTGTTATGCGGATCATCATTGTTCTGGCGCTTTCCGCTTTTGCAGGGAGTATTATAGGCTTCATTACAGGCAAGATCGATCTGAACAATCTGTCTTACGCCCTGACATGGCTGCTCTTTTCATTTCTTCTTTATACACTTACGCTGACAATAACCTTTGGCCTGATGCAGGCCGAATACTATCTGATGAAATCATCGGCACTATCTTTACTTCTGCTTCCGATCGTGCTGCTGGGCACCCTGCATAGCGTCCTGATCAACAGATTTATGATCCCTAAGGAAATGCACAGCGGCTTAATGCCGGACTGGAGCCTGCTGGGCTGGATTGCGGTCATTGGCCTGCCTCTTGCGGCATGCTGTATTTTTGCGGGAGCCAAATATTATCACCTCATCTTAACTCCGCAGAAGAAGGCTGCAGCCCAAACAAAACAAGCATAAGCTTGGCAATCTTCACGTAAACGTAAAGGGACAACAGGAAATTTCCTGTAACCGCACGCCAAGTGATACTATAATAAGAAAAGCACGAAGCTTAAGGAAAAGAGCAGGATCAATTCATCACAAGGAGGCGTTTCATGAATTCCGTCGGCCAGCCCTTACAGCAGCGGCCTCTTTCCATCAAACTTATCGTAGCGGGCATTCTGGGTCTTATCGTATTTATTATGTTCCAGGTAGCTCCCCAGCTCCTTTCGGGTACCAATGGAGAAGACACCACCGTCATCAGCAAGAACGAAGCCCGTTCACATGCTGCCGCATTCGCAGCCCAGCAGCTTAGCCATACGGAGACAGCAAATGATCATTGGACCGTCGTTTATCAGACTGATTCGGACTTCTACGGATATATGTCCCGGGAGAAGCTCCTGCAGGACTACTCCAAAAACAAGCTGGATCAGCGTTATCCCTTTGACGTCTATCATGCTGTGCTTCAGGCATCCGGAGAAAAAGACGCCCAGCTCACCGTTGATCTCAATATGTACACTGGAGAGGTTGTGGCCTTTGCCCGCGGTGCCAGCATCAAATCCGAGGACGGATCCAGTTATGGAAGCGCTCCGGCTGCTGCCCGTGCAAACAGTGATTCCTCGCTTTCTCTGGATAAGAAGGAGGAGCTCGCCCGCCCGTGGCTCAAGCAATGGGGAGTAAATCCTGCTAAGCTGCAGATCGAAGCCGGCTCAAATGAATACGGGCTTGTCTATACAGACCATTCGGTCAAAGTCGGAGAAACTCTGCTGCATTATAACTTTAATTTCCAGGATGGTGAGGTTTCTTACTTCCGGGCCGGATTTTCCGCTCCCTCCTGGCATACTTCGTATGTAGAGGACCAGACCTCGCTGGCCCAAACGCTGACGCGCTTTGGCTACGGCCTGCCGACACTGGCTCTTGGCATTCTCGCCTTGATCTACAGCATTCTGAGAAGAGGCCATACTTCCTTTGTGCGCGGCATCTTCTTAAGTTTGGCCCATTTTGTAATCATGATGGTCAGCACTTACAATATGCTGCCGGAATCCGGCAGCGACAGCCCTGAAGCCCGGATAACCTCTGCCATCTTGTTCGTCATTTACGCCTTGTACAGCCTGCTGATGTCCTCCCTGCTCTACTTCTCGCTCGTTGGAGGCAACGGCTTATGGCGCAAGGAGGAAGGCCTGAATCCCTGGCCCCGCGCCAAGGAGCCGGGATACGGCAAATATGTGCTCGACAGCATGCGCACCGGTTATATCTGGGCCTTTATCCTGCTTGGTGTGCAGACAATTATGTTCATCATCTTGTCGCTCACGCTGCATAACTGGTCCACCACGGACGCCAGCCAATCTCCCTACAATATGAGATATGCCTGGCTGCTGCCGATCGTCGCCTGGCTTGCCGGCCTGTCCGAGGAAGCCGTCTACCGCCTATTCGGCATCCGGATGCTCAAAAAAATCGTCCGCAACACCTTCATTGCCTCGCTGATCACGACGCTCATTTGGGCTTTCGGCCATACACTGTATCCGATTTACCCGATTAGCTCGCGTCCGATAGAGCTGACAGTGATTGGGCTGCTGTTCAGCTATATTTTCCTGCGCTACGGCTTTATCGCCGTCATGTTCAGCCATGTCGTGTTCGACAGCATTCTGATGGGAGCCACGCTGATCTTCATGAAGGAGAGCGTAAATATAGGTGCCGGAATCGTGACGCTCATCCTGCCATTCGTGGTCGGTTACATCGTGTACCGGTTTAACCCGCCGAACAAGCCGGGTCAGGCGAATCCACGGGAGCCCGAAGAATCGCTTCAGCCTGCTGGCAACTTAAATTAAGCTTTCAATAATAAAATGAGGTGTTCCAGCTGGCTGCCATCAGCCTGCGGAACACCTCGTTTTATCTCCTTTTAAAGAAGCGGTCATAGAGCACCAATGCAACCAATATGGTAAACACCTGAATTAGAAACTGCCCCTATTGATTATGACAACATTTAATAATATATAACATTTCTACATGATTCCCGGATTCCCCTTATCTTCGCAAACCGGTAAATTTCACTATAATCTTCAATCGTTAGGCTCAGCAATCACAGTCCTGTTTCTCCCCCCCTTCTTGGCCAGATACAGCGCCCGATCCGCCATCTCCAGCAGCGCTTCTTGCTCTGACGCATGTAAAGGATAGTGCGCTACACCTTGAGAGACCGTAAGCCGTGTTGGAATGGGAGCCACGCTTTGTTCAAGGGCCAGCCGGACTCTTTCGGCTACATTATAAGCTTCCGCTGGTCTTGTTTCAGCCAGCAGAATGACGAACTCTTCACCTCCGTAGCGGTAGCAGACATCACTTGGGCGAAGCGAGGATGCTATAATTCCGGCAACGTGTTTCAGTACTTCGTCACCAGTAACATGGCCATAGGTGTCATTTACGAGTTTGAATCTGTCTACATCCAGTACAATGAGCGAAAACGGCAGCCCGGAGTCAATCCAATGACCCAGCTGATATTTAAGCGACCTCCTGTTCATTAAGCCCGTCAGCGCATCCGTCGCGGCCTCCTGAGTAAGCTGATCCGTCTGTTTCTGAATATCCGTTACAGCAAGCAATACGGCATCGGTCAGCAACTCTGCCTCCCGGCTCCATTGTGGCCTTACCTCCGGAATTACAATGTTCTCCTTGCCTATCCTGCTCACCAGATTTGCCAGATGCACGAACGGCCGGGCCAGCTTGTATGCTATGAAAATAACGCCCATCAGCAGGATAAGAAACGGGAAGATCGAATACGCGATAATTGTCCGGAGATGGCCCATCAGCTCTTGATGGATGATACTAATCGGCGATACGACCACAACCCCCCATCCATTGGCTGGAACACTGGAGTACCCCGCAAGCACCTCAATGCCGATGGTATTAATTACTCGCTCTTTTCCGCGCTCTCCCTTCATGAGCTTCTGCACAACCTTGTTGGTGCTGATATCTCTCCCGATAAACTGCTTGTTTGGATGGTACAGCAGCTGCCCCTTGGAATCCACAATATAAAAATAAGAACCGTACTCGTCCACGTTGTTATTCCCATAAATCATAGACAGGATATTGTCCTCCTGCAGATAAAGCGTCCCGCTCAAAATACCGAGATATGTTCCGTTCCTGCTGAAAACCGGTTGACTCATAAATACGATTAACCGCTTAGTGTTTGGGGTTAGGGAAGGGGAGGAGAGATATGGTTTCTGTAGCGCCAGAGCCACCAGACCGGCTTTGGAGGTAAGAGTTTTGCCGGCCGTTCCCACTGATGCGGGAACAACGTTGCGGATCACCCTGTCAGCATCGACTAAGGTAATGGAATTGAAGAAGTTGCTGCTGTTGCGCATCAGTTCTAGATGATTATCCACTTGTTTCGGAGTCATAGCATCAAAATCAGAGAGTACACCAGCATTGTATTTCAGGCTATTGCGCATGGACAGGAATAAGGAATCCATCGTCTTAGACATTCGTTCAGCGCTGGAGTAATTCAGCTGGAGTGTCGTCTCTATCAAAGATTGTTTCTTGGACTCGTAAGAGCCAATCAGCAGAATGCTTGAGGTTAGCAAAACCACCAGCGTCACCAGGCCCGTAAGCAGCCATGTGAGACTGATTTTTTTACTAGGACACAGTTCGGCCCTTCTTACTGTAAACAAACGATAACCCTCCTCATTTCTATAAAAAACAACTAAATACATAATACATCAAATCATGACGTTATTCGATAAAAAGATGGCGCGTAAATGCCCGCCGCTGCTCGGCTCTCCCCGAGAGGCAACCCTTATCTGAACCCTCAAAAAAAAGGCCGACCCGTAGGGGTCAGCCTGGAGTCCGCTGCAATAGAAGCGGCACGCCTATACAGACGGTTCCTCGTCCTTCAGGGCCTCAAGAATCTGCCCCGCCAGCTTTTCGCCAATGGAGAGGGGGCGGAAATCCTCAATCGAGGCCTCCTTAATTTTCTTGAGTGAGCCGAAATGCTTCAGCAGCAGCTTCCGCCGCTTATCACCGATGCCCGGAATGGAGTCCAGCTTCGAGGTGACCATCGACTTGCCGCGCTGCTCGCGGTGGAAGGTGATCGCGAAGCGGTGGACTTCATCCTGGATACGCTGCAGCAGATAGAATTCCTGGCTGTCGCGCGCCAGCGGCACCGGCTCGGCAGAGTCGCCGATCAGCAGCTGGGCGGTTTTGTGCTTGTCATCCTTGACCAGACCGCAGACGGGAATGTAAAGACCGAGCTCGTTCTGCAGGATGTCGATGGCCGAGGAGATCTGCCCCTTCCCGCCGTCGACCACAATCAGATCAGGCTGCGGCAAATCTTCCTTCAGCACCCGCTCATAACGCCGCCGGATAACCTCGCGCATCGTTTCATAGTCATCCGGTCCCTGGACCGTGCGGACCTTGTATTTGCGGTATTCCTTCCGGGCAGGCTTGCCGTCAATGAATACGACCATCGCCGACACCGGATTGGTTCCCTGAATATTCGAGTTATCGAAGGCTTCTATCCGGCTGAGCGATTCCAGCCCCAGGCTCTGGCCGAGGCTGAGGGCCGCTCCAGAGGTCCGTTCCTCGTCCCGTTCAATGAGACGGAACTTCTCGTCAAGCGCCACACGGCTGTTCTGGCAGGCCATGCCGACCATCTGCTTCTTGAGCCCGCGCTGCGGCACAAGCACTTTGACGTTCAGCCATTCCTGCAAGGCTGCCGCCCCTCCGGCCGCATCCACGGTGCCGGCTGCAGCAGCTTCGGCCGCTGCGGCTTCACGCACTTCTGCATCCTCTGCCATATCCTGCTCCGTTACCTGACCAGTCTCCGCCGCAGCTTCATCTGCGGAGGCCGCCTCGGCAACAAGCGCTGTGAACGCACCCGCACCGGTCATCCCACTGTCACCGGAAGCCGTGACCTGAGCCGGTTTATCCGTGCTTTCCTCCAGCTTATCCGGCAGCAGGATCTCCTGCGGCAACGCCGGATTGTCGCTGTAATACTGCGTCACATAAGACATGAAGTCACTGTAAGCCTCTCCGTAGAACGGAAAAGCAGACGAATGGCGCTGAATCATTTTACCCTGCCGCATGTACAGAATCTGCACACACATCCAGCCTTTATCCACAGCATAGCCGAAGACGTCGCGGTCCTTGGTATCCGCAGTGTTGATCTTCTGCTTCTCCATCAGGGCATCGATGTGGATGATCTGGTCACGCAATTCCTTAGCCCGCTCGAAGTACAGCTCCTCTGCGGCTTCCTGCATCTTTTGCTGCAAATCCTTCTTAACCGCTTCATGTCCGCCCCCGAGAAAAGCGGCGATATTCTGCGTGATTTCCTCGTAGGCGGATTTGGGCACTTCCTTCTCACAAGGTGCCAGGCACTGGCCCATATGATAATAGAGACAGACCTCTTTCGGCATTACTCCGCATTTGCGCAGCGGATACATCCGGTCCAGCAGCTTTTTTGTCTGATGGGCCGCGTAAGCATTCGGATAGGGTCCGAAATATTTCGCTTTATCTTTAATCACCCGGCGCGTAACCTCAAGCCGCGGATGAGCTTCATTCGTTATTTTCAAATACGGGAACGTCTTGTCGTCCTTCAAAAGCACATTGTAACGCGGCATATGCTTCTTAATCAGGTTGCACTCCAGAATGAGCGCTTCCATATTGCTGGAGGTCACGATGTATTCAAAATCAACAATATTGGCGACAAGCCGCTGGGTTTTACCATTATGGCTGCCTGTAAAATAAGAGCGGACGCGGTTCTTCAGCACTTTGGCCTTGCCCACATAAATGATGGTGCCTTCTTCATTCTTCATCAGATAGCACCCGGGCAGGTCGGGCAGCAGTGCCAGCTTATTGCGGATATTATCGTTATAGTCCATGATTTCTCCCCCACCTAGACTTGGCTGCAGCTTATAAGGTAAGTTTAGCACACAAAGCGCCTCCGGATAAACCGGAGGCGCTTTGGCGATTGGGCCGAAAACGGCCCAAGTACAGCAGCATCAAATGAAATTATTGATGTTTAGCTACGATATTCTTAAGGGAATCCTTGGAGTTCAGTCCTACAACTTTATCCACGGGTTGGCCGTCTTTGAAGAAAATCAGCGTAGGAATACTCATTACTCCAAAACGGGAAGCCGTTTCCGGATTCTCATCTACATTCAATTTAGCAATTTTAACGCTGTCTCCCAGCTCGGTGGACAATTCCTCCAGAATAGGGGCAAGCATTTTGCAAGGGCCGCACCAAGGTGCCCAGAAATCTACTACAACAGTACCTTGACCTTCCACTTCGCCGACGAAGGATTGGTCAGACACGTTCACGATAGCCATGATATTGTTCCTCCTTTAAGTTTTGCGAAGCAATATCCGCTTCTATAGCGTACGCTAGTTCGAGCGAATTCACTCCGAAATGTTAGCGGGATAAAAATGTTTCATGTAATATGATAACCAAATTACCATTTACCGACACATCAACAGTATAACATATATACAGTGCTTTTGGGAAATGTTTTAGACAATTACATTGTATAAAATCTATTTTTTGTAAGAGAAACTCATCTTTACATCTCACTGCTGAGTTCGTATACTTGAGGAAAGCGCATTAATTGTCAATGACTTCTCTCACATGTATAACTGTAACCTATTTAAGTGCAGGCATGCAACCGCAAGGAGGAGCAAGCTATGGATGTCAATGCTAAGGTCCGGGACCCGCGGGAGCACTTCAATGAGGAGCCCCGCAACGATTTAGGTGATTTATTGGCCGGTTTTTTTGGAATGACGGGATTTATGACGCTTGTTTTCTTCGGAATGGTAATCGTCAAATTCATTCTCTCCGAATAGACAGGCAGGTTTTATCACACAGCGCAAACCTCCAGCCTTTCCCCACAAGGAAAATGCTGGAGGTTTGTTTGCGTCAATCGGTTTATGGACCAAGTGGAAACGGCTTTGCCGTCCTTTTTGAGGAGGGTACCGTTTCAGCGAGAAATAGAAGGATAAGTTATCGTGTGAAACCTATTTTCAAAAAAAAAAAAAAACAGCGGCACCTTGGACTTAACGTCCCGGGCTGCCGCTGTTTGTATGTTAATTATAAAGCCGGCTCTTCGCCTTATCTGCCTGTTCCGCGCTGATTCTCGCCGTGCAGGGGAATAACCTCCACAAACGGAGCGATGCGGTCCATCAGACGCTGGCCTTTGTAGAGCTCTTCGCCGTCCTTGCTGGTGAAGCTCAGATGCTTCTCCAGACCGTCCAGCGGATAATTCGAGGTATAGAAGGTAGGTTTACGGTTCATCCGGTAGTTGAGGATTGCTCCGAGCACATGGTCGCGGGCCCACGGATTCAGGTTCTCCGCACCGATGTCATCAAAGATAAGCAAATCACAATTCTTCAGGGTATCGACGGTTTCCTTCAATTTCTGGCCGTCCAGCATGATCGACTTCAGATCCTCGATAAAATCGGGCATGTACACAATCACACCGCTATACCCCGCAACCGCCAGCTCATGGAGCAGGTAACACATCAGGAACGTTTTGCCTGTTCCAAAAGTGCCGTGCAGGTAAATCCCCTGCGAAGTAAGTCCGTTTTCTTTGATTCTTTCAATATAATCAAATATTTTATTCACGGCTGAGGCCCTGCGCGGGTCCTTGCCCATAATATCCATCTCGTCATAACCGCCGTTCAGCACACGTTCGTCTACATAGAAGCTGCGGATCCGTTTGCGGATGCTGTCCTGATTATCCTGTGCCACCTTAAGATTGCAGGCTGTCTTGCGTTCATATAGATCCGACGAGCCGTTAACGGTCTCAACTGTAAGCTTGCTGTAGTGCCCGGGGAAATCATTCGGGCATTTCTCCAGGCCGGGACAGTTTGCACAGTGGCGGCTCTCCTCGACATATTGATATAACCGGCTCAAGTGAACCTTGAGCCGCGACTCCTCCAGCTCCGGATGCTCAGCCTGCAGCTGCTTCACCAAAGGATGGTTCAGCAGATTCTGCTCAAGATCGCGCGAACGCTGGCGCAGAGCGGAATTGTTCATCGAACGCAGCACTTCGCCCATAGACTCCATTGCCATTTCCGCACCTCGCTTTCTTTACGGCGTCTTCGAAACGCCCTTTTTCTTACTGGCCTTAATCTCGGCCGCTTTCTTCATCATCGCCGCGAATTCCTCTTCCGATACGGTTCCGGCACTGCCGTCATCAAGCACCATTGGAATTTCCGGCTTGGCGGAGCGCCCGTTCTTCGCATAAGAACGCTGGCGTGTTCCGGACGCGCCGGTGGAGCCGGATGCCGCTCCTTTGCCCTTGACCTTCGACTGGTCACGGATGTAGCGCACCGCCTTCTCGTACGTGTTCACCTGCTTCACCAGCATATTGGAGGCGATTGCCTCAACGAAATTGCGGTTCATCCGCTGATCGCCGCCCGAAGCAACCATCGTCATCAGATAATGAATCAGCACATTGATGACTTCACCGCTGAGTTTGTAGTTCAGATCTATTTTCTCAAAAATATCCATCAGCTGGCCCGGCACCGCACCCGGAAAAAAGGTTTGCAGCAGCCGTGTATAAGGCTCGTTGCGCAGCATCATATTATATTGGTGAATATCGCATTTGGACATGAATTGCGGAGGAACCTCCACATAATATTCCATCTCAACCGACTGCTCCGGCGGAGCAATGGAATCATCGCCTTCCTCAGCCGCAGCTGAGCGCAGCGAGACTACCTTGGCCGCAGCGATCTCCCGTTTCTCCTGCCGCTTCATATCCTGGCGGAAATGCTGGCTCGCCTTGTATTGCAGCGTATCAAGAATGACCTCGCCGTCAGGCGTAAAGACCCCGTCCTCATCCAGCAGGCGGCTTAAATCCTGGGGACTCAGCTCATACTTATGGGCCACATAATTAATGACACCCATCTGGGTATGATCAAAACGCAGCTTCTCAACATGAACCCGGTTGACCGATTCCCTGGGGAACCGCAAAATAATATCGCTGTAGCCGATGGCCGGCTCGCCGCTTTCGCGCGTCCCCGGCTGGCGGACTGTAGCTACCTCGGCCAGCGCCTGCTCCAGCTCATAATCTATCACATGGGTATTCAATTGAAAGATATCATAAAAGGGCAGTGAAATATTCTCTTTGCCAATCGACCGGCGGCTCCATTCCTCCGGCTCGCGGTTCCAGAACTGCTCGCGCAGCGACAGCACAGCGAATTTGCCGATCTTGTCCCGCAGGAGCAGCGTCAAATGCTGAGTTGCAAAAAAGTCAGCCGGCGACAGCGGCGGCAGCAGCTCGTATTCATACATATAATCCTCGGTTTCCCCGACATAGATCCGGCAGGTCTGAAGCAGCCCCACCGCTTCCAGCCGGGAAGCCTGATCCACTAAATATTTGCGGCCCTTCTCATTCGGTTCAACTCCAAGCGTCATAAACAGCCTGCGCTGCTGCTCCACTGTGGAGTAGCCGATTGCTTCAGCCGGAATATGTTCAAACAGCAGCCTGTAAAGGCTGATTGCAAAGGCTCCGACCATCGGCTGATAGACCGAACCCAGCATACGTCCATCCACACTGCTTAGACCGAATTCGCGGGAAACGCAGTACCGATGATGTTCGGTGAAATGATGCAAGTTGCTCATACGCATCTGCGGATACCTCCCCCTTTTCTACACGAATTCATATAGATTTCTATTCTATCACAAAACACCCGGCCGGAAATGTAAAAAAAGAACCAAATAAGGCGCATTTCGCCGCATTATCGGCCCCTTATGAACACTTGCTGGCGATAGCGGGCAAAAAAGAAAAAAACGGCCTGAGTGCAGCCGTTTCTGTATGATGCAAATCTTTATCAGAACATTTTATAGCCGCCAAGCCGCAGTTTCTGGATCGTCCAGCCGCTGAGCACCGCACCCGCAAGTCCGGCAATCCCCGTAAGATAATCCACAATATGAAAGGTGGACAAATGCTCCCAGAGCGTCATGGCGCTTCTATCCCAGATGGAATAAATTACGATCGGCAGAATGACAATCACGAACAGATATGCGGGAAACCAGGTGGTCTTCATTAACATATTGAGGATAAAGCCAATGCCGAACATCATGACAAAGAATAAAACGGCCAGAACCAACACAGGAATAAATCCCATCGTACCGCCATCCCCTCTCTCTATAAAGAACCGCACACTAAGCCTTAATTAATAGTAAGTTTACTAGAAAAAATGTAACGAAGCAATGAACATTATTGCAGCTCACACTCCATTCAACTCAAATGCCGGTGTCAGGGTTTGCTCTGGGCCTCCCGCATGCGATACAATGCAAATAGATCAATCGGATCATACATAGAAGCGTATGCTTTCGAAGCTGGTTTTAAGCAAAGTTATTTCTACTTTTAAGGAGTGAGAACATGAACGAAGCCGCTTTGACACTGGAAGGCTGGTATGCACTACATGACTTCCGCTCGCTGAACTGGACGGCCTGGACGGCTGCCGATGATGAAGAGCGTGCCGTTGCCCTCGAGGAGCTGCATGCTTTTATGCAGGAATGGGGCCCGGTTGAAGAAGCCAAGGAAGGAAGCTCCACCGTATACGCCATTGTCGGCCAGAAGGCTGATTTCGTGATGATGTTTCTGCGCGAAAGCCTGGAAGCTTTGAATAGCCTTGAGACCGCCTTCAACAAAATCGCCTTTGCCCAATATACCACCAAGTCCTACTCTTACGTCAGTATTGTTGAACTTAGCAACTATGCTGCCGGCGGAAGCGCCGGGGATGGCAGTGATCCCATGCTGAATCCGCATGTGGCCGCCCGCCTGAAGCCGATTCTGCCGCAAGCCAAACATATCTGCTTCTATCCGATGAACAAGAAACGCGAGCTTGCTGACAACTGGTACATGCTCGATATGGAGAAACGCCGTGAGCTTATGTATTCCCACGGCCTAATCGGACGCGGTTACGCCGGCAAGGTAAAACAGATTATTACCGGCTCCGTCGGTTTTGATGATTGGGAATGGGGCGTTACACTGTTCGCCGAGGACGCGCTCCAGTTCAAGAAGCTGGTCTACGAAATGCGTTTCGATGAAGTCAGCGCCCGCTACGGCGAATTCGGCCCTTTCTATGTCGGCAATCTGCTGACTCCGGAGAGCTTCGAAGAGATGCTGAAGCTGTAATCCCGCGGACAGCCGCACACTGTATTTCATATCATGGCTTTTATGCCGGGTTCATAGATACAAACAAACAGACCGCAGCCTAACCGCTGCGGTCTGTTTGTTTGTATGCTTTCCGTTACTGCCTATTTCATATACTGGAGCAGATTCACAATCATTTGTGCACTTTCGGCACGTGTACCGTTCTGCTTCGGCTCAAAGCGTCCTGCGGCACGCCCCTGCAAGAGACCTAGGCGCACGGCCTCTTCAATAGCCGTCCTGGCCCATTGCGGAGCGTCTGTTGTATCGGCAAAAGCTGCTGCAGCTGAGGCTGTGGTCACCTGCGTCTCCGCCGCATACCCGTAAGCGCGAATGAGCATAACTGCCATTTCCTGACGGGTAATTTCAGCTTCCGGCCCAAATGCGGAACCCGACAAACCGTTCACAATTCCGGCCTGCTGCGCCGCAGAAATTGCCTCCGCATACCACTTGTCCGGCTGGACATCGGCAAACCCTGTAGCCGTATGTCCGCTGAGTCCCAGTGAACGTACCAGCATTGCTGTGAACTCTGCGCGGGTAACCGCCCGGTTCGGATCGAACCGTTCTCTAGACACTCCCTGCACAAGCTGCTTGGCAGACAACTGCTTCACTGCGCCGGATGCCCAGTGCTCTGCAGGCAAATCACTAAAGCTTTTGTCGTATTGCAGAACGGCATATTTACTGAAATGGCTCACGGCTGCGCTCAGTCTGCCTTCGGTCCATCTACCGCCGGCATACGCAAGCGCCCCGTCTTCTCCAATATAGTAAATACCGAGCAGCTCTTTATTCCCCTGTGGAATAACCTCATAAGCAATAGTAACCGGTTGTGCAAATTGCGATAAGACAAATTCCTGACCCTGCTTTGTTGTAAGGCTAAGCTTCCATTCTCTCACTTCACTTGCCGCTTCCAGCCGTGCTCCCGACATTTGCGCTGCACGGTTGATCAAGGCCTCAGCGGAGTCGCTGCCAACTGTTTCAGCAGCCAATGAGATGGTGCTGCCAGGGATTGCGCCTTCCGGTACCTTGCTGCTTAATTCGGCGAGCACTCCGGCAGGAATCACCACGGACAAGCCGGCCGATTGGATTCTAAGCGGAGCCTTGCCAAGCAACTCGCCGGCATTCCCTGGCAGGATCAATTCCGTCCAGGCCCGATCGGCTGTAATTACAACCTCCCCTTGCGCATTCCGCTCTCCGGATAACCGGGCAGCTGCAATCTCCACGATTCCAGGTTCCGGCGTTGCCGCAGCTGTCGGAGAAGGAGTAGGAGAGATTACCCCGCCAGGTGCCGGGGGTGAGCTCGGTGTTGGTGTTGGCGTCGGTGTCGGCGTTGGTACTGGCGTCGGCTCTTGTCCGGCAGCAGTCACCACCAGCCCGTACTCTGCACTCATCCCGTTATACTCCCCACGGACTTTTACCGTTCCTGCACTTAGCGCGTGTATTTCCCCAGTCTCGCTAATCTCCGCCACTTTAGGATCGGAGGTTTCGAACAGAACCCCCTTGGCCAGCTTCACAAGGCTGCCGTCACTGTACACGGCTTGAACTACAGCAACGCCCTTGCTTCCCTGTTCCAGGGTTTCCGGGCCTTCGATCTCCAGACCGGTCAACACTGGCGCACCGTCCGTTGACACCGTAAGCTTATACTGGGCGGCCAGTTCTCTGTACGTTACCGAGATCACAGTTGAGCCAGCAGCATGCGCCTCAACCTGTCCCCGATCGTCAACCGTGGCCACATCAGTATTCTGGCTGGAATAACTCAGCCCTTCAACTACGGCTATCCGCTTTCCGGAGGCATACACAGCTTCAGTTACCGTCTGATCGGTATCTCCCGCCCGTAATACTTGCTTGCCTTGCAGAGAGAGCGACTCCAGAGCATCCACGTCTATCTTGCTCTCCGCATATATAGCAGGGTAGCCTTCAACGGCTGCCCTTACGACTGCCGTCCCCGGCTTAAGGGCGGTCACTAATCCGTAAGTATTAACCGTTACCGTGGTCTCCGGCTGCCCGGAAACAACAGACCAATGGATTTTCACCTTGGAGGCATTGGCAGGAAGCACCTGCGCATGCAGCTGCATACTTTGTCCAGGCTCAAGCAATGCTTCCGTTCGGTCCAGTGTAACGGATTCCGGAGCCACTTTGGCAATGACCAGTTGATCAATCTCCTGTCCGTCAACCGTTCGGGCAGTGACGGTAATCTCGTCATTTTTTATTTCAACCGCAGTAAAGATTTGCTCGTCCTCGTCATAAATTTTCTCCTGCCAGAACCTTTCGGTCAGCGCATAGAATTTGGGACCGGAGGATCCGCCGATGACATACCGGGTGCCCTCGCCTTCGGCAACCTGCTGCCCTCCGTTCATCGGATAGGAGCGCATATAGATGTGATCATGTCCGTTCATCACCAGATCTACTTTATGCTTGTCAAATACCGGCACCCAGACCTGCTGCACCCGTTCATTGGCATAGATGCTGCCGTAAGGTCCCTGATGGAAGAAAATAATCTTCCACTTCTTGTCCGTGGCTGACAGATCCTGATCGAGCCACTGGGCCTGCTCCTTATACTCCGCCTCGCCATGCTCCGTGTTCATCACTACAAAATGCGTGTCTTTGATATCAAATGAAAAGTTTGTTCCCTTAACACCCGCTGCACCGTTCTGCGGGTTATTGAACTGGGCCAGATAATCCCCGTCACCGTTCGTACCCATCACTTCATGGTTCCCGATAATCGGCACAAGCGAAGTGTGCATCAGCTGTTCTTGTGCAGCTCCGAACCACCAGTTCCATTGCTCCTGCTCGAAGCCCTTGTCGACCATATCTCCTGCATGCACAAGCATTTCCGCATCCGGCATGTACTGGAAAGCCTGCTGCGCAGTATTCCTCCATAGCTCGAAGCCTGCCTGCGAATCCGCCTGCGAATCTCCAATAAAGAGGAACTTGATGGCTTCACGGTCTCCACCGCTCGTTACAAATGTACCCTGGGCACTTACATTCGCCGCTCCGTCCCCCACCCGGTATACATAGGCCGTTCCCGGTTCAAGATTAGCCGCTTCCGCTTTATGCACGCGCATCGTTCCGTCGTTATTGCTGTTGTAGATGGTGCTCGCGCCTTCAATTCTGAGCACGTTGCTGTCTTCAAAGCTGGTGAACTCAGCTTGCCTTACCAATTCAACTACACTGCCCTCCGTCTGCGGCTGAGTCTGCCAGGCAAAACGCCGGCTGGTGCCGGCATCCTCGCCCATGGTCACATTGATGTTGCGCGGAGCTGCCGTGCCGTCATAAGGCGCTACCTTAAACGTCATCACCGGACTATAGGCGTTGCCTTTTACCGCCTGCAGCTTGAATGTCCCTTCCGTTACAGTAGCGGACTTCGTGGCCAGCAGCCCATCCGCACCGGATACTTCCTCTGCTTCCACACCGTCGATCAGCAGTTTGGCTCCCTGGAAGGCAGTTCCCCCCTCCATTTCACTTACCGAGAAGGAAGCCGCCAGACCTTTGGCGATCTCATAATGATTCCAGGTCAGCTTAAGCTGCGTCATCACTGTACTTTCAAGGGAAGCGCCAATGAAGCTGATCGGCGTTCCGCTGCCCTCTGTCGAGGTGACAGAGCCGGAGGTATTCTCAATGGTCAGCGGTTTGCTTAGTTGTCCTCCAAGCTGTTCCAATGTATAAGGCCCGATATAATCATTGCGGACCGTATATTGAATCTGGCCGATCAGATCGCTGTCTTCAAGCCCTGCTTCATGGATTCGGCTCAATTTCAACAGCACTGTACCCTTGGCCGCGTCGATAACCGGTTCGAGCTGTCCTTCTGTCAGCTTGCTGCCTGCAATTACTTTCAGATCGCGGACAGCCGCAGGGTCAAAGGCAAAAGCAACTGAACCCTCCTTCAGCTTATCCGCCTTCTCCGCCGTTATATCCACAGTGTACGTATTCCCGGCGTATACAACCTCAGGCGTGACATATTTATAGAAGGGAGATCCCAGATTCACTGTGAAATACCATTCCTTAATCGTCTGATTGCCGCTGAGGTCGCGGATCGCAAGCTTCACCTTATGCCGGCCTTCCGCAAGCGGAAGCTTGGGCTTGTACGTAATTTGTCCCTTAGGAGGATAGAAGCCGTGCTCTACGAGCTGGTCGTCAATAAATAACCGCACTTTCGAGGCATCGATTAAAGTTGTTCCCGGATGCGCAACCGGATCGTAGCCGGCATCCTCTCCGTTCACCGAAAGGGCCGGCGTTGCCGTCTTGACCATCTCATTGGCGCCAGGATACTCATTTTTAATGACCGGCGGTGTTTGGTCTTCTTCCAACGGGCCATAGAGGGCGCGGATATCATCCACATAAATGGCACCCTTTGTTTTTTTTAGATTGCTGGTCTCCATATAACGGACAGGCATATCCATCGACAACGGGGTTGTTTTACCTTTAGGCACCGCCACTTCGACATATTTCCAGCCTGTCCAATTCACCCCGTTCACCTGATCAGTGTAATCTACCGGAACCGCCGCGTTGTTGCCGTCGCGGATCTGGCCGCGCAGCCAGTGCTTCTGGCCGTCTCCATAGATCCACATACTGATTTTCTCCGGATAACCCGGTATCTGAATCCGGTTCTCTGTCGACGTTGCCGCGACATAAGCTCCTGAGGTGCCTGTTTTTCCAATAAAATCATATTCCAGCTTCAGCGCCCTGTCTCCGCTGCGGATAAAGTCCTGATCTGTCACTTCCTCCAGCGTTACACTGTTGGCTGCTGCACTGGATGCCTTATACTTACCGATCCCCGCTTCAAAATTCTCCAACATAACTGGCGGCAAACCAACATTCACTTCAAAGGAGGTTTCCACGCTGCCATATTTCACGTAAATCCTACCGTTTTTTCCGTTCTCATTGCTTGCCTGAAACCACCCGTTCTCATCCACCGTGCCAATCTCACCTTCCACACGCCACTCAAAGCTATGGTTGTCAGCCTGGATGGTCTGTCCGCCCCGCAGCGCCTTTACCGACAACTGGGCGGACTGGCCGGATGTGTATGTCTTGATTTCATCGGGGAATTCCAGCTCCGTCAACGTTTCGACGACCTCAATCTCGCCCTCTCCCTGCGCATTCCCGGCTCCTGCACTAATTTTGCCCACTCCGGCTGTAGGGCCGGCAGTAAAGACACCCTGTTCATTTATAGTCCCCAGAACCGGATCAACTTGCCAATTCAGCGCCCCCGTATACGCAGCAGGGTGGCCATTTTCATCCATGCCTGCAGCAGTGAAGGTAAAGCTGGAACCTTTCAAAATCCTCTCAGCATTCGGCTGGATCGCAAGCTTCGAGGCCACAGTCAATTCAGGAGCGGTGTTGACGAGCAGCAATCCGTTGCCGGTCTGCCGTTCAAAACCGTCCGACCCCTGATTCAGCATCTTGACTCCATTCGTCCCCGGCATTTTCGCCACAAAGGTCGAAGATCCTCCCCCGTCCAGATTCATGGCGTATACGACACCGAGATCCTTGAGGATTTTTGCCAGTTCCTCTGTTTCCACCCCTTCGCTGAACCCGGGAGAACGGCCGTCAATTTCAAAAAGCACCACGCTGCCGTCTGCTTTCGTACCAATGGCTGTCCGCGGATGCACTCCTGCCGGCCCGACGCCCGTTTGTACAACCCCGTCTTTGATTAGCGGTCCCTGCCCGCCGATTGCCAGTGCGACATCCTTCCATTCGCCCTTCAGTGCAAATGCGGCAGTGACCTCATCTCCGGGTGCCAATCCTTGCAATACGGACCTGGAAGCGCCATGCGCGGACAGCACGACCTTGCCTTGGGCAAGCGGAGTATCGCCTTGGCTTGTCCGGACCTCCGATACCTTCAGCTTCAGGGTTTGTCCGCTTTTGACTTCGCCCTCAGCGATATCCAGTACGATTTCATCGCCATCAGCAGTTGATTTCGTTGAGCTGTTGTAATCCTTCGTATAGAGTACGAGCTGATCCGTATTCCGGTAACGGTTGATACTGTTTAGCGGCGTTGTTTTCCCGTTTACCGTCACGCTCATAGACAGCTCCGGCTGTCCATAAATAGAGGTGCCATCCGCTTTTAACCCAAAAGCATATGAGCCGCCGCTGTTCAGGATAACCCCCCCATCCATAAACAGGCCATTCGGAACACCAGTGGCATAGCCGGATATTTCATAGAAATCACCGTTAATGCCTGCAATTACACGGTTACCCGGTGCATCCGCATATGTTGCCATACCTGTTACACCCTGCATTCCGTATACCTTGCCGTTTTTCGTTCCGGCCCGCAGCTGCAGGCCTGTATTCTGTGGATTGAACTCCACAGTATGTACTTTTTGCCGTCCTCTTTCATCTTTAATATCCATCCAGGTATAGATCGCACCCGGTGCCAACTCCGTCTTGCGCATATCCATAACCGTTCCGTATTCGCTGGCTGGCAATTCAGCAATAGCAGCATTCGCCATTGCACCTGGCTGAAACATAGATAAGAGCAACAGAAAAATGATTGCCGGATTGAACTTTCGCAGATGTCTTTGCACTTCGTCATACCCTCCCAGTGGTTGTCGCATTTTGTCTAAATTTGGACATTCTCATAGGGTACATCTTATGTGCTAAACATCAGGAGAGAATAAAATAGGGTAGGGTGTATTGTTAACACTGGCATGAATCTGTTAGTGCGCAGAAAAAAACGGAAAACTCTCCGTCACCGGAAGCTTTCCGTTTCATATTAGGCTTGTTGCTATTCGTCCGCGTCATCTTCCCGCAAGCTCTCCAGATATTCAGCCGTTGCCCGGTCGCGGGCCCGGCCCTTATCCTTCAGGCGTTCGATTGCCGGGAGAATGAGCACATCAATTTCCTTCTGGACATGATAAGCCAGATCATACCGGCTTTGATCCTCGAGATAGGAACCGGCCTCAATCAGGCCGTTATAGCGGTCCAGCTCTTCACGCGTCAACAGTCCGCGAACTTGCACGCTGCAGTGGCGCATCTTAAAGGAATCTTCCTTTTTTGAGCACCAGAGGGATGCCGCCGATAATGAACAGGTAACGCATATCCACAACCTTCTTCAGCTGCGCCGCGGTCCAGCCTTTGTATGTCTTATCGCCTACAACGGCAATGCCTTGTCCTTTTCCAAGGGAGGCTACGGTGCCTTTGTTGCTGAAGGAGAACTTCTTCGGCTGCTGGCTGCGGATCGCCGCCACCAGATTAAATGCGCAACATTCGCCCTGCTGCATGGCAATTTGTGCCGTCGGCGGATATGGGCGTCCTTCCGGATTAATCATCAGGGAGCCGTCGCCAATAATAAAGATATTCTCATGTCCCGGTGCGCGCAGATATTCATCTATCTTCACACGTCCGCGCATCGCTTCAAAACCGGCAGCTTCGATCAGCCGGTTGCCGCGGATTCCGCCGGTCCAGACGATTGTGGAGGCCTTGATTTCCTCACCGGTTGCGAGAATAACGCCATTCGGCAGACATTCCTTAATGGCTACTCCGATCTTGAAGGTTACCCCCTTCTTCGTAAGCACCGTCATCGCATGCTCAACCAGCTCAGGGGCAAAGCCCGGCAGCGCCGTCGGGGCCGCTTCCACGTTGTAGATATTCACCATACTAGGATCTACATCATATTCTTTGCACAGCGCAGGGATACGGTCAGCCAGCTCAGCTACAAATTCGATACCGCTGAAACCCGCGCCGCCCACAACGAAATTGATATGCTCCTGTGCATTATTCTCATTCTTGTATTTGGCAAATTGATATTCGATATGCTCGCGGATCAGCCGTACCGAATTGATGCTGCGAATCGTCAGCGCATATTTATCAAGTCCCGGAATGCCGAACGTTTCAGGCTCGCCGCCTAGCGCGATCACAAGGTAATCATACGAGAGCGTACCGTCCTCGAGAATGACTTTTTTCTGTTGGGTACGGATTTCCTGCACGGAAGATTTCACGAGATCAATCTTGAATTCATCAATCAGTTTGGAGATAGATACGCGTGTATGTTCAATGCTGTCCGTTCCCGCAGCAGGCATATGCAGGTGGGTAGTGAAATAGTGATACTCATGTCGGTTAACTAGCGTCACATCGGCTTCATTGTAATTCAAAGCCTTTTGCAGCCGCTGGGCAGTTAAAATACCTCCATATCCCGCGCCTAGGATAACGATTTTTGGAATACTGCTCATGTTCCGGCTCCTTCCAACAGGTAAATCTGTCTATGTGTTATTTTTTGTAAAAATATTCAGTGTTCTTTTGTGAATTTATACACTTAAATTCAGAAGAATTTCCAATTAAACTTAAAGGATTTCTAAAATAACCATATCCATTGTAAACCTTAGTACCGTTTTAATCAAATATTATCATGCAAAAAAACGTCACAATTTTCAGGTCATTTTAAGCCTTTGCAGGGTGGTCCCACAATGTTTATAATGAGTAAGTACACTAGTATGGCAAATTGAATATATCAACTCGGAGGTGTAATATTACGTGACATTAGAGCAATCCGGCGTTCCTATGAGCGACCTTCTAATTATAGGTGGCGGTCCGGCCGGCATGTTTGCTGCCTTCTACGGCGGAATGCGTCAGGCATCAGTAACCCTTATTGAAAGTATGCCCCAATTGGGAGGGCAGCTCGCTGCTCTTTATCCCGAAAAATATATTTACGATGTGGCAGGATTCCCCAAAATTACCGGACAGGAACTGGTTGACAACCTTTCACGGCAAATGGACTTGTTCCAGTCTAACATCTGTTTGGAAGAAAAGGTCGTATCTGTCGAGAAACGTGACGAACGCCATTTCGTCGTCACTACCGATAAAGCGGAATACCATAGCAAGGCTGTCATCATTACCGCCGGCGTAGGCGCGTTTGAACCGCGTCGCCTGGAGATAGAGGATGCACAGCGTTTTGAGAAAGCCAATCTGCATTATTTTGTAAACGATTTGAATGCATTTAAAGGCAAGAAGGTGCTGATCAGCGGCGGCGGCGATTCCGCAGTGGACTGGGCACTTATGCTGGAACCGATCGCCGAGCAGGTAACCCTGATTCACCGCCGCGATAAATTCCGCGCCCACGAGCACAGTGTAGAGAATCTCATGGCCTCCAAGGTGAATGTAATTACCCCTTCGGAGATCACAGAGCTGCATGGTGAAGAATTTATTACCAAGGTCACCTTGTCCCATATTAAGACCAAAGAGACACAGGAAATTGAAGTCGATAGCGTAATCGTCAATTTCGGCTTCGTTTCTTCTCTTGGACCTATCGCTGAATGGGGCATTAAGATTGAGAGCAACTCCATCGTTGTTGACTCGCGTATGGAAACAAGCATTCCGGGAATCTTTGCTGCAGGCGACATAACCACCTATCCGGGCAAGCTGAAGCTGATCGCTGTAGGATTCGGCGAGGCGCCTACCGCTGTGAACAATGCCAAGGTATATATCGACCCTGAAGCCAAGCTTTCACCGGGACATAGCAGCAATCTTAAGCTTTAAGCCAACTGCCAATACTTACACAATAAAAGGGTATCCTTTCAGGTTGATTCCACTTCAACTTGAAAAGATACCCTATTTAGTGCCGCTTGCGGTTAAAGATAAGCAGCTGCTGCAGAAATAGTCTATGATCTTTAATGTAGAACCGCATGTACTGGAGAGTGTAAGTTCCGTTTGCGAATTTCAGCGAGTAAAAGAGCGATGAAATCATGCTCTAATTGGAGCTCTATAGCTCTCTGATAAGAGTCCAACAACATCTCATCCGACAATTCAACCATAACGTTCACCTACCTTTCCTTTATTTGGATCTGAATCTATCATAGCAAACTATCATTTTTCGAACAAGCGTTCTCATTATCCACAGCCAACTGTGGAAATCCTGTGCATAATATGTGAGTAAGGGTTGCGAAGGCCCATGCTCCGCAGTGGAATATGGGGATAATAGTTATGCACAGGTACAAACCACAGGATATTCTGCAAAAATATTTTCGTCATGTTCAAATATTTAACATTTATTACCTCATATTACCTCGTAAGCGGCATAACTAAACGCTATTCTATCTTATTACTATTACTATCGTCAATTCTTAAAATAGTGTTTAATTATTGTGGTCTTGTATTTACTTCCAGAATCCAGATTTTCCCGGAGTTATCTATAGCATAATCAAATCCCAACTCGCCTATTCCCGGAAAATGACGTTCCATCAGCTCTGTACATACTAAGGTTAGTCGCCGCATCTCTGCTTTTTTGGTGGCCGTTCTGTTACGGGGCAACGATTTTCTCAGCCCTTCACGGCAGCTCATCATCGTTCCGCCCTTGCATAGGTTGGTTACGAACAGCCCCGGACGAGCTAATCTTCCCACCATGGAGCGAAACTCCCAACGAGCTCCGTTCTTTACTACCTTAACCCGATAATCAATCGGGCGCCCGGCAATCCGGGCCAGTGAGATGCCCTGCTGCATCAAATATTTCCGTCTTACCTTCACACGCTCGAGCGCCTGCCTCATGGAAGAGAAATCCCCGTACACGCGTGTTTTGTCCATATATGTGAAGCCGTATCCACGCCCGTCCAGAAACACTTTAATTACTCCGTAACCCCCGCCGCCTACGACAGGTTTAATCACAACATTCCCATAACTTCTCAGCATTTTAAGCAGCCCGGCAGCACTGTATTCCCTTGTTCTCGGAATGTAACCGGCAACCCGCGCATCGCTAAGCAGCGCTTCGGTCTTCAGCCATTTGCTGGCCAGTTGTCTTCCCGCCATTTTTATCCCGCTCCTTTCGCATTCCCAGCCTACCCTATACATTACTCAGGAGCGGCCCCGCCTTCCTGTATGATTGTCCGTGTAAGAAGGCGTTCACAGCAAAAAAGGGCATATGGCTCCGGGGCCGTATGTCCTGGGACTTTATCCGCACTGCGCTGTATTCATCCGCATCATCCGACAATCATTTTTTCGACGGCAACAGCGCGGTTATTTTGACGATTCAATAGAAATGATTCGATGTAGAGCCCCCGCAGACTAACTGGAATAATCTTAAAATTCATTGTATTATTGCGGTAAGAGGAGGGATCCTTAGTGGCACAATTGTTCGAGGTATTGTATTGGGTGGCTATGATTGGTATGTCTGTTGTCTTGGCGGGTACCACCATCCTTGTCTGCGCGCTCGGCTTCAAGTTTATAAAAGACCGCCGCAGAGTGCTTGGCGCCAGTTGTATCGCCTTCTCCATGGGGGCCGCCGCTTTAATCGTATTTATGATTAACTTCAAGTTTATCCTTCCGGCCTGATTGCGGCGATCGTTTCACTCCTTCATTGCAGATACTATACTCTATGAAGGAGTGAGAGGATGGCTTGTGCAGATGGACAGCTTCATTCGCTGAGATCTATTAACCTACTTATATAGAAGCAATTGCTATGACGCGCAGGTAATAGGCAATATCGCTGTAAAAGAGGGTTCCTCCCTATTCCCGTACTTTACGGCCCGATCAGCTTCCTTTTAAAGACAACAATGACATCTTTGGAAGCCCCCTGCGCCTGGCTGGTGTCAAAACAGGATACAAGCTCCCAGCCCTCCTTACCATAAAAATTCAGCTCCTCCTGAAATTCCGAATTATCAACTCTGCCGCCCCAAAATCCGCCGGTCTTAAATTTAATTGTTTTGTATTCCCATCGCTCCATGTGGCCGCTCCCTTCTTACAAGTGATTATTTGCTTGATACGTACTCTTCCTCCAGAATGGAATACTGGTAAGAATCATGCCAACTTCCCTTGAACCACTTATGTCCTCTTATATGCCCCTCGTACCTCATTCCGGCCTTTTGCAGCACTTTGGCAGAGCCTGTATTCTCCGGACGGCAGGTCGCATATATTCTGTGAAGAGCTAGTTGCCGGAAGCCGAAAGATATTAGAGCACAAGCCGCCTCGGCCGCAAACCCCTGCCCCCAATACCCGGAATTAAAGCAATAACCTATCTCTCCCTGGCCCTGCTCAGGCGTATGAATTCCGCAGCCGCCAATCAGCTGATTGGTCTCTTTCAGAACCACTGCAAATTCAAAAACTTTACGCGGCTCCTGATGCTGCTGGCCGATTGTTAAATGGAGATAGGCTCTTGTTTCCTCTTCCGTGTTGGGCCCCCACATCATATGCTCTACTACCCTTGGGTCCGATGCGTAGCTGTGAACCGCTGCACAATCCCCGGGCGAAAACTCCCTGATCATCAGCCGTTGTGTTTCAATGATCAATTCAGGTCACTTCCTTAATATCAATAGTAATGTGCCGTATGGTTCATTTATGCTCCAGTATATCAGGCACACTAAATATTGGAAATGCAAAAAAGACTCCAAGGTGATTAACCTTGAAGTCTCATTCTGCACGTCATGAAGGGTGTTACAAACGTTTCTCTGGCGATTTGCGAAAAGTACGTTTTAGCAAAAGCACCAAGAAAACTAGTACAAAAACAATAAAAAAAGCTGTCAGGAAAAGTCCTGTGCCTACCCAAAAGCCGTAATCAAAAAGACCTGCAACATCTTCTGGTGTGAAGATAAGATTGATTACTGTTGGAACAGTTATAAAAATCAAAGCGTAAATTAACGCCTCTTTCAGTATCTTTGACACTAAACGACCCTTCCCATTCAGCAAGGCTCAGCTGCAGGCTTGCCGGCATCGTCCTTCGTACGGAAGGAGGAACCGCAGCCGCAGGTGGCGGTGGCATTCGGGTTATTAATGGTGAATCCGCCGGTCATGCCGGATTCTTCGAAGTCAATCTCAAGACCGTTGAGATAACGGATGTCGTCTTTACTTACAACTACCTTGAGATCAGCGACATCCAGGTAGACATCCTGCTCGCTCTCGTTATCGTCAAAGCCCATGGCGTAGGAGAACCCGCTGCAGCCCCCCGGTGTTACGCCAAGGCGAAGGAACATGTTGGGCAGCTCCTGCTCAGCCAGCATTGTCTTGAGTTGTTCTGCCGCTGTTTCACTAATTGTAATCATGATCTCAACCTCCTGAAATTTTGTTAGCAATATCTGCTTCTTATGCTATGACAGCCTTCCGGCCAAAAGTAATTTTCTATATTAAATTAAGTATACTCCACTCTTCCCTTACCCTCAAGTCATAACTGCTTGCCTTGGATACGATTTATCCGCTCTATACTTCAAGTCTCAGCGGTTGCTCACCCTTGGAGAGAGGTTTATAATAGGGGAAGCAATGTACGTAAAAATTCGGAAAATTGTCACGGAGGCCATCAAAGCCTCCATTTTTTACGCTGGACAACGCGTGTTTTAGTAATTTCCGGTTACGATTCTGCGGGTGTATTCACCTCGCCAAACCTTCAGGAGGAAATCATATGTCTACTCTTATCACACCCCACACAGACGCCAGAATGGCGAACATTATCGAAAAGGTTCGCGGCGGAGAACGATTAAATTTGGAAGACGGCGTTTATTTATATGAGAGCAACGATTTGCTCACGATCGGCCAGCTGGCTAATGAAGTCAACCAGCGCAAGAATGGAAACAAGGTATATTTTATCGAAAACATGAGCCTTTATTTCACCAATGTTTGCGAATCCCACTGTGCATTCTGCAATTTCCGCAAGGATGACGGAGAAGAAGGCGCTTATACGCTTTCCGGTCAGGAAATGGTGCAATATGTCGAACAGCATATTCATCCCGGCGTACGCGAATTCCATATTGTCGGCGGCCATAATGATAAGGTGCCCTTCCAATATTACGTTGATTCGCTGAAAGCTCTGCATGAGCGGTTTCCTGAAGTTGCCTTAAAAGCCTATACTGCGGCGGAAATTGATTTCTTCACCCGGATCAGCGGACTCAGCATCCGTGAAGTACTGGAGCAGCTGCGCGCAGCAGGACTCCAATCGCTTACCGGAGGCGGAGCTGAAATTCTTTCTGACCAATACCGTAAAAAAATGCGCGTTGATAAAGCAAACGTCGAAGAGTATCTGGAAGTGCACCGGGTTGCCCATCAGATGGGCATGAAGACGCACACCACCATGCTCTACGGCTCCATCGAATCCCACGAGGACCGCATCCGCCATATGCTGCAAATCCGCGAGCTGCAGGATGAAACGAACGGTTTTATGGTATTTATCCCGCTGTCCATGCAGCCCAAGAATAAAAACGCCGGAATTATGCGCCGCAACTCCGCGTATGAAGATCTTAAGACGATTGCGATCAGCCGTTTGATGCTGGATAATATTGACCATATTAAAGCTTACTTCATTAATATTGGCGCACAGCTCACTCAAGTTGCTCTAAGCTTCGGAGCTTCCGACGTGCATGGCACGATTTTAAAAGAACGGATCAGTCACGCCGCAGGTGCTTTAACTCCTGAAGGTCTGACACGCGAAGAATTGATCTGGCTCGTAAAAGGCGCCGGACGGATTCCGGTTGAACGGGATACCTTCTACAATGTAATCAAGGTTTACGAATAATTAAACGACTGAAGTTAACCGGAATTGTTCTTCGCAGCTGCAAAAACCATATTTGAGCACTACTCGAAAGGAAGATCGGTCTGCATGAGAACATTACTCGTCCTGGGCGGCGGCTACGGCGGCCTTGCCCTTATCCAAGAACTGCTCAACAACCATCTCCCTCATGATATGGAGATCGTCCTAATCGACCGGATGCCTTATCAGGGAATCAAGACGGAGTATTATGCGCTTGCTGCAGGGACGGTGAACGATTACCATTTACGCATCCAGTTCCCCGTGCATCCGCGTCTGACCGTCCGGTATGGTGAAGTAGGCTCCATTGATCTGGATAGCAGAATGATATTCATGGAGACCGGCGAGCCGGTTTCCTATGATATCCTGGCGATCGCTCTCGGCTGTACAGATAATTATCATGGCATTCAAGGAGCAGAGCAATATACCTGCAGTATCCAGAGCTTCTCGGAAACGCGGGAAACGTATCGGCGGCTGAATGATGTGAAGCCTTATGGAACGGTTAATATTGTAGGCGGGGGATTAAGCGGAGTGGAAATTGCCGCAGAGCTGCGTGAAAGCCGTCCTGACCTGAATATTTCTATACTGGATCGAGGGGAACGCGTGCTGTCGGCTTTTCCGGCGAAGCTGTCCAAGTATGTGGAGGAATGGTTCAGCGAACACCATGTCGAGACACTGGGGAAAATTTCTGTATCTCATGTAGAAAAGGATGCCATCTACAATGGCACCCAGGCTATTCCTGCTGATGTTACTGTATGGACCGCCGGAATCCAGCCCGTACGGGTAGTCCAGCAGCTCGAAGTAGCGAAAGACCGCAGTGGCCGGATCATGCTAGACCAATATTACAATATAGCGGATTATCCGGAAGTATACGTGCTCGGTGACTGCGCCAGCCTTCCGTTCGCTCCAAGTGCTCAGGCAGCCGGAGCGCAAGGGGAGCAGGTAGCACATGTCCTTCAGGCGCTATGGCGCGGTGAAACGCCGAAGCTGCATGCGATCAAGCTGAAGGGGACGCTTGGTTCCTTGGGCAAACATGCCGGTTTCGGGCTGATGGGCCGCCGCTCCGTCATGGGACGTGTCCCCCGTCTGCTGAAAAGCGGCGTACTATGGATGTCCAAACGGCCTTTGGGTTAAATTAAGGCAGGCCAAGGATAGGACTAGCCTTCGGCTAGTCCAGTTCCAGATTGTCCCATGCTTCCTGCTCCTTAATTGCGGCCTCGATGGCTGCTTCCAGTTCCTCTGGAGAAGCTGCTTCAATAATCTCGCCGTCAACCATGGCGAATGGCTGCAGGTAGCACTCGCCACAGTTGTTCAGACAACCGTATTCAATTACATCGTATTCCGGATTTTGTTCCAGCTTTTTTTTCAGCGGTTCCGTGCCATGGCCAATATTACTGGCACAAAATTCAATAATTGGTCTCATGATGCTCTCCCTATTCTGCACTAACCATTTTATTTTTTAACTTTTTGTACTATAATGAACTTACGAAAGGAGTGATTGAGAAATGAGTGAGAATGTACAAAGCACCACCATGTATGATGAAGTACTGGAAGTGCTCGATAAACTTCGTCCGTTCCTGCAGCGCGATGGCGGTGACGTCGAACTGATCGATGTTGAAGACGGCATTGTTAAGTTGAAGCTTATGGGTGCCTGCGGCAGTTGCCCCAGCTCCACGATCACGTTGAAAGCCGGGATCGAACGCGCCCTCCTTGAAGAAGTAGAAGGCGTAGAAGAAGTTGTTCAAGTATTCTAATCCCGTTTGATACCGATCCCGGATCTTCTGAGAAGAAGACCCGGGATTTTTTTGAACTATAAGAATTTATAGGCTTCACACTATAAATTATCCTTCTATTTCTCGCTGTAACGGATACCGTCCTTTTGAGGACGGCGAAGCCGTTTCCACTTGTTATATGTATTATAGAGGATTTCACATTTCGCAACAACCGGAGTGCTAAAAACCCCGCATGCCTATTTCTGGCATGCGGGGTTATCCGTCGTTGTAATTCTGTTAAGGCAGCTAAGGCAGCAGCTTAAAATGCAGGGATAATCGCACCTTCGTATTTCTCTTCGATAAATGCTTTAGCTTCCGCAGAGTTCAGCGCTGCAGCCAGCTTCTGGATAGCATCGGAATCCTTGTTATCAGGACGGGATACCAGCAGGTTGGCGTAAGGGGAATCTGCTCCTTCAATGAACAATGCATCTTTGGTTGGAACAAGGCCGGCTTCAAGTGCAAAGTTGGTGTTGATCAGAGCAATATCCACTTCATCAAGCTGGCGTGGCAGCATTGCTGCATCCAATTCAATGATCTCAAGTTTCTTTTTGTTTTCGGTAATATCCGCTTTGGTGGAAGTGATATTAGTGTCGTCTTTCAAGGTGATCAGGCCGTTTTTGGCCAGCAGGATCAGTGCGCGTCCACCGTTGGTGGCATCGTTCGGAATGGCTACTTTCGCGCCGTCAGCCAGTTCATCAATCGATTTGATTTTTTTGGAATAAGCGCCGAAAGGTTCAACGTGAACAGCAGTTACCGATACCAGTTCTGAACCATTCTTTTTGTTCTGGTCATCAAGGTAAGGCTTGTGCTGGAAGAAGTTCGCATCCAGTGCCTTTTCGGCAAGCTGTGTGTTCGGCAGGATATAGTCTGTAAATTCTTTGATCTCCAGCTTGATGCCTTGTGCTTCAAGCAGCGGAGCGATAGCCTTGAGAATTTCAGCATGCGGCACAGGAGATGCGCCGACCACGAGGGTTACAGGTTCTGCAGCCGGTTCAGTCGTTGGCTCTGCAGAAGCATCTGTTGATGGTGCATTCGTTGCGGCGGAATTGGCCACGTTATTGGTATTGTTATTGTTGCCGCAAGCAGCCAGCACCAATACCAAGGTCAAGCTGAAAAATGTGAGCAGTACTTTCTTCATCTGTAAATCCCCCTTTATTAAATGTATGAATAAGGCTATATATGGACGTACCTTATTTCCGGGTGAAAAATTTGACCAGCCGGTCTCCGGCCATTTGCAGCAGCTGAACTAGTATAACCATCAGCACTACGGAGATAATCATAACTTCTTTCTCATACCGGTAATAACCGTAGCGGATTGCCAGGTCACCAAGACCGCCGCCGCCGATCATACCCGACATCGCGGTGTAGGAAACGAGCGTAACAAGAGTGATGGTCACTCCGGCAAGCAAGCCTGGACGAGCCTCGGGCAAAAGTACACGCATAACGATCTGCCCTGTGGAAGCTCCCATTCCTTGTGCTGCTTCAATCACGCCCCGGTCAACCTCACGCAGTGCCGTCTCCACCAGTCTGGCAAAAAACGGAGCCGCACCGATGACCAGCGCCGGGATCGTACCGAGCACACCTATCGAAGTCCCCATAATCGACTTGCTGAAAGGAATCAATGCTACCATTAGAATGAGAAATGGAACGGAACGCAGGATGTTTACAAGCAGCGACAATACCGAGTAAATAACCCTGATAACAATGTTATTTGATCTTCCCCATAAATATAACACAATTCCGAGTGGTAAACCAAGAATAATTGTGAATATTCCGGAAAATGCCAACATTTTTAGTGTAGCCACTGTAGCATCAAGCATTTCTTCCCAATTAATCGTATTAAAATTCAAGCCGCCCACTATGAAATCACCTCCACATCAAGCCCCTGCGCCGTTAACTCGGCGATTGTGGCTTCAACCGCTTCAGAAGACCCTTCAAAACGGACAATCAACTGGCCGTAAGGGACATCTTTAATTGTGGAGATTGTCCCCTGCAAAATCGCAAAGTTGACCCCGGTATCGCGGGCCACATGGGACAAGGTAGACTCGTACGTTTTTTGTCCCAAAAAGGTAATCTTGACGGCCTTGCCGAATTCACCGTTGACTGCGTCAATGGCCGCGCGAAGAGGCCCGTCCTGCTGAGTTTCACTACGGATAAACTCCTTGGTTACTTCATGCTTGGGCTTCAGGAATACCTCTGCGACATCCCCCTGCTCGATAATACCGCCGCCATGAATGACTGCGACCCGGTCACAGATGCTCTGTATGACATGCATTTCATGCGTAATTAGCACAATAGTCAGATTAAATCGCTTGTTGATATCGAGCAGCAGACGCAGGATGGAGTCCGTCGTCTGCGGATCCAGCGCCGAGGTCGCTTCGTCGCATAGCAGCACATCCGGATCACTGGCCAAGGCACGGGCCACGCCCACCCGCTGCTTCTGTCCACCGGACAGCTGGGCAGGATATTTGTTCAGGTGTTGTTCGAGACCAACCAGTGTTATCAGTTCCTTCACTTTATGGTCAATTTCTTTTCCCGGAGTGCCCATCAGCCGCAGCGGAAAAGCGATATTATCGTATACTGTAGCCGAAGTGAGCAAATTGAAATGCTGAAAAATCATTCCGATTTTACGCCGCTGCACCTGCAATTGCCTCTGATTCAGCGCCGTCAGATCCACACCGTTCACCCATACCTCACCCTCTGTCGGACGCTCTAGCAGGTTAATGCAGCGGATTAGGGTGCTTTTTCCCGCTCCGGAATGGCCGATTACTCCAAAAACCTCACCTTTTTTAATGGACAGGTTCAGATCCCAGAGCGCTGTAGCGGCCTTGCTGCCTTTTCCGTAGACCTTGGTTAAACCTTTTAGCTCTATCAATTGCTGTCCCCCTCTCTTTATTTCTATTTCTATAACATCAAAAAGACCTCTTACGATCGATTGCAGATCGCAAGAGGCCCTGTGCGTTTATTAACAATGCCTTCTCATCTGCCAAAGACCGCAAACCGCGCGGTATTGTAGGAATTAGCACCATGACATTCATCTAAAACGCGGGTTGACGCGCATTACACAAATCGGTTGCCGGGCTTCATCGGGCCTATCCCTCCGCCGCTCTCGATAAGATTATGATATGAAATTAGTTGCCGTTCTCTGTGAGAAACGAATGCATGCCTAAGTATAGTAAGTTTCAGGTTTTTTGTCAAAGGGAAAGTTTTACTTAGAGCCGTCCCCTGCTTTCAAGGCTGCGGCGTTTTTACGCCACTGCTCATTGCTGTAACGGAACGAAGCGCTTAAAGATTTGCACACCATCTCAAGGCACTGCTTCAAATCCTCCAGATGACTGTCCAAATCTTCAAGCTGAATTTTATCATGCAGACCTTGATGTCTTTGCCAGAGATCATCCTGCATTTCCGCATTCATATAATGAATTTCGGCGTTGCGGCGTTTGCGCAGATTCTGCAGCGGCTCCCGGTAAGAGTTCTTGATATTCTCCAGTTCTTCCGCCAGCGGCGCATGCGCTTTGAGCAATTGAAATTGCCGCAGCACGGTGAAATATGAGAAATGGGCTTTGACCTTGGTCGTGTTGAGATTATACAGACTGTTCAATACAGTTCCAAGCTTGTCCAGCAGTGAGAAGACACGAATAAAGCCGTTTTTATAAAAATAAACATAACGGGCATAATCGCCCTGCTCGATCACCGTCATATCATCCATATAACCGGCAACAACCAATTTCCGGTAAAAGGCTGCCGCGAACCAGCTTTGCTCCAACTCGTCCAGGGAGGAAATCAGCCCGCGCGTCCATATCTCCAGCTTGCGGTATTCATGGTCGTGGTCCTCATGCGCGTTCATTTCCTTGCGCAGCATCGCTGCAAGCTTCGCCATGTTGTCCATGGCTTCAGCCAGTACACCGCCGTTCTCGCGCGGCGGTTCTCCCAGTAATATCCGCAGCATGTTTTGTCCTCCTTAAAGTTTTGTAAGCATTACATCCTGAAATCTACTTCGTACAAAACTCGCTTCGGAAGCATTCGCTTAGTTTTGTGAGCATTACATCCTGAATCTACTTCGTACAAAACTCGCTTCGGAAGCATTCGCTTAGTTTTGTGAGCAATTCTTCCTGATTCTTCTTCGTACAAAACTAACTTCGGAAGCATTAACTTAGTTTTGTGAGTATCGGGAAATAGTTCTTCCAGTTTTGGTCGACCACCTTAACAATATCCCCGCACGGTTCCAGCTCATCCGGATAATCAGGCTTCATGCGGGCGTCAATAACAATTGGCAGCTTATAGCCAATGTGATGGCGGTTAACCTCGGATTCTGCGTAAATATCGCTCGCCGGATTAAACCGGGTGAACACAGTCCACAGAAAGGAGGTTTGCGTCTGGACGGTTTCAGCGGCGTGATCCACCAGGATGACAAGCGGCCATTCCGTTTCGTTCTGGCGCAGTTTGGCGATCAGTCTCAGCGGAAGCTCAGGGTCGTCTATATAGGATGCACCCGATACCGTTAAACATCCTCCGCAATAAGGAACAACGCCGGTAATTCCGGGAAGCACTCCCTCATTATAGGTACGGGGAAGCACCCGAACCGGGGATCCGATGCCCATCATTACGCCTTTACTGCCGCGATTCAGCTTGTGTCCGGTATAATCCGAGGTATCTTGAGCCGTATTATTCAGCACAACCAGATCAGTTTGCGGATCGAAACGCTCCAGTACCGTCTCCAGCAGCTTGGGGAAATCGCAAAGATCCACCGGTTCATTCGTCAGCAGCAGAAATTTGGTCAAAGACAGCTGGCCTTCTCCCAGAATGCGGAAAGCCGATGCCAGCGCTTCGCGCGAATAGCTTTCGCGCACAACGGCGGATGCCAGCGAATGCGAGCCGGCTTCGGTATAAGACCACAGCGCCTTGACTGACGGCATCAGCAGCGGATAGGCCGGGGACAGGAGGCGCTGAAGAAAATCCTTCAAATAATAATCCTCCTGACGGGGTTTGCCGGCAATCGTTGCCGGATAAATCGCATCCTTGCGGTGCCACATCCGCTGAACATGCAGGACAGGGAAATCATGCTGCCGGGAATAATATCCATAGGGATCTCCGAAAGGTCCCTCCGGGCGACGCTCCAGCGGCGTTACAAGACCGCGGATGGCGAATTCGGATTCAGCGGGAATCCGGTGTCCGCCCATGGGATCCTTAACCATGGGCAGCCGACGGCCCAGCATCAGCGAAGCCAGCAGCAGTTCAGGCAGCCGCTCCGGCAGGGGAGCAATGGCTGCGGCAATCAGCGCCGGCGGGCCGCCGAGAAATACGGAGACTGGCAGAGCCTCGCCGAGCAGTTCAGCCTCACGGTGATGAAAACCGCCGCCTTTATGGATTTGCCAATGGACACCTGTTGTATTGTCATCATAAATTTGCACACGGTACATTCCAAGGTTACGGTTCAACGGATTGGTAATACTCTCGGTATATACTAACGGAAGGGTGATCAGCGGCCCGCCATCCTCGTGCCAGCTTGTGATTCTGGGCAATTCCTGCAGCGGGTCGGTACTGCGGCATATGCCCAGCACAGGCGCTTCACCCTGCGGCACATCTTTGACGCCGACCTTGAGCAGATCATACAGCAGGCCTTTTTCTTTCCATATCGCCGAGGCGGTGGGCGGCAGCAACGTTTCCACCGCCCCCGTCAGCGACTTCATCAGCTGCTCGGGCCGGGTCCCAAATGCCTGGTTTACCCTGCGGACCGTTCCGAATAAATTTGTCGCGACCGGAAAAGGGGTTCCTTTTACATGGGTAAAGAGCAATGCCGGCCCTTCTTCCCGTACCACACGCCGATGAATCTCCGCCAGTTCAAGATAGGGGTCCACCGGAGTATCAATCACAGCGAGATCCTTATCCTTTCTCAACTGCTCGATCCATTGACGCAAATTATCGTATCCCACTTTATTGTTCCTCCTCAAACCTGGCTGAGTGCCCAAAGTCTGATTGGCAGTCTTACTGAGAACTAACGATACAGGACAGACAAACCTTTTCCCTGCATTTAGTTTGATTTATTCTTTCTGCTCAGCTGCCATACACGCACACTCATGTAGCACAAGACTCCGAACAGTCCAGCAATCAGCAAAATATGGGCCAGCGCAGCAAATATGTACAATTGTTCGTTATAGAGCGTATGCACCACAGCCGCACCGCTGAGTGCCTGCAGCAGGCAGAGCACAACCGCGGCAACGCCCAGAGCCCTCAGCTCAGGCCATGCTCTGTGTTTCCAATAGGCTAAATGTCCAAGCAGTGCGATCAGAACAAACAGCAGTGCCGCCGCAACCCGGTGTACAAACACTATGCCTACCCCACCAGACAGCTCGGGAATCCATTCCCCATTGCAGAGCGGCCAGCCGGAGCAGCCTCCCTGTGAATCCGTGTGGCTAACATAAGCTCCGATATAAACGACAATATATGAATATAACGCCGTAAACCACGTTAAGTTGCGGAACCCCCGGCTTACCCCTTGCCCGTAAGCCTCCTCTACGGCTCTAGATTCATGCCGCCGCTTCGTACCCAGCGCGAGCATGAGTGAGCTGGCGAAAGCTATTAAAGAGAAGCCCATATGCAGCGCCATCACCGCAGCTGACTGCGCCTGCATGACCGCAAGCGCTCCCATTCCACCCTGTACCACTACAAAAAAAAGTGTCAGCCCAGCATAAACAAGCAGTTCCTTCTGTCTGCGGGCATAACGCCAAAAAGCAAACATCGATATTAACGACACCAAACCCGCCAACCCACTGAACAAGCGGTGGGTGTACTCGATCATTGATCCCACGGTATAGGCTGGAATCAGCTTTCCGTGGCAGAGCGGCCAATCATGTCCGCACTCCAGTCCCGATCCCGTCTTCGTGACCACAGCGCCTCCAAGCAAGGCGAAAAACATTGTGAGGCAAGTGATGTAGCTAAGCGTTTTCAATTGATTTGTCGTCAATAGGATCACCCGCAATTTTCATAGGAATGAACTGGATAATATAAGGGAAGAAAGATTAAAAAAACACCGCTTCTGCTCTATCAAGGCGAAAGCGGTGTGCAAGCTTCATTACTTGTGAATACTCAGATAAACCTCAAGCGCCGTATTCAGAAAATTCTCAATTTCCTCACGGGATTTGCGCAGCTTATTAACGAATCTTACTAGCTCACGGCCGTCGGTGTAAGCGACAAAGCTGGGAATTCCAAGAATGTTCTGTTCCTGGCTGACATCGCCTACCGCATCAACATCTACCTCTACAAGCGTAAGACGTCCATCGTATTTCTGCTCTACTTCAGGCATAAAAGGATCAATAAACTTGCAATCGGAGCACCAATCCGCCTTGAATACAGCTACGCTCAAGCGCGGTGATTGAATCGCTACCTGAAACTCCGCAGGGGAAGAAATTTTATCCATGGATTATCCAATCCTTTCTTCATCATTGAGTCGGTTACCCTTTAAGTGAAGCAAAATGTGCTCAGGAAGTCAAATAAAATAGACGAAATAAGACATTAATCATAGCATTATTCGTTAGTACGAACACGTTCAGGCTGAAGCTTCATCAGTGGTTTGAGCAGCTTCTGCAAAGCACGCGGATAACTGGCAACCTCCTGGCGGCTTAACACACCCAGCACAATCAGGAGCACAAGATATATGACGACAACAGCCGTTCCCACAACCAGACAGGTAATCAGGAAAGCAAGCCGTGCAGGCATCAGATGGGTCAGCATAACTCCCGCTTCGTTCAGGCCGTAGCCAATTCCGCCGGAAGCGAGAACCGCAACGGTGAATCCGCCCCAGCGTTTACCCATAATCTCAAAAGGAACAATGGTTTTGAGCATGCGCAGATTAAGATAAGTAATGATGAAGAAGCAAAGCGCCGTTGCTGCGATAATGCCGTATATCCCGAAGGCGCGGCTCAGCAGGAAGTTTGAACCTAACTTCACGAGAAGACCTGCCATCACATAATACATGGAAATTCGTGATTTCCCCATTCCCAGCAGAATGGAGTTGGTCGTCATCATTGTAATCTGAAAAATCGTACCAAGCGTCAGCATCGCAACAATCCCGCTGCCGTCAAGACTGCTGAAGATCAGTCCGTTCACAGAATAGGCTGATACAACGAGAGCAAGTACAATGGGTGTTCCCGTTAATATCGAAATACGCATCGCGAGCGTCACCTGGCGTTTCAAATGCTCTTCATCACGCCGGGCGTAGGCCGCTGAGATAATCGGAATCAGCGAGGTGCTTAGCGCAATGGACAACACAGGAGGTATTCCCGCGATACTCTGCGCCCGGCTGCCAAAAATCGCCAAAGCCTGGGTCGCTTCTGCCATGCCGATTTGTCCACTAAGCAATGGCACAATGAAGGAAGTATCGATAAAGTTCACTACCGGAACCGTAATTGAAGATAACACAATGGGTATAGAAAGCTTGAAAATATCCTTGTAAATACCCAGCAGCGGCAATTTGGCTTCATTGGTTTTATAGAGGGCCACTTGCTCCTCACTGCGGCGCAGCTTTATTGCATAATACAACATGACGCCAAATGCACCGATACTGCCGAGCACACTGCCGAATGACGCTCCCGCTGCCATCCATGTATTGCTGTATCCCTGGCGGAGCAAAATAAAAGCGAGCAGCACGGCCGTGGATACCCGGGCAATCTGCTCGACAATTTGCGAGATTCCTCCAGCCATCATATTGTTGCGTCCCTGGAAATAACCGCGCATCATCGCGATGCAGGGGAACAGCAGCAGTGCCGGTGCAATCGCCCGAATGGCCAGGGTGCTCTCTGGAACCTTAGTATGTTCCGCATAATAAGGAGCAGCTATGTACAAGATTGTACTCATCAGCACACCTACAATAGCGGCAAATATAAGTGCGGCCCGGTACACCTGCTGCGCTTCATGCGGCCGGTTCAGGGCATAACGCTCGGATACCATTTTACTTAGTGTGCTGGGGATTCCGGCTGTGGCCAGCGGCAGCAGCAGCAGGTAGACGTTGTTCGCCTGCGTGAACGAAGCGTTCCCGATATCATCGAATAAATGCTCCAGCGGCACCCGCTGGACAAGCCCGAGCACCCGGGCCACAAGCGCAGCCGCAGCCAGAATAAGCGTGCCTTTGACAAAAGATTCTTTCTTGGACAAACTGTTTCGCCTTCTTCGCTGTTAATTTATTACGATCCAGATAAAGAAAAGGACCACCATGGCAATTTGCAGTATGATTTTGACTACCGTACTGCTGAATAAGCCAAGCAATGCACCGAAGCTGACCTTGACCGCTTTGCCGGGATTTGAGCCAGCCATCAGTTCACCTACAAAGGCCCCGATAAACGGACCGAGGATCAGTCCAAACGCTGGAATGACAAACGGACCCAGAATCAGACCGATCGTGCTGCCGATGACCGAAGAACGTGAGCCTCCGAACTTTTTGACCCCCCAGGCCCCGACGACATAATCGGCTACAAATAATACGACGACAATCAGTGTCTGAATAATCCAAAACCAGACTCCGAAAGGTTCGAAGCTGAAGAACCACCCGTATACAAAGAAGGCCAGATAAATCGCCAGCGCACCAGGGAGAATCGGGTATACAGCCCCGGCCAGTCCGACCGCGAATAAAGCAATAATCAGAATCCAACCCAGAATCGCCATTGGCTCATCTCCTTCAAAGTTTTGATAGTACTTACTACAGGATATACTTTTGAATCACTTCAGCAATTCCATCGTCATTATTGGACGCTACCACAGCATCCGCCTCCTGCTTGACGGTTTCCTGGGCGTTGCCCATAGCAACCCCAAATCCGGCCTGCTGGATGGCAGCCAGATCATTCAGGCTATCGCCAACGGCAACAACCTGAGACATTTCGAGACCCAGCAGCTTGCAAACCTCGCGTATACCGGATGCCTTGTTGACACCAAGCGGATTGATCTCCAGATTATGCGGCGATGAATTGGTAATTTCGAGACCGCCCATATCCTGAAGCCGCATCAGCAGCTTATGGCGGATCTCATCATCCTCTGTGGAATAACCGAATTTGAGCCATTCCCTGCTCAGAATCTCTCCATCCCAGTTGTTCCGGTTGTACACTTCATCCACCGAATACGCCCAGAACCAGATATCGTATTCCTGGGCAATGTCATACATCTGCTGCACCAGCACCGGGTCCATCAGCGAGCGGCGGTACAGCTCATACGGAGCCCGCCATACTTCACTGCCATTCACCATAATCATCGGAGTCTTGAGTCCAAGCTGTTCAGCATAAGGCATGGCGCTTTTGGAAGCGCGGCCTGTGGAGAGACAGACGTGAACGCCTGCATCAACTGCCTTTTGAATCCATTCTACCGTTTTGGGGGTAATGATTTGTTCATCATTCAGTAAGGTTCCATCCATATCCAGTGCTAACAGGCGGTATTTGGCAGTCATTGCCACCCCTCCAATTTGTATGCTCATTTCAAGAGCTAATTATTTGGTCACTCGACCCGGCAGCATGGCCGCGTCAGTTGTTCGTCGTTCCGTCTGTTCCGCTTGCCGAGTCTGAGCCCTCTGCATTGGCATCGGTTTTCAGACTTTTCTTCGGCACTCCATCCAGTCCGTACTCATAGTCGTACGCGTCAAATATTTTTCGTGCAACCGGAGCGGCACTGCTGGAGCCGAACCCGCCCTCCGGAATAACAACCGCTACAGCAAGCTTGGGATTCTCGCGCGGGGCATAGGCAATAAATACCCCGTTATCGCGCAATTCCCCTTTACCCAGCTGCTGTGAGGTTCCCGTTTTGCGGGCAAAGTCATAAGGGAAATCATTAAACGCAGTAACATCGCTGTTCATGCCCTTTTTGATTTCGTTCCAGTAGGATTTGTCAAAGGTTGTTACTTCATCAAGTACCTCGCGTTTGAACTCTTTAACCACGTTGCCCTTGGCATCGGTGATTTTGCTGACCAGCTGCGGCTTGATCCGTACTCCTTCATTCGCCAGTGTCGTTACGTATTGGGCGAGCTGCAGGACCGTGTAACGTCCTTGCTGTCCAAATGAAGCATAGACCAGCGCAGCCTGGGCACTACCGGCAGCCTTGGTATCGGTATAGTTGATCTGTCCGAGATATTCATTGGGCAGTCCGCTTTTTGTAGATACACCGAGGCCGAATTCCTTCATATATTTATCCCAGACATTAATACCTTCACTATGATATTTCTCCCATAATTTCTTGCCAACCATGTCCACCATGAACGCATTGGAGGATTTCTCAATCGCTCTGGACGGGTCCATAGGGCCATACACGTGGCCGGAAGAATTTCGCACGGAGGATTTGTCATTTTTCCCGAAGTGGGCAATCCCCCTGTCCGTATAGGTAGTCGAAGTAGTGAAGAAGCCTTCATTTAGTCCTACAAGCACACTCAGAGGTTTAATGGTTGAACCGAGCAGCACCGTGGAGCCGAACTCATGACCCGACATCCCGGAGGAATACGGTGTAATGGTTCCGTTCTGGTAGTTGCCCATTATTTTCTTCCACACCTCGGTGTCCATTTTCTCGGCAGTCCACACATTGGTGTCATAATCAGGCATGCTGGCCATCGCAACAATATTGCCGGTATCGACTTCCATAGCTACGGCATAGCCGGTCAATGCATTCGGGTGTGTCTTGCCTTGTACCGAATTCGAGTGCAGCCATCTGATTTGCTCTGTAATGGCCTGCTCGGTCTTGAGCTGAATGTTCTTGTTGATCGTCATCCAGACATCATTACCCTTGACGGGGGGCACGACCGCCTCCACCTTCTCGGCCATATTCTGCGGACTCACCGAGATCACCTGATATCCGTTCTTGCCGCGAAGCTCCCGCTGATACTGCAGTTCCAGGCCATCGAATCCGACAAATTCATCGTCTTTATAAGTGAGGCCGGGGTCCGCATCCAACTGTTTCATCGCATTCTGAATATTCTTATAAATATTCAAGCTGTTGGACGACTTAAAGGGTTTGATATATCCGACAGTCTGTGCGGCTACAGATTCCTTGTCATAATGCCGGTTGCTTTCCTCCACAATCTCAAGTCCGGGATATTCGCTCTTGTGCTCCATAAAGTAGGCCACTTCCTGCGAAGTAAGGCCAGCCTTGATGCGCCGCGCCATAAAACCCGAATATTTCCGGAAATACAAATCCAGGGAATCAATAATATCTTTTTCAGTCAGCTTCTCAGCATTCGGATCACCATAGGCGCTAAAGTCCTTAACCAGCTTGGCCGCAAGGGCATCTGATTGGGCCTGCGCCTCCGGCGTAAGCACGGTTTCTCCCGTCACCTTATCCGTAACCTTGGCCGTGTATTCTTTAGTAAGTGTAATATAAAGCGACTGCACAGAAGTCGAGTAAGCGATGGGCTCTCCTCCCGCTGCACGAATGTTCCCTCTTATTGCGGCGAGCGGCACATTTTTGGTATCACGGCTTGTCTCCACCTCAGTCAGAGTTGGCCCTTCGACGAACTGTAAAACGGCAAGACGGACAATGATTACACAAAAGATAACAAACGTGCTAAAAAAGAATACATTGATCCGTAGGCCAAGCGAACTTTTGCTGTTGCTTTCCTCTGGGGGTGAGGCCTGCTTACGGAAAAAACTCACAGTTTTTCACTCCTCTACATCTAAAATAAACCTTTGTACCTGTGCTGACTCCATGTAAGGCCAAGTTCCTTACAGGCGCTTAGTCCAGTCACGATTCCTAGTCACAGGCATCAAAAATTGCACGTGCGGCCAGTGTGCGCACGAGAGTGTTCATATTATCTTTCCTCAACATCGTTTCACATGCTGTATTGTATCATAGAATCAAGGCATTCCGCTTCCTTGCTCAAAGCATACTTTCTTTGACATGGGTTTTATCGAAATCCTTGGGATTAAACCAATCCCCGCTGACTGCCCAGGTGGAATCGAGTGGAATCCAGGCCTGCCGGTCGGTGATGTACACTTCATTCCAGGCATGGGGGCCGGATCCCCCTTGGCCGTCGTAGCCCTGACCGGTCACTACGCGCACTTGAAGCCCCTGGGAGCGGGCCATCACTGCATAAAGACGTGCATAATCAATACATACACCGATCCGGGTATCAAAGGTATCCTGCGGAGTCTGCTCCTTCCAAATCCGGTTCTGCTCATAATTCTCGGCTTTGGCATAATCATAAGAGACCCTGGAGCCGACCCAATCATACAGCAGTCTGGCCTTCTTCTCATCGTCGCCGGCTTGTCCCGCTATATCAGAGGCAGCACCCACGATGTCGGGTGAAATCTCATGGTCGAGCACTTCGTATTTCCGCCGGAGGATATCCGTCATCTCCGCGGCAACCGCCTTGGTCAGAACCGGCAACTTACTGCGCACATTCTCACCGGCAAGGGGTTCGAAGACCGCAGATGCGCTTTGCCGGTAGATTGGGGATGATTCCACATAACGGCTGAACGTGCTGTCCGGATTTAAGCCCACGCCGATGTACAAGGCAAAAACAAGCAACAGGGCGCGCACAAGTCCGGTAGCCAGACCGATGACAGCTCCGCTGAGACGGCTCACCTGCGTAATTTTCCTGTTTCCGGACCTGCCCGAAAAGCGCGGAAGGGAAATCGGAAGCAGCATAAACAGCAGTCCCAGCAGCAGGCGGATGAGACTGTAGGACAAGAGCAGCAGCAGCAAAAAACGCACAAGCGGCGAACCCGCCAGAACGGACACCGCCGTATAGTACAGCTGCTGCCACTGGCTTAATTGGATATCCGGAAGCTCAATTCCACCTGCCCAGGTCTGTACACGGGGCGAGAGGTAAAAGGCAGCCGGAATGGCCAGGGCCAATGCAGCTATGGCAAGCAGCCCGGTTCCGAGCAGCCCAAACAACCCTCCCGCTGAGCGGCCAAATCCCCGGCTCCAGCCCTGCAGCAGCGAGAAGAGCACTATCAGCAGAAGGAGGATAGTGATGATATTGGCATCACTAATACTGTCCATCCAGCTGTTCAGCATAGCCTCTCCTCCCTTTCTTTCGCATCAGCTTGTATTTTAATTCCCGGCCCCATTCTTCCGGGCTTCATCAATAAAGGTTTTGGTAGTATCGTTAACACTCCACTTCCCAAGACTGACTCCGCGGAAAGTCACTTCCACTTTATCCTCACCGGCTTCACCCTTCACTTCAAGATTGGGTGTTGTGATCGTAAACGTACCGTCACCGCCTGAAGTATATTTTGCTTCTTTCGCTTCTTTCAGCATAACTTCCTGCGCTTCGCTCTTCAGGGTGCTGACCGTTCCATCCGCCACCTTATTCACAGCGTCTCCAATCTGATCCATTGTAACCCCGCTGTAAATAAACAGACCCGCAATGATAACAATAACAATCGCCCATTTCAGAACCGTCTTGACCAGATTAACAACGGCAAACAGCAGTACTAGCGCAATAACGATAACTAGCCAATTTTCTCTGATAAACTGTGACCATACTTCCGGATCCATCAATTTCCCAACACCCCTATCAAAAATTTCGTCACACCAGGGAGCAAGTCCCCATTAATACTAATTATTATACATGAATGCCTCTTATAATTCATGATTACCCACCCGTTCAGGTGGAATCCCCCAATAAAATGGTATAAGCCCCCCTCGACTCACGTAAAGTACAAGTAGGCTTAACCATTCCCCATTAAAAAGCGCCACCCTGCGCCAGCGCAGAAACGGCCCTTTCGGAGGTGTATTCCGTGAAAACCGCACTGTGGCTGTATTTATTTCTTTTCCTGGCATTTTTTGATCTGCATGCCCAGTACCCCATTCTTACCCCCTTTGCTATCTCACTGGGGGCGGGGCCGGCCTTCATCGGCTGGATGATGGGCATGTATTCCCTGACCCATCTTCCCGGCAACCTTCTGGCCGGGGTACTGGTTGACCGTAACGGCAGCCGCCGCTACATCGTCTTCAGCCTGACGGTTGCAGGCGCCATCCTGCTGCTTCAGGCCCACGCTCAGCTTCCCTGGCATCTGCTGCTGCTTCGGGCGGCCAGCGGCTTCGCCCTGGCATTTCTGTCTCCGGCCTGCATGACCCTGCTGGCTTCCCTCTCGTCAGATCCCATCACGCAGGGCAAGTATATGTCCGGCCATGGCATCATCCATACGCTGGCTTCGGTCGTATCGCCAGCTGCCGGAGCCTTTATCGTCCACCAGGCCGGGTATTCCGGCACCTTCAGCACCTTGGGCTGGCTGCTGATTGCCACTGGTGTGATGGCTTTCTTCAGTGTACCTAAGTTCTCCGGCAGTATGGCAGCTGCCAAACCATCACAGCCGCTGCAAGAACACCCGGTTGCATCCGAAAAACCGCATTCATCCGTTACCAAGCGATATTATTTGCTGCCCTTTTTCGTCTCCTGCTCGCAGGGGGTACTGTTCTTTGAGCTTCCTTTGTCACAGGGGAGCAACGGGATCGTATCCACCGGGATTCTGCTTTCGCTTCTCAGCCTGGGGGCACTCTTGACGCTCAGCCTGTTCTTCCTGAACCGGCTCTCTCCGGTTGCAAGAATTGCTGTGGCACTGCTCGGCATGGCGCTGTGTTTCTTCGCACTTGCAGCATTCACCAGCATTCCCGCAGGGGTCGTTCTCTTCCTGCTGGGAGCAGCGAAAGGTGTACTGTTTCCGGCGATGGCTTCGCTGTTCATCAGTCTCGGGGCAGGCGGCCATCTGGGCCGCACCTTCTCGCTGCAATCCATTGCAATGTCTCTCGGCGCTTTTGCCGGACCGGTGGCTGCAGGACAGCTAAGGGACTTCGTTTCTCCTTATTTCATTGCATTTGTCCTGCTCATGACCGCACTTCTGCTGTTACCTCCAAGAGATACCGGGAAAAGCGCGGCCTACCGTGCGGACTTGAACAGCCATGCCGCTTGAGCCGGCAAAAAAAGGAGCTGCAATTCCCGCAGAATTGAATCTGCCAGTCAACCCCGCAATCACCCGGTCTCTCCTTGAGCCGGGTGATTATTTCTTTTTACGACATTTCCCGGGGAATGAACACATTTTGTCCCTCAGCTGTTAAAAATGACGAAGCTTAGGTAATATACTTAATAAGCATATGACCGTGTTCATTAACATGCTTAAGATCACAAATCCCGTCATTACCATCTATTATCCGGGGGGGCGACAGATTATGTCCATTACCATCATTGTCGAAGGCAAAAACGACCGCAGCAGATTGCGGCGACTGCTGGCGCCGGAGGTCGACATCCTGTGCACCTTCGGTACGTTGAATACACTCAAGCTGGAATCGCTGCGGCGTAAAATCGGAGACGGAGAAGTTTACCTATATATGGACAACGACAGCTCGGGTAAGAAAATCCGCGGAATTCTGCGCGATGCTTTTCCAGACGCGGTCCATATTTATACCCGGAAAGGCTATGCAGGGGTAGAAGGCACTCCCGATGAATACAATCTCACCCAGCTTGAAAAAGCGGGGTTGGAGGAATACATCATCTATCCTCAGCCGCTGCCATTCCCGTTTCTGGAACCATAGCGGCAGCAAAAAAACGCCTTGTTCACCCTTCGCATGTAACCGGAGGATGAAGCAAGGCGTTTTTAAGTTCAATGCTTTTTAATTGGGTGCCAGCTTCTTCAAAGCACCGGCAAGGAATTCCGGTGTCACATTTTCTGTATCTCCAGCATCATATAGTCCGCGCAACCGGTTCTCCGGGTCTACAAGACCTATAAGATTAGCGTGGGCAAAGTTATCCTTGTCATTTCCATAAATAAGCACTTTAAACGAATCGGCAGCCAACTGCCGCACCTGTTCCTGATCTCCGCGCAGAAAATACCAACCGTTATAATCGGCGTGGAACCGGTCTGCGAACGTTTTGATGGCCTCGCGTGTATCATTCTTGGGATCAAATGAGATGGAGACAAATTCAACATCCTTGCCGAAGCTGCCGTCCTTGACCAGCAAATCCTGGGTCTGTGACAGCATATAGGTAGTGATGGGGCATACATCCGGACATTCCGTAAAGAAGAAATACACCAACCGCGCTTTCCCTTGCGTATCCGCAAGTGTTACTTGCTTGCCATCCACATTTTCAAGAGAGAAGTCCTGTACCTCCCCGATGACCGGCAGCTGCTTTTTCCCTAAATCCAAGGATTGAATCACTAAGTAAAGGGCCATTCCCAAAGCCAGGGCCAACAGCAGCCAGGTCCATTTGTAACGTTTCAAGGTATGCACAGGTGTACTCTCCCCCTCTTAAACGTGAGTCGTATTCAGCACAAGCACGATCAGACTGACAGTCAGGTAATTAATGGAGAAGAAGAAGTTCTTCTTCGCCCAGGCATCGTCATCCTTTGCTTTGAAGCCCGTCAATGTCAAGTACAGCCAGGCAACGGACAACGCGGCAGAAATAACAAGGTAGAATATCCCTGCATAATCATAAACGTACATCAGAACCGGAATCGGCAGCAGCAATGCCACATAGGGAATCATCTGGAACTTGGTGCGGCGTGTTCCCTTAACGACTGGAAGCAGCGGAAATCCCGCAGCTCTGTACTCTTCCTTCCGGCGGATGCCCAGAGCCCAGAAATGGGGCGGCTGCCACAGAAACAGCATTGCGAACAGCAGCCAGGCACCGAGATCCACATTACCTGTAACTGCAACATATCCGATAACCGGAGGCATGGCTCCCGAGATTGCACCTACAGAAGTACTCCAAGTAGATGTTCTTTTCAGCCAAAGGGTGTAAACTACTACGTAAACGAACATGCCGAGTATGCCGAACAGCCCGCTAAGCACACCGGAGAATGCAAACAGCACAGCAAGACCGGCAATGCCAAGCCCGATGGCATAGAGCAGAACCGTATTCGGCTTGAGTCGGCCCGTAGGCAGGCCGCGTTCACGGGTTCGTTCCATCTTCATATCCAGGTCGCGGTCAAAATAATTATTAAATACACAGGCCGAAGCCATGACTAGCATTGTACCGAGCAAGGTCAGAATTAATCGGCCGTATTGCACGTCCCAGCCCGAAGCCACCCAGTATCCTGCAAAAGCAGCGATAAGATTGGAGCGGATAATGCCGGGTTTCGTCACTGTAATAAAGTCACGCCAGCTTGCACCTTCCTTGGGTGATTTGGCAGACATGGCTGCGGAATCGGAAGAAGCTTGATATCTCAATTGATTGTCCACGTTTGGTGTTCCTCCTTCTAAGGGACTTCTAACGTTCCGCCGGAGTCAAGAACCGTTTTATCGTTCTTAATTAAGAATTTTTACCACTCCGCTGTTAACTTTATCATATCAAACCGGGAAAGACTTTGACAATCATTGACCAAGATGTTCATCAATTTGACAATTACGTGAAAATATTTATTTCCTCCTCCCTAAATAACTGGACGCAAAATTGGGTAGTTATTAATAGAGAACTTCCGTACAAAGGAGATCTGACCAATGGATACTGCTACACATTTTGTTATGGGCCTGGGACTGGCCGGCCTTTCCTTCGTTGATCCCGCCGTCGCCTCCCATGGAACACTGGCCGGGGCTGTCATGGTAGCCACTGTACTGGCCTCGCAAGCACCGGATGCCGATACTGCGTTGCGTCTCAAGGACAATGCGCTTTATATCCGCAATCACCGGGGAATCACCCATTCCCTGCCATTCCTGCTGCTGTGGCCGGCTTTGATCACACTGGTGATCGGACCGCTATTCGGATTTACCGATGTACCTTCTCTTAGCCATATTGCTCTGTGGAGCTTCATCGGCGTAGCCGTTCATGTATTCTCCGATTTGTTCAACACGTATGGGACACAGGCCGCGCGTCCATTCACAGAGAAATGGATTGCCTGGAATATTATCCACATTTTTGATCCGTTTATATTCGGCAGCCATGCCGCGGCAATTATTCTCTGGATCAGCGGGATGATTCCACCGGCACCTTTGTTTATCACCCTGTATGCCAGTATCGTGATTTATTATATTTGGCGGACCCTCGTGCATGCCCGGATTACGCGCAATATCAAGAACAAAGATATGCATCATAATGCCGGCGACCGTTATTATGTCATCCCCACGATCTCGCCATCGCGCTGGAATGTGGTCAAAGCCAAACCGGACGGCAGCTATAACGTCGGATTACTGAGCGGCGGGCGGCTGGAATGGTTCAAACATGCGGTGTGCTCCACCCACCCCGCTGTAGAACATTCCAAATCCCATCCGGACATTCAGGCATTTCTATATTTCACCTCATATGCTGTAGCCGAGGTCGAGGAATTGCCCTCCGGTTATATTGTACGCTGGGGCGATGTGCGTTATTTACACCGCAAGCAATTCCCTTTCGTAGCGGTGCTTGTAATGGATAACCAATATCATCCGCTCAACACTTATGTAGGCTGGCTCAGCAGCGAGAAACTGGATGAAAGGTTCGCCATTGATCCGGGCTCTGTAAAGCTGTAGTCAATAGCAGAAGGCGCCCGGTTTCCGGACGCCTTCTTTGCTCTGCCATGAATTACCGCTCTTGACGCCTGCCGCAACATAAGGCACAATCACCATAAAGCGTTTTCATTTAATTTTAGATGTTTATTAAGCATCATTTATTACTGCATATTATATAGTTCCTTATATTACAAAAAAAATCCGCAGCACATAAACGCTGCGGGATCATTCACTTACTATTATTAGAAAGGAAGGCTGGCAATTATGGGTAAAGGTCTGTCGCTTTGGTTCGCATGTTCTTCGATTCTAATGCTAACAGCTGCTTCTATCTCCATCAGCTTTAATATCTGGCTTGCGCTCCTGCTTGGCGTTCTCTGTGTCCTGAACATCGGCTGGGGGTTTATTCTCAAAGCCAGACTGAGACGCAAAGCGGAGGCAAGGCAGGCCTCTTAACGTAACGGGAGGAAACCCATCCGTTCCTTAACGGCGGCAAGGTTCTGCGCCGCCACGATGCGGGCGCGTTCCGCGCCTTCGGCAAGAATATCACCAAGCGTGCCGGAGCTGCGGATTTCATAATATTTCTGCTGAAGCGGCTCTAGCGTAGCCACCAGCACTTCACCAAGATCCTTTTTGAATCCTCCATACATTTGCCCTTCATAACGGTCGGCAATCTGCTGCAGGCTCATTCCCGAGCACTCGGCATAAATGCTCATCAGATTGCTGATCTCAGGCTTGTTTGCGGGATCATACACCACTTCACGGCCGGAGTCCGTCGTAGCACGGCTGATTTTTTTGCGGATCACATCCGGCGGATCAAGCAGTGCGATATAGCTGCCCGCATTTGGATTGCTTTTGCTCATTTTTTTGCTGGCGTCGTCCAGCGACATAATACGTGCGCCCACTTCAGGAATATACGGCTCCGGAACCGTGAAGAATTCCCCAAAACGGTGATTGAAACGTCCGGCCAGATCTCTCGTCAATTCCAGATGCTGCTTCTGATCCTCGCCAACCGGTACGAGATCGGCATTGTAAATGAGGATATCGGCAGCCATCAGCGATGGATAGACGAACAGGCCTGAGCCCACAGAATCCTTCCCGGAAGACTTATCCTTGAACTGGGTCATCCGCTCCAGCTCACCCATTGCAGTCAGCGTAGTCATGATCCAGCCCAGCTCGGCATGCTGTGGTACATGGGACTGCATATAGACATTTGAGATTGCCGGATCAATGCCTGCAGCAAGATAAAGTGCCGCTACCGATTCTGAATTTTCCCGCAGTGCGGCAGGCTCCTGAGTAACAGTAATGGCATGAAGATCCACTACCATGAAAAAGCACTCATACTCTTTTTGCAGTTTTACGAAATTTTTGATCGCTCCGATATAGTTCCCAAGTGTCAGTGAACCACTGGGCTGGATGCCCGACAATACTTTTTTAGCCATCGAATTACCCTCCATAAAATGTAATTTCCACTTTCGAAGAACACAAAAAGGCCCCACATCCGCAAGGGACGTGAGACCGTGGTACCACCCTTATTCGCTGCTTGAGGGGTCCATAGAGGACATCAGCAAACAGCCTTTGCTTCCGGTAACGGGGAAGTGCCGGCCGGTCTACTGAGGCTCTCCAGCCCGTTCAAGCGCGGCGCTCAAGGGTCCATTCATACGGAAGTGTCCCGCCGGTTCACATCAGCCACCGGCTTTCTGAAGGTGCAGTTCCCGCCTACTTGTCCCTGTCATCGCATTGTCATCGTTCATTAATGCATTCATCATAGAGCGATACTGAGAAGATGTCAAATCCGTTAACCACAAAAACATAAATCTGTTATGATAAGGTTATTCGCATTCTTTCAGATTAAGTTAAAGGAGCATATCTCTCATGAAACAGGTGACCAAAGGGCAGTGGGGCGGCTATGATACCTATATTTTACATAGCTGCGAACTTGAACTCACGCTTTTGCCGCGACTGGGAAACAACATTATCTCCTTGTGGGACCGTAAGGAGAATCGGGAAATCCTTCGCCGGCCTGATGAAAGCGACATATCTTTTTATCTGCAGAAGCCTTACCATTTCGGTATTCCGCTCTTAGTTCCACCCGGACGAATCCGCAAGGGGCAATTTCAATTTGAGGGTACAAGCTACCAGTTTGATCAGAATACGGACGGGGACAATCATATTCATGGACTGCACCGGACGCAGAGCTGGTGTGTCAGCGATATTGAAGAGGACGAAGAAGGCTGTGCGGTGACGACGGAATTCAATACCGGTGACGACGCTAACTGGATGAGGCAATTTCCTGTTCCTCTGAGATTCGAAATGACGTTCCGGCTTCAGGATGCCCGTGTTCAGCAAACTCTTAAGGTCACTCACTTAGGAGACACAGTCATTCCATTCGGGATTGGCTATCACACCTGGTTCATGATTGACGGTGAGCCCGGCCGCTGGAAACTGAATTTGCCCGTAGAAAGCATTTATGAACTGAACAACGAGCTCCTGCCCAGCGGCAGCCTGCTGCCGCTCGGTGATTTGGAAGCCTTTAACCAAGGAATGAATCTTCAAGGTACTAATTTGGATACTGTGCTAAGAATCGGAAAAAAGCAGCCCGCAGAAGCCTTGCTGCTCCGTGATGACGGATATGGGCTTCGCTATACTGCAGACAAAGATTACTTCCGTCATTGGGTGGTATATACGAAAGGGCCTGCAGAGCAGTTTCTGTGCATCGAACCCTACACATGGCTGCCGGATGCTCCGAATATCCCAAAGAACCCTTCCTTTACAGGACTCATTACCTTGCAGCCCGGCCAGACGCTTGCGCTTTCCAGCATGCTCGAAATACTCTATCCTTAACTTCTTAATTTCATATAATTACCATCCTTAAATTCTTTCGAAATCGTGCATGAATTCATCTCCTCGCGCTCATACTATCTTCACAACGGGCGAAGGAGGTGACACACATGGGTCAAGCAGGTCAACAAGGTCGTAGCAGCCGTAGTAATAACCTGGTCGTGCCTCAAGCGAATGCAGCGCTGCAGCAGTTGAAATATGAAGCAGCACAAGAGCTTGGAGTAACGATTCCACAAGACGGTTATTATGGTAACTACACTTCCCGCGAAACCGGTTCTTTGGGAGGATACATCACCAAACGTCTGGTACAACTGGCAGAGCAACAACTGTCCGGTCGTTCGTAGTCGCCTTATCATTAAGTGATTTATCCGGTAGGGCTAACGCCTGAAACGGAGTAGCTTCTCAGCCCGTCTGCGCTTCTCGTCGAAGCGCAGGCGGGCTTTTAGCTTGTGTAGCTATGTATAATTTCAGCCGTAATTTTGATCAGAATTGTCAGCAGAATTACGGGGATAGCGGATCATCAGGTTGGCCATATTGTAATTGGACTCCAGGATCGCATCTACAACCACCATTCCCTGGCGGACGGCGAACTCATAGCTGATCTCACCATGCGTCCAGCGCCGTTTGTATTTCAGACTCTCCAGCGCCATAAGCCGGAAGGAGGATAACTGGCCTGAGTTCAACCCCTCCTGCTCATCCTTAAATACACCACTTCGTCCAGACAGCGGATTATGGCGGATCCCAAACTTACCGATGACATTATTTCTGATTTGCACAAAAACCGTGCCGGAAGACAGTCCAGACAATTCCTCTTGCAGCTCCTTGAATACCAAATCCATCTGTCTTGCCAGCGATAGCTCTTCTGTCCTGAGCATATTGTACCTCCTAAAAGTTTTGTGAGCATTGCTTCTTGAAGTTCTATTCTTCGTACAAAACTTGCTTCATAAGCTTCCGCTTCGTTTTGTGAGAGCACTGCTTCTTGATTATTCTTCGTACAAACCACCTTCGTATTTCTTTCCTAGCAGGCCTTATATAAGGCTTTAGGCTCATTATAGGGCAGTACTTTACAAGGTACAACATTATTCAACATAATTGGGTTAAAATCCCTATATGTGCGCAATCTTTATTAAAAATCCAATAAATTCCACTATAATCCGATCGCTTTCGACACTATACAGCGCAAAAAAAAGCCCCGATAAAGGGGCTTTTGCGTATTCACACCAGTTCTGAGCGAATTGATTTCCATTCGACAAAAAATTCTTGTCTTAGTTTTGTCATATTCTCGGTCAGATTAGTTTGTCATTGCAAGGAATTCGTTGATATCCGCTACAATCAGATCTACGGCTCCCTGCCAGAAATCCGGCTCCGTAAGGTCTACTCCTAGATGTTTGGAGACCAGATCCTCCAATGTCATTACCCCTGTATCCCGCAGCAAATTATCATACTTGTCAGCGAATGAAGGCCCTTGCTCCAGCGCAAGCCGGTACAATCCCGTGCTGAACATATACCCTACGGTGTAAGGGAAATTGTAGAACGGCACATCCGTAATGTAGAAATGCAGCTTAGAGGCCCAGAAATGCGGGTGATACTCTGACAACACACCACAGAAGGCTTCTTTCTGAGCTTCCTCCATCAGTGCCGACAACTCTTCCGCGTTCACAAGACCTTCCTTGCGTTTTTCGTAAAAGCGGGTTTCGAACAAGAAGCGGGCGTGGATGTTCATAAAAAAGGCAACGCTGTTCTGAATTTTCGCCTCAAGCAGCGCCAGCTTCTCCTCCGGATCAGCAGCTGCCTTCACCTGTGCATCGGATACAATGACTTCTGCGAAGGTAGAGGCGGTCTCTGCTACATTCATCGCGTAATTCTGGTTGAACAGCGGCTGGTCATCCAGCAGGAAAGAGTGGTAGGCGTGTCCAAGCTCATGCGCCAATGTCGACACATTGGAAGGCGTGCCGCTGTATGTCATAAATATGCGGGATTCCTTGCTCTCCGGGAAGGAGACGCAGAATCCGCCGGGACGTTTGGCCGGACGATCTTCGACCTCGATCCAGTTATTGTCGAAGGCATGCTCAGCGAAATCCGCCAGCTTCGGACTAAATTTGCGGAATTGCGTAACAATGTCTTTTGCTGCCTGATCATAAGGAATTTTGCCGGAGGATTTGCCGACAGGCGCTTCTACATCCACCCAGGCCAGTGCGTCCATACCCAGCAGTTTGGCTTTGCGCTGGAGGTAGGAGACAAGCGCCGGTTTGCTCTTGGTAATGACGTCCCACATCACGTCCAATGTTGTGTGTGACATGCGGTTGATGCCAAGCGGCTCCTTCAGCACATCCTCCCAGCCCCGGCCTTTGTACAACTTCAGCCGGAATCCTGCCAGATGATTCAGGGTATCCGCGCAATAATCTGCGGCTCCGCCCCAGGCTTCCTCCCATTTGCGGAACATGGCCTCCCGTACTTTCGGATCTTCATCATCCAGCTTATTGAAGGCCTGTCCGGCAGACAACTGTTTGGTTCCTTCCTCATCCTCATACGGGATTTGAATGGAGCCGACAATCGTTTCGTAATGCTCGCTCCAGCCATGATATCCGTCAACGGCGAGCTCAAGCGCCAGACTTTCCAGCTCCGGGCTCATCTTCTCGCGGGCTAAGTCACGGCTTTCGCTTAGTACGAAAGCAAGCGGAGCAATTTCCGGCCGGGCCATCCACTCCGTCCATACCGCATCCGACGTTTGACGCAGCACATTGTCAAATTGCGAACTGATGCCTTCGAAGCCGGCGCGCAAACCGGTCACTTTGGAGGATAACCGGACAGCTCCCTTGTCCTGCTGATTCTGGGCACCCAGGCAGCCGGCAAATTCCGACGCCTGGATCAGACGTCCGGAGCAGCTCTGCAGCAATTCGATCACAGAATCCAGGGATTTGGTGGATTCGGAATCGGCCGGGGAGACGGAAGCGGTAACCTGCTGCCGCAAGGTCTCAATATCCGCTTCAAGCTGCTTCAAGAATTCTTCAAACTGCGGAGAGGATGAACCGCCCGGAAAAATAGACTCCAGCTCCCATGTCAGTGATAATGGTTGTTTCATGTCTTCCCACCATTCCTTTGCTCTGAATTGGTTTTCTTTGTATTTGGCCTGAAGCCATGGTAAAGTGAATTACGATAACCCCAAGCCTCTGCTTTCGAGGCCAAATAGTCATATTTATTCTAATGGGTACCGCCATATGCTTCTGAGGCAGCTTTGTACGAAATGACTCTAAGCAGCTATGCTCATTAAACTTTTAGGAGGGCATCAACATGAAGCCACTGCAAATTTCACCGAAAACGGCTATAACTTTATCCAAACAGCTCGGCGTTCCCCTGGAACACTTGATGCATATGCCTCAACATATTCTGCTGCAAAAGATCGCTGAATTATCGAAGCAGCAAAGCGCTGAGACCGATGGTAAGGCTGCAGAGACGCCGCCAGCTGAGAAGGAAGAGCAATGATCCCATTCAGCCATACCTGGCCTTATGACATTATTCTTGGAGATCTGTACGTGCAGTACTGCCCGTTCTGCAACTCGGAGAATGTGCTTCTCCCCATGAAACCGAAGGAACTGCAAATCGTGCGCGACGGCAAAAAGAAACTGCTTGTCTTTCCATGCTGCAGCACTAGCCCGACAGTCATCGACAACGATGGGGACTATCTGCTGTTCGACCGCGCGGTCCGCTGACCGCCTATGGTCTCCCATTCCCTCAATCAGGCACACCTGCATAGCGCAAAAGTGAGTTTATCGCTTTTGCGCTTTTGCCGTTCATGGAGCTGCGGAAAAGGATCAGATTCCCGCCAATGCGTCCGGGTCAATGTCTTCTCCACGCATTTGTTCGCGCAGCAGGGCCCACTGCTCGCGCGCAGCCCGGATCATCGCGGCATCGGTGATTCTCTGATCGTTGATCAGACGTGAGAACCATTTCACCGCACTGTGGAACTCCCCGATACGGCGGTTCAGCTCACCGATCAGATACATCAGCCGGGCGTCATTTCCACCCATCCCGTCATTCTCAAACACCTTTACATATTCATCCAGCGAATAACGCAAAAAGCGCTGCTCCTGCGCAGAATCCCCCTGATAGCGGTACATCCAGGCAATATGATGCAGGAGGCTAGCGATAATCCGGTCTTTGTCCTTGATGCTTTGAGCGCAAATCAGTGCAAGCTTGTACGTTTCAAGTGCGAGCTCCCAGCTGCGCTTCTCCCCGAAATCCCGGGTCTTCCAACGGGTCCCCACCTGCTCATTAAAAGCTTTGCGCTGCCAGTCGACCAGCTTGTCGGCAGAGTTCTCCGTAGAGGCAAAGCCGCAGTTCGGACAGACACGCACAACATAATAATCCGGATTTTCCTCCTTGTAATAGGAGCAGAAATCCGCATCCCGGCGTATTGCTCTTTTGAGGCTCGGACGTACCCGTGAGGTTGAGAATTCCTGTTCACAGTTGCAGCACATAACTTTAATCGAGTACAAAGGTATTAATTCTGGCAAATGCCCTCATCCTTTCGCGATCAACTGCTCCTTACTCCTGGGGCATGTTAACAAAATGGTGTGCAGGTCCTGCAAGCCGACTGAGCACAAATGAACGCAGCGGTTCCTGAACACCGGTATCCTCCAGTGCTTCCTTCATACACCCCAACCACTGCTCGGCATGTTCCGGCGTGATTGGAATATGCATATGCCTTGCTCTCATCATCGGATGGCCATGGAGCTCGGAATAGAGCGCCGGTCCGCCGAAAAACTGACTGAGGAATTGATATTGCTTCTCCAGGACAGGAGTAATATCAGCAGGGAATAACGGGCTCAGCTGCGGATGAAGCTGCACTTTTGCATAGAATACTTCAACCAGACGGTGAAGCCCCTCTGCGCCCCCCAGATTGTCGAATAAGCTGTCATTTGGATTCATTGGAGGTTACCAGCTTTCTTTCATTTTAATTGAAGCGTCTGTTTTATTATACCAAAAAAAGCATTGCACCGTTAAACAATGACTTTAGGCTTATGTCATCCTGTAGAACGCAAAAAAAAGACGCTAAACCCGGTGTTTAGCGTCACATCATATTTAATAGGTCCGAAATTCCTCATCACCAGGAGGGACGAGAGAGATCCGGATAACATATACAAAAGCACAAACGAGAACTCCGGCAACTACGCTCATCACCATCACTCCATCCCTAATTATTACTCTAAAAAAGGTGTGCATTGATTAATTTAATAATATCATAATTCAAGCAAAAATGCATCGCGTCTTGTAAACGCTTTCTGCATTTTTTTTGTGATGTTTGTCCTTCTTTTGGCATACATCTAACCATAGAACTTGGAGGCGTTGACTATGATCTTGAAGAAGATTTCCGGCCCCCTGCTAGGCCTCATCTTTGCCGGCTGCATCCTGCTGATGCTGGCTCATCCGGCAAGCGCTCTGGCTGCAGCGCTGCGCGGGCTGGCCATCTGGTGGGACGTGCTGTTCCCCTCGTTGTTTCCGTTCTTTGTCATTTCCGAAATCATGCTCGGCCTCGGCATAGTTCATCTCTTCGGTGCGCTGCTGGACCCTTTGATGCGGCCGCTGTTCAATATTCCCGGCAGCGGCGGATTTGTGGCGGCCATGGGATATGTATCAGGATATCCAGTTGGTGCCAAATTAACCGCAAAGCTGCGGGAACAGGGCCTGGTCAACCGGGTGGAAGGGGAGCGCCTCGTTGCGTTCACCACCTCCTCCGATCCTATTTTTCTGCTGGGTGCCGTATCGGTCGGTTTTTTTCATGATGCTTCTTTAGGACTAGTCCTGGCGCTTGCCCATTACGGAGGGGGCTTGATCGTAGGGCTGCTGATGTCCTTCCATGGACGGAAAGAACATACCTTATCCGCTAAAATTCAGTCTCCCCCTAGTGGACAAAACTCCGGGCGGCTGCGCATGGCATTGAGCTCCATGGCCGAAGCCCGGCGCAGGGACGGGCGGAGCTTCGGCGAGCTGCTTATGGGTGCTGTGCAATCCTCGCTGCTGCTTATTATTGTCGTAGGAGGGCTGGTTGTATTCTTCACCGTGCTGATGGAGCTGCTGGCCCGTGCCGGAATCATGTCGACACTGTTCGGACTGACAGACCGTATCCTCTCTCTGGCAGGGTTCCCCCCTGAATTATCGGCGGCACTGGTCAGCGGCCTGTTCGAGGTTACACTCGGCGCCCGTTCAGCCGGTGAGGCGACGGCTTCAATTCCGCTGCACTTCAAAGCAGCTGCTGCTGCTTTTATTCTCTCCTGGGGCGGATTATCCGTACATGCCCAGGTCGCAAGCATCCTGAATGGCACAGGACTGCGTTATCTCCCCTTCATGCTTGCCAGACTGGTTCACGCCTTTCTGTCAGCAGGCTTGCTGCTGCTGCTCTGGAAGCCCGTCATAAGCTCCGGGTTGTCAGAGCATTGGAATTCATTGCCTGCCGCTTCCGGACTTGCTTCTCCCGCCTCTGCTTTCGTCTCCAGTCTAAGCCTGCTTGGCCTGCTGCTGGGTGGGGCTTTGCTGCTGTCGCTGCTTATAATGCTATCCGGCATAGCAGCGCGCACATGGCGGCGGCATTAATCCTGAAAGGATACTGAACAATATACGCAAGGAGGGCAGTCTTTTCATCGCACTAATATTGTGTTCCGGGTCAAGATTGATTATGATCGGTGTATGACTGAATCATACAAAGGAGCCTGTACATCTTGAGATATTATGTTCTGGACCGCGGAGACGAATTGTCCATTAAACTTGCGGAGCAATTTCACAAGCTGGCGGCGGAGCGAAACCTGGAGCTGGATGCCGAATCTCCTGAAATCGTCATTTCTATTGGCGGTGACGGAACTATGCTGCACGCTTTTCATACTTTTATCGATCAGATTCCCAATTTGGCTTTTGTAGGTGTGCATACCGGACATTTGGGCTTCTATGCGGATTGGCAAGCGGAAGAGCTTCCGACACTGATCGACTATATGTGCGGAGTGGGTGATTCCATGCCTCATAAACCGCGTATCGTGCAGTATCCGCTGCTAGAACTGGAAATTCATAAAAAATCAGGTTCCACCTCGCATATTGCCCTGAATGAGTTCACCCTTAAAGGTGTTGACGGAACTGTGGTCATCCAGATTGACATTAATGACGTTACCTTCGAGATGTTCCGCGGCGACGGCTTATGCCTCTCTACGCCATCAGGCAGCACCGCCTACAACAAAAGTCTTGGAGGCGCTATGGTGCATCCGTCGATTGAAGCGCTGCAAATTGCCGAAATTGCATCGATCAACAATCGTGTGTTCCGTACGATGGGTTCACCGTTGCTGCTGCCCAAACATCATCACTGCGACATCTTTTCCCGCAAAGACCAGCGCCTGCTGCTGACGATTGACCATAACAATATTCCAGTGGATGACCTGGTCTCCGTCCGTTGCCAGGTATCCGACAAAAAAATCAGCTTTGCCAGATACCGCCCGTTTCCTTTCTGGAACCGTGTCCGTGAAGCCTTTCTGGTCTAGGGAGCTGGTCCTAATTTCAGAGGTGGGAAAGCCGGGAATGCAACGACATTCCCGGCTCTTTTATGCTTGGGGGCGTTTAACAAACTCTTCTATTACAGCTAACACAAGTTGATAGACAGGGAGAATTTCCATTGGTATAATGAACCTATTTTACATAGTTATGTTTATTTTAAAGGAGAGAACAACCGTTGAAAAAATTAATATCTTTATTAGGCACCAGCCTGTTGGCACTTGTGCTGGCACTCCCCGCTTTTGCCGCAGAACAACCGATTAAGGTCTATATTAACGGCAGCAATGTTTCATTCACTGCGGGTAATCCTTACCTTAAGAATAATACTGTACTCGTTCCTTTCCGTGTCATATTCGAAAAGCTTGGACTTCAGGTGCTCTATAATGCCCAAACGGGAACCATCACCGGCACCAGCTCCTCGCTTAAGCTCAGCCTCAAAATCGGCAGCAACCGGGCTACCTTGAACGGAACCGTCAAAAAAATGAGTACAGCTCCCCTCTCCATTGGCGGCACTACTTATATCCCTTTGCGTTTCATTGCTGAAGCTACCGGCGGCACAGCCGTCTGGGACTCTGGCAGCAGAAGCGTCAAGATCAAAGCCGCTGTGTCCACTGTCACCGACGAGAAGGATATTACGGCCTTAATTCATTTGGCCAACCAATATTATAATACTGAACAAGCCAGTCGCTTTTATTCGCTTGTGGATGCAGGTGAGGACATTACGGGAATGGTAGCCGATATGGATTCATCCTTTGAGCTGTATGATGTCAAGAATACAATAGAAAGCCTCAAGGTGCTGCAAATCCAGGGAAATGAAGCGACTGCCGTCACGGTTGAGAAAGCTGTTCGAACCGGCGGCCTTTATATTCCTGACGAGAACATTGAATATTTGTATGAGCTCATCCGTAAGGACGGGAAATGGAAGATCGCCTCGATGGAGGTGCAGGACAGAACGGTGCTCCTGACCCGTGAACAGGGAATGACAGCGGCAGTGCTGCCGCAAGCTACAGCAGCAACCATCAAAGATAACCTCAGCAAGTATTATCAATATATGAGTGCTGAGAATACGGATGCTATCTCCGCCCTGATGACCTCATACGGGGAGGAGTACGATGCGGCAACAAAGTCGGATATGCAGGATTATTTTGATACCTATGATCACCGCTATAGCCTGGATAACTCGAATGTCTTCTATTATTCTCCCGGAGAAGCCGCTGTGTATGCGGAAACCACCATTAAGGATGCCGATAGCGGGGAGAGCTACAAGCAGTCGCTCATCTTCCTCTTTGTGAAGTCAGAAGACGGTGCGTGGACGGTTGACGAAACCTATAACCTTAGCTTTGATGGAGATCAATCATAATCCTAAGACAGCTGTAATGCATCATCAAATATAATAAAAAAGGGCGTATGCACTTATGAAATCCGGTAAAATCATGTCGGCCGTTCTTAGCGGCTGTCTTGCGTTCTCCCTCCTCTTAGCACCTGCTGCTTCAGCGGCAGAGAGCGCACAGACCGATTCAAACACGGAAATTATTAACGAAATTATGGACTATATTGAATCCTACAACGTGGAAGGGGTAGACAAGGACACCCTGATCCGTGGTGCAATTGACGGAATGATCTATACGCTCAATGATCCATACAGCATGTACCTCAACAGTGACGAAGCCGCTGAGTTTCAACATCAGCTTGAGCTTGAATATGTCGGTATCGGTTTTTCGCTGGCGAGAAATGGGACTGAGGTGTACATTGAAGAAATCACCCCCCGTTCTCCAGCCGAACAAGCGGGCCTGAAACGCGGTGACGTTCTTCTGAAGATCAACGGTACGGCCATCGCTGATCTTGAGGCCGATCCCTTTAGCGCAGCGCCGGGCAGCAAGCTGACCCTAACGGTCAACCGAAACGGAGCGGCCAAATCCGTTAACGTAACCCTGAAAAGTATGGTAACAACCTCTGTCACCGGCAAAATTGTCGGCCAGAAAATCGCTTACATCGCATTAAGCGGCTTCACGCAAAATGCCGACAAGGAATTCTCCGCTATGCTGGATAAGATGCGGGCAGCTGGGATGAAATCGCTCGTGTTGGATCTGCGCAATAACGGAGGCGGCTATATCGATGTTGCCAAGAACATTACCTCCAAGTTTATGGAGTCGGGCATTATGATGTACACCTCCGACAAAAGTGGCGCACTGACTCCGGAAATTATAAAAGGTGGCAGTAAAATCGGCGTGCCTGTCGTCGTCCTGACGAATGAAAACTCCGCCAGTGCCTCCGAAGCACTGACCGGCGCTCTGCGTGATAATAAGATCGCGACTATCGTTGGTACCCGCACATACGGCAAAGCCAGAATTCAAAACCTTGTGCCCATATCCAACGGCGGGGAACTGAAGCTGACGACTTTAAAGTACCTGACCCCGAACAAGGAGGACTTTAACCAGATCGGCCTGAAGCCGGATATTGAAGTCCAAAGCAAAACCGCACAGCTGATTACCGCCCTGCAAATTGCCGGAATGACCAACATCACGGCGTCCGGAGATAGCCATATTCTGAACATCAATGGAAGTCCTTTTGCCGGAAATGTCGGTCTCTTGAAGCAAGGAGACAAGGTTTATGCTTCAGCACGCGTGCTGGCAACCCTTGTCGAGAGCGAGGTTGCTTGGGACGCCAAGAACAAGAAAGTGCTCGTCACGAACGGAGCCGGCAGCATCTCCAGCTTCGCCTTAGCCTCCAAAGAAGCCCTGTCCCAGAATGATGAGACCTACGTTGAACTCAATGCGTTCAAAAAGAAATTCCCTGCGCTAACCTGGAGCTACGACGCCGCACTCAAACAATTGAAATTATCCGTTAAATAGCGGATTATATCGCTCTGCAGAAACAAAAGAATGCCCCGCCAGCCATGTATGTATGGCTGCGGGGCATTCTTGTTTTATACCAATCCCAGAACAGACGACAGTTGCCGCCCTTGCTTAGTTCGAAGAATTCTGGGGCGGGTTCTGCGGATTCTGCTGGTTTTGCGGGCTTTGCTGGTTCTGCTGCTGCCTGCCCTGAAACTCTTTATTGCCTTTTTTGTCTTTATTCCGGTGGTTCCGGCTTTGATGTTCCCGCACAGGTCTATCCTTAGACGAATGATCCCTGCCGTTTCCGCCAGTACCCTTGTCCCGGGCCGGGTTAGAGTAAGAAGATTTCGATTCCCGCTGCTCTTTAATTACAGCATCCGGTTCAGCAGGCTCTTGTTCAAGGTCTTCCTCCAGCGCCGGCTCCGGTATTTCTTTAATCAAGATATCCTTGAATGTGCCTTCCTTCGGCTGCTCTTTCAATTTATGCAGAACAAAATAGGCACAGCCGAAATTGCAGTATTCATTAATGTAATCCACCATGCCTGAAATAGCCGTATCCCGGTTCACCTTCGGATGGTTGTCCCGGTAAAAGCCTTTTAGACGTAATTGGCTGTACCCCCAGTCACCGATAATATAATCGTAACGGTCCAGCACCTCGCTGTATCTCCCGCGAAACGCCTCCGGATTCCAGCCGTCCTTATGATCCAACATGAGCTCGTAGCCTTTTCCACCTATAACGATCAAGCGTGTGTCGCCTGCCTTTCTTTTGCATAATGGGAGCGGGAGCGGGGGCGTTGATAAGCCGCCGTTCCGCGGAATTTCGAATTTCCGGCCGCTGTTGTTGTCCGATTTCTTCATTTAAACCACCATGCGGTTGAAATCGGACAACAAAGGCGAACGCTGGCGCTCCTCCAATTTCGAAATTCCGCTCCACGGCTCCATCAACGCGTGATGGGGTGGACCTACAACAATAACCCAAGGGCCTCTGATCGCCTACGGCTCACAATCGGCCCTTTTCCCTCTAAAACCTAAAACCTTAAACCTTAAAGACTAAAGACTAAAGACTAAAGACTAAAGACTAAAGACTAAAGACTAAAGACTAAAGACTAAAGACTAAAGACTAAAGACTAAAGACTAAAGATAAACCCTGTGACTCCGTCACGAAGGCAATTTTGTTCCCCAAAATTTTATTTTTACTGTGAAACTGAGCGCTCTTCACGGGCTTTCGCAGCGGACTTGACCTGCTCATGCGCACGATAAGAGCTGCGGACGAGCGGGCCCGCTTCCACATGACTGAAGCCCCGGTTCAGTCCTTCTTCCTTCAGCAAAGCAAATTGCTCCGGCGGATAATATTTCTCCACATTTAAATGCTTAGGGGAAGGCTGCAGGTATTGCCCTAATGTCAATATATCACAATCTGCCGCCCGCAGATCATCCATCGCCTGAAGTATTTCGTCCCATTCCTCTCCAACGCCTAGCATGATGCTGGATTTGGTAGGAATATCTGGTTTGATCTCCTTCGCCCGGCGCAGCAGCTCCAGAGAGCGGCGGTACTTGGCTCTGGCCCGCACACGGTCCGACATCCGCTCTACCGTCTCTATATTATGGTTCAGGATGTCCGGGCGGCTGTTCATTACAATTTCCAGGCTGTCCCGGTCTCCGAGAAAATCCGGGATTAGAACTTCCACACTGCATAGCGGAAGACGTCTTCGAATAGCAGCAACAGTCTCGGCAAAAATCGCCGCACCGCCATCCTTCAAGTCATCGCGGGCCACGCTTGTCACCACACAATGGTTAAGCTTCATGCCTTCTGCAGCTTCAGCAACACGCTCCGGTTCCAGCAGGTCCAGCTCCGTGGGCAGACCTGTATTCACGGCGCAAAAACGGCAGGCCCGTGTACAAATGTCTCCCAGGATCATAAATGTAGCCGTACGGTTCGCCCAGCATTCATAAATATTGGGACAACGTGCTTCCTCACATACGGTATGTAAAGTTTTGGAACGCATCATGCCTTTAATATCCTGATAATTATCACCGGTCGTTAACTTGATTTTAATCCAGTCCGGCTTGGGTTGTTTGGCTGTTCTATTAGTCAAAGTGGTGAACCCCGCTTTCGCCTGAATATAAGTTCCATGGTTAAAAAGTTGCTGCCTCATATTATATCATGTGCCATTAGCAATTGCCTGTTTTTGTGAAATTCAACTTGCAAACTTGATTGCCCTGTACTTCAGATAGACATCAGCTCTTTCTGCAAGGTATTTGTTCATACTTGGTAGCTTTAGACAAGTACGGATAAAAACATCCCTTTTGCTTCAAATTAAAAGAAAAAGAAGTGTATCTGTCAATACCTGTCCGGGTGTTTTGTACAATTCCACGGCGGAACTTAGGAGGTTGTTATCATGCTGGCCCCATTCAGAAAATATATAAAAGTGATCACCGTATCCTGCTTGTCGACTGCCCTATTGCTGTCGGGCGGCGGGGAAGCAGCTGTTGCTGCTGCCACCCGGGGGCATAACCTCCCGACCGTCAAATCCAGCGGCGTTCCTGCCAGCAGCAAGGTGAATGTTGAGGCTGCACGCAAGGAGCTTTATGAGCAAATGAGTGCTGCTACCGGCATTCCCTGGTTCAGATTCGCTGCAATTGACCAGTATGAACGGACGATCGCTAAGAAGAAGGGAAGCACAGAAGTATCCGCTTCTTCCCGTCTTACCAGCATCGCCATTCCTGCACCGGTATGGTCCGGTCCGCTGAATCCGGATCAGGCCGATCAGTCCCCTGATTCCATCAGCTTCTTCGGCGGTTTCGGGCAGGACGGCTCCGGGGACGATCTTGCCGATCCCACAAATGATGCCGATGTGCTTTACAGCATGGCACGCCACCTGCTGAATTATGGGAACTCAGTGAATGACTTCAATATTGGAATTTGGGAGTATTATCATAATGGCCGCGCGGCCCAGCGGGTGGCGCAATTCTCTAAGCTGTATGAGCATTTCGGACGGATCGACCTGTCAGGCAGCGCTTTTCCGCTGCCTGTCGGAACGATGTATGCCTACCGCAGTACCTGGGGCACCGGCAGAAGCTGGGGAGGTGCGCGCATTCACGAGGGTACGGATCTGTTCACCCCGCACGGTATGACTGTGCGCAGCACCTGCTTTGGAGTAGTGGAGACCAAGGGGTGGAACCGCTTTGGCGGCTGGAGAATAGGCATTCGCGATATCGAGAACCGATACCATTATTACGCCCATTTGGCCGGGTATGAGAAATCCATCTCCCGCGGAGATATCGTCACACCCGGGCAGACCCTTGGCTGGGTCGGCAGCTCGGGGTACGGCAAACCCGGAACTCAGGGCAAATTCCCTCCCCATCTGCATTACGGCATCTACCGCGACCGGGGAATTACAGAGTGGGCCTTCGATCCTTATCCTTTGCTCAAGCAATGGGAGAATCAGGAGTATCGGACACTTAGGAAAAATAAGAAAAACAAATCATGAACCTGAACCCGGCCGTATGATTTCATCCGCACCGTTCGGCTAGTTCAACATCAGGCAGCCGAACGGTTCAATCTCCACAAAAATCTGTTTGGCATTCCGGATGGTCCTTCCACTCAACAAGTCGGTCAGTTCATTTGGGTCAGGGCGGAAACTGCTCAGCTCTAGCTGATAATGATTTGGGGAGTTGTTGAGAATCAGCCCTATTGGGTCCTGATCACCCCGCCGCACAAAGCCGAGGACATTACGCGCCTCATCGGTGAACCAGGGGCGGAATGCGCCTTTTTGCAGGACGTTATGTGCTTTCCGCAGGGCAATTAGCTCCTTGTACCAATTGCGCAGTTCCTCATTCTGCTCCTGCCTGTGCCAAAGCATCGGCTTTCTGCAGTGCGGATCGGTGGCCCCTTCCATTCCGACTTCATCTCCGTAATAAATCATTGGCAGGCCAATATAGGTCATCTGAAAAAATATAGCCAGCTTCATCCGCTGGAGGGCCGTACCCGCCCGGTTCCAGCCGCGGCCGCCTTCCTTGCATGCTGTCAGAAACCGCTGGGTATCATGGCTGCCAAGCAGCTGGAACATTGCCGAGTTAGCCTGATCATTGCAGAGTGCTTCGATATGGAGCAGCTGCTCCATGAACCGCTGCGGGCCCGTGGATTGTTCCGCAAAAAATTCCAGCACCGCATCACGCAGCACATAATTCATCCCGCCATCAAACTGGTCACCCCTTAACCATGGACCGGACGCATGCATGATTTCCCCAATCAGCAGCAGTTCGGGAAATTCATCCTTCAGTTCGCGGCGGAACCGCGACCAGAACAGCGGATGGACCTCATTGGCCACATCCAGACGCCAGCCGTCAATTCCCGCTTCACGAATCCAATGCTTGGCCACAGCAAGCATATAATCAGCAACTTCAGGATGATTCATATTCAGCTTGGGCATTTCGGCTTCGGCCTTTGCGAAGGTCTCATAGGTTGGAACCGGAGACTGCTCAACCGGATAGGAATGGATAAAGAACCAATCCTTATACCGCGAATTCTCCCCATGTTCAAGCACATCTCTGAAAGCAAAAAAAGTATCGCCGGAATGGTTGAATACAGCATCCAGCAGCACCTTGATCCCGTGGCGGTGTGCCTCAGCGACGAGTTCCTTAAGATCCTCTGCTGTACCAAAATCAGGATCAATCTTGTAATAATCTGATGTATTATATTTATGCTCTGAAGGAGATTCAAAGATAGGTGTCATGTAGACGGCGGTCACGCCGAGTTCCTGCAGATAGGGTATTTTTTCTGTAATTCCCTGCAGTGTTCCACGGTTATAGCTGCTGGGATATATCTGATAGACAATGGCTCCGCTCGTCCATGAAGGCAGCTCCAGCGCCTGGTCGGCATGCAGATAAGCGTATTGAAAAGACCCGGCACGTTCGCGGTTTTGGGACTCTCCCCGTTCCCCGTACCATGTATAATCACCCGCAGGATTTTTTACATAGAACAAATATCTGCATTTGCCGGTTTCCGTCCGGATTACCGCCTCATGAATCTCATAGGCGCCGGCTGAACCGATTTTCTCCATAGACTGCGGCTGTTCACTGCCCGGGGAATCATAGCGGTCGGAGTGAACCACAGTACAGCTTAACTGCTGTCCGGCAGGCACAAACAGCCGCAATTTCAGGGCTCCCGGTCCAGCGGGAAAGGCAAAAGGATCTTCTGACGTATGGTACAAAAACCAGTGGTTTGACATATTTTTTAATCTCCTTTTTATTATCAGTCCCGGAATTTTCCGGACAAACTCAACCCGTTAGGGAAACCGGTTTCCTTCATAAAAATTACCATGCGCTGTATACGTTGTCAATGCAAATCAACTCTATAAATAAGAAAGAGCCTGCTTCACACTCATCGGTGAAAGAGGCTCTGCAAGCGGCGCTTGATATATTATTTTCACACACTATTCAGGAAGCCCCTGAGCGCTCGATAAACTGGAGTACTTCGTTCATGATCCGCTCACTGTCATCGCAATGGCAAACCATATGACCGCTGTTCTCCACCATCAGCACCTGTTTGCGGCCGGAAGGAATGGTCTGCTGCAGGTAACCGGCGCTTTTGGTCTTCACCAGATGATCTCTTCTGCCCTGCACGATCAAGGTCGGAATCTCGATGCGCGGATAGACCTCAAAGCTTTCGCGGACCAGCCGCTGAAACTCCCGGGTGGCCTTCGCCGGCGTCGAGCCGAATTTGCTGAAATAATTCCTGAGCATGGCTGGGCTGCCCAACGTTCTGAGAATCTCAAGCACGTTCAGCGGAAACACAGGCGCCGACAGCAGCGTAAGCGACTTAATCCGGGCTTGGTATTGTACCGAAAGATGGGAAGCGATCAACGCTCCGGTAGAAAAACCAATAAGATGAACGCTCTCCGTCTGGTTCAGCAAACTCTTTAATTCATCTTCGGCACTTTGCCGCCAATCATGCCTGTCCGAGTGAAGCAGATCTTTTCTGCTGCCGCCGTGCCCTTTAAGCGTGAAGGTCCTGGAATGGTAATTATGCTGCTCCATAAACCGTGACAACGGAGAGATTTCGTGTTCTCCCCCGGTGAAGCCATGAATAAACAAACAGCTATCCATAACCATTCCTCTTTTCGTATAGATTTTTTTCCGCTGGGTTTATATGTATCTGCCTTATTTTAACCATTTTAAGAAAAATAAACCTCAACGTCCAATCGTCAAGGTTCACTTCATCATTATGTCATTAAATACCGGTTATCGCTCCCACCACATCAAGCCCAGTGCCGAGGTAATGGTTAGCCCCACGGAAGAGCTCGAGGAAGTCACATTGGCGCTGATTGCGCTGCCTGGAGGAACTACGATGCTGCCGGTAAATACCTGCGTGAATACGCCTGGGGTTAATTGATAGGTGTATAAGGTCGTCCCCCCGCTGATTGCCGCTGTAGAAGACTGCACCGTCATGCTGCTGGCTGCGGTGCTGGCCAAATTATTATTCACCGGAGTCAAGGTTCCCGGCGTGGTTAATGTTCCTCCTCTAACTATGGTGAAGGTGCCTGACATGGCAGATAATAATAATGATCCGCCAATGCTGCCGCTGATGTGCGAAATGAACACAGTCCTGCCGCTGAGCGCCGGATTGTTAATCCGGACAGAGATAATGGCAGAGCTCAAGCTGAGTATCACCGTCGCAGAAGCGGAAGCATTCGACGAAAATAATGCCGCATTCTCCGACGCATTCATCTCAGGCGGTGCCGAAATGTCCGGTGAGCGGAAGGTGTTTGTCATTTCCACATAAACCGGCTGGTCATTCTCATTAAACACATAACGATTAGGCACTTTTCTCCCCTCCCCGTTCTAATATTCCCACCAGCTGATCCCCCCTGTAGCCGCTGAACTCCCTGTAGAAATGGTTAGCGTGATAGTCAGGGAATTGCCCGGAGGCACAATAATTCTTCCGTTAAGTTCTACAATGACCGGACCCGCTGCCAACAATAAAGATGTCAAAGGAGCCGCAGTAGCCGTACGGGCAGTCATTACACTGGCAACCGCACTTCCAAAATTGAAATTGACCGGTGTAATCGTCGCCCCACCGACTGTCGCATTCCTTAACAGTGTCAATGTGACCGGGGATGTCGCCGTGCTGGCTGTGACCCTGGAAATGTATGCTGTACGCCCGCTGCCGGCCGGATTAAATACCTGAAGCACAAGCGGAGCAGCTGTGGTAACTATAGAGGCAAAAGGGATGGCAAAGAACAAACCAGACTGGGCTGCGTCTGCCTCAGGAAAGGAGGCGACCCCTGGGGTAACATAGGTGTTGACCTGTTCGGTATACAGCGGCTGGCTGCTCGGGTTGAATACCGCATCATTCGGCATAACTCTATCCTCCCATCGTTCTAGCATATTCTCATATTATGCGGTTTTAACCGGCTTGTTTGGGAATCTGCGTATTTTGCTATGCCAACCCAGTCATCCTCTTCAATCCTCCATATATTAATATCACACCATTCGAATGGTTTATTTTTATCCGTACAGGCTGTGTTCTAGCAATGACGGAAGCAATAATGTTTAAGACCCAGACGACGGTTTGGGTCTTTTTACGAGTAAGCTTGCTGTTCCTATTCTATGAAGAAAGGATGAATAACTTTGCCTAACTTTAGTTCATTCCAGTCCAATCCGGATAATTTGCGCACGCTTATTTTCGGGCGGGACCCCGTCTCTCTTAATGATCTTCCCCTTACTACAGATCCCAGCGGTAACCTGACCACAGTCATCCTGAATGGTACGATTACCAGCGTATTGGGGGCTACCATCACTGCCGGTACGTTGTCATCGGCTGGTACAGTCACCAACCTGCTCAACGGTACGATTACCAGCGTATTGGGGGCTACCATTACCGCAGGTACGTTGTCGTCCGCTGGTACAGTCACCAACCTCTTAAACGGTACAATTACCAGCGTACTTGGCGCTACCATTACTGCCGGTACATTATCGTCCGCTGGTACAGTCACCAACCTGCTTGACGGTACGATTACCAGCGTACTTGGCGCTACCATCACCGCCGGTACATTATCGTCGGCCGGTACAGTCACTAACCTGCTTAACGGTACGATTACCAGCGTACTCGGCGCTACCATTACTGCCGGTACATTATCGTCAGCTGGTACAGTCACTAATCTGCTTGACGGTACGATTACCAGCGTACTCGGCGCTACCATTACTGCCGGTACGTTGTCATCGGCTGGTACAGTCACCAACCTGCTTGACGGTACAATTACCAGCGTGCTCGGTGCTACCATTACTGCTGGTACGTTGTCGTCCGCTGGTACAGTCACCAACCTGCTTGACGGTACGATTACTAGTGTACTCGGCGCTACCATTACTGCCGGTACGTTGTCATCGGCTGGTACAGTCACCAACCTACTCAACGGTACGATTACCAGCGTATTGGGGGCTACCATTACTGCAGGTACGTTATCGTCCGCTGGTACAGTTACCAACCTGCTTGACGGTACAATTACCAGCGTGCTCGGTGCTACCATTACTGCCGGTACGTTATCGTCCGCTGGTACAGTCACCAACCTGCTTGACGGTACGATTACCAGCGTACTGGGGGCTACCATCACCGCCGGTACGTTGTCGTCGGCTGGTACAGTCACCAACCTGCTTGACGGTACGATTACCAGCGTACTTGGCGCTACCATCACCGCCGGTACATTATCGTCGGCCGGTACAGTCACTAACCTGCTTAACGGTACGATTACCAGTGTGCTGGGGGCCACGATTACCGCCGGTACATTATCGTCGGCCGGTACAGTCACTAACCTGCTTAACGGTACGATCACTAGTGTGCTGGGGGCTACCATTACTGCCGGTACGTTGTCGTCCGCTGGTACAATTACCAACCTGCTTGACGGTACAATCACCAGTGTACTGGGGGCTACCATTACTGCCGGTACACTCAGCAGTGTGACCTCCATCTCGCAGCGCAGCTTTATTGAGCAGGCTACACTCGGAATTCCAACCTCCGATGTCTTCACGCCGCTGCCGGCCAATACAACGAGCGTGCTGGGTACCTACTCCTATTTCATCTTGAACACTGGAGCCAACCCTGTGAATACGCAGGTTGAGATCAGTGCGGATGGAACCAATTATTTTGTCGATACGACCGGTGACAATCCTTTACCTGCTGGTTCTGTTGATGTCATCGTTCCAGCAAGATTCCTGAAATATACCCGTCTTTCTTATCAATCAGCGACCCCGGGTGCGGCTTCTACCATTAATGTCATTTTTGACGCTCAGGGAACGTAAGCAAAAGGTCCGTCATATCCTGTAGAGACAAAGAGTGCATGGTTGTCCATGTACTCTTTCTTTGGTTTTGAAGCCCTGCAAAGTACTTGGAGCATGCTATGAACCGAATCCGCACTTTGAGGGTTATTTTGTCATAACCAGACTCTGCATCTACATATGCCGGACAATCATCACCTCCCTCAACACAGAACTGAAGAAATAGCCTTCCAAAGGAGGAAAAACCGTGAATACCCCTACCCTTGGCGTTCATCTGATCGTCAAAAATGAAGCAGAACTCCTGCCCCGCTGTCTGGAAAGTCTGGCTGGAGCTGACGAGATTGTCGTCGTGGATACTGGCTCGACAGATGATTCTGTTGCAATCGCCCGGACCTACGGAGCCAAAGTGCTCCTCAGGGAATGGGCCGATGATTTCTCGGAGGCGCGCAATGCCGGGTTATCCGCTGCCGGGACCGATTGGCTTCTGGTGATAGATGCCGATGAGATCCTGAAGACCCCTCTGCAGAAAATTATCGAATTACTTCGTGAGACTAAAGCCGAAGCATTCACAGTAGACATAGAAAACTGGTTTGGGAGCAGGCCCGAAGAGCGTTTAAACCACAGACTGGTGCGTTTGTTCCGCAATCGACAGGAATACCGCTACAGCGGGAAAATCCATGAAGGCGTAGACGCCGCAATTATCAGCAAACAGGGTGTTTCCGCAATCCAGGACAGTGACATCGGGGTTGTCCATTTTGGATATTTACCGGAGATTATGGCCAGCAAAAATAAAATCAGCCGCAATGAACATCTGCTGCGCCTCGCTCTTGCACAACAGCCGGAGGATGACTTCCACAGCTATAATCTGGCAGTGACCTGCTGTCAGAAAGGCAATCTGGAGGAGGCGGAGCAACTGCTGCGCCAGACCGTCAGCCGCGCTCCGCTTCAAGTCTCCTATCGTCCGGCCATGATCCGTGACTTATGCAAAATCTATCTCGCTCTGGGAAAAATGAACGAGATCGATGCTTTGCTGGCAAGAGAACTGCAACGTTACGGGGATTATCCTGATTTGCATTTTATTCAGGGCCAATCCTGGGAGAGTCAAGGTCTGCCGGAACGTGCCTTCCAGTCCTATCAGCAGGCAGCAACACTCTGTGACAGTTCAACATCAAGCGGAAAATATGTCCGCGAACAAGGCATGTGCACCTTCCGTCCGCTGCACCGCATGGGTGTACTCTCGCAGGAGCTTGGCCAGTTCGAAGAGGCGGCAAGGTATTTCCACCGCTCGCTTCAGCATTATTCCCTATATGCCCCGGCACTGCTGGGAATCGCTGCTGCCTTCCAGCGGCTTGCAGTACCGGATAATGACATTGCTGCACTGCTTGTCCAGCTTGTCCCGCCGGAGCAGGCAGCCGCAAGAACGGCAGTCATCACCACCCTGTTTGCGATTGGCGCTTACGAGGCTATAGCCGGATTGTCACAGGAGAGTTTTCCTTTGGAGCGGGATACACTTGTGTCTATCCTTTCCGCCTGGATCATTGCCGGGAAGGTTCAGGAGGCTGAGAATGCCCTTAAGGAGCATAAGACATCTCTAAGCGGCGAAAATGTGGATCAAGAATTATTACAGCAGCTGTGGAAGCTTGAGGCGATATGCCATTGGGAAATGGGAAAGCGGCTGCTTGATGTATCCGAACCCTTTTGCAAAAAAATATATGATATAGACCAACTTTTATCGTACAAAAGGGCCTATCCGTCTAAACTCACAGCTGAACCTGGCTTTGCTCCGCTCATAACCACACTTATTGAGCTGTCTGTGAAACTGCAGCGTTACGGGCTGGCTGCTTCTTTGGCAGAGCTATCTCCCGCACATACGGCGGATCTGGCTGCAGCATTGTATGAGGAAGGCAGATTAAAGGAAGCCGGGGAGCTGTTTATAGACCTGGCCCGCGACAAACGGGCAGAGGGAAAAGTTCTCTTTTATATCGGGGAAATGCTCTTTGACAAGGGCCATTATTCAGAGGCTGCCGGGTGGTTTCAACAGCTGCTGGAAGAAGCACCCGGGAATGAAGCTGCGCGAATCGGCTTATCGCTCTGTTATCTTCAACTGGCGAGGCTTGGGCTGGAAGAGGTTGTGGAAAGCTTTAAAGAGGATGATCCCCATAGTCCACTCCTGGAGGACATTGCCGCGATAAGAAATTCCATGGCCATACTGAACCGCACACCTTGGCATACGCAGTGGAGCTACCGTCAGCGCCAGGGAGGAACAACACCATGACCAAGCCGCGCCGCAAGCCGCTGATTTCATTATGCATGATCGTTAAAAATGAAGCTGACAGTCTGGCCCAATGCCTAAAAAGTGTACACGGGGTAGCTGATGAGCTGGTCGTTGTCGATACCGGATCTACTGACAGCACTGTGCAAATTGCCCGTTCCTTCGGCGCCGCTGTCGTCTCTTTCCCCTGGAACGGAGACTTTGCCGCAGCCCGCAATGCAGGCCTGAAGATGGCAAAAGGAACGTGGATCCTCATACTGGACGCCGATGAAGAGCTCGATGCAGGAAGCAAAGAAGAACTGTTGCTGTGTGCGGAGCATACGGAGTATGAGGCGTTTTTCCTGCGGATTCATAATCATAAGGGAACCTCCTGCGCTTCGCAGACCATCACGGTGAATCCGATCCTGCGGATGTTCCGCAACCGTCCTCAGTACCGGTTCAACGGAATTATCCACGAGCAGATTGCTGGTGTTATCGTGGAGGCCACTCCCGCTGCCGCAATGCATCTGAGCACTGTGGTTATTCATCATTACGGCTATGCCGATGGTGTTGTAGCGAAGAAAGACAAGATCAGCCGCAACGTTGAGCTGTTGAAGGAGCAGCTGAGGCTGAACCCCGGCGATGCTTTTCACCATTTCAACATGGCTGTGGAATATATGCGTTTAGGGGAATATGACCCTGCTCTTCACCATATCCAGCGTTCGCTGGAGGAGGTCGAGCCGGATACAAGTTACGTCCATCTGCTGTATAAATACGAAATCCGCTGCCGGGCCGCCAAAAGAGAACTGAAGGGTGCGCTGGAAGCATGTGAACGGGGCATAACTTTGTTCCCCGATTACCCTGATCTCCATCATCTCAAGGGAGTACTGCTGCTGCAGGCGGGAGCTTTTGCTGAGGCCAAAGCGGCGCTGCGGCGCGCACTGGACATCGGCGTTTCTCCTCCGGGCTACCACACGGAATCCGGATTCGGGACCTATTTGACCTATACTGCATTAGGGCAGCTATGTCAGGAAACAGGCGAAGATGGCGAGGCCATCGCCTGCTGCACACGGGCGGCTCAGCTTCATCCGGAGCCCGGCCCGCTTATTGCCCGCCTCCTGCGGATCTTCAAGTACAGCGGCCGTGAGCAGGAGATATCCGGCTGGTTAAAGGCCCATTTGCCCGATGCATGGGCCGCGCTGCACGGCAGCCTTCCGCTGCTGCTGAGGGAAGGCTGTTACGCTACGGCAGCGGAGCTGCAGGGCGAAGCGGAAGCTGCAGCTGCCGAGGTAACACCTGATATTGCCGCAGCTCCCGGCAACTCCTTATTAGAACTAATACACGAGGTGCGGACAATTCCAGCAGAACAGCTGAGCCAAGGGGATGTACTGTCCCTGCTGAACCATCCCTCTATTTGTAACCAGGATGCTCCCGCATTTGCAGCTGCACCTGCCCTGCAGCTTGGCCGTTCCTGGATTTTGCTGGCCGACCGGGTGCTGGCCTCAGCTCCCGCTGCTCCCGTCTATGGTCCGGCAGTCCGAAGAGCGCGGATGGCGCTGCCGCTTCCCAGAGTTACAGATTAGGAAGGGGGGATCTTTCATATGTCCACTCCCGATCTTTCGCTTTGCATGATTATCAGGAATGAGGAACGCCACCTGGAGCGGTGCCTGGCTTCAGTTCAGGGCTGGGTATCGGAAATTATTATCGGCGACACAGGCTCCAGTGACGGCAGCATCGGCATTGCAAGCAGCTTCGGTGCGCAGGTGATCGAAATTCCGTGGGAGAATGATTTTGCCAAGGCCCGGAATCTAACCCTCCGGGCGGCTTCATGTTCATGGATTTTGGTCTTGGATGCGGATGAGGCCATTGCCGGTTGGCGGGAAGAAGTATTGCAGCCCTTGCTGGAGGCGGAGAAGGTGCAGGGTTACTTTCTGCCTTTTATCCACTATGTAGGCAATACCTCAGGGCGGGAATATGTGACGGATAATGTATGCCGGCTGTTCCGAAATGACGTACGTATTGTTTTTGAGGGGAGTATTCATGAGGAGGCCGCCGGCAGCATCTGGGCACTGCCGGAAGGACATGTCGATTATGCGGAGCTGCCCATTGATCATTATGGCTATCTGGATGATGAATTGCAGCGCAAGGATAAAACCAGCCGCAATCTGAGTCTTATCCTCACCGCCCTGGAGCTTGATCCGAAGAGTATACCCCTGCGTTATGCACTGGGAACCGAACATTACCAGCAAGGACAGTACACTGCCGCCGCCAATATCCTGTTTCCGCTGCTCCGTGAAATCCCTGCCGGCTCCGGCTATGCTGCGGACATCTATCTCAAAACAGCCTATGCTCTGCAAGCGGGCGGACGGAGCAGCGATGCCAAAACCGTTTTTGCAAACGGCTGCTCCTTATTTCCCGATTTCACAGATCTCCTGGAGAGTTACGCCGGGCTGCTGCTCGAAGAAGGGGAGCTGCAGGCATCCCGTCTTCTGCTGCAGCAGGCGCTGCGGAGCGGAAACACTGCGCATAAATACCCCTCTTCTTCCGGCAGCGGTACCAGCCGCACCCAGCTGTTTGCCGGCCAAGTCTGCGAGCGGCTGTTCCTGTACAAGGAAGCGCACAAGCATTACACGCAAGCTACAGGTTATGAAGCGGACTATAGCGCCGTGTGGGATGAACTCGTGCCGCTGTGCCTGTTGTCAGGGGAGGAAGAAATACTGTCTTCTCTAACCCGGCTCCATGCCCCGTCCTTATCTTCAGCTTTGCTTGGCAGGCTTGTGCCTGCTGCGTTGAATGCCCGCGCATTCGGCTGGCTGGAGGTGCTGGGCGAGGCGGGGCAGCTGCCCCTTCACGTCCGGCGGCTCATTCAAGTGCTGCTGCAGCTCCTCCCGCAGCAGCACTCCTCACCGCAAGCTGCCCAGCTGCTGGCACAGCTGCTGGAGGAAGATTCCGAACAGCCATTTATCCATGGCTATTTGTGGGCCTGGTCCTGCCGTATCGGCGATGAAGCTGCCGCAGGACGATGGCTGAAACGCCTGGCCGCTTACAGGCCAGGTTTAACTGCTGTCCGGCAGCTGCTGGAGAACCCTCCGGCTGATTCAGCCGAATGTCAGTCGCCAAGCTTCGCCGAGCTCTCTTACGCCGCGCAGCTGCTGCTCCAGACAGGAGCCTGGAGCAGCCTGCTGGCGTTATACAAGCATGCGGATGCCGCACTCTTCCAGTGGTCAAGGCTGCCCGAACCGCTGTGGTGCGGGCTGCTGCAGGCCCCCGCAGCGATAAAGAGGCAATGGTGCTCAATCTACACCGCGCAAGAGCATCATTGCCATACTCCTGCCGGCTTGGCAGAGTGGCTGCTGTACGCAGCGGTAGCCAGCTCATGCGGGCTGACTCCCCTGCTGGAGCCCGCAGCTGAAAGGGCATTGCAGCAATCGGGGAGCAGGGCAGCTGCGGTGGGCCTGAGCTACCATAAGCTGCAGCTCGCAGCAGCAGTCCATCCGCAAGGTGCTGCTTGCGGCAGCATCCCTTGGCTGCTGCTTGTAAGAGCGGCCCTCCGGGAGAAGCTTTAACCAAGGGCTTCACAGTTTGGTTTAGGGCGTGTCTTCAAACCGCTTTACCCGCCAAAGCTTGCTGCTGTATGCCCTAAGGAATAATGGGTACATTATCCTTTTCCGATCACACGCGGAGAAAGGCGTTTCGCCACTAGGTACTTTTTGGGTGGAGGCTTACGTCTCGGTTTTTCAGAGACTTCGCTCTTCTTCCGAGGGCATGTGTGTGTGCGTCCGGAAAGTGTATTCCTGGCTCTGAGCACAAACGGACCGAGTTGCACTTAATTGGGGCTTTTAGCCTGTTACAGTAAGGAAACGGACTCCAGCGCAGTTATTTCTCCCTGATGACCGTTTTTAGATAGAATGCAGAGCAGATAAGGTCCACTGAGTCCGCAAAAGAGAATAAACAGGGGTTTTACTCTCCTTAGCGTCTCCTGAGTCCGGTACGAGTAAACCAACCCGCTGCGGGTTTTTAGGAACCCTACTTTCAATACTAAATCCCTGCTTCCCCAGAGTTCTTCCTGTTTGAAGACATGCTCTAGTACAATGCGGTTCAGTCCAGTGCAGCAAACCTGGATAACCCCCGTTCCTTTGCCAGCCGGAACGGGGGTTATTTGCTCTGAGCAGCATACTATTTCCATTGCATGCTCTCAAAGCCGGTTTATAGCTGTGCAGGCAAGCATTGCCCATACACCGCTGTTTACGTACCGCGCTTTTCCTTCCACTCTATTACACGGGGATTCTCATCCAGAATGGAATGGTATTGCTCCAGGCTCCCCCATCTGCCCTCGGGATCAAGCTCCAGATAACGCTCGTATTTCTGCCGGAGCTCTTCCTGCGGCACAGCCCAGCCGTAATGCTTCACACGCAGTTCGGCTAGAAAACCCGGCAGGATGGCGTAGGAAAGCGGGAGCCGGGGAACATGATGATCCATCCGGGGCGTAAAATAATGAAAATGCGGCAGATAGCGGACCAGCGTGCGGGTATGCTTCATGTGTATATTCCAGTGTTCATCCTCACGGTAATGGGTAGTTCCGCCCCAAAAATCATACAGGCGGAAGGCTACCCAGTCGTAAACATCCTGATCAATGAGGCGCCGCATCTCCCGCTTCGCCTCTTCCTCGTAGAATTCATCGGCATCGACAGATAATAGCCAGTCTGGGCCGGTGGACACCGCCAGATCCCAGAGCGTCTGCCGGAGCACCCATTCCCGGCTGAACAGCGAGCTTTCCAGCGTCACCAGCTTTGACACCTTGGTGAAAGAATTGCACAGCCGCGCCGTACCATCCGTACTTCCGTCATCGACAATCACGATATCATCCACAAAATCGCTCAGTTCCTCCAGCACCCGCTCCAGATGACGCCCGCTCTCATTGCGTACCTGCATCATCGCGGTCAGCCGGTTGCCGGAGGATTTGCGCAGAGGCTCACGATTACTCATCTACTCTCCCCCTCAGTCGCCCGACTGCCTCTTCCAGATCGGCCATTTCGGCAAACAGCGGCCGGGCTTGATGGTCTGCTCCGGCCGCCCGCAGAAAGCTGCGGATGGCGGCATGACGCCTGCCATGCAGCAGGTGCAGCGTACCTTCGATCACCGGCAGCTGCTGGCTTGCAGCTGCCGCCGCCCCGCCTCTTGCTGGAGGTGACGTTCCCGCAGCAGTACCCACCCCCGCATCGCTGCTGGCTTCCATTTCACGATGGAGCTGCAGTGCTTTTTCCCATTGATAGGTTTCAATGTAGTTCAGCAGCAGCAGCGGTTTCGCCTCCGTATAGGATGAACTGGACAAAATCATGATCGCCGCCGCCGAATCCTCGTTCACACGGCAGATTTCCGCCTGAAGCAGCTCCTTTTGACCATGGTCCAGCCAGTTCTGCATCTCCGCTGCCCTCGCTCTTTCTTCGTCCGTAAAGGCTGTAATGGCATACTGCGCGGCAGCAAGCTCCAGATGGCCCTGCTTGGCTTCAATAGCCGAGAAAAACCGGTAATGGGAATGCAGACAATCCGTATAATCATGCAGCAGCATCAGCTCGAAGGATTGCGTCAAATACCGGGAGGCCGCTTCGTTCCCAAGCAAATATAAATAGGAAGCTGCCAGATAATGCACGGTCGGCTGATCGGGCAGCTTCTCACACATAGACAGATAGAAATCCGCACGGTGCCGCCGCTGGATATCAAGCCAAGACACAGGCGATCCTGCGGATGGCTGCCACAGTTCTCCCAGCGCTCTCGTCCATATCGCTTCATAGCCGGAGAGAAAGAACAGCCGGTCTCCCCGGCGGATGATTCCGTACGACAAGGGACTGTCCCCGCTGAGATAGACGACCCCCTCTCTGCGCAGATTCTGCTCCAGATATAGCCGTTCTGAAGCGGTGGCCACCAGATCGGCTCTGGCAGCGAGCAGCGCGCTGTATTTGTCCCACAGTCCGCTGTCTTCGCCTTCGGGACAAGCTTCCAGCAGTGCCACGGTATAGGCTGGCTCCAGTGTCATTACATCCGGCAGCCAATACGGGGAGGAGACAAGCACCGTGTATTCCTTGGCATTCAGCTTGTAAATCTCCGCCAGACACAAGGACTGGATGTCATATTCCTCCTGCTGGCCCGGTGTCATTCCCCCCGCAAACAAAACTTCCCCGCGGTCCGGCAGGAGGTCGAGCAGCCTCTTGTATTTATAGGCGTCCCAGGGAACAGAACTGAGGATAAGATAGTTCATCGCCGTCTCCCTCCGTCACTCGGGGATGGCGATGTCTCTCCACCGCGAAGCCCGCCAATATACCCTATAGTCAGTGTTTCTGAGGGAACGAGCTGCAGGCTACTGCGGGTCGGCTCCTCCCGCCGATCAATACGGCCAGGCACAATTCCGCCCCGGTGGGCGGCACGTTCAAGCGGAAGAAACAGCGGAAGCCCCCCGGTCAATGGCCCCTGCAGCCCATCTTCCTGGCTCACCACAATATCGGTTGAACCCTGCCGCACAGCCTGCACAATTCTCTCCACATAACGGGTGTCATATTCTGCAGAAGCGGACAAATACACTACTGCTGCGCTTTCGTAGAGTGCGGAGACATTCTCCAGCGCATGCAGCCAAGGTTTTTCTCCCTGTACCGTAATCACCGCGTCCCTCTCCTGAACCGGAAATTCGGAAGCAACATCGTTTGCGCTGTTTCTGATCCATACCCAGCGGATATTGTCATAACTCTGCTGTTCTTGCAGCAACTGACGCCGCTTAAGCGATGTTTCCATGTTCCACTTCTCTTCAAAATAAACAACCGCTGTCACCAGTGGAACGATCATAGAAGATTTGCCGAGCGGTATTGCGGGCTGCTGCGGAGAGACGGAAAGCTCCGCAGGTACCGGGAGACTTCCTCCACCCCCAGAGACGCCGGGCAAATTCCATTTAGCGCAGTACGCCCGCCCGCCTTCCTCCTCAGCGCCTTGGTCCATGCCATTCAAAGAACAACTTCCGTCCTCAAGCGGATGAAGCGCGTGAACATACAAAGCATCGCTGAGCGCGAGCCTTCTCCCCAGCTGCCGGGCCCGCAGGCACCAATCGGCCACCATCAGGCGCCGCTGGCGGAGCGATGCATCGAAACCGCCCACTCTGAGCAGCAGTTCCCTGGTGAAGAGCAGGCAGGCACCACTTAGCACTTCCACATTACGCCATTCGCCTTGCCGCCGAAGCCGGGTATGGTTTACGTATGCGGACAGCGTAGAAAAATCGTCAAACAGCTGCAGTTCCCTGCCTTCCGCTTCTTCCGTAGAGGAACGCGGGGCAACTACCCCGACAACCGGATCATCAATGGCCGGCCAGAGCAGATCAGCGAGCCAGCCTGCAGTGACCATGACAGAATCCTGAAGCAATACGACAAATGAGGTCTCGGCATATGCCAAGGCCTCATTCACCCTATATTCCCCGTTCCTGTAGGGGAGAAAAGACACGGCATGTTCTCCAGAGAACTGCTCCGAGAGGGGCTGCAAAGCAAAATCCTCTTCCAGCGGAACGCCAATCACACGGACGCCAGGGCCGGAATGCAGCAGCAGGAGCCGCAAGCATTCTGCACTCCATGCGGCGCAGCGCAGTTCAACCACAATTGTTATTCCGTCTATTACCGGAAGCGGCAGTAATCCTTCACGCTCCAGATAGCTGTATCTTCCGGCCAGACGCTCCAAGCGGACAGAATCCATAGAATCATACGGCATCAGGCTCACACTCCATTAGTTAAAACTGTACTACCTATAGTGTATGAACGCTACGCGGTGATATCCCTGTTCCATTGGCGGATTTTTCCGGATTCTCCCAAATTAAATCCAATTCACCTATTCTATTCGCCGCCACCCTCAGTCTCCGCTCCGCCATTGCCTGCGTTTCCGGCATTGCCGGAAGTATTGCTGCTCGCGGGCGGATCATTCGTGCTGCCGCTCTGCGGATCTTTGCTCTCGCCGCTTTCATCAGTATCCGAACCGCCCTCGCCAGTTCCGCTCTTCTCCCCGCTTGCCTGCGGAGCCGGAATGGCAATGCCCGGTGCGTTGTTTCCATTCTCACCGACTGGCTGGCCTTGATTGTCGTAGTAGTACATCGGAACATCGCCGACAACCATCAGATAAGATACAGGAATTTCTGTATCCACTACCTGCGGCTCCATGTCGAACGGAATGACAACCGCAACCTCAGTGACAACATGAATGAAGACCTCAACCAGAATCATATTAATTCCGGCATTTTTTTGGCGGGTGTTCAGCTCTACTTTAACTGCGCCCTGAGGTTCGATCTTGATCGGCACATCCGGCCCGAAGGAAGCGATGAGCGGACTGCCCAGCGCCTGGCCGAGCGGGATACGCTCCGTCTGATTATGCAGCTCCTGCAGCGTGGACTGAATGACCTCCGCCGCCTGCGAGGTAATCCGCATATGCTCTCTATAATTGAGCATAAAGCCCGATATTTTGCCTTCCTTATCCGTCTTCCAGTCAATCAGCGCTTCGGCATCTCCTGCATCGGCCACCTGTGAGGTAATCGCCTTATTGATCGACTCCGTGGCAATTTGCTTCACCCGGATTTGCGCCAGATGAATAATCGGCGGCTTCAAATGCTGCTCGACATAACGCAGCCCTTGAAGCACCGCCAATATCAGCAGCAGGCTTAGGATGATCCAGAAGCGGCCCCGTCTGCGCGGCTTTTGCGTCTTCTGGACGGAAACGGAAACCGCCTTCTTCCGCTCTCCTCCGCCGGAGAAGCTGAACCTGCTCCCCCGTCTTTTTGGCGAGAACCGCGCTCCTTGTCCAGCGGCTCTGATTCCCGGCTTGGCCGGTTTCGCCTTAAACGCCGGGCTTCGCCCGGCCGGTCTTGGCATGCTGCCCAAGCTGAATTTCGGCAGCCGCACCCGCAGGCGCAGGCTTGGCATAACCGCCCTGCGGCTTCCCCATTTTTTTATTCTGCCCATGAGTCTAAGTCCCCCCTGCATTCCTGCGGTCAAGCCGCCGCCCCTTACTATAGGCTATTCGGGAAGAGGACAAAAAAGAAGAACGCCTCTCACAGTGCGAAGTACCGTGAGAAACGTTCATGTCCATAATTTCTAAAGTTATTACTCCATCCGGCTCCGCTTATCCTCCTGCAGATGGGCCCAATGCCGCCGGATAAAAATGCCCAGCAAAATAATAATAAAAACCGCATACCAGGCAAGAAATCCGTTCCATTCCTCCCTGGGGACAACCAGTGAAGAGCCGATCGTTCCGAACAGCCAGATGAAGGACAGATTGCCGAGCACCGTACCCCAAATATAAGCCGAGGCTTTGATCGGCGAGACCGCCGCCATGAAATTGATCACGTTGCTGGGAACAATCGGAATGGTGCGAAGCAGCACAAGCGTCCAGATGCCGTAGCGGTCCAAATAACGCTGCCACTTGTCATAGCGCTTCAGCTTGGATCTCCATTTCTCGTCGAACCAGCCATAGAGGTACCGCCGGAAGAGAAAATACACGAGTATGGAGCCTAAATTACAAGCCAGCCAGCTGACCAGCATGCCGCCGATCACATGAAATTCGGAGACATGCAGAACAATCAATATCGCCAGCGGGAAAAATCCGAATAAACTCTGCAGAATCGTGAGCGGAATCGTTGCTAACAGAATATACGGCCCGTTCAGCCCAAGACTTTGCAGCAGCCAATCAATCCAGCCGTTTATGACCTCCGTCATGGAGCCGTCCCCTTTCGTGACTCCTTTCAGCATCAGCTCCGCTGAGTCCTTATAAATCACTAATTCTTCAAGAAAAACACCCCTTACGGGGTGTTTGTTGATAATCCTGCTAAAGAATGTGTTATGGCGGGAACAATGTCCGGCTACAGGTTACAAAATTGTAGCCTTATGTTGACCTAATCATAGCACACATCTTAACCCGCTGCAAAATGACTCTGCAGTACCGGCACAGTTATTATTATTCTGCAGCAATCCAAGTATTCACTTTATCCTCGTTCGCTTCTACCCAGCTCTTGGCAGCATCCTCAGGGGATTTCCCGGCTTGAATCTCCACCATAACCTGGGCCATTTCCTCAGGTGTCCATGTGAACTTATCGAGGAAGTTGTACACCTCCGGCATATCTTCCTTCAATCCTTTACGTACCATAGTGTGAATCTGCTCTGCTCCGCCATATACGCTTTTGGGATCTTCCAGATATTTCAGATCCATATTGGCGAACATCCAGTGCGGCGTCCAGCCTGTTACTACAATCGGCTCATTATTGGTATATGCCTTCTCCAATTCTTGAACCATAGCGGCCGACGAGCTTTCCAGCAGCTTATAATCACTCAGTTTATAGTCAGTGAGCGCCTTTTCGGTGGCCATCATAATTCCTGCTCCGGGTTCAATCCCGACAACCCGGTTGTTCAGCGCTGCTGCCATTTCCGGATTGTTCAAATCCTCAATGGAGTTGATGTCCATATAAGTGGGAACCACAAGACCTGTCTTGGTCCCTTCCAGGTTGGCCCCGAGATCCTCTATATCTTTTCCATACTGCTCCAGATAGGAAGCATGGGTGCTCGGCAGCCAGGCAGCTACCATTCCATCTGCGCTTCCGTCCGCAACGCCGGCCCACATCGGTCCAGCATCAACCTGAAGCATTTCCACCTTCGCATCCAGCTTGGACTCCAGAACCTCTTTGACTACATACGTGCTGGCAATTTCCGAATCCCAGGCCACATATGCCAGCTTCACGGATTTTCCTTCACTTGATGAACAGCCGGCAATTGCAAATACCAGCAACACCGTCAACAGCAATCCGAATCCTTTTTTCTTCATCTAAATAAAACACTCCCGTCATTATTGTTTAGGTTTAACCAACTTCTGCGTCAAACGGTCAAGCAGGATCGCTATAATTACAATGGCAATCCCTGCTTCGAAGCCTGCGCCAGTCTTAGCCTGTGATACCGCCCGGTATACATAGGCCCCTACCCCTTGTGCGCCGATCATCGACGAAATGACGACCATCGACAGCGACAGCATAATCGTCTGATTAATGCCGGCCATAATCGTAGGCATGGCAATCGGAAGCTGCAGCTTAAACAGCTTCTGGCCCGCCGTCGAACCGAACGCATCCGCAGCCTCTACGAGTTCCGGCGACACCTGGCGTATCCCCAGGTTCGTCAGACGGATCGTAGGTGGAATAGCAAATATAATAGAAGCAATGACTCCGGGAACTACGCCAAGCGAGAAAAAGGATACCGCCGGCAGCAGATACACAAATGCAGGCATCGTCTGCATAAAGTCCAGTATCGGAGTCACAATATTTTGAACAGTCTTACTCTGCGCGCAAAACACGCCAACCGGAACACCAATCAGCACAGCAAGCAGTGATGCAGTAAGCACAAGGGCCAGGGACTGCATAGAAGGATCCCATAGACCCAGATTGTCGATTAGCAGCAGCCCGATCACTGCGAATAAAGCCATCCGCCATTTGCCGATCCAGTAAGCCAAGGCGGCGATAATCACCGTGAGGACGATAGCCGGAAGGAAGGTTAAAGCCGCATCAATTCCGTCCACCATACCTCCAATAACCGCATGAATGAGATCAAAGAACGGCCCGAAATACGTAGTCAGCCAGTCCTCCAGCCATTCAATCCCCTTGCCTATAGGTAATTTAGGTATATTCATGAACCGATGCCTCCTTCCGGTACCGCATTGCCTGCAAGGGCGGAAAGCACTGCCCCTTTAATCACAATGCCCTTTAGCTTATCCTCTTCATCCACTACCGCAACCGGCAGATGTGTCTCAGACATCAGCTCGAACAGGTCGTTCAGCAGCGTGTCCGGACGTACACGGGGAATTTCACGGACCATCACTTCAAGAATGCTTTTATTCTCCTTGAGTGCCTCCAGCGCTTTCTCTGCTGTAAGTACACCTTGCAGCTTCATTTCATTGCTCGCCACATAGAGACTGGATACGCCGCTGTCCCGCATCAGCTGAAGCGCAACACGCGGACCGCGTTCCGGCCGGATCATTTCCGGCTGACGCATCACATGCGCGGCAGTCAGGACTTTCGACAAGTCTACATCCTCCACAAACCGCTCCACATATTTGTTCGCAGGCTGAATAAGGATCTCTTCCGGAGTGCCGATCTGGACGATCACACCATCTTTCATCAAAGCAATCCGGTCACCGATCCGCAGGGCCTCATCCAGGTCATGCGTAATGAATACGATCGTCTTCTTCACTCTTGCCTGCAGCTCCAGCAGCTCCTGCTGCATATCCTTGCGGATCAGCGGATCAAGCGCACTGAAGGCTTCATCCATCAGCAGGATATCCGGGTCATTGGCAAGACCGCGTGCAAGACCCACACGCTGCTGCATGCCTCCGCTCAATTGATCAGGGCGGTGGTTCTCCCAGCCTTTAAGGCCTACAAGCTCCAGTGCCTCCATGGCAAGCCGGGTTCTCTCTTTTTTCTCCACGCCCTGTACTTCAAGACCATATTCGGCATTGGCCAGCACCGTGCGGTGCGGAAACAAGGCAAACTTCTGGAAGACCATGCCGATATTTTTACGCCGGAACCGGCGCAGCTCTTCGGGATTCATTTTGACCACATCATTGCCTTTAAAAAAGACCTGGCCCCCTGTGGGCTCAATCAGACGGTTCAATAAACGGACTAGCGTGGATTTGCCACTGCCTGACAAACCCATGATGACAAATATTTCTCCTTCTTCGATGCTGAATTCAGCCTTGTTGACACCAACCGTCAGCTTGGCTTCACGGGCAATCTTCTCTTTAGACCAACCTTGTGCTAGTAATGGAAGTGCCCGTCCCGCATCATGACCGAATACTTTGGTAAGTTCTTTTACCTCTATAATTGCCATGGTGACCTCCTTCTTCCCCTTATATTTCACGTTTGTGCTTCTCAACAAGTGTAACGGAGTTGTGAAAAGCGACGCAAAGTGCATATTCGCTAAAAAATTAGTGTACAGTTTTAACTTTACGTACTTTACGTATAGAATACTCTGTTTTACGCCATATTCCGTTCTGCATGAATTCTTTACTTATTGCAGCAGATTTGATTACAATACATTGGAGAGGTTTGCAGTTTATTAGCCTAATCCTCAGGAGGGACATCATGAACGATTTAGAAGGGCTTCCGCCCGAGCAAATAGAGAAAATCAGCAAGGTCCGCGAGCGGGTCATTGATTCCATTGGCAAAAACATGGATTTGTACGGGATCACCCTATCCATTGGGCATTTATACGGTTACATGTACTTTAATCAAGGCCCCGTAACGCTGGACGAGCTAAGCCATACGATGGGAATGAGCAAAACATCCATGAGTACAGGAGTGCGCACCTTGCTTGACCTGAAGATGATCGACAAGGTGTGGGGAAAAGGAACCCGAAAAGATCTGTTCGAGGTCGTTCCCGACTGGCATCAGAATTTCAGTGACTATTTCTCAATTAAATGGAGAAAAGCCGTAGAGGGAAATATGTCCGCACTGGCTAAATCGCTTGCTGAAATCAAACAAATAAAATCCGAGTATGCTGACAATCCGGATATTGAGAAGCTCCTGAATACAGACGAAGCAAAAATTGAAGAAGCCATTAAATACTACCGCTGGCTGCTGAAGCTGATTGAAGCCCTAGAAACCGGCAAGATATTCGACTTCATTCCCAAAGAAAAATAAACACGGAGCGTGAGCTCCCTGCTGCACCGCATAATAAATACGGCCATGGCCCCGCAAAGGGGCTATGGCCGTTTATTATTTACCATTTGCTGCGGATTTATAAATGAAAATTCAGACCGAAATCGGTTTCGGAAATAACGGCTGCGGATTGACTTGTATCAACAAGTTTAATAGACTAGGAATAACTGATTTTTGCAACGGATAAAGTGTAAGCGATGGACCAAAACCGCAGTATATCAGTCTTTTTCCCGGAATTCATGATCAGTCGGAGGGTGGCTTTACCATGCAAATGAATATTAAAAAGATTGCCGAAATGGCAGGTGTTTCCGTCTCAACGGTTTCGAAAATCATGAATAATTACAGCGATGTTTCGGAAAAAACGAAACAGCGGGTGCTGAAGATTATCGAACAAACCGGATATTCCCCCTCGAATTCCGCGAAAACACTGGCCACCAAAAAATCGAGTCTGATCGGGGTCATTTTTGCCGGTGAATTTAATGTCGAATTTACCCATCCTTTTTTCATCGAGGTGCTGAATTCCTTCAAGAAACAGATGGGTGTGCTGGGGTACGATCTGATTTTTTTCTCCAACGAGAAATTTATCAGTAGCGGTGATTATTTCGCGCGCTGCCAGCATTTTCATGTGGACGGCTGCGTGATCATCTCCGGGCAGAAGATGGAGCCCGCAATCCGCGACCTCGATATGAGCAGCATTCCCTGCATCGGCGTAGATCTGGAGCTTAAGGGTAAAAAATCCGGGTATGTGATGTCGGACAACTATCAAATCTCCTCCAAGGTCGTGGAGCATTTCTATCTGCTGGGCTACAGGGAGCTTGGCTTTATCGGCAGTACGGCGGATTCGGATATTTCCAACCGGCGGGAAGCAGGGTATATCAAGGCAATCGAAGATTTTGGTCTGGCGATGAATCCCACGTGGTTCGTGCATGGCGAGGATTTCTTTGAAGCCAGCGGTTATGCGGCCATGCAGACTCTCATCGAGAAAGGCAGCCTGCCGCAAGCGATCTTTGCCGCTTCAGATTTGCTGGCACTTGGGGCCATCCGCGCCTTGAAGGAGCACGGACTGCGCATCCCTGAGGATATCGCCATCATCGGCTGTGACGATATTGAGGCCTGCAAATACACCAGCCCTACGCTGACTACGATCCGCCAGAACAAAGAACGGCTTGGCGTACTTGCAGCTCATATGCTGTTCGATCTAATTAACAATCAATCAGAAGGCGGTTCGTTTGTCGTTGAACCGGCGCTAATCGTCCGCGAATCCTGCGGCAGCCGGTTGAATGCTAAACCTCACCAATCCTCTTTATAAGCCCCTCGTTCGAAATCGTCCTTAAACTTTTTGTCCCTCTCTGCCGCATGTTTCTGCACCGAAGGAGAATTGACAATTTTACGGACGATCCAATACAACACTATAAGAAATACGATACCAAACAAGATTTCGATCACTGGCAATAGTCGTGCCTCCTTTGTCTTATAGATTAAAAGCTTGATCAGCTTTTGCCTATAAGAATATTCATACCGGCTGATCTCTTGCACCCGGTCTACGCTTCTGATGGTCTACGCTTCTGACCGGCTTCGTTTCAGGACCCGGTTCACCTGCTCTGAACTCAGCATCATCAATAGCAAAAACGCCAATACGATGGCCGGAAAGAGGCTGATGCTAATTCCCGAAGCGATCAGACCAAACAATGGGGGCAGCAAGGTTGTTCCTGTATAGGCGACTGCCATCTGGTACCCCATTAATTGCGCGGAGTTCTCTTTGCCGAAACGGGCCGGTGTTTCATGAAGCAGCCCGGGATATATCGGCGCAAGCCCAAGCCCGATCAGGATGAGTCCAACGAGGGTCATAACATCAGGCAGTGGAAGAAGTAACAGCAATCCTCCCAAGGCAGCTATAAGCTGACCCGCCAGAATCAGCACCCGGTTGCTGATCTTTAGGGTCACAAATCCGGTAATCAATCTGCCGATTGTGATTCCGCCATAGTACATAGAAATCCAGCCTGCGGCTAATTCGGCTGACACCTCTCTTGCCCCTACTAAATAGCTGGCCCCCCATAACCCGACCGTGGATTCGACACCGCAATAAAACAAGAATGCGAGAAGCGAGAATTTAACGCCTTTGAGACGAGTGGGATGAACCTTCACTTTGGCAGGCGGGGAACTGATGCCGGTGTGACTCCCCTCGAGCCCGTCAGACTGGGTTTCGTTCGAATTCCCAACCTCTGCAGCATGATGCAGTTTCGCTACCCGCTTCCATAACGGAAGGGTAACAAGCAAAATGATTACCAGACCGAACTGGATGATTGAAACGGCCGAATAGCCTTCTCTCCACGAATTGTGGTTCGCAATATAATAAGACATGATCATCGGCCCCGCCGTTGCACCGACACCCCAAAAACAATGCAGCCAGCTCATGTGATGGGCTTTGTAATTATCGGCTACATAATGGTTGAGCGCAGCATCTACCGCTCCGCCTCCAAGCCCCAGGGGAATAGCCAGAACCGCCAACCAAACCAGTGAAGGCGCGAAGGAAAAGCCCAGCAGCGCACCAGCGGTCATACAGCAGCTGATCAGGGTAATCGTCCCTGTGCCCAGCTTTTTAATGATGCTGCCGCTTACCAGACTTGAAACGATGGTCCCTCCGGCAATGATCATAGAGATGAGACCCGCCGATCCAAAGGGAGCGCCGATTTCCAGATGCAGCACCGGCCAGGCGGACCCCAGCAACGAATCGGGAATGCCCAAGCTGATAAATGAAAGATAGATAATGATTAGAAACCAAGTTGCCATAGTTATGTTTCTTCCTCTCTGTGATTTCCCGGATAACAGGGCATTAATTGCCCCAAATATCAGGCTCCAGCTGTTTTAAGGTTAGCCAGCGCATGCCTGCCTCAAAGTCTTCATGAAATGAATCGAGCAGAATGATGCTGGGCATGGAAGGCATTGCATGTTGAGTTCTGTACAATTCCCAAGCGCTGCCCCAGGTTTCCTCATCCATCAGGCTCTGGTAAATAACAATTTCGTCCGGAGCAAGCACAACATTCACCGTATGAATAATCGTGCAGGCTGCCTCTATAAACATCTCAGTCTTGACCGGATTGTTCCAGTCCACCTCCACCGGAAGAAATTTAATTTCACCGGCCATGCCGTCCTTGCCCTTCACTACACTCCCGTTCAAATAAATCCCCATGCCGGGAGGATAGGACCTTGGAAAATATACACCAAGCACACATTGATTATCATCCTTCTCGGTTCGGGAACAGTACCCGCTGATCGCAGCATTCACATCGTTTTCCAACACAACCGGCAATCCAAATTGCTCCTGTATAACTTCGCTCAATCGTACGCCTTTCAGCTGGTCATGACTGCTTACTTTGATTTCCCCATTGACTGACTGGCCGGGAATACCGATCCCAATCACCTTGATGGTAGGGTGTTTCGACAAATATTGCTCAATCAATTCATAAAACCGTTCAAGATTGAACAGCGGTATGCCGTATTCTTCCCGCTCTATAATCTCATCCCCTAAATTAATTACCGTCACAACAACTACATCCGCACCCTGCTTCTCATTCATATGAATGACCAGCGCCAGGCTAAATCCGTAATTGTACCGGTAAGTAAGCGCAGGTCTGCCCCCATTGGATGGGACCGTTTCGTCTTCCGACAATTCACCGAGCTGAACCAATTCCTTGACCAGTGAATTAATAGTAACCACGCTTAGCTTGGTCAATGCGGCCAGCTGTGACTTAGATCCCGTTCCAATCTGTTTCATGGCCTGCCGCACAAGGTTGAGATTAATATCTTTGATTAAGTAACCGTTCGCCTTCTCCATAAGCATCCTCCGACATATAATAAAGTCACTTAATAAACCACATTTAATTAGTATGCAGCGAGTAGTCTGTCCTTGTCAAGCCTATAAGGGGCAGGTGGAGATCTGAACACAAATACATCATTTAGGCCATAAAAAAACCAGCCGCTTCCGGGGAAGACGGCTGGTTCCGGTTAAAGCTGCGCCGGAAGCCCGACCTGCGGGTCCAGCGCCAGCTTTAGGAGTTGACCGGCATGGGCCAGACCCGCGCCGAATCCGTACAATAGAATCTGCTGTCCATTCAGCACTTTGCCCTCGCGGACACCCAGGTCCAGAGCGAGCGGTATGCTTGCGGCCGACGTATTGCCGAAATATTCAAGGCTGTACAGAGCCTGCTCAAGAGGATAATCCAAGCGCTCACAAATGGGCTCGATCATCCGCAGGTTGGCGCTGTGCGGAATCAGCCAGTCCACTTGCGCAAGCTCTGCCCCCGCATTTTTAAGCACCTGCTGGATGCCTTGGGGGACGGTTCTTACCGCCCAGCGGAAAACCTCCCGGCCATTTTGCACCAGCTTGCCTGAATTCATCAGTTCAATCCCGTTCACCTTATGCGACAGGCCCGTGCGGTACACATGATGTGCTCCGCCGCCGTCACTGCCCAAATGGAAGCCGAGGAAGTTGTCCTCCTGCTCACCGCTCTCCACAAGAACCGCCCCGGCCCCATCCCCAAAAAGAATACAGGTGCTGCGGTCGGTATAGTCCGTAATTTTGGACAGCGCATCTGCCCCAAGAACCAGAACCTTGCGGTGCAATCCTGATGCGACATAAGCGTGGGCCGTATGCAAGGCATAGACAAAACCTGCACAGGCGGCGCTCATATCGACAGCTCCGGCGGTAAGCGGAATCCCCAGACGGTGCTGAATTATGGATGCTACAGAAGGAAAAGAAAAGTCAGGCGTGCTGGTAGCCACAATAACCATATCCACGTCCCCGGCAGATTTGCCATAACGCTTCAGCAGATCCTGCGCGGCGGAAACACATAAATCGCTGGTATATTCATCTTCACGGCTGATTCTCCGCTCGCGGATTCCGGTTCGCTGGACAATCCACTCATCGTTCGTCTCTACCATCTGTTCCAAATCGCTATTGGTCAGCCTCCGGACTGGCACATAAGATCCAATCGCTGTAATTTTCGCACCCGTCAATGAAATCACCTCTTTAATAGTATCTGGTCTTAGTACTTGGTACTAATTATATGCGATACCTGCTAATATTGCAAAGGAAAAAGCCGTAAAGTGAATATTTCCCTGGACTCGCCGAAGATCAAAAAAAAGAACTATGGCCTAAACAGGCCACAGTTCCTAGTAAACATATTAAACAAAAGATAAACGGGTAAGCGGCAGCATAGCTTAGGTACAGCACCGTAACATTCCGGTGTATGCTCTTAGCATGTGCAACTATGTGTTTGCCGGCTCTACTTCCACCTGCTCCACCAGCTCTTCCGGTTGGGCGGTGTTTCTTGAACGGCAGTTGATGATTTCAACCTCTTCACCATTCTCGATATAAAAGGCCGGGCCTTCATGATTCTCAACCGTCACCTGCTGGAACCGGACATCCCGTACATTCCCCAGAAAAAATCCGCGGTTGTTCATATCCTCAATGCCTGTCATCATGTCGGGCTGGCCGGGAACGGCATTCTTGGCCATTGAAATATCGACATTCGAAAAGGTAATCTCCGAAACATACTGCTCCGCCAGCCCATACAGGAAACCTGCAGCCGCATGGACACCCCGTGCGGTAATACTCTCAAAATGAATCCGTCTAAACGTTGGCGTTTCCGCCGTAACGGGATACGGATTTTTGTCCCAGACATATTTCTCTTTGCCGCGGGGCCCGCAGAAATAATACAGGTTAAGCGTAAAGGGACAAATCACGTCCTCCATCACAATGTTGCTGACGCGGATATCCTCAATCGTCCCTCCGCGGCCCCGTCTGGACTTCATGCGAATGCCGCGGTCGGTCTGCTTGAACACGCAGTTGCTGATCGTCACATTGCGGATATCGCCGCTCATTTCACTGCCCAGCACCACCGCCCCATGGCCGTGAATCATCGTACAGTTGGTGATGGTTATATTCTCGCAGGGAATCCGCTCTTTCGTATCCTCGGTTCCCGCCTTGATCGCAATGCAGTCATCGCCTACATCAATATTGCAGTTACTGATGCGCACACCCGAGCAGGATTCCGGATTAATGCCGTCCGTATTCGGTGAATCCGGCGGGTTCAGGATCGAGATATTGTCGATCGTCACATTGCTGCAGCAGATCGGATTCACCGTCCAGCTCGGTGAGTTCAGCAGCGTTACATCCTTGATCGTAACCCGGCTGCAGTTGTTAAATCCGATCAGCGTTGGACGGGGATACTCCAGCGCCTCCGGGTGATTCCGGTGCTTGTTCCACCAAGGAGCGCCGTTGCCCTCAAGAGTTCCGCTTCCGGTAATGGATACATTCACTAGATCCTCCCCGTAAATGCAGGACGCGTGCACTTGCCGTTTCACGCCTTCCCATCTGGATTCCACAGCCGGAAAGTCCCCGGGCTCGGTGCTGAATGACAGAACCGCCCCGGGGCTTAAGTGCAGCTCTATGTTGCTGCGCAGCAGCACCGCCCCTGTTCTGAATGTCCCCGCCGGGATAACTACCGTTCCGCCGCCTTCTCTGCTCGCTGCCGCAATGGCATCCGCAATAGCTCCCGTTGCCGGCACTGGACTATCCCGCAGCGCTCCGTAATCCGCAATGTTATACATGGGTCCCCCTTCCTCTCGAGCAGCGCTCAAAACCGCTGCAGAGCTTCTCGCTTCATCCTCTTACCTTCTGTACAAAGACTCCATCTCCACACAAGCCATGACAAGCGCCCCCACCCCATGCAGATCATTGCTGACCTTAGGCCGGGTGACATAATTCTCATAGTCCCCCGCCGAAGTGCCGATGCAGATATCCGGCAGAATCACGCGGCCCTGATCATCCTGCTGAAGCACCGAGATCAGGCCTTCATAGCCTTTTTGGGCTGCTGCCACCGCTGCTGCTTCTTCAGTAGCCAGACCCAACTTCACCGCTTTGGCGATGGTGTAGACGAACAGGCAGGACCCCGACGTTTCCAGCCAGTTATCCGGCTCATCGCCCTTATCCACGACCTGGTACCACAGCCCGCTGTCCTTATCCTGATAACGGATCAAGGCCTGCACGAATTCGCTTAGCGCAGCAGCCAGCTCCGCCCGGCCCGATTCATCCGCCGGCAGCAGGTCCAGAAATTGCGACAACGCCAGACCGTACCAGCCCAGGGAGCGGCTCCAGAACTCCGGTGAACAGCCCGTTTCGGGGTTGGCCCAAGGCATCCGCCGGCTCTCATCCCAGGCATGATACAAGAGGCCGGTAGCTTCATCCTTCATGTATTTGCGCATCAGCTTCTCCTGATGCAGCACGGTTTGCCGCAAGCCGGCTTCCCCGTAGGCATTGGCATATTTCAGCGAGAAGACTCCAGCCATATAGAGCCCGTCAAGCCACATTTGATAAGGATACTTATCCTTGTGCCAGTATCCGCCTTCGGCGGTTCTGTTTACTGTCAGCAGCAGATTTCTCAGCTTATCGGCAGCCGTCCGGTACTTGCCCTTGCCGGTCCGTTCATGCAGCGTGAACAGCAGCAGTCCTGCCTGAACCGCATCCAGCTCATCGCGGGCAAAATAGAAATTGCCCTGATCATCCACCAGATCATCCACATATTGACCGATGTACTCCAGATAGCGGTCCTCCCGGACAGCTTCCCAGAGCAGCTCCATTCCGCACAGAAACACGCCTTGATGGTAGTGCCAGCGATGTGCAGGAGGAAGCTCTCCCGCTTGATAAGTATCCATTAAAGAGTCACAGGCTTTTTTTGCCCATTCCATGGGTGTTTTCGGCAGACTGCCTATCATCTTACTACCCCTTCCAACATAAGAATACCTGTCCTTTGGCGGTTAACCCTTCATTGATCCCAGCATAGCCCCTTTGGCAAAATGCTTCTGCAAAAACGGATAAACCATCAGAATCGGCAGGGTTGCCACCACGATAACGGCCATCTTGATCGTCTGATCCGGCGGCGGAACCGCAGCATCGAGCGAAGAGCTGTAATCCATCCCGCTGGCCAGCACGACAATTTGTCTCAGCAGCACCTGGATCGGCCATTTGGCGCTGTCATCCAGATACAGAATGGCACTCATATAGGTGTTCCAATACGTCACCGCATAGAACAGGGAAATTGTCGCAATCGAGGGCAAAGATAACGGCAATACAATCCGGAACAGGATGCCGAAGTCGTTGCAGCCGTCAATTTTGGCAGATTCCTCAAGACCTTCCGGGATATTCTGAAAGAAGTTTTTGAGAATAATCATGTTAAACGCACTGATTGCCGAAGGCAGAATTAGAGCCGCATAGGAATCAATCAGCCCCAGCTCCTTCACCACCAGGAACGTAGGAATCATCCCGCCGTGAAACAGCATCGTGAACACAACCAGAAAGTTAATAACATTGCGCCCGTCCAGATCCCGTCTGGAGAGGCCGTAGGCCATTAAAGCTGTTATAAACATACTGAATACTGTACCGATGAGCGTAACCCCAATCGAAACTCCCAGTGCTCTAAAAATCGTATCCGTCGAGAAAATAAACTTGTACGCCTCAAAGCTCCATACTTTTGGAATCAGCACAAATTTGTTGGCCGCGAGCTCCGCACTGGTTGTGAAGGAGCCTGCCACCACATGGATAAATGGAAGCACCGTCACCAGTGCAATGAGGGCCAGCAGCGTAAAGTTAACAGCAGCAAAAATCCGGCCGCCGATCGTTCTGTCTTCTACCATTTGAATTCCTCCCGCATTTCTCTCAATAAACGCCTTCTTCTCCCATTTTCTTCGATAATTTGTTGACCGACATGACCATAATGAGTCCAATCACCGATTTAAAGAAGCCGATAGCCGTACTGTAACTGAATTGTCCTTGTCTCAAACCTGCGGTATACACGTACGTATCAATAATTTCCGCCACTTCCCGGTTCATGGAGTTGAGCAGCAGATAAGCGTGTTCAAATCCAAGATCCAGCACGGAACCGATTTTCAGAATCAGCAGTGTAATAATGACGCTTCGGATCGCCGGAAGGGTAATGTGCCAGACCTGTCTCAGCCGGCCGGCTCCGTCCATGCGCGCAGCTTCGTAAAGTCCGGGATCTACAGCCGCAATGGCTGCGAGATAAATGATGGTGCCCCAGCCTGCTTCTCTCCAAATGACCTGAATGATATACATTGGCCTGAACCAGTCGGGATTCAGCAGGAAATTCACCTTGGGAAGGCCGAAATAGACCAATAGCTCGTTAATAATTCCTCCGTCCATCGTGACCATAACGAAAGTAATAGAGACGACGATAACCCATGACATAAAGTGGGGCAGATAAACGAGTGTCTGGAACAATCTTTTGAAAAATGTGCCTCTCAGCTCATTCAGCATCAGAGCAAGGATAATCGGAATCGGAAAATAAAAGATGATATTCATCCCGAACAAAATCAGCGTATTCCCCAGGATATTGAGAAAATCCGGCTCCGCGAACAGCCGCTTGAAATGCTCATGCCCTACCCAATTGCTGCCGAGGATCCCCTGATAAGGCTTGTAATCCTGAAAGGAAATGACCAATCCGTACATTGGAAAGTATTTAAAAATAACAAAAAACAGCACTCCCGGTATCAGCATGACGTAAAGCAGTTTATTTCTCCACAGCCGCTTTTTGAGTTCACTGCTGCTTTTGTATTTTTTGGGCTCCAGCTCAGGAATTGCGCTGGGCTGAGCGGTGACTTCCTGCATAACACTCTTCCTTTCTGCTTCATAAATTGATCATCTGACTGCCGGTTTCGTATGAATCAGAAGGCTGCTGAAGCTGCTTCGGCAGCCTTCTTCACTGGGCCTTAGCCTAACCGTTCATGACTGTCATCCTATTTCTTGTATGCGGCGTTGTATTCTTCGATAATGGCTGCGCCGCCCCGGCTCTTCCAGGATTCCACTTCTTTTTCGAATCCGGCCCTGTCCAGCTGTCCATAGATATAATTGTAGGTAGCATCCGTAATAATCTGTTGAAGCCCAACGCCCTTGGAGGTGTAGGTCGCCGAATCCAGGGCAGCCGTAGGGTCAGCCACTCCGAATTTGACGTTCTCCAGCGCCAGTTCATCAGCATGAATCCGGCCTGGCAGCACGTTCAAAGGCTGGTACATCCCGTTGGTTTCGTATTCACCGATAACGCTGTCCTTATAGCCTTTAACCTCGCGTTCAATCAGCTCTTTGTCATCCGCCGGTTTCGCTTTGCCGTCTTCAACGGTGTAGTGAGTGCCTTCAATCCCCCAGTACATCAGGTTGGCAACCTCAGGAGTCATCATCTTGTCAAAGAACGCCAGAATCTTCTTCAGCTCGGCTTCATCCTTGACTGCGCCTTTCGGGAAGAGGACCACGTTGTTATAGCCCGGAATCATCCATTGGGTAATCTTTCCATCCGGTCCGGCGACCATACTGTGCGCATCCAAAACGGCATCCGGGACATTCTTGATCAGATCCTTATTGAGGTTATCAATATCAGGCATGGATCCGCCGATATACAGGCCCGCTTTACCGCTGGTGAACATATTTACAGCATCTGTTTTACTGGTAGCCGCGAAATCCTGGTTCATGTACTCGGCATCACGAAGCTTTTTGAAGTAGTCCATCGCATCGATATATTGCGGGAACATAAATTCCGGTGCAAGCTGGCCATCCTTCTCGCCCCAGTTGTTCGGGGTTCCGAACCAGGAGGAGACCGTTTTGAAAGCTCCGTATACCAGCTCGTTCCGGTCCACAATCCCTGTGGTGTCTTTTTTGCCGTTGCCATCCGGATCCTGTTCCGTAAAAGCCTTCGCCATGGCGAACAGCTCATCCAGATTCGCAGGTGCCTTCAGCCCCAATTTATCTGCCCAGTCCTTGCGGTAAATGATCCCTTGACGCGCCAGCGGCCGTCCGATATACACGGTGTACAGCTTGCCGTCCACTTTGGTGTTATTGAGGATTTCCGGCTTCAGCTTGTTCAGGTTCGGGAATTCCGTCAGATAAGGACCGATCTCCCAAAACTGTCCATCCTTGATCGCTTCCTTCATCTGCAGGAAGGTCGTCTGATTCTTCAAATAGGTCACCTGCGGCAATGAACCTGTGGCAAACGATGAATTCAGCTTCTCTTCATAGGTATCCGCCGGGAAAAATTGATAGGTCAGCTTCGTATTGGTCAATTTCTCCACTTCCGCTTTGATCGTGTCCGGTGGAGTCTCTGTCGTGTTCAGTGGAAGCATAATCTTAATTTCTGTCGGTTTCTCCGGCTCTGGTGCCGGTTCTGTTGTCGCGGTGTTTGTCCCCGCGCTTGTACCGGGATCTTTTGTCGCCGCTGCTTCCTTATTGTTGTTGTTGTTGCCTGAACACGCTGTCAACATACTGAACGTTAACAGTGCACTCAGGAGCAGGGTGAAGGATTTTTTCTTCATACCATTTTGACCTCCGTTTGACTTGTATTGGTTACAAGCAACACACTACAGCCTCGGCCAGGTTTCGAATACAATCATTTACTCATAATGGGGCGTTTGGGGGTGGGGTGTGAGCAAATGATTATTGGGTTATAAATGGAAAGGAAAAGCGCATGATGGGTGGGGATGCTGAGAGGAGGGACTGTGGGATTGGTGGGATTAATCGGGATGGGAGGTTGGGAGCGGTGGGATTAATCGAGTGTAGGCTATGGGAGCGGTGGGGGTAACTGCGGGGAATGTTTGGACTTCCGGTCGCTGTTATGTTTGGATTTCCTGATTTGAACCGCTCGCCGCGGTAGAAATCCAAACATAAAGGCGAACGCTGCCGCTCCTCCAGTTCCAAACCTCCCCTCCGTTACGTTCACCTCTCCAAGGGTTTCCCTTTCCATTTATATGGAAAGGGGCAGAGTGAAAACCACCGCTGGTTTCTGCGGTGGGGGACAATCGGTGGGGATTAGTCGGGAAGAAAACCTGGAGCGGTGGGATTAATCGAGTGTAGGCTATGGGAGCGGTGGGGGTAACTGCGGGGAATGTTTGGACTTCCGGTCGCTGTTATGTTTGGATTTCCTGATTTGAACCGCTCGCCGCTGTAGAAATCCAAACATAAAGGCGAACGCTTTCGCTCCGTAAGGATCAAACTTCCCCTTCGTTACTTTCACCTCTCCAAGGGTTTTCCTTTCCATTTATATGGAAAGGGGGCAGAGTGAAAACCACCGCTGGTTTCTGCGGTGGGCAGAAGTTACTTGCGAGGGATGGAACTTAGGATGTGTAGCAGCTGTTACTGGTAATAAGTTAGGTTGATTGGAACTTAGGGCGTACAAGGAACAGTTAGTTGAAACGTCATGGCGCGGGCGGGGAGTTTATTGAGAACATGAACAGTTACTAATGAGAGAAATCTGCAGTCTGGCTGGGTCAACATTCAACTGACTGCATTTTGTACAGTAGACTTGGCTCAGAAAGCTCTGGATTGGTATTCTATTGCACTTTATACAGTCAACAACCGGGAAAATGAGCTAAAACGGGCTTTGAACCGGAATCTGCTGCACGAAATGCAGTAGATTCCTTTTTGAGGCCCCAACTAGCGTGAATCTACTGCACATTGCGCAATCAAAGTGATAAAGGGGACAATCCAGGAGACTGTTTACAATCCCCCCGCCCCTCTATCCTACTTGCCCGCCTCTGCCCGGGCCTCCGCGACAGTGTATTCCTGGATGATCAGGTTGCCGCCGCTTGTTCTCCATTTTTCCACCTGCTCGTTGAATTCCTCAACAGTGATATTGCCGATGATGTAGTTGTAGGTCGCATCTACGATTATCGTCGACAGCTCCACATTTTTCTCATCATAGGTTGGAGAGCTTAAGCGCAGGGTCGGGTCATCCACGAGAAACTGTTCGTTGTCCTTGCTGAGCTGGCCGGCCAGGGCGGTCAGCTGCTCTTTTTTCTCCACTTCCATAATGTTCTTGTTGCCGAAGTCGGCGATCATCAGGGAGTAGAGCGGATTCACTTCGTTTACACGCAGCTGCGAGGTCTCCTCCGGAAGAATTACCTTCCCGCCTTCCAGCTTATAATGCCTGCCCTCGAACCCGTATTTCATCAGATTGGCGACATCCCTGTCCATCGTCCGGTCAAAAAAACCAAGCACCTGCTTCAGCTCCTGCTCCGTGGCTATGGCTTTTTTGGAGTACAGGTAAAGGCCGTTGTAGTTAGGGATGGACCATACTTTATATCCGTTTGGCCCCTTAATCCGGTTAATCAGTGTGAATTCAGCAGCCGGATTGATCGCCTGAGCCTCACTGGAGAGCCGCTGCACATCCGTCATGCTGCCAATAAAAACACCGGCCGTTCCCCGGATAAACTTATCCCGCTGGACCTCCTTGCTGGTTAAGGCGAAATCCTGATTAATCATTTTCTCATTATATAATTTCCGCATGAAATTCATGGTGTTCATATATTCAGGAGTCACGAACTCAGGGATAAACTGATGATTCTCCAGCTTCCAGTTATTCGGAGTACCGAAATAGGAGCTGAGTGTCTTAAACACGCCGTACACGAGATCGTTGCGGTCGACCAGGCCAATGGTGTCCTGTTTGCCGTTTCCGTCCGGATCATTATACGTAAACTGCTTCATGACCTCATACAGTTCATCCAGTGTTTGCGGCTTGCTTAACTGAAGATGGTCCAGCCAGTCTTGGCGGATGATGATTCCTTGCCGGGAGGAAGGACGCTCAGTATACAATCCATAGATTTTGCCGTCTACAGCAGCCTGGTTAAGAATCGCAGGGTCCAGCTGTTTCAAATTCGGGAACTCCTGCAGATAAGGCCCGATCTCCCAAAAGGCTTCCGAGCGGATCGCACTTTTCAGCAGATTATAATCTGTGAACTTCACAAAGGTGACTTTGCCCAGCGAATTGGTCGTCAATGCCGTATTCATTTTATCTGTGTAGACACCTTCAGGAACCCAGGTAATGTCGAGCTTAGCCCCTGTCAGCTTCTCAAGTTCCACCATAATATCCTTGGAGGGCTGCTGAGGGAAATGCAGAGGTGCCAGGATGGAAATGAACGGCGCGGTCTCTCCGGGACCGGTCCGGGGTGACTCATTGTCACTGCAAGCGCTTAACAAAATGAACGAGAGCAGCAACACCCAACAGCAATATCGGCGCACCGTTCTCCCTGCAAAAACTCTGGACATCCCTGTATCCTCCTAAAAATTTGGTCAGTACATACCTAGCATAATTACGCTCATTTCTGAAATATAACTGCTAATTATTGAATAATCTTCTATCCAAAGTAATAATTAGAGATAATGATTATTGCGGCACCAGATGATTATTGTTATTATCCAAGCTGATGAATACACTTAAATGAGGCGGTTGCTACTACCCAAGTAAAGGTGCTGAAATCCAGTGAAACACTTAAGCTTCCTGAGTAAATTAACTTTATTCGCCTTTGTCATCAGTACGCTGCCTGTGGTGTTCATTGGCTCTTTCTCCTATCTCACATCCTCCAGCGAAATTCAAAAAAATGTTAACAAAAGCAAAATGGAACTTATTTTACAAATTAACTCAAATGTAGAGCATAAGCTGACTACTGTCAACCAAACCTTAAACCAGGTTGTGAATTCTTCGGTATTAAAAAAAGCACTAAATAACCCGTTAAATGTAACCGATTTCATTTTATATAATGACTTAAGAAACGAAATCCGCAATATGCAATCCTTTGATACAAAGCTCGAAGATGTGATCCTGTTAAATCAACGGCAAAATTGGATGATCAAAAACTCCGGCCTCTACCGCCTGAACGAATACAAGAACTATGAGCAGCTCTCCAATCTGATGAATGTGCCCGACAACACCTCCTGGGTGCTGAACCCTTCCTCGCTGTTCTACAGTGAGGAGAGCATCAATGTGACGGGCTGCGACTACAGCATCAGTCTGATTAAAAAGCTGCCGACCAACAAACTGCAAAAATACGGACTTGCCCTGGCGAATATTCCAGCCTGCAGCCTGCAGGACTTCATCAACTCGGAAGTAGATCCTCTGGACAGCATTATTGTGCTAAATGAGTCCGGCACCATACTGCTTCACCCGGACCGTTCGATGATCGGAGAGCCTGCGCAAAAGGGCGGTTTTTCTGATCTTTCACTCGTCTCCGATCTTAATAAACCTTCGGGACAATTCAAAACCGTCATGGACAAAAAGGACTATTCCGTCACTTATCTGCGTTCCCAATTGAACGGCTGGATCTATCTCTCGGTCACCTCCATTGAGAGTTTGACGAAGGAATCCAACAAAATCGGAACCTATACCCTGTATGTATGTGCCGTGATGCTGCTGCTGTCCATCCTGTTCGCATGGCTCGGCTCCCGCCGCATGTACAGCCCGATTGAAAGACTGCTCAACCAGATGGGGCTGCGCAGACCCGGAATCAAATCCCGGCATACGGATGAGTTTCAGTTTATCGGCGAACAGGTGCATCATTTATTTCAGTCCAAATCACAGCTGGAGAAGGAAGTCAGCCAGCATATCCGGCAGGTCCGCACCTTTTTCCTGACTAAAGCCTTTCAGGGCAATGTCAAAAAACGCGAGCTGCTTGAAGAGCTGGAGCAATATGGCTATCACACCCAGATGGAAGAATGGAAGACGATGGCTGTAATCACGTTGAGCATCGACTTCTCTGAGGATACCAGCTATGAGAAAAAGGATCTCCATCTGCTGTTGTTTGCCGCGCATAATATGATCGAGGAACTGGTACCCCCGGGCAGCAGGCTTGCGCCTGTCATTATGGACCATACCGTGGTGACCTTGATTGGCAGCATGGAAGGCAATGCCGAAGCTTTTCACCGGTCGCTCTATTCACTGACAGAAAATCTGCAGCAGGAGATCAATAACTACCTGAAGCTGCAGGTCAGTATTGGCCTGAGTCTGCCCTTCCATTCCTTTGATAAAATATCCATCGCCTACAGAGAAGGCCTGGAAGCTCTGAAATACCGGATTACGCTCGGCAAAGGCATCATTATCCAATACGAGAACATCAACTCCGGCAAACATTATCTGAACTTAAACTATCCTTCGCATACCGAAAATGACCTGATGGACGCCATCAAGCTGGCCGATACTGAAAAAGCGAAGGAGCTGCTGCATAAGCTGTTCAAATGTATTTTTGCGCTGGGACTATCCCCGCAGGAGTACCAGATTCCGCTGACCCGTCTGCTCAATAATATCCTCATTATGATGCAGGAATCGGGAATTAGCCTGAACCAGATTTATCATGTGAACGGCTCCTTATTCGAAGAACTGACCGATCTCCACATTGTAGCCGAAATCGAGGACTGGTTCTGGAGTATGGTTATTCTGCCGATGATCCGGATTTTTCACAGCCGGCAAAATGCCCAATATCACAACATTTCAGAGAAAATTATTGATATTGTCCAGCATGATTATGACAAGGATCTTACGCTGGAGGAGTGCGCTTCACGCCTTCATTACAACGCCAACTATCTCAGCAGCGTCTTCCGCAAGGAGACCCAGTATTATTTCAGTGAGTACCTGGCAATGTACCGGTTCAAAATGGCCAAAAAATGGCTGGAAGAAACCGACATGCCGATCAAGGACATTGCCGCAAGGCTCAGATACAACAATTCGCAGAATTTCATCCGCTCCTTCCGGAAGCAGGAAGGGATGACCCCCGGGCAGTACCGTGACAACGCAAGCTCCAGGGCCCAAGGCGGGACCGGATAAGCATCGGGGAATCCTCTGCCGGATGTGAATCCTAAACAGCCAGATTTAGACAAGTGGAAACGGCTTTGCCGTCCTTTTTAAGGACGGTACCGTTTCAGCGAGAAGTAGAAGGATAAGTTATCGTTTGAAACATATAAATTCTTATATTTTGACAAAAGCCGTCAACACCCCAAGCAGTATACGCTGAGGCTGACGGCTCTTTTGGATGATAATAGCAAAAGATTGTTGATCCCATTGGGTTACTTTCAGGCACTCTTGGGCTTGCGCGCTTTTCTTGCTCTTATGAACCAAATGATGGCAACTGCCAGGATTAGCACTACGCCGCCACCGGCAATGGCGATATTCCTGACGTTTGGCACGTAAACGACCATCTCGAGCGGCTGCGAATCGGCCATTGTAATATGCCAAGTCAATGTATTTCCGTCCTGTTCGGCGGCATTGTTGGCCCCATACAAATCATAAGGAAGCGTTAATTTAAAATCGACCGCAAGGTTCTGCAGCAGCATGCGGACCAGAGATTTCGGCACGCTCAAACTTCCGATCCCGTCAATGATTTCATCCGAATAGGCATTCAGCTTCGGCTGGGCTACCACATCGTATTTGGTGTACAGCCAATTATTAACCTGTTCAACCTGCGCGTCCACAATGTCCAGCTTGCCAGCGTTTGCCTGCAGGTCTTGCAGCGAAGCATAGGCTTTGAGGAATTGATATTCTGTAGATTTGCCGTTCTGGCTTTTCTTCAATTCAATCCCGGCAGCCTCCAGCCTGGTGGTCAGCACATCCTCCAGCTTTCCGCCAACCATCGCCTCCGCACGGGAATCCAATAAAATGCTGAACGCAAGCTCCAGACTCCCATCCTTCTTCACCGTCATATGCGCCGTACCGCTGGCACAGCCGGTAAGCAGAACAAGCATCGAAATCATCAGAACCACAAAGTAACGTCTGCGCCGCCCTAACGAGGGCAGCATCGATTGCTGCTGTTGTCTTAAGTTCAATGCCGCGCCTCCATTCTTCTTTTTCGTCTTTTTATGATGCTGTATATGCGATATGCATTCATTCTAATCAATCCTCATATCCGCCCCACCAAAAGCTCTCCTTCAGTTGCACCTCTTTTTCCTTTATCCTGGCAAGTCAGCAAGTCAGCAAGTTATCCAGTATTCATCCGCCAGAATAGTTCTTCTACAGGGCAAACTATATAGATTGAACTTGTGGTTTAGAGTACAGGATCAGTCGCAACTACGGTGAATATTTGGACTTCCGGCCGCTGTTGTCGTAAGAATTTCTTGATTTTAACCGCTATTTAGCGGTAGAAATCCGAAGACTGCTTATGCTTTCGATGCTAGCTTTCCTTCAGAAAGCTTTCAGACGGACACTACCGTTCCTCCAGTTCCAGAATCCCCCTCCGTTGCTCCTTTCCTTTAGCTCAAGTTTTTAGTTCAATCTATATAGTTGCATTTTGTACAGCTGAAACCGACCGTTTCGCTGCTTTGGGGAGGTTAGTTGCACTCCATACACTTATATGAACCAAATCTAGCTAAAAACACACAAAACTATTTTTTAATTGCACAAGCTGCATCTATCTCTCAAAAAAAGCAGATTCGGCCTGATATAGTTGCAGGAAATACATTTATAGCGGTGCGAAGCTTTCATTCCAGAGGCAGAGTGGCTTTCTTATGGTCTTTCAACAGTTCTAATGATAGCAGTCCGCTTCGTAGAAGTCTAAACCATTCGCGGCGTGGTTTCAAACCCAATTATTTTATCCTGCGTTCAGAAGGAGGCGTAACTTCAACCAAGTGGAAACGGATACCGTCCTCAATAGGACGGTATCCGTTTCAGCGTGAAATAGAAGGATTATTTATAGCGTGAAGCATATAAATGCTTATATTTTAAACAAAGCCATTCTCCAGATTCCTTTCGGACTCCGAAGAATGGCCTTCCCGTAATTAAACTATCTGTAGATTCATGTTCAACTCATTGACAGCGGAGGCTTAGCAGGGCTTAATCACATAGCTCCCTTCTTGTCCGTAGCACTCAGTAAATTCGCAAGCGCCTGAACAGTTTGTGCTCGGCTAGCGGAACCCTGCGGATCAAACCGGCCATCCGGAGCCCCTTGCATAATGCCGGATGCCAGCGCCTGTGCTACCTGCGCTTTAGCCCAGTCTGACACCTGAACTGCATCAACCATCCTTAGCGGTTCACCGGAAGCTGCTGCCCGGCCAAGCTTGTATTCATAGGCTTTGACCAGCAGTACAGCCATTTGCTCACGGGTAATCCCCGCATCGGGTGAAAAGGCTGTTGCCGTTACGCCCTGAACCAGCCCCGCCTGATAAGCGGCTGCTACGGATTCGGCATACCAGTTGCCCGGGTTAATATCAGAGAATGGAAGCTCCGCACCGTCACTCTTCAGATTAAGCATCCGCGTCAGCATCGCTGTAAATTCAGCCCGTGTTGCCGTTCCTCCTGGAGAAAATAAATTATCCGTCACACCAGTGACTACATGCTTTGCGCTAAGCGACTTCAGCGCAGTGTAAACCCAATGGGTGGATGCTACATCCGTGAACGTCTTATCGTAGGAGAACACCGCGTAAGTACTGAAATGATTCAGCATTATAACAGCCTTATTGTGGGTGCTATCTATACTTCCTCCTGCATAACCCCACAGAGAGCTTGGCTTCTCCTTTACATACACACCCAACAGTTCATCATTTGATATCGCAGCGGAATATGGAAGCTCCGCGCGTACTGGCTGCGGGAAGGCAGACAAGACCAGCTCCGCTCCATCCCCCTTACGCAGGAGAAGGCCAAACTCATAGGCTGCACCTTCCTGCCGGTAGATCCCGCTGCCACTGCCTGACGGGATTGTTCCCGATGTTACCGGAGTGAGGGTGACCACGAGGGCCGCGCCCTTCCGTTCGGTTTCCGGCAATCTTGCACTGAGTTCAACCAGTACGGAGGCAGGAATCGCCAGCGAGGCCTCTCCGTCCTTAACGATAAGCGATCTCGTGCCAAGCAGTACTCCGGCGTTCACGGGCAGTAAAGCCTCCGTTTTTCCATCATTCAGAGTCACTTCGACGTTGGAGGCTCCCTGATTCTTGGTGAAGACGTCCTCACCGACCGTTTGTGTCTTTGTGCCGACCGTCCCCGCACTGGCTGACGGAGTTGGCACCGGGTTCGGGGCTGGCGTCGGGTTCGGTGCCGGCGTCGGTGCTGGGGTTGGCGTTGGAGCAGCACCTGTTACGGTAACTGTTGCTTTGGCTGCCACACCCGTCCCCTCCACCGTGCCGTTCACAGTAAAGCTGCCGGTATTTGCATATTGCTGCGGTGCGATACTCTGCCAGACGACTGGCACTGCAAATGTTGACTTGTCGCTATATACAGCCGTCACCACCGAAGGCAATGCAGGTGCAATGCCTACTGTTGTGGTTACCTCCACAGCCTCAAGACTGACGATCACAGGTGCTTCCGCCTCAAGTACAGACACCTCCGCCAACGCAGGCAGTGCCGTTCCTTCCGCAGCTCCATTTACTGTGAATGTGCCTGGTGCCGCATACTGTCCCGGATCAATCTTCTGCCAGACGACCGGAGTCTCCCCGCTCGTATTGTCGGAGTAAGTAGCTTGCACTACCGTTGGCAGGGAAGGGGCAACTCCGGCAGGTGTGCTGATGTGCACCTTCTGCAGCGCCACAATGTTCCGTTCCGCCGCTTCCGTTACGGTCACCTCTGCCACTGCAGGCAGCGCTGTTCCTTCTACTCTGCCGCCTACTGTAAATTCTCCAGGCTGGGCATACGTTTCCGGCAGCACCTGCTCCCAGCTCACCGCTGCGGTTCCCTCGCTTCCATTCTCGTACACTACTGGAATCATTTCCGGCAGGACAGGGGATACCCCCGCAGCAGTCGTTACACCGATACGGCCTACGCTCTGGATGTCCTTGTCATCGTATAAGGCTTTCACTTGCGATGCGTTCATGGCTCCGTTGTAAATCCGGAAATCATCAAGTCCGGCATTTAGCTGCGCGCCGTCTCCATAGCCGGAGACGCCGATCTTCTTGGCGTCATTCGTTGCCGTGATCGACTGCGGCGAGCCTTCCAGGTCGACCTGCTGGGCCACTCCGTTTCTGTAAATCACCCCGCTCTTAGTTGCCGCATCAAAGGTAAAGACAATATGTGCCCACTCATTCAACGGCAGAAACTCCTCCGGCGACTGCTTCACATAGAAGCCGTTAGCTCCGTCAACGAATACAATGCTGGAATTGCCGTTGTAGGTGACAAAAAATCCGTTGCCGGCAAAGCTGCCCTCCGGTTTGAACCATAGCAGCACATTCTCCTTGTCATTCATGGCGCCGGTGCGCTTGATCCAGTAGGACAGCGTCAGGCTGCCCGGCTGCAGCTCCGGATCGTTGCCCGCATGGACAAAGTTGCCGCTTGTTCCGCTGAAGGTAAGCGCCTGGTTCTTGTGTCCCTGTCCGCTCCAATCGGGCGAGCCGTGAAGTGTTCCGTCACGCCCGCTTCCCGAAACGTCTTGAACCGTAATTCCCTGACCTTCATCAAAGGTATAGCGGAGTGCAAGCTCCGGGAAGGGAGCAATAACCCGTTTCGTCACTGTTACATGAGCCCGGACTTTCGTTTCCGTGCCCACAACGGTTCCATTCACTGTGAACAAGCTGCCTTCCTTGTCATACAGACTGGGATCTACCGGCTCCCATTGTACTGGAACCTCGGACACACTGCCGTCCTCCAGTGTCGCCTTAACCGTTGCCGGAAGCTTCGGCGCCTCCTGAGCCGGAGTAGTCAGGATGGCGTCCTCGACCGAAACAATGTTTCCGGCAGGCGCGATTAGAGCAGCAATCTCGGCAGCACTAAGGGCTCTGCTGTAAATGCGGAAGTCGTCAACCAGACCGTCAAAATACGGATCGGCGAATTGTGATTTGCCGATGTAATTATTTTTGGTCTTGCCAAGGTCGGAAGGCCGGAGCGTCATGTGATCATTTCTACCCGCCTCCACACCGTCGATATACATAACACCCTGAGCACCCGTGAGCGTCACGGCCACATGTTTCCACTCGCCGGCAGGCAGTGCAGGTGCATCAATGACCTGCTCCCGTCCGGCTGCATTGCCGCCGGTAGTAATGGCAAACCGGGTGATGGAGCCCGCTTTGGGCGACAGGAACATATAGGCGCCCGTTCCGGTGCCAAAATCGAAGATCCGTGAATAAGTGCCGATCGTGTCCGCCTTCACCCAGGCGGAAATCGTAACTTCATCGGCACGGCTCAGCAATCCCTCCGGCATTTTCACATAACCGTCCTGCCCGCTCAAATCCAAGGCATGATTGATTTTACCAGGAGTCCAGACTGCCGAGCCGAGCACATTGGCGTCATAACCCCCGCCGGTGGCATCGGAGACTGCCGTTCCTTCGGTTTCGTCAAAGGTATAATGCGCCAGCAGCTCCGCTAGCGGCGGTGCAGCAGCAGCTTCGACCGTAACCGTATCGCTGTGCTCAAGCTCGGAATCGCTTACGGTCAGCTTGAACACGTAGGTTCCCGGCTCTGTAACCGCAAGCGAGGTGAACAGCGCTTTGCTGTTGCCCAATGTTGCCTCGCCGCCGGTTGGTCCGGACAGCAGTGTCCATTCGGAGGTCAGCTTGCCCTGCGGCAAGCCGTCGTCCTTAGCCTGGCCGCGAAGCACGGCATCATCCACCCGCAAGGTGTATGTGAAGTCCTCCCCCGCATTAACAGCCGGAGCTTGATTGTCGTCTGGCTCCGCCCCGCTCAGCTCTACAGTGTAGGCAACAGCCGGACCCGCTTCAACGGTCAGCTTAACTTCATCGCCGAAGGCATTCAGTTTGCCAGCCGGCTCACCGTCTACCCGGATGAGGTAGGCACCTTTTTTCAAGCCGCTGAAGGCAATCGTTGTTTCATGCGCCTTGCCCGGCGTCAAATTGCGCAGATTGAATCTGGCATAGTCCTTCTCCATGGACAGCTTTGCTGCCGTAAACTGATCTTTGCCCAGCTCGATATAGAGCTTCTCGGTAATCAGGTTGACCCGTTTGTACAGGCCATCCGTGGGCGTAATATCGTAATAGACGGCATCCGTGACAGAGACATCCGCCCCATAACCGGTTACCCCGAAGATCGGATCGACCGCAATATCCGCGCTGAGAATCTGAAGCGCGCCGAACAGTCCGAGATCGGCTTCACCGGTCATGCCCTTCCAGCCATTCAGCAGCGGAACATTCCGGCCGCCGCCGGTTCCATTCGTGCCATGATTGCCTTTCTCCGCCTGATAGGTCCAGGCTGCAGCTCCGAAGTTTGCCGGATCATCGCTGATCTGGCCGGAGTTGATCGCACTGAGATTGGCCAGCTTGGCGGCATAGGACAGCCGCTGCTCTTCTTCCCGGCCCGTCCCGGCGTGATAGCGAATCCAATCATCCATGGCATAACCTGCCAGGGACGCGCTGTACTGGAAATTCCACCAGTTCTCACCCGTGATGGTAACCGGGTCGGCGTAGTAATACCACACCGGCATTTGGCCCCGGGACGCCCGCGTCTTGGAGTTGATTTTGCCCATCATCTCAAGCGCTTTGGCCTGCTCCGTTTCGTTGCCGCCCTGCATCTTGGCCAGCGTATATACGGCTTCCTCGCCGGTATTGTCATAGCTGTACTCTGAGCCGTACGGGTATTTGGTATTTTTAAAATTGTTGTATTTGCGCAGCATCTTGGCCCGGACATCATTGGCCTCATCCACATAATCCTCGTCTTCTAGCGCCTGAATGATATCCGGTGTCGTCAATTCGCCCATAAGCCCGGTTTCCCAGTTGTAGGATACGGGCCCTTCGTATAACGCCTTCAAAATATTATAGGCCCGCAGCAGGTAAGTCTCCTTGGGATGTTTATAGTTGACCAGCTCAGGATAGTTCGCGGCAATTTTATACATGCTGAAGTACGTATTATAGATATGCGGGTAGGCGTATCCCCGGTAAGTCGGTGTTGTGTTCGGCTCCGCCATCAGGAAGTCATGAATCAGGTAATCCTCATGGTGGCCGTTCATCAGATTCGTCCAGATTGCCGTCTCAAGATAATCGTCGACCGCCGTGATTTCCGACGCTACAGGGGTTAGGGCATTTTTTTCCGCCAAAAACTGTCCGTGTGTCAGCCCCCAGTCATCGCCCCAGCCCCAATACCCGCCGAAGCTGTTCCGTTTCGATTTCGTGTTCATCATCCAGTCGTCAAAAACTTTGTCTCGAAGATCGCCCGGAAGATTCCACTGTGTGCTTTGCACCATAAAAGCCGCGTGATCCTCCAGAGCCTGGTCAACCGCGTCGATGCCGTAGAACTGCAGCACTGTTGTGAGACCGCTTCCATAATTTATGGTAACATGCTGCGGACCGAGCTTCGTCAGGCTGAATTCATAAATATGGTGGTCCCCGCCCTTGCGGGCAAGCAGCGGAATTTCCGTGCCGTCATCCAGCATCACACTATGAATGTCCGCCTTTGTGCGCAGATCGAATTTCACTTTCTGGTTGCTTGGCACGACCATTCCCGGGACAACAGTTACATCTATCAGTCCCTGCTCATACAGCGTATTCTTTGCCTCCTGCTCATTCGCAACGGCAAACCACTTAAACCCGTAATCCTGTGCTTCTCCCGCTGCCAACACCAGGCTCGTATTCGGCAAATAACCGCGGTTCGTTGATTTGATCACATTGGAGTGAATATAGAATACGTTCAGGCCCTCAATCCATTTGCCTTCGTTATCGGGGTTCCAGGCCCATTTGCTGCCCGGATGCTCCTCATTGCGCCAGCGGTCCTGATATTCAAACCCCGCCCCCGTAGCGGAATCCGGCATTAGCATCAGGTATGAGCCAATACCGCTTGGTCTGCCCGCTGTAATATAGGAGCTGTTGTTGCCGACAAAAGAGTGGGTGACCACACGGGTTTCATAAATGGCGTCCCCATAGGTCCACTGCTCATTAAAAGGAAGCGGAAGTCCGAAGTCGCCGATCTCCAGCTGCTTTCCGCTGGTGTTGACGACATGAATATCCCACTGCAGGTGGCCATCCGCTTCCAGTGAGTAGGTCTCAACCAGCTTGAAATTGCGTATGCCTTCCGCATTACCAGAGTTCTCATACGTAACCGTGACTTTATTGCCTTCTTTAGTGATGCTCCGGACATCTTCCGACTGGTTAGTCGACGCTTTGATCCAAGCCCCGCCGTCCAGGCGATAGGTAAAGATCAGCTCACCCATCCACTGATGATCAGCTGTATCTTGCTCAGGCGACACCTTCTTGTTCATCACATATTCGGTCGGGAAGGAATCCCCTTTGATTTTAATCGAAGAGATTTCGCCGTATGACCCGGTTTCAACCAGCAGCTTGTCACTTGTAAGCTCATACGCTCCGGCCTTTGACGGAAAAAGGACTGCTGATACTACCGCCAGCGCCATAAAGACCGCCCCCGTAAGTATCCTTCTATTCCCAAAACGTGGCTGTACTCTATCTGAAGTCGTGAATATCATGCTCTTCATCATCCCCTTCTTCTTAGATTACGGACATTCCCGTTTCTTACAGCGGATACAGGTAAGGACGGCTTCACCTCCTCTCCGGGAAAGGCGGAATCAGGCACAGCCGCATCCCGGAGCAGATTCCAGATTCATAAACATCATTAATTATCGTTGTTATACGCATTTATTTCTTTGCTTCTTCTCCAACCCAAACGGACATCTCCCCGACGTCCCGGTTGGCCCAGGCGAAATACGGAATGAAGGTCAGCCGGACCTGCTCTCTCGTCCAGGAAGAGTCACTGCGGTACAGCTCGCGGTCCCAGCTTCCTGCCATAGTCAGGCGCGTACCGTCAGCCGCAAGGATCTTCACTCCTTCCGGGAATCCGCTTTCCTCCGAAAGTGTAAATTCACTCTCCTCGGGCAGACGGAGCTGATACAGCCTTTTGCCATTGTCGGCTTCCTCGAGGCAGTACACGAACGGCCCGCGCTGCAGTGCGATCTTCGAGAAGGTCTGGCGGATCAGCGGATGTCCTTTCATCCGTTTGACCGGCATGGCAAAGGCCAGTTCCACCTTATCGCCGGACTGCCATTCGCGGGTCAAGCGGATATAGCCATCGTCGTCACCGGATGTAATTATCCGGGACGTTCCTCCAGCCGCAACCTCCACGGCGTCACACCAATCCGGCAGACGCAGAGCCAGTGTGAAGGTAACGGGCTGCTCCGCCGTCACTTCAAAGCACACCCGCCCCTCCGAGGCATAATGGGAGTGCTGCTCGATCACAACCGGCTGCCCGGCTACAACGGTCTCCACCCGGCCGCCGATATAGAGCTCGGTGTAGACGGTGTCTCCCTGCACCGAGTAGATATATTCACCGAGCGAAGCAAGCAGGCGGGCAACATTCGGCGGGCAGCAGGCACAGCTGAACCATCCTTGGCGTTCGGCTTTGACATGATTGTAGTTTTTATTCCGGCCAAGCACCTCGGGATAGACCTCCAGCGGATTCACATAGAAAAACCGGGTCCCGTCCAGGGACATGCCGCTGATAACCGTATTGTAGAGGGCACGCTCGATCACATCAGCATATCTGCTGCTGCGGTGCAGCTGCAGCATGCGGCGGGCAAAAAAGATCAGCCCGACCGAAGCGCATGTCTCAGCATAAGCCAGATCCCCAGGCAGGTCATAATCGGCGGTGAAAGACTCCCCTTGCTCCATGGAGCCTATGCCGCCTGTGATGTACATCCGCTTGCTGACGATGTTGTCCCACAGCTTCCGGCAGGCCTCAAGCATGCCTGCATCCTGCGTGGCGGCAGCGATATCGGCCATAGCGGTGCACATGTACACCAGCCGTACGGCATGGCCTTCCGCTGTGTCCTGCTCCCTTACCGGCAGATGGGACTGGCTGTAGGAGTGGTCATGCACCATTGAGAGCTGCGGGAAATGCAGGGTTCTTCCACGCTTCTCCCACTCCTCCTCAAAGTAGTGCGGCTTACGGCCGCGCTGCCCGAGGAAGTAGCTGCTCATCCGCAGATATTTCTCATTTCCCGTAGCCTGGTGCAGCTTTACCAGCGCCAGTTCAATCTCCTGGTGCCCGTCATAGCCCTGGAGCTTGCCCGGATCCGTCCCGAATATCGTGTCAATATAATCGGCAAACCGGCTGACGGCGTCCAGCAGCTTTCTTTTGCCCGTAGCCCGGAAATAGGCCGTCGCGGCTTCGATCAAATGTCCTGCACAGTATAGCTCATGGCATTCCGCAAGATCGCTCCACTCCCTGCCCGGCTCCTTGAGCATGAAATACGTATTGATGTAGCCGTCACCCCGCTGAGCCTCGGCTATCAGCTCAATGACCCCGTCCGCAATCTCTTCCAGCGCCGGATCACGTTTCGTCTCCAGCAGGTACGCTGCTGCCTCCAGCCATTTGGCCACATCACTATCCTGAAAAACCATGCCGTAGAACTCGCCTTCCTCCCTCCCGGCGGCGATTTTGAAATTGCGGATCGCATGGCTCGGCTCCGCGCCTTCGATGCGGTCATTGAGCGCTTCCCACTGATAAGGAACCATCACCTCACGCACGAGCCGGATATATTCAGACCAGAAAGGATCGTTGATTTGGATGTTGCGGTTAGCGGCACTCTCTGTTTGATTCATTGATGGAGCTCTCCTCTCTTTTTCTGCGGGGCATTCCCGCCTATAGCGCCTTATCCTTTGACTCCGCCGACGGTCAGCCCCTCCATGAAGTAGCGCTGGAAGAACAGGAACACCAGCAGAATCGGCAGAATGGCCAGCACTGCGCCCGCGATCAGAGCTTCATAATTGTTCCCAAGCGGGGAGACGAAGGAGGCCAGTCCGATCGGCAAGGTAAATTGCTCTGTCGTGCGGAGCACAATCAGCGGCCACAGGAAATTATTCCAGCTGTTCATGGCCTGCAGGATGGTAATCGCTCCAAAGGCGGGGGCCATCAGCGGCACCATGATTTTGAAGAAAATCCCGTATTCCGAGCATCCGTCGATTCTCCCCGCATCCATGAAATCCTTCGGAAGCCCCAGCGCAAACTGGCGGAAGAAGAAAATCGGCAGCGGCGCGACAACAAACGGCAGAATGACGCCCCAAATGGTATTGATCAGCTTCAGGGAAATCGTTAATTTATAGAGCGGCAGCAGAATAATCTCCACCGGGATCATCATCACGACAAGCACCAGGGTGAAAATCAGATTGCGCCCCTTGAAGCGGTACATTCCGAGGCCATAACCGACCATCGAAGAGAGCAACAGGCTCAGCAGCGTAAACAGCACGCTGATGAGCAGACTGTTCTTGTACCACCCAAAATAATTGGCGGCGGCTCCTTCCCCCGAAAAAATGCTTTTGTAGTTGGTAAAGCTCATCAGATCAAAGTCCAGCCGGACATTCAGACCATAGCGGAAAAGTTCGGTCGCCGGCTTCAGCGAAGCCAGAAACAACGCATATAATGGAAACAGCATTAGTGCAGCCAGGATGACAAACAGGATCACCAGCAGCAGAGAGGAGGGGGTAAGCTTAAATTTGGATGGAGTCCGCATGAATTAATCCTCCTTCCTGAACATGCCGGTCAGCGTTAATTGCACCAGACTCACCAGCAGCGTAATGGCCAGGAGGGTAATGCCAATGGCCGAACCGAAACCGAGATTGAAATATTGAAAGCCCTGCTGATAAATATAGCCGACAATGGTTAAGCCAATATTCTGTGGAGACGGTTTGCCTGCCCACAGCATATAGCTCTCCGTGAACATGGAATAGCCGCCGTAGATGGTGATCGTCACAACATAAATCGTAATCGGCTTCAGCAAAGGAACAGTGATCCGGATGAATTTGCGCATCGTACCCGCGCCGTCAATCTCGGCCGCTTCATACAATTCTCCGGGAATGCTCTGCAGTGCGGACAGGAAATACAAAATATTAATCCCGATCCAGCGCCAGCCCGCAAGCACCAGAAGCGCAAACATCCCCAGGCTGGAGCTGTACAGCCAGCGCTGGCTGGGGATTCCAAAGGCATGCAGCACGGTATTCATCAATGCGCCGTCCAGTTCGCCGAAGATAAGCCGGAAGATTACACCAGCCACAACTACAGAAGTAAGCGCCGGGATGAACAGAGTGGATCTGAAAAAATTGCTGAACAGCATTTTCTTGGAATTCAGCAATACGGCGAGCACCATCGGTACGGGAATCAGCAACAGCAGCGTCCAGATCGTATAACGGCTGCTGTTGTAGAGTGCTGCACCGAAATCCTCATTCCACAGGCCGCGGTAGTTCTCCAGCCCGACAAAGGATACCTCCCCCGGGAGAACCTCCTGAAAGCTCATCACCCCGGCATTGATCAGAGGATAGGCAAAAAAGACAGCAAAGGACAATAGAAACGGCAGCACAAACACATAGGGTGCTATTTTTTGCGAATTGCCCAGTCGGTAACCTCGCTTGACGTTATGGCCGAGCTCTCCTTGTATCTGCATAACGATGCCTCCACTCTAATTCAAAATGTAGCGGAATATAAAGACGGGCGGGCTGAAGCGGAAGTCCCGGCAAGCCTGTTGCCGCAGCAGGGGCACACTCCCTGCTGTCCTGTCACAGCCAGGACTTCCCTTCATCAGCCTCCCCGTTATTTCAGGCTGGACTGCACATCCTTCAGCACCTGTGCCGGGTCCTTCATATTGATGAAGATTTCCGGCATCGCCTTGTTGCGGACCGCATCGAACACCTCCGGCGACTTCTCGCGGATATGGACCGGAGCAATTTCATCCTTGACGCTGAGCAGCGTATCAAAGATATCCGTGCCGAAATAATCGGTGAACTTATTGGATTCCTTCATGGCCGGATCACTCCATACATCTGTACGGATCGGATCGAATCCGAGCTGCTTCCAGACCTGAAGATTGCCTTCCTTGGACAGTTTGGCGTAAGCCAGGAATTCCTTGATCAGATCCGGATTTTTGGCCTGATTGGTAATGGAAGTGGCCGTTCCGCCCATACCTGCCGAACGGTTGCCGCCTTCCTCCCAGGCCGGCATCGGCCGGATGATGATTTTGCCTTTCAGATCAGGGATATGGTCTGTGAAGCGGTTCATGAACCAGAAAGGCATAAAGACCGACGCCGCGCTGCCCGAATCCATATAGCCGAAGTATTCCTCCGTATCATGGCCTGCTCCCGGCGCAACCGCCGCCACGCCTTCCTTCACCATCTTCTGGAAGAATTCCATCGTCTTCACATTGACTGGTGTGTCCACAGTAACATTGCCGTCAGCGTCCACCTGATCGGAACCCTGCTGGCTGATGGCAGGCCACCAGGACCAGTTGCCGTTGCCTTCGAAGGTGATCATCGGTTTGCCGGTTTTCTCCAATACCTGCTTGCCTGCCGTCTCGAACTCGGCCCAGGTCTTGATGTCATCCGGGTTCACTCCCGCCTTATCAAGCATTTCCTTGTTGTAATACATGACGGTCGCACCTACATGATAATCAATGCCATAATACGTATTATCCTTGCTGTAAATCTCGACTCTGGATTTCACAATGTTGCCAAGCTCCGGCTCCACAATATCGTTCAGAGATACAAGCTGTGGTGTGCCTTTCATAAAGTTCGGGAATTTGCTCTGCTCGATATCCACCAGATCCGGTGCACCTACACCTGATTGCAGCGCTACCAGCAGCTTGGTATGCATGTCGTCATAAGGAATGGTCGTTGCCTCCAGCTCAATTGCCTTGTCCGGATGGCTCTCATTCCAGCTTGCCGCCATGCTCTCATAGAATTTCTGGTGCGCATCGACAAAGGTCCAGAACACCACCTTTTGTGCTTCCTCTCCGGTGTTTTCTTTCTGACTGCCCTCGCTCTTCTTGCTGTTACTGTTGTCCTGCGCCGGTTGATTGGACGGAGATGTCTCTTTATTTCCGTTCCCCCCGCCGCAGCCGCTGAGCCCCATGACCAGAATCAACAATAATACCGTCGTGCATAAAAATGCTTTTTTCATTCAACTTCCTCCTTGAATGATTTATACTTAGCCCAGTTAAGGGGATAAGCCTGTTATACAATTCCAACCTTCAAGTAAGCGCTTTATTATTAATAATACATGTTGTATTATGAAAAAAAACAAACGAATTCAACCTCATTTTTCACCATTTCAACCTGCTTGGAGGAATTTTATATGAATTCACCCATTCTTCATTTCATCTCGCCGCCCATTCCTTACTTCGTGGACTGCGGACATGCCACCTACACCGCCGGAGATGTTCACATCAACCGCAACTGTATCGGCGTATTCGACCTGATCGTCGTTCTGAAAGGGATTCTTCCTATTGGCGAAGACGACACAACCTGGGAACTGCGGGAAGGAGAAATTCTTATTCTCCGGCCGGACGGCTATCATTACGGCTCCGCTCCCTGTACCGGTGACACCAAGATTATCTGGATTCATTTCCAGACCTTCGGCAGCTGGAAGGAATGCCTCAGCATGGATGAATGTCTGGACAATCAGGCAGAGCTGATCGAAAGCCACAAGCAGAAGGCCTACCTGAATCATGCCGATGTCTGTTCCATCTTTATTCCCAAGACGATGAAGATCACCGGAAAAGCGATGGAGGTGCTGGACATGTTCTTTGAGCAGGAGCATGAGCCGCAGTCCATGCGCAACTGGAAGCGGCAGGCTTCCTTCCAGCTGTTCCTGCAGCATCTGGACCGCGATCTGGCCTCTCCCTCCGATGCGACCGCCATTCAGCTCGCGGAGAAAATCGAACTGTTCATCCGCCACAATTACACATCCGGCATCACTAATTCCATGCTGCAGAAGGAACTGAATTATCATCCCAACTACTTGGCCAAAAGCATGCTGAAGGTCTATGGAATGACCCCGATGGCTTATCTGCAGAACTATCGTCTGGAGCAGTCCAAGCGTCTGCTGCTGCAAACTTCCTGGTCTGTTGCCCGCATCGCCGAAGAGGTCGGATTTCACCATGTCTCCCACTATTCCTCCTGCTTCTCCAAGAAAGAGGGGCTCTCTCCATCCGGCTTCCGCAGAAAGTTCATCCGGGAGCGCTAATCGGTTTGACGCAGCCGGATGACATTCCACGACAGCCTCGACAAGACTGCTGTCAGCCTGCCTTCCGACACCGACGATTCCCCCCGGCTGTGCGGTGCCACGGCGTACGGATCAGATACGGTATTGACCGCTTTCACATTGTCATGCTCAAGCACGAGATGCTCTTCCACTTGGTAATTCAAGAATCCGCGCATATCACATTCCAGCAGCAGACTCTCCTGCAGACTTTTGTTCATAGCGAAGATCACCAGCTCTCCCTCTGCCTCATTCCACACCACGGCGGAGTCAAGCAGCGGCACATCAGTGTAATCCTTGCTGTCGTACAGCGGGGAAATGATCACTGGGCGCAATACGGTCCCCCTGCCATACAGGGAAGTGTGCATGTAGGGATAGAATATACTCTGCCTCCAGGCTGCGCCCCCGGTTTCGGTCATGATCGGCGCGATGGCGTTAACCAACTGGGCCAGACAGGCAATCTTAACGCGGTCAGCATGATTTAGCAGCGTAATCAGCATGCTGCCGACCATCAGTGCATCCTCGAAAGTGTAGCAGTCTTCAAGCTGTGCCGGAGCCACCTGCCACGGTGTGATTTCCTTGTCGGTTTCCAGAGTATGAAACCATACATTCCATTCATCGAAAGAAAGGTTCAACGTCTTCCTGCTGCGCTTCTTCGCCTTGATGTAGTCGCACACAGCGACAATTTCCTTGATGAACAAGTCCATATCCAGTGATTTGGCCAGATAGTTCGCTGTATCATTCTCCGCATTGCCGTAATAGGTATGCAGTGACAGATAATCTACCTGCTCATAGGTATGATCCAGTACAGCAGCTTCCCACTGCGCATAGGTGGGCATGGACCGGAACGAACTTCCGCAAGCCACAAGTTCAATCGAAGGATCGACCAGCCGCATCGCTTTGGCTGTCTCGGCGGCAAGCCGTCCGTATTCCTCTGCCGTCTTCTGCCCGATCTGCCACGGGCCGTCCATTTCATTGCCGAGGCACCAGGTCTTAATGCCGTGGGGCTGCTGATAGCCATGTGAAATCCGCAGATCGCTATAATAGCTGCCGGAAGGATGATTACAGTATTCCAGCAGGTTGCGGGCGGCGTCGACCCCTCTGGTTCCGAGGTTGACGGCCATCATCACCTCGGCATTTAATTCTTTTGCCCAGCGGATAAATTCATTGGTCCCCACTTCATTGGTCTCCACTGTCCTCCAGGCCAGATCCAGCCTCCGCGGACGCGAAGCAGCAGGACCGACACCGTCCTCCCAATTGTAACCGGATACAAAATTACCCCCGGGATAACGGATCAGCGGCACACCAATTTCCCGGATCAGACCGGCCACATCCTGGCGGAATCCTCTTTCGTCAGCCTGCGGATGTCCCGGCTCATAGATTCCCCTATATACAGCCCTCCCTAAATGCTCGATAAATGAGCTGTACAGCCGGGGATCGGCTTCGGCTAGAATATATGCTTTATCAATAGTCATTTTGGCTTTTTGCTGAATTTCCATCTTGTAGATCTCCTCCCCTATTTCAATATTTTCAACTTATGAAGTAAGCGCCTCCTTTTCTATTTTACTTGCACTTCCACTGCTATTAATACAAGGATATTGAATCTGTTTTTATAAATTCTCAACCTCTATGCAGGATAAATAAGAGACAGGCAGCAGACCCTACAACGACAAAAAAACCTTGAAAGGCATTTCGCCAATCAAGGTTTACTGTATTTACAGCAACGGTAAGATTCCTAATATCGTAAAAAGCGCACCCGCACTTATGGCAATTGTTCCGGAAAATTTAACCGATTCCAGATAGGAGTCGCTGGGATCGGAATCCCCTTTCACTTTCCATCCCACATTCATCCGCCATCCACTGGCCGGATTCTTGCGGATATATATCCCGAACGCTACAGTGGAGAGTCCGAGGATCATGATGACAATTCCGGTAATCATATGATCAGCCCCTTTTAAAATTATACGGGCATACCCGGAATTTGTTTCTTTAAATCCCTTTTTTCGGAATGCTATTTTTTCAAATGATAAGGCACTGTAGTTATGATAACGTTCCTGCGGTAAAGCAGATGTGCGCGGATCAGCAGGCTGGACTGATTATGCAGGATGTTGTGCCAGCCCTTCTTCGGAATAAACTGCGGTACAATCACGGTCACCTGGTAATTCGATTCACTCGCCTTGCGCTGCACGGTGTCGATAAATTTGGTCAGCGGATGAATGATGCTGCGGTAAGGCGAATACAGCGTCACCAGCCTCACTTCGGGATGGAACTTCTTCCACTTCTCTTCGAAGATCGCATCATCCTCCCGCTCGAAAGGAACGTGGACGGCAATAATCTGTTCGGCGGACAGTGACTTGGCATAACGCAGCGAATTCTCCACCACATGCGTAATGCCGGCAACCGGAAGGATGATAATATTCCCCTCAATCGCCAGAGGCGGTTCGCAGGTCGTAATCCGCAACTGATCAGCCACCGCTTCATAGTGCTTATGGATTCGGTAAAAGAGCAGGATAATCAGCGGCAAAAAGATCAGCACTGGCCACACCTGCGTAAATTTGGTCATGAAAAACATCATCGTGACGACAAAGCTGATGATTGCCCCGGTTGTGTTGATAATCAGCTTAGGGATCCAGCCTTCCGGCTTCTGGCGGATCCATTTGATCATCATTCCGGTCTGTGAGAGGGTAAAGGGAATAAATACGCCCACCGCATACAGCGGAATCAAATGTTCAGTCCGGCCTTCAAAAGCAATAATCAGAATAATGGACAATACGCCAAGACTGACAATCCCGTTGGAATACCCCAGCCGGTCGCCGCGGACCGTGAACATTCTTGGAATGAATTTATCCTTGGCCAGATTGACCGCAAGCAGCGGAAAAGCCGAATATCCGGTATTGGCCGCCAGAACCAGAATCAAGGCCGTTGTGCCTTGCACAAAGAAATACATAAAGTTCCGGCCAAAGACCTGCTCGGCAATTTGCGAGACCACCGTAACCTCTTCACTAGGGATGATCCCGTAATAATAAGCCAAGAGCACAATTCCGGAAAACAGGACCGCAAGTAAGATCCCCATCGCCGCCAAGGTTTTAGCCGCATTGTTCGGTGCCGGAGCCTTGAAGTTAGGAATGGCATTGGAAATGGCCTCCACTCCCGTCAGCGCCGAGCTCCCGGAGGAAAAAGCCCTCAGGAGCAGAAACAGGCTGATCCCGGCTACCGGTGTACCGATGGGGGTATGCAGTTCAGCAGGCACTCGACCTGTTAAAACGTTGAACAGACCAAGTCCGATCATAATAAACAATGCAAGAACAAATAAATAGACCGGATAAGCAAGGAAGGAGGCCGATTCTGTAACCCCCCGCAAATTCAGCGTCGTAATCAGCAGGACAAATACAACGGCAATAATTACATTATACGGATGCAAGCTTGGAAAAGCTGAAGTAATCGCGTCAGTACCGGCGGATACACTCACCGCAACCGTCAATATATAGTCGACCAATAGCGAGCCGCCGGCGATCAGGCCGGGATACTTCCCAAGGTTTTCCTTGGAAACGACGTAGGCTCCGCCGCCGTGAGGATAAGCATAAATAATTTGCCGGTAAGATAAAATCAGAGCCGTCAGCAGCACCAAAACCCCGATGGCAATCGGGATGGAATACCAGAAGGCTGCTGCACTAATGGTGATCAGAACCAGCAGGATTTGTTCAGGACCATAAGCGACAGAGGATAAAGCATCCGAAGATAAAATAGCCAGCGCTTTGGTTTTGTTCAATTTTTGTTCGCCCAGTTGATCCGACTTAAGCGGACGTCCAATTAACAATCTTTTTACCGAAGACATCATCAGCCTCACCCGCACTTTTTTAATGTTATATTACCCTTGGAAGTAAATAATAATCTGAGTCCGACCGGAGCATAAATTACCTTATTGCTTAAAGTATATCTTGATCGGTACAATTCATCCCATAAATATACATTTCAGCGACGGATTGCGCAATAGATTTAATTATGACTATCTCTGGACACCCAAAAACAATCAGCCTGAACCGGCTGCTCGTTATGAGCTGCGGTTCAGGCTGACTGGCGGATGACAACGGATTGCTTAAGAAATTACGGTCTTAACAGGAACAAATGCTGTACAATAACTGCCGCCTGCGCCCGGGAAGCCTGTGCTTTAGGCGCATAGCTGTTATTGCCTACGCCTTGAATGATTCCCGCTCCGCTCATGGCTTGAACTGCCGCCATTGCGTATCCGGAAATGTTGGATGCATCCTTGTATGCAGCGGTTTGGCCCGAACCCTGAAGCGGCAGATAGGCCTGCCGGGCTGCGCGGAATGCAAGCAGCGCCATTTCCTCACGGGTGATGGGTGCGTCCGCACTAAAGGTTCCGTCCGGTCTGCCCAGTACGATGCCCAGCTGCTGGGCTGCCGCAACGGAACTGTAATACCAGTCCTCCGGTGCAGCATCGGTGAAGGTGCTTGCCGCTTCGCTATTGTCCAAATCTAACGCCAGCATCAGCATCTTCAGGAACTCTGCCCGGGTTACCTTCAAGCCGGGCCCGAAAGTATGTGTATCCGTCCCCTCAAGGATTCCCCTGACGGCAAGTGCTTCAATACTACTCTTCGCCCATTCCAGTCCGGCAATATCGCCGAAGGTACTCTCTGCATAACCTGCAGCATATTTACTGAAATGCGCCGGACTGAAGTCCACTTTCCCGGTCAGCAGGTTGTATTTGGAATTTCTGATGACCTCCGCCTGACCCTTATCAAGGATATGATAAATGACTATTTTCTCGGCTGCAGCTGCAGCCGGACGGTCATAATTCAGCGATACCTTCAGGCCGCCGTCAAATTGCTTCACCGGCTGCCCGTCAACGGAGAAGCCCAGTTCATAGATATTGCCAAGGTTACCCTGAACCGTAATCTGTTCACTACCTGATTTGGCAACAGTAAATGTAAGGCTTGAGGAAGCTGATCCGGCTGCCCGCCGAATAAGTTCCGCATCCAGCCGGAAGCTGGACAGTCCCAAGTCTATCTCCACCGTCCGGATTCTCCCGGAGACAGCTTGAACCATTGCCTGCGCCGGCAGCGTCAGCTGGACGGCAGTGGTATCCGCAGGGGAGCGCACTTCAATCCGGAGTGTATCCGTCTGAACGGCTTCCACAGCCTTTGTGATCGTTATTGCGGATAGCTCTGCCGCGGCTTTTCCATTCACATTTGCTGCCAGGGAAACTGCAATTCCATTGACACCTGCTGCAATTTGCGGCTGTTTGCCGGTTGTCACGGTAGGCGGCAGATTTCCGCCCGGTTGCGGGGTATGGTTACCATCCTTGATCTCCAGATTCATCGTCCCCGCAACGCCCGGACTCTCACCGGAATCTGCCTTCACGGTGATCTTTCCGGCAGCTATTGCAGTGACCAGACCCGTTTCCGTAATGGTTGCCCTGACCGTAGAGGAACCGTCGGCATTATACACGGACCACGTAACCGTAGTACCGTTGGTGCCTACGGGCAGGACAGCCGCATGCATTTGCAGCTTTTGCCCGGTCTGCAGTACACTCACGTCGCCTGCAGAAGTGACGTTTATTTGGGTAGCAACTTTAGGAATGACCCGGATAACAGCCTGCGCCTCATGCTTAATCGGGAAATTCATGATCCCATTCGACCCGCTGAAAGCAGCGAATTTCAGCGGCACTGAAATTTCAGCTGCCGTCTCCTTGGCCCGGAAGCTGATTTCGATATATTCCCTGGCGTCGGTCAGAGCAACTCCTTCAGCTGCTGCTGCACTGACGCTGAGTTGCCCCGGATGATCTGCGGAGACAGGACTAAGCGTAATCCCCTCAACGAGACTCCGGGCGGAGATAAATTCTATCCCGGCCGCAGCATAATCCAGCGTAAAGTCCGCGGAGTATACCGACCTGTAGACGGAATCAGTAACATTGGCAATACCGACCCGGTAGGCAAATTCCTGCCCGGGCGACACGGTGACAGGCCCGTTCAGCGTCGCCGAAGGCAACCCGGATGCAACTTCCTCCTGCCCGCTGATTACCACCTCCAGACTGCCGCTGATCCGGCTGCCGTCGAGCGAAGCCGCGGTCACTAGAACGGTCCCGTTTGCTTTTGCCGTGAGCAGCCCGTTCTCATCAATGGAGGCCTTAGGGGTAGAAGTCATTCCGTCAGGCTCCGTCACGGTCCAGTGCACGTTGCGGTTGGCCGCATTCTCCGGAAGCACAACTGCCTGGAGCTGAAGAACGCCTTTATCCGTTTCGATCGTCTTCCTGCCCTCTTCACCACTTACAGTAATGGAAGAGACCTTCGCTCCTGGCACTTGAGATTGGCTCAAGAGGCGCATCGGCGGCTGAGGATTCCAGCCGTCGCTGCCGGCCAGCACAGCCTGAACGGTAATGGCCTGCGCCTCTTCTGCCGTTAATTGCTTGGACCAGCTGTAGCGTGCGGCTGCGTTGGCCCCCTCCCCATAGCTCATATACTCGGAGAAACGTGCCGTCCGGGAACGGCCGTCATACCATTCATGCCAGCCGCTTGGCTTGATGTGGGCTCCCATATCTGTATTGATGAAGGTGGAGCTGCCATAGTCTCTCCACGGTCTGCCCAAATCCACGCTCGCCGCGGCCACCCCTTCACCGGCAGTCAGGCGGTTATTCAGGAATACATATCCCGGTTTGCCCGCTTCTGTGGAAGGAGCAGTCACATAACCAGCGCCAGCGCTTTGAATGACATTGTTCTCGAACACTGCAGCGGCGTTGCCGAAGATGAAATCCACAGTCCCTTCAATATGGCTGTCCACGAAATAAGCTCTTCCTTTATCTGCGAACAGCGTATCCTGATATCCAAGCAGCTTGACGTTGCGGTATACGCCCCGGTCCCCTTCGGCATATAGGGCTACAGCCTGCCCGGCAGTCCGGCCAGCACTGTTCTGAACCGTCATATTCTCCAGCGTGAAATCTGTTGCCGCCACTTTAAGTGTATAACTGCCGCTGGTGCCCATTTCTTTGCCGTCCGGCCCTATCGTCTTGGCCGAGTCTGCGTTGACGAGCAAGGTGCCTTCCCGGCTTTCGCCGATGATGCGCAGATTCTTCTTGCCTGCCGGCACCAGCACCTTCTCTGGATACGTTCCGTTCTTCACCTTGATGATCGTCGTGAGCGTGCTGTTATCGGGTGAAGCCAGGATTGCTTCGTTGAGGGTCTTGTAATCTCCCGCTCTGCTCTGATCAACTACCATGACCGGGGCCGGAACCGCACTGACTGCCATGGACGGAAGACTAGCCGCGCCTCCGCTGCCGTCAACGGCGATTACCGCATAATCATAAGCGGTTCCATTTGCCAGTCCGGTATCGGTATACGCTGCTTCACCGATCCCTTCAGCAACGACCCTATAGTCGCCGCCAGTCTCCGAACGGATAATCCGGTAGCTGCTGTTGCCTGCAGATGCAGTCCAGCTCAGCTTTACTTCCCCGTTGCCAGGTTCAGCTGTAACCCCTTGAGGAATACCGGGCTGGCCGGCGTTCTGGAACGGAACCGTTCCGGCAACATCCGATGCCAGCCCGCTGCGGGTGCCTGCGGCGGCGGCCACCTTGTAATAATATGGCGTACCATTCGCCAGTCCGGTATCGTCATAGCTGGTGCCGCTGATCTCGGCAGCGAGCAATTCATATGGGCCTTCCGGCGACAATGCCCGTGTTACTCTATAGCTCTGCGCGTCCCCGACGGCCGTCCAGTTCACCTTAACGGCACTATCACCGGCCTGGACGGTTACTTCAGGCGTTGCCAAGGCCGGGAGCGGCTGTGCTTCCACTGGCAGTGAGTCCCCACCCTCCCCGGCAACATTGACTGCTGAGATGACAAAACGGTAAGTTTGCCCGTTGGTTAACCCGCCGATGCGGTAAGCGGTATCCGTGAGGCCCTCCGCCACCGGTTCATAGCGGTCCGCTGTTGCATTCCACTGCTTGACGGTATAGCTTTCCGCATATTTCACCGCATTCCAGCTCAGCTCTAGCTGGGCATTCCGGCTTACCGCCGCAAGCTGCTCCGGCGCGGGCAATTTCACTGCCGAAGCGGAAGGAGTTATGCTGATTTCATTGGAGTTGCCCGATTCACCGGATAGAGCCACGGCAGTAATAACGTAATAATACGTGGTTTCATTGGTGAGCTCCTTATCCACATAGGAAGTCTCTGCAATGGCACTGGCAACCGTATCATAGGGGCCGCCGGCTGTAAGTGCCCGTTTAACATTATAGGAGGCCGCCCCTTCAAGTGCAGGCCATTTCAGCTGCGCTGCTCCGTTGCCGGGAAGACCGGTTAACCCGAGCGGCGATGCGACTGGCTCCACGTAAACCTTCAGATTATCCAGATAATAATTACCGGACCCGCCGCCCGGTGTTTTGGACAGGATCCGCCCGATACCATATCCCGCAAAATTTGTGGTGGTGAACGGAAAAGAGCCTGCAAGCTGGTTGTCGATATAGACCTCGACTTCATCACCCTGCACATCCACCTTCAGCTTCAGGTTATACCACTGGTTCAGCGCGTAGGCGCTCATCAGCTGATGGTATTGGCTGCTTCCCCTGCTCATCGTCAGTGTGTATTTGCCCGCTGCGGCCGGAAGCGTCGGTTTGCGGCTCTCAATGGAGAACGCGGTTTTGCTTCCATCCGCACTCTGGGCCTGCAGGAAGACTGAGGTGCCCGATTCCGCAGCGAACATAAAGTCGGTATCAATCACCAGCGCACCTGTCATTGGCGTGAACCTGCGGATAAACTGCACATTGCCGTTCGCGGAATCATACACATTCAGCACTTGTGCCGACGTGTTTCCCTTGCTTCCGGATGGTGTGGCAGACACAACCACTTTTTGCACATCGGTCTGTGGATTCGGAGATACCTCATAATACTCGGGCGTGGTGCCCGCAGCCACCCGCTCGAAATCCTCATCCACATAATAGATATTGCCCGCTTCAGCCTTAGGCTCGGCACTCGCCTCGTCCGAATCGAAGCTTTCACCGAATTCGTTCACGGCAATGACCGTATAATAGTAGGTTTTTCCCGGACTTACATCAAGATCGGTATAGAGGTTGCCTGTATTGTCTTTGCTTACCAGCGTATAGGGCCCGCCCGAAACCTCACTTCGTTTAATGCTGTAGGTCTTGGCAAAAGGGACCGGCTCCCATTTCAGCTCCACCTTCTTGCTGCCTCCCGCAGCTGTAAGTCCAAGGGGTGTTGCCGGGAACTTATCGTCAAGGGTTTTTAGTTCCACACCGCTGAAGCGGGAGATATTATAGCGGTTAACTTCGTTATCCGCCTTGGCAGCATCGGCGGCAAGACCCATATAAACCGTCTCTTTCAGCCCAAGGTTCACTGTGCCCACCTTGCTCCATGCCACTTTATCCGGCGAGACCAGCCCTGTCACTTCGTCGCCAAGCCGGACCAGCTTCACCCAATAAGGGGTGGTGATAAAACTATCAGGTTCCGTCCTAACTACCTTGGCCCCTGTTACGGAGCGGGTAATTAGAACTCCTTTTTTGCCATATTTCACATAAGGAATCGCCATCATAGCCATCTTGGCATCAGGCTGCAGGCTGTCGCGGATCATCACTCCCGCTTTCGCATCATCATCTGTCGCCGTTACAGAATCAATCTTGGCAATCAGTTCTCCGTTGCCCTCCAGGGTCCGATAGGCAAAGTGGAAGTTATCCTCCGTTTTAACGCTCTCCGAGGTGGCACCAACCAGCCCCGCCGATTTAACCGTGACCTGCCCGGTCTCTGCATTAACCGAGGTGTGTCCGGCAATGCCCGGATTTCCGATATCAGCTGGTGTCCATGGACCGGTACTGCCTGAGGCATTAACATGAACTGCAACATTATCCGACTGTGTCTTAAGGCCTTTGTTATCGGTAGCCTGAACAACGAGATAATAAGTTCCGTCCTGCACATTTTTCCATTCGAAGCGGTAAGGCGCTGTGGCAGCTTCTCCCTGCTTCACACCATTTACGATAAATTCAACCTTGGCTATCCCGTCTTTGTCGCTCGCGGAAGCCGTTAAGGTTACATCACTGCCCGCCTCCAGAATCTGATTGTTGGTTGGATAACTGATAGCGGTTACAGGATTGTCGGTATGTTCTCCGCTTGCTGTGGCCTGAACAATCAGATCATTCAGATAAACTTCAAGATTGGTGTAGCCTTCACTTGACAGCGACGTTCCGTTGCGGTCTGCAGGATCGGAAGGCGACAGGCCTCTTGCTGTTTCCCAGGCGTCGTTCATTCCGTCATGATCCTGGTCAACCACCTTTGAGGCAGTCTCCGGGTAGTCGGGATACCCGCCAATTTCCAATGGAGAATTGATATGCTGCCCGGTACGGTTCTTTACATCATTCATCACACGCGCATCGTAGGCATCCCGTCTCGGCAAAGTGGCTCCGGCTCCGGCCAGAACATTCGCATACGCATCGCTGGCCGGCTCTTCCACATAAGGGTTCGGCATCACTGCCGGCTCCGCCAGCTTTGAACTGTCCGAGTAGCTCTGAACGCCTTGCCAGTTATCCGCTGTGACCTCCGGACTGCCGTCCATCACATTTCCTGCCAGATACAGCTTCGTAACCGGTGCTACTTCCCCGAATAACTGCTTTTTCACGCTGCTGTAAGTATTAGGGCCATTTTTATAATAGTTGTTGCTGATATTGTACAAATAACCTTCAGCTCCGCCGCCATAGGTCGATGCGAAACCCCAGTTGTAAATAACATTGTTCGTCATTTCCGTCAGATCGACCAGCCTCGTTATCGTGGGCAGCCGGGGATTGCGGCTGGTACTATGGGCAATGAGGTTATGATGATAGCTGGCATTTTTGCCGCCCCAGATGCCGCCGTAGCCGTGCCGCCCTTTATGATGGCTGGTCATCAGCATGCTTTCTGCGGAGATCGACCATTGCACCGTAGTATTCTCGTTGTCGTACAGGCTGACCACTTCATCGACCGACCAGCTGAATGAGCTGTGGTCAATGATGATGTTCTTGTGATACCGCGAGCCAAAGGCATCATCTTCGCTGACGACCCGGTCTCCGAGTCTAAAGCGCATATAACGCATAATGATATTGTCGGCTTCTATGGATGTCGTATAATCGGCTACGGTTATGCCATCGCCCGGTGCGGTCTGGCCGGCAATCGTCAGATTGGAGCCGGTGATCTTCAGCGACTCCTTCAGACGGATCGTTCCTCCTACTCGGAATACGATCGTCCGGTTGCTCCCGCTTACCGCATCGCGGAGAGAACCGGGGATCGGCGTTTCGTTGCGCCCGTAATCAGCCAACGTTGTAACCTCATACACAGCCTGTGCCCTGCCGCCGGTTACATATTTGCCGCCGCCCTCTGCACCAGGGAAAGCGGGAAGCGCTTCCAAAAGTGCGGCCTCAGCAGTGCCAAATGGAACACTTGTCGCAAGGAGACCGGCTATCAGCAGCTCCGCCAACCATTTTTTCTTCATACAAAACCTCCTAGGTTATATGAGAATGCGGAGAGCTCCGGCGGTTGCCGGAACTCTCCGAAAGTGAAGCCTTCTTTATGCCTTCCCTTGATAGCGGAAATACGAGAAATCGGCGCTGCTGCCGCCGAACTGCCCCATATCATGCGCAGCAATACCTACGAAGTTGCCTGTGAAGCCTCCAGACAGGAAACTTATATTATATTCTCCGCCCAGCGGCTTCCACGCCGCCGCTTCACCGGCGAGATACATGAACTGCGCGTTCACTTCGCTCACTTCCACTGCAATCTGCACAGTTTCACCTGCATTCAGATCAATAATTACAGGCTCGGCAGTAAATTCATCGGCCGCGCAGCGCATCAGCCGCAGCACTTTACCGCGTCCTTCTTCATGGCTGATATAGGCGTACAGATAATTATCTTCATTGAGGTACAGCAGGAGACCGGCCATCTGCAGATAGCTGACCGGCTCGGCTTCAAGCGCTGTCTCTGCGCGGAAGCTGCTGTCCGTCTGGCGGATGGCCAGGATATGGTGCCGGAACAGGCTTTGCACCGATTCCCCGGCCCTGATCCGCAGCCAGCCCGGTCTTTCCGCCAGAGAACACCAGCTTTCATCTGCCGTTATCCGCAGCGTATTCCAGTTCTTCTTCAGCGCCGGACCGCTGAAATCATCCTCGAAATCCAAGGCGCGGTTCTGCTTCCCGACCTTCGTTCCTTTTGGTGCCTGCACCTCCAGCAGAGGCGTGCTGCCCCCGGAGGTCAGCCGCAGCCAGCCGTCTTCGGTCCAATATACCTGCTGCAGGGCGGTTTCACGCCCGAGAATGGCATATTCACCCTCCAGCGGACGTGTGCATAAATGTGCCATATACCATTCCCCGTCCGGTGTCTCAACCAGACTGCCGTGACCGGCGCATTGCAGCGGCAGCTCAGGATTATTGCGGGAGGTCAGCATCGGATTGAGCGGATCTACTTCGTATGGTCCAAGCAGTGAAGTGGAGCGTGCCACAGTTACGGCATGGCCGGAGCCGGTCCCGCCCTCTGCGGTAATCAGGTAGTAATAGCCGCTACGCTTGTAAATATGCGGCGCTTCGGTCTTCTTGAGGTCGGTGCAGTCGAAGATTTTGACCGGTTCACCGATTAACCGGCGCTGCTCCGGAGCGTATTCCTGAATGACGATGCCGGAGGATTTATTACCTTCGGTGATGCGGTAATCCCATAGTTCATTCAGCAGCCATTTCCGCCCGTCCTCATCATGATACAGCGACGGATCAAAGCCGCTGCTGTTCAGATACACCGGCTCACTCCAGGGTCCTTCGATGTCCGGGGCGGTGATCAGGTAGTTATGGCAGTCCTTGAACGGCCGTTTCGTGCTCTTCACATCTGTATAGATCAGATAAAACAATCCATCCTGATAGCTGAGCTGCGGCGCCCAGATGCTGCAGTTTTTCGGATTTCCCCTCAGATCCACCTGATGGGTCAGAATATCCGTACAATGCTCCCATTCGGCCAGATCTGCGGACTGGTATACCCGCACACCAGGCAGCCATTCAAACGAGGATACCGCGATATAATACATTTCTCCTGCCCGTACCAGGCAAGGATCCGGGTTAAAGCCCCTTAGTATTGGATTCTGTATAATGCCGGTCTTCGTGTGCTCTGAAATCATTCCCTGGCTCCTTCCGTTTGTCATGCTCCAATATCATTCTTCCAGACCGCTGAGATCTTCCTGTGAAGGGGCTACTGTCACCTGCTGCACCAGTTCCTCCGCTTGGCGCGTATTTCTGGACTGGCAGCCGCTGATTTCCACCTCTTCCCCGTTCTCAATATAAAACGCCGGCCCTTCATGATTCTCTATCGTTACCTGCCGGAAGCGGATATCCCTGACATTGCCTAGATAGAAGCCGCGGTTGTTCATCTCCTGAATCCCGGACATCATCGCCGGACGTCCCGGAACGGCATTCTCCGCCATGGAGATATCGATATCGGAGAAGGTAATTTCCGAGATATATCGCTCTGCTAAACCGTAGAGAAAACCTGCTGCCGCATGAACCTGCCGCGCAGTAATATTGGCAAAATGAATCCGTCTGAAGTTTGGAGTTTCCTCCGTCACCGGATAGGGATTTTTGTCCCAGACATATTTGTCCTTGCCGCGTGGGCCGCAGAAGTAATAGAGATTCAGGATAAACGGACAGATTACGTCCTCCATCACAATGTTGCTGACACGGATGTCTTCGACCACACCCCCGCGCCCGCGTCTGGACTTCAGCCGGATGCCGCGGTCCGTCTGCTTGAACACACAGTTGCTGATGACGACATTGCGGATATCGCCACTCATTTCACTGCCCAGCACTACACCGCCGTGACCGTGAATCATGGTGCAGTTCGTAATTGCAATATTCTCGCAAGCAATCCGTTCCTTCGTGTCCTCTGTCCCCGCCTTAATGGCGATGCAGTCATCCCCCACGTCGATATGGCAGTTGCTGATCCGCACGTTCACGCAGGATTCCGGATCAATGCCATCTGTGTTGGGTGAATCGGCCGGGTTGTGGATCGACAGATTATCAATGGTCACATCCTGGCAGCGGATGGGATTGACTGTCCAGCTCGGGGAGTTCACCAAGGTCAAATCTTTCAGCGTAACCCTGTTGCAGCCGTCGAAGCTGATCAGCTTCGGCCGGGGATACTGCAGCTCTTCGGGGGAATTGCGCTGCTTCTCCCACCACGGCCCGCCGTTACCATCCAGTTTGCCGCCGGTCACTGACACATTAACCAAGTTCATGCCGAAGATGCAGGAAGCATGAACCCCACGCTTCACTCCCTCCCAGCGGGACTCCACTACTGGATAATCCTCAGGGTCCGAGCTGAAGGAGAGGACAGCACCGGGGCTTAGACGCAGTTCGATATTGCTGCTAAGAATGACCGCGCCTGTACGATAGGTGCCGGAAGGAATATAAACAGTACCGCCCCCGGCTTCGCTCGCCGCTTGAATCGCCCCGGCAATAGCTGCCGTCGACAGCTCCGTGCTGTTCTTATGTGCTCCAAAATCATCAATGCTATAAAATGACATATGGCTTCACCTATTCCTTCCCGGCGGCCGGACGCTGCAGGAATTCGTACTCCCCGCAAGCAAGCAGGAATGCGCCAAGCCCTTTTTGATCATTGGTGATGATCGGCTCACTGATATAGTAGGCGTAGCTGCCGTCTCTCCGCTCATCCCCGCCGAGTCCGGCGACTTGGCAGTTTTTGTTCAAGTTAGCCCAGCCGCTGTTCGTCACAAGCACAAATTCCGCGATCAGCCCCTGATAGGCGCGGTCCAGCGTTTCGAGCCAGCTGTTATCCAGCAGACCAAGCCGGAGGCCCTTGGCGATCGCATAGGTAATCATGCTGGAAGCGGAGGCCTCCAAATAATTGCCTTTGCGTCCACCCTCATTGACAACCTGATACCATACCCCGCTGTCTTGATCCTGGTACTTGCGCAAAGTGGAGAGCGTATCTTGAAGAATACTCACCAGCGTGCCGTAATCGGCATGTTCGGCAGGAAGCAGCTCAAGCACATCGGCCAGCGCCATCACATACCAGCCCAGGGAGCGCCCCCAGAAATTCGGTGACAGTCCGGTTTCAGGATCGCACCACGGCTGAACACGCTGTTCATCCCAGGCATGATACAAGAGTCCCGTGTGTTCGTCCTTGGTATGGCGCGCGCACAGGATGAACTGGCGGGTTACATCATCCAGACCTTTCCCTTCTTCGAAGGCGAGCAAATGCTCCAGATAGAAGGGTGATCCCATATACAAGCCATCAAGCCAGATTTGGTAGGGATAAATTTTTTTATGCCAAAATGCACCTTCCGAGGTCCGGGGATGCGCTGTGATTTGCTTTCTTAACAATGCGGCTGCCTTTTTGTATTTCTCCTGGCCTGTTTCCCGGTGAAGAACGAACAGCAGCTTTCCGTTATTGAGATGATCAATATTGTATTCTTCGAGCCGGTAGCCCTTCACTGAACCGTCTTCCCCGATGAAATAGTCCATGTTTTCCTGAATATAATGGTAATACTTCGCTTCACCGGTCTGTTTCCACAGCAGTTCGAAGCCCTTCAGAATAACACCGTAATCATAAGACCACTTGCCCTGATACCCTTTGTCCTCATATAATCTAGGCGTCCGTTCCATGATGGAATCCGCCATCTTTACAGCCCAGTTCAAGTTTGCTGAAGATTTATTCGTGTTTGCCATGTGTTCCTCCTTGGTTGGATAAAATACGGTCCTATCCGCCATCATCGGCGGATAGGACCTCTTTGCTATGCTTAATTCATAGTTCCGGCAGCTTTCGCTGCATTAAGGGTTAACTGCTTTGTAAGCAGCTTCGTATTCGGTAATAATCTTGCTGCCGCCTGATTTCTTCCACTTTTCAATCTCGGACTTATAGCCGTTCAAGTCGATTTTACCGAGAATATATTTATAGGTGGCATCCGTAACAATCTTTGTCAGCTCAGAGCCTTGGGTTGTGTGGGTCTCGGATTCCAGCGAAAAGGCAGGATTAAGTACCCCATACTTGGCATTTTCTTCGATCAGCCGCTCGGCTTCAACCTTGAGCGGATCGGAATCATGAATCTTATATCCGGTTTCTTTTACACGGGAGGACGCGAACGGCTGCACTTCCTGCTGCCAAAGATCGGCATCTTTAATAGTAACAGCCATATCGGCATCCACCGTATAATGAACATCCTGAATACCGTAAGTCATGAGGGCGTAGATTTCATCGCTCATGGTATCGTTCACAAATTGCAGAATACGCTTCAGCTCTTTCTCATCCTTAACTTCCGATTTCGGGAAGGACAGCAAGCCGCCGATGCCGTTGGCGCCCGCCCAAATCGCACGGTCCGCTTCATTGCCCGTTGAGGTGATGTCATTGACCATAACCAGCTCCATGTTATCCTGGATACCCTTGGACATTTTCATCAGGTTTTTGCTGTCAAACAGAGCACCTACATAAATTCCGGCTCTACCTTGTGCAAAGTTTTGCTGCTGGTCGGTTTTGGCCGTTACGGCAAAGTCTTGGTTGATATAGCCGCCTTCATACAAAGCTTTCATATAATCCATGGTTTTAATGTAAGATTCCGTATCGAACTCCGGTGTCATCTTGCCCGCATCATCCACAGCCCAGATGTTTGGTGTTCCGAAATAAGAGCTCAATGTTTTGAACGCTCCGTAGACGAGGTCGCTGCGGTCCATAAAGCCGGTTGTATCCTTTTTGCCGTTGCCGTCCGGGTCCTTCTCCGTAAACGCTTTCGCAACTTCCATCAGTTCGTCTGTAGTCTTCGGCACTGCTAGACCCAGCTTATCCAGCCAGTCCTTGCGGATAACGACACCATTTCTGGCTACCGCTTTCTGGAATGGGATGCCATATAGCTTTCCTTCGATCGAGGCCGAAGTCCGGGTTTCCTGGGAGATCGCCGCCAGATTCGGGAATTCATCCAGATAAGGACTCACTTCCCAGAACACACCCGCTTTCAAGGCATTGCGGACCGAAGAGTTATCCAGGATCGTCAGGGTGACCATATCCGCGAGGGAATCAGAAGCGAGTGCGGTATTGATGCGTTCTTCTTTGGATGGATCCGGAACCCAGGAGAATTCAATTTCCGTATTCGTCAATTCTTCAATTTTGTTCAGTACAGTGTCTGTTGGCGGTGATGCCGTATGCAGCATGTTCATCCAGCTAATCTTGGCTTTGGCAGTCGTTTCGGCTGCTCCGGATGAATTTGCCCCTGCATTCGTAGCTTCAGCCTGGCCGTTATTAGCGTTATTGTTGTTACCCCCGCAAGCTGTGAGCATAAGCCCGCTGCACAACATCAAAGCTGCAAGCTTCTTGTAATTGCGATTCATGTACACTACCCCTTTTATACATAATGGTGTTGCTGTATCTTCCACCCCCGCCAAGAAGGCGGAGGTTGAATTCAGTGTGTATTGCTTAATATACGCCGTCTTCTCCGACCTTCTTAGCCAGCTTATTTGACAGCATGACAAGGACGAGACCAACCACGCCTTTGAACAGGCCGACAGTAGTACTGAAGCTCAATTGGCCATTCTTGAGACCGGCGGTGTATATATAAGTATCGAAGATTTCGCCAGCTTCGCGGTTCAGGGAGTTGATTAAGAGATACATGTGCTCAAATCCAAGGTCCAGCGTATGTCCGATTTTCAGAATCAGCAAGGTGATGATTACCGGGCGAATCGCCGGCAACGTGATATGCCAGGTTTTGCGCAATCTCCCTGCACCATCCATCTCCGCAGCCTCATATAATTGGGTATCTACTACAGTAATGGCTGCCAGATAGATAATGGTCGACCAGCCAAGCTCTTTCCAGATGATCTGTCCGATATACACGGTGCGCAGCCACTCTGGCGAAGTCAGGAAGCTAATCTTCTGTCCGCCCATCGCGGCAATCATCTCATTCAGTACCCCGCCGTCCACATTCATGAATACATAAGTAATGGAGACAATGATAACCCATGACAGGAAATGCGGGATATAAATGATGGTCTGAACCACACTCTTGAACATTTTGTTCCGGACCTCATTCAGCATCAGCGCCAGAATAATCGGCAGCGGGAAAAAGATTACAATATTTAGCGCAAACAAGATGAGTGTATTGCGCAGCAGCATAAAGAAGGTTGGTTCCGTAAACAAACGGACGAAATGCTTGAACCCCACCCAAGGACTTCCCGTGATGCCCAGATACGGCTGATAATCCTGAAAGGCGATAATCATTCCGCCCATAGGCAGGTACTTAAAAATTACAAAATACAAAAATCCCGGCAGTATCATCAGATACAATAGCTTGTGTCTTTTTAAACTCAGCAGGCTGTGCGGGGTTCGCTTTCTCCTCACCGGCGCAGCGTTCAACTCCATGGTGACATTTGCCTCTTTCAATGTTCGGCCTCCTTGATCGCGTTTCTTTACGATTCCCAGATTACGGTCATTTGCTGATTACGTATATAATCATTAGTTACGAAGGAGGCTCGAACCGCGCTGTTATGCTGTTTTTTTAGCTTCTACCCCTTAATGGGATTACTATAATACATAAAGATCATGCCCTCTATCAACCCGTTTTTCTAACCTAAATAAAGCCATTGCTAATGATTATATACGGAATACAGCGCCCCTGATAAAGTTTCATTGAAACGATTACAAGGAGGAAAACCGTATGGCGCAATCATCATTCAAAAAAGAATCTCTGGGCAACCGGCTGTTTACCATAGTAAACACCACCCTGCTGTCACTCATTTCACTCATCTGTCTTTTACCCTTTATCAATGTATTTGCCAGTTCCTTTGCCTCAACACAGGAAGTAGTGGAGAAGAGATTCATTCTGTTCCCGACCACCTTCTCCCTGGACGCTTACCGCTATATCCTGTCAACATCCACGATCTTTAAAGGCCTGTCCGTATCCATTGGAGTCACTCTGGTAGGTACGGTGGTAAGTATGGTTCTTACAGCTCTGATGGCCTACGGATTATCCCGCAGATATTTATATGGAAGAAACCTCATCAATTTTGTTGTGGTGTTCTCCATGCTGTTCAGCGGCGGTATGATCCCTACCTTCCTCGTTGTTAAATATTTCGGACTCATTGATTCTTACTGGTCGCTGATTTTCCCCGTGGCCATCAATGCCTTTAACCTGATCATCATGCGCAACTTCTTTCAGGCGCTTCCGGACAGTCTCGAGGAGTCAGCCAAGATCGACGGCTCCAATGATTTTGGCGTATTCCTCAAAATCATGCTGCCGCTTGCGCTGCCTTCGATTGCGACCCTCTCCCTGTTCTACGGGGTGGCTTACTGGAACACATACACTACCGCCCTTCTATATATCACAGACTCTGTGAAATGGCCGATTCAGGTGCTGCTGCGCCAGATTGTTATCGTCTCCAGCGGGATGCAGGGAGAGAATACTTCAGTCGATGTCATTCCTCCTCCACAAACAATCAAGATGGCAGTTATCGTTGTTGCCACCGTCCCGATGCTGATTGCTTATCCGTTTGTGCAGAAGCACTTCACGAAAGGCGCACTGCTGGGCGCGGTAAAAGGCTGATTTGCTATAAGCTTCGCCTTCTCACAACCTGCAAGCAACGAAAACAGCCAGTCTCCGGCAACCCGGAGACTGGCTGTTTTCGTCTATTCCACCGCCTACTTGTCCTGTTTCATTGCGCGGTATGCACCGGGTGTCACATGCTCCTTCTTGCGGAAGGAGCGGATGAAGTTCTGCGGATTATGATATTGCAACCGCTCAGCAATCTCCTTAATGGTCATCTCGCTCTCCACCAGCCATTTCTTGGCCATTTCCAGCCGGTAGTTCATGACATATTCACTAAAGGTTACACCAAATTCCTTCTTGAAGATGCTGCTTAAATAGTTCGGACTGTAATGCAGACGTTCGCCGATAATCTCCAGCGACAGCTCCTGATCAAATTCGGCGCGCACAATGGCGGCAATCTGGTCGGAGAGGCTGCGGAATTGGCGGGTCGTCTTCTCCTTCATGCTGGTTACCATCGGCCGGATGACTTCATTCACCAGAATGCGTTCAATCTCCTCCGGATTGCGGATATCCAGCAGCCGGTGATACAAGGCATAATTGTCCTGAGTCAGCAGCACCTCTACGCCAATCAATTGTTCCAGCTGAATCAGATTATTCACGAACCGGATCAGGGTAACTTCGAAATTGAGCGGGTTCTTGCTATACTTCATCATTTCGCCAAGAAGCGGGTACAAGGATCGCGATACCAGCTCCTCATCCCCGAGCCGGATGGCGTCGAACAGCTGTGATTCCAGTTCTACCGGATAATGCAGCAGGACAGGACCTGAAATAACCGTTGCTATATCTTCATAAAAGATAATCGACTCTTTGCCCAGATTCAGACGATGGTGCAGCGCCTGCTTGCTCATTTCGCAGGCTTCCTTGCTGGAGGCCAAATCCTGATAGAGATTACTAATGCCGACACTGACTGACAGCTTCAGGATATCCCTGACTGTTTTGATAATTTTCTTCGCGTCCTCGAGCGCTTGCTTCCGGTGTTCCTGCTCATTCATTCCCTCATAGATCAGAATGGTTGCCTGCGTCCGGTCATTCAGCAAGATCGGAATCATTCTCCGCGCTTTCGGAATCAATTCCTCCACCATCTTGTTGACTGCGACAAGCAGCAGATCCTTGTCACTGGCCTGGCGTTCCCCGTAATTATCAAGCTGGATCAGCATCGTGGAATACACTGAATCCTCCGTGGGGGAATAACCGAAGCGGGACATATTGAGCTCCAGCTCTTCGGGGGTAATCCGGCTGCGGAACAGGTTCAGCATAAACTGCGTTTCCAGCTGCGGCAATTCTGACTCCAAAAGTCCCTCCAGACTTTCCTTCTCCGACAGAATCGTATCAATCGAATTGATAATCCAGTCGATCTCATTCTTGTCCTCCGGCTGGGTGCTGACCGCCAGCCTGCGCTGAATCTGGCGGATCGGCTTGGTGAAATGCACGGAGATTACATAGGCCACCACAACAATTAGCAGGGTGATCACCACTCCGAGGATGATTAAGCCGAAACGGGTCGTGGCCAGGGCATCGGAGATTTCCTGCTGGTCCAGAAGCGTGACATAAATCCAATTATTATAAGAAGATTTGGCATAAATGGCTTCAACCTTTTGATAATTGGCTTTCTCCAGGGCTACTGTCCCAGTCTGGCTTTCATTCTCGGCAATATTGGTGATGCGTTGCATTTGCCCGCTGGTCAACAGGTTCTTCCCGGTTGCCGATTCATACAGCAGCTCACCCTGCCGGTTCAGAATGAACACTGTGGTGTTGTCCTCCGTCTGCAGGATATTCCGCAGTGTCTGCAGCGAAATATCGGCTAGGCCAATCGCCTGCTTGTTCTGAGAGAATACAGGAAGCGTATTCACAAAACGGATTCCTTTATCCGTCTTGATCCAGAACAATCCCTTGTTCTGATTGTTGATATAACTTTCGTACAGGTTCTTCCGGTTTTCCTCTGTTAGAAGAGAAAGGCTTCCATCAGAAATTTTCCAGTCTTGCACCAGACTGATCAGCGAATATTTTACGCCGACATCCATCCCCATCGTAGCGATATAGTTGAGCTGGGAATTGATATCCCGGTACGCCTGAAAGTCCTCCTCTGTCATCGGATTGTTGACGACCTCGCTGAAGGAACTGGTCGTACTGTAAGTATTGAAGGCATACTCTATGGTTTTAATTTTCTGCTCCAGCGTATTTTTGATTTGGGTAATCAGGCTTTGCTTGCCGCTGGCAACACTATCAATAACCGAATGAATCGTCGTCAAATAAATATAGCTGCCGAAGCTGATGACGAGGCCGATGCCCAATACCAGAATCGGAATAAAAATCTTATAAAACATCCTGCCTTTTTTCATAGATAGGCTCCTTCAATAAGTAATCATTTTCAATTATAGCGTTTTCACGAATCGAAATCCAAGGATTTTTAACGTGTGCATAACACCCGCTGAACCTGCAAGCTTCTTTCCTGCCTAGACAGGAAAAGGAAAAATCCCGCCCAAAACAAAAAGGCTCACCGTAAGCCACCGGGAATCTTAATTTATCGAACTCATCTAATCCGAAAAAAATTATTAATCGGATTCACACATCCGGCTTCGCGAGCAGTTGAGAATTGGATCAGAACACTCAGCTCCTTGATGCGCGGCGTTGTGCGTTTGAATCCGAAATCTCCATAGGCCCTCGGGCAGAGTTTCTTTGGAAACCCTGCGGGAGGGCGGACAGCTGCGCTTACTCTGCTGGTGACCAACTGCCCTCCCCGCCACCATTATCCTCGTAACGGACTCCAGAGAAGCTATTTGCTGAAATCGGGCTAATGGCAGAGTCTTGCGGACCCCAGCGACCTATGGTGCTTATTTTACTGCGCGGCAGCTGTATTTTTGCTGAAATAATGTCTCTGCGGTCCGCTTGTATTAATAGTTGGCGTTTTTCGGGACAATAGCGTCTCCTCAGTCCGTTACAACTTACAGCGCCCCCCAATGCAACGTTTCATCTTGAACTAATTTGCGAACTTTAGAAACTAGAAGCCTGAGTGCTTAGAACCTCAGAGTCTTAGAACCTCAGTTCCTCAGTTCCTCAGTTCCTCAGTTCCTCAGTTCCTCAGTTCCTCAGTTCCTCAGTTCCTCAGTTCCTCAGTTCCTCAGTTCCTCAGTTCCTCAGTTCCTCAGTTCCTCAGCTCATCAGTTCCTCAGCTCCTCAGCAGACCCTTACAATCTCAGAGCCAATCCTCCGTAAGCAGCTTTCTCAACGTTTCCACCTGGTCCCGGCCAATTTTGGCGGCGATCTCCGCCTCGATGCTCTGCTTGATCTCCAGCATGCTCCGGCAGACTGCAATACCTTTGGGAGTGAGTACGATATGCTTGTCACGGGAGTTCCCTTCTACCACGGCGGTTTCCACATATCCTTCAGCCAGCAGAACGTTAATCGTTTTTTGCGCACCCTGGCGGGAAATGCTGATCTGCCTGCTGATCTCCGAAATTGTGAGCATGCCATGCAGCTCCAGCTTCGCCAGAATATGTGTCTCAGTCTTGTTCAGCTGCTCACCGCTGGTTTCATTTACTTTTTCCCGCAGAGCATTATGCTTCTCGCTGACTAAATCTATCAAGTTCAAACCAAGGATATAGTCTTTCATAAAAAAGGCCCCCAATATAAAGATACAATTAAAATAAACAATCAGATTGCATTTTTGTCAACCGGGTTGACAGTATTTCCGCCCCCTGATATTATGAGTGAAGTTTGAAAAACTTAATGTTAAGGGAGTTTGAGCAATGGGCAGAAACAAGAAAGAAGCTTTAGTATTCACCTGTATGATGTGCGTGTTGATGGTCGTAGGAATGAGCTTTTACAACGTGATGTTAAACGCTGGCTTAACCCATACCTTATTCCGTGATGTTGCGATCGGTCTACTTCCTGCACTCGTCGTCGCCTTATTCTGTGATGTTGTCATCGTCAGTAAAGCGGCCAAAGGTCTGGCCTTTAGATTGGTTAAACCGGCCGATCCTATGATTAAAAAGGTGCTGTTCATTTCCTTCTTCATGGTCTGCGGTATGGTGCTCTGCATGTCCCTATATGGCACACTAGCACACTACGGATTCGGAGACAACTTCCTCCGTCACTATCTGTCCACTGCCGGACTGAACATCATTTGCGCCCTGCCGCTGCAGCTGATTGTTGTAGGGCCGCTGACCCGTTTCCTGTTCACCCGGATCTACCCGGTAAACAGTGCTGTGCAAAGCGCATAGGCTTTGCTTGATCGCCCGGCACCTTGGGTAATAATGGGTATATATTCAGAGCATTTCAAGAAAGGATGTTCGCCATGCTTAACAAAAAGGACGGTGTCTCTCTTGTTATTCTAGTCGTGGCGCTTGTGCTCATCCGTTTCCTTCAGGCCATGATTACCTATGCCGAGTCCCTCCTTCTGCGCAAGGAGTTAAAGGGCGAAAACGGCAAGCAAATTTAAATTTCTTATTCCTGCTTTCAGCAATAAAAACAGTCCCGATGCCTTTGATCTGCATCGGGACTGTTTAACGTATTACAAGTAATGTCTACTGTGCTGAATATACATTCAAAACTCAATAAGCCATTGTTGACGGGCTTCACCGGTTTGAGGAGCCTCTAACGTCAGCTTCGAGCCATACTCAGAGACAGCCAGCGCCAACTGATTATGGACAGAAAGGATGGATGCTGAGCCGTCCCCATTCTTATGGATGATCCATCGCTGATTATTGTAACCCAGATAAGCATAAAGCTGAATTGCATTGTGTTCTGTGTTCAGATCAAGGGCTTGACCCGAGGCCGTACGGATCGAGTAGGAATCAGCGTCATCTCCCGTCGGTACGAATACCCACTTCTGATCGGATATCTCATTTGCATCCTGGACCGTTACGGCTTCACCCTTCACCGGATTTGCTGTATAAATGGATTTCCGGAACGATTCGTTCACCAGGCTTGATGTTATCAAGTTCTCCGCTGCTGCCCCGTTCACATTTACATTCTGGTAGGAGACAGTTCCGCCGAATACATGAAGTCCAAAATGGCCTGCTGCAAAGGTTCCGTCCTTCAGATCCATTATTTTCTGCCCGCCCAGATACACCACAATATGAGGTCCGTCCGCTTGTATCTTTAAACTATACGTCCGGTCCGGCAGAATGAAGGCTGGAACTTTCGCCAGAACCTGCCGTTCTTCAAAACGTCCATCCATTTTGTAAAACAAACGGATTGCCTTCATATTAGGATCCAGATTCAAGTAATAGCCGCTGCGTCCGTCCGGACTTGCACGGAACAGAAGGGAACCTGCACCTCCGGACTTTCCAAGTTTCATCTCGGCTTCATACGAGAAGTTTCCCGCCTTCTCCTCAGCAACATAATTTGCGTCGCTGGAGTGACTTCCGCGAATTCCGTCCCTGCTAACTAGCCAGGAAGCCATGGACACGTCTTGCGTCCAGCCGCTGAGGTTGGTATGAAATGTTCCGCCGAACACTTTCACACGAAAACTTGCGGATGCCTTTCCATTCGGTGTAGATACCGTAATGATGGACTCGCCCGCTTTTTTCGCCTCAAGGGTTGCACGGGAATTGCCTGCCGCCTTTATGATTACGGCATCTTCATTGCTGGACTTCCACTTCAGCGGCTGGGCGCCGTTGCCGGGTCCGTTTTCTACGATCACCTGCACTGTTTCACTTTGCCCAACCCCCAGTTCACGGTCACTGGTATCCAACACAATCCGGGTTGCCGAACCCGACTCAGGATTCCATACCGATCCAAGCTTATAGACTTTCAGAGAAACAACCTTCACATTGCCGCCCTTGCTATAGAAACTCATTGCCCTGCTGGCCGGGTCCGGAAAAATGACCTCGGAGAACACGGACTTCCCTTCATTTACAAAAACCTCAACCGAAGATTCATCCACCAGAATCCGCAGCTTGATTTGGCCGTTCTCTGTCGGCATTTTCGTTTCATGTCTCGTACTGAACAGGCTGGAGAAATCTGTTTCCCCGGAAAGAGAGCGGTCCACAAACATTGTGCTCCCGCCCGGCTTATAACCTACAACTGTCTTCTGATCGGCTCCCTCACGTACGTTGAAGCCGAACTCCGATACGCTGCTGCCGGCGGGAATCTCCAGGGTAGCTTCAATTTCATAGGCACCTGGGGTCATGCCTTTCAGCAGATTAGGAGAAGAAGGACTGACCACCTTGTTAGCTGCGGAATAAAGTTCACTGCGCAGGGATTCCAGCTCCTTCACCGGACTCTGGGCCAGACGAATTCCGTCTTGGGTGTTGATTAGGGTAACTTCTCTCGGGATCGTCAGCTCTCCCTTCCAGTTAGACGTGGGAAAGGCGAAGGGATAATCCCAGTTGGACATCCAAGCCAGCATCACTCTGCGGCCGTCTTGCATATCAGAGAAGGACATGGATGCATAAAACTCCTTGCCGGCGTCTGTCCTCAGCACGGTTCCAGCCGGGTTGTCGTTCACGAATTTACCTTCCTTAGTCAGGCTCCCTACAAAATATTCCGCATCTGAACCACCTGTTGCCGGGTTCGCTCCTGTACTAATCATTAGAACCCATTTCTTCTCTGTCGTTCCCTGTACAGTAAGTGGAAACAAGTCGGGGCATTCCCACACCCCGCCACGGACATAATCCCCATAACCCCAATTATCGGTCAACGTCCAGTCGAGCAAATTAGTTGATGTGAAAAAGCGGATATGATCACCGCCCGATACCACCATGACCCAGCGATTATTCTCCTCATCACGGATCACCTTGGGATCACGGAAATCCCATCCCCCGGGTTCTTCTCTGTTCTTTCCGGGGTTCTCAATGACAATTGGACGATCCTTGGCAGTTTCCCATGTCCGCCCCTGATCCTTGCTGTAGGCCAGACCTATACGCTGGTTGCCGTTAGAGGCATCCGGATTAAAGGAGGTGTAATAGGCAAGAAGGCCTTTGCCGCCTGAATCCGAGAACAAACCGGAAGCATTCTTCAAATCTGCCACAGCAGACCCGGACCAGACATGTCCGTACTTATTCCATGGAAGGGCAATCGGCAGGCGTTTCCAGTTCAGCATATCTTTGCTGACGGCATGAGCCCATGTGCCTCCATCCTGATGAAAGAGATGATATTCTCCTTCGAAATAGACAAGCCCGTTGGGATCACTAACGGCACCGCGGATCGGCGTATAATGATACTGGGGCCGGTATTTTTCATTATTGTAACTGCCAGCGTCCGTAACATAGGTGTCCTGAAAGTAAGCGGTTCCATGATTTACGACAAGTCCGGCATATCCGGTAGCGTAAGAACTGTCGTTAACATCTATTGCTGCCGGAGTATACCCATCCACGAAAATCTGAATCCGGTTCCCCTTCGCCTGCACTTCCACCGCATGTTTTGCCCCCGCTGGACTCGGATAAGTCTGCTTGGAACTGGCAATTACCGTGCCGTTTGCTTTTGTTAAAGTGACATGTACCTGATTTCCTTCTTTCGCAAGAGAGGCTTCATATCCCTTCGCACCGTCAGAAGAGGAACGGAAGGCCAGGCCTGCAACAGCAGCGGAACGAAATGAGATCACTCCTTCATACACCAGATCAGCAGCTTGCCTGCTATAGATCTGCTGTGCCTTGTTCTGATTTACAGAGGTCCCTTTTTTACCGCCGATATCCGGCTGCCACTGTCCCTGACTTGCCAGCACCGTATCCAGATTCCCCTTCAGATCGCTTACGTTAATATTTTGGAACAAGGCAGCTCCACCCGAGACGTGGAGTCCAAGCCGTCCGGAGAGATGTGCATTGTCCTGGATATCAATCACGGGCTTGTATTGATTCCCCCAATACACTTTCAGCAGGGGTCCTTCCGCTTTCACTTTAAGATGATAGATTTCACCTTGTACCAGGGAAACCTTACGTTCCTCATGCAATTTGCCTTCTCCACTGCTTCCGTCTTTTAAGCGGATAAGTCCGGCATCCGGTACGATTTGCAGCAGGTATGAATGCTGACCTTCCTCACTGGAACGGAAAAGCAGCGCAGCATCCGGCTGCCGGTCCTTGATCATTACATCAGCTTCATATATAAAATCATCTGCTGACGTTTCGGAAATCGCCAGCACTTTTTCTTCAGGATCAGATGTCAGCAAAAGCCCTTCGGACGTATCCTCCAGCTTGCCTTTTCCGGCTGTTCGCCAGCCCGTCAAATTTGTAGCTGCTTTGGTAACGGTTTCAGAAATAGAAAGCCCCTCCTTTATCAGTCTGCCGGACTTCTGCTCTGCCGGTGCGGCCCAGACTGTATCCTCATTAACGGCAACAATCCCTGTTGAAGTTATCATGACTCCCGCAGCCAACAGAATGGTTAGTGCAAATTTTGATTTCCGGTTCATCCTTTACCCTCTCTTCCTGTAAATGATATGTCGCCTTTAGTAAGAGCAAGGCCGGCCAATTACGCATCATAACTGGCCGGCCTTATCTTTTGCTGTATTATATAGAAGAAACTCGATTATTCCATGCTGTGAGTCCTAATGCCAAAGCGCCGCCTAACCCCGCCTGCTGGCCAAGGCCCGGAGAAACAATGTACTCCTCCATATGGTCCAGAATGGCACTTGAACTGACATATCCGTTCAGGTTCAGGAGCACAGCCTCCCGGATAAGCGGGTACAACTGAGGCTGCTGCATAACCCCGCCGCCCAAAATTATTTTTTGCGGAGAGAGCAGTAGAATAGCATCCGTTATGGACTGGGCGATGTAGAAGGCTTCCATCTTCCAGGCTCTATGATCCACCGGAAGCTCGTGGCCTTTCTTCCCCCATCTGGCTTCAATAGCAGGACCTGCCGCCATCCCTTCGAGGCAGTCCCCATGGTAAGGACAACTACCAACGAAATCATCTTCAGGATGGCGCCTCGTCAACAGATGCCCGCCCTCAGGATGTACAAGACCATGAACTAATTGGCCTTCCGAATACACGCCGATGCCAACGCCCGTGCCTACCGTAATGTACAAGCAGCTTGACAGGCCTTGAGCAGCCCCCCATTTTACCTCGCCATATACAGCTGCATTCACGTCAGTGTCGAAGCCGAACGGGACCGGAAAGGCTTGCTTTAAAGTCCCGAGCAGATCGTAATTCCCCCACCCCGGCTTAGGTGTTGTCGTAACGTAACCGTAGGTCGGGCTGTCTTGGCGGATGTCAATTGGACCAAATGATCCAATCCCCATCGCTTCTACCCCTTTGTCTTGAAAATACTCTATGACTCTGGGCAAGGTCTGATCCGGATGTTCGGTCGGAAAGCTGATCCGGTGTTCAAATCTCCCGTTTTCATCCCCGATCCCGCATACGAATTTCGTCCCGCCTGCTTCAATCGCTCCTATACGCATGTCACTTAACCCTCCCGGTTACTGGTTGCTGCCGTTTGCGGTAGATGAAGCCAGATTGTAGATATCCAGCGAAAGGAACAAGTCCTCTTCATTGTCGGCAAACGCAGCAAGACCGGCAGATTCAGGCTCAGGGAAAATGAGATCCGTAATGACCGCCTGGCCTCCGCCACTGAACACTTCAATGGAAGAGCGGTCCACATAAATATGCAGATCATAGGCTGTACCCGGTGCCGCAAGCTTCACTGAATGGCGTCCCGGGAAGAACTTGTGGAAATCATGCTTTCCGGAAGCTGTCCGGTCTACATACATTTCTTCCGTCTGCGCATCAATTCCGACCACAGTTTGCTGCTTTGCACCTGCCTTTACTTTAAAGCCGGCAGATGTCCCATGAGCGACCTCCGCCTCAATGACGTAAGCCTCAAGATGAAGCTTGGCACAGGCTGCATTAATTTCTTGAACAGAGACATTTTTCAGGGAAAGGACCGGGGTACGTGCGGCTTCCAGTTCTTTTGCAGGCTTCTGAATGAGCGTTGTTTGCCCGTTTCTTAATTCCAGATAAAGCTCCCGTGGAATCGTCATTGCTCCGCGGAACCCTTCCGCCGGCGTCTGGGGTGCATACATCCAGTTGCTCATCCAGCCGATAAACAGGCGTCTTCCGTCTTCCTCGGGAAGATCGGACCAGCTCACCCCGGCATAATTATCTCTGCCGTGATCCAGCCAGCGGATGCTCCGGGACTCTTCGTCAGGAGTAAATACCGCTCCGTCAAAGTCACCCGTGAAATACTGCGTTCTTGAGCCTTCCTCAAAAGCAGGATCTGCACCAATACTCACGAGCATTACCCATTTGGTATCCGATTTCTTTCCGTCAACGGCCAGCTGGAACAAATCCGGGCACTCCCACACACCGTCATGCGATCCGATGCCCTCACCGAATTCGCTGGCAAAGGTCCAGTTGATCAGATCAGGGGAATGATACAGACCTACCGTTTGACCACAGGCTACGATCATCACCCACCTGCTCTTCTCTTTGTTCCAGAACACCTTGGGATCACGGAAATCAATGAAGGTATCCTGTTCAAGCACCGGATTCCCTTCGTATTTGGTCCAGGTTCTGCCTTTATCCTTGCTATAGGCCAGACTTTGACGCTGAACGGCAGGTTGTCCTTCCGGCATGTCCAAGTGATGGGTAAAAATGGCCACCAGCCCTGGCTGATCCTTAAAAAATCCTGTCGTGTTATTCCAGTCAACAACGGCGCTTCCCGAGAAAATCATGCCCAGTTCATCCGGCACCAGCGCGATCGGCAGCTCTTCCCAGGTCACCAGATCCTTACTGACCGCATGGCCCCAATGCATGTCCCCCATGGTCATTCCGCCGGGATGATGCTGAAAGAACAAATGATATTCTCCCTCGAAATATACCAAGCCGTTTGGATCGTTCATCCACTTTTTTTTGGGTGAAAAATGATAGGCACCCCGGTAGTTTTGTTTTGTAATAGCTGACATTATGATTTCTCCTTTGCTCCTGGATAAGCTGAACTTTAGATTATCCAATTGGCGTAGTACGCGGACTGCGGGGAATGTTTGGACTTCCGGCCGCTGTTGTCTTCAGATTTCTTGATTATGACCGCTGTTCGCGGTTGAAATCCGAAGACTGCCTATGCTTTCGAAGCGAGCTTTCCTACGGAAAGCTTTCAGGCGGACGCTTACGCTCCTACAGTTCCAAACTTCCCCTCCGCCGCTTTCGCCTCTAGGTGTGCTTTAGTTCAGCTTATATATATTTTTTTATATATCTATTTTGCCGTCGCTCTGTCGTAGCCTGCCTGTTTAATTTCAAGCCATTCCTGCAGGCCAAGACGGTCCAGCTCCTTCAAATAATCATTCCACTGTGCATCGACTTTTCCGTTCTGGTACCATTCTGTACGCATTCTGAGTACATAGGCGAACAAGTCAGTTTCAATCGTCGTCAGGCGGTCAAGCTCATCAATCGAATGAAATACGCTCGGCATTACGTTCTCTGCTTTCATCTTTGGAGCCATGATATTCTTGATGATGTCCATGCGGCCTTTGGCATCATCCGGCATGGTCGTATATTTGCCATAGTAGGAATCAAGGATAGCCAGCGGCCCGCCGATACTTGTTTTCTCACGAAGCTCCACAGGAGCAGCACCTTCCAGCGGCAAATGCTTCAGCATTCCTTTGGCTTCATCAAATTCGAAGATGTTCTGCTGTGTGTCGTCCCCGTAGGTTCCCCAGTTGTTCTGTACGGATTGAACGGGATCATACAGCTGATCTACCCATTTTGCTGTCGTTTCCAGGTTTTTATTGGCGCTTGTCACAACCATCTTGCCGCGGCCTAGGCCGAGACCGTTGGTTCTGGTTACGTTGACTTCCCCATCCGGACCTGCGAGCGGCGGCATCACTTCATAAGCATCGTTTGCTCCGGAGATATTGGCTTTATCCCAAGAGAAGTAGAGGCCGTACTTCTGATCTTTGCCTTTGGCCAGGTAAGTACTCCAGTCTTGGGTATAGGCTTCGATATCAATGAGTTTTTCTTTATAAAGGTCATTGATAAAGGACACCGCCTTTTTATAGCCTTCTTCCTTGGCCGTAAAGATCACTTTGCCTTCATTGCTTACGACCGCATGGTCAGGATTCTCTCCCAATCCGAATGAACCGAAGAGGAATGCCAGATCTTCCGCACCCGGCTTGTTGATAAAGGATAAGGGGATTTCGTCTGCCTGACCGTTGCCGTTCGGATCTTGGGTCTTGAAGGCAATCAACACCTTTTTCAATTCTTCCGTGGTTGTCGGCATGTCGAGGCCCAGCTTCTTAAGCCATTCCACATTGATCCAAGGCATGCTGTCTACCGCCTGAATTCTTTCTTTTCCGTTCCCAAGCTCTTCAATCCAAGGAAAAGCATAAATTTTACCGTCAGGCGCTGTAATCATACTCTTGTATTCAGGGGCTTCTTCCAGCACTTTTTTTAAAATTGGGCATATTCTGCTCGATCAGATCATTCAGTGGCACGATAGCACCGTCTTTAGCAAGCTTCAGCAGCTCATAATCACTGTAGTCGGCATTGAAAATAGCATCGGGGAGATCACCGCTTGCGACAGCCAGATTTCTTTTTTCCACAAACACATCTCTGGTGAAGTTTTTCCAGTTGATATGCACATTCGTTTTTTCTTCCAGACGTTTATTAATCAGCTTTTCGTTCGGATCGGCCGGTGCCAGCGGGGAGCTTTGGGTAATGAAGTTCAAGGTGACTTTGCCGCTTGGATCCTGTTTTTCACCGGCAGCATTTCCTCCCCCGCCGCCGCATGCGGCAAGGAACATAAATGAAGCAAGTACAGACGCAGAAGCTGCTTTTGACAACACTTTTGATCTTTTTAATCTTTTCATAGGATATGACCTCCAAGTGAATAGGGATGAAAAAACTTATCTATGTGCAGCCGTGTCCTATTTGATGGAACCGACCATGACACCTTTTTCAAAGTACTTCTGGAAGAACGGATACATAATAATGAGCGGCAGGCTGGAGACAACGATCGCGGCATACTTGATGATTTCAGACAATCGTTTCATTTCCGCCATGGCCATCTGGTCAGCGATCATGCCGGGATCTACCTGATTCTGAATCAGGATGGAACGAAGCACGAGCTGCAGCGGGTGGAGCTTCGGATTATCCAGATAAATCATGGCATCAAAGTAGGAATTCCACTGGCCGACAAAGGCATACAGCGCAAGCACGAAGATGATCGGTTTAGAGAGCGGCAATACAATGCTGAAGAAAATCCTCATCTCTGAAGCCCCGTCCACATTGGATGCCTCCTTCAGTTCATTCGGCACGCCTTTGAAGAATGTTCTGGACAAAATAATATTCCATACATTGACCGCCCCGGGAATGATGACAGCCCAGACCGTATCCAGCAGCCCCAGATTCTTAACTAGCAGATAAGTCGGGACCAGTCCTCCTCCAAAGAACATCGTAAAGAGGAACACTGTCATAAAAAAACCTCTACCCTTCATCCGGTCATCCGATAAGGCATACCCCGCACAGATTGAGACCAGAACGGTAAGAATGGCAAAGGAAGAGGCGTAAAAAACAGCGTTTCCGAATCCTCGGATCATTGCCGAATTGGTAAGAATCATCTTGTAGCCATCCAATGACCAATCTGAAATTTTGAACGACAGCCCTTGGCTAAGCAGGATTGACGGATCCATGAAGGATGCAATCACCACATAAATGAGCGGAAGCACCACAATCAATACAGCAAGGGTCAAAAAGGTGGCGTTCAGCACAAGAATAAAGCGATCCAGCCGGGAATGTTTAATGAACATGACTTGTTGCTCCTTTCTATAAAAGACCTTCGCCCTCATTTAGTTTCTTTACTGTGAAGTTCACCGTAATGAGCAGGATGACGTTGATAATAGAGTTGAATAGTCCTACTGCGGCTGAGTATGCATAGTCACCGGACTGTAAACCAATTTTGTAAACGTACGTCGGAATAATCTCAGAGGTTGGCATGTTCGTTGCTGTTTGCATGAGATAAGCCTTTTCAAAACCAATCGACATGATGCCGCCCGCGGCAAGGATAAATACAATGGCCATAATCGGACGAATGGTCGGAAGGTCAATATGACGTATTCTTTGAAGAAGATTAGCACCGTCCAGATTGGCTGCGTTATGTAACTCAGGGTCTACATTGGCAAGAGCCGCAACGTAGATAATGGAGGCCCATCCCGCACCTGTCCATATATCCGAAAGAATATAGATCCAGCGGAAGTACTCCGGACGTGACATGAACATCACCGGTTCACCGGTAACCCAGCTAAAAAGCTGGTTGATAGGTCCTGTCGGGGACAGGAAGATAAACAACATACCGACCACGACAACTACGGATATGAAGTTAGGGGCATACAAGAATAACTGTATATTCTTTTTGACTCCTGCCCGGCGAACCTGATTGAGCATCAAGGCCAGCAGGATGGGAACAGGGAAGCTCAAGATTAGGCCGAAAAAACTTAATTTAAGCGTATTCATAAAAATCACTTCGAAGTTTGGGGAAGACAGGAATTTCTCGAAGTTGTAAAAACCTACCCACTCGCTCCCCATAATTCCCTTGATTGGGCTGAAATCCTTAAAGGCAATAATCGCACCATACATAGGACCGTATTTAAAAATAAGGGTCAGAACCAGTGCCGGTGCAAGCATTAAATAAAGGAAGTAATGTTTCTTCAAATATTCAAACAGGGACATCTTCCGCCCCGTCACCAGTTTTCTGTGATCCACTTCAATTGAGTTATGCAATGCCTTGACCTCCATTCTTATACAATGTTTTTCACTAGTGAAAGGCTTACATTTTGACGTTTATGCCCTTCTTCATTTACAATTTATCAAAGACTTCACCATGAGTCAATACATTTTGTAAAAATATATTTGTTCATTTGACAATAATTCCGCATCTAAAAGCCCTGAAAATATTGTCAAAATTGATAAACAAGAGGTTTTCCTTAGAAAAAAAGCATTTATTCAACTTAATATATTCATTTTAAACACTTTAGCAGAAATAATTACCAAACAAAACAATTGCATAATGTAAACTATATTGTGCATTTGTAAAATTAACGTTGCTATTTTGAGAAAACTATTATACATTTAAGGGAGTAAAGCGAAGCGTATGCGGCCGCTATTTGCAGAGTGAAAGAAAACAATAATATAGAGGTGAAATTACATATATGGCACGGGGAAAAGTAACGATACAGGATATCGCTGATGCTCTGGGGATCTCCAGAAACACGGCCTCCAAAGCCTTGAACGGAACGGAAGGATTGCCTGAAGAAACCAGAAACAAAGTTATCAAAAAGGCGATTGAGTTGAAATACAAGCAGTTTTCTTTAATGGAAACCGAAAGTGTCCTGCCAAAGAGCTCGAGAAACATTGCTTTATTAACGGAGAATTTGCCGAATACTTCGCATTTTGGATCGACTTTGATCAGCGGCCTGGAAAAGCGGATCAGCGCAGAAGGATATAATTTGTCCATTCACATCATCCGGGAGATTGAGCAGAAATCTCTGTCCCTCCCTAACAATTTCGATGTATCCAATGTGGACGGAATCATATGTATTGAGCTGTTTAACTTGGAATACAGTAACCTGATTACAAGCCTTGAGATTCCGACCATTTTCATCGACTGTTCCGCACATGTCTGCTACCCTGAATTCCGGGCGGACGTGTTGTTAATGGAGAACGAACACAGTACCTATCAGCTTACTAAAAAGTTGATTGAGGGCGGTTACAAAACCCTGGGGTTTATCGGGGATTATAATCATTGCCGGAGCTTTAATGAAAGATGGGTAGGTTTTAATCGTGCTCTGACCGAGGCTGGAATCCCGCTCGATCCCGGCCAGTGCGTTCTCGATGAGGATAATCTCTTTTTCTCCAGTCCCGGCTGGGCGGATGAAAGATTGAATGACATTGCCGAGCTCCCGTCCGCTTTTGTATGTGCGAACGATTACATCGCCGTAAGCTTTATGAAATCACTGAAGAATCTGAATCACTCCATTCCCGGTGATATTGTCGTCTGCGGTTTTGATAACGGCCCGGAATCAAAGATTATTGAGCCTCATCTTACCACCGTTCATATCTACAGTAATGAAATGGGCATTAAAGCAGCCGAAATACTGCTGTCACGCATCACCTATCCAGAGCAGCCTTATCAGGTCTCTCATATCTACACAAAACCAATCATTAGAGATTCCACCCCGAATATTAGCTGATTGTGAAACCTATAAACGCTTACATTCAACAAAAGCATCCCTTTCACGTGAGAGGATGCTTTTGTTCTGGAATTTTGGAACTGTAGGAGCGATAGCGACCACCTTTGTCTCCGGATTTCAACCGCAAATAGCGGTATAAATCAAGAAATCGGGAGACAACAGTGGCCGGAAGTCCAAACATTCACCGCAGTTGCGTTCTATGCCGGATCGGTAAGTCTAAAGTTCAACTTATATAGCTAAAGATTTATATAAATGGTGAAGCAGTTCACAATTACTAAAACCGTGTTCAACACTAACAGAGAGGTCTTAGATTTCCTTTCCCCCCTAAAAATAGATGCAACAATTTGAATACCCGGTATCAAAAAAAGGAATACCCGCTTAGGAATATAATTTGTGAAATCATCAGCCTTGAACTGGAATGATTTCACCTGTATTCCCATCTGGTCCGGTAATGAACGATACGCAATAAAATTAGACAGCAGAGTAATTGCAATCATTCCCGCTACAATGTAAAACACGGTGTCCCTCTTCATTTCTGCTTTTCATCCCCTTATTTTACTAATGCCAAATTATTATAAGTTTTCAAGAAAAATCTGTAATTAATATGTGTCACACACTGAATGCTACTAGCTGCACATGAGCTGCGGGCATTTGTCCCGCAATATTTCCCGGTTCCCTGATTTCCGTAATCGCTGAGCATGCTGGCTTCGCAGAGCTACCTAAGAGAGTATAATGGAAGGTAAACAAGCTTAAGGGATGAGGGAGAGTATTATGAGGATTATTTTCTGCCAGGATCCGCTGGATGCCAAGAGGGTGGATATGGATTATGAAACGGAGTGGCATGCAGCTCAAGCTGCCGGCTTCAAGACGGAGCTCGTTTCACTGGAGGCCTTGATGGAAGGCCAGGCAGCCCGGTCCATCCGGCAGATTACACCTGCGCTCTCTATGGAATCTGCAATTTACCGGGGCTGGATGATGAAGCCGCAGCATTATCAGCAGCTCTACGATGCACTCCAATCAAAGAATATTGAACTTATCAATGATTCTACCGCCTATGCTCACTGTCACTACTTGCCCTATTCCTATTCGATGATCGCATCGTTGACACCGCGCACCATCTGGCGCACAAGTCCAGGCAAGCCCGCCGACTGGAAGGAGCTGTTCGAACAAATTGCCGTATTCGGCGAATCTCCTTTAATCGTCAAGGACTATGTGAAGTCAAGAAAGCACGAATGGGTTGATGCCTGCTATATCCCGGATGCTTCAGACCACGGCAATGTACAGCGGGTGGTGTGGAACTTCATCGAAAGACAGGGGGCCGGACTGAGCGAAGGAATCGTTATCCGTGAATTCGTTCCTCTGGAGTACCTGCAATCACACGATAAGAGCGGCATGCCGCTTTCCAAGGAATACCGGATATTTTTTCTGGATCATCAAATCATAGCTTTTCTGAATTACTGGGATGATGTTACCTACGATGAGGATCAGCCGGATCTGACCCCATTTATGGAAATTGCCCGCACGATTACAAGCCGCTTCTTCACCATGGACATCGCCAAAACTGCAGAGGGAAGCTGGATTATTGTAGAGCTGGGAGACGGCGGAGTTTCAGGCCTGCCCGAGCAGATGGATGTCAGAGCGTTTTATGAGGGGTTACTTCAAGACTAATAATGACCGATCCGCCGCTGTTCTAGCTTTTTGCTGGACACTTATATACAAGGCACTATCCAAACAGACTCCCGTTTAGCCTTTACCATTTTGAAACTACTTTGCCGAAGGGTTGGGATATACTAGCCACAGATGAACTAAAGGAGATTATATCTTATGAACAAATCAGGCCTAAGCGCCCTTCTCTTATTATCGATTATTGCTGCAGGCTGCGGTGCACCCAAGACTCCCAGTGATTTACTCCGGGCCCCTTCGCAGGGCAGTGCCGATGGCACCATTACAAGTATTGTGAAGTCTTTTCTTCCGGCGAATGCCCACCTGACGGTGCCCATCAATTCCGAATCCGGCAGTGCCATTCAATTGCAGGATCTCGACAAGGATGGTCAGGATGAAATTCTGGCCTTCTATAAAACGGACAAAACGGATTATGAAATCAATACCCTCGTATTGTCCAAACCCGGCGCCGACTGGAAAAAGCTGACTACGATTACGGGAGTCGGCAGTGAGCTGGATTACGTACAGTTTATAGATGTTACCGCAGACGGAGCAGCGGATATGCTGCTCGGGTTCAGCGGCGGCGAAGGCTTGAGCAAGGAACTGTCCGTCTACAGTCTGAGTGGGGGTGAGCTGACCGAAAAGCTCAAGCAGCCTTATGACCAGCTGGTTGTCGGCAATCTGACCAATGAGGGTCAGACAGATATCGCCCTGATCCAAGGGACGTTCACCACGGACACCCAGCCGCAGTCCCACCTGCAGGTTATCCGGCTTCATGACGGCAAGCTGCATACCCTGTCTGACCAGACCATCGACGGGTATGTGTTTCAAGCCTTGTTTACAAAAGCGGCGCCATCCAAAAACGCCCTGTTCATTGATGCGGCGGTTGGTGCACATTCCTCCTACACTTCTCTGCTGACTTGGGAAAATGGCAAATTTATTGATATACTTGCAACAGAGGATTATCAGCGTGACGAATTGGCAGACAGCAGGGATATTGTGCTGGGGCCACTTGTTTCGGAAGCAAACGGTTTGCTGGGTGAGAACAATATGGCGATCAAGGATTACCCGCTGTATAGCTCAGATATTAACGGTGATGGCATTGTCGAGATCGGATTCCTTGTCCCTCCTGCGGGTACAGAGAGCTTTGCCCCGCTGGCCACTCCCTTCATCACCAAATATTATCAGTGGGACGGGCAATCGGGACTGAAGTTTGTGGAGGAGCATTTCGACAGATGGGGCTACAATTTCCACATTCCGCAATCCTGGACCGGTAAATACAAGCTTGTGGCCCCGGAGGAATCCCCTACGGCTTGGGAGCATATCCAGTTTAGCTACACCAATGCAGCGTCTGCTGAGCAGGCCCCGCTTCTGGAGCTGCGCCAGATCTCCAAAAAGGATTGGCAGACTGCCGAAGCGGCACTGCTGGCGAAGAACACAACCTATAAACTGCTGTATGAGCTGCAAAATACGGAGGATAGTACAGCGCCGACCGTGCTTGTTGCTGTTCTTCCATCCGCTGATGCAGCCGGCAAGCTGACCGGCTCCTCCCTTCAGGAGTATGAACAGCTAAAGCTGACGCTTGACGAAGTGCAGCAGCTGGCCGGCACGCCCCAGAAGCCCCAGCAATAGGTAGAACAAGGAGGGCACCCATGAAAGTGCTGGTACTGGAAGATGAGAAGCCCATACGCGATTTTCTGCTTGTCAATCTTAAGCGTGCGGGCTTCGAGGTTGTCGAGGCCTCCACAGGCGAAGAGGCTCTGGCTGCCGCCCGGGATCAGAAGGATTTTGATATTGCTATTCTGGACCTGATGCTTCCCGGTGTCAGCGGCTTCGAGGTGTGTGAACGCCTTCGGGGCATGTTCCCCCGGCTTGGCATTATTATGCTGACTGCCAAAAGCCAGGAAGTCGATAAGGTGATGGGGCTGGAAGCCGGTGCAGACGACTATGTGGTTAAGCCCTTCAGTCCGGTTGAGCTGGTTGCCCGGGTCCGGTCGCTTTACCGGCGGATGTATCCGGGAGAAGCGTCCGCACAAGAGAACCATATTGAGCTTCCTCCATTTACACTGATGCTGGATGAACGCAAATTACTGAAAGACAAGCTCGAGATTCCCCTGACGCCCACGGAATTCTCCATCGTCAAACTGCTTATGGAGCAGCCTAACAAAGCTATGAACCGTGACGATATTCTTACCTCCGTATGGGGGCAATATTTTATGGGAGAGCTTAAGATTGTAGATGTGAATATCAGCCGAATCCGCCAAAAAATCGGGCAGGGCCCTTCCGGACCACAATACCTCGAAACGGTCTGGGGATTCGGCTATCTATGGAGGGTCTAACATTGCTGAAGGGAATCAGGTCTAGGCTTATCGTCTATATCACCATTGTTCTGCTCCTGATCGTCCTGCTGCTGGAGGGGGTATTTATTGTAGCAGTCCATTACTACTACCTGGGCAGCGCGATGGAGACCCTGTCTTCCCGGGCCGTTACCTCCGCCACCTTTTTCAACAAGTATCTGGAGGGCTACTCGATCAATGAACGGGCCCGGTACATTCTGGAGAACCTTTCGACTGAAGAGAGCAGCAAGGTTGAAGTGCTCAGTCCGGCAGGTGATGTCATTATCAATTCATTCGGCTTCGCAAGCTCGGAGCATATTGAGACCCCTGACGTCAAAGATGCTTTGATCAGCGGCAAGGGGACCTATCAGAGTATTACCCCTCTCAACGGTGAACGGATAATGGCCGTTTCCATTCCTTTGAGGGAATCCGGGGAGAACATTGGGGTACTGCGCTACTCTGTTTCAGCAGAGCCCCTCTACGACGTTATTATCAACATTGTCCTGAATGCCGCCTGGGTCGGGCTGCTCGTCATTCTTTTTGGCTTTGTACTCAGCCTGATTATTGCTAAACGGATCGTTGGACCTATTCAGCAATTAACCTCTGTCGCCAAAGAGATGGCTACCGGAAACTTTGACGTAAGGGCGGAAAAACGGTATGACGATGAGGTCGGCACCTTGGCGGTCACACTGAATTACATGTCAGAGGAAATGGTCAAAAGCGAAAAAATCAAATATGATTTCATCTCTTCCGTCACGCATGAGCTGCGCACTCCCCTTACCTCGATCAAAGGCTGGGGTGAAACGCTGCTTGTGGGTGATTTGTCTGATAAAAAAGAGACCCTGCAGGGTCTTGAGGTAATGACCGGGGAAACGGATCGTCTGATCGGTCTGGTCGAGGATTTGCTGGATTTCTCCAAATTCCAGGCTGGGGAGATAAAAGTCTCGCTCCAGCCTTATGACCTCAGGGGTCTGCTTGAGGATCTGCTGCTGCAGTTCAGGTACCGGGGCCAGACCAAACAAATCCGGCTCTATGCCGATATTCCCGATCAGCCGCTGCCCGTGGATGGGGATTTCAACCGGTTAAAGCAGGTTTTTGTAAATCTGCTGGACAATGCTTTCAAATTCACTCCCGCCCAGGGGGAGGTCCGCCTCACGGCGGACTATAATGAAACCCTAATTATCATCACAGTCGCGGATAACGGGGAAGGCATCGAAGCTGACGACCTCACGAAGCTCGGGACCAAATTCTTCAAAGGCAGATCACGCCAGTCCGGAAGCGGACTGGGCCTTGCCATCTGCAAAGAAATTATCGAGCTGCATGGCGGCCGCCTGCGCATCGAGAGCGAATTCACCAAGGGAACCTCAGTCATCGTGGAGCTGCCGCGCTACCCGGTGGAGTGAGGTGCCCCTTTTATCAATTATGCTTGATCAGCATAACGCCACCAGGAGAGTGTGCCGATCAAGCCAATACCACCGGTCAGATACGGAAGGCTGAGACTCAGAGCCTGCAAATGGGCATTTCCCTCCCCCGAAGCGCCGCTGAGGAGCCCGGGGATGGCCCATGGAATATATTCCGTAATTCCAATGCCTCCGCCAAGCTGGGAAATCACGATGGTAAGCACAATGAACCCAAACGCAGACATATACCCGCGTCCAACGCTGGCCATCCAGGCTACCGGGATGCATAGGCAGATAACCATAAGACAGAGCAATACATATTCCCTGAAGCTTTGCGCGATGATCTCAAGGCTCCAGCCATCCAACTGGACAAACCAGGCGGTAAGGCCTCCAACCGCAAACATAAGGAGTGCCAGGACCTCACACCAAACTGTGGCAACCATTAATTTAGCGGCTGCCACACTGTAACGGGAAAGCGGCAATGCCAGTAAATCCTTAACCGTACGGTCGGAGTATTCCCGGCCGAATATCCAACTGTATATAAAACCGAATCCGATCAATCCTCCGATCGAAACCACATAACCAAGCTCATCCATGAACCCCGGCACATCCAATATACTCTCTATGTTGTTCTGAGAACCCAGCGATCCGGAAAAAACAAGCCCCAGCATAACCGGCAGCAGGATGCTGGTGCCGAGTGATATCCAAAGCAGCCTGGACCGGCGAAGCTTCAAGATTTCTCCCCCTATGGCTGATAACCATTGATTCATTCTGTTGCTCCCCCTCCGGTTTCAATTTTTCTAAGAAAATAAGCTTCCAGATCCTCTTCTTCTACACTCAACTGAATGGGCGGCATATTTGCATGGACCAGCAGCTTCGATATCTGCTCCGGACTAGCTATCGCATGATCGTCAGAGAGCCGTAGTCCTTCCTCGGAGAATTTCACCTTATAGCCGTGCTGAACCAGTTTTATCCGGGCAGCTTCAGGATTACGGGTCTGCACAAGCAGATGTTTCTGAAGAACATGCTGCAGCTCCCTGACCTCCGTTTCCTGAAGCAGCTTGCCATGATGAACAATACCGATCCGTGTCGCCAGTCTGGCGACCTCGCCCAGGATATGGCTGGAGATAAATATTGTCACCCCGTGAGTCAGGGCAAGCTCGTTAAGCAGCTGCCGTACCTCAACAATTCCAGCGGGATCCAGTCCGTTCGTCGGCTCATCCAGAATCAGCACTTTTGGATTATGCAGCATTGCTTTGGCGAGGCCCAGCCGCTGCCCGTTGCCGAGTGACAATTTACCGGCCTTGCGGTCCCGGTAGGCGGTTAGCTGCAGCTTGTCCATTACAGAATCTATGGCATCTTCCGGTATGCCCCGCAGACGGCGGATGATCTCCAGATTCTCCCGGACCGTTAGCTCAGGATAAGAATACGGGGTCTCCACCATGTATCCGACGTTCGCCCACAGCTTGTGACTGCCGGCATCCACACGTTGTCCGAACAAATAGGAAGCTCCGGAATCCGGCCGGATCATCCCCAGCAGCATGCGTATCGTCGTCGTTTTGCCCGCACCATTCAGTCCCAGAAATCCGTAGATTTCCCCTTGCTCAACATGCAGTGATATTCCATCTACAGCATGATGGCTTCCGTAATGTTTCGTTAAGCCTTCAGTCTGAATAATAGCATTCACATTATCGCCTCCTTTATAAACTAACTAGTTAGTTATATTTGATGAAAATAAAAGCCATCTTCTACAGTAAAGATGGCTCCATGACACCATAAATGACAAACTTCGCAATCTGATCCATGGTGTGCTCCTTCATCTCCGGGGAGTCCAGCTTGCCCATCACTTCCTTATAGCGTGAAAAGGACTGAAGCGTCGCTGTCGTCACATTCAGAATCAGAATCGGAAACATCGCCGGATCGAAATCCTGCCGGAGAATTCCATTCTGCTTCGCGGCTATGGCCAGCTCATGCAGCTGAGTCATATCATCCGGGCGGTAGGTGATTTGATTCCAGGTCTTCCAATCCTCAGCGGCCTCCCAGAACAGGATTTTCAAATATCGCGGGTACTCCAGGAGAAACTCATACATTTGCCGGGTAATCTTCTCCAGAAAACTCTTGAATACAACAGGGTCACTCATGAGACTTGGGTTCTTCAACAGCTCGGCGATTGCCGCCCCAGTTACCTGTTCACTAATCTGGTCGGCACGTTTGACTACTTCAGTGTAAAGTCCCAGCTTATCGCCGAAATACTGATAGATCAGGCTTTTGTTATACCCCGAAGCCTTCGCAATCCCGTCGATTCGTGCTGCTGAATAACCGAGCTCGGCAAACGTCTCCTCCGCTGCGTCAAGAATCATCCCCTTGGTTCGGGCTGCATCGTAAGTCCGTGAGCTTCGCTTGCCGTTGCCCTTGCTCCCGCTCTCTGCTGGCGTCATGGTTTTCACCTCTTTTTATAACTAACTGGTTAGATTATATTTAAATGTACTACCGAAGTCAAGAGCACCTATATTCTATTGATCTGTTATTGTGAGCGGAGCAACGTTATTTGTCTGGCCAGATAGGACGGTGTATAGGGCATGTCCTTTCGAAGCCAGGCGACAATCGTACCAATCAAGGCTGCGGAACCGTACCAAATGGCGATCTCTCTTTGTATGTTTGCTGATGAGTCCTCCGGGTCGCCTTGCTTTCGCTCCAGTCTTTCAGCAATCATTTCCGACAGCAGCTTGAACAAACGATCCGTGAAGATCGTAATTTGTCTCGACGTAAGAATAACTTTATAGAATCTTGCATTTTCCTCAATATGCTTGAGAAGATTCTCCAGCAGCGGCCAATCCTCCTTGTCTGCCAACTCCGAATGATTGTTTATTACCTGATGAATGTCCTCGACCATATCATCTGCCATCTTCTCCAGCATATCCGGGAGATCCTGGTAATGCAGATAAAACGTAACGCGATTGATTTTTGCCCGCTCTGCAATGCGGTTTACTGAAATTTTCTCGATATCCATTTCCTCTAACAGTTCAATCACGGCATTTCTAAGCAATTGACGCGTGCGGAGTATGCGTGGATCTGTTCGCGACGTTGTTTTATTCATTCTTCTCGCTCCATTCTTCTGCTTTCACATCGTAAACTACATCTTCTATATAATTGTAGCTTTTTAAACAGTAAAACTACAAATTCGAATTAATTGTAAACTAATAAACACTTTTTCAGAAAACGTTGCTTGCTTACATGTAAATTTCATTTATAATCTGATTTATACATTGTAAACTATACAACACCTTGTATATTAAGTCCAAGATCTACGATTTGAAAGGATGAAGTGGAGTGAGTAAAGAGATAGAAGCAACGAGCAGTTCCATAAAAAAGGGACCCATCTTATTCATTATGATTTTGGGTGCCTTTCTTGCGACGTTGAACCAGACAGTGATGAGCGTTGCCGTGCCGGGATTAATGATTGATTTTAACATCTCGGCGGCAACGGCCCAGTGGCTGACAACAGGTTATATGCTCGTTAACGGAGTGCTGATTCCGATTACGGCTTATTTAATGCAACGGTTTACTACGCGCGAGCTTTTCCAGACTTCCATGTTTATTTTCCTGGCAGGAACGATCGTATCGGCCCTTGCTACAAGCTTCCCCCTTCTGCTGACCGGGCGCATGATTCAGGCAGCCGGCGCCGGGATTATTATGCCGCTGCTTACCAATGTCATATTAGCCCTCTTTCCTCGTGAAAAGCGGGGAGCAGCCATGGGTATGGTCGGGTTAGCGATTATTTTCGCACCTGCGATAGGGCCAACTCTGGCCGGATATATTTTGGAACATTACACATGGGAAATGATGTTTTACGGGATGATCCCACTTACTGTCATTGTGATCATCTGCGGATTTATTTATTTGAGGAATGTATCGACACGTTCTTATCCCAAAATTGATATGATCAGCGTCATCCTTTCCACCATCGGTTTCGGAACTTTGCTGTATGGCTTCAGCCGGGCTGCAAGCGCAGGCTGGTCGAGCGCGGAGGTGCTTTTGTCTCTCGGTGCAGGTATCCTTTCTCTCGCCTTGTTTACTTGGCGGCAGCTGGCTTCCCAAAACCCGCTTCTTGATCTCCGGGCCTTCAAATACAATATGTTCTCTTTAACCACTGTCATAAGTATCGCGGTTACGATCGTGATGTACGCCGATATGATGCTGCTGCCTCTGTATCTTCAGAATGCGCGCGGATATACGGCCATGGAATCCGGTCTGCTGCTGCTTCCCGGCGCGCTAATAATGGGACTGCTCATGCCGGTCACCGGCAAGCTGTTTGACCGGTTCGGCGCAAAATGGCTGGCCATCATCGGTCTACTGATCACGATTGCGACGACGCTAAGCTTTGTGAACTTGACAGATTCGACCAGCTACAGTTATCTGGTACTTATGTCAACAGGCCGGCGGATCGGGATGGCTCTGCTCCTCATGCCTATACAAACCTTAGGGTTGAATCAATTGCCAGCCAAGCTTAATGCGCACGGTACAGCCATCTCCAATACCGTTAGACAAGTGGCCGGTGCCGTGGGTACTTCTCTGCTTGTAACGGTGATGACAAGCCGTACCACGACTCATATGCAGGAGATGATGGCCGCAGGTGGCGCCAAGGGCGCAACACAGGAGCACATGATAATGGAAGCTTCGATTCAGGGCATCAATGACGCCTATCTCGTTATTGTAGGAATCGGCATTATCGGATTGCTGCTCTCCTTCTTCATCAAACAAGTGGGACAAACCTCCGAGAAAGAGTCCGGACAGAAACTGAAAACGATCACTGCAGAAGAAGTCTAGATTACAGAATAACCAGTACACACCACAACGAAGTTCCAGATAACGAGAAAGCAAACTTTCCAGCCCTTTCGCTTCCCAATAGGAAGCCGGAAGGGCTTTATTCTTGTTCCGGCACATTCCACACGTCTGTATGAAGCTAAATGCAACTTTCCATAAGCAATGTCGTCTTATTATCATATTCAAAAAAGGTGGGATACAAGCGTTGGTTGAGCATAACAACATGGATAATAATGCCGGTTTTGTGAATGAAAAGCTGGTTGACGCTATGAAGTATTATTACGGCGAACAATTCCAGTATCGGTTTACAGCGATCGAGAGCATTGAGCCAAATCCGATGAATGATAATTTACACATTACCGTTACCGGACAACGTTTGGATACGAATACTCAGACGATTGAGGATGTCAAAATGATGTACGCTCTTGGTCAGAACGACCAGGGAGACTGGGTGATTTATACAATCGACTGAGCGTACAAAAAAACCGATACCTAAAAAGGTACCGGTTTTAAGTCATTCTAGTTCTCTTCATCCCTTTTACTTCTTGCTGACAAGCGAACGGTACATTAGAAACAGGAAATATGGAGCTCCAATGATCATAATAATCAGGCCTGACGGTATTTCTATCGGGGCCATTATGGTTCTTCCGATCGTATCGGCAATGACCAGCATTAATCCCCCCAGCAGTCCCGACAAAATAATGGAGCGTCTCGTGTGATGCCCGATCATCATCCGTACTGCATGCGGCGCCATAAGCCCGAGAAATCCGATTGTCCCTACGCTGGCAACGGCTCCCGCTGCAAGCAAAACGCCGATAATCATGGCCCATAGCCGAGTTCCCCGAACCGGCAAGCCAAAACCTGTTGAACTCTCGTCGCCAAACGCCAGCAAATCAAATTTCCGGCCCAGATAATATGCAATCGGCACAAGGACAATCAGAAAGATAAACAGGCTGTAAAACTGATTCCAGCCCCGGCCATAGGTCGAACCCGTCAGCCAAATAAAGGAACTGCTGCTCCACAGGCTTGCCTTAACGATCATAACCTGTATGCCCGCAGAGCCGACGGCCGATACAGCGATTCCGAGCAGGATGAGCACGGACGGATTCAAGGCTTTGCGCCAGGCCAGAAAGAATACAAAGGCTGCTGCGGCAACCCCACCCGCAATTGCGGCTAAAGGTAAGACAACTACCGTCAATGCAGGCCATGCGAACAGTACGATCATCGCACCAAGCCCGGCGCCTGAGGTCACGCCGATAATCGAAGCGTCGGCCAGCGGATTGCGGACAGCGCTTTGAATTAAGACACCGCTGATGGCCAGCGCGATACCGCCGCAAGCTGCAACGAGAGTACGCGGAAGCCGCAGATTCAGCAGCACAGAAAACGATTGATCTCCCCCGGGGATAAGACTGCCCAGCAAATCAGCCAGCGGAATTCTCGTTCCCCCAAGCGATAAGCTCACAAGGATGACAACGAGGAGCAGTGCGGTCATGAATATCGCCGTAGGAACAAAACGCATACGCAGCGCGGCTCCCCCAACGCTCATGGATGACTGTCCGGAGCCTGAACCGGAAATATTCTTCATCTTGGTAAGCACCAGCCAAATGAGCCATGGCGCTCCAATAATCGCCATAACCGCACCGACCGGTATCTCACCTACATTGCTCCGCACCACACGCGCAAGCGTATCCGCTGCCGTAATAAGCAATGCTCCCCACAAGGCACTCGCGGGAATAAGCAGGCGATGCTTGCGGATACCGCTAAGCCGGACCAGATGCGGAGCGACCAGACCGACGAAACCTATCGGTCCGACCACACTGACCACGATCGCAGCCATGAGCACCGATATGCCCAGGCCCACTGCCCGGGTTAACCCCACACGCTGTCCCAGCGAGCGGGCGGTTGACTCATCAAGCTCAAGCGCATCGAATTGCCGGCCGGCGAATACTGCCGCCCCAATCAGCGCAAGGACGAAAGGCCAAGCGTACCGGACACCATCCCAGTCCAGTTGAATCAGGGAACCTGCGCCCCATAAGAATAAATTTTGTGTTTCCGTCTGTTTGAAGATATGTAAGGCAGATGTGAACGCACCCAATACCATAGATACGATCATACCCGATAAGGCCAGCCGGACAGGCGTAGCCGCCTTGCCTCCGCCCAGGAAATAGGCGGCCATTGCCGCCAGAAGTCCCCCTCCCGCAGCCAGCAAAAACGGGAACTGCTGCTGCATAGCCGGGAAAGCAACCACACCTAGGACAACCATAAAGTAAGCCCCGGCATTAATCCCCAGCGTATCCGAGGATGCGAGCGGGTTCTTCGTTATGGTTTGCAGTAATGCGCCAGCCGCAGCTAAAGCAGCCCCGGCCAGAATCCCGATAACCGTACGCGGCATCCGGATATCCCAGAGCAGATTATGCTCCATCACATCCTGGCGGTTCAGCAATCCATCCAATAGGGTGGCTGCCGGAATTTTGGCCTCTCCGAAGCCGAGGCTCAGGAGGAATAGAACGAAGAGGACGGCAAGGCCGCCCCCAAATATTCCAATTAGCCGCCAGGTCATTCCGATTGAGGATGCCTTGCTACTATTCTCGTTCATTAAAGTACTCATTTCGTTAAACTATTTACAACTTCATCCACGATAACCTTGGAGGAGACCGGACCGCCGAACACCCAAGTTGCGCTGCCTAATCCAAAGGTGCGTTTCTCCTTCACGAAGGTAAGGCCTTTCCAGACGGAATTATCCTTCAGTTCGTTCGAGAAAATATCATCATCCTTCTGGACGATATAGATCAGATTGGTATCCTGAACCGCAGGCAATGCTTCAACTGTCGATGTGCTGAATCCGTAAGCCTCAAAAGCTTCGGGTTTCCAGTCGTTCTTCAAGCCGATCCGGTCCAGCGTCTGTACCGCCAGAGAATTATCCGTAAAGAGACGCATCGTCGCTGCATTCTGATAGCTGTAGGCTTGCGTCAGTACATAGTTCAAGCCTTCCTTGCCTGCAGCGGCCAGCTTCGTCTTGGCATCCGCATAATGCGCATCCAAATCTGCCAGGACCTTATCACCTTCCGCGGTCTTGCCGACAGCGGCTGCAATCGTTTTGAAGATATCTTCCATCATCGTGTATTGATCGCCTTGGCCTTCAGGCGGATACAGGCCGAAAATCAGCGTTGGCGCAATACCCTTCAATTGCTCATAGATGGCTTCATGGCTGTCTGTATTCGCAATAATCAAATCCGGCTTCAGCGCCGCAATTGTCTCCAGATTCGGCTCACCGCGTGTACCGACATCAGTCACGCCTGCATCCAGGGGCGCTTCGCCAGTTACCCACACCTTATAGTTTTCGTTATCGGCATTCCCTACCGGCTGCATGCCGAGGGCAATAATATCTTCAGTAAATGTCCACTCCAGCACTACGACCTTTTGCGCAGGCTTGTCCAGCTTAACCTCACCTTTAGCATCCTTCAGTACAATCGGGCCACTCGCCGCTTCACTGCCAGCATTCGTTGCAGTTGCAGTTGCATTGCCAGTTGCGCTTTCGTTAGCTGCCGGACTTTTCGTATTGTTGGATCCACAACCTGCCACAACCAGTATGACAGCAATAACCAGAACTAAACTCAACAACCTTTTGTGCATTTTGTAAATCCCCCTGATATTCAGATATAAGTTCTCTATGATAATCGTTATCGTTATATTGATAATGATTATCATTTCTATTCATATTAGCTATCTTATATGCGAATTCCCGGAATGTCAAAGTTAAAATTTAAATTTATGGAGAAAGTGACGCTTAAGGTCGGGTAGCTGTCTCTTGCGCCTAATCTGCTCAAGCAAGCAGCCGCTGATCAAAAACACAGAGAGCATAGCCCGGGACACAAATAATTCCGGCAAACAACATGCAGTTTGCCGGAATTATTGAGTAGATGACAAGCAGTATTGACGTTTGGAGCCTTTTTACTGCTTATGTCCTCCCTGATAAGAAACCTGGTATATCAAGGATTCTTGATTATTTAGCCTTATCACTAATTTCAGAAACACCCTGCCTGTTGATCCCAACAATGGACCAGTTGTCATCAACTTCCGGCGATAACGTCTTACGATCCCGGATGTAGCTTACAAGCATATCACGGATACTACATGCCGATTCCCAATGTTTTGTCGCGCTAACCAATTTGGACGCCTTCAATAAGCTGCTGTAGCGATAATTGTTGACAGCAAGCTGCAGCTGTTCGGTATCAGCAAGCGGTTTGCCTTTGTACATCACATTTATGATCCGGCTACCGGAGGGCTGCGACAGGTCGATCTGATAATCGATACCAGCGAACATATCATAGAGATAACTCGGCACCTCGGGGTTGATACTAATCGCAGAGTCACCTGGCTGCCACTGTTTGAAATGCGTTGCTGAGGCTTCCATATAAGCCTTAAGCTCCTTACCGGTTACAGTGACAATGTACAGCAAATTATCGAATGGATAAATGCGGTACACATCAGCGTACGTCAATGGGCCCTGCTTCAAATCCGCCTTGTCCGAAAAAAGGCTCGTGGCGGCAACATCCGCACCGCTGGCCTGAAGCATCGCCTTCTGAATCAATGTAATGACTGCTGTATCCTGCAATCTTCCCGCTGGCACGCCACTGATTTCATCCTGTGGCTGGAAGTCGGCTGTCGCATAGCCCAGAACGCCACCGTCCATTTCTGTTGAGGATACTCCACCTCCCTGCTCGATGAAGCGAAGTGTTTCTTCATGTGCTTCTGAGACCAGACTCCGGAAATCCGGGTCCGGCTCCCAGCCGGCCATATCAACAATCGAGACTTCCCGGTTCACAACCCGGGGTCCTTCACCGCCAAGCTCGACCGTAAGATCGAAGCGTACCACTTCCCGCCCCCGGTCGCGCGGTCCTCCAATGACGGTATCACCGGTACGTTCTTTTACCGTAATGTGCATATGACCGACCAGCAGCACATCAGCCTCAGGAACCAGCCGGGCAATGTGTTCAGCGGCATCCGAACCGCCTTCTTCATCGAATTCCGCCACCATTCCGGCATGCGCGCTGATCATAATAATGTCAGCCTTACCTTCAGCCCTCAGTGAGGCTGCAATCCTCTGTGCCGTTTCAGCCATGGGGCCAAAGCGCAGAGCCTCCACCTTCCCGCCGTCCCAGCGCGGGACATTAGGGTTAGTCAGACCGATAACAGCAATCTTAATACCTTGTACCTCAACAAGCGTATAAGGCTCTGCAAACAGTTCCCCATTGTGATAACAGGCATTCGCAGCAAGCACTGGAAATTCCAGCTCCCGCCTGAATTTCTCAATCAGGGCAAGACCAAAGTTAAATTCATGATTGCCCAAGGTCATGGCCGAATATCCCATTGCATTCAGCGCCACAGAGACCGGATGTACACTATCCAGCCGCTTATTGAAGACATCATCAGTCAGCATATTCCCTTGGAACACATCACCATTATCAATCAGAATGACCTCGGCTCCACTCTGTCTGATCTCCCGGACATAGGAGGCGACTCTGGCCATCCCGTCATTCGTTGTATCCACACCGTCTTCGTAACGATAGCCCCACAGATTTCCGTGAAGATCCGAGGTGGCAATAATTACGATATTCAATATATTACTGGTGTCCGCCCGTTCAATCATAATTCCATCCTTCTCTCGTCTCTTTACTTCAGAATTGCACCTGCGGTAAAACTCTTCTCCATCTGGTCACTGAACAGCACGTAAGCCAGTAGAATGGGAAGGGTCGATATGACCATGGCTGCTGCGAGCGGTCCCCAGCTAATGCTGTATTGACCGCTGAAATTCATCAGGCCCAGCGGCAAAGTCCGCAGCTCTTGCTTTTGAATAAAGGTCGCAGCCATAAGGAGCTCATTCCATACGGCTAAAAACACGAAGATCGCTACCGAAGCGAGTGGCGGCTTCAGCAGGGGCAGCACAACTTTGAAGAAGGATTTAACGACTCCACAGCCGTCCATAAATGCAGCTTCCTCCAGTTCCTTCGGCATAGTCCGCAGGAAAGCCGACAGCATGTATACGCCAATAGGCAAATTCACAGCAATATACGGCAAAATAATCGATAATCTCGAACTGAGAATGCCAAGATTCTTCAGTATCATAAAGAGCGGGATTAGCGTAGCGTGAATTGGAACCATGACGCCCATCAATAGAACGAACAAAATCACACCGTTATATTTGAATTTCATGCGTGTCAAAGCATACGCCATCATTGAAGCAAACAGAAGCACAAAAAAGAGTGTAACCAGCGTGACGGTCACACTGTTGAAAAAGTATTGGCTGACTTTAGCGCTTACCCAAGCCTCTGTAAAATTGTCTAAACGCCATTTGGTGGGCAACGCCCAGACCGCTCCGCCAATAATCTCCGAGTTATCCTTAAACGCACTTACCACAAGCCAGTAGAGCGGGAACAACTGGAGGACGGCGATGATGATCATCAGTATGTAAATGGCTGTATTTCTCGTTTTATTGAGCATGACCTGTCCTCCTTAATATTCAATTTTCTCCTGGGTCAACAACTTGTTAATCACCCAGGCAATAATGAGACATTCCAGCACCATAAATACAGCAAGCGCGCTGCCGTAACCGAAATTCTGCTTCAGGAACGCTTCCTGGAACATTTTTAGCGCAATCACAGTTGTTGAATCAAGCGGTCCTCCGTTAGTCATCACATACACACTTTCGAATGTTTTCAGTGCATATATAACGTTCAGGACGATACAGATCCGTAACACATCGGATAATAAAGGAAAAGTGATATAACGTACCGCTTTCCAGCCTGTCGCTCCGTCCAGCTTCGCTGCTTCATAATACTGTTCCGGGATACCTTGCATTCCGGCGAACAGGATCAGCATATTGTAACCAACGTAATGCCAAGTGGTTACGATTAGTACGGACAGTAGTGCCGTCTTAGTGTCCCCAAGCCACGCTTGTGTCCAACTGCCCAGTCCCATGGCATCCATTAACGTGTTCAGCATGCCGATGTTCGGATCATAGATTTTGACCCATAGCAGGCTCACCATTGTTGTTGACATCACTACAGGGAAAAAGTAAATATTGCGGAACCATTTACGCCCCTTCATTTTTCGGGAGACCAGCATCGCCAAGGCAAACGAAATCGGCAACTGGATAAACACACCTACAAGCAAAAAGGCGAAGCTGTTCCATACCGCCTGCCAAAAACTTTTATCAACCGTAAACATCTCAATATAGTTGTCTAGTCCAATGAAGGTCATGGGATTGATGCCGTCCCAATCTTGGAGACTGTAATAGGCTGTAATCAAAATAGGCACAAAATAGAAGATCAGAAACACGATTAATCCGGGCAATAAAAACAAAGCTAATATTTTTTTATTTGAGAGCGCTTTTTCCATCACTTACCCACCTGTCAAGTTGCAGAAAAGCGATGCGGTCCAACTGACTGCATCGCTTTTCCCAGAATATATTTTTGAAACGCTACAGCTTACTCTGCCTTGCGAAGCAAGGTTTCCAGTTCAGTTGTGAACTGCTCAGCTGTCAACACGCCACCATATAGCTGCTGTGTCAGATCACGATATTCCTGACCTGCATCTGCTGAAAGCAGACCGAACCACATCGCCTGCGTTTTAGTGGTTTTACCGATATCTGTAGCGTAAGCTGAGAGCTGCTCATTCTGTGATTCAGACTTAACGTCGCTTTTGGCATATCCGGGCAGACCTTTTCTAACAAATTCGTCATTGAGCTTCAAAGACATGCGAATGGCAAATTCTTTGGCTGCATCCACATTTTTGGAGCTGTTGTTGACAAACAATGAGTAAGGCGCCTCAGCATTCTGGAAACCGATTGTTGAACTGTGGATCTCTTCTGCACCTGTTTTCGGAAATGCGATATATCCCAAATTGTCGCCCATTGCAGTCGACAGAGAAGTGAAGTTAAAGCTGCCGTCGATCCACATCAAGGCTTTATCATTCTTAAACAGTTCTTGTGCATCCAGGTAGGCGGAGCCGAGGAAACCCTTTTGGAAGGCATTTGAGTTCACCAATGTTACCACCTGATTCGCTGCATCAACAAATGGTGCGTCTGTGAATTTAGCTTGTCCTTTAATCGCCTCATCGAAGGCATTAACGTCCTCACGCGCTACAAGCATGTTGTAGAGCAGATCTGCCTGCCATCTTTCTTTTCCGCCGAGTGCGATTGGGATCACACCTTCATCGTTTGCGGTTTTAATCAACGCCTGAAGTTCATCCCACGTTGTTGGAGCAGAAGCGCCAAGCTCACCCATCAGCTTTTTGTTATAGTAAAGAACCAGTGTTGTACTGATGTTGGAAGGAACGGAATAGATGTTGCCATCGTCCTCTGTTACCAACTGATTGTCCAGAAATTGCGAGCCTAGTCCCGTGGAATCCAGCGTGTCGTTCAATGGAGCAACTGTCTTCGACTGCAGAACAGGGGTCCGGTATGACTTTCCGGCATGCTGTTGGAAAACATCCGGAAGTTCATTTGCGGCAAGCGCAACACTTAGTTTAGTTTTGTATGTCTCATCTTGTATGTATTCATAATTCAGTTCAGCGCCAATTTCCGCTGCGGTAGCTTCGGCAGTTGCTTGGTACATCGGATCTGCATCGAATATCCATAACGTGATAGATTTCTTACTATCCGCTGCTGTCGCTTCCTTGCTCTGAGTCCCTCCATTGTTTACTTCCGCACCTCCACAAGAAGTAAGCACTACACTAACAAGCGCGACGGATGCTGCAATAACCCCAAACTTTTTACCAAACATCTGATTTGGACCACCTTTCAAAATTTACGGATACGAGCTACAGGTACAATCTTAACAAGTGTGAAGCTAGGTTCGAATGGATATATATTGGTTTTGACAGTAAAATTTTTAGGTATGTTATATTACTTAACACTGAGTTTACAAACCACACCCGTGTTAACATCCCCTGAACATCAGGTTTACTTTGCACGAACAAAAAAGCCCGGCTGGAAAACCGGACTTCAACTAGAAACTGCTCACTCTCTCTCTACATTGGACCCCTCGTATACCTTATTTGGGGTAATTCCGTACTTCTTCTTGAAGCATTTGCTAAAGTAGAACGGATCTCTATAGCCGACCTGATGTGCTATCGTCGCTACCTTTGGAGCCAGGGATTCATCCGCAGCAGCCCCTTGGCGCAACAGCTCCATAGCTTTGCCAAGGCGGACATTGGTCACATATTCTACAAAAGACTCACTTGTCTCCTTCTTGAACATGTGACTTAAATAGCTCGGATTCACGAAGAGGACACTCGCTGTACTCTGAAGCGACAAGCTGTCATCGGCATAATGCGCAGTCACATGATCAACCGCTTTGCGAACCAGCCGTTTACCGCTGCCCTGACGCCTTCCTTCCTCAGTCGACTGTCCCGCTTCCGGTTCTTGTACATAACCCGCTTCTTTTTTCAAACGATTAATATAACGCTCTGCTTCCCATTTCTCAGTCAATTGCGTACGGATAGTTATAAGTGCTTGTTCAACCGCTTCCTCATCAATGGGCTTCAACAAATAATGATCCGCTCCGAGCGAAATAGCCTTCTGTGCATAAGTAAAGTTGTCGTAGCTTGTGATGAAAATCAGCTTTGCAGCTGAGTCTAGGGCGCGGACGGCCTTTACAAAGTCGAGCCCATTCATATTCGGCATTTCAATATCTGTAATAATGAGATCAATCGCTTGTTCCTCCATAATCTTCAAGGCTGCCGAACCCTCTTCAGCCTCTGCGACCACCTCGAAACCGGCAGAAGTCCAATCAATCAAATGGATCAAAAGCTGCCTGAAATAATATTCGTCATCTACAATCAGGACGCGGGCTACCGGCGCTGTATTCATAGTCTAGCTGTCCCCTCCTCCTGTCCGCTCGTTTTCAAGATCAGCGGCAAGCGTACCTGCACTTCTACTCCATTGCCTGGTTCAGATGTCAGGACAATGCCATAAGATTCACCGAACCTCAGTTGAATCCGGTCCTGAATATTTTTAAGTCCGAAGCTGTATACCTCTTCTTCGCCATTGTCCGACCAAATAAGCCGTTTTTCCTCTTCACTCATGCCTTTGCCGTTGTCACGTACAATAAAGCAGAGATTGCTCTGCTCGCCCGTCCTTTCCGTATACCCTATGATTTCGCACAATCCTCCGTCAGGCATCCCTCTGATTCCATGGTGGATCGCATTCTCGACAAGAGGCTGCAGCAGCATCGTAGGCACTTGGCAGGCCTCTATTCCCGGTTCAAACGAAATCCGGTAATCTAGCTTTTTAAAGCGGATTTGCTGAATGTACAGATAGCTTTCCAGATGTTTTTTTTCCTGTGCAGCAGCAATTAGCTCCTGTCCATTGCTAAGTGAAATTCGGTAGAATTCGCCGAGCGCCTTAAGGATGCTGCTTATTTCTTTAGCATTCGTCATCACAGCCATCGCACGTATCGTGTCCAACGTATTATACAAAAAATGCGGTTTGATCTGCGAATACAGCAGCCTTAGCTCCAGCAGCCGCTTCGTCTTCTCTTCACCTTCAATTCTTAGCATCAACCCCTGAATATGCTCCACCATTTCATTAAATGTCGCTCCCAGCCTGCCAATTTCGTCTTGCGTTTCGGCGGATGCACGTACATCAAAGTTTCCGGCACCTACTTCAACAATCACCTCACTGAGCTGGCTGAGGGGCCGAGTTAGAAGCCGTGAGAACACAAAGGACAAAAACGCTGCCGAGAGCATGCTGATCAGTCCGAAGCCGACCATTAATAATGCGATTTTCCAATACCCATAGGTCAACTCCGAAGTGGTAACAAGATGGACAACCTTCAAGCCATAGGGATCAAGGCTTTGTAAGGATACTAAATAACGCATTCCATCGACTTGATCGGTCCTGCTCCCTTCAGATGCTGAACTCGCCCATTTGGCAAGAGAGTCATCTTGAATCGCCTGACTGACCAGTGATGCTTCATTCGAGGATATTATAATTCCGTCCTGGTTAATGACCAAAGTAGGATTCTGATTAGAATGTTCATTATGGTACATCCGGGCGAGTGTCCGCTCGTCAATATTCACATAAATATAACCAAGCGGAGTCCCCTTCTCCATGCTCATAATAACTCTGCACACACTAATCATATTCTTCTTCTTCATACCGGACAGAAATGATGGCTGCAGTGTATCTCCCCAGACCGCTCCACCTTTTGCAGCATCAATCGCTTCTTTGGGATAAATACCGAGACTCTGCAAAGTAACACCGGTCAAATTGGAGGTATAATAGAGTTCGCCGCTTAAGGATTCGATAATAACGGAATCAATATTCGGCTCGGTCTCCAGCATCGCAGCCAGCGTATTATGTATTGACTTCAGAGCAGAAACGTCATCGCTTGCTACGGTATCTCTACTGAGCACCTTCTGTGTATCCTGATTAATCAAAGCGAATTTCGAGAAGTTCTGAACAGATTGAAACACGGTCTCCATAGATTGTTTTATCAGTTTCACTTCTTGCTGCGAGCTTGCTGAAGTCCTTTCCAAGGTCTGATTAAAGACAATTCTATGAATGCTTATTATAAAGATTACCAGAGCCAGTGATACGATAAGAATGTTGCTGATTAGAATCTTTTGCCGCAGTGGCATATTTCGTCTGACCTCCGTTGTATATTAAATATTTCAGCGAAATTGATAATCATATTTTTTATATAACTATAACATTTTAAAGCAAGTCTGTTGATTATATAGATTAATCTCAGAGTACAGGATGTTCAATCTATATAGAATGACCCCGGCACATAAAAAGTGGCAGTCCTAGACAAGAAAAATGTCCTAGACTGCCACTGTATGATTGAGCTTACAAGCTTATTTAATCGCATTTGCTAACTTGCCCGTTTTCGCAGATGCGGAAAAATATCTCATCTCTGCGACTGCCATACGGTCTTAATTGAATTGCCAGCAACTTAAGCTTAGGTTACCGTACTGGTAGCTTCGGTGAAGAAGTTTCGCATTACGGTTAGCGTCACCCGTTCCCATCGCGAGAAGAAGCGGAATGAAGTGTTCACTGGTTGGTACGGCCTCTTGGGCGTGAGGAGCGAGCTCGCGGTATTGGAACAGGGCTTCCGCATCCCATAGCTCCAGTTTACTTTGAATCCAGTTGTCGAATTGTTCCGCCCACTCGTCAATCTCCTCGGACCGCCAGTTCAATGCACTTAAATTATGAACGGTTCCACCGCTTCCGATGATAAGCACATCCTGCTCGCGAAGCTCCGCCAATGCCTTCCCAATTTGATACTGCTGCTCATTAGACAGATAACGATTTACAGATAGCGCTATGACAGGGATATCCGCACCCGGATATAGCAGTTTTAGAACGGCCCATGCCCCGTGATCCAGACCTCTTGTTTCATTTCGGGCATTCTCAACCCCATGCTTGGTAAACAGGTTTTGAATCTGCTCTACTAACGAGCGGTCACTTTGGGCCGGATAAGTCATCTGGTACAGCTCATCCTGGAACCCGCCAAAATCATAAATGGTCTCATACGTTGCAGCAGCGCCAACCGTCTGTACCGCCTCCTCCCAATGAGCGGAGAAGAGAACAATCGCTTTCGGCTTTGGCGTGTGGTCTTTAAATTGTTTAAGCAGCTTTGTATATTCGTTATCCTCTAGTACGATTGATGGTGCGCCATGTGCAAAAAAATAGGATGGCATCATGTGTCTTCACTCCTTATTTATATTTGATTCGGCATCCTTCTTAAGCCACTTCAAAAAATCCAGCTGGTTCTCTTCAGATACGCCATGATCGGTCGGATATAACTTGAAAGTTATGCGCTCCGTTTGGTCTTTTAAATAGGCAGATGTCTCGCTCCCAATACGAACCGGGAACACGGAATCATATTCTCCGTGCGAGACAAATATGGAAACATCCTTAACACTTCGAAGTGAATACTCCGTTTTCACAAATTCAGGAATATATCCGTTGAGTGCTACGATTCCTTTTAACTGTTCTCCCATCGTGAGCGCAAGCGTCATAGACAGGATTGCACCTTGGCTAAAACCGAGCAAATAACGTTTGTCAGGATCGATCGGATACTTCTCCGTCGCATAATGAATGAAAGCTTCGAGATCTTTAACCGCTTGGTCAAACATTTCCCGAATCGGGTTCCCCAGACTCTTCAACTCGTAATACTGATATCCCGCACCAAGCGGCAAATTACCGCGAATCCCAATGATGATGAAATCTTGAGCTAATGGAGCGACCAAACCGAACATATTTTGTTCATTCGATCCTTTGCCGTGCAATGTAAAAATCGTCGGATATGTCTTCCCCTGCTCCAGATTAACCGGTAAGTGAACGTCATATTGATAAATAGGATTCATCTTAGTCTCCTCCTTGCTGTAAGTTATCTACTGCGCTTGCTCATAATAAAATGGTCAACAGATAGCGGTGTTCGTTCAGCAACAACCAGATACAACGAGATCAATATGAATCCAAGGTCCAACTCATACCCAACCATCTGACCATTACCTAGTAATCCCACTGATAATTTGGCCGTCATAATGGCCCCGATGAGCACAATCACAAATAATCCTGATACATAACGAGTAAACAATCCCAGGATAAGCATAATACCGCCGACAAGCTCAATCACTGCAACAACATAAGCTACAAATCCCGGAACCCCCAGTGAGCTAAACCACGCTTCTACATTGCCAAGACCCATTTGAAACTTATCTACAGCATGAAATACAAAGATGATGCCCAGCACCACACGCATAATAATGGAAACAACAGTTGTTCTATTCATTCGTCTCTCTCCCCTAAAATATTAGTAATAAAAATATAAAATCTATATGTGTAATTAAAAACGAATTGCGTTGACTTGTCAATATAAAAATTGATAATATGAAATTAAGTTTTGTATTACAAATATTTTTTTGGGGGGTGTGCTCAGATGGATATTGGCTCTACTATACGAGCAATCCGGAAACGTAAAAATATCACTATCGCTCAAATATGCGAAATGACCGGCCTGTCCCAAGGCTTTATGAGTCAGGTTGAAACAAATAAGACTTCACCGTCCATTTCAACGCTGGAAAATATAGCCCACGCCTTAAAAGTACCGCTAGCCTATTTGCTTTTAAAGAAAGAAGAACGAATGCGAATTGTCCGGAAAGACGAACGGACCATCACAACTAGCGGTTCAGAACATCTAAAAGTGGAACACTTGAGTTCCACAAAGAACGTACGGATGATGATCGTAGAATTTCCTCCGGGTACAATGATTGGAGATGCCCCCCATGCGCATGAAGGCGAGGAGGTACATGTGGTCATAAAAGGGAGTATATACGCGGAACAAGGGGAAGATGGGGCTGAATTTGGTGAAGGGGATTCCTTTAGCTGGAATGCTTGTACGCCCCATTTAGTAAGAAATATTGGGGAAGATACAGCAATCGTGCTAATCTCCATCTATACAGAGAACGAGAACGGACAGGAGCTCATCTAAGCCAAAAGTCCTCTATACAAGAACCATCTGCCAACGCGCACCGATATTACAAATGAAAACTAAAGCGAATATCTTGTCGTGTATAAAGCTAGAGTTTTCACTCCGCACATGCAAATCTAAAGAAAACAAAATATTATATTGACCCCAACTACATAAAACAGTGGCAGTCATAGACTGCCACTGTTTTATGAGCTAATAAGCTTATTTAATCGCATTCGGTAACTTGCCCGTTTTCGCAGATGCAGAAAAATAACTCATCTCTACGACGGAAATGGGCTTTGTTTTTGTCTCCTTAAATTCTTCTAGAACGCCGTCTGGAGTTTGATCTGAGCATTCCCCTCGGGGTCGCCCTTCTTCTAATTTTATGTCAATGAAATCAACGATTTGCTGAAGCGATGAGATTTGGCTGACAATATTATCGCGTTGGCTCCTTAATTCCTCAACCAACTCCAGATGTTCGGCGGGATCAGCGTCAGCGGAGACCTTCAAAAATGGTTTCATTGCCTCCAGGGAAATCCCCGTTTTTTTCAGACAGACTATCAACCGGATCGTATTGATGTCCTTCTGGTGGTAGACGCGATGCCCATTGTCCTTCCTGTCCGCCTGAGGGAGCAAATTAATCTTTTCGTAATAACGGATCGTGTCCTCAGAAAGTCCAGTTAGCTCCGCAGTTTGCTTTATCGTGAACGTTTGCTCGGTTATCATCCCGCACCTCCGGAAATTGAAACTTAGGGGCATTATACATCTTAGAGTCGGCTCCAAGTCAAGTCTCTAACCTTGGAACAACTAATTCTGTATTTATGTCTTGACTTAAAGCCGACTCCAACAAATAACATAGCCGTTATACGGGGAAGGAGGAAGTCTACAACAAACACGAACCAACGTGAAAATATATCACTAATACGTTTAGTAATTACAGAAAAGATAACAGGAGTGAACAACTATGAACCCTAAATATCAACCTTTAATGGAGCCGTTTCGTTTCAAGAATGGGGTCGAAGTAAAGAACCGCGTCGTTCTTGCACCCATGACCATTTCTTATTCTCAGCAAGACGGTACGCTATCTGATGAGATAACCGCGTATTACGAAAGTCGTTCGAACGGTGTTGGAATAGCTGTCACTGGAAGTACCGTGGTGACACCAAATGGGAAGATGTTTGGCGGGGAGGTGGGGGCTGATCGTGATGATATGATCCCAAGCCTGCAACGTTTGGCAACAGCAATAAAGAAACACGGGGCAAAAGCCATTCTACAAATCTTTCATGGTGGTCGCGAATGTCTGCCCAAAGTGGTACCCAATGGTGAGATTGTAAGTGCGAGTGCGGTTGCTAAGGAAGGGGGAAGTGTGATTCCTCGAGCACTCGAAGAGCAGGAAATTATAGAGATCATTCATGCGTTTGGCGCTAGCACCCGTAGGGCGATCGAGGCTGGTTTCGACGGGGTAGAGATTCACGGGGCAAATCGATTCCTTATTCAACAATTTTTCTCACCATACACAAACCGGCGTGATGATCGCTGGGGAGGAAATGTGGACAAACGTATGGCGTTTCCGCTCGCTATTGTAGATGAAGTGAAAAAAGTGGTGGCTGAACATGCCAAACAGCCGTTTCTAGTGGGATATCGGTTGTCCCCAGAAGAAGAAATGACACCCGGTATTACAATGGCCGATACACTAAAATTGATAGATGCCCTCGCAAACCAAAACTTGGATTATTTGCATGTCTCTTTAATGAACTTCTGGTCTAAGCCTAGACGTGGAGTAGAGGACAATCGCTCTAGAATGGAAATTATTTATGAGCTCGTTGGGCAAAGAGTTCCCGTTATCGGTGTAGGTTCAATCCACACACCTGATGAAGCGCTTAGAGCGTTACAATCAGGTGTCCCTTTTATAGCACTTGGACGAGAATTGATTATCGATCCAGATTGGGTTGAAAAAATAACTCAAGGTAAGGAAATTGAAATTCGTACTGAGTTAACTTTAAATGATCAAGAACAATTGGGGATCTCTGATCCATTATGGCAGAAAATTATCAATACCCCAGGATGGTTCCCGTTTGCAAATCAAGGTTAACCCCCCCTTATAAGAAGATGGAAATTTGCCGCAACGACAAAAAGACTGGAATTGGATCGGGGAAAGAATCGATCTTCTCCAGTCTTTTGGCTTCTTGTGGACACTAATGTGAGTTGTAATTCCCTTCTTGCTTTGCCTTGTTCCTGTCGGACAGGATCTTATCTAAGACAACAAAAGCCCACAGTCAGCCAGTTAGGCCGAGTGCGGGCTTTTCAATATCTTTCGAAAACGTTATACAGCAAAATTTAAGGCTACCTGTAATGCTTCCCACAAATAACATATTTGCTGCATTACTGTGCAGACTGCAGGGAGGCTTTATTGGCATTTTCAACATCATTTTTACTCAGAAGTAGATTGCAAACGGTAAAACCTACCGCAACCGCAATGAACATTCCCGAAATTGCATAGACAAAGTAGGGGCCGATGTATGCCGGAATACTGAAAATACTGGACAGTACATATCCGTACAAACGGACACCGAAGAAACTAATGTAGGCGGAAGCAACCGTACTGGCAATCGTGGCAGCCAAGAAGGCTTTTTTGTACTTTGCTAACACCCCGAACAAAGCGGGCTCTGTTATTCCCAGCAAGCCGGAGACGGCAGCGGAGACGATAATTGTTTTTTCTTTCGGGGTCTTCACTTTAAAATACACGGCAAAGGTTGCGCCTACAATCGAGAAGTTAGCCATACACATCATTGGCATTAACATATCGTAGCCTTGTGTTGCAAAGTTCTGCAGCGCAATTGGGGTCATGGCATGGTGCATGCCCGTAAAGACAGCTATTGGACGAATCGCACCAACAACCACACCAGCCAGAACAGGGGAGATGTCAAACAAGCCTTGAACCAGCCAAGCCAGTCCGTTTCCTAAATAGACACCGATTGGACCAATAACAGCTAAAGCCATAAATCCAGAGATAAATAGAGTCAACGTTGGGGTAACTACCGTTCTGAGCACTTCCGGAACAATCTTGTTAACCCAGCCATAAATATAACTCATCGCCCAAACGGCAAAAATAATCGGGATGACAGTTCCGCTATAGTTGAAAACAGGAATCGGGAGCAGATTAAGGAAATGAAAGGAGGATATTTCACCGGCTTTCGCCGCATCCACCATCGTTGGGAACATAATAGTTGCCGCTATGGCAATGGCCAAATACTGATTGGTCTTAAAAATCTTGGCCGCCGAGGCTGCCAGGAAGAATGGCAGGAAAGTGAACACACCGCTGGCCATCATATTTATTATTTGAAAGGTCTCACTTTTATCCGAGATGTAATGAAGTGCAGTCAAACCGGCAATAAGTCCTTTGATTAATCCCGCACCTGCAATTGCTGGTACAATGGGCCCGAATACGCCAGATACTATGTTCATGAAGAGAGTAACAAAACCTACTTTTTGCTTGCTTCCCTTCTCCTCTTCAGGACTCTGCGCATCCTTCAGCTTGAGCTCATTAGCCAGAACGGTGTAATACTCTCCGACTTTAGGACCTAGTATTATTTGAAACTGGTCTTGATTGAACTGCGCACCAAGTACTGGGTCCAACTCTTTGATTTTCGCAATATCTACTTTATTTTTATCTTTCAGCTCAAATCTAAGTCGTGTCATACAATGCCAAGCGTTTTCAATATTCTCCTCACCGCCTATACCTGCAATCATGTCCTTAATCGCTTTCTCTTTGCTCATCAAGAATTCTCCTGTCCTAATGGATATTGGTTCCGTTTACACACTGAATAGTATCATAAAGAAACTTCTAATAAAAGCAGTCCAAAATGGTTCGCCTTTATCAAAAAAACCTTTATAACAAAGGGTTTTTATTCAATTTCCATCATAATTGGACTGATATCTTTCGTTATTCAACCGGTTTACCAAACCAAATTGATTCTTCCTTTCAAACTATGGTTCAATACTCTTAGAAATTGTAGAAAAGAGGAGAAACATGAACCCTTCCATCATCACTAATGTGGAAAGCTTTATACTAAAACCTGACCGTCATAATCTGGTGGTTGTCAGGGTAACTACGGATAATGGAGTCATTGGATATGGCTGCGCCACTTTTCAGCAACGGCCCAAAGCCGTCCAGCTCGTCATAGAGGAATACCTCAGACCGATTTTACTTGGCCGTGACGCCAACCATATTGAAGACTTGTGGCATATGATGATGGTCAATTCATACTGGCGCAACGGACCTATTCTGAATAATGCAGTTTCCGGTGTTGATATGGCTCTATGGGATATTAAAGGCAAGCTCGCCGGTATGCCATTGTATCAGCTGTTTGGCGGCAAATCACGGGATGCCATTCCGGCATATACTCATGCAGTTGCTGACAATATTGAAGATCTGTACAGCGAGATTGATGGACTCCTTGAACAAGGATACAAGCACATCCGTTGCCAGCTTGGCTTCTACGGAGGGAATCCTTCACAGCTGCACTCTCCGGCCACTTCCACAGCGGGCTCCTATTATGATCAGGACGAGTATATGGAGACTACGGTCAGAATGTTTGCTCTTTTGCGGGAAAAGTATAACAACCAGTTCCATATTCTTCATGATGTTCACGAGCGGTTATTCCCCAATCAGGCTGTGCAGTTTGCCAAAGCGGTCGAACCGTATAAACCCTACTTTATCGAGGATATTTTGCCGCCGGATCAGAATGAATGGTTAGGGCAGATCCGCTCACAAACGTCAACGGCGATTGCCACAGGCGAACTGTTCAACAATCCGCTGGAATGGAGAAACCTGATTGCGGGTAGACAGATTGATTTCATCCGCTGCCATGTATCCCAAATCGGGGGAATTACACCTGCGCTGAAGCTTGGAGCATTATGCGAGGCTTTCGGGGTTCGTATCGCCTGGCATACACCATCCGATATTACGCCAATTGGAATTGCCGTCAATACACATCTCAACATTCATCTGCATAATGCAGCGATTCAGGAGAATATTCCGATTAAAGCAAACACCCGCAGCGTATTTTCGCACAATATTGACGCCATTGATGGCTATATTTATCCGATTGATCTGCCGGGCATCGGCGTGGAGTTCAATGAGGAACAGGCAGGTGCCTTCCCGGTGGAATACCGTATGCATGAATGGACACAGGCCAGATTACCCGACGGGACGCTAATGACGCCGTAATTAAGGCGCAGCAAAAGACTCTCCGGCACAGGCGGTCAGCACGGAGAGTTTCAGGTCAAATGATTAGCTGCGTATCAGAGGTTTCTTCTTTTGTGATGCTCGTTGTTGAAGGCCGTCAAGTACGTGCACTTATAGTCGACAGCCACAATTTCACTGATTTCAAAAATGGTACCGTTATTCAGTATTCCACGGCTTGAAATTTTCATTGCTGGACTTTTCTTTTTTTGCTGCAAGAACATCGCTTGTTCTTTATCAAGCGAGATTGCCTCATAAGTATTCAGGTAATGTGAGATAGTGAACTTATGCTTTTTCACAAATGACTGAATGGAATTCTCGGCATCCTTCTGTGTTAATACAGGGAATAATGTCGCAGGCAATCTCGACTGCTCAATCTGCATTGTCTGATAGTTAACGATTCTCAAGCGCTGGTACATCCACACTTCATCCTCGGCAGTTATATTAAAGATTTGCTGGTCACTAGGGGTGGAAGGAAGCTTCTGCAGCTCGATGACCTTAGACTGAATATTGGAATAAGGATTTTCTGTAAGTGAGTTGTAGATCAGCGGACTGGCTTGAATATTTTTGTTAATAAAAATACCCGAGCCCTGGACAACCTTAACCATACCCATATATTTCAGCTTCTTAATAGATTCTTGTATTGTAAATCTGGAAACCTTATATTGCGCTGCCAATTCTCTTTCTGTAGGAAGCTTCCAGTCTGAATAATGTTTTTGATAGATTTTACTGAGCAGATCATGGATGACAAAGTCTCTTTTGTTCACAAGGCAGGCCCCCTAATCGTTGTTTCATTGCTATTCTAACACACAGTTACAGGAGGAAAACCTATGTTTGGGTTTAAGAAAAAAAAGATAGAATCGCCTTCCATAGATATCTCATCGCCTCTCTCCGGTCAATTTTTAGCTCTGGATGAAGTTCAGGACGAAGCCTTCTCAAGTAAAGCGATGGGCGAGGGATTCGCCATCTTGCCAGATTCCGGCAGGGTCATTGCTCCTTTTGACGGTATTATCGCCCATATCATGGAAAAGAGTAAGCATGCTATTCTCATCGAGCACAATTCCGGTGTTCAATTGCTCATTCATGTTGGCATGGATACCGTTTCTCTTAAAGGAAAGGGTTTTACAGCTCATGTAAGTAACGGCGACCGGGTAAAAAAAGGACAACTTCTACTGGAATTTGATATGGAAACTCTCCGGGAAAACGGATGTTCTACTGTTACGCCCATCGTTGTTCCAGGAGGACAGGACAACATATCGCGGGTCGAGGTTGTAAGCGAGAGTAAACAACCTGAGAACGAGACGGTGTTACGTATATTTTATTAAGTTGTTCAGGGCTGCCTTGTTGCAGTTTTGAAGTCTGCATTTCATATTTTGATAATTAAATGGGTTTCCGCTAATAATTTGATTACAGAAGTACAAATTGGTCTGGTATGTCTTACCATATGATATAAAAATTCAGTGTGGTATAAATAACGGTTGTACACTGTATTACTTATAGCCCTGCCCACATACCAATAGCAGAAATCTCTTGTCACACAAGGGATTGCTGCTATTTCTCGGTCTCATTTTGAAGCTATAAACGGTCTCATTCATGCTTAAAAACAGTCCTACTTTATGTTATAACTCACATGGGAATTATTGTTTAGTTAAACCCCCGCTGCCGCATCCCCTCAAACAGCAGTATCGTCGCTGCCATCGCCGCATTGAGCGATTCGGCACGGCCAGCCATCGGGATGATAATGCTTTTATCGACGAGCGCGGCCGTTACCGGCGAGATGCCCTTGCCTTCACTGCCGATCAGCAGCCACTGGCTGCCGTGAAAATCGTGGGTGTAGCAGGAGTCCTCACCGGTCAGCGAGGTGCTGACTAAGAGTGCGCCGCGTTCCCGCGCCTGCGGCAAAACAACACTTAAATCGCCCTCCACCACCGGGAGATGGAACATCGAGCCCATCGTGGAACGGATGGTCTTCGGGTTGTACAGATCGGCGCAGCCTTGGCCGAGGATCACGCCGTCTGCGCCTGCCGCATCCGCGCTGCGGATGATCGTCCCAACGTTGCCGGGGTCCTGAACTCCGTCCAGCACAACGACTAGACTATCCGGCTTCGCAAGGATCGTCTCCACGCCCTGCTGTTCCTTGCGCACCACCGCAAATACCGGCTGCGGCGTATTGGTGCTGCTGCACTTCGCAATCACCGGCGCTGATACGCCGATGACCTCCATACCCTGTACCGCCTGCAGCAGTTCCTTCAGCTCAGACGGCATGCCCTTATCGAGGTCATACGCCAATATTTCCACATCGGCTTCGGCCAGCAGCGCCTCTTGTACGAGATGAATACCTTCCACAATATATTTGCCGGACTTATCGCGGTGTTTCTTCTCCTGCAGTCCGGCCCATTCCTTCACCCGCGTATTTTGCGGAGACATAATTTCCATGAGGTCCTACCTTTCTGTTCACCTGCAGCTTAGTTATCGCATCTTTGCTGCCTTTTTCCTTGCAGTCACTACGATCTTCCCATGTATTTCTCTAACACGCTGCACCTGCACACAGCTTCATTTTAAGTGTATTTCCTGCAGGTCTGTTGATTAGCTAAATTATGGAAGTGAGAAACACTACATTGGCTAAATAAATCCTCCATTCCGGTGGTAAAGTTTCCAAAGTAAATAACCGGTCAAAGTCGACGAATGTTAATTTAGCACTCGGATGCACCGCAGCATTTCCCTGCTCAAACAGGAACTTAAGCAAAACATAAATCAGTAAAGCTGTGTACAGCTGTCCATACACTGCATTTGGTGTTGTTCCGAATAATTTTGGAATGTTTAGATGCTGCTTAATCCAACGAAAAAAGACTTCGATCTGCCACCGTTTTTTATAGATTTCTGCAATTCCTTCGGGGGAATACCAGTGCAGATTTGTGGCGAGAATAACGGGATTTCCTTTGGGATCCTCTAGGATGACCACCCGAAATCTGTTCTGGGAGAGTGCCATGTTCTTTCCCAATTGGCAGGTCAAATCTTGCTTAATACTTCCCGAAAAGGGACGCTTTCGACATCGTGAGATTGGATTCGTAAAGGTTGTATTATCCCGAAGCCGAATCACAAAGTACTGCCGGTTTTCCTGCTCTTGGTAACTGTCAAACAGCTTGTGTTTACCATAAGACCGGTCTGCCACCAAAATAAATCTTCTGTCCAGCAGGTCAGGGCAACTCTTCAAATCAGGCTCATATCCAGTCGTTTCGGTAACTTTGTGCAATTCGCCTTGGTCTCCAATGATCCCCACGTGTAGCTTAACGCCTGCTTTTTGGCCTTTGTGCGGAGCCCAAGTCAACCGTCCCAGACCTACCGTAATCGTAGTGGAATCAACGATTAGCAGCTCCTTCGGAATACCGAGTACACGCCGAGTCTTTCGATTGCACAGCCCAATCATGAGATCTAGCAAACGCTTGAATAATTGAAAAGGAACGTCTTTGGCTTTTTTCGAGAGGGTTGAGTGATCCACAGAACGCTGCCCACAAAGGGCCATTCGCTGTTCTCCGTCCCGATACCCCTCCCACTGCTGGAAGGCGGCTTCGGCCAAAAATAGAAATAAATCATAGACAGTAAACTTTCGCGCCACATCGATATACTTTAGTTCTTCCAAGAATGGGAGCATTTTTTCTTCGGGAATCACCAATTGCAGAATATTCGATAATGAAGTAGACTTTTTCATGAGGTCGCCTCGTTTCGGATGTTTGTAGGGGTACAAACACTTTACCGAATGAGCGGCCTTTTTTCTACCTTTTTCTGGTTAATCAACAGACCTGTATTTCCTGCAACTAAAATCACGCTTTTTACCGCTAATTCCAATTTAGTTGTAGTCTGTACATTTATAATCATCATTATGGCTATAAACCGGGGGTATGCTAAATTTTAATTGCACGAAATACATCTATCCTTCTGAACAAGCGCTTAACGAAGCAAATAGCTGTACAGAGTGCAATTAAGCAAATCCGGCCACTATCGGCAGCGCACTTAACACTTCCTACAGCACCACGAGAGCCACGTTACACTTCATTTGCTCGTGCGTTATTGATACGCCATCTCCAGCTTGGTCAGGTTGTCCTTGTGGCCAACGATGACAAGAACATCGCCATCGGCCAGCCGGTCCTCGGCTCTTGGAGTAATATTCATTTCTTCGCCCCGGCGGATCGCCATCACATTGCAGCCATATTTGGCGCGGATATTCAGCTCCTGCAGGTTTTTGCCCAGCATCGGCCTGGGAACCTTCATATCCAGAATACTGTAATCCGGCGACAGCTCAATATAGTCAAGGATGTTCGGCGAGGCCAGATGATGCGCCACCCGCATGCCCATGTCCCGTTCGGGATAAATGACTTTGTCTGCACCGATCTTGCTTAGCACCTTGCCGTGCAGCTCACTTTTGGCCTTGACCAGAATCGCCGGCACCCCAAGGTCCTTCAAGATCAGCGTCGTAAGAATACTCGCCTGAATATCTTCTCCGATTGCCACAACGACAACATCGAAATTTCGAATGCCCAGTGCACGCAGCGCTTCCTCATCGGTGGAATCTGCAGATACAGCATGGGTAACAATTCCCGAAATTTCCTGTGTGCGCTGCTCATCCGAATCGATGGCCAGCACATCAAATCCCATCCCGCTGAGCGCCTTGGCTACACTTGAGCCGAAACGTCCCATTCCGATGATGGCATATTGTTTTTTAGCCATGTCCGTGTACCTCCCGCTCACATTTTACATCTCACACAGTATAGCATAAGCACACACAAACTTGAATTTTCAGCATCGCCGCAGGGCACATTAGTACAGGGCGTTTCAGCATGAGCAGGCTTCCTAAGCCAGTTCTGCGAACCATTGGCAGGATGCTTTGCTCACAAAACTAAGCATATGCTTTCGAAGCAGTTTTGTACGAAGAATTGGCAGGAAGCCTTGCTCACAAAACTAAGCACATGCTTTCGAAGCAGTTTTGTACGAAGAATTGGCAGGAAGCCTTGCTCACAAAACTTTTAAGGGGGTACATTATGCCGGTTACCATTGATTTGCGCCAGGCGATTCTCCATAAAGTGCACGGCCAGTCCGAAGAAGACCTGCGGCACATGATTGAAGGCTCCGTGGACGGGCCGGAAGCTGCACTTCCCGGGCTTGGCGTCGTGTTCGAAATGGTCTGGAAGGACCTTGGAGAGGCCAAGCAGGATCATGTGATTAGTCTGCTCCACAGACATCTGGAGGAGACTACTCCCGGATCCATCACATCCTAGAAAGCCTCATGAGCCAAAAACCTCCGTCACCCAAGGTGCATCTGCACACATGGGGGCGGAGGTTTTTACTACCTATTTGAAACTGCTGCAGGTGCAGCTGTATCCCCTGCACCTGCAGCCTGAATTCGTCAACAGCCTACACTCAAGGAGCTGTTTCCAGGAATTTCGCGGTCGGGTTCTTCTCCATCGCTGTACGCATCGCATACTCGTTCTCGAACAGCACCACGTAGTTGCCCTTCTTGTCGGTAACCAGTGTAGAGTTGATGCGGAATTTGCCGGGGTCCGGTTTATTCTCATCCACGATCCAGCGTGCGAACTGATATGACATCCGCTGCAGCTGAACATCCACGCCATATTCACCCTTCATCCGGTACTCGAACACCTCAAACTGCAGCTGTCCGACTACTCCGAGCAGAATATCGTCAAAGTTGACCGTACGGAACACCTGAATCATGCCCTCTTCCGTCAGCTGATCAATACCCTTCTGGAACTGCTTCGATTTTAGCGCGTTTTTGATGCTTACTTTGGAGAAAATCTCCGGTGAGAACGTAGGCAGCTCATCGAACTCCATATCCCCGGCTTGACTGAGTGTATCGCCGATCCGGAAAATACCCGGATCAAACAGCCCGATAATATCGCCCGGATACGCCTCTTCGACGATATCGCGGTCTTGAGCCAGGAACTGCTGCGGCTGGGACAGCTTAATGTCTTTGCCTGCACGGACATGCTTTACACTCATGCCGCGCTCGAACTTGCCGGACACGATCCGCAGGAAAGCAATCCGGTCGCGGTGGGCCGGGTTCATGTTCGCCTGGATTTTGAATACATAGCCGGTAAATTTCTCATTGGTCGGCTCAATGGAGCCAACTGTACTGCGGCGCGGCTCCGGCTTCGGTGCAAGATCCAGGAAGTTGTCCAGGAACGTCTGCACCCCGAAATTGTTGATCGCACTGCCGAAGAATACCGGAGTAAGCTCTCCGCGAAGTACCTTCTCATAGTCAAAAGGATCGCCCGCAACGTCCAGCAGCTCCAGCTCCTGGCACAGCTGATCATGCAGGTACTCACCGGCCATCTCACGGATGATCGGGTCACGGTAGCTTTCCACCTTTTGCACTTTAATTACGGAATGGTCATCACCCTGGAACAGCTCCACCTGATTCTTCATCCGGTCGTACACACCGCACAGTTCACGTCCGCTGCCGATTGGCCAGTTCATTGGAACAGAACGGATGCCCAGTACATTCTCAAGCTCTTCCATCAGATCAAACGGACTTTGGCCTTCGCGGTCCAGCTTGTTGATGAACGTAAAGATCGGAATACCGCGTTTGGCGCAGACCTGGAACAGCTTGATGGTCTGTGTTTCTACACCCTTCGCCACGTCGATCAGCATAACCGCGCTATCCGCAGCCGTTAACGTACGGTAGGTATCCTCACTAAAATCCTGGTGACCTGGGGTATCCAGAATGTTCACCCGATGGTCTAAATAGTCGAACTGCATCACAGAGGAAGTAACGGAAATCCCGCGCTGTTTCTCTATTTCCATCCAGTCACTTGTTGCATGTTTGCTTGCCTTGCGGGCTTTAACCGTTCCCGCTAACCGGATGGCTCCGCCGAACAGCAGCAGCTTCTCCGTAAGTGTTGTTTTACCCGCATCCGGGTGGGAAATGATCGCAAAGGTTCTGCGTTTGTCCACTTCCTGTTGCAGCTTCTGATCCGGTGCCTTATTCATTGCACATATCCCTTCATATATAAATTCATGCTTCTGCTTATATCACACGGGTTGTTCATCAAATCGGCGCTCTGCTCATGAGTACAAATCCCTTCATTGGTGAATTCATTGTTATCCCATAATAGTCTCCAGTTCCGCTTCTAGTGAAAGCATCCTTTAAAGTATATCAAAATCCGGCAAACTTTATCTACAAAAAAGCGGCTTATACCAAATATCTTGTAAGAAAAACAGCGATTGCAGCCTATTCTGTACAGTCCTCGGCCTATACGAGGCTATTTTGCGTGAATTTCACCAAGTGGAAACGGCTTTGCCGTCCTTTTTAAGGACGGTATCGTTTCAGCGAGAAATAGAAGGATAAGTTATCGTGTGAAACATATAAATTCTTATATTTGGGCAAACCCGTCCCCACGCTAACGGGGGTATCGCAAAAAAGCTCTCCCTGCAGCCTCTGCAGGGGGAGCTTAAATCTTGTAGCTTATTCAGGTCTTAGCTGTTAACCCGCCAGACCACATTGTCTTCTTCCTGTCCGTTTACCGGCCACCAATGGAAACCTTCCTGAGCCAGCAATTGATCGGCTTCCACCGGACCCCACGAACCTGCAGGGTACGAAGCCAGATCAGCCGCTTCTTCCTTCCACGCTTTGGCGATACGGTCCACGAACGACCATGCCGACGAAACCTCATCCCAACGGGTGAAATAGGTTGAATCTCCACGCGCCGCATCATGCAGCAGACGCTCATAAGCTTCCGGCGAGTTGATCCCCACCATGCAGCTTTGGCAGAAATCCATGGCCAGTGGCTGAATTTCCGATTCTGAGCCCGGTTTCTTGGCATTGATCTTCACATAGATGCCTTCCATCGGATTCACGCGGATGACGAGCAGGTTGGGCTCGAGGTTATGCTTTTGGCCCAAATAGACATTGGTCGGCATACCCTTGAACTCTACAACCACTTCCGTCGTCTTCACCGGGAGACGTTTACCCGTACGGATGTAAAAAGGAACGCCTGCCCAGCGGAAATTGTCCACAAATACACGCGCCGCGAAATACGTCTCGGTATTGGATTCAGGATCCACTTTGTCTTCCTGGCGGTAAGCCGGAAGGGTCTTGCCTTTATACAGGCCTTGGGTGTACTGGCCGCGCACCACGTTCTCGCGCACTTCTTCGGAGGAAGCATACGGACGCAGCGAACGAAGCACCTTGACCTTCTCATCACGGATATCTTCAGCCAGCAAACGGCTTGGCGGTTCCATAGCGATCATCGTCAGCAGCTGCAAAATATGGTTCTGGCCCATGTCGCGCAGCGCTCCCGCATGATCGTAATATCCGCCGCGCTCTTCCACCCCAACGGTTTCACCGAGGGTGATCTGAATGTTGGCGATGTGCTTGTTGTTCCAGAGCGGTTCAAAGAAGGCATTCGCAAAACGGATGACTTCGATGTTCTGCACCATTTCCTTGCCCAGGTAGTGGTCGATCCGGTAAATCTCTTCTTCCTTAAACACCTGGCGGATCTGTTCGTTCAGCTGCTCAGCAGACTCCAGATTGTAACCGAACGGCTTCTCGATCACCAGACGGTTCCAGCCTGAACTTTGCAGCATGCCACCGGCTTTGAGGTTGAACGACACGCTGCCGAACAGCTCAGGAGCAAGGGCGAGATAGAACAGACGGTTACCCGGAATGCGGAATTTCTCTTCGATTGCCTCCGTTTGCGCGTTGAGCTCGCGGAAGCCGTCGATATTATTGATGTCCAAAGACTTGTATTCAAAATGTTGCACAAACTCATTCCATTCTGCAGCATCTCCCGCCTGGTAGCGGCAGAATTCGCGAATGGACTCTTTCACATCTTCCCGGAATTCCTCCTGGGTGCGGGGACGCCGAGCCACGCCAATTACCGCAAAATCATGTGTCAGCTTACCTTCACGGTACAAACTGTAAATCGCCGGAAAAAGCTTACGCCGGGCTAGATCTCCGGTTGCCCCAAAGATAAAAAATACAGCGCCGGGTGTATGCAGTGCATCAAGGGTTTGATTTTCAGCCATGGCTCCTCATCTCTCTGTATGTAATATAGTTGACAATCATTCTCAACGTCCGTCAAATAATAAAAAACGCATGACGACGTGATGTCATTTTATCATATTCGCAGAAAGGATGCTATCACATTCCTGACAGTTTTTCTCGGGATTTCGTAATTTTCCATTAATCTTTCTTATTCGTTTACATACTCCAGCTTATACTCCCGGATAAGGGTAGGCCACTGCCAGCCATTTTCTATTATAACGTTACGCAAAAAGCTCCGCAAACGCGGAGCCGGTATACGAAGCTTTTGCTGAAATTTGCTGATTATTAATATTTTGCGGAATCAATACTCAATGGTAATCAGCGGCAAACCGATTGTCACACGATTGCTGTTGTCATTGCCGTTCTTATGTACGGCTGCCTGCAGAGCTACCTTATGATCTCCGCTATTCACAAACCTGTTCAGCCCCGAAACATTATAAGACCGGCTGTAGGTCGTATCATCCTCATAATCTTCCACCGCTTTCAGCCCGGATAACCGCCCGGAAATCGTTCCTTCAATTCCGGCAAGTGCTTCACGGGGGGAGTCCTGCAGTGACGCTACACCTTGAAGTGAAGCATTCCACTCCGGCGTAATGCCAGCCGCCTGCATCAGTGTCCCCGCTTCTTGTGCTACTTTCTGCAAAGCCGTAGCTTTCAGCAGATCCTCTGTTTCAACGGTCACAATCACATAGCTGGTGCCTTGACCCAGCACACTCCAGAACATCGATATCTTACTATACAAATCCGGAGAGCCGGAAGATCTGTAAGTAGCATGTCCATATTCTTCGCTAGACTCCGCCTTGCCGAGTCCGAGCTGTGCAGCCAGCAGGTCTGCGTCCCTAACGGTGTCCACAGCATTCCCGCTGTATTCCCCCTGCCATTTCAGGACAAGCCGCAACGGAGACCCTGCTGCCGTAACTTCTTGTCCTACAGCTGCCAGGAGTTCCAGCGACTGCGGCAACGCTGCCGGGTCTGATGAAGCGGGAGCGGCCGCTGATGCGGCTGCACTTCCCTGGTCAGCCCCGCTGCGGAACCCGGCCAGCAGGAGCACCAGCATACACATGCAAAGAATCAGCATCAGCATTTTACCTTTCCCTTGTCCCCCGTTCCCCAGTCCCATACGGCATCTCCCTCTCATCCAATCTAGCAATCTACTAGACAGGATAACCAACTTTGAGAGGGGATATACACCAGAGACCAGAATCCCAATACTCAGGAACATCCAGCTAAATTCCGGAAAGTTCTTCTTCCGTAAACTTATATTCAGAGAAAACCGACTTGAGGTCCAGAGGCTCGAAGGTCAAAGAATAGAACCCTGCCGCAAGCGCCTTTTCATCACAATGAAAGCTGTACACTTCTGTATACTGCTCAGACTGTTTTATTTTATAGCTCATCGTATATATGTTATCCATTTTGCTGATTTTCAGAAAGAAAGGATTATCCAGGAAAACCTCATCATACATTAGATCGTTCAATACACCGAGATGCTCGATTTGCAAGGACTGTCCCTGGTTCGTTCCAAATAGCAACTTAGTGCCATTGCCGAATTTCAGCATAAGTCCGCTTTTGAAATATCGTCCGACCGAAGCATTGATCTGAACTTTCGCTTCCAGATTGCAATTTTTATGTTCGCCAACAGCCATAAGCGCTTGAGGTGCATTATCGTAAGCAATGCTGCTGAGATTCAGCTTCTCGCTCGTATGAATTAATATGATTTGATCTTGCTGAATTACGATTTCCGCATTCTTTTCATTGATTGGAGTGAATGACGAACTATGGGTGTCTGCAGTACTGAATTCTCCGCTCCCCTGAACAGCTCCAGACAATACGCCGATTAGTTGAGATCTAAAGCAGTCCTCCTTACCAATTAAGACCTTTATAGAGGAATCGACATCCGCAAAATCCAGTTTATGCTTCAGTGTCTTATAGATCAGCTTGGACTTTACCTGTCCCCATTCTACATCCAGTTGTTCACGACTGGCCCGTAAGCTGTCCACCTCCGGTTTTTCAGCGCCAGCTTGCTCTATGAACGAAAAAACCAGCTGATAATAGACTGATCTCATATTCATAACGAGAAATGTCGATTCCAGCAGCCTCGATGTATTGTGGTCATATCCGTTAGCATTAATAACCCGGGTAATCTCCCGTTCAGGATACTTCACTTCCACTTTTCCGGCTTCCACTTCCCTAAGATGAACCAGATGGTCCTTGAGAGCATCCTCCATACTCAGACCACATGTGCTGTTCCCGTGATCAGAAACCGTCCAGAAAAACATTGTCCCTTCCTGTTTGGCAAAGGTATGGGCATAGCCCGCCAGGGTATCGTAGAGCATATTGAACGGAATGGTAAAATCCTTGTATAGGGCATTCGTCCCCCCGTCAATTTGCAGCGAATCGAGCACATAGCAAATATCCCTGAGCTGGTCGTAACCCTTAATCAGAAAGAAATGTTGATGATGTTTCGCCTTATACCAATTGTCATAGTAAATGGTGTATAAATCTCCGGGGACAAGCACGCGCGCATTCCTGTCAATCTGCTCAACAATCCTTCGTCTAAAATCGGCCTCGTCAACAACAGTGTGCGTCTGAATGTCCAGCAGGAACCGTTTCTTCAGATAATCTTCATAATATTCAAAAAAGGATTCCAGCAAATCCTCCATGCTCATCGGCACCTCCTGAAACCAGGACTCAGCCATATACGTGCTGTAGTAGGTCACATACATCAAAAAAAGGCTATTGTACTGCTGCTGAAAGGAACCAAATATCATTCCGAGCGGCTTATAAAAGCAGTTCAGCTGCTTCCAAGAAAAACGATCATCATTGGGAAGCAGCTGGTCAATGATTCTGACATATCTGCTGTTAAGCGCCTGCGGAATAACCTTCATCCGGTTGTCTATGGCCACATCGAGCTCCGTCACATCGAGTTTTCGATCCATTCTTCACTTTGCCCCCTTTGATTTGGGTAAGCTGTATTCTCCGTTAAATTATGAATCCACTTTTTGGACAAGAAACGGGGCACCCCGATAATCAGCTTTGCAAATTCCTCCGACATAATGAAAATGTACACCCAGTAAATGGGAAGATGCAGCCGGTAAACCGCAATATAAGCCATTGGGAAGCCGACTGCCCACATGGCTGCACTATTTTGCACAAACGTAAAGACTGTATCTCCTCCGGCGTTCAGTACACCCTGAATCAGTATCATATTGACAACTTTTACGCAGAGGAAACAAGACATGAGGAGCAGCAGCGTTCTGGCCGTCGTGTGTGCCTCAGCTGACATACTGTAGAGGGTAAGAACCGGTCCGGAGAGCAAGTAGATGCAAGCCCCCACAATTAGAGAGCCGGTAAAAGCGAGCCATATGAAACTTCGCGAATAACTGAGCACCTTGTCCTTGTGTCCCGCGCCGATTCTGTTTCCAATCAGCACATTGCAGGCTCCCGAGAGACCGGTGAACACTACGAAAGCGATCTGTTCCACCGTACCCGCCACACTATAGGCAGCTACTGCCTGAGTACCTATATGGGCATACGATATGTTGTAAAAGTTCAGGCCTAACGACCAAAATGTTATCCCTAAAATAAGGGGGAGCGTCGTTATAAAATACTTTCTTACAAACCCTGAACCAACCGAAAAGAAATCCCTGATCCTTTTAAAGACGAGCGGTATCTTAAAAATATAAACTGAACTGACAATTAATCCGAACTCTACCAGCCTTGAGACCAGCGTGGCGATAGCGCTTCCCTTCAGCCCGAGCGCAGGAAACCCCAAATTTCCAAAGATTAGCAAGTAATTAAGCAGCGTATTCAGACTTAACGCAAACACACTGACAAACATTGGAATCTTGGCATTCCCTATGCTCCTCAACACCGCCGAATAGCAGAAGGTAATAGAGGTAGCCACGAAACTGAAGCCGACGAGCCTTAAAAAGATCCTGCCCTGTTCAATAACCTCCGGATCATTGGTGTATATGGACAGGATGCGGCCGGGAAAGAAAATGGACGCAAAGGAAAATAACAGGCTGACGGATAAACTGAGTAGCAATGAAAAGCCAAGGACAGACCGTACATGATGTACCTCCTTCTTTCCCCAAAATTGCGCGGCGAATATAGATGCCCCGGTGCTGATTCCGTTAAGCAGACAGATGTAAATAAAGGTGAAGTTGCTGGACAGCCCCACGGAGGCGATTGAAGTCTCTCCCAGCCGTCCCACCATAATCACATCAATGAAATTCAAAGACGACGTGGCCAGCTGTTGAATGATAATGGGCAGGGCAATGACAAAGATGCTCCTCCTAAACTCTTTATCTCTAAATCCCAAATTGTCTCCTCCGTTCAACTTGAGTGTTCCGTTTCATGCAGGCAGCCGGAGTTCCACTCCGGAGATAAATCGTTGTCTATCTTCAATAGATTCATGATTTTGAACACCATAAAATCAATGATATCGTCCAGCGATTGCGGCTTGGAGTAAAACGCCGGCGCAGCAAAACAAACATCCAGCCCTTCAAGGCACAGTTCGTATAATTGCTTCAGTGTCCCTGCCGACACTGGCGTTTCCCGGGGGACCAGAATGACTTGCCGCCTCTCCTTCCGAGCAACCGCAGCGGTCCGTGCGATCAGATTGTGGGCAAGGTTCGAATGAATCATCCCTATGGTGTTAACAGAGCAAGGAACCACTACCAGAGCATCATAGTGAAAGGAACCGCTCGCAGGTGAAGCGCCGATATTGTCATTGTCAAAGAATCCGTCAGCAGCGAACAGCACCTGTCTGATATAGCGCCTGTCCGCTACTTCATGCTTCATAGTGATCACAGCCGCCTGTGACATAATGACATAGACCCTGCAGCTCCGCTTCTTCAATTGTTCAATCAGATGCAAGGCATACAATGCGCCGGAAGCGCCCGTAACCGCCACAATGATCTTTTTATCACACATATTGAACTCCTAAACCGTAATAGTCATCCGGCAAGCCGATCTGTCCGTCATTGAATCTCAGGCCTGTAAAGTGATCATTCCCGATAAAACTGGCCCCGTCCAGATCCGCATATTTGAATTTCGCGGAAATCTGAAAAGCATAAGCAATCGAGAGGCTGGATTCCAGGAAGCATCCCAGAAGCAAATCCAGTTGCCCTTCGACAGAATCGATAAGACTCAGACTCTTCAGCAGTCCGCCCATCTTGATAATTTTAATATTCACCCCGTCAATAAATGGCAGGTACCGGTGCAGCTCCGCTTCCGACGTAATCGACTCATCCAAAAAGACTGGGACCTCCAGTTTCAGATCCGCAATTTTCCGGGCCATATCAATCGAGCTGACGGCGACAGGCTCCTCCACAAACAGGATGGATTCATGCGCCAGCCGGTCACGATGAGTGGCGAGTTCCTCCAGCGTCCAGCCCCGGTTCATATCGATAATATATTTCTGCCCTGGGTTTCCTTCGTTCCGGATATAATCCAACAGCGCAAGGTCACCTTCTCCCCCCAATTTCAGCTTGACGAGGGGTAACTGAATATCTGCAAGAGCTCCCACTGCCCCTCTTTCGCAGATGGGCAGAGTTACCGCCGATTTCCTCGGCCTTGGACATTCCACCTGCAGGAGCGACCAGGCAGGCTTTTTCAGAAGCTTGCCCACATAATCCAGAAGCAGCATTTCGAAGCCGCAGACGACACATTTTAGATAAGGGCCTTCGCTCAATGTACAGACAAAGGCCACGAGCTGCTCCCTATCCTCAATGTGGATAATGGCGGATGAGTGGTGCTCGATAATATAGCGAATTTGCCGCTCAGCGATATCATAATTCTCATTAAAAAAAGGCAGGGGGGCCACTTCTCCAAATGCTGATACGCCCCTCGCGTGTATGCTCAATAACAGATGATCCAGCTTGATGAACACGGAATGACTAATTCTGAACGGCTGCTTTAATTGCAGCGGCATCGGCTGGCAGCGTATGCTCATCTGTACTCCTCCAAAATATCAATAAATTTGTCACACCCAAATACCAGCGGGGCAAATACAGGAATGCGGTGCTTTAATTCCATTTGATAAATCATTTCCCGGACCTCCTCGGGATGCAGATCCTTGGCAAACAGCGATATGCCGAGAACTCTGCAACCTCTTTGATAATTAGCCAGCCGCTCCACAAGTTCGATCTGCTCTTCCAGCGCCGGAATACTTTTATCATAGTAAGCCAGTTTAGGTCTGGACACATCATGGGCAAAGACAATCAGGTTAGGTGCAGAACCATGCAGCAGGCCAAGTGTTACGCCCGAATAAGCCGGGTGCAGAATGGAGCCTTGGCCTTCTACAAAAATAAAGTCATGCTCTGTGGCCGATTGGCAGACAAAATGTTCAATCGCCCCGGCCATAAAATCTGATACAACCGCATCAATGGCAAATCCCTTACCTGCAATGTACATTCCGGTTTGCCCGGTTGGAATAAAGTCAGCCCGGAGCCCCCGGTCCAGCGAAGCGTTGTAAAGCTCCAAGGCGGTGGTCATTTTCCCGCTGGCGCAATCCGATCCGACGGTCAAAATAACATTGTTGTTCAGCGCCCCTGCTTGTCCCTTGGCTACTTCCTCGTACCGGCCGGCATACCGCAGGTCAATCATTTGACCGGGCTGGGCATACCTCAATAACTGGTCCATCTCATTGAGCTTATGATGCAGCCCGCTGATTACGCGGATTCCTGCCTGAAGCGCCTGAATAATAATTCCTATCCAGTCCGGGGGCAGTTGCCCCCCCGGGGGGGCAACACCTACCAGAAGCTCCTCCAATTCATAAGCCGACGCTCCGCTGAAATCCGCTACCACCGGGATGTCCTTGTCCACATAGGGCACAATGATCTTCACATTCCCGCCGGCGTGCTTAGCGTCGATAACAACAGCAATGTCATTACGGTACCTCATCACTCCATGGGCCATCTTGGCCTGTAAGGTGTCCAGTTCGCCGCCAGTCAGAATGGCTATTCTTTTATTTGAAGGCATAGTCAGCCCTCCTGAAATGCTCCTTCATCCGGTAGGGAACCGTGCAATCGAACACCGTCTTATATGTTGATCCGATCTCGGTGTTATAGGAAGAGAACTCCGGCCTTTGTGAAGGATCGAGAGGATGCCCATCCAAATTTGGAATGGAAATGATAGAGTGGTTGCCCTGGAATCTCGTAGATAATGCCCACAGCACTTCTCTTTCGTCAAAGATATCCACATCATCATCCAGCAGAAACACATTCTTCAGTTCATGAAACGCAGTAAACGCGGCCACTCCGGCTTGCCTCGTCTTGGCGTCATCGCGGGGCTCGTATTTGCTGAACTGAAGATGCGCCAGCAATTTCCCCCCGCCGCTTGCACTGCAGTAGCAGTTCAATATGTTGCCGGTTATCGATTCTTTGATGCTCTTGTACAAGCTGGCCTCGGTGGGAATGCCGCATAAATTGGACATTTCCGCTCCAGGACCTACAATGGTCTGATATATAGGCCGGCTACGGTACGTAATAGCCGTTACTTTGACAAGCGGAAGCTTACTTTGGGCCGCGCCGATATATCCCAGAAACTCCGGCAGAGAGTCGCCGTCGTGCTTGCGCGGATTCTCCTGCACTTCTTCCGGCAGCACAAAACCTTCAATTACGATTTCAGAGAACGCAATGCATTTCGCCCCGTTGCTGACCGCCCTGGCTACCTTTACCCCTTTTTTGCGGATGGCACCTGCTATATTCAGCTCGTTGAAGCCCAAAGGACAGGCCGGGTAAGAGAAACCTGCCGCGATATAAATCGCCGGATCAAGGCCAATATTGATTGTAACCGGTAGCGGCTTATTCCGTTTTTTCGCCTTCTCGTAAAAGTGGCCGATATGTCTGCCCGGAACAAAATAAATGGACATCGTATCCTCGGATTGAATGCACAGGCGATGTATCGTTACATCTTCCTCTCCAGTTTCCGGATCTTGGGCGTACACCAGACCCGTTGTAATGTATGGCCCTGCACTTTCAGGAGTATAGGTAAGCACAGGCAGCTGTTGATACAAGTTGATGTTTTGGTTAATGATATTTTCCTGTGAAGGAGGAGAATCGATCAATTCCGGCTCATAACGGTCATGAATCATCCCGGCCAGTTCACGACCAATGGAATGCGGTCCTACTCCCAGCAGTTCGGCACAAGCTTCTCTTGAGTTGAGCAACCCGATAAGCACCGGCATCGAGTGTCCCTTTACACGATTATAAATTACAGGATGGCCATAAGCCGGTTGGTGTTTGTTCGGAATACCGGACCCGTAATAGGCGTAATGATTGGGAATCTCGCAGCAGGTATCCATCTCTTTGTCCATAACTTCAATGGCATGCCCTTTGTGATTCAGGAAAGAAAGGGCGGTGCGCAAATCATATACCTCATCTGAACGCATAATAACCCCCTCTTTGCTTAAGCGTATTTAATCTCAATTCCATGGGATTTGATCAGTTCACCGGCAAGCGGAGTAATTACACACCCTTTGGAAAGAAACGCCACCTTCTGGCCCTTGTCAATCAGCTCTCTCACTTTGCTCTCTGTCAGTAAGTTGTACAGATTGGGATTCCCTTTGTCCTGCTCTCTGCCGCAGGCGGTTTTAGGAGAAGCGCCGGCGCTGCCAATGGTGTGTCCAGACTGGAAGCTGTCCGCCGGGGACTGGGACTCGAAATTGCGGTTCCACCAGGCTTCAAACGAGTCATTGGCCTGAACGCCGGCATTCAGCGGCGGCTGGGGCGGCAACGCTGCTCCTTTTTCCGTTTCCGGCCGGACGGTGTGTGCGAGCTTCCGCAAGGATTCATGAATGTTTGTATCAGGACTTTCGGAATCCTCCATCTTTCCGGCGTTGAACTTCTCATATCCCGCGAGATCGAAAAAGCCATGCCCGGTTAGACAGAATACAATTGTTTTGCCGGAATTCCGGTTTTCCAGAGCGACATCGATTGCCGCTTTTACACTGTGCGCCGATTCAGGCGCCGGAACATAACCTTCCAGCTTGGCGAATAATCTCGCCGCCCCGTAAATATCCAGCTGGGAATATGCACGGGCTTCGGCGTGCCCGTCTGCGATGAACTTGCTGACCAACGGCGACAGACCATGGTAGCGCAAGCCTCCGGAATGGATAACGGGAGCTGAGAATTCATGCCCCAGCGTATACATTTTGCTGAGCGGGGTCAATCTGGCTGTATCACCATAATCATACGTATAGATTCCTTTGGTTACCGTAGGCACAGCGTTGGACTCCACCGCGATAAAATGCAAGTCACGGTTTCTCTCCAGCTTCTCGCGCAGGAAAGGAAAACAAATTCCCGCAAAGCTGCTGCCTCCGCCAATGCAGCTGATAATATAGTTAGGCGTGATCTGCAAGGAATTCAGCTGATTCTTAAGCTCATTGCCGATGATGGTTTGATGCAGGCAGACAAAATTCATCGAGCTCCCCAAGGTGTATACCGTATTCCGGTCGGAAGACGCATACTCCACCGCTTCAGCGATGGCAATCCCCAGACTGCCCTGTGAATCCGGATCATTCTTGCGGATCTGGCGGCCGAACTCCGTCAGATTTGAAGGACTGCTGTGCACTTTGGAGCCGTAGGTTTGCATAAGAATCCGCCGTTGCGGTTTGGAATCAAAGCTGTTTTTCACCATAAACACATTGCAATTCAGATCAAAAAAGCTGGACGCCATACTCATTGCGCTCCCCCACTGCCCTGCTCCGGTTTCAGCAACAACGTTGGTAAAGCCGCACTTTTTGCTGAAATAAGCCTGCGCGATGGCTGAGTTCGCTTTATGGCTGCCGATTGGCGAGACGCCTTCATATTTGTAGAAGATTTTACAGTTTGTATCCAAATACTTTTCCAGATTCCGTGCTCTGATCAAAGGGCTCGGTCTCCACATCGCATAATAATCCAGAAGCTCCGGGGGAATAGGGATATTTACGTCTTTCCTGTTGATTTCCTGCTCCGCCAACAGCTCGGGAAAAATATTAGACAGCGAATGGACATTAACCGGCTGATGTGTTGTGGAATCCAGATGCGGCACGTAAAACTCCGGATAATCGGCCATGATATTGTACCAATGGGTGGGGATGTCGCTTTTTTGACTATATGAATGATTTCTGTTCATAGCTCCTCCTACACGAGTGACCGGGATGCCGAACAACCCAAACCACTTCTGGGATTGTGTAATTACGACTCTTCCTTAACGTGTTGAATGTTGAATCTCTTCTCGACTTCTTCATGCGGTCTAGGAATCACATGGGCACTGATCAACTCGCCACATTTAACCGCTGCTTCTGCACCGGCATCAATCGCTGCTTTTACCGCCGCTACGTCACCTCTAAGAATGACCGTCACAAAGGCGGAGCCGATCTTCTCCACTTTGATAATATTTACCGAAGCTGCCTTTACTGCGGCATCTGCGGCATTGATCGCCGCCGTCAATCCTTTGGTTTCCAACAATCCAATAGCATTCATACTGTAATCCTCCTAGAATATTTTTGGGTCTATCGTATTGACTGTATCCACAATTCCAACAATGGCGGCGTCTGCCGGTGTCTTTTCATGAAAGACATGCTGCGCCTGACTGCCCTTCACAACTAGCACACAGTCGCCGATACCGGCCCCGACCAGATCAAGGGCAACGAATACTTCGCGGTTCTTCCCTAATTTCGGGTGCAGAGACTCAATCAGAAACAGCTTGTACTTGTCGAGTTCCTTCTTTTTCATCGTAGACACCACGTTCCCCACAACTCTACCTAGTATCATCGCTTGAGTTCCTTTTATATTTTTGGGTTTCGGACAACCTTGTTCCCCAGCATGTCTTTAAGCATTTCATTCGCCCCTCCGCCGATGCTTAACCAACGGATATCATTGTACAGATTGGCAATCCAGTGATCAGATACATATCCTTTGGCGCCATACAATTGCAGGGCAGCGTCAGCCAACTCCCTCAACAGCTCGGTTGACTGAATCTTGGCAACAAAAACATGGTTTTTGTCGGCCTGATTTTGCTTCAAATCATTAATTAAGTTAAGTACGAACTGTTTCAGCATGCTGATCTTCGAGTAAAAATCAGAGATAAGGAACTTGTTCCGCTGAAATTCAATGAGACGTTTACCGAATATTTCCCGCCGGTTCAAGTGCTCCGTCAATTCTGCAAAGACCATTTCACTCATGCTCAGCGCCATAATAGAGATGAGTGTCCGCTCAAAATCCAATGCGCCCGCCAAGTATTCAAACCCGCGGTTTTTCCTGCCCAGCAAACAATCTGCAGCCACCGGACAGTCTGCAAAGTGCACCTCTCCGAATGGCATCAGTCTGGCACCGGCCTTGTCCTTCTCTTCCGATACGAAAATCCCCTTCTGATGTCTTTCAACCAGGAATAGACTGATGGATTTCCAGGCTTCACCGGCTTCATTCGTTCTGGCAGCCACCAGAAAATAGTCGGCTATTGGAGCGTTTGTAATATACATCTTTTCACCGGTAATCATGTAGCCTTCATTATCTGCAGCAATCGCCTGCGTTGTCAGCTTGTTGATATCCGAACCGGCATTTTCCTCAGAAATGCATAGAGCAATATTTTTATTGCCCGTTCTGATTTCCTCTGCCGCCTTCTCAGCAGCCGGATTACTGAACCTCCGCAACAGGCGAAGGGCAATTTCATTAACCGAATAGGTGCCGATAAGGCCCACACTTTTATGGACTGCCAGTTCCTGGCACAGTAAATAGAATGACTCCAACCCTGATTCTGCACGGCTGGATAAGCCGATCCAATCCTGATCACCCATTTGCTTCCATGCCTCTCGCGGAAGATAACCAAGCTTCATCCATGTGCCCAGTCCGGCAGAGAGATAATCTATCGTCGTCTTCATTTCAACGGCTTGTTGAACCAATGTGCAACCAACCCCCTAATTTTGTTCAGATCCAGCTTTCCGTTGCTTAACCGGGGCAATTTACGTTCAATGACATAGCTTCCCGGGATCATATAAGCAGGAAGCTTGGTTGAAACAAACTCTTTGATTTCCAGCAGGGTCGCCTCAATCTTAGTATCCGGCTGATCCACCTCAACAGCGGCGACCAGATAGTCCCCCCTCTCATCCATAAAAACATAACAGGCCCCTACTGTTTCTATTTGCCTGATCGTATTCTCGACTTCCTGCGGATAGATTCGGTATCCCCTCATTTTGATCATATTGCCGCTGCGTCCAGCAAAGTAGTATACACCGTTCTCCTGATATACTTGATCGTCTGTCTTGTAATAGATTTGGTCGCGCAGCATGACAAATTTATTGGCCGAAGGATCATGAAAATGGCCCCAGTATCCTTTCATCAGCTGTGCACCTCCAACATATAGTTCACCAACCCCCTCACCATCACCAATAATAACTTCTCCGGTTGTTATAAGTAGAAACTCAACGCCTGGAAGTGGTCTGCCAATCGGAATAACTCCCTTTTCATAATCCCCCCTCTCCAATTCATGGACGCAGCAGGCAACGACCGTTTCCGTCGGTCCGTAGCCGTTCAACAATTTTACATGCGGTGAAATTCCATGAAATTTCTGCAGATCACTGGCATTCGCAGATTCTCCACCGAACCAGATCGAACGCAGGAAATCCCAAGAGAACCGCGGATAATTAGAGAATCGGCTTACCAACATGGAGATAATATTAGGTGTGCAGGAGAAATCTGTAATACGATGCTTCTGCAACACTTCTATCAAGGAATCAATAAAGACAAACCTATCGAAAACTACGGTGGTCCCCCCGACAACCCACGGTACAAGAAGCTCCATCAGCACCGGGTCAAAGTGTACGGGAAAGAAATTAAGAAACCGGGTATCTGACGAATAACCGGCTTTAGCAGCAGCGGCTTCTAAAAAACTGGCCAATGCCGTCCGCTGCACGGCCACTCCCTTAGGTATACCTGTAGAACCCGAAGTATAGATCAAGTAAGCCAGATCTTCCCCCTCGGGAGCCGTGTTAATCGAAACAGCGTTACTGATCTCGTGAACAATCGGTTCCATCGGAATATCCCGAATAACAGAGAGGTCCTTCACACTGGTAAAAGTGGCTTCCCCCACCCGGTCCATAACAACTTGATCCAAAAAAATTGCCTTCGCTCCGGAATTGCCAATTATATAGTGTATTCGTTCTTTGGGACTGGAATAATCAATGGGTACAAACACAACCCCTTCTTCCAGGCAGGCGAAAATAACCGCGATTACGGAAATGGACTTGGCGGAAGCGATGATCAAACGGTCTCCCCGTTCAAGCCCTAGAGACCGGAATAAATAAACAGCGTTAGTTACCATTTGCAGGAATTCTGTATCTGCACAAGTTCTTTCCCGGTGAATAAAAGCAGGGCGGTCAGGGGCCAATTGCCGCCGGTGAAGTAGTTGTCGCAGTCTCATTAGGCAATCACTCCAACATTCAATTATACTTCTCTGATTGTTTCGAGAATTTTCAAGCCTACATGTCTTCCCGGAACATCCAGATGCACCAGCAGCTTATCTCCGATTCTGATCTCGCTCGACGGGCGAATTTCTCCCTTGCTTCCCATCATGCGGACATGCCAATCATCCTGGATAAACGTATTCAGAATCGTTCCGTCCACTTCACATTCAACATGCAGCAAAGGGCGGGATTCAATCTTCAGGCGGCCTACAGTAACCACTCTGGCTTCACCCTTTGAATTGACGATGTACACCTCATCTCCTGCTTTGATGTCGGATAGATAGACTGCCCTGTCCCCCGGCACCCAGGCATACAGATGCAGTCCGCCAGCGTTTACCCGAAATTGCCTTAGATTCATGTACGGCAGAAAATGAGTTTCACTGCAAGTCAGGATTCCTCCACTTGAGGTGGAGCCTAGGAGCATTCCTTCATCCTGATATAATTCTGAAGTTGTATCGATGCAGACCCGGCTCCCCATGCCGGTATGTTTGATTTTTTTAACTACGCCTTCCCGCAGCTCGAATTTTTTTATTTTGGAACGGCTTACTGTTTCGCTGAACCTGATAATATCTTGAACTTGATTGGTGGAGAGTACAATTCCATCACTGCCTACCTCCATCGTCATCAAGCTGACTTCTCCATCTTCTGCCGTTCTTACCTTTTTAAATACTTGACAGGATGTAAGCTGTGTCGTTGCCAGTATCAATTCCAGCGGAATGTTGGTAGGATCTTTGAACTCAATGATGACCAAATCCACAGAATTGACCAATTCGACAGTTTGATCTAACGTTTCGCGATCCTTCACATTGATGGTTAGAGCGATTTTTATGTTTTGTCCATTTAGTTTCACCTTGGTTTGTTGAAGCATCTTCAAGTTGTTCGCAACAATATACTTAACTTTCTTAAACAAAGGCTCTTTTACCAAATTCTCGACATCGGCCATCTCGGATACCAGTACCGCTAATTCTATCCGCTGTGGCAATTGGATTTTCCCTAATAGAGAAAAATGCCGGTAATCAATATAGATGGTGGAGTAGTTAAGCTGACACACCTTATCAATTGTGTCTACCTTAGTATCAGCAGTTGCCTCAAACCAAATCCCTCTCTCTTTCTCCATTCGCCACACTCCCCCTATAAATTGTTTGTATCAAATCCTCAGGGTCTGCCCCATGGTTAACCACTAAATCAATGCTTTCAATAATCCCCTGCATATGATTGTCCTGAAACACATTCCTTCCAATCGCTACGCCGCTTGCTCCAACATCAATGGCATCTCTTATCGTCTGCAGCAGTCTTTTTTTGTCATGGTGATTTTCACCACCGGCAATGACGACTGGAATATCCACTGCATTTACAATTTTTTCAAAGGAATACTTATCCGTATAGTTCACCTTAACAATGTCGGCACCAATTTCCATTGCGACCCGCGCACTCACCAAAGCGTTTTGCACATTGTACTCGTCAACCATATCCCCCCGCGGATACATCATGGCTATAAGGGGTATCCCCCACTGGTTGCACTCTTCCGATATTTTGCCAAAATCCTTGATCATCTGATAATCAAAGTCGTTGCCGATGTTGATATGGATTGAAACGGCATCTACACCGGTCTTTGATGCTTCCTCTACAGAAGCTATCAGCACTTTCCTCAATTGGTTGGGACTGAATCCGATGGAAGCACTCAGATGCATAATAACAGCCATATCCCTGTTTTCTTTGAAAATATCCTTGCATACGTGTATGTTTCCTTTATGCAATACAACCGCATTTACCTTGGAATGGCACAGCTTCGCTACTGTATCTCGAATATTCACAATTCCGTCGATTGGTCCCAGTGTAATGCCATGATCAAGAGGAGTTATCAGAATTTTGCCGGTGGAAGGATGAAATAATTTTCGCATTCTCAAATCTTTCATTTGATCCTCCTCATATAGCACAGCTGAAAGCTACCCACGTTCTTCAATGACTCATCCCAATAGCCCAGCTTGCCGTAAAGGCGTTTAACATCTTTGCTTCGCTCTCCTGTAAAGATCAGAAAGCTGCTGCTTTCCCTAAATATTTCGTGTACCCTATTCATCAATTGCGTACCGATACCTTTATTCTGTTCCAAAGGATGTACGATCAATTTCCCTACATGGCAGACGTTATCTACATCCAGGAATGCCCGGACCGAGCCGATAATCCTGCCTTGCTCCGAGAATTTCAGTATCGTAGATCGTTTAAACTCTCCCTGAATTTCCTCCAGCGATTGTTTGAGCGGCTCAATATCCATACCGTAGATTTCTTCCGCTTCTCTTTGGAATGCCAGTTTCTGCAGATTCAGAATTTCCGGGAGATCCTCCATTCTTGCATCTTCTATCAACTCATAGCCTCCTCAAACAAAGGTTAACGAATCTTAGAATTGACGCTATAACGCGTCGTCGCACTAAAGTAAAAAGACACTGTTGTATGTCTTCTGACTTTTTCGCCGAAGATTTGCCCGTCACTATTCTTGACAATACGTGGTCTAAAAACGCATTCCGGGTACACATTTAATGCAAACGTTTGAATTTTGCAATAAAAATAAAAAACTATCAATTCCGAGCCAGGGTATAGGTAATTCATGGTGATTTTGGTGAGGTCGAAAAATCTGAAAGCAGTGCAAACGTTTGAATTTCAAGCCAAAAAACCTTCGGTCAATTCATTTCTATTCCTTTGCTGTCGAGAGCAACAATATCAAAATCAAAATTAGGAATGACATTCAACTCATAATCAATATTTCTTAGAATACACATCTCCATTACAAGAGCCTCTGCTTCCCTGACTTGTCCCAGACTGCCTCTAAAAATGATGACAAGCGATCCTCCCATCGTTTCATGAAGTACCTTGACCAGTTCGACATATGTATTCTTAACAATTAAATCGCACACACGAATTACATCTGCCAAACCTCTTACCTTTACCGTTGCCAGAGCCCGATTCATATTGCCCCTTCTCTCCAATAATTAATTTGGAGTTCTTCTTCGCTCCCCTCTGCCAGTCAGTCCCCGTCTGCGTGCAACAACTGGCGCCCGACGTAGGTAATCAGTTCTGAAATTCGTGTGATTGTCTCCGTAGACAGCATAGCGGTATCGATTTCAAAATCGAAGGCTGTTTCGATCTCCACAATTAATTGGATAATCTTGATCGAATCGATGCTATAGTCGGCCAATAGATCCGACTCCTCTTGAATCTCCTGAGGGTGGGCGACCAATTTCAGCTCGTAAGCTACGATATCACGAATAACATCCAAGATTTGGACTCTATCCATAGGGTCTCCTTTCGTGAAATAGTTGAATCCAATTGATTAAAATCTAAACAACATAGATTTGATAATTTAACGTTATAAAATATGTTATTATATATAAATTTTACCATATCCATGTCTTTCCTTCAATATATTTTTTATAAAATCCAAGTTCATCTTATATAGCAAAAAAAAGAACGCATACCTGCGTTCTACATAAAAAAAATAAAGACAGCCGCGTATTCGTATGCTCTACAATCCGTCTCCTAGTACCTTGACCGCATCAAATTTCAGGATACAATTGTTTCAATTTCCCTCTGGCCATTGGCGTCGTGAAGTGCCGCTCCACGGATTTTCGTGCCTGATTCCGGTCGATTTCCCATGCCGTGATTTCGCGTTGCAATTGATCAATGGAGCCAATACGCCGATCCAGACATTGGATTGTCATCGAGCTCAGTTCAATTTCGGCCATGTTTAACCAACTCCCATGCTTGGGAGTGTAGTGGATTTCCAGGCGCTTCGCTAAAGATAGGGCCTGTTCTGGTGGAAAGGCTTCATACAACGAAGAGATCGTGTACGTGTTCAAGTTGTCCATCACGAGCCGAACAAGTTTCGCGTCTGGATAGTAAACGTCCAGTAATTCCTGGATTTGAAGTGCCCAATCGACTTTGGTTCGTCTTTGATTCGTCTTTGGTTCGTCTTTCGCTGGCCTGTACGTGACACCAACCGGCTATCGGTTCCGTAAACAAAAACACACTACAGCTTCCCTTTCGCACGTATTCATAATCTTCGCGCTGCACTTGCCCCGGTTTCATCGGCTCGGATGGACGAGAATCTTCCAGAAGCTGAATCGGTTGTTCGTCCATACAGATCAGCGGAATTTCAGGATCATAGGGCAAGGCGTAGGCCTCCAAAACGTCCTCCATGCGCGCAACAAATTCGGCGCTCGATTTCGGAGGAATGCACCATTGTTTCTTTAAATGAGGCTTAAGTTTCGTTTTTTAAACGTGGTCCGAATCGTCTCTCGTCCCACGGATTCCATGATATCAGTTCGATGACCCGGCGCGTCAACAGACGAACGGTCCAGCGGGCATAGCCCTCAGGTGGCTCAGAACAGGCCAATGCGATGATTCTGGCCTCCAGTTCTCCCGTAATGATCGCAGGACTCCCTGGCTCCGGCCGCTTTCGATAACTCAGAGTAGCCTCCAAGCCGCGGGTACAGTAACTTTTCACGGTATGGTGGATCGTAACGTCACTGACACCGACTCTCTGGGCAATCTCCATCTGCTTAGGAATGGCTCCTTGACTTTCATCGACCAACATGAGGATGAGACATCGATTTCGAATTTCCCGAGAAGTCTCCTTCGTATGAAGAAGCTGTTGGATCCGTTCGCATTCTTCGTCGTTCAGTTCAACCATGTATTTTTTGTTCATTGGTATGCCCTCCCATTTGACTCTATATGGAGAGCGTAAAGGTAATATTATCCTTGGTCAAGGTACTAGCCCACCGGCCTTTGTTTTGTTAAGGTTATTCAGCCAGACCGTTCTTGTAAGCATATATAGCTGCCTGGGTCCGGTCTTCCACACCCAGCTTGGCGAGAATGTTCGTTACGTGAAATTTCACAGTTTTGATCCCGATAATCAGTTGGTCAGCAATATCCTGATTGGATTTGCCCTGGGCCAGCAGCTTCAGCACTTCCATCTCGCGCTCGGTAAGCTCCTTATAGGCAGGTGATTCGCCCTTGGCGTTGTTACGGAAACGGTTCATCATTTTGGAAGCTACCTGCGACTCCAGTACCGATTGGCCTCTTGCCGCCGCGCGGATGGCATCCGCCACTTCACTGGCCCGCGAGGTTTTCAGCAAATAGCTAAAGGCTCCGGCTTCAATGACCGGGTACATTTTTTCGTCATCCAAATAGCTGGTTAGTACGATTACCTTACAATCCGGATAAAGCTTCAGGAGCTGTCTCGTTGTTTCGATGCCGTCCATGCCGTCCATCACAAGATCCATCAATACGACATCCGGATTATATTCCTGGGCCAGCCGGATGCCTTCTTCTCCGCTTCCGGCTTCGCCCACAACTTCAATTCCGTCCTCGGTGCCAAGCACCGCAGCAAGTCCGATCCGGACCATTTCATGATCGTCCACGAGCAGTACTTTAATCGCTTCCGCTTCCTCCATCTCCATGGTTTGCCCTTGCCCCCTTATTCATTAACTAGTGGTACAGTAATTTCAATGCGCATCCCTTTGCCGGGTGCGGTGATAAATTGAATGGAACCTCCGGTTTCATTGATCCGCTCCTGCATATTGGAGAGGCCGTAGGAAGTCTGCTTACTCTCATCCATCTCGAAGCCGATCCCGTCATCCCGCAGTGTGAGCCGCACGGTATCTCCCCGGCGGTGCAGCCGGATCTCCATCTTATCCGCTTTGGCGTGGCGCAGTGTATTGGAAATGGCCTCCTGCACAATGCGGAACAAATGATTCTCGATCCCTTTAAGCAGATGTACATCCGGGTCCATCTCAAACACAATCTCCATAGGAACCTTGATCTCCAGTTCCTTTATCAACTCCTGCAGCCCCTGCTCCAGACCTTTGCCCTCCAAGTACACCGGACGCAGGTGCAGCAGCAGTGCCCGCATCTCCGACTGGGCTACGGCGGACATCTCCTCGATAAGCGCAATCTGCCGCTGTGCCTTGTCAAAGTCCTTCTCCAGCGTTCTGCCTACAGCCGTCGCCGTCATGGAGATCGCGAACAGCTGCTGCGATACAGCATCATGCAGCTCACGCGCCAGCCGTTGCCTTTCCTCCATAATCGCCGATACGCGCGCCTGTTCGGCAAGCTTGGCGTTATTGGTGGACAGCCGCTGCAGTGTGTTCACCTGGTTCTCCCACTTGCCGCTGATCCGGCCAAGCTGCAAGCCGAGCCTGCCCAGTTCATCCGTACCCAGTTCCGGCATGGCCGGGGTAAGATTTCCTTTCTCCCAGGCTACGAGTGTTGCCCGCAGCCGCTCCAGCTTGCGCTTGATACGGAAGCTCTGGTAGAAACCGAAGCCAATCCCGAAAACCATCGGCAGCAGAATTAGCGTCACCGCCGTTCTTACCCCGATCTTCCAGTTTTCAAAGGGCTGCAAATATCCGTATGTATACATAATGTACAGGATAACCAGCAGCATGACAAAGGAGAACAGAGCCCCCTCGCCCATGCTGCGCGTTACCATACTCCTATTCTTTTCCTCCACGCCGGGAGCACTCCCTTCTTAGCTAACGCTCATCCCTTTTAGGACATGCTTATATCTAGGTCACCCATTAAATAAGATACATTAATCTTCACCTTATTCTCGCTGATGTCATAATTGGCCGATTTCCAATTGAGCCGGTTCAGCATTCCGGTATCCCGATGGCTGCCGAATTCGATCGAGCCGAACAGCACAAAGGCTTCAATCTCCACGCCGTAGTCTTCCGACAAATGAACATCCATATCGCCAAAAATGCCCTGAAACAGCATGATGGTCTCTTTATCCTCCGCCATGGCCAGCGAAAGATCCACATCGGCTTCACCCATCACATGCCATGCACTCAGACTGCGCATCACCCATGGGGAGAGGTCCCAGTCAAACCGGGAAGAGAAGCTTTGCTTCTGCATGAACCCGCCGCGTTTCTGCATTCTTTTGGACTTTACAAAAAACATCCCCAGTGAGATCAGACAAATCCCCAATACAAGCAGCAAATGATCCAGCAGCATCAGTACGGCACCGACTCCAAGCAGAGTATAACCCTGCTTCACCCTGCCCGATGTCGTCCGGTAAATCCCCAGCAGCAGGAACAGGAGCGCGACAATGGAGAAAAAGCCGATCCATCTGCCAAATATCATCAAGCAGCCTATACCAATCAGTCCGATGGCAATCAAACGGTTTCGTTTATCCATTTCGCACCTCCTAAATTTTAATGCCCTTGCGGGCACAATGTGTTATGAAAATAGGCTTGAGGTTTAACCGACAAGCATCCTGTACATACCAGATACTAAGCAGGACAGGTGAAGTCGGTAAACTTATTGTGTGTACGACCTCGACTCCTAAATTGAAATACGGCCGTCTTCGAGTACAATGTATTGTTGCCCCGAGCACCTCCATCAAATTTCACTGGATCGGACGGCCCGTAGCCCTGCCAAGAAAGGATGTTTTGTTTTGGATGCTATTCGTCAATGCTGTGCCGGCCTGGATGTTCATCAAGCCACGATTGTCGCCTGTCTTCTCAAAGGACCTTTAGACACCAAACCCACCAAACAGATTCGCGAATTCCCTACCGTCCTCTCCGGTCTTCTCTCCCTCGCCGATTGGCTGGAGCACGAAGGCTGCACCGACGTCGCGATGGAAAGTACCGGGGTCTTTTGGAAACCCGTCTTCAATGTCCTTCAAGATTCCTGTTCCTTGACCGTCGCCAATGCGGCTCATGTCAAGAATATCAAGGGACGCAAGACCGACGTCAAGGATGCGGAGTGGCTGGCCCAGCTTCATCGCTGCGATCTCATTCGCAGCAGCTTTGTGCCGCCTCAAGAGATCCGCAACCTCCGTGATTTGACCCGTTACCGCAAAAAACTCAAAGGCCACGAGGCTTCCGAACGCAATCGCATTCACAAGGTACTTGAGGATGCTAATATCAAACTCTCCAGTTTTGTCTCCGACCTCTTTGGTGTTTCGGGTCGCCTTATGCTTCAAGCCATTGTCAATGGCGAGGTCCTCGAACCTGACGTGATCGCCGACTTGGCTAAAGGCAAGCTTCGCGCCAAACTTCCGGAGTTGACCGCCGCCTTGAACGGGCGCGTTACCAAGCACCACCGCCAAATGATTTCCCATTCCTTGAAGCATCTGGCCTTTCTGGAATCCTCTATTGCTGAACTGGAGGCTGAGATGGACATCGCCTTTGCTCCTCATCTCCCGAAGCTCAGCTCCTTCAGAGCGTTCCCGGTCTCGGTCCCCATACCGCCAAGATTCTCGTCGCAGAACTCGGGATCGATATGTCTGTGTTCCCGTCCGCTGCCCATCTTGCTTCCTGGGCCGGACTCAGTCCAGGCAGTAACGAAAGCGCCGGTAAAAAAAAAGTTCGGCTACCCTCAAAGGCAACTCCGCACTTCGCAGCGCACTCGTCGAAGCCGCTTGGGCCGCCAGTAAAACCCGAACGTTTTTAGGGGCAAAGTTCTGGGCCCTCGCCCGCAGGCGGGGTAAACCCAAAGCCATTGTTGCCCTCGCTCATAAATTACTCGTCATCGCCTATCACATCTTGAGAACGAATGATCCTTACCGGGAGCTTGGTACCGACTATTTACTTGGGCGAAATGCGATTTCTTCCGAAGATCGTTTAATCCGCCAACTGCAACGACTCGGGTACACCGTTCAGAAGCCGGGGCCCTCCCTATAGCCCTTTTTAAAAGGAGCTTTTTAAGCCTCCCGGGCATCCTATTGCCTTTTTTAGCGGTCACCTCGCAAGGGAGCGATTCGTTTGGACAAGAACCCGTAAAAGTCACTTCGTCTGTCCGCGTTATTTTCCCATCAAAAGTTTTGCGGAGCAAAACTGACTTCGTAAGCATAAACTTAAGTTTTGCGGAACAAAACTGATTAATGTTGAAGTTTCTCCAATCGATGATTGTATGCATCATGAATTGGAGAAACTTCCACCTATAGCCGCATCCCGCTACAAAAGCCATACCGGTATGGAGAATCCATACCGTATGGCTTTACCTTGTTCAGCATATCATATACGCCTATTGTTTAGGAACAGGCTTATTATTCTTTTTTGTCAAGTGACGGGGATGAAGTAGTCGTAGTCGTGTTCAGCTTGTTCTTAAGTGCAGCGAGCTGCTCATCCACTTTAAGCTGCTTCTCGGCATCCACAGGCTTGCTGTATACACCGGCCGAAGGGCTGTAAGGGGCACGCATAACATCTGCTTCCGCTTCAAGCTGCATGATCTTTTCTTCCATACGGTGGAATCCGAGCGATGCGCTGCCGCTTTCGATGGCATGAACACTGCTGATTTGCGACATTTGCTTCTTGGCTTTCGCCATTTGTGCACGGGAAACCAGCTCGTTGCGTTTGTTGCGCAGTTTGTAGAACTCATCCTTCATGTCATGCAGCTGCTGTACCAGTTCTTTGGCTTGCACTTCAGCTTGAGCATGAAGATCGCTGTATTCAACCTGCTTCTGGTCGAAATAGATTTTTTCCTCCAGCAGTTTGCGTGTTACTTCTTCCTGGCCATTCTTCAGAGCTAGCTCAGCCTGTGCCGCACGTTGTCCAGACATTTTGGCTGCTTCATCGACACGCTGCTTCATCCGGCGTTCATTGGCCATTTGCTTCGCTACAGTAACCTCAGCTTCGTGAATTTCTGCCTCCATATCGCGCAGATATTGGTTCAGCATTACAATTGGGTCCTCTACCTTATCCAGCAAATCGTTTACCGACGCCTTTGTCATATCTTTAATCCGTTGAAATACTCCCATGTTTTACACTTCTCCCTTCTCGTATTTAGCAAGTTTTTGTTTAAGCTCTTCGACTTCTTTCTGCAGGGCCTTCTTCTCAATATCCTTCATCATGGCATCCAGACCGGAGTCCGGGGCCGAGTAAGCATTTACTTTGTCATAACCGGGGTTATAGCCGGGCTGTCCGTTATTCGGACCATATCCTCCCTGTCCATGAGGACCCTGCGGGCCTTGCGGGCCGCGTCCATATCCAGGTCCTCCGGAGTAAGGGCCGCCATAAGGGCCGCCCGGAGCTCCGGGTCCAGGGCCAAAAGGATTATACTGCGTGGGCTCCTTGGGAATGACAAGCGCTGCAACAAGGTACACCAGAATCGTTGCGCCCCCGGTAAAGGGGATGCTGACCAAGAGCAATATCCGGAACAGGGTGGAGTCAATACCGAGAGTCTCGGACACTCCTCCTGCAAGCCCTGTCATTACCTTGTCACGGGTTGAACGGTACAATCGGCTCATAGTACTACTCCTTTCCGTCATTGTTAAGCTTCTCCTTCAGACGGGCCATTTCTCTTTCCAGCACAGTCGCTACGGTTTCTCCAGCCTGCACTGCGTATTCCTGCCCCATCCGGCGCAAATCGCGCAGACTTTTCGCTTCCAGCTCCCAGTCGTTCATCCGGTCCTCGAGCCGTCCGAACATCTTGGGAACATCACCGCCGTTGCCGTAGGTTCCGGCTCTTTGGTTCATCCGCTGCTGAAGTCTCAGCGACTCCATCCGTGCTGCATAATACTGGCGTTTGTTATATACGGTCTGATATTCGACTTTCAGTTCATTAAGCTGGCTTTCCAGCTCATACAGCGATACTTGGCTCTGTTCCAGCAGCCCGCTGTACTGCTCCAGCTTTTCCTCGTGAATGATCTTTTCCTGCAAAGCCAGCTTGGCGAGATGATCCTCTCCTGCCTTAAGTGCCAGCAGCGCCTGTTCTTCACGCTTATTCTTCATGGCCGTTGCCTGGTTGACTTGCTGCTGCAATTGCTTCGTGTGGGAAGCGTATTGCTGATAGAGTCTTTCAGCTTCACTGATTTCTTCACGGGTTGAATGGAGAAATTGATCAATTAGCTTCACAGGGTCCTGGCTTTGTTCCAGACGTTCATTTAGATTAGCTACGGTGATATCCCTCATGCGGCGAAAAACACTCATGATTTCCTGCTCCCTCCCTGCTTCTTAGTAAGTAAACTTCTAAAAACTTAGTATGTTCTGTTTTGTTTGCCCTTCAGTACTGAGATTCCCCAAACCACAAGCGCGATACCGAGCAGGGGTCCGATGATCCAGGAAAGCTTGGCAATCAGTGACATGACACCGATGAACATTACGATCCAGCCGATAACTTTACGTCCGCTTTTAATTCCGTAGTACCCGAGAACAACCAGCAATACCGGGAACAGAATTCTGAAGATTCCGTGAATCAGAGGAAGCGCAATACCCATCAGCATTATTGCTCCGAGCACGATCAGTACAACCGCAAGTCCGTTACCTTTTCTATTTTGCATTTTCTCACCGCCTTTCGTTGACCTCAACCTTATAACCTTATTCTAGGGTAAACCGCAGACTTTCAAAACAGACCGTGGACGGTTTTATAAACTGGACCTTAGTCGGGGCAAGGGTAGGACTGCAGGCTGCCGGAGGCGGAAACAAGCCTACCTCTCTGCCGGGAGAGACTTTAAACATCGCTAGTGTGTATAATTGTTGCAGGTATCCCTTAATATAGCTTCTGCAGCACGCAGAGGAACAAAGGAGCACACACCTTGAAGACATTGTTAATCGTTGAAGATGACCGGAGTCTCAATAAAGGCATCGCCCTGACCCTTTCCCAGAATGATCTATCTATACAGCAGGCTTATGACATAGCCTCAGCGGAGCTGCTTCTCTCTTCCCTTAAGATTGATCTTATTATTCTGGATATCAATCTTCCCGACGGAAGCGGGCTGGATTACTGTGAGAAGATCCGAAGAACCTCGCAGGTGCCGATTATCTTTTTGACCGCGAACGACATGGAGCCTGATATCGTTACGGGGTTTGAGCTGGGAGGCGATGATTATATTACGAAACCGTTCAGTCTGATGGTCTTAAGGGCAAGAGTCATGGCCGTCCTCAAAAGATCTGCCCCGCACAGCGAGGACAAAGTAACGGTAGGACCCTTAACCTTCGATTTTGGAAAGCTGGAGTTTTATAAGCACCAGGAGCAACTGATCCTTAGCAAAACCGAGCTGAAGCTGCTGAAAATATTTGTCACGAACCCCGGCATTATTCTAAATAGAGAACAGTTAATCGACAAGATCTGGTCGCAGGAGGCTGAGTTTGTGGATGAGAACGCACTGACAGTAGCTGTCAAACGGCTGCGGGCCAAGATCGAGGACGAGCCTTCGGCTCCACAATACATAAAAACAGTCTACGGTTTGGGATATCTATGGGCGGAAAGGCCAAACCCATGACAAGCAGCAGACAGATCCATTACTCCAAACACATCAGCCTTATATTTTCGGTAATCTTCGTAGTTCTGGTATTTGGTTATGCGGGAGTAATCTTTTTTTTAATAGGGGATCATCCGGCTCTCCCTGAACTCACTGCCCTCTTCGTCTCCTCAATGCTCATCCTGGGAGCTGCCTGGAACTGGTCGTTGCGGCGGCAAGTTACATCCTTTGTGGATACGTTAGATGAGATGGTGGACCGGGCGATTTACGGACGGGAGAAAATGACCGATTTTGAAGAAACCCTTCTCTCTTCCATAGAACATAAATTGTTGCGTTACATTGAGATCTCCAAAGCGAATGAACAGAAGCTGGAAACGGAAAAGAACAGAATCAAAGAGCTGATCTCTGATATTTCACATCAGACCAAAACACCCCTATCCAATATCATGATCTATAGCCAGCTGCTTGCCGAAGTCCCGGAGCTGGATGAAGAATCCCGGCAACTGGTGAGCCATATTCAGTCGCAATCAGAAAAGCTCGAATGGCTGATTACCTCTCTGGTCAAGATGTCCCGGCTGGAAACGGGGATGATCACCCTGAACAGCACGGTCAATCCGGTGATTCAGACGATAACCCGGGCTGTATCCCATATCTATACCCGTGCGGAAAGTAAACAGATCGATATTCATATCGAATGCAATCACCTCGCAAAAGCCCGTCATGATCCCCAATGGACCAGCGAGGCCTTATTTAATCTATTGGAAAATTCGGTGAAGTACACAAAGGCAGGCGGTAAAATTTCGATCGTGACTGAAAGCAATGAAATGTTTACCCGGATAGATGTTTCGGACACTGGCATGGGGATACCCCAGGATGAGCTTAAGCACATCTTCAAACGGTTCTACCGGGGACACAACGCCAGGGAGTATGAAGGCATTGGAATCGGGCTGTATTTGACGCGGAAGATTATCAGCATGCAGGGAGGTTTTATCACAGCGGTATCCGAGCCAGGCAGAGGAACAATGATGTCTATGTTTCTACCCCAAATCTAATTGTGTCATAATCATCAGATTTCAGACACTGTCCAGTTAGAATTGTCTGATATCTTAAGAGCATCAAAGATTATGGAGGATGAATCACCATGCCTATATTAAAAATTGAACACCTCAAGAAATATTATGGCAAAGATCCGCAGACGACAGTTAAAGCGCTGGACGATGTCTCTCTGTCTGTAGAAAAAGGCGAGTTTCTGGCCATTGTCGGCACCAGCGGCAGCGGAAAAAGCACCCTGCTTCATATGCTCGGCGGCCTGGACCGGGCCACTGAAGGCAAGGTGATTGTGGATGGGAACGATATCTTTGCGATGAGTGATGAGAAATTGACGATTTTTAGACGCAGATCGGTTGGTTTCATCTTTCAAAGCTATAATCTGGTACCGATTCTGAATGTGCTCGAAAATATATTGCTTCCTATAGAACTGGACGGCGGCAGAATTGATCAGAAATATCTGGATGAAGTGATCCAGGCCCTCGGACTTCAGGGGAAAATCCACAATCTGCCGTCTAACCTTTCCGGCGGGCAACAGCAACGTGTTGCGATTGCCAGAGCGCTGGCAACTAAACCTTCCATTATTCTGGCTGACGAGCCTACAGGGAATCTGGATAGCAAAACGAGCCAAGAGGTTCTTATTCTGCTGAAGCAGCTAAGTGAGAAATTCAATCAGACCATTGTCATGATTACTCATAATGAATCCATCGCCCAGACTGCCGACCGGATTATTAGAATTGAAGATGGACGCATTGTTTCCGGCAACGAGACGGTATCCACCAGGGTTAAGACGTTATGATCACAACCAACAACCGCAAAATTGTAAACCGCCTTGCTCTAAAAAGCCTGAAAGCCAATCCCATGCGAAATCTGGCTGTAATCTGCGCGGTCATCCTGACTACACTGCTCATTACCTCCATCTTCACCATGGTCTTAAACATCAACAAATCGATGGAATTAGCCCAGATGAAAACGGTTGGCTCTGACTTCCACGGAGGCTTCAAATATCTGGCGCCGGCACAGGTCGAAGCGCTGAAGAAACATCCCTCCATTCGGGAATACGGAGTCACACTTAAAGCTGGAGAGTTAACAAATGATGTGTTCAAGGATAGTCGGGTAGAGGTCTTACGGATGGATGAGAACAGCGCAAAGCACGGTTTTATAACATTCATTGAAGGCGGGCTGCCTGCCGCAGAAAATGAGGTTGTGCTAAACACCTGGGTGATGGATAAGCTTGGCATCAGGCACGCGCTGGGCCAGCGGGTTGTTCTGGACATAGATACCGGGGAACGTGTGATTCAGCAGGAATTTATTGTTTCGGGGTACTATTACGCGGACAGAAACCTGGCCATGTCGGGGCTGGCTTTGGTATCGGAGTCTTTTGTAAACAAGAACCTGTCCTCTATCGATCCGGTGAAGTCCAAAGCTGACGGTTCTTATGTGAATACCTCCGAACTAAGTGTGATGTTCAGCAATGCCGTCGATATCGAAAAAAAGCTCAATAAGGTACTCAAGGACACAGGTGTAGATGCTCCAATCGGAATAAACTGGGCCTACACAACCTCCTCCCTTTCAGATAACATCATCAAATTTGTTCCCTATATGGGAGTCATTCTCATTATCATGCTCAGCGGATATTTGCTGATTTATAATATCTTCTACATATCGGTAGTGCGGGATGTCAAATTTTACGGCCTGCTGAAGGCAATCGGGACCACGCCGCGACAACTCAGGAGGATTATTATCAGTCAAGCGCAGCTGCTGTATATTATCGGTCTGCCGTTTGGCCTGGCTTCTGGTTATGGTATTGGCCGCTGGTTGACCCCATTGATTAGTAACGCATCCGAGGGTTCTATGGAAACTTCCTATTCAGCCAGCCCTTGGATTTTTATTGGGGCTGCCGTGTTCTCCTACCTGACGCTTTGGATCGCTGCCAGCAAGCCGGGACGGATGGCCGCACGGATCTCCCCGGTGGAAGCGGTCAGATTCGCAGGCGTGAGCGTAAAACGGCGGATGAAGAAACGCTCGACACGCGGGGCAAAGCTTTACAGTATGGCCTTCTCCAATCTGTTCCGCAATAAAAAGAAGCTGTTTCTTATGCTGACCTCACTCTCCTTAAGTATGGTCTTGTTCAGTGTTATCTTTACCGTGATTTCATCGCTCGATGTCAATAAGTACCTGGAGACTTATATCGCCGGTGACTTTGTAATCCACAATAACGCTATTGTGTATACAGAAGGCGAACAGGCCGGAGATCCTTACAAACTTTCGGAAGCGTTCAAAAGTACTCTGGATAAGATTGACGGAGTGGAACAGGTGGACAATGTATATTATAAATTCGAAAAATACACTTTGGATGACACGATACGCGCTACACTGAAACCTCAAGCAGAGGTACTTAAACCCGAACCTTTCCTTGTACAAACTCTTAAGAATAACTTCATTATGCTCGATCTGTACGGCATTGATGGCGGCTGGTATGATCTGGTGCAAAAGGATGTTATTGAAGGAACCTTTGATAAACAGAAGTTCGCTTCCGGTAACTATGTGCTGGTGACAGAGGCTATGATGCATGGGGAAGATAATTATGAAACTTATTATCATCCCGGTGACTCTATCAAATATCCGGGTCTGGGAAAGAGTTATGAAGTCATGGCCGTTTTAGAACTTGATGCCCTTTATGCAGCAACTACTCATGCATATCCAATCTATGGATACAACACCTTCCTTCCCGCCTCAGAATTAACCAAGGAGCTGCCGGCGGGAAGCAATCCGCCTATGGGGTTGTCAGCAACAATCCACGCCGATCCGGCCAAGCTGAGCAGTGTTGAACAGGAGGTTAAGTCCATTGTAGCTTCAAGTGATGAGCTGGGCTTCAAATCAAGAGAAGATTACAAGGAGGAGCTGGGCTCGTTTATCCGCATTTTCCAGACGGTCGGCTACGGTCTCAGCTTTGTCATTGCGCTCATAGGCGTCCTCAATTATATCAATACCGTCATTACCGGGGTTATTACCCGCAGAAATGAATTCGCCTTACTGGAGAGCATCGGTATGACCAAGCGGCAGCTGAAAAAGGTTCTGGTCTATGAGGGAATGTACAATGTCCTGCTAACCGTGGCGATCACCTCCACCTTAGGCCTATTTCTGACTTACATCATTTCCAAAAACATAGCAGATAATATGGCCTTTACGGTCTACCACTTCAGCTGGCTGCCGTTTGTTCTGGTCATTCCGGTCCTGGCTGCTATTGCGTACACTGTAACGCTAAGCTCCTACAGCCTGCTGACCAAGGCAACGGTTGTTGAAAGATTGCGGCAAGCAGAATAATCTCTAACGATGAAGCAGATCCGGGCAGCCGGGTCTGCTTTTTAAGCTCAGTCCCTTTATCCAATTGCAAAAGAGACTACATTCCTCCATATTCATTCTGCATTCCTCCATACGTTTGAATGCGAAACAGACTTATAATGAGGCTGTCTCATTACTTCAGCATCCACCTTAGGAGGTTATTTCCTTGTCCATTCATTATGATGCGAAGCTGCAAATCTTCCATCTGCAAACTGAAAATACCAGTTATGTATTCGGCCTGGCCCGCGGTACGTATCCCCTACATCTGCATTGGGGCAAAAAAATCCGCAGCTCTGCCGTTTCTGATTTATTCGATCCCGGAGCTATGGGCTTCAGCAGCACCGTTGATCCGGCAGAGCCTTCGCTCTCCCTGGATACCCTTCCCCATGAATATCCGGGCTATGGTTCGGGCGATTTCAGGGAACCCGCTTATGTAGCTGAGCTGGCCAACGGCACAACGGTCACGGAGCTGGCTTACGTGTCCCACAGCATTCTCAAAGGAAAACCGGCGCTGGAAGGCTTGCCGGCTGTATACGCTGAGACTGAAGAGGAAGCCGAAACGCTACAGCTGGTGCTGGAGGATTCACTTGCCGGTCTTCGGACCGAGCTGTCTTACACGGTCTTGAAGGGTTTCGATACCATTATCCGCTCGGCCCGGCTGATCAATACCGGAACCGGCCCGCTTAAGCTGAACCGGGCCTTGTCCCTGGCGCTCGATTTCCCGCATGATGAATTCGAGCTGATCCATCTTTCCGGCTCCTGGGCCCGGGAACGCCATTTGGTCCGTGCCCCGCTGCGCAGCGGAAGTCAGGGCATCGACAGCAAACGCGGAGCGAGCAGCCATCAGCAGAACCCCTTCCTGGCCCTGCTCTCCCCGAATGCCGGGGAAGACAGCGGAGAAGCCTATGGCTTCAGCCTTGTCTACAGCGGCAGCTTCAGTGCCGGGGCCGAGGTGGACCAATACGGGTCCACCCGGGTCACGATGGGCATCAACCCTTTCGGCTTCCGCTGGCTGCTTGAGCCGGGCGAAAGCTTCCAGACGCCGGAAGCTGTGCTTGCCTATTCCGATGCGGGGATCGGCGGCATGTCCCGTATTTACCACCGCTTGTACCGTACCCGTCTGGCAAGAGGGCTGTACCGCGATGAACCGCGTCCGGTACTGATCAACAACTGGGAAGCCACCTATTTCGGCTTCGATGCGGACAAGATCGAAGATATCGCCCGTGCCGGACAAGCGCTTGGCATTGAGCTGTTCGTGCTCGACGACGGCTGGTTCGGCCGCCGGGACGATGATTCCACTTCCCTGGGAGACTGGTTCGTGGATAAACGCAAGCTGCCGCAGGGCCTGTCCGATCTGGCGGAACGGGTGAACCGGCTTGGCATGCAGTTCGGCCTCTGGTTCGAGCCGGAGATGGTCTCCCCCGATAGTGAGCTGTACAGCGCCCATCCGGATTGGTGCCTGCATGTGCCAGACCGCAGACGCAGCCAAAGCCGTAATCAATTGATCCTCGACCTGTCCCGGCCGGAGGTCTGCGACTACATTATAGATGCCGTTAGCAGCGTATTGTCCTCGGCTCCGATCACTTATGTCAAATGGGATATGAACCGCCATATGACGGAAATCGGCTCCGCGTCGCTGCCGCCCGGGCGCCAGGGGGAAACTGCCCACCGCTATATGCTGGGGCTGTACCGGGTAATGGAAGAAATCACATCCAGCTTCCCGCATGTGCTGTTCGAGAGCTGCTCCGGCGGCGGCGGCCGGTTCGATCCGGGCATCCTGCACTACATGCCGCAGACCTGGACCAGTGACAATACCGATGCCGTAGAGCGCCTCAAGATCCAGTACGGCACAAGTATTGTCTATCCGGCCAGCGCCATGGGCGCACATATCTCGGCTGTGCCGAACCATCAGGTTCACCGCAGCACCCCGCTCTCCATGCGCGGCGATGTGGCGATGTCCGGCAACTTCGGGTATGAGCTGGACCTGACCCGGTTCACCGAAGAGGAGCAGGCGGAAGCGGCTGCCCAGGTTGCCTTCTACAAAGAAATCCGTTCGCTTGTTCAGCAAGGGGATATGTACCGGCTGCTTTCGCCGTTTGAAGGCAATGAAACGGCTTGGATGTTCGTAGCCGAGGACCGGTCCGAGGCATTGGCCGGCTACTTCCGTGTACTGGCCGGACCGAACACCGCCCGCCCCCGTCTCCGTCTTCAGGGTCTTGATCCGGACAAGGATTACGTGCTTAAAGAGACCGGCACCGTATACGGCGGCGACCGCCTGATGTATGCTGGCCTGCTGCTTCCCGAGCTGCATGGTGACTTCCAGAGCAAGCTGCTGCATTTTGTTGCAGTAACAGCATAAGTTATCGCCAAACAAACAGGCCCGCGTAGGATGCGAGGCCTGTTTGTTTGCAATCGAGAACAACTAACCTAATTTCATTCCTTGCAGCCTGCGGACCTGGCTTATTTGGCATACAAACGGGCTGCGCATTCATCCAACACCTCTTGGCTTAGAAATGGAGCAAGTTGCAGCAGTGTCCCTGCCTCTTTTTCAGTAAATGCCTTACGGGCGCATTCACTCAGAACTTCTTCACTGAGAAAGGGGGCCAGTGCTACAAGATTGCCGATTGGCCCGATCTCTATCACCTTCCTGGCGCATTCATCCAGCACTTCATCACTCAGAAAAGGAGCCAGCGCCACCAGGTCGCCGATTGGCCCGATCTCTATCACCTTCCTGGCGCATTTATCCAGCACTTCATCACTCAGAAAAGGAGCCAGCGCCACCAGGTCACCAATCGGCACATTGGCCTTTACATGCTCAAACACCTCTTCGATTTGTTCCGTCTTAAGCAGAGGCGCAACTTCCAATATTTCTATTGCAGATACCTCATGCTGATGCAGGTAATCCTCAGTTGCATTTTCCAGCACACTTGTTAGGATCGCTGTCCCCCTACCCTCTTCCAGAATCTCTTCAATAGAGACATTAAAGATTTCAGCCAGCTCCGGGAGCTTAGAGATATCGGGCATGCTTGCGCCCCTCTCCCAATTGCTGACCGCCTGATAGCTGATTCCCAGCTTATCCGCGAGTCCCATTTGCGTGAGCCCTGCGGCCCCTCTTAATTTAACGATATTCCTGCCTACCTTTAGCATATCGAACATGTTACCACCCCTTCAGCTGTGATGTCCTCAGTGTATCGATTGCTGCTGATTTTGCATATCAAGTGCTGCTTGAGTTCTTGCCTTCTGCGGCCTGCCGCGGAAAACGGTCACCAAAATTACAGCAGCGATAATGATAACGGCAGCGGTCAGGGTGTTCACGGTTAACTGTTCGCCTGCGAGCAGCCAGCCCAAGAATACGGCGACTATCGGGTTCACGAACGCATAGGTCGAAACCAGGGTAGCATCGGCATTTTTGAGCAGCCAGATGTAGGCCGTGTAGCCTATAATCGAGCCGAAGACGATTAGATAACCCAGAGCTGCGTACGAACGGAGGGAAATGGCCGGAATGTCCATCTTGGACCAGTCGCCGGTAAAGAAGGAGAAAACCAGCAGCAATGCGCCACCTGACAGCATTTGCGCAGCCGTTGACATCAGCGGAGAATCCGGTATCCGGGCGCTGCGTGAGTACATGGAACCTGCCGCCCAACTAAGGGAAGCTGCCAGCAGGGTAATAATGCCGATCAGGTCGGTTGCAGTGCCATTGTCTCCCTGCCCCGGCTGGAAGACCAGCACGGCGATACCCAGCAGTCCAAGCACAATCCCGGCGATAACGCCGGGATTTGGACGTTTGCCGCCGCGGCCAAACCACCCGAACAGCATCATCCAGACGGGCACCGCAGCGACGATCAGAGAAGCAATAGATGAAGAGACCCTTTGCTCCGACCATGCCACCAGTCCATTGCCTCCAAGCAGCAGCAGTGCGCCGACGATGGCCGAAGACCGCCACTCGCGTCCTGCCGGGCGTTTAGCACCGCTTAATCTGGAAATGACATAGAGTACAGCTCCGGCCACAAAAAAGCGGATTCCGGCCATCAGAAAGGGCGGCATGGTCTCTATCGCGACCTTCATGCCGACATAAGTTCCTCCCCAAAATAAATAAACAGACAACAACGCGATGCCAACCGCGTATACTGAATTTGCCCTGGCTTTCTGCTTCACGCACTACCACCCTCTCTATATTCCCTTAATGCCATTTTCATATAATGTAGATAAAATAAAGGTCGTCGAGGTTTCCTTGATGCCGGGAATCCGGAGAATTTCATCAAGCAAAAGGGTAAGCTGCTCCGGTGAGGTCACCCTCACTTTTAACAGCATGCACCACTCTCCCGCCATCCGCTGGCATTCTAGAATGCTCACACCCGGGATTTGAATGCTGATGATTGGGTCTGCCGCATCCCGGAAACTTTGGCTGACAACCTTCACGGAGATCATGACCTTGATTTTCTGATCCAGCTTGCCCCAGTCCACAATGCCTCTGTACCCTTTGATCACACCGCTTTTCTCCAGCTTGCCGACTCGTTGATGCACCGAGGGCCGCGAGATATGCAGCAGCTTGCCAATCTCTTCATGGGACAGTCTTCCGTTCTCTTCCAGCAGCTTCAGAATTTTGATATCCAGTTCATCCAAAGGAACCGCCTCCTGGGCAATATTATAGCATGATTTATTCCGATAATAACTAATCGTAATAATCAAGGCCCATAATCAAACGAACCGTTATCTTTGCAAGCATTTATTTTCTTTATCGTTAATCGAAGAGCCATAACAGGGCCAGAAAATGACGATTCGTAAAGCTGTTTTCACGCGCAAAAAAGCCCCCTCAGTGCAGCTGGCAGCAAGTGATTCCCGCTTTGGTGCTACTTGAGAGGAGAGCGTTCAGCGCCCGCGGGCCGATATACTCACAAAGCTCAACCTATATGGCTCACCTGCTGTACAGTTGCCGCATAACTGCCGTTCAGCCTCTACTCCCTGCCGGGCAGTCCGGCCCCGCCAAAGAATTCCCCTTCCTCCAGCCCCGACACAAACCGCTGCAGCCAGGCATAATATTCTCCCGCATGCTGGAGCTTGTCCAGGTCCCGCAGGCAGGCCTGCCGTTCCTCTTCAGGAGTGTCCTCCGCCTGGATCAGCTCCTGGAGCTCTGGCATCACCGTACCCATCGCCTCCTGCATGACATCAATTTCCCGCTGAAGCTTCAGGGTGAAGAAGTTTTTGAATGCCTGAAAAAAATCAGTCTCGGCTACATACAGCTCCTTCCGCTCACGTTTCTCGTCCAGCTTAGTCACCATCCGGGAAGCGATCAGGGAGCGGACGCCGTAGCTCATATTGCTTTTGCTCATATTCATGACCTGCTTCATTTCCTCCAGCGTCATCGGCTTGTCCTCAAAGAACATAATCCCGTATAGCTGCCCGTAAGAATAATTCGCTCCATATAAATCCATCGTCTGCGCTATCGCATCAATCATCGGTCGCAGCAGTTGCTCCCGTGGTGATAAATGCTGGTTGTCCTCGCCAAATGCGGCCTGCTTCATTCGCTGCACCTTCACTCTTTTTTAGAATTGTTCCCTCTACATTACACAATACTGAAGCTTCGTTACAGGTTTTCTGCAAATTTTACACAACTTCCGAACGATGTTTACTTCCGCTTAACCACGGGCTTGTCTCATGAGTGTACAATTTTTTTTGAACAGAGGAGCTTTCCTCTGCATTATACCGCAAAATCAAGCTGATGGAATGGGGTATCGGAACGAAAATGACACGCTCAAAGGTTATTAACGGCTTGAAGCCCGTGCTGTTCACGCTGCCGGCGATGGTACCGTTCGTTCTGTTCTGGCTGGCGCCGCTGTTGTATGTGCTGTATCTCAGCTTCACAGAATGGGACTTTATGAGCCCGGAGAAAACTTTTGTCGGACTGCAAAATTATGCCGATCTTTTCAGCAACCCGGCCTTTTACAAAGCGCTGAGAGTGACCGCGCTCTTCTGTGCGGGCAGTGTGCTGCCGATCATTCTCCTGGGACTCGGACTCGCGCTGCTGATGAACCGCAAGCTGAAAGGCTCCGCACTTTATCAGGTGCTGCTGTTCTCGCCATGGGTCACGCCAACCGTCGCTGTATCCATTGTCTGGTCGTGGATCTATGAGCCTGAGGTCGGCCTTGCCAATACGGTGCTTGATTTCCTCGGACTCGGGAAAATAGGCTGGCTGCAGGACCCCAAATGGGCGCTTGTGGGAGTCCTCCTGGTGACCATCTGGAAATCCGTGGGCTGGGCGATGATCTTTTATCTGGTGGCACTGCGGAATGTGCCTTCAGACCTGCTGGAGGCCGGAGAGCTTGATGGTGCAAGCGCTGCTCAGAAGTTCTTTCGCATCACTCTGCCGCTGATCTCGCCAACCACCTTGTTTCTATTCGTGGTACAGCTTATTCAGGCCCTTCAGGCCTACGATCAGATCAACGTGCTGACCCAAGGCGGCCCCTCCGGCTCCACCCGCACGCTGCTGTATCTGTATTATCAGTCCGCCTTCGAATCCTTCCAGATTGGAGAGGCTTCCAGTGTAGCTGTTGTCCTTGTCATCATCTGCATGCTGCTGTCCGTATTCTCATTCGGCATCAGCAAACGGACGACCCATTATCAATAATCCGTACATTTTCCAAGAGGAGGTCTCACCGCTTGCGTATATTCACACGGCTGGGCGGACCGGCCCGTCATCTTTTTTTTGCCACGCTTGCCCTGCTGATGGCTTTCCCGTTCTACTGGATGGTCACCAGCGCGCTGAAAACCAATGATGAAATCTGGCGTTCCCCGCCTACACTCTGGCCTGAAGTGCCGCTCTGGGGAAATTTTGCCGCAGCCTGGAATGAGGCCCCGTTTGCAAGATACATGGGCAATAGCATTTTCGTCGCCACTTCCATCGTCATTCTGCAGATCATCAATTCCGGCATGATGGCCTATGCGCTGACGCATATGAAATTCCGCCTGAAGGGGATTTTTGCCGGAGTGATCCTGTTCGGTTATATGGTTCCGGCTACAGCGGTCTACCTGCCCGGCTATCTTGTGCTGTCCGAGCTGCACCTGCTGAATTCCTACGGCGGCCTGATTCTCTCCAACTCTGTAAGCATCTTCGCGATCTTTCTGATCCGGCAAGCGTTCCTGCAGGTATCGCATGAGCTGGTGGAGGCCGGTGAAGTGGACGGCGCCTCGCATATGCGGATTCTATGGACGGTGCTGGTGCCGGTTACGAGGTCATCCTTTGCCGTGCTGGCGCTGATTACCTTCATTGATCAGTACAACAATTATTTCTGGCCGATGCTGATTACCAAAGACCCTGACCTGCAGTTAGTCTCCGCTGGCCTGCGCAGCTTTTTCGTGGAAGGGGGTGCATACGGATTACAATGGCCGCTGATCATGGCCGCCAGCGCCTTCACCATCGCCCCGCTGCTGCTTGTCTTCCTGCTGGCGCAGAAAACGATTATGCAAAGTGTCAATATGACGGCAGGCTCCAGTAAAGGCTGAATCTTACATTTTTGAACAAAGAGGAGAATGATGATGAACGTATTTAAAAGGTTGTCGGCGGTATCTATGATTGCCGGATTCACAGTGCTCACGGCTTGCGGCGGAAATTCCGCTTCGGACAACGTTACGGCGGGAGGCGGTGCCTCCGCAGCTCCAGCGGCAGACGCCCCTCCAGCCCAAAGCGAACCGGTAACCATTGAATTCTGGTATGGCCTTGGCGGCAAGCTTGGCGAGAATATGGAATCGCTCATCCAAAAGTTCAACACCTCCCAGCAGGAGGTCATCGTCAAAGGCATCGTACAGGCAGACTACAGCGAAACCGAGCAGAAGCTTCAGGCGGCCATTGCTACCGGACAGGTTCCTGCAGCCGTGCTCTCCTCCAATATGGACTGGGCGCGTAAGGGATATTTCTCTCCGATGGATGAGCTGATCACCCAGCAGCCGGATTTTAATAAAGAGGATTTTGTCCAGACCTTTCTGAACCAGGGCCAGGTTGACGGCAAGCAGTATTTCCTTCCGATGTACGGAACGACACAGATTATGTATTACCGCAAGGATGCTTTTGAGAAAAGCGGTATCGATGCCAGCCAGTTGAAGACCTGGGAAGACCTGGCGGCAGCCGCTGGGAAAATGGCCGTTAAAGACGGCGGCAAAACAACCTTCTTCGGATGGGAGCCGATGTGGGGCTCCGGCAACATGATCGATGCCGTCCTCAGCAAGGGCGGCAGCGTTCTCAGCGAGGATGGCACCAAAGTAACGATCGACTCTCCGGAGTGGATTGAAACCTGGGATCTGTTCCGCAAATGGATTCACGAGGACAAAACCATGCGCATCCACTCCGGCGGACAAGGCTGGGAGTACTGGTACAAGACCATTGACGATGTGATGAAAGGCCAAGCGGCGGGCTATATTGGCTCCAGCGGAGATCAGGGTGATTTAGATTTCAGCATCGTCTCCGCAATGGAGCAGCCGGGCTGGGCCGGAGTTGGCGAAGGCAAGCCTGTGGCACAAGCGATCATGGCCGGTATTCCTGCCAAAGCCGGGGATGACGAGAAGCTGGCAGCGATGAAATGGCTGACCTACTTCACGAACTCCGAGAATACCGCCTTCTGGTCAATCAACACCGGATATATTTCCGTCCGCCAGTCTGCGCTTGAAGATCCGGCATTCGTCTCCTTCAGCGAGACCAATCCGCAGATCAAAATCCCGTTAATGCAGGCGTCCCACGCCTCTGCCCCCTTCCAGGATCCTACCGGCGGCAAAATCAATGATGCGCTGACCATTGCTGCGGACAAGGTGCAGATTGAAAATATCCCGGCGGCTGAGGCCCTGAAGGAAGCGCAGCAAGCTGCCCAGGCTGCACTTGATAAAGTAAAATAAGGAGTAACATTATAAAACGTGAATTATTAAATCTAAGGGGGCGGCAGCATGCCTGAGCTCATCACTCCGCAAGGGGAACATTCCATATCCGCGATTCTGTTCGACAAGGACGGCACACTGCTGCAGTTCGTTTCCCTGTGGGGAAGCTGGGGCGAGTGTTTCCTGGGACAGTTCACCCGGCAGCTGGAACAACGCGGCCTCCAATTCCCGGTTCAGTATCTGGCCTCCCTGCTGGGAACCGTTCACGATGCTGAGGGTAGAATTACAGACTATGACCGGAATGGTCCCTTGGCCATGGGGACGATGAGCGACCTTTATGCCATTCTGTCCTGGCAGGGTTACCTGCTAGGCTTATCCTGGGCCGAGTCCAAGGAACTGGTAGAGCTCTGCCGTCAGGAAGCGGATGTAATGCTGGAGCGCAGCCGCCCGGTGCTCCCGCTTCCCGGCCTGCTCCGGTTCCTTGACGACTGCACAGCCAAGGGCATTGCTCTGGCTGTAGTGACTGCCGATGAAACAGCGGCAGCCGAAAATCACCTCCGCTGGCTCGGTATCCAACATTATTTCTCTGCCGTGATCGGTACGGATCAGGTCGAGCGGGGCAAGCCGTTTCCCGATATGGCGCTGCTCGCCTGTGAGCGCCTTGGGGTACAACCTGCCGGGGCCGCCGTGATTGGCGATACGAACGGCGATATGCGGATGGCTAAGGCCGCCGGGGCAGCTGTAGCCGTCGGGATTGCCGGCGCAGCGGATATATCAGTGCACGGCCTTTTGCCGGATGCAGATTCTCTGGTGCAGTCCTATGCAGAATTAAGTATTGGAAGGAATACAAGGTGAGGGCCGAAGGGGTGTGGGCCTGGATTTTTCTCGCGCTGGCGATTCTGTTCGAGCTCTCGGGAACCATCTCTATGAAAATATCCCATGGGTTCACCCGGCCCTGGCCCTCCGTGCTGATGTTCCTGTTCTATGGGATCAGCTTCACCTCGCTGAATGTGGCGCTCACCTCGATCAAGGTCGGGGTAGCTTATGCGGTATGGTCAGGTGCAGGAATCATCCTGATCTCCGTCGTGGGGGCGGTGTATTTCGGAGAGCGGCTGACACTGTCCTCCCTATTATGGGTGACTGTGATTGTGGCCGGCATTGTGGGCTTGAACATTAGTGCCAAGGGGCATTAACAGAGTTCTATTCATAAAGTTTGCATTCAGTTTAATACCATGCAATCCAAGGAGGTTCTCTCGCAAATGAGTACAAATGAACCAGGCGGACCACAGCCGCTGCTTACTTTCCAAATTATCACCGATACCCATGTCACTGCCGAACCATCCCATGAGTATAATCTGAATTTCGAGCGGGCGCTGCAGGATCTGGCTCACCATGCCCAGGGCAGCAGCGGGATTATGCATATTGGCGACATCACGGATCATGGCTTCCAGGAAGAATATGAGGAAGTCCACCGTATTCTGCAGCTGCATCAGGCAGTACTCCCGGAGATCCGTTACACCTTGGGAAACCATGACGTTGGACTCGGCCACTGGGAATCCCGCCTGGCAATGTACACTTCCCGCATGGGAATGCCCGGCCCCTATCATGACCACTGGATCGGCGGGTATCATTTTATTTTCCTGGGAACAGAGGAAGGTCTGCCAACGTTCTGTAAATTGTCGGACGAGCAGCTTCGATGGCTGGACCGTAAGCTTGGGGAAAAGCTGGTGGACGGACACCCGAAGCCTGAGCAGCCTGTTTTTCTCTTCCTGCATCAGCCGCTGAAGGACACTGTAGCCGGATCTTTGGAGTCACAAGAGTGGTATGGCGTCACGCAAGATAAGGAGCTGCGCTCCATCCTGTCCAAATATCCTCAGACACTTCTTTTTACAGGCCATACGCATTGGGAGCTTGAAGTCGACAACACGATGTACTCCGGCAACGGCGAGACGGCAACCATGTTCAATAGTGCTTCGGTTGCTTACCTCTGGACGAATGCAGATGAACACAAGACCGGCAGCCAAGGGTATTATGTGGAAGTCTATACCGACAAAGTCCTTGTAAAGGGACGGGATTTCACTACGGGGAGCTGGATTGAATCGGCGCAGTACGAGGTGGTTACGTCCTTAAATGTACGCAGCTAATACCTTGGCGATGCCCCGAACATCCGGTTACATTGACAAAACAGCTATAACAAAAAGCAGCCTTCTCCCGTTAGTGGTGAAGGCTGCTTTTGCATGCCGGTATCATACCATTTATATCAATAGTCGCTGGGCCGGATTAACACACAGCAGAGTTTGTTGCGGCTACCTTGCCTCAAAACGCTGGCAACGCAATCTCCGCATAGTTATCTTCAAGGAATTTCTTCACTTCAGGTCCGCTGATGCGCTTCGCCAGCTTTTGGATGGCATCCGAAGCCTGGTTATCTTCGCGTGCTACCAGGGTGATGGTAAATTCGGAATCTTCGCGTTCTGTAATCAGCGCATCCTTCTTCGGCGTCAGGCCCAGCGGACTGGCATAAGCCGGAGTCATCGCTACCAGATCGGCGTCGTCCAGCATCCGGGCCAGCATCAGCAGGTCCACTTCCTCGAACTTGTAGTTCTTGGCATTTTCGGTGATGTCAGCCTGTGTAGCCTTAATGCCTACCCCTTCCTTAAGCTTGATGAGTCCAGCGTCCGCGAACATTTGCAGGGAACGTCCAATGTTCGAAGGGTCGTTCGCCATTACCAGTGTTGCACCTTCCGGCAGTTCGCTGATCGCCTTGTAACGTTTGGAATATCCGCCGTAAATGGCATCATATACAGGCTGTACAGCGACCAGCTTGGAGCCTTTGCTGGCATTAAACTGCTCCATGTAGGGAACATGCTGGAAGAAGTTAGCATCCACTTCCTTGTTCGCCAGCGCTTCGTTCGGCTGCACATTGTCGGACAGCACCACGATCTCCATATCTACACCGTCTTCCAGCAGCAGCGGTTTCACAATATCAAGAATATCCGTCATCGGCGGAATCAGCGAAGCCACTTTAATCTTTACAGGCTCTTTGCTGACTGCAGCGGGCGCCTCTGCATTCTCCTTGTTATTTCCACAACCGGCAACGATCAACACAAGCAGTGTAAGCGCGAATAGCATTGTTTTTTTCATGATTATAACTAACCCCCAACTTATATTTTGATTTCAAGGTCACAGATGCTTGCAAATTGCTCAGCGTTTATCCAGCAGTCTCGCTGCAGTGCTGCCTGTAAACTGAATCACCTGCACGAGCACAATCATCACGACAATCGCATAGATCATCACTTCCGTCTCGAAACGCTGGTACCCGTAACGGATGGCGAAATCGCCGACTCCGCCCCCGCCGACAACGCCCATTACAGTTGAGAACGAGATAAAGCTAATCGTAGAAGCAGTCAATCCAAGCACCAGACCGGAACGGGCCTCCACATAAAGAAACTTGAAAATCAGCGAAACCTTTGAAGCTCCCATGGATAAGGCCGCTTCAATCGTCCCCTTCGGAACCTCCAGCAGCGATTGTTCTACCAGCCGCGAGTAATAGGCAATTGCAACAATAGACAACGGCACAGTAGCCGCTACCGTACCAATTGCCGACCCCACGAGGAAGCGGGTGACGGGAATCAGCGCCACGACAAGCAGCAGGAACGGAAACGAACGGACAACGTTAACGATGCTGTTGAGGATAAGAGACAGCAGCTGATTCTCATACAGCTGGCCTTTGCGGCAAAAATAAAGCAGCGTTCCAAGCGGGAGCCCCAGCAGTACGGCTGCGCCTACCGAAATGCCTACCATTACAAAGGTTTCCCCAATAGATTGCCACATTTGATCCTGGTATTTCAGCATATCCTCAAACATAGACTTCCCCCGCTTTGCCGGTAATTTGCTCACGGTAGGAACCGGTATAGCCGACGGGCGCTGTAAAACCAATCTCCCCGCGGGAGAAGGAATCCACGATTCTGCCCTCTTCCATCACAGATACATCACTGCAGATGCTGCGGACAACATCCAGCTCATGGGTGACGATAACAATCGTGACGCCGAGTGTGCTGTTAATCTCTTTCAGCACAGCAAGAATATCCGCCGTTGTTCCCGGATCAAGCGCGGAGGTCGGCTCATCGCAGAGCAGCAGCTTCGGGCTGTTCGCCAGCGCCCGGGCGATGGCTACCCGCTGCCGCTGCCCGCCGCTGAGCTGGGCGGGATACTGCTCCGCCTTGTCCGCAAGTCCGACGAATTGCAGGCATTCCTCCACCCGCTTCATCCGTCCGCTCCGCGGCATACCGGCCAGCTCCAGCGGAATGGCGACATTCCGGCTGACTGTAGCATTGCCGAGCAGATTAAACTGCTGGAAGATCATACCGATCTTCTGCCTCTCCTCACGCAGAGCCTTTTCCGCCATTCCGGTAAGCTTCTTGCCTTCAACCGTAACATTCCCCTCATCCGGCCGCTCCAGCAGATTGATCAGCCGCAGCAGCGTCGATTTGCCGGCCCCGCTGGCCCCGATGATGCCATGGACAGCTCCTGTCTTCACCTCAAGCGATACCTGCCGGACAGCATGATAGCAGCCTTCCTTCAGCTTGAAGCTTTTACTCACCCCACTCAGCGATAGAATATGTAAGCCCCCCTCTCCAGAACGCCTATACTATAGCCTTTTATCGCCTCAAACAGTGTACTATAATTATTTAAAATCTGTTTCATTAAAAATCTCTTTAAATAATAAGGTATTTTATCGTCTGTGTCATCATTTTTCTCAAAATGATATATCAGCGGCATGGAAGAAAAACATGCCCGCAGAAGTAGAAATTAACAAACAAAAAATCCTCCCGGTCAGGAGGACGCAAACTTCAGACATGAAAGGCTCTTGAGATCCCGTTAATCAGCAAGAATACACCCAAGATTCTCAGTACAACTCTGGAGGTTTTGTCATCCTTTTTAAAGATGATTCTCCCAAACGCTCCAATCCATACATTGATGATGAGACCTGCGAGCAGCTCGATGATTCCTGCAAGCTCTGTAATGCCCAATATTATCACTTCCCACTCACCGTTATGATTATAATCATCCCTCTAATCCTCTAAGCTCTTTACGCATAAATACATAAGCTCCGGCCAGTCCCAAGAATCCAATCCCGGCAAGAGCGATAACTGCTGAACCTATCGAACCGTCCCGGATATTCATTACGGATGTTACTTGGATAACCCATGCCTCGGGTGTGAATTTACCGATAGTCCTCATAACCTTAGGAGCGAATTGCATGGAGAAGAAAGAACCCCCCAGCATCCCGGTAACCGCGACAATAATGGAAGCTGAGGAGGTAAACTGCTTCTGGCTCTTCATAAATGGAAGGATTAGCATGGTTAATCCGATTAAGGCAAATAAATACATGGCAAGCAGCATAACGAGAACAGGCAGATTATGATTTATCATGTTTATTCTCAGCAGATATTTTCCTGAGAGCAGTATGACTGAAATATAAATAATGCCAAATAAAAACGCTGCAGCCATTTTTGAGAGCAGATATTTCATATAGCTGACGGGTGTGCTCAATAGCCGGTTTACGGTTTTGTTTTCTTTTTCGTCGACCAGCGATCTTAAGCCCTGAACGACCACAAACCAAATGAACATCGCCATAAAGCCTGTAAACCTTTCGGCAGCAGTTTTGTTCTCTCCCTCTTCACCGCTGTTCAGAGTCTGCACATTAATGCTCGGTTTCGAAGCACCTTTTAATGCTGTAAATAAATATCTGGACATAGAATCAGCATTCAGCTGTAAATGGCCGGACATATACTCCGAGTCATTGGCTACTTTACGAATTGTGCCAGCTTCACCGGCGATGATCTCTTTCAGCAGTGCCCCCTCGCCGTTCTCCTCATTTTGCACAAAGCTGAGGGGAAGCTCCTGTCCTGACAGCAACATGCTGCTGAAATCCTGCCCGATCACAAATCCAAAAGGAATATCCTGCGCGTTCACCTTATTCTTAATGCTCTTCACATCCGTATTAATCACCCGCAAGCCGCTGCCCTGACTAATCAGCTCTAATAATTGCTTGGAGTAGATGCTGTGATCATCATCTGCAGCATATACAGTATCCGGCATGCTGCCTGTGGAGAACGAGAACAGATACGTTAGAATTAGTGGAAGACCCATCATCGCCAAAACGGCTATTCGATTGCTAAATATCTGTTTCAGCTGATGTTTCAGCATGATGATAAATTGCACGAAAACTCCACCTTCTCCCACTGTATTGACTAATGCATACGATAATGCAGATGACTCCCAGCCCTACCAGCTCCAGCAAATCTTTATACGACCCGGCAAGTCCTTTATTTTGGCTGATACTGAGGTACGCATTAATTGCTTTTCCGTTGGGAAGCAGCCCCTGAACGGTCCGCAGACTTTCCGGCAATTCGCTTCTACTGACAAAACTTCCGCCCAAAAAACTGAAAATATACAGCACAGGTGAAGCCAGGCTGGACACAGTCGTATGGTCTTTGGCAATAAATCCCCAGAGCAGCACAAGACTTCCTATGGCAAAAGCATACACAACCGTTATCACCAAAAGCTCAAGGGGCTGGCCCCAGCTCATTGCGAACACCAGCCAGCTGATGAGAATTACGCAAGACATTTGCAATACAATCGCCAGTATAATTCCGCTCAATTTGCCTAAAACATACTGCACATCCCAAGCAGGCGTTGAACGTATTCTGAACAAAGTATGGTTTTGCCGCTCATCTACGATGCTGTGCACCAGCACAAAGGCCGTCATGATCGAGAACATAACTACCATGGCAATGGAGTAATACTGTATCGCATCTACCGGCACCGCATCCTTTTGCGTTGAAACCGTCGGGATATCCGGGGAACGGCCGCTGAAATTGAATATATGGCTTTGAAGCTCCGCAATTGGGGCTTGCGGAAGGCCGTTACCGCCGTTTGAGAACTGGAGAACCGCGGACTTCTCTTCATTTAACAGATTGAGCTGCTCACAAAACTGCTCCAGTATAGTCCTCACGATTGCCGTTTGGAGCGTTTTGGCAGATTCTCCGATCACAACAAGGTTCGCCGCCTCCTGCTTTATTGCAGCATTCGTAAAGTTATCCGGCACATATATAAAAACAGCGGCATGACCGTCTTCGACTCTTTTTTTGCCTTCGTCATAGCTGGCCGCTTCCTGCAAATGTATGACTTTCCGCAGATCTTCCCGCATAAAAACATTCTTTAAGGATTTCCCCAAGGCCAGCGGGCTCCCTTGAGCAGCAACGCTTTTATCCGCATTATAAAAAGCAACGTCAAACGCCTTCACACTGGAGTCTGAGCCGCCGAATGCCGTGCCCAGAATGAGAATCAGTAGAGAAGGAAACAAAATCAGCTTCAGATAGAACCATTTATTTTTGGTCAGCAACCGGAAATCCAGTAAAAATAATGTGATCAGTTTTCGCATGACATCACCTTCTACTCCTCTCTTAAGGCTTTGCCTGTAATTTGGAGAAAAAGGCTTTCAAGATTCATCTCTTCGTACTTGAATCCGGTTAGCCGGATGCCCAGGTTCCTAATATCATCAACAATGTCAATCACACTTCTCTCCCCGGTAGAGACAAGCATACTAATATGTTTGCCTTCCACGGTTGCCTTGGTGACACCGGAGATTTGCTCGAGCTGGCCCAATGCTGCCTCATTTCCTTCACTATAATCCACCGTCAGCGTATCGCAGACCTTCAAGTTCAGCTTGAGCTCCTCTTTGCTCCCCAGCGCAATAAGGGAACCATGGTCGATTATCGCAAGCCGCTTGCACAGATACTCTACTTCTTCCATGTAGTGGCTGGTATAAATAACCGTCATGCCTCTGTCCTGGTTTAATTTCTTTACCGTTTCCAGAATATGATGCCTGGACTGGGGGTCGATCCCTACCGTAGGTTCATCTAGTACGAGCAATTTAGGATCATTCATCAACGCGGCACCGATATTGACCCGGCGTTTCATTCCTCCCGACAGCTCGGACACCGCCTGGTTTCTTCGTTCTTTGAGTCCAATGATGTCCAGAACTTCCTCGGTTCTGCTCTTCAATCTGCTGCCGTAAAGTCCATATAGACTGCCAAAGAACTCCAGGTTGTCCTTCGTGCTTAACGCCTGGTACAACGCCAAATCCTGCGGAACAATCCCCATTATTTTCTTGATCTCTCTGGGCTTTCCGCTGAGCGGTTTGTGATCGACAGTGATCGTCCCTGCGGTTGGCCTTAGCACAGTGCTTATCATCGACACCATTGTTGATTTGCCTGCACCATTCGGTCCGAGCAAGCCGAACCTTTCACCGCTTTTCACATTTAACGAAATATCCTTTACAGCCGTAAAATCCTTATATTTCTTCGTCACATGGTTCAGTTCAAGCATCAGCGTGGTCCCCTTTGCGATAACTCTTACTCTGTTATCATTTTATCGCCACGCTTCGAACAGGGATATTCACTTAAGTCCCCAATCAAGGGGTTGCTTTAGTAAGCAATTTCAGTATTACTTTAGTCATATAGGTTAGAGGAAGGAAGGTCAGGAGGAGACAAAACAGCCCCTCTCTCTCCTGAAGAACGGGTGATCATGCGGAGTTATATATTAAGCTTCTGCAAATACAGGGTCAATTCGGTTCTGTTGTTTAATTCAAGTTTGTTAAGCATTCTGGAAACATAGTTTTTTACCGTGCCTTCTGTAATAAACAGCTCATTGCTGATGATTTTGTTGCTTTTTCCCTCCATAATCCCCTTGGCCACCTCAAGCTCTCTTGGCGTGAGCCAGGGGGAGACAGTGGGAGTTCCATTCTCCGTTGGCAAACTATGAATCGTCCCCGCCGAGTTAAGGGCATCCACCAATTCCCGGGTAATCTGCGGATTCAGCATAATGTTACCCTCGCAGGCCGATCGAATGGCCGCCATGATATCCTCTGAAGCCGAATCCTTAAGGATGTATCCATCCGCTCCATGCTTAAGCCCGGCAAGGATAAACTCCCTGTCATTAAAAGTAGTAAGGATGATTACTTTAACCCCCGGATACCCCTGTTTCACAGCTTTAGTCGCCTCAATCCCATTCATCAGCGGCATTTTGATATCCATCAAAATCACGTCAGGAGAGTAATCGGCCAGCAGCCGGAGCAGCTCCTGTCCATTTGCTGCCTCTCCGATTACCTTTGCATCCGCTTGAAGGCTCAAAACCATTTTCAAGCCTTCCCTGACAATCAGTTGATCGTCTGCAATTATAATACTCACCATAACTGCTGCTCCTCCTTGCCTATGCTAGAAATCAACCATTTTAGGAATATTCGCCTGCACTTTAAAACCTGAATCCTGATTAGAATCGAATTGAACGGTACCGCCCAAAGCGTGAATCCGCTGTTCGATCCCCTGAATTCCGTTTGACTTGATAACCTCCCTGCATCCCGTTCCGTTGTTAGCAATAAGCAATGAAATCTGCCGGGGATTTTTATGAATGGCCAGGGAGAAAAGTGTGGCTTTCCCATGTTTGATTCCATTAGTGATTGATTCCTGAACCGTTTTATAAATGCAGTCTTTAATTTCGAAGTTCACAGCTTCTATGTCCTCATCCATATTGAGTTCAAACCGGGTTTGCCCGGCCGCTTGGAAATGAGCGAAGAGGTTAAGGAGCTGCCGCTGGAGTGAAAGCTCCTGTACGTGCTGCTCCTCATTCAGCAGCAGCACAGCCTGTCTGAGCTGCACCATACATTCTCTTGACAGCTGGTAGGATTGGCCAACAACACTCCTGATTTTGTCCGTTTCCAGGTCTACAGCTTTGTGGGCGAATTCTAGATGCATATTTAATGCAGTCAGATAATGCCCCAATGAATCATGCAGCTCCTGGGCAATCCTTGTTCTTTCTTTGCTCAGCGTCAGCTCTCTGACCGTTACTGAATACTGTTTCAGCGCCAAATTAGCCTTCTCCAGTTCCTGATTCAGCACTTGTGTTCTGGCCTTCTCAATCATAGCATTCCTGAATAGGTAGACAATGACGAACATGATTGCATAGGAAGTTATTATGTATTTTATTGCGGTATGACCGGCTGCCAGAGAAGCGCTGAAAATCCCCATATGCAACAGCAAAAGAGGCACAGGCACCTTCCGCATACCCACGATGAGCTCCACAAGCAAAATAATGATATAAAGCTGGGTTCCGGTACAATACACTTTCCACAGCAAAAAACCAGCGCATAAATTGCTCAACACAAAAGAAAAAGACCACAGCGTCCCCGCTACGGATAAGTATCTGCTTCTGGCATAATCATTGATTAGCAGCAGTAAAGCAAAACACGCCAAAAATACCGCTGATCCGGGATCAGCGGCATAATCTTTAAGCAGCACAGCGAATACGGATAATACGGCGAACACTCTGATTATTTTCTCCGCAAACACTCGGACACCTTTGCCCGTAAAGCTTTCCATGGCCGACCCACCTCTTTAGCCACAGTATAGCATACACAGTTTCAGGCTGACGGGACTTACCGCACTTGGAAAGTAGTGCAAAATTGAATACAGCAGTGCAGCGGCCCTAAAATGCCCAAATGGAGGGAAATGCCTTAGTTGATTCTGCGGCGATATCGTTAAACGTAGGCTCCCATTTCGTCTTGTCGGCTCCCATTTCTACAACCTTGGTTTCCGCACCAAGCTCATCCTTCACCTTCTGCAGACCATTATTGGCCGCGTCAAAAAATGATTTATCTCCAAGCGTTCCCGGAATCAGCAGCACGACCTTGAGCTTGTCCCCTGCAGCCGCTTCTCCGCTTTCTGCATCATTTGCGGGATTTGCTGTATTTCCTTTGCCGGACGTATTATTTCCGCAAGCCGTGACAAGTACCATTACCATGAGCAACAATAAAGCAAGAACGTTCTTTTTCATTTTTGTTCACACCCCTGTTTGTAGTTGGTTTACCTTAAAGAAATGGCAAAATGTCCCAATTGCACGTTTTGTGTTATAGCGATGACTCCGTTGAGTTTCAGCAAATTCATATAAACTATGAAAATTAGTGAATTACATTCAAAAGCAAACATTACAGGGATACAAATCTTGAAAAACCGGGTAATTCCCGAACGAGATGGCCAGTCTGGTTACGAATCTTCGGTTTAATTGATACGATCATAACAAATAAGGCAGCAAATATTTATATGGATTCGGTCAGGTTTTTGCACGATTCGGCTAAATGACAGAATAACGGAGGATCAGAATGGATCGAGTCCTATATATTGTAAGTGCAGATCATGAAGCTAATACTTATGTCCCTCCGCATCAGCATGAATGCTTCGAACTGATTTATTACATCCAGGGGCTTGGTTCCTCGAATGTGGGGATCCGCAACTATCATTTCCGGCCCTATTCATTCGCGCTGATCCCGCCCAACTTTAAGCATGATGAGAAACACACGCCGGAGGCGGATGTTCTATTCGTAGGGTTTATCTGCGGCCATCCGAATCTCCCCGCTTTAGCCGGAGTCTCTGACGACGACAAGGATCAGACCGTGCTGCAGATCATGCTGCGGATGAAAGAGGAGTTCTCCCGCAAACGGGATGGCTACACCGAGCTTATGAATCTGCAGATGAGTGAGATCATCGTTCATCTGCTGCGGCTGCTTGGCACGGGACATACGCCATCTCCTTCAGAGGATCAGATGCAGTATGTTCTGAACTATATGGACGAGCATTACCGCCATAAGCTTTCGGTTCAATCGCTCGCAGAAATGTCCGGCTACAGCTATGACAGGTTCCGGCATTTATTCAAGGAAAGATTCGGGCATTCTCCGAACCGTTATCTTCTGTCAAAGCGGATCAATTATGCGAAATCACTGCTGCTTCATACCCAAATGCAAATCGCTGAGGTTTCAGCGGCGGCAGGGTTTGTAAACGATGCCCAATTCTGCAATATGTTCAAAAGAGAGGTCGGCCTCTCCCCCCGGACCTTCCGGATGAAGAGTAAATGAAATAAAGACCAAAAGACAGGAAGCGATTTAGCTTCCTGTCTTTTGATCTTTTGGTCTGATGGAACGCAAGCACTTTTACAGGGTGTAACGGTCACTCCCCGTAACCCAGCTCCTTTAGTTGGGCAACCGCCGTGTCGAGGTAGCTTTTGTACACAGATATTGGATTTGTTCACTCCCTGGCAATTCATCCTGTTCACTATTGTAATCTTGCTCTACTGTTCTGTTCATAGGGTGAAGTTTATAATTATACTGTGAACAATATAGAGAGGGCTTATTATCGCCAGTACAGACAATGAAGTCAGGGGGATGTCAATGAGACTGAATAAGATTGGCAACAAAAGAGCACTGTACAGCAAAATATTAGTCAGTATGACGTTATGTGTGTCCTTAACCTTCCTCGTCTCCACGATCATCTATTACAACTACTATATTGGCGTTGAAAAAACGCAGGCCTTCCGCTCCGACCTTAGCGACCTCACCAAAACAAGCAGAGAGGTTGTAAATATGAACGATGCCGCGCAATCGCTTTCCTTTCAAATCTACCGTAACAGCACCGTCTCCAAAATTGTACTTTACGACAAGCCGGATATTTATGACGTCACGGCTGCGATGTCGGAGCTTGGCAATTATATAAGCTCGATGCCATACATTGAATCCATTTATGTCTATAATCCGAAAAGCGAAAAACTCTACATTGCCTCCTCCAGTGGACAAAACGGTGTATTTACCGAACAGGAGCTTGTGGATAAGAACATTCTGGACATCTTGAACCACTATGAGGAATACAAGCCGTTTATGCCGATTCCGCGGGTCTATTCCAATGGTGCCGAGGAGGACGATCAGGTCCGGGCTTATACCTTTCTGTGCTTTGATGCCATCGGCTGGGACCGGGCGATTAATTCGGCAGTGATTGTGAACATCTCCGCACCCTGGATCAACAAAGAGATTACCAGTCCTGTAGATTCCAAAAGCTCGACCTTCATCCTGGCAGACCATGGCGCCTTCCTGTCCAGCAACAGCCTGGAGCAGCAGGAGCTTTCCCCGGAGGAAAACCGCTGGATCGACCAGAAGGTCAAGGGCGAATCCGCAGGTTATTTTATCGGCAAATTTGCTGGAGAGAACTCACTGATTTCTTATACCGCCCCGGATGCTTTAAGCTGGCAGTATGTGCGGATCACGCCGTATGACATCATCACCGAGCAGACCGACAACATCCGGAACGCTACCCTGCTCATTGCAGTCATCATTCTGGTGGGAGGCATCGGGCTGTCCTGGATCATGTCGAAAAGGCTCTATCTGCCCATTCACCGGATCGTCAGCGAGATGAATATTCTCGAAAGCGAAAAACGCGACAGCATGTTTATGATTAGGCAAAATACGGTGCGCGATCTGGTGCTGGGGTTAAAGCCGCTGCAATCCATGCAGCAGGTGGAGAAACTGAGGCAGCTTGGCATTCACTTTACGTTCAACGACGATTACCGCCTCATCCTGCTGCGGATTGACAACTATAATGAATTCAGGGAAGCCAGATCCTCTTATTTGCTGGCCTATAAATTTGCCATTATGAACATCGCTTCGGAAATCTGCGGCCAGACCTACCGTGTGGAGACCGTGGATATGAATGATGACGGCATACTGGTGCTGCTGAATATCATTGATCCGGTAGAATACACCGATACAGGACTGATTGAGACGCTGCTGCGGCAGATTCAGCAGGCCTGCTCGGATTATCTGAAGGTGAGCCTCACCCTTACCTACAGCCATATTGACCGGAATGCCCTGCAGTTGAATCAGCTTTATAAGCAGGTCCGGGAAGCTTCAAATCACCGTCTGTTCTACGGGCATGGCTGCATCATCAGCGCCCAGGCCGTTAGCAGTCTGCAGGCCAATACCTACCACTATCCGACCGAGAAGGAAAAGAAACTTATCGACGCTCTGATGAGCGGCAAAGTCGAAGACGCCCAGGAGCAATTCAGCGGCATCCTCCGGGAAACGGAATCTTATCCGTTCCATACCGTGCAATTAGCGTTGTCCAGGCTTAGTGTGACGATCAAAGAAATCATCAGTACCGTCCAAAAACGTAACCGTTTACAATGTGATGGGACATCAGGGCTGCCCGCTCTGGATTCCGTAGAAACCGTTGCTGAACTGGAAAAAGCCTTCTTCGTGCTGTTTAGTGAAATGCGGGAGCAGCTCGCTGAGAAAAAAAGCTCCAAGCAGCATGATCTGATCCTCCTGATTAATCAGAAAATAAACGAGAATTATATGGAGCCGAACCTTAGCCTGAACCAGATCGCGGACGAACTTGATATGTCCCCGATCTATATCAGCCGGCTATACAAGCAGCAGACCATGTCCAGCATCGTGGACATCATTCTGGAGGTGCGCATGCGTGAAGTATGCAGCCTGCTGGAGAGTACCGATCTCCCGGTAACTATCATCGCCGAGCGCTGCGGCTTTACCAGCAGCTCCTACCTGCACCGGATGTTCAAGCGCAGCTTCGGCACCACCCCCACCGATTACCGGCGTTCCAAAAACGCGTGAAAACAGGGGCTGTCTCAAAAGCCATGAAATGGCTGCTGGGATGCCCCCTGTTTCTTTTTGAGCAAAAGGAAACCGCTATGCAAGCCCTTTTTATTGAAGTATGGGCAGATCAGTTACAAAAAAAGGTAACGTGAGCCTTTTGGCGAAATAGACTTTAACAGGGAGAGTTCCAAGTTTATTGAAGGTGGGAGACCGGTGGAGAAGCAGAAGCTAATACGTATCTTTGATAAGCAGGCAAACCAATATGATAACAAAAGAGAAGATCCGCAACAAAAACGTTGGCGCCAACAGCTTTTAAGTCATGCGAAGGGCGAGGTGCTTGAGCTTGCCGTGGGGGCAGGTGCGAATTTCCCGTTTTATCCTCCAAACATAAAGGTTACCGCAACTGACTTTAGTGAGGCGATGCTAGAGAAAGCAAAACGGGCGGCACATCATCATCATATTGAGGGTACTTTTATTTGTTCGGATATTGAAGAAATGAGCTTCTCCGATCATTCCTTCGATACTATTGTTTCTACGTTATCCTTCTGCAGTTATGATAATCCATTACTGGTGTTGAATAAGATCAACCGCTGGTGCAGACCGAATGGGCAAATTCTTCTCATGGAGCATGGGATCAGCTCTAACCCTGCGGTTTCTGTTGTCCAAAAAGCACTTAACCCGCTGTTATATCGTGCTTATGGCTGTCACTATACAAGGAACATTCTAGGACTGATCAAAGAGTCGGGTCTCAAAATCAATAAGGTGGAAAGCTACTGGCTTAACATGGTTCATCTGATTTGGGCGAGCCCGAGGTAATATCGGCAGTGGCCGCCTCCTCTACTCTCCTCCCCCTTGCCCCGAAAGCCGTTGGCAAGGGGCTTGTGCCAGCTGTACTTGGAGAACCACCATTAAGGTGAAAGCAGCGGAGGGGAAGTTTGGAACTGTAGGAGCGCCAGCGGCCGAAAGTCCAAACATTCCACGCAGCTGCCCAGCACCAAAATGCCCTTCCCCTTGAGCAAAGCGCAGCAAGAAGCCCCGCCAGCCATAGGCTTTCGGGGCACCTCTGCACTACTTAATACCTTTTTCCGCCACATAAGCATTCCACTGCTTCGTCCATTCGGCCTGGATCTTCTCCAGCCCGGCTTGCTTAGCCTTCTGCATAAAGGTTTCCAGCCCTTTATCAATATCATCCACTAGACCTGCCTCAAGCGGGAAGAGGTACTGCTTCTCCACTTGCTCCAGTGCCGCTTTTTCCGCCTGGTACGAGGAATAGTCTTCCGCAAAGCCCAGGAACAGGTCAGGCTTCTGAATTTTGTCCAGCTCTTCGAAGATAGCCTTCACACCATCAAAACCTTTGTCGAACAGCATGAATTCCGGATTTCTCCACGCCCAGCCGTTCATCCCCTCACGGGAGAAGCCATTGGATTGGCTCGTGCCGACCAGTTTGTAGTAGCCGTCTTCCACGGTGTAATTCTTGCCTTCAATACCGTATTCTGTCAACTGGTTATACCGTTTGTCCAGGACCAGCTTCTGATAGAAAGCAAGTGCTCTTTCCGGATTTTTGCTGTTCTTCGGAATGGCAAAACCATTGTGTATCGGATGTACCGGTGTAGCATAACCTGTGGTTTTCCCGAACGGATAATAGCCCAGCTCCCAATCGGGATGTGTCGTGCTGATCTTCATCTTCATGTCATTATAGCGTGTCGGGTTATCCCCGAACATGCTGGCCGCTTTGCCGGAGGTGACCGGGTCCTGCATCGTGTCTTTGATATTCAGCACGTTTTTAGGAATGAAGCCTTTGTCTGCCCAGCGTTTCATCGTTTTCAGCTCTTCTTTTTGCTCATCGGAACCCCAGTAGGTGTATACGGTAGCAGGAGATTCATACTTCACACCCATACCATAAGGCAGCGCTCCAACCATTTTGTTCAGTTCAGTATAAATGTAGTGCAGATTATTGCCGATATCGCTGTTGAGGGACATTGGCATCATATCCGGCTCGTTCTTGGCAATGCCGTCCATATAGGCCTCATAGCTGGCCAGATCGGTGGGCTGTGGAAGATTGTATTTCTTGCGCAGATCCTCCCGCCATACGAAACCGTTGGTCACATACTCTTTATAAGTCGCAGGAACCGTATAGATTTTACCATCCACCTTCACATCTTCCCACATGGACTCAGGTACAAATTTCTGCAGCTCCGGGGCCGCCTTTGGCAGCAATTCATCAATGGCCAGGAACGCGCCGCGTTTCGCATAAGATTGGTACTGGGTCCAGTCCGCTGTAAAAATCAGATCAATCGCCTGGCCGGAAGACAGCAGCAGCTTATATTTCTGGTCCCAATCCGTCCAGCTCGTATAGTTGAATTTAACGGTAGCATTCAGTTCTTCCTGAGCCATCTTGTTAATTTCCTCTTGAATCACCGGCAGATCCTTAGGGGCATCCCCAAGCATATAGAACTGCAGCTCCACCTTCTTCGAAGTGTCAATTCCGGTATCTGCCGGGGCAGCCGTGCTGCTGTCTGTTTTCACGGCTGTGCCTGCATTACCGTCTGTTTCACTGCTTGTGCTGTTGTTGCCGCTGTTATTGCCGCCACATCCCGCGAGCAGCGAAAGAGCCAGCGCAGCTGTCGTAAGCGTTACCAGTGATCTTCTGCCTGCTTTCTTTTTCATGATGAACCCTCCTAAAGTTTTGTTTGTCAGCACATCTATCAGAATATGACGCTATGTTAGCCGGATAACAGGCACACCGTAATGGCGTGCTCCACCATACGGTTCTAACCTTTTACAGCCCCGATCGTCAAGCCTTTTACAAAATAACGCTGGATGAACGGATACAGAAACAGAATAGGTCCGGTAACGACAATCGCCATCGCCATCTTGGTCGACTCGGTGGGCAGGTCGGCTCCCAGGCTGACACCCGTACCGGCGCCCATGTTGGCAATGAATGCCGCTGAGTTGATTACATTGTACAGATGGAACTGCAGCTGATACTTATGCGGATCATTAATGAACAGCGAAGACGAGAACCAGTCATTCCAATAAGCCAAGGCAAGAAACAGGCCTACCGTGGCGATGCCGGGCATCGACAGCTGGAGCACGATCCGCCAGTAGATTTTGAAATCACCGGCCCCATCAATTTTGGCGGATTCGAACAGCTCCTCAGGAACGGCCGAACGGATAAAATTCTTCATCAGAATAATCAGGAACGGGGTCATCAGCCCCGGAAAAATCAGCGCACCATACGAATCAGTCAGATGCAGATATTTGGTCATCATGATGTACCAAGGCACCAGCCCCCCGCCGAACAGGGTTGTGAAATAGATGTAGAAGGAAAACGTATTGCGGTATTTGAAGTCTTTACGTGCCAGCACATACCCGGCCATCGTCATAAAAAACAGCCCCAGCACCGTACCCGTCACCGTCGTAAACAGCGTAACGCCATAAGCCCGCAGTACCTCATCCGGGAACGTGAACACCGTCTTGTAGCCTTCCAGCGAGAATTGCGCCGGTATAAAATGATACCCATCCTTAATGATAGAATCATTGGCAGTCAAGGAAGCCGAAATAATCAGCAGGAATGGAATCAGGCAGGCCAGTGAACCTAATATGATTACGGTGTAAGCCAGCCCCTGCAGCATTCTTGTATAATGGTCGTCTTTGATATGCATGCTCTTTTCCTCCTATTGCACCTTTTAGAACAAAGCGTAGTCATCATTGATTCTGCGGATAATGTAGTTCACCGTCATGATCAGGATAAAGCCGAACAGGGATTGGTACAGCCCCGCAGAAGTCGCCATTCCGATATCAAAGGTAACCTTGAGTGACCGGAATACATACGTATCCAGAATGTCCGTGGTATTGTAGAGCACACCATTGTTGCCGATCAGCTGATAAAAGAGGTCAAACTGCCCTTTCATAATGCTGCCCAGCGAGAACAGCAGCAGCACAACAAAGGTCGATTTCAGCATGGGCACCGTGATATACCAGATCCGCTGGAAAATATGCGCTCCGTCAATTTTGGCCGCTTCATAGTACTCATCACTGATCCCCGTAATGGCCGCGAGGTAGATTACCATGCTATAGCCAAGGTTTTTCCAGAGATAGAACAAGATGATGAGAAAAATCCAGACGACCGGTTTATTGTAGACATCCACTGGACCGGCTCCGAACTGGGCAAGCAGGGTATTCAAGAAACCGTTATCATAATTGAACACATTGTAGACGATAACGCTCAGGATCACGAAGGAGACAAAATACGGCAGGAACATGATCGACTGGGTAAGCTTCTTGAACCATTTGACACGCAGCTCGCTGAGCAGAATGGCACAGACAATCGCCAGTACGTTGCCCAGCAGGATAAACGCCAGATTGTAACCGATCGTATTGAGCGTAAGCTTCACCAATGTCCCGGATTTCCAGAGAAACTCAAAGTTTTTGAGGCCTACGAACGGTGCATCGAACAGTCCGGAATTGAAATCAAATTGGGTAAATGCATAATAGACTCCGACCATCGGAAAATACGAATTCACCAGAAAAAACAGCAGTGTCGGAAGCAGCATCAGAAAAAGAACCCGGTTATGGATTAGCTCATGCAGAAATCCTTTTTTCTTCTTTTTCATGCCGGCCCCCATCTGTGATGACAGCTGACCCGTTCCCTTTAAGGGAAGCTCAATGGCTAGCGGCATTCCATTCTTGCGTTTGCGCTGTCTCAAAGCCTTCACTCTCCTATACCTATATATAAGTTGCAGCGGCGCCCGATTTCCCGCCTCCGCTTGGACACTCCAGCTGCGTTTAGCGGCTCCGTCCAATGTATGACCCAAGTATAGGAGCCCCCCCTTCCGGCGAACAGTGCAGCTTGAGGGTATTCCTGCATTATGTTGCTAACCGTGCAGTGTACATTTCAGACTTTTGTGCAGAATTGTGAGAATTCGGACCTTTCCGGCAGCTTCGTGAGCACACAAATAACCCCCGGCTCCTCTTCGGATTGAAGATAGAACCGGGGGAATCGCGTCTTCAGCAGCTTGAACCTTTTATCCCTCCATCTTAAAAAGAACCTTGCTCCGCTTCCCGCTGCGTACCGGCTGTCCCCCGGCGGCTTGCGCTTCAGCCTCACGCAGCACCTTCTGTCCCCGCCAGCGCCGCAGCACCAGCAGCCCTCTTGCCGCTTCATCGGCAATCATGCAGCAATAAATGCCCACCAGCCCCCATCCGGCGCTGATCCCAAACAGGTAAGAGCCGCCAACTCCGATCAGCGACATGGAGATGATGGAGACTACCATGGTATAACGGGTGTCTCCTATGGCATTGAGGCAGTTGCCCATGGCCATATTGAGCATTTTGCAGGGCTGCAGAATCAGATTCAAGGCAAGCAGTGATACGCCAATCGAGATAATCTCCTGGTCAGCAGTGAAGAAGCCCAGCAGCGTTCTGCCGAACAGAAACAGCAGCAGCACATTGGCACTTACAATGGCAAGCCCGATATAAAGCGTGCGGTACGCCCCCCGGTATGCCTCCTTCATCTGCCGGGCGCCAAAGAGGTGGGCAATCTGAATTTGCCCCGCCATGGCTATGGCATATCCCAGCGTGAAGCAGAAGGATTCCAGCGTATTCAGATAGGTACGGGCCGCCAGCTCCTTGGCCCCGAGCAAGGCCAGAAATGAATAGATCGCCAGCTGTGACAACACCCATGAAGAGGAGTTCAGGCCCAGCGGCCAGCTGATTCTAACAATCTCCCCGAACAATTTCTTGCTAAAGGTGCGGAAATCCCGCAGCCTGATTGTGCGTTCAAAAGCACCGCTGAACATATACAGCAGCACCACGACACCAAGCAGTCTGCTGACTACGTTGGATACGGCAATTCCGCCGAGCCCCATCTCGGGCAGCCCGAACATTCCGAAGATCAGGATATAATTCAGAATAATGTGGATCACATTGACGGCCACTCCCGTATACATCGGCCCGCGTGTATTGCCGGTATTGCGGATCGCCGAGCCGAGCGAAGCGGTCATTCCGACGAGAAACAGTCCTCCACCGACATAAGTAAGATAGACATGTGCGAGTGGAATCAGACCGCCGGAGATATGAAGTGCACGCGCAATCGGGTCCGAGAACAGGAACAGGAGGATGCTGACCGCAAACCCCAGCACACTGCTGGCCGTAACTCCCATGATCGCTATCTTGCGCGCATCCTCATGGCGTCCCGAGCCGATACGCTGGGCAATCAGAATGCCCGCCCCGCCCGCAAAGGTTGTGAAGAGTGTGGTCAGTGCACCAAACAGCTGGTTTGAAATCCCAACTACTGCAACCGCATCATCGGAGATCCGGCTGACCATGATCGTATCCACCGTGCCAAGCAGCGTCTGTAGAAAAATCTCTATAAAAATCGGCCAGGCCAGCATCCACAGCCCAACTCTTCCACTTCCAGATTTCACTAATTCAACTCTCCCCTCACCGGTTGCACTCATAACTTTCAGCTGCAACAAGCTTATAGATCACCTTGCTAGAAGTAAATTATAGGTGATATACTCTGGGAAATGTAGCAAATTCCAAACCTAAACTTTCATTTTTCAAACCTACATCAAGGGGGTCCTTAATGAGCCTGCTTCAATTTACCGGTCCACCCGTACCTCATTACATCATCAGCGGTCTTGCCTATTTCCTGCCGGGATATATCCATATGAACCGCCAGCATATTCAGGTGTTTGATCTGCTGTTCGTCAGGGAGGGCTGCCTTTATCTCGGCGAGGAGGACCGCAGATACGAGGTCCGGGCAGGAGAAGCGCTGATTCTCCGCCCGGACTGCCATCACTTTGGAACCGAAGGCTGCCGGGAGGACACCTCCTACTATTGGCTCCACTTCCAGACCTCCGGCACCTGGAGTCCGGTTACCGTTCCTTCGGCCTCGTTAAAGGCAGAGGACACGGTTGATGAGTGCTCTCATTCCGCCCTGTTTGATGTCCGCACCTTCAACTTGTCGTTATCGCAGTACATGACACTGCTCCAGCCCGCCAGGATGGAAGAGCTGCTGGCCCAGCTGGAGCAGCTGAAGGTCAATGCCCACCTGGATTCAGTCCGCTTCAAGCAGCAGATTCTGTTCCAGGAGGTTCTGCAGCAGCTCTCCGCCTCCATGCACCGGGAGCAGACCGTCTCGTTGACCACCGCTTGCGCCGAGCAAGCCGCCTCTTATCTGCGTGCCCATTACCGCGAGGAGATCACGACGGGCATGCTGGGAGACAGCCTGAATTTTCATCCGGTCTATATTGCCCGCTGTATGAACAGGGAGTACGGCTGCTCTCCAATGGAATACCTGCTCCGCTACCGCATTGAACAGAGCAAGCTGCTGCTGATGCAGACCAGCTTCCCCATCGCGCGGATTGCTGAAGAAGTCGGCTTCAACCAGGCTCCCTATTTCAGCTCCAGCTTCATGAAGCTGGAAGGGATCTCTCCGCGGCAATACCGCCAGCGCTTCTCCTGATGAAACGCACTGCTGCGGATGGGCGGGTATCCATGTGGATAGCCGCAGCAAGCAAACAAGCCACTATCCGTAGCTAACGGATAGTGGCTATGGATCTCTATAGGTTGAACTTTAGATGCCGATCCCCCACCCGAATGAGTACATCTCCTCATCCCTTAATACGCAGTCATCGCTGACGCTGACTACCTTTGTAAGATTACTTGCAATCCGCCTTAGCCTCCTCCTCAAGCGAGGCAAAATAAGCAATTTTATGATCTACCTTTTGCGCAAAGGTCTGGAAAAACTTAATCTTCTCATCAATATGCAGCTTATGAGCCTGCAGCAATTTCCGCTGCTCGGATAGTGAGCTATGTCCTTCCTTGGAGAGCGAGATAAACTGTTTGATATCGGCGATCGGCATCCCGGTATCCTTCAGGCAGCAAATTAACGAAATCAGCTCCAGATCCTCATCATGAAAACAACGGTTTCCGTTCTCATCCCTGGCAACCACGGGCAGTACGCCCTCTCTTTCGTAATAACGTAACGTATATTGGCTCAGACCGCTTTTTTGTGATATGGTTTTGATGCTGTATCCCATGATAACAGCTCCCTTCTGCCGTTTGGCAATGGCTCCATCTCTAAAGTAACACCATTCGCGTTCTATTAAAAGCGCTTTAAAAATCTATTGACTTACAGTTAACTCTAAGGTCTACACTTTACTAGGAACCTTACATTTGAGGAGTGAGCAAACAATGGTAAAAAAAATTAAAGCGGGCAACAGCCAGCTTGAGGTCGCTCAGATTTCTTTAGGCTGCATGCGCATTGCCGATCTGTCTCCACAAGAAGCGGACGTGCATATTCACAGTGCCCTGGAGGCTGGAATAGACTTTTTTGACCATGCGGATATTTATGCCGCCGGTAAAGCTGAAGAAGTATTTGGCGACGTACTGGCCGCCAGCCCGGGCATGCGCGATCAGCTGATGCTCCAGACGAAATGCGGAATCCGCCAAGGCTTTTTCGACTTCTCCAAGGAGCATATTGTCCAGTCGGTGGAGAAGAGCCTGAAGCGCCTGAAGACCGATTATGTAGACGTGCTCCTGCTGCACCGCCCCGACACGCTGATGGAGCCTGAGGAAGTGGCTGAAGCCTTTGATCTCCTGGAGCAAAAAGGCATGGTTAAGCACTTCGGTGTCAGCAACCTCAACCCGCTGCAAATCGAGCTGCTCAAAAAAAATGTAAAACAACCCCTGCTCTTCAACCAGCTGCAGCTTAGCATTATGGTCTCAGGCATGATTGACGCCGGCTTCAACGTCAACATGACCAACTCCGGTTCAGTTGTACATGATGGAGGCATTCTGGAGTACAGCCGCCTGCATGATATGACCATCCAGCCTTGGTCGCCGTTCCAATACGGCTTCTTTGAAGGTGTATTCCTGGGCAATGAGAAGTTCCCTGAATTGAATGAAGTCATTGGCCGCCTGGCCGCTGAGAAAGAAGTTGCCGACACCGCCATCGCGATTGCCTGGCTGCTCAGACACCCGGCCAACATGCAGCCGATCGTGGGCACGACCAATACCCAGCGCCTGCTTGATATTGCCAAAGCGTCGGATATCACGCTGACCCGTCAGGAATGGTACGAGATTTATCGTGCAGCGGGCAACAAGCTTCCTTAACTTGTCCCATTTCTGGACCAGCGATAGCTTAAGAACACCTGTAAACAAAGAGTACTCCAGAAGCCGCTTAAGGCCACCGGAGTACTTTTTGGTATTAACAACCTTTCTGATATTATCATGCGGATCAACAGCGTACATAATCTAATTGACCTTTTTCATGCACTGGGATATTTTATTTCTAAAGGATAAGTAGAACGGAGCTTGCAGATGGGGTTACACTATAAGGGGTTTCTGATATCGCTTCTGATTTTGTTGCCAAATATTCTTTTATTACGCTTTGCACCACGATCTATTCCCAAATTAACCTCTACCTCTATTCTCTTTACGGTATTCGAACGGATTGGCCAAATCACTTGTTTTGTTCTGCCTATCCTCTATGGGCGAAAGATTGCAGAGCAACCTATAGACTATATAACACTACTAATAGGGATCTGCCTCATAATTTACTACCTGTGCTGGATTCGCTTTTTTGGGGGCGGCCGAGAGTTTTCATTATTGTTTAAACCCTTAGGTCCTATACCAATACCAATGGCCCTCTTCCCAATGCTGTATTTTATCCTTCTGGCATATTGGCTGCACTCTTATCTCTTTGTTGTCCCTGCCCTTATATTCTCCATCGGCCACTTTGTAAATAGCTGGAGTGTATATACGCAGATCAGGAGATAGTATTACACTATATAGATTGAAGTTAAGGTTTTAGAGTTCAGGATCAGTCGCAACTACGGCGAATATTTGGACTTCCGGCCGCTGTTGTCGTAAGAATTTCTTGGTTTTAACCACAATTAGCGGTAGAAATCCGAAGACTTTTTAAGTTCAATCTATATATTCGAAATTCTGATTTTAAAAGCCGCTTTAAATGACACAATAGCTTGCTATTCCGCCAGTGACAAATAACGGTGGGCCAAATCAATCAGCAATTGCTCCTCCATCCCGTGGAATTCGAAAATTGTCACTGTCTTATTTTTTTCTTCATGATAAAGATGGATCTCTTTCCACCCCGAATTGTGCGCTCTGATCAAGGCAACATCCTCTCCAAACCCTTCTACAAACTTCCAGCTGGCCGGATAAGAATAAGACATGCGATCCGACTTCTTGCGCGGCACGGGCTTGTTAAACAACGGAGATTTCCTCTCCTGAACGATATTATAATCTGTATCCTGCACCACAACGATGTGTTGCTGGCTGTCATTTTCGAAAATTTCCACAAAGGTTGGTGCGAGCGGCGTCACAACCTCGTCCTTGCCAGAGTTGTCTGCATAAGAATAGTGATTTTTTACAAACCCTGCACTTTTCGTCTTGTGCCAGCCTTCAAGCTGATCAAGCGACCTCAGCGGATAATACGCAAGCTTCTGTACCTCGGCAGCCGTTAATTTGTCTTTCTCCTTAAAGATCTGGTTATAGATATCCACCGGCGATTCCCAATTTGTCTCCTCTCCTATCACGTCTGAAACGATATCGTCTTGCGGGGTTCGAACCGTGAAATCCTGACTTCCCCAATCCAGATAGTTCTTCACATAGGAGTAACCAACAGCAGGCACAATGCCCAGGAATAGCACCACAGCCATCGCAACTATCGCCATCCTCCGCTTACCGATTGTCCGCTTGCCCCTTGATTCATGCCAAATTTGTGCCGCACTCAACGAGGTGTTTTTATTTTCCACCGAATCCTTCAGCGCATGTGAAATCCGGGTCTGCACATTATCTTTCATATAGTTTGCCTCCTTGAAAAAGTGCATTATCGCTATCCTGTTTCATCACAATCCTGAGTTTGCTTAACGCGTAATTCAACCTTGATTTGCATGTCCCCAGCGGAATACCCAAAACTTGCGCCGCCTCCTCCAAGGATAAATCCTGATAATAATGCAGTACGATAACCTCACGGCATTTTAATGACAGCTTGGCGACATGCTGCCACACCTCTTGGCTGCTATCCGGTACAAATCCTTGTCCCCCTGCTGTATCAACCGCCTCCGGCATATGCTGGCCAAACAGCTTGAGCCATGTTTGCTTGCGCAGCATATTGCGCGTAATGTTCACCGTGATCCGGTTTATCCAGGGACGAAAGGGCCGCCCTTCATCATACAAATCGTATTTTTTCATCACTTTAATAAAGGTCTCCTGAGTAATATCATCAGCCAGCGCCTCAGAGCGGGTTAACAATAAAGCTGTGCGGTATACATAAGCGGAATGCTCATTGAATAGCTCGGTTAATTTCTCTTCTGTTATTTGTGTTTTCATCTCACCCCTCCTCCGAAATATGGCTTGTTGAAATACTGTCATTGTATATACACAGCGAGGCAGCTGTTTAGTTCGATTTTGCACTTAATAAATACACAAAAAAGCCCATTGATATTATATCAATGGACTTCTAAAGGTTGTAGTTGGTACCGGCGAGAGGACTCGAACCTCCACGGTTTACCACTCGATTTTGAGTCGCACATGCTATTGCGACATGAGCAGAAGTTCCTAAAATCATTCGTACTTTTTGATTCCTGTTACCTTCTATGTTTCAGTTAAAAGGAATTTAGAATACTTGTACAACTTCTTTAATATCATCGATTTCCTCAAGAATTGCGCGCTCAATAGCAGCCTTTAACGTAATCGTAGCACTTGGGCAACCGTTGCAAGCTCCCAAAAATCTTAATCTGGCTATACCGTTCTCAACCTCGACCAGTTCAGCATCTCCACCGTCACGCAGTAAGAAAGGACGTAGTTTGAGAAGCACTTCCGATACTTCATCGAATAAAATTCCATTCTCCTCCATTATGCCAGCTCCTCTCATTGTTTTACTAACAGTCAATTCATGCCTTTTTTCACCCTAGATGTCTGAGTGATCCTTTGCTTTTTGCCTAAGAATGGCCTCTTGATCCGAAAGTTCCCTTATAAGCGTATAAATAGAGTCTAAAGGTATCATCACACCACAACTTGCGCTCAATCCTGACAGCATATTGAAGTAGAACTGAAGTTTCCGTATCTCTCGGGTAATTTGAGCTAGTTCTGAATTGTCCGAATTATTTTTCTTCATTACTAACACCTCGTACTTCTTTAAAGAGTGATAAAGGTTTGATCTATTAAATTATTGAATCAACCGATGCTTCCTTCCATTTCAAATTGAATCAGCCGATTCATTTCAACGGCATATTCCATCGGCAATTCTTTGGTAAACGGCTCAATAAAGCCCATTACAATCATTTGTGTGGCATCTTGTTCTGTAAGCCCGCGGCTCATTAAGTAAAACAATTGTTCCTCGGACACTTTGGATACTGTTGCCTCGTGCTCCAAAGTAATCTGATCGTTTTTAATTTCATTGTACGGAATCGTATCTGATGTTGACAGGTTGTCCAAAATCAACGTATCACACTTAATATTGGACTTGGATCCTGCGGAATCGCGGCTGAAGCTTGACAATCCCCGGTAGTTTACTTTGCCACCCTGCTTGCTGATGGATTTGGATATAATCGTAGATGTTGTCTCGGGAGCAAGGTGAATTACTTTCGCGCCGGCATCTTGATGCTGACCTTTACCGGCTACGGCAATAGACAGGATGGACCCCTTGGCTCCCCTTCCTTTCAATATTACAGCCGGATACTTCATGGTTACCTTGGAGCCGATGTTTCCGTCCACCCATTCCATTGTGGCATTTTCCTCTGCCACAGCCCTTTGGGTTACCAAGTTATAGATATTAGGAGCCCAATTCTGGATTGTCGTGTATCGGACACGGGAATCTTTCCGGCAAATAATTTCAATAACTCCGCTATGCAGAGAACTGGTACTATAAATAGGTGCTGTACATCCTTCAACATAATGGACAAAGCTACCCTCTTCAGCAATAATTAATGTCCGCTCGAATTGGCCCATATTTTCAGAATTAATACGAAAATACCCTTGTATAGGAACCTCACATTGAACGCCCCTCGGAATGTATACAAAGCTGCCGCCTGACCAAACCGCACTGTTAAGCGCCGCAAATTTATTGTCGGCGGGAGGGATGATCGTTCCAAAATGTTGCTTGAACACTTCAGGATATTGCTTTAAAGCAGTATCCGTATCAAGGAAAACAACGCCCTGATCCTCCAGTTCCTTCCGCATACTGTGATAGACTACTTCCGACTCGTATTGAGCGGATACGCCTGCCAGAAACTTTTGCTCCGCTTCAGGAATCCCTAGCTTGTCAAAGGTTGCTTTAATCTCGGAGGGAACCTCCTCCCAGGTCTTTCCCTGTTTTTCGGAAGGGCGAACGTAATATTGGATGTTATCAAGATTTAGTCCGGACAAATCCGCTCCCCACCCAGGCATCGGCATTTTGTAGAATTGCTTCAAAGCTTTCAGCCGAAAATCGAGCATCCACTCCGGCTCTTCCTTGATTCGGGAAATTTCTCGGACAATCTCTTCAGTCAGACCTTTTCCAGATTGAAAAATAGACTGGTGCTCATCGCGAAACCCATATTTATATTCACCCATATCCGGCGCTTTTTTAGCCATTAGTATCGCTCCTTTTAACCTTCATAAGACTCACTTTGATTGGCTCTGATTCCCTATGATCTGCCAAGTTTTTTCTCCACTACATCCTGCAGGCGGCTACGCACTCCCTCCAGCGGGATCTCCGAAATGACAGGAGCGAGGAATCCGAGAATAACAAGATATTCGGCTTCACTCCGTGAGATCCCGCGCGACATCAGATAATAGATTTGTTCCGCATTTACTTGCCCCACGGATGCAGCATGACCGGCGGTTACATCATCCTCATCTATCAGCAGGATCGGATTGGCATCACCGCGCGCATTTGGACTTAACATCAGTACACGTTCTGTTTGCTGACCATCACAATTGGTTGCACCTTTTTCAATTTTTGTAATCCCGTTGATAATGGCCGTAGCTTCTTCACGCATTACTGCGCGTGTGATCATTTGGCTCACCGAGCTTCTGCCAAAATGCTGGGCTTGCGTAGTATAACTCAATTTCTGGTCCCCAGAGCCTATCGCAATCACCTTAGCGTCAGAGATGGACCCGTTGCCCTGGAGTAATGTCTTGGTATCACTGGCGGTATAGCCATTATTCATCTCGCCGACAATCCATTCTACACCGCCATCCGCAAGCACAATCGCACGCCGCTGGGTGAAGTCCGTTGTTGCTGCAGCAAGCTGATGAACAGAAGCGACCTGCACCTTGGAGCCTGGCCCTGCAAACACCTCTACCACACCATTATGCAAAACCTCGATATCATCTCTTCTCGATATACAATGATCCACATAGCTGATCTTGCTGTTGTTACCAGTCACAATCAAGATGTGAGGAGCAAAACGCGCCCCGCTCGTATCGCTATAAAAGATCGCTTGAATGGGAACTTCAACCTCTATACCGTCTGGGACATATAGAAAAACGCCACCACTCCATAAGGCACTGTGCACAGCAGACAATCTGTGCTCTTCCGGCTTCACTGCCTGAAAGAGATAACGTTGAACCAACTCCTCATGCTCTTTTGCCGCAGTATGCAGGTCCGTTAAAATTACTCCCTGGGCGGCTAAGCTCTCGGACAATTTCGTATACACTACATCCGAATTGAACTGAACGATGAGTCCGCCTTCCACCGGAGAGGCAACCAAACCTCGAACAACCTCCGGCGCATCTTCCAAACCTGACCACGCATTCTCAGCTTTGTAATCACCACTTTCGTAGATATCCCATTTTTCAAGCTTGATTTTCTCCACTTTAGGCAGCTCCAGCGTCCCTGCCAGCTCGAGTGCCCGAATCCGGCGTTCAAGCAACCAACGAGGTTCATCCTTAGCACTTGACCAAGCGCATAAAGCGTTCGCATTCATTGAATTTTTTGCTTGTATACCCACTTGCTTTTCCTCCTCTTCAGCTTTCAAACTTCCTCGCCGACCGTCTCATCCGTAATCCCAAGCTCTTCTTTTACCCAATCGTACCCTTCTGCCTCTAAACGGTGGGCAAGCTCCGGGCCGCCAGATTTGACAATCCGACCTTGCATCATGACATGCACAAAATCCGGGGTAATATAGTTCAGCAGGCGCTGATAATGGGTAATGATGATAAATCCTCTGTCTGGACTGCGCAGCTCATTTACACCATTGGCTACAATACGCAGTGCATCAATATCAAGCCCGGAATCTACTTCGTCCAAAATCACAAACTTGGGTTCAAGCAGCATCATTTGCAAAATCTCATTCCGCTTTTTTTCACCGCCGGAGAATCCCTCATTCAAATAACGATGCGCAAATTCCGGGTTCATCTCCAGCCCCTTCATTTTGCTCTCCATTTCACGGATAAAACGGATTAAGGATATCTCATCGCCTTCTTCACGCCGTGCATTGATGGCACTTCTGAGAAAGTCCGAGTTGGTCACGCCGGCAATTTCACTTGGGTATTGCATAGCGAGGAACAAGCCTGCCTGGGCACGCTCATCCACCTCCATCTCCAAAAGGTCTTCATTGTCCAATGTCACCTTGCCGCCGGTAACCTCATATTTGGGATGGCCCATTAAAGCTGAAGCCAACGTACTTTTCCCCGTCCCATTAGGCCCCATAATCGCATGAATCTCTCCGCCATGAATCTCCAGTGTGAGCCCTTTTAAAATTTCTTTCCCTTCAATCTTGGATCTTAATTCCTCAATCTTTAATGTCGTCATTTATCGTAAACTTCCCTTCGGAGTATTCTTCGGCACGCGCCACCAAATCACTCATGAATTTTCCAATAGTCTGCAGCTCAGCCTCTGAATAGGATTCAATGAATTGGTAAAACCTTTCTTCTTTTTCTTTGTGCAGCTCTTTATGCAAACGATAAACGTGTCTTCCCTTATCCGTTAAACTAAAGTAAATCTCCTTACGATTGTTGTTCAGTTGACTTCTCATAATGAAGCCCATTTCCAGCAGCTTTGCACTAATTTTAGTAATGCCAGCTTTGGACAACCCCATCTTCTCCACAATCCCGGTATGATTTATCGGTTCATAATCACCAATGCAATCAATAACGTGTACACTAGTAATATTGTTGGAGAGCATGTCAATCTGGTACTTTCTGGCCTGTTGCCGAAACGAGTTAAATTCTTGTTCAGTATACAGCTCATTCAGATGCAGCATTCTAATATATTGCTCGTAAAGATGACCTTTAAAATGATTTTGAAACTCCAATTTCGCAATCTCCCCTCTCTTGTAGTAGTTGCAGACCAAGTTCAGTATCAGCAATAAATTGTTTTTCTTTTTGTTTACTTGTGAACAAAATTATATTAACATAATTGATATTGATAATCAATATCAATTATGTTCAGTGTGAAGCAATCCTGGAGGCGCTTTTCATTGGTTCGTTGTCATTGTCATCGGCCTCATGCTGCGTTCCGACCAGTTGGGTCTCATCTCCATTATCCTGGATTTATCCGTTTCGCTCCGGTGTAACGAACCTTTGGTTCATTTCTTTCGCTCCTCCGCCTGGTCGCTAGACGCCCTTCGCACCGTCTGGCTTTTGGTCGTGCGAGCTCACGCGCCTCTGTTGTACCCTAACGGCAAGGTGGTCTTTCCCATTTAGGTACAGAGAGGAGATGGAAACTTATTACATCGGGAGTTGACGTTAATGATTTACTTGAAAGAACATTCAGCAGTTATGTTAAAGCATGTCTCCGGCACGCTCAAAAAGATTATTTTGAGAAACTGATGCGTGATTCGGCTTATGTTGTTCCTTTGGATACTGTCACTTTCGAGATCGATATCAACTTTTTAGTTCGTCACCACAACATACCGGAGCCTCATAACGTTCCTGTTCTTTCTCTAATTTCTGAAATATCGTATCTAACGTCAAAAGAACAAAGACTTTTGTAACTTAAGTATTACGAAGATAAAACAGACAAGGAAATTGCTCAACTTTTAGGAACCAGCAGACAAGCTGTTTCCAAAATGAAATCAAAAGTTCTGGTGAAGCTTAAAAGCATCATGGAGAAGTAAAGGCTCGTTTGCTTGTCGCAGTTCTCCCGCTTTATCATACAACGCTGATATTTTGCAATTGGATGATAAAAGGAGGATAAACATGAATAGTACTTCTACTCTGCTCCATTTAGCGCAGAATGGTGACAAAGAGGCAGAAGCCACGTTGATCACTCGTTATGAGCCAGTTATTTCTACCTTTCAATTGGATTCCTTGAAAAAGCTTGATGATAATCATTATCAATTTCATCTTTCCAAGTCAAAGTCAATCTGATATAATAACACCAAAATACCAAACATCCTACGTTTCGCAAAGGAGTGATGCTGTTGTTAACTCAAACTCAACGTTTAACCTTGGTGGAACAGGTGGCCTACCAGATCCAGGGGAAGATCGAAAATAGCGAATGGCAAGTAGGGATGCGTATTCCTCCAGAGCCCGAGCTAATGGAACAGCTTCAAGTCAGCCGTAATACCTTGAGGGAAGCTATTCGGGCTTTAACGTATGCGGGTCTGCTGAAGACCAGACAAGGGGATGGGACCTATGTCTGCTCCTCAAGTGTTTTGGGGTCAGTGATTAAAAAAGTGATTCAGCATACCGATAAGCTTGAGAGCCTGGAGGTCCGATATGCATTGGAAAGAGAGGCTGCTGCCCTGGCTACGCTCAGGAGAGGCGAAGAAGATTTGGAGGCGATTCGGACATGCTTGGACCAATGCAGACAAGCAGCCAGCCAGCAGGATCTCAAAGCTTATGCTCACTGGGATGTCGAGTTTCACAAAATGGTGATTGCTGCTTCACATAACCAATTGATGGCGAATTTGTACAATCATATTTCCGAGGCGCTGCAAAACATGGTTTTGGAAACAAAGGACTTCAAAAATGCGGCTTTTTATCTCGACTCTCATGACCTGCTTTATCAAGCCATTGCCAATCAGGATTGCCACCAAGCCGAGGAGGCTGTTCGTTTATACATTGAAAAGGCCCGTGCAACACTGTGCTAAATGAAGCATTCAAGTGCACGGACACGACTAGTCCCATGAAAAACAGGTTTGAAGTTTATCAACATACTGCCACGCTTTTATGAAGTTACACAAGGCAACATACGAATTGATGAAATGAACATCACCGATATTAGCCTTTCCTGCCTTGGAGCAATATCGGGATTGTCCAACAGGATGTCTATTTATTTTCCAGAAGCATCCGTAAGAATATCGCTTATGACGAAATCTGGGAAGCCGCTCACCGGGCTTAACTAGAGGCCTTTATCCATGCACAACCTGAAGGGATGGATACAGTGAACGGAGAACGTGGGGTAGATTGTCCGGGGGACAAAAACAGTGACTGGCTATTTACGGATGTTCCTCAAGAACTCGCCAATCCTGATCCTGGACGAGACCACCTCTGCACTGGATACCGAAACGGAAACTTCAATTCAGCATTCTCTTGCTGAGCTTTCAGCGAGAAGAACAACTTTGATGATTGCTCACCGTCTGGCAACCATAAAGAGAGCAGATGAAGAACAAGGAAAGCACGAAGCATTGCTTGCCGCTGTTGGACATTACAGTCTTTTTATCACCCACAGTTTGGTGATATACAATACAATACATTCCCTCTTAAGGGTACTTCCTCCACATGGATGAAATTGACGATTAATTAACTTAAAACGTAGGAGAATCCCTTATGAGTTCACCAGAACAATTGTTAAAAAAACAGGATGGAATATCCAGTACCGGCATTCGCAAGCAAGCGACACTCTGGTTCATGATCGTAGGAATTATTTTTATCGCAGCGAATTTGCGTGCTCCCCTCACATCGGTGGGACCATTAGTCAGTCTTATTCGAGAGAACGTGCATATTTCGAATACCTTAGCAGGCCTGATTACCACAGTTCCACTAATTGCATTTGCATTGTTATCACCTTTTGTACCAAAATTAGGACGTAAATATGGTGTAGAACGTATTATCCTGATTTCCCTTATTTTTTTGGTCATCGGTATTGCTGTTCGCTCGTTATCCGGAGCAGTAACCTTGTATGTTGGAACTGCAGTTCTGGGGTTTGCTATTACCATATGTAATGTATTACTACCTAGCCTGATTAAACGGGAATTTCCGCAGCAAATGGGTACTATGACAGGGGTTTATTCTGTTTCCATGAATCTATGCGGGGCGATTGCTTCCGGTATTAGTGTTCCCTTAGCTGTGGGGGCAGGCTTGAACTGGCAAGGTGCCTTGGGAGTATGGGGGATACTTAGCGTCATCTCCATTCTCTTTTGGGTACCACAACTCAAGGCTCCAGCGAAACCAGCCGCTGTTGCCAACAGCGCAGGTAACAACCATCAGGTCAATATATGGCGCTCTCCATTGGCTTGGCAGGTGACTCTTTTTATGGGAATACAATCGGCCATTTTTTATGTGCTGGTGGCATGGCTGCCTGAAATACTAAAAGATCAAGGCATCAGTTCAAGTCAATCCGGCTGGTTTCTCTCGGTTCTGATTATGGCTTCGCTCCCCTTTGCATTTATCGTTCCAGTTATGGCTGGTCGCATGTCTAACCAACGGTTGTTAGTGGTTATTACAACAATTCTACTTTTGATCGGAACACTTGGACTTCTCTATAGCAGTATCCATCTGGTTCTGTTTTGGGTTATTATTCTTGGAATTGGAGCGGGCTTTGCCTTTGGCTTGTCCATGATGTTTTTCGGCTTGCGTACCCAAAGTGCCCATCAGGCGGCTGAATTATCGGGCATGGCCCAATCCATCGGATATCTACTAGCAGCAATTGGCCCAGCGCTGATTGGATACTTGCATGATGCCAGTCATAGTTGGAGCGTTCCACTCCTGATATTGGTTGGCGCTTCCGCTCTACTCGGTATCGTTGGTCTAGGTGCGGCTAGAAATCAATTTGTTGGTTCTGCGAAGTAAGTCCATGATATACAGGACTTAAACACAAGATTCACATTCATTCTAACATGAAAGACAAGTATACAGGCACGCACTTTGGTGTGCTTGTGCTGCGCCAGCTTCGAGCCAAGTAAGAAGGCTTCGCCGCTGCCTTCGCATCACTTGCAGAAAGCGAGCTCAGACAAATTAGAGAGCGTTGCTAGCCAATATACGAATTTCCCAGCCCAATTTAAAGCCTATTCTGATGGAGGTTATCAGCATTTAATTGCTCGTTATGAGCCAGTTATTATTAAGTACGCAAAACGAAATGGAACCAGCGTGCAAACAGCAGATGACGATTGCCTAGATCATGGTAGTTCGTCGCTTAGATCTTAGTCACTACGCATAAAAAAGGGACTGGCTCTGTGTATCTTACTACACAGGGCCAGTTCTTGTTTTCACACACTCTATTTTAATCTATTTAGAGAAAATTTTCAGGAAACAGTTGCCCTTTTCTCTCCTAATCCCCATTTATATAACAGGAAGCAATCATCATATGAAAACCAGAAGCGACGAAGCGGAAGCGCTGTGACAGTCCCAAAACGGGGCTTGAGCGACCACTGCTCCGGCTAAAATCATCCTGTGGTCGGATGAATCGCCATAACCAGAGTAGGGGATTATGATACTTCTGCCCGGCCAACGTCACGGTATTGGGGGCAGCCCGCTCGGATGAGGGAGAGCTTCGTCATAACGTTGAAGCTATGTTATATGCCAGAACAATGTATTCCATTACTCTCGGACAAGACACATCTCCTTACGTCCATGTTTGAACAATATCCGACGTTGTTAATATTCCGTAACTATGCGAAATGCTTGGTGGCATTAGTTCCAAAAGTGCCTACAAAATTTTACAAGCGAATCGAATCCCTCACTTTAAAATCGGACGAGCATACAAGATACCCAAAATTCAAATTATTGCCTACCTCCGATCATTGATGTATTCGCAGCAATTAGATATGACAAATAACTTCAACACTTTAACGCATTGAATTAATGTTTTAATATGCTGTAATTTAGTATAAATGGTAGGGTTGTGGGCTGCTAACCGAAGGAGGATCGGGTATGATAGCAGGCCACCTGCAAGAGAAAAAAAGGTTATAAAACGGCTTCGAAATATGGCTTGTTGAATAACTATCATAGTATATACACAGCGAGGCAGCTGTTTAGTTCGATTTTGCACTTTATAAATACACAAAAAAGCCCATTGATATAATATCAATGGACTTCTAAAGGTTGTAGTTGGTACCGGCGAGAGGACTCGAACCTCCACGGTTTCCCACTCGATTTTGAGTCGAGCGCGTCTGCCATTCCGCCACGCCGGCGTATAGATGTAAAAAGAATCAGTTCTAAAAAATAATGGAGGCGCCACCCAGACTCGAACTGGGGATAAAGCTTTTGCAGAGCTTTGCCTTACCACTTGGCTATGGCGCCACAAAAATGGAGCGGACGACGGGAATCGAACCCGCGACCCTCGCCTTGGCAAGGCGATGCTCTACCGCTGAGCCACGTCCGCAAAATGGCTGGGGATATAGGATTTGAACCTATGCATGACGGAGTCAAAGTCCGTTGCCTTACCGCTTGGCTAATCCCCAATAACATTTTAGAAAAAAATGGGGCGACTGATGGGTCTCGAACCCACGAATGCCGGAACCACAATCCGGTGCGTTAACCCCTTCGCCACAGTCGCCATATTAAGCTGTTACTAACAATTTGCCAATCCTGTTTTAAAGAAATGGGGCGACCGATGGGTCTCGAACCCACGAATGCCGGAACCACAATCCGGTGCGTTAACCCCTTCGCCACGGTCGCCATATTAAGCTTTAAAATTTTCATTGGCAGGGGCAGCAGGAATTGAACCCACACCAACGGTTTTGGAGACCGTTGTTCTACCTTTAAACTATGCCCCTAAAGATGGTGGAGGCTGATGGATTCGAACCACCGAACACGTACGTGAGCAGATTTACAGTCTGATGCGTTTGGCCACTTCGCTAAGCCTCCACAGATGGTGCCGGCGAGAGGACTTGAACCCCCAACCTACTGATTACAAGTCAGTTGCTCTACCAATTGAGCTACACCGGCATATTCAGTTAAATAAAATGGTGGCGCGGGAGGGAATCGAACCCCCGACACAAGGATTTTCAGTCCTTTGCTCTACCGACTGAGCTACCGAGCCATATAAGTTTGTTAAGGTATTGATGGCGGAACCGACGGGATTCGAACCCGCGATCTCCTGCGTGACAGGCAGGCATGTTAGGCCAACTACACCACGGTTCCAAATTGGTTGCGGGGGCAGGATTTGAACCTGCGGCCTTCGGGTTATGAGCCCGACGAGCTACCGGGCTGCTCCACCCCGCGTCAGTAAGAAAAATATTCATTTAAAGTTAAAATGGTGGAGGCTGAGGGGATCGAACCCCCGACCCTCTGCTTGTAAGGCAGATGCTCTCCCAGCTGAGCTAAGCCTCCATAAACGGACAATTGTTATTGTATCAATTCCACTAGATGAAATCAAGTGAAGAAATGGTGACCCGTATGGGATTCGAACCCATGTTACCTCCGTGAAAGGGAGGTGTCTTAACCCCTTGACCAACGGGCCATACCTGTAAAAAATTGTGGCGGAGAGAGAGGGATTCGAACCCTCGAGACGCTTGTGGCGCCTACACGATTTCCAATCGTGCTCCTTCGGCCAAACTCGGACACCTCTCCATATGGCTCCCCGAACAGGACTCGAACCTGTGACAACTCGATTAACAGTCGAGTGCTCTACCAACTGAGCTATCAGGGAATATTACATATCAGGCTTGATCGCCTGAAAACTGAATCCGAAACGAATCTGCGTCTTACTTGTTGGATAAGCCCTCGACCGATTAGTATTGGTCAGCTCCATGCATTGCTGCACTTCCACCTCCAACCTATCTACCTCGTCGTCTTCAAGGGGTCTTACTAATTGGGAAATCTCATCTTGAGGGGGGCTTCACGCTTAGATGCTTTCAGCGCTTATCCCGTCCGTACGTAGCTACTCAGCCATGCTCCTGGCGGAACAACTGATGCACCAGCGGTACGTCCATCCCGGTCCTCTCGTACTAAGGACAGCTCCTCTCAAATTTCCTGCGCCCACGACAGATAGGGACCGAACTGTCTCACGACGTTCTGAACCCAGCTCGCGTACCGCTTTAATGGGCGAACAGCCCAACCCTTGGGACCTACTTCAGCCCCAGGATGCGATGAGCCGACATCGAGGTGCCAAACCTCCCCGTCGATGTGGACTCTTGGGGGAGATAAGCCTGTTATCCCCAGGGTAGCTTTTATCCGTTGAGCGATGGCCCTTCCATGCGGTACCACCGGATCACTAAGTCCGACTTTCGTCCCTGCTCGACTTGTTGGTCTCGCAGTCAAGCTCCCTTATGCCTTTGCACTCTTCGAATGATTTCCAACCATTCTGAGGGAACCTTTGAACGCCTCCGTTACTCTTTAGGAGGCGACCGCCCCAGTCAAACTGCCCGCCTGACACGGTCCCCGTACCCGTTTAGGGTACCAGGTTAGAACCTAGATACGATCAGGGTGGTATCCCAACGGCGCCTCCGCAGAAGCTTGCGCTCCTGCCTCTACGGCTCCCACCTATCCTGTACAGATCGTACCCAAATTCAATATCAAGCTGCAGTAAAGCTCCATGGGGTCTTTCCGTCTTGTCGCGGGTAACCTGCATCTTCACAGGTATTAAAATTTCACCGGATCTCTCGTTGAGACAGCGCCCAAGTCGTTACGCCATTCGTGCGGGTCAGAATTTACCTGACAAGGAATTTCGCTACCTTAGGACCGTTATAGTTACGGCCGCCGTTTACTGGGGCTTCGGTTCACAGCTTCGGATTGCTCCTAACCGCTCCCCTTAACCTTCCAGCACCGGGCAGGCGTCAGCCCGTATACTTCGCCTTGCGGCTTCGCACAGACCTGTGTTTTTGCTAAACAGTCGCTTGGGCCTTTTCACTGCGGCCCCCTCGGGCTATTCACCCTACCGAGGCACCCCTTCTCCCGAAGTTACGGGGTCATTTTGCCGAGTTCCTTAACGAGAGTTCTTCCGCGCGCCTTAGAATTCTCTTCTCGCCTACCTGTGTCGGTTTGCGGTACGGGCACCTTCTCCTGACTAGAGGCTTTTCTTGGCAGTGTGAGATCATGACCTTCGCTACTATAATTTTCGCTCCCCATCACAGCCCAGCCTTAATGGTGTGCGGATTTGCCTACACACCAGCCTCACTGCTTAGACGGACATCCATCAGTCCGCGTCACTACCCTCCTGCGTCACCCCATCGCTCATAGCGGATTACGGTGGTACAGTAATTTCAAACTGTTGTCCTTCGACTACGCCTTTCGGCCTCGCCTTAGGTCCCGACTTACCCTGAGCGGACGAGCCTTCCTCAGGAAACCTTGGGCTTTCGGCGGATCAGATTCTCACTGATCTTTTCGTTACTCATACCGGCATTCTCACTTGTATGCTGTCCAGCGCTCCTTACGGTACACCTTCAACCTGCATACAACGCTCCCCTACCCCAGATGCAAAGCATCTAGCCATAGCTTCGGTGGTGTGTTTAGCCCCGTTACATTTTCGGCGCAGAGTCACTCGACCAGTGAGCTATTACGCACTCTTTCAATGGTGGCTGCTTCTAAGCCAACATCCTGGTTGTCTGTGCAACTCCACATCCTTTCCCACTTAACACACACTTGGGGACCTTAGCTGATGGTCTGGGCTGTTTCCCTTTTGACAATGGATCTTAGCACTCACTGTCTGACTCCCGGCAAGAAGTTAATGGCATTCGGAGTTTGACTGAGCTTGGTAACCCTTGCGGGCCCCGCACCCAATCAGTGCTCTACCTCCACCACTCCATTCACCGAGGCTAGCCCTAAAGCTATTTCGGGGAGAACCAGCTATCTCCGAGTTCGATTGGAATTTCTCCGCTACCCCCACCTCATCCCCGCATTTTTCAACATACGTGGGTTCGGGCCTCCAGTGCGTGTTACCGCACCTTCACCCTGGACAGGGGTAGATCACACGGTTTCGGGTCTACGTCCACATACTAAATCGCCCTATTCAGACTCGCTTTCGCTGCGGCTCCGGCTTCTCACCTTAACCTTGCATGTTAAACGTAACTCGCCGGTTCATTCTACAAAAGGCACGCCATCACCCATGAATAGGGCTCTGACTTTTTGTAAGCACACGGTTTCAGGTTCTATTTCACTCCCCTTCCGGGGTGCTTTTCACCTTTCCCTCACGGTACTGTTTCACTATCGGTCGCCAGGTAGTATTTAGCCTTAGCAGATGGTCCTGCTGGATTCATACGGGGTTTCACGTGCCCCGCACTACTCGGGATCCGTCTCGGAGAGAACACAGTTTAGGCTACAGGGCTTTTACCTCTATCGCGGGCCTTTCCAGACCTCTTCGCCTACCATATTCCTTTGTAACTCCATGTGAGACGTCCCACAACCCCAAGGGGCAAGCCCCTTGGTTTAGGCTGTTCCGCGTTCGCTCGCCGCTACTGACGGAATCACTATTGTTTTCTCTTCCTCAGGGTACTTAGATGTTTCAGTTCCCCTGGTCTGCCTCTATCTCCCCTATGTATTCAGAGAGAAGTAACTGCGAATTACCACAGCTGGGTTTCCCCATTCGGACACCCCCGGATCAAAGCTTGCTTACAGCTCCCCGAGGCAGTTTCGTTGTTCGCCACGTCCTTCGTCGGCTCCTGGCGCCTAGGCATCCTCCGTGTGCTCTTATTAGCTTAACCAATGCGTTTTTCCAGAAGGAAAACCGCTAGCATCACTATTAATTAAAACTTGTTCACACAAGTTTCAGCTAAAAGATGTTCTAAAACGCAAATTCGTTTCGGTATCCAGTTTTCAAGGATCAAGGTACTACTTGAGAGCTTAAACTCTCAAAACTGACCAACGAGTGAGTAACAGGCCTAAACCTGAGTTTTGGAAGCTAAGCTTCCGATTTGAATGTCACCGTTGCAGGTGACGATTCTCCATAGAAAGGAGGTGATCCAGCCGCACCTTCCGATACGGCTACCTTGTTACGACTTCACCCCAATCATCTACCCCACCTTCGGCGGCTGGCTCCCTTGCGGGTTACCCCACCGACTTCGGGTGTTGTAAACTCTCGTGGTGTGACGGGCGGTGTGTACAAGACCCGGGAACGTATTCACCGCGGCATGCTGATCCGCGATTACTAGCAATTCCGACTTCATGCAGGCGAGTTGCAGCCTGCAATCCGAACTGAGACCGGCTTTGCTGGGATTGGCTCCACCTCGCGGCTTCGCTTCCCGTTGTACCGGCCATTGTAGTACGTGTGTAGCCCAGGTCATAAGGGGCATGATGATTTGACGTCATCCCCACCTTCCTCCGGTTTGTCACCGGCAGTCACTCTAGAGTGCCCAGCTCGACCTGCTGGCAACTAAAGTCAAGGGTTGCGCTCGTTGCGGGACTTAACCCAACATCTCACGACACGAGCTGACGACAACCATGCACCACCTGTCTCCTCTGTCCCGAAGGCCGCCACTATCTCTAGTGGATTCAGAGGGATGTCAAGACCTGGTAAGGTTCTTCGCGTTGCTTCGAATTAAACCACATACTCCACTGCTTGTGCGGGTCCCCGTCAATTCCTTTGAGTTTCAGTCTTGCGACCGTACTCCCCAGGCGGAGTGCTTACTGTGTTAACTTCGGCACCAAGGGTATCGAAACCCCTAACACCTAGCACTCATCGTTTACGGCGTGGACTACCAGGGTATCTAATCCTGTTTGCTCCCCACGCTTTCGCGCCTCAGCGTCAGTTACAGCCCAGAAAGTCGCCTTCGCCACTGGTGTTCCTCCACATATCTACGCATTTCACCGCTACACGTGGAATTCCACTTTCCTCTTCTGTACTCAAGCCACCCAGTTTCCAGTGCGACCTCAGGTTGAGCCCAAGGTTTAAACACCAGACTTAAATAGCCGCCTGCGCGCGCTTTACGCCCAATAATTCCGGACAACGCTTGCCCCCTACGTATTACCGCGGCTGCTGGCACGTAGTTAGCCGGGGCTTTCTTCTCAGGTACCGTCACTCCGGTAGCAGTTACTCTACCGGACGTTCTTCCCTGGCAACAGAGCTTTACGATCCGAAAACCTTCATCACTCACGCGGCGTTGCTCCGTCAGGCTTTCGCCCATTGCGGAAGATTCCCTACTGCTGCCTCCCGTAGGAGTCTGGGCCGTGTCTCAGTCCCAGTGTGGCCGTTCACCCTCTCAGGTCGGCTACGCATCGTCGCCTTGGTGAGCCGTTACCCCACCAACTAGCTAATGCGCCGCAGGCCCATCTCCTTGTAGCAGATTGCTCCGCCTTTCATCCTCCGTCCATGTGAACAAAGGAATTATCCGGTATTAGCTACCGTTTCCGGTAGTTATCCCAGTCAAAGAGGTAGGTTGCCTACGTGTTACTCACCCGTCCGCCGCTAAGTTAATCCGGAGCAAGCTCCTTCATAACTCCGCTCGACTTGCATGTATTAGGCACGCCGCCAGCGTTCGTCCTGAGCCAGGATCAAACTCTCCAAATTGGTATTTAGAAAGAGCGATTGCTCATTTTGAAACATCTGACGAGAATTTACATTCTCACGATGAAATTTCTAAAGCGTATAAATACGCTGTGAAACTCATCAGTTTTGGATCTCACTTGCGTGATTTCCATACTCACTCGTTGTTCAGTTTTCAAAGATCAAGTTCTTGTTTTTTGTTGTCGGCGCTTGTCAGCAGCGACCTTTATAATATATCACGGCGACCTCGTTTTAGTCAACCTTTTTTTTAATTTCTTTTTTCGGTTGATTTACGCTTGCTTTGCAGCTTGTCATTGTGTCTGAGGGCCGAGTTATAATTTAACACACCATTAACATAAGAGTCAACTATAAATATTCCCTGCGTTTATCTTCTCATTCAGAAACTGTACAAATAAAAAAAGAGAGCGCCCGGCCTCTCCCTATCCTACAGCATATGCTCTTTGGTCGAGTGGAAAATCCCGTTATGGATAGCCACTCTATCCTGCTCTTTATCTTTACCGGGTGTAACGCACCGCATGACCGTCACCGGCATCATCCGCCCAGGAAGTAATCTCTCTTATTAGTGAACGGGAAACAAGCTTGCGCAATACAAGCGGCAGTTCAGCTTCCAATTGGCTGAGGCCCGAATGCTGCAGTAATTCTTTGATACTCCATGATTCCTTTCGGCTGCCCAAGATATTCAAAAGCAATCCGCAACAATCAGACATCTTCGACATTAGGGCAAATTCACAAGCAAGCAGAATCAGTTCGACTCGTTGATCCAGAGTTTCGGTACTCACCGTAAGCTCTTCATACAGCTTGTGAACAGGGGTGTTTAGACTCTTGACTTGTTCCCATACTGCAGGGTCGGAAAAAAAACCCGCTTCACTGACTTCAATCCGCGCCCAATGATACAAAGCAATCAAAACACAGTTGTAGGCATCCATGGTACAGTTTGCTTCCAGATATCGTTTGGATTTAACATACATATGCAGAAAGCGGGCAAATTCCATAAACAGTACCCGCTCTCTTAGCGTGCCCTGGAATTGCATGATCTCCCTGCGCATATCCCCTAATATTCCCTTAGGGTCCCAAATCACATCTCCAGCAATTAAGCTGGTAAGAAGTTCATTGTTATCACCCGCCATTACAGCCCGCTCCAAGGCAGATAAGCCTACATGCACAGACTGCGTGCGCCGGTCACCGGCAATGGTATGGGTTATAGTGCGTTCTTTCTCTTCATCTTCATGCAGCATCAGCACTACCATATCGAAGTCATGAAGAAGCGCACTCTGAAACGGAGCATTACCCTTCCGCCTCAAAGTGACAGCTCCCAGAACATTCTCATCAAACGTTTCTCCACTCAACAGGGTCAAATTGGATAGTTCCATACTTCCCTCCATCAAATTTGGCGATTTTGCGTCCAGTCAGTTATAATCCTCTTAAATAATAATATTCTACATATTCATATCAGTTCCTCCTGGACGACCGAACTATATTTTAGTTAGGAGTAAATACTCATGAAGCTAAAATCGGCTAAAATCAATGCTTTTCGCACCTGGGGACTGCTGCTCACCATGCTCGGAATGGGACTCATGATTCTGGGAACGGCAGGCATCGTATTCTGGGGATCTGCAGGCAAAGTATTCGCTGCAATCGGTCTGGTCATCGGCCTGATCTCCATGATGGCAAGTCTCGCCATCTACTTCTGGGCAGGCATGCTATCGACCAGCGCAGTCCAGCTGGAATGTCCGGAATGCCACAAACTGACCAAGATGCTCGGGAAAACAGACCGCTGCATGTTCTGCCATACCCTTCTGACAAGGGATCCGGAGCAGGCTACGATAACTGCAGAGCAGCTCGAAACTCAGCAACTCAAGCAATAACGACAGCCAATGAATGAATCATACAAACAAGGGGCTCCCAGACGGGGAGCCCCTTTGTTATCTTACTGACAGAATATATTATTGATGAATTGTTTGCAGGGTCTCCCAGGCTTCCTGATTGCCCAGGCTGCGTGTCCAGGAGGCCACTCCGCCAAGTCCAAACGATTTGGCAAGTTTAACTCTCCCTTGTAGTGAAAGCTTATCCTCTATCCATATTTTGCGGAGAATTCCGTCTTCCTTGTACTCAACGTAATTCTGTCCCGCATCCTTATCAAGCTTTGGTGTCAGCTTCTTCTCAGTAAGAATCTCCTGAACCGCATTCATGCTCACGGCCTTGGAGCTCACCTTGGTTTTACCCTTTTCTGTTGTTTCCGACCAGATACGGGTATACAGCGGCACACCGAGAATCAATTTCTCGGCAGGCACCTCGTCTTCCTCGATAATGCGGCTGATGGAGCTCTCCACCCAAGGCAGCGAGGACACAGAGCCCGACTTTGGACTGGATGCCCAGTGCTCATCGTACGCCATGACCATCATGAAATCAACGACTGTACCGAGTGCACGCCGGTCCAGAAACAAAGACCACATTTCACTCTTTGATTTAGGCGTCACATCAATGGAGACAATGAGATTTTTGGCTTGAGCCATTGGCTTCAGCTCCCGCATAAACTGCGTAACATTCTCACCGTCTTTGGTGTATACATTCTCAAAGTCGATATTGATACCATCCAGATCATATAAATCAGCAAACTCCAGCATTTGTACGATCGTATTCATCCGCTTCTCATAGCTCGCTAAGGCCTCAGTCGTCAGATCGGCATCAAAGCTGTTGCTGAGCAGAGCCCAGACTTCCATGTCCTGCTTGTGCGCCCACTGCACGTAAGCCTTGTCCGCTTTACTGCGCACATTGCCCTGCACGTCTACAATCTCAAACCACGTAGGGCTGACCACATTGACTCCGGGCAATTCACCGAACTTAGCCGGATCCGGTTTACGCTCGTATACTGCTTCCCAGAACAGATTTACCGGCTTGCCCTTCCAGTTGCGTTCTGCTCTCGACGGTGTGGAAGTTTTTTCTTCTACAGTTTTTTGCCCGTCTGACAGAATGTCACCGGCTTTGGCATATCCCGTGTAACCACTGCTCAGCTGCACATACAGCCAGTCCGGGTTGTCAGCCTTCCAGATTCTCACCACGGCTCCCGGAGGCATATCCGCGATAATGGGGGCATGAATCGACGCCTCGCTGCGCAGTGCCTTCGTTCTGTCGCCTTCCTCACCCTTCACTTTGCCCAGCGGAACCGTCTCCCCGGCAGTCATCAGCAGTACAGCTCCGGTATCACTATCCTCTTCTACCTCAAAACCATATAGATCTTCGAGGGTGTCGGCCGGAAGATAGGTCACTCCATCCTTTTCTTCAGGAGCAAGCCGAAGCTGAATCGGCTGGTTGTTCAGGCTGGCGGAGGTTGAATTCTCTTGCATATATAGAAGTTCGCTCTCAGTTGAAAGAATGGCTGATTTGCTCTCCTCTTCATAACGAATGGAAGAATCCACATACTTCTGCAAAAGCGGCAGCGGCAGCAGCAGACTCTCTCCTGTACCGTTAGCGTTAAAACCTGTAAACTCTCCTTTGACAAAAATGGGGTGTTCCATCCCTTTCCAGTCAGGATCAATATGCTGCCGATTCGGCAGTACATAAAATACAATCCAGTAAGCAGCGGCGGCTATTATGACGAGCCCTAATAAACGGCGAAAAAGACCTCCACGCTTCTTGGTGCGTCTTTGTCTCTGTCTTCTGTCCAAAATGTATCCTCCACATATTTAGTTAATTTTTGAGTGCGCGTATAACCAATCTTAAGTATACGCTATGTGAGTCTCTTTGGTTGCGAAAATCTACTGGAAGTTATTCATAGATTAAGTAAGCCATAGCAGAATTATCAAAAAAACGTGCAGCCTCCGCTTCCGGATTCCGCACGTTTTGGAAAAACCGGCAAATCTCCTGCAGTCCGAAACATCGCAGTCGATTATACCCATAATGTTATTCTAATCTGTTATCTCAATGCTTCTTGTCGCTGCAGCATTTGCATACACCGTACAATTCCATCCGCAAACCATGGATTTTAAACTCTGTAGCCTGTTCGGCAGCCTGCTCCACTTCATGCAGCGAGGCGTAGCTGAAATCTTCGATCTTCCCGCACACCTGGCAGATGACATGATAATGATCGGATACATTTGCATCAAAACGGCTTGAATTGTCACCATAAGTCAACTCGCGAACCATACCGGCTTCCATGAACATCTTTAGATTGTTGTATACAGTTGCCACACTCATGCTCGGAAACTGCGGCTCAAGCGCACGGTAAATATCGTCTGCCGTAGGATGATTCAACGCTTCCATCAGATACGTAAGAATCGCATGACGCTGAGGCGTAATACGGACACCGGTAGTCTTCAGTTGTTCCAATGCATGCTGTACGCCACTACCCATCAATTCCACCGCCTTTAAAATAAAAACATAATAAAGCTATAAAGTAATTGTAAGACCGGACTTTCGATGTTGTCAACGGAGTCGATACATTATATTCATTATTATATAATAAAAATTACTTTTTTCAATATTTCCTCACATTTAGGTTGCTGTTTCCTTCTACGCGCAGTTTGAACTCGCCATTGCCGATTTTGCCGGAAATTGTCTTTTTGTCGATAGTCAGCTCTGGCAGGTCGGTGTCGATATCTCCATAACCGCTGGATCCATCCACCTTATAATCGCCGAATAAAGGCACGTAAAGATCAATGTCGCCAACTGCGCTGTAAATATCCCAGTCACCGCCGACGAACTCCGATCGGGCATTAATTTTGCCATTTAGGGATTCAGCATGCAGTTTAGTCATCGCACCGTCAATTGCCAGATTGCCATTCTTGCTGGACAGATCCACTTCGCCACCGTTGCCGGATGCCGTTATATTGCCTACAGCGGTCGACAGCTTCAATGCCCCTGTAACATCCCAAGCCGCCATATTTCCGCCGCTCGTTGACATCTCAACGTCCCCTTGAACCGTTCTGGCGCGAGCTTCCCCGTTTAGTGTCTTTCCTTTTACATTTCCGTATATGCGGTATAGAACAATCGCGCCGTTGCCGGTCTCCAGAGAGATATCCTCAATGGCTTCCACATTCTGCAGCGTAATTCCGCCATTCATCGTCCGCACCTCCAGATTAAAGCGGCGGTCCTCCGGAAGCGAAATGTCAAGATCCATGCGCGGCTGGCGTTTCCCGGAGTCTCCATAAGTCTTAGTTTTTGGGGTGACTTTGATGTTAGAACCCTCAATGACCTCCACAAAGGACTGCTCCGATATCGCCTCTGCCACTGCACCATCAAGCTGATCCACCCATACTGTAGCCGTGATTTCAATATCCTCTACCGGGGCTCGGTGGATCATAATGTCGCCGTTGATGGCATCAACAGTTAGTTTGGAGGTGCCCAGCTCAACCGGTACGATTAATGGGGGCTTTTGAAAATGGCTGCCCTTGGCTTCGCCGTAATCCACTGCTGCAGCGGTAAGGTTAAGGCTGACCCGGTTCCATAAATGCAAATAATGCTCCTGCTCTGCCACGATAAATACACTGGCGGCCAAAATAACGGATGAGAACAGCCCGCGCAAATCCATCCGGGCTCTTGAACCATAGGCAGTCTGACCTCTGCGGCCTGAGAAAAAGTAAATGAGCAGGTATTCAGCACCCCACAGCACCGGTATAACGGGCCACCATTTTAACAGCAGCAGCATATTATGTGTTCCATCTCTTGCATCCATCAGCAAAAGAACGCCGACACTGGCAAGCAGGACTGCAGCCGTATATCTGCCGACACGGCGGATGCGCCGCTCATTGCCTCTGCTCCTGGATAATCCCTTCGCAACCTCACGGACTCCCAGTAAAAAACCGCCGACGATCAGCACCGCGGCAATTACCGTTCCCGCATAATCCTGAATGAACATTTGCAGCCAGGCCGGCTTCTGCCGGAACAGGAACAGCAGCACTCCGCCAAAGAGCAGCATCAGGCCAAACGAGATTCCCGGCTCACTCACCAGGGTACGGCGTTTGACATATTTTGAAGGGGTTGGCGTTTCAGTGTCCTCTTCCCCGGGAAAGCGCAAAATCCGGTCAGCAGACTGCAGGGCATCAAACACATTGTAGAAATACAGCACCGGAATCATCAGGGCCAGCAAAATCAGCAGCGGAACGTTGATCTGCATACCGATGGACGAAAAATACAGCAGCGCCGCAATATCAAGCAGGATAAGAAAGATGAAAGAAATCCCTTTGCGGAGAAGCCCGAAATATAGATGTCCCGTCCCCGGAATTATTGCGGACAGCAGTCCGGCAATAAATTTGCGTTTACGATGGGGACGGCGTTTTGGACGGGGCGGGATTGAGGGCTTCTTCTGCTCTATCCCGTCATCTTGCTCCTGTGCAGTTGTATCATATATTCCTTCCTCTGTCGGGAGCTTGGCGGAATCATCTTTCTGTTCAGGACTCATTTCGGGCTCCTCCTTCCATAAAGAATTGTATTACTTTCAAAGCATACCACTCCGATAAAATTCAATCAGTTCCACACCCGGTGCTACTTCCTCTAGTCCGGCTGGAATAAAGCCATGTTTGGTATACAGTGTAACCGCAGGAATATTGAGCTTCCCTGTAGATACAATAAACCGCTCCATTCCCGGATAATGGGCAAAGATAAATTCCAGCAGGCTTCCGGCCACCCCTTGGCGGAAATACTCAGGACTCACCATCATTCGGGTCACAGTCAGCTTGCCCGGTGACTCTTCCAGCACGGCAACAGCCCCCATCAGATCCCCGCTGCTGTCGAAACGGCCGTAGAAATCCTCCTGAGACTGGCTCAGCATATCTCTGGTCTCCAGCAATGGCGGGATTTCATGGAATCCGATCATCTCCGCTTCCAGCCGGTAAGCTTTATGCTGAAGGCTCCATAGCTCACTAAGAATGATCTCATCCTGCAGATCAAGCTTGATAATTGTGTTCATCCGCACAGTCCCCTTATATGCCGCTTAGGGCCTGCCGTTGCCGACAAGCCCTGAGCTAATAATCCTATAGTCTACTATTACCCAAAAGCGGGATCTAGCTGTTCAAAACTTCAGCCAGCAATGTATTTACCAGACCCGGGTTGGCTTTGCCTTTGCTTTCTTTCATAACCTGACCTACCAGGAATCCGATTGCCTTCTGCTTGCCAGCCTTGTAATCCTCCACCGATTGCGGATTTGCAGCCACTACATCCTCAACGATTTTTTTGATTGCGCCTTCGTCGCTGATCTGGACAAGTCCCTTCTCCTCAACGATTGCACCCGGCAGCTTTCCGCTTTCCAGCATTTCCTTGAAGACGGTCTTGGCAATCTTGCTGCTGATCGTTCCGCCTGAAATCAGGCCGATCATTTCACCCAGACCCTGCGGCGTAATCTTCACCTGGGACAATTCCAGATTGCTGCCGTTCAGATAACCCAGCAAATCGCCCATCATCCAGTTGGCCACAGCCTTGGCATCCTTTGTGTACGCAAGGCAGCCTTCAAAGAAATCGGCCAGCGGTTTCGAGGAGGTCAGCACACCCGCATCATAAGCGGTAAGGCCATATTCCTCACTGTACCGCAGCTGGAGGGCATCCGGGAGCTCCGGAATCGTAGCCCGGATGGACTCTTTCCAAGCATCATCAATATGCAGGACAATGAGATCCGGATCTGGAAAGTAGCGGTAATCGTGAGCTTCTTCCTTGCCGCGCATGGATAACGTCTTGCCCTGCGCTTCATCCCAGCGGCGGGTCTCCTGCACGACGATACCGCCATCATCCAGGATTTCCCCTTGGCGGAATTGCTCGTACTCCAGACCGCGCAGCACACCCCGGAAGGAGTTCATGTTCTTAAGCTCCGCACGGATGCCGAACTCTTCCTGACCTGCCGGCCGCAGGCTTATGTTCGCGTCGCAGCGCATGGAGCCTTCTTCCATCTTCACATCGGATACGTCACAATATTGCATAATGGCCCGAATCTTCTCCAGATAAGCGCGCGCCTCTTCAGGAGAGCGCAGATCCGGTTCAGAGACAATTTCGATCAGCGGTGTGCCTACCCGGTTGAAATCGACGAGGGAAGCAAATCCGCCGTCTACATGAGTCAGCTTGCCCGCATCTTCCTCCAGGTGCAGGCGGGTGATACCGATCCGTTTGGTTTCACCGTTCACTTCGATATCGATCCAGCCGTTCAGACCGATCGGCTGGTCATATTGCGAGATCTGATACGCTTTGGGCGAATCGGGGTAAAAATAGTTCTTGCGGTCGAACTTGCTGACATCGCCGATGGTGCAGTTCAGCGCCATGGCTGCTTTCATCGCATATTCCACCGCCTGGCGGTTCAACACCGGCAGCACGCCGGGATGACCAAGACAGACGGGACAGGTGTGCGTATTGGGCGGAGCGCCAAATTCTGTGGAGCAGCCGCAAAAGATTTTGGACTTGGTATGAAGCTCCACATGAACTTCCAGCCCGATGACCGTTTCGTATTTAGACATAAATGATCTCATCCCTTAAAAGTTTTGTGAGCCTAAGCTTCGAAGACCGCAATTATAGTTGTGGCTGTACTTTATGATGATCTGTATGTTGTTCAAAAGCGTGTGCAACACGCAGTACCGTGCTCTCATCAAATTCCTTACCGATAATTTGCAGACCTACAGGCAGGCCTTCGGCAAAACCGCAAGGGATGCTGACGGCAGGAATGCCGGCGAGACTGACCGGAATGGTCAAAATATCATTCAAATACATCGTGAGCGGATCTTCCGTCTGCGAGCCCAGCTTGAAAGCTGTAGTTGGCGCAGTAGGTCCGATGACGACATCATATTTTTTAAATACTTCGTCGAAATCCTGCTTGATCAAGGTGCGCACTTTCTGCGCCTTCAAGTAATAAGCATCATAATAACCGGAGCTGAGCGCATAAGTGCCGAGCATAATCCGGCGTTTAACTTCCGGCCCAAACCCGTGGCTGCGGGAATTATGGTACAAATCAAGCAATCCGCCGCCGTTATCTATACGCGCACCGTAACGCACCCCGTCAAAACGGGCCAGGTTGGAAGACGCCTCCGAAGAAGAGAGCAAATAATACGCCGCCACAGCATATTCGGTATGCGGAAGAGAAACCTCTTCCCAGACCGCACCCAGACCTTCCAGCACCTTAAGTGCAGACAGCACACTCTCACGGACGGAGGCATCAACACCTTCTCCGATATACTCCTTCGGCACAGCGATGCGCAGCCCGGAAATATCACCGGTAAGTGCGCTTAAGTAATCGGGGATATTCACTTTGGCCGAGGTGGAATCCTGGGCGTCGTATCCGGCAATGGCCTGCAGCACATAAGCGGAATCCTCCACCGTCCGGGTAAGCGGACCAATCTGATCGAGCGAAGAAGCAAATGCCACCAGGCCGTAACGCGAAACCAGACCATAAGTCGGTTTAAGTCCTACCACACCGCAATACGAGGCAGGCTGGCGGATAGAACCGCCGGTATCGGAGCCAAGTGCAAAGAAGACTTCACCGGCAGCTACCGCAGCTGCCGAGCCGCCGCTGGAGCCCCCGGGAACACGTTCCAGATCCCAAGGATTACGTACAGCCCCGTAGCTAGAATTCTCATTGGAGCCGCCCATAGCGAACTCGTCCATGTTCAGCTTGCCGATGGTTACAGCATCGGCCTGACGCAGTTTGGAAACAACTGTTGCATCATAAATCGGCTGAAAATTGTCCAGAAACTGGCTGGCACAGGTCGTGCGCAGTCCTTTGGTCACAATATTATCTTTAATTCCTGCAGGAAGACCAAACAGCAAACCGCGCGCTGCACCGGAAGCCAGCTTGTCGTCCAGAGCACGTGCAGACAGCCGCGCGCCCTCCTCATTTAAAGTTAAAAATGCATGCACCTTCCCGTCACGCTCGGTAATGGCAGCCAATGATTCTTCCGTCAGTTCGCTGACCGAAATCTCTTTGCTGTGCAGCATGTTATGTACTTCGGGTAGTCGATATTGAAACAGGCTCAACTTTCTTCCTCCTCTCTATTGTCGTTATTCCAGAACTGCCGGTACTTTGAAATGTCCGTCTTCATGTTCAGGTGCGTTAAGCAGAGCTTCTTCTTGGGAAAGGCTCTCCTTTACGACATCGTCCCGCATCACATTGCTGACCTGCAGCACATGCGTTGTCGGCTTCACATGCTCCGTGTCAAGTTCGTTCAATTTCTCCGCATATTGTAAAATAGCATTCATTTGTTCAGTAAAAGTAGCCTCTTCTTCCGGGCTTAACTGCAGGCGGGCCAGCTTGGCCACATGCTGCACATCTTTGACGGTAATGCTCATAAGAAATATCCCTCCTGTTTAAAGGGCTAAAGCGCCCGGATAACGTTTTTAATTATATTGTAGAAGCCTGGACAATTCAATGAGCTTGTCATGTTCATAAAGCTGCAATTCGAACAACAGCTAGTGGCGCTACAGGTTGTGGGTACATGAAACAAGAAAAAACGGCTATGGCGTCCTAATAGGGACGGCAGCCGTTTCTGCAGAAATATAAGGATAAAGCATTACGTGCACCCTATAGATTCTTACATTTTAAGAAGAAACGGACTTGCAGTCCTCTTAGGACTGGCAGCCGCTTCTGCGAATAATAGAAGGATCATTTATGGCGTGGAACATATAAATTCTTCTATTTCAAAAAAGCCGGCTTGCGCCGGCCTTACCTAAATCCAAGCGCGAAGATTCACCTGTTTGATGAATTCCGCCTGGGACATACTTTCCGTAGACGTCGTTTCCGCCTCTTCTGCTTCCATGTCTTCGCCGTTCATCAAATGATGAAACAGCTTCTCATTGTATGTCGACAAAGCATAGTCGATCAATGCTTCATGCGTTGCTCTCTCAGCCTCTACCACCAGCAATTGTTCTTCCGCCTCAATATCCTCTGCCGTAACATAAAAATTCCTGTTTGCCTGAGGGACACGAATGACATAATCAAACGCATTGTCAGGATTGCGGTCGTAAGCAATCAGGTAGCCGTAGTCTCCAATAGGAAGACTCTGCTCAAAAGCGTCTGCAACAATGACAATTTTCTCTCCTAAACGCAGCATCGTCCTACCTCCTGAGCCAAAATCTATCATGGTTCTACTTGTTTCAACAGTCTACTAAAAAAAGATAGAGCTGTCCAGCAGCAGGAGGAGAGTTCAATGAAATTTTCCTTGAAATTTTCAGAAATGTCGAGAAAAAGCAACATTTTTCTTATTTTTCCGTCAAACTGGGAGTTTATTCCTGGACGTTAACAGAGCAGACCCGGCAATGCACAGCGCAATCAGCACGGCTGCTGAGAGAAAAGGGCCTACTCCAGCTGTGCCGCTGTCTATAAGGACTCCGGCAGACAATCCAGGCAGCGCAGCCATCGTCCAAGCAAGCTGGGTTGGCAGCAGACTATAGGCAAGCGATACCCCTGCCACGAGCGCCAGGGCAAGAAACACAGCGGCAGGTCCACGAAGGAAGGAGCTGAACAACAGTGTCAGTGAGACGCCGCAGAGCAGCCATAGCCCATAGATTCCGGTTGCGGCTGCAACCTCACCCCAGGCAAGCGGACCCATCAGTGCTTCCGTGTAATACCCTGCCCCCGCCGCGCCCAGTCCAAGCGCAGTCACAAGCAGGGTCAGCTGCGCAGTCCATTTGGCGATGATAATGACCATCGGAGTAACCGGCTTGGCCATCAGCAGCTCAGCCGTTCCGCTGCTCCGTTCTCCCGCCAGTGCATTCATGGTCCCAAGCGCCAGAACCAGTATGCCAATCGTTCCATATTGGCCAAGCGCTTGCGCCATTACCGCAGCTGCCTCCGGCATTTCAAAGCTCTCCAGCATCCCCGCCGGCACATTTGCGGAAGCTTCCAGAATATCGCGCATGTAATAGGTCACAAGCGGCTGCATAATGCCCAAGATGATAAATACAATCGGTATCCAGATTAGTTTGTAGCTTCGCAGCGTCTCGAGCATTTCTTTCGAGTATAAAGTCCAGAAACTTCTCATGAGCCCACCACTTTCATGAACAGGTCTTCCAGCGTGGAAGAGCCTGCTTCGAATTGCAGCAGCGGAATATCCAGTTTGCCAGCTTCCTGCAGAATCTCCCGCCGTGCCAGTTCTACATCGCTCACATTAAAAATGGCTTTACCTGCAGTAATCTGCGACTGAACAATAAAAGGTTTATGCACAAGGCCCTCCAGCCACCGGAATGCCTTATCCTCTTTCTCTGTATATAGTCTGATAATAGGAAGACTGTACTGTGAACGGAGATAGGATAATGTCCCCTGCTCGGCTATCACACCACGGTTCATTAATATGATATCATCGCATATCTCTTCGGCATCATGCAGCACATGTGTAGAAAAGATGACCGTCGTCTCTTCACGGATCTCCCGCAGTAGTTCCATCACTTCCCGCCGTCCAATCGGATCAAGCGCCGAGACCGGCTCGTCAAGCAGCAGCAGCCGTGGGCGGTGCACCAGTGCCTGCGCAAGACCGAGCCGCTGCTTCATTCCGCCTGAATACCCGGAAATCCGGCGGCGCGCCGACTCGCTGAGACCTACCCGCTTCAGTGCGGCGGCCGACCTCTCGGCTGCTTCTCTGGAGCGCATGCCGCTCAGCTTCGCGGCAAAGACAACATATTCCTGTCCGCTCATCCAGTTGTAAAAAGCCGGGGATTGCGGCAAATACCCCAGTGCTTTGCGGTAATCTGCTCCCGGACGATTGCCGGCAAAGGATATCTCCCCCGACGTAGGCGGTAGCAGGCCCGCAAGCATGCGCAGCGTTGTGGTCTTGCCTGCTCCGTTTGGTCCCAGCAAGGCGACACAGCGCCCGGATTCGATCTCAAAGCTTATACCATCTACAGAGATATGTCTGCCATACCGTTTATGCAGATCGGCAACCTTAAGCAGCGGCATCAGTTCTCATTCCTTCCTGCTGTAAAATAAGCGATACTGCCCAACAGATTGCCAAACACTATTATAATAATCCACATCCATTTCGGACCCCGCACTTTCTCCGCTCTGGCCAAAGATATCAATCCGACAATGGCCAGCAAGATCTGAAGTGCAAGCAACGGCCAAACCAAACCCCAATTCACTTTGTCCATCCCAGCATCCCCCGTTCTATTCATCGCATACAGAAGGAACATTCCTGACACCCTGTATTGATTAATCCCGCTTTCTTCTTCGTCTATCTGGCAGAATCACAAACAACAGGTAGCAAACTGCCGGCGTGGGTATTCCGGTAAGACCCCAGACTCCCCAGAACCATGCCATGCCACCTTCGCCTCTCTTCTGCGCATCCCGGAATATCCATGTCCCCTGCAGCATCAACACGGCAGCTAAGCAAATCCACAACCATAAAGGCACATCCTTCAGTTCACTCACTCTTCCGTATCCTCCCGCCGCAGTCTGATCCGCGAAACCCCCAGACTGCCAAGTGCCGCGAGGGGGAATACCGCCTGCAGTACCCAATAAAATACAGGGGCTGATCCCAATGCACTCAGAATGATACTGAGCACAATCAGAGCCAGGCACAAAAACAGCAGCAGCTCATTGCGGCTCTTACGGCGCCTGCGGAGGGTCTCGGCGGCAATGAGTTCTTCCATAACCAACAAGGATGGCGGCGAAATGTCATCAAATTGCGCATCCAAAATATTCAATTCTGCGTTCAACTGGACCAGCAGTTCTTCATCATCAGGTTTCATCCTCATTCAGCTCCTTTCGCAGGTGGTTAAGGCCGGCAGACACACGTGATTTGACTGTGCCCGATGGGACTTGCAGAATCACACCGATTTCTTCATAGCTGTAACCGTAATAATGCTTCAACAGTACCGCTATCCGCTGAGGTGAGGGAATCCGGGAAAGCGCATCAAGCAGCTCGCTCCATTCTATATTCCGGCTCTCAAACCGCCAGCGGATGGACAACACGCCCTGCTCCTGGCGCCGCCACTCCGCTTCACGTTTCCATCTCCGCTTCCGGTCGATATATAGACGGGTAGCGATCGTGATCAACCATGAAGAAAAAGAAGAGGAACCATCGTAGCTTCTAATCTTCTCCATGCATCTGACCATAGTATCCTGGGCAAGCTCCTCGGCGAGCAATGGGTCCATGGTGACCTTGATTAGGTATTTGTACAAAAAGCTGTAATGCTCCCGCAGCAGTAACGCAAGCGCCGAAGCATCGCCCTGCTGTGCCAGCTTGATTCTCTCCAGCATCACGTCGCTCATTGATCCCTCCATGCTTCCTTCATTCACACCGTAATACGAATAGCTATATCAATTCGTTCATTCGTGATCCAAATTATTTTGCAGCTCCCAAAGTCTCCGCCGCCAAGGCTGAACTGCACCTTTCCCTCCAGGGAAATGCCAGAATAAAGTCCGCTCCAAACCGTCTGGAGTTCTGCCGAGAGCAGAAAGCTCCGTTTCTTCCCCTTTACCGACTGCGAAGATTTCACTTGCTGTATCTGGCTTTCCATCGTCCATCTGGTAATGTATATCGTTCTTCAAGCCGCTTCCTCCCATGCAATTCAACCTATTATGTAGACAAAAAAAAGAACGCAAACCGGGATTATTCCACAGTCTGCGTGCTTCGCGAGGTAAATGTTACATTTAATTAACATTATTGTAGCAACTTTGTATCTTTATGTCCATCTCTATTTTCCCGGTTCATGTCGCATCCAAGAGAATAAGGTCACTGCATGGGAACGTAAGGATTGCGGAGACGTTCAAAGCCGATGGTTGTCCGCGGACCATGTCCCGGATACACCTTCACTTCTTCATCCAGCCGGTACAGCTTCCCGCGGATGGAGTCAATTAAATCCCGCTCTCTGCCGCCGGGCAGATCGGTACGTCCGACCCCCAGCTTAAACAGCACATCCCCGGAGAACAGATCATTTCCACACAGGAAGCTTACACTTCCCGGAGAATGCCCGGGGGTATGCATCACCCGGAAGGTGAGGCCCAGCAGCTGCAGAATCTGTCCTTCTTCCAGATCATACTCTGCAGGATCTGTACTAATCGGAGGCGAGGCTTCCGGCCACATCAGTGAGCCGTTCAGCTTGGGACTGCTCAGCCATTCACTCTCCAGAGGATGAACATAGACAGGACATTTCTTGGCTTTGCGTATTTCATCTACGCCGCCGATATGATCAAAATGGGCATGTGTCAGCAAAATCGCTTCAATCTCCATGCCTTCTATAGCCCGCACAAGACCGGCGGGGTTCATACCGGGATCGATGATGATGCCACGCCCCGGATCTGCCCCGGTCAATAAATACGCATTGGTCTGGAGCGGCCCTAGATTATAGGAACGTATATTAAGCATAATTTAAAAGCCGGAGATCAGGCTGCGCAGCTCTCCCGCGATAACTGCGTGCGATTCCGTTCCTTCCCCGTAGGCTTGTCCCATCGCCTTGCGTACTTCGGCAATCTTGCTCTCGTAATCCGCGGCTTCGCGGTCGGGATTCTCCTGTTTGAATGCAGCCATCAGAGACTGTACATGCTCGGGACGTGGACCCCAATGACCGAGCACATAACCTCCAGTATCAGCAAAGATGACAATCGGCACCGATCTGCCGCCCATCGTCAGGAAATCATCCATGACATCCTGATTCTCTTCCAGAATCAGCACTTCAGTCTTAATCCCCGCTGTCTCAAGAATGCGGAATACAACCGGCACATTACGCACTACGTCACCGCACCAATCGGCAGCCAAGATCAGCACCCGCAAATCATCACGATGGTTCAGGCTCTCAAAGTATTCCCGGTCGCTTTCGTTATCCCAGGCAAACTTCTCATACCAGGACTCAAATGCCTGCTGATTCTTCGTCATCGCTTCCACGAACTGGCGCGGAGTAAGACCTTGACCAAATTTATGGGCTACATTCTGCTTCATACTGCACTACCTTTCTTCTTGGATTTGTACCACTTGAACAGAAAATATATAACGATAATGGCTATTGCAACGAGAATCAGCTCATGGGTATACTTGGCCGCAACCTCGTCAATCGTCTCCCATTTGTCACCCAGAGTGTAGCCCAGGTAGACAAACAGTGCGCTCCATGGAATAACTGCGAGAGTGGTCAGCAGAGTGAATTTGCCTAACGGCATACGTGATATCCCTGCCGGCACGGAAATGGCATGGCGGACAATCGGAATGAAGCGGGCCGTAAAAATAACACCGGTACCGTACTTGTTGAACCATTCCTCGGAATGATCAATATGCTTCTTCTTGATAAAAATATACTTCCCGTATTTCTCCAGCACAGGTCTGCCGCCATAACGGCCGATCCAATACACAAAGATCTGGGCAATGACCCCACCCACCGTTCCAAAAAGAACTGCGCCAAAAAAGTTAATCTGCCCTTGCGAAACCAAGTATCCGCCAAAAGCAAGCACAATCTCACTCGGTATTACTTCAATCATGAGTCCGATCATAATCCCGAAATACCCAAGACTCTGAATCCACTCAAACAACTGCGAGACCAGATCAGAAAAAAAATGCAATGCAGCTCCTCCTCCCGTATTTGCGGAATTAGGCTTAGCGCCCTTCAGGCTCAGACGAACAACGCTTCCGCTCTATGTATCCAGCTTCTTCTAGCCTATTCTAGCATATGCGGCCTTACGACTTCTACTTACGAAGATGGAATCTATGGCATTCAACAGATTGACAATTTATGAAATCAGTGCAATTATACATTTAGATAATTATTTAAATATCGAAAGGTCGGATCGAAAATGAATGAATCCTTCAAAGCGCTTGCCGATCCTACCCGGCGGCAGATCATCCGGCTGCTGCGGGAAAAAGACCGCACTGCCGGAGAAATCGCCGATTATTTTCAGATGTCAAAACCAAGCATTTCGCATCATCTCAGCGCACTGAAGCATGCCGGTCTGGTGCAGGATGAACGGAAGGGACAGTTCATTATTTATTCCCTGGATACCACTGTGCTTGAAGAGGTGCTTGGATGGTTCCTGGAATTGACCGGCACGGGAAAAGGAAGTGCACCAGATCATTTACCTGCAGAAGACGGCAAAAGGCAACACAACCATTCTAACTCGGAGGTTGAGTAAAGATGAAAAATTTCAAATGGAAGTGGCAGGACACACTAATAGTCATTTTGGGGCTTCTTTCTCTTGGTTATGCGCTCATTAATTATGGCAAACTGCCTGATCAGCTCCCTGTCCAGTTCGGCATTACTGGAGAGGTTAACCGGTACGGGAGCAAAGGGTCGGCGATTGCACTGCTGGCATTCATGGGCCTGGCATTTCCCATTGGAATGCAGTTCATACGGAATATCGATCCCAAGAAAGAGAATTACCGGAAATTCGAAGGTGCTTATAAAATGATCCGCCTGGCTATCGCGGTGCTCGCCGATACTGTACTTGTCCTAACCGTAGCCAGCAGTCTTGACCAAAATATTCCGGTCAGCAAATTAACTATGGTAGCAGTTGGCCTGCTGTTCATTGTTATTGGAAATTACATGCCGCAAGTTAAAGATAACTATTTCACCGGCATCCGCACCCCATGGACGCTGGCCAGTCCGGAGGTATGGCGGAAAACTCACCGTTTCTCAGGGTTCATGTGGATGCTGGGCGGGCTGCTGATTGCACTTGGCGCATTTATGCCAAAAATCCTGTCCATCAGTATGATTATCGCGGCCTTGCTGATCGCGACCATCATCCCGTACGTCTACTCCTGGTTCACCTCTCAGCGGATGAAGGCATGAGAGTAGGCCTGCCGGCTGCATTCCATATAGTGTAGCTGCTTGCAGTAATTTGGAGCGGCAGACGGACTTTTCTGATACCTGCTGATCAATACGCTGCTGTTGGCGTCTGGACGCTGACGCGGCGTTCTTCTGCTTCCGGGCTGTGTGCCGCAGCCAACACCTTTTTGAGCCGAAGCTCCAATGCTTCGGCTTCTGCTGTGAATCCAAACCGCCGGTCATTGTGCTGTTGTCCTTTGCGGCACTCGCTGTCCGCCTGCAGGCGGAACTGATGCAGCAGATCGAGACCCGCAGCCGCACTCGCTGTTCCTCCCGCCCTATCCCCCGCCGTCAACCTGCGCTGACTCATGTCCAGCATTCCATCAATCGCTTTTACCCTTTTGGCGGTATTATAGACATCCGCCATCAAACTTCTGCGTATCCAGTGCAGTGCCTCTCCCGGATTACTCCCGTTCATCGACCTCTCCGCTATCTCCCATTGCACCGAAGCGTCTTCTGGCGCGTAGGCCAAGCTTCCGGTCAGCAGATCCTTTGCCTCCCGGTCCGGGAGCAGCCTTGATAGATTAACAACTGCCCGGGGCTCACGGGGATTCCATTCCAGCGATTGCCGGAGCAGCGCAATTCTCCTTGCAGGGTCCGGTTCACGGGCAGCCCCCCTATGTAATTCGGCCCCCTTCATTAGCTGAAAGGATAGCAGACTTAGCACCAAGCAAAGGCACCCGGTGCAGACCGCAGCAGTAGCAGCCCTTACCCTTCGTTTCAAAACGAAGTGGCAAAGCCGCAAGCCGAGCCGCTGAGCTCTGCTCAACAAGCGAGGAAAACGCTTAGTACCGGGACTGTTGGCATGGGCAGCAGCAGGAAGAAAGTCTAGTGCCTGAATGAATGCATCCGGTCCGGTGGTGACCGCAGAGAAAGATGCCATTGTTCCAGATTCGGATACCGTTACACGCTCATTGACTGCGGCATTTGACGGAATGCGGTCTGCCGAAGGGATAACAGCTATTCCTGGAGCGGCCTTGACTGCAGTAGTGCCGGACGAGTTATCCGCCTCCTGCCGGACCTCAGCAAACGCGAGCGCCGGCAGCAGAAACAGCAGCAGCCAAGTAAGCCCATAACTCCAGTCAAAATCAACCGCCCCATGCAAGGCGATGACCAGCAGTGACGGGAGCAGCCTTGGAGCGGCTGCTCCTACCACCCAACCTGCCGCCAGCAGCAGAAACAGGACTGCTGCCAGGCCGACAATTCCCAGATTCAGCAGGAAGTCGAGATAACCGCTATGCACCTGGCTGCCTACATAGGGACGGGACTGGGCGGCGAGGTACGAGTACCGCCAAGTCTCGCCCCCGCGCCCCAGCCAGGGCGCTTCCGCCGCGAGCTTCCAGGCATCGCGGTAATAAAGTCCGCGAGCGGCGACCGTCATAGACGGTCCGGTGATCCGCTCGCTTACCTGGACAAGGACGGCGGTGCCCGCCGCCGTCCAGCCTGCCGCCGCCAGCACCAGCATGGCGGCGCGGCCCCCACCCGCCGCGCTGTTGCTGCGGCGGTACAGCCACAGGCCGGCCAGCAGCGCGCCGGCCCAGAGTCCGGCCAGCAGCAGCAGGCCGGGTAAGGGCTCTACCGCCAGCCCGGCACGGGCCAGCTGGCGGTAGAGCAGCGCCGCGGCAGCCAGAGGCGCGGCGCCGGCGGTAAGCAGCGGCGCGAGGAGCCGCCGCTTCCAGAGCAGGACGGCGGCGCTGGCGCAAGCCGCAGCAAGCCAAGCGCCGCGCGACTCGCTGAGCAGCAGCGCGGCGGCGTACGGAAACAGCGGCAGCATCCGCAGCAGCAGCTTCGCGTTGCTTATTGCAGCAGGCTCACCGTGTTCTTGCTCCGCAAAAGCTACTGTACTCGCCAGCGTCTGCTCACCTTCTTCACGCCACTTCTCCTGCTCCACTTCTCCGTAGGCTCTGCCACGACTGGATCTGGTTCTCCCCTCCTCAGTTTCACATCTCTCCTCCCGCTCCACTTCTGTATAGCTTCTACCAAACCAGCATCTTGTTCTCGCACCCTCCGATACATGCTGTTCCTCCCGCATCTCATCTCCGTAGGCTCTGCCACGACTGGAACTAATTCTCCCATCCTCTGATTCACACCGCGTCTCCCGCTCCCCTTGCGTATTTCCCAAGCCCGCATAGGCTTCCTTATGGAGCACTGGCGCTCCCCTTACGGCAATGCCGTCATCCTGCCCTTGCACTTTCCCGCGCTTCTTGTCCGTTTCCGCTGCACCCCGGCAGACAGCGAGCGCAAACAGACGCTCCAGCAAAAAAACAGCCATTACTGTACCGAAAGCATTAGGATACTCTAGCAATCCCCCCAGTCGGGCACCTGTAGCACTGACCTCCGGTGATGTGCTGTAAGCTATCGCAAAAGGAAGATTCAGCCCTCCACAGACGGCTAACAAGGCACTTATACTAATAAACATGCCCAGCAAGCTCCACACTGCGTTAAGAAAACGTGCTCCCCAACGATGGCCTGCACAATAATAAGCGCAAAAAGCAAAGCTGGCGTACAGGCCCCAGCGCAGCAGCTCATTCAGATTCCCCTGGGCTGATAAAGATCCGCGGTGCCAGTGAATACCGTAAAGCGCAAGGATGGCAAGCGGACAGATCAACAGCAGCGCTGCTGCACTTCTATTGGCTCTGCTATTCCCGTAAATGCTAAGCAGGCTGGCAGAAGGTCCGCGCAGACCTGCTGCAGCCAGCCATAACCCCAGGAATACAGCACATATGACATACCATACCATCAGAAACGGATACATTTCCCCTGCAAAGAATAACCCGCGCAGCAACACACCCGCCGTAACAGCAGCCAGCACCAAACCTGCACCAACAAATACCATTGCCGCCACCAAACGCCGCTCAGCCATGCCACTATGCATTTCAACTTCCTCCGTAGAATTCAAGTTCTCTTTAGTCTTTCCAGATTTGTCCTGAACCAAAAGGAAAACACAAAACAGGACGGCTGACTCCACATGGAGACTCACCGTCCTGCTTATTTATCGCGGTTATATCGTTAATGCCGTTATGACGTTAATGGCATTAATCCTGTGATGATGTTAATACCGTTAATGACCTTCAGAACATATGCGATGTATGTTCAGCAAAAATTCTCCAAATTCATTGGTGATTGTATTTCGTACATTAGTATTTGTAATTGGGCGAACGAAATCAGATTCTATTGCAGTTTCTGCAGTCAGAAGAGCAGAATCTCGCCATATCCGCAACATTTACCGGATTCCAGTGTAGAAAGTGCAACAGATGGCCATTTCGGGGCAATTCCAGCTCATTCTATTGCAGATTCTGCAATGAAAGCATTACGGTGATACCATTTGGTATCACCGTAATGTATTGATTTCAGACATATGCCATTCGGTCAACAGCTCACATTCTTCCGATTTGCCTATTGGCAGGCTTCAGCTGAATACAGCTCTTAATGCCCGGTTTATCCCTGCGCAAGAGCTTCCGCAGGCAGCAGGTCGGCGCAGACGCGTTCAAGGTACGGCTTAGCACCCAGGAAATCACGGAATGCGCTGTATTCGCGCCATTTGACGGCATTGTCGCCGCTTGTGCTTTTCACGGCCCGGATCAGGATGTTCTTCGGTGTATGCTCCATGTCGATGAACTCCAGCAGCTGGCTGCGGTAACCCATCAAATCAAGCAGCTTCGCCCGGATGGCGTCAGTGGCGAGTGCAGAGAAACGTTCCTTCAGAATTCCGTGCGAGAGCAGCGGGCTGAGCACCTCGTTCTCCACCTGCCCAAATAGCTCATGCTGGCAGCAAGGCACCGAGAGAATAACCGATGCGCCCCAGCGTACCGCTTTTTCCAGTGCAGCATCCGTTGCCGTATCGCAGGCATGCAGCGTCACAACCATGTCCACCTGGTCCAGCTCGTTGTAATCGGCTATATCACCGACCAGGAAACGCAGTTTATCGTAACCCAGCCTCGACGCCAGCGCTCCGCAATGTTCGATGACATCGGCTTTCAGGTCAAGTCCGACAATATTCAGCTCCCGCCGCTCGCGGACAGCCAAATAATGATACAGCGCAAACGTCAAATAGGATTTGCCGCAGCCAAAATCAACAATCGTCAGCGGCCGGCCGGTTGGTAGATCACCCAGCACATCCTCAACCATCTCCAGGAAGCGGTTGATCTGGCGGAACTTGTCGTATTTTTTGGCCAGTACCTTGCCTTCGCTGTTCATAATTCCAAGCTCCACCAGGAACGGGACTGGCTCTCCCTCGTCCAGAACATAACGTTTGCGGCGGTTGTGGGCCAAGTCTGGCGCCTCCTGCTTGCTGGCCGATTTGGTAAGAATAGAAACCTTGTATTTTTTACTGATCAGCACCTGGTAATCAGCTTCCACAGTGCAGATCAGCGCTTGCCGGAAGGTAGCTCTCAAGAGTGACATCATTTCTTCCGCAGCAGTGTCTGCCGGAATATTGCGGTGTTCCACTTTGGGGCCGATGGTATAGGCAAACTGATAATGCAGCTTGCCTTTTAGCTCAACAGGTTTAATCTGCACCTTGCTGTATGCAACTTCGCCTTTGCTGCGCAGTTGGCTTAAGGTTGCCGTAATCAGGGTACGGCCATTTATCACTTGATCAATCAGAGTTCTCAAAGATTCCACAGGGTACATCTCACTTTCGCAATCAAAATGGAGAGCAGGCTCTCCTGAATATCACTACATTATAGCATGTCCTGCTATACGATATCATAGTAGCTCGCCAACTGCTCCGGCAGGTACATGAAACTGTCCGCTAACCATGGTCACGGCCCGGCCCGATAAAGTCACGAGATCCTGACTCACTTCAAGCTGCAGCATCCCGCCACGCGCTGAAGCCTGATATGCAGTCAATTGTGTGCGGTTTAACCGGCCGGCCCAATAGGGAGCCAGAGCGGTATGCAGCGAGCCGGTAACGGGATCTTCATTGACACCAATGCCCGGGGCAAAAAAACGCGATACAAAATCAATGCCATCCGCAGCGCATTCTGCGGTAACCGCGACAGCCCTTGGCTGGAGCTTGGCCACCTGGACAAAATCCGGGCAGAGCCCGCACACCCTTGTCTCATGATCCAGACGCACCAGCACGTTGTCGGCATACCGCACGGTTTCCAGCACATGTGCCTCCTCAAGCCCCAGCGCTGCCGCCAGCCCGGCTATCGGAGGTGCAGCCGTAATTTCATATGGAGGAAAATAGAGTGAAATCACCTCTTCTGATTTCGTTGCCCGCAGCACCCCGCTGCGTGTGTGGAACCTCGCTTCTTCGTGAGAACCCAGCCGACCGGTTTCCCACAGGACATGCGCACTGGCCATAGTGGCATGACCGCACAGCTTCACCTCCACCGCAGGCGTAAACCAGCGCAGACGGTAGCCGTCCTGCTCCGGCCACAGAAAGGCCGTTTCGGACAGATTCATTTCCGCAGCCGTTTTGGCCATGAAGGCCTCATCTGCGGGATTTCCCAGCAGGCAGACGGCCGCAGGGTTTCCCGTGAACGCCTTGTCCGCAAAGGCGTCTACAATAAATAGAAGGGTATTCAAGAAGGTTTCATCTCCTTTGCCGCTTCAGCAGTAAGTTTATTCCACTCCTCCTGCCCTTGCCTAACCTCTGCCATTGGAAGATCACCAAGCTCCAAAGCTTCAGGTAGCAGCAGCAACAACCGGCTGTACAGCTCTCTTCCCTCAGCTGCAACATCTATTCCCTGTTCCCACAATCTGTACAGACTGTCCTCAGCCTTGCCGTAACGTCCTATTGATTCCATATAGGGCAGGAGCAGCCGTTCTGTCTTCACCGGAAGAAGATAACCTTCGGTTTCCTGTAAAAGTTCATCTATTTCCTTCGTCATCTGCAGCAGCTCCCGATCAGCACCGTATTGATCGGCGTACAAAAACAGATGCAGCGACCGTATAAACCTGAACAATGCAGCATCCTTATTGCCGCCGGCACTGTAGATGCCGCCTTCTTCTTTTAATAGCCGCGCCACGCCTTGAAGCTTGTCGGACTCAATTACGCCGCCCAGGCGAAACATATCTATAATATCCTCTACGGACAATGAGTTTAAAAGGCGGGAGTTCAGGCGAAAATGCCGGTTCAGCAGCTCATCCACTTCCCATAATGCCTCTGTGGTCTTCTTCTCCTGCTTCAATGTGAGCACCTTGGCAACCATTGCCGACATATCCTCGATCATCCGGACGATATAATCTCTTCGGAACATCCTGCACACCCCTCTCCAATACTTTCCTGCCACAATTCCTCAGCAAGTTAAACCAATGATGACTACAGTTATTTTAAAACAATCTTAAACCATTCCACCGCTCCGTGCCACCACTCCGTACCCACGCCTTGGAATTCCTTGACAAAAAAACAAAGGCTACCCTATAATAACCTCACTGGTCTTACTGATCTGGATTCCAGATCAATCTAAAATACAGAATGAAGAGCATTGAATGGATTGCAGAGAAATTGAGATTGCACGGGCAGGAGGAATAGACATGAATGAAGACAATACCGGGCATAGTCAACCGGAAACGGAGAACTGCGTGGAACAACTGCCGGTTCGTCAAGACCGGGACAAAGATCAGGAACAGCAGCAGGAAGCAGACTCTATCCAACCTCTGCAGGTTACACCAGAGCAGAACAAGCTGCTGGAAAGTGCGCTGCGAATCAAGATTATGCATGCGCTGGCAGATGAACCGCTAACCTCCAAGCAGGTTGCCGAGAAGCTGCACAAGACACCCGGCAATATCCACTACCATATCATCAAGCTGTTCGATGGCGGTCTGCTGGAGCTTGTCCGTACGGAAACAGCCGGAGGCATTATCCAGAAATTTTACCGCTCCAAAGCTACCTTCTTCCGCTCCGAGAACTTCAGCGGCTTCCAATTCCGCAAAGAGGATACAGTGGAGCATTTCGTTACAAGACTATCCTTGTCCCCAGCTGAGCTGAAGGCTTTCCAGCAGGAGATGATGATGTTCATTTCCGCCTGGGAATCGAAAGTCACCCAAGGAGAGGAATACGGTATCGATGTCATTATCGGCCGCCTGCATACAGATTCCCTTATAGAACCGGAGGATGGTCCCTAGATGATCCCTACTGCTGCACCCGAACATACCAAAAACAATCCGCTGCGCCGATTTGCCGAACCCTTTGCCAAATCACGGACTTTCCCTTTTTTATGGCTGGGAAATTTGATTTCCGTCCTGGGCAGCTCGGTGACCATGGTTATTCTCCCGGTTATGGTCTACTCCCTGACTGGATCAACAACAACCATGGGCTTCGTAATGGCAATTTATATGCTGCCCAATGTGATCATGCTGCCGATTTCCGGGCATATTGTAGACCGCTACGACCGGGTCAGGATTATGATGATTGCCGATATCGCCCGCTTTGCCGTCATGATCATCACAGCCCTGCTGGCTTTGACCGGTCTATTGACCGTTCCGCTTCTCTGTATATTTGTAGGTGCTTACGGTCTGTTTGACGGTCTGTTCCGTCCCGCCTACGCTGCAGTCCAGGCCTCGGTATTCACTCCGGAAATCCGGGTTGCCGCCAACTCACTGTCGCAAATGACTATACAGATGGTTCGTTTAATCGGCCCTTCACTCGGAGGGCTGCTTATCACCTATCTCTCGGCTGGGGTTGGTTTTGGGCTCGATGCTTTTACTTACCTGTTCTCCCTGGTCTGTCTCGTCTATTTGCGCAAAGCGCTGATGCCTAGAACACAGGCTGCAGTGTCTGCAGCCTCGTCACCTCAGGCACTAGAAACCGCCGCAGCTGCGGCAGCCTCTCCTCATAACGACTGGAAAGAGGATTTCAAAGAAGGCATTGCTGTATTGCGCAGCAACCCCTGGTTATGGATCACCATCCTCGCCTTCTGCTTCATCAATATTTGTTACGCCGGCGTCACCAGCATTCTTGTGCCATGGCTTTTCAAAGTTCATCATGGCTGGGAGCCATATGTATACGGGCTTGCCGGTACATTCTCCGGTGTCGGAGCCATTCTAGGCGGACTGATCATCGGCATGAAGCAGAGATGGAACCACCGCGGCATCATCGCCTACGGAGGAGCATTTCTAGGCGGCCTCGCGTTGCTTATCCTGCCGTTCGTTACTAGCCCTGCGGCAGCTATTGCCTTGTTCGCCCTGGAGGGATTCGGCCTCATGGTCTTTATCCTCATCTGGGAGATCAGCCTGCAGGAGCTCGTTCCGCAAGAAGCCTTCGGACGTGTAGCCAGTCTTGATCTATTCGGCTCCTTCGCCTTGCTGCCCGTCGGCTACATCCTTGTAGGCTGGCTCGCCGATCTTATAGGCGGTGTAGCTACGATTGCCATTTTCTCCGGACTTGGCATGGCCTGTATCGCTCTTGTTCTATGTGTTCCTGCAATCCGCAAGTTCAATTAAACATTTCCAGCGTGAAAGAGAGTTTTATAAAAAGGCAGCACCGCGTCAATAGACGGATGCTGCCTTTTTATGTAAGTGAAGTGTTTTCTTCACCCGTTATTTATGAGATCTCAAGTATCGGTTATTTCTTAACTTGCGCAAGCACGAAGTCTTTAATAATTTCTGATAAACGTTCCGGCGCTTCATACATACTCATGTGGCCTGCTCCGGAAATCGTTGCCTTGGTTACATTCGGCTTATCGGACGTGAAGGTCCGCCCGGCAGGAATCAGACCGTCTTCCGCGCCGGCAACGAGCAACACCGGCAGTGCGGTAGCCGAAATGACATCACGGCGGTCAGGGCGCTCGCGCATGGCCAGTGCGGCACCGGCCGCGCCTTGCGGAGGTGTTCTATAGCCGATTTCCTTCGCCCGCTGCAACAGCTGCGGTGCTGCAGCAGGAGCGAAGAGTCCAGGCACCAGTCCGTCCACAAACGTAGTAATTCCATCGTTCTGGATCGTATTGACACTTTTCAGGCGTTTCTCCCTGGCTTCTTCACTGTCAGGATAACCCGTGGAGTGAATCAGTCCGAATCCCTTCAAACGTGAGGCATGCCGCTGGGCGAAGGACAGCGTTATGTAGCCGCCAAGCGAATGACCCAGCAAGTAACATTCAGGGATTTCCAGCGCATTCAGCAGGGAAAGAACATCATCGGCCATCTGATCGATGCTGTACGCTCCGAGTGGAGCATCCGAAACTCCGTGGCCGCGCAAATCCGGTGCGATCACCCGGTAGCTTCCGCTAAGATAAGGGATGACCTGCTCCCAATATCCGGAGCTACCGCAAAAGCCGTGCAGCAGTACAATAACGTCGCCTTCGCCTTGATCACTGTAACAAATATTGGTTCCATCGCATCGAACATTTTCCATGGGCTGATTCCTTCTTTCTATGTAGTAGCTATACAAGGTATGCGGATGAGTCTGCAATTAAATGGAATGCCATTTGCTTGTCTTAATTATTTAAGCAGAACCGCCCGTCTTGAAACTTGTCTCCTCTATTTCAACCCAAAGCCTTCTGCCGCAGCTGCGGCAATCTCTCCAGCCATAACCATTACCCTGTGCAGCGGCGTCGTCTGCAGGGTCCGGTAAGGGCGGGGCCCGTTAATATCGACAATTGCCGCAAGACTATAATGCCCGACTGCCGGCAGACTCACACCGACCGACTGCGCTGGCCGCAGCGGCTCACTGGCTGCAAAATAACAGCCCAGTGCCGCCGGCGGTCCAAGACAAGCATCAATGGCAATAATAATCTGCCCGGCGGGAATCCCCGATATCCGGTTGACGAGAGTATCCGCATCGCAAGGCGATGGAAGCGTGCCTACAACATTCGGGAAGCCATGCTCCACCAGACTGCTTCCGGTCAGCGGTCCAAGGGCATCCCCTGTGGAGCGGTCGGTACCGATGCACAAGAATGTGACCTGCTCTGCCGAGTGATGTTCGGCAATGCTTTGGAAGAAGGTAACCAGCCCGGCCGCGTCTTTTTTTACCCGTTTTCTGCTCTCCTGCTCCCTGATCGCCAATTCCCTGACTCCCTCCTGTTCTATATAAATTGAACTTTAGATTTACCGAGCCGGCATAGAACGCAACTGCGGTGAATATTTGGACTTCCGGCCGCTGTTGTCCACAGATTTCTTGATTTATACCGCTATTTGCGGTTGAAATCCGTTGACAAAGGCGGTCGCTATCGCTCCTACAGTTCCAAACTTCCCCTCCGATGCTTTTGCCTCTAGGTAGTTCTTTAGTTCATCTTATATAGAACCCTTCGTTTATTTCTTTTAATTAAACATGATTTAGATGAAGCCAACAAAAAAATGGTGTTTCCTTGCCCAATCATGATAGAATATTTGAATCCAAACACAGAGAGGACTGTTTAACCCCATGGATTTATCGCAGCCCAGCCAGGAAAATGTGGAATATATGATCGAGGGCATTAAGAGCAAGCTGAAGATGGCCAGCGCCGCAGCCATGCAGGCTTCTGCTTTCTCGGTGAACAACTATGAGGATATTCTTGATATTTATGAAGTTGCCATGAGCAGCGACCGGCTCAGCATCTCGCAGGTGGAGGCGCTTGTCTCCGAGCTTGGACGCCTGCGTAAGAAATAGAAACAAGTGGAAACGGCTTCGCCGTCCTCAAAAGGGCGGGATCCGTTTCAGCAAGAAATAGAAGGATAATTTATAGCGCGAAGCATATAAATTCTTATATTTTTCAAATAACCTGTCATGCATGCACAGGAGCTCCTTGCCTACGATTCCATCCGCGCGGATGGCCGTCAGGCAAGGAGCTCCTTTAGGATTTATTATGCTTACAAGTACAATGCAACGGGCAAGATTTAATGCTTACGGCAAATCAATCAGTATAAGTTCCGCTTCGCCTTCACTGCCAATGCTTTTGATCGTCAAGTCACAACCCTTGCGGATACGCGCGGCATCGCCTGGCTTCAGCTGAAAAGTGCCATCTGAGCAAGAAATTTCTGCATCCCCGGAAATAAGGAAGATGTGCGTCCGCCTGTCTTCTTTTTGCGCATAATGAAGCTCCCTGTTCGTGTCCAGCACCGATAGATAAAGAGTTGCATCCTCATTCACCTTCAATGTGCCTTCCTCACCACTCCCCGAAACGACAGGCAGCAGCGTGTTGCCCTTGAACTCACGCGGGAAAAACTTTGCATCCCATTTCGGTGCAAGCCCCGGTGTGCTAGGAAGCAGCCAGATTTGCAGAAACCGCACATTGTCGCTTTCCGAAGGATTCGTCTCCGAATGGTTAACCCCGGTCCCCGCACTCATGACCTGAACCGTTCCTGCCTGAATATCCGCGTGATTGCCGAGGTCATCCTGATGCTTCAGTACTCCGGAAACAACATAGGTGATAATCTCCAGATCATGATGCGGATGCTCATGCATCCCTTGTCCCGGTTTCAGTTCATTGTCATTGTGTGCGAGCAGCGCACCAAAGTGCGCATTGCTGGGATCATCATAATCGGCAAAGGAAAAACTGAACTCACTGTGAATCCATTCTCTATTCGAAGTATGTCTTTCTGCTGACGTAACTACTTTTATCATAACCATGCACCTCCAAAGATGTTGGAACCTTCTCCGTGCTTAACGGGTCGAAACCGCTCCTCGATTTAAATTGTTATAGGCGCTTTAATTAAGTATTTCTTACCCTGTTCCTTTCCCGGTCAATCATTAATGATTATTACTATCAAGTGTGAACTTTCGTATTTCCGCATGAGGATATTTGTAAAGCTCCATATTTCGTTGTTTTTAATAGGAAAATCTTCCTTTGTTCACGTATCCTGCTCTAGTCTCTCCCATTCTTCTCCATACTTGTCTGCTGTTTCAGCCTATACGCCAACGTTTATATACGAAGTAAGATACTTCAGGCTATCCTGAATTCGAATGACGGCAGCCGCCTAATTTCGGAATACCATAATCTAATGAGGAGTGATTAGTCATGAATAAAGCAGAAACGGAACATCCGGTAGAAAGCGGAAGCACTTTTTTCAAAGGAATCTTTATTGGTGGTTTGCTCGGCGCTGCCGCTGCGCTGTTGTTCGCCCCTAAGCCCGGCCGTGAAATGCGCAGTGACTTGTCTGATAAGCTTACGCTGGCTACAGACAAAACCAAAGAGGTTGCAGGTGTCGTAACGGACAAGACTAAAACAATTGCGACTACTGTTGGGGAAAAAGCAACCGATCTCGCAAGCACTGTATCGGCCAAAGCCTCCGACATCTTCACTACCGTAAGCGACAGTAAACAGCAAATTGCTGCCACATTGGCGGAAACAGGCAAAAAACTGGGCGATTCCATCAGTGAAGTCTCCGAAAATGTTGCTTCTGACGTAAAAGATGCGTCTAAAGAGGTAGCAGAGGAAGCTAAGAATGTAGCCGATGAGGCCAAAGCATCCTCTAAAGAGATAGCCGATGAAGCCAAGGATGCCAAAGACGAAGTAAAAGCCTCTTACAAGTCTTCTTACTAAACTACGGTGAATCACGGCTTGATCTAAATTTGAGAACAGCCAGCTCACCGCAGCTGGCTGTTGTTATGAGGAATGCAGCTTCTTCTTGAATGAAGCTGCATTTTTATCAAAGCCCTTATACGGCTAAAGAAAGCAGGGACGCCTTATGGGAGATGCAGGCAGCAAGACCAAAACCTACGAAGTCGAAGAGCATCCCTTTGAATTGCGGCATGAAGTCAAACGGCTGAACGCAAGGCTCGACAAAATTGCCGATTCACTGGAAAAATCCGAATTCAAGGATATCCTTGAGAATTATACGGATCCCAAAAAGCGGATTATTACGAACCTTATGGCCGGGATATCCCGGGGTCTTGGGCTTTCACTCGGTACATTCGTGATACTCGGCTTATTGGGTTACATTCTCAGCCTGTTTCTTGATGTACCCGTTATCGGTGAATATCTTGGAGAAATCAAAAAGTATATTGATGCCAACAGTTGATAGCATCGTTATCCACCCCGCTAAGCAGTCTGCTGAACAGACTGCTTAGCGGGGTGGATGTGTATGTCCGCTTCAGGTTTAATGCAAATAAAAAAGACATACCCTTCCCCGGTGGGGATAAGGCATGCCCTAATCTTGGGGACTAGCGATAAGAATCAATAGGAGGAGTTCGCCATGATCTGTTTCAGCTTCTCAGTGGCCCGCTTCTGGATCCGTGAGACGCTCATTTGTGATACGCCGAGCTTCTGCGCGATGGCACGCTGCGACTGGCCGTCCTGGAACGCCAGCAGCAGCACCTGCTGCTCTTGCTCCTTAAGCTGGCCCAGCGCCTGCTGGAGATCCATACGTTTCTCCACAGTCTCGTAATCGTTGGCTTCGGAGCTGATCAGCTCGCCGAGAGTAGCGCCCGTCTCCTCTTGCGAGAGGGGCGAATCCAGCGATACGTAATGATAACATTCCCTGCCGGCCAGTACTTCTACAGTTTCTTCCACGGTAAGATCAAGATAATGGGCGATCTCTTCCACAGCAGGAGAACGTTCTAGCCTGATGGTAAGTTCATCAATGGCCTGCTGCACAAGGGCGCCTTTCTCTTTAATCCGTCTTGGAACCTGTATGTACCAGGATTTATCCCGCAGGAAATTTTTCATATGCCCGATCATGCTCTTCATCGCATAAGGCTCAAACGGGATGCCCAAGCTGATATCGTATTGCTGCAGCAGCCGGATAAGCGCCATCTGCCCCACCTGATACAGATCTTCATAAAGATCCGGACGGTTGCGGGCAATTTTCCCGGCAGCCATCTTCACCATCGGCTCATATTTCTTGATCAGCACGGTGGCAATTTCATTATCCTTGGTCTGCTGATATTCCCAGATCAAACTTACTGCTTCGTTCATGGACTCTGGGGGAGTCACTTTATCGCTCATACTTTCTCCTCGCTGAAATTAAGCCGCTTAGTCAGGGTAACGACTGTCCCTCTCCCTGCTTCACTCACGACGCTTACGTCATCCATGAGCGCTTGCATTAAATAAAATCCCAGTCCGCCAACCTGAACATCACTCAGCTCTTTATCATGCAGCGTTATGCGTCCGTCGGGCGAATCCAATCCGTCAAAGCTCTCCCCTTCATCTTTGACGGTGATGGACAAGGCACTTGTTCCTACTTCAAAGATTACATCGACCAAACCATCTTCTTGGCCGTACGCATATAATACAGAGTTATTACAGGCTTCCGAAACTGCTACCTTCATATCCTCAATATCTTCATAGGTAAAACCCATTTTTGAGGCAATGCCATATAAATTCAGTCTAACGATATCGACATATTCTGCGCTCGCAGGTAACTGAAGAACTACTTTTTGCACGTCATCACTCATCCTTAGTTCGATCCTTTCCTAGTGGGAATTCTCTTGGGGGGCAAAAAACTTAGAAATACCGGTCATATCAAACAGCTTCTGGATTTGCGGCGGAACTTCTTCAACGGTAAACTTAACGTCCATCCCGTGTCTTGCTTTGAGGATCGAGAGCAGGATTCCAATACCGGTGCTGTCAATATATCTCAAGTCTTTCAGATTAATAACGAGGTCAAGCCCCGTATCTCCCACAAGCGGCTCCATGACCAAACGGAAATCGGGAGCAACAGACAAATCTAGTTCTCCAATCAGGGAAACCGTACAAACGCTGCCTTCAGTTTCGGTTTTTGCATGGAATTTTTCGCTTTTATGTGTATTCATAGACAACTCTCCTGATTAAATGTTTTCTTTACCAATAACCCTAAAGACCTAGGTTTGAAACAAAAAATCTAATTCTACATCATAGGAAAATACTGGTTCATGTTTTGAAAAGAGTTGTATTCCGTCCGTTGACGTGACTATCCTGTCTTGAATAACGGGCAATAATTTGTTTAATGCTGCTGAGCTTCAGCGGCTTGCTGATATAACCGTCCATGCCTGAAGCCATGCAACGGTTCTGGATACCCTCCATGACATTGGCCGTCATCGCGATGATGACTGCCTTCTCGGCGGATGGCCCATCGCTAATCCGGATTTTGGAGGTCGCCGTCAGACCGTCCATGACAGGCATCTGCAGATCCATAAAAATAAAATCATAAGCATATTTCATTGCCAGCTCCACCGCCTGGCTGCCGTCCTCGGCGACGTCGGCGTCATAACCCAGCTTATCCAGCATGCTGACCATAAGCCGCTGATTAATCGGGTGGTCGTCTACAACAAGGACTTTTCTCCGCCATCTCTGGCTGTCCACGTCTTCATACGGCTCCACCTCTTGAGATCCCCTTGCCAGCTCATCCTCAGGCTTCGCTGCCTCAATCGTGAATACAAAGGTCGCCCCTTTCTCCTCCATCGATTCTACGCGTATGTCGCCGCCCATCATCCCGACAAGGGATTTGCAGATTGCCAGCCCGAGACCGGTTCCACCGTATTTGCGTGTCATAGAAGAATCAAGCTGGGAAAAAGGCTTGAACAGCCGGTCACATTTTTCCGGAGAAATCCCGATGCCTGTATCCTTCACGGTAAATTCAACTACCAGTTTATTATCAGCTGTTGGCAGGCCGGATGCAACAAGGTAAACTCCGCCTTGATTGGTAAACTTCACCGCATTGGCGACTAAATTGATTAGGACTTGACGCAAACGGGCCATATCTCCGTAGATCAGCTTTGGAAGATTCTGATCAATGAAATAGGCCAACTCCAGGTTTTTCTTGCCCGCTTCGGCAGAAAACAAGCTAAATACCTCCTGAACAGTGGTCTGTAGCTCAAATAACTGCTCTTCCATTTCCATCTTGCCGGATTCCATCTTCGTGAAATCAAGGATATCGTTAATGACCGTAATCAGGGTATCGGCGCTTTTGCGGATAATCTCCGTATACTCCTTCTGCTCCGGAGCCAGCTCAGTTTCCATCAGCAGGTCAATCATACCCACCACACCGTTCATCGGCGTGCGAATCTCATGGCTCATCATAGCCAGGAACTCGGTTTTGGCATTAGCAGCAATTTCTGCCGCTTCCTTAGCTTTAACCAGCTCTCCGTTGATTTTCTCCAGCTCCTGCGTCTTTTGCTGCAGCAGCATAGACTGCATCTGATGTTTCTTGTTGGTTAAGTGCATGTTAACGAAGCCCTCAATCTTGGACTTCAAGATCTGCGGAATGAAGGGTTTGACCATATAATCAATAGCCCCGGCAGAATATCCCGCGAACAGATGCTCCGCCTCTTTACTGTTGGCAGAGATAAAAATAATTGGAATATCCTTCGTCTTTTCTCTGGCTTTGATTAATTTGGCGGTTTCAATACCATCCATACCCGGCATTTGCACGTCCAGCACAATCACCGCAAACTCATATCTTAACAGACATCTCAGTGCTTCTTCACCGGAATTGGCTTTGACAAGCTTATAGTGTTGACTCTCAAGCACAGCTTCAAGCGCCAGCAGATTTTCAGGACGGTCGTCAACCAGCAATATATGAATTGGTTCTTGAACCCCCATAGGCCCCTCCTATCCCGCTATTTGTTCTTACGATAGATTTTTTCTACTCTATCCAGTGGCTCGTAGCTGTCGCTATACCTGGTGAAGTGAATAGATTCTTTGGAACCGAGCACCAGTACTCCGAACCGGCTGAGGCTCTCATAAAACAAGCCGTGCACATGGTCGCGAAGTTCATCATTGAAATAGATCATGACATTCCGGCAAAAGATGACATTAAATTCGTTGAATGAGGTGTCTGTTGCCAGATTATGCTCTGCAAAGATAATATTTTTACGCAAGTACGGCTGTAGAATAACTGAATTGTATTTCGCTGTATAATATTCAGAGAATGCGCGGGTCCCGCCCGCCTCCATATAATTCTTGGTATACTGCTTCATCTTACCGATCTCATATACGCCTTCCTTAGCCTGCTGCAGCGAGCGTTCGTTCATATCAGTGGCATAGATGCGCGCCTTGTCGTAGAGCCCTTCTTCGTGCAGCAGAATCGCCATGGAGTATACCTCTTCGCCAGTGGAGCAGCCTGCATGCCAGATCCTGATATAAGGATAAGTCCTCAGCAGCGGGATCACCTTTTGGCGGAAAGTTAAAAAGAGGCCTGGATCCCGAAACATTTCCGTCACGGGGATGGAAAGGCTGTAGACGAACCGTTCAAAGCAGGCGCGGTCATGCAGCACCTTCTCCTGCAGCGCGGATATGCTCGGCACATTCTCGGCATGGACGTGATGCCAGATACGCCGTTTCAAAGAAGGCATGGCGTAATTTCTGAAATCATATCCGTACAAGCGATGCACGCCGCTCAGAAGCAGCTCAATTTCAATCTGCTCCAGCTCCTGCTTGCTTCCCGATTGGGTGAGCTCCTCATCATATCCCCGTTCCATAGCTGTCATGTTATCAAGGCTCCCTTGCATTTGCCGTATTTCCGGTCTGTTGTTTGTTGGTGCTGTAATGCTATTACCCCAAATTTACGCTTACGAATACAACCAAACGCGCATTAAAGAAAGTAGCTGATCGGTACCGATCGGTTTCTTCATATAATCCGAAGCTCCCGCTTCAATACACTTGGCCCGGTCTTCCTTCATTGCCTTGGCCGTAAGCGCGATTATTGGCAATTTATGATACTGCGGCATCTGGCGAATCCGGCGCATCGCCTCATACCCGTCCATTTCCGGCATCATCATATCCATGAGCACGAGATCAAAATCTTCCTGTTCGACCAGCATATCGAGTGCTTCCCGGCCATTCTCTGCGAACTTCACTTCCATGTGGTATTCTTCCAGCACACTGGAGAGCGCAAATACGTTGCGGATATCATCATCCACGAGTAAAATCTTCTTTCCCTCAAACAGTTCTTCTTTATTGTGCAGCTTTTGCAGAATTTTACGCTTATCCTCCGGAAGATTGGCTTCCACCCGGTGGAGGAACAAGGTCGTCTCATCTAGCAGTCTCTCCGGTGAGCGCACATCCTTGATAATGATCGACTCGGCATATTTCCGCAGCTGCGTCTCTTCCTTGCTGTCCAGATCCTTGCCTGTGTAGATAATGATCGGCAGATCATTCAGTTCCTCATCATCGCGGATCTGATCAAGCAGTTCGAAGCCGTTCATATCGTCAAGCATCAGGTCGAGAACCATGCAGTCGTATTTCTGCTTACGCAGTTCACCGAGCGCTTCTTGTCCGGTTGAAACCGCCGTAATGGCGACGTCATCATGGCCGATAAGCTCCATAATGGAACGGCGCTGAGTTTCATCATCCTCGACAATCAGCAGATGCTTCAGGGTACTGGCTGTGTAGCTCTCGATTTGTGAGAATGCCCGCTCCAGTGCCTGCCGGGTCGAAGGTTTTCTCAAGTAAGCCATCGCGCCCATCATTAGGCCCTGCTTCATCTCATCATTCACAGAGATAACGTGAACAGGAATATGCCGCGTTTGTGATGCGCCTTTAAGCTCTCTGAGTATCGCCCAGCCATCCATAACCGGCAGCTGGATGTCCAGAATAATCGCATCCGGCAGGTGGGATTTGGCCATTTGCAGCCCGATATCCCCCTGCAGCGCCACCAATCCCTTGAAGCCGCGTCCGCGGGCCATATCGAGCAATATTTTGGCAAAGCTCTCATCATCCTCAACAATAAGCAGAACCTTATCGTTTGCCGTCAAATTCTCACGGTCATCCTCCACCATCACTGGATTAAGCGGGGCAGGAATGACATCTCCGGATTTAGCAGGTTGTAGTTCCTCCACGTATTCTGCCAGCGTCGCCGCCTCTTGGGCCGCGGCCGCCTCAACTGCCCCTGGAAGCAGGCTGTAATTCCCTTGGACCGGCAGATACAGCGTAAACGTGCTACCTTGTCCCTCACGCGACTCCAGCCCGATGGCCCCGCCCATCAACCGTGCTAATTCACGGCTGATCGACAAGCCAAGACCGGTGCCGCCATATTTGCGGCTGGTCGTCCCATCCACTTGCTGGAACGCCTCAAATACGATATCTGTCTTGTCTGCAGGAATCCCGATACCACTGTCTTTCACAGCTATGGAAATATACTCATACTCCGGCGGAAGGAAGGACGGTAATTGAGCAGGCACTGCACGGCTTACCTCAAATCCCACATAACCCTCGCTGGTAAATTTAAAGGCATTGGACAGCAGATTGCGCAGAATTTGCTTCAGGCGATGACTGTCTGTAAATAAACTGTCCGGCAGCGGCTCATTAAAGGAAAGACGCAGAGACAGCCCTTTCTTAAGGGCTTGAGGAGCAAAATTCTGTTTCACAAAGGTTTTGAGCTCCGTCAGCGGAACTTCTTCATAATTCAGCTCCATCTTACCTGCATCAACCTTGGAAAGATCAAGAATTTCATCAATCATCTTCAGGAGATCCGCACCGGACATATAGATCGTGTGCGCGAATTCAACCTGCTTTTCCGACAGGTTACCCTCTTTATTCTCGGTAAGCAGCTGTGAAAGGATAAGCAGACTGTTCAGCGGAGTCCGCAGCTCATGGGACATGTTGGCCAGGAACTCCGATTTGTATTTGCTCGTTACAGCAAGCTGCATCGCCTGCTTCTCCAACTGGACACGGGCGTGCTCAATCTCATCCTTTTTCTCTTCAACCTCCTGGACCTGATCCTCCAGCGCGCGGGTTTTGGATACCAGTTCACTATTGTAGTGCTCCAGTTCTCCCTGCTGCCGCTGCAGCAGCTCCTCCGAACGTTTAAGTGCATCGGTCTGCTCCTCCAGATTCTCGTTGGAGCGGCGAAGTTCTTCCTGCTGGGTCTGGAGCTCCTCCGACTGGCACTGCAGTTCTTCCGTGAGCGCCTGTGATTCGCGCAGCAGCTCCTCCACCACGAGTCTGCGGCTGATATTGTTCAGGATGACACCGAGATTATTCGTCAGTTGATGCAGCAATTCATTCTGCAGCGCGGTGAATGGCGTAAAGGAGGCAAATTCAACAACGCCAAGCAGTTCATCCTCAAACAACAACGGATAAATAGATATATGTTGAGGATGGGAATCGCCAAACCCTGAAGAAATGGAAATATAATCGTCCGGAGCCTCTGTCAGTTTGATCGGCTTCTTATCCAGGGCGCTTTGTCCGACAAGCCCTTGGCCGATTTCAAACCCTTCCTTCGGCTTGTCGCCACCTTCACCGGCATAATAGCCGCTTGCAGTGAGCAGATTAGGATTGTTGCTATCCTTCAAATAAACCGCGCCGTATTGGGCTCCCAGCACAGGAGTGAATTCGTTGATAAAGGTCTGCGACACCTGATCAAGTGAACTGACGCCGCGCAGCAATTCTGTTACCTGTGCGATATTCGCATTCAGCCAGGCCTGATCGCTCTGAGCCTGCGCATAAGCTTTTTCCAGCTGCTGCTTTTGTTCGATATCCTCTGCCATCTCCTGGAATACTCGGGCTACATCACCAATTTCATCCTTGGAGACTACCTTGATCCGGCGGATTGCCCGCATCTTGCCGTTTCCGAAGCTCGTAATCATCATGGAAACGACATTAAGACCGCGCGTAATGCTTGGAATCACCCAAAGGACGACACCAAGTCCAAGCAGCAGCCCCACTATCATAATCAGCGTTACCATTTGAATGGATCTTTCATAAGCTTTCTGTGCGGTGGCATTTTCTTCGGTCATCTGAAAAGCATTGTAATCAGCGAGGGCATTCAGACTGTCCAGCACCTCGTTCTGGATGACCTGTCCGTCTGTATTGCGGTAAGTGTTGGCATTCTGAAAATAACCGGCTGTAAGCATCTCCAACGCTTTATTCTGATAGTTCAAGTAAGCGGAATTAGCTTTCTTAATCCGGCTCAAAAATTCCATTTCCTCCGCAGCACTCATCGAAGCTTCTATGGTCTTCAAATACCCTTCCGCCTTGATGACTTTGCCGTCTATCTCAGTTTTCTGGGCACCCACAGACAGCGTATCAGCATTCAGCATCGATGTGGTCAGGATTCGCGCCATATCATTGACTTCGCCCCGAAGTCCGGAAATCGCACGCCCCTTGCTGTATCTGTCCTGAAAGCCGTCTAGCTGGTTGCTCATATAATTAAGCCGATCGTATCCAATCAGCGTAAGTGCCAACATAATTGCCAGCATCGCGCTGAAGCCGATCAGCAGCTTGGCCTTTATCTTCATTCCTTATCCGTTCCTTTCTTCAGCGTGATCCACACCAGGCATTTGTCGTCATCACGTTCCTGATCCGCTTCATCTGTGAAAAAAGCCTCCTGCATAACCTCTTCACGCCATTCGTGGTCCCCGTTCAGATTCCCGATCATAAAGTCCAGCTGCTCTTCCTGTTCACCCGGGGCCATTTCCAGCAGACCGTCAGTGTACATTACCAGATGCCCTTCCTCTTCGAAACTCAAACTCTGCGGCTGAATATCAATTCGGTCGAACAACCCGACCGGATGGCAGTTGCTCTCCAGCAGCACTGGTTTCTTGGCGTTGCCTTCAAAGAGCAGCGCCGGCGGATGTCCGGCATTTACATAGTCAATTCGCTTCATTCGCGTATCAATCACAAGATAAATCGCGGTAAAGTAATACTGGACCAGCTGTTTCTCGATATAGAGCTGGTTAAACCGCCGGTTCAGCTCTTGAATTACCTTCTCCGGCTCCACGTACGTAGTCACAGTATCCTTAAGCACAGAGGCCAGGAACATACAGAAAAGCGACGAGGAGATCCCGTGTCCCATCATATCCAGCAGGATCACAGCATACCTGCCGTCTCCCAGCGGATACCAGGCATACAGGTCACCGGCCAGTTCAGCGGAAGGCTGATAGATGGCATGCGCCTCCAAAACCTCATCCGTAATTGGCAAACTGAGTACAGCATTCTGCACAAGTGCTGCAAGCTTCAATTCATCCTGCATCCGCTGATCCCGCTCTTTATGCCAATCCTTCTCCCGCTTGAGGCGGAGCGCCAGCCGGATACGCGCCATAAGTTCAACCTTGTTAATCGGTTTCGTAACATAATCCACAGCTCCGGCATCCAGTGCCTCCGCCAATTTCTTGGAATCCCCCACAGCGGTAACCATAATAATCGGAATATCCCTTAGATGCTCATATTGTTGAACCACACGGCAAGCCTCGATTCCATCCATCTCTGGCATCATCATATCCAGCAGAATTAAATCGATATCCGACTGCTGCGGTCCTTTCTTTTCGCCTCCAATGCCAAGCAGTTTCAGCATTTCTTTGGCGGATGATGCTGTTATGAAATTTCGATAATCTTCTTTTTTCAGGATTTCACGGATAATGATTACGTTAGTCGGGTTGTCATCTACGATTAAAATTCTCAAGCATCTTCACCTCGCACGATTAGTATTAGAGCCGTACAAATCCCTTACATCTATAATTCTATCATACGATATTTGAACGCCGTCTTTCCAATTGTCAACAACCTACCAGGAGAGTAATATATTGTATCAGCATTCAACAAAGTAACCTCCAGCCCCACTAATTATAGTGGAGCTGGAGGTTACGCTATCGGGCTATAGGTTCTCATACAACAAACCGGCGTTTATTGCGGGTTTCTTTTAGCGATGACGAGAACCTTGCCTGAATCAAGCTCTTTCTCGTAGAAGCCAGCTTCTGCGCTGCTAAAACCCAGCGAAGTAATTTTGAAACGGAGCGCATCCCCCCGCGAACGGAAAAGATTGGCGATCGCGCCAAATAACCCTTCTTCACTGAGACTTACCTCATTAGTATCTGCAGCATCAACGATACGGCCCTCACGGTCCTGATCGTGGCTAATGACATAAATGTCATCTCTGGAATAGCCGCTGCTGCGCAGCCGATTCACTTCTTCGATCGCCTGAACACCATTTTCCAGCAGCTTGGCATACGCCTGTGTACCGATTGAATCCATGAAATCACGCTCCTATGGTTAGATTAATGAGGATAATGCCTGATAAGACAACTGTTCCTTCATTAACCTTAATAACGGACCGTGAAACAGATCAGGAGGAATTTCCATCAAATAAATCAATACCCTCCCATTCCCCTGTCTGCGGATTGCGGTAAATCTTCAGCGCAGCGCTTCCTCTTAAATAGACATCGCCGTCTTCAGCTACAAAATCAGGGGCTCCCAGCAGCTCTTGAAAATTGTTTCGCGCCGGATCCAGTTTTTCTTCATTCAGCTGCAACCCGTATTGCCCGGCCTGTGCCGGCGTTACGTGAACATACAGCACGGCCCCTTCACAAACTCCTGCCGACATATCGGCGTATTGATACTCCAGGCATTCCTGCCAGGGATCAGGAGCAATACTAAGCGGCGAACCTTTAGCCAGCAGCAGTTCTTCCTCCGACATATAAAGGGATGCCCCCGCCAAAGAATTAAAGCTGCTGATATAAGGGCTTACCCCCATACTGCGTTCAATGGCCAGCACCACTGGCGGCTGCATGTAAAAAAGGGCGGCAGGAACATGTTCCTTCTGCGGAGACGGTGTTAAATATGGAGAGAGAAGACTTAGCAAAAGAATGACAATGTTCATGGAATCACCCCGCCTTTCTCACTGCCGCCTACTTAGTTAATGTCGAAATTTTTGCCATATAGCAGCTGCAGCGTCTACGCCTTTAAGCGCCATTCCTATTTTCCCCGGACCTTTTTTGGCATATGCGGCATCATAGGATTTTACTGTACGTTCTTCGGCAGGTGTCAGCGGAGCATCTTCTAAAGAGACGGCTTTGGCTTTCTCCTTAAGCTCGCGTGATTTCCGGTACTTCTCAATCACAGTCACAGATACCTGCTTAACGGTAAGCGTCAATTCGTTCATTACATCGCCAAGATTTTTCACTGAATCCATAATAGGATCGATCTTTTGAATCTTACCTTGGACGTCGGCCGTAATATCATTGGCATGTCTGACGGTTGTTTTCACTTCATAAGTAAGCTCATCTACCGTCTTTTGGACCTCCTGCAGAGTCTGGCTGACCTTGTCGAGGGATTCTTTCGCTGATTTTAAGGTTTTAATTAAAAAGAAAACGAGTACGGTGAATGCAATCGCAACAAGTGCAACGCTAAGTTCAATGATCATTACGAAAACCCCTTCCAAATCATAAATGTCGGCTTGCTCTGCCTTGATACTGCATAGTTACCCTTACTTACTTAGGCCGAAACAGCTTGTCAAGCGACTTAAAGACTACCTCTCCTATTTTGTTTCAAAGGGGAGAGACCCGTTTAAACAATGACTACATCACCATACAGAAAGGATGACATCACATGTTGAAATGGTCAGTAATTCTGCTGGTAATTGCATTGATTGCCGGTGTATTCGGTTTCTTTAATATCGTAGGGGCGGCAGTAGGAATCGCTAAAGTATTGTTCTTTATCTTCCTCGTGCTGTTCATAGTTTCGCTCTTTACAGGACGCAGAGGAAGATCATTGTAACTGTAAAAGAACATTAAAAACCACATCACATTACAGGTGCTAAAGGACCCGGACTCCGAAAAGGAGTTCGGGTCTGATTTATGTATAGCGGTTGCCGCTGTATGATTATGCCAGAGATTCCTCCCTCCCTTTTTCCTCCATACATCATATTCACCATGCAGAAAGTATAGGCCTTTCCACACGGATTGTCACCCGTAAGTCGCCTTCATTCCTCTGTTCACGATAGTTTTCATAAAAAATAAAGGGGTTGGTTCATTGTATCCACTTTTTGTTTACATGCTTATTAACACATCGCAAACATGGTAAATATACGCAAAACCAAAACCAACTCTGGGAGGAATCACAATGAAAAAATTAGCCAGCTTAACAGTAGCAATGGGTCTTATGGCTTCCATAGCCGCAACGGCTTCAGCTGCAGAAGTAACCAACACAACAACTGTAACGGAAACGACTTACAGCCCCCGGTTTGAGACAGTAATCACACAATCAGACCTTAGACCAGCAACTCCTCAGATTATTTTGACAAAAGCAACACCTTTCTACGCTTCCATGAACAGCCTCGTTGCCACGGGTTTTCTCGGCGCTCAAACCCTTGACACTACAGGAAATATCCTGGTTGACTCGAACGGCAATGAATGGAGAGAGATATACACCTGGTTGGGCATGCGCTGGATTAAGGTTCCCGCCTCCGCTTATGTAATCACTCCATAAATCAGTTTTACGAGCAGCGCCCCGCTCCCAAACTCATACATAGCCATGCGGGGACTTGCCTTTTTAGTATAGATACGCCCATACGAGGGTGTATAGTAAAACAGCCTGCGGACATCCAAAAGCCCTGACGGGCTTTTTTTCTTTCATGCCCTAAACACAGGAAAGGCTATCCCTCAGCAGAAAATTCTACTGATAGGATAGCCCCACAAAACATCCGCCCTAGTTCACCCGTCACAAACTTGCGATGCTGTCGCTTCCTGTATGCATTTATATTTAGCGGATGACCGAACCTCCGTAAAGGAAACGGTTCACCCAAGAAGCGCTTAATTTATCTACCCGTACCCCGCCTGAAGATACGGAATACGTTTGCAGCATTTGTCCGTCACCCAGATACATGGCTACATGTGAAATTCTTGCCGCAGATTTGTCGATGCCTGCATAAGCAGAAGCTGAATTTCCTTTATAATCCATGAAGAACATCAGATCCCCGCGTTTCAGGCCTGAAATATCTGTGACAGTGTTGCTGTTCTGCTGTACCCAGGCTCCCTGTTGACGTGAATCAGCAGGCAGTTTCAAATTAGCTGCATCTATGAAGATCTGCCGGATAAAGTCGGAACAATCGAAAGTGCTCGTGTTGCTTCTGCTTGATCCGAACTCATAAGGAGTCCCAAGATAACCCATGCCCGCGGCAATGACCCGTTCAATCACTGCTGATTGTGACGGAGCCGTTGGATCTGGCGCTGGCGCTGGTGTTGGATTCGGTGCTGGTGTCGGCACTGGTGTTGGTGCTGGAGTAGACGTTCCGCCACCTACCGAGATATATTGGTCTGCAGCACTTGTATAGCCTACAGTTCCGTCTGCAGCTTTTACTTTGTACCAGTAACTGTTCGTTTGTTCCAGAATAGCTACTTGATCGCCTCTATTTAAATACCCCAGTACTTTTCCGCTTGTAGAAGGCAGTTCCCGAAGACGGACCGAAGCTTGTATAACCCCTGTCTGTCCGGAAGATGTATTTCCAGATCCCGAACCCACTCGAATATACTGCTCTCCCGCGCTGGTATAACCAACGGTTCCATCCGAAGTTCTGACTTTGTACCAATAGCTGTTCGTTTGTTCCACAATTGTTACCTGTTCACCTTCGTTTAAATAACGAAGCACACTACCGCTTGTGGAAGCGCTCGTGCGCAGACGAACTGAAGATTGTATAGTACCGGTTAATCCAGATGTTGCTGTCACTGCGAAATCTGAAGAAACCGAAGCTGCTTGCACCTTTTGCGGGCTGAAAACTCCCAATGATACTGCAAGTGATGCTGAGACCAGTAACGTTGCTGCAATCTGCTTATGTGATGTGATCATAGCGTTCCCCCGCTTAGCAAAATGAGAAAATCAACAACGGCGCGCGCTACGTTTGTTGCTTTCTGCCCTCATTATAGGCTTAGCCGGGAATTGGAACATGCTCCAAATTTCACAAAAAAGCTTGCCACTTTATGGTAAGTACCAGGTCTATAGTCTTGAATTCTCCTTGGATTTGGTGGAAATTACAGATAACTAGAAGAAATTAAGAATTTTTAACCTTTAGGTTCTACATGGACCTGCACATTCATTATATTATGCAATTTGCTCATTCTATCTTCAATGGAATCGCTGATCTCATGACCTTCCAATACGGTAATTTCGGCATCCACTTCCACAACAACATCCACCAGCACATGATTTCCATGAACACGGGCCTTGAGGTCCTTGATCCCTTCCACACCCGGTGTCCGGGCAATCGTGCTGCGCAAATCCAGCAGCTTATCTTCATCAAAGCCGTCAGTCAACCGGTATGTCGAATCACGAAAAATATCCCAAGCTGTCTTGGAAATCAGCAGACCGACAGCAACCGCAGCAGCGGAATCGATCCACGGCAGTCCGAACTGTGCGCCAACGATCCCAACAGCAGCACCGATACTCACCATTGCATCGGAAAAATTGTCCTTAGCCGCAGCCATGAGTGCACTGTTGTTAATCTGCTTCGCCAGCCGCTTGTTATAGATATAGACCCCCATCATGGCAACCGCACACAGTACCGCCACACCTGCTGACCAAAGCTGCGGCACCTCCTTGGCTCCTTCGAATAAAGACCGGACCGCTTCTACAATAACCTGAATTCCGACCATAGCCATAATAAAGGATGCCAGCAATGCAGCTACGGTCTCGGCGCGGAAATGCCCGTACGTATGATCCGAGTCAGGCGGCTTCCGCGAGATGCGCAGCCCGATTAGTACCGCAAGTGAAGCGACAATGTCCGTCAGATTATTGAATCCGTCTGCAAGCAGCGCGCTGGAAGCGAACAAGTACCCGCTGACCAGCTTTAAGGCGGATAGAATAAGATAAGCAATAATGCTGATCAAGGCCCCCCGTTCACCTTTGCGTATATCTTCATAAATATCGGCCAATTCCTGTCCCCCCTATACCCGGTTTCTTTACTGCCCCTCCGGTAAATCATGCTTTGATTTATTCTTGCCCTTGTGACTGCATTTAAAAACAATTAGAATAAAGTAAAGGACTTGCTTTATAAGGGGGTTAACATAATGAGCGAAAGTAATGATAAACCAAAGATCAACCTGGCTGATGCCATCCGCCAGAAGCTGGAACAGAAGAAACAGCAGTCATCCGCTAAACCGGGTTCTTCCTTTCAAGCCGGTTCAGCGAAGCCGCTAAAGAGTCAAAATAACAAGAAGCCAAACAATCAGCGCCGCCGTACAGGTGGTTCTTAGGAATTATGGCATGTGCAAGTCGCATTTCACACTGTATTTGAACATAAACGGCTGCGTTATCCCTCATAAGGGGTAACGCAGCCGTTTTGCTATGAACGATTTACTGTTCATTCTTTCAGTTATCTCTTAAGCTTCCACAGGATACATGCGCTGGCGCATTTCCTTGATTTCCGGGTTCTCCAGATATTCATCATAGCTCATCGAGCGGTCGATAACTCCGGTAGGGGTAATCTCGATGATGCGGTTGGCAATCGTCTGGATGAACTGATGGTCATGCGAAGTGAACAAAATGGTTCCGTCGAAATCAATCAGCCCGTTATTCAGCGCCGTGATAGACTCCAGATCCAAGTGGTTGGTAGGCTCATCAAACACTAGCACATTCGCACCGTTCAGCATCATTTTGGCCAGCATACAGCGGACCTTCTCGCCTCCGGACAGGACGCTTGCTTTCTTCAGCGCTTCTTCACCGGCAAACAGCATCCGGCCGAGGAATCCGCGGAGGAAGGTTTCATCCTGATCCTTGGAATATTGGCGCAGCCATTCTACCAGGTTCATGTTTACCCCGTCGAAATAGCTGGAGTTGTCTTTCGGGAAATAGGCCTGGGTTGTTGTTACTCCCCATGCATATTCACCGGCATCCGCTTCCTTCTCACCCATGATGACATCAAACAGCAGTGATTTAGGCTGTGAATATGGACCTACAAAAGCGATCTTATCCCCTTTGTTCACCACAAAGCTGATTTCATCGAGCAGCTTCTCGCCTTCAACGGATTTGCTCAGCCCGCTGATGGTAAGCAGCTGCTTGCCTGCTTCACGTTCCGGCTTGAAGTTGAGGAACGGATATTTCCGGTTGGAGGGACGGATGTCGTCCAAAGTAATTTTCTCCAGCTGCTTCTTACGCGAAGTCGCTTGTTTGGACTTGGAGGCATTGGCCGAGAAACGCTGGATAAATGCCTGCAGCTCCTTCATCTTGTCTTCCTTCTTCTTGTTCGAGTCGCGCTGCAGGGCCTGGGCCAATTGGCTGGACTCATACCAGAAGTCGTAGTTGCCGACATACATTTGAATTTTGCCAAAGTCGATGTCCGCAATATGTGTACATACCTTGTTCAGGAAGTGACGGTCATGGGATACGACGATAACGGTGCCTTCGTAGTCCATAAGGAAGTTCTCCAGCCAGCCGATGGATTCAAGATCCAAATGGTTGGTAGGCTCATCGAGCAGCAGGTTGTTCGGACGTCCGAACAGGGCTTGCGCAAGCAGCACCCGTACCTTTTCGTTGCCGCTGAGTTCGGCCATTTTCTTGTCATGCATTTCACGCATAATACCAAGTCCGATCAGCATGGCGGCCGCATCCGGCTCGGCATCCCAGCCGTTCAGCTCGGCAAATTCGCCTTCAAGCTCACCGGCGCGCAGTCCGTCAGCCTCTGTGAAATCACTTTTGGCGTACAGCGCATCCTTCTCCTTCATGATCTCATAAAGACGGGTATGCCCCATAATTACCGTTTCCAGCACCAAAAATTCATCGTACTCGAAATGGTTCTGCTTCAGTATCGCCAGTCGTTCACCGGGGGTGATATGCACGTCCCCGATATTTGCTTCAATTTCACCGGACAAAATTTTCAGGAATGTCGATTTGCCGGCTCCGTTCGCTCCGATCAAACCGTAGCAGTTGCCGGGTGTGAATTTTATGTTTACATCCTCAAATAGTGCGCGTTTTCCGTAGCGGAGTGTTACGCCGCTTGTGCTAATCATTAAGCATTACCATCCTTTTCACTTAGGGTTTCGGCTCATTATAGCATAAAATCAAGCAAAAGAGGCCCAAGAAGGAACTGCTTTGCCGTCTTTTTAGAGCAAACTGGCCGTTTCCGGGCAAAATACAGAGATCCGTATAGCGTCCAACATCAAATAGGCCGAATTGCGGGAAAATCCGCGCTCGCCGCTTGCCCGGCCGGGCTATTGGCGGGAATCACGCTCTTCGGGATGCACCACCAATGTTTCACCGTAACCCAATGTGCGGATACGCTCTGCACGGATTCCTTGAGCCTCGCGGGCCAGCTCCATCCGGTCCAGCGCTTCCCGCGCCGTATCGTCAGCCAGCCGGAAGGTGCCGAAATGCATCGGGATCATCAATTCTGCACCTACATCTATAAAGGCCTGAACCGCCTCTTCGGGATTCACATGCTGTGAATTCATAAACCACTCCGGCTCGTAGGCCCCGATCGGCATCAGGGCGACATGGAGCTTAAACCGGCTGCCTATCTCCTTAAAGCCCGGAAAGAAGCCGCTGTCCCCGGCAAAATATAGATTCGGCGGAAGCTTCGGCTTTGCTCCGTCCCCCTCCCCTTTCGGGTGTTTGCCGGGGTCGGCAGGCTCCAGCACATAGCCGCCCCAATGGGACGAATTCGTATCGAACGGCGTCCGCCGGGTCCAGTGCTGGGTCGGTACGAATGTAAGCTTAACCGCCCCCAGCGTGAGCTCCTCCCACCACTGCATTTCCAGGCAGTTGGCGAAACCTTTGCGCAGCATCTTCCGCTTCAGGCCCACAGGTACTACGAGCGTTGTACCTGCCCGGTATAATTTGCGGATGGAGGCAATATGGAGGTGGTCGTAGTGAGAGTGGGAGATCAGAATCAGATCAACCGGCGGAACCTCACCCAGCGGGATGCCCGGCTGGCCGATCCGTTTCTCAAAGCCGAGCCGCCGCGCCCATATCGGGTCGGTAATAATGTTCATCCCTTCATATTGCAGAAAAAAAGTCGAGTGCCCGATCCAGGTAATCGTGGTCTCCAGCCGGTTCCCGGCCAGATAAGATACCTGCGGCGGATGGTTTGGCACTTTATAGGTATAATCCTTCTTCTTGCGGCGGCGCTCCTCGCGCCACTGGCGGAATTCCTTAAGCGTTTTGTCTGTACTGACATTATCGACGTTATTGTATCGGATTTTAGCCATTCCAGCACCTCTCCTTAAAAGGCTTGCCGGAAGAACTACAGGGCAAGCTCAATAGCTTTACTATATGATTCCGCATAGTCATTTGCAAAATTCCAAAGGCAAAGGAAGGCTGCAGTCAACTTGAAAGCAGCGATAAACCTCTGCGTGTCCGGCCAGACGCACCCTACATTTAGTACAAATTTTACCCACTTCCGCCTGGACTTAAGCGGCTGCCCCGGTAACCCCTTTGGATTTGAGGCATGAAATGATGTAAAATGCGGGTAAAGAACACGGCACGAATGCCGTTCAAGGGGGAAGCCTAACGTATGAAGATCACATTTATTGAACCGACTCCAAGTCCAAATACGATGAAGCTTCATCTGGATGAAAGCCTGGAGCCCGGAATACGCCGGACCTATACACCGGAAAGCCAGCGCACCGCGCCCTCCTGGGCACGGGATATGCTGAGCATTCCAGGCGTCACCAGCATTTATCATGCTGCCGATTTCGCCGCGCTTGAACGCAAAGGCAGCGCCGATTGGGCGGCGATCCTCCGCGAGGTGCAGAACCGTTTCGGCGCTGACGGCCTAAGCGCGGATTTCGACCTCGCCGATGAGAATGCAGGTGCCCATTTCGGAGAATCACAGGTATTCGTGCAGATGTTCCGCGGCATCCCGATTCAGATCCGCGTCAAGACGGGCGCGAGTGAGGAGCGCATTGCCCTTGCCGCCCGTTTCACGCAGGCGGTAACGGATGTGGCCAGCGCCGTGATGATCAAGGAGCGCAAGCTCACCGATTACGGCGTGCGTTACGGCGAGCCGGCCGACATTGCGCGCGAGGTGGAGCAGGAGCTGGAAGCGGCGTATCCGCAGGAACGCCTCGACTCGCTCGTGCAGCAGGCCATCGCGCACGGGACCGCCGGCGAGTTCGTCGAGCAGCGGCAGAAGAAGGATCAGGCCGAGCTGCTGCGAGACCTGAAGCATGAGGATTGGCGCGTGCGCTACGCCGCGCTGGAGGACCTTCTGCCTACGGCAGAGCTCCTGCCGGAGCTGCGCACGGCGCTGCACGACCCCAAGCTGCAGCTCCGCAGGCTTGCGGTCGTGTACCTGGGCGACCTTCGCACGCCCGAGGCGATGGAGCTGCTGTACGAGGCGATGAGAGACAGCGCCCCGGCGGTGCGGCGCACGGCCGGCGATACGCTCTCCGACATCGGCGATCCGGCAGCGACGCCGGTGATGACGGCGTCGCTGACAGATGCCAGCAAGCTTGTCCGCTGGCGGGCTGCACGTTTCCTCTACGAGGTCGGCACAGCTGAAGCCGAAGAGGCACTGAAGGCAGCAGCGGACGATCCGGAGTTCGAGGTGGGCCTCCAGGCCAGAATGGCGCTGGAACGCATCTCCTCCGGTGAAGAAGCTGCCGGAACCGTCTGGCAGCAGATGTCGGAGCGCCGCCGCAACTGACGCCAACATCCCTATATTTGTCATTGCTTGCGATGCCAAGTTGCATTATACTAATTCCTGTTGTGTTCATAGTATAAAGATAGCCTCATCATACCTAAGATGAGGTAGAGGTCGCGAATATTAAGAGTACGCGCGTGGAGACGTTAAAGAGCCGTCTGTGAAACGCCGCCGAAAGGAATATCCGCCGAAGTCTCTGCAGCCGCTCTTGTCAGCTGCAAGACTGGGGCCGTCGCCGAAAGGCACGGAACTGTCACAGTGCACCGCCGGTCAGAAACCGCGGGCCGCCACTGTGTTGCGCTATCTTAACAGGGAGTATGATGCGGAGCTGTAATACAGGAAACCGCAGAATCCGTCTGCGGTTTTTTTTGCGCTTTCAGGATGCCCCTTCCTTATAAAGGGAAGGCGGCGACTCAGCACTCCCTATTCATGAACAGAAACATGATCATCTGAAGGAGTGTCCTATTCATGCAAGCTAAGCGAGATAAGCAGCAGACTGCGGGTCACGGCAGCTCCACTGCCCCCACGGCGCTGCGCAAAACATTCAAGGCAAGGCATTTAACAATGATCGCCTTAGGCGGCTCAATCGGTACAGGTCTGTTCCTGGCCAGCGGCGGTGCCATCGCCTCATCCGGCCCGGGCGGAGCGCTTCTGGCCTATACAGCGGTTGGTATTATGGTTTATTTCCTGATGACCAGCCTTGGAGAGCTGGCCACCTATCTGCCGGATTCCGGTTCTTTCAGCACCTACGGCACCCGGTTCGTCAGCCCCGCCTTCGGCTTCGCCATTGGCTGGAACTTCTGGTATAACTGGGCGGTTACGATTGCCGCCGAGCTGTCTGCAGCAACCGTCATCATTAAATACTGGTTCCCCGAGAGTTCCTCGATGCTCTGGAGTCTCCTGTTCCTGCTGCTGATGTTCGGCCTGAACTTCCTTTCTTCGCGGGGCTACGGCGAATCAGAATATTGGTTTGCGATTATCAAGATCATCACGGTCATTGTCTTCCTGGGGGTCGGTGTACTCATGATCTTCGGCATCATGGGCGGTGAAGCCGTAGGCTTCAGCAACTTCCAGCTCGGAGGCAGCTCGTTCCACGGCGGCTTCTTCGCCTTTGTCGGTGTGTTTATGGCCGCTGGATTCTCCTTCCAGGGCACGGAGCTGGTCGGTGTTGCCGCGGGAGAGAGCGAGAATCCGCGCCGCAATGTTCCACTCGCCATCCGTCAGGTATTCTGGCGCATTCTGATTTTCTACATCTTCGCCATTCTCGTGATCGGCCTGCTGATTCCTTACACGAATCCCGATCTGCTGCGTGGCGGCATTGATGATATCGGTGTCAGCCCCTTCACTATCGTCTTCAATAAAGCAGGGCTGGCCATTGCCGCTTCCGTCATGAACGCTGTCATCTTGAGCTCCGTGTTGTCTGCCGGAAACTCCGGGATGTACGCCTCCACCCGCGTCCTGTACGCTATGGCCAAGGATGGCATGGCTCCGCGCGCCCTCGGCAAGCTGAACCGCCGCGGCGTGCCTGTAGGTGCCCTTCTCGTAACCACCGCCGTCGGTATGCTGGCTTTCCTCGCCTCATTCTTCGGCGACGGCGCTGTGTACAACTGGCTGCTCAACGCCTCGGGGATGTGCGGATTTATCAACTGGCTGGGGATTGCCGTCTGCCACTACCGCTTCCGCCGCGCCTTTGTGAAGCAGGGACATTCACTCGATGAGCTGCCTTACCGGGCCAGATGGTTCCCGTTCGGCCCGCTGTTTGCCTTCGCGTTATGTCTGATTGCCGTATTCGGACAGAATATGGGCGCCTTCACAGGCGATTCGATCGACTGGTACGGTATTCTGGTCTCTTATATCAGCCTGCCACTATTCCTCTTGATTTGGCTGGGCTATGGCTGGTTCAGAAAGAGCAGCCTCATCCCTCTCGACAAATGCGATCTCAGCACACACGCAGAGTAGAATCCTTCCTCGATTTATGCGGATTCTACCTGTTACCGCCTATTCACGCAACAAAGGGATGCCTCTTTCGCCAAATGGCGAGAGGCATCCCTTTTCTGTAATTATTATTCCCAAGTCACATATACCTTCAGATCCCCCGTGTTGTCGAAGGGTGAGCTGTTGTACGAAAGATGGTCCATTTCAAGCGCATACAGCTCCTGAAGATCAGCCTTCAGCGATTTCTCGCTGCCGTCGTAGCGGAACAACAAGGACGCCTGGCCGGAGGCAATGGCCTGTTTGGCAAGCAGCATTAGCTCTGAGCCGGAGCTGACAATCAAATCCTCCTGATACAGACTGTAGTCAAGCTTCCGCTCAAGCTCCTGATATACAGCCACGTTTGGGCCCCCGCGGCTGATCAGTTCAGACAACGTTTGAGCATAGCCGACAGATGAAGCAGGGTATGACTTGGTCCACTTGTGGTCAAGGCGCATCTGAGCATCGGTTCTCATATAGTAAGCCGTGCTGAGAGCGCCTTCCTTATTTGGCGTCGGATCATCCCAGGTGGTATCCAGGTGGTACCAGCGCCCTTCCAGCTGCACCAGATTCCAGGCATGCGACTGGGCAGCTCTTCCTTCCGCCTTCGCCGTTCCTTCAACGATTTTATTGGGTATCCCCGCGCCCAGCAATAGTTTATACGTCAGGAGCGAATACCCCTGGCATACCGCACTGCCGCTCTGAAGTCCTTCATATGCGGTGTATTTGCTGTAGGAGTTATCATACTTCAGATGCAGCACGACCCAATCATGAATAGCCTTTATCTTCTGGTGATTATTCATTCCCGGCAGTATGATCTGCTTCAAGATCTCTTTTACCTGTTTATTTACAAAAGCTGTCTGCTGCAGCGTCTCGCGGTATTCCACCTGTACCGTCACATTAGCCGAGCTGCTGCTCCCCCGGTAGGAAAATGCGTAACTGTCAATGGTGTAGTATAGATAAGGGTCGCTGCCCATCGCCTGATCTATCGCACTTTGTACCTGGGCCTTCAACTTGGACGTCTTCCCCTGATAAGCAAAGGTTATGGTCTCTCTGCGGTTATTCATCGCAGCGGTCAGCTTCTGCGTCATTTCAGTTACCGAGCACAGCGATGCTGAATCAGCGGCAGCATAAGCCTGCCCCCAGCTCCAATAGAGACCAGGCGGCAACGCAGCAAAAACCAGCATTCCTCCAAGAATAGCCTTCATCAACGGCAGTTGTTTCTTCTTTCCCATATCGCTTCTGTGCCCCCTGCTGTAAGTAATAGCCCACTTATTGGTTTATACTTTTATAGTAGATGCTGAACATTTACTCCGCACAACCTTAATCCCCACGTTAGCTTAATTTATTCCGCCAAAAAGCTTCATATTCACTATTATCGGCCCGACACACCCGGAGGATAAGGCTTTTTTGGAGTGAAAGCTCCTATATAAGTTGAACATTAGATTTTCAAGTTCATCTTATATAGATGCACGCAAAAAACTGCCCCCGCAGATAATCTCTGCCAGGGGGCAGTGTCTCTTCGATTCAATTTATTATTATGCATCATTGGGTCATGGATCGTCAAACCGTTACCAGGTACACTTCTCCCGCTTTCATTTCCAGGGCATTCCCTGCCGGCAATAGGGTGCCGTCAGAACGCTGTACCTTAAGTTCCTGCTGCTGATAATTCAAGCGGCAAATTCCATCCCGGCTGGCAGCAATGACTGCAGAAACCAGTTTATGGTTCTGCCATTCGATATCCAGCTCATAGCCGCCCCGGGCCTTAAGTCCTTTGACGCTGCCGTTCTTCCAAGCGTCCGGCAGTGCGGGAAGCAAGCTGATTTCACCCAGATGACTCTGCAGCAGCATTTCTGCGATGCCGGCAGCCGCGCCGAAATTCCCGTCAATCTGAAAAGGCGGATGGGCATCAAACAGGTTAGGATAAGCCGAGCGGGACAGAAGCGTGCGGACAAAGCCGTAAGCGGCCTCCCCATCCTTCAACCGTGCATAAAGGTTAATCAGCCAAGCGCAGCTCCAGCCGGTGTGTCCGCCTCCCGAGGTGATCCTTTTCTGCAGTGATAAACGGCTTGCCTCCAATAACTCTGGAGTATCCCGCCCATTGATGAACTCTCCCGGATATAGTCCATACAAATGCGATACATGACGATGCCCCGGTTCCGATTCGGCGAAATCCTCGTTCCACTCCTGCAGGCGTCCGTCATTGCTGATCTTGAGCGGAGACAGCCGGGAGAGCGCCTCTTCCAGCTGCTGCTCAAACTCGGAATCCACGCCCAGAATCCGCACAGCATGGAGGCAATGCTCAAACAGTTCGCGGATTAAGCTCATATCCATCGCGGAGCCCATTGAGACACTGCACGGCTGGCCATCTTTCGTCATAAACCGGTTTTCCGGCGAAGTGGACGGATTCGTTACCAGAAGACGGTCCGGACCTTCCACCAGCCAGTCAAGGCAGAACAATGCTGCACCTTTCATGAGCGGGTAAGCAGTCTCTGCCAGATAAGCAGCGTCAGGATTAAAGCTGTAATGCTCCCACAAATGGCGGCACAGCCACACGCCGCCCATCGGCCAGAATGCCCAGCTGGCATCTCCGCCTGAAGGAGAAGAACTGCGCCACAGATCAACATTATGGTGGGCTACCCAGCCACGGGCTCCGTAATGAACTGCCGCCGTCCGGGCTCCCGTTTCACTGACCTCCCGGATCATATCGATCAGAGGTTCATGGAGTTCGCTTAAATTGCCAACCTCGGCCAGCCAATAATTCATTTGGGTATTGATATTGGTTGTATAATTGCTATTCCATGGCGGTGTCAAATGGTGGTTCCAAATCCCCTGTAAATTAGCGGCCTGCGTACCGGTACGGGAGCTTCCCATCAGCAGATAGCGGCCATATTGAAACAGCAGCGCTTCAAGTGCAGGGTCTTCCTGTCCCGCCTTATACTTCATGAGCCTCTCATCAGTGGGTAATCCGTCTCTCTCCCGCCCGCCCAGATCCATGTCGACCCGGCGGAAGATTCGTTTGTGATCCTCTGTATGACGATCCCGCAGCTCTTCATAGGACTTGGCAGCTGCTGCCGCCAGTCTTGCTTCGCAGCTCTCTGCCGGGCTGAGAATGTTTCCATTCCTTGCGGTGCTGCGCGTCTTGAGATGCGCCGCTCTGCTTCTCAGCTCTTCATAATCGGTGCCAGCAGCAAGCAATAGCTGCACACTATCCGCCCCTGATATAACAAGTTTGCCATCTGTGTACTCTACGCTTCCTCCTGTGAGAATTACCTGCAGGTGAAGCTCAAACGTTAGACCCAGCCCATCCTCATACAGAATGGCACCCGGATGATCCTTATGATAATTATCCGCAATGTGTGTAGGACAGCTACCCCTAAGGACAAGCCCGTTTTCTCCTTTTAGCTCTACGGAGTGCTTTAGCAGGCTGTCCAAAGAGAGTGCAAGCCGAAGGCCCCCCTTAACACTGCTCTTGGCCTGAATGACACAAACGCCGTCAGGTGCACTAATCCAGGCTTCGCGGGTAAATTCCCCAGTCTTCGTGTGATAGGATACTTTGGCAATCCCGCTGTCCAGATCCAGCTCACGCTGATAGTGGCTGAAATTCTCCGCACCGTCATGCTCCAGGTAAAGATCTCCCAGCGGCAGATAGGCCTGCGTATTTACGCCTAGCATGCGGGCGTTAATGGTTTCTTCAGCTTCCGCATAACGGCCTTCCGTCACCAGACCGCGCACTCTTTTCAAATATCGGAGCGCTTCATAATTGTTGGTATCCCGGGGAAAGCCGGACCATAACGTGTCCTCATTCAGCTGAATTTGTTCCCTCGCTGTACCGCCGAATACCATAGCACCCATGTGTCCGTTGCCAAGCGGCAGCGCTTCTTCCCAGATTGCCGCAGGCTGTTTGTATATTAATTTCCAAGGATACTCCTGAATCTCTTTGTTCATTTTCCCGCCTCCCTAAGAGTTCAAATACAGCAAAAGACCCTGACAAATGTCGGGTCCTTGCTGTTGCATTAGTTTTGTTTAACAAGGAGAATTGCTGCTTACAAATCTTTTCCAGTCCACAGGGATACTCTCTTTTTCACGAGTTCTGTAAACTCTTTTTCCATATCCTGAGCACCGGCTTTGTCCAGTTCAACAAGGAATGCATCGTATACTTTATCGAAGTCAGCCGGTTTAGACAGGATCGCTTCTGGAATACGTTTGCGCACGATATCTCGAGTCTTATTAAAGATTACTTGGTATTGACCGTCAGTTGGAACAGGCATGTTGTACAAAGCGCCGGTATCTTTGACTGGGAATTCATCTTCTTTAGGGAACAGATCTTTCCATGTTGTAGCGTTGTAGCCTTTGAGCGATTCCTTCTCAGCTTCGGAGTAAGCAGCTACGATTTCTTCCGGGAAGGTTGCAGTGTAATAGTTGTCAGTAGAATCCTTCACACCATCGCCATAACGTGCACCGAAGATCAGATATTGCCCGATACCAGTTTCTTTAGCAAAGTTAGCGGCATCATTGGCTTTTCTGTTTGAAATTTCAGCTGGAACTTCACGCTTGCCATCTGCATTTACAGTGTAATGCTTGCCTTCAACCCCCCAGCTTCTCAAAACCTGGCCTTCATCGGAAGACATCCAGTCCAGCCATTTGATGATCCGGACAGGATCTTTAGCTGCAGTTGTAATCGCAAGACCATAGCCGTCGATACCTGTTGACATGAATGAATGATCTTTATACTCTTCAGACAGGGTTACAGGGAAGTGAGCATAAGTGTACTCATCTTTACCGGCTGCTTTCAGAGCATTTTCACCATCGGAATATTCCCATTCCTGGGAGATCAGACCAAGCACACGGCCGCTGGCCACTTTGGCTTTATATTGGTCGTCTTTTTGTACGAAGGCATCTTTATCAAGCAGACCTTGAGCGTACATGCCGTTCAACCAACGGAAATATTCTTTTTCTTCAGGGCGTTTGTAGTGAAGTTTTGCTTCGTAAGTTTTCGGATCGACATAATATTCACCATCATCCGGTGCACCTGTTGTAGTGAAGGCAGGGTTTGTAACCGTGATCATGATCTTCCAGTCATCGGCATTCAGCGTAAGCGGAATCGTAGGCTGTCCATCGGTTTCCGGATGCAGCGCCACATAATCCTTCAGCACTTTTTCATAGTCGGCCAAGGTCTTCACTTCAGGATAGCCCAATTCCTTCAGTACGCGGTGTTGAATTTCAAATCCTCCTGTTGCGTCGAAGGATTGCTGGCCGACGCCCATGTTTGTAGGAATTTGATAGATACTCTGGTCATCCAGGCTGTATTTCAAACGGTTCATGTTATCGCCATATACTTTTTTCAGGTTCGGAGCATATTTATCAATTAGGTCGGTCAGATCAATAACCAGACCGGCATCCACCAGGATACTAAGATTTCCTTTGGCGAAGATCAAATCAGGAACATCTTCGCTGGCAGCCATCATAGGGATTTTTTGATCGCCGCCGCCGCTGCCTACATCGAACTCTGCATTAATCGTTACACCAGTTTTCTCAGTAATTACTTTACCCACATCATCCTGCATTTTGTTCCAGTTTGGACTGGCATCCCCACCAAAGAATGAGATAGTAAAAGGGCTTGTATCCATAGCAGTATCGTCAGCAGCATTGTTGCCGGTGTTTTTTGCCCCATTGTCGGCAGGAGTGTTGATAACATTTTTGTTGTTGTTGCCGCCGCCACAGCCTGCGATCAGCATAGAGCTCATGAGCATGAGCGTAAAAGCAGTCTTAATGCTCTTGCTTTTCATTTGTGTATCCCCCTTGATAATTTGTATTAGTTCATCTATGCATATCAGGTTAAACCTGTATATACCATTGTTAGCGCTTGCAAATGCGATATAATAATAAATCCAATCCAGCGCTTTCATTTAACGGATAAGCCAGGACGTAATTCTGCTTGGCAATTTTCCTGCCAGAAATACGTCCCTCTTATCCTAGCCCTGTCTAGCAGGGATTAGGCTTTTACAGCTCCCAGTGTCATACCATTTACGAAATACTTCTGCAGGAAAGGATACACTACAAGAATAGGTACCGTTACTACAATGGTGATAGCCATCTTGATGGACTCTGGTGAAATTTGCGCCATTTGCTGGGCCAAATCGTTGGCATTTGCCATGCCGCTGCCCTGGTTCGTACTCGACAGAACCTTCATCAGTTCATACTGGAGTGTCGTTAGATGCGGCTTGTTACCATTATACAGATAGGTTGTGAACCATTCATTCCATTGTCCTACCGACAGGAAGAGTGCGATTGTTGCAAGCACCGGCTTACAGAGCGGCAAGATGATTTTGTAGAAAATCAGGAAGTCATTGGCTCCGTCCAGCTTAGCGGACTCTTGCAGGGCGTATGGCAGACCATCCATAAAGGAACGGATGACGAATACGTTGAACGCGGAAACCGCACCCGGCAAAATGTAGATCCAGAACGTTCCGATCAGATTTAAATCTTTCATCAGAATGTACATAGGCACCATACCGCCGGAGAAGTACATTGTCAGTGCCAGGAATACCGAAACAAATTTTCTTGCCCGGAAATCCGGACGGCTGAGCGTAAACGCCAGCATGGCTGAGCTTGCAAGTCCGAGAATTGTACCGGAAACGGTCCGCAATATCGAGATTTTGAAACCCTGAATCAGACCTGTATAACTGAAGATCCGTTCGTAGTTCTCAAGCGTCCAGGCTCTCGGGAAAATATATATGCCGCCTCGAACGGTGTCTGTAGATTCATTGAAGGAAATCGCCAGCACGTTCAGGAAGGGATATAGAGTCACAATCATGACCAACCCTAGAAAGATGTACAAGAAGATGTCGAATACACGTTCAGACTTTGACATTTGAAAAGCTTTGCTGCTCACTTAAGATCCCCTCCTTACATGATGCTTTCTTTAGTAATTTTCTTCATTACACCGTTAGCGACAAGCAGCAAGATCACACTGACTACTGAGGTGAACATACTGATTGCGGTACCATAGGAGAAGCGTCCTATTTGAATACCATATTTAAGCGCATACAAATCCAGTACTTCCGAATAATCGGTAACAAGGTTGTTCTGCAGCTGGAACTGTTTCTCAAAGCCGATACCGACAAGGTGTCCAATGGACATAATCAGGAGAACCGTGATTGTCGTGCGGATACCCGGCAATGTAATATTGAACATTTGCTTGATTCTTCCGGCCCCGTCCACTTTTGCCGCTTCATACAGCTCTTTATCGATCCCTGTAATCGCTGCCAAATAGATGATTGCATTCCAGCCAGTTTCTTTCCATATATCGGCTGCAGTTAAAATTCCCCAGAAATATTTACCTTTAGCCATGAACTGGATCGGCTCATCAATGACATTAAGCCAGATCAGCAAATCGTTCACGATCCCTCCGTCGATCGCGAGTGTCTTGTAGACAATCCCGCCTACAACAACCCAGGATACAAAGTGAGGCAGGTAAGATACGGTCTGGACCGTTCTTTTAAAGACGTTTCCCCGCAGCTCATTGAGCAGTACGGCGAACAAGATCGGAACAACGAAACCAAACACCAATCCTAGACCACTCATTGCAAGTGTGTTTCTTAGCACAAGGTAGAAGCGTTCATCGTGGAAGAGTTCTTTGAAGTTATCCAATCCAACCCACTTCTGATCCCCAAACGACTTGGCCGGTTTATATTTCTGAAATGCCATCAACCATCCCCATAAGGGCACATAGCTGAAAATGAATACCCAGATCACGAAAGGAAGAGACATCAGATACAAGTACTTTTGCTGCAGTACGCTACTCCAAAATCCGTTTTTCCGCTTCTTAGGTGGGTGGGGGGTTACGCTTTCATTTGCTGTAACACCGTTTTCAGTGAGCGCTTTCACGTCCATTATTCCCCCTTCGTTTTTATATTCATATCATACCGCACCCAAATGTAAGCGAATACCCGACAGATTTCACGTAAAATCCTGTGTAAATTAGACATTCAACAACCTACTGTCTGAAATCGCTATCACGCGGGATGGAAAAGGATATTGTTGTGCCCTTTCCTTCTTCGCTTGTGATGATCAGGCCACGCTCTTCCCCGTAATACAGAACTAGTCTCTGATGCACATTGCGCAGACCGATCCGGCTTCGCTGCTCTTCCTCGGCTTGCGAAATTATGGTTATAATTTCAGACAGCCGCTTCTCTGTCATCCCTGCACCGTCGTCTGCCACAAGCACTTGTATTTCACCATCAGACAAAACGACACTCACCCGCACGTTAACCGTTCCTTCTTTATTCTCCAGTCCGTGGACAACGGAATTCTCCACCAGCGGCTGGATGATCAGCGGCGGAATCAGGATATCGGAGGCTTGGGCGTCAAAATCTATATCAAACATCAGCCTGTCCTCATACCGGAATTTCTGAATCTCCAGATAGGAGCGGATCATTTCAATCTCTTCCTTCATCGGCGCACGTTCTCTGCCTACCTCCAGATTTTTGCGCATAAGCTTTCCGAGAAGTCTGACGATATTGGCGATCTCCTTTTCTCCCTTAAGATGGGCATTCATCCGGATGGACTCCAGGGCATTGAACAGGAAATGCGGGTGAATCTGACTGGCCATCATTTTCAATTTAATTTCTCTCTGGGCGATTTCCAGTTTATTATTCTTCTCATTGCTCTCCATAACTTGGGCAATCAGCCGGTTTATGCTTCCCACCATATAGTTAAACTGCCGTGACAGCTGTCCGATTTCGTCCGTCCCGTCGATATGGGAGACTACGTTCAGATTGCCTAAGGCCACCTGATTCAGTTGGCGGCTGAGCCGGAGCAGGCGGTTGGTCGTCAATAAAGAAATGGTATAGACAAGCACCAGCGCAACAAGCAGCACTCCGACGATGATCAGCAGCCCCAGAACACTCACTTTATTCGCATTGCTAAGAATGCTGTTTCGCTCAAATACGGTAATCACCTTCAGTTGACTGATGCTAAACGAAGGCGTCATCTCATCGACAATAACATAGGAATCTTCGCCTTTCACCATGGTTCTAAACACGCCTTTAGTTTTCGTACTCAAGTCTATATCGATATCAAAAGCATCCAGCGTAGTCCCTACGAGCTCCCGGTTCTTGGCGGCAGTAATGTACCCCTGCTCATCTATGATTATCGTTTCAAAGGGCTCCTGGTACAGCATTCCGTTCAGCTCATCGGGGTTTACCTGCACCATTAATACACCGGGTTTTTTGTACTCTGAATAAGGCACCTGCCGGATGAGACTTAACTTATTAATCGTTCCCTTTTCACTGGTTTTATATTCCTCTTTATCAGGGATGTACAGCCAGTGTATTCCTTTGGTCCCGACAACCTTCTGATACCATGATCTGGATTCAATCTCCGGAGTCAGGGGTGCGATGGACATATTATCAACCAGCGTCTGGTTATCAATAAAGAAACGGATGTTGGAGAGTTCGCGATACTGCAATATATAATCCTTGAAATCTGTAAAGTTTATATAAGCCTTCGTCAGCTCCAAAATATCGGGATATTTCGTTGTGACGAGAGTCTTGAAATCCTTGTCAAAATAAAGCAGATTCGAAATATCTGTAGGCACACGAAGCTTGCTCGACATTTGACTTTTGATTTTCTCCAAATTATTGGTTGCCTGATCAATGGCTCTGTCCAAGGCAGCCCCGCGAAAATACCCGGTTAGGGCAATGCCTATAATCAGTACAGGAATCATAACGACTACAATGTAGAACAGAATGAACTTATATTTCAGCTTCATGTTATTGATCATCCGCACCAGATTTTTCATAACGTTCCCTCCTCCCCTAATCTGTTCACCCGAATCATGGCAAACAGGCCGCTCCCTCATCTGCCGCAGATAGGGAACAGCCTGTCTATCATAATGCTCACGTTAATCGTTCGGCAAGTGCGCTGGCCAAGATTAATTATCCTTGCGGTAGGCGGTTGGGGATACCCCGACGTATTTGCGGAATTTGGCGTTAAAATAATCGGAATTCATATACCCGACTCTTTCAGCAACTTCATACACTTTCATGCCCTGTGTCAGAAATTGCTTCGCTTTCTCAATTCTCACCTTGTCCAGATAGGTATTAAAATGTTCGCCCATCTGGTTCTTGAACATTTTGCCCAGATAGGCGCTATTATAATTAAATATTTGCGCAAGCATCCCCAGCTTCAAGTTCTCATTGTAGCGGCGCTGGATCAAATCGGTGATCCGTTTAATCTCATCGCCCTTTCCGCCACTGTTCATCTGCTTCGAAATTTGCTCCAGGTAGTTCCCGGCCATATTCTCGATATCGCTCAGATAATAACTGCTGTATACTTCCCCCGTGGGAGAAGGATTGCCCGCAATAAAGAAACGGATGTCTGGGGTAGCTGCCTCCAGGCGGGCAATCGTACTGCTCATGATCCGGATCAGATTATCTTTGATATACGTCTCATTGCGTTTTATAGCAACAAGTTTGCGGATGATCTGCCCGACCAGTGCCTTAATGGCTTCATTACTCCCGGTTTCAATCGCAAGCAGCAGTTCCATCTCTTCATCGCGTTCCGATTCCTCAATGTCCTCAGTCTCATCGATCCGAACCAGCCATTCATCTGGCTGTCCGCTCAGAAGAATCTCTCTGCGTCCGAAAAAAGCTGACTCCAGCAGCTCGCGGGCTGCGGAAAAAGACTGGCTTGCCAGCTCCGGATCGGCAACTCCGCCTCCGGAAGCGGCATGAAAATCCAATCCCTCTTTGGAAATAACTCTATTGAGGTCATTCCACAATGCTGTGCGGGCATCCTCGTCCTTGAGCGGTTCCTTCAACAGGATTCCCATATATGGAGGCAAGGTGAAGAACAATGCTTCCTCTGCCGGCCAATGCTGCTCCAGCAAGCTGCGCACACGATCTTCACTTCCGTCTTCGCCTTTCTGCGCCCGTTTCAGCTCCAGCAGTACAATTTCACAGCTCCACCCCGTAAGCCCCAGCCCGGCTGCTGATTCTGCCGTGTCAAAACCATTCTCGCGCGGCTGAAGCAGCTCGCGCAGCAGCACTTCATTGCTTCGTACCGGGAAATCTGTCTGAAGCTGGCTCAATTGCTCCTCCTGACTTATCGTGACACGCAGATCATGAAGATAGGAGATCAATTCCTCTTCGTCGACCGGCTTCAGCAAATATCCGTCAATATGATAGGAGATCGCCCGTTTGGCATATTCGAAGTCAGCATGACCGCTAAGAATAATCACATGGCAGTTAGCGTTTTCTTTGCGCAGCTCATTAATCAGCTCCAGACCGTCCATTCCCGGCATGCGAATATCTGCGACAATCAGCTTGGGAGCAAAGCTATGGAACTTATCAAGCGCCTCGAATCCGTTTGCCGCCGTCGCCACTACGGTGTAACCCAGCTCTTCCCAAGAGATCAGTGTACGCATCCCTTCCCTCAGCTTGGGCTCGTCATCTACAATCAGCACTTTTATCATTAGTCTTCAGCCCCTAAGAAGCGTAATTCCGCAAGGACAGCTCAAGCGCTGCCCTAACGGGTATCGCGGGCAGATCGTCAGCCCCATTCTTGCAAGCCCAGTTATTTCCGGTATGCAGCCAGCTTATCATTCAATTCACGGGTCTGGCCGTATACGTCCTGGTAAATACTGAATAACCCATCATAGACCGCCACTTGCCCGGCATTCGGCTTAAAAACTTCTGCAGGACGGATGAAAGCTTCTGCACATGCACCAAGGGAAGGGAACCAGCCGCTGCCGTAGGCAGCCAGCATTGCCGCACCCATAGCCGGGCCCTGTTCACTCTCCAGCTTGATAATCGACGCATTGAAAATATCAGCCTGCATTTGCAGCCAAGCCTCATTCTTCGCACCGCCGCCGATCGCCACAATCTCTGTAATTTCCTTACCCGATTCACGCACAATCTCAATCGACTCGCGCAGGGAGAACGTAATTCCTTCCAAGACCGAACGGGTGAAGTGGGACAAGGTATGGCCGGAATCCATGCCGATGAAGCTGCCGCGGATATTTGCGTCCGGATGCGGCGTGCGTTCACCAACAATGTACGGTGTGAACAACAGCCCGCCGCTTCCGGCCGGCACATCGTTTACACCTTGAAGCAATTCGTCAAAGCTCTTCTCCGCTGCAAAGGTTTCTTTGAACCAGGTAAGACTATGGCCCGCAGCAAGAGTAACGCCCATAATATAGTAGGCATCCTTCTCCCCGTGATTAAAGAAATGGACCTTACCTTCCAGATTAAGATCCTTGTTGCTCTCGTAGGAGAGGACCACACCGGAAGTGCCGATGCTGCACATTGTCCGGCCTTCACCCAGAATACCAGCGCCGAGCGCGCCGCAGGCGTTATCCGCACCGCCGGCAAATACCTTAGTGGATGTCAGAAGGCCGGAGGCTTCAGCAATCTCAGGCAGCAGCGTTCCCGTCAGTTCGAAGGACTCTACCAGTCTAGGGCACAGCGAGACCGGCAGTGAGAAAGCTTCGGCAATTTCCGCACTCCACTGCTTCGCACCTACGTCCAGCAGCAATGTACCTGCCGCGTCGGAATAATCCATAGCATAATCACCGGTTAGACGGAAACGCACGTAATCCTTCGGCAGAAGGAACTGGTGCGCTTGCGCCAGCACCTCTGGCTCATTCTCCTGAACCCACAGGATTTTGGGCAGAGTGAACCCTTCCAAGGCGCGGTTTCTGGCAATGCTGATCAGCTTTGTTCCCAGTTTCTTCTCGATTGTACGGCACTGTGCCGTAGTGCGGGTGTCATTCCAGAGTATTGCCGGACGCAGCACATTACCTTCGCTGTCCACCAGCACCAGACCATGCATTTGCCCCGAAAAGCTGATGCCGTCCACTTGCGAAGGATCTACACCAGACACCTCGATCAGACGGCGGAGGCTAACCAGCGTTCCTTTCACCCAGTCCTCGGGATTCTGTTCACTCCAGTTCGGCTGGGGTCTGCTAAGCGGGTAGGCTTCGGAATGCTCGAAGGCCACCTTTCCCTGCGGATCAACCAATACAGTCTTTACCGCACTGGTTCCCAGGTCTACACCGATTACATATTTCATATTGATCCTCCTAAAAGTTAATGAAGAAACACCATTTACAAGAAAAGGGGCTGCCGAAGAATGCTCTCTTCAGCAACCCCCGTTGCGTTAATATCGGCTGAACTAAAGTCTGAGCCGTAAGCTCAAGCCCTAATCCTACTCAGCCAGGATGTATTGGTTCAAAGTAGCTCTGAGCAGTTCTTGACGTCCGGACTCATTGCGGCGCGGATTTTCGTTGTTCAGCGCGTATTCGGCAAGCGAAGCCAGTGTTGCTTTGCCGGAAACGATATCTGCTCCTACGCCTTCATTAAAGCTGCTGTAACGTTTCGCGATGAAGTCTTCAAATACGCGGTCTTCAAGCAATTTAGCGGCAACTTTAAGGCCTTTGGCATAAGTGTCCATACCGGCGATGTGCGCCAGGAACAGATCCTCAGCTTCGAAGGAAGGACGGCGTACTTTGGAGTCAAAGTTGATTCCGCCTTTGCCAAGTCCGTCATTCTTGAGTACTTCATAAAGCGTAAGAGTTGCATCGTAAATGTTAACCGGGAATTCATCGGTATCCCAGCCCAGCAATGTATCGCCTTGGTTTGCGTCAAGCGATCCAAGCATGCCGTTAGTGCGTGCTACACGCAGTTCATGCTCAAAAGTATGACCGGCAAGTGTTGCATGGTTAGCTTCAAGGTTCAGCTTGAAGTGCTTGTCGAGGTTATATTTCTGCAGGAACGCAATTGTTGTTGCTGCATCGAAGTCATATTGATGTTTGGTAGGCTCTTTTGGTTTAGGCTCGATCAGGAATTGACCGTCGAAGCCGATTTCCTTAGCGTAATCTACAGCCAGGCTGAACAGACGTGCAATGTTATCCTGCTCAAGACCCATATCTGTGTTAAGCAATTCTTCGTAGCCTTCACGGCCACCCCAGAATACATAGTTTTGTGCGCCCAGACGTTTACCAACTTCCAGACCCTTCTTCACTTGTGCAGCCGCATGTGCGAAGACATCAGCATTAGGAGTGGAGCCTGCACCGTGCATATAACGCGGGTTAGTGAACATGTTGGCTGTGTTCCACAGCAATTTCTTGCCGGAAGTCTTCATGCCTTGTTCAAGGATATCTACGATGGTATCAATGTTGCTATAGAACTCACGCAAAGATGCGCCTTCAGGAGCGATGTCCACATCATGGAAGCAGTAGTAAGGCAGGTCCATCTTCTCCATGAATTCAAAAGCCGCTTCTGCGCGGGCTTTAGCCTTATCCAGGCCACTCAGGTGATTCCAGCTGCGGATTGCAGTTTCTGCGCCGAACGGATCGGAACCGCCAGCAGTTAATGTATGCCAATATGCCATTGCAAACTTCAGGTGCTCTTCCATGGTTTTGCCGGCTACGATTTCTTTAGGATTGTAGAATTTGAATGCGAATGGGTTGGTGGAACGGCTTCCCTCGTAAGAGATCTTGCTCACTGTTTCAAAATAAGCCATTTGTAAAATCCTCCTCGATATTTTGCTTCGCCCGCAAGCGTTTACAGCATCATCTTAACACATCTTCAGAACTTTGTATATTGGTTAAACAAAGTTTTAAACAACTTTTTATTTGTCTATTTCTTGTCCTCCGCGAGCAGGGCCAAAGACCCGTCCCCTGCCCGCTCTATCGTTTAACATGACCATAAAGTACCCTTTGACAGCATCGCCTATGCGTTACCATTCGTTTGAACACAATGCTGGCAAGCCTCAGAACAGCATGTGAAAAAGCCTGAATTCCCTCTGATATATTGAAAGATCAGTTCTCTTTCCCGCGCTTTCTTCCGTCACCTCCTGTTGCATTTTTCCGCACATCACTCTAGACTAAGTGGCATACTACTCTAATGAGAACGTTGTCAAAAAAGGAAGTGTACTTCGTGAAAGTTACCGGTGACCAGGCGCTGGTCAAAAAAATCAATAAGTCGATTATTTTACATACGATCCGCACGCATTCTCCGGTCTCCCGGGCCAAAGTCTCCGAGATGACCGGCCTTAATAAAGCAACCGTGTCCAACCTTGTCGCCGAGCTTTGCGGACAGGAGCTTGTGACTGAAGCCGGCCCCGGGGAATCCAGCGGCGGACGCAAACCGCTCATGCTGCATTTTAACAAAATGGCGGGAAGCGTCATCGGCATCGAGCTGCGTGTAAAGCAGCTCACGGCAGTACTCTGCGATCTGGACGGCGGCGTGCTTCACGAGCGGGATTGCCGGCTGGATGCCCATGATTTCCCTTATGTTGTGAATCAGATGAAGGCGATCATTGCAGAACTGATCACCAAATCCCCCGCGTCGCCTTACGGTATCGTAGGAATCGGAGTAGGTGTGCCGGGGATGGTCGATGAGAACGGCGTGGTGCTGTTCGCCCCCAACCTTGGCTGGGAGATGGTGGATTTACGTTCCATTCTGGAGGATACTTTCGCTGTTCCTGTCACGATAGACAATGAAGCTAATGCGGGTGCACAGGGAGAGCTTAATTTCGGAGCGGCCCGGGGCGTTCGCCACCTGCTGTATATCAGTGCCGGTTCAGGGATCGGATCGGGAATCATCGTCGGGGGAGAGTTGTACAAGGGCGCCCGCGGATATGCCGGAGAAACCGGGCATATGACCATTGAAGCGGAAGGCAAACCCTGCAGCTGCGGAAGCCGGGGATGCTGGGAGCTGTATGCCTCCGAGAAGACCTATGACAACTCAAACTTGTCATTGCCTGCCCGCACTACCACAGAACTGGTCCGCCATGCGCTGGACGGGCAGGAGGATACGCTGCGCCACTTCTCAACCATGGGCGAATATCTGGGCATTGGCGTCACGAATCTGATCAACAGCTTCAATCCGGAGCTGATTGTTATCGGAGGAGCCCTGTCCGAGGCTGAGCCTTGGCTGGGCGAACCGCTGCGCAGCGTAGTGGCTAAGCGTACACTGCCCTACCATAAGCAGCAGCTGGAGATCACTTTTTCCAAGCTGGGCAGCCGCGGTACCATGATCGGTGCGGGCTTTTCGGCCGTGATGCATTTTCTCGGCAATATCAGGGTAACCCTGTAGACAAATTGACGTAAATTTGCCGCATTTGAAGCAGCCCAAAGTGCAGCAATAAGCAGGGCAATCCTTTATAATTAGGTCATAACTGTGTGACATATGTCACCATCACCCCTTTTTCTGAAAGCGAGAGTGAGTCTATGACCTATGTTGATACGTCTGATCTTTCAGCGCAGATGTTCATCACTGTGCTGCTGCTGCTGCTCATCATTGCTCCTTTAGTCAGTCTCGGTGTACTGCGTCTGTTCCAATCGAGGAAGAAATCGGGATTCATGCTTATTATCAGCGGTGTTGTTGTATACGCTATTTTTCAAGTAATCATGTCCTTTACCCAAGCTTAAGCGAGAGCTTCGAACCCTTTGCTCCTGCCGTACAAAAACTAGCCGGCATCACAAAGCAGACTATTTTTTGTACGGAAACCTGCTCCCCGGACTGCCTCAGCTGCGTTCTGCGTCATTTAGAGAAAGACTGCAGATGAAACGCTCGACTCCGGGATATTTCTCCCCCAGACTCTTAACTGCAAATCCGTTATTCCTGTAGAACCCAACGGCGTCATGGTCTGTCTCCGCGGTTATCGTGTCATATTCAGCAGTTCTGCGGAGTTCCTCTACCATCTTTCTGCCGATCCCTTTCCCGCGCCACTGCTCCTGAACTGCAAGATGCCTGATCTCCGCCGCTTTCCTGGAATGCCGCATGAATCCGATGATCCCTGCCAACCGTCCATTCTCATAGCAGCCCAGTAATTCTGTACAATCATTTGCAATATATCCCGCAAGCACCTGCTCGACTTTCTCATCAAGCTCCTCATCGGCAGCCCACATGCACTCGGCCAGCAAACGTTTTACATCACCATAATCCTTGTAGTCCTTTAAATTCATTAACAAGGTTCGCAGCATCCTTTCATCGGTTAGAGATCCATATGTACATTGAACGATTCGGACGGATACAAGCCCGGTAACGCAAAGACCGCCCCCATCTCGGAAGCGGCCGGTATCCTCTTATTCAAGAGCAAGGCTATATTATACAGTTGCCAAAGCCTTGTCGAATTGCGTTTTGTTCATGCCTACGATTTTGAAATCGCCGATGACGGTTACAGGTACAGCTCTCATACCCATATCCCAAACCTGCTGCGCGTAATCATCATTCTGCTCGATGTTGCGTTCCTCGTAGGATACACCCTTCTCGCTCAGGAAGCTCTTCACCTGACGGCAATGCGGGCAATTGGTTGAAGTGTATACAATGACATTTTCCATAGTTGATTTCCTCCTTAATTTTATATAAACAGTATAGATCAGGGTAGTATCTATTGTAGCACCGGAGTGCCTTTTATTCCAAATAGAGGGTTACAAAATAACCGCACTGTGCTCCAGGCTTTCGATGTATTTCTCAGCATCCATAGCTGCCATGCAACCACTGCCCGCTGCCGTAATGGCTTGTCTGTAACGGGTATCCTGAACGTCGCCGCAAGCAAATACGCCGGGAATATTGGTTTCGGAGGTGCCCGGATTGGTCACGATATACCCGTTTGCATCCGTTGTAATTTGACCACCCAGGAAGGAAGTATTCGGATGATGGCCGACAGCTACAAATACACCGCTGGCTTCAATGAATTCCTCTTCGCCGGTTTCATTATTAAGAACCTTCAGACCGTTCACGCCTTTTTCGCCGGAAGTCACTTCCAGTGGAGTACGGTTCAGCCCCCAGGTCACCTTGGCATTATCGCGGACACGATCCTGCATAATTTTGGAAGCGCGCAGCTCTTCACGGCGGTGCACAAGGGTAACTTTCGAAGCAAAGCGGGTCAGGAAGCCAGCTTCCTCAAGGGCGGAATCACCGCCGCCGACAACGACGATCTCTTTGCCGCGGAAGAAAAATCCGTCACAAGTCGCACAAGTGCTGACACCGCGTCCGATGTTGTCCTGCTCACCGGGAATGCCGAGGTATTTTGCCGTAGCACCTGTCGATAGGATCAGTGTATCTGTAGTCAATGTTCCCATACCTTCAACGTTCAGCTTGAACGGACGATCTCCCAGCTCTACGCTGTTCACCCAGCCTGTAATAAACTTTGCTCCGAAACGCTCAGCCTGCTTACGCATATTGTCCATGAGTTCAGGACCCATAATACCTTCAGGGAATCCGGGGAAATTCTCAATTTCCGTTGTAGTGGTAAGCTGACCACCCGGTTGCGGACCTTCAATCACCAGCGGACTCAGGTTGGCGCGGGCCAAATAGATAGCAGCAGTCAGTCCGGCCGGTCCGGTACCAACGATAATGGATTTGTACATGACTATATCCTCCTTGAGATGGACGGTTAAGCGTCAATCCTTAATTAAAATTATTATAATGTAATACTTATTATGATCACCCAAGAAGGAGTTGTCAATATGCCAGACACGCTGTAATCGTACCCATTTTGTGAACAATTCAATTTTAAGCAATTAAATTTCCGGAATACCCGATAGGTTTGTCGAATTCAGCTTTTATTAGCGTAAAAGTCTTAATCCGTTCAGGATCACGAGAATTGTGCTGCCTTCATGACCAACAACACCGAAGGGGAGTGCGATCCCCTGCAAAAAGTTGCCCAGCATCAGGCTGACGATCACGGTAACAGCAAAAATCATATTCTGCTTCACAATACGCTGCGACCGGCGGGCCAGCGCAATGGTCGAAGAAATCTCTTCAATATTATCGTTCATCAGTACTACATCGGCAATCTCAAGTGCCGCGCCGCTGCCCTTCATGCCCATCCCCATGCCAACGGTGGCCGTTGCCAGAGCCGGAGCATCATTGACCCCATCACCAACCATAATCACATGTCCATATTGCTCACGGAGCGCTTTAATATGACTTACTTTATCTTCCGGCAAAAGATCGGCAAATACCATGTCCACTCCCGTTCTTGCTGCCATCGCCTGCGCCGCCTCTGCCCGGTCCCCGGTCAGCATAGCCACCTTAATTCCCAGCTTCTGCAGCTTGCGCACAGCAACTTCCGCCTGAGGACGCACCGTATCCTGCAGCGCAATCATCCCGGCGATTTTGTCACCGGCCAGAATCAGCGACACGGTCTTTCCTTCAGCCTCGAACTGCTGCCGCAAGGTTTTCCAGTGTTGTACTGGTTCGTCATCCCTCTGAACTTCCGGCTCATCCAAAAGATTGGATTTGCCGACTCTCCATAATTGGCCTTGAAACGTGCCTTCAATCCCCCAGCCGGTTACGGATTTGCTCTCCTGGATATTGCACAGCTCCACCTGCTCCTCCTCAGCCATGCGGACAATCGCTTCCGCCAGCGGATGGCGTGACAATTTCTCAATGGATGCGCTGACTGCCAGCAACTCCCTCCGGTCGTATCCCTCTCCGGCGATAAAATCCGTCACCTGCGGAATCCCCTCAGTCAACGTTCCGGTCTTGTCAAAAGCAACCACGGACGTCCGCGCCATATTCTCCAGGTGCACTCCACCTTTGAACAGGATGCCTTTGCGCGCACTTTTGGAAATAGCCGACAGCATGGCAGGCATGATGGATGAGACCAGCGCGCACGGTGAAGCCACCACCAGAAAGACCATCGCTTTATAAAAAGTATCACTCCAGCTCCAGTCCAACAGATAAGGAGGCAATACAATCAATGCAACCGTTGCAGCCACAACCACCCGGGCATAAATCGACTCCAGCCGTTTAATAAACCGCTGTGAATCCGGCACTTCGCTCTCCGCCTCTTCCACCATCTTAATAATCTTGGCAAAAAGGGTGTTCTCTGCAGCCTTGGTAACTTCGATATAGAGCGGGCCTTCCCCGTTGACGGTCCCGGCGAATACTTCACTTCCGGCTGTTTTCTCTACCGGCAATGATTCGCCTGTGATCGAAGCCTGATTGACGGCCGATTCGCCCCGGCACACTTTACCGTCAGCGGGAATCAGTTCACCAGGCCGCACCAGCAGCAAATCTCCGATGGCCAAAAGATCAATCGCAACCTCGTTCATCGCCCCTTGCTCAATGCGCACCGCCGTGGCCGGCTTCAGAGCCATCAGGGAGGAGATGTCCTTTTTGCTGCGCTCCATGGTATAACTCTCCAGAGCGCCGCTCAGTGCAAAGATGAAGATCAGCATCGCACCTTCGTTCCAGTAGCCGATTGAAGCGGCGCCCAGAGCGGCAGCGATCATCAGCAGGTTGACATCGAGGTCACGTTCCTTGACCAGTGTCTCCACGCCTTCCTTCGCTTTAATCCAGCCGCCTACCGTGTAAGAGATCACGTAGAGCAGCACTGAGAGGATTTCCGACCAGCCGCTGGTTGCCCAAGCAATCAGCATAAGTAATCCGCTGCCCAGGGCAGCCTGCATTTCGGAATTGCCCAGCATAGCCTTCGGATCGAAACGTCGCGGCTCCGGTGTCCGGGGCTGCTGCGCGTTGCCTTGGCGCGCTATTGGTTTTGGCATTTGTTTGGATGTTGCTTGCATGAAAAATCACCTTCCTGATTGGTTTAGGAGCATTGGCATTCTGTCCCTGACAAGATGAAGAGCAGCCAACTGAGAATGAGAGCCATTATTAAAGCCCTTAAAATGACACATGCTGCCCCGGCTCAGCCGGGACAGCATGGTAAATGAGAATGATAATCATTGTTGCAATAATGCAAATATATTTCCTCAGTGCAACTTACAGTAATACTATACCACTTTCCGTTCGAATGTAAACCCGGAGACTAGCCTTTTTTTTGAGGGGGTTTCGGGGATGACGATTGCAATGTGGGTGGGTGGGTGAATGAATGATGAGTGTGGGTTGCGTACTTGGGGTAACTGGGTATTGTGAGCAACGGCGTAACTTGGACATTGGGTAACGTAAGAATCAAGAGAACAAGGGTAGGATCAGCAACGCGGGGATCATGAGCACAGTGCACATGGGTAACTGGAAGATCGTGGATATCAAGGCTTGACGGTAACCTTAGCATCGCAAGCATTGGGAGCAACAGTGTACGTGGGCAAATGGGGTCACGGGGAAATCAAATCGTGGGATTGAAGTAACCTCAACATCGCGGGCATTGGGAGCAACAATGCACTAGGGCAAATGGGGTCACGGGGAAATCAAATCGTGGGATTGAAGTAGCCTCAACATCGCGGGCATTGGGAGCAACAATACACTAGGGCAAATGGGGTCACGGGGAAATCAAATCGTGGGATTGAGGTAACCTCAACATCGCGGGCATTGGGAGCAAAGGTGTACGAGGGCAACATGAGAAACGCAGGGTCTAAAGAAACTTAATAAAATGAGCACTTGAGATCCACCCTTGATTGCATCTTTACTATCGGTGCTCCCCCTCCCTTCGAACGCAAACATCCCCCATGTTTACCGCAGCAATGCGGAACAAGGGGATGCATCGGTTACCACATTTTCAATTGCCTTAAGAATCATGGAAGGATAACTTGGTTGAACCGATTGGATACGAGTACGTTGCCTGCTATCCGATAGACATAAGTGTATTTACAGCAACTATTCACGGCAGAAACAAACGTTTTGGTGAAATAGTTGTAGTTCATACAGCTAAAAATAGCCGATTGCTCCTCTGCGGGCCAATTTTGCTCTTTATAGCTGTATTGAATGCAACTATAGCTCAATAAAGCTAAAAAAGTAATGAAATAGATGTACAAAGTGCAATTATCCCCCGAGACCTCATCATCATTCGGCTAAATTGCAGCGGCTTCTCCCACCCAGCCACCAACAAGCTAATTAGCTGGCGGGAAAGTTAGTCTTATGTCCGGATGCGGATTAATCGTTGTACAGATGCCGACATACCAGAGATCATTGGAACAGGCACTCCAATGATAACGGATATACGGGCCGCCGCATGAAATGGCGGATATTCGCTGGACAGGCGCCCGGTCGCCGGCTATTGCCAGAGCGGGAGGGCGCCCGGAAACCCTACAGCCAACCACCGGCGGCCGGGTCTACGTTATGGTCCTGCCGGGCCATCCAGGTCAGGCAGGCTGCCCTGAGCAGCGCTTCGGTCCGCTGGCCAGCGCTGCAAAAGATCCCGCTCATGCCGATCGCATACAGATCGGCAAGCGCGGCCGCCGCCGGTGCCCCCGCGGCGAGCACCACCGCCGCCGGCTTCACGCGCCGTACGGCGGCCAGCATCTCTCCCGCCGCACGGGCAAAGCCCTCGGCGGAGCTGGCTTCCGGCGCGCGCCCGCAGGCCGCGCCGTCCAGCACAAGGAAATCGGCGATACGCGCGATTTCCCCGGCGGCGTAATGCGCACCGGGCGCGATCAGCGCCCCGATGCGGCAAGCCGCCGCATAAGCGTGGCCGAGTGTCTGTTCGGCCACGTCCTCGATGAATTCGCGCATCACCGCGAATTCGGGCGCGCTGGCGGGGTAAGGCGCCAGCAGATCCACGCGGCAGTCGCTGCCCAGCCGCTGGCTCTCCGCCACGGCGGAGAACAGCGCTTCGAGCTGCGCATCCTGAAGCACGGCCAGCCTTGCAGGCAACGCGGCAAGCTCTGGGGTACACAGCAGAGTGACTGCGGTCCAGGCCCCGTCTGCTGATTCCAGCAGTGCCAAGGATGCGGCCCGCAGCCGGTAATAGATCCGCTGCAAAGTCCGTTCCGTCTGGACTTCATCCTCACCGGTCAACCAGCTGTCATACAGCTCGGCTAGCTCGGGAGTATTGAGCCACTCTTCGCTCCGGATCAGACAAGGGCCCACCGGAGCCGTTCCGGCATCCTCCCGGAAGAGCGGGCGATCCTCACAGCCGTCACGCAGCACCAGAAAGGCCGGACGTTCCCCCGGACGCTTGAAATAAGCACGGTTTAATGGACCCATTCCCTTTTGCCGCTCCCCTTCGTCTATAAATTCCGCAGCAGCGGAAGCCACGGATGCAGCCTGGCTCATCTCCACTCCTATAGCCCGATCACCGGCGTTATACTTGAACGGGCGCTCCTCATTACTCCGAACATGATCCTGCTGTTGTTCACCCTTCATCACCGCACCCACCTTTTTGGCATTGGATTGCTGCCGGCCGCCGTTTTAGGGACAGGTTGATACCGGCATGTTACGCTGCTTCTTTTTATAAATACGGGAATGGGCCATGAAATATGCAAGCGTTGTCAAATGAGTAAGTTCTTAACGGAGTTTGCAGAAGCGTGAAATCACTCGTCGGTCCCTTTTGTAAGGCATATGCTTTGAGGGGAAACGATATTCTGCATTCCTTCAGCTATGCAAAAAGGCCATCTGCCTCATGCGCCATCCAGTCACAGTATGAACAGGATCACGCAGGCGAACAATCACCTAGAATTAATCTGATTCATAATTATGAAGGAAACGGCTCCGCATAATGGCAAAGGCCTTGATAGCCTGCAGCGAAGCGCTGCAGGCCGTGACTATTTTCGTACAACTGCTGTGCTGTCTTTATTGCTGGCTGGCGGCAATCGCCTGCTCCAGATCATACAGAATATCGTCAATGGATTCCGTACCAATCGACAAACGCAGCAATTCAGGGGTTACACCTGCTGTTGTCTGCTCTTCGGCAGAAAGCTGCTGATGTGTAGTGCTCGCCGGATGAATAATCAGTGACTTGGAATCACCGACATTGGCCAAATGGGAGAACAGCTTCACATTCTCTATCAGCTTGACACCCGCTGCGGCTCCGCCCTTGATTCCGAAGGTGAGGATTGCGCCTTGCCCCTTTGGCAAATACTTTTGGGCAAGTGTATAGGAAGGATGGCTCGGCAATCCGGCATAGCTGACCCATTCCACATTCTCATGGGCTTCCAGATACTGTGCAACCTTCAGCGCATTCTGGCTGTGACGCTCAAGACGCAAATGTAAAGTCTCCAGCCCTTGCAGCAGCAGCCAGGAGTTAAACGGCGAAATTGCAGCGCCCAAATCACGCAGCAGCTGCACGCGGGCTTTGATAATATAGGCAATCGGTCCTACAGCTTCCGTATAAACTACGCCATGATAGCTTGGGTCCGGCTCGGTCAGCCCCGGGAATTTGCCGCTGGCTTTCCAGTCAAACTTGCCGCCGTCCACAATAACCCCGCCGATCGAGGTGCCATGACCCCCGATGAATTTGGTGGCGGAATGCACTACGATATCCGCTCCATATTCAATTGGACGAAGTAAATACGGACTCGGGAACGTATTGTCTACGATCAGTGGGATACCATGCTCATGGGCAATGGCCGCCACGGCTTCAATATCGAGTACATTTCCCTGTGGATTGCCGATCGTTTCGGCGTAGAGTGCCTTTGTCTTATCTGTAATCGCACTGCGGAAGTTCTCAGGATTATCCGAATCCACAAAATGAACCTTGATGCCCAGCTTGGGCAAGGTAGTAGAGAATAGGTTATAAGTGCCTCCATACAGACTGGCGGAAGATACAATTTCATCGCCGGCCCCGGCAATATTCAGCACGGAGAAGGAAATCGCCGCTGCCCCTGAAGCTGTGGCAAGCGCCCCTGCCCCGCCCTCAAGCGCGGCAATCCGCTGCTCGAACACATCGGTGGTCGGGTTCATCAAACGGGTATAGATATTGCCGAATTCCTTGAGCGCGAACAAATTAGCTGCATGTTCCGCATCACGGAACCCGTAGGAAGTGGTCTGATACAACGGTACGGCACGCGATAAAGTAGTTGGATCGATCTCTTGTCCTGCATGAACGGCTAAAGTTTCAAACGACAGCTTGCGGTCTTCTGACATTGGTATTTCCTCCCATTCATAATTGGCAAACGTTAACAATTTAATTAAGAATTGAAACTATTCTCTCACAAACCATGTCATTTGAAAAGAAAAATATCTCATTATTCCACTGTGTTTTATTTTGTATAGAGGAACTGTTGATTTAATCGCACTTCCTCCCAATGGATAACGCTTTCAATTTTCACTATATATCAGACTTTATCGCTATGTATCGGACTTCAATCGTAAGCGGCAATAGTGTCTAGCCGGCAAATTGATTTCGCCGCATATAGAAGTATACCAGATTGTCTACCAGCTCCTCACCTCTACAAAACCCCAACGCTGTCAGCAGGCGAAGGGATCTATCGTTCCCCGGATCAACTGTAGCTTCAATGACCTCAAGCCCCATCTCTTCATAACCAAAGGTGATCACCGGAAGGAGTGCTTCGGTCATCAGTCCCCTGCCCCAGAAGTCTCTGGACAGATCAAAGCCGATTTCTGCTTTGCCCTCAGGTCCGGTTGTCCAGCAATGATAGCCGCAGGTCCCTGCCAATTGATCCTGCTGCTTATCGAATACTCCCCAGCGGCAGCCCGAATCGTCGATGTGAAACTGGATAATTTCATCCGCTTCGCTAATGTCCCCGCAGGGCGGAATATCCATATAACGCGTTACTTCTTCCTCCGAGAAATGGCGGAATACCGCCTCACGATCTTCAATCGTCAGCAATCTTAACTTCAACCTGTCTGTTTCAATGACCGGGTAATTCATCTTCGTCAATGATCTCTCTCCTTCGCACTCACTTGCTGCACCAAATTCGCTGGAACTTTGCCTATCATTCTATCATATTACTCAGCGCTTATGGACCATCAGGTTTTTGTTATGAAGTATTTCCCGCATAGAAAAAAGACTCCCGCTGCAAGCAACGAAAGTCTGAGAGGAACTAATCAAGTGTCATAACTGACCAGATAATGATGAAGCTCTGTGTTATAGCAGCCGACGCTGTGTTCGATCAGCCTGCCTTCCCCATCGTAGGAGTTGCGCAGGCGCTTGAGCACATGCGTCCCCGGTGGAAGCTTCAGCAGCAGACAGACCTCAGGAGGTGCCGGCTCCACAAAAAAACGGTCCTTGAAGTTCTCCAGCACAATGTCGTTCTCCTCCAAAGAGTCATACAGCGACTGGATATCCGCACCCATTTCTTTGGCACCTCCGCCGGGCAGCGCGTCTGCTGTCAGGAAGTGTATCAGATGAATATAAGGCTGTCCATTCAGAATGTAGAGACGTTCGATCCGCTGGCAATACGGACCGTGGCGATGGTATTCCTCTGTACCGGCATCATTCGTAATGAGCTCAGACACCAGCAGTCTTTTTTCCAGCTTATGTCCCTCTTCTACGAGAAGCTCTGTAAATTTTTTGCCCTTGGAGAGTTTCTGATAGGAGGTATTGCGCATCACAATGGTTCCAACGCCGCTTTTCTTTTGTACATACCCCTCCTGGGACAGCTCCTGGACCGCGCCGCGGACCGTCATTTTACTGACACCGAATTCCTTTTCCAGCTGCGGCTCGGAGGGAATGATGCTCCCCAGAGGATATACACCGTGCAGAATCCGGTCTCTGAGGATTTTTTGAATTTGCTGATATAAAGGACCTTGCTTGCGTTTCAGGGACACGCGCCGTTCACTACCTTTCAACATCTAAGGTATGGTCTGACAACGCCCGGAGCACCTCACCCTCGGTAAAAAGTGCGGTGTCGCCTTGGGTGGTGTGGGCCAGCATCGCCGCCGCTGCTGCCATATTAACAGTTTGCTGCCACGGGTACTGCTGCAATTCCCCATGGATGATGGCACTGGCAAAAGCATCACCGGCGCCAATCCGGTCAAACACAGGGAAGGTTAGCTTACGGGAGAATTCGAATGTACCTTGATGATAGATATATCCGGTTAAGGAATGCGTATTGTCAGCATTAATCTCACGGTGGGTTCCCGCTGCCGTTCCGATTCCGAATCGCTTCGCCACCTCAGGAATTGCTTGCTTCAACTGTGTTATTCTATCATATTCTCCAGTTCCGATGCCAAGAATAAACTGCGCGTCCTTCTCATTCATCATCACCGTATCCGCCAGCTCCAGCAGATCTTCATAATGCGGGCGGGCCTTGGCATAGCCATCCGCACCCCATAGCCCCGGGCGGTAATTGCAGTCAAAGACAACCTTGCCTCCGGCGCTTTTTACCTCCGCAGCAAGCTGTTTCATCTGCTTGCGCACTCCTTCATTCATAGCCAGCGTAATGCCGCACAAATGAAGGACGTCTACACGGGAGGCAAGAGCTGCCATATCATAATATCCCGCCTCGGCGGTATTGAAGCTGCTGCCCGGCCGGTCTGTGTAAGTGACTCTGCCGGGGCGGGCTCCAAAGCCATTTTCCAGAAAGTACATCCCCAGCTGCTTGCCGCCCCGGCTGATCAGTGACGTATCCACCCCAAGCTTGCGCAGATAAGCGATCGCAGCTTCACCCACCGGAGTTTCCGGCAAGGTGGTTATGATAGCACCGTTATGGCCGTATCTGGCCAGTGCTGCCGTTACATTAACCCCGCTTCCGGAAAAAGAGTACTCCAGCCTGCTGCTCTGAACCAGCGTTTCATAGCCAGGAACCTGCAGCCGCATCATCACTTCGCCAAAAGCAGCAATCCTAGGCATACTGATCCACCAGCGATTTCATAGTTTCGAGCAGTCTGCGGACATCCTCTACGTTCGTATTCCCGGTCTGCGGGTCAATAATCGAGGAATAGACATGCGGGATGACCTGCGGCACGCCTGCCTGCAGCGCAATCTCCAGGATGGGGCCAAAGTTGTCCATGTCGATTCCACCCGTAGGCTCCAGAGCAAAGCCGGCTTCCCCGCAGGCCTTGGCAACCGCACGGTACTCCCCTTCCAGCTTCAGCCCCTGCATCGGATAATATTTGAGCGCATTGCCACCCATGTCACGAACCAGTGCAATGGCGGCATGAACCGGCACAATGGCTTGCGGCTCGTTCCCCGAGCTGATGGGACCGGTCGATATATTTACATAGCCCGGCTTTCCGCAGGGAGAGACCAGGCTGTTGATCCAGCTGCCTTGGGCTCCCAGATTGGCGCGGGTCGCCCCCACTGCCGGAAATACCTGATTGATGTGGCTTCCCGGATAGCTTTTGGCAATCTCCGCCACAACTGCCGCCTGCCGGTTGTCTCCGGCTCCCAGGCCGATGGATACGGCATCTTGAATAGCTTGACCATATTCGGTCATAGCAGCTGCCGCTTCCTCCGCCGTGGCGTAATTTTTGGAGAGCACACCTACCAGGACATGCCCCTCCGCTGCCGCATAAATCTCCTTGGCGTTCTCAATGCTGCCTGCCAAGACATTAAGTGCGGCTCTGTTCTTATAGAAGCGCTGCTGGATATTACTCATTCGGTTTACCCCCCACGATTTCACTTATTCTGCTTACGATGACCTGAAGATCATCCCCTTGCAGAGACCTTGGATCGATATCGAAATAGCCCTGCTTCACACCATAATCCCGGGTATACACCGCAATCTCACCTTCACGCAGCCCGTCATTGACGGTCTTGGCGTCCACCCCCGCTGCGGAGGACTCAATCTGGATGCGTCCACGGAATATGGCTCTGCCCGCTTCATCCTGCACGATGCGGACCGAAACTCCGGGCATCTCGGCCAACGGCTGAAGGCCCTCCAGAGCCTTTTTCTCCAATTCGCTGCTGTCGGCCTTGACCTGATATTCATTCAGGGCCTGGAGCAGCCCGAAGGTTGTCTCTTTGCCAACCTTCATGCTGCGGCCGATCCCGTGCAGTTGTACCTTTAGCCACTCGACATATTTCTTTTTGCCGGCGACAATGCCTGAGGTCGGACCTTCAATTGCCTTCGAGCCGCTGTAAATGGCAAGATCGGAATATTGAACATACTTCAGCAGATCCTCTTCCGCTGCCGCATCAACGATTAGAGGTACCCCTCTGCGCCCAGCAACCTCCCAGGCCTCTTCCACGGAAATCATATTCTTCTGGACGGTGTGATGGGATTTAACATAGAGAATGGCTGCGGTGCGCTCACAGATCGCCTGCTCAATATGCTCTTTGCGGCCTTCATTGGCGTATCCGGCCTCCACCACCCGGCCTCCGCCAAGGAATACCATGGTTTCGACCGGAGCTCCATACTGCACATTATGACCCTTCAGCATAATAATCTCGTTCTTCAGTACCGGCTCCTGATGCAGCCGGAGGCTGAGCCGCGGATCTCCGCCGGTCACAACGGCTGCCACCGACAGCGCGATGCCGCTGGATGCCGAATTCACGACAACCGCGCCTTCGGAACCTAGCAGCCGGGCAATGTAATCTCCGGATTTGTCCACAAGATCCGCAATTTCCACGTACTTCTGTCCGCCCTGCTTCATCGCCTCCATCACCGTATCTGTTGGTGCGGATACGCCAAGGATGCTCATTCTTCCACTGGCATTAATTACGCGCTTCAATCCATATCTAGCATGTAATGAGTGACCCATTTGCAAAGACTCCTTTAGCCTCAATATAATGGTGCGCGACCCGGACATCGCCTTCCGAGTCCTTAAGCTGCTTCTCGCCGGCCTCCAGGGCAAACAAGGTCAGGTTCGCCTGCTGGCCTACTCTGATCTGCCCAAGCCCCGGCTTGCCCAGCCACTCCGCTGCGCTGCTTGTGACTGCGCGGATGACCTCTTCCAGACCGTAGCCGAGATACAGAAATTTCGTCAGCACATTCGACATGCTGTACACCGGCCCGTTCAGACGGTTGCCCCGGTAGATATCTGTGCTGATTGTATTCAGCGCAATGCCTGCCGCCTTGGCCTGCTCTGCAATCCGGAAGGAGAAGCTCGCGGTGCCATGCCCCACATCCAGATGAACCCCGCGGGCGGCTGCATCCAGCAGCCCATGCAGCGGTGTGCCGTCCGCATGGAACAAATTATTGGACTTACCGTTAAGATAATGGGTGATCACATCACCCGGCCGCAGCAGCTCCAGCACTTCGGAAATAGCCGGCGGAGAGGAACCGATATGCACCATGAGCGGAAGCTTCGTTTCTTCCGACAGTCTGCGTGCCAGCTTGAGCGGCTCTATGCCGCTGTCTTTGACGACACTTTGGCTGATGCGGGCTTTCAGACCGACAATGAATCCAGGATACGCCGCTGCCGCCTCCAGGGCCTTGGCCCGGTCAATCCATTCCAGCTGCGACAGCTCATCTGTCCGTTCGAGCCCAATCCGTGAAATATTCAACAACGCAAACACTCGTGTTGCAGCCTTCAGACTCTCAGTATAAAAAGCCCCGATCCGGTCTGAACCGCAGCTTCCGGCATCCACCAGCGTCGTTACCCCCTGCTTCACACCAATATCATCGATGTCATCGCCATAGGGATCAAGCTCAGGCACGGCATGCACATGCAAATCAATCCATCCGCTGGATCCATATAACCCTGAACAGTCCAGCCCGGCCTCTCCTTCAGCCTGGCCTGGCGGTGTAATGGCGCTGATGATCCCGTCCCGGATGGCGATATCAACCATTCGCCCGTCAACAAGCTGCAAATTGCGCAGCACATTCTCTGTGCCCACTCTTCCCATCTCCTTCTTCAACCCGGATAGCAGCATATTTGAATTTAAACTTAACTTGCTGCTCCATATTAAAGATTATAATGTTATAATGTTTATATTAGCATAAGTTTGATCAAGAAGAGAACAGTGATTTATCATTTAAATAATTCTAATTTGAACATCTTAACGCTGGAGGGACGCATAATGGCAAAATCTGCACTCAAGTCATCCTTGCTCGCCAGATTCCGGTTAAACTGGAATCATCTCAAATCCAAACTGCTGATGAAGTATGCTTTATCCTATATCCTCATGTTCCTTATTCCTTTAACCGCCGTAACTATCTTCGTCTATGAAAACGCTGTAAAGGGCCTCCGTGTCGAAATTGAGCAATCCAATGTCAACCAGCTCAACCAGGTGAAGAACACTATAGATACCCGTATGGTCGAGCTTCAGGAAATTTCGGGCAGAATTGCCTATGATAGACATCTCACTCCCTACATGGTAAGACATCCTTACTACAGCCTGGAGGCGATCCAGGCGCTGGCGAACTACAAAGCCAGCAGCAGCATTGCGGAAGACCTCTTTCTCTATTTTCATGATGATTCCAACATCTATTCTTACCGCGGGCTGGCCGATCTTAATGTTGCGTTCAATACCCTCTACCAATTTGAGCACTGGAGCCCGGAAAACATACGTCAGGCGCTTAACGAGACCAGACAGCCGTTGATGCGTCCGGCGGAGAATGTGACTGTCAACTCCCGCAAGGAATCCATGCTGGTCATGCTCGTTCCGGTTAAACCGAATGATCCGTTCCCCTACGGGACCGTTGTGTACCTGATGAAAGAATCGAAGCTGACCGGCGTCATGGATTCGATTCTCAGGAATTTCTCGGGAAGCAGCTATATCTTCAGCGCCACCGGTGAGGTGCTGACCGCGAACAGCCACGGCGTCAACCTGCCCAAGGAGGAACTGAACACCTTGTCTACACTTGAGCCGGGCATACATAGTCTCGAGCTGGACGGTGAACAGTATTCTGTCGTCTCTGTACAATCCGAAGAAAATGGCTGGACCTACGTGACCACGATGCCAAGCTTCCAATTTTTTAGCCGCGTTGCCCATGTCCAGACCCTGATCCTGCTCGTCTTCTGTATTACGGTCATCACCGGCATAGCGGCTGCTCTGCTGCTGGCCAAACGCCAGTACCATCCGATCAAGGATCTGATGGAGTTCGCCAAGCTGAGAGGCAGCGGCAACGAGTCTCTCAAGCTCCGTAACGAATGGGAATGGATCCGGCAAACGCTTCATGAGTACAGTGCCAGAATTGATCTGCAGGAGCCGTTTGTCCGCAATCAGTGTATGCTGCTGCTGCTCAAGCACGGCAAGCCGGATGATCCCGAGATTGAACAGATGATTCTTAGCGCCGGCCTTAGACATCCGCAAGGACAAGACCTCTATTTCTCGGCCATCCTGTCCTGGGATAACACTGTGCCGGGCGCCAGCTCCTCGCATGAACGCCATCTGCTGCAGGAGATGCTCAGCAATATATGCCTGCCCGGTCCTGATGCCCAGATTTTCGGTGTTGAATTCTCAGCCAAGGACCAGTTTGCCCTGATTATTTCACTTCCCGGCGATGAGGACGGACCGGTTCAGAGCCGCATGGAGCAGGTTATTGAAGCTGTTCAAGCTGTGATTCGCGAGCACTCGCAGCTGGCGCTGAGCATCGGTGTCGGCATGGCCTACAGGGACTTGGCGCGGCTCAATCAATCCTTCATCGAAGCCGCTGCAGCGCTGGAGCACCGGATGATCCGGCGCAGCGGGCAAGTGACCTACTTTGAGCAGCTGACCGAGCCGAATCCGCCTGCCGCCGAGAACTTCTGGATTCCGCGCAAATCCATGCTGAAGCTGGAGCAGAGCCTTAAGCAGGGCAATGAATCCGTTGCCCGGCAAATGATTGCTGACACCATCGACACAATTAAGGATGAGCCGCTGCAGGCTGGTCTGCTGCGCTGCATCTGTTTCGATCTGCTGAACGCTTTTCTGCGCACAGCCTCCGAGCTTGGTATGGACGAAGTGTTCGCAGATATGCCGGGACTGACCTCCTTCGAGACTCTCGAAGAGCTGGAGAGCCGCCTGCGCTCTCTGGCCACCGCCATCTGTGAGCAGGTTGAGCGGAATACGGAGACAGGTGAGTCCACATTAATGGACGACATACTTGCTTACGTAGACCAGCAGTTCGCGGATTATACACTCAGCCTGGAGCATGTGGCACTGAAGTTCGCCATATCGACCTCTTATTTAAGCCGGAGCTTCAAAGAGAAGACCGGCAGCAATTTCTCACAGTATATCTGGCAGCGGCGGGTGGATGAGGTCATCCGGCTGCTGGAGAATACGAGCGCACCGCTTAAGGAAATCATTGAGCAGGTGGGTTATCTGGATGCGCCGAATTTTATCCGCAAGTTCAAAAAAGAAACCGGTCTGACGCCGGGACAGTACCGCAAGGACCATGCCTTGAAGGGAACTGCTGCGAAAAGACCGGTTTAAATTGGCCCCACTTTGTGGGGTTATTTTGCTACTGTGCTTCCTTCAGGATATGCTCTACCAGCTCATCCAGTGGAACGGTCGCGAGCGCAATCGCCGTGTCCGTTACCCCGTAATAGATGTAAAGCAGCCCGTCTTTGACTACATTTCCAGTCGGGAAGATGACATTGGGGATCTGAAAACCGAATTTCTCATAATACGTCTCCGGCTCCATAATGAAATTATGTGTCCGGGCAATGACCTTCTCCGGCTGCTCCAAATCCAGCAGCATGGCTCCTACACGGTAGACAATGTCCTCATCGACGCCGTGATAAAGCACCAGCCAGCCCTTGTCCGTACGTACCGGAGGTGTAGAGCCTCCGATCTTCCGCGATTCCCAGGATAGATTCCCGGCTGTGGCAAGCAGCTTGGGTTCTTCCCAATGGATAAGATCCTCGGAGTAGGTAATCCACATGGCCGCCTTCTCGGTTCCGTAGGCTTCACCCACGTATTCCTCGGGACGGCGCAGCAGCACGAATTTGCCGCCTATTTTCTCAGGGAACAGAATATTATCCCGGTCATTGATATCCAGCGGTGTCGTGTCCGCAACAAACTCCCAGTCCAGCAGATTATCCGATTTCAGAATGGATGACCGGGTTAGCCAATGCCCCTCCTCTTCCCCCCAGCCATCCGGGTATTCCGGAATGGAGCGCTCCGGGACACCCGCCCCGGTAGGATAATAGCTCATGGCGCAGGGGCGCAGGGCATAGTTCAGATAAAAGGTTCCGTCGATTTTGACAATCCGCGGGTCCTGCACACTGCCGTAAGGAAATCCCAGCATATCGGGCGTCACTATCGGCTCATCCTTCACGTGGGTAAAGTTCACGCCGTCCTCGCTCTCCAGCAGGCCCAGAAAGTTCTTGCACGGGGTCAGGGAACCTGCGGTGCGCTCGATCATATAGAATTTCCCGTTATCGATGATGACCGCAGGATTGAAGACCGTAACCTTTCGCCATTCATAACCGCCAGGGACGACGATCGGATTATTCGGATGTCTTGTGATTTGCATGTCTATTCCTCCTGCGAATAATGTTCATGGTATAGTTTGATGGTTTGAACCTCATAGGGTTTAAAAGAAAGCGGGATAACACCGCCGGAAGACTCCACGGGACCCGTCTCAGCCTCCAGCAGATTCACCCGGCAGGCGCGGATATCATCAGCCTTCCAGTTCAGCACGGCCGTATCTCTGCTGCCTGCGGATTCATACAGCCGGACAACGGTCCCGCTGCCGTCCTCTGCACTCTTGATCGTATCGAGCACCACATGCCCGCTCTGAAAACCAAGCCAGGCATAGGTACCCGGATAGCTGCCGGGATGAGACTCTTCGCTGACCGCCAGCAAGGGTTCGTTCAACTCCGCCGCTTCCCGCACAACAGTACTCTGACGCCATTCGCCAACGTGGGGATACAGAGAATACGTAAATTCATGTTCCCCCTGATCCGCATAGCGGTCCGGCCAGCGCGGGGCGCGCAGCAGCGAGAGGCGCAGCACTCCGTCATGGATGTCATAGCCGTATTTGCAGTCATTCAGCAGACTGACGCCATAGCCTCCCTCGGACAAATCCGCCCAGCGGTGGCCGCAGACCTCGAATTGTGCCTGCTCCCAGCTGGTGTTGCGGTGAGTCGGACGCTCCAGTGCCCCGAACGGAATCTCATACGTAGCCTTTGCGGCCACAATATCCACCGGAAAAGTAGCCTTCAGCACTTTGTGCTCCTCTTTCCAGCTTACGCGGGTCTGAAAATCTACCCTGCGGCTGTGCCGGGGCAGAATGATCTCCTGCTCAATCAGGGATTCATTCAGCTGCCAGCGGAATTTCAGCACCGTCAGTGCAGGTCCGCTGACCAGGACCTGCCGGTCCAGCAGCTTCGCCCGGCCTGCAGGCTGCTGCTCATAACGCGGGTCCAGGTCCCAGGCATCCCATAGAGGGGGGGTATCATGATAGAACTGCAGCTGGTTGCCGGTCTGCCCGGGCTGAAGCAGCTCCCGGCTGGCACTCTTGTCGTACCAGCGGCTGATTTCCCCGTCTTCATTAAACTTAAGAATATAATGCTCCGTCTCCCATTGCTCCGGGAAGGCTTCTCCGGCGCTGAGTTGTCCCTGAGGCTCATGCCGTCCGCCGGCTTGTTCCGCTTCCCGCAGCCAGAATGTCCGACAGCCAAAGGCGGGGACCCTGCGGACCCGGACTGCCAGCGTATAGCTGCCGCCGGCCCCATCCGTGTTCCAGCATTCGCTATCCAGCAAGCCGTCTTCATCGAACGCCTGCACCGCAGTCAGACTGCTGTCCCCCTCAAGCCGGATCAGCTCCGTCCGCTCCCAGCCCAGGCTGTTGAAGACTACATAGGGACGGCCCTCCCCCGAAGTATCCACTCCGCTTGCCAATGCACGGAGTGAAGTGTCCAGCACCTGCTGGCCCAGGCTGAATATTTCCGCGTATTGCTCCCGCGAGGTGGTGTACACTTCCGGAATTGAAGTACCCGGGATGATGTCATGGAACTGATTAAGCAGCAGCAGCTTCCATCCTTCGGCAAGCTCCGGATATTCCGGTTCCAGATGCTTCAGAAGCCCGCTCTTTTCCGCGAGCACACTCCAGATCTCTGCTTGCCGGTACAGGACCTCCGCTTTGCGGTTGCTGCGTTTATTAAAGGCATGTGTAGTGAACGTTCCCCGGTGAAGCTCCAGATAGAGGTCGCCGTGCCACGCGGGAAGCTCCGGCTGGCGCAAGCTGATCTCCGAGAAAAAAGCCTCCGCAGTAGAGAATCTGCTGACTGGCTGGCCCGGCGTCAGGCCGGTACGGGCCACGTATTCCAGCATTTCATGGGTGACCCCTCCTCCGCCGTCACCGTGGCCATAAAGCAGCATCAGCTCATCATGCCGGTCCTTCTGGGCATAGGCCTGCCAGTGCTCCTGGACATCCTTCGGATGGGTATGCTCGTTTACCCCGTGGTTCTGATAGGCCACGATCTTCGTTCCGTCAATGCCGACCCAGTGGAACAGCGTATGCGGGAAGGGATTGGTATCATTCCAGCCAAGCTTGGTAGTCATGAAATAATCAATTCCAGCCTGCTTCAACAGTTGTGGCAGAGAAGCGCAATAGCCGAAGGTATCAGGCAGCCATTCAATCGTGGACCGCTTGCCGAATTCCTTCATATAGAAGCCCTGACCATACAGCATCTGCCGCACCAGTGATTCCCCGCTGGGGATGTTCAAATCCGGTTCCACCCACATACCTCCGACCAATTCCCACCGCCCCTCGGCAATCCGTTCCTTAATCCGTTCGTACAGCTGCGGATAGTTCGCCTTAGCAAAGGCATACAGCTGTGGCTGGCTCTGGGAGTAGCGGAAGTCCGGATACTTATCCATCAATGCGCAGACCGTAGAGAAGGTCCGGCTGACCTTGCGTACCGTTTCCCGGACCGGCCACAGCCAGGCAATATCAATATGAGACTGGCCGACCATGTGCATCGTTCCGGCGGACAGCCCTTCTGGCCTTTCCGCCGCTACCTCCACCCGCAGCTGCTGTTCAGCACCTGCGACGGTATTGCCGTCATGGAGCAGATGCTCCTTCATGTAGAGCGTGTCCATCGCCCGCTCCATCGCCTTCAGGATACGTATGCGGCGCCCGTCCTCTGCAGGCAGCAGCAGGGCCGCTTCATGCGCCGTCTTCACCGTATGCAGCAGGCTGTATACGGGAGGATTTACACGCACGAGTGTGATTTCAATCCCGGTCAGCGGCGGCTTAATCACCGCCTGGCGGTTCAGGGGATCCTCCGGCTCAGGCACCGGATCATACAGCTCGATGCCGAGCTGAAGCTCATCTCCTGCAGCGCCGGGAGGCAGAGGAATGAACCAATGATTGCTGTCCAGGCCATGGTGCGGCACTCCATTAATACTCAGGAGGCCTTCCCCGCGGCCCAGATAGAGCAGTGCAGTCTCTTCGCGCGGCCAGCCTTCCGGAACCGCGACCTGATGCTGAAGGAAGTACGTGGTACCATAGCCTCCGCCGAGCCGTGAAATCTTGTAATTCTGATGAAGCTCCTCTTCGTGCTCGTATACGCCGGGTGAAATGTAGCAGGATTTGCGCATACTCCATTCCTTAAGTTCTATCTTCTCCGCCCACTGCCTCTTGGCCAGCCAGCCGATAAAACGGTTCATACGCTTCATGGCTCAGCCCTCCTCCCTGACATGGAGCGGTGCCGTCAAATATTCTGCAGAGTGAGGCCCCGCCATGATCGTAAATTCCCCTGGCTCCACGATCCGCGTTAAATCTGCCGATACGTATTCCAGCTGCTCCCTGCCGACCCTGAACGTAACCGTCTGTGTGTCTCCCGGCTGGAGGCTGATCTTGCGGAAGGCCTTAAGCTGCTTCTCAGGACGGGTTATGCTGGAGGCCAGATCTGAAATATACAGCTGAACCACCTCGCTCCCCGCCCGGGCACTTGAATTGGTTACATCAACGGATACACGCGCTTCATCATCTGCAGAAATGACGGCGGGCTCCACCTTCAAGTTGCTGTATTTGAATTCGCTGAAGCTAAGTCCGTAGCCGAACGGATACTCGGCATTAAAGTCCGTCTCCAGGTACCGTTTGCCTCTCGTCCGCCGCTTGTAGTAATACACGGGGAGCTGACCGGCATGCTTCGGAATACTGATGGTCAGCCGCCCGGAAGGGTTCACTGCGCCGAAGAGAATATCGGCAATGGCGTGTCCGCCTTCCTGACCGGGGTACCAGGCTTCCAGAATGGCATCGGCATGCTCTACAATCCATGGCTCGGCAATCGGACGGCCATTGATATAGACCACAATCAGCGGCTTACCCAGCTTATGGATTTCCTGCACCAGCTCAAGCTGCACGCCCATCAGATTCAGTGTGGCACGGTCAATGCCCTCGCCGCACTCCATATCGCTCCAGGAATGTTCGGTCACGACAGAAGCACCGGTGAGCAGATCAATCGTCCCTTCGCCAAAGTCTCGGCTACTTGAGCCGCCAATCGCCATCACAACGGCATCCGCCTCGGCTGCACAGGCCAGCGCATGCGCGAAGCCTTCCCGGGAATCGCCTTTAATCCGGCAGCCCGGAGCATACAGCACTCTGTCCAGCCCGCCGCCCAGCGCATTTCGAATCCCGTCCAGCACAGTGACAATAGCGCCTTTGGGCTGAGGCGAGGTATAATCGCCCAGCTGATTGTACGATGCATCCGCATTGGGTCCTATAACTGCGAGCTTCCCGATCACCTTGCTTAGCGGCAGCGTTCCGCCCTCATTCTTCAGCATAACAATGCTCTCGCCGGCAATACGCCGCGCCAGTTCCCGGTGCTCCGGCTTGCCTATCGTCCGCTCGGCCTGCTCAGGATCGGCAAAGGGACGGTCGAACAACCCAAGCTTGAACTTCAGCTCCAGAATCCGGGCAGCAGCGCGATCCAGGTCGGACTCCTGCAGCCGTCCATGATGGATAGCGCTGGAAATATGCTTCTCGAACATCTCCCCCGACATCTCCATATCGATTCCGGCCAGCAGCGCCTGGGCCACCGCCGCTTCCCCGCTGTCCGCTGTGTTATGCCCGTTCGTCAGCATGCCCAGCGCTCCGCAATCCGTGATCACGAACCCGTCAAAGCCCCATTGTTCCCGCAGCACATCCTGCAGAAGATAACGGTTCGTCGTGCAAGGAACACCGTCAATTTCATTGTAAGCGGTCATAATAGACAAAGCTCCGGCTTCCACCGCTTTACGGAAGGGCAGCAGATCCACCTCATGCAGCTCGCGGAGCCCCATATGCACAGGCGCGGAATTCCGTCCGCCTTCCGAGCTGCCATAGGCGGCGAAATGCTTCAGAGTCGCCAGAACGGAGTCATCTGCATCCAGCCGGTCGCCCTGCAATCCCTTTACCGCCTCCACTCCCATCGCGGCAATCAGGAACGGGTCTTCGCCAAAAGTCTCCTCTGTCCGCCCCCAACGCGGATCCCGTACCACATCCAGCACCGGCGAATAGGTCGCCGCTCCGCCCTGGCTGCGGGTCTCGAGTGCCACTACCCGGCACATCTCCCGGTATAATTCGGGATTCCACATACTACCCAGGGCCAGCGGCACTGGAAATACAGTCGCACCAATAGCCATATGCCCGTGTGAGCATTCCTCGCCGAACAGGATCGGAATGCCAAGACGGCTCTCCTTCATGGCATAAGCCTGAATGGCATTAACCGCCTCCGCCCCCTCCTTCGGGGACAAGCCCGTCTCCAGTGTGACGCCAGTCCATGGATCTGCACGCAGAGTTCCATACAAAGAGCCAACGCCTCCGCTTGCGACCTGTCGTTTGAAGGCTTCCGTCATACCCGTGGTTCCGTCCGGACGCTTCTCATAACATTGCCACCCGAAAGGCTGGACTAATTGCCCAGCCTTCTCTCCAAGTGTCATTCGCTGCAACAGGTCCTGTACCCGATCCGCCACAGGGCTTGTTTTATCCTTATAGATCATTTCTACAGCACCTTTCTGCAATAGACAATCATTCCGCTCTTTGGCGGCACTTCAGAGGATGAAATTTCGAAGAAGATAGCCCTCAATTTGGCTTCGCCAAATTCGAGGCTTCCATAACAATGTCCTTAGTATGGACACTGTTATTTCAGGATAGAGACCTGAATTAGTTGGATTTCCAGCGGTCATATGCAGCCTGATTGATCTCGGCCACACGCTCACCGCCCATTTTCTTGACAGTCGCCACATAATTATCCCAGCCGGAGAGCGGCTCGGCACCGGTGATGAACTTCGCTTCCATCTGCTTCACATACGTGCTCAGATCCGAATTCAGACTGCTGATTTCGGTTTGCTCTTCCACGGTGAGGAACAAGGCCGGGAACGGAATCCGCGCTCCCTTATCGAGAAGCTTTTGCTTAGTCTCCTGCTCCACCCAAAGGTCAAAGTCCGTCTTCAGACCCTTGTTGATATCATCCATGGAGAGGGTTGGGGCCGGGATGCCGTAGTTAGGCGTCAAGGTCGCCCGGTAATCTTCCATTTCCTTGCCGTCTGGTACAGGCAGGTACTCCTTGACTCTATTTTCTTTATCAGTGTAATTCCAGAGTGTTCCCTCCGGCCCTTTATTGAAGAACAGCGCGCCTTCATAGGAATACAGATAATCTACCCAACGGATGGAGGCTTCAGGCTGCGGGTTGCTCTCAGAGATGGCGAACGCGCCGGTAGTAATCCCTCTGTTCTTGGCAATCGCCGGGGCGGCAACCGATTCGCTGTGAACCGGCGCAAACATCGGATCTGCCGTCGAAGGCTCTCCGCCTTTAGTCATATAAGCATGCCAGTCGGAGAACAGGGCAACACGGTTGTCCTGCGCCTTAGCCTTTTTCTGCTCTGCGGTCTGCGAGAAGCTCTCTTGATCCAGCAGTTCTTCGGACCACAGACGGTTCATGTAGGTCAAATACTCCTTAAAACCTGCCTCAAGCGGTGTATAATGCACCGTGTCGTTGTCATCCACGTAGATTTCTTCCTCATAGATGCCGAAAGCGCCCAGCAGCCATGTGCGGATATCGCGGAGATTCGCTGCGGTTGTCGTCACCGAGGAGATGGGAATTTCGTCTGCGACGCCGTTGCCGTTCGGATCTTCCTCCTTCACACGCTTCAGATAGGTATACAGCTCTTCGGTCGTTTCAGGAAGCTTGTCAATATTCAGCGCCTTGAGGAAATCCCCGTTATACCACATCGGGTTGCGGTACCAGTGCTGGCTGAGCTCCACCACAGGCAAGGAATAGATATGCCCGTCCGGTGCTGTAATCGACTTGCGGACATCGGGATTCTCCTCCAGCAGCGCCTTGAAGTTCGGGGCATATTCATCAATCAGATCCTCCAGGGGAATCAGGATACCCTGTTCTCCATAATTCATCTGTTCTGCAGTCGTCAGACCGGCAGCATAAAAAATATCCGGGTAATCCCCGCTCGCAAACACCAGATTCTTTTTGGTCTCAAAGCTGTCCTTCGGCGCATTCTGGTATTCCAGCGTAATGCCGGTAAGCTCCTGCATCTGCTGAAGCACAGCCATGTTTTCCCAGTTCTGAATCCCTACATCCGGTGCCAGCATCGTTAACGTAACGGGTCCACTTACAATCGGAAATCCTTCCTTGCTCACAGTGACTTCTGAGGTACCGCTGTTCGCTGCCCCTTCTTTCGAATTGCCGCAGCCTGCCAGCAGTGTCAGGATCACAGCCGAAGACAGCAGAAGCTTCCATGGTTTGCGTGTGGTCTGCATAGATGATTCCTCCCTTATTATCATTACATTTTATACACTTACCCTTTGACAGAGCCAATCATGACCCCTTGGACAAAGTAACGCTGCAGGAACGGATAGACAGCCACAATGGGCAGGGTGGAGACGACAATGACTCCATATTTGATCAGCGATGCCGTTTCTGCCTTCGAATTCATGGCCATCGCCACCTCGCTGTTAATCGCAGCCCCCGTGGTTTCGGCCGACATCTCCTGAAGGACAAGGATCTGGCGCAGAACCATCTGCAGCGGATACTTGGCTTCATCATTCAAATAGATCAGGGACGGAAAATAGCTGTTCCAGTGGCCTACACCATAGAACAAGGCCATAACAGCTACAATCGGTGCGGATAGCGGCAAAATAATGCGGATGAACAGCTTCAGATTGGTACAGCCGTCAATGTGCGCCGCTTCCTGCAGCTCCTTAGGGATGGTCGTCTGAAAAAATGTGCGGGCCACGACAATGTTCCAGACTGAAGCGGCCACCGGCAGTATCAAAGCACCCATACTATTAATGAGGCCCAGGTTCTTGACCAGCAGATACGTCGGCACCAGTCCGCCGCTGAAGAACATCGTGAACAGAATGATGCCCATAAACAGCTGGCGTCCGACAAAATCAGATCTGCTGAGCGCATAAGAGGCCGGCAGGGTAACGGCGAGATTGAGCAGGGTCCCTGCCGCCGTGTAGATAATTGTGTTCAAATAACCATTCCATATCTTAGGGTTTTCAAAAACAAGCTTGTAGCCGTCCAGAGTCACATTCTTTGGAAACAGCCACATGGCCCCCGAATTGACGTCCTGCGGGGAGCTGATTGAAGCGCTGAGAATATAGATCAGCGGATAAAGGACAACCACCAGCGCAAGACATAAATAAATATAGGTGCTGATCAGAAACAGCTTATCCCCCCTGGATTCTTTCATTGCAGTAACCATAGACTTCAACTCCTTTCTACCAGAGGCTGTTCTCACTGGTGCGTTTGGCAATCCGGTTGACGGTAACCAGCAGAATGACGTTGACCACCGAGTTGAACAATCCGACAGCCGTTGAGAAACTGTATTGGGCGTTCACCAGGCCGGCGCGATATACATAGGTGGAGATTACATCGGAAGCTTCCATATTGAGCGAGTTCTGCAGCAGCAGGATTTTCTCGAAGCCAAGGCCGAGAATATTACCCATATTCAAGATCAGCATGATCGTAATCGTCGGCACAATTGTCGGCAGATTGATATGCAGCACCCGTTTGAGCCGGCTCGCTCCATCCACTATAGCCGCTTCATGCAGCTGGGGGTCTACGCCCGAGAGGGCCGCAAGATAAATAATGGTCCCCCACCCCGTGCTCTGCCAGACACCCGAGAAGACATACACCGTCTTGAACCAGGCCGGATCGGTCAGAAACTGTGCAGGCTGAAATCCGAGGAACTCAATGACCCGCACAATCATTCCGATGGAGGGTGATAAAAAGGTAATGATCATCCCCGCCATGACAACTACAGAAATGAAATGCGGTGCATAGGTGACCGTTTGGACCGTTTTTTTGAACGGACCGTTGCGGACCTCATTGAAGGCCAGCGCCAGAATAATCGGCAGCGGAAACCCGATCGCAAGTTCATAGAAGCTGATGCTGAAGGTATTCCAGAGCAGATCCCAGAAAAAATAGGAATTGAAGAACCGTTCGAAATGATCAAAACCAACCCATTCACTGCCCGTGATTCCTTTGGAAGGCACGAAGTTCTTAAAAGCAATCTGGATGCCGTACATCGGACCATAATGAAAAACGAAGAAATACAGTAATGCGGGAAGCATGAACAGATAAAGCTCCCAGTTTTTCCAGATCCTTTTGCCAAGGGACTTGTTCTTCAATGAAGGACTTCCGGATACCGCAGCGTTACTCCCCTTCATTCTTTCACTCCTCTCTATGTTAGTTTACGTAACATTAAGTCGTGTAGCTGCTTCGCATTCTTCACAATGCAACTCTTGCTAACGCTTACAACACAAATTGTAGTGAAACTAAGCTGACACCGTAAATATGTAGGTTCTGCATTGTCATGTTAAGGGAGTGTAAAACCGCGCTGCTACGGCACTTTCCGGCCTGCTCTGCCATTGTCACCTTCATATGGACCACCGCCTGAAATGTGTGAATTATGAACCTCCCTCCGGGCTGCAAAAGTTACATATTGTGATCACAGGACAGGTATGCAAACATTTGCTACGAATGCCTGACTAAAGGATTGACTGACGATATAGGAGGTTTCTGTTATGACCCGTACAACCGCCCACCTGATCTCCCACACGCATTGGGACCGGGAATGGTACATGCCTTACGAGCGTCATCATGCTCTGCTGGCGAAGCTGATGAATGAACTCCTGGAGACCCTGGAGAAGGACGAACGCTACCGTTATTTCCACCTGGACGGACAGACCATTATTATTGAAGACTATCTTCAGGTTCATCCTGAGAAAAGAGAAATCCTGGAGCAATTCATCCGAGAAGGACGCATTGTCATCGGACCCTGGTATGTGCTGCAGGATGAATTCCTGACGAGCTCGGAAGCCAATGTCCGCAATCTGCTGATCGGCCATCAGGATGCGGCCAAGTATGGCGTCATCTCCAAGCTGGGCTATTTCCCGGATTCCTTTGGCAATATGGGACAAGCGCCGCAGCTGCTCCGGCAGGCAGATATTGAGACTGCAGTGTTCGGACGCGGTGTGAAGCCGACCGGCTTTGACAATATGGTCGGTGAGCTGAACAGTGCAAGCTATGAATCGCCTTATTCCGAAATGCTCTGGGAGTCTCCCGACGGCTCAAGTGTGCTCGGACTGCTCTTCGCGAACTGGTACAGCAACGGTAACGAGGTGCCTGTGGAGGCGCAGGAAGCCACGTCCTTCTGGGACAAAAAGCTTGCCGATGCCGGTAAATATGCATCCACCCCGGAGCTGCTATTCATGAACGGCTGTGATCATCAGCCTGTGCAGCGCAATCTCGCCGATGCCCTGGAGACCGCCAGGAAACTGTATCCGGATGTGGATTTCGTCCATTCCAGCTTCGAGCAGTATTTGCAGGCGCTTAAGCCCTCGCTGCCTGAAGATCTCGTGACCGTGAACGGCGAGCTGCGCAGCCAGCACACCGACGGCTGGGGGACGCTTGTGAACACCGCTTCCGCCCGCGTCTACCTGAAGCAGATGAACCAGCGGGGTCAGACCCTGCTGGAGAAAGGCGCCGAGCCTCTGGCTACACTGGCTTATCTGGTCAGCGGGAAGGCTTATCCCCATGCATTGCTAACCTACGCCTGGAAGACCCTGATGCAGAATCATCCGCATGACAGCATCTGCGGCTGCAGCGTGGATGAGGTTCACCGCGAAATGATTGGACGCTTCGAGAAGAGCAGACATGTGGGTGAAGCCATTATTGAAGAAAGCCTGAAGACCATAACCGGAGTGATCGGTACTGCAAACACGGCTTCCTGGGGGGAATCCGCCGTTCCGGCAGCGGTCTTCAATACCACAGGCTGGGAACGCAGCGGTACGGTAAGCGTGGATGTCATTGTCGCCAAGCGCTATTTCAAGGAAGGGCCGAACCCGGCGGCGATTGTCGAGGCGCTGGACCGGCTGCCGCTTGATCTGGACAACGGCCGGCTGCTGGACAGTGAAGGGCAGACCATTTCCTGCCGGGCGGAAGATCTGGGCACCCAGTTCGGCTATGAGCTGCCGGACGACCAGTTCCGTAAGCCTTATATGGCCCGCAAACTCCGTCTGACCTTCGAGGCCGCACAGGTACCGCCGCTCGGCTACAAAACATACGCCTGGATACAGTCACCGGATGTCCGTACCGAAGCTGCTGCCAGTCCACTGAGACTCATGGAACAGGGAATGGCCAACGACTTCCTCGTTATTGGGATCCGGGAGGACGGCTCCTATGATGTAACGGACAAACATACCGGTAAAGTCTTTAAGGGACTCGGCGTCTATGAGAACTGCGGCGATGTGGGGAATGAGTATGTGTTCCGTCAGCCGGAGGGCGATGTTCCGCTGACTACCCGTGGCCTCACGGCCCGAATCTCTCTTGCCGAGCATGAGCCTTACCGCATTACCTACGAAATCGTCCACGAATGGGAAATCCCGGCTTCCGCCGATGCTGCGTTCGCGGAAGAGAAACGCAAAATGGTTCCGTTCCGGCAGCGCAAGGCAGGCCGTTCCTCGGAGAAAGTGCCGCTGCGGATCGTGACCCGGATCAGCCTTGAGGCTGCAGGGACCGGCATTCAGGTCTCTGCCAAGTTTAATAATCAGGCCATGGACCACCGGCTGCGCGTCCTCTTCCCTACTAGACTTGCCGCCTCCACCCTTCTGGCCGATTCCATATTTGAAGCGGCGAAGCGCGATATTGCTCCGGCTTCCGATTGGATTAATCCAAGCAACGCCCAGCATCAGCAGGCTTTTGTCAGTGTGTCGGATGGCAGCGCCGGACTTATGATCGTCAACAAAGGACTGAATGAATACGAGGTCCTGCGCGACGGGAGGAATACCATTGCTGTGACCCTGCTGCGCAGTGTGTCGGAGCTGGGGGACTGGGGTGTGTTCCCTACACCGGAAGCCCAGTGCCTGGGTGAGCATACCGTAGAATTTGCGGTTCGTCCTTATGCCGGAGATGCTGCCGAGCCGGAGGCTTTTGCCTGGGCCTATCAATATCAGGCCCCATGGTTCACTGCCCAGACCGGCTGGCAGCAGGGCTCCTTGCCTGCCGAGTATCAGCCGCTGGAGTGGCAAGGCCGCACACTGGCCCTCTCCGCATTCAAAATGTCCGAAGCAAATGAGGACGTTGTCCTGCGGTGGTATAATCTGGCGCACAGGGAGCAGGATTTTACGCTTAAGGCTCATTTTCCCGTACAGGCTGCATACGCCAGTGATATTCTGGAGCGGCGGAACCACAGGGAAGCATCCGACGAAGGAATCCTTCGCAGTTCCGTCAGCAAAGCCCAAATTGTCACCTATGCGCTGCAACCGTTACAACCCTAATATCAACCATACCAGGAGGAGTTAGACTATGAACCTGCCAGCTTCCATTACCCAGTATCTGAATGAAGCCGACGAACGGCTCGCTCACCATCCGAAATTGCAAAAACTGTTCCGTAACTGTTTTCCGAATACGCTCGAGACTACAACCAGACTGCTTGATGACGGCACTACCTTCGTATTCACGGGGGATATTCCGGCCATGTGGCTGCGTGATTCCACTGAACAGGTGCGCCATTATATTCCTTTTGCCAAAAATGATCCTGAGCTTCAGCGGACTCTCCGCGGCCTGATTGCCCGGCAGATGTTCTATGTCAATATCGATCCGTATACCAATGCCTTCAACGAAACAGCAAGCGACAAGCATTACCGGGACACCGACAACTGCAATCTGAATCCGTGGATGTGGGAGCGTAAATACGAGCTGGACTCCCTCTGCTTCGTCGTACAACTGGCTTACATGTACTGGAAGGAAGCGGAGCAGACCGACATCTTCGATACCGCCTGCTACCAGGCGCTGACCTCCATCGTGAACGTTATAGAAACGGAGCAGTATCACGGGGAAAAATCGCCGTACCATTTCATCCGGCAGACGCTTCAGGATACGGAGACTTTGTACAACAACGGACGCGGCATGCCCGTCAATTACACCGGCATGAGCTGGTCCGGCTTCCGTCCAAGCGATGACAGCTGCGAATTCGGCTACAATATTCCCTCAAATATGTTCGCCGTGGTGATTCTGGGGTATATCCGCGAGATCGCAAGCGAGGTGTACAAGGACGAAAGACTGGCGGCCCGGGCTGCAAAGCTGCGCAAGGAAATTGACTTCGGCATCCGTACCTACGGAATTGTAAACCACCCGAAATACGGCAGAATCTACGCCTATGAAACAGACGGCTACGGCAATTATTCCCTGATGGATGATGCCGGCACGCCGGGACTGATGTCCATTCCTTATATTGGTTATGTGGGTGTGGAGGATGAAATTTATCAGAACACCCGCCGGTTTGCGCTCAGCTTCGACAACCCTTTCTATTTCGAAGGTAAACATGCCAAAGGGATCGGCAGTCCGCATACGCCGGGAGGTTATGTTTGGCATATGGCGCTGTCCATGCAGGCGCTGACGGCAGACAATGATAAGGAGATCAAAGAACTGATTGATATGCTTATACGGACCGATGCGGATACCGGATATATGCACGAAGGCTTCCACCCTGACGATCCCGCCGATTTCTCGCGCGAGTGGTTCGCCTGGTCCAACAGCCTGTTCGCCACCCTGGTCAGCAAAGCGATGGACAAAGGACTGGTCTAATCTGAGCTGCACCAGTCGTACCTTCCTTCAATGGATATTGCAGCGGAAAACACTACCCTAGTTAATGATGTGAATTATAGAATCGAGTCCTGCCTTTAGAAAAAAACCGGCTGCGCCGTCCTTTATACAAGGATGGCGCAGCCGGTTTTTTGTAGCTGGAGTAGCTGGACTGCATGAACTTTAATAGCTGCTTTGGCTCTGTTCGCCTTTGGCAATAGCCACGCCGCCACTAGTGCCGATTCTTGTCGCTCCGGCTCCAACCATAACAAGGGCATCCTCTGCGCTGCGCACGCCGCCGGATGCTTTGACGCCGATGTCCGGACCGACTGCCGCACGCATCAGTGCGATATCTTCCTTGGTGGCTCCTCCGGTTGAAAATCCGGTCGAAGTCTTCACATAATCCGCTCCCGCTTCAACAGCAAGCTTGCAGGCACGGACTTTCTCCTCATCGCTCAGCAGGCAAGCCTCGATAATGACTTTGGTTAATGCTTTGCCGCGGGCTGCATCAACAACAGCAGAGATATCACGCTTCACCAATTCATCATTGCCATCCTTCAAAGCGCCGATGTTGATCACCATATCGACTTCACCTGCGCCTTTTGCTATTGCATCGGTTGTTTCAAAGGCCTTTGTTTCCGGTGTTGAAGAGCCTAACGGGAAGCCGATAACCGTGCATACTTTTACCTCAGGTGTATCTTTCAAGACTTCATGGGCAACAGATACCCATGCCGGATTTACGCAGACTGAGGCGAACTTATAGGCTTTGGCCTCTTCCGCCAACTTGATGATATCTTCTTTCCGTGCATCCGCCTTCAGCAGCGTATGATCAATGATCCCGGATAGTGTAATTTCACTCATTATTAATTCCTCCATAGCAGTAGATATTCTCATACCCTGTAATCATACCAATAGAAGAACGCTTTGGAAAGGCGAGGGAAAACGATCTGCACCTTTCAATATGCTTCTATGCACCTCTCCGCGGAATAGATTGATCCCTATTTTTATAAATATAAAAAAATAAAAAGTTTAATTATGCTAAATAAACCTTTTCAAAACAACGATAATAATTATATGGAATTATTAGTTTCCATATTTTTCTGGATTGATTTCACAACTATTTTGTAGAAGGAGATGTTTGGACAGATGGGTAGTTTTAAATTCGCAACGAACACCAAAGAGCACAAACTAGATGTACAAGTCGAAGGAACCATGTCAGAGGAGGACGCAGGACGGTTTATTCAGGAATATAATCAAACCGTAAGCAAGTTTGACCCTACTGAATATGAGATTGTCCTGGACTGCACTACGCTGAATGTTTCTTCTCCGGATGTGCTGCCTATGCTGGAGCAATGCTATATTCTGTACCAACAATCCGGGTTCAAAAAAGTAGTCTTCACGATCGCCAAAAGTCCGGTGCTGAAAATGCAGCTTAGCCGGGTGGCTCGCTCCACAAAACTGGCAAACTATGAAATTATCGAAGTGTAGGTGAAGCTGATGAAACATACCGGAGAAAACATTAGAATCCGCAATGCCGCGTACTACCATCCACAGCACATTGTTGGCAATGATTATTACCTTGATCATTTCGCGCAAATGGGGAAGGACATCAAGCGGTTCCTCGAAGTGATGGGCCGCAAGAATAGATACATTATCAAGGACGAAAATGAAAATTCGCTGACGATGGGATTAAAGGCGGCACAGAAGGTGCTTGAGGATGCCGGTCTGCAAAGTGAAGATCTCGATATGATTGTGTTCGCTTCACAGACACCGGAGTATACTTATCCTACCAATGCCCTGCTGCTGCACAACAAACTGCAATGCAAGCATCGCACCATTACTCTGGATTCCAATGCCAATTGCGCCGGTATGGTAGCGGCTGTTGAACAGGCGAGCCGTTACATGCAGTCGAACCCAAGCATCCGTTATGCGCTGATCACAGGGAGCGACTACAGCTCGGTCAACTGCAATACGGACGATGAAATCACCTATTCTAACTTTGGAGATGCGGCGGCCGCCGTTATTCTGGAGCGGAGCAGTGAAGCTGGGGGATTTACAGATTCCTTGTACTATACAGATTCCGAAGGCTGCGAGAACATTATGTTTCCAGCATGCGGATTGTCTAACATCTATCGCGAAGATATAACAGCAGAGCAGATTCGAATCCGCTGGACGCCGTTTGACGGTACCGTATGCGTAGATGCGGCCATAGCCGATATTAAAGAGCTGCTGAGCCGCAACGGCCTGACTACCGATGATATCTCCGCCTTCTGCCTGTCCCAATTCTCACTCAAAAACATTGAGCTGATTCAAGAGGGGCTCGGCCTTAGTGAAGAGAAATTCATCTATGTTGGCGACGAATTCGGCTATACCGCCACAAGCAGTCCATTTATCGCCTTTCAGCGTGGAGTCGAGGATGGACGGATCAAACGCGGGGACTATGTCTTCTTCTGGTCCGTAGGCGCCGGCTGGCAAATTCCGACGATGCTCTTCCAATACTGATTAACGGGAAACCGGACAAGCTATCTTCTTAAAATCATGCAAAGAGCCTTGCTCTCATTCTGGAGCAAGGCTCTTCTTTATGCCGTAGCCAATGGTTACTTTTGCGTCAGCGAATCAATGTCCACAAATGGCGTGGCCCCGCCAGTTACCGACGGCAGTACGCCGTTCCATTTCTCCAGCGCTTTCTCCTGGACTTCAATTTGCTTCAGCTGCACCAGCTCAGGTGTAACCTCCTGCTTCTTCAGTCTTAAGGATTCGGCCTCCGCCTGTGCCTGGGCAATCTTCTGTTTGGCTTCTATCTCAATCCGCCGGAGATCATTCTCCGCCTTCAGCGCCTGCTGCTGGGCGACCTGCTTCGCTTCAATCGATTGGTTGAAGGCATCGGAGAATTTGAAATTGACAATGTTGATGTCATTAACGACTAGATCATATTTGGCCAGCCGTGCAGTGAGCAGACCACTGATTTCTCCCGCCACGGCATCACGCCGTGTAATCAGATCTTCTGCGGGGTATTTAGCCGTTACCTCCTTCACAATCTCCTGAATCGCCGGGTTGATGATCACGGCATCAAAATTGCCTCCAATATTATTCATCAGATTGTAGGCAGAGTCTTTACTGACGGAATAGTTAACGGCTACATGGGTAGATACGGGCTGAAGGTCCTTGGACGATGCCGTAGTGTCCGTCTCCGCTTTGGTTACCTGCGTGTTGACCTGAATCACACTCTGGAAGAAGGGAATTTTCAAATGAATGCCCGGTGTCAGCATATTGTTGTTCAGTTTGCCGAAGGTTTTGTACAAACCTACATGCCCGTACTCTACGGTAGCAAATGAGTTGGCGGCGATTAGCCCCAGAACCAACACCGCCGCCGCGATGCCTATGAGTTTGCCTGGCCTAGTCTGCTTCAATTTCGGATTAATCTCCATGATTGTTGAAACCTCCCTAATTATGCTCTGCTTGGTATTGTTAACCTTTTATACGGTGGTGCAGCACCAGCGGTCGCAAGGAATTTTTTGCAGGGAAGTATTCTATATTGTATTAGGGAGAAGGACGGCTGCAGCCGGATGCCAATGTCAGCAGCGGCACAAGCAGCACTGCGGTTATTTTTTTCAGGATGAGATTCAATTCTCCACTCCTCTTCTGCCGGGAATGTCACCGTTCTTCTATAATATTTGAATCTCCACCACTTAGCTGACGCTTGAAGGGGTGGATTCTTGCGAACAGAGGAGCAACCTCCTCTTATGGGCAAGCGATCCCTGCGTTCTCGCAGTTCTACGTTTTATTTTTATAGGTAATTGCTATACCGCTACCTCTTTGATATTATGAGCCGCATTTTCATCCCGATCATGGTGTGTTCCACAAGCTACACATGTCCATTCTCGAATCGAGAGGTTCTTCACTTCGGGATGGATTGTGCCGCATACGTGGCACTGCTGACTGGTCGGCTCGAAGGTGTCAGCAACCCGGAGGGTTCGTCCATACCAGGATGCTTTATACGTCAGTTGACGCACCCATTCGCCCCAGGACGCATCAGCGATGGACTTGGAGAGTTTGGGATTTTGAATCATATTCGCCACTCGCAGATGTTCGATGCTGATCGTTTGGCACTCACGGATCAGCTTCGTTGTCATCTTGTGGAGAAAATCGTTCCGGGAATTTGCAATGTGTTCGTGAATACGAGCAATGTGTTTCTTGGCTTTCTTCCAGTTGGAGCCCCCTGGTGTGCGTCTTGCCAAACGCCGCTGCCACAGCGCAAGCTTTTTCTCGTATTGACGGTAAAACCTGGGGTTGGCAAAATGTTCGCCGTTGGAGCACACAGCGTATTCCTTAAGCCCCAAGTCAATGCCGATATGTGCATCTGCTTGTGGGAGTGGGATCTTTTCGACCTCGCAAACCAGGGAGACAAAATACTTATCGCTGGCGTTTTGCCGTACCGTAGCGGACAGTATACGACCCTCCAGCTTCCGAGAGTTGGCGAAACGCATCCAGCCGAGCTTGGGAAGCTTCAATCGGTTGCCTTCAATGGCGATATTTCCGTTCGTGAATTTCGTGGTGTAGCTTTGTACTGGATGCTTCCGACTTTTGAAGCGAGGCGCTTGATTTTGCTTTTTGAAAAAGCGGTCAAAGCTATCTGCCACATGCCGAACGGCGGACTGTAAAGCAATACTATCGACTTCTTTGAGCCAGTCATATTGTGTTTTTAGGACGGGGAGCTGTGTCGCACAGGTCTGATAGGACAAACCTTTGCCTGTCTCGGCATAGGTTTGGTTCCACTCTTCCAGGAAATGATTGAACACAAAGCGGCAGCAGCCAAACATTCGACGAATGAGTTGCTGTTGCTCGGTATTCGGGTAGATGCGGTATTTATAGGCTTGATGAACGATCATGTGCGACACCCCCTTTTATAGTATTTTCTTACAGTATAGCACGTATGTTCGCTGAATAGTTGAAAACCGCCGATTCATCTCCGCCTATAGAGGTCGGAGTCTTTTCGGCTTTTGATGATAAATAGCAGCCTTCTCCATAGAGAAAGCTGCTAAAAAGATGATTATTAATCATATGAATTACAAATGTCCGCCGGATAAGGACAAGCCAACCCGTTTTACCAGCTGTGTGCTTTCCTCGTTTAATCCGGTAATCGTAACCGTTTTGCCATACGCCGCATACTTGCTGATCGTCTTGGCAATGGCGCCAGCCGCTGACTGGTCCCATACATGGGAATGTGTGAAGTCGATCCTGATGTTCTCCGGATCGCCCTCATAATTAAACTCATGAATAAAGTGGCTTGTCGTACCGAAAAACAGCTGGCCGGAAACGACATATGTGGCCATATCGGCGGATGTCTGGACGCTCAGCGAAATCGAGGCTATTTTCCAGGCAAACGTCAGGGCACTGAGCAGAACACCGAACAACACCCCGATGGACAGATTATCCGTTAGCACGACCGTAACAACCGTTACAATCATTACCAGCGCATCGCTTAGCGGTACGCGGGCCAGCGTCTTCAGCGAGCCCCATTCAAAGGTGCTGATGCACACCATGATCATGACGCCTACCAGCGCTCCCATTGGAATTTGCTTAACGATATCACCGAGAACAAGGATGAGGAACAAGAGGAACATCCCCGACACAAAGGTGGATAGCCGGGTGCGTCCACCCGATTTCATGTTGACCATCGATTGGCCGATCATCGCACAGCCTGCCATGCCTCCGAAAAAGCCCGTGACGATGTTCGCCAATCCTTGCCCCTTCGCTTCACGGTTCTTGTCGCTTCCGGTGCCGGTTATATCGTCAATTAAAGTTGCCGTCATCAGCGATTCCAGCAGCCCGACCACAGCGAGTGACAGTGAATATGGCAATATAATGAGCAGCGTATCCAGTGTAAATGGCAGCTGAGGCAGATGGAACAGCGGCAATGCCGATGTTATCTCTCCCATAGCCCCCACGGTCCTCACATCCAGATCAAGCACAATGCTGAGCACTGAAACGATAATAATTGCCACAAGCGCCGAAGGCACCGCCTTGGTGAAACGCGGAACCGTATAGATGATGAGCAGAGTCAAGGCTACAAGGGCATACATCACCCAGCCTTGGCCCTTGAAATGCGTAAGCTGTGCCATAAAGATCAGAATAGCCAGCGCATTGACAAAGCCGGTCATGACCGGCTGCGGAAGAAAGGTAATAAATCTCCCCAGCTTGAGCATCCCCATCACGATTTGGAAAACTCCGGCTAATACAGTAGCTGCGAACAGATACTCAATTCCGTGCTGGATTACCAGACTGCCGACCAGCAGCGCCATTGCGCCGGTGGCTGCCGAGATCATGCCCGGTCTGCCTCCGGCAAACGATGTTACAATTGCGATGCAGAAGGAGGCATACAGACCTACCATCGGGCTTACTCCGGCAAGGATCGAGAACGCAATCGCTTCGGGAATGAGTGCAATCGCCACCGTCATTCCGGAAAGAACATCGCTCCGTGTATTGGAAAACCACCCGTTATTTAATTTTAGCTGCTTCAAGCTTCTGTTTCCTCCTGTTTCTGCTATGGTTGATTGGACTGTTCCGAACAGCCCGGGCCGGTGCAACGCCAATGTTTCTTATTGTACCTGACCCGCCATAACCTCCACAAAAGTGCAGCCTGTACTTGTAAGCGTTTATTTCTGTCTTTTTCTCGCATATGCTGCGAAAATCAAGTCCATTCAATAGATTTAAATTACCGGTATAGTCCTGAAGCCTTAACCTCATTGAAGAAGGTATTGAATTCCTCGATATTAAGCTGCTGCGCAGCATCCGACAATGCAGTCGCCGGGTCGGGATGAACCTCGACCATGATGCCGTCGGCTCCGGCGGCGAGTGCCGCTTTGGCGCAAGGGATCAGGATATCCTTGCGTCCGGTGGAGTGGGTCACATCGACCAGCACCGGCAAATGGCTCTCCTGCTTCAGGATCGGCACGGCCGAGATGTCCAGTGTATTACGCGTCCATTTCTCGTAAGTGCGGATACCGCGTTCGATCAGCATGACCTGGGTATTTCCGCGTGACATGATGTACTCAGCTGCATGGAGGAATTCTTCCATCGTTGCAGCAAGCCCGCGTTTCAGCAGAACCGGTTTATTCAGTTCTCCAGCCGCCTTGAGAAGCTCAAAGTTCTGCATATTGCGTGCGCCGATTTGGATAATATCCACATAATCCAGTGCCGGCTCCAGATGTGCCGGATCAACGATTTCACTAATCGTCAACAGGCCGTATTCATCAGCCGCCTCACGGAGAATCCGCAGCCCATCCATGCCAAGACCCTGGAAATCATACGGCGAAGTCCGGGGCTTGAACGCTCCACCGCGCATTACGCGGATACCGGCTTTTTGCAGCGCCGCTGCCACCGTACGGGTCTGCAGTTCGCTTTCTACGGAGCAAGGGCCTGCTACCATCAGCGACGACAAGCCGCCGACGGTCACATCGCCCGGCAGGACAATAACGGTGTCCTCTTTGTGGCTCTTGCGGCTGACAAGCATGCTTTTCTTGTGCTCGGCAGACTGCAAATCCAGAGAAGCGGAGAAGATTTGCTTGAAGAGGCTGCGGATCGTTCCGCTTGTGAAAGGTCCTTTGTTGCCCGCTACCAGCTTCTCCAGCATCTGTTTTTCCCGTTCCGGGTCGAACTTCGGCACGCCTTGCTTTTCTTTAACTACACCAATTTCCTGAACTACCTGGGCACGCTCGGAGATCAGCTCCAGCAGCTGCTCATTAATTTCATCCAGGCGGGCTCTCAGCCCATCCAATTCCACGTTGCTCATTACCTTCCACTCCCTCTTCTCGATTAATTCAACCTATGAACGCAAAAAGGCCCCCCGTCGCAAGGGACGAGGAGCCGTGGTACCACCCTTATTTAGGATTAATCAAAAACAACCGCCGGCACAAAAAATGAAAGCTCATTTCCTGCCCGGGATTAACCCTATCTTACACCCGATAACGCGGGGCGCGGGCCTCCCTACCCATAGTTGCTGCAGCAAATACTTCAGGGGCCGACTCAGAAGTGAACTTCGGCGCTAATCGTCTCATGAGGGTGCTCTCAGTCTCCGGCACACCTTCCCTGTTAAGATCCGCTTCTAGCGCTTACTCTCTTCGTCATTGTCATTTGTGTTATATGCCGGCGCTTCTTCTGCGCCGGTTGATGCTATCTTAATCAATAAGATCCTCTGATGCAAGACATCAATGTGCCGCTTCGCAGCTTTAATCAACTAAAATATCCTTTAATAAGATTAAGCGCCCAAGCCTATTTTTTCGCCTCAGAAAAATTTCCCGATGATATTCGAAATAGCTTCGCTTCTGAGCGGCTTACTGATATATTCCTCCATCCCGGCCTCGAGACAAAGCTCACGGTCGCCCTTCAGCGCATTTGCCGTAACCGCAATAATTACCGGAAGCTTCTCCTGCGGAAGCGTCTGTTTAATAACCCTGGTAGCTTCCAGCCCATTCATCCCGGGCATCTGCACATCCATGAAAATAATGTCATAGTCCTTGCTGCCGGCCATCTCCACTACCTGCAGTCCGTCTACCGCAACATCAACAGCGTAGCCCCGCTTCTCCAATATTTTGCGCAGCACGATTCGGTTAATTTCATTGTCTTCGGCCACTAATATACGCAGCTCCCGGCCAACCGGACCCAGGCTTGGCAACTCGGTACCCGGTTCTCCGTCTGAACCTTTGTCCTCCTCGCGCAGCACCACAGTGAATACAAAGGCCGCACCAATCTCTGTGCCGCTATCCAGTGCAATGCTGCCGCCCATCAGTTCAACAAGCTGTTTGGTAATGGCCAGGCCCAGGCCTGTTCCTTCATGACGCCGGCCCATAAATTGCTCAAGCTGATAAAACGGCTCAAACAACCGGCTCCGGGAGTCTTCCGGGATACCAATCCCGGTATCAGCAACAGTGAATTGCAGCGTAATGCCATTTGCGGCTTTTGCCGCAGTCCGGACCTGTATTGTGACACCTCCGGTATAGGTGAACTTCACTGCATTGCCGACCAGATTGAGCAGAATCTGCTTCAGCCGGTCTGCGTCACCTATCAAATGCTCCGGCACTTCTGCGCCCGTCGTAACCTCAATGTACAACCCCTTCGCCTCCGCCTTAAGGAGCAGCAGTTCGAGCGCGGAGTCCATGCAATTCTTCAGCACAAACGGCTCTTCGTGCAGGGCTGTTTTGCCCGCTTCATTCTTGGAGAAATCCAGAATATCATTGATGATATTCAGCAGCGTATGACCGCTCTGCCGGATAATATCGAGATACTCGCGCTGCACGGAGCCCGGTTCACTCATGTCCAACAGCAGATCGGTCATCCCCAGAACCCCATTCATCGGCGTGCGGATCTCATGGCTCATCATCGCCAGAAACTCGCTTTTGGCCTTGTTCGTATTCTCAGCAATCTCCTTGGCAATGAGCAGCTTCTTCTGCTCGGTAATATCCTTCACGATAATATAGAATCCGACCCGCTCCTCGTTGATGATGATAGGGGCGATCGTTGTCAGCACTTCGACGGTATGGCCGTCTTTATGCCAGATCAGATTGATGTTCCGCTCCTTGCTGTTGTTCTCATTGCAATAACCGATTACATCATGCAGATGATGGGCGCCGATAATCAGACTCACACTCATTCCGACCATTTCAGGGATAGTGTAGCCTGTCAACTGGCAGGCTTGTTCATTTCCGTTTATGATATTGCCCTGCAGATCCAGGGAAATAATCGCATCATGATTATATTTTTTCAGAGAGGTATACCGCTCAATGGATTCCTGCAGCATCGTCTCTACGGCTTTGCGCTCTGTTACATCACGGCCTACCGCAAGCACGCTCATGCTATTCCCATCCTCAATTAAACGCAGGGTGAATTCAATCCAGAGGTATCGCCCGTCGGCATGGCGGATTCGCAGCTGGATGCTCTGAAACTCCATGGGCTCAGAGAGCTCCAAAACGGAAAGATCCTCATGGTGAATCAGCCCGCGGATATCGCGTCCAATCAGCTTCTCCGGCTCGTACCCAAGCACCTCCTGAATCGAAGGTGAACAATACAGGCAAATGTTGTCCAAAGTGGAATAATACACAATATCCCTTATGTTCGCGGCGATCAACCGGTAGAGTTCATCACTAGGAGGAGGGGCAATTTCGGAGGTATTCCCCTCCAGAATCTCAGCCAAATGAATTAAATAATGCAGCTTCTCCCCCGTACAAGGATCGCTGACAAGCACAGCATGCAGAAGCAGCCGGACCGGTGTGCCGGCGGCACGGGTCAGCTTAATTTCACATTCAAAAAAGGGGGCCTCTCCTGCTTGCAGAGCCCCCATCATCTTTTTATATACCGCCAAAGAATCATTATGCAGAAACTCACCGAATTCACGCTCCAAGAGCTGTTCCTCCGAATACCCCAGCATCAAGACTACCGCGGGATTTATACGGGTCCATTTCTCATCCATAGAAAGAAAAGCTACTCCAACCTTTCCCGTTTTGTACGCCTGTCCAAAGCGGGAATATACCTCCGCATGTTGTCTTAACATCTGATCCACCGCCCGTTTGTGGAGTATTGAGTGAAATTCACTTATTTTAAAACTTCAATATAAATATCTTGTATAATCGGGCGAAAGTCAAATGTTATTCCCGCTTTTTCAGCTTAAAATTCAAGGCATTATATATTCACTTTCCGCAGGTCTTAGAATGAATAGTAAACTTCTTTTCCGGCAAGAAAATCCCTGCACAGGGTATCGCATACTTTTGCTGCATCCTCTTTAATCCAGCCATTCCGGTCAAAGTCATGAATAAAAAATAGATAGCTGATGAATATATCCATAAAAATCAATCCTTCAATATACCGTACCTGATCAAAAGTGAAAGTGGACCTTGAAGCATAACCCAGCAATAGGGTTTGCCTTAATTCGCTTGGAAGGATGGAAGATGCGCTGCCCAGGTCAAATAGGTAATAGCCATAACCGAACAATCCAAAGTCTATATAACAGGGACCCTCATTCGTAATAATGACATTCCCAAGTTGAACATCGGCATGTATGAGCCCCCACTCTTGTTGAGCATCCAAATCCCTCAGTTGTCCCTTTACATATTCCAGAACCTCCCTAATGATCTCATAGTGCTCTTGACTGTACAGGCTGGCTTCAATTCCATATTTAAGTTCCTCAATCGCACTATCTATTCTTGCTGCATCATATACAGGTCTGGTTAGCGCCGGCAGTGCGGATTCCCGTGAAAAATGATGTAGATCCGCCAGCTTCTCCCCTAATGCAAAAACAATCTGCCCTATGTTGTCTTCCTGCAAAGTAAGCGTTGAACCCTCTATCCACTCCAGTAAGGTTGCGTAACAGGAGCCAAATTCATTGGCTGTATATTCTGAAACAAACTGGCCCTCACGGTTAACAGAGGGTTTCTGCACCCGCAGGCTGTTCTTTTGGGATAATCCCTGAAGTAAGTACATTTCTGACTTTAAGCCTTCAAGCGTATGTTGTATACCAAACAGACCTGCTGTTGCAGGTTTATGTATGCGCAGCAAATACTGTTTGTCGTCGCTTGTATCTGTTACCTTAAACGTCATATTTTCATTATGTCTAATAAATTCAATTGCTGGTTCTGAGATAGAATAAAGCGCAAGCACTTCTTCTGCATGATGCATCAAATCGCCCACAAATTCAGATTCCATAATATAATCACCGTTCCTGCATTTTCCTTTTAGTTTATCATAGGTTTAATCCCGGATACGCGGGCAAGAACAGTTAAATACAAAGAAGCCCTTAACAAAGCGGCTTCGTAATAATCCTTATAGAACGGCTTTTTGCCGGCAAACCGGCCTTCCGGCGGAGTTCTCCCCAGTGCCCCACCTTTGACTGTACACCCTTGCTCTAATCCCGGTCCGGTGTCAGGAACCCCCTGTTAACAAAGCTTCAACAGTTTCCGTAACGGCTTTGACCTGAAAGGGCTTCGTAATATACCCGGCAAAACCTGCACCTTTGGCCCGCTCAATATCCAATCTCTGGGCAAAGGCGCTAATCGCCAAAACCGGGATATGCCGGGTCTCCTCTTTCGACTTCAAAGATTCCAATGCCTCATAACCACTCAGGTCGGGCAAGCCGATATCCAAAATAATCAGATCCGGCAGCTTCTGTCTGGCAATCTGCAGACCAAGCTCCGCCGTATCAGCTTTCAGCAGTAATACGGAGGGCAGATTTCTTTTGAAAATATGATGCATTAAATCCATGTTGAGCTCATTATCTTCTACATAGAGCACCGTCTGCTTGTATGCCCCCATTCATCAAGTCCCCCTAAATGTTTAATGCGCAATATACCTAGTCAGAGAAAATAAAAAAGCCGAAGAAAGGGTCATCTCCCCCTTCTCCGGCTCATGTTCGGCTCATTTGCATGTCCGACCCATTTCCACCTCATCTATGATGTTTATTGAAAAGTATATGCTATCACACTGGTATCCTTGTCGAAATCCCAATCCACATAAATGTCAGACAGCTCCTTGCCAAGCATCGGCGCAATTGTGGTGGTATCCTCCAAATAACGTTTTTCCATTTTGCGTTTCGTTGTTTTGAGTGTATTCTCATAGCCGAGGCCAATCAGTTCCTTCTCCAGAGGAATCAGAATTCCCTCACGCTTGATGATCAGAGTGCGCGGGCCAAGCCACCAGGAGTCGGTAAATTCCGGTTCCTTCTGCACTTTCCTGCTCACTTCATTGATCTGGGCATGGACTTCTTCACGCCCGGCATAATCGTCGACAGCCACTCCGCTGTGCTTGATGAGTGCAACGATCATTCCTGACGCGTTATGTATGCCCCAATCATAAAAAATCTCGCTGACCTCAATAGCCATCTTGTCCTTCAGGTAAGCCGAAAGCTCGGGAAGCAGTGATTTCATCAGGAGCTCCCGCGTGTAGCGGAACGCCTGCTCCTCTTCCTTGTTTAACAAAAATCTCTCCACAGGCCCGATAAAATTGCGGATATGCATGGCGATGCATTGCTCTCCGATAGAAGCATGAATGGATTCGGGCCCTTTCCCGAAGCGCTCTCTCAGCAGTCTTCCTGTGTAACTGGAAAGTTGGCTAGTAAGTTCTGTAGTGCTCATCAAATTTCCTCCAGCATTATATTCTTTTGTCTGTGTCTAACTGTATGGGGAGACTCTCCGCCTGCTGAAGAACGGTTCGTACACCTTAGTATAATCTCAACAGCCAGCTTCGTACACACAAAAAAATCATTGCACAATTTGACACGCGAAATTAAATTGTATACAATTTAATGAATAATAACATTTCATTTCATATTGCGGAAGGATGATTCAGCAATGAGCATATATCAATATACCGCGCGCAACATTCGGGGCAAGGAAACCAGCCTTGAACAATACAAGGATAAAGTCCTGCTGATTGTAAATACCGCCAGCAAATGCGGGTTCACTCCGCAATATTCCGACCTTCAGAAGCTCTATGAGAAATATCAGGATGACGGATTTCAAATTCTGGGATTTCCCAGCAACCAGTTCGGGGAGGAACCCGGAACCAACGAAGAAGTAGACGTCTTCTGTCAAATTAACTACGGAGTTAGCTTCCCCCTATTTGAGAAGGTTGATGTGAAAGGCGAAAATAAACATCCCCTGTTTCACTATCTGACCGGTCAGGCGGGCTTTGAAGGCTTTGATGAAAGCAATGCCAGCGGGAAGCTGCTGCATGCCATGCTTCAGGAGCGTGAGCCTGCAACACTGGCTGACGACGAAGTGAAATGGAATTTCACCAAGTTTCTTATTGACCGTAAAGGCCAAGTTGTGAAACGTTTTGAATCCTACAGCGATCCGCTGGACATTGAGCCGGCTATTCAAGAACTGCTGTAAAATAGTTCAGTTGCATATTGCCTGCTAATATATGGATACGACAAGAGGGCGTCCCGGAAGCCTTTCATTCACGGCTTCTGGAACACCCTCTTTATGCTTACAAAAGAATCGAATGGCTTGTTTCACTTGCCACGGTACGTTTCAGTGAACACTTCAAAGAACGGCGTAGTGTCCCTTTCCGCCATTGTATCCTGTACCCCGGGACTCCAGCCAATCTCCGCCCGCCAGCTTCCGAGCAGCCCGGAAGCAATCAGCTCCTGCTCATCCACCGCAACCTGCTCATCTCCTTGGGGCGCTACATAGAGCGCATCCGCCGGACAATAAGCCTCGCACATGAAGCAGGTCTGGCAGTCCTCCTGCCTGGCGATGACCGCAAGCTTGCCCTCCATCTCGAATACATTCGTCGGGCATACCTTGACGCATAACCTGCAGCCGATGCAGCGGTCCTTGCTGACCAGTTCGATCATATCGCCCGCCCCTCTCTGCGCACATTCAGCTCATGGGCATGCGGCACTCTTTCCGTGCTGATGCCGATTCGGTCTATGCCGGACAGAATCAGCCGGTGGGTCTGGCGGATATCCAGCTCCGGATATTCAGCCAGCCGCTGGAGGCCCCGGCTTTCCTTGCGGGCCAGCGCAGCGGTGTATATCCAGCGGCCGACATTCAGCATGGCGGCTGCTTCCCGCGACTGCACTATGCCCTGCACCGTGGCGGGAGGCCGCCCGGCCAAATAGGGCATCAGGCTGTCCAGCCGCTTCAAGGCTGCTGCAACGACGGGCTCGCTGCGGAAATAGTTAATCTGCAGCGGCAGAATTTCACGCTGGACGGCCGCGATCAGCGGCCTTGCCTCCAGCGTTTCCGGGGCATCGGCGCCGGCCGGCAGACCATAGCGGCCTGCCGCGGTAAGCTGCCGGGTGTCCGCCTGCCGCGGCTGGGACAGCGCGTGCCGCGCGGCTCCCTGGCCGGCCCAGGTTCCGCTGCAAATGGCCCAGGAAGCGTTGTAGGCCCCGCCGCCTGAAATGGCGCCGGTTACCTTCTCGCGGGATGCGGCATCCCCGGCCGCATACAGGCCGGGTACCGTTGTCGCACAGTCGGTGCCCGTCAGGCGCAGGCCGCCCGTACCGCGCATCGTGCCTTCATAGCGGAGCGTGAGCGGGAATTTATCCTTGAACGGATCAATCCCCGCCCGCTCCAGCGGCATGAAGAAGATCGGGTGGGCACGGCGCAGAAATTCGCGTTTCTCCGCTGTGTCGGCCAAATCCAGCGAAGCATAGACCGGACCCTTCTGCATCAGTTCCGGGATGCTGCCAAAATTGCGGTCGCCCTGGTGCAGCGGCTTGCCCGCCGCATCATACAGCGTCGCCCAAGCCAGCATCCGCCCGCGCGTCACCGTTCCGCCTTCAAAGCTTGGCGCATACTGCCGGCTGAATTCCATGCCCGACAGCTCGGCACCGGCTTCGGCCGACATCAGCAATCCTTCGCCTGTGAGCACGTTGCAGCCCAGACCTTTGCTGAGGAAGGCGCAGCCGCCGGTAGCCATCACCACGGCGTTCGCCCGTACCTCCCAGGCTTCGCCGGTCAGGCGGTTGATCCCCCGCGCGCCGCCCACTCCATGTTCATCATGCAGCAGTTCCAAAGCGGGAGACTGATCCCAGATCTTCACTCCCGCCTTACGGACTACCCGCCGCATAATCTTCATATACTCCGGGCCGTGGAGATGGGTCCGCAGCGGATTTCCCGCTTCATCCTTGGGAAAGGGATACCCCCAAGCCTCAACCCGTTCCAGACTCTGCTCCACCTGATCCAGCACACGGTGTATCCAGGCATTCTCCGAGAGGTACCCTCCGGCTTTAAGCCTGGCCTGAACCGCCGCTTCACGCAGCTCGGCTACCGGCGGGATCACGAGCAGCGTGGTGCCGCCCGGAGCCGTGGCGCCGCTCGTTCCCAGATACCCTTTATCCGCCAGGATGACCTGCGCTCCCAGTGAGGCTGCGTTCCATGCCGCCCATGCCCCGGCTGGACCTCCGCCCAGCACAAGCACATCCGTTGTTATTTGCTGCTGCTGCGGCATTTCATTACCTCCCAAAAGTTTCACTTGATCATTTCCGGCCTGCTCTAGCCCAGTTGTTCATGCAAAAATCCCAGTGTCACCGCCACGGCCTCATTCAACTCCGGGGTCGGGCCTTCGTAAGGATCTACGGTGTTGAAGGTGTGGTCAGCACCTCTTACCGAATAATAACGGTGCTGCGGTGCCTGCTCCCGGAAGCCTGCATTCTGCTGCAGCAGCGATTCCCTGTCCTGGTCGCCCTGGATGATCAGCGCAGTAGCAGGTAGCAATCTTAGAGCCTCCTCCAAATTAAAACGTCCCTTATTCCGCTCCACATCTTCCTGAACGGCATAGTCCTGCGGAGTCAGTGCCGGCCCCCCGTCAGCCTGAGAACGGGCTGGCGCAGAACCGCCGTTCCAGACCACCAGCGCCTGCACTTCCGGATGCTCGGCAGCGAACACAATATTGCCGCCGCCCGCACGGCTGTGCCCGAGAATGGCCAGCCGCTTAAGGTTGGCCTGCTCCGCCAGCGGCAGTCTGCCCTCCTGCAGACTGCCCAGCACCTGCTCCAGGTCTTCCAGTTCCCGGCTCAGCGTAGCTGTTTCCGCGAGTTCTTGCGGTCCGAGCCCTGTTGCACTGCGGGCAGCAATACGTGAGAAGTTGAAGCTGACGGTGTAGAAGCCGCTTTCCGCAAGCCTGCCGGAAACCTCCGGCCAGAATGCCCAATCCTTATGACCCCGGAAGCCGTGGCTGATCAGGACAACAGGCTTCAATAACTCACCGGGAGGAACCCTTACTTCGCCCTCCAGATAAAGACCGTTAACCAGCGGCAGCTTGAAACGTTCAATCGTCAAAGTTTCCTTTCCCATACGTAACCTCCTCCATATAAGAATTTATTGGAGCTGCCAATCGCTGATATTGAAATCTTTTTTAGCCAGCTTCTCCTCCACCAGGAAGTTCTTCGTACCCTGGAGCAGCTTCAAGCCTTCTTCGGTGAAGGCGGTATCCTTGATATCGCTGATCGGATTCACCTGCTTCGCCAGCTCGGGTGTGGTATCGCCGATTTCGGCCAGGAATTCGTAATACTCCTCTTCATGCTGCTTGAGATCGGCCAATGCCTTCTCCCGCGCCGCATTCCAAACCTTCGGGAATTCCGGGAATTTTTCCAGATATTCCTCCGACACAACAGTAGCGCTGGAGCCCAGCAGATCAGGATGCTTCGAAGCATCATCCAGATGGGTGTAGCCTTCATCAATCAGCTTCAATGCCGGAACACCGAGATTGGTCGTAGCATCCACATCTCCCCGCGCAAGTGCAGCCGTAGCATCGGGAATCAGCATATGAACCAGCTTATAGCCGGTGACGCCCTCCTGCTGGAGCAGGCCGACCACATAGCGGTGCATGAAGGAGCCTTTTTGAATAGCGATGGTTTTGCCCTGAAGATCCTTGACGGTCTTGGGACCGTCCTTCTTGCCGATCAGGTAGCCGACAGTATGGGCTGAGGATTGTGAGATCAGGCGTGTTTTTGCACCGGAGGCATAAGCTATAATAGCCGGAGTGTCCCCTAGACTGCCGAAATCCAGCCTGCCGCTAATCAGCGATTCCGTCTGGTCCGGTCCGTTCGGGAAGCCGGTCAGCTTCACTTCGGTAATGCCGTATTTCTTCAATTCCTCCTGGATAATGCCTTTATGGAACCCCCAACCTTCCGCGCCGCCCGGAACGTTCAGCTTATTCGAGCCGATAAAGCCGAAACTCAGCACAGCAGGCGCATTACCGGCTGTCTCACCACCCGCCGCCTCTGCAGTATTAGTGCCGCCTCCCGCTGCCGAAGAAGCCTCCTTGCCGGAGCCTGCATTATTTCCGCAAGCCTGAAGCACCAGCATGACCATAACCACACTTGCGATAAGTGTGAAGCGAATCCCTCTTCCCCAACCGCCTTGAATCTCTCTATACGTTTTCATTGTCCTGATCTCCCCTCAGTCTTCTGCTGAATGATTTTATTCGTGCTGTTTCTTCCGCAGGATTCTCAGAACCCCGCTCTGGCCGCCAGTTTATACATAAAGTCATGACTTGCCACCGGCTGTCTGCCCTTGCCCCAACCGACCTTCTCGCGGTAACCGCCAAGCAGCCCCTGCTGCTCCAGTTCCGCCTCTGTCACACCGGTAAGCTCTTCGGAATCCGGCGCTACATATAAAGCATCTGTAGGGCAATACAGCTCACACATGAAGCAGGTCTGACAATCGCTCTGCCGGGCAATGACGGGAATTCCGTTCTCCACCCGGTCAAAGACGTTCGTCGGACAGACAGACACACATTGATTGCACTCTACACACCTGGCAGCGCTGATGACTTCAATCACAACAGTACACTCTCCTTCGCAACCTCTTCTGTTTTCACCCAGACCTGATCCAATCCCCCGCTGATCAGCCGGTGATGCTGACCGTTATCCGTTTCCTTGTAATCCTCCCGCTTATGCATCCCCCGGGTCTCCGTCCGGGCAAGTGCGGAGCTGTACATCCAGCGCGCCGTCGCCGTCATCGCTTCCGCTTCGCGCGCTTTAACCCCCTCCGGCGTACGCTGGATTTCCCGGCTCCGCTGCTCTTTCCACAGTCCGTCCAAGCGTTCCAGCGAAGAGCTCAGCCCCTGCTCGGTACGGAACAAATTGATGTCGTAGGGCTTGACCTCAGCCTGTACAGCGGCCACCGCCTCAGCCGCTCTGGCTGCCGCTCCCGGCTTCACCTGCTGGTGAACCAGCGGCGAGGACGACAGCCCTACTGGTGTGCGGTGCGCTGCATGTATCCCAAGCTCCAGCGCATAAGCCGCCGCCCCTTCTCCGGCGAAGGAGCCGGAAGACATGGCCCAGGCAGCATTGTGACTGCCGCCTCCGGTGAAGCCGCCGCAGATCAGCTCGCGGGTAGCCGCATCCCCTGCGGCATATAATCCCGGAACGCCGGTGCTGCAGTTCTCATCCGTAATGCGGATGCCGCCTGTGCCGCGGACTGTACCTTCCAGCCGCAGTGTCACCGGAAAAGCGTCCTTGAAGGGATCGATTCCCCGGCGGTCAAAGGGCAGGAAGAAATTCGTCTGCGCGACTCTCAGCAGCGGTCTCAGATCCTCTGAGGCCCCGTCCAGCTTGGCGAATACCTGGCGGCCCGCCAGCAGATTCCGGGCAATAACCGAGCGGCCTTTCTTGGAGCCTGCCCCTTCCACTACGCTGCCGTCCTCATAATAGAAGCTCGCATAGCTGTAATAGGCCGTCTTCGTCACTGACGAGAAGGTCGGGCAGATGGCATAGGCATTGGAGAATTCCATGCCTGAGAGGCTCGCTCCGGCCTCGGCGGCGAATAAATAGCCGTCACCGGTGAGGACGTTGCAGCCCAGCGCTTTGCTCAGGAAGGCGCAGCCGCCGGTCGCGATCACCACTGCCCCCGCCTGAACGCTCCAGGTCTCCCCGCTCTGGGTATGCACTCCGGCTGCTCCGGCTACACCGTGCCCGTCGGCCAACAGCTCCAGCACCGGGCTATGGTCCAGAATCTTCACACCCGCTCTCTTGACCAGCTTGCGCATTAGCCGCATATATTCCGGCCCCTGCAGGCTTCTGCGGTATGGGTTGCCCTGTTCATCCAGCGGGAAGGGATACCCCGAAATGCCCAGCCGGTTCATATTGTCGTAGGTGCGGTCCAGCACCCGGTCCATCCAGCGGTGCTCCGCCAGCTTTCCGCCCATGGAATAGCGGCTGGCCTTCGCCTCTTCACGCAGCACGGCGTCCGGCTGCACATACCAGACCCCTGTACCTGACGGGGCGGTTGCCCCGCTGGAGCCGCAATAGCCCTTATCGGCAAGAATGACCTTCGCCCCTTTAGCCTCAGCCGTTAGGGCCGCCCATGTTCCTGCGGGACCTCCGCCGATCACCAGTACATCCGCCGTCAGATTCAAAGAGTCCTTTATTGCCGAAATTTGATTCATTGTCCTAGCCCCCTATAGATTCATTAGCCTTGATAGCTGTCACGCCAGTACAGGAATTTGCGCTCAATCGCGCGGAACAAAGAGTCGATCAGCTTGCCAACCACCGCAAAAATGATAATGCCTACAAAAATGACTTCCGTATTGGAGTTCTGCTTCGCCTCATTAATCAGAAATCCCACCCCCGACTGCGAGCCGATCAACTCGGCGACGACAAGGCCAATCCAGGCCACCGCCATCGAAAGACGCAGGCCGAGCAGAATGCCGGGCAGCGCCGCAGGCAGAATGAGCCGCCGCAGCCTCTGTATATGGCTGAAGCCCAATACCCGGGCGACCTCAAACAGCTTGTTGTCCACACCCCGGATGCCCATAAAAGTATTGATATAGAGCGGAAAAAATGAGCCGCTCATAATAATAACGGTCTTCGAGACTTCGCCAAAGCCGAACCAGAGAATAATCAGTGGCGCAATCGCCAGATGCGGAACCAGCCGCAGCACCTGGACACTCGGGTCCAGCAGGTACTCTGCACTGCGGAACAGCCCGGTCAACACCCCGAATAGCAGACCTAGAAGGCCGCCAATCAGAAAACCGAGACCCGCCCTCCCGATACTGACACCCAAATGTTGGGTAAGCTCCCCGGTACCCGCAAGGCCCGCAAAGGCCGAAAGAATCGACAGCGGCGTCGGCAGAAATTCCGATGAAACCAGTCCGGTGCTTCCGGCAATCTGCCAAACGGCTAAGACCGCCACCGGAATTGCGGCTCCGGTTCCCCAATCTGCAAGAAGGGATTTCAAGCGGAAGGAAGGGAGTCTTCCCGCATTATTACGCGCAGTAATAGGTGCCGTACCGCTATAATCACGCGCCTCCCTTGCCCCTTTGGCGGCCTTGACTACCGCCTCTATTCCATCGCTCATGATGTTGTTCTCCTCCTATCCTTGATAGCTGTCCCGCCATCTCAGCAGCCGCCGTTCGATCAGACGGACTATGGTATCACTCAGCAGGCCGGCAGCGGCAAATATAATAATTCCCACGAACACTACAGGCGTGTCTGCAAACTGGCGGGCGTCGGACATCATGTATCCGATTCCTGAAGTGGATGCAATCAGCTCAGCCACTACCAATCCCAGCCAGGACAAGCCCAGCGACAGGCGGACGCCAAGCATTATGTTCGGGACCGCCGCCGGCAGCACCAGCCGGAGAATCTGCTGCATCCGGCTGAAGCCAAGCACCCTGGATACTTCAAACAGCTTGTTGTCAGTCCCGCGGATGCCCATAAACGTATTGATGTATACCGGAAAAAAAGCTCCTTTGGCAATCAGCAGCACCTTGGATTCTTCACCGATGCCAAACCACAGGATGAACAACGGCACTACGGCCAGACTCGGTATCATCCGGATCATTTGCAGGGAGGGATCCAGCAGCTTCTCCGATCTGCGGAACAGCCCGACCAGTACACCGAACAGCAGGCCAAGACCGCCGCCGAGCAGAAATCCTGACAATGCCCGGATCACGCTGATCCGGAGGTTGATCCAGAGGTCTCCGGTGGAAGCGAGCGAGATGAACGACTGGGCAATGGTATAAGGGGTCGGGAACAGCATCTCCGAGATCATTCCATAATGTCCAAGGGTCTGCCACAGAATCAGCACACTTCCCGGCAGCAGCATACCAAGTCCGGCAATGGCCGCTTTTCCGGGTCTTCCGGGGGTTCTGGCCGCGATGGCCCGATTGCTCATAAGTGCCCCTCCTTTTATCATATAATTCACATCGTCTAAGTCGGATAAAGGACAACACGAATCCCTTGTTTCCGTAAAATCGTTTCAGTAAAGACAACCTTAAATCCCTGCCCCGTCAGTCAGCTCAAGCTCATCCACCTTCTCGAAATAATTCAGTACCTTCAGACGCAGCTCTTGAAAAGAGGTAGTCGTCTTCTTGCGCGGATAAGGCAGATCGACCGGAACGACCTTGCGGATTTTGCCCGGACGCGGTTCCAGAATGACTACCCGGTTGCCCAGAAAGACAGCTTCATCAATGTCATGGGTTACAAAAATCATCGTGGTCCGGTTCCGCCGCCAAATGTCCAGCAGCACCGTCTGCATATGCGCCCGGGTAAATGCATCCAGAGCGCCAAACGGCTCGTCGAGCAGCAGGATCTTTGGGTTCCGCAGCAGCGCCCGGGCAATCGCCACACGCTGGGCCATCCCTCCCGACAACTCGCGGGGATAGGACTTTTCGAAGCCGGTCAGTTTCACCAGTTCAATCAGCTCATCCACCTTCTGCCGGATGTCCGGCCTGCCAAGCGGCAGGTCGGAGGCGATATTCTTCTCCACGGTAAGCCAGGGAAACAGGCGGTGCTCCTGAAAGATAAACCCCTTATCAATACCCGGACCGCCAATCTCCTCACCTTCGAGAGTCACACTGCCGGTATAACCGCTATCCAGACCGGCGACGATGCGCAGCAGCGTGCTTTTGCCGCAGCCGCTGGGTCCAATCACTGTAATAAATTCGCCTTCCTCTACATGCAGATCAACCTCATGCAGTGCCTGTACCTGCCCGCCCGCTGTATCAAAGCTCTTGTTCAAATGCGTAATAGACAGCAAAGCTTCACCCATTCATGCTCCTCCTTCCAATTGGCAAACCCAAAATCTACACAAAAAAACAGAGGGACCTCGTGTGAAATAACACGGGCACCTCTGTCTGAACAGTCGGCAATTAATAATTCAAAGTAAAACTATTGGAATTTGTAAATTTAAAATATCATCTATCTACAGGTCTGTCAACAAAAATACACATTTCGTTTACAGCGAAAACGCTGTTTACTTAAGTACATTAATTCAAGCAAATGCATTGAATAGGCTTCTTCTGAAGATACTCGTGAAGATACTCGACTGAAAGCCCTCCACGGTTCACATAACATTTATCATTTACTCATATACTTACATTTTGTAAGCAGTTATGTTATAATCATCAATATTCCTTCTCACACCGGACCAGTTACCATTTACTATATTTAACATTCTATTGAACAAGGGGTCAGCATTTATGAATAACAGCGTTCCGCAAGAAAACGTGCCGGAGTTTGAATTCGGTATTTACACACTCGGCGATATCGTAACCGATTGCCATACAGGTCAGACCATCAGCCCCCGGCAGCGTCTCCATGAAGTCATCGCAGCGGCTAAGCTGGCTGATGAGGCTGGGCTGGACGTGTTCGGTGTCGGTGAGCATCACCGGCTTGATTTTGTCATCTCCTCGGTGCCGGTTGTACTCGCGGCAATTTCGCAGGCCACGAAACGGATCAAGCTGACTAGCGCCACAACGGTGCTGAGCACCATTGATCCGGTACGGGTCTTCGAAGACTTCGCCACACTCGATCTGCTGTCGGACGGCCGGGCGGAGATCATCTCCGGACGCGGTGCTTTTCTGGAATCCTTCCCCCTGTTCGGATACGAGCTGGAAGATTACAAGAAGCTGTTCGCGGAGAACCTTGATCTGCTGCTGGAACTCAATCAGCATGAAGTCATGAACTGGGAGGGAACCTTCCGCTCCCCGCTGAAGAATGCCGAGATTGCCCCGCGGCCTTTGCAGCGGAAGCTCCCGCTCTGGGTCGGCATTGGCGGTTCGGCCGAAAGTGCCGAAAGAGCCGGTACGCTTGGTATTGGGATGGCTATCGCCATTCTCAGCGGCAGTCCTGAACCCTTTCAGAATCTTGCCGAAACCTACCGCAGAAGCGGAGCCAAAGCCGGTCATGCCCCAGAGGACTTAAAGATCGCCATCACCAGCCACGGATATATTGCGAAGACGTCACAGCAGGCGCTGGACGAGTACTATCCTTACTATTACAGTTACCGCAATGCCATCAGTCCGCATCCGGGCCAGGAGTACGGAGTATCCCGCAGCGATTTCGGGCGTTTCGTCTCTCCTGTTAACACGCTTGCCGTTGGCAGTCCGCAACAGATTATAGAGAAAATCCTGTACCAGCATGAGCTGTTCGGCCATAACCGCTTTATGACCCAGCTGGACATCGGCGGACTCCCCTTCAACAAGGTAGCGACGGCTATTGAGCTGCTAGCCACCGAGGTGGCACCGGTCGTGCGGCGGGAAATTGCCAAGAAGCGTAGCAGCCGGTCTTCGCACCAGGAAATCTAAGAAACTGGGCGTACCCAAGTGGAAACTGCTTTTTTTGCAGGACGGTATCGTTCAGCGAGAAATAGAAGGATAATTTATAGCGTGAAGCATATAAATCGCTTATATTTACGAAAAAAGGGGTCTCCGGCTGATGCCGGAGACCCCTTAACTATTAGGCGAATGAAGGCTTGCTGTTGTCGACCTTCCCGCTGATAAGCTTCTTGTATTCCTCATCTCCGCCATCCAGCGATGGCGCAATATATACGTGGCCTGCCGAAGAAGCTGGCTTTGCGGCCCGGCCTGCACTTGCCTTGCCCTTAGAGCGCCGTGTCCCTCCGGAACTGCTGCCGTTGCCGCCTGCGGATCGGCGGACCGCACTGGACAAACTGACTACACCCTTCATATTCTTCATGCTCCTAGTCCCCTCCCACTAAATAATTGACGGTACGGAACAAATCGCGGTTGTAAGCAACCACTGCGGTAAGATCCTCCGCAGACAGCCCGTCGTTTCCCGAGAAATGCACAGAAAGGACATGCTGCTCACCTAAAGGATAGCATAGGATATATACCTCGGCAACTTCAGTACGCTGAAAAAAGGTCCATTCCTTGCTCAGATAAGCATCGAGCACACCGGGCCGTTTCCCTTTGTCTTCACTTAATGAAAAAGGGTAACAATGCCCACGGCCCACATTTCCTCCAACCTGTATCAGACCTTCCTTCTCACTTTCCCGCCAGAGCGCGGCGCCAATCACCCGGCATTGTCCGGGCGGCAGAAAGGAATTGCGGATAGCCTCGCTGAGCGCCTGGTATTTCTCTCCACCCTGAGCTCCGGCCACATTACTATTATATTGCCAGAAGAAATGAAGGATACTTTCCTTGCGCCTAAGCTCCAAGCCCAAATGTTCCAATTCCTTCAGGGGATCGCGGTAGCTCCCCTGCTCTTGAATGCTGTCCAGGATCTTCCCGCAGCTGACATCAACGGCTGCCACCGGATTATCATGCTGCCATTCATACTCCAGCGGGGTGAGTCCGGACAGATCGGATAAGAGATGATACTCTTCGATATTCTTGCCGGGAATCAAATCCGTGCGCGGGGCTACCCGGTCCGGAAGCAGGCAAAAGACACGTCTGCGCCGCAGCCTGGCCCAGAACAGCCCCATTTCGAACTGTGTATTATCACGGGTGACATAATAATATTTGCCGCGGATTTGAGCCACATCATCAGGTGAAAAGACGAATACGGCAAAATCGCTTTCATCCAGATGTCTCTCCAGCGCCTCCATCGTATATTCATTCGCACGGAAGGCATTGGCATACCAAGGATTAACCTCGGCTTCTCGCTTTAGCTGTTCGTGGATCGCCCGGGCGTAACGGATGGATTCCCTGGATGATCCGATGAATAGTTTGGGTCTGGTCACGACGGCACTCCTTTACAAACTTTTCCAATATGAAACAATTATACAGTGCTTTGCCGCTTTGGAACAGAGGTTTAATTTCTATTAAATTTTAACCAAATCCTTTTCTTTGACCGATGAAACGGGTAATAGACATTTATCCATCCGGGAAGAGAGGAAATTTATGAACAAATTTATACATACCGCAGTGCTGGCAGCCTGCTTGCTCACTGGAAGCATGCTGCAGCCTGCAACCAGTTCCGCTGCAGGAGCCTATACAGCAAAAGTGAGTGCAAGCTCCCTCAATGTACGCAGCGAGCCGGCAGCCAATGCGGCAGTTACAGGATCCTTAAAAAGCGGCGCACAGGTGACCGTTACCGATGAACAGCATGGCTGGGCAAAAGTGCGGTCCGGTTCAATCTCCGGCTGGGTTGCGGGGTATTATCTCATAAAAGTGAGCGGGACAGGCGGTGAATCCCGTGCAGCAGTTGCTGTATCCACATCCGCCAAGGCCTCCGGAAGCGGCGGCAGCACAGCAATGGTTACGGCTGATTCCCTGCGCATCCGTGGAGGTCCGGGAACCGGTTATAAGATACTCGGGGCGTTAAAGGCAGAGGACTCCGTAACTGTTCTGCTGCGGCAGAACGGTTGGGTGCGGATCCGCACCGCCAGCGGGGAGACCGGCTGGGTCGCAGCACAGTATCTTGCCAGCGGAAGCTCCGCGAGTACAGGAAGCGGGAGCCGAACGACTGGCAGCCTTAGGCAGACTGGCGGGATCAATGGCAAGCGGATCGTCATTGATCCGGGTCATGGCGGCAGCGACCCCGGGATGCTCGGCACATCCTTTGACACGTTGGAGAAGGATCTGAATCTGCAGACGGCATTGTATGTCCGCGACTACCTGACAGCCAAGGGAGCCCGTGTGTAGCTGACACGTGCCCAAGACCAGCGCCCCTCCCTCGCCAGGAGGGTGCAGATCGGGCAGTCTGTGGGGGCGGACGCTTTTGTCAGCATCCATTACAACTCCTCCCCGAAGAATGTAAGCGGCACGCTGACTTTTTATTACTCGGAATCGGATGATCTGCGCCTGGCACGCTCCATTGAGAACCGGCTCGGGCAGGGCATCGGCTTGAAGAGCAATGGAGTATCCTTCGGCAACTACCATATTCTGCGGGAGAACAACCTTCCGGCAGCACTGGTGGAGCTCGGGTTCCTAAGCAACCGGAACGATGAAGCGGTCGTCCGCACATCTGCCTATCAGAAAAAAGCCGCCAAGGCAATTGCCGAGGGGCTGGCGGACTATTTTAAAGGTTAATGGCGAAACGGCTAAATACTGATTTCTTTGATCTTGAGATCCCTCATTTTGCCAAGGTCGATATATTCACCATCTATCTTGATTAAGGGCGTTTCGATGTTATGGGGATTCAAGTAGACAATTTCACCGACACGGCCGTCGGTTAAGATCACATCGCGCCCGACGGTCCGTTTCACAATATTCTCCAGGAACACGGAGACCACATGCGGGTCAAGCGCCCCAAAGCTGCCTCTCCTCATCTGCTCCACAATGAGATGGAACGGCATAGCTTCATGATAGGGCCGCTTGGAGGACATCGCATGAAAGATGTCGGCAACGGCAACGATTTTGCTGTAGGAATCAATCTGTTCCTCCTTCAGCCCCAGCGGATAACCCTTGCCGTCATTCCTTTCATGATGCTGGAGCGCGGTCAAGGTGATATGTGAATTAGCCCCCGTTGTCTCCTTCAACATCTCATAGCCGAAAATCGTGTGCTTTCTGACGAGGGCGAATTCTTCGGTAGTCAGCTTGCCCGGTTTATTCAGCAACTCGGGAGGAATTTTGAGCTTGCCGATATCATGCAAGGTTGCAGCTAGGGAAAGCACCGACAGCTCCGCCTGCCCCATATTCATCCATCTGCCAATCAATGTGGATAACACACCTACGCCAATATTGTGCTGGTATGTATAATCGTCCTTCCCCTGAATCGCTTCGAACAGCGCAAAAATATCGGGAAGGAGTGAAATCTCCTGAACAACCGGTACAACATCCTTTCTTATATCCGCCAATGGAACTTTGCGGGTTAATCTGAAAGAATTAAACAAATCCTTCGACACTTCCACCACACCGTTAACCATCTCGCGGCAGGCCGGCGTCTGTGGTTGTTCATCGGTGAATACGATATCCAATGTATTGATTCTTTGCTTGCGGATGAGTTCCAAATGCTCTGCGTTCAATACGCTTCTTGCCGGTATTACAGTTACACCGTACGCATTGATCAGATCATTTTTGAGGATTCTGCCTAAATAACTATCCATACCATACCAACCCTCCCATTTAACCGATAAAATGATGTGCGATATCTGTATGACTATTATCGGTAAAAGATGGGGAATTCTGAAATTTGTAGGACCGCTCCATTTTTTGTCCATTGTGGAGTGGTTATTTCGCTACAGAGAGTCCTCCTGCTTGCGGTATTCACGAGGAGTCTGCCCGGTCGATTTCTTAAAAACCCGGCTGAAATACTTCTCATCCTCATAGCCGACCAGCTCTGAAATCTGCGACAGCCGCAGGTTTGTATTTTGCAGCAGCGTCTTGGCCTTGTCTATTCTCAGTGCAGTTAAATAATCGGACAGATTCTCCCCGCTGATCTGTTTGAACTTGCGTGAGACATTCTCCCTGCTGATAAAAAAGCGCTCGGCGATATGCTGAAGCGTCATGTCCTTGGCGTAGTTCTGATTGAGGTATTCCCGGATTTCCTGAACAAGCCGGCTGTCCGGTGTCTGGGAATTCCCTTTCCACAATCGCTGCAGCATAGTCTTAAACTGATTCCGCCAGTTCTCAACGGAGAACATCCCCTCTTCGTCATAACACAGCTCAAAGGCAATCTCCTCATTCTGCCGCCAGCGCATCAGAACGGCGCGGATCTCTTCCTGCTGGTGCAGAAAGTTATTCTCGGTGAGCAGCGACAGCCCTGAAAGCTGATCGGCCCATTCATCAACCACCCGTTCCATTCTCTGCAGATCCCCCGATAATACGGCCACTCTGAGCTTGTCCAGCAGTGATTCCAGCACGTGGTCTTCCACAGACCCACTCTCCTCCGTCAGCTCCCTGTAATGATAAATGCGCCCTTCCCGCTGAAGGAGATTGCGCTCACTCAGGCCTTGACGCGCCTGACGGAAGGCGTTTTGCAGTCCTTCGGGAAAAGCCACGGGCCGGCTGAGTCCAATATCCACCTGTACCCCATAAGTCTGTTTCATCGATTCATTGATAAGCCGCACCCACACTTCCACATCCAGAGCCGCCGTCCAGAAAAGAATGACAATATCGGTGCCGGCCTGCCAGCTGCGAAAGGCAAAGCCGCTTCTCCCGGGGGAGATCACCTCATTGCAGACGTTCGCCAGCACGAAGGAGGTCAGCGTCACATCGCCATGAAACCGCTCCAGCAGGCGGCAGTTTGCACGCTGGAGCGAGATTACGGCAACTCTGCAGCTTGCCGCATCCCCCTGCAACCCCAGCTCTTCGCACAAGGAAGGCTTCAGCTCCTGAAATGAAGCATGGCCGGAGACCAGATCCGAGAGCATCTTGTCCCAGTACAGCGGCCGCAGCACATTAAGCTGCATATTCTGCCGGTGACTCTGCTGCCGCTCCTCCTCTTCCTCCAACCACAGCTTGAAGGCATGCTCGGCTGCGGCAATCAGTTGTTTACTGTTCAGGGGCTTCAGCAAATAATCTGTCCCTCCGTAGACGATTGCCGGCTTTACATAATTGAAGTCCTGATACCCGCTAATGACAATTGTCTTCGTATTCGGGAAATGATGATGCAGCCATTCCAGCAGCTCCGCACCGTCCATCAGCGGCATCCGCATATCCGTGAAGACAATCGCCGGCTGTTGCTCCTGCATTATCAGCGTAGCTTCCTGCCCGTTGGTCGCCTCAAAAATCTCTGAAATCTGATATTTTTCCCACGGTACAAAATAGCGGATCGCCTCACGCACATGCTTCTCATCGTCTACAATCAGCACCTTCATCTCACTTGCCGCTCCTTTGGGTCCATTGCACTCCCTTAATTTGTTGGGTCCATCATATCCAGCGGAATAATAAGCGTCACCTTAACCCCGCCGCCTTCGACACTCTGCAGCAATAGCTCTGCCCCGCTGCTCATCTGCAGCCGCACACGCGCCAGTACGTTATGCAGCCCAATCTCTTCGTGCTCTGTCCGGCCGCTCTGCTGAAGTCCGGCTGTAATTTCCTCCAGCCGTTCCGCAGTGATTCCTTTGCCGTTGTCCTTGACGGCAAGCCGCAGGCTGCCGTTCGCATCCAGAGCACAGGTGATGGAGATTACAGCCTCGCGGATCCCGTCCGTAAAACCATGCTTGAATATATTCTCAACAATGGGCTGCAGAATCATCTTGGGCACGGCAATCTCCAGAGCAGCTTCCTCTGCATCAATATCCAGCCTTAAGTTCTCTTCCCCGAAACGTTCCGTCTGCAGGATCACATAATTCTGCACATGCTCCAGTTCATCACGAAGCGGGACCTGCGTCCGCTCCGTGTTCATGGAATAGCGCATCATACTGCCAAGCGAATAGATGAGATCATACACCTTGGGTGCATTGTAGCGCAAGGACAGACTGGCAATGGACTGCAGGGCATTATACAGGAAATGAGGATTGACCTGGGCCTGCAGCGCCTTCAGCTGATTGGTCTTGTTGGCCAGCTCAAGTTTGTATTCCTTTAAGATAAGATCGTTGATCGTCCGGGTCATGCCGGTGATTTTGCGTGTCAGGAGGCCGAATTCATCCTCCCGTTCGGCATCCATATGCGCATCAAGCTGACCAATCTGCACTTTCTGGGTGAAGGAGATCAGCTTCTTGATCGGCCTTGTGAATCCGACGGAGATTAATACCGCGCTGAGTCCGCCAAGGATCAGGAACAGCACACCGATTCCGGTGTTGAACCGGGTGATAGTTCTGGCATCGCCATACAGATCTTCATAGGGAACCAGCTTGATGATGCTGCCCTTGAACAACGTATTCTCAATGTGGCGATACATTACAATACCCTCGAAACCATCCTTCTTCCAGGTGAAATGGCCACTGTCATCCTTCTCCGGCAACTGGCTCCAGCCTGCAGTGACCGGTTTGCCGATCCAATCGGAATCAGAAGCAAACAAGGCCTGCCCCTGTTCATTCAAGATATAAAGCCGTTCTGTATCCGAATTGTACATGGATTTGACGATTCCCTCCAGCTCCCCCAAACGGAAATCAATCGACAGATCGGCCAGAACATCATCGCTCGGCGTTCGGTACATGGGGAAATGAGCAGTAAAAACCGGCACAGTACCCGATTTCAAATTAGGGAATCCGGACTTCATCCCGTATTGATGATCCATATGCGTAACCTCAATATAAGGCCGGTACGTTTCCTCCGTTTGGATCACCGGGGCGTAATCATCATTATTCTCCCGGCGGAATAGCCCGCCGAGCACCAGATTCGACTGCCTGGCCGCCCGGACATACAGGTGAATCTGAAAGGTGTTCCGGTCGGAGAGGAACAGGTTATAGAGCTGTGTTGAGATGATCGCCCGGTTATCCGGCAAGACGGAGTTTTCAGGAGCATTATCCGGATGTTTGGCCGTAAGCAGGCTCGTATAGAAGGAGCTGGGGACATTGATTCCGCTGTATAGGGACATCGCCTGCTGATTCACTCCGCTGAAGTAACTACTGAGATTAGCCTCCCCAAGTGTCAGCAGCTTCGTATTCTGCTTCACTGACTGTTCGGTTACCGATTTCTTGGTATAGAGATATGAGAACGTTACGGATATCCCCGACGGAATCACTGAGGCCAGCAGCACTAGCGCCATCAGCCGGGTCCGGATACTGTTTCTGAACATGCCCTTTTCCTCCTGCAATATAATCCACTTTTATAATCATCAAATTGAGTGTTGATGACTCCTGCCTCTTCCTATAATGAGGGTATGAACCCGTTGAAAAACTATACAAAGGAGATTCCATATGAGAAAAGCTCTGCGTTTGCAAAAAGGCTGGGGACAGCAAATCGTTTTCCTCGGCCCCTGCCTGCTCTTCTTCCTGACCATTGTGGTCACACCCTTCTTTCTCGGCTTTTATTATTCTTCCACTGACTGGAACGGGCTGGATCTGGACAAAGCGGTCTGGACAGGCGCCGCCAACTGGAAACGGATTTTTCTGAATGATGATAAGTTCTGGGAATCCCTGCTCTTTACCCTTCGCTTCACTATAGTGTCCGTAATTGCCGCGAATGTGCTGGCACTTCTGCTGGCCTTCCTGCTGATGACGACACTGAAGACCAAGAAATTGCTGCGTACCATCTTCTTTATGCCCAATGTAATCGGCGGTATTCTGCTAGGATACATCTGGCAGTTTATCTTCACCAAGGGCTTCGGGACAATCGGCGAAATCACCGGAATCTCCTTCTTCCAGCTGCCTTGGCTCGGTACGCCCAGCACTGGCTTCTGGGGCCTTGTCATCGTATTTGTGTGGCAGACTGCCGGGTATATGATGGTTATCTATATTGCCTCACTCGCCGGGATTCCGAAGGATTTGATTGAAGCGGCCAAGATCGATGGCGCCCGCGCACCCCAGCTGTTCAAAAGCGTCTATGTGCCTTTGATCATGCCGGCCATCACAATCTGCCTGTTCCTGACCACATCCAATGCCTTTAAAATGTTCGACCTTAACCTGTCGCTGACCAAGGGCGGACCGGGAACCTCCACCCAGTCGCTCGCCTATAACATTTATGCGGAAGCGCTAATCAACAACCGGTACGGTCTTGGCACAGCCAAAGCGCTGCTCTTCTTCGCTGCTGTATCACTGATCACCGTTACTCAGGTATGGATCACTAAGAGAAAAGAGGTGTCGGCATAATGAACAGCAGCAGATACCGTCCCAGAAATTTCATTCTGGAAATTGCCGCCATACTCCTGGCCCTTGTCTTCCTGTCTCCGTTCTACCTGGTGCTTAGCAACTCTGTTAAAGGGCTTAAGGAAATTCTGACTGATGCTGCATCGTTTCCGCAGGTTTTTGTGTGGAGCAATTATTCTAAGGTCTGGGACGCCATAGACTTCCCGCAGGCTTTCTGGAACTCTCTGCAGATTACCATCCTGAGCGTTATCTTCATTGTTCTGTTCAGCTCCATGGCCGCTTATCAGATCGTTAGAAAGCCGTCGCGCTTCAATTCCTTTGTCTTCCTGCTGCTCATCTCGGCGATGATTATTCCCTTCCAGTCGCTGATGCTGCAATTGGTCCGGGTAACCAGTATCCTGGAGCTGCGCGGAGAACTTTACGGTATTGTGGCTTGCTATCTGGGGTTCGGGATGCCTCTGTCAGTCTTCCTGTTCCACGGCTTTATCAAAACCGTGCCCTTTGAGCTGGAGGAAGCGGCCCGGGTCGACGGCTCCAATCCTTACGGCGTTTTCTTCAAAATCGTCTTCCCGCTGCTGATGCCAATTATTGTTACTGTAATTATTCTCAACACCCTTTGGATCTGGAATGACTACCTGCTGCCTGTGCTGGTCATCGGCGGTAATAAGGATCTGACTACACTGCCGGTAGCTGTAACCAAATTCTTCGGGCAGTACACTAAGAAGTGGGATCTTGCGCTCGCAGGACTGGTCATGGCCATTACACCGATCCTCCTGTTCTTCCTGACGCTGCAGCGGTATATTGTTGAAGGAGTAACTTCAGGATCCGTCAAGGGATAAAAGGGTTGCAACAATATCCACTTTTTCGAGCAAAATATTAAGTGTAAGTGTAAGGTCATATGCATTACGATCAAGTTGTAGGAACCACAGACCAGGGAGGTTATTCTATGAAAAGAAAGTTCGCGTTTGTTATCGCAACCGTTTGCACACTCATTATCGCAGGTTGCGGCAATGGCGGCAATACTAATTCCGGGAACAATGGAACCGCTACCAATGCGCCGAAAGAGTCAGCAGCAACTGAGGCGACAAAAGCTCCTGCCAAAGATGTGACGATCAAAATGTTCCAGTTCAAGGTCGAAATTGCCGAACAGCTGAACACATTGGCTGAACTGTATGAGAAAGAAACCGGAGTCAAGGTTGAAGTCGAAACGCATGGCGGCGGCGAAGATTACGGCGCTTTGCTCAAAGCGGAAATTGCCTCAGGCTCGGAACCGGAAATTTTCAATAACGGCGGCTACACCGCTCTGGTTCCTTACATGGACCGCGCTACCGACTTGTCAGACCAGCCTTGGGCCGCAAAACTGATCCCTACCTCCAAAACTCCTGCTACTGTGGACGGCAAGCTTTACGGCATGCCGATGAACGTCGAGGGCTATGGCCTTATCTATAACAAGGATCTGTTTACCAAAGCTGGTATTACTGAAGAACCAAAAACACTGTCCCAGCTTAAGGACGCTGCCGCGAAGCTGAAAGCTGCCGGCATCACTCCATTTGAAGCAACCAACGAATGGTGGTCCATGGGGATGCACCTTGTGAATGTTGGTCTTGCCCACCAGCCTGATCCGAAGAAATTTGTCGATGATGTCAAAGCCGGTACGCAAACCTTTAAAGGCAATGCCGTGTTCGAACAATGGCTTGATCTGGTGGATGTAATCTTCGGCAACGCCCAAGATAACAAAATGACTACTGACTATGCGACTCAGGTTGCTGATTTCGCCTCCGGCAAAGCGGCAATGATGATGCAGGGCAACTGGACTCAGGGTGATATCGACAAGATTGACCCTGCACTGAACCTTGGCCTGCTCCCGCTCCCGATCAGTGACGAAGAAGGCACCATTCTGGTAGGAGTACCTAATAACTATGTTGTAAACAGCAAATCCGCGCATCCGGAAGAAGCCAAAGCGTTCCTGAACTGGCTCGTATCCTCGGAGACCGGCAAACAATATTTGACCAAGGAGTTCAAGTTTATTCCGGCTGAAACTGATATTGAAACAGCTGCAGAAGATATCGGCCAGGTTGCCGTTGCTGTCCAAGAAAAATCCGCAACTGCACTCGGCTGGAACTGGGATATGTTCCCTGACGGGGTAACTCAGGGCTTCGGCGCTGCGATGCAGGAATATCTCGGCGGACAAATTAACCACGATCAGCTCCTGGAAAAACTGGATAAATCCGTACAGGATATCGTGAAGCAATAATCAGTGCAAAGCTTATACATCCTTATGTACAAAAAGCCCCGCCTTCCGGTGTGCTGTCAGGTTATACCTGACAGTCACCGGGGGAGCGGGGTTTTGTCTGATTCTGCCTTTTAGATGAACATTTCAACAATCAGGAACAGATTGAGTGATACGACCAGCGCAGAGATGATCCAGCCCAGGACCGTAGTAATCCGGTGGTTGACCAGCCCCTTCATAATCTGGCGGTTGCTGGTGAAAATAACAAGCGGGATCAAAGCAAAGGCTATCCCGAAGGACAATACTACCTGGCTCATCACCAGTGCGCGGGTCGGATTGATGCCAAAGGCGATAATCGCCAGCGGAGGAATAATCGTAATCGCCCGCCGCAGATACAGGTTGATTCTCTTATTAATGAATCCCTGCATAACCACATCACCGGCCATTGTCCCAACCGAAGAACTCGACAGTCCTGCGATCAAGAGTCCAAGGCCGAACGAAACTGCCGTTACCGGACCAGCCAGATGGCGGAACTGCTGGAAGGCCACATCCAAGTCTTCAACTACAAGCCCGTTCTTAAAGAAAAGGGCAGCGGCAACGATTACCATCGCCATATTCACAGCACCAGCAATAACCATCGCAATGACGATATCGATCATTTCCAGCTTGAAAATCTGTTTTTTCTCTTTTTCGTCAATCCCGACCACACGGCTCTGTGTCAGTGAAGAATGAAGATAAATCGCATGCGGCATGACCGTTGCCCCGAGAATCCCTGCTGCCAGCAGGATGCTGTCCACACCCTCGAATGCAGGGGTGAATATTCCGGCGATTACTGCTCCCGCATCCGGCTTAGCCATAATGACCTGGAAAGCAAAGGCTAAGACGACGATCAGCACCATCGAAGCAATCCCGGCCTCAAGCGTCCGGTAACCACGCCGCTGCAGCTCAAGAATAGCGAATGAACCGACAGCGGTAATTATTGCGGCAGGCAGCATCGGTATCCCGAATAGCAGATATAGTCCAAGGGCTGCCCCGATAAACTCCGCCAGGTCCGTGGCAATAATGACCAGTTCGCTTTGTATCCATAAAAAAATGGAAGCGCCCTTCGGGAAGCGTTCGCGCGCCACTTCCGGCAGATTCTTTCCGGTAGCTATGCCAAGCTTGGCGGATAAGGACTGTATCAGCACGGCCATTAAATTCGATGCGGCAATGACCCATAACAACAGGTAACCGTATTTCGATCCGGCCGTAATGTTCGTGGCGAAATTCCCGGGGTCCAGATACGCTACTGAGGCAATAAAGGCCGGGCCCAGAAACGGAAGGAGTCTCTTCAATCCTTTGACGTCCCCGTTAAGTACAGCTTGTGCTGAAATTGTATTCTTGTGCTTCGGATTATTTATCATTTTGGGTGTTTCCACCACGTTTTGCTCGATCATTTCAAACCCTCCTCTTGCCCGGAAAAAGTTGTTCTCACACATGAAAGTTTCCCTGGTGCAACATTTAACTTATTTTTATTATAATCTGCTTAATGAAAAATGTAAATGTAATTTTCATGGAATTTTCCGATAAAACCATCACTTATTCTTAACTCAAATTAATGTCCGGCAATCATAGTTAATCATATGTACCATAAGCCCAGTAAGTGAGCCTCCACAACATAAGACTCCACAAGTGGAAACGGCTTCCCCGTCCTCAAAAGGACGGTATCCGTTTCAGCGAGAAGTAGAAGGATAATTTATAGCGTGAAGCATATAAATTCTTAAATTTTAAAAAAACGGGCAAGATTCAGGATGAAATTCCCTGTTCTTGCCCGCTTCCTCAAATAGCTATTTCTTCCCCTTCCAGCTATCCTTCAGTGGAACAATTCTGTTGAATACCAGCCGGTCTTCGCCGCTGTGCTTGCTGTCGGCACAGAAATATCCATGGCGCATAAATTGGAATTTCGCTTCCGGCAATGCCCCTTCCACAAATGGCTCCAACAGGCAATTCTTCAGAAGCTTCACCGAATCCGGGTTAATGACATCTCCCCATGTCCCGGTATCGCCCTTAGGACCCTCGTTGTCTTTGAGCAGCTTCTCGTACAGATATACATCAGCCCGAATGCCGTGACCGGCAGATACCCAGTGGAGCGTTCCTTTCACTTTCCGCCCGTTAAAGCCGCTTCCGCTCTTCGTTTCAATGTCATAGGTACAGCGCAGCTCAGTGATCTCCCCCGTTGCCATGTCCTTGACCACTTCATTGCATTTGATAATGTAAGCCCCCTTCAGCCGCACCTCTCCGCCTATCGTCAGACGGCGAAAGCCCGGAGACGGTTCTTCCATGAAATCCTCCCGCTCAATATATAAGACTCCGGAAAAAGGGACCTTTCTTGTGCCTAGCTCTGGATTCTCACTGTTGTTATCTATATCCAGCAGCTCAAAATTCTCTCCGGCTTGCCCTGCATAATTGGTGATCACAACCTTTAAAGGATCAAGCACCGCCATTACACTAGGCGCTTTGGCTTTCAAATCCTGTCTCAGGCTATGCTCCAGCATCGAGAAGTCAACCATTGTCTGATTTCTGACCATGCCAATCCCCATCACAAAGCTCTTGATGCTCTCCGGCGTAAACCCTCTTCTCCGCAGTCCGCGAAGCGTGGGCAATCTTGGATCATCCCAGCCTTCCACATAATTGCCGGCAACCAGCTGCCGGAGATAACGTTTGCTGGTGACAACACCGGTCAGGTTAACCCTGCCGAATTCCCTTTGTTTGGGCGCCTCGGGGGTCTCCAGCTCATTCAGTACCCATTCGTACAACGGCCGGTGATCCTTGAATTCCAGAGAGCACAAGGAATGTGTTACTCCTTCAATAGCGTCTTGAATGGGATGGGCAAAATCATACAGCGGATAAATGCACCACGCCTCCCCTGTCCGGTAATGTTCGGCATGAATGATTCTGTACAGTATGGGGTCCCTCAGATTGATGTTGGGCGAGCCCATATCTATTTTGGCCCGCAGCACCCTGGACCCGGAAGGATACTCCCCGTTTCTCATTCCGCTGAACAGGCTCAGATTCTCTTCCACCGTGCGCTCCCGGTAAGGGCTGTTCGTTCCCGGTTCGGTTAAAGTCCCCCTGAAGGCGGTGACCTCCTCATGAGACAAATCACAAACATAGGCTTTGCCCTTACGGATCAAGGCCACCGCGCTGCTGTAGATTTGCTCCGAATAGTCAGAGCCGTAATAAATATGCTCACCCGGGCTGCAGCCCAGCCACTCGATATCTTCTATGATGGCCTTCACATATTCCATATCTTCTTTCAGCGGGTTGGTATCATCAAAGCGCAGATTAAATACTCCATTGAATCTGCGGGCCATGTCATAGTTTGTATGAATCGCAAACGCACTGCCGATATGAAGATACCCGTTCGGCTCCGGCGGAAACCTTGTGCAGACCGCTCTGCTGTAGACGCCGCCTTCCACATCTTCCCTGATCAGTTTCTCCATATAGTTCTCTTCATTCTTCTCTTCTGGCATCTCATTTACATTACTCATAGCTAAACCCTCCTGTGTGTGTGCAATAACCGCTCCTAAACAGTAATTCTGCGCAACAAAAAAGAACCTCACCTCCAAGACTTTGCGTCTTGGGGACGAGATTCTCGCGGTACCACCCCATGTTTATTAATATGTCGCCATATTAAACTCATCAAGTACGGCATTGCTGAAAGCAAGGCTTATACTCTAGCTCTGTAACAGGAGCACCTGTCGTACCATCCCCGGCTGCCGGTTCCGATACGCCGCTCAGAGGCTTGTTTCAACAATACATTCCCTGCCCCTTTTCAGCATCCGGGGCTCTCTGTGAAGGAATGAAATTATCTACTCTTCTCATCATCGCGTGTCATTATTTTGTATAGAATACCAAACAATCCCTGCCCCTGTAAAGGGGCGGCTTACCCCTCACTGAGCGCGGCCAGCAGGTCCAAGGCTTCCTCATGTTCCGGCTCCAGGACCAGTGCCTTGCATGTATAATCCAGTGCCGCCTCCATATCCTCAAGCTCATAGCTGCAAATCGCGAGGCAATAGAGCACTGTAATTACCGGCTCTTCCTCACTCTCATGGAGCGAGCGTTCCAGGAACATGCGGGCATCGCGGTACATATCCATTTCAAACAGCAGCAGTCCGCTATCCAGCGCCAGATCATACCTCTGGGGCATCGGGTAATATCCTGCCCACATCTGCTGTATGCCATGCTGGAGATCCAGCAGTTCTTCGTCATTCGCATCCTCCAGCAGGCTGGAAATACGCTCAGCGCTCTGGATGAACAGCTCAGCATCATATCCGCCGAGTCGCCAGAAAGCGAGAATTTGCTGCAGCCCGATGCTATCGAAGTTCTGATCCACCCATACCTTCAGGCTGAAGAAGTCATCCGGTCCGAACCGGTCGACAAATCTCCGGTAAGCCAGCCGGGTATGCACATGGCTCGCCGGATCTTTAAGCTTCAGAATACAGCCAACGTTCAGGTTCTTATAATGATGCGGGGTGAACAGCGAAAGTGCACCCTTCTGCTCAAAAAAGTACTGCATCGCGTGATAATTGGCCGTTAAGGAGATACTTCCGTGATGCATCAGCTTAGGGGGCTCTGCAAACTCCCAGTTCTCCAGCCGGTGATCGCCCTTGTCGGCGGTCAACAGCAGAAAGCCCGCTTGGGACAGACTGTCCAGCCGTTCCATACAAGCCAGCGCCGTAGCCGGGAACAGAATATGGGTATCCTCCAGCTTCTTCCGGTAGTAGTCCGCCACCACGTGATACGGATACGACTTCTCTTCATACCCGGCTGCACGGCTGTAATGATATTCCGGAATGATCCCCTTCAGCACCTCTGAAGTTCCCATCGACTCGGCTTCCTCCGGATACTTTAGGGAAACCTCGCATTCATAAATTTTGCCTTCGTCGATATAGAGCAGTTCTTGCTGAATGCTGTCAAAGAAATAATTGGCGATTACCAGCAGCGGCTGCTTCAGTCCACCTACATGGATCACATTTCCGCTGTGCGTCAGATGCAGCTCGGTATCATGGACCGCGTCAAAGCGCGCGAAATCAAGGATTCCCTGCTGAACAAAAGGGATCAGGCCGGGATGCTGCTGCCAGCCGGCAATATTTTTGACAGGCAGATCGCTCATTACATATTGGAATGGAGGCAGCTTAATCCCCGCATAGTCGATCAATTCACTCAGCTTCTGCAGCACCTGGAAGGCTAGTCTGCCTGCACCCGCACCCATTTCCAGAATAATAACCGGCTCATCGGTCTGGCCAAGTGCATAACGGTCTTGCAAGAAGCCGAAGATCATCTCAGCATAGGCTGTCCCGATCATCGGGTTGCTCGTAATATATTGCGGAACCTGGTCATTTTTCCAGGCTTGCAAACCCAATTCTTCGTAATATGACCGCTGCAGCTCCCAAATCGGCGCTTCACTAAAGCGGTAGCGTTGTTGTTCGCTATTCGTCATGTTCTCTAAACCTGCTCTCTATAATTCTTGTTGAATATTAATAATTATATCCAATATCATGTCCAGTGTCCCACATTCCGCTGCCATTCATAAAAATCGGCTTCCGGCATATATATTCCCATTGATGTATTTTCGGATATGGAAAGGAGCTTAATCTATGGATTCCACTGAACAGGATTCAGCCGGAACAATGAAAATACCCCAGCCGATAAGAAGCGACGGCGCAGGCAATATCGACCGCGGGCCGCGCGATATTATGCGGGACCGCGAGAATCCGGATATGTTCGTTCCTCCCCCCACGGACAACGGACTGATTCCGAATCTGAAGTTTTCCTTCTCCGATGCCCATATGCAGCTGAACTGCGGCGGCTGGTCACGGGAAGTTACGGTAAGGGAGCTGCCTGTCGCCACGACTCTGGCAGCGGTCAATATGAGCCTTACGCCCGGCGGAGTACGGGAGCTGCACTGGCATCAGCAGGCGGAATGGTCTTATATGCTGATCGGGAGCGCGCGGATCACCTCCGTGGATCAGAACGGCCGCAACTTCATTGCCGACATCGGCCCCGGAGATCTATGGTATTTCCCTCCAGGTATTCCGCATTCCATTCAAGGGCTTGCCGAAGGCTGCGAATTCCTGCTCGTTTTTGATGACGGCAGCTTCTCCGATTTAAATACACTGTCGATCTCCGATTGGTTCGCGCATACGCCCAAGGAAGTCCTGACGGCGAATTTCGGCGTGCCCGCTGCCGCCTTTGACTGCATACCGAACGATCAGGTCTACATCTATCAGGATGAAGTGCCTGGTACAATACAGAGTCAAAAGGTGCAATCGCCTTATGGGGATATTCCGCTGAGCTTTAAACATCAATTATTGGCCCAGCCCCCGCTGAAGACCCCGGGAGGAAGTGTAAGAATCGTCGACTCCTCCAATTTCCCGATCTCCCGGACCATTGCCGCAGCACTGGTGGAGATTGAACCCGGGGCCATGCGGGAACTGCACTGGCACCCGAATAATGATGAGTGGCAATATTATCTTGCCGGGCAAGGACGGATGACCGTCTTCGGGGGAAACGGCGCAGCCCGTACCTTCAATTATAGAGCCGGAGACGTCGGTTATGTCCCTTTTGCTTATGGACATTATATCCAGAATACCGGCACAGACAGTCTCTGGTTTCTGGAAATGTTCAAAAGCGACCGCTTCGCCGACGTCTCCCTGAACCAGTGGATGGCCCTGACTCCCCATCAGCTGGTAGGCAGCAATCTGAATGCCGGGCCGGCGCTGCTGAATGCGCTGCGTAAGGTGAAATGGCCTGTGGTGGAATATCCGGGCTACGGATTCCCGAAACGCGAGGAGTAACAACAAATAAGGAACGGCTAGGACAATGCTGTCCAGGCCGTTCCTTATTATGCAGATTGATGATTTTATTTGGCTAATCCTTGTTTGGTCAGAATATAACCTGTTCCTTGAGCAGTCATCCCCACGGCATAGCCGCCACTGAACGATGAGGATTCTCCCGTATAGATAAGCTTGGTCAGCAGTTCGCCCTTGGTGTTGATGTAACCATATTTGTCTTTGGAATTGTCGGCCGGATTGCTGATGCCAACTAAAGCTATGCCTTCTTTGAACGAAAAAGCTCTATTGTATTTCTGGTAGCCGATGACCAGCTTGCCTTGTTTATTGATGAAGCCAACTTTACCTGCAGAATTGTATACGCTGGCTAGGCCTTCACTGAAATCACCGGTATTCTCATATTGAAAAGGAAGGCTGAGCTTGCCCTGCTTGTTAATAAATCCCCATTTGCCCTTTGCATTCTTCACGGACGCCAGTCCTTCTGAGAAGTCGCTTCCCTCTTTGTACTTAAACGGAATCACTGTTTTCCCTGCCGTATTGATATATCCGTACAGCCCCGCATTGTTCTTTACAAGAGCCAACCCTTGGGAGTATCCTCTCGCTTCAGTGTATTGATAGGGAATAACCAGTTTGCCGGAAGTATTGATAAATCCGATCTTCCCGCCCTTTGGCGCGTAAGCTAATGCCAGTCCGTCCGAAAAATAAAATTCCGAGCTATATTTCTCCGTTAGTGTAGTAACCACCTTGCCTGCCCGGTCAATAAGGGCTTCGCCCGCACCCTCTGCCAGCACCACATGGGCTACACCACCTGACAGATTTCCGGCGGATGCATATTGGCAGGGAATGGCTAAAACTCCCTTAGTGTTAATATAGCCATACCGTCCGGTTGCCGAATCCTTCACAACAGCCCGCTGCTCAGCAAAGTCTGTTACAGGCACTATCCCCTCCGGGAGGACAAAAGCCTGTTTGCCGGTCCGGTCATAATAAACAAGATCTCCATCGGCCTGCACTGAAAGCAACAGCCCATGATGAAACTCTGCATCACTGTTTGGCTTGGCGGTATCAAAGTCAAACGACGTTTGGGAGACATCAATCTGTGCCGGAGAAGGAGCTGCCCATCCGGTTCCCGCAATTGCGGTAGTAAGACTCAAAGTCAATAATGCCATTCCGATTCTTTTGAACATGTCTGAAAGCCTCCACTTCCTTATTTTACCTAATATATAGACGTGTTGATTATGGAAAAAGTTTCGTTGACTGTTGCGAAGCTTCTGTTGCTTTCAATGTTTATTAGCCAAAGTTACTGTATGAATTATTTATTTTGTGAAGTACTAACAGCGTGTAGGAGCTCATATTCTGATAACGGGGAGCGAAGCAGCATCTTGGAGAGGAGATGCCGGTCCGAAGAGCCATTCTTTCACAGGAATGGAGGTCGGACTCATGAGTACAGATCAGCTCATTGCACTGCTCGTTCTTGTCATTATGATCGTACAGCTCGCCGTCAAGAAGGGGAAATTCTAAAGAAATGCACTCCTGAATCCGCTTGCTGCCCGGGGTATTACTGGGGCAGCAGGCTTTTTTTCTGATAACAATCTGCCGGACACCGGACAAGCTTCTCGGCAACACTATATTTTCACTTACTAAAGTTGAGAAACATTAAAAAGTATAGTAATATAAAAAGACGAAGGAGGCGGATTTAAATGGCCCAAATGGATAATAGTATGGAGATAGGAATTAGCACCTTTTTGGAAACTACGCCCGACCCGGTGACCGGCAAGGTGATGAGCCATGCGGAAAGACTGCGCGAAGCAGTCGAAGAAATTGTTCTCGCCGATCAGGTCGGCCTTGATGTATATGGGATAGGTGAGCATCACCGTGCAGATTACGCAGGCAGCTCTCCCGCAGTTGTACTCGCGGCAGCTGCGGCTATGACGAAGCAGATCAGATTGACCAGTGCTGTTACCGTTCTGTCTTCAGATGATCCGGTTCGCGTCTATCAGGCCTTTTCTACCCTGGATGGCATTTCGAACGGAAGAGCGGAGATTATGGCAGGCCGGGGGTCGTTTATTGAATCCTTCCCCTTGTTCGGCTACAGCCTGGAGGATTATGACGAATTATTTGAAGAGAATCTGGAACTGCTGCTGGCAATCCGCGCATCAGAGAAGGTAACCTGGCGCGGCGGCCATCGTCCTGCTATCGATAATCTTGCAGTATACCCCCGCTCCGTTCAGGACCCGCTGCCGGTCTGGATCGCCACCGGGGGGAATCCGGAGTCGGCGATCCGCGCAGGGACGCTGGGGCTTCCGGTCGCTTTCGCCATCATTGGCGGAATGCCGGAGCGGTTTGCTCCGCTAGTGAAGCTTTACAAAGATGCCGCCGCACGCGCCGGACATGATCCTAGCAAGCTGCAGATTGCCACACATTCACACGGCTTTGTCGGGGAAACCACCGAGCAGGCCGCAGCCTTGTTCTATCCTTCCACCCAGGCGCAAATGAACGTCATTGGCCGTGAACGGGGCTGGAGCCAGCCGTACAACCGCGCAGCTTATGATGATGCCCGCAGCCTGCGTGGAGCTCTATATGTCGGTGACTCCGAATATGTCGCCGAGAAGATTATTTTGCTGCATAAGAATCTGGGCGTTACACGTTTCTTCCTTCACGTCAATGTCGGCACCATGCCGCACCGTGAGGTCATGCGCGCCATCGAGCTGCTCGGCACCAAGGTTGCGCCAATCGTGCGCAAGGAGCTTGCCCGCGGCTAAGTCAATCCTAATAAGTTCCCATACAAAAGGGATGTCCGGCAAGCCAGGAAATACGTGGCCGCCCAGACATCCCTTTTTTCAAGATATACTCCAAAAACTACTCAAGTGCTGTTTCCGTATCTTCATTCACTTTATGGCAAGAACTGCGCGCCCACCACGTTTCTGTAGAATAAGGACGAAAGCCGATATTGTAATAAAACTGCTGGGAGGAACCAACGAACGCTTGCTTTGCCCCCAATTGCCCGCAGCGTCTAACCCCTTCCAGAACCGCCGCCTTGCCCAGCCCCATCATCCGGTATGCCGGATCAGTTGCTACAGGCTCTACCAATGCGTAATCGCTCCCGGGAAGATACCACATGCCGCAGTAAGCGACAAACTCATCATTCGGAGCCGCCACTGCAATTTTTAAGTTTAAGTTCACATGCGGCCCGGATAGCTCGACTCTCCTGCTCTGCAGGGAATCAGGTGTTTCAGGAGCATCCCCCTCATGATTGAAGCCGCGCCATAACACTCTGTTGTATTTGTTCAGATCCATTTCATCTGCAAGGCTGACGATGCAGTATCCCTCCGGCAAGGTATATTGCGTGAAGGCTTCCTCAATCGAAATTACCGCATTGCGCTCACATCCCTGCGTCGGTTTAAAATCCAGCCCCGCAGCAATCTCCTGACAATCACTGTCGGAATCACGGATCAACACACTGATGTTTCCGTCTTTGCCCAGCTTTTCTATGGAGTACAGCAGCATTTCCTCTTTCAGAAACGTATACCCCGGATCAACAACAAACCATACATTCCCGACCGTCTGTTCATATGTAGCCAGAGCAACGATCTCCCCATCGTCCTCCCAGATCCCAATGTTGTGCAGATTGGAAAGGTCCAGCAGGGATAAAGAAAACATCCACTCCCAGCGTCCCCATAAGAATCCCTCGTTGATGACCTTCGGATGATTCAGCCGGATTAGAAACTCATGCACACGATGAAACTCCGGAGTGAATCCGGCTATCCCGGTGTAAGCCTTAAATGAAATCGTCATGCTCTCAGCCTCCATTGAACCGTTGTTACGCTTATTGTAGGAGAGAACAAAACTTTATGATATGCCGAGAATGGGTATAAGAATCCATCCTTATCAGCCGCCTACGGAATCAATCTACAATCTGCAAACAGTGATTTGTATAGGGGTGTCCTTAAATTCTTTCATTATGATCTCTTTTACTTTTTCCCATTGCAATTTATCCAGGCCACAGCCAATTTCAGGCAAGCTTGAATCTTTTCCGAAACTGTACAGCAATTCCAGCCCCATCTTAGCATCCGCTGAAATACAATGGGCCAGACAGTATTCTTCCGGCATTGAAAACAAGTCTTTCTTTATCTCCTGAAATTCCATCGGCATTCACTCCGTGCAAGGATATAGTCAAATCTATCAATTTTCAAAATCCGTGTTATTTACTTTATTGTACTCTTCCAATAGCTCCTTGTACTTCCCTTCCTGCCGGCTTAACATCCACTCGAACAATGTTCGGACCGCTTCAAAAATATACGGCTTAATCTTATTGTTCCCCGGGAATTTCCGAGATAAAATCCTTAGTTCCAGCCGAAAAAGATTTGGAAGCACTAAAAATCACATTACCCGCTTCGTCAAACGTACCGTATTTCACTTCCTCCATTTTCCACAGATCCATGAAATAATTGACCTTCCCGCTGCAATCAGGACGGGTTCCCCACTCCTCTCCATTGATGACTTTGTAGTAGGTGGAGATACCTCTGCATTCATAAATAAAGCTGTTGCTTTTCCCATATTGAAAATAATAAGTTCCGCCCGCTCCGCCTTCTTGATTCGGGATTAGTTCATCCTGCAGCGTAATACGCGGCAAATCAAGCGCTGCATTTCTGGACTTGACCAGCTCAGCACAGACCGAATCCTTCAACAACTCTTGACTCGTCTTTTGAACACTCCCGCCACCTGTAAAGGTGGGGGATTCTTGGGTCATTGCTTCCCTTGAAGCAAAATGTATCGATTTTCTCAAATGTGAAAAGTCGTACACCAAGCGATTCCTGTGGTTCCCACAGTTCTTTGCAAGACAGTTAAACCGCCATCATTATGATATTCTGTGCGGCATTTTCATCACGATCATGAGTCGTATCACAACCTGGACAGACCCATTGCCGCACTGAAAGATTTTTCACTTCGGGGTTGATGAAGCCACATACAGAACAGGTTTGGCTGGTGGGGGCAAAGGCATCCGCGATCTTAACCGTGCGGCCGTACCATTTCGCCTTGTAGGAGATTTGGCGTTCGAACTCACTCCAGGACGCATCGGCGATAGACTTTGCCAGTTTGTGATTTTTGAGCATATTCGCCACACGAAGGTTTTCTATACTGATCGTTTGGTTTTCACGAATCAGTTTGATTGTGAGCTGATGCAGAAAATCATGGCGGCAATTGGCGATCTTCTCATGAATGGAAGCAACCTTTTGCTTGGCTTTATACCAGTTAGAGCCGCCTTTGGTACGGCGAGCCATACGGCGTTGCCAATAGGCTAACTTCTTCTCGAAATGGCGATACCACTTGGGATTTTGAACCCGAAATCCATCGGAGCAGACGGCAAACTCTTTAAGGCCAAGGTCAACCCCAATCTCTTTGCTGGCTTGAGGCAGGGGCTTAACGTCAACTGCACAGACGATGGATACGAAATATTTGCCTGACGCATTACGGCGAACGGTTGCAGACAGAATGCGTCCCTCTAAGGCTCTGGAATTGGCAAAGGGCATCCATCCCAGCTTGGGAAGTTTGAGTTGACGTTCTTCCACAGCAATGTTGCCGTTCGTATACTTCGTTGTGTAGCTTTGAACAGGATGTTTACGGCTTTTGAAACGTGGAGCTTGATTCTGTTTTTTGAAGAACCGATCAAAACTATCTGCCACGTTACGAACCGATGATTGCAAAGCAATACTATCCACGGTTTTCAACCATTCGAACTGTTGTTTGAGTGCAGGAAGTTGTGTGGCACAACGATTGTAGGATAAGCCTTTGCCCTTCGCCTTATAGGTATCATTCCATAAGCCTAAAAAATGATTGAACACAAAACGGCAACACCCGAACATCTGATGAATGAGTTGCTGTTGTTCATTTGTAGGAAAGATACGATACTTATAGGCTTTATGAATGAGCATGCCAACACAACCTCTTTCGACGAAGTATATAGGGATATTATAGCACATACGTTCGTTTTCTTTGCAAAAAAACACCGATTCATCCCCAACCTATATAGGGTGGGGATGAATCGGCTTTCTTTGATAAATAACTACAGTTTTTGTTGGCGCATCCCATACCACATTTGCCTTAATCCCTTCCCCAATCCACCGAAAAGGAACATACAATGGGCTGGTTCGCTGCAAGGTTGGCTATTGGAACGACAGCCGCCCGCCAAATTGGCGGATATGGTTTGCGTCGGCCCACAAAATAAAATAATTGTAGAACGTTCCCCCGATTTGGACTGGGCGGGGGTATCTTACGATGAGGGCAGCCTGTTTGTTCATCTCCGCGGGTTGATCCGCTGACGGAAAAATGAAGCAGGCCTCCTGCTTTTGTATCGTCGTCATGACAATCTGGGGAGAAGTTCCGTAAGGCCTCAACGGATGAAAGGCTTCGGAGCTGCATACCTCGGCAATCTGGTTGCCTGCTGAAATGGCGGATACCTGAAAAAAACCGCCGGGCCCTTCGTACCTCACTTCGCTGACCGGGCGCCAGTCCGAGGGATACGGAAAGGACACCCGGTACACGGAGTTTGTGTAGATGCTTTTCGGCACCCTGATACGAGGAGACCATTGCAGGGCGGTAATATGACTACCGCTGAGGACATTCACCGGCATCGCCGCTCGGATATCGACAATCCAGAGTTGAGTTGCTCTTCCTGCATCAGTGCATCCCGATAAATAGGCGATTCTGCTGCCTTCCGGTGACCAGCTGACAGGAGTGGCGAAACAGTCCGAAGCCGCTATAGTCTTCTGCTGCTGACCGGTACGGCTGTCCATTTGGATGAGAGAATAATAATTCGGTGCCTTATAATCGCTTGCGCTATAAGCGATGGTTCGCGAGTCCGGAGACCATGCTGGAAAATAGTTTTTGGCGAGCGGCCCCCCTTCCAGCGTGTAGATGGTGCCGGTGGCCAGATCTACCGTGGAAATGATTGAGATGCTGCTGCCGGGAAACGTATAAAGCGCGAAGGCTCCGTCCGGGGAAAGCCGAACATCATGCAGCGGCCCCTCCGTATTCTGCGTGATTTGTCTCTTGTCTGTACCATCTGGCCGGATGCGGTAAAGCTGGGTGTTGCCGGTGGAATCCGGAGCAGCAAACAAAAGCTCCATGCCCGAAGGGAACCATTGGACATCACTGGCGCCCGGCTCCATGATGGTATTGCTGTTATGTGAGAATGTATCATAGATGACGATTCGCCCGTTTTTGACATACGCCAGAAACTTGCTGTCGGGGGACCAGCCCAGCAGCGAGTAGGGTTCGATTTGATCGATCCGGGCAACCCTAAACGTGACGGTATCTATTAGGTAGACCACGTTGCCAACGCCAATGAAAGCGACTCTCCTGCTGTCAGGAGACCAATAAGGAACGGAAAACTCTGTACCCAGTCCCTTGGTAAGTTGAAAATTAAAACCGTCCTGCGGTCGGTACAGCCAAATGTCGAACGTTCCGGCGCGTTCTGACGTGTAGGCAATCCACCCTTGAACAAAATCATGAGGAACAGCTTGCACGGCCAACATCCTCTCCTGAATCATCTTATCGTTCAAATGTATTCAGTGGAGGGCGATTAGGCTACAGTCCCGGACCGGCGGTTTATTTATAGCTCAGACCTCCGCCTTCATTGAACTCCTCTCTTCCAGAAAAAAACACAACCGGCCTTGGTCCATGAATTCAGGACAAAGGCCGGTTTACGGCTTTAATAAGCCTAACGTGCTATTTCTCTTCCGTTCCCACGCTTGAAATGAAAAACTCATATTCAAGACTTTGCTCTGCAGGAATGGTGTATTCCTTATATACTGGCGCGCCCCAGCTATCGTCTCCGCCTACGCCCATTTGTCTTCCTGCTACTGTCACTACGGTGTAATGAACCGCCGGAAGCTCAAACGCATGGCTGGCATGCTCCAGCTCGAACGCGGTATACGGCGACAAATTACATTCCACAGGAGCGGTTGCAGGGGCCGAGATTTGCAGGCCCACTCCCGATTTATCGGTAATCTTCACGCGGCGTACACCGGTGCGGTTACCAGATTCCTGCGGAACAAGGTAGCGGGACGGCAGCTCCTGTACGCTCCGGCTGAACACGCCAAGTCTGGCACCGTACGCACGGTCGATATAATTCTCTTCTGGTCCCATCGCATACCATTCCGTCTGGTCGTAGTCTGCCGGCATTTTGAAGGACAATGCCAGGATCGGCAGATCCGGAAGCCCCGCAGCGCCGTTGTAGCGGGTATGCACCCGTACCTTTCCGTCGCCGTAGACCGTATAGGCGGTTTGAACCGACAGCCCGGAATGGATGCTGAACCGGTAATCAAAGCTCACTGTGACTGCACCTTCCTCCTGTGCAAGGCTCACCTCTACACATTTACGCGACAGACTTGCAGCATACCAGCATCCGGCATTGTAGCCGAGATTGGTTCCTTTATCGTTGTCGGTCGCCGCCCGCCAGAACAGCGGAGCCGGAGGAGCCGCAATCATTTCGCGGCCGTGGATGTTCAAGGACACCAGAGAACCAACCTGTTTAGAGAACAGCACGGTGAAGCCCTCGCCGAGGACGCCGATCTGTACATCCCCTTCCACAACCTTCAGTTGGCCGGCTGGCTGCTCCGCTTCAGCTTCCTCTTGCACTACGAAGATGGACTCTCCAAAGGCAATTTCATATCCGGCCTCAGCCCAGAGCTCCGCATCCTTCAGCAGCAATGAGGCCTGAATGCTGTATTCGCCCGGGTTCCCGTCTGCTTGCGGCAGCTCGAACGGCACCAGCACTTCGCTTTGCGGTGCGGCATTGACGTCAGTTGTCCAAGCGCCGAGCAGCTCTCCTTCACGATACAGCCGGTATTCCAATGCCAAATGTCCGGTTCCTGCAAACAAGCTTTCATTAATGAGCCGAATGCCTGTTTTACCAGGCTCCAGCTTGTAGTTCTGGTACAGGAATTTAACCTCCTGCATTTTCGGCGTCCACTGCCGGTCGGCGTAGACAATGCCATTGCCACAGAAGCTGTAATCCGTCGGACGGTCCTGGAAATCGCCGCCGTAAGCAAAATACTCGCGGCCGTAGCGATCCTTAGTAATAATCGACTGATCGATATAATCCCAAATGAAGCCACCCTGGTACATCGGGTACTTATTCTCCAGCTCCGTGTACTTATGCATGCCACCCACCGAATTGCCCATCGCATGCATGTATTCGCAGCTGAGATAAGGCTTGTCCGGATTGCTGTTCAAATACTCTTCGATATCCGCCGGTTTGGCATACATCCGGCTCTCCATATCGCTCGTGGCATTGTAATTACGGTCATAGAACACACCTTCATAATGGACAAGACGGCTATTATCGCGGCTGCGGAACCAATTCGCCACATCCAGAATGACCTGACCCGCATACGACTCGTTGCCGCAGGACCAGATTAGAATGGATGGATGATTCTTATCCCGTTCCAGCATAGACTCTGCCCGGTCCAGCACGATATCGCGCCAATTCGGATCGTTGCCGGGAATGTTCCACGAAGGCTCAACAGCCCCCATCTTTTGCCACGAGCCATGGGTTTCCAGATTCATTTCGTCGATGACGTAAATGCCGTATTCATCGCACAGCTCATACCATAGTGTTTGGTTGGGATAATGCGACGTACGTACGGCGTTAATGTTGCTGCGCTTCAGCGTACGGATATCCCACAGCATGTCCTCACGGGTAATCGTCCGGCCGGTGCGGCAGTTGAATTCATGCCGGTTGACGCCTTTGAATACAATCCGCTTGCCGTTAATGCACATCAGCTTGTTCTTCAGCTCGAACCGGCGGAACCCCGCCTTCTGGACAATCGCTTCAATGAGCTTCCCCTGTGCATCGAGCAGCGAAATGCAGAGTGAATACAGATACGGATTCTCTGCACTCCACGTCAGAACATCCGCAATGTCTCCAGACAAGGTCAGTTCACGTCCGCTGAACCCGCCCTCCGCACTCAGACGGACCTGTCCTGCTTTATCCTTGAGCTCAATTCTTGCGCTAACGTTCTCCTGCGGAGTATCCAGCAGCTGCATTTGAACACTCAGGCTTCCTTGCGTATAAGTATCGTCAAGCTCCGCCCGCACCGCGAGATCCCGGATATGCTGCTTCGGAACAGTATACAAATAGACGTCGCGGAAAATACCCGAGAACCGCCAGAAATCCTGATCCTCCAGCCAGCCTCCGGTACTGCGCTGGTATACCTCGACGGCCAGCTTGTTTTTGCCTGTACGCACATACGGGGTCAGATCAAATTCCGACGGTGTAAAGCTATCCTCAGCATAACCGACAAATTCCCCGTTAAGCCAGACATAAAAAGCCGACTCCACCCCTTGGAAGGAGATATAGAGCGGTCCGTCCTCCAGGTTCGCCGGGAGACGGAATTCCTTCACATAGCTGCCGACCGGGTTATGCTCCTGCGGGATATGCGGCGGGCGGACATCACTTAGTCCATCCCACGGATACATCGTATTAACATATTGTGGCCGGCCGAAGCCCTGCAGCTGAATATGTCCGGGAACCTGGATGTTGTCCCATGCGGAGCAATTATAGGATTCCGCAAAAAATGACTCTACACGGCTGGCCGGATTCGGCGCATAGCTAAATTTCCAGCTGCCGTTCAGGCTATAGCGCATATCCATCGGCGCACCCGCCTCTGCCTTAGCCATGTCTGAATAATAACGGTGGTCCGAATGGGCCTCCAGCCGGTTCACCTTGAATACACCGGGGTCCTCCAGCCAGCTCAAACTTGGGGTAACTGCCAATTTCATTTCCTCCTTTAGAACATGAACATAAGAATGTTAGCTGCTTCATTCTTATGTTCAGCTTATTAGTCATTGTTATTTCACGGAACCAACCATACCGGCAACGAACTGCTTCTGCATCAGGAAGAAGACAAGTGCCGTCGGAAGCGTAGAGATGACAACCGCGGCCATAATCACGCCGAAATCCGGCGAATAACTGGAACCCAGATTGGAGATCAGCAGCGGTATTGTCCGTTTCTCCGGGGTCTGCAGCACAATCAGCGGCCAGAGGTAATTATTCCAGCTGGACATGAACGTAATAATGGCGGCAGCCGAATAAGTTGTCTTCATGGTCGGGACATAAATTCGGAAGAACAACCCCAGCTCCGACAATCCGTCCATCCGGCCGGCTTCCAGAAGTTCCCGCGGGAACATCTTGGAGCTCTGACGGAAAAAGAAGATCAGAAACGCCGTTGTGAAGGTCGGAAGAATGACCGCAGCCATCGTGTTGACTCCAATGAGCGGAGCTGTAGCGGACAGCTTTGAGAACATTTGATAGAGCGGTACCATCAACGCGGCGAAAGGAATCATCATGGATAATAATAACAAATTGAAGACGATATCCTTTGCTTTGCTGCGATAAATTTCAAATCCGTATCCGGCCAGTGATGAGATCAGCAAGGCCAGAATCGTTGTCGTCACAGAGATTTTGAGCGTGTTCCACAGAGCAGGCACAAGATTGATTGAATCCGTCAGGTTCTTGATATTCTCGATCAAATGACTTCCTGGAAGCATTCTTCCCTGAGTTACATCTACCGAAAGGTTTGTCGCGCTAATAATCATCCACAAAAACGGGAAGATCGAAACGATCGCTACAATGGACAGAAACACATAAATAGGTGCGCGGCGTAAGGTTCTCATTACTTATCATCACCTGCCAATTTGATTTGAAGGAAGGACAGTACAATAATCATGACAACGATGGAATAAGACACAGTAGCTGCGTATCCAAAGTCAGGGGTGTACTTGAACGAAAGGTTATAAATATATTGTGAAATGGAGAGCGTCGCGTTGCCGGGACCTCCCTTAGTAATATTCATGATTTCATCGAACAATTGCAGCGTCCCGATAGTCGAGGTGATCGACGTAAAGAGAATAATCGGCTTAAGCAGCGGTGCGGTGATCGAGAAAAATTGTCTGACCCCCGAGGCGCCGTCAATCCGCGCGGCTTCATAAATGGAGTTGTCGATGTTCTGCAGCGACGAGAGGAAGAAGATCATGTTGTATCCTGTCCACCGCCAAGTAATTGCGATAATAATCGTGACCTTTGCCCAGAAGGGATCGGAGATCCACTGAATCGGTTCGGATAACAAATGCATGTTCATTAAAGCCAGATTCACCAGTCCGTCATTACCAAACAGATATTTGAATACGACGGAGTATGCCACAAGCGAGGTTACGCAAGGCAGGAAAATAGCGGTACGGAAAAACCCTTTGAAGCGCAGCTTGCTGTCATTAAGGAGCACCGAAATAATCATCGCAAAAGTGATCATGAGCGGTACTTGCACAATCAGGAACAGAAAGGTATTCTTTACGGCGGTAAAGAAGGTTTTGTCGCTGAGCAGCCGTTTATAGTTGCTTAATCCGTCAAAATGAAGATTGGCTCCTGCGCCCGTTTTGAAGGAGAGCAGCAAAGCCTGAATCATCGGATAAAAGTAGAACAAACAAATCATGAGGACGGCCACAGCAATAAATAACCAGCCGGTAAGCTTAGCGCGGTTGCGCATGGTATGGTTCACAGCTCTCAATCCTTTCTCTATACAGGCGTGAATCGAAAAATGGATAAGCCGCCGTCCCCCCGCCAAGGCTCAAATCGGCCGGTACGGGGGGACAGCGGAGCAATCAGGTCCTACAAGGGGTTACTGGATTTGAGACTCCGCTTGGGACTGAGCATCGCCGAGCGCTTTATTTATATCCGTACCGTTCAGGTAATTCTGCATTTCAACCTTGAGGATATCCTCGATAGCATAGGTGTGCATGCCGTAGTTAACATTCGGAATTTCCGCAGTCCATTTTGCGAAGTCGGAAATGACCTTTTGTCCGCCAAAGTAGTTGTCTGCGGCAGTGTAAGCTTCGCCTTCAGCAGCCGGTTTATAGGTTCCGATAACGCCAACGTCGGTCACAAGCTTCTGGTACAGGTCAGTGTCGGAGCCGAGTGTTGCGCCCAGGAATTCAATTGCCGCTTCTTTGCCGTCGTTGTTAAGTACATACCAGGAGCTGCCGCCCAGGTTGGAGGCATGCACGGAGCCTGTCGCATTTTTCAATTTAGGGAATGGTACAACCGCCCATTTGCCGGACTGGTCAGCTGCCGATTTCACCGATGGTGTAATCCAGTTGCCTGTTGGAACGGATGCAACGGCACCGCTGTTGAAGCCGGCGAGGAACGAGCTCCAGTCGGAGTTAACCTTAACGATATCCGCAGACATCAGCTCTTTATAGCTTTCGAACGCTTCCTTCAGTACAGCATTGTCCTTCAGGTCAGGTGTTGTACCATCGCTCTTCAGATACCAGGAGCCGGCGGATTGGATCATCATCCGGATCAGCCCCAGATCGTTCGGGTCCTGGGTCAGCATATCTTTGCCAGTTTTAGCTTTTACCGCTTTGCCGATCTCAATGTACTTCTGCCAGTCGATATCCTGCAGATCGTCAACTGTGTAGCCCGCTTCCTGCAAATAGTCTGTGCGGACATACAGGCCTACAACCCCGGAGTCGAAAGGAACGCCATATTGCTTGCCGTTAAAGCTGGTTGGTCCGATCTTATAGTCGGCGAAATCAGCGGGTTTAATAGCATCACCGAGCTCCTGAAATGAGTCTGGATACGTTTGCAAAAAGCTTTGAGCACGGTAATCTTCAATCAGAACGATATTCGGCAGACCCGATGCGCTTCCCGAGTTGAGGCCGGTGTTCAGCTTCTGAATAATATCATCCTGGGCATATTCGATAACGTTGATTTTAGCATCCGCATGGTCTTTCACATACGCATCCTTCGCCAGATTCATTGCGGCGATATTAAAGTTTTTGTCCCATGCCCAAACCGTGATCTCCTTGGAGGTGCCTGTAGCTTCCCCATTGTTGGTATTTGCCTGGTTATTGGCGTTACTGGAGCAGGCTGTCAGCAGCATAAAGCCGGCGAGCAGAAGAGCAGTAGCTTTTTTCTTCATGATGTATATCCCCCTAACGTATATTTGAAAGTGCTTTCTTTATCAAGAATATCATCCTGGTCCTTCATTTCGTTAGAAATTAATTTAGTTAAAATAGTGATAATATTGTCTTTGTATCCGCTTCCACGGAGAGTGAATTAGCATTTATTTTCTCCTTTCGCACTTTTTTTAGGTAAATCCCCGTCCAACAAACATCGCACATACAAAAAACCGGCGCCGTTTATAAGGCGCCGGTTCATGGCGTGGCTTGGATAGTATGCTGCAAAAACACCGGTTCAATCCGTAGTCAGCAGGGAATTTTGATAGAAACCTTCGTCCCCTGCCCCGGTGTGCTGGAGATGGATACGCCGTAAGGCTCACCGTACAGCAATGTCAGGCGGTCATGAACGTTGCGGATGCCGATGCCGCTGAACAGCTGCCTGCTGACGGACGAGGCGGGAATCGAATCTTTGTTGTCCAGATCCATCCCATCTCCCGTATCAACCACCTCGCAGTGCAGCGTATCCCTGTCCTTCATTATGGTGACATAGATATAGCCGGAGGTTTTGATATTGAACGCGTGAAAGAAGGCATTTTCGATAAAAGGCTGAAGAACCAGCTTGGGCACTTTAGCAGACATGCAGTCCGGTGAAACGAAGTAATCCACCTTAATGCGGTTGCCGTTGCGAACCTGATTAATATATACATAATGCTTCAGGTTAATAAGCTCCTCTTCCACTGTAATCGTCTCGTTCACATTGCTGATGGTGTTCTGGAGCAGGGAAATCAGCGCATGAATCGTCTCGGTCGCCTGTTCCTTGCTTCCTCTCTGCACCAGAATATTGACTGACGCCAGCGTGTTGTATAGAAAATGGGGATTGATCTGCTGTTGAAGTGCGGCCAATTCCGCCTTCCGCTGCTCCTTTTGGGTCTCCACAAGCTGACCCACATAATCGTTCAGCTCTTTAAGCATATAGTTGTATGCGGTGCTGAGCTGCCTTGTCTCATAAGTGCCGGTGACCGACATGTAGTTATGGAAACTTTTTTTGGTCACATTGGACATTTTTTTGACCAGGGTGCGCAGAGACTGCGTCAGCCTCTTCGTCAGAAAATAGATGACGAGTACGGCTACGGCGGCGATTGCTGCAACGATCAGAAAAATCGCCTTTTTGTCCAGCAGCGTGCCGATTGTCTGTTTCTTATCAATCAGATTCACAATATATAGATTGTACGAAGGCAAATAGTCCGCCAGCACGATGACCTCCCGCCCGCCGATGGAGAGCTCCTGACTGGACAGGCCCACCTCAGCGATCTGCTGCGCGCTTTCCAGCAGGTCGGGAGACATGCTGCCGATTTGCTCCGTCCGATTACTGGACACGATCTGGCCCGATTTATCCAGAAACATTACATCGTTTCCCTGACTCGTAAAGCTGGCGTAGTTCTTGCGGAAATCACTTTCACGGGTGAACATATACAACGTGCCGTACGGCTTGGATAGACCCGGGGCGGTCAACGCCTTGGCGGCGACCAGATAACGGCTTTGTGAATTGAACGGGCTGGCGTCCATAAAGCTGTAGAAGAGCTGCCCATTGCGTTCCTGAGCGGCCTTTGTAATGGGATTGTTCTTCAACTCTTCTGAGGAGCCCGACCAGTAGGTAACATCGCTGGTGTAGCTTCTTCCGTTCACACCCAGAATGGAGAGGCCGATATTGGTCCCTCCGATACCGGACTGAATGCGGTCCATTTGATCCCGCATACTGTAATACCGCTTGAAGTTCGCCAGTGAATTGATATCCTTCTCCGTCATGAAGCTTCTGATCACGCCGCTCTGCCCGACTTCAATAGCGCTGTTGACGGTTGCATAATGGGAGTTCTCCAGCGCACTTTTGATCTGGTCGATAATCTTGGAATTGGTGATGCTGAAGGTTTGCACGAACAGCTTTTGGGACATTTGTACGGTCACTCCGGTAATCAGGACGGTAACCAGAATGATGCTGATGACCATGACGGCGAATATTTTACTGAACAGGCTTTGATCCTTGAGCTTTGTGAGCCATTTCTCCGTTAGTCCCATTTCGGGCTCCTTCCCGCTGCATTAGCCTTTCCGGTATTGACTGGGCGAGATTCCCATCAGCTTGCGGAATACTCTGGTGAAATAGCTGTGGTCTGAGTAGCCCACAAGACTGCTGATTTCGGAAATGGATAGACCGGCATTTTCTTTCAGCAGCAGACACGCCTTTTCAATCCGCACCCGGTTTAAATATTCGTTGAAGCCCTCTTTGTTATGTAGCGCAAAATAATTAGACAGATAGGACGGGTTGAAATGAAACTGCCTTGCCACTTCGGTCAGCGTAAGCTGGCGTGAATAATGCTCGTCGATATATAGTAAAATTTTTTGAATGGCTGGTACTCCGCCGCGGTTCTTGGTTACACATTCCGTCGCAGCTTGCAAAAACTGCTCAAGCCGTATCTCCGTTTCACCGATATGCCGTGCCTCATGAATGGAGCGGAAGAACTCATATTTGCTTTCGTCCAAGGCGCGGGCCTCGTAATGGAAATGCAGCAGCATTCCGATGATCTGAAACATACTGTGGCATAAAAACGATTTGAACTCGAACATCCCTGTATCTCTCCGGCCAGACATGGACGCAACATATGCGCTCAAGCGGCCGAAAGCCAAATCGAACTCCTGCCGGTTCAGCTCTGCGCCGAAGGCATCCTGATCGAAAGCGGGACCCTGCCCCCCCTCCTCGCCGTTATCTACCAGTAAACAGTGATCCGGGAGAAAGAAGCGGCGGTCCAGCAGCTTCATCAGATCATCCGTATAGATCGTATGCAGTTCACTCAGCTCAGTGAAAGCCCGGCTGACCGCGAGATTCAGGAACATATTTGCACGAATGCCCGCGGTGAATACCTGATCTGCAAGACGGACGAGCGCCTCATACCCAGCCTCCTCCAGATTAAACAACAGGCGGACATGCCCCTCCAGCGGAGACAGCCGGCGGAAGGTTACCCTGCTGCCGCTGCTTTGCAGCAGAGAACGAATACTGTTCTCCAGCCACTCCTCTTTGCGGCTATTCGCAGCGGGTTCGTCGCCCGTATCAGCAATTAGCAGCACGAAGCCCGGAAAGGGGAACATCACCCGCAGCGCTTCCTCGTCGTACTCCACTGGAAAGCCGGAAAGCAGTTTGTCCAGAATATAGTCCGCGGATTGCCGCTTGTCGCTTCTCCAGTCCACATGCTGAAGCAGCGGAATCCGCTGCGCGGTCTTTTTCAGAACGGCAAGCAGGGAAGCGGCCTCCAGTCTGGGCTTCAGGATATAGTCGGCAACCCCGCTTTGGAAGGTCGAACGCACATATTCGAACTCACTGAAGCTGCTAAGCACGATCACCTCAATTTCCGGATACACCCCCTTGACGAGCCGGATCAGCTCTTCCCCGTCCATCACAGGCATAACGATATCGGTCAGGATGATATGCGGACGCTGTAATTCAATTAATTCAAAAGCCTCTCTTCCGTTGGAGGCCTCGCCCGCAATCTGAAACCCTTCCCCTTCCCAGTCCAGCAGATGGATTATCCCCTGCCGTACCAGCATTTCATCGTCCACCACCAATATTTTGCAGAACGTTGTGTCCATGGCTTCTCCTTTTTGGGAACAAAAATACACTAAAAAACAAAATGAAACCCGCTTGATTAAGGGGTTCCATCTCACCGAAACAAACTTATCTATCAGAAATGAAACAGCTTTCATAATCTGATTTACATTATAGGTATACGCCCGGAGACTGTCAATTGAGAGGGAGGAGGGCGATTAGGCTATAGTACCCGGCCGACAGTTTATTTATAGATCAGACCTCCGCCTTCCTTAAACTCTTCTGCTTTGTACCGCATCCCAGCGGTAATCATCTCTTGCTCCGGTTCTTCTTGTCCATCCTGCAACCTCGCCGTATCGCGGATACCATGAGAAATGCGCATACTGCAGAACTTGGGTCCACACATAGAGCAGAAATGAGCCGTTTTGGCCCCTTCCGCCGGAAGAGTCTCATCATGATATTCCAGCGCCCGTTCCGGGTCGAGCGACAAATGGAACTGGTCCCGCCAACGGAACTCGAAGCGCGCTTTGGAGAGTGCGTTATCCCGATCCTGCGCCCCCTTGTGTCCTTTGGCCAAGTCGGCTGCATGGGCGGCAATTTTATAGGTGATGACGCCTTCCCGCACATCATTTTTGTTAGGCAATCCTAAATGCTCCTTCGGGGTAACATAACACAACATCGCCGTGCCGAACCAGCCGATCATCGCCGCTCCAATAGCCGAGGTGATATGATCATAGCCGGGTGCAATATCCGTAGTCAGCGGACCCAGTGTGTAAAAAGGAGCGCCATGGCAGAGCTCAAGCTGTTTATCCATATTCTCTTTGATCAGATGCATCGGTACATGGCCCGGGCCTTCCACCATCACCTGAACATCATGCTTCCAGGCAAGCGAGGTTAATTCCCCCAACGTCTCCAGCTCGGCAAACTGGGCTTCATCATTAGCATCGGCAATGGAGCCTGGCCGCAGCCCGTCACCTAAAGAGAACGCAACATCATAAGCCTTCATGATTTCACAAATATCCTCGAAATGTGTATAGAGAAAGTTCTCCTGATGATGGGCCAGGCACCAGGCCGCCATAATCGAACCCCCTCTGGAGACGATACCCGTCATTCTTTTGGCCGTTAATGGGATGTAACGCAGCAGTACCCCGGCGTGAATGGTGAAATAATCCACTCCTTGCTCCGCCTGCTCGATCAGAGTGTCCCGGTATACCTCCCAAGTTAAATCCTCGGCCTTGCCGTTTACTTTTTCCAAAGCCTGATAGATAGGCACTGTCCCGATAGGTACCGGAGAGTTGCGGATAATCCATTCACGGGTGGTGTGAATATTTTTGCCTGTCGACAGATCCATAATATTATCCGCTCCCCAGCGGGTAGCCCATCTCATCTTCTCTACTTCTTCATCAATGGAAGAGGACACCGCCGAATTCCCGATATTGGCATTGATCTTCACCAGGAAATTCCGCCCGATAATCATCGGTTCACTCTCAGGATGGTTAATATTCGCTGGAATGATCGCACGGCCGCTGGCTACTTCCTCTCTAACAAACTCAGGGGTTACATTTTCCCGGATTGCGATAAATTCCATCTCCGACGTAATCAGGCCTCTGCGCGCATAATGCAGCTGGCTGACATTGCCGCCTTCTCTGGCTCTCAAGGGCCGACGCTGCAATCCCGGAAACACCTCTGCCGCCGACTTCTCCGTGAGATTCCCGTTATCCTCCGGCTTGACCGTTCTTCCTTCGTAAGATTCGGCATCTCCCCGCTCCGCGATCCACTGAAGCCTGTGAGGCGTTAACCCCTTGCGGATATCGCTATAGGCTTCATCATTAGTATAAGGCCCGCTTGTATCATAGACATGGACAGGAGCATTCTCCGCTTCTCCGGCCGTACCCGAGGTTCGGCTTAATGTAATCTCGCGCATTGGAACTTGAATATCAGGCCGTGAGCCCTCCACATACACCTTGTGACTTCCCGGAAAAGCACACAGATCGACCTCATGTTTCTTCTCTTGATTCGGCATCTTGTTTCCTCCTTAAGGTTTAAATAAATAAGAGTGCGCGCAAAAAAGCCGCTCCACATGGAGCGGCTCAAATATCCATATAAGGCTAACGCCAACAATGAAATAAAGGTCCGACTCCACTTTCCTACGCTGGTATGATCCAGATCAGGTTCAAGGGTCCAGGAATGCATTTTTCCCGTCTCAGCCTATTCAGGCTCCCCTAGTGGTTTCTTATTTAGTTATGTTTAAGTTACAGAGAAATCCAGCAATTGTCAACGGTGCTCTTAATAGAGCTTTGGATAAACCTGTCCTCTTTTTATGAAAAATGCTGAGCTATATTACTTAGATACTCTTCCTCAACCGTATTTTTCTTCATACTTATGAGCATTTCCGCATCTTCTCCCACTACATAACGGAATTTGCTTGTACCGTCTGTGGCCGCTTGATAAATAGTGTCAGCTACAAGTTCTGGTGCCGAGGCATAGTCTGGAGCTTTTTCCATTTCCCCTAATTTACCCAGAAAGGCAGTAGTGAATGATTTATAATCCGTTAAGCCATCATTAAAAAAGAACTCCATCGATCTTCCGCCAAAGTCCGTGCTAATGGCTCCTGGTTCAATCAACTTTACTTTGATGTTTTGGGATGCTAATTCAAAAGATACGGATTCAGAAAAACCTTCTACCGCGAATTTAGTGGAGTGATACAGAGACATCGTAGGAAAGGTCACGATCCCTCCCATTGAAGAGATGTTGATTAGCAACCCTTCCTGATTAGATCTAAAATGAGGCAGCATGGCTTTAGTCATACTAATAAGACCAAAAACATTCACTTCAAATTGTCTGCGGATCTGCTCATCCGTAGCTACTTCTATAAGCCCCATTGACCCATATCCGGCATTATTCAGGAGAACGTCAATTTTACCAAACCGCTGAATAGCTTCAGCCAATGCAGATTGAATGGTATCTGTTTTCTCAACATCTAACCGCAACACCAATACATTGTCCAATGTAATGAATTCAGTTTCTTTTTCAGGTGCACGCATCGTGGCTACTACGTTCCATCCTCTTTCAGCAAAATGTTTTACAGTAGCTCTCCCAATGCCAGATGAAGCACCCGTGATGAATATTGTTTTCATTAAAATTCCTCCTAAAAGTATCTGAATTCGCTAAATGCTGCTCTTCTCTTCCTCTAACTGCTCCATGCTTAACAATCCCCCGGCAATGGTTGCAAGTTTAGCTTTATATTCTGCTATCCCAATCTGGATGCAAATGATCTGGGCCGGGTGCATTTCATCTTTATAATGTGAATACTGCTCTAATAACTGATCTAACTTTTTTTGTGATTCCTCTTGTACTTGCTTCAACCAGAAAATCACCTTGTCATACCCCACAAATCGGCCAAAATAAAGCCTCATCATAAAATCGGATTTCTTACTACTGTCTCCCTCTAGTGGCGCTAGTAAATAGTCGTTAAAACAATCTCGCCCTTTAGCCGTTATGTTATAAACATTCTTGTTTGGCTTACCTTTCTGGGGCACAATTTCCTTGGTTATTAATTCTTCCTTCTCCATTCGGGCAAGCGTAGGATAAATCGTGCCATAACTAGAGCTATAGAAATTAGACAACACATTCTCCAATAACTGCTTTATTTCGTAGCCAGTCAACGCTTCTTTCATGAGCAAGCCTAAAATAACATCCTGACTGTTCAAGAATAGCTCCTCCTTATTTAAAAACATCTACATATTACACTTATTAATATATCAGACCAATATATATCACGTCAATATATAATACTTAAGCAAAAAAACCGAGTGAAATCAGGAGTGAATGCCTGAAATCAACTCGGCTTGTCATTTGTGCTTAATTTGCTGAACTAAAATATTCTGATAAAATCCCCACCAAAACTTGCTTATAATCATTTAAGTCATAAGAAGAGTTATTTACTTTTTTCTTGGCTATGTTTATGCCGTTAAATATTTCTTCTTCTAATTCCCTTCTTGCCTTCAGTACCTCCAAGGTTCCTTCTAACCCTGTATAACCCTGTTTTTTTCCATACCCTTGGTTAGTATAATATTCAATAAATCCCTCCGACCATTCTTTAGGTCTTTCCGTAACGGCCTTTCTGAAAGAATGATCAAGATCATTCTGCTCTACGTAAAGCAGCAATGGATTCAGCCGCTCCACAATCGCTGCCAGTTCCAGAACATAATTTATAACGTCTTCCTTCTGTGCACCATATTTAATCATCCCAATGGTTACAGGGTTTTGTATAAAACAACAATCAAAAATAAAGGTGTCTGAGCCATTTAAAACACTCGCCGCAAATCCCTTCCAACGCTCTGTTATCAGTTTCCTGTTTTGAGCTAGCGACAATTCATAAACATCACTTTTGGCAACTGTCTGCAATAATTCATCTGGAAAATCGGGCCCATATTCATTTGCGATTTTTCGATATTCCAGGAAATAATGGTTCCCTTGTTTAATCACACGATTATTCAACAAATCTCGATACTTCACATGGGTATTCAATAATTCATCGAATTCATTTTTCTCCAAATAGGCGACTCCCTCATAATCCGCTGGATGCTCCAAATCCCCTTCTAAAAACAGCTGAGGTTTAAGGTTCATTTCCGTAAGAATTTCATGAACTAATTGAGCCGTTGTTGTTTTCCCGAATCCTGGTAATCCCTCAATCAAGACTAACTTCGGTTTCATAATAAAATCCCTCCAATCATTAGTAGGAGGATATGTAGGTTAGGAGCGATAGAGATGCGGTTTCCCACAACATTAAAAGCGGATACCCTAAGGTATCCGCAGAATGGGTTTACATTACACCTTTCCCTGCATACCCTGTAAGATTAAAGAAAAGCATGCCGAATAAAATAGTGTAATCACTATTACAGGCATCCTTTCGCATTGTTAATCTTTACAGAGTAATCCACATGATCAGGTTAACGCTCCTTTGTATGCATCTCTATTAGTTAGATTAACATTGAGCAGAGATAAATTCAATCCGGGAGTCTTCTTCAAACCTCCCCTGCTAGTTTAGTTGATACAGATTCCACTTTTGCGCGTTTGTACCATTGTCATCCCAAATTTGAACGTTGGTTCCATTTTCAGTACCAGCAGCAGCAACATCCAGAGCTTTCCCACTGTTGCTGGCAATCAATTTATAAGTACTTCCAACTTTAACAATGCTCCACTTCTGATTGGAACCGCCGCCATAACTCCATAATTGCACATTCGATCCATTGGCAGTCCCCATCTCGGCTACATCCAAACCTGTATTGCTATTGACGTTAATAACCTTATACAAACCTCCGCCAACATCTGTGATTATCCACTGCTGGGCACCCGTTCCGTTATCGTCCCAGATCTGTACATTTGTGCCGTTTGCAGTGCCTGCAGCAGCTGCGTCCAATGCTTTACCGCTGCCTACGTTAACCATTTTGTAGGTTTTACCAGAAACGATACCATCACTCGGAGGTGGCGTTGCTGACTTTATCTGCTCTCTGACAAATTTACCGGATGCCGTTAACTGCGCGTCAGACCATCCTCCATAAGGGCTTGCGCCAGGCGCCAGTGCAGCGGAGGCTTCCGTTTTATCACATAACGACCAGTTGGTCCAACTCAGTTTTCTGTCTTTCATAAAATCCGTCCATACTTTAGATTCGGCAAGGAAAGGACCACCGTCTCCAGAAGCGTCACTCGTTCCCCACTCTGTGATAAATACGGCCACACCTTTGCTCCTAGCATAATCAATACGATCTCTCAGCAATGAACCGTGAGTCCCGGCATAGAAATGTGTTGTATACATAATGTTGCTTTGGGCGATAGGGTTGTTGGCGGCATCATGTACATCCTGGCTCCATGTTCCGGTTCCTACGATAATGATCCCATTCGTATCAATGGATCGGATGACCGGGATCATTTCCTCTGCATATGGCTTAATGTGGCCATTCCACGTAGCATACCCATTAGGCTCATTGGCGATTTCATAGATCACATTCGGATAATCCTTATACAAATTGGCCATTTCTGCAAAAAAACCTTTTGCCTGTTCTTTATAAATATTCGGATCCTTTTCACCCAGCACATGCCAATCAATAATCACATAGATTCCCAGATCAATCGCGGCCTGTACAGCTTCTTTCACCTTATTTTTTTGCGAAGGATCATTGACATAGCCGCCATCTTGCGTATACATAGCTGGCCGGAATATAGTTATTCCCCAATTGTCTCTCATCCATTTCAGGCTATCATAATTCACGTACTGCCCAAACCACTGCAAACCATGGGAACTCATCCCCTTTAATTGGATCGCTTCTCCCGCCTGATTCACTAATTGGTTCCCAGAAACTCGCAGTTGGCCATTTTGGGCTACGACTGAATTAGCTTCGGCATTCACCTTTTGCGGGGGGACGAAAGATACGGTCATGAAGGTGATAATTAATGCACAAAAAACCGTAAACATTTTTTTGAACATATAAAGCTACCTCCTTAAATGGTTTGCTGCATATTCCCGTGCTCTATTTTCCGAAAAGATTCATCCCCCCCTTCACCAAGTTTGCAAATCTATGGGGTATGTCTTGGTGTTTCATTAACAATGTAAAAGGGTGAAAGGAATGGCTTGAGGGATGGTAGTTATCTAATCGTTAGGGTGTAGTCGATAGGCATTATGGAGGTGCATTAGCATATACAGAGCATATGGAGGCGGCTAGATCATCAGATCTAGGAAAAATTATCGTTCTAGCATAGCGGATATGATTAAGACACATAACATATGGTGTGTCTTATGAAATCTCATACTCAGTAAACGCTTACATATTCTGTTATATTATACAATCATCAATCGGTTTTTAATACCAAACGACATCAAATTTCCATAAAAAAAGTGAAGCGCTATTTCATCCAGCACCTCACTTTTAATATAATAAAATTCAAGCAACGCGCTCATATCTTGACGACTTTATTTCCGCCAAAAGCTTGAACAATCTGCCTTATCCAAAATATTAAACTCGATCATTTTCTCAAGCAATGAGAAATCAACCGGACTATCCCAACGGATACGTACCAACTGCTTGGTATGATCATAGCCAGCCTGCACAATTTCAGCAGAAAAATGATTAATCCCTGCAATTTCAGGGGCAACAGCCATATGATGTTTGGCTACGCTAAAGCCAATAATGTATGTTCCATGATCGGTGAACATAGGCTGGTTCCAGCCAATCTTCGGCATTAGGTTTGGAAATTTATTGTTTACCCAAGCCAAAACCTCTTCCACTCGGTCCCGATGTTCCGGGTTATCAATTTGCGCTAAATATTCTGCAAAAACTTCCATGTCATGCCCCCCTAAAATAAAAATTCATTTAATACATTAGCAATTATCCGTTTTTGATTTTTTGTAGGCTAAGGGTGTCATATTCATCTCCTTTCTGAATCTTTCTATAAAATAGCTGGTGCTGTTGAATCCAACCTTATAGGCAACTTCTGTAACATTAGAGTCTGCTTGTTGCAGTAAGACTAAGCTTTTTTGTATTCGATAATCCATAACATAATTCAACGGAGTTATCTTTAACATTCGTTTAAAATATCGGCAGCATTCAGAACGGCTCAGTTGGCCTGCTCTTGCAATATCATCCAAAGTGATTTTTTCAGCGTAATGCAAGTATATCCAACTCAACATTTGCTTCATCCGATGGCTCTTTACCATTTCCATCTGGTCGTACTCTAATTGAAAGCCATTGATGATTAAGTTTTTCCAAATTAGTGCCAGGTGCATGGTAATATCAATTTCAAAGCAGGGGGATTTTTGTTGAATCCATTGATTTATTTTCACAATGGCATCTAATATATTTTTCCCCCAAGGCTTATCAGCATCTATAAATAAATAGGGTAAATTAGTCGCTTGAATATAAGGGGTTACATAGGTTGTATACAGCTCTTGTGATAAAACGAAATGAGGAGAAACATTTAAACAGATATAGACGCAACCCGATTTATTCTTTTCTTCGGCCATGTGTAGGCAGCCACTATTTATAAATACCCCATTACCTTGTGGTACTACTAATTTATCTTCATTTATTTGAAAGATTGCTTCCCCTTTTATAACCAGAACAAACTGAATTTCATCATGCCAATGAAGCGGTATATATCCATTTATATTTTGATTAATCGTTGTTTCGTAACATGCAACAGGTAATACGACCGTTCGATGCTCAGTGAGCTCTTTTAAGTTTTGATCAATCATGAAATTTTTAATTTGCAAATGACCACAACCTCAATATATTTATACTTTAACATCCAATATAGATATAATTAAAAAGATTTTTCACCTATTATAACACTATTATTATATTTTAAGGTGGGGAATCATCATGGATAGATCAGCCAGAAGAACAGGATTGTTTCTTGTTATAACAGGAGCTATATTTTGGGGGATTAGTGGTACCGTCTCAAAAAAACTCTTTCAGCAATTCACAATTGATGTAAATTGGCTTGTAGCAACACGTTTGCTCATTGCTGGTGCTTTACTCTTGACCGTTCAGTTTTTCATAAAAGACCGTTCACAACTATTCAGTGTATGGAAAAATAGAAAGACCGCTTGCCAACTCCTTGTCTTCGGTTTGGTTGGTATGCTCTCCGTTCAATACACGTACATGGCATCAATCAAATCCGGTAATGCTGCTGTTGCAACACTACTCCAGTGTTTAGCCCCTATAATGATTATCATCTATTTAATTCTTCGCAAACACATTGTCTTAACACGAAATGATTTGGTAACTATTTGCCTTGCTTTAATTGGTTGTTTCTTCTTACTAACAAACGGCTCGATCTCTCAACTATCCGTGCCAAAAATCTCAATAGTTTGGGGGCTTTTATCAGGAATAGCCCTAGCTTTTTATACCCTATACGCAATTCCTCTCTTGAAGCAGTACGATTCCCTCGTCATTGTTGGTTGGGCTATGATAATCGGTGGTTTCGGATTAAGCTTTATCCATCCACCTTGGCAGTCAGACTTTAAAAACTGGACGCTAGAAACCTATTTATACTTAATCTTCGTTATTCTATTCGGCACAATGATAGCATTCTGGTTCTATATAGAAAGTTTAAAGAGTCTTTCAGCAAAAGAAACAAGCCTTCTAGGTAGTTTGGAGCCACTAGCCGCTATATTAACAACTGTATTTTGGTTAAAAGAACCCTTTGGATTTTTCCAATGGATTGGCACAGCATGTATCATCGGACTGATTTTGTTATTAACATTGAAAAAGAAGTCTACTTCAAATAATCTATGACTTTAGATATGAGGAATTCACCATCAGGTCTCCCAGAACAGACGGTTGCCCGAGGCGAGCTGTGCGGTGACCGGCCACACTGAATCGTTGAAAATTCGTGAAGATTCTGCAATACTATCTATAAAATTATGAATTACGGGGGATTCGATTATGGAAACCGTTGCGCCTAAAAGATATGACACACTGGTCGGCGCGCCGGCCGCCATCGCGGCGGGTTATCGCCATACCGTCGCGCTTAAATCAGACGGCACGGTGACGGCTGTGGGTGATAATAAATATGGCCAATGTGAGGTAAGCGGCTGGCGCGATATTGTGGCGGTTGCGGCGGGTAATGCTCATACGGGTAATGCTCATACCATCGGTCTTAAATCGGATGGCACGGTGGTGGCCGTGGGTCGGAATAAACATGACCAATGCGAGGTAAGCGGCTGGTGCGATATTGTGGCGGTTGCGGCGGGTTGGCGCCGTACCGTCGGGATTAAATCAGATGGCATGGTGGTGGCTGTCGGTCGAAATAATGAAGGCCAATGCAATGTAAGCGGCTGGCGTGATATGGCGGCGGTTGCGGCAGGTGACTGGCATACCGTCGGGATTAAATCGGACGGCACGGTGACTACTGTGGGTAATAATCGGTATGGCCAATGCAATGTAAGTGACTGGCGTGATATGCTGGCGGTTGCGGGAGGTTACCTTCATACCGTCGGGCTAAAATCAGACGGTACGGTGGCGGCTGTGGGTTGGAATAAGCGTAACCAATGTGATGTAAGCGGCTGGCGCGGTATTGTGGCGATAGCGGCGGGTAGTAATCATACCATCGGCCTTAAATCAGACGGTACGGTGGCGGCTGTGGGTTGGAATGAGCATGGCCAATGCAACATAAGTGGCTGGCGCGATATTGTGGCGGTTGCAGCGGGTTGCGCTCATACCATCGGGCTTAAATCGGACGGCACAGTAGTTGCTGTAGGTGATAATCAATATGGCCAATGCGAGGTAAGCGGCTGGCGCGGAATCCAACTACCCGGCTATTAATTTTCAATAATAATATATATATAATTATGAAAGCCATGCGCCGATTCCCCTCGCATGGCTTATGTTTGTGTTCAAGAAAAATAAAGTTTTGGACTGGATATGTTCAATTTATGCGGACTTATTTAGTGAATTATCGTTAGGTAATCAGAAATTAAGTATGGACGACGGATCTCGGGTATCGTGCGACAAAAAAGCAGCAGCCATTAAAAAGAGCAGAGCCTGCAGACATTGTCCGTAGGCTCTGCTCTTTTTATTTCCCCGCTTGCATCAGCCGGATTACCTCCGGTACCGTAGCAGGAGTAATCGCCAGATCCACCTGCAGCTTTCCGTTATCAAGGAGAAGTAGCCGATCGCAGGCACCGCATACCAGCTCATAATCATGAGTGATTACGAGCACAGTTACTCCGGATTCAGCCATCTCCCAGATTAGTTTTACTACACGGCGCATATTTCTTCCATCCAATCCGGAGGTGGGCTCGTCCAAAATGATCATGTCCGGTCTGTTCATCAGTCCAACTGCAAAGGTTAGGCGCTGCTTCTGCCCGCCTGACAGCGAAGCCGGGTGATGTTCACGATATTCCCACAAATCCAGTTCCTTTAATAACCGTTCCGCCCGTCCGGCTGCACCCGGCTCATCCTCATGAGTCATCAGCAACTCGTTCAGCACACTGTCTGAGAACAGCTGGTAATCGCTGTCCTGCATCACAAACCACATTTTGCGCAGACGCTGATTGGGCTTGCACGGCTGCCCGTTAATCCGGATCAACCCTTCCCGTTCCTTGAGCAGGCCGCACAGCGTTCTGGCTAATGTGGTTTTGCCTGCACCGTTAGGTCCGGTGAGTGCCGCAATTTCCCCTCTGTTCAGTGCGAAGCTCAGGTCCTCCAGAACCGCAGGCTTAAATCTTCCAGGGGCAATATTCGCATGCTGTACAGTGATATGCTCTTGGTGCTGCTGCCGGCTTCCCCTTCCCTGATCCTCCGCCTGCCGTACTCTGAAGTTATCCACGCCTTCAGGAACTACAGGTGAACGCAGACCATACGCGTCCAATTGTCCGGAAGTCAGGGCAAGCAGTCCGGCCCGGGTCCATTCTGCGGTAATCTGTCCACCGGCCATGTAGATAATCCGGTCCGCCAGCGGCAGGAGGTAATACAGCCGGTGCTCGGCAATAACGATGGTTTTACCCCTGGCCTTCAGGGCTGACAGCATTCCGGCCAGTTCCCTGGTCGCTGCCATATCCAGATTGGCCGAGGGCTCATCCATTACGAATAGCTCCGGATCGGTGAGGCGGGCGGAAGCGAAGGCCGTCTTTTGCTTCTCTCCGCTGGATAGCCTGTGGAGCCCGCGGGACAGCAGCCCTGTGATGCGGAATTCCTCTGCCAGCTCTGTTACCCGTTCAAGAATCAGCGCCGGATCCAGACCGTAGTTCTCACCGCTGAAGGCAATCTCGTCAGCCACAACCGAAGTGAAGAATTGGCTTCTGGAATCCTGAAATACGCTGCCTGACGTCCTCCCGAAGCTCCAAGGCTCGATCTCATGGATATCCCTGCCTTTGAGTTTGACGCTGCCTGTAAGATTACCTTCATAGAAATTAGGAATCAGTCCGTTCAGCATCCGGGTTAATGTGGTTTTCCCGCTTCCGGACGGTCCGGTGATGACAACACATTCACCTTCGGCAACTGTCAGATCTACCCCGCTTAATTGTTCATAGGAATCATTGTATTGAAAAGATACGTTATTCAGCTCAATTATCGTTTGTATACCCATTCTTTTCCCCCGTCCTAGAATACTGCAGCCAATAAGCAGGCATAAGCCACCAGCACGAGGTAATCCTGCAGCCCGAATGCAATGCGGTGAATACTTGTTTTTGGGCCTGGATCATCTATTCCCTTCACCGCTGCCGAGGCTGCCAGCTCATCCGATATCTTCAAGCTCCTCATGAGCAGCGGCATTATTGTATATTCGTAGGTACGCAAGGGACGCAGCCAGTTCACAGGTGAGGTAAAGGACACTCCCCTTAACTTGGCAGATACCTGGATCGCTTCATACTCCAGTCTGATCACCGGCATGAACCGGAAGCAGACAGCTAACGAAATAAGCAGTCCTCTGGGCAGACGAAGTGATGCCAGCGCCGATATCAGCTTGCCGGAGGGGACCCTGCCCAGCGACCCTGCCCCCATCATTACCGGCATAAACCGCAGTCCCAGATAAGTCAGGAACCGCAGCGAGCTCCATGCCCCGCTTCCGTCCCGGTTCAGCAGTTCCTGCAGCCCGATCAGCAGGGCAGCAAGAACCAGATATTTCACCACCGGTGCATACACGCCTTGTACCAGCAGGTAGGCGGCCATGAAGATGGTAACCATCCAGACCTTATCCATATCGGCCCAAAAGACAGCCACGCTCGTAACCAGCACTACAAGCAATTGTGTGCGCGGGTCAAAAATTGCACGCATCGGCTATTTCACTCTCCATCCTTCAGCTCCCTGCTGGGTATCCCACAGCTTCTCATACAATCCGTGATGCTCCAGCAGCTCTTCATGTGTCCCTTCTTCCGCCAGTTCCCCCTGATCGAGAACAATAATTTTGTCTGCATTGCGTATCGTCTTCAGCCGGTGGGCAATCAGAATGACGGTCTTATCCGCCACCAGTTCATTGATCGCCTGCTGCACAGCCGTCTCATTCTCCGGGTCCAGCGAAGCCGTAGCTTCATCCAGCAGTACAATCGATGCATCCTTCAGCAGTGCACGGGCAATGGATACACGCTGCTTCTCGCCTCCCGATAAAGTGGAGCCGCCCTCACCTACAGGAGTGTCATAACCCTGCGGCAGTGCGGTGATGAACTCATGGCAGCAGGCCCGCATGGCCGCAGCTTCGATCTCTGCCTGGGTAGCCTTCATATTACCGATCCGGATATTGTTGCCGATCGTGTCCTGGAACAGGTACACATCCTGGAACACCATTGATATTTCGGACAGCAGCTGCTCCGGATCAGCGCCGCTAAGCGGCTGACTCCCAATAGAGATTGTGCCTTCCTGAATTTCCCAGAACCTGGCAATCAGACGGGTAACCGTGCTTTTCCCGCTGCCTGACGGTCCTACCAGTGCCGTAATCGTATGCGGCTGAATCGTAAAAGAGAGGTCCTTCAGCACAGGTTTCCGTGCATCATATCCGAAGGTCACATGATCAAATACAATCGGCGCACCCGAAGGAATACTTCCGCTTCCCTGCAGAGGCTGCTCCTGCCGGACGTCCATAATCCGCCGCGCACTGTAGGCCGAATAACGTATCTCGCCGTAATTCATCAGCACAACCGTAAGCGGCTCGAAGATTTTGGTCCCGACCAGCAGAAACAGCAGAAAGACAGGCAGTGTCAGCTTGCCCCCGGCCAGCGAATAGCTCCCGGTCACGATCATCAGCGTGAGGCCGGAGCGGGTGAGCAGCATCGCCCCCATAATCATCGGGCCCATGATGCCTTCCAGCCGGATAGACGCCCGTTTCAGTTCATCAAAGGACAGGCGCAGCCGCTCAAAACGCTTGCCGCCCATATTGTGGGCTTTGATCTCGCGTATTCCCGACAGGTATTCCTGCAGACGGCTGGCCGCTTCATTCTTGGCCCGTACATGATTCTCGCTTAGGCGAGCCTGCAGTGAATCGGTCAGCCAGAGCAGCAGAACACCGAACGGCATGGCTGCGAACATCGCCAGTGCCATCCGCCAATCCACGAAGAGCAGGCCGGCCAGCGCGAGCACCGGCAGCATGACCGCACTGATCAGCTGCGGCACATTGTGCGAAATGGTCTGCTCCACCTGTCCATAATCGCTTAAGAGCAGGTTCGTAATATCTCCCGGGTCCCGCCGCCCGAAGAAGCCCAGGGACAGATGGCGGATGTGCTCCGCCAGGCTCAACCGGCCGGAAGCAGCCAGGCCGTAGGCTGCTTTATAGGTTTTGTCGTACAGATAGGAATAGGCCGCATACTCCACAACCAGCCAGATCAGCAGAATCACGCTTACGGTCCACATCCGGCCAAGGTTCAGGCCGGTTTCCGGCTCAGCGAAGGAGAGATAGATTGTGTTGAAGATATCTGCCAGCAGAGCGGCAGGTACAACCTTGGCGATGCCATCCAGAATGGCAGCAAGTGCGGAAGGCAGCAGGCTGCGCGTATTTCCGCCCGAAATATTATGGAAATAATGGTTCATCCCGTTGTCTCCTCCCCCAGTCTCCACTTGGCGGCAGCGATATGCGACTGCCACATCTGTTCGTACAGGCCTTTGTGCGCCCGCAGCTCCTCATGGGTTCCCCGTTCTGTGATTTGACCTTGTTTCACTACAAGGATCTGTTCAGCCCCCTGGATCGTAGACAGGCGGTGGGCGATAATCAGCACCGTCTTGCCTTTGACCAGCTCTGCCAGCCCCTGCTGAATCTTCCGTTCATTCTCGGCATCGGCATAGGCCGTTGCTTCATCCAGCACAAGAATCGGGGCATTCTTGAGCAGCGCGCGGGCGATGGCCACCCGCTGGGCTTCTCCGCCCGACAGATAGGTGCCGCCTTCCCCGATTCTGGTATCGTAGCCGGACTCCAGCCGCCCGATAAATTCATGGCAGCAGGCTGTCTTGGCTGCAGCGATAACCTCTTCTTTCGTTGCCCTGGTATTGCCCATGCGGATATTCTCCTCAATCGTATCGTAGAACAGGTGCACATCCTGGAATACGAAGGAGACTGTATCCATCAGCTTCTCGGTGCCCATCTCCTGAACAGGCACGCCGCCGATCATTATCCGGCCCTGCTGCACATCCCAGAAACGCAGCAGCAGACTGGCAATCGTCGACTTGCCTCCCCCTGACGGCCCCACCAGCGCTGTCATTTCGCCGGCTCTGGCCGTGAAGCTGATCCCCGACAGGATTTGCTTGTAATTCATACTGTCCTCCGGTTCATAGGCGAAGGACACGTCCTCGAAGGCGATATCATATCCGGAGGGAAGCCGCGGCGACTCCGGTTCACTTACCGGCTTCTCGGCAAACACCGCCTCGATTCGCTTGTTGCCTTCAACGATTTCTCTCATGCCCCCACCCAGATAGAGCAGCTTTAGCAGCGGAGCTGACAGACTTGGACTGATGAGCAGGAACAGGATCATCGTAACAGCGAACGACTGGCTGCCAGCCTCTCCGCTGGCCAGCAGAATGCCTGCAGGTACTGCGAAGACAAACAACGAACCGATAATAACAAAAAACAGACTGTACGAGGTTTTGCACAGGTTCGTAATCCGCAGGGAAATATCGCGGTAGCGGGTCACCGCGTCCCGAAAGGTCAGGAAGGAATCTGCAGCAATACCAAACACCTTGACAGCAGGCATGCCTCTCACATACTCCACACCCGTTGCATTCATCTCTTCTACAGCATATTGGAACTCCCGGTACGCCTTTTGTCCGCCTTCACTCCCGAACACTCTGGCCTGCAGCCAGAAGCCTGCCCCGATCGGCAGCAGCAGCACCAGTGCCATAATCCAATCCAGCCAGAACAAATACCCCAGAAGCAGCAGCGGGACAATCACCGCTGTTACAAGATCGGGCAGCTGGTGGGCGATAAACTTCTCTATTTTTTCCACACTGGTCTCAATAATCTTCTTCAGCTCTCCAGTAGCTGTCCGGGTATGATAACCCATCGGCACTTTGGCCACATGGTCGGACAGCCGTACCCGCAGCTCATAAAGAATGTTGAATGCGGCGATATGCGAACACATCCCTCCGATATAGAGGGTAATTAAGGAGCCCAGCAGCGACAGTAGGGCGATAATCCCGCACTGCACAATCAGGTTCTTGTTGATTCCGCCAATATCCCGGGCATGAAGCAGCAGCTCCTCGATGATGCGGTATACCGCTGCAAAGGGAACGACCTGCAGTAGACTGGAGAGTGTGGTGAAGATGCTGGCTGTAACCAGCAGCCCTTTTTTGCCGGCTACAGTCTTCAGCAGTCCCAGCGCCTCGGAATTACCTTTCATCGGATGACACCCGCTTTAATGAAATGCTTGTTCAGCAGCCTGGAGGCGAAGCCGCTGCCGAGCAGCGTCATTCCGAAGGCAAACATAATGCTTGCAGAAATCCATGCCGGAGAGTAAGCGAAGTACAACATTCTATCCAGCGTATCTGCATCAAACATGCCGGAGAGATAAGCGCTACCGTAGACATAAATGGTTACCGAGGTGCCCATGCCATAGAAGCAGCCGTAGACCGCGTACGCAAGCGACTGTCTGGTTAGTCTTCTGTACTGGGTTCCGTCTCCCCGGAACAGAACAGCTTCACCGAACAGCCCCGCCAGTGCGAAGAATACCAGCATCAGTGGAACTCCCATCAGGGTATACACCAGTCCGTTAACAATGCTTTGCACTAGCAGAGCCCCTCTTTTGGCAACCTTCATCGCCATGACCAGATACACAACTGCTGAGAAAAAGAGACAAAAACCAGCAATGAGCGGCATAGCCGCCGCTCCTATTACAGGGGTCAATATGGAGCCAACAATGGCATTGACCGCATAAATCAGAATGCTGAAGATACCGATCAGTATGTAATCCTTGGTTTGAAGTCTTTTTGCTTTGATCATTTCGAATCTCTCCCTGCGGTTAATTGATAATCATTATCAATTGTAACTATCGCATAAAACAACTTTATCCGACACCCGAATCGGGAGGATTGGCATACAGAAACGGATTATTCTGATACAGCTAGGCCCTGCCGAAGTAACGGGAGGGGACGGAGCCATACTTCTGGCGGAACTTCTCGGCAAAAAAACTGGGATTGCTGAAGCCCGTCATGACCGCTGCAGCAGTTACTGTGGATGAGCCGTTTTCGAGCAGTCGATACGCAGCCTTCAGTCTGCTATCGATAATATAAGCATGAACCGGCATGCCAAAAAGCTGCTTGAAGCCCTTTTTCAGTTTGTTTTCGTTAAGACACACCCGCTTAGAGAGCTCCTGGATGCCGGGAGCAGCAAGCAGGTCATGATCCAGAATCTCTTTGGCCCTAAGGAGCGAATCGATATCGGTTCTGGACAGAGCTGCACGCACCGCAGGTCTGCCCAGCGCTTCATGCATATATACAGCGGTCAGCTCCATAACCTTCCCTTCAAGATAGATCCGCTTGAGGCTGTCTTCAAAGCTGCAGCGGAGCATCTCCTGGAAGATCTGCTGCATTAGCGGAGTAGCGGTATACGTCTGAAAAGGCTCCTGCCGGCCAGCCTGACTACTGAGTTGGCGCACTGGTTCGAATAAATACGGGTCTGCCTTGACGGTAATTCCGTAATACGGTATTCCTGCCTGATACATCCCCACACAATCCGCCGGCTGATGCCCGAATACAGACAGTTCCCCGTAGTTAAGGCGATAATCACGGTTCGATGTCCGGACCTGCCACTCAATCGGCGCACCCAGGCAGTAGCTCCATTTGAAGGAGCCCTTCTGTTCGCTGCTGCGCATCTCGACGTTCTCAAGGAAGCACAACTCACACACAGTAATCTCAATAGCAGAACTGACCCTGATCCGCTCCCAGTAACCTTGACCGAACTGCTCCGGAATCTGTAGACTGCTCTTTGTCGAATGCGGACGATATAAGCCGTTCAGTCCTTCCGCGAGTGCATTATGCCTGGGCTGCAGGCTTTCAATGTCATACCAATCTGCTTCCCCCACCTTCATATCGCTTTCACCTCTTTCATATATACAACTATACAACGCATCATTTTCAATTGAGAATAATTCTCATTATAACCCAAGATCAGGCTGCTTTGTACTGCCGGCCTGAATCCTAATCATGAATTGAAGCTGCTGTTTATGAAGATTCTACAACCACCTCGATATTTAATAGTAATTATTACGAATAATAACTTGTATCTTATCTTTTGCCTTCTGTAATGTCAATGGTACAAGCAGAAACGGCTGCGCCGCCTGCCCAATAAAAGAAGAGCCTGCAGATATTGTGCAGACCCTTCTTTTATTGGACTTTATTGGATATCCCATTTGAACACAAAATGATCGCATTGGAGCCGTCAGATTCATAAGCAGGTTAGTAATTGGTCAACGAAAACTTTCAAATCTTTAGAACAAGGTTTCTTAGGAGATGTTGTGGCCGGTAATGTCAGATTCTTTCAACAGCCTTTTCTATAGATCATCTCCTGGTCAGGTTATAAACTTAATTGCGGCTTATATAAGTCAATACTATTAATTCACTTATTCTGTTCCGGTGAAATTTCTCGTTATATTCTTCAGCCATTTAAATCGACGATACCGCATTAAGGCAGCTGGCATTTTAACAACTTCATCTAAACTGAATACGGCATATAGAGCAATAGGTGGTAAATGCCACACAAAAGCGCTGATGTAACTTAAAGGTAAAATAATTCCCCACATTACTATCGTATCACACCAGAAGCCAAATTTAGAATCTCCTCCTGCAACAAATAAACCAGCAATGGTTGTTGCGTTCATCGACTTAGCAATACAATAATAAATACATATATATAGCATGCCGTGAAGATACTCTTGTGCGTTTTGGTTCAAATCAACCGCATAGAATACTAGCGGTTTCATTAATAAAATGAGCACGCCGGAAAGAGCACCAAATATCAGTGCATACCAGATCATACGGCCCCCTGCTTTTTTTGCCATCTCAATTTCGTTGTTGCCTAAATACTTTCCTACAAGTACTGATCCCCCAGTCGCAATACCCCCACATAATACAACAGCCAAATTTTTCACCACTGATGCAACGGAGTTGGCTGCGACCATATCAGCATTTACATGTCCAATGATTGCGGCGGTTGCAGTCAAAGCGCCGCCCCACACGATATAGTTACCTTGTACAGGTGTTGTGTACCTCATATAATCCTTTAGCAATTTTCGTTGAGCGTCATCACGCTTAGGTAATTGAAAACGGACTGCCCCTCGTGTAATGGAATATATATAACACCATCCCAGTTCGAAGAAACGAGCAACAACTGTTGCAAGCGCCACTGCCGTAATTGCTTTTTCTGGCATATTTGGGAAAAGAACAAATACACATAAAGCATTCAAAAGTATGTTCAAAAGTAAGCCGGAAGAACTAATTATGGCGCTTAATTTTGCCTTTTCCATACTTCTTATCACGCCGAGAAACATTTGAGTGAAGCCCATTGCAAGGTAGGAAAAGGAAATCGTATGAAGAAAATTTGCTCCGTATCTAATTAATTCTTCATCCTGCGTAAAAAAATGCATTAGTTTTTCTGGAAATAATAAGGAAATCGCGAAAAAAATTAGTGAGATAATAGCGGCAAACAGACAGGATTCATTATTGCTTTATCTTAGGCTGGCTTCTTCATCCAAATCTTCTTTTGTAATTTCTCTGTCTTTGTAATAATATTTCCGGTCATGTTCATCAATCGTGCGCATTACTTTGCATGGATTGCCAACGGCTACGGAGTTTGCCGGAATATCTTTGGTTACTACACTCCCGGCACCAATAACCGTATTTTCACCGATGGTGACCCCGGGGCAGATTGTTACACTGGTTATAATTTTATCAAAATCGTATTTAATTTAAGGAGATGCAACTATGAACGCAAAGCTGGAAGTATTCTCCGACTTATCGGAAGAATTAAATTACAATCTTCCTGAGTTCCCACTTTACGTACGAAAAGGATTGCTAAATCAATTTGATAAATACGCTGCTGCGTGTCACTGGCATCCGGACCTTAAGAACATAGAAACTAAAAATGGTATTCATGATAAAAAAAAGCAATTGTATTTTTATAAAATCAAAACAACCGGCGAGGAGCAGCCGGTTGTTTTGATGATTGTATTGATTAGAAAGACATATGTTCTTGAGCCGCGAATAGAGCGAACGAAATAACTGATCGAGAAAACGCAGCACTACAAACTACAAATCGGTTGTCTTATGTAATTGGCTCGTCTAGTTTCGTATCGATCATTCTAATAATATTTTTATTATTTGACTCAACTTTGTGTTATCTCCAAATCACCGTTCCGTGGTTTCACCAGAGCCAAATCAAATTTGGCCAGCAAGAAGTCGGATACGTCTCCCTCATTTGCAGTAGCACTTCACTGTCAGCATGTACAATTCAATATTATTTATATAGAACTCTTAATTGTTCTATCCGTAAACGGTGATTGTTCAGTTATCCAAATCATCGTTCATTGTTATGTACAACATCTACATAATACCCTCCACATCCGAAAATACCACAAGTGCAAGTAAACATGGGATACTTCCCAGAATAAAGTAACGAGTTGAAAAAAACATCTTCTACAAACACTTCATCTTCATCTAGTTTATTGCCGTTTATATATAAGGAAATCTGCCAATCAATAACAGGAACCATTCGTCCTTTTACTCTTGCTATATTTTTGTAGACTTTTCTTTTCTTTTCTTCATTTCCATGTCAAATGATAATCTATTTAGATTATCTGTCTTTGAAAATATCATCATGACTCACCCCACTTCTTACTGTATTTATTAAGTATTGCAATATTTCGCCTAACGTTGTTGTATTCACGAACCCTCCTGGCTTAAGGGGCGTAGCCCCAGGTCCGACGGACTTAGCCAGTGCAGGGTTGTCTGCTGAGTTCACTTCCCCGAAAAGCCTCTTACAGATCAAGGGCCGTATGGGCTGCAGCGTGAATACGTTGTTATATGATGTATCTGCCTTCTTGAACTACTGGCATAAGGTCTATATGGTGTTATAATAAATGTTCTTCATGTATTTTTGATCCCCATAACGAATCTCTTTTGGATACTCTTCGCTGTTGATCTCTAACTTCAGTAAATCATCATTACTCTCTTTTATTTTACTTTTAATCTCTGCCCTTGAGTGTATATTATTAAGTATATTCCTTACCCGCTTATCGTTATCATGTTTAATTTCACAGCGGACTCCTAATTTCACCATATTATGCTGATCAGTAAAGTCATTAAACAAATCTATTAATATAAAACTATCCCTATCGTCTTTCGTAAAAAATACAAAAACATCTCCCTTTCCTGCTCTGCTAGGTCCTTCGCCATATGATAAATACTGGTCACATAATTCCATGAAATTAAATCTTATATTTAATTGTCTCATTAATTCTTCTAAACTAAATACCTCAAACGTCATCTATCAAATCAAAAAACGGTAGATAAAAAGAAAATTCAATATATCTTTTCATTCTTAACTCCTTTCATTATTTAATAAAGCTAACTTTTTTTAGGTGGTCATATTCAATTGTTATATTTTCAAATCCCTCAATCTTTTCCAATTCAATTGGTACAACTAGTCTTTCGTAGTTATTTTTGTTGTTGATTACCATAAAATATGCCATTAATATTCCTTTTATCATATTTTCGTGCACTGGTTCTCTAACTAATAATTCAGAAATAAAAACATCTTTATCACTATCTCCACAATTCAGGGCAACATGATAGTCCCAAAAAGGAATTGTACTTTTGCTTCCTGCAGAACAAACAATAGGATACTTTGCACTAATAAAATTGAAAACGATTGAATTAACCTCGTCGGTCGTTAGATTCTTTGGTTTTTTTATTGAATGGGTTTCATCGTTGTGAATTATTATGCAATAAGGGGTGCTTGAAATATGATCTTTAAACTTTGTAACTAGTCCTTCCCTAAGATATATCGGGCCTATCAAGAGGATTCCTCCTTAATAAGATTTACGGCACTTTCGCATAACGTCTTATTTACGAACTTCGTAAATAACTCTATGTAGAGTATTCGTGAAATTATTGAGCTATCCTGCCCGTTCGTTTAATCCCCTCGACGGTCTAATACTTTATTTTCTCAGTCTAAAATATTTTTTTCTCCTTACACTTCCATTTACAAAAAAAAAGAGCCACCCTGGGATTTCAGGACGGCGCTTGATATCTGTGTTGCTTTTCCACTTATTCAAATGGTGATAAAAATCCGTGAAACTAATTTAATTAACTGAACTTTCGCAGACCAGCTTGTTTTCTTTGATAAACGCGCAAAGCTGCTCTTTTATCCAGACTCTAATTCAGTCAAATCCAGCAATGCATGTTGCCTCAGCTACATCGAAGCTTGTTTGCCAATTAAGTGCTGCGAAGCTCCTTTCAACTATGTATTCTTCTGCTTTGCAACTTGCATACCGCCGATGATAAGCATGATAAGCCCAATTACTGCTAGAATAATCCGAACTAAGAATGGACTCAATGAAAACACAGTTTCACCTTGCCAGTACAATCCGAACAACCTTTCATTCAGCCCCACAATCGCCAATAATGGCTTAAAAAACAAACTCAGCGCTAATAATACTATCCCCCAAATAATATTGCTATTCATTGATTCAAAACCTCTTTTTCAATTAAGATAAATGAAGATTATTTCACAATAATACTTACCCTTGCATCAACTCTCCCCGTTTACGCACAATTCTGACAGCATCAGCACTTTTTTGATCTACCACAATTGTTTCTATGTTCATTCACGTCCTTACCTTTTCATTCCTTACGATAAAGGAAACAAATATAAGTAGAGCTGCAAAGCTAAACAAATATATCAGTTGCTGTGAAGAAGCAGCAATACCTTTCCCGGCTATAACATCTCTACCTGCTTGCAAAAACCATGTCGTCGGAAAAAAATTTCCGATCTGCTGCGCAAATTTAGGCATAATCTCCCGCGGCCAAAAACAACCCCCAAGCATTAGCATAGGAAAGTAAATTAAAGTCGAGAGCGAACCAGCCATTAGGCGGGTGTTCGAGAATATGCTGATTGCTACACCTAGAGCGACACAAACAAGGGAGAAAGCCAAACACACGAGCAACACTTCTTGTTTCTGCTCAGAGGTCTGCCCAAATGGAAAATCTACTATGCTAGATATAATGCTCAGTAACAATACTGATTGAATAGCAGCGATCACAAAACATGCCAGCATGTTTTGTATGAGATAACTAAATCTTGAAACGGGCGTAACTGCAATACGATCATACACACCTGATAATTTATCCTGCAAGATTAAACTGGTGGAGAATGTCATGAGAAATATCATACCACAAGCAATAAATCCTAATGATTTTACCGCATTGCTGACGTCTCGTTCTGAACCCGCATACTTAAGCGTACTTTCATATGTAACGTTAAACGCGCTGTTCTTGTAATGATCCATGCCTTGGTAAAAAATCTTCTCATCACCTCCAGACGCTCTTGCAATTTGTTTTGCAGAAGCTACATAGCTTGACACATACACTTTTACAGGACCAAAGATGTCAGTACCTGCTAAATCATAGATTAATACAGAGACGTCCTCACCATTCAACAAGCTTTCGGTGAAGCCCTGCTGAAAAAGCAATCCACCGTCTAGTTCTGAATTAATAACCATGCTTTTGACATCATCATTGCTCGTCAGACTGATAATTTCGTACTGCCCCTTCAATTGTTCTATAAAATCTTGAGTGAACAAGGTATTGTCTTCATCAATTATCCCAATTTTATACTGAACTTCCTGTGATGTTACCACAATCAAAAAAACAATCAGTAAAATCGGTATAACAAAAATAAACAACAAACTCCAACCCTTCTGAATAACACGTCTAATACAATTAAGAAATATTGTCATTCTACCGTCCTCCTCGAAGCAACCAGGCTTACAAGCACAAACCCGATACAAATCAATATCATTACGCCTATATTAATAAGTGCCTGTTCCACTTGATTCCCATATACGACATTGAAAAGAGCAGTCTTAGCGTAATAGCTTGGTGATAGATAGGCAAGTGATCCAAAGTCCACGATTACAAAACCGCCAACGATGAAAGTCCCCCCCAGCGTAATGAAATTGGATAATGATTGTGCTTTTTGAATGCTACGTGTAATAATAACCAGCATCATCCCAAGTAGTGTAACGAGTATGGATAATATAAACAAAGTAAGAAGTACAACTATAATATGGTTTCCCCAATCCACACCATATACGTACTTTGTAAGCAAGAGTAAGATGACCGCTTGGAAAAATGTCACCAATGACAAACCAAGTCCTTTGCCAATATATTGTACATACGGTTTCACAGCAGACAAGCGCATTCGATTACCTAAAGTGCCCAAATAGTCTTCTGACGCCATAAAAATACCGTATTCTTGCCCGTATAATAATAGCATCAGTATCATCGCTATGCTGTAATACCCCATCGCTGTCGTCGCTTGCAAATTTGAACTTGATAAGGATTGTTCATTGACATTCTCTTCATTATTCTTCTGCGGCTCGGAACCCATCGCATCGACTTCTGTTTGTCCTGATATGTTGTAAATAACGCTAGACGTATTCATCAAATTGGTTAGACTACTTACAATGTTCTTAACAACCAGCGTAGGTACACCGTAATCTGTTGATAAGTAGACATGGACGACATGGGGGAGGTCTCTATCGTCAGAGAAATTATAAGGAATATAAATAATGGCATCTGCTTTATCCTTATTAATAAGAACTTTGCCATCATCTAATGACGTAACCGGCTTTAGTTCCGCAAGCTGAGTAACATCATTTGAATGTAAAACAGCATCAAAAATAGCGCCATACCTGCCTGAATCAAGGTTTGCATAAGCTATTGTGACCTTCCCCAATGACTTTTGTATATCATATGTACTACCGAATACCGAACCCAAAATGAGAATAATGATAGTATAAGTAAGCAAATTAATCAAAATTGCTTTTGGATTCATGATCATCCGTTTAACCGTATAGAACATCTGGAACAAAATATTCATTGCATATCCTCTTTTCAGATTTAATCACGCAACTTTTTACCTGTTAATTGGAGGAAAACAGTTTCCAAATCCGGTTTTTCTACTGCCATATATTTTATATTAAAGTGTTGCTTGATTAATTGTTCCAATATAAGAGGAATACAACTGTCATCTTTGTCTAGTTTAATTTCTAATATCTCTTTGTTAACACTAAAGGACAAAACTCCATCAAAGGACTCGATTACTTTGACAGATTCCGCTGTATTAGCAGTGAATTCCAATCTTAGGCACTGTTCGTGGATATGGTCTGCGATTAATTCGTCAATTGACCCAAGTGCAATTAACTGACCAAAATCCATGATAGCAACACGGTCACAGATTGCTTCAATTTCTTCCATATAGTGAGTCGTATAAATGACCGTCGTGCCTTCTTTGTTCATTAAACGGATAGATTCCAAGATATGATTACGTGTTTGCGGATCAACCCCAACCGTCGGTTCGTCCATAAATAGAACACGCGGTTTATGCACAATCGCACAAGCAATATTGAGCCTTCGCTTCATGCCGCCTGAAAAGGTACTCACTTTCGATTTCCTTCTGTCCCACAGACCAGTAAACTCCAGTGCCTGCTTAACCATTTGTGCTAACTCATTTCTTCGCAGACCATACAATCTGCCCCAATAAGTGACATTATCTATCGCATTTAACGTTTCAAATACAGCAATTTCCTGAGGAACGTAACCAATTTCACGTTTGATTTCTGTTGCATGTGTTGAAAAGTCTTTGCCGAGTATCTTCACTGAGCCACTGTTAAAACGTAAAAGTCCTAATATCGTATTCATCAACGTAGACTTCCCAGCCCCATTAGGTCCTAGCAACCCAAATATCTCACCTTCACGTATGCTCAGATTAACCCCTTTCAACACATCGAGATTATTGTATTTTTTGACCACGTCTGAAACTTCGATTATCATACGCACATCCTCCATAAAACAAGTAAATGAATCAATTTCATAAATCCCAGTCCTTGATATAACAAGGTTCTTCAGGCATAAAAAGGGAGTACTGAACTCATCATAAAAAACTGCGAAAAGGGTGTATATAGAAAAACGATAAGCTGTATCCACGAACCAATAAGATGCAAAAAAGCAGTAAGCATAGAGCTTACCGCCTTCTTTTAAAGAGCCTTAAATGCTGCTTTATGATTGTATAGACTACTCGTAAGTTCCTTTCTTAACTGCCTTTAGTCTTTCGTTGATCCTGCCTGCTTCCTTTTTATCATTCTCATAGGACAATAGACGAACTATGGCATAAACCACTGCAATTTCGATTGCAAGAGTGAGTGCGCCGGATACACTACTTACAGCACCAATTAAGCTGCCAAGAGAAATCAAAAGGATCTCTAAGGTGAAGAAATGGACGACAATTCGGACACGCATTCTCTTCTCACTTATCCCATGAGGAGCATACAAAATAATTCCCGTTAATGCACTCAAAAATGAAAAGGCCATAAGGATATATATCGACTTCAAATCAAAGGCTATATCGGGAGCAAAAATTTGCCGTAAAATTGTAATTATAATGACTACGGATGCGAAGATCATCAAGAACTCCCTAATGGTCTCTTTTACAAATTCAGAAAACCTCATGTCGATCTCCCCTTATAATCCAAGTCTTTTTTTGAGCACGGGTACATACTGTCTTGAGATAACTACACGTTCCCCATTATCAAGCAATGCTACGAACCGGCCGCTTATGGACGGATGAATACTTGCAATCCTGGCAATATTCAAAATCGTAGATTTAGATGCACGAAAACAGTTCTTTTCACTGCATAATTCCTCTAGCTCATACAGCTTTTGTTTGACTTCATACACCTTGTTCTTGCTGTATACAAACACCTTACCGTCAACTGCCTCGAAATAATAGATATCACTGAGATTAATACGGCTCACACTGTCATCCTGATATCCCAGTATAACGAGAGCTTCTGTTGTCAGCTTATTTACAATCTCGTTTATTTCGTCATCCACTTCATGACACCTGATGCGGATCTCCTCTTCTTGATCTCTGCTGATTTCTTCGATGGAAATTTTAATAGGATCACCCTCGGGATTTCAAATTATTATCTCGAACATAGCGATGAAGATTTAGCCGAATTTTTATATGCCGCCATTATACATCATATCGATTAATGGAAGGAGTAATTATGAAACCACTCCCGATCGGGCAAAGGAACAGGGCTGTACAAAATTAGCTTGTGACCGCATAAACAAACAAGCTCAGTTTAATGCAGCATAAGATTCAAAAAAATGAAGTTGATGAGATAGGAGTAGTCTATTGCTCTTTAAGGCAATGCATTATGAAATTGATTCATCTATGTATTCTTTATATTTGTAATTTTTAATCCCTATGAACTCGACACCTCTTTATAATTTAGTGATCTTTCATTGATTAAGAACAAATTGGATGATATATCCACTCCAATTAGTATATCCTCGAATTATTCGTAATGTAAATGTATGTTAGAATTATGGCTGCCTCAGTCTACAACAACTCAGTGTTTTCTGAGGCACATCAATAGCTTGAAAACTCAGTTTGGTCCTTCCAATTTTTCATTCTAATTTCTCGAATTCGATCCCTAACACTGACTACAATCCCTTCAAAAAAACAGTCCCGATGACCTAACATAGCCTCGTCGGGACTGTTGTAGAAGTTCCACACATTTTTTACTGGTTCTATAGTTTTTTAACTAGTTCCAGACTTTTTTTACTGGCTCCACACTTTTTTATCACCAAACAGCGGCAGCCCTGAACGAGAAAATAAAGTATTAGACTGCCGCCGCTTTGTTGAACTAACGTTCTCCGTTAGCTCAATTTCAAACAGTAGTATATGGGTTCATCATGGAAACCTTTTTCAATTTCACCTGCTCATTTTGTTCGCTCTACAGAATACAGAAAAAATTCCATATCTATATTCCTAAAATTCTTAGTATCTTTATCAATAATATTCATACCGTTTCGAACAGCAACTTTTTGAGAGGCTATATTTGTGTCCCTAATAATAGAATAAACCCTATTTGCATTAAGAACTGAGAAAGCGTATTCCTTGCAAGCAATTGCCGCTTCTGTTGCGTAACCTTTGTGCCAATACGCTTTTTGAAACAAAAATCCTATTTCCAAAATTTCTTTTTCTCTCCAGCCTTGCATTGTCAGGCCACATTGACCAATCATTTCGTTTGTTTCTTTTAATACAACAGCCCAAAGTCCAAAACCATATTCTTCATATCTTTTAAGATGTCTGTTAAGCCAATTTTGTGCTTCTTCTAAGTTGAATGCACTTTCATAAGCAGCACGCATTACTTCCTCATCACACAATATTCCGCACAATGCATCATAATCGGACTGCACCATTTCTCTAATTATAAGACGTTTTGTTTTTATCAAAAATCTCCCACCTTTCTATATATATCAATAACCTTTCAAAAATCCCTTATCCTGCCCGTTAGCTTAACCAACGGGTACCAGTTGCCAGTCTAATACTTTATTTTCTTCTGACATCAAGGGCTGTACAAGAAGATGGGTTACCGGCAGGTTGGTGTTTTTGAGAAGCAGGGGATTATGGATGGGCAATTCATTGATGTGATGATTATGGAGAAATTGTTATAATATTGATTCTTCACATACCAATAAAAAGGATCATTAGATCCTTTTTTTGTTGTGATCATTACTAAAACCGAGCCCATATTAGTAAAAAAAGTCGCTCACATGTATGAGCGACTTAAAAAGTATAATAGTGATTACAATCTATTCTGTCAGAACACATACATTATTGTTAAGTTACTCACATTAATGTTTAGTAACTACCTTTAATGTCATTCTACACAAGAATTCTTATCAAAACCTCTACTACTCCACCGTAACGCTCTTCGCCAAGTTACGTGGTTTATCCACATCGTGGCCCAGGGCCAGCGAAGCATAGTAAGCCAGCAATTGCAGCGTTACTACGGACAAAGCAGATGTCAGCAGCGGCAGGGTCTTAGGAATCACGAATGCCTGATCTACCGATCTCAGCAGGTCGGTTACATGCTCTTCATGAGTGATTGCCAGCACGTCTGCGCCGCGGGCTTTCACTTCTTTGATGTTGCTGACGGTTTTCTCCAGAACGGATTCCTGGGTGGCCAAGGCAATGACTGGAACGCCTTCTTCGATCAGTGCCAGGGTACCATGCTTCAGTTCACCCGCAGCATAAGCTTCGGAGTGAATGTAGGAGATTTCTTTCAGCTTCAGCGAGCCTTCCTGAGCTACCGCATAGTCTACGCCGCGGCCGATGAAGAACAGGTGTTTGTGCTCGGAGATTTGCTCAGCATAGGTTTTGATTGCTTCTTTCTGTGCCAGGATTTCTTCCACTTGCTCAGGCAGTGACTGCATAGCCGCGAGAATCTCGGCAACCTGTGCTTCGCTTTGTGTTTCGCGTACTTCAGCCAGGTACAGACCAAGCAAAGTGAATGCGATAATCTGCGAAGTATAAGCCTTAGTGGAGGCTACAGCGATTTCCGGTCCAGCCAGTGTCACAAGCACGTCATTGGCCTCACGGGCGATGGAGCTGCCCACTACGTTGGTGATTGCCAGTACATGCGCACCATTTGCTTGACCTTCACGCAGAGCAGCCAATGTATCAGCAGTCTCACCGGATTGGCTGACTACGATGACCAGTGTTTCCGGTGTTACGATTGGTGAACGGTAACGGTATTCCGATGCGATATCATTCTCTACTGGGATACGCACCAGGGATTCAATCAGGCTGCGACCAACCAGTCCCGCATTGTAGGCTGTACCGCAAGCCACGATCTGGATGTTGCGGATATTCTTGATTTGCTCAACGGTCAGGTTCAGCTCCGGCAGAATAACCTTGTTGCCTTCCGCATTCATACGGCCGCGCATAGTGTCGCGGTAAGCCTTAGGCTGCTCGTGAATTTCTTTCAGCATGAAATGCTCATAACCGCCTTTTTCTGCGGTAACTGCATCCCAATCGACAGTAATCATTTCCCGAGAAATAAAGTTGCCTTCAATCGTCATCAGTTCGACAGCATCCCGTGTCAATACAGCCATTTCGCCGTCGTTCAAAATATATACGTTGCGGGTGTATTCCAGCAGTGCCGGAATATCGGACCCGATAAAGTTTTCGCCTTCGCCAAGGCCGATAATCAGCGGGCTGGCTTGACGCACAGCTACCAATTTATCCGGCTCATATTCAGTCAGAACACCCAGTGCAAACGCACCGCGCATGAAAGTGATCGCTTTTTGAACAGCTTTTACGATATCTCCTTCATATTCACGGGCGATCAGGTGGGAAATAACCTCTGTATCTGTTTCGGAAGTGAAGTGGCATCCGCCGGCAATCAGCTCTTCTTTAAGGTCCAGGTAGTTTTCGACAATCCCGTTGTGAACTACCGAGAACTTCTGGCTTTCATCGGTGTGAGGATGGGAGTTCTCATCAGAAGGTTTACCATGAGTCGCCCAGCGGGTGTGCCCGATTCCGGCACTTCCTGTCAGCGGAGTGGTTTCAAGTCTCGACTCCAGGTTTACCATACGGCCCTGAGCCTTCACGACCTGCAGTCCTTCCTTGGTAAATACGGCAATACCTGCCGAATCATAACCACGGTACTCCAGCTTCTTCAATCCTTCAACCAAGATCCCCTGCGAATTCTGATTACCAATATATCCTACAATACCACACATTATATTTTCCTCCGTCCATTTTATCGTAATGTGGGCGGCATAAGGAAAGAAACGTGCCGTGCGGCATGTTACTTGAGAAAAAGCAAATATTCTGTTGTAGTCATAAGTCCAACAAAATAAACCTGTCACCTGCTAGGTGTTCATGAAATGCACAGTCTTCTCCTCTGCCGCAGCAGACCTCTGTTTACTTTCCAGATCGCACATACCCATGAAATAACATTTCTAATTTGCACCCATAGTCGCGTTGTAAGAGTGGTCGCCCGCTCATTTTCCGCTTCCATTTACGGCTCTGGTGCATCACCGGGAGGTCCCCGCCGAACATTTCGAACGCCTCCACCTCGTCAGCTTACATCTGCCGTGATCCGTTCAAGCCTTGCCCTGATTGGCATCTTGCTGGCTTTCCCTTCTCCCCCGCGCAAGATCAAGCTCTGGCGCTTGCTATTGCTGTAACCTTACTATCCCCGCTTTCCTTCTGGAATGACACTTAATCATTATATGCACCTTACATCACTTTGGCAATGCTATAACTCGTGAAACCTTTTGGAACACTTCAACAAACTGGGTATATTGATCATTAAGCCGGTGAATAAATCTGTCGATCTTATCCACCGGCTGCCAGTATAAATAACAAATTAGACCAATTCGCGCTGTACTACATCAACAATCTGACCGACAAAAAGATCCAGTTCAGCCTTATCCGGTCCTTCCGCCATTACACGGATCAGCGGTTCGGTTCCAGAAGGACGTACCAGCACACGGCCATTATCGCCAAGCTTGCCTTCCACCTCATTTATCGCCGCTTCAATTGCCGGATTGTTAGGGTAGTTGGTCTTATCCTGCACACGTACATTCACAAGCACCTGCGGATATTTGGTCATCATTGATTTCAGCGCACTTAGCTTCTTCCCTGAGGCCTTCATCGTATCCACCAGCTGAATCGCTGTGAGGATGCCGTCTCCGGTTGTATTATAATCGAGGAAAATGACATGCCCGGACTGCTCTCCGCCCAGGTTGTATCCTCCGCGGCGCATTTCTTCCATCACATAACGGTCGCCGACAGCTGTCTTGGCTGTATTCAGCGATAATTTCTCAGTCGCTTTGTAGAAACCGATGTTGCTCATTACTGTAGAGACAATAGTTCCATCCTTCAGCTTACCTGCACGGTTCATGGCATCTCCGCAGATGCAAAGGATAAAGTCACCGTCAACCTCGTCGCCCTTCTCGTCGATGGCAATTAGACGGTCGGCATCGCCGTCAAAGGCAAGTCCTAAATCCGCACCTTGGCGCAGTACTTCCTCACGCAAGGTTTCAGGGTGGGTGGAACCGAAGCCATCATTAATGTTTAGCCCGTCAGGCTCTGCTCCAATGGCAATGACCTCGGCGCCAAGCTCTCTGAATAGCCGCGGGGCCAGCTCATACGCTGCACCGTGTGCGCAATCAAGCACCACTTTGATTCCTTTGAAGCTTTGGGAAATGGTTGTCTTCAAATATTCCAGATAAAGATATTTAGCATCGTTATCTACCGTAACTGTACCTAAACCAGATCCAACAGGACGGGGCAGCTCATCCTGCTCCGCATCCATCAGTTCTTCAATCCGCAGTTCCGTCTCGTCAGTCAGCTTGAAGCCGTCACCGCCAAAAAATTTAATGCCGTTATCCTCCACGGGATTATGCGACGCAGAAATCATGACGCCCGCATCGGCCTTAAGCAATCTTGCAATATATGCAACAGCAGGTGTACTCACTACACCCAGACGTATAACATGGGCCCCAATGGACAACAGGCCGGCTACAAGCGCCGATTCCAGCAATGGACCGGAAATCCGTGTATCCATCCCTATGACTACCTTAGGCTTCTCTACGTTACCCGCAAGCACATACCCTCCGCAGCGGCCAATACTGTAGGCCATTTCTGCTGTTAATTCCCGGTTTGCAACTCCGCGTACACCATCTGTTCCGAAATACTTACCCATCTTTATTTCTCCTTTGATTACGCTGCTTCAGCTTAATGAATTATTGTATGAAAGTTTAATTATTCCGTGTACCGAAATACATCTAAATAGACGTATTCCTGTTTAAAAAGTTACGTTCCGCCTGTGCTTCCGGCATTATTGCTATTCCCGTTGCCAGTGGGGGTACTGCTGCTCTCTGCCGTGCTTTCAGTCGGGGTTGGTGTGGCCGTGGCTGCACTATCCCCGTTGTTAGAGGGGGAGGGCTCGGCAGTAATTTCTTCACCGGCAGCAGGCTCAGAACTTGGCTCCGGGGTGACTGCCGTCTCGGTATCCGGTGCCTCCGAACTTTCTGGCGTTGAAGGTACTTGCAGATCCACTGTTGCTGTAAGCGGCTGGGCGGAATTCACCAGCGCTATAAACCTTGGCAGTGAGACCTGAAGGGGTACCTGATGAATGCCTGCGGCATAACCGCCGACATCCGCGACCACACTGATATTGTCCTTATCTAGTTGATCCAGCAGGGTAGGTGCCCCGGATACAGTCAATGATACAGTTTTGCTGGATGGATTTGTCATCAGGGCTGTAAGTCCGTTGGCCACCCCTTCCAGCTTTATGGGAACCGCCTCAATCGTCCGCTGGGCAATTTCTGCGGTCGTCACCGACACCTTCACCGTTCCCGGATCGACCTTCGTGGCTCCCTCAGGAGGCTTAAGCTCCAGTGGCAGCTGCTGTGTACCCGCAGAAGTGATAGAACTTAAATCCAGGGTCACCTCATAGGAGGACAGCCCTGCCAGCACCTCCTTGTTCCCAAACACATTCACCGCATCGACCTCAGGAGTTACCCTGGATACGACGAGGGAGCCGGGAAGCTGACCGCTGAAGCTGATATCTAGCGGCAAGCTTTTGAAAGGCAGGGTGATCGGCAGTTCCACAGATACGGAAGCAGGCTCAATCACTGCATCTTCTATTTCCTTGCCGCTGCTGTCATAGGCATACAACTTTAGTTTTTTCTCTTTGAAGGTTTCACTTTCGCCATCCAGCTCGATGATCCCCTGCACCTTAGCCACCCTGCTCAGCTCACTGTCAGCCAGCGTAACCTCAGCCGTCTCCGGCTGAATCACCGGGGTGCCGACCTGATAGCCCGCCGCCGGCTCGCCCTTCGTACTTATTGTGACCGGAAATGACTTTGTAGTCCGCAGTTCCACATGCACGTTCACTTGTTTAGGCTCCATGGATTCATACATCACCCCGCTGGGCAGCGAATAATTTAGCGGCAGCGTTGTATCCCCCGGCTGTAATCCGCTTAAATCCACCGAAACCTTATAGGCATCCGACAACTTAAAGTTAAGGTCGGATCTTTTGCCCCGAACCTCCAGCCTTACGCTGTCAACGTCCATGGTGTAGATATACTTTTCGTCATCAAATCCGCTTCTCGCTATCTTAACATTCTCAATGATTTTCGATTCAGTATTAACCGTAGTCTGGTTCGTAGGCTCCGTATCCACATGTACAATGGTCCATAAAATAACACCGAAGACAAGCGCAAGAATTTTGTTGAAGTTATTGTTCTTCATCCACTTATCCATTGCTCTTGCCCCCTCTCCGTTTCCAGAAAGCAGAACTTTTCTCCTTCAGCGGGGAAGTCGCACTAAGCTCCTGGTGCAGCTTCGAGATGAGCGATTCTTCCTTAATGTCCCTCACAATTTGCCCGTTAATCGCCAGCGAAATTTGCCCGGTTTCTTCAGAGACCACAACAGACACAGAATCCGCGACTTCGCTGATCCCAATGGCCGCCCGGTGGCGTGTCCCCAGCTCCTTGCTGATGAACGGATTCTCCGACAACGGCAAATAACAGGCAGCGGCGGCGATTTGACCATCCTGCATAATTAGCGCACCGTCATGCAGCGGGGTGTTGGGAATGAAAATATTGATCAGCAGCTCAGAGCTGACAACAGAACGCATCGGAATGCCGGATTCAGTAAATTCATTAAGTCCAGTCGCCCTTTCGAAGACAATTAAGGCCCCTATCTTTCGCTGGGATAAATAATTCATGGCTTTAATGACTTCGCCGATTAATTTACTGACTTCCTCATCATTCTCCGCGGTTCGTCCAAAAAATTTGCCCCGTCCAAGCTGCTCCAGTCCCCTTCGCAGTTCAGGCTGAAAGATAATAAAGATCGCAAAGATCCCAAAGGTATAAATCTGATTCATCAGCCATTTCAAGGTATACAAATCCAGCAGGGTGCTCAGCGCCCAAATAATGACCAGCACCAATATCCCCTTCAGGAGTTGAACCGCCCGCGTTCCGCGAACCATATTGAGCACTTTATAAATAATATAACTGACAATCAGGATATCGATTATATCTTTAATGGACTCTTTCCATGTAAGGTCAGTAAAATAACTCATTGCCTAAAACCCCCGTCATTTCATATTAGCTGGGTTTATGTAAAATGTCTGTAAGTTCTGTATCAATATCTAGGTTATAACGTTCACGCTCAGGTTGCAAGTTTAGGTCGTTGGGGTTTTATGTTTCAGACGTTTAAAGACAACAAAAAAGCGCCATCTTTCCGGAAAAAGAGGCGCAAATGAGTTTTCTGCTAAAAGCAACCATATCTAATTAACGGTAGGCAACTTCAGAGAACATGTTCGTCACTTTATACCAGAGCCAACTTACCGCTTGGTCTATGCTTTTGACTTGCCCGGAAATATGAGCGGTTGAAGCCTTGTACAGAGTGCCGTCGATCACAGTCACATTGCCGTTTACTTCCCCATATACTTGAGTTTTACCGTTCTCCACCGTAAGATCGCCGGAAATGATTTTGCCGGAAGGTACGATAACCGTATCTCCTTTGATGACAACCTGATCGAGGTCGCTTCCTCTGACTACAAGCTGTCTATCCTGATTCCAAAAAGTAACGGAGCTCATCAACATCACAAAAATAAACAAGGACGCCGCAGTAAGCGCGGGATGTCGCTTGATCCAGGTGATAAAAGCTCTTTCCTTCTTGGATTTCGGTAATGAATTCATAATCCGGCCTACAAGATCCTCCGAGGCTACAGGGTTCTGGTGCATCAGCGAGAACATCAGCATATCGGTCTGTTCCAATTCTTTGAACTTCGCACGGCAATCCGGACAGGATAGAAGATGCTCCTTCAATTCCCTCTGCTGCAGTTCGGGCAAGTCGTCATCCAGGTAGTCGTGCATCATAGAGACGGCCAGTTTGCATTCCATAGGAGCCAATCCTTTCATGAGTGCTATTTAATTATTTCAAAACAAAGAGACAGGGCGCATAAGACTTGCTTAACTTACATACGTCGCTCCCTGAAGGACGTTTCATAAAAATAAATCTATTTTTACATTTTAGGGCCTAATTTTTTACGTAAAAATTCACGTCCGCGGTGAACCCGTGTCTTGATCGTCGTTACGGGCATATCCAGCACATCACTGATCTCCTGAAGCGACAAATCCTGCAAATAACGCAGAATCATCACGGACCTGTATTTGACGGGCAAACTGTCGATAGCCTCATAAATCAGCGACTGTGTCTCAGAGAGCAAAAGCTCTGTCTCCGGTGTCACATTGTCGCTGGGGATCATCGAATAGCCGTCAATACCTTCCTGATCATTCATCTCGGCATCCAGCGAATACGTTGGTTTGCGCTTGCGCAGCCTATCAATGCAGAGGTTCGTGCCAATCCGGTAAATCCAGGTTGAGAACTTCTGCTTATCATCATAACGGTCCAAATTTCGATACACACGCAAAAAAGTCTCCTGAACGATATCCTCCGCTTCATGGCGGTTGTTCAGCATCCGGTAAGCCAGATGATATATCTTGTCTTTATATAGTTCCACAAGCTCGGCAAATGCCCTTTGGTCGCCTTTCAAGGCGAGCTTTGTCAATCTGCCTTCCAAATTCTCCACCTGTTAACTCCCCCAGACTTGCCGCCCTTGGTATTTCATCTCTTGAATGTCCACGGTACAAGCATTTAAATCGTAATTCATGTTCCGGCAAAAATCAAGGATTGTATTGTTACCTATAGGTATATTGGGCAAAATCCACGCATTGTGAGCGGTGATTAATCGCAGCTGCGGGAAACATTTGGACTTCCGGTCGCTGTTATTGTCAGATTCCCTGATTTGAACCGCTGGCAGCGGTAGGAATCCGACAATAAAGGCGAACGCTACCGCTCCTCCAGTTCCAAATTTCCTCTTCGCTGCTCCATCACCGGCATTGGCATGCCATATGATTCAGCCCAAATTACATTTCAGCAACAAATGCTGAGAGTCATGGGGCTGGAAGCTGCTCAGTAACGGCACCTTCAGCTAATGTAAAGTAACAAGATCCGGTTCCCTTGCCGGGTCATTAAGGCCGGCTACATAGAAACACAAAAACCCGTCGGCCTCCATACCAGAGGCGGACGGGTTTGAAGAAAGCGGCTTTGCCGGCTTCAAAAAATCAACAACTTAGAGAGAACATCATGAATATTAACTACAGTAAATCAATTTCAAAAATTCACTTTTTGAAGATCAAAAATTGCAAACCATCAAGTCAGATCAGAGTATCAGCCCGTGTTCCGCAGACCGGCGGCAATACCATTGATCGTGAGCAGCACCTCACGCAGCAGCTCGGCGTCATCGCCTTCAACCTCGCGAAGAGCTCTCAGCTCGGACAACAACTGCACCTGCAGGTAGCTGAGTGGGTCAACGTATGGATTGCGCAGCCGGATAGATTCCTGGATCACAGGAACGTTATCCAAAATATCCTGCTGGCCGGTGATTTTGAGAATGAGTTCTGAGGTCAGCTTGAATTCGGCTTCGATCTGGCCGAATATCCGCTGACGCGCTTCCTCATTCTTACCCATGCTTGCGTATTCCTTGGCGATAATCAGATCGGCCTTGGCAATAGCCATTTGCAGGGTGTCAATGAGCGTAGTAAAGAAGGAGAAATTCTCATACATATGCTGCATGATCTTCAGGTTCTCTTCCTTATCCTCATAGAAGCTCTGCAGCCCTGTTCCAGCGGCGTACCAGGCCGGGAGCAGATAACGGCTCTGCGTCCACGCAAACACCCATGGAATGGCGCGCAGATCCTCAAAACGGTCACTATTCTTACGCTTCGAAGGACGGGAACCGATATTGAGTTCTCCAACCTCAGGCAGCGGTGTTGATTCTTTGAAATAAGCAAAGAAATCCGGATCACGGAAGATCAGATCCTGATATTTATTAAGCGAAACTTCGGAAATCCGGGCCACAATCTCTTCCCACTTGCTTTCGTACAGATCAGCCTCAGGCATTCTGGCATTAATAGCTGCCGTCACAAGCGCCGAGGTTGCCTGCTCCAAGCTGCGGTAAGCAATACCTTGCATCGAATACCGGGAAGAAATAACCTCTCCCTGTTCCGTAATCTTGATGCCACCGCCAATGGTTGAGGCCGGTTGAGCAAGAATACTGCGGTTCAGCGGCATCCCGCCGCGTCCGAGCGCACCACCACGTCCGTGGAAGAATTTCAGCTTAATCCCGAATTCCTCTGCAGTAGCCGTAATTTGCTTCAATGCAACGCGCAATTCCCAGTTCGCGGTAACTACCCCGCCGTCTTTGTTGCTGTCCGAATAGCCAAGCATAATTTCCTGCACATCGCTCATCGCACTAACGGCATCACGGTAGATCGGCATACTAAGCAGTGTATGCATAATTTGTGGCGCATCATGTAAATCATCAATGGTCTCAAACAGCGGCACTGCCTGCAGTGTACATACGACAGTTCCATCATTATCTTTACGGAACAAGCCGACTTCCTTCGCGAACACCATAACCTCTAAGATGTCGCTCGCTGCTTCAGCCATACTGATCAAATAACTGGTGATGCACTGCTTGCCGTATTCCTCCTGCGCAGTGAAGATCGTGCGGTACACCGCAAGACATTCCTCTGTGCTCTCCATGTAAGTCTGGTAAGGTGAAGTCAGCGGACGCGGATCATTCAGCAAATTCTCCAGAATTTGAATTTTTTCATTTTCTTCTAATTTAGCGTAATCCTGCGTGATGTTCATTTTGGCCAAAATTTCTGTCATCGCATTTTCATGCTCCTGACTGTGCTGGCGAACATCCAGTGTAGCCGTGTGGAAGCCAAACAGCTCCACCTGGCGGATCAGCTTCTTAATGTAGGTATCCGCTACATAATCCGCATAGTGATGACGCAGACTGCGGTCTATCACGTTCAAATCATCTATAAATCGTTCTGGTGAGGAGTAGCGCTCAGGCGTACCCTTTTTCTCATCATCCAGCACGTTCTGTATCTTGGAGATCATGTAACTGAGTTTAATCCGGTAAGGCTCGTTGTCATTGCGCCAGGCATCAACCCGGTTAAGATTGATAATGTTGCGGTCCTGTTCAATGGAATCCACCAGTTCCTGCGTCACCTCGACGATGCTTGTACTAAAGCTCAGGTACTGCATGAGTTCGCGCATGATACGCTGGTATTCCCGGATCGCCAGCTTGCGCTGCAAGCGCAGCGTCTGCAGCGTAACTGCAGCAGTCACCGAAGGATTGCCGTCGCGGTCCCCGCCGATCCATGAGCCAAAACGCAGATACGTCGGTACATGCCAGTTCTGGCCTGGATAGTATTTGCTCAGACATCGCTCAAGCTCTTGGTACACATCCGGCAATACTTGAAAAATCGTCTCATGGAAATAATACATTCCATTACGCACTTCATCGAGTACCGTAGGCTTGCGGTCACGCAGCTCATCGGTCTGCCACAACGTGATGACCTCGTTCAGCAGCTTCTCGCGCAACTGTTCACGTTCCCGGAAGGTCAAGGTAGGATTATCCAATCCCATTACATCGTCGGAAATCCGTTTATGAATATCAAGGATCGCCCGGCGCATAGCTTCCGTAGGGTGAGCCGTCATGACCAGCTCTAGTGAGAGGCCATTCATGATTTCATGGACATCCTCATGGGAGAAGTCACGCTCGCGTAGCTCCTGAATAGCGCTTTCTATGGACCCGGGCTGTACAGTCTCTCCGGCTGAACGTTCATAGTCGCGTTTTCGGCGAATGCGGTGATTCTGTTCGGCGATATTCACCAATTGAAAATAGATGGCGAATGCCCGTATCACCAGGTGGCGATTCTCAGGATCCAGTGAATTAATTAGCTCCTTAAATTCATTGTGCAGTTCAGGCAAAAACAATGAGCGCAGCGATTTACTGGTCTCGCGGATCTTCTCCACGATTTCCAGCAATTCGTTACCGCCTTGATGAACCAAGACTTCGCCCAGAATATTCCCCAGGAACCGTACGTCCCGCCGCAGCAGATTGTTGGAGTTGCTTTTGCTAACGGTAGTCGTAAGTTCGGTCATGCTGCTCCCCCCATCCTCTTCCGGATCAATGTTCTTAACATTGTCTATTTGAAGCTTTCCACATATCATACAATAAAACCGCCCGGAAATCTTCAACTTATTGCGCTGTAAAGCGTCGCAGTAATTACGATTATACACCAATTTGGCGTTTTATACAGTCATAAAATACTTATTATATTGGCTGACTAACAGGGTATTTATGTAAAGACAATGGCTGGCATAAATTTATATAATCTATTCATATAAAGGACCATTAAAATTGGGGGTTTTCATTTCGTGGCATTATGAGGACTTCCTGACGCCCTAGCATTCTAATAACCAGGCCCTGTTCAATCGAACAGAACGGCTTGGATTGCCTAACCTTCCAAATACCTAAACCTATCATAAAGCACGGTCAGAGAGCCTTGAGCGAGTTCTCCTGCCACATCAAGCGGATGTTAGGTCCTTCCCGTCCAAAGCGCGCATAAAACCCACTTGGGTTATGGAGAGCTTCATTATCACTCTATCATTCACTTAAGTAAACAAAAAACTCCTACCGGAGTAAGAGTTAAATGTCAGCTGGTTAGCTGAGTATCGGGATGACACGATTTGAACATGCGACCCCCTGGTCCCAAACCAGGTGCTCTACCAAGCTGAGCTACATCCCGAAACTATGGAGCGGGTGATGGGAATCGAACCCACGCTATCAGCTTGGAAGGCTGAAGTTCTACCATTGAACTACACCCGCATAGGTGTACAATCGGGATGACACGATTTGAACATGCGACCCCCTGGTCCCAAACCAGGTGCTCTACCAAGCTGAGCTACATCCCGTTAATATTAAAAATGGCGCGCCCTGAGAGATTCGAACTCCCGGCCTTTTGATTCGTAGTCAAACGCTCTATCCAGCTGAGCTAAGGGCGCAAAAATTATGGAGCGGACGACGGGAATCGAACCCGCGACCCTCGCCTTGGCAAGGCGATGCTCTACCGCTGAGCCACGTCCGCAAATAAGTGGTGCGCGTGAAGGGACTTGAACCCCCACGTCGTAAGACGCCAGATCCTAAGTCTGGTGCGTCTGCCATTCCGCCACACGCGCATAATACTAATAAAAGTGAGCCATGAAGGACTCGAACCTTCGACACCCTGATTAAAAGTCAGGTGCTCTACCAACTGAGCTAATGGCTCGCATTTGGCAGGGGATATAGGATTCGAACCTATGATGACGGAGTCAGAGTCCGTTGCCTTACCGCTTGGCGAATCCCCTATGATGGATACCTTTATAATGCCCATAATTTCTATAAATATCAAGAAGTTTATGGTGGAGGCTGAGGGGATCGAACCCCCGACCCTCTGCTTGTAAGGCAGATGCTCTCCCAGCTGAGCTAAGCCTCCATATGTATGCCTTCAAAGGGTAATGATAAGTATTGTTGGTGACCCGTATGGGATTCGAACCCATGTTACCTCCGTGAAAGGGAGGTGTCTTAACCCCTTGACCAACGGGCCATGTAAATCTGTGGAGCTCTCAACCGGATTCGAACCGGTGACCTCTTCCTTACCATGGAAGCACTCTACCTACTGAGCTATGAGAGCATGGCTCCCCGAACAGGACTCGAACCTGTGACAACTCGATTAACAGTCGAGTGCTCTACCAACTGAGCTATCAGGGAATATCCGCTTGGCGGCGTCCTACTCTCCCAGGACCCTTCGGTCCAAGTACCATCGGCGCTGGAGGGCTTAACGGTCGTGTTCGGGATGGGTACGCGTGGAACCCCTCCGCTATCGCCACCAAACGGGCATTTACAGCGTAAATGCTTCAGGAACCTTAATTCCTGAAAACTGAATCCGAAACGAAAATTGCGTCTGCCCTTCATCTCTTCGGGGCCCCCGGAAAGTATTCGGAATCGGCTTCGTCAGCCTCTTCTTCACTTTTTGGGGTAGTTTTTGGATAAGCCCTCGACCGATTAGTATTGGTCAGCTCCATGCATTGCTGCACTTCCACCTCCAACCTATCTACCTCGTCGTCTTCAAGGGGTCTTACTAATTGGGAAATCTCATCTTGAGGGGGGCTTCACGCTTAGATGCTTTCAGCGCTTATCCCGTCCGTACGTAGCTACTCAGCCATGCTCCTGGCGGAACAACTGATGCACCAGCGGTACGTCCATCCCGGTCCTCTCGTACTAAGGACAGCTCCTCTCAAATTTCCTGCGCCCACGACAGATAGGGACCGAACTGTCTCACGACGTTCTGAACCCAGCTCGCGTACCGCTTTAATGGGCGAACAGCCCAACCCTTGGGACCTACTTCAGCCCCAGGATGCGATGAGCCGACATCGAGGTGCCAAACCTCCCCGTCGATGTGGACTCTTGGGGGAGATAAGCCTGTTATCCCCAGGGTAGCTTTTATCCGTTGAGCGATGGCCCTTCCATGCGGTACCACCGGATCACTAAGTCCGACTTTCGTCCCTGCTCGACTTGTTGGTCTCGCAGTCAAGCTCCCTTATGCCTTTGCACTCTTCGAATGATTTCCAACCATTCTGAGGGAACCTTTGAACGCCTCCGTTACTCTTTAGGAGGCGACCGCCCCAGTCAAACTGCCCGCCTGACACGGTCCCCGTACCCGTTTAGGGCACCAGGTTAGAACCTAGATACGATCAGGGTGGTATCCCAACGGCGCCTCCGCAGAAGCTTGCGCTCCTGCCTCTACGGCTCCCACCTATCCTGTACAGATCGTACCCAAATTCAATATCAAGCTGCAGTAAAGCTCCATGGGGTCTTTCCGTCTTGTCGCGGGTAACCTGCATCTTCACAGGTATTAAAATTTCACCGGATCTCTCGTTGAGACAGCGCCCAAGTCGTTACGCCATTCGTGCGGGTCAGAATTTACCTGACAAGGAATTTCGCTACCTTAGGACCGTTATAGTTACGGCCGCCGTTTACTGGGGCTTCGGTTCACAGCTTCGGATTGCTCCTAACCGCTCCCCTTAACCTTCCAGCACCGGGCAGGCGTCAGCCCGTATACTTCGCCTTGCGGCTTCGCACAGACCTGTGTTTTTGCTAAACAGTCGCTTGGGCCTTTTCACTGCGGCCCCCTCGGGCTATTCACCCTACCGAGGCACCCCTTCTCCCGAAGTTACGGGGTCATTTTGCCGAGTTCCTTAACGAGAGTTCTTCCGCGCGCCTTAGAATTCTCTTCTCGCCTACCTGTGTCGGTTTGCGGTACGGGCACCTTCTCCTGACTAGAGGCTTTTCTTGGCAGTGTGAGATCATGACCTTCGCTACTATAATTTTCGCTCCCCATCACAGCCCAGCCTTAATGGTGTGCGGATTTGCCTACACACCAGCCTCACTGCTTAGACGGACATCCATCAGTCCGCGTCACTACCCTCCTGCGTCACCCCATCGCTCATAGCGGATTACGGTGGTACAGTAATTTCAAACTGTTGTCCTTCGACTACGCCTTTCGGCCTCGCCTTAGGTCCCGACTTACCCTGAGCGGACGAGCCTTCCTCAGGAAACCTTGGGCTTTCGGCGGATCAGATTCTCACTGATCTTTTCGTTACTCATACCGGCATTCTCACTTGTATGCTGTCCAGCGCTCCTTACGGTACACCTTCAACCTGCATACAACGCTCCCCTACCCCAGATACATAGTATCTAGCCATAGCTTCGGTGGTGTGTTTAGCCCCGTTACATTTTCGGCGCAGAGTCACTCGACCAGTGAGCTATTACGCACTCTTTCAATGGTGGCTGCTTCTAAGCCAACATCCTGGTTGTCTGTGCAACTCCACATCCTTTCCCACTTAACACACACTTGGGGACCTTAGCTGATGGTCTGGGCTGTTTCCCTTTTGACAATGGATCTTAGCACTCACTGTCTGACTCCCGGCAAGAAGTTAATGGCATTCGGAGTTTGACTGAGCTTGGTAACCCTTGCGGGCCCCGCACCCAATCAGTGCTCTACCTCCACCACTCCATTCACCGAGGCTAGCCCTAAAGCTATTTCGGGGAGAACCAGCTATCTCCGAGTTCGATTGGAATTTCTCCGCTACCCCCACCTCATCCCCGCATTTTTCAACATACGTGGGTTCGGGCCTCCAGTGCGTGTTACCGCACCTTCACCCTGGACAGGGGTAGATCACACGGTTTCGGGTCTACGTCCACATACTAAATCGCCCTATTCAGACTCGCTTTCGCTGCGGCTCCGGCTTCTCACCTTAACCTTGCATGTTAAACGTAACTCGCCGGTTCATTCTACAAAAGGCACGCCATCACCCATGAATAGGGCTCTGACTTTTTGTAAGCACACGGTTTCAGGTTCTATTTCACTCCCCTTCCGGGGTGCTTTTCACCTTTCCCTCACGGTACTGTTTCACTATCGGTCGCCAGGTAGTATTTAGCCTTAGCAGATGGTCCTGCTGGATTCATACGGGGTTTCACGTGCCCCGCACTACTCGGGATCCGTCTCGGAGAGAACACAGTTTAGGCTACAGGGCTTTTACCTCTATCGCGGGCCTTTCCAGACCTCTTCGCCTACCATATTCCTTTGTAACTCCATGTGAGACGTCCCACAACCCCAAGGGGCAAGCCCCTTGGTTTAGGCTGTTCCGCGTTCGCTCGCCGCTACTGACGGAATCACTATTGTTTTCTCTTCCTCAGGGTACTTAGATGTTTCAGTTCCCCTGGTCTGCCTCTATCTCCCCTATGTATTCAGAGAGAAGTAACTGCGAATTACCACAGCTGGGTTTCCCCATTCGGACACCCCCGGATCAAAGCTTGCTTACAGCTCCCCGAGGCAGTTTCGTTGTTCGCCACGTCCTTCGTCGGCTCCTGGCGCCTAGGCATCCTCCGTGTGCTCTTATTAGCTTAACCAATCGCTCTGGTATTGGCTTATTCGCTCATCTTGTTTTAAACAGCGCTTCCAGATCACTCTGTCCGCCAGTCTGTTTAAAGCCAAAAGTCGCTCACAATCCAAAACCTTCGCTTAGTATCACTATTAATTAAAACTTGTTCACACAAGTTTCAGCTAAAAGATGTTCTAAAACGCAAATTCGTTTCGGTATCCAGTTTTCAAGGATCAAGTTTAAAGAAGTATTGAGTTTAAATCATTTTGGTGGAGCCAAGCGGGATCGAACCGCTGACCTCCTGCTTGCAAGGCAGGCGCTCTCCCAGCTGAGCTATGGCCCCATAAAAGTACTATCCTGTTAAATGTTATATGGTGGGCCTTGGTGGACTCGAACCACCGACCTCACCCTTATCAGAGGTGCGCTCTAACCAACTGAGCTAAAAGCCCATATAACATAACATTGAGTCAACCAAAGGATTGGTTGTCCGCTTGGCAGCGTCCTACTCTCCCAGGACCCTTCGGTCCAAGTACCATTGGCGCTGGAGGACTTAACGGTCGTGTTCGGGATGGGTACGTGTGGAACCCCTCCGCTATCGCCACCAAACGCATACGAAAGAGACTTGCTCTTTCAAAACTGAACACGAGTGAGTGTTTTGGAAGCTAAGCTTCCGATTTGAATGTCACCGTTGCAGGTGACGATTCTCCATAGAAAGGAGGTGATCCAGCCGCACCTTCCGATACGGCTACCTTGTTACGACTTCACCCCAATCATCTACCCCACCTTCGGCGGCTGGCTCCCTTGCGGGTTACCCCACCGACTTCGGGTGTTGTAAACTCTCGTGGTGTGACGGGCGGTGTGTACAAGACCCGGGAACGTATTCACCGCGGCATGCTGATCCGCGATTACTAGCAATTCCGACTTCATGCAGGCGAGTTGCAGCCTGCAATCCGAACTGAGACCGGCTTTGCTGGGATTGGCTCCACCTCGCGGCTTCGCTTCCCGTTGTACCGGCCATTGTAGTACGTGTGTAGCCCAGGTCATAAGGGGCATGATGATTTGACGTCATCCCCACCTTCCTCCGGTTTGTCACCGGCAGTCACTCTAGAGTGCCCAGCTCGACCTGCTGGCAACTAAAGTCAAGGGTTGCGCTCGTTGCGGGACTTAACCCAACATCTCACGACACGAGCTGACGACAACCATGCACCACCTGTCTCCTCTGTCCCGAAGGCCGCCACTATCTCTAGTGGATTCAGAGGGATGTCAAGACCTGGTAAGGTTCTTCGCGTTGCTTCGAATTAAACCACATACTCCACTGCTTGTGCGGGTCCCCGTCAATTCCTTTGAGTTTCAGTCTTGCGACCGTACTCCCCAGGCGGAGTGCTTACTGTGTTAACTTCGGCACCAAGGGTATCGAAACCCCTAACACCTAGCACTCATCGTTTACGGCGTGGACTACCAGGGTATCTAATCCTGTTTGCTCCCCACGCTTTCGCGCCTCAGCGTCAGTTACAGCCCAGAAAGTCGCCTTCGCCACTGGTGTTCCTCCACATATCTACGCATTTCACCGCTACACGTGGAATTCCACTTTCCTCTTCTGTACTCAAGCCACCCAGTTTCCAGTGCGACCTCAGGTTGAGCCCAAGGTTTAAACACCAGACTTAAATAGCCGCCTGCGCGCGCTTTACGCCCAATAATTCCGGACAACGCTTGCCCCCTACGTATTACCGCGGCTGCTGGCACGTAGTTAGCCGGGGCTTTCTTCTCAGGTACCGTCACTCCGGTAGCAGTTACTCTACCGGACGTTCTTCCCTGGCAACAGAGCTTTACGATCCGAAAACCTTCATCACTCACGCGGCGTTGCTCCGTCAGGCTTTCGCCCATTGCGGAAGATTCCCTACTGCTGCCTCCCGTAGGAGTCTGGGCCGTGTCTCAGTCCCAGTGTGGCCGTTCACCCTCTCAGGTCGGCTACGCATCGTCGCCTTGGTGAGCCGTTACCCCACCAACTAGCTAATGCGCCGCAGGCCCATCTCCTTGTAGCAGATTGCTCCGCCTTTCATCCTTCGTCCATGTGAACAAAGGAATTATCCGGTATTAGCTACCGTTTCCGGTAGTTATCCCAGTCAAAGAGGTAGGTTGCCTACGTGTTACTCACCCGTCCGCCGCTAAGTTAATCCGGAGCAAGCTCCTTCATAACTCCGCTCGACTTGCATGTATTAGGCACGCCGCCAGCGTTCGTCCTGAGCCAGGATCAAACTCTCCAAATTGGTATCCAGAAAGAGCGATTGCTCATTTTGAAACATCTGACGAGAATTTACATTCTCACGATGAAATTTCTAAAGCGTATAAATACGCTGTGAAACTCATCAGTTTTGGATCTCACTTGCGTGATTTCCCACTCACTCGTTGTTCAGTTTTCAAAGATCAATGTCTCTTTTTAACTCTTCACCGCGTCTCAGCGGCGACCTTTATAATATATCACAGTGTTTATCATTTTGGCAAGTCTTTTTTTGAAAAAAAGTTTTTTTCGTTTTTCCTTGCCTGCAGCTGCTTTTCAATACATAGAAAAGGAGCGCGAGATATAATGTATCATAGCGGCTCCCTTTTAGTCAACCTATTTAGTTAATTTCATGGACAAGCGATTGAACCCTAAGTATCAGCCCTCTAATTTTAATGTTTAAATTGGGATGACCGGCCGCCCCACGCATATTTAGACAGCTCTTTCTGAGGAGCAAAACGTGCGTACATACGAAATACTGTTTTATATCGATTGGCAATGGCATGCCTGATATTTTGGTCCAAGCGTTGATCACTTAAATCCAGAAGCATCTCATCAAGCTCTTTACGCAAAACATAGTCCAGCTCCTTACATTCCTTCTCGTTGAACAACATTCCCAACATATGCTTGGCCTCCTTCATGAAATTTAATATTTACAGAAACCTCAAATGCCGCTGCTTGTGTGATAGAAGATAGTCCATGGATGACGGGAAGCTGTACCTGTTTATCCGTTTACACTAGATTAACCGGAGCGCAGTATCTATAACCATAATTACGAAAAAATCACCTCTATGGTCTTGCCGCAAATACATAGCACCGGTTGTCAGGAAACCCCAAAATCGTATGGCTTTAATGTTATGCTCAATTCCCGGGTTTTTTATGATAAAAGTGAAAATGTAATCGTGCTTTCAATTATTGCGGCGATCAATAAAAGGATCACAATCCAAACCGATGCCGTTAATGTTTGCCGCATAAAGACCGGCCAAGCGTTGCTCCGCTTTTCTTTATTGGCGGCTGTACCGAATATACCTGCGAATATTTTACCGCCGAACTGCAGTCCAAAAGCACAGGCGATAATGATTGCCGGAATTTCAATGATCCCGTGCGGCAGGAGCCCCTTAACGATAAGCGTAAACAAATCCTGTTCCTGAAGCACCGACAAGTGGATTAAATATCCGATAACCGCACCGTTGATGAGCAGAAAAAATGCGGGAAGTATCCCAAAGAAGGCACCGAGGAAAATAATGAGCACACTCTTGATACTATTGTTCAGAAATATAAATTTGAAAAAACTCCACTGTGGATGGTCGGACTCTTTAAGATCTTTACTGATATTACTGAGACCCTGCAGCTGCTGTTCAATCAATTTTTGCATAGCGCCGGTGCCTATCCAGCCAATCACACCCCCTGCGATGAATAGAATGGCTGCCAGTATTAAGGCTTTGCGGATCGTGGTTAAATCTTTGGCAAACGTAAAAAAGGATAACATAGACACCTCCTGGAAGTTTTGACGTCACCGCTTCAAAAGCCTTAACTATGATTTCTGTCCTAGAGGAGGTCATAAGCGGTGGGTACGAGCATACATTTAGAACAAACAAGCATTTCGCATAGGAGAGGAGCGCTGTCAGTATGAATTCTTTTTATGTATTCAGCGGCAAGAAGATAAAACGGTTCATTTACATTTTTGCCGCTGCGCTTCTTGCCGCCGGTGTCGTTTATGTCGAGAGGGGCAATATTACCGTTTTTTCCGAAACGGCCCCTTCTGCGATATACAGTGTGCCGACGGAGAAGAAGCTGATCGCTTTAACTTTTGATATTAGCTGGGGAGAAAAAAGGCCCGAACCGATCCTCAAGGTGCTGGAAGAGAAAAAAGTGGATAAGGCCACCTTCTTCCTGTCGTCACCCTGGAGCAAAACTCATCCGGAAATTGTAACAAGCATTAAAGATTCAGGATATGAGATCGGCAGCCATGGTCACAAGCATGTAAACTACAGCGCGCTGAGCAACGAGGAAATCCGCACCCAAATTTCGACAGCACATACCGTGCTTACCGAATTGACTGGCAAGGAACCGAATCTGATCCGCATGCCAAACGGCGATTTCGACAAAAGAGTGCTTCAGGTGGCCAGCGACCTGGGTTATAAGGTCATTCAGTGGGATACCGATTCTTTAGACTGGAAGAACATCGGTGTAGACAATATCGTAAATCGAGTAACGACAAAGGCTCATCCCGGAGATATTGTGCTTTTGCATGCCAGCGATTCCTGTAAACAAACTCACGAGGCTCTTCCGCTTATCATTGACAAGCTGCGCAGCCAGGGCTACGAATTTGTTACTGTGTCCGAGTTAATCAGCCAAGGCAGCGCCGAGGGCAAGGAAGTACGTGATTCCGCTTGGCTGGACGATGGAATTGAAGACGCTGCCGGAATGTAGGCTAACCCGCCACTCTCTCCTGCTTCTTCTGTAATTTTTAATGGCGTGGTGATATCAGCTCTGATATATCGGGCGTTGGAGTGTTCAGCTTCGGATAACTTAAGTTCAGCCCTTCCAGCGTCTTCACCACAATGGCCAACGCGAGATAATTGCGGTACCAGCGGCGATTGGCCGGAATCCAATACCAGGGCGCGTTTTTTGAACTGCTTTCTTTAAATACATCTTGATAAGCCTCCTGATAATCATCCCAAAATTCCCGCTCCTGCAGGTCACTGGCGTCAAACTTCCAATGTTTCGCCGGGTCCTGCAGCCGCTCCTGAATTTTCTCAAGCTGCTTCTCCTTGGAGATATGCAAAAAGAGTTTGATGATCGTTGTCCCTTCCTCCACCAGCATTTCTTCAAACTGGCGGATATAACGAAACCGGCGTTTCATCTCATCTTTTTGCAGACTGCCGTGCACGCGGGGAACCAAGACATCCTCATAATGCGAGCGGTTGAACGCGGCAATGTAGCCCTTGGGCGGCGTCTTCATATGCACTCTCCACAGGAAATCATGGGCTTCTTCCTCGAGAGACGGTTTTTTAAAGCTGGTGACGATAAAACCCTGAGGGTTGATCCCGGAGAAAATATGCTTTACCGTGCCGTCTTTCCCGCTGGAGTCCATCCCTTGCAGGATGACAAGCAGGGAATGCTTTTTCTGGGCAAATAGAATATCCTGCAGCTCGGTGAGACGTTCTTTAAGCTCCTTCATCTTGCCCTCGGCTTCCTCCTTGGTTAAGTCGCCGCTTTCGTTCGGATCAAGCTTGCTCAGGAGTGTTTCGTTTGTGTCTTTTATCATATAGCGCTTGATGTTCATATATTCCCCTCCTCAAAGTTTTGTGAGCATGAACAGCCGCATCTTTAAAATATGTAGTATGTCTTTAAGATTAACCTCCTCCTCCTGATTTTAATCGCCGGCTGGAGGAATCACAAAGAACCCTGCTTCTCATCTGGAGAACGGGGTTCTTTGTATTTTCATAATTATCCTGTTCGTGGTTTCAGAATACGGTGCAGCATCAGAATTTGGAATGCATTGCTTGCAATAAGCGGAATTACAATAAATACGGTAGCGCTGTCCACTCCTATGCGGAGCACACCAATCGTCTCCACTATCGTGATGGCTGTCATAAAGAAAAATGTCGGAATCCAGGCTGAACTATTCGTGCTTCGTACTTTAAAGTAGGACACAATAATGGCTGTAAGCAATATAACGATGCCCAGAATCAAATCAGAGACGACGTTTCGTTCTCCTCCTACAAAAGTTCGCAGAAAGATCAGCTCGAGCAGGGCAAGCACAGCCAGCACCAGTTGTATGTACTGCCAGACCTTTCGCCGAAACACACCTGTTCCCATATAGTTGAGAATCAGATACGCAAAGAAGCCGAGCTGCGAGTAAACGCTGACAAGCATGCCATAGCCAAAAAGGATCAGGGGGTAAATGAAGAGATCGGCAGTGCTTTTGAACTCGATTCGGCCATTCACAGCCTGCAGTGCAAGTCCAGCTACTACCGCTCCGCCCGCACCGATCAGAAGTGTGGTCCAGAACAAATAAAACCATTTCCTTATACTCAGCCAGTTCACCTCCCCGTGTCAGATTTATTTTACCAAGCTTACCGTCAAAAAACCATTATACTGCAACATAAATGTGTGTCCGCGCGGCATACTACAGTCAGGAATCCTACAAAGGAGGGGCAGCGCCAATGAAATGGAGGAGTTTATGGTCCGGAGGCCTGGCTTTAAGCTTAATTATGGCTTTAACGGCCTGCGGAGGAGAACAGAGCAGTTCATCATCCGGGCAGATGGGATACAAGGAAATGAAGACCATGGTTGTTGATATATTGAAAAGCGATGAGGGAAAGAAAGCCGTAGAGGAGGCACTCTCCAGTCCAAGCTCCGGCTCCGAAGGAAGCGGCGGCGGGCTGAGCATGAAAATGATGCCGCTCCAAACGACGGAGCAAATCCGGATTGCCGTCAAGGACACAATTACAGCTCCGGAGTATCAAAAAGAAATTGAAAAAATTATGACCGATCCGCAATTTGCCGGTGAATTTGCCAAAGCGATCAATACCCAGAGCAAGGAGCTGCATCTTCAGCTGATCAAAGACCCAACGTATCAAAAATCAATTGAAGAGATCATGAAGTCGCCCGAAATGATGAAAATGTTCCTAGACCTTACTAAAACTTCAGATTACCGCAAGCAATCCATGACCATTATGCAGGAAGCGATGCAAAATCCCCTATTCCGCATGGAAGTGCTTGGTTTGCTTAAAACGGTAGTCCAGGATGAACTTCAACCGAAGGTTGAAAAGAAAGGCGGGGAAAAAGGCGGCGGGGATCAAGGAAGCGGCGGGGACAGCCAGAAGCAAGAAGGCGGCGATGATTCCGGTTCCTAAATAAAAAGAGGCCTTGTCCCACTTACAATTGGGACGGCCTCTTTTTAATGCCAATCTGAATTACTGCTCATACTTCGCAATCAATTTATCGGCAATCTCCGCAAACAGCTGTGCGGTAGCTGTTTCGGGTTTATATACGGACGGTGAGAAATCCGGTTCGGAGATGTGATTATCCGGTGCGCCAAGCGGCACCTGGGCCAGCAGCTCCGTATGCAGTGTCTCTGCTAGTCTCGCCCCGCCGCCGCGGCCGAAAATATAGTCCTTTTTGCCGCATTCCGAGCATTCATAGTAGGCCATATTCTCAATGACCCCAAGAATCTCATGCTCTGTCTGCAAAGCCATTGAACCTGCTCTAGCCGCTACAAAGGCTGCTGTTGCATGGGGCGTAGTTACGATGATTTCCTTGCTGTGCGGCAGCATCTGATGCACATCCAGCGCCACATCACCCGTACCTGGAGGCAAGTCAAGCAGCATGTAGTCAAGCTCTCCCCAACCTACGTCGCTGAAGAACTGGCGGAGCATCTTGCCAAGCATGGGTCCTCTCCAGATGACAGGACTATTCTCACGGATGAAAAAGCCCATGGACATGACCTTCACTCCGAAACGTTCTACAGGTATAATGGTGCCTTCTTCGACAATCGGGCCCTCTTCAATCCCCATCATGTCCGGAATACTGAAGCCATAAATATCAGCATCAATCAATCCGACCTTCTTCCCTTTTCGGGCGAGTGCCACTGCCAGATTTACCGTCACGGTTGATTTGCCGACCCCGCCCTTGCCGCTGGCGATAGCGATGAAGTTCACGCCGGAGTTCTCACCAATCAGCTCATGGCCCTCAAGACCCGCTGCATGCCCTTTAAGCTTGTCCCCTTGACGATCTTCCGGCACATCGTCCACGCTCTCTCCGCGCAAGATAGAGCGCTCATAGTCGGTGGCATCACGCAGCCGGATATGCACATTGCCGGCTCCGCCCGCTGTAAGCAGATCACGCACCTGCTGCTCCAACTCCATACGGCTCTTCTCATCTTGGTCCAGACATACAAGAGATAAGGATATGCGGTCTTCCTTGATCATAATATCGCGAATCAGCTGCAGCTCCACAAGGCTTTTTCCGGATTCCGGGTCTGTAAGCGACTGCAATAGTTCCTGAATTTGTTCCCTGGTCAGCATGGAAAGCACCTCTGTTCCTTCCGGACGGATAAGGTTCCGGTATTTTTGTCTATTATAGCATTCCCCCTCTGCGGATGAGTAGTCCCTCCTCACTGCTGCTCTGAAGCATACCGCATAATCCCGCGGTAAATGCTCGTTGCCACCTTCCGCTGATAGACATCGTCTCCAAGCAAAGCCGACTCCTGCGGATGTGACAGAAAGCCTACCTCCACAAGCACAGCCGGCATTTTCAATGCTTTTAACAGATACACTGTATTCACAGTTTTAGCTACACGATCGGTATTCTCCAGTGTAGCCTTGAGCTCATCCTGCACAAAGCCCGCCAACGCTTTATTCCCTTCGTTGTTGGGATAATAGAAGGTTTGCGCTCCGCTCCAGCGGCCGGAAGGGACACTGTTCATATGGACGCTGATAAAGAGGTCCGCGCCTTTCTCTTCAATAGTCCTTACCCTTTGCTTCAGATCCTCTGTCTTGCGCTTGGAATATCCTTTGGTGCCCTCCTGGGCCAGGTCATAATCACCTTCACGCGTCATAACTACAATCGCCCCCGCCTGCTGCAAATAGTCGCGCAGATACAGCGACACCGAGAGGTTAATATCCTTCTCGATCAGTCCCTCACGGCTGACTGCCCCTCCGTCCGGTCCGCCATGGCCGGCATCGATGGCTATAATCTTACCGGACAATGGCAGGCTCCAATAGTTCAGCGTTTTGGCGGTAGGCATATCATAGGCAATGATGCCGATCATCACAGCAAGCAGCACTGCGCCCAGCATGCCTTTTTTAATACTGTTCCATGAGATCCAGACCGAGACTTTCCGCTGCTTTCGGCCAGACATAACAAAGACCCCCTCGTCCCGATAGATTCTACTCATCTATATGGGACAAGAGGGCCAAATAGTACTGGCTCTTCGTATTTAGGCGTTAACTTCCTGAGACATTCCCTCAATCAAAATTTGCGCAACCTCAGGCCGCGTAAATTCCGGAGGCGGGCACTGGCCATCCCGCAGCAGCGCACGCACCTTCGTACCGGATAGTGTCAGATGCTGATCACCCGGATGAGGGCAGGTCTTGCTGGAGGCCATATTTCCGCATTTGATGCAGAAGAAGCTGTGTTCAAAAAATAGCGGTGTAATCCCCAACTCCTCAGCAGTGAAGTTAGAAAAAATCTCTTGTGCTTCGTAAGTTCCATAGTAGTCACCTACACCGGCATGGTCACGGCCCACGATGAAATGGGTGCAGCCGTAATTTTTGCGGACCATGGCATGGAATATCGCTTCTCTTGGACCCGCGTAACGCATAGCTGCCGGGAACACTCCAAGGAACGTACGGTCTGCCGGGTAGTAATTTTCCAGCAGTGCCAGATAACTCTTCATCCGCACATTGGCCGGCACATCATCGGATTTGGTCTCGCCGACCAGAGGATTGAGGAACAGAGCGTCTACAACCTCCATTGCACACTTCTGAATGTATTCATGCGCACGGTGAACGGGATTTCGGGTCTGAAAGCCAACAACCGTTCTCCAGCCCTTATCAGCGAATATTTGCCGCGTCTTGGCCGGATCAAAGTAGAACTCCCCAAACTTCTCCGGCTGCGGACGATTCAAGACCGTTATAGGTCCTCCTACATAGGTTGCCGGACGGGCCAGCAATTTGCTGACGCCAGGGTGCTCCGGATCTGTCGTTCTGAAGACGTTCTGTGCTTCAAGCTGCTGATCTACGCTGTAAATGCTCTGCACATCAAGCAAACCATAAATCACACCATCTTCTTCACCGATCAAAGACACGGTATCACCAACAGCCAGACCTGAGGCCACCTCATCCTCAACAGCAAGTGTGATGGGAATACTCCATACGGTGCCATCCGCAAGTCTCATGCTTTTCACGACAGAACGGTAATCTTCTTCATTTAAAAAACCGGTAAGCGGTGAGAAGGCTCCCACGGCAATCAAATCCAGATCAGAGATAGTCCATGTATTAATTGCGATTGATTTATAGTCCGAAGCTTGCTGCAGCAATTCTTCCCTCTGCGCTCCCTCCACTGTACGCTGAATCAGTGTTCCTCCATGTGGAAGTATTGACGTCATCTAATTTCTCTCCTCCTGTGTCTCGCTTCTCGTGCCTTGCTTATTTATGCAGTCCACATTCCGTTTTTTCCGAACCGGACCATCTTCCGGCACGCGGATCTTCACCAGGCATAACAGCACGGGTGCATTGCTCGCAGCCGATGCTCGGGAAATTGCGGTCATGGAGCGGATTATATACAACATCATTTTCGCGGATGTAATTCCATACATCCTCAGTCGTCCAGTGCGCAATCGGATTAAATTTGACCAGTCCGAATTTATAATCGTACTCTACCTTTTTGGAATTGGCGCGAGTTGGCGCCTGATCACGGCGAATCCCGGTAATCCAGGCATCATATTGGGAAAGAATGCGGGTAAGCGGCTCTACCTTGCGGATCGCACAGCATTGGTTAGGATCGACACTCCATAGCGCATCACCGTATTGAAGTGCTTGTTCCTGCGTAGATATCTGCGGCGACACACGCACGAACTCCATTCCATATTTATCAGCCATAATATCTCTTGTCTCATAGGTTTCTTTGAAATGATAATCCGTATCCAGATAAAAAACATCCGTTGACGGACTAACCTTCTGCAGCATATCAACAAGTACTACATCTTCGGCTCCGAAACTGCAGGCAAAGGTGATGTTCGGGAAAGTTTCTACTGCCCAACGAATAATCTCTTCAGGTGAGGCATTTTCCAGTTCCTCAGCCTTAACTTTAATCAAATCTTCTTTCTCAAGCAGATTCATTACGGTATTCCTCCATCCTAGTTATGCAGCTTAAAGATAATGCTGAACTTATGACGACAATTCCAACTATTTTTATATGGAATAGTATATAACTTTCCCTGAGGAAGTCAATGCATTTTATAGCATTTATAGCACCATAAAAAGCCAAAAGCCCCTGTCCATAAAGGCTAGAGGCCTGATATCCTTAAAAACCGAGAGATATGCTGTAATAAGAAGAATATATAGTCAGAAACTCTGAATTACCAAACCATAACTTCTACTTTAAAAAGGCCTCCAACTCGTGAATGCGCCTAATAGAGCATTGTTCACAAAGTCAACGGGTGTTTTAGGACCAGAGAAATACCAGTTTAAAGAAAACCGCCGTAAGTTTATTGAGAGAAGGTAAAACATTGGGATAATACCGAATTCAAAACCTCATGATTGTATTTTCGGACCCGATTATTCGCCTCCAAGATTTTATTAGCCCATGCTAACGCTCTGTTGTATTGATTGAAATCATGAACCTGAATCCTAAAATGGCAGAAATCCTTATGCAGCTGATACTCCTCATAGGTGGGATTGAGCCCGATTTGCCCAAATTGTTGCCTGATGATCCTCTCAGCCATCTGTTCTTGCATAGTTTCATGGACGTAAGATATCTGGTTAGTATGCACCCTGTACTTTAGCAGCACTTCAGGCAGATTGGTCAATTGGGTTACCTCCCCCAAGCGGTTCCACAGCTCAAAATCTTCCGCATGGGGGTAATCCCAATATTTGACTCCATGATTATCCAGAATGGATTTTCTAAGCATGACAGTAGGATGCACAATCGTACAGTGAAAAAACTGCCAACACCTTATTTCGTCATGAATTAGTGGTTTAGCCGTAGTCCCGGTTATGCCGATATATTCTGCTTGGCTACCGCAAACCCCTATATGCGGATTCGCATCCATAGAGGCCACCTGACGTGCCAAACGGTGCGGCAATGCGATGTCATCCCCATCCATTCGGGCAATATATTCACCAGTACATAACGAAAGGCCTTCGTTCAATGTTCTGATAAGCCCGATGTTTACGGCATGAGAAATCACCTTTATACGGCTGTCATGAATCCCCCTTATTCTTCCCAAGGTTCCATCAACAGACCCATCATCTATAATCAGTAGTTCAAAATCCGGATACGATTGCTGAAGGATACTCTGAATTGACTCCTCAATATAAAGAGATGAGTTGTATACAGGCAACAAAACCGATATTTTCACCATTACTCGCACCGCCTCAACTATACTTAATACTTTATAGATTATGAGGCCATGCCTTGTCTCGATATAAGTAAGTGCCTGTTTCAAATTAAATATGTATGATCGTCCAAACGCTTTTCTCCTGACATTAATTTAATATAGTAAATTATCCGGGGGGGATCCGCATGATATTGAATGAGATCAAGGGTACCTATGACGTTATTTTCAGTTTAGGACATAACTGCCTCGCTGCAGATCAATTATCCCGCACTCTATTACGAAAGGTAGGTGGGGTGATTGATTGGGTGGAGACCCCCGTTTTGGCAGGTGTAAGCAATCTATTGCGAAATCGGTTCGCCCATTTCATGGATTTTCCTAATCTTAGTATTACGGGAATTAATCATAAAGCGGAATGTTTTATTGTTAGGGACGCAGCGTACCATGCTTTTTCTCACCATGATTTTCCACTGAGTGAAAATACACCGGAGCAGCTTGTCAGCTATCCAAAATTAAAAGAAAAACTACAGCGCCGCATTCCGCGATTCCTCGAGACCCTCAGGGTCGCTGACAAGGTATTATTTATTCGCACCGAAGCAACAATACATGAAACCGCTGAACTGCTGGATGTGTTAAACGGGATGGTTCAAGGAACATTTAACCTGCTTGTTATTAATCATGCACCCGTACAAGGAATCATCGAAACTCCTTGGCCCTTTAACAATGTTTGCGCCTTACAAATCCCAGAAGTCCCGGACATGTTCCATGATAATGATCATCTCTGGAGATCCATATTGCATGGCTTTAGTGTTAGATAAAATAAGCCATTGCCATGGTCACAGCGTCATTATGGCAAAAATAAAAGCCCCTGGCCATAAAGGCCAGAGGCTTGATATCCTTGATAACCAAGGGATATTAACGTTTCGAGAACTGTGGAGCGCGACGTGCTGCTTTGAGGCCGTATTTCTTACGTTCCTTCATACGTGGGTCACGAGTCAGGAAGCCGGCTTTCTTCAGCGCACCGCGATATTCAGGGTCCACTTTGAGCAATGCACGGGAGATACCGTGACGGATTGCTCCAGCTTGACCAGAAATGCCGCCACCATGTGCAAGAACGATTACATCGTAGTTGCCCAGTGTTTCAGTCAGGTTCAAAGGTTGTTTCACGATCATCTTCAGTGTTTCCACACCGAAATATTCGTCCATCTCGCGTTTGTTAATGACAATGCGTCCTTCACCCGGTACAAGGCGAACACGTGCTACCGAATGTTTACGACGACCTGTCCCATAGTATTGTACTTGTGCCATGAAACTGTCCTCCTCTATTCTTATCCGCGAAGTTCGTAAACTTCAGGTTTTTGTGCTGCATGTGGATGCTCGGCGCCTGCATAGACTTTCAATCTCAGCTTCATGTGATCCCCTTGACGAGTCTTAGGAATCATACCGTGAACTGCAAATTCGATCATGCGTTCAGGTTTAGTCTTGATCAGGTCTTCTGCAACAGTGACTTTCAAGCCACCTGGGTGCATCGAGTGACGGTAGTATTTCTTGTTTTGCATTTTCTTGCCTGTAAGGTGAATCTTCTCAGCGTTGATAACAATTACGAAATCTCCAGTATCAACATGTGGAGTGAATTGCGGTTTGTGTTTGCCACGGATCAATGCAGCGGCTTCGCTGGCCAAACGACCAAGTGTCTTGCCTTCGGCATCAATGATGTGCCAAGTGCGTTCAACTTCGTTTGGTTTCGCCATATAGGTGGTACGCATGAATGTTTCCTCCTTGTTCTCGTACGAAAATCATCTGTTTCGTATATCTTGTTTCTCATTGGATTACGATTATGTGAGTTAAAAAAAGCTTATTTGTCGGCATCTTCTTGATCGGGGCTGTGGGATAGCCATCAAGAAAACACAACTTTTATATTACAGCATAAACATGACAAGTGCAAGTGATTTTTAAGCTATTTGACTATAATTTTTATTAAAAAAGTATAGAACGCTCTCGCCTAAATTCCATCCTCGTCATATTCAACACTCCACAGCGCCAAGCCCTTGGATACGGCCGTTGGTCCTGCCGCCGCCCGATCGCATGCGGCTAGAATATCCGCAACCTTATCCGCATGGTATTTGCCTTCACCCACATGAATCAGCGTCCCCATAATAATGCGAACCATATGCTGCAGAAATCCGCTGCCCGTAATATAAGTGTGAATGACACCCTGGTCTACAGAGTCAGGTCGACACATACTGCGGTCAATCTCCATATGAGCCTCAAAGATCGTCCGGACATGGGAAGTCTTCGTGGACTTCCGTGATGCGAACGAGGTGAAGTCATGGGTACCCAGTAAATGTGTAAGACCTTTCTGCATAGCCGGTATATCGAGTTTCACCGGGTGGTGATGCTGCCAGCGCCGCTGAAACGGATCCGGAAACCGGTTGCCATTAATTGTGTACCGATAGGTTTTGCGCTTTGCTCCTCTACGAGAGTGGAACGATAGCGGAACCTCCCTCGCCTCGGTAACCACGATATCTTGCGGCAACCGGGCATTCAGGGCCAGGCACCAGCGTTCAAGCGGGATTTGAGAGGAGGTCATGAAGTTAAACGGCTGTCCATAAGCATGCACACCCGCGTCTGTCCGTCCAGAGGCGGTTATTTTGAGCGCCTCGCCCGTCAGATGGAGTATGGCCTGTTCCAGCCGGTCCTGAATCGTATTGCCCTGAGGCTGGGTCTGAAAGCCATCATAATGGGTCCCGTCATAATTGACTTTCATCAATAGATTGCGCATTCCGTTCTCCTGTCAGTCCATACTTGGTTTTCAAAAAAAAAGAGCCCCGGCGGGAGCTCCTTCTACTCTATACAAGGTGATTCCCGCGGTTAGTTGTACGGCAGGGCCTTATCGCCCCTGCAGCACAATAACGTTTAATACTTTCCTACCCATGCTCCGAGGATCATGGGGGAAAGGGATAATTCCGGAAATCATTACTTGCGTTACTACGCGCGGTCTACCAGTTCAAGATAAACCATAGGCGCAGCATCGCCACGGCGAGGTCCCAGCTTCAGGATACGAGTGTATCCGCCTGGACGCTCTGTGTAACGAGGAGCAATATCAGAGAACAGTTTTTGGATTGCATCTTGTTCACCGTCAACAGTTTCACGACGAACAAATGCAGCTACTTGACGACGAGCATGAAGATCGCCCTTTTTCGCTTTAGTGATCAGTTTCTCAGCGATGGAACGAACTTCCTTCGCTTTGGCTTCCGTTGTCTGGATGCGCTCGTAAAGGAACAGATCCGTTACCATGTCGCGGAACAACGCTTTACGCGCACTGGAATCACGGCCCAATTTTTGGTATGCCATTTGTTTTCCCTCCTTCACTCAAGTACTCAAGCAATCTGTTAACTATTCTTCTGTGCGGAGACCCAAACCAAGTTCCTCGAGCTTCTCTTGAACTTCTTCCAAAGATTTGCGGCCCAAGTTACGAACCTTCATCATATCTTCTTCAGTTTTCGTAGTCAGCTCTTGTACGGTATTAATACCGGCACGTTTGAGGCAGTTGTAGGAACGGACAGAAAGATCAAGTTCTTCGATTGTCATCTCAAGCACTTTTTCTTTTTTGTCTTCTTCTTTTTCAACCATAATTTCGGCGTCTTTCGCTTCGTCCGTAAGTCCTACGAACAATACGAGGTGCTCGTTCAAAATTTTGGCTCCGAGGCTTACAGCCTCTTCCGGTCTGATACTGCCATCCGTCCAAATTTCCAGCGTCAACTTGTCATAGTTCGTCACTTGACCGACACGAGTGTTATCAATGCCGTAATTCACGCGGGAAATAGGAGTGTAGATGGAATCAACCGGAATAACACCGATTGGCTGGTCGTCGCGTTTGTTCCGGTCTGCTTGGACATAGCCGCGACCACGGCCTGCAAAAATACGCATGTGAAGTCTCGCGCCAGGTCCCAGCGTTGCAATATGAAGATCCGGATTGAGGATCTCAACATCGCTATCCGCACGGATATCACCTGCGGTAACGATGCCTTCACCCTCAGCATCAATCTCGAACACTTTCTCTTCATCTGAATGGATCTTCAGAGAAAGAGCTTTAAGGTTCAGAATGATTTCCGTCACATCTTCCATTACGCCAGGAACGGTCGAGAACTCATGCAAAACGCCGTCAATTTGGACCGATGTTACTGCGGCTCCCGGAAGGGAGGAAAGCAGAATCCGGCGAAGCGAGTTCCCCAGAGTCGTGCCATATCCACGTTCCAGCGGTTCAACTACGAATTTCCCATAGGTTCCTTCATCATTGGCTTCTACGGTCTCAATCTTCGGCTTTTCGATTTCTATCACGAGTGTACCCCTCCTTCAAACGTCGCTCCTATATGAAACTGTCACCCCATCAGGTGCATCATGTAGTATGCCTAAACACCTATTATTAGCAGATGCGTCAGAATTATACCACAATCACAATTCTGATTTCACTATACGCGACGACGTTTCGGCGGACGGCATCCATTGTGAGGAACCGGAGTTACGTCTTTAATGAGGTTTACTTCAAGCCCTGCGGCTTGAAGGGAACGGATGGCTGCTTCGCGGCCCGCGCCCGGTCCTTTAACCATAACTTCAACGGACTTCATGCCGTGTTCCATCGCTGCTTTAGCAGCACTTTCGGCTGCCATTTGCGCTGCAAATGGAGTCGATTTACGGGAACCTTTGAATCCTTGACCGCCGGAGCTAGCCCAGGAAATTGCATTTCCGTGAGGATCCGTGATCGTAACGATAGTGTTGTTGAACGTGGAACGAATATGTGCCACGCCGCTCTCGATATTCTTCCGGTCGCGACGTTTGGTACGTACGACTTTTTTCGGTTTAGCCATTGTCTCTTATCCCCCCTTATTATTTCTTTTTGTTTGCTACCGTACGACGCGGGCCTTTCCGGGTACGGGCATTCGTTTTAGTGCGTTGACCGCGAACAGGCAATCCACGACGGTGGCGAACACCGCGGTAACAGCCGATCTCAGTAAGACGCTTAATATTCAAGGAAATTTCACGACGCAGGTCACCTTCAACCTTAACCGATTTGTCGATCATTTCACGCAGTTTGCTGACTTCATCTTCCGTCAAATCACGGACACGTGTGTTAACGTCAATGCCTGTTTCATTAAGAATTTTCTGGGAAGTCGTTTTACCGATTCCGAAAATATAAGTCAAGGCGATCTCAACGCGTTTATCACGTGGCAAATCCACTCCAGCTATACGAGCCATTTTACGCTACACCCCCTTCTTAACCTTGTTTTTGTTTGTGTTTCGGATTTTCGCAAATTACCATAACAGTCCCTTTGCGGCGGATGACTTTGCATTTCTCGCACATGGGCTTCACAGAAGGTCTTACCTTCATGTTAATTACCTCCTCAAAGTTTTGCGAAGCAAAACTTTTGTTGTAGTTCCCACCTATTTACGGTAAGTTATACGACCTTTAGATAAATCGTAAGGCGATAACTGCACGACCACTTTGTCTCCGGTTAGGATACGGATAAAGTGCATCCGCAATTTCCCGGACACATGGGCAAGTATTTGATGACCATTCTCAAGCTCTACCTTAAACGTTGCATTCGGCAACGGCTCAATGACCGTACCTTCGACTTCAATGACATCTTCTTTAGCCACAGTTAGTCTCCTTTCTCATCTGCACTTATTCCAGCAGGTCCGCCATACTTCATCACTGCAAAACGCAGCTTTCCGTTGGTAACCCGGCCGGTTTCTTCCAAACTGTTCACAACCTCATTGCTGATAAAGGGTATGAGCTCCAGATGTTGAATGTTCTTCTTCTTCGGCCCATCAAACTTCCGTTTGTCCCCATCGGCAATATATACAAATCTGCTATCCACAACTGCGATAACCACGGCAGCCTCTCCGGCATCTTTGCCTTTGAGAATTCTCACCAATTGACCAATCTGCGGGCTGCTCTGAGTATTCATCAAGATCACCTACGCATTCAGTTTTGTGAAAATTTCCATGCCGTCCGGTGTAACTGCTACTGTATGCTCGAAGTGAGCGCACAATGAACCGTCTACCGTAACGACCGTCCAGTTATCTTCCAGCGTTCTGACATATCTGTCCCCTACGTTCACCATCGGCTCAATCGCGAGTACCATACCCGGTTTCAGACGTGGTCCGCGGTCCGCTATGCCATAGTTCGGAATTTGCGGTTCTTCATGCAGTTTTGCCCCGATGCCGTGACCCACATACTCTCGTACGACGGAGAATCCGGCGTCTTCAATAGTTTGCTGGATCGCATGGGAGATTGTAAACAAGCGCACATCCGGTTTGACTAACGCCAGTCCTGCGTACAAGGAGCCTTCCGTGACGTCCAGCAAGCGCTGAGCTTCTTCGGAAATGCTGCCCACTCCGTAGGTCCAAGCGGAATCACCGTGATAACCGCGGTACTCTGCACCGATATCAAGCGTTATTATATCGCCTTCCATCAATTTGCGTTTACCCGGAAATCCATGCACCAATTGTTCGTTGACTGAAGCGCAAATGCTGGCAGGAAAACCGTTGTAACCTTTGAAAGACGGCACAGCACCTTGACTGCGAATGTATTGATCGGCGATTCTGTCGAGCTCTCCGGTTGTGATGCCAGGCTGGATAGCCTCAGCGATCAACCGGTGACTCTCGGCAACAATTCGACCAGCTTCCCTCATAAAGGCAAGTTCCTGCTCGGATTTACAAATGATCATTACATTAACCTCGCAACAAAGATACGATTTCGGAAGTAACGACATTGATTTCGTTTTCTCCGTTTACCTGACGCAAAAGACCTTTATTCTCATAAAACGCAAGCAGCGGTGCTGTCTTGTTATCATACTCATCCAGACGCTTGCCTACGCTCTCTTCGTTGTCATCCGGACGTTGATACAACTCACCGCCATCAATGTCGCAAATGCCTTCTTGCTTCGGCGGGTTGAAAATTAAATGGTAGGATGCTCCGCAAACTCTGCAGATTCTACGTCCCGTAAGACGCGCCATCAGCAGTCCACGGTCTACATTCAAGTTGATTACATGATCCAATGAAATATTGAGGCGGCTTAAGATATCTTCCAGCGCTTCCGCTTGCGAAAGGGTTCTTGGAAAGCCATCCAATAAGAAACCTTTTTCGCAATCGGACTGCTGAAGCCGTTCTTCAACGATCCCAATAGTCACATCATCAGGTACAAGCAAGCCTTGCTCGGTGTAAGATTTGGCCTTCAGTCCAACCGGAGTACCCTGCTTGATTGCCAAGCGGAAGGCGTCACCTGTCGAAATATGCGGAATGCCAAGCTCTTTAACGATAACTGCTGCTTGTGTCCCCTTGCCTGCCCCAGGAGGGCCCATGAATAGAATGTTCACGATTTCTCTCTCCCCCCAAAAGTTCGCCACCAAGCAAGAAACAGCACAATAGGTGCCGGGAAGTCTGTAAATCACATGCTTCGCCGGAACCTATCCACTATTTATTGATGAAGCCTTTGTAATGGCGTTTGATCAATTGGCTCTCGATCTGCTTCATGGTATCCAATGCCACACCAATTACGATCAGGATGGATGTACCACCAATCTGAACCGAATCAGGTAGACCGGAGAGCTTCCCGAAGAATACAGGAAGTACGGATATAAACGCCAAGAACAGCGCGCCGGACATAGTCAGACGGGACATTACCTTGGTGAGATATTTTTCCGTTGCTTTACCAGGACGGATACCCGGGATATAACCGCCATTCTTCTTCATGTTATCGGCCATCTGCTGTGGATTCATCTGAACAAACGTATAGAAGAACGTAAATCCAATAATCATCAGCACATACAGAACCATACCGAGAGGCTCATTAAACTTCAGGTTGCCAGCAACCCATTTCGCCCACTCATGTGTTGACCAGAAGCTGGAGAGTACAACCGGGAATTGCAGTAGAGAAACAGCGAAAATGACAGGAATAACGCCTGCTGCGTTAATCTTCAGCGGAATATGCGTATTCTGTCCACCATACATCTTGTTGCCGACTACGCGTTTGGCATATTGCACAGGAATCTTACGAATCCCTTGCTGTACGAAGATTACTCCAACAATAATCGCCGCAACCAAGATCAACACGATAACGACTTTAAGAATATTCAGGAACATCTGATCCGGCTGTATAAAGCTGGATTGAGCCGTAGCCGTGATATGTCCCGGTATGGCAGCGACGATTCCCGCAAAAATCAGGATCGAAATCCCGTTTCCTATTCCCTTTTCCGTGATCTGCTCACCCAGCCACATCAGGAACGATGTACCTGCAGTCAGAATGATCGCGATAAGCAGATAATCCGCAAAGGTTGCATTCGGGATCATCTCAGTGCTGTAGATCCGGTTGAATCCGATTGAAGTCGCAAACGCTTGAATCAGACCGAGCACTACTGTGCCGTAACGGGTGACTTGCGCCAGTTGCTTTTTCCCGTGCTCCCCTTGTTTTGCCCATTCAGCAAACTTAGGAATAACATCCATCGACAGCAATTGCACGATGATCGATGCGGTAATGTACGGGTAAATACTAATCGCAAAAATCGAGAAGTTTTTGAGCGCTCCGCCCGAGAAGGTGTTCAGAAGACCCATCAAAGCGTCGCCGCTTTGATTTGTTGTTTCCAGTACTTCTTTGTTCACACCAGGAACCGGTACAAACGAACCGAGTCGGTAGATGATCAGAACGAACAGGGTAAACAGGATCTTTTTGCGCAAATCTTCAATATGCCATATATTCTTAAGCGTCTTGAACATTAGATCACCTCGGTTTTACCGCCGGCAGCTTCGATTTTCTCTACCGCAGATTGAGAGAACTTATTTGCTTGTACAGTCAATTTAACGGCTAATTCGCCGTTACCGAGAATCTTAATGCCGCTTTTGGAATTCTTTACAACACCAGTTTCAATCAGCAACTGTGGAGTCACTTCAGTTCCTTCAGCAAAGCTATTCAGATCTTCCAGGTTCACAATCGCATACTCTTTACGGGTAGGATTGACGAAACCACGTTTAGGCAGACGACGATAGAGCGGGTTTTGTCCACCCTCGAAGCCGGGACGAACACCACCGCCGGAACGGGAGTTTTGACCCTTATGACCGCGACCGGAAGTTTTTCCGTTACCGCTACTAGGTCCGCGACCAACGCGGTTGCGTTCTTTGCGGGAACCCGGAGCTGGAGCAAGTTCATGTAACTTCATCGTTTGCACCTCCTTATGTTTGTTAATTTATGCGAGGCGTTTAGCCTTCGATTTCTGTAACGGACAGCAAGTGGCTCACTTTGTTGATCATTCCGCGAATTGCAGGAGTGTCATTGTGAACCACGGACGAGTTAGTCTTACGCAGGCCGAGCGTCTTAACAGTAACACGTTGTGTTTCTGGACGTCCAATTACGCTGCGTACGAGGGTAATTTGCAATTTTGCCATTGACGTTCCCCTCCTTAACCGCGCAATTCTTCGACAGATTTGCCGCGAAGTTTCGCGACCTCTTCAATGCGTTTCAGACGGGAAAGACCCTCTAAAGTTGCATTGACCATGTTCATGGAATTCGAAGAACCCAAAGATTTTGTCAAGATGTCGCCAACGCCTGCCAATTCCAATACCGCACGAACTGGACCGCCGGCAATAACGCCAGTACCTTCCGATGCTGGTTTCAGCAGCACGCGTCCTGCGCCGAAATGTCCAGTAACCAGATGGGGAATCGAAGTTCCTACGATTGGAATGTGAATCAGGTTTTTCTTGGCGTCTTCAATGCCTTTACGGATGGCATCCGGAACTTCGCCGGCTTTACCGATACCAGCACCAACGTAGCCGTTGCCATCGCCCACAACAACAAGTGCGCTAAAGCTGAAACGGCGTCCGCCTTTTACAACTTTTGCTACACGGTTAATGTGTACAACTCTTTCTGTCAGCTCTAAACTGTTCGGATCTACACGCAAGTCGTTAACCTCCTTTTAAGAAATATTCTAGAATTCAAGACCAGCTTCGCGAGCTGCATCAGCCAAAGCCTGAATTCGTCCATGGTACAAGTATCCACCGCGGTCAAATACAACCACTGCATAACCTTTAGCTTTAGCACGCTCAGCGATCAATTGACCTACTTTGCTTGCAGCTTCAACGCTGCCGCCATTGCCGATTGTAGCGCTCAGATCTTTATCAAGTGTCGAGGCAGATACGATTGTAGCGCCTGTCACGTCATCAATCAATTGAGCGTAGATGTGTTTCGAAGAACGAAACACGTTCAAACGTGGACGCTCAGTAGTTCCCTGGATTTTTTTACGAACACGCAGGTGTCTTTTGAGACGAGCCTTGTTTTTATCCTCTTTTGTAATCATGACTTCCCTTTCACTCCCTTCAGTTTGCCGTAAACAGCTTCACTTTAAGATGCACGGGGTATCTTACAATGAAGAGTAAGCCGATTATTTCTTCTTACCGGCTTTACCTTCCTTGCGGATGATACGCTCGCCTTCATATTTGATACCTTTACCTTTATACGGTTCTGGTTCACGTACGGAACGGATTTTGGCAGCATAAGCGCCAACGCGTTCTTTATCGATACCTTTAACGATGATCTTCGTGTTCGCAGGAACTTCGAACTCGATGCCCGCTTCCGGTGTAATTTCAACCGGGTGGGAGTAACCAACGTTCAGAACGATTTTATCTCCGGATTTGCTTGCACGATATCCGACCCCAACCAGCTCCAGAGATTTCGAGAAACCTTCAGTCACACCGCTCACCATGTTGTTGACAACGGAGCGGGTTGTGCCGTGAAGTGAACGATGCAATTTGTTGTCCGACGGGCGAACAACGGTGATTTCGTTATTTTCAACTGTAACCTTCATGTCTTTATGAAGCTCACGAGTCAAAGTGCCCTTAGGACCTTTTACTGTAATAACGGCGTTGTCCAAAGTGACATCTACACCGCTAGGTACTGCGATTGGTTTGCGACCAATACGAGACATGTGTTGCACCTCCTTATCTTGTGACGTTTATTACCAAATGTAGCAGACAACTTCTCCGCCCGATTTTGATTGACGAGCTTCTTTGTCGGTCATAACTCCCTTAGATGTGGAGATAATCGCGATTCCTAGGCCGCCGAGTACACGAGGCACTTCATTGCTCTTCGTGTAAACGCGAAGGCCTGGTTTACTGATTCTTTTCAGACCAGAGATAACACGCTCTTGGTTAGGGCCGTATTTCAAGAAGATACGGATAATCCCTTGTTTGCTATCTTCAACGAATTCCGCATCACGGATGAAACCTTCACGCTTCAAGATGTCCGCGATTTGTTTTTTCATAGTAGAAGCAGGCATTTCTACTGTCTCGTGACGCACAGTGTTGGCGTTACGAATACGAGTAAGCATATCTGCAATAGGATCAGACATAGTCATGTGTGTAAACCTCCTTCCCGTTTATAAACTTCTTACCAACTTGCTTTTTTCACGCCAGGGATCTGGCCTTTATAAGCTAACTCACGGAAACAAATTCTGCAAATTTTGAACTTTTGCAGTACCGAATGTGGACGACCGCAACGCTCACAACGTGTATATGCACGTACTTTGAACTTAGGCTCGCGTTGTTGTTTAACTTTCATCGAAGTTTTTGCCACTTTAGCCTGACACCTCCTAAACAGTTTCGGAGAAATGGATGATTCTTACTTAGCGAAAGGCATTCCCAGCTGATTCAGCAGCTCACGGGATTCCTCATCCGTCTTTGCAGTCGTTACGATAACGATGTCCATACCGCGGACCTTATCCACTTTGTCATACTCGATTTCTGGGAAGATCAGTTGTTCTTTAAGACCAAGCGTGTAGTTACCACGGCCGTCAAAGGCTTTAGTGGGAACACCGCGGAAGTCACGTACGCGTGGAAGCGTTACGTTGAACAATTTGTCCAGGAAGTAATACATACGCTCGCCGCGCAGTGTTACTTTAACCCCAATCGGCATATTTTCGCGCAGTTTGAAACCGGCGATGGATTTTTTAGCTTTAGTGATTACTGGCTTTTGACCAGCGATCAGTTGCAAGTCATTAACTGCAGCATCAAGTACTTTGGAGTTCTGAACAGCGTCACCCACACCCATGTTGATGACAACCTTCTCGATCTTAGGTACTTGCATAACAGTTGTATAGTTAAACTTCTGCATCAGAGCAGGTGTTATTTCATTCAAATAACGTTCTTTCATTCTTGCTGCCATGAAGATTTACCTCCTTTCTTTAGAACTGTATTAGTCGATAATCTCTCCGGATCTCTTTGCTACCCGAACCTTCTTACCGTTATCGAGTACTTTGTAACCGATACGAGTAACTTTACCGCTCTTCGGATCAATGTGCATTACGTTGGACACATGAATCGAAGCTTCTTGTTCGATGATTCCGCCTTGCGGATTCAACTGGTTAGGCTTCTGGTGTTTTTTCACCATGTTCACGCCTTCTACCAGGACGCGGTTTTCACGAGGATAAGCAGCGATGACACGGCCTTTTTTACCTTTGTCTTTCCCGCTGATCACAAGTACCACATCATCTTTCTTCACATGCAGTTTATTGTTATGGGATTCCAGAACTTTTTTCACTCTAGGCATTTATTACACCTCCTATGACTAACCTTCTCAGAACTTCACGTTACTTTATGGGTAACTTTATTAGATTACTTCCGGTGCCAAGGAAACGATCTTCATGTAGTCTTTATCGCGAAGTTCGCGAGCAACTGGTCCGAAGATACGTGTTCCGCGTGGGCTTCTGTCGTCTTTAACAACAACAGCTGCATTTTCGTCGAATGCGATGTAAGAACCGTCTTTACGGCGCACAGAACGTTTAGTACGAACAACCACCGCTTTAACAACATCACCCTTTTTGACAACGCCGCCTGGTGTTGCTTGTTTAACGGAACAAACGATCAGATCACCGATTGCTGCTGTACGGCGTCCAGTACCACCCAGTACGCGGATACACATCAGTTCCTTCGCACCAGAGTTATCAGCCACATGCAAACGTGTAAATGGTTGAATCATTATTAATTTCCTCCTTCCGGAAAGGGTCTGCTCACTATCTTAGATGATAACCGCTTTTTCAACCACTTCAACAAGTCTCCAACGTTTGTCTTTAGACAAAGGACGAGTTTCCATGATTTTTACAGTATCACCGATTTTAGCAACGTTTTCCTCATCATGTGCTTTGAATTTATTCGTAGACTTGATGCGTTTGTGATACAAATTGTGTTTCTTATAGGTTTCAACAGCAATTACGATGGTTTTATCCATTTTGTCGCTGACTACTTTACCGATCAGCACTTTGCGTGCATTACGTTCTTCGCTCATAGTTAGCCTCCTTCCTGATTACGGATCATTAATCCGCCCTCACTTAGCTGATCCCGAGTACTCTTTGATGGATAACGGTTTTAGCACGAGCTATTTCCTTACGCACATCACGAATCCGAGTCGGGTTATCCAATTGGCCAGTTGCCAATTGAAAACGGAGATTGAAAAGTTCTTCTTTGAATCCTGCGATCTTTTGTTCAATCTCGGCAGTGGTTAAGTTGCGAAGTTCATTAGCTTTCATTTGCTTCACCACCCAATTCTTCACGTTTCACAAACTTAGTCTTGATAGGCAGCTTGTGAGCGGCAAGACGCATCGCTTCACGAGCGATTTCTTCCGACACGCCTCCGAGTTCGAACATAATCTTGCCCGGTTTAACTACGGCTACCCATTTCTCAACGTTACCTTTACCACTACCCATACGAACCTCAAGAGGTTTTTGAGTAATAGGCTTATCTGGGAAAATCTTGATCCAAACTTGACCGCCACGTTTGATGTAACGTGTCATTGCGATACGGGCAGCTTCGATCTGACGGTTAGTGATCCAAGACGGCTCCAAAGCTTGCAAGCCGAATTCGCCGAAGTTCAATTCGGTACCGCCTTTTGCCATACCCTTCATGTGACCGCGTTGTTGCTTGCGGTGTTTAACGCGTTTTGGTACCAACATGATTAGTTGCCTCCTTCCTGAGCAGCTTGTTTCTTAGCTGGGGGAAGAACTTCTCCACGGTAGATCCATACTTTTACACCGATACGGCCGTAAGTAGTATGTGCTTCAGCCGTTCCGTAATCGATATCGGCACGAAGCGTATGAAGTGGAACTGTTCCTTCGCTATAACCTTCTGAACGGGCAATCTCAGCGCCGCCAAGACGTCCGCCAACTTGAGTTTTAATTCCCTTTGCACCGGAACGCATAGTTCTTTGAATCGCTTGTTTCAGAGCACGACGGAACGATACACGACGTTCCAATTGTTGTGCAATGCTTTCAGCAACAAGAATTGCATCCAGTTCAGGGTGCTTAATTTCGTTGATGTTGATGTGAACCTTTTTGCCACCAGCGATAGTTGTAACTGCGCTGCGAAGTACTTCTACTTCTGCTCCGCCTTTACCAATTACCATACCTGGTTTAGCAGTGTGAATTGTAACGTTCACGCGGCTTGCCGCTCTTTCGATCTCGATGCGGGAAACAGCGGAATCCTTCAACTTACCTTTAAGGTATTCCCGGATTTTGACGTCTTCCATTAAAAGAGTACCGAAATCTTTGCCTGCATACCATTTAGATTCCCAATCGCGAATAATCCCGACTCGGAGACCGACTGGATTTACCTTTTGACCCACGTGTTATCCCTCCTTATTTCTCAGATACCACCAAAGTAATGTGGCTGGTACGTTTATTGATCCGACTTGCACGGCCCATGGCGCGTGGACGGAAACGCTTCATCGTAGGACCCTGGTTAACGAAAACTTCGCTAACGAACAAACTGTTCACGTCCATAGAGTAGTTATGCTCAGCATTGGCGATCGCCGAGTTAAGCAACTTCTCAACTACTGGAGAAGCGGATTTTGGAGTGTGGCGAAGAATTGCAATTGCTTCCCCCACTTGCTTGCCGCGAATCAAGTCAACAACCAGTTTCGCTTTGCGAGCGGAAATCCGCACCGATCTTGCATGTGCTTTTGCTTCCATTGTTTTCCCTCCTCTCAAACGAAGACCTTAATTATCTTCTTGTTTTCTTATCGTCACCCGCGTGGCCTTTGTAAGTACGTGTTGGCGCGAACTCGCCCAACTTGTGACCTACCATATCTTCCGTTACGTATACTGGCACGTGTTTACGGCCGTCATATACACCAAACGTATGTCCGATAAACTGAGGGAAAATGGTAGAGCGACGGGACCAGGTTTTAACAACGACCTTCTTGTCTGCCTCGTTCAATTCCTCAACTTTTTTCAGCAGGTAGCCATCGATGAACGGCCCCTTCTTTAAACTGCGACCCATGTGTGAATCCTCCCTTCATCCGGTTCTTCAAACCGCGAATCGACGCTTCGCGTTAAGCTAACTTGCCAGAAGCGTCTTATTTCGTGCGGCGGCGAACGATATATTTATCAGATGCCTTGTTTTTCTTACGCGTTTTGTAGCCGAGGGTTGGTTTACCCCAAGGTGACATAGGCGATTTCCGTCCGATTGGAGCGCGGCCTTCACCACCACCGTGTGGGTGATCGTTAGGGTTCATTACAACACCGCGTACTTCAGGACGTTTGCCCAGCCAGCGACTGCGTCCGGCTTTACCAATCTTGATCAGTTCATGATCACCGTTACCTACGGATCCGATCGTTGCACGGCATACGCTGAGGATTCTGCGAACTTCACCGGAAGTCAAACGAACAGAAACGTATTTTTCTTCTTTACCCAGCAATTGAGCTTCTGTACCGGCAGCGCGTACCAACTGGCCGCCTTTGCCTGGTTTAAGTTCAATGTTGTGGATAACTGTACCGACTGGAATGTTCGCCAGCGGAAGGCTGTTACCAATTTTGATGTCAGCCGCAGGGCCGGACTCAATCTTATCCCCAACTTTAAGGCCTTGAGGAGCGAGGATGTAACGTTTCTCTCCATCGGCATAGTGGATCAAAGCAATATTTGATGTACGGTTCGGGTCATACTCGATCGTAGCAACGCTACCTGGTATGCCGTCTTTTGTACGTTTGAAGTCGATGATACGGTATTTACGTTTGTGTCCGCCGCCATGGTGACGAACTGTAATTTTACCTTGGTTGTTACGGCCCGCATGTTTGAACAGCGGCGCAAGCAAAGATTTCTCTGGCTCATTTGTTGTGATTTCTTCAAACGTAGACACGGACATGTTACGTCTGGCCGGAGATGTCGGTTTGTACTTTTTGATTGGCACTGTATTCCCTCCTTACTTTACAGAGTATTATTCAACCGCTTCAAAGAATTCGAGCGGCTTGCTGTCCGGGCTGAGCTTAACGATGGCTTTTTTCCACTCTGGAGTATATCCGGAGTATTTGCCGTAACGCTTCAGTTTGCCAGGTACACGCATTGTGTTCACACTAACTACTTTAACTTTGAAAATAGCCTCGACAGCTTTTTTGATTTCGGTCTTGTTAGCACGGATATCCACTTCAAAAGCGTATTTCAATTCGCTCATGTATTCGGATGTGCGTTCCGTAATCACCGGACGTTTGATAATATCACGAGGATCTTTCATTACGCGAACACCTCCTCTACCTTCAGAACTGCTTCTTTAGTGATGATCAGTTTGTCGTACGTCAGTACGTCAAGAACATTGATGCCGTCAGCCGCTACGAATTTCACCCCAGGGATGTTACGAGCGGAAAGTGCCACATTGTCATCATAGCTAGGAGCTACGATCAGGGCTTTGCTGCCTACTTTAAGATTGTTCAGAATCGCTGCGAATTCTTTCGTCTTCGGAGCATTCATTGTCAAGCTATCCAATACGATGATGTCATTCCCGAGTACTTTCGAGGACAACGCGGATTTGATGGCCAAACGGCGAACTTTCTTAGGCAGTTTCCAGGAATAGCTGCGTGGTGTTGGTCCGAAGACTACGCCGCCGCCTTTCCATTGCGGTGAACGAATGGAGCCTTGACGAGCACGACCTGTACCTTTTTGTTTCCAAGGCTTACGTCCGCCGCCACGCACTTCAGAACGTCCTTTTACTTTATGTGTACCACGACGAAGGGAAGCTCTTTGCATAAGCGCAGCTTCGTGCAGAACATGCACATTCGGTTCAATACCGAACACTGTATCGCTCAATTCAACTTCGCCAACTTCGTTACCACTAATATTAAAAAGTGTTACTTTTGGCATTTCATGTTCCTCCTTTCTTCAGTAATTATTTCTTAACGGTTTGTTTAACTTTCACAAAGCTGTTTTTAGGACCTGGAATAGCGCCTTTAACCAGCAATACGTTACGTTCAACGTCTACTCTGATGATTTCAAGCTTTTGAACCGTTACGGTCGTGTGACCCATATGTCCTGGCAGGCGTTTGCCCTTTGGAACACGGTTAGCTTGGATGGAACCCATGGAACCTGGTCTTCTATGGTAACGCGATCCGTGTGCCATTGGTCCGCGGCTTTGTCCCCAGCGTTTGATAACACCTTGGAAACCTTTACCCTTAGATGTACCTGTTACGTCAACAAATTCGCCTTCAGCGAAGATATCAGCCTTCAGCTCTTGTCCAACCTCGAGTGCCCCGAGGTCAACACCGCGAATTTCGCGAACGTAGCGCTTAGGTGTTGCATTTGCCTTTTTGGCGTGACCCTGTTCAGGCTTGTTGGAGCGACTTTCCTTCTTGTCGGAAAAGCCCAACTGCACTGCTTCATATCCGTCGATATTCAGGTCTTTCTTTTGCAGTACCACACAAGGACCAGCTTCGATAACCGTAACCGCGATTACGTTACCTTCTGGAGTAAACACTTGAGTCATACCGAGTTTTTTTCCTAAGATACCTTTCAATGTTGACACCTCTTTTCTTTTCCTAGTTGCTTTAATAGATAGTATTACAATTTGATTTCGATATCTACACCGGACGGTAGATCCAAGCGCATCAAGGCATCCACAGTTTGTGGTGTTGGGTTCACAATATCGATCAAACGTTTGTGAGTCCGTTGTTCAAACTGTTCACGGGAATCCTTGTACTTGTGTACCGCACGGAGAATAGTAATGATTTGCTTCTCAGTTGGCAGCGGGATCGGCCCGGATACACCAGCACCCGAACGTTTTGCTGTTTCAACGATTTTCTCTGCGGATTGATCAAGAATTCTGTGGTCGTATGCTTTCAAGCGGATACGAATTTTTTGCTTTGCCATTTTAGTCCCTCCTTCTATCGCCCAATTTATTATCGGACATACTCCGTGAAAATTTTCTGACGTCGACCTCATGGCAAAGGGGCCGGGTGTGTCAGTAACCTCTCACATCATCGCAACGTCTCAGAACAACATTTATTATTATATATAATAGGCGGACACTTTGCAAGCGAAAATACAAAACAACTCATGATTTTTTTCACAAGTTGTTTTCTTTCTATATATATGGCACATATATGGTCGTTTCTAATTAAAGACGCTCTGTAGCTGAACGGAAATACTCCGCCGAGGCGGCAGATTGTGCCGTTGTAGAGCCGATTCCTTCAATAGTTTGAATCAACACTCTTATCTCTTCTTCTACGGTTACAATTTCCTGGGTGCTGGTCTGCATGGAATCCACGATTTCACTAAACAGCCGGCTGGTCTCAACCGATTGATGTTTACCACTCTTGGTCAGTTCCTGTACCTTGCGGATCTCTTCAACAACCTGAGATGTCAGCCTCCCTGAGAGATCGGTTAGCTCGCCGATGCGTACAACTGTATTCTTAGTATCCTCGGCTAGTCGGTTGACCTCCTGCGCAACTACACTGAAGCCTCTACCATGCTCTCCAGCCCTCGCAGCTTCTATAGTAGCATTGAGTGAAAGAATTTTGGTCTGATCGGCAATTTCCTGAACTGCTGCAACAATCTTCTGGATCTGCTGTGATGAGCTGCTTAGTTCATTCACCGACCGCTCCATTTCATTGGTGCTTTCATAAATCAGATGGATTTGACCAGTAAGGCTGTCCAAGTGCTCATGCCCGTCCCTAGCCATCCCCTGAGACTCCTTAGCTGAACTTGCAGTTCGTTGGAACGTACTACTCACTTCGTTACTGCTTGCCACCAGCTGCTCTACAGCAGCGTTAGTATCCATGCTGAGATCTATTAGCTCACCGCTGAATTCCGCAATTTTTTGCTTCAGTTCATTTTTTACGATTAAGTACTGTTCTTCCTTCTCTCTGGTGTTTTCCTTCTCATACGCTTCCAGTACCAGCTGTTGCTCCAAATTTAGCAGTTTGGTTATGGTCTGAACCACTTTCAAGGTCTCATTTTCTTTCAGGGATTGATTATATACAGCTGTAATAAATACATTCTGCAGGTTTTGAAAAGCCGACAAATACCATTTCGGCTCCAGTCCGACTCTCTTATGAATCTTCGCAATGCTGAGACGTTTGGCAATGTAATGTTCATCAACGTTTCCATCGAAGATTTCAATAATATGCTGCTTTAAAGTCTTTTTTAACCGTTCAATACTGCTGTGTTCAAGAATGATCGCTTCCAGTTTGCCGACTCCGAGCACCGTCTTGTAAAACTGGTCGGTTATGATGTCGATATCTCTTTCTACAACCGGTTTCAATAGACGCAGAAGAGTAAGATCTTCCTCAGTTAAGTCAATCATTCGCATCTGTTCATTGAGTTCCTCATGCCCGTCAAGGGTATGAAAAGACTGTGTGGCAGTGGGTACAAGATTCTTGTTGTCCATTGAGTGAACTTCGGGAGATTCCTCGCTTGTGTTACGTGATGTTAAACCATGCATAAAAGAAAAAGGACATTTCCCCATACTTCCACTCTCCCTGAATTTCCTGAAAATAACATTGATGATATAGCAATATTTTACTCTATGGATATAATAATTGTAAAGAATTTTAAGTAATATTTTGTTGAATAATGTTGAAAAATAAGTTATTTAAGCCGTTATTTTGTCGTATATTGTCGTTTGATAAGTTCTATTCTTTCATTTCTGCCATTTGATTCAGTGCTTTTAGATCTAAAATGTCTACCGTTCTTTTACGGACCGTGATAATACCCATACTTTCCAGATAATTCAGCTTGCGGCTAAGTGTTTCCGCGGTGGCTCCTATCATAGCGGCGAACTCTTTTTTGGCAGCTGGCAAATCAATGCTGATATGTTCTACACGTGAGGAATCGTCCGATTGATTTCTGTTATGCAGATAAAGCAGTAACCGGGCGAGGCGTTTTTCTGCATCATATATATGCATTGCACCAGCCAGCTCTTCGGCTTGATGCAACTGTTCGCTCATCGACATTAAAAAGCTGAACGTAAGCGCCGCGTTGTTCTCCAATAAAGGTACAAATTGTTTGCGGTGCATCCGGCATACACTTCCACTTTCTACAACTTCGGCGGTTACATAATTTTGTTTGTGGTGTAGCAAAGCAAACTGTCCAAAATAGTCGCCGGGGAACAGGAATCGGAGAATATGCTGCTTGCCTTCTTTATTGCTTTGCGTGAGCTTAATGAGGCCACTCTTCACCACAAAAAGCGAATCTGACTCTTCTCCCTCTCTGAATACAAGACTTCCTTTAGCATAATGGCTCGATTCTACTATCGCTTCTACCATTATCAATTCTTCATCTGATAGATTCTTGAATACGGGCACCTGAGAAACACAAGAATGGGAATTGCATACTGTGCATTCCATTTACTCATCATCCTTTCTGCTATTCTCACCATAACAAGGATCCTAATGCTGCCCAGTGACTGCCCTCACAACTTTTTTCAAAAAACTTGATCTGTATCAAGGAATATCTTATCAATATCCGTCACAATAAGTCCTATAGAGAGAGCTAAAGGAGATGGAGTATCTATGCTGCAATATACCTTCGAAGATATGAAAAGTATGGACAGATCTGTGCTTGGCAACATGGTTCCGCTTGAATTATTCCGCACTATCCGCCTTATCGGAATGAACCAGGGTCTCCCCCTTGGCGGTAAAGGAACTACACTTACTGTTGGCCGAAAAATCGGTGAGAGTCTACCAGTGAACACACTCGAGGAGTTACTACAACTATTCGAGGATTTAAAAATAGGGATTCCACGCATCCTGCATGAGGATGACCGCAAGATCAACATCGCGGTGGAGGACTGCTTTTGTAAAGGTCTCCCGACGCTGGAGGAAGAGAAGCTGATTTGTGATTTGGAAGGAGCTATTCTGGAAGGGGCTTTATCCAAAATCATGGGAAGACGGATATCCGTCAGAGAAGTAAAATGCAATGCTGCAGGTCATGAGCATTGTGAGTATGAAGTTAAACTTTAAAACAATAATAAAAACGAAGGTTGGGATTAATGATGGAGAAAAAGACATTAGTAGAGGCAATTCAATATCAGGAGGAACGGTTTACGAAGAAAATCCTATTTCAAAAAGGCGATAGTGTAATGTTTATGCTTAATTTCATGCCAGGCCAACAGCTTCAAGCGCATAAGCATCCCGGAGCAGATGTATTCATCCTTGCTCTGAAGGGAAATGGAATCATTAATGTTAACGATGTAGAGCAGGATCTAGCTGAAGGGGATGTTATCCACCTCGCCGGTGATGAATCCTTTTCCTACCATAACAATGGGAATCAACCCGCAAGTTTGCATGTGGTAATATCCAAAGTTCCAGGCCCGGCGTACACCCAAGATATATCCTAATCGTTTCTTTTGAATTCAACTCTATTTCCGGGTCTTTATAAGGAAATAGAGTTTTTTGTATGCAAAAAAACAGGGAGTCTTCCGGAGAAGAATCCCTGCCTTTATGGTTCAGCACTATCCTAACGGATAGAACCGAATTATTTTTGGATGGAAGCTACGCTACCTGCTCCAACTGTACGTCCGCCTTCGCGAATGGAGAATTTAGTACCTTCTTCAATAGCGATTGGGGAGATCAGGGAAACAGTTACTGTGATGTTGTCACCAGGCATAACCATTTCAGTACCTTCTGGCAGGTTGATGATGCCAGTTACGTCAGTTGTACGGAAGTAGAACTGTGGACGGTAACCAGTGAAGAATGGTTTGTGACGTCCGCCTTCTTCTTTAGTCAGAACGTAGATCTGAGCAGTGAACTCAGTGTGTGGTTTAACAGAGTTCGGCTTAGCAATTACTTGGCCACGCTCGATCATGTTACGGTCAACACCACGCAGAAGTGCGCCGATGTTGTCGCCTGCTTGAGCGGAATCCAGCAATTTACGGAACATTTCTACGCCCGTAACTACGGATTTCTTAGTTTCTTCATGAATACCAACGATTTCGATTTCTTCTCCGACTTTAACTGTTCCGCGTTCTACGCGACCAGTTGCCACAGTACCGCGGCCAGTAATGGAGAATACATCTTCGACAGGCATCAAGAAAGGCTTGTCAGTTTGACGCTCTGGAAGCGGAATGTACGTATCAATCGTTTCGAACATCTCAACGATTTTTTGTGCATAATCGCCATCAGGGTTTTGAAGAGCTTCACGAGCAGATCCACGGATGATTGGAGTATCATCGCCTGGGAAATCATATTCGCTCAGCAAGTCGCGAACTTCCATTTCAACCAGTTCAAGCAACTCTTCGTCTTCAACCATGTCGCATTTGTTCAAGAATACAACGATGTAAGGAACGCCTACTTGACGGGACAGCAGGATGTGTTCGCGAGTTTGTGGCATAGGGCCGTCAGCTGCGGATACAACCAGGATAGCTCCGTCCATTTGCGCTGCGCCAGTGATCATGTTTTTAACATAGTCGGCGTGACCAGGGCAGTCTACGTGTGCGTAGTGACGGTTAGGAGTTTCATATTCAACGTGAGCTGTGGAGATAGTGATACCACGTTCGCGTTCTTCAGGAGCCTTATCGATTTGGTCGAATGCTACAGCAGCGCCACCGTATTTTTTGGACAATACAGTAGTGATTGCAGCAGTCAGAGTTGTTTTACCATGGTCGACGTGACCAATAGTACCGATGTTAACGTGTGGTTTGTTACGTTCAAACTTTGCCTTTGCCATTTGAACAGTTCCTCCTTATTGTGGGGTTCCTTATATTTGAGCCGCCGGGCTAGTTGCTTATCTAGGATGACTGATCGGTTGTACCCGGACAGCAAGTTAAAACAGTTAATTATTCTCCGCCTTTGTTCTTAGCAACGATCTCTTCCGCAATGGATTTAGGAACTTCTTCATAGTGAGAAAGCTCCATGGAGAATACGCCGCGTCCTTGAGTACCAGAACGGAGTGTTGTGGAGTATCCGAACATTTCGGAAAGAGGCACCTTCGCACGGATAATTTGCGCTCCACCACGGGAATCCATACCTTCGATCCGACCGCGACGGGAGTTCAGCATACCCATTACATCACCCATATATTCCTCAGGAACAGTTACTTCCACTTTCATGATTGGCTCAAGCAGAACAGGTTTACACTTGTCTTTAGCTGCTTTGAGTGCCATCGATCCGGCAATTTTGAACGCCATTTCGTTGGAGTCAACATCATGATAAGAACCATCAACGATGGTAGCCTTAACGTCAACAAGCGGGAAGCCTGCGATAACGCCGTTTTTCATTTGCTCTTCAATACCGGCAAGTGCAGGAGCGATATACTCTCTAGGAACAGAGCCACCGACTACTTTACTTTCGAACTTGCTGCCAGTACCTGGCTCGAGAGGTTCAAATTCAACCCATACGTGACCGTACTGACCGCGACCGCCGGATTGGCGAACGAATTTACCTTCGACACGAGCTGGTGCTTTGAATGTTTCACGGTAAGCAACCTGTGGTTTACCCACATTGGTTTCTACTTTGAATTCGCGGCGCATACGGTCGATGATAATATCAAGGTGAAGCTCACCCATACCTGCCAGGATCGTTTGGCCTGTTTCTTCATCAGTGTGAGCACGAAGAGTTGGATCCTCTTCAGTCAACTTACCGAGAGCAACACCCAGTTTATCTTGGTCAGCTTTGGTTTTTGGTTCAACTGCGATTTCGATAACCGGATCAGGGAAGTTCATGGACTCCAGAATAACCGGATGTTTCTCATCACAAAGTGTATCGCCAGTACTTGTGTCCTTCAGACCAACGGCTGCCGCGATATCACCAGCGTAAACGATGGAGATTTCTTGGCGGCTGTTCGCATGCATTTGCAGGATACGGCCGATACGCTCGCGTTTGTTCTTAGTAGCGTTAACTACATAAGAACCGGATTCCAGAACACCGGAATACACGCGGAAGAACGTGAGTTTACCTACATAAGGGTCTGTCATGATTTTAAATGCCAGTGCTGAGAATGGTTCTTCATCCGAAGAGTGGCGAACCGCTTCAGTTCCGTCATCCAGATGACCTTGAATAGCCGGTACATCCAGTGGGGATGGCAAGTAATCTACGACAGCGTCCATCATAAGTTGGACACCTTTGTTACGGTAGGAGGATCCGACAATTACAGGGAAGATCTTAACTTCTACAACGCCTTTGCGCAGAGCAGCTTTGATCTCATCAACTGAAATTTCTTCGCCTTCCAGGTACTTCATAGTCAGATCTTCGTCAAGTTCAGCTACTTTCTCGATCAACTCAAGACGCAGCCCCTCAACTTGTTCCAGATATTCAGCCGGAATGTCCGTTACTTCAATATTTTGACCCAGATCGTCTTTAAACATATGAGCTTTTTGCTCAACCAGGTCAATAATACCAATGAAGTCGTTTTCGGCACCAATTGGCAGTTGAATAGCAACTGCATTGGCTTGCAAGCGATCACGCATGCTGTCGATAACGTTTAGGAAATCCGCACCGATGATATCCATTTTATTTACATATGCGATCCGGGGAACGCCATAACGGTCAGCCTGTCTCCATACGGTTTCAGACTGAGGCTCAACGCCCTCTTTCGCACTGAAAACGCCTACTGCCCCATCCAATACACGAAGGGAACGTTCAACTTCAACTGTGAAGTCAACGTGTCCAGGGGTATCAATGATATTGATGCGGTGACCTTTCCATGCAGCAGTTGTAGCAGCGGAGGTAATAGTAATCCCGCGCTCTTGTTCTTGCTCCATCCAGTCCATTGTAGCAGCACCCTCGTGAACTTCACCGATTTTGTGCGTACGGCCTGTATAGAATAGAATCCGCTCAGTGGTAGTAGTCTTACCAGCATCAATATGCGCCATGATCCCGATATTACGTGTATTTTTTAAGGAGAACTCTCTTGCCATGAATTGGGTCTCCCTTCAAAATATAAGTTATTTGAACGGCCTTAAATCCTACCAGCGGTAGTGAGCAAACGCTTTGTTTGCTTCAGCCATTTTGTGCGTGTCTTCACGTTTCTTAACGGAAGCGCCTGTGTTGTTGGAAGCGTCGATGATCTCAGCCGCCAAACGCTCTTCCATCGTCTTCTCACCGCGGTTGCGTGAGTAGTTTACGAGCCAACGTAATCCCAAAGCAGTACGTCTTTCAGGTTTAACCTCGATAGGCACTTGGTAGTTAGCACCGCCGACACGACGAGCTTTAACTTCCAATACCGGCATAATATTCTTGATGGCAGCTTCGAAAACTTCCATCGGATCTTTGCCTGTGCGTTCTTGAATCAACTTGAACGAATTGTACAGAATGCTTTGAGCGACACCTCTTTTACCACCCAGCATAATACGGTTGATCAAACGAGTAACCAACTTGCTATTATACAATGGATCTGGCAATACATCTCTCTTAGTAACTGGACCTTTGCGTGGCATGGATATCCCCCTTTCTCAATGTTTGTTATTCAGATATTCTTAACTTATTTCTTTGCTTTAGGACGTTTTGCACCATACTTGGAACGAGCTTGCATGCGGTTAGCAACGCCTGCTGTATCCAAAGCGCCACGAACGATGTGATAACGAACTCCTGCAAGATCCTTAACTTTACCTCCGCGCAGCAATACAACACTGTGCTCTTGAAGGTTATGTCCAATACCCGGAATGTAAGCAGTCACCTCAAGACGGTTCGTCAAACGAACACGGGCATACTTACGAAGCGCAGAGTTTGGTTTACGTGGAGTCATCGTGCCTACACGAGTGCACACACCGCGTTTTTGCGGGGCGCTCAAATTTGTAGTCTCACGCTTGAGGGCGTTGAACCCTTTTTGAAGAGCGGGAGATTTGGATTTTTCGATTTTGGCTTGACGGCCTTTACGAACCAGTTGATTAATAGTTGGCATTGTTGTGCCACCCCCTTCCTGAAATAGTAATCTATTTACGAACATTAAGTCCACAGACCCAGGCGGTTCATAAAAAGACAAATGAAAAGTCTTTGTTGCCGAAGTGTACCCCGGTACAAAAACGCTTCTCGTGCTATTGTTTTAAGACGGCTGCCATAGCAGCACCAACTTCTATACCGCAAGCTTTGCCCAAATTCAGCATTGTGTCCACATAAGTGACCTTCACACCTTGTTTGTTACAAAGCATAACAATTCTGGAAGTAAGCCGTTGATCTCCGTCCTCTGCCACATAGACTTCTGCGGCTTGGCCCAACTCTACCGCCTTAACGGTTTGTTTGGTACCGATCTTGACCTGAGCATCCTGCAGTCCTCTATCATCAGTCATAATAAATCATTACCTCCAGTGAACAAGAATAACCAGGCTACTCACGCACCTTAGACATATTAGCATTATCAGTAGATGATGTCAAGAGAATCGGTAATAAATTTATTAATATTCACAGCAGGCAGCAACGCCACGTCTATAAATAGCCGTGGCATAATCAACTGCCCGCCATGATTATTTAACTATTCAGCAGGAACCGTTTCTAAAGCTTCTTGCGAGCTTTCGACATTCGGATCACTCAGCTTCACATTACGGTAACGATTCATGCCAGTACCTGCAGGAATCAACTTACCGATAATAACATTTTCTTTAAGTCCAAGCAACTTATCTACTTTACCCTTAATTGCAGCATCAGTCAAGACGCGGGTAGTTTCTTGGAAGGAGGCCGCAGACAGGAAGGAATCTGTCTCAAGAGATGCCTTAGTAATACCGAGCAGTACCGGTTTGGCAACTGCAGGCTCATTACCAGAAAGAATGGCTTCCTTATTCGCAGCTTCGTATTCATGAATGTCAGCAAATGCACCTGGCAAGAGATTCGTATCACCAGCATCAATAATACGGATTTTGCGCAACATCTGCTTAATCATAACTTCAATGTGCTTATCATTGATCTCAACGCCTTGGTTACGGTATACACGCTGTACTTCTTGCAGAATGTAGTTTTGTACCCCGCGGATCCCTTTGATACGCAGCATTTCCTTAGGGTCGATCGAACCGTCAGTCAGCTCATCCCCAGCTTCAATCTCCTGGCCTTCACTGACACGCAGACGCGAACCGTAGGTGATGGAATAAGTCTTGGATTCAGCTTCACCTTGAACCTCGATTTCGCGGCGGTCCTTGGTTTCGCGGATTTCCTTGATTACCCCGTCAATTTCACTGATTGTAGCCTGACCTTTAGGGTTACGGGCTTCAAACAGCTCCTGGATACGCGGCAAACCTTGCGTGATGTCATCACCGGCAACCCCCCCGGTATGGAACGTACGCATTGTAAGCTGGGTTCCTGGCTCACCGATGGATTGTGCCGCGATGATACCTACAGCTTCACCGATTTCCACGAATTTACCTGTTGCCAGGTTACGTCCGTAGCATTTCTTGCAGACACCGTGACGCGCACGGCAGCTCAGCACAGAACGGATCTGCAGTTTGGTCACACCAGCGTTAACAATCGCCTCAGCTTTGTCGGAGTCAATCAGATCGTTGCGGTGAACGAGGATTTCCTTCGTTTCCGGATGACGTACAGTTTCAAAGGAGTAGCGGCCTTCGATACGGTCGTACAGATCTTCGATAACTTCCTTGCCATCTTGAATACGGCTGACGGTGAAGCCTTTATCGGTACCACAGTCTTCTTCACGGACAATAACGTCTTGGGCAACGTCAACAAGACGACGGGTCAAGTATCCGGAGTCCGCTGTACGCAGCGCTGTATCGGCCAGACCTTTACGCGCTCCGTGAGTGGAGATAAAGTACTCGAGGACGGTCAGACCTTCACGGAAGTTCGCCTTGATTGGCAATTCGAAAATCCGTCCCGATGGTGTAGCCATCAGTCCACGCATACCACCCAGCTGGGTAATCTGCGATTTGTTACCACGCGCTTTGGAGTCAACCATGAGCATGATAGAATTGAAACGGTCCATCGATTTCAACAGCACGTTGGTAAGATCATCCTTCGTCTTCGACCAGATCTCAATAACACGGTCATACCGTTCGTCATTGGTGATCAGACCACGGCGATATTGGTTGGCAACCACATCGACCTTAGCCTCGGACTCTTTCAGGATTGTAACCTTTTCCTCCGGCACGATAACGTCCGATACGGCAACCGTAACACCGGAACGTGTGGAGTACGTAAAGCCAAGTTGCTTGATTTTATCCAAAATCACAGATGTTTTGGTCGTGTGATAGGTTTCGAAGCAGCGGGCAATGATCAGACCCAAATATTCCTTACCTACAGCACTTGCTTCCGGAGCATTCATAATCAGCTCACGGATGTCCGCGCCTTTTTCATAGATAAAGTATTTCTCTGGCGTGCCTTGCAGCAGGTTCGTTTTGGTTGCTTCGTTAATATAAGGGAAGCTGCTAGGATAGATCTCGTTAAAGATGATCTTTCCGACCGTAGTAATCAGCATTGCGCCTTGTTGCGCTTCTGTAAAGCAGGTTTTACCCAGAGCCTTAACAGGAATAGCTACACGGGCGTGCAGACCTGCGGTTCCACGCTGGTAAGCTGAAACAGCTTCGTTCACGGTACGCAGAATCATCCCTGTACCCTTTTCTTCCTTGTTGTCCATGGTCAGGTAGAATGTACCTAGGACCATATCCTGAGAAGGGGTAACAACCGGTTTGCCATCCTTAGGGTTCAGGATGTTACCGGAGGCCAGCATGAGCAGACGCGCTTCCGCTTGAGCTTCTGCTGATAGAGGAACGTGCACCGCCATTTGGTCACCGTCAAAGTCGGCATTGTAAGCCGTACATACGAGCGGGTGAAGACGGATAGCATGACCTTCTACCAGAATCGGTTCAAACGCTTGAATACCGAGACGGTGAAGTGTAGGGGCACGGTTCAGTAGAACCGGATGCTCTCTGATTACTTCTTCAAGCACATCCCATACTTCAGGACTTACACGCTCAACTTTACGTTTTGCGCTCTTGATGTTATGGGCCAAGCCCTTGTTCACCAATTCTTTCATAACAAACGGTTTGAAGAGTTCAAGCGCCATTTTCTTTGGAAGTCCGCATTGGTACATTTTGAGATACGGTCCTACAACGATAACGGAACGTCCGGAATAGTCAACCCGTTTGCCGAGCAAGTTCTGACGGAAACGTCCTTGTTTACCTTTCAGCATATGGCTCAGCGATTTGAGCGGACGGTTACCAGGACCCGTTACAGGGCGGCCGCGACGGCCGTTGTCGATAAGTGCATCGACAGCTTCCTGAAGCATCCGTTTCTCATTCTGCACGATAATATCAGGAGCACCCAGATCAAGTAGTCTCTTCAGACGGTTGTTCCGGTTGATTACGCGACGATAGAGATCGTTAAGGTCAGACGTAGCAAAACGGCCACCATCCAATTGAACCATCGGACGAAGCTCCGGAGGAATAACCGGAAGCACATCCATGATCATCCAATCAGGCTTGTTGCCGGAGTTGCGGAAGGCTTCAATAACTTCCAGACGTTTGATTGCCCGGTTGCGGCGTTGGCCTTGGGCGGTACGCAGCTCTTCCTTGAGGAATTCCAATTCCTTCTCAATGTCGATATCCTGAAGTAGCTTCTTCACCGCTTCGGCACCCATGCCGGCTTGGAAACCGTAGCCGTATTTCTCACGGTAGCTGCGGTATTCTTTCTCGGACAGCAGTTGTTTCTTCTCCAGTGGCGTTTCACCTGGATCGGTTACAACATAAGATGCAAAGTAGATGATCTCTTCAAGCGATCTCGGGGACATATCGAGTGCCAGACCCATACGGCTTGGAATACCTTTGAAATACCAGATATGAGATACAGGAGCCGCCAGTTCAATGTGGCCCATACGTTCGCGGCGAACTTTAGCGCGGGTAACTTCCACGCCGCATCGGTCGCACACTACGCCCTTATAACGGACGCGTTTGTATTTACCACAGTGGCATTCCCAGTCTTTTTGCGGTCCGAAGATACGTTCGCAGAAAAGACCTTCTTTTTCCGGCTTCAATGTACGATAGTTAATGGTTTCCGGTTTTTTCACTTCTCCGCGGGACCAAGAACGAATCTTCTCCGGGGAAGCAAGCCCGATTTTCATGAATTCAAAATTGTTAACGTCCAACAAGGAGCAACCCTCCTTAACCTATATCCTGATTTAGTACCGGAGGCCCTCCCTTGATGGTTAGATCAAAAGAGGGCACGGTCCTTTTTAAATGAAATTGATTCTTACAGCTTTAATTACTCTATTCCGACTTCTGCGCCTTCCAAATTGAGGCTCAGCTTGTCGCCTGACGTCTCATCCTCATCATCCAGTTCCTTCATTTCAATTTCCTGCTCGTCGCCGCTGAGGATCTTAACATCCATACCAAGCGACTGCAGTTCCTTGATGAGTACTTTGAACGATTCCGGAACACCTGGTTCTGGAACATTCTCGCCTTTGACAATGGATTCGTACGTTTTGACACGGCCTACCACGTCATCGGACTTCACAGTTAAAATCTCTTGAAGTGTATATGCAGCACCGTAAGCTTCAAGCGCCCAAACTTCCATCTCCCCGAAACGCTGTCCGCCGAACTGGGCTTTACCGCCGAGTGGCTGCTGTGTAACGAGAGAGTAAGGTCCTGTGGAACGGGCATGAATCTTATCGTCAACCATGTGCGCCAGTTTGATCATGTGCATAACGCCGACAGTAACTTCACGCTCGAAGCGTTCACCTGTACGGCCGTCATAAAGCACAGTCTTACCATTACGCTGCATGCCGGCTTCTTCCATCGTGTCAAACACGTCGTTCTCACGCGCTCCATCAAATACTGGAGTAGCTACGTGAATACCGAGCTGCAGGGCAGCCATTCCGATATGAACTTCGAGCACCTGGCCGATGTTCATACGGGAAGGAACGCCCAGAGGGTTCAGGACAACCTGCACCGGTGTACCGTCAGGAAGGAATGGCATATCTTCTTCAGGCAGGATCCGGGCAACGACACCCTTGTTACCGTGACGTCCGGCCATCTTGTCACCTTCAGAAATCTTACGTTTCTGAGCGATGTAGACACGAACCAGCTGATTCACACCCGGAGGCAGCTCATCGCCGTTCTCGCGTGTAAATACTTTAACGTCAACGATAATACCATCACTACCATGAGGAACGCGCAGCGAAGTATCGCGCACTTCGCGGGCTTTCTCACCAAAGATAGCGTGCAGCAGGCGTTCTTCGGCAGTCAGTTCAGTTACACCCTTCGGAGTAACTTTACCTACCAGAATATCACCAGCGTTGATTTCCGCACCGATGCGGATGATGCCGCGCTCATCAAGATTGCGCAACGCTTCTTCACCGACATTCGGAATATCACGCGTAATCTCTTCAGGTCCCAGCTTGGTGTCACGAGCCTCGGATTCGTATTCCTCGATATGAATCGAAGTGTATACATCTTCCTTAACCAGTTTCTCACTCAGCAGGATCGCATCCTCGTAGTTGTAGCCTTCCCAAGTCATGAACGCAACAACTACGTTGCGGCCAAGAGCAAGTTCGCCCATTTCCGTGGATGGTCCATCTGCCAGAATGTCGCCTTTCTTAACAATGTCGCCTCTTTTAGCCAGCGGACGTTGATTAATGCAGGTACCCTGGTTCGAACGCATAAATTTGTGTAATTTATATTTAACGATATCGCCTTTAACTTCCTTGCCTTCGACAGCTTCAACGCGGCGCAGCCAAATTTCGTTGGCCGACGAGCGTTCAATAATACCGTCATACTTGGAAACAATACACACGCCCGAATCCTTAGCGGATTTATGTTCCATTCCTGTGCCGACCAGCGGCGCTTTAGGAATTAGAAGCGGAACGGCCTGACGCTGCATGTTCGATCCCATCAGTGCGCGGTTGGAGTCATCGTTCTCAAGGAACGGAATGAGCGCCGTAGCGACCGATACAACCTGTTTCGGCGATACATCCATGTAATCCACGCGATTACTTGGCATTGTTGTAATGTTGTCTGAATCTTTGTTGTAACGAACGATAACCATGTCTTCTTTGAAGGAGCCCTCTTCGTCGATCAGTACGTTAGCCTGAGCAACTACATAGTTATCTTCTTCATCGGCAGTCAGGTAATCGATCTGTTCGGTCACCTTACCAGTCTTCGGATCCACCCAACGGTACGGCGCTTCAATAAAGCCGTATTCATTGATGCGGGCAAAGGTGGACAAGGAGTTGATCAGTCCGATATTCGGACCTTCCGGCGTTTCAATTGGACACATACGGCCGTAGTGACTGTGATGGACGTCACGAACCTCAAAGCCCGCGCGTTCACGAGTCAGACCACCGGGTCCGAGTGCCGATAGACGGCGTTTATGCGTCAGTTCAGCCAGCGGGTTCGTCTGGTCCATAAATTGGGACAGCTGCGAACTACCGAAGAATTCTTTAATCGACGCGATAACCGGACGAATGTTGATCAAAGCCTGTGGCGTAATCGCATTAGCATCCTGAATCGACATTCTCTCACGCACTACGCGTTCCATACGGGACAACCCGATACGGAATTGGTTCTGCAGCAGTTCACCTACAGAACGCAAGCGACGGTTACCTAAGTGGTCGATATCATCGGTGTTGCCGATGCCGTGCAGCAAATTAATAAAGTAGCTGATTGAGGAGATAATATCAGCCTGAGTAATATGCTTCACTGATTTGTCGATATTGCCATTGGCAATCAGTTTGATAACCCGTCCTTCTTCAATCGGCGAGAACACGTCGATCGTTTGCAGAGGGATATCAATACTGTCCATAACCCCACCGCTTACACGGTAGTTTTTGGAGGCAACATTTTTCTCGAAATAAGGAATCAGCTCATCAAGCAGACGACGGTCAACCATTTGGCCGGATTCCGCCAGGATTTCACCTGTGGACTCATCAACCAGAGGTTGAGCCAAACGCTGATTGAACAGACGATTCTTAATGTGCAGCTTTTTGTTGATCTTGTAGCGGCCTACATTGGCCAAATCATAGCGCTTCGGATCAAAGAAACGTGCGACCAAAAGGCTCTTGGCATTATCAAGTGTCGGCGGTTCGCCCGGACGCAGACGCTCGTAGATTTCGATAAGCGCCTTTTCCGTAGAGTCCGTGTTGTCTTTATCCAGCGTATTGCGAATATATTCATCATTGCCAAGCAGTTCCAGAATCTCAGCATCACTGCCGAACCCAAGAGCACGCAGAAGCACGGTAACCGGGATCTTACGAGTCCGGTCGATGCGGACATACATAATGTCCTTAGCGTCGGTCTCAAGTTCCAGCCAGGCTCCGCGGTTAGGAATTACTGTGGCGGTGTAGGTTTTTTTACCGTTCTTATCCACTTTTGTGCTGAAATAGACGCTTGGAGAGCGAACCAACTGGCTGACAATAACCCGTTCCGCACCATTGATAATAAAAGTGCCGGTCTCCGTCATCAGCGGGAAATCTCCCATGAACACTTCCTGCTCTTTGACCTCACCGGTCTCCTTATTAATGAGCCGTACTTTCACCCGCAGAGGAGCCGCATATGTTACGTCCCGCTCTTTAGCGTCGTCAACCGTATATTTCGGTTCACCCAGGCTGTAATCAATGAACTCAAGCACCAAATTCCCTGTGAAATCCTGGATCGGCGAGATGTCCTGAAACATTTCCCGCAATCCTTCCTCCAAAAACCAATCATAAGATTTTTGTTGGATCTCGATCAGGTTCGGGACCTCGAGTACCTCGTTAATTCTCGCATAGCTCCGCCGAGTGCGTCGACCATACTGAACAAGATGTCCTGCCAACTTTACTCACCCCTCATGTCTACTCACTTAAAAATTGATTGCGAACCCTTGTTTGGACCATTATAATGGAACCATAACACAAGGATTCAGCCACAAATAGAGAAAAGCCCTTATCGAAATCTTTCGAAAAAAGAGCGCATCTATCCATGACCAAAATACTCCTTATCCAGTAGATTTGCCCAAAACGTACGTATTATACGTCACCAAGCAACAGTTTATGCGCTATTATCTATTTCCCCGGCGACCTTCGCCGTGGCAGTAACATAGAGAACTGAATTCGCACAAACTTGCCGTACGGCATGCGCTTGCCGGGCGACAATATATTACTTGACATTTCAGCAAACTAAAGACATGGAGCCTAGCTTAATACTGACATTTTATAATAATACCACTATCGATATCACAAGTCAATAACTAATCAACTATTTTTTTGCGCTCTGATAATACGATAGCCTTTGTCTTTCCCCACTTCTTCCACAACCGGAAATAAGCTTTCGAGTTTGGCTGCCGCTGAAGGTGCCCCCTGTTTCTTCTGGATTACAATCCACAGACTTCCACCCTCATTCAAATGCTCATACGCCTCTTCAAAAATACGATGCACTACCGCTTTGCCGGCACGTATCGGAGGATTGGTAAGTATGACATCATACTTCTGTCCCTTTACTGCAGACAACACATCGCTTTCCATAACCGTAACATTGCGGATTCCATTATGCTGGGCATTCTCGCGAGCCAGCTCGACCGCACGGCTGTTAATATCAATCATCGTCACATGGCCGCCCGGGGCCAGAAACGCTGCACTAATGCCAATCGGTCCGTACCCGCAGCCTACGTCAAGCACTGCAGATCCATCCGGAATGTCCATAGCCTCAATTAGTACACGGCTGCCATGGTCGATATCTCCTTTGGAAAAAACACCGGCGTCGCTGGTAAACCGCAGGGTTTTCCCTCTTAGAACCGTGCTTAAGGTACGTCTGTCATGACGCACTTCCGGCTGCTGCGAGTAATAATGCTGCGACATAAGATCCTCCCTTTCATTTTGCTCTTCCTAATTGTATACAGCAACCCCCTTGAACAAGTTCAAGGGGGTTGCAAGAACCGGGAGGAAAAGTTTCTTCCCGGGGCATTACCTTATTGAAGCAAATTACTTCACTTCTACAGCTGCGCCTGCTTCTTCCAATTTTGCTTTGGTAGTTTCGGCTTCTTCTTTGCTTACTTTTTCTTTGATTGCTTTTGGAGCGTTGTCTACGAGGTCTTTAGCTTCTTTCAAGCCCAGGCCTGTGATTTCGCGAACGATTTTGATAACGTTGATTTTGGAAGCGCCAGCGCCTGTCAAAATTACGTCGAATTCGGATTGCTCTTCTTCTACTGCTGCTACTGCGCCGCCAGCTGCTACTGGAGCTGCTGCAGTTACGCCGAATTCTTCTTCGATTGCTTTAACCAGGTCGTTCAGTTCCAATACGCTCATGCCTTTAATTTCTTCCAAAATTGTTTCTTTGCTCATGATTGAACCTCCATTTTATATTTAAATTTGTTTGTGGTATTGATTATGATGCTAGAGACAAAGGCTTACGCGCTTTGTTCTTCTTTCTCAGCAACAGCCTTAACTGCAAGGGCGAAGTTGCGGATTGGAGCTTGAAGCACGCTAAGCAGCATGGACAGCAAACCATCGCGGGATGGAAGCTCAGCCAGTGCTTTCAGCTGATCTGCGTCGATAACTTTACCTTCTACAACGCCGCCCTTCAGTTTCAGAGCGTCGTTCTTCTTAGCGAAGTCGTTCAAAATCTTGGCTGCTACTACCGCATCAGTTTCACTGAATGCTACTGCTGTAGGACCAGTCAGAACTGCGTCCAACTCAGTCAACTCAGACGCCGCAGTTGCACGACGCACCAAAGAGTTCTTCAGGACTTGAAAATCAACGCCAGCTTCACGAAGCTGCTTACGCAGTTCGGTCACTTGCGAAACGTTCAATCCACGGTAGTCCGCAACAACAGTGGAAACACTGTTCTGCAGTTTGCTTGTTACAACATCAACCGCTTCCTGTTTAGCTTGGATTACTTTTGCATTTGCCAATTGTATACACCTCCTGAAAATTTATGTGACGACGATTCTTCCGGAAAATTCTCGTCGTTCCTACGCAGGCATTAGAAAAGCCTCCGCAGATTCACGAAGGCTTGATAAAACGTAAGTTACACAGGCATGCACCCGGCACTTCTTGTTTCTATCACAACACCTCGGTAGGAAATTAAGCCCTACGGCACCTACTGTCTACGGTAAGCATATTCAAGTTGAAGAATGATCACCTTAAAGTTCACAACTGTTATAGATTATCAAAGATGACTCTAGGAGTCAACCCCTATTATCTGTAAGAAGTTGTGTTTACACGAGCACTCGGTCCCATAGTGGACGAAATAGCAATGCTCTTCAGGTAAACACCTTTAGCAGCAGCCGGTTTCGCACGGTTCAGAGCGTCAATGAGGGATTTAAGGTTTTCGTTCAATTGTTCAGCATTAAAGGAAACTTTGCCGATAGGCGCGTGAATTTGACCGGCTTTATCAAGACGGTATTCGATTTTACCGGCTTTGATTTCTTGCACAGCCTTGGTAACGTCGAAAGTAACTGTGCCAGCTTTAGGGTTAGGCATGAGGCCTTTACCACCGAGCAGACGACCCAGTTTACCAACTTCACTCATCATATCAGGTGTAGCTACGCAGACATCAAATTCAAACCAGCCCTGTTGGATCTTGTTGATCATATCCTGATCGCCTACAAAATCCGCACCAGCAGCTTCTGCCTCTTTCGCTTTTTCACCTTTTGCAAATACAAGCACGCGTTGCGTTTTGCCTGTGCCGTGAGGCAGGACAACAACACCACGAACAGCTTGGTCTTGTTTACGCGGGTCTACACCCAGACGAACTGCTGCTTCAACGGTTTCGTCGAATTTGGCAGTTGCCGCCTTTTTCACAAGCTCTACAGCTTCTGAAGGCTCGTAAGTTGCTTCGCTATTGATCAGCTTAGCAGATTCCAGGTATTTCTTACCATGTTTAGCCATGAAAATGTTCCTCCTTTGTGGTGTTAGCGGAAATTCCTCCCACATATTGCGGTCATGAATGACCGGTGCATCGAATACATATTAGTCTTCGATTGTGATACCCATACTGCGGGCAGTACCTTCAACCATGCGCATTGCAGCTTCGATAGATGCAGCGTTCAGGTCGGGCATTTTTGTTTCAGCGATTTCACGAACCGCTGCGCGGCCGAGCTTCGCTACTTTTTTCTTGTTTGGTTCACCGGATCCTTTTTCTACTTTAGCAGCGATGCGAAGCAGAACGGCAGCCGGAGGAGTTTTAGTGATGAAGGTAAACGAACGGTCTTCAAATACTGTAATTTCAACCGGGATGATCAGGCCAGCCTGGTCGGCAGTACGAGCGTTGAATTCCTTACAGAATGCCATGATGTTGACACCTGCTTGACCTAACGCCGGACCTACTGGAGGCGCTGGATTCGCTTTCCCTGCAGGAATCTGCAGTTTCACCATTTTAATAACTTTTTTAGCCATGAGTGACACCTCCTTGCGTAAATAGTGGTATTCGAACGCTTAAAGCGTTCTCCCACAAGAAACCCTTGACACTGTTATATTTTCTCCACTTGAGTGAAATCCAACTCCAGCGGGGTTTCCCGTCCAAACATGTTAACATGCACTTTGATCTTGCTCTTGTCAGCCAAAATCTCTTCCACGGAGCCCACAAAATTCGCAAAGGGACCAACCATAATACGTACGGATTCCTTAATTTCGAAATCAATCTTCGCTTTAGGTTCAACCATGCCCATATGCTTCAGAATTTGTTCAACTTCTTCCGGAAGCAGAGCGGTAGGTTTGGATCCGGAACCTGTCGAACCGACAAACCCGGTAACGCCCGGCGTATTGCGGACAACATACCAAGAATCATCAGTCTGAACCATTTCGACCAAAACATAACCAGGATAAACTTTACGCATGACAGTTTTTTTCTTGCCATCCTTGTTTACCAGTTCTTCTTCCATAGGAACAAGAACACGGAATATTTTGTCTTCCATGCCCATGGACTCAACGCGTTTTTCCAAATTGGCCTTAACCTTATTCTCATACCCGGAATAGGTATGAACAACATACCATCTTTTTTCCATACAAGCCACCTGGGACCTCTCTAAATAATCGTTTCGATCAGAGCGGAAATACCGATGTCCAGAACCCAGAAGTAAAGCGCCATAACTACAATTGTACCGAGAACGATCAATGAATAGTTTTTCAACTCTTTACGGCTAGGCCAGCGAACTTTTTTGAGCTCGCTCCAGCTCTCAGTGAAAAAGGAAAACAATGACTTGAAACTACGTTTCACGCCGACTACACCTCCAAAGACTATCTGGTTTCGCGATGAGGAGTTTGCTCGTTACAGAACTTGCAAAATTTCTTCATCTCCAAGCGGTCGGGGTGATTTCGCTTGTTTTTGGTTGTCGCATAGTTTCTTTGTTTGCAACTTGTACAAGCCAAAGTGATAATTACCCGCATGATATGCACCTCCCGAAGACGTACTTCTAATCTTATAATTAGAAGACGCAAATATTGATCCTAAAAAAAACCCGCGAATTTAGGCCTACCTAAAACACTTTAGCATAATGTCAAGCTCTGTGTCAACGAAAGAATTCCCCATCGCACTGGGTAATTTCGGGTAATGTAGCCGTGTTCCATTCATTGTCTTGTTCTTGTCTTTCCCAGCTGTTCGCTGCCTTGTGCAAGGTCGTCATGAATGACATCACGGACGGAATTCCTCGATAGAACATCGATAGGCACTATTCTTACCATTATGGAGCAATCCGACTGTGAATAAACCTCTTAGCAACGGCAATCAACTAAAATCCTATCTTATCCATCAAAACTTGCATAAACACTAAAAAAAGACTCGATGACCGAGCCTTTCCTGTCCATTATATCATTAATTGTCACGCACTTCCAGATATCTTTCCAATTTACGTTTCACTCGCTGCAAAGCATTGTCGATCGACTTCACATGCCGCTTCAAATCTTCCGCAATCTCCTGATAGGACCTGCCGTCCAGATACAGCATCAGAACTTTGCGTTCGAGATCACTGAGGATCTCCGCCATCTTATCCTCCAGGCCGATAAATTCCTCCTGGTTAATAATCAGTTCTTCCGGATCCAGCACCTGGGTTCCGCAAATGACATCCATCAGCGTCCGGTCGGAATCTTCATCGTATATAGGCTTGTCCAAAGAGACATACGAATTAAGCGGTATATGCTTCTGGCGGGTAGCCGTCTTAATGGCAGTTATAATCTGACGGGTAATACAGAGTTCGGCAAAGGCCTTAAACGAAGACAGCTTATCGCCCTTGAAGTCACGAATTGCCTTATAAAGGCCAATCATGCCTTCCTGTACGATATCTTCACGATCCGCTCCAATCAGAAAATAAGAACGGGCCTTGGCACGTACGAAATTACGGTACTTGTTAATCAAATGCTCCAATGCGCCACTGTCGCCACCACGGAAGATCTCGACAATTTCTTCATCACTTATGAAATCATACTCAGACAGCATTAATTCCTTGAGGTCGACACTCACCAAGAATCCCCCCGGCTGCAACGCAAGACACATCGTCACTTCTCGAAATATAGGATCAGTATATATTATGTTACCTTACACCGTCAACCGTATTTGTCCAAAAACAATCTTCTATAACAATTTTTGGCATTTAATCAAATGATTGCGGGTTTCCGGATGCTTTCATTGCCGCCGCCAATCCTCCAGGCGTTTCCGCATCTCCGGTGGAAGTTTTTCTTCCAGGGAATGGCGCTGGGAGCTGATACCCTGCGGCTCGATAGCTTTCTTAACCTGCTTTTGATTTTCTTCGATCTCCAGCCGCAGCTCTCTGGCAGAAATCCGCAACGCCCCTTGGGCAAAGATTACATGCTGCTCCACAAAATCGCTGGTTGCCACATAAATCTGCCGGCGGCGGTGAGCGAATTCTCCAACCAGCCGCTCAATGCATTCGTCCGCGGTTTCTTTTTCCTTAGTGAAAAAGACCTGTACCTTCCCCTGCACAAAGGAACGGCCAAGTCCCGGAACACGGTAAGCATCGAATACGGCAATGACGCGCCGCCCCGTGAATGCCTGATAATCGGCCAGCATATCCAGCAGCCGGTCGCGTGCTCCCTGCATGCCTGTCTCCGACAGTGCCGAAAGTTCCGGCCAGCCGCCGATCATGTTGTATCCATCCACAAGCAGCACATCGCGCCAATCTGCCATAGCTATCCCTGTACTTGCCGGCGCCGCAATACCTCATACATAATGACGCCGGCCGCAACTGAGGCATTCAAAGAGTTGATCTTACCGGCCATTGGCAGCTTCAGCAGTACATCGCATTTTTCACGGATCAAGCGGCCCATTCCCTTGTTCTCATTGCCAATAACAACTGCTACCGGACCGGTGAAAATATCCGATTCATACAGGTTCTGATCTGTAGCAACATCTGTTCCGACCACCCAGACGCCCAGCTCCTTAAGCCGGTCTATAGTCTGGCCAAGATTGGTGACCCGCGCTACGGGGACATATTCTACAGCTCCGGCTGAGGTTTTGGACACGGTGGCCGTAATTTGCGCAGAACGCCGTTTGGGCACAATTACCCCGTGTACGCCGGTACAATCAGCTGTCCGCAGGATGGAGCCCAAATTATGCGGATCTTCAATCTCATCCAACAGGATAAGAAAAGGCGGTTCCCCTTTGGCCTCGGCCGCAGCCAGAATATCGGCAACTTCCGCATAAGCGAACGGCGCAGCCTGAGCCACTACTCCCTGATGCTGCACTCCGGGTGCAAGCTGGTCCAGCTTCCGCTTGTCTACATGCTGGATCACAATCCCAGCTTTACGTGCTTCAGCAACGATCGGTGCAGTTAAATGCTTTTGCGCCGTTTCGGCGATCCATATCTTGTTCAGTGTACGGCCGGCACGAAGCGCTTCAAGCACCGAATGCTTACCGGCCAGTATTTCTTCTTCTGTCTTTATTTCTTCTTCCATGTTCATGCCTCCTGTTCTATAAGTTTTATGGCCTCACTTGGGCCGGTTCATCATGTACTCTATACTGCTGTGGACGAGTTCTTGGATTCTCTCCTGCTGCCCTGTGTAATACAGGTGTCCGATCAGGCATTCAAAAGCGGTGGCATGGCGGTATTCCAGCACATCCGCATTTTTGGGGATCGTCCCTGACTTAGCGTTCCGCCCTTGCCGGGCGACATCCTTCTCCTCATCCGTGAGCATCGGGTCAAGAAAGGCAAGAATGGTGCTTTGTGCCTTAGCCGAGACCAGTCCGGTTGCCGTGCGGTGCAAGTGATTCGGACGAAGATTCGGCAGCGAGATCAGATATTGGCGGACAGCCACTTCATAAATCGCGTCTCCCGCATAAGCGAGCACGATTGGCGAGAGCTGCCGGACCGGCTTGGAGGGTTCGTACGGGAACCAAGCGTTGTTCACATTGAACTCCCCGCTCATTTACGACGCCACCGCATTCCTTGTGGAGTGTCTTCAAGCAGGATGCCCAAACTGTTCAACTCGTCGCGGATTTCATCGGACCGTCCCCAGTTCTTATTCTTGCGCGCTTCTGCCCGCTCTGCGATCAGCCGCTCCACATCTTCACTTGCGACCTCTTCTTCAAGCTCGGGAGCAAGGCGCAGAACCGCATTCATCTCCGCAAAAGCCTTCAGCAGCGCCGCAAAATCCGCGGATTTCGCCTCGTTGTTCGCAAGCGTAAGATTCGCAAGGCTTACCCAGTCGAATACAGCAGTGATCGCATCCGGGGTATTGAAATCATCCTGCATTTTAGCATGGAAAGTCTCCAGTATATTCGCCAGTCGAGCTACGGTCTCTGAGCTCGATGCTTCCCCAGCCCCTTCAGGAGCAAGTTCCAGACGATGCTTCACATTACTCTCTGCCAGCGCGATCCGCTCGGCGCTTTTCTCGGCAGACAGCAGTGCTTCTTCCGAAAAGTTCAGCGGATTGCGGTAATGGGTGGAGAGCATGAAATAGCGGATCGTTCCGGCTTTGAAACGCTGGCGGATATCCTTAACCAGCAGCCCGTTGCCGAGCGATTTCGACATTTTCTCGTCTCCGATGTTGAGAAATCCGTTGTGCATCCAATAGTTCGACAGCGGCTTGCCGGTCAGCACTTCCGTTTGTGCGCATTCGCATTCATGATGCGGGAACTGTAGATCCTGCCCCCCGCCGTGGATATCAATAGTATCGCCCAAATATTCACGGACCATGGCCGAGCACTCGATATGCCAGCCGGGACGTCCATTCCCCCAAGGACTATGCCAATGGATTTCACCCGGTTTGGCCGCTTTCCACAGCACAAAATCCTCGGGCTTCTCCTTGCGCGAATCCACTTCCACACGAATCCCGAATTGCAGTTCCTCGAGATTCTGGCGGGACAGCTTGCCGTAATCGGCAAATTTGCCCGTGCGGTAATACACATCGCCGCCGTTCTCATAAGCATAACCTTTGTCTTCAAGCTCCTTGATGAGCTCAATGATCAGATCCATACTTTGTGTAACCCGCGGATTCATCGTTGCAGGCTTTACGCCCAGACCGGCAAGATCTTCACCGTAGGCAGCGATAAAAATTTCAGCGACTTCAGCTACTGTAGTATTCATTTCCTCCGCTTTGCGGATTAGCTTGTCATCGACATCGGTGAAATTGGTAATATATCGGACCTCATTGCCGATTGCCTCTAAATAATTGCGGACCGTATCAAAAACGATAACAGGTCTGGCATTTCCGATATGCATATAGCCGTAGACGGTTGGTCCGCATACGTACATTTTTACCTCGCCTGACTTCAGAGGCACAAACTGCTCCTTGCTGCGACTCATTGTGTTGTAGATTTGCAAAGCCATGCTGTCCCAATCCTTTCTGATGTTCCGGCATTCACTGGAATACCGGGATGCTTAAATTTCATAGTCCCCTATATATTGCTGGCTTTCCAGCCGACGCTGCTCGGCTTTCTGCTTATCCTCATTCCCGAGCTGTTCCCGGATTTCCTCAATCTCCTTCTGCAGGAAACGCAGGGAATCTACCAGCGGATCCGGCATCTTGGTATGATCAAGACGGTCGGATACCCGTTCCCCGTTGCGCTTGACCACTCGGCCGGGATTGCCTACCACAGTGCTGTTATTGGGCACTTCACGCAGTACGACTGCGTTGGAGCCGATATTGGAATTATCGCCGATCCGGAACGATCCCAGTACTTTCGCACCGGAACCAATTACAACATTATTGCCGACAGTAGGATGGCGTTTCCCTTTTTCTTTACCGGTTCCCCCAAGCGTAACCCCTTGATAGATAATAACATCATCACCGATTTCACAAGTTTCACCAATGACTATCCCCATGCCATGGTCGATAAACAACCGATCCCCGATACGGGCGCCGGGATGAATTTCGACACCAGTCATAAACCTGCTGATCTGTGAAACGATGCGCGCCAGCGTAAACCAGCGCCGTTTGTAAAAAGAGTGGGCCATCCGATGACCCCAAATGGCGTGAAGTCCGGCATAAGTGAAGACAACCTCGAATCTGCTGCGGGCTGCGGGATCGTTGTCGAATACTGCCCGAATGTCCGACTTGATATGCTTAAACATCACGGTTCCCCTCTTCTTGGCTTCCCCGCCTCCTGTTTACAGGTACGCATAAGGAAGGTATTGGCGCAGCCCACTATCTATCTCTCTACACGTTTGCCGCGAGCTTAGGCTTGGTCAGAAATCCATCTTTATGTCCAAAGAATCTGCTCTCCTATTTCAACAAAAAACGCCTCTGCAGCTTAAAGCTGCAGAGGCGTGTAACCGCGGTTCCACTCTGCTTGGATGATTGCATACTCCCCAGCCCAGCATTCCGGCCTCTGGGTGCAACATCCCTCTTGCGTCGTTAACGGCAACGTTCCCGGCACAGTCTAACGTCCCTCAAGGGAACGCTCAACCCTGCAGCTCACAGGCGCATGTTCAGCGGCGGACAAATGAATAACTTCCAGCCTCTTAAGGAAGTTCCTTACGAGGTTATTCTCTCTGGCAATTGTCCTTATGCGCGTACTTTTCCTGATCACAGCTATTACAATATTCTTCTATCTTAGCGAAAAGATAAGGGACTGACAAGAGGTTTGCCCCCAGGTCATCAAAGCTTAGGCCCCTTTGATTTGTGATTTCAAACGTTCAATGACACGGTTCCGGCCCAGCAGGGCAATCGTCACATTCAGATCACGGCCATGAGTCTGGCCGGTCAAAGCGACACGGATTGGCATAAACAGCGCTTTTCCTTTGTGGCCCGTCTCTTTCTGCACTTCTTTAATCAGAACAGCCATATTGCTGGCAGTAAAGTCTTCAGTACCTTCCACCTTGGCCAGAAAAGCGGAGAGAACTTCAGAAACCTGGCTCTCAGCCAGAATCTGAGCCGCTTCCGTTTCGAGCTCCACATGGCTGCGGAAGAACATTTCGGAAAGCCCGACAATATCCGATGCAGCCGTCAGCTGCTCCTGATACAGTGCAACGAGTGTTTCCGCCCAGGTCTGCTGTTCATCATTAAGCTGAGCCGGCAGTCTTCCCGCCTTTTGCAGATGAGGAATGGCCAGCGCTGCAATCCGCTTCGGATCCGCATGCTTAATGTAGTGATTGTTCAAATGAGCCAGCTTGTTCGTGTCGAATACAGCAGGACTCTTGGACAGGCGGTCAGCGGTAAAGATCGAGATCAGCTCTTCTTTATTAAAGATCTCCTCTTCACCTTCCGGAGACCAGCCAAGCAAGGAGATGAAGTTAAAGAGAGCTTCCGGCAGATAGCCGAGCTGATCATACTGCTCGATGAATTGAATAATGGATTCGTTCCGTTTGCTCAGCTTCTTGTGGTCATCGCCGACAATCAGCGTCATATGGCCAAAGAGCGGCGGTTCCCAGCCAAGTGATTCGTAAATCATCAGCTGGCGCGGCGTATTGGAGATATGGTCTTCCCCGCGCAGCACGTGGGAGATTTCCATCAGATGATCATCTATCGCTACAGCAAAGTTATAGGTCGGAATTCCGTCCTTCTTCACGATTACAAAATCGCCCATTTCTTTAGTAGTAAAAGAAATGCTGCCTTTTACGATGTCCTCAAAGGTATATGTGCGATCTTCCGGCACCCGGAAGCGGATGCTGGCAATACGTCCTTCCGCTTCAAACGCGAGGCGTTGTTCCTCTGTCAAATCGCGGTGCTTGCCGGAATAACGCGGAGTTTCGCCGCGGGCCGTCTGTTCCTCACGTTCCGCTTCCAGCTCCTCTTCGGTGCAATAGCAGCGGTATGCCAGACCGCGGTCCAGCAAATCCTGCCAGTAGATACGATACAAATCAAGGCGTTCGGTCTGGCGGTAAGGGCCGTATTCACCGCCAACGTCGACGCTCTCGTCCCAGTCTACTCCCAGCCATTTCAAATATTTCAGCTGGCTTTCTTCCCCGCCGGCGACATTGCGCTTTACATCCGTATCTTCGATCCGGATAATGAATTTCCCGCCCAGATTACGGGCAAATAAATAGTTAAACAGTGCTGTTCTGGCATTTCCGATATGTAAATGTCCCGTAGGGCTCGGTGCGTAACGCACCCGGACTTGATCCGCCATAGTATTCCCTCCGCTTCATAATGGTTAAAATTAGGTCACTTGCAGCCATCTCAAGATGATATCACATCTTGGAGCAGGCAGACAATAGATTGTGCCGCAATCCCTTCGCCGCGTCCGGCAAAACCGAGCTGTTCGGTAGTGGTCGCTTTTACATTCACTTTCGAGGTTTCCGCTCCCAGAGTGCGGGCAATGATCTCAGTCATCTGCGGGATGTACGGAGCCATCTTTGGCTTCTGGGCAATAATGGTTGAGTCGATATTGCCGAGCTTATAGCCACGCTCGCGGGCAAGACTCCATACCTGCTCCAGCAGCTTCAGGCTGTCCGCATCCTTGAAGGCCGGATTGGTGTCGGGAAAATGCCTGCCGATATCGCCAAGCCCAAGCGCCCCCAGAATAGCATCACTTACCGCGTGCAGCAGCACATCCGCATCGGAGTGCCCCAGCAGCCCTTTTTCATAAGGGATGGTGACTCCGCCAATAATACACGGTCTTCCCTCTACCAGCTGGTGTACATCAAAACCTTGTCCTACAGCTATCATGCTTAACCCTCTCCCCTGTTTCTTTCTGTAAATTCGGCAAAATCGAGGTCTTCCGGCGTTGTGATCTTTATGTTCCTGTAGCTTCCCTCCACCACAGATACCGGAATCCCGCTGCGCTCGGCCAGACTGGAGTCATCGGTGCCAATAAATCCTTCCCGCTCCGCCGCGGCATACGCCGCAAGCAAATCAGACAGACGAAAAGTCTGCGGGGTCTGAATCGCCCACAGACTTCGCCGATCCGGAGTAGACAGCACCTTGCCATTACCGTCCACCTGCTTGATCGTATCCTTTACCGGCACTGCAAGTGCAGACGCGCCGACCGCTCTGGCCCGTTCGTAGCAAGCATCAATCTCACTCTCCTGCACGAATGGACGTACACCGTCATGCACCATGACCCAGTTGGTGTCCAGCTGCTTTAGCCCCAAATGTACGGAGTGCTGACGTTCGGAGCCTCCGGGAACGACAGCCTTCACTTTATCCAGCTTATAGGCCTCTACCCATTCCCGGCAGCGTTCTATGTCCTCCTGGCCAGTGACCAGCACAATTTCAGAGATAAGCTCATGCTGCTGGAACACCTCCAGCGTATGCACGATAATGGGTTTGCCTTGAAGCAGCAAATATTGCTTGCTCTCGGCGGTCCCCATCCGTGTTCCTCTGCCTGCCGCCACAATCACGGCGCCCACACTGTTCGACATTCTTTTTGCTCCTGTCTTTCACGTATATCCCCATCATAACGTGTTTGGCGGTCATTTCCAACCCAAAAGACATTTTGCGATATGGCTTCTTGCTTATTGCGCTTTTTCCAGCAGCTTCGGTTTGGCGAAAATCATTCTGCCGGCTGAGGTCTGCAGCACGCTTGTAACCAAAACCTCCATCGTCGTGCCGATGTACTCGCGTCCGCCTTCAACGACAATCATTGTTCCATCATCGAGATAGGCTACCCCTTGTCCATGCTCCTTGCCGTCTTTAATGACCTGTACGATAATCTCCTCTCCCGGCAGAACAACCGGTTTTACCGCATTTGCCAGATCGTTGATATTAAGTACGGAAACCCCCTGCAGCTCACAGACCTTATTGAGATTGAAATCATTGGTTACCACCTTGCCGCGCAGCACTTTGGCGAGCTTGACCAGCTTGCTGTCCACCTCGGAGATCTCTTCGAAATCGCCCTCGTAGATCAGTACCTTCACATCCAGTTCTTTCTGGATCTTATTGAGAATATCTAGACCGCGCCGGCCACGGTTGCGTTTCAGCAGATCGGAAGAATCGGCGATGTGCTGAAGCTCTTCCAGAACAAACTCAGGGATGACAATCGTCCCCTCGATAAATCCCGTTTTGCAGATGTCGGCAATCCGCCCGTCAATAATGACGCTGGTATCGAGAATTTTATGCTCCTCCAGTCCGCGGCCCTCCGGTTCAGCCGATTGCCCCCAGCGTCCGGTTGTCCAAAGCGAGGCCAACTCCTCTTTCTTCTCCAGACCGATACGCAGCCCCATATAACCCAGAGCTAGCGTGGCAGCCACCTGCACCAGTTCGCCTGCCTTCCCCAGCCAGTCCATGGCCGGATGGAGCAGCAGGGACAACAGCAGCCCTCCCGTAAGTCCTGCGGCACCTGCGGCCAATTCATTCATCGGAATTCGCGAGCAGTACAGCACCGCCTCACGCAGCTTTGAACCTGCCCACTCCGCGCATAAAGTCCCCGCAAACAAAAAAATAATGGCACCCAGCACCGTAAATAAAATGCTTCCTTCCACAGGCAGACTTTCCCCCAGCTTTCCCATTCCCTCAGGGAACCCTTTTTCTGCCGTATGGTATAGCGAAAAACCGGACCAGGCTCCGCATAACCCGGCAAGCGTCAACATCACTTTTTTCCACATAACCTTAAGCACCTCCTTTTATTCATCCTAAAATGATCTATACCTCACCAGTATGTTCCAATTTTCAGGACGGTAATCGGGGGTTGCATATTTTTTCTCATACTTTTACCTTACCGCTTCTGTAAAGATTCCCAGGAACTCCTATTCCCGTTGAAAACAGGGGGGCCCTGGCATATAATGAACTCAATTACGAACCCAGGGGTGAATGAAAAATGAGCGCACCAAGTTTACAGGCCTTTCAGGATCAAGTCTCCGAACTGCTGCTCCGTCACCGTAGTCTTCTGGATGTAATGTCCAAGAACGGGCAGAGCAGCGCATCCGTCAACCGTGCCGTTGTCAAGGCCATTACCGAATGCGGCTGTATTCAGCTGCATGCCACCAAACAGGTGTTCGAGCCCGCTTTGGGACTTGAACAAGCCAAGGAACTCGCAGGAACTCATCTTGAGGGCCAGCTGTGCGAGAACTGCCGTGAAGTTGTCGCCTCCGAGCTGGGGCGGGAATTGTTCTATATGTCTGCATTGTGCAATCTGCTTGACATTAATATGGACGAGGTTGTGGTGAAGGAATCGCAGAAATGCGCTACGCTCGGTTTGTTCAACCTATCCTAATCATGGCTGCAGACGCTCTTGTATGCTTTCTTCATCCGTTCAAGCGAAAAAGGCTATGCCGTCCACTGAGGTCAGGGAGGGCATAGCCTTTTTCGGTATATATAAAGGAATGATCATCTAGAGGAATAACTTACAGGCTACCCGTTCTTGGAGTGATAGATCTTGTCTTCCGAACGTCTTCTGCGGCGGTGACGGCGACGTGCCGTGAGCCGGTCAATATTATGCTTAAATCCGTACAAAGCATACAGCGCGAGCAGTCCAAAGATCATCTTGGCAATCTGCTCCGGGAACACAACTGCTACTGCTACCGCCACAATAATCACTAACGGCGCACCAACGACCGCTTTTTTGGGCAGTCCGATCTTCTTGAAGTTAGGGTATTTGACTGTGCTGACCATCAGATAAGATAAGAGCAAAGTGGCAACAATCATGAATGGAGCGGAAACATCTTTATGAAAAAGGGCCAGTGTGGCGAGCACGCCACCTGCAGCAGGAATAGGCAAACCGACAAAATATCCGGGGATTCCCGGGCGGACATTAAAACGGGCCAACCGCAGCGCCCCGAATACCGGGAATATTGCTGTTACAGTCCAGCCGAGTGCAGAACTCAAATCCTGCAGGCTTGTAAGATACATAATTAGCGCAGGTGCCACACCAAAGGATACGACATCGGATAGGGAATCCAGCTCCTTGCCAAATTCACTCTCGCAGCCCAGCGCCCGCGCTACACGGCCATCTAGTCCGTCAAGCAGCATAGCGATAATCACCATGATAGCGGCCATGCTAAGCTTGCCGTCAAACGCCATCATGATACCAAACATTCCAAGCATCAGGTTACCAATGGTAAAAAGACTCGGAATTGATTTTTGTATCATTTCTTCACCTCTATTTTATTACTTTGAGCCTAACTTCTTCAATATTACGTGATTGTATGTTATTTACATTTGCCTGTCAATAAGAACTTGTTTCTGCAGGCGTTTAAGTCCGTCTTGGATATTTCGTGCCCGAACCTCTCCGATTCCATCCACCTCATCGAGTTCCGCGATGCTCGCAGTCATCAGATTCGGCAGCATTTCGAAGCGCTCCACCAGATTGTGGATGATCACATTCGGCAGGCGTGGAATCTTATTAAGCAGCCGGTACCCGCGCGGAGTAACGACCTCCTCGGAGGCAATCGCTGTAGAGGAATAACCAAGCAGACGGGCAATATGATTGTCATCCATCAGCTCATCGTCGCTGGAACGCTTGAGTCCGGCAATAATTTCGCGGATTTTGTCCTCCTGTTCCTCTCTTGCATAGTCTCTGTACAGAAGCCATGCTTCTTCCTCTGTATTTCCGACCAGTTCTTCCATCTGCATGCTGATCAAGCGCCCTTCGTTGCCGAGTTCGTTGATATAGCGCTTGATTTCCATCTTAATGCGCAGCACCATCTCCACCCGCTGGATCACTCCGACTACTTCAGCCACGGTAACGATGCCTTCATATTCAGAAGCGGAAAGGTTCGTTAAGCCCTGGGTAAGTACCGCTTTGTACTTCTCCAGGGTTTGTATGGCCTGGTTGGCCTTGGCCAGAATTGCCCCAATCTCCTTAAGCGCATAACGGATGGAACCTTGATACAAGGTAATGATGTTGCGCCGCTGGGAAATGGATACCACCAGCTTGCCCGTCTGCTTGGCAACACGCTCTGCAGTGCGGTGGCGGATCCCTGTCTCAATGGATGAGATGGAGGAATCGGGAATGAGCTGCGTATTTGCGTACAGTATCCGTTTCAAATCCTCGCTCAGAATAATGGCTCCGTCCATTTTGGCTAATTCATATAAATAATTGGGTGAAAAATCGCAGTTAATGGAGAATCCCCCATCGACAACTTCCATCACCTCCGGGCTGTATCCGACAACAATCAAAGCTCCTGTCTTTGCACGCAGCACATTCTCCAGACCTTCCCGGAAGGGAGTTCCGGGTGCCGCCATCCTCAGCAGATCATTCATATTATCTAATTGATTATATTCTTTCATCTTCCTATGCCCCCTAATCTAACGCGACCGATAGTGCATCTGCTACGGTACTGACGCCAATAATCTGGATATCCTGCGGATGTTTCCAGCCTTTCATGCTCTTCTCTGGCATAATCACTCTCCGGAAGCCAAGCTTAGACGCTTCCTTCACCCGCATTTCCGCGCGTGAGACCCCCCTGACCTCACCGGTGAGACCGACTTCACCAAAGAAGACATCATAAGGCTTGGTTGATATATCGCGGAAGCTGGAAGCAATGCTGATAGCTACAGCCAAATCTACTGCCGGTTCATCCAGCTTTACCCCACCGGCAACGTTCAGATAAGCATCCTGGTTCTGCAGGAACATCCCCATCCGTTTCTCCAGCACTGCAATAATAAGCGCCATCCGCTGGTGGTCCATACCTGTGCACATCCGGCGGGGGGAAGGGAAATGAGTTGCAGCGACAAGCGCCTGAAGCTCAACAAGCACCGGTCTGGTTCCTTCCATACTCGCCACTACTGCTGAACCCGCTACACCTAGCGGACGTTCGGACAAGAACAGCTCGGAGGGATTCTCCACTTCTGTAAGCCCGATCTCCCCCATCTCAAAGATACCGATCTCATTGGTTGAACCGAAGCGGTTCTTAACTGCCCGCAGCAACCGGTACGTATGATGCCGCTCTCCTTCAAAATAGAGTACGCAATCCACCATATGCTCCAGCATTCGGGGCCCGGCAATCGCGCCTTCCTTGGTAACATGACCAACAAGTACTGTTGCGATCCCGCGGATTTTGGCGATACGCATAAATCTTGTCGTACATTCCCGAACCTGTGTCACGCTGCCAGGTGCACTGGTTACTTCCGGCATGAATACCGTCTGGATGGAGTCAATGACGAGGAACTGAGGTTTGATCTGTTCAATGGCTTCCTCGATGCTTTCCATATTCGTCTCGCACAGTACATACAGCTCTGCCGACAACGCCCCGAGGCGATCGGCACGGAGTTTCGTCTGCCGAACCGATTCTTCTCCCGAGATGTACAGTACGCGTAAACCTTGAGTAGTCAATGCATGCGAGGTCTGCAGCAGCAGGGTTGATTTCCCGATGCCGGGGTCGCCTCCGACCAGCACCAGCGAACCCGGCACAATACCTCCGCCGAGAACCCGGTTAAGCTCACCGATGCCTGTCAATATACGGGGCTCTTTGTCACTTTCTATATTTATGATCGATTGCGCCTTTTCTTTACTCTGAAAAATAGGTGCATTCATTCCTTGTGTTTTGACTACGCTTTCGGTCTCCTCAACCATGGAGTTCCATGCCTGGCAGCCCGGGCATTTGCCGAACCACTTCGGCGATTCGTAGCCGCATTCGGTGCAGAAAAATTTAGTTTTTGGTTTAGCCATGTGTACTCCTTACCGTCCGAACTGCTTAAATTGCGGATAATTTTCTCTTATTCAAAGTTTACCATTTCTGCACCTTGAACGAAAGGTCAGTTCAGAGCTACTTTTGAGGAGTATCCCATTAACTTTCCTGAAATTCGGGTGAATTATCACCAAAAGGGTCTGCACAGCAACAAAAAGCCCCCGCCCCTCTATACGGAGGAGCGGGAGCTATGTTTCACAGATGGATATTATTTCTCAGTTTCTACTTCTTTTTCCAGGGAAGCTGCTGGCGGCTCAACGGTAGTTACGACAAGCTCACCGTTCACCTCATCAATCTTGAGGGAATCACCTTTTTTGATGTTGCCCTTCAGCAGTTCTTCGGACAGCCGGTCCTCAATATGCTTCTGGATCGCCCGGCGAAGCGGACGTGCGCCGAAGGCTGGATCATAGCCCTCTTTAGCCAGGAAGGCTTTGCCTCCCTCTGTCAGCTCAAAGTCCACATCATACTCACGCAGCCGCTTGCGCAGCTCATCGGACATCAGCGTAACAATTTCTGCGATATGCTTTTCTTCCAGGGAGTGGAAGACAATGATCTCATCGATCCGGTTCAGGAACTCGGGACGGAAGCTCTTCTTCAGCTCATCCATAACCTTGCCCTTCATATTGGTGTAGTCTGCTCCCGCATCCTGCACCGCTGTGAAGCCCAGCGTCGAATTCTTCTTGATCGCCTGTGCTCCTACATTGGAGGTAAGAATGATCAGAGTGTTGCGGAAATCGACCACGCGGCCTTTGGAATCGGTCAGACGGCCGTCTTCCAGCACCTGCAGCAGGATGTTGAATACTTCCGGATGGGCCTTCTCAATTTCGTCCAGCAGTACTACGGAATATGGTTTACGGCGTACCTTCTCGGTCAATTGTCCGCCTTCTTCATAACCCACATAACCTGGAGGCGCTCCTACCAGTCGGGAAGTGGAGTGTTTCTCCATGTACTCCGACATATCAATCCGGACCACCGCATTCTCATCGCCGAACATTGCTTCTGCAAGCGCCCGTGCCAGCTCGGTTTTACCGACCCCGGTAGGACCGAGGAAGATGAAGGAACCCATAGGGCGTTTAGGATCCTTAAGTCCTGCACGTGCCCGGCGGAGGGCCCGGCTGACTGCCTTGACGGCTTCATCCTGGCCGATTACCCGTTCATGCAGGATAGACTCCATATTAAGCAGACGGTCGGTTTCCTCTTCCTTCAGCTTGCTGACCGGTATGCCGGTCCAGCTGGCAACCACTTGAGCGATATCCTCCGGTGTAACCTGTGAGTCGGTGCGGCCTTGCTTCTCTTTCCACTGGTTCTTAGTCGTGTCCAGTTCCTCGCGGATCTTTTGCTCCGTATCCCGCAGTGCGGCAGCCTTCTCGAATTCCTGGCTCTGTACGGCTGAATCCTTCTCCTTGCGGATATCATCCAGACGCATTTCCAGTTCCTTCAGATTTGGTGGAATCGTATAAGAGTTCAATCTTACCTTGGAGCCGGCTTCATCAATCAGGTCAATTGCTTTGTCCGGAAGGAACCGGTCAGGAATGTAACGGTCGGACAGTTTTACAGCCTCTACGATGGCTTCATCCGTGATCTTCACCCGGTGATGGGCTTCGTAACGGTCACGTAGTCCGTAAAGAATCTGTACAGCTTCCTCAGGAGAAGGCTGATCCACCGTAATTGGCTGGAAGCGGCGTTCCAAGGCTGCGTCTTTCTCAATATATTTGCGGTATTCATCCAGCGTAGTGGCACCGATGCATTGCAGCTCTCCACGGGCCAGAGCCGGCTTCAGGATGTTAGAGGCGTCAATGGCACCTTCCGCACCGCCTGCACCGATCAAGGTGTGCAGCTCGTCAATGAAGAGCACGATGTTTCCTGCCTGGCGAATCTCATCCATAATCTTCTTAAGGCGGTCTTCAAACTCACCGCGGTATTTAGTTCCGGCTACTACAGAACCCATATCCAGAGTCATTACGCGTTTGTCGCGCAGCGTTTCCGGAATTTCATTATTGATGATCTTTTGGGCCAGACCTTCGGCAATGGCTGTTTTACCAACCCCAGGCTCACCGATCAGCACCGGATTATTCTTCGTCCGGCGGCTCAGCACCTGAATGACACGTTCAATTTCCTTACTGCGGCCGATAACGGGATCCAGGTTGCCATCCTTGGCATAGGCGGTAAGGTCACGGGCCAGACCATCCAGCGTTGGTGTGCTGACATTAGCAGGCGCACCGCTGTGGCTGGAAGTAGCTTCGCTGCTGCCGAGCAGCTGCAGCACTTGCTGGCGGGCCTTGTTAAGGCTGATCCCCAGGTTGTTGAGTACACGGGCAGCTACACCCTCGCCTTCACGGATAAGCCCGAGCAGAATATGCTCAGTGCCGACGTAAGTGTGCCCCAGCTTACGGGCTTCGTCCATCGACAACTCGATAACTTTTTTGGCACGAGGAGTATACGCGATGTTTGTTGGCTGCTCCTGTCCTCTGCCGATCAGTGTTTCCACTTCATCCTGAATTTTCTCAAGACCCAGACCAAGTCCGATTAGAGCTTTCGCGGCTATGCCGTCTCCTTCACGAATCAGTCCGAGCAAAATATGTTCTGTCCCAATGTTGTTGTGTCCCAAACGAACAGCTTCTTCTTGCGCCAGCGCCAGCACTTTTTGTGCGCGTTCCGTAAATCTTCCAAACATCATATCTCCTGCACCTCCACGAATAATAAATATCTATAATTAATGTTGTGATCCCAGTGTTTCCCGGAGCAGCTTCGCCCGGTACATATCACGTTCAGTAGCCGTGAGCTCATCGCCGAACAGCTTTTGCAAAAATCCGGGCTGTGTCTTGACATTCAGCTCATTCAGCACTGAAATCGAAGGCCCTTCCAGTATCCCCAAATCGACTCCAAGCCGCAAATCGGATAACCGCTGGGCCGACTCTTTTAGCTCCATCACTGCCGCATAGGACAAAATGCCGTAAGAGCGTTTAATCCGGTCGGTAATCCGCAGTGCGGAATCAACCAGCAGGCGTTCACGGGCATTCCGTTCATGCTCTATAATCTGGGTGACCACACTGTGAAGATTCTCAATGATCTCACTTTCGGTCTGTCCCAGTGTAATCTGGTTGGATATCTGAAAGATGTTTCCTACTGCTTCGCTGCCCTCACCATAAATCCCTCTTACGGTCAGTCCCACCTGATTTACAGCGGATAGAATCCGGTTGATCTGATGGGTCATAACCAATGCCGGCAAATGCAGCATCACCGAAGCTCTTAGCCCGGTTCCTACATTGGTGGGACAACTCGTTAAGTACCCTCTTCTATCATCAAAGGCATAATTGACAGAAGCCTCAAAAATATCGTCGATGGCCGTTGCCCTTACCCAAGCCTCTTTAACCTGCAGGCCGGGAAACAGACATTGAATCCGGAGGTGGTCTTCCTCATTGATCATAATGCTGACCGACTCATCCTCGTTCAAAATGACCGCTCCACCCCGTGAATCATTGGCTAGATTTGGACTGATCAGATGTTTCTCCACCAGCACTTTTTTATCCAGCTCATCCAGCTCATCCAGCTTCAGCAGTTGAAAGGTACCAAAGTCCGCTGCAGCTTCTCCCTGAAACACGGGTGCCAGCTGCTCCAGCGCCTCTTCCGCCTGCTCGGCAGATGCCAGCAAAGGAAAAGGCAGGTGCTCCAGATTGCGGGCGATACGCATACGGCTGCTGATTACAATCTCGGAATGGCTGCCACCGCAGCGCATCCAGTCACTAAGCGCTTGTTCGGTAAACCGGAGACTTGACATGCCGCATCCCCCCTATATATGAAAGACTTTACTCTTGTGCCATTTCTTTTTCAAGTCGGCGGATCTGATCCCGCAGCTCGGCTGCAGTTTCAAACTCCTCTTGCATAATGCTTTGCTGCAATTCCAACTTCAGTTCATCAATTTGCCGTTTGCACATAATTTGTGCCCCTGCACGTTTCGGCAGCTTGCCTACATGAGCGGTGCTGCCGTGCACTCTTCGGAACAGCGGATCCAGCGTGCTGTCAAAATATTTATAGCAGGAGCTGCAGCCGAACCGTCCAAGTTTGCTGAACTGGGAATACGTCATGCCGCAATTCTCGCATTTCAGACCCTGTGCATTTTGGGTTGCCGCGGATTTCTCCTTGCCGGAGCCTTCCAGATCCAGTAAACCGGAGAGCAGGCTGTGAATGGAGAACCCGCCCGCGGTTCCGGGAATTAACTCCCCCTTCTCCCGCGCACAGCTTTCACAAATATGAAATTCCGTCTTCTCTCCACTCACAATTTTGGTGAAATGAAGGGTAGCCGGTTTGACGCCGCATTCCTGGCAAAGCATAAGCGGTGTCCCCCTTACCATTCGTATTATTTACCAAGCAAAGAAATCAGCATGGCTTTCATAATCTTGGCACGAATCTCATCCCGGTAGGGCAGATTAATCGTCAGACAATCCCGGGAAACAGCGGCGCGCATGAGACACGCTTCACGCTTGGTTAAGAACAGGGCCTCCTCAAGCTGGTAAATCAGCCCTTCGGCGGAATTCTGGTCAATATCATTGCCTATCGTGGATTTGAGATGTGCGTAAAGCGCCACATTCTGAGGAAGCTCAAAGCGCTGAATCCGGATGTAACCTCCGCCTCCACGTTTGCTCTCGACCACATAGCCCTTCTCCAAAGTAAAGCGCGTACTGATGACATAATTGATCTGCGACGGTACACAGGAGAACTGGTCCGCCAGATCATTACGCTGAATTTCCACCGTACCTTCGGGACTTTCATGCAAAATATTCTTCAGATATTGTTCGATAATATCGGAGATATTACGCATCACTCATCCTCCAGTGTTCAAATCGTTAGGGTAATTCTTGCTGTACACCCGTCCGGCGGTGATCTCTTAAGAACTTAACCCAAGCACCTGATGGCGAATCGGACACAATGTCCTGCCTTTCAGACCATTACACTTAGGAGAGACTGCTTTCGGGATGCGTTGACTTTGACTTTCTTTGACTTTTTTCATATTATAACATATTCTCACTGAATTCCAAGTGGTTAGTCTTATTTTTTACTTATTGCTGCCATTGTATTCGGAGTAACCCTTGGATCAACATGCATTTTTATATGAAAAAATAAAAAGCTCTCCCTGCTTCATTCAGCGCGGAAGAGCTGCTTACGATTAAAAGAAATCAAATAATGCGGTCCGTGCCTGCGGCATAATCCCTTTCAGCCACTCCACAGCTTCTAGACTGCCGCTTAATTGCCCACAGCGATGCAATTCTTCCGGATGTTTGTATCCAAGCAGCAGCACCGTCAATGTTCCAATGCCGCAGCGCAAATCCGCCTGCTCTCCGGTATCCTTTACTTGTATTAAAGATGCCTCACCTTGCTGATTGACCTTCCACTCCCACAGCCCCTCGTTCCACGGGGCATGCTCATCCTCAATATACAACATGCGCTTTTGCAGCTCGCTCTGTTCCTTAAAGGTGAGTCCTTCCACAAAGGCTTTGGCATTAACAATACGCGCCATAAAATAAGGATAATTCTCCTGCGGAATACGGGGATCCGGAAGCAAAAACGGCAGCATATCATCTGCTGGCACCAGGTTTAACTTCGCAGCGGTGACCATCGAATCATGGTTGGCGAGAAAAGTCCACAATCCCCGGCGGGCTTCTTCGTCCATAAAAATGAATTCATCAATAACCAGTTCTTTGTTCTCTATTTTATAGAGCACATAACCTCCCGGTTCACCCGCTGCAGAATAAAACACACAATGATGTGTATCCTCATCCACTACGCTGTTCTCCCACCATTCACGATCACGCAGCAGCGTACCGTTATACCCGGAAGCAAAGCGCCCGTATAACTGCTCCATTACTTCAATATTTGCTTTATCGCGCTCTACACGCCCCTCCATTTCGGCCTTCCGCGGAAACTTGCCCACCGGTATCGTGTACTTCTTATATTCACAGTAGATCTCCCACCCGAACCTGCGGTAAAAAGGAATCAAGAAGGGATGCAGGAAGGAAAGCGTATGACCTGATTCGTTCATTGTTTGCAGCGTGTGGGACAAAAGCTTGGCCACAAGTCCCTGTCTGCGGTTCTCCGGCCATGTCGCCACTCCGGCAATCCCACCCATGGAGACGGCTTTGCCTTGCACATACACCTGAAGAGGCAGCAGCGTCAGCTCTGCACTTAGCTCCCCTTCCTCAAAGATGCCCCAGACTCTTTCCGGCTTGAACTTCCGTTTGGATTTTACTCTGTCGTCACCGTTAAGTTTGAATTGAAAAGCGTACTCGGACAAGCCAAGGCTTGCCTCAAAATCCTCTAGCTGCAATTGCCTGATCTCCAATACCTTCACCTCATTATCAAATAGAATAGTGCTTATCAAGAGTATATCAAGTCCAGAAAAGGTACGCGAATCCGCCAAGAAAGATTATAAAGAATCCAATGGTTATCCACAACTTATACACAGCAGCACAAAGAACCGGAAAGAATATCTTTCCGGTAAAAAATAGTTATCCACGATTCCACAGTCTCTATCCACAAATTCCACATATTATCCACAAAACCCGTGTATTACTTGGATTTTCTCTTGACGAATCCCCAAGAATATGTCTTTCATCCACATCATTTAGGGATAGTTCCCTATCAAATATTGTATCCACATGTGTGTAAGTTTTCTGCGCTTGCTGAAAATTATCCACAACATTTCCACAGCCCTGCACAAACACAAAAAAGCCACTGTCAATGAATCAACAATGGCTTTGTGTGCTTGGCGGCGTCCTACTCTCCCAGGACCCTTCGGTCCAAGTACCATCGGCGCTGGAGGGCTTAACGGTCGTGTTCGGGATGGGTACGCGTGGAACCCCTCCGCTATCGCCACCAAACATGATTTTTCGAAGCTTCCGCTTCTCGAAATCGCTGCGAGAAAAGATCAATCCTCTGAAAGGACATGCAGCTTAGGTGTTGCAGGCTTGATCGCCTGAAAACTGAATCCGAAACAAATCTGCGTCTTACTTGTTGGATAAGCCCTCGACCGATTAGTATTGGTCAGCTCCATGCATTGCTGCACTTCCACCTCCAACCTATCTACCTCGTCGTCTTCAAGGGGTCTTACTAATTGGGAAATCTCATCTTGAGGGGGGCTTCACGCTTAGATGCTTTCAGCGCTTATCCCGTCCGTACGTAGCTACTCAGCCATGCTCCTGGCGGAACAACTGATGCACCAGCGGTACGTCCATCCCGGTCCTCTCGTACTAAGGACAGCTCCTCTCAAATTTCCTGCGCCCACGACAGATAGGGACCGAACTGTCTCACGACGTTCTGAACCCAGCTCGCGTACCGCTTTAATGGGCGAACAGCCCAACCCTTGGGACCTACTTCAGCCCCAGGATGCGATGAGCCGACATCGAGGTGCCAAACCTCCCCGTCGATGTGGACTCTTGGGGGAGATAAGCCTGTTATCCCCAGGGTAGCTTTTATCCGTTGAGCGATGGCCCTTCCATGCGGTACCACCGGATCACTAAGTCCGACTTTCGTCCCTGCTCGACTTGTTGGTCTCGCAGTCAAGCTCCCTTATGCCTTTGCACTCTTCGAATGATTTCCAACCATTCTGAGGGAACCTTTGAACGCCTCCGTTACTCTTTAGGAGGCGACCGCCCCAGTCAAACTGCCCGCCTGACACGGTCCCCGTACCCGATTAGGGCACTAGGTTAGAACCTAGATACGATCAGGGTGGTATCCCAACGGCGCCTCCGCAGAAGCTTGCGCTCCTGCCTCTACGGCTCCCACCTATCCTGTACAGATCGTACCCAAATTCAATATCAAGCTGCAGTAAAGCTCCATGGGGTCTTTCCGTCTTGTCGCGGGTAACCTGCATCTTCACAGGTATTAAAATTTCACCGGATCTCTCGTTGAGACAGCGCCCAAGTCGTTACGCCATTCGTGCGGGTCAGAATTTACCTGACAAGGAATTTCGCTACCTTAGGACCGTTATAGTTACGGCCGCCGTTTACTGGGGCTTCGGTTCACAGCTTCGGATTGCTCCTAACCGCTCCCCTTAACCTTCCAGCACCGGGCAGGCGTCAGCCCGTATACTTCGCCTTGCGGCTTCGCACAGACCTGTGTTTTTGCTAAACAGTCGCTTGGGCCTTTTCACTGCGGCCCCCTCGGGCTATTCACCCTACCGAGGCACCCCTTCTCCCGAAGTTACGGGGTCATTTTGCCGAGTTCCTTAACGAGAGTTCTTCCGCGCGCCTTAGAATTCTCTTCTCGCCTACCTGTGTCGGTTTGCGGTACGGGCACCTTCTCCTGGCTAGAGGCTTTTCTTGGCAGTGTGAGATCATGACCTTCGCTACTATAATTTTCGCTCCCCATCACAGCCCAGCCTTAATGGTGTGCGGATTTGCCTACACACCAGCCTCACTGCTTAGACGGACATCCATCAGTCCGCGTCACTACCCTCCTGCGTCACCCCATCGCTCATAGCGGATTACGGTGGTACAGTAATTTCAAACTGTTGTCCTTCGACTACGCCTTTCGGCCTCGCCTTAGGTCCCGACTTACCCTGAGCGGACGAGCCTTCCTCAGGAAACCTTGGGCTTTCGGCGGATCAGATTCTCACTGATCTTTTCGTTACTCATACCGGCATTCTCACTTGTATGCTGTCCAGCGCTCCTTACGGTACACCTTCAACCTGCATACAACGCTCCCCTACCCCAGATACATAGTATCTAGCCATAGCTTCGGTGGTGTGTTTAGCCCCGTTACATTTTCGGCGCAGAGTCACTCGACCAGTGAGCTATTACGCACTCTTTCAATGGTGGCTGCTTCTAAGCCAACATCCTGGTTGTCTGTGCAACTCCACATCCTTTCCCACTTAACACACACTTGGGGACCTTAGCTGATGGTCTGGGCTGTTTCCCTTTTGACAATGGATCTTAGCACTCACTGTCTGACTCCCGGCAAGAAGTTAATGGCATTCGGAGTTTGACTGAGCTTGGTAACCCTTGCGGGCCCCGCACCCAATCAGTGCTCTACCTCCACCACTCCATTCACCGAGGCTAGCCCTAAAGCTATTTCGGGGAGAACCAGCTATCTCCGAGTTCGATTGGAATTTCTCCGCTACCCCCACCTCATCCCCGCATTTTTCAACATACGTGGGTTCGGGCCTCCAGTGCGTGTTACCGCACCTTCACCCTGGACAGGGGTAGATCACACGGTTTCGGGTCTACGTCCACATACTAAATCGCCCTATTCAGACTCGCTTTCGCTGCGGCTCCGGCTTCTCACCTTAACCTTGCATGTTAAACGTAACTCGCCGGTTCATTCTACAAAAGGCACGCCATCACCCATGAATAGGGCTCTGACTTTTTGTAAGCACACGGTTTCAGGTTCTATTTCACTCCCCTTCCGGGGTGCTTTTCACCTTTCCCTCACGGTACTGTTTCACTATCGGTCGCCAGGTAGTATTTAGCCTTAGCAGATGGTCCTGCTGGATTCATACGGGGTTTCACGTGCCCCGCACTACTCGGGATCCGTCTCGGAGAGAACACAGTTTAGGCTACAGGGCTTTTACCTCTATCGCGGGCCTTTCCAGACCTCTTCGCCTACCATATTCCTTTGTAACTCCATGTGAGACGTCCCACAACCCCAAGGGGCAAGCCCCTTGGTTTAGGCTGTTCCGCGTTCGCTCGCCGCTACTGACGGAATCACTATTGTTTTCTCTTCCTCAGGGTACTTAGATGTTTCAGTTCCCCTGGTCTGCCTCTATCTCCCCTATGTATTCAGAGAGAAGTAACTGCGAATTACCACAGCTGGGTTTCCCCATTCGGACACCCCCGGATCAAAGCTTGCTTACAGCTCCCCGAGGCAGTTTCGTTGTTCGCCACGTCCTTCGTCGGCTCCTGGCGCCTAGGCATCCTCCGTGTGCTCTTATTAGCTTAACCAATCGCTCTGGTATTTGGTTTATTCGCTCATCTTGTTTTAAACAGCGCTTCCAGATCACTCTGTCCGCCAGTCTGTTTAAAGCCAAAAGTCGCTCACAATCCAAAACCTTCGCTTAGTATCACTATTAATTAAAACTTGTTCACACAAGTTTCAGCTAAAAGATGTTCTAAAACGCAAATTCGTTTCGGTATCCAGTTTTCAAGGATCAAGGTACTACTATTGATGAAGTTTGTTGGTGGAGCCAAGCGGGATCGAACCGCTGACCTCCTGCTTGCAAGGCAGGCGCTCTCCCAGCTGAGCTATGGCCCCGCAAATTCCATCAAAACCGAACAAATGGATACGCGTTAAGTATCTCGGAAGCTAAGCTTCCGATTTGAATGTCACCGTTGCAGGTGACGATTCTCCATAGAAAGGAGGTGATCCAGCCGCACCTTCCGATACGGCTACCTTGTTACGACTTCACCCCAATCATCTACCCCACCTTCGGCGGCTGGCTCCCTTGCGGGTTACCCCACCGACTTCGGGTGTTGTAAACTCTCGTGGTGTGACGGGCGGTGTGTACAAGACCCGGGAACGTATTCACCGCGGCATGCTGATCCGCGATTACTAGCAATTCCGACTTCATGCAGGCGAGTTGCAGCCTGCAATCCGAACTGAGACCGGCTTTGCTGGGATTGGCTCCACCTCGCGGCTTCGCTTCCCGTTGTACCGGCCATTGTAGTACGTGTGTAGCCCAGGTCATAAGGGGCATGATGATTTGACGTCATCCCCACCTTCCTCCGGTTTGTCACCGGCAGTCACTCTAGAGTGCCCAGCTCGACCTGCTGGCAACTAAAGTCAAGGGTTGCGCTCGTTGCGGGACTTAACCCAACATCTCACGACACGAGCTGACGACAACCATGCACCACCTGTCTCCTCTGTCCCGAAGGCCGCCACTATCTCTAGTGGATTCAGAGGGATGTCAAGACCTGGTAAGGTTCTTCGCGTTGCTTCGAATTAAACCACATACTCCACTGCTTGTGCGGGTCCCCGTCAATTCCTTTGAGTTTCAGTCTTGCGACCGTACTCCCCAGGCGGAGTGCTTACTGTGTTAACTTCGGCACCAAGGGTATCGAAACCCCTAACACCTAGCACTCATCGTTTACGGCGTGGACTACCAGGGTATCTAATCCTGTTTGCTCCCCACGCTTTCGCGCCTCAGCGTCAGTTACAGCCCAGAAAGTCGCCTTCGCCACTGGTGTTCCTCCACATATCTACGCATTTCACCGCTACACGTGGAATTCCACTTTCCTCTTCTGTACTCAAGCCACCCAGTTTCCAGTGCGACCTCAGGTTGAGCCCAAGGTTTAAACACCAGACTTAAATAGCCGCCTGCGCGCGCTTTACGCCCAATAATTCCGGACAACGCTTGCCCCCTACGTATTACCGCGGCTGCTGGCACGTAGTTAGCCGGGGCTTTCTTCTCAGGTACCGTCACTCCGGTAGCAGTTACTCTACCGGACGTTCTTCCCTGGCAACAGAGCTTTACGATCCGAAAACCTTCATCACTCACGCGGCGTTGCTCCGTCAGGCTTTCGCCCATTGCGGAAGATTCCCTACTGCTGCCTCCCGTAGGAGTCTGGGCCGTGTCTCAGTCCCAGTGTGGCCGTTCACCCTCTCAGGTCGGCTACGCATCGTCGCCTTGGTGAGCCGTTACCCCACCAACTAGCTAATGCGCCGCAGGCCCATCTCCTTGTAGCAGATTGCTCCGCCTTTCATCCTCCGTCCATGTGAACAAAGGAATTATCCGGTATTAGCTACCGTTTCCGGTAGTTATCCCAGTCAAAGAGGTAGGTTGCCTACGTGTTACTCACCCGTCCGCCGCTAAGTTAATCCAGAGCAAGCTCCTTCATAACTCCGCTCGACTTGCATGTATTAGGCACGCCGCCAGCGTTCGTCCTGAGCCAGGATCAAACTCTCCAAATTGGTTTTTTCGAGCGGTTACTTCACCCGAATCACTTCGAGAAAATAACCATCCGAAAAAGATATTGAAAAGAGCGATTGCTCATTTTGAAACTGACGATTCATTAAATGAATCTTTAAAAATTAACGCGTTCCATTTGTTCAGTTTTCAAAGAACTTGCTCCCGGCTTTCAACGTTATGTCTCTTGCGCAGGAATTAGATCATATCATGTTTTCGTATTGCTTGTCAACTTATTTCTTCTTCGCTGATCAAGTTCAGCGTCGATGCCTCATAAGCACAAGAGATAATATATCATGCTGAAGGAATGTTTGCAACCCTTTTTTATAAAATAATAAATTAACGCATAATTGGAACGACTCGAGCACAAATTGATTCCCATAACGCTTCGATTGTGGCTAAAATAGGATTTATCGGATTTCCATATATATGCTCACCCATTAAACCGTTTGAAAGGAGCTCAGATGAATAAGAATTCTATACCCGCTGCTCCCTCTTTAGTTGCAAAAGACCGGGAACAACGCAATCTGCAGCAGGATACTATTTACCGGATTTTACTCGCCGTAAGCTTTGTGCATTTATTCAATGATTCCATTCAGGCGCTTATCCCGGCGATGTTTCCTATCTTAAAGGAAAACATGCTGCTCTCCTATGCACAGGTCGGATGGATATCCTTCGCCCTGAACATCACTTCTTCGGTGATTCAGCCGATAATCGGCTATGCCGCTGACCGTAAACCCCGACCGATCCTGCTCCCTCTGGGGATGTGCTGCACGTTCGCCGGAGTGTTCCTGCTCGCTTTTGCCGGAAATTACGTATTGGTCATCTTCTCTGTTATGCTTGTCGGCTTCGGTTCGGCTGCGTTCCACCCGGAGGGCATGCGTGTAGCTCATATGGCTGCAGGTCAGCGCAAGGGATTGTCGCAATCCATCTTCCAAGTGGGAGGCAACGCCGGACAATCGCTGGGTCCTCTTTTGATGAAATGGGTATTCATTCCCTTTGGGCAGATGGGTGCACTTGGGTTCACCGTCATCGCTGCCGCCGGAATTGCCGTACAGACCTATGTGGCCAAATGGTATCAAGAAATGCTTAATGCAGGCTATACGTTCCGCAAAAAATCGACTGGACGCACGCTTGACCCTGCTCGCAGCAAAAGTATTCTAACCGCAACCGTGATCCTGGTCTTTATCGTTTTTGTACGCTCCTGGTACAGCGCCTCCATCGGCGGCTATTATGCCTTCTACTTAATGGATAAATACGGAATGAAGCTTGATGACGCTCAAATATACATCTTTATGTATTTGGCAGCCGGTGCAGTAGGCACCTTCTTCGGGGGCCCGCTAGCCGACCGTTTCGGACGGCGTAATCTCATCCTTATCTCTATGGTGAGTACGGTGCCTTTTGCGCTGGCGTTGCCTTTTGTAAACCATTTCTGGGCCGCTGTTCTGCTAATCATCTCCGGTTTTGTCCTGCTGTCCAGCTTCTCAGTAACAGTCATTTATGCACAAATGCTCTATCCGGGCAATATCGGAACCGTCTCGGGACTGATTACTGGACTGGCTTTTGGGCTCGGCGGGATCGGCTCGGTAGTCATCGGCGAGCTGATCGACCGGATCGGAATTGCGACTGTATTCATAGCTTGCGGCTTCCTCCCGCTGCTTGGCCTGCTTGCCCTGCTGTTACCCAATGATAAGACGCTGGAGAAATGGGCCGCTGAATAAGCAGCATGATTTCAGCGCTTCGTCTCTCTTCTATAAAAGGTCCATAAGGGTCCATCCTTCTCTATTAGAGTAGGGTGGGCTTTTTTCACAGCAGAAGATATAAACTCTTAACAGCCAGCAGAATTATCCAACCGCCCTTTTTTAGGGTACAATTAATTAAAAGTTGAACTAATTGTCATAGCGCGGAAGGCTGAGGAGGAATGGCAATTGAAGAAAGCACTCACGAACATTCGTAAAGGATACGGGAAGAAGCTTGTCTCCATCCATATGTGGAATGCCTGGCTGGTCCTGTTTCTGGCACTCAGCGGATTATTGCTGGTCGGCGGTTTCTGGCGGGAGCTTCTGGGTGAGGGCAGGGTGTGGCTAAAATGGGCACATATCGCGTTTGGACTGGTGCTGCTGATTCCGGTCATTTATTATTTACTGCTTGCTGCAAAACACTGGAAAAGGCTCAAGGGGAAAAATGGGCAAAAGGCTAATGTGATTTTTGTGCTGGTCCTATTGATCGGGTGGATTTTGTCGGGTGTCGTACTCTGGCAATTCAGGCTTGCCGGGCCAAGAGCAGCAAATACCGCACTATTTATACACGATCTTCTAACCTGGGTTGGACTTCCGGTTATTATTTACCACTCTATTACCAGAGTCAAGTGGCTCAAAGAACCGAAGAAACGCTCTATTGTACCAGAACCGGTAACATCAGCTAATGGAGCATCTGCTTCTAATGATAAGCAGAAACAGCCGGGAGCGGCCCATGTCCAGCAGCCGATGTATACCCGCCGCGGTTTCATTAAAGTCGCTGTGGGTGCCGGACTTGCGGTAACGCTCGGACCGACCTTTGTCCGCTGGATCGGCAAATCCTTTCAGTTGCCCGGTACCGCGGATTATGCAGCAAACAATGCCAACACACTAATTCCCGACCCTATTCCGCTGGCAAATTCAGCACCACCGATTGGTGGAGGAGCGGAAGGGAACTTCCGCGTATATACTGTAACCGATATTCCAGCATTCGATAATTCGAACTGGTCATTTACGATTGACGGGCTGGTGGACAAGAAGTTCACCTGGAACTGGGAGGAATTCGTCAAGCTGCAGCGCGAGGTGCAGGTCAGTGATTTTCACTGCGTCACTGGCTGGTCTGTCTACAAGAATACCTGGGAGGGTCTGCCCCTCTCCAAGCTGCTTGATCTTGCCGGAGTAAAAAGCCAGGCGGTGATGGTCAAGCTGTATTCCGGCGACGGCGTCTATACGGACTCCCTGACACTCGCACAGGCGCGAATGGAGGATGTTATGGTTGCCGTCATGCATGACGGCAAGCCGATTCCGAATCAGCTGGGCGGGCCTGTACGTTTGGTCACTCCGCAAATGTATGCCTATAAATCGGTAAAATGGCTCAACCGGATTGAACTCATTGATGAGGACCATGTCGGCTATTGGGAACAGCGGGGGTACGACAAAGACGCCTGGCTGCCTGGAGCAAATCGTGTATAACTGCGGCCAGCGCCTCTTTCAATTCCGAACGGCTATTGCTTTGTTCATCACTGAGGAGAATAAAGCGGCCGCCATCCCGCTGCCCGCAGTCATATAGTTATCCTTATCGGTACGGTCAAAACCCATCCATACAGCGGCTGTCCAATCCGGTGTGTAGCCGACAAACCAAAGATCCCGATTAGCCTTGCTGTCGACACCGGGAAGCGCTGCCTGAGTCGTTCCGGTCTTGCCGGCAACCGGTATGTTCATCCGCGCTTTTTTCCCGGTTCCTTGATTTACTGCATTGCGGAGCATGAACGTCATGCTTTCCGCAGTTCGCGCCGAGATCACTTGACGCTGGCTGGAGACATGCTTGTATAGAATTCGCCCGTGCGCATTGGTTATGCTGCTAATGGTATGAGCTTCATTAAACGTCCCTCCGCTCGCAAACACACTGTAGGCCTGGGCCATTTTCAGAGGAGATACCCCATTGTGGAGTCCGCCGAGCGCAATGGACAGATTGTTATCCTCCTGCGGCAGTTCTAACCCCAGCTTTCCGGCAAATTGACGGGCGCTGGAGATTCCCACCTGCTTCAGCAGCCATACGGCCGGAGCATTGATGGATTGCTGGAGCGCCTGGTTCAGGCTAACTTGGCCACGGTATACGCCATTCAGATTACCCGGGCTGTAACTCCCGTAAGACTGCTTACGGTCGGGAACTATACTCGATGGACTAAAGTTGCCGCTTTCCAGCGCAGGCCCGTAATCAATAATCGGCTTAAAGGCGGAACCCGGCTGGCGTGCGTCAATAATCGCCCGATTAAGGCTGCCCGTTTGAGGATTGCGCCCTCCCATCATGGCAGCAATCTCCCCGGTGTGATGATTGAGTATCACCATGGCCGCCTCGACCTGCTGGTTTTTCCCATCGGGAGGAAAGACATCTGTGTTACGAAATGCTTGCTCCAGTGTCTTCTGGATGCCTGTATTCATCCCTGTCTTAATCCTGAAACCGCCTGTTTGCAGCTCTTCCCTCGATTTACCGGTAAGCCGGGAGGCTTCTTTCAGCACAGCGTCAATATAGGAAGCACCTGCAACCTCAGTCTCAGCTTCTTCCGGAGGCTGGTATTTTTGTTTGCGCGCGGCAACCATTTGCTGTGGGCTGATCAGCCCCCGCTGCTGCATGATTCCCAGAATAAGCACCCTCCTCCCCTCGGAAACCGCGTTGTTCTCCGCAGGATTATAGATGGAAGGACCTTTCGGGATAGCCGCTAAAGCAGCTATTTGCGAAATCTCCAGCTTTTTGAGATCACTTACACCGAAATAGTACTCTGCTGCCGCCTTTATTCCATACTGCCCCCGGCCCATATAGATTTGGTTCAGATAAAGCTGCAAAATATCCTGCTTTGACAACCGTTTCTCCAAAGCTGTAGCAATGGAGGCCTCGTTCAGCTTACGCAGCATATTTTTATCTCTGTTTAAATAGAGATTGCGGGCTAACTGCTGGGTGATGCTGCTGCCTCCCTCTGTTACTCTGAAGTTCACGGTATTGTTTATGGCAGCACGCAGGATTCCCGTATAGTCCAGTCCCTGATGGCTGTAGAACCGGCGGTCCTCGACTGCCAAAAAAGTGTCGATCAGCAGAGACGGCATCTCTTCCAGCTGAGCCATCGTCCGATATCCCGATTCCGGCAGCGGAATTCGGCGCAGCACATTCCCCTCTGAATCGGTAATGACGCTTGATTGATCTAAAACCAGCTTCCCGGCCTGACGGCTTACCACAGCCTCTCCATATACACGGACATAAAACAGCATTACCAGCAGCAGTAACACGCCAATTACCGCAAGATCAAATCCGGTATAAAAAACACGCAGCAGTTTTCGCCGGGTGAACCGGGTGCCGGTATTGCCCCTGCTCAACACTTTGCAATCAGGTTCACAAGGAACCGCTCCAAGCCCGCCGCTTCACGTTTCACCGCATCCACCTGAACGGCCTCTCCTTCTGCAGCCTTCAGCTCATCCAGCAAGCGAAGCAGCGTCTTCATCCTTAGTATGAGCGCCATGCTCTCTTCGCTGCTCCATCCCGCTTCTTCTGCATCTGCCGGTTCAATCTCTTTGTTCAGTTTCCGCAGATTAGCAGCCAGCCTGCCCAGCTCTCCTCCGGTGGATACCTCCAGTTCCCTAAAGAAGCCATTCGCCGCAAGCTCTTCCGATGCCCGCAGCAGCGCCTTGAAATCATCGGATAATTTTTGTGAACGCAGCAGGAAAAAACCGCCGGAAAGAGCGGTGAAAAGAATTACAGCCAAAGGCAACCTGCCGATATGATTGATCATCCAATGCAATAAGCGGACAATAAAAGCCCCGGAACCCGCGCTATGCCGCGAATATAGAAAGGAAACCACCGCCTGTAGCACCATAAGAACCCCACCGCTGAGCAGCAAGCTTCCTCCAATAACATACAAATATCCGGTTCGTACCGTATTTAGTCTTCTCAAGTTTATCCCTCCCGGTATATGTGCATTTACTACTCCATGACACATAGAATACCGGCAAGTTCTTAAGAACCTCCCGCACAAGTTCTAAAGATTCTCTAAAGACTCCTGTGGAGATAACGGGAAACGGGTGATAAAGTCGGTACGGTTCACATCGCTTTGGGCTGTAATTTCTCCGTGGTGGCGTTCCACAATCCCTTTGGCTATAGCAAGTCCCAGCCCCGAACCTCCGGTATACCGGGAACGGGAGCGTTCAGCCCGGTAGAATCGTTCAAAAATATGCGGAAGGTCGCTTTCGGCAATCATTTCTCCAAAATTGCTGATCCGCACGACCGCTTCATCCCCTTCTCGGGTGAGTACGATCTCCAGTTTTTTCCCTTCACGCCCGTAACGGACGGCATTGGTAATCAAATTTTCATAAGCGCGCAGCAACTCGTAAGGTGCTCCCTGAATCCATAAGGATTCTGTATGGTCCACCAGCTCATAGGCCATGCCTGCCCGGGCAAGCTCTGGAACCGCCTCTTCCGCCAGCTGCCGAATGAACGCCTTGAGGTCCAGCTGTTCTGCTGCAAGCGGCAGTCCTCCACTGTTGACACGGGTATATTCGAACAGATCATCAATCAGCTTACGCAGCACTAGTGCTTTCTGATAAGCAATGCCTACATAATAGCGCACCTCTGTCTCTTCCCGGCAGCGGTCCTGCTCAATATAATCCAGATAACCCAAAACCGAGGTCAGCGGAGTACGCAAATCATGAGAGACCCCGGTAATCAGCTCATTTTTGGCCTGGATCGCCTTACGCTCTTCAAGCAGGGACTGCTGCAGCCGTTCGGACATAATATTAATATTCTCTGCCAGTACACCTAGTTCATCACTGGTCCGCACTTCAATCCGGTGTGACTCTCCCAGTTTGGTGATTTGCTGAATCCCCTGTGTGATCTCTTCGAGATAGGATACTACTTTTCGCGTGTACAAGAAAAAGAACACCAAAAAGCTGATAATGCCTACGGCTGTCATTACCGGCACTGAGCCAATATGGTTAATAATCCATTTCAAAACCAGGGAATAGGGTGCCGACGGTGAACTCGTGTTCATGTGAAGCAGAGAATTCACCAGCCGGTACCCTCCAAATAACAGGATGGCTCCTGACAACATGCTGAGAATAAACGCCCAAATGAATTTCCAGCGGATAGTACTTATATATTTTGCATTCACAGCATCATCACCTCAAGTTCTCAGGATGGCCCGTCCAATTTATACCCGATCCCCCATACAGTTTGCACATAACGGGGCTGCTTCGGATCCAGCTCAATTTTCTCGCGGATATTGCGGATATGTACCATAACCGTGCTGCCTCCGTCCAGAAAAGGCTCATTCCAGATATTCCTGTAAATCTGCTCCATGCTGAGCACCTGGCCCTGATGTCTCGCCAGCAGCTCCAAAATGGAAAATTCACGGGGTGTCAGCCTTACTTTACGTCCATCCACGCAGACTTCGTGTTTCAATATGTCGATGACGAGATCCTCGAAGATCAGCTCATTGTCATTCATCCTTGGTTGGTTATCCTTGTTGAATTTATGATAGCGGCGCAGCTGTGATTTGGCCCGGGCCACAAGCTCCAGCGGATTAAACGGCTTTCCGACATAGTCGTCGGCGCCTATACTGAGTCCAAGAATTTTATCCATATCCGAATTTTTGGCGGACAGCATGATGATCGGCATATTTTGCTCTTCACGGATTTTCATGCAGGCTTCTATCCCGTCCATCCTGGGCATCATCACATCCATAATAATGAGGTCCACCTTTTCCTCTTTTAAATATTCCAGCGCTTCCTGTCCGTCAAAGGCTTTGAGCAGCCGATAACCCTCGTTGCAGAAATAAATATCCATCAGGTTAACAATCTCCCGCTCATCGTCCACTAGCAGTATTGTTTCTTGTCTCACAGGCAGGTATCCTTTCCATTCCATAAGTGGTAATCTACCTTCTAATATATTAGAAATTATCCAATCTATAAACCCAAAAAAAGCCCCGTATCCCCAAAAGGTATACAAAGGCTGGTATTACTCATTATTTTAGTTCCTTTAAATGCTCTTAAAAGAGGCATCATAAAGCCGGAACATCGTTTTGTAGCCTGACTCGTCAATCTTGATGCCCACGTCCAGACGTCCGGTAATTTGCAGTGGGCCGGAGGTATGCCGGAGCTTGCTGCCTTCAGGTACAAAGACAATCATAATCTTGTTCCAGTAGGTCTCATCCCCATTATCAAAGGGACACTCCGCCCCGGGCTCTGGAATCAGCAGAAACCAGTTCTTCTCAAAGGAGAGGACTTCGCCCATAAAGCCCTTAATCGTAACCTCGCTGCCGCTGAGATCCCAAAACTGCTCCGAGGGGCGTGTCTGGTCGCTGCCGTCGAAGAAGCCGTTCCAATCAATGGCAGTGTGGCCTGTGGAGGAAGTCTTCAATTGGGCCACTGCGGTTGGGGCAGGACTGGCCTCAGGGAGGGAGCTGGCTTGTGGAGACGGCGATACAGTGCTGCTCTTTCCTCCGCTCTTGTCTGCTTCACCTGTCTTAGCCGTTGACTTCGTTGCAGGTGTCGGAGATGTCAGGCTCTTGCTATTACTCTTGCTGGAGCCTACAGTCTTCTTCGATGTATCCTGAATGACTGCCACTGGAGCAGAAGGTTTCGGCAAAGGTTTGGATGTACTTGGTGCGATGGATGGCGCCGCAGCCAGTTCGGGTTCCGGTGAAGGTCCAGATGTGGCCGTGGCGGCTTCTGGAGAGCGCTCTACAGTTGGCGAAGCTGCCGGTGATTCTTTTGGAACTATGGGTACTTGTGTAGCTTCGGGTGATTGTGCCACATCCTCTGTTACCGGACTGTCCGCCTCCACTACAGCAGCAAAGGACTCTCCACCGCCATCAGCTGCACTGTTCTGGCCGCATGCTTGAAGCAGCAGCATGCTTGTAACAGCAGCCGTCATCAGGATCAACCTACCCTTTAATGTTATCAAGTGAATGTACCTCCTAGGATTTGAACAAAGCAAGAGGATGCATCCGGTACATCCGGAATGCAGGCCCCAGCGAAGACAGCAGACCAATGGAAAGCGCCCCTGCAACAATAAGCCAATGATCAGGTGTCCACTGATAAGGTTCAATTTGAATGCCAGCTTGGGCGAACAGTGCATCCTTCAGCAGGTAAGCGCCAAGATGACCCAGCAGCAGTCCGGCGATAAGTCCGGTAGCTGTCACCAGCAGACCTTCGCTCGTTAAGGTCAACCATACATAGGCTCTGGATTTGCCGAGAAGACGCAATAACCCCACATCCTTGGTACGTTCCCCGACTGCGGCAATCAAAGACAGCAGGATCGCTATCGCTGCCAGAATTACGCATAATGCCGTGAGCACACTCAGCAGCTGTGCTCCCTGATCAACAGCGTTCAGCACGTCGGAAACCGCCTGGCTTGTATAGGCAGCCTGAACTCCATTACTGCCATCCAGCACCTCTTTCAAATCATGGGCCCCCAGCAGACTGGCCGGTTTAACCAGCACAGCTGTAATCTCCCGCTCCTCAGGAGGCAGACCATGTACGGCCCAGGCATAATCTACGGTCGTAAATACTGCGCGGTCATCAGGGGTATGAAGGGCCGGAAGAATACCCACAACGGTATACTGGAAGCTTTCATGTGCGTGTTCTTCGCCATGTTCTTCGTCATGTGCTTCGTCCGGCGAATTTCCGGCCCCTTCGGCAGCATGGTCTTCCTCATGATCTTCCTCATGATTTCCCCCATGCTCCTCCGTGTGTTCCGCCTCCGCAGTTTCATGGCTGTCTCCCTGAACAAGTCCATGTGCGCCCGTAAATGTATCTCCAATGTGCAGACCCAGAGATTCCGCCACATACGATCCAATAATGGTCTCACCAGTGAGCGCATATAAATTCCCGTCCTGAAGGTTACGGTCGCCGTAACGGGTAACAAAATATCCGGAATCAATGCCGACGATCGGAAAGCCTTTATAATTATCTCCCGTTGTCATCGCAAAGGCCTTATCCACGTCCTGATCCTGCTCCACCTGATCTAGAACAGCAAGCGGGATATTGCCTGTCGGAGCACCGATATGATAAAAGGTATTCAGCACAAGCTGGGTTTCACTGCCGGCTGCACCAATTACGAGATCGAAGGGACCATACCCTTTTTTGGCACCTTGCTCAACGCTTTGCCGGGACAAGGATAGCAGGACGATAAAAGCAACCGTAACTGCGACCGCACATACCGTCAACAGCGACAGAAACCGCCGATGCAGCAAATTACGCAGTGTTAATCTAAAGAGACTCATACAATTCCCTCTTCCGTTTCTCCCGGCTGCTCTGGAGTTTGGGCGCTGATTCCCGGCGTATCCGGTTAATCTCTTGAATGTTCAGACAGCGGGGAAAACGGTTCGCCATATTGAGATCATGCGTTACCACAATTAAGGTATGTCCATGAGCGACGCTGAGATCCAGTAAAAGAGAGGCAATTTCATCTGCCGTTTCCCAGTCCAGACTGCCGGTGGGTTCATCCGCCAGCACAAGCGGCGGCTCATTCACCAGCGCCCGCACAATCGCTACCCTCTGCTGCTGCCCGCGTGAAAGCTGGGATGGAAGATGCCGGCCCCGGTCTGCCAGACCTACCTGATCCAGCCAATCGTCGACTACCCTTCTTTTCTCCTTAAGCGGAAGCTTTGCGGTCATAGCGATCTCCACATTCTGCCTTGCCGTCAATGAGGGGATCAGATGGAAATCCTGCAGCACATACCCGATATTGGAAGCCCGGAAAGCATCACGCTTCGCCTCTGTGAGCTCGCGTAGCGGCTTGCCGTCCACGACAATCCCGCCGCTGTCGGCCAGCAGAATTCCGCTGATCAGATGCAGAAGAGTGCTTTTACCGGACCCGCTGGGTCCGGTAATCGCTACGTTCTCTCCTTTTTCAACACTCCATTCGGGAATATCCAGTATCGGCACATTTCTTCCGTCTACACGAAATTGCTTTTTCAAATCGTGAATTTGGAGCAACAGAGCCACTCCTATCTCAATTTAATACGTTCGGACAAAGCATCCCAAGTCAAGGTTGTGCCCTTCAGCTGGCTGAATGCACTAAGCGGCAGGTACAATACACCGTTATCGATATCAACGATATAAGAAGCAGCCTTACCATTCAGCTTAGCGGTTTTGTCGGTCAGATTCACATCAATTACGTTCTTCTGCAATGTCAGCTTCGCAGCGGCAGCATCCCCTTTGTAAGTACCTCCCAGCGCCTTGATCAAAGCTTCAGCAGGATAAAGCACCTTGTTGTCGCGGCTGATTTTGAACTTCGGATATACGTATTGGGATTGCAGCTCTGCGGAACGTTTGTTCAAATCAAGGCCCAGTATGCTGGCACCCGCCTTCGCGATCTCGGTGTTGTCCACCTGTCCCTTCACCTGCTCCGCAATCGGACCATAAGCCCAGACACCCACATCTACTGCGGAATGGCCATGACCTGACCAGCCAACAAGCAGACGTTTGGAAACCACTGCATTGTAGGCTCCTTCACGTTTATATGAAGACCCGTCGCCTTCCATAATTTGTGCAACTTCTTCGTCTGTAAGATCGGTAATCCATGTATTGGCTGTTACGATGCTGCGGATTTCTTCCGGTGTCTGTGCTGCTTCCAGAGCGGAAGCCAGGCTTTCCGAGGAATGTTTTTGCTTATCCCACAGGTCGATATTAATTTCGTAAATGTTGTCGCGGGAGAGGGACAGTCCGCCCGTTTCATGGTCAGCTGTGACCACAACGGAGGTATTGCCGTTTTTCTTCGCGAAATCAATCGCCGTCTTGACCGCGGCATCGAAATCGAGTGCTTCCTGGACAAGTGTCGGCAGATCGTTGGCATGACCGGCATGGTCAATCCGTCCGCCTTCAATCATCATGACAAAGCCTTCTTTATCTGCTGATAAAATATTCAGCGCTTTGGAGGTCATTGTCGCCAGGCTTGGAATTTCCGCTGTACGGTCCGGAACATAAGCCACATGGGAACTGCCGAACAGGCCCAGCACCTTGCTGTTTTTGGAGGTAAGCGCATTTAAGGCTGTTTTATTTTCAACTACAGTGTAACCCTTGGCTTTAAAATCAGGGAGGATGTTCTTATCCGTCCGTTTGCCCTTTTCATCTTTGGTTACAAAAAACTGCTTGCCCCCGCCCATCAGAACATCTACGCCGCTCTCCAGGTATTGCGAGGCAATTGCCGATTCATTATCACGGCTGCGGACATGGGAGGCGTAAACAGCTGGCGTCGCGTGAGTAATCCGGGCTGTGGTAACAAGTCCTGTTGCTTTGCCGCTCGTTTCCGCAGCCTCAATAATGGAGGCAAACGGTTTGGATACATCTTCATTGGAAACGCTGATGCCTGCGTTGTATGTTTTGTGGCCTGTAGCAAATGCAGTACCGGCTGAGGCGGAATCTGTAACGATCCCAGAAACAATTTTCCCGCCGTCCTCTCCACGGTCTGCATATGTAGTCGCTTGTCCCACGTAGTACGGATCAAGATTAAGATGGCTGACTCCCTTGGTGTATTGCTGAAAATATCTTGCGGCAGAAATTTGGGCCGGACCCATGCCGTCACCAATTAGTACGATAAGATTTTTGGACTGGGCTTTTGCAGCTCCCCCAGAAGTTTTAGCACTTTGTGCCGCTCCGGCCAGTGTAGCTCCTGAGACTACTGCTGCTGCCAATCCTCCAATTACCACACTCTTCATCAGCTTTTTCATCATATACCCCTTCCTTGTTATAAAGATCTTAACCAATCTTACCTTCGAAAGGTTAACCAATTGTCAAATGTAGTCAGGGGTTGTATTAAATTATCAACTGTTCATATATCACCAGGACACAAAAGAACCCACACCTTGTCACCAAGATGAGGGCTAGCAACGTTTTCTGTACAATCATCTTTCATTTATAAATTCTGCAATGGTTATATGGGGATTTGTATATCTTCCTTTGTTTTCGGTCTTTTGGCCATATTGAATGGCTTTGACGGGGCAATAATGAATACACGCCAAACATAGTGTACAATTTTGCCCCCACTGCGGTTTTTCAGAAACTTGAATGTTATTGCAGTTACAAACCTGCTCACAGGTACCACAGCCGATACAACTATCATCTGCCTGAAATTTGGTCGGATCAATGGCCTTTTTAGTAAACATCGGGTTAATAATACCGGTTAACAGCCACGGAAACTTGCCTTTATCTATCCTGAATTCTCCTGTTATTCTTTGCTCAATGTCATGGTTGATTTGTTTCAGTGTCTCCTCTGCCGCAGATAGCTTGTGTTGCTCCACTTCTTTGGAATCCACATCGCCCATGATGATAAAATTATTTGGCATTTTGATAGAAAATCCGCTGTTTAATTTTATCTTTTTTCTGCTCAGACAATCCTTCATCACTTTCATTGAATTGCCGATGCTTCCTCCGCAGGTTGCGACGGAAAAGACGTAGTTCCCCTGGAAATTGTTCAGCTTAAGCTTTCTAATAAATTCAAGGACGATTCCAGGTGGTCCCCACGAATAAGTAGGATGGACAAATCCAATAATTTCATGATCCTTCAGATTATATTCATTGCATTCATTGCCTGTGTTCTCTGCGGCGGATATGGAAACTAACTCTTCACCCGTATGAAAAGCAATATTTTTAGCAGCATATAACGAGTTCCCGGTTCCCGAAAAGTAAAATATCATCGGATGCTCCTCTCGATTCCTTGTAATGATTCCATTGCTTAATCCAGCGCATTTTCTATCGCTTTGAGAAAAGCTTTGGAGGTGAGCGTTGCGCCACTTATGGTATCCACCTGCAGCGACTGCTCCCGGATTACCCTGCCGAACAATTCATCTGTGAACTCGGCCGGTTTTTTCTCTGCTTGCTCTAATACCTTGATCTCTGTAACTTTGCTGGAGGTCACGGTCACTTGAACTTTATTGGCCCTCCACTTGTACATACCTCCCTCATATTCCCCAACATATGTGCCATTCTTAATCTGCTTAAAATCCAGTGCTCTGATCGGGAGGTTTTTAGCTTCACGCCGTTCCCCCGCAGTAAAGAGTAACGCTCCCCCAGCGCCCCCCGCAACGAGTACCACCAGTACGATAACTGCGATAAGCATTTTAGTTCTCCCCTTTCGTTTCATTGCAATCTACTCCCGTCTTTTATCCTAAGATATTCACTCTTATCCCCATCTCCGGCTGAAAGCAATTGTTGAGACCTCGGGTAACATGAACCTGCAAGTCCGTATCCACGAGAACCGCTTCGGTTCCAGGGAAGCTTGTAAGAAGTTGAATCCCCTTGTTCATCCCGGCTACAAATACCAGAGTAGACAACGTATCCGCAAGCGTAGCGCTATCAGCAACAATGGTCACGCTGATCAAACCTGATTCCGCCGGATATCCGGTATGCGGATTCAGGATATGATGCCGCCTTTTCCCTTCACGATCCATGAAGAAACGTTGATAATCCCCGGAGGTAACCACAGCTTTGTCTGATACAGCCACAGCGCCAATCAAACGTTGATCCTGCCTGGGATAACGGATGCCTACACGCCATGGGGAACCATCTGGTTTTACACCTACAGCTGCCACATTTCCGCCAATGTTTGTGAAAGCCGATGAGACACCAAATTCCTTAAATAGTTCTACAAACTTATCGCTGGCATATCCTTTGCCGATCCCCCCTAAATCAACGGACTGCCCCACTTTTTGAAGTCTAGCAGTCTTTTCGTGAGGGTCTAACATCAAATCTGCAGCATTCACCCTACGAAGAACCTCGCTGATTCTTACCTCATCGGGAATTTCGGATGAATTCTTATAATTCCATAGATCTACTAAGGGGCCGATAGTGACATCAAAACATCCATCACTATAATTTGAAAACTCAGCAGCAAGCGACAGTACCTCATAGGTATCCGGACTCAACTTCTCACATTTCATCCCCGCTGACCTGTTGACCCTGCTAATCTCGCTATCGGGTATAAAGCGGCTTAGTAGGTTTTCAAGCCTTTCAGCTTCATACTCGACAGCTCTGAGTGCTTCTTCCCCATGATCGCCGAAAACTTTGTGGATCATCTCTGTACCCATCCCATAGTGAACAGACTGGGCCGTCATGGCTTTATTCATCTATAGTCCTCCTTCCATGGACCGTTACAATGAGGCGTATGCTTGACCAAGGCAATTGATAAATATGCAGCTACAACAAGGTTTATGTGAATGAATATATTATTATTCATTCATTTTAGCATAAAAATGATTCGCCGCCAGGATTAATTTTCCATTCAACACTGCACTTCTCTTTCCACCACAACTCGAAAGAAAAGCTTCTCCTCGACAGGGATGATCCTGCTGTTGCAGATGTAAACGTAGAATTGTATATCCTTAAATTTCAAAAAGCCCTGTGACCTTTCGCAGGAAGCGAAATGATCACAGGACTCTGTATCTTGCAGTACATTGATATTCAGTACTATGTCGTAAAACAATCTTAAATCTCCAGCAGCCGGATCAATTCTTCCTCATCCTCAATGACCTGAATACCCAATTGCTGTGCTTTGGCCAGCTTGCTGCCCGCTTTTTCGCCGGCGATGACCAGATCGGTTTTCTTGGAGACACTGCCCGATACTTTGGCGCCAAGCGCCTCGAGACGTTCCGCAGCTTCCTCACGGGTAAGCTTCTGCAGCGAGCCGGTTAACACTACGGTCTTACCGCTGAAGAAGGAATCCGTACTGACCGGCCGTGGAGCCTCAGGTGCCTTCGCTTCTACACCCAGTGCAAGCATACGGTTAATACCCGTTACCACAAAAGGATCAGCGAAAAAGCCCACGATGCTCTCTGCCACAATCCCGCCGATATCCGGCAATCCAGATAGTTCCTCTGCAGTTGCGGACATTACCGCCTCCAGACTGCGGTAATGATCGGCCAGCATCCGTGTGGTTGCTTTGCCGGTATTCGGAATGCCTAGGGCAAAGAGGAACGAGGCTAGATCACGCCCTTTGCTCTCTTCCAGCGCCTTCAGCAAATTGTCCGCTTTCTTTTCACCGAAGCGATCGAGCTTGACCAGCTGTTCAAAGTTCAGTTCATATAAATCGGCAGGCTCCCGCAGATTCAGCTCTTCGTGCAGCTGCCCGGCCGTCTTGTCACTGAAGGTCTCAATGTCCATCGCATCACGGGAAGCGAAATGGGTGATCCGTCCGATAATCTGCGGCTTGCAATCCAGCTTGTTGTTGCAGAAAAGATGCGCTCCGCGCATTTCGAGCGGGAAACCACATGACGGACAATTCTCGGGGAATACAATTTCCCCGCCGTCGCTTTCTTCCGTCACCTTGCCAAGTATCTCTGGAATGACATCATTGGAGCGGCGGATAAACACCCGCGTGCCCAGCGCATGCTTCAGATTCTTGCGTTCAATATCTCCGACGTTGTTCAGCGTGCAGTTCTGGACAGTAACTCCAGCCAGTTCTACCGCCTCCACACGGGCCAGAGGTGTGACTTTGCCTGTGCGGCCTACATTCCAGCTGACTGACTCCAATATGGTCGTCGTTTCTTCAGCTTCAAACTTGTAGGCAACCGCCCAGCGCGGAAACTTATCGGTATAACCCAGTGCTTCACGGATACGGAAATCGGTAACCTTGATTACCGCACCGTCAATCAGATAGTCCAGACCGGAACGGCTCTCTTCAATCTCCGCCAGCTGCTCTGTAACCTCGTCAAAGTTAGCAAAGTAGGTGAGGTACGGATTCACCTTAAACTGGTTGGTCCGCAGGAAATTCATCATCTCCTGATGATCGGCAAACTGCACCCCTTCAGCATATCCCACGTTATAAAAGAAAGCATTTAGCCTGCGGTTCGCCGTAGTCTTAGGATTAAGGTTGCGCAGCGCTCCGGCGGCGCCATTGCGTGCATTCTTCAGCGGTTCGGCAGCCCGTGTATTGTAGTCGGCCAGCACCGAAAGGTTCATAATCCCCTCGCCCTGCACTTCGATAAGACCTTCCTTGAACGGAATCGTCAACGGAACGGACTTGATCGTCTTCACCTGAGCCAGTATGCCTTCACCCGTCACTCCATTTCCTCTTGTCGCCGCCTGCACTAGCACACCGTCACGGTAAGTCAGGTTCAGGGTCAGGCCGTCGAATTTCAGTTCGACGGCATAACAAGGCTCGGGCAGAGGTGTATCCGGATTCTTCGTGTTGTAGTCGTTCACGAGACGCAGCACACGGGCATTCCAGCTCCGCAGCTGCTCAATATTCTGCGCTTTGTCCAAACTCCATAGCGGAGCAAGGTGACGGTGCGGGGTAAAGCCTTTCAGCAGTTCCCCTCCCACACGCTGGGTAGGGGAATCCGGCAGCACAATGCCGCTCTCCGCTTCCAGGGCCACCAGCTTATCGTAAAGCACATCATATTCCTTGTCGCTGACCTGCGGTGCATCCAGCGTGTAATAATGGTAATTGTATTGATTCAGCTCAGCCACAAGCTCTTCCATCGTATGCATAACGTCCATCCGGGCGTATCCCTCCGTCATAAGGATAATGTAAAGCATGTGAATGATACTTCTACTTTATCTTTATATTCTAAAAATGCATTCGTTAACCGTCCCCGGATTATTCGACTTTGGTAATCGGGGCAAAACCCGCAAGCAGCCGTTTCACACCGACCGGTGCCGGAAAAGCAATCTGCAGCTCCGTGTCGTTGCCGCTGCCTTTCACGGACACAATGGTGCCGGTGCCCCATTTGCCGTGGGCTACCTTGTCGCCGGCTTTATAATCGCCTGGCGCCGCGGCCCCCGATCCCGATGCGCGCTGTGCGCCGCTTCCGGAGGTTACGGTCACGCGGCCTGCTCCGGCCGCTGACGCTGTGCTGCCGCCAAAGCCGGCGGTCCCGCCGCCTGCCGGCGCATCCCCGGCAGCGCCTACGCGGCTGCCGAAGTTCCCCCGGGCGCCGCCGGTGAAGCCACGGCCGCCATAGGCACCGCCAACCTCCGCGCCACCGCGCCGGAAGCGGTCCGAAGCAGAGCCGGTATCTTCCTTCAGCTCCTCCGGAATCTCCTCCAGGAAGCGGGACGGCGGGTTGGCCGTCGTCCGTCCGAATAGCGTGCGGCTGCGGGCACAGCTGAGGAACAGCTGTTTCTCCGCACGCGTAATGCCTACATACGCCAGCCGCCGTTCTTCTTCCAGTTCGTCATTGTCCTGGAAGGCGCGGCTGTGCGGGAATACGCCCTCTTCCATCCCGATAATAAACACGGTTGGGAATTCCAGCCCCTTCGCGCTGTGCATGGTCATCAGCACTACAGCATCGTCGCGTTCCTCCTCATCGTCATTCACACTGTCGATGTCAGCGATCAGCGCCAGATCCGTGAGGAAGGAGACCAGCGACTTGTCTTCGTTATTCTTTTCGAATTCCATCGTCACGGACAGGAACTCATCAATGTTCTCCAGCCGTGAGCGGGATTCTAGCGTATTCTCATTCTGCAGCTCCAGCCGGTATTGCGAGAGCTCCAGAATCTTCTCCGTCAGCTCCGTTACCGAGAGGAATTCGACCATCCGGTGCAGCGCTTCGATCATATCATAGAACTCCACCAGCGTATTGCGCGTCCGTCCGGCAAAGCCCAGATCGTCCACCGTCTGCAGCACACGGAAGATGGATACCCCACGTTCTGCTGCTGCTACAGCCAGCTTGCCCACAGTAGTATCACCCAGCCCCCGCTTTGGCACATTGATAATGCGCGTGAGACTGATGTCATCATCCGGATTGGAGAGCAGGCGCAGGTACGCCAGCAGATCCTTGATTTCTTTACGGTCATAGAACTTGATCCCGCCGACGATCTGATAAGGAATGTCCGATTTGATCAAAATTTCTTCTATTACGCGAGACTGTGCATTCGTGCGGTACAGGATGGCATGATTCTGGTAAGCCTGGCCCTGCTTGGCATTCTTACTGATCTCTCCGGTGACAAAATAACCTTCATCATGCTCGGAGTCGCCGCGGAACACTTTGATCTTCGGACCTTCCTCTGAATCGGTCCATAGCTTCTTCGGTTTACGTCCGGAGTTCAGCGCAATTACGCCGTTGGCTGCATTTAGTATATTGGAGGTTGAACGGTAATTCTGCTCCAGCAGAATCGTCTTCGCTTCCGGATAGTCTTCTTCGAAATTAAGGATATTCGTAATGTCTGCTCCGCGCCAGCGGTAAATCGACTGGTCGCTATCACCAACTACGCAAATCCGGTGATGGCTTTCCGCCAGCATGCGGCAAAGCATGTACTGCGCACGGTTTGTATCCTGATACTCATCCACATGAATGTATTTAAATTTCTTCTGGTAGAAATCAAGTACCTCAGGCACTTCCTTGAACAATTGGATCGTCTTCATAATTAAATCGTCAAAATCCAGCGAGTTGTTGCTTCTCAGCCGATGCTGGTACTTGGTGTACACTTTAGCAACAAGACCTTCAAAATAATCGCCAATCTTCTGCTCGTACTGCGCCGGAGTAATCAGCTCATTTTTGTTTGTGCTGATGACGGCCTGGACAGCCTTTGGCTCAAATTTCTTCGTATCGATATTCAGGTCTTTCATACAGTTGCGGATGACGGACAACTGGTCTGTAGAATCGAGAATTGAGAAATTGGAGGTGAAGCCAATCCGTTCAATATCCTTGCGCAGAATCCGTACACACATCGAGTGAAAGGTGGATACCCATATATCCCGTCCTTCTGATCCAACCAGCTTGGAGACACGGTCCTGCATCTCCCGGGCCGCCTTATTCGTAAAGGTAATCGCCAGAATTGCCCACGGCGGAGCCTTGCGGTTCGCAATCAACCAGGCAATGCGGTGGGTAAGCACCCGGGTCTTGCCGCTGCCCGCGCCGGCCATAATCAGTAAGGGCCCTTCAGTAGCTTCTACAGCCTGGCGCTGTGGAGGATTAAGCCGGCTTACGGCTTCCTGTATGTTAACAAGTTGCATGTGTGACATGCTCCTTTCTCAGTTTAAGCTTAGAATGTCAAGAGCAGCGCTATCTCAAACCTGCTACTCCCAATGCATCTGCTGGGTCTTCTTTACCGCCTGCACGGTGAGCAGTGCTTGCTGTATATCCTGGTAAATAATATTCCCGACCACTACGGTGTCGCAGAGGGCAGCTGCCTGCTCAGCCTCAGCCTCGCCGGTAATCCCCCCCCCGTAAAACAGCTGGCTGTTCTCCACCATCTCTCTTACCAAACGAACCGTCTTCATATCACCGAACATGCCGCTGTATTCAAGATACACTACCGGAAGCTGCATCAGCTTGTCCGCAATCTGGGCATATGCCGCAGCCCCCTCGGCACTAAGCGAATGGTCTGCACCCGTAAGGCGTGCTACGGAAGAATCTCCATTCAGGACAATATATCCTTCGGCCAGCAGCAGTTCCCACGGAATCAGACTTCCGTAACGTTGAATGGCTTTGCGGTGTTGGCCAATAATCCAGGCCGTGTCTGGCGTATTAAGCACCATAGGAATCATATACAAATCAAAGCCGGGAACGACTGCCTCCAGATCCGAAATCTCCAGTGCGCAAGGCAGCTCATAACGCCGCAGCCGGTTCAGCAGATCAATAGTATTCTCATAAGTCACACCGGTGGAGCCCCCAACCAAAATCGCATCGGTTCCGGACAGGCAAATGGCCTCCAGCTCAAGGTCTCCGAGCTCACGGTCCGGATCGAGCTTAAAAACATGCCGCCAAGGCTGTATCAGTTGCCGCATCATATTCATCAATCGTCCATCTCCATCATTCATCTAGCAAGCCAAATACACTCCCGCTACCGCAAAAAGCCGTAACTCTAGTCTATGCCAGCGCTAAGGGGAGTGTCAATTTAAAGAGCGAAAAAATGCGAACATTTTTTCGCCTTTTTATAATATAAGAATTCATTGTTGTATGCTATAGATCAGTCTTATCTTTCTGGCAGAAACTATGCTTAAGTGCAGCGTTCATCGAACAATGATTGCTCATCATCACCACTGCCGGCTGCTAGTTTCGCCCCAGACCTCTGAGTCTGTCCATGTCATCTTCAGAAACGAAATCGGTATAGAACCCGTCCACACCCAAACGGGACAGCTGGACGATTTCTTTCTCATCATTAATCGTATGCACATAGACGCGGGCACCGGCCCCTTTCAGCTTTTGCACAAAGCTCTTGGTGGCCCTGTCGTCAGACATGGTGATGTCCGCCCCGGTTTCCTTGACGAATTGAGTCACCACTTCATCACTGTCCTCCGATTGATATAACGTATAAATGACTTCCGGGAAGACATGCACCTTACGGATCATATCCAACATCTCACGACTGTAAATCTGCGGCACAATCCGCTTCAGCAGCGATGGCTCCCTGCGCTCAGCTGCCTCGACAATCACTTCGAATTGCTGTGTGACCAGCTCCGCTTCAACCTCCTTCGTATCGGTTACGATATAGGCATCCGGATAAGCCATCATCAAATCCATGATCTTCTCAATATCAGCCGGCGAGTATAGGCCCAGAATCGGACTGTCCATAAATTCGGCATAATCCAGTACTTCCCCTTGCTTGTCAGCAGGAAGCACTTCCTGCTGTCCTAACTGCTTAGTCATATCCTTTGACCACTCATGACGGGCCACTAGTTTCTGATCCCCCGTGAACAGCAGATCGGCTTCAAATACACGTGTTCCCTGCTCATAATTGGCGATAAAACCTTCAACAGCATTGGTATAGGCATGCCCGTTGATGCCACCCATTGCATGGGCAACAACCCGGTGGGCTGCAAAGCCGGCGACCGGCTCTTTATCTTCCGGTATCAGCGTAATCGCAAGCAAAAGTACTATTGCTATAACCATGATGACTGATGCAGTACTCTTTTTGTTATCCATTATAGTAGGTTTCCTTTGCAAAAGTTGGAGTATAAAAACAAAAAACGGCTGTGGCCTTGGGTAAGGATAACAACCGTTTCTATGTGAAATTAGTAGGCATTTTTAAATCCGTTGCGAATCGTTCTGACAATAATCCGGATGTCAAACAGCAATGACCAATTTTCAATATAGAAAATATCATGCTTAATCCGTTCTTCAATCGAGGTATCCCCACGCAGACCATTGCTCTGTGCCCATCCGGTAATACCCGGACGCACATGATGCTTCACCATATACTTAGGGATCTCTCCCCGGAACTGCTGCACAAAGAACGGCCGTTCCGGGCGGGGCCCTACCACACTCATATGCCCCAGCAGCACATTAAAAAATTGCGGCAGCTCATCTAGACTGGTCTTGCGGATAAAACTTCCGAAGCGGGTGCGCCGCGGATCCTCCCGCGTACTCCAGCCTGTATCTTCTTCGCCGTCCTGCTGCATTTTCATCGAGCGGAACTTATACATCATGAAATTATGCCGGTTAAGTCCTACACGTTCCTGCTTGAAGATGACCGGGCCAGGAGAAGTCAGGCGAACACCAAGGGCCACTATGAGCATTACAGGCGACATTACAATAATTGCGAACAGCGAAAAAATAATATCAAACAACCGCTTGGCCAGCTTATTCCCAGTCATATCCAGAGGAATATCACGGACATTAATCATTGGCATTCCGGCAAAATTATCAAAATAAGGACGCGCCGGCAGGTAGTCGAAGAAATCCGGAATAATCAGCGTCCGCACCCCCGCCTTTTCGCAGGCGGCAATAATGGCAGGATACTTGGAGTGGGCATCAAGCGGAAGCGCCAGAATCACCTCGTCTACCGGCAACAGCTCCAGCATTCCAGCCAGTTCATCCACCTTGCCGAGAATTGGCTTAAAGCGCCGGTCCTCTATCCCGTCCCATTCCTGAAAATCATCAAGAAAACCAATGGTCTCATATCCCAGCTCCGGATACTGCACTAAATTATTATAAAATCGTTTGCCGAGCGAGCCCGCACCGATAATCAGCACGAATTGACGGTTAAAGCCTTTTTCACGGAGTGATTTCAGCATCGTCTTCAGCACATAACGGTAAAGCATGATGGAGAGAATATTAAAACCCATATATATGGCCAGATACTGACGGGAAACGTCGATTTCCTTCAGGAAGAACATCAGGCCAAGCAGGATAAAGACTGCCATGATATGCACCTGAAATATTTTGAGGAATTCATCGACAAAACGTTTCTTACGCTTCGGCAAATACAGGGAAAGCACAATCCCTATAAATACGGAAATCACACCATAAATAAGGCTCCAATAGGCATAGGATTCAACCGGAAGCGTATTATAGGATTCCAGCCAGCCACTCTTGAACTTCAGCCACCAGGCCCCCAGAAAGGAGATTTGGATAATCAGGAAGTCGGCAACCATATAGAGTTGTGTTAAAAACCTCTGATTACGGCGAATCATAATCTCACCTCAGCATTCGTTTCATTGCGTGGACCTGCTTCTCCGGAATCCGCAAGGCTCTGTGCCGGTGAAGAAACCACGCGTGAAGACTTTAACATATTGCGGACAAGCGAAAGGGTGAACTTTACCCCGACTCCGGCATACACCGCTCCATTAATCATACTGTTGTACCTCTTGCTATAATGCTTGCGATGAAATAAAATCATCGCTCTGTGAAACTCATAGACAATTTTAAATGGCCTGCGCCGCGCGCTGCCGCCTTTTAGATGCACGATGGAGGTCTGCGGATAGTAATAGATCCCCCACCCGGCTTCTTTAATCCGGAAGCACCAATCCAAGTCTTCACCATACATAAAGAACTCTTCATCCAGACCGCCGACCTGCTCGATCGTCGCCCGCCGCACCAGCATAAAAGCCCCGACTAGACAGTCTACCGGGTAATCCAAATCTGGATCCAAATAACCTAACTGGTAGCCGTTGAATCTGGGCCGATCGGGAAACAGCTTACTGAAACCAAAAGCATAATAAAAGGATGCCGAAGGCGTCGGAAATCCTCGCTTGCAGGCCTTGTCCAGCGATCCATCCGGCATAATCACCTTGCAGCCCGAAGCGCCAAGATCCGGACGGCTGTCCATAAAGGAAACCATCGTCTCCAGCGTATCCTTCCTCACTACCGTGTCGGAATTGAGCAGCAGCACATAACGTCCGGAGGCCGCCTCCATCCCCTGATTATTACCCCGGGCGAAACCAACATTCTCAGAGTTGGCAATCAGCAGCACATCCGGGAATTCCTTGCTGATCAACTCGACAGAATGATCACGGGAATTATTATCTATTAAAATGATCTCATAGGAATAATTAGTTACCGAGTCATATACCGACCTAATACAGTCCATCGTCAGGCCGCATGTGTTGTAATTTAAGATTAATATACTGACATCTATATTCACTTCACTACGCTCCTGACTAATATAGTAATCTACCGACAACTATTATAACATAAAAACCTCCCTGATAGGCGCAGCCTAATTAGGGAGGTTTTTACAGATTTACTGTGCCGGTAAATTACCTTACTCGTCCGATTTCCTGGATGCTTTATTTTGTATATATCGCCGTTTCTGTTTAAGATGTCTCCATTGCTTAAAAAAAGCAGACCAGGCCTTTAGCAATTGGCGTTCCTTAAGCAGTGTATAACCGTGTGCGGCAAGTTCATACGGCAGTGAATACAGCAAAGTGAGAAGCAGCGTGCCGGCAGGTTCGTTCTTGTAAATCATCTTGTAGCGGTTAATATACGAAATCCGCCTAATGAACATCGGTTTGCTGTCCCTGCCGGAAGGTTTCCAGCCACGTTCGTGGTAGCCTATGGCTTCTGCTTCAAAGTAAGCCAACCAGCCGAACAGCCCAGCCCGCCATGCCACGTCCACATCCTCCTTATAGGCGAAGAAATCCGCATCAAAGAACTCCCCCTCAACGCTGATATCTTCAATCATCCGGCGCGAATACATCGCTGCAGCGCCGGATACGCCAAATACGAAACCAGATTCCGACCAGTCTGTGGAGGGATCTCCTGCACCACGGTCAAAGGCACGCCGGGCTCTATTCATCCGCAGCCCTGTGCTGTCCACAAGGGAGTGATCAGCTTTGAGCAAAAGCTTGCCGGTAGTGCTGCCAATACGCAGATTTGATTCCATCTGCAAGATAAGCCTGGAAATATAACTGTTCTCAAGCGTCAGATCCGGGTTAAGCACGAGTACATAATCTGTATCCGTTGCCGCCAGGGCCTGGTTATGGGCGGGGGCGAAGCCAGTATTGATCACATTTTCTATGAGAACAAGGGAAGGAACCCCGGCCTCTTCGATCTTTTGATAAAACTCCTTCACTCTATCCACGCATCCGTCTGTTGAGGCATTATCCACCACCACAATCTGCTTCACCGGATAATCCTGGGCGAGTACTGCCGTCAGACAATCAATAATATCATCCGCACTGTTAAAGGTAACAATATGTACACTGACTGTTTTGTTATTCATAAATATCCTCGGATTCTTGAATTCATTTTGGTTCTGAAGCTGTTAAACATTATTATAACGAAAACAACAGGTTGCGGCTACGTTACCCTGGAATGATGACATCCCTTGGAGAAGGAATAAAAAGTGGAATTTTAGCCATGGTGTCAGCACTTTGTAATGTGTTAATATGAACAGTCGTTACTGCAGCAAAAAGCTCCCGACCGTCGATGACGGTTCAGGAGCTTAGTTTGCGCTTATCTATTTCAGTTCCAGCAAAAAGTCCCTCAATCCAGCCCGCCAAGGCCGGATATCTTCAAACCCGTTCGTGCGGATAGACAGATGCTCCATTACCGAATTGCGCGGACGTGGTGCCGGGCGTGGAAAATGTTCTGTAGCACACGGCTCTAGCTTTGCTGTGAATTTCAGACCCAGAATATCTTCTGCCTCAGCGAAAATCGCCTGTGTAAACTCATACCAGGTGCAGAACTCACTGTTAGAGGCATGATAAATTCCGTACTTCTCCGTTTGAATCAGCTCAAGCAGGAAACGGGCCAAATCTACGGTGTAGGTAGGTGAGCCTTGCTGGTCGTCTACCACCTGCAGCAGCGGCTTCTCCTGTCCCAGCTTCAGCATTGTTTTTACGAAGTTGTTGCCGTACTTGCCATATACCCATGATGTACGGACGATGAAAAATTTCGAGGACAAAGACTGCACTAGGATTTCTCCTGCCCGCTTTGACTTCCCATAAATACTTTGCGGATCCGTATTATCATATTCATGATAAGGCTGAGTTCCCATGCCATCAAAAACATAATCCGTACTAATGTATACCAGCTTGGCTCCGGATTTCTCCGCAGCCAGTGCTACATTGCGGCTTCCGGTGGCATTAATCAAATAGGCGGCATCCACATCGGTTTCCGCAACATCCACCGCTGTATGGGCGGCACAATGAATGACAGCATCCGGACCGAACCCGCTGATGACCTCAGTACATTGATCGAGATCTGTAATATCCATCTCCTGACGGTCACAGCCTAGAACCTCATGTCCTTGCTGCTGCAACAAAAGTACAAGGTCCTGCCCCAACTGCCCAGCGGAACCCGTAACCAATACTTTCATCTTCGACATTACAGGGAATCCCCCAAACGGCTGCCATACTGAAGTTCGGCATATTTCTGGTATTCACCGGATTGAATACGGGTCCACCACTCTTTATTGTTCAAATACCATTGAATGGTTTCTTTAATGCCCGTTTCAAATGTATGCTTTGGCTTCCAACCTAACTCGTTCGTAATCTTAGTTGGGTCGATGCCATAGCGGCGGTCATGTCCGGGACGATCCTGCACGTAAGTAATCAGAGAATCCGGTTTGCCCAGTTCCTGCAGCACAGTATTCACTATATGCACATTTGTGCGCTCATTATTGCCGCCAATATTATAGACCTCACCGTTTACCCCTTCGTGAATAACCAGATCAATTGCGCTGCAGTGATCTTCTACATACAACCAGTCACGGATGTTCATTCCATCACCATAAACCGGCAGTGCCTGGTCAGCAAGCGCACGGGAAATCATAAGCGGGATCAGCTTCTCCGGAAATTGGTATGGCCCGTAGTTGTTAGAACAGCGGGTGATATTAACCGGCAACCCAAAGGTTTCGTGGTAGGCGCGCACAAGCAAATCTCCGCCCGCTTTGCTGGCGGAATAAGGACTGTTTGGAGTGAGTGGAGTTTCTTCAGTAAAGAGTCCCGTAGCTCCTAACGTTCCATACACCTCATCTGTAGACACTTGAACAAATTTGGTCACACTATATTTCTTTGCTGCATCCAACAGCACCTGTGTGCCGAGCACATTTGTCTTTACAAACACATCCGGCTCCAGAATACTCCGGTCCACATGTGATTCCGCCGCGAAGTTGACTACGATATCGACTCCCTGGCTGAACAGTGTGTCCATCGCCTCTACATCCGTAATGTCCGCTTTAGCAAACGTATAATTCGGATTGCCCTCCACCGACTTCAAATTCTCCAAATTCCCCGCATACGTCAGCGCATCCACGTTCACGATCTGGTAATCCGGGTGCTGCTGCAGCATGTATATTACAAAATTGCTGCCGATAAATCCGGCCCCGCCGGTAACGAGCAGTTTCATATGTTAGCCCACCTTTTATTCATTGAATAGTATTTAATCGAAATTGAGCTCTGCATCCTTAAGCAAAGGATGGCGCCCATCTTTGTCCGACAGGACTGGAGTTGACACCGGCCAGTCAATGCCAAGTGCCGGATCACTCCATAATATGCCGCGGTCGTTCTCGGGGGAATAATATTGGTCCACCTTGTATAACACTTGGGTGTTCGGCACCAGCGTACAAAACCCATGCGCAAAGCCCTTTGGCACCAGCAACTGACGTTTATTATATTCACTGAGAATTACCCCAACCCACTGTCCGAATGTTGGAGAATTACGGCGAATATCAACAATAACGTCATAAATCACACCGGATAAAACTCGAATAAGCTTGGTCTGCGCTTTCGGATTCAATTGGTAGTGCAATCCTCTAAGTACTCCAACCTCAGAAGAGAGTGATTGATTGTCCTGGATGAACTTATAGTTCACTCCTGCCTCATGCATTAATTCTTCATTATAGCTCTCCATAAAAAAACCCCGGTTGTCGCCATGAACCACCGGCTCAAGGATGCATGCACCCTGTAATTGTAAGGCTGTAGCTTTCATATGATAGCGCCCTCCAAATCTATAGTTTCAATTTACCGAATTCCTCACCAAACGTAATCTCTTGAGCTAAACCGTTAGCTTTTGCCAGTGAAACATGGGTACCTGCATCCGTCCACCAACCTTGAAGAACATCGAAAGTTAATTCTCCTCGATTAATATATGCATTATTCACATCAGTAATTTCCAATTCTCCGCGCGCTGAGGGAGATATAGTTTTAATGATCTTAAACACTTCGCTATCGAACATATATATCCCTGTCACAGCATAATTGGATTTAGGAGTCGCGGGCTTTTCTTCAATCGAAACAATACGATCACCTTCTAGTTCAGGCACACCAAATCTTGAAGGATCAATAACTTCCTGAATCAATATCTTAGCTCCAGCTTTCTGTTCACGAAAATTATCAACGAATGGTGCAATATCATCCTCAAATACATTATCTCCAAGAATAACGATCATTTGATCTTGTCCAACGAATTGCTCCGCCAAATCCAGAGCCTGAGCAATCCCACCTGCTTCATCTTGTACTTTATAGGTGAAGGTAACACCCATTTCTCTGCCGCTTCCTAATAAATTCACGACGTCGCCCATGTGTTCCTTGCCTGTAACGATAAGAATATCTTTTACATCCGCCTGCTTTAATTTATAAACAGAGTGGAAGATCATCGGATATTTGCCTACAGGTAATAGATGCTTATTTGTAACTTTAGTTAAAGGGTAGAGGCGTGAACCAGTGCCTCCAGCTAGGATTATGCCTTTCATGAGTTTACCTCCCTATTTCTATTTGAATATTAGTTTTTTACTAATTAAATAATTCAATACTATTACAATTATATTAGTTATGACTTTTGCTATCATAACATCCATTGATATATAATTGATGAGCAAAATCATACTTACCAGATCAATAATATAAGAAAATATCCGAAGAATAAAAAACTGATTAAACTCCTTCAAAGTTGACTTGGGTTTATTTTCTGTACTTTTAAAAACGTATTTTTTATTAGTAATAAATGCAAATAGTACTGAAATCACCCAAGCTATCGTAGTTGATATTTTAAAATCAAAGCCGCTTTTACTCAAAACATAAAAAATCGATATATTTACTACCGTTGTCAAAATCCCGAAAATAATATAACTACATACCTCTTGATACTTTTTCATTCCGCTAATCTTTTCGCATCATTATACTCATTAACAAAATATAACGGTCGCTTCTTAGTCTCATTAAATATTCTCCCTAAATACTCGCCTATAACTCCCAATGACAAAAGCTGTATTCCCCCCATAAACAACACTATGGTCATTAATGATGGATAACCAGCTACACTTTCACCGTAAATTAGTGTCTTGAAGACAATCCATACGATATAAATAAAAGCAAATAATGAAATAGCAAATCCAAACAGGGCCGATAAACGAAGAGGTTTAGTAGTGAAAGATGTAATACCTTCTATAGCTAAATCAATTAATTTTATATAATTCCACTTGGTTTTTCCAGCTGCCCTTGCATCTCTATCAAATAGAATCTCCTTTTTCTTGAAGCCAATCCAACTAAACATCCCCTTTGTATAACGTTGGGTTTCCCGCATTTGCTTTAAAGCCTCAATACACCTTCTATCTAACAACCGAAAATCTCCGGTATTCGGTTGAATAGGAATACTTGATATTTTTTGAAGTAAGCTGTAAAAAAGTGACGATGTAGACTTCTTTAACCATGTTTCTCCAGCCCTAGTTCTCCTTTTTGCATACACATCTTCGAATCCATCCTGCCAGTACTTGATCATTTCTGGTATTAATTCTGGAGGATCCTGTAGGTCTGCATCGATAATGATAACTGCGTCACCCTTGGCATAATCAAAGCCTGCCATCATTGCAATTTCCTTACCAAAATTCCTTGTCAAATCCACAAAAGAAATTCTAGGGTCATTTTTTCGCAAAGCTTTAATAATACCTAAAGTATTGTCGGTACTACCATCATTAACTAAAAGGACCTCAAATTCAAACCTAGGTAGGCTCTCAAAAACAGCCAGTAGTCTTTCGTATAAGGTGTATAGCACTTCTTCTTCGTTATAAGCAGGAATTAGAATTGTTATCTGATTCATTACGTATCTCCCAATTCTATTACTCTACAATACAGGAGTGTAACCATGGATTACCCAACTGATAAAGAGCGTAAGTATATTTATTGCAGAAAAGGTACAAAGGATAATCCAAGTGATTTTAAAATTCAATAAATTGAATCTAATAAATAATTCAATAACAACTAACATAATTAAAACTGCAGCAACAGTTAACACTCTATTTCCTGAAGCATAAATTGTAGGTGAAGCAAACATGACCACCATGGTAGCCAGTGATGCCAACAAAGTTAAAATAATAAATAAATTTCTATCGGTAATAATAAAAATAATGTAACAAAGGATAATAAAATATATTCCCCAAAATACATATGGGATAAATGAAGCTAAAAAATCAAGATTCATTCTCCAAATATTCAAAACACTTCCACTGAAATCAAAATTCTTGATAGCCGTAAAATCGTATAGTAACGACGTTGAACCTTTGATTATTGCCGAAAAGATAACTACCAAAAACATACAAGTGAAAATGTTCATTATGCCGCTTGGGATTATTTTAATCTGTTGATTCTTTTTATAGATTGCTGCAATAGAAATTGCAGAAATCAATAAAATTATATACTTTATCTCTATGGTGAATTTGCTAAAGAACCAAATTACTCCAATATATAGATGGTCCTTAATCGACAATAGATCAAAGCCAGGAAACCAAGTAGCAGTTTCAGCAATAAATCGTTTATCGTTGCCTGGTGCCAGAAAAAGAATAAGTAAGCCCATCACATAAATAATTGCTAAGAATACTAATTTACAATTGCCATTTTTCTTTATAAAAAAAGAATGAATGATTGAAATAATAGCAAAAGAAATTAAACACAGCGCTACTTGTTCATTGCTACTGGCGGATAGAAAACCAATTATGCCACTTAAGACTAGTTTGGTATTTCCATTCTTGACTCCGTCTCTTAATGTGTAGTCAGCAAAAGGTACCAATGCGAATAAAGCCCCGCAAATAGGCCATAGATAGTTCATAGATCCAGTAATCCATAAGAGTCCAGAACTCAGTATACTATGACTAAAAAAGCCTAACAACAGGATTGCTGTCAATATTTCTCGAAATTGCACCTTTTCTTTAACAATCCTCACAATTAAATATGCTAATGAAATAATCATAAAAGCATTTATAATTCTCCACATCCACGTTCTTCCATCTAAAAAGAAGTATAATGCTGCTTCAACTGGCATTCTTCCAGACCACTCATTATACCGAAAATTTAAGTAGTCCAGGAATGAATATTGATCTGATATATCACGGAACCAAGTATCGTCACCTGGGGCAACTTTAATTATTAAAAGAAAAGAGTACACGCATATAAATAAACCTGCTAATTTAATAAAGAAGTGCTTATTGTTATCAACCACTGTACTCTCCCTTTACTTCCATTTGTTTTAGCTTATTTTTTCTGTTTACTCCGATGTTGTTAATATACACACTTGCAGGTTCCCCAAGAGAAAAATCTTCTCTGTCTTTTGTTAGATTCGGATTATAAGCAGGATCATTATCAAGAACACTTGACCACTGTCTTTTTATCCAATTAATTTCCTTCAGGAATCGTGCCTGCTTCTCTGGAGTATCTTCGTAGCCTCTGCTTTTTGATTCATAATGAAATAACTTCACTTGAGGCAGCCATAGATTATTATAGCCTTTACTCCATACTTTCAGACAGAAATCAACATCATTAAATGCTACTTGCAACTCCTCCTCCAACCCTCCAACTTCAAGAAATATCTCTTTACGAATCATCAAACAGGCTGCAGTTACCGCAGTGTAATTAGATATTACTTTCAACCTTCTAAAGTAACCAGGATTTTCAGCAGGGAAATGCTTATGACTGTGACCTGCCACCCCTCCTAAGCCTAGGACTACCCCCCCATGCTGCAATAACTCATCTGGATAATACAGACAAGCACCAACGGCTCCGATCTCAGGACGAATAGCCTGTCCTGCCATATCAGTCAACCAATTTTCAGATATTACTTCTACATCATTATTCAGTAATAGTAGTAACTCGCCCTCTGCTTTAATAGCACCAAAGTTGTTTAACTTAGAATAATTAAAAGGAATATTTAATGGCCAAACTCTAAAGCGGGATTTCTCATTTTCTTCCCAATAACTATAAAGATTAAAAACTTCAGGATCATCACTACCATTATCAATAATTAAAACCTCGAAATTTTCATAAACTGTTTTTTCAAAGATAGATTCCAAACATTTTTGGAGAACTGACACCATATTTTTTGTAGGAATAATAATTGAAATTTTAGGATTCCCTACAGGTATATATCTTGTTAAATAGATATTGGACTCATCTTCTATTGATTCAACTACCGCTTTAATGCCTCTTCTTTCAACTGCGCTTTCCAGTGCCTTAAGACCAGCAATATGCGTATAATCTTTTGAGCCTGTGTTAGACGCTGTAGAGTTAGGAATCGTTCGCCAATGATACAGTATTTTTGGAATATGGAATATTCTATCCGTTAACTCAGAAACTCTTAACATTAAGTCAAAGTCTTGACTACCTTCATATCCAGCTCTAAAACCCCCAAGCTTATCTATTAATGACTTCCGATATAAAGTTAAGTGGCAGATATACATCTGAGACATTAGCAAATCTGGAGACCAGTCAGGCTTAAAAAAGGGTGAAAAGCGTTCACCTTCCGTTGAGATTTTATCCTCATCACTATAAATAACATCAGCTTCAGGATGAACATTTAATAGTCTGACATTTTCATACAATGCATCAACAGTCAATTCATCATCGTGATCTAACAAAGCAATAAATTCACCTGTTGCTAGTTCTAATGATGAGTTAGACGATCTAGATATATGTCCGTTTTCAGACCTATAAACAACCTTTATTCTAGAATCTTGCTTGACATACTCTTGTAAAACTTTCTTTATGTGATTTTTAGTTGAAGCATCATCAGAAATACATAATTCCCAATTATAATAATATTGGTTGATAACTGAATCAATGCACTTTCTAAGCCAAATCTCATCAACATTATAAACAGGCAAAACAATAGATATAAGAGGTTTATAGGAGAATTGTTCGATATTATTCTTTATTTCCTCAATCTCAGAATCCATTAGTTTATTTTTTTCAATCCATGAGTCATACCCACTAACAACATTATTGGTGTTAATGTCCAGATTTCTTTTGACTCTAAGCCAGAGTGATGCAACCCCTTCATTCCTGCAAATGTTGACTACTTTACTAAAGATCATGCCAATATGCTTATATCCAATACCTCTTTGTTTTAGAAAATTCCGAAATGAGGCTATTAGTAAAGAGATTCTACTTATTCTTCTTATTCTTAAATTATCAAAATAAAATTCCGCTTTGCCCTCTCCTGGATCCAGTCTTATCCCCTTTGTATTAGGAGGTACATGTAAAAACGTTTTATAACTCACTTTTCCACTAGGTATCCCTGAGAAAATGACACTTTTCTCTTCGGAGTATCCATCTCCATCGTCCCAATATAGCTTTAGGGGGATATAATTATCCGATATCGAGTCCCAAGACAACCTATTCCATCCACTAATGATTTTGCCGTCTAGTAAGAAGTATGGATCATCACCCACTGAATTCCAATTCCCATTCTCTATTTTCACTATATCATTGACTGGGTCCAGCTTTATTTTGTTTGTAATACCAAAACAACCAATAATAAAGTACCATATATTCATAGCTTTCTCAGAAAAAAAAGGCATCTGCTCTCTCCTCGTTATTTCCCCATTATTTTTTTAAGTTTCATTACATATTTCCAAGATCTCGATCCATATACTCCCTGTAATTCTCTATTTTTTTCTTCCACTTGCTCTTTATAATTAATAATATCTTGAGAAAGTGATTCATTCTTACTAAAAGCTTCTTTATTCAGATTATTCAAATCTGCTATCAAATGATTTAATTTTTCCACCTGGATTACTAATTCATTATTTTCGAGAAGCATATCTTCATTTTTTTGATTCAACTCCGAAACAATCTTATTCAAGGAAACAGTTTTCTCCTTGCATTCACTTAGTTCTCGGCAATGTGCAGCCTGTTCCTCAATTTTTTTTTTCATATTCTCAATCATGATGATTTTAAACTCATCGTCATTTATTTTTGTTATACTCAGTCTTATATCCGTTATAGACACTTCATGATTAAAATTAATAGTTAAAAAGGGGTCGTCATTATAAAAAACAAACATATCTTTATAATTAAAATTATAGTTCCCGTTTACACTGTATCTATCTTCCAGAATTTCTTTTCCATCTTCATCTTTGATTAAAATACCACTAAATCTAAATGCACCTCTGAAATCGGAAGGGTCGATCCGGATTGATTCCACTAGTGCCAAATCAATCCTCTTTTCAAAATGACATGTACTGCTAACTACTTTCTCTCGGATGCTATTTATCTCATTAAATCCATTACCATTATTCCAAAATACTTGGAAAGAGTCTTCTTTCTTTTTGTTTAATAGAACTCCAGTATTTACTGACGCTAAATTAAAGAAAGTCCGCTCAAGAACATCAAATTTCTCTAAAATAGCCCTATTTTTCACAGAATCCACTTCTGGATTAGGCATAATTAGTTCTGAGAGGCTACAATTTTTAGCGACCACACAGATTTTTCTATAGGAGTCATCTATATAATCAATTCCATAAATATGCTGATTGTAAAATCTATCGATCTCTTGTCTATAGACAGTCAACGCAGGATTGTGAGCGGTAATAAAATGAATTGCCATCATTCTCTCCCAAATATCTATATCCCCGTGACTTATCAATTTATATTGCATATCATTTGAATCCAAATAATTGGATAATCTATCTATATTAGGCAATCCATTGGTCATGTGTTCTTCCAACCAGATAAAATCCTTATTAAATAGCGATTTGAAAACTGCATTAACTCGTTTTTCGGCTTGAACAACTTTGGGTGAATGGAAAGGAGCAGTGATTATGAAAAAGTCTGAACTGACCCTATGTAACTCGCTCACAAATTTGATGCGGTCTTGTTCTGCTATATGTTCAAACACATCTAATGCAACCACAATATTATAATGATTGTCTGAAAAACCCATTGACGTAGCATCACCCAAAATATATTTAGGATTATTTTTTAGATTTTCAGGCAAAGAAATATCAAGATACGTAATTTGATCCTCCGGTAGGAATCTTTCTAAATTTTGATGTTCATTTGCTCCAACTTCTAAAATGTTGAAAGTTTGTCCTGTCTTCCTTAATGTATTTATAATATTGGTTACATTATTATATCTCTGAAATTGATCAAATAGGATATCGATCATTTCAAAACCTCCCACTTGTGGTTAATATAAACTACTCCTTCTGAAAAGTACTTATTGGTTATGTTGAAGGAAACTGCATTTTCCTTATAATGAATGTTCACTATACCCTCGTTATTAAATAAGCCTACGTCTAGACAGAAACTCCCACCAAGCAAGGGTAATTGAGGAATGCAATAATTCACTTTATGCCGTCCCCTCTTATTGGGGATTGGTACCTTTTCCAGAAAGGTGTTGGGTCCAAAGATATATTCCCTTTTAGGGGTATATATAGCAGCTCCTAATAGTAAATCATCAATGATTTCTTCGTATACTTCATATTCTATTTCAACCTTCAGTTCATCAAAGGTCTTGAATGAATTCTTGTTAATCTCAACTTTGGTTACTAAGGCTAAAACATCTGGATTTGCCGGTAGAATGAAGTCCGGATCATACTGGGACTCTTGAATAATGCGCGCATCAACTTTGTTTTCTGAAGATTCAATATCATTCCTCATGAAATCCTCGTATAAATCTACTACTTCACTCGAATCGCCCATTACCTCTAACTTTCCATCTTTGATCCAAACTGCCTTGTTACAAAACCTCTTCACTTGCTCTGATGCGTGAGATACAAAAAGAATGGTTGTCCCTCTAAGTTTTAAGTCTTTCATTTTATCAATACATTTAGTTTGAAATCTTGTGTCTCCGACAGCCAATGCCTCATCCACTATTAAAATATCAGGCTCTACATTAATTGAAACTGCAAAAGCAAGCCTGGCAAACATGCCACTCGAATATACTTTAACAGGCTGATCTATAAAGTCTCCTATATCTGCAAACTCAATGATGGATCCTACCTTTTCGTCCATTTTTTCACGGTTATACCCCATCATCAATCCGTTCAAATAAATATTTTCTCTACCTGTGTATTCAGGATTAAAACCAGCTCCTAACTCTAATATAGCCGATATCTTGCCCTCTACATTAATATTCCCACTAGTTGGTGTGAGAACTCCCGTGATCATTTTCAAAAGTGTAGACTTGCCTGATCCGTTTCTCCCCAAAATACCTAGCGCATCGCCTTTTTTCACAGAAAGAGTAATCCCGTCTAGTGCAACAAACTCTTTATGATAAGATTTTTTCAAGGGATGAATAGCTTCCTTAAGTCTATCCGTTGGCTTATCGTACAATTTGTATGATTTTGTAATATTTGAAATTTCAATAATATTAGTCATAATTACCACTCCTATAGTACATCAGAAAAATGAGGTCTCAGCTTTTTAAAGACTTTCATACTAAAAGTAAACATAACTAAGCAAAACATCCAGAAATATACCATCTGATATGGACGATCAAATATAAATATATGGTCTATTAATGAGTCCCTATAACCCTGAACTATATAAAACATCGGGTTAAGCTTAAATACTCTCTCCCAAAAATCCGAAAGCATGCTAACAGACCATCCAATAGGAGTAAACCAAAATCCCATCTGTAATATAACAGCAATAATTTGATTCAAGTCCTTAAAGAAGAGGACCACTGCAGAAGTAAAAAATGCTAAAGAGACGACTAAAACAATAAGACAAAAAACATAATATATTAGTTGTAAACTATATATTGTTGGCAGATGACCGTAGAAACCATAAACAACAAATATAAAGACAATAAAAAACAATTGTACGAAAAAGGCTGATAAGATTTTGACTAGAGGCAACAATTCAATTTTAAAAACAACTTTTTTTACGAGATAGCTATATTCAGCAAAGGAATTAGTTGTACTCGATAAGGCTTCAGAAAAGAAAAACCAGGGGATTATCCCAGCAATAAACCAAATTATAAAAGGAGTATCTCCAATATCTCCACTTCTTAGTCCTACCTGAAATACAAACCAATATGTTGCAATGGTTAGAAGAGGGTTAATAAATCCCCAAAGTATTCCTAAATATGAAGATGCATATTTGGTTTTGAAATCATTCTTAGCTAAATTCATTATTAAAGATTGATTTTCAAAGAAACTCCTCATAAATTGTAACGTTTCCCGCAAAGCTTTTCCTACAAAAAATGAAGCTCCAGCTATTAAAAGACTTGTCAATAGAGCAAACAATTGCATCCCTATATTAATGTGGTTTTTTGAATTTTGTAGTAATGATTCTATATTAAAAGAAAAATAAGGATCAATTCCCGTTGAATTTAATAGGATTCCCCCTTTTTTTCCATCATTGACTATTTTAATTTGATTTAGTTCCAGTCCAAGCTCACCAATGTTCACTTTTACATTGGAATTTCCGGAGAAATATATATCATCAATGGAAATTTCGCCTTTACTTTTTCCGGTATCAATTCTAATGAAGGAATATCCGCTGGGCAGTTCGAACTTTAAATCTTCCCATTCACCTTGATGACTGTAATTTTGGAGAGAAGAATTATCTTCGTTCCAAGTATTCTCAGCTGTTGAGAAAAAGACTTGATACTGATCAGCCATCTCGGACTTAACCACCAAATGCAAGTAAGTTTTAGTATGATCTTTAATATAAAGATTGATGTAATAGTAACTCCCTGCAAAGATTGCAATTGTACACAAGAATAGAAATAAACGTTTCATGGATTGCATTCATATTTCCCCTTACCTTTGTTTGAAAATCAAATCGTCCTAGTTACCTGAGAATAAAGTTTAATTCAATCCTGTCGTATGCTAAAATATCCACGTACCTACAAGAAAAGGAGATTAAAACGTGTCTAAACCAGTATACGGAAAAAATGCTGTTCAGTCGAGAAATGTTGAAAAGATATCCAGCCCCATATGGGCATTAGTTGTTGCTTTTATTGTGTTTTTGGTTTGGACCCCGTTTCAGGTGGGGGTGTTTAATGGACAACAGATTGATTTTGAAAAACCGGTCTATGTGTCTGCTCTGCTTAGCGGCCTGATGTTATTGGTGTGGATGGGCCTCTACTTCAATAAATTCAAGCTTGAGGAGCAGCGCGATCTGCTGGCTGTCGCCTCACTGCTGCTTCCAATAACGTATGCTTTGTCACTCTTTGGTGCAGCCTCGCATTATATGGCGATGAACCTGCTGTTAATTCAGAGCATGTACATTGCAATATTCATTATAGCGTTATATCTCTTGAAGCAAAAGCAAGTAAATCTTGTCATCCAAAATGCTGTCCTTGCGGTTGCTTACTTTATTGTAGGATTTGGACTGTTAAATTGGCTTGGCAGCTCGAAATTTGCCGGCAGTCTGGTTGGCTGGTTCTCCAACACCGTGCGGGGTGGTAAATATTTGGATGCTGTTATGACCGACTCCAACGGTCTGCGGCTGACTTCCATATTCCAATATGCAAATACCTATGCTGCCTTCCTGATGGCTTTTCTGTTTGTGGCTGTATTTGCTTTGGTCCGCTCTAAAAAATGGTATGGTACACTGACTCACGGATTTATGCTTGTGCCCATTATTGTATCGCTGCTGTTGACGTTGTCCCGTGGCGGGCTCGTCATGCTGCCTGTGGTATTCATCCTGCTGCTGCTGTTCCTGAAACCTGCTCAGCAAATTCTCTGGATTATCCACATTGCCATTTCCGGCCTTGCAGCTCTGCTCGTTACAAATCCATTGACTACGCTGGGACTAGAGCTGAATACCAGCTTCACTTCAGGGGCTGCTTTTAAAGCTTGGGCGTACCTGCTTGGGGCCTCTGCTGTCGTTGCTGCTCTTGGGTGGGCAGTTCAGCGTGTTGTTGCACCTTGGCTGGAAGCAAAGCTATCCGGTATGTCTTCCCGTAAGTTTTCCGGGCTATGGCTTCCACTGGTATCGATCGTGCTTGTTGGAATTGCGGCTTTCCTGCTCATTGGTACAAGCGTCCGCAGTGTTCTGCCGGATAATATTGAAACGCGGCTGGAGAATATCAACTTCAAGCAGCACAGTGTACTAGAGCGGTTCACTTTCTATAAAGATGCTCTTAAGGTTGTTAAAGATTATCCGATTCTGGGTGCGGGAGGCGGAGGCTGGGCTTCTCTCTATGAGCACTATCAGAATAACCCTTATACCAGCCGCCAGGCGCATAATTTCTTCCTCCAATATCTGATTGAGGTTGGAATTGTCGGATTCATCGTATTTATGGGCTTTATCGGATACATTTTCTATAAATATATCCGCAGTTATGTGAAACGGGAGAAAGATGAATTTGATAATGGTTTCTTCTTCCTTATTATCGCCTTGTCCATTCTTGTCCACAGCTTGCTGGATTTCAACCTAAGCTATGCCTTTATGGGAATCCTTGTTTTCCTAGGACTGGCTGGAATGGCCGCTGTCATGGACAGCAAACCGCTTCGCCGTGGCTGGAGTAAACCCGGACTGCGTATCGGTTACTTGGCTGTACTCACCATCGGCACCATCTATCTGATCTTTATGTCGATAAGCTATATCGGATCCAGCAATGACGCAATGAAAGCCAAAAAACTGATCGGCGTCAGCCAATCTTATGAGGAAATTAAAGCACCTTTGGTAGATGCCCTGAAAGACCGTCCATTCCATCCAGAATCAGCGATATACTTATCGTCCATGGATCAGCAAGTCTTTAGCCAAACCCAAAACGAACAGTATCTGGAGGAAGCTTACAGCGTAATTTCACGCGCACTTAAGGACGAGCCTTATAATAAGGATTTGTTGAAGCAATTAGTCGGATATTATGACCTTAAGGGGCAGAGCGATCTTGCCCTGGGCGTCTACCTTGATAATGCCGATAAATTTGTGTGGGACATTGATTGGTATGAGACAATAATCAGCCGGTCCCAAGCGCTTGCAAATGCAGCAAGTGTACAAAAGGATGAAGCTAAAAAGCAGGAATACCTGACTAGTGGCTTTGATGCCTACAAGCATGTGGTTGATGGAGTGGAACACCTGAAAACTTTGCCTCCTGAGCAGCTGCAAGGTCGTCCATTCTCTATCACACCAAACATTGCGTTAAATATCGGCAGAATGCAGTTGATGGCAGGAGAAAATGATACTGCGGCAGCAACGTTAAAACTAGGATTTAACGACAACTATACTGATATCGTGAACAGTGCCACCCTCTGGGATACGAACTGGTATAGCGCGCTTATCAGCCGTTCCTACGAGCTGGCTCAACAGGCTTTCACTCAAAAGAATGACGATAGTAAACAACTTAATCTCAAGATCGGCCTCGAAGCCTATCGTCAGGTAACTACAGACTTGCAGGGCCAGGCCATTCCTTCAGCAATTACTTTGAATGCAGGCCGAATTCAGTTCATGGCAGGTCAAATTCAGGTTGCTGCCGCAACATTGAAGCTTGGATTGAGTGAGGATTATACCGATGCTACTAACCGCGAAATTGCCCGTTGGTACCTTGCTGCTCAACAAAAGGCCAACACTGCTCTCGATCAGGATGTATATAATAAGCTAATCACTGCTGATCCTGCGGAAATTGAAAAGATTACTGAAATTGCAAGCACATCATTTCAAGAGTAATTAACAGGATAACAAGGTAGCGAGCGATGTTCTATGTGGAATCAGCGCCCGCTGCAATAAGAACTATGAACATATAATCGTCTTATAAGTCTTTAGTTCGAAAAACAAATAAGAGCGTCCCGCAGTTATAGACAGCGGAGCGCTCTTATTTATTTTATGTTATGGTAAATGCCGTGCGCAGATATAAGGGTACCGACACTCAGTTAATTACCGACTTTCTGAGCCTCGCTCTGGATCACTTCCTGGAGGTACTGCAGCAAACCTTCCTTAAGCTCCTCATGCTGGAGCGCATAATGGATCGTTGTCTGGATGAAACCCATCTTCTCGCCGACGTCATGGCGTTTGCCTTCAAAGTCGTAAGCGATGATCCGCTCCACTTCGCTTAAACGGGCAATAGCATCCGTAAGCTGGATTTCGCCGCCTACTCCAACCTGTTGTTCTCCGAGCATATCGAAAATACGCGGAGTCAGTATATAACGTCCCAAGATCGCCAGGTTGGAAGGAGCCTCTTCTCTCTTTGGCTTCTCAACAAGGCGGTTAGCTTTGTAGACACGTTCAGCCAAAGGTGTACCATCTACAAGACCGTATCGGGATACCTCTTCCCAGGGCACCGGCTGAACTCCGACTATGGAGGATTTATATTGATCGTAAACTTCGATCATCTGTCTAAGGCAAGGTTTGTCCGCTTCAACAATATCGTCTCCGAGCAATACAGCAAACGGTTCATTCCCGATGAATTTGCGGGCGCACCAGATAGCATGTCCTAGTCCGCGCGGTTCCTTTTGCCGGATATAGTGAATGTCGGCCATTTCGGAGGATTTGCGCACAGATTCCAGCAGCTCCCACTTCTGTTTCTCAGCAAGGTTGAACTCCAGCTCAAATGAGTTGTCAAAATGGTCTTCAATCGCGCGCTTGCCCTTACCCGTCACGATGATGATGTCCTCAATGCCGGAGGCAACGGCTTCCTCTACAATATATTGAATCGTTGGTTTGTCTACAATCGGCAGCATTTCTTTGGGCATCGCTTTGGTCGCGGGCAAAAAACGGGTTCCGAGACCGGCAGCGGGAATAATCGCTTTACGGATCTTCATCATATAGCTCCTTCGTATTCTTTTCTTTTTCCGGTTTTAGAAGATATGGTAAAATGCATAATTATTTTAATTATAGCAGTTATGGAGGGTTTTTGGCAGTTATATGGTTAATCCTCCAGTAAGAATAATCCTGTAGACAAAAAGAGCCAGTGCGGCATGGAGGATTCATCAAACCTCCTTTGCCACAATGGCTCTGCATTGAATCGGAGCTAGGGACTAATTATCATGGGATTGGTAAGGCCAGTCCCACTCTTCTTTATTTCGCGTTGACGAGCTGTCCGCGTGTAACCCCAAGCTGGTTGGTGGCTTTCAGGCTCTTCCATACCTGCGTGCCGGAGATTTCCCCACGGAGCGCACGGGAGTAAAGACTAATGACCTCGGCAACCTGCTCCGGTGTTTCTTCCAGAAATTCGACGCGGAAAGAAGAAACGCCCAGTTCGCGGAAATTGTTCAGGTATTCCGCGCCTGACTGTTCAACCGCATTGTATACGGTATTGCGGCAGCCTTCATCCACGCGGACAGGATGGGACATGCCGATCCGGTCCTGCAGAGATGCACGCTGCTCCTCGCAAGGGCGTCCGCAGTTCGTATAGTCTGTGCCTTCACTCATGAAAGTGCAGTACACGCAGTGCTCGGTGTGGAACATCGGCAGATGCTGATGGATCACAACCTCCATCCGCGAGGTGTCGCTGCGGCCCAGAAGATCGACCATTTGCTGAATGTTCAGGTCATAAGAAGGCGTGACAACATCGCAGCCCGCTTCCAGGAACAGATCCACCGCCTTATGATTGGCGATATTCAGCGAAAAGTCGCCAATCAGCCGTGGATGCACGGCATCCGGCTGCTCCATGCGGCGGCGCAGATAATAATACAGCGCGCCGGTATTGCGCACCAGCACAGCATCCGGCTGCAGGCGCAGTATATTGGCGTGATAGCCGTTCTCGCCCGGCATATGGATACGTGGCGTGGCCAGCGTGATGCTGGCCCCCGCAGCCCGGACAGCGTCTACCGCTGCCGGGAACTGCTTGATAAATTCGAAGTCGGCGTAAATGCTTCTTACGCCGGCTTCGAGGGCAGCCTGCACTTGAGGCAGGCTGCGGCACAGCGCGGTGAGCTCCGCATCACCGCTTGCAGCGACGTCCCTGCGGGAGGCGTCGCTATAGATCTCTACCGCCCGTTTCACGTAGACGGGCGGTTTCGGGCGCTCGCCGGCAAGCAGCTCCACCGCTTGGCGGCGGATGCTGTTCAGCTCGCGCATAGGCACGATCACGTCGCCTTCTAATTGCGACGTAAGCGCCTCAAGCTGGAACACGGTCCCGCCCAGGCGGCCGAATTGTTCTTCCAGCAGGGCGGCGTCCATCGGGCGCTTTTGCGCGGTCTCCAGCAGCAGCTCCGAGTCTACACGGACAGTCACGTCCTTCTGCACGTCCGTCCACCATGTAGCCAGCTTCTCTCCGGCGCGGCCTTCCACCTTGACATGAACCGGGAAGACGCGGTACGGCTTCTCGGTTTCGTAGCTCTGGCGCAGCGCCTTGTCGAGCGCAGGATCATTGGTCTTCCAGATGCGGTCGCCGACATGCAGGCGGCGCAAATCCACATCGTTGCGCCCAGGCACAATGTCGATGATCCAGCCTTCTCCGGCCTCGCCCTCAAGTTTCACGCCTTTGCGGCGCAGGTCATACACGCGTCCGCCTTCTTCCTTCTTGGTCGGATCACCGGCGTCGAACACGATGCCGTCTCCGCGTTTAAGCGGAGCATGAATGCGGCAGACTACGCCATCACGGAGAATTTGCTCCACCGTGCCCATATACACACCACGGCTTTTCGGGAAAGTCCCGTCAACCAGCTTCTTGTTGTTTGTTCCCTCAAGGAAGCCATGCGTAAAACCGCGGGAAAAGCTCTGCTGCAGCTCACGGATATCTTCTTTAGAAGTCGGAGACCAGTTTCCGTCAAAATACCGGTCAATAGCCTTACGGTACTTGCTCACCACGTTTGCCACGTACTCCGGTGTTTTGAGACGGCCTTCTATTTTGAAAGAGGTCACACCCGCTTCGATCAGCTCCGGCATCAGATCAATGGCCGCCAGATCCTTAGGAGACAGCAGATAGGTTACATCACCCATCGGCTTCACTTCACCGTCGACCATCAGGTCATACGGCAAACGGCAAGCCTGGGCACACTCCCCGCGGTTCGCGGAACGTCCACCCCACATTTCCGAGGTCAGGCATTGCCCTGAATAGGACACACAAAGTGCTCCATGCACGAAAACTTCCATCGGCAGGCGGGCCTGCTCCCCGATCGTGCGGATCTGCTTCAGATTGTTCTCACGGCCGAGCACTACACGCTCCAGCCCGAAGGGTTTCGTAAACTCCACCGCCTCCGGTGAAGTAATCGTCATTTGCGTCGAGCCGTGAATCGGGAAGTCCGGAGAAATCTCGCGGATCATTTTGACGAGCCCCAAATCCTGTACAATCACCGCATCCACACCCGCATCTACACAGGCATCAATCAATTCTTTTGCATCTGCCAGCTCGTTCTCAAACACCAGTATATTAAAGGTCAGAAACCCCTTCACGCCATAGCTGTGCAGGAATGCCATAATCTCCGGCAGCTCCTCCGAGCGGAAATTGTTTGCTCTGGCCCGTGCATTAAATTTCTCTACGCCAAAAAAGACAGCATCTGCCCCGTTTGCCACCGCTGCACGCATGCACTCCCAGTCACCTGCCGGAGCCAACAGCTCCACGTCTTCCCTGCGTATTCCTTGCTCGTTCATTTATATCCTCCCAAACCGTCATATGGACGGGTCATTTCCATCTCTTTAACTTATTAATTGTATCAAATATCACAGCCTTGCGCCATTGATTTGCCAGAAATTATACAGGGAAAGGACTTTAACCGGATTATTTAAACCGAACTTATTCCTAACCTATCCCTTCCGTCTTTGTGCATCGTCGAATGAGAAATGAATGATTCTCCAACCCGGCCCTGATAAAAAAGTATCCCGGTTCAAAGAGTAACTGAATCTCTCTGTCCATATCTTTGACATGACTCTGGTAACCATCACATTCCAGGCCAAAAGTGGCCACCAGACATTTTGCAGCAGAACCTTTAGGCATATAGATGTCCTCTAGCCAAACTCATTTCTTCATAAAAAAAGAACGCCCCAGCCAAAATTGGCAACTTGGGACGTTCTTCGTCTGCAATAATACTATTTATTCCTCAACATGTCCTACCTATTTTTTCTCCCCCGCCAACACAAAAGACTTCAACGTCTTGTCTATTAGAGTCTGCTGCTCAGGCGTTGCGTTAGCATCGTTTAGCGTGACAGTGAGGGTATAGACCCGTTCATTTTTGCTAAAAACAATGAGCTGGGTGCGGTAAGGAATGCCGTTTTTGCTCTGGTGCACAGTAAGGCTTGTGGCTGGAACTTCGGCAAAGGTGATGTCCTCCACACGTTCGACCTTCGGGCCTTTGGGGTCATTCTTCGTGTTCTGATAGTAGCTTTGGAGCTGGCTCACAGTGTACTCGGCTGAACCTTCGGGGCTCACAGTGATTTGGAAACGCCCTCCGGTGAAGCGGTATTCTATGTTCTGGGTTTCAAAGACATCCTGGACCGCTGTCCATAATGACGGAATCTGAATGCTGTAGCCATAGGTGTTGGAGCTTTTGTTGACTGTTTTAGCGTAAAGTACCGGATAGTCATCTGTTTCCAGCCGCCCGAAGTTCTCTTTTATTAATTCAAAATCAATATCGATTGAGCTTAAAATATCCTTGAACCGTGCCTTGTCCTCATCCTGACCGGCAACTGCCACATATTCTACGTAATAGCGGTGCCCATTCTTCAACAGCAGGGTTTGATATTTCGTAATCCAGCCGCTGCCCGGATTCAGCAGACTTTCAATGACCCGCGCCGGTTGACCGGAAACTTTTGCAGACGTGCTTTCTTTAATCGTATAAGCCCCGTCCACATAGTTAGCTCGAATCTGCGCCTCCAACTCCTTGCTCCAGGTTTCCAGCGTAGAACCGGACGGAGCAGCTGTCACTTTCACGCGCAAATAGCTCCCTTGTTTGCTCTCATAATACAGATGCTGGTCATCCATACTCCAGTCTGCAGGGACCTGCAGCGCAATGCCGTAGTCCTCATTGTACCCTTCATGCAGCCCGTTTTTCACTGTGGAGAGATCACGTTGGCTTTTATCATTCGGGTCAAAGGTTGGCCGGAAGGAGTTCAACAGCACTGCATATTTATCAAAATCCTTATAGTTCGCTGCATTGTCATCGGTCAGATACAGCTCATACAATCTCCCTCCGGCATTATATTGCCTGTTCTCCCACAGTGCGCCGCTGGAATCCTTGCTGACAATTCGCGCGTAGGGAACAACGGCATTCGGATAAGTTTCCCGGTCCAAAATCGTTTCCCCGCCTTCTTCAGCCGAGCGGAGCAGCCCATCCAGCAATTGTTCCGGGTCTGCCGGGTTCTCCTGCGGTGAGGCATGAACCTCCAGATAATACTGATTCTCTGAATTCATAAAGGTAGCCACGCCTTCATTGCCGCCGCTGTCGCCAACCACCAGTCCGGGAGGATAATTCATGCTCCACTGAAAATGGCTGTTCCCTATCCGGGTCTTACCGACATCGCTGTCAATGCCGCTATCCCCGGGCGCCTCTTCTTCAGTGACTGATGGCACAAGCGACACTACCAGCTCACCGTTGCTGCCGGAAGTTACACGTGCGTCCAGCACTCCTGCCACGAACCTCAGCGGGACCATCAAAACCCCTGAGACCATATGCGGCGGTGCAGCAAGTTTGATTTTGACGCCGTCCTTCCAGGCAGTGCTGCTGCCTATCACCATCGTTCCCGTATGCCGTCCGTACATCACCTTGACCACATCGCCGGGTTCGAGGGAAACTGTGCTGCCAAATGTTTTCTTGAACACGCCGAGCGGCACCATGACGGTACTATTCTTCATAAAAGGCTGCTTAATCGTAACTTTTTTGCCATTCACCGTTGCAGCCGGACTGCCGACCTTAAGGGTGAGCTGTAGCTCGGCTTTCTCCGCCGCGTGCACCTCTGTGGCCGGGAGCACAGTCAGCAGCAGCACCAGAGCAAGCATCGCTGTACATAGACCACGATAAGTATATCTGCGGTCCCTCTTCCGCCCCTCTCTTCCCAGTACCCCTTTACTCTTCCGCTTGTCCATCAGCATCACCCTCCACATCAGCTTCTTCATTGTTTATCAGGGGATCGCCCTGGCCAAGCGTGAGCTTCCGGGTAACAATATCACCGTCGCTCTGCATAAGCAGATTTACCACCGCACCCGGTGCGTAGCTTTTAAAAAGTTCATTAACATCCACTAAGGAACCGACACGGTGGCCGTTAATCGCGTATAAAACATCCCCTTCAAGAATCCCTGCCTTGTCTGCTTCCGCAGAGATGACCTTCGTAACTGTTAAGGGATCTTGTGAGGGTAGGCCCACTAAGGCAGACCAGCTTTCCTCCAGCTCCAGGCCAAGACTTGGATGTTTTACCTCTCCATACTTGAACAGCTGGTTCATAATGTACTGTACAGTATCAGACGGGATAGAAAATCCCATATTCTCTACGCCTACTGCGGCAAATTTCAGACTGTTTACGCCCAGTACCTCGCCTTTCATGCTGACGAGCGGACCACCGCTGTTGCCTGGATTAATCGCTGTATCACTCTGGATGAGCCGATAGGCAGCATCCACTGAACGGTTAAGACCGCTGACCACCCCTACCGTGGCAGAATTTCGCAGTGAGAAGGAAATGGGTGTACCGATGGCAATCACTTTGTCGCCAACCTGAAGGCTGGCAGCAGATTGGGCAAACTTCGCAGGCTTTAATGCCTTGGCATTGATCTTGATCAGTGCCAGGTCACTAACCTCATCCAGATACGTATTTGTGATGCTGTAGGACTTCGCGTCCGATGTAACGACCACAGCATTCTGCAGTCCCTTCATCACATGCGCATTCGTAATAATCCAGCCGTTTGCCCTGACGATGATACCTGATCCATGGGACAGATTAAAACGGTCATTGGGTGCATTAGAGCGATCTTCTGAATATTTGCCGATAATTCCTACTACCGACGGGGAAACCTCTTTGATAATTTGCGGTACCGGATCGGTTATCGAGGCTGCACTCTTTTTGCTGCCGGTCAGGGTACTTCCTATTTCTTTGATCTTTACTGAAGACGATACATTCCCCGCAGTCTGCAAGCCATCTAGAAACGGCGCCCCCTGCGCAGAAAGCGATCCGCCTCCTATTCCTGTCAGCAATACTCCGCACAGCAACAGTCCGAGGCTTTTCTTAACCATATTCTCCCCCCATTTCCCCAGCCTTCGCCGGGCGCTCTCTCTGACCTTGTTCCAGGTTGTACATAATGCAGTCAACTCATATGAAGAAGTGCGAAATTTGAAAAAGACGCCTTTAGTCACGCCTGACGGCGATTAAAGGTGTCTTTGGGTAAACTTAAATCTGCAATTGTTTTGACTTGAATTTGAAGCAGGGCAGCGTTCCTGTGTCAGCTTAACCAGTGCATAAGCATCGCGTAGTCCGAAACCGCAAATACCAGCAAGCTCACCACTCCAAAGCCAATCGCAAATTTGTTCTTCTGCGGAGCCCGCAGCAGCCGGATGACCCCGATGAGTATCAGGATGGTAAAGGCGATCATAAATACATCGAAGGTATGAAATTTAGACGGTTCTTGCGCAGCAGCTTCTGCAAGCAGCATGGCATTACCTCCTCGAAAGTGTTGTCAAGCAAGTTCATCTAATCCATATCTCCCTCTATGTTATCGCTACCATTTCAGTGACGCAATAGGAATTGCATAAATTTTATGTAAAAGTCACGATAAATATTTTTTAGCGCCGGATTCGGGATAAAAATCATGATATTTTTCATTGACACCTTGTTTTTTATTGATTTTTCAAAGAGCAAATTATATGTAAGGCTGTTTTCCATCTCTGCTAATCATTCAACGCAAATCCTTCTCTTTGAATCTTACTGCGGACATGCTCCCGATATGCCTGATTCAACTATTAAGCTGTCCTTATTTCTATAATGGCTTTCACCCAAAAACTAAAAGAACCACGGCGAAAATGCTGTGGCTCTTTTGTTCTTCATGAAGTGCAGTTATACTGTCTCCGACGTCTGCAGCTGCAGAGCCTCAGTCCGCTCCGTATCGCGGATCAGAATCGGCTTCAGGTATTTGCCGGTATAGGACTCCGCAACGGTGATTAACTTCTCCGGTGTTCCTGTAGCCAGTACCGTTCCCCCGCCGCTGCCGCCTTCAGGTCCCATATCAATAACATAATCGGCCGTCTTGATCACATCGAGGTTATGTTCGATAACCAGAACGGATTCGCCGGAATCTACCAGGCGGTGCAGCACCTCCAGCAGGCGGCCGATGTCATCCACATGCAGCCCTGTTGTCGGTTCATCCAGAATGTACAGTGTCTTGCCGGTACTGCGGCGGTATAGCTCGGAAGCCAGCTTCACGCGCTGTGCTTCACCCCCGGACAACGTCGTTCCCGGCTGGCCAATCTTGATGTACCCAAGACCCACATCCAGCAAGGTCTGCATTTTGCGGTGGATGCGCGGGATGTTCTGGAAGAACCCGGTTGCATCCTCTACCGTCATTTCCAGCACATCAGAGATGTTTTTGCCTTTGTATTTCACTTCCAGTGTTTCGCGGTTGTATCGTTTGCCTTTGCATACTTCGCAAGGAACATAGACATCCGGCAGGAAGTGCATTTCAATCTTGATAATTCCGTCTCCACGGCAGGCCTCGCAACGGCCGCCTTTGACGTTGAAGCTGAAGCGGCCCTTCTGGAATCCGCGCACCTTAGCTTCATTGGTTTTGGAGAACAGATCACGAATATCATCGAACACCCCGGTATAGGTAGCCGGATTGGAACGCGGCGTGCGGCCGATCGGCGATTGGTCGATCTCTATGACCTTGTCCAAATTGTCCAGACCGCGAATTTCCTTATGCAGGCCGGGACGGACCTTAACGGCCTTATTCAACTGACGGGCCAGGCTCTTATAGAGGATTTCATTAACCAGCGACGATTTGCCGGAACCGGAAACTCCAGTCACTGCAGTAAAGACGCCCAGCGGAATCTTGACATTTACGTTCTTCAGGTTATTCTCTTTGGCTCCGCGAATTTCCAGCCAGCGGTCATCGGTTGGCCGCCGTTTGGACGTAACCGGAATAAACTTGCGTCCGCTTAAGTACTCTCCGGTCAAGGAACTCGGGTCTTTCATGATTTCCTGCGGCGTCCCTTGGGCAATAACCTGTCCGCCGTGGATACCGGCACCCGGTCCGATATCAATAATATAGTCTGCCGCCATCATCGTATCTTCATCATGCTCAACCACAATTAATGTGTTGCCGAGATCTCGCATATGCCCCAGTGTGGCGATCAGCCGGTCATTGTCTCGTTGATGCAGACCAATACTTGGCTCGTCCAGGATGTACAGAACGCCCATCAAGCTGGAGCCAATCTGCGTCGCCAGCCTGATCCGCTGCGCCTCACCGCCGGAGAGTGAACCTGCCGCACGACTGAGCGTCAAATAATTCAGACCCACATTCACCAGGAAGCCAAGTCTGCTGCTAATCTCTTTCAGAATAAGATGGGCAATGGCTGTTTCCTTCTCGCTAAGCACCAGTTTATCAAAGAAGTCCAAACAGTCGCCAATCGAGAGATCCGTAACATCCGCTACATTCTGCTCATTAATTGTGACCGCAAGAATTTCTTTTTTCAGCCGTTTGCCCTTGCACACATTACAAGGCTTGGCGCTCATAAAACCTTCGATAAACTCACGGATTCCATCCGATGCCGTATCGCGGTAACGTCGTTCCAGATTCGGAATAATTCCTTCAAAGGCAACCAGCGCATCTTTTTTCTGGCCAAAGTCATTTTCATACCGGAACCGGATCTTCTCGCTGCCTGTACCGTGGAGCAGCTTGCTCATGTGTTCGGGAGTCAGACTGCTTACAGGAACATTTTGTGGAATCTTAAAGTGCTCACAGACCGATTTCAGAAACTGCGGGTAGTAATTCGATGTGCTGCCAGTCCAGGCCAGAAATGCTCCTTCTTCAATCGATTTCTCGGAATCCGGAATTAATAGATCGGGATCGACAACCATATTCACACCAAGTCCATCACACTCTGGACAAGCGCCGAAAGGGCTGTTGAAGGAGAACATCCGCGGTGCCAGCTCTTCAATACTAAATCCGCATACTGGACAAGCAAAATTTGAACTGAACAGAAGTTCTTCCTGGCCGATAACATCAACCAGAATCTGTCCACCTGAGAGCTTCAGGGCTGTTTCAAGCGAGTCGGTCAGACGAGTCTCCATATCATCCTTGATGACAATGCGGTCAACCACGACCTCGATGGTATGCTTCTTGTTCTTCTCCAGCTGGATATCTTCAGTGACTTCCCGCAGTTCGCCATCAACGCGCACACGGACAAATCCCTGCTTGGAGATATCCGAAAACAGCCCCTTGTGTTCACCCTTGCGCCCGGAAATAACCGGTGCCAGAATCTGCAGCCGCGTCTTCTCGGGATACTGCATAATCCGGTCCACCATCTGTTCGACGGTCTGTGATGTAATTTCGATCCCGTGATCCGGGCAATGAGGATGGCCGACCCGGGCAAACAATAGCCGCAAATAGTCATAAATCTCCGTAACCGTACCTACCGTTGAGCGCGGATTGCGGCTTGTAGTCTTCTGGTCGATCGATATTGCCGGAGATAATCCGTCGATGGAATCAACGTCCGGCTTCTCCATCTGGCCCAGGAACTGGCGGGCATACGCCGACAGGGACTCGACATAACGGCGCTGTCCCTCCGCGTAGATCGTATCGAACGCCAGCGACGATTTGCCGGAGCCGCTAAGTCCCGTAAGCACGACGAAGCGGTCCCGCGGAATCGTTACGTCAATGTTCTTGAGATTATGCGCCCTCGCGCCTTTGATTACTATATTTTCGTTCGCCAACGGTACCTCTCCTTTATATACATCATTTAGTTCAAAACTAGTTCAAAGCTTTATTTAAAAGCCACATTTCAAAATATTTCCGATCCCTCCCAAACCCTCCCTTCCAAGGGAGGGCCCCAAGGGCTGCGCCCTCTGGACACCCGCAAGGTTGGCGAAGGAGATGGATGGGGCTGTACTTAGCTGTTGTGGTGCTCGGAGCGCTTGTCCCTAAAGGGACCGCTTCAACGTCCGTGCTCCGCTGGTCGGCACGCTGCATGCTGCTGCGTGCCGGGACGCTGTCCCTACGGGATGCGCTAAAACCGGAAACTGCCAGGACGGCTCTCCCTACGGGATGCACTAAAACCGTAAACCCGCCAGGACAGCTGTCCCTACGGGATGCGCTAGAACCGGAACCGCCAGGGCAGCTGTCCCTGCGGGATGCGCTGACAACAGGCAACAAGACAACGGAGCAGTTTATCTAAAAAGAACGGCCTGGGAAGCGCCGTTCCAGTACTCGCTAAAATATTTACTCGGCCCGCAGCTCCAGCAAAGCATCACGCAGCTCGGCGGCGCGCTCGAATTGCAGGTTCTTTGCGGCGTCCTTCATCTCGGCCTCCAGACGCTGCATCAGGCTTTGGCGGTCCTTCTTGTTCATCTTGCCGCCCACGCCGGTGAGATATTCGGCCTTGGATTCGGCGACCTTGGTCGCCTCGATGATTTCGCGGATTTTCTTGTTGATCGTCGTCGGGGTGATTCCATGCTTCTCATTATAGGCAATCTGAATCGCCCGGCGGCGTTCAGTTTCGCTCATAGCTTTCTCCATGGAATCCGTAATACGGTCACCATACATAATGACGCGGCCGCCTGAGTTACGGGCGGCACGGCCGATAGTCTGAATCAGTGAGCGTTCAGAACGGAGGAAACCTTCCTTGTCGGCGTCGAGAATCGCGACAAGGGATACCTCTGGCAAGTCCAGTCCTTCTCTTAATAAGTTGATACCCACGAGGACATGGAACGTACCGAGACGCAGATCACGCAGAATCGCCATCCGCTCCAGCGTCTTGATATCAGAGTGCATATATCGGACCTTGATCCCGATCTCCTTGAAGTAATCGGTCAGATCCTCGGACATTTTCTTCGTAAGTGTCGTTACCAGTACCCGTTCATCGCGTTCCACACGTTCGCGGATTTCACTAATCAGATCATCGATCTGGCCTTCTGTCGGACGCACCTCAATAATCGGATCAAGCAGACCGGTAGGGCGGATAATCTGCTGCACCATCGTATCGCAGTGTTCCATTTCGTATGGACCTGGCGTGGCGGATACATAGACGATCTGGCTTACCTTGTCTTCGAACTCTTCAAACTGAAGCGGCCGGTTATCCAGCGCTGACGGCAAGCGGAACCCATGCTCTACCAGAACGGTCTTCCGCGCACGGTCACCGTTATACATGGCCCTAATCTGCGGAAGGGTAACATGAGATTCATCAATAACAATCAGCATGTCATCCGGGAAGTAGTCCATCAAGGTATAAGGGGTTGCTCCCGGCTCACGGAAGGTGAGCGGTCCGGAATAGTTCTCAATCCCGGAGCAGAAGCCGACCTCCTTCATCATCTCGATGTCATAACGCGTCCGCTGCTCCAGCCGCTGGGCTTCCAGCAGCTTGCCTGCGTCGCGAAGAACGGCCAGCCGTTCCTCCAGTTCACGTTCAATGTTGACGATCGCAACCTTCATCGTTTCTTCCTGGGTTACAAAGTGAGATGCCGGAAAGATCGCGATGTGCTCACGTTCACCGATTAATTCTCCGGTCAGCACGTCAATCTCGGTAATCCGTTCAATCTCGTCGCCGAACAGTTCTACCCGGATGGCATGTTCTCCCTGGGAAGCCGGGAAGATCTCAACCACATCACCGCGCACACGGAATGTACCGCGGACAAAATTCATGTCATTGCGCTGATACTGGATATCTACTAGTCTGCTTAAGATCTGGTTGCGTGGCTTCTCCATCCCTACCCGCAGCGAGAGCAGGAGGCTTCCGTATTCCTTCGGCGAACCGAGGCCGTAAATGCAAGATACGCTCGCTACAATAATAACATCGCGCCGTTCAAACAATGAACTGGTCGCGGAGTGGCGCAGCTTATCTATCTCTTCATTGATGCTGGAATCTTTCTCGATGTAGGTGTCGGAGGAGGGAATGTAAGCCTCTGGCTGGTAGTAATCGTAGTAACTGACGAAGTAATCTACCGAATTGTTCGGGAAAAACTCTTTGAATTCACTCGCCAGCTGCGCAGCAAGTGTCTTATTGTGCGCTATTACCAGCGTGGGGCGGTTTAACTTGGAAATCACTTGTGCGACGGTGAATGTCTTACCTGTGCCCGTCGCTCCCAGCAGCGTCTGGTGCTTCTTGCCCTGCCGGATGCCGTCCAATAATTCCTCAATGGCATGAGGCTGATCGCCCTGGGGTGTGTATTCGGACTCCAGTTCAAAAGTCTTCGTACTGACGACAATATCGCTCATTTGCCCGTCTCCCCTCTATCGTCTAAAATATAGTAGTATAGTATAATTGTGGCCCTAAGTACTGGCTCTCCATACAATCCTGAAAAATATGGAAGATAAGAATACTTGTTCCCGTTTATTATACAGTGTTGCCTACATTCATGCAAACCATAATATATAGAAAAGTAAGGAGTCATAACCTATGGATATCACCGCAATTATCGGCCTCCTGGCTGGACTGGCCGCTATGATCGGCGGCTTCTTTTGGGAAGGCGGCAATCTCTCCGGATTGCTGCAGCCTAATGCTGCACTAATTGTCTTTGGCGGCACATTGGCCGCTGTTCTCATCAGCTTTCCCGCATCTAAACTGCGCCACATCCCTGCTGCACTGCGCATGGCCTTCGGCAGGCATCCGGACCTGAGTGAGCAGAACGCGGAGGAGCTGATCTCCATGGCTGCTATTACCCGGCGCGGCGGTGTGCTCCTGCTGGAGCAAAAAGCCGAAGAACATCCCAATCCCTTTACCCGTGAAGGATTGCTGCTGATCGTCGACGGCACAGATGCTGACGAGGTCCGCCAGATTCTGGAGCTGGACATGGACGCCAAAGAATTGAAGTACAACGGCTACGCCAAAATATTTGAGGCGGCCGGAGGCTACGCACCAACGATGGGGATTATCGGGACGGTCATGGGACTGATCCATGTACTCAGCAATCTGACCGATCCTTCCAATCTGGGAGCATCCATCGCAGTCGCTTTTACAGCGACGCTTTACGGTGTAGCCAGCGCTAATCTAATATTTTTACCCATTGCCTCCAAGATCAAATCCCGCAGCCAAACCGAGCTGGCTGGCATGGAGATGCTGCTGGTCGGCATTCTGGCCCTGCAGAACGGGGATCATCCGCAGCTGGTGCGCAAGAAGCTTAGCTCCTTCACTGCGGATTCTGCCGGAAGCCGTGAGCGTGAGTATGCAAGAGGGCTGCTATGAGGCAGAGAAACCGGCGTGAGCAGCACGCCGAAAGCCGGGAGAGCAATGACCGCTGGATGATCACTTATGCCGATCTCATTACACTTTTACTTATATTTTTCGTCATTATGTTCGCCATGAGCAGTCTGGACGTGCAGAAATACAAGATTGTCACCGGTTCCCTTTCGGAAACGTTCAGGAGCGGCAACCCCGTGCTTGAAGGTGGCGATGGCATTCTGGAGAGCCAACAAGAAACGGAAAACAGCGGCTCAGCAAACAGTCAGAAACAAGGAAGCAATTCTGCAATTGTCGCTGGCGAAGGCAGTCAAGATAATGGAACAGGAAGCAAAGTTGCAGGCACGGCCAATGCCGGAGAGACGGCACAGCCGCCTTCTTCACGTGAACTGGCTTTCAAGGAACAGGAAGCGAAGCTGGCCTCATTGATGGGCGTCATCACCAAATATGTTGAAGACAACAACCTCGGAGATCAGATCTTTGTTGCAGATAAACCACAGGGCATTGCCATTACGCTTAGCGACCGGTTCCTGTTCGATGCCGGCAAAGCCGAGCTGAAAGCACCTGCATTCCCTGCACTCCGCCAGCTCTCAGGCCTGTTCCGCGGCATAGGCGCATCCATCAGCATCGAGGGACATACCGACAATACCCCGGTGTCGGTTGGCTCGCGCTATAACGACAACTGGGAGCTGTCAGGCGCGCGGGCACTCTCCATCCTGCGTTTCTTCCTCGACAATGAAGGACTGGATCCGGATACCTTCCAGTATGCCGGCTATGCCGATACCCGGCCCGCTGCCGACAATACTACGCTGCTTGGAAAACAGAAAAACCGCCGCGTCGAGCTAATCGTGCTGCGGCAGCTTCAAGACGAAGAATAATTCCGCCTATCAGCCCAGAACAGCAGATGATGAAAGGTTACATTTGCTTCTAAAGGAGTCTGAATAGGTATGGAAACTCTAAACGGAACATCACCTGATCCCACCCGATTTTTAAAAAATCTGCGTCTACTAGTCTCGCTATTGGTTACCGCGTTTCTCCAGGGAATCATTACGTTCTTCGTTGGGGGCATGGCTTATTTCCTTTTACTCTCGTCGTACTCCCTTTTCTGGGGCGAACAAGCCAATGTGTATCCGCTAAGCAAGCTGATTCAAATCGCCGTTCGTTTTTTGCTTGCGGGCGGCGCTTTTGCCTTGCCCTGGCTGGGAGTCTGGTGGATGCTCTACGGTCTGGCCGACAACGGACGCATCCGCTGCTTTTTTCTGCACCTGTTTTTCGCTTATGTGCCACTTTTGGTTATCTTTTTGCAGCTTGATCCCGTGTATTACCCGGACACAATGATCCCCAGCTCAGCCGGTGAGATGACCTTTTTTGTCTGCATGGCCATGGCAGCTGTCCTGCTGTATCCCTTTTACTCTATCGGCGTTTATTACTTTGTGCTCAGACCGGCTGCACCCCCTCGCAAAATCTACAGATTTATCCTTTTATGCTGTTTATTCGTCCTGATTAGCCTTGCACTGCTGCCCCTCTTGTGGCGGATGGCTCCACATTTTTATCCGGGACTTGCAGATTTTCCAAGCCGCTGAAAGCGCAAAAAGACAGACTCCTCACATTAGTGCAGCTAATGCGCGAAATCCGTCTTTAATAAATTTTTCACAAAACCAATTGCTATTCCCCAACCCGTTCACGGTAAGCGGCTGCGTCCAGCAGTCCCGATACGGCTTCGGCATACTCGCCTTCGATCTCCAGTTCAAAAATCCAGCCCCCGCTGTACGGCTGATCGTTAATCAGCTCCGGACTGTTCTCCAGTGCATCGTTAATCTTGGTCACCGTTCCCGATACCGGTGAATATAATTCGGAAACCGTCTTCACGGATTCAATGCTGCCCACGCTGTCCCCGGCAGAAATAGCCGATCCAACTTCAGGAAATTCCACAAATACGATATCGCCTAGTAAATGCTGGGCATGATCCGTAATCCCAACACGTATTAAACGTCCTTCGCCCTGCTGCGCCCATTCATGCTCTTCGCTGTACAGCAGGTTATCTAGCACTTCACTCATTTCAAGCCGCCTCATTTCCGAATTGGAGTTGTAAATTTAGTTATAGACTAAGTTATCGTCCTGCTCAATGTCAATATAACTGACAGGAAATTTAAATTTGTCATCTTTTTGACGTTTTTTTGTTGACAGTGGACCTCCATACCCGGTTTAATGGAGACAGCAGAAAATTATACGGTTTGCGAATGATGGCATAGGGAGAGACCGCCTCTTGAAGACGGCGCCGAAGGAGTAAGCCCTCTAAGGGGTGAATCTCTCAGGCAAAAGGACCTTTGCCGGACGCATCTCTGGAGAGCATCAGGCCCTGCTATTGCGGCGTACTGGTCACCAACGGGGAAACCTGCCGGGTTCACAGCAGGGTAACTCTCAGGTACAAAGGACAGAGCGGAAGTCTATATGCGCGTGCGCATATTTGGCTTCCGCCTGTCCTTTTTTTTAATGGGCAGAAACGGACTCCGTCCCTGCCGGCAAAGGAAATCCCGTTAGGCTTGCATGTAATCAGACCAAGGGAGTGAGCACATGAACGCTTTGAAAAGAACGCCTTTTTATGACCTTTATTCTGCTTATGCGGAGTCCAGATGCATTGACTTCGGCGGCTGGGAGCTGCCGGTGCAGTTTACAGGAATCGTCAGGGAGCATGAGGCCGTCCGCGGGCAAGCCGGACTGTTCGATGTGTCGCATATGGGTGAATTCATGGTTAGCGGCAGCGGCTCCGAAGCCTTCCTGCAAAAAATGACGACCAATGATGTCAGCAAGCTGGCAGACGGTGGAGCGCAGTACACGCTGCTTCTATATCCAAACGGCGGTGTTGTCGATGATTTGCTCGTATACCGCCTCGGCGAAGAGCGTTACATGCTTGTCGTGAACGCCTCCAACATCGACAAGGACTTTCAATGGCTGCAGGAGCATCTAACCGCAGAATTCAGCGGCGTCAGCCTGAGCAACATCTCGGATGAGACTCTTCTACTCGCCCTGCAGGGCCCGCTGGCTGAGGCCATCCTCTCCAAAGTTACAGCGGCTCCCATTGCTGAGCTGAAGCCTTTCCACTTCATCGAGAACGCCGAGGTGTGCGGCGTGAACGTTCTGCTCTCCCGCACCGGATATACCGGCGAGGACGGATTCGAGCTCTACGCGCCGCCGGATACAGCGGCTGCGCTGTGGAACGGCCTGCTGGAAGCGGGGGCTCCGCACGGCTTGACACCAGCCGGTCTTGGCGCACGCGACACGCTGCGCTTTGAAGCCAAGCTGCCGCTGTACGGCCAGGAGCTGTCGGCGGATATTACGCCGCTGGAAGCAGGCGTGCAGTTCTTCGTGAAGCTGGACAAAGAAGATTTCATCGGCCGTGATGTGCTGGTGAAGCAGAAGGCTGACGGTCTGCCCCGCCGCCTTGTCGGTCTGGAAATGATCGACCGCGGCATTCCGCGTTCCCACTACCCTGTATACGGGGATGGAGTAAAGATCGGTGAAGTGACCACCGGCACCCAGTCACCGACACTCAAACGCAATCTCGGACTTGCGCTGCTGGATGCAGCTTACAGTGAAATAGGCACAGAGGTAAACGTAGAGATCCGCGGCAAGCAGCTCAAGGCTGTCGTGGTCAAAGCGCCATTCTACAAAAAGAGCCAGGGAGTGAAGCCGCAATGAAGCACCGTTATCTGCCAATGACTGAACAAGACCGCAACGAAATGATGGAAGCAGTCGGAATTCAGTCCATGGAGGAGCTGTTCTCCGATATCCCCGAGGCCGTCCGTTATCAGGGAACTATGCCGATGTCGGAGGCGCTGGATGAATACGCCTTGCTGCGCCATATGAAAGAGCTGGCCGACAAAAATGCCAATTTCGATACCCACGCCAGCTTCCTCGGCGCCGGCCTCTATGACCATCATATCCCTGTCGTCATCAATCATGTCATCTCCCGTTCGGAATTCTATACTGCCTATACCCCTTACCAGCCGGAAATCAGCCAAGGCGAGCTGCAGGCGATCTTTGAATTCCAGTCCTACATCTGTGAGCTGACCGGCATGAAGGTGGCCAACGCCAGCATGTACGATGGTGCTACGGCTTTCTCGGAAGCGGCAGTACTTGCAGCTGGTGCCACCAAACGCAAAAAGCTGATTGTCTCCCGCACCGTGCATCCTGAGGCCCGCCAGGTGCTGCGCACTTCGGCAGGGGCCTGGGGCCTCGATGTCGTAGAGATTGACTATAAAGACGGTGTAACCGACCAAGCGAAGCTTGCCGCAGCCATCGACGGCGACACGGCGGCTGTCCTGGTGCAGTCACCGAACTTCTTCGGCGCGATAGAAGATCTCGGTGCCATCGAGCCGCTGATCCACGGCGTCAAAGGCCTGTTCATCGTCAGCGCCAACCCGCTGGCGCTCGGCGTACTGGAAACGCCGGGCAAGCTCGGCGCCGACATTGTCGTCGGTGATGCGCAGCCGCTGGGCATTCCGGCTTCGCTGGGCGGCCCAACCTGCGGATTCTTCGCCGTAGCGGAGCATCTGATGCGCCGCATGCCGGGCCGGATTGTCGGCCAGACCGTTGACCGGAACGGCAAACGCGGCTTCGTGCTGACGCTGCAGGCCCGCGAGCAGCATATCCGCCGTGAAAAAGCCACTTCGAACATTTGCTCCAACCAGGCGCTGCTGGCGCTATGCGCTTCCGTCTATTTGTCCGTGATGGGCAAAGAAGGCATGCGCGAGGTTGGCGAGCTGAACATCCGCAAGAGCCACTATGCCGCCGGCAAACTCGGCGAAATTAACGGTGCTGCGGCTGCGTTCTCAGCTCCTTACTTTAACGAATTCGTCCTGAAGCTTCCCGAAGGAAGTGAAGTGAGCGAGATTAATTCCAAGCTCATAAAAGAAGGTTATCTCGGCGGTTACGATCTGGGCCGTGATTATCCGGAGCTTGCCGGACATATGCTGGTTGCCGTCACGGAGAAAAGAAGCAAAACCGAAATTGACCAATTCGCCAGCGCACTGGAGGGCTGTTTATGAAACCGGAACAAAGTCTGATCTTCGAGCTTAGCCGTCCCGGCCGCTCGGCCTACTCCCTGCCGCAGTGTGATGTTCCGCAGGATGAGAACCTTGATGCACTGATCCCTGCAGGACTTCTGCGCAGCGAACCGGTCGTGCTGCCGGAAGTATCCGAAGTGGATGTCATCCGCCACTACACCGCGCTGTCCCGGCGCAACTTCGGCGTCGACAACGGATTCTATCCGCTCGGCTCCTGTACGATGAAATACAATCCGAAGATCAACGAAGATGTTGCCCGCTTCCCGGGACTGGCCAAGATTCATCCTTACCAGGCGGAAGAAAGCATTCAGGGAGCTCTGGAACTGATGTACACCCTGCAAAATGATCTTTCCGCTTTGACCGGCATGGATGCCGTCTCCCTGCAGCCTGCCGCAGGCGCACATGGTGAATGGACTGGCCTGATGATGATCCGCGCCTACCATGAGAGCCGCGGCGAGACCCGCACGAAGGTGATTGTGCCGGACTCCTCGCATGGCACCAACCCGGCCAGCGCCGCAGCAGCCGGACTTGATACGGTGACGATTCCTTCCAATAATAAAGGAATGGTTGATCTTGAAGCGCTGAAGGCAGCTGTCGGCAGCGATACCGCCGCGCTGATGCTGACCAACCCCAGCACACTCGGCCTGTTCGAAACGCAGATTGTGGAGATTGCTGCAATTGTACATGAAGCGGGCGGACTGCTCTATTACGATGGAGCCAACTCCAATGCCATTATGGGCATTACCCGTCCCGGCGATATGGGCTTCGATGTGGTGCATTTGAATTTGCACAAGACGATGAGCACCCCGCATGGCGGCGGCGGTCCGGGAGCCGGACCTGTCGGCGTGAAAGCGAAGCTGATTCCTTTTCTTCCGCAGCCTACGGTGGTCAAGAATGAAGATGACAGCTTCTCGCTGAACTATGGCGGCCCGGAATCCATCGGGCGGGTCAAGGCCTTTTACGGCAACTTTGGAATTCTCGTCCGTGCCTATGCCTATATCCGTACCTACGGGCCGGACGGCTTGCGCGAGGTTTCCGAAAACGCCGTGCTGAATGCCAACTATATGATGCACCGGCTGGCACCGTATTTTGAAATTCCGTATCCGGGTGTCTGCAAGCACGAGTTTGTGATGTCCGGCAAGAACCTGAAGCAATACGGCGTGCGCACGCTGGACGTAGCCAAACGCCTGCTCGACTTCGGCTACCACCCGCCAACGGTCTACTTCCCGCTGACTGTGGAAGAGTGCATGATGATTGAGCCGACCGAAACCGAAAGCAAGGAAACGCTTGATGGCTTCATCGAAACGATGATTCAAATCGTCAAGGAAGCCCAGGAGACTCCGGAAATCGTCATTAATGCTCCGCACACTACGGAGATCAGCCGTCTGGATGAAACGCAGGCCGCACGCAAGCCAGTACTGAATTGCTCTTGCGGTTAAAGCTGATTATCCCTAAACCGGCTCTATAAGAATTGAATAAGAGCCGGCCCTGGATACCAATTATCGCGGGCCGGCTCTTTTTATATGTATAAAAATCTGTTAATGTGCAAGCTTTTTGGTGAACTGCCACCGGTCATTTACACGCATTTTACTGTAGATGTTCTTGACCATGTTACGCACTGTGCCTTCGCTGATCCCCAGCTCGTTGGCAATGTGCAGCGCACTTTTCTCCATGAGCCATAACCGGGACACATCTTGTTCGCGCGCAGTCAGTCTAAATTCCTGAAAACTGGCCTCCAGCCGGTACTGCTGCATCTCCGGGTGCTGCTCCATCCACTTCTCCGAAATGTTCTCAGCCACCTGCTGCACGAAGGGGATGGCAAATTCAATCTGTTCATTTTTATTGAAGGAAATATCCACATAACCATACACTTTGCCATCCCTCTGCAGCGGAGCACATACGCAATTCCACCCTTTAAATACAATATTGGAATGTTCCTCACCTCTCACTACACCAATACAGTTCATTTCCATAGCCAACGAGACCGCATTTAAACCAGAATATTGCCCTCCTAGGCTGACACCGACACCCATACCAGCCTGAAGCATATCCGCTTGAAGATCCGGAGAGGAAGATACCAGCTCCAGAATGACGCCCTCCTTGCCAGTTAAGAACACAACATAGGGAATGGAGATAAAATGGCTGATTTTTTTCATTTCGTTGCGGATGGAAGCAATCATTGCTGTATGATAAATACGGTCTTTGCATTTTTCATTCGAAGAAACCGCTGTCAATTCAGCAGGTATTGCTCCTTCTTGTTTGGCGACTGGCTGGAATAATTTAAGTTGCTCCTCTTTCAAGTCCCCGGGCAGGCACCAGACTCTCGTCTTGTCAAAGATACTCAAATAGCTCCACCTCCATTTTTACCATAATCTATTATAATCGATTTTAGAAAAACGTATTATAACATAAATCAGAGAATTAAGAACATGCATCATTAGATTGTCTATTATGGACAAATAAAGCTCCACTATAAAATCCGCATGTTCATCAGACAGAGGTCTTTTTGCAGGATTCGTCATAAACTAATAAAAAAATTATTCTTTCGATTTATTGTGATAGTTTTCGACATTACAGCAGTGCTATATTAACGGAACACGCCTTTTTATAGAATGTCAACACTGAAGGAGGATGACCCTTGAGTATTATTGAAGCTAAAGGACTGAGCAAGTCGTTTATGCAGGCGGTGAAGGAGCCCGGCCTCAAAGGTGCGGTCAAACATCTGCTGATCCCCAGGCATATTGAGAAGATGGCGGTGCAGTCGCTGGACCTTAGCATCGAGGCAGGTGAGACGGTGGCCTATGTCGGGCCGAACGGTGCAGGCAAGTCTACCACGATCAAAATGCTGACCGGCATACTGATGCCTACCGCAGGCAGTATTTCTGTAAACGGTATCAACCCGTACCGGAAAAGAATGGAGAACGCCGCCCAGATCGGAGCGGTGTTCGGGCAGCGCACGCAGCTGTGGTGGGATATTCCGATTGTGGAGTCCTTTTCCCTGCTGAAGGATATTTATCAGATCCCCGATGCTGTGTACAAGACCAACTTGGAGATGTTTATTGAGATGCTGGGTATGCGTGAATTTATTCACTTATCCGCCCGGAAGCTCTCCCTCGGCCAGCGTATGCGAGCGGATCTGGCTGCTGCTTTATTACATAACCCGCCGATTGTGTATCTGGATGAACCGACGATTGGCCTCGACGTCTCCGTGAAGCAGAAAATCCGCGAATTCATCAAAAAGATCAACCAGGAGCAGCAGACTACAGTTATGTTGACCACCCACGATCTGGGTGATATTGAGGACCTGTGCAAACGGCTGATTATCATCGACCACGGCTCCATTATCTATGACGGCAGCTTAAGTGAAGTCAAATCCCGTTTCGCCAGAAACCGGGTGATCTTTTTCCAGGTGGGCTCGCCATTGCCCGAGCTGTACCAGCAGCTCTCACAGACTCCGGGAATGAAGCTGGACTTGCAGAATGATCAAGAGTTCTCCGTATCCTTTGACCGTTATGAATATACCGCCAGCGAAGTGGTCAGCCGGGTGATGAAACATGGCGAGGTGATTGACTTCCGGATGGAGGATGCCAATATCGAGCAAGTCATCAAAGCCGTATACGACGGAAATCTGAACCTGAACGAAACCGGTGCATAAGGAGGAGCGAACGCAGTCATGCCTGTACCCAATCTTAAGAAATACAGAAGTATTGCCAACCGGTCCTTGCAAAATGTTCTCGCTTACCGGACTTCTTACGTGATCACCTTTCTGGCCAATTCGATCAATCTGCTGGCAATCTACTTTTTATGGCAGGGCATTTATAGCGGCCGCGATATCGTAGGCGGGTATTCGTGGGACCAGATGAAAACCTACTTGCTCGTTACCTTTCTGGCCAACTCTGTGTTGTCCTGGTATTCCGAAACATCTATTTCCGGCAAAATCCTCGACGGGAGCGTTGCCGTAGATTTGCTTAAGCCCATTGATTTTCAAAGTGCAAGATTTGCGGAAACCTTGGGCTCCAGCCTGCTTGAGGGAGGAATGAGCACGGTGTTGCTCGTTCTGTTCGCCACCTTCCTGACCGGTGTAACCTTCCCGCAGTCGGCGCTGGTCTATCTGCTGTTCGCAATCAGTCTGCTCGGAGCGATCCTGGTAAAGTTCGGCGTTGTCTATCTTGCGGCATTATTATGCTTCTGGTCGACCGGCTCCATGGGCATTGTCTGGACAAGAATCGCCCTGACCAACCTACTATCCGGAGCGCTGGTACCCTTGGCCTTTTTCCCGGATTGGCTGGAGAAGCTCGCACTGTTCCTGCCTTTTCAGAGCATTATTCACACACCGACGATGATCTTTCTGGAACAGGCGGACACTTGGGAGAGCGTCAGGCTGATCGGCCTGCAATTCTTCTGGGGGATTGCACTCTGGATTGCCGGAAAATGCATGTGGAACTGGGCAGTACGTCAGGTAACGATTCATGGAGGTTAGGCGGAAGGAGAGCGAAGCATGAAGTTATCACGCATGTTCTATCTATACAAAAGGCTCTACATACAGCAGTTAAAAGCCATCATGGAATACAATAAGGATTTCTATATCTTAATGTGTTCTGCCGCATTAACGCAGGTGCTGGGATTCGTCTTCCTCTGGGTCATCTATGACCGGATTCCCGACATCAACGGCTGGCAGTTCTGGGAAGTCACCTTTATGTACGCGATGATCTTTCTGACCGAAGGCATTGCCTCCCTGTTCTTCGAGGGGGCCTGGCGTATGGGCAGATTGGTCAACATGGGAGAAATGGACCGTTATCTGCTGCGGCCGGTGCCTGTCGTGCTTCAGGTGTTCTGTACAGGCATCGGCATTAACGGCCTCGGAAATCTGCTGATCGGCGGCGTAATTGTCTGGCAATCGCTGGTCCACACCCATCTCCACTGGACCTTTGGCAAAGTCATAATTATTGCCCTGCTCCTTGTGACAGCAGTAGTTATCCGCGTGTCGATCAATCTGGCCGGCAATTCGGCAGCCTTCTGGATCCGTAATGCCGGCAATGCCTTTCCCTTGATGGTCCATAATTTGGCCGACCTGGCCAAATATCCGATCACGCTGTTCCCGCAGGCCGTACGGGTGTTTATTTCTACCGTGCTTCCTTATGCGTTTATCAGCTTTTATCCGGCGACATATATTTTTGGCAAAAGCGAATGGTCCGGCTGGTGGATGCTGGCCCCGGTAGCTGCAATAGGAAGTGCAGCTGCGGCCTACGGCATTTTCCGCTTCGGACTATCGCGTTATGAAAGTACGGGGAATTGAGCCGCAAAGAGCGGACTGATTATTAAAGACCAGAATGTAAATACTAAAAACCCCACTTGTCCATTTGGGCCGGTGGGGTTTTGACGTTTATATGAAGATAGTAATTACGATTACGTTAAAATCAATCAATAATTATTAATAGATAACTTTAAAGTTCCCTCCGAAACTTGAAGTTACATAAATTTTATGATAGCCCCATAATTGGCTTGTATACTTACCTGAACCAATAATCTCTGTTCTATAGTACCAATTATTACTGGGATCGATGGCATAGATTACGTAATTACCGCCTGGTTCGCCTTGAATCTCGACTGTATAAACGCCATTGAAATATATATCCGTAGTAGGAGTTCCTACTGAACCGTAAAGTGTTGCCAGCGGTGTAACAACTCCGCTCGCTGCCTGAACTTCCTGTGCCGCAGGAGCAGCAGCAGGAGTAACGGCTTCATCAGCGAACGCAGCCGGTACAGATCCTAAGAGCATGGCCATAGTAGAAAGTGCGGCAATTGCTGACTTTTGAATTTTTTTCACAATTAAACATCTCCTTTTAGTAATTGAGTTGGAATGAATCCTTCACTATATCCTTGCTACTAACAAGAACACTACTAAACCGGGCGATAAAAATTGTGTAGCGAAAAGAACAACTTCCCCCCTCGCCTATTAATTTATTACAAGATTAATAATACATATATTCCCATGGAAAAACAAGTATTTTATATATGAATATGTGTTAAAACTATATATTTACACAAAAAATCATATTATTTTACATAATTCAGTAGGAAATTTTGTTTTTATATGTATATTATTGATTGTAAATATTTTGTAAGAATAAATGAAAAAGTCTTAGCTCATGAACTCCACGTTCCGTAATGGAAGTGTGGAACACAGGCTAAGACTTTTTTTGCAGGATTAACCTCAGGAGTTTAAAAGCTCCAATACGTCACCTGCCCGGATACTATTCAATTGTCACTGATACAAGCCTTCCCTGCCTATTTCGGCCTATGCTGCAACCGCAGATTTTGCCGCCTTTTTACGTTCCTTGGCAGATTTGCGGAAGTACAGCAGCTCGTAGATGGCCGGCACGACCAGCAGCGTCAGCAGAGTGGCTGCGGTTAATCCGCCGATTACTACGATGGCCAGACTCTGCGAGACAATGCTGCCCTGCTCGGAATGTCCGAAGAGCAGCGGTAACATGGCGCAGACAGTGGCAATCGCCGTCATTAGAATCGGGCGCATCCGTGTGCCGGTTGCTTCGAGAATGGACTCGCGGATCGACATATGCGCTTCATTCTGCTTGATGCGGTCGATCAGCACCACCGCATTTGTGACCACGATGCCAATCAGCATCAATGCACCGAACAACGCGGTGAAGTCAGGGGTTACCCCGGATATGATCAGGGCTACAATCGCTCCGATGGCTGCAAGCGGCAATGAGAACATAATTGCCAGTGGTGCACGCAGCGTCTTAAAGGTGAGCACCATAATCAGGTACACTAGGCCGATTGAGATCAGCGCCGTCATTCCAAGGTCACCGAAGTCCCCGGCCTGGTCTGCCGATGCTCCGCCTGCGAACAGAGTTACACCGTCCGGCAGCGTTATGCCGTCTGTCTGCTTTTTAATATCGGCACCGATGGCCGATACCTTCTTCGGATCCACTTCTGCGGTAATCCGCACATAAGGCTTGCCGTCCTTATGGTACAGCATAGCTGGCTGATCCGTGACCTCAAGGGCTGCCACTTGCGACAATGGCTGCGGACCAGCGGCGGTCATGATGGTCATATTCTTCAGGTCTTCCTGTGATTCCGCCTGAATAACAGGTTCAAGGATAACGCCGGCAGGAGAACCGTCCAACTCGATCTGTCCCAGCGGAACCGGATTGAGCATCGCCCCCAGCTGCATGGAGATTTCTTGGGCGTTAGCTTCAGCAGGATTCACCTTGAAGGCAAATACCGGCTTGGTATCCTCCATGTTGCTGCTGACCTTTTGCACACCTTCTATACTCTTCACCTTGGCGGCGACCTCTTCAGCAATTGTATTGATAGCTGCGACATCATTGCCGACAATATCGACATATTCACTGGTGGAGCTTGAGCCCATCATGCTGGCTTCATTTGCGGTCAGCGTTGCCCCCGTATAGGAAGCCTGAAGACTGCGGACTTTATCCAAAAACACCTGCGCATCCGTTCCTTCTTTGATCATTACTGTATAATCCACCTGGGTCAGCGAGGTAACACTGCCCCATTTCGCCGAATCGGCACTGTTCCCGGATTGCATGATGACCGTCTGGGCCTGCGGCTGGTTCATCAGCTCCTGCTCCAGCAACTTGCCATTCTTCAACACCTCCGCGACCGGAACATCATTCGGATATACCAGTTGAACGGATACATTGCTGGCATCGCTAGCATCCAGCGCGGCCTTCGGCATAGCAATATAAGCGCCAATAGAGCCGACTAACAGCACCAGCCCCAGGCTCAGCGTGAGCCATTTGCGCTGCAGATTCCAATCGAGAAAACGGGTGAACCATCCGGCGGGCTCATGTTCCTTCAGGGAAGAGCCGCGCAGCAGCCAGGAGCTTAGCAGCGGAACGACAGTCAGCGCCACAACAAGCGAAGTCAGCAAGGAGTAAGTTACCGTCAAGGCAAACGGAAGCAAGAAAGCCTGCAGTCCGCCGCGCAGCAGCCCCATCGGCAGGAATACCGCCACCGTAGCAAGCGTTGAGCTGGTTATGGCTCTGGCCACCTCGCGGGTTGCGCTGATCACCATATCACGGGACAAGGGTTCCTTCTGCATACGCCGGTAAATATTCTCAATGACCACGATGCTGTCATCCACCAGCCGTCCGACAGCAACGGCAACCCCGCCCAAGGTAACGATGTTCAGGGTAATTCCCGATACCTTAAGCAGGTAAAGGGTAACCGCCAGGGACAGCGGAATGGATATCGCCGTGATCAGCGTAGCCCGGATGTTACGCAGGAACAGCAGGATTACGATTGTCGCAAACAACGCACCGAGCAGGACTTCACGCATCATGCTGTTGACGGAGGTGACCACCATATCAGAGGTGCTGAAAATGACGGAGGCCTCGGCATTTTTAATTCTGTCATTGATATCGTCTGCAGCGCTGCGCACCTTATCGCCGACATCTACTGCATTGGCATTCGCTTCCTTGGTAATTACGACGAACAGCACATCTTTACCATTGGAGCGGCTGACGCTCTCCTGGTCTATCTTGGCCTCAACAGCGGCAATATCCTGCAGCTTTGCTCCAGCCCCGACCTGCAGCTGCTTCAAGGTATCTATACTGTCTATCGAAGAGATTACATTCACATTCCCCGTCTGGCCGCCGATCGTCTGCTCGCCGATGGAGGCGGAAACATTGCGCCCCTGAAGCAGCCCCAATACCTGCGCAGTGGTTACCCCTTTTGCGGCCATCGCCTTCGGATCAAGCTTCACTCTAACTTGAGGAGCTGTCTTGCCATACAAAGCTACGCTGGCTACCCCTTCGATCTTCTGCAGCTCAGGGATAATGGTATTCTCGGCAATCTCAAGGTTATCTTTGGTGAGCCCATCATCGAACGACAGCGTAAGCTGGGAGACAGGAATCATTGAGGTGTTCAGCTGAATGATGAACGGGTCCATCACACCTTCGGGAAACTGCAGTGTACCCACAGCTTTCTCGACTTCCTGCGCCGCCTCCTTCATATCAGACTTGCCGTCAAAATATATGTCTACCTTGGCATATCCGTCTCCGGAGGTAGACATTTGTTCGGTCTTGCCCTTCACCTGAGAGGTCGCCGCTTCAATCGGCTTGGTAACCGAGGTTTCCATCGAATGCGCATCCTGTCCGGGTCCAAGCACTGTAACCGTGATCTGTGGATTATCGGCCTCCGGCATGAATTCCATCGGCAGCGAGGTGTAGCTCATTATCCCCACCACCAGTGCCATAACAACTAGAAGACCTACCGCCCCCTTATTGCCAAACGACCATTTCGTTAACCATGTCATTCTTTTTTTCCCCTTCCACTCCATTATTGATTGCTCTCTTTAAGACTGATCCCTTATGTATCAAGCATTGCTTTCCTGCTTTAGTGTAGTAGCTTTTGGCCAAAGTCAAAACCGCCCAACGAAGGGTTTCGTGCTCAGTCCCGAGGCGGAGGTGATCCCATTCCCGGGATGGAGCTCCTCCAGATAAGCCGAAGCCCGGCCGAAGCAACACAATATAAACCTAAATAATCCACTCGCTCTGCCCCAAACCGCCAGTACAAGCTTTCCATAAAAAAACAAAAAAGAAGCCTATATGGACAGGCTTCATCAAATTCAAACAAATATTCGGTTGATCAAGAAAATATTTATATGGGCAACCGTACTATTTCAAATAAAATACCTCGCGGAGCGGTTCCATCGGTGTTTCTTCGTTAAAATCAAAGGAGCCCTCAACCATTTTAGAGGTAATGGCGTTCCACCGGTTGCAGGCATCGCTCTGGGCAATGTAAGCAAAAGCCGTCTCTTTGTCATCACATTCAAAGCAGTAGAAGAACTGATTGCCGTTCTGGAAGATCGAATAATTGCTGATTCCCGCTTTGCTGTGCTCCTCAAGGATTTCCGGCCAAGGGTTCAGGTGCATCTGCACATATTCCTCCAGATACTCTTCCTTCACCTTCCAGGTCCAAGCCAACTTGTTGCTGCTCATCTTCCCGACCTCCCAAAAGTTTTGTTAGCATTACTTCATTGAGCCCACTTCGGATAAAACTTGCTTCGCAAGATTTAATGATACCGCTTCCATCATAACTTTAGCAACTCTTTTTATGGGGAATATTGGGTAATCAAAGGATTCTTTAGAACGAAAAGCCTTTATCCCCCGCCAGCAGCAGTCCCTCTTCTGCTGCTGTGAGAAATAAAGGCTTTGTGTTACAGTTCATTCTTCCTACGCGTTGATCCCCGCTTCATTAGGGCGAAGAATCGCGGAGCCGATGGCCAGCAGAATAACGGCCATCAGGCCCAGAATGGCAAAGGGCAGCCACAGCTCATCCCAACCTCCACCGGCTGCGGCGATGTCCACCGCTTGAATCGCCCATTTCTGCGGCGTGAAATTGGCCGCCTTCTGCATGTAATCCGGCATGATGGACAGTGGCCAGAAGCAGCCGCCCAGCATGCAGGTCGGTGTAAGGATCAGCGTATTCAGCATCCCGGTATTGTTCGGGTTGCGGATCAGCCCCGCCACAGTACCGGCAATTCCCATGGATACGAGCATGAATGCAGCGAGAACCAGGAAATACAAATACATCGGCACCTCATAGTCGTAACGGAGCACCCACTTGCCCAGTGCAAGCACAGCAGCGATCTGGATCAGCCCTACCATAAAGCTGCCGAGGAAATTGCCGAGCGCAATTTCATAGGATCGTACCGGTGCGCTGAACATCCGCATCATCGTCCGCCCCCTGCGGTCCGCCATAATCAACGACACGCTGCTGGTCACGAGGCTCATCAGAAACATCAGTGTCATACCTGTAATAACACCCAGTGTCTGCCGCGGGTACAGATTATAGTCGGTTCGGATACTGCCTACATTATGCTCTTCCGCCTGCTTCAGAATCGCGGTGAATCTCTCCTCCGAATCCGTACTCCCGGTTGCAGAAGCCTTTCTCACCGTAGCTGCGGTTGACAGCATTTCTACAGCGATAGCATCGGTTTTCATCTTGATTAGTATAGAATTCTCTGTCGTCTTCAGCTCATATACGGTGAGCTGCGGCGCTTTCCCCTGCAGAATTCCCGAGGTAAAGCCCTCCGGAATCCACAATCCGGCCGCACCGTCCTGCGAGGTGACACCTTCCTTCAAATCAGCCTCATCGCTGCGCTCAACAAGCTTGTAATCCCCGCTATTCTCCAGTTCAACAATCAGATGATTCCCGGCTGCTCCGGTATCCTTGTTGGTATACAGCAGAACCGCCGCGCTATCTTCCATGCCGCCGGTAACGGAGACAATACCGGCTACCACTAAAGAGGGCAACAGGATATGCAGCAGCAGCCCTCTGTGGGAACCTATCGTTCGCTTGACCATATTCCGGCCAATCGTAAATATGTTATTCATGGTACCCCACCTTCCGGTATGAGAGAATTGCCGCACTGAATAGAATCAGGCAGATCAGCAGCATCATCCATAAATTCGGCAGAATCTGCTCTAAATCTGAATGCAGCATCATTCGGATTACGGCTTGCAGCGTCCAATGATTAAGCGTAAACGCACCAATACTGTTCACCCAGGAATCAGGAAGCGGAACCATGCCGCCGCTAAGAAAGGTCATGCCTACTGTAATGACATTGATGATACTCGTGGCTTCCGTCTCTTTTTTACTGAACATGCACGCAATTACAGAAATGGTCAGGGAAGCGAGGATTATCAGCAGGCAGAACAGCGCCAGCAGACCCGGACGATTGCCCCAATACACACCGAGCAGCCAATGAGACAACAGAATGATGGCCGCACATTGAAGCATGGTGATAATCGCAATGCCCAGCATTTTTCCTATAAACAAATCCGACCCTTTAACCGGCATGGAGTTGATTCTGTAAAGCGTGTGATTGTCCTTCTCGCTGAACAGCGAATGAGTCACCGTAAGGCCGCTATACAGCAGAAACATCAACAGCATTGAGGCTGCATAAAATTGCGAGGCTGTGTAAGTTCTTCCTCCTTTACTCAAATCCCCAAGTTTTACGGCTGCCCCTTCTTGATGAGAATCTGCTGCTGCTGCAACTGCTTCCGGGCCCAGGGTCATCGCTGCTGCCTGCTTGTAATTCATGATGCTGAGAAAATTGTCAAAGGCTGTTCCAGCAACAGTGTTATCCATCCGGTCTTTACCAAGAATGAACTCCAGTTCAGCCTTTCCCCCGCGCTGTACTCCACTGTCAAATTCTTTCGGCACAATCACCGCATAGCCGTAGATGCCGGACCGCAGCCCGCTCTCTGCTTCCTGCCTGGTTTTGGCCTCTTGGGGAATAATATAATCCTTGATTTTGGCTGAATCCAGAAAAGTCTTGATCATCTTGGAACTTCCTGTCCCACCAGCATTCACTACAGCTACCTTCACCGGGTCGATAGTTTCAGCCTCTTTGTCTCCCACTACCCCGGAGAGCGACGCGCCAAGCAGGAAGATCAGCACCAGCGGCAGCAGGAACAAAATCATCAGCACCCACCGTGAACGGGTCAGCCTGCGCAGTTCGTACACCGCAATTATCAAAATATTCATTTCAGGTTCCCCCTCCTTTAATCGCGCAAGGTCCGTCCGGTCAGGCTCAGAAACAGCGTCTCGAGATTCGGCTCTTCGATATGCAGGGAGACAATAATCCCCTCATGCTTGGAAAAGATAAACAAAATGTCCTGCAGCTCGCTCTGTGAGGATGGAAGGTACAGCTCCACCGCCTGCTCCACTTCCTTGACGCGGTTAATCCGCGGGTGAAGACTAAGCTCTTTAATCAGGGCAGCCGAGATATTGACAGCCTTGATGACAATTTTTTCTTCATGGGCAACCTTCTCCCGCAGTTCTTTCTCTGTGCCGCAGGCAATTACATGACCTTTATCCATGATTGCTACACGGTCGCAAATCGCTTCGACTTCCTCCATGTAATGGCTGGTGTAAATGATGGTCGACCCCAGCTTGTTCAGCGTCTTAACCGACTCGAGGATATGATTGCGCGATTGGGGATCAATACCTACCGTAGGCTCATCCATAATGATCAGCTTCGGGCGGTGCATAATCGAGCAGGCAATGTTCAGCCGCCGTTTCATTCCCCCGGAGAAGGTGGCCGGTTTATCCTTCGTCCGGTCGCTTAGTCCGGTGAATTCCAGCGCCTCTTCCACCCGTTCTTTCAGCAGCTTGCCGCGCAGGCCATACAGCTTGCCAAAAAATCTCACATTTTCCTCAGCCGTCATCGTTTCATACAAGGCCAGTTCCTGCGGAACCAGACCGATTCTTTTTTTCACCTCTAGCGGAGCTGCTGCCACTGACAGCCCGTCGATGATAATCTCGCCGCCGTCAGGCTTCAGCAAGCCGCAAATCATACTGATGGTTGTGCTTTTCCCGGCGCCGTTTGGGCCGAGCAAACCGAAAATTTCGCCTTCCTCGATGTTCAGATTCACATGATCTACCGTTAATTTCTGGTCGTACCGTTTCACTACATTACTGAGTACCGCAAGTGTCATCTCTTCATCTCCCCTGTTCCTCAATCTCTATGCTCTTATTGTAACGCGCCAACAACATCACCGAAGGTACGAAAGGTCATCTTCTGGGGTGACTAAAGTCATCTCCTGAAATGGCCGGGGAATATGCTAAGATAAACATAAGAACAAAAATATAAGATGAAATAAAGAACTACCTAGAGGCAAAAGCAGCGGAGGGGAAGTTTGGAACTGCAGGAGCGATAGTGACCGCCTGAAAGCTTTCCGTAGGAAAGCTCGCTTCGGAAGCATAACCAGTCTACGGATTTCAACCGCAAATAGCGGTATAAATCAAGAGAAATCTGTAGACAACAGCGGCCGGAAGTCCAAACATTCACCGCAGTTGCCTTCTATGCCGGATCGGTAAGCTAAAGTTCAACTTATATAAAACATGATAGATTCGGGCATTCCATTGAAAAAAAGGATGACTTCTATTGATTAAAGAACTGAACTCTTTGCGTTACGGCCTCATTCTGCTCCCTGCGGCGATCACTATATACGTCTACGACTATGCCGACTATGAATTATTCACCCTGCATTTCCTGCTGCTGCTGCTTGTGGTGACGCTTGAGTACCAGCTGCCGAAATCACTGCCGCTGCTGTCCTGTATAGAACTGCTCTTCACGGCCTGGCTATGCCGCCAGTACGGTACACTGATGATTTTCCCGGCCATCTCAGCGCTGCTGCATTATTCATGTCAACAGTCAAAGGCGGTATCCGTCGTGTTCACCTACGTTCATTTGGCTGTCCTGAATATCGCCTTCAGTCAATCAACACCTGTCGAATGGGGAGTGATGAATCTTACTTTCCTGCTGGCCGTTTTTCTCAATGTGCTGCTGCTGCGGACCGGCCGCGGCCGCGAGGAAACGCAGTTTCTCTATGATGAGCTGCGCCGCAAGCATTTTGAGCTGGAAGAAGCCCGTAGCCGGCTGCTGCAGTTCACCTCTCAGGTAGAGAATGCCGCACAATCGGAGGAACGGGTACGGATTTCCCGCCAGCTTCATGATGATATCGGCCACAGGCTGATCCGGGTCAAAATGATGGTTGAAGCTGCCATTCATACCTTGCCGGCTGCTCCTGAATCCGGAATGAAGATGATGGACCAGATCCGCGATCAGCTCGCGGCCAGCATGGACGATATGCGCGCTGCCGTAAGACGGATTAATTATGCGCCGCAGCTTGAAGGAGCTTATGCCCTGGACCGCCTGCTGGAAGAAATCGGGCGGGATACGGGTATTGAAACTACGTATTCCATTCATGGGTATCCTTATCCGCTGTACCCAAGTACCCAGGTCGTACTTTATAGAAATGCCCAGGAGGCCATCACGAACGCCCTAAGGCACGGAAAAGCAGCGGCAGTATGGATCACACTGTCCTATAGTGAGCAAGAGGTTAAGATGGAGGTTGGCAATAATGGCAAACGGCCCGAAGGCGACCAGCTGCGAAGAATGCAGGGCAGCGGCGGCATGGGCCTGAAAGGCATGACCGAGCGGACAAACCTGATTGGCGGAACACTGGAGCTGCGTACGGAGCCGCAATTCACCGCAATTACCCGTCTGCCGGTTTATAGGCAGGCGGAGATTAGGTAACGTTGCATGAAGAACCGTAGGATCATAAATTAGAGATAAGGAGTTTGCCCGCTATGATTAATGTAGTAATTGTTGACGATGACTCTTTTATCCGTGAAAGCCTTAAAGTGCTGGTAGGTCTGGACCCCGACATTGCGGTTGTTGGCGCAGCAGGTGATGGCAATGAAGCATTAGCCTTGCTGCAGTCGCTGCCGCAAACAGATGTGGTACTAATGGATATCCGAATGCCGAATTGCTCCGGCGTGGAGGGCACCCGTCTCGTCAAGGAGACTTATCCCAATATCTCCGTACTCATGCTGACCACCTTTGATGATGATGAATATATCATTGAGGCACTCCGTAACGGCGCCAGCGGCTATCTGCTCAAGAACATCCCGCCGGACCGCATCATCCAGGGCATTAAGACGGTGCATGAAGGCAACATGCTGATCCATCCCGACATCGCCCGCAAAATGGCCGGATTTCTGCAGCCCGCCTCACGTACAGAAGCCGTACAGGGCCGGCCGCTGGAATCCTTCGGCCTAACCAAAGCAGAGCTGGCCGTCGTTGCTTCCATTGCCGAAGGTCTTACCAATAAAGAAATTGCCGCCAAGCTGTTCTTAAGTGAAGGTACCGTGAAAAACTACATTACCGATATTCTCAGTAAGCTCGGACTGCGCGACCGGACACAGATTGCGATATTCTATTTGAAAAACCGACAGGAGAAGTGATGGCCAGCCGGGATTACGTTACAGAGAACGGTTGTGGAACGGAGAAGTAGTTCGCGGACAGAAAGTTGTTCCCGGCTTTCTCTATGGATAGGAATACATAGATATACTCAGTACAATTAGAAAAAGGCCTGCCTCCCGCAGTTACGCGGGAATGCAGGCCTTTTATTGGTTTAGTTGATGGTGTGGATGCAACCACTTACGAATACTGCAGCAAGATCAGCCTCCGGCGTTTTCCTGTTTGGGTTCAGCACCGGCAGGTTTGGTCCGCTTGAGTCTATCTGCCGGAAGGCTGCGGCGACGGGTTCCGGTCTTCATTCCGATGATGCTGAAGATGCTGGAAGGTTTGGCCTCCGCAGTACGCAATTCATCCGGCTCCGGCACCAAAATCATCCCGAGCTGGTGATGGTCGCCGTCATATATCGCCCGCTGCAGATATTTGCTCTCGCCTTCCCGGTTCTTGACCTCCAGCTTGCAGAACGCCGGGTTCATGCGCAGCGCTTCATGCAGCTGCGCCGCTTCGGTCAACAGGACCCCGTTGACCTTCAGCAGAATCTCGCCCGGCAGGATGCCCATCTCCTGCGCGGGGCTGTCCGGCAGCACGGCAAGCACCTTGCGGCCGGCCGGGGGATGCACGAAGATGGGACTGGTACTGCGCTCCTCCAGAGCGCTGTACCAGCTTAAGCCTTCGTGCAGCAGAACAGCGGCGAGCGCCGCGAGCACGGTCAGCGGGCTCCACCAGGCCGCAAGCAGGCTGATGCCCAGCAGGACGATGCTGTATAACAGCAGCCGTCCTGCCGTGCGGGCCGCCTTGCGCCCGGGCAGCATGCTCTGGGTCATCTCGCTGAAGCCGATGATCACCGGCAGCGAGACCAGCCCAAGGCCGCCGCCCAGCAGCGGCTGCCAGGGCAGGTCGCCGATTCCCGCGCCTGAGGGAATCAGCAGGAACAACGGCAGCGGCCAGAAGGCTTGCAGCTGATAGCCGCCGACGACCTTGCCGCGCTTCCCTGCCAGGAAGAGCGGGGTTGCCAGGCGCGCGCCCTGCCAGCGCGCCAACAGCGCTTCCGCGAGATGAAGCAACGCGGCCAGCACCAGCAGCGCCGGGATATCCATATCCCGCAGCGCCGTGGCGAAGGTGCTTAAGCCTCCGCTCTGCAGGCTATCCGGGAAGAAGGAGAGCACAAATTGCGCAACTCCCAGCAAGCCTATGGAATAGGCGAAGCATAAAAACCGCACACGGAACAACATCAATACCAGACTGACCACCCAGATGAGGGCTACCGCAGCCCCGGGAAGTGAAATGCCCAGCGCGATCGCGGCAAGCGAGACGAGCAGCCCCATGACCAGCCCGCTCCAGATCGTCCGCCATGTTTCCCGCCCCCAGCTATGCTGCTTCACATGAATCAGCTTCCGCTCCAGTGCAACCTGCCTGCGGTAATACAGTGCTATAAATATAAGTGCGATATAGTAGTAAGGCTGAAGAAGCAGATGTATGACCGCATTCCCCCAGCTTGTAAGCAGTTCCGTCATCACATTCAAAGACTTCGTCACACTCCTTATCTCCCTGGCTTGACTCCTATTGCAGTGTAATTCAGTATCATCTACCCGTCATAGAAAAAAAGAAGGCTGAATTCAGCCTTCTTACTTTTTCGACGCTGTTGCCTTAATTTCCTTCTGAATCTCTTCGATTGCCTTGTTCCGCTGGTTATCATTGACCGGGTCCTGAATAACCTTGATCAGCGCCAGCTCCATGGCTTCTGCTGTCTTGGCGTCAATGACACCTGTCGATTTCAGCTTCGCCGTGCTTTGGAATTTCTTGACTGCTTCCTTCGTGCCTGCATCAAAATATCCATCTTTGCGGCCCGGCTTGTAGCCCAGACCCTCCAGCATCGTCTGTGCGCTTTTCACATCGGAACTGTTCATGTTGTATTGCAGTGCCACACTTTTGTTAATAGGCGCCACCGAGAAGTAATCAGGCTGGGATACCGCGATATCCGGCTTAATTCCTTTGCCGTGAATCCAGGTGCCATCCGGCGTCAGCCACTTGGCAATGGTAATCTTGAGCAGACTGCCATCCCCGAGTTCCTTTTCAAAACTGGTCTGCACCGTGCCCTTGCCGAATGAATTTTCACCGATCAGCTTGGCCCCGGCCGATTGCTGCAATGCCCCGGCAAGAATCTCCGATGCGCTTGCGCTGCCTTTGTTCATCAGCACGACTACCGGGTATTTCTTGCTTGAGCCCTTTGAGGTACTGACCTCGCGGGTTTTGTCCTTATTCTCGACCTGGACAATCGTTTTGCCGGACGGTACGAACTGCTCTGCCATCTCAATGACCCTTTGCAGTACACCCCCGGGATCGTTGCGGACATCAAGGACAAGTCCCTTCATGCCCTGCTTCTCCAGATTAGCCAGCTCTGTCTTGAAGCGCTCGGCGGTATTCATGGAGAACTGGGTCACTTCGATAACACCCACCCCGTTCTTCTCCATCGTCGCATACACAGTCTCCAGCTTCACGTCAGCACGGGTAATTACAAATTTCAGCGGCACTGCAGAACCTGCCCGCTGGATTTGAAGCGTGGCTTCGCTGCCTTTCGGGCCGCGTATCTTGGCTACAGCTGCATTCAGCTCCAACCCCTCCAGCGACTCTCCGTTCACCGACAGGATAACATCCTTGGCCTGAATTCCGGCTTTTTCGGCAGGTGAGCCCTTAATCGGGGACACCACCACTACCTTGCCGTTGTCTGAGGAAACTTCCGCACCGATTCCCGAGAAGGAGCCTTCGATACTCTCCTCGAACTTCTCTGCCGTTTCCTTGCCCATATAGTTGGAATAAGGGTCGCCCAGGGCTTCCATCATACCGTTGACCGCACCATCTATCAGCTTTTCCCGGTCCACAGTCTCGTAATAATTGCCCTCAATCAAACTCAGAGCGGTTCCAAGCTTCTGTGACTCCTTGTCCTCCAGGCCACCGGTCGGCCGCACCGACGCCGCCAGGCCTTCGCCTGCGGCTTGTCCAAATACTTGCACATATCCGGTTACGCCTAAGGTCAGCAGGCTGCCGCACAGCAAGGCGGCGACGATCATAAAGGCCGCTGTGCTTTTCTTTAACATAACGTTCCCACCGTCCCTTCTTGTCCATCTCGTAAAACCCACATTAGTCCGTCCAGGAAAGAACGGTATCTCTCCCAGTATATGCCGTATAACGAATTTATATTTATTAGTGCTAAAAATTAGAGATAAGGCATTGGATTAACCGCTTTTTGATCAATCCGGACTTCAAAATGCAGATGGGGCCCCGTTGAACGACCTGTCGATCCCGATTCAGCAATTACTTGGCCTCGTTCTACCTTTTCGCCTTCTCTCACCTTAATGCCGCCTTCGCGGATATGTCCATACAATGTCCAGACACCGCCGCCGTGGTCAATAATTACGCAGTTTCCGTAACCGCTCCACCATTCTGCAATAATAACGGTGCCGGAGTCCGCTGCATGGATGCTCGTCCCCTGCGGAACTGCAAAATCCACACCCGTATGCATTTTACCAACCTCTCCTGTCACCGGATGGGTACGCGGACCAAAAGGAGAAGAAATACGTGCCTGGCCTACCGGCATCAGGAAAGGACCACTGCCTCCAACATATTCTGAAGAACTGGAACTAGAGCTAGAACTGGAGCTGCTAGCGCTCGCAGCCTCCTTAGCTCTAGCTGCCGCTGCCGCCGCTCTGCGGGCCGCCTCCGCTTTCGCTGCTGCTGCCCTGCGTGCCGCTTCTTCAGCCTTAATCTTATCCTTCTGCACTTCCAAAGCGGAACGTTCACTGGCAAGCTGCACTAGCTTGGCGTTCTGCTCTTCACTGATATCATCCGTGTCTTGTATTTCCTTGTCATAATAAGCAATAAGTTCCTGTCTCTGCGCTTCTCTTTCCTTAAGCACGCTGCGCTGGGATTCCAGATTCGTGTACAACTGCTTGGCCTGGGCATATTGCCCTTCAAGCTCCTGCTTTTTCACAATAACGGTCTGCTTGTCCACTTTGTGCTGCACCAGCAAATCCTGATCCTGATCCACAATCATCTTCAGCGAATCGGCCCGGTCGAGAAAATCCGCAAAGCTCTTTGAAGACAGCAGCACATCAAGGTACGATACCGCCCCATCTGTATACATCAGCCGAACGCGCGATTCCAGCAATTTCTCCCGGGAAGCTACACGCGCTTCTGCTTCATCCAGCTCGGCCGCGGTAACATTAAGCGACTCTTCGGTGCTGGCGATTTTGCCGGAGGTGGTCTTCATTTCGCCTTTCACTTGTTCTATTTGCTCCAGCACATTCTGGAGATTAAGCGTTGTCTTGTTCTTATAGTGCTGGGCTTCCTGATTGCGTGATTCCGCTTTTTCCTGTGCAGCCTTGGCCGTCTGCACCTCTTGCTGCAGCTTCTTCAATTGCTTGTCAATTTCAGCGACACTTGTCTTCTTGGCATATCCGTCAGAGGGTCCTACTAAAGTGACAACCAGCAGTGCAGCGGCTAATCCGGCGGCAATCTTCTTCAACTCGCACTCCCCATCCTTTATTCTCAAATATTTTCGTTTCGTAATTTTAGTAGTATTGAATGAAGACTTATACTTTCAAAAACTTGCGGATCGACACGGTACTTCCCCACACACCGATCAGCACTCCCAGGCCAACCAGCAGCCCGCAGAGCATCAACCAAATATCCTCAAAGGGAACAAGTTTCAGCCCAAGCATCGGATCTCCCTGTACGGAAGCCACGAGACCGGTGTAACCGACGTAGAGGGCACCTGAGGTAACCAGCGATCCGATCAGACCAATGAGCGCACCTTCAATAAAGAACGGCCAGCGGATAAAATAATTCGTCGCACCCACCAGCTTCATGATGCCAATCTCCTTGCGGCGGGCAAGAATGGTCACCCGGATCGTATTGGAGATCAGGAACATCGACATCAGCGCAAGTCCTGCCACAAAAATAAAGCCGATGTTGCGCACAGCACGCGTTACTTTGAACAGCGTCTCTACCGATCCTTTGCCATAGTTAACTTTAAAGATTGGCTGCTCTTTGTGGGTCTTGTTGAGTGCTTCAATCTTTCCGGAGACAAAAGGAACGGTTTTGGGTTCGATAACTTCCACCAGCAGCTTGTCCGGCAGCGGATTATTATCCACATCAAAACCTTCCAAAAGCTCGGCGGCATCCGGGCCCATATCTTCGCGGAATTCCTTTAGCCCCTGCTCCTTGGAGACGAACTCAACCTTGCTGACTTCCGGCATGCTGCCGATTTCGTTCTCCACCGTTTCACGCATCTTCTGATCCGTATTCAGCGCTAAATGCACATTGATCTGCACCTGGCTGTCCGCCTTGTCTGCGACGGAATTAACATTAAGCACTAGCAATATAAATACGCCTAGGACGAAGAGAGAGACGACAATGGATGTGATGGAAGCCACCGACATCCAACCGTTGCGGAATACGTTTTTGAAGCCTTCCCGCACATGCCGCAAGAAGGTCTTAAAACTCATAACCGTATTCCCCTCTCACCTGGTCTCGAACAATGTTACCGTTCTCTATAGCCAGCACTCGCTTACGCATTTTGTTGACAATATCTCTGTTGTGGGTAGCCATTACAATGGTCGTGCCGCGAAAATTAATCTCGTCAAGAAGCTGCATAATTCCCCATGAGGTCTCGGGATCCAGATTGCCGGTAGGCTCGTCCGCAATAATAACGGAAGGATTGTTGACGATGGCCCGGGCAATCGCGATCCGCTGCTGCTCCCCGCCCGACAGCTGCGAAGGCTCACGGCCCGCTTTGCTGCGGAGACCTACCAGGTCGAGCACTTCATTGACACGTTTCTTAATGATCTTCTTCGGTGCTTCAATAACCTCCATAGCAAAAGCGACATTCTCGTAAGCTGTCAGCCTGGGCAGCAGGCGAAAATCCTGAAACACAACGCCGATATTACGGCGGACATAAGGGATCTTGCGCGGCTTAAGCTTACCTATATTAAACCCGCCTACAGATATCTGTCCTTTGGTCGGAGTTTCTTCTCTATAAATTAATTTCATGAACGTTGATTTCCCTGCGCCGGACGGTCCGACGATATAAACGAATTCATTGCGATCGATCTTAACGGATACACCTTGAAGGGCATGGGTTCCGTTCGGGTAGGTCTTCCATACGTCCTGCATTTCGATCATCTTATCACTTCCCGATTCTGACATATTGCTCCGGCCCCTGCCTTTCGACAGTAAACAGCGGGAGCTTCCATAAACTGCATTATTATCGCAGGCGTATCTATTGTAACAAATCCGTAACCGATTGAGTACCCGAAAGTTTTGCCGGAGCCGCACATATACATATATAAAAGCGTGATTGTTGTCCCCTGTACATATATATCGGTTAAAGAAACCGTTCTTTAAGCATTGTTACTACTAGCATTGTTACTATGGCCCGCGCCGCTTCAAGCGCCAATCCGCCCCCAGAAGGAGAATTTTCATGAAAAAAATCCACGCTGCGCTTATCGCTTTGATCGGGCTCATCCTTGCCGGTTCTCTTTTCACAGGAGCGCTTCATTTATATGGGAGCCAGAAAACCATTCCGAAGGACACCTATTTGGCAGGCTGGAACATCGGCGGAATGGACATCGGCGAGGTCCGCAACGGATTAAATACGCGGCTGGAGGCGCTGGAGGCGGTCCCTCTTATCCTGAAGGCGGAGGGTAATACGGAGTTGACCCTCACGCTGAAGCAAGCGGGAATGACCTACGAAGCGGAACATTTCCTCCGGGGACTGAAGGAGCTGACAGAAGGAAGACTCTTGGACCGGGTGCGCGCCCGCCGGAGTTTCCCCCGCAGCTGGAGCTTCGGTGCCCATCTGGAGATCAGCCAGCTCCAGAACAGCTTAAGCCCGGCCTGGGAAAGAGAGTCTTTTGGCATTCCCGTTGACGCCACGCGGCGGATTACTGAGGATGACCGGGTAGTCTATACACCAGAGAAGACCTCCTACGAGGTGGATTGGCACGGACTGGAGCTTGCCCTCCGGGCAGCCCTGCCAACCAGACTCAGTACCGTAGATTCTTTGCAGGGCAAGGGAATCACTCTTGAAGTGCCGTTGGCCGTCCAGGAGCCTGCAGTCACACTTAGGGCTTTGAAAGACCAGGGGATTGAACGGAAAATCACCCAATTCAGCACTTCACTCGGTACAAGCGGACCCGGGCGGTCCTTTAACGTAGAAGCCGCCGCCAAAGCCGTCAACGGTACAATGCTCCCGCCGGGCGCTGTGTTCGATTACGGTAAAGCGATTGAAAAAGCTCAGGTTGAATACGGCTTCCGTGAAGCACCGGTCATTGTGAACGGAAAGCTGCAGCCCGGCACTGGCGGTGGAATCTGCCAGGTCTCCAGCACCCTCTACAACGCCGCACTCCGCTCGGGGCTGGAAATTGTGGAGCGGCGCAATCATTCGCTGCCGGTCAGCTATCTGCCCAAGGGACAGGATGCAACTTTCGCCCAGGGCTACATCAATTTCCGCTTCCGCAACAACACCGGTAAATACTTGATTATTAAAGCTGCGGTACAAGGGCGCACCTTAACTGTAAAGCTGTTCGGAACGTTCCCGAAGAACGTTTCCTATGCTGTCCACTCCCAGACTGTGGAGGTGCTGCCGCCGACCGATAAGTATGTAGGCGACTCCTCGCTGCCTCCCGGCGGAACACGGGTACTGCAGAACGGCAAAACCGGCTATGTGGTTGAGACCTATATTACCCGCTATGAGGATGGCAAAGCCGTAGAGAAGACAAAGCTCTCACGCGATGTCTATCCGGCGCAAAAACGGGTCATCGCCATCAACCGCGGCGGCATGAGCAAATCCACCCTGCCGGAATCACCCAAAAAGCAACTGGTTGAGGATGGCGTACGCAGCAGTCAACAGCAGTGAGCCTTCCCTTTACTGGCGGACATTACGGAAATTCGAAAAAGACGGTCAGCAGCGGATGCTCTGACCGTCTTTTTGGGAAGTATAAGGAAGCATTCGTTGCACGCCCGTTTATATCCATTTTACACTCTGATAATCTACAGCGCCACCACAGTTAATAGTATGACGTTACACTGACAGTAAACTAACATCGGAAAGGATGAATTACTATGAGCACAATACTTGCATCCGGGCTGCCCTCCGTCGTCCGCAGCGCTCCTGCCGTCTACGCCTCCCGCACCTGCCGTGAAACGCTGCGTGTCATGTTTCAGCATCCAGAATCCAAATGCATTGTCGTCTGCAACTCCGTGAATGAACCTGTTGGCCTGCTGATGTGCGAGCGCTTCTTTTTGAAAGCCACCGGACGTTTGGGCATGGATCATTTCTACAGAGAATCTATAACCAAGCTGATGAACCGCAAGCCGCTGATTACAGACATCTCCGCCTCCCCAGACAACGTGCGGGCTGAAGCAATGAACCGCCCCGAGCCTATGAGAAATGATTGCATTATTATTACGAGCAACGGCAAGTTCGCCGGTGTTGTCTACCCTTCAGATCTACCTCAGCCCGAATAGCAAACCCACTTCACTGCCTCTTAGAAAAGAATGTCCGGTGACGTGTCAATCCTCCAGTACCCGTTCACTTTCTTCAGGTTGACTATTACAGTCTCATTTGGTCCCTGGCCCTCGGGATAAGGCACACTAAGCTCGAACACCGCCGAGGCTGTGTCTTTTGAGATCATTCTGGCCTTAGCCTTCTCATATTGCAGCAAATTGCCCATGTCGGCATTCACCTGCGCCATTCTCCCCTTATACTCCAGAAATTGATTCTGTACATAATAAGCTGCCGCCTTGTGGGTATACGCACGTTTTATGTAACTGAGCAGTTTCTGCTTCGTTCCGAGATCACTGGAAAGAAACCGGTATTCCATAGCATTATACTGAAAAAGCTCCGGCATATATGCACTTCCTCCGCGATGCGTATACGTATACAAAGCTTTGGCATGGGCCACCAGCGGAACCACGCTATTGACTGTCAAATTATTGATCAGTACCGGCCCCTCTTTTCCCGGTGCCACTACGGCCACGCTTTTTACTCCTGTATTCGAGAGCGGCAGTGAAGCCGCCAGTGCCCCGCTTCCCGCAGACATCAGCCCCAAGGAGAGAGCTAACGAACCGATGATCCACTTCTTGTTCATCCTTTAAACGCCTCCTTCATTGTCTTTAAAAAGCGATAGCTACTTTATAGCTTACGGTGTCCCGTAAGCTAAAATACCCAATCCCGCTTCTTATGAAAACGGAATTATGTCCGGCAAGCACAAAAAAAGCTCCGCCGAGGATGTATATCGGATTTGCGCTGTGGTATTATTTGGCTGAGAGGAGGAGTGAATTATGGCTTTAATAGAATGCAAATTTTATTCAGAAGTATTGGGACTGAACACTTCGATGACTGTCATTTTGCCGCAGCAAACCACTACGCAGATCGGGCTCAGCAATGTAAAACGGGGTGATCTTCACCCGACGCTGTTTTTGCTGCATGGCTTGTCTGATGATGACTCCATCTGGCTGCGCCGGACTTCAATCGAACGGTATGTAGCGAAACTGGGGATTGCTGTGGTTATGCCGCAGGTACATCGCAGCTTTTATACGGATATGGCCTCAGGGGGCAATTACTGGACGTTTATCAGTGAGGAATTGCCTGCGCTGGCGCGCTCCTTTTTCCCGTTGTCAGCGAAACGTGAGGATAACTTCGTGGCTGGCCTCTCAATGGGTGGTTATGGGGCGATCAAGCTGGGTCTGCGCAAGCCGGAGGTTTTTGCCGCTGCTGCAAGTCTGTCGGGGGCACTCGATATGGCCCATCATTTCTTGAACTCGGAAGATGCCTCGAAGAAAAGTAAAGAGTACGAACTGATCTTTGGCAAGAAAGACATCGCAGGCACTCCGGATGACTTATTGTGGCTGCTTCAAGAAGTTGACGGCTCGAAGGGACCCAAACCGCTGCTCTACCAATGCTGCGGCACCGATGATTTCCTGTACGAGGATAATCAGGCCTTCCGTGAAGCCTGCAGCAAGACGTCATTGCCCCTCACTTATGAGGAAGGCCCGGGTGAACATGAATGGGGCTACTGGGACACCAAGATCCGCGATGTGCTGGCCTGGCTGCCATTATCGAAATAGGCTTTTCTCTGCCAATGCAGAGACATTCCCCTAATATAGAAAAAAGACTGTCCTCCCGCATCCTAAGATACGGCTGAAGACAGTCTTTCTTGATTTAAGCTCTTTCGATGATGCGTTGGCCAAAAGTTAACTATTCAGCGGCGTTCCCATGCTGCACTACCCATTTATTGGCCTCAAGCAAGGAAGCCTCTGCCCGTCCAATCGCTGCTTTCACCTGCACAGTGGCTGTGCCGCCGTACACGTTGCGCGCATCCACCACTGCTTCCGGCTGCAGGACTGCATAGATCTGCTCGTCGAACAGCGGCGAGAATTGCTTGAATTCCTCCAGCGTCAGATCGAGCAGGAATTTCCCTTCGTTAATGCAGAACAGTACGGTTTTGCCAATGACTTCATGGGCCTGGCGGAAAGGCAAGCCTTTGCCGACCAGGAAGTCTGCAATATCGGTCGCGTTGGAGAAGTCGGTATTCACCGCTTCACGCATCCGCCCCTTATTCACCTTCATGGTGGAGATCATTGGTGCAAACAGCTGCAGCGCCCCTGTAAGAGTGGCTACTGTATCGAACATGCCTTCCTTGTCTTCCTGCATATCCTTGTTGTAAGCCAGCGGCAGAGACTTCAGTACGGTCAGGAGGCCAATCAGGTTGCCGTAGACGCGGCCGGTTTTGCCCCGCACCAGTTCCGGCACATCCGGATTCTTCTTCTGCGGCATAATACTGCTGCCGGTACAGAAGGCATCATCCAGCTCCACGAAGCTGAATTCCGTGCTGCTCCACAGCACCAGCTCCTCGCTTAGCCGGGACAGGTGGGTCATGATCAACGAGGCGTTCGCCAGAAACTCAACGATAAAGTCACGGTCGCTGACTGCATCCAGGCTGTTCTCGTACACACTGTCGAAGCCAAGCTGTTCCGCTACAAAATGGCGGTCAATCGGGAATGTAGTTCCCGCCAGCGCGCCCGCTCCCAACGGCAGTACATTGATCCGCTTATAGCTGTCCGTCAGGCGCTCCGCATCCCGGCGGAACATCGACACATAAGCCAGCAGGTGATGGGCGAACAGGATTGGCTGTGCCCGCTGCAAATGTGTATAACCGGGAACAATCGTCTCCACATTATCCTTCGCCTGGCCGATCAGCGCTTCCTGCAGTTCATGCAGCAGCCCAACCAGCTCTACTACCCGATTGCGCAAGTATAGATGCATGTCGGTCGCCACCTGATCGTTGCGGCTGCGTCCGGTGTGCAGCTTCCCGCCGACTGGACCGATTTCCTCAATCAGGTTCTTTTCGATATTCATATGGATATCTTCATCCGCTACGGAAAAAACAATCTCTCCCGCCCGAACCTTATCCAGCACCTTATTCAGACCCGCCTTGATCGTTTCTACATCGTCCTTCGGCAAAATCCCGCATTTGCCCAGCATTGTGACATGGGCCAGACTGCCCTGCACATCCTCTTCGGCCAAAGCCTTATCGAACCCGATGGAAGCCGTATATTCCTCCACCAGCTTGTTTGTTCCTTTGGTAAAACGTCCGCCCCAAAGCTTGCTCACCTGTTTTTTCCTCCTCTGTTGACGCCAGAAGGGCCGCTCCTGTCCTGACGGGAGGAACGGCCTTCGGATGTCTGCTTAATTAAGCTGAACTTATTTCTTGACTAATACCGCCGCGCGGTTAAAATACTCTACTTCTTGGATTCCGCTACACCTGCTGAAACCTTCAAACGCAGGGCATTCAGACGGATAAATCCTGTGGCATCGCCTTGGTCATAAGCTTGTGTAGGATCAGCTTCCATCGTCGCGATATCCGGGTTGTACAGGCTGACCGGACTCTTGACGCCGGCACCGATGATATTGCCTTTGTAGAGCTTGAGACGCACCGTACCAGTCACGTTCTGCTGGCTTTCTTTGACCAGAGCCTGTAGAGCAAGACGTTCAGGCGCAAACCAGAAGCCGTTATATACCAAAGTGCTGTAACGGGTAATGAGGCTGTCGCGCAGGTTCATCACTTCACGGTCCATGGTGATGGACTCCATCTTGCGGTGTGCCGTGAACAGGATCGTTCCGCCCGGAGTTTCATACACACCGCGGCTCTTCATACCGACAAAACGGTTCTCCACCATATCTACGCGACCAATACCGTGCTTGCCGCCCAGTTCATTGAGTTTCTCCATGACTTGCAGCGGGGTCAAAGCTTCGCCATTCAGCGCAACACAATCGCCTTTGAGGAAATCAAGCTCCAAATATTCCGCCTCGTCCGGAGCATCCTCCGGCGCGTTGCTGAGCAGGAACATTCCCTTGTTCTCCGGTGCGCTTGGATCAAACCAAGGATCCTCCAGCACGCCGCTCTCATAGCTGATATGCAGCAGATTGCGGTCCATGGAATACGGTTTTGCCGCTGAGGCCTGTACCGGAATTCCGTTGGCTTCCGCATAAGCGATCATTTCTGCACGGCCCGGGAACTGGTTGCGGAACTCTTCGAGCCGCCAAGGTGCGATAACGTTGATGTTCGGAGCCAGTGCAGCTACACCCAGCTCAAAGCGTACCTGGTCGTTGCCTTTGCCTGTTGCGCCATGGGCAATGGCCGTAGCGCCTTCAGCGATCGCAATGTCCACCATCCGCTTGGCGATCAGCGGACGGGCAATGCTGGTGCCCAGCAGGTACTGTCCTTCATAAAGTGCGCCCGATTGGAACATCGGGTAGATGAAGTCATTCGCGAACTCGTCGCGCAGATCATCAATGTAGACTTTGGAGGCGCCGGTCGCCAGTGCTTTTTCCTCCAGACCATCCAGCTCTTCCTTCTGGCCGATATCGGCTGTAAAAGCAATGATCTCCGCGTCATAGGTTTCTTTCAGCCATTTTAGAATGACCGAGGTATCCAGTCCGCCGGAATAGGCGAGTACAATTTTTTCTTTAGCCATGAAGAAGCAACTTCCTTTCGTGTGGGGGGTATAAGATGAACTACTATACAACAATCGGGTTCTGGTCGTCACTGCGGAGAATGTTTGGACTTCCGGCCGCTGTTGTCTCCAGATGTTTTTGATTATACCGTTATAGCGGTTAACATCCGGAGACAAAGGCGGACGCTTACGCTCCTACAGTTCCAAACTTCCCCTTCGTTCCTTTTCACCCTATTATTTATAACAGTTCATCTTGTATAGTGTTTTATATAGTATAAGACCAAGCAAGACCCTTGCAAGATCAATCTTTATTCACTCTAAACCTAAGGCTAAATTAATTAGCCCATAAGCGCGGCCATCAGGGCCTTCTGCGCATGCAGGCGGTTCTCAGCCTGGTCAAAGATGACCGAATTCGGACCGTCGATTACACCGCTGCTGACCTCTTCCTCGCGGTGGGCCGGCAGGCAGTGCAGGAACAGGTAGTCGCTCTTCGCGCCTTTGACCAGTTCATCATTGACCTGGTAGTCCTTGAACGCCGCTTCGCGGGCCAGCTGCTCGGCCTCAAAGCCCATGCTCGCCCACACGTCCGTGTAGATGACATCGGCATCCTGTACCGCTTCCTGCGGACTGCGGGTAATGACGATGACAGAGCCGGTCTCCTTGGCGATCTCCCGCGCTTCCGCGACGACAGCGGCATCCGGCTCATAGCCTTCCGGTCCGGCGATGGAGACATGCACACCCAGCTTGGCTCCGCCGATCAGCAGGGAATGCGCCATGTTGTTGCCATCGCCGATATAAGCCAGCTTCAGCCCTTTAAGCTTACCCTTGTGCTCATAGACCGTCTGGTAATCGGCCAGCACCTGGCAAGGATGAGCCAGGTCGCTTAGTCCGTTGATTACAGGGACTGAGGCATAACGTGCCAGATCCTCCACTTTATCATGGCCAAAGGTACGGATCATGATGCCGTCAAGATAACGGGACATTACCTGCGCCGTATCGCCGACCGTTTCTCCGCGTCCGAGCTGAATGTCATTTTTGCTTAAGAAAAGCGCATGTCCGCCCAGCTGATACATCCCCACTTCAAATGAAACGCGTGTGCGGGTTGAGGATTTCTCGAAGATCAGCCCGATCGTCTTGCCCTTTAGCGGCTGGTAGACCTCGCCGTTCTTTTGCTTCTGTTTCAGCTCGATGGCCAAATCAATCAAATACGTGATTTCTTCCGGACTGTAATCGTTCAGCTCCAGTAAATCACGGCCTTTGAGCTGCTGTGCGATTGTATTCGCAGCGTTTTGTACACCCTGGCTCATGAACCTGCCTCCCCGTTTTCTTTGTTAGCATAAGTATGAATTAGTTCGGAAAGGATGTCCACCGCCTGGTGGATCTCCTCTTTGCTTACATATAAATTAGGCAGCAGCCGAATCACATTCGGTCCGGCCTGTACGAACAGCAATCCCTGCTTCTGTCCGGCCAGCACAATATCGCTTACCGGCGACTGGCATTCGATGCCGATCAACAAGCCTTTGCCGCGAATCTCCTTCACAAACGGCGTATCTGCCAGCTTCTCTCCCAGCAATCCGGTGAGGTACTGGCCCATTTCGGCTGCGCGCTGCGGCAGCTCATCTTCGAGCATCGTCTCGATGGTCGCTTCCATTACCGCTGCGGCAAGCGGCGTGCCCCCGAAGGTGCTCGCATGGCTGCCCGGGCTGAAGGCTTCGCGCAAATAGCCTTTGCCCAGCATAACCCCCGCCGGAAAACCGCTGGCCACACCTTTGGCCAAAGTGAAAATATCCGGCTCAATGCCGTAATGCTGATGTGCAAACAGCTTGCCGGTACGGCCCATGCCGGTCTGCACTTCATCGACGATCAGCAGCAGACCATGCTCCTTGCACAGTTCCACCACTGCGTCCAGGAACTCCTGCTGCACCTCAAGCACGCCGCCTTCCGCCAGCACCATCTCCAGCATAATGGCTGCGGTATTCTCGGAGATCGCTTCCTTAAGCGCCGGAAGATCATGCAAAGGCACCGTCTTAAAGCCTGCCGGAAGCGGCAGGAAGCCTTCTTTAACCTTCTGCTGGCCGGTAGCCGTAAGTGTCGCCAATGTGCGGCCATGGAAGGATTGCTCGAACGTAATGACCTCATAACGCCCCGTGCCTTTTACCTTCTGGTGATAGCGGCGGGCCAGCTTGATCGCAGCCTCATTCGCTTCTGCTCCACTGTTGCAAAAGAACACCTGATCCGCACAGCTGTTGCCCGTAAGCAGCGCAGCTACCCGGTCCTGGCCCGGAATGTGGAACAGGTTCGACACATGCCATAGCGTATCAATCTGCGCCTTCAGCTTCGCGCCAACTTTCTCCGGAGCGTGCCCCAGACTGGTCACAGCCAGACCACACATGAAATCGAGATATTTATTGCCCTGATCATCCCATACCCAGCTGCCTTTGCCCTTGACCAGACTGATGTCATATCTGGCGTAGGACGGGAATACCGCACCCAGCTTGGCAGGAGCAGCCCCCTGATCCTCCAGTTCCGCTGAACGGTTTTCCGTTGCCCCTGTCAAAGAATCCTTTTCCGCTTGCGTTAGCTTACTCATTCTTAGTCACTCTCCCACCATGCTGCTTCCGGTATTCCGGCAGCGCTGTAATTTTGTGATTCCAATCAGAATGCGGCTGTGCAGTACATCTTCTCTTGCATTCTATCAAATTCAGCTACATAAGTTGAAATTTAGATTTACCGATCCGGCATAGAACGCAACTGCGGTGAATGTTTGGACTTCCGGCCGCTGTTGTCTACAGATTTCTTGAACAATACCGCTCTTAGCGGTAGAAATCCGTAGACAAAGGCGGTCGCTGTCGCTCCTACAGTTCCAAACTTCCCCTCCGCTGCTTTTGCCTCTAGGTAGTTCTTTTGTTCAACTTATATTAGGAAGAAATTATTCTCGTTCCCAGCGATTCGCCCTGCAGCACCCGGCTAAGCACTTTCGGCTCCTTGCCGTCCACAATAACGACCTCTGACACACTGCCTTGAATGCAGTCCATCGCGGCCCGCACTTTAGGAATCATCCCGCCGTAGATTTCGCCGCTTTCGATCAATTCTTCAATCTCCGCCACCGTCACCGACGGAAGCACAATCTTCTGTCCTTCCACTGTACGCATAATGCCCGGAACATCCGTCACTACAATCATTTTGGGCGACTCCACAAAAGAAGCCACCGCTCCGGCTGCTGTATCCGCATTAATATTGTAGCGCTGGCCTGCTGCATCCACACCGATAGGAGCAATTACAGGAATATAGCCCAAATCAAGAATACCCTTGATGATCTCTGCTTTGACCCCGGTTACTTCACCGACCTGGCCCACTTCATCGCTGTTCGCTACCGGTTTGGCCATGATGAGATTCCCGTCGACACCGGATAGGCCAATTGCCTGCCCGCCGCTGCCCTGAATTCTTCGGACAATCGCCTTGTTGATACTCCCGGCCAAGGTCATCTCCACCACATCCAGCACTTCCTCGGTCGTCACCCGCAGGCCATTCACGAAACGGCTCTCAATACCCAGCTTCGCCAGATTTCCGGAGATCGCCGGGCCGCCGCCGTGAACGATCACAGGCTTCACACCGCTGCTCTGCAACTCTCTTAAATCCTCAAAAAAAGAGTCAGGCAATGCCGCCAGCGTACTGCCGCCGCATTTCATCACGAACAGCCCGCCGGCCTTATTCTTCTCTATACGTTCATCGGTCATAGTATCGGTATCCTTCCCATGGACTTATGCAACAGGTTGGTCAGGTACGGTAGGCCGCATTGATCCGCACATAATCATAAGTGAGATCACAGCCCCAGGCTGTAGCCGTACCATCCCCATCAGATAAAGCTACGGTAATCAATATCGTATCGCTCTTTTGCAAATAGTGAAGTGCCTTCTCTTCATCAAAAGCAACCGGACGCGACTGCTTCAGCACCTCAATCTCTCCCAGCGAAATGTCTACACGCTCTGGTGATACAGGCACTCCAGCGCGTCCCACCGCAGCAATGATTCGTCCCCAGTTGGCATCCGCACCGAATATCGCCGATTTGACCAGACTGGAGCCGACCACCGTTTTGGCAATCGCACCTGCAGCCTCGTCATGGACCGCCCCGCTGATCTGCACCTCAATAAGCTTCGTTGCACCTTCGCCGTCACGGGCAATTGCCTTGGCCAACGTCTTGCAGACATGTATAAATGCAGCGGCAAAAGCGTCCCAATCCGGATGCAGCCGCGTCAGCTTCTCATTGCCGGCCAGACCGCTGGCCATCGCTACCAGCATATCATTGGTGCTCGTATCTCCATCCACCGTGATCATATTAAATGTTGAATTGGTAGCTGTGCGCAGCAGGGTCAGCAGAGCTTCCCCATCAATGACCGCATCCGTGGTCATGAAGCCCAGCATCGTGGCCATATTGGGATGAATCATTCCCGAACCTTTAGCCGCTCCGGCAATTGTAACTTCCTCGCCGCCGACCAGTACCTTCACGCAGCATTCTTTTTTCACCAGATCGGTAGTCAAAATAGCCTGGCAGAATTCCTCCGCACCAGCCGCTCCCCCATCCAGCTTCTCCGGAAGTCCGGCAATTCCGCTGCGTACACAATCCATCTTCAGCAGCTCACCGATTACCCCGGTAGAAGCAACCGCAACATCCAGCTCATTCACACCGAGATGACGTGCAGCAGCGGCGCGCATTTCGTAGGCATCGGCTTCTCCCTGTTCACCGGTGCAGGCATTGGCGTTTCCGCTGTTTACAATTACTGCCTGCAACACCCCGTTTGCCAGACTTTCCCGTGTCACCTTCAGCGGAGCAGCCTGAAATACATTGGTCGTATAGACAGCAGCAGCGGTGGCAGGCACCTCGCAAAGGATGGCCGCAAGGTCATTGCGGTCGGTCTTTTTGAGGCCGCAGTGCAGCCCTCCAGAGGTAAATCCCTTCGGTGCAGTTATACTTCCGCCTTCCACGACGGTATAAGCTTTAATCTCATTCATTGTATGTTTGACCGCTGAACCTTACGGATACACAGGCGTGTAGCCAAGGCCACGGGTTTCCTCCCATCCCATCATCAAATTCAGGTTCTGAATCGCTTGCCCTGCTGCGCCCTTAACGATGTTGTCAATCACGGACACTATGGTAACCCGACCTGTACGGGCATCTGTGGCAAACCCGATATCGCAGTAGTTGGAGCCGCTGACTTCTTTCGTCGCCGGAACTACGCCAGCCCCGCGGACGCGGACAAACGGTCTGCCTTCATAATACTCACGGTATAATTCCACAAAATCCTGCTCGCTATAATTTCCGTTCATCCCGGCATACATCGTACTCATAATCCCCCGGTTCATCGGAACCAGATGCGTAGTGAACGTTACAGTTACCTTCTCTCCGGCAATCTCCGTGAGCACCTGCTCAATTTCGGGAATATGCTGGTGTTTGTTGATTTTATAGGCTTTGAGATTCTCATTGATCTCGGCAAAATGGACCATCAGACTCGTTCCGCGCCCTGCCCCGGAAACTCCCGATTTTGCATCAATAATGATACTGTCATGCTTAATCCAGCCTGCCTTCAGCGCCGGAATCAGCCCCAGCAGTGTTGCCGTAGGATAACAGCCCGGATTAGAGATAAAATCCACGCCGGCGGCACGTTCCCCGAATACCTCACATAAGCCGTAGACCGCCTGCTCCAGGTAAGCTTGAGGGGGAGCCGGATGCTTATACCACTGCTCATACTCCGCACCGTCTTTCAGCCGGAAGTCACCCGATAAATCGACGACCTTCAGTCCTGCCTCCAGCAATTGCGGCACCAGCTTCGCACTGACTCCCGATGGTGTAGCCGTGAACACGACATCCGCCCTTCCGGCGATCTCTGCCGGGTCGACACCATCCAGATTGCGCTGGATAATTCCCGTTAAGTGGGGGAATCCATTCTCAATGGGCTCGCCCGCACTCGATGAGGAGATCACTGACGTAACCTCTATATCAGGGTGGTTCTGCAGCAGCCTAATCAGCTCCACGCCTCCATAACCCGTTGATCCGACAATTGCCGCTCTCAGCTTGCCTTCCACTGTCATCCCCACTTCCTGCTTCATGAATTGAATGAATACCGTCCTGCAAATATGTATTATTATACGTCCGAATTAATATAAATACAACACGTTGCGTCAACTTTATTCCAAGCATTTTTAGATTTCCACCGCAGCCCGTGACCCGATATCTAAGAAAAAAGAGAAGCGTTGAGCTTCCCCTAAGGAAAAATCTATGCTTCTCTTTTAAAGCCTTCGCCCAATACTTCATGAGCCTCCGTTATAATGACAAACGCCCCCGGATCGACCGAGCGGACAATGGCCTTCAGCCTCGTAATCTCGTTCTGCCCGACAACTGCCATGAGAACCGTACGATTGTCGCCGGTATATCCGCCCTCAGCCTTCAGCTTAGTCAGACCACGGTCCAGGTCGTTTAAGATCGCCTGCGATATCTCTTCCGTCTGATCCGAAATAATATACGCAACCTTGGTCGTACTAAAGCCTACCTCCAGCGCGTTGATTACCTTGCCTGTAACGAACAGCCCGATCAATGCGTACATCGCCTGCTCCATCCCCAGTACAAAAGCAGCCAGCGTAATGACCGTGCCGTCCAGCAGCACAACGGAGAGTGAGAAGCTGAACCCGGTTATCTTCTGGATAATCTGCGCCAGAATGGTCAAACCACCTGTCGAACCGCGCCCGCGGAAAACCAGACCCAGACCCAGCCCCACGCCAATACCACCATAGATTGAAGCCAGCAGCGGGTTCGTTGTAGGAACAGGCCCATCTTTGGTCAGGAAAATAAACAGCGGCAGCACAAAGCTCCCCAGCAAGGAGCGGATTCCATATTGCTTGCCGAGAAAAATGATCCCCAGCACAAACAGCGGGATATTCAGCGCCCACTGCGTAAATGCCGGCTCTGCATGAAACCAGGCTTCGGCAAGTACGGACAATCCCGAAACCCCGCCGGATGCAATCTGGTTCGGCAAGAAAAACAGATTAAAAGCAAGCGCGGTAATCAGCGACCCGACCAGGATGAGCACAATATCTACGGTATGGCGCAGCGGCCCGTTCAGCGGGATCAACGGGGGCTTGTTGCGTGAATTGATTTTTTGCATGTATGCCTTTTCTCCTTAAGATGTGATCTTGCTTATATATCGCCGCCAAGTCAAGTTGTTGTTCCAGAGCATTTCAACTACTTTGCGGGAATTACAGGCATTTCATTCTTGCATCACAAAAATTCCTACACCTCCGAAGACGCGTAGGAATACAGTTCCGCTTATTCAACCTCTGTTTTGATTTGGCTCCGCAAGTACCCGTCAATGAACAGATCTAAATCGCCGTCCATGACCGCTCCGACATTTCCGGTTTCCACGGAAGTACGGTGATCCTTTACCATGCTATAGGGATGGAATACATAAGAGCGAATCTGGCTTCCCCAGGCAATTTCAGATTGCTCGCCGCGGATCTCATCCAGATGCTGCTGTTGTTCCTGTAATTTGCGCTCATACAGCTTGGAACGGAGCATTTTCATTGCCTGTTCCCGGTTTTTGATCTGCGAGCGCTCGTTCTGGCAGGTTACCACTACACCTGTCGGCAAGTGGGTAATCCGCACGGCAGAGTCGGTTGTATTGATATGCTGACCGCCTGCGCCGCTGGCCCGGTACGTATCGATCTTCAGATCTTCTGTACGGATATCCACCTCTACATCATCGGCTATTTCCGGAACGACATCGCAGGAGACAAAAGAAGTATGGCGTCTTCCGGAAGAGTCAAACGGTGAAATGCGCACCAGCCGGTGGACCCCTTTTTCAGTCTTTAAATAGCCATAGGCATTAAAACCCTTGATCAGCAGTGTAACACTCTTAATCCCCGCTTCATCACCCGGCAGATAATCGAGCACCTCTACTTTAAATCCGTGCTTTTCCGCCCACCGCGTATACATCCGCAGCAGCATCTGTCCCCAATCCTGGGATTCCGTTCCGCCAGCACCCGGGTGCAGCTCCAGAATTGCATTCAGCTTGTCATACGGCTGGTTCAGCAACAGCTGAAGCTCGAACTCATCGACTTTACTGCCCACACTGCGGATGGTTCCGGCAATCTCTGCTGCCAGGGCGTCATCGCCTTCTTCATCGGCAAGCTCAGCCATCATTGCGGCATCTTCATAATCCTGCTGCAGCTTCTCATACTGATCCACGCTGGACTTTACCGCGTTCATCTCGCCGATCACACCTTGCGCCTTCTCGGGATCATCCCAAAATCCGGGAGCAGCCATTTTCTCCTCAAAGTTTGCGATCATCTCCTGCTTCAGATCTAAGTCAAAGAGACCCCCTAAGGTTGGTTAGTTTCTTGCCTATTTCACGCAGGTCTTGCTTCACGTTAGCATCGATCATATGGTTCACTTCACCTTTCAAAAATAAGTGTTTGCGCCGGGCGGCTGATTGGACTTAGGCATTTCTGGAGTCCAACGCGCTTCGCTGGCGGAATTGTTCATGCGAATGGCTTCACTCGGTGATGCCCGTAACTGCGTCGAATGTTTGGACTTTCAGCCGCTGTTAGGTTTGGATTTCCTGATTTAAACCGCTATATAGATTGAACTTAAGGTTTTAGAGTACAGGATCAGTCGCTACTACGGTGAATATTTGGACTTCCGGCCGCTGTTGTCTTCAGATTTCTTGATCAATACCGCTATTAGCGGTAGAAATCCGAAGACAAAGGCGGACACTACCGTTCCTCCAGTTCCAAAATCCCCTTCCATTGCTCCTTTTCCTTATCTCTAGTATTTAAGTTCAATTTATATAGTCACGGTGGAAATCCAAACACTGCCCATGCTTCCGAAGCGAGCTTTCCTGCGGAAAGGTTTCAGGCGGACGCTACCGCTCCTACAGTTCCAAACTTCCCCTCCGTTACTCTCACTTCATGGCTAGGTTCTCAAGAACAGTTCCTTCTGCTCCGCTTCATGGTCACCAAAAGATCCCAAAGTCCAAAAAAGCGGCCGGGCCGCAAAACGGGGGAGTCCCCCGGGCCCAGCCGCTTTTTATTGTCATTATAACCTTTGAAGCAATGGACAAGACCTAAAGCGCACTTGGTAAAAAACATTCGCAGCTTCAGATCTTCTCACTATTTTACCGGAAGACCGGACATCTGAAAATCATCCAAATGTCTTACGCGTTCTGTCCGTGGCAGTTCTTGTACTTTTTGCCGCTTCCGCAAGGGCAAGGGTCGTTACGGCCAATCGCAGACTCCACATGCACCGGACGTTTCTCGGCAGGCTCAGCATTTGTGGAGATTTTGTCCTCTTCCACTACCGACTGGCGTTCCTGATTCGTCTCAATGTGCGCCTTCATAATGTAGGTCGCTACTTCCTCCTGAATGCTGGCGGTCATGGCATTGAACATTTCAAAGCCTTCGAATTGATATTCGCGAAGCGGATCGGTACCGCCGTAAGCACGCAGGTGAATCCCTTGACGAAGCTGATCCATCGCATCAATATGATCCATCCATTTGCTGTCTACGGAACGAAGTACGATAACCTTCTCGAATTCGCGTACCAGCTCGGCACCCAGACGTTCTTCACGGGCTGCATATTTCTCCAGCACACGGGTGAAGATGTACTCGATGATCTCTTCAACTTCCTTGCCCCAGAGATCGTCACGTGTCAAAACGCCTTCTTCCAACAGTTTGCTGTTTACATAATCAGCAACCTCTTGAAGCTCCCAGTTTTCCGGAATATCATCACTGCAGTGGGCGTTAACCACACGGTCAATGACAGGTTTGATCATTTCCACTACGATATCTTTAATGTTGTCAGACTCCAGAATTTCGCGGCGTTGTTTGTAGATAATCTCACGCTGCTGATTCATTACGTCATCATATTGCAATACAACCTTACGGATATCAAAGTTGTTGCCTTCTACCCGCTTCTGGGCAGATTCCACTGCACGGGTAATCATACGGCTCTCAATCGGCTGATCTTCTTCGAATCCGAGACGGTCCATCATATTCAGGACATTGTCCGCTCCGAAACGTTTCATCAGTTCATCGCCAAGCGACAGATAAAATTGAGTTGAGCCCGGGTCGCCTTGACGTCCCGCGCGTCCACGCAGCTGGTTATCAATCCGCCGGGATTCATGCCGCTCCGTACCAATAATATGCAGGCCACCAAGATCGGTCACACCTTCACCCAGTACAATATCCGTACCGCGGCCAGCCATATTCGTAGCGATAGTTACTGTTCCCGGTTGTCCGGCATGAGAGATAATTTCTGCTTCCGCCTCGTGATGTTTGGCGTTCAGCACCTGGTGTCTAACACCCTTGCGTTTCAGCATTTCAGATACGCGTTCGGAATTCTCGATGGATACTGTACCTACCAGTACCGGCTGGTTCTTTTTGTGGCGCTCTACAATCTCCGCTACTACAGCGTTGAATTTGCCATTTTCGCTCTTGTACACGACGTCTGGCATATCATCACGTTTGTTAGGTTTATTGGTCGGCACCTGGAGAACTTCCAGCCCGTAGATCTTCTTGAATTCCTCTTCTTCCGTCTTCGCAGTACCTGTCATACCACCCAGCTTGCGGTACATACGGAAGTAGTTCTGGAACGTAATTGTAGCGAGCGTCATGCTCTCATTCTGTACCTGAATCTCTTCCTTGGCTTCAATCGCTTGATGCAGCCCGTCACTATAACGGCGTCCGGCCATCAGACGACCCGTGAATTCATCGACAATAACAACCTCTTCATCATTTACTACATAATCCACATCGCGGCGCATAATAGCATTAGCCTTGAGGGCTTGTACGATATGATGGTTCAAGGTTACATGGGCATGGTCATATAAATTCTCAATGCCAAAAGCACGTTCAGCCGTAGCGACACCCTTCTCGGTCAAAGCCACGGACTTCACTTTAATATCAATCGTGTAGTCCTCTTCAGCAGTCAGCTTCTTCACGAAACGGTCTGCGGCGTAATACAACTCTGTCGATTTCTCAGCCTGTCCGGAAATAATAAGAGGGGTACGGGCTTCATCAATCAAGATGGAGTCAACCTCATCAATAATACAGAAGTATAGCGGGCGTTGTACCATTTGCTCCTTGTAGAGCACCATGTTGTCACGCAGGTAGTCGAAACCGAATTCATTGTTCGTGCCATACGTAATATCGCAGGCATAAGCGCTTTGTTTATCAGCATGGTCCATACCGTTCAGGTTCACCCCGACGGTCAAGCCCAGGAAGTTATAAATTTGTGCCATTTGCGCACTGTCGCGCTGAGCGAGATAGTCATTTACAGTTACAACATGCACGCCTTTACCCAGCAATGCATTCAAATATACCGGTAGCGTTCCTACCAGTGTCTTACCTTCACCTGTCTTCATCTCGGAGATACGGCCTTCATGCAGCGCCATTCCCCCAACCAGCTGTACGTCAAAATGCCGCATGCCCAGCGTCCGTTTGGAAGCTTCGCGTACGGTTGCAAAGGCCTCGGGAAGAATCTCTTCCAAGGTTTCGCCCTTCTCAATACGGGCGCGGAATTCTTCAGTCTTAGCTTTGAGCGCTTCATCCGAAAGCGCCACAAAATCCGGCTCCAGTCCATTAATTACTTCGACCGTCTTCATTAGACGTTTGACATCCCGTTCATTGGTGTCGCCGAATATTTTCTTTACAAGTCCTAGCATGGTTAACCCCTTTCATGCAACACAGATGGTGGAATCGAGCCCATCCCACAAAATTGAAAGGGCCATATATTATTTCGATTCCGCTGCTTCATAAATTGTAACAGTTTGTAAGAGATGCCGCAATACGAGCAGGCCGCAACCTTATTTTACAAAAAAAGTTCAGTCGCGTTTTAACTTCATATTTTCGCTGAAATGCCGCTGTACCTGTGGAGGGCAATGTTGCCCTTTTTTCTGTCTCCGTTTATATACGCACAAGAGCCCTATTCGATTCACACGAATAGGGGCTCGGTTAATTTTCTACGTCAGACTGAGACGAATAACGCTGCCTCAGCTATTGCCTTCTTGATTTTCAGAAACTAGTTCTGTTCAATCAAGCCATACTTTCCATCATTTCGTTTGTAAACAACACTCACTTCAGAAGTGTCGATGTTGGAGAACACAAAGAAATTATGTCCAACCATGTTCATTTGCAGGATCGCTTCCTCGACATCCATAGGCTTCAAGGTAAACCGCTTGTTACGCACAACTTCCAAATCATCATAATCCTGTTCCTCTACGGCAACAGCACTAGGGGATCCTTCGACAAAGAGCGTCTTCAGGCTTCCTTCCTGGCGGAACTTGCGATTAAGTTTGGTCTTGTGCTTGCGGATTTGGCGTTCCAGCTTGTCCACAACAGCATCAATGGAAGCGTACATGTCATCACTGCGGTCCTCGGCACGAAGCGTCACACCTGCCAGTGGAATGGTTACCTCCACCGTATGAAGGCCGCGGACAACGCCAAGCGTCACATATCCTTCTGAGGTAGGGGGTGCATCGAAATACTTCTCAAGTCTGCTGAGCTTCTTATCAACATATTCTCTCAAAGCGTCGGTCACTTCAATTTGTTGACCTCGAATGCTGAATTGCATGGGCACTCCTCCTTTGTTTACATTTTCATTATACCAAATTGTCAGCGCTAAGTAAAAAACAAATCATGACAGCCTTTACATTTAGCTAACATAAGATGCGATGATTTCCCCGAAAATACACAATTGGCCCGGAAGGGGCAGTTTTTAATTACCCTCTTCCGGACCAAAGTCAATTATACTTAGTATGAATGCGCAGGATCTCCACCGGTGACCATGTGTTTTCACTACCGGTAATGAGATATACCTTGTAGCTGGTATTCGCAGTCAGGCCGGTTAGCCCCAGCGTCTGTCTTACTCCAGGAGCAGGTGCAGGACTGATTAAACCCGTCCAAGGAGCTGACAGCGCTGTTCCTGCACTATCTTTTCCTTGGGCAATTTGAGCTGCACTCGGATCAGCTGCATTAGCCGGCAACACTACATATCTTACCGGTACATGAGTCCCACTTGCTTGCCCGTAGGTGACATACACATCTGCTGTAACCGTACCTATCTCCCCTGGTTTAACAGCAGTAATGGAAGTTGCACTGCTTGCAGCAGTGGTTAAACGCAGTGTCGATACTTCTGACCAGTTTCCGTAAGAATCAGTAAGCGTTACATAGGCTGCATACTCAGTACCCGCCTGCAATCCATACACAGAGAAAGATACCGTTGTATTACCCGTCGCTGCTGTCTTTCCGCTATTGACACCAGCTGTTCCGGCACTAGTCAGGCCGTCTCTAATCTGCAAAGCGCTCGGTGCCGATACAGTACTGCTGTAAGGTGCTACAACATAATAGACATCACCGGTCACTGAAGGTGTAAGATACACATCTGCTGTAACAACACCAACATGTCCGTAGGTTACACCACTTACAGATGGAACAGTGATGCCACCGCCACCGCTTCCTCCACCACCGCTGCCTCCGCCTGTACCGCTAGTTGAAACTGGTGTTGGTGCAGGTGTCGCGGTTGGCGCTGTTGTTGGCGTAGGGGTAGGTGTTACAGTTCCACCAGAGCCACCCGGCCGGTTAGCTACCGAATTTCCGATGATGGTAACCGCTTCGGCTCTTGTCAGCGATTTCTTAGGACCGAAGGTTCCGTCTGTATACCCGTTGATAATCTTCTTATTGGCTACCGCAGCAACGGATCCCCGTGCCCACACAGAAATCTGGGCACTATCCTTGAAAGCAAGTGTAGTGCTGCCTGTGTTCAGACTAAGTAATCTGGCAGTAATTGCCGCTGCTTCCTGTCTTGTCAGCGGACTTAAAGGGCGAAAGGTTTTGTCGCTAAAACCGGCGATATATCCGGCTTTTACAGCTTTCGCTACTTCATTGTAAGCCCAGTTGGATTTTTGAAGATCCTTGAAGCTGATAGCCGCCGTATCCGTAAATCCAAAGAGACGGTTTACAAAAGCAACGTATTCGCCCCGGGTAATCACCTTATTGGGCTTAACCGTACCATCAGGGTATCCACCCAAATATCCTTTGTCCAGCCAGTTCTGCAGTTGGCTTTGTGCCCAGTGTCCCTTAATATCCTTTGGCACAGAAGCGGCAGAAACACTGCCCAGAGCCCCGAACAACATGCTAACTCCAAGTAGTACGGTCATAAATCCACGCCATGTTTTCTTCATTCAGCTGTTCATCCTCCTGAGTGTTTGATGGGCATAGGCTTCACTCATCGCTTCTTCCACATCCTCCCGGAAGCATACGCCATAGTTGTGTATGTCGAGGCACATTGAGAGCCCAACGTCTTACATTACCCTCTACAAGGGTGAATCTAACAAAAAATTGGTAAAATGTTGGGAACTGTTGATTTAACCTACGCACATTCTTTCTTATTTTGCTACTCTGTTAATTACTTGAACAACAAAAAAGGACCTCGGGAGTAATCCCAAGGTCCGCGCTAGCGTAGTCTCAATTGCTAACCATCTACCATATATGTAGGTCGGCTTCGCCGGATGATTATAATTTGATGACGTTAGCTGCTTGTGGTCCGCGTGCGCCTTCTACGATATCAAACTCTACGGATTGTCCTTCATCCAAAGTCTTGAAACCGTCAGTTTGAATCGCGGAGAAGTGTACAAATACGTCGCCACCATCGGCAGTTTCGATGAAGCCATAACCTTTTTCTGCGTTAAACCATTTAACTTTACCTTCCATTGATTAAACATTCCCTTCGTCATCAGATGAACGTGAGTCTTGCTCACAAGTCGACTATACCACCGCTGCTTCTTCATTGTCAATTGGAAAAGAAAATGTTTACTTGCAATAAAATACCATTAAAACATTAAGTTATTGCTTTCAACATTATCCTACAAAAGACGCTATCAAAACATAGTATAGATTATCGTTTAAGAAACTATAACCCACTATTAAACTATTGAATCAGTGAGTTGAGAAATCTTTTTTTAAAAGGCTCTTTTCAAATTAATTCATTGATTTTCTAATTATTTTTTCTAAAGAATAAGCATTCTTCTCATAATTTTCTCTAGTTAATATATATTTTTGGTTTTCTACAGTTTCTTGATGAGGCTCTAGTTCAAAACCAAAAGACTTATTAAATCGAATAGCTCTTTTGTTGGTTTTCAGGATGTGTGCATATACATACTGGAGATTATACTCTTTAAAATCCAACTCTAATCCTTTAAGTGATACTACATAAGGAAGTAGGGAATTAAGGTAGGTTTCCTCATAAATGAATATCCCTACTTCACCACATTTTCTATCCCAATCTATATCTTTAATATTTGCTAAACCAATTTTCAATTCATCATACATAATTATAAAATAAAAATTTTCAGTATTATTAATTGTTTTGTACCATTTTAATTGCATTTCCGGGCTAATATAACTTCTATATTGCATAAATTTACTTATTTTCTCATCATTTCTCCAATTTCTCACAAGCTCTAAATCATCCTCTGTTAAGCGTGAGAAGTAGATGCTATCCCATTTCATTTTATCCTCCTACTACGGTACTACTTAAATACTGAGAAACCTCCGTCAACTATCATCGTTGTCCCAGTAACCCATCTAGCCGAATCGGATAACAGATAAGCAGCAGCATAGGCAATATCTTCTGGTTGCCCTACGCCTAAGGGATGTTGTTCGATTATTTTCTCCTTGTTCGGGGTGGTCTCTAACAACGGAGTTTCTACGAGACCAGGAGCAATGCTGTTCACTCTTACTCTTGGACTAAGTTCCACTGCTGAACATCTCACCATAGCGTCTATTGCTGCTTTACTAGCGGAATAAATTGAGTTACCAGGAGCGCCTAAAGAAGCGTTAGCAGATGAGATAAATACGAAAGATGAACCTTCATTTGAAGCTTTTTTATTAGCACATGCTTTTAATAACATTATTCCTGAGTATAAATTCACATTCATTACTGTATTAATCTGTGCTGTTGTCAACGTACGAAGAGGAGAAAGCTTAACAATGCCAGCCGAATGAATAAAGCCATCCAATGATAGCTTTCGTTCATTAAGAAGATTTTGTATCCATCCAGGTATTTGCTCTGTATTCTGCATATCAAATTGAGAAATTATATGTTGTCCTTGAGGGTCCAATTTAGAATATACACTTTCCAAGCGCTCTTGATTGCGCCCTGAAATTATGACATTTGCTCCTAATTTGGATAAAACCAAAGCAGTGGCCTCTCCTATACCAGATGAAGCCCCAGTCACTAATATATTTTTTCCTATAAGACTGAAAGGATTATACATAAATTAGCATTCTCCTTTATCAAGATAGACAATCTCTGAATATTTGGTATGTTCCATATTCAATGCCGCAGCTGCCCAAGAGAGTCCTACCCCAAAGCCGGCCAATACAATATTCAATCGATTTTCTTTCTCCCTATTTTTTAGAATATCAAGAAGAACAAGTGGAACAGTAGCAGAGCTTGTGTTACCATACTCCCCAATATTTATTGGAAGCTTTTCTGCAGTTATCCCCATCTTCCGGACTAATTGCTCCAGCAAAAATTTATTAGCCTGGTGAAAAGCGTAGGAATCCACTTCAGAATCAGTCCAGCCTTGTATTTCACGGACAGAGCTTATTAATGCAGGTATTTCTCGTAGTGTAAAATTGAACACTTCTATTCCATTCATATAAATGTCGTCTTGTGAACGAACAACGCCATCATGATCAACACTCCGGATACTTGTTTCTGAAGTTCTGCGATTTCTTGCTGCCCCACCCGGAATGATCAAATGCTCATACCCCGAGCCATCTGTTCCTAATACAAAAGAGGATTGTCCTGATTGTTCCCTATATTCGATTGCAGTAGCTGCCCCGGCATCACCAAACAAAAGACTGACAGAATGATCCTCTGGAGAAGAGGAGAAGCTTGAAACATCCCCATTTAGCAGCAAGATCCGTTTGCAAGAATTCCGATCAAGCATCTTGCCCGCCATCCAGATTCCATACACATATCCTGAGCAGCCCAAATTAACATCAAATGCAAAAGATGTTGTCGGCAGCCCTAATTTATGTTGCAAAACACATGCAGTTGCGGGTATTACATAATCAGGATTCTGGGAAACAAAAATAATTCCATCAATCGTTGATTTATCCCAGTTCAAATCATGTAATAGCTGTTCAGCTGCCGCTTGACATAAATCTGCAGTAGTTTGTGAAGGGTCAGCACGGTAAAGCTGCTGGACCCCAGTCATTTTAGTGAATTTTTTTAAATCCTTTTCCGTAAAAGTCGATGGTATATCCTTTATTTGAATAGGCTCCCCAGGCAGTGAACAGCAAACCCCCGCAATATTCATATGTTCTATAGTTTGAGTAGGCATAATTAAGCTTCCAGCTTTCCTTCAAGCTTGGAAACAATATCGGAAAAAGTGACAATATTCTTTAATTCCTCAGAATTAAGCGTAAAATCAAAGTTTGTATCCAATACTGCATTTAAAGCCACTCTTGCCATGGAGTCCCATTCCTCAATTTCCTTAAGAACCGTATCCAATTCAATTGTTCCTGCAGGCACATCCAGCACTGCATTTTCCACTTCTTCAATAAATTCTTGTAATTTCATAACTAAATCCCTCCAAAAGTTTTATTTTATTATACTCCATTTAAAAGAACAGGCTGCCCATGAATAGCCTACTCCGAATCCAACTAACATAATTAAATCATTTTGTTGTAATTTGTGTGAATCTCTCTTTAGTGCAATAGGAATCGAAGATGATACAGTGTTGCCTATATCTTTTAATTGTATTGAAAACTTCTCGTTATTAATGTGCAACTTCTTTCGTAAATGTTCCAGCATGAATTGATTGGCTTGATGAAATACAAAATAGTCATAGTCTTCCATGCTTGTATCACTTTTAGCGTGTAATCTTTGGATTGCCTCTGGAATTTCTTTTAATGTAAAGTTGAAGATCTCAGGACCATTCATATACAAATCACAACGTGACCGTATGTTTCCGAAGGTATCCTCTGTCTCCTCTTTATTCAGGTTAGAGATAGGCTCCTTTAAGCCTCCTGCGGGAATGATGAGGTTTTCTGCACCTTTACCATCAGTACCAAATACAAAAGGTCCTAATCTAATCTCATCTTCTTCATGATGGGAAATCAGTGTAGCGGTTGCCGCATCACCGAATAAAACCTCAACACTTCGATCTTTTGGATTAACATGTTTACTATATGTATCACTTGTAAGTAGCAATACATTTCTTGCACTTCCGCTCTCAATGAGACCTTTTGCTATAGACAAACCATACACATATCCTGAACAACCCAAATTAAAATCGAATGCTCCACAACTTATCGGCAGTCCTAAACGTGCCTGAATAATACAAGAAGTGCTGGGCAAGATGTAGTCAGGGGATTGTGTGCAATAGATCAGAAAATCTATTTCTTGCCGTTCTACTACTCCCGAATCAAAAAGTTTTTTTGCTGCCATAACTGCCAAGTCAGAAGCAAACTCATCTACTTCTGCTATCCGTCGTTCGGAGATTCCTATTTTTTTCATTGTACGTTCATCATTGCTGACTATGATCTCTGGCAGGTAATATTCAATAGCCTTGATATAACTAACGTTCAACTTAATGATCACCTCCTTCCATTTGAAACCCCTTACCTTTTAGACTATCTTCTGTTAAAGAATGTATATATTAAATCGGTAATTTTCTTAATTTCATGAACTTGTATGTTATAGTACAACGGAAGTCTTAACAGCCTCTCACTTTCGCTAGTCGTATAGTTATCCTCGCCATAAAAATGAGAAAAGACTTTACCTGCCTTTGCTGAATGTAAGGGTATATAATGGAATATAGCAAGTGCACCGTTTTCTTTCATGAAAGAGAGCAGTTCTGTTCTCTCTTTTAAGTCGCTAACCTTAATATAAAACATGTGTGCATTATGTTTACATGCATCCGGAATTATTGGAATGCTAATAGATCCTTTTTTCTCTAGAGGAATAAGTTCAGTATAATACTGCGACCAGCTTCGCAGCCGATTATCATTTATCTTATCGGCATGCTCTAATTGAGCATACAAAAATGCTGCGTTGAGCTCACTTGGTAAGTAGGAAGATCCGATATCTACCCAAGTATACTTATCCACTTGTCCTCGAATGAACCTGGATCGATCTGTTCCCTTCTCTCTTATAATTTCAGCTCTTTCTACAAACTTGGCATCATTTAATACTATGGCTCCACCTTCTCCACAGTTATAATTCTTAGTCTCATGAAAGCTGTAACACCCTATATGGCCTATTGTACCCAAGTACTTATCATTGTACTTGCTCATCACACCCTGAGCTGCATCTTCAATGACGACTAAGTTATATTTGTTGGCGAGCGTCATTATCTTGTTCATTTCACATGAAACACCTGCATAGTGAACTGGTACAATTGCTCTAGTCTTAGAGGTAATAGCTGCCTCAATTAAATTTTCGTCAATATTCATGGTATCTGGACGGATATCTACAAATACTATTTTCGCCCCTCTCATTACAAAGGCATTTGCTGATGATACAAAGGTATACGAAGGCATAATAACTTCATCACCAGGTCCAATCTCAGCTAAAATAGCAGCCATCTCTAAAGCGTGTGTACAAGAAGTAGTTAAGAGAACCTTTGTTGCGTCAAACTTGTTTTCAAACCATTTATTACAAAGACCTGTATATTCGCCATCCCCAGAGAGTTTTCTCTTTTGCAAAGCATCTTGTATATACTCATGTTCTTTTCCAGTTATCCCCGGGATATTAAATGGTATCATTTAACATACTCCTTCATGTGACAAGTCTCTTTCCATTATTAATGGAACGCAGATGACTTTCTCATCTCATTGACAAGATTCGATAAAACTCTACTGGAGTCAAAGATCTCATCAGCTCTTCTCAAAGCAGCTTCCCGCTCTAACTCTCTAAACTCTTTCTGTTTCCAATTAACGAGATATTCTTCCACTTGATCTAAATTCTCGATATGATATTTGTCCGTTACAACATAAGATACATCCCCAAAGGGATATGTTAATACAGGAACTCCCCTGTATAAAGCATCTGCAGCTGAGGTCCCTCCGCCTGTACGTGGCGGATTTAAATAGATATCACAAATTGAAAAAACTGCTGAAAGATCTTTTTGATAACCCATAAGTATGGTTCGTTCCTTAAAGCTCTTGTATTTCCCTGCAATTCTCTCACTAATACTAAAATCTCCTATTATTGCAAGGCGTGCTTTCAAATTGTTCTCAAGCAATTTATTTAAAGACCCTATAAATTCTTCGGACATTTCTTCATTTAACCGGTTTCCAATTATCACTATTACATGATCATCCTCAGGGATACCCCAATCTGATCTATTAAATTCAATTTCTGTTTCTTTTGGCTTATAAGCTACTTCGCTCTCAATAACTTTGTCTATGGACTGGGTTAACTTGCTTATCACAGCGGTATCATCATTAGTAATTTTCTTTGGGAGTACAAGAAATGTACCTTCTGAGATCGGAATTTCAACCACGCAAGGTATTGTAACTACTGGAACAAAATTGGAACAAAGATCCGCAATTACGTTGGAACCTCCAATAGATAAGATGAATTCCGGCTTCAATTCCATTACAGTCTTTAAAACAGAATCCATCTCTTCACCGCTGGGCATCTCTTCAACAAATTGATAAAAGGGAATTTCAATATCCTGATAGGTAAGAATATTTCTGTTAATAAACTCATTTATATATTGCCATAATTGTGGTGAGTAATATGGAAGGCACATACTTCTAGGCATATTAGCAGCATTTATCAGTAACACTTTCTTATTATAATTTTTAATAAGTGTATAGCAATTTTCTAAAGCAATTTGCGTAGGAGCGTGCTGCAGCGACGTCAATTGGCCAGTCATAACGATAACTAACCCTTGATCCCTCTCGTCCGAAGGAATCCAATTGTTTTCCTGCTGAATCTGCTCATTAAAAAAACTAAACATTTGAGCATATATCTTCCGCATCCGAATCTGATTAATCTTCGTATTTAATTTGGGTGACACAAACATAGTTCTGGTTAGCTGCCAGTACAAGAAGTTGTACTCATTGGTATCAATTTCAGGATTGCTCTCTAAATGAGACATTAATTTGTTCAAGTATTTTTCTTCTCTAGAGTAATCTAGTAAAAAGGAAAGAATATAGCACTCTAACTTCCAGTGCATTGACTTTGAACTATCATCTATCACAGCAATAATATCGATCAGTGCATAATCCTTTTCAGAGTTCCTTATTTCAAAAAACGCCTTTTCTAACTGTTTAACACTTTGTCCTATTGAAAGGTCGGAGTTATAAACTAAATCTTTTAGAATTTCACTTGTGAGATTCATAATATCTCCTTAAACTTTGAATATAATTATTCACCAAAAATGACATCTTCATGAAAATCTTTTGGATATTTTCACAATAGCTGCTACTACATCATCCACATCGCTATTGCTCATTTTTGGAAATAAAGGTAACGTTATTGCAGTTTCATAATAATGCTCTGCATTTTCACACAAACCTGGCTGATATCCCATTTTTTTATAAAAAGGTTGGAGATAAACTGGAATATAATGTACATTTACGCCGATTCCTTCTGCACGCAAAGCCTCAAACCATTCCCGACGGCTTCCTTGAGAAGATGTAGGTAGAATACGTATAACGTAGAGATGCCAGCTGGACTCTGCTTTAGGATGCTGCGTCGGAATTATAACTCCTGGTAAATTACTTAGCCGTTTATTGTACATTGATACAATCTCACGTCTTCTTGCAATGAAACTATCTAATTTATCCATCTGACTTACACCTAGTGCAGCTTGTAAATCCGTCATTCTGTAATTATATCCCAATTCTTGCATCTCATGGTACCAGGGTCCGTCATTCTTAGTCATTTCTCCCGGAATCTTAGTCACCCCATGGCTGCGAAATAGCATAAGCTTACGATAATACTCTTCATTATCGGTTGTGATAATGCCCCCCTCACCTGTTGTTACATGCTTAACAGGATGGAAGCTAAACATTGTCATATCCGCCCATGAACCAATCTTTCGCCCCCCGAAACTAGCTCCAAGAGAATGGGCTGCATCTTGAATGAGCACCAGTTGCCGATCACGAGCAAGCATTGAAATCCGATCAATTTCTACAGGCTGCCCCGTGAAGTCTACAGCTATAATCGCCTTTGTCCGTTCTGTAATTTTCAATTCTATCTTTGCTGGATCTACGTTATACGTATTCATGTCAATATCTGCAAACACCGGGGTCGCGCCCTGGTAGAGTACACAATTACTGCTGGCCAAAAAAGTAATGGGTGTAGTAATCACTTCATCCTCTTCCCCGATCCCAGCAGCAAAACAAGCTCCATGAAGCGCAGCAGTTCCATTTGTGAAAGCAACAGCATACTTAGCTCCTACATACGCAGCAACCTTATTCTCAAACGCTTCGATAGCAGGCCCTTGGGTAATCATATCTCCCTTAAGTACTTCTACAACAGCTTCAATATCCTGTTCGTCAATCCATTGCTGTCCATATGGCAACATCGTTGAGCGAACCGGATTGGTAGAAAATCCATTAGATTTATCAGACACTAAGTCTCCCCCTTGAGCTTTTTTATTTTAATCAAGACCTCCAGACTTAATCCATTCGGTAGTACGTGCAATTCCTTCTTCCAAACTAATTTCCGGCTCCCAATTCAGCAGAAGCTTGGCCTTCGACGAATTACATAGTAACTTCTGAATTTCGCTCTGCGGATGAATATGTTCTTTATGCTTAATTCGCGATGAATCTCCTGCAATAAGCAGTGCCAAATCATTAATTGCAATATCCCGTCCTAATCCAGCATTTACAATCTCACCGTTTACTGTATCGGAGAAACCTGCCGCTGTTACAAACTTAGCACAGTCCTCTACATACAAAAGATCACGAGTTTGCGTACCTTCTCCATAAATATTAAGATCCTTACCACTCAATTGATTTTTAATGAAGATCGCAACTACTCCGCCTTCTCCACCTGTCTTTTGGAACGGTCCGTAAGTATTAAAGGGACGTATTACCACCGTAGGCAGATTATAAGCATAAAAATACGAGAGAACCATATTCTCGGCGGCAACCTTTGCGCCAGCATAAGGGGAGGCTGGCTTTGTAGGATGTAGCTCTGATATACCGTCTCCTTTGCTGCATTGGTCGTATACCATACAGGTGCTCATAAATACCACTTTAGTACGATATTTACGGCATTGCTCCAGAATATTAAATGTGCCTACAGTGTCGTTATTAAATGTGGTGGATGGATTATCAATGGAATCCTGTACATTAATTGAAGCGCCCAAATGGTAGCATACTTCAAAATTGTTTTCACTAAACAAATGACTTAAAAGAGCAACATCTAGGATTGTTCCATTAATAAATTGATGTAAACACGCATGTTCGCGGAATTCCTCAATATTTTCTTCTCGACCATTAGATAGGTCGTCTATAATCCATAACTGATGCCCTTCGTCCAATAACCTCTTTGCAACCCAACGACCGATAAAACCGGCTCCTCCAGTAAGTAAAATATTTATTATCCCCACTCCTTTTAGATATACATGATTACCTACAAACTTAATTAATTTTTAAATTACAGGTTTTTGTTCGATGTGTGCATTAATCTCAGATACCTTGGGAGAATTCAAAAGATATTGAATCACTTCTGCAGAGCTAATTGTTTTATTATCCACAAACTTTTCTGCTATCAATTGGCAAACCTCATAATCCTCAGGGGTATCCACTGTTATTCTTAATTGAGGGTGATCTAAATATTTAGGTAACTTTAACGAGACACAGGTGAAATTTTCTTTGTTTTCGTAGGCATAATAAGTGACATGTTCACGATGCCTAGACTCAGTCCCTTGAAGATTAACCTTTTCCAATGCTTGTAAGGAAATCACTTCAACAGCCAACCCACGGGGTATCTGCCCCTCATATAACAATATATCGGATGGATTAGTTACCATAGCTTCAATCATTAAACTGGCTAACTCATAATCTACGAATGGGCAATCAGCTGTTACTCGTAATATATAATCGGATTTATAGTTTTGAGCACATACATAGTACCGTTCTAATACATCCTCTTCCGAACCACGAAAACAACTCACACCATTTAATTTACACCAGTTTTCAATATCATCATCCTGTTTCAAAATTGAAGTAGCGACTACCACTTGCGTAACTTTTTGAATCTTCTGACAGCGAGTAACAACGTAATCAAGAATACAAGTATCACCAAGCGGCATTAACACCTTACCTGGGAGACGGGTAGATCCCATACGAGCTTGAATAATGGCAACAAAGTTCATCATGCACCCCAATTTTTAGTATACTAGATTAAATCCCAAGTTATTGGTGTCCCTTTTGGGATATCCACCACAGCAGTTCTATCCATTACCATATCTAAAAATTTTGGCGGGAGGCCATAACCAGGCCTAATTATTTTAATATTTTCCATACTAATCTTTTCACCGCTTTTTATATTTTCAGATGCATAAATAGATCTTCTTAATTTTCTTGAATCCTTTTCACTTTCGGTAGCACCATAGGAAATCTGACCTATAGACTGCCATGCCTTTATAGTTTCTTCAACTAAACTTTTCATTTCGTGAGGTTCCATAGAAAAAACAGAATCCACACCGCCATCTGCTCTTGATAATGTAAAATGTTTCTCGATTACGGTCGCCCCCAGAACAACGCTTGCTATCGATACTCCAATTCCCAAAGTGTGATCAGACAATCCTACTTCACAATTAAATAGGTGTTTCATGTGTGGGATAGTTGCAAGATTTGAATTAGTAGGCTCTGCGGGGTAAGTGCTAGTACATTTTAATAGTACTAACTGTTCACACCCTGACTCTCTAAGAGTCTGTACTGCCTCATCCAATTCAGCAGCAGACGCCATACCTGTAGACATAATTATAGGCTTACCAGTAGCAGCCACCTTTTTAATCAGTGGAAGATCTGTATTCTCAAAAGAGGCAATCTTATATGCAGGTACCTCTAACGTTTCTAGAAAATCTACTGCTGACTCATCAAAAGGTGAACTAAAGACAATGAGACCTAATTCTTTACACTTCTTAAAGATCTCTGAATGCCATTCCCACGGAGTGTATGCTTGTTTATACAAATTGTATAATGAATTCCCTTTCCATAAGCTTTTCTCCTCACTAATCATAAAGTCTGAGGAGTCAACATTAAGTGTCATTGTATCAGCAGTATACGTTTGCAACTTAATAGCGTCCACTCCTGTTTTTGCAGCTGCCTCTACAATGGCCAACGCTCGTTCTAAAGACTGATTATGATTTCCAGACATCTCTGCGATGATAAATGGTTTATATCCCTTCCCAATTACTCTGCCATCAATAATTATATTCATGTCATCTTTCCTCATCTTCTAACCTTCTTTTAAACAATTTTTTTTGCATCTTTATAAATTCATTATCATTGCTACATTGTTTATAACCTGCTTTTAAAAATACCCTTATTGAAGCTGTATTCTCTGTTCTTATCAGGGCATGTAAAGTATGAATCCTGCGATCCCACTTTATTACTGTAGTTTCAAGCTCTTTTAATATTTTCAGAGCATTCCCTTTGTTTCGATGCTCCTTTGCCACATTTAGACTAACAATAGCACTATCGCCATCTTTATCCAGTCTCACCACTGCAATCTTTAATTCTCCATCCCAAGCAATCATCAATTTTCTTTTTAACATTGATTTACTTTGTTCTACCCATTTGACATGCTCACTATAGGGTATCTCATCAGTATGAACTGAATTGGACCTTGATTCCGCATCATTCCGGCATTCCCACATCCATAAAATTTCATTCCGCCCTACATCTCGTAGCACTAGGGAATTCTGCTTCATGCTTAATAGATCCACTACCTTCGATACCCCCTTACCATCAATTATCATTCTTGCTTTTTGCCTAGCGCTTTGAAGCCACGATTTTGAATGAATTATACTTTCAAATATCTGTCTAATATCTTCCTCTGTTACAAATTGATGAAAGCCTAAATACTTATCTATATCCATTAAATGACCTTGCTGAGCAATTTTCAGTTGGTTATCCGCTATAGCTATGACTATTCCGGGCAAACCCAGACAATATCTTTCCCAGGTCATACTTCCACCTGCGCAGATTGCTAAATCACAAGAAGCCATTTCTAATGCAACTGAGCTGGGTTGGATTAAGAATTGCAGTTTATTATTTTTCTCATATAAATTTGTTAGTTCCTTTATATGAGGATTCGTCTTTCCTAAGATAATTTTAACGTTACTAATATCGTTTAGACAGGGTTCTAAAGCTCTGATCGTTTTTAGTGTTTCATTCGTAGGATCCGTTCCGCCAAAACAAACCAAAACATTTTGTACATGTTCTCCGTTACTATTTATGGTTTGCCTCACATCGAAAAACTCTCTCCTAAGTAAAGCATACGATGGTCCTAAGAGTTTTATTGCTGATTTAGGAATTAACCTGTTATATTCAATCTCTTTAGTTTTGTCTAGCCCAGAATCCAGTAAAATATTACAATCGTGAAATCTATCAGCTAGATCATCAATGACCAAAATATTATTAAACAAGCTTCTAAGGTGGGATTCAAACCTGTAATCCAGAGAATAATGATCTATAATTAACCAATCTTCATTTGTTAGTCTATAGTCCTTATTGATAAGTTGGATAATAAGCTCTGATTCCAAAGCACTTCCCAAGAGTAATGGGGTTTCAATTTGGATAATTGAGCAACCCTGCATATTAATTAATTCAGAAACAAATGGGTTAAGCTCTCTACTGATGAATATCACTTCATGCTTTTGTTCAATGAGTTCTGAACTTAATGCTAGACATCTCATAACATGTCCTATACCTAATTTCTCCGATGCATCTGCACGAATAAAATACTTCATCAAATAACTTCCTTTGATTTATTCTGTTCCTGTAGCTGTTTTAAAACAATTCAAACGTATCATTTATCACCTTACATTATTTGCTCTGTAATCAACCAATCTTTTATTTGATCTTTTTTAATAATTTGGGCTTCATTAGGAAAAGGTTTCTCTAGAACTTTATCACTCTCTCTCCAATAATTAGAATTATTCTTCCCATGTTGCGGGATAATGTACATATCAAATGTCTCATAAGCAATTACTGCCTCATCATCTGTCATTAGCTCTTCAAACCTTTTTTCACCGGGACGAAGTCCTATTACATCAATAATAATTTCTTCTGTAATTCCATATCTTATCTTAGCGTCTTCTATAAGAACTTCTGCTAATTCACCAATTTTTATTAGTGGCATTTTTAACACAAATACTTCTCCACCTAATGCCATCTCATTAGCTTTAAGTATAAGTTCAATAGCTTGAAAAGGAGTCATCATGTACCTTAACATATTTGGATCTGTCAGTGTAATCATACGCTTTTCGGAGATTTGCTTCTTAAATAATGGTATAACGGATCCTCTGGAACCCATTACATTTCCAAAGCGTACAGATGAAAATATTGTGGACTTTGCTCCTTTATGATACTCTGTAGCCGAAATTAAGCGCTCTGCTGTTAATTTAGTGGCACCATAAGTATTGGTGGGTGAAATAGCTTTATCTGTGCTTATAAACAATACCTTCTTCACTTTGTTTTCGATTGCCGCTTGAATAACATTCTGCGTCCCTATAACATTTGTTTGCACTGCTTCAAAAGGGTTGTATTCACATGCAGGAACATGTTTCATGGCTGCACAATGAAATACATAATCAATATCCTCCATGGCTCTGTTAAGACGTTGCTGATCTCTAACATCTCCAATTAGGAATCTTAAATGTTCTGAATCTTGTTTGAAATCTATACCCATTTCATATTGTTTGTGTTCGTCCCGGCTAAAGACACGTATAACCTTTGGGTTTTCCATTAATAGCCTTTGTATTAAGTGGCGGCCTATCGTACCTGTTCCACCAGTTACTAATATCCTCTTTCCACTATAAAGTCCCTCTTCCAAGTTATCTGCCCCCTTTATCGCATAATGCTTCAATTCTTCGCAAGGATTCTATAAACACATCTTCCAGGAAGGGAATTTCACTTTCAATTTGTTTAACCAGTGTTCCAAGATACTTTTCAATAAGATTACATTTTTGCACTAAGTTTTTCTCCAATATAATGGAGGGTAATTCCCTATCGTATTCCTGCAATTCTATCGGCAATAATGTCTCAATCAATGCTTCAAACCAAGGGCGGTTTACAACACCACCCCATACTTGCTCAATTTTCACGATTTTTCGCTGACATTTAAGAGGATTGGTACGACTTAGTTCTCTTATATCACTAAATAATTTTTTGAGTATTTTGAAATCCTTAATAATTCCAGAAAAATCACGTACGGTTGAAGAAATTCTATTTCCCACTTTTTCAAGAGCTTCATTATATTCAGCAAACTCTTTTTTATCAATTAAATTTTCAATTGCTCTTTGATCTATAATCTCTTCAGCTAATAGCTCATATACTTGCTCAATTGGTTTCCACAAAGTACCTTCAATTACAGCGCCATTACGAGTAGAGTTTATGAATTCTATATCAGGAAGAGATGAAATTAGATTCTCCAATCCGTCCTTCATGGACATAAAAGCCGAACTAGTAGCATTGTAATTTCCTTGAACACTTAATACCTTGTGATCAGAATTTTTCACCATAGAATTTAGTATATTAAGTTCACTATGACCAATACCATCAGCATAATACTTTTTATTCGGGAAGGAGAGATCCTGCCCCATCATGACAATCCTTTTAACTCCTAACCATACTGCCGCTTGTATAGCAGTTCCTGTCACTGTTGAGGTTGGTATGATCTCCGCTTCGTCGGTGTCTATACCCATAAAGTATTGTGCAACTTCATCATTTTTAACGACAGCGTGAATCTTGTGTTTATCTTTTTTATCTGAAATTCCATAATAAGATGATGAAACAAATAGAAAGGGAGCTTTTAAAGTAGCAGGATCCGCAAAAACTTTGTTATTAATTACTCCGCCATCTAAAAGAGTAGCTAAATGGGGTTCTATTCCATTCTTGACTAATGCTTGAATACTTGAACCAGCAGATATAATTAAAGCATGGGGTTTAATTCGCTTTACCCATTCAATATCCGCTTGCAAAGATGGGCCTGAAGCAATGATAACAGCTGTAGCATCTTCATAATCTTTATAGAATTCTCTAATACTTGGCGAAGACAGCATTCCTGCCATATGATACATACTGTTTCGGATCCAATCTCTACGAAATAAATTTCGTGTAAGTTTGTTTGAATCAAACGTTTCAGAGTACTCTTGAAATTTCTTTTTTATATCTTGAAGAGAATCTACGTTGCGTTCCAGGTAATGTCTTAACGCTACAAAAGCCATATCTTTACGCAAGTGTGTAGAAATAGAATAAAATAAAGCTTTTAACTGTGCTTTACCAACTGCTAAAAAATATAAATTTGGATGCTCCAGTATCAGCGTTAAATCCATCGTATTCAAACTATCGTGGAAATTCTCTTCATTTGGTTCGTATACAAATAATAAACGATCTGGATACATTTCCACTAAATCAGCTATGCTTATACCTTGTCCAAATCCATACAAAAGAATAATACTTAAGTCACCTACCGAACCTCTTACAGCTTCAAGCCAATTCTCATCTTTTTCAACCGGTTCAGAATACTTAATTAATTCAATATCTTGCTCTTCTATATTAGATACTTTATCAGCAACATGAGGAAAACGTAGTCGTAACACTGCCTGGTTCTGTTGGAAATATGACACGGCGATACCACCATTCCGGATTAATTTATATTGTATATATCGGACTTTATCCCATAAGAATGAACCTTTTAAAAATGAAAACCCTCATCCATAAAATGGTTGAGGGTTTCATTTTATTTGTCCTTATTTACGATGATCTATGAATAGACTGTCTATTGAAAAAGATTGTTTGTATGCATTTTGTTGAACACGAACGGTACTTAGGTTTTGAAGCCATTCTCCAGCTTCATTCTTCAATTCATACATTCTATCCACAATAACTTGCTCATCTTTAAGCATCTGATCAATTATTTGTTTATCTTTGGAAGAAATCAATGATAGATAGGGCTTCATGGCGCTTACAATCTCTTCTTTCCGTTCTACAAATGCCACTAATTCATCTGTGTCCATTGCAGAAATATCACTTATTGCTTGTGCCGATATTCTTTGTAACTCTGTAAAAAGTAACTGGAAATGTTTATCTTCCATCTTGCACCGTATTTAATCCCTGTGACTTGCTGGCCTCAAACCAAGCTTCCCTAAGATCAATTAAATATTCTAAAACTTCTTCTGCCTGCCTATTTTTCTTATTTACATTTGCCTCAATCAATCTATGTTGCATATATTCGTACACTTTAAGCAAATCATTTGAAATAGGGAAATTATAATCCAAAGCTGAGATCAACTCATTAATAATAGCCTGTGCCTTGCAAAGGTTATTATTAGCTTTCTCATAATCTTTTTGTGAAATGCCATCCATGCCTAACTTCACAAAACGAATAGCACCATCATAAAGCATGATTAAAAGTTTTGGCTTAGATGCCGTCTGTGCCTGGGCTTGTTGATATTTTTGATACGGCGAGTTAATCAAATTTCCTCCCCCTTATTACTAAGAGCTTATTAGACTTGATGATATATTATTGTACTTACTTATGGCTGTTTCCATTGCTGTAAACTTTTTGTAATAGTTCGTTTCCCTCATTGTTAATTTAGCTGTAAGTTCGCTAATCCTTTTATCCAAGCTAGTCAGTGTTTCCCCCATCGTACTAGTACTCATGAATGATGCTGTTAAATCAGAGCTAAACTTAGATGTACCTGCAGTTTCAGCTAATTTCACAAGTGTTGAATTAGAGATTTTCTTCATACGCGCTAATATGCCATCATCTGATGTATATGTGTTATTCAAAGATGAAATTGAATAATTTTTTCCCAAAAAATCATTAATTATGTCTGGATTTTCTTCTAATGCTGTTTTCAGCTTATCCGTATTCAGACTTAATTTACCTTTAGTTTCATAGGTTCCCGTTGTTATACCCAACTGAGTAAAGTCTATTTTCGAACCATCAGCTAGCTGAACTCCTTCTACCATTGCTGTTCGCATGCTTGAGATTGCTGAGGCTAAAATACTATCATTTTTGAGCATTCCGCTCTTTGCCTTAGAGTCCCAAAGCTCAGCTTCGGAATCAGACATATCCTTTCTTTGTTCAGTAGTAAGAGGTGTGTACTTGGTATAACGTGCCTCACTAACTTTGCTATTCATAAAGGTCATAACTTCATTATATGCATCCACAAAACCTTTTACAGCAGAAACAAGTGTATCAACGTCTTTGTTCACTTCAATTTTAGTAGAGACCCCTCCACTGCCGCTATTAAGCGTCAGTTGAACGCCATTCATAGTAAAGCTGTTAGTCGAGCGGGTAATGTCCATGCCATTAACATTAAGCTTGGCATCTGCTCCTCCACTTAAAAATGAGCCGTCCAACTTTAAGGCTGTAAATACTGTTGCTCCAGCTCCATCTAACTTAATAGTATTGCCCTGTGCCCCAGTGCTCTTGCTTGTTATAGATACTTGACCAGTTGCAGAATCATACAGAGCTGATACACCAGCAGTTGTACTGTCATTGATCTTATTTACAAAAGAGCTTAAAGTTTCGGTCTGGGGATCTATTTCGATACTGGCGCCACCAATTGTAACTGCAACTTTGGCAGTACTATTGGAATCAATACCAGAACCAGTAATTGCTGATAGTTTTACATCTCCCCAATCAGTGGTTGTTGCATCACTTTTGGTAGGGGGAGCTGAGGATGTTATTCTAGCAGCCGTAGCCAATGAAGTAACTGTGATCTCAAGGGAACCACTAGCAGAGGGGGTAGCAATAGCACTAACAGAAGTTGTATTACCTGTCGTAGTAGCTTTTTGTGCACTGAGGGAGCTGCTTTTACTTAACGTATCTAATTTATCTTGTAGAAATGAGACCAGTTTAACACTGGTTTGACGATAGTTATCACGCTTCCACTCCATTAGCTGTTTTTGTTGGTTTAATTTATTAAGGGGGGCACTTTCTGCTGTCATTAATTTTTTCACTATAGAGTCAATATCCATCCCCGAAGCTAATCCGCTAATTCTTGTTACCATATAGCGCCTCCTTATACTTTTTTATCAACAATTATTCCTGTTATCTCCATCATCCGTGCTGCTAAATCCAGAATTTTTTCTGGTGGTACTTCGCGTATTAACTCGCCTGTCTCCTTGTTAAGTACTTTGATCATAATGGCATGCGTTTTTTCATGTACAGAGATCTCCAATGACTTTTGCGGCCCTTGGATTGCATCAATTGCCTTTTGCAGTTCTGCAACAACTTGTTCATGTGACTTTTGGCTATCCCCCGTACTCACAGATTGGGTTGTCTTCTGTGCTATAGAAGATGTCGGGTCATCACTCGTAACAGCATCTTTTTTTCCAAAACTCGGATGTTGTACCTGTGCACCTACTCCTGAACTGGTAGAAATCCATGAGTCCATATCTAATCCCTCGCTTGTCGCTAGATTATCTACATAATATTGTCCGGTTAGAAATCCCAAGCTGTTACTTTATATATCGGTCAACCTGTTGAAATGTTTATGGAATAACAAAAAAAAGACCCTGCAAATGCAGGATCTTTGAATGAAATGCTTAAAGTAAAAATTAACGAAGCAGGGACAATACGCCTTGTGGAGCGGAGTTGGCTTGTGCCAACATAGATTGGGATGCTTGCAGCAAGATGTTGTTCTTGGAGAGAGCAACCATTTCCTTAGCCATATCAGTATCACGGATACGGGATTCGGAGGCTGTCAAGTTCTCAACAGTAGTTCCCAGGTTGTTGGAAGTGTATTCCAGACGGTTTTGTACAGCACCGAGGTTAGCCCGTTGAGTTGCAACTTTTTCAATAGCAGTACTTACGTTAGTGAGTGTAGTTGTAGATTTAAGGCCAGTAAATCCACTTGTTGCTACACCAGTAATGGCAATTTTAAAGCTACTGTCATCAGCCTGTACACTAACATTAGAAGTAATTTTGATTCCGTTGAATGTAGTTTTAGACATGATGCTATCAATTTGCGAACCTAATTGATTCAATTCAGCATTGATATTAGATTTATCGCCAGCACCATAAGTACCATTGAGTTTTTGTACATTCAGTTCTTTCATACGAGTCAGCATGGAGGATACTTCGTTCATTGCACCTTCAGCTGTTTGAGCGAATGAGATACCGTCTTGAACGTTACGTTGTGCTTGTTCCAAACCGCGGATTTGACCACGCATTTTTTCGGAGATGGAGAGACCAGCAGCATCGTCAGCTGCGCGGTTGATTTTCAAACCTGAAGACAATTTCTCCATGTTCTTACTTGCTGCAGCATTATTCAGACCCATGTTACGGTGTGTGTTAAAAGCCGGTAGATTGTGATTGATAATCATTTGATATTTCCTCCCTGAAATGGTTTTATTCCCACATCCATGTGGTATTAGCGTCTTCACAGGTCGGCCGCCCTGAAGAATTACCGCTCTAAATTATATATCGACTTAACGGGTAGCATTGTTTATAGTCAATATCATTTTTTTCTTTGACTTTAGTAATTATTTTTAATCCGTAGAGGAATTCATACAAATCAATGCATACTTCTCAATCTCTGATGATTATTATTTGTTTGTTCCATCGAGATCTGACATAACATTCTTTATTTTTTCCAAATCCATAGCTGCACTTTGGTTATTCTGCTGGATAGCTTCAAAAATCTCTTTTCGATAGATATCAATATCCCTCGGAGCAGAGATTCCAACTTTTACGACGTCGCCTTCAACAGAGAGCACTGTAATCACGATATCATTCTGGATAACAATAGACTCCCCTTTTCTTCGTGTGAGCACCAGCATCAGGAATCACCGCCTTCACCATCTGTTTCAGACTCTGACCACAAAGGATGTTTAGTAGTATATATGGTATTCTGTAATACAATTTGTTTGGCTTTAAAAGATTCAACATTAAAGATAAGAGGGGCTAGCAAATTAATCGTTATCTTCTCTCGCTCACTATGCCATGTCACGATACAACGCACTGCAACTTGTTCGCGATTGTTGACTTCTATATCCAACATCGTATCATCAGACAGGGAAAATTCGTAATCTGGTATAAAATCAAATGGATTAACCGTAATAAAACTAATCTCTGGTTGGTCTATAGCGCTTAATAAGCTGAATACCTCGTTGTGCTCCTGAAGTAAAAACTCTTTCAACTGATCAAAACCTGGCAATCCTTTTGGAAATGAATATATGGGTGTTATAGTTAAATTTGCTCCCTCATGATGTACATGGTCTGATGTCATTCTCTCATCCTCCTTGGGATATTAACAAAAGAAGCTATGGACTGCTTTGTCCATAGCTTCTCATTTCGGTTTCAAAGAATCAAGTCTATCTCATAAAATCCATTAGCGATGGTTGTAATATTTGAGCTGAAGATTTTAAAGCAGCCTCATAAATAGTCTGAGCAGTTGTTGACTTAATTAACACTTCGGCAATATCTGCATCCTCTACCTTGGACTGCAGCGTAGTTAAATTTAAATTACGGTCATCTAACCGGGCCTGAACCAATTCCACTCGATTTGTCCTCGCTCCCACTTCAGACAGAGCAGACTGCATTTTATTAGTTCTCGAGTCCATATTAGCGGTTTGTGCGGCTACTTGTGACGTATCACCGCTTGCAAGTGCAGCTATTAAATCATCCATTACTTTATAAACGTTATCAGCATCCGTAGATTTCCCAAAAAAATCGTTACCTGGAGTATTCACTTGGAATGTCGATTGATCACCAATGGCATAATTAACCGAACCAGAATCCGTATCAATTTGAGAAAAACTCGTTACTGTGCCAGATAACTCATATGGAACCTTATCATAATTTTGACCATTAAAAATATACTTTCCTCTTATTTGAGAATTACCAATATTGCCCATTTGCTCTTTTAATTGTTGAATTTCCAACTTAATCGCATCTCGTCCAGATTGAGGTAGTGTTCCATTAGATCCTTGTATCGTTAATTCTTTCATCCTTTTCATCACATCTGTTGCCTGCTGCATGGTTGTATCGGTAAAATCAAGCCAGCTCACGGCTGCGTCAGCATTGCTCTGGAATTGTTCATTAGAAGCAAGCTCCGCTCTGTAACGAAGTGAGTATGTCACACCCACCGGGTCATCGGAAGGTTTATTGATCTTGCGGCCGGTGGAGGCCTGATTGGACAGATCACTTCTAGTGCTGTTATTTCTGTTCAGATTGCTGAGCGTCTGCATACTCATCATTCCTTGAGTTACGCGTATAGACATTGATGTACCTCCTTCCGTAGATTAGAGACCTACTCGGCCTGTTCCGTTAATTAGTTTGTTAAGGAGCTCATCAAACGTGGTCATGAACCGGGAAGCTGCGCTGTACGCATGCTGAAACTTGATCAGATCTGTCATTTCTTCATCCAGCGATACTCCACTGACTGAAGCACGATTCAACGCTACCTGCTCTGTCAGCTGTTCCGCATTCTTGGCTTGACGTTCAGCTTCCTGTGTCTGAACACCCAGTTCTCCTACTATAGAGCTGAAATAATCATCAACTGTGCCTGGTGTAGACAAAGCAGCTCCAAAGTCAAATTTGGCTGTCTTTAGTCCTGCCATAGCTAATGCCATATCGTTATTTCCGATAACAACCTTCTCGTTGGTGGTGCCAACCCCAGTGACACGCATGGATGTGGAGATTTTGTTAGGGTCGGTTGCAATTAACGGATTAAGCGTAATATTGCCCGCTGTGATTGCTCCACTATCTTTGGAAGTAAAGAGTGCGAGCCCCTTCTCCGGTGTTGTGCCGCTCACAGTGTAACCTAATTGCAGCAGTCCATTAATTCCTTTGACGGTTACTTTGGTGTCCGCTGTTATCGTCCGGTTATTATTCGCATTCGAATATGTAACAGGTGTGTTATTGGCTCCGGTATTCAGGACAGTACCTTCAGGTAAAACTGTTCCGGCAGGCAAGGTGATTTCAATGTCACCATTAGCAAGGGTATTGGCCAGTTGGTTCATCTGACTCTTATAATCGGTTACGTATTTATCCCTGGACATAAACATGCCATAGACTTCACCACCGGTAAGTGTCCCTCCATCATATGCGGCCTTTAGACCCTCCGCCGTTACTGCTGTTACCTGATCACCAGTCACAACCAATTGACCGCCCAATGTCACTTGATAGCCGTCACTGAGCTGGGTAACCTGAACATTGGCAAGCTTGGAGAGCTTGTCGATGGCCAAGTCCCGCTGGTCCCGGAGATCGTTAGGATTATCACCCAAGCCCTCAAGCTTGGTAATATTATTATTAAGATCTGCTACAGTCTGCAATAAAGAATTAATTTCTGTAGTTTTGAGAGAAACATTACTGGTCAGGTCAGAGGTCAAGGCATCCAATTGGGTGCTGATTTGATTCATTGCATCTGTAAGCGCCTGGGTCGTTTCTTTGATAATCTTACGGTTGGTAATATTCTCCGGGTCCTGACTTAGATCAGACCAGGCACTCCAGAAATTATCCAGAACCTTGCGAATACCAGTATCTGATGGCTCATTCACAATAGATTCAAGCTTTTGCAGGGTATCGAATTTGATATCCCAGCTGCCTGAATTTGAGCTTTCATTGCGGAATTGATCATCCAGAAAACTCTGTCTCACCCGTTCAATCGATGTGAATTCGACCCCGGCACCCATCTGACCGGCTGCTGTTGAGCGCAAGAATCCATAAGCTTCCATTGAAAGCGAGGCTTGCATCTTCACAACCTGTCTTGAGTAGCCTTCCGTATTTACGTTGGCGATGTTATGTCCTGTTGTATTTAACGCTGCCGTTTGTGTATTCAGGCTTCGTTTGGCGGTTTCAATACTGTGAAAAGTTGAAGTCATCTTTTACTCCTCCAAAATTAGGCCCGAGAATCAAAAAGTCCGGAGCGTTGCACCCCAGCTAATTTTCCCGCCGGATGATGATAAGTAGCTTCTGTCTCAGAATAATAAGACATGCTTTCAATCGAAAAATCTATATACGAGAGCGCTTGTTGCAGCAACTGCTGGTTCAGCGTATTTGCTTCTTTAAGCTTCTGCAAGGTTCCTGAAAGCTTCTTCTGGAGCTCCAGCAGTTTGTGTTTGTCTTCCAGATCAAACACGAGCCGGGATAGTTCGGTCAGATTGAGGTTCAGGTTGGAATTTATCCCGACCCCCCGCAAAAAAGCATACGCCGCTTGCCCCCGCTTTTCTTCCAGCTGTTCGATCAGCTTTAATTGCTTAGATTCCTTGTTGAGAATCTTGATAAGATCTTCTACCTTGTTTTCCTTAATGGTCTGCCTCTTGAAATCGGCCAGAGCAAGCATATGAACATGTACTTCATCCAGCCGTTCCAAGGATTCTAACAATGGTGTAAGTGTCATGGATGGGTTCACCTAATTCTCGGAGGATTGCTTAAAATAAGGGGCGAGTTTCTCTGCGAGTTTGGCTGCGTCTACTTCATAGGTACCTGCGGAGACCTGTTGCTTCAAGCTGTCAATCTTAAGTGCGCGTTCTGCATCAACCTTGCCGCTGTTCTGGGCTTGCAAGAGCTTAATAGCTTCGTCGGAAATAGAAACCTCATCTTTACGCGTACTCTTCTTCATTTGTTCCTGCCTTTGCGATTCCGCACTGCGTTGATACGGATTAATCGCATTAATTCGTCCGGTCTCGTTAATTTTCATAACTTCCACCTTCCTTTTGATATAAAAAAGCCGATAATCTTTAATAAGTTTATCGGCCTACGTTGAAACATTCTTTATAGCTGCAAACGTTTTTTTACAGAATTTATATACCGCGGAGCTTATCGACTGCCCGGTAGGCACCCTCAGATGACTTCTTAACAGGTTCCGCAGCAGCGCTTTCTTTAGCAGCATTTGCAAGATCTTTCGTCAGACGGGAGCGGCAGCTGTCGCACATATGCCCTTCACGGATCAAGGTTCCACACACTTCGCACGGCAGCATCATATTAGGCGCATTTGCTATGGAAATTCGGCCTTCGCGAATAAAACGGGTGATTTCCTTGATCGGAATCTCCGTAGCATCGGACAGCTCCTGAATATTGGTGCCTCTGTTTTTGCGCAGATATTCTACGCAGATTTCATATTGATGTTCAAGCTCTTTGAGACAGGACTGGCACAGGTCCATGATATTTTTGACATATAACCGGCCGCACTTTGGACAATTGTCTAAATTCATCTCGGCAGCGGCTCCCTTCTTACATTCTTTGCATTGATCGTACGTCTTATGCTCTAGATTACATGATAGTAGAAATTCCGTCTATGATTAGTATCGGCTAAAAAATCGCTTTAATTATATTATAATAGCAAAAAATATGCTAAACGGTCATATCAAAGGAGAAATCACATGATTCGTATTCTTGTCATTGAAGATGATCAGGAAATTTCCGGGCTGCTCGAACGATATTTTCATAAGGAAGGCATGGAATGCATGCGGATCGGGAACGGTCTTGAGGCAAAGGCAGCTTTTGAGAATAACGGCCCCTTCCAGCTTGTACTGCTCGATCTGATGCTGCCAGGTATGGATGGACTGGAGGTACTGAGAAGAATCCGTGCGGTCAGCTACGTGCCCGTGCTAATTATGACCGCCAAAGACGGGGAAACGGATAAAATCATCGGCCTCGGCAGTGGAGCTGATGACTATATTATTAAGCCTTTCAGTATCTTTGAATTAATAGCCCGTGCAAAGGCGCTTATCCGGCGGTATATTGATTTTTCAGCCGATCCCCTACTTGAACAGAGCAATCCATACATCTCCTGTGGCGATCTACTAATTGATCCCGAACAGTGCTCAGTCCTGCAAAACGGTGTCTCCCTCGGTCTGACGGCCACGGAATTTCAAATCGTCTATTTGCTGGCCTCTCATCCCAAAAAAGTGTTTACCCGGGAAAATCTATATACCCGAATCTGGGGTGAAGATTATGCTGGTGCTGGTGCGGAAAACACCATTTCTGTACACATTCGCAGATTGCGCTCCAAAATTGAAGAGGACCCTTCTCTCCCCCGGCATATCATCACAGTCTGGGGGATGGGCTACAAATGGGGTGAAGCATGACAGTTCTTCTCCTTCTTATCAGCCTGATTCTTGCTGTCCTGCTGGTCATTGTCCTTGCCTTCCGCTTACTGCGGCTTCATCGTGAACTGAAAAATGTCCATGAGTTTCTTTTGAACAAGACTACCTTCACAGAACCCGGACAGGCCCTGCCCAATGAGCGAGTTCGGATCTTTAGCGAAAATCCTATACTTCGCAAGTTAGCTTCCGGCATTAACAGTGTTCTGGACCGTCTGCAAAATGCTGAATCGCGTACAAGGCAAGCAGAGGACGCGCACAAACGGCTGGTATCGAATATCTCGCATGATTTACGCACCCCTTTGACCTCTGTGATGGGCTATTTGGAGGTACTGCAAACGGATGAGAATCTGAGTGGTGCGGAGCAGAAACAATTCATGAACATCGCTTATAAGAAATCCCGCTCGATGTATGAGCTGCTGGATCAGTTTTTTCAATTGGCGAAGATTGAAGCCGGGGATCTCCCCCTGCAAAACGTCCCCATAGACATGAACAGATTAACCAAGGAAATGCTGGTCGGCCTCTATCCTATTTTTCTCAACCTGTCCCTGGAGCCTGTTGTGGAGATTCCGCAAAAACGCTTGTATGCGCTTGGTGATAGCATGGCTGTGGAACGCATCGTAGGCAATTTGCTGTCCAACAGCTTGCGGCACGGGGCTTCCTCCGGAATAATCGGGGCGCGGCTCACCGAAACGGAGGATCACATTTCGCTTGAAATCTGGGATAACGGACCAGGGATTTCGCCAGGGAATTTGAAGCTTATTTTCGAAAGAATGTACACGCTTGAACCTGCCCGCACATCCGGCAGCAGCGGCAGCGGCTTGGGACTCACGATAGCCAGACAGCTGGCGCTCAAGCTGGGGGGAAGTCTCCATGCCGCTTCGATACCGGGGGAACGCACCTCTTTTATTTTGCAGCTGCCTAAGGCTTCCTCTTGCTGAATTGTGGAATATTAAAGAAAAAGTAAGAATTAAGTCATAGTTAAGTAAGGGTATTCCTCTAAGCTGAGTCCATACCTTTACTGAGGAGAGACAATCAATGATTCCTATTCTGCAAACCCGTGACTTAAACAAGCGCTACCGAAACTCGGCCGTGGTTGAAAATTTGAACCTGACCGTGCGCCAAGGTGATATTTATGGTCTTCTCGGCCAGAACGGAGCCGGCAAAACTACGACCCTGCGCATGATTTTGGGATTGATCCAGCCTACCTCCGGCAGCATCGAATGGCTTGATAATCCGCTGCACAGATCGCTTTACAGCCGGATTGGCTCTATTATCGAAACTCCGGGATTCTATCCACATCTGACAGCCGCCGAGAATCTTGAAATTCACCGCCGGATGAGCGGCATTCCCGAGAAGGAATCGGTGATGGAGCATCTGAAGCTGGTCGGTCTGCAGCAGGCCGCACATAAAAAAGCAAAACAGCTCTCACTCGGCATGCGCCAGCGCCTCGGCATTGCACGTTCACTCATGCATCGTCCGGACATGCTTATCCTGGATGAGCCGATTAATGGACTTGACCCTCTTGGCATTAAGGATACCCGCGAACTTATTGTAGACCTGCAGAGGAAGCGGGAGTTGACCGTGCTGATCTCCAGTCATATTTTGGGCGAAATCGAGCTTATGGCCAACCGGATCGGTATTATGCATAAAGGCAAACTCATTGAGCAGTTGGATTACGAAGAAATTCAGGGCAAAAACCGCCACTATCTTGAGCTTAAGGTAGACGATGATCAGCAGACGGCCGTGTTATTGGAGCGCCAGCTTGGAATTCACAAGTTTCAGGTATGGGAAAAGGGAGTGCTCCGTTTGTACGAGGGCTTCGACAACAGCGGTGAAATCAACCGCCAGCTGGTGGTGCACGGGATTGAAGTGAAAGAGCTGGCCATCCGCGCCGACTCACTCGAGGATTTCTTCATTCATGTCACCAGCCAAAAGGAGCTGAACTAACATGCTGTACTGTGAATGGCTTAAGTTCCGAAAATCACCGCTTTTCTGGGCTCTCCCCGCAGTAAGCCTGTTTGGCCCATTGTTGTTTATGGTAATGCGCCTTGGAGAGCCCATGTCCTGGGAAGGTTATCTCTCGAATGAAAAGCTGATGTATCCATTCATGACGGTAACCCTTTGGATTGCTCTAATAGCTAGTCAGATCATCTCCAAGGAATATACAGATTTTACGGCTTCCGTGTTATACACTTATCCACGCTCCAGAATATCAATTATATTCACCAAACTATTCATAGCTTCCCTGATTTTATTGGTCAGCCAGTTTATTGAATTTATAGGATTGTATATTACCATTTGGATTTTTAAAGGAGAGCCGTTACCTGCAGAACTGTTGAACGATCAATTAGCACGCGCAGGGCTGTTCCTGCTGGGTCAGCTTGCGGTTCTGCCGCTCTTTGCTCTATTTAGTCAGATCAGCCGCTCCCTGCTTGTACCCGTGCTGGTGGCAGTGGCCGCTACGATTGCTAATCTGAGTCTTGGAGTCAGCGGCAGCAAATATTTTTGGTATTCGCCTTTTTCCGTGGTGGCTGCCCCATATGTATCCGATATTGGTAACATCGAGACCGGAAAGATCGTAATGCTGATTGTAATTGTGTTCCCGGTCTCGCTGGCTGCGCTGCTCATGCATACCTTCAAAATGGAAGTAAAATGACCGTTCTAAGATCTGGCCCAGGTCAAGCTGTATATTTCCGCAGTGCAGCCCAAACTCGCGCTTAGCCGGATTATCGTTTCCGCACACGCACGGATGGTGCTTCCTGTGGTATAGATATCATCAACAATGATAATCTGCAAAGGCCGGTCCTGCGGATTCAATGATTCCAACAGATCTTCAAAACTTGATAGAACTTTAGAATCTCGGCTAGCGGCAAAAGCGTGCTTCATATCTGCCAGCCGCTCGGCCCGGGTCTTAAAGCTCTGTTTGCCGGTATGATGGGTACGGATCAGCAGAGGGAGCTGCGGTATCCCTCTGCGCCGGGATATAATCTCCGCCAGCCGCTCGGCCTGGTTGAATCCTCTCTCCACGAGCCGGGAGTCACTGACAGGTACAGGAACCAGCAAGTCGGCCGCCCAGAAGCGATTCCGCTCGTTTTTTCTGGCAGGAAGAATGATGTTTGAGAATCTGCTCTGCACCGGACGGCTGCTGTGCATTAGCTGCTCCCGTTCTTCCTTCAGAATGGAATATGCCCTGTCCAGCATCAGGCCAAGCATTGAAGCCAGCTTCTCATCGCCGCGATATTTGTACCGTCCCAGAAGCTCACGCATCACACTCGTATAAGCAACCGCACTGCGGTTACACACGATAGGACCTGGCTCGCTGCTGCGGGTACAATCGGGACAGCCGACATGGCGTCCGCATTTACTGCAGCGTGGACAGCGAATCCAGGGAATTGCCGCTTCACAGCCCGCACAGATTCCAGGCAGTTCTGTTGCGGGCTGACTGTGTTTCCCGCAGATCAGGCACTGCTGCAGGGAAGGGGCAAATAAGGATCGAACATTTGCCAGCTTTAAGAGTGAGAATTTCATATCCATCTCTCCTTGCTTATCAACCCTTGCCTGCGGGCAATGGCATTCATTGTCCGAATCTGCGAAATGGCTCCGCGCTGTGACCTTGTCCACTGCGGAGATAAGAAGATCACCGATCCGTCTGGATCGTCCTTCGACCTCCCGGCCCGGCCTGCCATCTGGACAAGTGAGGCCTCATCGAACAGACCACTGTCAGCATCCAGAATAAACACATCGCTTCGCGGGACTGTTACTCCCCGTTCAAGAATCGTAGTTGTCACCAGCAGGGAGATTGCCAGGCTGCGGAATCCCGCCACCTTCTCTGCTCTTTCGGGGTCCTGGGATGAGGTGCCTTCAATGGTTTTGCCCGGAAAACTCCGCCGCAGAAGCGACAGCAGTCCGGCAATATGGGAAATCCGCGACACAAACACAAATATCTGCGCTTCCCGGGCAAAAGACCTGCCTAGTGCCTTCTTAAACTTCCCGGGCAGAGTTCTGCGCTTCAGGCATAGCTGCACCGGCGCCATGGTCAGATGCTGCGGCACGGGCAGGGGATGGCCATGAAAACGCACAGGCACTCTGGCATGCGGAAGTCTGCCGTTGCGTGCTTGGCGCTGCAGCTCCGGTGGCGGCGTCGCCGACAAATAGATAAAACGGCCGTCCGGCTTACACGCATGCTCAGCCGCAAAGGCCAGCATTGGATCATTGACATAGGGGAATGCATCCAGCTCGTCAATTATGACCAGATCAAAGCTCTGATGAAAACGCAGCAGCTGATGGGTGGTCGCCAGCACCATCTGGCTCTGGCCCCAGCGGTCCGGACTGCCGCCGTACAGCACGGAGAGCGTCCTGTCCGGGAACGCCCGGCCCAGCCGGGGAGCCAGCTCCAGTACGACGTCGCGGCGCGGCGTCGCTATCAGCACGCGTCCCCCGGCGAGCAGCACCGCCTCCAGGAGCGGGAAAGTGATCTCCGTCTTTCCCGCTCCTGTAACCGCCCAGAGCAGGAACCGCTCTGGGCCCTGGGCGGCGGAGCGCTGGCGCGGCTCCGCCAGGAACCCCAGTGCAGCGCCGGCGGCTCCCGCCTGTGCGCTGCTCAGCCCCCACCGGCGCGCTGCTACGGTGGGACTGACACCGGCCGTACACCGTACGGCCGGAAGAGCCGCGCTGCGCAGCAGCAGCGCACAGGCCCGGCTGCGCCCGAGCGCGAGGCAGGCCTCGCAGTAGGCGCAGCCGGCGAGGCCGCACGCGGCGCAGGCCGTGCGGCCGGTGGCGACGCTGCCGCAGCGCAGGCAGCGCATGTCCGCGCGGCGGGCGACAGCGCCGCGCAGGGGCAAGCGGAGCCGCGGCAGGCGAAGCGCCGCCGCACGCAGGAGGCCGCCTGCGCTGGGCAGCCGCGCACGGAAATCCCCGCCTTCGCTCTCTCTCAATGTATCGCCACCTACTTCCCTACTTCCCCGCTCTCTCCTTACCTCACCTGCAGCCTTCTGTAAGCTCTCAGTCTGCTTAGCTCTCTTTCCTACCCCCGAGCTCCATCGCCGCAGTTTCCCCTGGCTCTCTTCAGCCCTGCTGCAAGCGGTCTCAAGTTTCAGCCGCCCCTGCAAATGTGCGAGCTGCGCTGCAGCTTGCCAAGTGTTTGCCAGTAGCGGATCCTTCTCCTCCAGCAGTGCTTCAACTTCAGACTGCAGCAAAGACCGGCCGGACAGTGCCTCCACTAAGCGATCCGCCTGCGCGCTGAGTGCAAAACGCTTAGTCTGCTCCTTAAAACTATCGGTTGGATGAACCTGGGTACTGTTCTTCCATTCGCCCCCCGCTTCCCTCTCCTCATTAATCTCAGCCTGCAATAGATTAGCCAGATAACCGGCCCAATGTTCTTCCGTCCATTCCTGCATGCCCTTCACAGGTTTGACATTGTCACGAAGTTTGACTGCCCAACCGAGCGGTAGATCCGCAGAAAGCAATACCCGTTTGTCCGCAGACTGTCCATTCCAGCCTTCACCTCCCACCCCGCTCCACCAGACATTGTCTACCTGGATATTTAGCGAAACCCACAGGTGCCAGCGTTCCTTATTCTTCACAGCATATAGGGCAACCCTCATCCGCAATCTCTCCTTAATTTATCCTGAGACACAAAAAAGCACACCACTCCATTCATGGAGAGTGTGCTTCACCCGATTCTTGCGTATTTAGTTCTCATTCGCCGCGCTCTGATTGATATCCCCCGCTTTCCGGCATCCGCATAAATGGCAGCGGAGCAGTTGTGCCGGGAAACCGCAAATCGACCAATATACCCTGCTGTAACGGGCTTTCTGCCTGTAAGCTACGATTGTGCATGAACCGGGAAACATTAATGGAGGAACCGCTGCAAGCCAATCTGGAGGCCACAGCTATCGTAGCATCACTTGAATCATCGTCCATTACTGTCACCCGAAATAACTTTCCGGTCAGAAAAGCATGAATACCGATTACCCGGATATACCACTCGACAACAGCTTCATGATTACGGGTAATGAGAATATAATGCAGCCGCTTCCCAGAACGTGCCGTCTGCCGGGTCAGTTCCCGGTTGCGCAAAATATGAACAAGGACAACTGCGGATCCGTATATAACCGCAATCCAGATTAACTGGGCTACCATGGAGATGCACCTCCTCTGTATACCGACACTATATGCCGGAGTTAAAAGGTCGGTGCCTGCCCATGGTTCCAACAAGACTGGGTATAGCCGGGTACATATTTACATCAGCGTTTTGCCAAATCGAATATAACTGTGCACTGAAACAATACGTTTGATTACAGCTGAATCGCTGCAGTCTGTTATGTAATGTTGTTCCGGATCATTGGGATTCTCCAAAACGTTCAGTTAAGGTTAAGCCTGTTATAGGGTTACCCAGCCGTATTTGATGGAATTAATGACTGCTTGAGTACGGTCGTCAACTTCCATTTTTTGCAAAATACTGCTAACATGGTTCTTAACAGTTTTCTCGCTGATAAAGAGGTATTCTCCGATCATCTTATTGCTCTTGCCTTCGGCCATCAGCCGCAGTACCTCTGCCTCGCGCCGGGTCAATGGATTGTTGTCGCCTGCAACGAATTTGACGCCTGCTTCCTTAACGGCTGTTTCGGTCATTGCTCCCGTCTCATTGAGATAGGTCATGCGCCGCAGCTGATTAATCAGCTTGCCCGTAACCTTGGGATGGATAAATGCATGGCCTTCACAGACGGAACGAATGGCGTTAATAAGCGACTCTGCCTCCATATCCTTCAGCAAATAGCCATTGGCGCCCTTGCGCAGTGTTTCAAATACATAGCTTTCATCATCATGAATCGACAAAATAATAACCTTGACTTCGGGGAACATTTCACGCAGCTTTTGAGTAGCCTCCACACCGTTCTCGATAGGCATATTGATATCCATAAGCACGATATCCGGTTTATTGACATTGCAAAACTCCAACACCTGGATGCCGTCACCGCATTCGCCAATGACTTCAATGTCATCCTCCATATTTAAAATACGTTTCAGCCCTTCACGAAACAATTGATGATCATCGGCCAAAAGAACCTTAATGGGCGATTTGCCAGAACTTTGGTTCTCCATCACATTACTCCTTTCCCTTATCCACATTCGTCGGAATGTGGATTACAATTGTTGTGCCCTGATTCTCTGCTGACAAAATTTCCATTCTTCCTTCAAGCAGTTCCACCCGCTCCCGCATGCCTACCAGTCCAAAGCTTTCACGGTTGCTCTGCTCGCTTACCTTCTTAACATTAAAGCCTAATCCATTATCCTTTACGACGATCTTAATCAGCTGCGCCTGATAAGTGATCTCTACTAGCACATAGCTGGGAAAGGCATGCTTGGCCGCATTGGACAAACCTTCCTGAACCAGGCGGTACACCGCCGCCTCCATGGCAGAAGACAGCCTGTGCTCCTTACCCCTCGTTTCAAAGGAGGTTCTGATCTTCGTCTTCTCCTCATAATCATGAACGTATTTACGGAGTGTCGGGATCAGCCCCAAATCATCGAGAGCCATCGGACGTAAATTAAAAATCACCTTGCGCATTTCTTCGAGGCTGTATCGAACCTGTCCCTTTAAGTCTATTACTTCGTCCTGCACCAGGGCAAATTCCTGCTTTACCAGCATTCTTTCTACAATTTCCGTCCTAAGGACTAAATTCGCCAGCATTTGAGCGGGACCGTCATGAATTTCCCGGGCAATTCTCTTCCGTTCCTCTTCTTGAGCCAGGATTATTTTTAGTCCGATCATCTGCCTGTTCTTCGCAGTTTCGACAATTCTAGTCACTTGTCCTAGTTCTCCGGACAAATATTCCAGGACAACGCTCATTTGCGAACCAATCGATTCGGCACGTTCCACTGAGTTCTCCACACTTCGAACCCGCTGTTGCAGTTCATCCCGTCTGCTCCGGAGATAGGTTTCCCTTTCCCTTGTCATCATGAGCTCAAGCTGAAGCTCTGTCGCCTTCTCATACGCAATCCGGATATCCTTCTCCGAGTAGCGGACAAAATCCCGGCTAACCTCAGTCAGCCGGATGCGGGAGCGGTGGTACTGCAGCTCCAGTTTGTCTACCTTTTGCAATGTTTCATCCGTTTCTTCCATAACGCGCTGCAGTTCTTTGGTGAGTGCAACAAGCTCATCCCGTGCAACCTGCAATATTTCAAATATCTGATACTTGCTGCTCTCCATCACGTCGATGGTATTCTTAATGACGCGATCTATCGCATCGGCCTGAAATTCCACGGATGCTTGCCCCATTTCTATCGAATCGTATTAAAGGCTTTCCTTTATACTAACATATCACGATTCGATAGTTACGGTCTTCGTGTTCTGTTCCCATTTTACGGTCAAACCTAGCTGTTCTGAGACCAATCTTAGAGGTACTAAAGTCCTGCCCTGTAGGATCAAAGGGGCTACTTCAGCACTCTGCCGTTTCCCGTTCAACACATATTCCTTGCTATTCACAGTAAGTTCCATAACTTTTGCACCGCGCAAAACCAAGATCTTCTTGGTGCTTGAATTCCAACCCGCACTGCCGCCAAACGCGTCCATCACATATTTAATCGGCACATAAGTACTCTCCCCCTTAACAACCGGAGCTACATCAATGGGTTTATCCGTTCCGTTCAGCGCCATGGATTTGGAACCGATTTTCATTACAGCGGTTCCCTTCGGGAGCCCAGCTTCACTGGAAAGCGACGGCATCACAAAGGAAAGATTGTCAAAAGCAACGGTGCCGGTTTTGGCCCGCTCGTCTTGTCCTTCCTCTACATTCACCACATACAATCTCTTTAAGGAAGCAGGGAATTTAATTCCGGAGCCTGACAAATCAATATTCAAGCTTTTCCAGCCGTTCCAGTCGATAACTTTGGCCAAATCAATATAAGCTGTAGTTCCGCTGCTGTCCACTACTTCAGCCCGCAGCCAATTCAAACTCATATCGCCCATGACATCAATCGACATTGAGGTCGCTGCTGCCGGGATGCTTTTACCGCTCGTACCATTGAATTGGGCGTAGGCATACATTTTGCCACTGCCGGCCGTCATGTCATAGCTGAGCGACAGCACCTTGGAGCCTGCCCGTTCAGCACTGCCGGCCGTAACCCCCGCAGTTCCTGTTACAGTGTTGACATTGGAAGTAAAGGCAATCGGATAAGTTACATTCTCAAAGTCTTCCCAGGTAGAAGCAGCCGCTGCCGACAATACAACTGCAGTGCTGAAGCCGTCATAACGGGCGATCGCATATCCGGTAGTCACACCATGATTGACAGAATCAACTGTGAGCTTGCCATCCTGCACACTGCCCTTAAAACCGACAAACTCCCATTTGAGTGCTGAATTCGGCACTGAAATTGTTGCTCCGCTCTTGGCAGCTGCCGTCACAGGCACGGATACCGATGCACCGGCCGTAAGAGGCGCTGTAGCCGTTCCAACAGACAAACCGTTCAGATCTTCACCACCCAGAACAGTGACCTTAGTAGACGCGCTGGCCGTACCGCTGGTCGCTGTCAAGGTGACTGTCCCCGGTTTCACTCCGGTCACTTCCCCCGTACTTACACTTGCACTGCCATTGCTTGCTACCCAAGCCGGGTTTGCTGCAGCTACATCGATTGGATTATAGTACGTATCATAGCCTTTTAAAGAATAGCTTTCCTTTTGTCCGATCAGAAGCACCGGGCTGCCGCTGATTTTAATCCCTTTCACTTCGCCTTTTGGAGCAGATGTAAATACTCCAAGCCCGTTGACAATGCTGCGCTGCTCTTTGCCATACTCTGTATTAAACGTAAGAGTGGTGGAGGTTTCGGCCAAAGGCCGGTCTACCATCGTTGTGGAGCCGCCTCCGTCCAGATTGAGCCCCTTCCAGACACCGATGTTCGTCATGAAGGATTGCAGCTCTGCCAGCGACATTCCGGCACTGTTGTCATTCTTCTCGGCTGCGATAACATAGGCATACTGTCCATCCTGTGAATACCCCAGTGCTGTGCGGGCACGGTAACCGCCAAGACTGCTGGTTGAGCGCGAGAAGGTCGCAGCTTGGCCGCCATTGACCAGTATCGTATGTCCACCTATCATCATCTGCAGATTGGCGGGATCGAGCTCCTGCTGCGTTGTTTTGGAGCGTAGCGTATAGTCTGTGACCAGCTTTTGCCCTACAGCCAGGTGCCCCGTAACAAACTGCGAAGCTAGTCCATGTGTCCGCAGAATATAGGCACCTTTAGGAACTGCTATTGCCAGAGGTTTACCGGCTTCTGAAATCTGGGTAATGATATCATTTTCAACCAGAACCTCTGTGGGGCTGGCCGAGCTGTCCTTTGGCCGCTCCCGTGCTGTCCAGGCATCCGTATAAACATAGGCTGCATTGGCATGGCTGTATGTGGAACCGCCTCCATCCGGAGTATAGGCTCCTTTGTTGATGCCGGATAACGGGAATTGTGAACCATCCTCCGCCGTCACCAGCCCTTCAAACGTATATTCGTCGATCACAGGCTTGCGGTCCTTGGTAACAGCAAAGGCGTACATTCCATTAAGCTGCGACGGCGTTGAAACAACGACGCCGCCCGTTACCTGTCCACCGATAGGCGCGCCTTCACCATTTGTATTGAAATAGTCTCCATTAACTGCCGCCACTGCTCCGGTTTCCGCAGCCATACCGCCTGTGCTTTGGCGCGTAGTCAAGTTGCCGCCTTTGCCGGTCATAACGTCTAGAGATACGTAGGGGTTGCTCAGATCTACACGAATTACATCCGCGAGCCCTGTCGCATTTTTGCCGGAGCGGGTGGTGGAGAATTTATATTTCATCATCACTGCCCCTGAAGTGATTACCTCTTCACCCAATTTGGTTACTTTGATAGAGGCTGCTGCTTGAGCCAACGATGCGGTTCCCGGCCCGAAATGCGGCAACCCTTCACTGCCGATTACCGGCATGATCCACAGCACTCCTGCCAATGAAGCGGCGATCCATCTTTTAGCTGGCGACATTTTCATTCCCCGTAAATCTGCTCTGCTATTCTTGTCCTTGAATACTTCATTCATTTCAGCGTAACTCTCCCATCTCATTGTTAAAAATTTAAACTTCCCCATAGGTTCACATCTATTTTCAAAAATCTATAAACCGTTTTCTATGTTCCCGTTATACCTTTAATAGACTGAATTTATGGGAAAAAGTTGCGAATATTACTAGATTCATCAATTTGAACTGACAAAAAGCGCCCGGCGCAAAACCGGACGCTTGAGAGCGGACATACAACTATTGTCGGTAGAAATGGCACACTTAGGTACTCATACCGCTTGCAAGTGGAAACGACTTCGCCGCCCTCAAAAGGACGGTATCCGTTTCAGCGAGAAGTAGAAGGATAATTTATAGCGTGAAACATATAAATTCTTAACTTTTTACAAGAAACCGGCCTTTGTCAGCATCCGCTGCAGCATTACTGCTGCTTGAGAGCGGGTGGCATTGCCTTGAGGCTGAAACTGGGCGCCAGGCATACCCAGAATAATTCCTTCCTGCACAGCTTTGGCCACAAATTCGGCGCTTTGACCCGAAACCTTGCTCTTATCTTTAAAGGCCGAAAGTACGGATGTGGTTGTGCCGCTAAGCGTAATCGGATTTTTGGTGTATTCCATAGCCCGAATCATCATTGTCGCCATATGCTCACGGGTAATATTGGCATTTGGACGGAATGTACCATCCGTATTGCCGGTTATAATTCCGGCCTTGGCCGCTGCGCCTATAGCATCTCCGATTTGGGTAGAAGCTTGAACATCACTGAAGCGCTGTGCTGTCTCACGGTCACCAAGCAGCCCAAGTCCTCTGCTTAGCATCACCGCGAACTCGGCACGGGTAATCTTCTGCTCCGGCTTAAAGGTGCTGCCGTAGCTGTTGTCTATAATGTTTTTGGCTGCCAGCAAAGCTACACTTGATTTGCTCCAGTGCCTGCTCATATCTGAAAAGCCCCGGGTAGACAGGAACGTTCCTACCACCTGATTCCCTACCACCTTCGCCTGAATGAAGGTATAGCTTCCTGCCCCGCTGATTTTGCTAGGCAGATATGCTGCTTCAGAATAGACAAGGTCCAGTCTGGCTGCTAAAGTCTGGTCACTGACTAAAGAAGAAGTTGTACGGGCCGTATATTCACCCGGAACATTTAGAACCGTACTATTGGAATAATTGCCGCTGACCGCAGCGGTCAAACGGATATCCACAAGGCTGGTTACACTCTGCAGTCCCTGAGTTTTAAGCGTTGCCTCAAGTGGCCCAAATGTGCCGAAAGGTACCTTTTCAAGTCTTAGCACCAGCGAGATATTGCTGCTGTCTGTAGTTAACTTGGACGCAAGGCCGGTCAAATCCATGTCATTTAGTGCAAGATTGTACAGGCTGTCACCATAACGTATAGCAAAGGTTGCCTTACTGTCGCGTTTTACTGCTTCTAGCAGGGGCTTCAGCGGTACAACTACATAGGCCCCCAATTCCGTGGAGGGTACTTCGAATGCCAGAGACGGACTGCCCGTTTTATTGAGATAATCATAGCTGGCAGTTAAACGGTCAGCCGTAAGAGTATATCTTTTTACCGACTGGTTATATACGGAACGGTCCTCCGCAGAAGCTGCGGAGTCCCCCTTCAATAGCGGATACTCTTTGCCAAATTCACTTGCTGCCAAAGTTCCCAGATACGAAGGACGCCCGGTTGCCGATGTGCCTACACCGGTGAGGTTCTGAACAGAAAGCGCGCTGAATGAAGCAAGCGCACTGCCGTTCAGATCCAGAATATTTCCGGAACCAGACATATAGGATAAAACGACGGTTTGTCCGGTTTTGACTACCGTGGACAACAGCAGCTTCAATGTACTTCCCGATACAGTATACGATTGTACACCCACACTGCTTCCATCTGCTCTCACGCCAAATTGGTTGGTGTACAAGCTTGAGGACGCCTGCATATTTTTGCTGAAGTTTACAATAAGCTCATCACCGGAGATGGTCGCTGAATTAATAAACGGCACTGTTGTTGTACCGTTACTGTTACTGCTGGTGCCTGAAACCGAAACTGGCTGCAGGTTAATGTAAGCGGCCCGGTTGCCGTTCAGATCACTGATTCCGGCCGTTCCCGGTACATAAGAAATCGTAGTGGAGTTATTCGTGTTCAAGGCACTCGCTAGCGTCAAGGTTACCAGATTCCCGCTTACTTCTACGTTTGTCACATAATTAGGTGTATTCCCCACAAGTACGGAGAATTGGCTGTTCATAGGCAAATTGGCCGTAGACAATCCCTCATTATATGTAAGCACAATCTTATTTCCAGAGCCTGAAGCGCTTTGATAAACAGGTGCAGTTGAATCACTGGTATTACGGATATAAAAATCGTTGAAATTCGCTATATTCTGGCTATATTGATCTTGGACAGGATAAGATCCGGCATAATAGGCTAGGCGAATCGTCTGTCCATTCGGTGCATCACTACTTAGCCCCAGGACGACCGTGGAGCCACTGGAAGTGGAGGAAACCACTCCAAGTGAAACACCATCTGCATAAACAGAAAACTGGCTGAAGGCGTTGGTGGAAATCGCTTTAAGCGTATCATTGAAATTCAGTGTCAAAGTCTTGCCTGACAAAATTCCGTCCTTAGGTGCAGGAAGTGCCGTTTGGACTGTATTCGTTACCTGTCGTAGTGAAAACGTAGATGCTGCATTGCCGGCGGCATCCTGAATCGTTCTAAGGCCACCCGTATAGGCTATTTTGACAACTTGGCCTACTGCTACACCCGTACTAAGGGTTACATACACACTGTCGCCTTGGATATATACACTCTCTACTGTCCTTCTCTCATCGTTGACGGTTACATTAAAGCTGGAAGACAGCAGAGCAACTGCCGGACGAATTGCTTCATCATACTTCAGCCGGATTGTGCGGTTACTTTCAAGCTGTGTAGACACCAGAACCGGTGCCCTCTTATCTAATGCTACCGTCCGGAAACTCCAAGAGTTTTTCCCGCTGAGTCCCTCATATGAATTTGGATTATTTTTTTGAACAAAAGCACCTGGAGGAACATCAACGTAATAAACCGTATCGTTTTCGAGCGTATTTGAAGGCACGATTACGAATTCAGTGTCGTTATTTACGATTACTTTTGATCCTAATTTAGTTCCATTACTCTTATACAGGCTCACAGGATTCGTCTCAATATATTTACTTGGACGGTTGAAGGTAATCTTAATGGGCTGATCAAGCGCCGCAGATTCACTACGGTCTGCCGGGCTGAGCGAGTCTACAGCGTACCCTGTCTGTGAAGTGGTTGTAAAACTCCATACATACGGTGTTCCTGAGGCAGGAAAAGCATTGCCATCTTGGTCATTAAACGCGCCTGCAGGAATAGTGACTGTGTAAATAGTATTATTCATCAGCGGACTCGTCACCGATGTCGATGCTACCGTTATAGTTCTGGTCCCACCACCGGTAACAGCCGAGGAGTTCACATCAAAGTATCTTGTATCCGCTGCATTAGTGGAAGATAATGTGATCACTCCATTAACCGGCGTCATCGGCTGGTCAAAGTTCAGCTGAATGTTGCCGGCTGGGGATACGGCAGTAGCACCACTGGCTGGGGATACATTTACCGCAGCGCCTGTTCCCTTTGTGGAAAAACTCCAGATGTTCCCACTGGTTATTCCAGCGAAGGTTTTATTCTCATCATCTTTAAAGGCGTAAGGATCGATTAGAACATAATAACTTTTTCCGGCCGTAAGTCTACTCGCAAGATTCAATCTCACTATCGTGGAAGATTCATCGCTTTGCAAATTGACTGAATAATCTCCATCATTAACCTTGAATTCCTGAACAACCGAATTGTCTGCCGAGGAAATGAGTCTAATGGATCCACCGCTCTTTTGCAGCTTCTTGTTCAGCTTAAAGCTAAGCTGAGTCAGCGTTGTGGAATCTACCCGTGAATAGTTCGCCGGATTGAATTCGCTTGCCCCAATATTCAGGTTCATTTCAGGTGATGTGGTAAATGTCCATGAAGCAGCCGCTGAGTCAGCACCTGCCCCGTCCTTAAATAGTCCTCTGGGAACAGTGACAGTATAGGTTTTGTTCTTCTCCAGCTGCTTGCCTAATTTAACTTCGTATTCCGTAGAATTGCTGATTAGCCCAGAACTGCCGATAGGCACCGTCACATATGGCGTGCCTGCGTCTCGCGTAGTAAGGGTGATATCTCCACTCTGCGGATACACCTGACGATCGAATTTCAGCTTAATGGAGGACGATACATTTACATTGACCTCACCTGCTGTTGGCGAAGTCACCATGCTGAATTCGCTTGCAGCATAAACTGCTGAATTCCCGGGACCGATTGACGAATACCCTGCACTGAGCAGCAGATCCCCTGCCAGAATGAGTGCTACTAATATTGAAATTTTCCTTTTCATGCGGTGATAGACTCCTCTCAAGCCATACTTTCGTCTTTACATATATTCTTATATTTCGGCTAAAAGGCTTCCAAAGTTTAGAAGAGTTCCTCTATAAGATAAGTTGACTTATTTATAATTTCAGCATGAGCATACAAAAAGGCCCGTAAAAGCAGCTCTTCCTTGAAACGAAGAATTGCCTTTACGAGCCTGATTCTAAAGCTATAATTTATATCCCAGCCTGATCTTTAAGCATTTCTGCCTTGTCCACACGTTCCCAAGGAAGATCAATATCCGTACGTCCAAAATGACCGTAAGCTGCAGTTTGTCTATAAATCGGCTTGCGCAGATCCAGCATGGAAATGATTCCGGCCGGCCGCAAATCGAAGTTGCTGCTGATTAACTGAGCCATTTTTTCCTCACTGATTTTACCTGTTCCGTATGTATCTACATTAATCGAGACAGGATTAGCAACGCCAATGGCATAGGCCAGTTGAATCTCGCATTTGTCGGCAAGACCAGCGGCCACCAAATTCTTGGCGACATAACGGGCGGCGTAAGCTGCGGAACGGTCGACCTTAGTCGGATCCTTCCCTGAGAATGCCCCTCCACCATGACGGGCATATCCGCCATAAGTATCGACAATAATCTTGCGCCCAGTCAAGCCTGCATCACCTTGCGGACCGCCAATAACGAAACGGCCTGTCGGATTAATGAAATATTTAGTATTCTCATCTAGCAATTCGGCAGGAACAACTGGCAAAATAACATGTTCTTTAATATCAGCCTGAATTTGCTCAAGCGAAATTTCTTCAGCATGCTGTGTGGATACCACTACAGTATCTACGCGTACCGGTTTTTCACCATCATATTCAATGGTCACCTGTGTCTTGCCATCAGGACGCAAATATTCCAAAGTGCCATTCTTGCGGACCTCAGACAGGCGCCGGGCAATACGGTGAGATAAAGCAATGGGTAACGGCATCAACTCAGGTGTTTCATTCGTAGCAAACCCGAACATCAACCCCTGATCACCGGCACCAATGTTGGCGGTTTCTTCAGCAACCTGTGCAGGGTCGCGGTTCTCCAGCGCAGCATTTACACCTTGGGCAATATCTGCAGACTGCTCATTCAGCGAGCTGAGAACGGCACAAGTATTATAATCAAAGCCATATTTCGCCCGTGTATAGCCAATTTCCTTAATCGTATTACGTACAATGGCCGGTATATCTACATACTCCGACTTTGTACTAATTTCGCCAATGACGAGCACAAGACCCGTTGCTACCGCTACCTCACAGGCGACACGTGCGTTTGGATCATTAGCCAGAAAAGCATCCAGTACCGCATCAGAGATCTGATCACAGATCTTATCCGGATGTCCCTCCGTTACGGACTCGGAAGTAAATAAATGACGTCCTTTAATCGACATGTACAATAACCTCCCATATGGATAGTCTGACACTGTATAAGGGGGCTCCTTAACAAATAACAGGCCACATAAAATAAGTATAGTATAAATATCGGAATACCGCATATCTTAAAAAAATGAACCTTTTCCGCATGGAAAAGGTTTATGGCTTTCCTCAAAAGTCATATTATCTTATTTGCCGGATGGTGTCAATTATAGCCAGTGTTACCCGTCATAGCGTAAGGTACTAGCTTATTTAATAAAACAATGATTCCCCGCAAACCCTAGAGTGGTTCGGGTATTAAGTAAACAAAGACTGCTCTGCTTGTTTCACCAGTCTCTTTGTAATTTCCCCACCTACAGATCCGTTATCTCTGGATGTAAGATGTCCGAGGTACTGACTTCGCCCTATTCCACCAGCACCACCCAAAGCCCCAAGTTCAGAAGCAAACTCTGTGTCAGCCCCGCCACCGTAAGAAGCTCCATATAGTCCAAATTCAGCAGCGATCTCATATTGCATCTGTTTAAGCATTGCCCGGCTCTCCGGTACAACTGTGCGGTTAGTACGTGCCATGTTACAGCACCTCCTGAATTTTTTTAAGATTACAGGAAGTATTGTGTGCTCTTTACCAGGGCCTCAATCGCCTCAATGTTTGTCAACAGTGGTAAACTGTGCCGAAGTATGACGAATCCGATATTAGGACATCCTATTTATATTCGAGCCTATTTCAATGTATAGGCTCCGCGCACCATAACCACCAGCCCACCAGCCTGACCGTCTTGTACCACTATGCCCCGTCCGGCACGAGGGAAAGATAACAGATGATTGGATGGTACAGCAGTACCGTTAACCAGATCCGCTCCATCAGTTAAATCAGCAACACCATTGCTGTCCTGAGAATAAATAGCCGCCTTTCCGGCGCGAACGATAAATTCGGCACCCGCTCCGGCAATCAGAGTCTGACCTGCTTTCACATCAACGATCTCAACTTCATCGCCTTTATTCTGGCTAGGTGTTGCTGTAGGCGTAGGGGTTGCTGCAGGAGTTGGTGTCGCTGCTGGAGCCTGTGTAGCGATAGTTCCGCCCTGTAGCGCTTTTTGAATCTGTTGATCCACATAGCTTTTGGTTACTACAGGATCTTCAGACGTTCCTGGCTGGTTGCCTACACTGGCGCCGTCAGCTTCACCAAAAAAGAGGGATCCACCCCACAGACTGCCTGTAATAAGCACAGCTGCTGTCATTATTTTATAAGTTGGTTTCATACTAACCTCCAATGTACTGGGATTGTAAGTCCTATTACATAAAAAATCTAAAAAAAAGAATAGCCTCCGAAGAGGCTATTCTTTGCTTCGGTAATCGGAGATTACTTAGCGTTTACTGTCTTATCACCAACGATAGTGTTACCTGCTTTATCTGCAGCAGTTGCACCATCGATAACTTTAACAGTAATACTGTTTACGTTGTTAGCATTGAGGTCAGAATATCCTGCAAGTCTAACATAGTATTTACCTGCATCGTTACCAACACCGGCAGTGAAACCACCAGTAATTGCTGTTGGAGTCGAGCTGTTGTTCACAAAAATTACGAAGTCGCTAGCCTTAAGAGTAGCAAATTCGATCGACTCGGAGAATGTCAATTGCAGAAGTGAAGTATCTCCAGTAGAAACAGCTGCTGAATCCAAGGTTGGTTTAACACCGTCTGCCAATACTGGCTTAATAGTAGCGCCTAATGTACCATTTCCTGCAGTATCAGTAACACCGAATGCAATAAATTCAATTGCTTCAGTTTTGCTGATTGCTGATTTAGGAACGCGTACTTCAACTACTGCTTCTGTAGGAGCTGTTGCAGTTCCAGTAGATCTCAATAGCTGAGCGTAGGAATTTGTAGGAAGTGCTTTGCTACCCAAAGTATAACTGTTAACATCACGCAGGGATACCACATTCAGACCAACGTTGTCTTTAACTGTTACGGTGAAGACAACTTCAGTATCAGCTTTAACACCCTCAGAGTAAGTGATGCTTGTAACTACAGGTCTTTCACTGTCAGTTGTAGTTGCAGCTGCAGCACTGACATTAATAGTAGTGCCAACTGACTTGTTCTTAGCAATTGCCAAATCTGTTACTATACCAGCAGGAAGACGCAGAGTGTACGTTCCACTAAGACCCTTCACATTTGGATATGTGAGCTTAGTACCGTCAACAATCTTAGCACCACTGAAATCAACACCAGTTACTACTAGACCAGTAGAGTCGCTAATCAATGTTGGTGTTCCACCTACCAGCGTAACATCTTCGGAGTATGGTACAACCAGACCTTTATCAGTGCTGAATACTGCATTAGAAGCTACAGGAGCCGTAGTATCCTTCACAAGTGTGATTGGTTGAGTTACTGGTGTACCAAGCGTGTTGCCCAATGTGTCTTTAACAGTTGCTCCGAAAACAAGTGATCCAGTGTAAGAACCGGAGTCTGGCAGTTTGAATCCACCAGGAACTTTAAACTTAATAGTGTCGCTGTCAGAAGTTGACTCTACACTAAGTGTTCCTTGGGACTCTCCATAAGTATTCAAGAATTTAACGTTACCAATCAAGGACTGATAGTTAACTTTCTTGTTGAACTTAACAGTGATAAGGCTATCACCTACTGCAGTAACAGAAGTAATTGTAGGAGCAGCAGTATCAGAAGTTACAGCTACGCTTGTTTTGATCGGATTAGGACTTGCCAGGTTGCCAGCAAAGTCACTAACATTCAACAAGGATACATCATAAGTTGTACCAGTCTTCAATGTACCTGCAGTTAAGCTGAAGGTGTCGTAAGTTTCACGAGTTACTGTAGCGGATACACCGTTTACGCTAGCAATGATTCCAGCCGGTTTAACTGGCTCGCTGAACTTCACAAGCACTTTGTTAGTAGTATCCTTAGCTACAGCAGTTACACTTGCAACTGTTGGAGCTACTGTATCAGCAGCAGTCAACAAAGCGCTGTAATTAGCAAGAGCTGTACCAGCACTTGTCTTAACTGCATCTGTTACAACAACAGTGTATTGGCCTTTAAGGAATTCAAGACCTGGGAAGGTAACAACCGCTTCAGTTCCAGCAGCGTTAACGCTCACTTCAGCACCATCTACTGTAATAGCAGGTTGGTTATTCAAAGGAATTACTTTGATAACACCGGATTTAAGCTTATCGTTAGAAACGACAGTTGAAGTATCAATTGCACGGTTGAATGTTACTTGCAATTGCTTAGAGTTTGGAGCCGTTACAGAAACAACCTTAGGAGCTGCAAGAGTAACCTTCACGCTGTAATCAACGTTGTTGTGTTTGAAAGGAACTGTAGTTTCAACGCCTTCTACCAAAGCGGTAGTCAGAGTTACAGTTGTTGTAGATTTATCAGAGAAAGTCACCAATACGCTAGTTGGGTTCAAAGCATCACCCGAAACTACTGTAGGAGCTTTCGAGTAGTTAGCAGCAGCATAAGCAGCTTCTACTACCAAAGAGCGGGTAGCGTTGGATTTGAAATCAACACCCTTTGCAACCAGACCAGCTTCAACAACTGCTTGTGCATAACCCTTAGCCCATACAGCTGCATTGTTGTCAGTTGTAGTAGGGGTTTCAAGTTTCAAAGCACGGTGCAGTACAGCTGCAATTTCTTGCACTGTAACTTTACCATTGAAGTTAAAGAGACCTTTTACAGTGTCAGTTCCCTTCATGTATCCAGCTGCAGTTGCAGCTTCAATGTAAGGCACTGCCCACATAGTTTTAGTGTAACCTTTGTCTTTGTAAGACAATGTTGTAGGAGCTACTTCTGGAAGATCAAACAATTTAGTCACGATCTTCGCGAATTCAGCGCGAGTCAGATCTTTTTCAAGATGAGCTTGACCGTCTGGGTACCCTTCAAGAATACCTTTCGCTGCCAAAGCATCAAATTTCGCTTGTGGAGTTGTTGCAGTTTCACCAAATGCTACAGAGGCAAACATCGAGAATGCCATTGCTGTAGATAATGCTACGGATAAAATTTTCTTCATAACCTTTTTTTCTCCTCCTTGGACGTTCATGAACTGAGATTTTTCTTTAGTTGGGTAGCTCATGTCACTCATTAGCCGATGCACCCCCTTTCCCGAGTTGAGCATATTAAGTATAAATAATGTCTGTGACGGGTATCACAGAAACTGGTAAACCGGTTTAAGGCATGACAATACTAGATTCCTAATTCTACCTAAGTATTATACAATGTGCCTCAAGTCACGTAAAGCTAATTTTTCCAATCACTGCGCCTTCATTAATTTGGGTGATCCCAAATGTCTGGTGCAAATGACTCTACACTTTAAACGCAGAAGTTCTGGAAAAGTTGCGCCTTGCTCAAAAAAAGTTTTTTTGGCATCCCGTTGCCGCTCCAATAGAAGAGCATATGTAGTTCTACTAACTATTGCTAATCATGGGTGACTACGGGAAACAGTATAGCACATGAACTTTCGAAACGTCATTAAACAATATTTGTTAAGTTAATAAACATAATCACCTTTTTTCAAACCCGGAAATTTCTTTATCAGCCAAAACAAAAAAGCGCCGTAACCGGCGCTTTCACTTTAAAGCATATAACTAACGGATCTTCATCGATAGCTGAATCAATTCCTGCCGCTTCTCAGGGCTTGAATTGACATTCTCGTACATCGCATCAATCGCCGCGCGGTTCTCCCGATAGCTCTTCTCATGCTTAATTGTAGTATGAGACCACTCAATTAATGCATTCTCCGCAATAACAAGATCATTATATGCATCATGGAATCCTGTAGCTTGTACAAGTTCCTCCATTAGATCCTGTGAAATTTCCTGCAATGCTCTTTTTGCTGTGATTTCCTTTTCCAGGATTTTCGCTCTATTCTCAAACATATTCTTTGCTTTCATATAATCCAATTGTGCTTTTGCTAAAATCGGTTTCATGGATGGCTTTCACCTTTCAGAAAATATTATTTTCTAATTTATTGTACCGTAAATGGGAGCAGATTACAAAGTTATCTAAATGGAAATTCAACCTGCATAAAGTCACAGCTTCTCCGAAGAGCTATATATAGTTCGTTTCTTATTATACCCAAAGAGAATTGATTTATAAAGGCATACCCTTTACATATTAATTTGCATACAAAACGGAGGGCAAGTAACCAGCCCTCCGTAATATCATAACAAATTAAAATGTATCTAGCTCAGGGTTTTAGGGAAGATGGTGGTGCTCTTCTTTAACAGTTCCACAGCGATCTTTCCTGCCTCAGCTCTGGTCATATTAGACTTAGGATTAAAGTTGTAAGAAGCCTTCTTTTGACCAGCTATGCTTACTTCAGCGCCATTCATAATTTTCGCCTTCGAAACCGCTTGGACTGCCGACAAGGCGTAAGATTCTATTTTACCGGAATCCAAAAACGACTTGGCGACTGAATCCTTTAATTTCTGATCGTTAGCTGCCAATTTCAATTTCAGGGCTCTGGCAATCATTACAGCTGCCTGCTCTCGAGTAATTGGCTGATCCGGAGCAAATACTCCATCGGTAAGTCCAGTCACTATGCCTGCTCTCGACGCAGTTTCAATATGGGCATAGTCCCATGTGATTGAACTTGCTCCAGGCACCAGATCGGAATACGTCTTGTTGTCATCATAGTTAAGTGGAAGATTCAACCCTTTAACCAGAAGTGTCGCGAATTCACCTCGTGTCGCTTGATCGTCTGTTCCAAATTGCTCAAACCGAAGATTTTTCATAATACCCTTTGAGTAAAGAGCGTTCAAAATATTTCTGGCCCATTGATGATTCGTGACGTCATTGTAGCCTCGGCTCATTTTCATTACCTTATAATACCCAAATTCATCAAAAGGAACGGAGATCGTGTGCTTATTGGTATCTACAGTACCGCCAATATTCTCCCATTCCCTTTTACTGTTGTATTTGAAGACCGTAACAATAGTTCCCGCGTCTTGTACAACATTCGGGTCAAAGGCCAATGTCAATTTCCCCCGCTTAGACGGTGTAATGATACGTTCCGCAGGAGTCTGTGGATCTCCAAACAATCCATCTACAGAATAAGGAGCTAAACCATTCGTAGCTGGAATATGCCCTGGCGTTGATGTGGTTCCAAGCTCACCCAATCCTCCGCTGATCCAATACACTTCCGATATACGTCCAAAATTGCTGCTCTCGTAAGGAGAATTGAACCGGAGCGTAAATTCATCTGGAATCGTCCAAGTTGGTATGCCACTCTCTTTAAAGGTTTCAGGGAAGCCGATGACGTTCCCATAATCGTTACGCCGTTCTACAACACCCGTGGCTGGGTCTGCAATCCCAAACCGCAGCTTGTTATTAGGATAGTACTTCGTCAAATTACGCGTATCCGTACTTTGCATTACCGTTCCTTTAGGGAAGGTTAATTCCACTGCTTTGTTAAACACACTGTATTTGTCTGCTGTTTTAGGTGACATGTATTGTGCATCGACTGCTACTGTACCGGTATAGAATATTGAAATAGTGTCTGTACTTGTCGTAGCACCGCGAACAATTTGAATTTTGATGCTGTTAGCTTTATCTGCCTTCAACCCTACATAGTCCAGTGCAAATCTCCCTGGCCCCAAATCCGTACGTTTGACTGCTTTTTCTTTGTCTATGATGACATCTGTAGCCCCTTCAGCTTCAATATCAAAATGAACAAAGTTTTTATTAACAACATATTGAGTACCTACAGAAGGCTGAGGAGAGAGAATACGATACGCACTTACTTCTCTAACAATCTCCAGCTTCTGACTGGTTTTGGCTCCTGTACTGTTTATCAGCTCAAGAGTGTAAACATACGTTCCTGGCGTATCATTCACAAGATCCTGAATCCGCATTACAAAGTCTTTTTGACTTCCGGCAAAACTGGTGGTATAGGTTTTATCTGCAAAAGTCGGGCTGGGAGTAATCGATGTACTCGCATTGGCAGGAATATCGAGTGACAGGATATTTTTTGTTCCTATATTCAAATTGAGTTTTACCGCTCCGCTACCTCTAAGAACCAGATCATAAGTTTTCAAGCTGGTTGTATACTGATTGTCTTTATATATAAAATCAGGAGTTAAGTTAAATAGTTTGGTCAGCAGTTCATCCGTTGGTCCAAAGGTTGGATCAGGAAACGAACTTCTTGCAGTACCGACAGCTGGTTGAAACTTACTTATGGTTGATACGTTCTCATCGAGAATGTAAATGCGCAGTTCCTTGCGGACTTCCCGGGTTTGCCCCTTTTCATCCGTACCTGTGCCTGTAAAGACAATTTTATTCTCTCCAAACACTAATGGACCCATAGTGGCATCAATAAGTAGATCAACATCAAATCCACCATTGCTATTAAGCCAAGTAGTAGTTGCTCCCGTTGGTCTTATTTTCGTTCCATTCACATACATCTCAGCCAGGAAATATGGGCTGCTTAAATTGAAATCAATATACTGGCCTTTAATATTAAGGGTCTTACTGGCTTTAGAATCAATAACAATACTCTGCCCATCTGTGAGGTTGGATACATAAATATAGTTTTTTGAGGCAAAGGAAATATTAACATCTTTATACGCCGTGGATCCCTTAATGTTGAATCGAACGGTTTGGTTACCGTTTTGGAAATCCGATATTTTAAAGATGTACTGCGTACTTGAAACAGATTTAACCCACTCTGGTGTCAAACCCTTAGTGGAAATAGGCAAATAACTCGCAAGCAGTTCCACAGGAGCTGCTGCTGCAGTATTTGTTTTAACTAAGATGTAGAATTCACCGGAATTTACCTTAGCCCCATTCAGAGCTACTCCAGGCGGAATATCACCTGTTCCATCATATCCCGGAAGATATTTCACATCCGTGATTACAATTCTATCCTTCATGTACTGAAAATCAAAGGAACGGTTAATGGTTTTGGTTCCGTAAGCTACTGAAAGATTATGTGTTTGTGTCTCTAATCTGTTGGCTGGTGTTGCCGTATCTTTATTTAGGGTCAGCGGCATCTCAAAAGAAACCAGCCGATATGAAGGTGTATTCTTGATAGGAGAAGGTACCAAGACCTCATCTCCCGCGTTCAAAGCGATAAGACCAGCACTGTCCAATGTTATACTGCTCCCATAGGTAGGCGTTGACACTGCTCCATCCATTTTCACTACTGCCGAACCCGCGAAAGGGACTCCCGCATTATCCTGAACCATCATTTGAACAATTAATTTTGCAGTATCTGAATCTTCAGTCATCACCGGCTGATCACTGTACAGCAGGTCCTGACCCTGACTGTGCGAATCAACCAAATACATTTTAACTATAGGATTCTTCTCATCATAATAAAAAAGCGTATATTCAAAGCTCAACGTATCTGAGCCATTCTGCACGACTAATTTCAGATTATTGACACCCGGATTAAGCGCCATACGCTGTGAGAAGAACGTTCCATCCTGCAGTAAAGAGGTGTTTGATGCACTTTCATTATTAATGGCAGCAGTAACCTTTGTTGCATTTAACGCTTTACCTTCAAGTGTAATTTCTTTGTTGGCTACGACCAATTGTGCTCCTTCGTTCAAATTAAGCTTCTCTGAGCCACCCAGAACTTGAAGTCTCTCGACATAAGGAACCTGATCAAATAGTACATAAAAAGCCTCAGAGCGATCATTGCTTCCCTGTGACCCCGTAAGAATAATCTTATTCATGCCTGGAAACAATGTCAGATTTGCGCTAAAGCGATTGTCGGGACTATCAATATCTAACTGCACAACACCAGGTGTTAAGTGTGTAGTGTCCTCTACCCATTTATTATTCTCCCAGTTTAAACGTTGTACATTGGCCCCCAGAGTAGAACTCGTAACCTTTGTAAACGTTCCTGTGACTACTAAATTAGCATCCGTTACTTGCAATACATTGGTTCTTGAGATTTGTTTTTCTATTGGAGGCAGTAATGTCAGATCAACAGTGTTTCTCAATTTCGTATTATCTGGCGTAAAATAACTGGTAGGCTTAAGCGTATCTGCAGCCACTGCAGTATTCATAAGTCCAGTTGGAATTAAAGATACAATTAAGGCGAACAGAAGCGTCCATACAAATGGCTTTCTCATGCGCTGCATGTCATTAATCTCTCCCTTTTGATGATGTTAATTATTTTATCGGTCCTACAGAAGATAATTTGAAGGAATTCCTTGAATTTTCTATACACTTATTATTCGTGCAGTATCAGATTCCTTCAATAATAGCCTCTGAAATACAAAAAGCCCACCCTACATCAGGATGAGCTTTTCAAAAAAAATATATATTAATAGCATTACAAATCTTAAACAAATCCTACAGCTTCGAGCCTCGTTCCTGACTAACCTTTATTCGCATTCTCAGGAAAAAGTCAATCACAGGACGTTTGGTCTTACTGATGACACCAGTAATCTCCGCACCAATTTGCAGGAAGAACAGCATTACGCAAATGACTACAAAAGTAACCCAGTTTGCTTCGTAAAGTGAGGCAGAGGTCTGGATAACAGCCAATACACCGAAAAATGTAGCAATTCCATAAATGATCAGTACCGTTTGACGGTGGCTGAACCCCAGTTCGCGCAGGCAATGATGCAGGTGGCCTTTATCCGGTGCGAATATTGGTTTCTTCTGCAGCTTGCGGCGTACGATGGCAAAAAAGGTATCAGACAAAGGCACTCCGATAATGAGGAGCGGTGTAATAAAAGAAACGACGGCAATTTGCTTAAACCCAAGAAGTGCAAGCAGAGCCAAGCAAAAGCCTAAGAACAGTGAACCTGTATCACCCATAAAAATTTTGGCGGGGTGAAAATTAAAGAAAAGAAATCCTATGATGCTGCCCAGCAGCAGCAGGCACAGGAGAGCAACCATTGTATTTCCCATCAAGAAGGCCATCACTGCAATGGTGGCAATTGCGATACCGGATACCCCGGCAGCAAGCCCGTCCAACCCGTCAATCAAGTTAACGGCATTCGTGACACCAACAATCCAGAAAATAGTCAGTGGAATAGCAATCCAGCTTTCCAGCGAAGAATACGTATTATGAAAAGGAATATTTACGAAATCAACAGTAATACCAAAACCGAAGACTACTATGCAGGCAGCCGCAATCTGGCCCAGCAGCTTCACCTTTGCCGAAAGTTCGAACCGGTCATCCAAACCGCCGATCAGAACAATCATTCCGCCGCCACACAGCAGCGCTTTGATGAAGCTTACCTCCCGCGGAGTGAAGTCATAAGGAATAATTGGCAATACGGCAAGCAGGCCCAACACAAACGCCAGAAAAATACCAAGTCCGCCAAGGCGGGGCATAATCTTCGTATGCACTTTACGGGCATTCGGCACATCTGTAGCGCCAATCTTAATAGCGAATTTCTTCACCAGCGGCGTCAAGAGTAAGGCGAGTCCCATGCACACAATAAATCCGGCGATGTATATGATTAACATTTGATCAGTCGACCCCCATTTCTCTACCGCATTGAATTATACGCTGAACTAAATACAAATTCCAATTCCGTTTTTGGGCTGCTATTCTTATTTTCACGGTGAATATCCGCATTTTACTGAGCTTTTGTCACTTTATCTTTCTCACGCATCACTTTTACTGCGAATTTCGGCAGCGCAAGCATTCTTTTATAGCGTGTCGGTTCTTTAAGAAGACGATATAACCATTCCGCTCTAAGTTTCTGGAAGGCTATGGGAGCCCGTTTGGTCTTGCCCGAGATCACATCAAAGCTCCCTCCGACACCCATCATCACCGGAATGTTCAGTCTGGATTTGTACTTGGCAATCCAAGGTTCCTGGCTGTCAGCGCCTCTGGCAACAAAGAGCAGATCCGGCTGAGCCTCCAGAATTCCGGAAATAATCTTTTCGTCGTCGTCAGGTCCAAAAAAACCATCATGATATCCCGAGATTACGATCCCGGGATACTGAGTTTGTAACCGGGAAGACGTCTCGTGAATCACTTCCGGGGTAGAGCCCAGCAGATAGACCTTCCAGGTATATCTTTCGCCTTGGCGCAGCAATTCATGTAAAAGATCAAATCCGGCCACACGCTCCGCTACGGGTTCACGACAATATTCCGCAGCCCACACGACGCCTGTCCCATCAGGCACCACCAGCTCCGCCGATTTCATGATCTCCATGTAAGCGGGATTCTCCAGCGCGGTCATAACCATGATCGGATTAGCAGTAATTACCTGATGCGGTTCACGGTTGCGGACAGCTTCTGTCAAATAAGCGACTGTGGCTTTCATATCGATTTTAGACACCCTTATGCCAAAAATTGGAACTGTAGGTACCGGACTTTCCGCTTTCACTATCAATCATCCTTTGCGGTGGAAATATTCAACAATTTGCCGGGCAGGAGCCTCGGCTTCTTCTACTAAGGCAGCAATTAGCGGCTCACGCTTACGTTTCCAATCATCTCCTGCTTCCAGAAGATGAAGAACTTCAGCGGCAACTTCTCCGCCGTCCAGCGAAGTCGTAGAACCGATGGGCCGACAGTCGATCCGATCAAGAAAGTGATCTATCTTAGGATCATAGGAGATCCCCATCAGCGGCACACGCCTTCCGGCAGCATAGATGAGACTGTGCAGTCGCATCCCGATCAGCATATCGCATTCTCCTACCTCGCGCAACATCTGCCGGGGATGGAGCGCATCTTCACAGATGCTGATCCTGCCGCCCTGACGTGTAATACCTTCCTCCAGTTTCTGCATCACATAACGGGAAGCCTCATTATCTGAGGAATGATGGAAAGGCAGGAAGCGCAGATGCAGCGGAACTTGCCCACAGGCTTTTAGCAGGCCTTGCGCAATGGCATCCAATTCCTTACGGGACTGCTCCCAGTAACGCACCGATATCCCGATGGTCTTCAATGCAGTGTCGCGGGTAATCTCCTCTAGGGAACCCTCGGGAAGAGAGAGTCCCATCACAGGATCAGGAACAACCTCAACAAGTTCCCGGCCAAGCCCCATAGTCTGCAGCAGCTGGCGAGATTGCTCATCCCGCACAGACACATAGCTGCATTTGCGGAAAACGGATTTGATCAGCGGATGGAACAGCTTCCGGTTTACCGGACCGATGCCCTGGGCATAAATAAATGTCGGCTTTCTCATCCATTGAGCCAGCTTTATAATCCCCAGGTAATAGGGAATACTCTTGCTGCCTGTCACATCCTGCAGCAGGCTTCCGCCGCCGCTGATGAGACCTGCACTCTCGTAAATGGCCTGGCGTACCTCACCCAGCTTCATCCGGTGGACAGCTTTTACACCATAAGTAGCTGTTGTCCACTCCGGATCAATGGATAATACAACAGGTTCAACCGGTATGCCGGCAGCTTGTGAATGCTTCTGCAGCGCATCTAGAATAGACTGCAGTACTGCCTCATCCCCACTGTTGCGGAAGCCATAATAGCCGGAGAGGATTATTTTTTGAGCAGCGGCGACCATCGTTTCCAACACCCTTCTGCAATCTGCCATACGCCAACAGCGATGAGCCCGATAATCAGACCAATCCCCAGCCCAAGCAATCCGCGGATCAGGGAGATCAACACAGGTGAATGGATATGGGCAAAGGTATCCACCATCGAAAGCTGGCCGATAACCGCAATAATCATAATAAACGCAGCATTCCGGTATTTATAGGCCATGAAAGCGCCCAAAATGAACAGCGGATGTGCCAGCAGGAATTCTTTATTGCGCGGCCGGATATTAACTGTATTCTCCAGGAAGGTCCGGAGAGCCATCTCCAATGGACTTACACTGCCGCTGTTGCCGGTCCGGGTTAAGTAATACCAGCCCATGATCGCCAGAACGCCGGCAGCGATAACCATTATGAGTGTAATGGGAGTACGCAGCAGCTGGCCTGTCTTGTTAAAAGTGAATTCACCACGGTACAGAAGCACATACAGCGCAGTCAAGGCAATCGGCGCCAAGTGCAGCAGGCTGACACCACGGAACTGATTGAGCACAAGGCTGTACGTAATGTTGTTCAGAAGTGCAATTACAAACGGTACGGCACTAAGCGAGATCAGTGCTGTCTTCACATAAAGTACAAGACTGTGCACCAAACGCCGCTTGGGACTCATGACCGTATAGGTTAGTTTATTGGTTCGAAGCGGCGGTCCCTGTTCATTGATTTTGCGGATCGCCATTACTGTCGCCACAGTCGGGGCGCTGATAGCTACCGCAAGTGCCAACGCCTGTTCAAAAAGCTGAGGCTTTACTACAAGCAGTCCGGCACTTCCCAGCAATCCCAGTACCCAGGCAGGAAGTGTGAGCCATGGAATGAAAAAAGAGACAAGCAAAGCAACCATGGATACCGCACCAATCACAGCCCCAAGCTTGAAATACCGCTGATAGGAGGAGTCTACGACTTCAAAAGCCGTAGCTTGTCCCAGGGTAAAACCGTTATCCTCAATTTTATCTACAGCACCCCCGGGATCGCTTAGACTCGTTATGAGGTTATCCAACGTGTCGGTCACCTGAGCTTTAGCGGTGTTTCTTGCCGGAATCGTATTGAGATAAATCATCCGGATATTACGGTCTTTGGTTGCAAGCGCGAAACGGTCAGCAATGATTTCCGGTGACAAGCCGGAATCTTTTTCACTGAGAGAATACAACCGTGCGACGTTATAGTCGAGCTCATAGGCGAGTTTATTAAAACCTTTTTGCTGGGCCTTAATATTCTCAATTGCAGCAATCCCCATTCCGCGTTCCTTCATAAGTTTTCCAAAGGCGTCTAAACTCTTTAAGTCAGCGTCATCATTATATCCCTTGACCGACTCGCCTTCGAAAAGAATCCGCTTGACCCCGAGTTCCTCATAGCGGTCCAGCAGTTTCTGTACTGCTTCCTGGTTATACTTTAAGGAGTCCACTAGACGGGGGACAATGTTGAACCCTTTGCCATGCAGCATGTCCAGCGTCATCGGATCCGGCTGTAGCGGTTTCATTGTAGCATCTTCAATCGGAGTCTTAATGATCAGACCCTGCTGTCCGCGGAAACTCCAGTCCTCCGTTCCAATGTCAAGACCGCTGAACGCTTCACGTATCATCGACGAGAGTGCATCACTATTATCTGCGCTCGTAAAGAGGACATATGTATAGTTCTCATTCTCCGGAATCACAGTGTCGGTAAGATTAGCGATATCAGCCGCTCCCCATAACATCAAACGGCGGGCCTTACGGTAATCCTCAAGCGTACTTTCATAAATTGCCATGCTCTGAACGCCGGCATCCTTTAAACGGTCAAGCTGGTCGGAAATATAATCCTTCGGATTAGAGCGGTAGCTGGCCACTTCAACCAGATCGCGGTAATCAAATACAAATTCAACCGTTTTGGATGATTTCTCCGTCTGCAGCCGGTCATAAACAACCGGGAGAGCAGCCAAGACACCAATTATTACGATAATCCACAACCACTTTCGCGAAGCTATATTCCATCGTTGCCATTTCTGCTGCACCAAAAGTACCTCCTCTTTCACTTTGAAGCCTAGTACCGTTTATAAACAGTCTTCACTGCCAAGCTACATATTAATTAAAATCGCTCTAAACTCAAGCAGAAACGGATGTGCATCCGGTTAGGAGCAGTATCCGTTTCTGCGGGAAGTTAGCTATCTCGTATTATTTCCCGTCAACGCGGGCCATAACCTGCTGCGTAAGTGCAGCAACCTTATCCTTGGCATTCTGGAGCGATTCACCGCGAACCGCAAAATACACCTTGATCTTCGGCTCTGTACCGGAAGGCCGCAGGCAGAACCAGGAGCCGTCGGATAACAGATACTTCAGCACATTTTCCTTAGGCAGGCCATTCAGCCCCAGAGAGTAATCCAGAACCTCGCTTACAGAAGCACCTGCGATTTCCTGCGGGGGATTGCTGCGCCAGTCATTCATAATTGCCTGAATCTGGGCCACACCGTCTTTACCCTTCAACGTCCGTGATTCCAGACTTTCCAGGAAGAACCCAAACTTGCGGTACAGCTCCTGAAGCACATCATAAAGCGTCTTGCCTTGTGCTTTGTAATATGCCCCAGCTTCTGCAATCAGCATGGAAGCCAGAACGGCATCCTTGTCCCGGGCATAATTGCCGGCAAGATAACCATAACTCTCTTCGTAACCGAAAAGGTACGTGTACTCCCCGGACTGCTCGAACTGGGTCATTTTCTCCCCGATATATTTGAAGCCGGTCAGCGTATTGAATACAGTAGCACCATAATGCTCGGCAACCGCTGCGCCCATTTCACTCGTCACGATGGTCTTGACAACAGCACCGTTCTTCGGCAGCTTGCCTTGTTCCTGCAAACGGCTCAGGTAGTAATGGATCATCAGGGCCCCGGACTGGTTACCAGATAAAACAACGAAGTTCCCTTCATTGTCCCGTACGACGGCCCCCATCCGGTCTGCATCAGGGTCGGTACCGATCAGCAGATCGGCATTCAATTCTTCGCCAAGTTTTATAGCCAGGGTAAAGGCTTCCCGCTCCTCGGGATTCGGTGATTTCACCGTCGAGAACTCAGAATCCGGCTGCTCCTGCTCCGGCACCACATGGACCTGCGTAAAGCCGATCTTCTTCAGTACACTGCGGACCGGCAAATTGCCCGTTCCATGCAGCGGAGTGTACACAATCTTGAAATCTTTGCCAAGAGTAGAAGTGATCTCTTCACGGGCAACACTCACAGCAGCTACTGTATCTGTAAAGGCTTCATCTTCTTTCTCTCCCAGCCAATGCAGCAAGCCTTGACTTTCTGCCTCGTCACGGGAAATCCGCTTTACGCCATTGAAGGAATCAACCTCCAATATGTAGGAAATGACTTTCTCCGCCTCGTCCGGTACCAGCTGTCCACCTTCGGCATTATAAACTTTATAACCGTTGTATTCCGGCGGGTTATGGCTTGCCGTGATAACAACGCCACCTGACGCCTTCAAATGACGGACAGTAAAGGAAAGCTGCGGCGTCGAACGCAGGGATGGAAACAAATGAGCCTCAATGCCGTTTCCGGCCAGCACAAGCGCAGCCTCCAGCGTAAATTCGGGTGAGAAGCGGCGGGAGTCATGCGCGATGACTACGGAAGGTCTGCCTTCTCCAGTATGCTGCTCCAGTATATAATTAGCGAAACCTTGAGTGGCCCGGCCTACTGTATATCGGTTGATCCGGTTGCTGCCTGCGCCGATAACCCCGCGCAATCCGCCTGTACCAAACTCCAAATCTCTATAAAAGCGTTCTTCCAGTTCCTGTTTTTCATTCGCAAGAAGGTTCAGTTCTGCCTTCGTGTTCTCATCCACAGAAGGGTCCTGCAGCCAACGTGTCAATGTTTCAAGCGCTTTCGGGCTTAATTCAGTCATATGAATCTCTCCTTATCCATATTATGATATATGATTGTATAACAGGTGCTAGCTGAGCGCGAACATAATTTCGCCAGAGGCTACAATCTTGCCCTCCACCTTCGCGGTGGCTTGGCCTTTTCCGATGCTGCCTTTAAGCCGGGTAATCTCCACCTCAAGCGTTAGCGTATCTCCCGGTACTACCTGGCCACGGAAACGGAAACCGTCCAGTCCGGCCAGAAAACCGATTTTGCCCCGGTTGGCTTCAAGTCCCAGAATAGCTACGGCGCCTACCTGTGCCAGAGCTTCTGTAATCAGAACGCCGGGCATTACCGGATAACCCGGAAAGTGACCGGTGAAGAACGGTTCATTTACCGTAACATTTTTGATGCCGACAGCCCGTTTGCCCATTTCTATTTCTGTAATTTTGTCCACCAGCAGAAATGGAGGCCGATGGGGTATTATTTCTTGAATTTGATTGATATCCAGCATTGTCGCAAAGCTCCTTTCGGATGTAACCGCGTGTTTAAACAATCCGCTGGGCAGTACTTTGATTTTATTCTTTTACAAAGTCTGCATAAATATTGGCGGCTTCGGTAAAAACTATAATTATCCTTCACCACCTGCAGCAGTGGAGGTTAAGATAAGGGGCTTTCTCCACCGCACGCGGCAGCATGGCGGAGAGGGCCCTTTTTGGCGTTCCTTGGTCCCCAATCATTATACATTTTCCAGTATAAAAAAGAAAACTCCCTTAGACAACCAGGGAGCTTTAAAACACCTCATATTTAAGGTGCGAACACCAAATCATATACATGCTTCCAGGTACTCCACAGAAGCACATCACTGAATTCCTTTTTGCCTAGAACGACGTAACCGACCACAAGACCACTCGCAAGCGCAGCTACAAGCAGCAAGGGAATCATAATCCACTGGATAATGGCCCATGTGGATACTCTCCGCTTCTTCACCGGCTGCCGTTGATCTTCTTCCGGTTTCCTATTGTCCTGACGACTCATTCCTTCACCTACCCGCGCATAGAATTGGCCAGGCCAAGCATCTGGTCACTGGAGGAAAGTGCCCGTGAGACAAGCTGATAGGTGCGCTGAATCTGCATCATTTCCGTTATTTCCTTGCTGAGGTCAACGTTGGACTGTTCCAGATATCCGGAACGCACTCCTACTGCAGAGGCTTCTCCCGGTGCTCTTTGGAGGAAGGCCTGCTGCGCTGTGACTCCGTCAGCAAGCACGTAAAAATTACCGTCGACTGCCTGCATCGCACTCTTGCTTAACGGCTCTACAATCATAATTGTACCCGCTACCCGGGCCGGTGCATTCTCGCTGGTCTTCGTGAGCACCCGGCCGCTCTCATCAATAGCGGCACTTACATTCGCAGGTACTGTTAAAGGGTTACCATCTGTATTCAATACAGGATTGCCTGTATTATCTACCAACATCATATTATCGGGGTTGGAGGCATCCGGTGTAAAATGAAAATCCCCTTGCCGTGTATAAGCGGTAGCCCCATTCACCTGAACCCCAAATAACCCGTTACCTTGCAGCGCCAGATCGGTCGGATTCCCTGTTTCTTGAAGCGGACCCTCTTCCCAGTTGGTCTTAACCCCAGGCACACGGACCCCAAAGCCGATATTGAAGCCAAGCGGCATGCTGCGGCCGGGCTGATCGTAGTCTTTGGACTGCTGCTGAACACGGGTCAGAACGTCCTCAAACGAACCTTCTTTGCTCTTATAGCCATTAGTACTCATATTAGCAAAGTTATCCGCGATAATATCCAGACGCTGCTGAAGGCTGGACATTGAGACAGAAGCGCTGATTGACGAATTGTTCATGGATTAATCCCCCTCTATACTCTACCGACTTCATTGACGGTCTTCTGCAGACTGGTGTCGTAGAATTGAATGACTTTCTGGTTCGCCTCATACGCCCGGTATGCAGCATTCATATCAACCGTTACCTGGGTAGGGTCCACATTGGAATTCTCCAAATATCCCTGACGCACCTGCAGGTTATCTCCTGCGTTAGCATAGCGGATTTCCGCAGCCTCAATATCATCGGCATGGAAGACACCGTTACCGTCGCGCACTAGTTCCTGCGGTCTCGAGATTACACTGACACCAATTTTGGTTCCAGAAGGAAGCCCTGTAGCCGTATTGATCAGATTACCCTGCCCGTCCACTTTAAGATTATCCTGCGGGCCTGTCAAGACCAGCGGGTTGCCGTTAGCATCTAGAACATTAAAACCTCCGGCGCTGAGCACCTGTCCGGTCGCGCTAACGCTGAAGCTTCCGTTGCGTGTATATAAATTATTGCCTTCGTTATCTTGAACTGTAAAAAATGCCTGCGGCCGGTAGATAACCTCGCCTTCAGGAGTTACATATTTGCCCGACCCGTCAAAAGCTATGTTGTCTCCGGTAGCAGGGTCCGCGACCTGTAAGTCAGTAGATAAGGCAAAGTCAATCGACTTTCCGCTTTCAATCAGATCGCCCTGCAAATATTGAGAAACAGATTGTTCTGCAAAAACCCCTGTGTTGAGGCGGCCTACCGGCTTCGTGGTGCCGCCACTCATGGCTGAAATCAATACATCGGGAAAGGCATGGCTGACACTATCGACCTGCTTGTACCCCGTTGTATTCAGATTGGCAATGTTTTGCGTCGCCGTATCATGTCTGCGCTGCTGCGTGACCATCCCTGCAGCGGCCGTATATAATCCTCTAATCATGAGGGCAATTCTCCTTCCTGAATCTGCTATTATCCTTTATTATCGGCAGCTTAGAACTTTTTCTTAACGACCTTGTCCAAATGATCCAACATAATCCCCGTTCCCTTGACCACACAGTGCATCGGATCCTCAGCTACCCAGACAGGAACATGCAGCTGCTCCGAGAGCAGCTCGTCCAGCCCGTTAAGCAGCGCGCCGCCGCCGGTCAGTACAACCCCGCGGTCGATAATGTCGGCCGACAGCTCCGGCGGTGTACGCTCGAGCACTGATTTTGCCGCAGCGACAATAGAGGAAACCGGATCCCATAATGCTTCCTTAACCTCACCGGAGTTAATGGTCAGTGTTTGTGGAAGTCCGCTGACCATATCCCGGCCGCGAATATCCATTTCCGCCTGCATGCCGCCAGGCCGGACTGTTCCGATGGTGACTTTAATATCCTCAGCCGTGCGCTCACCGATGAGCAGTTTATATTTCTGTTTGATATATTTTAAAATGGCATCGTCGAACTTGTCCCCTGCAATTTTGATGGAGGAGGCGGTAACGACGTCGCCCATGGACAGGACAGCTACATCCGTCGTTCCGCCGCCGATATCGACGACCATATTTCCGCTTGGTTGATAAATATCCATACCCGCTCCAATTGCCGCGGCTTTGGGTTCTTCTTCCATATAAACATCCTTGGCCCCGCTGCGTTCCGCCGCTTCACGGATCGATTTCTGCTCAACTGATGTAATATTCGTGGGGGCACAGATCAAAATGCGGGGCTTAGCGTACCAGGTACGGCCGCCAACGCGGTCGATGAAATATTTCAACATCATTTCCGTAACGGCAAAATCAGCTATAACGCCATCCCTAAGAGGACGAATGGTTGTAATGTTGCCAGGTGTCCGTCCTACCATGCGACGCGCCTGTTCACCTACCGCAAGGACTTTCTTCGTATCACTTTCAAGTGTGACCACGGAGGGTTCATCCAGAACGACTCCCCTCCCTTTAACATGAATGAGCACATTGGCCGTACCGAGATCGATTCCGATATCCTTGCTAAGCATAATGAAAGAGCCCCCAAAGTGTTATTTTAAATGAGATTAGTTAGTGAGTACCAAATTTAAAAATACCATACTTTAGGGGATATACACAATGTAATAAACCTGAATTATTGCTTAAAATTCCGAAAATATCATGGCTTTGCGGCTACGGCAACCTCACGTTTTTTACCGGTCGTTTTCTTATATTTAATTTTTGTGGCTTCTCCCCCCCGCAAATGACGGATTGATTTGTGATATTCGAGAATGTGCTTCACCTGATCGGCCAAATCAGGGTTGATCTCCGGCAAACGCTCGGTTAAGTCTTTATGCACCGTGCTCTTTGAAACGCCAAATTCCTTGGCAATGGTCCGGACTGTATGCCTGGTTTCCACGATGCAGCGTCCGATTTTGATCGTACGTTCTTTGATGTAATCGTGCACGCTCCCGCCTCCCAACTGTGGATAGTTTGGTACATTATATGAGGGGCGGGCCTATATATTCGCGCTTTCAGGGGATGACAAGCCCTGGAAGGCTCATTTTATTTCCTGGACAACCGTAAGAAGGGCCCATTTCGGCGGAAAACAGCTTACTTCTGTCCTGCTATGCTCCGCAGAACACAGCAACAAAAAAACAGGAGGCATTCGCCTCCTGTCTAAAAGTTATGCTTAACGCTGCGGCAGCAGATCCGAAGGATTGACTACCTTGCCATCCTCGTACACTTCAAAGTGCACATGATTGCCAAGATTTTTCTCAATTTCACTGCGTCCGGCCGTTGCCAGCGTGTCGCCTTGCTTTACTTCATCGCCTTGCTTCACTTTGGTGTCGCCGAGGCTCTGATATACCGTCTTCAGATTGTTCGGATGGGTAATCTCTACAACCTTGCCGAACACTGCAACATCTTCAACCCGTGTTACTTCACCGCTAAGCGCTGCCTTGACATCAAACGTCTTGTTGTCCTCACGTGCGATGTCGATTCCGACATTCGGCACGAAGGTGTCATTGTACTGCACCATAGCCGCTACATGATTCTCTTCTGTCCCATTCTCATCATAGAACGGTTTTACCACTTCCACTTCTCCGGGGCTGGCTACAGGCCAGGTCAGAGTTTCTGCCGAAGCGACAACTTCCAAAGCCTCAGGGTCGTTTGCTGCACCGGCTTCTTTGCTGGGTTTAGCGGAATCCTGTGAAACGACTGCGTTGGTGTCGGAGTTCAGCGGCTTCTGGCCGGCATCCTGATAGACCCACACCAAGGTTAGTATAATAGCCGCTGCCGCCGTGTAGACTGCCGGGAATACCCACCGTTTGGAAAACAGCCTGTTCCATGAAGAAGGCTTAGCGCCTGAATCTCCCTGCTTGTTTTTGAGAGATTCATCATGGGTTGATTTGTTTTTTTCTTGTTCATTCATATGTTTATCACCTCAGTAACCAGTGTTACCGGGCGCTTCGCTTTTATACGTATCTTTCAAGTTATTTTTTCAGAAGAGTTGAGACTTGAACAAATGAGATACCGCTGTAATAGTGTTTGAGAATTTGTGTCGCTGTACTGCCTTCCTTGGCCATGCCGTTTGCCCCCCACTGGCTCATACCGACTCCGTGTCCATTCCCGTAAGTTGTAATTATAATCTCACTGCCCTTTCGCTTCCAGGTAAACTGGCTGGAGCGCAGCCCCAGCTTCTCACGCACTTCCCGTCCGGTAAATACGGTTCCTCCAATCGAGATTTCCTTGACCCGGTGTCCCGCAGTCAGCGACAGCACTTTTACAGGCATCTGTGCAGAGGAAGAGGAGACCGGCTTCGCTCCACCGGAAGCTGCAAGATCCTTGGAAGCAGGCAAAGCCTTGCCGCTTAACCCCAGCTTGCCTATCAGCTCTGAAATACTAAAGGTATATGTTGCCGCGAGATTAGGTGTAATCTCCTGCTCCCATGGGCTGGCTACACTGCGCAAATAAGGCACGGCGGCATTCCAGTAGTCTTCCGAATTTTCCGTATAGCCTCCACTGGAGGCGAAAAAGGAGGCGGTGATCGGCTGCCCCTTATAGGTCATAATGACGCCGCGCGTTTCGCGGACCGCGCGGCGGAGTTTGGCCAGCCCGGCGCTTTTGCCGCCGCGCACCCAATCCCGTTCCAGCGCCGCCTGCGAGACGTAAGCCTGATGGCTTACCGTATCGGTCACATCCGCGCCCGGAACGGGCACGCCACTGCTGTCGCCGGCCACTAGGCGGCGCATAATGAACGTGCGGGCGGCCACGGCCTGCGCTTTGAGCGCTTCGAGCTCAAAGTCCGCCGGCATCTCGGCCGCCAGCACGCCGCTGACGTACTCCTCCAGCGGCAGGGTCTCTATTTGTCCGCTCTGCGACAAATAGACATGCACTTCCGGCTGCGGGGCCTCTCCCGCAGCCGCCTCAGGCAGCACAGGCCGTTCCGTGGCCTGTGGCACGGCCTTGGGCGCTGGCTGTCCACCTCCGCGCAGCGGGACAATCGCCAGCGGCAGCAGCAGCGCCGCCAGCAGCGGCGCTGCGAGCCAGGCGGCCGGGGCCAGCCGCTGGATACGGGGCGCTCCGCGCCGGGTGCGTGCGTAACGGCGTTTGAATTTGCGCCGCAAGTAGTGGAAATCTTTCATCTCTATGGCTCCTTCCGTAAGTCACCGGTGATTCTTATAGATATGAGTTTTCCACAACTGCTAGAACGCTATTCTGAGAGTGAGAGAATCAAATTGCCGTGAAGTTAGCAAAATTTCAATCAGCACAAGTGGAAACAGCTTTGCCGTCCCCAAAAGGACGGTATCCGTTTCAGCGAGAAATAGAAGGATAATTTATAGCGTGAAGCATAGAAATTTTTATATTAAAAAAAGCCGCACCGCAAATGCGGAGCAGCTTATTCCATTTATATTATTTACGATTATACCCAGGTTGGCTGAATCTGAAAGCGTGGCTTCAGCTCATCGCTTTTGAATGATTCGCTTTTGGTAGCTTCCGGTTTGGCGATTTCTTCTTTGGATGCCGCTACAACCGACTCTTCCATGGAAATCCGCCAAATGTCTGCACCAAGTCCCGACAGCTTCTCGGCCAGATTCACATACCCGCGGTCAATGTGATGCGTACCACTCACTTCCGTAGTCCCTTCGGCAACAAGTCCCGCCAAAATAAGCGCAGCGCCTGCACGCAGGTCCGTAGCGCACACTTTAGCGCCGACAAGCTGAGCATTGCCGGTCACAATCGCTGAACGGCCCTCAATCTTGATCTCGGCGTTCATGTTGTGGAATTCATCCACATGCATAAACCGGTTCTCGAAAACGGTCTCCGTTACGACACTGGTACCTACGGAGCGAAGCAGCAGCGCCATCATTTGCGACTGCATATCGGTAGGGAAACCCGGATACGGCAATGTCTTCAAATCAACAGCCTTCAGTGGCTTGTCGCTAATGACGCGCACGCCATTCTCATCAGGAATGATCGTAACGCCCATTTCCTCCATCTTGGCAATTACAGGTCCGAGATGATCAGCAATCGCACCTTCAACATATACATCCCCGCCTGTGATCGCTGCAGCTGCCATGTAGGTACCTGCTTCAATCCGGTCAGGAATCACATGATGTTTTACACCATGAAGCCGTTCTACGCCCTCGATACGAATGACGCCGGTCCCAGCTCCACGTACAATGCCGCCCATCCCGTTCAGGTAGTTAGCCAAATCGACAATTTCCGGCTCTTTCGCGGCATTCTCAATCACAGTCACGCCTTCGGCGAGTGCTGCGGCCATCATTATATTTTCAGTCGCGCCCACGCTGGCCACATCCAGATACACCTTGGCTCCACGCAGTCGACCGTTTGATTTCGCTTCAATGTAGCCTTGGCCCAAGCTAATCTCGGCACCAAGCGCTTCAAATCCCTTCAGATGCTGGTCAATCGGCCTTGTACCGATGGCGCAGCCGCCGGGCAGAGAAATGCGTGTATGACCCATACGGGACAATAAAGGACCCATCACCAAAAAAGAAGCCCGCATTTTCCGCACCCATTCATAAGGCGCTTCACAGGATGTGATGTTTCTAGCATCAACCTCGATGATATCGTTCTGGTATGTAACACCTGCACCCAGAGATTCCAGCACTTTGCTGATAGTCATTACATCGTCTAGCGGAGGTGCGTCCACAATGACGCTAACTCCTTCTTCTGCCAATAGAGAGGCGGCTATGATCGGTAGTACGGAATTTTTTGCGCCGCTTACTTTCACGCTCCCGGTCAATCTGTTGCCACCGCGGACGATAAATTTGCTCATTTCGGTTTCCCTCCGCGTCCATATTTCTGAAATAATTTTGAATTTAAGATTCATTTGTTAAAATATCGGATATTCCGTCTGTGCGCCCGATGTGCGGGCACGTTCCTTAAACTTCAGTGTTGACATAATAAAACCTTATTATTCGACACCTTTTTCGCATCCATAGACCTATACAGATATAACCAAACTCACTTGCATTAAAACACATTGCGGAGCAGCCCGCTCCAGCCCAGGTAATCCAGCAGAAACCCAGCCACGAAATGACCGAGGACGATAGCCAGCAACAGATGGAGCAGTCTTCCTTGAGGGCTCTTGGGATATCTTATGACCAAATCGAGCTTAAGGTTCTGAAGTGCCCACCAAGATAATACGACACAGAGCAAAGAAACGATCATCGAAACCAAACCGCTGGTACCGATCGCGCTGGATAAATCATCGTAGATCATTTGTTCCATGTTACCTCCCGTGTTAATGTTACTTGGAAATCGACTCTTATATCATACTTGCGCAGATGAAAAGAATCCAGTACTTTTACGAATTTTTAAACATTTCGCCCATTAAGCCCCAGGTTCATGACAATATGTTCATTTTTTACAGGTTTTTTATTCCAAAAAAAATGCAGCCAAGCTATAGGCTTGACTGCATTTCGTGCTACTGTTGTCCTTTTCCGGTGGACACTTTAATCCGTGTAACGGCGCGTTGCAGCGCCAGCTCCGCACGGCGGTGATCAATCTCATCCTGTTTGCTGCGGGTCTGAAGACGGCGTTGTGCCCGTTCTTTAGCCGCTTCGGCGCGTTCAACATCGATATCCTTAGGCAGCTCGGCACTTTCAGCCAGAACTGTCACCTTGTCTTTATGCACTTCTACGAACCCGCCATGAACGGCGATAGTGACGGAAACACCGTCCGATTTTACAGTGAGCGGAGCAACCTGAAGTGGAGTCACAAGCGGAATGTGTCCCGGCAAAATGCCCAGCTCGCCATTGACTCCCCGTACTGTCAGGCTGTTAACCTGTTTGGAGTAGACAAGACGCTCCGGCGTGACAATTTCCAACAAAAAGGTATTCACTTCCATTCCTCCTCAAAGCTTTACCCAGTAAAGCTCGCATCGAAAGCATGATCTAAAGCTCAGAATTACATGGATTTCGCTTTTTCGACCGCTTCTTCAATCGTACCTACAAACAGGAAAGCTGCCTCCGGAAGATCATCGTGCTTGCCTTCCAGAATCTCTTTGAAACTGCGCACAGTTTCTTTGATCGGCACATATTTGCCTTTAAAGCCGGTAAACTGCTCTGCCACATGGAAAGGCTGGGACAGGAAGCGTTCAACTTTACGGGCACGGGCTACAATAACCTTGTCTTCTTCACTCAGTTCATCCATCCCCAGGATGGCGATGATGTCCTGAAGCTCAGTGTAGCGCTGCAGCAATTGCTTAACGCCTTGTGCGACGTTGTAATGCTCTTCGCCGACAATTTCGGGAGCCAGCATACGCGAACTGGAAGCCAGTGGATCTACCGCAGGGAAAATCCCCTTTTCGGAGATTTTACGCTCCAGGTTGGTCGTTGCATCCAAGTGGGCAAATGCCGTTGCCGGAGCCGGGTCAGTGTAATCGTCCGCCGGTACGTAGATCGCTTGAATGGAGGTAACGGAGCCTTTTTTGGTGGAAGTGATGCGCTCCTGCAATTGGCCCATTTCTGTTGCCAGCGTTGGCTGGTAACCTACCGCTGAAGGCATACGGCCGAGCAGGGCTGATACTTCGGAACCTGCTTGGGTAAAGCGGAATATATTATCGATAAAGAGCAGCGTATCGCGGCCTTCCACATCACGGAAATACTCCGCCATGGTCAGACCGGTCAAGGCTACACGAAGACGTGCGCCCGGCGGCTCATTCATTTGTCCAAACACCATGGCCGTCTTCTTGATAACGCCGGAGTCGGTCATTTCATGATAAAGGTCATTACCTTCACGGGTCCGTTCACCAACACCGGCGAATACGGAAATACCGCCGTGCTCTTGAGCGATGTTGTTGATCAGTTCCTGGATAGTTACCGTTTTACCTACACCGGCACCGCCGAAGAGGCCGATTTTACCGCCTTTGGCGTATGGGGCCAGCAGGTCGATAACCTTGATCCCGGTTTCCAGAATTTCCGCTTGGGTCGACAGTTCATCATAAGTCGGGGCAAGACGGTGAATCGGATTCTTCTCTGCGACAACCTCAGCACCGTTATCAATAGGGTTGCCAAGTACATTAAATACCCGGCCGAGTGTAGCTGCGCCAACGGGAACCGAAATCGGTCCACCCTGGTCAATCGCGTCCAATCCGCGAACCAGACCATCCGTGGACGACATGGCGATACAACGGACCAGATTGTCACCCAGGTGATTGGAAACTTCAAGCGTCAGATCAATAATGCGGCCGTTCTCCAAGCTGGTTTCAATCTTGATAGCGTTGAAAATCTCGGGCAACTGGCCGCGTTCGAATTCAATATCAACAACCGGACCCATAATGCTTACAACGCGTCCTTTGTTCATCTTCATTTCCCTCCTCGAAAGCTGTTACATTGAGAAGAAACGGCAGTGCTGTCTTCAGGAGTCTATGCCCCTGAAGCGAGCGGTACGCTGTATCGCTCTACGGCACCCGTTTCTTATAGATCAAGACTGCGCATTTGCTCCGGCAACGATCTCAGTAATTTCCTGCGTAATCGCCGCCTGACGGGCACGGTTGTACGTAAGTCTAAGGTCTCCGATCATTTTCGACGCGTTCTTAGTGGCACTGCCCATCGCTGTCATCTTCGCACCCAGCTCACTGGCTTTACCGTCCAGAATTGCGCTATAAATCAAAGTTTCGGCATATTTCGGAAGCAGCACTTGCAGTACGCCTTCCGGTGAAGGTTCGTATTCATAGGCTGCACTTGCGCCTGTGTGCCCCTCACCCACTGCATCCATTGGGAGCAGACGGTCAACGGTTGGCACTTGGCTGATGGCATTCAGAAACCGGTTATAGCAGATATAAAGCTCATCATATACACCTGTCTCAAACTGCTGAACCGCCGAGTAGGCGATCGACTTAATATCAGAGAATTTCGGTGTATCGGACAGCTCGGTAACTTCCTCTACAATCGGGTATTCACGGCGCCGCAAGAAATCACGGCCCTTACGGCCGATGACGAAGAGCGCATATTCGTCCTTGGAATTATGCCGCTCTGCCAGAAGCATCGTCACTTTACGCAGGATATTGGCATTGTATCCACCCGCGAGACCTCTATCGGAAGTAACAATAATATAGGCGGTCTTCTTCACGGGACGGCTGACCAGCATCGGATGCTGCAAGTCCTGTGTACCGGCAGCAATACTCGATACGACCTCTTTCAGCTTCTGTGAGTACGGACGGGCAGCTTCCGCTTTCTCCTGCGCTTTGCGCAGCTTGGAGGCGGCTACCATCTCCATTGCTTTAGTGATCTGTCTGGTGTTTTGAACGCTCTTGATTTGACGTTTAATATCACGCATACTTCTTGCCATGATTTCACCACCTTAAAGCTTTGACGAAGTCAAAGCTGACCTCGTAAGCATAAACTGAGCTTTGAAGAAGTCAAAGTTAACTTCGTAAGCATATATCAGAGCTTTGGCAGAGCCAAAGCCCGTTTCAAAGCATGGGTAGACAGTTATTTGCGATTAGCTGGTCGCGAAGCCTCTTTTGAACTTCTCGATCGCTTCTTTCAGTGCTGTCTCGTTGTCTGCCGTCAAATCCTTTGTATCAGTGATGGATTTAATAATGCCGGCAGCGCTGCTGTCGATGAACGCCAGGAATTCCTTCTCGAAGCGTTTTACGTCCTTGACAGGAATATCATCCAGGTGGCCTTTAACAGCGGTATACAAGCTGAGCACCTGATGCTCAACAGACAACGGCTGGTTTACGCCCTGTTTCAGAATCTCCATCATACGGGCACCGCGGTTCAGACGGGCTTGCGTAGATTTATCGAGATCGGAACCAAACTGGGAGAATGCCTGAAGTTCGCGGTATTGGGCCAGATCCAGACGGAGTGAGCCGGCAACCTTCTTCATAGCTTTGATCTGCGCTGATCCCCCTACACGGGATACAGAGATACCGACGTTGATCGCCGGACGCTGACCAGAGTTGAACAGATCGGATTCAAGGAAGATTTGGCCGTCTGTAATCGAAATTACATTCGTAGGAATGTAGGCCGAAACGTCAGAGGCTTGGGTTTCAATGAAAGGCAGTGCGGTTAATGAACCACCACCTAGCTCATCGCTGAGCTTAGCCGCACGTTCCAAAAGACGGGAGTGCAGATAGAAAACGTCACCCGGGAATGCTTCGCGGCCTGGTGGACGACGGAGCAGCAGGGACAATTCGCGGTAAGCGGAGGCTTGCTTCGAAAGGTCATCATAAATGACAAGGACATGCTCGCCTTTGTACATGAAGTACTCACCCATTGCACAACCTGAGTATGGAGCGATATACAGCAGTGGGGACGGCTCGGAGGCCGACGCGGTTACAATAATTGTATACTCCAAAGCACCATGGCGGCGGAGTGTTTCTACAACCTGCGCCACTGTGGATTGTTTTTGACCAATGGCAACATAGATACATTTCATGCCGTTGCCCTTTTGGTTGATGATCGCATCAATTGCGATAGCTGTTTTACCGGTTTGACGGTCACCAATGATAAGCTCGCGTTGTCCGCGGCCAATCGGCACCATCGCGTCAATTGCTTTAAGACCGGTCTGCATCGGCTCATGAACCGATTTACGGTCGATAACACCCGGTGCATTGTTCTCTACCGGACGGAATTCCGTCGTATCAATCGGACCTTTGCCGTCCAGCGGCTGGCCGAGGGCATTTACTACACGGCCCAGCAGGGCTTCGCCCACCGGTACCTGCATAATTTGTCCCGTACGTTTAACTTGATCGCCTTCACGAATCGCCGTATACTCACCCAGAATAACAACACCGACGTTGCTTTCTTCCAGATTGAGCGCCATGCCCACTACTCCGTTGGAGAACTCCAGCAACTCGCCTGCCATTGCGTTTTCCAGACCGTAGACACGGGCGATACCGTCTCCGACTTGAATGACGGTGCCAATTTCGGCCACTTCGATATCGGCTTTATATTGCTCAATTTGACTTTTGATCAAAGTGCTGATCTCTTCAGGTCTGATGCCCAATATCCTCACCCCTATCTTCTATGCTTATCGTTAAAAGATTTCTCGAGACGCTCCAGCTTGCCGGACAAACTGCCGTCATACAGCGTATCGCCGATTACGACCTTAAGTCCGCCCAGCAGGCTCTTATCCACGAGATTCGTAACACGAATCTTGCGTTTAGTAAGCTCGCTGAATTCTGCGGCCACAGTATCCTGCTCTTCTTGACTAAGCGCATAAGCAGAGTACACAGTAGCATCGCCGATACCGAGGGCGTCTCCTTCAATTTTGATGTATGTTTCCAGCAGCTCAGCAAAAATATCGGTTCTGCCCCGCTCAACCAGCAATTCCACCATGTTCATCACCGTTGGAGAGAGCTTATCCTGAAATGCTGTGCGAAGCACCTTCAGCTTATCGGACTTGGAGATGCGCGGTGCATGAATGAACCGTTTCACCTCTTGATCAAGATGCAGTACCTCGACCACTGCCTTCAGCTGTTCTTCCACTTCAAGCGTAATGCCTTTCTCCACCGCTGCACCGTACAATGCTCTGGCGTAGCGCCCAGCAACTACCGTATCGCGGCTCATGAGCGGCCTCCTACCTCTTTGAGGTATTGATCGACAAGCTGTTCCTGCTCGCCGTCAGCCTTGACTTCTTTTTCAAGCAGCTTGGAAGCAATGCGGACCGAAGCCGTTCCAAGCTCGCTGCGCAGGGCTTCCACAGCCTTGTTCTTTTCATTGGAAATATCGCGGACAGCCTCGTCCTTAAGACGTGCAGCCTCAGCTTTAGCTTGATCCATAAGCCGGTCTGCCTGATTGCTGCTTGTGGCCTGGGATTGTTGAATGATCTGTTGTGCCTCTTGACGCGCCTGCTGCAGAGCCTGCTTCTGTTCTTCTACATAAGCGACCGCCTGCTCTCTGGTCTTAGCTGCTTCATCCATCTGCTGCATCACCAGTTCACGGCGTTTCTCCATAACTGCGAATAATTTGCTGAATGCAAATTTGCTGAGCAGGAAGTAGAGAAGTACAAATGCGGCAATTGAAAAAACTATATTCGTCCAAACTATAGTCACTGTGGTCACTCCTTTCCGTTACCGCGGTGTGCGGACATATACAAAAGTAAGGCGCGGATGGCACTTGCCCTCCCCGCCAAACCGTAAGAACGGTTTATTAAGTAAACATGATCAGGAATGCAATAACTGTTGCGGCCAACGGAATTACTTCGACGATACCTACACCGATAAACATTGTTGTCTGCAGTGCGTTACGTGCTTCCGGTTGACGAGCGATGGATTCTACCGTTTTGCTGACGATCATACCGTTACCAAGACCTGCACCGAGTGCGCCCAAACCAACCGCGATTGCTGCTGCCAAAAATTCCATTTGTAAATATCCTCCTTTAATTTTGAATCATTTAGTATTTGTTTAATGATATAAAAATCTCCCGCGAAGAGTGTTCCGGCGGCTGCCGCTTTCCTCACGGCAGTTCATTAATGTGCTTCTTCCTCGTGGATCGTCATCTGCGCGATGTACACCATCGTCAGAATCGTAAAGATAAATGCCTGAAGCGCTCCTATAAAGATACTGAAGCCTTGCCAGACTGCCAAGAATGGAATACCGAGGAATCCCAGCTTCAGAATAACCGTGATCAAAACCTCACCGGCAAAAATGTTGGCAAATAGACGGATGGCAAGCGCCACCGGCTTTGACAGGTTCTCAATAATGTTCAGCGGCAAGAAAATTGGAAACGGCTCAATGTAGTGTTTGAAATAATGTTTGCCATTCAGCTTAACGCCGAGGTAGTTCATCAATACAAACACGATGATCGCCAGCCCTGCGGTGACATTGATATCGGCAGTCGGCGATTTATACCACAAGATCTCCGCATGCTCGCCATGCGCCAAGTTTTTGGTCGCTTCGATTACATGTCCGAAGATGTACACCGGTTTATCAGCTTCAGTGATGAAGGAAAACGGCAGACCCAGGAGATTGGAGACAAAGATAAACAATATCAGCGTCAACCCCAGTGAAATGTAAGGTTTCCCTTTCTTCAGGTCCATGGCACTGCTGATGACTCCCTGTACAAATTCCACCACCCACTCCATAAAGTTCTGAAGTTTGGACGGATTCTCAACGGACAGGTTGCGGACAGACATCATCACCAATATGAACACTACCAGCGAACTGATTAAAAGCATCAGAACAGCGGATAAATCAATCGGTATTCCGCCGAAATAGATTAATGGCATTTCATGCATAGTATCATCCCCCTTTCTCTTTAATCTGGCTACAACTTATTCCTAATACCTAAATATATCCCCACAGGAATAGAGAGAAGCTGGGGAATGAACAGGCCGGCAATGGTTGCCTCCAGCGAGAAATGCTCGATCTTGACCGAAAACATGGTGACCAGAATCGCAAAACAGATCCGTGTAAGAAAACCAAGGCTGAATGCCTTCCCCTCGTGGTTTGCAGCCGACTTTGTTACCCGCCTTACTTTGGCGGCAAGATAACGAAAGTTGACCAATCCCGCTAACAAACCAAGCGCCATTCCCAGTGTCACGGTACGGGTCTCATGATGAAGTGCCCATCCCATTAACAATCCGGACATCACAACGAGAGTAATCCTGGTAACGGAATTGATCATGGGAGTCATATTATCCATTTTGCTCCCCCAGAAATTTTTTGATTAGCAGGACGACGTTAACGATCCCGAGAAGCATCCCGGTGATTGTACCGATGGCCAGCCAGGATTTGGGGCCGTCCATCTGATTTTGCAGCCATCTTGCCGCAAAAAAACCTATAATAATGTAAGCGGCAAGCAAAGTGCCTGCACTTCCGATGACTAAAGCGGTCCGTCCCAGTCCGGCTTCGTCCTTTTGTTCCTTCATAGGCTACAATCCCAACTAATTTTACTGAATATCCAGACTCTTTGTCAATTCATTGAAAATTGCTCAAAAGTGCTTGAAAACATGAAAATAATCACAGCAAAGCCTACCAAAACCATATAAACCGTACAGTTTCACTGTATGCTGTTTTTATTCACTTTAGTATATTAGTCGTTGTGCCATTAATTATTAGTTGTGAACATTCTGTGAAATTCCTCAGGACGCTCTTCAACGGCTCCAAAATGGTGCAAAATCGCATTGACAATTCTCTCGGAGGCTTTGCCGTCTCCATACGGGTTGGCGGCCCGGCTCATCGACTGATACAGATTCTGATCGGTCAAAAGAGCATGTGTCCGTTGATACACCTTCTCCTCGTCCGTTCCCACAAGCTCCAATGTTCCGGCTTCGATCCCTTCCGGGCGCTCGGTTGTATCACGCAGCACAAGCACAGGAACTCCAAAGGAGGGAGCTTCCTCCTGCAGGCCGCCGGAGTCGGTCAAAATCAGGTGGGTATGCGGATAAAAATTATGCAGATCAACGACATCCAGCGGATCAATCAGCTTGATTCTCGGGTGTCCGCCCAATATCTCATGCGCCGGTTCCTTGACTGCCGGACTCGGATGCACAGGATAAACAATGGCTACATCTTCAAATTCATCAGCGATTCTTTTGACAGCACGGAAAATATGACGGTGCGGTTCGCCTTGAGATTCTCTGCGGTGCGCCGTCATTAAAATTAGTCTTTTTCCTGAAGCAAAATCCAGTACAGGATGCCGGTAGTCCGGCTGTACGGTATATTGAAACACATCGGTAACTGTATTGCCTGTGATATAAATGCTTGACTCTTTTTTGTTCTCGTGTCTCAAATTCCCTGCCGACAAATCTGTCGGAGCAAAGTGCAGATCCGCGAGGACTCCCGTAAGCTGGCGGTTCATTTCCTCAGGATACGGGGACAATTTATTCCAGGTCCGAAGTCCCGCCTCAACATGTCCTACTTGAATTTGCTGCAGGAAAGAGGCATAACTGGCCAGAAAAGTCGTCAGTGTATCTCCATGCACCAGCACGAGATCAGGTTTGGCCTCACGCAGTACAGGTTCAAGTCCTTCCAGCACCCGAATGGTGATTTCATTCAACGTCTGGCGGTCCTTCATCACATCCAGATCGTAGTCAGGCGTGATTTTAAAGACCTCCAGCACCTGATCCAGCAGCTCACGGTGCTGCGCGGTCACACATACAACAGATTCGATGTGCTCGGGATGCCTGTTCAGTTCCAGGACCAGAGGCGCCATCTTGATCGCCTCGGGGCGCACTCCGAAAATCGTCATTACTTTAATTTTGGACATAACCCCCACCCTCTCTTTTAAAATAGATGCTTGTTTTACGTTTATTCTATATTACTTCTCTAGAGATTATTTGGTTCCATATAACCGGTCTCCGGCATCGCCAAGCCCCGGAATGATATACCCGTGTTCATTCAGATGGTCATCCAGTGCTGCCACATAGATATCCACATCAGGATGGGCTGCTTGTACAGCGGCAACACCTTCAGGGGCGGCAATCAGATTCATCATCTTAATTTGGGTACAGCCGCGGTTCTTCAAAGAAGTGATTGCTGCAATTGCAGAGCCGCCTGTTGCCAGCATCGGGTCGATAACGATCAATTCCCGTTCCTGCACATCCGTAGGAAGCTTAATGTAATATTCGACAGGCTGAAGGGTTTCCGGATCACGGAACAAACCTACATGTCCTACTTTAGCTGCCGGAAGCAGCTTCAGAACGCCTTCAAGCATTCCCAGGCCGGCCCGCAGGATCGGTACCAAGCCAAGCATTCTTCCTGAGATAACCTTGCCCTGTGTTTCGGCCACCGGCGTCTGCACAGTAATTGTCTCCAGCGGAATATCCCGCGTGATTTCATAAGCCATCAGTGTAGCAACTTCATCGACATGCTCTCTGAATTCTTTCGTGTTGGTCCGCACATCGCGAATAAATGTTAGTTTGTGCTGAATCAAAGGATGATCGCAAATCACCAATTTTCCCATTTCTGTCCCTCCGGTAATTGTGAGTCTTGTTCGCCATAGAAAGCGCTTTTGCTTCTTCCGTGGCTAAATCCTGTCTATTATATCATCACCGGAGGCTCTTTTCACCTACGATGACTTAGTCCTTTTCACGGAAGCATAAACAAAGGCAAGCTATTCCTTCCAGTACAGTCAGGAAAATCCCGAGTACTTTGGAAATAGAGTGCGCTTTAGTTTGTTCTATTTGATGCATTTAATACTATTCACATTTTTTTCACTTATTTTAATGAAAACTCCATGAACTTTCATGAATATTTCACGACAACATCAGTCTGTTTTCAATTTTAAAATGTGAACATTATGTCACATGAAGACCTCGCTTCTTTATATCATCTTCCAAAAAAACCCCCGAAGCAGCCGGGATACCGGCGCAACGGAGGCGAAAGTTTTTAAGCTCGGAATAGTCTGGCCGCAAAGTGGATATTTAGTACTGAAGACCCGGATAAATCGGGTATTGATCTGTAAGCTGGGCGACCTCACGGGCCGCTTCAGTCAATTTAGCTTCATCCTTCGGATTCTTCAGCACGTTTGCGATAATACGGCCGATTGTTACCATAGCCTGCTCGTCCATGCCGCGCGAAGTAACCGCAGGTGTTCCGATCCGGATGCCGCTGGTTACAAATGGGCTGGTAGGATCAAACGGGATTGCATTTTTGTTCACGGTAATACCGATGGAATCCAGTACTTTCTCCGCATCTTTTCCGGTAATGCTCAGATTGCGGGTATCCAGCAGCATCAGATGGTTGTCCGTACCGCCGGAAACGATGTTAACTCCTTCTCCGATCAGCGTCTCCGCAAGTACTTTAGCGTTCTTCACCACATTCTCGGCATAGGTCTTGAAGGATGGCTGCAATGCTTCGCCGAAGGAAACCGCTTTGGAGGCAATCACATGCATCAGCGGTCCGCCTTGGGAACCAGGGAATACAGCTTTATCAATGGCCGCGGCCCATGGCTGTCTGCAGAGAATCATGCCTCCGCGCGGACCACGCAAGGTTTTGTGCGTTGTTGTAGTGACAAAGTGGGCATGCGGAACCGGACTCGGATGAACACCAGCAGCAACCAGCCCTGCGATATGAGCCATATCGACCATGAACAGTGCACCTACGTCATTCGCAATGGAACCGAGTGCTGCAAAATCAATCGTCCGCGGATACGCACTTGCACCGGCTACAATCAATTTAGGACGGTGTTTGAAGGCGGCTTTGCGCACTTCATCATAATCGATCAGGAATGTGTCTTCCTGCACACCATAAGCAACAAAGTTATAAAGCAAGCCGGAGGCATTCACAGGACTGCCGTGTGTCAAATGGCCGCCATGCGCCAGGTTCATCCCCAGTACAGTATCGCCAGGATTCAGCGCGGCAAGATAAACTGCCATATTGGCCTGAGCGCCGGAATGCGGCTGCACATTGACATGTTCGGCACCAAACAGTTGTTTGGCACGGTCGCGGGCCAGATTCTCCACGATATCCACATCTTCACAACCGCCATAGTAACGTTTGCCAGGATAACCTTCGGCGTATTTATTCGTGAGTACGGAGCCCATGGCCTCCATTACTGCTTCACTGACGATATTTTCCGAAGCGATAAGCTCAATGTTGGCACGCTGACGGCTTAGTTCCAGTCCCATGGCTTCCAGTACTGCAGGGTCACTCTTACGCAATTGTTCCATAATTTTTGATTTCCTCCCTAGTGCTTTAGTTTATGTTGTACTTATTTAATCCCTGATTGTTAATGTATTGCCTAAAAGCCGCTGCCCTGCTTAATCGCAGAGCTGTGCACCACTGGTTTCCGGTGTACGGTATACCGCACGTTCCCCTCCGATAAGAGGCGGTCTGCTCCAGGCCGCATTGACTCTGGCCGAACCGATATAGCGCAAACTCGGGCGAAACGGAACCGCCACCCGGCGCAGATGCATGCCGATCAGCGTCTCACCAATGTCAATCCCGGCATGGGCTTCCACCGTTTCAGCCAAAACAGGGTCGGCCATCGAGCGGTACGCTGCGGCAGCCATTGAACCGCCGGCTCCCGGTATCGGCACCGCCGAAACCTCCCTCAGTCCGAGCGACTCCAGCAAAGAACGCTCCATGACAAGCGAACGGTTCAAATGCTCACAGCATTGGTATACGGGATGAAACCCCCATTTATCAGCAACCTGGCGAACACCCTGCAGCAGTTGCTCTGCCACTTCAAGCGCCCCGCCGGTTCCAATCCGGACGCCGGCTACTTCGCTTGTACTGACTCCGACGACCAGGATTTTTCCCGGCCCCAGCTTGCCGGCTTCCGCCAGTTCGCCTACGACTGCTGCGGTGGCAGCAGCCAAGGAAAGCTCAGTCCCCCCCGGTTCCACCACTTCCCCGGCCGGACTGCCGGGAGCGCGTTCTTCCCAAGAGTCCTGCTTCATGACTTCATCCATCACTTCTGCCTCCTCAACGTTGACTGCAACTCAGTTCAAGCCAAACCGTGTTTTTACTGCAGAGGTACCGCTGCGCCACAGCAGGGAATGAACGCTGAAAGATAAAGCGCAGCTTAATCTTACATACATTTTAAACAAAAAAGAGCAGTCCGCAGGAAGCTGCGGATGTGCTCTTTTGCCCAGGCGACCGGCCGTTTATTCCAGTGCTCCATCGTGGTTTGATCCACATTTGTCGCCAGTTACACCGGAACCGGATAATATTTATTTCATCTTAAAGGAAAGGCTGCGAAAAATCAACCTTCTTTACAAACGGCGTAAGGATTCCAATTTATCAAGCAGATTGTAAAGAGCGGTACGGATTTCCGCTGCTGCCAGCTCATAATCCTCACGGGAACCGCCATAAGGGTCGGTAATATCAAAGCTTGGAATCCGCTGGCGGATCTCGATTATCCGCTGCAAATCGGTCGCCTTCGGCTCTCCGCCCAGTGCTATGCTTAGTTCCGCATCTGCATACAAGCTGTCCAGCTCCTGAATATCGCTATTAACCGCCTCTTCATCATGGACATATTCTTTCAAGGTATACGTCTTCGTAACCGCGCTAGGAAAATATTGCAGCAAATGCCGTTTATGCCCCCCCGTCAGGGTCAGCACCAGATCCGCCCAGGACACCATCTCTGCGTTCAGCTGTGAGGAGATAATCTGATCATTAATGCCCTCTTCCCGCAAGATTGCTCCAGCGTGTCTGGATATGGAAGTGCCGGAAATGGCAGATACGCCTGCAGACCGCACTTCCAGCTCGATTCCGCGTTCCTTCGCAAGTTTCCGCAGAAGCCCTTCAGCCATAGGACTGCGGCATGTATTCCCGGTGCAGACGAATAAAATATGCAGCATGCTTTCCACCTCCAAATAAAATATAAAATAAATTTCTTTTGCCGTTATTGTATCAGAAGATGAACAGCAATCCAAACGCCAGCAGGATCGCTCCGCCCAGCGCCTCCCCGTAATCGCCCAGTCCACGGCTGACCCGCCTGCCCAGCAGCAGACCGGTAATCGCCATAAGTCCCCCGCAGGCGCCAAAAGCCAGAACAGTTAAAACTATGCTATTCACAAACATACCAAGCGATACCCCAACAGAAAAAGAGTCCACGCTTACACTCAGTGAGATAAGCAGCATGCCCCAGAAGGTCTGGTGATCCATAGACCGTGTTCCATCATGACCGGCCCGGAAAGAGTTGAACACCATATGTCCGCCGAGCAGAATTAACAGCCCCCCGGCTGCGAAAGTTGTTACCTGGCCAAGCAGATGTCCCACATAGCTGCCGGTAAACAAGCCAAGCAGCGGCATCAGCACATGAAAAAAAGCAATAAGCAGGCTGAGATGCAGCACATGCAAAAGACGGATGCCTTTCATCCCGATTCCTACACCGAGCGAAAATGCGTCCATCCCGAGTGCGATTGCCATAATGGCAATCGTTACAAGCTGGCCCCAGCCAGCATATTCCCCTGCTATGCCCATGCCTATACCCCCAAAGTCCGATAGTCTTGTACAACAACGATATGCGGACAAGACGGCAATCATGACTGAGCGGGAGAGGCCGGAGGCGGGGAAACCGCTGGGTGAAAGGATTTTGGTTAAAAATCAGGCGGCCGGGAGGGACTCGACCGGCATTGCACCGGACCGTGGTGCCCCTGCGGGACTTCAACGCAGGGCACTCTGTGAGCGGAGCCGGAAATTATCCGGCGTCGATCACAGATCCACCGGCTGCTTTCATCAGCCGGTTCATGATGGCTGCGCCGAGACCGGCCTCCGGGCAAGCCTCGGCCAGGATGTAGGTCGCTCCCGCTTCATCGAAGCGCCGCAACGCGGCATACAGGGAGCGCGCCCCTTCCTCCGGCGAGTCCAGCGAGCCGAGGGAAACGACGCAGGCGGCCGGAACGGCGGGATACAGGGCCCGGTGTTCCTCGAAGAGGAGCAGGCCCGTCACTTCGCCGTTCCGCTGCGCCGCCTGCAGCAGATCTGCGGCGGTCCCCGCCACGCGCTGCGGGGAAACGCCGCGCACTACGCCTAGCCAGCCGCGCGGAGCGTAGTGCGTGTACTTCATGCCCGGCGCGCGCGGCGCCGGGCTGCTGTTACCGGCGGCCTGCGCCGCGCCGGCAGGCTGGCCGGAGGCGGAGCCGGTACCGGCGTCCGCATCCACTCGGGCCGTGGACGGGCCGGCTGCACCGGCGGCAAAGTCCACGGCAGCGGCCGGGGCGGTGTCCACAGCCCCGGCACCCGCAACCGCCGCCAGCTGCTCGGCGGTAATGCCGCCCGGACGGAGCACAGCGACCGTCCCGTCCGGCTGCACCTGCACGACGGTCGACTCCAGGCCGACCCCGGCGGCGCCGCCGTCCAGAACCCCGCCGATGTATCCGGCGAGGTCTTCCATCACATGGGCGGCCAGTGTCGGACTTGGCCGCCCGGAACGGTTGGCGCTGGGCGCGGCAACCGGGCAGCCGGCTTCGCCCAGCAGCGCGAGCGCAAGCGGGTGGTCAGGCATACGCACGCCGACCGTATCAAGCCCGGCCGTCACCAGCGGAGACAACACGCCGGGCCGAACCGGGAGTACGAGCGTCAGCGGACCGGGCCAAAATGCGTCGATCAATGCCGCGCCCACCGGATGCACTTCCGTCACAAGGTCATCCAGATCCGCCCGCTGCGCAATATGCACGATTAGAGGATTGTCGGAAGGGCGCCCTTTGGCCGCAAAAACCGCCTCTACTGCAGAGGTATTCCGGGCATCCGCACCAAGCCCGTACACCGTTTCGGTCGGAAATGCGACCGTGCCGCCTTCGCGCAGCATGGCTGCAGCCGCCGTGATTGCCCGCTCATCCGCCTCACTCCGCAGCACCGGAGCCGCAGCCGGGTGATCTCCAGTTTCCTTTACGGAATCCAGCTCCCAGTAAACCGTATTCTTTATGTTTCCGCTCCGGCGCTGGGCCGCGAACGGGTAATCTTTCTGCTCTGTCATTTTTCATCACCTTATCATCTCTTTAAATCTTAAAAACGGCCCCACCAGGTGGGGCCGCAGCAAATCCGCTCAAGTTCATCATATATCGTAACATATCTCGCAACCACGAGCCAGAAAGACTAATATCTGCTCAAGACCATAATCCGCTGATCCAGCTCCAGAGATTGTGCAGCAGTTCCCAGATAAAGAACCGCACTTTCGGAGCCGAAGCTTGTTCATCCCCATTGCCATTCTCAGCCGAAACGGTTGCCACCTTGCCCGCTTCCGCAGCCTTCACCTTGGCTCCATCCTCCGCTCCAGCAGCGGAAACGGTCTTTGCTCCTTTGGAGGAGGCAGCCGCATCTCCCGAGCCTGCATCAATGAAGCATAACGGCGGAAACAGTACGCACCACCAGTTCTGCCCTTTGCCTGCACCGAGCGTAACCCGTACCGCTTCATATTCCCCGGCCGGATACACCGTACCACCGTACATTTTGGTCGGGAAAGGAACCACACCCAGTTCCACCTTATAGGTGTACTCAATCCCCCGCTTTTCCAATTCGTCCGCGACAAGCGCATTCAGCTCCGGCAGATGACCCCGGATCAATGTCCGCGCCTGCTCCAGGCTCTGGGGATCTTCCAGTTCCGCTACCCACTGGTTCATTTGTTCAACAATGGAGTCCCGGATCTGGCGTTTGACCAGCTGATCGCCCGTCATATCCGAGTTCGCCAGAATGCGCAAACGGATCGAATCCTGAGGAATGGTAACCTCCGCTATCGCCGCATCGCTTTTTTGCCCTTCCCAGGCCATCATCAGGATCATAAAAAAACAAACTAAAATGGCAGTATACTTAACGGTTACGCGCAAGGAATCCTGTATTCCCGGTTTATTGACATCCATCTCCTGCAGCCCCTCTCCCTATGAAACTCTTATGTCCCTAGTATGTCCAGGGAAGAGAGGCTGCAAACCTAGCAATCTATTAATTTATAATTAGCAGTTCGATATCCGCTATTTCACAAACGGAATCATGCTGCTGAATTTGCCGGCAGGGGCTGAGGGAGCGGCAAGCATCGGCAGATCCTCTTCCATATCCTGTCCGTATAAAAGCACACTCATGGCAATGCCCATACTGGCCATATTAATCAGAATCGAAGTTCCTCCATAGCTGATAAAGGGCAGGGTAATTCCCGTCAGCGGCATTAAACCGATATAAGCCCCGATATTCTCCAGAATCTGATACAGCAGCATGGCTACAATCCCTACGATGAGAAACGGTCCTGCCCGGTCCCTGCTGACAAGGGCTATCAGAATCAACCGGTGAATCAGGATAAAATAGAGCAGCAGCAGTACTGCCGATCCAACAAATCCAAATTCCTCCGCGATCTGCACAAAAATTGATTCCGAATACAAATAAGGCACCATATTGTTCTGCACGGAGCTTCCCTCCAGGTACCCCTCTCCGTTCATCCCTCCGGAAGCAATGGCAATCTTGGCATTCCGGGTCTGATAACTCGCATCCTTGCTCGCCACATCAGGAACGAGCCAAGGATCGAAGCGTCTGATAAAATGATCGCGCCCCAGAGTTTCTTTAATAAAAACTACTGCTTGATCATGATAGTTAATATAGGTCAAAATAAAGCCGGTCGCGGAGCCTCCGATAATAAGCAGCCCAATCAGGGCATGCGAAAATTTAATATGGCCAATCCACAGGACGCCCAGCAGAATGATGAGATAGCTCAGCGCATTGCCAAGGTCATTCTGGCTGATGACGAGAAGAAAGGGAACCAGTGCGATCAGACTGAGCGGCACGACATCCCGCCAGAACAGCAGCTGATTTTTATTTTTGCGTACCAGCACGGCAGCCAGAAAAATAATCAAAATCAGCTTAAATAGCTCGGCCGGCTGAAAGCTTAATTCACCGACTCCGATCCACCCCTGGCCCCCGTTCTTCACCTTTCCAAAGAAGCTGACCATCAGCAGGATCCCAATGCCCATAATATAAATAAACAGCGCATATTTAACGAGCAGCCGGTAATCAAATATCATCAGCACGGCAAAGCCAACAAAACCCACCCCATAATATTTGATCATTCGAATATGCATTCCGCCCATGCCTTCTCTTCCCTGAGTGACGCTATATATAGAAAAGATACTGATACACATCAGCAAGAGCAGAATAACAATGATGACGCCGTCAATTTTTTTGAGCCTTTGCAGCATAGGGCGAACTCCTTAAGTTATCCGGATTTTGGACTTATGTACAACATAACAGCACAGTATAGCAGCCACTTATTCCCATTGTAAAACATTTTACAGCCTGGATACAATTTTATAGCTTAGGCCCATAATCTTCCTGATCACTCACACTCCCATTTCAAACCTAATCATAGAAAAAAACCGCCGGAGTTCATCTGCATAGATGTTCTCCAGCGGTTTGTTATTTAGTAGCGAAACTATCCTTGCTTGGCAGGGGAAGGGTATAAAGTAGATGTCGGCAAATCCTCCTCAATATCCTGTCCATGCAGCCGCACGCTCATGACGAGGCCAATACTGGCCATATTAATCATAAGCGAGGTGCCCCCGTAGCTGACAAACGGCAGGGTGATTCCGGTAAGCGGCATTAAACCGATAAAAGCCCCGATATTCTCGAAGATTTGATATAGCATCATTGCGACAATCCCTACAATCAGGAAAGGCCCGCCCCGGTCTTTGCACTCCAGCGCAATCAGGATCATCCGGTGAATCAGAATAAAATAAAGCAGCAGCAGCAGCGCCGAGCCGACAAAGCCGAATTCCTCGGCAATCGCAACAAAGATGGAGTCGGAATAGGTGTACGGCACACGGTCCGTCTGTACGGAAGTCCCCTGCATATACCCTTCGCCGCTCATGCCGCCCGAGGCAATTGCCAATTTGGCGTTTTTGGTATGATAGCTCGCTTTGGCCGTTGCTTTATCGGGCACAAGCCAAGGATCAAACCGTTCAATCCAGTGTGAACGCCCAATATCGTCAAGGAACCCCTTAATTTCATCGTGATAGTGAATATAGCTCATAATCCCAGCGGTAGCAGCGCTGGCTATTACTAGCAGTCCAATGAGCGCATGTGAAAATTTGATATTGCCGATCCATAACAGCCCCACCAGAATCACAAGATAAGAGAGCGCGTTACCCAGGTCATTCTGGCTGATGACGATCATAAACGGCAGTAATGTAAGCAGGCCCAATGGTACGACATCACTCCAGAAGCGGAGTTTGTTTCTGTTCTTGCGGACAAGCACGGCCGCTAGAAAAAGAATCAGGATCAGTTTGAACAGCTCCGCGGGCTGTAGACTGAATCCTCCGAACTTAATCCAGCCCTGGGCGCCATTCTGCTCTGCGCCCACAAAGCTGACCAGAACCAGAATTCCGATCCCTGTAATATAAATATACAAAGCGTATTTAACGAGTATCCGGTAATCCACAAACGTCAGTCCGACAAAAGCAATAATGCCGAGCACATAAAATTTGATCATCCGGAGATGTGCCCCGTCCAGTTTTTCCCTTCCATGCGTGACGCTGTATATGGAAAAAATGCTGACGACCATCAACAGCACTAGAATCATTACGATGACGCCGTCAATCTTTTTAATCTTCTGAAGCATATTCTGTCTCCTTACTCTGTACTGGTTCTTCCAGATTCATGCCTGCAGGGAAGTTCCGTCAAAATCTATTGTAAAGGAAGGGGCAGCAAAAATAAAATTCCATCTTCTAACACTTAACTTTCCTGCTTCCTATCGTGCGATGCCCAGCACATGGCGCGGAATTCCGGCGAGATCGTCAACGGTCACGATCTCGTTCCAGTGGCCCGCCGCCGCAAGCAGCGCGGCCACCTGCCCGGCCTGGCCTTGGCCGAGCTCAAAGCCGACCAGCCGCGGCGGGGCCGGGAGCAGCGGCAGCTGCTCCATCATGCGGCGGTAAGGGTCAAGCCCGTCATCGCCGCCATCCAGCGCGGTGCGCGGCTCATGGTCGCGCACTTCGCGCTGCAGCCCGGCGATGTCGCCGCCGGGAATATACGGCGGGTTGGAGACGAGAATATCCGTCTCCATCCCCGCAAACGGCTCGAGCAGATCGCCGAGCCGCAGGTCCACTGCCGCGCCGTGCCGCAACGCGTTGCGCGCGGCCACCGCCAGTGCGCCCGGCGAGATATCGCCGGCGCAGACCACCCACGCCGGCGCTTCCGCCGCCAGCGTGACGGAGATCGCTCCGCTGCCGGCGCCGATATCGACGGCGGTCAGCGGACGGGCGGCGCGTGCTTCCCCTGCGCCGCTGGCGGGGCTGGCTTCCTTGCCGCCTGCCTCTGTGCTGGGTGCAGCCGCTTCAGCTCCGGCTGCACTGCCTGTATGCACGGAGCTGTCCGCAGCTCCCTGCGCTTCTCCCGCTCCTGCATTCACCATCCCGTCCGGCCACAGCTCCGCAGCGTAGCGCAGAATGGCTTCGACGAGCAGCTCCGTCTCCGGCCGGGGGATTAGCACATCCGGCGTCACCTCAAAGGCCCGTCCGTAAAATTCCTGCTCGCCAATAATATACTGCACCGGTTCCCCAGCTGCACGGCGGGTAACTCCGGCTTCCCAGGCATCCTTCACCGCTGCCGGAAAAGGATCAGCCAGCGCCATATAATACGCCGCCCCGGTCAGGCCCAGCACATGCTCCAGCAGAAGCTGCGCACTGCGCTGCGGCTCAACGCACCCATGTCCGGCCAAAAAAGAAGAAGCCTCCGCAAAGGCTTCCCGGATGCTTTGCACGTAAGGCATGACATAAGAGTCGTGTTTCAAAGCATTATTCTCCTTTTTCCATCAATTCCGCTTGTTCCGCAATAGACAGTGCTGAGATAATTTCGGTAATATCTCCGTTCATTACTTGTTCCAGACGGTGCAGCGTAAGTCCGATCCGGTGATCGGTAACCCGGCTCTGCGGGAAGTTGTACGTACGGATACGCTCACTGCGGTCACCTGTGCCGACCTTGCTCTTCCGCTCGCCGGAATATTTAGCTTCCTCTTCCTGGCGTTTCAAGTCTGAGATCCGGGCACGCAACACTTGCAGCGCTTTTTCCTTATTGGAGTTCTGCGATTTACCATCCTGACAGGTAGCCACGATGCCTGTAGGCACATGGGTTACGCGTACGGCAGACTTGGTAGTATTAACGGACTGTCCGCCCGCACCACTGGAGCAGAAGGTGTCGACACGGATGTCTTTATCATGAATTTCGATCTCAAATTCTTCAGCTTCAGGCATAACTGCAACGGTAGAAGTAGACGTATGGATACGTCCGCCTGATTCCGTCGTTGGAATGCGCTGCACACGGTGTGCTCCGCTTTCGAATTTCATCTTGCTGTAAGCACCACGGCCGTTAATAAGGAAGATGACCTCCTTGAAGCCGCCCAGGTCATTTGTATTCACATCCATCAGCTCTACGCGCCAGCCTTGTGCGTCTGCATAACGGGTATACATGCGGTAGAGATCGGAAGCAAACAGAGCTGCTTCATCTCCGCCGGCAGCGCCGCGGATTTCCACAATTACGTTCTTCTCATCATTAGGATCTTTAGGCAGCAGCAGAAGGCGGATCTTCTCCTCCAGCACGGTCTGGCGTGAGGACAGGTCGTCGATTTCCATCTTGACCATTTCCTTCATTTCATCATCGAGCTTCTCAGCCTGCATCATCTTTGCCGCTTCCAGCTCTTCCATTACATTCTTATATTCGGTATAAGCCTCAAAAGCAGGCTGCAAATCAGATTGTTCTTTGGAATAGTCCCTCAGTTTCTTACTGTCGTTTGCAACATCCGGGTCACAAAGCAGTTCACTGAGTTTCTCATAGCGGTCCGCCAGGGATTGCAATCGGTCCAACAAGGGAATTCACCTCTCCTGATTCAATTTCATATTCAATAAATAATGTTTGCATTATTAGATACAATAAAAATAGATATACGACTTTATATTATACCACCGATTATGCCAATTGGCTACATTGCCCCCGTATAGATTTGAGGGATTTTTTAACACAGAGCTTCCGCACCTTATTATGCAGAACCTGCGGTGAGGTTATTCTGCCGTTCCAGCGAGAAATAAAAGGATAATTTATAGCTTGAAGCATATAAACACTTCTATTATTTATAAAAAGGAGCCATCCGGAGGTGAACATCCACCCCGAAATGGCTCCCCTTCTTGACGTTTAAACGCAAAGCAAAGACTGTTTACACGTTTTATACGTTGAAACGGAAATGCATGACATCGCCGTCCTGTACCAGATATTCCTTACCTTCCAGACGCAGCTGTCCGCGTTCCTTGGCACCGTTCATCGAACCTGCGGCTACCAAATCAGCATACGCTACAACTTCCGCCCGGATGAAGCCGCGCTCGAAGTCGGTATGAATGACACCGGCTGCGCCAGGTGCTTTTGTTCCGCGGCGGATGGTCCAGGCACGAACCTCTTGCACGCCGGCTGTGAAATACGTATACAATCCCAGCAGCTTGTAGGCTGCTTTGATCAGGCGGTTCAGGCCGGATTCCTGCAGGCCCAGCTCTTCAAGGAACATCGCCTTGTCTTCACCTTCCAGCTCGGCAATTTCCGCTTCCACTTTGGCGCTGATAGGCACAACCTCTGCATTCTCGGCAGCGGCAAACTCACGGACCTGTTGGACGTACGGGTTATTGTCGGCACTGGACACTTCATCTTCGCCCACATTCGCCGCATACAGCACCGGCTTCAAGGTCAACAGATGCAGATCGCGCACGATCAGGAGCTCATCATCGGACAATTCTACACTGCGTGCTGGTTTATCTTCGTACAGGGCTTCCTTGATTCGTTCCAGCAGTTCAACTTCCTGGGCATATTTCTTGTCGCCGCCCTTGATATTTTTGCGGGACCGCTCAATCCGTTTCTCAAGGCTTTCCAGATCTGCCAGAATCAGCTCCAGGTTAATCGTCTGGATATCGCTGATCGGGTTCACTTTACCGTCCACATGCGTTACGTTCTCATCCACAAAGCAGCGTACGACATGAACAATGGCATCCACTTCACGGATGTGGGCCAGAAACTTGTTGCCAAGACCTTCGCCTTTACTCGCGCCGCGCACAAGTCCGGCAATATCCACAAATTCAAAAGCAGTCGGAACTGTCTTGTTCGGCTGCACCAGCTCGGTCAGCTTATCCAGACGTTCATCCGGCACTTCTACAACACCGACGTTAGGGTCAATCGTACAGAAAGGATAGTTTGCGGATTCTGCTCCCGCTTGCGTAATTGCATTAAATAAAGTGGATTTACCAACATTTGGAAGTCCAACAATTCCAGCTTTCAAAGCCATTTATATGACAACTCCTATTTTCGGTTGTATTGATCGCCCGCATAATTACTGACTTGATCTAAACCATTATATATTAGAACAAAATCTCCAGCAACAGCGGATGTCCGGGGGATGTGTCAGATAAAGGGCGGAGGCGGCAGGCTTTTCGCTGCGCATGGCGGTTAAACGGCTGGCATTAGATAGCCGTGCTTATTGCCGTGAGGCAGCCAGCTCCAGTGCCTTCTGGATCGCTTCGTCTTTGTGCCAGTCTCTGTTTTTTTCGGCATTCACAACAGCATCGGGCATGGTCTTGAATTCATCATTAGCGGATCCATCTGCAGTCAGACCAAGAACCACCGGAAAGTTGAGCACAAATCCGCTATTAGGCAGAGCAGCGATAAGCGGTGTGGCCCCGATGCCGTCCCCACCCGTTTTCTCACCCACCAGGGTAGCAAACCCCGTGCTTTTAGCAAAGGTCGCAAAGCTCTCCGATGAGGAGTAAACATTCCTGTCAACGAGCAAATAGATCTCGCCTTTAAACCCTACAGGGTCGGGAGTAATATCATAGGTATTCACAAAATAAGATTTGAAATCCGTCATAGCTTCAGGTGGAAGCTTCGGCAGCTTTTCCTGCTCCAGTCCCTTAACGGGCACCTCCCCAAACCCTCTGCTTGCCAGAAACGGCTGCTCATACTCTCCGCCTCTAAAGAGCAAATATTCTTTATACGGGAGTTTTTTATCCGTAAGCTTTGCTACAATATTGCTCATCCAGTACCACTGATCTCCACCACCGTTGCCCCGTATGTCGAGGATAAGCGTTGGATAGTCCTTGATCTCGCTTAAAAAATCCGCAATGGCAGGCCCATCCTGTTCTGTGTATTCCGTCCCGAAACTTTCCACCTGCAAATAAGCCGATTTCCCGGGTTCAAGGATTCGGTGGAAAAGGGTGGAGGATTCTGTGGGTTCAGCCTGACTTCCACGGCTGCTCTCCCCAGGTGTGGCCGCAGCTTCGACAGCCCCGTAACGATCCTTTACCTGTTTCTGCTCCAAGATATCGCTCCATGGTTTATAGACAGGATTGCCATCAAAGATCTGCCGGTAATACTGGTACGTTTCTTTTTCCAGCATATAAGTATGTCCATTGTGCAAATCCGCAAGGATTTCATTTAATGCCCCATAGAACTGAAGGTCCGTCGGAGTTTCTTCAGCTTTCTCCAAATACTTATCTTTGTCCGCCAGCCAGTCGACACCATTTGCCCGCTTGTTTACTTCAAAAAACGGATAGTTTTCCTGCAGAATCTTGTACATGTATTCAAAATCCTCATGTTTCTGCTCTCTGGTCAAGGTGGATTCGGCCGAAAGTGCGGTTGCCGGAACTGCAGAAGGTGCAGCAGCAACCTCTGCCGCAGCGGTCCCGGGACCGGATCCTGAATCAGGATAGGCGGCAGCACCATCCGGATTGCCCGAATTCCCGCCATTACAGCCGGTCAAGGCCAATAAGAGAATAAGGCTTAAACCTACCGTTGCTCTGTTAGAATGAATTGTCTTTTGCATAATTTATCTCTCCTTAATAAAGACAATCATATTTTCCTTTTCATCCGAATTAAATCAGATAAGTCACATTTTTCTAATCCAAAGCGTTCTGGAGAACGCCAAAAAAGACCCCTTTACGAGGTCTCTGTGTGCTGCGATGAGCCGGGCTTCTTAAAGCGTTTTGGACATGGTGATGTCCGTAACGAGGTAGCCCATCTTTTTGTACAACTCGAAAGCGCGGTTGTTCTGTCCGAAGACATGCAGGCCGATTTTGGAAACACCCATCTCCCGGGCGGACTCATCAAGCGCAAGCAGGGCCTGTTTGCCATAACCTTTGCCCTGATACGGCTCAAAAATATAAATATCATAGATGAAAGCTTCCCGTCCGGTGCGTGCTTCCGTTACATTAAACCAGATATAACCGGCCTGAGTATTGCTTTCTGTTTCCATAACAGAATACAGGTAGGCCCCGTCTGTGTGAAGTCCTTTGGGCAGGAAACGCACCATCTCTTCCTGAGACTGCCTGAGCGCAGTCTCGGCATCCCATGCCCCCGCTTTGATCTTATCCTCCGCATAATCGCGGGTCGATTGACTCCAGAAAAATTGAAAAGCCATTTCGTCCATTTGGACTAATTTAATCATGATTTGTAATCCTTCCTTAACTCCATAATCTTCGCTCGCCCCTACTTGCGGATCAGTCGCGGGTTGCCGCGCAGAGCTGCAAGATCCGGCGCGCCAATGCCGAACATCGCCGTCCTTAGCTCCAGCTCCACCTGTGCCAGCGCATGGTCCAGCGCTTCCTCAGACTGCACTGCCGGGCCCAGCAGATTCCGACCGAAGCCGGCCAGATCAGCGCCAAGCGCCAGCGCCTTCGCCGCATCTACTCCATGCCTCAGCCCGCCGCTGCCGATAAGCGCGCCCTGCGGTGAAACCGCCCGCACCTCGGCAATACATTCGGCGGTGGGGATTCCCCAGTCGGCAAAGGCCTCCGCCGCCGCGCGCCGCACCGGATCGCTGCTGCGGAACTTCTCGACCTGGCTCCAGGAGGTGCCGCCTGCACCGGCCACATCGATAAAAGCCGCACCGGCATTGTACAGCCTGACCGCTGTCTCGCCGTCGATGCCCCAGCCGACTTCTTTCACGCCTACCGGCACCTCAAGCGTCCGGCATACCTTCTCGATCTCTTGAAGCAGGAAAGCAAAACCTGTGTTGCCTTCCGGCTGAAATACCTCCTGCAGCCCGTTCAGGTGCAGCACCAGCCAGTCGGCGCCGGCAATCTCCACCGCCCGGCGGCATTCTTCCACGCCAAAGCCATAGCTTAGCTGCACAGCGCCAATATTGGCGATAACCGGAATTCCCGGGGCCATGCTGCGTACATGAAAGGTCTCGGCCAGCTCAGAGCGTTCCACAGCCGCACGCACCGAACCTACACCAAGCGCCCAGCCCCGGCGCTCGGCTGCTTCCGCCAGCCGGGCATTGATTGCCCCGGTAGCTTTGCTCCCGCCGGTCATGGAGCTGATCAGCAGCGGTGTGCGCAGCTCCCTCCCCAAGAAGGTCGCACGCAGCGCGATATCGTCAAAGTTCAGCTCCGGAAGCGCATTATGCCGGAACCGGTAATGCTCGAACCCGCTCGTTATCCCGGTGCCGCCGACCTCCTCGTTCAGGCAGAGGCGTACATGCTCAATTTTGCGCTCACCCGTTGTGGATGAAGGCAGCAGAGATGTATGCCCTGCACTGTCTGCAGTCTGCGGATCTCCGCCAGGCTCCGGGCTGAAACGTTCCTTTACTTGCCGGGGCCCTTCATCCTGCGGCATATGATTCATCCTGACTCCCTCCATTTCCATAGCATGCTTCATTATAGCATCGCCGCAGAGCAATTTACAGAATGGGAGCCCCCTTGTACCACGTCAGGACAATGGCATAAGGTATCAGAGGTTCAGCCATACTATAGATTGGTCGATTTCGCAGGTGCTGCTTCACTTCTCCCCCACGGGCGTTAATAGGTTGTTACAATGCCAACGCAGGCTGCAAGAACTGGCTTGACACTGCGGCACACTCAGGAGGATTAACCCATGAATCGACGCAAACATCCCATTATGCCCGGAACCCTTCAATCTACTTATAATATGGAACTGGACTCATCCTTTGCTGCAAAAAAACGCCTCTTCCCACGCCGCCGCTTATGGCTGCTTGCTGCTACTGTGCTCGTGTTATGGTTAGCCGGTGTAATGATTTACCAGACCCATAAACCGCTGCCTCCGGGCCTTTCTTCTGAAAGCCCAGTGTACAAGGTTCAAAATGTACACTTTTGGCATGATTTGACCTACCAGGGCGACAACGGGTCGCAGCACCGGGAAGAGCAGATCCTGCCGAGGATGCTGCAAATTATCGAAGAGTCGCGGGAGTTTCTGGTCGTTGACTTATTTCTGTTCAATGGGTATACCCATAAGGATCAGCAGTTTCCTGCGGTCAGCCGGGAGCTTTCCGATAAGCTTATCGCGCAGAAAATAGCGTACCCCGCTATGGATGTTGTCTTTATCACCGATGAGGTCAACACTAATTACGGCTCTGCCCCCAATCCTCTGCTGGAAGAGATGAAAGCCGCGGGAATCAAAGTCATTCTGACTGATGTAGACGCGCTGCGCGACTCTACTCCTGCCTACTCAGCCGTATGGCGGACCTTCATCCAGTGGTTTGGGCAAACCGGTACAGGCTGGATTCCTAATCTTATGGCCAGCGGAGGGCCTGATATCACAGCCCGTTCATATATGAAGCTGCTGAATGTAAAGGCCAATCACCGCAAAGTTGTAGTCAGCGAGAATACAGCTTTGATCTCCTCCGGCAATGTCCACGATGCCAGTGCTTACCATTCCAATATCGCACTGGAGGTAAGCGGTCCCGTTATTGCCGATATCCTGAAGACTGAGCAGGCCGCGGCAGACCTGTCCGGAGCAGGTCCGCTGCTTGGCAAAGACCCCGTACTCACGGGGAGCGAAACTGCAGCAGACGGTCCGCTGGAGGTACGATATTTAACTGAGGGCAAGGTAAACAAATACGCCCTTGAAGGAATCCGTGCGGCCCAGAAGGGCGACATCCTCTGGATGGGCATGTTCTATCTTGCCGACGACACCATTATTGATGCACTGCAGGAAGCATCCGCACGCGGCGCAGAGGTGCGCCTCCTGCTGGACCCGAACCAAAACGCCTTCGGCCGTGATAAAATCGGCATCCCGAACCGTCCGGTGGCCTGGGAACTGAACCGGCGTTCGGATGGCAACATTGCCATCCGCTGGTACAATACGGGCAAGGAGCAGTATCATACCAAACTCTTGTTCATTGCCAAAGCGGCCGGCAACTCAATCGTCCTGGGCGGCTCCACCAACTTCACGGCCCGCAACCTGGACGACTACAATCTGGAGAATAATCTCTGGGTATCCGTGCCGCAGGATCAGCCGCTCTATGCGGAGATGGAGAGCTACTTCAACACACTTTGGAACAATGAGGGGGCGGAGTACAGTCTGCCCTTGGAGGATTACCAAAGCGAGGTGACCTGGCTCAAATATATAATTTACCGGATGCAGACCCGCCTGGGTCTGACAACATTCTGATCTACAGAAACATCAAGCAGTTCCTGTTTCTTATATTTTCAAAAAAAACGCCGGAAAGCTGCACTCAGCTTCTTCCGGCGTTTTTTTACTTGTCCGTTATCATTCCGTACTCAGAGCAGCGGCGACATCAGCCGGGCTGCAGATTCCAGCATCCGCTCCAGGAGACGTTTATTCATGAAGGTCTCATGTACAATCTGGCGGGTTGACAGCAGATCCCGTTCAAAATCAGCAACGATCCGGGAGACGCTCTCTGTCTGCAGCAGCAGCGCATTGACCTCAAAGTTCAAGTGAAAGCTGCGCATGTCCATGTTTGCAGTACCAATTGTGGCTATCTCGCCATCGGTAATCAGCAGCTTGGAGTGAATGAAGCCCTTCTCGTATTCGTAGATCTTCACACCCGATTCCAGCAAGGCCGGGAAATAGGAATGCGACGCCAGAAACGGCAGCCATTTATCCGGTTTGGCGGGGAACAGCAGCCGCACATCAAGCCCGGACATTGCCGCTACACGCAGTGCGGTCAAGATATCCTCATCCGGAATAAAGTAAGGGCTGGCAATCCAGACCGATTTCTCGGCGGAGGTAATCATGGAGAAGAAGATATTCTTCAGCGCACGCCGTTCGTTATCCGGTCCGCTGGCAATAATCTGCACAGCTCCATCCCCGGCTGTGAACCGCAGCTGTGGCGAGAGGTAGTCCTGCTCCAGTATTTTCTCACCCGTTGTATGCATCCAGTCCTGCAGGAAGATAATCTGCATCGTACGTACTGCCTCGCCTCTGAGCAGCATGTGGGTATCGCGCCAGAAGCCGTACGTCTTGCTGCGGCTTAAGTATTCATCACCAACATTAAGCCCGCCCATAAATCCGACATCGCCGTCTATGACAACAATTTTGCGGTGATTCCGGTAATTAACCCTGCTGGAGAAAAAAGATGTGGAATTGCCGTATGAGGCAACCTGCACTCCTGCATCGCTTAATTCCTTAAGAAACGCTTTGGAAAGCTGAATACTTCCTACAGCGTCGTACATAAATCTGACCGTAACGCCCGCACGGGCCTTCTCGATCAGAATCTGCTGAATGCGGGTGCCGATATGGTCGGCCCGAAAAATATAATATTCCATATGAATATGATGCTGAGCCTGCCGCAGCTCCAGCAGCAGGGTGCCGAAGGTTTCTTCCCCATTGGTAAGAATCCGCGTTTCTGAATTAAAAGAAACCGGCGTCCGCGCGAGCCTTTGCGATAATCCCAGCAGCTTCTGGCGGGCAGGATCAAAGACCGACCAGTCCTGGTGCATGCGCAGGGCATCATTCTCAATCCGTTCATAAGCCATGAGGTCCCGCTGGGCCTTCTTATCATATTTACGCCGTTTGAACACATTTTGTCCGAACAGGAAATAAAAGACGAGTCCCACTACCGGAATCAGGGCAAGCAGCAGAATCCAGGCCATCGTTGTGGAGGGGTTGCGATTCTCCATAAAAATCCCCAGCCCGATCGAGATGACGGTCAACGTGGAGAAAATACTGATGATCGTACCGGCGGTACTTCCAAGTAAACCAAAACCAAAATAATAAAATGCCAGCAAAGCCCCGATAATGATTATCGCCTGCAATCCTCTTCTCATATGCAACCTACCTTCTCTTTCTTCCGTACATCACTAAAATGACACATTTATATATTACATGAATAATCTCTTTCTTCCTACTGGAATCGTCTGCAAAACAAAAATTACAATAATAAGCTAAACTCTCCATACAGAAATTTGTATTGCCGCAAAATATATAATATAATCGGCTTGACCTTAGGGTCATTTACAGAACCCAATAGTCAGGAAAGGAGTTATACCTCTTTGTGATTGACAAAAACGCAAACAAAAAAGAACAGATTATCAAAACAGCCATGCAGCTATTCGCTGTAAAAGGCTCATCCTCCACCTCCATGCAGGAAATTGCTGAGCTATGCGGAATCTCCAAGGGCAGCCTGTACCTGGTGTTCAAGTCTAAGGAAGAGCTGGAACGCAGCATTTACATATATTGCTTCCGCATGATTCGTGATCCCCTGCAGCGTGAGGAATTGGAGAGCCGGAGAAGCCCGCGGGAGAAGCTGCGTAACCAGATCGAGATCGTGCTTAATCATGTATACGAGCTTCGCGAGTTTTTGCAGCGTCAAATTCAGGAATTTGCCGGAAAAGGCGTAATGGAAGTGCCGGAATGGCTGCGCAAGAGCAACGCTCCCCTGCTGACCTGGTTCCAGAATAAACTCGAAACCCTGTACGGGCCCGATATTCTGGCTTACACAGGAGACCTAAGCCTGCTTGGGAGCGGGATGATCCACTCCTATATCCGGGTTATTTTCAATCAAGGGTCACCTGTATCAATCGCACGTATGGCCGACCATCTAGTGGATCTGCTGGACATCGTCGTCTCGGGCCTGCTCGCCGATAAGCCTGATCCCCTGATCTCCTCTACCTACCTCACACAGTGGCTCGAGGAACATGGGGACACCCCGCGCAAAAGTCCGCTGCAGCTGATCAAAGAAATGAAAGTGTTGCTCAGCGCTACTCCCGCCGTAGACACGCAAAGTCTGGAAGAAGGGCTTGAATCTCTGGGGATTCTGGAAAGTGAGATTCTCATGCCACACCCACGTAAGGCAATTATCCGGGGAATGCTGGCCAACCTGCAGAGCTACCCTGTACTGGACAAGGAACTGCAGGATTTGAATAAGCTGATTTCTCCTTACATGCAGAACACATGCGGTTTATATTAACCCTTAAGACCAAAGGAAGTGGAAACAGAGAGAGGAAGTCCGGATAGGCAGTACCAGTAAATTATAAATAGAGGCTTTCCATAGGAAAGTCCGAGAGGAGCAGAAACACTACTTATGAAAAGCTTAATTAATTTCTCGCTTAAGAACAAATTCGCGATATGGCTGCTAACCATTATTATCGTATTCGCCGGTTTGTACAGCGGCCTGACCATGAAGCAGGAAACCCTGCCTAATATCAGTATACCTTATCTCAGTGTAACAACGATTTATCCAGGTGCAGCACCGGAGGGTGTTGTGAATGATGTCAGCAAGCCGCTGGAGCAGAAGCTCCGCAATGTGGATGGCGTCAAGATGATCACTTCCACCTCGCTCGAGAATGCTTCCAACATCCAAATCGAGTTTGATTACGGCGCGAATCTGGATAATGCCACAGCAGCCGTTCGTGAAGCCCTGAACGATGTCGCTCTGCCGGATGATGCCCAGAAGCCGACCATTTCCCGCTTCAGCCTTAGCTCACTGCCGGTTATCTCGCTGAGTCTGTCCGATGACAAGTCCGGGGATCTGGAAGAGCTGACCCGCATCGCGGAGAATGATATCCGTCCTGCCCTGGAGGATATCGAAGGTGTTGCTTCCGTGCAGATTTCCGGACAATACGTCAAGGAAGTCTCCCTGAAATTCAACCAGGAAAAACTGAAGCAATACGGGCTGACAGAGGATACCATTAAAGGCCTCGTTCAAGCCTCCTCTCTGCGTGTTCCGCTGGGACTGTTCGAAATGGAGAAATCACAAAAGGCCGTTGTTGTAGACGGCAATATTACCACAGTAGACGATCTTAAGAATTTGACGATTCCGCTTGTGCCTTCAGCTGCGGGTGCACAAGCAGGTTCAGGTGCTGCTGGTGGTGCTGCTAGTGCCGGTGGTGGTGCTGTTGCCGGTGGTGCCGGTGCAGCCGGTACTGGTACTGGTGCCGCTGGAACAGGCGCGGGCGCAGGTGCTGCAGTACCAACAGGCCTGCCGACGGTGAAGCTGGGTGAGCTTGCCTCCATTGAGGTTATCGGCAAGTCCGAATCCATCTCCCGTACCAACGGCAAAGAATCTATCGGGATTCAAATTGTTAAGTCCAATGACGCCAACACCGTTGAAGTTGTAAACAGCGTTAAAGATACAACGAAAGAATTAAAGCAGCAGTATAAATCTATGGATCTTACGGTTCTGCTCGACCAGGGCAAGCCGATTGAGGATTCCGTAAATACTATGTTGTCCAAGGCAGTCTTTGGCGCTCTGTTCGCCGTACTGATCATTCTGCTGTTCCTGCGGAATATCCGTTCAACTATTATCTCGATCATTTCTATCCCCTTGTCGCTGCTTATCGCTGTTCTATGCCTGCGGCAAATGGATATCACGCTCAATATGATGACGCTGGGAGCGATGACCGTCGCCATCGGGCGGGTTGTCGATGACTCGATTGTCGTCATTGAGAATATATACCGGCGTATGACGTTGTCGGGTGAGAAGCTGCGCGGCCGGGAGCTGATCAGCGCGGCTACAAGCGAAATGTTCGTGCCGATTATGTCTTCTACAATTGTAACGATCGCCGTATTCCTTCCGCTTGCTTTTGTCAGCGGCATGGTGGGCGAACTGTTCCTGCCGTTTGCACTGACCATGGTATTCTCCCTGCTCGCTTCTCTGGTTGTGGCGATTACACTTGTGCCGGCACTGGCGCATACGCTGTTCCGTAACGGACTGAAGAAAGGCAAGAAAAACCATGAAGAGAAACCGGGCAAAATGGCTCTGGGTTATCAGAAGATTCTGAACTGGTGCCTTTCCCATAAGCTGGTTACTTTCGGGGTCGCGGTTCTGTTACTGGTTGGCAGCTTGTTCCTGATCAAACCAATCGGGGTAAGCTTCATGCCTTCACAGGAAGATAAGAGTGTCATCATGACCTATGCACCTAAAGCCGGACAAACCGCTGAAGATGTCCAGGAACAAGGACTGAAGGCTGAGAAGTACATTCTGGCCCAAGAGCATATCGACAACATGCAATACTCCATCGGTGGCGGTGGATTTATGGGAATGGGCTCCAGCAATTCAGGTCTCTTCTATATTACCTATGACAGTGATACTCCAGATTTCGACACAGTTAAGGAAAATCTGATTGAAGGGCTGACCAAAGAGGTGCCGGAAGGCGTGTGGGGCGATATGTCCGGCATGATGGGCGGAGGCCTTGGCGGCAATACGCTGACCGTGAATATTTTTGGCGACACTCTGGATCAGTTGAAACCGGTAGCCGATGAGATAGCAGGCATCGTGAATGCAGATACCGCTAATTTCAAGGATGGGGAAACCAGCCTTGCTGAAGGTTACGAACAATACACCGTGGTTGCCGATCAAGCGAAGCTAAGTTCGCTTGGCCTCACTGCCGGACAGATTGCCATGAAGCTGAGTCCGGTTAATGCCCGCCCTGTAATGACAGAGGTGGAAGTGGATGGCAAAAACTATAATGTCTATATTGAAGCCGACACTCATACGTACAGCAGTATTCAGGAAATGGAAGAGGCTACACTGACCTCACCGCTGGGCTTTACAGTGCCGATTGGCGAAGTAGCGAAGATTGAGAACGGCACATCGCCGGACTCGATTACCCGCATTGACGGTAAAATGAGCGTTAATGTGACCGCTGAAATCATTGCTACCGATGTAAACAGCGCTTCAAATGACGTGAAGGAAAAGATCGAAGCCCTGGAGCTGCCTGACGGAGTTACCATCTCCTTCGGCGGCGTTACCGAACAAATCAATGAAACCTTCGGCCAGCTCGGACTTGCGATGGCGGCCGCTATTGCCATTGTATATTTTGTGCTTGTTGTTACTTTCGGCGGCGGTCTGGCACCGTTCGCGATCCTGTTCTCACTGCCATTCACTGTGATCGGAGCACTCGTCGCTCTGTTGCTGGCAGGAGAAACCCTGAACGTCTCTTCACTGATGGGGGCACTGATGCTGATCGGTATCGTCGTAACGAATGCGATCGTACTGATTGACCGGGTAATTCACAAGGAAAAAGAAGGGATGTCTACCCGTCAGGCACTGCTTGAAGCCGGAGGCACCCGCTTGCGTCCAATACTAATGACGGCTCTCGCCACGATTGGCGCTTTGCTGCCGCTGGTTACAGGACTTGAGAACAGCGCCGGCATTATCTCTAAAGGACTTGGCGTGACCGTTATTGGCGGTCTGATCAGCTCCACCCTGCTGACACTGGTCGTTGTACCTGTAGTCTATGAATTCCTGATGAAATTCCGCAGCAAAAAGGTTATTGAATAGAACTCAAGAACACTAACCAAAAGTTCATAAATAAGGCGCCTTTCCACAATTGGAGAGGCGCCTTTTGTTTGTGCTTAATATGAAAGTAAACATAGTCTATAGATAGCAGCCGGTTACCGTTACTTGATCCAGGCTAAACCATGGCTGCCGCGCTGCTCTCCAGCGAAGACTTCCAGGCGCGCAGCATCTGGAGATCCTGCGGCAGAAATTCCTCCAGCATATGGCTGAGCCCCAGATATAAAGGACTGTCTGTAGCTGCATTCAGTCTTTCGCAGAATTGTGGTGTCCATCTCAGTAAGTGCTCTTCCAGGAAGTTCTCCTGGATTTCCAGCAATTCCATGGCGCTTCTCACCGAGAAGCTGTTATACAGCATCCGTTCATGCAGCACGGCCATAAATTCCAGCTCAATAGCGATATGGTCATCGGCTTCGCCGCCGCATTTCTTGAACACGATCCCCGCCGAAGCGTACACATCGGAGAGCACGTTGCAGAATTCTTGCTCACGGCCCAACTGGGCAGCTTCACGCGGCAGTTCGTTCATCAGCCGTTTGTATTCGCGGTTCTCCTTCTCGCAGATCAGCGGAAGCTGGGCAGGCTCCTGGCTGCACAGATAACGCTTCAGCTCTCTTCCGCCCTCCGTCATTTCCGCGGCTACGCTCATTTGGCGGTTGCGGCTCCACTGGGCAACCAGCGAAAGCGTTGGTTTTCTCCCGTAAAAATCAACTAAAATCTGATATATTAATCCCCGGCTCTCCAGCCAGCGGCTAAATGCCTCCGGCACGACAAGTGATGGAACTGTTGTTATCGTCATTTTGCAAATCCTCCCTACTTGGTTTGACCGGATGCCGCACCCGCTGTTATTGCCACGTGCATGCCCCGGTATCATAGCTGTGAGCTGCGCAAAAGTGAACATAGAATAGAGACGAATCTTTCACACCTAAATTATATCGAAATTGTAAAGCGCTTTCAGTGAGCATTTTATGACCATTCCCCGTAATTGTCGTACTATTGTCAAATTTAGACTTTGCCGTTCCTCTTTTGTCCCCTATTATTTAGGTTGTTCTTTTTGCCTGCCGTACAACCGTTATACTCCCACAGAGCGTATCGAGAAAGCTAACAATGTACGGCACCATTGACGGCAGCGGAAGCAATCTTTAAAATTTAAATAAGATACACAAATGAAGGGAGCAACGCTATGGAACCGCTGACGGACCCTTTTGGACGTTTACATGACTATATCCGCATTTCGGTTACAGACCGCTGCAACCTGCGCTGCATTTATTGTATGCCGGCGGAAGGAATGCAATTCCAACCGCAGGACGAGATTATGAGCTATGAAGAAATTACCGCTGTGGTGGAGGCGCTGGCGCCCCTGGGACTGAGCAAAGTCCGGCTGACCGGGGGAGAACCGCTGGTCCGCAAGGATCTGGAGAAGCTTGTATCCATGATTTCTGCCATACCGGGTATTAAAGATATATCATTAACCACGAATGGTCTCATGCTGCCGGCTAAAGCTGCACTGCTAAAACAGGCAGGCTTGTCACGGGTGAACATCAGCCTCGATTCGCTCAAACAGGAGCGCTTCGCGATGATTACCCGCGGCGGAGATGTCGCCAAGGTGCTGAAAGGCATAGAAGCCGCTGAAGCGGCGGGGCTCTCCCCGATCAAGCTGAATGTTGTGCTGATGAAAGGCATCAATGATGATGAAATTAAGGATTTCATCTCGCTGACCCTGCACAGCCCGCTGAATGTGCGGTTCATCGAATATATGCCGATCGGCAGCGCAAGCGATTCCTGGCGCCAGACTTATTTGCCGCTGGAGACGGTCGTAGAAGCCTGTACCGAAGCAGGCTGGGCAACCGAGGAAGCGGAGTTGCCCTCGGGCAACGGCCCATCCCAGAACCGGCGTGTGGTCGGAGCGCAGGGAACCTTCGGGCTGATCCACCCCGTCAGCGAGCATTTCTGCGATAACTGCAACCGGCTGCGGCTCACTGCGGACGGTCATATCAAAGCCTGCCTGTATTGGGCGGATGAGTATAACGTACGGCCTCTGACCGCTGATCCGGCAGCGGTTCAAGCCCTGTTCCGCCAGGCGCTCGGCAACAAGCCGCATAACCATGAGATGGCGCTGGCGCTGGAGAAAAAGGCGCAGAGCCATACTCCGACGGTTCGCCGCATGTCGCAAATCGGCGGCTAGCCTTTATGATTGCAAGTCAAAACGGATACCCTGCAGGCAGCAGGGTATCCGTTTTTTTTCGAGAAAACAACTCACAACAGCAGAATCGGAGCTAAAAGCTTTCCCACAATTGAAAGCCCATATAGAGGGCAATTCCCCAGATCAGCAACGCCGAAGCCTTGTTCATCAGCCTGACCGCCTTGCCGGAGGAGTCGGCTTTCCCGAGCATTCTCCCTGCCGCCGCTAGTCCGATGAACCATACCCAGGATACCCCTGCGGCAGCTGCCGCGAACACCCAGCGTTCACTCCCGGCATATTGCAGTGCATTGGTGCCGATAACACCAACCGTGTCCATCAGAGCATGCGGATTCAACAGGGACACCGACAAGGTATAACCCACCTGCCCTTTCAGCGATAGCCGTTTTGCTTCTCCTTTTGCCGGAGCGGCGGACCATATTTTCCAGCCCATAAAGCAAAGAAATAGGATGCCCGCCCCCAAGACGACCGGCGTCAGCCAATCCAGTGAGAGCAGAACCAGCGACACCCCGCCGACAGCAGCGGCAATAAGCAGACTATCGCACAGGCCAGCCGTCAGAATAACGGGCAGGGCACTTCGAAATTTCGGATGCAGTGCTCCTTGATTAAAGACGAATATATTCTGTACCCCCAGCGGTAAAATAAGCCCAAAAGCCAATATTATTCCATGCACTATTGCTTCCGCCATCATCCGGCTCCTTCCAGCCTGCTGTCTATTTCAAATCAACGTATGGCAGCAGCATACACGTCCTTCGCTGCACTATTGATCCTACTCCCCCTAACGGCTCAGGTAACCATCCAAATCCATAGGATACTACCCAACCAAATATAGAAGTCCAGACGAAGCGTGATATACTCCAAGTAACAAAATTCTTGTTCCAACAGCATTTACACCCTATAAAAAGGAGCTAGTCCTTTGACGCGCCAACGCCAATCAGACCATCCACTTACAGCCTCACCCTCAGCAGTTCCCCCTGTCCAATCCGCTTCCCTTGATGATTCTGCAAGCTTAAGCGACCATTGGAAGCCGGACCCCTCTTCACCGCTGCCGCTGCACAGACAAATCTCGGCCTATTTCATCGGCAAAATCTCCAGCGGCGCCTGGCCTCCCGGCATGCGGCTTGTCCCGCAGCGCGAGCTATGCCGTCAGCTTGGCGTCAACCGCAGCACAGTTGTCACCGCGCTCGGGCAGCTGGCTGCACTCGGCCTGATCGAAGGCAGCCGGGGCGGAGGAACCCGGGTTGCCGCTTCAAGCAGGGCTGGAGCCTCCGGGCCGGATGCAGCGGCCCGCTCCACTGGAGCTGCGGGCCAGCTTGGCGGCAACTGGAATGACTACGTGGAGGAAGGCATCCACTACCCTAACCTGCCTGCGGTACAAGCCATCAACAGGCTTGAATATGAAGCGGGGCTAATCCGTCTCGGCACCGGTGAGCCTGCGCCCGGGCTGCTGCCCGGCGAGTCGATGCGCCAGGTGCTGCTCGAGCTGGCACAGAACCCGCTTCCGCCACTCTCCTACGAGGAGCCGCTTGGCAGCCTTAGTCTTCGCAGAGCGGTCAGCCAGGAGCTGTCGAAGAACGGAATAGAGGCCGATCCGTCTTCCATCCTCATTACCTCGGGCGCGCTGCAGGGTCTGCAGCTCATTGCGCTGGGCCTGCTGCCGCGCGGCTCGACGGTGCTGCTGGAGAAGCCCTCCTACCTGTATTCCATCCACGCCTTCCAGTCGGCGGGGGTGAAATTCAGCGGCCTGCCGATGGACAAAGACGGCCTCTTACCGGATCAGCTGGCAGCCGCAGCCATCCGGAGCAAGGCGGCCATGCTCTATACCATCCCCAGCTTCCATAATCCCACCGGAATTCTGATGGATGCGGGACGACGGGACGCCTTAATGGACATTGCAGGCGGACTTGGACTGCCCATTCTCGAGGATGGGGCTTATCAGGATCTATGGCTTGATGATCGCCCGCCCAACCCCCTGAAAGCCCGGGACCGCGAGGGAAGAGTGCTCCATCTGGGCACGCTGTCGAAGGCGGCGAGCCCCGGCCTGCGCATCGGCTGGATTGTCGGCCCGGAGCCGGTAGTCCGCCGGCTGGCCGATATCAAGATGCAGACCGATTACGGCGCAAGCTCCCTGTCGCAGCTCGCCGCTGCGCGCTGGCTGGAAGGCGGTTATCATGAGCAGCATCTCGTCCTGTTGCGCGGAAAACTGCGTCAGCGGCGTGATTTCATGCTGCAGCTGCTTGATATCCATTTTGCGGGGCTGGCTTCCTGGAATATTCCGGCCGGAGGTTTCTACATCTGGCTCTCTCTGAATGGAACTCTTTCGCTGCGCCGGCTCTTCAAGGCTGCACTACAGGCTGGAGTACTCCTGAATACAGGGGATCTGTATGACCGCAGCGACAGCAGACATCTCCGCCTGTCCTTCGCCTATGCCTCTGAGGATGAGATGGAGCACGGAATAGCAGCCTTGGCAAATATCATAAATAATCAAATGACATAAATTAATATTTGTCATTTGTCAGCCACCATGTTAAGCTGTACCTACCGAAGGGAGAATCCACCCGTGAACAAACCAAGCGCTTTTTTAAGCAAGACGGAAATATTGGACGCCGCTGAACAGACCTTGCGCAGGTTCGGCCCTGACAAAACCTCAGTGACCGATGTAGCCAAGCTGCTGGGCGTCAGCCATGGTACCTTGTACCGGCATTTTCCCAGCAAAGCGGCATTGCGGGAGGCTGTAACGGAAAGATGGCTGGACGAGTTGATTCTTGCCCCTCTGACAGAGATCGCGGCAGCTGCAGCCGGTAATGCTCTGGAGCAGCTAAGGAAATATATCGCGAAGCTGATCGAGCTTAAACATCACTACGCCGAGCAGGACAGCGAAATGTTCAAGATGTATGCATCTGTTACGGAAGAAGCCTCCGAGCTCATTGACACCCATATTCAGCGGATTATCAGCCAGATGGGCAGTGTAATTGACAAAGGCATTCAGGAAGGCATGATTATGCCAATCGCCGGTACGGAGACGATTGCCCGTTCACTTTTTCACGCGACGGCCCGGTTCCACCATCCTTCCCATGCCTATGAATGGCATCGCGGGAGCATCGGACAGGAATTTGAACAGCTCTGGACAATACTTGCCAGAGGCCTCGCGGCTGTCACCAGTTAAACCCGGTATCTTATACAAAACTAAGCGAATGCTTCCGAAGCCAGTTTTGTCCGGAGCAGATTATTATGAAGTAACGCTAACAAAACTAAGCGAATGCTTCCGAAGCAGATTCTTATGAAGTAACGCTAACAAAACTTTAAGGAGGAACAATTCATGAATCAAAACCTGCAGGGTAAGGTAGCTATCATTACGGGGTCCTCTAGAGGGATCGGACGGAGCGTTGCGGAGAGATTGGCGGAGCAAGGGGCCGCTGTAATCATTAACTATTCCAGCAGTCCTAAACAAGCTGAGGCTGTGGTGCAGGGTATTCAGGGAAAAGGCGGAAAGGCAGCCGCCCTTCAGGCCGACATCAGCAAACCCGCGCAGATTGAGCAGTTGTTCAAGGATACCAAGGAGCTGTTCGGCAAGATTGATATCGTGGTCAACAACGCCGGAATCATGATAAACAGCCTCATCGGCGCAGCTACTGAGGAGGAATTCGACAAGCAGTTTGCTATCAATGTCAAAGGGACCTACTTCTCCTGCCAGCAGGCTTTCTTCCATCTGGAAGAGGGCGGCCGGGTCATTAATTTCTCCACCTCGGTCAATGGCCAAATGTTCCCGGCTTACAGCATCTATGCCGGAACGAAAGGTGCAGTAGAACAATTCACCCGCCAGCTCGCCAAGGAATTCGGGGCCAAAGGCATTACGGTCAACGCAGTTGCGCCGGGGCCGGTTGCCACGGATTTATTCCTCGAAGGCAAATCCGAAGCACAGCTTGAAGGGCTGAAGAAAGCCAATGCTTTTGGCCGCCTGGGCCAGCCTGAGGATATTGCCGGAGCCGTCAGCTTTCTCGCCGGGGAAGAGTCCCAGTGGATTACCGGACAAACGCTGCGCGTAAACGGCGGATTTATTTAAGCCGCAATGGCAGGCTCACCGTACAAGCCGTCCCCTCGCCGGGACGGCTTGTTACGTTTATCGTCCCGTTATGCAAATCTACGATTTTCTTCACCAGTGACAATCCCAGTCCGCTCCCGCCTCCGCTGGCGCTTCTTGCTTTATCGGCCTTGTAGAATCGTTCGAAGATGCGGGGCAGCTCCTCCTCGGCGATGCCTATGCCGCTGTCCCTGATTTCCACAATGGCTTGACCCTCTGCGTGATGCACACGTATGGTGATATGCCCGCCCTCAGGGGTAAACTTGATACTGTTATGCAGCAGATTGGTCCATACCTGGCTCATCAGATCCTGCACAGCGTCCACCGAAATCTCCTCCAGCTCGGCTTCCAACTCGATCTCTTTATCCAGCCACTGCGGCTCCGAGGCCAGAATCATATCTTGCAGCTGTTTGTCCAGCCGGTATGACTTCACTTCAAACGGAAAGCTGCCCGCCTCCAATGCCGACAGCTTCAGCAGATTGTCGCTGAGCCCGGAGAGCCGGCTGCCCTCTGCTTCGATGATGTCCAGATAATGTCTCCGGTTGTCTGCACTAAGGCCCTCTTCCCGCAGCGCACGGGCGAATCCGCGAATCGAGGTCAGCGGCGACTGGATCTCATGTGAGACGTTGGAGATGAAATCCTGGCGCATAATCTCCATCCGGCCCAGCTCGCTGGCCATTTCATTAATCCCCTCCACGATTCCGCCAAACTGCCCGTAACGCTTGCTGTTTTCCAGCTCCACCTTGAAATTGCCTTTGGAAATTTGCCGCATTGCTGTCAGGATGGGAATATAGAAAGCTCTCTCATCCCCCCTGGCATGTCCGATAAGAGCTACGATACCGCCCACAACGAAAAAAATGAGAAACTGCAGCGCCATAATAAGCAGCCCCGATCTATAAGGGGACAGGGACCATTCAAAATGTCCCGACAGCAGCTTTACTCCGTAATATCCTCCATTCCAGGAAACATAGAGGGCAGCGATCAATATCCCCATTCCAAGGATCTCTCTCACAATCCTGCCAAGTCTTCTCATCCATTAACCACCTCCAGACGGTAACCCAGCCCACGGATGGTACGGATATTGAAGCCATATTTTTCCCGGGGGAAACGTTCGCGCAGACGGCCCACATGCACATCCAGCGTCCGTTCATTGCCCCCAAAATCATAACCCCAGATTTCTTCAATCAGCCTGTCGCGCGTCAATGTCTGCCCGGGATAGCTTGCCAGCTTGAACAGCAGCTCGAATTCCTTCAGCGGCAGCGTGATTTCCCCAAACTCCGAGGAGGCTTCATAAGTCTTGCGGTTCATCCGCAAATTTCCGACGTTTACACTCTGTGCGGAGGAAATCTGGTACCGCTTCAGCAACGCTTTAACTCTGGCGATCAGCACCAGCGGTTCAAACGGCTTCACCAGATAATCGTCCGTACCCAGCTCGAAGCCTTTAACAATTTGTGAGGTTTCCCCTTTGGCTGTCAACATCAGAATGGGAAAATCATAGCTTTCCCGCAGCGCGCGGCACAGCTCCCAGCCATCCATCTTCGGCATCATCACATCGATGATCGCCAGATCCACGCTGTTGTCCTCAAGCAGCCGCAGCGCCTCCACCCCATCGGAAGCGCCATAGACCTCATCCATCCCCTCAGCTCTCAGAAACAGCTCCACCAATTCGCGGATGTGCGGATCGTCGTCCACTACAAGTATTTTGGCCATATTCTGCTGTAGCCTCCTCTTTGCCGCCCTCCAAAAGCTGCGGTGTGTTCATTTGCAGCTGCTGTTCCGCAAATTCCCGGTATAGCTTATGACTGCGCAGCAGCTCTTCGTGCGTTCCTTTGCCGGTGATCCGGCCTTTCTCTATAAAGATAATCTGATCCGCATTCACCACGGTTGCCAGTCTGTGGGCAATCACGATCGTGGTCCGGCCTTGCATAAGGTTCGATAAAGCACTCTGCACCACTGCTTCGGACTGGCTGTCGAGACTGGAGGTAGCTTCGTCCAGCATCAGAATCTTCGGATCACGCAGCAGCGCCCTCGCGATGGCAATCCGCTGGCGCTGTCCGCCGGACAGCTTCACGCCCCGTTCCCCCACATCCGTCTGATAGCCGTCCGGCAGCTCACGGATAAAGCCGTCGGCATAGGCCATGGCTGCAGCACGGCGCATCTCCTCCTCGCTGATCTTCCGGTCCAGCCCATAGCCGAGATTATCGGCAATCGTGCCGGAGAGCAGCGGGCTTTCCTGCGAGACATACCCGATCAGCCTGCGCCAGGAACGCAGGGAAAACGCCGACACCGGCTTCCCGCCCAGCTTGATGACGCCATGCTGCGGTTCATAGAACCGTTCCAGCATTGAGAATAACGTCGTTTTACCGCCTCCGCTTGGTCCGACAATCGCCGTAACCTGACCCGGCAGCATGGAGAAGCTGACCTTGTCCAGCACCTGTTCACCTGTTTTATAGCCAAAGCTTAAATCCTCTATAGCAATCGGTCCCTGCAATCCATCCGCTTCCTCTGCCCCTTCGTAAATCTCCTCTTCCGCAGCCAGTGTTTCAATGATCCGTTCTGAGGCACCTTTGGCCTTCTGCACCTGGGTGAAGAACTGGGTCAGCTGCGTGAGCGGCATTACGATCTGGATCAAATACAGAATAAAGGCTACCAATTCACCTGCAGTCAAGGCACCCGAGGACACCTGCATGCCGCCATAGCCGATAATGACGACCAGCAGCATCATGAACACAAACGAGACTAGCGGGCTGATCATCGCACTGATTTTGCCCTCCCGGATGCCGAAGGACAGCAGATTCATAATTCCGGTCCGCCCGGCTTCATATTCCCTTTGCTCTGCGCCCGAAGATTTCACCAGCCGGATTTCGGACAGCACACCGCTCAGTGTAGCGGTAAAGGATGCTGTTTCATCCTGAGTGCCCTTGGAGATTTTGTACATCTGCCGGCCCAGCGGCACCAGAATGAGTGCGGACAGTGGAAGCACCGTGAACAGCACCAGCGTCATTTTCCAGTTCAGATACAGCAGCACCGATATCGAACCGACGATGGAGATTACCCCGGTAAACAAGCTGGCCAAATGCTCGGAGATCAGCGTCTTGAGAATTCCGGTATCGTTCGTCATCCGGCTGACGCTTTCACCTGTGCGGTTATCATTGTAGTAGGCCACCGGCAGCACAAGAAATTTGCGCCACAGCCGGTCGCGCAGTCCCGCAACAATCTTCTGCCCTACGTAGTTCAGCAAATAAATGGAGACGCCTCCGGCAATCGTCTGGGCTACAAAAGCTCCGGCAATTCCCGCAATCTGCAGCTTGCTGATGGAGGCCAGCGAGAAGCCGTCCACCAGATTCTTGGTGAACATAGGAATGACCAGACCCACCAGCGTCGATATCATACTAAGCCCTACCGCCAGAGCTAGCAGCCCGTAGGAGGGTTTAGTCTCATGCAGCAGCTTCAGGAACGGCTTCAAGGACGCTCCCTGCTTCCGTGAAGATTTGGATTTATTCATAGAACTTCCTCTTTTCTGACGGATAGATCTCGGGCTGTCCCGCTCCTGTCCGCCTTCCTCTCCACATTAACGCCGCTTTGTAAACTGAAGTTAAACGAAGGAAAAATTAGTGCTCTCAGCAAGGACCCTTGAACTGTGGCAGCAGCTTGACGGCAGCCAAATAATCATCCGTTGTATTCATATTGTACAAAGGGGAGGGCGCCGGCTGGCTAGGCGTAAAGCCGGATTCTGGAACATATAGAACGTCCAGCTTCTCCAGGCACTCCATGACTTTGAATCTTCCACCGCTCAGCGCTGCTTCCAGCACCGGAAGTGTCCGCTTATGATACAGCCCGAGCAGGGGCTGCGTCCGGCCGGAGGGGGACACCGGAACAGCGGCAGGCGCGCCGAAACCGGCTCTATGCCTCACTGTCTCGGGATACGCTGCCGCATGGCAGCTGAGTATGTACTGCAGAAATAACGCCGAAGCAAACGGCAGATCGCAAGCCGCCACCAGATTCCATTCCGTCGGTGAATGGCTGAGCGCCGCATGAAGACCGGCCAGAGGGCCGCAGCCTTGATAATGGTCCGTGATCTGGGGAAGCTGCAAGAAGTCGTACTCCCTGCGCTCCCGGGGGCCGCAGGCAATGACCGTACTTTCGGCGAGCTTGGCCAACTCGTCCGCCAGCCGGGCAATCACAGGTTCTCCGGCAAGTGTAAGCAGCGCTTTATCGCTGCCCATCCGCCTCGAAGCCCCCCCTGTCAGAATAATTCCCGTGTATTGTGTCATTTTTTCCTCCCGCTGAAATCTCCTGTTCTCTATGGGTATCGTATCAAACTTTACAGCGCGAAAACAGCAAGTCTGACGAGTTATCACTTCAAATATCCTTTGCTGCAGGAAAGAAATGAAATTTATTACGCGGGCGAACTTTTTCAAAATTCGAAAAAATATAGACACTGGTTGATTTTGCAGAGGTCTGTGCTAGACTCTAAATTCAAGGCCTCCTAAGCGCCGGTTCCGGCAGCTGCCTAAGGATAAGCGAGGCTCATTCCATAAATGTTCACGTAAACATTATGGAAATCTTATCTGCAAAAAGGAGTTATCCCATGAAACGTTACCTCGTAGACAGGCCTATCCAATCGAAGCTGTTAATCTGTTTTTTGCCCATTTTGGTCTTATCCGTCGTGCTGACCGGATTCTTCTCCTATCTTTCGTCCAGTCGGCAATTAAAAGAAAACGCTTTCTACGCCCTCGCCGACACCACTCATCAGACAGCCCTGTTCATGAACGACAAGTTTCTCACAATCTTCGAACAGCTGGTGCGCCTGGAGGATAATGATGCCCTGCAGAGCATTCTCTCGGGAGAAGGCCAGGCGGCCGACCAGAACCGGTATGACGATCTCATTAAGCTGCACGACCAGCTTGACGATGTGTACCATTCCTATTTCCAGATGATCGATTCCATCTTCGTCGCGTTCAATAACGGAAGATCCTTCAACCTGCAGCAGGAATATGTCCCCCGGCAGGTCCATATTGATCTGAACGATTGGCTCAGACGCTATAATACCTCGCAGAAAGGCTACTATTGGCTGAACAGCCATAAGGATACGATCTTTGAGACGGTGGAGCAGCGGAGAGTTATGAGCAGCTTCAAAATGATCGGCACCGAACATTCCCCCGCCAGCGGCATTGTCCTTATTAATTTACGTGAAAGCTATTTTCTCGAGATTATGGAGAATGTAAAGATCAGTCCGGGCGGGACACTGATGCTGATCAGCCCGGAAGGCGAGCTGTACTCCAAGACCTTGGATGCCGAATATGAACTCAGCGGGGAAACCATTAACGCACTAAGAAACGGATCACAGGACAGCGGCAGCCTGACAGCCGACAGCAAGGCGGGCCGGAAAATGGCCATTGCCTACAATACCCTGCCGCTCAATCATTGGGTGCTTGCAGCGGTTGTGCCGGAGAAGGATATTCTGGAGGGAGCAACCCGCATCAAATACATCTCCCTGGTTCTGATCCTGTTTATCCTAATTGTGTTCATCGTGGCTGCCGCGGTTGTCGCCCGCAACCTCAGCAACCCGCTCCGCTACCTGTCCAAGCAGGTCAAACGCTTCGAGCGGGGAGACCTCGGCGTCAGCTTTGAGCTGGACCAGCATAATGAAATTGGCGTGTTGGCCCGCGGGCTCTCCGGCCTGGTGGCTTCGGTAGCCCAGCTGCTCGAGACAGTACGCAGTGAGCAGGAGAAGAAACGCCAGATCGAGCTGCAGGCTATGCAGGCCCAGATCCAGCCCCATTTTCTCTACAACACGCTAAGCTCCATCAAACATCTGATTGATATGAATGAGCGGCAGCGCGCTTCCACCATGGTCAGTGCATTGACCTCCTATTTCCGGATCAGCATCAGCAAAGGCCGTGAGATTATTCCGGTCCGTGAGGAGATGGAGCATGTGCGCAGCTATCTGATGATACTCAACATCCGGTACAGCCAGGAATTTGACTTCGAGATTAAAGTCGAAGACGAGCTGCTTGAGCTACCCATTCTGAAGCTTACGCTGCAGCCGCTGGTGGAGAATGCCATTTACCATGGAATCAAAAATAAGCACGGCCACGGCTTCCTCTCCATTTCCGGCCGCCGTGAGGGGGATTATGCTGTCTTTAAAGTGTATGACAACGGGCACGGGATCAGCCGGGACAAGCTCTCACAGCTCCGCGCCTCGCTGGAATCAGAGACGGTAGGACATGAAGCCATCACCTACGGGCTGTGGAACGCCCACCGCAGGATTGTCCTGCATTTCGGCAGCCGCTATGGATTAAAGCTCGACAGCGAAGAGGGCCTGTACACACAGGTAAAGGTGTACCTCCCTTATACAGGCGATACGAAAGGAGAACGATTATAATGCTGAAACTGCTGATTGTGGATGATGATAAATGGATCCGGGAAGGCATACGGGCCAATGTGAAATGGAGTACTGAAGACATCGAGGTGACCGGAACCGCCGCGAACGGGGAAGAGGGCTGGCTGCTTGTTCAGCAGCTCCGTCCGGATATCCTGCTGACCGATATTCAGATGCCCCTGCTGGACGGGCTCCAGCTGGCGGAGATGGTGAACAGGGAGTATCCGCTGACCCGGATTATTTTCCTGACCGGCTATGATGATTTCTCTTATGCCAAGAAAGCTCTCCACCTGCAGGCTTCCGACTACATTCTGAAATACGAGGACAATGATACCATCCTGAAGTCCGTGGCCGCGGCCGGGCGCAGTCTGCTGCAGGAGCTGCGGGAATCGGAGAAGGCTCAAAAAAGCCAAACCCTGATTGAAAACAAGTTCTTCTCCGATCTGCTGTCCGGTGTTCCCAGCATCGACTGGGCACGCCGCGAAATGGATCTTCTCGGCATCCGCTGGGAGGGCAACTACTTCCGGGTCGCGGTAATCCAGCCCGAAGATCTGCGGCGCTTCTCCCGGCCCGGCATTGAGGAGAACGCCGAGCTGCTGCTGTTCTCCATCCGCAATATAGGCGTTGAACAGTTCAGCGGCCGGGCTCCAAAGCCTTTTTTCGTCCATTACAATCACAGAATCAATATTCTCTTTAACCTGGAGAAACCGGGCGAGGCGGACCAACCGGACGGTTCCTTTGCCCAATTGCTGGAGGAGATGAGGAATACAATTGAGGCCTGTCTTAAAATTCCGGTAAGCATCGGTGTAGGCAGCGTGTGCGAAGGTTTCGCCCAGATCCCCCACTCCTACAATAAAGCTCTGACGGCTGCGCATATGAAGGATGTTGCCGGCGAACCCGGCCTGTTCTTCTGTGATGAAATGCGCCATTCACAGCATTCGCATCACATGCTGCTGAAGCAAATGGAGCAGTATATTATCAAACATTACGCTAATGAGAAGCTGAGTCTCGCGGCAATTGCCGGTGAAGTTCATATCTCACCATCGTACGTAAGCACTCTCTTCAAAAAATACAGAGAGATCAACGTAATCGAATATATCGCCGGTATCCGGATGGAAAAGGCGGCGGAGCTGCTGAAGCAGACAGATTACAAATCCTATGAAATTAGCGAAAAGGTAGGCTACCCTAATCCTCAATACTTCAGCGTGCTGTTCAAAAAGCACTTCGGCATGTCCCCTTCGGACTACCGTAAGGCTCAGCAGGGTTAAGCCGGCAGCCGCTAACTTATACGCAAACTGTTAAAGAAAACAAACAACCTTTGAAATATATCTTATTCAGCTGATCCGCTATCTGAATTACGATTGTTTTGGAGGTGCAGTTATGGATATTACGCGACAAACCGGGGGCAAGCTTGCCTTATCCAAACCGGGAAAAAGAAAACGCATCAAAGGGGACGGGTGGCTTCCCTATTTACTTATCGCCCCCACAGTCCTGCTCATTGCGGGCATCCTGATCTTTCCGATATTCCGGGTATTCGACCTGAGTGTTCAAAGCTACGATTTCACCCGTCTGCAGGAAGCAGGCTATATCGGACTGGAGAATTTCCGCCATATCTTCACGGAAGACGATTTGTTCTACACCACACTGGTCACTACGCTGAAATGGGTGTTTTCCGAGGTGGCCCTTCAGCTGGTCTTCGGGCTGATTGTTGCCCTGCTGCTGAACCAGTCCTTCCGGCTGCGCGGCCTGGTCCGCTCGCTGGTGCTGGTTCCCTGGGCCGTATCCGGCGTGCTAACGACCATGCTGTGGTCGCTCATGTTCAACCAGCATATCGGGATCATCAACGACATCCTGATGAAGCTTGGCATCATTGATGAAGCCATCGCCTGGCTGGCTAATCCGAGCACTGTGTTCGGCTCCGTAGTCTTCGCCGAGCTGTGGCGGGGTATTCCGTTCTTTGCGATCACCCTGCTCGCCGCACTGCAGACCATTCCGCACGAAGTGTACGAATCCTGCGAGGTGGACGGTGCCGGGCCCCTGAAGAAGCTGTTTCATATCACTCTTCCATATCTGAAGGAGAGCATTATTTTCGCCACCCTGCTCAGAGCCATCTGGGAATTCAACTCCATCGACATGATCTTTACGATGACGAACGGCGGCCCGATGGATATGACGACAACGCTGCCGATTTATATGATGAAGACCTCGATCCTTGAGGGCAACTACGGATACGGCTCGGCGCTTGGCGTCGTCACCTTCCTGTTCCTGATGCTCTTTGTCATTCTGTACCTGAGACTCAACCGGGGAGGAATGCAGGATGAATAAGACTACCGGCCGCAAAATAGGCAGCAGGCTGCTCTTTTACATTCCGCTGGCCTTAACGCTGATCTTTGTACTCGTTCCTTTTCTATGGGCTATCTCCACCTCTCTAAAAAAAGAAACGGACATTATGAGCTCGACGATTCAATATCTTCCGTCTCCGCTGACCTTCGAGAATTATATCAATGTGTGGAACGATAATAATTTCTCGCAATATTTCCTCAACAGTGTGCTGGTCTCCATCCTGTCGGTGATCGTCATTACACTGCTGTCGGTGATGAACGGTTATGCGATGAGCCGGTTCAAGTTCAAGGGAAAAAGCGCCTTTATGCTGATCCTGCTGGCTACACAGATGATGCCCGTCATCCTGTTTGTAATTCCGCTGTTCCTGATTTTCAAGAACCTTGGGCTAATCAACACGCCTTACTCGCTCGTCCTGTTCTATATCGTGCTGCAGGTCCCGTTCAATACGATATTGATGCGCGGCTTCATCGCCTCCACCCCGAAGGAGATTGACGAAGCGGCTATGGTCGACGGTGCGGGAAGATTCCGCATTATCTTCGCCATTATCGCGCCGATCGTGCTTCCGGGCATCGTGGCAACCAGCGCCTTCGCATTCATCGGCGTCTGGAATGAATTCCTGGTCGCGTTCTCGTTTATCACAACGCCGGACCGCTTCACAATTCCTATCGGGCTGAAATTTATGATCGGCGAATTCAGTGTGCAGTATGCCTCACTGGCAGCGGGAAGCATTATCGGGCTGATCCCTCCTGTATTGCTGTTCATGTACATCCAGCGTTATTTGGTGGAAGGCCTCGGCGGTGCCGTCAAGGGCTGAATCCGGCTCCAGTCATTAAGGACGGGGCCGGGCCGGCTTTTCCCGGAAACGTCCTTAATATATACAACAATATAACTTTCAGGGAGGTCTAAAGATTTATGAAGACAAGAAAATTACGGAGTTCCGTATTGGTAGGCGCCTCGCTTCTGCTGGCATTGACCGGCTGCGGCTCGAACAAGACAACGAACTCCGCCTCATCAGGCGAAGGCAGCAAGAACGGGGATAAGGCTAAGCAGACAACCATCAGCTTCTGGGCAGCTGCGGTGACTACGGAGCGCAACGCTTTTTTCGAGAAGATCATCAAGCAGTTTGAGGAAGAGAACCCGGACATTAAGGTGGATTATCTCGGGGTTCCCGGTGATTTGTCCGCTTACGAGCAAAAGGTAAATGTCGCGATCTCCGCAGAACAGGCACCGGATATCATGAATGATTTCAAGGCCGACCTGCTCGCCAGAGATGTGCTGGAGCCCCTCGATGCCTATTATGACAGCTGGGCCGACAAGGATCTGATTTCCGCTGAGCTGATTGCCAGCAACCGCAAGCTGGATACCAAAGAAGGAAAATTGTATGCGCTACCATACAGCTCCCAGACCTGGAATCTCTGGCTGCGCCCTGACTGGTTCAAAGAAGCCGGCCTTGCGCTCCCCGATACCTGGGATCAATTCTTCGAGGATGTCGCCAAGCTTACCGATAAATCCAAAGACCGCTACGGGCTCAGTATCCGCGGTGGTGCCGGAAGTGCCAATACGCTGGAAATGCTGATGTATTCCTACTCCGGAATTGCCGATTATTTTACGCCTGAAGGAAAAGCAACGATCAATGATCCGCTGCACGCAGAGTTTCTGGACAAATATTTAGGCGCGTATAATGTCTATACTCCAGAGGATGATCTCAACAAGGGCTGGAGCGAGCTCGCCGCCACCTTCCAATCGGACAAAGCGGCTGTTGTTGTGCATAACCTTGGCTCGGCAAGCTCCCATGAAAAAGCATTCAACGGAGACTATACCAAATTTGAAGCCGTACCGTTTCCGAAGGGTGTCAACGGCTATCGTGAACACCCCGGCCTCATGCCGCTGGGTCTGACCATGACCAAAACCGCCGAAAACAAAGACGCGGTATGGAAATTTATGACCTTCTACCTGTCCCATGACATCAACAGCCAGTACGCCAAGCTTTATGGTGAAATCCCTGCCAATCAGGAGGCGGCCGCCGATGCCTGGATTCAGGACATTCCTTATATGAAATCCGCTTCGGAGCTGCTGAATTCAGCCGATACGCATTTTGCCGGCACTCCGTATTATCTACCGGGCTACAGCAATATCCAGAAAAAGATTGAGCCTATGATTCAAAAGGTGATGGCTAAAAAAATGACCGGAACGGAAATGCTGGACGAATGGGCTAAACTGCTTGAGGCAGAGAAACAGTCCTATGATCAGACTCAAAAATAATACGCCGCCGCGAATGGGAGGGCTGGAATGAATACTCATGCTGTTACAGGTTCCGGACGCTGGATTCCCGATCAGGGAGACGGAACTTACAGAAATCCGATCATCTATGCCGATTACTCTGATCCCGATGTTATCCGTGCAGGCGATGATTTCTTTATGACCGCCTCCAGCTTTGCGCATACGCCGGGTCTGCCGATCCTTCATTCCCGGGATCTGGTCAACTGGAGCCTCGTCAATCATGCGCTGCCGCAGCTGGAGCTTCCCGGCTATGAGCGCGTGCAGCATGGCAAAGGCGTGTGGGCGCCCAGCCTGCGCTTTCATGACGGGCAGTTCTGGATCTTCTACGCAACACCCGACGAAGGCATCTTTATGACCAAGACGGATAACCCGTTTGGTGCCTGGGAACCGCCGCATCTGGTGAAGCCCGCCAAAGGCTGGATCGACCCCTGCCCTTTCTGGGATGAAGACGGGCAGGCCTATCTGGTCCATGCCTTTGCCCATAGCCGTTCCGGCCTGAAGCATATTCTGAGCCTCTGCAGGATGTCCCCGGACGGCAGAAGCCTGCTGGATGAAGGCCGGATTATCATCGACGGGACAGTAAAGCATCCTACACTGGAAGGTCCGAAGCTGTACAAAAGAAATGGCTATTATTATATCTTTGCACCGGCGGGCGGAGTGCCCACAGGCTGGCAGGCCGTCTTCCGCTCCAGCTCCATCGAAGGGCCTTATGAGGATAAAATCGTGCTGCATCAAGGGGATACCCCAGTGAACGGCCCGCATCAGGGAGGATGGGTTGAGCTTTCGTCCGGCGAATCCTGGTTTATTCATTTCCAGGATAAAGGAGCCCACGGGCGGATCGTCCATTTGCAGCCCATGGAATGGCAGGAAGATTGGCCGCTGATGGGCCGGCTTGCACCCGGGCAGGACACCGGAGAGCCGGTAGAGCTCTGGAGCAAGCCCAATATCCGTGCCGCCGGAGAAATTGCCGTTCCCCAAACTGCAGATGACTTCCGTGGACCGTCGCTCGGCCTGCAATGGCAGTGGCAGGCCAATCCGGCCACCGGCTGGTACAGCCTGAATCCCTGGGGCGGCTTGAGACTGTATGCCGCAGCACTTCCAGAGGGCTGCCGCACTCTTTATGACGCCCCGCAGCTGCTCATGCAGAAGTTCGCCGCTCCCGTTTTCTCGGCAGCCGCACAGATTACGCCCAGCTTTGCCACCTCCGAAGAACGGGCGGGCCTCGTGGTCTTGGGACAGCGGGCCTTCTATCTGGCCTTGTCTATGGACCAGGACGGAGCGCTCCGGCTGACCCAGTATGAGAGCCGTAGTGTTACAGAGAACCTCACGGAAGCCGGGGATATTAAAAAAGCTGAGATACTCACCGGTGCAGACAGCCTGTACTTAAGGTTCAGCTTGGGGGAAGATTGCCTTTGCCGGTTCAGCTTCAGCCAGGACGGTTCACAATACACCGATTTCGGTGAGCCGTTCACGATTGCTGAAGGACGGTGGGTCGGAGCCAAAGTTGGCCTGTTCGCAGCCTCCTTTGCCCCGGTCCAGTCCGGGGGCTTTGCGGACTTTGACCATTTCCATATCTAAGCTAAATTCCTCGCCGATATCCCAGGATATCGGCTTTTTTCCTCTTAAAAAGCTGGCGGGAGCAGAAATTAGACAGCTGGCTGGAAAATCATTCAAAACTTGGTTTGTATCCCTTTTCAACAAGTGTTACAGTGTTAGAAACGGCCTATTTTTAGGCTGAAGCAAGGAATGCAAGACATCTGGCGGGAAAGGAGTGCCCAATTTGCGGGAGTACCTTAATAAGCATCCATCCTTCAGCTCTCTGAAATGGTTCAATTTCTTCGTGTATGGAACCGTGGTCCTCTTCACCAGCTTCTTCCCACTATATCTGCAGGATGTAGGAATGAACAAGTTGGAGATCGGGAGCTTAATGTCGGTAGGCGCACTCGTTTCAATTATTGCCAATCCTTTCTGGGGCATATGGAGTGACCGTTATCAGAATATGCGGCGGATTGTCCTCGTCATGCTGACGGGAACACTGGTATTGTCTCAGCTTGTATTTCAGGCGCATACATATGAAATGATTTATGTTTCCATCCTTTTCTTCTATTTCTTCCAGGGTCCGCTGTTCGCCCAGAGCAACACGATGATTCTTAGCTATATTGACGGCACGAATCACAAGTTCGGCTCTTTCCGGCTCTGGGGCTCGCTCGGATGGGCGCTAACCGCGATCCTGGCCGGGCCCGTTATTGAGTGGGCCGGCGTATCTATCTTGTCTTATCTCTTTGCTGCACTGCTCTGCGCGGCCATGCTCTCGCTGGTTGCCCTGCCGAGGCTCGATCATTCCATAGGCGTTGCGCCATTGCCGTTCAAGGGCTTCCAAAAAATCTTTTATAATCCGTTTTTTCTATGTTTTATCTTCTTCGGCATTCTGGTCTCCATCCCCAATACGATGAACAACACCTTCGTGTCGCTCTACATTACTGAGCTTGGGGGCAGCAAAACAATGATCGGCCTTGCCGTATTCCTCTCCTCTATCCTGGAGGTGGGAGTGCTGCTGCTGTGCAACCGTTTCCTGAAACGCAAAGTCTCGGTGCTGCTGGGCTGGCTGGCACTCGTGGGCGTCTTATTTGTCCTGCGCTGGTGGCTGATGGCCGGTGCGACAACACCGCTTCAGGTGGCTTTTATTCAAATTCTGCACTGCATTACGTTTGGCGGCTTCTTCTATGTGGGAACGCAGCTGACCATGCTGCTGGTTCCACGCCCCTACCGTTCCTCTGGACAAGCCCTCTACACTCTGGCCTGGAGCGGCATCTCCGGGATTCTGGGCGGTGTTCTCGGCGGTTGGCTGTATCAGAACCTCGGGGCCCAGAGCATGTACCAGTCCGGTGTATTCCTCTCGTTCATTGGAACGCTTGGCTTCGGCTTAATGTGGCTGTTCGTCAGCCGCGGCGACTACCTGAACCCGGCGGAGCAGGAGGAAGAGCTGGCGGGCCACGAATAATAGCCTCATAAGCAGCGGATACACCCCCTAGGACATAACACAAAAGCAGGCTTGGACTTCCCGATAAGGAAGCCAAGCCTGCTTTTGTGTTAGCCCGCCAGATTACAATTCAATGAATTAGCCCTGTTTAGGCGGCTGGAATGAGCTTTTGAGGGATACCACAAGATTGAACACGAGATGTCCCGGCGCGGAGTATTTGCTGTCCACGTTAAAATAGCCATGGCGGAAGAATTGGAACTTGTCCTGCGGCACGCTGTCCTTCAGACCCGGCTCCACAAAGCCCTGCAGAATCTCAATGGATTGCGGGTTCAGCTGATCGAGGAAACTCGGCTCCGGTTTGTCGGCCACGGGCTCCATTCCTTCGATCTCAGCCTCCGCATCCGCTTCTTCAGCGGAAATCAGCGGCTCATAGAGGCGGAATTCCGCCGGTACCGCCTGGCTGGCATCCACCCAGTGCAGTGTTCCCTTGACCTTGCGGCCGGTAAATCCGCTGCCGCTCTTCGTCTCGGGATCATACGTGCAGTGCAGCTCCACAACCTCGCCGTTCTCATCCTTGATGAACTCGTTGCACTTAATGAAATAGGCGTTCTTCAAGCGCACTTCGTTGCCGGGAAAAAGACGGAAATATTTGTTCGGCGGAATCTCCATGAAGTCATCGCGCTCGATGTAGATTTCACGGGAAAACGGAATCTGCCGGTTGCCCATTTCCGGATTCTCCACGTTGTTCTCAATCTCGAAGTATTCGGTCTGGCCTTCCGGATAGTTGGTAATGACCACTTTCAGCGGCCGCAGCACGGCCATCGTCCGGGGAACGGTCAGCTTCAGGTCTTCACGGATGAAATGCTCCAGCATTTGCAGGTCCACCAGACCCTGGCTTTTGGAAATGCCTGTTTCGTGCACAAAGCTGCGGATCGCTTCGGGAGTGTACCCGCGGCGGCGCAGCCCGGAAATCGTCGGCATACGGGGATCATCCCAGCCGTCCACATGGCCTTCATCCACCAGCAGTTTCAGCTTGCGCTTGCTCGTTACCGTCTGGGCCAGGTTGAGCCGGCCGAATTCATACTGATGCGGCACAGCCGGCATCTCGCATTCTGCTACCACCCAATCATAGAACGGGCGCTGATCTTCAAATTCCAATGAGCAGAGGGAGTGGGTTACACTCTCAATAGCATCTTCCAGAGGATGTGCAAAGGTATACATCGGATAGATGCACCATGCATCGCCGGTATTATGATGATGCGAGTGGGAAATACGGTAAATGACCGGATCACGCAGGTTTATATTCGGCGAGGACATGTCAATTTTGGCACGAAGCACCTTTTCGCCGTCCTTGAATTCCCCAGCCCGCATACGGCGGAACAGATCCAGGTTCTCTTCGATTCCGCGCTCACGGTGCGGGCTGTTCTGCCCCGGCTGGGTCAGCGTACCGCGCAGCTGGCGGATTTCGTCGGCGCTGAGGTCATCGACATAGGCTTTGCCCTTTTGGATAAGCAGTTCTGCCCGCTCGTACATTTCTCCGAAATAATCGGAGGCAAAACGCAGTTCATCCCATTCATAGCCGAGCCACTTTACATCCTCTTGAATGGAATTCACATATTCTGTATCCTCTTTAAGCGGATTGGTGTCATCAAATCTCAGATTAGTCTTTCCGCCGAACTCATCAGCCAGCGTAAAGTTAATCCAGATCGCCTTGGCATGTCCGATATGTAAGTAACCGTTCGGCTCCGGCGGAAAACGGGTGACGATCTCCTTAACCTTCCCCGAGCTCAGATCTTCAGTAATGACATTCTTAATAAAATTGGAGGGTGTTCCACGGTTCTCCACAGCTATCAACCTCTCGTTCTGTATTGTTCTACTTCCTTGTATGAACATGTTTCCTACTAATATACCCGTTAACCGTAGAATGTTCAATAAAATGGGTGACTCACTCATCCTTGCCGGACGCTTTGACTTCTCTCCCGGCGATAGAGTAGCATGGAAATTATAAGGCATGATTAATGAATAACTTAACAATGGGGGACTCATTCTTATGAAACCGATGAAACTGCCTAAAGAGCAGCGCGACATTATTACAGAGAACATCCGCACTTACTTCGAAGCCGAACGCGGAGAGACCATCGGCCATCTCGCAGCCGACAATTTGCTGGATTTCTTCCTTAAGGAGCTAGGACCTGCCCTATACAATGGAGCGCTGAGCGATTGCCGCGCCCTTGTAGGACAGCGGATGCAGTCGCTGGAAGAAGATATTTACGCTCTGGAATGGAAGAAACGTTAATCAGTACATCCGGCCCTAGTGGCACAGAGGAGGCAGCCGCTTGTTTAATTATGTCATTGATGAAGAGCTTGTACTGAAACTGTTGGTGCCGGAGCAGGCCCGCCACATGTTCGCGCTGGTAGAGCGCTCGCGGAGCAGGCTCAGGCAGTGGCTGCCTTGGGTTGACGGAGTCACCGAACAGGACCACATCGCCACATTTATCAAAAATGCCGTCAAGCAGGGCAGCGACAACGGCGGCTTCACCGCCGGACTGTGGGTCCGGGGAGAACTGGCCGGCATTATCGGCTATCATGAGATAGACTGGCAGAGCCGCTCTGTCGGAATCGGCTATTGGCTTGGCGAAGGATATGAAGGCAAAGGCTACATGACCAGCGCCTGCCGGGTTTTCGTAGATTATGCGCTGCTGGAAATGGAGCTGAACCGCATTGAAATCCGCTGCGCCACGGGCAACAAGCCCAGCCGGGCGATTCCCGAGCGGCTGGGCTTCGTATTCGAAGGGGTTCTGCGCCAGGCAGAGAAGCTGCCCGAGGGCTATGTGAATCATGCGGTATACGGCCTGCTACGCAGTGAATGGAAGCTGCTGAGCTAAACAGTGGGACATATACAACCCGGCCGGATGTAACGGAATTTTAGATCTTTTATAACAAACCAAGCCCCCCGTAACAGGCGTCCGGGGGGACTTGGCATACCATCAAATTCACCGATTTTGGATATCAGCAGTCGTTAGCTCTCCGCAGCCTCAAGCCAGCTCCGGAACTTCATCCGGGTTCCCGACGCCAGGCTGTCCAGTTCCGATAGCTCGGCCAGACCGCTCTTGTCCTTACGGCCATGCTCCATCAGGTAGAGCACCCGCTTTACAGGGTAACCTCCCGCACCGGATTCCTTTTTGACGATTCGATCACCGGCTGTAATCTGACCTTCACGCAGTACACGGAAATAAAATCCGCTGTATCCGGTAGCCAGCACTTTGGCCGGCATATCAGCCGGGCCATGCTTCTGCGAGAGCTTAAAGCAAGGAAACCGCGGCTGGCTGACCTGCAGCAGAGTTGAACCGATCTCATACACATCACCGATGCAGACCTCGGTCTCCAGCAGCCCGCTGACTGTGATATTCTCACCGAAGGCGGAGAAGTCCAGTTTCTTGCCGAGCTGCTCCTCCCAAAAGGCATAATGCTCAATCGGATACACACAGACCGCTTTGTCCGGCCCCCCATGGTTCACCAGGTCCGCTTGCCCGTCACCGGCGAACCCCTCAAGATGAAGCTGTACCGGCCCAGCCGCCGGCATTTTATAAATCCCCGTTTCCAGCGGCTTACCGCGGTAATCTACCGTTACAGGTTTGCCTACATTAAGCGAAATGACCTCCATTTCCCTTCCCTCCAGTCAGCATGCAGCTCATAAATACCTCATCCACATAATGTCCGCCAAGATAAAACTCTTCCCTGAGCCGGCCCTCTTCCTCAAATCCGCATTTCCGGTAGAACGAGAGCGCAGGAATGTTGCTGGACAGCACCCGCAAGCGGAGTTTGCGTATCCCGTTCTCTCCGGCATGCTGCTTGATCGCCTCGATCAGCTGTCCGCCGATGCCAAGCCGCTGGAACTTCGGATGGACAGCGATGTTCACCTCGCACACATGGCGGTTGCTCTCCATCCCGCTGGGACAGCCGAAACCGACATACCCGCATAGTTCTCCTTCCTGCAAGGCTACAAGCTGGGAACCGGGAGGGGCATGGAGCAGATAATCCTCACGGGAACACCACATTAATGGACCCGGTGTGGTCTCCTCTGTCCAAATCATGTTATCGAGAATAATCAGCTCACGGGTATCCTTGAACTCCGAGGGACGAATCGTGAGCGAGCCTCTAATAATTTGTTGCATAGCTCTTTGCACTCCTTGACTTACCTTTAAGTGATTCTTCTACAGACCATTATACCCCATTTTGTTCCAGTGCACGGCCAGAACGGTTGATGAAGGCATGGACCGCGAAGAATCCCACCGCCAGCAATGCCATTCCGCAAGCCAGCCAGCCTGTCGGCGCAAGGCCTCCCCGGTCATACAGGCTGCCCATCATATAGGGGCCGAGAACTCTGCCGACCGCGCCGATCCCACCGCTAAGCCCGAGATAGAAGGGCGCACTGCGGTCCGCATGATCGGAAATAAATGAAGGCATCGCCGGAGAAATAAGCATCTCCCCCAGCGTGGTCAGCAGCATCGCCAGCACCAGGCCAGGATAGCTTGGCATTAACAAGATCACTGCATATCCACTCAGGTAAAAAACAGCGCTTGCCGTCATCTGCGCCGTCGAGGTCTCCGCGAACCAGCGTTTGATCAAGCTTACCAGCGGCTGCGCGGCGAAGATCAGAATCCCGTTGAGCGTCCAAAGAAGGCTGTAGGTGCTCTTAGCCCAGCCTTCCGAAATAATAAACGGAGAAACTCCCGTATTCCAGATCGAGTTGCCGATCAATAAAAACATCGAACCTAAGGCCATATACAGATAGATTCGGGTGTGGCCTATAAGCTTCCAGTTCGACAGCTCTCCGGGGCCGTTTCTCCTATGCGGCTCGGCATGGGCCGGCTCTGTGCCAACCTTCCGCAAATACACAAAGAAAAATGCGGCAAACACGGCTGAGGTCAGCCCATTAAGCACAAAGCTCAACAGATAGGAAATATCGGCCAGAAAACCGGCCAGCATCGTGCCCAGCGCTACCCCAATATTATTGGCGACATAAATTACATTAAAAAGCTCTCCGCGCTGTTCTGCGAAGCGGAAACCTATAAAGGCCTGAATGGCCGGCAATGACAACGAATTGAACAGACCCACCAGTCCCATCACCAGCATGAACATATTCCAGTTCACACTTGCCGCCGGCAAGGTAAACAAGGCCAGGGCATTCATGGCCAGCGCACCGACGATCAGGCGTTTGACACCAACTTTATGATAGAGTGATCCACCCAGCAGTTGTCCGAATATGCCTCCGAGGGATTGAATAACAATAACGAGTGCGGCATCTGTCATACTGCGGCCCAGTTCATCAAATACATACATCGTGACAAGCGGCCACATCAGCGCGCTGCCTGTTGCATTAATAAGACTGGCAATCAGAAATACTTTGACTTCCTTTGGATAAGCTTGTAAAAACCTCATGACTTTTCTTTCAACCCCTGTAATATATGTGTCATTAATTTCATCCAGTATCATCCCAAAACAGGACGAAGAGCAAGCATTCGCACTGACGCATTATCGCGTCACTCAAACACAATATCCCCCATGATTCTTGACCAAAACCTGTGGACAGCCTCAGCAGTAAAAAGCCTGTCCAATCGGATCTTTATATTTTATAACTGCTGCCACCATGCGTAAATAAAATTGCTGAACAGAGACTGATTCGTTCTTCGTTTGCCCGGGTAATAGAGCATATGAAACACTCCCTATTAATTCGCCGTGAGCCCGATTTCGTTCCCCCGAGTCGGATATGCACGGCGAATTTTGTGTTGTGCGCCCCTATTTTACCTCACAAAAAAACACCCCGGGAACCTTCCCTCTTGAGCCGTTAGCTGGAAGAGAGAAGGTTACAAGGAGTGTCTATTGCCGTTTAACACGGCATTTAATTAGTAAGGATTAAGCGTGTTTCTTCACTCCGACAGAGGATACACCTTCTACGGATTGCACAGCCGCCGGCCCTTTGCGAAGGTAAGCCACATAATAGGCTGCGGCTACGAAGATGGCTCCGCCCGTAAGGTTGCCCAGCCATACCGGGGCAAAGTTGCCGAAATATTGTGCCCAGGTAAAATGCCCCTCAAATATAGCAGCAGGAATAAGAAACATGTTGGCTACAACGTGCTGGAATCCGATGGCCACAAATGCCATGGTCGGGAACCAGATACCGAGGATTTTGCCGCTGAAATTATCCGCCCCGTATGAGAGCCACACGGCCAGAGCCACCAGCCAGTTACAGCCGATCCCGGAGACAAAGGCCTGCAGGAAGGTTGCATCAATCTTATGTTCAGCCATATCGACCAGTTTATCGAGATACACTCCGTCTGCGGTGAGGCCGACAACGTGGCCGAAGAAATAAGCAACGAACAACGCGCCTGCCAGGTTGCTGAGCGTGATCAGCACAAGGTTCTTGATGACTTCCCAGAAGGAAATCTTTTTCGCAATAAATGCCAGCGGCACGGCCATCATATTGCCTGTCAGCAGTTCCCCGCCGGCCAGCAGCACCAGGATCAGTCCTACCGGGAACACCGATGCCCCGATAAAGTTTGCGATGGAGCCCCATTCCGCCGGAGCACCGGCAATGACACGAATATCCAGTAAAAATCCGAGCGCAATAAACGCTCCCCCCAGAAAACCGAGAATAAGTACGGTGGCAAGCGGGTTGTGAGCCTTCTTGATTCCGTTCTCTACCGTTACCTCGGCAATCTGCTGCGGTTTGTTATAAGCCATGATTCCTATCCCCTTTTAATACTTAAAATTTGTTCCTTTATGCCATTGTAGCGTGATCGCAATCACATTTACGTGATAAAAGTCACGTCCAGGAAAACTAAGTGAAAGTTTTCACTGACATGTCAAATTTACCTTATCTACACAATTCAGATTAACTTAATCACAAAAACATTTCTCACCATACATCCCATATCACGCTAAATATTCGGGCCGATTGTACCGATAGTGGAGTAAAAGAGGTGGTGATCGTGTTCCCGTAAACACAGGAAAAAGCACATACATATTGATAGACAACCTGAGGCGTGTCAGCCTGGCACTGCTATGTCTGATCCTAATCGGAACTGCTGCTGTCACTCAAGCTGCAAGGGCAAATAGCGCTCCATTTGTGGATACTGAGCGCAGCTATGCCCATCAAGAAATTGCACAGCTGTTCTCCAGAGGGATCGTTCAAGGCTATGGCAACGCAACGTTCAGACCCTATCAGCCGATTACTATTGCAGAGATGGGCACCATGATGTCAAGGGCATTATCCATTCCCATTCCTAGTTCGGACTATCCGCTAACAACGGAAGCGGCACCGAATTGGGCCATTCCCTCCATACGCTCGCTTTTGTCTGCAGGCATTATACAAGACCAGACAATAGCATGGAGAGGTGAATTAACACGAGAGAGCTTGGCAGTATGGTATATCCGGGCCTTTGGAGTGTATGACCAGGTCCAAAAACAAGGCGATATGCCTGCGTTTAAGGATAGTCATTCTATCTCGGAAAAAGCCCGAACAAGCGTCTGGGCAGCCCAGCAGCTCGGGCTGTTCCAAGGAGATGAATATCAGCGGTTTAACCCAAAGCAATCCGTTGACCGTCAAAGCGCAGCTATGGTAACTGCTCGTGCATGCCTTCTGCTTGAGGATGCCAAGCGTCTACAAGATCTGCTTGAGCCTGGAAGTGACTTGCCTGATTATCCTGAAGTCCCCAAAGGCGCACCTTCAGAAGATAGCGAGCTCGCTTATCCAAACGCTTCTTCTACAGATCTCGTAACACCGGTGCCAACACCGGTGCTATCCGCTTCACCGGTTCCAACAACGGTGCCATCCGCTTCACCGGTTCCAACAACGGTGCCATCGGCTTCGCCGAATCCAACACCGGTGCCATCGGCTTCGCCGAATCCAACACCGGTGCCATCGGCTTCGCCGAATCCAACACCGGTGCCATCCGCTTCACCGGCTCCAACAACGGTGCCATCGGCTTCGCCGAATCCAACAACGGTGCCATCGGCTTCGCCGAATCCAACAACGGTGCCATCCGCTTCACCGGCTCCAACAACGGTGCCATCCGCTTCACCGGCTCCAACAACGGTGCCATCGGCTTCGCCGAATCCAACAACGGTGCCATCCGCTTCACCAGTTCCACCAAAGGTTCCATCGGTTTTACCGCTGCCACCAAAGGTTCCATCGGTTTCACCGAATCCAACACCGGCGCCATCCGCTTCACCGGCTCCAACAACGGTGCCATCCGCTTCACCGAATCCAACAACGGTGCCATCAGCTTCACCGGCTCCAACAACGGTGTCATCGGCTTCACCGAATCCAACAACGGTGCCATCCGCTTCACCGGCTCCAACAACGGTGCCATCCGCTTCACAGGCTCCAACAACGGTGCCATCGGCTTCGCCAGATCCAACACCGGGTCCATCGGCCTCACCGGATCCAACAACGGTGCCATCCGCTTCACCGGCTCCAACACCGGGTCCATCGGCCTCACCGGATCCAACAACGGTGCCATCCGCTTCACCGGCTCCAACAACGGTGCCATCCGCTTCACCGGCTCCAACAACAGTGCCGCCAGTATATGAGGCAGTGGATTCTGTACAGGTAACCACCGATACAATTGACGTTTCGTTTAATGTATCTATGGAGGATTGGAAGCTGGCTTATGTGACCTTGGATGTATACGGAAGCGAAATCATGCCGGAGCATTTGCCGCCAGACCTCAAAGTGCTGGTTACTGATGATTACTCTGTACTGGCAGAGGATGGGACGGTAGCAAACTTTTATAACATCCCGAAGCCTGGAACTATAATCCATGGTCGAATCCTGCTCAGTTCCGAGGTCGCCGACTTTAGCATCATCAGCAACTTCGAGCTTGAGGTACTATCGCCTCAATACAGTTCAACAGCTTATTTCACTGTATCCTTGTTGCTGGAAGATACAGGAGCAAATGCTACAACAGTTGCTGAAATGCAAACCATGCGGAATACACTGGCAACTATTGATCCCGATTTGCGGGTAACCTGGGCCATGGACAACCGATTTGTGTTCGATGATGCACAGCGCCCTCAATTGCAACAGGTGCTTAACTACGTGGATCTATATGGAGATGAGGTAGGGATCGCATCCGGCTATCCGAATGATAATTTCAACCTGGCCCAATGGATTGTAGAGATGAACTCGTGGCTGTACATGTACAGATATAATGCGCTCAATTCCCTGCACCAGGGGGGCACCAACGGAGATAGCTCCGTATGGGAGAGTATTCCTTACAAGTATCGTCCCAAATCACTGTCCACCTATGCCATCAATCCCGAGCAGGCTGCCTGGTTAAAAGACAACTTCCGGATCGATGCGTTTATGGGCTGGGCTGCAACACAGTATAATGTAGGCCAATTGTCTGCTGAAGGATCACCGCTGATGCCATACTGGGCACATACCGCTAATCCGATGCTGCCCGCACAGGATGCTGCTACTAACAGTAACAATGTATTTATGAATGCCCTAAGCATAGATCCCATCGGCTCCCGCTATATTACAGGGGCATCCAGATGGACATTGCATCCGGCGGATCCGTTTGTAAACGATACGAAGGCAGAACCTCAGCTGCATCTGGCCTCTCAGTATCTCAACAATCCTTTTCAGAACAGAAATACGGTTAATTACCTCTCACTGGTAATTGGTACCAATTGGGTGATGAGGTCACCCAACCTATTCGCAACCTGGCAGGACTTCATCAGCAGGTTCCCGAAAGATGCCGGCGTTGAAATATTGGGTGTTCATGGACTGGCAGAGATCTACAAAACAAAAACAGCCCACAGCAATGAACATTCAGAGTTCACTCTGATGTTCCGGGGGGCTGGATACACTACGGTCAGTGGAGAGAATTCTCCGGGGGATTTAAGGTATCTGTGGACAGAAACTGCAACAGAGCGTATTATCCTTGCCAAAAGAGACGGAGACCCCCTCTGGAGCATCATTGACTTCACCGATTACTCCAGATCGCCTGTTACCAAGCTTCCATATACGTCCAATGGAGCGGCGGACGATATAAGCTACATCACAGGGAGAAACTACAAGCTGACTCCCGCGGCTCCGTTAACCTCAACAGAAATCGAACGTATCCGTGCCCGGCTGAATGTAATTGATTTCCATGAGGATATCGACTACCAATGACCAATAAACCATGCTAAAAAAAATACGCCCTGCCAACCTTTTCGAAGGATTGGACAGGGCGTATTTTCTTATCTGTTATACCGTCACTGTTTCTTTATGTGTCACACTCTTTGGCAAAGCCTGAAGGCCGGCAGTGTTCAGGAAGTTCCACGGCTTGTTGTAATGCGGCTGGAAGAAGAAATCAATGAAGGCCAGCTGATCCACCGTCATTTTGTTCTGGATGCAGACAGACACGGTATTGATCGACTGTGTCAGATCCATCTTGGACATAATCTGCGCTCCGAGAACCCGGCGGGTGGCGCGGTCAAATACTACTTTTAACTGAACCTGCTCAAAGGTCGGCATAAACTCCGGACGGTAGTTGTCGATCAGCAGCACGCTCTCGATATCCATGCCTTCGGCTTTGGCCGCGTCTTCCGTCAGTCCTGTTCCGGCGATGTTATCCTCATAAATCTTAATCCCCGATGTTCCCTGCGTACCCATGTATGGGATCGTATTCGCCACCAGGTTGCGCGCTACCAGTGTTCCCATACGTACGGCATTCGTAGCCAGCGGAATATAGGCATGTTTGCCGGTTGGGTTATAATGAATCGCACAGCTGTCGCCAGCGGCATAGACATCCGGGAGGCTGGTCTGCATATAATCATTGACGATAATCGCCCCGTTAGGCAGCATATCCACTTGCCCTTTCAGCAGTTCTGTATTCGGACGGAAACCGATGCAGAGGATAACCAGGTCGGTCTCATGCTCCCCTTTGCTTGTGATCACCTTGGTCACTTTACCGTTCTCTCCCGTAAACGAGCTGACCTTCTCACCGAGCGCCAGCTTGATGCCGTGATCCTCCAGTGTCTGCTGGATCGGTGTAGTGAATTCTTCATCCAGATATTTGCTCAGGATCCGGTCCTCACCATCGATCAGCGTAACCTGCTTGCCGTTCATTTGAAAAGCCTCCACCAGCTCGACACCGATATAACCGGCTCCGACAACGGTGATTCTGTCCACCTGCTGCGCTTTTTCGATAATGGTGTTGGAGTGATTGTAGTTCTTCGAGAGCAGGATGCCATCCAGCTCCATGCCTTCCAGCTTTGGCACAATCGGCCACGAGCCGGTAGTCATAATGAGTTTGTCGTACGTATCTTCAAATTCCTGGCCGTTTGCCAGATTACGGGCTTTTAAGGTTTTGCGGGCTGTATCCACATTGATCACTTCATGGCGCATCTTTGTATTGACACCCAGTTCAGCGAGCTTCTCAGGCGAAGAATAAAACAGGCCTTGCGGATCTTTAACCACTCCGCCGACATATAGAGCAATGCCGCACGACAGGAAGGAAATATTATCATTGCGTTCGTACACCGTAATTTCGGCATCCGGGTAAAGCTGGGCGGTATTAACAATTGCGGCGGTTCCGGCATGGGTACATCCAATGACTGCTACTTTCATGATTTCTTCCTCCTCCAAATTGGCAAGCATATTTTTGTCTCTTTGTTTGTGATATATTTCACTTTATATACTGATTATATTGTGATTAATATCACATTGCAAGCCCTTTGGTACATCTTCTCATATTGTTCACAATTGAAATGTATAAACTACGCCGTTTTTCGGCGCTCTGCGGCTTCCTTTAGCTTTTCCCCGGCGGCAAGACATTATGTCTTAAAAATGCAGGAAGCAGCAGCCAGCCTAGGATAACAGCAGCAGCGCAGCAGGATAATATCAATCCAGGAAACCCATCACGCAAAAAAACCGGAGCCCGCGCAAATTACGCAGCGGGTCCGGGGTTTCGGCCATACTAAAAGATATAGAGACTACTCCAAGCCGTGAATTACACCGTCTTCGTCGACGGAAAGCCCTTCGGCGGCCGGCTTGGCCGGGAGCCCCGGCATGGTCACAATATTACCGGTAATCACAACAGCGAAGCCTGCGCCCAGCGACAATGTAATATCACGCACACCCATCGTGAAGCCTTCCGGCGCACCCAGCAGTCTTGGCTGATCTGAGAAGGAATACGGTGTTTTGGCCATGCACACCTGAAGCTGCTGTAAGCCCAGCCGTTCGATAATGGCCAAACTGCGTTTGGCCGCAGGGGAGAACACGACTTCCGCACCACGGTAAATTTCGGTGACGATTTTATTGATTTTGGACGGAATATCCAAATTTTCTTCATACAGTGGGGCATATCTCCCTGCATCTTCACGATCCAGCAGTTTCTTCAGCTCCGCTGCCAGCTCGAGTCCACCGGCACTGCCTTCTGCCCATACCTTGGAAACGGCCGCAGGCACGCCAAGGCGGCTGCAGGCGTTCAGCACCTCTTCAATCTCCGATGGCGCATCACCTTCAAAGTGGTTGAGCGCAACAAGCACAGGTACGCCGAATTTGCCCAAATTCTCAATATGGCGTTCCATATTGGACAGCCCCGAGAGCAGTGCCGCCCGGTTGCCTGCATACAGCTCTTCTTTACGGACACCGCCGTTATATTTCAGCGATTTCACCGTCACGACCAGCACAGCCGCAGAAGGGGCAAGCCCGGCCTGACGGCATTTGATATCCATAAACTTCTCCGCGCCGAGATCAGCGCCAAACCCCGCTTCGGTTACAACCACGTCACCCAGCTTCAGCGCATAACGGGTCCCGATGACACTGCTGCAGCCATGGGCAATATTCGCAAAAGGTCCACCGTGTACAATGACCGGTGTCCCCTCCAGTGTCTGCACAAGGTTGGGCTTCACCGCTTCCTTAAGCAGCGCGGTCATCGCTTCCACCGCCCCGAGATCCTTGGCCGTTACCGGCTGCCCCAACTGGTCATATCCGACCAGCATACGGCCTAAACGCAGCTTAAGGTCAGCAAGGTTATCGCAGAGACACAGCACAGCCATAATCTCCGATGCTGTTGTAATCTGGAAGCCGCTCTCCCTAACCGTTCCATTGCCGTCGCCCAGCCCCGTCACAATGCTGCGCAGACTGCGGTCATTCATATCCATAACCCGCTTCCAGACGATGCGCTGCGGATCGAGGCCCAGCACATTCCCTTGGAAGATATGATTGTCGATCATCGCAGACAGCAGATTATGCGCTGAAGTGACTGCATGAATATCTCCTGTAAAGTGCAGATTAATCTCAGCAGCCGGAACGATCTGTGCCTTGCCTCCGCCGGTTGCCCCGCCTTTCATGCCAAGGCATGGCCCCAGCGAAGGCTCACGCAGTGCCGCTACTGTCTTCACCCCCGCTGCATTCAGCGCCTGGGATAGTCCAATGGTTGTTAAAGTCTTGCCTTCACCTGCCGGTGTAGGATTAACCGCAGTAACCAGAACCAGCTTGCCATCGGGCTTGTGCCTCAGCTCATCCCATAGCGTTGGCGCCAGCTTGCTTTTATATTTGCCGTACAGCTCCAGATGCTCTTCACTAATCCCTGCTGCCGATGCTACGTCTGTTATTAACCTCATGCCCTTATAAAACCCTCCTGCCGTTATTATCCTGCTTCGTACTGCGCATTATGCGCTTAATGTGTTTTATGTATGGTCAACGATGATGTTGCTCTCTTCAAAGGATACAGCGTCTCTGAAAAGCGTCAAGGATTATTTTCATAGTATATTTCATAGCGCAAGCCGTGGCAAAGGATTCAGTGCCTGCTTTCACCAGAGATCAGCTGAGGTTAATCAAATAAAAGCCCTCCCAAAATGCGGTTTGCACCGGGTTTCGGGAGGACACTGAATTTGCACTAAGGCGAACTTGGTCCGGGTTTGCAAATGCTGTTTACAGCAAAGATTCTATGAGTCCCTTCATCGTTTCAGGGGATTCCTTCGGCTCCACGCGGGCCACAACCTTACCGCTGCGGTCAACCAGGAACTTGGTGAAGTTCCACTGGATGTCACTGCTCTCGGCTGTACCTGGCTGCTGGCCCTTCAGATATTGAAAGAGCAGGCTTGCATCCGGTCCATTGACATCCACTTTGGCGAAGACCGGAAATTTGACGCCATAATTAATCTGGCAGAACTCCTCCGCTTCTTCACTCGTTCCCGGCTCCTGGCCGGCAAATTGGTTGCAGGGAAAACCCAGCACGACAAGACCTTGGCCGCCATATTGCTCATAAAGATTCTGTAGATCTCCGTATTGCGGGGTAAGTCCGCATTTGCTGGCCGTGTTGGCGATCAGCAGCACTTTGCCTTCATAATCCTTAAGCGGCACTTCTTTACCGGAAGGCGTTACTCCGGCAAAACTGTAAATAGACATCCTGCATCCCTTCCTTTCGGGTGTATGTTAATAAATGACCGGCATTGCAGCGAAATGCCCAGACTGGGACTTTGCATTTCATTTCCCATCTTACCTCATCGGAAACGGAAAACAAAACTCAGCAGATTATTATCCAGCGTCTGAGCCCCGCGGGGACAACCCGCAAGCCTCAGCGATAAGCCGGAGGGATTTCAGCCGGTCCTCAAAGCTATGCATAAAACTTGCAAACATAATCTCTTCACATTGATATTGTTCGGCAAGAGCCTGGAACTGGCGCCGGATATCCTCCGGTGCCCCCACAACCATCCGCCTGCGGTTCTCCTCAATACGAAACCGGTCATACGGAGCATAATTATAGCGCAGCGCGGCTTCGACGGAAGGCGTGCCTGTGGAAACATGTCCTTTCTCCAGCAGTACAAGCGAAAGATCCATGCTGGTTGCCAGCCGGTCTGCCTCTTCAGCGGATTCTGCACACACAGCAAATACAGAAACCAGCGCCCGCGGCTTCGCGGCAGCGGGAGACGGCCTGAAGCTCTGCCGGTAGGCACTTACCGCTTCTGAGCCTCCGTTGCCGTTAATAAATTGGGCGAAGGCGAAGCCGGTCCCAAGCTTCGAGGAGAGTTCGGCACTGTCTCTGCTTGAGCCGAGCAGCCAGATCTCCGGCGCTGTACGGACGGCCGGAGTGGCCTGCAGTCCGGCAAAACGGTGCCCGGAATTCACTGTGCCGTGCAAATAGGCTATGAGATCCTTAACCTGCTCCTCATAACGGCTTATGTCGTCCATCCGGTTCTCTTGCAGGGCGCGCACAGCCAAAGCCGCACCTCCCGCTGCCTTGCCCAGCCCAAGGTCAATTCGTCCGGGATACAGCCCTTCCAGCACGCGGAAATTCTCAGCTACCTTAAAGGCGCTGTAATGCGGGAGCAGAACGGCACCGGAGCCAATCCTAATGGAAGAGGTCACAGCAGCCAGATGGGCCATGAGCACTTCCGGGCTGGACCCGGCCAGTCCGGGAGCCGCATGATGCTCCGATACCCAGAAACGGTGATAACCCAGCCTCTCCGCCTCCCGGGCGAGCATGGACGTTTGGGCCAAGGCCTCGGCGGGGGAGCTGCCCTCGGAGACCGGAGACTGATCCAATATGCTTAATTTCATGTTCCAAGCCACTCCAATGATAAGATTTGAGATATCCGGATACTTCCTCCATTATATCCTGAACGTCCCCTATGTACCTATTCCCCAGCAGCAAAAGCCCTTCTCCTGCGAACCGGAGAAGGACTATACCTCGCTATATACCAGCGCATGCACCGGTAGAGCTGCATACCCGCTAAACCAGCCTGTGAGCAAGCTTTGAATTACTCCTGAACCAGCTTGACCAGCATGTGCGCCAGACGATGCCGCTCTTCCTTGCTGCCAACCTTCCACAGCTCCAGCAGCAATTTCTCCTCGCTGTTGCGGGGTTCTTCGTAAGCCGCCAGATAATCAGCGATTTTCTCGGCTGCTAGGGCCAGCTGCTCATCGCTGAGCCCGATTTTTCGGGCAAGATGAATCCGCTTACTTAAATAGCTCTTAAACTCCTGAAAATTGTTCAGAATAACCTCTTTCTGCTCAGGTTCAATCCGGTCCAGGGCGTCATTGACACGGTTCATGGTTACACTTCCATCCTTGCTTACCACATGGTTATGTTCGGACACGTGATGCGCCTCCTTATGAAAACTAATTAGTTTCCCACTACTTAACCATCGGCCACATAGCTGAACCATGCATAGCGGGATGCAGACGTTACGCATTGGCCAATCAAAAAAGCGGCCCCATTCTTCCGGGACCGCTGATGGAGCTGTTGCTAAACGTATAGTGAGCCTGCTTTTTAATACAATGGCTTGCAGCCGGTTAATTCGATACGGGAACAGCATCAAAGTACTCTTCCAGCGTAATACCTTTCTCTGCAATGGAGGCGGCGATCTCCTTGCCTACATAGCGGACATGCCAAGGCTCGTACTTATAACCGGTAATCGACTGCTTACCTTCCGGATAACGGATAATGAAGCCGTACTCCGCAGCATGGCTAGCGAGCCAATCAGCTTCAGGCGTACCCGCAAAGCAGCTCTCGGCGGCGCATTTGCCGTCACTGCCGGAAATGTCAATCGCCAGGCCCGTCTGATGCTCACTATGGCCGGGAACTGCGCTGTAGGTGCGGGCTTTCTCTTCCCCGTCTCTGTCTACATAGTTGTTAAATAGCCTGGTCTGGGTTTTCTCGGAACGGTAGGCCGAAACACCGGCCAGCTGTATGCCGTCCTTCTTCGCCCCTGCGAACATTTCCTCAAGCGCACCAGCTGCAGTGCGGCGCATCATCCGCTTCTCAATCTTCTCCGAGAAGAGGAACCGCACATTCGGATATACCAGATCCGAAGGCTTATACTTATCCGGTAGTTTGTACTGCTTGTTGACCATGACTGACATGCTTTCGGGCTCTGCGGCAGTCAGTTCGGCTACATTATTGCCTGAGTCCGGCGTGCCCGGCTTATTTGTAACAACAGAAGTTGGATTGGTAGCCGTATCCTCACTATCGTTCTCTTCCGGATCAGCCGTAGCAGCCGGAGACCCTTCGGCTCCCGTGTTGTTTCCAGAAGTCCCCTGGTCCTGCTCGTCCGGGTTTACACTGACCACTGGCGAAGGTTCTGCACTTGCATCCGGCTGGCCCTGAAGGGCACTGCCGTCGCTTACTACTGTTCCTTCTTCCTCTGAAGCGGATGGAGCCGACGTATATTTCCCGATTCCCCAACCGATCGCAATCACGACAACGAACAAAATAACTATTTTGGCGGTCTTGGACATATGATGTATGTTTCCTCCTATACTTGTTGGCATCCTGCTTCGGATCCGTCTGTACGAAACCAACAGTTGCCTCATTCTCTGCACTCCTGCAGCTGGTACTCTATTTATCTATTAGACAGGCTAAAGGGCAAAAAAGTTTCAGTCGTATAAAACAAATGTTACCACAGGTCGTTGGCGGTTACGCCAACTGCCCTATGGTAACAAGTTTCATCTATAGCTGTCGAGCGCCTTTATCTGGATGAGCCGCGTCCGCCGCGCGAACCGCCGCCGGAGCTCTTGCCACGCCCGCCGCGCGATGCACCGCCACCGCCGCCGCTGTTCCGTCCGCCGGAGCTGTACCCGCCTTTGCCGCCTTTGGAGCCGCCGCGCGAACCTTTGGGAGCTGCCGCATTGTAGCCGCCTGCTTCACTGCTGCGGGCTACATTGGCTCTGTGTTTAGGGCTGGCTTGCGCACCGCCCGGATTATAGCCGCTTCCGGAGCCTGCGCCTTTGGAAGCGCCATAGCTGAAGCCGCCAGCTTCCATTCCTCTGGTGACGTTGGAGCTGTAGCCGCTGCTCGGGCCGCCTTTAGATGGGGCGGCCGTTCTGCTGCCGCCACGTCCGCCGGCGGCATTGCCGCCTGCCCCGTAAGCTGCAGCCGGGCTGGCGCTTCTAGGGTCAAAGGCACCGTAGCCGCCGCCCGGTCTTGGCTTCCCCGCGCTCTTGCCGGCGGAATCGCCGCCTCTGGGCGCTGCCGCCTCATAGGCGCTGCGCTTGCCCCCAGCCGCTGCACTGCGGCTGGTCTTCTCGGCAGGCGCGCCCCAGCCGCCTGCTTCCTTGTTGCCGCCACGGCCGCGGCCGCCCGGCCGTGCTCCGGCTTCGGCGCGTGGTGCTCCGCCGCTGCGCCCTTGCCCGCGCCCGCCGCGGCCGGCACGCGCCGCTTCAGGCGCTGCGTTCTGGCGTCCGCCGCGCGGGGAGCCGCCGCCTTGCACGGAGGTGAATTCGCCTACGCCGAATTCATCCTTCTCGTAGCGGCGGCGGTCCAGCCGCTGGGAAATGCCGTGCTCGATCAGCTCAAGCCCGGCGCGTTCGCGCGGCGAGGAGAAAGTGATCGCGAGGCCTTTGCCTCCGGCGCGCCCGGTCCGGCCGATCCGGTGAATGTAGCTGTCCGCATCCAGCGGCAGGTCATAGTTGAAGACATGGGTAATCCCTTCAACGTCCAGACCTCGCGCGGCAACATCCGTAGCTACCAGCAGCTGCAGCTTCGCATCGCGGAACCGCTTCATCACTGCTTCGCGTTTGCCCTGGGACAAATCGCCGTGCAGCTCGTCGCAGTCATAACCTGCTGCCTGCAGCGCTTCGTTCAGCTTCGATACCCGCCGTTTGGTCCGGCAGAAGATAATCGCCAAATACGGGCGATCGCGTTCGATCAGCGCCTGCAGCGCTTCTTCTTTGTTGCGGTCGGAGCACTCTACGACCTGCTGGCGGATATTGTCCAGCGGAATCGGCGAGCCGCTCTTGATCACGATGTCCAGCGGTTCCTTCATGTAGTTGGCGGCGAGACGTTTAATGGGATCCGGCATTGTGGCGGAGAAGAGCATCGTCTGACGGCGGTAAGGAACAGCCGTAATAATCGTCTCCACATCCTCCAGGAAGCCCATATGCAGCATCTGATCCGCTTCATCCAGGACGAGCATCTTCACGCCCCCAAGATCCAGCGTTTCCCGCCGCAGGTGGTCAAGCAGTCTGCCCGGGGTTCCGATAATGAGATGTCTTCCGCCCTCCAGCTTGCGAAGCTGCTTCTCTACATCCTGGCCTCCGTAGACAGCCAGAATCTTCACACCCGTATGCCGTGCCAGCTTGCGTGCCTCTTCCGTAATTTGCAGGGCCAGCTCACGCGTCGGCGCGAGGACCAGCGCCTGCGGATAAGCCGCCTCCACCCGGATTTTGTCCATAATCGGCAGCAGGAAAGCGAGCGTCTTCCCCGTTCCCGTCTTCGCTCTGGCGATAACATCCAGACCCTGCACCACCGGCGGAATGGCTTCCTCCTGCACCGGCGTTGGTTTTACAATGCCTTGTCCTTTGAGCAGATCATTCAATAATTCAGAAACTCCTAATTCCTTAAAACCCGGCAATTTCTCCACCTCACTAATTCTCTAATTTGCTTTACTGTGCAGCATAACTTATAGTCATCCATTTTCGGGAGTAATGTACGCATCCATACGGCCTCCGCCGGAGTGGCGGCACAAGCTTATTTCAGGCGAAAACGGCATATCTTCAAACAAAAGCGGAAGAACCCCGTCACCGGAGTCCTTCCGTCCCACTTGCCGATTCTGGCCCTGCAGACGTGCGGTCCAAGTCGGTTTCAGGGGCAGCAGCGATCCACCGGACATTCAGACGGCACTCCATTTGCGTTCCATTACATACTATACGATAGCCTGTCCTGCCTTAAGGGGCAGAACAGTGACCTTAGAAAGTTATCTTTATATTGTACTTGATCCTGGGGCGTTTGTGTGCAACTGGCGAAGAATAATTATTCTTCCCTGTAAGGCTAGAAGCGGCCCGATTTAAAAATCGAGAAGAGCAGCCACAGAATCATCAGCAGCGCAATCACTGAGCCAATCTCCACCGTTGGAAAATCCCACAGCAGCGAAGGCTCGCCACGCAGCGATGAACCAATAATCAGTCCGGCCATAATAATGCTGAAGGCCAGCAGTACAATGCTGAAGGAGAGGCGATTGCCGACACGGCTGAACTTATGCTCTAAATTTTTCAGTTCGGGCAGCCCGACCTCTACCTTAAGCTTGCCTCTGCTGATTAGCGCCGACAGCTGCCGGGCCTGAGAGGGAAGCTCGACCAGACTTTCCGCCAGATCGGCGACTCCCCCGATAAGCTTGCGCCGCATGCGGCTGCCGCTGAAGCGCTGCTTCACCAGCTGCCTGCCGAAAGGCTCGGCCATCTGCACGATGCTAAAGGATGGGTCAAGGTTGGCAACAACCCCCTCCAGCGTCAGCATCGTTTTGCCCAGCATCGCCAGATCCGGCGGAATGACCAGCCGGTGCTTGCGGGCGATACCGAACAGATCGTTCAGCGCCTTGCCGATGCTGATCTGATGGAACGGGATATCATAATAGGACTCCCGAAGCCGGTCCATATCATCATGAAGTGCAGCACGGTCAGCTTCTTCGGGAATTACTCCCAACCGCAGAATCGCCCGTACCATAGAATCGGTATTTCTGCGCATCAGCGCGATGACGAGCGCGGACAGACTGTCCTTCATCTCCTCACTGAGCCGCCCGACCATGCCAAAATCAATCAGCGCCAGCTTGTTGTTGTCCAGCAGCATCACATTGCCCGGATGGGGATCGGCATGAAAGAAGCCGTGGATAAAGATCTGATCCAGCATCATCTCCACAAGCTGCTGGGCTACAGTTTTTAGCTTGACGCCCCGCTCCAGAAGCTCATCCCGGTGGTTGAGTGTAATGCCCTCCACATATTCCATCGTCAGCACACGCGCCGAGCTGTAGTCCCAATAGATTGCCGGAATATATACTTTATCATGTGCTGTCTGCTGGCTGGCAATACGCTCGGCGTTGCGGCCTTCCTGGCCGTAGTCCAGTTCAGCCAGCAGCGCCCGGGAGAACTCCTCCACCATCCGGATCAGCCCGTATTGCTTCGCCCAGTCCAATCTTCTTTCGGCAAGCGCGCTTAGGTCCTGAAGAATTTCCAAATCACGGGTCATGGTCCGCATGACACCGGGACGCTGTATCTTAACCGCAACCTGCTTGCCTCCATGCAGTACAGCACGGTGCACTTGGCCGATCGAAGCCGCAGCAAGCGGTGTATTCTCGAAATATTCGAAGGTTTCATCCAGATGCTGGTCAAGCTCCTGCTCGACAATATTGCGTGCAGTTTCCGCTGAGAATGGCGGCACACTGTCCTGCAGCTTCACCAGTTCCTGAATGATTGAATCAGGCAGCAGATCGGAACGGGTACTGGCCAGCTGGCCCAATTTGACAAAGGTTGGCCCTAAATCCTCCAGCACCTGGCGAATCCGTTCTCCGAGTGTAAGGCTTGCGTGAGTCTCCTGTGTCAACATCCGGCGCGGAAGGGAAAGAATATGGTAGAGACCCAGTTCCTCCACCATATAACCGAAGCCATGGCGCATAAGCGCCATGGCAATGGTCCGGTACCGTCCGGCATGTCTGATGCGTACAACCATTTATTCCGTACGCGTTTCCGGCAGAGCTTCCTTCTGGGCAGAGGCACCCTCCAGCTCAGCCACACGGCGCTCCAAAACGGCAATTCGAGTTTCCAGTGTGGCGATATCGCTTTGCACGGGAACTTTAAGATCCTTCAGCACACGCTGAACCTGCTCCTGTACGGCATTCTTGAAGACTCCGCGTTCCTCATCGCCCCGCTCCACGAGCCGGTCGACAAGCGCTTTGGATTCCGAGGGCGCAAGCTCTCCCCGTTTTACCAGCTCCTCAACTACCTTTTCCACCTTTTCCTTGCTCACAATGGTGAGGCCCACTCCTAAAGAGATTGCTTTTTTGAACAAATCACTCATAGTACTTTCCCCCCAAAGATTCCAGTTATGGATAAAGTATACCCCTTGTCGGAGCATTTCACAAAGGAAGCAGCCGCAAGGGGTATCATTTTATTGCAATTTCAAATTATCTGGGAATACGTGCCGCCCAGGTTGCCGCCCGCAGAATCAATTCACGGACCGCCGGATGCCGGAACGAAGGCTCATGATGTCCGGGCATAATATAGACAACCCGTCCCAGTCCATAGCTGTGGCACCAGGCTGCCGGCAATCTTTCGCCCTCATATTCATACTCCAGCAGAATGGTCTTCTCGGTAAAAGGATCGAATTCAAACCGGTATGGCTCTTCATCGAGCTGGAAGTCTTCCATTCCCTCTGTAATATCATGCTCCATTACTTTGAAGTTCAGCGGAGCATAGGGCGGATGTCCGGTGAATCTGCCGCCGATCAGATGGGCCAGTTCATAGCGCTTGGCCAGGGAAACCCCCGTATGCAGCACGATCAGGCCTCCCCCTCCGCTCACATAGCTGAGCAGACCCGCTGTCTGCTGGGGGGAAACCGTTTCGTTCCATAGTTCATTATAGGCGATGCATAAATCGTAACCGGCCAGATGCTCGCTGAGCAGCAGCTTTTTATTCTCCGAGCACTGAACGATCAGCAGATCATTCAGAATCTCGCTGATTTGTTTGTCTACACCCTGCAGCGGATGGAACCGGGGATGCGTGTAATCGCCCAGCAGCAAACATTTTCTCTTGTCCATAGGTATCCTCCTCCTTGTCTCTATCTTGGATTGTGGCACGTTGCTATTATTCTAAGTAAAAGTGCAGCGGATGTCCATTACCGGCAGGTTAAATGTCTGTTACCGGAGCCTTGCTTCAGGCTGGTTCAGGACCGTGGTTGCTACGCAATTTCTCACAAGTGGAAACAGCTCCTCAAAAGGACGGTATCCGTTTCAGCGAGAAATAGAAGGATAATTTATAGCGCGAAGCCTATAAATTCTTATCTTTTAAAAAAACAAATCCCGCCCACGAACGGAGCAGGATAACCGTCTTGCAGATCCCCCGCAGAAAATCGCAGCGGAACCCGGCTGAAAAATCAGCGGTTTGCCGCGACATAACGGCCAAGCTCAACGAACATGCTGCCCATTCGTTCATGCTCCGGCATCACAATCCGCTTGACGCCTTCCTCTTTCAGGGACTCAGAGGTAATCTTGCCCACGGAAACCGCCAGCACTTTAGTTTCAAAGGCTTGCACCAGTTCCCCAAGCTTGCCTTGTTCCCGGGCGTACCCTGCCAGAAAGCGGAATTGCGGTCCGCTCGTAAACGCTACGGCATCCACCAATCCTTCTGTGATTTCCGCCAGCAGCCTGGCAAGCGATCCCGGCTCGGGCGGGGTGTGAAGGTATGGCTGCACTGCGCGGACAACGGCTCCGGCTTCCGTAAGCCAGGCAATGAGACGGGGGGAGCGATCGCCATGCAGCTGCAGCACGACCTCCTTGCCCCGTAAGTCCCAATCCGCAAGCCCGCGGATCAGTCCTGTAGTGCTGCCATCGTCATCGCGCACCTCCGGCACCAGTCCCCGCTTCTTCAGGGCATTCACCGTTTTATAGCCCCGGGCAGCAATCGGAGAGGACGAGAGAACCTCCTGAAACCGCTCGGCAAGCCCTATTTCCCCGGCCATTTCGAACAGTGCATCAAGGCCCATGCCTGTAGTCAGAATGGCCAGATCCGGCGGATGCTGGGTCCAGGCTACGAGCGCTTCGCGTAATGCCTCGCCGTCGAGAAATACCGTGCCCTGGGCAGGCCGATGCAGCGCCGTCCCCCCCATATTCTGTACCAGTTTGGCCATTTCCTCCGATTTTCGCGGACCGGCAAGGGCTACGGTAATCCCCTTTAACTGCTCTGCCATAAATATTCCCCCTAGTTAGCCCTGCATTATTGCTTATCAGTATACTTGCAAAGCCCGGGAAAAGAAAAGTAGCTTAATCAAATCCGTAATCAGGAATTTCCCGCTCCCTTCTGAAGATCCGCTTCCTGCGGAACAGGAGTTTCAAAGGAAACCTGCTGCCCCGGGTGAAGCTTGAAGCGGCCTGCCAGCTTCTGCAGCTCTCCGGCAAGCTGGCTTAAGCCAGCCGTGGAAGAGGCTATTTCTTCAACGGAAGCAAGCTGCTCCTGTGCAGCAGCTGAAATCGTCTCCGTATTGCCTGCAGCCTCCTGGGAAATGCCCTGCAGCTCCCCGATTGCCTTTTCCATACTGGCTGCTTCTGCCGACAGCGTGTGTACGGCTCCGTCCATCGCTTCAATTTTCTCTGCCGCACCTTTGACCGCCCTGCGGATCCGCGATAATGAGCGGCCTGTAGTATCTACTGCCAGGATGCCTGCCGACACCTTCTCTTTGGCATCCTCCATCGTCACTGTTGCCTGCTGCATTTCCCCGTTGATGGAGGAAATCTGCTCCGAGATCATCCGCGCCGATTTCTCTGATTCCTCGGCCAGCTTGCGGACCTCCGAGGCGACAACGGCAAAGCCGCGCCCCTGCTCGCCCGCTCTGGCTGCTTCAATGGAAGCATTCAGGGCCAGCAGATTGGTCTGCCTCGCAATACCTGTGATCACACCGACAATGCCCTGAATTTGTCCGGTGCGCTCATTCAGCTTGTCAATCATGTTGCCAAGCTCCTCCACCGTCTCATGAATTCCGTTAATCTTGTCAACCACACTGATGACCGAATCATTTCCCTCGGCTGCAGACAGCGAGGTCTTGTCCATCATGGCTGACACCTGCTCCATGAACCCGGAAATATGCTGAACTTCATGGGTGGTCGCCGCGGCGCTCTCCAGCCCTTTTTGCACACTGCCTACCTGCCGTTCTGTGCCTGCCGCGACTTCCTGGATCGCTTCCGTCACATGCCTGATCGCCGTAGTCGACTGCTCAGCCCCGCTTGTCAGCTCTTTGGCCGAAGCAGACAGATTACCCGTCATCTGCTGAACACCGAGAATCATGCCGCGCAGATCAGCCACCATCGTGCGGAAATTGTCGGCCAATAGGCCGATTTCGTCCCTGCGGAATACCCCGATATCTTCAGACAGGTCGCCTTTCGCTATAGCCGCTGTAGCTTTGCGCAGACGGATCAGCGGCCGCACGATGGAGGACACATTGAAATAGATCAATACGAGCGCGAGCAATACAGAAACAGCAATCACTAGAACCACTTTATCACGGATATCGGCTGTAGCATCAGCAACCTCTTGCTTGCTGATGGTGCCCCCGATTCTCCAGCCGGTAAGCTCATTGACCATGAAGGTCAGCTTTCTGGCAGTATCCTTATAGACATAATCAAAGGAATCTGCTTCTCCCTCGAACATCTGCTTCACAAAATTCAGCGAAGATTCCTCAGCTATCGTCTCAGTGGGATGAACCAGAAACTTCTTGCTGCTGTCCAGAATCATTATGTATCCTTCCTTGCCCAGCTTAATGTTCGTAAGATCAGCCAGGGCGGACAAGTTCAGGTCGAGCCCTATGACTCCGCTGCCATCCGCAAGCACTCCCGAAATGGCGATGGCCGTTTCATTATTTACCGTTTTAAAAGCCGGGGAGATTACCGTCCCCTTCCCCTGCTTCAGCGCATTCACATAAAAGTTCTCCTTGCGCGGATCATAGCCGTCCTGCTGCTGGTCATCGGAAGCATGAACAGACTTTGCCCCGCTGGTTCCGACGTAAATATCCAGAATATCGGGATGCAGCGCGGCATATTCCTGCAATCTGGCTTTTACATCAGCCGCACTTTCCCTTCCAGCCTCCCCATTCACTGACCCGGAGGAAATTTGCCCGGCAAAATAGCTAACCGCGTCGATTTTAGACTGAATGTTCGCATTAATGATCTCGTTGGCCGCCATCACACTTTCAGCGGCGTTATTCATCAGCTGGTCCTCCACCTTATGACTGGCCGATTGATAGGTCTGCCAGCCGATGATAAGGCTGGGAGCGAGAAGTACAAGCAGATATGTAAGAATAAGCTTCATGCGGATGGTTAAGCGGGTGCTTTTATTCATGGGTGAAATCCATCTCTCCTTCTTATTAGGTCTTAAGTATGATTATTTATGGCATATATAGATTGAACTTATAATTCTTCTATTTTGGGATTGGCCGTGACTACAGAGAATGTTTGGACTTCCGGCCGCTGTTGTCTGCAGATTTCTTGATTTTATTCCGCTCTTCGCGGTTGAAATCCACAGACAAAGGCGGACGCTGTCGCTCCTACAGTTCCAAACCCCTCCGCCACTTTTCCCTATATGTAATTCTCAAGTTCAATCTATATAGGTATATAGTTATATACCGGGTATGGAATCCCTCTTTTATTCTGAAATTTCCCATGAATTTAAAGACTTTATTGATAAATTTGCTGATAAAACAGCAAAAAGACCGTTTATTTGAAAACGGTCTTTTATTATATATCTATTCATATGTCAGACCCTTGGTCAGGGGTTTAGGCCCTTCTTAAACTAATTCACAACTTTGTTCCTGCAAGCCGGGCATACTCCGCCGAATACGACATGGGCATGTGAAATGGAGTATCCGGTATCCTTAGCCACCGTATCCATCCACTCCTGGGGCACATGGCTCATTACCTCATCCACCGCACCGCACACCTCGCAAATAATATGCTGGTGATCGTCCATACGCGCATCATATCTGCTGGCTGCTTCGCCAAGCTTCAGCTCGCGGATCATTTCTTTATCCGCAAGATAACGCAGTGAATTGTACACGGTGCCATAGGCCAGGTTATGTCCCTGTTCTACCAGCCGGTTCATCACTTCTGCTGCGGTAGGATGATCATGTGACTGGCGGACGATATCATAAACGGCTTGACGCTGGGAGGTCAAATTCAGGTTCCTCATCTTCATCATCCTCTAACTTATTTTTAGATCAAGTATAAGTCTTGATTGTTCCAGCGTCAATCTAATCGTCTGCCTATCGAATCTAACTTATTTTGGCACTAGGTCCCCAATTTCATGCACCTGACCTTTGAGGAGTTTCTTTTGGCTGGACTGTGGTAATAAATGAGATGAATATGGTACCGATGGAGGGATGTTAAGATGAGTTCAACGCACGATGTATCTCAGGGTCTTCCGCAATTTCCGCAATCGTTATGGAGAGACAGCACCGACCTGCCTTCGTTTCCGAAGCTAGCGGAAGATCTAGTTACAGATGTCGCAATTGTCGGGGCCGGTATTACCGGCATTACTGCAGGTTATTTGCTGGCAAACGCAGGGTATAAAGTCACTTTGCTGGAGGCGGGAGAAATTTTTGCCGGCACCACTGGATTCACAAGCGCCAAAATTTCCGCCCAGCACGGGATGATCTACGATGATTTGCTGAAGCATTTCGGGGAAGAACAGGCCCGGCTCTATTACAGATCAAACACTGAGGCGATGGAATGGATTATCGCCACTGCAGAGGAACTGAACCTGTCCTGCGGACTAACACGTGAAGACGCCTTGCTCTATGCTGATAACAGCGACGATAAGACGCTCAAACAACTGGAGGCGGAGTTTAAAGCTTACGAAAAGCTGGGACTCCCCGGGCAATGGCTGGACAACGTCTCCTTGCCGCTGATGGCCGGGGGTGCCATCAAGCTGCCGGGACAGGCCCGCTTCCACCCGCTTCAATACCTGCAAGGCTTGCTCCAGGTGATTCTGGACAAGGGCGGAACTGTCTATGAGCACACGATGATTGGAGAAAAGGTAGACAAGGACAACGGCCTCACGCTTTACACTGAAGGAGAGCAGCTGAAAATTAAGTGCCGCCATGCCATCTCAGCCTCCCACTTTCCTTTCTATGATGGCGGAGCCCTCTACTTCTCGCGCCTGCATGCAGAACGTTCCTACTGTCTGGCGGTTCAGCCGGAAACCGATTATGAGGGCGGCATGTATTTGAGCGCCGGAGAACCTACACGCTCTCTGCGCGCCGTCGAATGGGGCGGCCAGAGGCTGGTCATTGTCGGCGGGGACAATCACAAGACAGGCCAAGGCATCTGCACCTTCGGCCATTATGAGAACCTGGAGCTGTTCGCAGGTGAATTGCTGGGCATTAAGGCCATTCCGTACCGCTGGTCAGCGCAGGACCTCATTACCCTGGACAGAGTGCCTTATATCGGCAAGGTTTCCGGGGAGGAGGAAATCTATATTGCCACCGGCTATCGCAAATGGGGCATGACCAGCGGAACACTGGCCGCGCGTATGATCACGGATCAGATTCTGCGCAAGCATAGTCCCTACAGTGAACTCTATGACCCCTCGCGTTTTAAAGCCAACCCATCCATCAAAAATTTCATCGTGCAGAATACCAATGTCGCCAAAGAGCTGGTTGCCGGCAAGGTGGAGATTGTCCATAAGAAAACCCGTGATCTGGAGCCTGATGAAGGCGCGGTTGTCTTTCATGACGGCAAACGTGTCGGGGCCTACCGTGACACGGATGGCAAGCTGCATCTGGTAGACAGAACCTGTACCCATATGGGCTGCGAGTGTGAATGGAATGATGGAGAACGCTCCTGGGACTGTCCTTGCCATGGCTCGCGTTACTCCTATGAGGGAGCTGTACTTGAGGGTCCCGCTACGGTGCCGCTGACGAAGCTGGAAGCGGAGACGAATTAAAGCCGCGATGGGTTTGCCTGAGCAGTCGCGTTTGTCTGTCTCTTGAAGTAACCCAGCGGCTTGGGACAGCTCCAAGCGGCCCCGGCGTGATTGTCCGCCCACGCTCAGGTATAATAGAGCTGAATATTTTTATTATCATAAATTCAGAGGGAGCGTGACGGCAGGTTATGGATTTGAGAGGAAAAAGCATTGTGATTACAGGTGCCGGCAAAGGGATCGGCAAAGCCTTGGCCATGGCACTGGCGAAAGAAGGCGCTAATCTGGGCCTGATCTCCAGAACTTCAGGTGATCTGGAAGCACTGAAATCGGCTTTGACAGAGGTCTATGACGTGAAGGTCAGCATTGCTGTAGCCGATATCGCTGTCCGCGAAGAAGCGGAGCGGGCGGTTGTTGCGCTTCAGAATGATCTCGGTACCTTCGATGCCCTGATTAACAACGCCGGAATTGCCAAATTCGGCACCTTCCTGGAAATGGACCCGGCAGATTGGGAGCGTCACATGCAGATCAATCTGTTCGGCACCTATTATGTAACCCGGGCAGCACTGCCGGCAATGATTGAACGCAACGGCGGAAATATCATCAATATTTCCTCTACAGCCGGTGAGCGCGGCTTCGCTACCGGCTCGGCCTACTGCGCCTCCAAATTCGCCCTGATGGGCATGACGGAAGCGCTGGCCCAAGAAGTGCGCAAGCATAATATCCGCGTAGTGGCCCTGACACCAAGCACCGTCAATACCGGGCTTGCCGAGAATGCCGGCCTGAAGATCGGCGATGAAGACCGGATGATGCAGCCGGAGGATGTGGCTGAGCTGACCCTGGCGGCCCTGAAGCTGCCGGACCGCGTCTTCTTGAAGACTGCGGGAATCTGGACTACCAATCCACAATAAATTGCAGAGTCTTTCGAGGGAGGAATCAGCATGCTGGTAGTAACAAACACCATTAAGGTTAAGGAAGGGCATGGAGAAACCCTTGCCCAGCGTTTTGGCGGAGCGGGCGGCGTGCAGGATATGCCCGGCTTTGTACGTATGGAGGTATGGCACAGCGCAGCTAAAGAGGGCGTGGAAGAGCTGAAAATCTGTACCGTGTGGGAGAACGAAGAGGCCTTTAAAGGGTGGACTGCCAGTCCTTCCTTCCGCGAATCGCACCGTGGGGCAGGCGGAAATGAAGCCATCCTTGGCGCGTCGCTTGATAAGTATGAGCTGCTGATCAGCCGTACACCGGGGGAATAATCAGGTAGAGGGGCCCAGGTCCCATACTGCTCATTCGTCTGCGCTAGGGCATGTCAATTCCGTCCGGCGGCGCAAATCACTGCAAATAAAACAGGGACGCCCCGTTAAGCCTCATGGCTTAGTAGGGCGTCCCTGTTTATTATCTGCCTGTAGCAAGCTCTGGCTTAATGCTCATCAACTGCCGGCAATGCCTTTTCCAGCTCCTGATGTTTGCCGGGCCAGAACGACCAGCGGCCCAGCAGCACTGTGATTGCCGGCACCAGAAACGGCCGGACGATGAAGGTATCCAGCAGCACGCCGATCGCGGTAATGATCCCGAACTGCACCAGCACCTGTATCGGCAGGCTCGCGAGTACGGCAAAGGTTCCGGCCAGAATGAGTCCGGCGGACGTAATCACCGATCCAGTCTCGTTCACACCCTCGGCGACGGCCTGCTTCAGCGGCATCCGCTTGCGCTTTTTCCAAATGTTCGAAATCATAAAGATGTTATAGTCCTCTCCCAGCGCCACCAGGAAGACGAAGGAATACAGCGGAATCGCGCCCTGAATGGCATCTGCACCCAGCACGTAATGAATAATAATCCACCCTAAACCAAGGGCCGAGAAAAAGGACAGAATGACTGTAGCCACCAAATAAACGGTTGCCACTACAGAACGCAAGTAGATCAGCAGCAGCAAAGTAATCAACCCGATGACTACCGGTATAATCAAATCGGTATCCCGTTCACCCAGCTCTTTCGTATCATGCTGGGTTGCCGTCTGCCCGCTGACCCATACCTTGTCGCCGGGTTCGGCCACTCCTACATCAATCAGCGCCTGCTCCGCAGTATCCTGAAGCGCCGGTATGTGGCTCATCGCCTCCAGGGAATACGGGTTATTCTTAAATTCAATATCATAACCGAGAATATTCTTATTGACCGCACCTTGCTGGGGGTCCGATACAACATCCACGTATGAAAGGCCGCCCAGGATCACCTTAAGATCCTCACCGTCCGCTTTGCCCTCGGTATCTATCATCAGCTTGGCGGGAGCCAGCTCCCCTGGGGAGAACTGATTGCCTATCAGGTCAAAACCTTCGCGCGACTCCATATCCTCCGGAAAGGACGATAGGATATCATAAGTGAACTTAATGCCCCCGGAGAAGGAAGCCAGCACACCCAGAAGCACCACGGTTACTCCTACAATTGCCCAAGGACGGGAAACGACAAAGTTGCCGATTCCTTTGTTACGGGCAGATTTTGGCTGCGGAGCCGGCTTGCCTTTGGCTCTGGCCCGCTCCGCCTCCATCAGCGGAGTACGTGGAACAAACGGGAAGAATGAAGTCCGCCCGAAGATGGCCAGCAGCGCCGGCACCAGGGTCAGACTGGCGATGCCCATAATAAGAATGGAGACGCTGAAAGGAACCGCAAAGCGGTGGTACGCTCCATATTTCGCCAGCAGCAGCGCAAACAGCGCCATCACCACTGTAAATCCGCTCATTGCAATAGCACCCGAGGAATGGGTGATTGCGCTCAGCAGTGCACGGCCCTTGCTCTCCTCCACCTTCAGCATCTGGCGGAACCGGGAGATCAGGAACAGGCAGTAATCTGTGCCTGCACCGAACAGCAGCACAGTCATGATTGAGATGGCCTGTGAATCCACTGTAATCCAGCCCTCCTGGGCCATCTTCCCAATCACCGGACTGGTAACCCCATAAGCAAACCCTACCGCCACGAGCGGAATCAAAGCCAGAATCGGCGAACGGTAAATCAGCAGCAGGAACACCAGCACAAGAATTACGGTCGCGATGAGCAGGGAAACGTCCGCATCCTTGAACAGCCCTGTCGCATCAATGGAGATGCCCACAGGACCGGAAACCCGCAGGCTCAACTCACTGCTGTCCACCTTGGCCGCAGTAGGATCACCGCCGGTTTCCGCAGAGATCAATTCCTTCATTTGCGTTACGGCCTCACCGAGCTGATCACTGTCTGCGGACTTGTCGAAGAGCACCGGTGTGACCAGTGTGCTGCGGTCCTCAGACAGGGAAGCCTGCAGCGCCTGCGGCGGCAGCTGTCCCAGCGGCGGAACATAGTTCTGGTGCGGCAACGGCTGCTGCTCAAGCTTGCCGTATACAGCAATGATATGTATCAAATCCTCATCGGACAGCCCGCCCTCCTTATGCCATACAAGAAGTGCCGGTACGCCGCTCCCTGCTGGAAACTCCTGTTCCGCAACCGCCGCCGCCCGGACCGACTGCGAATCATCAGGCAGATTCTGCGCATTATTCACTACCTGTGAGTTTACAGAAGGCCAAAGAAGTGTAAGAGCACCCACAATTACGATCCAGACCGCAAGAGTTATCCACTTTGTTTTACGGCCAGCCACCCATTTTCCGTAGCCTGACATTCCCTTCATCCTCTCTTCAACCCCGGCCTCCCTAAAAAATGAGCCGCGGGTCATTTTATTAACCTTATCATATATACCCTAAAATTTTTAATCAAATCTTTTTTATATTTTATTCTTTGCCATAAGCTATTCCCTTCATGCAAAACACCCCTCTGCTCACAGCAATAGTAGTCTGCTGTAGACAGAGGGGTGATATTTGATGGATATATTCAGATGATTTTTGCTGCTTCTGCTTGCGGTTTAGCCCACATCCGGCAGATCGTCACCGGAAAATTGGCTGTTATACAGGTCGGCATAGAATCCGCCTTGCTCCAGCAGCTCCACATGGGTGCCTTTTTCAATAACACTGCCTTGGTTCATCACCAGGATCAGATCTGCGTCACGAATCGTTGACAGGCGGTGCGCAATTACAAAGCTTGTTCTGCCGTTCATCAGCGTATTCATCGCCTTCTGAATCTGCACTTCGGTCCGTGTATCGACACTGCTGGTCGCTTCATCAAGAATCAGGATCGAAGGATCGGCCAGAATTGCCCGGGCAATAGTCAGCAGCTGCTTCTGCCCCTGCGAGATATTCGAGGCTTCTTCGTTCAGGATTGTGTCGTAGCCAAGTGGAAGCGTGCGGATAAAGTGATCGGCATGCGCCGCCTTGGCCGCACGCACCACATCCGCCTCTGTTGCACCTTCGCGGCCGTAAGCAATGTTGTCGCGGATCGTTCCGTTAAAGAGCCAGGTATCCTGCAGCACCATACCGAATTTACTGCGCAGCTCGCTGCGTTTCATGTCGGTGATGTTGACGCCGTCAATGACAATCTCGCCTCCGCTGATCTCATAGAAGCGCATCAGCAGGTTGATCAGCGTTGTTTTGCCGGCACCGGTTGGTCCTACAATCGCTATGGTCTGACCCGGACTGACTTCAATGTTCATATCTTCAATCAGGATAGCATCCTCTTTGTAGCCGAATTTCACATGACGGAATTCGACTGAGCCTTCTTCGGCAACTGCAGCATGCTTAGCCTGAGCAGCAGTAACTTCCGGAATTTCCTCTTCTTCATCCAGCAGCTCGAACACGCGCTCTGCGGAAGCTATGGTGGATTGAATGATGTTGGCGATATTGGCCGTTTGTGTAATTGGCATGGTGAACTGGCGGGAATACTGGATAAACGCCTGAATATCACCGACCTCAATCGTTTTCTTGGTCACGAAGATCCCGCCGACCACACAGACCAGCACATATCCCAGGTTGCCGATGAACATCATCAGCGGCATAATGATCCCCGAGATGAATTGGGACCGCCAGCCGGAATTGTACAGATCATCATTAATGCTGTTGAACTCTTTAAGCGATTGCTTCTCGCGGCCAAAGGCCTTGATAATGCGGTGACCCGTGTACATTTCCTCTACATGGCCGTTCAGCTCACCCAGTGATTTCTGCTGGCCAATGAAATATCTTTGCGAACGCTTGGAGATCGCAATAATCACGACAAAGCTTAGCGGCAGGGTGATAACTGTAATTAAGGTCAGCCATGGGCTGATGGTGAGCATCATGACAATGACACCAATGATAGTTACGATGGACGTGATCAGCTGAGTTAAGCTCTGCTGCAGCGTCGTACTGATATTGTCTACGTCATTGGTCGCACGGCTAAGAATTTCCCCATGCGTCCGGGAGTCAAAATATTTCAACGGCAGACGCTCCAGCTTGTTGTTGATCTGCTCGCGCATATCGAAAACAACTTTCTGGGCCACACCGGCCATTACATACTGCTGCACATAGCTGAACAAGGAGCTGAACAGGTACAGACCCGCCAGAATAAGCAGAATTTTGTTCACATAATCAAAATCAATCGCGGCTCCCGGAACGCCCTTCAGTATGCCGTATGCGCCCTCGAACAGCTTGGTTGTCGCCTTCCCCATCACCTTCGGGCTGAAAATACTGAATACGGTGCTGGCGATAGCCATTATGAACACAATCAGCAGCTGCACCTGCCGCGGACGCAGGTAGCGGATCAGCCGTTTGAGCGTACCTTTAAAATCCTTGGCTTTCTCCACCGGCATACTCATTCCGGGCGGTCCGCCGGGTCCACCGCCATGTCCCCGTGGAGGTTTGGGCATTTTGGTTCCTTTATTCGCTTCACTCATGCTATTTCCTCCTCTGACAACTGCGAGGATACAATCTCGCGGTACACTTCACTGTTCTCCATCAGCTCACGATGGTTGCCAATGCCGGTGATTACGCCGTCATCCAGCACAATAATCCGGTCAGCATCCATAACCGTGCTGACCCGCTGGGCGACGATCAGAACCGTTGATTCCGTTGTTTCGTCTTTGAGCGCGGCGCGCAGCTTGGCATCGGTCTTGAAATCAAGCGCCGAGAAGCTGTCGTCGAACAGGTACACTTCCGGTCTTCTTACCAATGCACGGGCAATCGACAGCCGCTGCTTCTGGCCGCCGGACACATTGTTCCCGCCCTGGGCAATCTCGGAGTTGAAGCCTTCCTTCATCGCAGAGACGAAATCATAGGCCTGTGCTACCTTGGCCGCATGAATAATCTCCTCATCCGTAGCATCTTCTTTACCGTAGCGGATATTCTCGTTGATCGTACCGGAGAACAGCACCGCCTTCTGCGGAATATATCCGATCTTGCTCCGCAGCTCTTCCTGCGTCATCTCGCGCACATCTACGCCATCCACACGCACGGCGCCTTCAATGGCATCATAGAATCTCGGGATCAGGCTCAGCAGGGTCGATTTACCCGAGCCTGTACCGCCGATGATCGCCGTAATCTCACCGGGCCGCGCGCTGAAGCTGATTCCGGACAGCGCAGGCTGCTCCGCACCGGGATAGGAGAAGGATACATTGTCAAATTCAACAAACCCATGCATAACATCCCGGCCATCCTTCTTCGTTACTGCAGCCGTGTTCTGAAGCTCGGACACCGTAGGATCTGTAATCTCAGGCTGCATATCCAGCACTTCATTGATACGCAGTGCGGAGGCAGAGGCCCGGGGAATAAGCACGAACATCATCGACACCATGATTAAGGAGAACATTATCTGCATTGCATATTGAATAAATGCCATCAATGAACCTACCTGCAGATCGCCATCGCCGATCCGGATTCCGCCGTAATACAGAATAGCAATCATCGAAAAGTTCATCACGATCATCATAATCGGCATCAGGCCGGCCATCACCTTGTTGACTTTGATTGCCGTTTCCGTAAGATCCTTGTTCGCTTCAGTAAACCTTCTGTTCTCATGATCAATCCGGTTAAAGGAACGAATGACACGGATACCGGTCAAATGCTCGCGCAGCACGCGGTTTAATTTGTCCAGCTTAACCTGAATCGCCTTGAACAGCGGCAGGCCCCTCATTCCGATGAAGAATATCGCTCCTACAAGCACAGGAATTACGACTACAAAAATAAGAGAAAGCTTGGCATCTTCCGATACCGCCATGATAATCCCGCCGATCATCATCATCGGAGCGCCGACCATCATGCGCAGCATCATAGTAAGTACGGTTTGTACTTGTGTAATATCATTAGTAGTACGCGTAATCAGCGAGGCAGTACCCAGCTTGTCGAATTCATGCAGCGTAAAGTTCTCTACATGATTGAACATCCGCGAGCGGATATTTTTACCGAAGCCGGCAGCAACCTTTGCTGATAAATAACTGGCGACGATAGAGCATATGGCTCCTCCGCCCGCCACCAGCAGCATAAATCCGCCGATTTTCCAGATATAATCGCGGTCGCCCTGCACGATCCCTTTATCCACGATATCGGACATCAGCGTAGGGAGGTACAAGTCGCCCAGAGACTGCAGAAAGATAAGGATTAATACAGCGGCGACAGCCAGCTTAAAAGGGCTCAGGTTTTTTAATAGTTTAATCAAGTTTCTCATCTCCGTTCATTTGTAGCAGGTCTAGATTAGGCGGCGGATTATCTTCTACGAATGCGTGGACCTTCAGCAGAAGGTCTGCCAGATGGTTGCACTCTTCTTCGCCCAAATGTTCCGCCAGTTTGTTCAGCGATGCATCCATATGATGTTTGGCTTTGCGTGTGATTACTTTCCCCTGCTCCGTCAGCTTAATACGGACGACTCTCCGGTCGGAGGGATCGGCCACCCTGAGAACCATGTCTTTGGCTTCAAGACTGTTAATCAGTTGGGTAACGGTTGGTGGCATCAGCCCCAGGAATCGGCTCAGTTCCGAAACCTTAAGTCCTTCATCCAGGGAATGAGACCGCTTGGCAAGACATATTAATAAAGTCATCTCACTTGGCTTGTGGCCTTCCACAGTGTGCTGCCAATGAACTTTTCGCAGCTGCCGCAATGCGGCAAACAGCCTGTGCGCGACTGGATTTTCTTCATGGTTTATCCCAATGCTGCTCACCTCTGTCTTTAGTTAGGTTTACTAATAATTAAATACTATATTAATTAGGCTACCTAATTATATTTTCACCATAATTGTTTGTCAAACATTGAAGGCGCTATCAATTATTACGGAATGAAGAACATCAACGCTGCAACTGCTGCGAAACCAAAACTCCCCCGCCCGAAGGCGGAGGAGGAATATTCATAGTATAGGATTTGTAAGATGAGGCATCTGTACAATACCGGATTGCTGAACTACGTTTACTGCGTTTTCATCATTTTTCCTTAACTCTTGTATGAGTTCTCTATACTTCTTCTGCTGGTCATCGGTAGCGTAATCCCTGCTTGTCTCGAATAAAGTTACACAATTAATCAAGTCCTTCGCACTGTTCAGCTCAACAGCAAGCGTGAGACACTGCAGAATGTTGTCCACTCCAGACATATACCGTTCCCGGTCTATATGGTAGATGGCCAGCTGATAGCTGAGCCTGTATACACGGTCAATATTCATCGGGTCCTGATACAGCACACAATGAGCCATCTCCACTGAAAACTGTTCCAGCACATCGTCTACAGCGAATCCGAACCGGTTGGCCGCCTCTATAATAATGACCAGGCCAGGCAGAATCTCCCCGGGATGTTCCACCAGAAAAGCTGTATATGCCGGCAGTACTGCGTAATTGCCCACCAGCATTTCCAGGGTAAAGCTGTTCGCTATGGCAAATAAACGAAAGGCTTCAACCTCAGACCGGCCCTCATCATCAAGAAATTGAAACCAGCTTAAATCGGCATAGCCGGCGGTATATTTCTTGGCTTCCTCATATCTGCCCTGTTTCGTAAGCGAGGTCGCCTTCAGCAAATAGCCATGGGCATAATAAAAAACAAGCGGGCGCTCCAGTTTCAATTCTTCACCTCGCCTGCCCGCCTTCTTCTGCAGCTGTTCCCGGTACATCGCACTGGCCAGTGCCCTCAGTTCATCGGTATACTTCTCCATTTCTTTGTACTTATGCAGGGTATAGGTGACCTGGGCCAGCTTCAGCAGACCATCTAGCTGCAGATTCTCGGGAAGGCGTCCGCGGAACGGTTCAAAGGTGATCACTGCCCGCAGCTTCTCCTCCCAATTCACAACGGACATCAGCGATTTGAAAATACGGTACTGACTGATCGCCAGCCGTTCGGAGTAACTATCTTGTTCATTGTCCACTACAATTTTATAAAAAACCGTCGCCTCCTGCATCTTGCCGGCGGTGAACAGTTTCTCGGCTACTGAATAGACAATATCGAGCGGTTTGGGGTATTCCATCATTCTGCTTAACACTTCATCAATACAATGCTGCTTGCCGGTTTCGGCGCAGCGAATTAAAAAAGGCTCCACCCTGCGGCGCGAGACCTTCTCTTCACTAAAGCATTCATCCACATAAAGCGAATATAAACATCCTTCCGGAAGTCCGAAGGCTCGGTTGAACGCATCCAGCTGCCTCAAAGAAATCGGCTTAGGCGGATTTCCATGAAGAATGGCACTGAGACTGCCGCGGTTCAGGCCGGAAACTTTCGCGAACGAGGCTAGATTATGACCCGAGCGGGACAGATTGTCCTCAATTTCAGAGCGTAATGTTGTCAGTTTCGCCTCCACTCGGCACCTCCCCGGTCATGTTGAAATAGTGCTGCTATTAATTGACATTATAGGTGAAGCCTGTGGAAAGCACAACAAAATGGCCCCGCAACGCGGGACCTTTCCTTTCAGCGGGCAGCTGATTATTTATGAAATTACTGTTCCAACAACTTTAGAAGAAAAGCAGCAGGCTCTTCTGTCAGCACCTATCCGGCTGTTAGAAGCCGGGCGGAACTACTGCTGCAGTGCCGCCTTGCTTCTTACCCTTTGGCTCTTGGTAACCTTGCCGAAAGCGGAAGCTGCATTATTGCGGCTGCGCAGGCCTTCCATCATTTGCTTCTGAGCCATTACAATGTAGCCGTCCAGACGCTGGCTGAGTTCAACGACCGTATGGTCGCTCAGACTGCGCTCCTGCGCCACCTCCAGCAATTGACTTCTAAGGCTCTCTATAGTTAAAAACAACTCGTCTTCTCTGTAATCTCTTCTATGATCCTCGTGGGAAGCCTGGTATAAGTTCACGATCAGTCACCTGCTCTCTATCAACTTCTACCTTATCATAATTCATGATGCCAAAAAACATATTTTGAAAAAAAAGAAAAATATGTCGATCATATTACATTTGTAAATTTTCATTCATTCCTCTGAATCGACATTCCCGGGGGACTGTAACGCTGGCCAAGGACTCCCATGGCAAAAGTTATCCATTCCCGCGCGGCAAAGGACAAATACCGGTCTCTGCGCCAGATCATCCCCAGCTGCCAGGGAATAACAGGTTCTGTTAAAGGAATCACAGAAATTCTGGAACGGTCCATGTCACGGCAGATGGTCTCCGGCAGCAGTGCGATGCCCATCCCGGCAGCCACCATCCGGCTAATCAGGTCCCACTGTGAACTCTCATATACAACTCTGGGCTGAAATCCGGCTTTTACACATTCTGTTATGATCCGGTCATGCAGGGCAAAATCCTCGCGAAACAGCACAAACTCCTCTTCCGCCAGTTCTTTCAGAGGAACACTGTCTGTACCGGTCAGCCGGTGTCCTATCGGCACCAGAAGCTCCAGCTTCTCCTCTACAAAAGTAAAGCAATGAAACTTTGCCGTATCCACGGGCAGCACAATCGCCCCGATATCAAGCAGCCCCGTTTCCACATCATCCTCCACTTTTTTGGCTCCGTCCTCATGCAGCCGGATGGTAACCTCGGGATACCGCCGGTGAAATTCTCCGATCACGGCCGGGAAGAAGCTGGCGCCCACCATGGGCGGCAGGCCGATGCGGATATGTCCGCGCTTCAGGTTGCGCAGGCTGTCCAGCTCGGAGGAGAGGCTGGCGAACGACTCCACTATATTTTGAGCCTTGGAGAGCAGAATCTCCCCTGCATCTGTCAGCCTTATGCTCTTGCCTTCACGGTAAAAGAGGTCCGCACCCAGCTCATTCTCGAGGTTGCGGATCATTTTGCTGATCGTGGGCTGTGAGATATAGAGCGACTCCGCCGCTCTGGAAAAGCTGTTCAACCTGGCCGCCTGGACAAAGTACTGTAATTGGCGGATATCCATCGCTTATCGCCTCCCATGCATAGACAAAAGGAATGTCATTTATTCGATCTATTCATTTTACCTATGAAAATAATTGATGTAAACTTTCATTATCATGAAAGGAGCGAAGCCTTATGAAAAAGTTATCCCTAGGCTTGCTGCAGGTAGCCGGACTTACAATATTCTCAATGCTTATCAATACATTGACTCCACTACTTCATATACCTATTCCCGGAAGCATTATCGGGATGATCCTCTTGTTCCTGCTGTTGGAATCCGGCGTCATCCGCCTGAACTGGGTAGAAGTCGGTGCCTCTTGGCTGCTTGCCGAGCTGTTGCTGTTCTTTATCCCTTCCGCTATCGGAGTGATGAAATATTCGAGTCTGCTTGAAGCAGACGGCCTTCAAGTGCTGGCAGTTGTGCTTGTCGGCACATTTGCGGTAATGGCCGGTTCGGGCGTGCTTACTGGAGCCATCTATAAAGTGAAGGAGCGTAAAAGCTGATGATTACAGGACTGCTGCTGCTAGGTCTCACCATTGCTGTGTATCTCATCTCCAAACGTATTTATGCCTCCAGCACCAAGATGTATGCTTCTCCGCTCATCATAACACCTTTGGCGATGATCCTCTTTCTGCTATTGATGGGCATCCCTTATGAATCTTACAATGCGGGAGGCAAATGGCTTACAGATCTGCTGCAGCCGGCGACCATCGCCTTTGCGATCCCACTCCATAAAAACTTCAAAGTACTCAAAAAACACGCCGCCGAAATTGCGGCGGGCGTGTTCTCGGGTACAGTAATTGCAGTGCTCTCCTCGATGCTGCTGGCAAAGTGGCTGCATTTAAGCGGGGAACTGGCGACCAGCCTGGTACCCCGTTCGGTGACGACACCGATTGCCATGAGCATCTCGCAAAGCATTGGCGGCGTCCCGAGCATTACGGCTGTTTTCGTAATTCTCACCGGCGTGCTGGGAACATTGATGGGGCCAACCGTACTCCGCCTCTTCCGCATTGACAACGAAATTGCGCGCGGTGTATCGCTGGGAACCGCCGCACACGGCACAGGGACATCCAAGGCCTTTGAGCTGAGCTCCCTGACCGGTACCATCTCCAGTATCTCGATGATTCTGACGGCGCTGTTCTCGATCGGACTTGCACCGGCACTTCTCGCGGTATTCCTCCACTAGGCCAACCCGGCTTGGGCCAAAGACCTGCCGATCATTTAACCGATCCGGCAGGTCTCTTTTTTACTTAAAGCCAAAAGCGGCTATTCCTAAAGTTTCACCGGCAGGCCGCGCTGAGCCGACTCATATGCCGCGCAGGTTACTTTCAGCGTTTTGTAGCCGTCCTCATAATCGCTGAGAATCCGTGAGCGGTCTCCGGTCCGCACTGCATGCAGGAAAGCTTCGGTCTCCACTGCGTAAGGATTGCCTGCATTGACGAATTCCTTGCTGTCGCCGCTGCGCACCTCCAGCAGACGTTCCGGATTCCAGTCCAGCAGCCCGTTGTCATTGTAGAAGCTGAGTCCGACACGGCCAACCTCGCCCGGCAGCACACAGGTATTGGAAATGTTCGCAACTACGCCGTTTGCCAGCTTCAGCGATACTGTGCCCACATCGGCTACCGTTACATTCTCATGCTGCTCATGCATGATCCGGTTGCCGAACATGCCGTATACTTCTGTCACCTCGCCGGCCAGATAACGCAGCAGATCGACGATATGGGTCGTCTGTTCCGTGAATTGTCCGCCGGATTGTTCCTGGTTGCGCCACCAGGCTACGCCGGGCATCCCTCCCATCCATTGTCCGACAATCATTCCTACCTTATCTCCACTCAGGGATTGTTTCAGCCGCGTTATGTTCTCCTGATAACGGAAATGATAGCCAACCGAGGTCAGCAAATTATGTTCTTTAATATCCTGCAGCAGACTTGCCGGAATTTCCGTGCTTGACCCCAGCGGTTTCTCGATAAAGAAAGGAATCTCTCTCTTAATCAGCGCCCGCTCTATTGCTCCATGCGATTGTGGAGGCACACAAATGTACACGGCATCCAGCTTATGGGCTTCCAGCATCTCTGTTATTTCACCATAACCCTCCGCTCCATACGGACGGGCCATATCTTCACCCTTCTGCTTGCTGCTGCCGCAGATGGCTTTCAGAGACACATCCTCCATGCCTGTGAGCAAATCGGCATGCACCTTGGAGAACCAGCCTGTTCCTACGATTCCGATATTAAGTGTCATTTAATTCCCTCCTGTAGCGCTCTAGTCAAGAGCATCTTTTCATAGAAGTACAATTAGATTATAAGCGTTTAAGCCAGTACAAGGTAGTTTCTCCATTCCTCGGGGAGCAGCTGCTGGTATGGATATTGCAGGAACCGGTCATCTGCGAGCACAATGCTTCCGCTGTCATTCTCGCTGCGGATCAGCCTGCCCCCGGCCTGCAGCACCTTGCACATTCCGGGATAGACATAGGCGTAATCAAAACCGTTCTTGCCCCGGGACTGGAAATATTCACGCAGCAGATTACGCTCCAGCCCTACCTGCGGCAAACCTACCCCTACAACCATCACACCGTTCAGGCGGTCACCGGGCAAATCCACACCTTCCGAGAATATCCCCCCCAGTACGGCGAAGCCAAGCAGCGTTTCCGGGTTATCCGGGCGAAAGGAGGAGAGGAATTGCTCCCGCTCGGGTTCACTCATGCCGCTGCTCTGCACCAGCGTGGGGACCTCCGGATATTTGTCCGCGAATATCTCATAAACATTCTGCAAATAGACATACGAAGGAAAAAACACCAGATAGTTGCCTTTCCGGGAGACCAATCCTTTCAGCGCATCACTCAGCGGAAGCAGAGAGTCGGCCCGGTCGCGGTAACGGGTGGAGACTGGCAGCACAGACACCTGCCACTGCTCCTTATGAAAGGGAGAGAGCACACTCAGGCTGTAGTCTTCCTCGCCCGCGCCGATCATGTCTCTGTAAAAGGAAAGCGGCGATAGCGTAGCCGAGAAGAAGATCTGGCTGCGGTAGCTCTTGCCCATTTGCTGCAGCAAAAAGGAGGGGTCCAGATTGAACAGCTTCAGCACCACATCCCCGCGCTGGACTTCCGCGTAGGTGACATACCGTTCATCATAGGTTTTGAACGTACGCAGCATCCCCTGCACCGCATAATAAGTATCCAAAAGCCCGCCTTCACCGCCTTCACCGTCTTCTTCGCCCTCCTGTGCAACCAGCGAGATAGGCGAAGGGCTGAGCAGCTCAAGCTCTGCTTCTGCGGCAAAACTCTCCAGCAGGGCAGGCAGCTCCTCCGGGTACATCGTCCATTCACCTGCCCCTTCTTCACTGCAGCGTTTGCGCAGGGCAATGAAAAAAGCATTCACCGCTTTGGCGGCAACGCCGAGTGAGCGGTTAACGGTCTTGTACTTCCGCTGCAGCGAGAGGAACGGAGCCTTCGCCAGACTGGCCGAGTACATCTCCCGCCCCCGGTCCACCAGATTATGTGCCTCATCCACCAGCAGCACCGTCTTCTTCTTCCGTTCCTCCGGCAGCCGCTTTAAGCTGATACGGGGATCATAAATATAATTGTAATCACATATAACGGCATCACAGGCATAGGCAGCATCCAGCGAAAATTCAAACGGACATACCTGATATCTCTTGGCATACCTGGCAATCACGTCCTGTGTCATTAGCGTCTCGTGCTCCAGCATGTCCAGCAGCGCGTTATTGATCCGGTCATAATATCCGTCGGCAAAGGGACAGAAGTCTTTGGTGCACAGCCCCTCATCACGAAAACAGGCTTTCTCCTTTGCCGTAAGCGTAATAGCATGCATATGAAGCCCGCCTTTCAGCAACATGGCTATTGCCTCCTGGGCGGCGAACCGGTTAACCGTCTTAGCGGTCAAATAGAACAGCCCGGCAGCCTGGCCTTCTCCCAATGCCTTGAGCGCAGGAAAGAGGGTGGACATCGTTTTGCCGATACCGGTCGGGGCCTGGGCGAACAGATTGACGCCCTCCGTGACTGATTTATAGACCGCAGCCGCAAAATGCCGCTGTCCCTGCCGGTATTCGGCAAAGGGAAACGACAACCCGCGGATGCTGGCTTCCTTCTGCGCCTCATGCCTGACCATCAGCTCAGCATAAGGGGCATATTTCGCTACCGTATCAACGGCAAAGGCAATCAGCTCTTCTTTGGACAACTGCCTGTAGAGGCTACGCTGCTCTTCACCGCCCCGCCGGACATAGGTGAGCTTGACCTCAATAGAAGTAAGCTCCTGTGCTAGACATATCATATAGGCGTACATGTATGCCTGCGCCCAGTGCACCTCCCGGCCTTCGAAAGCAGGGTCGAGCGGACCGGCAGTTGATTTGATCTCTTCGACCGTTACACTTCCGTCCTCTCCGGTAAGCAGGCCGTCGCAGCGTCCGTCGATCATAAATATAAGGCCTTCATGGGCAATTTCTGTCTTCAGGTAGACTTCTTTACGGTCTCCCTCCTTATACTGCTTCTGAATGTGCTGATGAATACGCGTACCCTCCACCATCGCTGCTCCACTGCGGAATCCCGGCTCCAGACTGCCGCTGCTAAAGACATGTTCCACGAGGGATCTCACTGAAAGAACTATTTCCGCATATTCCATGTATGCCCACCCCCATTATTTCCCGAGCCCCTTTTTAGCATCGGTGGCCGTTTTCGTCCTTTTTCCATGATATAAACTGATCTGAGTGCTATAATCTCGGCTTCATTCCTGCGCATATCGCTTTACGCGGTCCATGGTGGTTATACGACGATTCTGATTTTTGACATTCCTCCACCAGCACTGCATAATAAGTTCTATTAATATGGAATTCTTTTGTCTATGCGCTGCGTCCTCCTAGCCGGGAAACGGCGTTTCATCTTGCAGAAAGAAGGCGAAGCTGTGTCATCCCTTACTATTAAACGGTGGTTGGTTAAACCATTTGTATTCTTCACTATCATCTTCATTCTCAAAAGCTGTCTGGCTTGGGGTGTAATCTTTGGAGATTTATTGCCTTGGAAAACAATATTAACCGAAATTCCTTTTGTCTGGGCGCTTTTTTGCCTTATTGAGCGTTTTGCCTCCAAACGGAAGCTTGGTTATTATATGACCGTCAATCTGCTCGTTACCGCGATCTTTTTCGCCGCTATTATGTACTTTAAATATTACGGAGTAATTGTCACTTACCATGCGGCAGAGCAGGTGAACCAAGTCACTGCTGTCCGCAACAGCGTATTTTCACTGATGGACCCGTACTATCTGCTGATATTTGCCGACATTATCATCCTGGGCATCTATTTCTTCTTCAATAAGAAGGGCCGGACGTATAAAAAGGATAATATTAACCGCTGTGACCACCGCCGCAACGGCAAACTTTCCTTCAGTGTGCTGTTCGCCGTTTCCTTCGCACTCTGCTTGTTCAATATACTGCCCAATAAGGCCAGTATGAATGAGATCAAGAAAGCGCAGGAGATGGGTATCCTCAATTATGAGGCTTATACCATTTTTGCTCAAGATAAAACCGAGCTTGTGAACGCCAGTGAGATTACGCAGGATGCTATCAACAAGCTAAAGGGAATTGATCCCGCAGCCGTCTCCCCGCTTCAGGGTGCTGCTAAAGGCAAGAACCTGATCATCATTCAGCTCGAGTCCTTCCAGAGCTTTCTGATGGGGCTAAAAGTGGACGGCCTTGAAATTACGCCGAACCTGAACCGTTTAATGGATAACAGCCTTTATTTCCCTAACTTCTACCAGATGGTGGGGCAGGGAAATACCTCGGATGCGGAGTTCGTTGTTAACTCTTCTTACTATATTCCGCCGCAAGGTGCGGCTACGATGGCGTATGTCGACAAGGATCTGCCAAGTCTGCCGAAATTGCTGCAGGCCAACGGATATCAGACAGCCACCTTCCATACGAATGATGTGGAATTCTGGAACCGCGGTGAGCTCTATAGTTCACTGGGCTGGGAGCAATATTACGACCATAAGTTCTTCGGCGATGAAGATACCTTCTTCTTCGGTTCTTCCGACGAAGTGCTCTACCGCCGGTCTGCCGAGAAGCTGAAAGAAATGGATGACAGCAGCAAGCCGTTTTATGCTCAGGTCATTTCCATGTCAGCGCACCATCCGTTCACCATTCCGGCAGAGAAATATCAAATGAAACTGCCTGAACGTTATGAGGGCACCTTTGTCGGAGATTATATCCGTTCGCAGAATTATGCCGACTATGCTTTCGGACAATTTGTTGAAGAGCTCAAAGCAAGTGGCGTCTGGGACAACAGTCTGATCATGATCTACGGAGACCATATGGGACTGCCGATTTATTCACTGGACCATGATGACAAAGAACTGATGACTGAAATATACGGACATGAATATGAATATTCCGATATGCTCAATATTCCGCTAATCATTCATGCGGGAGACAGCCTCAAGCCACAAACTCTGCAACAAGTTGGCGGAGAAATTGATATTATGCCAACGGCTGCCAGCCTGCTGGGTGTCTCCATGGCGAACAATATCCACTTTGGCCAGGACTTGCTCAGCCAGACATACAATCTGCTGCCGCAGCGTTATTATTTGCCAACCGGCTCTTTCATCGCCAGCTCCGGGCTGTTGATCCCCGGGAACAGCTTTGAAGACAATACGCAATATAAACTGGCTGCCGGAGGGAAAACTCCTGCCGGTACCGAAGATGAATATACCAATGCTTTGCGGTTGCGCCAGCTGTCAGACAGCTATGTGACCCAATTGCCGGATAAAAAGACCGCCGTAGAATAACACAGGCGGATTAAGCAGCAGTACAGAAAGAGCCGCGCTCCCATTTGGAGCGCAGCTCTTTCTGTATCCCTCAGGCCAATCACCGTTATCGTTCCTGCTGCTCAAGGAACCGGTAATAGTCCGCGAAGTTCTGCAGTTCCTCCGGCTTCAGGATTGATAAATGCTCGGCAAGCAGCAGCAGCGAACGGTACTGCGCTTCCTCTAGCAGCTCCTGGCCTTTGGCTGTAAGAGTCACAATAACTGCTCTACGGTCATTCTCATCCGGCTCGCGTGCGATAAGTCCCAGCGCTTCTAACCGGTCCAGCATAACTGTAACCGCACTGGACTTCACCTCAAGCTTATCGGCCAGTTGGATCACCCGTGCTTTTTTCTCCTGTGCGATCATGCGCAAAAGTCCGAATTGCGGCACGGTTAGACCAATTTCTTTATGCAATGACATCTGTGAAGTGATTTTACGCTGCACCCTCCACATAGACAATCCTAAGGCTTCAATCAACGGATCGATTTGTTGCGGCATCCCTTTCAGCTCCCAATCCGTTAGTCCTGACTTAAGCGTACCATTTCGGAAGGTGATGATTCAATGCTTTTGTCTTTTTGGACATGATCAGAGTCATTGCAAAAGTGATTTTTTTAGGAAAACTCTGCATTTTTCGACACAAAAATACTACATTCTAGCTACTGCTCTAAGAGCCGCGATACGCTATAATCGTAGCAGTGAACAGTAATTCACTGAATACATTTAGTCAGGGCTGGTGGTACGAGTCATGAAATTGGCAACAAAATTAACTTGGATGATGCTCATTGTGTTACTTCTTGTCGGATCATCCATCGGGTTCTTCGGATACCGCGCGGCTTACAGACAAGTGGATGAAGCTGCAGGTATCGAACTGGTAGGTTGTGCGAACATTACTACCGGCCTAGTAGATCCCGCTGACATATCGGCACTGGTGTCAGGTGACAGCAGCAAGGTGGCCGCTGTAGAAGACCGGATCAGCTGGATTATTAACCATAAACCGATTTTCAAGGAAGCATTCATCCTATCCTTGGACGGTACTGTGCTTGCCGCAGACAAAAGCTTCAAAGAAAGAGGCTATAAAGCCGGTGACACTTTCTATTTTTCGGATAAAGATAAAGAAATGATTACTACCATGAAGCATTCCGCATACTCCAAAGTTTATACATATCAAGGCACCTCCCTCAAAACCGGGTACGGCCCCATTTATCAGGATCATGACCCCACGAAGCCCATTATCGCACTTATGGCCATCAATTTTGACGGCCCGCTGATTCAGACGCGTACGAGGGACATCATCGTTCAGCCTTTCATTATCGGCGCATCCATACTGGTAGTAGCTATTATTGCCGCGTATTTGGCCATCCGGCGCATGGTTAGACCGCTCACCAAACTATCCAGTTCAGTTAACAACGTGGCTAAGGGCGACTTGACCCGTGAGCCGCTCCTGTTCAAGAGCAAGGATGAAATCGGCACCTTGGCCCGTGACTTTAACGAAATGACGTCGAGCCTGCGCTACCTCATCACCCAGGTCAATGACACCTCCATGCTGGTGGCCTCTTCCTCCCAGGAACTCTCATCAAGCGCGCAGGAAACGAACCGGGCCGGAGAGTACAGTGTCAATGTCACCCTTGAGCTTGCCGATGGGGCCCATACGCAGCTGGACAATTTGGAAGGAAGCTATAAAGCTGTGCAGGACATGTCCCGTTTTATTACCGAGATTGCCGACAATGCGGACAGTGCCATGAATAATGCTGCCAGCAATGCACTGAAGGCCCGGACAGGCCGGGAAGCGATGGATTCCACCACCTCGCAGATGCAGGTAGTCAGCGGAAGCATTACCAATTTGTCTGCTATTATTGATACGCTGGCCAGTCATTCCAAGGAAATTGAGAGTATCGTCAGTACGATCGCCAGCATCGCTGAAGAAACCAACCTGCTGTCATTGAATGCAGCGATAGAAGCCGCCCGTGCCGGTGAAGAGGGCCGCGGCTTTGCCGTAGTTGCCGGATCCGTCCGCAAGCTTGCTGAACGCTCAGCTAAATCAGCCGGTCAAATTGGCGATTTGGTCAGTCTCATTGTAAATCAGATGGACAAGGCCGGAGAAACCATGAGACGTTCCACGGATGAAATGCAGCAGGGCAGAGAAATGATCATGTCTGCCGGGCAATCCTTCTCCGAGATAGAGGTTTCCGTCTCTGATATGTCTTCCCAAAGCCAGCAGATTTCGGAGACTGTCCGTGAACTGGCGCTGATCTCCGACGGGCTCGTGACCGCAATCCAGAATATTGTTGCAGTATCAAATCAGACTGCTGAAGGCGCCGAGACGTTATCCGCCTCCTCCCAGGAGCAGCTTGCAGCTATGCAAGAGGTTGAGTCTTCCGCTGCGTTCCTTTCTTCACTTGCTGAGAAGCTGCAGGTGCTGGTGGAGAACTTCAAAATCTAATTCTAAAAAAGCAGCAAGTCTCAACAAGAGACTCGCTGCTTTTTTAATGCAACAGACTAAACAAGTGGAAACGGCTTCGCCGTCCTCAAAGGACGGTATCCGTTTCAGCGAGAAATAGAAGGATAATTTATAGCGTGAAGCATATAAGTTCTTATCTTTGAACAAGAGGCTGGCCATCCTGTTTCCCAGTGATGACCAGCCTCTTGTATAATACATCGAGCGATATAAAGTTTATGTAGCGTCTAAGCTGTATTTTCTATAAACCATTGACCCAGTTCGTGAACTGGCATCGGACGGCCGTAATAGAAACCCTGCATTACCCGGCAGCCGAGGGATTGCAGCAGTTCTATCTGTTCGGTTGTTTCTACGCCTTCGGCGACAACCTCCATATTGAGGTTGCTGGCAATCGCAATAATATTGCTGATAATCGCTTTTTTCGAATGCATTTTGCTTTTGCGGATAAAGACCTGATCAATCTTAAGCGTATTGACCGGAATCTCATCCAGATTACCGAGTGAAGAGAACCCTGTACCGAAATCATCAAGCGACACACGCACCCCGAGATTCCGCAGCTTGGAGAGCTGTGCTACCGTCTCCTCCATATTGTTCATTGCAATGGATTCCGTGATCTCCAGTTCGAGGAAATGCGGCTCCAGACCAGAACGCGTAAGCGCCTCTTCCACCACATCATACAGGCCTCCTCCTTCAAACATCCGGGCAGACATATTGATGGATACAGGAACATTCGCTACCTCAGCCCTGTGCCACAGCATATTCTGGCCGCATACATCATGCAGCATCCAGTACGTAATCGGCACGATAAGGCCCGTCTCTTCGGCAATCGGTATAAACTCTGCCGGAGAGATGATCCCATGCTCCGGATGCCTCCAGCGCAGCAGTGCCTCCAGTCCAACAGTGACGTTCATAAATGAATCCCACTTCGGCTGATAAACCACCATAAATTCCGAGCGGGCCAGCGCCTTGCGCAAATCCTTCTCCAGTGACATCCGCCGCAGCTGGTGGCGGTTCATCTCCTGGTCGAACACACTGAATTTATTTTTGCCGGAGTCCTTGGAGGTGTACAGCGCGGTATCCGCGGCTTTCATCAGCGCAGAGCGGTCCGTGCCATGTACGGGAGCCAGGCTGATTCCGACACTCGCTGTAACATACAGCTCATTGCCCTTAATGCTGTAGGACTTCTTAACCTCCCGCAATACATGCTCTGCCATGTCCTGAGCATTCTCTAATGTACAATCCGGCAGCGCAATCAGAAATTCATCGCCACCCATCCGAAAAACCTTGCCTTGGCAGCCTACACAATACATCAGCCTGTCTGCAACCTCCTGCAGCAGCTCATCGCCGATGTCATGTCCCAGCGTGTCGTTAATCGACTTGAACCGGTCCAGATCGACAAAAAACACCGCACCCGAGTTCACCCCAAAGAACTCATCCAGAAAGTAACGCTCCAGTCCATGCCGGTTCGGCAGCTCGGTCAAAGGATCATGATAGGCCATCTTTTCCAGAACATGCCGGTCCAGAAACACGGCGCCTCCAGAAATAGCGAGCATAAACAGAGTTACCAGCGATACCCCTGTCAACAGAATGAAATCCGTCTCCATCAGAAAGGGCTTAGCCCCAAGCCAGCTGTTGAGCTCGAAGCGGCTTGTACCCAGGCTGATATAATGCATTCCGGTTACCGCAAACCCGATGAACAGCGAGGAGCAGAGCTTCCAGGCACTGAAGCCGGTGTAATCCTTAAACTTGCGAAACAGAAATACAGCGATGTAAGAAGCCAGAAGAGCAATCATCATAGATATGCCCTGAGCCATTGGCTCATAGTGAAGTCTGCCGTCCATCTCCATAGAGGACATTCCGACATAATGCATGGCGGAAATTCCGCCGCCCAGAATGAAGCCGGAGGCCAGCAGTCTGAGCAGCCGCTGGCGGGATGCTACCGCAATCCCCAGGGCCAGAAAACTGGAAAGGATGCTGATCAGCAGGGACAACACCGCTCTGCCCGGATGATAACCGACTTCAAACGGCAGGCGGCTGGCCATAATGCCGACAAAATGCATCGCCCAGATTCCGCTGCCCAGCACACATGCCCCCGACAGCAGCCACAAACGCCGGATCTTGCCCGTAGAATGGGAAACCTGTGAAATCAGATTAAGCGCTGAATAGGCCGCGGTTGCCGCCAGCGCGAAAGATAGCAAAACAATCCAAATGTTATAGTGGATTCCCATTTGATCCATAGTTGACCTCTTCACCGGTTATATTATCATTATCGCTGTCATGTATTCTCAAGTATAAAATCAATATACGAGTATCAGATAAACGGAAGAGTGTGTAAAGATTATAGGTGATCCCTGAGAACTAACTTTAGGTGTATTCTACCTTTTATTTGGAAATCTGTCTAAGTAAATACTGGAACTTGAACCCCTTTTTTAAGGATGGCAAAAAATGTCCATATTTGCCTGCTGCCTCAAGCGCCGAGAGTTGGGAGCTTCCCGTTCCGCGGAGCGGCTTGGGGGAAGGAAACATGCCAAACCCACCAATTTAGAGCTGTCAAAATTACCAAATAGATGTAAATCCCCGGAAAGAACAAGGTGAACACATAATGAACCCCGGCAAACCCCATTAATATAAACAGCAGAGCAATGGAAATCCCTTTGTAATCACTCTGCTTGGCGGCTTCATATTTCTCGGAGAAGGGCAGCGCCTGCGGCATCATGCGATAGCAGATGACGGTATACAGCAGCGAGGCCAGCAGCACAGCGAACAAATCCACAATGATCTGGCCTCCGAACAGCCAGACGAATACCGCTCCTTCCAAGACAAACAATGGCAGCATCAGCCGCAGCAGCACCGCCTTTAGCATCCCGCGGTACACCGCGGCCGTCCCGGGCAATGGAATAGCTTTATAAATCCATGCGCCCTTATAGCTGGCCGAATAACGCAGCATTTGCACGGCAGTCAGCACCAGCATTGCACTGAGATAAACAAACAGGTAGGTTTTGGAGCCTCTGACCGCCTCCATGTCTCCGCTCCATACCTGGTTGAATATAAAGATAAAGGGCAAGACCAGCGACAATCCTATGGACGGGTATACCTTCAGCTTGAAATCCCGTTCGTTTTTCATCATGGACCAGGTAAACCGGAAGAACATCCCCTCTTCCTTGTTCCGGCATACAATCGCAGACAACCGCCGGGACAAGCGTCCATTATCTTTGCCCGCAGCGCCCTGCTCCGCCAGCTTCTGCAGACTCCGTTCGAATGTCGGCATCAGCTTGATGTATGCCGCAAGCAGTACCAGCGGCACCACAAGGCCAAGCAGTGCCAGCTCCGCAAGATGGGCACTCTTTTTCCCGGCAATCAGCAGCTCAAACGGAGCAGAGAACCAGATCGGGGCGAACAGAAAATTCCACCAGGCCGCTTTAAAAGTAACGCCCAGCTCAGTGATGTTGAACAAGCGGGAAATCAGCTGGGCGCCCACGGTAACTCCAATGGATAAAATGATCTGGACATAGTTGATGATGTCCTTGAGCTTTTCCCCGTCAAAGACCCTTAGGATCAATAAATAGAGCAGCGCGGTAAACACAAGGATAAAGCAGTCCATCAGAATGACTGCAGCAGCGTACAGCAGGAAGAAGGGAACTCCCTGGATAAATATCGAAACAATCAGTGACGGTCCCGTAAACGTCAGCGTGACTGTCAGCAAATAAATGAGAATATGCAGGCTCTTCGCCATGCTTAAGGTCCGGCGGTTCACCGGCTTGGAGAACAAAATATTCTTGTCGCGCAGATCCAGCATGACCGAGGAGAAGTCGGAGATCAGTGTTGTCATAATCATGAACATAACCACACTAAACAGCATACTCATCATCAGGATATAATTCCCCTTGGGAATAACGATGAAAATCATCATCAAACCGATCAGTAAATAAAACCACTGCACCCGGAACGGCGAACCCTCGGTCTCCTGCTTATTGTTCTGTGATCCCGCAAATACCGTCGGCGTCCGCCTTCCGTCCATGGTCAGCTTTACTTGAAGAATGTTGCGCAGCATACCATAATCGACACCGATTCTCTTGAAGCCTCCCTGCAGCCGGTCAAGCAGCTTCAATACAAAGAAATCATTCATGCGGAGCACCCTCAGCAATGACCGCTACAAATTCACCGGCAATATCCCGGTACTGGTCAAATCCGGTCAGCTGATTGAAGATCTCCTCCAGCGAGCCTTCCCTGTTCTGCTCCTTCAACTGCGAGAAGCTGCCGTCTGCTACGATATCTCCCCCGTCGATCAGGATGATCCGGCTGCTGATCTTCTCTACCACATCCATAATGTGCGAGGAATAGAAGATGGTCTTGCCCCGTGCCGCAAGTGAGGCGAAGATTTCCTTAACGATCATTACACTGTTGGCATCCAGCCCGCTGAGCGGTTCATCAAGAAATAAGATGTCGGGATCATGCAGCATGCTGGAAATCAGCAGCACCTTTTGCTTCATCCCTTTGGAGTAGGAGGCGATACGCATGTCGTAAGCCCTCTCCAGGTTTAAAAGACCCATCAGCCTTTCCGCTTTCTCATCAGCATCCTTCTGCTTCATGCCGTACAGTTCGCCGATGAATGTCAGGTACTCCCTGGCGGTCAGGCTGTCATACAGCTCTGCGACCTCCGGCACATAGCCGATCCGCCTTTTGTAGGCAGTGTCTCCGTCAGCGATGTCTCGGCCAAAAATTTTCACCGTACCGTTGTAACCCTCCACCAGTCCGAGCATGATCTTGACCGTGGTGCTCTTGCCCGCCCCGTTGGGTCCGATATAGCCAATGATTTGCCCCCGGTGAACCTCCAGATCGATTCCCCGCAGCACCATTCTGTCACTGTAATTCATCCATAAGCCGGATATTGAGATGACCGGCTCTTCCAATAGCCCCATTGTTAATCTCCTTTCGAGTCGACTGTCCTTTAAATCATTAAGACAAACTTTCAATACTATTCCTATTCTATCAAATTTTACAACGTTCCTCATGTGAGCAATCGCAACAAACTAACCCTACAAAGTAGGGTTTTGGCTTTGAAAGCAACACAGCACCTTTGCGAGGCCCTGAAAACTTATACATTCACGAAAAAAAGGAGCGGCTACAGGGCCGCCCCTTATAATGACTCGTATTTATGCTAGCAGAATAGGACATTAACCGATTCCGGTTTTCTATTGCAGCGCAGTCTTTCTACTTGGATAGCAGATTATAAATAACCTGCGCCGCTTGCGCCCGGGTCGAAGGGTCGAGCGGATGTATTCTTCCGTTAGCCCCCTCGACAATACCGCGTTCCACTAGTGCATTCAGTGCTTCCTGAGCGTAGCCTGCAACATCAGCTGCATCGCTGAAGCCGGCCAGCTCCTTGCCTGAGTTCTTCCCGGGAAGTTCTCCCAGAGCTTCAAGGGCACGGTACAGCAGCGTGAACAGCTCCTGACGCGTGATATAGCTATCCGGCTTGAACTCATTGTTGCCGGAACCGGAGGCAATGCCCAGCCGTTTGGCAGCGGCCAGATAGTCGCTGTAGTACGTCTTCCCTGCATCGCTGAAATTGCCTTCAGCTCCCGCTTCCGGCGCAATGCCGTAAGCCTTAAGCAGCAGAACGATAAACTGGCCTCTGGTGATGTTGTCATTCGGGCTGTAGCTGTTGCCGGCAGTACCTGAAGTGATTTCTCTTGCTGCCAAGAAGCTTACAGCATTGTTATACCAGGCGGTGGCAGCAATATCGGCAAAACTGACCTTGTTATAGGCAATGATATATTGCGAGAAATGGGTGGTCACAAATTCCACCGCTCCCGCAGCCGCATTGTATTTGCCCCGGACAATATCCAGACCACCGGCACTGGTGATGTTGTAAACAATAATGGAGTTTGCTTCTTCACCTGCCTGCAGCTTGTAAGGAAGGCTGAGCTGCACTTTGCCTCCGCCGAAGACAGCCACCTTGCTGTCTCCTGCTTGAACTGTCAGATCATACACCGGTCTGTCGCCGAGCACAGCCTTACCTTCTTCGGTTAAGGATACTTTGGCAATTCTGATGACAATGTTCCCGGCATCGGCGGCTGCGCTGATGCTTGCCACCGCAGTGGAATCAAAGGTGATCTGCCCAACGTTCTCGACATTAATCGTAAGTCTGGCATTCGTGCCGGAAGCTACTTCATTAAATGCGCTTCTTGGAATGCTGAGTTCAGTGGTCTTGGTACCCGTACCTGCTGCAATCTTGATTTCCAGAACAGCCTTCTTTCCTTGCGCTTCCGCAGCCTTGGCGCTGCTGACAAGGCCTGCCACCGCATCGGCAGTAACAGCAGCTGTGGTCACGCCAGTAGCATCGTCAGTTTTAACCGATGCGGTTGCAACTGTAGTCACTGTATCTCCGGATGTTGTCGCAGAAGGGGCTGGACTCGTGCTTGGTACCGGCACAACCGGTGCTCCACCGCCGCTCCCGCCGCCCGAACCTGTTGCCGGCACATAGGCTGGTACGACAACATTGGTATCCGGGCTTGGCTTATAGCCCAGCTTGCCAGCAGTTCTGACGTTATAGGTTCCAGCGGCCAGACCCGTGATTTCTTTATCCGTTGCCGGAATGTAGACGGATGCCGTCGACAGCTTGTATTCCAGTGCTGTCGTTGTGCCTGTAATCACTCCGTTCTTGTTCTCGGAGGAGGTAGGCGCTATGCCGGCCAGACCGGTTGGCGCAGTCTGTTCCTGAAGGTTGCCGGGGACAACTACATCGGCCGCCGGGCTTGCTGCATAACCCTCTTTGGCCGGATATCTTACGTTGTACACGCCCGGTATCAACCCGGTGGTCTCTCCGTCTCCCGCGTAGACATATTCCGTAACGGTGGACAGCTTGATCTGCAATTGCTTGGTGGTCCCTGTGATCTTCCCGTCTTTATTCTCCCAGGTAGTCGGCTTCACTCCTGCCAGGCCGGTAGGTGCCGCCTGTCTGTCTGTGAAGGCCGGAACGGCAACACTAGCCTCAGGGCTTGCCGCAATTCCTTCCTTAGCCGCATATCTTACCTGATAGATACCCGGTATAAGATGTACAGGCGATACATCCTTGGCATACGTATATTCCGTAACCGTTGCCAGTCTGTATTCCAGCGATTGCAGCTCTTCCGCGCTCAGCGCTCCCTTGGCACCGCTGATCTGTCCATCGGCGTTCGCCGCAGTTGTCGGCGGCAATCCCTTTAACCCTGCAGGGGCGGCCTGCTCTCCGGGCAAGGGCACAACCACTTCTACCGCTTCTCCCGCAGCGTATGGAATGGCCGTGGTTCCTTCCGGCTTAATAATAGGACCTTGGAAACCCGCAGTGGCTTTATATCTTACCAGATAAATTCCCGGCTCCAGTCCCGAAATCGTATCGCCTGCGACAGATTGATATTCATAGACGGAATCCTGCACACTCTTGTATTTGTATTCCAGCTGGCTGTTGGCTCCTCTGATGGTGCCGTCTGCGGTGCCGTACAGTCCGGCAGGCACAGCCTCCAATCGGGAGTACAAAGTATTCAAAGCTTGAATGGTATTTTTGTACCTGGAGCCGTCGGAATAACCGCTGCTTACATAACCCGACTGGATATTCGTCCAGGAGTACATCAGCTCCACGTGCCCCAGAATAGGAGCCTTTGCTCCAGCCGCATCTTTGTTGTCTTTATTGTACGTGAAGAGATACGGCACTTGAAGTCTGTCGCCTGTGACTGTCTCGTTCAGATCATTAACATAACTGATCACAGAAGGTTTAGCCGCCTGATTATTTTCTGTCTTGATATTGGTGAGATAGGTATCCACCAGATCCACGTAGAGATTGGCATACGGATGATTGCTCGTTCTAATCTGCAGCTCATTGTTATTATGCGGATTGGCCCGTCCGTTGGTTCCCGTATTATTACCGGGCTCAGCTACCGTCAGCCCCGAATCGAGCTTCGTATCAAAGAAATAGATCTTGTCTATATGGTGCGCGATCGCTTGTTCATTGATATATTTGATGATTGCCTGGGTATTCGGGCACCAGGAACCCCCAAACAGCAGGGCATAATTGCCGTCACTGGCCAGAATCTGCTTCAGCTGATGATAGGTCACATGCTCAAGCACCAGATTTTTGTCCTCCGGAGTAAAAATAATATTTCCATTGTTCTCTCCGGCGTAATTCCGGTTAAATGCCGATTTAATATACTCGGATTCATTGATCACACTGTAAGTGGAAGCAGCCTTAAACACCTGTCTGACAGAGTTTTTATAAGCATCGACCTTGGCTGGATCAAGCTGGCCGCTTGTCTGAAATTGTTCCCAAGACCCACCGTCTTTCAGATAGGAAACAATAGGCGCGCTGTTGCCTTGTCCATCCTTATGATCCTTGTTGTACAGGAACAAGAACGGAGCATCAATCTTGTTGGCAGAAACAGTCTCGCCAGTTGCATTCACATAGCTGACGTTGTGTTCCCGGTCGGTTTTGTCATACAGCGAAAGATTCTTCAAATATTTGTTGACCAGATCAACGTATTTATAGGCATACGGATTATTGCTGTCTGCGATATCAAGAGTGGCCCCGTCCAGCTTGGTGTCAAAATTATAGATCGTGGGAACGTTGATCCCGGTTTCCTTGGCTACCTCATTAATGAACCCGATATTGGCCTGGGTCTCCTCGCTCCAAGTGCCGCCAACCAGCACAGCATAAGTACCCTCACTCTCAAACAGATTGACGATATCTTCATATGTAGCGGTCTTGTACACATGATTACGGTCATTCAGGCGGGGATAATTCTCATAAAAATAATTATATGTGCTGACCGTTCCGGAACCGCTGAGCGGAAGAACCGCTTCAGCCCCTGCCTTGCCGGGGTTAACCGGCAAGACGAGCAGCGCAGCCGCCAAAAGCGGCGTAAGGATTTTTTTCAGTGTTTGCTGTCTTTTCATTAGCGCACCTCAACTTTATCTTTTTCTGTACTTGCAATACCAAGCTTCAGGAGTCTAAAAGAAAAAAACAGCTTAAGGGCAAACTTCCTCTTCAGCAGCCGGGGCAGACGCAGGATTGCTCACAGCCGGTGCTGCTGCCGGTGCGCTGGCCGCTTGGGATGAGGATGTGCCGGCAGCAGCTTCTGACGCCGGAGCAGTTGTGTTCGCCTTGACTACCTCAGTTGTCGAGAATGTCACCTTCTTCGCGGCAGGCTGTTCAGCAGCCGGAGCGGCTGTAGCTGCAGCCTGTACTTCAGCAGCCGGTTTCACCGTTTCGGCCTTGGACGCTGCAGTTGCTTGCGGAGCCGCAGTTGCCTTTGGAGCTGCGGCCGTTTTAGGTGCCACGGCCGCTTTAGGAGCAGCAGCTACGGTGTTGGCTTCAGCCTTGGCAGTTGCCTGGGGCTGCGGCTCTTTAGCCGCAGGAGCGGCAGTTGCCTTAGCTTGAACAACCTCCGCCTTGGCCTGAACTACCTCTTGCGCCTTGGCCGGAGCGGACGGCTTGCTCGCTTCAGTTGCTGCCGGCTCAGTCGCCGGTGCTGCTGTCGGTGCTGCTGTCGCTGCGGCCTGCGCTGTATCGGCAGCCCCGCCTGCAGCCTTGTCTGCAGCTGCCGCCTGAACCGGTGCTGCAGTGGCAGCTGCCGTCTCTACAGACTGAGCAGGCCCGGTTGCTGCCGGTGCAGCGGCCTGAGTCTCACTACTGCCGGCCGCTGTTTTCACAACAGCCGGTGCTGCTGCCGCCTCAGCACTATTGTCTTGCTTCGCTGTCACAGCCGCATAAGTCAGAGCTGAGAAAATCAAAGTTGCTGCTACTACGGATACAGTGAGCTTTTTCATAAATGGTAACCATCCTTTTCTCTGGCCCGGTGCAGTGTACTTAAGTTCATACGCCCGCCCCTTGGCCTGTTCTAATGTTGGACTATCGAATTGGGTACACCTATCGCTCATTACCTTTCTTTAGATTTTTGGCAAAAAAAATAGAGCTTCAATACAGTGCAATAGCAAGCACTGATTGAACCTCTGGTCGTCCAGTCGATTCCCGTCTGCAAATCCTCAACAGCAAAAAGTTATCCTGTGATGTGATTGATATCATGTTAATAAGGGATCACTTTCTTGTCAATCCCCAAATTATATTTTTCTCATCGTTTTTGTTGGAATTAAACATTACCACCTCGAATATAATAGCTTAACTAAAGAAAACTGGGGGGATATTAGGACTACGACACAACGTAAATTTACAATTCTTATCTTTTAGAAAAGGATTGACAGTACAGCGGAACTTCCAGTATATTTATCCCACATTAATTCTTACATAACTAATTGGATTAGGGGGGATTATTAAAAATGTCTATCGACAACAACTTGATCACCGCCATCGAAAGCAACTGGTATGGCTTTGTTGTATCGATTTTTGTATTCGGGGTACTCTTCCTTTTGGCCCGCAAGCGCGTCGGGTTTGGTACGCGGGTCATTGTAGCCCTGGCAATTGGTCTGGTCGTCGGCATTCTTTTTCAGAATCTGGAGTTTGACACCAAGGCTATCACCACCTTCGGCAGCATCTATGTCAGCCTGATCCGCATGCTGGTCGTCCCGTTGGTCTTCGTTCTGGTGCTTAACAGTATTGCATCGCTGACCAATCTGGAGTATTTGCGTAAAATCGGGTTCAAGACCTTTGCCTGGTTCCTTGGAACAACGGGTATTGCTTCAATAATAGGTCTACTGGTTGCACTGCTGTTCAACCCGGGAAGCGGCATTCAGCAGGATGTGCCCGCCGACTTCACCGCCCGTGAAATTCCGACCTTCTCCCAGGTCATTCTTGACCTTGTACCTTCCAACCCGATCAATGAAGCGGCTGAAGGCAAGGTTGTGCCAGTGCTTATCTTTGCAATCTTCCTTGCAGTGGCCATCATCAAGATCGGATCGAAAAATGCAGAGTCCGTGAAGCCTGTGCGTGACCTCATTCAATCGCTGACACTGGTGCTGCATCAGGTCGTTAAATTCATCATCCGGCTGACGCCTTACGGTGTATTTGCACTCATCGCCGGCATCACTGCCCGCTACGGCTGGGAAACGCTGCAGGAGCTGGGAAGTGTAATTATAACCTCCTATGTCGCACTGATTATCCATTTTGTGCTGGTGTTTGGCGGGCTCGTATTTTTTGTGGCCAAAGTCAATCCGCTGCGCTTCTTCCGCAAAATATATCCGACCGTTGCCGTGGCCTTTACGACCAGAAGCAGCTACGCAGTACTTCCGGTTAATCTTGAGGTTATTACAAAACGGCTGCATGTTTCTCCCCGGATCGCCAGCTTTGTCGCTCCCCTCGGGGCGTCAGTCAACTTCAACGGCTGCGGCGGGATCTGGCCGGCCATTGTCGCTGTCTTCACTGCACAGGTATTCGGAATAGATCTTGGCTTGACCGACTATATTCTGCTAGTCTTTGTCAGCATCATTTCCTCCATCGGAGTTGCCGGTGTGCCCGGACCCGCAGTGATCTCGACAACCGTCGTACTTACCGCACTAGGCCTGCCGCTCGAGGGTATCGCAATCGTCGCCGGTGTGGAAGCGCTGATCGACATGGGCCGTACAGCTGTAAATGCTACCGGAACAACCGTCACCGCCCTGTTGGTGGCCAACTCCGAAGGAGAGTTCGACCGGGATGCCTTCAATAACGACAACGACGAAGATGAGCTTATTGCATCCGCCGTATAATTCACTGCCTGCGGTATCCGTTTCAGCGAGAAATAGAAGGATAATTTATAGCGTGAAACATATAAATTCTCTAGAGTAAAGGGCTGGGTTCAAAACCAGCCCCTCCTCATCAAACCGTACGTGAGGTTTTCCCTCATACGGCTTTCCGATGTTCGTCATTCATGGGCATGCAGGTTACAACAGCGTTTTTAGTCCATATTGCATGGCTAAGTATTTGACCTCCGACCGTGATCCCCTCCATCTTCTGCGTTGTCTTTTCTTGGCGTACCACCGGTTTAATCGCTGCAAAGTATACCAATCCAACTTGGCTAACCTCTTTTGACTGTAGTTCGTGTAGTAATAGTTTCTCCATCCTTGAATCTTTGGATTGAGCCATTCTACATGTTCCGCGAACGATCTCGAACGCATGCTGGGTGGTGACAGTCTTTCCTTGACTACCCCTCGAATACGCTCCTCCGCCTTTTTCGTTAGCCACTGCTGCGTGGTGGTGTACACCTTGCCTTGGGAGGTTTCTGCTTTGGTTTTCCGGTGATGCATCCCTAAGAAGTCGAATCCTTCGTCTCCTGTCCACAGTCCTACAATGCGGGTTTTGGTCGGGTGTAGGGTCAACTCCAGACGCTCCATAATTTTACGTATAAGTTCATACGCATGGTCGGCGTCCTTCTTGGTTTTGCAGACCACCACAAGATCATCTGCATACCTCGTGAGTTCACCTATTCCGCTCCCGTGTTTCTCCCACAGTCGGTCGAAATAGTTCAGATAGATATTCGCCAAAAGCGGTGAAATGACTCCACCCTGCGGTGTTCCTAAATCGGAACGCCTTACGGTTCCTTCTTCCATGACTCCCGCCTGAAGCCACTTCCGTATTAACTTCAGGGTCCGCCTGTCATTGATACGCATCTGTACTAATTTCATAAGCTTCTCTTGATTAATATTGTCGAAATAGCCTTGGATATCCACATCGACTACCCAATTTCCTTTGCGGTTGCAGGCTTTCCGGATTCGTTCCAGCGCTCCTTTTGCACTTCGCTTCGGGCGAAATCCGAAGGATACTTCCTCAAAATCCGCTTCAAAGATGGGTTCAATCACGAGTTTCGTTGCCATCTGTAGGACTCGGTCGCGCACGGTGGGTATGCCCAGCGGCCTTGGCTTCCCATCCTTCTTCGGGATATAGTGTCGCCGTACGGGCTGCGGGTGGTAGGTGCCTTCTTTCAATTCTCGCTCACAGTCCTTGAGGAATCTCGTTTCTCCTTGTTCCTCGATATCTGCTAGCGTCACGGCATCTACTCCTGCGGCTCCCTTGTTGGCTTTTACTCGTTTCCACGCTTCACACAGGATGTCCCACCGGTAGACTTTGTCATATAGTGCATGGAATTTACGCTTGTTGTTCTCCTTGGCCGCATGACCTAGCTTTTCTTGGAGTTCTTGAACTTTTTCCTTGGGTGTCGTTAGCCGTTTGGCATTCACTCACTCGTACCTCCTCCAAAAGCATAAACAAAGCAGGGCTCCTTCCCTCCCTAAGGTTATGTTGTCCTTAGGTTCTTCGGTACTATGAGCCCCTCGGACTCCCTTCCTGCAGACGATTCACTTCGTCTTTTGGACTTATAGAATGCCTCTTTACGGTTTCCTAAAAAAAAATCCCGTGCAGGGGAGGGTCTCCCCAGTTCACTGCACGATCTTTCAGCCCATGCCGTTCCCTATACGCCGGAGGGTTCTTCGCTGCTGCTCCAAGTTCTGTACAGCTTCCTTGGCCTTCGTCCAAAGACACGAGACTCGGCTCCCTCTCTTCCCCTTTGCAGGGCCTTTTTGACGACGCGGCAGGATTCACTTGATGTTGCGGCCTGGGGTGTTGCTCGCCCTGCCTCTGACCGGACTTTTGTCGATGCGCTTTTACACACAGATTTCGCCATATGCAAGCATCCTAGCTACCAAGGTGGCTTGGTCCCTCCTTGGGTTGGACTTTCACCAACTAGATCATGCGTGCTTCTGGGCACGCTATCTTTCCAAAAAAACGGCTGCGCCGTCCTTGAACAGGACAGCACAGCCGTTTGTGTGTACAACAAAACTTACAGCAGAATCCGTTCCCTCCGGCGGGCAGAATCGAGGCAGGTCTCAATCAGCCGCATATTCAGCACCGGATCATCTGCAGCTACTCTGGGCTTAGCCCCTGAAACGGCTGCCGCAAAATTATCGGCCTGCCAGACATAAGGATTTGCGCCGGTGGCTTCGATCACCTTCGCTTCGCCGCCCGTATGCAGGATGAATTCCGCATCTTCAAATCTCGCATTGAACGGCATCGGAATTTCAATCCGGCCTTCCGTGCCGAGCACTTCCAGCAGCTGGCGGTTGTAGGCCCACATCCCACAGTCGAAGATCAGGCTTACTCCGCCTGGAAACTCAACCAGACCCGAAGCCATCATATCCACATTATCATGCTCCGGGGAGAAAATCGCTTGTACCGTTACCGCTTCCGGCTCCGCAGCGAACAGCATACGCGCCGCGCTGAGCGGGTAACAGCCGACATCGTACAAAGAGCCCCCGCCCCAAGCCGATTTAAACCGGATATTTGTCGTATCCCCGGCATCATTATATGTAAATGTTCCGCGGATCGAACGCAGTTCACCGATTTCTCCCCGGGCGATAATGTCCTGCAGCTCGGCAATCCGCGGATGATGCCGGTACATGTAGGCCTCAGCCAGATGAACACCGGCCTTCCGGCATGCATCTACCATCTCTGCCGCCTCAGCACTGTTAAGCGCAATAGGCTTCTCACAGAGCACATGCTTGCCAGCTTCCGCAGCGCGGATGACCCATTCCCGGTGAAGATGATTCGGAAGCGGAATATAGACCGCATCAATCTCCTGGTCCGCAAGCAGCTCCTCATAACTACCGTAGGCCTTCTCTATTCCAAACTCGGCAGCCACGGCACTGCTTTTCTCCAGTCCACGGCTCGCTACTGCTGCGATGATGCCGGATTCCGATTCCTGAATTGCCGGCATGACGGAATTTGTGGCAATCTGGGCACATCCCATAATTCCCCAACGAAGTTTCTGCGCCATAGATGTACACCTTCCTTGTATTAGATTGTCTACTTATACCTATAGACACCATATCATAGAATAAGGTTTATCTCTATTTACAGAGGTAGGATGATGTTATGAGGTGATCCAAATATCCAGCACAACGGCCAGTCCAAGCACAATAACGCGGGCCATGCTCATCAGCACGAAATTTTTGACCGCCAGGATAAAGGTCGTCGCCTTCTCCTGCTTCTCATAAAACAGGGCAATATTGCGGCGCAGCGGGATCAGTGTCAGCAGCAGCAGCACAACCAGAACAGGATGGACGCCAAGCAGCAGCAGCACGATCAAATCCAGAAAGGAGACATAGTAGAGAAGCTTAAATAGCAGCAGCGCATTGCCGCGGCCGATGTAGACGGGCAGTGTATACCTGCGGTTCTCCATATCATCCTCAATGTCGCAGATGTTGTTCGCCAGCATGATTCCGGCAATTCCCAGAATCGCCGGCACCGAAAACCAGAATAGATACAGGACCTCCACAAAGTTGATATGCAGATCAATCCAGCCTTCCCGGAACAGCAGGGTAACAACACTCTGCTCGGAATGGATGTAAGCCGAAATGAAGATGATGACAAAGCCCATAAACAGGCCGGAGAACAGCTCACCCAGCGGCATCCGCGAGATCGGTATCGGCCCGAATGAATACAAGATCCCGATCAGGAAGGATAATCCGCCGAGCAGAAATATGATCAGACCGGTCTGGGAGACAAGCGCAATCCCGCCCCCGACCGCCAGCACCAGCAGGATGATAATCGTCGCCACCACAGTGCTTTCTTTGAGCTTGTAATGAACAATGGCATTATGGGTCTCATAGCCGTAGCCGTGGGTTTTGGCCGCTTTTTTGAAATCGTAATAGTTGTTAATTGCCGTTGTCGCCATATCGAAGCTCAGCAGGGACACGAACATGAGCGCAAAACGCAGAAGATAAAAATCCTCAAACCGGTACAGGGCATACAATGACCCAAGCAGAAACGGGATAACACTAGCCACCTTGGTCGGCAGCTCTACAAATCTCAGAAAACTTTTTACATTCAAGGCGATCCACCCTCATCTGTCAAATAAGCACGGTTATTGTGCGGATGTTGTTATGGTCAGCGGAGACCACTCGGCGATGACTGTCTGGCCATGGGCGGACACACTGCCTTCGGGCGTGAGGTCTTTCTCGGTCATAATGCCCAGCGCTACAGTGAAGCTGTTGAATTTGATTGGCACATGCTGCTCGCGCCGCACCTCTTTGCCGTTGACATAGAACACAGCCTCATCGTTCCCGCGGTTATAGGTAATCTTATACGTGTTGAATTCACGCGGTTTGAAGTCCGTATCTTCCTTAAAAATGCAGAAGTATTTTGTGCCGCCGGTTTCAGGAACCTGCACGCCCGGGAAAGGCAGAACTCCGTAGACGCTGGCATATTTGTCGTTTCCGGCAAAGAAATCAAGCGCTGCCCCCGTCGTGAAATCAAGCAGATTCAGCGAAACATAACCGTCATACAGATCTCCGGGTGCCGTACCCTGTGTGCGGGCGCGAATCTGCAGCTCGAAGCTGATCTCTCCGCTCTCCGGCACCTCGACCGGCTGAGCCGAATAATACATATGCTTGGCATTGTCGAGAATCTGCACCTGGTTGTTCTGGCGGGACAGCTGGGCCCGCACATACAGGTAGCCATTGCGTACAATCACAACAGCCTCCGGCTCACGGTATGCCCAGAAAGAGCCGTCCGGCAAGGTGAACCCTCCGGTCTTCCAGACCTTGCCCTCCGACAATATAGTATGAAAGTCTCCGAGTACGACCGGGTTATTCTGTGCAGCCTGTGTATCTTCACTGCTTGTTTTATTCTTGTCCATGGGGTTCACTCTCTTTCTATCATCTAATCTTCAGCAATTTTTACATAAAGCCTTGAATAAGCAGTGCTACCGCCATAATTGTACCGCAGCGCACGGAGGCCTGCTGCGAGGCGCCCATCAGCGGCAGATAGGCTGGTGAGGCATTTTGCGGCTGCAGGCCACGGTATACATGCACAGGGGCAATCGCAGTGAGCAGTGCGAGCAGCGCATAAACCGGAAGCACGCCAAAGCCCACGCAGACGATCAGAGAAACGTAGGAAATATAAAGCAGCACACGTGAGAAGATCAGCGACTTGCGCTCTCCCCAGACGACAACAAGCGTACGCTTGCCTGCCTGCTCGTCCGCTTTCCAGTGCAGAAAATGATGGTTGAACAGCAGCAGCGTCGTCAGAAGCCCAACCGGAACCGAAAGCAGTACCGGCTTCAGGCTGAATTCGCCGGTCTGCACGAAATAAGAGCCGAGTACAGGCATAATGCCAAACGCAACGAAGATGGCGAATTCACTGTAGCCCTTGCCCCGGTACCCAAAACGCAGCGGTGGAGCGACATAGAAATAGGCGATAAGTGCCCCTGCCGCTACAAACCAGAGAATCTCCCAGCCGCTATAAATACTGAGCACCGCGCCGCAAAGCACGGCGACTGCAAGCAAGCTCCAGGTCAATACTGCGAAAACGGTCTCCGAGAGCAGACCTCCGGACAAAAAACCGGAGTTTGTGGAAATCATCCCCGGTGTATTTTTCGCCTCCATATCGGTCCCGTTGCGAAAGTCCCATAAATCATTCACCATGTTGGAGAACAGATGCGCAGATATTGCACCGATGATCGTTATAACAAACAAAAACGGATGGAACTCTCCTCCCCATACATATGCCCCGACAGTTCCCAAGACAACCGGTATGAGCATAACTGGGATGGTTCCAAACCGTGTAGCTTTCTTAAAAAATATCCATTTGTTCATAACCAAGCTGATCCCCTTCTATTATAATGTGATAATTATTATTGTTTTTATATTATACATCAAATTTCGACAGCTAGGGTAGAAAAGCGCTGCAAAATATTCCCTAATCATGGTACACTGGTTTTAATGGTACTTATTTCCTATCAAGTCTAAAGATACTAAGGGGAACAACATGAAGCTGCGCAAAAAATTAGTGATCTTCATCTGTGTTGTTGCCCTATTCGGCTTAGGGCTGACTTATCTGCTCCTGCACCTGATAATGCTGGGCCGCTTCGAGAAGCTGGATGAAGCCGCACTTCGGTACAAGCTGGAGAATGCCGTCTCTTCTTATCAGAATGAGCTGCAGAGTATGAAGACCCATTTGCTCAAATATTCGGTTTGGGATGAAACCTACCGGTTTGCGGAATCCACGGACCCCGCAGATTCTATTAGTGATGCCTACCTAAGCAGTAACTATAGCCGGACAACTTATGAGATTAACCATTTTGATATGATGGCCCTGCTGAACCCTTCGGGCACCCCCTTGTACGGTGGCACTTACAACCAGGACTCCCGCAGTATAACTCCGCTAACAACGGAGATTCTCGCCTTATTCAGGGATATTCATCAACGGCTGCCGGAATTTTCGGGCGCAGAGGACAGCACAAGCGGCATTGTATTACTGGATAAAGGGCCTATGCTGATCACCCTCACCCCTATTGTGAACAGCGACAAAACGAAACCGGTTATTGGAACTGCTGTAGCCGGCAGAATGCTGCTGCAGGAGCAGATCACACAAATCTGGAACGAGACACCGTCCACCATCCAGATCACTCCAGTGAACCCCGGCATACTCGCGGAGAGCAAAAGCAGCAATATCTGGATGAGCCCTGCCTCGAACAACGTGATGTCCATTCACACAACTATATATGACCTGTTCGGCAACCCCGGTGTGGTTCTCACCCTCAAGCATCCGCGGCAGATTTACTTAAGCGGCCTGCAGTCGATCACCAGCTTCCAGCGGTGTTTCTTTGCCGTCACTATGCTGATGTGTGTGGCCAGTCTCCTCTTCGTCAATCGCTCTATCCTCGGAAGAATGTCCTTGCTGACCCGGAATATCCGGGCTATCGGCAACAGCAAGGATTTATCCATCCGGATCGGCTCTTCCGGCAAAGACGAATTCAGCGATGTGGAGCATGAGTTCAACCGGATGATTGATTCCTTGGAACAGGCGCAGGAAGAGCTGCAGCTGCAAGCGATGCTTGACCCTCTGACTCAGCTGCCCAACCGTTCGCTGTTCTTCGCGAAGCTTAATGAAGCGATTGCTTCAATTAAGGGAACCGGCAGACAGATCGGGCTGGTATTTATTGATCTGGATCACTTCAAGACCGTAAACGATACACTCGGCCACGACTTCGGTGATGCCATGCTGAAAGAGATCGCTTTGCGGATTTCCCAAGTTATCGGACGTTATGATGTGGTGTCCCGTCTGGGCGGCGATGAGTTCACGATCCTGCTCGCCGACATCCCCGATTCGGACAGCATTTCCGAGCAGCTGCTGCGCATACGGGAGACGCTATCGCTGCCCCACCGCATACAGGGACATCTCCTCTACAATACGGCCAGCATCGGCGTAAGCATCTATCCGCAGAACGGTGAAGACGCCGACTTTCTGGTCAAACAGGCCGATCTGGCCATGTTCCATGTCAAAGAAACAGGCCGCAACAATATTTTTCAATACTCTGAGGATCTTGAAGAAAGTATCCGCCGCAAAAAAGTACTCTCTCAGCTGCTGCTGTCCGCAGCCGTTAATCATGAATTTGAAGTCCATTATCAGCCGATCCTCAGCTCCGGCAACCTGAAGGTTTCGAAGCTGGAGGCGCTGCTGCGCTGGACAAGTCCTGCATACGGCCCTATCTCTCCCGGTGAGTTTATCCCGCTCGCCGAAACCAGCGGCTCTATTGTAAACATCGGGAGCTGGGTGCTGCGGCAAGTCTGCTCCGATCTGCGTACTTTCCGGCAGAATGGGCTGGAGCTGACCGTAGCGGTCAACATTTCCGCCATGCAGCTGATGCAGCCGGGACTGTCTGAGCTGCTGCTGGAGCTGCTCCATGAATACGGGTTGCCCAGCTCAAGCCTGGAGCTGGAGATTACGGAGAGCGTGCTGGTGTCAGGCGACAGCATTTTCCATTCGCTGCAACAGCTCAGGGGACACGGGTTCCGCATTTCCCTGGACGACTTTGGTACAGGTTTCTCTTCCCTCAGTTACCTGCGGCGCTTTCCCGTTGATGTAATCAAAATCGACCGTTCTTTTGTTTCCGAGATGACACTCGGCCCGCAGGGTGACGTGCTGATCAAGGCCATTATTGAGCTTAGCCATACCCTTGGGCTGCAGGTAGTCTCCGAAGGGATCGAGCTGGAAGAGCAGTTCGACATGCTGCGCCACCTGGGCAGTGATGAGCTGCAGGGCTACTATATCAGCAGGCCGGTAAAATCCCAGGAGATCCCTGACTTTTTAACGCAAAATAATCTCCTTTACCACAGTAAATGAGCACTCTTTTTTTGTAGGCAAGCTCAAAACGATATGATATGATAGGCAAGCTGATCACAGCACCCATTTCCGGGTGCTGTGATCCTATGCGAACACTTATGAAAATTGGAGGCTTTAATTGCTATGTCAGCGCAACCGCAAACACAATCCGTCAAAATCGTCACTGCCGACCCCAGCGCCATCGGCTTGTTCGGATTGGCTATCGTCACCTTGGTCGCTTCTTCACAAAAGCTCGAAATTACAACAGGTCTCAGCTACTGTATTCCATGGGCTATATTCCTCGGAGCCTTCGCCCAGCTGTTCGCTTCTATCCAGGATGCCAAGCACAACAACACCTTCGGGATGACCGCTTTTGGCGCTTATGCGTTCTTCTGGTTCGGTATGGCCGCAAGCTGGCTGATCAAGCTGGGTGTATTCGGTACGGTTCTGGCGGAAGGCGTTGATCCCAAGCAGCTCGGCTTTGTTTTTGCGGGTTATTTGGTCTTCACGCTGTTCATGACCCTCGGCGCTGTGGAAGCCAATAGAGTGCTGCTTGTTATTTTTATACTGATCGATTTCCTGTTTCTCGGCTTGACCTTTGATGCGTTCGGAGTGGCTGCGGAATTCTTCCACAAGCTGGCTGCCGTATCGGAACTGGCCATTGGTATCGTATCACTGTACGGCTGCGGTGCATCCGTGCTCAACGCTCATTTCGGCCGCACGTTCCTGCCAATCGGCGCACCGCTGGGTATTTTCAAGAAATAATCCCGTCTCTTCACTTGCACAAAGTCCATAATGTACTCATTTCTAGAGCAACGGATAAATACAGGCTGCCTTTAGGCGGAACGTATTTATCCGTTTTGGATTTTATAGGGTTCTTGTTAGGTTTTTCCTTGCACAAAGGCAATAAAAATGACATGCTAAAGAAACACCCACGACATATCTCGACATTTTTCTGCGGTGCTGGAACAGCTTCTAATGAATTATAATTATAATGTTGAATTTCGGGTATCGGAGGCATTCCATGGCTTTCTTTAATAAAAAGCCTTTAACGATCATCCTCGGCTTCTTAGTCGTGCTGCAGCTCTCTCTGTTCTATTATTACTCCTTATCAGTGAACCGGGAATACCGGGCTGAAAAAGCCGACTTGTCCTCAAAGGCAGTCATGTTATCATCGAACATTGAAGAGAAGGTTTCGATTGTCAAAGGTGTTAGCTCTTTTATTCAAACGGTCGGCTTTGATGCTGAGCCAGCTCTTATTAATCAGTATTTAATGAAGGCTTATAACAATTCAAGCAATATTATGAATATTATGATCGCTCCGGACGGCCTCATCCGTTATCTCTATCCTCTCTCAGGCAATACAGCGATTCTTAATAAAAGTCTCCTGCTCGATCCCGACTTGTCCTCGCCCGGTTTGATTCAAGAAACGATCACTTCCCGGGGCATTACGGTGGACGGTCCCCGGACACTTGCCCAGGGCACCCCCGGCATGGTGATCAGGCAAGCTATTTATAACGGCAACTCATTCTCCGGCATCGTTTCCGTCACACTGAAGATCGATGATATTGAGAACCAGCTGCTGCTTAAAGACTCCCCCATGTACGTAACAGATGAAGATCATTCCTTTTTGTTTGGCAATCAAGCCCACGGGAACGAAGAGCAGGTCACGGTCCCCATTGAAATTAAAAATCAGCATTGGCTGATGGGAATCCCTTTTTCTTCGCACAAGAAATGGGAGATCTTCCGCAGCATCCTGTGGATCGACATTTCCTTTCTGCTCGTTATGGCCTTTATTCTCTATATCTTCTGGCATCAGGGCCGGTTCAACCGTGAACTGGAACGCGTGGTCAGTATCCGCACCCGGGATCTCCGAATATCCAAACGGCGGTATGAAAAACTTGCCCATTACGACAGTTTGACGGAAATTCCGAACCGGCGTTACTTCATGGATGAATTCGGACGGCTGCTGCAATGTGCCGAGCCTACGCAGACCTATACGCTGTTCTTTTTTGACCTGAACCGGTTTAAGGAGATCAACGATACCCTCGGCCACTCCACGGGCGATCAGGTCATCAAGACACTGGCCAGCCGGCTGAAGGACAGCGGTCTGCCCTTTAAGCTGTTCGCGCGTACCGGCGGCGATGAATTCGTGATGATCTTCTCTGATTTGCCGCGGGAGCAGATCCCGGAAATTGCCGGGCATATCAGCCTGCTGATCTCGGAAACACTGCTGATTGCCGGGGCCTATTTAAGTCTATCGACCAGTATAGGAATCTCTCTTTATCCGGAGCATTCCCTCCACAAGGAGGATTTGCTGAAATTCGCCGACATGTCTATGTATCAGGCAAAGTCGCAGGAAGACAGCAATTATTTTGTGTTCGACTGGGAGCTGCGCGAAAAGCTGGAGCAGAAGACGATGATCTCCAAGTACCTGCATTCCGCGCTGGAGCGTGAAGAATTTGTGCTCCATTATCAGCCGCAGATCAATGCCGTGACCGGCCAAATGGTTGGCATGGAGGCCTTGGTCCGCTGGAATCATCCGGAGAAGGGGCTGATCGGGCCCGGGGCTTTCATCACTGCCGTGGAAGACGCCGGGCTAATGATTCAGCTCACCGACTGGGTACTGCAGGAAGTATGCCGCCAGCTCTGCGAATGGAGGACGATGGGCATGCCGCTGCTGCGGACATCCATCAACATCTCCAACAGCTGGTTCTATAACCGGAATCTGATAGAGAACCTGCTTGGCGTGCTTGAGCAATATGGGCTGGAGACAAATATGCTGGAATTCGAGATCACGGAAAGCACCGCCCTGCTGGAGGAGCATTATCCGCTGCTGCAGCAGATGCGCGACCATGGGATTGTCGTTTCGATTGACGACTTTGGCACCAAATATTCTTCACTGAACTATTTGAAGCATTTTCCTGTCAACAAGATCAAGATTGACCGCACCTTCATCACCGGCATTGGTGTCAGCTCCATTGATGAGACGATTATTAAGTCAATTGTTTATGTCGCCTCCCAGCTTGGTTATGACCTGATTGCGGAAGGCGTAGAGACGCCTGAACAGGCCCAGTTCCTGATTAAGCATAACTGCCCTTATATCCAGGGATTTCTTTATTTCCCTCCGCTTCCTGCGGATGAGATCTTCAAGCTTGCTTCCTGACGTTGCCCGGGAAGATACAGCACCGCATATCTTAGGCTCCCTTCGGGGAGCTTTTTCTGTACTATATATAATAAGTAAGCACTACCGGAGGTGGGATTCTGTGAAAAACGAAAAAGCCTTAGGGGTGTATGGCTTCCGCTTTAGCGAGCCGGAGCAGCTGCCGCTCTGCAACCTCTTTGCAGTCGGGCATGAGATTGTGAGTGATGCTTCTTACCACTGGAATGGAATGGAGCGCCGTGACGGGCCCCTGTTACTCTTCCAATATACAGTTGATGGCGCAGGAGGCTTCAGCACGGAACACGAGAGCTTCAAAATCAGCTCCGGGCGGGCATTTCTGGCTGAAATCCCCAGCATCCACAGCTATTATTATCCCGGCGGTTCCCAGCCGTGGGAGTTTTATTTCCTGCTCTTCAGACCGCAGCTGGTACAGCCCCTCTGGGAGGAGATCAAGGCCAAGCTCGGTCCGGCTCCGGTCATCGACGCGGGAAGCCTGCCCATCCGCATGCTGCGGGATATTACCCGGGAAGCCCATAGCGGAAAAATCACCGATCCTTACATTGCCTCCTCACTGCTGTATCAATTCATGATGGAGCTCGGCAGACTGTCCTCCAGCGGTCCGCGCCATGAAACGGAATGGCCGGCGGCGATTAGGGATGCCGTTAATTTTATCGAAGGCCATTACAACTCCATGATTGGCCAGGAAGAGCTTGCGGAGAAGCTCGGACTTTCCAAATTCCATCTGCTGCGGACATTCAGCAAATATGTCGGTGTAACACCCAATGAATACCTGAACCGCATCCGTATCGAGCGGGCGGTGGACCTGCTGCGGACGACAGACCACAGTATTGAGGCCATCGCGGTTCAGATCGGATATTCCACCGGAAGCTATTTCATCAAAGTGTTTCACAAGCTGACAGGACAAACGCCTGGCAATTTCCGCACCGGAAACGGCAGTCTCCAGTATAACCGTTTGTTCTTCAGCTAAATTCCCGACATGCGCAATTTTGTGCTATCGAGACAACTATTTTACTGTAGAAATGGGTTTTGAAAGTGTTTTATGATGGATCTGTTAGAGCAAGTTTATTCTACAACCCCTTCCGGGGGGTTAAGGAGCGAGATCATCATAATGAGTCACTTACAGTATGCGAAAACACCGCCTATGGGCTGGAACAGCTGGGATTGCTATGGAGCTGCAGTTACGGAACAGGAAATCCGCGGAAATGCTGAATATATGGCGGCGAACCTGAAGTCTTTCGGCTGGGAATATGTTGTTGTGGATATTCAGTGGTATGAGCCGGGGGCAATTTCTTCACAGTACCGTCCTTTTGTTCCGCTGGAAATGGACGAATATTCCCGGCTGATGCCGGCAGTGAACCGTTTCCCCTCGGCAGAAGGCGGCAAGGGGTTTCTCCCTTTGTCTGATTATGTACACAGTCTGGGCCTTAAATTCGGCATTCATCTGATGCGCGGAATTCCAAGACAGGCGGCGCATGCCGCCACCCCGGTCAAAGGTTCAACAGCGACCGCCCGTGACATCGCCCACCCCAACTCCATCTGTCCCTGGAACACCGATATGTATGGGGTTGATGCTGCCAAGGAAGGCGCGCAGGCGTACTACAATTCCCTCTTTGAGCTGTATGCCGAATGGGGCGTAGACTTTGTGAAGGTGGATGATATTGCTGCGTCCAGACTGTACGATACACACCAGCCCGAGATTGAGCTGATCCAGAATGCGATCCGGCACTGCGGACGCCCGATGGTCCTAAGCCTCTCCCCGGGACCGGCACCGGTTTCTTATGGAGATTTCCTCGGCCAACACGCCAATATGTGGCGGATCACCGATGACTTCTGGGATCATTGGGACCTGCTCCTGGATATGTTTGACCGCTGTGAGGCGTGGGCAGGCAAAGCCGAAGCCGGCAGCTGGCCGGATTGCGACATGCTGCCGCTGGGCCATATCGGCATCCGCTCCGTAGACGGCGGCGGCGCTGACCGCTGGACTCGCTTCACGCCGGATGAGCAGGTCACCATGATGACCTTGTGGAGCATCTTCCGCTCGCCCCTGTTCTTCGGCGGCGAACTTCGCGATAACGACGTTTGGACCCTTTCCTTGCTGACCAACCCAGATGTACTGGAGATGCACCGCAGCAGCAACGGCGCACGCCTCATCAGCCGGGCAGGAGACCGCGTGGTCTGGACGGCGGAAGGAGACTCCGGGTGCCGCTATGCCGCGATGTTTAATACCGGTGAAAATACCCAGAAGGTCAGCGTAACTCTCGCGGAGCTGGGCCTTGAGAGACCAGTCACTGCCAAGGAGCTTTGGAGCGGGGCGGAGGTTAGCCCCGTGCAAGACGAGCTCGCTTGCGAGATTGCTCCGCATGGCGCAGTACTGTATCGTCTGGCGTAGCTCCCGCTACAGCGATCACGGGCAGGATGGAATAACAGTTGAATGAACCAAGTGATTCATCTTACGGCAGACCCGGATTAACGGGCCTGCCGTTTTCCTGCGGATATATGCCGGGAAATCCAACCAGCCATAGCACATCCCCTCGCAGGACAGTCACAGGATAGATCCAATCGAGTCAATCCCCTACACGCCTAGCGGCATTTGGAACATCCTGTGACAGCAGGCATACTTCTCCTCGCGGTAACCATACTAAGGTCATTCTATGAAGTGACGGAGGAATGCAGCGATGGACAAAAAGATGAATCTGCTGATGTTCAGCGGGGAATATGACAAAGCGATGGCCGGGTTGATCCTGGCCAATGCCGCAAGGGATATTGAGGTTGAGGTCACAATGTTTTTCGCCTTTTGGGGCCTTTTCCTGGTCCGCGACCCGGAGAAGATGACACTCGAGGATAAGACAATTTATGAAAAGCTGATGGATGTCATTACACCGAAGGGACCACAGCACCTCCCGCTTTCGCGGATGAACTTCAGCGGCCTTGGACGGATGATGCTGGAGGAAATGATGGAGGATCAGGGCGCGCCGAAGCTGATTCATTTTCTCAAGGGCGCCCGCAAAAAAAACATTAAGTTCTACGCCTGCAAGCTGTCCGTAGAGATCATGGGCTTTAAGCCGGAGGAGTTTCTGCCCGAGGTGGAGATCATTGATGCGGCCACCTATCTGAAGGATGCGCTGGAAAGCGACATGCAGCTATTTATTTAGAGGAGTTCCTCAATGAATGCAGACAATAGGCTTTAACCCATTGCCTCCACCGGGCATATACTGAGCCTGGGAATATAACCCCACTCTTAATTAGCAAGAAGAAACGGCCGTGCCGTCCTTTGTAAGAGGGCGTGATCCGTATCTTGCGAGAAATAACCGGGCTGGAGGGATTGTCTGTGCTGAGCATCAACCACGCTTCTTCTGCGGAGGAGCCCGCTTCACTGCAAGAGCATTTCGCAACGTTTCGCGAGCATACCATCGGCAACCGGCATTCTATCTCCACGCCTTATGGACGGCAGCCGCTGCTGTATGCCGACTGGACCGCCAGCGGGCGCTTGTATGAGCCGATTGAGCGCAAAATGCAGGAGACGTTCGGCCCCTATGTCAGCAATCCGCATACCGAGTCCAATACGACCGGTTTAACTATAACACTGGCCTATGCCGAGGCGCAGAACATCATTAAGCGGCATGTTCATGCCGGGCCGGGAGACGCCCTGCTCTTCTGCGGCAACGGCACAACCGGAGCAGTGAACAAGCTGCTCCGGCTAATGGGCCTAAAGCTGCCAGAATGGATGCGGGATCATTACCTTTATCTTCCAGAGGAACGCCCGGTTATCTTCATCAGCCACATGGAGCATCATTCCAACCTGCTGCCTTGGCAGGAGGGCATCGGCGACGTGGTCACCGTACCGGCCGGGGCGGATGGAAGCATGGACCTCCGGGAACTAGAGGAGCTACTGATCCGCTACCGGAACCGCCGCTTCAAGATCGGCTCCTTTACCGCCTGCTCCAACGTAACCGGCATACAGACCCCGTACCACAAGCTCGCTGCGGTGATGCACCGGCACGGAGGCCTCTGTTTTGTCGATTTTGCCGCCAGCGCGGCTTATGAAGAGATCGACATGCATCCCGCCTCCCCGCTGGAGAGGCTCGATGCCATCTTCTTCTCTCCCCATAAATTCCTTGGAGGCCCCGGTTCAAGCGGGGTGCTGGTATTCGATACCGCGCTTTGCAGGGGCCAGCTCCCGGATGAGCCCGGCGGCGGCACGGTGGTCTGGGTTAATCCCTGGGGCGGACGCCGCTACATAGATGAAGTGGAGGTCCGCGAGGATGGTGGAACACCGGGGTTCCTGCAGGCCTTCCGCACAGCGCTCTGCCTGAAACTGAAGGAGAAGATGAATGGCGACAGGCAGTTCATGATGCGGAGGGAACAGGAACTGTGCAGCCAGCTTCTGACCGGGCTTGCCGGAATCCCCGGATGTTACATCCTGGCGGGTGAGCATACCAAACGCCACGGCATCGTATCCTTTATCTTGAAGGACATCCATTACAACCTGGCCGTTAAGCTGCTGAATGACCGTTTTGGCATTCAGGCCCGCGGAGGCTGCTCCTGCGCCGGCCCCTATGGACATTATCTGCTTGGACTTGACGCCAAGCATTCCCAGCATTTCATTCAGGCGATTCAGGCCGGAGACCAGTCTTTGAAGCCGGGTTGGATCCGCCTTTCACTGCACCCCATCATGACAGACCGCGAAGTCCAAACGATCATCTCTGCAGTGCGGAGCATTGTCCGCCATATAGAGGAATGGAGACAGGATTACTGCTATAACGCCTCTACAAACAGCTGGGTTCATCTCAGCGGAAACCATGAGACCGATGCCGACATCAGCGGACTATTCGTGGTGTGAAGAATTCCCCGCGGCAAGCGGCTTCTCCTGTTCCCGCGCCGCCCGGGCAAACCGGGCCTCTATGGCCTTGACGCACCATAAGGAAACACCGATGAACAGCAGCACATAGATAATCTCCCACGGATTGCGGATAAACCGATCCAAGTCATTTCCGATATAGGAAACTGCAAACACCATGATGGCTTTGCCTGCACACAAAGCGAGCAGATAAGACCGCAGGCGCATGCCGGCAAGCCCGGCTGCCATATTGATGACCACAAAAGGCCCTACCGGAAATATACTGAGCAGAAAGACATAACTGAAACCGCTCTGGCGGACCCACGTCATGCTTCTCGCTACTTTTGGCCGCTGCGCCCACTTCCGCAGATAGCGGTGGGACGCAATTTTGCGGATAATCATAAACGTGGTCACACAACCGGCAACCAGCCCGATCCAGGAATACAGGAATCCGAGCCATAAGCCATAAACCGCACCGTTTAATCCCACAATCGCAATCGTAGGCAGCGGCGGTACAAAAGATTTCATAAAAGTCAGCCCGATCCCGGGCAGCGGCCCGAGCGAGCGGTACTGCTCCAGCAACAGCCGCAGACGTTCCTCTGTCAGCCATGATACCGTATCCAGAAAGTACATACCCTCCCGCACTCCTCATCCTTGCTAAATTTGAATCTGTTTAATTTGTGGCGCCGAGCCTCAATTATACAATACATTGGCGCAGGATGGCCTTTTCTGTTGGCAGCATCCTGTTCTTCTTGTACTATGTTGCTATGATTATCAATGTAAAGGGGAGAGATTCATGTTAATACCATCCGGACTGCTGGATATACGGAAAACTGTGCTTCAAGATTTGGATTTTGTCCTGGCTGCCGAGCAGGCCGAATCTAATCGCCGCTTTATCGGACAATGGAGCAGGGAACAGCATGATGCAGCACTACAGGACGGGGACATTCTGCATCTCATCACCCAGGATAAGTCCGGGAAACAAGCAGGCTATGTGATTATAACGGGGCTGCAGGACCCTAATCTTAGTGTCTGCATTAAGCGGCTTGTCATACAGGCCAAGGAACGAGGCTACGGAAAAACAACCCTCTCCCTGCTGACGGATTGGATCTTCACCCAAACCGAAACCCACCGGCTGTGGCTGGACGTTAAAGAACATAACTCCAGAGCCCGTCATGTCTATGAAGGTGCAGGGTTCACACTGGAAGGCACCCTTAGGGACTGTGTAAAGACTGGGGATTCTTTCGAGTCGCTGCACATCATGTCGATTCTGCGGTCCGAGTATTTGGACAAGCTATCGCTGCAGGCATAGTCTTCTTGGCGCCACTTCCCTCTGCAGCCTTTAGCAGGGCAAGTTCGCTACATAAGTCTGCCTGACTGCACAAAAAAGACTGCCGGATCGAAGCCAATGTTTCTTGGCCTACCGGCAGTTTTTTGACACGCAGACCCTGTATCTTAGAATTGTCGCGCCTTACGTATGCGTTTCTATGGGGGTGGCCGGTCTCTGACCTGATAAAACCGCTGTCGTCACATGCTTGCGCGCATCCGCCGTCAGCAGCTGCAGCTCCACCGGCACCCTGCCCGGGCTGCTGTGAATAAATTTTACCCTGGCACCGTCCAAATCCTCTTCAATACTGACGATGGAGTAGCCTTGCAGCAGCAAAGCGTCAATCTCCTGCCTCTCTTGGTCAAACTCATCAAATGCGGACATCTCAGACCACTCCTCCGCTGATTTCCGTTTTGGCCGGACGCGGCACTTCTGCTGCAAACCGTTTGCGGTGCAGGTATTTGCCGGAACCCGCCCGGCCGACAAACTGCTTGTCGCGGATCACGAATTCACCCCGGCTGAGTACGGATACCGGTTCGCCTTTAACCTCAAATCCTTCAAACGCGTTGTAATCGACGTTCATATGATGGGTTTCAGCAGACAATGTTCTTTCCACCGACGGGTCGAAAATCACAATGTCGGCGTCACTGCCCACAGCTATGGTGCCCTTTTGGGGAAATAGGCCAAACAACTTGGCACTGGAGGTCGAGATGATATCCACAAATTTATTAAGCGAAATCCGCCCCTTCTGCACCCCTTCGGAGTAGAGCAGGCTGAACCGGTCTTCAATTGTCGGCCCGCCGTTCGGGATCTTGGAGAAGTCGCCCAGACCCAGATCCTTCTGCCCCTTGAAGTCAAAGGAGCACTGATCGGAACCGATCGTTTGCAGCGTGCCGCTCCACAGCGCATCCCACAGCACCTCCTGGTTCCACTGCTCACGCAGCGGCGGGGACCAGACATATTTGGCGCCTTCAAAATCAGGCTTCGCAAGCGCGGTCTGATCCAGCACCAGATATTGCGGGCAGGTTTCACCGTAGACACGCAGCCCCTTCTTGCGGGCTTCGGCAATCTTCCAGGCCGCTTCAGCGCAGGTGACATGTACGACATACAGCTGCGAATCGGCCAGCTCCGTCAGGTAAGCGGCCCGGCCCGTGGCTTCGCCCTCCAGCTCCGGAGGGCGGGTCAGCGCATGGTAGATCGGATCGGTGTTGCCTGCGGCCAGAGCCTGCTCCACCAGATATTCGATCACATCGCCGTTCTCGGCATGGACCATAACGAGTGCGCCTTCCCGCTTGGCCGCCTGCAAAGTCTTGTACAGCACGCCGTCATCGGCCTGAAAAGTGTTCTTGTAGGCCATGAACACCTTCAGCGAAGTGATGCCTTCGTCTTCAATAATTTGCGGCAGCTCGCCCAGCACCTTGTCATTCAGCTCCGAAACCATCAGATGAAAGCTGTAATCAATCACCGCTTTATCCTGTGATTTGTTATGCCAGGTATCGACAGCCCGCTGAAGCGGCTGGCCTTTGGTCGTCAGGCAGAAGTCGATGACCGTTGTCGTTCCGCCATAGGCGGCGGCAATCGTGCCGGTCTCGAAGTCATCAGCCGTCACGGTCCCCCCGAAAGGCATATCCAGATGTGTATGGGGATCTATCCCTCCCGGAAAGACATAACAGCCGGAAGCGTCAATAATCTCCGCACCCGGCGCTTCCAGATTCAGCCCTATTCCGGTAATAATGCCGTCCTCAAACAGCACATCTCCCGTATAAGTATCCGCTGCGGTAACGATAATGCCATTTTTGATTATCTTCTTCATGCTAGACCACCTCCGCTTCTGAATACGAGCCGTTCAAGCCGCTAATGACCTTCTGACGCTGATTCCAGGTTAGAGGCGCCGCGCCGCTGTCCAGGGCAACCATATCAATAGCTCCGTCAGCCGGGCAGACAATGGAGCACAAATTGCAGCCCACACAGTCTTCTTCACGCACTTGCAGAATCGCCTTTCCTGCGGCATCCGTTAACATGTCGATACATTGATGCGAAGCATCCTCACAGGCAATATGGCATTTGTTGCAGTTGATGCAGTTCTCCTCGTTAATCCGTGCTACGACTTTATAGTTGAGGTCCAGATCACCCCAATTGGAGTACTTAGACACCGATTTACCGATCAGCTCAGTGACCGAAGCCAGCCCTTTATCATCCAGATAATTGTTCAGGCCGTCGATCATTTCCTCAACGATCCGGAAGCCGTGATGCATGACTGCCGTGCACACCTGAATGCCAGTGGAGCCCATCAGCATGAACTCGACCACATCCTGCCAGGTGGAGATGCCGCCAATTCCGGAGATCGGCACGCCAACCCCGCGGTCGCGGGCGCATTCGGCCACCATGCTGAGCGCAATCGGCTTCACCGCCGGGCCGCAATAACCGCCATGCGCGCCTTGGCCGCCGACATTCGGAATCGTGTTCCAGCTGTGAATGTCCACGCCGGCCAGGCTGTTGATTGTATTAATCAGGCTGATCGCATCGGCGCCGCCTTTGACGGCATGGCGGGCAACGACTGTAATATCCGTTATATTCGGGGTCAGTTTCACAATGACCGGCGTGGTTGCGACTTCTTTGACCCAGGTCGTCTGCGCCTGTACGAGGTCGGGCTGCTGGCCGGAGGCTGCGCCCATACCGCGTTCCGCCATCCCGTGCGGGCAGCCAAAGTTAAGCTCCAGGCCGTCTACGCCGACAGCCTCTACCCGTTTGACGATTTCATGCCATTTGTCCTGCCTCGGTTCGACCATCAGGGAGGCAATAATCGCATGACCCGGAAACTTTTTCTTCGTTTCATAGATCTCCTTCAGGTTCACCTCAAGCGGGCGGTCCGTAATCAGCTCGATATTGTTGAAGCCCGCCACACGCTGACCGTTGAAATGCACGGCCGCAAACCGGGAGGAGGTGTTAATAATCGGATCACCGAGTGTCTTCCACACCGCCCCTCCCCAGCCGGCCTCGAACGCCCGCTGCACTTGATAGCCTGTATTGGTGGGCGGCGCAGACGCCAGCCAGAATGGATTAGGTGACTTGATACCTGCAAGATCAATACTCAAATCTGCCATTGATGTTCCCTCCCTGTCATATAAAGTCCGGTTGAAGCCGCCGGTCTTGTATTGCTTGGCACTCCCCGTTTAGACAGCAGAACCTGCCACGCTTTCCTGCAGGCCCGACAATTGCTTCACAATAGCATAAGCAGCGTCTTTGCCCTGCTGGGCGGCGGATACGACCATCGCTTCGCCTTTGCCGGAACCAAACACAATATCACCGGCGGCATAAATCTGCGGATCGGACGTCCGTCCGGTCTTCTCATCAATTTTGACAACCCCATAGTTGTGCTCAAGACCGAGCGCTTCAATCAGGTCCAGCCGCCGCTTCTGTCCGATCGCCACCACAACCGCATCCACCGGTATCAGGAATTCAGAGCCCTCAACAGGCATCGGCGCAAGGCGGCCGTCTTTGCCGGTCTCCCCGGTCAGCTTCATCTGCACGCACTCCAGTGCCGTAACATTGCCGAGCTCGTCCCCGACAATACGCTTCGGCAAAGTCAGCCAGTTAAATTCCACACCTTCCTGCTTGGCAAATTCATATTCGAAATCGTAGGCCGTCATCTCCGAGCGCGTACGGCGGTAGACCATCTTCACATTCGATGCCCCCAGCCGCACCGAGCAGGTTGCCGCATCAATGGCCGTATTGCCTGCGCCGATGACAGCGACGCGCTGGCCCATCAGCTCCAGTGTCGGAATGCCTGTCTTGGTGGTTTCCACCAGCTCTATCGCATCGTATACCCCGGACAGCTTCTCACCTTCAATGCCAAGCGGAGGAACATACCCCATCCCTGCAGCCAGCACAATGGCATCATACTCCGCCTTCAGCTCCTCCACGGAGACGTCAACGCCAACCTTCGTTCCGGTGCGGATCTCCACGCCCAGCTGCTCCACCTGCTCCACTTCCCACAGCGATATAGACTGCGGCAGCCGGAAAGAGACAATACCATGTGTATCCAGCCCGCCGGCGAGCGGCTTCGCCTCATAGATCACCACCTGGAAGCCTTCACGCGCCAGCTCTCTAGCCGCAGACAACCCGGCAGGACCGCTGCCGATGACAGCGACCTTTTTGTCATTAGGAGCACCGGCTTTGAATAACTGAACACCGCTGCTTATAGCCCAGTCCGTGGCATAACGCTGCAGCAGTCCGATCTGGATTGGTGCCGAAGCATCATTCAGAACGCATGCGCCTTCGCACAACTCCCCGGTTGGACAGACACGGGCGCAACTCGCGCCTACAGGATTGGAGTCCATGATCGTCTGCGCTGAACCTTTTAAATTATCGGTGGCGATCCGCTTAATAAACGAAGGAATATTAATGCTGGTCGGGCAGGCTTTAATACAGGGGGCGTCATAACAATACAGACAACGGTTGGATTCTTCGATTGCACCTTTGCGGGTTAAACCCGGCTCAGCCTCGGCGAAGTTGCGCATGAACATATCAGGCGTAAACGTGGTTAACGGAGAAGAATGCTCCATCAGATCTCCCTCCTTCTGGACGAGTAGTGTTCCCAGGCATTGCCGGATAAAAAATCACATTTCCATCATCGAAATCATCTTTGTGTTATATAATATAACATTATTTCAATAATCGCCTTAATATTTCACTTACTTATCAGGCTTAATGTAGTAAAATGGACAATAAATCAAAGAATTCATTCTATTTTCTTTCTGAATGAGTTATATTTCCTAACATATTATATTCAAACTATAGTCATTTTGATTTTTCGTTACATTAGACACATTGTCTAATTTCAAAAGTGTATTTTTTACCTGCCTGACGACATAGCGAGGGGGAAGCTTATGGATTGGGAACTTGTATTTACGGTCCGCGATGCGCTGAAAAGACCGCTGTTTGCGGAAGCGGAGCTTATCGGCGGAAAAAACGGCCTGAACCGGGCGATTCGCTGGGTGCATGTGCTGGAAAGCGCCAGTTTTGAAAGGCTGATTCACGGGGAAGAGATGATATTGACTACGGGGATGGGTGTAAGTGTTGATTTGCCTTCCTCCTTATCGTTTATGCACAATTTGATCGATAAGAATGCCGCCTGTTTGTGCATCGAGCTGGGAGAGTATTTCTGCAAAATCCCGCAGGAGATGATCGACCTGGCGAACAGCCACGATTTCCCGCTGATTATTTTCACCCGAACGGTACGTTTCGTGGATATCACGCTTGATCTGCATTCCCTCATCATCAACCGCCATCACCGCATGCTGCAGGAGCTGGAGAGCATCTCCCGTGAATTCCACCGCCTGACGCTGACTTCCCAAGGGACCCTTAAGGTTCTGCAGCTATTATGTAAAAGCACCCGCACGCAAATTGTATATATGCAGCTGCAGGGCAAACCCCTGTTCTTCCCGGCGCTGCCGCCCGAGGATCAGGCCCCATTGCTTCAGTTCTTCGAAGCCTTCAGCGAGGAGATGGAGGGCGTACAGCCCGATGCCGCACCTTACATCCGCGAATACGGCCATAAGCTGATCGCGCTGAAGCCGGTGGGCGCGCTCGACCAGACCTGGGCTTATATCCTGATGGTCAGCAGCCACAAACCCCAGGAGTTCGACTGCCTGCTGTTGGATTCCGCCTCCCTGTCGATTGCCCAGGAGCTGCTGCGCACACGGTATATGGAGGAACGCAAGCTGTTCTCCGAGAACCTGTGGGTGGATGAGCTGATCAGCGGCCGCACCCAGGATGACAACCGGCTCAAGGGACTGGCGGGGCCCGACTTCAATGTCGTGAATGAGCTGCCGTACCGCGTATGCCTGATTGAAATCGAGAATCCCCGCGATGTTAAATGGAACAGCTCGGAGAATGATTGGGAATCCATCACCTTCCATCTGTCGCTCATTCTCCGCTCCATCTTCGAGAAATACTCGCTGCGCCCGCTGATCACACTCAAGAACAACCGGCTCACTGTCATCGCGCTGGATATCCAGTCCAAGCTGCCCGGCAAGCTGCGGCTGCAGCAGGCGCTTGATTCCCTGCTGCATATCCGCTCCGACGAGAAATTGAAGGACCTGCAGCTCGTTATTGGAGTCAGCAAGTCCCACAGGGGCCTGAAACATGCCTATGCCGGTTATCAGGAAGCCGTACAAGCACTGTCTCTCTATACTTGTTACCAGAAGTCTGTGTTGTTCTACGAAGAGCTCGGCGTATTCCAGCTGCTGCTGAACCTGAATGACGGCAAGACGCTGGAGAATTTCATCCGCAGCTATCTCGGCCCGCTGATCGATCACGACCAGTCCAAAGGGAGCGAGCTCCTGCTGACGCTGCGCGTCTATCTCGACCATGACGGCTCAAAGCAAATCGCCGCCCGCAATTTGTTTATCGTCAGACAGTCGCTCTATTACCGGCTGGACAAAATCACTGAACTGCTGGGCGAAGACTTCATGCTGCCGGAGAACCGCATCTCCATTCAGGTCGCCCTGCGTGCCTACCAGTTCCTGTACCCGGAGAAATTCACTCTGCCCAGCTCCCGTTCAGCACAGCTTTGAACGTGTCGATTATAAACTGCACATCCTCATCGGTGGAGGATAACGGCGGTGCGAAGGTAAGCACATTGTTGAAGCCCGCCACCGTATCTCCGTTTTTGCCGATGATCAGCCCTTTGGATTTGCATTCGGCAATAATGCCTTTGACGACAGCCAGATCGGCAGGCTGCTTGGTGGCTTTATCTGCCACCAGCTCAATGCCGATGACCAGTCCAAAGCTGCGGACATCTCCTACCAGCTTGTGATCCCGCAGCCCGGAGAATGCACCTGCCAGCCTTTGCCCGAGGATTTCAGCACGCTCCACCAAATGCTCCTGCTCCAGAATCTCCAGGTTACGCAGCGCAAGCGCACAGGCCGCAGGATTGCCGCCGAACGTATTCACATGGCGGAAATATCCGTAATCATCACTGTTGTCCTTAAAGACCTCATAAATATCCTTGCGCACCGCCGTTGCCGACAGCGGAAGATAGGCGCTGGTCAGCCCTTTGGCCATCGTCACTATATCAGGTTTGATGCTGAAATTGTGATGGCCGAAGTTGCGGCCGGAACGCCCGAAGCCGCAGATGACCTCATCAATAATCAGCAGCACTCCATGCTTGCGGCAGATTTCCTGCACCCGGTCCATATACACCTGATGCGGCACAATGACTCCGCCTCCGGTAATCACCGGCTCCATAATTACCGCCGCAACCGTTTCTGCTCCCTCCCAGACAATCGTATCCTCAATGGCCTGCGCACATTGGAGGTTGAACGTCTCCACAGTCAAGCCGTCAGGACGGCGGTAGCTGTCGGGCGGTGCCACATGGAGGAATCCGCCGGTCAGCGGCTCATATTTATATTTGCGCTGCGCCTGGCCGGTCGCTGACAGGGCGCCGAGCGAGCTGCCATGATAACCGCGGTAGCGGGCAATGAATTTATGCCGGTAATGCTGGCCGATTTGCTGCTGGTATTGGCGGGCCATTTTGAAGGCCGCTTCGTTCGCTTCCGATCCGCTGTTGGAGAAGAAAATGACATAGTCGTCGCCCAGCCATTCATTCAACTTCTCGGCAAGCGCGATAGCCGGCCTATGGCTCTGCGTGAGCGGAAAATAAGGCAGGGTGAGCAGCTGCTGATAGGCCGCATCGGCCAGCTCCTTGCGCCCATATCCGACATTGACGCACCACAGCCCGGACATCCCGTCCAGAAATTTATTCCCGTCAATATCGGTAACCCATGATCCGCTTGCCGTCGCCGCGATCATCGGCGGATGGCTCTCGCTGTAAGGTGTAATGTTATGCCATAGATACTGCTGATCTTTCTTGACGGCCAGCTCACTTTCGTTCTCCAGGCTCTGCACCGCAATCTCTCCTCTCAACATTCCATTGTGGTCAATAACGCGCAGTGATCATTTTCTTGCGGGTATAGAATTCCACACCGTCACGGCCGTTGGTGTGCAGGTCTCCATAGAACGATTTCTTATAGCCCGAGAAAGGGAAGAAGGCCATCGGCGCAGGCACACCGAGATTCACGCCAAGCATTCCGGCATCAATCTCTTCCCGGAATTCCCGGACCGCCTTAGCGCTGTCCGTATAAATACAGGCTCCATTAGCAAACGGGGACTGATTCGTTACGTTTATCGCCTCCGCCAGATCCTTGACACGCACCACAGACAGCAGCGGAGCGAAAATCTCATCGCGCCAGATCGTCATTCCCGGCTCTACACGGTCGAAGATGGTCGGCCCGAGAAAGTAGCCCTTGCCTCCCGCCGCTGCATCTTTCCGGCCGTCCCGCACCAGCTCCGCCTTCTCCTGTACACCTGCCTCAATATAAGCCAGCGTGCGGTCCTTGTTCGACTGGCGGATGACCGGCCCGAGAAATACTCCGGCCTCTCTGCCGTCGCCGATCTTCAGCCCGTCGGCCGCCTCAAGGAGACGGCGCACCAGTTCGTCGGCAATCGTCTCCTGCACGACGACCACCGAGCAGGCCATGCAACGCTCGCCCGCCGACCCGAAGGCCGCAGCGATAATATTCTTCACCGCATTGCCCAGATCGGCATCTTGCAGCACAATCGAATGGTTTTTGGCTCCGGCCAGTGCCTGCACCCGCTTGCCGTGTGCAGTTCCTTGCTTATACACATATTCCGCTACCGGCTGTGAGCCGACAAAGGAAATCGCCTTCACCTCGTCGTGTTCAAGTAATCCACCCACTACATCATGCGATCCATGCACCACATTCAGCACACCCGGCGGAAACCCCGCTTCCGCAAACAGCTCCGCCAGCCGGTTCATCAGCAGCGGCGTCCGTTCGGAAGGCTTCAGCACAAAGGTATTGCCGCAGGCCACTGCCAGCGGAAACATCCAGCAGGGCACCATCATCGGGAAGTTAAAGGGCGCGATCCCGCCGATCACCCCCAGGGGGTAGCGGTACATACCCGATTCAATTCCGGTGGCAATATCCGGCAGCTGGCTGCCCATCATCAGTGTGGGGATGCCGGAGGCAAACTCCACACATTCAATACCGCGCTGCACTTCGCCCAGCGCTTCCTCCAGGCTTTTGCCGTTCTCCAGCGTAATCAGCTCAGCCAGCTCATTCCAGTGCTGCACCAGCAGCTGCTGGTACTGGAAGAAATAGCGGGCCCTCCGCGGAACGGCAACCCTTTTCCATGAATGAAATGCCTCTGCCGCAGCTTGCACCGCAGTATCCAGCTCTTCGCGGCTGGAAATCGGCACATAAGCAATCACTTCTCCGGTTGCCGGGTTGAACACTTCCTCCTCCCGCCCGGATGATGACGCCACCCAAACCCCGTTTATATAATTCCTGACTTTTTCAGTCTGCTTCGCCAGCAGAGACATAGCCCGCACCTCTTTCACTGTTTCTGGATGCCGATGATAACAGATGACCGACAGAACGGGCGGCCATCTATCATCAATATGAGGGAAACCGCTTATTTTGCCGCCATTTCAACAATCTCGTTCGTATAGGCTTCTTCCACGTTGGCCGCCTCTTTGATTACACCGAATTTGAGCGCGATGTCTGCCGTCTGCTGGAATGCAGCTGCATCGGTATACCCCAGCTTGGAAACGTCAAAGCCCTCCGGCTGGATCAGCTTGGCAACCTCCGTCATCATCGTGAGCTGATGCTCCCTTGAAGTGCTGCCTTCTTCAGCGAGCTTCATAACACTATCCACAGCCGCCTCAGGATCGGCGATGGCATCCTTCCAGCCCTTCAAGGAAGCACGGACGAATTTGGCCGCTGTCTCCTTATTGTCTGCAAGCCATTCTTTATTGGCGAACAGATTGTCTTCGAGCATCGCTACGCCTTCATCATTCATATCAATCACATCCAGCTCTTCGGCCTTGATGCCCGATTCCAGCACAACCTGATATTCGTTATACGTCATCGCCGAAGCCGCGTCGATTTCGCCGCCAAGGAATTGGTCCATCGTGAAGCCCTGCTTCGTGAAGTTCAGGTCCTTGTTGGAATCCAGCTTGTATTTATCAAAAAGCGCAAGGATTTCAAACTCGTTGCCACCCATCCAGTTGCCGACTTTTTTGCCTTTCAGATCCGCTGCACTGCTGATTCCCGCCTCCTTCTTGGACACCAGCACGAGTCCGCTCTTCTGGTAGATTTGCGCAATCTGCACCAGCGGCATTTCCTGTTCCTGGCTGGTCAGCAGACTCGCCACCCAATCCACGCCGATATCGGCTGAGCCGCCCGCGACCTGTTGTTCAGGTACTATATCCGGGCCGCCGGGCAGGATCTCCACATTAAGACCTTCTTCAGCATAGTACCCCTTGTCCTGGGCCAGAAAGTATCCGGCAAATTGGGCCTGCGGCACCCATTTCAGCTGGAGCTTGACCGTCACCGGCTCCGCAGCCGGTTCTGTGGCCGCCGTTTCCGGTGAAGCCGAAGCCCCTCCCGTGCCTGCCGTCGCTTCAGCCGCCGGAGCATTATTATTGTTGTTACCTCCACAACCTGCCAGCAAAGAGATTGCCATGATCATTACCGCCATCAACAGCCCACCGTGAAATTTGCCTTTGTTCCCTTTCATCACGCAGCTCCCCTACCCATTTGAATTTGTAGTTTGGTGTAACAGATTTAAGATGACGCACGCTGGGAGGAATGCCACTTGATGAATACCTTCTCCAGCCGCTCCACTACCAGATAGAAGATGACTCCGGCTATAGCTGCAAGTACGATGCAGGACCAGCCCAGCGGCATCTTGGCCACCTTGATCGAGTTGGATAGCAGGTAGCCAAGCCCTCTGGAGGAGAAGAAAAACTCTCCGACAATCGCTCCGATCATACTTGCGGTAGCATTGATCTTCAGCGCAGTGAACACATACGGCAGACTGCTCTGAATCCGCAGATAGCGGAACACCGCCGGCTTGCCGGCTGCGTAGGAATGCATTAAATCCAGCGCCAGCGGATCGACTGATACCATCCCTTTATAGGCATTGATAGCCATCGCCGCCATGGTCGTTGCCGTAACGATTGCCGCACGCGAGCCGATCCCGTCGCCGAACCACAGATTCATAATCGGTGCCAGCGCAACAATCGGCACAGCATTCAGTGCGGCGACCAGTGTCAGGCTGCCACCGCCCCAGCGGGGCCAGGCCGTTGCGATCAGGGCGATCAGGAAGCCGCAGGCCGAACCGATCAGCATTCCCACCACAGCCTCAGTCAGCGTATAGCCGGTATAGGACAAGAGCAGGCTGAAATTATCCCTTATCGCCTCCGCTATGGCCGAAGGCAGCGGCAGCTGGTATTTTTTCAGATCGAACAGCTTGTGGAATATTTGTGCTTCCCAGAGAACCAGAAAAAGCACACCGGCCAGCAGAGGCAGAATCACGCCAGCGTTCAGCCATTTCACAGAGCGGCGTCCAAGCTTCCGCTTGCTCCGTCCAGTAAATGCGCTATTCTTCGTTGTTATACGAGATGGTGTAGCTCCCTCATTCCCTGCAGAAGTTATCAACGTTGCTTCACGCACAGTATTTCCCTCCATTAGCGGCGGCCCCCCTTCGGACGGAATTCAGGCTGCCATGGCGCAACCAGGCGTTCGGCGAGGCTCATCAGTCCGTAGCTCGCCACTCCGAGCAGAGCGCCGACAATTACCGTGGACCAGAACATATACGTATGGGAAGGACCATAATAGAGATTGCGCAGCATGATCACACCAATGCCGTGCTGCGCCCCCATAAGCTCTACCAGAATCGCACCGGTCACGGCAAGCGGGGCTGCGACCTTGAGGCCGCTGAACAGTGCCGGCAGTGCAGCCGGAAAGCGCAGCTTCCAGTACACCGCCCAAGGTTTGGCAGCATAAGAATGCATCAGCTCCAGCGCCGGCAGATCGACGCTGCGCAGACCGCGCAGCATGTTGAGCGCAACCGGGAAAAAGGTAATGTATCCGGAAATAATGATCCGGGACACCTGCTCATCACGTACAATACCGTAAATAATGGGCGCAAGCCCCAGAATCGGGATCATCTGCGAAGCAATGGCATACGGAAAGGCAAGCTGCTCGATCGTCTTCGACAGACTCATCAGCACAGCGAGAACCACACCCGCAGAGGCCCCGATCAGAAACCCGACTCCCGCATTGCCAAAGGTGGCTCCCCCCTCCTTAACCAGTGTGCCGCTATACTTCCATAAGGTAGCCGCCACTTCATGAACATAAGGGAGCTTCGACTGGGCCAGCGGCGTTTGTGCCACATGGAGCAGCATCCAGGAGCCAGCCTCCCACACCATCAGCAGCCCAAGGAGCCAGACGGACAGCGGCAGCACGCGGCTGCGCATAAACGTACTGTTCCCCTTCATCGTTACACCCCTTCAAAGCTGTCGCGGATTGTGGCGATCAGTTCAAAAAACTGCGGGCTGTTTCTCATTTCCGCCGTACGCGGACGCGGCAGCGGAATATCAACAATGGCCGACAGCCTTCCCGGATGCGGAGAAAGCACGAATACACGGTCAGACAGAAAAATGGATTCAGGAATGCTGTGGGTGACAAAAACAATGGTGCTCTGCACCTTGCTCCAGACAGACAGCAGCTCTTCATTCAGGCGCTCGCGGGTAAACTCATCCAGTGCGGAGAACGGTTCATCCATGAGCAGAATCTCCGGCTCCATCGACAGCGCTCTGGCAATCGCAACCCGTTGCTGCATGCCGCCGCTAAGCTGCCAGGGATATTTGTCCGCGAAGCCTTGCAGCCCGACGAGATCCAGCAGCTCCAGCGCCTTATCCTCACGGATCGACTTCTTGACGCCCATCAGCTCCAGCGGCAGGGTAATGTTGTGTTTCACCTTGCGCCAGTCATAAAGTACCGGACTCTGGAAAACTATGCCGTACTTTTGGGCCAGTCTGGCTTCCTTGGCGCTCTTGCCAGCCACCGTAATGTTTCCGCCGGTTGGTGTAATAAGATCTGCCATCAATCTGAGCAGTGTAGTTTTGCCGCACCCCGATGGACCTAGCAGGGAGACGAATTCTCCTTTGGCAATATCAAGGCTCACCTGATGCAGTGCAAGTACGTCGGCAGTCTCCGCCATATAACGCATTTCAACGTTTTCCAGCTGTATTTCAGGAATTCTCGCCGCTACTAATGACATTTCCAGCTCCCCCTTCATCCCTGAATCTGATCGATTAATGTTAATTAACATAACGCAAACTCTCATGAAACGCTGGATTTCTTTTCGAAATGTAGTATTAACTAACATGGTACACTTTGCTTCCGGTACACTCACTAGACAAATAGTAAAATTGCATCTGTGAAATTCCGTCACTTTGTCTAGGAGAGGCGCTTTCATTGTTAATAATGAAGAAATCTGCCGATAAAAGAAGGTAGCGGTATTCACGCTTCACTGCGTTTTATCCCGAATGTTATCCATGAAGATATGTGGTACTATTTAACTATATTCTTGCTGAAACAGGAGACAATACGTGATGTTTAATGCTTATAATAACGCCTCATGGCTATATGCCCCGTTGTCCCTGCTCTCATGGCCAACCTCGGCAGCCCACACTACCTGGAGGCCCGGCCGATGGAATCTATGATCTCGAATTATATTATCATTGTCTCCATCTCCGGTGTGCTGAGCGCACTTCTCGCGCTGTTCGCCTATTACAGAAGAACGGATTTCTCCGGAATCAATGCCTTTATCCTCAGCTCCATCACTTCCGCGATCTATACCTTTGGCTTCGCGCTGGAATTGTCGGGCAGCACCATGCAGGAGATTGGCTTTTGGGTCAAGGTGGAGTATCTGGGAATGCCCTATATCGCTCCTTCCAGCCTGATTATGATCATGCATTTCGTCGGCCTGGACCGGCTGGTTAAGAAAGGGCTGCTGACCGCGCTGTACTCCATCCCCTTTATCTCTACCGTGCTCGTATGGACCAACGATTATCACCATCTGTTCTATCAGTCGATGCATTTCCGGGAGGGTGCCCCCACCCCGCTGATCGACATCGTGATGGGACCTTGGTATATTGTGCAGGGCAGTTTGACCTTCGGCTGCATGCTTGCGGGAATGTGTCTCATTCTCTGGCAGTGGAACCGGATGAAGCGGGTCTACCGCCGGCAGATGCTGACGATCTTCATCGGACAGTTCCTCCCGGCTCTGGGAGCCTTCCTCTATTTAATGAACATGACCCCTTATGGAATGGACCCTGTGCCGGTGATTATGAGCGTGACTTCGACCCTCTATATTTGGGCGATTCTTTCCAGGGGCATGCTTACCGCGGCCCCCATCGCCCGGGAGAATTTGTTCGAGAGCATGCGTGACGGAGTGCTGGTCACGGACCGCAAAGATACGCTCGTCGACTATAACCGTGCTGCCACAGAAATGCTGGAAGGCCTGGATTCATCGGCCATCGGCAGACCGCTCGCCCAGCTGTTCCTGACTGCGGGCAAAGACGCTGTAGATTATGTAATGAACTCCGACCCTCTGCTCAGCGAGGAAAGTGAGCTGGCCTGGAATATCAACGGGGAGACCAGCTATTACCAGGTCAGATCCTCTCCGGTGCAGAAGCATGACGGTCACCTGGCCGGGCGGATGATTATGCTGATCGATGTGACAGAGCGGACGCTGCTTCAGGCCAAGCTGCTGCAGCTCGCCACTGTCGACAGCCTGACCGGCATCTATAACCGTACGCACTTCATGGAGCGGAGCCGGTCTCTGCTGGAGGAAGCAGTTGGCAGCAAGCGCCCCTTGTCCATCATTCTGCTCGATATCGACTTTTTCAAGAGCATCAATGACCGCTACGGACATCAATATGGCGATACGGCGCTCCAGCATATTGTCGGTGTATGCAGTAAGCATGTGCGCGAAGGGGATATTTTCGGACGTTACGGAGGCGAAGAATTCGTCATTTGTCTGCCTGACACTTCCTTGAAGCGGGCGGCTCTGCTCTCCGAAGCTATCCGTGACAGCATTGAGCACAGCGAAGTCTACACCTCATCCGGTCCGATCCATGTAACGGCAAGCTTCGGGGTGGCGGAGGGGTTCAGGGAACCTATATCGCTTGAAGAGCTGCTCTCCGAAGCGGATCATGCGCTCTACAGCTCCAAACGCAACGGACGCAATACCGTACATTTATCTAGCGGAGGATCGATCACACCCTTGACACCTGTTTAAATGAACAGCCCTGTTCTCCGGCAAGAAGCCGATTAGAGAACAGGGCTGTTATCTCATCATTCTGCAACACAATGACCCCGCCAGTGCGTGGCAGGGTCTGAATATAATCAGTAGGAAATATGAATATTGCAGTTAACGCCGCTTCGCGCCTGCCATGAAATAATCCACACCCTGCAATAAATCTCCGGGCAGCTCTTCAAGCTGCAGATAGGTCTTCAGCTCCAGCACCACCCGTTCCCGGTTGTGTCCGAACACATCGACGATCCGGGCCAGCCGTTCCCAGGGAGCCAGATCCTGCCGGAACTCCTGCCTGGTCATCGGCAGCCCATGCGACTCCACATACCAGTCCGCATCATAGCGGTAGGCAATGTCCAGCAATCTTAAGAACCCGGTGCTGCTGTATTGGCGCGGTCCGCCATACACAGCAGGGCCTAGAGCATCACCCAGAAAAAGCACCTTGTCTTCCTTAACGTAAAGCACACAGGAGTCCGGCGAATGGTCGCCGCCCACATGGACCACTTCACAGACAACTCCGCCCAAATCGACCGTGAGGCTGCCGGTAAACACAATATCCGGCTTGACGACAGTTACCTCTCTTGCCTCGCCGTACTCCAGGCGGATATGTTCCGCACTTTCTTCACTGATCGTGCCATTCTTTACAAGCTTCTCCAAACCTTCTTCTCCCCAGTTCAGCCCGGTCAGGCTCTCCAGCACTTTCGCCGTCTCTTCATGGGCAATAGCTGGGGACTTCCAGGATGAGAGTCCGAAGGTGTGATCCCAGTGCCAATGGGTCAGAATCAGCATGTCTGGCTGCCTGCAGCCGCGTCTGGCCAGTTCTTCCCGGAACAGCACTGCATGGGCCGGCGAATTGCCGGCATCCATCAGAAGAGTACGCCGCTCCCCTGTAATTGCTGCCAATACCGGACGATCCGTGTCATGCTCCGGATGCATAATCAGAATGTGACGGCTAAGCTGCTCGAACTTGTGCTCCATCTCGTGCTCCCCCTTGCAATATACATCTGACTGAAAATAGGCCGGACAACAAAGTATATCCGGACGTTCTTTTGGTGATAACAGCACCCATAGCGGTATTTCCGGCCTCGTTCGTTTCAGGCCATCTTTAATCTTCATGTTGCCTCAATTACGGACATTAATCAACAGCCCTTGTTTGCTATAGAGGGTTTTAAGTTTAATAAGAGTTAGCTGATCTGTTCGGGTCAGGTACGGATATACTGACAAGGAGGGGATTCCATGATTAAGATCGGGCTAACCGGCTTCGGTGACCATGAAGAGCTTTACGGCAAAATCAAGCCCGCTGACCGGCTCCCTACCTATAGCGCGCATTTTCCGATTGTGGAGATTGACAGCTCCTTTTATGCCGTGCAGCCAGTCAGAAATTACGCCAAATGGGTGAGCCAGACGCCGGATGCCTTCCGGTTTATCGTTAAAGCCTATCAGGGAATGACCGGACATTTACGCGAGAAAAAGAATTATTACGACACTCCGGAGGAAATGTATCAGGCCTTCCATACCTCTATTGAGCCAGTCCGGGCAGCCGGGAAGCTTGCGATGGCCCTCTTCCAGTTTCCGCCGTGGTTCGACTGCACCAAAGAGAACGTGCAGTTTCTGCGTGAGGCCAAGCAGCGGATGCTGGATGTGCCTTCCGCCATCGAATTCCGCAATGACTCCTGGTACAGTCCGGAAATGCAGGCCAAAACCCTGCAGTTTCTGGAGCAGGAGGGCTGGATTCATACGGTGGCTGATGAACCCCAGGCCGGATCAGGCTCTGTTCCGATTGTGCCGGTGGCCACATCGCCGGATATCACCTACGTGCGGCTGCATGGCCGCAACGCCCAGGGCTGGAGCCAGAGCAGCCATCCGAATTGGCGGAGTCTGCGCTACTTGTACCGCTACAGCACAGAGGAGCTGACCGAGTGGCGGGACCGGCTGCTTGCGCTGGAGCAGTCCTGCCGGGAGCTGTACGTGGTCTTCAACAATAACTCCGGTGGTGACGCCACCGATAACGCCAAAGAGCTGCAAGCGCTGCTCGGAATCGACGGCGGACTGGCCCCGCGTCAGCTGGACTTATTTTCATGAGCACCAGATGTGTACATATCCTCTCTTCTGCTCCTTACTGAAGCACGACACCAATCGCACTTATCCATTCATATCATAATTTTAAAGGAGGCCAAACGGGAATGAAGAGAAACCATACGATGATGCAGTTTTTCGAATGGCATGTCGCCGCGGACGGGAACCACTGGAAACGGCTGACTGATGCTGCCACCGGGCTGAAGGCCGCCTATATTGATTCTGTCTGGGTACCGCCGGTAACCAAGGCTGTCTCTGGCGAGGATACAGGTTATGGTGTCTATGATCTATACGATCTGGGCGAATTCGACCAGAAGGGGACCATCCGGACCAAATACGGCACCAAATTGGAACTGGTGGAGGCGATTGCCGAATGCCAAAAGAACGGCATCGCCGTTTATGTGGATCTGGTGATGAATCATAAAGCGGGCGCCGACGAAACCGAAGTGTTCCAGGTGATCGAGGTTGACCCGAACGACCGCAACAAGGAGATTTCGAAACCGTTCGAGATTGAAGGCTGGACCAAATTCACCTTTCCCGGACGTGGAGACCAGTACTCCGCCTTTAAATGGAACCACACTCATTTTAACGGCACCGATTTCGATGCCAAGGAAAGCCGGACCGGCGTATTCAAGCTTGCCTCCGACAACAAGAGCTGGAACCCGAATGTGGATGACGAGTTCGGCAACTATGATTATCTGATGTTCGCCAACATCGACTACAGCCATGAGGAAGTTAAGCATGAGATGCTGGAATGGGGCAAATGGCTGGTCGACACGCTGCAGTGCAGCGGATACCGGCTGGATGCCATCAAGCATATCAATCATGAATTCATCAAAGAATTCGCTGCCGAAATGGGTAAAAAACGCGGTGAGGACTTCTACATTGTCGGCGAATTCTGGAACTCGAATCTCGAAGCCTGCCGGGAATTCCTCAACACGGTAGATTATCAAATCGACTTGTTCGATGTATCGCTTCACTACAAGCTGTATTCGGCTGCACTGGAGGGCAGGGACTTTGATCTGACCCAAATCTTTAACGATACGCTCGTCCAGACCCATCCCGGCAATGCCGTAACTTTTGTTGACAATCATGATTCGCAGCCCCATGAAGCGCTGGAATCCTGGATCGGCGACTGGTTCAAGCAAAGCGCCTATGCCCTGATCCTGCTGCGGCGTGATGGATACCCGGTTGTCTTCTACGGTGATTATTATGGCATCGGCGGACCAACTCCGGTGGAAGGCAAGAAAGCCGCCATTGATCCGCTGCTCTACACCCGGTACCATAAGGCATACGGAGAGCAGGATGATTATTTCGACCACCCCAATACGATTGGCTGGGTGCGGCGCGGTGTGGAAGAAATCGAAGGCTCCGGCTGTGCCGTAGTCATCTCCAATGGAGATCAGGGGGAGAAGCGGATGTTCCTCGGCGAGGAACGCGCAGGCGAAGTTTGGAAGGATTTCACCCATAACCGTGAGGACAATATAACCATCGGTGAGGATGGCTGGGCGGTTTTCCCGGTAAACGGCGGAAGTGTCTCTGTCTGGGCTCTGCCCGATAACGGCGACAAGGAACCCGATCCGGCATAAAACATCTATTTAATAAAAGAGGTGAACTACGCGCCGTACCGGCAGCCGTTAGTTCACCTCTTTACTATATACGTTGACGTCCCGGATCAACTGAGTTTATAGCTCAGCATATATTCTGTAAGCGGTCCGTCAAGATCAAGCTGCGGATCATTAACAGTCCATTCCCCCGCAATGTCCAGTTCACGGCAGGCAAGCCCGAAATTGCAGGCGGCAATCCCGATATCAATCCGCTGCATCTCAAAGCCCAGCTTGTTGCCGCTGTAATTCGGCGTATGCTGCAGGTAGAAATGGGCCTGCTTCCGGTCCGGAGAGACTACCACTCTCCAAGGCTGTTTATTTGAAGCGGAAGGGCCGAGCCGGACCATTTCCAGCGGGGGCGCAAGCTTCCCGGCTGACTCGGGAGCGAGCATGTTGCCAAATTCGGTGTCGTAGAAGAGATCCCGCCAAGGCTTCTTCTGATCGGCTTTGACGACATAGCGCATCGTGGCATCCAGCAGCCGCTGCTTCTCCCGTGCATACCCCAGCGGTGTGATGCAAGGAATAATCTCGCCTTGGGCAAGCTCGATTTCGCGGGCAAAGGTCTTGCGGTTGAACGTTCCGCCAAGCCAGCAGGTGCCAAGTCCCAGGCTGGTGGCATAAAGAATCAGCCTATGAAACACATACCCGAATTCCAGCAGCGCCAGTTTATCGTTCTTGACCTTGCCGACCAGATACGCCTGCGGATTCTGGATGATACCGTAAGCCCCCAGCTTCACGATCTTTCCGTCCTCTGTCCCGCTTTTGGCCCAGACCCACTCAATTCCCGGCTTTCCGCCAAACGGCCCGTGCAGATTATCCTCCTGGCTCAGATAATCCATTATGGAAGCATGGACGGCCTCCCCGATCGGTGTGGCTTCATAAGTCCGTACAGATTTACGCTTCTCGATAATATCCATAACCGGAATTCCCATCTGATGTCCCTCCCCTTCATTATTTTAAAAAAGATGGCGCCTGCGGAAACAGGAGCCATCCAAGTGATGATGGATACTTAAGATTGCTTATTCTGCAATCTTAATAAGATCTAAATAAGAGCAAAGGTTTAGTTAGTTATTTTTTTCACATACTAATATTAACATCTATAGACCATGCTGTATAGACGCAGAGCCCACCTTAGGGGGATTTTCAATACGCCGGTGACGGCTATTTCTGCACCCAAAAAGAGGACTCCCTCACGGCAAGGATGTCCTCTTTTTGGGTATGCTGTTTACTTGGCTTCGGCTGCGTACTTATACGCGGATGTCAAATCTTCCTTCGCTGTCCGTAGTGGCAGCAGCGATCTCCTGCACGCTTGCCGCAGCAAGCGTATTGCTGTTTGCAGGTTTCTCAGGCGGTGTGCTGCTGCTGTTTGCGGAAGCGGAGCTGTTCTTGGATTTCTGGGCAATTTGCGCATCAATCTGCTTGATCTGCTGCTCAATTTGCTTGGTCTTGGTTTCCTTTGTCTTCTCGTCGTCCTTGCTGGCCCCGATCTTCTCCAGGTCGGCTTGCAGCTTCGCTTTTTGCTTCTCCAGCGCACTTGTATCGGTAGCACTGGAAGCAGTATAGGAAGCGGAAGATGTAGATGATGCGGATGAAATATTCATTCACGTTCCTCCTTTCACCTCTACACTATAATCCTTCCACCCGAAAGGAACGTTAAAATGCGCTGAAAGTTTGCTGAAAGTATTCGAAGCTATGAATTGGATTAGACCTTGCCCTAACCACTCTCATCCACTGCCTGAGCCGTTTTTGGCCGGATTTTGCGGTTGACCAGCGTTACGCTAAGCAGAATAATCGCCAGACCGGCAAGCGTATTGGCATAGACCGGTTCATTCAGGAAGATTACACCCCATATCAGCCCGAACACGGGGACCAGAAAGGTAACGCTGACGGTCTTGACCGCGCCGACACTCTGGATCAGGTGAAAATACAAGAGATACGCCACGGAAGTGCAAATGAATGACAACCCGAGTACGGAAAAAACCGCTGCCGAAGACGGCAGCTCCCGGGGGGCAAAAATTACCGCCAGCGGCAGCAGCACTACAGCCGCCCCGAGTTGCTGGCCTGCAGCAAGCGCCAATGGCGCAAGGCCACGGCCCACGCGCGCAGCGTATAATCCCCCAAAGCCGTAGGCAAGTGCAGCGCCGAGAGAGAAGAACACGGACAACAGAACCTTGCCGGAGAGCGGCACCGGACTCCATCCGACCAGCACAGCTACGCCGAGCAAGCCGATCACGAGCCCTATAGACTTGGACAGTCCCGGCTTCTCCTGTTGCGTTCCCCAAGCTGCAAGTGCCGCGAACATAGGTGTGGTGGCATTGAGGATGGCTGCCAGCGAAGCGCTAAGATGCAGCTCGGCCATGCAGATCAGTGTGAAGGGCAGCGCGGCATTAATGGAGCCCAGCACAAGGAACTGCTTCCAATGCTGCCAGATCCCCAGCTTCCGCTTGGTGACCGCTGCAAAGAGCAGCAAGGTTGCAGCTGCCAGCGTAACGCGCAGCTCTGTCGTAACAACAGGCCCCAATTCGGGAGAGGCAATTCTCATAAACAGAAAGGAAGCGCCCCAGGAAAAGGCCAACAGCAAAAGAATGGAGAAATCCTTACGGCTCATTTCTTCTCCCCTCTCTTGCAGAGCAGCAGATAGGACAGGATAGAACAAACCCCGGCACCCGCGATCACGATTGCCATCGGCAGCGCCGTTTCGTCACCCCCAAGACCGACCAGCGGAGCGACACAGCCGCCAAGCAGCAGCGGCAGCAGACCCAGCAGTGCTGAAGCGCTGCCTGCGGTTTCTCCCTGATCCTGCATCGCCAGCGAGAAGCTGGTAGTACCCACCATTCCCACACTGGAAACCACAGCGAACAGGCAGATCAGGATGGGAAGAAGACCGCCTCCCGCCAGAATAGTGATCAGCAGCACAACACCTCCCAGTGTACAGAGCAGGAGGCCGCTGGCCAGCAGCTTCGCTTCGCCCAGCCGTCCGGACAATCTTCCGGCAATCTGGCCGGACATAATAATCCCCAGCCCGTTAACGGCAAAGATCAGACTGTACATTTGCGGAGACACTCCAAAAATATTTTGCAGCACAAATGAAGAGCCGGAAATATAAGCGAACATCGCCGCTGTAACAAACCCTTGAGAGAGCGCATAACCTATAAACTTCCTGTTGCGGAGCAGATCACGGAAGGTGCGCAGCGTGCCTAGCAGCCCGCTTTTTACGCGCCGCTCCTTCGGCAGCGTCTCCGGCAGCCGCAGCAGAATGGTGGCGCAAAAGAGCAGCCCGGCTGCAAATAATACAATGAATACGCCCTGCCAGGTCGTTACTCTTAGCAGTTGCCCGCCGATAACGGGAGCGAATATGGGCCCCAGACCATTGACGATCATCAGCAGGGAGAAAAACTTCGTGAGTTCGGAGCCGCTGTACAGATCGCGGACCGCCGCCCGGGAGATGACCACCCCTACCGAGCCGGCCAGGCCCTGGATAAAGCGCAGCCCGACCAACAGCCCGATCGAGGGGCTGAAGGCGCAGAGCAGCGAGGATACCGCATAAATCAGCATGCCGATGAGCAGCGGACGGCGGCGCCCGTGGACATCACTCAGAGGCCCTGCCACAAGCTGCCCCAAGGCCAGCCCCAGCAAAAAGAAGGTCAGACTGAGCTGCACCAGCGCTGCGCTAGTGCCGAAATGTTCGCCAAGCGCGGGAAGCGCAGGCAAATACATATCGATGGACAGCGGACCAATGGTGGCAATAGCCCCCAGAATGACAGCAAGCTGAAGTCGCTGTTTCCGCGATGGGCCTTCTGCGGCCAGCGAATTCTTATCGTTTTGTATTTTGATCATGGTAAATTATCGTCAACCTTTCCGCAGCAGCCCTCAGGCAAGTTTTTTGTATTCTTCATACTACCTGATGCGGGACGTGTTGTTCAATGTTTTTCCCTATTTATCCCATTGGACTTTCAGTGCATGTACAGGTCACCCGCCCATAATGAGCAGTCCTGCATTATCTATGTACCTCAGAAGCAACGGCTTTCCGGTGCGGGTTGTATTCGGCATAGGCTCCGGTTATGTGTCTGTAATCCAGCGGGGCATCCTCGATGATCGCTTTGCGTTTGGCTTTCAATACAATTTGCTCGATATCGGCAAGGCTGCAGCCCGCCAGCAGTTCAGCCATCCGGCGGGACAGCTCCTGGGCCTCCGGTTCAGAACCGACAAACAGCCTAATATACTGAAGCCGGTCTTCCTCCGTCGGCAGCGAATACGTCATTTTTGTATCAAACCGCCGCCACACCGCGGGGTCCAGCTCTTCCTCCAGGTTGGTAGCGGCAACAAAAATACTTTCGCCATGAAACTCATCCAGGCATTGCAGCAGCGTGTTAACCACCCGTGCCATCTCCTTCACCTCATCGCCGGAATCACGCATTCGGCCCAGCACATCGAATTCGTCCAGAAACAGCACACAAGGCGCAGCATTGGCATAGTCAAATACCTTCCGCACATTGCTTCCTGTCTCACCAAGATGGCTGTGTATAATGGTATCCAGGCGGACCAGAACAAGCGGAAGCTCCAGGCGGTGCGCGATATAAAATGCGGTCAGCGTTTTGCCGGTGCCGGGAGGACCGAACATCACCATTTTGCTCGACATAGGCACATCCTCCGCCTCAAATCTTTCTTTCATGCCCTGGATCGTAATAAATTCATCCACAATGGTCCGGTTCACCCCGTTCAGAATGATGCGCCGCACCTTGCGGCCGCATTCCTTTGGTGTATATACGGTTGCCATATCCAATCCCTTGGCCCGGGGCAGCCGGGCGGGGTTGCTATTCTTTTTGCTGCTGTTCACGTTGGGTAGACTCCTTACATTCATAATATTAAATAGTAACAATTACGATTAAAGTCCATCGTACCAAAAACCGGAGGAATTTGCTACACCCCATGGCTATCTGCAGGCAAAAACCAGAACGCTACCGGAGGATTAGATGGATTTAAACAGAAATAAAGGGACGCACGTGTGTGCGTCCGTGTCCGGAAAGTGTATTCCTGGCTCTCAGCATAAACGGACCGAGTTGCACTTATTTTGGGCTTTTAGTTTGTTACAGTAGGGAAACGGACTCCAGTGCAGTTATTTCTCCCTGATGGCCGTTTATAGATAGAATGCAGAGCAGATAAGGTCCACTGGGTCCGAAAAAGAAAATAAACAGGGGTTTTACTCTCCTTAGCGTCTCCTGAGTCCGGTACGAGTAAACGAACCCGCTGAGGGCTTTTAAGGGACCCTATTTCTGTACTAAATCCCTGCTTCCCCAGAGCCCTTCCAGTTTGAAGACATGCTCTAGCAGGCTGGCTTGCGCAATATCATGACAGCAAAAACCGCCCGCAGGGGCTTCTAAGCGACATTACGTCACTTATCAGCGGCCCCGCAGGCGGTTGTAGTTGTAGCCTTCCTGAAATTATTTGCTGTTCCGGTTCAGCCAATCACGGGCTGCTTCAGCCTCGGCCGCGCTCAGACGGTGTCCCTGATTACCCCAGTGGGAGGTAACTTCAGCCCCCGCCTCCTGCAGCAGCAGCTCCAGCTCCCGCGTTTCTTCTGCCCGGATCAGCGGGTCATTGGTGCCCGCACCGATGAAGACCGAAACGCCGTTAAGCGAAGGGATCGCAAGACCCCGGAGCGGCACCATCGGATGCAGCAGCACTGCCGAACGGAACAGGTTTCCGTAATGAAAAAGCAGGCTGCCGGCGATATTCGCTCCATTGGAGTAGCCGACGGCTACGAGATTGTCTGCATCGAAACCGTACTGCGCCGCAGCTACATCCAGGAACTGCTTCAGCTCATGGGTGCGGAAGATCAGGTCCTCTTCATCAAAGACACCTTCAGCCAGACGGCGGAAGTAACGCGGCATGCCGTTCTCCAGCACATTTCCCCGGATACCCAGTACAGAAGCGCCGGGAGCCAGCAGCTCCGCCAGCGGCAGCAAATCCTGCTCGTTTCCACCTGTGCCATGGAATAATACTAGTGTTGGTTGGTTGGCGTCTGTTCCTTTGCGATAAACATGAATCATCCCTGCTTCACCTCAATTTCCCGGATTTCAAAAGGGCTCAAATTCTCTTCGATCAGGGCACGGTGCGGTTCAAACCATGCCGGAAGCATCAGCTTCTGGCCCAGCGCATCCGGAGCCTCGTCATTGGCGAACCCTGGAGGATCGGTAGCAATCTCGAACAGGATTCCGCCTTCTTCACGGAAGTAGATGGCATTGAAGTATTGGCGGTCCTGTACCGGAGTGGGCTGGTAGCCGTGGCTTTGCACATGGCGTCCCCATTCCAGCTGCTCGGCATCATCTTTAGCGCGCCAGGCGATATGATGAACGGTTCCCGAGCCTCCGGCTCCTTGCGGCACCGGCGAGTCTTTAAGATCTATAATGTTGCCGAGATCGGCAGTAGAGCCGTAACGGATATAACCGTCTCCCTTGGCGATCAGCTCCATTCCGAGTGTACGGGTAAGTGTATCGGCTGTTTTTTCGGGATTTGTACTGTAGAGCACAGCCCCGCCAAAACCTTTAATGGCATGCTCCGCAGTCACTCCGGCAAAGGACCAGGTACTCCGCGGACCTGCTTCGCGTTCCACCAGCTCAATCCGCAGTCCATCGTAATCACTGAAAGACAGGTAAGACTCAGAGATCCGGGTTACACGGGTAACCGGAATCTGATATGCGGCAAGCCGCTGCTCCCAGAAAGCCATCGAACCAACCGGAATCGCGTAAATGGTTACGCCAACCTGCCCGCCGCCAATCCGGCCTTTGCGCCCTGTCGACCAAGGAAAGAAGGTAATAATGGTGCCCGGTGCACCCTGCTCATTCCCGAAATAGAGGTGGTAAACCTCGGGGGCGTCAAAGTTAATTGTCTTTTTTACAAGGCGCAGGCCGAGAATTCCGGCATAGAAATCGGCATTGCGCTGAGCATCTCCGACAAAAGCTGTAATATGGTGAATCCCTGCAGTTTGAAGTGTCATTATAAGTCATCTCCCTAAAGTTTTTTTAGATGATAAGTTTGAATAGATGAAGATCTGGCGTATAATCCGATTTAGTTAAAAAACAGGGCATCCAGCGAAATCGAACCTGCTCCGGTCAAAGCCACACCTACTGCGACTACGAGCACCGTTAATGGAAACTCGATTCCGTTGGCCGTCGACCAAAATCCGTTCGGAGCATGAACCTTGATAATCGCGCCGAGCATCGTTGCGGCAATCAATACTGCGGCTACAGGAGTCAGGAGTCCGGCTGCGAACAGCAAGCCTCCGACAAGCTCCAGCATTCCTGCCAGCACGGCCATCGCGACCCCCGGCTTAATGCCGATGGATTCCATCCAGCCGCCCGTACCCTTTGGACCGTATCCTCCGAACCAGCCAAACAGCTTCTGTGCCCCATGTCCGATAAAAGCAATCCCGATCACCAATCTTATCAATAACAACCCTACACTAACCATTTTATACCCTCTCCATTCTCTTGAATTTAATTATCTTAACCTTAAGATATTAGCTAAAAAAATATAGTCGACCTTGTACTTGCTGCTGGCCTGGTAAACGCTGATAGCAAGCTTCCCGCCCCGTTCTTAGGAGAATGTTGCTGGCCTAAATGCCTTTACCAAGCTTCTTTAGTAATTCTATTGCCTGTTCCTTCTCTTCCTGATTCAAACCGCCCATCATCCCGTGAATAGAAGAAACATGGCGGGGGAAAATATCGTCAAACAGCTCGCGGCCCGCTTCGGTAATCTCCGCATAAGTTACGCGCCGGTCATCGCTGCAGGGAACGCGCTTCAGCAGTCCTCTCTTCTCCAGCTTGTCGATATTGTAAGTGATGCTACCGCTGGTAACGAGAATCTTCTCTCCGATCTGCTGCAGCGGAATCCGCGTTCTATGATAGAGCACCTCGAGGATCATAAACTCGGCAGAAGCTAAACCATGGCTCTTCATATCCTTTACCGCCAGATCCATCAGGCTCTTATAAGCTTTGGACAAGACCACGAACAATTTCAGTGATGAAGCCTGCTCCTGATCCGATGCGCCAGCCGTCTTGCTGATCAACTCATTGTAGTCGCTCATATTGTACACCTCCAATGCATATCGCATTTATCTTTAAGTTAATTATCTTTAAGTTAAGATAAATATAATCCTGCGCGGGAAATTTGTCAACAGTTTTTATTTCCTTCAACTCTATAAAACAATCTTGATCTGCAGATGATCTCCTATTAACTCGGCACTGACCGTTCCGCGTAATTTATCTGTCAGTATTTTGACTATCGACAATCCTAATCCTGTACTTCCCGCGCTTCGTGATACATCTGAAGTATAGAAGCGGTCAAATAACCGCGCCGGATTAAGGTCTTGTGAACTGGATATTGCATTTGTCAAAATCAATTCTGTTCTACCATTATTCAGAAGGGTGATCCTGATATCACTCATGGCATGCCGCGCCGCATTGTCGAGCAAATTCTGTAAAATACGCCGCAGCATCTCTTCGTCAGTCCAAACAAATACGCTTTCTTCCGGGAGTGATATCTGCGGATGCAAGCCCCTCTGCTCAAACATCGTTGCACATTCTGCAACGGTATCCATGATGACATTAGAGTAATTAACATTTCGAAACTCCGGTTGAATATGCTCAGAATCAAGTACAGCCAATTCATAAAATGACTTGATCAAGGTTTGTAAATGATTTGCTTTTCGTAAAGTAATGACGATTTGCTCACGCTGCTCTAAAGTTACACGGCCTTTTTGCAAAAGCTGAAGGTAGCCGATCATTGAGGTTAGCGGTGTCCGCAGATCGTGGGAGATATTCGCTATGGATTCTTTCAAGTGTTTTCCGCTTCTGATCATATTAATCCGAAGTTCGCGCTGCTTGGTCAGATTCTTATTAATTTCTGCAGCCAGCAGGGTGACATCCTTATCAATCAATGAAATGTCCAGCTTCTTATCCATATTTCCGGCTGACAGTTCTATCAATTGTTTTGTGATATTGCGTATTTGCTTTCTAAGCGAAAAGAGGCGGAACATAAGTGTTACAAGCATTATCGCTAATAGGATAATAATATACAGCATCTATTATAGCGCCCCTTTCCCCGTCTTATTTTAATTCACATGTATTGAATCTCTGAAATGAAAGTGAGATGAAAAAAAGCAGATATACCAGCCCCGAGAGTAAAATTTCTGAAACTTGTGCTGTAGAAAGCGAATAGGCCAATGATGTTCTAATTTGATTCATAGGTAAAAAACGCAACCAAGGCAACGAATCATACCACCCCATAGGTCCGGCATAGGCGATGCACATGGCACTTACAAAAAGAACAATCATAGAGACAGAAACGGTTCTAGCCGAGTCCCGGAATATGAATGCAAAAAAAATGCAAATAGAAAACACCGCACTATTAAGTAATACAGAAAAACCAACCACCTGCAGGATATACAATACATCATTATTCCAAGAATCTCCCCATCCCAGCAGAAAAGACATTCGTATGCTTCCCACAATGGGACTTATCAGCATTAAAATGTTGAAAACGGCTAAATAAATGAGACATTTACTAATAAAGATTTTCTTTCTGGAATGACCTGCTACAACCTCCAAATGTATCGTTCGATTGGTGAAATCCTGTCCAATCAGCAAAGCTACGATAGCAGAGAACAAAACCAGCCAAATGGTGGAATCATAGACCATTGCAGTGAAGATACCTATAGCATCTACACGTGTAGTCAAATCGGCAACATAACCTTTGCTGGCGAATACTCCATAAATTATACTTAGCAGCGAACAACCGATAAAAAATTTGTTATATTTTAAACGGTACCATTCCATTTGCATAAGATTATTCATTGTATCCCCCTTTAATGTAACTCTGAACGATTGAAAATCTTGCTTGCAGCGAAACACAAAACCGCAAGAAAAATCATCCCGACAAGCAGCGCTGCTCCTAATGATGAAGAATGCTCTATTAAAAGTCTCAACTGTCCCAAAGGAATAAACCTTGCAATCTCTTTTGCATGTGGACCATTCAGCAGGAATATAGTTAGAAAATATAGCAACGCCGGGATTGATAATGTGTTCCCGACATCTTTACATGTAAAGGCTGCTATTAGAGAAACTCCGCACATCGCAGCATTTAGTACAGCTGTTGTAAAAAATATAGAAATTAGATAATCCAGATCTGACCAGAATGAAGAATGTCCCCATCCGTGAATAAACGTGTTTATAGAAATGATCAGAACCGGTTGCATTAATAAAATGATGTTTGATCCGGCTATAAATACTATGGCTTTGCTAAAAAACACATGATAGCGTTTATGCCCTGCACATATTGTCTGGTAAAGCGTATGGTCGGCAAGATCTTTTCCGATATAAAGAGCTCCGAATACACTTGTCAACAGCATTAATATGGGCGCGTTATACAAAGATGCAAAGATACTTTCATATCCGCTTAGCCCCCCTTGATCAAGCATAAGGAAACTTCCAAGGACTATTGACAGTCCCAGCAGGACGAAAAAACTTCTATCATGCTTCAGCTTGTACATTTCAGCTTTAATGAGACAATACATTATTCTCTCCCCCAATACGGTGGAGGAAGTAACTTTCCAGCGTATCACCAGCCAGTGCCATTCCGGTTATCAGTACACCTTCCTTCATAAGCACCGCAGAGATAGCCTCCATGTCATCCAAGTGATCGTACAATTTAATAGTTCCATCAGGCATTACCTGGTACTCTTTTATGCCCAGCTGACTCTCTAATGCGAGCAATGCATTCTCAACCTTATTGGTTTGCAGCGCAATATGGCGTTTACACTTTTCATTCAGCTGATTTTGCGTTAATTCTTCTATTAGGGTACCTCTATTAATCAATATGTATTGCGACACCGTTTGGTAAAGCTCATTAAGAATATGACTGGATATTAATATCGTTGTACCGCGTTCCTCATTCAAGCGCTTCAGTAAAATCCGCATTTCAGCAATCCCCATGGGGTCAAGGCCATTAATGGGTTCATCTAAAATGAGTAATTCAGGATCATGAAGTAATGCAATTGCAATACCCAAGCGCTGCCTCATTCCCAAAGAAAAATTACGGACAGCCTTCCTTCCTATACTATTGTCATTCAGACCGACCAGCTCCAAAGTTTCCTTGATTACCTGTTTATCAGGTATGCCACGCTGAATACGCTGAACCTCCAAATTCTGTACTGCAGTCATATTGGGGTAAAGCGCGGGTGTTTCGACCATACAGCCTATTCGTTTACGCTGCTCTTGCAGAGCCTGTGTTCCTGTTTTTCCAAAAAGGTACAGCTCGCCGCTTGTGGGAAAGGATAACCCTGCAATCAAGCGAATCAACGTTGTTTTTCCTGCTCCGTTCTGACCCATGAAGCCATAAATTTTTCCCCGTTCAATACTTAAATTAATATTATCCAAGGCCAAAACATGATTGTATTTCTTGGTGAGATTTTTGGTCATAAGGATGGTATCATTCATCTCTGTCACACTCCTTATATAAAATAAGCTAAAGTACAGAAGCTTGTGGTTGCTGCCTATTTTAGAATAAAACCTTAAATAAATTCTTAAATTAAACCAGCGTATCTTAAAGAATCCATAAAGTCTTTGTTCGTGACTATGATTAAATTTAGTTCATGTAGTCTTATACAAGCGATAGCCAATTCCCCAGACAGTCTCTATGTATTGCTGGTCCGGGTTGATGACCTTCAACTTATTGCGTATGTTGCTAATATGGACATTAAGCGTATTATCCTCGCTCATATATTCTTCGTTCCATATACTCCTGAATAAATTTGCTTTTGAATATATTTTGTCCGGATGCCTCATAAGCAGCGCCAAAATCCCATATTCTTTGGCAGTAAGTGCAAGTTCGCGCCCGGCAACCTTCACAAGATGATTAATATCATCCAGCTCAATATCTTTATAGATCAGACATTTGGAGCCGGCAGTATTCATCTGCATTTTATTACGCCGCAAATTACTTTCGATCCGGGCTAAAGTCTCGTCGAGATCAAAGGGTTTTGTGATGTAATCATCTGCTCCGATACGTAAAAGATCTATCTTGGTTTGCGTTGTATCTTTGGCAGAAATCACTATCACCGGAACTGCAGAATGTTTGCGCAGTTCAAGCAGAATCTGATCACCGCTTTTATACGGCAACATCAGGTCTAACAATATTAAGTCAAAGGTTTCCGTTTGAATAAGCTGCAAGGCTTCTAATCCATCATATGTAGAAGTCGTTAAATAACCATGTCCGGATATAAAGCTGTGAAGCAATCCGTTTATTTCTTTCTCATCTTCGACAATCAGTATATGCTCCATTTCATCACACCTCTTGATTAACTTGAGATCCGGTTATTCTGCTCACAGCTAATTTACCGGATTTTCAGGATATAAAATCTTCCTTTTCCCCTTTATTTTAACACTAAGCCTTGAAAATACACTTACTATATAAACTGAACTTGTGGTTTTAGAGTACAGGATCAGTCGCAACTACGGTGAATATTTGGACTTCCGGCCGCTGTTGTCTTCAAATTTCTTGATTTTAACCGCTATTAGCGGTAGAAATCCGAAGACAAAGGCGGTCACTACCGTTCCTCCAGTTCCAAAATCCCCCTCCGTTGCTCCTTTCCCTTATCTCAAGTTTTTAAGTTCAATCTAAATAGCATTTCAAATCACTTTGACTTCAGCTAACCTGCCTAGAAATTCCCCGGCGAATTTGACCTGCCTCCTAAAACGGCGTAGACTTTCAAAAGTGAGCAGAAACAATAGAAGATCAGGCCGCAACCAGCGGTTTATTTGTGCTATTTCAAGTTCATCTATAGAGAAGGAGGCTGAGCAATGAAGGCAGATCATACTTCAACCTCTACCGGCGAAGCCGTGGAGGAAGCCCTGCCGCGCGTACTGATCGTAACCGCTGTCGAAGCCGAGCGGGAGGCGGTCCTGCGCGGCCTGAGGGGCAGCAGCAGGTTCCACGTCATTGCTGCGGGTGCCGGCACCGCAGCAGCAGCGGCGGGCACCGCCGCCGCTCTGGCAGCCGGAAGCTACGGCTGCGTTATCAGCGCCGGGATCGGCGGCGGGTTCCCCGGGCGGGCGCCCGTAGGCTCGCTGGCCCTCGCCAGCGAGATGATTGCCGCCGACCTCGGGGCGGAGACGCCGGAGGGCTTCCGCAGCGCGGCCGAGCTCGGCTTCGGCCGCGTGTCCGTGCCGGCCCACTCCGGCACGGTGCAGGCAGTTGCGGCCGCGCTCGCAGCGGCCGGGCTTACGGTAAGCACAGGCCCTGTGCTTACCGTGTCAACGGCGACCGGCACCGCCGGGACGGCCGCCGCTCTAGCCGCGCGGCATCCCGGTGCCGTCGCGGAGGCGATGGAAGGCCACGGGGTTGCCGTGGCCGCCCGGCACTTCGGGATCGCGGCGCTGGAGCTGCGTGCGATCTCGAACCCGGTCGGCCCGCGCGACCGGGCGGCGTGGAAGATCAATGAAGCCCTGGATGCCCTGGCGACCGCGGCTGCGATACTACTGGAGGTGCTGTAATGACAACCGAACTGAATATTGCCTTTTCCCCTTGCCCCAATGACACCTTTGTGTTCCATGCCTGGGCGCACGGGCTAGTAGAGGATGCACCCAAGCTGAATGTTACCTTTGCAGATATTGATATTACGAACGGTCTGGCTGCTGATGGCGCCGGGCCTGAGGTGCTCAAAATTTCCTATGCTGCCCTTCCCTGGGTGCTGGAGCGGTACAAGCTGCTGTCTTGCGGCGGCGCACTTGGCCGGGGCTGCGGCCCGCTGGTGCTGACCCGCAAAGGGCCGGGCGCGATCAAGCATCCCAAGGAGCTGTCGGGCCGCAGAATCGCCGTACCCAGCGAGCGCTCCACCGCCTATCTGCTGTTCCGGCTGTGGGCTGCGCAGCAGGTGCCGGGCGGTCCATCCGAAATCGTCGTCATGCCTTTCGATGAGATTATGCCTGCCGTGCGTGACGGGCAGATTGATGCCGGACTGGTGATTCACGAAGCCCGGTTCACTTATCCTTCCTACGGCCTGCACATGCTGACCGATCTTGGCAACTGGTGGGAAAGCGATACCGGACTGCCTATACCGCTTGGGGCAATTATCGCCCGCCGCGATCTGGACAGCGAAGCCATCTCCGGCTGGATACGCAGTTCGCTGCAATACGCCTGGGATCATCCTACAGCAAGCAGAGATTATGTCCTGGACCACGCCCAGGAGCTGTCTCCGGAAGTTGCCAAATCACATATTGATCTTTACGTGAACGAGTTCTCGATGAATCTCGGGGAGGACGGCTACGCAGCAATCTCTGCTCTGCTGAACCGCGCCGCGGCCGAGGGTCTCGTGCCCGCCGTTGCTCCTGAGCTGCTTCGTTAGAGCATGCAACAGATGACTTCGGAAGCTTTTAAATTTACAATGAAGCTAAAGATCAGTGAGGGGAGAGGATTCAATGATTCCTGCAGGCAACAGCAAGCAAAACATCGACCGCTTCTTGGGATTTCAGGACGAATACGACCGTTACCGCCCGGAAGCCCCGCAATTGGTTACTGAATTGTTGACGAATTACTTGGGCAGCCGCCCAGCCCTCGTGGCCGACATAGGCTGCGGAACAGGACTGTCCACCTTTCTGTGGAGAGAGAGTGCCGGCTCTGTAGTCGGCATAGAACCTAACCCCGACATGCTGGCCAAAGCGCTTGACAAGCTTGCCCGGCAAGGACAGCAACAATCCCTATCCTTTATCCAAGGATACTCCAACCAGTTGCCCTTTGACTCTGGCAGTGTTGATATCATCACCTGCTCCCAGTCGTTCCACTGGATGGAGCCGGTAAGCACGCTGCAGGAAATATACCGCTGCCTGCGCCAAGGCGGGGTGTTCGCCGCTTATGACTGCGATTGGCCGCTCGTACTACAGGCGGATATTGAAACCCGCTACAAACAGCTGATATCCGCCGCCGATAAACTGCTTGATGTACTCCAGCCATCTGCCGAACAGGCGCATAAATGGGATAAAGAAGGACATCTGGGCCGGATAGAGGCCAGCGGATGCTTCTCCTTTGCGCGGGAAATTGTTTTTCATAATACAGAAGAATGTGATGCCGAACGTTATGTCGGGCTTGCACTCAGTCAAGGCGGCATTCAAACCGTTCTGAAGCTCGGCTCTTCCGCACTGGAGCAGCTTATTTCCGATTTCTCCGTAGCGGTGGAGCAGTATTTTCAGGGCCGCACCCTGCCAGTACACATCAGCTACCGGATGAGAGTCGGGATCAAATAATGCTTGAAACGGCTATCTGTTATATATAGAACCCAAAAAACTGATTTCTGAGTTTATCAGAGTCAGTTTTTTTATGTATGCAGTTCAAATAGTATAGGTTGAAGGTTTACATAATTGTGATATAGCTGGAAATTGGCAGAAAACCTGAGCTATCATAGAGTTGCAGCATCGTCCATTACATGTAAAGGCGGGGTAAACTATTTTATGAGGAATGACCTGATCGCTTCTTTTTCCATTTACCGGCTGCTGCTGAAACGGAAGTTTCAATATATTCGGATCAGTGACTACATCCTGATTGCCGCAGGATTTGCCGCCCTTTCGTATTTTATGAACATGCTTCTCCTCAGAGGGCTATCGGGGAATTACGGGCTTCTGACGGGTCTGCTTTTGCTGTTCACCTGTGTATTCCTGGGGGTTTTGGCCACCGCCGGCGCCTGCAACAGACAAGAAATGCAGTATCTCAAGCTCACCAGTGTACGGGGATCTATTCCAGTCCTTCTGATGCTGTACAGAGTGCTGACGCCGTTGCTTAGTTTACATCTGCTGCTGTTGGCGACGCTGCTCTGGGGCGGATTAAAGCCATTCTCCGCCGTTCTTTATCTGAAGCTGAATGGCGGATTTCTAAGCGGATTATTACTATTTTTCATAGTTCAACGCTTAAGCCAACGAATAACGGGCCGCCCCGCACAGTGGAGCAACCCGTCAGCTTCCCTCTTAAGCTCATACCCTGCACTCAAAAAAGAGCTGAAATTCATGTTCTCCTTGCAGCGGGCGGTGCCCCTGATCTTGGTGCTAACCGTTTGCCAGCTTGCCATATTTCTCCTGAAGGATTATCCTCTCGCTTTGCTGGTCACTGTAATGCTGACGATAATCTTCATGCACGATGCGTGGACGGTTAATCTGCTGGGCTTGGAGGAGGAGGCGATCAAGATGTATCTGTTCAATCAGCTGGATGTGCAGCAGCTTCTTATCAAGAAGTGGGCAACCGGTTTAATTCTTTCCTGGATTATCAGTATCGCTAATTATGCAGTTTGGGGTTTGTTTATCCGGCCTTCTGCCGCGCTCCTGCTCAGCTATCTGATCAAGATCACCTTTTTCAATCTCGCGTTAAGTATGATCTGTTCACTCGTTGGCCTCTATTTCTCTGATTTTCAGAAAAGGGGATATTACCGCATCAGCTTATCCGGCATCCTGATCTTTGCTCCAAGTACAGGTGTATTGTTCTACATTGCCCTTTCATCTTCGTTTGCCTTGCTGCTGACAGCTTTATGCATTTCTTATTTCTTTCTCCGGACCTTTAAAGACGCCAATACATTAAGAGGTGCACTCTATGACTGATCCGCATTTGGAATTAAAGGGAATTACACAGCATTTCGGCAAGGCTATCATTCTGGACTCTGTGGACTGGGCATTGCACCGGGGACAGGTCAGCGTGCTACTCGGTCCTAACGGAGCAGGAAAAACAACCCTGCTGAATATTGTGGCCGGAGCACAGATCCCCACTGCAGGGCAGCTCTGCTACAAAGGGAAGGTGTTTACTGATCTTCGCCATGCCCATTACCGGGAGAAGGTCGGATATTTAACGGAGTATCCCTATTATTACCCTTTCTTGACAGTCGCAGAGACCTTTCAGCTCACGGCCAAGCTGCGGGGGCTTAAGCCCGGCGAGGTTCAACCGGCGATCGACCATTGGGTCCGCTTTTTTAGTTTACAGCCGTATTTGTCCGAGAGAATGGATGTATTATCCCAAGGGACCCGCAAAAGAGTAAACCTGCTGAGCAGTATTCTGCACGATCCGGAGATCCTTTTACTGGATGAACCAACGAACGGGCTGGACCCGGAGCAGATCGCCGTGTTTAAAAGCTTTATTGTGCAGATGGCGCAAAAAAACAAGCTGATAGTGGTCTCCACCCATATTCTGGGGCTCGCGGAAGCCATCGCTGAACAGGTAGTCATCCTCCGCAATCACCGGATCCAATATAATCACGCCAATGCAGGCGATTTGGAGCGCATCTATTTAGAGACTTCTCCACACTTTCTCATATGACCGAAAAAAGCGCCCAAATATGGAAACTCCGCATTTGGGCGCTTTCTACTGGCTATGACTAACTGGCATGTTATGCACCAGCTTATTTCTTGTTCATCTTGAACTTCAGGAACAGCTCGTTGTAATGGGCGAGCATCCGCTTGCCGAGGTTGTCGTAAACCTCCAGCCGGTCGGTAATTTCAGCCGGCGGATAGAAGCGGGTATCTCCGGAAATATCCTCCGGCAGCAGCGCAAGCCCTGGAACGTTAGGTGTAGAATAACCGACATACTCTGCATTCTTCGCCGCCACATCGGGGCGGAGCATGAAGTCGATGAACTTATGCGCCCCTTCCACATTGGCTGCCGTACGCGGAATGACCATGTTATCGAACCATTTGTTCGAACCTTCCTCCGGCACCACATAATCGAGCTTGTCGTTCTCATCCATAATTTCCGAGGCGTCGCCGGACCATACGATCCCGACGGCTGCTTCTTCGTTCGCCAGCAGCATTTTGACCTCGTCACCGACAATAGCCTTCACATTGGGAGACAGCTTGTTCAGCTTGGCCAGCGCTTCCTGCAGGTGATCCTCATTCCGGTCGTTGACGGAATAATGCAGGCTGTTCAGCGCCATCCCCATGACCTCACGGGCCCCGTCAACCAGGAAGATATTATTGTTCAGCCTGCTGTCCCACAGGGAATCCCAGCTGCTGAAATCGATCCCCTCCGTCATTTCCGGATTGTAGATAATGCCTACTGTTCCCCAGAAATACGGCACCGAATACAAATTCCCCGGATCGAAGGAAAGATCCATGAACTGCGGGTCAATATTGGCCAGATTCGGAATCTTGCTGTGATCCAACGGAAGCAGCAGCTTCTCTTCCCGCATCTTGGCGATAGCATAGTCTGAAGGCACAACAACATCAAAGGTTGTCCCGCCTTGCTCGACCTTGGTCAGCATCGCCTCATTGGAATCAAAGGTCTGGTAAATGACCGTAATCCCGGTCTCTTCCTCGAACTGCTTCAGCAGTTCAGGTTCGATATAATCGCCCCAGTTATAGATGGTCAGCGTATTGCCGCCCGTATAGCCCTCAGCCGAATTCAGCCTGGAAGCCAGGAACATTAGCCCAAATGCGACGATGAGAATCGCCAGAAAAGCATTCACCAGCTGTTTCATCTAGGCACCCCCACTTCAGCGGCCGGCTCTGCAATATGAACCGCCGGGCGTTGCTTCCGGCGGTTCAGGAAATAATAACCGACGACAAGCAAGATGGTGAAGAGGAAGATCAGCGTGGACAACGCGTTAATCGACAGGGATACACCTTGCCGCGCGCGGGAATAGATTTCCACCGAAAGCGTCGAATACCCGTTGCCTGTCACGAAGAATGTCACCGCGAAATCATCCAGTGAATAGGTAAGGGCCATAAAGAAGCCGCTGAAGATCCCGGGTTTAATAATCGGCAGAATCACCTTGGTCAGCACATCGCGGCGGCTGGCCCCGAGATCACGCGCAGCATCGGTCAGCGTCGGGCTCATGTCCTGCAAATGCGGCAGGATCATCAGCACGGCAATCGGCACGCTGAATGCGACATGCGAGAGCAGGACCGACACGAAGCCGAGCTTGATCCCGGCAATCGTGAACAGGATCAGGAAAGACGCACCGATAATGACATCGGGGCTGACAATCAGCACATTGTTCAGTGAGAGCAGTGTATTCTTAGCCCTCCGGCTGCGGATGCGCTGAATGGCCAGCGCCCCGATGATCGCAATCAGCGTAGCAATCGCCGAAGACAGCAAGGCGATCACCAACGTGTTAATCATAATAATCATCAGCCGCGTATCCTGCACAACCTCACGGTAATAATCCAGCGTAAAGCCTTCGAAGCCATGCATCGTCCCGCCGCTGTTGAAGGAATAGTACATCAGGTAGAAGATAGGTGCGTACAGCACGGCAAAGACCAGCACCAGGTACAGATTTGAAATCCCATTCTTATTACTTCTCATGCCGCACCCCTTTCCGCGAGCTGCCCGACAGAATCATGAACAGCGCCATGATAACAATCAGGAAGACGGCAACTGTAGAGCCCATTCCCCAGTCCTGAGTGACCAGAAAATGCTGCTCAATGGCGGTGCCCAGCGTAATGACCCGGTTGCCGGCGATAAGGCGGGTAATCATAAACAGCGACAGCGCCGGAATAAATACCGCCATGCAGCCGGAGCGCACGCCGGAGATGGTCAGCGGGAAAATGACCCGCCGGAACGTCGTCCACCCGGAGGCACCCAGATCGCGGGCCGCATCTACAAGGGACAGGTTCAGCTCGTCCAGAGCGCTGAAGATCGGCAGGATCATGAACGGGATAAAGATATATACCGAGACAAAGACAAAGCTGAAACCCGTAAAGAGGATTTGCTGCTCTCCAATGCCCAGCACGTCAAAGACATTGTTGACCGGCCCGAAGGTCCCAAAGATACCGATAAAGGCATACGTCTTCAGCAGCAGATTAATCCATGTCGGCAGGATAATCAGCAGCAGCCACAGCTGCTTATGCTTCGTCCGGGTCAGCAGATACGCCGCCGGATAAGCCACCAGCAGCGAGAACAGCGTAATCAGGATCGCGTACCAGAAGGAGTTGAGCATCATTTTCATATATACCGGTGTAAAGAAGTTCACGTAGTTGTCCAGTGTAAGATGCCCGTCCAGATCAAACAGGGAGTAGTAGACAACCAGCAGCACCGGCGCTATGACGAACAGGGCGATCCATAAGTAATAAGGGATGAGGAAATACGAGCGGCCCTTACTCTTCATGGTTCTCCACCTCGGCGTAAGCTTCCAGACGTCTGTCGAATTCTTCCTCCGTTTCCCCGAAACGCATAACATGAATCGCTTCCGGATCGAAATACAGCCCGATCTCGCTGCCGACCTCCGCCTTGCGCGTGGAATGAACCAGCCATTCGTGGCCGGACCCGTCGTAGCAGCTGATCTCGTAATGTACGCCGCGGAACAGCTGGGAATCCACGCGGACGCGCAGTTTGCCTTGTTCAACGGCAGCAATCTCCAGATCCTCCGGACGGATCACGATCTCCACCGCTTCATTCGGCTTCAGCCCCGCATCCACACATTCAAAGCGGTGGCCGTTAAATTCAACGATATAATCCTCAATCATCACACCGGGCACAATGTTCGACTCGCCGATGAAATCAGCCACGAAGCGGTTGATCGGCTCATCATAAATATCGTTAGGCGTTCCGCTCTGCTCAATGCGTCCGCCGTTCATGACAAAAATCCAGTCGGACATGGCCAGCGCTTCCTCCTGGTCATGGGTAACGAAGATAAAGGTGATGCCCAGCCGCTGCTGCATTTCCCGCAGAATGTACTGCATTTCCGTGCGCAGCTTAAGATCAAGTGCCGAAAGAGGCTCGTCGAGCAGCAGCACCTGCGGTTCATTGACGATGGCCCGGGCAATCGCTACACGCTGCCTCTGTCCGCCGGACATTTCATTAATGGCCCGCTGATCGTAGCCTACAAGGTTGACGAAGCGCAGCGCTTCCTGCACCTTTTGCGTGATGACCTCTTTCTTAAGCTTCTTGATCCGCAGTCCAAAGGCCACATTCTCAAATACGTTCAGGTGCGGAAACAAGGCATAGTCCTGAAATACCGTATTGACCTGCCGTTCGTTGGCGGGAATGTGGTTGATGATTTTGCCGTTCAAATAAATGGAACCACCCGTTGGTTCAGCGAACCCGGCGATCAGACGGAGGATTGTCGTCTTTCCGCAGCCCGAGGGTCCCAGCAGTGTATAGAATTTGCCGCGTTCGATCTCGAAGCTGACTCCTTTTAACACGGCTTCTTCATCGTCGTATTGTTTGGTAACCTGGTCAAAAGAAATAATAGTGCCTTCCAGGGTAGTTATGGCTAACGACCTCCCTTACCTTATGTAGTACAACCTATTTTACCCGCTTCTCGCAGGGAACAATCTAAAGTGGCATGCTCAGCGCTGATAAGCGACAATTCCTCCCTTCCTTCGACACACTTCAATATATATAGCATATAGGATTAATGCAATATATGCGATAGCTTACAATGTTAAATGCAGCGCAGAAACTTAACAAGTTCGTAAAAACTGTACCCCGTTATTGTTGTTTTTGAGTGCTATAATGAAAATTGCTGAAAACCTAAAAATGTTCTCTTATTGATGTGAAAGAAGATGACTAACATGAACGAGGGGTTACAGGACCGCCTTGAAAAATTCGGATTATCTCTATATATGATACGCGTTACGATTGCTGCTTCACTCTCCTGGCTTGCGGTTCACAGCCTGCACGGCGACAGTTATTTATACTTTGCACCGCTTGCCGCAATTCTTATCACCCAAGGAAGCGTCAAGGCTTCGCTGGAAAAAGGGATTTACCGTCTGATGGGCGTTGTGCTCGGTGGAATTGTCAGCCTGCTCGTGGGCCATTTCTTCGACGTGGGGGCACTGTCTATTCTGCTGATGCTGCTGATCGGCATCGGTGTGGCCACCGCCTGCCGGATTAACATTCAAGCCGTTTCCCAGGTCGGTGTGACCTCCGTGCTGGCATTGACCTTTTATCAGGACCCTTATATCGTGTGGAGAGTCGCGGAGACCTTAATCGGCGTGCTGATTGCCTTAATAATAAATATGATTATCGTTCCCCCGGGGGGGTTCGTCAAGGTTAAACGCCTGGCACTGGAAGGAACCCTGCTGCTGGCCGATGCCTTGACCGGACTCGCCGCAGAGAGCAGCAGTTCTAAGCAGGCTCCGGAGAGGCTGGTGCGTTCCGGACAACTGCTGGCGAAGAGCGACAAGCAGCAGAAAGAGCTGCACTATACGTTATCCCATTATCAATGCCGCAGCGGGTTGCGGTCATTGACACAGGCAACCTCTCATCTGCAAAAGGTTCACCGCTACGTCAAGGAGATCGCCGAGGAGATTTCCCTCCTGCCTGCACATTATGCCGCAGCTGACTGGATGACAGAGGTCGTAACGGCAACCGCAGACTGCATCGCCCTGTATGGAACCAAGACTTTGTCCGATGCCGAATGCACCCGTTCGCTCCCCGAAGCGCTGCGCCGCGCCCGGGATCTGCAGTTCGCCTGGTTCTCCGAGCTGCAGGGTCAATGCTCATTGACAGCAGTCCGTGATCTCGGAGCCGTCTTCTCCCATCTTAACCGGGTGCTGGAGGAAATTGAACGGGCCGATTATGCAGCCACGATTATTATACCGGCACCAGTCTCCGTCCGGGCCGGAAGCGCACGCGCCGTGCACCTTGTCAAAAGAGGGCTCTCCCACAAGCTTTAAGCTTGGGAGCGTCCTTTTTTCGCAGAAACGACCCTGTCCTTTGAGAAAAAGGCAGGGTCGTTTTTGCTTGTAATATCGCTTGAACTCAAAGCCGTCCCTTTTAAAGGGATACCAGAGAGATTTATTATTAATAAGTTGAAAAATTAATACTAAAGTACTAGAATTAAGCTTGTTTGTAGATTTATTTTGGCAACCACTCCAGTATTGAACATTCCCTGTCGATTTGAGTCGATTAAATGACCTCATGCTGAATGTATATCATTGATCTATTTTTTTAAAGGCAAACTTCCCGAAAGGGCAGGACGCAAAGCGATGGGCCTAAGAATGTGAGACTATCCATTCATGGTCGCCAGGCTGCCAATTGAGATGTGACTTGGGTACTGGTAGATTAAAACAATCTATCATAGTCCATGATGCTCTTTTCTGTACAGATACCATTGATTATACGAAGAAGCGAGGTTAGAGTAATGCCACAGCATATCATCGAGAAATTCAGGCATGTATTTCATACCACAACGCCAATCGGGAACCCCGATCTTCCGGCTCTGCCCGCTGTGCAGGCTAAGCCGCTCCGTGGGGGAGATGAGGAAAAGAACGGACGTATTATCGTACAGAACAACCAAATATTCATTACTCCTCCTCTGCCAGGCGGCAAACCCGCTGTCATTTCTTCCGTTCACCCTGTGGTGTTGAATATTAACCGGAAGACGGTGACAGATCCTACGGAAGTAACCCCCACAGACCGTATCACCTGGGAAATTTGCGAGAAGCCGCAGTATCAGATCACCGTATCCGAAGATAAACTGAAGGTCTACTTCACGCTCTACCGTGCAGAAAAGTACGCCTGGAAGCTCGCTAGCTCCCCGGCTGCAGCAGATGTCACAGTCCGGGCGGAACCGAATTGCGGCCTGCTGCTGTCCACCCTTACGGTGGACCAGATTATCGCCGGCTTCAAGAAAAGCTCCATTATGCGCGATCTCAACATTCCGGCTCTTTATGCAGAGCTGAACAACCCTACCTATCTCCCGGTCTGCATCGCAGAGGGTAAAGCCCCTATTCCCGGCAAGAATGCCCGGCTGGAGCTGTTATTTGCTGAGGACAGGGAATATGAATTCATTCGGACTGCCGATCCTGCAGATTTCCTGAACCATCCAAGGGTTCCCTTTGTCCAGAAGGGAGAGGTCATTGCCCGTAAGCTGCCTGCGGAAGAGGGAGTGCCCGGCATCGACGTGTATGGCGGAATTATTCCCTCCCCGCCACCGCAAGACATTCAGCTGGTCACTAAAGAATGTACAACCCTGCTGGCGGACGGCGGGATCGTCTCCCTCCGCCAGGGAAGGCCCCGCTTAACGGGATGCGGTCTGAACCGCAAGGTTTTTGATTTCCCCCAGACATATCTTGTTCCCGGGGACACGAACCCCGACGCCGCCAAAATGATGTTCCCGGGTGATGTGGTCGCCACCAATGATATCGGAAACCAGACCATCCTTGAGGCGTTGGGAAATGTATACATATACGGCGACGTTACACATGCGACAATCACTGCTACAGGAAGCATTTTTGTCCAGGGCAAGGTTGTCAGCAGCCAATTGTACTCCGGTCATTATGGAGCGAGACATAACCGCCTCTGCATGTACTCCGCTCTCTTGATGAAGGAAATGACCAGTCTGAGAAAAGCGTCGCAGCAGTTGGCGAATACCGTCCAATCACGCCAGCAAACCGTAAAATACGGTCTGGTGGTTATGCTGCTGCTGGAAAGCAAATATGACCATCTCCCCGGCCTGATCACTGATCTTCAGAATGTTATTGCCGGGATGAATCCCGATTATCCTATCGACACCGGGCAATTAAGACATATGCTGGAGGTATTCCTGCACCCGGGGCAGTTCACCGATTTCTTCACGGATGCTGTTCTAAGCACCTTTCTGAGGCTGTTGCAGGATTTGCATGACGCCATATCCGGGATGCAGGAGGAGAATACACGGATCGACATTGCCTCGTCACAGCATAGCATTATTAAATCCGGCGGAGATCTCCATGTTCATAAGGAGGGGATTCTGCACAGCCAGCTGTTCTCTTCCGGCGATGTCCGTTTCGTAATGAACGAAGCGGAGTGCACGGACTCCTCAGTCGAGGCGGCAGGCTCCATCAGCGCACAGACTGTAGGGAAGCAGTCCTCCGAGAAATCGGTGCTTACCGCCGGCAATAATATTACAGTCCGCAAAATCTGCAACAGCGAAGTGACGATTGGAGAATACACCGCCAAGATCGACGGGACAGATGAAGAACTTGTCTTCACTGCCCAAAGCCTGCGGTTAAGAAATCAGGCGCATTAGCCTTCCTCTACCCCAAAATATCTGATCTAGCTGCTAATACCCAGCCTAATCAAGGTTCATACTGAGGTCTGTCCAGCTCGAACGTCCGGCCAATTGCTGCATAAGACGCGCCGGCCAGACGGCTGACCGGCTTCAGCTTGCCGACATCAATTCGGCCGTTATGAATCAGCTCATCCTCTACATGAAAACCTAGAACTTCGCCGATAACCATATCGCAATGCCCGAGCTCCACAAGCTGCACCAGCCGGCATTCCATCGCAATCTTGCATTCCTGTACGCGCGGGACCTTGACAGCTTGTCCGGGTACCGCCGTCAGCCCGGCCAGCTCAAGTTCGCTGATTCCGCCGGGTGCATTGATTGAGGTATGGTTGACTGCAGCGATATTATCCTCATCGACGATATGGACCACAAATTCCTTATTCGCGGCTATATTGCGCGGCGTATGCTTCATTTCTCCGTCTGCTTTGCGGACACAGGAGAACATGACCATAGGCGGATCATCATTTACAATATTAAAAAAGCTGAACGGGGCGGCATTCACGATCCCCGCTTCATCCACCGAGGTTACAAAGGCAATCGGCCTGGGCACAATGCTGCCGATCAGCAGCTTATAATTATCATGTGCTGTTTGTCCATCCGTCTGAATATACATGATTATCCCCCTGTCTTAACTTGTCAGCCGCCGTGCGGCCCGGCCTATCTTAACATTCACCAGAATAATGCTGCTTACGATCAGCAGCATACCCACTACCAGATTCAGCGTAATGCGCTCATTTAATAATACTACACTTGACCCGATTGAGATCAGCGGAATCAGGAAGGTGAATGAACCGACCTTGCTGGCCTCTCCTTCATTGATCAGCTTGAAATAAACCATCCAACCCAGCGCAATGACGAACACCGAAATGAACAATGTGTTCACGATAAAGGCGCTGTTCCACGTAATATCGGACCAGCTCTCCACAGCCGAACCGGCAGCCAGCAAAATGACACCCCCAATCATGATCTGCATTGCCGTCATCCACAGCATATCTACCCGCACCGCATTTCGTTTCGTATACACCGTCGCCAAGGCCCAGCTTAGCGCGCTGGCCAGGGCAAGCCCTACGCCCAAGGCGGAGATGCTTCCGGTAAAGCCGCCAATGCTGAGCGCAGCTACCCCGAGAAAACCAAGCAGCAAGCCGAACATCTTCATTCCATACATACGCTCACCCAGCCAGATCCAGGCAAAGATACCGAGCAGCACAGGCTGCAGAAAGACGATGGCCGAGAACAGCCCTGAGGGCATATACTGCAGGCCGATCGTCTGGAACCCGTAATAGAAAACGATGCTGAGAAAGGCCGAAGTCAGATAGACCGGCCAAAGCTTGCTGAAATGAAGGGCCTTCCTTTTAGGAAGCGCAGCAACAATGAGGATCACCCCGGCAATAACCGTACGGATTCCGGCAAACAACAAGGGCGGAGCGTAGGCTAGAGCAATCTTGGACAGCGGCCAATTGATCCCCCAGACAATAACCAGAAATATAAGCAAAGCAATGTTTTTCTTCCGCTGCTGCATCTCATCACCCCTTGTTCTATTTTCATTCCAAATGATACAATAAGCACAGTCATAATTGAAATGAATTATATTCATGAGGGGCATACCAGATTCGATATGAACAACAATCAAATTCGTCTATTCGTCAAAATCGCTGAGAGCGGCAGCTTCACCAAAGCCGGGCTGGCACTGAACATGACCCAGCCTGCGGTCAGCCGGGCCATCTCCGCGCTAGAGTCTGAGCTTGCAGTGAAGCTGCTGCTGCGCGACCGGCGCAGTGGGCTGATGCTCACTGATATCGGCAAGCGCGTTCTGATTATTTTTCGGGAAATTCTAAATGGGTTTGACAAGGTTGAGCAGGAAATCTCCGCTGAGAAGGGCCTGGAGAAGGGGCTCATCCGCATTGGGGCCTTTCCGGTGGCGTCTGCTTATTTTGTCCCCAAAATCATCCGTTCCATTACCGAGAAATATCCCGAGATTGAGATTGTTCTCTATGAAGGTTCGGTTGCCGAGGTCAAGGAATGGCTGGAGACCCGGTTTATTGATGTCGGCTTCATTATTCCCCCGCAAGAAGAGTTTGCCACAATTCCGCTCTACCGGGAGAAACTGTACGCAGTGCTTCCTGGCGATCATCCGCTCCGTGAGAAGCATGTCATCTGTGTCAAGGATCTGGAAGACGAGCCGATGCTGATCTGCCGGGCAGGTTATGAGCCTCCGGTCGTTGATTTATTCCAGCGGGGAGGTAGTAAGCTGAATGTGAAATACGAAGTGAACAGCTACATGACCGCACTCAATATGGTTAAGGAGGGGCTGGCTGTTGGTGTCATGTCGCAGCTGTCCCTGCTGTCTCCGCCGCCGAATGTGATCATAAAGGAGCTGGCCCCCGATGCTTACCGGGATATCCATCTCGCCGTCCATACACTGGAGGAGACCTCGATTGCCGTCCGCTTATTTATGGACACTGCACTGCAGCTGTTCTCCGGGGCAGAACTGTCTGTGCTTTGACGAAGTACACCACTATGCTGAACAAGAGGAGTGAACCACTTGAAATATCACCGTTTGGGTAACAGCGGGCTGCAGGTCTCCGCACTGGGTCTGGGGACCAATTCCTTTGGCAAAAGAGCCGATCAGGAGACCTCCATAGATATCGTCCATGCCGCGCTCGATCAAGGCATTAACTTTATCGATACCGCCAATATTTATGCCGGCACCGAATCGGAGCGGATCATCGGACTGGCGCTGGAGGGCAGACGTCAAAGCGCTGTTCTCGCTACCAAAGCAGGCCTTCCGAGACACGAAGGTCCTAACGGCAGCGGCTCTTCCCGCCATCACCTGATGCTGGAGCTGGAAGGCAGCCTGCGCCGCCTGAAGACCGATTATGTAGACTTATATCAGATCCATACCTTTGATCCCTATACACCGCTGGAGGAAACGCTGCGGACCCTTGATGATATGGTATCCGCGGGCAAAGTCCGCTATATCGGGGCCTCCAATTATGCAGCCTGGGAGTTAATGAAGGCGCTGGGCATCAGCGAGGCGCGGAATCTGGTCAAATATACCTCGATTCAGTGCAGCTACTCCCTGGCTGACCGGACGCCGGAGGCCGAACTGGTTCCACTCTGCCTGGATCAAGGACTCGGGATTATCCCCTACTTCCCGCTTGCCGGGGGCATTCTTACCGGCAAATATGCCGGTGAAGGCGCACCGCCGGAAGGCTCCAGAGCCGAAACCGATCCAAACTTCGGCCGCTTCCTTACCCCCGGCCGGATTGAGCTGGGGAACCGGGTCGGCCGGATTGCCGAAGAAACCGGCGCCTCTATGGCTGCACTGTCCCTGGCCTGGCTGATGAGCAAACCGGCTGTATCCACGGTGATTGTCGGAGCCACCCGTGTGGAGCAGGTGCAGCAGAATCTGCAAAGCGTTGCCCTCCAGCCGGATGCTGAGCTCATGGACAAGCTGGATCAGGCCAGCGGCACCTTCCGCAGCGGCGAGCCGTTCGCGGTGTACCGCCTGCCATAGCAGTTATCCGTAAATAAACAGAATGGGGGTACTTCTCATAGCAATGAGAAGTACCCCTATTTTCATATGGCACAAATGGCCATCCAGTTATACAGCTGCGATAAATTTCTCCATATCTTCTTGTACAGTTGTAATGCCGCTGATACCAAAAGTATCGACTAGCACCTTGGCTACATTCGGTGACAGGAAGGCCGGAAGTGTAGGTCCGAGGTGAATATCCTTCACACCCAGATACAGCAGTGCCAAGAGTACAATTACCGCCTTCTGCTCATACCAGGCAATATTGTAGGAGATAGGCAGATCGTTAATATCCTCAAGTCCGAATACTTCCTTGAGCTTCAGGGCAATCACGACAAGCGAGTAGGAATCATTGCATTGGCCGGCATCCAGTACACGCGGAATCCCTCCGATGTCGCCAAGCGCAAGCTTATTATACTTGTACTTCGCACAGCCTGCCGTAAGAATCACGGTGTCTCCCGGCAGTTCGGCAGCGAAATCGGTATAATAATTGCGGCTCTTCATCCGGCCGTCACAGCCGGCCATTACGAAGAACTGCTTGATGGCACCGGTCTGAACGGCCTCAACCACCTGATCGGCTACATTCATTACGGCCGCGTGGGCAAATCCGCCGACAATCTCGCCGGTTTCGATCTCTTCCGGAACCGCACAGCCTTTGGCCTGCTCAATGATAGCGGAGAAGTCCTTCGCTCCATTGGCATCCGCCGAAATATGCTGCACTCCCGGGAAACCGGTATTGCCCGTAGTATACAAACGGCCGATATAACTCTCCTTCGGCGGCACAATGCAGTTCGTCGTCATGAGAATCGGTCCGTTGAAGCTTTCAAATTCCTCCGCCTGTTTCCACCAGGCATTGCCGTAGTTGCCCACGAAATGGCTGTATTTCTTAAAAGCAGGATAATAATGTGCCGGCAGCATCTCGCTGTGTGTATACACATCCACTCCGGTGCCATCGGTCTGCTTCAGCAGCGCTTCCATATCCTTCAAGTCATGCCCGCTGATCAGAATCCCCGGATTCCGGCCTACACCGATATTCACCTTGGTGATTTCCGGGTTGCCATAGGTCGTTGTATTAGCCCGGTCAAGCAAAGCCATCACATCGACACCCAGCTTGCCGCACTCCATCACAAGTGCAGTCAGTTCATCCGCCGTGAGTGTATCATCCAGAGTCGCCACCAGACCTTTTTCCATAAAAGCATGTGCGCCTTCGTCGTAATAGCCCAGCACTGCGGCATGCTCCATATACGCCGCCATTCCCTTCAGCCCGTAGGTCAGCAGTTCACGCAGGGAACGGATATCCTCATTCTCCGTGGACAGAACTCCTACCGTCTCCGCCTTCACCTGCAGTGCCTCATCGGTATCTGCTGTCCAAAGAGCTGCATCATGCCCGGCATAAGGAACCTCTACTCCGGCTGCCTGCAATTTACCGCTCCACTGGCCGCGAAGGATCAACCCCTCTTCGATTCTGGCAATGAAAGCTTCAGGCATGAAATTAGCATTGGTTATTGTAGCGAACATACTCTCTATAATAAATTTCTCCGTGGTAGAGTCAGTCATTCCAAGCTCCCGGCCCCGGCGTGCAAAGATAGAAATCCCCTTCAATGTGTAGATCAGCAGATCCTGAAGATTTGCCACATCGCTAGTTTTCCCGCAGACTCCCTGAATTGTACAGCCCGATCCTTTAGCCGCTTCCTGACATTGAAAACAAAACATATTGCTCATTGCACGTTCACTCCTTTAATAGGTATAGGCTACCAACAGGACTCCGTTCGCCCCGCCTTTACAGTTAAGGCTAATTGTAGTAGACTTTCGCCATACAATCGGTAACGGATGTTACCAGATGCTATAAATTTGGAGGAAATGCTATGAAACCGGAGCCCGCCGTACTGCAATCCTGCCTGCTGTTCCGCGGGAAAACCGTGAAGGAAATCGAAGCGGTGCTGCAAAAAATAACCTATACCGTAAGCAGCTTTCATAAGAATTCACTGATCTTGGCGGAAGGTGATACTGCGGACAAACTCGGCATTGTGCTTGAAGGACGGATTGAGGTTCAGAAAACCCATCCTACCGGCAGCAGTGTAACCATTGCCCATCTAAATCAGGGACAGACCATTGGCGAAGCGGTGTTGTTCCGCAGAGAAAATATAGTTCCGGCTACTGTTACAGCCACAGGCCCCTGCTCCGTCATGTTTATCGGCAAGCAGGAGCTGCTCCGGTTGTTCACCACAGACACGGACATGCTCACACGTTTCATTGAGAATCTGTCGGAGCGCCTGGTGCTGGTCAACCGGAAGATCGAAATATTGTCAGCCGGCCCTCTGCGGCGGCGGGTGATCAGCTTTTTGTTGGAGCAAGCAGCTCAGCAAGCCTCCGAGGTCATCCGGCTGCCCTTCAGCAGAAAAGAATGGGCGGAGCATTTGAATACGGCCCGCCCGTCACTATCCCGTGAAATGGGCTATCTGCGCGATACCGGCTGGATTCATTTCAAAGGCAGCAGCATTACGCTGCTGAATATGATGGCTATGAACGACTACATCCGCACCGTCCCTTCGGCTCCCGGCCAGGATAAGTAATTCCTGCCGGAAGCTATTCTCGGGGATACACGAACACATCTATATCTACACATCATGTATTGGAGGGTTCACTTATGTCGGAGTTAACAGCCCAAAGCGTTGAACAGATGCTGGCCGGGCACAGTGAGTGGTTTCACAGCGGGGCTACGAAGGAGCTTGCCTTCCGGATTCGCCAGCTGCAGAAGCTGAAAGATGCCATCCGCCGCAATGAAACGAAAATTATCGCGGCCCTGCATCAGGATCTGCGCAAGAGCGAATTTGAAGCCTATGCGACGGAAATCGGCTTCACGCTGGACAGCATTGGATATATGATGAAGCATCTGAAACGTTGGATGAAGCCGGTCAAGGTTAAATCCCCGCTGCATATATTTCCGGCCAAAAGCCGGATCCTCAGCGAGCCCTACGGAACCGTGCTCATTATCGGCCCCTTCAATTATCCGTTTCAGCTGCTGATCGAGCCGCTCATCGGGGCCATTGCCGCCGGCAACTGCGCCGTACTGAAGCCCTCGGAGAGTACCCCGGCCATTACCGCCGTTATTGAGGAAATGATCAGGGAAACCTTTGAACCCGCCTATATCCGTGTGATTCAAGGCGAGAAAGAAGCCACCAATCTGCTGATTCATGCCAAATTCGATTATATTTTCTTCACCGGAAGTGTCCCTGTCGGCAAAATAGTCATGGAAGCCGCAGCCAAAAATCTGGTGCCGGTAACACTGGAGCTGGGCGGTAAAAGTCCGGTCATTGTCGATAAAAGCGCCAATCTGGAGATAGCAGCCAAACGAATTGTCTGGGGTAAGCTTATCAATGTGGGCCAGACCTGTATTGCCCCGGATTATCTGCTCGTCCACAACGATGTGGCATCCCAGCTGATCACCTTAATGAAACGTTATATTCAGGAGTTTTATGGCCAGGATGCTCAGCAGAATCCGGATTACGGGCGGATTGTGAATGACCGCCAGCTGCGCAGAATTGCCGGAATGATTCAGCGGGACCAATCGAAGGTCATTATGGGCGGCACCGTTGTGCCGGAGGATCTGTACATAGAACCTACACTGCTCTATCCTGCGGATTGGAAGGATGCGGCCATGGAGGACGAGATTTTCGGGCCTATACTTCCCATTATGGAATATACCCTGCTGGACGAAGCCATCCGCAGCATCAATGAGCGTCCCAAGCCGCTCGCCCTCTATCTGTTCACCGAAGACAAACAGGCTGAACAGGAGGTGCTGGCCAGAGTTTCATTCGGCGGAGGCTGCATCAATGATACGATTACCCATGTAGCCAGCACACATCTGCCATTTGGAGGAGTGGGAGGCTCCGGCATCGGCGGATATCACGGCAAGCATAGCTTTGATCTCTTTTCCCACCGCAAGAGCATTGTAAAAAGAGGGACAAAGCTTGACCTCGGGGTTGTCTATCCGCCATACGGCAATAAGGTCAAGCTGGCGCGGAGATTGCTGAAATAGAGTGCAGCGATTGGCAAAAGACAGCAGAAAAGGATACCGCCCTGTTCGGGGACCGGTATCCTTCGCTCCATTACCCCGCTCTTCTGCCCTCCACCCAACTGGCTACGTCTTTTTCCGGTATGGGTCTGCTGATGAAGTAGCCCTGGATCTTGTCACAGCTTGTACGCTCCAGAAAAGCCAGCTGCTCCCGGGTTTCCACCCCTTCTGCGGTCACCTTCAGCCCCATATCATGACCGATGGTTACGATGGATCGGGCCAGTGACATATTGTTCGGTGTATCAATGCTGTCAATAAACGACTTATCAATCTTCAGCGTAGTGATCGGCAGCTGCTTCAAATAGCTAAGCGAGGAATATCCTGTTCCGAAGTCATCCAGGGCAATGCCGATTCCCCGTTCTTTCAGCGATTCCAGCTTCGAACTGATCGCCTCGAAGGATTCCATGAAGATCGACTCGGTAATCTCCAGCTCCAAATATTCCGGCGGCAATCCGGTCTCCTTCAGAATCCCCAGCACCATATCGGTGAAATCATCCAGCATCAGCTGGATCACCGATATATTCACCGAGATATGGTAGCCCTCATAACCTTCTGTATGCAGCTCTTTAATGAACCGGCAGGCCGCCCGGAGCACCCATTCACCGATCGGGACAATCAACCGGCAGTCTTCAGCGATTTTGATGAACGAAAGCGGCGATACAAAACCAAGCACCGGACTGTTCCAGCGGATCAGAGCCTCGAAGCCCCAGATTCCGCCTGAGGCGGTATCCACCAGCGGCTGATAATGAAGCGAAAGCTCATTATTCGAAATGGCATTTCTCAAGTGCTTCTCAATGATCATCCGTTCGTCAAAATGCTGCTGCATCGCCTGTCCGTATAATACATACGTCCCTTTGCCGGCTTCCTTCGCTTTATACATGGCAATATCGGCATTTTTCAAAAGCTCTTCAGCATTGATCCCATTCTCCGGATACTGGGCAATACCAATACTGGTCGAGATGTGAACGACGCTGGCATTCAGCTGGAAGGGCTCCTTAAAACCCTGCACAAGCGCTTGTGCATAGGAGATGACCTCATCCGATCCCTTGATATTCTCGAACAGTATCACAAACTCGTCGCCCCCGAAACGGAAATACTTGCTGCGTCCGTCCGACAAGCCCAGCAGCCGTTCACCGACCTTGACCAGCAGCTCGTCGCCAAACGTGTGACCCATCGTATCATTTATATATTTGAAATTATCAATATCCAGAAAGAACAAGGCTGCATGCCCTCCTGCGTGTTCCTTGATAAACTTCTGCAGCTCCTCGGAAAGGGACAGCCGGTTCGGCAGACCGCTTAAGACATCGTTATAGGCCAGCAGCCGGTATTTCTCTTCGCTGGTCTGCAGCAGTGCCTGATTCTCGACCACTTTGTTATATTGCTCCAGCAGCTCATCCTGCAGTGCCGTAAGCTCCTCATAGGTCGACTCCAGTTCCTGATAGCTCATTTGGAGCTTGCTCTCATAACCTTTGCGGTCCGTAACATCAACCATAGAGCCGGAAAAACGGACAAAACCGCCGTCCGCATTGCGCAGCACCTTGCCCCGGGCCTGAAACCATTTATATTCGCCTGATTTGCTCTGCATCCGGTATTCGCAGTAATAGTAGGAGCTTTTGCCCTGCAGATGCTCAGTGCGCAGGCGGTTCTCATGTTCTGCGTCCTCTGGATGGATAAGAGTTCTCCAACCTCCATGGCTCTCGTCCGCTTCATCCCGCTCATAGCCGAGCAGCTCATACCAGCTGTCCGAGAAGTAGTAGATCATCGTGGTCATGTCCACATCCCAGATTACCGCATCCGCACCATAGGCAGCCAAACTGAAGCGTTCATTGCTTTTTTCCAGGTTGCTTCGGATTCGCTTGACCAATTGCACGTAGAATAGGAGGATGAGAATAAAGGCCAGCAGAACGGCGAATGCCGCGACAATGCTCAGTACAAGCTTTTTATAGGATTGATAGAAGGAAAAGGGCTTGTTAATGACTTCGCTGCCTTCCGGCAGCTGCTTCAGGGAAACGTTGAAATGCTGCAATTCCTTATAGTCAAAAACCTTTCTCACAGCGCTGTCCGAGACAATAGGGATTTCTCCCGCATTTTCTCCTTCCAGAATTTGCAGAGCCAGGCTGGCTGCAGTTTGCCCCTGAATTTTGCCGCTAATCAGATTTCCGCCGAAGGCCCCGTGATTCAGGCTAAAATCATAAATATGATATACCGGCACACTGCTGCTCTCGCTAAGCTCGCTTGAGAACCGGTCAAATTCAGTAATTCTTCCCGTTGTATCACTGTAGTATGTAGTCATAAGAACCATGCTGTCTGATGAAAGGGTGGATACTTGATCTATGATTTGTTCATTGGAGAGGCTGTTCATCGGGAAGACCTGGAGCCCCCGCTCCAGAGACAGGATCTGTTCACTGACCATTTTACCCGTGGAGAGCCCGCTTTCGGAATTGTCGAATACGATGTACACCTTACGGATCGATGGATTGATCTTCAGCGCCATTCGTATCGTTTCTGTAGGATCGATCTTTTCGATGACTCCGGTGATGTTGCGCTTGTCCGCTATACTGTCCACACCGAGCTGATTAATCCCGCTGAACACGATGGGTGCATCGTTCAGGATTTCCTTGCGGTACTTAATAGCGAAGTTCATGGCAGCATCGTCCGTAACGATAATCGCATCGATATGAAGAGCTTGATATTTGAACTTGATCATCTGGTAGAAGTGCTCGAGGTTGTCATTGCTGGGGAATCGTTTCCAGTCCATATACTCCGTGTAGATAACCGGCGGATTAGCTGCTCCTTTAAGCTGCTCTTCAATGCCCGCACCCTGGTCATCTGTCCAGGCAAAGCCCTTCTGATAGGAATGCAGGACAAGCACATTCTGAGCGCGCCGTTCTTCGCTGCTGGCGGACACCGGCTGATACAATGCCGTGCTGAGCATAATAAATAAAAGCAAAAACAAGCCATACCGTAACCTGCGCTGAATTTTCCCCTTGCCCATTAGCACACTCCCATTCATCTATCCCAAACATCCCAAAATCAGAAACGGGGAAATTCGATAATTTCTATTAAAAGCGTATGGATCCATTATGATTGGGCTTTGCTATTTATCTATAAGATTAATAGAGTAATATCAGTTGAACTAAAGAACTACCCAGAGGCAAAAGCAGCGGAGGGGAAGTTTGGAACTGTAGGAGCGATAGCGACCGCCTTTGTCTACGGATTTCAACCGCAAATAGCGGTATAAATCAAGAAATCTGTAGACAACAGCGGCCGGAAGTCCAAACATTCACCGCAGTTGCGTTCTATGCCGGATCGGTAAGTCTAAAGTTCAACTCATATAGTAAATAAAATTAATTACAATTTATGACGTTTTTCTTCTTATTATATGGGGAAAGTCTAATTTTTGAAACATAAATAGAAGGTACATCCCTTCATGGACAGTCCCTTGCATCCAAGTTAGAATGAGTGTGCAAAGACCCGCCAAGACAGGAGGTTCCACATGCCTACAATTAAAGACGTTGCGCTGAAGGCAGGCGTTTCGGTGACAACCGTCTCCCGGGTGCTGAACAACAGGGGGTACTTAAGCGAGGATCTGAAGAAAAAGGTCTACAGCGCGATGGATGACCTCAATTACCGGCCAAACGAACTCGCCCGCTCGCTCAGCCGCTCCAAATCAAATATTATCGGGCTGATTATCCCCCATGTCTCTCATCCGTTCTTCGGGGAATTGACCAGCCATATCGAGGAGCATGCCTACCGGAACGGCTATAAGCTGCTGCTCTGCAACTCGCAACAGGACAAACATAAAGAACTCGAATATATCGATATGCTTCGCGCAAGCCGGGTCGACGGCATTATTATGGGCAGTCACACCCTGGAAGTTGAGGCCTACCGGCAAATGAATCTGCCGCTCGTCACCTTTGACCGCAGAATATCGCCGGAAATTCCTTATGTCTGCTCCGATAACTATCGGGGCGGGGTGCTGGCTACTACCTTATTGATTAATAAAGGCTGCCGCAGGCTCGCCCATATCGGTGGGCATCCCGAGCTGAACATCCTGTCTGTGCTAAGATCCGAAGCCTTTGCGGATACCGCCCGGCAGCATAACCTCCCGCATACCTTGCTGCATACGGATAATAACAGCTTTGATGTCGGAGCTTATGAGCGGCTGCTTGCGCAGCTGTTCAACGAACAGCCCGATGTGGACGGCATCTTTGCAGGCAGCGATTTGATTGCAGCTTATGCGCTTAAGGCTTGCCGGGAGCGGGGATTGCAGGTGCCTGAGGATGTGCGGATTGTAGGATATGACGGCATTGCCCTGCGCAGCCTGCTGGCTCTGCCGCTCAGCACCATCCGCCAGCCCATTGAAGATATGGGCAAACTTGCTGTTGATTTGATCATTCAGCAGGTCCACGGCGGTGCCGTCCACGCAGAATACATATTGCCGGTTGAGCTGGAGGAAGGCGCTACAACTTGAGTATGCGTAAAATCCAAAGCATGAATTTTTAGTTGTACAAATTGCAACTACCCCGAGGAAAATCTTCCCCGATCAGGATGCAATGTCATTTACTGCACCTGCCAAACGCTAACCCCCGCTCTGCTGTAAGCAAGCAGAACGGGGGTTTTCTGCGTTTGACAATTTAGATCTACAAGTGTAATATCAACCAGGAGATTAAAACTACACTTGTAGATTTAATGTTCATGAAACTGCGAGGAGTCGATTATATGAAGAGCATCCCCAAAATTTCAGAGGCTGAATGGGAGATCATGAAAGTCATCTGGGGCAACCATCCGATTACAGCTGAACAAATTGTCCAGCACCTGCCGGGGTCTATTGAATGGAGCGATCAGACGGTACGCACCTTTATCACACGGCTGCTTAAGAAGAAAGCCATTGGCTTCGAGAAATCCGGGCGAAGTTATCTTTATTATCCGCTGCTCTCCGAGCGGGAATGTGTACAAGCAGAAAGCCAGTCTTTTTTGAAGCGGGTCTTCGGGGGAGCCGCCAACCTGATGGTCACCAACTTTTTGGAAGAGGTTACGTTATCCGCCCAGGAAATTGAGCAGTTGGAACGGTTGCTCCAGGAGAAGAAAGCACAAGGAGCACACAAAGATCCAGGTACACAGGAATGAATGTGATCTACAGCCTGTTTATCGATTTCCTGGATGATACACTAGCCGCGAGCCTGGTGATTCTGGTTGTAATCGCAATTCATGCCATCCTGCAAAAGGTCATCAGCGCCAGAGTCCGTTACCTGCTGTGGCTGCTGGTCATTATCCGAATGCTGCTTCCGGTGATCCCGGACAGTCCGCTCAGCATGTTCCATGTGCTTCAGTTTGGAGAAGGAATAAAGAGCGCGCTCACGGGACAGGCCGCTGATACAGCCCCATTGCCGAATCTGCAAGCTGCTGCTCCAAGCAATCAGGGGCTGGACTCTGATTCTGATCCGCAATCAGGCACTCCCGGAACCGGAGACAGCATTAATGCGGGACACCTACAACAGGCGGACGGGCAGGCGCCGGGTGGCCGACATTCCAGTGCGGCTGGTATCTACTCTCCCTGGCTGAAGGCCGCTGCTACAATCTGGTTCGGCGGCGCAGTCTTTCTTTTCCTGAACGGACTTGGCATCATGAGCAGGCAGCTCCGCGGGCGGAAGCGGCTGAGACGGGTTACTGATCCCCGGACAATTACGGTTCTTGAGGACGCTCTGAACCGGTTCGGAGTGAAAAGAAAGATCCCGCTCTACACCGGCTCCCGGGTCAAAAGCCCTTTCCTGAGCGGCGTGTTCCGTCCTTGGATATACGTCCCGGAACTGGCGCTTCAGGAGTTAACATCACCGCAGCTGCTGCACATTCTGGCCCATGAGCTTGCTCACTATAAACGCCGGGATACCCTGTGGAATCTGCTGGGCAGTGCGGCCGCGGCTATTCACTGGCCCAATCCTTTATCTTGGCTCGGACTGCACAAAATGAAAACCGACCGGGAGCTGGCCTGTGACGCATACGTATTGGATGTGCTGGGAGAAGAAGAAGCTGCGGCGTACGGATTAACGCTCGTTGAATTTCTCAAGCAGTTTTCAAAAGGACGGACCGACCGCGAAGTGCTTTATTTCTTCGGATCGCAGCACCGTCAGCAGATTACAAGGAGGGTCTCTATGATTCGCTCATTTAAAAAAGGCTCGTACCGGATATCAGCAGCAGCCGTGCTGCTCTTGATTCTGCTGAGCGTGGTGACACTAACGAATGCCTCCGGCGATTCAAAAACTGACAACACAGCTGTTAACGATGATTTAATCAATCTGTACAAGAATAGAAATTATAACCGCCTGGACAGAGCCGTGGAGGAAGCGGGTTTTGCCTTCCAGGCCCCGTCCGTGCTGCCCCCGGATTTCATTCTGGAGAAGGCTTACCTTGCAGTCACTCCGCCTCAAGCTGCAACTGCTACTGCGAAGTCGGAGGATAACGGGATTGAACAAGTTACTCTCTATTATGAACGGTACGACGGGGATATCCATACCGGGCAATTTTCGCTGGAAGCTTACAAGGATAGCAGCGTTGAGCAGATTTATACGGCTGTTGAACTTGAAGAATCCTCGAGTGGCGACGGCGGGCCCCCTCTTCCGGTTGACCGGAAACCCACTACCATTGGCGGTATAAACGCAATCCATGTCAATGTACATGTCAATCAGTATGTACAGAAATTATTCTATATTTGGGAGCGGGATGGGATTGTATATAAACTATATATAGGCAGTGGTACCCTATCACAGCAAGAAATCGCTTCACTCATGGCCTCTATCAAATATCCGGATGAACAAATGAAACGCAGCTTCGTGAATGAAAAGTTTTTTAATGTAGATGTCATCGATGTGAAGGATTTACGGATGGCTGCCGATATTATGGGCTTTGTGCCTAAGTTCCCTATAGAAGAGTCTGGCTTTGCCATGAATAGGGCCACGCTCACCTCAAGCATTGAATTCAGTTATCCTCTAGACGGACTGGGAATGTCCCGAACAGTGTTTTGGACAGCATACTCCAATCCTGATGTCACCTTTTTGCAAATGCAGAATCAAGGCTTATATGAAACCTTCAAAGAGGAAGGACAAGTCTTTTTTTACCGGATTGACGGAGAAAAGTTTGCCGTTCCCCTTACCGTTGCTCATGTAAATGGACAAGAGGTGCTGGTTACGGAACCTTACAAAATCGACGGAGAGCTAAGCAAGCCTACCGAGCCGGATTTCCTCAGTTATTTCTGGCAGGATGAAGGCATAATCTACAAAGTGGGATTCACTGGCGTACCGGCGCTTGAGGATCAGCGGACCATTGTCTCTTCATTCATGGAAGTCCCTGCTGCAGACATTGATAAACTGGCCGCAGCAGCGGCGCAGGCTCATTAAGCTCAACCCCGAATCAGTACAACACTGCAGAAACGGGCTGTGCCCATAGGCTACAGCTGTTTTTGCAGTTCCATCAGAGCCTAGAACATCCATTGTCGCTGCGGTTTGCTTGCGTCAACGCTTACTTAAAGTGTGTAAATAATATTATTTCATGTTATAATTATAGGGTAGTTCATTTCATAGCTGTAAATACTGCTATAAGATGCTTAAAGCATCATAACTGGAGGGATTAAAGTGAAGCAACTTCGGGACATTCCCATCTCCGTGCTGGATCTCGCTCCGATTAAAGAGGGCAGTACAGCAGCGGATTCATTTCATAACACACTGGATTTGGCCCGTCATGCCGAAGAGTGGGGCTATAAACGCTACTGGCTGGCGGAACATCATAATATGACTGGCATCGCCAGCTCCGCCACTTCGCTTGTCATCAGTCATGTGGCCGCTGGTACACGCAGTATCCGCGTAGGCTCCGGAGGCATCATGCTCTCCAACCATGCGCCGCTCATGATTGCGGAGCAATTCGGCACACTGGAGTCCCTGTATCCTGGACGCATAGATCTGGGGCTGGGAAGAGCACCGGGCTCTGACCAGGCAGCCTCCAGAGCGCTGCGGCGCGGCCTGGGCAGCGACGGCAGTGAATTCCCCGAGCAGCTGAGCGAGCTCCGGGCTTACTTTGATCCAAACGGCGCAGGCTCGCGGCCGCTCGGAGTGCGCGCTGTTCCCGGCGAAGGCCTGAACATTCCGATCTGGCTGCTGGGTTCGAGCGGCTTCAGCGCCCAACTGGCGGGGCAGCTAGGCCTGCCGTTTGCCTTTGCCAGCCATTTTGCACCGGATTATCTGCTGCCTGCCCTGCAACTGTACCGCAGCAGCTTCAAGCCATCGGCTGCCCTATCCAAGCCTCATGTCATGGTCGGGCTTGGAGCTACTGCCGCTGACACCGTAGAGGAAGCCCGAAGACTTGCTACCTCTCAGCAGCAGCAATTTCTGAACATTATCCGTGGACGCACCGGCATGCTCCAGCCTCCGGTAGACAGCATGGATGGCCTATGGTCCATCCAGGAAAAAGCCATTCTGCAGAACAAGCAGAATTACTCTATAGCGGGTGATCCCTCCGCTCTGCAAGAGCGGCTTCTACAGATTGTGGAAGAGACCGATGCTGATGAGTTCATCATCGCATCGCAAATTTTCGACCATTCGGCCCAGTTGCATTCCTATGAGCTCATAGCCCAGCTTTTTAAGGAGAACTAGATTCCGCCATCCGGCACATAGCTAAGCAAGGCGATTATTAGGTTGGAAAGCATCAGCTTCCCTTCCTTGTAACCGCCTTGTTTTTTTGTATGCTCATCCCGAGTCGTTCTTTATAAAACGCTATCATTAATAATAATATGGATAAATAATGAGTAAATTGAAGTAATTAAACGATAATCGGTTATTACACCTTCAAAACGAGTGATTTCAGCCAATTAATATGTTTTATCCCGTTTTTCTTTATTTACAATTTTGATTATACTGTATATATTCGTTATAACGAACATACATATGGCTATAAAACTCTGACCGCTGTTTTCAGGACGCTATCGCCTCATTATGTAGTAGTCCTCCATAAAACTACTCTTTATGACAAAAGTTGAAGAAACATCAGGGTTAAAGTAAGGATTTGTCGAGAGTACGCTGAGGGCAGGATTACTTTCCGGTAGAAAGGAGCGTGGAAAGTGAAGAAGAGAGTTCAGGCCGGCTTTATAGGTGCCTACATTCTGATCATTCTGGCAGGTGTCATCTGGCATGCCGGGGGTGTAAGCGCAGAAGAGACGATTAAGCTCCGGGTCAATTCCCATACGACGAGCACTGAGATTATGAGCAATATGCAGCCGGGCGACGCAACGACCTCAGATTATACGGTGATCAATGAGGGTCATGAACGGTTTAATTATTTTGTTGATTTCAAATTCACCTCCGGAGACGAGGAATTGTACAATATACTGCAAATGACCCTGCAAAAAGAGGGAGTAATCCTCTATTCAGGAGTGATGAGCGAGGCAGAAGGCAGGGTAGCCATAGGTACACTTACCGGAGGCTCACAGGAAGTGCTCCAGATGGATGTGTCCTTTCCGCTGGAAGCCGGAAATGAATATCAGGGGAAGACAACAAGCGTCGACTTCATCTTCTCCGCTTCAGCCTCACCGGATCCAACAGCTGAACCTAGCGCAACACCGGCCGCTACCGCGACACCAGGTCCAACCAGTGAACCTAGTCCGACAGCAAGTGCTACCGTGACACCGGGTCCATCCGTTGATCCTGGCGCGACACCGGCCGCCTCCGCTTCAACGGAGCCGTCAGGTAATCCAACAAGCACGCCTAGCAGCGGGCCGACAGCATCCCCTGGCATTACTGCCACACCGGGAACATCGGCGGCTCCAACCGGATCACCAGCCGTGACAGCTTCACCGGGAACCGCTGTAGTGACTGTAACGGATGAACCTGTGCCAATGGGCGGCACAAACCATGGAACCCCGGAAGGTTCGGCCACGCCGACACCGACACCGTCTCCGGCACCAAGCGACGACGTTATTATAGATGATGATGAGATTCCGCTCTCCGGACCGGAAGACGGCGACAAATTGCCCGATACAGCAGAACCTTGGTATAACCTGATTCTGATCAGTTTGGCCGTTGCCATACTCAGTATTCTCGTCCTTCGCAGACTGAATTCGAAAAAATAAGCTGAATTAGCCAAAGGTTGGAGGTGAGAGTATGAAGAAGCGTTCCGGGCTATCCATTGCCGTGAAGCTGATCTTCATACTCTCTTTGTGTGTGCTGATCTATTCCGTAGTGCAGATCTTAAAAGCACCCGTTGAAGCCCGCCATGCCCTAAATGATTGGGACAAAAAGAGGGAGGAAGCCGTCAGTCTCCAGGTGCCAGAAGAAGAAACTCCGCTGCCCGCAGGGATGGTCAACCTCTCTGGAGAGAAAAACATTTCCAGAACCGATTATACAGGGGGCGAAGTTATTGGAGAGATTTATTTTCCGAGGCTGGATAAACGGGTGGCGATTCTGGAAGGAACGGAGCGCCCCCAATTGAAAAAAGGCGCAGGGCATTATGAAGGGAGCGCAGCGATTGGCGCCATCGGCAACAGCGTGCTGGCCGGCCATCGCGATACAGTGTTTCGCGGCCTTGGCAATCTGGAAGTCCATGATCTGATCGAGCTGGAGACCGCCGAAGGAAAATTCATTTATGAAGTTACCGGCAGTCTCATTGTAGACGGCGATGAACGGGGGGCGATTAAGCAGAGTGATACACCGGTGCTTACCTTGATCACCTGCTATCCTTTCTCCTACGTCGGCTCTGCGCCTGACCGTTACCTGCTCTCGGCGTCATTGCTCCGGCAGGAGCCGCTGTCCCGCGAAGCGGAATAACATATGCACGCCACAACGCTAAGGATGAGACCTTCTATAGAAAGTGATAATATAGACATACGACCGGAAGAAAAAGAGGAGCTGAACCATTTTGAAAGAAGAGCTGATCAAACGTTTTGTGTCTTATGCTGAGATGGATACCCAATCGGATGAAGACAGTGACACCTGTCCTTCCACTCCGGGGCAGATGGTGCTGGCCCGTAAGCTCGTTGACGAACTTAGCGAACTAGGACTTGCGGAGGTTACGGTGGACGAGCATGGTTATGTCATGGCTACCCTTCCCGCCAACAGCGACAAGGAAGTTCCGACGATCGGCTTCCTGGCGCATTTGGATACCGCGACAGATTTCACCGGCACTGGTGTGAAACCGCAAATTGTCGAGAATTATGACGGGAACGACATTGTGCTGAACAAGGCGCTGAATGTGGTCCTCTCCACGGAGAGTTTCCCTGAGCTGCCCGGGTATAAGGGACATACCCTGATTACGACAGACGGCACAACGCTGCTGGGAGCAGACAACAAGGCCGGAATCGCCGAGATTATGACCGCGATGGCGTATCTTCTGGAGCACCCGGAAATTAAGCATGGCAAGATTAGAGTCGCCTTCACCCCCGATGAGGAAATCGGACGCGGGCCGCATAAATTCGATGTCGCCGCCTTCGGCGCTTCCTACGCCTACACCGTTGATGGAGGGCCTCTGGGAGAACTGGAATATGAGAGCTTTAATGCTGCTGCCGCCAAAATCAGCTTCAAAGGCGTCAACGTGCATCCCGGCACCGCCAAAGGAAAAATGATCCATTCGTCCAAAATCGCCATGGCCTTCCACCTCCGGCTGCCATCCGGCGAGGCTCCTGAATTTACGGACGGCTATGAAGGGTTCTACCATTTGATCTCCATGCAGGGATCGGCGGAGCACAGCAAGCTGCATTACATTATCCGTGACTTTGACCGTACCCAGTTCGAGAACCGCAAAGCGAATATTTCTGCTATTGTAGATGAATTCAAATCCACTTATGGCGATGAGAACATTGTGCTGGAATTGAATGACCAATATTATAATATGCGTGAAAAAATCGAGCCGGTCCGCCATATCGTCGATATTGCCCACGAAGCGATGGAGAACCTCGGCATAACACCGGTGATTCGCCCGATCCGCGGCGGGACAGACGGTTCACAGCTCTCCTACATGGGACTCCCGACTCCGAACATTTTTACCGGGGGCGAAAATTTCCACGGCAAATTCGAGTACGCTTCTGTAGATGTTATGCTGAAATCCGTACAGGTTATCGTTGAGATTGCCAAGCTGTTTGAGCAAAAGGCATAGCCTAAGGTTTCCCCTTGCGGCTGCACAACCCGCTGCAACAATTCGGCCTGCCCGGTCAAAAGCAATTGCTCTGACCGGGCAGGCCTCTTTGCGCAGGTAGTGAAGCTCCTGCGGCTTATCCGCTTTTATTACCTGCGCAAACTGTGCAAAAATAAAACCCTCTGACCGCCGCAATGCGGGAGTCAGAGGGTTTTTGCTTGGTGAGAGCATCCGGCGGCAGCCGGACAGCAATCAGTATGGGACGCGGATTTTCTGGAAATCGTTCCTCCACTGCCAGAATAGACCCCGGGCTTGCAACGGGGACCCAGCAGCTCTTATTTTCGACTGGAGGATCATTCCGGCAAGCTATCGGACCCCAATGCACTTATGCACGAAAATTGGCCTGAAATTTGGCTGCCGAAACGGTAATAAGCGCACTACGGTCCGTTAGTCCCGTAAAATGCACTCTACAGAGAAAATAAGGTCTCCCCGGTCCGCGGCCGTGGCAACACCTCTAACTTAGCTGTAACGGCTCCGTCTGAGATGAACCAAACCAAACGGAGCGGCAGCGGCCCCAATTAATCCGCAGGCGGCAGTTTTACCTCTCCAACGCTTTGCTGGATCGGGTTTAGGCTTTGATCGGCATCCAGCCCGGCGTATGGATTAATGCACCCATAATCCGCAAGCGGCAGTTTCACCACGCCAACGCTCCACTGGTTCAGATTTAGGCTTTGATCGGCATCCAGCCCGGCGTATGGATTAATGCACCCCATAGCGGGTCCGGTATTACAAGCTCCGCCTGGGCTGAAGGATCAAGCTCCGTCTTAATGTCAGCAGCTCGCCCTTCGGCAACCTTCTGCACCCAGTCCGGATCAATCAGCAGCGGGCGACCCAGGGCTACCAGGCTGATCCCGGTCTCCAGGCTCTTCAGCGCATCATCGGCCTTATACAGGGAGCCGACACCAATAACCGGAACACCATCTCCTGCACGGTCCACAATCTGCTCAATCCGTGGACGGCTGTCGTCCGTGCCGCGGTGAGGCTTGGACCACAGATCCTGCTGCGAAACATGCAGATAGTCCAGCCCCTCCTCCTTCAGCGCATCAATCAGCGCAAAGGTCTCGGCCATCGTAATCCCCGGCGTTTCCGGCTCCTCGGGTGAGAAGCGGTAGCCGACCAGAAACGGCGACGAAGTATGCTCCTTCACCGCATGTTTGACCTCACGCAGCACGGCGAGCGGGAAAGTCAGCCGGTTCTCCAGGCTGCCGCCCCAGCGGTCTTCGCGTGTGTTGGAATGCGGGGAGAAGAATTGCTGCAGCAAATAGCCGTTCGCCCCATGAATCTCCACGCCGTCGAAGCCGGCCTCGATGGCCCGGCGTGTAGCCGCGCCGAAGTCGGCAATAATGCCGGTAATTTCTTCTTCGCTCAGCGCACGAGGAACAGGACCGTGACCTCCGCGCGGCAGCTCAGCCGGAACATTGCTCGCGCTGACCGTCTGGCCATCCGGAAGCAGCTCAGGAGGACACTGGCGGCCGCCGTGGAAAATCTGCAGAACTGCCTTCGCGCCTGCACCCTTGATTGCTTCAGCCAACTCGCACAGGCTTGGAATCAGTTCATCACGGTCTGCACCGAATTCGCCGGCAAAACCTTTACCGCCCCGCGTCACATATACACAGGCCGTAATCACCAGTCCCGCACCTTTGGAGCGGCGGGCATAATATTGCAATTCGGGACCGGATACCGTACCGTCCTCATTGGAAGAAAAGTTGGTCATCGGTGCCATAACGACACGATTTTTTAATGAAATCCCGTTTTCGAACCGGTAGGATTCCAGCAGTGGACTATAATCTGTAGACATCTTTGATTTCCCTCCATTATATACTTAGTGCTACTGGCTCCACGCTTGCAGCTTGGACCGGCAGTCTGTAATCTATTGCTAACGAACGTTATCTATCTCCCTCAGGTATATCCTTCCAGATGACATTATTCCCGTAGTTTTTGCCCCAATCGTACATCATACGCAGTACAGGCAGCAGGCTCTGCCCGTATTCCGTCAAAGAGTATTCTACTCTCGGCGGGACCTCAGCATACACCTTTCTCAGCACAAGCTGGTCTTCCTCCAGCTCACGAAGCTGATTGGTCAGCATTTTTTGCGTAATATGAGGAATAAGCTTCTTCAACTCACTGAAACGTTTGGTTCCTTCAAGGCCCAAGTGCCATAAGATGATCAGCTTCCATTTACCGCCGATAACGGCAAGCGTAAGCTCCTTCTCGCAGTTGATTTCCTTCAGATTGATACGGTCTTTAATATCCGTCGCCAAGGTATGCGGCCCCCTTTCGTTCTTTAATATCATACTACAAAACACCCGGGGGCCGCACATCCCCGGCAGGCGCATAGGGACTATATTCCCTATGTACGCATACAGACCGCAGGCTCGGCCTGCGGTCTGTATGCTGCGTATGCGTTTTATTTGCTGGACAGGCTTCCCTGCAGGCTGGCTGCGCTGAAGTCCGGCTGCGCTTCAACCGTGGTGTCACCCGCTGCCTTGGCTTTTTCCAGTGCTGCATTATAGCGGGTATTCAGATCCTGAAGCTCCTTGTCCAAATCTCCGCCGTCAAAAATATATTTGTTGAAGACATCGACTTTCTTCGTTCCTTCCAGGCGTCCTTCGGTAGTTACCAGCGGAGTTGCCGGATAGATGGCATCAAATTTCGTTGGCAGGAAGTTCTCGATTCCCGGAATATCCGGAGCTTTCGCTGCAGCAGCAACGGAAGGAATAACTGAAACCCCGTATCCGCCTTCCTGATAGGCAATCTGCACCTCATCGCTGTACATCCACTCGATGAATTTCCAAGCCGCTTCCTTCTGCTCCGAATCCTTGCTCATCGCCAGGTAGCTGCCGGAGATAACCTGACTGGCACCATTTTGCTGGCCGTCTACTGTCGGAGGAAGCGCTGCGGCCCAGCGGATATCGGTCGGGAATTGAGTTTTGTAGACGCTAGGCTCGACAGAATGGTTGAAATACATCCCGATTTTACCCTGGGCGAACTGCGCGCGCAGCGGGTCAATATCCAGCGATTCCGAGCCCGGCATCATGCTTCCGTCCATCGTGATCTGCCGCAGTGCTTCAAGGGCCTCCTTATACATACTGAAGTCGAACTGGCCGGTCTGGAAGTTGAAGCCCTCTGTACCTGCCGTTTTGCTGAGGGTCGTGATCGGATAAGCGATACGTTCAAAGCCGCTTGCACTTTTGAAATTTCCGGCAAAGCCATAAGCACCGCTGGCTTTACCCGCCTCGGTAATCTTCTTGGCATCCTCCACCATTTCCGCCAGCGTGGTCGGCGGCTCGGTAATACCGGCCTTCTCGAACAGATCGACGTTATAGATCAGGCGCCAGAACTGGCCGATATTCGGCAGGGTGTAGATTTTGCCGTCCACGGTGTTCTTCTCATTAATGAGTACCTTCTCGAACCGGCTTTTCATTTCCGGTGTAATATAACTGTCGAAGGACTCCAGGTAGCCTTTTTTCACCCAGGTTGGCACGTTCCCCGTATCCACACGCAGAATATCCGGTGCTTGTTTACTGGAGAAGGCAATATCCACCGACTGGGCGTAGTTCTCGGCCATCACCTTCATTTCAATATCGACATCGGGATTGAGGCCCTCATACTCACTGATTTTCTGCTCTATAAAGTCAGAATCATGTCGGTCGATGGTCCAGTAGACCAGCTTTGTTTTCTCAGCGGCTGTATTGTTGCCCTCCGCCTCCGTATTTGTATTGGACGAGGAGCACGCAGCCAGCGAACCGGCCAGCAGCAGCGAAACTCCAGTCAGCATCCACTTATTTCTTTTCATCTAAATTGCCTCCCTTTTCTTTTTGTAATCGCATTCATTTCATATAAAAATTATAGAATGTCCGCCCGATTCTAAGTGAAGGAGAAAACAACTATTCATGGGAGACGAAATCACTGTTTCCGCGCTGCGTGACCGAAGCGTATTTGGAGCGGAAGTCGGTAGGGGTCATGCCGGTATATTTTTTGAAGAGTTCAGTAAAATAGGGGCGGTCCTCATAGCCCAGCGAGACGGCGATATCCTGAACCTGCATGCCTTCCAGCACCAGTTCCTTGGCCTTCTCCATTCTGCGGCTGATAATGTATTGGGCGAGCGTCATCCCCATCTCCTTTTTGAACAGATTGGAGAAATAGCTCGGGCTGAGATGAACCTCTCTGGCACAATCTGCTACGGAAAGGTTGCGGTGCAGATTTCCATTGATATGGGCGATGGCCCGCTCCACCAGCACACGCGCATCGCTGGACTGGCGGATTTGCACGTACGCACAGCCCTGGCGGCAAAACTCCCGGATCTGCCTGCGCAGCTCCTCAAAGGAGGCGGCTCCATTCATGTCGGCCAGCTTCTTCTCCAGCGTCTTGACCTCCGAGTCCGAAGCCTTGTCTGAAAAGACACGGTGGATCGAATGGGCCAGTTCAAGACACATTGTCTTGACGATTGCCGGGCCCGGCAGGGTGGGAGCGCTCAGCCATTCATTCCAGATGTCGCCTAGTTGCTCCTCCGCTTTGGCCAGATTGGCCGAACGCAGGCAGTAGAGCAGTTCCTTCTCTTTGTCGTAAGAGTACCTGGGCAGGGCGGCATCCCCCTCCAGCGATTCCACATAACGGTATACGCTGTTCCCGCCGGTCAAAAAAGTATTCGCCAGCGCAGACAACGCCTGGGCATAGGACACGGACAACTGGCCGGCCTCCTCGATTTCCCCGCCGAGTCCGATCGACACCGTCTGGTACGTATGACGGCATACGTTTTCCCGGCATTTCTCCGCGAGCTGCTCCGCATCCAGCTCCGCCGGGGGATTCATGACGATGACGAATTGATTGACGTGCTCGCGGAAGACAAGACCTTGCGTATAGGCAGCAACCGTCTCTTCCAGAATATTCTGCACCGCAAAACGGATCAGCTCGACCTCGGATACTGGCAGGGCGGCCGTGCGCTCTGCAAAAAAGTCTATTTCCGCCACCAGCACACAAAAGTCGCGGCTGTTCATTGTAATGGCATAGAAATCCCACTGCTGGCTGAGGTGCTGCTGCCTGCTGCCATAGCGGATGAGCAGACGCATATACTCCTGGCGCAAATAAGGCATGCTCTCCCGCAGCTTCTGCTCCATCCCCCGCATCTGTTCGGCCTGGGAGCGTTCCCGCTCCAGCATCTCTTTGGCTTTCAGAACCGATTCAAGCACCTGAGGCTTGGTAAAAGGCTTGACGATCAGGTCAAAGGCCCCAAGCTTCACCGCTTCCTGGGCATATGTGAAATCGGAGTAGCCCGTCAGGAAAATCAGCTTGATGTCCGGCTGCTCCGCCTGAATGATCCGCATCATCTCAAGTCCGTCGGTGAACGGCATGCGGATGTCGGTCAACACAATATCAGGCCGGTGCTTGCGGATCTGCATTAGCCCTTCTTCTCCGTCGGCCGCTGTTGCTGCAACTATAATGCCGTGCTCCTCCCAGGGAATTCGCTGTGACAAGCCCCGGACAACGGCCGGGATATCGTCAACAATGCATATTTTAATAGGTTCAGCGTGATTCAGGATAAACTCCACCTTCCATTGGAAATGAGAGAACCGCTTCGGTTTCGATAAGTGGACGGCTGCAGAAGGATAATCCGGCCTCCTTGCCGTAATACAGCTGCAACCGGCTGCAAATATTGGACAGGGCGTACCCTCCGCTGCCGACAGGCTCCTTCAGCCGGGCATTCAGCTTCTCCGCATCCATGCCCGCCCCGTTGTCGGTTACCCGGATTACAAGATTGTGCGCCTCCGCTGCCACGGAGATCCGAATCCTCCCCCCGTTCCGCAGCTCCTTCAGCCCATGCAGAATGGAATTCTCCACGAGAGGCTGAATGATAATCTTCAGCACGGGAAGCTCCAGCAGCTCCGGCCCTGCGGTTATCGTATATTCGAACAATCCCTCGTAGCATTGCTGCTGGAGGTTCAGGTACTGGCGGACATGCTCCAGCTCCCTGCCCAGAGTCGTAATTTCCTGCCCGTTGTTCAGGCCCAGCCGGAACAGGGCGGACAGAGAAATCACCATCTGCTTCACATCTTCATATTCATCCATTTCGCATTTCCAGAAGATTGTATTCAGTGTGTTATATAAAAAATGGGGCTCAATCTGCGCCTGCAGCGCTTTGATCTCCGCTTTCCGCTTTTCTTTTTCCGTATCCTTGACTTCAAGAATCAGCTCTCCGATCCGGTCCAGCATCTGGTTGAATTTACGGCCCGCTTCCCCGATCTCATCCTGAAAAGGACTCTGGAAACGGGCGCCCAGATCCTCCTGCTCCACCCGCGACATCGTCTTCTGCAGCTTCAGCAGCGGCCCAAGCAGCAGTGCAGACAAATATCTCGCCAGCAGCAGCGCGATCACAATACAGACAGCCATGATCATCAGCACCAGCCACTGAATGCTGCGCACAGGCTGGAGCAGCTCCTTCTTCGACTGGTAGCTGACCAGCAGCCAGTCGTCCGCATACCGTGATTCGGCATAGCTGACCAGCATCGGCCCGCCGCCGGCGGAATACTCGAAATTGCCGCTTTTTGCTTCAAGCAGCTTGTCCATAAATGCCGCCGAGCGTGACCATTCCGGCCGCTCCTTGTCTCCGAAGACACTTGCCCGCGTCTTGTTGATCAGCAGAAACTTTGCGCTGCCAAGGCTCGCACCTCCGCTGACCGTATCTTCCAGGATGTCCTCCTTTACATTGACGGTCAAAAAGACATCCGGCACATAATTCTCCGTAAGCGGCTGCAGCAGCAGGGAAATGACCTGATGCTTTCCGGCGAACAGCTCGTCCTGGTGGCTCTCCACCCAGTTCGATTCCGGATTGTCCTTGATCCGCTTATACAGCAAAGACTCCATAAATGGAGTCGCTGTTCTGCGCAGATTGCCGGCGGAATAGAAATCCCCGTCCGGCGTACTGATCAGTATAGATTCAATGGAGTTCTCCGTCAGCTCCGCCTGTGTAAAGGGGCCTTGCAGCAAGGAGAAATTGGCGAAAAACCGGTCTGTGTTATGCGCTTGTATGTCCCTTATGGTCTGCTTGTACGCTTCACTCAGCATCATGGTGGAGGAAGCCACAATAATCTGCTTCAGCTTCTGGTCCAGCACGTTGACCGACTGGTTCAGCACATTGCGGTTCAGGTCGATGGAGTTGCGCTCCATAGCCCGCGAAGCAATCGAGTAGGCCCACAGGCCGGTAATAGAGATGCAAAAGACTGTCAGTGCGGTAAACGACAGCCATATTCTTTTCTTCAGCGAGGTCCGGTAAAGCCAGGCCTTCAGCATGGTTCCACATCCTTTGTTGACCGGCCGCCCGGAGAATCGCTGCGTTAGCCTCAGCCCTTTACAGAGCCAGCCGTCATCTGCATGAATGATTTGTTAGCAAAAATATAGACAATAATCATCGGCAGCATGGACAAACATGCGCCGGCAAGCATTAACTGGGGCTGCGCCGCATCCCCGATACCGTATTTCAGCCCGGCCAAACCTACGGTCAGTGTCTGCAAGGCAGGCTGCGTCATAGTAAATACCAGCGGCAGAATATATTCATTCCATGCGCCGCGGAAGGTCCAGAGCGCAGTCACCCCCAGCGCGGGCGTCAGGAGCGGCAAGATAACACGAAAGTATACGCTATAGAAGTTGCAGCCGTCAATAAACGCCGCCTCGTCAAGTTCCTTCGGGATCGCCCGCACAAAACCGATCAACATAAAGAATGCGGTCGCATGGGCACTGATCAGAATGATGATGACGCCCCAGAGCGATTTTTGCAGATGAAGCGATACCATAAGATCAAACTGGGGACGCAGCACGACAGCACCGATAGAGATAAACAGAGTGCAGGACTGAATGATCACATACAGCCGTTTCCCGTAGAAATCAACCCTCGCTACCGCATAAGCGGCCATTGTTCCTATCAATAGAGTGCCTATAGTAGTAAATGTGCTGATAAATACGCTGTTCCAGGTGAAGCGTGCGAAATTCGCTGAAGTCCAGGCCTGCGAATAGTTATCGAATTTCCATTCCTTCGGCAGCAGGGTTGTTCCTGTAGTCAGCTCCAGATTGGACTTAAGCGACCCGAAAAAGGCCAGAACAATCGGGAACACCGCAAAAGCCGCCACCAGAAGCAGGAAAATCCACAGCAGTACCTTGGACAGCAGCGCTTTGGTCTTAACCGAACGCTCAGCTTGTGCCGGAGTCATTTTCGTTTCCGCATGCAATGTGCTCACTGTACATTCTCCTCTCTTTTAATAGATATCATTCAGCTTCTTGGATACATAAAAGTAAACCAGAGTGATCAGACCGACGATAACCGCAGTGGTGAACCCGACCGCGCTCCCGTAACCAAACTGCTGGATGCTCGATCCTCCGCTCGATACAGGGAAAAACAGTTTATAGAGGTACAGATACATAACTTCCGTCTTGCCGTACGGCCCGCCCTCGGTCAGCACCATAATGCTCTCGTAGCCTTTCAGAGAGACGGTAATCGCCAGCATGATGATCATTTGCAGCACAGGTCCCAGCATCGGAACGGTAATGCTCCACATCTTCCGCAGCGGCCCCGCGCCGTCCAGGGAAGCGGCTTCATAAAGATCCTCCGGAATATTCTGCAGCCCGGCAATAAAGAGCAGCATATAGTTGCCGACCGCACCCCAGATTGCGATAATAATCGCCGTGATTAAGGCGTGCTTGGCGCCCAGCCAGTCTATGGGAGCGGATACAATTCCGGCGCCCATGAGCAGCTGATTCACCATTCCGTTGTAAGAGTTGAAAATAACGTAGAACACAATCGCCATCACCGAAGCACTGATCACGGTAGGCATGAAATAAATCGCCCGCAGCAGCTGGCGCCCCTTCAAGGCGCGGTTGAGAATTACCGCCAGTACAAATGACAGCGGGATGGTAATCACAAGTTTGCCGCCTGCATAGATGAAGGTGTTGACCACGGACTGCCAGAAATCCTTATCACGGAACAGCCGCTCGAAATTATCCAGGCCGATGAAAAGCGGTGTGCCGAAGCCCTGATAATCGTAGAACATGTACTTTAAAGCCCAAAAGATAGGGTACACCCCAAAAATCAGCGTCAGAATCAAGCTGGGCGCTACAAAGGTCCAGGCGTTTATTTGACGTTTCGTTTCATTCATTGATTGTTCCTCCTGTCATTGGACTTGCGCTTCTGTCCTAATCATACGTCCCTCTGTGCATACACAGTTAGGGAGAAACCGACTGCGCTAAGGGGGAGAATTTCACTTTTTCATTTAAAATAAGCCCCGAGGTCAAGACGTCACTTTGCCAGGCAGTTTTCAGTCGCTTTGTCCCCTCTGCTTCCTGTTTTTATCCATCCCTGATTCGCTCCCGGGACAGCTATAATTAAAGAAGAAAGTAAATAACAGAACAGGATTACAACTTCACAGGGAGGTTTGATTCTACCAATGAATTCAGCATATAACGGCGCAGCCGAAGCCCGCCCCTTCGGCTGCTATGACCGGGAACAACTGGGGGAAATCCGCAGCAGAATTGAACAGATTCCCGCAATTGCGCAGGAATACGCAAGACATCAGCAACTGTCCGGACAATTTGCCGCCCGCGAGGCGGCCGTTCCGCTTAGCGGCCTCGGTGTATTCCGGGTAGAACCCTTCGTCTTCAAAGTTCCCGCCGGGACCGCCTTCCTGAAGCTGGCTGTTCATGTCCGGGGACAGGGCGTTGCCCGTACCTGCGGCGTGCGCCTGACACATTCCCAGCTTGGACTGCCGGTGGCACTGATAAACGGCAGCTTCGGGGAGGCGCTGAACGGCTGGACCCAAATGCCGGGAAGCGGCAGTACCATTGTGCTGGAGCAACTGTCCGGCAGCGGAAGCGGCCTGCAGCCTTCCGGGGTGACTCCGGCTGGCGGCGTGCCGGAGGACCATGTGCGGAGCGTACGAATCAACAATACAGCGGAGGCAGAGTGGACGGTTCTACGTTATGAGGAGCTCCTGCCTGTATGCGCAGGGGATTATTACGGTATCCAGACAGAGCTTAGTCTGGAAGCCCCTCTTGTTAACGGCGGCATATACACCGGGGTTACTTTTCTCGATTCCGCAGGACAACCGCTTGGACTGGAGCGGCTGTCCCCGCTTTTCAACCGGCCCACGCTGACCAACTGGGCGTATCTGCTGGAGGCTGCCGGTGCGGATGCCAACCTTTATATGGTCTCGGGTGAAGAGCAGTATGCCGGGTTGGCCAAGCGCAAGCTGCAATACATGCTTGCCGATATGCGGCTTGGCATGGATATTTTCCGCCGGGACGGCTGGCATGACGACGATACCTACGGCGCTGTGCATATCGGCCGGGGGCTGGCCGCCGCCTCGGTCATCTATGACCAGATTGCAGGCAGCGGAGCGCTCGCTGCCGGGGAAACGGCGGCACTGCTCGCCGATTTCCGCTATATCGCGGCGATGATGATGGATACCGTCTACTACCGGTTCGACCTTACGACCTTCCCGGACGAGAAGGGCGGCAAGCGCAGCAACTGGAATGCCGACCGGGCAACCGGGCTCGGGGTCTATGCGCTCCTCTTCCCGCAGGAGGCCGAAAGCGGAGCATACCTGGAGCATGCCCGCTCCGTGATCGACTGGCAGCTCGCGGAAGTGGTTGATGCGGAGGGCGCATGGCCGGAAAATGTACGCTATCACGGCGCCGTACTGCACCGTTATTTCCTTTTCTTTGCCCTGCTGAGGCGCCTGAGGGGAATTGATTATTTCCGGCATCCCAAGGTAAAGGCGATGTACCGCTTCCTGATAGGCATCGTGACAGCAGAGGACATTATTCAAGGCGGCCCTTCCGGTGCGCCCGTTCTGCTTACTCCGGCTGTCGGCGATGCCAATGTGCAGGAACAATGGTTCCGCCTGCTCGGCTACGCAGCCCGATTCTATGCAGAGGAAGATCCGCAGCTGGCAGCGGAAATGATCTGGACCTGGAAGCACGGCGGCGCGCCCGTCCAGGATACCGGAGCCTTCCCGCTGCCGCTGGTCGCGCTGCTGTATCCGCAGCCGGATCTTCCAGAGCAGAAACCTACTCTCCGCTCCGTACATTATCCAGGCATCGGCTATGTCATCTTCCGCGGCGGAGAGCAGAACCTGCAGCATTATGCCATTTACGAGGCTTCACCGCTGACCTATCACGCCCATCATGATGAAGGCCATTTCTCCATCTGGGCAGATGGGGTTCCCCTGACGCTGGATGCCGGAACCGGCGGCTATTACAACGGGGACCGCCACTGGTATGTGTCCGGAGCCGCGCATAACGTCGTCCAGTTCACCGGTGAAACGGGAGACATTCTGGACGGTCCGCTGCAAAGCGTCTGCCGGGAGGTCTGCTTCTCAGAGGAGCTGGATTATGCAAAAAGTCTCATTCCCGATGCGCGGGCCGGAGAATATGAGCGGCATTTCTTGTTCATCAAAGCGGGTTTTGACGCTTATCTGGTCTGGGACCGGATTGAGGGTGGGGCAGACAGTGTCTGGAATCTGCATACGCTGAGTACGGAGGCCGAAGTCACGGAGCAGGCCATTGACGCTGTAGGCTTAGGCGGCATGCGGCTGAGCACGCATATCGCCGAGCCTGCCCTTCCGGTCATTACGACCGGAGAGGGTGCCGTAGGCGGAGCGTACCCGCTGGCCGCGCAGCAGCATTTCCGTGTGCACGGCAACGCTGGTGAGGACTATGTGGTGCTGCTGCATCCCCGGGAAGCAGCGGCTCCCGCACTCCGGCTGGAGCCGTTGGAGTGCGAAGAAGCCGGAGAAGGCGTCCGCTTGTATAAGATCGCCCGCGCAGACGGCGTTTGGTGTGTCGCCGCCATCAACGGCTCCACAATGACCCGCCGCATCCGCGTTCCCGGCGGAGTACCGCTCAGGCTGCTCGGCACAGCAGAAACGGCTTTGGCTGGAGGGGCAGTGGCTGGTTACACAGCGGCCCAAGCTGCGGAAGCCCGGCATTCGCAGGCTGGGCTGACAGTTCTCGAGGACTCGGAAGCTGACATCCTGTACCTTGAGCCTGGAACAATTCAGATTGCCGTTCTAAAAGGATTTGAACGGGTCTGACCCCTATCTATTCATCTTCACGTTAAGACCGCGAGGCCCATCAATTGCACTTGATACAGCAGAAAGACCATAACTTGGCCTAAAAACTGAATCTCCTGCACTTCGTGCAACAGATTCTTAAAAAAAGGACTATTTCATCCAATACATCCGAAATCAGCTGTATGATATACAACAGATTGAGTTTTACCGCAGTCAAATACCTATGCTGTTGCATGAAATACAATCATCCTAAGCATCCGGCGTTGCTGCCTCAATTACTGCCCTTGTCAGGCAGCAATTGTATTGCAAATTCAACTAACCTAAGGAGGAAATAGACATGAGCAATCTTGGAGTATGGGAACCGGCGGAGCCGGGCGTCAAACGCTGCATCCTGAATGCGGCAGCCAGTCTGATGATGATGGAGGTTCATTTCGAAGAGGGAGCCGAGGGCTATGAGCACAGCCATCCGCATGAGCAGATGAGTTACTGTCTGCGTGGAAGCTTTGTGTTCCGCATTGATGGCAAGGAGTACTGCATAGGAGCAGGCCAGAGCATTGCTATACCGGGAAATGCCAAGCATGGCGTGACTGCACTGGAGGCAGATTCAGCGCTGCTCGATGTCTTCACTCCTATCCGTGAAGATCTGCTTAAGCGCTAGGCTGCTTCCATTGGTTCAGCGGCAAATTACACCTAAACAAACCACGCCTGTCTGGGTAACCGGACAGGCGTGGTTTGTTTTATTCCAAGTTGGCATGCTTGCCGAACATCTGCGTAGTGGTCTGACCGGTCTGCTCCATCATCCGCAAAATCACAGCATCATAGAAGACGAGCAGGGTCTGTTCAAACAAGGAGGCCATAGGCTGGATGGTGGCACGCTCTCCGCCGTTCTGTTCCTTCGGAGAGCCCGGCAGCTTCACTGTATAATCAGCCAGCTTACCGATCGTCGACTCCGGCGCAATGGTCACAGCGGCAACCGCTGCGCCAAGCGCCTTGGCTTTCTCCGCCATCACGAGCAGACTCTTCGTTTCACCTGATCCCGAACCAAGCACCAGAACATCACCCGCTTCGATTCCCGGCGTCACAGTCTCGCCGACTACATAGGCCTCTTTGCCGGCATGCATCAGCCGCATAGCAAAGGCCCGGCCCATCAGCCCCGACCGGCCCGCCCCGGCGACGAACACCTTGCCGGAGCGCAGCAGCAGCGCTGCAAATTCCTCAGCTTCTGCTGCATCAAGCTGCGCTGCCGAGCGCTGCAGCTCCTTCACTATTTCCTGTGCGTAGCTAACGGTATCCATACGAGCCTTAGGCCTGGCTCACAAGGCGTTTCATTTCTGCCGCCGCTGCCTTCTGGTCACTTTCACCGGTGATGCCGCCGCCAACGATAACGAGGTCAGGTCCGGCTGCAATGACTTCCGGCAGTGTGCTCAGCTTAATCCCCCCGGCAATCGCAGTTTTGGCCCGCTTTACTACGCTCTTGATCGCATGGAGATCGGCGAAAGAATTTTTGCCTTCGGCCTGATGATCATAACCGGAGTGTACACACACATAATCCACACCCAGTGCGTCCACTTCAGCGGCTCTTGCCTTGATATCCTTGACGTTGATCAGGTCGACCAGAATCTCTTTATTCGTCTTCTTGGCTTCCTCAACGGCGCCTCTAATCGTCGAATCATCGGAAACACCCAGCACGGTAACGATATCCGCACCCGCCTCCACGGCCTTCATCACTTCATAACCGCCTGCATCCATAATTTTCAGATCAGCCAGTACGGTCAGCGCCGGGAAAGCTTCTTTAATGGCCTTCACCGCGTGCAGTCCTTCATTAATAACAATCGGTGTGCCGATTTCCACAACATCAATAAATTCGGCCACCTCCGAGACGATTTCCTTGGCTCCGGCGATATCCACAAGATCTAGTGCTAATTGCAGCTTCATATGATAAATCTCCTCTTTAGTGTATTTTTGTAAGTGTTGCACTAAGTGTAAGTTCATGCAGTTCAAAAGGGAAGTAGGCACTTTATTGTGATGTAGTTACCTGGAGGATACTATTGTGCTGCGCAGAGGCTTAAATGATGCCAATCTTGAAAGAAAATCATCCAATTTTTCATTATTTTCGTAAAAATACTGCATTTTCATAAAAGCTGTGCTAACATACATTTTGTTTGGGACTAAAGCATTTACATTAGTACGGGCAATAATAATAAGAAGGTGTATTATGGAGCAAGCAAAACATCAAGAGTTCAACCTGATTAAGCTGACCTGGCCAATTTTCCTGGAGCTGTTCCTGTTCATGCTTATGGGCAGCGTCGATACGTTTATGATCAGTTCGGTATCGGACGATGCCGTATCCGGTGTGGGTGCAGCGAATCAGATTATAGCTATAGCTATTCTAGTACTCAGTGTAATCGGAAACGGCGCAGCCATCGTCGTCTCCCAATATCTCGGTTCGAAGAAACCGCAGGAAGCGGCTAATGTAACCGGAAATGCAATTACGCTCAATCTGGCCGTAGGCCTCATTCTAAGCGCGGTTCTGCTGCTGTTCGGCGGAAGCCTGCTGACTGCGTTGAATGTGCAGGGCGATATCCTCGTCTATGCCAGAATGTATATGAACATTGTCGGAGGCGGTATTTTTCTGCAGGCACTGCTTAACGCCCTGGCGACTACGATCCGCACGCACGGCTTCACGAAGCAGACGATGATGGTCTCCCTGCTCATGAATATCATTCATGTGGCCGGCAACTACATTCTGATCTTCGGACATTTTGGCTTGCCTGCAATGGGAGTGCAGGGTGCGGCCATTTCCACAGTGCTGAGCCGGCTGATCACGCTGGTACTGTTCTTCCTGCTGCTGTACCGGATCGTGGAGGTACGGGTCAAATGGACCTACTACATCCACCTCTCCAAAAAGTACGTGCTGCAGATTCTCAAAATCGGCATTCCGTCTGCTTTTGAATCCATTACCTATCAATCCTGCCAGCTGGTATTTACGCTGTATATTACGTACTTGGGCGCTGAAGCGATGGCCACGCGCCAATACGCGCTGAATATCTCGAGTTATATTTTCTTGTTCAGCGTCGCAGTATCCATGGGTACCTCGATCATTGTTGGACATTTGGTCGGTGCAAAACGTCCCGAGGAGGCCTATTCGCGGGTATTCTCCAGTGTGAAGTGGGCTCTGCTTGTCACCGTAATTATGGATGTCATTGTTATCGCCTTCCGTGTGCCGCTGTTCGGACTGTTCACCGACAATGAGAGCATTGTCCGGATGGGTGCCCAGGTCATCCTGCTCAGCTTCTTCCTGGAGACGGGACGCACCTGCAACCTGGTGATCATTAACTCTCTGCGGGCCTCGGGCGACGCTAAGTTCCCTGTTTATATGGGGCTGATCTCCATGGTCTGCATGAGTCTGCCGCTTGGCTATTTCCTGGTGTTCACGCTTGATCTCGGCCTGGCCGGGGTATGGCTGGCCACCGCTTTTGACGAATGGGTAAGAGCCGTGATTATGTATTTCCGCTGGAAGAGCAGAGCCTGGGAGAAACACGGGCTGATCCAGCATGATGCAGAGACACCGGTTAGCCCCTCTCCTTCTGCAGCACATTAAGTATTCCGCAAGATGAAACAGCTTATATCTTGAAGAAGGCGGTTCGCCAAGGTCTTTTCGACCTGACGAACCGCCTTTTTTCATTTATAATGGATTCCATAAAAATACATAACAGGAGACGAGGCCGCATATGACCACACATTCACCGAAAGAAAGTGAAATTGAACATTTCAATGCCCTGGCCGCCGGATGGAACAACAGCGAGGAATCCGTTGCACTGGCCCAGAAAGTTGTCCAAGCTCTGGGCATAAAAGCAGGGCAGAGCCTGCTGGACGTAGCTTCCGGCACCGGTGTCATACCCGCTGCGCTGCACAAGCTCAGCATCCGCCCAGGCCGCTACCTCGCCCTCGACATCTCCGGCGCGATGCTGGAAGCGCTGCGGGAAGGCTATCCTGAAGCAGAGACGCAGTGTGTTGATTTCGAAAATCCCTTCATTTGCGAATCCGGCTTTGATTATGTGCTGATCTATAACAGCATTCCCCATTTCGTAAATCTGGAGATGCTGTTCGTCAATGCGGAGCGCAGTCTGAATCCCGGCGGCACATTTATGATTGCCCATTCCAGGACCAGGCAGGGACTTAAAGAGCATCATGCGCGGATTGGCTACAGCAGCACGCGTGAACCGATTCCTCCGGATCAGGCTCTGATAGAGCTGGCTGTCCAGCATGGTTTTGACAGGATTACGATTGAGGATGAAGAATTATACTGCTTCTCCTGCACACGCGTCAGCCTTTAACAGAACCGGCGGCAATGCCCTCGACAATCCGTTCACTCATAATCAGGAACACCAGCAGAATCGGCAGAATGCTGATCATCAGCGTAGCACCGATCGCCCCCCAGTCTGTAGTATACTGGCCGATAAAATTCTGGACCCCGACAGTTAGCGTCTTGTATTTGTCGGAGCTGATGAATGTGTTGACGAAGATGAACTCGTTCCAGTTGTAGATCATATTGATAATGGCTGTTGTCGCCAGCACGGACGAAGTCATTGGCAGCACAATCTTGAAGAACATTCTGTTCACCGAGCAGCCGTCAATAATTGCCGCCTCCTCCACTTCCTTCGGCAGTGCATAGTAGAAGCCAAGCAGAATCATAATCGTTGTGGGCAGGTTGAACGCCACATACGACAGAATGATCGACAGCGGATTATCCGTTAAATGCAGCTTCAGAAACATACTGAACAGCGGAATCAATGTGGAATGGACAGGGATCATCAGCCCGACCATAAACAGGCCCAGCACCAGTGATCTGCCCTTCCAGATCATGCGGGTCACGGCAAAGGTGACGAAGCTGGCCAGCAACACCGTAAGCACCAGTGCAACCGCCGTGATCCAGACGCTGTTCAGAAAATACTGTCCTATATTTCCGTTGACCCATACATTTTCATAATTGCTCCAGTGCGGATGCGCCGGAATGGCGAATGGAGCCATGTTGAATACTTCCTGATTGTTCTTCAGCGAGAAGATGAGCAGCCAGACTAGCGGCAGCACCTGGATCACAGCTACGGCGGTAAGGGCGAGGTACATGACGCCATAACCGGTTCTGTGCAAGAGCGGTACCCCGCTGCGCTGCCGAATCGGCGGGTAGCCCGCAGCAGCTTGAGTTCTCATGATAGGCTCCTCCTTTCAAGGCGGGCAATATTTAATCACGAATACTGGATCGTATCTTTCGAAGCAGTCGCCTTACGGATCAGATAAGTGGCCACCAGACAGATGAGCAGCAGGAAGAACCCTACCGCGCTGCCATATCCGAAGTCAAAGCTGCGGAAGGCCTTGTGATACATATAAGATGCCATAACTTCACTTGCCCCGTTCGGACCCCCGTCAGTCATGACATAAATGAGATCAAAATATTTCAGCGACCCCACTACCGACAGTACCACCGTCACCTTAATCACCTCACTGATCAGCGGCAGCTTGATCCGGGTGGCGATCTGCCAAGGATTAGCCCCGTCTATCCGCGCAGCTTCCATCAGCGATTCGGGAATGTTCTTTAAGGCAGCATAATAAATCAGAATATAAAAACCGGCATATTGCCAAATAATCGGGATAAACAAAGCAATCAGCACAATGGAGGGCTCAGCCAGCCAGGACGGCGGATTGTCGACCCCGAGAGAAGTCAGCAGGCTGTTCAGCACACCATTGGTGGGATGATAGATCTTCATCCACAACTGCGCGATGGCTACGGAAGACAGCAGCATGGGGATCAGGTAGATTTTGCGCAGCAGGTTTGCGCCCTTGATTTTGCCGGATAAGACCAGAGCAATCCCTAGATAACCGATGAGGCTGATGCCCGAGAATAAAGCGAGCAGCAGGGAATGCAGTGCGCTTTGCCAGAAGGCGTTGTCCCGCACCAGCTCCTTATAATTGTCCAGTCCGATGAATACCATCTTGCCGATGCCGTCCCACTGGTTCAGTCCATAATAACCGGTCAGGACAATCGGAATATAAATAATGCCCATGATGAGCAGCAGGGAAGGCAGCACATACAGTGCGATCACCAGCTTGTTGGACATCACTTTCGCCATGGCACAATCCCTCCTTTTCTCACTGAAATACTCGTATTAAAAGTGGCGGAAGTCCCCGCAGCCAACCTGAGGCTTCCGCTCCACGCTCTATTGTTAATTGCCTTTCTCTACAGCCTCTTTATGTTTGGCGGCGAATTGTTCGGGGGTTACCGCCTTGCCGAACAGCGCCTGAATCATATCCAGGTGGACTTGTGCAGCACCCGGTTTCATTTGCACATCGGCAAACAGCGTGATGCTGCTGGCATTGTTCAGCTCATTCAGCAGGTCAACATACAGCTGAGGCAAATTGCTGTTTGCTGTATCAACCTTGGTAGCCGGGATTACACCGGCAGTGGTTACGGATTCCTCGCCCCACTTGGAGACAAAGTACTCCACAAACGCTTTGGCCTCTTCCTTCACCTTGGAGGACTCGGCTACGAACAGGCCGACACCGGGACCGCCCACCCAGCTGTTGATGTTGCCCTTGCCGCCATCAACGGTCGGGAATTTGAAGAAGCCTACCTTGTCCTTGAATTCCTGCGGAATATCAGGGTTTGTCGTAAAGTTCGGAAGCTCCCAGGTGCCCATCAGGTACATAGCCGCTTTTTCATTCATGAATTCGGACTTGCCTTCATCGTTGGACAAGCCGTTGAAGCCCTTGTTAAAGGCATTCATGTCAACCAGAGTCTGCACTTCGGCCGCCGCCTGAATGAGGCCCGGATCATCGAAGGAGCCTGTACCGTTCGTAGCTTTCTTCAGCGTGTCACTGCCGGCAATCCGGTCGGCCAGATACATATACCACAGTGAGCCGGTCCAGCGGTCTTTGTTGCCGAGGGCAATCGGTGCCACTCCATTATCGGATAGCGTTTTCACAACTTGCTTGAATTCCTCATAGGTGGCCGGTACTTGCAGATTATGTTTGGCGAAGATGTCTTTGTTGTAGTAAATCGGTGAAATGTTCAGCTCAATCGGCAGCGCGTAGGTTTTGCCGTCCACTGCATAAGCCTCCGTAGTCCCTGCGACGAATTTATCCTTCAGCTGTGCCCCGCCCAGGATATCATCCAGCGGAGCGAACAAGCCGCCTTTTACATATGGCTCCATGAAGCCTGCCGCCCATGTAATTCCGACATCGGGAAGCTCGTTGGAAGCGGACAGCACCTTGAGCTTATTCTTATACTGCTCGTTCTCAAGCACCTCCTGCTTGATAGTAACGTTCGGATGCTCCTTCTGGTATTCGTCTATAATCTGTCCGACCAGTTTATTCTGCTGCGCTGAGCTGCCCGCTGGCCATAAATGCATCATATTAATCGTGACTTTCTGTGCAGGAGCATCGGTAGCCGCTTCTGTGTTCCCCGCTCCCGCCTCACTGCCACTTGCGGCGTTATTATTCTTCGTCCCGCCGCAGCCTGAGAGAATCAGCGCCAGCGTAAAAGTCAAAAGCAGGCCTCTAGTCAACTTGTTCCTTGGCATTGCTATAACCTCCATTTTTTCAGTTGTGCGGATTCTGTAACCGCTCTCAAACAAATTCTAACATTGCAACCGGAGGTTTATAAGATCACACTCATTGGCAAAACTTCCACTTTTATTGGATTTCCGTCTGCTTATCCCCCATCTGCTGGCGGTAGCGGCTTGGGCTTATGCCTTCAAGTGATTTGAATACCTTGATAAAATATTTGTCCGTGCGGTAGCCTACACGCTCGCCGATTTCGCCGATGGACATTCGCGTCTGCAGCAGCATTTCCTTGGCCCGCTGAACCCTCAGCCGCGACACATATTCGCTGAAGGGAACCCCCGTCTGTTCCTTGAACAGCACACTGAAGTAGCTCGCGTTCAGGTGGATCAGCCCGGCCACCTCTGCCATACCTAGCTGCTCTTGCAGATGCTGCTCCACGTAGACAAGCGCTTCTTTCACCGGTTCTCCCATGCCGCTGCGCTCCGGATCCATCTCCAGCAGTTTGTGATCAACCAGCTTCTCCAGCTTCTCGCGCCGCTGCTCTTCCTCCTCACGCTTCAGGGCAGCTTCAACCACCTGCAGCAGTTCACCCTTGTCCAGCGGCTTGAGCAGATAATTGACTGCCCCCAGCTGCAGCGCCTGCTGCACATATTCAAATTCAGCATAGCCGGAAATGACGATCACCACCGGCTTACGCGTCTGCCCCTCCAGCGAGCGGATCAGATCCAGCCCGCTGACCTCCGGCATCCGAACATCGGTTATCAGCAGATGCACCCGCCCGCGCAGCAGCCGTTCACGGGCTTCAATCCCATTATCTGCGGTTTCCACGGTATATCTCCCTGCTGCCCATACTTCCAGCGTCTGCTTAATGCCCTGCCGGGTCCGCGGCTCATCGTCCACGACCAGAATCATTTTGTTGCCCAGGCTCATAGGTATATCCCCCATTGTTCGGTATTTCAAAGGTAATGGCCGTCCCTTGGGACGGTTTGCTGTCGATCATCATTCCTTGGAGGTCCGCACTTTCCCGGCCATAGTAGAGCTTAAGCCGCCGCTGAACATTTACGAGGCCCACACCGTTTCCCTTGGAAGAGATGGAAGGACCGCCATCCAGCGAATTGTAGAGCGCCTGCAACGTGTCTGCATCCATTCCGGGACCATTATCGCTTACGGTTATTGTTGTCCAGCCCTGCCGGGGTGAAGGCTGGACAACAACGCTGACCAACCCGCTGCCGACACGGCTCTCGACTCCGTGCAGAATCGCATTTTCGGCAATCGGCTGGATCAGCAGCTTCGGCACCGGAACAGCCGCCGCCTGCGGAGCCAGCTCGACATTCCAGGTCAGACGTTCGCCCATCCGCATCTCCATAATCTGCAAATACCGCCGGACCTGTTCCATCTCTTCTCCAAGTGTTACCCATTCATCCATGTTCGGATTGCCGATGATATAACGGAACAGCCGCGACATCACTACCACCAGACCGGCCAGCTCCTCTTCCCCCTTCTCCTCCAGCGACCAGTTGAACGCCTCCAAGGTGTTGAACAGAAAATGGGGATTGATTTGCGCCTGCAGCGCTTTGAGCTCTGTGCGGCTTTGCAGCACTTCTTTTTCATAAACTACCCGGATTAAGTCGTTCATATTGGCGATCATACCATTGTATGTGTTGTTCAGCTCACGAAGCTCCATCGTAGATACAGACTGGAAATTAGGGGTCAGCACCCCGAGCCGCGATTTGCGCATCGCCCGGATCAGATGCATGATCGGCCGCGTAATCATGGTAGACAGCACAAACGACATAATCAAAAACAGCACCGTTCCGAGCGCCCCGGAAACCAGCAGCACCGTCCGCAGCACAGAGATCCCCTTCGTCACATAACTCACAGGCGTAAGCACCAGCAGCGTCCAATTGGTCTTGTCCGAGCGTAGCTTGACCTGCACATATTCTTTGTCCTGGAAACTGACGGTCTGGTCCTTGCTGTGGAGCAGCGGCAGCAGATTACCCACCGGCGCTTCGCTGCTGCCCAGCAGCTGGCCGTCATCACTGACAAGCAGAATCGACTCACCGCCGTCGCTGCCCGAGAGCGGATCATTCAGCTGAAAGTAGCTCCGCTGGATCCGCGCCATGAGATAGCCGCCCCTTGAGAACCAGCGGTCCATCAGGCTGACCTGGCGGATCGCCAGCAGACTCTGGTCATCATTCGGATCGACGCCGATCCAGACCAGTCTGCCCTTTTGCACATTGGCTTCGCTAATATAGCTGCCGTTAATCCTTGTACTCAAGCTGCCGTCTTTAATCGGGAACAACAGCCGGTAATCGGCCGTATACAGCTCAAGGGAGCCGACGCTCGGCATGTAAGCCTGATAGCTGGATACAATTTTCAGCAGCGACTGCCGCTGGTTAAAGGACACTTTCTGGCCGTTCAGCTCTTCAAGCAGCAGCTGCTGGACCGTCGGATGATTGGCCACCTGCTCTGTGAGACTGTCTATCTGGCCGATCAGTGCGTCCAGTCTTCCGTTGGCCTGAACCGCAGTCTGCTGGATATGCCGCTCGGAATTATTTTTCAGCAGCGAAGAGACCCGGTCATACACAAATGCTCCCGAAACGACAATAATGATCAGCATCACAAGCAGAAATCCGATAAAGATTTGATTGCGCAGCGTATTCAGCTCTTTGAATCTTCCGTACACTTTGGCCCCTCCTTCCTGACAGCGCTTCCAGATCTATTCTCCAGAAGTGCTGCCGCTTGGTCAAGACCTATTGTCATTGGGGGCACTCCAAAACAACAAAAAACCCTTAAGCAAGTCCCGGATTCAAGGGAGCTTAAGGGTATCGACGTTAGAAGAAAACCGGTCAAATCAACCAGGAAGAGAAAACTACCTAATTGTAATTCCCTTCTTTATTTCCTTCATCTCATGATTCGTGTTGACAAGCATAGGCAGGATCTTCATGCTTCGGGTCATTGGTGAATTGCATTGCCAGCAGGTAGGCACATATTGAAAAGCGAAATTATCGCGCATCCAACCGGTGCAGCCTTCTTTGGTGCAGGACCAAATGGCTGTGTCTTCCTGCGGAAGATCCTCCAGCGCTTTTTTACGAAAATACATAAGTACCCCTCCTTAGTTCGTATCCATACGATTCATTACCTTTTCAGGAACGTTAGGACAGGTATGCGTAATAAAAAAAGCTGCCCTCAACTTGTGTTAAGGACAGCTTTGATTTAGAAATTACAGTTTTACAACGTTTTCGGCTTGTGGTCCACGAGCGCCTTGAGTTACGTTGAACTCTACGCGTTGGCCTTCATCCAAAGATTTGAAACCTTCACCAGTGATTGCGGAGAAGTGTACGAATACGTCGCTTCCACCTTCAACCTCGATAAAACCGAAACCTTTGTCTGCGTTAAACCATTTCACTGTACCTGTTTGCATAATATTACCTCCAATATTTTATTTAACACATGTCCTTTTATTCCTACGTATTGTACGAACAAATAAAAATTCACACATTGGAAAAGGATTCATACGCACAAATGATAACCTTTTACAATATGTGAATTAAGGGTTAAATTTATGATTGACTTCATTGTAGCACATTAATTTATCGAAAGCAAAGAAAACGGCAAACTATTTTTGGGGCAGCTGCCCACGATTCAACCGGAGTGAACCATGAGCCGCTTCCAGCCGCAAGGTTTCTAATCAATATACCCTGCAAGCCCCTTGTCCATCAGATAGTCCATTTCTGCATCGAGAATATTCTCGACTGTCAGTTCGTCCAGCTTCACATCACGCTGGGCAGTGACATAATCAACCAGGTCATCGTTGTCTATATCAACTTCGCCTTTGCTGTTGGCTTTGGCATTGTTGATAAAGTTCTGCTCATGCTGCAGCACCAGTTTGATCAGCTTCGGATCAACCTTCGTTTGGGCGGACAGCACCTCCAACAATTCCTGCTCATTTACTTTATCGCTCATAATCGTTAGTCAGCTCCTCAGGCATTTATGCTCCATTATTGTAGCACAAGTCAACCTGCCGGCGCTTCGTTTCGGCTACAGGCTCCAACCGGGGATTTTGCGCAAATCTCCATCCCAGATCTGCACGGTGCTCTTCACCGGAACATCCCGGGGAGAAGATGCCGTCTGAATATAACAGGAGTCAATCCCTACTTCTGCAGCCCCGGCAATATCTGTACGCGGATCGTTGCCAATCATAATTGCTGAGCTTAAGTCCGCACCGTAGGTGTCCGTCAAATAGCGGTAAAACAACGGATCCGGCTTACTCACCCCCGCCTCCGAGGAGATAGCCACCCCATCAAACAAATGCAGAATGCCAAGCATAGTCAGTTCAGCCTCGACGAAGGTTTTCTGTCCGTTGGACAGCAGGAACACTTTTTTGCCGCCGGCTCTTAAGCTCTGGAGAATTTCTGCCACTCCGTCGTACAGGGAGATATGAATCATGGATAACGTCCGCACCCATCTCACCGTTTCATGCAGCCAATCCTCGTTCGGACTTCCGCCCAAATCCCGTGCCACCACCCGGAAGACTTCCTCCATAATGAAATCGGGAAACTCACAGCTCTGTGCAGCAGCGGCAAGCTGGATGTCCCGCTCCGTCAGGAACCTTTCCTGCAGCTCTGTTCCCGTGATGTTCATACCGTGATAACTAAAGTGGAGCGCCAGCCGTTCCCATACCTCGGGACATTCTTCATCGGTTTCAATATCAATCAGCGTACCGTACAGATCAAAAATATAGGTTTGATACATAAAAATGCCCCCTTATTTCGTTTGTGTCCGGCCCACCGCAGTTAGAATGCCGGATAGAATTCATATTTTCAGTTTACTATAACTATACAAATTGAACCAAGAATTCTTCTATTCTTCTATTTGGGATTGGTCGTGTCTACAGAGAATTCAATCTATATAGAGTACTTTTAGATTCAATTCATAAAAATTGCAACAAAAGCAAAATGATCACCGTTAAGAAGATGACGCACACCTGACACATTACTCAACTAAAGGAGACTACACACATGAACAAGTCACTGAAAACAAGCGTTGCCCTCTTAACATTGTCATTGGCCCTTACTGCAGGAGTCGTATCGGCCGCACCAGCCACAACCTCCATCAAAAACAACAAAATGCCACAGGCATCCGCCAGCACGGCGACTAAAAATTTCACTATTAAAATCAACGGTTCAACCCTTTCTGATACCGGATTTCAGCCTTCCAGTGCCAAAGAACCCTTGATTCCCCTTCGCACCGTTGCTGCGGCGCTTGGGTTTACCGTCACATGGAATACAGATACCAGAGCCGTTGATCTGAATAAGGGCAACATCTTTACAACCGTGAAGAACGGTGAAGACCGCTATGCCATCAATAAAATGTATACAACACTCGGAACAGCACCACAGACGAAAGGGAACCAGCTGTATGTACCGGCTTCCTTTGTAAGCCAGGTGCTGCACCAAACCATCTCCGTGGAGGGAAAACAAATCGTGATTACTCCAGCCGTAGAACATCAGAATGAGAGCGGCGTCATCACCGCCCTTCGCAATGACGGTAAGTTCCAGTCTGTACAAATCAAAGGTACGGGCACCGCAGGTATTGTGCTCAATGTGGGTAAGGATACCGTTATCCAAATGGCTGACGGCACAAAGCTTGCATTTACCGATCTTCAGCTCGGCATGACTGTGGAAGCAGAGCATGCCATGTTCGCCACCCTGAGTCTGCCGCCGCAAACCCCTGCATACAAGATCACTGTACAGGACTCGAAAAAGCAAGGCACTACGCTGGCGACGCAAGGCACTGTGGAAGAAGTGATCAAAGCCGAAGACGGCTCGCTCAGCATCCGGATTAAAGGCACTCCCCTTAGCGAGCAATCGCCAAGCGAGGTTGTGCTTCGTCTGGCTGAAAATACCGCGCTTGTTAATGAAAGCGGCGAGGCTGTAGAGGCAAGCACACTGGTTCAAGGTGCCAAGGTTATCGGATTCTATAGCCCCTTAATGACCAAAAGCCTGCCGCCGATCGGCACAGCCCTGAAGGTCGTTGTAGAGACAGTCCAGGAATAATTGGGCAGAGCGACACAAAGATGATTTATACAGAAGACCACGCTGACTGCCTTTGCAGAAAGCGTGGTCTTCTGTATATTCCTTAAGAGACCTTATCCCTTAATTGCCTCTCTGATTATAGGCTTGCGGCCCAGCGTCACTCTATTCTTGCCGGCAGCCTTCGATAAATACAACGCCTCGTCAGCCTCACGGTATAAATCCTCAAAGGTGATATCGCTGTGCTCTGTAAATGCAATCCCGATGCTTACGGTGAGCTGGATACTGTGTCCGCCGTCCAGCTGGACAATATGCTCGCTCATTATGGCGCGGAAGTTCTCAGCTTCCGCCAGCGCTGCCCTCTCACTGCCGGTAAAAAAGCATACAGCAAACTCCTCACCGCCCACTCTGCCGGCAATGCCGTTATCCTTGTACACCGCAAGTATTTTACCGGAGAGATCGACCAGAGCCTGATCACCCGCTATGTGCCCGTATGTATCATTGATTAATTTGAAATCATCTATGTCGAACAGCAACAGGGCCATCCCTGCCCCTTCGCGAATCGTGTACTTCTGCACCAGCCGCATGAAATGCCTGCGGTTGTACAGCCCGGTCAGATCATCAACCGTTGCCTGATAGAGCAGCTCCCGCTCGTACCGTTTCTTCTCACTGAGATCGCTGACCACAATAAGCATGCCGGAAGGCCCCGTCTCTCTGCGCCCTGAAGCAATTAGCGACACCCCGTAACAGACGTCCATGGTGCCGGGGGCCTCGACTTCGAACTGCCCTTCAACCCGTTGTCTGTAATAACTGGCGATGTCACCGTAATGCTCCAGCAAATGATGGATGCTCCGGCCTTCCCAGCTGCTTGCCTGCTCTCCAATCAAAGCCGATAACATGGTCTCCGCGACTTTATTGACGTCGATAATGCAGTCATAACGGTCCGTCAGCACGATGCCATCCTTCATATTCTCAAAGATCTTATTCTTGGCCAGCGGATATAGGGAAAGCCGAGGATCGCGGAACAAGGACAGGTACGCCGCCAGTACCGGAGGCAGATATGTAAATGCTGTAAAGCCTGTAACCGAAATTTTGAGGAGCGGGAGGAAGAAAACAGAAATTACCGGAATTATAAGTCCGGCCAGCAAGAGCAGATTCCTTTTAAAAAAATACTTAGGTGCATTCAGCAGAGATAGGGCCAGCAGATAGACGGCATATAAACCAAAGAGCTGGTCGTAGGCTATGAGGATCATACTCAGAACCGTCGGTTCAACCATTATTCCGCTTATCCCCGCTACAGTGGTTATGCCAACTTCACTGCGCATCAGGTGATGAGCGGAGTCCGTGAAAATCAGCACAACATCCAGCACAACCGGAACGCAAAAGAAGGCAAGCCGCCGGTCAAGCCCTTCCGAAGAACGCGACACATACTCTTTAATCGCCGCGTAAGTAAATATCGTGCTCAAAAACAGCGGAGCCTGCTGAGCATTTTTCCAAAATAGCTTGGCCTGAAAAGAAAGGGAGAGGATTTCTCCGGCAGTAGCCGCGAAGATTGCGCTGACAAGCAACATTAAAATCCATAAATAGCGTCTTCCAGGTGTGTTACGGTGCTTGTATGAACTGACGCCCATGTAGAGACTTAGAACACTGCCCATTAGTAAATAATACGGATAACCCTGCATCCATGGCATGTCATATTTCTCCTAATTTTGAGATAGCTTTGCCTTATTATATCCTACTATTTCGCACAAATGAATCACTCCTTGAAAAAATTACTTTCTTTTCGGGATTGTGGAAACTGAATGTCCAATCGGCAAGTGTGCCGGTTACTGCAGAGGGCAGGCCAACATACAGGAAGACCCTACGGGCAGCCCGTAGAGTCTTCAAAAGGTGAGAAGCGAATTTTTAATTATGCCAGTTTCCAATTGCTAGGGTGCTGTTCCAGAAAACAATCGACGCAATCTCGATTTGGTCTTCCCTTTCAGATAGTACATGGGTTAATCAACTACCTTTCGGAATACACATTCACATGCCGTTCCATCCGTTAATTGACACCTTCCACTTCCCACCTGCTTATTATTACCCGCTCCCAGCGGCGGCAAAACAATAAATGACAAAAAAAAAGAGATCCCGGTCCGCCATCTGCATGACTTCCGTAATCTCCCTGTTTGTCTGAAGAATGTTATTTCTTCTGTGCCAGACGCTGTTTGAACTTGTCCACGCGGCCGCCAGTTTCTGCATCTCTTTGTTTACCTGTATAGAACGGGTGCGATGCGGAACTTGCGTCCACACGAATCACCGGATACGTGTTGCCATCTTCCCATTCCATTGTTTCACCGGATGACTTGGTAGAAGCGCTCAGGAATTTAAAGCCTACGCTGGCATCCAGAAAGATAACCTGGTTGTATTTCGGGTGTATGCCTTCTCTCATTGCAATAACCTCCTTCCCGGGTAAATAATGCTCTATGGTAACATGAAGCCATCTCTAGGTCTATTTAAGCAAAGATACTTAGACGAAGGGAAATGCGTAATTTAAACGATCAAATTACGCCACTCCATCATACGCGATCCCGCCCCCGGAGTCAATCCTTTGTCCCATTTTTATTCCTATTCTCTTGCGGTAAATGGCATACTATTCCTTCAGTTTCTACGGATTCTATAGCGACTTTACCATGCCGCCGTCAACCAGAAGACATTGTCCGGTTATGTAGGTATTCGCGAAGGACCCCATGAATACGGCGGCCTTTGCGAACTCCTCCGGAGTGCCTGTTCTCCCAAGCGGAATCTGGCTAAGGGCCTCCTGCTGAACTTGCTCCAGCGGGACAGCCCGGGCTTCGGCGCGTTTGCCGTCAAGCTGCATAATCCGGTCTGTTCCGATGCGCCCAGGTGCAACTGAGTTAATCAGAATTCCCTCCGGGGCAAGCTCGGTCGCCAGGCTTTTGGTCAGTGCGTTCACACCGGCCCTGAACACATTGGACAAAATCAGCCCCTGGATCGGTTGTTTAATTGAAACGGAACTTATGCCAACGATACGTCCGCCACCCGCTGCGCGCAAATACGGCAGTGCTTCCCGAATCAGCGCACCGTACTCATCAGCGTAAGCTCAAAGCCGCTGTTCCAGTCGGCATCCGCCATATCGGCAAACCCTCCACCTGGCGGTCCCCCGGCATTGGTGACCAGCACATCAAGGCCCCCAGCCTCCTCAGCCGCAGCCTGAACCGCCCGCCGGATATCCTCCGGGCTCGTCACATCCATTTCCAGTATGGCAACCTGCTGACCGGTCGCCTCCTCAATTTTGTCCCGGGCCGCAAGAAGCTGCTGGCGGTTTCGGCTGGAAATGGTCACCTTTGCTCCCTCTCGCGCAAATTCCAGAGCAGTTGCCAGTCCCAGTCCCTTGCTCGCCGCCGCCACAAATACCGATTTTCCGTTCAGACCCAAATCCATGCTTCTTCCTCCCTGCTATGTAGATTGAATTTAAGATTAACCCATTTGGGCGAGGACGTAACTACGGTGAATATTTGGACTATTATTAGCTTGTCCTGGATTTTCATATTAAATTAAACGTCATATTCGAGCTGCTTCTTGGCCTGAACAATGAAATCAAACGGATTCTCGATGGTTTCGGCCTCATATTCCACAGCACCAATCTTCAGTCCCAGATTTACCTTGTATTTGGTGGAGAACTCCGTATCGTTTAATTCCTGAAGCTTAAATTTGATCCGTTCAATGACAATCTTAGCGCCTTCCCGGTCGGTAAACAGCAGCAGCCCCCAGGTAGCATCGTCCTTATCCAGTAGATACAGCGCATCATTGGTACGGATGCTGGACTGGCTGAGCTGGGATACATCATAGATAGCCTCGGACAGTTGGTCATCCGGAATCAGCCGGCGGATCTCGCTCCAATATTTCACCTTAATCACAAGCAGCGTAAGCGGGATCTTGTAACGGGTGGAGATGCCTGTAAAGAGGCTGGCATCCTTCTGGAAAGACACGCTGTTCCGCAAATCGGTATTCTCGTCAACCGTGGCCAAATTGGCGGATTTCTTCATCAGCCGCTCGTTCTCTGCCTGCAGCTCGCGGCTGCTTGTAGTGAAGACCCATAACACTACGGTAAGCAGCGGTGTCATGATCAGCCAGAAATAGGTGTCTACACCGATCGTTTCCCCCTGCGATACCGTCTGGTAGACGATAAAGAAACCATAGCCGAAGATGAAGGCGAGATTCAGCGTGAGCCCGGCGGTTACCGTGGTGAAATAGGTGACCAGCGCCAGCAGAAACGCAAGATTCAGAATGATGATATTCTGGATATAGTGATCCGGCGAACCGGAGATAAATACGATACATATGAATATCAGCACCAGGAAGGCCAGAAAGCCCAGGTCGGATATCAGTCCGCTGCGGTTACGTCTCACGCTGATCACCACGTTTCTTGAAATGTTTGCGAAGCAGCAGAAGCAGCGCCACAAGCACCAATGTGACCACAAGCACGACTGCCACCACAAAGCCCAGCACATCGCTGCGGGCTGTAATTTGCTTCAACACCGAATCCTTGGCCGCACCGGTAATCGTCTTGAAGCGGTAAGCGCCGACGTTGCCGTCTTTATCAAGGATGACCCCGTCGCCGTACACCTTCCACTTATCCTTCTCGGTAGAAATCAGCTTGGAGGCCACGTAATAATCCTCCGAGTTGACCCCGGTTACTGCCAGCAGCCCGCGCCCATTCTCATACGGGGAATCGACAAGCTGCAAGGTTCCGATTTCTGCACCATACTTCTCTTCAATACTCATCTTCTCATTCGAGAGGAGCGTTGAACCGTCCGTATTGTAACGGAAATAGAGCTTGTCGTTATTGTCCCGGATTACCTTATTATTCTTGTAGGAACCTATGGCAATGATATTGTTATTCTTCAGATTATCGGCACTTACATCATCCGTATAGTAGTGGATATCTCCAGTATTGCCGCCGGCATACCGACCAAGCAGATTGAAGACATTGCCCAGACTTTGATAGGAGTAATCATCCATCTCAGCAGGCAGCACAACGGCAACATGGTTATAAATTTCATCGCGCAGGAATGGATACGGATAGTTATTGAACAGCAGTTCCGTGCGGTCCTTTGTATTCAAATGCATCGCTGATTCCTTGCCTATATAGGCCCAAGGCATTTGCTCTGTATTCGGCGTGCAGACGGCACTTGCCATTTCCAGATCAAAAGCGACCGTGACAGAGAAGTTTCCGGAAATATTCAGGCTTTGCGGCACCGATACATTCAGGGTATCACCATTAGCCAGCTCCTTCGTCAGCTTCTTGCTGCCAATTGGCGTATTGTTAATACTCACTGTAACCAGGGACCGCTCAAAATCAAGATTCTGGGCATAGCGGAAATCCAGACTGATTTTACCGGAATCGGCAATGGAACGGTTAGAGGGCAAGGAAACAAAATAAGTCCGTTCCTGATGATTGGGTCCGGTCAGCTTGTCCCCCGCTTCGGCAAAGGTTACATTCGAACTGATGGAATAGGCCGGATCGGCAACTTCGGTGGCATCATCAACCGCCTTCACATCACTGCTGATCTGGCTGAGCAGCTCCTGGCTTGCGAGCAGCCGTCCGGCTTTGATCAGCAGGCTTTCGTCCTTCGAGGTTACCACCAGCGTTGGGCGGGTATCCTTCTGGACCAGCTGAATGAGGGCATGGGTGCTGAGATCCTCAGTGGAGCTTAGGAGCTTCTTCAGTCCGGCGGGAACATGGTCGTACATCGCCACCACGACCACGAAACCCTTGTCCTTGATCGTATCCTCCCGGTAGGGCAGCAGCGGAATCGTCCGGTCTTCCAGCGTGTTCCCCTTTACCAATCCCGACAGAGCATAGGTGGCAGACTCCAACTCGGAGCCGCTGGCATTCTCCGGTAAAGCAATAAGACTCTTATTGCTGTTTAACGTATCAATCCCGGAGAATCTTTCCGTGAAGTCACTGATGCCTCCGGTTAGTGCTTTCGGGGTGTACACCACTGCAATACTGGAGGTGTTGAACAGATGCAGCCAGCTGCCCTGCTTGTTGTCCACATAGCATATTTGGTCATCTGCTGTCGTAGTCCGCAGATTCCCTTGAATGCTCAGTACGTTGCTGCCCTCTCTCAGGAACCCTTTAGGTGCACTAAGGCTTAATCTCTGCTCCCCGTTATTCTGCAGTGACGGCCTGAACGAGTAGAATGGACTGCCGTTAAGCGACAGGGTGACACTCGAAATCTGCTCCGCTGTAATTTGCGAAACTTGAAAATGCAGATTGATCTTAAGCTCATCTACATTCCAATAATCCATTATTGTGAAATTCTGCTGCATGGAGCTGGTTCCCGAAAAGGCAGTATCCGTTGCGGTAAAGGATGTCTCATAAGTCAGCCTGCCATCTCCGGGAAGTGCCGGCGCGGCAGAAGCCGCAGGGAGCTGAATCAGGAGCAGGGAGAAGCAGAGCACCCATAACAACATCTGTTTTTTTATCATATTCCGTATCTCCTGTGCATCTTATTTCTCTTGCCCCGGCGCTTTAATAGCGTTCGGTTTTGTACCATTTGGCTTCCCGTTTGAAAATGACGTCCTTAAGATAGTTGTATAAACCGTAAGCGGCGACAACCATCCAGAGCTGGCAATACGAAACATACATCAGCAGAATGATCCATAGATTAGACAGGCTCATCTCGCCCTTCTCCGTCGTCAGCGTGACGAAGATTCCAACCACGAATAGGATGATTGCAAGCAGCCACAAGAAGCTGCTGAGTCCGGCAATCGTAGTATGAACATAACCCATCGCATGGAGAACCAGCAAGATATCCGATGTCACAAGCGAGATCAGGAGCAGGAAATAGATCGACAAGTAATACAGGATATCGAAGCGTATTTTGGCAGCCGACTTATTGAAGAGCAGCGGAATGTTCTTGACGATTACATAGATGTTGCCTTTCGCCCAGCGTGTCCGCTGCTTGAACCAGACCTTCACCGTCTGCGGCTCCTGCTCCCAGGTCACCGATTTCGGCTGGAACTTGATCCGGTAGCCCATCATGTAAATCCGGAAGCTGATCTCGGTGTCCTCAGCGATTGCTTTGACATCCCAGCCGCCGATACTCTCTACAATAGACCTGCGCATAATAAAGTTGGTGCCGGGAATGGTGCAAAGCTTGAACAGCTTCCACCGTCCCGCCTGGGCCATCCACTGAAAAGACAACGTCTCAATATTAATAAACCGGGTGAGCAGGCTCGCATCACGGTTGCGGGTTCTGAATTTTCCGATTACCGCGCCAAGTGTGGAGTCGTTAATAATCTCCGCCACCAGATAGCGCAGCGCCGTTCTTTCCGGTGTATTGTCAGCATCATAAATGGCGATCAATTCGCCCTTGCTGCGGGCAAAACCTATATTTAGCGCATTGGATTTGCCTTTGCCGCCCGTGACCGCATCCGTGTTAATGATCATCAGATTGCGCTGCGGATGTCTTTTCTGAATGCTCCCCAGCAGCAATGCACTATTATCCGAGGAGTTATCATTAATGACAATAATCTCATAACGGTCATGCGGGTAATCGAGGGCCAGGAGCGACTCTACGGTCTTGCTGATGACCACTCCCTCATTGTGTGCGGGAACCATGATGCTGACAAAGGGATACTCGCCCTTAATCTCGGGGACATCTTCATTTTCCGTTGTGATGTAATATAAATATCCCGCGATGATTAAAGCCACATTCACAAGCAGCAGCGACCAGATGCAGATCACCGCGATCACCATCAGCACATCCGATATCGTCATATTGTTCTCCTACTATTGATAAATTTTCTTTATTTCAAATATTTTCTCCGGTACATCCTGTAACCGACAACCAACAGGCTGCCGAACACGAGCAGAGAGATGATGATGACCACAATAAAAAACTGATTTTGCGCACTGAACAGCCGGGTGAAGCTTTTGACCTGCTCCTTCTGATACTGGTAATCGCTGTCCACCACTTCCGGGGCATACCCGACATTAAGTGCCTTGCCGCCCATTCTGATGACCCCGTCTACGGAGGCAATAGTGTTCGTATCGGTAACTACCTTATGGGCTCCCTGCTTATAATCGGCAAAAGAGATCCAGCTCTGCTCCACCGTGCGCAGCATGGATTCCAGTCCTTCGTCGTCCTCCGGAAGATCGACAACAACCGCGGTATCCAGCGGTAACTGGGGCAAGGCCTTTCCGGTATGCCGCAAACTCAGGAGGAACTCCGGCGTCACACTGTACAGGCTGGAGGCAAAAACCGCCGAAGTGTCGGTCTGCTCCATATACCGGGCTTCTTCATCCGGATACAGCACAGCTGAGTCGAAAAAGCCCATTCCTGCCCCCGCATACTCTTTGTCGTAGGTCCAGTATCCTTCCGCTCCAATACCCAGCGGTGCTATACCGCCCGCCACCAGCACATTGATGAACCCGTTCATCTTGCCCTTCAGTGAGCGGTCGCTCAAGCTGATAGGCGGTCTTACCGCAGGGGCATTCACCACAATACTGCCGTTGCGGGATTGCACAATTCTCAGCGCCTCCAAATAACGCTCCATCGCCGGGAAGCCGGTGTTTCCAAACACCGGCCGGACACTGGCAATGAACGGAATTCCGTTCTGATAGAGCCGGTCTGCTGTCTTCTCCAGCAGCTCAAAATCCGAGAACGGATAAATCTCCTTCAGCACCAGATAGGTTTGAGGTACCGCAGAAGACGGAAGCCAATCCTTCAGTACATAAGCCATTGCGATAGTACTGAAATTGCCTTTCTCCAAATAGGGTACATAAGTATATTGTCCCCGGCTCACGGCATAAGGCGCCTGCAGACTGCCGCCCTGAAATGAAAAACTGCCGTAGGCATGCGTTGCCTTGCTCGCCGCAATATAGGGCATGTCTGACACATTCAGGCTGACTCCGGAGAACTCTTCTATAGAAAGGCTGGCATATTGCCCGTGAAATACAGCCGTGGATAGCTGCAGCGTCTGCTTCATCTTGACTGGGATGTTGTAACCAACATGCAGAACCTTCCCCGGATAATTATCCACATCTTCTAAATACGCCTTATTCGTAATGGCAAGATCTTCACTGTTTATGACTGTTATCACGCTGGAGTACGATGCCAGTGTGCCTTGCTTGTATTCATCCAGACTCAGTAGTGTAACTTTGGTGCTGTAGGCGGCCAGCAGCCGCTGAAGCTCCGTGATATTGCCATCCCGGGGCGTTCCTTTCGCCAAGCTGTCGTATAGCAGCAGGGTCTGCTGCGGAGCGGGAGCGGAATGTACGGGAACCGGAGCCGGAAGCAGCAGTGCGAATATAACCAGCAGCAAGCCTATGATCCTCTTGCGGTTCAAGCACTCACACCCTTTTCGGCTACGGGATATTCGCCTGCAGGGGCGGCAGGGCTCGCGGGAGTCGCGGTTGAGATTTTCTTTTTCAAGAAGAGCCCCCGTCCAATGACACTTGATACGGTAAAGAAGGTCACCAAGTCAAACGACAACGTAAACAGGAATTCATGCTTGGCAATGTCGGCATCGCCCGCTCCGATAATAGATACAAAGATACCGGACAGCCCCACCAGCATCGTCGCTATAATCAGCAGCAGTCTCTGCAGGCCTCTGAAATTCCCGGCTTTCGCTGCCGTCACAAAGGACGGCGTAAAAATCCCTATAATAACCGCCATCCATAAGAGAATAAAGGCGAAGGTTCGCGGGGCCAGCTTTTCTTTAAGCATACTGTAAAGGGTGAAGAAATGGCTTTGCGCACGAAATTCCTTACCTACTGCTTTCTCGTAGTTGCCCATCGCCGCAGGCTTGATGGTATAGGCGCTTTTCGCGGCAGTATCCAGTATAGAGCCCATCTGGGCAGGATTGGCCAGATAATATTTCAGGACCGAGACAAAGCCGTACTGGCTGTAGAAGTCCTTCTCCAGAATGTCCGATTTCACATCAACTGTGCCGTATTGGTCGTAATACGTATTTTCCCTTAGAATCGCGTATTGCTCGTTGATACCAAAGGACTTCAGGGCCGTTTCCGGATTGTCGGATTGCATCATCACACCGCGGGTCATGGCATGATATTGGTTAATATTCACGAACTCCTTGGAGATGTTCAAATAGGTTGCAACACCCGTGATCATCATCAGCGCCGCAGCAGCAATAGTAAGCCAGCGGAAGAGACGTTCCTTCCGAATCCAGATAAGCGAAAGCGCGAACAGGGAAATCACCATGCCCACCGGAGCATTCTGCTGCTTGGAGGTCGTCAGGATCAGCGTACTGATCAGAAACACCGCCAGCATGGCATAATCATTGTATCTTCCGCGGTAGAGAAGCAGCCATGAGGCGAACATGAACAGCATAGTAATCATCACAATGCTCTCGCCAAAGAAGGAATTGAAATACGCCGTATAGCCGGTATCTCCGAAGATAACAATCGCAATGACCGCGGTGACCATCCCCCGTCTGCGGGACATACGGCAAGTAACAGCCTCTATTAACAGATAAACAGCTGCGACATAAAGAATCAGATAAATGGCTGCCTGAAAACGGATATCAAAGACCTCTTTGCTGAAGAACAGCTTATTGACGCCAATCGCCAGCTTAATAAAGAGGGATTGGGAGGAGACCAGCATGGAGCTGTTCTCATTATAATATTGATAGATGCCGAACTGTTTAACAAAATAGCCAAAATACTGGCTGTCATAATCCGGCAAGTTGAAGTAGAGGCCGTTGCTATAAATAATGCGGAAAAAGTCGCCGTTATCGGCCATCCCCACATAGGGAGCCGTAAACAGGGCGAAGACTGTAATGATCAGTACGCCAATGGCCGCTGTCAGAGCAGGGGTTACCGTTAAATTAACAGAGATTAAACCTCTGCGCAAAGGTATTTTCATTGTATTGTCATCCATGCGGGTTCACCTTCGTTACTATTAGATTAAATTAGTAGGAATAAGCGAGTAAGGCCATAAGATTGTCAAAAGAATAGGCTTGTCCCGTCTCAGGATTTCCGAACCCGCCGTATAGGACACTCCCTGTATCCGTAACTCTAAATTCGTTCATTCTTTCTATACTTCTGCTATAAAGAGAGTCGTCGCCGATCTCTGCGCCAATCATTGCCGTAAGGGCATAAATTGCCGTGGAGCGGATATCATTGGCCGGCTGGCCGTCCCTGGTGTATTGCCCGTACAGCGTTCCCGCCTCTACCTGCTCCTTGATATAGCGGACACTCTGTGGTTTCTGCCGGTCCACCTCAGCCAAATTCAGAATACTCAGCAGTGATTCCACCGTATTGATCTTTTCCGAGCTATAGTTTCCTGTCTTATAATTAAATCTCGTTTCATAGAACGGGAACTCATCTGACAAATACCCATCCTCGAGAATTGCGTTCATGTTGTGTAATAAAATTCCGCAAATTTCGTCATTTATCGACAAATTTTGCAAGACATTCAGATTAATATAACATAAAGTAACAAAGTCATTGGTTACCCGGAAATCATTGTCATAGAAATCGTACATATATCCATCTTTTACATTATTGCGGTAAAAAGTCTTAGAATATTCGGCTGCTTCGTTCGTGTATTCCTTGTTGGCAAAGGTGTCTCCTGCTGCATATAGCGCGCCGATCAAGCGTAAATCATCAACGGCGGCATTAAGGGGGTATTGTTTTTGGAGTTTCGGACTATAACGATAGCTGAAACCGCCCTCTGTACTGAACGTTTGCTTCGCCTTTGCCCATTCTGAGGAGAACAGCTCCTTATTGCCGCTCAGTACGGCGATCCTCATCATGAGTGAAGCAGACTCGCTTAGTACTTCGTGGCCAGTGGCTGCTTCTGCCGACTGGTCAGTGTCCTGCATATTTGTATAGACGCCATAAGGACCTGAAAGCTGTTTTGCAATGAATGTGTACAACTCTTGTTCCTCTTTATCTATATGGACGGCTGGTTGGCTCTTCAAGGGAGTAGGGGATGAAGGCAAAGAACCCGTGCTGGTCTCCGGGGAAGATATCGGCTGCTCCCCATTGCTCTTGCAGGAGGCCAATAAACATAGAGACAGCATAATAGCCGCGGCTTGAACGCTTTTATTTCCCAATCTATCACTTCCTTTAGAGATAGCATTAAGGTTTCGATACTATTATAACGGTAATATAAGTCACTAAATGTAGATTAATGTTGATCATTATGTGTCAAATCAATAAAAAATATCTAAATATTTACATTTTATGCGCCGAATAGACAAAAGCCGCCCTACAGGGCATTTACCGGCCCGGGCAGCTTCATTTTTATGCATATAATGGCTCTATCCTTTAATTCTCCGGTACGTCTCCTCATCCGACACAATATATAATCTGGCATTTTGCGGAATGGGCTGATTAAGCTTGCGGTTGATGCTCAGGTCGCTGTGGTCGGACAACAGGGTTGCCCCCCGCGAGAGCAGATCCTGAAAGGCATCTCCGTAGGTTTGCCAAGCGGGATTCCGCGGGATCTCATAAATGTCGTCGCCATGCTGGCGGCTGAGCAGCTGGGTGATCACTTCCGAATTCCCCTCCTGCAGGGCGGAACGCACAGCCAATCTGGAGATGGCATCATGTGACAGCACGAACTCATTCACCTGGACATGCCGGAAATTCTGAATATTCTTCTCCTGCATAATCTCTACAGTAGTATGTACCTGCGGGGCGATCCGCTCAATGCTCGAAGCGATCAGCAGCGACTTGCCGTCAATCAGCGAAGCTTCGTCGATCCGGTTGTCACCGAACACAATGGCTGCCCTTGCTTCATGAATGTTGGCCTTCTGCAGAATTTCATCACTGGATGCATCGCCGCTGATAAAATGAACCTGTTCCATATGCTCCAGCGGATGACGCCCTGATTCGTCAATAATGACGATCTTGCATTTCGGTGTGTAGCATAGAATCTCTTCGACGGCTGCCTGCGTTTTGCGGCTCCAATTAATCAATACAATATGATCTGCGGCGTGAAAGCTCAAGGTTCCCGCTCCTCTCCTTCTCTGCACCTCTCCCATGGCCTCAACAATCTTTCCGATGACCAAGCTGAGCAGGCCGATGCCGAACACGTACAAAAATATGGTGAACAGCTTCCCCATTACCGAAGTCGCAAAAAAGTCACCGTATCCAACGGTGGCCATCGTAGTCATGACCCAATAGAAGGCGTTGAACCAGTTATGAAACGTACCCGGCTCCAGAACAAACGCGATGGTTGCGCTCAGAACAATAAAAAAAAGGATTATCAGCCCAATCGACTTCTTCTTTAGACGCATCAGCTTTCCGGATATTCTGAGTAAAAAATGCACCCTTCCGCCCCGCTTCCGATGTTAAATAGGGCTGCCGCACCGTGGCCCGGCACGCGCAGCCTTAGTCTGCCGGCCCCTGGAGGGAGCCCGCTGAATTAAATGATCAGACTGCTGACGGCAAAGGCAGTTCCGATGAATACCAGGCAGAGCATTGTGCCTACGGCCACATTCCCTTGCTCCAGCTGTTCGGAAATCCTGAAATTGGGGGTAAACAGTTCAAAGATCCAGTAAGCGGCGATCAGGCAGACGTAACCTACCGCAAACCATAACATCATGTGCCAGATAGAAGTATTCGTATATGCCGCTACGCCCAGTACGATCGCTGTGGCCAGAAATTTTCCTCCCAGCGCCAAAGCTACCGCTACATTGCCTTTCTTCAATTCCTCCATATCCTTGAACGGAGTCATCAAGCCGAATACAACCATGCCAAGCACCTGAAGCAGAATAATAGTCAGAACGCTGACTATCAAATTAATAACAATCGTCAATTGGCCCACCCCCGAAATTTCGCATAAGCCGAATCATAATCGGCAAAATCATGCACTTCCTCCAGCACCACGGAGGCTGTCTTTTCTTTCTCCAGCGCCGTATAACGCTTGTCGTCAATCGGCTGCTTGATCCGGTTGCCGGAAGGCAGCTCAAGCACGGCGAAGTTTCTTGTCTTCTCCTTGAACTTGGTCTTATAGACTCCGACAAGATCCACATCGGTGGTAATAGATACCTTTAGATTCTTCAGATCCTCTGCAGCCGTCTTCTGGTCTCCATACGATTTAAGCGTGGACCAGGCGGACAGGCGGATCTCATTCTTCTGGTCAGCATCCGTAACCAGCTCGGCATCCATGAACTGCAATGTCCAGATCTTATCCCCGGTGGCATAGTTGCCATCGTTCGGGAGCAGCTCGTTATCCGGCAGAACCGTCATGTCGCTGCCGATCAAATCACCCACTGTGCTCTCCACTACCCTGTAATCCCACGGCACACGGGATACACTGTCCGTTGTTTCCGCTGCAGGAGTACCTGTATGAAACACACTGTCCTCATTGCTTGAGCATGCGCTCAGCAGCACCGACAACAGCAGTATTCCAAGGATCGCGCCCAACCGAATTACCCCGAAGCGCCCGGTCCGCACCCTTCTACTCTTACTCATCTCCAAGTTCCCTCACTCCTAGCGCGATAAAATGACTGGCATTGCCTGTAATCGGTCCGCCTGCCCGCCCGAGCAGGCCACAAGGTTTCCCGTTAATGACGAACATGCCGGTGAGCAGATGAAACTCCCCTTCCGCTGTCTGAATCCGGGCCAATTCGGCTCTTTTCTGATAGACGGTGGGGAATAGTGTACTGCTGTCAAAACCTTCCTCGTCCTGCAGCTCAAGTGTGCCGTTGTCATCGAAGAGACGTACAGAACCGCCTTCACGGCCGAATACAGACTTCGAGACAAAGCTCCCGGAGAATACCGGCTTATTGTAGGTCGGCAAAATATAGCGGGAGATCGCCTCGCGCTCTTCCTCACTAAACAGCAGTCCCAGCTCATACATCCCCCATACCGCCGCAATCAATCCCTTGGACTGCAGCAGGATGCTGTGCGGTCCGTTGAATAACTCCAGCTGTCCACTCTCTACGGCGTAGGCGAGCGCATCGCCGCCTTCGTCTACCGCCATCCATTCCTTGGGATAGAGGGCGAACATCCGCTGAATAACCCGGTCCTCTCCATCCCGTACAGTCCCTTCATCAATCCATAGTTCAAGACAATCCACGCACTTGATATCCAGGCCGCTGTGCTTCACAAGCGCCTCAATCGTGCCGGAGTCTTCCTGTTGGGAACCGTAGGCGACACAAGCTGCCGTGTCCGGCCGTTCTGTGCCCCAAGCCGCCGCAAGAAGTCCCTTCATCGCTCCATTGGGGCTGGCGATGCCAGCCTGCTCGCAGATCCAGGGCGTAGCGATGGAGGCCTCCACATAACCGGTAGGCGTATCGGCATTCAATTCCAGCAGCTTAATCGCCCCGTTGTCCGCCACGGCGAAATCGAACCGGGCATAGAGGCTGATGCGGCCCGGCTCCGGCAGCGGGCATTCATCAAGCATCTGCCACAGGACGGGGGGAATGCCGAGCAAATCATATAGATCATGTCTACGGTGGACATAGCGGACTGTTTTGTCCAGTATAGCCCACAGCTTGACCGAGGCTTCTTCAAGTTCCTGGTAAGTCTCGCCGCGCATCACCGCAACGGCATCAAGCCAGTATTCTTCATCCTCCAGGTCTGCCCAGGTGAAGCCAAGCTCATGCAGCTTCTCCACCCTTGGTGCCCGTTCCAAGCCCGATTGATCCACAAATTGAAAGACACTCTCTGCAGAACTCATCCGCCGAAACCGCTCTTGCTGCTGGAGCTTTTGCCAGCGCTTGATTTTGACGATGAGGAGCTTGATTTACTGCCGGAGCCTAAACCGCTGGATGTGCCCCCAATGCCGCCTTTCTTCGAGGATGTCCCTCTTCTCGTGATGGAGCCGGTAGAGGAAGTAGAGGTTTTCGGTTTTGCCACAGATCCGGCTACCTTTTTGTTCTGGAAGCTGCCGCTGCTGTAGGTCGGCGGCTTGTAGGTAGTCCGGGTTCCTCCGTAATAGGTCGGCCGGTCATTGTACCAGCCTCTGGAGGAGTAGAACGAGCCGCTGTTAAACAGCATGTGGTACAGCAGCATATCATCCCAGCCGAAACCCGAGCTGTAGCCGCCGTAATTGTTAATGACGGTTGTCCCGCCGGAGGTTACTACCCCGCTGCCCTCCTGCACGGTCTCTTCCACATTCTCTTCCGGGTACGGAATATTCCAGTCTACATTTTTATCAAAATAGGCTTTGACCTCTTCGGTGGACCAGGAGACAAGCTTCGGCTCTTCGCCCGAGCTGCCGCTGGCACCAGCCCCGCCCGGTACAAACAGTGCATTGGCCAGCAGTGCAATCCCTAGCGAGGTGGACAATACCCGCAGCGGCTTGCCTTCCGCATTGAACAATTTGGACACGGCGGGTTCTTTAGTATTTTCATCTTTTCCCAACATGGGCCCCTCCTTTCCTGACAATTTATCCTTCAGCACGCATCGGAACCAGCAAAAGCTCCAGCTTCCCCTCGTCCACGTTCAGCCGTCCTTCCACTGCCTCATACTCCCGGCTGCCCACTACAATATAATTGACATGTTCCAGGGCAGTAATCATATTCATGCTCCAGGTACGTTCCTCGATGACACGCAGATCGCCTTCCGGCATTTTTTCAAACAGGATGACCTTCATTCCATTATCCACTTATTACCCTTCTTTCCTGATAACTGTTTATGCTTCTGATACGCTGTAAGCACAATTTCGTTTCATGAGCCCGCAGTCCATCCCTATCTATTTTATCTGTTAGGGTCCAAGTAAATTCTAGGGTATTGGAATAATATTGGCAATCGGAAATACGTGAAAGGAAGTCTGTTCACAATATGTTCCGAACCCGGCTATTCATTGGCAGTCCGGATGGATGCCTATTTTGCTCTGTCTATGGATGGATTCCCTCTGGGGATGGTGTAAGAGATCGTAGTTCCCCTGCCCGGCGTACTCACAATCATCAGACCGGTTCCGTATATTTTGAGCAGCCGCCTCTGGATATTCCTCAGGCCGATGCCTCCTTCGGAGTGCGCGTCGGACAACACTTGTTCAATCCGCTCCGGAGTGATGCCCACCCCATTGTCAGATACCGCAACAACGAGCTGCCCGGCCAGCAGCTTAACGGACAGATTGACGGTCCCTCCGGCCATTTTCCGCATCAGTCCGTGGTTGATCGCGTTCTCCACCAGCGGCTGGATGCTGAGCGGAGGGACCAGTTCGCGCAGACCTTCCGGCACATCAAACTCGATATTCAGCCGCTCATCGAATCTCGCCTTCTCCAGCGCAAGATAGGACCTCACCAGCTCCAGTTCCTTTCCGATCGGCACCGTCTGCCCGCGGTTCTGGAAATCAAAGCTGCTGCGCAAGTATTGGCTGAGATCAAGCAGCAGATCGGTCGCCTTATCCGGATCATCGGGACAAACCGAGATAATGGCATTAAGCGCATTATACAGAAAATGAGGTTTAATCTGGGCCTGCAGGAAGGCAATTTCCGTCTGTACCGACGTACGGATGGACTTGCGCATATCCAGCAGCGTCTTCACGCGTGCCCTGAATTCCCGCAGCTCTACCGGCTTGCTTAAGTAATCATTGGCCCCCGCCTCAAAAACAGCCTGAATATCTTCCGGGCGGCTGCTGCCTGTCAGTACTAGGATCGGCAGTTCGGATAAAACAAACCGCTCGCGAATCGCCTTGCATAACACCAGCCCCGGCATTTCAGGCATTACCCAATCCATAATGATCAAGTCCAGTTCGGGATGATTCTGCATTTGTATAATCGCATCAGGCCCGCTGCCTGCGGTAATCACTTTATGCTGCTCCAGCTGCAGCGCATTGGCCAGCACCTGGAGATTGACCGGATCATTGTCGACAACAAGGATGTAGCAGCATTCCCCTTCAAGGGGAAGCGCAGGCTCTTCTCCTGGAGACTCCAAAGCCGCTGCCGACTCCCAACCGGTAATCTCCAGATAGTCCTGATCCAGAAACGCTGTTCGTTTCTGCAGTATCGGCATCGTGAAGCGGAATACCGAGCCTTGACCCGGTTCAGACTCGGCTTCGATTCTCCCCCCGTTCAACTCTACCAGCTTTTGGGTGATGCTGAGGCCAAGGCCGTTTTCCCTGTAGGTTTTTTGGGCGGCCGCCCCTTGCGGATCGTACGCGTCAAAAATGGTACGCAAGCGCTCTGGAGCGACCCCTAAGCCAGTATCCGCTACAAAGATAGCAACATACTCTTCTTTAACCTCGGCAGACAGGGTTATCACACCCTGAGGGGTATTATTCACAGCATTTGACAACAGGTTGAATAAGATTTGCGACAGCCGCTGCTCATCTGTTTCTAGCAGCGGGAGAGACTCCGGCAGGTTCAGCTTGAAGACCAGACGGGAATTGCCCGATACATGGCGGGTAACCTCCATTACGGAAGAAGCTACCCTCCGCAGGTCCACCGCCTGCCGCCGCAGAAAGAAATCCCCGTGATTCAGCCTGGCGAAATCCGACATATCATTAATTAATGCAGACAGCCGCCTGCCGGTAGAGACTATCATGGACAATTGACCGGTTTGCTCAGGAGTTAAAGCCCCGGCTGCACCCTCGGCCAGCGTCTGTGCAATGTTTACAATGCCCTGCAGCGGCTTCCGCAGCTCCTGCGAGGTATCTGCCATAAAGTCGTCCTTCAGTCCGTCAAGCGTCAGCAGCCTGCGTGACAGCTGCTCCACTTCCAGGAAGGAGGCAGCGTATTTGCGGGTCATTAGCGCAGCTTGAAAGAATCCGAACAGAATGATCTCGTAGGAGGTAATAACATAGCTGAGGGCAAGGCCGGTAAACGTAAGCAGGTAACATAAAATGACGATGCTTAAGCTCTCAATACTGACCATCATGAAGAACATGTTTTGCGTGTTTTGTTTCGTACCTTTAACCATGGAATAGAGGACAAAGCTCAAACTTATGGAGCCCCAGGTCAAGAGCAGCCCCTCAAGATAGCTGAACCAGTAAGCAGGCACAAATATAGCGATAAGCAGCAGGACGACAGTGATCACCTTAGAGCTCTTGATGACCGCCGGAGGCATTGGATAGTTTACCGAGTGGGCAACATATCTGAGCAGATAAAAATAAACCAGCGTGGATGAAGCCAGCTGCAGCTTGAGTACAATTTCATAAGGCAGGCCCGGAAGCGCGAAGGAAATCAGCTTCTCCCCGTGGGTCAGTACATAGACAAAGGCCGCTGTGCAAAATAATCCCAGATTTAAAGTAATGCCCCGGCTTTCCTTTACTCTGGAGAACATCAGCAGAAATAAGGAGAGGGCAAAAAAACCAAACAGCGTTGCACCGTCCACAAAAAGAGCGAATTCACGGTGCTTCAAAATGTCGGCCTGATAGCCAATCACGACCGGCAGAACAATTCCGCCGGAAGAGTAGCTGTAATTGGCCACCTGGACAATAATCTCCAGCTTGTCGCCGGATACGGCTGCGAATCCCATGTAGGGGTAGTTTTCTTGCCGCCCCTCAGAAGAGGAGGCAGACGGACTTCCACTGCTGCCGATCTCCTGTCCGTTCACAAACACCTTGCTTGCCGTGCGGATGTTGGCCGTCCGAAGGCCGTAAATAACATCCTCTCCATAGGGAATCATGGCCTGCAGCCGATAGGTGGCATAACCTCTGGCTTCTGGGCTGCCGGTATCCGACAGATAACGGTTCCATTTCTCCGGCACCTCGATTATGGTAGAAGCCGTCACTCCCTCCCCGCCCGGATCAGCTTGGCTGAAATTCCCCGGCGTCAGTAGCGCATCGCGGTATAATTCCCATTCCCCGTTCAGCTTCACCACGCCGTCATGGCGGAAATCCCAAGCCCGAAGATCCATGACCCCTTGGCGTGAGACCGGCATATCTTGCTGGCCCGTAAAAAGATGAAGGACCGAAAGCAGCGGCAATAGGGATACCAGCAGCAGACTCCCGAGAATACGCTGCCAATATTTCAGCATATTTCCTCCCCCTTTCTAAAAAAAGCCGATTCCATTTATTTCGGAACCGGCGGTAATTCTTATTAGAGGTGCATATTGGAATTACTGTGCATCCTGCACGGCGGCAGGAGCTGTATTATCCTGTGTTTTGGATAAGAACAGATTCAGAATGATCGCAGTGAGCGACCCGGAAACAATACCATTCTGCAGCAGCATTCTGGCAAACTCCGGCAGTTGGTCGAACATGGAGGGCAATACCGCCGAGCCCAGGCCGACAGCGATGCTGCAGGCGGTAATCAGCAGGTTGCCATCCTTGCGCAGATCGACCTCGGAGAGGATCGACATTCCGGAAGCCGCGACCGAACCGAACATTACGATCATTGCCCCGCCGAGTACCGCATTCGGCACGATTGTGGTTAACGCAGCCAATTTAGGCAACAGTCCCAGCACAACCATGATACCGCCGGCGGCAAAAATCACATTCCGCGTCTTGACACGGGTCAGTGACAGCAGTCCGACGTTCTGGGAGAATGCGGTATACGGGAAGGCATTAAACAGCCCTCCAAGCATTATGGCGAGACCTTCAGAGCGGAGGCCGTTGACAATCTGCTTCTGCTCGACCTTCTGGTCTGTAGCCTTGCCTACGGCAAAGTAAACGCCGGTCGATTCCACCATGGATACGATATTTACGATAATCATCGTGAAAATGGCCGTAATATTAAACTCGGGCCAGCCAAAGTAGAACGGCTGGGCCACGCTGATCCAAGAGGCAGAACCGACAGTGGAGAAATGTACAATGCCCATAAAATAGCCGATAGCCGTCCCGACAACCAGACCTACCAGTACAGAAACGGAACGCAGGAACCCGGTTGTCAGCCGGTTCACAGCGAGAATCACCAGCAGTGTAATCAAGGCCAGCAGCAAATTGCGGGGTTCTCCGAAATCAGGTTGTCCCTGCCCGCCGGCCACATTATTCATAGCAACCGGAATGAGCGACAGCCCGATAATGGTCACCACAGAACCGGTTACCACGGTCGGGAAGAACTTCAGCAGCTTCCCATAGACCGGGGCGGCAAACACAACGAACAATCCCGATATAATAATCGCACCATAGGCTGTTGCCAGATTGGAATCCAAGGCGATGGCAATAATGGGACTGACCGCAGTGAAGGTGCAGCCCAGCACCACCGGCAGGCCGCTGCCGAAATATTTGCTGCCCATGACCTGCAGCAGCGTGGCCAGTCCGCAAGTGAACAAATCCGCAGCAATGAGGTAGGCCATCTGTGTTCCATTCAGGTTCAGCGCCCCTCCGACAACAAGCGGCACAATGACCGCGCCGGCATACATGGCCAGCACATGCTGGAGTCCTAATGCGAAGACTTTTTGTTTGCTTAACATCCTGCACTCTCCTTGATCATTTCTTCAATATCAGCAGTATTGTCTATGAAATGAATTTCTCCCGGCGCCATGGAAGCGATTCGTGCCAAGGCATGCACGGGGATTCCTCTTTTCTCCAGCAGACTGCGTCCTTCCTGAAAGCTCTTCTCGATCACGCAGCCCACGCCGAGCAGCTCTGCACCGGATTCCTCCACGATATCAGCCAGTCCCACCAAAGCAGCGCCCGTAGCCAGGAAATCATCGACGATCAGCACTTTGTCGCCCGGGCCCAGATATTTCTGCGAGATGCTGATCCGGTAATGCTCTTGACGGGTAAAGGAATGTACCGGGGCCGAATAGACGTCCTCCGACTGCGTGATAGCTTTCTTCTTCTTGGCATAGATGAATGGCACCTTTAAGGCAATGCCTGCCGCCATCGCAAACTGAATTCCGCTGGCCTCAACCGTCAACACCTTCGTAACCGGGAGATGCCCGAAGATTGTCTTGAATTCCTGCCCGATCTGCAGCGCAAGCTCCGTATCCACCTGATGGTTCAGAAACGAGTCTACTTTCAGCACCGTATCCGACAGAATCAAGCCCTCTTCTCTGATTCGTTCCTCTAATATTTTCATTACTGCGGGTGATCGCTCCTTTGATATGATCTGATGAATTCTTTGAATCGTGACAAGTGGAAACGATAAATTCTTATCTTTAAATAAAAAAGACAGATCCCCTTGAGTGTTTCTCAAGTGAATCTGTCCCTCTGGGTTTTTGTCCCTAAGTGGTGTAACACATAAGCAGTGTCCGCATCGCTTGGACCAGCCCTTCTTATGCCGCGGCATAAAAAACGGAACCCTAGATGCGCTATTTCACTCATAGTCGGATAATTACAGTGGTTATCCGGTAGAAACTTATGGGCCATATTCCCAAGATTATATGAGTTGTTTATGAAAAGTCGTAGTAAATACCTTGTATATCTTACACGCTCTGTCCGAACCTTACAAGCAAAATTTTAAGCATTATTTCATCCATTTATGACATATTTTCATGAAATACATATGTTTTCAATCGGCCTATTAGGCAAGCGTTTGTTTCTAAGCACACTCCGCCCGTATTGCTCACGATTTCCGCCCCCATGCATTTATGATAAGGAAAACTACTCAGAGAGGAACGATACGGGTGGCCAAACAAAAGGACCGGATTGTCGTTATTATTCAAAAAGGAAAACGGCGGATTGTTACACGGACGCCGCTGGCGGGAGTAGACCGGCTCGTATTTGTCATCAATAATCAATACACCAACGCAGCCAATACCACCCAAATTGCCAGCGGTGCGGGACGAAGCAGCGCAGCCGGCAGCAATGCGGCCATTGCTTCCCCTTATACACGCCAGCAGCAGAGCGTCGGCGCAGGAGGAGATGCCGCTAACCTGGGGAGCAAAGGACGAAACGGCGGCAAACATCCTCTCCCTTTGATTTGTCCGCGCGGCAAGGAGATCGTCGTTGTCATCAACAACCAGACGGTCAAGCTCCCTAAAGGCAGCATGAGTTCATCGGCGACACAGGTAGGCAGCGGCGGCGGAACATACAGTACAGGCGGAACTAACTCTGCCATCGACAGCCCCTATACACGCCAGCAGCAGGCGGTCGGCGGGGGCGCAGGAGGCCATGCCCTGAACAAAGGTTCAGCCAAGCGCCGCCAGGGAAAAAGACGGTCCCGTTAACTTTCGTCCGCAATTCATAGAGTAATCTGAGAATAACGCCAGTAAATCCTGTTTTTTTGCGGATTTGCCGGCGTTTTCTCTCGCCTTCCCCTATCGCCTCCTCTCTATTAAAAGTATAATTAAAGGTGATTCGTGATACTAACTAGACAAAGGACGGGCGAGCATGACAATAAAACAACGGGTTTGGTTAGCATCATCTGCCTTTATCCTTTTTCTCAGCAGCATGATTGCTGTATCTATAATTTATCTTGAAGGGGTTCCTTTACTCCTGTCTTTAGCATTCGGTGCAGCCGGAATTATTCTTGGAAGTGGACTCATGATGAGTATCCAGCGGAACATCCGCCGGGGTCTGGATAGGATTATGAAGATATCCGTAGATATTGCGCAAGGCACCCTCGATTCCTCCGCAATCAGCCCCGAAGCTGGAGATGATTTCGGGCAGTTGGCACATTCCTTTCACGCTTTAGCCGTTAATCTGGAGCACAAGACCACAGAAGAACGCAGCCTGCGGCTCCAAGCCGAAGAGCAGGCCTGGATCAATACCCAAGTTACAGAAATGGCCCTGATGCTTCAGGGATCGGTACATTTAGAGACCGCAGCCCGGGTTTTTATCGGCAAGCTGAGCGCCGCTGTCGGCGGAACCTACGGAGCGGTCTATCTGAAACAAGTGGACAAGCTGCACTTCACCGCCGGTTATGCCTTCGATGAAGCAGCTGGCCGCCGCGAACCCTTTGCACTTGGCAGCGGACTGGTTGGACAATGCGCACTCGATCAGAAGATGGTCGTGCTGCATGATCTGCCGGAGCATTACATCCGCGTGCATTCCGGACTGGGTGAAGCTGCCCCCACTACGCTCATCCTGGTTCCTGTCATTTATGAGCAGGATGTTGTCGCCGTGGTCGAGCTGGCTACCCTGAACACATTGGCTGACAAAGAGTACGAATTGATTAAACGGACCGGCCAGAACATGGGCGTGCTAATCAATACTTTGGCAGACGTGGCCAGAATCGAAGAGTTGCTGGGTGAAACCCAGCTGCAGAAGGAAGAGCTGGAAGCCCAGACGGAGGAGCTGCAGGCCCAGACGCAGGAGCTCGAAGCGCAAACCGAAGAGCTGCTGGCACAGACCGATGAGCTGCGTTCACAGACCGGGCAATTGCAGGCGCAGGGAGAAGAACTGCAGATGCAGGCAGACAGCCTGCTGACCTCGAATGAGCAGCTGCAGCTGCAGATGGAATTGACGGAAGAGCAAAAAGCCGAAATTGAAGCCCAAGCCGATGAATTAAAGCTGCAGACGGAAGAACTTTTTGCCTCTAACCAGGATTTACAGAAGCAGATGGAGATTTCCGGACGGCAAAAGGAAGAAATACAGGCACAAGCCGACGAGCTGCTGGCACAAACCGAAGAACTTCAAGCGCAGACGGAAGAGCTTCAGGCGCAGACAGAAGAGATCTCGGCCGCAAATATTCACCTGCAGCAGCAAATCGAACTTACCGAGCAGCAAAAAGAGGAGATCAAAACCCAGGCGGAAGAAATCTTCATGGCCGCCCAGTACAAATCAGAATTTCTGGCCAATGTATCGCATGAGCTGCGCACTCCGCTGAACAGCCTGCTGATTCTGTCGCAGATTCTTGCCGAGAACAAAGAAGGCAATCTTGGCCCTAAGCAGCTTGAATATGTGCATACCATTTTCTCCGCAGGCAAAGATCTGCTGCAGCTGATCGACGAGATTCTCGATTTAGCCAAGCTTGAGGTAGGCAAGATGACCGCTGTCCTTGAACCGGTCTCCTTGCATGATCTAAGCAACCACCTGTTCCGCCACTTTGAGCAGCAGGCCAAGAAAAAGAATATCCGCTTTGATGTCCATTGTGACAGCAGGCTGCCTGACCATCTTATGACCGACGGCCACAGGCTGCAGCAAATCATCAACAACCTGTTATCGAATGCCGTTAAATTCACTCCGGAGCAGGGCTCCGTCTCTTTATCTATGCGCATGAGCGGAAATGAGGCGGTCTTCTCCGTCAGCGACACCGGTATCGGGATTCCCGAATCCAAGCTGGAGAGCATCTTTGAGGCCTTTCAGCAGGCGGACGGCACAACCAGCCGCAAATATGGGGGAACCGGTCTTGGCCTGACCATCTGCCGCGAGCTCTCCACTATGCTGGGTGGAAGAATTGTAGTTGAATCCACAGTAGGCAAAGGCAGTACCTTCTCCCTGACTATTCCCGCTGTTGAGCCGGAGGGTGACGCTCTTGCGCAGGCAGCTGCGACGTTCGCAGCTGCCGCCAGCAGTGAGCTTCTCAATCCGAACACCAGCAGCCGGGAGAATACTGCCTTCCGGGAATCCTTCGTACCCGATATTTCCATATCCAATCCGAAGCTGCTGCAGTTCGCTGAAATGGAGGATGACCGGGGGAATCTGCTCAGCGATGACACGCTGCTCCTGATCATTGAAGAAGATGCCGAGTTCGCGGCCATTCTGCTGCAGCTCGCTCGCAGCAGAGGCTTCAAGGCGATCGTCGCCTTTCAGGGCGATCAAGGTCTGGCTCTGGCACATGCCTACAAGCCGGATGCCATCCTGCTCGACCTGCATCTTCCCGTCCTTGACGGCTGGTCAATCATCAGCCGCCTGAAGAGCCGGCCGGAGCTGCGTCATATTCCGGTGCATGTGATCTCGACCGCGGAAGAGAATCAGCAGAGCCTGGCCATGGGCGCACTCTCCTTCTGGAAGAAGCCCAGCGATCAGACCGAGCTGGAGGCTGCCTTCCTGCAGATTGAAACCTATATCAGAAGGCCGGTAAAAAGCCTGCTAATTGTTGAGGACAACAAGGATCTGCGCAGCAGCCTTGTAGAGTTCATCGGGCATCCCGATGTACGTATTGTCGCAGTGGGGACAGGACGGGAAGCATTGGAGCAGCTGGTGAGCCATCATTTTGACTGCATGGTCCTTGATCTGGGCCTGTCGGATATCAGCGGCTTCGATTTGCTGGAGCAGGTCAAAACCAACCGCAAACTGCAAACCCTGCCGGTCATCATCTATACGGGCAAGGACCTCAGCAAGGGCGATGAACAACGTCTGAAGCATTATGCCGAGAGCATTGTCATTAAGAACGTGCGATCCATGGAGCGGCTGTACGACGAAACCGCGCTGTACCTGCACCGCAAGCATGCCGATCTGCCGCCGGACAAGCAGCGCCTGATCGAGAAGCTGCATAATCCGGAAGCGGCTTTTGCCGGGAAGAGCATCCTGCTCGTGGATGATGATATGCGCAATATCTTTGCGTTATCAAGTGTCCTGGAAGGTTATAATATGGATATCAGTTTTGCGCAGAACGGCAAAGAGGCGTTACAGCATCTGGAGCAGCATCCCGAGACCCAGCTTGTATTTATGGATATTATGATGCCGGAGATGGACGGGTACGAGACGATGAAGCATATCCGTGCCATGCCGGAGTATGACCAGCTTGTGATTATTGCCCTGACCGCCCGGGCTCTGGAAGAAGACAGGCTTAAATGTCTGCAGGCCGGCGCTTCCGATTATATCTCCAAACCGATTAATACCACCCAGCTGGTTACTGTACTGAAGGTGTGGTTAATTCAATAATTACCAGACAGACTTCACATTTTAGAAATTTCAACCGCTGTGGGAGGAAATATGGATTATCCTGTAAATATTTTACTTGTTGATGACCGTCCGGATGAATTTCTGTCCGTTCAGGCGCTGCTTGCAGACACTCCTTATCGTCTGATTGGCGCCAGCTCCGGTATGGATGCCTTGAAATGCCTGCTGGAGCAGGAATTCGCCCTGATAATTATGGATGTGCTGATGCCGGATATGGATGGTTTCGAAACGGCGAAGCGGATTAAAATGCGCCAGAAATCGCGGGATATCCCCATTATATTTCTAACCGCACTAACCTCCGAGCTGGAGAATTACATGATGGCGTACACGGCGGGAGCGATTGATTTTCTGACCAAGCCCTTCCATCCGATTGTCCTGAAAAGCAAAATAGACGGCTTCGTCCGCCTGTATCAGACCCATAAGGAACTGCAGATCAAATCGCAGGAGCTGGAAGCGGCAAATGTCGTCCTTACTGAATTGAAGGAAACTGCCGAAGTTGCCCTGAGGATCAAGAGCGGGTTTCTGGCCATGATGAGCCATGAAATCCGCACCCCCTTGAATGGAATTATCGCCATGTCAGATGTGCTCAGAACTTCAGAGCTGGAGACAGACGATCTGGAAATGGCAGAAATTATTCATACCAGCGGTCACGCACTTCTATCCGTAATTAATCACATTCTCGATTTCACAAAGATTGAATCGGGCAAAATGGAGCTGGACTACGAGCTGTTCAACCTGCATGCCTGCCTGAAAGAAACGATGGATCTGTTCAGGGCGCTCGCCAAAGAACGCAACCTAAGTATGGAAATGGATATCGACCCGGCGATTCCCGCGCTGCTGGTTGGCGATCCGAACCGTCTTAGACAGGTCCTGAACAATCTGATTGGCAATGCCATCAAGTTCACTGCTAGCGGCGGTGTGAAGGTACATACCCGTCTCAGACAATCGCTGGATGGGGTCCTGCAGCTGGAGTTTGTGGTTGAAGATACGGGCATCGGCATTCCGGCGGATAAAATGGGTTATTTATTTCAGCCCTTCACACAGATCGGCGCGACCATCAACCGCAAGTTCGGCGGCACCGGCCTCGGGCTGTCCATCTGCAAAATGCTGGTTGAACTCATGGGCGGCACTATCTATGCCAAACCGGGCATCGAACAGGGCGCCGTATTCATTTTCACCATTCAGGTTACCGAAGGCCAGCCGGATTAGTCCGCTTATGGGAACACAGAAAAAACCGCAATCGCTCCAATTCCTTGGAGGCTTGCGGTTTTTTCTGTCAGTCTGGCAGGCACTATGGTTGTAAAAGAGAGTGCGATCCCGTTATCCTCCGCTTACTTATTCACCGTATCCACCGGCAGGAGCCGGATGGGCAGCGATATATTCCAGGGCATTGTAGATCAGTTCCGCTGCTTCTGCGCGGGTAATCTCCTTGACCGGATGGAATTTGCCCGCGGTGTCCAGACTGGCGATTCCAAGGGCAAGCGCCCGCTGAATGGAGCCGTCGTAACCGCTTGTAAAATCAGCTTCGTCGGCAATATCCACCGGCATGAGCTTGATCATCGGAAGGTTGCTGTGCTTCTCAATCGCCAGCATCAGCTGATGGGTGAATTCTTCCCGCGTCCAGTTCTCCGCAGGGTCCAAATCTGCCGGCAGGCCAATATTGTTATTGGCAGCGATAATCAGCGCATCGGCATACCAGGCTGTATTGCTGGCATTCGGGAAATAGTCCGTCGCCTGCGGGGCCTTGATGAAGCGAACCATGTCGATATTCAGATCCAGGGCGTTGACGATTAGTTGAATGCCTTGGGCAGCAGTAACTGGAGCATTCGGCAGGAATTTACTGTCAGTGACCCCGTGAATGATCCCCTTCTGCTGCAGCTCTTCAATTTTTACTTTAGCCGGGATATCGACCAGATCTTGAAAAGAAGCAGCGGCTGCAAAGCTCTGCCCGGCAAAAGTCAATGTCAGCACTGCCGCTGCGGACAGCACAAGCTGTTTGAATCTATGATTATTCATGTCTACTCACCTCGCGGTAGTTTTACTTGCTTGATTGTGCCTTCTTTCTACCAGACGGAGCCGATTATAAAAAGTTGCAGTTCATCTGCTGCTATTGGAACGTAGGACAGCCCCGGCTCAATGCGTCATTTCCGCACAGAGCCGGGGCTGTTCAGTCTGCCTTTTTGTGGTTCAGCACATTGTCCTCCAGAACGGCAAATTTATCGCCATATTCCCTGATGATATGCCGCTCCCCCCAAGCGCAGAGGGAATCCAGAATCGACCGCAGCGACAAGCCGTATTCGCTGAGCTCATATTCCACTTTAGGCGGCACCTGGTTGTAGCTGATCCGGTTGACGATGCCGTCCTGCTCCAGCTCCCGGAGCTGCTGGGTAAGCATTTTCTGCGTAATATTCGGCATATGGCGCTTCAAATCACTTGTCCGCATCTTGCCGTGGGTCAGGTGGCAGAGGATGACGCATTTCCATTTGCCGCCGATCACCTCCAGCGTCGCTTCCACGGATATATTATATTTTTTAGCCATGAGGATTCCTCCTGAAAAGTTTGGTGGGCTTTGTCTTCAAACACATCTGCGGGTACTTTTTAGTACCTATAGCACTAAAAAGTACGTACTATCCTTTAACGTCCTGGTAATCCATAATAGCACTTACCGGCCGGTGATTACCATACTGTAGGAGTGGAAAACATGTCCTTAGATAAAAGAAGAAGTACCCTGGCGCTGCTGGCTTTGGCGATCAGCGCCTTTGCGATAGGAACAACCGAGTTTGTCAGTGTCGGCCTGCTGCCGCTCATTGCTGATGACCTGCATATATCCGTAACTACAGCGGGATTGACTGTCACTCTATATGCGCTGGGTGTTACCTTTGGCGCACCTGTGTTAACGTCGCTGACCACGGCGGTCTCGCGCAAAACCCTGCTGCTGGCGCTGATGGTTCTGTTCATCGCCGGCAACAGTCTGGCCGCTGCCGCTGACGGAATTGCCATGCTGCTGACTGCACGGGTCATTTCGGCCCTCTCCCATGGCCTGTTTATGTCCATTGCCTCAACCATTGCTGCCGATCTCGTGCCCGAGGACCGCAGGGCCAGCGCCATTTCGGTGATGTTCACCGGACTTACGGTTGCTACCGTAACCGGAGTGCCGCTCGGTACGTTCCTCGGGCAGCAGCTTGGCTGGCGGGCTGCCTTTATCGCCATAGTCATTACCGGCATCGCCGCGCTGATCGGGAACCTGGTTCTCGTTCCCTCCGGTCTGCGCAAAGGCACGAAGACGCCTTTGCGCGACCAGGTCAAGCTGGTGACGAATGGCCGCTTGCTGCTCGCTTTTGCAATTACAGCTTTGGGATACGGCGGCACCTTTGTCGTCTTCACCTATTTATCGCCTCTGCTGCATGATATCAGCGGCTTCAAGGAAAAGACGGTTGCCGTCATTCTGCTGGTGTACGGCATCGCCATCGCCATCGGCAATGTGATTGGCGGCAAGGCAGCCAACCGCAAGCCGATGAATGCCTTGTTCTATATGTTCGCCCTGCAGGCCGTCGTTCTGCTGGTCTTGGCCTTCACGGCACCCTTTAAGGCCGCAGCACTGGTCACCATCTTTTTCATGGGGCTGCTCGCATTCATGAACGTACCGGGCCTGCAGGTTTTTGTCGTAATGCTCGCCGACCGGTATGCGCCAAGCGCCAGAGATATCGCCTCTGCTGTCAATATTGCTGCCTTTAACGCCGGCATTGCCATCGGAGCATACCTTGGAGGGCTTGTCACCGATCATATGGGCTTGATTCATACCACATGGGTAGGATCAATCATGGTATTTGGGGCAGTAATCCTTACCGCCTGGAGCCGTGCGCTGGAACGAAAAGACGAGCTTACACCTCAGACTGAAGCCGCCTGATCACCTGTCGCTCCATTCAATCCTGTTTCAAATACACAAAGTACAAACTGCAAATCACTAATCACTAATCACATTACATTCTGGAGGTTATTATATGATGGCACAGCATTTACAGGATACAACTACACTGCAGAACGGCGTGAAGATGCCTTGGCTAGGATTGGGAGTCTTTAAGGTCGCCGACGGGGAGGAACTGGTACTGTCGGTGAAACAGGCCATTGCCCACGGCTACCGCAGCATTGATACCGCTGCTGCTTATCAGAACGAACGGGGCGTTGGCCAGGCGATAGCCGAGGCTATGAAGGATAACGGACTGAACCGTGAAGATCTGTTCATCACCTCCAAGGTCTGGAACGCTGATCTCGGCTACGATGCAACACTTGCCGCCTATGAGGCCAGTCTGGAGAAGCTGGGCCTGGAATATCTGGATTTGTATCTCATCCATTGGCCGGTAGAGGGCAAATACAAAGAATCGTGGCGGGCGCTGGAAACGTTGTACACAGCGGGCCGGGTCAAAGCGATCGGTGTCAGCAACTTCCAGATTCATCATCTGGAGGATGTCATGCAGGATGCCGGAATCAAACCGATGGTCAATCAGGTGGAGCTGCATCCATACTTGTCCCAGCAGCCCCTGAGAACCTTCAGCAAGGAGCAGGGCATCCAGATCGAAGCCTGGTCGCCACTCATGCAGGGACAGCTGCTGGAGCAGCCTGTACTGCAGGAAATCGCCGCCGCATACGGCAAATCCGTAGCACAGGTTATCCTGCGCTGGGATCTGCAGCATGGCATTATCACGATTCCGAAGTCAACGAAGGAACAGCGGATTATCGAGAATGCCGCTTTGTTCGACTTCCAGCTCAGCGATGAAGACATGAGCCGGATTGACGGGCTGAACCGCGATGAGCGGGTCGGTCCGGATCCCGATAACTTTGATTTCTAAGCAGACACCACGCTAGAATCACTACAATAAAAGAAACGACGGCAGCCATGGACAAGAATAAAGTCCTAGACTGCCGTCGTTTTATATTTCTCCTTCGGATGCCGGGAATAATCCGCCAAATAATGCCTGACGAATGGGGGCGGACCATGAAGCATTTACCCGTCTTTTCAGGCAACTGGAATCAAAAAACCTGGGTCATGAGGTATTCATCGGCAGGGTTTCACTGGAGGAATTTCACTTTCATAAACAATTGACAAAAATTCGGATATTAGATATATTTAATTTCGTAATATTATATTTTGCAAAATATAATTTAGATGACTACTAATTTAGGATGGAATGGAGGAGATTGTAATGATGATTTTGAGTACGATACTCGTAGCACTGGTTGCGCTTGAGCATGTATATATTTTGGTTTTGGAAATGTTTATGTGGACTACTCCAAGAGCGCAGAAAGCGTTTGGAACCAGCAAGCAGTTTGCGCAGGATACAAAGTCACTAGCCGCTAACCAAGGACTGTATAATGGCTTCCTGGCCGCTGGTTTATTATGGGGATTGTTCCATCCGAATGAAACGACGGGATTTCAGCTTCAGCTATTTTTTCTGATCTGTGTCGGTGTTGCAGCGATTTATGGCAGCGTCACTGCCAAGAAGTCAATTTTATGGGTTCAGGGCTTCCCGGCCTTTGTGGCTATTCTGGCTGTTCTTGTAGCGAATCTGTAGGTCAATTTCCCCATAGTGAGCCATCCTTTGCGGATGGCTCTTTTTGTCCTCTGTTCTCCAGAACATTAACCGGCATCAGACTTAAGCGCACTAAAGTCCAAATTCTTAAGCCGTTCTGTTTCAATAAATATCATCAAATTGTCGCCATCATGCCAACACCATTCAAGGTCATCATCGGAAGCAATAGTTAACAGAGAGATCCACCCTGCTCCAGGCGATGGATCATATGCCAGTGTACAATGAGAAGGATAGCCTAGAAGGTAGTCTGAGCTTTTATGCAAAGAATCTCGTATTTCAGTGTATATGTCATTCTCTTCTTCCCCGAAAGGCCAATCCTTCACCTGGTACTCGTCATAAGGAATGTCCATCGCCGGGATAAATTCAAGCACAGTGGTCTTGCCATTATCGGGATTGGGCGGCGATATCTTCTCCAAATCTATGGATTCAGGAATATATATAGCATGAACATATCCGTCCTCAAAAACCTCCAGGCAACCCTCACCCTCGGGATCATCCGCTACAAAAAGACTTAGGAGTCCTGTCGATGGCAAGTCTGCTCCAGTTAATGAGATTTCCGCAAAATTGATTTGGCCCAGGAAACGATATGGATTGCCTTCATATGTAGGCCATTCGCTGCCAACTGGTAAATCAGGCGCTCCTCCAAAACGGCTACAGCCCAATCGTGGTTCAACATCGTTATTCTTAACTATATCAATTGCTGGTCTCACAACTTGGAGCAGATACTCTTTATGGCGTGCTATCTCTGACTGTTCTATCGTCTCTAAAAAGTCGTTGTTATTCATTTGTTTCTCCTTCTCCATGAAAACTTCAAGATTTCAAGCGGCAAGTTTTGTTTAATATGTTCTCTGCATAGATTATAAAAAAATCTCATGATACCTTATTTCATATAACGGCGGAGGAGGTCATAACATGAAGATCACGTTAAGAAGGTATAGATTACTTTCCGATTTCGAAAGAGTCTCTCAGTTCATGCGATTAAACTTCAAGAAGTATCAGTTGGGCGGTAATGTCCCGCAGCCTTTTTGGGAGTATGCGCATACACATCCTTATTTCAACCATTCTCTAACACATCGATTTGGTATTTGGGAGGAGAACGAAGAAATTGTAGGTGTGGCTTGCTATGAAATGGACGTTGGCGAGTGCTACTTTTCAACCAAAGAAGGATATGATTTTTTAAAACAAGAAATGGTTGAATATGCGGAGAAAGAGCTGTCTAAGAGATCAGCTGACCAATACAGCCTCGATGTTAGGGTATACGATTATGAAGAACACCTTATAAACTTGCTTGTCCAAAAAGGATATCACAAGGTATACAGTGAGCCAATCCGAGTTTACAATTACGTTTCGGGTTTTTCCACGCGCACATTACCTGAGGGATTCACTTTCATAACTTTAGAAAATGAAAATGACCTGCGTAAAATTAACGATGTATTGTGGCGGGGATTCAACCACGGAGACGAGCCTGACGATGACCTTGATTCCAGATTGCTCATGCAGAGTGGTCCACATTTCAGAAAGGAACTTACCGCAATAATAAAAGCCCCCAATGGAGAGTACGCCTGTTTCGCCGGAATGTGGGTTGATGGTGTGAACGATTTTGCCTATCTTGAACCACTTGCTACAGCTCCGCGATATCGCAGTTTAGGGCTTGCAACTGTAGCAGTAACCGAGCTAATGAAACGCACTGAACAACTGGGGGCTACATATTGTTTCGGAGGTGCCCCCGACTTTTATCCCAAAATTGGTTTTGAAACCGCCTGCCACCGGGAAATGTGGTCAAAAGCATGGTAGCCGAACGGCAGACAGAAGCGGATATTATCTGACCTATTCCCGCTTCTGTCTGCCGGAATTTAACCGTTACCTTCTCATCTAGACTCACTAATTCCTTTTACTTCTATTACCTTTTTACTAAACTGATACGCTACAGTAACATTTTCTATAATCGCAGTATCCTGATAGGCAAGAGAACCCTCAAACTCTAAAGTATCATTGTCTTTCCACACTATTTTATCTGCATAGCTATAATTCTCATAATCCGTGCGAATCCATGTATCTAATTCTTTTTGTGCACCATATTTGACTCTTGCAGATTCTACTAACTCTGGACTTGTCATTCCCTCTTCAATATTAATAATTTGAACGAATTCACTTTTATTAGAGCATGTCACTATCGCAACTAACTTCTTATTGGGTGAAGGAATAATATCTGTAATATACATAGATGGTGGAGAAAAACTTGAATATTCTTTAAGCACATTGTCTTTTATTCTCCAGAGGACATTTTGACTTCCATAATCCGAATAATTATTAAATAACGTAAACAATATACTTCCGTCTGCCAACTTAAAAATATAAGGGCTCCGGTAACTTTTTGACAGAATATCTATAGCGAAAGCAGCCGAATCGGCAATTTTTTGATTATCATTTTCTAAAAATGGCTGGAGTTCCTTTAACGCTTTCTCTCTCAGCTTTTGATCATTAAAGCATTCTACTAGCCTATTAATAGCAATATATACATGTTCCTCATTATCACTTTTTAAAGCGTGCAGAAATTTTTCCGCATCATATTGAGTAACAGGTGCTAACTCCATGTCTTCAGCTCTTAAATAACGTATATAAGGCTCTGAATTTTGATTTTTATAATATTCTGTTGCTAATAAAGCTGAAGCGGTTGAACTATAAAGGATAAGGCAGGCAACCAAAACAACCCACTTTTTAGAAATACTTTTTTTCCTTTTCTCTGTTCCACTGTGCCCGGCCGCTTCAATTAAGTTCTCATCAATTAATCCGATTTCTCTATATAACTCTTCTCTTTTCATAGGTTAACCCCCTCTTTCTCCAGGTGAACTTTAAGTTTATTTCTTAGCCTAAATAAAATGGACTTTACTTTACTACTACTCATATTAAATCTCTTAGAAAGATCTTTTATTGAATAGGAGTACCAGTACCTCCCAATAAATAAATTTCTTGCCTGCTCATCTAAGGCATATAAAAATTGATTGATTAAATTGGCTATCTCACCTGCTTCATACTCTGTTTCTACAGTATCAGGGGAAGCTAAACATTCTTCTAATTCAGTTAAAATAACTTCAAACTCACGATTACGCTTTTTCGCTGTATTATAACCATGTTTATCAAGCGCAATATTACGTGTGATCCTCCCTAGAAATACAGGGAACTTTCTAGGCATATTAGGGGGTATTGCATTCCATGCTCCTAAGTATGTATCGTTCTCACACTCTTCAATATCCGAATAACTGGAAAGTGTGTTTCTTGCAATCACTCTGCAGTATGCCCCATATTTATTCTTAGTCTCTATAATGGCTTGCTGCGAACGCTGTAAGTACAGGCGAACTATTCCCTGATCTTCCATCCGGTATTCTCCTTTACAAATCTTATCCCTCTTATCTATATAGTAGAAAGTTCGTAGGATTGGTTGCACTTTTCTCGACTCTTTCCTATTAATTAGAGCGTGTCCTCAAACTGGATGAGCTCTGGGGAAGCAGGGTTTAGTATTGAATGAAGATAGGGTCCCTAAAAGCACACAGCGGATTCGTTCACTCGGACTCAGGAGACGCTATCGAGAGTAAAACCCCTGTTTATTCTCTTTTGCGGACCCAGATGCACTTATCTGCTCTGGATTCTATCAAAAAACGGTCTTCAGGGAGAAATAACTGCGCTGGAGTCCGTTTCCTTACTGTAACAGGCTAAAAGCCCCAAATAGGTGCAATTCGGTCCGTTTGTGCTCAGAGCCAGGAATACACTTTCCGGACGCACACGCCCTTGTTCAAAAATGTTTTTTTATCATTCCTTATTCTCGTCCAAACAGCAAGAAAGGCCCCTCCCTTTCAGGACGACCTTTTCCTTGAGAGATTGAACCAATGTTCTCTTCGCGCCAAGCCTCTCGATTTCGATATGGATTACGATTCTCACGATTCGTTTTTGTCGAAATAATCATCTGGCAAATGCAGTTCCCGCAAACAACCGATAAATTTCTCTCTGAAATTCGGATTGCTTTTATACTCCGGCCATACCGCCTTATAGTAAGGCAGCAGCTTCTCATGTGGAATAATGCCCCAGTATAAAATCGAGTTATTCAGAACCTGCGGGCCGCCCCCCATCAACATCTGTTCAATGATCTGCCAGCTTCCCTGCTTGTTCTCGCAACTGCGCGCGGCATAGATGGCAGTGGTTTGCATCTTCGGGTCGGTGTGACACAAGAAAGGCGCAAAGTTCCGGAGAGTAATCGCATCGTAATCTTCCAGGATATACCCTGCATAACGCAACGTTTCCGGGTCGTGAATCCTGTCAAACCTTTGCAAGATCACTGGAATAAATTCCGTTAAATCCACAGTTTTACTGGAAGCATGCAGAATCTCTAAAGCTTGCAGAAAACCCTCATGCCTATCCGATTGCAACAGCTCCAGAAGATATTTTCTACCCGCATCAAAAGAAGTTTTGCAGATTAGCCAAATTGCTGTGGTCCGATTTTTTGGGCTTTGCTCCGCAATATTTTTCAAAAAACCAAGGGTTGGCTGAGAGATTTTCTTAAACTTGAACATTCCATCCAGCGCTTTTGCCTGGATTTCTTCGGTTGGAGCGCTCTGATAAATCTGGATCAGCGCATTCTCATCACCCGGCATTCGACTGCCAAACCACCCGTTATCATAATCCAGAATAATTTCATCCAGCCAGCGCTCATACCAGTCCAGAAAGTTGTCTTCATAGACAAAGAAAAAGGGATGATCGGGATGAAAATCAGAGGTGTACACAATTCTCCCCCTGTGTTTCCCTTCAAGCACGAGATACATATCGTATTCGCAGCCTTGGGTGCCTATGCACAACATGCCACCCAGCACCTTATTACGGGCGTCGTCGTATTCCTCATCGGGGATGTCCTCGTCGTTGGTCAAGGGCTCCGTCAGATGGTTCCATTCCTCTTTGGTCATCCCGGGATGCAGAACAGCTTCTGCAAGGAGTGCCTGGCGCTCGGTATAGGAAGCTGCCTTTTCGATCGAATAAATTCCATAATAGGGTCCGGCGCCTCCGTTGCCGATTTTCGTTAAAAACTGCGCGAAAGGCTCAGGAAGTGTGACCTGATTGTGTGCTTGCCAGTCCGCCAGCTCTTTTGCTGTAAGCTTCCCATTAACCCTGTATTGATGTGAGGATGATCCAAACTCCGAGAAAGCCGTGTCTTTGCGCATGGCTTGATTCAATTTGTTTTTTATTCGATCCAGTTGCGTTTCTTTCTTCCCAAACCACATATTTGAACCCTCCTGTTGACTATATCCAGGTTTTCTTTGTTTTCCATTACGATAGTATGTATATAATTTATATCCGTAAGTTACAACAGTTCCTGTATGCAAGGCAGTTTTGAAAAGGGCCACCCTTCACAGGATGACCCTTTCTTTTGTAGATCAAGCTTCCGCCTGACGGGTGCTCATTTAATCACTCATAATTATACGTTTATACGATAAGGGCAACAATCTTTCACTTCAACTTTTACACCGGATAATACCGCTCATCTCCCAAAATGGTCCCGATCGCATTCTGCCGCCCGCTGCCGTGATGGTTACAGTGCCTTTTGGTGGTACCCTTGATTACTCTTTCTGCATGCCTGGCCAATTCAACTGCCAGGATCATCGCGGAGAATAGTAACCGCTTTCATTTTCTTTCAAACGGAGTTACGCTTTACTATAACGGATACCAGCCATTACTCTGTAGCACAAATAAAACTCTCAGAAGTCTGTTTAGCACCGTTCCAACCAGAATGTTATCTACCCTGCTCCTTTGGTCCGCATGATGCTAACACTGGCTCCTGCAAGCTTTTCTTCAAAAAACTTGCCCCTACTTGTGATACAGTTCACCGCGCTGTCTGTAACGGCAAGTATCTTTTATATAATGAAGACCGCCATAATGGCGGCCTAAACTTAAATTACGACTTTCTTCTAACCGGGATCCATACTTCGCAAATCGATTCGGTGTGATCATCATTTGCCCAATAGTACTTCTCCATACATGGTCCTTCAACTTGTTCAAAATTCGAGGATGGGAACCACTCCGAATAAATTCGTTTCCAGACGTTTAGGATTTCTAACCCGATCTCCATGTCGTCTGGAATCGATTCTCGACTATCGAACACCGCGTAGCTTTGATTAGGAATCTGAAGGATGTTCAGCCCATCCGGTACTCCTCTTCCTTCTGGCAACTCGACACCCGTCATATAGCTCTTAGTACCATCCTCGCTGAAATCAAAGTAATAACCGTTTAACAGAGAACCTGCAGGCCTGCCAACAGTCTCGTTAATCTGGTCATGCGTGCCATTCTTCCAAATTACCTCTACGAAAGCCGGTATCTCCGTGAAAGGGTCTTTCTTGATGATGACGACCTTGCCGATTGCTGTTGAAGCCTTTTCCTCGACAATACGATAGTTCATTTCTGTTTCTCCTTTAATCTGAATTTGAAAGGAGATTCGAGAAAACGCTTTGAGCTTCACATTCTTTTTCTTTGCCGCAAGTGGTGTTACGCCATGCATCCGTTGAAATGCTTTGGCAAATGCTTCAGGACTCTCGTAACCATATTTCAGCGCAATATCAATGACCTTACTATCCGATCCTGCCAGATCTTCCGCCGCAAGCGTGAGCCTTCGGTTACGCATATACTCGGTCACCGTAAAGCCCGTCAAAGCATGGAATATCCGCTGAAAATGGTACTTCGAAGACATCGCGGACCTTGCGATATCGTCGATCTCAATATTCGATTGCAAATTCTCTTCTACGTAATCAATCGCCTGCCGAAGCAACCGAAGCGTTTCCACTCGCTCTCATCTCCTTTCATTATTCAGTCTAGAAGAGCGGCTGAAAGAATTCCTGTTCGAAAGTGCTTCGTTTTGTCTGAAAAACTTGCCCCTACTTGTGATACGGTCCACCGCGATTGTGAAACATCCTTATCTTTTTTGCAAAAAGATCCACCATTGCCGGTCAAAACCGGGAATAAAAATCTCTTCGCAACCCTGAATCCCGTTCAGCCAGCGTCTGGTCAGGGGGATGATATTCTCAAACAAATCTAACGGGTAGCCCCAGTCAAGGTCTAATTGGAACATATAATGATTCATAGCGATAATGCCATCTGTTCGCAAAAAAATCAATAAAGTGTGGATCAAGGTGATAAAAGGCTGCATGGCATGAACTTCGAGTGTACCTGAGGCAACCTCCTGCTGAAGAAGTTTGATCATGGCCGGCAGAGTTTCCATCCAATCTGTATGTATGGTGTCGATTCCAGCCTGTCCACACAATATCGCCTGGATGATATCATTGACCGCATGCTGAAAAACGATAAGATCCACTGACCCGGAAGACAGATGTTGTTCGAGATAAGCTGCATCGTCCTCTATGACTTTCATATGCAGGGGAAGGCCCAGCGTTTTCTGAAGCAAACTGGTGGTGAGGCTTTTATTCATATTGGCCGTTATGTATGTACTGTTCGGATGGGTTCGTGCCATGACCTGGGGAACCATATCTGCATCGCCGGAAGCCACCTCCAATAATGTCAGTTCATCGCCCAACTGCAGTGCTTCAAAAACCTCCGCCCAACGTGCTCTGAAGTAGACTTCATTTACAACGGTAAATTGGGCAATCGGACTTTCCAGCAACAGTTTAAGCTGGTGTTCCACCTCGTTTTGCGGGAGGGAGAGATATTGTTTCAGTTCTTGCTCACTCAAAAAACGTTGTGCCCGCTCATTTATTAATGGGTAGCATTTGTCTACGTCATCTAATGGAATCATTTAAGCTTCCCCTTCCTGGCTATAACTATATTTGCTACTATTATATTTATTAATGGATTTTCCAACAATCGGAATTATTAAAGATATATAGGTTAAAATAAAGTTTTTTGGGAATCCATAGTTACTCCAATTATAGAATCGGCTTTCATGTACCTTATCTAGCTAAATATATACAAATCAATGTAGCAAAGGAGCGGCAGAAGCGCAGGCTCGTTACACGCCGCCGACCACCACAATAAGCACCGGCAGCACCAGGAAAGAAGCTAGCGTTGTCCATACAATGCAGCGGGATACCAGGGAGGGAGAACTGCTGAACCGTTCGGCCAGCACGACGGAATTCACGGCGACAGGCATGGACGCCAGAATGAGCAGCACCGAAAATAAGGTGCCGGTAATATTCAGCAGGAGCAAAACGAGTGCGGCAAGCAGCGGAGCCAGCAGAAGGCGGACCGTGATCCCGGTCCAGAAGGCAAGCTGCACATTGCGCTCTGTCTGGGCCGCTTTGACCTTCACCATCTGTGCGCCCAGAATCGCAAGCACCACGGGCGAATACGCCCCGGCCACCATCGAGACCCCGGATGCCAGTTCATCCGGCATATGCAGGCCGAGCGCCCGCAGCATCAAGGCCAGAATTGCCGCATAGATGGCCGGCAGCGAGAACACGGATTTAACGGCGCTGCGCACCGAGAACTGTGATCTCGCAGCGAAATAAACGCCGATGGTATTGACGATTACCATCTGGCCAATGACATAGACCGATGCTTTATCGAGGCCAAGCTGGCCGAAGGCCAGCAGCACCAGCGGAAGCCCGTAATTGACGCTGTTCGTAAACGTGGAGACCAGTGTCAGTCCGGCGGCTTCCGCCGGAGCCAGCTTCAGAATTCGCCCGAGCACATTGGCCAGACCCCATAGGAGAAACAAATTCAGCAAGGAGAACGACAGTGTCTTATAGACGTCGTCGAAGGAAATTTCTGCGGTAGCCAGCGTATCGAGAATGATCGCCGGACTCAAAAAGTACAAATATAGCGTTAACAGCGGTTTCGTATCGAGGTTCTTGAACCGGCCCAGCAGCGCTCCGGCGAGAACCGGAATGGACAGCGGCACTATGACCTTAAATAACGTCGACAACACATTCTCAATCACGGGCCAGGACTCCTCTGTTCTATAGTTATTCCCTACTATACCTGCTGAAGCAAGGCCCGTCTAAGATATGGAAACAATATGCTTAATAGAAACCGCCTATGGCTGTGCATAACTTCCCAAAAGATAGTATTGTGATATGATTAAGAAAAATCGGCATTCACTCAGGAGGCTAGTTGAATATGGACCATTCAGAGCCTGTCATTATAACCAAGGGCACTCCCGGCGAGCCCTGTCCCATTGCCAAAACACTCGATATTATTGGAACCAAATGGACCTTTCTCATTATCCGAGATCTGCTGATCGAAGGCACGATGCGCTTCAGCGATCTGCTGAAATCCCTGGAGGGAATCAGCCCGAAGACACTCTCGCTGCGGCTCCGTGAGCTGGAGAACCATGGGATTCTGGAACGTACAGTATATCCGGAGGTGCCGCCGCGTGTAGAATATACCCTGACCACGAAGGGGGAACAGCTGGAAGGAATTTTTATCGAGCTTAAACGATACGGACTCACGCTCTAAAAAACTTTAATCCGGCAACCCTTCCACCGCACAAAACTATACTTTTGGAAACTGTATAACAATAAGGTAACTACTTCCCAAACGGAAGTTATAGACATATACTCTCCTCACAGAGCACAACATGCTTAGCGATGCTTCCGAAGCGAGTTTTATTGCGGCGGATGTCTGAAAGTAATGCTCCATAAACCCTTTGAGGAGGAAAAGAGATGTTAACAGGACAAAAAGTAGTTATTGTCGGCGGGAGCTCGGGAATCGGTTTAGAAACGGCCAGACGGGCCGCCGCGGAAGGTGCGGAGATTGTAATTGCCAGCCGTTCCCGGCATAAGCTGGAACAGGCCAAGTCTGCCATCGGTACAGGGGCGAAAGTAACTTCACACATACTGGATGTGACAGATGAGGAGCAGATGCGGCTGTTCTTCGAGCAGACCGGGACTTTTGATCATCTGGTTGTCAGTGCGGCCGAAACAAGCGGCGGGCCTTTCCTGGCAACGCCGACAAGCACTGCCCGCTCACTGTTCGAGAATAAATTCTGGGGCCAATATTATGCCGCCAAATATGCGGCTCCGATGCTGACCCCCAATGGCTCCATTACCCTCTTCTCGGGGGTTGTAGCGTTCAAATCCATGATCGGCTCCTCCATGCTGGGCGCAGTGAATGCTGCTGTCGCAAATCTTGGCCGAACCTTGGCCCTGGAGCTGGCCCCTCTGCGGGTGAACGTCGTCTCTCCGGGCATTATTGACACGCCTTCCCGGGCAGGGATGGCGGAGGAGTCCCGGAATTCCTTTTACAGCAGCACAGCTGCCAAGCTGCCGGTACAGCGTGTAGGCACCGCGGCGGACGTGGCTGAGGGCGTGCTTTACCTGATCCATAACGGATTCACCACAGGCACGGTACTTCATATCGACGGCGGCCATAGCCTGATCTGAAAGAGCCGCAGACCCGGAAGCTGCGTTCCGTCATTCCCCCGGGCCGCCGTTACGCCGTAATGCCGTTATTCCGGAGATGCGCTCACCTGTCTACAACAAAAATCCTCATCCCCAGCGAAATGACAAGGGGATGAGGATTTTGTTTGTTACAGCATTTTGATTTCAAGCAGCTCATATTTTATGATGCCCATCGGGGCATTGACGCTGATGATGTCGCCCACTTTTTTGCCGATCAGCTCTTTGCCCAGCGGACTTTCATAAGAAATCTTGTTGTCGAGCACATCAGCCTCAGCCGGGCCCACCACTCTATATTCGATTTTTTCGGAGTATTCCACATCATTCAGGATCACGATGCAACCTACACTGACTGCACTCAGATCCATTTTGCTCGAATCAACGATCTGGGCTTTCGTCAGCATTTTCTCCAGGATCATAATCCGGGTTTCCATGAACGATTGATCTTCCTTGGCCGAGTGGTACTCACTGTTCTCCTTCAAGTCCCCGTAGCTGATCGCCAGCTTAAGGCGGGCTGCCAGTTCCTTGCGTTTTACTGTCTTCAGATCCCTAAGCTCTTCCTCTAACTTAGCCAATCCTTCTTTAGTCAAGAATACTTCTTCATTGGACTTAGACATGTTCTACAACTCCTATTTTTGCCTGCTTTATTGTATTTTACCCCATATTGCGTAAACATGCGAAGAAGAAAAGAAAATTACCTCCTCCTCCTTTACCCGGCACAAATGCGAAGATGCCAAAGCCGAAGAAGTGTGAATCCCTCTTAACTCTCCAAAAACATTGACGGATAGGGATGGACCTGATAAATTAAATTAAATTAATCATACAATTTAACTCGGAATTATATTCCAGCCAAAGGGGTTGATCGCCGTGAACTTTATTTTCTTTTCCCCTCATTTCCCGAGGAACAGCGCCGATTTCTGTACTCAGCTGCAGTGTCAGGGTGTGCTGGTGCTCGGGATTGGTGATGCCGAATATGCACACTTGGAGGACAAGCTGCAGCTCGCGCTGACGGAGTATTACAAAGTGAATGATCTGGAAAATTACGAGGAGATCTTGCGGGCGGTAGGCTATTTCACACATAAATACGGCAAGATTGACCGGTTCGAGTCACTGAACGAATATTGGCTGGAGCAGGATGCCGCCATCCGCAGTGACTTCAACATTTACGGCACCAAGACCGATTTCGTCTACAATCTGAAGCAGAAGTCCAAGATGAAGGAATTTTTCCGCAAAAGCGGCGTCAACACCGTGCAGTTCTCCACCGGAACCACCCGGGAGAGCGTCGATGCGTTCATCCGTGAAGCCGGCTTTCCGCTTGTTGTGAAGCCCGATCTCGGCTCCGGGGCCAGCATGACTTACAAGATCAATAACGAGGATGAGCTGCAGCAATTTTTTGACACCAAACCCGCTGAGGTCCCCTTTATTATCGAAGAGTTCATTGACGGGGTCATTCTGACCTATGACGGACTGGTCGATATCCATGGTGAAGTGCGCTTTGCCGTAAGCCATCTGTTCGAGAACAGCGTGATGGAGGTCGTCAACACCGATAACCATCTGTATTATTTCTGTCTGCGGGAGATTAGTCCGGAGGTTGAGGCGGCGGGCAGAAGCATTCTGAAGGCTTTTGACATCAAAGAGCGTTTCTTCCACATCGAGCTGTTCAAGTCGAATAAAGATGGCCGGATTATCGCTCTAGAAGTAAATATGCGTCCGCCCGGCGCCTGGATGACTGATGCCATAAACTTCTCATACGACGTGGACATCTATAAGGAATGGGCCAGCATGATCGCGCATAACGAGGTTGGCGGACCCTATGAAGGCAAATATTATACCGGCTATGCCAGCCGCAAGAAGCATAAGCATTACACCCACAGCCATGAAGACATCTACCGCACCTATGGCGACAAGATCGTGAATTATGCCGAGATCGAAGAGGTATTCAGCAGAGCCATGGGGAACAGCGCCTATCAATTCCGTTCCGCCGCATTAGAGGATGTCAGAGACATCGTGAACTATATTCAACAAGAAGAGGGATAGGATGTGTTAACGGATGAGGACAAGCTACCATAAGGAGTACAGCCATAACTTGCACAGGGAAATGGAGTATAAAATATACGGCCACGCCGGCAAACCGATGCTGGTCTTCCCTACGTCACTCGGCAGATTCTATCAATACGAGGATTCGGGCATGATCCAGACGCTCTCGGAATTCATTGAGGCCGGCAAGCTGCAGATTTGGGCCTGCGACAGCATTGATGAGGAGACCTTCTTCTCTGCCCACTGGAATCACGAGGACAAAGTGCAACGGCATGAGCAGTATGACAAATACATCACGCAGGAGCTGATCCCCGGCATTCTCCACCAGAGCAAATGGAACAATGGCGGCAGTGACCAGCGCATTCTCATCTCCGGCTGCTCCATGGGCGCTTACTACAGTGCCAGCTTCTTTTTCCGTTATCCGCAATATTTCGATACCTTGATCGCCCTGAGCGGCGTCTATTCCACCTATTATTTCTTTGGCGACTATATGAGCGACAACGTCTATCTCAACTCTCCGCTCCACTATTTGCCGGGACTTCAGGATGATTATTATCTGCAGCAATACCGTGACAGCAACATCATCATTTGTGTCGGCCAGGGCGATTATGAGGACGAAATGCTTCATGAAACCCGCCTGTTGCAGGAACTGCTGCAGCGCAAGAAGATCCCTGCCCGGTTTGACTATTGGGGCCACGATGTGAACCATGACTGGCCTTGGTGGAACAAACAGATTCATTATTATGTCAGCGGCTGCCTATAGTCGTTATAATGTTGCAAAAAGGGGAGCTGCCATAGCTGGCAGCTCCCCTTTCCTATGCAGAACCCGTCTTACTGCCTCACATAACCACCGGGGTTCTCGTGCATACTTCCTTACTCCGGCAGATGTTCTGTACAGAACAAGGCCAGTGCTGCTTCCTCGTCCTCTTCCATATCGAAATCCAAAACGCGGCCTGTTGTCGTTTCCAGCAGATCGTAACTGACGATGGCGCTCTTCTCTTCCTCAACTTTGAAAATCACGCGGGCCGATACCCCGTTCTCTTCGTACAGTTCATCTTCTTCCGGCACATCCAGGTTAATCATGAACTCATATCGCTTGCCGCTTAAAATACCGAATGGGTCTCTTAAATTTTCCACGGTGTAGCTTGTAAATGTCAGCACAACGCATACCTTCTTTCCTAATCACTGCCAAGCTATTGTATCACAAAAATCCTTAGCAGGTGATGGAAGGGGTTACGTCCTGCTAACCAGGCCGTCGGCAAACCGCTGAAATGGTCTCCAGCCTTACCCGGCAACTACCCCGTTCTTATCCGCGCTGCTGTCTTTGGTCTTCTTAATCTGCTTGCTGCGCAGCTGGCCGCAGGCGGCATCAATGTCCGTGCCATGCTCCAGCCGGGTGCTGACGCTGACTCCCTGCTTCTTCAGCGTGTCAAAAAAGGCCCGTACCGACTCCCGCTCGCTCCGCTGGTACTGACTGTGTTCATCCACCGGGTTGTACGGGATCAGGTTGACGTTGGCCAGCTGACGCCGGTCGCCGATCAGTTCTGCCAGCTCCAGCGCATGCTCCTCGCGGTCATTGATGTCCTTCAGCAGAATGTACTCCAGCGTAATTCTCCGGTTCGTCTTATCCAGATAGTAATCAATCGCCGGCATTAATTTCTCTATAGGAATGGCTCGGTTGATCTTCATAATCTGTGTCCGCAGCTCATTATTCGGCGCATGTAAAGAAATCGCCAGGTTGACCTGCATATTGGCATCGGCAAATTCTCTGATCTTGTCAGCCAGACCGCTTGTCGAGACGGTAATGCCCTTGCCGGCAATCGCCAGCCCTTTGTGGTCCTTGATGATTGTCAGGAAATTCAGCAGATGTTCAAAGTTATCGAACGGCTCGCCGATCCCCATCACTACTACATGGCTGACCCTCTGTCCCAGTCCGGCCTGATCGAGATGCTGCTGCACCTTCATAATCTGCTCCACAATCTCGCCGCTGGACAGATCACGGCTCTTCGCCAGCAGTCCGCTCGCACAGAAGCTGCAGCCGATATTGCATCCGACCTGAGTGGTGACGCAGACGGACAAGCCGTATTTCTGCCGCATCAGTACCGTTTCGATCAGATTGCCGTCCTTTAGTCGGAACAGGAACTTGATCGTACCGTCAGCCGATTCCTGCTTCACATGCTCATCCATCGTTTGAAATACATAATGCTCGGACAGCAGCTGCACACAATCCTTATTCAGATCGGACATCTCCGTGAAATCCGTAATCCGCTTGCGGTAAATCCAGTCCCAGACCCGGGCTGCACGGGACTTTTTGTGGCCGCGCTCCGATAGCCATGACGCCAGTTGATCCAATGTTAATCCATAAATGGATTCTTTATTCATTTCATATCCTCTTTTCAAAACTTTAAAGTTCAATCTATTCTACCTTGACAGGACTCTTCCAACAACATCTACTTATTGTCTCAAATTTCGTATATTAAAACAAGGGAAATCCCTGCCTGCTGCCACGTATCCGTGAAGTTACCGAGACTCAGCTGGAGCAGTATGCAGCCGGCTATGCACATTATATCCAGACAGCCTTGGCGGTCATTACCTTCGGTAATTTCCCGGAGTCTAAAACAGCGAATCTCATTAATTCTCCTAACAACATATGAAGTTAGCTATAGGGCATATAAAAAGCGTATCCATTTACGATGGATACGCTCTAACCCTGCAAATTATTTAAAGATGGCGAATTTCAAGCCTTTGCTCTTAAGATATTGGATGATTTCAGGGAGGATCTTTACGGTTATGCTTTTTTCATGCAAAAGATAGATGCCGCCCGACGGATCGGTTGCGCGGAAATAATGAAGAATCTCCTCCGGGCTGTCCGCCTTCCAATCCTCAGGGTCACGGTTCCAGAGCAGCACCTTCATATGCTGTCTGCCGACTTCAGCCGCCAGCTCTTCATTTACCGCTCCATACGGAGGACGGAAGACCGTTACCGGAGACTGGATGAGCTGTGCCAGCGCATGGTTAACTTGACTTAGATTGTTCCGGTTCTCTTCACCGCTGTTCCTGGTCATGACGCTGTGATCCCACGAATGATTGCCGACCGCCATGCCCTGCGCATCGGCATAGATTACTGCCTCAGGGTAGTGGAGCACATTCTGTCCAATAAATAAAAAATTGGCCGCAATGCCTTCCGCCTGCAGAATATCCACTATCTCCTTGGTATACTTCGAGGGGCCATCATCGAAGGAGAGCGCCACATATCCCTTGGGCAAGGCGTATTCATAGCTGTCTCCGCCAAGCTCAAGCTCCTCGTACAGCAGCTTCTGCACTTCTTTCTCATCCTCTACTGGCACCGTGGCTGCCTCGGCTATACTGCTCTCAAGTGAAGTCAGCCGCACCACAGGGGTATAGGGAGCGGACAAGGTGTCATCTTGCTCGGAACTATGAGCACCAGCCTCAGACTGGGTGACTTCCACCTTCGCTTCGGCACTGTCCGAGAACAGTCCATCGTCCATACGCAGCAAGAATACGATCAGCAGAAGGCTCAACACAAGTCCCCGCAGGGCAATCGACCGGGCTCCAGCCCTGGAACTGCTGCGCTTAACCGGTTTCGGTACTGCCGCTACCGCCGGGGAGGGAATCACCGCGGCCTCTTCCTTCTCCTTCTCCTTTACCTGTTCAGCACCCACCCATTCCGGCTGCTTCAAGCGATGAAGTAAGGAGATATATTCTTCGGAGCAGGCGAAATACAGCGTTTCGCTGAAAGTCCGGTTCATTTTGATAAGTGAGCTGAAATGTGTCTGGCGGAAGGGATCCCACTTCGCGTACAGTGACAGCCGAATCCGCTGTCCTTCAAAAGGGGGGAGTGCGTTCATTTGCAGATATGTAAGCTCATCTATGTGGACCATTTGTCTGGTAAAGGCACCGCTGCGGGTTAGACCTACCTCCATCCGATAACCGTCCTGCCCGTGCTCAAGCGACAGCAACTCTATCATCAGAGCGGCGCTTTTTTCCTCAACTGGCATAAATATTATGTATCCCCATTCTCATCACTGCGCTCTGCAGGCAGGCTGCTGCCGCCAAAAGGTGCTGTCATCCGGTTGGTGAAATCGCTGATCATGCTGGAGAGGTAGGCTTTCTCCTGCCGGACCGTTTCGTATTTCTGTCGAAGATGGCCATTTTCCGTCTCCAGGCGTCCGATCTTCTCTTCCAGCTCATTCATTTTCTTGAGCTTCTCCGCGTGGACCTCATTGTGCTTCTGCACAAGGTTAACGTATTTTTGCTGCTCCAGGTCAATGGTGCTCTTGAGTTCGTCCATTTCTGCAGAAAAAGTGATATGAAGCTCGCGGTAATCCTCCAGCACCTGATCCACCTTCAGATTACGCTCTACCAGCTTCTGCTCCAGCTCCATAATGTTCTTCTCCCGGTCTTCAATCACCTTATTGAGGTTCTTGAGATCCTTATTCAACCGCTCCACATGTCCGCTGGAATGCGCAAGCCGGTCCTGAAGCTCACGGTTATTCGTCTCGGCATGCGTCCGGTCCTGAATCATCTGTTCAACCGCAAAAATTAAATCCAGTGATTTCTTGTCCAGCTGTGCTTTGCCCGTCGAAATCAGGCTGTTCTGGCTGTCACTCTTTTCATAGCTTTCCGAATCTTCAGGAGGACTTTCCGCCAATTGTACCTTTTGAACCATGCCCGGCTTCGGCGTCTTGTCCACCGCGTCTCTTTTCTTAAAAAAAGGAGCAGCCATCTATATATCACCTCATTATAAATGTCAAAAAATGTCGAGCATATACGAGTTTATTATAGATGATTTGTCCTGGATGTAAGTGAGCCTTAATATCTAACTTTCCTAAATACATCTAAAGACCCAGTTTGCTGTCCCAGAAAGGATTAACCACGCCGATAGGCCGGATTTCCGCGGTTTCCGAACTTTTCGCAAAAAAAAACGCGGCCCCATTGGACCACGCCTTTTGCACTAAATTCACTATTTATACAGGACTTTCTCCACATTGTACTTGGCTTTCAGCTTGTTCACAATGTAGGTTTCGTAAATCTCTCTGTCGACCGGATCCTCAACGAGGCATACCTCAATCTTGGTGACTTCGTCGCGATGGGGCTTCATTACGGATACGTTATCTTCAAAATGCTTTTTGATTCTGGGTCTCAGCTTTCTGGCCTTGCCTACAAACAACAGCTCGTCGTTGTCGTTATAGAACATAAAGATGCCGCCGGCTTCACGCGTAATCAGGTGGAAATCCGTAAATCCGTAAATATGGCTCAGCACAGGATTCTCCTGCTTGGTAATCGTAACATCCGGTGCCGGGATGGTAATGCTGATCATTCGTGCTCACTTCCCTCTTGTATATAGAAATAAATAGTATCACAGATCAAGTGGCCTGACTATTTCTATCTTCTGCGGCTTTGATGTATTTTATAAGCGTGTTCACAAAGATTTATCCTGCCGGGCCTTAAGCACGCGGATCGTTTCCGTAATTCCCTGTTCAAACGGTGTGGCCGGAATCGGCCCAACGGTACGTTCATATTTGCTGCCGCTTAAAATAAGGGGCTCCTTCGTTAAATAGAGCATCTCGACAATCTCCTTCATGACCGGGACGAACAGTCCCAGCAGCGACAAGGCGGCGGCACCGACGGGTATAACCGGTTTTGATGATCCGCTAGCCGCCCGGGCTATCCGGACGATCTCTTTACCCGAGATGATGCCCGCACCTGGAATGTTCCAATTCTGTCCGTACGCTTCCTCCCTGCCCGCCAGCTCCACCATCATCACTGCGGCATCCGGGAGATAAACGTATTCACGCGGAACGCTCATATTTCCGATGAACATCGCCGGTTTCCCGGTGGCAATCGCCTCCAGCGTAGAGCCCAGATACGATGCCTCATTGGCGGTAGGACCGTAATAATCGGGCAAGCGGACGATCATTCTTTTGGCCCGATTCCAGCGCGGGCTGAAGAACATCCGCTCAAATTCAAGCTTGACCTTTCCCTTTTGGGTATGCGGATTCTTCGGATAATCCTCGCTGATCGGCTGCTCATTCCGTCTTTTGCCGTATGGATAAATGCCGTCCACCGCAACAACCCGGGTCCCTAGCTTGCTTGCCGCCTCCAAGACCGCTTCCCCCATCGGCAGCAGCTTGGTGCTCATCTCGTGATAAGGCACCGAAGCACAGTGGAAAATAACATCCCCCCCCTGCGCGGCCTCCAGTACATCGCCCGCCTTAAATACGTCGCCGGTCTTCAAGCGGAGTCCTGTTGGATTCCCCAGCTTCGCTGCAAGCTGCTCCAGCTTTGGCAGGGATCGCCCAAAGGCAACCGTTTCCACCCCTCTTTTCAGCAGCTCGGCAATAATGACCATTCCTGTTCCTCCGGTTGCACCTAACACGACAGCTTTGTTTAACATTTTAATTTCCTCCTGATTAGTGGGTTTGGGTTTGGGTTTGGGCCCCTAGCTCTTGGCTCTTGGCTCTTGGCTCTTGGCTCTTGGCTCTTGGCTTTTGGCTCTTGGCTCTTGGCTTTTGGCTCTTGGCTCTTGGCTTTTAGCTTTTAGCTCTTGGCTTTTGGCTCTTGGCTTTTAGCTCTTGGCTTTTGGCTCTTGGCTCTTGGCTCTTGGCTCTTGGCTTTTGGCTTTTGGCTTTTGGCTCTTGGCTCTTGGCTCTTGGCTCTTGGCTCTTGGCTCTTGGCTCTTGGCTCTTGGCTCTTGGCTCTTGGCTCTTGGCTCTTGGCTCTTGGCTCTTGGCCTTCAGCTTTGCGATTTTGGCTTTGGGTTTCGCCAGATACAATAGTGATTGATCACTAACTAAACAATTTCGCGTTTCTGACTGTCACGGACTGGAGAGACGTTATCTTGCTGATCGGAGTCTATTTGACTTCCATTCGGACCCAGATGCACTTATTGAGTGTGAAAATCAACAAATTGAGTACGATTGTGAACAATAGCTGCACTGAGGTCCGTTCACAGCCGCAAACAGGCAATTTCTCCGAAATAAGAGCTCTGGTGTCCGGAACGAGATACGGATTAACCATCAGGAAATCGGATTGGCTTTAAGGTGATATGGATTAGCGATATAGCGAATCGGCTTTAGCAATAGGCTATGAGATCGGCGTTACGGCGATTCGGATTAGCGATAGGCTGTCAGATAGGCGTTAGGACGAAACGGATTAGCAGTAGGCTATCAAATTGGCGTTACGGCGATTCGGATTAGCGATAGGCTATGAGATCGGCGTTACGGCGATTCGGATTAGCGATAGACTATTAGATTGGCGTTAGGGCGATTCGGATTAGTAGTAGGCTATCAAATTGGCGTTACGGCGATTCGGATTAGCGATAGGCTATGAGTCGGCGTTAGGGCGATTCGGATTAGTAGTAGGCTATCAAATTGGCGTTACGGCGGCGATTCGGATTAGCGATAGGCTATGAGATCGGCGTTACGGCGATTCGGATTAGCGATAGGCTATCAAATTGGCCTTACGGCGATTGGGTACTTAACCATATGGCTATACGGCATACCGATGGACACTATTGCTTGGCGATTGACTATTTAACCAGTTGATGAGCTGCTCAAGATACCGTTGCTCCTTAGTACTTTAGTTTCTAACAGGGCACTTTTGTTATTGGCTAATCACTAACTAAAACTCATTAATATCTAAGGGACTCCGCCCTTAGATCCTGCTCACTAGCCAAACTCCCCCTAGTACTCGCTGGTGCTTACAGATGCTTTGGCTTTAATTCCGGCATTCCCAGCGCCATTGAGATATTGCAAAGCATGCCGTTGGCCATAAAGGTGCTGACCTCAACCTCCGGATGCTCCATTCCGGCAGCCACAAATTTCCCCTTAACCAGACTGGTGACTTCAAGCATTCCCTTCTGCATCGCACGGAGGATCATTTCATCACGTATGCCCAATGCCTGCACTTGCAGAAGAATCTCATTAGGATGGGTCTCCATCAATTGCTCATATACCCGGATTGTTTCCGCAAGCAGCTGATCTACAGGAGCCTCAACACTCTTAAAGGTGCGGATAATCCGCTCAAAGGCACGGTCCAGTGCGGCTACAAACAGTTCCTCCTTGTTCTTGAACAGCTTGAAAATATACGGCTGGGAGATACCCACTCTCTCCGCTACCTGTGCAGTGGTCGCCCGGTAGTAACCAAGTTCGGCAAAAACCACAACCGCCGCCTCCAAAATCTGCTCCCGCCGGTTAACGGAGGTCGCTTCATCTGTCTTAGACCGGACCGTACTGGATTGTTTGTTCATGATGGCCTTATGCCTCCTTTTCAGATGAAGTAGATAAAGTAATTCACGCCTCAACAGTTGGTTATTGATCAATCACTTTCTTGGTTAGAAGTATATACTCCACTTCTTAAATAATCAAGCCCGTATTTTAAACGCCTAGCCGACTGTTCCACCTTTACAATCACGTGGCTGTCGTCCTCAGCAGGGATGCAGGACTGGATGGAAACGTCCGTATCACTTGCAGCCAGAGTGCCGTTTAGGATATTGTCCGCAAGTCTTCTTCGAATTATTGTTACGCTTGGGATTTCCCCTGAGCATTCTGTCCGATACCACACTTGCGAATGAACGCTGAATCAGCTTATGGTGCCCCTTTCAAAATAAATGTATTTACTGCAACTATCCAGGGATACAATAAAGCTATTTTAGAGATAGATGTATTTCTTACAACTAAAATTGGCGAAAAGCAACGTTTTGCCCAAATCACGCCTAAATAATTGTACAGAATACAGCTATCTCCTATACTGCTCCAAAATGCTGATTTTTAGGTGTATGAAATGCAGTTAAAGTAACCAGGAAACTGATAGCCCGTCGGAATTATTGCTGGTGGTGAAAAGGGCAGGCCATCTCCGCCGCTGCATGTCCAGGTTCAGCAGGAGTTTCTTCGCGCTGATGCTCCGTGATGTCCAAGCCCGCCGCAGCGGCAGAACTGGTATGCCCTGCGCCATCTCGCCTACCTTCCTGCGCACCTTCTTGCATACCCTCCTGAGCACTTTCTCGCGCACCTTCCAGTGCCCCCTCATACGTACCTCCTTGGGTACCTTCTCGCGTACCTTCCAGCGCTACTCCCTGCGTGCCCTCCTGCACATCTTCCAGCATACCTTTTTGCATAACATCCGCTTCCTCCAGCCACCCTGCATAAGCAGAACTTTGGTAGACCAGGCGCGGACTGAGGTTAAGCTCTTTCAGCTTGTTGTCATTCCAGATTGGCGCAGCCGAGGGTGACATCGGCGGGATCAGCCAATGCCATTTGCCGGATACTTCCCGCCCCCGCTGCTTCTCCTGCTCCTGAAAGCGGACGAACTGATCGGCAGCGGTATGATGATCCACTATGCTTACTCCGGCCAGCTTGTAGGAATGCAATACGGCACGGTTAAGCTCCAGCAGCGCCCTATCCTTCCACAGTGACGTATTGGTCGAACGGTCCAGTCCAAGCAGATCCGCTACAGCCGGCAGCCGGTTATAGCGACCGGTATCACCAAGATTGCGGGAACCGATCTCTGTTTCCATATACCAGCCGTTAAAAGGAGCTGCTGTATACCGGATCCCGCCAATTTCCAGCTGCATGTCCGAAACGATCGGCACCGAATACCAGCGCAGTCCAAGCTCCGGGAAACGTTCGATTTCCGGATGGGTTAGCGGAACCTCCTGCACGATTCCCTTAGGAATAGGGAACAGGCACGGCTGTTCATCGCCGATACTGATTACGAGCGGCAGCACATCGAAGTCGCCGCCGGTCCCTTGCCAGCCTAGCTTCAGGCAGAGCGAGGTAAAGGGATCAGACGCTGGGTCGCCAGCGCGCGGATCTTCTGCATTCCCGGGATACCCGGCATAACGGATCAGTTGATGATTCCAGATACGGATCACTTTCGCAGGATCTTCACCGCTGCGGAACACGGTCATCACCGGACGGATACGTCCTCCGTTATTGGCCCGCTCCATGTGGGCCAGCAGCGCTTCGGCCACCTCCTCTGCAGTTTCCTTCCCGCGTGCGTCAATCACCTCGAGCGAATGCCAGAACAGACGCCCGATGCAGCGGCTGTTATGCCGCCACGCCATCCTTGCTCCATGTGTCAGCTCTTCTTCGGTATGCCTATAGGTACCGCTTTGCAGCACTTCTTCACGTATGGCCGACACCCGTTCAAGGATCTCAGGCTCGGATTTCTCCAGCTCCCCGTAGCATAACCGGATGAACGATTCGGCCTGATCTATTAAGTCTTCGCGCAAAACTCCGCAGTCATTATTCCCCATACCGTCCACTCCCTTGCTTGATCCGGTTCTGCCGGATGTTCGTGATATTTTTCTCAAAGCGGGATGAATTTGTATTCCTGTGTCCCTGAAGTTAATAGCATAATCATAGTAACTCCTGCGGGAATAAGCAAGAATCGGACAGGCTGTGGACAAGGAGACTCAGGCGATCCTTTGAATGCTTATATGCCGGAGACCAGTCAGCCCATAAAAATATAAACTGAAAAAAAACCTAATTTTGTATATTATAGTATGGAACCTTCAGTTAGCATTATGTAGATTTCAGGAGAGGGGAGCAAGCTATATGTTAGGAATTAATGTTACACAATCGGATGAAAACCTCGTGATCAAGTGGCAGCTGTCAAAGTTTGAAATACCTCTTTCAGAGATTGTGGAGGTTACACAAGACGATACTTATGGCGGTTCCGAAAAAAATGCCATTCGAATCGGCACTCCTTACGGCACAACGGACAGGGTTGTCATTAAAACACAGTCCAACATTTATATTTTATTCACCTCGGATGCAGCGGCAATTATAAAAAAGATAGAAGATATAGGTAATTTTTACAACTAGTGGTTAAAAAAGGAATCTGGAGTGATACATATGAGCAAATATGGGATGTATGCTAAATTCACTGCACAACCCGGCAAACGCGATGCTTTGGCAGAAATCTTGCTGGAAAGCGCGGCGGCGGCTGAGACTGTCGAGGAGTGTGAGCTTTACATCATCAATTTCTCGGAGACCGAACCGGATATTCTCTGGGTTACCGAGGTATGGAGCAATCCGGAGGCGCATGCAGCCTCGCTCAGCCTGGAAGCTACCAAAGCGGCTATCCAGCGCGCTATGCCGCTGATTGCCGGTGTGGAGTCCACAAAGCTCAAGCCTGTAGGCGGCAAAGGGCTGTCGTTTAATTAAACGCAGACGAACCTTTAGTGAAGAATATAAAAGGCAATAAGCGTAGCCTGCAGCGGCCGCATTCATTGCCTTTTTAGCGTTATCCCGACTCAGCTATTCAAAAAATATCTATAGCCATTGATCTATTCCATTTCAGCCAGCCTGGCGATAATTCTACGCTTGCGGTACAGCATCCGCGCGGCCTCAGCCACATCCTCCAGCGCCTTCCGGTTAAGATATGCGCCAAAAAACATCCCGGCGACGGGAACGGCCTGCAGCATCTTTTTCCAGCCCCAGTTATCGCGGTATACCGTAATAACTTCCTTCCAGCCTTGGATCTTGGAGACGGCAGCATTCGTTCCGGGGGTGATATCGCCGTTGCCTCCGGCCTGCAGATTCAGCTCCTGCAAAATTGTCCGTTTCCCCACAATATCCGAAGACGCGAACTGCATCACCTTCACCGTAAAGATCCGTTCTGCCTTGTCCGTAGGATTATAGCCATAGCATAGACCGATTTCCTGAATGACCTTCAGCGACAGGCCCAAAATAGCGGGAATATCGGCAGCAAGCGTGAAGAAACCCCCGAACCCGGTTGTAGCCCCTTGTGCCGTTGCTACATTCCGGCTGCTCTGACTCAGCTTCAGTGCGGCTTCATCCATAACAGCGAGCGGAAACGGTCCCTTCTCGCTTCCCCCGGCAGCCCGGCTGGACGACTCCAGGAGCGAGCCCACCTTACGTCCAGCCACCAGATAGTTGCCCCCGTTCTGGATATAACTGCCCAGTTCATCCAGCAGCTTGCCCAGCTTCTCGTGTATCACCTTTGGTGTGATTTTGTCCAATAGCTTGAACGGCAAGCGGGTGATCCGGTCCCAAATCATCAGCTTGTTCTGCTCTTTTTCCCATTTCACAATTATGGCAAGCGCGGCCTGCAGCTCCGCAGCCGTTTCAAAGCGCGGCAAGCCTTCAGCAATTTCCGGCATAGGGTAACCTCCTAAAAGTTTTGTGAGCGTTTCTTCACTGAGTTCACTTCGTACAAAGCTTGCTTCGAAAGCATACGCTTAGTTTTGTGAGCGTTTCTTCACTGGTTTATACATTGGGTATAGTTACGCCTTAATTTAAAATTATTCACTTTGGAAGTTCTACGGCCCAGGAGAGCTGTCGGTTTCGCATAGGACCGAGCAAGTCTGAGTGTGACAGACCGCCTCTTAACTTTATAACCGAATTTACGGCTATTGATTGCCCTCATCCTACTATTCGTTTCCCGGGTCATGCCAAACAGGCATTTCCGGAGAGTCACCGGAAATGCCTGCGGCTGCACATACTGCCTGGGAAACACCATCATTGAGCTGGGCTCCTAATCCTTAATCCGGCTCTGCTGCTCTTCCAGAGCGGCTAGCCTTTCCTTCTCATCCTTTAGTCTTTCCTCAGTTAGATCAACACCATGGCCGCCCACCGAGCCCTCCGGGGCATGCCGGACTGCATTTTCGGCATGCTCCAGGCTATTCTCGGCCTGGGCAAGAGTCTGTTCATTCGGATGGCTTAAAGCCTGCGTTGCTGAGTTATGCAGCTTGGTCACAGAATCTTGTGCCTGGTCCACCGTGCTGTTCGTCCGCAAACTGGATTCATAGTGCCTCATAAGTTGAATACTCCCCCTTCTGTCACGCTTTCCGATCCTCTTTAGCATGGATAAGGGGAGGTTTTCTTATGCACAATATCTACATCAGGAACATGGCGACAATCGTCGTCGCCGAGAGGCCCAGCAGCACCGGCTTCAGGTTCCGCCGGGCCAGCTCGAATGGGCTGACGCCGCAGATGGCGGCTGCCGGAATGAGCGCCCACGGAATCAGCGTGCCGCCGCCGACCCAGATGGCGGCCACCTGTCCAAGGGCGGTCAAGGTCGCCGCGCCGGAATGGATCGCGGCGGCAAACATCTGGGCAATCGGGCCGACCAGCGAGATGCCGGAAAAGCCGGAGCCGTCAAGGCCGGTGATCGCGCCGATCGCCGTTAATGTTACGGCTCCTACCGCGCCATTCAGCGGAACGTGATCTGCAAGGGCGACGCCAAGATCATTCACGATGCCGTGCGAGCCGCCGGGCAGCGTGTTCCCAAACAGCTCGGTGAAGGCCGAATCACCGAGATAAAAGAAGGCCGCGATGGGGATGACCGGGCCAAATACTTTAAAACCAAAGACAAATCCCTCGATCAGATAAGAGGTGATTTTCTCCAGCCCCTGGTTATGATGGGCCAGCAAAGTGATCGTAATCAGGATCAGCACGGCGGTTCCGCCAACCAGGGCCGTAGCATCTCCACCCTGCAGGTCAAGGATAAACATCGCCACTACATCGAGCAGGAACAGCAGGGGGATGGCGATAGCCAGCCCTTTTTTCAGACCGTGGCTCATCAATACCGGAGCTGTATCCTCCGCTCCTGCTGACAACGGACCTGAAGAACCTTTGACCGACACCAGCCCGTCTCTCCAGGTTCCATTTCTCTGATCTCTGCGCATCATCCAGAACGCCGTGACCGTAGTGACCAGTCCCATCACTATAACAAGCGGCAGGCTCGCCTCCATAACACTGGACACCGGAAGGCCTGCGGCATCTGCGGTCAGCTTCGGTGCCCCCTGAATTATATAATCACCGGACAAGGCAATCCCGTGGCCGAACAGATTCATCGCCATCGCTGCGCCAAGCGCGGGCAGACCCACCCGGACAGCCACCGGGAGCAGTACCGCCCCGACCAGCGCCACCGCAGGTGAAGGCCAGAAGAAAAGCGAGGTAACCATCATAATCAGCCCGATCCCCCAGTAGGCCATGGCTGGCGTGCGCAGGAACCGGGTAAGCGGAGCCACCATCGTTTCATTAATGCCTGTAACCATCAGAATCCGGCTCATGGCCACAATAATGGAGATGATCATAATTGTGCTCATCAGCTCTTTGGTCGCATAGACAAATGAATTGAAGATTCCTGACACCGAACCGCTGAGCGTACTTGTTGCAAGCAGCCCCAGGGCAAAAATTCCGGTCACACAAATCATCGTTGTATCGCGCCGCCTGATCAGCAGCGTCATAATAAACACAATAAAGACCAGATACACCCAGTGAACCGCGGATAACTGAATGCTCATCATCTTTGGCGCCCCCTTTCCTCCTCAAGCAAGATGGTGCTATATGCTATGCGGAGGATTGGGCTATTGTTCTACTACACCTTGTCTGACTTGCTGTTTCTGATCAGCAATCTTAGCTTTAGCAAATCCCTGGAGGACAAAGCTCTGATGGCAGCAGGAAGCGCCGGCTCCCCTGGCTGGGTAACAGGCTGCTTCCCGCAACCCTCCGCCATGACCAATTCGGTTTCATTCCGCGCTACTGCAGCAATATGTGCCTGCTCCGCTTTTTCCTTCAGCTTATCTGCCTCGATTCGTCTGCCTTTCTCCACTTCCCCGGGAGAAGCTACTGATGCAGACCAAACCGTATATGTACCATCTTTGTGTATAATCAGACTGTGCCCTGTCACCGTGACCCCATGCATCTCTTCCATCTGGGCCAGACTCTTCAAATCTTCATGGATATAGCTATCAATATAACCGTAAACCCTTTTCTTTATGGAAGGGTCCTTGCTCATTAGATGCAGAATGTTCGGTGCCACCACCACTTCCTGCAGGCTGCCGCTTGTACCTCGCTTGGTAATGTCCTTATCATCTGCCGGAATGGTTTCGATACTGACTGTAAAGTCGTAAATATCCCTAATCTTCTGCGCCTGTTCCTCAGTCATAGCCGTAACTGAAGCCAAGGTTTCAGAGAAGCCAAGGGAGGGCGCTGCTGCGGTATCCCTGATCTTGGACTGCGGCGGTCTTTTTATTGAGCTTCGCTGAACTCTGGATATTGAAATGTTCATTCAGCATTCCTCCTTCCTGCATAAACAATGCACTATACCCTATTTATCGGCGCATAAGAAAGAGTTATTAAACCGTGCAAGCTCCGCGCAAAATCTAAAAGAATCCCCAACAGTCCAGTCGTAACTGCGCTGAATCCGCAAAAAAAAACCACCCCGGCGGTTAGCCGAAATGGTTAATTCAGAAAAGTATTGTGGAAACTCATTTCCCCAAGGCGCTGCTGGCAGCATCTTCACCGCCAAGACGGCCGGAAGTGAATGAATAGCCGATGCCGACACCGTTACCCACATAGGTATCGTTGAACAACACGCCTTCCGACTCCAGTCCGACAGCGTACAGACCTTTAACAGGCACACGTTTGTCGTTCAACACCTGGAATTGGGTATTGACGAGCAATCCGCCGACAGAGCCCAAGTTGTTGATCTCGGCAATAACGGCATAGTACGGACCGCTTTCTCCCATAGGAAGCAGATAGTCCTTCGCTTTGCCGAATTCAGTATCCACGCCTGTCTTGGTCGCTTCCTGGTATTTGCTGAAGGCATCTGCGAATACAGCCGCGTCCATTCCGGAATTTTTAGCCAACTCTTCAATAGTGCTGCCTTTATAGCCATCTCCATTCTCTACCATGGAGTCAAAGACTTTGTCCGCATCCTTCCAAGGGTTCTCCAGCGTGAACTGCTTCGCAAATGTTGCGTAGAATTCCGGCGGCATTCCCGGCAGACTAGGTGCTTTTACACCATTCATCCCTTTAGCCTTCAAAGCGTCGATCTGTGACTTGGAGACAATCACATAATGATAAGCGCCGTTAAATGCACTCGTATTGGCAGCTGCCACTGCGGTAAGCGTAGCCGCTTCGTCTCTGAATCTCGCCCCGGACGAGCCTACATTCATGAAGTTCGGCAGGTAGGAGAGCATCAGCGGATAGCTGGCCTCAAACGGCTCATATTGTGTCTTCAGCTTCTCTGTTGCTCTGGCCAGCGTCTGGTGCAGCATTTGTCCGCCGAAGTTATCAGGAACCTTGGCCCCGGCAGCCCAGGACATTTCCAGGCCTTCGCCGATATTCTGGCCGAGTCCGCCGTTTACGCCCTCAAACCCGAAGGCTTCCTTAACCATTTCCTTGTTGGCGGCATAACCGCCGGTGGCCATCACAATGCTTTTTCCGGTAATCTCCAGCGTTGTACCGTCTGCCTTCTCGGCTACTACACCGGTCACTTCTCCATTACTGCCTGTAATCAGCTTCTTGGCCGTAGTTTCTGTGATCACCTGTCCGCCTTTTTTCTCCACCGATTCTGCGAGCATAGCCCGGAGCAGGTCCTGGCGGGTCTCGTAGGCCGGAAGCATATGCAGCTGTTCACCTGCGAAATTGATAAAGGTGGTTTTGTAGCCTTTTTGATTCAGCCAATCATAGGTATCCCCGGACTTCGTCACATACTGGCGGATGGCCGCCGCGTCCACACGCCAATGGTTATTGACGATCCAGTCGGAAATTTCTTTCTCCACACTGATCTTAAGCCCGCTGCTGACGGCAGCCGAAGAATTGTAAAATTTACCCGCCCAGGATAAATTGCTCGCTCCGCCGATCGTTGCCGTCTTCTCGATAATAATGACCTTTGCACCTTTATCCGCTGCGGATACCGCCGCAGACACGCCAGAGGCTCCCGCGCCCACAACGACAACATCGGCGGCCAGCTGTTCTGTTTTGCCTTCGCCGGCTTTGGCCACAGTTCTGGATTTGAAGGCTTCCACATTTCCGCCTGCCTGCTTCAGCGCATCCTCAACAGCGGTCAGAATCGCTGTGCTGGATTCGGAAGCGCCGCTGACGGCATCAATGGCCAAGGTTTGGCCGGCTATGATTTCTTCCTTCACTTTATTGATAGCTTCAACGCCGATGCCTGCCGTCTCATTCTGGCTTACGACCTGAATGTCCGTAATCTTTTGAGCTGCGTCCAGTGTAACTTCCACCTGAACCTTGCCGTCTTTGCCATCAGCTTCCGCCTTGTACGTTCCCGCTTTGAAAGAAGCCGGGATTTCATTCGAATCGGCTGTTGGCTGCGTCGCTTCAGGTGATGCAGACGGCTGCTCCGAAGCGGCCGGCTCACTCGAATTGCCGCTGCAGCCTCCGATAATCGACAGGATCATAACCAGGCACAGCGATAACATGAACATTTTGGTGATGGATAACTTGCGCATTGCTTATTTGCCCCCAGTATAGTTTAGTGGCCGTCCTTATTTCTCTCTTCTCGGACCGCCCATGCGTATGTCCAGAGTGTAAACCTTGGTGCAGCACCAAGGTCAATGAATTATATGTGAAACTTTTCTCAAAGTGGGGGGATAGAACGGGCAACCCTCTGCTTTTTGACGCAGCAGTCAGGTTGTCATCCAATGGGCAGGTTTAGATAGGAATATTAATCTCCAGATAGGTTTTGTTCGTTCCGCTCCTTCGTTCCGTAAACAGAATTTTTCCGATAATATCACCCGTGATAGCATAGCGGTGCTCTTCGGCATAATCCAGCATGAATTGAAAAGCACTCCGCTCGATGTACTCTTCACAAGAGGTAGCAATCACCGAAGATATGCAGGTCGCCGGCTGAAGATATTCAACACTTTCATTCAGGCCGACCTCAAGCTTCTCCTGATCGTCCTCCAGCAAAGCCAAGCCCCAGCTGTAATCCAGCTCCGCGCTCCCGTAGATATTCTCCGTATTTTCAATCCGGAAGGAATAGAACGTAAAGGGCAGCAGCTCCATCCAGGCTTGGACCGTTCTTTTCAGGCAATCCTTCTGCAGCAAATGATTTTTGTTCGTCTGTTGGATTCTGTATATTCCCGGAAGATGCTTGATCCGGCACTTATAGAAAGAATGGCCGATCACCTTCAGTTCCTTATGGATCTCATTGATCTTGTTCAGCAGCATCGTGCTGCGCCTGATTTCCGCCTCCAATTGCAGCTGCGCGGCGGCGATCGACTCCACTACCTGCTCCGAAGGCGCATCATTAATCAGCTCGGCGACATCCTGAAGCGGAATCTGCATACTGCGGTACCACCGGCTGGACAACAGATTCCGGGCATCCAAATCATCGAAATAACGGTAGTTGTTATGATGATCCTTCATTGGTCTGACAATATCATGCTTCTCATACAGCCGCAGCGTATCAGCCGTTATCCCCAGAATGGATGCGAACTCCCCGATTGAATATTTCATGAAATCCCCCCAGTTTTGTCGAAATTTATATTTTATATCCTTAATGATAAGGGGTTTTGACGGGAGCCTTTGTGGGTTATATCACATCGCCATATTTCTCACACGCAGAGCGGAACATCGGACTTTTCCAGTCGCCGCCGCCAATAGCATCGTTTATACTAGAATCTACTAGAGAACGCAATCAGCGGAGGAGATTTCATGCCTATGAATCTAACAGAAAAGGTGGCAGCCCTCCCTTTATCGCCCGGAGTCTATCTGATGAAGGACAGCCTCGGCCATATCATCTATGTCGGCAAAGCCAAGCAGTTGAGGAAAAGGGTGCAGTCCTACTTCTACAATTCCAAGGGGCATTCGCCCAAGGTAAACCGGCTGGTCAGCAACATCAGGGATCTTGAATATAGGGTGACCGATACGGAATTTGAAGCCTTTATGCTGGAGTGCCAGCTCATTAAGGAAATTAAGCCGATGTACAATAAAAAAATGAAAAATCCGCTCGCCTACACCTATATCACCATTCGCAATGATACCGCCTACCGGCAGCTCGAAGTGGGCTATGATCCAGGAGAGGCTGAGAACAGCCTATCCTTTGGTCCCTTTACCAGCAGAAGCACGGTGGAACGGGCGGTGCAAGGCATTAAGGAATGTCAGAAGATCCTCTGCAGCAGTCCGCATGCCAAACGAACGCTCTGTCTCAACCATTCTCTGGGCCTATGTATCGGGATGTGTGGAGGCGGAGAAGCGCTGGAGAAATACAATGGCATTATCGACCGGATCATCGCCCTGCTGAATGGAGAGGACACGGCTATCCTTGAGGATCTGGAGCGGCGAATGGATGAGGCGGCCGAGAGATATGATTTCGAGACGGCGGCCAAATATCGCGACTATGTCGGAGCTGTCCAGTCCCTGCTGCAGAAGGAGAAGGTTACCCGCTTCACGTCAGAGAATCAGAACATCGTCGTTCTGGAACCGGTAAACGAACAACTTCTAAAGCTTATTCTGATTAAAGGCAGCCGCATTCTCTTCCGGGCCAAGCTGGAAACCGGACATCCGGATATGGCGCAGCTGCAGGCCGGCATCCAATCCGCTATTGCCGAGACCTTCACCCAGTTGACACCGGAACCGCCGGAAGCGGTCAACCGCCATAAAATTGACGAAGCTCAAATCATCTACAGCTATTTAAAAAGCAATTCCGGCAGCTACATCCTTCTTCCCCAGGAGTTGCTTCATCCAGAGCATCAATCGTCTCTTCGCGGGGCAGTGCGTGAGCTGCTGGAGAATTATTTCGGGCTGTAACAAAAACGGCTGAATGTAATCGTCGGAGTGCATATCGAGATTCGTACGATTTCAGCAGTTACGTCCTCGCCAAAATGGGAAATCTTAAATTCAATCTATAGGAGGAAAACAATTGAATCTCAAAAGAACTTATACCTTACTAGCAGCAACTCTTCTACTTCTTCTACTGGCAGGATGCAGCAGCGGCAATGCCGAACCCGTCACTATGGAGCCGGATACTTTCTCCAAGCAGGACATGGCCATCTACAAGGCGGTTAACAGCAAGGAACGCGTCAGCTACGGCATGAGCCGCAAGAATGCGGAGAAGGTGCTGGGGACCGGAAATAAAGGGATTCCGAATTCGTATACATATGATCCTGGAGTGAGCGTGATCTACAGGGATGATAAGGTCGTATCCATAGCGCTGCGGAAAGAATCTCAAGGGGTATATAGAACTGCCCGGGGAGCTGAAGCCGGCATGAGCCATGCGGGTATTAAAAAGTTATATGGAGAGAAATACGCGATAGAGAATGCTGAGAATTATATGGATTATTACTACGATACAGAAACACGTCAACTTGTGAAAAGTTCTGTACAGGAGTTGAATTCGCTCTCGGGGGAAGCGCTCAGAGGCATACATATGATTTCAACAGTCTATGATGAGGAAGGAAAGGCCACGATAATCATACTGATGGATATGCAGGCAGCCACTACTATGAAATAGTTCCTTGAGAAGGAATACACAGATACAGAAACTAACAATTATTATAATAACTTCCGATTAAATAATGTATTACATTATTTAGGAGGTTGGTATGAGCGATTTTTTCCAGGATTTTAAGCTGTTCGAGAGCAATGCGGAAGAATTTCATATTTTGACACCAGAGTACATCTATTCAGAGATTGGGAAAGAGCATGAAGCACTTGTCGTCCAAGCACTTGCGAGAGGAGAGGATTTTCCGGCAGAAGTCCGTCATGGAAAAATATTTTCAATCGGGGATATTGAATCCGTGTCCTCGAACAAAAAGGGAATGTTTACGAATATTGTAACTAGATCTAGTTTCGGAAAAACAGAGACTGACTTTATCGTAATTACGGATCCCGACATTCGCGAAGATTTCATCAGGTTATTACACATACATATGGGTAGTGAATATAAATTTAACAAAAAGCAGCTAACAAGCGTCACAGCTTCCTTAAAGCCCTTATTTTATGTGCTAATAATTCTGGGGGTAGGGGCTGTTATGACTCAACTTTCAATCAATGCTCAAACTGAACCTATTGAGGAAGGTCGCATTTTGAAAGCTAGGGTTCGTGTTCTTTATTATTTACTGGGCCTGATTAACCCCGTCTGGGTAATGGTTTTTACCGGGATTGCCTTGTTCATTGCACTTGTAATCGTCATTCGCAGAATTGCAAATCCGCCACATATTATCCAAATCAAGCCTGCTAAAAGAAGGGTAGCTTATTTGGCCAGATTTCGATGAACTGTTGAGTTAACTAACTATGCAGGTATACGGCATGGCATTGCAGCCCTGTATTCAAAAAAGAGTCTGCCCTCCGGTTATGACCGGCGAGGGCAGACTCTTCTTATATTCAGCCAGCCTGATCATTGACAGGCTGGCTTTGTGCGGTTCAGGCCAGTGTTTACGCCTTCGCACCGTTCAACATTTCACTTACGCCTTCGCTAAGCGTCGTGAGCGGACGCTGCAGCAGCTTCCCGAAATCGTCGCTCTCGATGTCCAAAGCACCTTCGCGGATCGCGGCTTGAATCGCGACCACAATCGGGAGCGCTGCTTCCGGCACGCCCGCTCCGGCCATAACACTGGAGTAGGTGGCATCATCCACCTGCTGCACAGCAACGTCCTTGCCCAGCACGCTGCCGACTGTTGCAGCCAGCTCTGCCTGGGTTGCCGGCTTGCCGGACAATTCGTACACGGCGTTCTCTGTACCTTCGCCAGCCAAAACAACGGCTGCTGCCTCTGCATAGTCGCGGCGGGTAGCCCAGCCAACCTTGCCTTCGCCGGCCGAGGTCAGCCAAGGGGCTCCGGCTTGAACGGCTTGAATGGAGCCGATCTCATTCTCCAGATACCAGTTGTTGCGCAGGAAGGCATAAGGAATGCCTGACTCAATAATGAATTGTTCCGTTGCACGGTGCACCGGAGCGAGGAACAGGGTACTATTGTCGGCATGGCCAACGCTGGTGTACACGATGTAACCTACACCTGCCCGCACAGCGGCATCAACTGCTGCCTTGTGCTGGCGGATCCGGGTATCATTGTCGCCGTCTGCTGATACGATCAGCAGACGGTCCACACCGGCAAACGCCGCATCCAGCGTCTCGGGCTGGTCGAAATCACCATGACGGACGTCGACTCCATGAGCGCGCAGGCTCTCAGCCTTCTCCGGGTTTCTTACACTGGCTACAATCTTCTCAGCCGGTACGGATTTCAGCAAGGTTTCTGCCACGATCGAACCAAATTGTCCTGTTGCTCCTGTTAATGCGATTGTCATGTCAATTCCTCCATTTGGATATATTTATTTGAATGCCATACTGTATTTCATGCTGTGTTGAAGTTTTATTGATCCTGTAACTATTGTAGTTACATGTAGACAAAATGTCAAATATATTGTTTCCAGCCTTTATTATTTGCAAAAAAAAGGGAACTACTCCGCTTTTATAGCGTCTGTATAAATAAATACCGAAGACTAATGCTTTCGAAGTGAGTTTTGTACAAAGCCGATTCAAGGATGTTATGCTCACAAAACTTATAGGAGGTTATTCATGAACAAGCTGATTGTTTATTCGTTGGCTGGAATCTTAACAATTGGAATTATGGCATCTTGTGGAGATAAATCCGGCACAAATGCTGCATCGCCAGCGGTGAATGCTGAAACTGAGATTTCGGCATCCCCTCAGGCAACGGCTCAACCAACCGCACAAGCGACTGATCAGCCCGCAACTACCCCTCAGCCCAGTCAGGGGACTTTTACTACAGGTGTGTTTGTAGATTTAGATACGATCGAAGATCCCTTATTTAACAAGGAGATTAAGAATCTATTGAATACAACATTGGAAGCCTTGGCTAATAAAAAGGAGGAGGCCTTCCGCAGCGTGTTCAAAGACAGTCAGTCCGCGGATGCATTTATGTATTTGTTCGGGAGAGATTATTACTTTGATACCATAGGTACCGTTGAGCAAGATAAAGAAGGAAGAGTAATCGTAGAAATTAGAGGGAAAGTTAAAGACAGCGGTGAAATAAAAGAGCCTAATTCGTTCTACTATTTCATGAAGGACGCGGACAATCACTGGAGTTTGCGGGCGATTGATTAATCGCCCGGCTCCCGTGCCCGCCAAATGACCGGCGGGCACGGGGAGTGATCTTTTAGAACGGAGAGCGGATTATGCACTGACCGTTTTGAAATAGCGGTACACCTGCTGAAGCTTCTTCGCGTGCTTGCCCCGCGGGCTCTCCATGCTGCCGAACTCGAAGAATTTCACCTTGCGGATACCCACGTAGTTAAACAGCGCTTTACGCATCAGGGCTTTGTGCGAATTATTCAGCCACAGCAGCGGATAATGCGCCGGACCTTTCATGCTGGATACACATACCACCGATTTCCCCTTCAGCAGCCCTTCCGGCAGAAGCCCGCCCTTATCCTTGTACGCAAATCCCGAAGCAAACATCTGATCAATATAGCCCATGAGCATTGCGGGAGGCCGTCCCCACCAGATCGGGTAGACCAGCACGATTTGGTCCGCCCAGATCAGCTGTTCCCTATACTTTGCCAATGCCGGATCACTGTGCATATCCCTCCTGCGTTTGTGCTCATTAAAGACCAGCACCGGGTCAAAACCCTCCTCATATAAATCCAGCACCTTAATTTCCTTGATCTTGCCATTCTCCTTGCTCCCCTGGATCACTTCCTGCAAAAAAGCATAGCTGAGACTCTTGTGATTCGGATGTGTATAGATAACCAGTGTGTTCATATACGTTGCCCCTTTACTTATCATTTGATAACAAAAGAGTAACACATCCCAATTTTAGTTGTCAAATGATAATTGTATTTTGATAATTATTTTGCTATGGTGTCATGTAGAGGTGATCCTATGGACCAGAATAATTTATTCCAGAAATTTGTGACTTTCACCACCGCTGTCCATCAAATAACAAGCGATATTTCCAAAGACGTGAAATCCGAGGCGCTAACGCCTGTTCAGTATAAAATTCTTGAATACATTGCCGTCAGCCAGCCCGTCACGCTCAGCGAAATCAGCGAATGCATGCATATGTCCATGCCCAACACGAGCCGTGAGCTGAAGAAATTAAGCGAAAAACATCTATGTCACAAAATCACCGATCCCGCCGACCGGCGCAAGCAGGGCATCACCCTCTCTCCTGAAGGCGAAACCATGATGAACGAGGCCTTCCTGCACATCGCCGTCCGGTTTGCTGACCGCCTCGCACATGTTACAGCAGAGGAACGCAAAGAGATCGAGCACGCGCTCGATCTGCTGCAGGAGAAAGTATTTTATTGAGCGGAAGTTTCGTTACCAACATTTAACACAAAACCATTTCGGCTTGTCATCGTCCAACTGTATAGAATCAAATCTATCAGTAAGGTGATGAATACATGACAAAAAGCAAAACTGTACTATTCTCTTTATTGGGCCTGTCTCTCTTCTACTCGGCTTCTGCTCATGCAGACACGGTGACCCAGACGCAAATCACGCCGAAGAAGATCTCCATCTATTTGGATGACAGGCAGCTCCAAGCCGAGGTTCCGCCGGTAAGCCTACGTGGCGCTGTGCTGGTTCCAATGCGCGGACTGTTCGAAGAACAAGGGGCCAAGCTCAATTGGAATAACACGGCAAAGATCGTTACTGCCACCAAGGGTGACAAGAAGCTAACCTACCGCATCGGGGATACCACCGCCCAGTTGAACGGGCAATCGCTCCAGCTGGATGTTCCCGGTCAAATTACAGATGGCTACACTTTGATTCCACTGCGCTTCGTCAGCGAAGCCCTCGGAAGCAGCGTAACATGGGAGCCGGTTACCCAGTCAGTGCGGATCTTTTCTCCAATAACCTATGAGACCTCCATCCTCTGGGGTGTCAACTTGCGGAGTGCCCCGGACGCCCAAAGCGGCTCCGTCCAGTCAGAAATGCTGCCCAGCGGTGCGAAGGTTCATGTGATCCGTGAGGTTAACGCTTTATGGCTGGAAGTGCGGACCGGAGACAACCAAAGAGGGTACATATCGGCGAAACCGAAATACAGCGATTATACCAGTGCTTCTCTGCTGGATAAGCAGGCCGATGCGCTGATATCTTACGGAAAGACCTATCTAGGCACCCCGTATGAATTCGGGGCTTCTCCGGATCAGACGAAAACCTTTGACTGCTCTTCGTTTGTGAAGCGATTATTCCGGGACACCCTGTCCATTGAGCTTCCGCGCGTATCCTACGACCAGGCCAAAGAGGGCAAGAAAGTCGGCATCGACTCCTTGCGTAAAGGTGATTTGCTGTTCTTCAGCGCACGCGGTCTCGATATCGGCCATGTGGCCATCTATGCCGGAAACAATCAGATTTTGCATACCTATTCCAAAGACCTGAATGTTCACGTTGAAGCCTTTGACGGCCAGTGGAGAAAACGGTTTGTGACTGCCCGCAGAATTCTATAGAACAATTAACAACCCCTCCAAGGCGCATGAATTAGATCCTTACTGCGCCCTTTGAGGGGGTGTTGTCTTTTCGCCGTTGGCAGCACTAAGCGAACAAAGCCCCCTAAGTGGCGAATAAGCTGGTTCACGTTCACTTGAGATCACGCCAACGGGACCTCTATTATCATTCAACCACTTATTATCCTCTAGCCCGCATATGGTGAACTCAAGTGCATCTTTACCTCTCATTCCGCCATCTGGCCCGCATAAGGCCAATTCAAACGCATCTTTACCCTTCATTCCGCTTTAGCAACTTGCAGCGGATGTAAGGTTGCTTTTCGTGCAATATTCCTCACAGTGTTCACCATAACGCGAGCAGAAAGACAACGCGCCTACGTATCACCAAGTTTATCTACAACCTTTCAGCGTGCACAATTTATACAACAAAAAGCGCCTTTACAGAAGCTTTACAGCTGCTAAATCAAGACTGTGGGTGGCACCATTCCAGCCATTTTCTTCATTCCAAATGAATTTATCTCTTGCAGGTGACGTTGCGTCACCCGTTATACTTGAAGTAATGATTGTTATTCTGCCGCAAAGTTGAGGTGATGGACAGGATGCACAAAGGCTTAACCACCGGACAAATCTCGCGGATAACCGGGGTGACCGTCAGGGCGCTGCGGTATTATGACCGGATCGGACTGCTGAAGCCCTCCCATTTCGAAGGAGATACCCGCCTGTATAACGAGGAGGATATCGCCAGGCTCCAGAAGCTCTCGGTGCTTAAATTCATTGGGCTTTCCCTGGAAGAAATGAGCATCGTGATGGAGATCGGCAGCGGGAGTGATCTGCGCAGCGCTCTACAGCTTCAGAAGCAGCTTATCCGCCAGAAAATAGATCATATGGAGAGCGTGGTCCAGGCCATCGACGCCTCCATGGACTATATGGAGCAACAGGAGCAGGCAGCGGACTGGGAAGAGCTGGCCCGGATCATCCACATGATCCGCACGGAAAGGGATTGGGGCAGGCAGTATCAGAATGCCGCCCGGCTGCAGGCGCGAACCCGGCTGTATGATCAGTTCAGTACGAATCCGCAAGGGTGGCACAGCTGGTTCTTTGAATACATGCTGGAGGCAACACAGGAACTGCGTTCATCCTCTACCCTTCCTTTGCGGGTGCTGGATATCGGCTGCGGCGATGCGGCTCTTTGGGTTCGAAACCGGGAGCGGATTCCGCCCCGCATGGAGATCACGCTTGCTGATGCCTCCCCGGGGATGCTGGAAGCTGCGCGCAGCGCACTTGGGGCAGGGACCGGAAGATTTCAGTTCCGCCAAGCCGATGTTATGGCCATGCCTTTTGCGGATAACGAATTTCAGATCGTGATTGCCAATCACATGCTGTACCATGTGGAGCAATTGACGCCGGCATTCGCGGAAATCTCCAGAGTGCTTAGCCCCCGGGGAAGCTTCTTCGCCTCCACGATGAGCAGCCGGCACTTACGGGAGATGGAAGAACTCGCCCGCGAATTCGATCCAGCCCTCCGGGTACTGGATGACACACTGGAACAATTCAACCTGGATAATGGCGCAGAGCTGCTTCAGCCCTGGTTCCCGGCTGCACGGGTTGAACGTTATCCTGATTCTCTTGTTGTGACGGAAACCGGTCCGCTGATTAGCTATATGACCTCTACACCCATGAATGCGGGCAAGGTGCTGAAGGGTGAGACGCTGGAACAATTTATGGCTTTTGTAGAGCGTAAGATGGCGGACCAGGGAAGCCTGGTCATTGCCAAGGATATGGGCGTGTTTACATGCCGCAAACTATGACGGAGCGGCTGGATCCAACAAAAAAAGGAGGCTTCATCTATGAACCCTAACGTGCGGATCAAGCAAATTGACCTGCTATCAGACAACTGGTATACATTGAAGAAATACACCCTGGATTACCGGAGCGGCGACGGGACCTGGGAAGAGCAGCAGCGCGAGGCTTATGACCGCGGCAACGGCGCGGCCATTCTGCTCTACAACCGCAAGAAGCAGACGGTTGTCCTGACCCGGCAATTCCGTCTTCCTACCTATATTAACGGCAATGCATCCGGCATGCTGATCGAAGCCTGCGCCGGACTGCTGGATCAGGACAGCCCGGAAGAATGCATCCAGCGCGAAGCCGAGGAGGAAACCGGATACCGCCTGTCGGAGGTGCACGGCATCGGCGGAGTGTATATGTCGCCGGGCTCGGTAACGGAAATGCTGCATTTATTCGTCGCGGAATATTCCGACGAGATGAAGACGGGACGGGGCGGCGGACTGGATGAGGAACAGGAGAACATCGAAGTGTTGGAGCTTCCGTTTGCCAAAGCGATGGAGCTGGTGGAGAGCGGTGAGATCAGGGATGCCAAGACCATTCTTTTGCTGCAGCATGCGAAGCTTCACCGGCTGGTCGAACCGGAGGAGCCGAAACCACTGCACATCCTCATTGCCGGTCCCTATCGCTCGGGAACCGGAGACGATCCGGCATTAATTGCAGCTAATCTGCAAGCCATGAATGAAGCTGCCTTGCTGGTGTACAGGCTCGGCCATCTGCCGGTGCTGGGCGAGTGGTATGCATTGCCGCTGATGGAGGCGGCAGGCTCAACAGCCATCGGCGACGAGGTGTTCAATGAGATGTTCCACCCCTCCTCCGTGCGGCTGCTCGGCCATTGCGATGCCGTCCTGCGGATTGGCGGGCCTTCCCAAGGCGCTGATGAAATGGTGCTGATTGCCAAGGAGAGCGGGAAAAGAATCCTGTATGGGTTAGAGAATGCGATCACTTCCTTAAGCCATATGTAAGATGCTGTCCCCCTAAAGCCTACAGTTTCTTGGCGAACTCATTCAGCTTCTCGGACATTCCCTGAATCTCATCAATGAACGCGGACATCTGCTCGGAGGACTCCGCCTGCTCCTGAATAATTGAGGCAATTCGTTCAATGGAAGTTCCCATTTGCGACGTTGCCTCTTTGAACGACAGCAATGTGCCTTGAATCCGTTTGGTAGAATTCACGGTTTCATTCGACAGCTTGCGAATTTCACCCGCGACAACACCGAATCCTCTGCCTTTATCTCCGGCATGGGCGGCTTCGATAGCCGCATTAATGCCGAGCAGGTTCGTCTGGCTGGCAACATTCTTGATAATGGAGACCACCTGATCAGTCTCGTTCACCTGCTCCCCGGTGCGGAGTGCAAGCTCCAGCAGCTGTTGGGTGAAACCCGCCAGCTCATTGGAACTTTCCGCTACCTCACCAAGCCTTGCGGCGGCCTGGGTGAGCGAGCTTGAGATTTGATCCGATATCTTCCTCAGCTCACTCTGACGCCTCAGCTGCACGGCTATCCCCCCGATGACCTGTCCCTCCCGGTCATGAAGCGGCGTAGCCGTCCCCGTGAACTCAAACCCGTAAAACTCCGCAGGCACCTCGGCTCTCAGCGGGATATTGCTCTGAATAACCCCAGTCAGCGGCTCTTCCGGATGCAAAGATTGCCCTACTTTAATATTCAGATTAATATCCTCCCCCGGCCAATAAGCAATGAATTTCTCCAGATCGCATATTGCGATAGACAGGTCCGCCGGAACGGCCGCTTTGAGCACCGGAATTAACGCTACAATATTCTCAAGTGAATCCACCTTATTCATTTTCTATATCCCCCTAATTGCTAGACCCGGGCTCAATACAAATACTGCTCCCAAGCTTTATTCATCCTTACTTTTAATATATCGAATTTTCATTAGTTTTTTTTTAATTATTAAGCTCTACCGATCCCAATCATGTGTACAAGAATGAAAGACATCATGCTTGATAAGCTGCTCCGGGTTTAAGAAAAAAAATAATGTGGTAATAATTGAGAGGCTGATTAGACCGTGAAATGATACGAGGAGGGACTACGAACATGAAAGAGACGAATTCATCAGGTGCTCTTCCTGATAATGAGTTACACCCGTCCGGCCTTGCTGCGCAAGCGGTAAATGCCATCGAGGATCTGTCCGGCGTCCATCCCGGTTACCGCCGCACCGCCTATGCTGATTCCCTTCAGAGACGCAGCAGGGAATTATAAATCTGTGCCCTCTACAACAAAGCACAAAGAAGCGTCAGAGACACCCTTTGGGGCTTCGGCGCTTCTATTTATTCCTTAATGATCTTTATTGTAAGTTGGCCTGGTCAGCGTGAGCGAAACCTCGCTCCCGTCCATGAATCCGGCCTCTACACATAACTCCACCAGTTTATGCACTCCGTTATATTGCTGACGGTTGCGCCGGTCAATTTTGACCATTGCTTCCACTGTAACCTCCTTCAGCTTCTCCACACTGTTCTGCTCCAGGGCTTGCACCAGCTCTTTCATCTTATCCAAATAATACACCGTGGTTCTAAGCGTTCGAATCAGCATGATTTGCCTTGCGTGTACCGGAGTGTACAGGCGGTAGCCGTTCTCCGGATTTCTCTCCGGGGACAGCAGACCTTCCTTCTCCCAATGCCGGATGGCGGAGGTCTGCACATTCGTGATAGCCGCCACTTCTCCGATGCTCATCTTATGCTTCATTCCTTTGCCCATAACCGGATGGAGTCCGGGATCCTGCAGCAAAGCAAGCGTTCTGCCCGCGGTGACTTTCTCTTCCTGCAACCGGGCCTGCTCGGCGCTTACCAGCCATAAGGCAGTGTCCAGCTCCCCTTTCTGAATATGGCGAAGCACCTCATAGGTCAGCGGGTAGCCAAAGCCGGGAACCATGGACCGAAGACAACGGAAATACGCCATATGCAGCCCGGTGTACAACCGGTAGCCGTTCGGAGCCCGTTCCGGTGGCGGAACCACGCCCCAAGCCTCGTAATGTCTTAATGCACTGGTGCTGATGCCAAGCGCCTTGGCAATTTCAGCCGGTTTGTAAATAACCATCTGCCGTTCACCTCTCTGCATACCTGATAATTGTAACAGTAGCAAAACACTCCTGTGATGGCAAACCTTCAATCATAACCTTAAAGTGTTCTGATAGCCTTCGGGAATAATTTAACCTATGGGGGCAAGGGGCCTTCTGCTAAAGCTTCTCTCTTGCATCAATGTTGTATATTGGTTGGTGTAATAGATTATGCAGTAACAAATAGCTGAAATGGAGGGCTGATCATGCTTACAGCAAAATTGCATGATGGAAGTGAAATTGAGGTCGTAATTACGGGTGAAGGACCGAACCTGCTGCTGCCGGTTAATCCGTATCCTGTTGTAGGTCCCCAGGCAGCGAAAATGCTCAAATGGGGGGCCGATCCGGCATTGGGACGTTCACTGATCGACGCGCTCAGCAGCGGTAAATACCGGGTTATTGCCTTTGACTATGAAGGGCATGTCCAGAGCAAGCCGAAGCCGGATACGCTGACACCCGCCAACATTGCCAAGGACTTTCTGTCCATTGCCGATGCTGCGCAAGCGCCGCATTTCGCCTATTACGGCTACTCTTGGCTGGCGCTTAGCGGACTGCAGCTGGCTCTTCGTACAGACCGCATCACCGCGCTTGTCATGGGAGGGTTCCCTCCCATCGGCGGACCCTACAAGGAGATGCTACGGGTAACGAAGGCTACGCATGAGCTGTCTCAAGCCTCACATCAGCATCCGGCCCCTTCGCCGGAGAGCCAGAGCGAAACCTGGGATGACTTCGACTGGTCCACGGTGGAAGTCACCCTGACCGAAGCCCAGACGCGGCAATTCGTCACGTTGTATAAGGCACTGCAGCCATTCGATGACCGTGCCGCGCAAATCGCGCTCAGCTGTCCCCGGATGTGCTTTGCGGGTGCTGCCGATACTATTGATTATGATGAACGCTGGGGAGGTGTGAGGGTCGACATCGCCGGGCCTTTTCTCCGGGAGCGTGAAGAACTCGAAGCGCTGGGCTGGAAGGTATCGGTGCTGCCGGAGCTCGACCATACCGGGGCCATGCAGGCGTCACACGTCCTGTCCATCCTGCTTCCCTGGCTTAACTCCAAGCTGCTGTAGCCATGCGGAAATAAATGATTTGAGCGTAGGATCAAAGCCGGTATTTTCGGGTAAAGGTATGCAACGAATCCTATATCAGCTGGACAGAAAGGATGTTGTGCATGCAGCAGGCTATGATTATCATTAATCCCTCCTCCGGCAAGGAGGACGCGCTCGAATATATTAGTCAGGCAGAAGAAATTCTACAGAATAACGGATACATGGTTACGGTCAATGAGACGGCAAAAGAAGGCGACGCTACACGCTTCTGCATTACTGCATGCCGGGAAGGTTATGAGCTGGTCGTTTCCATCGGCGGCGACGGCACGCTCCATGAAGTCATTAACGGTATGATTGATCAGGAGCACCGCCCGCGGCTGGGTATAGTTCCGCTTGGAACGGTCAATGATTTTGCCCGCGCCTTGCAGGTTCCCCTGGATCCCGGACAGGCCATCGCTGCACTCACATCCTCCAGGATTCAACCAGTCGATGCCGGCCGCCTAAATGACCGGTTATTCGGAAACGTCGTCGCCGCCGGTTCACTCGCCGAAACGCTGTCAGGCGTATCGTCAGATGACAAATCAAGGCTGGGAGCCTTTGCCTATTTCAAGGAAGGCTTCAAAGAGCTTGCCGGAAGCGGCAACCCGGCTCATTCCTTGACCATCCAGTATGATGGCGGGATATGGGAAGGCGAATCTCCGCTGTTCGTCGCCGCACTTACCAACTCCGTAGGCGGATTCGAAAAGCTGGCGCCGGGTGCTCAAGTTGACGATGGCCTGCTTCACTGCTTTATCATCAAAGACCTCAATATCTTCAATACGCTTACAGTCAGCATCTCTTTGCTGCTGGGCAACCTGAAGGATCATAAGGATGTCATTTATTTCACGGCCAGCCATGTCACCGTAAGCTCGCCCGCCCCCGTCCGGACCAATGTGGATGGCGAAGAGGGCCCGGCTCTGCCGATCCGGTTAAGCACTCTTCCCCGTTATGTTCAGGTAATCGTGCCTGAAGAGGAGTAGCGGACACTCCCAGGGGAAATACCCTCTCCCCCTCCTCATACTCCAGGCTTATACTGGTTTAATTTCCCTTCGTAAATCAACTGCAGCCGGTCGCTCTGCCGAAAATCATCGGGCGTAACGAGCGCTGGAAGCTTGTTCCATAGCTTGATGCCGGAACGGTCCAGAATTTCCGCAACAAATTGTGAGCAAAAGTAGGAGTTGCTGAATTCGACCGGCTCCTTCAGCGCAATACCGATAACACCGAGGATATTATATAGATACTTCTGCTGGCTGCGGATAAAGATGTGCAGCACGCGTTTCATTTTCTCCACCTCGCGGTCCGTGACCTGAAGCTCGTAGATGACGCATGTTGTATTCGGATATTTGCTGAATGTGCCTGTCTGAATATCCTCCTTCACAAATCCGCCGTTCAGGGGATTGCTTGGATGTTTTCTCCCGAAGCTGTACATTTCCGAAAGCCCGCGGTCAAAAGCAATCGAGGCGTGATTATACGGCGCTTTCGTGTAGCCTTGAATGAGCTTCGTAAATAACGTGCCGGTATTCGTAAGCAGGATAAAGACCGATTGATTACCTGTCATTTACAAAATTTCCCCTTATCAAGTTTGGAAGTTTCCTTCATAATAACATATGATTCCTTTAATGGAATCCTACCCTGCGACAAGTTGGTGATAGCTATAGACCGCTCCTTATTAACATTAGTGCTTATTTTCGCTGCCCTTTCGGCCATCCATTTAATTTATGTTGTAGTGAGCAGACTCCAGAAGAACAAGGACTATACCGGCATCGGCTTCCGCATCAAAACCTGGTGGGGCATGCTCCTTATCTTCTGCCTGGCCACCTTGTTCAATCCGGTCGTCTCGCTGCTGTCGCTGATGGCGCTCACTTTCTTCGCCCTAAAGGAATATTTCTCGATGATCCGGACCCGAAAAGCCGACCGCCGGCTGTTCCTCTGGGCATACCTGGCGATTCCTTTGCAGTTCTATTGGATTTATATTGAGTGGTACGGGATGTTTATCGTCTTCATTCCCGTGTATGTATTTCTGCTCCTGCCGCTCCCGCGGCTGATCAACAAAGGCACGCTCGGCTTTCTGCGCAGCGTCAGTTCTACCCAATGGGGACTTATGCTGATGGTGTTCGGACTTAGCCATCTGGCCTACTTTCAATTTGCCACCCCGGAATACGGAGCCGGACTCGTCCTGTTCCTGGTCGTATTAACCCAGCTTAATGATGTCATACATTATCTGGCCTCGATCTATTTCGGCAAACACAAGGTGGTTCCGACCGCCAACCCCAACCTGACCTGGGAAGGGTTCATCTGCGCATTTGTGGTAACAACAGGGGTATCCTATCTGATCTATCCCTACCTGACGCCGCTTAACCCGACCTTCGGACTTTTGTCCGGCATGCTGATCAGTCTCAGCGGTTACTTCGGCAGCTTAACGGTTTCTGTGCTGAAACGGGATTTGCTGATCGGAGATGATGACAAGTTCGATGCGCTCAAAAAAAGCTATTTAAGCCGGGTCGACAGCCTGACTTACACCTCGCCGGTCTTCTTCCATGTCATCCGATATTTCTTCGATTTCATGTAGGGGGAACAGCAAGCAGCACGCCTCCGCTGACCGGAGACGTGCTGCTTGCTGCATTGTACTACCTGCTTTTACTGCTGAACTTCGCCCTCAGCTCCGGCCGGTGGAGTACCTCCTCCGCCAAATCCGCCTTCAGGTCTCGTTCCGCCGCCTCGGCCGCCACCCATGCCGCCGCCCATACCGCTCGTGGCAGTGGTTACTCCGGATTCATTCAACCAGGTTACGCTGCTGGAGATGTCGAAGGATACCACTTCGGTACCTCCGCTATAAGTGCCGTCAGTGTACAGGCCATCGACTGCCGTACCTGTCGAGCTTCCGCCGGTGGAGAGGGTATACGACCCGCCTTCTTTAAGATCCGGCGAGCTGATGACTACTGATCTGTAGCTCTTCGATGGAGCGAACGTAGCAATCGTATTGCCGTCGCTGTCCTGCAGATGAACCAGTTGGCTAGCCTCCTGCGAATCCGTGAACGTCATGGCGATCGAGTATTGGCTGGATGCATCACTTGGAGCCTGAAGCATACCCGCACTTCCCGCTACTACCAGATAACCGCCGGTGATCTCGAAGGTTCCGTCATAATCCAAAGAGCCATTGCCATCAGCAGTTGGACCATTGGTGATCACAGTACCTCCTGTCATCACGACCGATCCGTTCGAATCCAATCCGTCCCCTGCAGCATCAACGGTTAGTGTGCCTCCGCTAATCGTGAGCAGGTTGTTGCCGGAGCTGGTGAACTGATCCTGTCTCTGTGTTCCTTCCGCAGAATTATCGTCATTGCCTCCGGCAACATTCACACCGTCATCGGACGCAGTCACATCAATCTCACCGCCTGAAATGGTGATATTCGCACCTTCAATTCCTTCATAGCTCTTTGTAATATTAACGGTTCCACCCGACAGGCTTGTCAGGCTGTCCGCATGAATACCGTCATCTCCTGCAGCAATCTGGAGTTCTCCATCTGTGATGGAGACATTGCTGTTACTGTGCACCGCATCATCGGCGGAATCAATCGTGAAGCTTCCGCCGTTCACCGTAAGATCTCCTCCGGCTTTCAGCCCTTTAGCGCTCGTGGATTCGGTTTCTGTTGCAGCTGCCGTATCAGCGGATGCCGCTGACGTGTCACTCGTTGCAGTCGTTGCAGTAGTCGCAGCGGTTCTAGCGGTTGCAGCAGGTTCCGTTGCCTGATCTGCCGGTGCCTGACCCGAACCCGTACCGGCTGCGGGAGCCTGAGTACCTCTCATACCGCCACGGCCGCCGCCCATTCCCATGCCTCCTCCTTGGTCTCCTGTCTTCACTTCGGCGTTAGCATTGCCGCCGCCCGTCAGAAGGTTAAATGTCCCTCCATCAGCAACCAGCGTTGTCTCGGCCTGGATTCCGTCGTTGCCGGCCACAATATCAAACGTTCCGGCCGTAATGGCAATGAATCCTTTGTCGGCATCCTCATCGTTAGTGGATTTGATCCCGTCACCCTCGGCATTAATAGTAATCGTGCCGTCTTGAATGGCGATCAGATCTTTGCCGACAATTCCGTCATCGGCTGCCTGCACTTCAATCGTGCCCGACACAATCTTCAGGTCATCCTTGCTGGTGATTCCGTCCTTGTAGCTGGCGGTAACCGACAGCTTGCCTGTTCCGTTAATCGTCAGATCTGCCTTGCTGAAGATAGCCGCACTTGGCTCGTCGGTAGTGTCATCAGCCAAGATATAGGTCGTGCCGTCGGTAATCTTGTTATCCGTACCGTCCTGCAGGGTCATAATGACCTTGCCTGCTTCCTTAATGTAGACCGGTGCGCTGCTGCTGTTGTGAAGCGTAACGCCGTTCAGCACCAGATGAACACTTCCTTTATCCTGAACATCAATAATGATTTGCCCTTCATTCAGCGTTCCGCTGACAACATAAGTACCTGCCGCTGTAATGGTCACTATTCCCCCGGAGGCTGCTGCGCCTGAACCGCTAACGGTTGCGCCCGTTCCATTCAGCGCTATCGCGGTGGAGCTGTCCGCGCTCCATGCTATAGCGGTATCTTCTTCGTCAAAGGTAACCTGATCCGCTGCCTTGACACTTGCCAGCTGTACACTGGAAGCCGTTGTGCTCTGCGCGGATGCCGTCGTTACGGCTGCTGATGTTGCAGGGGTCGAGGCCGATTGTGTTGCGGAACTGGTTGTGCCGCAAGCGGACATTACAGCAGCGAGCAACAGCACCAGCCCTACTTTACTTCCCATGATAAATTTATTCATATCAATCAATCCCTTCATTCTTTTAGTATTCTGTGAGAGTCGGGCTCATCGTCAGTGACAGATCCAGGTTGCCGTTGCGGCAGCGGATTGCATCCAGCAGTTCCTTCTGGCTCGTGTGCTCATCAATCGTCACGGCGTAGACCAGTTCATATAAGCTGCCAAGCTCAGTGGTACGGATCTTTTTCAGTTCATAAGCGACATTGAATTTGGCAAAAACCTCTGCGAAAGCTTCCTCGTAACCCAGGTTCTCGGGAATGGTCACTTTCAGCGTTTTTTGCATTGTTTTTCTAACACCAAAACCTGTGCGGTTCAGGATAGACATAATAATGCAGAGAATAATGGTAAATAGTGCAGCGTAACCGAATGCGCCTACGCCGCAGGCAAGGCCGGAGGCCATGGTGAACAGGACAAAGGTGATATCCTTAGGATCACCTGGCGCGCTTCGGAAGCGGATGATCGAGAACGCCCCGGCCAAGCTGAAGGCTCTGGCGACATTGCTGCCGATCAGCAGGATGATGATAGCCACAATGACCGGCAACAGCACCATCGTGAGCGTGAAGCTTTGCGAATATCCCGTCGGGCTTGTTTTCATATAGGTCAGACTAATAATCGCGCCTAGGGCGATAGCGGTCAGGATGGTTAAAATGGCGTTTGTGAACGTTAATTCTGTACTCGTCAGAGCCGCCGAAAAGAGGTTATCAAGCATACAGGACACTCTCACTTTCTGTTTTACTGTTTCTCAGCATTTTTTTATATTCATTGCCGTATTTGGAGAAGCTCGTGCGGTACATTTGGTGCTCAGAGAGCATTTTGGAGAGCCAGACCGGGATCGTTTTTTCCGCCTTCACTTCCATCAGCCATTGGCCCGGTTCCATCAGCGGTTCGCCGTGAGTGCCATGCTCCATCTTGAGATCGTAACGCCGGCTGCGGATATTCGTGTCGAACGTGATGCGGAGATCGCGGTTATTTTTGCAGAACATCGCTTTGCGGTCATAGGACAGATACACCATGGGCTGCAGATCATATCGTGTCAGGAAGTATTTGATTTCCTCAATAACCTGCTTGTTCATGTAATCCTTGTATTCCGGTTCGACTCCTGTGCGGACAAAATCATATGCCTCGTGCAGTGTCAGCGAAGTTCTTCTTTTGTTGACCAGGCCGAACACCTTTTTCTTAATCTCCAGATACACCTTCGTCTCTCCACTTGGTATCCCGTAAGCTCTTAACCTAAGCTTTTCCTTGTATTTCGGTTTAGCCAGGCTGTTGCGGATCAGCGTATGGTGCGCCGTGTCATAATACAGATTGGTGATGGAGTAATATTCATGCTGCTTGTTGTAATCGTCAGGCTCCATATATTGAAGCAATTCATTGTAAAGGTGGAGGTAGGCTTCATTGTCGAACAAATACTTGTTCTCATATCGGTTGAAAACTTCGATCGCCATGGGGGTCAGATCCTTTCTTATTCGAGTATTTCGTGTGTCCCGCTTGCTTATGAATGTATCTTAGTCCCCGAACCTTTAGTGAAGCTTAAATGGTTTTACACAGGTTTGATTTTTTTACACAGGCTTAACAAAAGGGTACATAGCGGCGTTTGCTATATATGAAGAAAGAGATTCCATTAAGGTTCGCTAAAGGTAATCTTGTTATAATGGCGTAAGCAGCAAGCACACAATTTATGCAGAGGATGTTTAACCCTATGAGAATATTAATAGTAGAAGACGAGGTGCATCTGGCGGAGGCCGTCACGCAAATCTTGAAGAAACATAATTATTCGGTAGACGCCGTGCATGACGGCAGATCGGGACTTGATTACGCGTTAAGCGGGATCTATGATTTGCTGCTGCTCGACATCATGATGCCGGAGATGGATGGAATCAGCGTGCTGAGGGCGCTCCGGAATAAGGAAGTGGCTACACCTGTCATTTTTCTGACTGCCAAAGGCGAAATTACGGATATGGTAACTGGGCTCGATTATGGGGCTGATGACTATATCGCCAAACCTTTTTCATCAGAGGAATTGCTGGCCCGGATACGGGCGGTGCTGCGGCGCAAAGGCGAGGTTCTGCCGGATGATGCGCTGAAGTTCGGAGATTTGGAGCTGAATACGACCAATCTGCGGCTTACGGTGAACGGCAAGGAAATGAAGCTGAACCTTAAGGAAAGCGAGCTGCTGGAGCTGCTGATCATACGGAAACAATCCGTAACCTCCAAGGAGCAGATTATTGAGAAGCTGTGGGGATTCGATTCCGAGGCGGAGCATAACAATGTGGAGGTCTATATCTCTTTTCTGCGCAAAAAGCTCACGTTCCTGGGTTCCGCTATACGCATCAGCACAATCCGGAACGTCGGCTATGTATTAGAGGTGAATACCTGATGTTCAAAAAGCTCAGAAACCGGTTCCTGATCGTCAATCTGGTCACTATCTCCGTGATGATGCTTGCCGCCTTCGCCGCCATCTACATCATTTCCTACCTGGATGTGCAGGCTAAGAATGAAATGGAGCTGCACCGGAGTGTAGAGTTGTACCAGAAACGGAAGGGCAACAATTCTGACGGGCCGCGGGATAACGGGACTGTCACCGGAATGCCGCTGCCGGATGGCGGGGACATGGGCAGCATGGGCGGCGGAAATCCCCCGCCGGAACGTTCCGTGTCCTTCATGATTGAAACGGATGATCAGTGGAACCAAACAGGGACGCCAAAATCACAATTCACCATGGAAGACGAGTTCTATCAGCAGGCGCTGCAGGAAGCGGTATCCACAGGCAAAAATACCGGGCGCTTCACCCTCGACGGCAGCGACTGGACTTTTGAGATACAGCCAACCACTAACGGGCATATGCTGGTCTTCCTCGACATCACCGCCCGGCAGGAGATTCTGACCAATCTCAACTATACCTTTACTATCGTAGGCGTGGTCATGCTGATTATTCTCTATTTCACCAGCCGGTATTTTGCCAACCGCTCAATCCAGCCGGTCAAAGAAGCCTTTGATAAGCAGAAACAGTTCATCGCCGATGCCTCCCATGAGCTGAAGACACCGCTTGCCATCATTAGTACCAATACCGATGTGCTGCTCTCTAATGGGGAGGACACGATTGACCAGCAGTCGAAGTGGCTGCACTATATCAAGTCGGAGACAGAGCGGATGGCCAAGCTGACGAATGACTTGCTCTATTTAACGGAAATAGATGATTCGCGGACGGGCATGATCCATACCCCTTTTGATATCAGCGAAGCGGTCGAGAATATCATTCTGACGATGGAAGCTGTAATCTTCGAGAAGAACGTTGCTCTGGAGTATGATATTGAGCCTCATCTGACCGTTCAGGGCAACAGTGAGCAGATCAAGCAAGTGGTCATGATTCTGCTGGACAACGCTGTGAAATATACCGGCCCGAAAGGTGAGGTGAGCCTATCCTTGCGCAAACAGCATAATGATGTGGTGCTGGCCGTTACCAATACCGGCGAGGGCATCGCCCCGGAGCATCTCCCGCGGATCTTCGACCGGTTCTACCGCACCGATACTTCCCGGGCGCGCAAACAAGGCGGCTACGGGCTTGGTCTGGCCATTGCCAAATCCATTGTCGAGCAGCAGCATAAGGGCAAAATTTACGCCCGAAGTGTGATGGGAGAATCCACTACATTTTATGTCCAGCTGTCTTAGAAGAAACATAGACTACGATTATCCCTTTATGTCGGTGGTCCGATTTTTCAGCTTCCCATGCATGAAATCATCCGGTAAAGGTCAACCTACTGGTTAGCGTTCCTATGGGGCGCGTTAATAACAGGAGGCGATCAACCTATGGCAAAACCGGATAACCGTGCAGACAATGTAGAGCATTTACAGCAGAGCATTCAGAATACAGAGCAGAACCTTGAAGAAGCCGAAGGCTACTTAAACGAGTTTGCTTCGGAAATCAGCAGTGAAGAACGGAACCAGATTGAAGAAAAGAATGAACGGCGCAAGGAAAGCATCCGGGGCTTCCGCGCGGAAGTTAAGGACGAGGCAGCTCATTCCCAGGAGTAGTTGACCGCAACGGCGGCCCACCCGGTTTACCCCGGGCTGGACCGCCGTTTGTACGTCGATATTTTACTATTTGCGGGGGTTATAGGCCACTGCGTCTATCTGCACCTTGAGTCCATCCGGACCCCCCACATGGGCAAACTCGGTGGAAATGGTTTTTCTGGCCGGGTATTTACCTTTGAACCTGCGTTTGAACACCTCTTCCATGACCGGAATATCCCATACATCTCTAAGCAGGATATCCACCTTTACGACAGCATCCAGTTGCAAATTCACCTGCTGCAATCTCCGGCTCATATCATTCAGTGCCCCTTCAACCTGCTCCGCTGGCGAACCGCCCACATTGCCGACACAGAAGCTGAGAAAGATAAAATCCCCCGCCTCAACAATGCCCGAATAGGCATACTCTTCATTTACATCAAGTCTAACGATTTCGCTCATCTAATTACCATCTCCCTATACAAGATACACCGATTATATAGGGTGATATCGGACAACAGATTGTCGCAGATCGCAACTATATAGTTTGAACTTAATATCTTTCTGGTTTGGGTTATTGTCGTAACTGCGGAGAATGTTTGGACTTCCGGCCGCTGTTGTCTGCAGATTTCTTGATTTTATTCCGCTGTTTGCGGTTGAAATCCACAGACAAAGGCGGACGCTATCGCTCCGTAAGTATCCAAACTTCCCCTCCGTCACTTCCACCCTTTTTTTTATTTTCCAAGTTCATTCTGTATAGCAAAGAAATATTTACTCAGAGGCTGATCTAGGGCGTCTCGCCACTAGGTAGTTTTTTCGGTGGAGGCTTACGTCTCGGTGTTATAAAGACTTCGCTCTTTTTCCGAAGGCGTGTGTGCGTCCGGAAAGTGTATTCCTGGCTCTGAGCACGAACGGACCGAGTTGCACTTATTTGGGGATTTTAGCCTGTTACAGTACAACACCGGACTCCAGCGCAGTTATTTCTCCCTGCTGGCCGTTTTTAGATAGAATGCAGAGCAGATAAGGTCACCTGGGTCCGCATAAGAGAATAAACAGGTGTTTTACTCTCTATAGCGCCTCCTGAATCCGTTACGAGTAAACAAACCCGCTGCGGGCTTTTAGGGACCCTACTTTCAATACTATAAATCCCTGCTTCCCCAGAGCACTTCCAGTTTGAAGACATGATCTAGAGCAGAATCCGGTTTTCCAAAATATTTTTCAGGCTGATATGCGACTTGGAGGGTCCAAGCTTCATCAGGGAGTCCTGGAATTCCGCCAGTTCGCCGATGGATGCCGTCTGCACTTTGATAAGGTAGTTGTATTCTCCGCTGATGCGGAACAAGTCCGTCACCTCCCAGGCTTGTTCGCAAAAATCAACGAGTTCCTGGCAATATTCTGTTTTGAGCAGGATGAATGTAGTCGTGCCCCGGTTCAGCTTATTTAAATTTAATGCCGCAGTATACCCGGAAATGATGTTCCGCTCTTCCAGCTTGATGATCCTTTCTTTTACGGAGGGTTGGGACATGGAAATTTCTTTACTGATCTGGGACACGGGCATTCGCGCGTTGCGCTGCAGCAACTGCATAATCTGTTTATCAGTTTCATCCATTGGATACTCCATATAGGCACCTCCTGAGCAAGTTTTAATAAAATAGGCTGTTTCCGTAAATATTGTTGCTATTAATAACGAATACAGAACCGCCGCAGTATAAGCGATTCTGTCTGTCCTATCCAAAGCTTTTCTTTGCTTGTTCGAGTAAATTGTATACGAAATCGGCTTTTTCATCCGAATAAGAGAGTAATGTAGTGTATCCATTATTTATAGATTTGAGCTTTTTTTCTGAGTAATGTTTGGCTACATCTGGATTATCCCTTAAATAATTTCTTATGAGAAGATTATTTACCCATTGCTCACCGTTCCAAATAACGACTGCAAGATTAAAGGCATATTCTTGCCGTTTCCGAAAGTATAATCTCCCCACACCAATTTCTCCGAATCCTTCATAACCCTGTTCTATTAAATTGTTAGTAACAGAACTATTCAACTTAAGCGTGTTTACGCCAATTAAGATATCAATAATCGGTTTTGCAATCATTCCTTGTACAGAGGTGCTGCCGAAGTGCTGTATATCAATAACATCATCTCCGAAGGCCTTCAAAAGATTCGCCTTTTCGTTTTGAAATAATTCATTCCACTTTTCATCGTATGGAAGCACACTTATAATTTCATCAATTCCCATCCAATATTTCACCCGCTTTTTTTGGTATATTGTAGCACAAATCATTTGAAAACAACTTTTCTAAACATCCATTAGCCAGTCTTAAATAACCGTATGAAAGCAGTGGATACGTATATACCGAGTTGAATGGAAATTTGCAAACAAAGTAACGCTTTCCAGCTGAAAAACCTTATAATAAATAATCATTTTACTATAAACCCCTTATTATTCGTATGTAATTCAATGTTTCTTTTCCCTATAATTAATTACATCTTAGTTAGGGGGGGATTAGACGTGAGTATTAAAGGCCTTGCCCATGTGGCAATCCAAGCCAAGGATTATCAGGCAACACTTGCTTTTTATACAGAAGTGTTAGAATTCAAGGTGGCGCATCATTGGAGTCTGCCTGCTTTCAAGATCAACGAGGCTTGCATGCTGCTCTCACCGGATCAAAGAACCTGCATTGAGCTTTTTGACGATGAAGCAGTGATTGCGGCTCAAGGAAAAAAAGCGAAGCGTGAAGAGGATGTTGCTCACGGTGCGCTGCTGCATCTGGCCTTCTATGTCGACAATGCCCGGGAAACATATCAAAAAGCCCTTGCTCATGGAGCAAAGGCCTGTATAGAGCCCGACCAATTGTCGCTCGGTGAACCGCCGCTCATTGTGCGAAACGCGCTCGTTCACAGCCCAAACGGGGAGATCATCGAATTCATTGAAGAGGTGGATTGGACTCGTTCCGCTGAGGGATGATCTCCTTACATAAAATCATTAAAATTGATCAGCTTCAGCCGCCGGGCCTCTACTACCGCCTCGGCGCGGGAACGGACGCCCAGCTTCTCAAAGATACGCGTCAGGTTATATTCTACCGTCCGCTGGCTCATCAGCATCTTGGAAGCGATATCCTTGTTGCTGTTCCCGTTGGACACTTCCTGCAGTATCTCCTGCTCCCGTTCATTGATGGATACTTCCTCCAGCATTTTCTCTTCCTTGGACTCATTAAGACGGATATCCCTGCGCCGCAGCTGCCGCAGCAGGGAGACCGGGATGATTGCTTCATCCCGGAGAACGCAGCGGATCGCGTTAAGGAGCTGCTCGCGGGTAACCGTCTTGCTCACGAAGCCGGATACGCCGGAGTCAATCAGCAAGTTGAAGTTGGGGCTGATCTCATACCCTGTATAGATTAACACCCGGCTCTCGGGCTGGACGCTCATCATCCGCTTGGTCAGCTCAAGACCGCTGATCACCGGCATATTCAGATCAAACAGCATGACATCGAAGCTCTCCGACTTGACCAGCTCCAGTGCCTCCATCGCTGAGAGAATCACCGTGACTTTCATCTCCGGATCCTGCTCAATCATATTTTTGGTTCCTTCACCCACGGAAGGATGGTCATCAACCAGCAAGATTTTTATCATCTAAATCGTCCCCACCCTCTCTTGTCATACTTGCTGACTCCAGCGGCAGCGTGATGCAGACCTCAAGTCCTTCACCCACTACCGATTGGAAGAAGATTTCGCCCTCCAGACTGCGCACTCTCTCCTTAATGCCTGACAGACCCATATGCTGGTAGGAATCATTCAATTCACCCAATTCCATTCCAACCCCGTTATCTTTATACATCAGCCGGATCGAATCCCGTTGCTCAATTCCGATCTCAACCACTGTAGCTTTGGCATGCTTATTGGCGTTGCGCAGCAGTTCCTGAACGATGCGGAACAGCGCCAATGTCTGTTCATCGCTTAATTCTGTTATATGATCCGTCACCTGGAAATTGATCACATAATTCGAACGGATCTGAGCCTGCTCGAACAATTGCCCGAGTGCTTCGACAATCCCCATTTCCTTAAGCAGCGGCGGTCTCATCTCATTGCAGGTCTCGCGAATCTGGTGGATAACATCCAGCAGACCTTCCCGTACAGTCTCAAGCTCGTGATAGATATCCTCCGGCATCTGATGGTCGAGCATGACCGTTTCCAGCTTGCGGTACCAGATCAGCTGATCCTGCAGCGCCGAATCATGCAGGTCGGAAGCCAGCCTGCGCCGTTCCGTCTCCGAGAGATTAAAGATCAGACGCATCACCCACGGTGAAGCTCCCTTTTGCTTCTGAAATTCCTGTTCAAGATCTTCAATCAAATTTTCGATCAGATATAGATTCTCGTACACGATGGCACTGTAATTAGCCAAGGTTTTCAGCCAGCTCAATTCATCCAGATTATATTTGGTGCGGTTCTCCTTATCCGCCAGCCAGAGGACGTGAAAGGTAGAGCCTTTCTGCCCCATAACAACGCATAATCCTGAAGGAACGGCCACAGTCTCTCCAACGGCCAGTTTATGAGCAGCATCCCGGAGGGCAGAAATTACGGAGATAGGCACCTCACCTGAATCTGGCTTCGAGCTTCCCCGGGGACCCGATTCCCGGTTCACCTCCAGAAAGGCCACTTTCTTGACCAGTAATATGGAGAGGACCTCCTGTACCAGCAACCGCTCCAGGTCGGCCCGCTTCATCACCCGTGAGATACGGGTAGAGAACCGGTCCAGGCTTCCCTGGAAGCTGTACAGGTTCTTGTTAAAACTTGGTCTGAACCGAAAATCGGCATACTCCTTGCTGAATAACAGGATCGTAACAATAAAATACACCATCAGAAATAACTGTACCCATCGAACCCACGTATAATTGTGCTGCTGGGTAATCAGAATCCCGAAGGTGGTAATTAGCGAAGTTGGGATAAACGCAATAATAATATGGTAAAGAAAACGGCTCAGAACAAAGTCAATATCAAACAGCTGTCTTGTAGTGAACATATACAAGTACACTACGGGAATTGCCAATAGAAAAATCGAGGCCACCTGCGGAGTAAGCAGGGTTATACCAAATAATCTCGGCACGCCAAATAACAGGATAAACGGCATAAATCCAAGCAAATGACCCAGCAAGGTCAGCTTAAATAAATTTCGCAGCGAATCCCGGCGGTGTACCACAAATTTCTGAATCAATTTATAAATAGTGTAGAGATTTGTAAGGATAAAAAAAGGTAACGAAGGCCGTGCTACTAAGAAGAAAAGCAAGTTATATCCCGTTAATATTGTGATGATCTGCACAAGGATAATCGCACCTGTAATACAATAAAAGCCAATAAATACGCTTTTGGGAACCAAAGGCTCCTGATACTGTTTCAAATACCGGTTGAGAAATTGCAGGAAAAATACCGGGACCAACGAGAAGGAGGCAGTAAAGATTATGTTGCCCAAGCTGTCAGTTCTCCCCGAAGAAGCCGCGCTGAAATAGGCAAAACCCGTCGATAAGAAAAACAGGATCAGATATATAGCTGCCTTGTCTTCTTTCTTGCGCTTGTAAACAAACAGTGAGAATCCGGCGAATAACAGCAAGGAGCATAACGGCAAAATAAATTCCAGCAGCAGATTCTCAGATCCAATTCCTTTCGCTACTACAAGCGTGATTCTCTCCTGAACGCCATTAGGCTGATTCCGGTTCAGAGTGATGGTGGAAGCCCCTTCTATTACATCAAATCGCTTAACTGAATGAAATGAAGAGGCGGAGCTTCCATCTATCTCTTCTATAATATCGCCTGGAAGAATCTTTCCATATCCCCAGTAACCAGCAGTTGTATCTACTGCCACGTAACGTCCCTGACCATCCTTTTCGATATCGGTCCCAATCATTCTCTGCTGTAGTATGCTCTGAGATAGATAGACGGCAAGGATAATGACAATGACTGAGAAAGCGGCAACGTTCATTCTTCTCGACAATCCGGTTTCCTCCAAATAAGGCTAGATTAGCTCCAATAAAATGCCATGCGGGGTTCAGCTTTGCCCTCTTTGCTGCTCAGCACGTCAATAAATGCTCTATGTTCAGTTTCACTCATTCCCGCCAATTGAAGTTGTCCAGTCTGTACACGGGTCCAAGCACTTGGATCTGCCATCAACTTTTGAACCATTTCCTTCAACATTTAACATTCCCCCAATCGGTTTATAAGAGATCTTCCTCTTGAATTCAATATATCAGGTGTTGTCCCAACTGGAAACGACAACCACACTAGTACTTTCCGCAAATGTAATTGCGGGGTGATTGCGGGCTTTTGCGGTGGTTTGTGGCGGTTTGTAGCGGGCTTTACGGTACCCTCTGGCTCAGTCTGCCATCGCAAGCATCTGTTCCTGCCAGACGGGGGCAAGCCCAAGCTTGCCTACTAAATCCAGATAATTATAATAGTGAGTTCTCATTCGGATAGAAGAATACAGGAACGTTCCCGATTGCTCGATAATACGCTCAATCTCTTCTTTGCGGTGGGCCACCTCCTCCAATTCCAGGCGTGCCTCAAAATAATCGGTGATCCAGCCCTCCCCCTCCGGGATGGACTGAAGCAGATACAGTGTCGGCAGTGTCTTTTTGCGGTTCCAGAAATCATTTTTGTTGTCCCAGTTCAGCAGGTCACGGATATCATTTTTCATTTGAGCTGCTATTCCGAGCTCCTCCGCATACTTCCTTACCTCTTCATGGATTTCGCCGGTTGCCAGCAGTGTTCCAATCATACAGGCGGCCACAAGCAGACCGGCAGATTTCTGCCTTACCATCTCTATGTATTCCTCTTCGCTCTCAATATCGTTCAGCAGATCTGTTGTTTGGCCATTAATGGCAGAGAGCACCTGCTCATTCATCAGCCGCGCGGCACCGCTTGCCCGCTCCTCCGGGAAATCGCTGGTCAACAGCATCTGCTGGGAAAGCGTCAACAGCCCAAGGGCAATATTCAGGGCGATTTCCGGACTCATCCGGCTCCATACCGTTTCTTTGTTATCCTTGTCCTGCAGATCATCAATGATATCCAGGCTCAGGATCATCAGCTCTACAGCGGCGGCGGCCCGGTAAATCGCCTTACCGCTTCCGCCAAACGCCCGGTAATGAAGCACTGTCATTCTGCTGAACAGCAGTGATTCCCGCAGTTTCTCTTCTACACAGGCTGTTCCTTGCTCCAATAAATGCGGCACGGTAAAAAACGACCGCAATCCCGCTCTGATTTCCAGCTCTATCATTTCTGCACAGCCATCCATCCTCAGAAGCCCCCAATCAATTTCGGTCTCCTAAACGCATCACGGGGTACGCCAAAGTTGCCGCGCGTCAAGCAGATTCCTCTAATAGAAGGGTATTCTATATTCTCTTAGTATTTCCTTCTTCTGAGTGGTATAACATGGGGTATTCTTGTCAACATCGCTCTAATTCCGCTGTCGAACAATAAGAACCAGCCATTATCGGCAAGCCCGTAAACCGGATTACCGGTTCAGGAATATACCTCAAAGCTTCAGTGATAGTCAGTGATCGAACGTTCAAAAATCAATTCCAAAAAGGCGGCAGTTCCAAAGCCATAGGTGTTCGGAGCAAAAATTTGAAACAGCCTCCACCCCTCACGGGCATGCTCATGAATAAGTTCGTGATAATCCTCCTCAGGCTTGCTTTGCAGGATTCCCTTTAAATCGACTTTGACAAATTTGTATTGGTACATCTATTGCACCTCCTCTAGAATCATACAGGAAAGCACCACTTCAGAATGCCCGTCTATTTCCAGCAGCTCCTGAACGGCCCGGTCATAAAAAGTGGCAACCGGCTGGAACTTCCATCCGAATTTATGGGTGCACTGTGATAAACGCTCTGTTAGCCGCCCGCCTTCCAGCAAGCTGAGCCGGTACCCCCGTTCTCCGAACAACTTCATAGAGCTTTGGATGTTGGCCGTTACAAATACGGCTGCCTCCGCCGTTCCCTGGATCAGATCGGAATGGAACAGCTGGTTCCAAATGCCGGGGTCTGTCTCCTTCACTCGCTGAACCACCATTTTTGCCGGATTGCAGTAGAACAGCTCATGCCTGCCGGATACCGGGCTTCTCGAAAAGATATACAGCTCCGGACCGTCCAGCTTGGCCCCGCCCAGCTCCCTTAAGGGTTCATAATCCAGAAACGGTCTGGACTGGACCTGAAGCTCCTGCAGATGGACAAGCAACTTCATCATGAACGGATGCTCTGCCAGCTCACTCTTCCGCAGTCCGAAGGAAGGGGAAGAGAAATAACATTTTGCGGGCTTCACCTCAACATTCCTCTGGGCAAACAGTTGATTCAGCATTTTCATCCGCGAGCGGGTCAACACCTCAAGCTGCGGATTCACATTGGAATTGGAATGATACTTCAGCGCCATCTGCTCTTCCTCAAGTTCATGCTCCGACCGCCAATCCATAGATTTAACCTGCATTCTTAACACATCCTTGTAATAGATTTGGTCCTGGAGTCTGATTGAAAAGGATGGAGTAGAGATCAGGCGCTGACGAGCGTCCAGGATAACCACAGATTAAACTACGGTCCAACCGCCATCGACCACCAGATTGTGCCCGGTGATCATACTTGCGGAATCTGTGGCGAGAAACAGTACTGAATTCGCAATATCCTCCGGTACCGCAAACTTGCGAAGCGGAATACGCGGCAGGTTCGTACGCCGGAACTGAGGATCATCCATCACCTGCTCATTGGCATCGGTAATGACAAAGGTTGGGGATACCGCATTGACTCTAATCCCGTGTTTCGCCCATTCAGCAGCCAGGGAACGTGTTAGATGAATCAGGCCTGCCTTGCTGGCGCTGTAGGGCGCATGGTTCTCACTGCCTACTACGCCGTCATGGGAAGCAATCATGATGATGGAGCCCCGCTTATGGCGGACCATCGTCTTCGCGACCTCTCTGGTCAGGAAGAACGTGCCCTTGAGATTAATATCTACGACGAAATCCCATTGCTCTTCGCTCAGACTCAGCGCAGGCGACAGCAGGTTCACGCCTGCATTGTTGATCAGAATATCGATGCTCTCCACCTGTTCTTCGATAGAACGCACACACCGCTCGATGTCCTCCACGCTGCGCAGGTCAAGGGGCTTGCACAGCACCTCAACACCGTACAACCGCTGGAGCCGTTCAGCCTCAATCTCGGCATTCTCCAGAGATTCGGGCAGCTCCGTGAGCACTATAGAAGCGCCGGACTCTGCAAAATGCTCAGCGATTTCCGCTCCTATCCCGCTTCCGGCACCGGTCACCATTGCCCATTGTCCAAGCAGCTTCTTGCCTTCAACGGCACGGATCGGACGTTCTTTCCACTGTGCCTTGCCGGGTTTCAGCTTCTCCGGTTTCATTGCATTTCCCATCATCTCATCCCCCCCTCTATAAGGCCTTTATAGCTTTGTAGAGCAGTTTAGGATTCAGCTTCTGTCCATACAGGAGGACACCCACCTGATAAATCTTCGCCGACAGCCAGCAAGCAGCCAGAGTAGATACGAACAGGATCAGCGTCGGAATTACAATCTCCAAGACTGTCAGATCTGAGGCGCCAATTCTTGCGAACATAACGAACGGGGTAAAAAAAGGAATGTATGAGCCTACCACCGCCAGTGTACCGTCAGGGTTCAGCATAGCTAGCATAGCAACAATGAGTCCTGCCATAAGCAAAATCGAGATGGGCAGCGTCACCTGGTTGATTTCCTCGCTGCGGCTAACCATCGATCCAGTTGCCGCGAACAAGGCAGCAAAGAAGAAATAACCGAGAATGAAAAAGAGAGTTAACAGCATAATTGTGGTTCCGCCCAGAATGGAGAAATCCACTGGCATGCCGAACAGCTCCAGCACCCCGCCTGTACCCGACACCGTCAGGATCAGGTAAACCGCACCAACAATAATGGCAAACTGCAGAATCCCTGCCAGGCCGACGCCAAACACCTTGCCGAAAAGAAGCTGTACCGGCTTAACCTTCGTAATCAGGATCTCCTTGACCCGGGAGCCCTTCTCTACGGATACAGATACTGCTACATTGCTTCCGAACATGTAAATTAGAAGATACAGCATGAACGTCACCATATAGACCGGCCAATACGTGGTAGTTAAGGATTTGCTTCCGGCCTCCATCTCCTGTACTTGCATCTGAACCGCTGAGGTCAGCTGCTCCTGCTGCTCCTGTCCCAGGCCCAGTTGGTGAATTTGAAACATCGTATACTGATTCTGAACGTAGCTGTTCAGTTCGCGGATATAAGGAGCATCATCCGCCTTGTTTACGGTTAAGGAAAGAACCGGCTGGCTGCCTTGATTCTCAATCTGAACAATCCCAAGAAGTGATTCCTTCTCCTCCAGACGCTTCAGCTCACTAGCCCTTTCATTCTCGGTGATCATCCGCCAGTCATAGGAAGCTGATACGTTCTCCTTGAAACTATCTGCGTTCGGGATGGCACCTGTCCTATCCAGCACATCAATTTCGCCCTTCGCGGAATTCCCGTCATCCTGAGTTAATTTTGGAACCAGTACAAGTGCAGCCATGGCCACAATCATAATCAGTGTCAAATAGGTAAAGGCCTTGGAACGTAAGCGTTCCTTGAAGGAGTAAGCAAATACCAGACCAAAATTCCTCATGACACTTCACCTACCTTTTCTACGAATATCTCATGCAGTGTTGGCTCTTTAATCTCGAATTTCAGCAGCCGGATGCCCATCTGGGTCAAGCGCAGCAATAGCTCATTGGCCTCATCCTCATCCCGCACCTTCATCTGCCATTCCTTTGCATCTGCGGTAAGCGGCTGAAGATGTGTTGCCACCAGATGCCGGCTGAGATCTTCATCACTTCGCAGCAGCACGTTGCAGCGCTCATAGGAGCGTTTAATGTCTGCTATGCTGCCCGATACTATCATTCTTCCACGCTTAAGAATGCATATATCCTCGCAGAACTGTTCTACATGCCCCATCTGATGGCTGGAGAAAATCATGGTCTTTCCCAGCGACAACTGCTCCTTCACGATCGTCGCAAGCATATCCGAGTTAATGGGATCGAGGCCGCTGAATGGTTCATCGAGAATGATCAGCTCGGGGTCATGCAGAAGGGCAGAGATAATCTGCACCTTCTGCTGGTTCCCTTTGGACAGCTGCTCTACGCGTCTATGTTCATGTTCTGTGACCCCGAGCCGCTCCAGCCAATGCTTCATGGCCTTTATAGCCGCCAGCCGTGACATGCCCTCCAGTCTGGCGAAATAAACCAGCTGTTCACTAACCTTTTCCTTAGGATAGAGGCCCCGTTCCTCCGGCAAATATCCAATGCTCGGACGGTTCTCCAGGATCGGTTTCCCTTCCCACAGAATGCTTCCCGCATTATAATCCACTAATCCGAGGATGGAACGGATGGTCGTTGTTTTACCTGCCCCGTTCCCTCCCAGAAGTCCGAAAGCCTTGCCGGTAGGTGCCTCAAGGGTAATATCGTGAATGACCCGGTTGTTCCCATATTGCTTCATTAATCCATTAATCTGTAGTCCCATGCTGTTTCCTCCATTACATCAATTTAATTCGGGTTAAGTGGCAGAGCAGAACATATCCGATTTCCGGCAGGCCCGTCTCTATATTTGTTAGTCCATATATGTATAACTAAGAAACTGTTATTTTCGGATTTATGAAAGCCTACAGCCATAGGGCTGTAGGCAGGTGAGGTGGCAAGATACGTTCACGAAACTGCGACAGGATGTTTCAGGCATCCCTCCCGCATAAATAAATCTGTAGCCTGGGATATGATATGGTCGGCTTGTTCTTCTTCGACTTGGTAGCGGTCCCTAAGGGCCTGCTTCAATTCAAAGCGATTGGCGCCCGCCATCATTCCTTCCAGCAGCAGTGCCATAGGCTCGCTCAGCTTCAGTAACTTCTGGCTGGCAGTCTGGTAGACCGTCGGAGTTTCCCCGATGAAGAACAGAAATACGGTATCTGCGACTGCCGAGTGGACATTTCCTCTTCGCTCATAGGGGTATTTGTGTGTACAGGTTGGCAGCGACACCCGAAAATTGTCCACACTAAGACCATCTAAAGCCTGCGAGTATTTGTTAAGCCCTTTGAGCAATTCAATGGTCTGCATATATAAGTGCATTGTGTTATGTTTTTTGCGGATATTACAATATTGCTGGCGGTTCATGTAGGCGGGCAGGAAACTGCATTTGGTGCAGGAAGCGTTAATTTCACAAGTCGCGCAGCCTCTTAATAGCTGCTCCCGATCCGAGACCACCGCAGTCTGCAGCAGCAACCTATCCATAGAATCATCCAGAGTGCCGATAGCGCCGCAGCCTCTGCACCCGGATACCGCCTGATTGCCGTCTACAAACAGCCGCGGAAGCTGCTTCACTGTGCAAGTCTGGGCTCCTGACCAGCGGCAGCTATCCACCAGATACGACTGGATTTCATATCCGTGCCGGAAGGTCCCTGTTCGGCTGAAATGGTCCACATCCTCCAGATAGGCCTCCAGATCTTCTATGGTTGTTATCCTTAACATCTGGAACTCCAAGTTGTTCTTATCCTGTTCCCTGGTTGCCGCTTCTGAATAGCCCATTTGCCGGATGTGGATCGGCTCCACCTGAAGAAAATCATTCAGCTGCAGAATATATTCAGTTCCTTCCGTCTGCACCACCTGGTGAGCATTGGATAAATAGTATTCTTCTTTGTCAGCAGCCTCCGACAATTCCTCAAATCTCCGGTTGCTGCGCTTCCATACCCCATCGGAATCATAATAGATATAGCTTGGTTTGTCTTCCCTGTATACTTGGTTATATTCGTATATGAGTGCGCTATTGAGGACTGTGTACTCCCCAAAATAATTACTTGGCACTTCTTCCTCTAGCGGTTCTGTGAGCCCGATATGCTTGACCCCACCACCGATCGCCTGCTGCGGATAATATCCGGTCATATAGGCGGTATATTCGTTTAATAAGGCCCGAGGCTGCTCTGTGGTAAGATGCTCAAGCATTACAGCGGCTAAGGCTTCCGGGAGAATGACGGGGTGAATGGCTTTGGCCCGGTCCATCGGTTCTGCCCGTACAGATACCGCCTCAATCACTCCTTCAGTGATCCATCTGTGCAGCAGCTCCGCCGTAAGGCTGGGGTCTTCTTCCCGGTTTCCGTCATCGGTAAGCGTAACGGAGAAGGTCATCGGCTGACTGGTTTGCCTTTGCCATATCATATAATTAATTGCTTCTTCTTTCGGGAAGGCATCCGGCGTGATACCCAGCGGAACCTTGATCTGAAGTTGTTCTACGCCGCACTGTTTAAATCGCTCCAGCATTGAATATGTGCAGGCTTCCAGCGGAACAGTCAGCTTATAGCCAGCCTTGAACTCCGCTTCTTCCAGAACCTCCAGAATCTGCTCTCTCTGCGCCTCATCCCGGATCAGGTCGAATCCCTCAATAGTAAAGACGGGCGCCATCTGTCTGGATGTCCGAACCGCAAGCTCCAGATCACGCTGCAGCCGCTCCGGAGAATGCCTCCGTATCCCTTGGGCAACATGCTGAGGATTGCCGAGCTGATCCGCACATTTCACTGACAGCATCGCCGCCTGCCTCCGGTCTGACGTGTCCTCCCATACCCCGGTCAGCTCATCCAACTCCATGAGGCCTGCTGCAGCCGCGGCTTCCTCCTCCGCGGGAAGGGCCAGCGAATCTCCACCAGGCTTTCTGCCAAGCATGGTCCGGGATGTAAATCCATTCACAGCAGACCAGCCCTCTACCTCTGTATTCACCAGCCGGGAGAGCGTCCGCTCAGGGCTCCACCTTACCAAACCGTCCACTTCTGTTTCCCCGAACACTTCCTCACCGAGAACCGCTGCCAGATTACCAAACCAGATGACCCGGTTCCGCCCCTCCTGCTCCTTAAGGGTGGAGGTCAACCGCTTACATAACCGGTAATTTGACGGTGTTACATGAAGTGCAATAATTTCATTCCCCATTGCAGCAATATCTGCAGTTGTATCATATATGTTAGATAGATTAGGTTCGATATATTGAGTCGCCGTCATGCCTTGTCTTTTGAAGAAGGCTCTGATATACCTGCAATCCAGATGATCACCGGCAGTGAACAACCTGGGTTTCTGCTGTTCGAAGTGTATCAGCGTGATCCCGTTCCCGAAGGATAGTCCAAGCACCATTCATCTCTCCTCGCCGTCTTATGTAACTTTTGGGCCGTATTATTTTTCTTATGGACTAATCATAATTCATATTTTTAGGTTTTACACCGAAAAGCACCCTTCGTCATCCCACAAACATCTTGCGGAATGCAGCAGCAAAAAGCGCAACAGCTGGCAAAACCAAGCAGGTATAGAATTCTTAACTAGATAAGTCGAACTTTAGACTTACCGATCCGGCATAGTATGCAACTGCGGTAAATGTTTGGACTTCCGGCCGCTGTTGTCTACAGATTTCTTGATGAATACCGCTCTTAGTGGTTGAAATCCGTAGACTGGTTATGCTTCCGATGCGAGCTTTCCTACGGAAAGCTTTCAGGCGGACTCTACCGCTCCTCCAGTTCCCCCTCCGTTCCTCCCTTTCCTTATCTCAATTTTTCAAGTTGAATCTACATAGGTAGTTCTTTAGGGCGTGTCTTCAAACCGCTTCACCCGCCAAAACCTGCTGCTGTATGCCTTAAGGAATGATAGGTACAGTAGCATTTTCTGATCACATGCGGAGAAAGGCATTTCGCCACTAGGTAGTTTTTTCGGTGGAGGTTTACGTCTCGGTGTTTTTGAGACTTCGCTCTTCTTCCGAAGGCGTGTATGCGTCCGGAAAGTGTATTCCTGGCTCTGAGCATGGACGGACCGAGTTGCACTTATTTGGGGATTTTAGCCTGTTACAGGAGGAAAACGGACTCCAGCGCAGTTATTTCTCCCTGCTGGCCATTTTTAGATAGAATGCAGAGCAGATAAGGTCGCCTGGGTCCGCAAAAGAGAATAAACAGGGGTTTTACTCTCCATAGCGCCTCCTGAGTCCGAGTAAACGAACCCGCTGCAGGCTTTTAGGGACCCTGCTTTCAATACTAAATCCCTGCTTCTCCAGAGCTCTTCCAGTTTGAAGACATGCTCTAGTTCAACTGATATAAATCAAAACCACCCGTCAAACGGGTGGTTTGCTCTGAGGCTATAAGCCTCTGGTGCCGGCTAGCGTCTAAAGGCGCTGGCTTTCACTTCGTTCAAGCTACTATGCCTTTGCCTCTTTTGCCTACCCCTGAAGGGGTGCTTGGACTACCGGCTACCCCTTAAAGGGGTTTTCGTACTCTTTCACACTCAGCTTATCCAGCGCAATATCGTGACTTTCCTGCTCTTGGATGTATTTCTTAATTGTTGCCTCGTTGAGTCCTACGGTGCTTACGTAATAGCCTTCCGCCCAAAAATGACGATTTCCATACTTATACTTTAAATTTGCATGCTTATCGAAGATCATCAGCGCACTTTTCCCTTTTAGGTATCCCATAAAACTAGATACACTCATTTTCGGTGGGATACTGACCAGCATGTGGATATGATCTGGCATGAGGTGTCCCTCGATAATCTCTACCCCTTTATAGCCACAGAGTTGCTTTAGGATATCACGGATACTTTCCTTGTATTGATTGTAGATCACCTTTCGTCTATACTTTGGGGTGAATACGATATGGTATTTGCACATCCATTTGGTGTGTGCCATGCCTTCTCTGGCTTGTGCCACAAAAAACCACCTTCTCCTTTCGTTATACATAGTAGCTTGAACACTCCTATTATAACGCTCGCATCAGGTGGTTTTTTGCTATAAGCATCACTACACCACCCGCATAGCAGGTGGTTTTTTGTTTCGCACGCTTCGCGTACTCAACTGGCTAAAGCCATAATAAAAAAGCCGCTTGGCAGCGGCTCTCATTCCTTCTTAATAGTAGTTTAGCTAATCGAGTTCTGCACGGGAGAATAAGTCACGGATAAGAGCGTCGTCCTCACAAGCTGCTTTGAAGCCCGCCGCAAAGCTCTGCACAGCTTCTCTATTGCTGGAATACGCGCAGAACATATTCGCTTCGGGGTCAAAATGGATGCTGTCCGCGAGCTCGGGCATCTTCTCTTCCAGAAAGACAGAGGCTAGGGAAGCCCAGTCATAGCCGCTCCCTTCGAAGCCCTCGTCTTCCCGTATCTGAAATAGCTCTGCTTTATAAGAGCCTGCGTTTAAGATGACTGACATGCCGCCGTTGTCCTGCTCTACCAGAATAAAGGGTTTCAACTGCTCTCCTCCTTCAATTGCCTCCTGAGTAAGCCCATCATTCCTGTCATCCTCAGACATATCATAATCATAATCCTCCTCATTCACCAATCCGCGGATAAAGGCATCAAAGCTGCCGGCCAGAAACGTAATTTCATAATCGCCCTCCTGATCGACATGAATAACCGCAGGCTCGCCTTCCCTGCCGCATAAACGGTAATCCAGCATCACTACATCATGGCCTGCAGACGGGCAGTCGCAAATCACCACCCCAATATCCGGATACCCCCAATCTTCAATCATAAAGCGGCTGCCCAAATCTCCGCACAGTGAGTAGCTTTTCTCCCGCCCGATTCCCATAATACTTGAAATGGCAATATGGTCTTCCGCCCATGAAGTCGCTTCCCCGGTAGGAAAACAGGTGTTTTGCGGGATTCCCCCATTCTGCAGCTTCATCAGTTCGATATAGGAGGCCGGCAGCTTGTAACCCAGCTCCTGCTCCACTGAGGCAATCATCTCCTCCGTCGGCGGCTTGGATACATATTCTTTTATAGCATAATCGCTGTTCTCCCAAAAATCCGAGAAATCCGCTGGCTCAAAGGAGCTATCACCGCTCTGTTCCTTGGCCATTTGTGCAGCCGCAAAACGCTTCTGCTCCCTTTTCTGCTTCTCGGCGCCGCGCACACTCCAATTGAATAGCATTAGCGTATCCTGGTCTCCGGGGTCCAGTTCGTCGGCCTTTTTAAAAGCTCTGGCAGCTTCCTCATATTGTTTTAAATAGTAGTAGGAATATCCCGCACGAAAATGCCATATCGGATCATTGGCTCCCTGCCCGGCAATAGCCGAAAGCTGTTCCAGCGCCTCTTCGTATCGCTCCAGATTATTCAGCGCTCTCGCCAATTGGCCGATGACCGCATAATCTCTGTCTTGTGCAGGAATCTCCATAATGCTGTCGACGATTTGTTGATATTCATCCGCCTCATGCCAAAGCGTTAGTTGGTTCATCCAATGATTGTCCATAGTTTAGCCTCCCGGATTATTCTGCTATTTCAAAAATGGAATCAATGATAATCGGTAGATTCTCTCTCACGGATACCGCACCAAATACTGATCGTGCATGCATTCCCCGGTCACCGAAGACCTCAAGCATTAAATCAGAGCAGCCATTCAGAACCTTATGATGCTCTTCGAACTCCGGTGTGGCATTGACGAACCCCTGAATCTTGACCACTCTTCGCACAAGCTCCAGGGATTCCAAAGCCGACGACAGCACGGCCAGAACCTCAAGCCCGGCCTGCCTGGCGAATTGATAGCCTTCCACGGTAGTAAAGGTATCGCCAAGTTTACCCTTGGGGTTCCCGGCAGGGCCCTTCCCTGACACAAACAACAGATTATTCACTTTGACATAGTTTGCGTATTTAGCGGCCGGCTCACTGACATTAGGCAACACGATCCCCAATAACTCTAATCTCTGGGCTACAGTTTGTTCGGACATGGCTTTTCCTCCCGCATAGAAGTGTTTAATTCTACTCTAACCGTTTAGATAATAAAATCAACCTTAGCGTATAGGTGAACCGCAGCCTCATTTCGTATAAAATAGGTTTAACATTGTTTACAAAGGAGGGCCCATTTCCATGGCCGTATTCATCAACGAGCAAATCAAAGCATCCGAGGTGGTGCTGACCGGCCTCAAGGGGGAGAAGCTCGGCACGTTATCGCGAGCGGAAGCGCTGGCGATGGCCCGCTCTGCCGGTGCAGACCTCGTCTGCACCTCGCTGATGAGCAGCCCCCCTCCCTGCAGCCTGATCGCTAAGGGCAAGGGAAAAGCTGCCGCGCAGAAGGAAGTCGCGTCCCGCAAAGCGGGCGCTGGACATGCCGGAAGCCAGAGCGGCAGCGGGAAGGTCAAGGAGCTTCGCTTCACTGCTTACATCGAAGAACATGACTACGATACCAAGCTGCGCCAGGCAGACAAGCATCTGCGCTCCGGCAAGCCGGTGCAGCTGGTCGTGAAGGCGAACGGAGCGAAGGAGGCGGCAGCAGCCAAGGCAGTGCTGGAGCGGCTGCTGGGCGATTTGAAGGAAGCCGGATTGAAGGAAAGCGGCATCCAAACCAGCGGCAAAGGCTCACAGGTAAAAGTAAATCCGCGATAAGCGGTAAGCCCCGTTCGGGGCTTACCCCCTAGAGCTGACGCCCATGCTGGGCGTACAAAAAAAGCAGTCCATCCCCTACAGGATGAACTGCTTACAGCTTGAAGATTAACCTTGCTCCTCTTGGGCGTTCCCCAGTCTAGCCCGCATCTGGGCATAAGCTTCCGGGGTGCCCACATCATCAATCGTACCCTCCGTATAGTAGGCCCGCATCTCTTGGCGGGAATGCAGCCACTCGGGAAAATAACTCGGCGCATCCGGATTGCCCCCTTCGGCAAGATAACGGGAGAATAACGGCAACGTAGAGCGCTTGTAGATATAGAGTGCAAATACGCCAATGTTCGTCTTGGGTGACTGCGGCTTTTCTTCTAAAGAAAGGACACGCCTCTGTGCATCCAGCTCCGCCACGCCAACACTCTGCAGTTCCTCAATATCGTCCACTGTCCGGACCAGAATGCAGTCTGTACCCACTTTATGAAAATAATTCAGATACCCCTCAAGGCCAAAGCCGAGCACGTTGTCGCCCGCCAGCACTAGCAAATCATCCTGCAGCTGTTCCCGTCCGATGACAAACTGGATATCGCCAATCGCTCCTAACCGCCCCTCTGGGGAAGAGGTTCCGTCATTCAGAATACGAATCGGCTTCGGCCCGTTGTACTGCTGATGCCACTGCTCAAAAGCATGAAAAAAGCGGTCATTCGTCACAATCAGAATCTCCGTAATCTCCTCCAGTACCTCCAGTCGGTCAACCAGCAGATCCAGAATCGTACGGTTTCCTTGAACCGGAAGCAGCGGCTTCGGCGTATCCCTGGTTAACGGATAGAGACGGGTCGCATACCCCGCAGCCAAGATTAATGCAATCATTCCCTGTTCGCTCCTCTACCTTGGAAAATGTCCCTCTACTATATACCACCGGCGACGGACAGCCAAGCGAGCCTAGTAGAAATGGATTCATTTATACTCTACGCCCGCCACCTCATTGAACCAGAGTCTATCCTCTATGACAAATTTAAGTAAATACTCAAGCTTCAAGGTTTCTTTTTCCTGAAACGGTCTGGACAAGGAAATCTCCATCGTCCGTTCATCCAGCCAGTTCGCGCTAATGGTGGGAGGTTCTTTGGTTTCGTAGTTTATGGAGGTGGTTATCAATTGTTCTGAGTGTTGTACCGGAACCGCTCGGAAGGTGATGCGAATATGATCAGGAATTTGTGTAATCGCTGTTCCCAGAGGCGGATCAATTCGCTCGATAATCGGCCCCGCATATGTATGGGTTAACATGATCGCTTTGAAGGTACCGCAGACGTTCATTAGCAGCAATAAAAGCAGCAGGACGGTAGGGATTTTTTTGAAGAAAGGCACAGAATTGAGCTCTTTGCGTTCCAGAAGATGCAGCAGGGTGGACTCAATATCTTTGCGCCATAATAGCATAAACGGGACGACACTAAGCATAGACACGAGATGAAGAACTTGTCCAAAGTTCGCAAAGAAAGACTGCCCAAGAACAAATACCTCTAATACCGGAATTCCCAAGCGATTTCCGATGCCCCATGTCCGGCGACGCCATCTGTGGAATGCCACGAGGGGACCTGACCCGTAATCGTATTATACAAATCAGACAACTCAGAATCAGCAACAGGGTGAAGAAGGGCTTTCTGTTACTCATTTGAAAGTGGGTCTCTATGTTGAGAACATCATATACCGCACAAGACTTTAGATGCTGTGAAATGCTTTGCAGGTCATGTCCAGCCAAGGCGCTAGTGAACAGGAGAAAAAGGTAAGAATTGCATCATAATATTCTGATAACGCTGAATCTGCTCATCCGTCGCTGCAACTCGCAGCAACTCGAACAGTGCCAGACATTTTTTGAAGTTTCTATCATGGCCTGAACGGTGAAACAATTCCAGGCAATTCATAGTCCAGTCAAGCGCCTCCGGTACTCTGTCTTCCCGCTTATGATATAACGCCAAGTGATAACAATAGCTGTAATAATGCGAGATATTGTCTGCATCCTCATAGTCCCCAAATCCGGCACTCTGTTCCGCGAACGTGTGCAGCAAACCATCTACATCAAGCCCGTACTGTATCGCAGCCTGTAATATTGTATCTAATCCTGGCAGCAGCTCTTCGGGATTCTCCTGCAAGAAACGGGCATACCCCTCCAGTAATTCTGTCTTGCCAGACAGAATCTCCACGATATACAGGTTGGCACGGGCTAGGTATCTGAACTCCTCGGCTATTTCAATTCCGTCCTCACCAAGGTCCTCCATCCAGCCAAGCTCGGCATAACAGAATATGGAATTTCTAGCCTCCTCATACTTCCCCTGCTTCTGACACACGATGCCCCGCATCAGATGACTGAACCCGAAATAATATACCAGAGGGCGCTCCGTATCCAGAATCTGTACCGGAAGCTTCTTAGCCTTGCAATACTGCCGCTCCTCATAGATAGACTGTGCATAGCTGTACAGAATACCCGTCGTATTCAGCATCTTGTCCCAATCCTCGAAGTGATAAGCCAATTCCAGCATCTCAACAATAATATCCGGCTTCAGTGATTTCAGAATGGAAGGGTACACGGTATGCCTCCTTTTTTCTTTATATATTGGCCAAGAAGTAGTACAATAAATCAAATATACTACTATAAAGTAGTATTATCAATATATTTTACCGCCTTTATAACCCTGCTATTTGTGCCCATACTCTCCTAACCTTTAGGAGAGGTGATTACCATGACAGACTTACGGAATACAGTCGGAGATAGAATTCGGGCTATAAGAAAAGCAAAGGGATTAACACAACAACAGTTAGCGGAACTATCCAACCTGGATGATGCATACATAGGGGCAGTAGAGCGTGGCGAACGGAATTTTTCAATTGATACATTGGAGAAGATAGTTACAGCACTAAAAATTCAACCTACAGAGTTATTTCAAAATCATGATGATTTGAGTGAGATAGAGGCCGCACAGCGTAGAGCAATTGATGAATATGCGGTTACTGTTAGTGAGTTGAGTGTTAGGCAGATTGATACGATGAAAAGGATAGTTAGAGAGGTTAAGGGAGCTTTTGAGGTCAAATAAAAAGGACTCATACACAGTAAAAAGACCCTTACTTGGCAGTTAGGGTCTCTTTGCACTCGAGGTCTTACATGAAAAAAATATATGTGTCTCGGTCACCCGAGTATTACCAGTTTCCAAAGAACCTCAAGGTTATAACTTTCTAATTGTGTGACCCTACTCCTGATCCAGCGGCTGCTGTATCCCGTCCTCATAGAAATCGAACACCACCTGCTGCCGCGTGCCTCTTACCGCATAGAACACATCGGCCAGCGACTTCCCTTTCTGCTTCTGCCTCAGCTCATTCTCCAGCCACTCCCGGGTCAGCCCGTTCCGCTTCAGATTGTCCTCCACCAGCACGCCATCCATAATCAGCTCCACGGGAAAAACCTGCGATTGCAGCTGCAGCCCCAGATCCTGCTTCGTGACGAACTGATACGCTTCCTTCTTCAGAACAGAGACCTGTCCGTTATCCTCAAGCACCGCATATTCGACCTCTTCGATATTAAAAATATCCTTCTCTCTCAGCGCCTGGTCCAGCGAATCCAGCGTATAGTGGATCTTACGCATGTTGGCCTCCATGATTTTGCCGTCCTCGATCAGTACGGTGGGGGAGCCGGAGATCCAGCTGCGCAGGCTGCGGCTTTTGAGCGCAATGAAGGAGAGCAGGAACGAGATGGCTGTAATCACAACCAGAGACAGGACAAGATATGAGGATTTTAGGCTAATATTAAAGGCCAGGTTGGCCGCCAGGGAGCCCAGCGTAATGCTGGTCACGAAATCGTTCGATGTCATGCTCGAAAGGGTCTGCTTGCCTAAGATTCGGGGAATGAGCAGCAGCAGTCCCACTGCGAGAATGGTCCGCATTAGAATTTCTACATAGTTCATCTTCAAGCCTCCTCCCCCCATTATTTCCAAACGGGTTCAAAAGAAACAGCAGGGCTTGAGAATGCGCAGTGGGACCTGGTTGATTATTTAAGCAATGTAAGGATCTCTTTCACAAAATTATCGACGAATGACCGTTCAGGACGGGATTTCAGCATTACCGTGAGTCCTATCAGTGAAACGACCAGTGTCTGTGCCAAACTTTTGGCGTTAATAGAGACATCCAGCTCGCCTGAACGCACCCCTCGTTCAATCGTTTCCTGAAATATTACCGAGAGATACATCTGGTGCTCCCTCGTCAGGATTTCAAACTTCTCATCATGAGGTGCAAGCTCCACCATTGAATTGATGCAAAAACATCCCCAATTCGCGCCGTTTCCATATTCTTTTGCCACCAGAGCATCAAAAAAATCACGGAATGCCTCTCTAACCGTTACATTCTTTTGAAGGCTGGCACGAACATCAGAAGCGTGGGCACTTGTGTATTTCCGCAAAGCTGCCTCAAATAGTCCTTTTTTATCTCCAAAGGCCGAATAGATGCTTGGCCGCTGAATGCCCATAGCCGATGTTAAATCGCTTAATGAGGTCGCTTCGAACCCCTTTTCCCAAAATAGCTGCATAGCTGCATCCAGTGCCTTTTCCTCATTAAATTCGCGAAGCCTAGCCATAATGCACCCCTTTACGTATCGAACGGTATGTTATTCATTTATAATACCACAGATCGCTTATCAAAAATCCACATTTTTTAGCTCAATTCCCACATAATTTTGACTCAACTCCTTGACAGACAGCATTTTATAGCAGTATATTTTCTAAGACTAATTATGTACCAATCAGTATGTTATTATCAAATTACTCAATACTAAATTCATGGAGGTATTAGCTTTGAAGAAGCTTGATGCAGAAACGAAGTTCATTGCAGTAGAGGATACAGGCACCGGATTGGAGCCAACTCAAGCAGAAGCACCCCGCTCTGCAATCCCCCGTTATGTGCCGCTCTTGTTTGCCATCGCCTGTGGACTCGCTGTCGCCAATATTTATTACGCACAGCCTTTGCTTGACGCTATTGCGGATGAGTTCCGCATCCCTCATTCATCCGCCGGAATCGTTATTACAATCACACAAGCATGTTACGCCCTGGGACTGCTGCTGCTGGTGCCGCTCGGTGATCTTCTGAACCGGCGCGCGCTGATCGCCGGACAGATGCTTTTATCCGTCCTGGCTTTGATTCTGGTGGGGACTGCCTCTTCCAGCATCGTGTTGTTCATAGGAATGGCCACGGTTGGCCTGCTCGCCGTAGTGACGCAGACGCTCGTTGCGTTCGCGGCAACCCTTGCGGCGCCAGCCGAGCGCGGACGTGTCGTCGGTCTCGTAACCAGTGGAATCGTCATCGGCATTCTGCTTGCACGGACGTTTGCCGGCCTATTGACGGATTTAGCCGGCTGGCGCTCTGTTTACATAGTCTCTGCCGGACTATCGCTGTTTATGGCTGGCGTATTGTTCCGGGTACTGCCTCATGATGAGCACGAAAGAGAGTCATTATCCTATCTACAGCTGCTGCGCTCTACACTCACCTTGTTCTTGCAGGAACGAGTCCTGCGCATTCGTGCTGCCCTCGCCCTGATGATTTTCACTGCTTTCAGTATCCTATGGACCTCGCTTGTGCTGCCGCTTAGTGCTCCGCCGCTTTCTCTTTCACACACTGCAATTGGAGCGTTTGGCCTAGCTGGAGCTGCCGGTGCGTTAGCGGCAGCGCGGGCAGGGCGGCTTGCGGATCGGGGATTAGGACAGCGGACCACCGGCGCGGCACTGATTCTGCTGCTTGTGTCATGGCTGCCTATCAGTTATACCGAACATTCGCTTTGGGCCTTAATCGCTGGTATCCTCCTGCTTGATCTGGCAGTGCAAGCGGTACATGTCACCAACCAGAGCATGATTCTCTCTGTGCGGCCTGAAGCGCGAAGCCGGCTTACCGCCGGTTACATGATTTTTTATTCCATCGGCAGCGCCACCGGGTCCATTGCATCGACCACGATCTATGAGCACATGGGCTGGAACGGAGTATGCTTGCTGGGCGCAGTTGTCAGTGCATTGGCCCTGCTCTTCTGGGCATTGACCCGCCGATTGTACTGATTCCAACATCACAAATTAACCCCTCTATAGCTCGCAGAAGCTCTCCAACACCAACATTAGCATGCCTGCCTAGACTCTTACCCCGATTTCTACTGGGCCTCAGACCAGTCGAAAGACTGGGCGGAGGTTGGTTCAGCTCAGGGTGGAGGGATTGCTATACTATTCCATGGATATACATACATTGGAAAAAGAGGGGTTATTCATGAAAAGCAAACTGGCCAGCACACCTGTCTCCGCTTCGGGCGGACAGGAAGAACGAATGCGATTTGCCCGTCGGGGACTTCTCCTTTTTTTAACCCTGCTCATTCCCATCTCTGTCATTGGTTATATTCTGGGCATGAAAAACCCCACTTTTATACTGCTTCTGATGTGGGCACCGGGCCTTGCCTCAATCTTCGCCCGTTTGATCCTGCGCGAAGGGATCGCTGATATCTCCTTAAGAGTAGGCGGACGCCGATCGTTAAAGAGACTACCTTTTGTACTTCTGTTTCCCGTCTTCATTGGCCTGGTGGCCTACGGTATTGCCTGGATCACTGGACTGGTGCAATATGTTACGCCTGAAACCTATATTAAGGCTCCCCCTGCTGTAGTCTTCACGGCACTTCTTCTGGTGCAAATGGTCGCCGGTACCGCAATGGGGCTGATCGGCAGCATCGGCGAGGAATTGGGCTGGCGGGGTTATATGCTGACACGGCTGATCGACGCGCGTGTTCCTTACCCGATATTGACGAGCGGGATCATCTGGGGACTATGGCATCTTCCCTTAATAATTGCTGGACTCTATTATTCCGGCCCCTATCTCGCTCTCTCCATCATATTATTTATGGTTACGGTAACCTCATTCGGATATATCATTGGACGTCTGCGCCTCACTACCGGCAGCGTCTGGCCTGCAATCTTCCTGCATGCTTCTTGGAATGCAGTGATCCAAAATGTCTTTGATACCTTCTCTGAAGGGGATCAAGCGCTATTATGGACGGGCGAGTCCGGCGTATTCGTGGCTCTTGCCCTGCTGGTAGCGGCATTGACCCTTTCACGCATACCGATGAATGTAAAAAGACTGTGAAGATGGAAATGCGGATTAAATCGCAGAATTACCATATTTTCTATACAGCGAAATAGATTATGACTTTAAAAAGACACAAAAAGCACCCATCCCTTTAAGGATGAGTGCTTTGCTCCCGCAGAATAAATTATGCTGTTGCGTATTTCCCCTTTAGAAATGCTTCAAATTCTTCAATATCCGCGAAGCGGTTGATCTCCACTCCCTTGGAGCGGAAAAGCCCTTCCAAATCAGCGTTTAACCGTTCCACAGCGGTTTGTAACGGTGATAGGTCATCCGGGTTCAGCAATCCAGCCAGCTCCGGGAATCCCAACCGCCGGTATACGTTCTCATAAGCCGAATGAAGCATCAAATCGCTGGGCCAGATTCCCGTCTCGGCAAGAAATAAAAAACTGGCGATCTCCTCCTGTGCCTGTATGGCGGAAAAGAATGCCGTATCATAATCATTCCTTTCGCAAGCGGTAATGATTTTGTCCAGAACGCCCTTCACCTCTTCATAGCAACCCTTCATCCGGTCGGGGTAAGAAGGTGCGTCATAACCCATTTCCTGCTCCGCTGACAGAATAGCAAATATACCCGCTACCAGTTCCTCACAAGCTTCTACAATCTCGCTTGTTACGCTGCTGCGCATAATGGTTTCCATCAGCGGCTCCAGGCGGGGCGGTTGTAACGGAAGACTGAGAACTTGCTCCCGGTTTTTGCCGAAGCCGCTTTTATAGTATGTTCCATTCAGCAACGCCAGGCTTTGCAGCCCCCTCGTTAATAAGCCGTACGCTTCTGTTCTGTAATACGCTATATTCTCGGATGCACCGGTGCGGCAAAGGTTATACAGATGTGTGTATACATTGCAGAACTCGGCTTCTGCTTTTCCGACCCTGTTGCGTCTATTTTCCGGGGATTGCATGCTGGAAATAGGTTCACGCAGCTTCATGAATCTTTCCCGGTCTTCCTCTGAGCGCACGTACAGCAGCTTGCAGTCAGCGATAATCGAAGTTTTGAATTCCTCAAATGAGGCCATGCTTGCCGCACGTTCCCAACTGATTGGCCAAAAGTCGAAACTGATGTCATCAATAATAAACTGAATGCTTGCCCCGTAACCTTCAGGCGTAGCCGGAATGAAAAAGAAGTCCAGGTCCGAGCGTTTAGTAGCCGTCCCTTGAGCATATGACCCGTAATAAGCAACCAGCGCGATATCTTCGGAATAAACTTTTTCAATTTGATGTACAAGCGTCTTGGCAACATCAAACACATTCAACATTTTATTTCCTCCCGTTGTGTAAGCCTTGCCCCGTCATCATATCAAAGTTTAATCCACCCGTTTAGGCAGAGTTCAGCTATAATTTTTGTCTACTGTCCAGAAGAACCGGCTATATAGTTTGAACTTTAGATCTTTTATTTTGGGTTATTATCGTAACTGCGGTGAATGTTTGGACTTCCGGCCGCTGTTGTCTGCAGATTTCTTGGTTTTATTCCGCTCTAAGCGGTTGAAATCCACAGACAAAGGCGGACGCTATCGCTCCTACAGTTCCAAACTTCCCCTCCGTCACTTCCACCTTTTTTTATTTTCCAAGTTCAATCTATATATGTCCCTTCTTATCAGTTGCAAAAAGGCCCTCCTTATAGAGAGCCTTTGCACTACAACTATTCAGCATGACGTCATTACACTGAACTGCACGATTCTATCCGCGGTAACTCAGTTCTCCGCACTCACCAGTCCGCGAATAAAGACCTCAAAGTTATTGGCCAGCTTCGTGATCTTGTAGTTATTGTCCTTGTCCACATGAACAACCTCCGGTTCGCCGTCATTGCCGGATGAGCGGTAATCCAGCATTACTACTTCATGCTCTGCGGCAGGGGTGTCGCAAATGACTACGCCAATCTCAGGGTATCCGCCCTCTTCAATCCTAGCCCGGCTGCCCGCAGCTCCGCACAGCGATTGACTCTTATCCCGTCCAATGCCCAGAAACCCGGAAATTTCGAGATCCTCTTGTCCTAAAGGAACACGAGTGTTGTGTGGAATTCCTCCGTTATGTAATTTCATCATGGAAGTATAAAACGCCGGCAGTTTGAAGACCAATTCTTCCTCTACGGAAGCAATCAGCTCATCCGAAGGCGGCTCTGATACGTAGGTATCGAGTGCATACTCGCTGTCATCCCAAAAGTTCGAGAAGTCGAATTTCTGTACAGGCTTCTTGACAGTGGACTTCTTCTTAGCGGCTTTACGGCGGCTGAGTGTCAGAAACTCCAGGGTATCTTCATCTTCAGGGTCCAGCTTGTCAGCGATTTCAAACTCTCTGATGGCTTCATCATATTGCTTCAGATAGTAATGGCAGAAGCCTACGCGGAAATGCCACAGCGGATCCTCTTCACCCTCTTCGGCGATTTCCTCAAAAAGCTCCAGTGCCTCTTCATAACGTCCGAGATTATTCAGCGCTCTGCCCAAGTGGCTATTCAGCACATAATCCCGTTCCTCCGGATCAATCTCTTCAATCGCATCGACGATCTCCTGAATCTCATCTTCTTCATGCCACAATTCCAGTTGTTCCAACAGATTTTCACTCATTATTTATGCCTCCCAGTTCGATAACTACTACCTATAGGAATTATACCATTTCCAGCCTGATTCCAGCCAACCAAGGACGAAGTGGAACTTTATGCTGCACCGGAAGACGCACAAGATGATGTTTAAATCATAGCAAGATTTATCAAAATCGGTTCAGATGTATGTTATATAGTATTACTTGCCGGAAGGGGTGAACACACTGTACTACCATTTGATCCATACGAGCATTGAGTATATTGAACAGCATCTCGAAGAGGAGCTCAGCCTGGAACGGATTGCACAAGAAGCGGGGTTCTCCAAGTATCACTTCCACCGGATTTTTCGTAAATATGTCGGCAAAAGTGTGTATGATCATATCCGCACCCGCAGGCTAAGCTGTGCGGCAAATCTCCTGCTTTATTCGGAGGAACGCATTCTTGACATCGCACTGCAATATGGATTTGAGAGCCAGGAAGCCTTTACCAGAGCTTTTAAAGAAATCTATGCTTTACCGCCTGCCCAATATAGAGCGCAGATGAAACTGCTGATTCAGGAAAGAGAGGTCTACACAATGTCAGAAATTAAAGGCTGGAAAGTTACCGGAACGACTCCGGAGAAGTATAAGGTGACGCTGGATACCCGAATCCACTATAAGACCACCCCCTCTGTCTGTCTGCAGTCTACGGCCGGAGAAACATTTGAGTTCAATGATTTCGGTACGGTGATGCAGCAATTCCAAGCCCAGCCGTATGCGGGAAAGCGGATGCGGTTTTCCGGCTTTGTCAGTACGGAGAGTGTCACCGACTGGTGCGGTTTATGGATGCGGATTGATGATAAGCTGCAGAACCTGTTAGCCTTCGACAACATGCAGCACAGAAGCATTCGGGGGACCACGGAATGGAACCATTACGCTTGTGTGCTGGATGTACCTCCCGAAGCCGTATGTATCAATATCGGAATCCTGTTGACAGGCCCCGGGAAGGTATGGCTGGGAGATTGTGAATTTGAAGAAGTAGGCAAGGATATCCCGGTAACGGATGGTCTGGTGGATGCAGAAGTCTTTCCGCCGGAACCGCAAAATCTGAAATTTGACCAATAGTTTTTTAGTCACTGCAGGAAGTTATTCAAAAAATGTTCTTATAGAGACAGCTTCCCATCTGATCGCCTGGATCGTGGCCATGCTTATCGCAAAGTTTTTTGCAGGTATTATTGACCAAGGGGTTGCTCCGATGGAGGACCGCACCTACTATACTGCCGGTATGCTTATGGTGATCGCGTATGATCTGTCCGTAGTTTTGTCACTGATTACCCGGAAATTGAACATCAAAAGAGAGTATTGGTTTGCGGAGTTGACGATGTCACAGCCCTATCTGATCACCTTATCCATTGCCACCGCCATTTTTGCTGCACTGTTCAAGATCTCGCAAAGGGAAGAGTTTGGTTAGATACCCGGCAGCATCATGCTGGCGGAAGAATCCAGTGTTATTAGAGAGAAACGGCTACTGTTCTAATAAGAACGGTAGCCGTTTCTTCGATCCTTTTACTCCACAATTCCCCTGCCATTATTCCACAAGGCCCTGAAGGGAGCGCACTGTTCCATTAAGGACTCGAAATCTCCTTCGCCCGCAAGACAGCCGTTCTCCATCACAAGAATCTTGTCGACCTCTTTAATAAAATTCAGCCTATGGGCTATAATGATCACCGTTTTGTGCTGAAATTCGCGGAAGACCGTTTCCATGATGCTTTTCTCCGTAATATTATCGAGGGCTGATACCGGTTCATCCAGAATGACAACATTTCTCTTCTGCAAAATAGCCCGGGCAAAGGCTAACCGCTGTCTTTCGCCTCCCGACAATTTGAGGCCTTTCTCCCCTACCAGGGTGTCCAGCTTCTCCGGCAGCTGCAGCACCTTCTCCTTCAAATGAACTTTGTCCAGTACAGCATACAGCTCTTCATCCGGAAGGCTCTGCTCGAACACCATATTCCCCCGGATCGAATCGTCAAAAATCGGACTGTCCTGGGAGAGATAGGAGATATGTTCGTAATAGCTGTTCAGGCAAACTTGATCCAACTCCATGCCGTCGAGCAGCAGCTGGCCTCCGCTCTTTTTCAACAGTCCGGCCATTAATTTGATGATCGTCGATTTCCCGCTTCCGCTCAGTCCCACCAGAGCAACCGATGTTCCGGGCGCAATCGAAAAGGATAATTGCCGCAGAACCGGAACCTCTCCATATCCAAAAGACACATCTCTGAATTCAAAAGCACCCCGCAGCTCCGTAATTGCTGTTCCGGCCTCCAGATTCCGGTCCTCCGGCGCGTTGATGAACTGCTCAAACCGCTGGTAGGTTACCTTATTCAGCCGATAATTCACGAACAGCACATTGAAAATGGCAATCGGCGTATAAATTTTATCAATAAACATAAACAATGCGACCATCACCCCAAGGGAAGCCTGACCTGATACCACGTTCCTCACCCCGTAGATCAGTACAATCACTTTGATGACGGTAATAAACAGTTCGAAGATTGCAAAAAAGGACTCATGAATCATCTGCAGCTGAGCGCTTTTATGAATGATATTTCTTGCGGTATCACTTATTTTGCGGATTTCCTGCTCATACTTTCTGTTCGTCCGGAAGACGACCAGCTCCATAAATCCACGAATGGAATATCTGGACATCGCTTCTTGCTCTTGAAGTATGGTCGACTTGATCCGGTACAAAACTTTGAGCAATACGTTTGTGATCAGGAAGATCACGACATAGCCGGCAGCAATCACCAGCATGATCCGCATATCGTAGAAGCTGATGAAGATCAGGCTGAAGATAATCGTGGGCAGCAGCTCATGCAGGGTTTTGAGGAAAAAGGAGTAAATAATGCTGTTGCCGGCCGCTGCGCCGTTCTCAATCACTTTGATCATTTGGCCCGTACCCATCTCCTGATAGGCCAGATAATCAATTTTGGATATTTTAGACAACGCCAGAATCTTCAATCGCTCCGTGATGCTGTTCGACAGATGGGCGCTTGGATATTCATCTACATAGTTAAGGACGACCACCAGGCCCAGCAGTACCCCATAGCTCACAATAAAGCCCGATATTTCTCCTAAAGATGTTCCTTCCACAGCCCTATCCAGGATCTCCTGAAAGACCACAATCCCCAGACTGCTTAAGAATTGAATGGCAAAACCTAAACTGATATACAGCACAATCCACCCTTTCAGATGGACAAGACATTTTCTCAACATCACAGATATCCCCAATCTTTCAAATGAAGTATATAAAAAAGCCGGGACTTCCCTCGCCGTTCAACTCCAGAGAACCCCCACAATTCAAAAATGTGTGGCCCAAAGTTAAACCGCTTAGTGTCCCGGCTCCGTAAAATGACTGCCCGACACCATTCCGAATGCTAGTAATAGTTGATCAAAGAGACAGACCGCCCCCTTGATAGCTGGTACGCGTGTTACCCAGCCCGATTACTAGTTCCTCGGAACGATACGGAAAGACATCCATTCACCTCATTTGTCAGATTCTCCATATTATATATTTCGTATTGTTATTATTCAAGAGTGAAAAGCAAGGATACTGCCCTTTCTTGTCGAATACCTATGCCTTGAAGGCAACTGCGTATTGTCACAATATCTGCGAGGGTGGAGGAGTGTATATTATGGCTTACACGATTAATAATCTGAAAGATAACAGCAATGTGGTGATTAAGGAGCAGCTTGGCGGATTTACGGTCATCGAATATAAAGAGGATCTGAGCAGCACCACACTGCTGGAAGCCCAAACCAACTTCTTCATGAGCAAAAGCAATATGCGCAACAAGCAGCTTATGATTGAACTGAGCAACAGCGAGGTTATGCTGAGCGCAGGGGCGATGCAATATATGATTGGCAATATTGAAATGACCTCCGGGGTTAAGGGTGTTGGAGGGCTCATGAGAAACATCGTCTCCAGTGCGGTGACCGGCACCACGGCAATCAAACCGCTTTACAAAGGTACGGGAACGATTCTGCTGGAGACCACCTATAAATATTTATGGCTGATTGATGTCGACAACGACCATATCGTCATTGACGATGGCATGTTCCTGGCTTGCGAGTCGACACTGGACATTGCTGTCACTGCGCGTAAGAACGCATCCTCTGCCGTACTCGGAGGAGAAGGACTGTTTAATCTAAGCGCCAAAGGAAAAGGCATCCTGGCACTGGAAGCACCAATTCCTTCCGAAGAAGCCGTCGTCATCGAATTGCAGAATGATGTACTGAAGGTGGATGGAAACTTTGCGTTAATGTGGTCCAATTCCCTGGACTTCACCGTCGAGAAATCCGGCAAAACCCGGATGGGCTCTGCGGCCTCCGGCGAGGGTCTGGTCAATGTATACCGGGGCACGGGTATGGTGTGGCTGGCACCGCTGATTCAGTACAAAAACAGTCTGTTCCAAGCGAATCCCACGGCTTAATCCGTAAACTAACTTATATTTTGAACAAGGGCCATCCGCTTGGATGGCCCTTTGTCTTCTTCGGTATGCAGGGATTTAATTCCTATTCCTTCCCTGTTACCCTTTTTTTATCGGTGAGGTAAGGACCATCTGCCCCCGTGGTGTTTCTCCACCGGCGTCTGGCTCAAGGGTGATCGCCACTGTATCGTATTCCTGCGGTTTGAATGAATAATAGAGCGCGCCACTCCCCTCACTAGATACAAAGGTTCCTGCATTCTGCGGGGTATCTCCCTTGATCAGCCATACCTGATACACTTCCGTTCCTGTCAGCTCCGGCAGATTCTCCGCTTGAACGACAAGATGTGTGCCGCTGCTGTCAACGACGATCGTTGCCAAACCGCTGGCCACAATATCCTTGGCCGCCGGACTCAGCGCGACCGACTCATCAACCTTAAGCTCCTGTGCCGGCTTTGTGCCGCCGGAAAGCTGCTGCTGGAGCTGGTCCACATCCTGCCGCAGCTGTCCCGCATAGATCATCATAATCAGCACCGCTGCGGCAAGACCCAGGCTTACGTACCGCCAGAACGGGATTTTTTTGGCGGGCGCTGCCGGGGGCACTGTCTTCACTTCCCGTTCTACAGGAAGTGCCTGGACCGGCTCCTCTTCTATTGAACGTTTGACCTGTGCCGGAGCATCCGCTACCAGTACCCGCGACATTATCCGTGACTTCATTCCCGAGGGCGGCTGAACAGGCTCGGAGGCAAGAGGAAGCAGGTCCATCACGCTGCGATATTCCTTCACCCGCTTGCTACAATCTGCGCACTCCATTAAATGAGCTTCGAATTTCTGCATTTCATCTTCAGGCAAGGCTTCCAGAACATACAATTCAACCAGTTCACATCTATCGTTCGTCTCTTCAGTCATGAACATGCTCCCTCCTTCCCCAATGGCTCAATCGCTTCTGGAGCTGTTTCATTGCCAATCTTACCCTGCTCTTGACCGTGCCCAGCGGAATGGATGCAAGGTCTGCTGCCTCCTGCTGGGTTAAGCCCTGATAATAGATCATATCCAGAACCTGCTGCTGATCCCTGCTCAGCTCTCTCAGTGCTGCCCTTACCTGCTCCCCGGCCATCAGCAGCCTGGCCGTTTCCTCGGTCATCGTCGCCTGATCCTGGATCAGCTCCAGACTCTCCGATCCGGCTTGCTGCGGAACCCTTGTGCTCCGCTTGCGAAGATGGTCTATGGCAATATTGCGGGTCACCGTGAACATCCAGGTGGTGAGCTTCCCCTTGGCCGCATCAAAGTGCTCTGCATTCTTCCAAATACGCAGGAACAGCTCCTGCATCACTTCCTCGGCCGCCATCGAGTCCTTTACTATCCGGTAGGCAAAGCTATAGATCACCTGTTCATATCGGTCGTAAAGCCTTTCGAGGGCATCCGGGTCTTTTTGCATTATGCGCTCAATCAATTGCCCATCGTCAGCTGTATCAAACAATCCCAGTCCTCCTTTTTCCCAGCGTTCCTCTACACTCATTCATTCAATTTTTCGCAAAAAGTTTTCTCACCCTGTGATCCAACTCTCAATATCCTGCGTTTCACTGAGTATAACTGCTTTTGATAAGCGGCTCAACTTTGATTGAAGGGGTGAGAAGATGAAAAGATTGCAAAGTAAAATGGTCATTCTTATGTTGTGTTTGAGTTTTTAGACCGGCTTCTTAGCCCAGCTGGAACGAAGCCACTCCGCCGATTGTTCCATGTAGCCCAAATGGTCCACTGCATCAAAATGCTCAATAGCCAGCGTATCATCGTAACCGCCTGCCTTCAGCCGGGTCAGAATCTCTTCAATCGGGATGAAGCCGTACCCGGCGGGCGATGGGAACAGCCGGGCTCCACTCATGGCCAGCTTCGGCATGCCCCCATTCTGTTCATCCCGTGAGCGGTCTTTGCAGTGGACATGGACTATTCTGTGCTTAAGCTTCTCAAAGGCTTCCAGTTCATCCTCACCACGGTAAATGAAATTCCCTGTATCAAAAGTGATGTGCAGCTTGGGCACCTGCTCCAGGAACCAGAGCAGTTCATCCGAGCCGGAGAACGGCGCGCGAATGTCATCGAAGTCCTCCATCGTCACAAGAATGCGCTTACGTTCGGCATAATCGCAAATAATGTTCAAGGTCCCGGCCATCTTCTGCAACGCCGTATTGCGCTCCTCGGCACTTGCTGTTTCATCCACGAATCCGGGGATAATGAGCACTTTCCCCGCTCCCAAATATTCCGCCGTGTCGATAAATTCAAACCCTGGCTTGGTATCGGGGTCATTTCCAAAATCAAAAAAGCCATACATCGACGCGACCGAAATACCCGCTTGTTCCAGCCGTTTCTTCATGACCTCCTTGCCGCAGCCTAAGGCCTCTTCCAGATCCAGCTCTACCGCACTGATGCCAAACTCATGTACTCTATTCAGTACTTCCTCCAATGTCAGCCCGGTTTGCTCGCTTGCCCTCACAATATGATTGTAAAACACAGATAGGTGCACAAGAAATCTCCTTTCATGTCATTCGGCTAGAAGCTGGCACTATTATATCACTTTAATTCACCCTAAATCACATGGGTCGAGGAACAGGGTAAAGCAATCCGCGACCACCCAAAATATTGAATAATGATTTAAATTATGTTAATATGCGAACACAAGTTCCTATTTATAGCTCAACTAGAGAGGAAATTCACTATGGAAAACAAAGATGATGCAGAAATGATCACTGACCGCCAGATCCTGGAATTAATGCAGGCTGTCAGGCAAAAGGACCCGGAGGCGATGCTGCAGCTTATTCAGCTCTATAAAGAAGATATAGTAAATATAAGCAAATTCATTCACATGCCCAAAGAAGATGCTGTTTCTGAAATCATCATTGAATTTCTGGAGTATATCCAACGGAGCGATTGATTCTGATATAATGTATTTTATTTCCTATACTAATTTATGGGGTGCTCTTTATATGTCAATTCAAGCCGTGTTATTTGATTTTGATGGGACGCTTGCCGATACTTTGCCGGTATCCTTCAGTGCCTTTAAAGCCGTGTTTAAGCAATACGATAATCGAGAGGTTACGAATGACGAACTGGTTGCCATGTTTGGCCCGACAGAGGAAGATATCATTGGCGGCAACTTCAAAGATAAAGCCTCCGTTCTGCAAGGTATTCACGATTATTACTCGTTATATGAGAAGGGGCATTTTGAAGAAGATTTCCAACCCGATCAGGGAATTATGGATCTGCTTCATTTATTGAAGGGACAAGGTGTGAAGCTTGCTGTAATCACGGGGAAAAGCAGACGCGCGTTTGAGATATCAACCGGGGCTTTGAACATGACGGACTTTTTTGATATCACGATTACAGGGGATGACGTGGATAGACCCAAGCCAGACCCCGAAGGTATACATAAAGCTTTGAACATACTGGGCCTTGATCCGGCAGAAGCTGTATTCGTAGGTGACAGCAATGCAGACATCCTCGCAGGCAAGGCTGCCGGACTGCGCACTTACGGTGTCCGCTGGTTATCCACTTTCCAGAGCCTGGTCTACGATGTTTCGCCGGATGGCATTTTCAGCAATGTGGACGAATTCCGTGAACTTCTTGCTAAAGAGATCCGCATTCAAGATAATTAAGGGTTGGAAGATGCACAAAAGCGGCCAGCGAATGTTATCGCTGAAGCCGCTTTTGTCTTTTTATACCTTTTTCACAAACTCCGATTTTAATTTCATGGCCCCAAACCCGTCAATTTTGCAGTCAATATCATGATCTCCGTCAATCAGACGAATATTTTTTACTTTTGTGCCTATTTTCACGACCAAAGACGTCCCTTTAACTTTCAGGTCTTTAATCACTGTTATCGTGTCGCCATCGTTCAGGACATTTCCATTGGAGTCTTTAACAATCTTTTGATCTTCGCTGTCCCCGGCTTCTGCTTCCAGACTCCATTCATGGGCACATTCCGGGCATACGAGCAAGCTGCCATCCTCGTAAGTGTATTCCGAATTACATTTTGGACATTTTGGTAAATACGACATAGTATTGTTGTTCCCCATTTGCTGTTTTTCTATATAGTCCCATAATCCTTCCCTATTGGCAATCCTTAAAGAAACCACCCCTGAGCGGAGTGGTTTCTTTAGATACCGGATTACTGGACAGTTCCTTGGCACAGGTCCTTATGAGGTACGCTTTAACGCACGTTTTCTTCTTACCACATGAATTCTCTTTTTTCTGGCCAAACGTTGTCTTCTCATTGCCAATTTGCGTACTTTTCTCTTCTTTGCACGATGTCCTTTAATCAGCCTTACCCGCTTGAGAGAGCGAAATTTGAGACGGATCAATCTTTTTCTTCTCAGTCTTAACTTTAACCGTAACACTCTACGGCGTTTCAGTCTGTGCCGCTTTACGGGAGCCGGTGGCGCCACCTCAGGGACTAGTGGCGGCGGCGGCGGTGGTGGTGGTGGCGGTGGCGGCGGTGGTGGAAGCAGTATTTCTGCAGGCTGATACACCTCTTCCACATGCTGTACCTCTTCTACATGATGGATTTCTTCTACATGATGGATTTCCTGAGCGGGTGGCTCAGGGGCGATGTAGACCGGCTCCGGTTCATAAACTGGCTCTGGTGTGAATTCTTTAGACCATGGAGTCATGGAAAGGAACCTATTGTACAGCGGTGATGCGGGAGACTCCGGCTCCCACCATTTGGTGTCTCCGGCGAAATGAACAATTTTATTATTTAAATCCAGTTCATCATGGGCGAACGTATTAAACCGCAGATCCATTTGCAAAAAGTTGGAGCTGTACACGGCATTCAGAACATCCTGATCAGGCATGGTCATCGTTGGATAATAGCGCAAGAAATGAAGCATTTCTCCATACCAGTTCGGATGCTTGCGGATATTGTCCAGTTGGAACAGAATGACTCCCGAGTTGAAATACACCTCCGCATTTAATCCAAGTGAAATAAAGTACTCCAGCATATTTTCGCCCTGATCCAGTACTGCGCCCAAATAGCGTTCTCCCAGATCGACGCTCCACAATTCGTTAATATCCATATTGACCAAAATGTCGCAGTCCAGATAAATAACCCTGTCAACCTGAAGAATTAGCGGAAACAACAAACGGTACATACTGGCTATCGTCCAATAGTCGATTTTTTGCACACCGGACGCAACCTCTTTCAAGTCCTCAGGAACAGTAACATGATAAAAATAAATGTTGTGATAGAATGTTTCCACCAGTTGGGTAAGCTTCCACTTGTTTTCTTCGCTTAAGGTATCATCGTGCACAATGTGCACATTGATCGGTTGCTGGGTATTGGAAAAGATTGATGCAAGTACAACACCCGCATGTTCGGTATAGCTCCCGTCTTTGTCATTGATCGTCAAAACCAGCTCAATCATTCTCAAGGATCACCTGCCCTTAAAAGTATACTTCTGCACATTTGTCTGATGCATTAGACTACTTTAAGTGTATGTTTATCCCTGTGTCTGGATTGGACTATTCCCCAGTACGTATCTAATTTATTTTGAATCGTCGTTTTGCGGGTCAGAATGGAGTCTTGTGACCGTTGAACGATCACCCAGTATATGACGCGCCGGCTGCTCCTGAATTTCCTGTTCGGCCAGATGAACATGTGATCCAAACACACTTCCCGCCGCATGAACATGGGACAACCGCACCTCATCCGTCAAAATACTATTGGTCAGAATGCTATCTTCGACGACACAATTCGGCCCAATATACACATGGGGTCCAATCACACTGTTCATTATGAGGGCGGTTGGATCAACAATGACGGGAGGAATCCACTGAACCTTACTGTCCGGATCAGAGCGGTCTGCAAAGTTCTTTGGATCATGATCCATCTTATAGCGATTCGCCTCAAGCCAGCGTTCATGGGTACCGATATCAAAAAATGGCGCTTCCGTCACACTGTACGCCACATGCCCGCCTTGTGAGATGATCATTTGAATGGCATCGGTCAACTCATACTCTCCGCGGGGAGAAGGTGTAAGTCTCTCAATGACCGGCCAGATTGCCGAAGTTAAAGCATAGACGCCGACAATAGCCAAGTTGGATTTCGGAGATTTCGGCTTCTCCTCCAGACTGACGATTTGCTGATCCTCAATCACGGCAACACCAAATTGACTGGGGTCCTCGACCCGCTGAAGCAATATCGAAGCCTCAGAATGATCCGCGTCCAGTGAGCGAATCAAGGGCTCTATATCCCCCTCATACAAATTATCGCCAAGCATTAATACAAAAGGAGAATCCGCCATAAAAGACTTTGCACTTTTGACCGCATCCGCCAGACCCTTAGCTTCATCTTGCAGCAGAAAGGTTAAAGAGGTGTTCCACCGCTCCCCATCCCCGATCGTTTCCCGGATCTCCCCTTGTGTAGCGTTCACTACGATTCCAATATCGGTAATACCGGCCGCAACAAGCTTCTTAATGATGGAGACAAGAATATACTCCCCATTAACAGGCAACAAGCATTTGGGTTTGGTATAAGTCGAAGGCCGAAGTCTCGTTCCCTTGCCGGCACATAAGATTAATCCTTTCATAACCATCCTCCTCACTCTTAAAATCTGCAATCTTTGAAACTCGGTGAATGGAGTCTCTTTATATTTTATGCACAAGCTGTGAAGGGGCTTGGGTATATAATAAGCAGCAATAACCTATTAATCTATCATCGACTTTGACTGCACGAAATGGCCTTTTTTGTAGAACAGTATCCTTCATCTAACCGTAGGTTTGCTCGTAATAGCACTTTGTTTAGCGAATAGGCACCTCCTTTGTCACCCTTGCAGGGAGTCGCTTAAGGACAACGAATTGGTTATAGCAAACACCCCGAAGCGGAGGAATCAAAATGGAAATGTTAAAAACAAAGGAAGCCGCAGAACTGCTGTCCGTTAGCCAGACGACAATCAAACGTTGGGCCGCCATGTTCCCTAATTTCTTTCCAAAGGACCGATTTGGGCACTACATCTTCACCGGGCAGGAAATCGGCCTGCTAAAATCTATTAAAGAGCGAATCGAGCATGGGGAGACCTTGGATAGTATTAATCTGGCGGGTAACAAACAACCTGAGCCGGCAGAGCCGCTGCAGGATATGCGCCGCCTGCACATACCGGATAAGCCTATGGAAGAGCTGTTATCCCGCATCGTTCATATTGAACACTCCCTTGACCAGAAAGCCGACGAGGTGGTCTCGGTTCAACTGCTCCGGCAGCGTGAAGAACTCGAGGACCTGCGCCAGATGATCCAGCAATTGGCTGTATCCATAGAAACGATCCAGAAACCAACCAGCAAGGCGTCGTCCTCTGAAGAATTGCGCCCTATTGCCACTGCCAAGCTTCAGGCTCCCCCCAGAAAGCGCGGCCTTTTGCGCACTTTATTCTCTCTGTAACGTACATGCAGCCTGAGTCCTGATGAATCAGCACTCGGGCTGCTGCTTGTGAACGCAAAAAACCGTCCCCAGAGGGACGGAGTTAGCTACATTAAGAATGATGTCTTGATTTCACTTCTATTCACGGTAAGCACGGAAGCCTATATAGCTGCTGCCGCAGCTTCATGGCTTAGGGTTGGTCTTTGTTCGCAAGCTGCTCCTGGGCAAGACGGACCATTTCCCGGACCATCGCGCCGCCGATTTTTCCGCCAATATGCCCGGCTGATTCGGTAGTCAGACCGCCATTATTACCTGGCTGCAGAGGGATACCCAGCTCTTTGGCCACTTCGTATTTTACGTCGTCCGGGTGGTTGGGATCAACGGCATAACCTTCGCTCTTCATCACATCTGCTTTGAATGTCTGCATCCCCTGCGCAGCCCCTGGCACGGCATATCTTCTATTTCTTCTGGCCATCCTCATGCACTCCCTTGATGTCTTTACCCTAACATACCCTGAAGGCTTGAGAGTTATCCCTGTTCATCCTCAACATCCAATGAAAAGACTTCCTTGAAGCCCCTTTTGCCCTCAGAAGTAATCTTTATGGCTCGTGTATTAGGCAGACGCTGCACCCAATTCACCTCTAACAGCTTCTCCAGAAGAGCATTCCCTAATGCTCCGGCAAGGTGATGCCGTCTTTCACTCCAATCCAGACATTTGTGTGAAAATGAGCGGCGTTTTTTCTTAACCTGTTCAAGGTCTATTTGAAAGCTTGCAAAAAAACCCTCCCCGTCTTCAGTTACAGCAAACCCTTCCTTATCTTCACGCAGAATACCTGCCCTAAGGAGGGCATTGGTTAATTGAACCCCTATACTCCCGGCGAGATGATCATAACAAGTTCTTGCATAACGCAGTGCTTTATCATCTGAAGCTTGTCTTAAAGACTTAATTTGGGCGGGGGGAGCGAGTGATAACAAGGATTCCATCACCTGAGCTACTTCTTGATTACGAATCCCATAGTACCGGTGTCTCCCTTGTTTCTCAACGGCAACTACGTTAGCATTGACCATTTTTGCTAAATGGAAACTTGCTGTTTGAGGCTGGATGCCTGCCATATAGGCTAACTCACTTGCTGCATGAAACCTTCCATCCAGTAAAACAGTTAATATTGCTGCACGGGAAGTTTCGCTCACCAGAGAAGCAATCACAGCTACATTCGAATTTGCTTTCATTTTCGCCCTCCATTTTTGCATTCCACACTTCGATGATGATTGAACTATTTATATTATACAATTAGGGAGGATGTATACAAATAGGAGGAGAACAACTAATGAACAATACGAACCAGATGCCACAGACAGAAGTGATTACACCTAAAATTCTCTATTATGGAACTCCGGTCATTTTGCTAAATACATTAAATGAAGATGGAACAGTAAATATTAGTCCTATTTCTTCATCATGGGCATTGGGAGATTGTATTGTACTAGGGGTTGGAGTGGAGGGGAAAGCGCTTGAAAATTTAGAGCGGCTGCCTGAGTGTGTAATTAATATTCCTAGCCCTTCCCTTTGGGAGAATGTAGAACAATTAGCGCCTTATACCGGCAAAAATCCCGTTCCAAAACATAAGCAGAAATATGGATTTTCCTATCAAAAAGATAAATATGCTATAAGTGGATTGACTCCTGCCCAGTCTATAGCGGTACAACCTGCACGAATTATGGAATGCCCGCTACAAATTGAAGCTCGCGTAAAAAACATTCGAATTCCTGAGCATTCTCCGGACTTTGCTATTATTGAGACCCAAGCTGTGCATGTACATGCGCATAAAGAAATTATCCTTGAAGGAGATCATATCAATCCGCAAAAATGGAGTCCGTTAATCTATAATTTCCGTCATTATTTCGGCCTGGGTCATCAGCTCGGTAAAACCTTTCGGTCAGAAACATAAAGCGCAGACATTCCATAAAAAAGAAGACAGACTGCCAAGGGTATCCTTCGCAGTCTGTCTTTCTACCCTATTCCCTACGCTCACGGCTGCATCCCATCTTCGATCCGCTTCATGAAATCTTCAACGGCACTGTAGCCGAGCTGCTTCAGGTACCAATTGTTGGCGGCTGCCTCGATCAGACCGGCAACATCACGACCCGGCTGAAGCTGGACCTCGATATGCGGAATTTGGACACCAAGATATTCAGTGAACTTAGGTACCAGCTCCAGCTCATTATTCAGAGAATTTTCCCGCCATGGGGACAGCTCAATGTCGAGTACGATTCGCGTCTCGTCCTGAAAAGCCCTGCGCCCGTATTGGCGTACGACATTAATCAGCCCGATGCTCCGCAGCGCCAGGAACTCGCGTGTTGTCTCATTATGCGTCCCGAGCAGCGTAGCCGGCCCCAACTTCTTAAGCACCACTATATCGTCCGCCACGAAGCGGTGGCCTCTTCTAATAAGCGTGTGTGCGGTTTCGCTTTTGCCGATCCCGGACTTGCCCCTGAGCAGAATACCTATGCCCGATACGTTGACACATACGCCATGGATCGACAGCTCGGGCGCCAGTGTCTTCACCAGATAGCTGTCCAGCTTGGCGATGAACTCGGTTGTCGTATCTGCTGTCCGCAGCAGGGGAATGCCCTCCTGGTCGCAGAACAGGGTCAGATAAGGGATCTCCTGCTGGCCTGTCGTCACAATGAAACACGGCGGATGATATTTGACGATATTCCCGATATGCAGCCTGCGTTCTTCTACGCTTAGCGTCAATAAATAATTAATTTCCTTGCGCCCGAGCACTTGCACCCGCTCCATGGGAAAGAAATCAAAATACCCCACAAACTCAAGCCCCGGTCTATGCGTCCGCGGACGGGTAATTAAACGGTCCATACGGCTGGAACCCGCAAGCACCTCCAAATGAAACTTTTCCGTAAGGCTTTGAACGGTGATCGACTTCATATTGTTCTCCTCCTGCGGCTAGGGCGTATCTGGATACGCCTACTATTCAATAGTACGGTTTCGGATATATTCAACAGCCGAATGGTACTTTCCTGTATTAATCCCCTTAATATCTTGTAATCTTTCCATGCTGATTATATATTAAAATCAATATATAAGACTCTAGACCCACATAGATTCAAATTACTAATAATAGCAAGAGGGTGCACCTATTGGCTTTGGAGTCGTGGATTGATTTGATACTTTGCTTCATTTTATTTCTTTTGTTCGTATACATATTTGCTTCGGTCACGATTACAAATCTGCATAAAGTATATTTGGCATTTCATTTTTCCATGATGATATGGCCTTACTGCCAGTTCGCCATCAGATCCGCCCAGGACCCCATTTACCAATTGTTTTATGTGAAGCTTGCCTTTGTGGATGCTTCTCTGCTGACTGCCGGCTGGATCTTCTTCACCATTCTTATCTCGGGCCAATCGCAATTTCTCAAGCGGAAAATATTAATGCTCCTGTTCATCCCGGCAATCATCTCATCGCTCGGTGTGGTGCTGAATCCCAATGGCTGGTTTGTTCTCCCGGTAAACGGCGGATATGTCGAAAGAATCTATGGTCCTATTTTTTGGATCAATATTTCAATCCTCGTTATCCATGCCATCGTATCCCTATATATCATTTATGTAGCCCTGGTCTCCGATCAGGCGCCCCGGATTAAACACCAGGTCATGTACATGCTGAAAGGGATACTGGCAGTGACCGTATTTCTTATGCTCGATATCTTCCTGAATGTTGTACTAGATGATTATTTGCCCGTCATCCCGGGGTTCACCTCTTTGGGTATTGTGATCTCAGCTATTTTCTTTGTGATTACAATCCATCAGGATAAAGTGTTTGATATTGTGACCATCGCCCACCAGGATATTATAGATACGTTGGAGTATGGGATTCTAGTGCTTGATGATCATGAAAAGGTGGTGGAAATCAATCAGGCTCTGCACCCCCTCCTGCTAATGGAAGCCGGTGACCTGTTCGACATGTCCGGCATCTTGCCCGGCAGCACCGTAGAGAACGCAAACTTCCTGCTTCGTTACCGGGAATGTCCCGATGAGGTAGCTGAGATTGAGCTCTGGCAGCCTGACGTCCAGCTATATATCCACATTCATGCCGCGCCCATTATGGTTAATGCTGTCAGGGTGGGGCGGATCATCACGTTCCAGGATATGAGCGAACTTCGCCGTCTCATTGAGGAGACTAATCATCAGAACAGCATTCTGCAGGAAAGAAACGAATCTTTAATCAAGGTCCAGGAGGAGTTGTTTCAGACCAACCGCAAGCTTACGAAGATGGCGATCACCGACAGCTTGACAGGATGCTATAATCGTCACTATTTGACCCAACAGCTGGAGAGTGAAGTGACCAAGAACCGGGAATACCGAGCCCCTTCGACACTTATCCTGATAGATATTGATTTCTTTAAAGCGGTCAATGATCGTTACGGTCATTTGGCCGGAGATGCAGTGATTTGCGGTACGGTAGAGATCCTGCAGCAAACGCTTCGGCAAGATGACATCTTAGCCCGATATGGCGGAGAGGAATTCATTATTTATTTACCGGATACGGATGAGTCACAGGCACTGCTCCTGGCCGAACAGCTCAAAGCGAACATAGAATTCAATAAGATGAGTATCGAAAATGTAGACCAGCCTGTGTCGGTCACCATTAGTATGGGTCTTCTAAGTATCAATGATTTCACGGCCCGGCAGCCAAGGGATGCGGCTGCCTACTTAAGTGATTTGTTCAAATCGGTGGACGAAGCCTTATACGAAGCTAAAGATCAAGGCCGCAACCGGATTGTTTCCATTCGAGGATAAGAACTTATAGCCGGGATAGAGCCTTTACCCTACTGTATACAAAAAGTTGAACCGTACGAAACGGTTCAACTCAAGGATGGTTTATGGGGTTGTTTGCGGTTCTTTTTCACTTAGACCAAGTGTCTGCGTTAGGGAAGCCAGAATCTCCTGGAGCAATTCCGGGTTGTCCTCCAGTGAAACGCCGTAAGAAGGAATCATTTCTTTTATCTTCGGCTCCCATTGCTTGATATGCTGCGGGAAGCATTTCTCCAGTACTTCCAGCATCACGTGAACGGCAGTAGAAGCACCTGGAGAAGCGCCCAGCAGCGCAGCTACCGACCCATCGGCGGCACTCACTACTTCGGTACCAAATTGGAGCGTTCCTTTACCACCCTCCGTATCTTTGATCACCTGCACACGTTGGCCTGCTGCCACCATACTCCAGTCTGCACTTTTGGCGTTCGGAATAAACTCGCGTATTTCATCCATGCGTTGTTCATTCGATAACATCAGCTGCTGGATCAGGTATTTGGTCAAGGACATTTCTTTTACACCTGCCGCCAGCATGGTGAGGAGATTATTCGGTTTTACGGAACCGATCAAATCCAAATTCGAACCCGTTTTCAGGAACTTTGGCGAGAAGCCGGCAAACGGTCCGAACAGCAGTGCTTTTTGGTTGCCGATATACCGGGTATCGAGATGCGGGACAGACATTGGCGGAGCCCCAAGCTTGGCTTTACCGTATACTTTTGCATGATGCTGTGCGACCACTTCCGGATTGTGACAGACCATAAATAATCCGCTTACCGGAAATCCGCCAATATGTTTGGACTCTGGAATGCCGGTTTTTTGCAGTAAGGATAGGCTACCGCCTCCAGCCCCGATAAAGACGAATTTGGCGGTATGGTATTCGATTTTACCGTTATCCAGATTATGCACTTTAACTTTCCACATGCCGTCGCTGGTCCGTTTAATATCCTTGATCCCATGCTTATAGTTGATTTCGACGTTTTGGCTTTTTAGATGATCAAACAACAGGCGCGTCAAGGCGCCAAAGTTGACATCTGTTCCGGAGTCGATCTTGGTTGCAGCTACCGGTTCATTCGATGTACGGCCTTCCATCATCAGCGGAATCCATTCCTTCAGCTTCGCAGGATCATCGGAATACTCCATCCCTTGAAACAGAGGATTTTTTGATAGCGCTTTAAATCGCCTGTTCAAATAAGAGACATCCTTTTCCCCTTGCACCCAACTCATGTGCGGAAGCGGCATAATGAAGTCCTGCGGATGACGAATCAAGTTGCGTTCCACCAGATAAGACCAGAACTGTCTGGAAAGCTGGAACTGTTCATTGATTTTTACAGCTTTGCTGATATCTATGGATCCGTCGTACTTCTCGGAAGTATAGTTGAGCTCACACAGTGCCGCATGACCCGTACCCGCATTGTTCCATTCGTTAGAGCTTTCTTCTCCCGCGCCTGCAAGCTTCTCAAACACTTTAATTTCCCATTCCGGTGCTAACTCTTTCAGCAAAGCTCCCAAAGTCGCACTCATGACTCCGGCACCAATTAAGATAATGTCTGTTTTTTTCTGTTCGCTGCTCATAAAAAACCTTCCTTATCTCTTTTATATTTGCAAAAAAGAGCCAGACCGACTGCTTAGGGACTGTAAGAGGCAAGGCTCCACTCAGGAATACTATTAAAAACGTTATCGGCTGTTATCAGATAATTATATACAATTTGAAGCAAATAAAAAATCAAAAGTTTGCACAATCCGTATGACATTTATATGCAGATGTTTGATATGGGAATACCCGATTATTCGCTTTCGGCTTGACCCCTTACGTTTACACTTGTAAACTATAACTATCGTTTACAGACGTAAACAAAAATTATTGAAAAAAGGTGAAGACAATGCAGGAGTCCCCACGCATTACCGAGGCCGAAAGCGAAGTGATGAAGCTCCTCTGGCAAAAAGAGCCTTTGTCTGCTAATGAGATTATTTCCAAGCTGACGCAGCAGATGCAGTGGTCGGATCAGACGATTAAAACCTTTCTGAACCGGCTGCACAAGAAAAAGGCTATTGCATTCGAGAAGTCCGGCCGGAACTATCTCTACTACCCGCTGGTTTCACACGATGAATACTTAAAAACCGAAAATCGTTCTTTCCTGGACAGGGTTTATAAAGGGGCCGTCGGTATGTTATGCGCGAAATTTCTCGAAGAAGAGAACCTCTCGGAGAAAGAAATTGAGGAGCTTCAACAACTTTTGGAGAAAAAGAAGAACTCATGAAATCATTCGACACCCTTTTCCTCCTCTTCCTGGCCGCGTCCCTGGCTTCAACGGTCATCCTGCTATTGTTGCTCTTGACCCGGAAGCTGTTCCTCAAGCGCCTTAGCCCTAGAACCCTGCATGCATTGTGGTTTATCGTTTTGATTAAGCTGCTGGTTCCCTTCGCTCCGCAAAGCCCTGTCAGCCTATTCAATCTAATACCGCAAGCGTTGCCTGTGGAATGGAGTCTGGATCAAAAGAATACCCTACCGATGCTTTCTTCCGAATCCGACTCCAGTACGAAGGTGACAGTAACGGATAGTGGAGAAAAAACCGTGCGTCCAGACACTGCCCCGATCCGTTCGGGAGAACAAGGTTCGTCTATTGCACAGCCGTCTCCTCAAGAGAACATCTCTGAGAAAGTTCGCGATGGGCTGAGCGGGTTAGCAGTAAGCACGCTGGTTTGGCTTGGAGGACTCCTTTTTTTCGCTTCATACTCCCTGTTCTTCACGCTCAAATTCAGAAGCAGGGTCGGAACCTCCCGCCAGTCGGACAACCCGGAGGTGCTCTCCGTTCTCGCGGCGTGCCTAGAGAAATTAGGCATCCGCCAAACTATTCCCGTCTATGAAACGAGCAGTCTTCGCAGCCCGTGTCTCTATGGTTTAATGAAGCCCAGAATTTATTTGCTCGAAGATATCGTCGCGATTGCCGATACAAGGCAGCTCACACATATTCTGCTGCATGAGCTGACCCACTATCAACGCAAAGACTTATGGTTCAATTCCCTGTGGACGTTAGCAGTCTGGCTCCATTGGTACAATCCGCTGGTTTGGCTGGCCATGAAAAAAATGAATGCCGATCGGGAGGCCGCCTGCGATGCAGGCGTGCTCGAGGTGCTGGGTGAAAAGGAAGCTTCGTCATACGGTATGACCCTTCTTATGCTATCGCGCTTATTTTCCAGAACCTCTGCCCCGCGGGTCAATCTTTCGCATTTCTTTGAGCACCAGAATGAAACGAAACGGAGAGTGACGATGATCGCCAAGTTCAAAAAAGGTTCGTACAAGCTATCCGCCGCCGCTATTCTCTTGGTTCTTGCCTTGAGCATCGTCTTGCTCACCAATGGAGCACAAGATGCAAATGGCACCCGGCCGGATGTGAATACCCATGCAACAGACTCCCAGAAGCAAACTGTTTCTTCATTCAGGATCGTCAGACCGATTGACTCGTTCAAATGGTTTAACCGTCTAGACCGGGCGATCGTTTTTTCCAAATTCGACTTTAAAGTACCTGACTATCTGCCCGAAGGTTATCAGCTTGAGAATGTGGCATTGAATAAGCTATTCTCCAAAGCGAACGAAGTTGACCTCATTGATACAGTAACCATTACTTATGTATCCCATTTCGGACAAGAAGACGAGAAGCGGTTCGAGATGCTCGCCTCCAAGGGCAAGGGCAATATGCTGGAGCACAATTTATTGTGGGGCGCTCCATATTCCCAAGAGGCCACAGCCTCTCCTTCTTACCGGCAGGATGTGGTTGAGATGGGCAATATCCAAGGCACTCTATTCACGGCAAAACGAGTCAACGGGCGTAAGCCGGGGACGGGTATAAGCTACATCTGGCAAGACAAGGATATAGCATATGCGGTCAATTCCTATAGCCAGTTCACACAAGAGGAGCTATCGAAAATCGTGCAATCCTTTGTTTCCCCGCAGCAGGCCCAGCATGTCCGCTACGATGGGGAGGGAAATTCTTTTCCTCTGTACGACGAAAAAGATTTGCTCGAAGCGAAGAATATTCTCGGCTTTAACGTGAAGTTCCCGTTCGGCTTGCCTGACACCCAGCTTACGCTGGCCGACTCGGTATTGCTGAAAGCCGGAGACCAGAATACAGGGTTCTCGTTCAAACAGACCTCGGATGCCCTGTGGAATGACTATCGGGCACCTTACGATTCCAAAATCTATGATATGAACGATGTACTTTCGCTTTATCAGAGCAAAGCTCCACTGTTCAATGCGTCCAAGCTCTCGTTCATTCGGAAACTGGAGATTAACGGCATCGAAATTTCAGCTTATGCTGATAACGCTCACGTTTACTCTGGCCCTTTCTATGCTGGCAGCGGCTCAGACAAAACAAAGATAAAAACTCAAACTTATTACTTCTGGGAGCAGAACGGTCTTTACTATGCTGCCAACTTCCTGGGTATGGATAAAGACCAGGAACTAAATCTGAAGGCTTTAGTTCTCGCTCCTGTTCACTAGTTCTGTGGGGCAAAGAAGAACTCGGCCTACAAATGATACGCTTCACCGCGCTAGCCTAAGCGACAAGTTTTAGGGCCATCCCTTGCGGAATGGCCCTTTGCTAGATAGTAGCACGTTACATCAAGTGCATTTTACTTTAATGTTTAACAGTCGGGTTTTTGTAATCATCCCCGCACTTTCTAGCGTCCATTTTGACGCCTCGTTATAATACCAGCATCCACAAATCGGCGTTAATTCGTGGTTATAACACCATTTTTTCAAATTGAGAATAATGGTCCTCCCAATTCCCTGCTTGCGATACGCCTCATTCGTAAACATGCCTATACTCGCCAATCCATTAAACATTTTACTCTTTTCAAGAACTCCTATTCCAAGCAAGACAGAACCCCGATAGTACGAGAAGAGTTCTCCATTCGCAATCCTTTTTTCATAATGATCAAGAAAATCCCCGCACATCTGTTGTATGGGTAAGAGATCATCTAATGTTGCGGGAACAACTATGTCGTCTTTTAGTGAATTATTCTCCGGTATATTTAAATGACTATCTTGAAAAAAATAAGCTTGCTTGGTGATGTGAAGGTCTTTATCTAAAGCTAAGCTTACAAATAGCTCATCACAGGTCGGTACAAATAGAGACTTCACGTCATGATTCTCAATCACTTGTCTAAAAAGCTCTTGGGCATGCCTTAGATACGATGGCTGGATGTAAAATTGAGTTAGTAACTGATCCTGATAGATCGCATAATAGCCGACTTCATTTAATTCATCAAGGATCACATAAAAAGTTGATGTTAGAATATGTTCCTCCAAGAAGGAATCAAATGGCGATGACAATGTATGGATATAATCTTGAATGAGATGCTGTACCTCGTTTATCAGGCACTTTTTAAAAAGCAATTGAATCATCCTTCCGTACTAGAGATAGACCTTCATTAATCATAGTATCAAATCGGGTTCCTTATCACTGGCGAGTATCGTTATAATTATAAGAGGAGGATATAGAATGTGGATTTTTATTGTTGTTTTCACGGTCATTGGAATCATATCTCTAATTAGTCCGAGAGCTTCTTGGTATTTGTCAAACTGGTGGCGTTATGAAGGAGAGACAGAGCCAAGTAGCTTTTCCTTGTTGTTATATCGGATTGGCGGAGAGCAAGAACATCAGAAAAAGACGACATTCATTCGCAGCTTGGCGAATGAATGTCGTCAGTTACTCTATTAATTCAATATGTGATTTCAAGTCTAGTTGCAACGAATTTACAGAATACCAATTCCTGAATCCAATTCCAATCGCACTTAAATCGGAAAGCATATTTGTTCTGTAAACTTCTACAATGGATGTATCTTGATCAGCAACAGAAAATACATAATCTCCATTATTCTCAAGTCTCACTTGTAATATCTCAACATTCCGAGCTACATTATAACTAAATATCGGATCAATAGATTTGGATAAAACAACTTTTTCATTGTTAAAAATACCCCAAATATATGTCTCACCAAGTTTTGTTCTAAAGATAATACCCGCTTGATATGCAGACACTTTAGGTTCTTGTGCAATAGAAATCTGTACATTATATATAAAATTTTGATTAGGCTTTATATGATACATAAATTTAGGAGAATTATTGTAATCATATTCTTTATCAGTTTGAATGCAAAACTTAATAATATCTTCGTCAGACTGTATAATACCTTCTTCATTATTTTCTGCGTTCCATTTCATTTCAGGCATTTCATTCTGTTGTATTCCCCGTAATGAATAAAGCATAATTAAAACTTCTTCTAAATAAGTTTTTAAGGAATTCTCTAATATTATTGCTTTTTCTGAGTTCACTTGTACACTAAAGGATCGGTTTTCTGTAATTAAGCTTTTTAAATAAACCGAAATAACTGTTTTCCATTCTCTAATAAGTTGTGCCGATGTCTCCTCTATTTTTTCTATTAAGGTACTATTTACTGAAAAACGCTTAAATTGTATCACTAATTCTGCGTTAAGGACTTCCTTTGATTTAACCATTCCTAATAACTTGGTGCCAATGTATTCAGTAGTTATTCCGCTGTTGTTCTCTTGGTGCTGTTCCATTGCTATAATCTCATTATTTATCGGTGCATTTAGGATCTCGTTTATACAGGTAATAAGTAATTCTGATTCCAGGGGTTCTATATGTAAGCTTTCAATTGAAAAAAAGCATTCTGTATTATATGTTTCATGAGAGGATGTCGCCAAACTTTCTAACATTTCCGTAGTGATAACAAATTCATCATATTTATAACCTTCATTTTTCTTTTGTGCACTGTCCATAATATAATAAACCCCTGTTGTGGCATTGTACCCTTTAATTAAAAATAAATGCATCCAATCTGATACATTATAATGATGACTGTAATAGAGCGTTTTCAAGTTGCCGAAGACTAGAACTGGTCTTTGGAGAGTTATTTGTTCCCTAATAATCGTATGTATATCTTTGCACAGGGGGAAATAATGTAACTTTAGACCTAAAAGACTCATAACTTCTTCAGTGTTCTTACAAAACTGGTTAAAATCAATTTTTAAATTCGAACTATGATATAACTCAAAACATTTCTGAAGAATTAGATAATAGTTTGAAAAGTAACTCCTTTTCCCCTCTGCAACAATTAATAACGTTTTTTCTAGACAATTCACCTGATCAAGTAAATAATTATCTTTGTTTGGATGAATAAAAGGTAAAATTAAAGTCATACTCATAATCTCCAATCTGATTAGAATAATGAGCCACTTCTGTTAATTAAAAACACAGTTACACAAATCTTCAACGGTTTCAAAGATTATAATATCTAAATCTTCATCATACAGTTCCCCCTACTCAATTCAGGAAATCGTTTGCACAACTTTACAATAGCATACCATTTATATGACCATATGGGAATAAAATACTAGTAAAAAGCTGCTGCGAATGAAGGGATTAAGGAAAGTGCTATTTTAATGATCAGGCTGCTCAGGGAGCATGGATACCACCAGCCTTTGGTTTGATACTTTAATTATACCAAGTGGAAACGGCTTCGCCGTCCTCGAAAGGACGGTATCCGTTTCAGCGAGAAATAGAAGGATAATTTATAGCGTGAAACATATAAATTCTTATCTTTCGAAAAAAAAGACATTCTCCTTAGAAAAATGAGGAGAATGTCTTTTTGAGATCTTAATGGACTTTTTCAGTGACCTCCCTTTGGGGCGGAGGTTTTGTTCATTAGAGCTGTTTACTTGTTTGCCAAGAAAGCATCAATTTGAGCTTGCAGTTCAGCTTGGATTTTATCAATGCCAGCTGATTTCAGTTGCTTGTTCAGCTCTGCAAGGCCTTTGTCGATATCATCAATTACGCCGTACTCAAGCGGAACCGCATAGCGGAGCATCACATTGCCTATGTTGGCGATTTGCGTTTTCACTTTGCTGTTGTCGAATACAAACGTTTCAAGCGGATAATGATAGACGTCCTTTGCTTCCCAGCCATTCACCAGATCGGAAATTTCTTGCGGGAAGGCTTCATTGTCACGGTTGAGCGGCGAGTTGAAGCTCCAGTTCGAGAAGCCGGTAAAGTTCGCATTTTTAGTGGTTGCTTTATATTTGTCGTCGCCCACCGCTTCATAGTGTACACCGCTTACGCCGTACATCATCAGATCATGCAGTTCTTTATCATTTTGCATCAGATCGATTAACATCAGGGAACGTTCCGGATTCTCGGAAGTTGCATGGACCGACGTACCGTTTTGTGTAGAAATAGCTACCGATTTTTTCTTGCCTTGGTTGATGTCGGCCAGTGCTACTTCATAAGGAGAATTTTCTTGGCGCATTAAAGCCATGAGGGCTCCAAGCGTTCCGTTGTTGTGCGTAATTGATGCCGTTTTGCCTGCTTTAAAATCCGCCTGATGATCGTTTTTGCTGTTCAGAACGTTCTTCGACCATGCATTGTTATCGGCAAGATCCTTGTAATACACGAGCAGATCTTTGAACTCTTGCGTTTCATATACGTTAAAGATTTGCCCTTTTTCATCCGTCAATTTAAAGGCAAACGGAAGGTCGAGATCAAACATATTCCATTCATTTTGCTGTTTCAGCAAGACGCGGTCCAAATTGTGAAATTTCCAGTCCCCTGTTTCCGGAGTGAAAGGCGATACGCCCTTCTCGTTTTGTGCTATCGCTTTCAAATAAGTAGCATAGGTTTCCGGGCTGTTGATTTCTGGAAGATTATGTTTCTTACGCAAATCTTCACGATACAAAATCAGCTTTTCGACCGACTCCCCTCTGTTTTGCGGAACCATGTACAGTTTTCCGTTTACTTTCGCCTGATCCCAGCTCACATCAGACATGGCAGCCATCGTTTGCGGCATATATTTGGTAAGCAGCTCATCAGTCAATTCCAGGAAGCCGCCTTTCAGCGCCTGATCATTGTAGCCGGCCCAGTTTGCTGAATAGATGAGGTCAAAATCTTCATCTGCCGCCAGCTTCAGTGGATACTTTTGCGCCCAGTCAGACCAGTCCAGGAATTCACCTTCGACCGTGGCATTGATTTTTTCTTTCAGCTTTTTATTAATCTCAGCAAAAACGATATCATAGTCTACAGGTTTGGGACCTACAAAAATCATTTTCAGCTTCACTTCTTTGGAGGTATCAATGGCGCCTGAGGTGTCTGAGCTGCCTGTCGTATCGCTTCCTGGCTCTGCTGACTCTGATGCATTGTTAGTAGCCTGAGCAGGTGCATTGGCATTGTTCTTTCCGCCGCCGCATGCACTCAAAATCATTACGAAGGTTAAAACGAGCGCCAACATGATCAATCTATTTTTCTTCAGCATTTCAAACCTTCCCCCTCATGTTTAAATATATTGATTAACCGGATTTCCCCGGGTTCACCCTTTCACAGCACCAATCGTCAAGCCTTGGACGAAGTACTTCTGTACGAACGGATAAGCTAGCAGAATTGGACCGGTTGCTACGACCGTCATCGCCATCTTCAAGCCTTCGGTCGGAATCGAAGTGGTAACGACGGCTCCCGCACCCATCATAGCTTTTCGCATGCCATCCATATTGCCAAGCATTTTATATAAATAATATTGGAGCGGCATCAGGTTTTCATTGGATATAAATAGCAGCGCATTGTACCAGTCGTTCCAATAGGCAAGTGCAAGGAACAATCCGATTGTAGCAAGCGCCGGTTTTGAGAGCGGCAGGATTAGACGAGCATAGATCTTGAAGTCGCCTGCGCCGTCAATTTTGGCCGATTCTACAATCGCTTCCGGAATGCTGCCCATAAAAGACTTCATGACAATGATATAGAAGACGTTGAGCATCATTGGAATCACTAAGGCCGCCAGAGTATCCTTCATATCCAGGTAGTTGACCATAAGCAGATACCATGGGACCAGCCCGCCACTAAACAAAGTTGTAAAGAAAAAGAAGAAGGAAAATTTGTTGCGCCACTTGAAATCTTTTCTGGACAGCGCATAAGCGGTCATCGAGGTCAGAAACAAGCCCAACAGCGTGCCTATTATCGTAACCCCTATCGTTACCAAGTAGGCCTGAATCATTTGCTCGGGATACTTAAACAAAATGCTGTAGGCTTCCGTAGAAAATGCAGTCGGTATAAATTGATAGCCTTCCGTTATGATTTTATTTTCTTCCGTAAAGGATGACGATACGACAAGCACAAAGGGAAGAATACATAGAATCGCGAGAAAAATCAGGGATACATAACCAATACCTGAGAATATTTTACGATCGAGCTGCTTCATATCGTTACCTCCATTTTGAAAAACTAAACTCCTTATGCGCTTAGAACAGGGCGCGGTCTTTGTCGTATTTACGGACAGCAAAGTTCACGGTCATGATCGTCACGAATCCAAGAACGGATTGGAAAACGCCAGCCGCAGCCGACATGCCGATGTCATTCGAAGTAATCAGCGATCTGAAAACGAAAGTGTCGATAACATCTGTCGAAGAGAACAACAAACCGTTGTTGCCGATCATGTTATAGAACATCCCGAAGTCACCGCGGAAGATATTCCCGACCGCCAGCAGCACCAGAATAATAATCGTCGGATAAAGATTGGGAATCGTCACTTTCATGATCCGCTGAAAAATGTTGGCGCCATCGATTTCAGCCGCTTCGTACATCTCGGTATCTATGCCCGTAATCGCGGCCAGGTACATCACCGTTCCGTATCCAAGACCTTTCCAGGCGGAAACGAGAACCAGGATATACGGCCAATAGGAAGGTGTATTGTAAATATCGACAGGCTCCAGTCCTAAGCCTCTAAGCAGAGCATTCACAGTGCCGATATCATAGTTGAGCAGGTTATAGGCAATCGCCCCGACAACGACCCATGAAATAAAGTAAGGAAGAAACAGCGCCGATTGTGTAATTTTCCGGAACCATTTGCCGCCGACCTCAAACAACATGATTGCTGCAAATATTTGCAACGAGTTGTTCACGATAATAAACGCAATGTTATACAATGCTGTATTTCGTGTGACCCGCCAGGCATCTCCCGATTCAAAGAAAAAGCGGAAGTTGTCGAGTCCGTTCCAGGCACTCCCAAAAATACCGCCGGCGTAATCATAATGCTTGAAGGCAATAATGATGCCTGCCATCGGGATATAGGCAAACAGGAGAAAAAATGCAACCGCTGGTGCCAGCATCAATAAGAGAACCCTATAGTTTTTCAAATCACTCCAAAATGTATGCCCTTTCATCTTTGCACCCCTCTCTTCTCTATATCTCTGATTATAATAGGGCGGGTGCGGTGACATAATTCAGCGAAACAACTAAACCTAATACTAATTCAACGATTCGACAAAAAATAAGCCCCTGTCCCGTCCGGAACAAGAGCCTCACGAATAGATTCAAATTTTGTTTCTCTTCCGGTACTCGCCGGGCGACATGCCCATGTACTGCTTGAACTGCCTATTGAAATAAATAATATTTTTATATCCGGCTTGCTCCGCAATTTCATATATTTTCTTAGTCGGATCTCCCAGCAGCTCGCATACCCGCTTCATTCGCAATTCACCCAGGAAATCGCTGAATAGACTGTTGGTTTCGACTTTAAACAGATGACCCAGATAGTTGGGCGTAAAATCGAAATGAGCGGCAACTTCGTTCAGCGTTACTTTTTGCTCCAATCTTCCTTTCACATATTCCGTAATTTCATCAATTAGCTTCCGCTTTTGTCTTTGCCGCTTCAAATACAGCAGCTCCGACAGTTCAAAGAACCTTCTTCTCAGCCACGAAAGGATATCATGCACCGTTTCGAACTGAAAGAGCACAAAAGGATGATGGGAATCCCAATTCAAAATCTCGTACAAATGCTCATCCATTTGCCGCAGATCGGCATGAAGCTTGGAGGTAATCCGAATGATGATGTCGTAAATGTCGTTTTTCTGGGAGATCGGGCTGTCTCCGGCAAACAGCTGCAGCAAGCAATCGTCAATGGTTGTAAGGTCGTAGTCGAGCATAGCCTTAAGCATCCGGTCAACAATAACCTCTACATCCGCAGCGATCTTTTCCTTTGGGTGCCACTCGGAGGCGTCTTGGATGAGCCTGTTTTTGCCGACAATCCATTTGATGCTTAAAGCGGCCTGAGCCTGCCGGTAGGACTTATGCAGCTTGTCGAGTTCGGTTGTGTACATCCCCCGGCCGATAGTAATGGAAAAGGAAAATTCCTGATAAAACGCCCGAATCAGCTCTTCCATCAAAGCGGTGAAATATTGTTCCTGAACTGCAGCCAAGATCACAAAGTGATAGTCATAGGTGGTGATGACCATGCCTAAATTTTGATCGTGAGCGAACTTCCGGATGAAATGATTAGCGCTGCTGCTCCATACACTCCGCTTCTCTTCAGTCCATGACTCTATTTTCCACGCCATGTCGTCGATCTCAACGATGGCTACCGCGGACGCATCTTGTAAATAGGGCACAAGAAAACTCTGAATATGCGTCTCGACCTGACCCGGAGTGGCCTCGTTAAACCAGCGCAGCAGCAGTTCCTGATTCACAAGCGTCAGTGTCTCCGACAAGGAAATATGCTGCTTCCGCTCTTTCTCAATCTTGGCGCAGAGTCCGCTCAGCATATGGTTTAGCTCGTCGTCATCGACGGGCTTAAGCAAATAACCGGATGCGCTCAATTGAATCGCTTCTTTGGCATAGCTGAAATCCTGATGCCCGCTAATAAAAACAATATGGACCTCGGGGTTGATCTCCTTCGCTTTCCGCGCAAATTCCATTCCTGACATGATGGGCATACGGATATCGGAGAGAATGATGTCAACAGGATACTGCTCCATCACTTTGAGAGCGGCAAACCCGCTCGTGGCCGTTCTAACATTATGCAAAGGCAAATGCTCATTGCCCGCCACACGCCGTCTGAGCCATTCCAAATCAACCACTTCGTCATCCACCAGCAGAACGTTAATCTCCATCGCCATATCCCCCTACTCCCCCAAATCTTCCCGGATTTCCGCATTATCCACCGGTAAAATAATTTGAACTGTCGTTCCCGCCCCAAAATGGCTGCCAATCTGAATGCCGAAATCATTGCCGTATCTCAGTTTAATTCGTTCTTCCACGTTTCTCAGACCATAGCTGTCAGAATGAAGCGGGTTCGACCGCATTGTTCTAAGGGTATCCGGCCGCATACCGATCCCGTTATCAATGACCTTAAGTTCAATCCGGTCGCCAAGCCGCTTTCCGGTAATACGGATCGCAATCGTCTCACCGAACCAGGCGTGCTTGAATATATTCTCGACAAACGGCTGCAAAATCAGCTTAATAATGGGAATCTGTAAAATTTCCGGATCGATATCATAATATACCTTGAAGGCATCCGCATACTTTACTCTCTGGATTTCAAGATAGGTCCTTACCTGCTCCAACTCCTTTTCCAGAGAGATATACACATGCCCTTCGTTTAAGGTGAGCCGATAAAATTTGGAAAGGCCTTGTACCATCCTTGTAACCTTCTCAACTTCCCCCAAATTGGCCAAACTGCCAATCGTCGACAGTGTATTGTACAAAAAATGCGGACTGATTTGGGCTTGCAGCACATCCAGCTCAGCTTGTTTTTTCTGGATGCCCTGCTCGTAGACGTCGCGGATCAGTTCCTGGATGCTCGTGGCCATTTGATTAAAGCTATTGGCAATGTAGACAAATTCATCATTTCCTGAAAACCCGATTCTTTTGTAAAAATTCCCTTCCTGAAACGACTGGACCAAATATACGATCCGTTTAATTTTTTTGCCGGAGATTCGGGCAACCAGGAAGCCGATAACAGCCATAACCAAAAAGCTGATGGAACAGACAGTGCCAATCACCTTCTGCATTCTGCTGGCGTCTTTGTTCAAATAAGTGTGCGGTACCCTTGCCTCGATGGCATATCCCGGTATCGGAACATCTTCGCTAATAATCAAATAAGAGTCTTGCTTCGCATGTTCATCTACAATACCCTGTTCATATATAGTTGATCCTTGTGTCCTATCCATTAAACGAAGGTCAAGCCCCTGTTCAATCGGAAAGGTATCGAAATTGCCAAAAAGCTCGTCAATTCTCGCCGTGACACGAATATAACCGATAATGGCCGGACCATTTGAAGAAACGAGCTTGCGGACATACGAAATGTTGCCCAGCTCGCGATCGGTGTCTGCCTGAAGCCACAGGCTGTCTTTGCTATCCGTGACGATCGACTGAAACCACTCCGTATTTTCGATCGTCCGGTAAGGAAGAACATAATAATCGCTTCTACCAATCGGCATCGACATATCGTCACCGGTAATTTCAAGCATCGTCTCATTCACGGTATAGAGCGCAAGTCTCAGCTTGTTCCCGTACAATTGCAGAGGGGCCTTCATATAAGGAACGATGTCGTCTCTCATCTTAAGCATGTTATCCAAAGGCTCCCCCCTAAACTGAAGAGCATTCTGAAAGTTGAAATTGAGAAACAGCGAATTGCTCATTCGTTTGATTTCATCCGTCTGGTATTCGATGTTGTTCCTTGTCTGCTTCAGAGCGGTCCTGATATTCGTTTCCGCCATCTCTGTCCTGGATTGAATGAGCATCGTATATGCGATATAGCCGACCAGTATATCTGTCAGCAATACAAGAATGAGATACGGAATCATCATCTTGTAGGTGAACGGAATATACTTTTTCCTGAACCAGAACCTCTCCATGGGCATGCTCCCTTGTAACCGTGTCAATGGAATACCTTCATTTTTATCTATTCTACAATGAAATGAAAGCGGTTACTATAGAATGCATTTGGAAATTCGACTTTTAATGACAAAAAGGGCTGCATTTAAGAGCCCTCGAACAATAAAAGCTCGCAGCAGCTGTAATCAGCACCCTCTCCATGGTGTGTGTTTCTACCATAGCCGGAATGATGAAAAACAGGCTGTGCGAGCTTCAACTCCATACCTTTCTACCTATTCAGAAGAGGCAACGTTGGCTTGTTCATTCATGAACATGAACCAAACCTTGTTTTAAGCGGTCCAGCTGCAGAAGATGATGACGGTAATGCATTTCAACTAGCAGAAACCATTCCTCTGCGCACAGTCCACCGAATCGCGGATGGGGCACTGTATTTTGTTTGGACGCTTCCTCAAGGGTAGGTTCAATCTCCTTCATTCTCTGGATGACCGCGTGCAGCCCTTGAATTAGCTGCTCTTTGCTTTCCGGCTGCTGCGGCGTATATTGGGGGGAAGGCGGAACCTGAACACGAACGGGCGGGAAACTTCCTTCAGCGAATATAGCCGCACCTGCTTCGGTTTTTCCCGCTTGAGATACCAGGGAATCTTCGCTTGGCACCAGGCATTGATCTACATTGCGAAGCTGCATATACAGCGCCGAGTTAATGAGATGTTGAACCATCTGTCCGATAGACCACTCGTTGTCGCTTGGCTTTTGCTTCAGCTGCTCCATACTGAATGGATCCAGTTCATCAATATAATGTGCCACAGTTTCCTCAAAACGTTGTAAGGCTTCCTTAGTTGTAACCATCATGTATTAGCTCCTTTAATCATCTTTTGTTCTAAGTATACAAAAACGCTACTGACACCCTTATGTCAGTAGCGTTTCAACATGTTCTCCAGTTCGTCTCTAACCCGATTCCGGAAGGAATCCGGCTCCAGTACAACCACTCCGGCTCCCCAGCCGAGCACGGATTGCAGCAATTCCTCCGCCTGCCTAACACGAAAGGTTACCAGCAAGCCTTCCGGTTGATCCTCTATCGTATCTATATAGAAGTTGTTCGACTCCCTTACCTTATCGGCAATGTCAGGCTGGACCCGGATGCGCACACGGATGTTGCGGTCGTCTGGAGGCCGGTATGCCTCCAAATTAAAATCTGCTGGAAGCTTAAATCCAGCTTCCAGTTCAATAAGCTCCGTCATCCGGGACAACCGGAAATGACGGATGTCTTGACGCAATTCACACCATGCGATGAGTACCCATGCCCCATGAAGGAGCACAAGCCCATAAGGAGCAACCGTACGAACGCTTTGGCGGTTTCCATCAGCTTCGGCAATTTTTTTGGAATAGTGAAAGCTTATTTTCCTTTCCTCCAGGATCGCCTGACGAATCGCTTCCAGGTATGCCTTCTCTTGTATTCGTGATACATCTTCAGCGGACGTACGCAACCGAATGCTCTTACGTATCCGGGCAGCCTCACTGCGGACCGGTTCCGGGAGGATGGCTTCAATCTTTCCTCTGGAAGTACGAGACTTACGGCCATAGTGAACATCAAACCACTGCTCGATAAAATCCGTTCCGATGAGTAACGTCACAGCTTCTTCTACCGTAAAGCTGACTGGCGGCAGGAAATACCCCTCCATTAAGGAGTATCCCTGTCCTGGCGCCCCTATCACGGATACACCAGCTTCACTTAAAGCTTGAATATCCCTATAAATGGTTCTCACGCTTGTTTCAAAGGTAGCGGCCAAATCCTCGGCCCGCAGCACCTTATTACGCTGCAGCTCAAGCACTATGGCTAACAAACGATCCGTTTTGTTCATGCGGCTGCACCCTTTCCCGGCTGTTTATGATACGATTCTCCGCTTTGGCTGAAGCGTGGCTTTGTAAATGTACTTCTAGCCTCAAAGCTGAATTGTTATATCCCTAAATACAGCTTTGCCCTTAGTAACAATATAAGCTCCTTTGCAGACTCCATGGCTTGTTCCAATGAATAGGTTAAGCGATCTGTCACTGAAATAATGTCTTCATGATCTTCAGGTGTGTCGAGCACTTTCTTGATATTAAGATTAATTCCCCTAATTCCTCCTGCTTGATTCATCAACCGAAGGATTGCACTTATCGAATAATGCGCTGTCCTTAAAGTACGAATAATTTTCAATTGGTTTATTTCATTTTCTGTATATGCACGAGCTCCGTTTGAAAGTCTAGGGACTGTTATTAATCCATTGCGTTCCCAATTTCGGACAACTTCAGGTGAGAGGTCCAGAACTTGAGCTGCCTCTTTTCGTGTATAGGTTCCAATAGATGTGGATGTTTTTCCACACATCAGCTGCTCCGAAAGTTCAATAGCTTCTAGCGCTCGATCATATTCTTTTTCTAGATGGGACAGATATGCTTGCGTATGTTCTAGTGCTTGATTGAAATCCTCTTTGCCGCTAGCTTCAACAATGACTCTAGCCTTTGCCCGAATGAGTCCTTGAACAATTTCACAACGAAAAGCGATTCTAGCTATTTTCAGTTGAAATAAATGCACTTCGGAATAAATGCGGTAGCCATTGTCACCTCTCGGAACAGCTGAGATATATCTCCATTCTTCATAAATCCGTACAGTGTTGGGATGTACCCCAACAAAGGCTGCGATTTCTTTGGTTTGGTACATCCCTCAGCCCTACTTCCACTTAAAAAATTTGAATGCTCCAATCAAGCTGATCACAGTAACAATGCCTAACATCAAAAACGGCACTGTCATCCCCTCTGTTTCTCTACCTGTACTTACCAGCTTTAATAAATGGATTCCATGTGACAAGGGTAATATATCCATTATCCATTGAACGAAGCGTGGCATCACTTCATATGGAATTGTCGCACCTGAGAATAATAACATCGTAAAGTAAGCGATAGAACTCCACATATTCGCTGCCTTTTGATCAGGTACGACACTGCCAATAAAAGTGCCAATACTGTACATGGCAAAAATAACAAAAGCATATACGCTCAAAAATATAAGCCAGGAGCCTACTATTTGATAATCAAAAAATAAATAATATACGAGAGTAACACCAATAAATGAAACAAGAGCAGAGGAAAGCTGAATTATAGCTTGGGCGAATAAAATCTGTAAAGGTGATACCGGCGTCACTTGGAACCGTTTCAGAATACCCCGATGTCGATAATCAGCAATGGTTAATGGTAGACCCATTACACCTGTTGCAAGCACACCAATAGTTATAACGGCTGCGTAGGATAATTCAAAATTAGATGAACCTGCCGATGCATCTTTACTAAGCACGTAACCAAACAAGGTCGCCAAAATGATCGGAAAACATATACCGAAAATTAAAATATCAATACCTCTCCATACCAGCTTACCTTCTATTTTTAAGAGTGCAAACATTGTACTCATCCCCAGTATTCCTCCTCTCCGGCAAAATGTAAATATGCGTCTTCAAACGTTGTTTTCCCGCTAGCGACTAACGCTTCCTGAATTGTTCCATAAAAGACGGTTTGACCCTCGCGCAGAATTAATATCTCATCACATAACGCTTCAACCTCATCCATGTAATGTGATGTTAAAACAATCGCCAAACCATTTTCTTTCATTGTTACGAGCTGCTTCCACAGCATACGGCGTGCCTTTGTATCAAGCCCTGTTGTCAGTTCATCTAAAAACACAAGTTTCGGTTCGGGAATTAGGGCAAGAAGTACGGCCAGTCGCTGACGCTCCCCACCAGAAAGTAATTTAACAAGTTGCTTTTCCTTATCTGCCAACCCAAAGGATTGTAGTAAAGCAGGTACGTTAGCCGTTTTTTTATAGAGTGATCGCCACTGTTCACATGCATCGGAAACGGTTAGTTTATCTTGAAAATTGGTTTCTTGAAACTGCACCCCTACTTGTTCAAATATCTCCTTTCGATTGCGTACCGGTGATTTACCAACGATGACAAGCTCATCATGAGTGCTCTTTTCAATACCAAGCACTGCAGCAAGGGTTGAAGATTTCCCTGCCCCATTTGCACCTAGTAATCCAAATACCTGCCCAGACTTTACTTGAAAGCTAATGTGATCGACTGCCTTTTTCTGACCGTATGTAACGGTCAAATTTCCAACCTTTAATACCATGTTCTAACCTCCTAAATAAATCTTAGGACGTAACTATAACAAATGATCTATTGGGTGGTGTCTTACTGGAGGGTTTGAAATGCCTGCAATATTAATTGTCTATCCGGAACATTTAGAACCACATTTCACCGCCGGGCCCCTACCTCGTTCCTCCCAATAAAAAAAGGTATCCGTGAGGCTATGTAACATAGCCTCATGGATACCTCTGATAAGATTCTCGCCTCTTATATTAGACCGGATTTTTGCAGCAGCCGCTTCACCGTGACTGCAACCTCTGCTCTTGATATAGGCGCTTCAGGTACGAGCTGGTGATCGCTTCGTCCCAACACAATTCCCGCTTGCAAAATGTCGGTAATGCTTGTCGCTGCCCAGGCTGATACATGGCTTGAATCCACGAAAGAACTCAGCAGCTCTTCCCCGTTATTAGTCTGAAGATTTGACTTCAGTCCTGTAATTTTTATCGCTTTGGCCAAAATAACCATCGCTTGCTCCCGCGTTATCTTCTCCAACGGACGGAAGGTTCCGTCCTCAAAGCCGTTAATCAGATTATACGAATGCGCTGTACTAATAAAGCTGCTATACCAATCGGCCGACTTCACATCCGAGAATGGAATCGTACTATTGTCCGTCTTCAATCCCAGTCCGCGAACGATAATCGCTGCAAATTCTGCGCGAGTAATGTCTTGGTCGGGATCAAAATCTCCATTCCCAATCCCGTTAATGATCATCCGGGATCCCATATCATTGACGGCCTCTTTCGCCCAGTGGTGCTCAACGTCCTTATAGGAAATAGGGTGCCAGATAACAGAATACGTACTGTTCGTTAAGCTGTTGATCTTCGCGTAATACGTCCCGCCATTGAGAATGACTTGTGTAGGCACATGGCGAACCGTTCCATCCGGGTCAATGACAACGGCTGTAGTCACTCGGTTAGGATCCACCCCTTCAGGAATGGCTATGGTCCGTTCCACATAAGCATTGAACTTGGCGACATCCACCGTCTCTCCGCCATATGCGGCCGTGACGGTAAAATCAATTGGAGGAGCAACCAGTTCAAATGCCCCTTTCTCCGACTCTGACTGCACAAGCTTAGCCATCTCTGCGGCAGGTGTGGCAATTTTGACCTGCACCTTAATATCCTGCAGAGAAACCTCGCTGCCAATCAGTTGAGATACAGCATCGATGTTGATTTGAATGGCCGGTAGAGTGTAAGAAGCGTTTTTCGTCTGGATGACGAGCTTCGCCTGCTGGTTCTCCATGTTTTTGATCATTTGGCCATTCAGCTCACCGATCACAATGTTGGCTTCCGCATTGACCGGAACGATTACGGTCGCGCCCCTGCCTTCCGCCGCCAGTTTATCCTCCAGTTTTTTCTGGTCGATCGTCACGGTAATCACTTTCAAATCGCCGATCTGACTTGTCACTGCGATGCCCGCCCGCTCAGCAACACCGTTAACCAACACGTCAACACCCGTATTTGGGGCAGAAGTGGCAGTAGGTACAGACGGTGCTGTTTCAGTTGGTGCAGACGTTGATGGAGCTGGCTCTACAACGGTCACTTTAGCGGTGGAGCTCGTTACCGATGCCGTTTTCTCGCCTGACTTGCTGTTATCTGTGTTGGTCACCACAACGTAGTAGTAGGTTGTGCCTACAGCACTCGTTGGCGCGGTGAACGCCGTGCTCGTTTCGCCCGTCAGCGGCGTGCCGCCTGTCGTGCTGTTCGCCGCATTGCTGTACCATTGGTAGCTCAACGTACCGTCCGCTATCGCAGTAACGCTTAGATCGGCTATGCCGCCTACGCTCACTGTCCGGTCTTCTAGTTGGGCCGAAATCGCCGGAGCTTCGGCGTTCGTCAGAGAGTTGACAGCCACTTTAGCCACGTTGCTCGTTGCCGACGCCGTTCTCTCGCCAGTCTTGCTGTTGTCTGTATTAGTCACTACGACGTAGTAATAGGTTGTGCCTTCAACATTCGTTGGCGCGGAGAATGTCGCGTGCGTCTCGTCAGTAAGCGACGTGCCGCCTGTCGTGCTGTTCTCCGTATTGCTGTACCATTGATAGCTCAGCGTGCCGCTGGCTGTTGCCGTAACATTCAGATAGACGGCCTCACCCACACTTACCGTCCGGTCATCCAGTTGGGCCGAAATCACCGGGGTTTCGGCGTTCGTCAGGGAGTTGACGGTCACCTTCGCTACGGAACTTGTAGTCAAAGCCGTCTTCACACCTGTCTTACTGTTATCCGTGTTCTTCACCACGACATAGTAATAGGTTGTGCCTACCATGTTCGTCGGTGCAGAGAACGACGCGTGCGTTTCGTCCGCCAACGGCGTGCCGCCTGTCATGCTGTTCTCCGTATTGCTGTACCATTGGTAGCTCAGCGTGCCACCAGCTGTTGCCGTAACGCTTAGATCGGCTGTGCCGCCCACGCTCACCATCCGGTCTTCCGGCTGTCCGGAGATCGCCGGGGCTTCTGCGTTTGTCAGGGAGTTGATAGTCACCTTCGCTACGGAACTTGTAGTCGACGCCGTCTTCTGGCCTGTCTTGCTATTGTCTGTGTTGGTCACTACAACGTAGTAGTACAAATTGCCGACCATGTTCGTCGGCGCAGAGAACGACGCATGCGTTTCGCCCGCCAGCGGCGTGCCGTCTGCCGTGCTGTTCTCGGTATTGCTGTACCATTGGTAACTCAAAGTACCGTTTGCCGTTGCCGTAACGCTTAGCTCAGCTGTGCCGCCCACGCTCACCGTCCGGTCTTCCGGCTGTCCAGAGATCGTCGGTGCTTCTGCATTCGTCAGGGAGTTGACTGTCACCTTCGCTACGGAACTTGTAGTCGACGCCGTCTTCTGGCCTGTCTTGCTGTTGTCTGTGTTCTTGACCACAACATAGTAATAGGTTGTGCCTACAACATGCGTCGGCGCAGAGAACGACGCGTGCGTTTCGCCCGCCAGCGGCGTGCCATCTGCCGCGCTGTTCTCTGTATTGCTGTACCACTGGTAGCTCAGCGTGCCACCAGCTGTTGCCGTAACGCTTAGCTCAGCTGTGCCGACCACGCTCACCGTCCGGTCTTCCGGCTGTCCGGAGATCGCCGGGGCTTCTGCATTCGTCAGGGAGTTGACCGTCACCTTCGCTACGGAACTTGTAGTCGACGCCGTCTTCACACCTGTCTTGCTATTATCCGTGTTCTTCACCACGACATAGTAGTAGGTTGTGCCGACTATGTTTGTCGGCGCAGAGAACGACGCGTGCGTTTCGCCCGCCAGTGGCGTGCCGTCTGCCGTGCTGTTCTCCGTATTGCTGTACCACTGGTAGCTCAGCGTGCCACCAGCTGTTGCCGTAACGCTTAGGTCAGCTGTGCCGCCTACGCTCGCCGTCCGGTCTTCCGGCTGCCCGGAAATCGCCGGGGCTTCTGCGTTCGTCAGGGAGTTAACGGTCACCTTGACTACGGAACTTGTAGTCGACGCCGTCTTCACACCTGTCTTGCTATTATCCGTGTTCTTCACCACAACATAGTAATAGGCTGTGCCGACCATGTTCGTCGGCGCAGAGAACGACGCATGCGTTTCGCCCGCCAGTGGCGTGCCATCTGCCGTGCTGTTCTCTGTATTGCTGTACCATTGGTAGCTCAACGTGCCGCCCGCTGTCGCCGTAACGCTTAGGTCGGCTGTACCGCCCAAGTCCACCGTCCGATCCTCCGGCTGCCCAGAGATCGCCGGAGCTTCCGCATTCGTTGGCTGGTTGACAGTCACCTTGCCGGGAACAAAGGTTTTCTCCATTTCAACTATACGTGTATCTACAAAGGTGAAATGCTGCAGATCATTTGGACTGCTCACGGTGACAGTCTTGTCGCCTATTGACGCATTCTCCTTAATTTTGAAAGAAACAACAAACAAACTATCACCAGCTTTGACCGCATTATCGCCGCCGCTGATATCTGCCCATGCTGCTTTTAGCCAACCTTCCTCATCACTTTGGGTATACATGAAAAAATCGCCGGATGTCCCAACAATGTTCTCTACTTCAAGCGCAGCCGGATCATAATCAAGCTGTAACCCGTAAGCTCCAGCAGACCCCGAGGATTCCAGAACGGTCACTGGTACATCTACCGTTTCTCCTGGAGTTCCGGACGCAGTTCCAATTCCAACTTTTATGGTTTCCGAAATAGGAGCCACACTCACTGTACCAGGTGTCACGCTCGTAATATTGCGCCACAAATCATCATCTTCCGTATAAGTGCCGGAGACAATTTTTACATCTGAGTTTATAGTGCCTGCCGTCTCTTTGATTTTGAAATGCATGACGAAGATCTCTTGCTTTGCCGAAAGAAAAAACGATCCTCCAAAGTATCCGGCATATACATTAATCGTCCCGCTAATATTTGCGTCAGCATTAAAAAACATAGATGCTGCTTTATCTGTCACCGGATTTGCAAATACCGGTTCAAGGACATTCGGATCATAAGATAATTGCATCATATACTGCAATACTGAATAGTCTCCCGGATCCACTGTAACCGCCACATCCACCGTATCACCCGGAGCCCCAGAGACACTGGAAACCTTGGCCGAGACCGGAGTAGCAGGAGTAGCTTGAACGATGGAACCGAAGGGAACCAGCAGCAAGCATAAGACCAGGAATAGTGAAAAGGTTTGTCTGATATAGCTTGCCGTCCCATTGATGCGGTTTATCATGATTTCGCTCCTCCCAGGTAAATCGCCATAATCTTTTGTACATCAGTGTTGTTGAGAACCCCATCGTTATTCATATCCAGGGCATTAAATTGCTCGGGTGTCAGCATGATCTTGCCTGTCAGATATTGCGTAATCATCAGGGCATCTGCGGGAGTAATCAGTCCATCCCCATTGGCATCGCCCTTGATGATCACTTTAGCAACCACCTGCTTAACAGTGAAGGTCTTACCCGCCATATGATCCGCCGTTACGGTAACTGTTGCGTTGTAGGTCCCCAAAGGCAAACCATCCTTCGCCTTAACGGTAAACGTAGTTACAGGTGTTCCGTCATTCAACGTAGTTGCCACCGGTCCAGCAATCTCAAAGTTGCCTGCATCGGCTCCGCTCAAGCTCGCAGCCAAATTCGTCAAATCCCCCGTACCTGTTCTGGTAACGGTTATGGTCCCTGTTTCCTGGGTTCCCGGTGCATAGCCTGCCGTTAACCCCGCCAACGTCTGATCCCCCAGTGTGTCGATTGTATACGTCAGTGCGGTCCACTTTGCATAGAGCTTGGCATTAGCCGTCCCTATATTAAAGGTATCACCGGCTTTATAAACCGCCCCATTCCCAGCAGCGTCCATACTCCACCCCGCGAAGGTATACCCGTCCCTCACAAGACCTCCATCATTGCCCAATACCGTAACTATACTGTTGTCCAGATAACGGCTGCTGTCTGCCGGTACTGTCCCTGTCGTACTTCCATTACCCTCATACGTGACGGTATAGGACCGTACATACGGACGAAGCTTCGGGTATTCCATACCCTCATTGATTAACCAGACAGAATTAAAATCCCATCCGCTAAAAGTAGCAGCACTCATCAGTTCAGCCGTTGTCTTCGGCTCGCCCATTCCATTGTCGATTTGTCCGGCGATGTCCGAGTTATAGTAACTGCCGGTGACCTTTTTCCAGCCGTCCATACCCACCAGAGGGCCGTTGCTTCCGATTCCGTTCCCTGTAACCTGTCCGGCTGCGTAGCTGTTTTGAATCTCACCTGAATTGCTCCCTACCAGGCCGCCAAAAAGCGTATTAGCAGCGTTCCCTGTGATCTGAACATTTGCATAACTATTGATGATTTTGCCAAAGTCAAATCTGCCTACCAAACCGCCGGCATACGGAAAACTGCCTCCTTCAACGGTGATATGGCCGCTGGCATAACTCTTCTCAATAATTCCTCCCCCAGCCCCTAGCAGGCCGCCAACGTGAGTACCGTCCTTAGAAAATACATCGCCTGTTGCATAACTGTATTCAATAAGGTTTGAGTTACTGCTGCCAATTAAGCCGCCAAGATAAAAACTATTGTTGTTTGTTCCCCTTACATCGCCGCTGGCGTGGCTGTTCGTGACGTTGCCTCCCCAGTCAAGGTACCCGATCAAACCGCCAATATTAGCTCCGGTTCCTGTCACGTTACCACTGGCAGCGTTGTCAGCCATAGGAGCCCAACTGGCGTACTGTCCAATCAGACCGCCAAGGTTGGCATATCCTTGGACCGTTACATTTGCAGAGCTTCCGTTCACGACAGCTGAATTTTCAGATTTCCCTACCAGACCGCCGACATGACGATAGCCCGTCATCGTACCGCTAGCGCTGCTATTCTCCACCTTGCCATAATTGATATATCCCACTAAACTTCCGGTATAGTCATACCCGATTATATTTACGCCTGACAAATGAACATTGCGAATCTGCCCGACTGTACTTACATAACCGAATAATCCGATATAGGATTCAGCAGGCCTATTAATGGTTAAACCTGTAATCGTATAGCCGTTCCCATCAAAGCCGCCTCTGAAGTTGCTGTTGTTATTCCCGACCGGTATCCAGTTTCCATAACTGCTTAGATTGATATCACTACCAAGCTTATAATAAGAACTCAAGCCGTTACGTACATTGTTAAGCTGTGCCGCCGTCGTAATGATATACGGATCAGCCGCTGTCCCCGTACCTGCACCCGCTGCTTTGACTGCGCTTGGCAACCATGCGAGTGAAGACAGCATCGTCACCGTAACAAATATAACAGCGATAACAACGGATAGTTTTTTCATTATTTTTTCATTCATCTTCCAGTGATCCCCTCCTTAGTTGTAAAAAAAATTGTAACAATCCATTCTCACAAAACACTAACAGACATTGTTCGACAACAAAAAAGGATTTCGTTCCCTTTTTGAGGTCCGAAATCCTGAATTTCATAGCAAATCCGCATATAATTGTCTCAACACTTCCGGAAGTTCTACGCCCAACTCCCCTTTGAAGCTTTTTTCCATTTTCTCATAGTGTGCAAAGAATGCTGTTCTATCATGTAAATGTATATAAGTCCTTAGAAGAATTTCATGCGCCTCACCATCAAAGGGTACATAGCTGAGCACGGATTGGAGGACTTCAACCGCCTCGTGATATTGGCGTTTTTCCAAATGCAATTTCGCCAACTTTTTAGAGAGGCTGGCAAAATACCGGGACATCCTCTCCCGCTCCGCCTCGCACCAGGGATAATCCCTGTTTCCGAAGAGCGATCCTTTATAGAGCTGAACCGCCTTCGTTAAGGCTTCAATATTGCCGTTGTCCATCTTAAGCGTATGGGTAACGGCTTGCTCAAACATGACGTAATCACAAATATCCTCGCATTCCATCCGGTAGGACCCACGCTGGGAGGAAATACGTACTCCAATTCCGGTATCCCGCAGCGTCTTCTTCATCCGGTACACTGCCGTATGCAGATTATGATCGCTTTTCTCCGCTGAATGAACTTCCGGCCACAGACTGTCGCATAGCGTCCATTTGGAAATATACTTATTCCGGTGTACCAGCAAATAGGCAAATAGCTCTTCCGCCTTAGCGGTAGGGAAGCGAATGGGTTCCGCATGATCCGCTTTGTATATTTCAAAGCCTCCGAAACATACAATCCGGGAAGCAGCTGTTGCCGCTTTTGCGGGGGCTGTCCCTGTCCTTCTTTTCAATACTCTGTCTATGGTACGATGCAGCAAGTCCGGCACCACCGGCTTTAATAAATAATCCAGCGCATTCACCCCGAAAGCCTCCAGGGCATATTCACGATAGGCGGTAACAAACACGACCTCGATGTCTTCCTGCAGCTCCAGCAAACGGGCGGCCAGCTCCAACCCATTCATCTCCGGCATCTCGATATCCAGAAAAACCAGATCAGGCCTGAGTCCCTTTATATCCTTGAGCAGCTCCGAAGGGTCCATATATGCGCCGACCACCTGCACATCGTCTCTTCCCCCGATCACTTTGTTCAGCACGTTCAACGCAGGCTTCTCATCATCCAGTAAGACAATCCTTAGCATCGAACATCACTTGTTTCCTTATGAAATGGAATTCCCGTCTCTTGAGGCCTTCGTTCAAAGTTGGGCACTTGTCCATTCCCCCTCCCTGCTCTCTCCATATTCAGACCCGCTTATAAAAAACGGGCAGTCTAGCCGCATTATGCTACTATTACCCGAATAATTTCCGGGCAATCTTCCATACCCTTCAACCGGATACGCCTCGAAAAACCTATACAACAAGTTTCGACAATTATCGTCAAAAATCCTTTCCCGCCCTCGCACATGATTTAATGTTGAAAATTTCACACAAAAAACGCCTTCGCAGCTCTAACTGTGAAGGCGTTTTTTGTGTGATCGAAGCAGCTTCTCAATTTACATCCCTTGCAGCCTGTTCGTAGAATCCTCATAATGCCCTGCCAGCCTTAACTTGAAAGTGGTTCTAACGCTTGGCGACAAGGCCTCCACCTGTAAAATAGCCGTGAGCAGCTCTTTATTCCGTATATCCTTATACATAACATCATTGACCATCGCAATGGAGATTTGAGAGGGATGAGTTTTGGAGCAAACGAATTGGCTCTCCATGCTAACCCACCCTTCCTGCAGAACACGCATGAGAAAACCGGTTCTCCCCAGATTTTGAAAAAGGAGCGGCAGTTGAGGTTTGCCAAACTTTTTAGCCAGCTTATGACATGGGGGGCGGGGCTGGGTAACCTCAAGCAACGCCTCCCCCCACATAAAAATATCGCCGATATGTACTTCCGATTCCCTCATACCCTGTACTGTTAGATTTTCTCCGAAGGAACCAAAGGGAAGCTCCATGCATAGCTCCTGTTCCCAGTCATCGTAATATTCTTCAGGATAAGCGCAAACCGCTTTGTCTAGTCCACCATGTCTGATTTTATTCGCCTGTTCATCTCCTTGCAAACCTAGAGCGGATAAGAACACCTGGTCTTTTGTTGGTATCTTCGTGATCGCAGACAATACGCGTTTCCCTTCACATTCAATCCATCCGGCTTTTCCAATGTTCACAGAACAGATTTGCATTCTGATTCCACTCTCCTTAAACCGCTGTATCCGTCTGCAGCTCCTTTTGCATTAGAGCGACTTTCTGATTCTGTGCATTACGGATTAGTTGATAGATGGCCACTCCACAGAGAACCAGCAGACCAGCGACAAGCGAAAACATCATTCCCCCGCCAAAATGCTCAAAGATCAGTCCGAAGCAAATGGGGCCGAGGATTTTGGGGATTTGCATATATAAGCCAAAGATAGAGTTATATCTTCCTCTCATACCTGCAGGGGCAGCAATGGAAACATATTTTTGCAAATGGATGATACCTATAATTTCGCCTACGGTAAAAATCAGCTCCGTGACCACTAATACGAGGAAAGATGCAGCAAATCCATAACCCAGACTTACGATGGCAAACAGCACATAACTTATCAATATCATGGACTGCGGTGATTTGTTTTCCGTCTTCTTTGGCAGCCAGACCATGAGCAGAATCACAACAATAGAATTAATCGTCATAAGTCCGGCAAAGATGGAGGATGCGTTAGAAAAGTTTGTTTTCAGATGCAGCGGAAGAGTGGTTTCCACCTGTGAGTACAGTAATCCCACAGGAAGCGCGAACAAGGTCAACAGGTACAACAATCTATGTTCCCGGTATGGAAGTCTGGTCGAATGGGCCGCCAGCTTATCGGGCTGCAGGATCTCTTCCGGTCGTGTTTCCGGCACCTTCCACCAAATGAGCAAAGCAAACAAAACAAAAGAAGCCGAACAAATCACAAAGATAACACTCTGGTTCAATAGATACACGGCCAAGCCCAGCAAAGGCCCCAGCGCACCGCCAACATTGACTGCACCATGAATAAGGGCAAATGCTTCCGCACGTTTCTCCTCGGGAACAATGTCAGAAATCTGGGCATTGGCTGCTGGCAGAAACATCGGCATCCCCATACCCCCAAGTACAGAAATCAGAATCAGCATCCACAGGGTATCGGCAAATATAAAACCAAACATGGACAAAGCCTGAATAGCCAATGATACAAGCATAACCGGCTTGCGCCCGTAACGGTCAGCCAGCCCCCCGCCCCAGAAGCTGAGCATAATTCCCGCCAGCGGTTGAAGACCTACAACCAGCAAAGGCATCAGCACAGTTCCACCAAGCTTATCCGAAATATAAAAAATGAGAAAAGGCCGGATCATAAATGTAGTTAATGCACATAATCCGGTTCCAAACACTCGAATCCATAGTATGGGGTCATGTCGTCTAAAATAAGAAAACGTAAGCCGCATGAAAGAATCAACCTCTCTTCATTCTATTCAACAATGCCCATATGTCCGTTACTCTCAAGCGACAACTCCCAGGTGCGCAATTCATAATTCTCTTTGCCCGAAAGGACATAAGGATCACGCTCTGCTATCTGCACCGCTTCTTCTCTGGACGCAGCGCGGATAATGACCATACCGCCGGCATAATCCGTAAACGGCCCGCACAATACCAGCTTCCCCTCCCGGTCAAGCTCCCGTAAATGGTTCACATGGGCGCGAATGAGTTCAAGACTCATTTTTTCATTCGTTGCATGGCTGAGCAAAATAACATAACGAATATCTTCATCTCTGGTAACATAGCTCATTTGTACATTCCCCTTTTTTATTAGACTGTGATCCGATCTGCAGACTCCGGTGCGGAATGCAGCCAGCAGTGCGTATCATCAGCTAAATAGTCGTGATACAGGCCATAAGCAACCCCGCGGCAGCCCCCGCATTTTTCCCGAATTCCGCATTGTCCGCAGTTTCCGCCCAGGTTGCTCCGGTCACGCAATTGCTGGATAACAGGAGAGCTGTCCCAAATCTCTTTTAAGGGACGCTCATGGACATTGCCTAAATGTACCGGAAGCATAACACAGGGAGTGACCCAACCATCTGCAGAAATATACCCTTGCGCCATACCGGCTTGGCAGCCTCGGAAGCCCTCCTGGCAGGCTAAAGTGGGATCAACCAAAGCCATTTGCGCCAAGTGGCTGCTGAACTTCATACGCCCTTTAAGCTGCTCCCTCTTGTTCACCCACAGCATCGCCAATGATTTCCATTGCTCGGGAAGCAAGTCCATGCTTTGACTTCCCCGGCCTACAGGCACGAACTGGGACAGATTGAATAGATGGACTCCTTTGGATAAGGCAAATTCAATGACCTGCTCGGTATGATGCACATTTTCCTTGTGGGGAGTAAAGCAGATATGTGTCTGGAGTCCTGACTCCAGAGAAGCACCAATGGCACGTTCCACACGATTAAACAGCCCCTTCAGCCCTCTCACTTCATCATGCGTCTGGCCTATGCCATCGAGGCTGATCTGGATGCGCTGAAGTCCTAATCCTCTTAATTCCTTCGCTCTTTTCAGATTCAGACCCCAGCCGTTGGTTCCCAGACCCACCTGCATATGATGATGAACGGCATGCTCGATGATCTGTTCGATATCCGCCCGAAGCAGCGGCTCTCCGCCAGATAAGGCCAAATCAATACAACCCATATCCGCCAGCTCGTCAATTAACTGCAAAGCCCGCGCCTGATCCAGTTCTCCCGGAAGACAGGTTCCAGAGCTTGACGAGCAATGTATGCAGTGGGCATTACACAAATTAGTAACCGACCAGACCATATGTACAGGATAGCGGAACCATTCCTCCACCATGTTTAGACCAGCTCCGTTTCTTGTGATTATCCGTATATTTCAAAGCACTCCTGGTTGTTAAAGTACTGCGCAATTATATTTTGAAGGTCACCTATACTGATCTGATCAATGAATGTCAGGAGTTCGTCCAGAGGAACCATACGTCTATGACGCATCCAGGCCTGGGCAATTGAGACCGAACGGCTGTGGGATACGGAAGCATCCAGGGCCATTTGTGTTTTTACTTTTTGCTTGGCACGGTTGTATTCGCGTGGTGTGATCCTTCCAGCCTCCATCTGGCGCAGCTCGGCCAGCATCTTTTCTCGGATCCCCTCCAGCTGAGCTGACCTTGCCAAACCATAGATTTTGAACAGTCCTTTGCCGCCCAATACGGAGTATACACAGGTGATCTGCTGGGCGAATCCAGGGGCAACGATCACATTATAAAGTCTTGAGCCGATATAATTATCGTCGCCCAGCAAGGTGCATAGTAAATGGACTGCGTAATGTTCTTTATCTTCAAGCGGCGGGAGACTCCAGGCCCACACTGAGTAACATAGATCTGCACGCTTTTGCGAAAGGTTAACCACCACAGGTTGTGCCATTAGAGGCTGTTCAAGCCCGACCGGAAGCATAGGCTCCTCCCAATCCTGTAAAGCTTGCAGGCAGGACTCCAGTCCGCTGCATTTCTCAAGGCTGCCGGAAATCACCAGCAGAATATTGGAGGGAATGTAATGCCGCAGGTGAAATTCTCTAAGCTCCAGAGCGCTCAGTTTTAGAATATCTTCATCGAGACCAATCAGCAGTTTGCCGAGACGTCCCGGATACACGTATTGATGAAGCGCATGAGTAAGTCTGCTCCGCGGTTCCTCTAATTGTCTTGATAATTCCTTGCGGATAATATTCTGTTCCAGACCAAAATCTTCTTCCCGCAATAGAGGCTGACGAATCATATCCATTAATGGAAAAAAGATTCCGGGCAATTCTTCAGGGGTGGAACGGCTGTAGAAGCAAGTATATTCCCAGGTGGTAAAAGCATTCATAGTCCCTGTCATTTGAGTGAACTCGGGACTCATGGCTCCCTTCGGATAGAGCAGCGACCCCCGAAAAAGCAGATGCTCCAGCGCATGTGCTATACCTGTCTGTTTCGGGGACTCATGTCTTGCCCCGCTCAGTACAAAAAATCCGGCCGTCACACTTGCCATTGAAGGCATATCCTCCGTGATTACGTTCAGACCATTTGGATACTTCCACTGCGAGTGGGCCATAACGTCCTCCTAATGATTCAATACTAACGCTGAAGCGGATACCGGACCCAACGTCACCAGACCCATTTCTGCAGCCGGGACGGCGTTCTGTAATGCGGACTGAATAGCCTCCGGAGTAACTGCACTTATGGCTTCTTTCATGGCCGTTAACGTCCCGGGGTATCCCGGATACCATGAGGCGGTCAACAGCGTGTTCATTCTGGAAGCTGTACTCTCTGACCTTAGGACCATCTGGTTTAAAAGCTGGTTTTGGGCGGCCTTGACCTCCTCCCTGCTCATTCCGTTATTCCTGATTTGCTCCATTTCTTGAACGATAGCAGATGCCGCCCAGGATACGGAATTCGGTCCGGTGGCCAGATAAAAGGTCATGAGTCCCGTGTCCCTGAAGGACATCAAGCTGCTCCGCACTTGATAGGCCAACCCTTTTCTCTGCCGGATACTTTCAAAAAGTCTGGAACCGTCTCCTCCACCCAGCACCTGTGACAACACAGCAAATGAGAAAAAATCAGGATGTCTGCAGGATACACAGGGCAACGCTGCTGCCAGATGAACGAGTCTGCCTTCCTGTTCGATGGAATACGCACAGGATTGCCAATAAGGGGGTTCTTCCCGGGGAACGATCAGTGAATCCTGTTCAGCGCCGGCTTCACCGATTTCATCCAGCAGCTTCCCCAGTCTTTCCTTTGAAATGCCTCCAACTACAACAACCACACAATTATTTGGCACATAAAGACGTTCATAGACGCTCTTCACCTTGGGGAAATCCAGCTTCGTTATATCTTCAACCCGGCCTACAGCTGACCGTCCGATCGTTTTACCGCCGGACATTTTTTCACGCAATACATCCATTACGTACGCATTTGGTTCCTTCCGGCGTTTACTTGAAAGAACTGCTGCATACTCCTTGCTGGCCGCAAAGGTCTCAGGGCACAAATCAAACTCCAGAATATCATGCAAAAACAGTTTGAAGACCGGCTCAAATTGATCACAAAGCACTGTAGTCCAGTGGCGTGTCCATTCTATATTGGATGAGGTTTTCAAATTAGCTCCGAAATCCGCCAAAATATCATTGAGATCTTCTTCCTTCTGTTCTCTTCGCCATATCCAATGTTCGAGAATCCGCGAACTGCCTATTTCATCTTCTGCTTCCAGCCTTGCACCCGCACCCGAAAGCAGACCCAGCGATACCGTGTTCATACCGGCTAACGGAAGATGAATAATTTCCAATCCACTGCTTAACCTCCGGCAGGTTGTTCTGCTCTGATCCATTGGCTGCCTCCTTGTAAAAAGAACCTCCGGCAGCGCCCGAGGCTCCTTGCTTGCTAAATTACTCTCCAGGCAATAACAGATAATTCCCCTAAATCTACAATATCCAGTTCTTGAATGGCTGCCAGCAAATCAGCGTCTTCCATTTCCGCCATATTGTCACGGGCGATGTCCCACAGCAGTTCTCTGGTTGCTTCCATTTCCTCACCTCCTCTCTATAGGGCTGGTCAGGCTGCCTGGAGCAAGCCTCGTTTCAATAGCTTCTGAAGTAATCCGTTCACTTCCCCGCGTCCCTGGTCACACTGGAAGGCTGGAATGGATTCCTCAACAAGCCCCGTAATCTCGGCAACCCGGGCGGGCTGCTCACACAGCTTCAATATGGTATAGGCCAGACGTGACAACACATGGAGCTCGTCCGTAGCCGGGTTGTACACCACGTATTTGCTATTTTCCTCTTTGCGGGTAACAATATTGGATGCGAGTGTTAGTACCGTATCCGAAGTTAAATTTGGCATCTTATCCTCTCCTTCTACACTTGAACTGCTTCAGGAACCACCCAGCAATAAGGATCGCCCATTGAAGCATCGTTATGATAGGCTAATGCCGCAGAGCGGCATCCTCCGCAGATGAACTTATGCTCACAAGTGCCACAATTCCCTTCGTTTCTTGTCGTCCTATCCCGTATATTCGCTAGGACCGGCGAGTAGCTCCAGATGTCCTGGAAGCTCTGCTCACGCAAATTGCCTGCTGTGAGCGGTAAAGTCACGCAAGGGGTGACATCACCGTTAACCGTGATACGGGCGGTAACATAACCTGCACCACAGCCTATATATTGTGCTGCCTGCTCTGGCGGCAGCATCAGTGCAACACGGCAGTCATGCCAGTATATCTTCAGCTTTCCGGCGTACTCCTGCTGCATGGAGATCCACTCCACAATCACATCGCGAAGCTCATTTGGCGTAAGCGCCAATGCCTGATCTCCCCGTCCTGTGGGAATGAACTCAGATAAATTCACTCCATTTGCACCGAGTCGGGCGGCCAATTCTACGACCTTTCGGCCATCCCTGAAATTAAGCCGGGTCGGCGTATACCCAACAGTTACATTAATCCCATGCTTCACTAATGTTTCTATAGCGCTAACAGCTTTGTCATACAGTCCTTTGACACCGCGCACCTGCTCATGCACTTCCGCCGTTGCTCCATCAATACTGACACAAATCCCGGACACTCCTGCCTCGATGATCCGGCGGCACATCTCATCATCAATCACGGCTCCATTGGTGCCGATCGAAACCATCATCCCCTTCGACGAAGCACGGGAGGCTATGTCCATCCAATCGGGCCTGAGCAGAGCTTCTCCCCCAGAGAGTCCAAGCAGGAGGACACCGGCCTCAGCTAATTGATCGACTACGGAAAGAGCCTCTTCTGCGTCTAGTTCGTCGGGGTGCCGGCGGCCTGCGCCTGAATAGCAATGCACACAACTGGCGTTGCACAAAAGTGTAATCTCCCAGACCAGGTAGAACGGAGCTTTGAACTGATCCTGTATTGCTGCAATATTACTCATATTTCCCTCCCTCACCGGGACTGTTTACTCCCGGCTTTCAATATGTGCTACTAAATTAACATATATTAGAAGAAGAAGGATCGTACATTTGAGGTATTTTTATAATATAATTTGGATATTAAGCCGCAAAAAGGATCACCCCCTCAGTCAACTACCGGGAGATGATCCTTTTCTATTACTCACTAATTATTATTTAAGCAGCTCGGCAAAAAAGAGAGAAACGGCTTCCTTTTGGTTGTGTACCCCAAGCTTGCTCAAAAGATTACGGATATGGGTTCGTACCGTAGTATAAGAAATGTGTAGCTCTATAGCAATCTGCTGCGTTGTATGGCCTCTGGATAATAGGCCCAGCACTTTATTTTCTTGAGAAGTCAGCTTTTCCATCAGGGAAAAAATCGCGGCCTGTTCGAGGGTCACCCAGATTAACCTTTTATCGTAGCTGCTGGCCCGTATATTCTTCAGGAAAGGAACCCGGACCGAACCACGTTGAACAAATACCCTGCGTGATCCGTTGCAATTGTTCATATGTTCTGCAGCACTTAGAACCTGGCAGGTTTTACAGAGGCTGTTCCCGGTAGAATCACTGAAGAGATCAAGGGAACGGCAGGCCTTGCCGACCGCTTGTGTGGCCGAAATACCAAGCAGCGTACCAAGCTCCGCGCTCCATTGTAAGACTTTCCCAGTCTCATCAATGATAAAATAGCAGTCAGAAGTGCGCCTGATCCAACTCATATCCTCTACATTGGTTACGAAAGGCGCTTTGAGCTCTCCCATCTCTTTACCCCCATTTTCCAAACAGTGATTAGTGAAGTTTGTCTGGATGCAGGTTCCAAAAAGAAAAAATAATTGCATTATTTTCTATTTATTTGATTATAGCATTGCTTTCCAGACTGTCAATTCTTCATCACAAAGATACTAATGGGTACTTGTCTACATCATCTATTGATCTAAGTATACAAAAACGCTACTGACAGCCTTATGTCAGTAGCGTTTTAACATGCTATCCAGCTATTTAATGGCTATATAAATCTGCACTTCTGTGTTTGCTGGATCCGAATTCCTGGAATCATAAAGCTCAAAATCGCCCGTATAGGTTCTCACCTCCGGCGATTGCTTGAAATAGGTCCATATCTCCCGCCACGCCTCAGGCACCACTTCATACATAGGTCCCTTCTTTGCCGTGAATACGATGTACTTACTTTCGGGTATTTCTACAACCGCATGATTATTATCATCCTGGACGAATTCATTATCTGTTTCATGTCCAATTACAACTGTATAGGCTCCGTTCACGTCGCTTTCATAATCCGTATACAACGAGTATAGGAATTGAGGATTTCTGACCCCCGCGGCAGAAACAAGATTGCTCTGAAAGTAGGTGTCCCAAAGTTGTGGCAATCGTCCGTCCGGTCCCGTTTCTTCAGCGTTTGTTGTACGTACAGCCACTCCAGTAATGATCAGCTTGGGCTTGTGGGTCGTATAAGTGTTCATGGTTGAATCCTCTCCTTTCTCCAAAGTATACATGGAGAAACTCGACATCTGACTGTCATGTTTATGAAGAGAGATCCTTGGTTAGTATTCATCACTGAATTTGCTCTACCTCATACAAGGACTTATCCGATGCCGGAAGGAATGGGGTCCACTCTCCCGTTGTGTAGAGCAAAAGCCGGTGCATAGCACGCGTGCATGCGGTATAGAATAACTTGCGCTCGCTCTCCAGATGATACGTCTGCGAAGATGCGTCGTAGATTAGAACGGCATCGAATTCAACGCCCTTGGCGAGATATACGGGGAGGATCAGGGTTCCCTTCTCAAAGTTGGGCGTACTCTTCGTCACAAGCTTCAACCCCTGGCAGCCCTGAGCTGTAAGGAGATCATAAGCAGCTTTGCTTTCGGCCGCTGTCTTGGTGATGATCCCGATGGAGACCAAGCCTTCCGCCTGAAGCGCCGCAAGATGCTCAGCTATTCTTGCTGCCCGCTGCCCGCCGCTGCCCATCTGAGAGAGGAGCGGTTTCCTGCCCTTGCGTTCAAAGGCTACAATCTCCTTGGCGTTAGGCAATAAAGACTTCGTGAATTCCACAATCTCACGTGTTGACCGGTAACTGCGAACCAGACGGAATAAGCTCGTTTCAGATTCGCCATACAATCCGATGAGCGGTGAATCTTCGCCGTGCAGTTCTGTGGCCTGAGCAAAGATAGCCTGACCGAAATCGCCAAGCACCGTCATGCGGGCACGGGGAAACATTTTTTTGAGGAACTCATACTGAAACATCGAATAATCCTGACCCTCATCGACGAATACATGCCGGATCTCCGTGTTCACCCGAACGCCCTCGATGAGCTCTTTCAGGTACAGGTACGGTGTCGCATCTTCATAGAAGAGTTCGGACCGGCTAAGCTTCTCCTTGGTTTGCTGACAGATTTCCGGCCAGAGCAGGGAAACTCCAGCTTCATTCGTCATCTTCGCCAAAGCATTCTCTTCTTCAAAGAACTGGATGTACAGCCGGATCATGTCTATGAACAACATCCGCTTCACACTTCGCTTCAGCGGTTTAATTTGCTCCTTCACGACCATCCGGCGCAGCAGTGCTTCCTCCCGCTCAGCATAATCGAAATCGCCCTCGTCCAGCCTGCGCTTGCCGCGCTGCATTTCGCGGGCTTCTTCATATTGTTCGGCAAAGTCAAACACTCCCCTGTCTTTATGCAGTTCATTAAACACTTCGGCGTACTGATCGTTGTCAAGATAATCTAGCTCCTCCTGCACCCAGAACGCCTCACGTTCCTTGTCTTCCAGCAGAGAAAGCTCACGCAGCAGCCACTCCTGCAGCAAAGTGATGCGGTTGGATAAGCGAATGGAAGAATCATAGCTGTAAAATTTCGATTCCATTTGCTTAGCTGTGATCAAATCGCGATCCCGGAAGCGTATGCTTATGAATCGCATGCCCTTCCCCTCCAACCCCTGCGCATACTTCTGGAGCGCTTGAAGAAAGTCCACAGATGCCTTGTATTGGATTCCTTTCAGCCGGGCTTCATACCCGCGGTCAGATTGTTCTTCCAGCACATATTCAATCTGGTCAAAGGGATCCTCTAAACGAAACGTCCTGCCAAGCCAGTAATCGAGATATTCATGGAAGGTCGTCTGCTGCATGTTCTCTTCACCGAGTTCAGGAAGAACGGTAGATACATAACTGTTAAACATCGGATTAGGTGAGAATAGCACAATTTGGTCAGCCCTCAGCCGTTCGCGGTGTTTATACAGCAGGTACGCCACCCGCTGCAGGGCAGCCGAGGTTTTCCCGCTGCCAGCCGCCCCCTGCACGATCAGCATCCGGCTGTTGTCATCGCGGATAATGGCATTCTGTTCCTTCTGGATCGTCGCGACGATGCTCTTCATCTGATTGTCCGCACCCTTGCCAAGCACCTGCTGCAGCAATTCATCGCCAATCGTTAAGCTCGTGTCGAACACATTCTGCAGTTGATCTCCGCGAATCTGATACTGCCGCTTCAGCTGCATCAGTCCAGCGATAGCTCCACCCGGCGTGTCATATCCGGCCGCGCCCGGTGAATAATCGTAATACATACTAGCGATCGGAGTACGCCAGTCATACACCAGAAAACTCATGCCATCTGAGTCAATGAAGGATGACACACCGATGTAGACTTGCTCGGCAGTGTTCAAGCCATCCTCATGAAAATCGATGCGTCCGAAGTAGGGAGAGGACAGCAGCCGTTTCATGTTTTTCCATTGCTGCGCGCGCAACCGCTGGCTTCGCTCCCGTTCGGACAATAAAGCTTCCTGCTGCCTGATACTGTAGAAGGTCTCTTCAAAATCTTCGCTAGTGCTTGTGTTTACAGTTACTTCTTCCCAGAATAGCTTGCGGATGTCCACCACTTGGTCATGCAGCCCGGCCACCTCCGGCTCCAGTTCGCTGATCCTTGCTTGCAGCTTTTCCATAACCCGCTTCAGCCGTTCCTGTTCTTGCTTCCAATCCTCCGCACTTATCATCTTCCTGCATACACTCCTTCATTCGAATTTGTAAAATGAAAGTTTGACAACCCGTATTACTGTGTGGTAAGATTAAGTTGTAAATAGGATAGGATTATTAGGCGATTCGCAAAATAAATGATTAGTAATTCTCCAATCATATCATAATACCTCTGTGTGCACAACTCCATTTATACATATTTAGCCCCGGCAGATTTGCCGGGGTTTTTAATTGCCAGGGGCCTTGAAATTCCTGCAACTTAACCTAACGTGATTCTTATGAAGGCTCCTCAATCTGAGGGGCTGTTTTCTTTTTCAGGGAACAAACCCAATCATTGAATGCATAATCAGCTCACCTGCAGTAGATAATTTCTAAAAACAAGGAGAGTGGTTAAATTGAAACGATCGGTAAAATCAGTCACGTCCCCCAAGAAATTTATAGTAGGTCACCACTTATTAAACGAACTATCTACGTATACCACTACTTATGGTGACCATGCTTATGTAATTTGTGACGAATTCATTCTGGATCGTGCAGCGAAAGAGGCGGGTCAATCCTTTGAAGAAGCTGGACAGCAGAGTGAGTTCGTGAAATTTAATCTGCAAATTACTCAGGAAGAAATCGATAGGCATTGTGAAGCGGTTAAAAAATCAGGAGCTAATGTGATTGTGGGTATTGGCGGCGGGAAAACATTAGATACTGCTAAAGCCACCGCTTATTATGTACATTTGCCTGTGGTTATCTTCCCAACCATCGCTTCAACTGATGCCCCCTGCACCGCACTTTCTGTCATCTACAAAACAGACGGCTCGTTTGACCGCTATCTGTTCCTGCCAACCAATCCGGATGTGGTCTTGGCAGATACAAATATTTTAGCAAGTGCTCCAACCCGTTTTTTTGTCGCTGGAATTGGAGATGCGCTCGCCACCTATTTCGAAGCACGCGCCTGCTACCAGAAAAATGGTGATAATCTGGTCAATTTGAAACCCTCGCTTGCCGGATTAGGTATCGCCAAGATGTGCTATGACACTGTTCTGGAATATGGCCTTCAAGCGAAGATAGCGGTTGATCATAAAGTTTCCACTCCTGCCGTTGAAAAAACAATTGAGGCCACCATCTATTTAAGTGGTGTGGGGGCTGAATCCGGCGGTTTAGCCGCTGCTCATGCCATTCATAACGGAATGACCGCTGTTCCATCACTGCATCATGCACAGCATGGCGAAAAAGTAGTGTTTGGTTTATTAACACAGCTTGTTTTAGAAAGTGCACCCAAAGAAGAAGTGGAAACGGTCATCAACTTCATCAAAGAAGTGGGCTTACCCTTAACATTAAAAGATCTCGGTCTGGATCAGTTTAGAGAGGAAGAATGGCGGAAAGTGGCGGAAGATGCATGTGCCGAAGGAGACACGATGGGCAATATGCCACATCCCGTAACTCCTGATGACGTATACCAGGCCATCATTGCGGCAAATGCATTGGCAGAATATTATCATAATTAAAATCTCGAGACCTATTGAAACGCTAAGCAGCCAGTTGCCGGGATGGAACCGACAGCCGGCTGTTTAAAGCCGCTGAAACAACTGCTCCCCTTTTGTCTGCATATATCTATACATTGCTAGGCATGCCGCTATCATAATCATGCCAACCCCTAACAAGAGGAGATTTGCATTTACCTGCGTCAGAAGAAGGGATAGTCCCAAGGGAACTAATAAACTGATGATCCCTATGAGCATAGATACAAGAACTGCTGCACTCTGTTTGATTACCGTAACTTCGCTTTTCCACTCCAGGTTAGGTAATTTCAGGTTAACAATAATGCCCATCAGCGCGGAATAACAAGCATAGATCAAAGGGATAACAAGCAATAATAAGCTTTCCATCCACCCCGTGCGCAACGATATCATAAGCATTACACTACTAATACTCAGGACCGGTAAGGTGATGGTCAGATTCACGGCAACTTTGCTAAGCCATATCGCTTGTTTCGATACGGGTGAGCTTTTTAGTATCCATAAATTGTTGCCTTCAAGCGAAATGGAACTTGACGTTGTGCAGCTTAACACTACAAATAAGGAAAGCAGGATAGGAGCCAGCGTACTCAGATAATGGGATAATTGTGGAATTTCAATCATTTCCCCCAGCTTCTCCGAACTGACAAACAATAAGGCAACCGACATCACCAGTAATAGAATCATGCCTATACTTGTGTTCAGCACATAAACAGAAGAGCCAAAATATCGGCGCAACTCCTTCTTATACAGTGCACGAAATGGAGAGGAGGCTTCTAACGGCTTCATGGTATATTTGCTGCCTGCATGACTGGTCATTAGACCTGTATGAATCGCTTTATATTTTGTACTTAATACAGTGGCAAATATTATAAATGAAAGTACGGATAACGCAATAAATAATAACAATGAGCCTACCTGATACGAGCAGACCGCATCGACATACATCGCTGCAAGAGGATACAGCTTAAATATCATATCGGCCAGCTCAGCCCCCATATCAGCAAGTGCCTGCTCGTTTCCATTGAGTGTAAATGAACCGACCATAAGTACAATCACAATGGCAAAAGTTAATACAAGACTGATCATCCGGCTCGCTTTAAACCGGGAAGAGATCCAGCTGATGCATGAACCAATAATCGTTGCCGCAATAATCGGCAGTAATGGGATAAATAAAAGGGTCATTAGAAAAAACAGATAAAATAACGTCCCCGGATTCACTTTTATAGCATACACCACACCTGCTGGCAGCATGACCATCAAAGAAAAGAACAAATTCAGCACATAGAGCTGAAGAACACGGCTTGCCACAACATGACTCGTCTTGATCGGCAGCGACATCACCAAATCGTAGTCCTTATAGCTGAATAATACACCGCTTGCCTTATAGACCGTGGTGAAGAACCCTACAATAGAAGTAACAGCCATCATAATCGCCAGTAATAGATCCATTCGCCCCATTTGTTCAAAAGTCACAGCCAACATGAAGCTGTATCCAAATGAAACTACTGCTATCATAAGCACTCCCACAAGAATACCAAAGGCGAGTAGAAGCGATTTGCGTTTTTCTTTAACATCTTTTGTATGTAAAGCTTTATTCAACCCAAATGAAGAAAACAACTGCAGCTTCGTTAATCTCCAGATATTAATCATTGTCGATCAGCTCCATGAATAATGCTTCCAGGCTATTTTCGCCCTTTACTTCTTCTGTCTTGCCATGGACTATTAATTGGCCCCCCTTTATGATCGCTATCTTATTGCAGAGCTTCTCTGCCACATCCAGCACATGCGTGGAGAAAAAGATGGCACTGCCGTTGCTGCACAGCTCTACCATAATTGTCTTTAGCATGTGAGCGGCTTTTGGATCAAGGCCAACAAAGGGTTCGTCTAACACTAACAACTTTGGTTTATGAATAAGTGCAGAGATAATCGCAAGCTTCTGCTTCATCCCATGGGAATACGATGAGATCATATCACCCAAATGGACCGTAATTTGAAAAGCATCGCTGTATTTTTTAATAAGCTGCTCACGATCCGCTTTGGATACACTAAAGAGATCACCGATAAAATTCAAGTACTGAATGCCGGTAAGATGATCATACAAATCCGGGTTATCCGGAATATACGCAATCCTCGCCTTGCACGCTACCGGATCTTTTTTAATGGAGATACCGTCAATTTCAATATCCCCTTCTTCAAAATCAAGCACGCCCACTACTGCCCGAATGGTTGTTGTTTTACCTGCTCCGTTATGTCCGATAAAGCCGTAGATATCGCCTTGCTCCACCACCAAATTCAAGTCATTTACTGCCTTTTTACCACCCTTATAGCTTTTGGTAAAATGTTTGATTGTAAGCATGCCCTTTCACCCTTTCAATGCGTTTTTTCCCATACGCTCTTCCCGTAGAATAACTATAGTACGAATAGCACCGCCCGAACGTTCATTTGTCTGTATATTAAAAAAAGCCCATCCCCCTTAGGATGGACTTCCTCATTATTAAAAAATCAAGCGCCAGCGTAGTTTCACACTTCTTCTACTTTCTGAATGCCGCGCAGCCATATTCTACGGATGGATAACGTATCGGAAATAGTCGTGGTCGGGTCGCCGTCGACCAAGACCAAGTCTGCTCTTGCCCCCTGAATGATACGCCCGCGGTCGTTCAGGCCGAACCGGCGGGCTGTTTTTGAAGTAGCGGACTGAAGAGCTTCTACGGGCGTGAATCCCGCTTCCACCAATAGCTGCATTTCATGGTGTACACTAGCGCCATGGGCAAGCCCGCCAAGCGATGGAACCGGCACGGAGACATCCGTACCCACCAGGATGTCTACACCTGCATGATGAAGATCCATCACATTCCGGTAGTTGTCTTCCATGCTGCCTTGCGGGTAGGTATGGAAGCTGGCATTCAGCGTATCCAACCATTCCGGACTGAGCCTGGAACTCACACGGTGATCCTTGGCCAATTCCGCTGCGGAGTTACCGATAATGGAAGAGTTCAAAACCAGACACGGTGTAACGAAAGCACCGGACTCTGCGATCATTCTCACCAGATCCGAAGTATTGTCCGGGCGGTCGATGAATAAATGGGCCAGACCATCGACCCCGACTTCGATGGCTTGCCGGGAGGATTCCGCAGTCAACACATGGGCAATCACGATCTTGCCGTACCGGTGCGCTTCCCCTACGGCTGCACTTAGAATATCTTGGCTTAAGACAGGCAATCCGGGGGCGGCCAGTACCGTCCCTTCCTCAATCATAATCTTAATATAGTCGGCTCCCTCCCTGACTTGTTCGCCTACAAATGCCAACGCCTCGTCCCTGTTCGATACCGCAGCCGCTTCTCCGTGATCGTGATCATGGGCATGAGCAGCCAGCATAGCGTTGCGATCTTCCTCGCTCATTTTCTCCAATTCCTTCAGTACAAAATCCGGGATTTCCCCATCCCCAGGCATAAGTTCATCGGGATGCCCTCCAGGAGGTGTGACCCCCATTCCGGCAGACCGCACGTCGGCAATATCCTCAATCCCCTGGAGCTGTGCCTCGCGGCCGTTTTTCGTAAACCCGCCCATCATTTCCAGTTCAGTCGTCACACCGAATTTCAGTGCGTCACGCAGGCCCTCTACGGAAGTGTGAACGTGGGCATCGATCAGACCCGGCAGTAAAGTCCCTCCTTTCGCATCAATGGTGATCGCATGTGCCGGTATTCCCCCGCCTACCGATAGGATCTGTTCGCCTTCAATCAGGACCGTCGTGGCTCTGATCACGTTCTCGCCGTCAAATATGCACGCATTGGTGATTGCTGTAATCATTGTGATACCTCCTATAATGGGATAGTGTTTGTTATTGATTGGAATATAACAGTTAGACTTCTAACTGTCAATCGTAAAATTAAATGAAGTCTAACCATTTGAATTTGACAATTTAGGGAGCGAAAATTAAGATGTTCTTATAATTAGAATTCAAACTATAGCAAGGGAGTCAGGCACAGGATGACGAAGCAAGCTTTGCTTACCCCCTACTCCGATTTAATCCGGGAGATTGGATTGAAAATCAGAGGTATGGCCAATGTCAGATTATCGGAACTGGGACTGAATGCGCAGCAAGGGCAGATGATGGGCTATATTTTTGAACATCAGGACAAAGGTGTGATCCAGAAGGATTTGGCCGAGCGTTTCAACCGTAAGGGAGCCACCATCACAAGCATGCTTCAGGGGTTGGAGAAAAAAGGGTATATCAAGCGGGTGATTCCGGAAGATAATGAACGGCAGAAAAAAATATATTTATTGCAAAAAGGGGCCGACCTCGTCGAGGAATTCCACGATATATTCAAGGAAGTAGAACGATGTGTTACCCAAGGCCTTACCGAAGAAGAAAGCGCGGCCTTCTTGAAGTTATTAATCAAAGTGAAAGAGACTTTATAGCAAGACACAGCCACTCCTATGAGTGGTTTTTTTATTGAGCTGAACCCTCTTGCTATATGCGGACCTAACCGGTTACAATAACCTTCTTCTATGCATCAAGGTAATTTGCGCTGCTATGTATTCAGAATTATATTGGACGCCATCCTTAATCCACCACATAATAATCCCCAGCAGTGATGATACCACAATATCGACTGAAACAACCTCCTTTGTGGAATCTAGTCTTCTCGCGTTTCTTCGTGTTTCTATCGTATTTTTCAACAGGTTGGACAAGTGATTTTTGAAGCCTTTATGCTCAACGAATACAGCAAAGACCTTCCGGTATTCATAAAAATAATTTAAGAATGTAACCAACTGCTCCTGTTCATTGCTGCTCTTCACTTGTAATAGCGGTTCAACTTTCATGGACAGGTCGTCAAAGATTTCATGTACGATCTGGCGCAACAAATCGTTAATATCCTCATAATGCAAATAAAACGTTGCACGATTCAGTTCTGCCCGGTTGGCGATTTTTTGGACGGTCAGCTGCGAAATATCCGAATTTTCTTCCAATAATGAAAAAACGGCATTCTTCAGCATCTTTTTCGAGCGAATGGCTCGTGGATCTACTCTCTTTTGTGCAGACATTTCATCCCTCTATTATCGTTTATTTGTCACTTCATCTACTAATCCAACCGTTCTGTCGATTAGTCAACATTTTCAATAAAATTGTAAATAGGAATAATTATTAATTACTGATATGATTCATTTTATTGACACTGTGTCGAAAAAGCAATGAAGAGGGGATTACACCGTGCAAGAAGACATTAAGAAAATAAATAAAGGGATCTTATTAACCATCTTAATTTTGGGTTGTTTCTTATCCACACTCAATCAGACGCTATTAAATGTCGCCTTAAGTAATTTAATGAATGTATTTCATGTGACGGCAACGACCGTACAATGGATTTCAACGGGCTTTATGCTGGTCAACGGGATATTAATTCCGATTACAGCCTACTTAATGAAACGCTTTACAACGCGGCAGTTATTTCTAAGCGCCATGTTATTTTTATTAATGGGTTCGATCATTTGTGCAGCGGCACCAAGCTTTATTGTGCTCTTAATAGGACGTATGATCCAAGCCGCCGGTGCAGGCATTATTATGCCGCTCATGATGAGTGTTGTGCTCGCTATCTTCCCCATTGAGAAACGCGGCAGCGCTATGGGGCTGCTTGGACTGGCGATGATTTTCGCTCCTGCCATTGGACCGACTCTCTCGGGATTTATCGTCGAATATCATTCTTGGCGCTGGTTATTTATTGGCCTCATCCCACTTGTCGTCATTGTTATAGCGTTGGCCTTCAAATATTTAGTGAATGTATCCGAAACGTCTAAGTCGAAGCTCGATGTAGTAAGTGTTCTTTTATCAACAATCGGATTTGGCTTAATCTTGTACGGTTTCAGCAGTGCAGGCAGTAAAGGCTGGGGCGATGTAGTGGTGATCCTGTCCTTAGGGATTGGGATCGTTGTAACGGCCATATTCTGTACTCGGCAAATCAAGTCCGCTGACCCGCTGTTAAACCTGTCTGTCTTCAAAAATAAAGTCTTTACGTTAACGTCTCTAATTAACGTGCTAATCACGATGATGATGTACGCAGATATGATTTTATTGCCTATCTATCTACAGAATGGCCGTGGATTTACAGCATTTGATGCAGGCCTTCTATTATTGCCGGGTGCGCTTGTAAATGCGTTCATGTCACCCGTCACCGGTAAATTATACGACCGTTTCGGTGCGAAGCCGTTGTTCATCATTGGTTTACTGTTTATTATTCCATCCATGTGGGCGGTAACAGATCTGTCTGAATCGACAACGTATATGTATTTAATGATTCGTACGATTTGCCTGCGAATTGGATTAAGCTTCATTACCATGCCACTCAATACGGCGGGACTAAATGCGCTGCCCAAGCAACTCGGTACACATGGTACAGCAGTGAATAATACCGTCCGCCAAATTGCCGGGGCGATTGGTACGGCTGTCGTGATTACGATTTATACAGTGCAGGCAACAAGCCATGCAGCTACAGTGCTCCAATACAATCCTTCTACTACTGCTGAGCTCCTTAAATCCCTCACATCAATTTTAGGAGCAAGTGACGCCTATTACTTTATGATGATTTTATCCATTGCCGCACTTGTTATCACATTATTTATGCCCATGAAAAACAAGCTCATGATTGAAAAGAAAGCAAACGTAGTCAACAAGGAAGAACCTCTGTTGTAACACGCATGAGCTGGAAATATCAGTATATGAAGAATCGAAGCCACTCTTTATGCGGAGTGGCTTCGATTCTATTATGTCCGCAATCCAAAAATACGCATAGCGCATTCAACTGTGAATTGAGTCAATCCCTCATGCAAATCAAGATAAATTAATCCTGCCCCATTAAAATAAGCAAAATAGGTCCAACCGATGACTTTCGCATCCCCTTCACTTAACTCTCCCAATTCTTGTCCTTTTCGAATGAGCGGCTCAAGTAAATTTACAAACTTCTCTCCAAACTCCGTCAAAGCTTTGGTCAATTCAGGGAACTGGTTCGGCTGCCCTAACACCTGCTGGAGCAAACGCAGATATGTGCCTTGCTCGACAACCATTCGGATTTGAACCTCGATCAGCCTTCTTAACGACTCGGTGGGTTGATTATCTTCACAAATGATGGACTCGTAGAACAAAAGGCTCTCCTCTAACGGCTCCAGCACTAACGAATGGATTAGCTCTTCCTTGCTCGAAAAGTATGTAAATACAGAAGCGTGACTAACTCCTGCTTCCTTTGCAATGTTTGAAATGGTAGTTAAGTTGAAGCCATTCGCGGCAAATAGCCTTTTCGCAGCATCACAAATTGCAGCTCTTTTCTCCTGTCGGAGTTCTTCATTAATTTTACGAGCCATAAGCATTACTCACCTCGGGTTTATCTTACCATATTTATTTCTTTTCGTTGATTAATTGACTGGTCAGTTATATAATTATTTACAGAAATAACCTTAAGGAGGGAACGCGCAGTGAGCTTATCTCATAACGAAACCACCGTCCACGCTTCGGATAACGGCCTTACAGTCAGACATATTGTACTTCAAGGCACTAATCATGATATTGGAAACTATATTGGACAAATGGCACTCGACCGGTACACCTTGCATCGTCAGATCCCCGGTGATGACCCGATAAGGATTCGAAATCAACATAAGTACTTGAAAACGAACTATCCCGAGCACTACGAACGAATGAAGGGAATTGCCAAGGCTTTTGACGTTCAGTTAGATGAAGGCTTGTATGATTGCAGCGGTATTATGTATCAGAAACAATCAATCGGATGTTCTTCTATTTACTTTCCCAACCATACGACCTCTTCTGGGGCGGCAATGCTCAGCAGAAATTTCGATTTTCCGGTGATGGCTGTAAATGAACCTTATATTTTTGAAATCTACCCGGATAAGGGATACCCTTCGCTATATTTGTGCAGCTTCGAACTGGTCAGCGGAGTGCTGGATGGAATCAATTCCGAGGGATTGACCGTGGCCGTATTGGCAGATGACGAGAGCTTTATAACCCATCCTGCAGAGCCAAACGGCGGGTTGTATGTGGGTCTTCACGAATTGCAAATCATGCGTTATTTGTTGGACCGGTGCCGTAATGTTGACGAAGCCAAAGAAGCGCTGCTGTCTCTAAAACACAGCTACGCGCAATTGCCGCTGCATTATATTATCGGGGATCGTTATGGGCAATCTTTCGTCTGGGAGAATTCCTATACTGCAAATCGCTATTACATCCTAAACGGAGATCACAAACCACAAGTGGTCACGAATTTCTTGTTGTACCGCTATTTATCCGGAGACAGTCTCCCGGACGATCCCAAGCCACAGGGAATGTACCAACGGTTCCTCACCTTACAGAAGAAGTTAAGCGAGAAATCTCATTATACAGAGGAAGCTATGAAGCACATTCTTTCCTGTGCTCATGTTTGTCTTCCAGAATCTTATCCCCACCGAACTTTATGGCATAATTTATATAACACGAAAGACTGCAGTATGGAAATCAGTTTCTACGCTGGCGAGGGTGTAGCGGACAGTAAACCTTTACGCACGGAGTACTTTCAGTTTCAGTTGAAATGAGGGCAATTTCGTTTCGTTTCAAGGCCATCTATTGCAGGATGGCCCCTTATCACCATTATTTATAACCCTAGATCCCGCTTGAGAAGGCTTATTGTTTATTCAACGGAGGGCCATTCCATTTACGGCTTGTCTCTCCGGTAAATATCAATGCTTTTATACCCTTCACCCAGAATCTTCTTCATTTCCGCCCTCCGTTTTTCTCTAGTCTCCTCTTGTACAGCGCTGTATACATAACGGGCCCAATCCTTTCGGTAGCCGGGCGTAAGGGATTGGTAAAAAGCCAGCTGCTCCGCACTATCCGTCAGATCCTGCTCCACAGCAGGGATCATAGAGGTGTAATCGTCCACACGTTGACTTGGCTTTGAAGATGCATCCTTGTTCTTCCGCGCCTCCTCTTTGAATCCGACAACGGTAAACACATCATTTAAGCCCACCATACGTGCAAACTTCAGGTTGCTTGTGCCAATATAACCGTCCTCATCGGCTCCTACCCCTTCAAAAAGACTGTCTCTGTGAATGTAGGCCGAATAAACCTTATTCCCTTTTTTGGGATACGCAGCGAACAAATAGCCGCCTTTATTTAAATAGTTGTGATCAATCACTTTATGGACGAGATCCTGTAGCGATTCCATATTGAGCACATAAGCAAAAATCAGATCATAACTGCTGGCTGTTAATTCAGTATCATGCTCTGCTAATCCCGCTAAACTGTCGTCATTCTCTGGTCTGTACAATACAGCAACCTTTTTGAATTTGTGCATATTTAGCTTTTCTACAATTGTTTTAGCCATATACGGCCCCCCGTTAAATGTTGTCTTTATTTAGGGTTGCATAACCGTTGCCTTTTTGCAAGCCGTGCAGCTTCTGCAGCCCCATAAGGAAATACCTTCCTTGCTGAAAAAATCAAAGCAGCCCCTAAGACCCCTGAAATGTGGAGTTGGAGGCTGCTTATGAGAAAATGTTCTTTACTTTAAAGCTTGCACATTAGCTGTTAACTAATATTACTTCGCGCTGCGGTCCACAAGTTTACGAGGATCCACTTTGTTGTCCATCAGAAGCGGAGTCTTTGCACCTTTAGCAATTTGATCCCAGGCTACCACTTTAAAGTTTTGGTTAAGCTCTTTGCCATTGTTAATGTTGGAATCATCCTGTGCGATGAAAATGCCATAAGGGAACTGTTCGCCCAGTCCGAACCCGAGTACATCAATACCATCAGTTACTGAGGTGCCATCGGTCAATGCGCCATCGGCGATATTGAAGCTAGTAAGGTAAGCGTTATTGCCTTCACGGTCATATATTGCGTAGCTGTCACTGCCTTGGCTGGAGGCGATTAAATAACCTTTGCCGTCGGCACCGTAATAGAGAGTCAACCCTTCAATATCATCCTGCAATCGGCGTCCGTCCGCAATATCGACAGTGGATAGAGGTTTTGTGCCGCTGTCCGGCTCCGCATTATATTTGTATATCGCGTAATCCTCTTCCGCTATATACATCATGCCATACTCATCATCAGCTACCATACCTTCTGATTGCGTAGCCAGCTTAAACTCGCGAACGAGCTTACCTGAAACTTTGCCCTTCCCGTTGTCAGTCAGCTCATATTGCTCAAATTCGCCTTCTTTACCCAGAACCAGAGCGTAATACTCATCCGATTTCAGGCTATGGTAAAGGCTGAATCCGTATACCTCTTCCATCTTCGCTTTAATGGGCTCTGCTACAATGTCAGTCAACTTCCCGGTTGCCCCATCCATAGCAAAAATATCGATCGTGTTCGTAGAACGGTTCGTCGCGCCAACAATATCTACTTTTTTATCGCCAAGCAGAAAATCATAACGTATATCAATATTATTCATTTTTCCTACTTTATAATTTTGAAGCTCCTTGCCGTGCAAATCATAGACGAGGACACCTCCGCCTTTATTCGTGGCAATGATTTTGGAATTCGCCGGGTTCGCAGAATCGAGCCAAATGGCCGGGTCATCGGCTGCATCCTCGCCATCTTCAACGGCTGCCGTCTCTACCTGAGCGGTTACCGAATAAGGGGTGATGATATCTGCGGAATTGATAAACTTTGCATTTTCCGCCAGAATAGCTTGAAGCAGCTTGGAAGGAATGTACATCTTGCCATCGACTAATTTGACCTCCGCTGGAAGCTCGCCTGCTTTACCCGCTAGACGATATTCCTTATCGCCTGCCGTGAACGTGCCTGCGAATCCGTTCTTCAGCTTGACCAGTGCCGACTTATCGTCGCTATCCCATGTGATAGTTGCTCCGATCCCATCCATGTGCTTGCGCAGAGGTTCATATCCTTTTAGGTCTGAGGCGGATGCTGCGTTAGTTGTTGCGGCAGGAAGTAGAGCGCCTGCAAGGAGCAGCGTAGATAGTACAGTTTCCCATGTTTTCATTGATGTTCAATGTTCCCCTCTATTGTTAGTAATTGCTTAACTATAGAAGATGAGTGTAAAAGAAGTATTAACGGACAACTAAGCCTTTGTAAAATTTACAATGTAAATTCAAGATAGCATTTGAATGCATCTCATAGTTCTAGACTGCCTCTATTTTTACTCAGCAGGGAATTTGCTCATATCCATATACAGCACATTCCAGCGATGACCATCCAAATCAGCAAAACCTGCACCATACATCCAACCCTGGTCATGGGGCTAGCCGTAGATGCTACCGCCAGCCTTTACCACCTTCGTTACCATTTCATCCACTTCTTCCTTGCGATCTGCACCAATTGTAAACAATACTTCAGTGCCTTTCGTTGTATCTGCAATATCATTTCCTGTAAATCTTTCGAACGTGGACTCCGTAAATAGCATCACAATAACATTCTTGTCTCCGATGACTAGACTAGCTTTATCATCAGCATTTCCAGGTCCTTGATTCAAAGAAAATCCAATCTCCGTGAAAAAATCTTTTGATTTGTTGATATCTTTAACTGGTAGATTGATCCATATTTGCCCCGCCATAGTTATTCCTCCTTATAAACAAAATTATGTCCATTTTCATTTATAAGAATAACTGCCGGAATTGCTTCTTGAAAGGTGATATTGAAGAATTTCAATTTTTTTGCCTAAAAAATAACTAAGGCCTGAGGCAATCCCCTTTTCTATTAAAAGAATGATCGGGTCAGGCATCCATGGGATGTGATTCTGTACTGATTATTTTGCTGCTTCTTTCCCGCTTTCTCCGATTCGTCGAATACAAAACAAATAATAAAATAAACCATAACGGCGTCAATAATAAGGCCGGACGTGTTTCTTCAGCAAACAGCATAATAATGAGTATGATTGCAAACAACGCTAGGACTACATAATTAATAAATGGGGTGAACGGGGCTTTGAATTTTGACTTCGCCTGCAATTCCGGCTTTGTTTTCTTATACCGCAAATGACAGATCAGAACGATACCCCAAACCCAGATGAAACAAATGGCACTGATGGTTGTCACGATTCCAAAAGCAGTCTCCGGAATCAGCTTACTCAAAAGAGCTCCCACAGATAACACAAGCGTGGAGATGAAGAGCGCATTGCTTGGGACATGATTTCTATTCAGCTTTGCAAAATTGGCTGGAGCCTGGTCATTCCTGCTCAAATTATATAGAATCCGGCTTGTTGAGAACATTCCGCTGTTACAGGCAGACGCGGCTGAAGTCAATACGACAAAGTTAATAATTCCAGCAGCAATCGGTATCCCCACCAAACTAAACGTTTTAACAAAAGGACTTTCTGCCGGATTTAGTTCCGTCCATGCGTTGATGCATAACAAGGCGATAATGGCACCCACGTAGAAAAATAGAATTCTTAAAGGAATTTTATTAATAGCCGATGGGATGGTTTTTTCTGGATTGGATGTTTCGGCTGCCGATACCCCCACCAATTCCACACCGACAAAGGCAAACACAACCATTTGGAAGGAAAGTAGGAACCCTGAAACCCCGTTCGGGAATATCCCCCCATGTGCCCAAATATTACTGACAGTAACCGTTCCGTTAGCCGTTTTGAATCCAATCACCAGCAGGATTGCCCCGATAACAATCAACGCCAGAATAGTCACTACCTTGATTAATGCAAACCAAAACTCCAATTCGCCAAAACTTTTTACAGTTAATAAATTGAGTCCTAATAAAATGATCAAACAAATGACGGCAGGGATCCATTGCGGGATATCAAACCAATATTGTACATATACGCCAACAGCTATAATATCCGCCATAGCCGTCATGATCCAACAAAACCAATAGGTCCATCCGGTTACAAATGCTGCGCGCGGTCCAAGATAATCTTCAGCGATGTCTGTAAAAGATTGATAACCCGCTTTTGACAACAGAAGTTCTCCCAAGGCCCTCATAACAAAAAACACGGCAATACCGACGATTAAATAAGCAAAGATGATGGATGGTCCTGCGAGTTGTATAGCTTTACCTGATCCTAAAAACAATCCGGTCCCGATGGTGCCGCCAATTGCAATGAGCTGAACATGCCGATTCTCTAAATCTCTCTTTAGTTCTTGTGGTGCCATGTGAAACTCCCCCTCTAAATCTAAATATTTCTTTGTGAAATGATGAACAAGTAAAAATGACAATAAAAAAAGAGACTGGATGCGCTCCAATCTCACGGTCATAAGAATATTAAATAAAATACATTCATCATTCTGACGCTTATCAGAATAACAAATGAATTATCCAGTACTCTTCTGTCCTTTTGCCTGAGATTGTGAACCCTTCGGCGCCGGGGAATCCCCACGGTCTCTCCAGAAGCTGCTCCTGCTATAGTGTGATCCATAGCATTCATAGCTTAGAAATTATTTGATTATAGGATCATAACTTCATTTAAATATTTTTCAATACTAATCATAGTCAAAAGTTTTGTCAATAACATTAATTACCACCGTGCTTCGCCAAAATAATTATGATAGGGCTTGAACGTTGCCAGCACTTCGTCTACCTTACCCATTCGTTCCTCCAGGCTTCCCCGAAGTGTGATGTAGGGAATCCGCCGCGCCTTCAAATCCGCAATAATTTGCTTATGGAAAATATGCCGCTTCTGATTCCCGCTGCGGTCCCATGTATCCTCGTAAGGAATGTCGTCGTCGCACAGGAAAAAAAGGTCATACCGCTGTGCATTTTCCAGGGCGATCCGGGTTAAGCGTTCAGGGGCCCGGCCGTGGTAATCCAGGGCAAACATATAAGTCGTGATCGCATTGGTATCGACAAAAAGATATTTATCCGCTTGCAGTAAAGCCCGCTCTTCCCGCTCCATATGGCCGACAGCAATTTCATCGAACGCCTCCAAGCCAATTCGGCGGTCCACCTGATGCTCCGTCCAATAGTCGCGCCCGTATTCGCTCGCATAGGTTGTGCGATACCGCCGGGCCAACGCTTCGGTGATCGTGGATTTGCCGGTAGACATCGCTCCCACAAAAACCACTTTTGTTATTAAATCCCGATACACGCTATCGCTCACATATTGCCGGTACTTGTAAGGATCCGAACGGACCATGGTAGCTGAAACCGGTACCTGCCCGCGAGCTTCATCCACCCGCCGGTCTACTGCGCCCAAAGCGATGCTCATATGCTCTCCGTAAAACTCGCTGGAGTAGAAATGCGTCACTTGCTCGCCTTTCAGTAACCCCAGAATATATTGCTCCTCCCTTATCTCATGCTCCCGGTCGTTCGAATACCCGTCCGGACCGTCCCAGGCTTCAATCACCCGCACCGCCGGGTAGAGCTTGCGAATCCAGTTGGCCCGGATTTGCAGCGGGATCGGGGTCACCGTCGTCTCATAGATCACTACAATCAGTTCGTCGACCTCTTGCAGCGCCGTCTCGAACATGAACTGATGCCCTTTATGCAGCGGGGCAAACTTTCCGAGCGTTAAGCCTAATCTCTTCATGCTGATACCTCCCTAGCGCCCTTGTTCCAATTGTAGTAGCCGTATACAGCGTTAACCAGATACGCGCTCCACATGACGATCATCAGCAGGCCTTCACCGCTCCCCTCTAGCATTCGAATTACCCACAGCAGAACCGTGAACATATTGAGGACAATATAGACCAGCCATTGTTCCTTGAATCTTCGAACCATTAATAGAGTGGCGACAACGGACAACACCGTCGTAATGGCATCAATATAAGGCGAATTCTGCCCCGGTATGAACGATAGACCCAGGCCCAGCAGCAGGCTGCCTAATACGCAGACCGCCCCCACAAGGAGCAGACGCTTGAGCTCCAGCTGACGCATGGACAGCTTGCCATCAGTCCGGTTATTTTTCCACATATAGAAGCCGACCACATTCATAGGAACAAAGAACAGCAGATTTAGCATAACCTCTCCAAACAAACCGTTGACGTAAGCCAAGTACGCATAACCAATGGTATTGTACATGCCAAACACATAACTCATCAGATTTCCCTTCGCCGCGAGCACCACACACAGCACCCCGGTGATAAAGACCGTAAATCCGAATAAAGAATCCTTAGAAATCACCGTAAACCCAACAGCAATTGAGGTAAACAAAACCAGCCAGGTCAACTCAAACAGGTTCCAATCGCCCCATGATTTATTCACTTGCATCCCCTCTGCTTTCATCCGATTTGTGCACCATAAAGTTAGTTCACTCTTACTTTCAACTTGATAATAACACATTGTTAATATCATTGAAAGCAAAAATGCACACTTGATGAATCGAATGTTCAAAAGGGAGGCTTCGTGCCTTGTGGCTGCTAATGTAACTGATAAGTTAATTCGTTTAACCACGCGGTCATTGAGGAGATTTTAAACCACAAGTTATAATTCAAGGGACTAGTCGAACTGATAAAAATTGGAGGGTATTCAAATGAATATTGAGATCGGAAAAAAAATCAAAACCCTACGTTTACAAAAAGGAATGACTCAGGAAGAACTAGCAACAAAACTGAATATGTCATCCCAAGCCATATCCAAGTGGGAAAACAACGTAACCATGCCAGATATTCAAATTCTCCCTGAGTTATCTGTGATTTTAGGGGTTACAATTGATGAGCTATTTGCATTAACTGATGACACACATCTAGAGCGTATTGAAAATATGATTAGTACCGAACATTTTATTTCCAAAGATGATTTTAATTATGCTGAACAATTTCTCAAAGAAAGGCTAACTAATGACGAAAAAAAGGCCCCATGTCTCACATTGCTGGCTCAGTTACACATTCATCGTTCAGAGGAGCACCGTGAATTAGCTTCCCATTATGCCAAGGAGGCCCTGTTATTAGATCCACATAAAAAAAGTAATCATAATGCTTTACGGGATGCGGAGAATGGAGTCATTTTTGACTGGAACTATTCAAATCATCATAAACTTATAGAGTATTATAAAAATTTCGTGCCAAATCATCCAGATTACTGGCAGGGTTACGTATGGCTTATGAACCACTTACTTGCAGATGGCAGATGCGCTGAAGCTAAAGAAACTCTAGAAGGATTGAACAAAATCCATCCAGGTTATTTATATCAATTATATGGAGGACTGATCTGCAAGGAAGAAAGCAACCTTTCTCAGGCATTAGTTCTTTGGGAGCAGATGACGGATCTGTATCCTGATGAATGGCGTACGTGGTCCTTTAGGGGAGACTGCATGGCGAAACTGTGCAAATACGACGAAGCCATCGAATATTACACAAAAGGATACGAACTACAACCCAATCCCAAATATATAGATGCATTGATAGCAATTTCACATATATATGAGATTCAAGGAGAATATGATAAAGCTATTGAGAAGCTTCAAGAAATTATCGAACAATTGGAAAGTAATTGGGAAATCACAAAGGGTAAGGCAGTTGATTTTTATGCAAGAGAAATAGAATATTTCAAGAAACTGTAAGTAAAGTGGCATAAACGACTAACTGAATTCCCCATTGATTGGCTAAATCGGTGTCCCGTGATCACAGCTTCCAGCGGCAGGTCATCTTTAAGTTGCCCCCGTGCAGCTCCGCGGTCAGCGTGCCGTTCATCTTGTCCATTAGACTTTTGGCGATAGAAAGACCAAGTCCCGATCCTTGGCCGGATCGGGTGCGGTCGACCGTGTAGAAGCGGTCAAATAGCAGCCTCACATCAATATCGGATAATTCCTTCGCTTCGTTAATGATCGTAAACTCGGCAATCTCAGGCTGTTGCTGGAAGCAAATTTTCACATGACCGATAGCATGCTTGATAGTATTGGTAAGCAAATTCTCAACGACCCTCCGCACGGCTGATTCGTCGGCATATACGGCTACCTCTCCCTCCGGCATCCGAATGTCCGGCGTAATGTCCCGTTCGTTAAACCGGTCGTAGAAACCGACCAGGATGTCTGACAGGAGGACAGTCATTCCGATCCGCTCAGTCTTAAGCTGATAATCGGAAGATTCAATTAGGGATAACTCGAAGAAGTCGTTCAATAGTGCTTGCAGCCGTCTCGTGCGATTTTTAACAATGGTGAGGTATTCGTGCTTCTCCTCAGGCGTAATAGGCTCTGCTTCCAGCAGTTGAATATAGCCAAATATGGAGGTGAGCGGAGTACGGATATCATGGGAAATGTTCGCAATCGCCTGCCGCAGCTCATTCTCGGTTCGTCTTCTGCGGGCCTCCGCGTCGACTACGAGATCGGACTGGCGATTAATTTGACCTGCAAGCGTTTCGAGCCTCTGGTCGAATAGAGTCACGTCTATTTTTTTGCCGGTTGTCCGTTCATTATAGTGGCGCAGCTGCTCCGTCATCCGCCCCAGCTCCCGCCTCATCAGCAGCAGATGGGCAAGCAGGAGAGCCGCCACCGTAACCGATATGAGCGTTATGATAAGCAAGACTCTCCCGCCCCTCTCATTATTATTTAATTTCTTTTCTGCGGAACACGAGAATACCGAGTAGCGCGGATACAACAATCGTCAGCACTGGCACGAGCAGGAGCGCTGGCAGATCGCCGCTGTCAATACTGGGCTTGCCGATATCGTTCATCAGCTTGAAGATAGAATAATCATACACTGTAGTAAAGAAAGGGATGTACTCACCCAAGCCCCCCAAAATCGTATCAATCATTAGGAAGAAAATCATCGAGAAGCCGATCGTCTTGCCGCTTTCGGTGAACACGGCAGTCAACAGCGCCCCGATCGCCGCGTAGCCTGCAGTATACAGCAGTGTTAGTCCGAGGGCCCGCGGTATGAAGGACGCGTCAAACCCCTCCGGCAAATGGCCGAAACCTGAAAGCAGGGAAACTTCGGTCGTGCTTACGATCGGGAATACGAGAGAGATAGCCATGGCTCCGACCGAGAATCCGATCAGTTTGGCGGTGAACAGCCGCCCTCTATCGTTGCCCGACGATGCGATCGTCTTCATGACACCCGTCGCATATTCATTGGCGATGAAGAATCCGGCCAGCGCTGCTACGCCGAATTTGATCACATAGCCATTGCTTGCAATAAATTGAATCAGAAATTCGGCTCCCGTGAACTGCGGCTCTCCACTCGACTTATGGTCAAAGTAGTAGAGCAGTGGATAGACCAGTGAAAGAATGGCGGAGATTAGCAGCAGCACGCGGAACGACCTATCCTTACGCAGCTTGAACAGCTCGGATCTAATCAGATTATACATGCCCGGCACCCCCGATCCGCTTCATGAAATAGCTCTCCAGGTCTTCGCCCATCGGCATAAACTGCTCAATTTCCAGACCTGCGGAGAATAGCGTCGAAGATACTTTACCTGGCTGTTCGATGCGGCCAAACAGCTTGATCGCGCCATCGGGCATCACTTCGAAATCGTTGGTGTGGAGTTCGTTCTGAATAACCGTTGCCGCCTTGTCCGGATCATCCGCTTTAATAAACACGTATTGCTGGCATTTATCATTCAATTCCTGAGCAGTGAGCTGCTCCAGCAACTTGCCGTTATGAATGATGCCGTAATGGCTTGCCAGCAAATGCAGTTCGCTCAGAATGTGGCTGGAGATCAGAATCGTTATCCCTCGTTCGTGGTTAAGCTGCTTGAGCAGCTCGCGCATTTCGATGACGCTCATCGGATCGAGCCCATTGGTCGGCTCGTCCAGAATTAGAAATTCCGGATCGCTTAGCATGGCGATTGCCAGACCCAGCCGCTGCTTCATGCCAAGCGAGAAATTCTTCACTTTCTTCCTGCCTGTTCCCTGCAGTCTGACCAATTCCAGCATCCTTGGGACGCAGTCTTTGCCGGGGATGCCCCGGAGGAGCCGGTTCACCTCCAGATTCTCGGCGGCGGTCATGTGGGGGAACAACGAGGGGCTCTCGATAATCAGCCCCATCCGCTTACGGGCCTGGGTCAACGCCCGCTCGTCGCTCGCGCCGAACAGCGCAATACTTCCGCCAGACGGAAAAGCTAGTCCGGTAACGATGCGCATCAGCGTCGATTTTCCGGCTCCGTTCTGCCCAATAAAGCCATATATGGAGCCTTTGCGGATAGATAAATTCACTTTATCCAGCGCTACGCTGCCTTTGAACTTCTTAGACAATTGATTCGTCTGCAATACATATTCACTCATTGTAGTCTTGGCCTCCCTTATGTGATAGACCAAGTATAGAAACGAAAACTTAAGAGGAGCTAAAGCCAATCCTTAAGAATGTCTTAAGGCTTTAGCCGATAGCCCATGCCCCATACCGTCTCGATAAATTCGCTGCCGGGCGCAGCCTTCGCAAGCTTGCTCCGCAAATTGCTCATATGAACGTTGACCGTATTGTCGTCTCCGTAATATGGCTCATCCCATACGCTTTCGTATAGATTTGCTTTTGTGAATACCTTTTTCGGTGCCGACAGAAGCAATGTGAGAATCTCATACTCCCGGGCGGTCAGCGCAACCTCTATCCCCTCTGCCGTCACCGTTTTGGAATCGTGGTCGAGCACAAGTCCCTTATGCTGCAGCACACTCAGCACAGCCGGCGGAGCAATCTGCGCAAACCGGCGCAGATGGGAATCGATTCGCGCCGAGACTTCCTCGATATCGAAAGGTTTCGTAATGAAGTCGTCCGCACCCCCGCGCAGCGCTGACACCTTGGTCTGCTGCTCACCCTTGGCCGAAATGATAATGACTGGCACGCCTCCCCGCAAGCGGATCCATTTAAGCAGCTCCTCGCCCGTCATTCCCGGCAGCATCAAATCTAGCAGTACCATGCTCCATTCCCGTTGCTCCAGATAGAGTAGCGCCTCCGTTCCGGAAAAGGCAGGCTGTGGCACATAACCGCTTTTTCGAATAATGCTGCACAGCAGCCGGCTAATGTCATTGTCGTCCTCGGCCACGAGAATATTTATTGAATTATCCATTTTTTCTCCTTGTATTATCCTTAATCGCCTGTCATTTAGATGTTCTATAGCCTATATGATAGTCGATTTTTACCTCTATTTCCAGAATAGCCTTCCTGATGCGGCCCTTTCGGTGTTCGCTGGAATCCGGTGGTTTTTTATGCTATTCAAATGTTCCACGTGGAAATTCCGCTCCAATCTGCCCGCCTCATAAATCTATTGCTTCAAAAATTCATCCACACTGATTTGCTGTAACTCATACTCCGCGCCGATGCTTTTTAATTGATCCTCTATTTTAGCGGAACCCCGGGCAATGCCCTTATACACCAGTAGAGGTGCCGCCTCCAGATAAGTTTTTGCCAGCGCATAATCGCAGGAGAATACCTTTTTGATAAACACCAATATTTTTATTTTGTCGGCGCCCGGGCCTGTAATGAACACTTTGTAGTAATCCAACTGCTCGTCTTCGCCCATCTCCCCTTCCTCCTCAATCCCCCTAGGAAGTAAGACGCTGCGAAGAAATTCGGTAAGATTATCATAAGCAACGGAGAAATCCCAAGAACCCTCTCCATGCCTTGCAGTATAAATCACGGTATCTCCTCTGGAGAGATCCAGGCAATACGGATCTCCTTCATCCGACGCAATAACGAGATAATCGCGCGGCCAATCGGTAATGACCTCTTCCGTAACGGGATTATAATTGTAGCCCGATTGGCCTTCAACCAAGTCCTTGGCACCGTAAATAAATAGATTGATCGGTTAGCAGCTGCATCGGATACTTCGCGTAAAAATCGGGGTTTTGCTGCCTTGTCTTCTCTAAAGCTGATTGCATTTTCTCCAAAACGTTGTCTATTCCTTGATAAACGTTCTGCATTAAGATCACCACTTTAATTAAGAATGGATTGCTTCGATTGAATTAAAAACTGTAGAAAACCGCTTCACCGTTTAGGAAGGGTTTGCAATAATTCTCAATCAAATCCGGCATTTGTTTACGTATCCACATATGCTTATCTTGGTTACTTACCAGAAAAGCGTAGTAGGCAAATATCACCAAAAACATGAAACCCTCTAGCTGCTCAGTGTCTATTTTTCTGGAAATGATAGTAGTGTAGCCGGCTAGTAGAGCGTTTCGCAATTCTCCTTCAGTCAAAAGGGCACCCATAGCGATATCCATCGCGTAATATCCAGAACCCGACAAGCCAAAGTCGATGAACGAAGTCCCCTTTGGTGTGAGGATTAAGTTACTATAGTTGATGTCTGCATGGATGAATCCCCATGTCTCCATCGTTTTGCTCAATATTTTAATACGATCATTGATCAACGAAAATGTATTTTCAAGAATATAAAAATCCTTGGTAGCGATAATACCCATTTCTTCACCGGATCGCAATTTGGCCAGTATGGTATTTGTCCACTCTATTTCATATTCGGGTCTAATAAAACTTGAGCCCTGTTGATAGCGCATTGAAAACTGATGCAAGTAGGCAATACGCGTCCCAAAGGTACGAACTGTTCCCTCACTGTTCAAGTCTTGCTTGGACATGATTTCCCCAAAAATCCATTTTAAGACGGAACAGTGCACTTCTTCGTGTTCAATGACAACAGTTGTTACCAGTTCACCGTTTAAATTCGGAACAGGGATTTGAACAGGTAATTCGGAATGAGAAGACCAAGCTAACAGATAATCCAACTCCGATTGAACAGCCCCACGCGTATTATGTACACCCTGCATGTTTTTTGTAATGGGTTTATGCATCCGCAACAAATAAGTGTCTCCAGAATACTTTTCTGTGACCTTGTATGTGATGTTCTCGTTATGACGGATCAATTCCACGAAAGGGTCAATAAAAGAATACTTCAGTAAGACTTCCTTAAAACACTTCGTATAATCCATAGAATATCCCCCCTAGTTACCCTACTCTTCTTGGAAAATCGCCTTAATTCCCTCTAGTTCCCGGGGCTTAATTCCGTTTTCACTAAGTACAACCACGGAATCGGCCCTTTTCCAGACAAGAATTTCTCCATTCGTATCCCAACTAATAATATCCTCAGGGAAATCTTCCACCTTTTTTAGCCCCAGCAGTTTGACTAATTCACCATACTTGTTCTCATCCACAATCTCATAGTAGTCCCTATATGCGTCTAACTCATATTTAAAAACGGTCTGCCATTTCCCTTTGTTGACCTGATTCAGCATGGCTGAACTCTCTATATGGGTCTCAAAATTGTTGCATTTCAAGTCGTATCCCTCATAATATCTGCCTTGCTCATCAATTGAAAATATCTCTTGATACAACGTATCTGCACAATTAAAGTGGCGTATGACGATATCATCCTCCGGTTCCATTACGATTAATCCGCCGAATCTTGTCTGGAAATCTATTAACTGAGCTGTAGGTATGATTGTTGCCGCTTGAAAAGCATTGATTATCTCCTTCTCATCCTTAACAGAGTCTTTCCATTCGGAGTGTGCAAGATAATCACAAGCTCTTTTTGTTGAATCTCCACCACTTAGCTGACGCTTGAAGGGGTGGATTCTTGCGAACAGAGGAGCAACCTCCTCTTATGGGCAAGCGATCCCTGCGTTCTCGCAGTTCTACGTTTATTTTTATAGGTAATAGCTATACCGCTACCTGTTTGATATTATAAGCCGCATTTTCATCCCGATCATGGTGTGTTCCGCAAGTTACACATGTCCATTCTCGAATCGAGAGGTTCTTCACTTCGGGATGGATTGTGCCGCATACGTGGCACTGCTGACTGGTCGGCTCGAAGGTGTCGGCAACCCGGAGGGTTCGTCCATACCAGGATGCTTTATACGTCAGTTGACGCACCCATTCGCCCCAGGACGCATCAGCGATGGACTTGGAGAGTTTGGGATTTTGTATCATATTCGCCACATGCAGATGTTCGATACTGATCGTTTGGCACTCACGGATCAGCTTCGTTGTCATCTTGTGGAGAAAATCCTTCCGGGAATTTGCAATGTGTTCGTGAATACAAGCAATGTGTTTCTTGGCTTTCTTCCAGTTGGAGCCCCCTGGTGTGCGTCTCGCCAAACGCCGCTGCCACAGCGCAAGCTTTTTCTCGTATTGACGGTAAAACCTGGGGTTGGCAAAATGTTCGCCGTTGGAGCACACAGCATATTCCTTAAGCCCCAAGTCAATGCCGATATGTGCATCTGCTTGTGGGAGTGGGGTCTTTTCGACCTCGCAAACCAGGGAGACAAAATACTTATCGCTGGCGTTTTGCCGTACCGTAGCGGACAGTATACGACCCTCCAGCTTCCGGGAGTTGGCGAAACGCATCCAGCCGAGCTTGGGAAGCTTCAATCGGTTGCCTTCAATGGCGATATTTCCGTTCGTGAATTTCGTGGTGTAGCTTTGTACTGGATGCTTCCGGCTTTTGAAGCGAGGCGCTTGATTTTGCTTTTTGAAAAAGCGGTCAAAGCTATCTGCCACATGCCGAACGGCGGACTGTAAAGCAATACTATCGACTTCTTTGAGCCAGTCATATTGTGTTTTTAGGACGGGGAGCTGTGTCGCACAGGTCTGATAGGACAAACCTTTGCCTGTCTCGGCATAGGTTTGATTCCACTCTTCCAGGAAATGATTGAACACAAAGCGGCAGCAGCCAAACATTCGACGAATGAGTTGCTGTTGCCCGGTATTCGGGTAGATGCGGTATTTATAGGCTTGATGAACGATCATGTGCGACACCCCCATTTGTAGTATTTTCTTACAGTATAGCACGTATGTTCGCTGAATAGTTGAAAACCGCCGATTCCTCTCCGCCTACAGAGGTCGGAGTCTTTTCGGCTTTTGAAGATAAAACCATATCGTCACCCTTTCCTTATTCGTAATTTAACAGCTGGTTAGGCCGCGGCCATACTTTTGTTTCATAATAATTCTTTTAGTACATTTTTAGCCAGCCGTATCTTCTCATCATTGGCATCACGAAGTAAAGCCACAATGTCTTGAATATCGCTCTCTGCTGATGTAACGATGAAATCTTCATCCAGATATGCAAACAACTGTATTAAATTCACTTCAAGGGATTCCGCAATCTTATTTAAATTCAGCAAAGATACGTTTTTCTCCCCACGTTCAATCTGCCCTATGTATGAAAAATGAAATCCGCCTTTCTCACCAAGGGCTTCCTGAGACAAGCCCCGCTCTTTCCGAAGAGCACGAATACGGGTTCCTACGAGCTTTAAGATTTCCTTATCCATTACGGTATTCACCTCTCCATGTCAATCTTGCCCTATTTATAGATTACCTCTTAATTCTTCGGGTGTATCCCCCATTATCCTTACAGAATCCTTAGAATCTCCCCTTACACTGTGGAAGTGGAAAGGATGATATAATATGCGGGACAATATTTTAGAAACCCAGAATCTTTGCAAAAGCTTCAAACATCAACCAGCCGTCAACAAAGTATCGTTAGCAGTACCGAGTAACTCGATCTATGGGCTCTTAGGACCAAATGGTGCAGGCAAATCGACAACGCTCAAAATGATCGCAGGCATGCTGCGCCCCGATTCCGGGAGTATTCGTATTCATGGGCATGAATGGACCCGGAAGGATTTAGGCGAGATTGGCGTATTAATTGAGGCGCCACCGCTCTATGAGAATCTGACTGCCAGAGAGAATCTTAAGGTGCGTACGCTTGCCCTCGGACTGCCGCAGTCCCGGATCGAGGAGACCCTCTCCGTTGTGGATTTAACCGATACCGGAAAGAAACGTGCCGGACAGTTCTCCATGGGCATGAAGCAGCGGCTGGGAATCGCGATTGCACTCTTAAACCAGCCGAAGCTGCTGATTCTGGACGAACCGACCAACGGGCTGGACCCCATCGGGATTCAGGAGCTGCGGGAGCTGATCCGTTCTTTTCCCGGGCAAGGAATCACCGTTATTCTGTCGAGTCATATTCTCTCCGAGGTCGAACAGGTAGTGGACCAGATCGGAATTATCGCCGGGGGTGTTCTGGGGTATCAGGGAGCCGTTCCCCACGGGCAAGAGCTGGAAGCCTTATTCATGCAGGTCGCCGCAGCCAACCGAAGGGCTGGTGAATAACATGCTTTGTCATATTAGGGCTGAACGTTTAAAATGGCGGGGCACGGCTATCCCCAAGCTTGTCTGGCTAGCACCTGTGTTCACGCTGCTCCTTTGCGCTATTTTAACGGGCGGAGCCTTATTTCAAATGGGGGCTTACAACTGGTGGTACACGATGCTCTTGCCCGGAGCACTGACCCTTACCTGTTCACTGGCTCTGCATAAGGACGCCAAGATGAAATACCATGGACTGCTGGCTCTGCCCGTTGATCTGAAGACACTCTGGACCGGGAAAATAATTGCCTGCGCAGAATGGCTATTAGTCACTATCCTCCTGTTCCTGGTTGGCATTACTTTCGGCGGAATACTGTTCGGCCAAACCATTCCGCCGCTGAACAGCATGGCTGGCAGCTTCCTGATCTTCGTCACGTTTCTGTGGCAGATTCCATTGTGTCTGTTCCTGGCTGCACGACTCGGATTATTCGCTGCTGTTCTGCTTAATATATTCGGTAATGTCATGGGTGTCGTTGCCTTCGATACCGGAGGACTGTGGGATTTTGTGCCTTATACTATTACTGCCAGGCTCATGTGCCCAGTTCTGTCTATCCTGCCGAACGGTCTCAGCGTACCGGTGGACAGTCCGCTGAGAAGCACGGAAATGATTCTTCCGGATGCCCTGATCTCCCTGGCCTGGTTCGGATTGCTTTCCCTCCTTACTGCGCTATGGTTCCGTAAACAGGAGGCGAAGTAACATGGCTTCACTACTGGGATTGCTGAGAGCGGATCTGCTCAAAAGCCGGCATACGCCGTTTCTGCTAATTCATCTGCTGGCTCCTCTTATCGGAGTTGGCGTATTCTTGGCGTACTATTCGTACTCCCCATGGAGTGCAAACGACAAAGCACTGGCGTTTATTCAGTCTCTAGGATGCGCATTTCCTACCCTGATCGGGCTGGTCTGCTCCATGTCGGTGGAACAGGAGGCGAATGCAGGACAATTTCAAGGTATGCTTGCCATTCCCGCAAATAAAATCACAACCTTTATAAGTAAGCTGCTTCTCCTACTGTTGTTTGGCTTTGGAGCCGTCCTGTTTGCTTACACCCTTTTTGGCCTGGGGTTCGGCGGGATTCTGCAGCAGGACAGACTGGGAATGCCCTTTTACATCACCGGAGCGGTTATTCTGTTCACGAGCAATATGTTTCTCTATCTTCTTCATCTGACAGCCAGCCTGCGCTTCGGAAGAGGCGCTTCCATCGGGGTGGGGATTGTGGGGAGTCTGGTGGCTGCCTTAATGCTTACCGGGCTAGGCGATACCATCTGGCCGTATATTCCCTTCGCATGGGGCGTCCGCTTCATCTCTCTGTGGACAATCCACGCTTCCGGTACCATGCTATCCCCCGCTGTATCGGGGCTGAGCGCCGGAATTACGGTCTGGCTGCTGGGAACAATACTGGCTGCCCTTCTGTGCGCTGCATGGTTCCAGCGGTGGGAGGGACGCTCAGCCGATAATTAGACATACAACTTACAATCGAGGGAACGAATATGGCAAAAATACTCGTGGTAGACGATGAACCCGCCATCCTGTCGCTGATCCGCAACGCACTTATTACTGACAATCATCTGGTGACAACGATCTCCGATTCTACACAGGTGTGCCGGAACGACCTTGGCGCGTATGATCTTATTTTGCTGGATGTGATGATGCCGGGTGTGGACGGCTTTACACTTTGCCGGGAGATACGTGCGGCGGTGGATTGCCCGATCCTTTTTTTAACGGCCAAAACACTGGAAAGCGATCTGATGTACGGCCTGGGACTGGGGGCAGATGATTATATTGTGAAGCCCTTTGGCATAGGTGCGCTGCGGGCACGGATTGGCGCCCATCTCAGGCGGGAAAGCAGGGAGCGGCGGAATGTTCTATATCTGGAGAATGTACACTTCAACCTCTCCGGTAAAGAACTGTTGGTCCAAGAGGACAAAGTGCCTCTGACCAAAAGCGAATATGAAATTTGCGAATTTCTGGCCCGCAGCCGCGGACAGGTCTTCTCCAAAGAACATATTTATGAAACGGTCTTCGGGTTTGACGGAGAAAGCGACCGCAGCGCCATTACAGAGCATATCAAGAACATCCGCGCCAAGCTGAGCAAATACGGGATCGACGCGATTGAGACCATCTGGGGGATTGGATATAAGTGGAATCTGTGAAACGAATCAAAACAGTGCGGCTTCGCACCTTTTTCCTGCAATACCTCCTGTTCTTAAGCGCGGGGACCATTCTGCTGCTGATACTTGTGCTTGGCTTGTTCACACTGGCGTTTTCCTCCAATGTTATACTGCCTGCTAACTATGCCGAGAAGGAGATTGCTGCGTTCAAGGAGCGTCTTGCCTCAAGCAGAACAGTAACGCCCGATAGCGTTCCGGGAATGGTAGATTATACGGTTTTCACCCAGGAAGGAGAACTTCTCGCCGGTAATCTGAGCCGGAGTGAAGCAGCACATGCCTGGGAGATTATACAGCAAGGCAATACTCAGGACTCTCATTTCTATACAACCGCCCAGCACGGACAGGAGATCTGGATATTCCGGTATAGCTTAACACCGCAGTATGCATCTTCCTTGCTGCGCAGCTATCTGCCGAATCCTCAGCTGCTGGGAGTGCTGCTCTTCATCTTGGGAATTTTGCTCCAAGCGGCCTTGCTTGCCGCCCGGTTCGGCAGAAAACTCACGGAGAAAATGGCAGGATTACAGGAAGCGACAGAGAACATCCAGCGCGAGAATCTTGAGTTTACCGTCAAGCCCAGCGGTATCCGCGAAATCGACGATGTGCTGGTCTCACTGGACCGGATGAAAGAAGCCCTGCACACTTCACTTAAGCGGCAGTGGGAGCTGGAGCGTTCCCGCAGAGAGCAGATTTCCGCGCTGGCCCACGATATCAAAACCCCGCTTACCGTCATTCGGGGAAATGCGGAGCTGCTGCAGGAGACGACACAGAATGCTGCCCAGCTGGAATATAACGGATACATTCTTCGCAGCGCCGAGGATATTGAAGCCTTCGTACAAGAGGTTATTGATCTGTCCAGCATGCAGGCCAGCTTTGTTCGTCAGAAATCGCTGGTAAGTACAGCGGAGATTCTTGGAGAATTAGAGCTGCAGATGAAGGCTCTGTCCTCCGGCAAGGACCTGCATACGCTTGTCCAGAAGGATACCTTTCCAGCATTTCTTTTTATAGATAAGGAGCTGTTTCAGCGGGGAATCATCAATGTGATCGCCAATGCGGTCGAGCATACGCCTGCGCAGGGGAGTGTTGCTTTGCTAGTCAGGGGAGATGACGCTGCTGTCCATTTCACGGTTACGGATACGGGAAACGGCTTCTCGTCAACCGATCTGAAAGAAGCCGCCACTCAGTTCTACAGAGGGGACCAGAGCCGAAGCTCCGGCAATCATCACGGGATGGGACTGTACATTGCCGAGTCCGCCGCCCAGCAGCATGGAGGGAGCTTAACTATCGCAAATATGTCCTCCTCCAGTGGAGGGAAGGTAACTATGAGCATTCCTGTTTCTACTAGAGGCGGGGATGGTTATGGGCAGGAGTGAAGGGGACTTGTTTGCGATAACAGATTTTATATCCTTTATCGAAATATCCATTTTGCGAAGTACTGCAGTAATTCGTATACATAAGAGTGCATTTTCATCATAAATTCTCCAGCCAGAGGAGGTATCCCTTGAACTTTTAAATAGTCCCTCTGATTCCCAGTGGCGCAATGTGCGACTCGTCAGTCCCATCTGCTCCGACAATTTATTGATTGCAACAGATCTGTTCATCCTGGTCTCCTTTCCGAGCTCTCAAAGTTATAATAGCACTTGACGCTGCGACAACTTCAAGAGTGTTCCTTCTCTAAAATGAGATTACTTGCCCCTACTTATGATAAGGTTCACCGAAACATTTGCAAGGCAAAATTATAGGGCACCCGATTGGATGCCCTAACGTTTGGAACAGGAGTGTGGAGCGGCAGACATTGGCTGTGCAAAGGAATTTAGAGGCTTGTCAGCCAGTCTGCCAATTCTTCGGTCTGGCTCAGAATAGCTATCGGGTCCCAGTAGCCGGAGCGATCGCTTGTCCATAAAAACACATGATCATTTTTGACTGCTGGAAGCGCCCCCCAGATCGGGTCTGCTTTGAGTTCATCCAGCGTTTCCGAATCGGAGGTCAGTATAATATAATCTCCCGCATACTTTGGCAGTACTTCCGCAGAAAATGAAGCCCAGCCGGGATCGGTCATTTCGGCTGCGACAGCCGCTGGAGGCTTAAAGCCGAATCCATTGTATACCGGCTGTCCGCCTTTACCGAAGCCGGTTCCGACAGCCATCAAGCTTTTTTCACTCATTTCAATAACTGAAAATGTGCTGTCCGCAGGTATAACCTTCAATACGTCTTCTTTGGCACTGGCGGTACGGGTGTCATAATCGGCAAGCCAGGCTTTCGCCTTTTCTTCTTGGCCAAGCAGCTCGCCGAAATAAGCGACCTCCTCATGTACCGTTTTTAAGGAAGCGTACGGAATGACGACAGTAGGCGCAATTTTCGACATCTGCTCATTCAGCTCAGGATAGAAGTCGTCCATAATAATCAAGTCCGGTTCAAGCGATAAGATTTTCTCTACGTTGCCATTCCCGTCCCCTATATTATCAACGTCTTTCAAATATTCCTGAAAGTAAGGATTTTTAATATGATGATCGGATGTTCCGATGGGTGTAATGCCAAGCGCAATAAGACTACCAAGATACTCCCCCGCAACGATTCGTTTCGGATGAAGCGGTACCTCCACATCACCGTTAACTGTTGTAACGATTTTGGTCTGCGGCTGCTCCACAGCATCATTCGTGCCGCATGCGCTCAGCATCAGAATAAAGCTTAGCAGCAATACTGATGCCAGCGTAGGCCTTGAATGTTTAAACATGAATGAATCTCCCTCTCTGATGCCATGATACTGATAATCGTTATCAATGATATTAGTATAGTTAAATGGTTCAGGAGGGACAATGGAGGATTCCATGGTTATGGCAGGACAATCTTCTAGTATCTTCTTGCCGGCATGCACTTCTCTATAGCGAATTGGAGAAACACCCTTGTATTTTTTGAACAGCCTGCCCAAATAGCTTGGGTCTTGATAGCCGATGCCCTCTGCAATTTCCTTCAGCGTAGCATCTGTTTCAAGCAGCAGTGCCGCTGCCTTATCCATGCGCACCTTGATTAAGTAGTCAATTGGGCTAAGTCCTGTACGGATTTTAAAATAAGAGGATAAATGGGGAATGCTGTAATTCACGCTTTCCGCCAGTGATTCCAGCGTAATAGACTCCGCATAATGTTCATGGATAATAGCGGCGACCTGAGCTGCCAAATCACGTTTCGCCGGGCTTACACCGTGCACCTGCATTTGATGAAGCAGATCATGCACAAACTGATAGAGTAAGGTCCGAACGCGCAGATGCACAAGTGGTTTCTGTTTCTCCCACTCCTTGAACATTTCACTCAATATCCGATGCAGCGCTACCGGATTGTCCGGCGTTATACTGTACGAATGATCAAAGGAACGAGCCGGATCTAATAATGCGGCAAGCTCTGCGGGTACCGGAGGATTCATACTCACTTTATAATAAACGCTATAATAATCCATGCCTTCGCTGCCCGCGACCATGTTGAGCACATCGCCTTTACCTGTATGAAGCACTGTAAACCGCTGCAGGCGATGAAATTGCTCTCCCAGATAAGCTGTAGCCTTGCCGCGAACCGACATGAGAAACAGGTTTGAGGGTACAGAATAGGAACGAATGGATTCGCCAGTGCTAATCGTGGTGCGGCGAATATCTATGACTTTGCAATTCGCGTGATTCCAAGAAACCATAAGATCATTGATGTCCATGCCGCAGCCCCGCCTCCACTCTCAAAATTCTGTTTTATTTCATAATGGCCCCGCCATACGTGCCGCCCAGCTTACCGCTGACCTTCCTGCCGTTCTATTAAATAGAACAAATAATCGGTCGGGACCCCGGCGTACCCCTGCTGCCTCAGCATCGCGGTCACATTGCCCCGGTGATATGTCCCATGGTTGACCACATGCTGCAGGATGCCGGAGAAATGCGTATCGAGACGACCGTACTTCGGATGCTCGATCGTCATCGCCTTGTCCGGGTCTGGCGTACGCCGCAGCAAATCGCGAAACTGTTCGGCGACGCCAGCGAACAGCCGCCGCATCTCGTCCACGGTTTTGCCCTGTGCTTCTTCCGCCCAGCCCGGGATTTTCGGGAAAATCTCCTCGTTCGGAGCTTCCGCCAGTACGGACATATAGAGCTTTTCGTACAAATACATGTGCCCAAACGTTTTCGACACGGACGGGAACACACTCGTCACTTCCGCATGGAAAACATCCTTCGGAAGCTGCTCCAGATGGGTGAATAGCTGGTCATTCGCCCAAACATGATATTCGTATAATTGCTGCGGATGTTGAAGCATGTATGAATCCACCTTTCCTTTATTCATCGTCGTTTGGCCGCCACTGCCGCAGCCTTATCTCTATCGTATGCCGGGTTCGCTGACAACCGTTGTCAGCGGAGTTCAATCGGGATCGTCTTCGTAATGTTTTGCGATTCCGTAAGCCATTTCCTGAATCTGACGCTTCAGCTCCAGCGGCTCCCGTATACAAATGGCCGGACCAAACGTCAGCAGATACATCGGAAGGTACTTGTTCATCGTCGGAACGTCGAGCAGAAACCGCGCCTCACGATCGGTCCTTTCCGTCAAATAGTGGCGTAGATGCCAGTGGCGGCAAACCGCGTTCAACGTGTCGGGCTCCCCCTCGATACGGATGACCGTTAGCGGTCCGTCCGCCTCCCGTTCCCGCTTAGACTGGTCGTGGAAATAGGCAGACGCGGAGAAATGCTCCGGCTTTTCGAACCGCGCTTCGGTTGACTCCAACCGCGCGATACGATCTACGCGGAACGTCCGCATTGCCAGCGACCGATGGCAAAACGCGACGACGTACCATTCGTTCCGGTCGTAAGCCAACCCGTATGGATCGACTTTACGTTCGTCGGCCTGTCCCGCGTGCTCCTTACGATAGGCGATGCAGACCGTTCGCCCATCCTTCGCCGCCTGCTCCAGGTCCCGCAACAACAGAACACCGGAAGGCGGACGCACCGGAGAAATCACATCCAAGCCACTCGTCTGACGGGACAGATCGTCGCGCTGCTCTTCGTGCAGCCCATTCTTCACTTTCTCCAATGCGCTTTCCAATTCTTCCGTATACGGATAGCCGGCACCTTGCGCAAATTTAAACGCATCCACAAGTGCCTTCAGCTCTACGGAATTGAAGAACAATGGAGTCTCCCTGAAGCTTTCCAGAATGTGAATGCCGCCGTCATGGCCCGATTCCGCAATGACTGGCACACCGCTGGCGCATAATGCGTCGATATACCGGTATACGGTGCGGATGCTGATCTCCAAACTGTCCGCGATCTGAGCGGCGGTGAGTTTCCTACCGGAGCGTAGCATCCAAAGCATGGATAGCATATTATCCCATTTTGCCAACGGGAGCACCTTCTTTCCTCGCGAAAATGTGTTCGGAAGTGACTCTTTACTACCTACGGATAGATAACTTCCGTCTGTTCATCAAAATATCCAGCTTCGGATAAGACAATCTCGCTCAGATCATATTTTACAAATATCCGTAAGGACCTGGCAATATGATCCCCATAATTCTCACCAAAGTAAATACTGTAATAATCCCTTTGATCTACCTCATTACTTTTATTATCTGGTCTTTTTTCGACTACAACAAAATAAATAGGATCGCTTAATTGTTCTTCGTCTTCATTTGTATCAGGCCAATCCTTTAGTTTTACTGTAGTTTCGTTTAAATCGCTGTATTTAAGAACAAAGGAAAGGATCTCATCATCTGACGAATTACTGTTATTGCATCCGACAATGAAAAGAAAAGTGAGAATGAAAAAAAACCGGATAACCTTCATCAATCTGGGGGTCCCTCCAATGAAAAAAATAGCTGTCTGTAACGCCAAGCTTTTAGGGGGTGTCCCAATAGCCCTCAAATGGCTTGGTACACCCCCTCACTATTTTTTGCTTTAATAACTTTTCTTTGATCCAACGTTAAATTCTCGATTAGTTGCCCTCTTCCGTGAAAGCAAAGCCGCATTGCGGGCTCAGGCAAATCCGGTTCAGATCGACGTATTGCTTCACTTCCTCGCTTTCAAGCTACTCTGGCTGAGTATCCCTGTTATCTTCCAAATTTACTATGACACCATTGTTCTCCAGCTCTTGGATAACCTGCTCCGCTTGTTCATTCAGCGGGTTGTTTGCCAAAGATACTTCTTGTAATTGGGGCAACGTTTCGAGCACTTCAATATCCTGGATGAGGTTATCGTCTAGATAGAGATGTTCCAATGTTGGATGATTTTTTAACGGCGTCAAATCTTGAATTTTATTTCCGCTCAGTAAGAGCCATTCTAACTTCAATTTTTTAATGGGACTTAGGTCTTCCACCTGATTGTTGCTGGCAAGAAGATCGGTCAGCTTATTTAGATTTTTTAACGGCACTAGACTTTTTATCTTGTTACCGTCAACAACCAGCTTCTCTAGAGAACTTAACCCGGAAATCGGTGAAAGATCCGTAATCTGATTCTCCTCAACTGCTAAGAACGTTAACTTTTTCAACCTGCTTAGCGGGTTAATATTCTTTATCTTTTGGCCGGGCAGAAATAAGCTCTCCATGTTAACCGCATATTCAAGACCCTGTAAACTGGTGATTTTAGCCTTAGATTCGCTAGGATACAAAGATTCCAACTTCTTCAAATCAACTGCCTTCAGCTCTTTCTTAGCCGGCAGCTCTAATTCCGCGCGAACGGCTTTCGCCAAAGCCGGGTCTGTAATGACGGATGCGGCCCAAATGGATGTTGCCGGTAAGAATACGAGAACCAAACAAATCACGATGATATTTTTCATTAGCTTAGCAGGCATATACACTCTCCTTTTCAAGCACATTGAATAAGTGCCATTCCTTACCTTTATCGGATTTCACTTCAAAAATGTTCAGCTTAACCTGTTGAATTCAATCAAAATAATTAAAATTTATACCGAAAAAATACCCTAAAACTATATCACATAGTCATAGGGCATTCGCGCTAAATTTTGAAGAAATATGAAAGCATATCTTGTCGTTAAATCTCTCGCACAATCGTGTCCGTTCTATACATTTTTTCTGCTTCAATAGGACTTTCTTTTGCTGTCATATGGTGCGGAATAACCCGGTAAACTTGAACCGGTCCGCCGAATACAGCCGACCTATACTTGTCCACATGTTGCTTGGACAAAGGGCGGTTATAATAGCCGGGTACGTATTTATTGATCAATCCCTGAAGTACATGAGTGGCTTCGTCCAAATCTGTGATCGGCTCTGCCTGTCCAAATATCATTACGCTCATATAAGCCGTATCCGTTTTAGCAGGTACCGGATCCGTAATGGTCCCGTATTCCTCACACACCGTAAAACACACCTCTGGATTTTCGCTCATGACCTGATTACGTCTTCCATCGCCAGCCCCGTGAATATAGAGCTTCCCCTCAGACCATACATAATTTAGCGGTACAACATAAGGGAGGTTCCCATCAACCAACCCAAGATATCCAATTCTCGCTTGCTGCAGGAAGCTTTCAATTTTCTCCTGATCCTTGCATTCCCTGGTCTTGTAACGAACTGGATCCATTTCGAAATCTCTCCTTTCACTCATGAGATATTCATCCCACTCCAATAGTTTGAACTCCGATACTCTTCTAGAGTGCGGCAACGACTCAGATTGCAAATACCAGCGTTATTACGGTAGTATATCAGTGAATGGAGTGCCTTTTAAGATCCAAACATCAAGGTTATGAGCAATCCATAATTACTTAATATTTTATGGTTGGAGCTACTATTTGGAGGTATACACGATGATGAAAGTAATTCGTAATGATAAGAGACCGATCTGGCAGCAATTGCTTGATCAAGCCATTCATAATATTACAAGTGGAATCTGGGCTCCAGGAGAATTGCTGATTCCTTCCCGCGAACTCGCTCACCAGATAGGCGTCTCTCGCTCTACTATACAGATCGTCTATGAGGAATTGCTAAGTCGAGGCTATACGGTTACATCCCGACGAGGAGGAACGCGGGTTAGTAAATGGAATCAAATCACTGAGTCAACGAAGGAAATCATAGCAAATGGCCCTCTGCCTCCCTCACTTCCCTTGTTGGACTCGGCGGTCGATCAATTACAGGACTGGTTCAGAGGCAAAGAACATGGAGAAGCGGATATTGATTTTAGTCCCCACGAACCTTATTTGGATGGACATTTTCAAAAGAACTGGCGACAATCGTTTCTCCACGCATCCGCTGCAATGGACTTATCAAACTGGGCTTACGGCAACCTCTATGGCCTCACACCATTACGTGAGCAAATTCAGCGTTATTTATCACTTGAACGAGGTATCCATATCCAAACAAATCAGATTCTGTTGACCTCAGGAGCTCAGCATAGCATTGACTTAATCGCACAATCGCTTTTATCTGATGGGGACACTGTCTCTGTAGAAGATCCCGGTTTTCCAGCTTCCTGGATGGCGATGAACTATCGGCGTATGAATGTGGTGCCCGTCCCCGTTGATGCGCATGGTCTTGTGGTTGACCGTATTCATCCACAATCCAAACTGATCTTTGCGACTCCTTCGCACCAGTGCGCGGTCGGGGTTGTTATGTCGGAGCCGCGCAGGCAACAATTGCTGCATAAGGCCGTGCAAGAACAATTTTGGATCATTGAGGACGATTATGACAGTGAATTTCGATATCGTGGGGACCCGCTTCCCACACTCTTTAGTCAGGCATCTAATAATACCTTGTACCTCATGAGTTTTTCTAAAATGATTGCTCCAGGCATCCGTATTTCGGCTATCGTTGGATCTGCCCGGGCAATTGCTCAACTTGCCAGGGTACAGGAACTGACTTACCGTCATCTTCCGATTATGGATCAGCTCACACTAACCCACTTCATCAAGAATGGGCATTTTATGCGCCATATGAGAAGAGTCAGAAATGTCTACCGGCGAAGACACGAAGCTATGACAAAGGCTATTATGGCTAGCGGTTTAGGGGAACGCTTCACACTAAGTGGAGTAGAAACGGGATTGCATATGTTACTTGAAGCTGTAGAATCATACGACGAAGAAACCGTGACAAAGTTAGCCCTTCAACAGGGAATACGTGTATACCCTCTTGGACCTTATTGTTTGGAAAGCAAAAGGAAGGGCTGGGTGTTGGGGTTTGCAAAAGTAGATGAAGCATCGATTGAGCAGGGAATCCATCGTCTTGCGGAGCTGATCTTATAGGGTCATGTTCACAAGCTAATTAGGCTTTAGTAGGGGTTCTATCCTCAGGGGCTGTAATACGAACCAGGAAGATGATGCTTTATGGTCGATTTTCCGTTGCTTGTCGCTTATTCTAGAAGCAAAATTTTTATGCTACCGGAGTTATTGTATATGAAAATTGACATATCTATATAATTAGATATAATGGGGCTATGGAAACCATGATGATCTTTAAAGCTTTGTCCAATGATACCCGTGTGAAAATTTTGGAATGGTTAAAAAATCCGGATGAAAATTTTGGACCGCAATTGTATTTACCAACGGATGCTGACTTTAAAGGAGGGATTTGTGTAGGTAGCATTCAGGAAAAAACGGGATTGGCACAATCCGTGATTTCCAGCTATTTAATGGTCATGAAGAAAGCTGAACTTCTAGAATCAAGGCGATTTGGACAGTGGACCTATTATCGGAGAAATGAAGAAACCATTCGTAAATTTGCCGACTATATCAAGAATGAAATGTAGGTAACCAGAATATAGGATTACCTGCTCATTTTTAGATAATATATCTATAATAATAGATATATAGAAATAAGGTAAAACATTGTGTTACAAGGAGAAAAGAAATCGTGAAAAGAATCAGTCCACTATTTTTTATTGCGTTGGGTATATTTGGAATTATAAATACCGAACTTGGTGTAGTCGGAATTTTGCCAATGGTCATGGAGAAATATAACGTTACTGCAGGACTAGCTGGAATGCTTGTTAGTTCGTTTGCACTTATTATTGCCCTTTTTGGCCCATGGATGACGCTATTGCTGTCAAGATTAAATCGTAAAACTGCATTGACTGGCATTCTGATTATTTTTGCCGCTTCCAATTTGATGTCAGTTTTTGCTCCGAATTTTTATATGCTTATGGCTCTCCGAATGATTCCAGCTTTCTTTCATCCGGTTTATTTCTCCATTGCCTTTGTACTAGCCACTGAATTATCAGTAAAGGAGGAAGCCGCGAAGGCGAGTGCAAAGGTATTTCTTGGGGTAAGCATGGGCATGGTGCTCGGGATCCCGCTTTCTTCCTATATTGCCAATCAATTTTCACTTGGTACCTCATTTTTATTTTCTGCCCTAGTGAATGTCATTGCGTGTGTTGGAATAGGAGTAATGGTTCCAGCCATGTCGGCAAAGGAGAAAATCTCTTTTGGAACACAGCTTGCGATATTACGAAAACCCGCTTTATGGTTAAATAGCGGTGCTGCTTGCTTCATATTTGCTGCTATGTTTTCTGTATATAGTTATTTTGCGGAATATTTAGGACAGAGGTCTGATATGAGCGGGAAACTCATTAGCGTGATGCTTGTGATTTTCGGAATTAGCGGTGTGGCAGGAAATTGGTATGCTGGAAAGCTATTAAGCCATCGTATGTCGAAAACAGTGCTGCTTTATCCTGTCGCTTTAGGAATATGTTATTTACTTCTTTATTATGTGGAAACACCCCTTATTCTCATAAGTGGGATTATCATTGTGTGGGGAGCTGTTCATACGAGTGGACTTATTGTAAGTCAAATTTGGCTGACATCGGAAGCTTCAGAAGCACCGGAATTTGCCAACAGTTTATATGTGTCTTTTTCAAACTTAGGCGTCACGATGGGTGCGGCAATAGGAGGCTGGTTTATATCACGATTAGGAGTAGGAGAAGTCGTTTGGAGCGGTTTACTTTTTGTAGTATTGTCTCTTTTGTGTATCGTCGTAAAAATAATGTGTTTTGACTTACATGCTAAACCCAATGTGAAATCTATGGTTACGGAAGAAGATTGACGGAACTCGTTTCTGTAGTCACACCTAAAGGGGATGTCAATTGCTGGAGGTGAGTTTTTAAGGCCATCCTTCGCTGAATGGCCTTATGTCTATCCAGCTATGATTTAAAGCCTCTTCCTAAAGTAAAGTTCTTAGCATCTTTTAAGTTAACATTCTTGAAAAATTACCTTCACTATTGTTTTTTCATTAGGCTTTGAAGAAAAAGATAACTCTGCATGATGCTTCTTAGCAATCTGCGCACATAATGCGAGTCCCAATCCATTTCCCCCTTCTTTTCTGCTTCTTGCCTTATCTACTCTATAAAATGCTTCTGTCACCTGAAGAAGCTGCTCCTCTGTCATTCCCTTTCCGTTATCTTCTACTTCAATAACTTTTTTCTCTTTTTCAAAATAAGCTCTCATCGTAATTTTACCTTTTGTGCTACATGCCTTTATTGCATTGTCTACTAAGTTCACAACCATACTTTCTATTAAATCTTCATTTCCTTTTATTTCTTTCAACTCATTGTAATATACTAATTCTATTCCTTTTTCTTTGAGCTTAATATTTTCGGTTTGATGAATTTTTTTAAACAACTTTTCTATATCAATTGATACCATTTCTATTTCTTTTTCTTCTCGTATTATTACCAGTTCCAATAAACTTTCCGAAATATTTTTTAACCTTTTACTCTCTGATAAAATATAATTGGTTGCAGCATACTTAGCTTCCTCACTTAAATGCGTCTTCTGCATATATTCAGCATATCCATAGATTGCAGTTAATGGAGTTCTTAATTCATGTGCCAAATCATCTATCAATCTCTGCTTTTCTTTCGCATGGTTCTCAAGCTCTTCCATCTGATATTGAATTTTATCCGCCATCGTATTAAAGCTTTGTACAACCTCTGCGATTTCTTCGCCACCCGTAATCTCTAGCTTTTCTTTGTACTCACCATTGGCAATCTTATTTGAGATACATGAAATTCTTTCTAGTGGTTTAAAAAGATATTCTAATAAAATAAACAAGCATATACTTAAAACTCCTGAAAATATTATACTTGCAGTAAATAAGGAGTTATTCAGCTTTTCCCACTCGTTTACTATATCTGTTATGTCTGCATAATAGACTAATGCATATTGGCTATACGGCTCTGGTAAGTACCCGCATATTTGTATGTATTTCCTTCCATCTAGTGTTACAACAGTTATCTCCGTTATATCTTTTTCTATATTTATTTCTTTATCACTTAATGTTGCTTCTATAGGTAAACTTGAATATCTTCTCTCTTTATCTTTATAAATCTGTAAATAAATTTTTTGAACTTCATATTGCTTATTATACATATCATAAGAACGAGCAATAGCAGCATCTGTTTCATAGCCTCTATTTTTCATAGCCACTATGTCTTTAGTCATACTATTTACTATAAAATTATGCTCTCTTAGATAGCTCCTCTTAATGCCTGAAAGGTTATGTTTTGTATTAACAATACTAAATACCATAATCCCAACATTAATAAACAATAGAAATAATACCAAGGTCCAGATGTAGGTTTTATTTTTCATACTACACTTCTAACCGATAACCTAGTTTATACACTGTTACAATTTTTTTCTCCAACCCCAACTTTTTTCTCAGCTTCTGAATATGGACATCTACCGTTCTTGTCTCTCCCATGTATTCATATCCCCATACCAGCTCTAAAAGCTTCTCTCTTGATAAAGCAATATTTCTATTTTTTATGAGTACCTCTAATAGCTCAAATTCCTTAGGTGTATATTCAACTACTTTATCCTTCAAAAAAAGCCTTCTACTATGAAGTTCAACCCTAACATTATCTATACAAAATGTATCTTCATCCTTCTTGGTTCGTCTTAATATAGCTTCTACTCTTGCAAAAAGCTCTAACATTTCAAAGGGTTTTGTCAGATAATCATCTGCTCCCATAACAAGCCCCTTTACCCGATCCTCTACGCTTCTTTTAGCCGTTAAAAGAATAGCAGGAATACCCTTTACTTGTTCCAATACCTCAAACCCATCCATTTTAGGCAACATAATGTCCAGTACAACTAAATCAAAACTTTTATTCTTTATCATTTCTACGGCTGTCTCACCATCCATAGCGAAATAGCAGGTATGCCCTACCAAACTTAAGTTTCTCCTTATTAATTCATTAATTGCCTCTTCATCTTCTACTACCAGAATATCCGCCATGCTTTCACCCCATCATATTAAGCAACTAATATCCTTTACACTTGAAATCTGTACATAGATGTACTATTCTATGTGGAAATGTATAAATATTTCACTTATTATCTCACATTAAAACTTCAACATTACTGATATTTCTTTTTTTTACAACTCTGAAACAACTTTATAATAGTACCAATGTATTTTCTTGTTATTTTTATTTTGTATTAAAAAACAATAACAAGGAGGACAATAAAATGTCTCGAAAATCATCAGATCCAAGAAATGTCGTAAAAAACGGTTTTAAAAGTATTAAAATCATTACCTTTATAGGTGTCTCTTTCCTGCTGCTCACACAAGTCGCAGTAGCTGGTGAACTAAAAACTGTAGACAAGGTTCCTACTGCTTACAATGTCTCTAAACTTTCCTACTTAGTGGATAGACAAATTCCTGCTGGCTATGTAAAGGCTAATTATAAGGCTATCTATGCCCCTTACACTCAAAGTAAAGCACCTAGTCCTAAAGATTTATCTTTACAAGAAGCTGCTGAAATAGCTGCCCAGGAGATATTTAAATTTTCTGACGTAACACTTGATAATCAAACGCTTCAAATGTCCTATTCCCCTCAAGCTGGTCAATCTAGTTCTACGTGGTGGGCTCAGGTAGACATTACACCCTTCTATAGTTTTTCAGTTGAAGTGGATGGAGGTACAGGTGAACTAATTCGCAGCAAATGCACTGGTGGTCCTAATATAGACAATGAGTTTGTTATTGATTCACCTTCAGCCGATAAACTCATATCTGAACGACTCGATGCTGGAACTAAACAATTTACTCTTGATGGCTCATACGCAAAAGTCGAAAATCTTATCACCAAAAAAGGCTATATAACTGAACCTACTAAATCCATAACCTATCAGTGGATATCTGCTGATGCATTCGCAGTAATTTCACATACCTTTGATGTCACAACTTCTTCTAATAAACTCTATCGTGTTGCACTCTCTCAAGATCTTACTCAACTGAGAGACTACTATAGGGTTTTAAGTACGGAAAATAAATAATTTTGCAACTATGAAGCCCCTGCAGATATCAATGTTACACCAGAAAAGGCACCCATTTGGGTGCCCAGGCTGTCGAGAAAGTCTCGACAGCCTTATTTATATGCAATTAGTTTAATGCGTCACCGCGTTAATTTTGTATAATATAGGTAACTATATGGTCGGCGGACGTGTTCCCGTAACCGGATCTACCCATGTGAAGGCCAATGCGAATAAACACCAGTACACGAAACAACAAGTGCGGCAAAATACCAAAGATTACGTGGACGAGCTCAATGCCGCCGTGGACGAAGACCGTAAAGAGCATGAAAAAAAGCCCTGAAAAATGCAAAAGGAGCTGCCGCGGCATGCTCCTTCGTTTGATATTCTTATGGAATTTTATTCTCATGATTTGCATGACAGGCTGACGATTCGGTGCCGTAGGCACTTCGAAAAGTCGGTCTTTTTATTGATTTACCTTGTAGAGTTGACCGGCACGTTATAATACTCCCCTAATCTCATCCCGTCAAGAAATAATGTGTGAATTAGCGGCGTAGCGGGGAATCCCCCCTCATGCTTTCGAAATATGAATGAATTTCCGAGTAGGAAGAGCGATATCGCTTTTTCCAATTCATCCGGTTTCACGTAAAATTTACTTCAGGTTGATGGGGAAAAGGAGGCTCTGCATGCACAAAGTGATCAAAATCAAATTTACGCTCTTTTACGGCGAAGCACCTGAAGCAGATTGTTACGGGTACATGGAGTTGAATCGGGATGGCAATATGATCGCGCTCTATAACAGGTATGGCGAGGAAATAGACATGTATGGCGGACATGAATTTATCAGGGTGCGGACGCTTGGCAAATTCGATAACGAAGACCGCGATAATTTTTACTCCTTGTTAGAAAGTGATGGTGTGGGGTAATCTGCACGGCAGGCTGGCGGTTTGGTATCAAGGCACTACGAAATAACTATTCGGGAGGTAGAAAATGGACAACCGGATTCAAGAGGCAAGTGGAATGAAGAGAGGGCCGATGTTAACCGCACTACTCATCGGTGCATTTGTTGCCTTTCTTAACGAAAATTTGCTTGCTAATGCGCTTCCTGGATTGATGCGGGAATTCAATGTTGCTGCCGCGACCATACAGTGGTTATCGACAGGTTATATGCTCGTTATCGGTGTACTCGTGCCGGTGACCGCATTACTGCAGCAATGGTTCACGACTCGCCAGATGTTTATGTCTGCGATGGCGTTATTTTTGGCCGGTACCTGCTTATGTGCAGTATCCCCGGGATTCGGAATCTTGCTGACAGGCAGGGTTATTCAGGCTTGCGGTACAGGATTATTGATCCCGTTGATGATGAATACGATTCTCGCCCTCTATCCTCCAGAACGCCGGGGTGCTGCCATGGGTCTCATGGGGCTGGTCATCATGGTCGCCCCTGTCATCGGGCCGACTTTGTCTGGTTTGATTATCGATACCTTACACTGGCGCTGGCTGTTCTACATGGTGATTCCTGTCGCACTATTTTCGATTATTTATGCATTCATCTACTTGAAGAATGTGACAGAACTGACCAAGCCAAGGGTGGATCTTGTATCCATTGTGATGTCAACCGCCGGTTTCGGCTGCGTTACCTACGGCTTCAGCCAAACAAGTGTATCTCTTGGGCCTGCTGGTTACGGATCGATTGCAATAGGCAGCCTGTTCTTGCTCTTGCTTGTATGGCGACAGCTCAAGATCAAAGAGCCGTTGATCGATCTTTCAGTATTCCGGCATCCCACTTTTTCTCTGGTTGCGGTATTGATTGTTATTCTGATGATGGTTCTATTCTCCACAACAACATTGCTGCCGTTCTATATGCAGGATGTGATGAAGTTGACAGCATTCGCAACAGGCTTACTTCTTATGCCAGGTAGCATTTTGAACGGGATCCTGATGCCGGTGTCGGGGAAATTATTCGATAAATTCGGACCGAGACGCGTAATTGTGCCCGGCCTGTTCCTGATCGCCATATCGTTGTGGCTGTTTGCCGGCATCGACAGTGATACAACACAAGGTTCCGTGCTGTTCAACCATGTCCTCTTATTCGTAGGCATGTCATTCGTCGTCATGCCGGCTCAGACGGCAGGATTGAATCAACTTCCACGTCACCTGGTCCCTCATGGCACAGCCATATACAATACGCTTCAACAGATTGCAGGTGGAATTGGCATCGCATTGTTCATCGGCATCATGTCGTCTGGAGCCACTCGTTATCTTCACCATTCGCTCGATCCCACTGCAATGCATGAGAAGACACAAAGCATGGTTTCCGGTCTACAAACGGTTTTTTGGATTGAATTTATTCTTGCAATACTTATTTTGGTGCTGGGTTGGTTTATCAAAAAGACACCTGAGCATAATTGATTCATTACTATATAGATTGAACTTATAATTCTTCTATTTTGGGATTGGCCGTGACTAGAGAGAATGTTTGGACTTCCAGCCGCTGTTAGGTTTGGATTTCCTGAATTTAACCGCGAATCGCGGTAGAAATCCAAACCTTGCCCATGCTGCCGAAGTGAGCTTTCCTGCGGAAAGCTTTCAGGCGGACGCTATCGCTCCTCCAGTTCCAAAATCCCCCTACACATACAGCCAAACCCCCGCCACCGTCATTAACCCGGGCAGCGCTGCCTCGTCCACCTCCACGTTGTCATACCATCCGCCCACGGCCAGGTTAAGCAGCAGATAGAAGGGCTGGTCGAACGGCATGATGCCCGGCTCCAGCTGGCGCTGCGCGAAGCAATACCCGTCTACCAGCCAGCGAATAGAACCCGCATCCCATTCCAGCGTATAATCGCGGAACTCATTGATGATTCCGTCTTCAAGCTCGTGGGTGAATTCCTCAACCACTTTGCTGTCAAGGTCCTTTCCGTAGTGCAGCGTGCCGGCGATCTGCCGGGGAAGGCGGCCCTTGGCCTCTAGAATGTCGAGCTCTCCGGAGGCTGGCCAAGGCCCGTATGCCAGATCCTGCGGCAGCAGCCAGATGGCAGGCCATAGACCCTGCCCTACCGGCAGCTTGGCGCGTATGACAAGCTTACCGTAGCAGAAAGAGAAGTGATTCCTTGTATCTAAACGGGCCGATGTATACGCAAAGCTCCTTCCATCCTTCTCAACTGTTTCAAGACACGCGCGCAGGTTTAAGCCGTACTCATCGAAATAGAGATTGTTCGGGTGATCCGTATAGAACTGCTGCTCGCCGTTCCCCCAACCGGCATAGATGGGATTATCGTTATTATCAAGCAGATCGTTGCCTATACGGATGTTCCAGAGACTCAAATCACCTCCGCCGTTCACAAAATCCTGCTCCCATATCAGCTTACTCATCCAAGACACTCTCCTTTCCATTTAACCACAGCATAATGCATTTCAGTGCCCGGCCCGAATGAATCCAAAAAAATGGGATAGGGTCAAAAATCATGCCCTTTTTTTCCTGGGTCTTTTTTCTTACGATGAAAAGGAAGGGGGGGACACGAGACATGTTTCAATTTCAAACGAAACAAATGAAAGCGTTTTTTAGACAGTGGCAGATGCAAAGCATGGTCATTCCGGGAATCATCTGGATGTTGATCTTTTGTTATTTTCCGATGCTGTGGCTCATTATCGGCTTTATGGACTATAGTATCGCGAAGCCTATGCTAGAGTCGCCGTTTGTCGGACTGAAGCACTTTCAGGATTTTGTGACGGACGACCGGTTCTGGCGTTCGATCCGTAATACGCTGGGGATGAGCAGCATCAAGCTTGTGCTGGGGTTTCCGATTCCGATTTTGTTTGCTCTGCTGCTGGGCGAAATCCGCAGCCTGCGCTTCAAGCGCACTGTGCAGACCATTTCGTACCTGCCGCACTTTATCGCCTGGACGATCTTCGGCGGCATCGCGCTCAACTGGCTGGGCGAAGGTGGTGTGGTCAACCAGCTGATGATCACACTCGGACTGCAGAACCGCGAAATTCTCTTTAACAGTGACCCGAAATATTTCTGGTGGATTACCTTTTTTACCGATACGCTGAAGGAAACAGGCTGGAGCGCCATCATCTACATCGCGGCTATATCCGGCATCGACCCTGGTCTGTACGAGGCCGCAGAGCTTGACGGAGCGGGCCGCTGGCAGCGCATGTGGCACATTACCGTGCAGAGCATCCGTCCGACCATCGCTATTCTGTTCATCCTCGCCGTCAGCGGCATTCTCGGCAGTAACTTTGAGCAGATCTTTATGTTAAAAAACAATATGAACATGAAGATGGCCGAGAGTCTCGATCTCTATATCTATAACATGGGACTTGTGTCGGGACGCCATTCTTTCTCAACAGCCGTTTTATTTGCCCGTTCCATCGTGGCGCTGGGGCTGCTGTTTATGGCGAATCAGACATCCAAAAAATTGACTGGCGACGGCATTTTCTAGAAAGGGGGCCAACCGGTGAAAAGACGCTCAGGACTAAGGAGCATCGGAGTATTTGAAGTCTGCAACACCCTCCTGATGCTAGGGGTATGCTTTCTGACGCTGTACCCCATGTGGTTCGTGCTTATTAACTCGCTTAATGCGCCGGAGCAGGCGTTGCTGGGCACCGTCAACTGGTTCCCGGAGCAGTTCTCGCTGGCCAGCTACAGCGTCGTATTTAACGACAAGACAATGATGAACGGGTTCGTAATTACAACCCTGCGCACCGTAATCGGGTCGGCTGCACATGTCTTTTTTACCGCCATAATAGCTTACGGCATGAGCAAGACGACGCTGATCGGCCGCAAGCTGTATATGAAAATCGCCCTGATTACCATGCTCTTTTCAGGCGGACTCATTCCAACGTTTATCCTGATGACGAAGCTGGGCCTGTACGACAACTTCTGGGTATTCGTCATTCCCGGCATGTACAGCTTTTTTAATATGGTCATCTTCATGAGCTTTTTCCGCACCATTCCAGACAGTCTCGAGGAATCGGCCAAGGTAGACGGGGCATCAGATTACGGCGTGCTGTTCCGGATTGTACTGCCTAACAGCATGGCTGTGATCGCTACCATCTCGCTGTTCTCGGCAGTCTATCACTGGAACGATTATTATCAGGGCGTTATCTATATCCGCTCGCAGGAGATTCTGCCTTTGCAGACCATTTTGTACAAAATCATTGCCGAAAACTCCATGTCCTTCATGCAGCAGCAGGCGATGGCCCAGTTCGGGGCAAGACTGCCCGGCAACTCCATAAAGTTCGCCTCCATGATGGTGGCTACCCTGCCAATTCTGGTGTTCTATCCCTTCATTCAGCGTTATCTGGTCAAAGGGGTTATGATCGGCGCTATTAAGGGGTGAACCGGATTCCCTAATCAGTAACTTACAAAAAACCGAAAGGATGATCTTCTTATGAAGCGTAAACCCGTTAAAAGAAGTCTGACTATCATGCTGGCCTTGATGCTGTCGCTGGCTCTGGCCGCGTGCAGCGGCAATTCCGGCAATAATGAAAGCGCCCCGACCGCACAGCCCGCAGACTCTACACAAGCGCCGCAGAACGAAGCAACGCTGAATCCCGATGAGCCCGCATGGAAACTGGATACGAGTCCAATCGATTTAACCTGGTTCGTCGGTGCCAACTGGTACGCCCACTCCTGGGGCGAAAGCTTGACCTCCAAGTACATTACAGAGAAAACAGGCGTCAATGTTAAGCTCGAAGTCCCTTCCGGCGAAGCGAACGAGCATATCACCTTAATGATGACCTCCGGCCAGCTGCCGGACCTTATCTCCATGGGATCATGGGAAACTGCTGTCAAAAAACTGTGGGAAGGCGACCATGTCTATGCCTTAAACGAACTGGCTGACCAGTATGACCCTTACTTCTACAAGGTGGCGGGTGACGGGACCCTGAAATGGTACCGGCAGGAAAACGGCAACACCTATGGCATTCCGAACGACTCCTACAGCCCGAACCTGATGCATGAAACGGGTATGACGGCGGCCAACCAGACGTTCCTTGTACGGAAGGATCTGTATGAAGAAATGGGCAGTCCAGACCTCAGCACCCCGGAGGGCTTTCTGAACGCGCTGCAACTGTTCAAGGATAAATATTCGAAATATAAGGGCCAGCCGATGAGCCCCTTCTTCGCCCAAGGCAATGTGCCATACGGCATGACTGAATATCTGCATAATCTGTTGGCCATACCGCACGAGAAGGACGGAAAAGTATATGACCGCGTAACCGATCCCGAATATATTGCCTGGCTGAAAACATTCCGCACCGCTTACGAGCGCGGGCTGATCAACGTAGACTTCCTGGTGGATTCCGATACGCAGGTGGAGGAGAAAACGAATAACGCGCGCTATTTCATGATGATCCGTGAATGGTCCGGTATGACGGCCGTGAATCCGATGCTGGCTGCCGGCACCAACCCCGATTCGTATTATATCGCTGTGGATGGACCGCAGAACAGCAGCGGCGACAGCGCCAAGCTGTTCCCCGGCAATATGGACGGCTGGATGGTGACGATGATCAGCAAGTCGACCAAAAATCCGGAACGGGCCATCCGCTTCCTGACCTATCTCTCCAGCGAAGAAGGGCAGCACGATCTGTTCCTCGGCAAAGAAGGCGAAACATGGGAGACGGTGGACGGCAAGCCTCAGCTCAAGGCTGACATGCTGAACCTGATTGAGAGCGATATTGAGACGCTGGAGAAGCAGTATGGCGTGCTCGATACGTACTGGATGATGCGTAACCCGGTTATCGTTAACCAGTGGAGACCGGAGAAAGCACCTGTGATCAAGCAGATGGAGGACTTCGCCAACGCTCAGGCCGATATTGACAGCGGCATTTACAAGGGGCTGGACCCGCTGGGCGATTCCGAGGTTGCAGTAGCTTGGTCACGGATTTCACAGAACTGGGAGGAAGTGCTGCCGGAGCTGATTACAGCCAAGGATGAGGCTGCGTTTGACAAAATCTTCGCAAGCTTCCTTGAGCGCCGTGACAGTTACGGCTTTCAGCAGGTAATGGAGTTCCGCCAGGCCGAGCTGGATGTGCGGAAAGCGAAAATGGCCGATTAACAGTACTGCCGGCTGCCTGAGGGCAGCCGGTCTTGCCTGCTTACTCAGAAGTTTCAGTAAGTTCGCTCATTCTCCTGTTTACCTGCCTGAAGGTTTGTAATACATGGTATATTACAAATGTAGGGAGGTATGGGAATGAAGGCTGTATGGATGAAAATAAGGAAGCTTTACCGCAATTCCCGTATATCGCAAAAATTATTTCTGGCTTTCAGCCTGATGATTGCCATTCCTGCCATTGTGGTATCCTTCCTGTTTATCCGTGCGCAGGAAACCCAGCTCTACAAAGACGCCATGGCCACCGGCAGCAGCCACGTCTCGCGCCTGGAGGAACAGCTGCGCAGCCGCATGGATATGCTTGAGAACGCTTCCTCAACAGCTCTGACGCAGAAAGCATTTGTGGACTTCATTCATTCCGATATGCGGGCCGACGGTCTGCGGCTCGTCAAGTTCAGGCAGAATCAATACGAGCAAATGCATAATATTATTCAAAGCTACGACATGGTTAGCGAGCTAAGCTTCTATGTTGACAACCCGAATCTGTACGAGATCTGGCCGGAAATCTATCATTATGACCGCTTCTGGCCGCAGGACTATTGGAGGTCACTGCGTGAAGAGAACGGAGCTGCTTACCGCTTGTTCTCCCTTCAGGACGGAGAGCATACGTTATCCTACTACAGATTGGTGCGCCTTCAGGGACAACAGTACAAGCGGCCTACCATTATGGAAATCCGGACCCGGCACAGCGTCTTTTTCAGCAATCTTTTGGAGGAGGAGACAGGGGACAATTTCTTCTCTGTTGTCATGGATGGAACCGCTCCTTCACGCCATGTTTATAATACCTCGCATGCTTTTGCCCTGGACGCAGGCGAGCAGCTGGATGAGATCCTTACCCGCGTTCACGGGCAGCTCGACGTACTGCAGCATAACAACCCCGTCGAGGTCCGGGCCGGTGATCAAACCTATTATGCGCTATACCGTTACATCGCGCCGCTGGATGCCTATGTCATTGATATCGCTTCCCGCCATGATCTGATGAAGGGGCCGCGAAGCTGGTACCTGCTCGTCGTGGCCATTACATCCTGCGTGCTGCTGATGATGCTGCTGTTAGTTTCATATATGACCCGGCGTATTTTCCGCCGTCTGGAGATGGTACTGGCTTCCATGCGCAAGGTGCGCAGAGGCCAGCTTGATGCCAAGATCCATACAGGTCTTGGCGACAATGAACCCGGTGATGAAATCGACTATGTCGCCGTCAGCTACAACAACATGCTTGATGAAATTCAGCGCCTGATGAACCAGGTCGTTGATAAGCAGCTGATCGCCAAAAACGCACAGCTCCATTCGCTCCATTCGCAGATTAATTCCCACTTCCTGTACAACGCACTAGAGTCGATCCGGATGCATGCGGAAGTGGAGCGGCAGCCGGCCATCGCCGGAGCTTTGGTGTCACTAGGGTCGCTGCTGCGTTACAGCATGCAGTGGCGGGGCGATACCGTCAGTCTCGGGGATGAGCTAGCCAATATTCAGAGCTATATCCGCTTCATTAACTTTATGGAAGGCAGCAGCTTCGAGCTGCGGGCGGACCTTCCGCCTGAGGTGCTGCGCTACCCCATTCCGAAAATGTGCATGCAGCCCATTGTGGAGAACGCCGTGCAGCATGCAGCGCTCCCGGGGGGCAGCGTCATCATCGAAATTAACGTAACCGTGGAGAACAACCTCATGCTTCTGATCGAAATCCGCGACAACGGAGCCGGCATCAATTCTCAGACGCTCAGCAATCTGCAAGAGGCGCTGGAGGATGAGTCGGATAACCCGATTGTCGCCAGCCAAAACGGCCTCGGATTAGAGAATGTGCACAAACGGCTGCAGCTGCACTACGGCAAGGGCAGCGGCCTTTCAATTGATAGCATACCGGGCGTCTATACATGCGTCACGATACGGTTGCCTTGGGAACAAGTCAATCTGGGGGGATGGTAAAAGTTGATTAATCTGCTGATTGTGGACGATCAGAAGCATATCCGCGACGGTCTGCAGGCTATGGTGCGCCAATTCCCGCTCCAGCCGGACAACATTTACTGCGCGGGGAATGGCATTGAGGCGCTGCAGCTGCTTCGTCAGAACAGCATCCAGCTCGTCATTACCGATATCCGCATGCCCGATATGGACGGACTGACGCTGATGGCGCACGCACGGGAAGAGCACATCACAGCTGATTACCTGATCATTAGCGGATACGGCGATTTCGCTTATGCCCAGAAGGCGATCGAACTGGGGGCGAAGGGCTATTTGCTCAAGCCGGTGAACCGTGAGGATCTGCAAGCCTCGGTTGAGCATGTGTGGCAGGAAATCCGGACCCGGCAGGCGCTTTCGCGCAACATGGAGCAGCTATCCCGGCTCGCCCGGGAGACGGACCGCAAGGAACTCAGCCTATACATGCAGGGCTCGGTAAGCGATGAGGTGTGGGTGGGCGAGACGGAGCAGCAGAATGCGGAGCTATGGCGCAGCTACCGGCTCTGCCTGCTGCGCGAGGAGCGGCGGATTAACCAGCCGGGTGCCAGCAGCGCCCACAGCATGGAATCCATCGCCTACCGCGTGTATGGCAGTGAGGGCTGCATCTGCCTTCAGCACCGGCCGCACCTGATATTAGCCGTTGATGCCTCTGTTCCTACCGACAAGCTGCCCGCCGCTCTCAAGACCGCACAGATTGGCGCTACAGCCGTCATGACCGGGCCGCAGCAAGGGTTAAAGGCGCTTCCCTGCGCCTACACCGAGGTCCAGGAGTTATACCGGCACAGCTATTTATTCCCCGAGCTGCGCTGCATGCTGCCGGAGAACATCGCGGGGCTTATGCAGCAGTGGCAGCTTCCCCATGAGGAGCTGTACGCTTTGTTCCGTTTCATCGGGGCTAACAACGACGGCAAAATCGCCGAGGGCATCTCGATGCTTTTTCACAAAGATGTGCTGCAGCGTTATCACATTCAATATACCGATCGGTTATGCCGGGCTGTGGTGCAGATGCTGGAGGAGTACGAGTGGGTGATACGGCCTTACATGGGGGAGGATGCGCTCGATATTGAATCGCTGCGTAACCTGTATGACTATCCGGGTATCCGTGATTATATTCAGGCGCTGCAGCATCAGATGCTGCGTCTCAACCATTTCTATTACGAGTTTAAGTGCAGCTACCGTAACTCGCAGGACCTGAACGAAGCGATCCGCTTCATCCACGAAAATTACCACAAGCCGCTTGATCTCGCCATGGTTTCCAATCATGTATCGCTGAACTACGCTTATTTCTCCAACCTGTTCAAAAAGAATGTCGGTAAAGGGTTCGCCGAATACTTGCGTGATGTGCGTCTGGATAAAGCCCGGCGGCTGCTGGCCGAGACGGAATATAAAATCGTCGAGATCACGCCGCTGGTCGGGTATGAAAGCTACAAAAGCTTCACCCGGGCCTTCCGCGAAGTCATGGGCATGCAGCCCACGGAATACAGACTGATGATCCGGCGGAAATAAGTGTGACGATCCCCCTTTATGGGGGATTTTTTGGGTTCATCCTGCCTAAAGCCAAAATAATGGGCCTTCATATAAAATCCTGTACCTTTAACCCAATTATTCCATTGGTTAGAATATAGATGTAATAATCTGTAAGCGTTTTCTTTTGTGCCAAACGATTCTAAAGGAGGGCAAGTATGAAACGAATGTTCAAGGCTGAGATTAGGTTTACACGCAAAGCATGGAGCCTGTTCCTCGCGCTGGTGATGCTGTCGGGCATTGGCTTGTTACCAGCTTCCAGGGTTCAGGCGGCAGGCAGTACTGTAACGTCCATGGCTTATTTCTCGGCGGCAGACGGGCCGGTCATCTCCAAATCCGGAGTGGGGCAAGCCAGCTTTGGGTTTGTTATGCCGGTCTTCAATGGAGGCGCCGCCAGCTGGAGCGACGTTTCCGGCGATGTGGGCGTTAAGGTGAAGAAAAGTGGCAATTGGGTAGACATCGACAGCGCAGGCGGTTATGTCTATAACCAGAACTGGGGACACTGGAGCGACGGCGGCGCGAATGGCTACTGGTTTACGCTAACGGCCACCACAGAGATTCAGCTATACTCCAAAGCCAATAGCGGAGTTACACTGGATTACACGCTTGTGTTCCAGAACGTTAACACCGCAACCATCACGTCGATGACGCCGACGCAAGGGCCAGCACTTACGGCGGGCTTCACCGGCAGCGCAGGTTTTACGTATCCCGTCTTCAACAACAATCCGGGCCTCATCTATGATGCGGTAGCTCACGATCTGAAGCTGTCCGTCAAGCCCGTTAGCAGCAGCCAGTGGATTAACATCGACAACAATGCGGCCAGCGGCTGGATCTATGACAGCAATTTCGGCCAATTTACTGAAGGGGGCGGCGGTTACTGGTTTAAGGTAACAGAATCAATCAACGTCAAGCTGGAGTCGAAGACCTCTTCCGCCAGCCTCATCTACACCATTACCTTCAATCAGCCTGTCCGCAACTCGTTCGTCCTCTCCGCTTACGACGGTACCACCTACACAGCGGACAAGAGCGGCGCCATCGGCTTCCCGTTACCTAAGATTGACGAAGGCGCACCGATTGGCAGCGAACTAGGCAACTTCGTGTATCAGATTAAAATAGGCGGGCAATGGGTCGATCTCAGCAGCTCCGGCCAGAGCGGATTCGTCTACTCGGGTAATGGATACAATAACATGTCCGCCGCCAACCAGTGGGGATACTGGGCAGACTATGTCTACGGCCTGTGGTTCCAGCCGATTCAGGAGAACATGGAAATCCGTATCGGCTACCCGTTAAACGGGCAGTCCGGCGGAAACGTCGGCAGCAACTATGTGTATTACAACTTTATTGGCAACCCCAATGCACCGCGTCCCGATGAAACCGACCATGAAGACATTGCCATCGGGACGCCAAGTGATCCGGCGATCGCCGGCATGAACCTCATCTGGCAGGATGAATTCAGCGGCACCTCACTCGATACAAGCAAATGGAATTATGAAACAGGCTATTACATCAGCGATGATGCTAACAGCTGGGGCTGGGGCAATGCAGAAATGCAGCACTACACGAACAGCACACAGAACGTATTCGTGACTGGCGGACAGCTGAACATCCGGGCTTTGAACGATCACCGTTCGTTCCCGCAGGACCCGAACCGGTACGCGGAGTATTCCTCCGGTAAAATCAACACCAAGGCTCATATGTCCCTTGAGTACGGCCGGGTGGACATCCGCGCCAAGCTGCCTACCGGCGACGGCATATGGCCGGCGCTCTGGATGCTTCCAGAGAATTCCGTATACGGAGCCTGGGCTGCATCCGGCGAAATCGACATCATGGAAGCCAAAGGGCGGCTGCCCGGCACCACCAGCGGGGCTATCCACTTCGGCGGCCAATGGCCGGTGAACCGCTATATCGCCGGTGAGTATCACTTCCCGCAAGGGCAGACGTTCGCGAACGATTACCACGTCTATTCTATGGTGTGGGAAGATGACAACATCAAATGGTATGTAGACGGCAAATTCTTCTTCAAAGTAAGCCGTGAGCAATGGTATTCTGTCGCCGCACCGAACAATCCAGACGCGCCGTTCGATCAGCCGTTCTACCTCATCATGAACCTGGCAGTCGGCGGCCATTTCGACGGGGGCCGCATACCGGACCCATCCAGTATCCCGGCCACAATGCAGGTGGACTATGTGCGGGTGTACAAAGAAGGCACAGGCGGCGAAAATCCCGGCAATCCGGGCAACGTTCCAGTTAGCGGCGTCACCGTCATACCGTCCTCTTTCCAAGTAGAGGTAGGCAAGAGCGTCCAGTTAACTGCGGGCGTAGCGCCTTCGAACGCTACCAACAAAGGGGTCAACTGGTCGGTCTCCAATCCCGGCATCGCCTCCGTCAACGCAACCGGCAGCGTAGCCGGCCTCGCGCCGGGCGTTGTCACCGTAACAGCAACAACTGCTGACGGCAGCAAAACGGCCGCCAGCACTATCACTGTCGTCACGCCGTCACCCGGCACCGTCGTCATAGGCGACAGCGTGCGCGGCCTGAAGAAGACCGCCAACAACCTGCAATTCTACGTTAACGGCGCGACCTTCGCCGACCTGCACTACAAGATCAATGGCGGCGGCCAGATCAACGTCGCCATGTCCTCTACAGGGAACGGCAACTTCACCTACCCGCTCCTCAACCTGCAGCAAGGGGATACAGTGGAATACTCCTTCACCTACAACCCGGGTCAAGGAGCGCTCGACACACCTTGGCAGACGTATGTGCATGGATTGACACAGGGGGTTCCGGAGTAGGGATTTAGGCGAAATGAGCTGATTAAGCGGAATGAAACAACCAAGCGATGCCCCTGGGGCATCGCTTGGTTGTTTTTACCTACTCATATATCTTTGAAGCGTATAAAATATCAGCAAATATCTTCCAAGTTGGTTGTGATGGGGGGGGGTGCTATAATCAGTAAGCCATGCTTCCATCGCTTCAAGATAGCTCTATTCTAATTGCCTCGATATAAAGTAATCATTAAATGCGTCACCGAAAACTCGACGGAGCTGGGATCCGGATCTACTTCCCAATTGACATTGCTCATGAATACATTCCACCTTTATGATATGTTTCTGAGAAAGGTCGCCCTATCTCCAAAGCACTGCGATATTGCATACTCCTAATATTCAAAAACGCTACTGACAACGTGATGTCAGTAGCGTTTTAGCATTTTTTCAGCTTCCTGGTAAATCCGATTTCGGGTTCCCTCCCCAGTGGGCCGACGGTTCACTTTTACCCATCTATTATCACAATCCAACCATCATGCCCTTGTACGTAAAGCGCTATTATTTTATGGTTTTTTTAATAATGTAACGACAAAGGAGGTTTTCCCCATCGAACTTTTTGCCTCAATTTCCCCGCCATGTAATTTAACGATACTTTTAGCAATAGCAAGTCCTAGGCCTGATCCACCCGTGTATTCAGAACGTGACTTTTCTACTCTATAAAATCTCTCAAAAATATAGGGGAGATCCACACTTGGTATTGCTTTTCCATAATTTTTCACTTCAACTTCAACGGTTTGCCTCGAGTCACTTACTATAAGATCAATGTATTTTCCTTCTTTTCCATATCTCATAGCGTTTTGAATAAGGTTTTCAAACACCCTGGCAATTTTATTGCCATCTCCTACTATGACAGGACTATCAGTCGTTATGAATGTCCTCATCTGCATGCCCGCTTCTTGCATCTGAATCCTGTGTTGTACAACTAATTGATTAATCATTTCTTCAATATTAATAAATTGATCGCTTATAAGGGTTTCTTTGTTTTGAACATAGGTATATTCAAACAAATCATTTATTAAATGATGTAAGCGTTCGACCTTTGCATACACAATCTGTATATAACCTCGAAGCTCCACTTCGTCCCTATATTCATCTTCATTTATAAGATTCAAGTATCCGATGATAGAGGTTAGAGGTGATCTAAGGTCATGGGCAACATTCGTCACCAAATCATTTTTAATCTGTTCTGATCTTCGCTCTTCCTCAATGGCCTTCTGGGCTTGAATTACGACATTATTAATGTGGGCAGCAAGTTCATCTAAACCAGCTTCCGCTCTCTCTTCTATTCTATAATCAAAGTAACCGTTAGCAATAAGCTCAACTTCACGTATCATACGATTAAATTCAGTTGAAATATAGCGCTTCTTTTCCATTCGATAGAACAAGAACAGATAGAAACAGAGAATCAAGACAAACAAAAGTACAAGTATACTCTTTCCCATTAGAGAAAAAAGGATACTCGCTATGAAATCTAACGCACTATACTGCTGCTCATAATAATAAATCGAAGGAAGTAGCATAGCTACCGTTATCGTTGATGCTATTAGCGATAGCAGAGCATAGAGAATTGCTTTCCAAACTGGGATTGTTTTTATAATGAAAAACGTATTATTTTTCAATTTTATAACCAACTCCCCAAACCGTTTGAATAATCGTCTCTCCTGTTGCAGCAGCAATTTTGTCTCTTAGGTTACTAATATGAACCATAACGGTCTTATTAGATCCTGATCCTATTTCATTCCATACCTTTTCAAAAATCTCTTCTGAGCCGAACACTCTTCCGCGATTTTTGGCTAACAAATATAAAATATCAAATTCAATAGCTGTCAACCTTATTTCTTGTCCCTGAGCATGAACAGCATGGCTTTGTTTATCAATTTTCAAGGAGTGAATATAGATGCTATCTGGATCTTTAACCGTTGGTTGATAATTAGCTCTGCGTAGTAATGCCTTTACTCTCGCTGTTAATTCCAATGGATTAAAAGGCTTAATCATATAATCATCAGCACCTGTCATCAAACCAACAATTTTATCCATGTCTTCTGCTTTTGCACTTAACATCAAGACTGGAATTTCATGCTCTTTTCGAATTTCTCTACAAACATCCAGTCCATTCATTTTGGGCATCATAATATCTAATATCACGAGGTCAATAGAGTGACGCTCCATGAATTGAAGTGCTTCAAGTCCATCCTGCACTGTATAAATTTGATAGCTTTCATTGCGCAAATACACCCCAATTAACTCGGCAATCTCTTTATCATCGTCTACAATAAGTATTTCGGTAGTCATATATTCCCCCCTTCAAAACCATGTCCAACGTCCCCCTATCATAATCTTATCTTATTAAATAAATTATTCCCATTGCTTCTCTTTAATAGTCCGTTTATTACTATATATCCCAAAATCGCTCCAACAGTATTGGCAATAAGATCATTAATATCTGTGCTCCTGCCGTTGCCAAAAATAATTCTAATCATCATCTGAAATACCTCAATGAATAAACTTAAAAAGAATCCGTGATAAGCTACGTTTTTTAAGGAGTCAAACTTTCTATTGAGCAGTGGCAGATACACACCAAAAGGCATCAACATTATGATATTTAATACAAAGGTTTTTACGTCGATCGTTAATATTGGAATGAAATTAATCGTTTTGTACCAAGGAGTTAGATTAGCATATTTGCCAATATTCACATCGATGGGGAAGAACACTAACTGGATGACACACAGTAAGTAAATACTAAACGTTATTACTATAAAATATTGGCCTACATTTAGTTTTCTTTCTTTCCACGGAGCACCTACAATCAGATACAGAAGAACTAATAAGAATAAGGGTACCAGAAAATATGTTGATTGAATCGTAAACACAATGGATTGTTCCACGTTATTTCCTCCTAATTTAGGTGACTGTCTTTCATTAATTTTGACAAGAAAAAATGGGACTGATTGAAACAGCCCCATTTTATCAATCCATCATTATTTAGTAACCGGAATGATATGACCATCGATCGATATACTTGTGATCTTCGCTGTATTTAAGAAGACTTTTTTTCCCTCTCGGTCTAAATTATAGTTCCATTTAAACCCTTGATCTAATGTGCTTGCCGAGCCTAAATGAAGTTCAGTATCCTTGCCATCTGACGTCGATATGCTAACTTTGGGGTTATATTTCGGTAATTGATCCGTTTGCCCATCTAAACGATTACCTTCAATGCCAATCCCAATCGTAGAAATATTAATGGTTTGAATGGACAGCTTTTCTTGTTGCTGTGAAAGGGTCTGATCAATTCCGATATTGTACGATGTACTGCTCTCTTGTGCTGTAAATGTATTTTGGAATGGACCTTTAGCAATAACAGCTCCTGTATTATTCACTACTGCATCCGCCTTAATCGTAACTTTCTTTCCTTTCAAAGGACTTGGTGTGTCGACATCAAACATGGCGATGATCTTTTTACCATCCTCTGTCACTCGTTGCTCCACCATGTAACTAGCATCCTTTGCCCAATTTAGTTCAGGCGTAGCAATGGCCGCATCTTGAGGGAAAACCGTGCCGTCTTCGTTCTCAAAAGAAACGATGATCATCGCACTATTTTCTCCAATAATGCTTTCTTCTACCGTTGTTTTAATCCCTGCCGTTACTTTAGACTGATTAATCAAAGTCGCAGATTCCCTAGAAATTTCGGTATTTCCATTGAAAAACTCTTTGAAAACAGCCTTATCTGTTGAAGCTAACGCTGAGGTTCCCATCGCCATTAATGATATTGCTGCTATCGCTGTACCCACTACCCACTTTTTCCTTGCATTCTTCGTTGTCTTATTACCATCCTGATTGTTGTTCATTGTACATCCCTCCAATATTTTTTTGGTTGTGTTCTTGGTGAATGTACTTAGTATAAACAGCAGTTTCTAAGTTCCTTTAAAGAACGTTTAAAGATTTAGTAAATTTTCAGGGGAGATCACACAGAAAAGCGTCGGCAAAGCGGACAAGAACTACGCTGGACGATTCGAACGACGAAGTATAATGTTTTTCTTTTGGGACAAGGCGACCTGTTGATCAGTCCCCTTTCTTCGAAAATCGCTTTATTCAACTACCGTATCCGTGCATTAGGTTAGTGTACATCCAGTTAGATGTCCCCAAGAAGAGCGTCGAGTTGCTCCCACCGCTCCGCAGTGTGGATCATTTCTTCGGCAAAACGGACAGGGACCATGCTGGACGATTCGAACGACGGCTGAATCCACCAAAGCGATTCGATACACCAGTCGTACTTGATTGCCCTCAAAAGCGAGCCCGGCGGTAGCCGCCGCACACTACGGTAGCCTTCAGTGAAAGCGACCACTGCATCCTTGTGGAATCCGCGCTCGCTGAGCGTGCCGGAAAGGACAGCCCGCCCGAGGTCCAGCGCCGGAAACGAGTAGCGTGCCCGGTCGAAATCAACGATGGCTGCCAGAGCATCTCCTTCGAAAAGCAAATTGTCTGCCCACAGATCGAGGTGAGCCCAGCCGGCAGTCAGAGGCTTAAAGTCATCATCTCCAAGGGAATCAACAATCGCCTTCTGTAATTGCAATGCGTTCCGGACGCGCTCAGACGAGTTACGAGCCGCCTCCCAACTTACCTCCCAGGTGCGCTCCAGCTCCTCGCGAGACAACCGCCAAACAGGTTCCTCTGGCGGCACTGCTGCTCCGAGGCCTGATGCCATCGCGGAATCCCAGACGGTATGCATATCCGCGGCAGCCCGTCCGAGTGCGTGCATCCTATGCTCACCGATCTTGCCAGCAGGCACCATAGCGCCCGGACAACACGTCATGACGGTCATGTACCTTCCGCACGGCAGAATGTGCATGCAGCGCCCATCCAAAGTCAGCGGCTCAGGACACGGTCCTCCCGACTGGTAAAAAAGAAGTTGCAGTTGCAGCGCATTTTCAATCTTGCCGCGAAATTCCGGATCATGCATCTTAAACCGCTCAGGGTGATAGCTTTTGGCGAACAGCCACCCCTTGTTCGTCTCGACAATCCACTTCTCGTTCAATAGCCCACGCTTAACACGCTCGGCGGACAGCAACTCAGCCGAAAAATGCTTTTTCAGCCAGTCCGCGATTTCGTTGACTAATTGGTCCTCAGTCGTCAACAGCATTTGAATCCAACCTTTCTAAATCCCTCCGCACCCGAACAGCGAAACTGCGCAGAGAGCGTAGTAGAGTTTTGAAACTATTAATGAAACAATGTTAAAAAGAGGCGGTTCTCCCCTTTCCGGGGGGATACGCCTCTGAATGGTCAGGTCACGGCCATGCTTTGGCCTTGTTATATGCTTCATAGTAAGAATATTATGGGGGTTGGGAATAGTCAAACTAAATAAGGCAGAACATTGTATTGAGCCTTCCTTCTATTATATAAACCCCTGAGATAACAAAATCTTCTGTACTTCAACGACTTTGATTAGCAATAAAAGTGCAGAAAAAATAGCAGCAATCACCCGGCTAACCCGAGAAGTGATTGCTGCTAACGCAATGAGTGTTATATTATTAATTTTTGTCCAAAGCGTAGTCAGATAGCTCCTTTTCTTATTCTCAGTACTAATTATTTTTGTACAATTCGAAACCTGCTGATCATTTCGCTCACTTGTTGGCTTGATTGTTTCAATTGTTCAGCTGCACTATGCAGATGGGAATACGCTTGACTCTGATCGTTAGAAGCCGAACTGATCTCTTCTGTGGCAGACGCTGCATCTCGAGCTACATCGGATATCTTGATAATGGATGAGACCACCTGTTCCCTGTTAACATTCATCTGCCCTATATCCCCATCCATCTCTTGAATCGAGCAGATGATTTCCTTTAGCATATCCGTAATCGATTCAAATACCGTTCCCGACTCCTGAACAATAAGAGATTGTTCGGAGATAACCACCTCTGTCTGATTCATGACCTGCAACGTTTGAGAAACTTCTTCCTTGAGGCGTGCAATAGTTGTGTTAATTCTCTCTGTTGAGTCATAAGTCATGGTCGACAGCTTGCGAATCTCTGTAGCGACGACTGCAAATCCTTTTCCGGAGTCGCCGGCACGCGCCGCTTCTATGCTCGCATTTAATGCGAGGAGCTTCGTTTGCTCGGATACTTCATTAATCGTTTGTACGATTGTGGAAATCGTAAGCATCTGTCCTGCCAGGCCTTCAATATGCTGTACGACCAGTTGGTTTGCTTCTGTCGTTTGGAGATTGTGATCCTGCAATTTCTTTACTTTATCCATGCCGCCTCTTAAGACGATTTCCGCCTCCGAAGACAAGCTGGTCATTTTTTTGTTCCTTACATTTACCTTTTCAATCGTGTCCGATAGCGCCATCGCTTCACGGCTCGTTGTCTCTGCCAAGGACGCCTGCTCGGAAGCACCAAATGCAATTTCATTAATGCCCAATGTCATTTCCTCGCCGGTTGCCGTTGTTTGTTCCGCAATAGAGGTAAGTTCATGAGCGGAAGTATTTACATCGCCAATCGATTGGCTTACTATCGAAATGAGTTCTTTCATATGAGATGCCATTATATTAAAATCAGCGGTTAATTCCCCAAGCTCATCCTGGGAGAAGGTACGTATATCGACGGCCAGATTGCCCTCCGCCATCTCTCGGACACGTCCGCGCAAATAACGGATCGGATGATGGATGGATCGGATGATCAAATAACCAAGCAACGATGAAGCGATCAAGCCTGCCAATGTTAAGAGGATAGTGATCAATCGCAGGAAGCTGTATTGTTTTTGTGTGCTTTCCAACATGATTTGATTATCATCGTAGTACAGATCGCCTATGTCATCCAACGTGTCTTCCATCTGGTCAAACTTTTCGCTGCCCTCCTGATACGAAAGAAGATTCGCCCTTTCACGGACAGTTGAATCCTTTGACGATAATCCGTCAATCACTCTCTTGGAGACCGATTCATACGCTACAACCGCTGCTTCGTGGTCTTGAATCAACTTTTCCTCATTATCAAAAATAGTTCCGATTGACTTATACTTATTAAGTCTCTTCTTCGCCGACTCCTTCTGTTTTCCATAATCCTCCAGTTGCTCTAAAAATTGTTCCGACCCTGGTTCATAACTATACAGCGAACGTTCTGCCAACAGCATCTGATATAGGTCGACGTCCGCTGTACGAATGATATCGATGACTTCCGCTCTGACACTGAGGCTCTCCTCAAGCGAGGATTGCACCCGCTTCAAATTGTAAATCCCAGCGCCTCCGATCACAAGGCTGGTGATTACAGTAACGACGACCGTTAGAATTACTTTGTTCCTGATCGTCATCATGAACTTCTTCCCTCTCATTATGCCTCACTCCCATCTAGTCTCTCTCGAGGTAACATGAAGTACTATTTGTCATCGTTTGCAGAAATTGTGAAATTGTTAGAAACCAAGAATCACGCACATGGTAGGTTTGTTGCTTTTGGATCTCCTTGAACGAGTAAGTTTACCAAATAAAGCGATGATTAAAATAACAGTAACGGGAGCGGCCCATGCTAATTTTTCTATAAATAATTTCAATAAATTTTATCCTTCTCATTTTTCAATACGTTGATTTTCAGCATGTGATTATCTTATAATCTGGGAATAGCATAAGCAATAAACAGAAGTAGGGAAATTGTTGTATTTAAAGAAGAAGGTGATTTTTAATGAGTATATATAAAGAGAAGAAACAAAAAACAAAATATCTTATTCAAAAATCATTTCTCCAAGTTTTAGAAAAAAAGAAATTTGAATCGACTACGATAGGGGACATTACGAAAATAGCACAAATCAATCGCGGGACATTTTATTTGCATTATTTAGATAAATTCGATTTACTGGATCAAATGGAAGAGCAGTTATTTTCAGATATAGGAAATCATATTGATGAATTACAATCTCGCTATTTGCCTACTCGTACGTTCGATATAGAACAAAAACAATTAGCTGATTCATTGTTCAGTTTTATCGAAATCAATGAGCCAATTTTAAAGATATTTTTAAGCAATCATGGTAGAGCGGGTTTTCACATTCGATTTAATGATGCCTTTTCAGAAAAGGTACGTTTTAATTTAGAAAAGCATGAAAGCTTCTATGCAAATTTAAAGGTCCCAATGGAATACTTTTTATCCTTTATAACCTCTGCTTTTTTAGGATTAATTGAACAATGGATTCGAAATGGTTTAGATAAAACCCCTAAAGAAATGACAGAGTTGTATATTGAGATTATTTTCTTTATTCAAAGGAAATAACGAGGATCCCCTCTCTTCAACGATTCGGGTACAGACTTTACGGATCTTCTGCTCAAGCTGGTCCACCTCAGGCACAGGGCTGCACAGCTTCGCGAGCAAAGGCGAGAATCTGCCTACGGTTACTTTGCGAAGATCCTCCGCTTAATATTCTTATAGAGGCCCAGATCATCTGTTATTTTCTGAAATCGCTTCGCTCCCTTTCGATAAGAGCCACTGCTCCATAACGGTAAATGCCTGCCCCGCATCCTGTTCATAGAAGACTGCAACCTCTTGCTGGTAGGCATAATTCAATCGTACTGGTCCCAGTTCTGCCAAGCGCAGAGCATGGTATCCTGTACCGCGTCTTCCGCTTCAAAAATGGACCCCGTCATCCGATAACAATAACCGATTAGTTCAGAACGCAACTCCTTGAGCATGTCAAACTCTCCAGATGACATTCTACTTCTCCTGCTCCTTTATCACTTGCTCAATCCCAAGCAGAATCAGCTTCAGGCCGAACTCAAACGCCCCGTCGGTCCCCATTAGCTCGAATAGCCCGTTCGTAAACATCCTGCGGAACAGTCCTGCATCCGTCTCGCTCATGGAATCCAGAAGGCGAATCATCTCCTCACCCGGAGCTGCTCCCGGGTCCTCCTTAAGGATAGCGGAGACATTGCGCTCATGCTGATAATCGTCTAGGACGAAGTAGTAGACATAGTTCACAAGCGTAGTAATCACTTGCATTTTCTGCGCTTGCGCAAGCGGCGTCGATTCCACGCAGAGCAGCATACGGTTGGTGAACCGGATGATGTCTGGTTCGTGGGGCAGCGTCATCATCATGAGCTGCGTAGAGCAGGGATATCGGCTGAGCACGCTCCGTACTGTTACCGCAAGCCCTGTCAGTTGCTCCTTCCAATCCCCCTCGGAGTGGAACTCCTCCAGAATCACCTTCGATACCTGATTGGCCAGGCGCTGGTAAAGATTCTGTTTGCTCTTGAAGTACCAGTACAGGGAGGGAGCCTGAATCCCCAGCCTGTCGGCCAATCGTCTCATGCTGAATTTCTCGATGTCCTCCTCTCCAAGAAGCTCCCACGAGGCTTCCAGAATCCTGTCCTCCGAAATTTGAGGCTGCTGCTTTTTCATCGTTATCCGCCCTTTATCTAACAGTGTAAGTTTATGCTTTACAGGTTTATAGCTTCATGATATCATCTAACACTGTAAGGTTCAATCTAACGCCGTTAGATTGGATAAAATAAAGAAAGTGGTGATCCAACATGGATGCAGAAAACCTTTATTATTTTGAGAAAGCACCGGTCGCAAAGGCCGTAGCTCACTTCGCTGTACCGATGATGCTAGGCACATCAATGAATGTCATATACTCCATCTTGAATGCCTATTTCCTTGGTACACTCCATAATACTGCTATGTTAACCGCACTCGCGCTAACCTTGCCGCTATTCGCAATCATTATGGCGCTGGGCAACTTGATTGGCATGGGCAGCGGTACCTACATCTCCCGTATGTTAGGAGAGAAAAAGTATGATGACGTAAAGCATGTGTCTTCATTCGCTTTTTACAGCAGCTTAGTTCTCGGTCTTCTCGTGATGGCCGCGGGTCTCCCGTTGATCGATCCCATCGTTCATGGCCTGGGGGCAACGCCTGACTCCTTCGGATTCACGAAGGACTATGTCACGGTTATGCTTATCGGTTCACCGTTCGTCGTGTTATTTTTCACGCTGGAGAATATCGTGCGCTCGGAGGGTGCAGCCATCACGTCAATGATCGGTATGATTCTCAGTGTTGTTGTAAATATCATTCTCGATGCGCTCGTCATCTTTGTGTTCCACTGGGACGTGATCGGCGTTGCGTCAGCTACGGTCATTTCTAATTTGGTTGCGAGTGTATACTACGCCTTCCATATGGGATATAAAAGCCAATTCTTAACTGTCTCCGTAAAATGGTTCAAGGCTACCAAAGACATTCTGGGCAATGTATTCAAAATCGGGGTTCCCGTCTTTATTATGAGCATCTTTTTGGGGGCAATGTCGCTTATCTTCAACCATTTTCTTGTCGAATACGGAGATTCGGCCGTAGCGGCTTACGGAATTTCATCACGTTTATTGCAATTTCCTGAGTTTATTCTGATGGGCTTATGCGAGGGAGTCGTGCCGCTCATTGCCTTCTCTTTTACAGCGGATAAATTGCGCATGAAGAATACCATTGGATTTACGATCAAAGTGATTGTGGGGTTAGCAGCCGTATTCGGCATCATCGTCTATTTAGTTTCCGACCATTTAATTGGTCTTTTTACAAATGACCCGCAATTAATTGAAATGGGCAGCTACATTCTGCATGTGACGTTCTTATCCTTGTTCATTACAGGAATGACCACTCTGTTTACCGGGGTCTTCCAGGCAACAGCGCAAGGAACGGCCGCGTTTATTATGTCAATTATTCAAGGAGTTACGCTGATTCCTGTGCTTTATATCGCCAATCAAATGAACGGCTTCCACGGGGTGGTCTGGTCGATTGTCATTGCGGATGCCGCCGCATTCCTTGTCGGTGCCGTCATGCTGTATGTTCTGCGGAACAAATTGCAGCCGGAATTGGATAGTTTGGTACAGTAGAAGTTATATAACAGCCAGATCAGCCAACCTTGGAGTTCTGCGGCCTCTTAAAAAAAAGAAGGTGCGAGAAGCCGGTTCATCACCGGACGCTTTTCGCACCTTCGCTTTTTTGTCTAAATCAACGCGTTGAAATGGCCCTCTGAGTTGACCGTCGCCGTCCGGGGATCGGTCAGACCGACGCCCTTGAGGTCTCCCTTTCCTTCAGTCCGCCAGAGCGGGAGATGGTCTTGAAGCGGAGGAGCCAGTACAAAATCGACCGGGGTGCTACTCCCACTTTTCTGCACCAGTTGGGCCTCCATCAGTCGAATTTGCCGCTGCAGCTGCTCCCGGCGATAAGGAGTCTGCATCTCTCCGCCCTGCGCTGCATTCACCTTGTCCAGTTCCATCAGCAACCGGTTCCGCTGCTTCTCCAGGGAACTGACATCGCTTTGTGTGCCACCGTAAGCTGTAATGGCCTGTACCGGGCTGATGCCTGATACCATCTGTGTCGCCATGATCTTCCCCTCCGTTTCCTTGGCTCCTACTCCAAATTCAGCCAAATTTGAAAGTTCTAATCATGTCTATTACCCGGCCACCCCCGCCATGACAACATCCCAAACGCATTTCGGAAAAAAATCGTCGCATAGTCTCAGTCGGCCGCTTGTTTCGACCATACCAAAGACCCACCCAGGACCTGTAAAAGTCCCTTCAAGGTAAATCATTAATCTGCAGCATAAATACAGGCTCCTGCGAGCTTTTTCATGATACCTTATTTCATTTTTCTGTACTGTTAATAAATCTTGTTCAGCAGCCCAATCACTTCATCAAGGGTGAGGCCAAAGGACTTGTAATATGATGTGTCGCTGTCCATTTGCTTCAGGATCATTTCGTTGCGTATCCGCAGCATCTCATCGGGCGAGAATTCGGCTACAAAACATCCTTTACCTGTTACCGTATTGATCAAACCGCTTCGCTCAAGTTCTTCCCACGCTTTCTTTACGGTGATAACACTAACATGAAGTTCCAGGGCTGCCTGACGAATGGGCGGTAAACAATAGCCGCTTTCCAGCTCACCTTTCAGAATTTGTGCGCTGATCTGTTCGTAAAGCTGCTGATAAATCGGTTTCTCGGATGTGCTCGAAATCGTTACGTTCATAATATCTCCACTCTTAGGAATCTCTTTACCGCAATCCGATAGGCAATCAGGGTGAATGAAATAAAAATTACGAGGCCCGCGATCAGAATGGATAGCTGCAGCGCTTTATTATCCGTCCCGGAGCCATAGAAAATGTCGTTCATCCAAGGACTTTGGATTCCGGCCCATTGGGCCACTCCGGCAAAAAGTATAGCGGCCGTAGTGGATGCGGTCGTTGCCGCGCCATACTTATACGCCGTCTTGTAGTACATGGATATAAATATGATGTTGAAGATCGCAAGCATGATAAAGCATAATCCCCAAAAACCCATGTGTGGTGCATAGAAAATGTAAGTCAGATGAGGGTATAAGAGAAACGTAAATATACTGAAGATCATCGCAACAAGAAGATGCATTAGTTCAAGAATGACAACAACGGCTATCCTGGACTTCACGATATCTGTTTTGGCCACTGGCATCATCGTACTAAACATCAAATCGTTCTGACTTTTAAATCCGCCAAACATGTTCGGTACAGTTATGAAGCAGAAATATAGCGGGACAAGAAAGTAGACCCAACCGGGAATAAGCATTAGGCCACCCAGAATTAAGGGTAATACGAAGAACCAGGGATTTACTCCTAATTTCAAATCCTTCATCACCAAATTATACATATACATCCTCCTTTTTCGCGAAGTAGATCATGATTTCATCGAGGCTGGGCGTGGTTGCCCTTAGGTTGGAGGATGGATCGAAATCATTGGCATGAATCAATCCGGTAAAGCCGAACGAGTTGATTTTGTAGGAAATCAAATATTCCTTTACTTCGCTCAATTGGGCCTCGCTGCCGCTGATTAAACGATAGGACTCCTTAAACTCGTTTTTCTCGGAACTGGCGACGATTTGCCCGTGTTCAATGAAGGTTATATAATCCGCACATCTTTCCAAGTCGGATGTAATATGGGTAGAGAAAAGAATACTGATCTCGCCGCCAATGATAAGCTCCTGAAAGATATCTAGAAGATCGTCTCTTGAGACAGGATCGAGTCCACTGGTCGGTTCATCAAGGATAAGCAGCTTTGCGCCATGCGATAAAGCAAGGGTCAAGCTGTACTTTACTTTCATTCCTGTAGACAGTTCCGCTATTTTTTTATTTTCATCCAATTTGAATCTTTTTAGATAGTTGTAGTAAGTTTCATCATTCCAATTCTTATAGAACTTCTTTGTAATATTGGTTAGCGTTTTTATCTTGCTGCGTGTATAGAAATCGATATCACCGAATGCGCATCCAATTTCCTGCTTCAATTCGATTTCATGTTCAGCGATGTTCTTGCCAAAAATGCTGATCTCGCCACTATCGGCTTGAACCATGTTCAAGATTGATTTTATCGTGGTCGTTTTTCCCGCGCCATTGACCCCGATAAAACCCATAATATAACCCTTCTCCAATTGAAATGATACATCTTTGATCTGAAAGTGAGGATATCTTTTATTTAAATTTCTAATATCTAATGCCAGCATACCATACCTCCTCAACAAATTGTGTATTCCGTGTATACACAATGTATCATGAGGTTTTTTCAAAGTCAATTGGTTCAAGACGCAGAACGACATGAGAGCTAAGCCAGCGCCACACATCCCTGATCCCCGAATAGTGATAATCCTTTTTTAACGGGATTACAGTACGGTTCACAATAACATCACTAAAGCTATTACATCTGTAAAGTTAGCCAAGCAATGTACGAATATTCCCAATTTCAAAGAATCTTTTTTGTATACCAAATAAAATAATGGTGAAAATGCCACAATTCTTGAGACTATAAGCCAAGGAGACCAGAAATGATAAACTGCAAATAATACGAGATTGACCAGTACACTATACTTGCCCATCCATTTCATACGCGCCAGTAGAAATCCTCGAAAATAGAGTTCCTCCGTTATGGGTAGTATAAGTGTAATAAAGAAAAAGCTTACTATTATTGCGATTATGATAAAATTTTTACTGAATAGGCTCATGTCCTGGACATAATTGTACTCACTTGGAAGCCAATGAAATACTGTATTTAATATGTAATTTGAAAATGGCTGTAATGCCTTCATAAGTATTCCTGCCACTGTAAGCAATAGAAGAGTGTAGACTACATATTCTTCAACCTTCATCTTACTTTTTAGGCCCAGTACCTTAAAGATATTGAAATTCCCCGTTTCCTTTTTGGCGACATAAAATAAATATCCCAGTTCTATAGGAAATACTGAGAAAAAACCGGCTATGCCTAGCGTAACAATTTTAGGATATTCTGTTAAACTGCCCGCTTTTAATAAAAATATATAAAATAGACTTAACGCTATTCCTGGAAATAAGTGAAGTATTATAAGCTTCCATATGCTTCTGATCTCATTTTCATTATTCATATCCTGTTCCCCCCATAATTTAATTCTTCTATAACTTAAACTATGGGGCCATCCCAAGGTCAATAAATTACTTAAACAACCTTATTCAATGGGGATATAAACTTCTAAATATGACTTTAATATTCCTTCGTGGTAGCCTACTAATAACATCCCTATAATTACTATGCCTTTATGTTTATAATTATTGGCATCCATCCACTTCTCACCCTTTATAAAGTTATCCTCCATCACGTCTTCATACTGTACTCCATCTTCAACAATCGTATATATACATTTTTCATAGTCTAAAATATCCTTTTCCCCTACAGCATTATCAGCCTCTATATCTTTCGTAACCAGCATTGTATTGGATTGTATTCCCTCTTCATTAAAAATGATATACCGTTTTAAACTCTTGAAAATTGGTTCCTCAGCTAATTGATCTCTGTTATTATGTATAACTTCAAATTCCTTATAAGCTCTGAAATCTGATATTTCCCCCAATATTTTTATAGGTGCCATGGGCCTAATCGAATAATTATTTAAGTGTTTTTCAATATCGTTGCAATCCTTTTTAGCCTTTTCAATTCTATGGGCTATAGTATTTAATCTGGCTATATTTTGAATTATTTCATTGTGTTTTTCATCCAAAATACCTTGCATATCTTTTATATCACTTTCTTTGCATAGCTTCTGAATAGCCTTAAATTCCAAATCCAATGATCTATAGAACTCTATTGCCAATACAGTATCTATATCTTTAAAATCATATTGTCTATAATTATTTTCATCATTTTGTATTGGTGTCAAAATCTCTTTTTCTTCATAATATCTTAACTTATCCTTGGAAATTCCCATGATGTTAGCGATCTGACCTATTGTGTACATAGTCCCTCTCCTTACTTCTCTTCTATTCTCTTGGTGATAGTAATCTTAATCCCGGCTCAACGCTTCAATTAACTCCCCGGAGATTCCACCCGATTCAAACGCAGGGCGATTTCGGTATTGATCTCATCCGGCGGCATGACTTCGACAAGTACGCATACTGACTCCCGCAGTTGATTCAGGGCAAACACGCCCCTTAGGTCATCGTTCCTTAATCTTCCTCTGAACCTCCCGCACCTGCTCTGCCGTCGCCCAATCCCGCAGCGATTCGAAGAGCGCCAGACTTCTTGTAAAATAACTGTCGTTCCCCGACCTATGGGCTAGCCTTACGGCTTGCAGTACCTGCTCCAGTGCCTCCTCCGTTCTTCTCGCCCGCTTCAGATACAACGCCAGGTGATGGCTGAAGCTGTAATAGTGCGCGAGATTGCCCTCATCCTCATATGTACCGAATTCAGCCGTCTGGTCCGAAAATGTCTCCAGCAGCTCATCCACATTCAGTCCATGCCGCAGCGCGGCCCGCAGAATTGTATCCAGCCCCGGTAACACTTCTTCGGGATTCTCCCGCAAAAAATCGGTATAGGCAGCCAGCACCTCCACATGGCCAGACAGCAGCTCCAGCGCATGCCCATTCGCTTGGGCCAGGGATCGGAACTCCTCTACAACCTCCAGCCCATCCTCACCCAGATCCTCCAGCCATCCCAGTTCGGCATACTTATCAATGTACGCACGCGATTCCTCATACTGTCCCTTCTCCTGGCAAGCCATTCCCCTCATCAAATGACTGAAGCCGTAGTAATAGACCATTGGATGCTCCAGCTCGAATGTCAACAGTGGCAAGGACTTAGCCTTCCGGTACTGCTGCTCCTGGTACAAGCACTGCACGCATTCGTACAAAATCTCCGCCGTCTCTTTCACCTTGTTCCACTTCTCCAGGCGGCAAGCCATCTCTAACATCTCCACAATGACATCCGGGTTGATTGTTATATAAATTGTATATATTTTACTTTTTGTTGAATACTTTATCTGTTGTGGCCATTATATCAGATTGATAATGGACTTAAAAGGGGTAAATTTCCTTGAGCGATCCGTCCAATATCATTAAGCAAATTATCGGTAAAACGGTGAAAGCGATACGTATCAAACAAGGCTTAAGCCAAGAAGATCTAGCGCATGAATGCAATGTCGACCGATCCTATATTTCCATGATTGAGGTTGGCAGAAACGAACCTTCCGTCAAAAAAATTTTTGACCTTTGCAAAGGGCTAAAAATCCAGCCATCCGACTTTTTCAAAATGGTTGAGGTGGAGTATGAGAAAGCGCGAGAGAACGAGTGAATGTAAATAAGAGCGGGACATAAGGCTGTTGACCTGTGTTCCGCTCTTGTCGTTATATTGCGATATCATTTTAAAATAACGATCAAACCACTTCCAATAAAGAATATTCTTCGTTAACCCTCTAATTTAGTGATCATGTCATACACCTTACTCAAATTCGTCTTAAAGTATGTAGTAAAGTACCAGTTATGATACAATTCCGGCACTTCAATCTCATCAATGCTTTTCTTACTTTGAACGGCTTCTGCCACAATTGCCATTATATCGGTTATATATCCCTTCACTTCGTGAAGTTCTTGCAAAGAGCATACTTCGCCATGTCCCGGTACGATAGTTTCTACATCCAGCAGTTCGACCTGCTCCAAAATATTCAGCCATTCCTGAGGATTTGCATACGCCAAAACCGGGTGATGTTTTGAGAGCACCAGATCCCCTATTACGACAATTTTGTCTTCCGGAATGTACACGATTGCATCACTTTGCGTGTGTCCCCCACCAAAGGTAATGAGTTGAATGCTACGATTACTGCCATGTATGGTCATCTGCTGATCAAAAGTTATTGTCGGCAGCGAATGTACTAGATTGGGTAGCATCTTCATAAACTCACGGTCACTAGCACTTTCCCATGCCATTTCCCTTTTTAACTTTTCATCCGTCTCTTGTTGTATTTGCTCTTCAAATTCTTTGATAGCCTGATACATCTGCACCGTGTTTTCCCGATATTGGGCTAACCTGTCTCTGGCAAAAGTATTCATAATCTCACGAGTAGTTGATGTTGAAATAATATTAGCCGCAGGTAAAAACACTTGATTTCCAGAGGTATGATCACTGTGCCAATGCGTGTTGATTACATAGGATACAGGGTTTCCCGTGAGGTACTCTGCAGCAGCTTTCAAATCCTCTGCAGCCTGTATTGTCGAGAATGTATCCACGACAAGAGTTATATCGCCTAGATCAATGATTGCTGCATTCCCCAAAGAACCGGTACCCGGAACTGCAATCGCTGCAATTACACTATCAGCGATATAATTCAGCCGAAAATGCTCGGAGCCTCTAAATGATTCAATCCTATTTTTCATAGTAACCTCTCCCTTCCAACATGGGAATATACTATACTCCAAATCAATACAGTAGACAATAATTTTTCTCCAAAAAAAGTAGGCTATATAAGCTGAACTTATCAAGGATGCAAAGCAATTTCACAAACCCTTGTGGAAAAGGAGAACGGCATTGCGCAATTGCTAGGCTAATGATACGGTTCACCGTAACATCCATTCTGCGAAATCAAAAAGGGCACCCTCGTGAGTGCCTTTTGGGACACCCTCTGTCGAACTATTCCGAATCTCTACAACACTCTACAACTTTCCGTAACAAAATTTTTCGCCGTCCTCCTATTATATAAACCCCTGAGATAACAAAATCTTCTGTACTTCGACTGCACGTCTCCATCCTGTTCAGACTTGATTCCTGTTATTTCATCAGTTAAGAGACGCAGTTGCTCGTCCACATTTAAATCATAACACAGCGCAGTTTGCATAATTACAACCAGTCCATCCGGAATTCCCTTCGGATAGGTCTGAACAAAGCGCACATAGTCGTTCAGGAGTTCTGTTTTTCCTGACAGAATCTCTACGGCGTATAAATTCACTTTTGCTAAAAACCGAAATTCACGAGCGATCTCTAGGCCTTCTTTCCCCAAATCCTCCAACCAGCCAAGTTCTGCGTATCTGTAAATGCTATCTTTGGCCTGCTCGTAATCCCCTAGCTGTTGATATGCAATTCCCCGCATCTGCTGACTAAACCCAAAATAATAAACAATCGGATGCTGCATCTTAATTAGGGTTCTAGTCAGCCCCATCGCCTTGCAATACTGCCCCTCTTCATAAATACGCTGAGCATAGTTATGCAGGATATCCGCCGTATAAAGCAACTTATTCCATTCTTCAAACGAATACGCGGTTTTCAGCATTTCAACAAGAATATCCGGGTTAAAGGCTTTGAGGATAGAGAGATGCATGCGAAAACCCTCCTTTTTTATCCATTTATACCTTCATTGTATATTTCAGGATTCAGAGGGTCAATATAAAAAGTACTCATAAGTACTTTTTAATTAATTTTCTTTTTGATTATAGTAGTCTGTAACGGTTGACTCCCCTCTTCTAACCTTAATGTAGAGGTGATCCTATGAATTTACCAGAAAACGTCGGCAATCGCATACGTGAGCTTAGAAAAGCAAAAGGATGGACTCAAGAACAACTGGCTGAAGCAGCATCGCTTCACTACAGTTACATAGGCGGTGTCGAGCGGGGAGATCGAAACATTTCTTTAGAGACGCTGGAAAAAATCATTGCAGCGTTTCAAGTTCCCGCCATTGAAGTTTTTCGTTTCGATGATGAGACCGAGCACCGAAAGGCGCTCGATGAGCATATGACTTTGATTAGCAATAAGAGTGCAGAAGAAATAGCAGCAATCACTCGGGTGGTGCGGGAAGTGATTGCTGCTATGGGGATATTTAAAAATGGTGAGCAGCAGTAATAAAGATATACTTTGATTTATCTCTGAACTGAAACATATTCAGAGTAAGCAACTTTTAAAAAGAGATGTAAAGAGGGGCACAGGTTCCCCTCTTTACAATACTTACTGAAATAATTTATTAACACTGTGAATTATCATCTCATTAACTAAGCTAATTAATCCTCCTATCGAAAGGAACGTTCATATTTGGAATTGGGTTTTTATTGATTCAATACATTCTTCCATAGTTAGTTTTACCGCCACATTACTCTCATTGGCATCAATATTAGATAGAAACAAGTCCCAAATCTGCTTAAAAAGTTCCTTCTCATTTGATTCATCAACGCTTATTTTTCTTCTCCAATCAATTGCCCATCTCTTAGCCATCTCCTTAAAAAGCTCTATGTTAAAACTAGCGACTAGCACTGTACAGATGGATGCGCACTCTTGAAATTCTTTATAACTAACTTTAAGCTTAACAGACCCTAATTTCCTTGGAACCCCTAGTTTTATTGCGTTTTTTCCCGAAAGAATAGAATTTGAGTGTACAATTCCATGACGCATCTCACAAATGTGACCAAAATCCTCAAGTATTCCTGAAATTAAGCTATTATTTTTCAATTCAAACTTTATGAAATTTTTACACGCAGTTGTGATTCCATCAACACCAGCAAAGGATGTATTCTCAAAAGCACTTCTTTCGAAATTGCTAGTACCATGCCAAACTACTGAGCCTAAGTTTATATTTTGCTTAGATGCAGATTCCTGAGCAGATGGACATATCCTAATGATATTAGCTAATATATCTCTAAAATAATTTTCTGTGGCTGAGATTATTCCCACTAAGAGCAATGGACCCAGGGTCTTGTTCTTATCAAGTACTTCCCTAGACCCAACCCTAAGTAATTCTCTTAGAGAAAAGTAATAGCTATCAATGGGCGATGGGAAGGGATATGTTTCTTCGACAATATAATTAAATATATTTTCAATCTTCTGTGTACCGGTTACTTGGTTAATGGAGTTATACCACTCAGTACTATTCATACTATGAATTCCTCTGCGTAGGAATATATTTTTTTTGTCCAACCCGGTCCAATTCGTGGTACTTTACGCAACTCACTATTATCAGTATCCATTAATATATCTTTGATAGTTCTTATATTTGAATTGAGCTTTATATTCTCTACCCGCCGTGTTGTTAAAGGTAACTTATCAATATCATTTGAGATTAGAGCTTCAAATATAGAAACACTTTTTAACATAGTTCCACAATTAGGACAAAATTTTGCATTCTCATCTGTCCTAGGGGCTTTACAGTTATGACATGGTGGGAGTGAGAGAGGGAACATATCCCCTACTTTCTCAGTTCCAAGCAGAACTTGAGGTGTTACTTTTTTAAATAAGTGTGAGCTTCTTTTACTTAATGACAGAGCTAAGTCCTGAACTTTTATATTTTTTTTACCGATAAATGCATTTCTATCAATTAACGATGCGTAATGGATGGTAAAAAGTTCATAGACTCCTTCTTCACGTCCTTTACTTACTTCTCCTTTAGGCATCACCAAACCTGCATACTGATAAAACCCTAGTACTTTCCCGAACTCTACTGGATAAGACTTGCTTATTGCTATTGATACGCTTTGAGAAGTTGCTTCTTTATCCTTATTATAGTCTTTAATTAGCTCTGTCATTTTTACAAATAATTGCTCACCTTTTGTAATAAATTCAGCATAAGTTGGAAGTTTAACCCTTAGAGATGAGTAGACTCCCAATGTTTGCTTCAAATTGTTGCTAATTGCACTATTAACAGCCTTCCTGTTAAAAGAATAAGTAAAATCATCGTCATCTTCTTCAGCAATTTTATAGAAATTTCTAATCATATTAAGCAGTGCCCTCGGCATACCAAATGAAGCATAACAAACGACTTCTAATAGATCCCGTTTCTTATAAAACTCATTGAAAACATTCTCGGGAAGTCTTCTTTCTAATAATCCTAACATAAATTCAATATATCCTATAGAATCTGGCTTTATCCAAACATCAATCTCCTCTGCATCGTGACCTATATGGAAGGTTGGTGAGTATACTGTAACACCTGGATAAACAGCAGCTTTTGGAGATACTATCCTACTTTTAATTGTTCTAAAAAATTCGAAGAAGTCTCTTTGTTGCTCAGCTGAAAAAGCATGAGCTGCATCGTCCAGCAAGAGTACACAGTGTGATTTATTTAGAGCTTGTAATATCTTGGATATCTCTTCTTCTATTTGTTCAACAGTAATAAGCACTTCATCTTGGACTAATTCCACATGTCTAAACTCAATATTACTAATGATTTTTTCAACATTACTCTTTGTATATTTTAACATCCCTAAGCTATCGATTTTAAAATCTTCTAATGATTGGTATAAACCAAGGTAAACCTTAAATAACATCCATTGATTAAACCAATATACAGCATTTGCATTTAGCTTATATAAAGGCTCAATTTTTAGTGATGATTTAAAGTTAACGTAAACAGGAAAGGAGGATTTGGGATTACTCACATTTCCGTTAGCTGACAATTTGTAGTATGTCTTTAACATCAAAGTAGTTTTCCCCGATCCTCTCGGACCCACTAAAAGTTTAGCTCCACCATGAGATAGTTTTCTAATGATATCCTCTTCCTCCGGATGTTCAACGCTCCACTTTTGAAATTCACTTGATGCAATATATTCCGCTTGTTCAATAAAAATATCAAGATCCAAATCTTTACCCCCCAGTCATTTCCTATATTCAAGCATTGCGAGCCGGTAATAGATCCTAAGCACATGTTCCTCGCTTGAATCCTCTCTTTTCTCCGAATTGATGCTAAATCAACGATTTTGGCTAAAGGCGTCTTTTTAGTTTCTGCCTGTTTTATAGATTGCGCCTTTTAATTTGCAGCAAAAGTTATATCAGTTTTATTTATCTTTCCCCTTCATGGAAAATTAATGCTAAGAATATTATACGATTTATTTGATTTTATAAGAAGGATGAACTCGATTATCTATTATATTAAGTTCAATCTTTTGAGAAAACTTGCCCTACTTATGATAAGGTTCTCCGAGATGGTTGAAGCGGCATGTTTTAAGGCCATCCTTCACGGGATGGCCCTTCTTTGATCTCGCTCGTCAGTTCTATATGAAAGTACTAATGAATTTGCTGCTTCGGGCCGCCCCTCCATATACGGCCCTCTGACTTTTTTAAGATAATAGAGAGTGAATATGAGAATATTCAAAATAAAGACTAAGTCAGCAAATAAGAGCGGGACGTGAGGCATTGCTGGCCTACGTACCACTCTTATTTTATTTAGTATTGTACACTTTATCTTAACTCCTTATATTCTCGCCCCTTATAACCCCATAGCAGACCGAACAAGCCGCATCGCGTCCTCAGCCAACTTGGGGAATGCAGTTCATTATTACATAAAGCATTCATCTATTTTCAAGATACTAAACTGAATCTTAGACACACAGAATTGCTTTATTATTTAATGTGTTTATTGATCTTAGTCAATGTTGTTTTTTACAACAGTAAATTTTAATTATATATGTTTTAGCTGATAGTCATATCATTCTATTATATTGATATCTAAATACTTTTTAAAACTAACGCTATTTAAAAAATCCCCATAGTCCGTATTCAATTTAAACATTTCCTTTGTATAGTCATCATGATACATTCCTTCATTGCTTAGCTTTACTAAAAAGTCCATATGTTCCGTTAAAATTTTTTTTATATTCTGAGATATATCTTTGTTAAAAAGCAGTTCTGACTCTCTAAGTAGAGATAATATTTCAAAATTCAACTCAGAAAATTCTTCTAAATCTAGTTGCGGCTCTTTCTTTATTATAGCAGTAGTTTTTTGTATATTTTCCAATTTTTCATAAAATTCAAATCTATATTGATATTGGGATAATTTATTTGCATTTGCAGCTATATCAGCTTGTCTGTTGTATGTAGAATACTGTGCAATACCCACGATAACCAACAATAATGAAAATATACATGTTGTTAAAATATTAACTTTTTCTATAGACATAAGTCTCCTTCCATTTTTATTGTCTTTAATAGTTGATTTCATCTCCATATCTTTTCGAGAAGCAATATCTGGTGTTGTTATCGTTTCAAGTGCATTAACTTCATCTTCTTTGGTTTCAATTTCTACTACATTGTGATTATTCATTAAACACCTCATTATAAAATAGAGTTACCACGGCATAAGCATTCAGAACGTGCAAGCAAAAACCAAAGTGGAGTGTCAACACCTATTTGGACAAAAGATATAAGGTGTATGGTTACCGAAAAAACACCGTTCCCCTATAATCATTCTATCAAAAAACTTTATTTCCCGATATCTTCGGTGTATATCTTCTACTTGTGTAACACCATCTTCAATAGTAAAGGAAAACGCTCGACCCTTAAGTTCAACAAAATCAGAAAATGAACTTTCAATTTCAACTGTATCGAATGCTTTTAGCCAAGTTAATCTCCCGACCCCTTCAATAGAAATTTCTTGCCGCTGCTTTACCACTACTTATGATACGGTTCACCGTAACATCTATAGAACGAAATCGAAGGGCACCTGCTCGAGTACCTTATACTACAGCTAAGTGTACTATTTTAAGACTCTATCAGTTGAACCATACCTAAGTCGACAGAGGACTATGATAGCGATTTAATATTTTATCGTATTATTCTTCACATGCACTAAGATTTTACAATGATAGGCTTAATAATGTATGCCTTACGACACTTTAGGAGGTAATATAATGAGCAAGTACGACGAAGCCATGAAGCTGCTGGAAGAACAAGTGGGTAACAAGGACGGCCTGATCTCTCTGTCCACCATCGCGCTGGAACCGGGGGCCAATGGCAAAAGCCGTCCCGCCGCCCGCATTGTGGACGCCTATTATGAGGACGGTGCGTTCTACACCGTCACTTACGCGACCTCAGGCAAGATGCAGCAGATCGCCCAAAACCCCGAAGTCGCCGTTTGTATCATCGTCGAAAACTTTACGGCCGATGGTATCGGTGAAAACCTGGGCTGGGTATGTGACGAGAAAAACGCGGAGATGATGACAAAGCTGCGCATAATATTCGCCGAGTGGTATAACGAAGCCAATAACGACGAAGACCCTAACACATGCCTGCTGCGCATTCGCCTGACAAATGGCCTGTGGAATGACGCCCATAAAGGGATCAGAAATGAGATTGATTTTGTCAATAAGACGGCAAATTAAGTGGTCTATGTGGTTTCTATATTTTGCATATTATTTGATAACAGACAATGTTAGCTCAAAGGGAGTGTCCGCACACTCCCTTTTTTCCGCCGTTATACCCATGATTGAAATGATCTGTTACAAATTGAATCTTTCCCCGAAGAATGGTCAATTGTAGAATTGAGAATCATCAAAACAAAGCAGGGCATTTATATTTCCCTAGTTTCTTCCCTCAGCCATGCGCTCTCTTCATCATTTAAATAAGGAGCCAGCTTCGTATAGACCTCTTGATGATAATTGTTTAACCATTGCTTTTCACTCTCTGTTAACATATCTGTATTGATACCAGCTAGATCAATTGGACAACACGTAATGGTTTCAAACTTCATAAATTGACCAAACTCTGTTTTCTCGTCGTCAACTACTAACATCATATTTTCAGTTCTAATTCCATACTTACCTTCAAGGTATATCCCCGGTTCATTCGTAATGATCATGCCTTTTTCTAATATAACATTATTAGTATTATTCCTTATGCTTTGTGGTCCCTCATGAACATTCAAGAAAAAACCTACCCCATGGCCTGTCCCGCACTTATAGTCTAGACCATATTGCCATATTGGTTGTCTTGCTAAAACATCTAAGTTAGAACCTGTAGCCCCATATAAATATTTCACTGAGCTTAATGCAATAAACCCTTTTAACACCAAAGTAAAATCTCTTTTTTGCTCATCGGTAAGTTTTCCTAAAACAATCGTTCGTGTAATATCTGTTGTTCCATCATAATACTGTCCGCCTGAATCAACTAGAAAAAGGCCTTCATTCTTAAGTGTAAATTGCGTTTCTTTATTGGCTTTATAATGCATCAACGCAGCATGTTCTCTATAACCTGCTATCGTATCAAAGCTAGGCCCAACATATCCTTCCTGTGCCCTTCTGAAATCTTCTAATCTTTCTTCTGCAGTAATCTCTGTAATTTCTATTTTATCTACAACGTTTTTTAACCATTTTATAAATTTCACCATGGCTAAACCGTCTTTGATTTCACACCATTTCACATTTTTTATCTCAACTTCATTTTTTATAGCTTTTAAATTAGTTGTGATGTCCGGACTTTCAATTTTATTTGTATTACTGTTAATGGCGTTATATAATCTGCTATTTGTTTTATTCGCATCTAAAATAATGGTATCTCCGCTCGAAAGATTTCCCAAGAACATATGTATTTCATCATACGCTTTTAACTCGATTCCTTCAGCCTCCAGTTCTAATTGAACCAAAGGGGGAATCTTGCAGGAATCAATAAATAAATAACATTTATGTTCTGCTACGATTACATTACTAATTACAACTGGATTGTTAGGCACATCGGCCCCTCTTATATTCAAAAGCCATGCAATGTCATCTAAGGAGGTTAAAATATAATAATTTGCTCCTATATTTTTCATTTCTTTTCTTACTTCATTTAATTTTTCCACACGTGATTTGCCTGCATATTTTACGTCATGAGTAAACATTGATCCTTTAGGAATCTCCGGTCGATCTTCCCACAGATCACCAATTAAATCTTGATTCATTTTTAATCCGATTCTTTTTGCTTTTAGATCTTTTTCCATCCTTTTAACCATAGTAATTGAAAAAACATTTCCATCAAAGCCCACAACGCTTCCTTCATTAAGAACATCTGCTAACCATTCCGAATAAAAGGGTACCCCTGGATCCACCATTCGAAATAATCTGATTCCTGAGCCCTTAAGCTGCTTTTCTGCTTGAATATAGTATCTACCATCTGTCCATAACCCAGCATCCTCTAAGGTAATAACTACTGTACCTGCAGACCCTGTAAATCCTGATATCCACTCTCTACATTTCCAATGCTCTGCTACATATTCACTCTGATGTGCATCAAAGCTGGGAATGATATAAGCATCCATTTGATTTGTTCTCATTAGCTGTCTTAACTTTTCGACCTTATCCCTGATATCCATTTCCAATACCTCCGTTTTCCTTAGGACCAAATGCATTAAAAGCTATATATAAATGACGAGTTCTTAATAATCCTACTCCTAAAATAATGGCAAAACAAATATTGGTACCTCCTCATCCTAATCAATCGAGGGAATTTTGCTGTTTTCCGGAAAAAGATACTGCGATAATACAAGCAATTGTTTATTTACGGAAACCTGCTTGTGCGAGAGTCGCTTGGCAGGTTTTTTTGTTGTGTACAGTGTGTTGGAAGTGTGGTGAACCAGCGGATATAGGGAGCGTACACCCGCAATTCCCAACAAATTTTATATAAAAATAAGGGGATATTCTGCCGATAATTATCTTGTTACAAGAAAAGTATGAGTCTGAAGGGGCATTTACGATTAACCCAGACGGTAGAGTCTAAGGAGGAGAAGGATTTATGAGAAAAAAATGGCTTGTTTCATTTCTGGTTTTATTAATGTGCGCGTCTGGCAGTACGGTTTATGCTGAGGCGAAGACTTCGGCAGACTTCACTGATCTAAAGGATTTGGATGCGGCGACGAAGGCAAAGTTTGATGCAATGATTAGCGCTGGGATTTTCGATGGCGTCAGTGATACGACGTTTGGGCTCAAAGAGGAGATGAACCGCGCCCAGTTCGCAAAGGTTGCGGCATTGATTACGGGTATTGAAGTCAATAAAGATCTGAAGATGTCCAGTTTCAGTGACGTCAAGGCGAATGATGCCGCCAATGGTTATGCGCTGCCCTACATTGAAGCACTTAAAACTGCTGGCGTAACGGACGGCTATGGCGAAGGTACATACAATCCGGCTGGCAAAGTGACCAAAGAGCAGTTGGCTACGTTCTTGGTTCGAGTGCTAGGCAAGGACGCGGAAGCAAAAGCGAAAACTGGTACCGATACAACCGTATCCAAATGGGCGCAGGGTTATGTGTCCGAGGCATTGGAGCTTAAATTGTTATCCAATGGCGCTGATGGTACGTTTGGCGGCAAAGCAAATGCTACGCGCGATTTGCTGCTTACCGGTGCCTACGAAGCGAAATCACAATATATAGCGCCGACACCGACACCAACACCGACACCAACACCAACACCAACACCGACACCAGCACCAGCACCAGCACCAACACCATCGCCAACACCAACACCAACACCGACGCCGACGCCGACACCGACACCAACGCCGACACCAACGCCGGAGCCGACGCCGACACCAACACCAACACCGACGCCGACGCCGACACCAACACCAACACCAACACCGACACCGACACCAACACCGACACCGACACCAACACCAACACCAACACCAACACCAACACCGACGCCGACACCATCGCCAACACCGACGCCGACACCAACACCAACACCAACACCAACACCAACACCAACACCAACACCAACACCGACACCGACACCAACGCCGACGCCGACACCAACACCGACACCAACACCGACACCAACACCGACGCCGACACCGACACCAACACCAACACCAACACCAACACCGGCGCCATCCAATGTCGCACTAGATATGATTAATGCATCTGTTGGGACATGGATCAATGTTGATGTGACGACTTTTGCTGAAGCCGGTATTACAGGCGTAACGACATCCAATGTATCAGCTGTTCAAGATGCACTTGACTCTGATGGAAGCTCTCCGTGGACGGTTTCAGAAATTCAAGCCATCGTCAATGCGGTTATTGACGGTATTACGAAGCAAGCGGCACTGGATTTGATCAATGCTGCATCGGCTTCGGGTTCATGGACGAATGTTGATGTGACGACTTTTGCCAATGCAGGTATTACGGGCGTCACATTAGAGGACCTTTCCTCCTACGAATACGCATTGGAAACCGGATTAACACCACTTCCAAGAACATTGTCTCAAATTCAAGCGATTGTTGACGAGACTAATCAGGCAATTATCTTAGCTGCAATCTATGATTATTTGAATCCTTTCAGTGAAGGATCTACTCCTAACGAAGAAGTATTCGCTCTAGCTGGTATAACCGGAGTGACAGCTTCGAACTTAAGTGAGGTCTTATCTGCCCTTGAATCGGCCTATCAGGAGGCCAAAAACAATCCTTTTGGAACGCCTATGTCTACTAAACAAGATATCCAGGACGTAGTTGACCTTGTCTTAGGCTACTATACGGATTAAGAAAAGTCATAATCGTAACACCGCAGAGGGGTTGCTTATTCTATCTTGAGTTGAAGGCAGCTCTTCAGCGAGAAGAAAATTTCAACTAGAAAAATAACGGCGTAAGGGAGGCTATCCCTTCACCGTTATTTTTTGATTTTGGTTCAATGGCGGTCTCACCCCAAGTAAACGTGTATTGATGGAGCGATGATCTCCTTGACCAATTCTCAGATACTGCTCACTACCTACCCCAATCGCAGAGTCTGCCGTCCGGGCATTTATGTACGCCATAATCTGACCGCTGCCGCTGTTGGTTTCGCTCCCGCCATCATATCGCCAGAACCATCCCTTTGGCTACCTACACAATCTCTTTATTAAAATGTCCTCTTGTGTCTGTTTCCTGATTAAAGACAGCATTATTCATTGAGCCATTTAATTTACCTGACGCCATATTAATGACTTTCACAACCTGCTCTTTGGATTCAACTGTGAAGTTTAATCTGAGCGCCTCGATCCCTTTGATGTTTTGTAGCTCATCCAAAAGATTAAGCGTCTTCCCATTAAGAAGAGTCGTTGTACAATCATTGTGGGAAATTATAGGGAACGTTCCGTGCTCATCTTTTAACTCATAGCTCTTCGTTTTGCAAATTCTGCATTGATTCATTTTTTTCATCGGACAATATTTTGTAAACATCAAAGGAACCTTACCATATACAATCATTTCCAGTGCAGGATAGCCGTCATTTTCTTCATAATAAGCATTCATTAAATCTTCAATTTGGCTCTTATTCAATTCATAGGATAAAGTGACTCGTTTTGCACCTAATTTATATAATTCATAGCAACTAGTAGCATTAACAACATTTAGAGAATAGTCCGTAACAAACGGATTAGTTTCTCGGTAGTGATAAATTCCACCATATCCTCCGATGAGTAGCTGCCCTTCTTTTTCCTTATAATCAATCTGATTTCTTCTAACAACGTTTTTAAAATAGATTTCCTTAATTCCACAGCTCACGCAAGCATCGTACTGCTCCTTAGTCGTTACAGCGGCCGTAAGGTATGGTTTTTCAGGGGCAAAGCTTATTTTTTCTTTTGCTTTTAAAGCCTTGGTTCTTTTCTTTTGGCTGTTAAGCTTTAAGTCATATAAGCCCAGTACAATATCTCTTCTTGCTGCATTTAACAGTTTAGCTGGAATAAATGCATTGCATTCCTCAAAATCCACATGATTAAGTTCGAATATCGTATCATTTAATCTTGAAAATTGCTTGATTACTTGGTCTTTCGTTGTTGGATTATTAATGGCTTCGCCTAGTATTTCCTCGCTTTCATATGAATAATTAAAGCCTAAGCCCTCCGCATCTATGAAAAGCTTTGCATCTGGACATGCATATACTCTAATATCGAGGTTAAACCGCTTAAATTCTTTTTCCAGTGATGATTCTAATTCTTTGTTATAGAAATAATCCTTCGTTTTATATACTAAATCTCCCTTAGACATCTTTTCTTTGATTTTGATATAGCAGACATCATCTGCTTTGTTGATTAATTCGCCCTCTTTATCGTACAGTTTGGCAACCGTTAAATTAACATCTTCATTGTTGTGACTTATTCGAATGGTATCGTTCTGATTTAAAGGACGTGTAAGTGTTATTTCATACGTATCTTTAATAATCTTGCTGATTGTTCCAATTTCATAACCAAAGTTATTAGGTCTTAAGATGTTTGTAATATTTCTCCTATCTTCGTGAAACAAATACCCTTTAGTAAATGTTCTATTGAATGTTTTTTTCAGATTTTCTTTATCTTCTTCGGTTATTTTATGATCTAAGGCCATGCGATATTTGGATACAACATTAGCAACATACGTAGGCACTTTCATTCGACCTTCTATTTTTAAAGAATCGATTTCTTTTAAATCATGGATATAATCGATTGTGTTTAAGTCCTTAGTAGATAGAATATAATTTTTCCCTAAAGACGTATCTGTTGTCTTATCCATTAGTTCATACTCCTTACGGCATGAACCCACACATCTTCCGCGATTTGCGCATCGATAGCCGATTAATCCTGACATTAGACAGTTTCCCGAGTAAGATACACATAAAGCACCGTGAACGAAAATTTCTAAAGGTATCTCAGCTATTCTTTTGATCTCTTTTACTTTTTCAATCTCAACCTCACGGGACAGAACAACTCTTTTAGCACCAAGTTCTTTAAATAATAAAGTTCCGTCTAAATCGTCTATTCCCATTTGAGTTGAACAATGTGCTTCCATATCAAGAAAGTTTTTGACGATATAATCGAAAGCAGTCAGGTCCTGTACGATAATGCCATCAACACCGATTTTATTTAATTCGTGGATCTGCTCTTTCATCTCTTCAACTTCGTTTTCAAAAACGATGGTATTCATTGTAACATAGAGTTTAACGTCCCTCAGGTGTGCATACGTAACAGCCTCTTTTAACGATTCTAAATCAAAATTAGATGAGTATGCACGTGCACCAAATTTTTGCATTCCTAAGTATATTGCATCACAACCATTAGAAATTGCAGCTTTTAAAGCCTCCATATTTCCTGCTGGAGCTAGTAATTCAGTCATTTTTTCCTCCTTATGACCCATAAATTAAATAAAATTTGTAGTTACTTGTGATACGTTCTCCGTAACATGGAGCTGCATCACCATAGCTATCCTTGAGTTTATCCCGATGGAGCAGCATGATGCTGTGACCCAGCGCATGGAGGATGTGACGCAGGCTTACTATGATTCAATTGGCCTAGGTGAAGCATACTGGCAGATGGAGGCCATGAATTGATTGAGCATGCCAATAGACCAATACAATTTCAAAAACGGTGGTGAAGATAAGATGGAATAGATGTATGTGAGTCAGACTGTAAAGCGAATACAGAAGCGGTTGAGCCATAGTGATAACGGAGCAGCTTTCAAAGAATCGATTAAGGAAGCCGTCACCGTTGGCGTTGGACAGCATGATGTAGTGATCGAGCTTATTGATACTTTGACGCGCGGCGTATTACCAATCTATCGGCTCGGGTAAAGCCTATGCACAGCAAGTAGCAAGAGAGGCAATAGAATATCATGCGTAATGAAAAAGAGAACACCTACGATGGACATTCTCCTTTGTGTGGCTTGTTAAAGTGTTGGGTAAGGTGGTGTGTGAATATGGTCAGGTGTCGATACATTGCCCATCTCACATGTTTTTCTAGATTCGCCAGGGGCTCCAGATCAAGCTGAGGCACTTCAGTTGCTAGACTTTGATTTCAAAGGTTGTATTTTTCCCATATCCAACCAATTCACAATTTTTTCGCCGTTACTTGTGATATGGTTCACCGTATCATCTCTAACGCGAAATCATTTGTTGTTTTTTCTATGTATTTTTAATAGCGCGAAATCAAGAAGCACCCTCTTAGGGTGCCCTTATTGTCCTTCTATGTTTTGCTTGCTAAGCGACTCTATTCAGCATCATCGCGGCTTGCACTGTGTCAGCCGGTAGATTGCTAGGAATGTTGTTATACAAGTATTGAGCGTCTCAACCAATTTCTGAATCTTTGAGCGGGAAATTAAATATATAGGACCCATTGTTTCGATTTTGCCGTCCTTTACCCGTATAGCGCTCTCCTGTTCTGCCGCATAGACATCAATCTCTTCAGACAAGGGGAACAGGTAGCCTTGAACAAACGTGTCGTAGCCCCGTTTAGAATGAGATTCATAGGCAAATTGATCAAAGCCCATACCTTCATAAATAGTACCTGTTTCAACTTCATGGTCCGTGTCATTCAAGCTTAACCATTGAGCAGACATGTTTAGCGCACCGGCGCTGGCACCCAGTATAATGGCATTGCTGTTCTTAATAATGTCCGCTAATTCATAATCCGCCAAGAAATCCTTCTGCAAACCAGGATACCCGCCGCATAAAAAAATGACGGAAGCGTTCTGAATGAATCGCCGGGCATCTTCCTTCTGCATGCGGTAATCAATGAAATGATATTCATCAAAAATAATATTAGCCTGATTCAGCCATGTCCATTCAGAGATATCATCAAAGTTAATTGGCTCATCTGTATAACCAGACGGGTCAGCGCTAATCATAACAAGCGATTGTCTGTCTTGTATATCCTCCTGCAAACAATGGACCAGCTTCTCTGGAAAAAATTCATTAAACCAACTGAAATAGTAGTGGGTACTCAAACTTAATTACCTCCATATGTATTATTTCTAGCGCACTTCTTAATTAGCCTCATTAAAACGGTTTAATTTAGCTTCAGCCGTCAGCATGGCGCCGTTAAGAATAAGATTATTTCCGTCATTCCGGACCCTTGTTCTGAAATACAGGCTGCGTACGAAATTTTTCCCGTTTACTCTGGCGATTCTCTGCGTGCGCGTATCCGGCCATTCCGTACACTTCGACAAGCAATGAATCCAGTCGGCAATCTCCTGCTGCGGAAGCAGTGCTTCGCTAATCATCGTGTCCACAATGCTGGCCATGCGCTCGTCTTCCTCCTCGTCAAAAATCCGCACACCGTTATGCAGCATCCCTTTAACCGCCTCCAGCACCTCGCGCTGCAACACATTATCGCTTTCCCGACAGCGGATCAGCTCCTCCAGGGCATCTGCCCCATGAGCCGCAGCATGAGCCCAGCCTTCGACTGCCAGATAACCGCGCAGGTCCTTCTCCTCCTGGTAGTAGCGAAGCAGCGAATGCTTTAGATGCTGGAACTCATCCGGAGTCAAGAATGGATTGTTCCTGTCCCGCTGCACAATAAGAGCGACAGGCAGAACCGAGAACGCCCTGGTAAGCACACTTTGGTCACCCTCGCTTCCAATCCGATAGAACAAATGCCGGTCATCCATTAGAACAGCCAAAAGTTTCCGCATTTCCTCACAGGAGAACTTATTATCGCGCTTCAGCCATATGTAAAAAATCGAATAGATATGCTCACGGAGCACAGGCTCCGGATCGCCAATATGCCGCAGCATCAGACAGGTAAAGTCTTGTAACCTTTCTCCCTCACGCAGGATATAACGTGCCTCCTCCAATCTTTGCAGCTTCCGTATCAGTTCTGTTCGTGTGTCCTCCGTACCCCATTCATTGAAATCATCGTCCAAAATGCTGGCTTTCATTTAGTCGGTTCACTCCTAGCCTAGTTATAGCGGGCGGTATGTATTCTTTCCGCCGATATCCCCACTATAGAACACAATGACTGACACCAGGGCGTCAGTCATTGTAGGATAGAAGCATATTTTGCATATATTGCTGAAGCTCCGCCCGTAATTCACGAGGCTCCAGCAGCTCGCACTCCTTGCCGAAGCTTAGAATGAATTTCAGCAGGCCCTCCTCATGAGGAAAAGTATCCCTAACGAGATAGAAGCCATCTTCACCCCGGCTAATTTTCTCTTTCTGAAAGTACTCAGTAAGCTGCGCGCCAATTCGCGAAGTGAATCTGAGCACAACCTGTATGTCCCGCTGCGAATAGCTGTGCTCAATGACCTCGGCGATTCGGTCATCGGGCAGCTCTCTTTTTGCAAAAGGCGGTCCCTGCTTCAGTTGCTTGATCCGCACGAGCTTGAATCTGCGGTAGTCCTCTCTGACCCGGCAAAAACCTATCACGTACCAATGGCCGTGGCGAAAGTCAATCCAGCTTGGCTCTACCGTTCGCTCCAGGTATTCCATATCCCTGTTGATATAGTCGAACACCAGCAGCCTGTTATCCGTGATGGCCTTGCTTATGATCCCCATGTACTCTTTAATTTCCTGCTCCATGCTGAAATGGGACATATCCAGAGTCAGTTTGTGCTTACCTTGCTCCTGCTTATAGGTATGCTCAACCTTTAGCATGATGTCATTAAAAGCTTCGTTCCTGCCAAACAAGCCGTGTAAATTCTTCATTACAGCTACAAACGTATGAGCTTCATCCTGGTTTAAAAAGAGGCTGGTTATATTATAGCTGTCCATAATATAGTATCCTCCGCCCTTGCCGCTGGACGATGCAACCGGTATGCCGGCTTCTCCTATTTTTTCGATATCCCGGTAGATCGTCCGCAAGGATACCTCGAAATGCTCGGCAAGCTCCTTGCCCGTTACCGTACCTTTACCGGAGATGATCAGCAGCATGGAGAGCAATCGATTGACTCGCATGATTGTGTGTGACGTCGGGTAACGTCTCCTCCTCTGGGTGAAGTAAGTGAATCATATATTCTCTTGCTTTAATGCATCAATAATATTCTCCTTTTTTACTTTAGCTCCGGAATAAACAACCGCAGAGCTGACAATGACAAATACACACACAATGACAGACAGAATGCTCATCCAGGGCAGGGTGAACCCATAGCTGAATTTGTTCGCAAATGCTTTATAGATTAGAACCATCACGGCGAAACTGACAGGAAGCCCATACAAGAGCGACTTGACCCCATAAAAAACACTCTCATAGTTCAGCATTTTTGCAAACCCCTTTGGCGTCGCGCCTACGGATTTCAGCATCGCAAATTCCCGTTTGCGAAGAGCCAGCCCTGTTGAGATCGTATTAAAGATGTTCGCAACGGAAATCGCAGAGATTAATACGATAAAACCGTAAGAAAAGACGTTCATCAGCAGAATCTGTTGTTCTTCGCTTATTCTGGATTGATATACATTGTAGACATTCAGATTGGTCTCATTCATCGCTTCAATTTCCTGCTGCGTTTTCACCGGTTCCGTGCTTTTCAAATGGAGGTACATCGAAGCGTTAGCCAGCTCCTCGCCGTCTGCCAGCCGATTCATGACGCGTTCCGACACGATCATATTTAACCCGCCTACGCCTACCGGGCTCATCCCCATCGGTGCCTTATCCGTCAATGCGGCAAATATCACTTTATTTGCCTTCGTTTCTTCCCCGCTCTCATTAATAAAACTCGTTAGCTCGATATGTTGACCGATATTCGCATATATGGACTTCGTCTGAATATATTTCCCCGTATCTATATCTTTGTAATGAATCGTATCCATCACGATTGCGGCGGGATGATCCAGATCCGTAAGCTGTTCGTAATCTGCGCCAACCGCTCTGGCATAGGCTTGCAGGCTCGAATCATTCAGTGCATAGAGTTTAATTTCGTAAGGGTATTTCCCGTCTTGCAGCATACTCTTATCCTGCTTAACCTTCTCTTGCAACTCGTCGGCGATGCTTGCTGCATCGACCCAAGCGTTCCCGACTAACTCATGACTCACGTTGTATTCCGTGACGCCATCCAGAGATACAAGCGATTGCATCAACCGGTCATCTAGTCTTTTTCCATTACTGGACGACACTTCAATATCGTAATTGATGCCTTCCAGCGACAATGCCAGAGATTGTGTCAGGCCAGTCGTGAAAAACGATATCGTCAAAAACAAAACGATGCTGATGACAAGCGAAAAAAGAATAACATGATGTCTTCGTTTGTTCCTTTTTAAGTTTTTCAGCCCGATTTCTGCTTCGATTCCGAAGAGCTTACGAATGATCTTCGACGTCTTCACTGCTTTGGCCGTAAGCTTTACGTCAGTGGTTTGGCGAATCGCGTCCATGGGAGATACCCTGGATGCTTTAACCGCCGGGAGATACGCCGAAACGAAAATCGTCAGCATCGAAACAAGACAAGTAATCAAGAGCAATAACGGCGTGACGATAAGCCTCAGCTTTTCACTAGTCCATAATGCCCCTTCAATCATTGTGTTCATGAACGAAAAGGTGATTCCGATTCCGGCAAGACCGCATAAGATGCCAATGGGAATGCTGATCAAACCAATGACGATACCTTCAAAAAATACGGAATTTCGCTTCTGCCTTTTCGTCGCCCCCACGCTCGCGAGCATCCCTAAATGGCGGGAACGTTCCGAGACGGATATCGCAAAAGCGTTATAGATGAGCCCAACCGAGCCAATTATAATGGCCCCCATAATGATTGCCGATAATGAGAACATCATGCTGGATGAGGCTCCGCTGCTGGACAAGCCATAATAACGAAGCAAATCGTTATTATATTGGACAGTGTCAATTTGGTTTTTCTCAGCCAGCTTCTCCGCATGTGCGAACAAGAACGGATTGACCTGCTGCAAGACCACCGACGCATCGACCCGATCGTCCCCCCCGATGATATGATCATCGACATAGCTAATGATCGTATAACCCGGGGCCCAAGCCGTTTCCGACACCGGACGTTTAATGAAGCCTACCACCGTATAATCCCTAATTATGCTATGCTGTAATGTCTCGGTCAATGTGCCGTCTTCCCTGCGCAGCGGTTCCGTCTGATCCAGGGGATGATCGCCCCCTTGTTCGAATCGGTCGCCGACGCGAAGCGTTAGACGGTCGCCGATTTCGTACTTCACTTTGCCATTTGTTGCAACAGACTCGGAGATCACAACCTCCTTGTCCGTGTGCGGAAGACGCCCCTTGCTTATTTCAATCTGAAATTGTGTGAACCCTTGCACATCATATTCCTTAATGAACAAGTACGGCTTATTGGAATTTTGTCCCCCTTCTAATGGGGCATACCCAAGGTCTCTTGTGATTGCAACCGTTTTGGTTGCATCATCGCCCTGTATCGCCGCAAGCTGTTCCTTGGTTATATCTTGATACTGAATATGCCACTCCCCTGTATCTGTGATAGTTTGTCTGATCATTAAATCCGCAAAGGAAAAAACAAGCGTAATGACAGCGGTCATCATGGATACCGAAATAATTACGCCAAGAATAGTCACAAGTGTTCGTCTCTTGTTCTGCTTCAGATGCCGGATGGTTAATGTATTGACAATATTCATCGCCTTATCACCTCGTCTTTGGCAATCCTCCCATCTTCGATTGAAATGATTCTGTCGGCTTGCAGGGCGACCCGTTCGTCATGCGTGATTACGATCAGTGTCTGATGATAGGTCTTATTCAGCATTTTCAATAAATCGACGATCTCGCTGCTATTCCTGCTGTCCAGATTCCCGGTGGGTTCGTCGGCCAGCATGATCGCAGGATTGCCGATGATCGCCCTGCCAATCGAGACACGCTGCTGCTGTCCGCCGGATAGCTGATTCGGCAGATGGTTTAATCGATGCTGCAAATTCAACGTATTCACAAGATCAGCCAATTGCTTTTGATCTACCTTTTGTTGATCCAGCAAGAGCGGCAGCGTAATATTCTCTTCCACCGTCAGGACGGGAATCAGATTGAAAAACTGGTAGATCAGCCCGATTTGCCTGCGTCTAAAGATGGCCAGCTGCGTTTCGTCCAAGGTATACATATCCGTATCCTGAACATACACTTTCCCGCCAGTCGGTCGATCCACACCGCCCAGCATATGAAGGAGTGTCGATTTTCCCGATCCGGAAGGTCCGATAATTGCGACGAATTCACCTTTTTGGACCGAAAAGGAAACATCATCAAGCGCCTTCACCGCCGATTCGCCTGTGCCGTATATTTTGGACAAATTTTCAATTGTTAAAATCTCCATTGTCATCCCCCCTTCCCTAGATGCTCAATTCCAGGTATATACCATCTCTCTATATCCAACATCCCAAAGGGTTTCATTCCCCTCAATGGTTATCTTAAGCTCATTAGCCCGGGTGAGATAAAGGATCCTCATATCCGGCTCATGGAGCTGATCTTCTGCAGATACAGACAGGAGCTCATGCCCGTCAACCGTAACCTTAATGCTGCCCTGAAAATCCTTATGATCAGGAATTCCATAATTCAAGCTAAGATACAACTCTCCCTTATTGCCTAGCGAATACGTATATGTTTCCTTCTTTTTACCTTCGATGCCATACACATTATATTGGGGTGTCACGTCTTGACCGCCAATCTTAAGACTGTCCTGTTTGGTTCCCGTTAATCGATTTCCGTTACTATCTTTCCATTCGTTTATCGCTACAAAAGGGCCCACCTCTTTGGTGAACACTTGATCAACTACTCCGAAGACCCCCCACACGCCGAGCATTAAGACAGCACTGGCAATTCCCGTAGCAGCGATATTTCTCCAGTAGTTTTTTGTACGGAAGCCAATCTTGTACGCCCCGAATCCAATAGCAGCGCCCAATGAGTTCTGTATGACGTCGTTCGTGTCAAAGCTGCCGAGGAATGTTAGTGCCTGGATGGTCTCCACCACAAGAATGGACAGGATAAACCCTGTCATGAAGCGAACAAAGCTGGTGCGGTATAACAACGGAAACAGTATGCCAAAAGGTATGAAGGCTGCAAAGTTTCCAATACCCACCAAGTCCATCAGTGTCGGATGTAGAAGATCGGAAAGACCCGGCACCCTAAAAAAACCGTCCGGCAAAAAAATAAAGGTGTACTGACTGATTTGATCTACCTTATCCGCTCTGCCGAAAGCAAAAAGCATAAAATAAAGAATAATCAGGGTGTAGCCTATCGTGATAATAAAAGTAATCTTGCGCTGCTGCTTCACTTGCATGGTTGTACCTCCATCGTTCATCTGATGAATATCATTTTATCTGTCCAAAATGACTTTACAGTGACGTTGGAGGTGACAGTTCAGTCACTTACGGAGTGCTGTTAAATCACATGCTTATAAAATTTGATCCGAAACTCTGTACCAGTCCCGCTGTCGCTCGTTACATCAATCACGCCGTTCTGGCTTGCAATGATGCTGTGAGCCATCGCAAGCCCTATACCGATGCTTCCTTCATTAGCATTTTTTCCTTTATAAAAACGTTTGAAAATATAAGGCAAATCCTCTTTCGGAATGCCCTTTCCGTTGTCAGCAATAACGATTTCCGTAAATAGCACGTTGTCGGAAAATGTGATGGTAATCGCACCGCCCTCAGGTGTATGCTCCACTCCATTTTTCAAAATATTGATAACCGCTTCAGCAGTCCAATGGAAATCGCCGGCAAAAGAGACGTTGTCATCCCCTGTGATGGAAACGGTCTGTCCCTTAATATCCATCGGAATCATCACCGGCTCCAGTGCCTTTTGGATTAGGGTTTCCATGTGTATTCGATCTTTTTTGAACGGGATAGTTCCCGCTTCCATTTTCGCTAGCTTTAATAAGGATGAAACAAGCCAATCGATCCGTTCAAGCTGAATGCGAATATGATGGGTGAACTCCGTTCTTTTGAGTGGAGGCAGATCAGGGGCGCTTAACAGATCTGCCATGACTGTCATAGAGGTGATCGGTGTTTTGAGCTGATGTGAAATATCGGAGATGGCATCGGTCAGTTGAAGCTTATCCCGCTGCAATAGCGAACGATGCTCGGAGAGCATGCGTGTAACCTTGTAAATATCATTCTTTAAGATGCTAAGCTCACCTTCTTGATTATCGCGAGGGTCAAGGGAGGCCTGGCCGCTGCTAATCTCCCGCAAATAGACGGACAGCTTCTCTAGCTCGTAATATCTCCGTTTTGTGAATAATAAAGCTGTGCCGGTAAGCAGCACGGATACAATAATAACCAGGGCTGCGGCGACGGACGAAATGAAAGCAGCAATGACGATCGCCGATAAGCTGATCGAGCCCATGACGAGTAATAATATTTGATTTTCCCGATTGCGCAGCATCTAATCACCAACCTTATAGCCTAAACCGCGTACCGTTTTGATCAGAGCCGGCTGCTCTGGATTATCCTCCAGCTTTCCCCTTAGCCTTTTGATATAGACCGTTAACGTGTTGTCATTCACGAAGTCGCCGGCCACGTCCCAGATTTGCTCCAAGAGCTGATTCCTGGTGAGGACCTGTCCAACGTGGTTGCCAAAGATCAGCAATAAGCGGTATTCCAAGGCGGTTAGCGAAATTTCGGCACCGTTTTTATATACTTTGCCTTCCAGCGTATGGATGCGCACATTGTCAATGTCGATGACCGCTCCGGCGTGGGACAGCTTCTGGTATCTCCGCAAGACGGATTTGATCCTGGAGAGAAGCTCGCGAACCCGAAAAGGTTTGGTAATGTAATCATCGGCTCCCATATCGAGTCCCATCACGACATTGACCTCATCATCAATCACCGTTAAGAAAATGACCGGAATATCCCGTCGTTCCTTCACCATCTTGCATAATTCATAACCAGTTCCGTCTGGAAGCTGTAAATCGAACAGGCACAAAGTGAACTGATCGATGTCTTCGGCGAGCACCTTTCGGGCTGAAGCGGCATCATGGCAGAGAACGGTCCAATAACCCTCTTGCTGCAGCGAATATTCCAGTCCCGACGCGATCGTCTTATCATCTTCAACTAATAATATTTTCATCTGAAGGTCATCCTTATGATTGGATTGAATTGCATCTGTCCCAGATTTACTTGTAGTATTTCCCAAGATTTTGGACATTTAATGAATTCCACGACTACACAATCTCTTTATTAAAATGTCCTCTTGTGTCTGTTTCCTGATTAAAGACAGCATTATTCATTGAGCCATTTAATTTACCTGACGCCATATTAATGACTTTCACAACTTGCTCTTTAGATTCAACTGTGAAGTTTAATCTGAGCGCCTCGATTCCTTTGATGTTTGGTAGCTCATCTAAAAGATTAAGCGTCTTCCCATTAAGGAGAGTCGTTGTACAATCATTATGGGAAATGATAGGGAACGTTCCGTGCTCATCTTTTAACTCATAGCTCTTCGTCATTAAATCTTCAATTTGGCCCTTATTTAATTCATAAGATAAAGTGACTCGTTTTGCACCTAATTTATATAATTCATAGCAGCTGGTAGCATTAATAACATTTAGAGAATAGTCGGTAACAAACGGATTTGTTTCTCTGTAGTGATAAATACCGCCATATCCTCCGATTAGCAGCTGCCCTTCTTGTTCCTTATAATCATTCTGATTTCTTCTCACAACGTTTTCAAAATAGATTTCCTTAATTCCACAGCTCACGCAAGCATCGTACTGTTCCTTAGTCGTTACAGAGGCCGTAAGGTATGGCTTTACAGGAGCAAAGCTTATTTTTTCTTTTGCTTTCAAAACCTTGGTTCTTTTCTTCTGGCTGTTAAGCTTTAAGTCATATAAGCCCAGTACAATATCTCTTCTTGCTGCATTTAACAGTTTAGCTGGAATAAATGTGCTTTTGATTCTAACGACCTTATTTGCCCTGAGAGGCTTGCCTCATAATAATTCTTTATTCACATCTAGAATCAGTTAGCTACCCCTGCCTTATGTGATCGACGTTCCGGTTCATAAGATGCCGAACCACCCTGCTATAGATTATTTTCTTGAATGGACTGAGCCCTTGCGGATGACCCGTGAAGAAGGCATCAGGGCTGTCATAAATCCCGAAATCCTGAACGATTCCTTCTTTTTGCACGTAGGTATCATTTTCGTTCCAATGTATATCCGGCTTTTGAAAATTATCGGTTGCAACGCCATAACCGCAAAATGAACCCGTACACTGTTCAAATTTTTGCTGAAGCTTGGTCAAATAGGGAATATCCAGTATAAATCCTTCGATATTCAACCACTTGCCTTCATATAGCACTTCAACCCAGCTATGAATGATCTCCTGGGGAGACAGTTGGTAATACCACCCTTTCATTGCCCCCTTTTGCAGCTTCTTATCAATGGCAAATCCATGCATACGGCATGGCACTCCCACAGCCCTTAGCAACGCCATAAAAAGCACACCCTTTGTATTACACTGACCGTAGCCATCCTGTAATACTTCCGCTGCCGGAATATCATCTGCCCGGTTATAGCCGAACCGGATTTCGTCACGCACGTAGTTATATATGCCAAGAATTTGTTCCCTCCTGGACATCGAATCCCACTGGCGGCTGTGAACAATTTGCTGGATCAATGGGTGAGAATAGTTTAGTAATTCGGTTTCCTTCAAGTATGCACTCATGGAACACACCTCCTGCACCCATTGTAAGGTTAATACAGGCAAGAAACTTTTAAAAAGACGCTATCTTTGCGAATACCCTTCGCCGTCATTCCCAGCAACTGCTTGCTGGTGGCGGCTAAATGTGACGGACTGTCAAATCCTGCTGCCATAGCCGCATCCGTAATGCTGAGCCCCTCAAAAATTAAATAGGTTGCCTTCTGCAGCTTGTGCAGCACCATGTACCCGCTAAGCGAAATGCCTGTATTTTCTTTAAAGAGGTGCGACATTCTGCTGTTGGATAAACCAAATTGCCGGGCGTATTGACTTACGGAGTGTTCGGAGTTCGTGCAATCTTTTATGAGCTGAATAAACTCTCTTATTCTCGGATCAACAATAGCTGTATTCACCTGTTCTACGCCCAATAGCATCATGAGTTGTCCCAGAAAAGAACGATAGCTGTCCGGGTCCTTAACGCCAGCATACTCTTTTTGCACAAATTCGCGAATGCTCTTCATCATTCCTTGCGGAAACACATAATACTGCTGCCCCTCCAGATACCGCCTAAAGCTTGCAGCCATCTCAGAGGTGCTATCTATCAGAAGAAGCATCAACGGGTGTCCCGCCTCTTTTAAGCGATGAACGACGTTCGAATTGATAATGATTCCTGGACAACTCAAGCTTTGCCCCGCTACATCAATATCAAATTCTCCTGTTAATGAGATCGTCACCTGTAAAAAGGAATGCCGGTGTTCTTCCGCATCAATAGCGTCTGACACCACCATCAAGTGATGCTCCGCTCCATATAAATTCATCATCCCCTAATCACTCCATGTTCATCTCTTTATAGACTAAGTATATCAGCTCATATGTTAGGTCGTTACTGATGGTCATATCAAGCAAAAATCTTTATCTCGACATGTTTTTAAGCAAGTAATTCGGATATCTCTACATTTTTAAAAACATTGCTCAATAAAAGGATTACTTTCTATGTTGGTACAAGTCTTTATAAGACATCTTAATCTTCTTAGTCCCCTGCATCATTCCGGTTAAGATGGATAATACGATAATAACTACTATAAATCCGATAAATAATGTCTTGGCTGCTCCTTAGTAAATTAATAAGATTATTAGAAAATCAAATTTCAGACTATTGCCATTAATCATAAAATAAGAACTATTACTTAAGCTACAGCAAAACGCACAAGCCAGTGGCTTGTGCGTTTACTTTCAATGACCTCATTTGCTCTGAAGGACGTATCTCATAATAATTCTTTAAGTACATTTTTCGCCACGCGTATCTTCTCGTCATTAGCGTCACGAAGCATACTTACAATATCCTGAATATCGCTCTCAGCTGAAGTAACCATAAACTCTTCATTCTGATATGCAAATAGCTGAACTAAATTAACTTCAAGCGATTCTGCTATCTTATGTAAATTCAATAAAGAAATTATTCTCCCTTTAAAATCACAATTTTTCCTCGTTTGGGTTGTTGTTCACTTTTACGGTAGGCATCGAACAAACCATTAGCAGTAAATGGATATATTTGATCTACATGAATCTTGAGCTTTTCTTCTTGCATTTTAATGGAAATTTCGTTCAGGTCGAACCGATTAGGATTTGCTTGGAAAAAGATCGGTTCAATGTTACGAACTCTTGGAGATATTCCAATACCGAATGATATGATTGAAATATACTTTCCAGCATCCTTCAAAATAGCATAGCTATTATCTCCAAACTCTCCTGGCAGTCCTGTTTCTAATTGTTTTTTTTCCAACATAGCTGTATCAAGAACAATATCTACAGGCTCTGATATACTTTTAGTGAAGTCAATTTTTGTAAAGTCAATAAACTCATCAGCACCTAAACCCATGACAAATTCGCGATTATGCTCTCTTGCAGTTGTAATTACATAAGCACCGTGCTGTTTTGCCAACTGAATGGCTACATGTCCTACACCACCTGCACCACCATTGATAAAAATACGTTGACCTGCCTGAAGGTTGCCGTGCTTAAAAAGTGCTTGCCAGGCCGTCAAGGCTATTGTGGGTGCGGCACTGGCTTCTTCAAAGGATACATTTTCCGGTATTGTCGTCAAGGTATTCTCTTCTACTGCCACATAATCCATATATGAGCCGCCACGAACCATACCCATAACACGATCACCAAGTTTAAGATGGTGTACCTCCTTTCCAACCCCCCTTACAATTCCTGCAACATCACCCCCAAGAAAATGAGGGAAATGAATTTTAAATTGATCTCCTACTGCACTCTGCATTAGATCGCCGGAACGTAAATGATTATCGCCAGGGTTTATAGATGAGGCATACACCTCCACAAGAACTTGTGTATCTGTTAACTCAGGAATTGAAATTTGACACTCTTCAAAAGATTCAGGGATACCAAAACCGGTTAGAGCAATAGCTTTCATAGTATTTTCCTCCAATTAGATTATTTAACACTCGTTGAAAATTCAACGTTTGTTTGATAAAATCACAATATAAAAAATCAAAGGAATGTTCAATCGCTAAAACGATTATAATTGTTGAATAATCAACAAACACCTAAGGAATGTTTAATATTCTGACTCCGAAGGAGAAATAAATGGACAGACGTATTCAAAAATCCAAAAAGGCTATCATGGATGCTTTTATAGAGCTATTGTCGGAAATGGACATTGAAAATATCACAATAAATAAAATTGCTGATTTAGCAAATGTAAATCGTGGAACGGTATATTTACATTTTCTAGATAAATATGACCTGCTTGATCAATATTTAGAAGAACAAATTAATCAATTATTAGAAAAGTGTGCTCCCGATGAGGTCACAGATAAATTCACTTCGAAATCCACATTGCTTCGAGTTTTTGAATATTTAGAACAGAACTCCAATTTGTATTCAACTATGCTGAAAAATAGAGGAATACCTGTCTTTAGGAATCGCTTACTTCTTATTGCCCAACAAAGTCTCAGTAAACAATTTGATTTAATCTCTTTCGGGCCAGATTTTAATAAAGAAATAACAGTACAATTTCTAGCGTCAGCTATAATAAGCTCTTTCGAATGGTGGATTACCAATTCGATTCCATATCCAGCTTCAGTTATGGCAGAACAGATTTGGGCATTGTTAGAACGGATGATGATAACGTCTCCATGAGCAGAAACCCTGCGTAGAGCTGCAGATCAGCTAATTTCAAGATAGATTATTGCAGGACATCACCAGTACACATTCAGTCAAACTAATATTATGCGTAATAGAATTAAACTCCAGTTACTTCAACGAAAAAGGGAGCTGCTGCCTGCCACGGCGATCTGCTCCCTAATTATTTAACCAACGTTCCCAGTTAGCTTAACGCCATTTCAGGAAGAGTAGTTAGTTCTTTGTAAATCTTATCTGATAAATAGTCATATCCAAGTTCACCAAAATGAAGCCCATCATTTCTGAGACCTCTCAAAATTTCGGGCAAATTATGAAGGTTGACCATGCTTGAGAATATTTCCATATAATGGCTGCTAGTTGCTTCGCTCACTCTTCTTACGATACTGGCCGAAGAACGGCTGAAGGAGTTGCATTTGTCCAACCGCTTTCGTTAAGACCAAATTCTCGGAGGCTTTTAATTATTTTTTCATATGCATAAGCTTCCTTGAGCGGATACTCATTCGGTTCTAAATGATTTAATCTATCGGGAAGCGTTATATTATTTTTAGCTGTTTTTTTCCTCATTGTATTCTCCTCTAATAGCTCAGTCCTTTAAATAAAATGGAATTGTTTACAAGAGTGGATTGATATTCCAGCGCATGTGATAATACCATTAAATGGTTACGAGATCCAAAGACAGATCCATGCACAGGAGACAAACCTAAAACCGTTCATCTCGGCTTGCTTGTGTTAATCAGGCTGGACGATAGGAGGCGCGTCGGTAGCGTCATGCTGGCCTTTGAGATACCATCGGCTAATTTGCTCCTGTGTCGGCTTGAGTTTCTCATTAACTCAATACCTTTTACATACCAACTGATTTTGGATATGTGTATTCAAACCCGTATTTCTTATATAGATTATCTGCTGGTATATCGGCGATTAAACTAACATAGGAACCCTTCGGAGCCTTCTCGTCCAAATATTTTATTAGCTCGGACATAATCCGTTTACCAAGCCCTTTTCCTTAATGGATCGGATCGACTGCAATATCAACAATATGAAAAAAAACAGCCGCCATCTCCAATAATTCTACCCATTCCAACTAGCTTATCAGCTTCCCTCAAAGTAACAATAAAGAGGCTGTTTTGAAGGGCTATTGTCGAGCCTGCCAAATCTTTTGGGCTTAGACCAGCAGCAACCCTTAAGGAAATATATTCTTCGGTTCAGGTCAGCAGTTCTTTATCTCAATGCTACTTGATATTTAAATCCTCCATTTAGGCTCTAACATCTGAATTCTTCAATAGTTCGCCCTACTTATGATACGGTTCCCCCCGGTTTATCTTCACCACCCGATACACCTGCTCCACCAGCACCAGCCGCATGAGCTGGTGGGGCAGCGTCATGCGGCCGAAGCTCATGCGCTGCTGGGCGCGGCGCAGGACTTCATCGGACAGCCCGTGGCTGCCTCCGATGACGAAGGCGACATGGCTCGTCCCGTAGGTGCCGAGCCGGTCGATCTCTGCGGCAAGCTCCTCGGAGCTCCAGAGCTTGCCGTCGATCGCGAGCGCAATAACATGCGCCTCGCTCTTGATGTGCGCGAGGATGCGTTCGCCCTCGCGTGCCTTAACCTGAACAACCTCTGCGGCGCTTAGGTTGTCGGGTGCTTTCTCATCGGCTACTTCGATAAGCTGGAGCTTGAGGTACGGCGTCAGCCGCTTGGCATACTCTGCGATACCGTCGATCAGGTATTTCTCCTTCAATTTGCCCACGCCTATAATTTGAATTAACATAATATCCTCCATATGCCGGCCTCCGGGCCGGCTGCTGTATTCTTCGTTGTATGATTAGCAAGGCATCCGCCAGCTATCAATCTTAAATCAATTCTATGCCCGAGGCTGCACCAGCTGCTCTTTCCTGCTCTTCTCTACGGCCTCGTCGCGGTCGCCCACCTGAAGCTTCAAATAAATCGCCGAAATATAGTTTCGGACGGTTCCCTCTGACAGATGCAGCTTTTGGGCAATCTGCTTATTGCGCAGCCCTTCCGTTAATTCTTGCAGAACCTCCAGCTCCCGCTCGGTCAGGTCATACGGATTCAGCGAAGCTTCCAACTGCTGATCCTGGAACAGCTGCTGGGCCACCTCCTGCGAGATCATCGTCCCGCCTCCGTAGACCAGGCGGATCGTCGCCGCCAATTCCTTCGGATGGAGCGCCTTTAGCAGATAGCCCTCAGCGCCAAGCCGCAGCGCTTCCGCCGCATAGGTAATCTCCTCGAAGGTTGTAATGATAATGACCCGGATCTCCGGCCACTTCTCCTTAAGCTGCCGGGTAGCCTCCAGGCCGTCCATTTCCGGCATGTGAATATCCATCAGGACAATATCCGGCTGCTCGGCGGCGCATTGCTCCAGCGCCTGCTTGCCACTCGCGGCAGTACGGATCCGGAAATCCTTCTCCTCTCCAAGCAGCAGCCTCAGACTCTCGCGGACCAGCGGCTGATCGTCAGCCAGCAGGATATCAATCCGCCGCTCCCCTTCCTGCGTCTGATTCGGAATCATACAGGTTACTAGCGTGCCGTCATTTTCCTGGGAATCAATGTATAGCTTGCCCTGTAATGCCGCAAGACGCTCCTTCATACCGGTGAGGCCGAAGCCGTAGCGAAGCTGTGCAGTTCCCTTGCCGTTATCCTGAATCTGCAGCATGAGCTGGGCCGGATCATATTGCAGGACCACCCGGATGGCACTCGCCTGCCCATGCCTGCTGGCATTGGTCAGTGCCTCCTGCAGCGAACGGCATAACGTATGTTTGGCCTGCTTAATCACCGCATAAGGCTCGCCCATCGTGCGGAACGACAATGCGACCCCCGTATTGGATTCGAACTGCCCGGCAATCTGCATCAAAGCCCGGTCCAAGGTCACCGGCTCCTCCAGCGGGTCCATCTGATGGACCTGCCGCCTCACATCTTCCAGCCCTTTGCGGGCTAGCTCCAGAACACCCTGAAGCTTATGCTCTCCTTCCTGCGTGGCTACATGCGGCCTCAGCGTTTCCAGACCCAGAATCATCGAAGTATAGCTGTGTCCAATCGTATCATGCACTTCCCCGGCCATCCGGTAACGTTCCTCCAGCAGGGTCATGCGTTCAATCTGAGAGGAATACTGCTCCAGAATGGTATATTGCTCGTTGACTAGCGTCAGCTTTTGCCGGATCGCGTTGATTGACTTCGCTCCCATCTGCAATCCATATCCGGCTGCGTAGACGAACAACCCATCCGAGAGGCTCTTCCAGATCAGCGGGTGCGACAGTCCTTCCCCTATGGCGGGTCCGGCGCTTAAGCTGTACAGCAATAAGGTGATTGGAAGCGTATATAAGTGCGCCTTGTCCCGGGTATGGAAGGCAAGCATCATTACAGCAGGCAGGAATAATCGCGTTAAGCCAAAATAGTACGCCAGCGCGAACGCGACCCCGCCTGCGAATATAAATTCCAGAAGAATATACCGCGTCTTGAAATCCCGTCCAACCCATGAAGGAATTAAGCCGCCCAGCAATACCGCTGGCAGCACTAGCCAGAGCGGGAAATCCGGCTTATCCAGATACATCAATATAACGACCGCTATGCTCCATAACAGGCGTAAGAGCAGAACGGTTAGATTTTGCCACGCCCGCCGGGCTTTATTTTTTTGCATCAATCAGCATCTCCAATTCAGCTTGATCTGTTGTCACATCCAGCATATGACACGCAGTAACTGTTCAATATGACAGTCCGCTTGGTAGGTTATGGGCAGCGGGATTCAGCTAAGCGATATGCAGAATTATATCCTACTACAATCTTTTGGAAAAGGGAGGGGTAGCTTTGCCGCTGCTTCAAATACGGGATCTGACCAAGGTCATTGGCCGCAAAACTCTTGTAGACCATGTATCACTGGAAATGGAAAAAGGAGAAATCATGGGCCTGCTGGGCCCCAACGGAGCTGGAAAAACAACGACAATCCGCATGATCGTGGGACTCGTCTCCAAATCGGAAGGACAGGTCATTATTGACGGAATCGACACCCGGCAGCAATTCTCTGCAGCTATGGGCAAGGTTGGCGTTATCGTGGAACAGCCCGATCTGTACAAATATTTATCCGGATATGACAATCTGATCCTCTTCTCAAGAATGAGTCCGGGCGTCACCGAGGACCGGCTGAAGGAGATTATCCAGCTTGTAGGACTGGAGCTGAGCATTTCTGCAAAAGTCAGTACCTACTCGCTGGGGATGCGGCAACGTCTCGGCCTGGCTGTAGCGCTGATGCATAAGCCCTCTCTGCTGCTGTTGGATGAACCGACCAATGGCCTTGATCCGGCGGGCATCCACGAGCTGCGGGAGCATCTGAAGAATCTGGCCCGCCAGGAGAATGTCGGCATTCTGATCTCCAGCCATCTGATGTCCGAAATGGAGATGATGTGCGACCGCGTTGCCGTGCTCCAGCAAGGCAAGCTGATCGGAGTGCATCGTTTGTCGGAGCTGGTTCAGGAGGATGACGCTCTCGTCCAGTTCGAGGTTGACCGGCCGGAGCTGGCGATGCAAGTACTGCAAGCGTTCCTGTCAGGCGCGGAAATTACTGCCGGCCACAACCAGCTTCGTGTACGCCTACCCAAGAACCGCATTCCCGAAATCAGCCAAAAGCTGCTGGATTCAGGCATCAACGTATACGGGGTGAACACGGTGAAGCGGACGCTTGAAGACAAATACCTTGAGATTACTGGAGGGCAAGGACATTGAAGCTGATCAACTATATCCGAAATGAGAATATGAAGATTTACAAAAGAAAACGCACCTGGGTGCTCATTGCTCTCGTTGCAGTCTTCGTCATCCTTCAGATCATCAATGTGCGTGCTGGAGATGGGGGTACCGCTGCGGCAGACTGGAGGTCGCAGCTTGAGCAGGAGAATCACCGGCTGGCAGAGGAAGCTGCCGAACCGGATGCGTTGCAGATTGAAATACGGCAGGCGGAGAAAAACATTTTGCTGAACGAGTACTCCCTGCAGCATAATTTGCCGCCTGAGACGAATGCCTGGAGCTTTGCGGGGGATCTTTCAGGAAACATTGTTTTTGCCGTCTCGCTGATCTCAATCATTATTGCCGGAGAGATTGCAGCTGCCGAATTTGTGTCCGGCACGATCAAGCTGCTGCTGACCCGCTCGGCCAGCCGGACAGAGGTGTATACCGCCAAATATATTGCCGCGATCCTGTTCGGACTGGGGTTGACGCTGCTCGGCCTTCTGCTCTCCCTGCTGTTCGGGGGAATCATGTTCGGCTGGGGCGGTCTTGGAGACAGCTATATGTATGTGCGGGATCATACAGTGCACCAAACGCCCATACTGCTTTCAATTCTTGGCAGTTACTTGTTCCATCTGCCGTTTCTGTTGATTTCAGTTACACTGGCTTTTATGATATCTGCTGGTTTTCGCAGTCCTATCTTTGCTATCGTCATTCCCTTGTTCGTCTCCGTGGCCGGATTTGTTATTTCCATCGCTATGAACGGCTGGACGTGGACCCGTTTCTTTATTTTCTCCCATTCCGACCTTAGCGGTTATTTCTTGGGGGATCCGGCAGTGAAAGGCATGACGCTCGGCTTCTCTCTGGCTTTTATAGGACTTCATCTGGCAGTCATGCATCTTCTTTCGCACACCCTGTTCGTCAAACGCGATGTCTCATAACGGTACACAATGCTCTTCCATATTAAATTTAGAAAAGGGGAATTCCAATGCGCTGGACATGGAGATTATTAATCGTAGGTTGCCTGCTGCTAGTAACCGCTTGTAGCAAGGGCGAAGAAACATCGTCAACTCAGAAGCTTGAACTGGAGGCTGACAAGTTGACGAAGCTGGTTATAGATAACCGCAACGGAGAAATTGAAGTAAACGGTGCAGACACGGATACGATTGAAGTCACCGCCGTGGTCACCGCCAAAGGCATAAGTATGGATAAATTGAAGCTGAAGCTGCGGGCAGAAGAGGCTACTGCTTATTTGGATGCTTCCTTTGGCGGCCAGATGCTGGCTATGGGTTCCGGGGCCGTGGATCTGGAGATTACACTTCCGCGTGAACTCGCTGTGGAGCTGGACTCGCATAGAGACGGCAAACTTAAGGTTGCTGATCTCTCGGCTCCGCTGGAGGTGGACAACGTGAACGGAGATCTGGAGGTTATCGACACCAAAGGTCCGGTAACACTCTCCAGCCGGGACGGCGATATCACCGTGCGCAATATTGGTACCGATGTTGATATCGATAATATCAATGGACATGTTGTGGTAACCCAAGTAGAAGGTTCGGCCGAGGTTGCTGTCGGAGACGGTTCACTGGATATGGATCATATTACGGGCGATGCCGTGATCTCTCAGACCGGGAATGGTGAAATTAAGCTTGGAACCATTGGCGGAAACGTTAGCCGGAAATAGTGGCCAACAGACCATCCCAAATAAGCCGGATTTCCGTTCCTTTGCCGGGGGCGGAACTCACGGTAATCTGTCCACCCATCGCTTCAACCAGTCCTTTGGAGATCGCCATGCCGAGACCGGAACCGTTGGTTGTGGAAGCCGTATCTCCCCCGCGGTAATACCGCTCGAATAAATTCGCTGCCGTCTGCTCATCCATCCCCTGGCCATTGTCGCGGAAAATAATAACCAGCCTGCCGGTATCCATCGCGCTCAGCGTTACGGTAAGCTGCGTACCCGAAGAATTATGCAGCAGCGCATTGGCCGTTAAATTGCCGACGACCCTCTCCATCCAAGGCCGATAGATCCTGGCGGTAATTTCTGTGTCAGGGGATTGATAAATGATCCGCCCCTCTCCATACTCCGGGTTGGCCGCGGCCTGTTCCAGCGCATTGCCAAGCCAGGCTCTCATCTCCACGGCCTCGGTCTGCGGGACATGAATACCCGATCTCAACCGGTAGGTAATGGCCAAATCGCTGATCAGCGTATCCATATGCGCCGACTTCTCCAGCATGATTGCAGAGAACTTGCGGACTTCTTCAGAGGACCAGTCATAAGTATCCTCGGCGAGCAAATGGGCGTAGCCTTTAATGGAGGAGAGCGGGGTTTTCAAATCATGGGTAATGCCGGTAATCCATTCTTCCCGCAGGGTCTCTGTCCGCTGCCGCCGGTCCTCGTCATGCCGCAGAATCTCAGTCAGCTGGTCCAATGACAGCATGACATCGGCAAAGATAGAATAACGCCGCTTCCACTTGCCTGACTTCAGCCGGCTGCGCGGACGGCCTTTGCGGTCCACCGGTTCGTCATAAGAGCCCTGCCCGAGCATATCGAGCCAGGCCAGCATATGGAACATCGGAGCGCCGAAGCGGCGCGCGTTCAAGAAGGACAGCTGCGCAAAGATCAGCAGCGTCGCCCCCAGCATCCCGGCAATTCCAGTCAGTACAATACGCATTTCTGCGGAGATCAGGGGGGCCTTGGCCGATGACTTCGCCGCATCATTGGGCAAGCTTACCACCCAGGTCTGGCCGGTATCTTCATTATAGTCAAACGCCATACGGTATCCGTATCTTCCCTCATACTTCGAGCGCAAGGCAAGCTCTTGTACAGTATATTTGGCCGGAGCAGAGTCCGGCCGGTTAAACGCCGCCACCTCACTGCCCTCCGGATTAAGCAGCTGCACATAACCGCCAAGCGCCTGGATCCGGCTTTCTGTCTTAGCTGAAAGCAGCAGCTTCCCCTCCGCATAGGAGGAAGGTTCTTCGCTGACCGCTTGCAATAGCGGCTTAAGCACCTCAGGCACCCCATAGAGAAGCGTGTATATTCTGCCGTGTTTCTCTTGAATCCAGAGGTAGACGTCATACGGGAAATCCTGCTGTTGCTGCCAATAGGCGGCCAGCTCTCCCGGATTATACTGCGCCGGAACATCAGAAGGTGTGTTATAGGACTTCTCTACTTTTCCGTTCTCATCCAGGCTTTGCAGCCAGCCTTTATTTTGCTTGACCTGCTCCAGCAGCTTCGGGTCGAAGATAATGCCGTCCGCTCCGAACTCGGAGGACTCAACCAGCCTTTCCAAACCCACAGAAACAAAATTATCGGTGAGATTGATCTCCGAAAGCCGCAGCAGCACCCACATAACGGTGATTGCCGCAATAAGCAGCACAACCAATCCGGCGATGGCCGAATGCAGCACGAACCGGAGGGTCAGACGCCTTTTCATCTTCATGCCTGTCCCTTTTCCTTCCCGCTGCGCTGTACCAGCTTATACCCCAGTCCTCTAACATTGACCAGATACACGGGATTGGCAGGCTCCATTTCAATCCGTTCGCGGATCCGGTGAATATGTACCATAACTGTATTGTCGTCGCTAAGCGCGGCCTCACCCCATACCCGCTCGTACAGCTCGCTTTTGGTGAACAGCCGGTTCGGATGCTTGCAGAAAAATAACAGCAATTGAAACACCAGCGCCGGACAGGTGACCACTTCGCCCTCCACTCTCAGCTCGCCCGCCGTCTCATCCACCTGGAATCTTCCGAAATCATAGCTAATGTTCTGCTGAACCGGCTGCCGCTCCTGCCTGGCATTTCCCTGGGGAGGCTGTCCGTGTTGCCCCTCTTTATTTTGAACAGGCTCCGGCCCGCCCGCGTCACCCAGATAACGGCGAAGCTGCGAACGGATCCGGGCCACCAGCTCCAGCGGATTGAACGGTTTCGTGATATAATCATCGCCGCCGACCGCAAAGCCGGTAAGCTTGTCAAAATCCGAAATACGCGCAGACAAAAACAGCACCGGCGCATTCGTCGTCTGCCGCAGGAAAGGGCAGATATCAATCCCGCTGCGCCCCGGCAGCATCACATCCAGCACAATCAGGTCATACACCTTGCTCTGGCAGGCTAGAATAGCAGCTTCACCCGTACCCGCCGAATCTATATCCGTGAATCCTTCTTTATAAAGTACCGTCTTAATCAGCTCAACAATGGACGCCTCGTCATCAACGAGCAGAATGGCAGCATGGTTCATGCCAGTTCCCCTTTCGATCTAGTAATCGCAACTATCATAACATGATTGGCTCCGCCAGGCTGGCCGCACAACCTTAACAATAGCTTAATTCGTCTGCCAAAACCGTTGTTCAAAGTTAAGCAACCGTTAATGCAGTGTTATACTGGCGGAAATACTGACTAGCTACAATAAAGAGACGATAGGACAACAGCACTGCCGGGAGGAACAACATATGCGAAGCATCAGCAAAATGATGGCCGGTACGACGGTCTTGGCCGTCTTATTATCAGCCTGTGGAGGAGAGAATTCGATGAATAACAGTCCGGAGGCATCAGCATCTGCCAGCCCCACAGAGGAGGTAGCACAAGTTACACCTTCCGCATCCCCTGAAATCAGCGAAAGCGGACAACAGCCCGTACAGCCGGAGAATTTGGCCGGGGCCCTGTTAAGCAGCAATTTCAGCGGGATTTATGAGCGGTTCAGCCCTGAATTCAAGCAGCAAATCAGTGAAGATGAGGTCAAGGAGATGGGTTCGGCGTTTATTCAAGGGGTCACTGCCTTTGAGCCTTCCACTATGATGAGGCTGAACGGCGCCGAACACCGGATATGGACAAGCGATGATGGCGACAAGGGGATTATTGCTGTTTTTGATGAAGCGGGCGTCATTCACGGCCTGAACATCACGGAGCTGACCACCTATCCCGAGACAGATAAGGCATTGACCCGGACTGCCATGACGCTGCCGTTCCAAGGGGATTGGTTTGTATTCTGGGGCGGCAACAACGTGCTGAACAATTATCATTATGAGTACGAAAGCCAGCGCTACGCCTATGATTTCGTGCAGGAGGTGAATGGACTTTCATACGAAGGAGATCCGCTGCGCAATGAGAGCTACCATGCTTTTGGAAAGAATGTCACCGCCCCTGCTGACGGAATCGTCACCGAAGTCATAAATGATATCCCCGATAATACCCCTGTGGGCGTGATGAATGAAAAAGAACCCCCAGGCAATCTGGTCGTGATTGACCATGGCGGGGAATACAGCTTTTTGGCCCATCTCAAGCAAGGTTCGGTCACCGTAAAAAAAGGCGATTCAGTCAAAACGGGCGATATCATCGGGAAGCTTGGCAATTCCGGCAACTCCAGCGAGCCGCATCTGCATTACCAGGTATCGGACGGAGCCGACCTGTTCGGCTCCCGGTCCCTCCATATCCGGTGGAAGGACAATTTAAATCCGCTGAAGGGCCAGACTGTAACCGGCAAGGCCGCTGCAAACCGATAACGGCTCAGGATACGCCTGAGGCAAGCAACCTTAATCTGCATAGTACGAACTGGACCCTGCTGATGGCAGGGTTCTTTTTCCTTCTATAGAAACCGCAAAAGGACGTGCTATGACGTCCTCTTTTTCATTTGTTGTGCAAAAGAATCCGAAAGCTTGCCGTCTAGTGCTCTTCCGTCTTCTCCATAAACAGCAGCTTTGACTCACCAGCCGATTCATAGGCCTCCAATATGGAATCCAGGAGGCCGGGGAACCGCTCTTCCAGGTCATCGGAGCGCAGCGACAGCAGGCGCTGTGTTCCCTGGGCACGGGTGTGGACGACTCCCGCCTCACGCAGCGTGCGGGCATGATGCGACATGGTCGATTTGGCGATAGGAACATTGAAGCTGTTGCAGGCCTGTTCACCATGCTTGCGGATTTCCGAAACAACATATAATCGAAGAGGATCGCTGAGCGCATACAATACGGAAGCAAGCTGAATGTCTTTACGGTCCGGATGATACAGTATCTTCATAGATAAATATCCCCTTTGTGGTACAGATGGGTGCAAAATATTTTAAAATCCCTAATTGCATTTTACCTTACTGCATGCTATATTTCAATTGTTCGTAAGTAATCGAACTATCAAACAATAAAGGAGTGGCCCTCACATGAGCTCAAGCTCTACATATCCACCTGCAGTGGACAGCTCAGCCCCTTCGGTGGAAGCCACTCTTCCACGGGAAGGGCTGCTGACCGTTCTGTTCAGTGTCGCCATTGTACTCGTTATAATGAATACCGCCATGTTCAACCTGGCATTGCCCGATGTGACTGAAACATTCGGCATCACGGCTGCATCTGCTTCCTGGATCGTAACCGGGTATTCGATCATGTTCTCCATTGCCTCCATCACATTCAGCCGGCTCTCCGACTTCCTGCCGATTCGCAGGCTGCTTACAATAGGTCTGCTGACGCTTGGCCTGGCGGCGATTGCCGGCTTCTTCAGTTCGAATTTCGTATTTCTGCTGATTGTACGTATTGCGCAGGCCTCCGGTGCAGGCGCAGTGATGTCCCTGTCACTCGTGCTGTTCACCCGCTATGTCCCGCTGGCCCGCCGCGGCAAAGCAATGGCGACCATCATGTCTGCGGTTTCGCTTGGCCTGGGTCTCGGTCCGGTGGCCGGCGGAAGTATCGTCGAATATCTCGGCTGGCACTGGCTGTTCGCCGTTACGGCCGCCATCCTGCTTCTGGTGCCGCTGTTTCTGGTGCTGTTGCCCAGAGAAGTGCCCCGCCGCGGTTCATTCGACGCGCTCGGCGGACTGTTTCTCGGCATTGGAACGACCGGCCTTCTGCTGTTTCTGACCGGCGGATACTGGATTGCGCTGATCGCCGGAGTGGCCTCCCTTGCCCTGTTCATCCGCCGCATTGGCAGCACTCCCGATCCGTTCGTAATGCCTGCACTGTTCCGTGACCGCTCTTATCTGGTCCTGTCACTGGTCGGAATCGCTTCTTATTTATGCAGCTTTGCCACCTTGTTTCTGCTGCCGCAGATTCTGACCCACCGCTTCGGCTTCAGTGCAAGCCACGCCGGGCTGGTTATCTTTCCGGGGTCACTGCTGGCGATTATCGTCTCCCGGGGGGTAGGACGGATTATTGACCGATATGGCAATGGGGGCATTCTGCGATATGCGCCGCTCCTTGTGCTAACCGCCACCGTCCTGTTTGCTTTGCTCGCCGCGCACTCCTGGATTGCGGTCATGTTGACCTATATGATCATGAGCCTGTCCTTTACGGCGTTGTCCAGCAGTGTATCTAATGAAATCTCGCGAATTCTCCCTTCTGCCCAGATCGGCTCCGGTATGGGATTGTTTCAGCTGCTTCAATTCTTCAGCGGGGCATTCAGCGTAGCTCTGGCAGCCAGCGCCCTGGAGTGGCAGCGCGGATTATCGCTTTCGTCCGCTTACTCCAACATCTACTGGGGACTTTCACTGGCCGCAGGAATTGCTATGCTTTCAGCCTTTATGTACCGCCGTAGCAGCCGGACCGGACAACTGGCAGATGCTTAATTCCCTATATTTCCACAAAAAAGCACCGGACCGCTTGTAACTACAGCAGCCCGGTGCTTTCTACTCTTGCCTGATTACTTATTGAAGGTCCCTAGACCACCAAATACTCCGCATTTTTCTCGCATTCCGCACATTTCGCCGGCGGGTCCCAGTCCGAGAACTCGGTTTCCTTCAGATCCACAATATCCGGTGCATCCTCGTACTCGTCCACAAACTTGTCGATGGCCAGCTCCACATGTTCCTTACACACTACGTACATTCAATCAAGCATCCCTTTCTGTGCCGCTGCGGCGTATACTCCTTCTATTGTTCTACCACACTTCCCGGCAAAAAGGAACTACCTGTCCCAAACTGCAGGATATCCTCTGCAATGAGAGCCAGCGCATCCCGCCAGAACTCCAGCGAATGCACATCAATGTCCATCAGTTCTGCGGCATCCGCAATGGTAGTTCTGCTGCTGGCTGCCAGGAAGGATTGATACTGGTTCACAAAATCCCCGCCCCGCTTCTTATACTGTGCATATAGTCCTTTGGAGAACAGCAGCCCGAACGAATAAGGGAAATTCAGAAACTCGTTGCCTGTCATATAATATCCGGCTTTGCTGATCCACTGGTAAGGATGAATTGATTCCGGAGCGACACTGTCGCCATAAGCGGCAGTCATTGCCTCCAGCATCAGACTGTTAAGCTCCTCAACAGTTAACGCTCCTGATTTCCTTCTATTATACAGCCGGCTTTCGAACAGGTAGCGGGCGTAGAAATCAACGATGTAATAACCGGCATCGGAGAGGCTTCGTTCCAGGATAGCTAAGACTTCCCCCTCCGGGGCGGACTGAAGCAGCTTCTGATTAATCAGACTCTCGCAAAAGATCGATGCCGTCTCGGCAACCGGTATCGGATAATCGGTATTGACCATCGTCTCCCCGGCGAGGCAGCTGCTGTGATACGTATGCCCAATCTCATGCGCCAGCACACTGACATCCATATAACTTCCGGTAAAACTCGTCATAATCCGGCTCTCTCCGATCGGGAAAATATCGACGCACATGCCGAAATTCCCCTTCCCCGATCTTGGCTCAGCATCAATCCAGCGGCGGTCGAATACTTTGCGGGCAAACTCTCCCAGTTCTGCACTGAACGTGCTGAACCCGGCTACGATAAGCTCCTGTGCCTGCGGATAGGTGATTCTGGCAGAGGACTCCCCGCCAACCGGAGCAAAGATATCATAGAATGGCAGCGGGCCCGTGTGGCCCAGGAGCTTTGCTTTTTGGAGATAGTACTGCCCGAAGACCGGCAGGCTTTCCTCTATAGCCTGAAGCATGACTTCAAGCGTCTCTTGATCCATGCGCGAAGCTGCCAGCACCTTATGCAGCGGCGAGGCATACCCTCTCAGCTCATAGACTGCTGCCGCTTCTCCGCACACGGCATTGAGGCAGGCCGCACTCTGTTCCGCCACGCTCCGGCAAGCGCCGGCCTCAGCTTCATACGCTGCTTTTCTAACCCGTGGATCATTGTCATAGACCAGATTTCGCAGTTCCGATAGAGACAGACTACGAATCGCACCTTCCATTTCCACATCCGCGCGCAATGTAGACAAGGTTCTCATATACAGTCTTTCCCAAGCCTTGGCACCGGTATTCTGCATCCGGGCAATGACCGTCTCAGCCTCTTCACTGAGCAAATACTGTGACTGCCGCTGAAGCTGGCGCAGATAAAAGGCATGTCCGGCAAGATAATCGCTAGATTGTATGATGTTCTCCAGATCCTCCGCGCTCACTTGGGCCAGCCATTTGCTGAAGCTTACCAACGCTTCGCCGGCACCGGCTGCGGTATCCTCCAGTTCATCCATGCTATTCACTGCTTCTGCATTGCCGCTGTCACTGCTGAAGACCAGCTCCGCATAACTGAACAGGCAGAGATATACTCTTTTGAACGCGTTGTAACGCTCCAGGGACTCTTCCGTTTGTTTGGCCGCATTATCGTTATCCTTTAAATGAAGAGCCGCCCATGCCTTGAGGCCGCTGGCAAGGGTCTCCGCAAGTTTAAGGTCCTCTTGAAATTGATCTGACTGGAATGAGGGGTACAGGCTCTCCAGGTCCCATGTTAAGTCCATTTGCATTTATCTCCTTATCATAAACGCAGCTGAAGCTATACGTATCCCGGCAACCAGCCATAAATACATATAGCGGGCTGCGTATAGTTGAATGAAATTTCTGAACTCTCTATCCTGCGGTTGCAACTCACATGCTTCCACCTCTTCCGATGTTTTACAAGAAATTCATTCAAGTATATCACGCTTCTTCATGGTGAAATATGCGGTAAATAACTGGACATAACACACTAACAGCGGTTCACGAAAAGGGAGATGGCCGCTCTTCACTAAGATCATCAGGAAATATCAGGGTTAATGCGTTATGATAAGTTTAATTCTATTTATTCCCGCAAAGGAGTACCTATCATGATCAATGAATCCATAACTGAGGGTGTCATTCGTACCCGTACGAAACTCCGTAAAGATCTGCTAATCTCCATTTTTGATGAATTCGACGGCACCATTATGGGCCTGACTCCCGCGAAGCGGGCAGAAAAGTACCTGAAGATGTCGCTTAGCCCTTTTTCATTCTACCGGGGCAGCTCTTATCTGTTCTATTTTGACGCCACAAGACAATACTTTCCCTACCACACTTCGGCGGAGCGCCCGACCTGGATTCAAGGGGACCTGCATTTCGAGAATTTCGGGGCTTTCCGCAGCGAAGATGGCTCTATCGTATATGACGTCAATGATTTCGATGAGGGTTATGTCGGCTCCTATCTGTACGATATATTGCGTATGGCAGGCAGTATTGCGCTTGTCGGGCGGCAGCTGGGGTACGGGGAGGCAGAGCAGCTTAACGTGATCGAGAGTTTTGTGCAGGCCTATTCCAGAGGGATCCGCCGGTTCAGCCAAGGCAAGGACAACCCCGGCAACTTCGTAATGAATGAGAACGGGGCCAAAGGGCCGGTGAAGAAGCTGCTCCGCAAGCTGGAGAAACGCCGCCAGGGTCATTTTCTGGAAAAGGTCACGTCCCAAATGCAGAGCGGCAGAGTATTTCTGGAGAACTCCGAACTGGCTGTCCCTGAGGTAGCGGAGCAAGCGTTGCTGGAGAAGGCCTGGAGCTTCTATATGCAGACCATTGTTGCCCGCAGCTGGAACGACGATCATTACCGGATGAAGGACATTGCTGTCAAACATGGCTCGGGCACTGCATCCATCGGGCTGGACCGTTACTATATATTGATCGAAGGCGGAAGCAGTCAAGAAGATACCGACGATACCATTTTGGAAGTAAAAGAGGTTCGTGTGCCAGTCCCGGCTTATTTCATGCCTTATTCGGAATCTTTCTGGAGCACCTTCGGACATCAAGGGAAACGTGTGGCGGCCACACAGCAGGCGATGCATCACAAAGCTGATCCCTATCTGGGCTTTCTGACGATGGATGGCCGGGATTTTTATGTCCGCGAACGCTCCCCGTATAAAAAAAGCCTGAAGCTCAAAGACATCGCAACTGTAGACGATATGCTCCAGGTTGTTGAAGTCATGGGCAGCCTAACGGCCAAAATGCATGCCAGAGCCGACGCAGATGTGGACCAAGGAATCCTCTCCTACCACAGCGAGAAGGAAATTGCCAAAGCGATGGGCCCCGACCCTGATGCTTTTGCCCGCTATATTTCCCAATGGGCTTACGGTTATGCCACCCAGGTGGAGAAAGACTTCGTGATGTTTACAGAATGGGTGAAGGAGCGGTTTGGAGAGGAAGCGGAAGTGCCTCAGGCGGAGTAGCTGCCCCGGCTGTAGGAAGCGAGAATCGCCAATAGCGTGAAGCATATAAATTCTTATGTTTTTAAAAAAGGCTCTTTCCCCCAATCGGGTGGAAAGAGCCTTTTCGTATACATCTCTATTCTCCTGGTGCCGTGTTCACGAACCCGCTTGGCCGGTCCAGCTCATACAGCTTGCGGTAGCGCGGTTCCTTGTCCATCAGCTCGGCATGGGTGCCGCGCATTTCCACGAACCCGTTCTCCATAAAGATTACTTCATCCATCTGCTCTGCACCGACAAGATGGTGGGTGACCCAGATCAGCGTCTTGCCCTCCATGGCCTCGAACATAGTAGCCAGCAGGTCCCGCTCTGTACGCGGGTCAAGCCCGACGGTTGGCTCGTCGAGCACAACTACCGGTGTATTCTGCAGCAGAATCCGCGCCAGGGCAATCCGCTGGCGTTCCCCGCCGGAGAAGCGCTGGCCCGCCTCGCGCACCGCTGTGTTATAGCCTTCCGGCAGCGATGAGATCAGTGTATCCAGCTTGGCCAGCTTGGCGGCCTGCTTAATGTCCTCATCAGACGCATCGGGATTACCAAGCCGGATATTATTGGCTACGGTAGTGTCGAACAAGTGCGGGCTCTGGTTCAGCACGGCAATAAGCTGCGGAATTCTCTCGCCATAAGCGGAAGCTTCAATGCCCTTAATCGTGGCCGAACCGACGGAAGGCGTAATGACGCCTTGAATCACCTTCAGCAGTGTTGATTTCCCTGCCCCGCTGCGCCCGATAACAGCAACCTTCCGGCCTTGCGGAATATCGAGCGTCAGATTGCGGATCGACCAGTCATCTCCCGCAGCATAGCGGTAACCGGCATTCTCCAGCCGGATAGGCGCCTGCCCTGTTTCCTTGATCGCCTTGACCGCAGCATCCACATGGCGGGCAGTGTCAGCCTTCCCCGAATCCGGTGCTGCCCCCGCCATATTTCCTTCCGCGGCTTCCACCCCGGACAGGCGCTCCAGCGAATTGCGGTATTGCGGGATCTTCTCCACCGCTTCCGAGACCGGCAGGAAAGCATCTGCTACCGGAAACACCACCAGTACAAACGCTGCAATCAGCGTTCCGGCAATGGCCCCGTCCGCGAATTGGCCGGCGGCCCAGTACAGCATCGACAGCACGCCGATGCCAACAACCGCCTGCCCGATGAACATGCGCAGGCGCGCCCAGCGACGCAGCGCTCCGTCGGTGCGGGCGACAGCTCTCTCATCGGCCTCGTAGGTTTCCACGAATTGCCCCTGCCGTCCGCTGATCACCCAGTCGCCCATCCCCAGCACAGCATCCGTCAGCTTCTGGTAGAGGCGGTTGCGCTCCTGCTTCACCTGCCGCTGGCGTTTTTGCGTCAGCAGCAGGGAAATCAGCGGCAGCACAACTACCAGCACCAGCATATAGAGTCCCATCAGCAGGGCAAAAGCCACATCAAACGTGCCGATGGAAATCACCGCCGCCGCGTAAATCAGGAGGGCAATAATGCTTGGGAATACAGTGCGCAGATACACATTCTGCAAATATTCAATATCGTCGGCCAGCATGCCGAGAATATCCCCGGTACGAAACCGCGAAGATAGAAACAGCGCCTGCGGCTCCAGGATATTGTACAGCCGGATCCGCATCTTCGAGAGAATCCGCAGGATCGTATCATGCGAGACCAGGCGTTCCGCATAGTGGATGACCGCCCGGCTCGTCCCGAACGTGCGCACGCCGACAATCGGCACATAGATCATCAGTATATTTTCTGGCGGTATGGACGCCTTTGAGATCAGAAATCCCGAGGTGTACATCAGGGACGAAGCTGAGAAAATCGTCAACGCACCCAGCACGATAATCAGCAGAAACCGCCAGAAATAAGGGGAGACATAGGGAGCAAACCATCCTTCACGTTTCAATGGATTCCCTCCAATTGACTTTGAATAAGCTCATAATAAGCACCGCGCCGGGCAACTAGCTCCGGATGAGTGCCAACCTCGGCCACCTGTCCCTGCTGCATCACGACAATCAGATCCATATCAATCATCCAGTGCAGGCGGTGGGTGGCGAGAAACACAAGTTTCCCTGCAAATAGCGGCAGCATCGTTTGCTTCAGCTCGTATTCCGTCTCAATGTCGAGATGGGCGGTCGGCTCGTCGAGCAGCATGACCGGACGGCTGCTCAGCAGTGCACGGGCCAGCGCGACGCGCTGTTCCTGACCGCCGCTGAGCGAGCGGCCGCCTCCGCCGATCATTTCATCCAGCCCGCTTGGCAGCGACTCCACCAGCTTGGATAATCCTGCGGCGGCCATCACCGAAGCAACAGCTTCCGTAGAAGCTTCCGGATAATAGAAACGTACATTATCCGCCAGCGTGCCGCTGAAAATATACGGCCGCTGCGGAATATATGAGGTCTGCTTGCGCCACTCCTCATCGGTAAGCGCACTGACACGATTCCCGTTAATGCTTATGCTCCCTGAGGTAGGATGCAGAAAGCCGCCCAGGATATCGACTAATGTGGATTTACCTGCGCCACTCTCTCCGATAATTCCAATCTTCGCAGAACCCTTGAACTCCAGGTTAACGCCCTCCAGCGAGGCAATCCCGTCTGCTTCATATTTAACGCCAACCTGCTCCAGCTTTAGCACACTATCCTGCCGCCAAGTAAATACAGCGGCAGAAGACGGCGCGGCTGTAGAGGTTTCCGTTCTCCCAGCCTCCAATACCTCCGCTGTTACCGTATCCCGGTCGATAATGTCCTTCATCGCTTCACCAGCTTCCTTGCCATCCAGCGTAGCATGGAAATCCGCTCCGACCAGCCGGACCGGCAGGAAATATTCCGGCGCCAGGATCAGAATGGTTAACCCGGTAACCAGGGTCATCTGCTCATTGACCAGCCGCAGGCCCAGGCTTACCGCTACTGAGGCCACGGATAACATCGTGAAGAAGTCCATCGCGAAGGAAGACAGAAAAGCTACACGCAGCGTACGCATTGTAGCCGAACGGTAGCGGTCACTGACCTCGGCAATACTGTCACTATGACTGCGGCTGCGCCCGAGAAACTTCAGCGTCTCCAGCCCGCGCAGCGAATCGACAAAATGATTGGACAGCGTCCGGTAAGATTTCAGCTGGCGGTCCATTTGCTTGCGGGCGGTCATTCCGATCAGAATCATAAAGACGATAATAATCGGCATCGTCAGGGTCAGAATAACACCACTCGACGTATCCAGAGTATAGATGTATACCAGAAGCAAGACCGGTGTTACCGCCATCCCTACCATCCGCGGAATAATAAGCTCTATATAGGTGCGGAACTTCGTTACTCCTTCAAGCACAAGCGTAACCAGATTTCCCGTGCCCCGGTCGCCCGCCAGCCTCGGTCCCAGCTGGAACAGCTTGTCCATCATTTGTCTCCGCATGCTGCTGCCAGTGTTCTCCGCGAAGCGGTAAGAGACGCGGCTCATCAGCATGGCGCAGGCATGGCGTACAAGAAACGCAAGAAGGAACAAGAGCATTGTCGCCCCTTGTTCCTTCAGCGGTTCTCCCGCAAACAGCGCAGAGACTACTTCTGCCAGCGACTTGGCCAGCAGAAGAATGGACAGGCTTTGCACCAGGGTAAGGAAGCCTACGATCAGAAAGACCGGCTTAACTCCTTTGTACCCAAGCAAATTTTTATCCATTAGTATTCAAGATGCTCCTTCTCGTGAACCCGTTTGTGGAAGATGAAATAACTCCAGATCTGATAACCGAGCACGAACGGCAGCAGCGTCAGCGCCACAATCGACATCACCTTCAGTGAATACTGGCCCGAAGCCGCATTGGTGATCGTCAGATTAAACGCCTCATCAATAGAGCTGATCATAACCCGTGGGAACAGGCCCACAAATATCGACAGCACCGACAAAGCCATAACCGCTCCGGTCATCCCGAACGCCCAGCTGTCTTTCTTCTTGGTCATGAAATAGCCGGACAGAACGAAGGCGGCAATGCCTAGAATCACTAATACCAGCAGCAGGGCACCACGTTGTTCAAACACATCTGTCATATAGTAAGTCATAATTACAAAAGCAACCAGCAGCGCAGCCAGCGGGTACAATAGCTTCTGCGCCAGCTTGCGCGCACGAACCTGCAGATCGCCAACCGTACGGAGCGTCGTGAACATCAAACCATGCACCAGGCAAAGCAGCACTACAGTAATCCCTGCGACTACGGTATACACATTCACGATGTCGAAGAATCCGGCATACATCTGCATGTCACCGTCAATCGGCAACCCTTTAATGAAGCTCGCGAACACTACTGCCAGCAGGAACGGCGGAAGGAAGCTGCCGAAGAAGATGCAGGCGTCCCAGGTTCTTTTCCAGGCCAGTGAATCGCGTTTGCCTCTGAATTCAAAGGCGACACCGCGGGCAATCAGCGCCAGCAGGGCAAAGACAAACGGAATATAGAATCCGCTGAACAGCGTTGCGTACCAGTTGGGGAAAGCAGCGAACATCGCGCCCGCACCCGTCAACAGCCATACCTCATTCGCATCCCAGAACGGTCCGATTGAATTGATCAGCACCCGGCGTTCCGTATCATTCTTGGCCAGGAACTGCGTTTCCATTCCTACGCCGAAGTCGAAGCCTTCCAGGAAGAAAAATCCGATAAATAATACCGCAATCAGCACAAACCACAATTCATTAAGAGAAAGCATGCGATCCCTCCTTATTATATGGATCATGCGACTCACCGTGATCGTTATCCATGGCATAAGGGCCTTTTTTGATAACTTTGATGAACAATCCGATCAGTACCGCTCCCAGAATAGCGTAGATCGCCGTAAAGGAGATCACCGAGAACAGCACCTGTCCAGCCGATATATTAGGAGACACACTGTCTTCTGTCGTCATTAATCCGAATACCGTCCAAGGCTGACGTCCGATCTCTGTCATGATCCAGCCTGCAGTATTGGCAATTGGCGGAAGCAGCAGCCCCCAGAACATGAACCGCATAAACCAGGTGTTCGGACGTTCCATCTTTTTGCGCCACATCAGATACATCGCATACATACCGAGCACAATCATCAGCGTGCCTGCGACCACCATGATCCGGAAGCTCCAGAACGTCGTACGCACAGGCGGGATATAATCCCCCGGGCCGTACTTTTGTTCATATTCCGCCTGCAGCGTGTTCATCCCTTTAACTTCACCGGAGAACTTACTGTAGGACAAGAAACTCAGCATATAAGGAATCTTGATTTCCCCGGAGTTTGATTTATTGTCAGGATCAATAAAAGCACTGGCTGTCCAAGCCGCAGGGTCACCACTGTCCTCCCAAAGGGCTTCCGTAGCTGCCATCTTCATCGGCTGCGTCTCTACCAGATACTGCGCTTGGGCATGACCTGCAACGGCTACCCCCATGGAGGAGACAATGCCGACAATCGCCGCAATTTCGAACGATTTTCTAAAGAAAGGCACATCCTGCTTCTTGAGCATTTTATAGGCACTGATACCCGTTACCAGAAATGCCCCTGTAGCGTAAGCCGCGAGCACCGTATGCGGGAATTCCACCAGCAATTGTCCGTTTGTAATCAAAGCCAGAAAGTCATTCATTTCGGCCCGGCCATTATTCATCGCAAAACCAACAGGGTGCTGCATAAAAGAATTGGCTGCGAGAATCCAGAATGCCGATAACATCGTTCCCAGCGCTACCATCCAGATGGACAGTAAATGAATCTTCTTGGAGACTTTGTCCCAGCCAAAAATCCATAAGCCGATAAAAGTAGACTCCAGGAAAAACGCCAGCAGCGCTTCAATCGCAAGTGGAGCCCCAAATACATCCCCGACAAAGCGGGAATAATCGGACCAGTTCATTCCGAACTGGAATTCCTGCAATATCCCTGTTACTACCCCTACTGCGAAGTTAATGAGAAAAAGCTTTCCCCAAAACTGCGCCATTCTTTTGTACTCATCGTTGCCTTTTCGGACATACATCGTCTCCATGATCGCGATCAAGAGTGCAAGTCCAATAGATACCGGTACAAAGAAGTAATGAAAGATCGTCGTCGACGCAAATTGTATACGCGACAGCATAACTGTATCCATGTTTCTTCCCCTTTCTTCTCCCCATTCGTTATGTCTATTCTGTCAAAAATTCAAGGGCTAAAGTGTGATAATTATCACATTATACACCCGGATTCGGGCTAAAAAACAATAAATTTGTGACAAATATCACAATATTACGTTCAGAAAGCAAAAAAAATAAGACGGTTTTACCGTCTTGGATTTGTTCGTCGTTCTATAGAAAGCTTGACTCATAAAGGCATTGGTTAGGTAATCGAAATACCCTTCTTCAGCGATTTGAGATCGCCATTAGAATTAAGCAATTGCGGCAGCATCTTCATGCTGCGAACCATTGGGGCATGACAGAGACGGCAAGAAGGCGCATGTTCAAATGCGAAATTATCCCTCATCCATCCGTTGCATCCATCATTGGTACAGGCCCAAATTGCGGTATTTTCTTCCGGTACTTCCTCTAAAGGCTTCTTCCGGTAGTTCATTGCCGTTCCTCCCTTCCTTTATGTTACAAGTTGAGAAACAAGTAAAAAAGCATCCAATTATACTCTTTCTAAGATGCTTACAAATCCTTCATTTGCAGTTGCTCTACTTCAAGATCATGTTGTTAGTTTCATGATGATATAGCAGTTGATCTTATAAAAAAAGACCGTCCCAACTTGCAAAAGCGGGGACGGTGCTTCTATTATTACAGTTTTACAACGTTTTCGGCTTGTGGTCCGCGGTTGCCTTGAACAACGTTGAATTCAACGCGTTGGCCTTCGTCCAAAGTTTTGAAGCCGTCGCCAGTGATTGCGCTGAAGTGAACGAATACGTCGCTTCCGCCTTCAACTTCGATGAAACCGAATCCTTTTTCTGCGTTGAACCATTTAACTGTACCTGTTTGCATGTGTGTTACCTCCACAAATTTAAATTAATATGTTCTTTTTATCTTCAAACAAAGAAAAAATTCACACATTGAAAAAGGTTGTATTAGCATTGACAGCCCTTTTCAATACGAGAATTAGGTATCAAATGTATGATTAATCTCATGTTACCACACCGGAGTTACAAAGGCAAGCCAACATCCGAATATATCCGTATTTCCCCTTATAAGGTGCTGTTCCCAATGTAAGGGCTACCAGTCTTTATAAAAAGGGGGATTTGCATCCATATTAAGTAATATACCCAGATGATTTGACTTCGAAACGGATGCCGTCCTTAATTTTATAATAAGGACGGCTGGGCCGTCTCGCTTATCTTGACTGCCACATTATTATATACGGCTGATGCCGCTTTTATTCCTTTTGTTTTTCAAGAAGTTTCACCGTCACCTGCTTTACCTCTCCGTTGCGGTAATAAGTAATCTTCAGATCATCTCCGATTTTGGTGTGATCATACAGATACTTGCGCAGCGAAAGGGTCGATGTGATTGGTTCATTGTCAAACTTGGTAATCACATCATTGAACTGCAGTCCTGCATCCTTGGCCGGCCCTACCGCATCCAGCACAACTACTCCGTCTTTAACGGTGGTTGGCAGATTAAGCTCCTTGCGCTGGTCTTCCGCGAGCGGCACATAAGGGTTATTCAGATCCACGGAATACACTCCCAGATAAGAGCGGGCAATCTTCCCGTTTGCCTCAAGCTCACCCGCCGTTTCCATAACATGATTCGCCGGGATGGCAAAGCCAAGTCCCTCCACGCCTGTATCGGAAATCTTCATTGTATTAATACCAATCACCTTGCCGTCCAGATCGACCAGTGCGCCTCCGCTGTTGCCCTCGTTAATTGCAGCATCCGTCTGAATGACTTCCTGTTCCCAGTCATAGACACCGTCCTGGTTCAGTGATACGGGAATGGTCCGTTCTGTGTAGCTGACAATCCCCGAGGTCAAGCTATCGCCAAGTCCCAGCGGATTGCCGATAGCAATGACTGTCTCCCCAAACCGCAGTTTGGAGGAATCACCAATCTGGGCAACTGTGGTAATACCTTTGGCATCAATGGAGAGCACTGCGATATCACTTACTTTATCCGTACCCACAAGTGTCGCCTTGCGTGTCTCACCATTCACCATAACGACTTCCAGCTTGCCGAAGTCCTCAATCACATGATTATTGGTAATAATAAAGGCCTTGTTATCATCCTTCTTATAGATCACTCCCGAGCCAAGTGCCGACTCGTCGAGAATGTTAAGTTCCTTGTTATCTTCTTTATGATTAATTATGCTCACAACGGCCGGTCGGACAAGAGCCGCAGCCTGAACAATCCGCTCAAACGGGTCACCGCTGCTTGCAGTCACCTTCTCAATCACTTTCGGCTGCTCCGCCTTCTCCTGTGTCAACTGGCCTGTAGCCAGACTGAACAGAAGCACTGCAACCACCGCACTGATCACTGAGCTAATGACAGACACCTGCCAAGTTGCCAGACTCCGCCGTGATTTGCGGGCAGACCAATTCCGGCTCGTTAAGACCTTAGAGGGTTCCTGCTCTCTGCCTTCGCGCCGCGGTACCTTGGTTGAATAAAAATCATCATCAAACAGTCCCACCGTTACATCCTCTCCCCTCTATTGCCACTGCATCCATGACCTGAACGCCAAGCAACCACGCCCGAGCTTTCCGCTTTATCTCTTAGACTCCTGAAAGCTCTAAAAGGTTTCACTTCATTCATTCACCACAAATGTGTGTGTTATAAGCGCAAGGGGTCTCCTATTCTTGCAACATATTAAAAAAGGATAAGCTTCAATCCGGAATATTTTCCAACTTAAAAGACTACAATAATAGAAGTACTATTTAAACTCAGGCTTAATTCTGCTCTTTATGATTGTATCACAGGCGGGGCTGGCACCCACGTTTTTTCTGACGCAAAATCCCTACAAATTTTTTACAGATCAGCTTTCGTTTAGCTCAAAAGGAGGAATAAATATGGAATCTTTTTCAACAAGTATGGATCTGGTGCAATTTATCGGCAAACTCGGTGACCTGAAGGATGAACACTATCATCTGATCCTGGTTCAAAGCGCCCTGATCGAGCTGCTGATTGATAAAGGGCTTTTCTCACGCCAAGAATTGGAACGTAAAATTACGGAGGTAGACCAGCTTATGACTGGCTCACCTTATCCCACGGCGTAGGCTGGTCATAATAGGTATCGCACAATCTGAACTCACTGTCTCTGAAGAAGCAGCCCCGGTCTTCCATTGCCCCGCGCACCGACATTTTGGCCAAATCCATCATATTGTGATCCCGGCTTAAGTGAGCCAGATAGGTCCGTTTGGTCCGTCCGGTAAGAATCTCGCTTAGTGCCGCTCCCGCCGCCTCATTGGAAAGATGGCCTAAATCGCCCAGAATTCGCCGTTTCGTATTCCACGGATAACGCCCCATTCTCAGCATCTCTATATCGTGGTTGGCCTCCAGTACCAGCACATCCGAATCGGCAATCGCCATCCGCACTTTATCACTGACATACCCAAGATCCGTAGCAACACAAAGCTTCTCCTTGCCATCATAAAAATTGTACCCTACCGGTTCAGCCGCATCATGGGAGATTGCAAATGACTCTACCCGCAGACTGCCGAAATCCCTGTGCTGTCCGGTCTCCATAATAATCCGGTTATGCTCGGCAATAGTGCCGATCCCCTTCTCAATCGCCCCCCAGGTATTGGAGTTGGCGTAGATCGGAAGATCGTATTTGCGGGCCATGGCTCCAAGTCCCTTGATATGGTCCGAGTGCTCATGCGTAACCAGTATTCCGTCTATCTCCTTGCCTGTCATCTCACGCATCGCGAGCAGCTCGTCGATCCGTTTGGCGCTGAGGCCCGCGTCGATCATAAGCGCCGTTTCCCCGTTTCGCACCACTGTTACGTTGCCGGTAGAACCGCTGGACAGTACCGTAAATGAAATCCCCATATCTCTCTCCTGCTCCTTCTACTCTGTTGTCTTCGGACTGATGATGTCCGCACTGATGGCATCGACGTAATAGGCGTTGCCGTTCTCCAGCATAAAGCGCCACATTGGCGAAGCCACCTGGCTTTCAGAGTTGAACAATTCCCCATAATAGCCAAGCTCAATCTCTTTAACTACCGAATCCGCCGGAAAATATTTCTCAATCAGGCTGCTGAGTGCCTGTGAGGCCGGAAGCACCTTCTGGATATCTTCGTCACTGCTTGTAGCTCCGATTTCAATCTTCGGCCAACGGTAAGCCACAATTTTTTGATCGCTGTTGATCAGCTCAAGCCGCACTCTGAACAAAGACCATTTATGGTCGACCAGTGGATGAAGTACAAATTTGCCGACCTCGCTCTCCTGCGAATCAAAGCGATAATTGGCGATGTCTGTGATCTGGCCTGCCAGTGAGCTGCTCAGTTCGGCAAATGATGAATAAATCAGCTTGCTGTCTATAGGCACCTTCAGTTCAACCGGCTCCTCATTCTGCTCCTCCCCGGAGTAGCGGTAAGTGATGTCGGGCAGCTGCGGAGTGGCAGCCGGAATGGGACACAACACACGAATCCCCTTCTGTTCCATCACCGCCTGCGTTTCTGCGGACAGGGAAGTGAAATCCAGATTGGCACTGGCCTGATCGCGCAAGTCCATCCAGAGCTGATAACAAAGCAGCAGATTCAATACCAGAAAGGCGTAAATCAGCACATTTTTGGCTCTTCCCCAGTCCATACCGCTCCTCCTTAAAGTTTTGTGAGCATTCACTTCGTGATTCTGCTTCGAACAAAACTAGCTTCGGAAGCATCCGCTTCGTTTGTGAGCATTCACTTCATTGAATCTACCTCGAACAAACTAGCTTCGGAAGCATCCACTTTTTTTGTGAGCATTAGCTTCGTTGATTCTGCCTCGTCGAGTGAATTCCCGCGTGTCTATTACTCTAGTTCAGTGTAAGGAAAGTACCGTCACGGAGCGTTACCCGCCATACCGGCAGGAGCTTCAGCTTCTCCCCGTTTACTGAAGCAACATAGGCCGGGGTCAAATCCTTCACAGGCGAAGCTTCACTGAATTGGGCCAGCTTAGCCCGCAGCTCATCGCCACCGGGAAGCTCCACAACCTGTTTAACGGCTTTTCCCTCTTCTGTATACATCAGCGATCGCTCATAGGAGGATACTGTGCCCTGCTGCAGCTCCAGGTTAATAACGCCATACTGCAGCTTCGGCTTGCTCATAATCGGATAAGAACCGTAGTACTGCTGGAAGGAAACGGTCCGCTCCTGGTTGCCTTCCTCCGTTGATGCCAGACGGTATGTACCGTTCCATCCACCATGCTTGTTGACAAAATCCACCGCTTCCAGGGCATCCTTCGCAGGTGTACTCTCACCCGCAGGAAGTGCAGCCGGATCGCTATAGCTCATCCAGTTCTGTTCCTGATCAACCTGCAGGCTGCGTTTGCTGTCTGTATAAATCTTTGAGCCATCCTTCTCTGGAATATATCTGGTGCTACCGGCATCAAAGAATAGATTGTTCTGCATTTGTTCAATGGTGTACATGCCGGAGGGAATTTCCACCTCAACCAGCGATATTTTTTCTTCCGGCACATAATAATCGCCATTCACTACGGTATATGGCGTCCAATTCATACCGAAATCCACATGCTGCTGCACGTCCTGAACGGTCAAATCAGCCTTAGCCGCTTCATATACGATATCACCTCTGGTGCTGAAAAAGACGGCATGTGCCTTGGAATCATTTTTAACATTGTAAATCCAGATCCGGTCAATGCTTTCTCCCTGGAACAGCGAATCGGGAGCAAGCTGCATTACCCGCTGCAGCAAGGTTACCGGAATGCCGGCACCGAAGGACAGCTCAATGCCCGAATTCTCACTGCGGATCTTGTCCCAATCGAAATCCTGCACCGAGCGCCGCTGAAAGCTCTCAAACCCGCGTCCTTTCAGCCGGTTCATGATCAGGTCATAGAAGGTGGAGCCGGGATAAAACAGCGTATGCTTGTCCTCCCCCATATGAATGATCATTTTATCAGGGTAGAGCAGATTCTCAACTTTCTCTTCGGGCCCCATATTATCTGTCTTCACATATAGCTTCTCCGACATCACCGCGGAGTCGCTCCCCGGCAGCCGGTAGATCAGATAATAGCTCTCTACAAGACTTCCGCAAACGAGCAGGGCAAGAATCCATGACTTGATTGTTTCCTTCACAGTACACTCCCCCTTTGCTCTATCAGAGGCAGTGTGAAGGTTACCAGCGAGCCTTCATTAAGCTCTGACTGCAGGGAAATTGACCCGCCATGCGCTTTGACAATTTCCCGGGCAATGGACAGCCCGAGTCCGGTGCCGCCCATATTGCGCGAGCGGGCTTTATCAACCCGGTAAAAACGTTCAAAAATCCGTTCGATATCCTTCTTGGGAATCCCAATCCCGGAATCACGTACAGAAACAGCCAGCATTCCATCTTCGGTTTTTAGTGCCTCCAATTGAATGGTTCCGCCTTCCGGCGTATATTTCAGCGCATTGGAGACCAAATTGCCCAGCACCTGATCAATTTGATCGCGGTCCAGCCAGGCCGTGGCGACTTCCTTGCGCACTCTTGTACTGATATGAATTCGTTTTTGGCGAATCTGGAAGGAGAAGCGGTCGGCCACATCCTCCAGCATCTCGGAGATATCCGTCTGCTGAATGCGCAGGCTCGATTCCCTCGAATCCAGCCGCGAGAGATGCAGCAGATCCGTAACAAGCCGGATCATCCGTTCTGTCTCATTGCGGATGACTCCGACAAACCGCGCAGCAAGCTGCGGATCATCGAGCGCACCATCATCAAGCGCTTCAACATAGCTCTTGATCGTCGTCAGTGGAGTCCGCAGCTCATGCGAGACATTCGCCACGAACTCCCGCCGCGATTCCTCCAAATTCTCCTGCTCGGTAACATCCTGCAGCACCGCAATGGTTCCGGCGATTCCTCCGCCTTCACGGCGGTGAATCGGGGTGAAGGTCACCCGGACGATATTGGGATCGCCTCCGCCCATTGGCGAGAGATGAAGCATTGCTGATTGGGCGTTGCCTTGCGCAAGCGACCCCGACTGCTCATGATCGAGACCGAGCAGCTCATCGAGCGGTGCCCCTTCCGGAAGCGGGCCTTCCGCTCCCAGCATATCTGCTGCCCGGGTATTCATCAGAATCACCACGCCGCTTTCATCAGTAGCAACCACGCCGTCACTCATATTGGTCAGGATGGAAGCAAGCTTCTCCTTCTCCTCTTCATTCTGCGACAGCGCTTCGCGGAGCCTTCCTGTCATGTAGTTGAACGCCTGACTGAGCTGCCCAATTTCATCGTTGCCGAATACAGGCATCTTACGGTTGAACCGGCCCTCAGCAACCGCTGTGGCATGCCGGGTCATCTCCTTGATAGGATGCGTGATCGTATGGGCGAGAATGACACACAGAACGGCCGTCAGGGCGAGCGCCAGCAGCAGACCGGAGAGGAACACGCTATTAATCCGGCTCATCGTGGCGTATAAATCTTTCATATCGGCAGCAATATAAATCGCCCCTACCACTTTGTCGCCGGAGAGAACCGGCTTGGCGACCACCTTCTTGCGCACATTATCATCGGCAATGATATATTCCTCATTATCGCTGATGCCTTGCAGGGCACGGCTGACCACAGTTTGTGTGTTCCGCTGCCCGACATAATCATTTTGCGAAGGGACAGATGTCGTAATAATTTTACCGCTCGCATCCAGTACCTGAATTTCAGCTCCGCTGATATACAGATTATTGACCATTCCGCGCAGACTCTCCACCGCAGTCTCTTCACCGGCTGTTCCGGCTTCGCTGCCTAGTTTATCTGCCGTAAGGATCGACAACATTTCTGCCCGTGCCTTTAAATCTTTGGTGAAGTTATCAGTCAGTGAATTCTTCATCGAGCTGACAAAATATACACCGATCAGCTGCATCGCGATCAGAATCAGCAGCACGTAAATAATGATAAGCTTGGCCTGAATCGTCCGGAAAAAGGACCGCCCTTTCATCACAACCCCCCGCTTTTGGGGCTATGCATCAAATAACCGAGTCCGCGCCGGGTGAAGATATATTCCGGCTTGCTGGGATTCTCCTCAATTTTTTCTCTCAGGCGGCGGATCGTGACATCCACGGTCCGCACATCCCCGAAGTATTCGAAGCCCCATACCGCCTGAAGCAGATGCTCCCGGGTCATTACTTTGCCGGCGTGGCGAATCATATAATAGAGCAGCTCATACTCACGATGTGTTAAATCGAGCGGCTCTCCGTCTTTATAAACCATGTACATGTCGGTATCAACGAACAGGCCGAAATGATTGACACCCTGTTTGCTCTCCGCTCTTTCACTAAGCATTTCGGACGGCGATGGCTTATGCTGGCGCCGCATTTGAGCTTTGACTCTGGCCAGCAGCTCGCGCGTGCTGAAAGGCTTGGTTACATAATCATCCGCACCCAATTCCAGACCCAGCACTTTGTCGATCTCACCGTCTTTGGCTGTCAGCATAATGATCGGGATGTCCAAATGCGCTGAGCGCACTTCGCGGCAGACATCCATGCCATCCTTGCCGGGAAGCATCAGATCAAGCAGCATCAGATCGGGCCGTCTGGACAGAGCCAGCTCCACAGCGCTGTTGCCGTCAAAGGCACAGATTACCTCATAGCCCTCTTTTTCGAGATTAAACTTTAATATATCAGCAATAGGCTGTTCATCGTCTACTACCAGAATCGTTCCCATCTGCATATGCTCAGCTTCACCTTTCTAAGCGTACTAATCACTCATTCTCTTATTTTAACATACCTGCACTGGCGTCACATCCTACGAAGTGGGGATAGAAATGTACTTTCATCCAGTTCATCAATATATTTTTAGCTTTAAAAGATAAAGCCGCCCGAAAACTCGGACGGCTGATTATAACCTATGGATTATTTCAAATATCTAAGCGGATTGACCGCTGTGCCGTTCTTGCGGATCTCAAAATGCAGGTGGGTACCGGTTGAACGCCCCGTGTTGCCCATAACACCAATGCTGGCTCCCTGCTCCAGCCGCTGGCCGACAGATACTGAGATGCTTCTCAGATGGCCGTAGTAGGTGACATATCCGTTTTTGTGATCCACAATGACCACATTGCCGTAGCCGCTCTGTACACCTGCAAAAGTAACCGTCCCGGCATCCGCAGCTGTTATGGTCCGGTTGCCGGATACGAGATCGACTCCTTTATGGCTTCGTCCCCAGCGCTGGCCAAAGCTGCTGGAAAGGCTTGCCCCGCTGACCGGCCAGGCGAACATGCCCGTTCCTTCGCCGACTACCTTCGTGCCGCGATAGACCACCTCAGGCAAGGAAGCCTTCAGAACCGTCTGGCCCATCCATTCTTCCTTCACTACGAGACCATTTTCCTTGGTCACCCGGTACTGCATCTGTTTCAGGCCGGTCTGTCCTGCCCGGACCACCTTGCTCTTACCTGCTGCCAGCTCATCGCTCTTGCGGACAATCACTTCCGGTTCAGTGACAAGCTGCTCCGATACCTGCTCTACGGTTACTACAGTAAGCTCTGGCTGTGGTACGGTCAATTGCAGCTCGTCTCCAATTTGCAGGGTCAGCTCTTTCACCGACGGATTGTTGCGGAAAATATCAGCCTGCGTAATCTCAAAACGTTTGGCAATCCCAGAAACGGTGTCGCCTTCCTGAACCGCATAAACAAGCGGCTCCTCTTTCCCTTCGGTGAGCACCTCAACCGCTTCCTCGACGCTCAGCACCTGGGTGGGGTCCGCCTTGACAGGAACAACGGCAACGTCCTCCTGAATGGCAACCGATTCTACCTTGTCTGCATTTGCCGGTGCAGCCGCCTTCGCAGAACGCGTAGCTGCTGTCCTCTTGAGCTGGGCGCCCGTTGAAACCGCGGCAGCCGGAACGTAGTGTTCTTTCACGCCCTGCAGGACGGCATTCGCTGTCTCCTGATCCTTGACAATCCCCACAGCTTTGCCATCCACCGTCAGCTGCACACCCACTGCATAAGCTTTAAGCATGCCATCCAGCTTGTCCAGCGTAGCCGCACTGTCTATCTCCGGTTTATACGCTTTTTCCGCCTCTGTCGTAATGCCGCTTGTCTGCAGCACCATCACTGAATCGGGATACTTGAGCTGATATTCCTGCTGCTTCTCTTCGAACAGCCGATCCAGCTCCGTTTCCTCGCTGATCTTTCCAATTTCCTCACCCTTAACCAGCACCTTATAATAGGTTACCGTGTTCGCGGTCACATATTTCTTCTCTGCCCCGATTAAAAAGGTCGCCAGAAGCACCAGACCGGCAGAAGCTGCTATCCAGGACCGCCGGAATCTCCGAGGTTTGGTTTCTTGATAAAAGACGTTAGTTTCGCTAGAGGCAGAACTGCCCTTTTGACTTTCTGCGCTGAATTCTGCGGATGTCTCTGCTTTGTCCCGCAGTTTCCCCATCCCGCGCATGAACTTAAATCCTTTCATGAAACTCTCCCTTTCAGTCCGCTTAGAAGCGGCCAACCTTGTTATTCGACCCCTTTTATATATGCTGCTGCATCTATTTGCTATGTGCGTTAGTGTACCTGCATTTCGTTTCCGTCCAAAATATAAGCATAAAGTATGAGGTAAAATTCGTACTTTTCTTATATTTAAAAAGGTTACAAAAAATTAACCCCTTATAGTCCTTTTTTACTGTACCATAGACGGCAGAAAAATTTCAACTTTACCCCAAAGACAAAACCCGCGATAATCGCGGGTTTCTTCCATGATTTTGACATTTTAACATCAAGAACGTGTCCAAAAAATGACAATTTTTAGTTTGTAGTACCCTCAGTTGAATTTGGTGTAAGCATTTTCATTAATGTGTCATATTCATCAGGATTCACATACTTGGCAATGACTTGCTGCAGTTCCTTCACTTCATTCTCCGTCAACCCATCCTCCATCGCCGTTGAGATTTTCTGCATCTCCTCCTGCGGAAGCTTGGTCATCAGGATATTGAAAATATTGGATTTCTCATCCATGGGCAAACTGTCCTTGAGCTCACCCATCGCTTCCGGTGTCATCACCAGCTGCTGGTCCAGTGCACTGTCACTTTGTTCTTCCTCTCCGGAAGCCTCTCCCATTACAGCCAAAGCATCCTCAGGTACCTTTTCCTCCACGGACTTCTCCTTTTTTTGTTCTGGTGTGTCCACCGTTTCACTTTTACTGTCTTTCTTTGCATCGGGGGCATCTTTAACATCCTCAGCTACATTTTTGGCGTTATCCGTGGCTCCCATTCCCGTGAGGCTCTTGATAAAACCGCCGATTCCCGGTGACGGCCCCTCCAGCTTTATATCAAAACTGGCCAACACCGACTGTATATAAGTATTGACGACGAATGCCGTGGTCAGAACCGAAAGTGCGCTGGCCAGTACGACAATCAGGCAGACTCCAAGTGCACGTCTTACTATCTTCATCTTCATCACTCCCTTGCGCCCTGTTCATATTCAATCTCCGGAGGATCAGTGCGTTATTGCTTTCATCCTCCCAGTATTGACTAGAACCGGCTCCGGGAAACCAAAATATTACATAATTGTTGAAGCGCAGTAGGGTAAGACGAGGGATTACTCCCTCGGACTCCGGGTAGAAGGGCCACCCAACTGGTGACCCGAACCCCCACAGAACCCGGCGTGCGGATTTCCCGCACCGGGCTCTTCAGAACTGGTTTTACAGCATCGCGTATGTCTTCAACCGTTGATATGGGATGAAGATTTTCGGTCGCATCAGTGGAAACAATGAACGTAGTCGCTGGTATTCCTTCCAAGTCACGTAGCTCTTCCGGCTTCGTCTACTGAGTACCTTCCGCCAATAGGTGACGGCTGTGGCGTACACTTTACTCAGACACCTCATGTTGCCTGCCATTCCATAGTAAGCGTAATGTCCTTGCAACATTTGGTTAATCTTCTTTGCCTGTACCTCCAGCGGTTCATGCTGCATTCTTCTCATGGTTTCCTGCACGTTTCCCATACTTCGCTTCAGTCGCTTCTTCTCTGTCTTTCTGCCCACCATGAAATTCCCTTGCCGGTTTCGCGTACAGTAATGCGTAAACCCTAGAAAGTAGAGCGTATCCGGCTTCTTCTTCCCTTTTCTTTGGCTATGTTTGCTCGCAAATCTCCCAAACTCGATTAATCTGGTTTTGCTCGGTTCCAACTCCAGCTTGAACTTATGAAGCCGATTTACCAGCGCTTCCTGAAAACGGATGGCGTCGCTTCGGTATTGAAAACATACGATAAAGTCGTCGATATACCGAATTAGATAGGCTTCGCCTCTAAGCCGCGGCTTAACTGCCTTCTCAAACCATAAGTCCAGCACATAGTGCAGGTACACATTGCTTAAAAGCACACTAATGGAGCCGCCCTGCGGCGTACCTTCTTCACTGGCGTGGACTTTCCCGTCTTCCAATACGCCAACTTTGAGCCAGCGCTGGATCAGCCGGAGGATTCGCGGATCACCCATGCGATGTTCCACAAATTTCATCATCCACTCATGATCCAGGCTGCCGAAGAAATTCTTTAAATCGGCTTCGAATACCCAACCCACCTTTTCTCCGGCTATGATCTCATTCAGTGTTGCTAACGCGTTGTGCTGCCCTCTGCCCGGTCTGCCTCCAAATGAACAATTTAGAAAATCTTGCTCATAGATAGCGGTTAGTATCTCTGCTGTGCACCGTTGTAAAGCTCGGTCTGCCACGGCCGGGACACCTAACGGACGTTTCTCCTTCTTTCCAGGCTTCGGTATCCAGACTCTTCTTACGGCTGGCGGTTGGTAGCCTTTCCGGTGTATGGACGTGAGCATTTCTTCTGCCCACACCTCGAAGCTTTTCACAGCCTCGTCTCGGGTAACCCCATCCACACCGGGAGCCGTTCGTCTGGGAATATGCTGCAGACAGTCTTGTAGCCGTTCTTTAGAGATGTGGTGGGTAAGCGAAGTGAACTGAAGTTTCGTATCTTCTCGTGCTTTTGCTGCTATTCTTTCCAATCCTGTTGTCATGGCTAGGTTCTTCCTTCCGTTGTATGAAGGCCTGTGTCCTCCCGTTGTATGGAGCCCATGTTGCCTTAGAAAGATTCCATTTCTGCTGACCGCTTCCCCATGTAGCAGGCTCTCCCTGCCTCGGAGTACTATCCGTCAGTAAGACTTCCGGCAAGTCTTTGAGCCTCCCTTGCTTTGTAGGCTTGTTCGGCTCTACCAAAAAAAAAAAAAATTGGAACTGCCGGATCTCCCTTGTTCCCAAGAAACCCTTGGACAGCATGCTGTAGGTACGAACCCCGGAAGCCCCGGTCACCCTCTTGCCCTATCGATGATGCCGGTTCTGCCTTCTCCACAGAGAAATAGGATCGGCTGCTTCAACCACGTTTGATTTCGGGGCTAATTATCCTCTTCACTTGATTCCGGCCTACTGTCTCCCTGTCTACGCTTCGCCGTACATGTTACCATGCACCACGCAAGACTCGGTACAGGACTGCTGGCTAGGCTTTGTCCTGATCACCATTTCAGGCGATACGTGTTTCTTGAACTTGCAAGGCGCAATCCCCGTCAAACCGTGCATGCGGATTTCCCGCACACGGCTTTCCTTCGTCAGTTCCCCATCTTCAGGAGTGAGTTTCCTTCATCCGTCGCCGAATTGCCTATTTCACTCCTGAATTAGGAACGTGTAGTGAGTAAACTTGTTAGAAATACCATCCCCGCCGATTCCAGTACTTTGTTTGGAATCAGACGGTTTGACACCGTAGATTTCTTTTGGCGCATAAAGGCTCGCACCCTCATTCGCGTCCATTCATCCAGACGTTGAAACTTTTTCTTCACATTCCCTATACCGAAATAATTCCCAAACCCTCGGGTGATTTCGTTTAACTTCTTGAGCATTTCGTTCAGGTTGTTTCCTTGCTGCCTACGGGTAGCGTTTCGGATTTTATCCTTATATTTCTTTACTTTCGCGTCCGGCAAGGTCACATACTCTTTCCAGAAGTCGAATCCCAGAAAACGAAATCCTTCTTCGAAATCGACTACTTTTGTTTTCTCCGGGTGCATCCGCAGTCGCAGCTCTTCTTCCAGTATCTTCTTTGCTGCCAGATACGCCTCTTTTGCCTGCTCCTTTGTCTTGCATAGGATCACTGCATCGTCCGCATATCTGACTACGGCAAATCCCTGCTCCTTCATTCCCCAGTCAAACGTGTTCAGATAGATGTTTGCCAGCAGTGGCGAGATCACTCCGCCCTGTGGAGACCCGATTTCCGTTTCATGGAACTGATCATCTTCCATGATTCCCACCGTTAGCCATCCGCGAATGAGCGTCAGCACTTTTCCGTCAGTGATTCTCTCTCGTACCTTCTCCATGAGTCCTTCGTGGGGGATTTCATCGAAGAAAGATACAATATCCAGGTCTACTACGTGTTCATATCCGGTACGTTTGGCCCGCTGAATTGTTCGTATGGCTTGATGCGCCGAGTATCCTGCCCGGAAGCCAAAACTATAGTAATAAAAATCCTGTTCAAAGATGGGCTCGATAATTTGACGTACGGCTTGCTGACATACGCGATCTCGGATCGTGGGAATGCCTAGCGGCCTTAACTTCCCATTTTCTTTCTCGATGTAATGCCGTCTCACCGGATCGGGGAAGTAACGCCCTTGCTGCAATAACCTTTGGAGTTCCCTTAGATTCGTGCTCACCTTCTTCTCGTACATCCCGATGCTAACGCCATCGATTCCACCTTTTCCCTGATTCTTCTTCACCGATAGCCAAGCTTCGTACAGATTGTTCATTTGGTACACTTTATCGATTAAGGAATAGTAACGTCTTTTGGGTTTCATTGGTGTTTCACCACCTTTACCGCTACTCACCAAGCTGGTCTTGTTTCCGCTACAGAGGATCGATTCCTTGCTTGTTCCATCCGAGCAACTGCGTGTTAGAAAAAAAAATCAATCGCTCCTGCTGCCTAGAGATGTACTCAGGTCGCCCGTTTGCCTGTATCCCCAAGCGCTCTTTCGCTCTCGGCGGGACGCACCCTCTTGGTCAAACGCTCGTTGGTTTAGGCGCTTACGATCTCCACTCACGAACACTCACAGTCTTTGACGAAGCACGTTCCCTTGGCCTCTGTCTCTCCTCTTTTGAAGTAAGAGCAGGTTATGCGACACCACTTTTTTTTCTGGCGTTTGTCTTCCAGAAAAAAAAAATTCCAGGCGCATACTCATCCGGGTTTTCTCCTCCAGTCTGTTACCAGCTTTCATTGGCCCGGACTTACTCACTACTACGGAACGATCCGCCATCTCGTAGCCCTTCGGCTTGGCTTTCCCTTTCGGTTATACCTCCCCTACCTTGTCCGCGTTTGCGCCAAGGAGACTACGAGACTTCCCTCAGTTATCTGCATCTTCTGTTCCATCCATCCTGACCCTAATCACGTCGATGAGACTTACAGGTCATATCCCTTTGTTTGTTTTCCTGTAAGCTATACGATTCCGTATAGGTTTCCCCGTTTTCTTGGCGGGTCACCCAGCATCGCCGCCACCTCTGGTTCACTGCATTCCGGGCTGGACTTTGCCTGCAGGCCCTTCGGATTCCCCCTCGCGAGAGACACCCTGCCCATCCGACAACTCTGGTTGCCGGATGTCTACTTCGGCTACGGCACTTTAAAGGGTAAAGTTACCGGGTGGATTTGAACCACCTAGATGGTGCGACTGTGAGGCGCACAAAAAAAGAGCCCCACATAGGGCCCCTTTACTCACAGGAATCACTTAGATATAGATAGGCAGAACCTGATTGGTCTGCTCACGGTTGCGTCCCACGGAGAAGATGGCAATCGGAATGCCTGTAAGCTCCGATACCCGCTCCACATATCTGCGTGTATTAGCCGGCAGATCCTCCAGTGTCTTCGCTGCGGTGATGTCTTCGCTCCAGCCTGGAAGCTCCTCATAGACGGCTTCGCATTCAGCCAGCATTTTGAGGCTGGCCGGATAGTGAGTAATCACCTCGCCGCGGAATTTATAGCCGGTGCAAATCTTTACCGTCTCAAGGCCGCTAAGCACATCCAGCGAGTTGAGCGACAGACCGGTAATTCCGCTGACCCGGCGGGCATGACGGACAACCACACTGTCGAACCAGCCCACACGGCGTGCACGTCCGGTTACAGTACCATATTCATGGCCTGTTTCACGGATGTAATCACCCGTAGCATCGTTCAGCTCGGTAGGGAACGGACCATCGCCAACACGGGTAGTGTAGGCCTTGGCAACCCCGATAACCTGCTTGATCTTCGAAGGGCCCACGCCAGAACCGATACACACACCGCCAGCCGAAGGGTTCGACGATGTAACAAACGGATAAGTCCCTTGATCGATATCCAGCATTACACCTTGTGCACCTTCAAACAGTACTCTGGAATCAGCATCTATAGCATCATTCAGAACCACTGAAGTATCAGTCACATAACCGCGAAGCACTTCTGCATACTCCAGATATTTGACCAGAATTTCTTCCACGTTCAAAGCTTCCGCTCCATATACCTGGGTAATGACCTGATTCTTTTCCTCCATTAATTGGCGCAGTCTCAGCTCAAATTCCTCGGCATCCATCAGATCGGCGATCCGGATTCCGTTGCGTGCCGCTTTATCCATATACGCCGGGCCAATTCCCTTGCGTGTAGTACCGATTTTGTTCGGGCCTTTACGGTCTTCTTCCAAGGCATCAAGCAGCATATGATATGGCATAATGACATGGGCACGATCACTGATCACCAGATTTTTGGTGTCAAATCCGTTCTCATGAATATAATTAATTTCTTGGATCAGGGCTTCCGGATTAATAACCATTCCGTTACCGATTACACAAGTCTTTTCTTTATAAAATACACCTGATGGAATCAAGCTCAGCTTGAATTTCTTTCCGTCAATCAGAATCGTGTGACCGGCATTGTTACCCCCCTGATACCGGGCGACCACATCTGCGCTCTCTGCCAGAAAATCCGTGATCTTCCCTTTGCCTTCGTCTCCCCATTGTGTTCCCACGACGACTACCGTTGACATATTCATTCCTCCGTAGGTGCAAGCTAGCACCATTATTTTTCATAATATGGGCTCTGTACAGCGTTCTTATGTACGCAGCCCTCCGGACGCCAAAGCAGTTTTAACCCGCTAAAGCACAATAACCAGTGTAACAGTGGTACTTTTTAAAGTCAAATAAAAACGAACGATCACACAAGGAAATGTGCAATCGTTCGGGAATTGTGAATAAATGATCTACCCTGCAAAAGGTTCAGAGTGTGCCCGCTCGTAGTTGACGAACTTGTTGAAATTTTTCAGGAACACAAGCTCTACAGTGCCGACAGGGCCGTTACGCTGTTTGGCAATAATAATTTCAATGATATTTTTCTTTTCGGTATCCTGGTTATAGTAGTCATCACGATACAGGAAGGCTACGATATCGGCATCCTGCTCGATGGAACCGGATTCCCGAAGGTCACTCATCATCGGGCGCTTATCCTGCCGCTGCTCCACACCCCGGCTGAGCTGGGAAAGGGCAATAACCGGAACATCAAGCTCACGGGCAATCTGCTTCAGGGTACGGGAAATCTCGGAGACTTCCTGCTGGCGGTTCTCCCCGCCCTTGCCGCGGCCCTGAATCAGCTGCAAGTAGTCGATGACGATCATGCCGAGGCCTTTTTCCTTCTTGAGCCTGCGGCATTTCGCCCGGATATCTGTAACCGTGATCCCGGGAGTATCATCAATATAGATTTCTGCTTCAGATAAGGACTGAATCCCCATCGTAAGCTTCGACCAATCATCATCACTTTTGAAATCACCGGTACGCATAATGTTGGCATCGAGGTTGGCTTCCGCGCAGATCATACGCTGTACCAGCTGCGGCGCCGACATTTCCAGACTGAAGATGGCTACGGTCTCTTTGGCACGGACCGCTACATTCTGGGCAATATTCAGTGCGAATGCCGTCTTCCCTACGGATGGACGGGCCGCCACAATAATCAGGTCATTACGCTGGAAACCGTTGGTCATATGATCAAGGTCGGCAAAGCCGGTTGGAATCCCGGAGGTGCCCCCCTTATTCTGATGAAGCAGCTCCACACGGTCGAAGACCTGCATGAGCACATCGCGGATGGCGATAAAGCCGCTGCCGCTCCGGCGGTTGGAGATCTCCAGAATCCGCCGCTCAGCATCGCTCAGCATATCGGCTACATCCTCACCGCCGGTGTACCCTTCACTCACGATCTGCGTCGCTGTACGGATCAGCCGCCGCAGCATCGCCTTCTCTTCAATAATCTGCGCATAATATTCCACGTTGGCCGCAGTCGGCACTGCATGGGCCAGCTTAGCCAAATAGCTGACACCGCCGATATCCTCAAGCTGTCCCTTGTCCTGCAGTCTGGACGTCAGCGTAACCAGATCAATCGGCTGGCTCTCTTCTCCGAGCTGCACCATCGCCTCAAAAATCATTTGATGCGGTTTATCGTAGAAGTCTTCGGTATTCACCCGCTCCATCGCGGTAACCAGCGCTTCATCCTGCAGCAGAACAGCACCGATTACAGCCTGCTCTGCCTCCAGGTTCTGCGGGGGAATCCGATCGAAAAAGAGATCTCCACCCATCTTACTCCTCCGTTACCTGAACCGTAAGGTTAGCCTTTACTTCAGTATGCAGCTTCACACTTACCTGAAACGTACCTACATGGCGAATGGGATCACTCAGCTCAATTTTGCGCTTGTCGATTACGATCCCTTGTGTTTCCACCAAAGTTTCGGCGATCTGCTTGCTTGTAATAGCGCCGAAGAGACGGCCGCCTTCACCCGATTTTGCTTTCAGGGTCAGCGTCAGCTCGTCCAGCTTCTTACCCAGCTGCTGGGCTTCCTCTTTCTCCTGGTCCTTGCGGCGCTGCTCGGCTGCTGCCTGATTCTCCAGAGTTTTCACATTGCCGTCTGTGGCCGGGCGGACCAAGCCGCGCGGCAGCAGGAAGTTCGCTGCATAGCCTTCCGATACCTCTTTCACTTGCCCCTTCTTGCCTTGACCTTTAACATCCTTTATAAAAATGACCTTCATTCGAATAGCCCCTCTTTCGCTTCAATTTCAGCCAGAACTTCCATTAGTCTGGCTTCTGCTTGCTTGCATGTTCCCTCGAGCTGCACCGCTGCGTTGGACAAATGTCCTCCGCCGCCGAGCTTCTCCATTACCACCTGCACATTCATTCGTCCGAGTGACCGGGCACTGATGCCGATGAGGCCGTCAGGCCGCTCACTGATCACGAATGAAGCCACCACATTCGTCATTCCAAGCAGCGTGTCCGCTGTCTGGGCAATTAAGAGCTGTGGAATTTTCATTCCCGGTGAGGTTACAACGAGTGCAATATGATCATACACCATCCGGGCATGTTTGATAATTTCCGCTTTGGAAATGTACTCCTGCAAATCCTCTTTCAGCATACGCTGGATAAGGATCGTGTCCGCGCCGATCCGCCGCAGAAACCCTGCCGCTTCAAAGGTTCGCGAGCCGGTATGCAACGCAAAATGCTTCGTGTCGACTGTAATCCCCGCGAGCAGCATGGTAGCCTCCAGCGGGCTGAGCTTAATCTTGTCATGAATGTACTGCAGCAGCTCTGTTACCAGCTCGCAGGTAGAGGAGGCATAGGGCTCCAGATAGACCAGCACCGCATCATTAATGAACTCCTCACCCCGGCGATGATGGTCGACAACAACAATGCGGCTGGCGTACTGCACGAGACGCGGCTCCATCGTCATGGAAGCCTTGTGCGTATCCACGACAATCAGCAGCGTATGTTCAGTCATCATCTGGAGTGCCTGCTCTGTAGTAACAAAGGTTTTGTACAGCTCATCATCGCGGCGGATCTGCTCCATCATCCTAGTGATGGACGGATTAGGCGTCTCCATCACGATGTTTGCTTCCACATTGTACATCTGTGCCGCCTTAAGCAGCCCAATAGCAGCCCCTACGGCATCGATATCGGGGACCCGGTGACCCATAATCAGCACTCTGTCGCTCTCCTGCATCAGGTCACGCAGCGCATGCGCAATGACCCGCGCCCGGACTCTCGTGCGCTTCTCCGCCGCGTTGCTCTTGCCTCCATAGAAGGAGAGCCTCTGGCCCGCCTTAACGGCTGCCTGATCCCCGCCGCGGCCCAGCGCCATGTCCAGACTGGATTGCGCCAGCGCTCCGAGCTCACTGGCGGACTCTGAACCATAGGCAAGGCCTATGCTCAGCGTCATCGGCACCTTGAGGTCGGCCGTCATTTCGCGCACTTCGTCGAGTACAACGAACCGGCTCTCTTCCAGCGCCTGAAGGCTACGGTGATTCAGCAGCATCAAGTAGCGCTCTGAGGACAACCGCCGCAAGTATACTTCAAACTGCTTGCTCCACTCCGTAATCTCACTGGCTACCTTGGCGATCAGCGAAGTGCGCTGCTGATCATCCATGCCTTGGGCTGCTTCATCCAGATTGTCCATCATCACAATACCAATGGCCAGCTTCTCTTCTTCATACCTTTCCCGCAGAACCACAAGCTCGGTAATGTCATACAAATAGAGCAGACGCTCGCTGGGTATAGCCACAACCTGATAATACCGGTCATCCACTGAAATTTCCTGTCTGATGTCCTTGAGCACGCCCTCTTTGGCCGGGTCCCGCTTGACCGGCACATTTCCCGTCAGAGAGGACATCACCTCAGGCAGCAGCTCCTGCAGCGCTTCGCCTACCAGGGACTTCCGGGAGAAGATATCCCCGGCATTGCGGTTGTTCCACTCCACCGTGCGGTCTTCGCTATACAGGATAATGCCGAGCGGAAGCATGCTGACCGCTTCACCTTCCACCCGCTTGATGCGGAAAGAAAGCCCGTTGATATATTCCACCAGGTTGCGCCGGAATGAGATCTCCGCTTGCAGCATGGAGAAACATAAAGTGCCGGCCAGGAACAGGCTGGCAATCCCCAGAGCCCAGTTATAGATACTGACGACTATAATAAGGACCAGCAGCAGCAGGAACGCCCATACGGTATGATAGCCGTGCCAGCGTCTTTGCAGAAATTTAGGCATGAGCTCTCACCCTATCGTTTCGATTTCTTCACTAGCTCTCGCAGTGGGAACGCCATATCGATAATACCGATAATCCATAATCCCGGCAGCCAAATAACCGGCAGTGCCAGCAGTATCGCCACAATCTTGCTCCATTTACGCTCGTAGACCACGAAGAACAGGAATCCGATAGTCTGGATTTTAAATACAATTTGCAGCAATGGCAGCAGATTGGCCGAGATCATCAGCATAAAGCTGTTGTCTGAATTGCCAAACAGCAGGTTAATTACGACTCCCAACAGATAGTACCAGATAAATGATCTTGAAAGTCTCCATTCACGCGCAGGCTTCAGCTTAGGAACCGCATATTCCATGCTGTTAAGGATGGGGCGGACAATGGAGTGGGTGATTACAGCCATCATAAATGAGCTCAGGATCAGCGTCATAGGAATAACCTGTATGGTCATATGACTGATTGTATTTACATCCTCAGATGTAAGATTGAACTCGGTCATCAGCGGATTGCCCGTGCCCAGATCAGAGAGCGGGGACGTAACCATCTGCATCATATCATTGACATAACTGGAGAGATCAAAATTGAACAGCGCCGTACCGATCACCAGCAGCAGCAGAAACTCGCCTAAAATCGTAACGGTTCCCGCAAGGATGGTGGACAGCGCCGAAGCGCGTTTCTTATACCATCGTCCCATAACTATTGCCGGGATTAAGAAATAGAGCGCTAACACTACGTAAACAGGTGTAATCAGGCCTACAATCAGCAGTACTGGCAGCAGATGCACAATAAACTGTTTAGTACTCAGAGTAGTGAATAGCACTACAGCCGGAATAATCAAGAAAAGGGTAGTGATAATGAGCAGCGGGGTTGATAAGGATAGCAGCAGCAGCAAGTAGACGATGCTCCATGCCACAGATGTCCAGCGAAATTTCAACAGTATTCACCTCTTACGCATATGTTCTTCTAACGCAGATATATCCTGGTACCATTCTTCAAGCTGATGCCCTTCCTGCCTGTGCTTTCTAAGCTTTTCGATTAATAAATCATCCAGCTCTCGATAGGGAATACCCAGTCTGCGCCCCAGAATATATGAGCTCATAATCAGGCTGGCCAGACTGTCGCCCACACGGGCGGTGCTGCCTTCCCACAATGCCTTGAACAGCCTTGAGACTTGATCAATTACTTCGGTTTTTAACCACTCAATTACCTTGGCGCGTTTGGCCACATCCAAATCCTTCGGCACATTGGGCATGTCTCTTAACCTCCGGCAAAAAGCATTATTCTCCATTATAGCATAAATATTTCCCAGCCACACGGGACGTCAGCCCCCCCGGAAAGGGCCCTGCTTGTCTTCAGACAATAGGCCCGTTAACACCGCTTCTACGGGCCATCCCTCTTCAAAAAAGGCCCGCATTCCGTTTGTTGCCGGAAATACAGGCCTTGCTGCATTTGCATCTGATGCATCAATAAAATTATAACGATTCCTGCGATTGCCGCGAAACAACCTTCTCACAATATTCAATAATTTGACTCCGGCGGACAATACCGATAAATCGGTTCATATCGTCGACCACCGGCACAAAGTTCTGCACCTTGGCCAGATTAATCAAATCCTCCATATCGGCGTCGATCGATACCGGCAGATTGTTCATCCGCAGCGGCACATCTTTAAGCAAATATTTTGAAGCATTTTCAAACGTAACCGCCCCGCCCGAGTCCTTCATGTACCAGAGCAAATCGCCTTCTGTTACAGTTCCGGCATATTCCCCGTTCCGGTTCAGGATCGGTACAGCAGTATAGCGGTGAAATTCCATCCGTTCCAGAGTCTGCCGCAGCGTTGAATCCAGTGTCACGCACGCGACCTCCAGCTTCGGAAGTAAAAAAAACGCAATATTCATCTCTTGATCCTCCTCAAAGAGTTCCGAAGGAATTAACACTTACCTTCCCCTTGTTATAGGGCCATTGTAGTTATACGCCTCAGCGAGCAATAAGTTCCATCTCATTATACCATGAAGACAGTAAGCAGCAGCCACTAACCTTGCACATGGCTGCTGCTTTTTTAAGGATATGATATTCGTCCTGACCGTTCTATTGTGCTTGAGCTGTAGCCTTAGGCTCCAGTGCGTTCTCCGCTTTGCCCGGCTCAATCAGCTGATCAACCGGTGTGCTGGCACTCATCCAATTGTCGATCAAGGCCTTCGCTTCCTTCAAGTCTTCTTCATCAATGATATCGTAATACAATCCGTTGATACGCTCCCCTTCACCCATCACGGTAAAGCTGGAGATATCCATGTCTTTGCCGCTCATGAATTTCTTGGCCAGGCTAATAATGGTGGACGGCTCGATATCGGTCTTGAAATTTTCACCCATAATGTCCAGCAGCTCAGGGATCTTGCCGATTTGACTGATTGATAACATTTTATTCGCAACCACATCAATAAAGACCTGCTGCCGTTTGGTCCGGTTAAAATCACTGTCCTCCCGGTAACGGGTGTAATTAAGCGCCTCTTCACCATCGTAGTTCGGTTTGCCGCCCTCAATCGTAAATTTCTCATGATCCTTGCCTTTGTTTACGATATCCTTCTTAATTGGCAGCGGTACGCCTCCAATGGCATTCACCGCATCCTTGAGGCCTTGGAAATTAATTGTGGCATAATATTGAATATCGTGCCCCAGCAGCGCCTCCAGCGTATCCTTTGCCATTTGCTGGCCGCCAAATGCGTACGCATGTGTGATTTTGTCTTTCTTGTTGTCATTATGCCCGATGATTTCGGTGTACGTATCACGCGGTATGGAAATGAGCAGCATCTTGTAATCCTCTGGACGAATGACCGCATAGATCATCGTATCGGAACGCGCCGTTTCATTGTCACGCTGGTCTGTACCCAGAAGCATAAGAGAGAACGGGTCGCTTTTATAAACAACCGGCTCCGGTTTGACTTTGTTGTCGTTCAGCGGCTGATAAGATTCTTCCGCCAATGTTTTTTCGACCCGGTCTGACAGGAAAAGATCAAAAGCCAATACAGCCAGCTGTTTTTGAAACAAAAAACCTCCCGCAAGGACGACTACAAGTGCTATAAGGGCAATATACCTTTTTTTCATTTTTTTCTTCTTCATCATTAGATTCCTTCTTTATGGTGGAATATACACAGGATTGCTTGAAGATCTATTTATAATGCTTGCCTGCTGCTTACCAGACAGTCATGACTGTGTTTCTTTTGTTGTTGAACATGCTCTCTGCCCTATTCAGTCTTAGTGTTCCCCCTTTCAGGAATTAGGGTCATTCTAATTGTTGAATAAACCTGGAAAACAACTTTGACACAGAAACAATATTTCTATTGTAATCACTTGACGCATAAAAAGAAACAACAAATACCGACATCATTTGTGCTGCAGCTACTTGTAATCCATAAAGTATATGACGAGCAAAACTCTATTTTGTTATGCAGCTTGACAAATAAATATTTAAAAACCTGCTGACAGCTTAGGCTTTAATACAAAAAGACCGCAACCCCCACGATCTCTTGGGATGCGGTTTTTGCGGTCTCAAATGTCTAATCGATATCCTTAATCCACCACTTCTGCGGCTCCACAATATTGCTTATAGCATTCACTCTTACGCCCTGCAGTCGATGATTAACAGCAGTAATATTGGCCCGTTCGGCAAAAAAGATCATCGGAACCTCTTCGTTAATCAGCTTCTGCCACTCATAATACACCTGCTTGCGATGCTCCTTGTCATACGACTTGGTGCCCACACCCTCACGGATCAGTTCTTCGCTGCGGGTTGAATACCAGCGAGAATAATTCCACAGATCCGATGAGCGCCACAAGCCTGACGGATCCGGGTCACTGGCTAGTCCCCATACCCCGTTAAACAGCTCGACCGAAGGATCATCATTCTCTACCGCTTCGTAGAACGTATTCAGCTCTTTCAGACTTCCGCCGTTTAGCTGTACATCTAGGCCGACCTCCCGCCAATTCTGCAGAATCGCCTGCGTGCGCGGCGCTGAGGTCTTGCTGCCGTTCATGGCATCATAGTGAATGATGAATTTAGCTCCCTTGGGGTCCTCGCGCAAGCCGTCGCCATCCACATCCACATATCCCGCTTCATCAAGCAATGACTTGGCAAGTTCAGGGTGATAGGGATAGGTATTAATTTCTGTATCGGCAATTTTGGCCCAGCTTGTACTGGGGACCGGAGTTTCAATCAGCGTTCCCAGCCCATTGGAGAATTTATTGATAATACCTTGACGGTCCAGTGCGTAATACATAGCTTTGCGCAAGCGCTTGTCTGCAAACTTGGGGTTATCCATGACATTTTGCTGTGTTTCATCATCCCAATGTCCAAATTTGAAGCCTATGTATTCGTAGGACAGCTCCGGTGACTGCAGAACTTCAATATTATCCAAGTCCTTTATGGCTGCAAAGTTATCCCGCGGAACCGTTCCAATATCGATCATGCCTTCCTCGAACTGGGGAGAAAGGCTCTCAGGATCCACTACCTTATATACAACAGCGTCAAGCAACGCCTTTCCCCGGTGATAATGGTCAAATCGCTTCATTTCCACAAGCTGCCCCGGCTGAATTTGAGTTACCTCGAAAGGGCCAATGCCAATTGGGTTTTTCCGCACCTGATCACTTTCCGGCATATCTTTAACAGCCACTCCGCTATAATATTTCTTGTTCATCGGATAAGGCCACAAATTGTCAATTGTATTCACGCGTGCGGCATTCACCGTAATTCTCAGCCGGTAAGGATCAATGACTTTGATTCCGGAGATTTCCTTCGCTTTTCCGCTATGATAATCTTCTACTCCCTTAATCATTTCCACGCTGTAATACCTTGAACCTGTGTAGTCGGGGCTGGCAATTGTCTCAAGTGCAAATTTCCAGTCTTCCACCGTCAGCTCATCGCCGTTATGCCAGCGGACACCGGGTTTAATGCTGAATGTGAACACGGTATGATCTTCGGATTCCTGCCAGGAAGCAATATTCGGTACGGTTGTCAGGTCATCCTCGACGGTAAACATAGCCTCCGTAATGAAATCAAGAACATTGGAATCATCATCTCCTTCAAAAAAAGCGGGTTCAAACAATCCCTGGAACGGAGAGGTGTAGCCATAGGTAACGGTACCCCCTGCCTTTGCTTCATCAGCCGTTTTGCTGAAGGATATTGTATTTGAATTATTGCTTAAGCCTAAACCGCTGCATGCTGAAAGTAGAAAAGCCATGAGCATCAGCATTCCGCCAAGTTTACGTTTATGCATGTATTCCTTCCTTTCTTCTGTTCCTCTAACCCTATATGGAAGCGTTTTCTAATGTTTATTTTACTGAATTTATTATTAAAATTTAGATGTCATTCCAATTTAAGCTATATATATCATATAATGCGTAAAATTTTTAAAACACGGTTTTGATAAACCACATTATAGAGGATATACAATATTCTCCGTAAAGAAAAGACCATATTTGTAACCTTTGTGCGGCGGACACAAAAAGGCCTGCCTTTTCGGGGCAGACCCCCGTTCAGAATTTATGCCTATTGTTCCTCATCCGTATGGATGATCGTCACACCTTCAACATGTCTTTTTCGCATCAGCTTGCGCTTTTTACGGGTATCCTTGCTCTCGAAAATAATATCAAAATCATAATCGTCAGGGTACAGCTCCGCTTTGGAGAGGTAGGGTTTCAGGCGTTTGTGATTTATTTGCATTTTTTGCTTTTGAATCATGATCCCAACCATTCCCAAGTCATTTCGCTTCTCATACACAATCCCCGTTCTCCCAAGGGAGCTGACATACACCGCATCGCCTACCTCAAAACTTATGGCCTGCTTCTTGCTGTTTGCTTCCTCCGCAGAGTCAATCTGTTCTCCGCCTTCTTGTGTCCGCTCTTTGTCCTCTTCATTCGATTCAACGGACACTCTCACTCCGTCAGTCTTGTGCCCTGTGTGCCCGGCATTAGGGCTGCTCCAGACCACTCTCCCGCCCTGTTGTTCCCGCTGCTGGGCTACAAGCTGCTGCGAGCGCTGAATAACATTGCCCGGGATACCCAGCTTCTCGGCGATTTGCAGCGCGTAGCTTTCACCCGCCTCGCCAATGGTCAGCTTGTAGAGCGGCCGGAGTGTCTCTTTATCGAACTCCATCCGCGCATTCTGGAATCCCGGGGTTGAAGCAGCAAACACTTTTAGCTCATTAAAATGGGTAGTGACAATGATATTCGCCCCTTTGCGGTTCAGTTCCTCAAGAATGGCTATCGAGAGAGCAAAACCTTCACCGGGATCTGTCCCTGCCGCCAGCTCATCAATCAGCAGCAGCACCCCTTTGCCGGCATCCTGCAGCATTCCCTCAATGCTCTTCATCTGGGCAGAAAAGGTGCTCAGCGACTGCGTCAGGCTCTGCCCGTCTCCGATAACGCTGATTACATCAGTGAATACAGCAAAGTCACAATCCTCCTCCACAGGAACCAGCATTCCGGAATGCACCATTAAGGTCAGTATGCCCAGCGTTTTGAGCACAACTGTTTTCCCGCCAGTATTGGGGCCTGTTACAATCAAAGATTTATAGCCCTTGCCAAACTCCAGGCTGACCGGCACCATATCCTTCAGCTTAGGATGCCTGCCGCCGTTCATCCTCAGGTAACCACGGTCATTCAAGGCCACTGTCCTCGCCCCAAGTGTGCGGGCATACTTAGCTTTGGCAAAGATGAAATCATACGTGCCCGTAACATCAATATTGACCCTCAAGGCTTCCTGCTCCTGTTCCACCATGCCGCTGAGCATGCTTAGAATCATTCCCTCTTCCCGTGCCTCGTCAGCAGCCAGCAGCTCCAGCTCTCCCTGTAGGGCGGCTATATCATAAGGCTCGACGAAGACGGTCTGCCCGCTGGTCGATTGATCCAGCACTGAGCCTTTCACCTGTTTGTGATATTCGCGTTTTACAGGAATGACATAACGCCCTCCGCGCATGCTGACCAGATTCTCCTGGAGGATAGACTGGTGCTTGGACATAATGCTCTCCAGCTTCCTGTTCAGCCGCTCTTTAGCTACTGCCAGACGCTTGCGCACTCTCTCCAGCCCTTTACTCGCCTGGTCTTCTATGACCCCGAATCGGATACAGCGATCAATTTCCTCTCTGACATGCCTCAATTCCTGTAAAGAGGCCCCGTAGGCGGCGATCCGCGGCGCACTTTGCTCCTTGGAGGCCATATACTTGCGCAGCTGGCTGCAGCTGTTCAGAAAGGTGCATACCGACATGAGATCCTGCTCGTTATACATATATCCGGTACCCAGCAGTGACATGATCGACTCAATTCCCTCCAGAGAAGGCAGCGGAACACTTGCCCCTCTTCCCAGCAGCTCATAGGCTTCATCCGTTTCATCCATCGCCCGGTGGATTGCCGGCAGGTAAGTCATCGGTGCCAGCTCATTTACATATCTTCTTCCTTCATAGGATACTGCATGCCGTGCCAAATCCTGTTTGATCTCTTCGTATTCAAGGGTATTCAAACTTTGCAGATTCAATGTTTCTCCTCCTCTATTGTCGACCTGAATGTATCAGGCGTGATTGTTCCTAACGCAAAAAAGGGCAAAGACTGCCACTACGGCAGTCCTTGCCCTCATTTATATGGTGTTGTCTCTGAAAACAGAAAAAACCGTGCTGCAAGAGCACGGTTAATTACAAAGAGAACAACAGCCGTAAAGAGGCCATCGTGACGCTTCGTGTGTTCTTAACTAAATCATTCACCTTCAACAACCAGAGCATGTCGCGGGACAGACTCAAACAGGGCACACGTATCGCCTAATCCGATACCTGGCGCAGCTAATTGTTCAGGTAATATGAAATTGCTTAGTTAAGAACGCTCACCAACATCAAAATTTCCCCTTTAGTTTAGGATAACTGTAATTTACTACATTCTGTGACATCCGTCAATTGGCAACAAAACAGTTCAATACCCAACTAATTCTATTCTTACTATCTGCAACTTGTCCATGAAGAGCGCCGAAGAAAGTCTTTTGCAGCTCAACCAGGACTTGACCGCCATCAGCAATCAGTTTGTCATAAATCCCACGCAGCTGTTCCTCACTGTCCAACCCCATAATAATGCTGACATTCTCCGTCTTGGCCCCTTTCCCGTAATCATCGGAGAAATGGATCAGACTCTGGCCCAGATGCAGCTCTGCATGCAGCCATTTGCCTTTATGTTCATTCAAAATCTTAATTTCCCCGCCAAACACGCTCTGATAATATTCTACCGATTCCTGTACATTCTCAATGACTACATAGGGGCTTGCACTGACCATCATCATGCCTCCAAGAATTAAATTTTACGGCTGTTTAGCTTCCGTCATTTCTTACTCATTATATACAATTAAGTATTTATGACCAAGCGGGCGTACTTTGACTACAGCCGTCCTGCTATCATTTGGTTTTATCCGTCTTCTTCTATTTAGCTGAGGCCGGTTAATGCGGGAGGGTGTCGTTTAGGAGCAAACAAAAAAGCAGCCGGTTGCCCGGCTGCTTTGTATAAAACGTCCTATTCCGTTGTGTAAGGCAGCAGCGCGATTTGACGCGAGCGTTTTACAGCAATGGTCAGAGCGCGTTGGTATTTTGCACTTGTACCTGTTACACGACGCGGCAAAATCTTTCCGCGTTCGCTGATGAACTTCTTAAGAAGCTCAGTGTCTTTATAATCAATGTGAGTAATTTTGTTCACAGTGAAGTAGCACACTTTTTTGCGCTTGTTGCGTCCACCACGACGTGCCGGTCTTTTGTCGTTGTCTCCGCCTTCTCTTTGTTTGAAAGCCATGTTCAGTTCAGTCCTTCCTTATTAAAATGGCAAATCATCGTCCGATATATCGATCGGTTTTCCATCGCCCGAAAAAGGATCTTGATTATTGTTGTTGTTACGCGGGAAATTATTGCTATTTCCGCGTCCACTGTTACCGCCGCCACCGCCATAGGCTGGTTCTTCAGGAGTACCTGCACCACTTGGTGTATTTCCGCCTTCACGGTTCTGCGAAGATTCCAGGAAACGGACATTATCGGCAATGACTTCGGTTACGTATACACGTTTACCTTCGTTATTCTCGTAATTCCGTACTTGGATGCGTCCTTCCACGGCTGCCAGTCGTCCTTTGCGCAAGTAATTGGCACAGGTCTCAGCCAGCTGTCTCCAGGTTACTACCGGGATGAAGTCCGCCTCGCGTTCACCGTTCTGGCCCGTAAAGTTGCGGTCTACAGCAAGTGTAAACTGCGTTACGGCAACACCAGCGGGAGTATAACGAAGTTCCGGGTCACGGGTCAACCGACCGATCAGAATGATACGGTTCAACAATTCAATCCCCTCCTTTAACGCGATCAATTACAAAGCTTGTCAATATCTTAGGCAACGTCGTTCGTAATGAGATAACGAATTACTTCGTCGGAAATCTTCATGAGACGTTCCAATTCGGTAACTACTGCAGGTTCTGCATTGAAGTTAACCAAAACATAAACGCCATCACGGAATTTCTTGATCTCATACGCAAGACGGCGTTTACCTTGCACATCGTGCTTTGTAATTTCTCCGCCGTTGGAGATGATGCCTTGGAATTTTTCGACTGCTGCTTGAACGGCTTCTTGTTCAATGTCAGGACGAATAATGTACATGACTTCATATTTGCGCATAATTTTCACCTCCTTATGGTCTGCGGCCCCTGATCACGTCAGGAGCAAGGAACGAGCACAAACATAGACTCGCACCATATTAATATACCAAATAGTTCTGACGAGTGCAAGCAATATTAATCAATGCCATTTCCAGGTACTTTTTAGCTACATGAACAACCCCACGAGTGCGCACAATATAACTGTATTCACCACTCTAGAGAAGGAGGGATATCATGGGCGAACAGACGGAATATGAAAAAGGCGACAAAGCACCTAACCCCGGTGTCTACATGGAAGTAGGCGAAGCACGCAGCTTCCACACACAGATCAGTAATCCGAAACGGATTGAAATGGAAAAGGGTGATACCTTCCCCGAAACCACCAACAAAAACCGCAAATGGAAAAAGGTCGAAAAAGCGCGGGTCCATTAATTTTTGAGCACCATGTATAAAAGAGTCGATCCTGTCCCATAATAAACTCAGGCAGTACAAAAGAGAGGTGTGGTTCCGTTGGACGTCGTAGACGAACACAATCACTGGGATTCTGATTCAGCAACTATTGTAACCCGGGAAGAGTAAGGGCTGGTCTCCTAAAAAAAGCACAGTCTCAGCACAACCCAATCACTTTAGCGGCTTTACACAGAGAAATTCCGAACATCATTGATGTACTGCCTCTGGAGAGGGACCCGAAAGGGTTCCTCTTTTTGTGGTGATTAAGTACAAATAAAAAAACCTCCGCCGATCAGCGAAGGTTGGATTAACGATTATAAAGTGCTGTAGTGGCGGAGAGGGTGGGATTCGAACCCACGCACGCTGTGACACGCCTAACTGATTTCGAGTCAGCCCCCTTGGGCCTCTTGGGTACCTCTCCGCAGCAAGAATTATTGTATCATGATGCAGCTTGCTTTGCAAGCTTAATTATTCAAGTCCGCTTTCCGCTGCACGCAGAACCTTTTTCATGTTCTTCTCGAACTTTGCACGGGGAATCAGGACACTATGCTGGCAGCCGATGCACTTAATGCGGATGTCCATACCCATGCGGATAATCTCCATTTCATTAGTCCCGCAAGGATGCGGCTTCTTCATCTGCACAACATCACCCAACTGGAAAACCTTACGTTCCATCACTCTTCCCCCTCTTCGCCTTCTCTTTCCTGAGCCGCAGCGACTTGCCTTCTCGGGTTATTCCCCTCGGTTTCCCGGCCTCTGCGTGCCGTTTCAAGCGCCTCGGCTTCCGCTGCCCGAGCCTCGCGCTCCGCCAGTTCACGCGCTTCCTGCTCGGCCTTAGCCGCCTCCAGACTAGTCTGCTTCTCCAGCGCCTGTTTGATATCGCTCTGGATCTGCCGTTCTGCCGATTCTCTGGCGTTAGGGAGACAGTTCGCCGCTACACGAATCACATATTCTGAAGTGCTCATGGACTGAATACCCAGTATATTCGGGTACGCGAGTACATTTGAATTACGTTCCTCGATTCCCACAAGCGCTTCACCAATCAATGAAAGAGTGCCTTCAAGCCCCCGCTCTATTTTCACCGGAACATCCACCACCGCTAAAGCGTTGGCAAGGGAATAGTTGGTCACATTGATAATGGTACCATTCGGGATGATATGAACCTCACCGGTAGTGCTCAGCAGTCTTGTCGTTCTGAGACCGATCATCTCTACAGTCCCTTTATAAGTACCGGTCTGGATTACATCACCTACCGCGAACTGATCCTCAAAAATGATGAAGAATCCGGTAATTACATCTTTGACCAAACTCTGGGCTCCAAAACCAACAGCAAGCCCCACTACCCCGGCTCCTGCCAGCAGCGGGCCCAAATTAAAATTAAATTCAGCGAGAATTATCATGATCATTACAAAATTACAGATAAACGTAACCACATTCTTCAGCAGTCCCCCAACGGTTGAGAACCGGCGGCTGTTCACCAGTATTCTGCCACGGGTTTCCTGTTCCATTGAACGGTCAATGATCTTGGATACCACTTTTATAATGACCCGGGTCAGAATGAAGATGATAAGAATCCGCAAGCCAGAAAACAGTACATTGGCCCACATTTCCGTGTTGGTGAAAAACTCCCACACCTTATCACTAAGAGTATATGCAGCTTTCAATGGATCTGTAGGTTTCTCTGCATTCAACATCCACTTATTCATCTACTCCCTCCCCTTCCGTGATAAGTGTATAACCTCTTCCTTCATTGTCCTTGCCATAAATCCCGCGGATTTCAACGTCCTGCTCCGCTATAATCTTCCGGACTTCACCGATTGCTCCCCGAAAGAACTGAATAGACATTGCACAGCCTGCTGTAATTTCTTTGGGAGTCGGGAAGATATCAATTTCGATTTCCGCGTATTCCAGCAGCATTTCGGCGCGCAGCGCCTGCTGCGTAGAATCAAAAGCAATCAGCAGCTCTTCCTCCATCTCCACGCCTCCCTCTGGGTTAAACGTCCTATCTCTTGCCCCTGTAGTATAAAAAATCTCTTTCATCCATATACTAGGATCATCAGCAACCTTTCAACTGAAAGACAAGCCTGCTGATATTTTCGTAGAGTCCCCTCAGAAAGGAAGATTATATGAATTCTTCTTCTAAAGCTGCACCACTGCAAGAACCATCCTGTTTAAAAATATCACATGCCGATCCCGATATCTATTCTGCTATTACCCACCGTCTGCTTTTTCATTTTTCCCGCACCCGGCCCGATACACCAATTGTAATCGTCTGTATAGGCACAGACCGTTCAACCGGAGATTCACTTGGGCCGCTGGTTGGAACAGCCCTGGCGCGGTTTCACAGCCCTCTGTTCCACCTGTATGGAACACTGGACGAGCCTGTGCATGCCGTTAATCTGGAAGAAACACTTACCCTCATCCGAGAGAAGTATAATAACCCTTTTATCATTGGTATTGATGCCTGCCTGGGACATTCTACGAGTGTCGGCTGTATTCAGGTCGTGGATGGACCTTTAAAGCCCGGAGCCGGCGTTAACAAGCAACTCCCCCCTGTTGGCGATATCCATCTGACTGGCATCGTTAATGTAGGCGGATTTATGGAGTACTTCGTATTACAAAACACAAGATTGAGCCTTGTAATGCGGTTATCTGATATTATTGCTGTCAGCCTCTATTCTGCCTTGAAACAGTGGAATCTCCATGCTAAATCTGCTGCAACGCGAGAGCAATAACTTCCTTCTCTTCCGGAGACAAAGGATATTGGGATTCTCCCGCTTCAAGCGGTTTGGAATAGATATAAGAGTTCTCACGATTATGAAGACTGGTGAGCACAATTCCGCTGCGATTATCATCCACTATTGCCAGCGAAAAGCTCAGGTCATTTCCGCGCTCACCGAAGGCATTATATCGCTTCATGGCCATTTTTGACTTCATGCCGCGCATTTTAGCCTGAGCAGCTTCAATCAAAGCCTTGTGCTCCTTCTGCTCCTCTTCCAGCATATCGCCTTGATTCTTAAGATCAATTAACAAGCTTTCCAGATCTTCCACACCACTACCGCTCATCATCGTTTCATATCTGCGCCGCATCTTGCCAAGCTTGCTACCCTGAAGAATCAACACTATAGCCATTATTATAACCACAACGGTGAACGCAATAACAAACCAAGATAATTGCTCATTTATTAACTGATTTAATTCTGACATATATGGACCATCCTTCGTATTTATCTGCTGCGGGCAAAGCCATATAGTTCCTCCATGGCGACCAGCATTCTGTTTATATCATGTTCTGTGGAGCTGACTCCTACACTTGCCCGTACAGCACCGCTCTCTAGTGTCTCCGCCGCTTTATGGGCTAACGGAGTACAGTGCATACCGGCACGCACAGCAATGTTATACTCCCGGTCCAGCCGATGTGCAATCTCTGCCGACTCCTGCCCTTCTATTGTAAACGAAACAATTCCGCTGCGCGAAACACCAATTCCAGGCCCAAGCAACCTCATACCAGGAATGCCGGACAAGCCTTCCATTAGTTTCTGTGTCAGCAACCATTCCTGCCCGTGAATATTCGCCGGGCCTAAAGACTTTATCTTTTTCAAGCCTGCAAGCAGCCCGGCTATCCCCACAGCGTTCTGTGTCCCCGCTTCATACCGGTCAGGCCGAACAGTAGGCTGCTCACTGATTTCAGACTGGCTGCCTGTCCCTCCATGCATCAAAGGCTCTAAATCAAGGTTTGGAGCAATATATAGCCCTCCTGTCCCCTGCGGTCCAAGCAGCCCTTTATGACCAGGAAATGCAAGCAAATCAATATTCATTTGGGCTACATCTATTCCCAGCGTCCCGGCACTTTGCGCAGCATCCACCAGAAACACCGCCCCGTGAGACTTTGCGATGTCGCCAATTTCTCCGATTGGTAGAATACTGCCCAGCAGATTGGAACTATGATTGCAGATCACCATTTTAGTATTTCGTCTTAATGATTTTTGAAGTTCCAACAAATCAACTTGACCTTTAGAATCGACGCGCAAATAATCTATTTCCACTTCTAAAGTCCGGCGCAAATACTCCAGCGGCCTACGAACGGAATTATGTTCCGTCATCGTTGAGATGACATGATCCCCCCGTTGAAGTGTACCCTTAATGGCCATATTTAGCCCCATTGTTGTATTGTGGGTAAAGGCAATATCCTGAGCGTTGGAGATAGAAAAAAGTTCAGCAAGCATGCTTCGTGCTCTCACCAGCACCCTGCCTGTCCCAATGGCCAGTGAGTGATTGCCACGGCCGGCATTCGCGCCGGAGTGTTGCAGGGCATCCAGCATCGCGGCAGCCACCTCAGGGGGCTTAGGCCATGAAGTTGCCGCATGATCTAAATAAACCAATTCTTCCATCTCTCCGCCCTCACTTTTTTTCATTTAAAAAACACACCCCTCCATATCCGCTAAAGGATATCTCAGGATATGTTTTCGGGCACAGATATCCAAATCAGTTTCCCAATAGTTCCAGTAGTCTTTCCAGGTCTTGGGCACTGTAATAATTGATTTCAATTTTCCCTTTTTCTTTACCTTGTTTAATCTTCACTGTTGTTTTGAATCGCTCGCGCAATCCTTCCTCAACATTATCAATGTATGGATCACGTTTAACAACTTTTGCTTTTATGCCATTGGCAGGTTTACGGTCCAGGTTCTTTACGACCTCTTCTAACTGTCTGACATTCCACTGCTGTTCCACACATTGATCCGCTAACTGTTTCACCGTCTCCGGATCTTTCAAGGCAACGATTGCCCGAGCATGTCCCATGGAAATTGTTCCACGTGAAACATATTCCTTCACTTCTTCCGGCAATGTCAACAGTCGTAAAAAATTAGCGATATGCGATCTTGATTTACCTACCTTCAGGGAAAGCTCCTCTTGGGTAAGCGAAAATTGATCCATTAGCCCTTGATAAGCAACTGCGATTTCCATCGCGTTTAAATTCTCCCGCTGCAAATTTTCAATCAGGGCAATTTCCATAACTTGCTGGTCGCTAAGACTTCGCACAACAGCAGGAATGGTTGCTTTTCCACAATATTGTGAAGCTCGGAATCTGCGTTCACCAGCGATGATTTCATAACCTTTTAGCACAGCGCGAACAATAATCGGTTGGATTACACCATGTTGTCTTATGGATTCAGCCAACTCCTGTATGGCTTCCTCATTAAAGTCCTTACGGGGCTGATAAGGGTTAGCGCGCAATTGTCCTAAAGGTATCTCCACGACCTTATCGTCTTCATTAATAGACAAGGATGGAATTAACGCATCGAGACCTTTCCCTAAACGCTTACTCATAAGAGATCACTTCCTTTGCCAACTCTAAGTACACTTCCGCTCCTTTGGAACGGGTATCATAAGTAATAATGGATTGCCCATGGGAAGGCGCTTCACTCAATCGTACATTACGTGGAATGATCGTTTTGTAAACCTTTTCCTGGAAGTACTTTTTCACTTCTTCAATGACTTGGATCCCCAGATTAGTCCGGGCATCAAGCATGGTTAACAATACCCCTTCAATCTTTAAATGGGGGTTGAGGTTCTTTTGCACGAGCCGTACAGTGTTAAGCAGCTGGCTTAATCCTTCAAGGGCATAATATTCACACTGGATAGGAATAATCACTGAATCCGCAGCCGTCAGCGAATTAATGGTAAGGATGCCCAATGATGGAGGACAATCAATGATAATATAATCATAATTGCTCTTCACCGCATTAAGCGCCTTCTTCAGCTTCAGTTCTCTGGAAATTGTAGATACCAATTCAATCTCCGCACCCGCCAATTGAATCGTTGCCGGGATAATATGAAGCCCCTCAATTTGTGTTTCCAATATCGTTTCCTGAGGATTCACTTCATTAATAAGGATATCATAAATGCAATTTGCTACATCCGCTTTGTTGACGCCAACGCCGCTTGTAGTGTTGCCTTGCGGATCAATATCGACAAGAAGCACTCTTTTCCCTAAAGTAGCCATACCGGCACCAAGGTTCACAGAGGTTGTCGTTTTACCGACTCCACCTTTTTGATTTGCTATGGCAATAATCTTGGACACTTATTTCACCTCGAATTGTTAGGAAGAATCATCTTGTAGGTCGTGAGTTGTTTTACGGCGTAATCGTAAATTGAATACGGCATCACTTTTTGCGAGAAATATAGACAAATAGACAAATATCATTTCATTTCTGTCTTATGTGATATACTCCGGTCCAAGTCACAGAAAAGGCGGCCAATCACCTCAGGGCCGCCTTCAGCTTTTAAAACGAATTATCTTTTTGGGATTTGAATCACGATCTCGTAATGGTCACCGCGGTCATTTTCCGAGGTTTTAATCTCCATTCCAGAACCTGATACCATATCTATGGATTGACGAATTGTATTTAGAGCGAGCCGGACATCCTTTGTATAGGAAACCCGTTTGGATTTTTTGGTTTGATTCACAGCTTTATAAAATGCAATCCTTGCCTCTGTCTGCTTAACATTTAAGCCCTTAGAAATAATCTCCGCAAGCACCTTCAACTGCATTTCCACACTGTCTAGAGATAATAAGGAACGGGCATGCCGTTCTGTAATTTGGCGCTCCATAAGTGCAGTTTTAACCTGTTCAGGTAATTGCAGCAAGCGGATTTTATTCGCGATTGTTGACTGGCTTTTACCGAGACGCTGGGCCAAGCTTTCTTGAGTCAATTGGTGAAGATCAATCAATTTCTGATAAGCGACAGCTTCTTCAATTGAGGTCAAACCTTCACGCTGCAAATTCTCGATTAAGGCAATAGATGCTGCCTGTGAGTCATTGAACTCACGAACAATAGCCGGAATTGTCTCCAGACCAAGCTTTTTCACAGCCCGCCAGCGACGTTCACCTGCGATAATCTCATACTGGGAATCGCGCATCCGCACGACAATAGGCTGGATCACACCGTGAGTTTTGATAGTCTGACAGAGCTCGTCTATCTTGTCGTCATCAAAAATAGTCCGTGGCTGATAAGGACTGCTGATGACCTCATGAACCGGGATTTGTTTGATCTCTTCTCCGCTGCTCCGCTCGGTAAATCCAAAAAGCTTGGTGAATTGTTCTTTCATTCCGTTCATTACCACCTAATTTCGTTATAGTACGATCGCCTTGACCCTGCCTAGCGAAAAACTTATCGTATCGTACAGCAAAAAGAAAGCTTCTATTGATTTCATTCCAAAAGATATTGCAGTTCTTTCGGTGGCGGTTCCCGGCGCAAAAATCTCTTTCCAGATGAAAATTCTGCAAAATCGGGAGTGCAACCCTTCCTAAAAGTCTTACTATATTATTCTATCACTTTTTCGCTCATAATCCTATTCTCCATATGGACCTATTTTTCCTGCAATGTATGCCACGAATAAAGCTATGAAGAAACATAAAAAAAGATCAAGCCCTAAGGAATAAGGACTTGATCTTTACAACATTTATTCTCTTACACGATGTTTCACGTGAAACAATCAGATCAAAGGAGACTTGGCCGGTATTCCCGCTTTACGCGGATATTTTGCTGGTGTGGCTCCTGTCTTGCGAATAATAACGATATGTCTGGCAGATTCCTCTACGGGTAAACTGAAGGATTCAACCTTTTGCAATTCAGCGCGAAGCTCCTTGAAACTAAACTTCGCCTCCTTTAGTTCCTCAGCAGGATCACTGCCCTTCATTGCTGCAAACACACCCTCTTTTTTCGTAAAAGGAAGACAGAATTCATTCAACAGGGATAAACGGGCAACCGCCCGGGCCGTAACTATATCATAGGCATCGCGATGAACAAATTGTCGGGAGACATCCTCTGCCCGGCCATGAATCAATTGAACATTTTGTAATTCCAGTGTATCGCATACATGTTGGAGAAAGGAAATTCGTTTGCTTAGTGAATCAACAATTGTCAGCTTCAAATGCGGGAAACAAATCTTAAGCGGAATCCCTGGGAAGCCGGCTCCTGATCCGATATCAGCCAAGCTTTTCGCATCATCCATCTTTAAATAGAAAGCAAGTGAAAGGGAATCATAAAAGTGTTTGGTATATACTTGATCCCGTTCAGTAATTCCGGTGAGATTCATTTTTTCATTCCAGGAAACCAGTTCCTGATAATAAAGCTCAAATTGCTTAAGCTGCTCCGGGTTCAGCTTGATTCCCTGTTCCTGAAGTAGAGCCGTAAACTGTGCTACAGTATTATCCATAGATTATCCTTTCGCTGCCGTCACACGATTGAAATGCTCCAAATGTACAAGAAGAATCGAAATATCCGCTGGTGTTACCCCAGCTATCCGCGAAGCCTGCCCGATTGAGATTGGAGCAATCTTAGTCAGCTTCTGCCGCGCTTCCATTGCCAATCCATGAATTTCATTATAGTTGATACTCTCAGGAATCTTCTTCTTCTCCATCTTTTGCAGTTTTTCCACATGCTGCAGCTGTTTCTCGATATATCCGGCATATTTAATCTGTATTTCAACCTGCTCCTTCATCTCTTCGTCCAGTGCTTCAGGAGAAGGAGAAACCTGGTCCACGAAACTATACGTAAGCTCAGGGCGGCGCATCAGGGTAAGCATGTTGCTTCCATCTACGATTGGGGCAGACTCATAACCCGCAAGCGCATCATTGACCTCCACTGGTTTCACCTTAGTTTCCTGGAGCCGGACGATTTCACGTTCAACACGCTCTTTTTTATCCAGAAAAGCCGCATACCGCTGCTCTGGGATCAGACCAATATCATGTCCGATAGGCGTCAGACGCAGGTCAGCATTATCATGGCGAAGCAGCAGACGGTATTCCGCACGCGAGGTAAGCAGACGATATGGTTCATTAGTTCCTTTGGTCACCAGATCATCAATCAGTACGCCAATATAACCTTGTGACCGATCAAGTACAACCGGTTCTTTATCCTGAACTTTCCGCGCTGCATTAATACCTGCCATAACCCCCTGCCCTGCTGCCTCTTCATAGCCGGAGGTTCCATTGATTTGACCGGCAGTGAACAGCCCAGGCAAACGTTTGGTTTCCAGTGAAGGCCATAACTGTGTAGGAACCATGGCATCATATTCAATCGCATAACCATTACGCATCATTTCGACCTTTTCCATCCCTGGAATCGAACGGAGAACCGCCAGCTGAACATCTTCAGGAAGACTGGTGGAAAGTCCTTGTACATAGTATTCCGATGTGTTTTTCCCTTCCGGTTCAAGGAATATCTGGTGTTTGGATTTATCGCTGAAACGGACAACTTTATCTTCTATAGAAGGGCAATAACGGGGTCCTGTTCCTTCAATAATTCCAGTAAACATCGGCGCCCGGTGAAGATTGTCATTAATGATCTGATGAGTCACTTCAGAGGTATAGGTGAGCCAGCAAGGAAGCTGCTCATTCTGCGACGACTTCGTTTCAAATGAGAAGAACTTGGGTTTGTCGTCACCCGGCTGAATTTCCGTTTTGGAAAAATCAATCGTATCCTTATGCACACGTGGCGGTGTCCCCGTCTTAAAGCGCACCAGATCAAAACCAAGCTCACGCAAATTTTCGGACAACCGTACTGAAGGCTGCTGATTATTCGGCCCGCTCTCATATGTCAGCTCACCCATTATCACTTTGCCCCGCAAATAAGTTCCAGTCGTCAGAATAACCGTCTTGCTGCGGTACGCCGTACCTGTCTTCGTAATTACACCCACACAGCGGCCGTCTTCAACGATAAGCTCCTCCACCATGCCCTGGCGCAACGTTAGGTTAGGGGTTTTCTCCATCGTTTCCTTCATCGCATGCTGATACAGGAATTTATCCGCTTGCGCGCGCAAGGCATGGACTGCGGGTCCTTTACCTGTATTAAGCATACGCAATTGAATGTATGTCTTATCAATGTTGCGGCCCATTTCACCGCCGAGGGCATCAATTTCGCGCACTACATGGCCCTTGGCTGGTCCGCCAATGGACGGATTGCAGGGCATGAACGCCACCATATCCAGGTTTATCGTAATCATCAACGTATTGCAGCCCATGCGTGCAGCCGCCAGAGCAGCCTCGCAACCGGCATGTCCGGCGCCTATGACAACAACGTCATAGCTGCCTCCTTCATAACTCATGTCTTGTTCCTCCCCAAAGGCTGCGTTTCAATCGCAGTAATATGATGAACATGATCTGCAATAACTCAGTAATGAATCATTCGCAAGAAGCATGTTATTTGCCTAAACAGAATTGCGAGAAAATTTGATCCAGCAGAGAATCAGCAGCAGTATCCCCGATAATTTCTCCAAGCTGCTCCCAAGCCAACCTTACATCGATCTGGATCATATCAATTGGAATATGCATCTCCGCAGCCTCGTACGCATCCTGAAGCGACCTATGCGCTTTTTTGAGCAGTGCGATATGGCGTACATTACTTACATAGGTCAAATCGCCCGATTCCAGCTTGCCGCCAAAAAAGAGCTCCGAAATAGCTTCTTCCAGTTTATCCAGGCCTTCCTCTTCCAGTACCGACATTGGGACAATGCTGTCCTCGCTAAAATATTCGTGCAGCTTGGCTTTATCCAGGCGTGCTGGTAAGTCCATTTTATTCATGATGACCAAGGCTTGTCTACCGTGGATTTGTTCCATAAGTTCCAGCTCATCTTCATGCAGCTCTTCATTTGCATTCAGCACCAGCAGAATCAGGTCAGCATCACTAAAAGCTGCTTTGGAACGCTCTACCCCGATTTTTTCCACCACATCCATGGTTTCACGAATACCTGCTGTATCCAGCAGCTTCAACGGTATATTATTAATCGTTACAAATTCCTCTATAACATCACGCGTTGTTCCTGGAATATCCGTTACAATCGCTTTGTTATCGCGGGCCAGTGCGTTCAGCAGGGATGATTTACCGACATTGGGACGGCCCACAATAGCTGTCGTAATGCCTTCACGCAAAATTTTACCTTCATTAGCAGTCTTGAGCAGCTTATTAATGCCGTCCATTACTTCACTGCTCTTGTCTTTAATAAACTCGGCGGTTAAGGATTCCACATCATGTTCGGGATAATCAATATTCACTTCAATATGCGCCAGCGTCTCGATAAGGGTATGGCGCAGGGAGTGAATACGCTGGGACAAAGAACCGCTAACCTGCTTCAGCGCAACGGAAAAAGCCCGGTCCGACTTGGAACGGATCAAATCAATCACCGCTTCTGCCTGGGAAAGGTCAATTCGTCCGCCCAAAAAAGCACGCTTGGTGAATTCACCCGGCTCAGCCAATCGGATATCCTGCTGTAACAGCAGATCCATCACTCTTCTGACCGAAATCACCCCGCCATGGGCACTGATCTCCACTACATCCTCTGTTGTAAAAGAACGCGGTCCCTTCATCACAGTTACCAGCACTTCTTCCATTCGTTCTCCGTCAGCCGGACTTATAATATGGCCGTAATGAACGGTATGTGATTCCGCTTCGGTCAGCGGAACCCGGCTGCGGAATAAGGGTGCGACCTGGGAGATGGCCTGTGGGCCGCTCACCCGGATGATCGCAATTCCCCCTTCGCCTAATGCCGTCGATACGGCAGCAATGGTGTCACTAAGCATGCTGTTATTCACCTCGATATAATCTATACTTTCTTCTATTTTAAAAAAAGCAATGACCCCTTACATTGGTCAAGGAGTCATTGCGGCAATATTAGTCTCTACTTCAATGTTATAACGACACGGCGATTCGGTTCTTCGCCCTTACTAAGGGTGTTGACCTGCCGGTGATCCTGCAGCCTGGCATGTATAATCTTCCGTTCCTGCGGTGACATCGGCTCCAGCACGACCTCTTTACGGGTTCGAACTACCCGTCCCGCAAGCCGGTCAGCCAGTTCTTCCAATGTCTTTTTGCGGCGTTCGCGGAAATTCTCCGCATCCAGCACCAGCCGGATGAAACTGTCAGAATAACGGTTGGCCACAATATTAGCCAAATACTGCAAAGCATCGAGAGTTTGTCCTCTTCTGCCGATCAGCAGCCCCAGATCCGGACCGGAAATTTGCAGAATGGTCGATTCCTTTGTATGAACGATTTCCACTTCTACCTCAAGCCCCATACTCTTGGCGACATCCACGATGAAATGAACGGCTTCTTGGTATGCTTCCTCCACCGGTTGTCCGGAATCTTGGCGCGGCACGCCGCCGACAGCCTCCTGTTTGCTCTCTCTAGATGACTGCTGAGGCATTGACGGAGCACTCGCCGCTGATGCCGGTGCGGCCTCGGCAATTAAGGTTAATTCAACCTTGGCATCCTTCGCACCGATCAATCCAAGGAATCCTCTTGACGGCTGTTCAAGTACGTTGACCGTGACCCGGTCCTTTTGAACTCCAAGCTGGTTAAGTCCCCGTTCTACAGCTTCTTCAATGGTTTTCCCTGTTGCGACGATTTTGCTCATTTTGACTTTTTGGCCCCCTTCGATCCTTTGCTTCCATTGCTTTTCGTAGCGGAAGCAGGATTCTTGCTCTTCACAAGGTTAACTTCACTGCTGCTGCCGGCACCTGCAACAGCCAATTTGGTCTTATCGTTGTTGCGGTATAAGAAGTAGTTCTGAATAATGGTGTAAAGGTTACTGTAGAACCAGTACAGTGGAAGTGCTGAAGGGAAATTGTAGGACATGATGAAAATCAGAACCGGATATACCATCATCATGAACTGCATAGGGCCCTGCTGTTGAACCGGATTCATCTTGGTCATCATTCTGGTCTGCAGGAATGTAGTAGCGGCAGCCAGCAACGGCAGGATGAACAGATGATCGGGTTTACCGAGCTGGAGCCACAAGAACGAATGCTCCCGCAGAGCAGGGTTGTAATAGATCGAGTTGTATAGAGCGATAAAAATCGGCATTTGCACAATCAGCGGCAGACAGCCGGAAATCGGATTCACCTTATTCTCCTGGAACAGGCGCATCGTTTCTTGCTGTACTTTTTCAGGCTGATCTTTATATTTTTTCTGGATCTTTTGGAGTTCCGGTTGAATGGCCTGCATCGCACGCGAGCTCCTTACCTGCTTCATGGTAAGCGGCAAAATTAACGTGCGGACGATCAAAACCATTACAAGTACGGCTAGTCCATACTGTCCATCAAACCATTTTGCGAAAGTATCGAGCGCTATGGCGAAATAATAAACGACATTACTTTGCCAAAAGCTTCCGTTCTTCAAATCCTCCGTAGTGTGCGTAACCGCTGATGATGGAGCGCACCCTGACAGAACAGCAATCATCAGTACCATTAGGCCGAGGAGAAGAAATTGTTTTCCTCGTCTAGTCTTCAATAGAGACACTTCAAAACCCCTCTCATAAACATTCCATTGCACCGTAAATCATACCATAATTATGAATACAAATAAACAAGCCCCTTACTTGCGTGAAGCCTTGAGCAGCTTGGCTTTGCGCAGCACATGAAGCGCACTTTTCTCCAGCTCGGCGTAATCCATGGAAAGTGCTCCTTTACGAACGATGAAGACCATGTCCAGCCCGCCGGCAATTTCCGGTTCATGATGACGGATAATTTCCTTCACCAGTCGTCTCATCCGGTTACGGACAACGGCGTTTCCGACCTTTTTGCTAACCGACACACCCAACCGGAACCGCTCCACCTCTTTTCTGCTGAACCAATACACTACAAATTGATGATTCGCAAATGACTTCCCATGGCGATATACGCGACTGAAGTCGGCACGGTTTCGTAATCGTAATCTTTTGTGCACGGGAATCTCCTATTCAAAGACCGGACACGATGAGCTCCGGAATTTTTCTTCTAATTAGTATAGTCATCCGGCTGCCGCCATAAACGGTTGAGTCCGGACATATGGCTTATTCCTTCATTTACATCCGCATACATTAAAAAGCCCCGCAAAGTGTAGCCAACATCCTCTGCAGAGCTTAACAAATATTCATGCACTCGTGAAAAACGGAACCTCCTCCATTATAAAGGGCGATATCCGTTTCTCAGGCTATATAAGGAAGCGAATCAGATGATCCACCTGTCCAGCCCCCTTATATTTAAAAAAGGACCACCGCAGTGGTCCTTAAGTGGCCTAACTTACGCACTCAAAACTTTTCTGCCTTTCAAGCGGCGGGCTGCCAGCACTTTGCGGCCGTTTTTCGTGCTCATTCTTTTGCGGAAACCATGCACCTTCTTGCGTTTGCTCACATTCGGTTTGAACGTCGGTCTCATGTATTGCACCTCCCTTACAGGAACTTAATTACTGTCATATTAGCAGAAACGGACTAAGCCGCTCTTTTGAGTAGGGACAGTATCTACAAGTATTGTCATTATAATTTGAAGACATATCCTCACAGAAAACACCTTTATATATTTAAACACATAATGTGCGAAAAAGTCAACCTTGTCTCTCCAACCTTACTCCCCCTCATCTAAATCCGCTTATCCACAATCCACCGATCCAAAAATTTAATCCACAGCGTTTTACAGTTATCCACCTGTGCGCAAAAAATGAAGTCGACTAATCACACATGCGCACAACCTGTGTATAAAAAATCGAAGTCATGACGGAAACTGTCGAACGGTAAACAAATTATCAACAATATGTAGTGTTGTTCTTAAAAATTATACACAAGTGCTTGAATTTGTGGATAAAATGGTGTCGCTCATTGAAAAGTAAGGGGGCATTTGCTATGATGGTATTACTTTTGAATGTGAATAGATTTGTTTGTTCTATATATTATCAACAAGCTGTGGATAAAGTTGTGAACAATTCAAATTTATCCATATTTTTTTGTCTCTTGATATTGCATATTGGGGATAAGATTCAGCACTAACCCATTTTCTTCGACATTTCCACTTCATGGCTGATGCCACATTTGGAAGATTTAAAGGAGTGACAGTCTGTGGACAGCCATACTTCCGAATTATGGCAGCAAATATTATCGATTATTCAAACCAAATTAAGCAAACCGAGCTTCGATACATGGTTTAAGGCTACGAAGGCATTAACTCTTAGCCAGCACGCCATTATCATCTCGGCACCTACAACGTTTGCCGTAGAATGGCTGGAAAGTCGTTACACCAAATTGGTAGGAGCTACGGTTTATGAAGTTACCGGACAACAGGTTGACGTCAAATTTGTGATTGAGGAGAACAAGCCCATAGAGCCTGTAATCCAGCAGATGACGCCTTCTCCCGCAGTATCGCGTGAAGAAGCGCAGACTCATTTGCTTAATCCCAAATACACTTTCGATACGTTCGTTATCGGCTCCGGCAACCGGTTTGCGCATGCAGCCTCTCTGGCTGTAGCGGAAGCGCCTGCCAAAGCGTATAACCCCTTGTTTTTGTACGGTGGGGTGGGTCTCGGGAAGACTCATCTAATGCATGCCATCGGACACTACGTCCTGGAACATAACCCTAACAATAAGGTTATCTACATCTCGTCCGAGAAATTCACGAATGAATTCATCAACTCCATCCGTGACAACCGCGGTGAAAGCTTCCGTAACAAATACCGCAACGTTGACATTCTGCTGATTGACGATATTCAATTCCTGGCCGGCAAAGAGTCAACGCAGGAGGAATTTTTCCATACGTTTAACGCTCTTCATGAAGAACGCAAGCAAATTATTATCTCCAGCGACCGTCCCCCAAAGGAAATTCCCACTCTGGAAGAACGGCTTCGTTCCCGTTTTGAATGGGGACTCATTACCGATATTCAACCGCCTGATCTGGAGACGCGGATTGCCATTTTGCGCAAAAAAGCCAAGGCGGAGAACCTGGATATCCCCAATGAGGCCATGATGTACATCGCCAACCAGATCGATACGAACATTCGCGAGCTTGAGGGCGCTTTGATCCGGGTTGTTGCCTATTCATCGCTTACCAACCAGGACGTAACCACTCATCTGGCAGCCGAAGCACTGAAGGATATCATCCCTTCCAGCCGGCCGAAGATGATCACCATGAATGATATTCAGCAAAAGGTCGGCGAATATTACAATTTGCGCATGGAAGATTTCAAGGCGCGCAAACGCACCAAAGCCGTAGCTTTTCCACGTCAAATCGCTATGTATCTCTCCCGTGAATTAACGGATTATTCGCTTCCCAAAATCGGAGAAGCTTTCGGGGGACGTGACCATACGACAGTTATACATGCCCATGAGAAGATTACGCAGCAATTAAAGGTAGACCAGGAGTTGTACAAAGTGGTAAATAATCTTGCGGAGAAAATTAAAAATCCTTCCTAAGAGGAACAAAGAGCCTATGCACAATCTATACACATGTGGATAGGCTTAATTTTATGCTGTTTCCGGGGTTATCCACATAAACGGCGCCCCTACTACTAATACTATTAAATAACTATAATAATTCATCTTCTAAGAGCAGGTTTCGAAGAGGAATTACGTACACCTATTTCCCAATTTTTCAGCTAGGAGTGAAATCATGAAAATCAGCATTCTTAAAAATGAACTCAACGAATCAATCGGGCACGTATCCAAGGCAATCTCCAGCAGAACCACGATCCCCATTCTGACCGGCATTAAGCTGGAGGTAAGCCACCAAGGCGTTACCCTGACTGCAAGTGATACGGACATTTCCATCCAGTCCTTCATACCTGCAGAGAATGATAGCCATACCATCGTAAAAGTGGAACAGCCAGGCAGCGTTGTGCTTCCAGCCAAGTTTTTCGTCGAGATCATCAAGAAGCTTCCCTCCAAAGAAATCCACATGGAAGTCAAAGAGGGCTTTCAAACCTATATCTCTTCCGGCTCCACGGAAATTCAGATCGTAGGTCTTGACCCCGAGGAATTCCCAGTGCTGCCGAGCATCGAGGAGAACGAAACGATCTCAATTCCAGGTGATTTGCTGAAAAATATGATTAAACAAACCGCTTTCTCCATCTCCACCCAAGAGACAACGCCGATTCTGACAGGGATTCTGTGGAATCTGAGTGAGAACGAATTTAAATTTACAGCTACCGACCGCCACCGTCTGGCCACAAGAGCTGCACATCTGGAAGGGACCGAGAGTGTCCAATTCGCCAACATTGTCATTGCGGGCAAAACGCTGAATGAGCTAAGCAAAATCATACCGGACCAGAATATGCTGGTGGATATTGTCGTGGCCGATAATCAGGTGCTCTTCAAAATCGACAAAGTGCTGTTCTATTCGCGGATTCTGGATGGAATTTATCCGGATACTTCTAGAATTATTCCGACCAACTACAAAACAGAACTAACTTTGGATACAAAAAAACTCAGCGAATCGATTGACCGCGCTTATTTGCTGTCCCGTGAAGAAAAAACAAACATTGTGCGTATGCAGACACTGGAGAACGGCGATGTTGAGATCTCTTCCAGCTCGTCAGAGCTGGGAAAGGTCCGTGAAGAACTTGAAGTGCTTGATTTCAAAGGCGAACCGCTCAAAATCTCCTTCAACTCCAAATATATGCTCGATGTCCTGAAAGTTGTCGAAAGCGAGCAGCTCGTCATCGCCTTCACCGGTATGATGAGTCCGATTATTCTTAAACCGCTGGATGACAGCCGCAGTTTGTATGTCATTCTGCCGTACCGAACAACAAATTAAACGCCGCTGTTCACGGACCTGTGGATAAGTGGTGGGAAGGATAAAAAACATGAAAAAAATACTTATCCACAGTGGATATATTAAGCTGGATCAGTTCTTAAAGCTTTCGGATTGCGTATCCACAGGCGGTATGGCGAAGGCGCTGCTGCAGGAAGGTTACGTGAAGGTTAACGGAGAAAAAGAAGAACGACGTGGCAGAAAGCTTTATCCGGGTGATAGAATAGAGGTTCAGGACAACGGCGCATTCGAGATTGAAGGCGGCGGAATAAAAGAGTAGTTCACCCAAGGAGGCAGAGGTTCGTGTTTGTTAAAAATATCGGTCTGCAGCATTACCGTAACTACGGGCTGCTGCGTCTGGAGAGCCTGGGCGATGTGAACCTGATTCTCGGTCAGAATGCCCAGGGCAAAACAAACCTCATGGAGGCTCTGTTCGTCCTGGCGATGACCAAGAGCCACCGTACCTCGAAGGACCGGGAACTCATTTCTTTCGATGCTCCCGGAGGATCCGCGCAAATTGTTGCCGAGGTGGAACGTAAATATGGCGACTTGAAGCTGGAGCTGACCTTGTCCGCCCAAGGCAAAAAAGCCAGAATCAACGGGCTGGAACAGCGCCGGCTCAGTGAATTCGTCGGATCGCTCAACGTGGTGATGTTCGCTCCGGAAGATTTGGAGATCGTCAAAGGGACACCTGGAATACGGCGCCGGTTTCTTGATATGGAGATTGGCCAGGTACAGCCAAGTTATCTTTTCCATCTGCAGCAATACCAGAAGGTGCTCCTGCAAAGAGGCAATCTGCTGAAGCAGCTATGGGGCAAAGAAGCAGCAGGCAAGGAGCTGTTGGAAATATGGGATGCCCAACTTATAGAGCATGGTGTTAAAATCGTCAAAAAAAGGAAACAATTCATAAAGAAGCTGCAAATCTGGGCAGAAAGCATTCACCGGGGCATTACGAACGGCGGGGAAGAGCTGAAATTGCTGTACGTCCCCTCTTTCGGCGAGCGTGACGAGGAAGATGAAGCTGTCTTATTAGACAAATTTATGTTAAAGTTATCACAAACAAGAGATCAGGAAATTAGGCGCGGCATGACGCTGACGGGTCCCCATCGGGATGACCTGTCCTTTTTTATCAACGGAAGAGAAGCTCAGGTCTACGGTTCTCAGGGGCAGCAGCGCACGGCAGCTTTATCGCTCAAGCTGGCGGAAATCGAGCTGATCCATGAAGAAATCGGGGAGTATCCTGTGCTGCTTCTTGATGATGTTTTGTCCGAGCTTGACCCTTACCGCCAGACTCAGCTTATAGAAACCTTTCAAAGCAAGGTACAAACCTTCATCACTGCCACCGGTGTGGAAAGTTTAAGTGCCGATAAATTAAAAGGCGCAAGCCTATACCATGTTCATGATGGAAAAGTGGAGTTATAAAGAGCGGAGGAAGAGAATGTATATTCATTTGGGCGGAGAAAAGATTATTCGATCCTCAGAGCTGATTGCTATATTTGATATATCGATTGAGAAATCCTCGAAGGTGTCGAAGCAGTTCATTGTTCATTCCCAGCAGGATAAAAAACTGGAACGAATCGGTGAAGAGGAAGCGAAGTCCATTGTCGTGACCAAAAATACTGTGTACTACTCCCCTATTTCCTCCTCCACTCTAAAAAAAAGAGCCAAAATCTTGTTGGAAATATAAGCTTTTCAGGTTACAAGAGATAATCAGAAAGAAGTAGGTGAAGGCATGTCAATGAATCAACCGACATATGATGAGAGCCAGATTCAGGTACTGGAAGGGCTGGAAGCTGTTCGGAAACGTCCCGGCATGTACATTGGCTCCACTAGCGCTAAAGGTCTGCATCATTTGGTTTGGGAGGTCGTCGATAATAGTATCGATGAGGCGCTGGCAGGTTTTTGCGACCGGATTCAAGTGATTATTCATGAGGATAACAGTGTGACCGTTATTGATAACGGACGGGGTATCCCTGTCGGTGAGAACGTGAAGCTGAAGAAATCGACGCTTGAGGTTGTAATGACTGTCCTGCATGCAGGTGGTAAATTCGGCGGTGGCGGATATAAGGTTTCGGGCGGTCTTCACGGTGTAGGGATATCGGTTGTGAACGCATTATCCGAGAAGGTAGTTGTAACCGTCAAACGTGACGGCCACGTCTACCAGCAGGAATACAGACGCGGTGCACCGCAATATGATATCAAGATTATCGGAGATTCCGACGAGACGGGTACCACTACAACCTTTCATCCGGATTCGGAGATTTTCACCGAAACGACAGTCTTCGAATACAACACGCTTCTTACCCGTATCCGCGAGCTGGCGTTCCTTAACAAGGGAATCGAGCTTTCATTGCTGGATGAACGGACTGGCGTTTCCAATACCTTCAAATACGATGGCGGTATCGTGGAATATGTGAAATATTTGAACGAGAAAAAAGAGGCACTTCATGAGGATCCGATCTACGTGGAAGGCTCACGGGATATGATTGCGGTTGAAGTAGCTCTGCAATATAACGATTCGTACACAGAGAACATTTACTCTTTTGCCAACAATATCAATACGCATGAAGGCGGAACGCATGAATCCGGCTTTAAGAGTGCATTGACACGGATCATCAATGATTATGCCCGCAAAACCGGCGTGATCAAGGACAGCAGCAACAACCTGACCGGAGATGACGTTCGTGAAGGATTGACGGCGATTATTTCCGTGAAAATTCCTGAGCCGCAATTCGAAGGGCAAACGAAGACCAAGCTCGGCAACAGTGAAGTCCGCGGGATTGTAGAATCCTTGTTCGGTGAGAAGCTGCAGGAATTCCTGGAAGAGAACCCTGCGGTTTCCCGGCGGGTGCTGGAGAAGTCACTGCAGGCTTCACGTGCCCGTGAGGCTGCCCGCAAAGCCCGTGAACTGACCCGCCGCAAGAGCGCTCTTGAAGTCAGTGCCTTGCCGGGTAAGCTGGCAGACTGCTCATCCAAGGATGCTTCGATCAGTGAGCTGTATATCGTCGAAGGTGACTCTGCCGGTGGATCAGCCAAGCAGGGCCGGGACCGTCACTTCCAGGCGATTCTGCCGCTGCGCGGTAAAATCCTGAACGTAGAGAAAGCACGGCTTGACCGTATCCTATCCAATGCCGAAATCCGGGCGATTATTACTGCTCTGGGAACCGGGATCAGCGAGGACTTTGATCTGTCCAAGGCGCGTTATCACAAGGTTGTTATTATGACTGATGCGGACGTCGACGGAGCCCATATCCGGACTCTGCTGTTGACCTTCTTCTACCGCTACATGCGGAAGATTATCGAAGCTGGCTATATTTATATCGCCCAGCCGCCGCTGTTCAAAATTGAGCGCAACAAAGTCATCCGCTATGCTCAAAGTGAGAGAGAACGCGATGAGATCATTGCTACCTTTGGTGAGAATGTTAAGGTAAATGTTCAGCGCTACAAAGGTCTGGGAGAAATGAACGCCACCCAGCTTTGGGATACCACCATGGATCCTGAGAGTCGCATGATGCTGCAGGTAACGATTGATGATGCAATATTAGCTGACAGTATCTTTGATACACTTATGGGAGATAATGTGCAGCCAAGATATGAATTCATTCAAGAGCATGCAAAATCGGTTCGGAACCTTGATATTTAATCATATGCGCACACCGGTCCTCATACAGACCTAGCATATGTTCCTAGCAAAGAACCTCCAGTTTCCTATTCCTTGGCGAATAGAAGCCGGAGGTTCTTTCGGTTAGGGTAGTCTTTTGCTCAGGAGAGGGGTTACCGGCGGGAGACTGCTGTTTTTCTTCTCTTTAACCGTCCATACGCCACAGCATAACGATGAATTTTGCGATAAATAGATTTGTCGTGAATTAATTTAAAGGCAATAATGGAGGGAAGGGTGTTCACTTCAAGCAGCCATACATCATGATGCTGATCCAGGGCAATATCAAGCCCGATCTCTTTAAGACCAGGGTAGGCTGTTTCAAGCTGCATGGCGATTTTTACACCCAGGGATTTTAACGACTGAAGCGTGGATGCCATCTCTGCCGGACCCATATGTTCTTTAAACAACGCATTGACGGTAAAGACACTTCCCCCGTTATGATAATTGGTCACAATCTTTTGCGGAGCGGCCACTCTGCCCAGCATTCCGGTTGTTTCCCACCCTCCATCCGGTCTTTTTTGCGTCAGTACCCGCAAATCAAACGGGCGGTCAGCATGCCGGAGCAAATCAATTCCCTGTTGGATTAAGTAGGAGCGTCCTTTAATCTTCGGCTTCAAAGCATTATGCAGCTCCTCCGTTGTGGAGAATGCTTCTGCCTCCAAACCATGGCGCAAGATATACATTATTTTTTGTTCAACCGCGGCTTCACTGCTTCCAGTACCGTAATCTCTGTTGACCGGCTGCTGTCCGCTGGGACTTAAATTCACCGTACGCTGCTCGGCTCGCATCACACCATTCCCATAAGTCCCGCGGTCAGGTTTTATATATACCGTCCCGTAGGTTCCGAGCAATTCGTTAAGAGCGGCCAAACTGTACTTTCGTGTTTCCGGGATGAAGATTGCCAGTAGGCGGTTTTGCAGGATAACTTTAGTTTTTGCCCATTTGCTGGAGACCCGTTGAATCCTCATTATCTTCCTCCTTAAAAGTTTTGTGAGCGTAACAGCATTGAATTCTCCTCGTACAAAACTTGCTTCGAAAGCATAAACTTAAAGTTTTGTGGGTTGATCTGAATGATGAATCTGGAAAGCTGAAATTTTAGGACAAGCTAACTAAACAATGTTATAATATAAGGATATGGGGTTATGTCATTTTGGACAAAACCAGGGCCATATAACCAATCTTCTTGTCTTTACAGTCTATGTAACGAAGACATTGGCGGAAAGGGCATTTACCCCTGACTGTGCCAAAAGAAATGAATATAGAAGATATAAATCTATAGTGTTTAATTGTGCTGCTTTTGTGAAAGTAATATAATAAAGGGTAGCGGTTTTTAACTGAAGGAGGTCCAGCAACTCATGGCTGAACAAAATAACCCGCAAATCAAAGATCGGGACATTGGTGAGGAAATGCGCGAATCCTTTATGGATTACGCAATGAGCATCATTGTAAGCCGGGCTTTGCCAGATGTGCGGGACGGACTCAAGCCTGTTCACCGACGCATTTTGTTTGCGATGTCGGAACTTGGAATGTCTCCGGATAAACCTCACAAGAAGTCAGCGAGAATCGTCGGTGAGGTTATCGGTAAGTATCATCCTCACGGGGACTCCGCTGTTTATGAGACGATGGTACGGATGGCGCAGGATTTCTCCATGCGCTACATGCTCGTAGACGGTCATGGGAACTTCGGTTCCATTGACGGAGATATGGCGGCAGCAATGCGGTATACCGAGGCACGCCTGTCCAAAATCGCCGGAGAGATGCTTCGCGATCTCAACAAGGAAACAGTTGATTTCGCACCTAACTATGATGGTGAAGAGAATGAACCTGTAGTTTTGCCTGCGCGTTATCCTAACCTGCTCGTTAACGGGGTATCCGGGATCGCTGTAGGGATGGCTACCAACATTCCTCCGCATAATCTGGGTGAAGTCATTGATGGCGTACAGGCGATGATCAAGAATCCAGAGATCACACCTATGGAGCTTATGGAATATATTCAAGGGCCGGATTTCCCTACAGCGGGCTATATTTTGGGCCGTGAAGGTATTCGCCAAGCTTACCGCACAGGACGCGGATCGGTTACGATGCGTGCTAAAGCAACCATTGAGGAGAACAATGGTAAAGCGCGGATCATTGTGCATGAACTGCCTTATCAGGTCAACAAAGCGAGATTGGTTGAAAAGATTGCAGAATTGGTACGTGAGAAACGGATCGAGGGAATAACCGATCTTCGTGATGAGTCCGACCGTAACGGTATGCGCGTTGTAATTGAGATGCGGCGTGATGTCAATCCAAGTGTCGTACTCAATAACTTGTACAAACATACTGCCATGCAATCTACATTCGGTATCAATATGCTGGCTATTGTAGGCAACGAGCCGAAGATCCTGAATCTTCGCGACGTGCTGTATCACTACTTACAGCATCAAATCGAAGTTATCCGCCGGCGGACGATCTTTGATCTGAAGAAGGCTGAGGCACGGGCGCATATTCTGGAAGGTCTGCGTGTTGCACTGGATCATCTGGATGAGGTTATTGCGCTGATCAGGGCTTCTCGTACGACGGATATCGCCCGTGAAGGCTTGATGGAAACATTCAGCCTCAGTATTGAGCAGGCTCAAGCAATTCTCGATATGCGGATGCAGCGCCTGACCGGATTGGAACGGGAAAAAATTGAGAACGAGTATAATGAATTGCTAGTCAAGATTGCCGAGTATAAGGAAATTCTGGCCAATGAGCATCTCGTGCTGGATATCATCAGCAACGAGCTTCAGGAAATCCGTGATAAATTTTCGGATGACCGCCGCACTGAAATCACGGTCGGCGAAGAAAGCATTCTTGACGAGGATCTGATCCCGCGTGAAGAGGTTGTCATTACGATTACGCATACCGGTTATATCAAACGTCTGCCGGTGAGCACGTATCGCAGCCAGAAGCGTGGAGGCCGCGGTGTGATCGGGATGGATACCAAGGATGAGGATTTCGTGGAGCATCTCTTCGTGAGTAATTCCCATAATTACCTCATGTTCTTTACCGATAAGGGCAAAGTTTACCGGATCAAGGCGTATGAGATTCCTGAGCTCGGACGTACTGCACGGGGGACGCCGATTATCAACCTGATTCAAATTGAACAGGGTGAGAAGATCAGTGCAGTTATCCAGGTAGAGGAAGCGGATAGCGACAAATACCTGTTCTTTGCTACCCGCGAAGGGATCGTGAAGAAAACGCCGCTTGAAGATTATAACAACATCCGCAAAGGCGGATTGATTGCCATTAATCTTCGTGAGGAAGACTCCTTGATCGAAGTTAAGCTGACAGACGGAGAGCAGAATCTGATTATCGGTACTGCCCGCGGCATGTCGATTACCTTCTCCGAGAACGATGTACGTTCTATGGGCCGCAGTGCAACAGGGGTCAAAGGGATTAACTTGGACGACAATGACCATGTGATCGGAATGGACTGCGTGGACAAGGAGCTTGAGGTGTTGATCGTAACGACTAAGGGTTACGGCAAGCGTACACCTGCCAGCGACTATCGTTCACAAACCCGTGGCGGTAAGGGGATCAAGACCATTAATCTTACGGATAAGAATGGACCGGTTGTTGGCTTGAAGGTTGTTAAGAAAGACGAAGACCTGATGATCATTACAACGAGCGGGACCTTGATTCGTACGAGTATGGATGGGATCTCTACCATGGGCCGTTATGCGCAGGGCGTTAAGCTGATTAATATCCGTGAGGATGATGCAGTAGCTACCCTTTGCAGAGCCGATAAGAATGAGGAAGACGAATTGTCCGAGCTCGAGGACGGCGAAGAGGGCCAGGTTACAGCAATAGATGAAACTGCTGAAACTACTGAAGCCGCTGAGCCTGAAATGGACGCCGGCAATGACGAGGATATTCTCGAATAGCACCCTATAAAGAGAGCACAGGTTTCTTATAAGAAGCCTGTGCTCTTTTTTTGCTTTCTAATATAATTTTTATGGATTGCCGATACACTATCTAGCCGCTTGCAACTATCCATACTATAATTAGAGAATCAAATACTCCGGTGCTGCCTGGCGGCACACCAGTTAGCCGGTAATGTTCAGTCTCTATATAGAGCAGCATTCCTGAGCGCAAGTGTCATGAAGTAGAGGGGCTGAGTGGATGCCAAATATATCCGTAGCAGAAGTTAAACCAGGTTCAAAAGTTATTAAAGATGTAGTTACCCCTTTAGGAGGAGTATTATTTCCCAAGGGAAAAATAATACTGCCACGCGACGTTGAGATTCTGCAGGCTTTTTTAATTCAACAGGTGGAGATTGAAGGCAACCAGGGAGAGGCCGTACCTGCTGAAAATGTTAAAGCAGCCGCGAAGACGTTGCCAGTCAAGGCAGGAACACTCATTAATGAGTCAGTGCTGGCCAAAAGCAATTCCTCTTTACATGATGAATATGAGAAGATGCTGATTTTGATTAAGCAGAGCTACCGTTCTGTTGCTGCTGCCTCGATACCCATTTTTGAATTACGCAGTCAGTTGGAAGCATTGATCGGCAATTTAAAAGATTATCATGTCTTGAAGTTTGCTCCACGGATTCTGCATGATGAAGATTATAACTATCACAATGCAGTGCTGTCGGCATTAACCTGTTATAAAATCGCCCAGTGGTGCGGATATCCGCAGAAAGATTGGATGCAGGCTGCATTTGCCGGTTTGCTGCATGATATCGGTAACGTTAAAGTAGATGGGGCACTGCTGCACAAGCCGACCCCGCTGAATGGAGCGGAATTAGAAGAAGTCCGCAGACATACCACTTATGGATACCAGCTGCTGAGAAATGTTACAGCTATTAACGAAGGGGTTAGACTTGCGGCACTTCAGCATCACGAAAAAATAGACGGTACTGGTTATCCGCTCCATCTGGAGGGCAGCCAGATTCATGTCTACGCCAAGATCGTTGCTGTGGCTGATATCTTTCACGCCATGACCCTGGAGAAGGCTTACAGAAAGGCTCAGTCGCCTTATCTGGTATTGGAGCAGCTACAGACCGAAAGCTTCGGTAAGCTGGATCCGGTTATCGTTCAAACCTTTATTCAGAAAACAACAGATCTCTATAATGGCACAAGAATACGATTAAGCGACGGGCGTCATGGAGAGATTATCTTTACAGACCGCAGCAATCCTACCCGCCCTATGGTGCAGGTGGAGGGAAAAATCGTCAACCTGATGATGGAACGTGAGCTATACATTCAGGAGATCATTGCCTAACCCAAGGGATGAGTCCAATGAAAGCTTTGTTATCGCCCTTTATGCTGGTGCTTTTGCAGTAGGGGGCGGTACAAGCTGTTTACTCTAGAAAGAATTTTATAAATAATGCTTGCAATGTAGAACCATACATGATATATTCTATTTCTGGCCGCGAAACATCAACGCCGGGCTCGAAAAAGAAGTTGAAAAAAAGAGCTTGCATTGATCGACTGGGTGTGATATATTATAAGAGTTGCTGGTGACGAGATAATCGACACTGACAACGAGCTTGATCTTTGAAAACTGAACAACGAGTGAGTATGGAAATCACGCAAGTGAGATCCAAAATTAGAGAATGTAAATTCTCGTCAGATGTTTCAAATTGAGCAATCGCTCTTTCTAAATACCAATTTGGAGAGTTTGATCCTGGCTCAGGACGAACGCTGGCGGCGTGCCTAATACATGCAAGTCGAGCGGAGTTATGAAGGAGCTTGCTCCGGATTAACTTAGCGGCGGACGGGTGAGTAACACGTAGGCAACCTACCTCTTTGACTGGGATAACTACCGGAAACGGTAGCTAATACCGGATAATTCCTTTGTTCACATGGACGAAGGATGAAAGGCGGAGCAATCTGCTACAAGGAGATGGGCCTGCGGCGCATTAGCTAGTTGGTGGGGTAACGGCCCACCAAGGCGACGATGCGTAGCCGACCTGAGAGGGTGAACGGCCACACTGGGACTGAGACACGGCCCAGACTCCTACGGGAGGCAGCAGTAGGGAATCTTCCGCAATGGGCGAAAGCCTGACGGAGCAACGCCGCGTGAGTGATGAAGGTTTTCGGATCGTAAAGCTCTGTTGCCAGGGAAGAACGTCCGGTAGAGTAACTGCTACCGGAGTGACGGTACCTGAGAAGAAAGCCCCGGCTAACTACGTGCCAGCAGCCGCGGTAATACGTAGGGGGCAAGCGTTGTCCGGAATTATTGGGCGTAAAGCGCGCGCAGGCGGCTATTTAAGTCTGGTGTTTAAACCTTGGGCTCAACCTGAGGTCGCACTGGAAACTGGGTGGCTTGAGTACAGAAGAGGAAAGTGGAATTCCACGTGTAGCGGTGAAATGCGTAGATATGTGGAGGAACACCAGTGGCGAAGGCGACTTTCTGGGCTGTAACTGACGCTGAGGCGCGAAAGCGTGGGGAGCAAACAGGATTAGATACCCTGGTAGTCCACGCCGTAAACGATGAGTGCTAGGTGTTAGGGGTTTCGATACCCTTGGTGCCGAAGTTAACACAGTAAGCACTCCGCCTGGGGAGTACGGTCGCAAGACTGAAACTCAAAGGAATTGACGGGGACCCGCACAAGCAGTGGAGTATGTGGTTTAATTCGAAGCAACGCGAAGAACCTTACCAGGTCTTGACATCCCTCTGAATCCATTAGAGATAGTGGCGGCCTTCGGGACAGAGGAGACAGGTGGTGCATGGTTGTCGTCAGCTCGTGTCGTGAGATGTTGGGTTAAGTCCCGCAACGAGCGCAACCCTTGACTTTAGTTGCCAGCAGGTAAGGCTGGGCACTCTAGAGTGACTGCCGGTGACAAACCGGAGGAAGGTGGGGATGACGTCAAATCATCATGCCCCTTATGACCTGGGCTACACACGTACTACAATGGCCGGTACAACGGGAAGCGAAGCCGCGAGGTGGAGCCAATCCCAGCAAAGCCGGTCTCAGTTCGGATTGCAGGCTGCAACTCGCCTGCATGAAGTCGGAATTGCTAGTAATCGCGGATCAGCATGCCGCGGTGAATACGTTCCCGGGTCTTGTACACACCGCCCGTCACACCACGAGAGTTTACAACACCCGAAGTCGGTGGGGTAACCCGCAAGGGAGCCAGCCGCCGAAGGTGGGGTAGATGATTGGGGTGAAGTCGTAACAAGGTAGCCGTATCGGAAGGTGCGGCTGGATCACCTCCTTTCTATGGAGAATCGTTTCCTGCAATGGAAACATTCAAATCGGAAGTATTACTTCCAAAACTCAGGTTTAGGCCTGTTACTCACTCGTTGGTCAGTTTTGAGAGTTTAAGCTCTCAAGTAACACCTTGATCCTTGAAAACTGGATACCGAAACGAATTTGCGTTTTAGAACATCTTTTAGCTGAAGCTTGTGTGAACAAGTTTTAATTAATAGTGATACTAAGCGAAGGTTTTGGATTGTGAGCGACTTTTGGCTTTAAACAGACTAGCGGACAGAGTGATCTGGAAGCGCTGTTTAAAACAAGATGAGCGAATAAGCCAATACCAGAGCGATTGGTTAAGCTAATAAGAGCACACGGAGGATGCCTAGGCGCCAGGAGCCGACGAAGGACGTGGCGAACAACGAAACTGCCTCGGGGAGCTGTAAGCAAGCTTTGATCCGGGGGTGTCCGAATGGGGAAACCCAGCTGTGGTAATTCGCAGTTACTTCTCTCTGAATACATAGGGGAGATAGAGGCAGACCAGGGGAACTGAAACATCTAAGTACCCTGAGGAAGAGAAAACAATAGTGATTCCGTCAGTAGCGGCGAGCGAACGCGGAACAGCCTAAACCAAGGGGCTTGCCCCTTGGGGTTGTGGGACGTCTCACATGGAGTTACAAAGGAATATGGTAGGCGAAGAGGTCTGGAAAGGCCCGCGATAGAGGTAAAAGCCCTGTAGCCTAAACTGTGTTCTCTCCGAGACGGATCCCGAGTAGTGCGGGGCACGTGAAACCCCGTATGAATCCAGCAGGACCATCTGCTAAGGCTAAATACTACCTGGCGACCGATAGTGAAACAGTACCGTGAGGGAAAGGTGAAAAGCACCCCGGAAGGGGAGTGAAATAGAACCTGAAACCGTGTGCTTACAAAAAGTCAGAGCCCTATTAATGGGTGATGGCGTGCCTTTTGTAGAATGAACCGGCGAGTTACGTTTAACATGCAAGGTTAAGGTGAGAAGCCGGAGCCGCAGCGAAAGCGAGTCTGAATAGGGCGACTGAGTATGTGGACGTAGACCCGAAACCGTGTGATCTACCCCTGTCCAGGGTGAAGGTGCGGTAACACGCACTGGAGGCCCGAACCCACGTATGTTGAAAAATGCGGGGATGAGGTGGGGGTAGCGGAGAAATTCCAATCGAACTCGGAGATAGCTGGTTCTCCCCGAAATAGCTTTAGGGCTAGCCTCGGTGAATGGAGTGGTGGAGGTAGAGCACTGATTGGGTGCGGGGCCCGCAAGGGTTACCAAGCTCAGTCAAACTCCGAATGCCATTAACTTCTTGCCGGGAGTCAGACAGTGAGTGCTAAGATCCATTGTCAAAAGGGAAACAGCCCAGACCATCAGCTAAGGTCCCCAAGTGTGTGTTAAGTGGGAAAGGATGTGGAGTTGCACAGACAACCAGGATGTTGGCTTAGAAGCAGCCACCATTGAAAGAGTGCGTAATAGCTCACTGGTCGAGTGACTCTGCGCCGAAAATGTAACGGGGCTAAACACACCACCGAAGCTATGGCTAGATACTATGTATCTGGGGTAGGGGAGCGTTGTATGCAGGTTGAAGGTGTACCGTAAGGAGCGCTGGACAGCATACAAGTGAGAATGCCGGTATGAGTAACGAAAAGATCAGTGAGAATCTGATCCGCCGAAAGCCCAAGGTTTCCTGAGGAAGGCTCGTCCGCTCAGGGTAAGTCGGGACCTAAGGCGAGGCCGAAAGGCGTAGTCGAAGGACAACAGTTTGAAATTACTGTACCACCGTAATCCGCTATGAGCGATGGGGTGACGCAGGAGGGTAGTGACGCGGACTGATGGATGTCCGTCTAAGCAGTGAGGCTGGTGTGTAGGCAAATCCGCACACCATTAAGGCTGGGCTGTGATGGGGAGCGAAAATTATAGTAGCGAAGGTCATGATCTCACACTGCCAAGAAAAGCCTCTAGTCAGGAGAAGGTGCCCGTACCGCAAACCGACACAGGTAGGCGAGAAGAGAATTCTAAGGCGCGCGGAAGAACTCTCGTTAAGGAACTCGGCAAAATGACCCCGTAACTTCGGGAGAAGGGGTGCCTCGGTAGGGTGAATAGCCCGAGGGGGCCGCAGTGAAAAGGCCCAAGCGACTGTTTAGCAAAAACACAGGTCTGTGCGAAGCCGCAAGGCGAAGTATACGGGCTGACGCCTGCCCGGTGCTGGAAGGTTAAGGGGAGCGGTTAGGAGCAATCCGAAGCTGTGAACCGAAGCCCCAGTAAACGGCGGCCGTAACTATAACGGTCCTAAGGTAGCGAAATTCCTTGTCAGGTAAATTCTGACCCGCACGAATGGCGTAACGACTTGGGCGCTGTCTCAACGAGAGATCCGGTGAAATTTTAATACCTGTGAAGATGCAGGTTACCCGCGACAAGACGGAAAGACCCCATGGAGCTTTACTGCAGCTTGATATTGAATTTGGGTACGATCTGTACAGGATAGGTGGGAGCCGTAGAGGCAGGAGCGCAAGCTTCTGCGGAGGCGCCGTTGGGATACCACCCTGATCGTATCTAGGTTCTAACCTAGTGCCCTAATCGGGTACGGGGACCGTGTCAGGCGGGCAGTTTGACTGGGGCGGTCGCCTCCTAAAGAGTAACGGAGGCGTTCAAAGGTTCCCTCAGAATGGTTGGAAATCATTCGAAGAGTGCAAAGGCATAAGGGAGCTTGACTGCGAGACCAACAAGTCGAGCAGGGACGAAAGTCGGACTTAGTGATCCGGTGGTACCGCATGGAAGGGCCATCGCTCAACGGATAAAAGCTACCCTGGGGATAACAGGCTTATCTCCCCCAAGAGTCCACATCGACGGGGAGGTTTGGCACCTCGATGTCGGCTCATCGCATCCTGGGGCTGAAGTAGGTCCCAAGGGTTGGGCTGTTCGCCCATTAAAGCGGTACGCGAGCTGGGTTCAGAACGTCGTGAGACAGTTCGGTCCCTATCTGTCGTGGGCGCAGGAAATTTGAGAGGAGCTGTCCTTAGTACGAGAGGACCGGGATGGACGTACCGCTGGTGCATCAGTTGTTCCGCCAGGAGCATGGCTGAGTAGCTACGTACGGACGGGATAAGCGCTGAAAGCATCTAAGCGTGAAGCCCCCCTCAAGATGAGATTTCCCAATTAGTAAGACCCCTTGAAGACGACGAGGTAGATAGGTTGGAGGTGGAAGTGCAGCAATGCATGGAGCTGACCAATACTAATCGGTCGAGGGCTTATCCAACAGTAAGACGCAGATTCGTTTCGGATTCAGTTTTCAGGAATTAAGGTTCCTGAAGCATTTACGCTGTAAATGCCCGTTTGGTGGCGATAGCGGAGGGGTTCCACGCGTACCCATCCCGAACACGACCGTTAAGCCCTCCAGCGCCGATGGTACTTGGACCGAAGGGTCCTGGGAGAGTAGGACGCCGCCAAGCACACAAAGCCATTGTTGAGTTTCTCAACAGTGGCTTTTTTGTTATTTAGATTGCAAGGGATAGGTATAGAGGAGCATGAATTTATAAAACGCTTACAATGGAGTGACATTTTTGTTACCGACGCCACAGCAGATCAAAGTATAATAGAAATGTGCAAATATTAAGAAGAACCTTAATACGAATGAACTACTGATAAATTCTAAATTTGAATTTTCTTGCGTCTTTAGATGCATGGTAGAGGTAAGGAGGATTTAAGGTATGAAGCGAACCCGGCCCTTGTGGATATTATTTATTGTTTCTATAGTTTGTGTAATGCTGGTTGGTTGCGGTACGAAAGAGCCTGCCTGGGATGCCTTTGAGGGTGCACTTAACGAAAAAAGCTTTCCGGTACCTAAGGATGCTAGCTCTCCTGATCGGACCACTACCAATGTCGCTATGGATTATGTTCGTTATTCATTGCCCGGACTTAAAGAAAAGGAAGGCGTTGCAGAGCCTTATTTGGAAGCTATCAAGGCTTGGGGATGGGAAGAACAACAGGATGATGATTCAGGAAGCTCCCGAGTCTTTGAGAAGGATGGACTCACAGTTCACCTAACGATCCATGATGACTATTTCATTGTGATGATTCCGAAGGAGAAGAAAACATAGTTAAAGAGCTGGAGTGTAAATAAATAACCGCCGTCCTAATAGACGGCGGTTATTTATTGTAGGGTGAGCATTTCATCGCTGTATGTATGTGGCTTGTTGATTACTGAGAGTAATAGGAAACATCAGTGGATGTGAACTTAAGCATACCATTTTTCTCTTCACGATTTAGTCTCAGCAGCGTATAAAGACGGGGGAAGAGCACCCATAGATGACAGATGATCAAGGATACTGTAAATGCCGGCGGAGACCATACAATAAACAGTGCGGCGATGCACAGGCCGATCCAGAAGTTATGCATCTGTACTTTACGGAAGATGCCATAGCTGATGTATTGATCAGGCATATAACCAAGCCATGGCAGGCGAAAGGATAATTTCCACCGCTTGGCGATGGGATGCCCGGTAATGACCAGAACTGACCGCGAGATTACATATTGAATCCATATCACAACAGGTGCGGCAATAATCATGAACAGGATACTCCACCAGGAAAGGAACACTGTTTCCAGCACTACGAAAAAGAGGGGGAGCGCAATATATATCCGCAGCTTAACAGGCGTGAGATTAATCTTTTTAATAAGCTTGTATTGATAGAATGTGGCTGCGCCTTTGGTGTTAGATTCCATAAAGAAAGGTTTGACCTCCTCACTTAGTTCTCATGTTACTAATATCGGCGAATGGCAGCAATTTATTAAACTTCAGCATCAGGTTCACCTTTAGATAAATGACGGAATATATATATTATAAGCCTTGAAGGATAGGAAAAAACTATGAAAAGGTTTAAAATGATAGAAGGTGTAACATACTGTTCTTAAAAGAGTCAAGGTGGGATGGTAATGGAACAGCAACCCGGACAGCCCTGCATCATTTGCGGACAAGTGAAAGAGGAAGGTATTGTGATTGTCTCGCATTTCATTTGTGAGGATTGTGAGAGTGAAATGGTGCATACAGAGGCAGAAGATGCCAAATACCGTTTTTTTATTGGACGGATGAAGAAGATTGGATTACAGAAGAACGCTTGAGCAGAACACAGGTATGGAATGAAGATGGGGTAAAAAGAGCAGGCGGTGGTTATGTGTCGCGTTGGCTGCATAAGAAGGCTTCAATATAACGGCTTCCCCGTCTTAAAGGGCGGGAGGAGCCGTTTTGTTGTCGTGAAGAGGCTTTTGTGCAGAATAATAGGCGTTTGCACATATTTGCGTTAAAATAGAAGGTAACCCCCAGGGAAGGAATAGATCATGAACAATTTACAGCCTGGCAGGGCACCTGTATACGAAATGTTGGAACAATATAGAGTAAAGGGTAATATATCTTATCATGTGCCGGGCCATAAGAATGGTGAGGCTTATAGCGGATTCGGGGGCGCAGGATATCTGGATGAGATCATGAAATACGATGTCACAGAGATTTCCGGAACAGATGATCTTCATCATCCTGAAGGGGTGATTAAGGAAGCACAGGAGCTGGCAGCGGATTGTTTTGGGGCGGAAGAGAGTTTTTTTCTCGTTGGCGGCAGCACTGCCGGTAATCTTGCCCTCATCCTGACGGTATGCCCCCAGCCGGGAATGATCATGATTCTGCAGCGAAATGTGCATAAATCGGTCATTCATGGACTAATGCTGGCGGGTGTTCAGGCAGTTTTTCTGGAGCCGCTGCTGGATACGGACAGCGGCCTTGCGGTCGCTCCTGCGGCTGAGACGGTGCAGGCTGCCTTGGCAGCCTATCCGGAAGCCGCAGCTGTGCTGGTCACCATGCCGAATTACTACGGCATGGGCAGCGACCTGGCGTCCCTCGCGCAGATCTGTCACGACAGCAGCGTTCCGCTGTTGGTTGACGAAGCGCACGGGGCGCATTACGGACAGCACCCCGCGCTGCCGGCCGGGGCGCTAATGTGCGGCGCGGACGGCGTAGTGCAGTCCACGCACAAGATGCTGCCGGCGCTCACCATGGGCGCCATGTTGCATGTGCAGGGCCCGCGGCTTGACCGCACCCTGCTTAGGCAGCGGCTCGCGATGGTGCAGAGCTCCAGCCCATCCTACCCCGTGATGGCTTCGCTCGATCTGGCCCGGCGGCTGGTGCACAGCCAGCGCGCCGCTGCCTTCACGGCGGGGCTCGCCGCCGTAGACGTCCTGCGGCGCGGCCTGGCGCAGCTGCCGCGTTATGGGCTGCTGCAGCCAGCGGTGCCGCTGCAGCCTTCCGGCGGGGCAGGTGCAGCCGCCGGCACGGGAACGCCGCCGCATAGCGGGGCGGCGTACAGCATGCAGGACCCTTTTAAGGCCGTCATTTATGACGCCGCCGGGGTCCTGGGGGGCTTCGAGCTGCAGCGCAGGCTCGAGGAGAAGGGCATCGTTCCGGAGATGAGCGATGCCCGGCACGTAGTGCTGGCCTTCAGCCTCGGCTCGAAGGCTGAAGATGCCGCAGCGCTGCTGAGCGCGCTGCAGGAGATTGATGCGGACAGGCCATGCCCGGTGCCGCAGGCATCCGCGGTGTCCAAGGCTGCTGCGGAGCAAGCACCCGCAGCAGCCTTGGCTGACAGCCAGGCAGAGGGAAGGAAATCTCCTCACAGCAATAATTCCACGTGGAACAATTTCACCACGTCTCTGATTTCAGCTCCGGTTCCGTTCTCTTTACGGCCGGTGCTTGAAAGTGAAACAGAAAGTATCCGCTTGGAATATAGTATAGGAAGAGTGGCGGCAGAGATGGTTATTCCTTATCCGCCGGGCATTCCACTGCTCTATCCGGGCGAGACAATAACCGAAGCCATATGCAACCGGCTGAGTGGTCTCAGTAAAGGCGGAGCCAAATTTCAGGCCTGCGCTGATCCGGTCTTACAGCATATCAAGGTATACAACATTCAGAAGGGCGGAGAAGTATAAGTGGCACGAGAAGGTTTCTTCATTACTTTGGAGGGAGGCGATGGCTCGGGAAAAACAACGGTACTGGGCCGGGTGGCGGCATATTTGCAGAATCACTCCATGCCCTACAGGATTACGCGTGAACCCGGGGGGATTGAAATCGCCGAGAAGATCCGATCCATTATTCTGGATCCCGCCCATACTGCTATGGATGCCCGGACGGAAGCGCTGTTGTATGCAGCGGCAAGAAGCCAGCATTTGGCTGAAGTAGTTGAGCCTGCACTCAAGGACGGGATTACCGTACTCTGTGACCGGTTTGTAGACAGCAGTCTCGTGTATCAGGGTTATGCGAGAGGACTTGGCATTGAAGAGGTCTGGAGCATTAACCGCTTTGCCATTGGCAGCCGGATGCCGGATCTAACCTTCTATCTGGATGTGGACCCGGAGGTGGGGCTGTCACGGATTGCTGCCAATCAGGAACGGGAAGTGAACCGCCTTGATTTGGAAAATCTGGCTTTTCACCAAAAGGTTCGTGAAGGGTATCAGCTCGTTATTGCATCAGATCCTCAGCGGATTGTTGTCCTTGATGCCAATCGTCCGATTCATATGGTTGAACAGGATATCGTTCGTACGCTGAAGGAGCGCATTTTAAAGGATTTTTAAGGCGCTTTGTCTAATACTACTTAGGTGTGAACTTTTCACATCACCTTTGGAGAGGTAACACTCCAATGTATCGCCTACAAAACTTTTAGGAGGGAACGAAGATGAACTTAATCATCGCAATTATCCAGGATAAAGACAGTAACCGGTTGTCCAGTGAGCTGGTCAAGGCAAACTTCCGTGCAACCAAGCTGGCCAGTACAGGCGGATTTCTGCGTGCAGGGAATACCACATTTATGATTGGTGTAGACGATACTCAGGTAGATGCTGTACTTAGTGTTATCCGCAATAGCTGCAAAGTGCGTGAGCAGCTTGTTACTCCGGTAACTCCTATGAGCGGTACGACGGATTCATATTTACCACTTCCTGTAGAGGTACAGGTAGGCGGAGCAACAGTATTCGTGCTTCCTGTTGATCGTTTTGAGCATTATTGAGCATAATACCGGTGCAATCCCATGATAAGGACGGTAGATACCTTTGAAAATCAATCCGGGCTACAGGCCCCTAAAAAGCGAGCTGCCGACTAACGAAGAAGGTAGAAGGCCCATTCAGCAAAAATCATTCACTGATGTATTCCATCAGCAGGGTGAACAGAAAACGATAGATGAGCTTAACCGCCAGATTAAAGATATCCAGCAGCAGGGCGATCGGCTATCCAAATCCATGACGGTCCGCGAGCTGGCGATTTACCGCAATATGATCAAAAAGTTTCTGGAGGAGACTGCGCGCCGCGGAGTCATTCTGAAGGATACGAAGGGCTGGGACCGTCGCGGCAGGAGTAAAAGGTATAAACTGCTGGAGGAGATCGATGCCGCGCTGCTGAACTTGGCGGATGACTTGCTGGAAAGTGAGCATGGCCGTATTGATCTGCTGGGACGGGTTGGAGAGATCCGCGGAATGCTGATTAATCTTGCTTTTTAAAAGAGTTGGAGGAATTTATGCCTTTTCATGATATATTAGGCCAGGAGGATGCCAAACGCCTGCTGCAAAATGCATTGCGCAAAGAAGCGGTCAGTCATGCCTATCTGTTCACCGGACCTTCCGGGAGCGGACAAATGAAGACAGCGCTGATGTTCGCACAAGCCATATTTTGCACCGCGCTCAAGGACGATGCCTGTGGGGAATGCCTGGAATGCCGCAAGGTTGAGCATGGCAACCATCCGGATTTAACCCTGCTGAAGCCCGAAGGGGCAAGCCTTAAGATCGATCAGATCCGTGAGCTGCAGCGTGTTTTTTCTTACCGCTCGGAAGGAATTAACCCGAAGGTTTATATTATAGAAGGAGCGGATAAAATGACGGTGCAAGCCGCCAACAGTCTGCTCAAATTTTTGGAGGAGCCACCTGCTCCGGCAGTAGGCATTTTAATCTCCGACAATAGCAGTTCCCTGCTTCCAACGATCCAGTCAAGGACTCAGCGTATTCCGTTTAGTCCGCTGCATCCGGATATTATGCTCCAGGCGTTATCCGGCGAGGGGGTTCCCGTGCCGCTAGCCCGGTGTGCAGTGTCGCTGACTTCAGGTCTTGATGGCTGCAGGGAACTTTTGGCACAGAATTGGTTTGCAGAAATGAGAAATCTAGTGTTACAATTAGCTAAGGAGTCTTTGGGCAAAGGCAGCACTGCGGTAGCAACCGTAGGGCAGAAGCTGTTCAAGGCCGGGCTCGGTGAACATTTGGATATTCTTTTCAGCATGTTCCACCTTTGGTTTAAAGATATGCTTTACTTCCTGTACCGAAGACACGAAAGCATCGTTTTCATAGATCAGTTAGACTTTATTTCCAGACATGCCCGTCAGCGGAGTACGGAACAATGGGTGGCTTATATGGAATTCGCGGCGGAGAGCAAGCGGAGGCTCCGGTCCAATGCCAATGCCCAACTGTGTCTGGAACAGTTCTTAATCCGACTGGAAAGTTAAAGGGTTAGTTATGATATATCCTCTATATGTCGCTTCAGCCTGGAAGTATGGGTTTAACGGATAAGGAAGGACAAGCATGGATCACCAGAGAGCGGACTTGCTTAAGGGTTCCTTTACCGGCAAACAAGGGGGTTAATTTTTGTACAGCGTAGTAGGTGTCCGCTTCAAAAAAGCGGGTAAAATATATTATTTTGATCCGCTTGATTTCCCGATTGAACGCGATCAATGCGTTATTGTTGAGACGGCAAGAGGGGTCGAATACGGTAGAGTTGTCGTTGGCAAAAAAGAGGTGCAGGAAGCGGATGTTGTATTGCCTCTCAAGAAGGTCATGCGTATTGCCGGAGAAACCGACGCACGTGTGGTTGAAGAGAACAAAGGTGCAGCCAAGGACGCTTTTACCACCTGTTTAAATAAAATTCGCGATCATGCCCTCAAAATGAAGCTTGTGGATGTGGAATTCACGTTTGACCGCAATAAGATTATTTTTTATTTCACTGCCGAGGGCCGCGTCGATTTCCGCGAATTGGTCAAGGACCTGGCAAGTATTTTCCGTACCCGGATCGAGCTGCGGCAGATTGGTGTGCGTGATGAGGCTAAGATGCTGGGTGGTCTGGGGCCTTGCGGACGAGTGTTGTGCTGCTCTTCCTGGCTTGGAGATTTCGAGCCGGTATCGATCAAGATGGCTAAGGATCAGAACCTTTCGCTTAATCCGACAAAGATCTCGGGTCTGTGCGGACGGCTGATGTGTTGCCTGAAGTTTGAGCATGATAATTACGAAAGCACGAAGGAAGAAATGCCGGCGGTAGGCAAGATTGTCGTAACCTCACTCGGTGACGGCAAGGTGGTAGGAATTAATGCCGGAACCCGCACGGTTCATGTACAGCTGTTTGAAGTGGGCAAAGTTAAGGAACTTCCAATGGATGATGTTGTCGTCAAGTAAACCATATAAGGTTACTTTCGGGGTGGAAACTTGGAGAAGATAAATATATTTGCACACATGCAGGAGATGGAAGCGCAGATGGAAAGCATGCGCGCAAGTCTCGAAGATTGGAAACAGACGGTTAAGGAACTGATGGAAACCAATCAAAGGCTTAGTCTGGAGAATGAACAGCTCCGCAAAATATTGAAGAGGGACGCACCTTTGGACCCTGCCGTTGATACTGCGGAGGCGGAAGCTCTTTTGACCGCCAGAGAGGGAACAGAAGAGGTAGTTGGGGAAGGTTATGACAATCTGGCCCGGCTGTATCATGAAGGCTTTCACATCTGCAATGTCTATTTCGGCCATTTGCGCACAGAAGGTGATTGTCTGTTCTGTCTTTCTTTTCTTAATAAATGAGGATATCCAGCCGTAGGAGATTTACGCCTACGGTTTTTTTTGAATTTAAGGGCGCAGACTGATGAAAGCGGGCATAGGTTCAGGCAAAACTAAGCGTATGCTTCCGAAGCGAGTTTTGTTTCGCAGGATTTCATTGAAGTGTATGCTCAACAAAACTTTTAGGAGATTACAATGACGAATTTTTCTAACGAAATACCTGTTCCTTTACTGCCAACGGAGCGGGTGGATGATTTATTGACTCATGATCTGCGGATTATTCAGAGTGATGAAGTGTTCAGCTTCTCGATGGATGCCGTACTGCTGGCCCGGTTTGCAGGTATACCGCCACGCGGCAGAGTACTTGATCTTTGTACTGGCAATGGAGTTATTCCGATACTGCTCACTACACGAACCAAAGCTTCTATAGAAGGTATTGAAATTCAGCCCCGTTTGGCGGATATGGCCCGCCGTAGTGTAGCCTTAAACGGCCTGCAGGAGCGGATTAAGATACATGAAGGGGATTTGCGTGAACTGCATAATGAGGCTGGATACGGTGTATACGATGCGATTACCGTTAATCCGCCGTACATGCCGCTTAACGGAAGCGATCTCAAGCTGAATACACATCAAGCGATGGCCCGCCATGAGCTTGGCTGCACGCTGGAAGAGGTGATTCAGGCATGTGTAAGACTGGTCCGCACCGGAGGCAAGGTAAGTATGGTACACAAGCCACAGCGTCTGGTGGATATTATCAGCCTGATGAGACAAAACAGACTGGAGCCGAAGCTGATTCGTTTCGTGCATCCAAGAGCGCATTTGGAAGCCAATATGGTATTGATTGAAGCTGCACGCGATGGAAAGCCTGAGGTGCGTTTACAACCGCCGCTGATCGTATATAATGAGGACAATCAATACTGTCCGGAAATTATGGATATTTATTATGGAAACAAAGAGGGTAAATGATGACTATAACATGCCAAAGCAGCTTTCAAAATAACAATGATGGAATTAAACCGCCAGGATGCGGTTGTCTTTATCTGGTCGCTACGCCAATCGGCAATCTGGAGGATATAACTTACCGTGCGGTCCGCACTTTAAAAGAATGTGATATTATTGCCGCCGAGGATACAAGACAGACGCGTAAGTTACTGAGCCATTTTGAAATTACGCCTTCCATGCTGTTCAGCTATCATGAGCATAATAAGGCTGCCAGTGGACCGGAACTGATCCGCTATATAATAGAAGGTAAAAATTTGGCGCTTGTCAGCGACGCCGGTCTGCCGGCAATTTCCGACCCTGGAGCAGATCTTGTAGCACTGGCCGTCAGCCACCATATTCCGGTCATTCCGATCCCCGGAGCTAACGCGGCTTTGTCAGCTTTGATCGCCTCCGGCTTGCCGACCACAAATTTTACCTTTGTCGGGTTCCTGCCCAGGGAGCGTAAAGATATCCGTAGTGTATTATCCGCTGTTCGTTCTGTGCAGGGGACTTTGCTGTTCTATGAATCGCCGCACCGGGTAGCCAAAACCTTGGTTCATCTGCAGGAGGCATTCGGCAACCGCCGGGTAGTACTGGCCCGTGAACTGACAAAACGTTATGAGGAGTTTCTGCGCGGAACGATTGAGGAATGTTCTGCTTGGCTGGCCGAACATCCGCCGCTTGGCGAATATGTAATCGTGGTTGAAGGGGAAAGCAAAGAAGAGGCTGAGATTGCTGAATCCTCCTGGTGGCGTGAGCTCAGCATTGAGCTGCATGTCGCTCACTATGAAAACGCAGGAATGGCACGGAAGGAAGCTATGAAAAAAGCCGCCGCAGACCGTGGCTTGGCCAAACGCGATATTTACAATGCATTGTTGGACAGGGAGTAAAGGGCATTTATCTTCGTAAAGCGATTCCCGCAGGGAGAGCGGGCAAAAGCAGAAAAAGCAGCTCACCAGCCAGCAACCAGCAAGCGCTAAAGTCACTGGCCCGTGCCACCGTATAGCGATTCCCGTAGGGAGAGCGGCTTTATCGCCCAAACGTTGCATGGGAGCGCCTTCGCGCAGCCGCCATAGGCGAACGGCCTATGGCGAAATCCCTCGCATGGCAAGGCCCTGAGGGCTTGCCCGAAAGAGGGCCGGTCTGCCGCTACCGTTACTCTCTTCCGCGCAGCCGCCGAGTTTAGACAAGCTTCCGGGTGTCCAGAGGGCCGGGGCCCTTGGGGCCCTCCCTGTAGGGAGGGTTTGGGAGGGTAAAAAAGCATAAAAAATACCTCCCGCATCAACGGGAGGCCAAGGAGATATAAAAAGGTTAGAATTAACAATTTGATTAGTTCCTATTATAACCTATTTGTTCTAGTTTGTCACAGGGGTAGGGATAGCAGAAATGCATTCATGACAAACAATTTTTCCTTTGAAATAGGTTACATTCTCAGCATTGCCGCAGAAAATGCAAGCTGGCTCGTATTTTTTAAGCATGATCCGCTCACCGTCCACGTAAATTTCGAGCGCATCTTTTTCTCCAATGCCCAGTGTACGGCGCAATTCGATCGGAATAACAACCCGTCCAAGCTCATCTACTTTTCTTACAATTCCTGTTGATTTCATCATTACAATCGTTGCTCCTCTCAATGTTCAAAAGCGTCATTATTCGACATTGTTCACCGTTTTATGATATTTATAATACCAACCATTCCCAAAACAGTCAACCTTTTTTGAGGCTAATTTTAAGGAATTTTTTAATAAAACTTTTATATCGCCTACATTACACATAAATTTATACAAATGCAGATAAAATTAAATTGTCGATTTGTAAAACGTTAAAATGACATAGTTCGACAAAGTGCGACATTATTCATTATTATACTACCTATTACCTCTTATTTCTAATTATATTATTCGAAGGAGTTGAACACATGAAGCAACCGCTGACAGAAGAGAAGGTTTTCAAAGATCCGGTTCATAACTATATTCACGTGCAGGACACAATTATCTGGCGATTGATCAATACTAAGGAATTTCAGCGTCTGCGGCGCATCCGTCAGCTTGGCACCTCCTATCTAACCTTTCATGGTGCAGAGCATAGCCGATTTTCACATTCTCTTGGTGTCTACGAAATTACACGCCGTATCATTTCGCAGTTCGAGCGAAGCGGGTATAAGGATTGGATGCCGGAGGAGAGCCTGCTCACTCTATGTGCAGCGCTGCTGCATGATTTGGGGCATGGCCCGTTCTCCCATTCTATAGAAGAAGCCTTTGAAATGAACCATGAAGACTGGACCTGCCGGATCATTCTGGAGGACACGGAGATCACCGCGATTCTGCGGGATGTGGCAGAGGATTTTCCCGGCAAGGTAGCTTCGGTAATCTCCAAAACATATGAGCATGAAATTGTAGTCAACTTGGTTTCCGGCCCTCTGGATGCTGACCGCATGGATTATCTGCTCCGCGATGCATACTACACGGGAGTAAACTATGGGACGATCGATATTGACAGGATCCTAAGAATGCTGCGCCCGTACCATGGAAGAGTAGTGGTTAAGGAGTCAGGGATGCACGCTATCGAGGATTACTTAATGTCGCGCTATCAAATGTACTGGCAGGTATATTTTCACCCGGTCACACGCAGTTCCGAAATCATTTTGCGGCAAATTTTCCGCAGAGCCAAAGAGCTGTACCAGAGCGGTTATGAATTCCGGTTCATGATTGATCCTTTAGGTGATTTGTTCCGCGGAGAGGTTACGGTGGAGCAATATCTGCTGCTGGACGAAGCTATGATACAGACCGCCTTCATGCAGTGGACTTTGGAGAAGGATGAGTTGTTAAGCGACTTGTGCAGCCGGTTTATTCATCGTAAACTGTATAAATATGTAGAGATGGAGAACCTTGATTCCGAGACGATTGACGAAATACGCCGCAGCTTTGCCGTGGCAGGGCTAGATGCCGATTATGATCTGGAAATTGATTTTCCGACAGATTTGCCCTATGATGTGTTTCGTCCGGGACAAGGCTTTGACAGCAAGCAAATCCTGCTGCTTGACCGCCATGACAAACTGAGGGAGATCTCTGAAGTTTCAGATATCGTACGCTCCATCAGCGGAATTCACCGCGGCCGGTATCACCTGTATTTTCCACAGGATAAGCTGCAGAAAGCCCTTCCAATGCTGCCTTCTTCAATCGCAGAAATCTTTGCAAAGTAATCCAAAAATACTTGGAATTCATCATAGAAATTATGACAGAAAAGAGGATGTAACATGCAATTGTTCGACACGCACACCCATCTGGATGCTCCACAATTCGACGAGGACCGCGAAAAGGTAATCGCCAATGCGCTCGAGGCAGGAGTTACCAAAATGATTAATATTGGCTTTAACAGGGAAACAATCCCAACAACCATGAAGCTTGCTGAAACCTATGATTATATTTATGCAGCCGTCGGCTGGCATCCGCAGGATGCCATTGATATGAGGGACGGGGATCTCGAGTGGATCGCCTCACTGTGCAGTCATAAAAAAGTAGTCGCCATCGGAGAAATTGGGTTGGATTACTATTGGGATACCTCTCCCAAAGAGGTACAGCATGAAGTGTTCCGCAAACAAATCGGACTAGCCCGTGAGCTGAAAATGCCGATTTGTATTCATAACCGTGATGCTCATGAGGATGTGGTGCGGATTCTCCGTGAAGAGAAGGCTGATGAAATAGGCGGGGTGATGCACTCCTTCTCCGGCAGCTGGGAAATAGCCAAAATGTGCCTGGATTTAGGCTTTCACCTGTCCTTCGGCGGACCGATTACATTCAAGAATGCCAGAGTGCCAAAAGAGGTGCTGGCCCAGACTCCGCTGGACCGGCTGCTGATTGAAACGGACTCGCCTTATTTGACACCGCACCCTTTCCGGGGCAAGCGAAATGAGAGCGCACATGTGAGATTAGTAGCAGAGGCTGCCGCGGAAATAAAAGGGATTGATTTACAGAAATTGGCGGAAATTACGTATGCGAACGCACTGGAACGATTTGGGATTGTCTGAAATCGGGAGTAAAAGCGGTGAAAAATGAAGTATAGCCGATATATTAAACTTTTTTAATTTAAAAACGGCTGAATATTACAATATTTTAATCATTTTTTTGCGTAAACGTGGTTGAATCGTCCTTTACAACATGCATCAAAACAGGATATCATCTTTTCAGTGCAGTGAGCTGTTGTTACTGTGACAGTCACTGAATCATGGATCGTCTCGCTGAGTCTCCGTATGGAGAACGGGGGAACCAATAATGCCTGCCGCATGTCCGTACATAGAGTACAACACAGAAATGCCGCAGAATTTATTTGATTTCTTCACGTGGTCTTTGGGGTGAATTTGAGGGCAACCGCCGTGAGCGGGTGACCTAAGATAGGGCGTCTCTCTTATGCCCGAACCCGACAGCTAACCCCGTAAGCGCAAGTAAGAGAGGAAACCTCGTGCATAAACATTCCCGCGTATTCTGACATCCGGAGAAGCCACGAAAGAGTCCTCTGTGAACTCTTTTTTGGGCTTTTTTTGTTTTGAATAATGCGAATGTTCCCAGCATACTGTTGTATAACAGGTATCTGGAGTAATTATGCCGGGCAGGCGATCCATGAGCAGGAAACGCTGAAGCAATGCGGGCGTATCCTGTTGCAATCTCAAACCTAGTTTCGTCAGCAATCATACAGTCACCTTGATATACAACTTGACGACGGGGCTATGTAAGGAGGATGGAGAGAGTGGGCGTATTCCAACCAGAAGTATCCCATGATTCGCAATCATCCAGCAGGTCTTTCGCATTACGGTGGAAGCAAGTGAATCCTCGCTTACTTTCGCTTGCAGGTGCGGTATCAATCGTTATCGCGCTGCTCATTCTGCTGTACGTACACGGTCAGAGCAAGAAAGAGATATTTTTAGTAATAGACGGGAAAGCACAGACGCTGGAAACGCGCGAAGCGCTGCTCAGTGATGTGCTGGCTAAGGAACAAATTTCGCTGCAGCCGCATGATGAATTATCTATTGGCCTTAGTGATGAGATACAGGACGGCGACCGTGTCGTGATCAATCGTGCGCAGAAGTTTAGTCTCACTGCGGATGGAGCAACAAAAACGCTGTACACCACCGAAGACACTATCGGTGACGCCATTAGCAAACTGGGTTTAAGCCTGAAAAGCAATGACAAGATATATCCTTCGCTTGACACCACAGTATCGGCCGGCATGGGAATTAAAATTGTCCGCATCAACAAGCAGATTGTAGAGCGGAAGCAAAATTTGCCATTCCAGGTCATTAAGACCTCAGATCCTTCCCTGAACAAGGGAACCGTAAAAGTGGCACAGTTAGGCGCACCAGGCGTCATGGTCCAGCATATCGAGAAGGTCTACCAAGATGGAGAACTGGTCTCTATGCGCATGATTGGCAAGGAAGTACAGACGGTTACCAAACATAAAATTGTTTATGTTGGTACGAAGCCCCTGCCAAAGCCCGTTGTAGCTGCTGTGACAACTTCCAAAAAAAGTACAGCATCCAAAACAACCAAAGTTTCCGCAAAAAGCAGTAACGTCGTGCACAAGGCAGGCGTAGATTTCCAATACAAGAAGATGATCAAAAATGTGTCGATGACAGCCTATTCTTCGGAAGAGCCAGGCATTGGGACCCGCACGGCTTCTGGCACACGCGTAACAGAAGGCCGGACAATAGCTGTGGACCCGAATGTAATTCCTATCGGCTGGTGGGTGTACATTGAGGGATTAGGGTTTCGCCGAGCAGAGGATACCGGCGGTGCCATCAAAGGCAACAAGTTGGATGTTTATTACGATTCACTGAGCCATGCCCGTAATTTCGGCCGCAAGTCCCGGACCATTTATGTGATCGGTCCAGTGAAGCCGGAGCTGAATTAACGAGGTCTGTTTTTGCAAATTAACGGTTTATAAGCTATAGTGAGGGTAGCACTGACAGAACGGGCTGCCGCTCATCACTTATACATTCTTTAGCCAAAAAGAAGGGGAGCGAATCCTCTTCTTTTTGTGTTTTACAGGAAGGAGCAACGTGTATGATTAAGGAATTAATTGTGGTGGAAGGCAAGAGTGATACGGTTGCCGTCAAGCGGGCGGTGGAGGCCGATACGATAGAGACTGGCGGTTCAGCGGTAGACCGCAAGGTTATCGCCAAGATAGCCCTGGCAATGGAACGCAGAGGCGTGATCATCCTTACGGATCCCGATCATGCCGGCGAACGCATCCGCAAGATTGTCTCCTCCAAGGTGCCAGGCTGCAAGCATGCATTCATCCCGGAGAAGGATGCTACACGCAAAGGGGATATCGGTGTTGAGAATGCATCACCGGAAGCGATCCGTCATGCGCTGCAGCATGTACATACCTCCTTTGAAGGGGCCCCTGCCCTAATTGGGCTGGAGGATCTTATGGCGGCGGGCATGCTGGTGCATCCGCGAGCGGCTGAGCGCAGGATGGCGCTGGGCAACGTGCTTGGCATCGGGTATTGCAACGGCAAACAGCTATACAAGCGGCTGGCTATGTTTGGCATCACGCGGGAAGAATTCTCCGGAGCTCTCGCACAAATTGATCAGGGAGGCATTACTTCATGAGTGGCAATAACAAGATCTCATCGCCAGTACGGACCAAAGAAATTATTCAGCGCTACGGTTTTTCGTTCAAAAAAAGTCTGGGACAGAACTTTCTGATCGACCAGAATATCCTTGATAAAATAGTGGACGCAGCAGAATTAACCGACTCTTCGGGCGCCCTGGAGATTGGTCCGGGTATCGGGGCGCTTACTGAACGGCTGGCCATGGCTGCGGGTGCGGTGACTGCTGTAGAGATCGACCGCAGACTAATTCCGATTCTCCGGGATGTATTGTCTCCGTACCCGCATGTCAAAATCCGCAATGATGATGTGCTGAAGGTAAACCTGCAGGAACTCTTCACAGAGGATTTTGCAACCGTCGACAAAGTAAGTGTGGTTGCCAACCTGCCGTATTATGTGACAACCCCTATACTGATGAAACTGCTGGAGGAGAAACTTCCGCTGGATAATATCGTGGTAATGATCCAGAAGGAGGTTGCTGAGCGTATGGCGGCCTCTCCGGGCGGCAAAGAATATGGAAGCCTCAGCATAGCCGTGCAATACTACAGTGAGCCTGAGCTGGTCTGTATTGTGCCGCGTACGGTCTTCATCCCGCAGCCAAATGTGGAATCTGCTGTAATCCGGCTGAAGGTCAGAGAACGTCCGCCGGTTGATGTGGCTGATGAGAAGCATTTCTTTGAGGTGGTCCAGGCTTCCTTCACCCAGCGGCGCAAGACAATTGCAAACAATCTCAAGGCCCGCTTCTTCCCGGGAGAAGGCCGTGAGCGCCTGGAGGCGCTGCTGGCTGAGGCTGGCATAGAGCCAACCCGCCGCGGGGAGACGCTGAGTATTGCGGAGTACGCCCGGCTTAGCGCTGTGCTGCTGGCGGCAGGAATCGCCTAGAGTATGCAGCGTGAAACATCGCGCTTTATCTTGTGAAAATGCGGCTGTTTAAGAACCAACCATGACCTTTGCCCATACGATGGGGGTAGAGGTGGTGTTGTCATGAATTTAGGAGACTTGGTCGTTCGCAAATCTTATGGTGGAGATGTAACTTTCCGGGTGGAGAACATCGTGCAGAGTGGAGCCGTAATCAAAGGCACAGAATTCCGCCTGTTGGCGGATGCTCCCCTGGACGACTTGGTTCAAGTGCCGCCTACCCGTATTACAGAACGGGGACAGCAGGCACAGATCAAAGCGAAGGAATCATTGACAAGGTTGCGTAAGGACCGTCAGGAACAGAGCCAGCGCAGCGGAGAGACTGTTGCGGGAGGCTGGCCGCAATCCCCCAAGGAGGCGGCTTATTTCGAGGTGCCGGGCAAAGTGCTGCATTTGGACGGCGATGCGCTTTATTTGAACAAAAGTCTTAGCTTGTATGAACAGCTGCGGATTCCCGCGGAAGGACATCATGTTCATGAGTCCAAAATGGCGGAGACGTTATACCGGCTTCTGCCCCGTGTGCGTCCGGATATCGTAGTTATTACTGGCCACGACGGGGTGCTGAAACAGCCGCATACTTATGATCTCTACAGTCTCAGCAGCTACAAAAATTCGCAGAACTTCGTGGCAGCTATTGGGGTTGCAAGGGAGTATGAACGGAATTTTGATGCCCTGACCATTGTGGCGGGAGCCTGCCAGTCGCATTTTGAGGCACTGCTGGGGGCAGGGGCCAATTTTGCCAGTTCGCCGGGGAGAATCCTGATTCATGCGCTGGATCCGGTCTATATAGCGGCCAAAGCCTCTTTTACCTCGATCCGTGACACAGTGAGTCTAGGCGATGTATTGAATCATACCATCAGCGGCAACCAGGGAATGGGCGGGATAGAGACACGCGGCAGCTTCCGGATCGGAATGCCTCGCCTGCAGAATCTTTCCGCGCTGAAAGTTACCCCGTCGGCGATATAGTATCGTGGCCCCGGAAAGGCCGTACGCAATAAATTTCCAGAATGGCAGGAATAAAAAAAGGAAAGGATAAGCATAACGCTTTTCTTTTCCTTTTTTTGTTGTGGAAGCCGGACAAGCGGGTGACAGCCTCCGGTATATTATTACCGATAACAAGGCGCCTCGGTCGGCACTCTTTCGTTCCAAAAAAATTCCGTTGACAACTATTTTGGCATCATCTATAATTATTTATTTGCTTTGACAATGTTTGTGAAAAGTTGTATAATGGACAAGGAAAGAGGTGGTCGTCAGGTAATGGCTAATAACGCGCTGTTGGAAATTAAACGCAGTCTCGAAGCTCACGTCGGTCATAAGATCACGTTGCGTGCAAACGGTGGACGTCGTAAGACCGTTGAACGCACCGGTGTCCTGGAAGAAACGTACCCTTCTGTATTTATTGTCAAACTGGATCAGGAGCAGCAAACCTTCAAGCGTGTCTCCTATAGCTATGCCGATATTCTTACGGAGTCTGTGGAGATCACAGTTTGCGAAGACGATGGGCAAATGCGGATTATGTATATTAAGGCTTAAGTGTTACGGACAGTCTCCTATGGGGGCTGTTTTTTGTTTTTTGAATATAACAACGGTGTGGACGGTTTCTTCGCGGGTTGAATGATCATTGCCCCGGTACAGCATACTAAAGGAGCAATAAGCTTATCATCTACTACCCTAAGGAGGAATTCCGCTAATGAGCCGCAGAAAACGAGGCATGATGTCGGAGGAACTGAAGACGGAATTGGCCAAGGAGCTTGGATTCTACGAAACGGTAGAGCGGGACGGCTGGGGTGGAATCCGGGCCCAGGATGCAGGGAATATGGTGAAAAGGGCCATTCAGCTTGCCGAGCAGGCTGCCCGGAAGTCTTAACCGCTTTTGTGCGGAAAAACGGTCATAAAAAAGGGGAGCCGTCCTTGCGGCGGTCCCCTTTTCGGCCTGTCCAAACTTTTGATAATGGACTTCGTTACAAGTTTCTCATATAATATGTTAAGTTGTTTTTACGGGAAAAGCTGAAGGTGGGTGAACGCCTTGAAAATGTATGAGAAAGCGCCGGCCAAGATCAATTTGATGCTGGATGTGCTCCACAAGCGGCCTGACGGATTTCACGAAGTGGAAATGATTATGACCATGGTGGATCTGGCGGACCGTTTGGAGCTATCAGAGATGAAGAGAGACTCGATTATTATATCAAGCCAGGCGGGATATATTCCGCTCGACGAGAAGAACCTTGCCTTTCAGGCGGCGAGGCTTATTAAAGACCGTTATAACGTGAAGAGCGGTGTACATATCCATCTGGACAAAAGAATTCCGGTCGCTGCCGGCCTTGCCGGCGGCAGCAGCGATGCCGCAGCTACGCTGCGCGGCCTGAACAGGCTCTGGCGCCTCGGTATCCCGGCGCAGGAGCTGCAGGAACTGGGCGCCGAGCTGGGCTCGGACGTGCCGTTCTGCGTCACAGGAGGCACTGCCCTGGCAACGGGCAGAGGCGAGCGGCTGACTCCGATCGAGAATCCGCCGCAGTGCTGGGTCGTCTTGGCGAAGCCGCCGATTAATGTATCGACGGCTGAGGTGTACGGACGCGTACGAGCGAATGACATTGCGGTGCATCCGTCGGCAACGCGGATGCAGGAGGCCATTGCAGCGGGCGACTTCAACGCAGTCTGTGCGGGGCTAGGCAACGTGCTGGAGGATGTGACGCTAAAGCTCCATCCCGAGGTGCAGCAGCTGAAGGAAGCCATGATGAAGCTGGGTGCAGATGGAGTGCTGATGTCCGGCAGCGGACCTACCGTCTTCGGTCTGGTATCCAAACAGTCCAAGGTAGCCAGAATTTACAATGGACTGCGCGGATTCTGTAAGGAAGTTTACGCGGTACGTTCGCTGAGCTGAAGAGCTTCCAGAGAAACGGCTAGCCCTGTCAAAGGCAGAGCAGCCGTTTCTTCTTGTGTAAATCCGTACAAAAGTGATATTATTTTATAATAATATTCGGTTTTGGCGAGGAGCATTCCGTGAAAAAACTTAAAAGAAGCCAACGTTTGGTAGACATGACCCAATTTTTGCTTGAGAAACCGCATGACCTGCTGTCGCTGTCAACATTTGCAGAGCGGTATGGCGCGGCAAAGTCATCCATCAGCGAAGATTTGGCTATTATAAAAGAAGTATTTGAAGGCGAAGGCATGGGTGAGCTGCAGACACTGGCCGGTGCGGCAGGCGGGGTGCGTTATATTCCTAGAATGCCAACAGAGATGGCGCTGGCCTTCGTTAACCGTTTGTGCGGACAGCTGGAGCAGAGTGACCGGATTCTGCCCGGCGGTTATTTATATATGTCTGACCTGCTGGGGCTGCCTTCTCTGATGGAACAGGCCGGAAAGATCATTGCAACGGCTTTCTACGGGGTAGAGATTGATGTAGTGATGACCGTGGAAACCAAAGGCATTCCGCTGGCTTATGCTACAGCTGCACAGCTCGGGCTGCCGGTGGTGCTGGTGCGCCGTGACCATCAGGTGACTGAGGGCTCTGCGGTTAGCATTAACTATGTATCGGGCTCGCACAAGAGCATACATACGATGTCGCTGTCGAGAAGGGCGCTGCGTGAGAAGTCGCGGGTGCTGATCGTGGATGATTTCATGAAAGCCGGGGGTACCGTACGCGGTATGGTCGATCTGCTTGGCGAGTTCAATGCCGAAGTGGCCGGTGTAGGTGTACTCGTGGAATCAGGTGCGGTGGAGACTGAAGAGCGTCTGCTGCATGACTATGTATCTCTGGTGAAGCTGAATGAGGTGGATTCCAAGGTGCGGCGGATTTCAGCGTATCCGGGTAATTATTTTTCCTCCTGAGCTGGACAGTCACTTTGCGCTAAAGAACAGTAAAATGTCGAAATCGTAAGGGATTATTAGAAAACCCCACGAATGGTGTCGAAATCAATGGTTGCGCAAAAATAATCTTCATTATCAGGCATTTTTTGGAATCAAAAAGAAGGAATTCGCTTTGCTGTGTGGAATTATACACCAAGTCTCTGATGGAAAAAGGTGGTGAACACACACATGCAAATTACGGATGTCAGACTCCGCCGCGTCAACTCTGAGGGGAGAATGAAAGCAATCGCATCCATTACAATCGACAACGAGTTTGTTGTTCATGACATTCGAGTCATCGACGGTAATAACGGGATGTTCGTTGCTATGCCCAGCAAGCGTACACCGGACGGCGAATTCCGCGATATCGCACACCCGATTTCTTCGGGAACACGCGAGAAGATTCAATCTGCGGTTCTGGCCGAGTACGATCGCGCCGCTACGGAAGAAGAAGAGGTCATCGAAGAGGGAGCTTAAGCCTTAAGCTGACTCTGATGTCCAGCTGCCCTCCCAGGGCGGCGTAAGGTCAAGCCGTTTTTAATTGGGGTTCGAAGAAAAGGGAACCATGCTTACATGGTTCTCTTTTCTTTTTTCCCGATATGAGATATATTCAGTAGTGAGCTCAAGAAGTGGGAGGTTGGCATTCTTGAAAAGAATGGCTGTTGTACTTGCCGCAGGTCAAGGCAAGCGCATGAAATCTAAATTATATAAAGTGCTGCACCCCGTCTGTGGCAAACCGATGGTAGGGCACGTACTTGATACAGTTAAAGCGACCGGAAGCCAGCGTACCGTCGTTATTGTCGGACATGGCGCAGAGCAAGTAAAAGCCCATATAGGCCAGGATGCGGAATATGTGCTGCAGGAAACCCAACTGGGTACCGGGCATGCCGTCAAACAGGCTAAGGATCTTATCGGCGGCGAGGAAGGCACAACCATCGTGATTTGCGGCGATACACCGCTGGTCATGGCGGAAACGCTGGAAGGGCTTATGGCACTGCACGAAGGGCAGCATGCGGCAGCAACTGTACTGACTGCTGTGATGGATCAGCCTGCAGGCTATGGACGGGTTATCCGCGGGGAAGACGGCGGTGTACTGAAGATTGTGGAGCAGAAGGATTGCACCGCTGAGGAAGCAGCTGTAGGCGAGATTAATACAGGTACCTACTGTTTTGATAATGCCAAGCTGTTCGCGGCGCTGGAGAAGGTCACCAACAGCAATAACCAGCAGGAATATTATTTAACCGATGTAATCGGCATACTCCGGGCACAGGGTGATATCGTTCTGGGATATCAGGCTCATGACGCTGCGGAGTCTATCGGCGTTAACGACCGTTTGGCTTTATCCGAAGCGGAAGGTTATATGCGCCAGCGCATCAACCGCCAGCATATGCTGAACGGTGTAACCATCATTGATCCGGCTTCCACCTATATAGGAGCCGATGTCATCATTGGATCAGATACTGTGCTATATCCGGGTACCCAGCTGAAAGGCAAAACCGTCATTGGTGAAGATTGCGTGATCGGGCCTTCCAGTGAAATCGAAGACTGCGTGATTATGGACGGCGCTGAGGTGAAGCATTCCGTACTGAATCAGGCACAAGTCGGCGCACGGACTACCGTTGGGCCTTTTGCCTATTTGCGTCCGGGCACTGTACTCGGTGAGGAAGTCAAAATCGGTGATTTCGTGGAAATTAAGAATGCAGTGATCGGTGACGGCTCCAAAGTATCGCATTTGAGCTATGTCGGCGATGCCTCTGTAGGTAAGAATGTAAATGTTGGCTGTGGTGCAATTACTGCCAATTATGACGGATTTAATAAATCCAAGACGACAATTGAAGATGATGCCTTCATCGGCAGCAATGTGAATCTGATTGCACCGGTCACCGTAGGCAAAGGAGCTTTTGTTGTTGCTGGATCGACAATCACAAGATCTGTTTCGGAGAATGATTTGGCCATTGCCAGAGTAAGACAGGAGAACAAGCCGGGGTATGCCGAGAAGATCCGCTCCCGGGCCAAAGCAAAGAAAGACCAGTCGAGTCAATCGTAAGGGCCACTGCCAAAGCGCCGGATCGAGCTGAGATCTCTTTACCGGCGCTGCTTGGAAGCTAAATTCCGTCACGGAGGGTTTATATTTTATGACTTATTGCGATTCCAAATTAAAGATTTTCACCTGTAACTCCAATCCTAAGCTGGCCAGTCAAATTGCCGATTATATCGGAATTCCGATGGGTGAATCACATACCACAAGCTTCAGCGACGGGGAGATTCAGGTCAAGCTGTCTGAGAGTGTCCGGGGCTGCCATGTCTATATCGTACAGTCGACTTGTGGTCCGGTTAACGACAATTTGATGGAGCTTCTGGTTATGGTAGACGCGCTCAAACGCGCTTCCGCGAAAAGCATCAATGTGGTTATTCCTTATTACGGATACGCTCGTCAAGACCGCAAGGCGCGTTCCCGTGATCCAATTACGGCCAAGCTGGTAGCGAACCTGATCGAAAAAGCAGGAGCTCACCGTGTTATCACGATGGACCTTCATGCGATGCAAATTCAAGGCTTTTTTGATATTCCGGTGGATCATCTGCTGGGTGTTCCGATTCTTGCCCAGTATTTCCGTTCGAAGCAGATCCAGAATCCGGTTGTGGTCTCCCCGGACCATGGCGGTGTTGTGCGGGCTAGAAAGCTTGCCGATTTCCTTAACGCACCTCTGGCGATCATCGACAAACGCCGTCCGGAACCCAATGTCAGCGAAGTCATGAATATTATCGGTAACATCGAAGGTAAAACAGCGATTCTGATCGATGATATTATCGACACGGCCGGAACGATTGTACTGGGAGCCAATGCCTTGATGGAAGGCGGCGTGAAGGAAGTTTATGCTTGCTGTACCCACCCGGTATTGTCCGGACCTGCGCATGAACGTCTGGAAAATTCACCAATTAAGGAAATTATCGTGACGGATACCATTCCAATCCGCAGCAGCAATCCGACCTCGAAGCTCAAAGTGTTGTCCGTGGCTCCACTTATGGGTGAGGCGATTATTCGTGTTCATGAGGAGCTGTCCATCAGCAAATTGTTCGAAATCGAATAGTATTCGGGTAGTGCTCTTGTAGAGATATGACTGCCTTTCCCGACTGTATTCAAAAAGGGTTACACCTCCGTAACGGAAGATGTAACCCTTGTCGGCGTGATGACCCCCAGCTTTGCTGGGGCATCAATACCCTGGCCGGGAGATAAAGGTGAACAGGCTGCGGTTGTACAGAGTACCCTGCAGCTCAACAAAGCCTTCATCCGCTGCTGTAACTACACCGATGGCTACGTGCACATTGTCTCTATAAATTTCGACAGGCACAGCATATTGGATGTGGTACTGGAAATGGCGTTGAAGCGTTAAGATGTCGCCCTGATGTGGCATCGTTCATCACCTGTCTTTGGAGTAAAGTGGCCCTCGGCTGCTCTAGAAGTAAGCCTAATAAAATTCATTGTACCAAAAACGGAACTCTTCTGCTTAAGAGAACCGGATGGAAAGGATAGGCCATCATGAAATGGATTGTTGGACTCGGAAATCCGGGACCGCAGTACGCCAAAACCAGGCATAACGTCGGTTTTATGGCGCTTGACGAGCTAGCGGCCAGAAACGGAATCACCTTTAACCAGAATAAGTGCAAGTCCGTAATCGGTGAGGGTGTCATCGGGGGAGTCAAGACAGTTCTGATCAAACCCATGACCTTTATGAACCTGTCCGGAGAAGCGGTTCGTGCATATATGGAATATTATAAAGTGAATTTAGAGGATATGATCGTTGTCTATGATGATCTTGATACGGAAATCGGCAAAATCCGGCTGCGTTATCAGGGAAGTGCCGGAGGCCATAACGGAATCAAGTCGATCATACAGCATACAGGCACGCAAAGCTTCAACCGTGTGCGGATGGGGATCTCCCGTCCTGAACCGGGCTTTGCTATTGTAGATTATGTGCTTTCTGCCTTTCCCAAGAAAGACGGAGACAGGCTGAAGACCATGATCCTAGATACCTGTGATGCCCTGGAGTTCAGCCTGCAGCATACCTTTGAACAGACCATGGCCAAATTCAATGGCTAACGGCCCGCTCCCGCCCGCATCTTAAGGCTAAATACGACGGGAGCGGGGCATACTGAAGGGTATATACTACCTTCAGGAGGCATATAGATGGCAATACACTACGTATGCAGGCACTGCCGGACATTTCTGGGAAGCATCAATAGAAGTAATATCACAGAAGCGCAGCTTGGTCTGCATTCTTTGACCCCTGCGGAGCGCAGAGATATCATAGCGTATGATTCAGAAGGTGAGATCACGGTAAAGGTTACTTGCGATTACTGCAAGCAGGCCTTGGAGAACAACCCTGAGCTCAGCCTGCTGGCCAGTCCGCTTCAGTAAGGTGGAAGCGCCTGTCTCTATCGTCATCCGCAAGCCTTGGCCTTATCGCTGAGGCTTGTTTTCGATTCTAATCATAATAGGTGCGGCAGCTTAGGCTGCCGTCAGCCTGTTCAGTAAGAGAGGTGTCCTTTGTTGTTACAAGGTCTTATAGAAGCTTTTTCCAAAGATCCTGATTTTCAGTCCGTCACCCGCGGTGTTGCCGCAGGGATGAAGGAGCAGCTAATATCAGGTTTGTCCGGTTCGGCCAGACAAATTATGCTGGCGGCGCTGCATGAAGAAACCGAACGGCCGCTGCTTATAGTCACCCATAATATGTTCTCGGCCCAGAAGATGGCTGAGGATTTGCAGGAAGCGCTTTCTCCGGATCGCGTGCTGCTTTACCCTGCCAATGAGCTGGTTGCCGCTGAAGCGGCTGTCTCCAGCCCTGAGACGCTTGCTCAGCGGATAGATGTCCTGACCAAATGTGCCCAGGGCTTCCGTGGCGTTGTGGTTGTGCCTTATTCTGGCGTCCGGCGTCTGCTTCCGTCGCCGCATGTGATGGCAGAGGCACAATTAACCGTTTCACAGGATGGAACCCTCTCTCTGGATGATTTTCTGATGTCTATGATTATGATGGGTTATGAACGGGTTGAACGGGTAGAGAACCGTGGTGAGCTTAGTGTGCGGGGAGGTATTGTCGATTTCTATCCAATGACCTCATCGCTGGCTTACCGGGTAGAGCTGTTTGATGATGAGATCGATTCGATTCGAACCTTTGATCCTGCAGACCAGCGATCCATCGACAAGGTGCGCAGTGTGAAGATCACACCGGCTAAGGAGATCATCGCAGACCAGTCCCGCCAGGATTCGGCAGCCTCTGAAGCGGCAGCGATGCTGGAACGCCAGCTGGAGAAAATGACCGACCGGCAGGCAAAGCTGCGTTTACGTGAGGAAATGGGCCGGGAGCTGGAGATGTTGCGGCAGGGAACCTATTTCCCTGAAGTCTATAAATATATCAGTCTCTTATATCCTGAACGCTGCCATTTATATGATTATATGGCACAGGACACCCTCCTTATTATGGATGAGCCGGCCAGACTGCTGGAAACGGCGAAACAGCTGGAGCGGGACGAGTCGGAATGGAACCTGCATTTGCTGCAGAACGGCAAAAACCTGCCTGATCTTCATCTTTCCGTAGACAATGAAGCTATCATGTACCGCCGCCCATTCCAGAGCCTGTTCATGTCGATTTTTCTGCGCCAGGTTCCACATATCCAGCCGCAGAACATCCTTGGATTTATCAGCCGCGGCATGCAGGATTTCCACGGCCAGATGAATGTGCTGAAATCGGAGATGGAGCGCTGGCATAAGTCGGGTGTGCAGGTTGTGATGCTGGCGAGCAGCGAGGAGCGGATGGAGCGGGTCCGCCGGGTGCTGTACGATTATGGCATCGAAGAGCCTACTATTGTCCACGGGAATCTGGGCTCCGGTTTTGAGCTGCCTTCCATTCATCTTGCTGTGATCACAGAAGGAGAGATGTTCTCCCAGAAGCAGCGCAAGGCGCGAAAGGTTTCCAAAGGAATTGACAATGCAGAACGGATCAAGAGCTATACCGAGCTCAAAATCGGCGATTACGTGGTACACCAGAATCACGGTATCGGCAAATATATGGGGATTGGCACGCTTGAGGTCAGCGGAATTCACCGGGATTATATGCATATTCTATATGCCGGTGGCGATAAGCTGTCCGTACCGATTGACCAGATAGACCTGATTCAGAAATATGTCGGATCGGAAGATAAAGAACCGAAGGTATACAAGCTTGGCGGAAACGAGTGGACGCGAGTCACCAATAAAGTGCGTTCTTCTGTTCAGGATATCGCAGATGATCTGATTAAGCTGTACGCTGAGCGCCAAAGTGCTCTGGGTTATGGTTTTGAGAAGGATACGCAGGAGCAGCGTGAATTCGAGGAAATGTTCCCGTATGACGAAACCCGCGATCAGCTGCGCGCTATCGAGGAGATCAAGAAGGATATGGAGCAGAACCGTCCGATGGACCGGCTGCTATGCGGAGACGTAGGCTATGGCAAGACGGAAGTGGCGATCCGGGCAGCTTTCAAATCAGCGATTGAAGGCAAGCAGGTTGCCGTGCTGGTGCCGACCACAATCCTCGCGCAGCAGCATTATGAAACCTTCCGTGAGCGGTTTGCCAATTATCCGCTGAACATTCAGGTGCTGAGCCGCTTCCGCAGCCGCAAAGAGCAGAATGAGACCATTAAGGGTGTCCGGCAGGGAACAATAGACGTAGTAATCGGCACACACAGGCTGTTGTCGCAGGATATGGTCTTTAAGGATCTCGGTCTTTTAATTGTTGATGAAGAGCAGCGCTTTGGTGTAACCCATAAAGAAAAACTCAAGAAGCTCAAGACCAATGTCGATGTGCTCACCTTGACTGCAACACCTATTCCACGGACCTTGCATATGTCGATGCTTGGCGTGCGGGATTTGTCAGTCATTGAGACACCACCGGAGAACCGCTTTCCCGTACAGACGTATGTGGTTGAACATAGTCAGACGCTTACCCGGGAAGCGGTGGAACGTGAGCTGGCCCGTGGAGGACAGGTCTATTATCTCTACAACCGCGTTCAGGGCATTCAGGAAATGGCCGCACAAATCTCCATGCTCGTTCCGGAAGCAAGGGTCGGCATTGGCCACGGCCAAATGTCGGAGTCGGAGCTGGAGAAGACCATACTCGATTTCCTTGACGGAGAATACGATGTGCTGGTGAGTACAAGTATCATTGAAACTGGGGTAGATATTCCGAACGTCAATACGCTTATTGTCCATGATGCCGACAAAATGGGGCTATCGCAGCTCTATCAGCTGCGTGGACGTGTAGGACGTTCCAACCGGATTGCCTATGCCTATTTCACGTACCAGCGGGACAAGGTGCTGACTGAGGTCGCGGAGAAGCGGCTGCAGTCTATCAAGGAATTTACGGAGCTTGGCTCCGGCTTCAAAATTGCCATGCGCGACCTTTCCATTCGCGGAGCGGGCAATCTGCTTGGTGCGGAGCAGCACGGGTTTATCGCTTCCGTTGGTTTCGATCTGTATTCGCAAATGCTGGCGGAAGAAATCCGCAAGCGTAAGGTTACTGTACTGGGAGAAGAGGATACTTCGCTGAAGCAGGGCAATACGGTCATTGATTTGTCAATTGACGCGTATCTTCCATCTGAGTATATTTACGACAGCATCCAGAAGATCGAGATTTACAAGAAGGTTGCGGCGGTTTCCACTTTTGAGGACGCTGTGGAACTGGAGGATGAGCTGCTTGACCGCTTCGGAGAATTGCCGGAGGCCGTAGTCAATCTGCTGTCCGTAGCCCGGCTCAAGGTATATGGAAAGCTCTATGGATTGGAATCGATGATCCGTCGTGGCGACGATGTTTCGTTGAACTTCCATGAAGGCAGCACCGGGGCCTTTGATACGGCCAAGCTTGCCAAAGTTGGAAATAGCTTCGAAAGACGTGTACAATTTGATAGGGATGCTAAAGCCAGTATCCGCATCAAGTCGAAGGATCTTGATGATAAGGCGCTGCTTGATCTGTTGGAGCAGTTTCTGGCTGCGGCTAAACAGTCTCTAAAATTGAAGGGAGAACTACATGATGTCGTTAAATAAAAAAAAATCCTGGAAAGTGCTGCTGGTCTCACTGGCAGCGGCTCTTTCCTTCTCTATGCTTTCTGCTTGCAGCAGCAACAACAATAATAAAAATAATAATGCAGCTGATGATAGCAGCACAGCGTACGCTACCTACAAAGGGGGAACCATTACTGAGAAGGAATTCGATTTAGACACCCGTGTCATGAAATTCCTCTCCCCGCAGCAGGCCCAGTACCTGGAGATTGATACCTTCAAGGAATCCATTCTGAACCAGGAAGTGGCCTTTGAGCATCTGGCCGGCAAGGCAACAGATGAGGCTAAGAAGCAGGCCGAGAAGGAAGCCGATGTGCAATTAGCTGATCTTAAGAGCCGTTTGGGTGACACCTATGATAGCTTACTGAAGGAGCAGAGTCTAAAGGAAGACGATGTGCGGACTTATATGGTGCGTGTGCTTACGGTTTATCAGGATATGCTGCTCAAAGTAACCGATGACCAAGTAAAGAAGGAATTTGAACTAATCAAAGGCGATTTCACTGTAGCTACTCTGCGTCAGGTGTTGATCGGACTGACTGACGCCAACAAAAAGGAGCGTACCGAGGAAGACGCACTTAAGCTGGCTAAGGAGGTAAAGGCTAAGCTTGACGGTGGAGCGGACTTTGCGGAAATCGCCAAGCAATATACCGACGATACCGCGTCCAAGGAAGCTGGCGGCCAGCTGAAAGAAGTATTGCTGGGCAATTATTTGGAGGAGTTCAAGGCAGCAGCCCAGACACTGCCGTTGAATACAATCAGTGATCCAGTGCTAACAAAAGTGGGTTATTACATCATTAAGGTGGAGAGCCGCACAGAAGCAACCTTTGAGAAGCTGACCGATGAACAGAAGGAAGCAATCAAAAGCTCGCTGGCTTCGCAAAGCCTGGAGTCCTACCTCGAAAATAATCTGAAAGACCTGGAAATTAAAATCAATCTGCCGAAAAGCTCCGCTGCTGCCGCTGAGTCCGAAACAAACAGCGGAACTAAAGCTACAGAAGCTCCAAGTGCCTCACCAGCGGCTACAAAAGAAGCCAAATAAACCATTTGCACGGACAAGCCATCCTGACGCTTCAAAGCGCGGGATGGCTTTATTTTGTAAATTATAATGTATAATTATGTTAAAAATAGCGCATAACGGGGAGGGGTGCGCTGGAAGTCTGCGGATTAAGGATATTTAATGTTATACCTTCCAGAGGATGTATAAGGAACTGGGAAGAGATGAATACTATGGTCAGATATTACGATAAATCACTGGGATTATCCATTCCCATAATGGACAGTAGTTGGACCATACTTCTTAAGAAAGCGGGGCAACATGTGAAATGAAAGCTACTGGAATTGTACGCCGTATTGATGACCTCGGTCGAGTTGTTATCCCTAAAGAGATCAGACGCACACTACGTATTCGTGAAGGGGATCCGTTGGAAATTTTCGTCGATCGCGACGGTGAAGTCATACTGAAGAAGTATTCCCCGATTGGTGAGCTGGGTGATTTCGCCAAGGAATATGCAGAGTCGCTTTATGAAGGCACAGGGCATATTACAATGATTACTGACAGGGACACTTTTATCGCCCTTGCCGGAGGTTCCAAAAAGGATTATCTCGAGAAACAGGTGGGTGTGCTCCTGGAGAAGGTAATGGACAGCCGCAAGACCGTGCTCGAAACGAATGCAGGCAGCTATGACATCGGTAAAGATCATGCAGAATTAATATCGAGCTATGTAGCCGCTCCCATCATCTCCGGCGGGGACCCCATCGGTTGTGTAGTGCTTCTGAACAAGGATGATTCGGTAAAAATGGCGCAAATGGAAATCAAAATGGCCGAAACGGCAGCCGCTTTTCTGGGCAAGCAGATGGAGCAGTAACAGCTTTGATACTATGGACCCCGCTTTCCTTTTGGTATGATACAAAGGGAGGGCGGGGTTTTAGCGTTCCATTTTGGAAAAGATAAGAAGATGCGGATTGCAGAAAAATGCAGCCGTACGTGTAAATGCAAGCAAAACCGTTTCTACTTACGCGCCTCCATGCGTTATAATATAGAAATTCATCCCATTATGGCAGTTATCGCTGTAGAAGCAGGTACTTTTATGAAATCTGGTACACAAGGCTCTAAATTACTGCAAGGCGCATTTATTCTCAGCGCAGCAGCCATTCTCTCCAAACTGATTGGTACGCTGCAGAAAATTCCGCTGCAAAATCTGGGTGGAGACGCCGTGTTTGGCATATACAACACGGTTAATCCCCTGTACACGATGCTTATAACGATAGCGATGCTGGGTCTGCCGTCTGCAATCGCCAGATTCGTGGCTGAGTCCTCGGCCGACAGAGATGAAAGCGAAGGCCGGAGGGTTCTGCTGCTGTCAGCGGCCATTACAGTCATCAGCGGCCTTGTGATTGGGGCCCTTGCCTATCTTGGGGCTCCGGTTATCGCCGGGTGGGTCGGCAACTCCCATGTGATTCCCGCGCTGCGCTGCAGCGCATTAGGGCTTGCTGTTGTTCCGCTTATGGCCGCATTGCGCGGTTATTTTCAGGGACTGCATAATATGGTCCCTACCGCGGTGTCGCAGGTTGTCGAGCAGTCGGTGCGGGTAGCTGTCATGATCGCACTGCTGCTGTATCTGACCGGGAAGGGAGCAGACGCGGCCACCATCGCGGCGGGTGCGCTGATTGGATCGGCTGGCGGCGGAGCGGCCGGTCTGATTGTCATGCTGCTGTATTGGCAGAATTACCGCCGCCGTGTGAGCGTAGCGCAGCAGTCGGCTGAGCTGGCGATATCAGCTGCCTCCGAAACCGCCTGGACCCGGAGTTCTGCTGCGGACACTGTCCGGGAGCAGACAGGAGCCAAGGCCCGCAAGCTGCTGGGCTATGGCATTCCAGTCATGCTCGGAACGCTGGCTATACCGCTTATCGGGCTGGTCGATGTATTTACCGTCCCCCGTTTGCTGTCGTCAACTGTCAGCGAAGCGGCGGCGATGGCGCAGTTCGGCATCTACAATCGCGGCCTGCCGCTTGTTCAGATGGTAACGATGCTGGCCACTTCGTTATCAGTGGTCTTCATCCCGGCACTCGCGGAGGCCAAGCACCGCGGAGATTTTGGGCTGATCCAGACCCGCTGCAGCCTGTCGCTGCGCTGGTTCTGGCTGCTGGGCCTGGCCGCTTCGGTTGGCCTGGCCGTCCTTGCAGAGCCAATCAATGTGGCTCTGTACGGTGATGCTGCCGGCAGCGGCACGATGACCTGGCTGGCCTTAACCGCCGCTGGCGGTACGGTCAGCATCATCTCCGCCGCGCTGCTGCAGGGCCTGGGCGCCGTGCGCGCGCCGGCGATACATCTCTTGGCCGCCGCGGTGCTCAAGGCGGCCCTTAACCTGCTGCTGATTCCGCAGCAGGGCATTACCGGCGCAGCCATCGCCAGCGTGGCCGCGCATCTTTTCGCAGCAGCGCTAAATGTGCTGCTGCTGCACCGTATGGGCCATCTGCGGCTGCGCTTCGCAGATGCCCTGGTGAAGCCCGCGCTGCTGCTCGCGGGCCTTGGCCTGGCCGCCGCAGCCGTAAGCCTCGGCGTTGGCAGTGCGGCCGCAGCCGCCGGCTTCGGCGGCGGACGAACCGCAGCCCTGGCGCAGAGCCTGCTCGGCGTGCTGGCAGGCTGCGCCGTCTTCGCCGCCGGCGCTGTTGCCCTGCGGCTGCTCAGCGAAAGCGAGCTGCGCCAGCTTCCGGGCTTTGGCCCGCGGCTTGCGGACAAGCTGAAGAAGCTGCGCCTGTTCCCTTAAGGCGCAGCTAGGTGTTCCAACCGTTATCTCTTAAGCATGAGATTACTATATTGCAGTACATACAAAGCTGCTTTAGCCACAGCGGCAAGGCAGTGCAGAAGGAGTGGAGACAGGTATGAGCGCAACATTAACCGTGGTTGGCCTCGGTTCCGGCAATCCCGACCGGCTGACCCTGGGCATTATCAAGAAGCTGCAATCCGCATCCGCCGTTTATGTCCGGACCGCAGAGCATCCGGTGATGGCGGCTTTAACAGAGCTTGAAATAGCTTCCCAGTCCTTTGACGGGCTGTATGAATCGCTGTCCTCGTTTCCTGAAGTGTATGAAGCCATTACGGCGAAATTAATCGAGGAAGCGCGTTCCGCACCGCAGGGTACGGAAATTGTCTATGCTGTCCCGGGGCATCCCATGGTTGCAGAATCGGCGGTATCCCTGCTGCGGGAGCGCTGCCCGGGCACGGGAGTAGAACTGCACATTCTCGGCGGGGAGAGCTTTCTCGATGAGGCATTTGTACGGCTTGGCTTCGACCCGATTGAAGGGTTTCAGCTTCTGGATGCTTCCGGTATCCGCAGTTCCCAGCTTCAGCCGGAACTGCATACGCTGATCGGCCAGGTCTACGACAGCTTCACGGCTTCCGAAACCAAGCTCTGTCTGATGGATTGTTATCCGCCGGAGTATGAGGTAATCGTAGGGCATGCTCTTGGAGTGGATAAGGAAGAACGTATTCTCCGGGTACCGCTGTATGAGCTGGACCGTCTGGAAGGGTACGGCAATCTCTCGCTGATTTATGTTCCGGCAAACCGCGCGGAAAGTGCACGAAAACGCACATTTGCCCGCTTGCATGAAATAGTCGATACGTTGCGCAGTCCGGAAGGGTGCCCATGGGACCGGGAGCAGACGCATGAATCACTGCGCAAAAATCTGATTGAGGAAACCTATGAGGTTCTGGAAACGATCGATGAGGATGATCCGGACCATATGAAGGAAGAGCTGGGCGACCTGCTGCTGCAGATCATGCTTCATTCCCAGATGGAGGAGGAGCAGGGCACCTTTAATGTCTATGATGTCATTGAAGGATTGAATGACAAGCTGATCTTCCGCCATCCGCATGTCTTCGGCGACAAGAATGCTGCAGATGCCGAGGAAGCGCTCCAGAACTGGGAGGGCATGAAGGCCGAGGAAAAACGGCTTAAAGGCGTAACACCGGAAGCAGAATCCGCGCTGAGCGGTGTTCCCCGTGATTTGCCTGCGCTGATGAAGGCCTACAAACTGCAGAAAAAGGCCTCCAAAGTAGGATTCGATTGGGACAACGTTGGCGATGTGCTGGCTAAAATCCGCGAAGAGATTGATGAGCTTCAGGAGGCTATCGAATCCGGCGCACCGGCGGAGGAGCAAATGCTGGAGCTGGGGGATCTGCTGTTCGCCGCGACCAATGCCGCACGCTTCATCGGAGCGGATCCGGAAGAGGCGTTGACCCGCACCAACCGCAAGTTTGTGTCTAGATTCCAATATATTGAGCAGCAGCTGCTAAGCCGAAATACCCGTCTATTGGACAGCAGTCTAGCAGAGATGGAAGCGTTGTGGCAGGAGGCTAAGGTCAAGGAGCGAAAACAATAGATTCTGACCATCCTCTAATATATTAGAGGATGCTTTCTCCGCCTTTTGCAGTATAGGGGCCGTAAGAACAGGCAATGATGTGAATGGGGCTTAACTCTCTGGTTTGGAATGCGGTGAGAGGTTTATAATGTAATAGTGCCTGAGCCTGGACTGCTCTCTTAATTTTTTTAAAATCGAGTGTTTGCGGCAGGAATTTCGGGCGGCATCCAGAATATCTTAAAGACGAAATGACGATTCGCGGCATATCTTAGCAGCTTATCGCGTTTCATTTATTTTTTTGTATCCTAGGAGGAACTTCAAATTATGAACAAGACAGATTTGGTAAACAACATTTCCGAAAAAAGCGGATTGGCAAAGAAAGATGTAGAAACCGTATTGAACGGCGTGCTGGGCGAAATTACAGATGCTCTGTCCAAAGGCGATAAGGTCCAATTGATCGGCTTCGGTACTTTCGAAACCCGCAAACGTTCCGGCCGCACCGGCCGCAACCCGCAATCGGGCACACCTATTGAAATTCCTGAATCCACTGTACCGGCCTTCAAGGCTGGCAACAAGCTTAAAGAAGCCGTCAACTAATGCGCCTGGACAAATTCCTGAAGGTATCCCGTTTGATTAAGCGCCGCACTGTGGCCAAAGATGTGTCCGAACAGGGCCGGGTGCTGATTAACGGGAAGGAATCGAAACCGAGCAGTACGGTAAAGATCGGCGACGAGATTACAGTGCAATTCGGTCAAAAGCTAGTAACGGTCAAAGTGGAGAAACTGGTGGAAACGACCCGCAAGGACGAGGCCGCCGGCATGTATACGCTGCTCCGTGAAGAGCCTGTTGCCAAAAGCAGCGGTCTCGACTGGTAAAAGCGCTGTAAGGATAAGCAGATCACAAACAAGAGGGTGTTCCTGAAGCCAGAAATGGCTGGAACACCCTCTTAGTTTTTAATAAAATAGAACTCCGTTGGCTTCGTGCATGAGCTCTATCGGTCATTTGAAATTCTAAAAGCCTCTGTTCTATAACCTCTCCTCCCACCATAGATTAGAAACAAGAAGGAGGGGTACATGCTATGATCGAGCCAGTCAAAGTCAATAAACAGCACGATCTGCACATGCGCAGTCGCAAGCAATTGGAGCTAACAGGCGTGCAGAATGTGGAGAGCTTCGACAGCGAGGAGTTTCTGCTCCGCACGGAACTTGGCCATCTCACCATTCGCGGAAATCATTTACATATCAAGAATCTAAGTCTGGAGAATGGGCTTTTGTCTCTGGAGGGCAACGTCCATTCCCTGATTTACCTTGATCCCGGAGCGCAGAGTAAAAACAAAGGCATCCTCGGCAAACTGTTTAAATGAATCCCGCGATTCAGTGGATCACCCTGCTTTACATGATGCTGGCCGGCACAGCCATGGGACTGGCCTATGACAGCTACCGGGTGCTGTCGCTGAAATTAAGCTTTCCCAAATGGCTGAATGCGCTGCTGGATCTGCTGTATTGGCTGTGGGCGGCACTCCTCGTCTTCCGGATGCTTTATGCCGGAAATCAGGGACAATTGAGGTTTTATGTCTTTCTGGGCCTCTTTCTAGGCGTATGGATTTATTTTTTACTCTTCAGTGTTACGGTGCGGCATTTTGTGGTAATGTTAATTCAGTCGATTCAGTATACGTGCAGGCTGCTATGGAGAGCTGTAGAAATTATAATAGGCATGCCGCTTCGCTGGCTTTGGCGCCTCCTGAGGGGGACGCTGCTGCTCTTGGGCCGGATCCTGTTATTTATCCTGAAGCTGCTGCTGCGTCTAACGAAGCCAATTTGGGTACTTCCAGTAAGATGGATCTCTCCGCCTTTGTCCCGGCTCTATCACAGTGCCTGGATGGTGAGATTGTCTGAGTGGTTGACCGCATGGTGGAAACGCTGAGATTGAACTGGGGGTAGGCTGCATGAACAGATTTTCTGCAGAAGAGAAGAGTAGCAATAACAAAGGTTTGGCTGCAGGCGCGAAGAGAAGAAGATTCATATGGGCGGTCATGGTTACAGTGTTTTTTGGCTGGGCCGGTTATATTTTCTTTGCCCAGAGTGCGGCAATTGCGGACAAGAGTGAACAACTGGCTAAGAAGCAGGCGAGCAGCGAGGGAGTTACGGCTTCTCTCAATCAACTGAAATACGAAGTGTCGCGACTTAACGATGACGAGTATATCGGCCAATTGGCGCGTAAATGGTACAATATGTATCCGTTAGGGGAACAGCCTATTCGTCCCGAGCAATCAGGGCAATAAAGCAGGCCAAAAGAGGCTTTCGCTGTGTTGCCTTGCTTTGCTCTTTACTGTATAATCAAATCACCGCAGACTGGATGGACTTTATATTCGTCTGTATATTTTTAAGGGAGGATCATTTTATTCTATGGCAATTGAAGTGGGCACCAAGTTAGAAGGCAAGGTGACAGGCATCACGCATTTCGGAGCATTTGTGGATCTGTCAGGAGGTGTCACAGGTCTCGTTCACATTTCGGAAATCGCCGATAACTACGTCAAGGATGTTAACGATCATTTAAAGATTGGTGATGTAGTAACTGTCAAGGTGATCAACGTTGACAAGGACGGCAAGATCGGGCTTTCCATCAAGCAGGCTGTAGATAAGCCGGCATCGGAAGTACGTCCCCCTAGAGCTCCAAGACCAGAACGTCCAAGCGGTGGAGACCGTTTCGGCGGCGGTGGCGGCAGTGGTGGAGGCGGCGGCGGTGGTGGTTTCAATCGTGAACGGGGAGGGCGTCCATTCAAGCCTGCAGCCGGTAAACCTTCATTCGAGGATAAAATGTCACGCTTCCTGAAAGACAGCGAAGAACGGATATCTTCGATCAAGAAGAACACAGAAGGAAAGCGCGGAGGCCGTGGAGCCAAACGCGTATAATCTACTTGCACATCATAAATAACCGCAGGGGCTTTCGCCCTTGCGGTTTTTTTGTCGGTGCCCGGCAAATTGCCGACAGCATCTATCTCATTCTCACATAACACCAGAGCAATCGCTGACGAAAATCTGCTGCTGGCCTCTGCACAGTCTTGCGGCAATCCGCTGATCGAGTCTATCAATCCAATGCCCCGCATGGGATAGAGAGGCTTCGCGGGTGCTTTGTCGGGACAGGCTTTTTTGTCGGAAATTTTTTACAGTTCGCTCTCTGTTTCTGACAAACTTTCTTAAGACCCCCGCTATATAATGAGAACCATAAATTCTTAAACGGGTGGTGCAGAGGAATGAATAAAAGCAATGTGGTCAATTTGCCGGAGTGGACAAAAGCGGGAAGCAAAGACAAGGAGCAGAAGGAAGCCTGGGGCATGCGTGTAAAGAGCTGGGGAATGAATCAACCGCTGCTTCAGTTTTTAACAGTGAAGAAATGGATGCTGTTGTTGAGCTTAATGGGCTTTATGCTGGGCCGGGCAATGATTTTGGACGAGCTGTCACCCTTTGCTGTAGCTTACTTTGCTGTCATTGTGTTTATGCGTAAAGACTCCATACTTCCGGTGGCTGCAGCCACGATCCTCGGCAGTCTGTTCACCCCGTTCCCCGGAGCTATAGTGATTGCCGCAGAGCTAATTATCTTTTACCTGCTGTACAAAGGTTTTGAGAGCTTCCAGCGGATTGATCTATCCTACGCGCCGCTGATGGTATTTGTATCCTCATTTATGGTCGGACTGTTCCGGATTATCATGGGTCCCTCCCTTACCTGGTACCCGCTGATGATGGCGACACTCGATGCGCTGCTTGGTTTTGTGCTTACACTGGTATTTTTGCAGGCGCTTCCTTTGTTTACTTACAAGCAAAGGAGCCGGGCGCTGCGGAATGAAGAAGTTCTGTGCTTGATTATTCTGCTGGCTTCCGTCATGACCGGCCTTGTGGGCTGGACCATAAACGGCTTGTCGCTGGAACATATTCTGTCACGCTTTCTTATTCTGTTGTTTGCTCTCGCCGGGGGAGCTCCGCTCGGTGCTGCCGTCGGGGTAGTCACTGGGCTGATCCTCAGCCTAGCTGATATCGGAGCCATTTATCAGATGAGTCTCCTGGCTTTCTCCGGAATGCTGGCCGGGATGATGCAGTCCGGGCGCAAAGGGGCAGTCTCGATCGGAATGCTGCTGGGCTCGACTATACTTTCAGTCTACTTTCTGGGCCCGGGTGATGTGATGACCTCAACTTGGGAGACTTGCGCTGCAGTGCTGTTGTTTCTTCTAACACCAAAGGGGATTATTTCTGCCATCGCCAAATATGTGCCGGGCACACCGGATCACAGCCGGTCACAGCATGAATATGCCCGAAGAGTGAGAGATATTACAGCAGACCGGGTAACCCAGTTCTCGCAGGTGTTCCAGCAGCTGTCGAGCAGCTTTGGGCAGATTCCCCGGGCTGGAGAAGCCGGTAAAAGTGAACGTGAAATGGAAGACTTCATGAGTACTGTAACTGAGGGCGCCTGCGCCGGCTGTATCCGGCGTTCGCACTGCTGGGACACGAAGTTTTATCAGACGTACAGGTATATGACAGATATGATGACGACCGTAGAAGAATGCCCGGATGTCACCGCAGCCCAGCTACCGCCCGAGTGGAGCCGGATCTGCGGCAAGACAGGGGAGGTACTGGAAGTAATGAAGGGCCAATATGAGCTATACCAGCATGATATGCGCTGGAAAAGACAAATATACGACAGCCGCCAATTTGTTGCCGAGCAGCTTTCGGGCGTCTCACAGGTGATGGAGGACCTGGCGAAGGAGATCAAACGTGAAGGCCAGGCAATGTACCGGCAGGAGGCCCAGATCCGTGAGGCGCTGGAAAAACTGGGGTTGTCCATTCATTCGATTGAGATTTTAAGCCTCGATCCCGGCCGGGTGGAAATAGAAGTGGTTCATGCTTATACCCGCGGCTTTGATGAGTGCCGCAAGATGGTTGCGCCGCTGTTATCCGATATTCTGGAGGAGAATATTGCAGTTGTAAGTGAAACCGCGGTGCATCCCCGCGAGGGACTGTCGATGGTCACCTTTGGATCTGCCAAAGCTTATGAGGTGAATACCGGGGTGGCAGGGGCGGCCAAAGGAGGCGATATGTTCTCCGGTGATAGCTTCAGTACCGTAGAGCTTGGAAATGGCACATTTGCTGTGTCCATCAGCGACGGGATGGGTAACGGAGAGCGGGCCCGAATGGAGAGCAGTGCCGCGTTGTCCATGCTGGAGAAGCTGCTGCAGTCCGGCATGGACGAGAAGCTGGCGGTAAAGTCCGTCAATTCCATTCTGCTGCTGCGTTCTCCGGATGAGTTTTATGCGACGGTAGATATGGCACTGATCGACCAGTATTCGGCGCACACCACTTTTATGAAAATCGCGTCTGCGCCCTCCTTTATCCGCCGGGGCAGCGAAGTCATCCCGATTACTTCGAGTAATCTTCCGATCGGAATCATAAAAGACATTGAGGTGGATCTGATCAGCATGCAGCTGCGTCCGGGCGATATTCTCATTATGATGACCGATGGTATTTATGATGCGCCCGGATATGCCGTTAATAAAGAAATATGGATGAAGCGGTTAATCCAGGAGCTGGAGGGAGATGATCCTCAGGATATGGCCGACAGTCTGCTGGAAAAGGTTATCCGTTATCAAGGCAATGAAATCCATGATGACATGACCATTGTCATCAGCCGGGTTGATCATTATCATCCGGAGTGGTCCAGCCTGCATATGCCAGGTATCGGCCGGATGGAGCGGCCGCGGACGGTCAGCTAGTAAGGTAATCTATCATCTAACTCACGTTATTCTTTCGTGAGCTATATATGGAAGCAATGGAGTATCCTAATTCGGCGGGGCCTCATCTACCCCGCCGCCCTTTGCGCCGCCCCGTTTCAAAAGCCGCTGGCTCGGCGGCGTTCTTTTTCAGGTTTCAAACATAACGTGAATCTATGGGACGGAGAGGAATTTTGGAGCTGGAGAAGCGTCAGCGTTCGCCTTTGTCCCCGGATTTGCACCATGTGGCCAATTCAATAAATCCGGGGACAACAGCGATCGGAAGCCCAAAAGTTCCTCGCAGTTCCCCGAGTTCACTATTGTTTTTATCTGAATATCTCCGCTAAGCGGCGTTTGAAATCTCTCAACCTTGGATATGCTAGAAACAGATAACAAGGCAAAGGGGAGTGAACGGTCATGAAGCAAATTCTGCTCATTACGGACGGATGTTCCAATGTGGGGGAGAGTCCGGTGATGGCTGCGGCGCATGCCCGGCAGGAGGGAATCACCGTTAACGTAGTTGGCGTGGTCGATTACGGAACCATTGGCGAGCTGGGAAGCCGGGAGATTTCTGATATTGCCAAAGCAGGGGGCGGACTGAGCCGGATTGTCGGAACGCCGCAGCTGGCGCAGACCATCCAGATGATGACCCGCAAAACTGTGGTTCAGACCATTCAGCAGGCGGTTAATAAAGAGGTAAAAAAAATACTCGGCGAAGGCTCGCTGGAAGAGCTACCGCCATTGAAACGTTCGCAGGTCGTTACCGTCGTAGATGAGCTGACAGAAACCTCGCCGCTGCGCATCGCACTGCTGATTGACGCAAGCGCAAGTATGAAGCCTAAACTGGGTGCCGTAGAGGATGCCATCCGTGATTTGGCCCTCAGCCTGGAAGCGCGAGAAGGAAGCAGTGAGATTTCCGTGTTCCATTTTCCCGGGCGCTCGAGCAGTGAGGAGGCCATGCTGGATATGGACTGGACGAGCAATGTGTCGGAGGTCCGCTCGCTGTTCTCCAAGCTGAAAATGAGGGGAGCCACGCCTACAGGACCGGCTATTTTCAAGGTGCTCGAACATTACCGTTGTGATACACTGGATGAACACCGTGACCGCCTTCCGGGCAGGGATCACGATGAAAGAGAAGGGATGATTGGTGGGTATGTCGTCTAATCCGCCCTACCCTGTCGGCACCGTTATTAGCGGCAAATGGCGGGGAAACCGTTATGTCATTGAACGGATGCTGGGAAGAGGGGCCAATGGAACCGTATATCTCGTGCAAAGAGAAGGCAGACGGGAGCGGTATGCGCTCAAGATCGGAAACGATACGCTTGAGCTGCAGTCGGAAATCAACGTACTGACCTCGCTGCAATCCTGCCGGAAGCGAAGTGAGTTTCGCGCCCGCCGCGAATCCGCGCTGTCCTCCTACCTGCTGGAGTCCGATGATTTCAAAGATGGAGAGCATACCCCTTTTTATGTGATGCGCTACGTTGAAGGTAAACAGCTGCACCATTTTTTGGCCAAAAACGGGATCTCCTGGCTGGGTCTGGTGGGACTGAAGCTGTTAGAGAAGCTGCAGACGCTGCATGAATGCGGTTTTGTGTTTGGTGATCTCAAGCCCGAGAATGTAATGGTATCCGATTACGGCGAAGCCGAACTGATCGACTATGGCGGCGCAAGTCCCATGGGACGCAGTGTGAAGCAATTTACCGAATGGCATGACCGCGGATTCTGGAATGCAGGCAGCCGTACCGGCGACGAGAATTATGATCTGTTTGCTTTTGCCGTTCTCTGCCTTCGTTTACTTAATGAAGACGGGCTGAAAGCCGCTGCCCAGCAGCTCCCGCAGACAAGAAGCGTCGATGAACTGATTAAGCTGGCCAAAAGTTTGCCCGACAGGAAGCTCTCCTCTTGGCTGTGTCTTGCACTAAAAGGCGGATTTCCCGGTTCCGCGCAGGCTGCTGAGATCTGGAAGATTCATATATACGGAACGCGCAAACAGCCGAAGGATGCCATGGCGACCCCGCGCTGGCTAAAAAGTGCGTTTGGGTTATCGTTATTTGTGCTGGCTTTTACGATTTATTGGGTATTGCGTTTTTGATCTCATACATATACCGGAATGCTGGTCATGCCGGTCAAAGATTGTGTAAATGATAGGGCAAGAAAGGGAGCACCGTATGGAGCAAATGAATGAGCTTGTGGAATCCGTATTGGAGTCTGCAGACGAGCACGGGCTGTGGGCGCCCCATGACACCATAGTAGTCGCAGTTTCCGGAGGGCCGGACTCTGTGGCTCTTTTGCGTATTCTGCATGAAATATCCGTGAACCGGATACCGCTAAACCTGGTATGCGCCCACGTGAACCACGGGTTCAGAGCCGAGTCGGTTGAGGAGGCGGAGTTCGTCCGGAAAATGGCCGGGGAGCTGGGGGTGCCTTTTGAGCTGGCCGAATTTGATATCCCTTCCCTCGCCAAAGGCAGCGGGCTTGGCCCCGAGGGGACGGCACGCGAGAAACGCTATCAGTTTCTGATCGAGACCGCGCACCGCTATGGCGCACGCTCCGTTGCACTGGCACATCATGCCGATGATCAGGCGGAGACGGTGCTTATGCGACTGTTGCGGGGCAGCGGACCTTCCGGTCTGGCCGGAATGCGCTGGAAGAGGACTGAAAAAAAGGTGGAACTCATCCGCCCCTTCCTGCGTATTAACAAAACGGCTCTTGTCGGGTTATGCCGGGATGAAGGGTTTCCCTACGCCGAAGATGCCAGCAATCTGCTGACCAAATATAAGCGGAATGTCATCCGGCTGGAGGTGCTACCTTCACTGGAAAAGTACAACCCGAAAGTCAAACAGTCGCTTCTGCAATTGTCCGAAATTGTCGGAGCCGAAGATGAATTTATGGAGGCGAACGCAGCAAAATGCTTCGATGAGCTGGTTTTGATGAAGCATGGAAAATACACCTTTAAGAGAGCTTTGTTCGCGGCCATACCCTCCGCTTTACAACGGCGTTTGATTAAACTAATATTAAATTATCTGTCGGCGGATTCATCGACCCTGGATTTTTCCAAGATCGAGGCTGTACGCCGGGGGACGCTGCAGGAACACCCCACCGTATGGAGTTTGGATTTGGGTGGAGGTCTGATCTGTGTGCGGCAATATGATACAATTTTGTTCTCGTCCAAGCCTCCGCAGCGGAAGGTAAGTTATACATATCGGCTGTCTTTACCTCATTCCCGGCTTTTGCTGACGGAAATAGGAAAAGTAATGACGATGACGGTGCTGGAGAAAGAAACTTTTTTAGTACAGGGGGAGGACTATGGGAAGATGTCGGCTTGGTTTGACAGCGATGAGCTGGTCCTGCCGCTGACCATTCGTTCCCGATTGCCTGGAGATACCATAAGGGTTATGGGATTAAACGGAAGCAAAAAGGTAAAAGATATTTACATTGATGATAAAATACCTTCTTCCGAACGCTCTGAGATTCCCCTCGTTTGTGATGGTTTGGGCAATATCGTCTGGATTCCGGGCGTAAGGCGCTCGATGCATGCCGCAGTAGGGCGGCACACGGCCTCGGTTCTTCTCTTGTCTCTGGAGGACATGGAGCAGCACGAAGAAGCGTAATGGTCGAAGTAAGTCTTTCATAGTATAACTTAGGAGGTTCGCAAGTTGCAGAACGATATTCAAGAAATCTTGATCAGCGAAGAAGAAATCCAACAAAGAATCAGGGAGCTCGGCGCCCAGCTGAGCGCAGAATATGCAGGACGTACGCCATTGGTAATTTGTGTGCTGAAAGGCGCGTTTATCTTTATGGCAGATTTGGTTAAAGTCATTACAGTACCTGTTGAGATGGATTTCATGGCTGTATCCAGCTATGGGGCATCCACCAAATCTTCCGGTGTGGTCAAAATCATCAAAGATTTGGATGCGTCAGTTGAAGGACGCGATGTTCTGATCGTCGAAGACATCATCGACAGCGGTCTTACACTCAGTTATTTAATTGAAATGCTTCAAGGACGCAATGCTGCTTCCATTTCTGTGGTTACCCTGTTTGATAAACCGACAGGACGCACCGTTAATCTCGAAGCTGCCTATACTGGCTTTGTGATTCCTGACGCTTTCGTAGTCGGCTATGGACTCGACTATGCCGAACTGTATCGGAACCTCCCTTACGTCGGTGTACTTAAGCCTGAAATTTATTCCAAATGAGCTAATCGACAGCCTTAGATCCACGGATCAGATTTCCGGACCTCTGAGCATTTGAGGACTCTGGGCAGGCTATGGTACAATAACTTGAGCGTTGTGAGAGGAGGTAGGGGATGAATCGGTTCATCCGGAATTCTGGTTTTTATTTGATTTTATTTTTAGTCGTGGTGGGCATTGTCCAGTTTGTGAGCAATGGAAATGAATCCGCCGATTTCCCTAGATACGATGAATTAAGGCAGGAATTGAAAGACAATAATGTGAAGAGTATGACGGTTCAGTTTGAAGGCAATGCTTTTGCCGTTACTGGTGAATATAGAGAGCAGCCGTCAGATGCCAAATCGAAAAATTTCTCCACATTTGTTCCTCCTACAGACAAGGCCCTTGATGAGCTTATTGGAGCCAGCGAAGTCAACGGTGTAGAGCTGGTTACCAAAAAAATGGAAGGTGACAGCATTTGGCTGACATTCCTTTCTTCCATCATTCCGCTGGTTATTATGTTCATCCTGTTCTTCTTCCTGTTCAATCAGGCACAGGGTGGCGGCGGCAAAGTAATGAATTTCGGCAAGAGCAAGGCCCGGTTATATAATGAAGAGAAGAAGAAAATCAGCTTTGAGGATGTTGCAGGCGCTGATGAAGAGAAGCAAGAGCTGGTGGAAGTTGTGGAATTCCTCAAGGATCCGCGTAAATTCGCAGCTGTAGGCGCACGTATTCCTAAAGGGGTTCTCCTTGTAGGTCCTCCAGGGACCGGTAAAACCTTGCTGGCCCGTGCAGTTGCCGGTGAAGCAGGAGTTCCGTTCTTCAGTATTTCCGGTTCCGACTTTGTGGAAATGTTCGTAGGTGTCGGTGCTTCCCGTGTACGTGACTTGTTCGAAAATGCCAAGAAGAATGCACCATGTATCATCTTTATTGATGAGATCGATGCAGTGGGTCGTCAGCGCGGCGCCGGACTTGGTGGCGGACATGATGAACGCGAACAGACACTTAACCAATTGCTTGTAGAAATGGACGGTTTCGGCGGCAACGAAGGTATTATTATTGTCGCAGCTACCAACCGTGCAGATATACTTGACCCGGCATTGCTTCGTCCGGGACGTTTCGACCGTCAAATTACGGTTGACCGCCCAGATGTTAAAGGCCGTGAAGCTGTACTTAAAGTTCACTCCCGCAACAAGCCGCTTACGAAAGACGTAAGACTTGATGTTATCGCCAAACGCACTACCGGATTTACCGGTGCCGATCTGGAGAACCTGCTGAATGAAGCGGCTCTGCTCGCTGCACGCCGCAACCGCAAGGATATTACCATGCGTGAGGTTGATGAAGCGATTGACCGTGTAATTGTAGGTACCGAGAAGCGCAGCCGCGTGATCAGCGACCGTGAGAAGCGTATTGTAGCTTACCACGAAGCCGGTCATACGATTGTCGGTTACTTCCTGGAACATGCAGACATGGTTCACAAAGTTACGATCATCCCGCGCGGGCGCGCAGGCGGATACGTCATTATGCTTCCTAAAGAAGATCGCATGCTTGTTACGAAGCAGGAATTGCTTGATAAAGTAACCGGACTCCTCGGTGGACGTGTTGCCGAAGAGATGTTCATCGGTGAAATTGGCACAGGCGCATACAGCGACTTCCAACAGGCTACGCGTATTGTCCGCAGCATGATTATGGAATACGGTATGAGTGATAAGCTGGGACCTATGCAGTTCGGTACATCCCAAGGCCAGGTCTTCCTGGGCCGCGATATCGGGCATGAGCAGAACTACAGTGATTCCATCGCTTATGAAATCGACCAGGAGATGCAGAACTTTATCCGCAGCAGCTATGAACGCTGCCGGGAGCTGCTTACCAAGCACTCTAAGGAAATGCACCTCATTGCTAACACCTTGCTTGAGAAAGAAACGCTGGAACTGGATCAGATTAGAGAATTGATCGAGCAAGGCTATCTGACTGAAGACGGTAAACCGGAAGAGACTCCGGGTGTGACACACGAAGCCGGCGAACCAGTTATTGATTCTATCGGTGATGTGCGTGTCCGCATTCAAGGCAAGGACGACACCTCTTCCACAATTCCTGATCTGACCAAGGATATTCCGAATAATCCGGAGTCCGGGGATGGAAATGATTCTAACGACGGCAATAAAGACGGCGGCGGAGGCCTCGTATAAAGAGCCGCTTAACTGAATGAAGCTACGCAAGCTCGTCCGGAGAACCTTAAAGTTCTCCGGATTTTTTTCGCCTTTAGGCTTCATACCGTACAGCTTGATTGACTCCCGGTTACATTGACAGAGGGTGGAACCTTGTGTACATTAGTGATTAAATATTAATTAATGGATAACTATCTATAGCAGAGCTGAGTGGCTGTGCAGATCCGCAAGGAACATATAATCTATTCGAATGTAGAGCCGGCTTACGCCGTGAAGAAATAAGGGGGAGAACTAACCGTGGAAGCTCTGGCGCTTGAGCGCAAGCAGGAACAAAATCGCGAACTTCGTGTGCGTCTCGAACAGCTGAAAAAAGAACGGAATGCAATCATTTTGGCTCATTATTATCAGCGTGATGAAATTCAGGAGGTTGCCGATTTTCGGGGCGACTCTTTTTTACTCGCTCAAAAAGCAGCGGAGACGGACGCGGAAGTGATTGTCTTCTGCGGTGTTCATTTCATGGGGGAAAGCGCTAAGATTCTGGCGCCTAACAAAACTGTGCTTATTCCTGATGAACGCGCCGGTTGTCCGATGGCTGATATGGTCAATGTGGATGGCTTGCGCAAGCTGAAAGCACAGCATCCGAATGCTAAAGTGGTGACTTATATCAACTCGTCGGCTGAAATTAAAGCAGAGACTGATATTTGTTGTACCTCTGCCAACGCTGTGAAGGTCATCGAATCACTCGATGCGGAAGAAATTATCTGGGTGCCGGATAAGAATCTGGGCCAATATGTCCAGGATCAGACGGGCAAGAAGCTGATTATCTGGGAAGGCTATTGCAACACTCATGATATGCTTACCGTTAAAGATGTAGTGGAAATGAAAGCAAAATATCCGGAAGCCGAGTTTGTGGTGCATCCGGAATGCCGTCCTGAAGTGGTTGCCATGGGCGATTATGTAGGCAGCACCACCTCGATTCTTGAATATTGCCGGAAATCGGACCGCCGGCAGTTCATTGTTGGGACAGAAGACGGTACCGGATACCAGCTCCGCTTGGATAGTCCGGATAAGGAATTCCATTTTGCAACAAAATTTCTTGTATGCCCTAATATGAAAGTCAATAATTTAAAGAAACTGGTCAAATGCCTGGAGACGATGAAGCCGCAGATTTACGTACCGCCCGCTGTCGCCGACAAAGCCAGAACTTCCCTAGAGCGCATGCTACAAGTCCGGTAGCATGCGCTACTCTTTCGTTGAAACAGGTGAAAAGCGGTCATGATTCCACAGTATTTGGTTGATTTCGACCTTCGCGAGCTTCCTACAGTAAAGACGGATTGCATTGTTATCGGTTCAGGTATCGCCGGATTGTTCACGGCTATTAAAGCGAGTGAAGACCGGCATGTCATTATGATTACTAAGAAATCGCTGATGGAGAGCAATACTAGATATGCTCAGGGAGGAATTGCCGCGGTAATAGCCGAAGATGACTCTCCGGCATATCACCGGCAGGATACACTAATGGCTGGTGCAGGGCTCTGCTCTTCGGCTGCTGTTGATGTATTGGTGAATGAAGGACCGGGCGGGGTGCATGAGCTGATCCGGCTCGGCACCGTATTTGACAAGGAAGATGGCATATTGGCTTTGACTCAAGAAGGAGCTCACAGCCACCGCCGGATTCTGCATGCCAACGGGGATGCTACGGGCTTTGAAATTGTGCGTGCACTCTCTGAACAGGTTACTGAACATGACAATATAGAGGTATGGGATGATCATTATGTCATTGATCTCGTTACCGAAGGCGGCGAATGCCTTGGGGCGCTGGTACAGCGGCCGGGCGGAGGCAGATTGTTCCTGCAGGCCGATGCAACGATTCTATGCTCCGGGGGGGCGGGACAATTGTACCGCTATACTACTAATCCGGAAGTTGCGACCGGAGACGGCGTAGCCATCGCTTACCGGGCCGGAGCCCATGTGCGCGACATGGAATTTATCCAATTCCATCCGACGGCGCTTAGTTATCCGGGAGCCCCGAGGTTTCTGATCTCGGAAGCGGTACGCGGCGAGGGAGCCGTGCTGCGTAATATCAATGGAGAGCGGTTCATGGAACGTTATCACGAGCTGCTGGAACTGGCACCCCGCGATATCGTGGCCCGGGCCATTGTCAGTGAGATGGAGCTGACCAAGTCGACCTTTGTCTATTTGGATATTACGCATGAATCGGCCGATATGGTCAAACATCGTTTTCCCACGATATATGAGACATGTATGGGCTACGGACTGGATATTACAACGGACTGGATTCCCGTGGCTCCTGCTGCGCATTATATGATGGGGGGCATTAAGACCGATCTCAACGGAGAGAGCAATATCTCCCGTTTATTCGCCTGCGGTGAGGTGTCTTCCACCGGGGTGCATGGAGCCAACCGCTTGGCGAGCAATTCTTTGTCCGAGGCCATTGTGTTCGGGCGGCGGATTATTGAACGCATTCGCCAGCTTCCTCCGCTCCGGCGGGAGACGATTTCGGCAGTCAGTCAGCAAGGCCGTGTTGAGTCTCCTACACAAGCTATTGTGGAGCGGCGGCTTAAGCTGCAGAAGGTAATGGTCCGTTACGCCGGATTGCGGCGGAATGAGGAGATGTTGTCCAAGGGACTGGAGGAATTGAAACGGCAGCTGCCGATTTTTGCTTCGGCGCTGACCAAACGTGAGGAGTACGAGTTCGCCAATATGCTGACCTGCTGCCTGCTGATTACGGAATCGGCTTTGGCACGGGAGGAGAGCCGCGGAGCACATTACCGTGAAGACTATCCGCTGCGGAATGATGCAGAGTGGCAGAAACATCTGCTACAGATTCGCGAACTGGGAATAGTGGAGGAATTAAGTGATGATGTTTAATGGATATAATGAAGAGCTGGTACAGGCAATTAAAGGCTGGCTGCAGGAGGATGTGGGCTCCGGGGATATAACGACCCGTACGACGATACCTGCAGGCCATGAGTCCAAGGGTATTATTCATGCCAAAGAGGACGGCATTATCTGCGGAATCCCTGTAGCGGAGCTTGTGTTTGAGATTGTAGATCCGTCGCTTGTGTTCACGGGACTGGTGCAAGAAGGCCAGAGTGTGTCCAAGGGAACGGTCATCGCAGAAGTTGAAGGCAGCACGCATGCGATCCTCACCGGGGAACGGCTGGCACTTAATTTGATGCAGCGGTTGTCCGGCGTGGCTTCACGTACTGCCTCCTTTGTTCAGGAGCTGCAGGGCTTGCCAACGCGTCTGGTGGATACGCGCAAGACAACACCCGGTCACCGGATGCTGGAGAAATACGCTGTACGGGTCGGTGGTGGAGCGAATCACCGATTCGGATTATATGATGCGGTAATGATTAAGGATAATCATATCAAAGGCGCTGGCGGAATCCGTCAGGCTGTAGGACGTGCACGGGCTAATATTCCGCATACAATGACGATTGAAGTAGAGACGGAAAACCTTGAGCAGGTGGAGGAAGCACTTATTGCCGGAGCCGATATCATCATGCTTGATAATATGTCTCCTGAACTGATGAAGGAAGCTGTGAGAAGAATTAAGGCGAAATCGCCTCATGTCAAGACTGAAGCATCGGGTAATGTATCTTTGGAAACGGTTCGCCTTATCGCGGAGTCCGGCGTTGATGTAATTTCAGTGGGCCGTCTCACCTATTCTTTCTCCAGTCTGGACATCAGTCTGGATCTGAATGCGAAGAAGGAGGGCCCGCTGTCATGATGCTCGCCGTCGATATCGGCAATACCAATATTGTTCTCGGTGTGTACCGGCAGCGTGAGCTGCTGCACCACTTCAGGCTTAATACTGCACGCCAGTCCACTGTGGATGAGTATGGAGTTCTGATCCATAATCTATTCAGCATGTCGGGACTTTCGGTGAAGGACATCGAAGGGGTTATTATCTCCTCGGTAGTGCCGCCGCTTGTTCAGGTCATCGTGGAGATGTGTGTGAAATATATTGGCAAGGATCCGCTGCTGGTAGGTCCAGGAATCAAGACTGGGCTTAACCTGCGCTATGAGAATCCGCGTGAGGTAGGCGCTGACCGGATTGTTAATGCGGTTGCTGCCATTGAGCAATATAAATGTCCGCTCGTTGTTGTTGATTTCGGAACTGCGACTACCTTCGATTGCATTGACGCAGGTGCCAATTATCTTGGCGGGGCGATTGTGCCGGGACTCGGCATTTCTACGGAGGCTTTATATCAGCGGGCTTCCAAACTGCCGCGGATTGAGCTGGAGAAGCCGAAGAAGGTAATCGGACGGAACACGGTCCACGCTATGCAGGCAGGGATTATTTTCGGCTATGCCGGGCAGGTTGAAGGGATTGTAAGGCGCATTAAGCTGGAAATGAATGCGCCGGTGCTGAAGGTCATCGCTACGGGTGGACTTGCCCCGCTCATTGCCGGTGAAACGGATTGTATTGATGAAGTGAATCCAATGCTGACGCTGGAAGGTCTGCGTATTATTTATGACCGCAACAAATAAAATAAAGAAGCCTTAAAAGGGCAAGAGATAGGAGGAGTATGCACCCGATGGATAACAAAAAGGACCGGCTGGTCCGGGGAACGGCGCTGGATGGCAGAGTCAGAGCTTTTGCTGTGCGCACGACAGCGCTGGTTGATGAATTGCGGCGCAGACATGATACGTATCCAACGGCTACAGCCGCATTGGGCCGTACAGTTACCGCTGCAGCCATGATGGGCGCAATGCTCAAAGGTCAGGAGAAACTCGCCGTGATGGTCAAAGGCAATGGACCGATCGGACAGATTACTGCAGAATCAAATGCTTTTGGAGAGGTACGCGGTTATGTGACCAACCCGCATGTTCATCTGCCGAGCAATAGTCTTGGCAAGCTGGATGTCGCAGGCGCCGTGGGTACGGAAGGGTTTATTGATATCAGTAAGGATTTAGGCATGAAGGAGCCCTACCGGGGAAGTGTGCCGATTATTTCCGGTGAGCTCGGCGATGATTTCACGTATTATTTTGCAGTTTCCGAACAAACACCGGCTGCGGTGGGTCTTGGTGTGCTGGTTGAAACCGATAACTCCGTGCGCGTAGCCGGAGGATTTATTGTACAACTGCTTCCAGGGCTTACGGATGAAGAGATCACTGAGATTGAGCGGGCGGTAGGGTCGCTGCCTTCAGTAACCGCTTTACTGGAGGAGGGGCTGGAACCCGAAGAGATGCTCCGTTATCTTTTACCGGATGCAGTGATTATGGATGAGCTGGATATCAATTTTGTCTGCCAATGCTCGCGTGAACGGGTGGAGCAGACACTGGTCAGCTTGGGTGAGAAAGAGCTGGAACGTTTGATTGAAGAAGATGATCAGGCTGAGGTTGTCTGCCATTTTTGCAACGAAGCCTATGTTTTTAATAAGGATGAATTGCAGGTTATCCTGGATCAAGCGAAATCGTAGGGCTGAGGATGATGACAAGACAGGAGCGCGCGCTGCGCAATGCCGTTATTCTACTGGCTGTCGCGACTTTGATGCTCGGAGGTCTTTTATTCTGGAGTTTGCGGGCGATGTCCATTCTTAAAGGAGAGCCGGCGGACGGCGAGTCCTCGGACATCGCCTCTGCGGGAGGCCAACCGGTAACGGATCAAGCCTGGGTGGATGAACTCAAAAAAAAGTACGGTAATGATGTGCTGCTGGGCATGCTTAATCATATTGTAGTCGACAAAGAGGCCAAGGCTCTTGGTGTTGCTGTGACAGATGAGGAGATTGAGCAGGAATTGAAGCGCAGCATGACCGGTTACGGTTCGGAAGAGCAATACTATACCCAGATGCAGTCGGAGCTGGGGCTTTCCCGTCAGGAAGTACGTGAAGAAGCGGTGTATCGTCTGACTCTTCAGGCAGTCGCAACTGCAGGCATTACAATTACTGATGCGGAAATTGACAAATATTTAGCGGAGAATTCCGAGCGGTTCACACCGAGGAAAGAAATGCAGCTCTCAATAATTAAAGTGGCCACCTACAGCGAAGCTGAGCGTGTAATGGACCGGCTGGAGCAAGGAGAGGACTTTGCTGCACTTGCCAAGGAATTATCCATAGATGAGGAAAGCAGGGGGCGCGGCGGCAGCATCGGAACGGTGGAGGAGGAGGATCCCTTTTGGCCGGAGGATCTGCTGAAGACGGCAGCGCAGCTGGACGAAGGGGATATCGCAGGTCCCCTGCAGACGGGCGATGATTATGCCATTATCCGGCTGGAGAAAATGGTTGATCCCAAAAGCCAGGATCAGACGGAAATCCGTGAGCAGGTTCGCCGGGAGCTGGCACTGGAGCAGGCGGCTCCATTACAGCAGGTGGAGAGTGATTTGCGCGCTAAATATGATACAGCGATATATATTGACAACAGCCTGCAAGATTGATAATATGAAATTAAATGGAAAACCTACTGTTTTAGTCGGAAATAGATGGCGGCAGATCATATTGGCTGCGGAACAGCGCTATAACTTGGCGCTGCGGTGTTGAATCTCCTGGTGCACACCCGGAATTACAAGCTGAAGACTTATGTATGTCACAAGTTATGCACCCATATATATCATTTATCATTCCAAGGAGGTTTTTACTCATGGCTAAAGTCGTCAACAGTGTAACAGATTTGATCGGAGGCACACCGCTCGTTCGTCTCAATCGTATTGTTCCTGAAGGATCAGCGGAAATTTATTTGAAGCTGGAATACCAAAACCCGGGCTCCAGCGTTAAAGACCGCATTGCCCTCAGTATTGTAGAAGAGGCTGAGAAGGAAGGTCTTCTGAAACCAGGCGGCACGATTGTAGAAGCAACCAGCGGCAATACAGGTATTGGCCTTGCGCTTGTAGCTGCAGCCAAAGGTTATAAGGCTATTATTGTTATGCCGGAAACGATGAGCCTTGAGCGCCGCAATCTGCTGCGTGCTTACGGCGCAGAGCTGGTGCTGACTCCAGGATCGGAAGGTATGAACGGTGCGGTTAAGAAAGCGGAGCAGATCTTAAGCGAGAACCCAAGCTTCTTCCTGGCTGAACAATTCAAGAACAAAGCCAACTTGAAAATCCACCTTGAAACAACCGGCCCGGAAATCGTGGAAGCCATTGAATCCATTGGTGGACCGCTGGATGCTTTCATCGCTGGTGTGGGTACAGGGGGAACTATCTCCGGGGCAGGTGAAGTGTTGAAGGGTCAATATCCTGATGTGAAGATTTATGCGGTAGAACCAGCTGCTTCGCCAATTCTGGCCGGCGGCAAACCGGGACCTCACAAAATTCAGGGGATTGGCGCAAATTTCATTCCTGAAATCCTCAACCAGGACATTTACGATGAGATCATTCACGTAGAGAACGATGAAGCATTTGAAACTGCCCGTCGCGTGGCTAAAGAGGAAGGCGTGTTGTCCGGTATTTCTTCCGGTGCAGCTGTATTCGCGGCTCTTAAAGTAGCTAAGGAACTGGGCGCAGGCAAAAAAGTAGTTGTGATCATCCCAAGTAACGGCGAACGCTACTTGAGCACACCGCTGTATAACTTCGAAGCATAATTGCTGACAAAGCAAATGACTAAGAGTCCTCGCATCCGCTAAGACAGGGATAACGAAGGCTCTTTTTTGTGCATGATGAAAGATATAATCTTTCCTGTGCTTCCACAGCAGATGAGGCTGGAGTCAGTTGAAACGGGTTTTTTCAGAAAATCCATGGTTCAGGCTTTTCAAAGCAGCACGAAGTACAGTATACTGACAGGCAATAAACTTTAGATTGCTTAATGCTAAGAAGCGCAGGCTTCACAAAACTTAAGCGAATGCTTACGAAGCAAGTTTTGTTACGAAGCAATTTCAAGAAGCGCAGGCTTCACAAAACTTTTAGGAGGATGGCTTTGGAAATCATAACGGCTTGGCAGGATTGGGAGCAGTGGGCACAAGAGGACTGGAGCCTCCTCCCTTTAATCATAAAATCAACGCAGGAAAAGGAGGGCTTGCCCTCTTCCTGGATGAAGGCCTGGCAGCTGGCCTCCCCCTATTCAGTGGTGCTGGAGAGCGGCAAAGGCGGACGATACACATACTTGGGGTTGCAGCCCGTTTCAGTACTAAGAGGAAAAGGCGGGGATGCCGAGGTGCTCAGCTTGTCCCCGGAGGCAGCGGGAACGAATGAACCTGTGCCGCAAGCTGTGGAGCTGCAGGGAGAGCCGCTGAAAGTGCTGCAAAACTGGATGAGCGGCTTCACCTCGCCCAAACTGCAGGTTGCCGGCCTGCCCCCGTTCCGTGGAGGCTGTGCGGGGTTCCTCAGCTATGATGTAGTCCGCTCTCTGGAGCAGCTCCCTGTGCTTGCCCAGGATGACCCCGGATTTCCGGACTATCTCTTCATGCGGCTGGAAGAGCTGTGGATCTATGATCATCTTGAGAACACGCTCTATTCCATCGTGCACGTGCCGGTTGCTGCGGCCAGCTCGTCTGAGCTGGGCGCTCTGAAGTCACTGTATCAAGACGCAACCGTCCGGGCGGAAGGCATGGTGGAACAGTGGCATGGGATCTGCTCTGCTCCCGGCCTGGAGGAAGACCGCGAAGAGGAAGGTGGAATTATCGCTGCTGTTGAATCAAGCACCGACCTGTCCGGTGAATGGCCAGGCATGACCTCTGCTTTCTCGCCCGGGCAATTCCAGCAGGCTGTGCTTGACGTTCAGGAATACATCCGCCAGGGGGATGTATTCCAGGTCAACCTGTCGCTGCGCCAGGAGGCGCAGCTGAATTCCTCGCCGGAGGATGTGTATGAATGGCTGCGCAAGCTCAACCCGTCCCCGTACATGGGGCTGCTGCGCTCGCCCGGCTTCGCGCTCTCCAGCGCTTCGCCGGAGCTGCTGGTCAAGCTGCACGGGGACAAGGTCAGCGCCCGCCCCATTGCCGGTACCCGGCGCAGGGGCCTGACTCCCGCGGAGGATGCCGCCATGGAGGCGGAGCTGCGCGGGAGCGAGAAGGAGATCGCCGAGCATATTATGCTTGTCGATCTGGAGAGAAACGACATCGGCCGGGTCGCGGCCTATGGATCGGTCAGCGTGCCGGAGCTGCTGACCGTGGAGCGATACTCGCATGTCATGCATCTCGTCTCGCAGGTCGAGGGCAGCATCGCCCCCGGCAAGGATGCTTATGATGTCATGGCCGCCTTGTTCCCCGGCGGTACCATTACCGGCGCTCCCAAGGTGCGGACAATGGAAATCATCGAGGAGCTGGAGCCGGTACGGCGTGGTCCATATACTGGATCACTGGGCTGGATTGACTATAACGGCAATATGGAATTAAATATTATTATAAGAACACTGGCAGTGAAGGACGGAGTCGGGTATATTCAGACGGGCGCGGGCATTGTGATTGATTCCGATCCGTACCGCGAATACCGGGAATGCCATAATAAAGCCAAAGCGGTCGTGAAGGCGGTTCTCTGCAGTGAGCATCAGCAGGAATTGCGGACGACCGGCGGCGCCGAAGGGGGAGCAATACAATGATCTTGGTCATCGATAATTATGATTCCTTTACGTACAATCTGGTGCAATACCTGGGTGAGCTGGGGGAAGAAGTGAAAGTATTCCGCAACGATGAAATCAGCATTCAGGAGATAGAGGCGCTGGCTCCGGACCATATTTTGATCTCTCCCGGACCTTGTACGCCGAACGAAGCCGGCATCAGTCTGGAAGTGCTGCAGCATTTCAAGGGGATCATACCGATCTTTGGAGTCTGTCTCGGACATCAGGCTATCGGACAGGCTTTTGGCGGCAATGTTATCCGTGCGGAGCGTCTGATGCATGGCAAAACATCGCCGATTCACCATCACGGCACATCCGTATTTGAAGGACTGGCATCTCCCTTTACCGCAACCCGCTATCATTCCCTGATTGTAGAGCGTGAGAGTCTGCCGGATTGCCTGGAGATTACAGCCGAGACTGCGGAAGGCGAGATTATGGCGCTGCGCCATAAAGAGTACCCGATTGAAGGCGTGCAGTTCCACCCTGAATCGATCATTACGGATCATGGGCACATCATGCTTCGTAACTTCCTGAAACGGAGAGCCGGGGAAACGGCATGAAATATATAGGGCTCAACAATAGCGTAGTTGAGGCTAAAGACGCCGTGGTCTCCACCTTGGATCACGGTTTTTTATACGGTATGGGCTTGTTTGAAACCTTTCGCACCTACAACGGCATCCCCTTCCTGCTGCGCCGTCATTTGGACAGACTGGCTGATGGCTGCAGGCAGCTAGGCATTCCGTTTGAACCGGATGAAGCGTCCTTGCAGGACTGGATCACACGGGTGATGGACAAAAACGAACTGAAGGATGCCTATATACGGTACACAGTTACAGCCGGGGAAGACATTCTTGGTCTTCCGGCTGGTGACTATAGCCGCCCGAATCATTTGCTCTATATCAAAGAATTGCCGCGCCATCCAGCCGCTCTCTACAGTGAAGGCAAAGGGCTGCAACTGCTGCAGCTGCGGCGTAATACCCCCGAAGGACCAGTGCGGCTGAAGTCACTCCACTATATGAATAATATACTGGCCAAGCGGGAGCTTGCCGGATATGCCTCTGCGGCTGGCGGCACGGAAGGGCTTATGCTGACTGCAGAAGGGAACATTGCTGAGGGAATTGTGAGCAATATTTTTTTCATCAGCAATAAGGTGCTGCACACGCCTGACCTGGCCACAGGCATCCTTCCGGGAATTACCCGGGAAATGGTCCTGAAGCTGGCTCCTGCCGCCGGACTCCGCGTGGAAGAGGGATTGTACCGCTGGGAACAGCTTCAGGCTGCCGATGAGGTGTTTCTCACCAATTCGGTGCAGGAGATTGTCCCGGTTACCACACTGTGGCACGGTGATGAGGCGCTGACTGTAGGCACAGGGCGCTGCGGGGCACACACGGCGCAATTGATTACTTTATACAGGGAAAGGACGGGAGAGCCGGTATGAGACCCGTAATCTATAAGCGGACCTACCGCTGGAACAACAGCGAGCTGATCCTTGGTGACCGAACGTTAATTATGGGCATTTTAAATGTAACCCCGGATTCCTTCTCCGATGGCGGACTATGGAATGAACCGGATCAAGCGGTAGAGCATGCGCTGCAAATGGCTGCTGAAGGTGCCGATATTATCGACATAGGCGGAGAGTCAACCCGTCCCGGCCATCAACCGGTAAGCCAGGAAGAGGAGCTGGCCCGTGTACTGCCTGTTATTGAGAGTATCCACCGCGCTGCACCTCAGTTGATATTATCCATAGATACCTATAAGGCGGAGGTGGCACGTCAGGCGATTGGGGCAGGAGCGCATATCATCAACGATATTTGGGGGTGCAAAGCCGATCCCGATATGGCGGCTGTGGCGGCTGAGGCGGACTGCCCGATTATTTTGATGCACAACCGCCACGACCGGAATTATCAGAATTTGGCCACGGATATGGCGGCTGACCTCAATGGCAGCATCAACCTGGCGCTCGAAGCCGGGGTGAAGCCGCATAATATCATCCTTGATCCAGGCATTGGCTTTGCCAAGGATTATGCGGAGAATTTGCAGGCGATGATGGTACTGGATGAACTGGCGATGCTGGGTTATCCCATGCTGCTTGCCACTTCCCGCAAAAAATTCATCCGTACCGTGCTGGACCTCCCGTCTGATGATGTGATGGAGGGAACCGCCGCTACCGTTGCATTCGGCATTGTTCAAGGCTGCCAGATTGTGCGGGTGCATGATGTGGCCACGATGAAACGTACCGTACTTATGTGTGATGCGATGCTCTATGCCGCCTCTCCGCGGGTGCATGAATAGATGGCTATTGCTGAACGAACTATTTTGTATTAGAAAGCAGGTATCAGGATGGATAAAATGAAGCTGCACCGCATGGAGTATTATGGATATCATGGTGTGTTTGAAGAGGAACGCAAGCTTGGACAACGTTACTATATTGACCTTGAGCTGGAGCTTGATCTGCGGGGGGCTGGCCTTCAGGATGATCTGGACCAAACTGTAAATTACGCCGAAGTGCATGTGCTCGTCAAAAAAATTGTCGAAACAAAGTCCTTTAAGCTGATTGAAGCTTTGGCGGAACATATTGCATCCTCAGTACTGGACACTTATACTATTATCAATGCAGTAACGGTCAAAGTAACCAAGCCGCATCCGCCGTTCGACATTCATTTTCAGGGAGTGACTGTAGAACTGCATAGAACGAGAAAGTGAGACAGGGCCCATGACTATACACTCCACCTCTGAGGTATCAGAGGCTTATATTGCTTTAGGGGCCAATTTGGGTGACCGCGAAGGCACCTTGAAGGAAGCTTTGAACAGGCTGGATCATTATGACGGGATCGAAGTTGTACGCTGCTCCAATGTATATGAGACAGAGCCTGTCGGCTATCTCGACCAGCCGCAGTTTTTGAACATGGCAGCCGCCCTCCGCACCACGCTTGCGCCGGAGAACTTGCTTCATGTGATGCTCGACATTGAAGCACAGCTAGGCCGGGTTCGTGATATCCGTTATGGCCCGAGAACAGTGGATCTTGATTTATTGTGGGTAGAAGGACAGAGCTATGATACGGCAGATTTAACGCTTCCGCATCCCCGGATGCTGGAACGGGCGTTTGTGCTGGTTCCGCTCAGTGACATCGTACTGCCGGATGAGGATTCTTCCGGACTCCGGGGGATCATTACAGCAGCGCTGCAGGATATAGACGGAAAGGAAGGAATGCGCTTGTGGACATCAAACGTATGGGAACGCGGGTCAGAGCATTCCGAAAGCTGAAAGGATACACCCAGCAAGAGTTGGCGGATTCTGTCGGAATTTCACTGGCTGTGCTAGGCGCAGTCGAGAGGGGAAACCGGCATTTGGAAGATAAAATTTTAAATAAAATTGCGGATGTTCTTGAGGTTTCAGTCGAGGAGCTGGCCAATCCCTCTACTTAGGAAGACGTCCATTCATTAAAAATAAAATTAAAGGAAGTGAAGAAATGTGCTGAAAATTGGCGGCATTGAGATGAAGAACCAGGTCGTTCTGGCCCCTATGGCCGGTGTATGTAATCCGGCGTTCCGCCTGATTGCAAAAGAATTCGGCACCGGCTTGGTATGTGCGGAAATGGTCAGTGACAAAGCTATTCTGCACGGCAATTCGCGTACACGTGAGATGCTGTTCGTGGATGAACGGGAGAAGCCGCTTAGCCTGCAGATTTTTGGCGGAGACCGTAAGTCGCTCGTTGAGGCGGCCAAAGTTGTGGATAAGGAGACCAATGCCGATATTATCGACATTAATATGGGGTGTCCCGTACCGAAAGTAACAAAATGTGATGCCGGGGCCCGCTGGCTGCTGAATCCGGACAAAATCTACGAGATGGTCTCGGCGGTTGTAGAAGCCGTTGACAAGCCGGTTACCGTAAAAATGCGGATCGGCTGGGACAGCGAGCATATCTTTGTAGAAGAGAATGCCCGCGCAGTGGAACGTGCCGGAGGCCAGGCTGTCAGTGTGCATGGACGTACCCGTGAGCAGCTCTACACCGGCCATGCCGACTGGAAGTATATTAAAATGGCTAAAGAGGCTGTTTCGATTCCTGTCATCGGCAACGGCGACGTTAACACACCTGAGGATGCCCGGGCGATGCTGGATCAGACCGGCTGCGACGGGGTTATGATTGGACGCGGCGCGCTGGGCAATCCATGGATGCTTTACCGGACCATTCAATATTTGAGCACAGGTGAGCTGACGCCTGAACCCGGAGCGGAAGAGAAGATTAAAGTAGCGATTCTTCATATGGACCGTTTGGTTGCCCTTAAAGGCGAGGCGGTAGCGGTTCGTGAAATGCGTAAGCATCTAGCCTGGTATTTGAAAGGTCTTAAGGCTGCTGCCCGCGTAAAGGATGTCATCATGGAAGAAACCAAACGCGATGAAATGGTGCGGATCTTGAATGATTTTGTCGTACAGCTTAAAGATGAAGAAGAACAAGAGGACCGTAATCCGTCTCTCTCGGCAGTTTGATCACCGTCTCCACTGGCTTTAAGAGATAACACCGGAACATTATATGGGGCGTCATTGACATTTTGTAGCGGTTCCAATATAATTTCACAGTATAAAATCGCCGTTACAGCAAGGGCAATGCAGCATGGAGGGTTCTTATCCCTCTGGATTCGCATATAGTATGGTGTTTTCAATAAATGTATACGACAGGAGAATCGGTTGAGATGAGCGATAAAGAAGTCATCCTTACGCCGGACGGACTTAAGCGTCTGGAAGAAGAACTGGAGACCCTCAAATCCGTGAAACGCCGCGAAGTGGCCGAACGGATTAAAGTGGCGATTGGCTACGGAGATATCAGCGAGAACTCCGAATATGAGGACGCGAAGAATGAACAGGCCTTTATCGAAGGGCGTATTATCACTTTGGAAAAAATGCTCCGCAACGCGCGCATCATCAATAGCGATGAGATCGTTACCGATGTGGTAAGTATCGGGGTTACTGTAAGCGTTGAAGATATGGAATATGGCGATGTGATGGAATACACAATCGTTGGTACAGCCGAATCCGATCCGCTTAACAATAAAATCTCCAATGAAAGCCCGGTAGGCAGAGCTATTATCGGTAAGAAAATCGGCACTGTTGTAGATGTTAGTGTACCTGCAGGAGTCATTCAATATAAAATTCTTGATATCCGAATGAAGTAATCTACAGGCGCTTTGCGCCTGTGAATAGACATGCTGCCCTCGCACAGAGAACTGCACTGCACTGGCAGAAGAAGGAACAGGGCCCGGAAAGCTTCCTTAGGGAAGCTTTTTTCTAAATAAAGAAGAGATACCGCCCGAAAAATATGGCTGAACACATATAGCTTATATTTTGTACTGGAACGGACTGCCCTCAATTATGAGGGTGGAGCCGTTTCTTCTTGTGTATATGACATGAGGCATTAGAGAGGATGAGGAACATGACTGAGGAAATGAATACCGTGGAAACCACGGAAAAAGAGCTTAGTGAGCTGTTGCAGATTCGCCGTGCTAAATTGGACGAGCTGCGGGCACTGGGAATTGACCCGTTTGGCAAAAAATATGACCGCACAGCAGGTGCCGGGGACCTTCTGGCTAAGTATGACGGACAAACAAAAGAGGAATTGGACGAGCTGGCTCTGGAAGTCAGCATTGCCGGTCGGATTATGGCTAAACGTGTCATGGGTAAGGCAAGTTTTGCCCACATCCAGGATCTTAGCGGAAAAATCCAAATTTATGTGCGCCAGGACAGCATCCCTGAGGCACAATACGCAGCCTTTAATGTTCTCGATTTGGGCGATATTATCGGAGTGCGCGGTATCGTGTTCAAAACCAAGACTGGCGAAACCTCTATTAAAGTGTCCAATCTTGAGGTTTTGTCCAAATCTCTGCTGCCGCTGCCTGAGAAGTACCATGGCCTGAAGGATGTTGAGCTGCGCTACCGCCAGCGTTATGTAGATCTGATCATTAACCCTGAAGTACAGCAGACCTTTATTGCCCGTTCACGGATCATCCAGTCGATGCGCCGTTACCTGGATTCCCTTGGCTACCTTGAGGTTGAAACCCCAACACTTCATGCGATTGCCGGCGGAGCCGCTGCACGTCCGTTCATCACATACCACAATACGCTGGATATGCAGCTGTATATGCGGATTGCGATTGAACTGCATCTGAAACGTCTGATTGTCGGCGGACTGGAAAAAGTTTATGAAATCGGCCGTGTATACCGCAATGAGGGCATTTCGACGCGTCATAATCCGGAGTTCACCATGATCGAGCTGTATGAGGCTTATGCCGACTACAAGGACATTATGCATTTGACCGAGAGCATGATCGCCCATATCGCCCAGGAGGTTCTTGGCAGCCAGAAGATCAACTATCAAGGCCAGGAAGTAGACCTCTCGCCAGGATGGCGCCGTGTGACCATGGTTGATGCCGTCAAAGAAGTGACGGGTGTCGACTTTGGCGTTCAGATGACGGATGAAGAAGCACAGCGTTTGGCCAAGGAGCACCGTGTACCGGTTGAAAAGCATATGACCTTCGGCCATATCCTGAATGCCTTCTTTGAGCAGTTTGTTGAGGAAACATTGATTCAGCCTACATTTGTAATGGGTCATCCGGTTGAAATCTCGCCGCTGGCCAAAAAGAACGATCAAGACCCGCGGTTTACCGACCGCTTTGAGCTGTTTATCGTCGCACGCGAGCACGCGAATGCCTTTAGTGAGCTGAACGACCCGATTGACCAGCGTCAGCGCTTTGAAGCGCAGATTCAGGAGAAGGAGCAGGGCAATGATGAAGCCCATGAGATGGACGATGACTTCATCCGTGCTCTGGAATATGGTATGCCTCCTACAGGCGGACTGGGAATCGGTGTAGACCGTCTGATCATGCTGCTGACCAATGCTGCCTCAATTCGTGATGTTCTGCTGTTCCCGCATATGCGCAACAAGACTGAATAATTTCAATTGTTCTATTTCACAGAGCCAAGGGGCGCTGTATTGTACAGCAGTTCCTTGGGCACTGTGGGTTTAGAATGATGGCTTAGAAGTGGTGTAATGGATTACGGGGTATGCGGGAAGCGGTGTATCCAACCTAATTTAAAATAATGCTTGCAATACAGAACCATACATGATATATTCTATTTCTGGCCGCGAAACATCAACGCCGGGCTCGAAAAAGAAGTTAAAAAAAGAGCTTGCATTGATCGGTTGGATGTGATATATTATAAGAGTTGCTGGTGACGAGATAATCGACACTGACAACGAGCTTGATCTTTGAAAACTGAACAACGAGTGAGTGGGAAATCACGCAAGTGAGATCCAAAACTGATGAGTTTCACAGCGTATTTATACGCTTTAGAAATTTCATCGTGAGAATGAAAATTCTCGTCAGATGTTTCAAAATGAGCAATCGCTCTTTCTAAATACCAATTTGGAGAGTTTGATCCTGGCTCAGGACGAACGCTGGCGGCGTGCCTAATACATGCAAGTCGAGCGGAGTTATGAAGGAGCTTGCTCTGGATTAACTTAGCGGCGGACGGGTGAGTAACACGTAGGCAACCTACCTCTTTGACTGGGATAACTACCGGAAACGGTAGCTAATACCGGATAATTCCTTTGTTCACATGGACGAAGGATGAAAGGCGGAGCAATCTGCTACAAGGAGATGGGCCTGCGGCGCATTAGCTAGTTGGTGGGGTAACGGCCCACCAAGGCGACGATGCGTAGCCGACCTGAGAGGGTGAACGGCCACACTGGGACTGAGACACGGCCCAGACTCCTACGGGAGGCAGCAGTAGGGAATCTTCCGCAATGGGCGAAAGCCTGACGGAGCAACGCCGCGTGAGTGATGAAGGTTTTCGGATCGTAAAGCTCTGTTGCCAGGGAAGAACGTCCGGTAGAGTAACTGCTACCGGAGTGACGGTACCTGAGAAGAAAGCCCCGGCTAACTACGTGCCAGCAGCCGCGGTAATACGTAGGGGGCAAGCGTTGTCCGGAATTATTGGGCGTAAAGCGCGCGCAGGCGGCTATTTAAGTCTGGTGTTTAAACCTTGGGCTCAACCTGAGGTCGCACTGGAAACTGGGTGGCTTGAGTACAGAAGAGGAAAGTGGAATTCCACGTGTAGCGGTGAAATGCGTAGATATGTGGAGGAACACCAGTGGCGAAGGCGACTTTCTGGGCTGTAACTGACGCTGAGGCGCGAAAGCGTGGGGAGCAAACAGGATTAGATACCCTGGTAGTCCACGCCGTAAACGATGAGTGCTAGGTGTTAGGGGTTTCGATACCCTTGGTGCCGAAGTTAACACAGTAAGCACTCCGCCTGGGGAGTACGGTCGCAAGACTGAAACTCAAAGGAATTGACGGGGACCCGCACAAGCAGTGGAGTATGTGGTTTAATTCGAAGCAACGCGAAGAACCTTACCAGGTCTTGACATCCCTCTGAATCCATTAGAGATAGTGGCGGCCTTCGGGACAGAGGAGACAGGTGGTGCATGGTTGTCGTCAGCTCGTGTCGTGAGATGTTGGGTTAAGTCCCGCAACGAGCGCAACCCTTGACTTTAGTTGCCAGCAGGTAGTGCTGGGCACTCTAGAGTGACTGCCGGTGACAAACCGGAGGAAGGTGGGGATGACGTCAAATCATCATGCCCCTTATGACCTGGGCTACACACGTACTACAATGGCCGGTACAACGGGAAGCGAAGCCGCGAGGTGGAGCCAATCCCAGCAAAGCCGGTCTCAGTTCGGATTGCAGGCTGCAACTCGCCTGCATGAAGTCGGAATTGCTAGTAATCGCGGATCAGCATGCCGCGGTGAATACGTTCCCGGGTCTTGTACACACCGCCCGTCACACCACGAGAGTTTACAACACCCGAAGTCGGTGGGGTAACCCGCAAGGGAGCCAGCCGCCGAAGGTGGGGTAGATGATTGGGGTGAAGTCGTAACAAGGTAGCCGTATCGGAAGGTGCGGCTGGATCACCTCCTTTCTATGGAGAATCGTCACCTGCAACGGTGACATTCAAATCGGAAATATTACTTCCAAAACTCAGGTTTAGGCCTGTTACTCACTCGTTGGTCAGTTTTGAGAGTTTAAGCTCTCAGTAACACCTTGATCCTTGAAAACTGGATACCGAAACGAATTTGCGTTTTAGAACATTCCTTTAAGCTGAACTTGTGTAAACAAGTTCATATTATAGCGATGCTAGCGATTTTCCTTCTGGAAAAACGCATTGGTTAAGCTAATAAGAGCACACGGAGGATGCCTAGGCGCCAGGAGCCGACGAAGGACGTGGCGAACAACGAAACTGCCTCGGGGAGCTGTAAGCAAGCTTTGATCCGGGGGTGTCCGAATGGGGAAACCCAGCTGTGGTAATTCGCAGTTACTTCTCTCTGAATACATAGGGGAGATAGAGGCAGACCAGGGGAACTGAAACATCTAAGTACCCTGAGGAAGAGAAAACAATAGTGATTCCGTCAGTAGCGGCGAGCGAACGCGGAACAGCCTAAACCAAGGGGCTTGCCCCTTGGGGTTGTGGGACGTCTCACATGGAGTTACAAAGGAATATGGTAGGCGAAGAGGTCTGGAAAGGCCCGCGATAGAGGTAAAAGCCCTGTAGCCTAAACTGTGTTCTCTCCGAGACGGATCCCGAGTAGTGCGGGGCACGTGAAACCCCGTATGAATCCAGCAGGACCATCTGCTAAGGCTAAATACTACCTGGCGACCGATAGTGAAACAGTACCGTGAGGGAAAGGTGAAAAGCACCCCGGAAGGGGAGTGAAATAGAACCTGAAACCGTGTGCTTACAAAAAGTCAGAGCCCGATCTATGGGTGATGGCGTGCCTTTTGTAGAATGAACCGGCGAGTTACGTTTAACATGCAAGGTTAAGGTGAGAAGCCGGAGCCGCAGCGAAAGCGAGTCTGAATAGGGCGACTGAGTATGTGGACGTAGACCCGAAACCGTGTGATCTACCCCTGTCCAGGGTGAAGGTGCGGTAACACGCACTGGAGGCCCGAACCCACGTATGTTGAAAAATGCGGGGATGAGGTGGGGGTAGCGGAGAAATTCCAATCGAACTCGGAGATAGCTGGTTCTCCCCGAAATAGCTTTAGGGCTAGCCTCGGTGAATGGAGTGGTGGAGGTAGAGCACTGATTGGGTGCGGGGCCCGCAAGGGTTACCAAGCTCAGTCAAACTCCGAATGCCATTAACTTCTTGCCGGGAGTCAGACAGTGAGTGCTAAGATCCATTGTCAAAAGGGAAACAGCCCAGACCATCAGCTAAGGTCCCCAAGTGTGTGTTAAGTGGGAAAGGATGTGGAGTTGCACAGACAACCAGGATGTTGGCTTAGAAGCAGCCACCATTGAAAGAGTGCGTAATAGCTCACTGGTCGAGTGACTCTGCGCCGAAAATGTAACGGGGCTAAACACACCACCGAAGCTATGGCTAGATGCTTTGCATCTGGGGTAGGGGAGCGTTGTATGCAGGTTGAAGGTGTACCGTAAGGAGCGCTGGACAGCATACAAGTGAGAATGCCGGTATGAGTAACGAAAAGATCAGTGAGAATCTGATCCGCCGAAAGCCCAAGGTTTCCTGAGGAAGGCTCGTCCGCTCAGGGTAAGTCGGGACCTAAGGCGAGGCCGAAAGGCGTAGTCGAAGGACAACAGTTTGAAATTACTGTACCACCGTAATCCGCTATGAGCGATGGGGTGACGCAGGAGGGTAGTGACGCGGACTGATGGATGTCCGTCTAAGCAGTGAGGCTGGTGTGTAGGCAAATCCGCACACCATTAAGGCTGGGCTGTGATGGGGAGCGAAAATTATAGTAGCGAAGGTCATGATCTCACACTGCCAAGAAAAGCCTCTAGCCAGGAGAAGGTGCCCGTACCGCAAACCGACACAGGTAGGCGAGAAGAGAATTCTAAGGCGCGCGGAAGAACTCTCGTTAAGGAACTCGGCAAAATGACCCCGTAACTTCGGGAGAAGGGGTGCCTCGGTAGGGTGAATAGCCCGAGGGGGCCGCAGTGAAAAGGCCCAAGCGACTGTTTAGCAAAAACACAGGTCTGTGCGAAGCCGCAAGGCGAAGTATACGGGCTGACGCCTGCCCGGTGCTGGAAGGTTAAGGGGAGCGGTTAGGAGCAATCCGAAGCTGTGAACCGAAGCCCCAGTAAACGGCGGCCGTAACTATAACGGTCCTAAGGTAGCGAAATTCCTTGTCAGGTAAATTCTGACCCGCACGAATGGCGTAACGACTTGGGCGCTGTCTCAACGAGAGATCCGGTGAAATTTTAATACCTGTGAAGATGCAGGTTACCCGCGACAAGACGGAAAGACCCCATGGAGCTTTACTGCAGCTTGATATTGAATTTGGGTACGATCTGTACAGGATAGGTGGGAGCCGTAGAGGCAGGAGCGCAAGCTTCTGCGGAGGCGCCGTTGGGATACCACCCTGATCGTATCTAGGTTCTAACCTAGTGCCCTAATCGGGTACGGGGACCGTGTCAGGCGGGCAGTTTGACTGGGGCGGTCGCCTCCTAAAGAGTAACGGAGGCGTTCAAAGGTTCCCTCAGAATGGTTGGAAATCATTCGAAGAGTGCAAAGGCATAAGGGAGCTTGACTGCGAGACCAACAAGTCGAGCAGGGACGAAAGTCGGACTTAGTGATCCGGTGGTACCGCATGGAAGGGCCATCGCTCAACGGATAAAAGCTACCCTGGGGATAACAGGCTTATCTCCCCCAAGAGTCCACATCGACGGGGAGGTTTGGCACCTCGATGTCGGCTCATCGCATCCTGGGGCTGAAGTAGGTCCCAAGGGTTGGGCTGTTCGCCCATTAAAGCGGTACGCGAGCTGGGTTCAGAACGTCGTGAGACAGTTCGGTCCCTATCTGTCGTGGGCGCAGGAAATTTGAGAGGAGCTGTCCTTAGTACGAGAGGACCGGGATGGACGTACCGCTGGTGCATCAGTTGTTCCGCCAGGAGCATGGCTGAGTAGCTACGTACGGACGGGATAAGCGCTGAAAGCATCTAAGCGTGAAGCCCCCCTCAAGATGAGATTTCCCAATTAGTAAGACCCCTTGAAGACGACGAGGTAGATAGGTTGGAGGTGGAAGTGCAGCAATGCATGGAGCTGACCAATACTAATCGGTCGAGGGCTTATCCAACAAGTAAGACGCAGATTCGTTTCGGATTCAGTTTTCAGGAATTAAGGTTCCTGAAGCATTTACGCTGTAAATGCCCGTTTGGTGGCGATAGCGGAGGGGTCCCACGCGTACCCATCCCGAACACGACCGTTAAGCCCTCCAGCGCCGATGGTACTTGGACCGAAGGGTCCTGGGAGAGTAGGACGCCGCCAAGCACATAAAGCCATTGTTGAGTTTCTCAACAGTGGCTTTTTTGTTGGGTTAAAGTGCAAATGGTGGTAGTTAAAGCAATATATAGGCTAATCCAGCACCCTGAAACTACGTATGTAAATTTACAATAAATGGAATCCCGCGGTGATAATGTCCACTGCATACGGACTTTCGTCCAAGAATTCGCTTACCCGGTGACCGTTTTCCGATTCCCTCCTCCGATGATGTAATATTCTTGACAGGCCAAAAACCCTTTGCTAAGATGGCAATAATATATTTTTGGACAAGCATCTCAAACGTTAATTGAAGATACGGATATGTATAACTTCGCTGTTTAGTTCGGTGTCTATCGGATATGGACTTCAAACCGGAGTTTCTTCATTTATAAAGTTTGTGGGCGGTTAGAATAAAGATAATCGAGGAGGAATGACCCAGGTGTGGGAAGATAAGTTTGGTAAAGAAGGTTTGACGTTTGACGATGTGCTGTTGGTGCCGCGCAAATCCGAGGTACTGCCGAAGGAAGTGGATCTGGCCACGGTACTGAGCAAAAATGTGAAGCTGAATATCCCTCTGATGAGTGCAGGCATGGATACAGTCACAGAAGCAGCTATGGCGATTGCAATTGCCCGTGAGGGAGGCATTGGCATTATTCATAAGAATATGTCAGTGGAGCAGCAGGCTGAAGAAGTAGACCGCGTAAAGCGCTCCGAGAGCGGTGTTATTACTAATCCCTTTTCTCTAACGCCAGAACACTGGGTTTCCGACGCTGAAGTCCTGATGGGGAAATACCGTATTTCCGGAGTACCTATCGTTGATGAAAGTAACAAGCTGGTTGGGATTCTGACCAATAGAGATTTGCGTTTCATACATGATTTTAATATTCAAATTAAAGAAGTGATGACTCATGAGAATCTGGTCACTGCTGCGGTTGGCACTACTCTCCAGGAAGCAGAAGGTATCCTTCAACGCCATAAGATCGAGAAACTGCCGCTTGTAGATGAGAACAACATTCTTAAAGGTCTGATCACGATTAAAGATATAGAAAAAGCAATTCAATTCCCGAACGGAGCAAAAGATGCTCACGGCCGTCTGCTGGTGGGTGCGGCAATTGGTATTTCCAAAGATACTTTTGAACGTACAGAGGCGTTGGTGAAAGCCGGTGTGGATCTGATTACGGTAGATTCCGCACACGGGCATCATATTAATATTATTGATGCTGTCCGCAAATTGCGTGAACTGTACCCGGATCTTACGATTGTTGCCGGTAACGTGGCAACCGGAGACGCAACCCGTGAATTGATTGAAGCTGGCGCTTCTGTAGTCAAAGTGGGTATTGGACCGGGATCAATTTGTACCACACGCGTAATTGCCGGTATCGGTGTTCCGCAAATTACGGCCATTTACGACTGTGCAACGGTTGCCCGTGAGTACGGCATTCCGATTATTGCTGATGGGGGTATCAAATATTCCGGTGAGGTTACCAAAGCGATTGCTGCGGGGGCATCTGCCGTTATGATGGGAAGCCTGTTCGCCGGAACAGAAGAGAGCCCGGGCGAATCTGAGATTTATCAAGGACGTAAATTCAAGGTATACCGCGGCATGGGCAGTATGAGCGCCATGAAGCAGGGCAGTAAAGACCGATACTTCCAGGATGATGACAAGAAGCTTGTTCCAGAAGGTATTGAAGGTAGAGTCGCTTTCAAAGGTTCGCTCTCTGATACGGTTCATCAGCTGATCGGCGGGCTTCGTTCTGGCATGGGGTATTGTGGAACGAAGACACTGGAGGAACTGCGCAATGATACATCTTTCATCCGGATTACAGGAGCCGGATTGCGCGAAAGTCACCCTCATGATGTACAAATCACCAAGGAAGCTCCCAACTATTCCCTATAATTAGGCGGTTTCGATAAATTACGGACAGACAGGACTAAATTCGTCCTGTCTGTCTTTTTTTGCAGGTACCCCTGTGTTAGAATAGAACAAGCAATGGATATGAGGATCAAAAGGAGAGTAGTAATCATTGAAGCACAAGCGAAAATTTAGCAGTAAACAATTTGTGATTAAGACAGCGACAGTAGGTCTGCTTTTAAATATGTTAGCTTCTCCAGTACATTCGGTGTTCGCTGATGAAGTGAAGACACCGGCAACGACAGAAAAGGGTACTGCCGCCGGTACTACTGCGGCGAAAGCTGCAGTCAAGATTCCAAATATAGAATCACTGAAGCTCGAAGTGGATTCGGCAGTGTTGATCGAACCCACTACAGGCGAGGTGCTTTTGTCCCTGAATGCCGATAAGCCTCTACCTCCGGCAAGCATGACAAAGATGATGACCGAATATCTGGTTGCAGATGCCGTGAAGAATGGCCAGATTTCCTGGGATCAGAAAGTAGTTGTTCAGGAAAATGCCTCCAAGCAGATCGGCTCGCGTATTTTTTTGGCTGAAGGCGATGAACATACGGTAAGAGAGCTATACATAGCAATGGCCGTTGGTTCTGCTAATGATGCCACCGTAGCGTTGGCTGAGCTTGTTTCGTCATCCGAGCAGGAATTTGTAGCTCTAATGAATGAAACTGCAAAGAAGATGGGAATGAAGACGGCTTACTTTATCAATTCTACCGGTCTTGACCGTGCCGATATGCCGGCTAAGTTTCAGCCCAAAGTCGATCGTGAAACCGTAATGTCAGCCATGGACGCAGCGATTCTTGCCAAATATATCGTCACGGACCACCCTGATTTCACAGAATTCACAACCATTCAGTCTTACAAGTTCCGTCAACGGGATGACAAACCGATGGTTAACTACAACTGGATGCTGGAAGCGAACAAGGATATCGCCAACTTTAAGGCATACGCTTATCCCGGCCTTGACGGGCTGAAGACCGGACATACCAACAATGCCGGCAACTGTTTCACCGGTACGGCTGTTCGCGACGGTATGCGGTTGATCAGTGTCGTTATGGGCGCCAACTCGGAAGCACACCGTTTCACAGAAACCAAAAAAGTACTTGATTTTGGCTTCAATAATTTCGAAATCAAACAGGTAGTGGCCCCTAAAGCCGTCATTGCCGGCAATGAAACAGTGCCCGTGCAAAAAGGCAAAAACAAAGATGTGTCCATCGTTACCGATGCCGGAGTTACTTTTATCGTGCCTAAAGGAACGGTTGCACCACAGATTAACACAACGGTTACCGTTAATGATGCAGCAACACTGGTAGCCCCGATTACCAATGCTTCCAAAGTGGGCAAGGTTACTTACTCCTACAAGGTTGAAGGAATGTCTCAGGTTCAGGAGAAGACGGTCAATCTAATTACCGCAGAGGAAGCGGAGAAGGCTGGCTGGTTCAAGCTGCTGATGAGAGCAATAGGCGAATTTTTCAGCGATTTGTTTACAGGAATTAAGAACCTGTTCTAGGGCGGTAATGTCTGGTGCAGTGGATAATCCGAGTAAATAGGTTGTATATATAGCCGCCTTGCGGTAAAGTGGCAAGTTAGATAAGATCAATCGGGAGGCTTGAATCATGGAAACTGGAACATCGCGAGTTAAAAGAGGCATGGCAGAAATGCAAAAAGGCGGCGTCATTATGGACGTCATGAATGCAGAGCAAGCGAAAATTGCCGAGGCTGCGGGTGCAGTAGCTGTAATGGCTCTGGAACGCGTACCTTCTGATATCCGCGCAGCAGGCGGTGTAGCCCGGATGGCTGATCCTACAATCGTAGAAGAGGTTATCAAAGTGGTGAGCATTCCCGTTATGGCCAAAGCCCGTATCGGTCATTATGTAGAAGCGAAGGTTCTTGAATCTCTGGGCGTAGATTATTTGGATGAAAGCGAAGTGCTCACGCCTGCCGATGAAGTATTCCATATCAACAAACGTGAGTTTACAGTTCCTTTTGTCTGCGGAGCGAAAGATCTGGGTGAAGCGCTGCGACGTATTAATGAAGGAGCTTCGATGATCCGCACCAAGGGTGAACCGGGAACGGGCAACATTGTTGAAGCCGTGCGCCATATGCGTGTTATCAACAGCCAGATCCGCAAGGTAACCAACTTGTCCAAAGACGAGCTTTTTCACGAAGCTAAGACTTTAGGTGTTCCTTACGAGCTGCTGCTTGAAGTTCACGAGCTCGGCAAGCTGCCGGTTGTTAACTTTGCCGCAGGCGGTGTAGCTACTCCGGCTGATGCAGCCTTGATGATGCATCTGGGTGCGGATGGCGTATTCGTCGGTTCCGGTATATTCAAATCGGACAACCCCGAGAAATTCGCCCGGGCGATTGTAGAGGCAACTACTCACTTCACTGACTATAAACTGATCGCTGAAGTATCCAAAAACCTTGGCACGCCAATGAAGGGGATTGATATCGCAACTCTGACCCCGGCTGAACGTATGTCGGAGCGCGGCCGTTAATAGAGAGAAGGTTGTCCGGATGAAAATAGGAGTGCTGGCGCTTCAAGGCGCCGTAACAGAACATATTGTCAGTATAGAAAAAGCCGGGGCTGAGGGCCTGCCCATCAAGCGTGTAGAGCAGCTGGCTGAGGTCCAGGGGCTCATTATACCTGGTGGAGAGAGCACCACGATAGGCAAGCTGATGCGCAAGTATGGCTTCATTGAAGCGATACGCGATTTTGCAGGCTTGGGCAAGCCTATTTTTGGAACATGTGCCGGCATGATTGTACTGGCGAAGAGAATCGCCGGCGGTGAGCCCGGACATCTCGAACTGATGGACATTACCGTTGCCCGGAATGCCTTTGGCCGCCAGCGGGAAAGTTTTGAATGTGATCTGGAGGTTAAAGGGATAAATGAGCCGGTGCGTGCCGTCTTTATCCGCGCTCCTCTTATTAATGAAACGGGTCCGAATGTGGATGTGCTCACGGTTTACAATGATGAGATTGTAACTGCGCGTGAAGGCAATCTGCTGGTCTCCTCCTTTCATCCGGAACTGACAGAAGATTACCGGCTGCACCAGTATTTTGCCGATATGGTAGAGGCAAGTCTGGCAGCCAAACAATAGAACTGCATATAAGAACATTCTGACTCTTTCAGTGCTGCAAAACAGCAATTTGAAAGAGTTTAGGCTGTTTTCAGGAGGGAAACTTTGTGCTAGATGTAAAAGTATTGCGCAGTGATTACGCAAAGGTAGAAGATGCGCTTAACAAACGCGGTAAATCGCTCGATTTGATCGCCGGATTTCCGCAGCTGGATCTGCGCCGCCGTGAGCTGCTGCAAGAGACAGAGGGTTTGAAGAACCGCCGGAACATTGTTTCCGGTGATGTTGCCAAGAAGAAGAAAAACGGCGAGCCGGCTGATGATTTAATTGCAGAGATGCGGACCGTTTCTGACCGCATTAAAGAACTCGATGATGAAGTGCGTGTTCTGGAGACTCAGATTGACGAACTGACGATGAGTATCCCGAACATTCCGCATGAATCTGTACCAGTAGGCAAATCCGAGGAAGAGAATGTTGAATTGCGCCGCTGGTCGCAGCCAAGAGAATTCGGATTCACTCCAAAATCACATTGGGAGCTGGCACAGCAGCTGGATATCATTGATTTTGAAGCTGCTGCTAAGGTAACCGGCTCCAGATTTGTTTTCTATAAGGGACTTGGAGCTCGTCTTGAACGTGCCCTGATTAACTTTATGATGGACCTTCACAGTGGAGAGCATAATTATGAAGAGATGCTGCCGCCGTATATCGTCAACAAGGATAGCTTATATGGTACAGGCCAGCTTCCGAAGTTTGAAGAGGATCTGTTCAAGCTGCGGGATACCGAGTACTACTTAATTCCTACGGCTGAAGTCCCAGTGACGAATTACTATCGTGAGGAGATTTTGACAGCGGCAGACCTACCCAAATATCATGTCGCTTACAGCTCCTGTTTCCGTTCTGAAGCAGGGTCGGCAGGACGTGATACCCGCGGACTTATCCGCCAGCACCAGTTCAATAAGGTGGAGCTGGTGAAGCTCACCACCCCTGAGACCTCGTATGAGGAGCTTGAGAAGATGACAGCGGATGCGGAGCGTGTACTGCAGCTTCTGGGGCTGCCATACCGTGTCCTGGGCCTATGCACCGGAGATATGGGCTTTACATCGGCTAAGACTTACGATTTGGAGGTTTGGCTGCCGGAGAGCGGCATGTACCGTGAAATCTCCTCTTGCTCCAATACGGAGGACTTCCAGGCGCGCCGGGCGAATATCCGTTTCCGCAAGGAACCCAAATCCAAGCCGGAGTTTGTTCATACGCTGAATGGCTCTGCACTGGCTGTCGGCCGGACGGTCGCCGCTATTCTGGAGAACTACCAGCAAGAAGATGGCAGCATCCAGATTCCAGAGGCCCTTCAGCCGTATATGCGTAATGTAAAATGTATTAGTCCTAAAGTTTCTTAATAAAACAGTTGCTTAATGTTTGTATAGTGTGGTACAATTCCTAATGCATGTGAAATTTAGATGCATTGGAGAGGTACCGAAGCGGTCATAACGGGGCGGTCTTGAAAACCGTTAGGGTGCAAGCCCACATGGGTTCGAATCCCATCCTCTCCGCCATTCCTTTTAATTGAATGAATTTACAGATAGAAGCCGCCTTCCTTGGAAGGCGGCTTTTTTGTACAGCAGGTTGAGAAAAATAAGGTTGTGGAATTTAATTTTTAAATATACCATTACAGGAATATTCCCATAATGGTATATTTTTATCGAGCAAGGGAATACAAAAGCCAGACACTTAATGAAGGGTACGTACCCTCACAGCTAAGAATGGATGATGACTATGAATTCGAATGTCATGAGTGCCTTGGCAGAGCCTAACCGCCTGCAGATTGTTGAGCTTTTGCGCGAACGCCCGCTAACTGTAGGGGAAATCGCTGAAAGGCTGCAACTGCGCCAGCCTCAAGCATCCAAACATTTGCGTGTTCTAAGTGAGGCTGGCATCGTGGAGGCCCGGGTGGACGCTAACCGCCGAATCTATAGCCTGCTGCCGGAACCTTTTCAGGAGCTGGAGGATTGGCTGAGGAGCTATCGCCACATCTGGGGAGGAACGGTTCGACCGGCTGGATGACTATTTACAGAAAGTACAAGGAAAGCAAGCAGTAGAAGAGCAGCAAGATTGAATAAGTGAATGATGGCTAAGCTTTGCGAACGCTGTGGTAGAACTGTCTTAACCCACTAGGAAGATCGAGGAGGAATTTAAAAATGGCAAATGAAATGGTATCCAAGGTAGAGGATAAGGTACTTATTCTGGAACGTGAGTTCAATGCCCCTCGGGAGCTGGTATTTCAGGCGTTTTCGCAAGCAGAGCATCTGAAGCATTGGTGGGGGCCGAGAGGCTGGACGCTGCCGGTATGTCATATGGATTTCCGCGTGGGCGGCGTCTGGCATTATTGTATGAAGTGCGAGGACAAGAACCAGGGTGATTTCTATGGTATGGAATCATGGGGCAAGGGTGTGTATCGTGAGATCGTTGCACCAGAGAAGATCGTGTATGTAGATTATTTCTCCGATGCGGAGGGTAACATTGCAGATAATATGCCTGAGACGCTCGTTACCCTAATCTTCGTCGAAACAGAAGATGGGACTAAAGTCATTAATCGCGCGGAATATGCGACAGCAGAAGCACTGCAGCAGGTGCTGGATATGGGTATGCTGCAGGGCATCACGGATACCTGGGACAGACTGGTTGAGCATTTGGACTCGATCCCGAAGATCGGTTAAAGGATAAAAGTCCTGCATATACGAAGGTCATTCCTCTTAGAAGGAGTGATCTTTTTTTATTCTTATTTATGGAACCTGTTCCAGAGGGAATAAAAATCCTCTTTTCTCCGCAATGTATTAAAGAAGGGAGGCTGATAAGAACAATGAACCGACAATTGCAACTGGACCAGCAAAGTCTGGTTACCGCATGGCAGGAGCGTCTGCCTGCACTGATGGAGGATGGAGACAGCTTTAGTGTGCAAGGAGATGCAGCTGACCAGAACAGTCTGCTGATTCATTTCAATGCGGCAGGGCGGCAGGATTATTCTCTTGATTTTCGCTGTACTTATGTCGATAGCCGTGAAGTGGCTGTGAATCTGATTGATGCCGAGCAGAGCGGAAGGCATACCGATGAGCGTACCGATGCCGTACAATTACTGGCCCAGCAGTATACAAGACAGATTCATGAATGTGCACAAGCGCTACAAGATTTAACTAATCCATAGGAGGGGAATAAGAAATGAGCAAGCCTAAAAGTATGCCGGTTCCCGGGGTAGACACCAATCATGAGCCTAGAGGAGAACACCATTCTTCAGCGCCCAAGCCGCTTTCCGGCTCCAAAAAGGTCAAACAGGCTAACCATGTAGATCATCATAATCCGCAGGGATAACACTTTCGGAAAAGAAAGGAGAAATGAACTGTTTCCCCTTTTTGCCAAATGGTTTATCATTAGGAAGGGGAAACAATTTTTTTACATGGGAGAGGAGAACAACAATGAACAAAAAATGGGGGTTATCCGCTTCCGCATTGCTGCTTGCAGCTGCAATTATTTTGCCGGGATGCGCGAACAAACAAGAGGCACCAAAAGAGGCCCTGAAATCGGCCGCCGCTAAAGCGACTGCATTGACTTCATATGAAATGAAGAGCAAGCTAGTCATTAACAACCTGACTGTGGAAGCCGGTGAAGGTACAACGGATGCTACGACAGGTATGGTGCTCAGTATGCTGAAGAACGCTGATATTTCCGTGAATGGGGTATACCAGGCGGATCCGATGCAGACAGAAATGACTATGGTGCTGAACCTGAAGGGTGATATGGCGATGTCCTTTAACATCCCTATGGTAATGACCGCAGAGAAGATGTACGTCAAAGTACCGTCGATTCCGTTCTTGCCGCTTCCGGAGACAATTGTAGGGAAGTACGTAGAGCTTGACCTGAAGGAACTGGCAGAGCAGGGCGGCACCGAATGGAGCCCGGCTTCAGTGGACACGCAAAAAATGCAAAAGCTCTCCAATGAAGTGGTAAGCACACTGTTGGCCGAGTATGATGAAGAGAAATATTTTACCGAAATCAAACCTAAAGATGCAGCATTGCCGGAGGACGTCAAGGCTAAACAAGTGGTTCAGTTCCAGGTGACCAATGACAATGTCAAAGAAGCACTTACAATCCTCGTGAATAATGCACTGCCGAAGATTATTGATATTGTGGGTAAGGAAGAATACAAGACTATGCTGCAAATTGACGAGGCTGATTTAGCCAAAGCCAAAGAAGAGCTGCAGTCCAGCGAGACCCGTGCTGAGGTCGACAAAGGATTGGCTGATTTGAACAAGTATCTTACGATCAACCAATTCAAACTCGATACCGCGATCGACAAAGATAGCTTCCCTGTATACCAGAACCTGCTGATGGATATCATCGTCAAAGATCCTGAGCAAGGAACGAACGTCAGCCTGTCATTAACCGGAAGCAACCAATACAGCAAAGTTAATGAGAAGCAAACCTTCACGATTGGCATCCCGCAGGGCGATGATGTAGTTACAATGGAAGAGCTGCAACAGCAGTTCGGTGGAATGGGCACTTATTAATCTAAGCAACATAGAAATCCCGCATGCGTGCGTATTGTTCGCGCTCATGCGGGATTTTTTTGTCCAAAAATAAGAATTTATATGCTTCACGCTATAAATTATCCTTCTATTTCTCGCTGAAACGGATAGTATCATCGGCCAGAATAGCGTAGGTGCGGTGGTCCTGCCACTGACCGTTGATTTTAATGAAACGCCGGGCAATTCCTTCTGCCTGAAACCCGTTCTTCTCCAATACACGGCGGGAGCCTTCGTTATGCAGCAGGATACAAGCCTGTACCCGATGCAGCCCAAGAGCATGGAAGGCATACTCCAGGATTAGGCCTACAGCGGCGCTGGTATACCCTTTTCCTTGTACCTCATGGTCAATAAAATACCCGATATCGGCATATTGTCCGACGCCACGTACCACATTGGAAATGGTAACCTGCCCAATTAATTGTCCGTCCAGCAGGAAGATGCCAAACATATAGGCTCTATCCTGACGGGCATCCTCCAAACGCTGGCTAACGAGCTGCTTCTGGCTTTCAAGGGTAAAATAATCATCCTCGCGCAGTGGTTCAAACGGCTGATGCTGTACCTTGTTGCGCAGGCGCAGCTGAAGCAGCTCATCTGCATCCTGGAGCTGCAGCAGGGAGAGATAGATACCTTGAGACGTATTGTACAGTTTAAGAGACATATGATCCTCCTTGGTCATTTCTGCAATAACTATAGCTTGGACGGCTTCTGGCGCAAGCGGCGGAAAAAGGAAGTCAGCAGATCTGCACACTCCTCCTGCAAGATACCTTGAATGACTTCGGTCCGGTGATTGAACCGCGGTTCCTCCAGGAGATTCATGAGGGTGCCTGCACAGCCGGCTTTAGGGTCTGTTGTGCCATATACCGTGAGAGGGACTCTAGATTGAACCATGGCCCCCGCACACATCGGGCAGGGCTCAAGGGTAACGTAGAGCCGGCAATCAAGCAGCCTCCAGGAGTTCAAAGCTATACTGGCCTCACGAATGGCCACCATTTCAGCATGAGCCGTAGAGTCCATTGTGGTCTCACGCAGATTGTAGCCCCGCCCGATGATTTCGCCATGGCGGACAATTACTGCTCCGATGGGTACCTCGCCGAGTGCCTCTGCTTTGCGGGCTTCCGCAATCGCCTCCCGCATCCAATATTCATGAGCCTCCCGCTCTTCGGGCGGCAGTTCATTAAGTAATATATTCAAGTGCATCTTCCCTTCGTATTCTGTACCTTGTGCAACGAACAAATATTCGTTCTGAACAAATTGTGTATAACTCTGTGGATAACCGCCGACTTATACACAATATTGTACACATCAGAATTTAATAAATTGTTTATATGTGTATAGCCTGTGGATTAACCTTATGTTTTTCTTATCCATTGTAGAGAAACTCCCTATAAAATTCAATGCTTCGCAAAATATGCCCCGTCTCTGAAATGTCTTTTCAAATGGATAGGCAAAAGGTATGATATTCATGAACACTCCGCTAGGATTTACCAGCGGATAAGAGGTGAAAAAGCAGCTTGTCCATAAAAACAAAATTATCGGCTATTATTTTTGGTTCGGTACTGCTGATCCTGGCGCTCAATCTTACACTGAATCTTTACGCGGCCCGGGATAATCTGCGTAATGAAAGTGAAAACAATATGAAGATGACCGCCATGCAGATTGCCGTTTCAGTCGAACAGAGCAGCTATAGCTCGAACTATGTGCAGTATCAGCTGGCCCAGAACCTGCGGATGGCTGCCATTTTAGCCTCTGAAGAGCTTGACCCGGATATCAAGAATGTGAAGAATGAACAGCTGGTGTACCTGGCGGATAAGCTCGGTGTGTCTAATATTTCACTTCTGGTCAAGACTAATGATGATATAGTGGTTGCCAAATCGTCTGATCCTGGTGAGATTGGACTGCCTACCAAAGGAATGGGGTATTGGTACGTCGCATTTCTCGAGCTGTTTGCCGGTCAGAAAGTATCCGTTCAGCAGGGGCAGAGCCTTGAGAATTTCTGGTCCGGACCTTTTGAATATTCGACTTCCAATCCTAAGTTCATTGAAAAGTGGGGATATTATCACGATGCCTCGACTAACTACATCATAGATCCTTACATCCGCAGTACAGCAGTGAGTGATTACGTCAAAATTATGAATCCCGACGAGATCGTTCAGCAGTCCAAAGAGGTCAATCCGGGACTTCTGGAGGTCACAGGAATCAATCCCAAAACCTTTGCCTCTGCAAGCATGATGCCTAATGGTGAAGACCGCGTGAATGAGAAGCTGCGCAGCCGTCCTATTAAATTCGGCACCTATATCTATGGCAATGTGGAAGAGGATAAGTCGGCGATGATGGCAGCCCTCGGCAAAGGGCAGCCGGTCACGCTGGATACGGAGGCTCTTGGCAAAAGAGTGCTCAAAAGCTTCATCCCGATCAACCAACCGGGTGCTGATGATTATGTCGTCTCTGTAGTCATGGACTATTCGGTCATTTCTTCGGTCATCAAAGACCAATTGTTCAATAATATCACTACTTCATTGTTGCTGCTTATCATTTTTTTCGTGTGCAGCTATGTGCTTGCCGGTGTGGTAACCCGTCCGATCCAGGATATTCTGGCCAAGGTCAATGATGTGGCAAAAGGCAAATTTGAGCCGCCGTTAAAGGTGGACAGCCGCGATGAGCTGGGACAGCTGGCCCACAGGATTAATGCGATGACCTCCCACCTTTCCCAGCATACGAACCGGCTAGGGCAGACGCTGGAAGAGAACCGGGCGGTTAAAGAACATTTGGAATCGGTGATCAACGGTACCTCTGATGCGATTCATACTGTAGATATGGATGGACGGATCATCAGTACGAACAGAGCATTTGAGGATCTGTACGGCTGGAGTGCCGCAGATGCCCTGGTTAAGCCGCCTTATCTGGTGCCGGCTACGGTGCAGAAACAGGAAGAAGAAAGGCTGAGGGAGCTGAAGAATGGCGCTGTTCTGCTTCCGGTAGAGACTGTACGGCTGAAGCGAGACGGCTCGATGGTCGAAGTCAGTGTCAGCACCTCGATCATTCGCGACGAAGAGGGACGGCCACAGGCCTTTGTCCACGTATCCCGTGACATGACAGAGCGCAACCGGATCGAAGAGCTGCTGAGGCGCTCAGAGAAGCTGACTACGGTGGGACAGCTTGCCGCCGGGGTTGCCCATGAAATCCGCAATCCGCTGACAACACTTAGGGGATTCCTGCAGCTTCAACAAGAAAAGCAGGTGCTGGTCCCGCTGCACATTGACTTAATGCTCTCCGAACTGGAGCGAATTAATCTTATTGTGAGTGAATTTCTGATTTTGGCCAAGCCGCAGGCAGTTCACTTTCAGCAAAAGGATGTCCGGCACATTCTAAATGATGTAATTTCCCTTCTGAGCAGCCAGGCGCATCTCTTTGGCATAGAGTTTGAGTCACGGTTCGCAGAGCTGCCGGCAACGGTGCATTGCGAGGAGAACCAGCTTAAGCAGGTGTTTATTAATATCGTCAAGAATGCCATTGAAGCGATGCCGGACGGTGGAAGCATCACGCTGGAGCAGTATATGGATGAAGACTCCGTTGTTATTGTGATCTCTGACGAGGGAGGCGGCATTCCCGATTATATGCTGCCCAAGCTGGGTGAGCCGTTCTATACTAATAAAGAGTCGGGTACAGGACTTGGGCTGATGGTCAGCCAGCGGATTATCCAGGCTCACAAAGGCAGTTTGGAAATCCGTAGTGAATACGGTTGCGGGACGGAAGTTATTATTAAACTGCCCGCACCAGGTGAACCTGCTGCAGAGCAGGGCATGAATAGAGAACGGAGTGAAGACAATCATGAGAATTAATAAATTCATCAGTGAGACAGGCTATTGTTCACGCCGTGAAGCAGACAAACTGGTGGAAAGCGGTAGGGTTACCATTAACGGTGAGCCGGCCGTACTCGGCAGCCAGGCTGTTCCGGGCGATGAAGTACGGATTGATGGCAAGTCGCTGGAAACGGGAAGCCAAATCGTCTATATTGCGCTTAATAAGCCGGTAGGCATCACATCGACCACGGAAAGCCACATTCAAGGGAATATTGTTGACTTTGTCGGGCATCAGGAGCGCATCTTTCCGATCGGCCGATTGGACAAGGACTCAGAGGGGTTAATTCTGCTTACCAATGATGGAGACATCGTGAACAAGATATTGCGGGCCGAAGGCAAGCATGAGAAGGAGTACGTAGTCACTGTAGACCGGCCTGTCACGCCTTCCTTCATTACCGGGATGTCGAGTGGAGTGAAGATCCTGGGCGGCAGAACGCTGCCCTGTGAAGTGACAAGAATGACAGAGCGGGTATTCCGCATTATCCTGACTGAAGGCAAGAACCGGCAAATACGCCGTATGTGCAGCGCCTTTGGTTATGAGGTCAGAAAGCTGCAGCGCATCCGGGTCATGAATATCCGCCTTGGGACGCTGCAAACCGGAGAGTGGCGCGAGCTGTCGCCTCAGGAGAAGCAAGAGCTCGGGGAAATGCTAAACTATGAGCTGCAGTAGCCATTAAAAAAGTGCTGCCGAAGAAAGCAAAGAGCTGTTCCAGAAGATCTCCCGCGGGATCTTTGGAACAGCTCTTTTATCTGCCTATTATTGGTTAGGGAGGGTGACGCCCTTTGGTTCAGTGACTTCTTGATATTTGCGCAGAATAGAAACTTCCACGCGGCGGTTCTTGGCCCGTCCGGCAGATGTGTCATTGGGAGCGATTGGATGGTATTCCCCGTATCCGATAGGACTGAATTTAACGGGATTCAGATTCGGATTCAGCAGCAGGATTTTCATGAAATGCAGTGCACGGTCTACGCTGAGGTCCCAGTTAGATGAGTAGCTGCTATTGGAAATTGGAATATTATCCGTATGCCCCTGTACAAGGACGTCATAATCAGGAAATTGCTGCAGCATGTTCGAGATTGATTTGGCAAGCTGGCGGGAATCATCCTTTACGTCAGCCTGTCCTGAAGCAAACAGGGCGTTGTCGCTGATGGTAATCATCAATTGCGATTGATTCAGCTTTGTGCTGAGCAAATCGGTCAGCCCGTTCTTTTCAATATATTGATCAAACTGCTTTTTTAGTTTCTCCAGATCCTCTTGCTCTTTCGCCCGCAGCTTGGCCATGTCGGATTCGCCGGTATTCTTATCAATAACACTGTTCATTTTATCTTGCTTACCCTGATCAAGCTGGGTATTTGTCGGGGCATCGGAACGATATTCCAGAACACCGCCACCACCGCTGAGCGCAGAGCTGAAGGCGTCAGCCATGTCTTCAAATTTCTTGGCGTCTGTAGCACTCATGGCATACATAACGAGGAACAGCGCCACCAGAAGCGTCATCAGGTCGGAATAGGGTAATAGCCAGGACTCATCGGCATGCTCTTCGTGTTCTTCATGTCTAGTCTTTTTGCTCACTTGAGCCGCCTCCCTTTTCGATTAGCTTAACGCGTTCAGAAGGTGTTAGGAAGACGGAAAGCTTCTGATTGATAGCGATTGTCGATACTCCGGATTGAATAGAGAGCAGACCTTCTACCATCATTAGCCGGATTTCAATTTCACGCTTGGAAATTCTTTTGAGCTTGTTGGACATAGGATGCCACATTACATAACCGGTGAAAATACCGAGCAATGTAGCAATAAAGGCTCCGGCAATTGCGTGGGCCAGAACGTCCATATCACTCATATCCGCCAGAGCGGCAATCAGCCCGATAACGGCACCCAATACCCCTAGGGTAGGAGCGTACATCCCCGCTTGTGAGAAGATCAGGGCTCCGGCTTTATGCCGATCTTCTGTAGCATGAATATCTTCCATTAACACATCGCGGACAAATTCCTGGTCGTTGCCGTCGATAATCATCCGCATACCGTTACGGAGGAAGTTATCTTCGATCTCATCGACCTTGGACTCCAGCGCCAACAGACCTTCGCGCCGGGTAATGGAAGCCCATTCCATGAACATTGTAATCAGTTCAGCTTTGCTGACCATCTTTTTCTTAATAAAGAGGATCTTGAACAGCTTGGGTACATTCTTGACCTCCGACATGGGAAAGGCCACAAAGATTGAGGCAGTCGTACCAAGAAAGATAATGACATAAGCTGCCGGATTTTCCAAGCTGGTAAGCGGGGCATGTTTGAGCATCATTCCCCAGACAACTGCGATGAGACCAAATACTAAGCCTAGTAATGTTGAAATTTCCATTTATGCACCTCGTCCATGAGAATTAAGAAGTGATCCGTTCAGACCGCATATTTCATCCTTGAACAGCGGCGGGACACCCTGCACGTAACCAAATCACGTATATTCTTATTTATCGTCAGCATTCCGTTTTTTGTGAAGTCATTTTTTCGGCTATAATGATAAGGTAAGTTATTATTCATCTGTGAAGAAAACGGAGTGATACACGTGGGTGTGAAACATGGCAGAGATTACAGCGAGATTCTTAGTGATTTGACGGAAGCAGTCGGACGTATTTCTGATGGGTATGTGTTTTTTGAGATGGAGCCGGATGAATGGCAGGAACTGCCGCAGGAGTCCAAGCTGGAGGTATGGGAAGCGCTCGCAGAGGATCTGTTCTACGCGCTGGGCAACGAGCCTGTTATTCAGGTAGGCAGTGGTGTGGTTATCTATGACAAGGAGACGCACCGTATCAATATTTTGCTGGGTGAAGAGGATTTGGCCTCGGTTGTACTCGTTTAGAGCAGCAGAACAGCAGAGTAACGGGAGGCCGGTTTGCCCCCTGTCTGCGGCCCGTGGTAAAATTGAAGATGCCGAGTACTATTTGCCGGGATCTTAGAATACATTAAACCGAAAAAAAGCCTTCATCCTGGCGCATCCCTTGGACTTTACCGAAGCTGAGGGATGTTTTGTTTAAAGGATATGAGGAGCTGGGCTGTACGGACTTTACGGCTAACTTAGTAAGGGAGGAAACAAATTGCATTTTACGGAGGAAGAGCTGCGTGAGCAGGTAAGTAAGCTGGAGGGCTGGAAGCTGGAGCCGAATATGATGGTGCGCAAATATATGTTTAATGAATATATGAAGGGTATCGCCTTTGTGGATGAGGTGGCCGCGATCTCGGAAGCCTTCGATCATCATCCGCATATTACAATTGATTACAAAACGGTGATTCTGCGCTTGTCCGCAAAAGAAGAGAGCGGGCTTGCCGCGCTAGAGTTCCGCCAGGCGCATGAATTTAACGAAGCTTTCGATAAAACGCGTTAGGCGCAGGAGAAACCGACCTATCATAGGAATGGATATAAAAATGCCCGTGCAAGGATACTCTGAATATCCTTTGTACGGGCATTCTGTATTTTTAAGGTCAGGTTTATTTCTTCTCTGCAAGCCACATGGCGACATTCGCAATCTCTTCGGGAGCAAGCTTATCCTTGAAAGACGGCATTTGGCCGCGTCCTTTCGTAACAATGGTGTAGATTTCTTCTGCGTTATGCTGGGCGCCTTCCTGCTGCAGACTAGGGCCTAGACCGCCCTGTAGCTGATCACCGTGGCAGGTAATGCAGCTTGCCTGTACAATCGCTTCGGCGCTTGCGGTATCCAGTGTGACTTGCGGCATCGTCGGGTTATTTTCTTCGGCGACCTCTGCTTTGCCGGGCAATGTGAACAAGAGCACTACCGCAAAGGCACAGGCTGCGAAAAACAAACCGCCCATGATCCATTTCTGCATCTTCATCCGTCCCCTCCATGTAAGCTGCTTCCTACATTATATAGGATGGTGAAGCGTTATCATAGCATTTGTGTCAAAAAAGTGGACGATTTCAACACTAAAATTTTCAATTTAATGGAACGTTATGTTGTTTATCATAGACCATGCAATAAAATGGCTTATTTCCGGTTGGAGTAAGGCGTTCATAAGTATCCGTGATCGTGAAGCCGCATTTTTGGTATGTTCGGATCGCCCGCTGGTTCCAGGTCAATACTTCCAAATCAATCTCCCGCTCGGGATAACGCTTCAGCGCGGCCTGAACGATGGCTTCCATGAAAATGTGGCCAAGACCGTGTCCGCAAAGTTCGGGGCGCATTCCAATACCCAGCCTGACGACACCCTCCAGCGGAAACAACTGTGCAAAGCCGCAAAGGATGCCTTGCTCGTTGACCACGGAAACATACTGGTCTCTGCGTAGCTCTGGATCGCCAAATTCAATGCCAAGCGCCTCCATTTGGGACCAAGGCATCCATTCATAAATATTATAAGGCGCTTTGTAATTCCATGCGGCGATGTCTTCGGCATGGCTGATCTCCATGGGAACCACATGGAATGTAACGGGGGAGCTAATCATAAGGCCACCGGCCTCCTTTCATGGGGAGCAACAGCACTAGCTATACCTAATTATATCCATAACTGGCCTGATTCGACTCAGAAATTTTCTGAAAGGCGGAAACTTGACAAAGTGGTAAAAATATTTTATAAAATGGAGAAAATTTGAGGAGATTTATGTTTTGCGGATATTGAGAGGGGTAAGTTATTTTATAGACAAAAAAAACAGGCCCCCTCCAGATTTCGGCAAAAATCATGGAAGAGTGCCCGTTTTACGACAACTTATTGTACGTCATCATTGTCTTGGGAATCAGAAGTAACGGATTGGTAAGCATCTGTACTCATGATCCGTTTGGCGCCAACGTAGCGGTTGACGTAGTAGCTGTCACTCATCGTGCTGATGGTTACACCACGGGAGGATGAAGCATGTGCGAATTTGCCCTCACCGACATAAACGCCGACATGGGATACACCTTTACCGCTTGTATTATAAAATACAAGATCTCCCGCTCTCAGATCGTCCCGGGAAATGGCAGTACCCATTTGGTATTGGGAACCGGATTGGTGTGGCAGATTGATACCGATCTTATCAAAAACGTACATTGTAAATCCGGAGCAATCAAAGCCGTTGGTCGATACACCGCCGGATACGTATTTACTTCCGATGGCCTTGTCGATGACTTTATCCATTTTGGAATCCGCGAAAGCGCTTCCTGCTCCGATGGTAAGCATAATGGAAAAGCTTAGTACTGCTGCTGCTAGCTTCTTCTTCAAAAGTGAATACCCCTTCCAAATGCCTACGAGGTTAGCTTAAGGGTTCGGTTGAAGGTCCCCTATGACCCCTCTGTGAATAGGAGGTCAATTCACCCAAAATCGGTTCCCCCGTTTCCCTAATGGTTAGGGAACTCGGCACGACTGTTGATTAGGATTAGCTTGTTAACCAATACATGACAAAACCTTTGTAAAACCCGATTGAATAATTACAAAAATGTTACTAAAAACTCACTGCGATAATTGTAACAAAGACTTCGCCACTTGGCAATCACTTAAAACATATTAATGCATAATATTTGCACTTTTTAAGAGTTATTTTTGCTTTTAAGGTCTTATCTTTACGCGCTGAGTAAGCTTTATCTTAGATTTGTTGGGATTTTTAGTAAAAAGGTGTTTCACAGGCCTCAAATACGTGTAAAAGGTAGAATAAGGAAGACAAAAAGGAAAAACCCGGAAATGATTACGGCAATAATCAGTTTCCGGATCTCTATAAGTTACAATTATTTATTGGAGGATGAAATTCCTGAGGGATGTCAATCGTAAGCGATAGCTTTGTAAGCTGTTGTGCTCATTACTCGTTTGGCTCCAACGTAGCGGTTGGCCCAGTAGGATTGACTCATTGAACTGATAGTTACACCACGGGATGAAGAGGATTGGGCGAATTTTCCGTTGCCGACATAAATGCCGACATGGGAGACTCCATTGCCAAGGGTATTGAAGAATACCAGGTCGCCGGAACGGAGGTTATTCCGTGATACGGCGGTTCCAACGCTGAATTGTGCTTTGGAAGTGCGGGGCAAGGTAAGGCCAACATTCTTAAATACATATTTGGTGAATCCAGAACAATCAAAGCCGGCAGTGCTTATGCCTCCGGTTTTATACGTCGTTCCCAGTGTTTTTGTAATAACAGTATCCATTCTGGAGTCGGCGAAAGCGCTCCCTGCTCCAAGCGTGAACACCATCACCAGCCCTAATGCTGCTGCGGTGCATTTCTTCTTAAAATTATGACTTTTCAAAAGATGTACTCCTTCCAAGGCCTGCGAGGTTAGCTTAAGGATTCGGTAGAAGGTTCCCCTATGACCCCTCTAAAGCGAGATCAATTCACCCAAAATATGGTTCCCCCACTTCCCGGTGCCGGGAATTTGGCGTTTTATGCACCGAAACAGTGACGTATCGACAAGGTTAAATGCTTAAAGGCACATTCATTTACTTCAAATTAGTTTCAAAAGATTACAAAGTTGTTACTACTGGTACAGGCATCATTGTACCAGAGGATTTACAGTTTTGCAAATACCCTAAATCACGTTGTAACCAAAAGAAGAGTCCCGCCCTTTATCTGGGGCAGTGACTCTTCTATTATGCCAAGGGACTGGCGTAATTATTGTGGAAATGTTTTGCTGCACCAAAGGTGATACTGCCCCGCTATGCTCCACATTTTGAACAGCGTTGAGGGAAGCGGTGAAAATTGCCGGAACAGCAGTGCGGGCAGGCCTGGACAGAAGAGTGCGGTCACTCCGGAGAGCAGCAGCAGAAGCATTCCGCCAGCGCCGAACAGTGCAGATATACAGGTGGAAGGGAGGATTACCCTCAGGCCAACCAGCAAGGAAGAGAACATGCCTGTTCCTCCGGTGTAGCCAAACTGCATGTACAGCAGCAGAATGCGGATCAGGTAGGAGTACAGGAGCCAGGCCAGAACATAAGGAACCAGTCGCAGCAGCAGGGTATAATCGAGAATACCGCTGAGGAGAAGCCCGTACATTTTGGGGAGAAGCCAATACAGCGGCGCTGCAGCCAGAAGCCATTCCGCTAGACTGAACAACAGTACGGGGAGCCCGTAAAGCTTCATTCCGGGAAAAAAGAACATTCCCCGCTCCCCTTTGCGCTCCTGGTGCAGCTCATGCAGCAGCCCTGCACGGATAAAGGGGGAGCATAGCAGCCGTAGCGCTGAGAGGGCCAGCAGCAGCCAGAGCCAGCGCAGCACCCCGGGGTCTGTGCCCAGTGCAGTCTGTCCTTCGATATAATACAGCAATCTGCCTATTCCGCTGCCGCCGGCGTGTGTATCGGGGTAACGGAGCAGCACCGGGATGAGGGCTGACCTGACGAATCTGTACAGGAAATAGCCCCAAAGCAGCCGATAGATAAAAAGCAGAATCAGAATATAAAATTGCTCTTTCATGCTGTCCCAGCCGCGGGTTATCGATCTTTTCACAATCCTTCACCTCACCAGACAAGAGTTCCGAGCAGGGTTTCAAGCAGCTTCGTTGCACTAAGCGTCCAGCGGGAGAGCGTCTTTCGCTCCAGCTCCGCCAGTCTAAAATTGTTGAGATGCTTACTCTCCAGCAGAATGGAGTGCTCCGGATCAATCTCTGCGGACAAAAGAGGCGCTTTGTAGGCTAGCTGAAAGGTGGTTTCCTTCTCTGTCCCATTCCAAAACTGCTGGACAGTATAGCCATCCAGGAAGGTGAACTTTATAGGGACGTCACCATACTGATTTCCTTTATTGCTGACCGCTACTGAGCTTTCGTAACGGGCATTGTCATCGCCGCCCTCTTTTTTAGGGTCAGAGATTTTAATATGATCAATCGAAAAATCCGGAGAACCGCCGCTGTATACATATTGGTCGAAGTAGGCTTGCCAGGATTTTTTGGTCACCTTCTCCACGATTTTCTGGAAGTCAGCGGTAGAAGGATGCCGGAAGCGGAACTTACGGGTATAGGCCGCCATTATGGTATCCATCGTCTTGGTTCCGACCTGCTGTTCGATATCCTTCAGCACCAGCTTGCCGCGGATGTACACATTTCGGGCATAGGAATCAGCAGGAGTGTATTTCCAAGTTTCCAGGTCAAGCGGCTGGGAGGATGTCACCAGGCTGGCCTGCAGGACATGATTGGATGATACCCCATACTCCTGCTCCATCAGCCTGTCTTCGGCGTAGGAAGTGAAGCTTTCGTCCAGCCAGGCCTCCTCGAATTCATTGCTGGCTAACATCCCGTAGAAATATTGATGGCCGATCTCATGAATGACCGTGCGCTCCAGAGAGGTCCCCGGAGAAGCCTCGGCTGCGCCAAAAGCAGTAACCAGCGTGGGATATTCCATCCCGCCGGCGCCATTGCCCTCTTTGGGAGGTACGACGATGGATAATGTAGAGTAAGGATAAGGTCCGTACCATTTGCTGAAGTTGGTCAGGGCGGCCTTCGCTGCCTGGAAATAACGCTCCTGCAGATGTTTATGCAGCGGGTCCAGATAAAGCTTGATTCTCACGCCCGGTACATGGTCTGTAGAGAAAGCCTCCTCGGCTACCACAAAGTCCGGGGAAGCGGCCCAGGCGAAGTCATGCACATCATCCGCATAAAATTGGTACACCTTCTGATCCTGCTTCAGCTTGGCGCTCTTGACCGGGAACCCGCTTGCGCCAACGATATAATTAGGGGGGACGGAGATGGTTACATTGTAGATACCGAAATCGCTGTAAAATTCGGATGTTCCGTGATATTGGTGCAGATTCCAGCCTTCCTCTTGTACACCCCGGGTACCGGCAGGTTCATAGACGCTCAGTTTGGGAAACCATTGCCCGGCCATCACGAAATTGCCGGCGGAACCCATGCGGGCGAATATTTTGGGCAGCTTAACTTCAAACTGGACCTTAAGCGTTACGCTTTCCCCTCCGTTAACCGGCTGCGGGAGATGCACCTTTACGAGTGTCTTGTCATTGACATTGCCATCATCAGGCTGCACGTATTGCAGCCGCTGCATAAGCGAGACTCCCTCCGTAGTCCGGAGATCGGTCAGGGTCATGCTGCCAAATCCGTTCGCTGGCATGGCATCACCCCGGAGTTCGCCTCCAGATTCTTTCATAAACGTAGTATCTTCAGAAGCAAATGCGTTTGGATAAAGATGAAAGTAGAGTTCTTGTACCGGTTTTAGGCCGGGGTGAGTCCAGGTCACCGTCTCTGAGGCTCTTAGAGAGGTGGTGTCCGGCAGCAGCTGCACGTCGATATGATACTCCACTACCCGCTGGCTTAACGCCTTCGAGACCGGAAGGGGAGTGCTCTCGGGAAGAACGGGCTGCACAGCTTTGGGCTTAGGCAGGGCAGCGGGGGACTTGGCCTCTTTTTGAACAGCAGCAGTTAGAACGGCAGAGCTGTGCTCTGCACCATACCCTGAAAGGACCCCTATTCCCCCTCCCAGCAGAGTGAGGGCGGACAGGGCCGCAAAGACGATAATGTACCTTAATGACAGTGGCTTCATACTGTGATTCCTCCCGTGACAAGCATCTACGGGATGTATATGTTTGCATTCGCCGCATTATTAGCTAAAATTAAATTATTAGTGAAAGGAAAGGATGTGCACTTGTGGATAACATACAACCGGAGGGCAAGAAACAGATTGCCTTAAATATTGTGAATGCCAAGAGCAAACATAAAGGCTTCGGCGCAGGCTCCATTGATTTGAACAATGTATCGCCCGTTATTATTGACGGCGGTGAAGCAGTTATCGATATCGGTGCCATGCATGCCAAGAGTAAGGTAGAGAAGGGGATTAAGTTCTCCATGAACCGCGAGGATGTGCCGGCAGGCAGACAGGTCTGGGTTGTCTGGGTAGCTGTAGACCGTACGGCGGAGGGCCAGTTCTACGGGGGAATTACCGCTTGCGAGATGTGGATTGATACAGAAGCACGGCGCGGCTGGAAAATTCTTGCCGATCATGTGAACAAGCTGGATGCTGCTCTGAAGCGGAAGATTATTCTGGAGGGGCTCGGTACAGTGGAGAGAGCGGCGCTTAAATCACTGCTGATTTCTCATAATGAAGCTTGGTGGAATGCCTCTCCGGAAGAGCTGAAAGCGGCACTGTCGGAATAGGAGATGTCCCCCGCAACATACTTTGTTTCAAGCTAAAAGGCTTGGCCCTCCCGAAACGGGAAAGGCCAAGCCTTTTGAATGCTCATGAGGGATGAATCAAGATGTTTGTGTTCATTTATCTGCCTGCTGCATTGATCTTGCGCTTTAGCTGGCTGACTCTGGCCTGGCTGATGCCAAGAACCTCGGCAAGCTCCTTCTGGTTGGCATACGGATGGTCCGCGATGGCCTTCTCGAGACGCTGGCTCATTTCCTCTGTCTTTGTTCTCCGGCCGCCACGCAGTAATGCAGTGTTGTCTTCAACAGGACTTACCGGTTGCTCTGCCGCATCGGAAACAAGCCCGGGATCCCCCAGCTCTTTGAGGCAGCTGTTGCAAATAAACTGATCTTTAAAGTAAGTTACATGATCAAGACTTCTGCAAAAAGTGCATTCTGTAGAGGTGTACTTTCTGAGCACAATAATCTCTTCATTCAGAATGAAAAACTCGATAGGATCTCCAATGTCAATATTACGTGTCATGCGGATTTCTACGGGAACCACAATTCTACCAAGACTGTCTAAACTCCGGATCATGCCTGTATCTTTCATCTCATGTCCCTCATTTGCATCTTTATATTTTTGTGTGGATATCTATGATTATAACAGTAATTGTAAGTTAAGAGAACGGGGGAAGCGCATACATTTATAGGAATTTGGCGAATAAAGAGATGAAAAGCCTCTGCCTGCGGAGGTCCGCTAGCAGAGGCTGATTAGGGTTCATTATTTTTTACCCAATTCCGGGTTACCGAAACAGGCAGGGAGATCTTTAAACTCTGAAAGAGCTGGCCTGCTTATCATTTACCGAAACGTAAGGATTGTTCCTGAGATAGAAACGCCAGGGCAGCTCCGCATATTCTTCAGCATAGGGAATATTGATGCGGGGAGCCTGTACAATATCAAGAGTTTCGGGGCTTGCGCCCTGCTCCAGCCAGAGCGGCCCGCCCGGTACGTCCAGGCGGATTTCATTCAGGATTTTGTCGATCCGCAGCGCCCGGCAGAGCTTGCCCGGCCCGCCCGACAGGTCGGCTGGCTTCTTGACGGTTATGCCCCGGTAAGATACCATCCGCTCCGCATCGGCGGGAGTGAGCGGCTCCACCGCGCGGATCAATACCGCATGCGGATCATCTTGCGCGGCGGTAACCACATTGAGGCAGTGGTACATACCATATATGAGATATACATAGGCGGTGCCTCCGGAGCTGAACATCACTTCGGTTCTGGCGGTGCGGCGCCCGCCATAAGCATGGCTGCCTTTGTCTTCGGCGCCTCCGTAGCTTTCCGTTTCCACGATGCGGCAGCGTATGTCCCCGTCTTCCGTGCGCCGCACCAGATGCTGGCCAAGAAGAAGCGGCGCGGCCCTAAGCGCTGTATGCGCATAGATCTCCGGGGACAGAAGTGGAGAAGAAGGGAACGCTTCCCTGCCGCTGGCAGCGTTATTCGCATTCATAGATTGTTGGCACCTCTCCCTGGCGAAGCAGGGCTTAAAGCCTGTGCTTCTGCCGTTCATTGGTCCCATCGTAGCGCAGACGGGGCAATGGCTGCAACAAGGATCAGTTCATCCACCAGCGTTTAATGTCGCTCCACAAGGAATGTTCATCCTTGGCAGGCACTGCGTTGTCCTTTGATCCGCCGGATGGAGCGGTGTCTTCGCCTGCACCATGCTGGTCACAATATTCTGTAGGTTCTGTACCGCTGATGAAGGTTTCCAGCTCCTTCTCGGGGCAGGCGGCTGTGGCCAGCTTGCCGGATTGCGGGTTAATGTACACGCTGACTACGCCGTCGGGAATCGGAAAAGTTTTTGGCGGGACGTTTGCCAGCGCTTTTTCCGTGAACTCCGCAAAAATTGGCGCAGCCCGCCTTCCGTCAGACGTGGCGATTTCACGTCCTTTATCATAGCCCACCCAGACTGCGGTAGACAGCTCGGGGGTGAAGCCGACCATCCAGCCGTCGGTATCAGTGGTGCCGGTCTTGCCGGCCACGGGACGTTTGATAACGGAGGCAACACGATTTCCCGTTCCGCCGCTCTCAAATACACCTTCCATCAGACGGGTCAGCACATAGGCAGCTGCCGGCTCGACAACCTTTTGCCCCTGGCCCTGCGGAGCCTCATAGAGCAGATTGCCTTTGGAGTCGGTAATCTTGAGGATAGCCGTCACAGGCAGCTTAACCCCTCCGCCGCCAATCACCGCGAAGGCTGAGGCCATCTCCAGCGGACTGACCGGCGAGGTGCCGAGCGCTAGTGAGGGCACGCTTTGCAGCGGGCTATCGATACCCATATTAGCGGCCATTTCGGCGACTTTATCCGCCCCTACCTTCATAATGGTATTCACGGCATAAATGTTGTCAGAGGCAGCAATTGCCTGACGCATATTGATCTCTCCAAGATATTTGTCGCCAAAGTTACGGGGCTGATAGGTTTTGCGGTTATTGTCGTAATGGAACAGCGTCGGCTGGCTGTTAAAGACAGACAGTCCGGTCATCGTCTTGGACGAGAGTGCGGTCAAATACATAATTGGCTTAAAGGAAGATCCCGGCTGGCGCGTTGTGGCCAAGGCATGGTTGAACGGGTTGGTGCGGTAATTTGTGCCTCCGACCATCGCTTTGATATAACCGGTGCGGGGGTCGATGGAGACAAGGGCGGTCTCCAGCTCACTGCTGCCGTCCATTCCTTTATCGACAGCATCCTCTGCCGCCTGCTGCATATCGGAATCAAGGGTGGTATAGACTTTCAGCCCGCCCTGGTCCAGCTCATCGCTGCTGATATGGAGGGTGTCGATGACAAGACTGCGCACATAATCGCGAAAATAAGGTGCGGCTACAGTGGTGTCCTTCTGACCCTGAGGTTTGAATTTCAAGCCTTCCCGGGCTGCCGTCTGGGCTTCCGCATCGGTAATATCGCCTAAATTGGCCATCGCGGACAAAATGATGCCTTGCCGCTTCTTGGCATTCTCCATATGCGTATACGGCGAATAGTAGGTCGGGCCTTTGGGAATCCCGGCAAGCATGGCGCTCTCGGCCAGATCCAAATCCGCCGCAGCTTTGCCAAAATACATTCGTGCAGCCGCTTCAATGCCGTAGGCTCCATGTCCGTAATAGATTTCATTTAAATACATGTTCAGGATTTCGTCTTTACTAAACTTCATCTCAAGCTGCATCGTATATAAAGCTTCCTTCGCCTTACGGGTCCAGGTCTTCTCATGGGTCAGGTAAAGATTGCGCGCAAGCTGCTGGGTCAAGGTGCTGGCCCCCTGCGTGCGTTTGCCCGCCTCCAGATTGACGAGTACAGCCCGGGCCATACCTTTTAGATCAAAGCCGGAGTGGTCGTAGAACTTACGGTCCTCCACGGCCAGTGTTGCCTGTATGAGCAGCGGAGAAATCTCTTCCAGCTTTACAGGGTCCCGGCTGCGCCCATCGTTGGTGAAGGTGGCCAGCACATTGCCCCGGGAATCGAGCAGCTTGGAGCGGATATCATCTCCGATCGGAGGAAGGTCTTTCTGATATAGATAGCCGATCAATGCCCCGGAAGCGAGCAGCAACAGTACGGTCATGACGGCCAGCAGCCGGAACAGCCCGCGGAAGCGGTGTTTCTTTGCCTTGGGTTTATCAGAATCGCGCGGCATGGCATCAGGCTCCTTCTTTATAAATATCTAAATTATAGGAAGCGACAGCTGTATTCTTTTTTCCTCATTAATTTTCATTATGGGGAAGGATGGGATCAGATATTCAGAAGACCTGTACTTTGCCTCAAAAGAGACAAGAGGGGGCCGTTTGAAGAACGGTGACCAAATTGTCTTCTTTTTGTGATTTTCTCTGGTGGATCGAGCAGCGGCGGGGGAGTATAACAGAGTAGTGTTTACTGAAATGGGTATATATCTTACAGGAGGTGTTCTCATGAATTGGACCCATAAAATACACCACACGGCTTTAACGCTCCTCTCGGCGGGCCTTTTGGCGGTTTCCGGCTGGGGAGCATCCGCTTCACCGGCGCAGGCAGCGGCAGCACCGGCACCTGCCTGCGGCAGCGGCGATCAAGGGTTATTGCAGGAACTGCAGGCGAAACTGAGCAGCACCCAAAGCGCACCGCCCAGCTTTAACGATCTCCAGTTTCTGAGCGCAGATACAGGCCGGGCGGCAGGAAACGGCTTTATGATCGGTACGTCGGATGGCGGCTGTCACTTTCAGGAGATCTACAAGGGACAATGGAACTTCCGCCAAATGGATTTCCCGGACAACGTCAAAGGTTGGGCGCTGGCATCAGTTCAAGATGGATCAGCGGTCTATCTGATTACAACCTCTGACGGAGGCTCTACCTGGAAGAGACTTTCGGACAAGGCGGTAACTTTTGAGCGAATCGATTTTACAGACAGGATGCACGGCTTTGGGTACAACCGGACTTCTACCTACTACACTGCGGACGGCGGCCTTAGCTGGAGCAAGATCTCAACACCGGCCAACACGAGCGGTGCAGAGTTCAGCAGCCGCAGTAACGGTTGGGCAGTTGTAACTGCACCGGGTTCCGGCTACCGGATCATGAAGACTACGGATGGCGGCTCCACTTGGAAGCTTAGCCTGAAGTCCGCTTTTGACTATCCTGAATCAGGACGAATCTATGCGAAGGGTGATCAAGTATACGCCTTGCTATACGGGGGGAGCGGTATGTCGCAGACCTCTTATTCACTGTATGCCAGCGGTAATAAGGGCAACAGCTGGCGCAGAGTAATTGCCGAGGATTCGGCTGGGGGCGGACCTGCGCCGGGCAGCGGCGCCGAGCCGCTCAAGACTGGACCTGCTTCCGGCAAACCGGGCAACATGCAGCTGATCGGCAACAGCACCGCTTTTCTGTTCGGCTTCTCTCCGGCGGGAGAGAAGGTAGCCGTTGGCAGGACCTATAACAGCGGCAAGCAGTGGTCAAATCAGCCGGCCATTCCTGGAGTTGACGGAATGATATCCTTTAGCGGCAGCAAAGCGGGCTGGATGGCCATGAAAGGCGTCAATAGTTCCTCCCTGTACGCTACGGAAGACGGCGGTACCACCTGGAAGCTGAAATTGACTTTTAAAGGAACAGAATAATTATCCGGCAGGGGACCGCATGGTCCTGCACGGATGGCGGCTCCTCTGGGGCCGCTTTTTGCATTGCGGACATCTAGTTACTACCCCGGGAAAGTGTGTTTTTTTCGCCGGTATGGTAAAATTTTATGTACTTTCTAAGGAAGGCGCCCGGCGTGTGAAAGGGTTGCTTATCCAAACAATCTTGAATAACCATTAGGAGGACTTCCAATATGGCTTTTCGCGTATCTGCTGTGCAATACCATCTGCATACGATCTCTTCATTTGAGGAGTTTTCCGCTCAATGCGAGCACTACCTAAAGACAGCGGAGGAGTATAGCGCCGACTTCATCCTGTTTCCCGAATTTTTGACGACGCAGCTAATGTCCATAGGTGATGAACAGGGTAAGGCCCTGGGAATTAACGACCTGCCGCAGTTTACCGGCCGCTACCGGGAAATGTTCTCTGGTTATGCCCGGAAGTACGGTGTACATATTATTGGCGGAACCCACGTACTGCGCAGAAATGGCAAGCTGTACAATGTGGCGCATCTCTTTTATCCGGACGGAAGAATTGCCGAGCAGGCCAAGCTGCACATTACACCTGCGGAAGTCGAAGGCTGGAATATGGGGGCGGGAGAAGGGCTGGAGGTATTCCAGACCGACAAAGGCACCATCGCTATGCTGACCTGCTATGACATTGAATTTCCGGAAATTGTGCGCATGGCCAGAGCCAAAGGTGCAGACGTGATTTTCTGTCCATCCTGTACGGATGACCGCCATGGATTCCACCGGGTAAGATATACGAGCCACGCCCGCGCGATTGAGAATCAGATCTATGTGGTGCTGACGGGGACCGTAGGCTCCTTGCCCACTGTCGACCTGATGCGCGCCAATTTCGGCCAGGCAGCGGTCATTACGCCGAATGATATTCCTTTTCCGCCGCAAGGTCTGCTTGCCGAAGGTGAAATTAATGACGATATGATCATTACCGCCGATCTGGATCTGGAGCTGCTGTACAGTGTGCGCGAGAAAGGTTCTGTAACGACGTGGCGGGACCGCAGGACAGATCTCTACACAGATTGGAAGTAAGGAGTGGAGCACGGTATGTACTACAAAACCTTTTATGCTTTTGACGGAAAAATCCCGGTGCCTGCGGTTATCCGCCAGTATACCGAAGACGATTTTGCCGAGCTGATCACCATTCAGTCCGAAGCATTTCCGCCGCCTTATCCTGCTGAATTATGGTGGAACCGGGAGCAGCTGCTGAATCATGTGACGCTTTTTCCGGAAGGCGCGCTCGCTGTGGAAGTGAACGGGGAACTGGCTGGCTCAGTGACAGGGCTGAAAATCAATTTTGAGCCGGAGGGTGAAGGGCTTCATCATACGTGGTCGGAGGTTACAGCAGACGGTTATATTACCACGCATCAGCCGGATGGAAATACGCTGTATATCGCCGATTTATGCGTACGTCCCAAATACCGCAAGCTGGGTCTCGGCAAGGAACTGGTGCAGTCGCTGTATCACGTTGTGGTGGAGCAGAAGCTGGAGCGGCTACTGGGAGCGGGAAGAATGCCCGGCTATCATCTGCAGGCTTCCCGGATGCCGGCGGAGAAGTATCTGGCCGAAGTGGTCGCCGGCACACTAACTGATCCTGTGATTACCTTCCTGCTGCGCTGCGGGCGGACGCCGGTCGGGGTCGTAGCCGATTATCTGGATGATGAAGAATCGGGCAATTTCGCTGCACTGATGGAATGGCGCAACCCCTTTGTTTCACGTGTATGAAGTCGTAGTGAATTCATAACCGGATGGAGGAGGAAATGGAATATGGAATATATAAGAATCACCGATATTGGGGACCCGTTGTTCAGACAAGTGCATCAATTGCTGGCAGAGGTGTTCCCGCCGGAGGAAGTGCTGGAGTACAGCTTGTGGAAAGCGCCGCTTGAAGAGCCCGGGATTCGCGTATTTGCCGCCGTCCATGATGGAGCTGTGGTGGGCACAACGGAATACCGTTATTATCCGGACTGGAATGTGGCAATGACCGACTTCACCATCATTGGCCGGGAGGGTCTGGGGATCGGGCGTTTTCTGGCCCGGAACCGGCTGAAAGACCTGAACAAGCTTGCTGCGGATAGCGGCAAAATGCTGTATGGTATGTTCGCAGAAATCTACGATCCTTACCGGGCCAGGCATCATGAGTTTGGAGGCGTTAAGCCAATGGATCCGTTTGTACGCCGGGAGGTGCTGTCGCACTTAGGCTATAAACGTCTTGATTTTCCTTATGTACATCCCTCATGGATGGGCAACGGGGAAGCGGTAACCGGACTGGATCTTTGTTTCATGCCCGCAGATGAGGAGCAGGACCGGCTGGATGCATCTTTGGTTGCCGATTTCCTGACCCGCTATTATGCTGTGCTGGAGGATAAGCCTGAGGCCTGGCTATCCATGGTGGAAGTTCTGCGTGCCCAGGATAAGCTTGAATTGCGTCCGCTTTAATTATTCTTCATGGCGAATTAGCCATTGAATTGCTCTCTTGAACTGGATATAGTGTACAATGGGAAAGCGAATATGACTTTGATTAAATATAAGAAAGAATAAGCGAGGAACACGTGATGGCTGAAGTACAGTCCGACAAATACGGTGTTTCTGTGACACTGGAAAGCCTGCAGGACGGGCAGCGAAATGTTGTAAAAGCAGCCGGAGAAGTTACTGCCAGAGGGCCGCAGCTATATATCCGTTATGAAGAGTCCAGTCAGGGCCCGCAGGGCGAGGCTGTTTCCGTCCGCACCACCATAAAGATTTCAGACAGCGAGCTGAAGCTGATCCGTCACGGCGGAATCCAGTCCGAGCAGTCTTTTGCGCCGGGGCGCCGCCTGCCGGGATTCTACCGTTCCCCTTACACACAGTTCAATCTCTCTACAGAAACGCGGAAGCTGGATATGGTCCGGAACGGGCGGTCGCTGACGGCTTCATGGGAATATGATCTGTACGTTTACGAGGAGTTATCAGGACAGTTCGCGATCAGTTTGCATATACAGGAGGAACCACAATCATGACACAAAGTTCAAATCCGCTTCAGCTTGCCAATGAACGGGTGAAAGAAGCCATCGCCGATGCAGTTGTTGCCGCAGGCCTGGTGACCAGAGAAGAGCTTCCCGCTATCGTGCTGGAAGTGCCGAAGGACAAAGCGCATGGCGATCTGGCAACCAACGCCGCGATGCAGCTTACCAAGATTGCGAAGCGCAATCCGCGCCAGATCGCTGAGGCGATTATTGAGCACCTGGACACAGGTCGTGCTTCTATTGAAAAAGCAGAAATTGCCGGACCGGGATTCATCAACTTTACTTTGTCCAAGAGCTACCTTTATCCGGTAATCGCTCTTGCCCACGAGCAGGGTGACAACTACGGCCGCATAGATGTTGGCCAAGGGCAGAAGGTTGAAGTGGAATTCGTCAGCGCGAATCCTACCGGCAGCCTGCACCTGGGGCATGCCCGCGGTGCTGCTGTCGGCGACGCGCTCTGCAACGTGCTGGATTATGCCGGCTACAAAGTAACCCGTGAGTACTATATCAACGACGCCGGCAACCAGGTGGCCAATCTGTGCAAGTCGATTGAGACCCGCTACCTGCAGGAACTGGGTCAGCCGGCCGAAATGCCGGAGGACGGCTATCATGGCGAAGACATCAAGGGATTTGCCAAAGAGCTTGTGGCTGAGAAGGGGGATTCCCTGCTTGCGATGACTCCGGGGGACCGTGCCGCTTTCTTCCGCACTTACGGCCTGACCAAGGAGCTGGACAAAATCAAACGCGACCTCGGCCGCTTCCGCGTCAACTTCGACATCTGGTTCAGCGAAACCTCGCTGTATGAGAATGGACAGGTCCTGCGTTCACTCGATGAGCTGCGCGACCGCGGAGAGGTATATGAGCTGGACGGGGCAACCTGGCTGCAGACGACCAAATACGGCGACGACAAGGACCGCGTACTGATCAAGAACGATGGAACCTATACCTATCTCACGCCTGATATTGCTTACCACAGCGATAAATATAGCCGCGGCTACGATAAAATGATCAATATCTGGGGCGCTGACCATCACGGCTACATTCCGCGGATGAAGGCGGCGATGTCGGCCCTTGGCAACGATTCGGAGAAGCTTGTGGTGCTGATTGCCCAAATGGTCAGTCTGTTCCAGAACGGCGAAAAGGTCAAAATGTCGAAACGTACCGGCAAAGCGGTTACGATGGAAGACTTGATGGAAGAAGTCGGCCTCGACGCGATCCGTTATTTCTTCACGATGCGCAGCATGGATTCGCATCTGGACTTCGATATGGACCTGGCAATTTCCACGTCCAATGAAAATCCTGTATTCTACGTCCAATACGCGCATGCGCGGATCTGCAGCATTTTCCGCCAGGCGGAAGAGCAGGGCATCACATTGCCGGATTACGCCGATATCGATTATACGAAGCTGACGGCAGCTCATGAATATGACCTGCTCCGCAAAATCGGCGAATTACCGGCGGAGATTGCCATTGCTGCCGAAGGTTATGCACCGCACCGCCTGATCCGCTATGTCTACGATCTGGCTGCGCTGTTCCACAGCTATTACAAAGCCGAGCGCGTGATCACCGAGGATGCCGCACAGACCGTGGCCCGTCTCGCCCTGCTGGGCGCTGCGCGCACGACGATTGCCAACGTGCTGCGCCTTGTGGGTGTCACTGCGCCTGACCGCATGTAGCTGCAGCTTGCGCCAGCAAACTTAAAAGCTCCGCCTTCCGGTGAAAGGAAGGCGGAGCTTTTTGCGTGAGGCAGTACCGGCGCCGCCGGGTCCTGCCTTGAATAACCCCGGACCGGGAACCGCCCGCAATCTGGGCGGCCCCCGGTCCGGGCTGGTTGCAGGCCCCCGTGCCGGAGGGGCCTGCTGCTGCGCGCCGCCGCAGAGCGCCGCGGCGGCAGCTGCCGCCCGTTGCCTACGCCTTCGCGGCGGCGGCAACGGGCTTAGCCCGTGCGCCCGCCCGCAGCAGGCGCAGGGCATCGGCCGCGCCGCCGCCCAGGGAAGCGCGGCGCTGGCCCTTGCGCAGCCGCACCGGCGAAGCCGTGCGGCGCAGCAGCAGCTTCAGCTCGCGCGGCGTAAGCGACGGCCGCAGCGCGAGCAGCAGTGCAGCGGCACCGGTGACATGCGAGGTCGCCATGGAGGTGCCGCTCATCTCTTTGTAGCCCTCCCTCAGCCAGCAGGAGGGCACGCTTTCGCCTGGTCCGTACACATCGATGTACGGACCGCGGTTGCTGAAGGCCGCTACGCGGTGCCTTCTGTCCAGGGCGCCGACGGCGATCGTCTCGGGGTAGCGGGCGGGATAGTCCCCGCCCCGTTTGCCGTCATTGCCGGAGGAAGCGATGATGGCGATCCCGGCCCGATAGGCCTTGATTACCACATCATGAAGTGCTTTGCTTCTTGTTTTCATCCCGAAGCTCATATTGATAATGTCGATCTTGTTCTGTACACACCAGTCGATCCCAAGGACAATATCCGATACATAGGCGGAGCCGCTGTGGTCAAAGGCTTTGACCGGATACACCAGTGCGCGCGGGGCTACGCCCATCATTCCGCGCGTGCCGCCCGCTGCGGCCAGTGTACCGGCAATATGAGTGCCATGCCCGTTATCATCGAGCGGCAGCATGCCGCGGTGCAGCAGATTCACACCGGAGGCCAGGGAATGCTTCAAATCGGGATGGCGGTAATCGGCCCCCGTGTCAATAACGCCTATTTTTACATGCACTCCGGTTGATTTGGACCAGGCCTGGGGAGCATGTATCGCCTTCACCCCCCATGGCATGACGGCGGTTCCGCTCTTGTCCGGGGACACGGAGTGGACCTGTATCCGCAGGTCATTTTCAATACGCAGCAAATCGGAGAATTTATCCATCAGTCTTTCTGCACCCGCAGCAGGCAGAAAGAAGGCCCGAATCAGCGGGGAAACCTGAACCTGCCGCAGCCCGGGCCGCTTTTTCTTCAGCGCCTTCCACTGTGACAGCGCTCCGGCATACTGGCGGGCATCGTTGAAGGTAACAATTCGCCGCTCAGTAGTATTTTTGGGGGCAGCCGATATCTCATCAAGCAGCATCTGCCAAAATCCGTAATAGTCCATAAGTTATACGCCGTCCCCTCCTCGGTGCCGTGCTGCCATATTGTATGAAAGAAGGCGGACGTCCGAATGGGAACTTGCCCTTTTTTAGCGAAATGGGCTGCCCATCGTGTCAAAAGGCGGCGCTTCACATAAAATAAACGGAAGAGATCTAAACCTCTCTTTGCAACATCCCGTAAGGAGCCGATCCTTGGCGTGGATACAGTCATGCGCGGAGGAATTTCCTCCGCCTTTTTAGCAAATTAGAAGTATAAGCTTGGTGCTGTACTTTCTCCATATCTGCTGTACAAAAGCGGCTTTGCGTACTTTTCAACAAAGACGGCTTAGCACAGGTTTCCTGGCGTTGGGACAGCCGGGTACATATGATCAGATCGAATTGCTTTGTTCGTGCCCGTGCAGCAGTGGCTGAGACATCCGAAAGCGCTTCAAACCTTCCGGAACGCCAGAAACAAATCTCCACACCAGGACCGCAAAGCGAATCTTCCGGCCTCTCACCGCAATTGACTTGCAATTTGCTGGCAAATAGGTTTTACTTAGGTTTGTTAATGGATATGATAAATTAAGCATGATTTGTAATGTGAACAATGCGTGAGAGGAAGTGTCCTTTAGTGAGTACGCCACTCAATTTAAAGCTGGACCCTGAGAAAGTTAAAGAAATACCGATGGTGGACCTGGCTTTCCTGGTGCTTAAAGCAGCCAACACACCTTTTTATTACCGTGACCTGATGGTTGAAGTAGCCAAGCTGCGCGGTATGACCGAGCAAGAAAGCCAAGATACTATTGCCCAGTTATATACCGAGATTAACATTGACGGGCGTTTTGCCTGTGTCGGAACCAACCTGTGGGGGCTGAAACGCTGGTACCCTCTGGAACGCTCCGATGATCCTGTCGGTAATACCAAACGCGTTCGTATCATCAACGATGAAGACGACGATTTGGAAGATGATGATTTTGCCGAAGAAGAAGAGAACTATGCTGCTGAGGAAGAGGACTTCGACGTTATCGACGAAGATCGCGACGACCTCTATTCAGACGACGACAGCGAAGAAGAAGTTGACGAGGATGTTGTCATTGATGAAGATGACATTGACGAAGACGAAGTGGATGAAGATGATTCCGAAGACGGCGAAGGCGAAGATGCCGACGAGGACGAGAACGACGGATTTTAGAATAGTACGCTAGGGCAGAATTCCTCCCTTGACATGGGTAGGACCGTCAGAGTAAACTATTGCATGGGCTTATAATGAACGTTAATATTATTTTCTAAAATAAAAAGTGCCCCGGCTCTACGGGTGTCACTTTTTTGTTTTTTTAGATGGTTTTTCCGTGATTGGATGATTGCATCCCTGTTTTTTGGGGGTGGTGGAAGTAACTTTTAAGTTCCCCGTTTTGATGATGGAAAAAAGGGTTACGATAAACAAAAGCGTCGCCTGAATTTCTGGACTTTATTTAGGAGGGTTTTACAGTGACAAAGTATATTTTTGTAACGGGTGGCGTTGTGTCTTCCCTGGGCAAGGGCATCACCGCTGCTTCGCTGGGCAGGCTGCTCAAGAACAGAGGTCTGAAGGTGACGATCCAGAAATTTGATCCTTATATCAATGTAGACCCTGGAACTATGAGTCCTTATCAGCACGGGGAAGTATTTGTCACCGATGATGGTGCGGAGACTGACCTCGATCTTGGACACTACGAACGGTTTATTGATATCAATCTGTCAAAGAACAGCAATGTGACGACAGGTAAAATTTATTCCTCCGTAATCAGCAAAGAACGGCGCGGGGAATATTTGGGCGGCACGGTTCAGGTTATTCCTCACATCACGAATGAAATCAAGGAACGGGTATACCGCGCCGGCCGCGAGACTGGTTCTGATGTAGTTATTACCGAAATCGGCGGTACTGTGGGCGACATTGAGAGCCTGCCGTTCCTGGAAGCTATCCGTCAGATTAAGGGTGATATTGGCCGGGAAAATGTAATGTATATCCACGTAACCTTGATTCCTTATATTAAGGCTGCGGGTGAAGTAAAGACAAAGCCGACACAACATAGTGTCAAGGAGCTGCGCAGCATTGGGATTCAGCCGAATGTGATCGTATGCCGTACGGAATATCCGCTTTCTGAAGACATGAAGGCCAAAATTGCCTTGTTCTGTGACATCGACGCCAATGCAGTAGTTGAGTGCCGTGATGCTTCCACGCTGTATGAGGTTCCGCTTAACCTGCGTGATGAAGGTCTGGATGAGATTGTGGTTAATCATTTGAAGCTGACTACACCTGCGCCGGATATGCGTGAATGGGAAAGCATGCTGGAGCGGATCCAGAAGCTGGAACACACCGTGGAGATCGCTATTGTCGGCAAGTACGTTGCTTTGCATGATGCATATCTGAGTGTGGTGGAGTCGCTTTCGCATGCAGGTTTCGCAGCCAATGCGGAAGTGAAGCTCCGCTGGGTGGATGCCGAGATGGTGACCGACGAGAATGTGGACGAACTGCTTGGCGGAGTAGGCGGCATTCTGGTGCCAGGCGGCTTCGGCGACCGGGGGATTGAAGGTAAAATCTCCGCAATCCGTTATGCCCGTGAGCAATTGATCCCGTTCTTCGGGATTTGCCTGGGAATGCAGGTTTCCGTTATCGAATACGGCCGTTCCGTGTTGGGACTGGCAGGGGCGAACAGTTCGGAGATTGATCCGACTACATCGCATCCGCTGATTGATCTGCTCCCTGAGCAGAAGGATATCGAAGATATGGGCGGCACCATGCGTCTTGGACTGTATCCTTGCAAGCTTTTGCCGGATTCACTGGCTATGTCCTGCTATGATGATGAACTGGTCTATGAACGCCACCGTCATCGGTATGAGTTCAATAACGCCTACCGCGACGAAATTGAAAAAGCGGGTCTCGTGATCTCCGGGACTTCACCTGATGGACGTCTGGTGGAAATTGTGGAGCTTCCGGGTCATCCTTGGTTCCTGTCGGTACAATTCCATCCGGAATTCACTTCCCGTCCGAACCGTCCGCAGCCGCTCTTCCGTGAATTTGTCAAAGCTTCGCTGACTCATTCCGAACAGCTGTAGTTCATATGTCAAACCGGCCTTCACGGGCCTTTGAAAGCCTCCATCTGGAGGCTTTCTTCAAAATATAAGAATTTATATGTTTCACGCTATAAATTATCCTTCTATTTCTCGCTGAAACGGATACCGTCCTTTTGAGGACGGTGAAGCCGTTTCCGCTTGAAATATAGGACAGTTATAGGTTGTGCACTATACTTTTTCCTTCATTTCTGCAAAAACGGATGTCGTCCTTCGTTAAGGACGGCAAAGCCGTTTTTTTTGGTTACAAGGGTTTGTATACCTTTTCTGCTGTTGAGAAATTTAATTTTTATAGTTTTGAATTTACCATTCCCGGATAGTCAGTGTTTAACCATTATATGGATTGTATTTACCCATTTTATCCAATTAGCAGGATTTTGGCTGTAAAGCACGAATTATAGGTTTCGTATAGACTAAGTTGTAGTGGGCCGTTAGCTGTGCGGAGCGCGGTATAGTCAATCTGCCTTAAATCTGGGAGGGTATGATATGGAAAAGAAGAAAGTATTAATTGTCGACGATCAGAACGGAATCCGGATTCTTCTCATGGAAGTCTTTAATAGCGAAGGGTATACCACTTTTCAAGCAGCTAACGGAAAATTGGCACTGGACATTGTTCGTAGTGAATCCCCAGACTTGGTTCTGCTTGATATGAAGATTCCGGGAATGGACGGACTCGAAATCCTGAAGCATTTGAAGGAAATCAATCCGGCCATAAAGGTGATTATGATGACTGCCTACGGAGAGCTGGATATGATTAAGGAAGCGACGAAACTCGGAGCACTGATGCACTTTACCAAACCTTTTGACATTGATGAGATGCGGGTAGCCGTGAACATGCATCTTAACAGCAAGTCGATAGACCAGTGCAGCTAGTGTTGGAATAGGCAGTTTGGGATGCTCCTGAAATGGACAATCTAAAAAGGATGAGTTCCGCTGGGATATGGGCTGGATGAATATCGTCCCACCGGGACATTTTTTTGTGTACCCTATTTAGTATTTAACACAGGATGTGCTATAATAAGCCTGTATGTGATGTCGGCTTATATATAAGCAACCAACATTCTTAGGAGGATTGAAACCATGCCATTAGTATCTATGACAGACATGTTAAACAAAGCACTTGAAGGAAAATATGCAGTAGGCCAGTTCAACATCAACAACCTGGAGTGGACTCAAGCGATTCTTGGTGCCGCAGAAGAAGAGAAATCACCGGTTATCCTTGGTGTATCCGAAGGCGCAGCTCGTCACATGGGCGGATTCTACACTGTTGTAAAGATGGTTGAAGGTCTTGTTCATGACATGAAAATCACCGTTCCTGTAGCGATTCACCTGGATCACGGTTCTAGCTTTGACAAATGTAAGGAAGCCATTGATGCCGGATTTACTTCCGTAATGATCGACGGTTCCCACCACCCAATCAGCGAAAACATTGAAATGACTAAAAAAGTCGTTGACTATGCACACGCTAAAGGTGTTTCGGTAGAAGCCGAAGTAGGTACAGTTGGCGGACAAGAAGATGACGTTATCGGCGGCATTCAATATGCTGACCTGAACGAATGCGTAAGCATCGTTAAAGAAACCGGCATCGACACTTTGGCTCCAGCACTTGGTTCCGTACACGGTCCTTACCATGGCGAGCCTAACCTCGGATTCAAAGAAATGGAAGAAATCCGCAACGCGGTTAAACTTCCACTGGTTCTGCACGGTGGTACAGGTATCCCTGAGCACGATATCAAGAAATCGATCTCCCTGGGTACTTCCAAAATCAACGTAAACACTGAGAACCAAATCGCATTTGCTAAAGTAGTTCGCGAAGTTCTTGCTGCTAAACCTGATGCTTACGATCCACGTACATTTATCGCACCAGGCCGCGATGCCATCAAACAAACCGTTATTGGCAAAATCCGCGAGTTCGGATCCAGCAACAAAGCGTAATTTATTTCCGCCCTTAGCGGACGAGCTACCCTTGTTAAGAGTGCTCTTTCCTTTGTGCATCTGCACAGATTAATATCTTTATGCACCGGGACAGGTTATTTAACGCTGTCCAGTTGAATAGTTTGATATGGAAAGCACACCGCTTAGCCGGTGTCTTTCCATTTTATTCACCAAAAATGCCACAGCAGGTATTGCCGGATAAGTTGCAATACACGTAGGGGGAACCAGATAAATCTATGGAAAAATTAATGATTGGCGGTGGACGTCCGCTAGAGGGCGTTGTAACCATCAGCGGAGCGAAGAATAGCGCAATTGCGCTTATTCCTGCGGCGATTTTAGCCGAATCTGAAGTTGTTCTGGATAATTTGCCCTCCCTTAGTGATGTGGCTGTTTACTCTGAAATTCTGGAAGAGCTTGGTGCGACTGTATCGTGGTCAGGCAACCAGATGAGAATTGATCCCTCCCGTATCGTCTCCATTCCAATGCCTAACGGCCCCGTTAAGAAATTGCGGGCTTCATATTATATGATGGGAGCGCTTCTTGGAAGATTCAAAGAAGCGACAATTGGTCTTCCCGGCGGCTGTAATTTTGAACCCCGCCCAATTGACCAGCACATTAAAGGTTTTGAGGCGCTGGGAGCGACCGTGACCAATGATCATGGTTCGATTCATCTTTATGCCAAGGAACTGCGCGGTGCGAAAATTTATCTGGATGTATCCAGCGTTGGAGCGACCATTAACATTATGCTTGCGGCTTCACGGGCCAAAGGCTCTACAATTATTGAAAATGCGGCTAAAGAGCCTGAGATTATAGATGTAGCTACCCTATTAAACTCTATGGGCGCAGTTATTAAAGGCGCCGGTACCGAAACCATCCGGATCGAAGGCGTTACGGAGATGCATGGCTGCCGTCATTCCATCATTCCCGACCGGATTCAAGCTGGGACATATATGATTGCTGCTGCAGCAACGCGCGGCAACGTGTTAATAGATAACGTTATCCCCAAACATTTGGAGGCTTTGACCGCCAAACTGCTGGAGATGGGCGTAGAAATTGAAGAACTGGACGAAAGCATTCGTGTGATCGGCAGAGCCCGATATGAGCATGTCGATGTTAAGGCTTTGGTATACCCCGGTTTTGCCACCGATCTTCAATCCCCGATGACAAGTATATTGACCCAGGCTGAGGGAGTTAGCGTCCTTAGCGATTTTGTCTACAGCAACCGGTTTAAGCATGTGCCGGAACTCGTGCGGATGGGCGCAAAGATCCGCGTAGAAGGGCGATCAGCTATTATTGAAGGCGGCAAGCTTAACGCTGCTAAAGTAAAGGCTGCCGATTTGCGCGCCGGTGCGGCGCTGGTCATTGCCGGACTGACTGTTCAGGAAGGCATTACCGAGGTCACGGGTGTGGAATATATTGACCGCGGATATGATAATCTTGTTAGCAATCTGCGCAATTTGGGTGCCGAGGTCTGGCGCGAGAACGAATAGAAATTGAGGTTGCCCGAGGAATTGGGAGGAGTAATATTTGCCTCTAAACTGCATATCTCCTTCCAATTTGGGTAATCCTATCCTAATGAGCAATTTAATAGACTCATATTTTGCCCGAACTCATACAAAAATTGAATAGGTGGTTATTACATGGATCTTCAAATTTCCGATCTGGAAGAAATGAAGCTGACCGATCTGTATAAGCTGGCTAAGAAATACCAGATTCCCTACTACGGAACGCTCAAGAAACGGGAACTGATCTTTGCGATTCTTCGTGCACAGGCGGAGCAAAGCGGGCTCATGTTCATGGAAGGCGTACTGGAGATTTTGCCTGAAGGCTATGGTTTCCTGAGGCCGATTAACTATTTGCCCAGCGCGGAAGATATTTATATCTCGGCTTCGCAAATTCGCAAATTTGATTTAAGAAGCGGCGATCTTGTTTCCGGGAAATGCCGCACACCGAAAGAAAATGAACGTTACTTTGGATTGCTTCAAGTAAATGCCGTGAATGGCGAGAATCCTGCCAGTGCAGCGGAGCGCTTGCATTTCCCGGCGCTGACACCTCTTTATCCGCAAGACAAGCTGCCGCTCGAAACATCCCCTACTCATTTATCTACCCGAATAATGGATTTGCTTGCTCCTGTAGGTTTAGGGCAGCGCGGTTTGATTGTAGCACCTCCCAAAGCAGGAAAAACGCTCCTTCTGAAAGAAATTGCCAACAGTATATCCACTAATAATCCCGAGATTGAACTGTTTGTATTGCTGATTGATGAACGTCCCGAAGAAGTAACTGATATGCAGCGCTCTGTAAAAGGCGAAGTGGTTGCATCCACATTTGACGAGCTTCCGGAGAATCATATTAAGGTAGCTGAGCTTGTCCTGCAGCGGGCACTGCGTTTGGTTGAGCATAAAAAAGATGTTGTTATTCTGCTGGATAGCATTACCCGGTTGGCACGCGCCTATAACCTTGTGGTTCCTCCATCCGGCCGGACACTTAGCGGGGGGATAGATCCTGCGGCGTTCCACCGTCCGAAGCGGTTCTTTGGTTCTGCGCGGAATGTAGAAGAAGGCGGAAGTCTGACGATCCTTGCAACAGCACTGATTGATACCGGATCGCGTATGGATGATATCATTTATGAGGAATTTAAAGGTACGGGCAACATGGAGCTGCATTTGGACCGCAAGCTGGCGGAACGCCGTATCTTCCCGGCAATCGACATCCGCCGTTCAGGCACACGCCGCGAAGAGGTGCTGCTGAGCAAGGAAGAACTCGATACCATTTGGGCGATCCGCAAAAATATGAACGAGTCGTACGATTTTGTAGAGGGATTCATCAAAAAGCTGCGTGACACCAAGACTAATGCTGAATTCCTGGCGTCTTTTGATGTGGCCGGAAGCAAAGAGGGTTCATCGGCAAGCGGTACAGCCAGCAATGGCGGAACTTCCAATAGCGGTTCGTCGGCGCGCCGGACAACACGGCCCAAGACACCTACTGTCCCTACAACCTGAGAATTGATATAAGAGGAGACTAACATGTATTTGGTATATGCCGACGGGCAAGGAAACGTATATGATCATCCCGAGCTGTACGGGCTTGCCCGCAGCGGAGATATGATTGTTGAGATGCTGGAGGAAGAATTGATTCCGCTGCCGGAAGGCGCGACGCTGGTAGGACTGCCTAATACGCGGGCAGTGGGCATGAACCCCGAGACAGGGGAAATGCTGCCGTTGCCGAAAGGCTCGCAGGCTGTAGGCGCACTGTTACCGCAGGGTTTTACAAGGCTTTGTCTTCCTGGTTATGTCAAGACAGACAAGTCGTATAAGCTTCCGCTGTTCGGATATTCTGCTGTAGTGTGGAAGGATGGCGGCTTCTACGTGGCTGCTGATCTTACGGACGATCCCGAACAATGGAACCCTTTGAATTGTGACCGGGAGAATGTGGAAGCCGGAGTCGGTGATTTGACCGCCAAGTATCCGGAGAACCGTCTTTATGATCATCTTTCCAACTGCGCGCTGGGCTATGAATGCCTGACTTCCTCCAATACCTTTTTAGGTCGTTGGGAAGGTGCGGTTCCGGTCTCCTATTCTTGCAATGCCGGGTGCTTTGGCTGTATTTCCGAACAGCCTGATGACAGCGGGTTTGTATCACCGCAGACCCGTATGAACTTCCGGCCTACGGTGGATGAAATTTCTCAAGTCATGCTGGAGCATCTGAAGACGCCTGAGTCCATCATCAGCTTCGGTCAGGGTTGTGAAGGCGAGCCTTCCACACAGGCCAAATTAATTATTGAGTCTATTCGTGAAGTGCGTTCGGTTACCGATATGGGCTATATCAATATCAACACCAACGCCGGGCTGAGCGACCATATCCGCGGGATTGTTGATGCAGGGCTTGATTTGATGCGGGTGAGTACGATCAGTGCTTTGGATGACCATTACAACGCTTACTACAAGCCTCGCGGCTACACTTTGGCAAATGTGGAGAAGTCGTTGAAATACGCTGCGGCGCAGGGTGTATATACGTCTATCAATTATCTGATTTTCCCCGGGGTCACGGATCGCGAGGAAGAAATTGAGGCGATGGTGGAATTTGTAAGACGTACGGATCTGAAACTGATTCAGATGCGTAATCTGAACATTGATCCCGAGAGTTATTTAGAACTCATTCCTCCAGCGCAAGGCGAAATTCTGGGTATGAAGACGATGCTTGAGATTTTCCGCGAGGAACTTCCGGGTGTGGTTATAGGCTCCTTCACTCATGTCCCTCCAGCGGATTTGGCCCGTGCCAAACAGCGCAGAGTCCATATGTAGCACGGAAATATGGGCTTCAAACATATTGCAGACTTCTACCTTTCATGCTAAAATACCGTTGTATGTTTAATAACTCTGGGTCCGCATGAGTCCTAGGGCATGAGAGGTGAAATTCAAATGCAACAAACAATCCAACCCAAGTACAACCTTACTAAGGTAACCTGCGCATGTGGCAACACATTCGAATCCGGTTCTGTTAAACAAGAGCTGCGCGTCGAAATTTGCTCTAACTGCCATCCGTTCTTCACTGGCAAGCAGAAATTCCTTGATGCCGGTGGTCGCGTTGATAAATTCAAGAAGAAATACGGTATCTAATCAGCCTTGCCTTTCAGTGGCATAAGATTGGACTGCCCCTTGGCTTTTTAGCCAGGGGGTTTTTATATGATAGAGGGAAATAATCCCATTTCCGCTTGTCGGGTTGATTTTTATCGGGCGGTGAGCTATACTTATCTTCGCCGTGCTAGACGGGGAGGTAGCGGTGCCCTGTAACTCGCAATCCGCTGTAGCGAGGTTGAATTCCTGTTAGAGGTGCTGTCGATGTGAGGCCTTGGTCCCTATGGACTGTGTTGACGGTTGGGTCCTCCGCAATGAGTGCTTGTGAACCTGGTCAGGTCCGGAAGGAAGCAGCCATAAGCAAGTTTACTCTTGTGCCGGAGGGTAGCCTAGCCCGAGCAGTCTTGTAGGGTTGCCGCTTGGATCGCAGCCATCAATAACAGGTGCACGGTTTTATATTATGAACATATCGTTAATGATAGCGTCTTTGCCACAAGCAAAGATGCTTTTTGTTTTTGGTCAAAGTCTGGGGAATATAGTATAATAAATTAGCGACAAATGCCGGAAAGCGGCAGCCTAAGAAAGGGTAATGCATAGTGGAACATATCGCGCTGTACCGTGCTTGGCGGCCGCAGTCGTTTCAAGACATGGTAGGACAACAGCACATTATCCAGACGCTGCAGAATGCGATTCGTGAACAGCGGGTTTCGCATGCCTACCTGTTCAGCGGCCCGCGGGGAACCGGCAAGACGAGTGCTGCCAAAGTGCTCGCCAAAGCGGTCAATTGCGAGCGCGGTCCGGGTCCGGAGCCATGCAATGAATGTCCATCCTGTGTGCGGATTTCCGCTGGCAACGTAATGGATGTGCAGGAAATTGATGCGGCCTCCAACCGGGGTGTTGAAGAGATTCGCGATCTGCGGGATAAGGTGAAATATGCGCCTACCGAAGTACGCCGTAAAGTGTATATTATTGATGAAGTGCATATGCTGACAACAGAAGCGTTTAACGCTCTGCTAAAGACGCTGGAGGAGCCGCCGCCCCATGTCATGTTCATTTTGGCGACGACAGAACCTCATAAATTGCCGGCAACGATTATTTCCCGCTGCCAGCGTTTTGACTTTCGCAGAGTATCGCTCGAGGAGCAGAGCGGCCGGCTAACTGAAATCTGTCAGAAGGAAGGCATTACTGCAGATGCAGATGCATTGCAGTACATTGCCCGCCTGTCCGATGGGGGGATGCGCGATGCTCTCAGCATACTGGACCAGATTTCTTCCTTTACAGACGGCAATGTGACTTACCAGCAAGTGCTGGGAATGACGGGGGGGATTCCTTCCGAGCAGTTTGCCCGCCTTGCAACAGCCATTCTGGAAGGTGATATGGGTCTGCTTCTGGAACTTGTCGAGCAGCTTATGCACGAAGGCAAAAGCGCTGACAAATGTCTGGAGAACCTGCTGTATTATTTCCGTGATCTGCTGATGATCAAGATGGTGCCGGGCGCGGATCAGCTAACAGACCGGGTTCTCAATCCTGCTGAATTCCGCGACATGGCAGCAGCGTTCTCCCGGGAGCGGCTGTTTGAAATTGTCGAGACCCTGAACCGTTATCTGGGAGAAATGAAATATGCCACTCATCCGCAGACTTTGTTTGAAGTGGCGCTGATGAAGTTATGCAGCTTGCAGCAGGGCGGAGGAGCTCCGATTCTGGCGGCTGCCCCTGGCTCAGTAGCCTCCCTGCAGCCTTCAAGCGGCAGCCCCTCCGTGGATTCGGGGGAACTAGAGCTTCTTAAGCGTCAGATTGCCGCATTGGAGAAGAAGCTCGAGCAGGCTATGCAGTCCGGTGGGATATCCGGTAACGGCTCAAGAGATCAGGCTTCCGCCCAGAAGCCAGCCCAAAGCTCGGCTCCACGAATCTCCTCACCCTCCAAGCTGCCTCCGCAGCTGGATAAATTCATCGCCGGTAAAGACAGCGCTGATTTCGCTTCGGTGTTTAAACAATGGAGCGTCGTCTTGCAAGGGGTGAAGGAGGAGAAGGTAACCGTGCATGCCTGGTTTGTTGACGGTGAGCCTGTGTCTGTAATGGAAGATGCGGTGCTTGTGGCCTTTAAGAACACAATTCACCGGGACACCACAGAGAAACCGGCCAACAGACAGGTGATTGAGAATGTGTTAGCTGCACGGCTGGGTAAACCCTACCGTCTGGTTACGATACTTCTGCGCGACTGGAATGAAGCGGCGCAGAAGTCTGCTGCACAACCGGGCAAGGAGGAGCTTCGTCTCGAGCATGAGCATGAAACTGCTGAGACAAAGACTGAACCATGGATTGACGAGGCTATCCAGCTCTTTGGAGAAGACCTTGTTGTCATAAAAGAGTAGCATTTAAGCCTATGAGCGCAAAAAGCGCATTCCAAAGGAGAGACGACTTATGAATAATATGAACCAAATGATGAAACAGGTTAAAAAAATGCAGGAGCAAATGCTCAAAGCCCAAGAAGAGCTGGGAAGCAAGACGATCGAAGGTTCTTCCGGCGGCGGCGTGGTTACTGTACAAGTGAATGGCCATAAGAAGCTGCTGTCCATGCAAATCAAACCAGAGGCTGTTGATCCGGAAGATATCGAAATGCTGCAGGATCTTGTCATCACCGCTGTAAACGACGCCCTTACCCAGGCTGAAGAGCTGGCTAACAACGACATGGGTAAATTCACCGGCGGAATGAAGATCCCTGGCTTATTCTAGGCCTACTCCACTCCAGACCAAAGGAGAACCATCAATTTGTATTATCCAGAACCGCTAGCCAAGCTGATCGAAGCTTTTACACGTTTGCCCGGGATCGGCCCGAAGACAGCAGCCCGGCTGGCTTTTCATGTACTCAACATGAAAGAGGATGAAGTTATTGACTTTGCCAAAGCGCTTGTCAGTGTCAAACGCAATCTTCATTACTGCTCGGTCTGCTGCAACATTACGGACACCGATCCATGCCGTATATGTCAGGACAAAACCCGAGATACCTCAGTGATCTGCGTGGTACAAGACTCCAAGGATCTTGTAGCCATAGAGAGAACCAAGGAGTTCGACGGCTATTATCATGTGCTTCAGGGTGCAATCTCACCGATGGAGGGCATAGGTCCCGACGATATAAGACTTAAGGAACTGTTGACCCGTCTGAGCGACGAGAGAGTGAAAGAGCTTATTATGGCCACTAACCCCAATATTGAGGGTGAAGCTACAGCTATGTATATCTCCCGTCTGGTCCGTCCGTTCGATATTAAAATCACCAGAATAGCCCATGGCTTGCCTGTGGGGGGCGATCTGGAGTATGCGGACGAGGTTACCTTATCCAAAGCTTTGGAAGGCCGTCGTGAGCTCTAAGCAGTTCTGACATCATAATCAGCGAAGGAAGCCCGCGAGGGCTTCTTTTTTATATAGGAGGGCGCATACGTCCTGAACGATACATTACATACAAGATAGGCTATGAACCGCCGTCTTACTTTGTGGGACTTTTTAGTTCTAAGTTTGTCCCCATCTTTATATGAATGAGAATATGCAAGACGCGGAAGCTGCGTTATCAAGCATAGAATTATTCTTGAGGGGGAATCGCAAATGGGTTGGTGGGGCTCGAGAAAGCAGGGAAACGATGTAAAAAATGTTCAAGTGTCAGACTTGGATGAGCACTGGAATGTATTCCTCGAAGTGTCCAAGGCGCAAGCGGAGTGGCAAAGAGCCTATTTGATGTTTGATGAGGCGCTGGGCCAGGATCAAATTGATTATGCGATATATATTCTGGAGGCAGCAGAACGCAAATATCAAATTCATCTTAAGCATGCTAAAAGCTTGGGGCTTAACCGCAGTCTATTATAGGCTTGGTCAAGATATGTAAAGGGGGAGCACAATGCTAAGATTGGCTGCAATGGGCGTATTGATATTATCCGGGTTATTATTGATATTAATAGTTTTTCGTAAAAAATTGGGCTGGGCCTGGCTCAGTTTGTTTGGGACTCATCTTATTCTTGCTGCGCTGGGCATTTATATAGTGAATTTCTCCGGATTGCTTACGGAAGTTTATCTTCCTTTAAACCCGGCAACCATAGGCGCAGTAACGATTCTTGGACTTCCGGGAGTCCTGATGCTGCTCGGTTTAAAAATAACTTTGTTTTAATGGTTGACGCATGTTATTAATTTATGATACATTAAGTCTCGGCCCTTTGGACAAGATATCACTTGATAACTTGCCAATAAGGAAAGCGAAAAAAGAAATTAAAAAAACGCTTGACTGAAGTAAGGGTGCTGTGATATATTATAAAGGTCGCTGCTGACAAGCAACGACGACGAAATAAGAGACATTGATCTTTGAAAACTGAACAACGAGTGAGTGGGAAATCACGCAAGTGAGATCCAAAACTGATGAGTTTCACAGCGTATTTATACGCTTTAGAAATTTCATCTTGAGAATGTAAATTCTCGTCAGATGTTTCAAATTGAGCAATCGCTCTTTCTAAATACCAATTTGGAGAGTTTGATCCTGGCTCAGGACGAACGCTGGCGGCGTGCCTAATACATGCAAGTCGAGCGGAGTTATGATGGAGCTTGCTCCAGATTAACTTAGCGGCGGACGGGTGAGTAACACGTAGGCAACCTACCTCTTTGACTGGGATAACTACCGGAAACGGTAGCTAATACCGGATAATTCCTTTGTTCACATGGACGAAGGATGAAAGGCGGAGCAATCTGCTACAAGGAGATGGGCCTGCGGCGCATTAGCTAGTTGGTGGGGTAACGGCTCACCAAGGCGACGATGCGTAGCCGACCTGAGAGGGTGAACGGCCACACTGGGACTGAGACACGGCCCAGACTCCTACGGGAGGCAGCAGTAGGGAATCTTCCGCAATGGGCGAAAGCCTGACGGAGCAACGCCGCGTGAGTGATGAAGGTTTTCGGATCGTAAAGCTCTGTTGCCAGGGAAGAACGTCCGGTAGAGTAACTGCTACCGGAGTGACGGTACCTGAGAAGAAAGCCCCGGCTAACTACGTGCCAGCAGCCGCGGTAATACGTAGGGGGCAAGCGTTGTCCGGAATTATTGGGCGTAAAGCGCGCGCAGGCGGCTATTTAAGTCTGGTGTTTAAACCTTGGGCTCAACCTGAGGTCGCACTGGAAACTGGGTGGCTTGAGTACAGAAGAGGAAAGTGGAATTCCACGTGTAGCGGTGAAATGCGTAGATATGTGGAGGAACACCAGTGGCGAAGGCGACTTTCTGGGCTGTAACTGACGCTGAGGCGCGAAAGCGTGGGGAGCAAACAGGATTAGATACCCTGGTAGTCCACGCCGTAAACGATGAGTGCTAGGTGTTAGGGGTTTCGATACCCTTGGTGCCGAAGTTAACACAGTAAGCACTCCGCCTGGGGAGTACGGTCGCAAGACTGAAACTCAAAGGAATTGACGGGGACCCGCACAAGCAGTGGAGTATGTGGTTTAATTCGAAGCAACGCGAAGAACCTTACCAGGTCTTGACATCCCTCTGAATCCACTAGAGATAGTGGCGGCCTTCGGGACAGAGGAGACAGGTGGTGCATGGTTGTCGTCAGCTCGTGTCGTGAGATGTTGGGTTAAGTCCCGCAACGAGCGCAACCCTTGACTTTAGTTGCCAGCAGGTCGAGCTGGGCACTCTAGAGTGACTGCCGGTGACAAACCGGAGGAAGGTGGGGATGACGTCAAATCATCATGCCCCTTATGACCTGGGCTACACACGTACTACAATGGCCGGTACAACGGGAAGCGAAGCCGCGAGGTGGAGCCAATCCCAGCAAAGCCGGTCTCAGTTCGGATTGCAGGCTGCAACTCGCCTGCATGAAGTCGGAATTGCTAGTAATCGCGGATCAGCATGCCGCGGTGAATACGTTCCCGGGTCTTGTACACACCGCCCGTCACACCACGAGAGTTTACAACACCCGAAGTCGGTGGGGTAACCCGCAAGGGAGCCAGCCGCCGAAGGTGGGGTAGATGATTGGGGTGAAGTCGTAACAAGGTAGCCGTATCGGAAGGTGCGGCTGGATCACCTCCTTTCTATGGAGAATCGTCACCTGCAACGGTGACATTCAAATCGGAAGCTTAGCTTCCAAAACACTCACTCGTGTTCAGTTTTGAAAGAGCAAGTCTCTTTCGTATGCGTTTGGTGGCGATAGCGGAGGGGTTCCACACGTACCCATCCCGAACACGACCGTTAAGTCCTCCAGCGCCAATGGTACTTGGACCGAAGGGTCCTGGGAGAGTAGGACGCTGCCAAGCGCAACCTTATGAAGTTTATGAGGTGCATTGATAGAATAAGGGCCTTTAGCTCAGCTGGTTAGAGCGCACCCCTGATAAGGGTGAGGTCGGTGGTTCGAGTCCACTAAGGCCCACCATTCTTAATTTAATATCCTATTATGGGGCCATAGCTCAGCTGGGAGAGCGCCTGCCTTGCAAGCAGGAGGTCAGCGGTTCGATCCCGCTTGGCTCCACCAAAATGATTTAAACTCAATACTTCTTTAAACTTGATCCTTGAAAACTGGATACCGAAACGAATTTGCGTTTTAGAACATCTTTTAGCTGAAACTTGTGTGAACAAGTTTTAATTATAGCGATGCTAGCGGTTTTCCTTCTGGAAAAACGCATTGGTTAAGCTAATAAGAGCACACGGAGGATGCCTAGGCGCCAGGAGCCGACGAAGGACGTGGCGAACAACGAAACTGCCTCGGGGAGCTGTAAGCAAGCTTTGATCCGGGGGTGTCCGAATGGGGAAACCCAGCTGTGGTAATTCGCAGTTACTTCTCTCTGAATACATAGGGGAGATAGAGGCAGACCAGGGGAACTGAAACATCTAAGTACCCTGAGGAAGAGAAAACAATAGTGATTCCGTCAGTAGCGGCGAGCGAACGCGGAACAGCCTAAACCAAGGGGCTTGCCCCTTGGGGTTGTGGGACGTCTCACATGGAGTTACAAAGGAATATGGTAGGTGAAGAGGTCTGGAAAGGCCCGCGATAGAGGTAAAAGCCCTGTAGCCTAAACTGTGTTCTCTCCGAGACGGATCCCGAGTAGTGCGGGGCACGTGAAACCCCGTATGAATCCAGCAGGACCATCTGCTAAGGCTAAATACTACCTGGCGACCGATAGTGAAACAGTACCGTGAGGGAAAGGTGAAAAGCACCCCGGAAGGGGAGTGAAATAGAACCTGAAACCGTGTGCTTACAAAAAGTCAGAGCCCGATCTATGGGTGATGGCGTGCCTTTTGTAGAATGAACCGGCGAGTTACGTTTAACATGCAAGGTTAAGGTGAGAAGCCGGAGCCGCAGCGAAAGCGAGTCTGAATAGGGCGACTGAGTATGTGGACGTAGACCCGAAACCGTGTGATCTACCCCTGTCCAGGGTGAAGGTGCGGTAACACGCACTGGAGGCCCGAACCCACGTATGTTGAAAAATGCGGGGATGAGGTGGGGGTAGCGGAGAAATTCCAATCGAACTCGGAGATAGCTGGTTCTCCCCGAAATAGCTTTAGGGCTAGCCTCGGTGAATGGAGTGGTGGAGGTAGAGCACTGATTGGGTGCGGGGCCCGCAAGGGTTACCAAGCTCAGTCAAACTCCGAATGCCATTAACTTCTTGCCGGGAGTCAGACAGTGAGTGCTAAGATCCATTGTCAAAAGGGAAACAGCCCAGACCATCAGCTAAGGTCCCCAAGTGTGTGTTAAGTGGGAAAGGATGTGGAGTTGCACAGACAACCAGGATGTTGGCTTAGAAGCAGCCACCATTGAAAGAGTGCGTAATAGCTCACTGGTCGAGTGACTCTGCGCCGAAAATGTAACGGGGCTAAACACACCACCGAAGCTATGGCTAGATGCTTTGCATCTGGGGTAGGGGAGCGTTGTATGCAGGTTGAAGGTGTACCGTAAGGAGCGCTGGACAGCATACAAGTGAGAATGCCGGTATGAGTAACGAAAAGATCAGTGAGAATCTGATCCGCCGAAAGCCCAAGGTTTCCTGAGGAAGGCTCGTCCGCTCAGGGTAAGTCGGGACCTAAGGCGAGGCCGAAAGGCGTAGTCGAAGGACAACAGTTTGAAATTACTGTACCACCGTAATCCGCTATGAGCGATGGGGTGACGCAGGAGGGTAGTGACGCGGACTGATGGATGTCCGTCTAAGCAGTGAGGCTGGTGTGTAGGCAAATCCGCACACCATTAAGGCTGGGCTGTGATGGGGAGCGAAAATTATAGTAGCGAAGGTCATGATCTCACACTGCCAAGAAAAGCCTCTAGCCAGGAGAAGGTGCCCGTACCGCAAACCGACACAGGTAGGCGAGAAGAGAATTCTAAGGCGCGCGGAAGAACTCTCGTTAAGGAACTCGGCAAAATGACCCCGTAACTTCGGGAGAAGGGGTGCCTCGGTAGGGTGAATAGCCCGAGGGGGCCGCAGTGAAAAGGCCCAAGCGACTGTTTAGCAAAAACACAGGTCTGTGCGAAGCCGCAAGGCGAAGTATACGGGCTGACGCCTGCCCGGTGCTGGAAGGTTAAGGGGAGCGGTTAGGAGCAATCCGAAGCTGTGAACCGAAGCCCCAGTAAACGGCGGCCGTAACTATAACGGTCCTAAGGTAGCGAAATTCCTTGTCAGGTAAATTCTGACCCGCACGAATGGCGTAACGACTTGGGCGCTGTCTCAACGAGAGATCCGGTGAAATTTTAATACCTGTGAAGATGCAGGTTACCCGCGACAAGACGGAAAGACCCCATGGAGCTTTACTGCAGCTTGATATTGAATTTGGGTACGATCTGTACAGGATAGGTGGGAGCCGTAGAGGCAGGAGCGCAAGCTTCTGCGGAGGCGCCGTTGGGATACCACCCTGATCGTATCTAGGTTCTAACCTAGTGCCCTAATCGGGTACGGGGACCGTGTCAGGCGGGCAGTTTGACTGGGGCGGTCGCCTCCTAAAGAGTAACGGAGGCGTTCAAAGGTTCCCTCAGAATGGTTGGAAATCATTCGAAGAGTGCAAAGGCATAAGGGAGCTTGACTGCGAGACCAACAAGTCGAGCAGGGACGAAAGTCGGACTTAGTGATCCGGTGGTACCGCATGGAAGGGCCATCGCTCAACGGATAAAAGCTACCCTGGGGATAACAGGCTTATCTCCCCCAAGAGTCCACATCGACGGGGAGGTTTGGCACCTCGATGTCGGCTCATCGCATCCTGGGGCTGAAGTAGGTCCCAAGGGTTGGGCTGTTCGCCCATTAAAGCGGTACGCGAGCTGGGTTCAGAACGTCGTGAGACAGTTCGGTCCCTATCTGTCGTGGGCGCAGGAAATTTGAGAGGAGCTGTCCTTAGTACGAGAGGACCGGGATGGACGTACCGCTGGTGCATCAGTTGTTCCGCCAGGAGCATGGCTGAGTAGCTACGTACGGACGGGATAAGCGCTGAAAGCATCTAAGCGTGAAGCCCCCCTCAAGATGAGATTTCCCAATACGTAAGACCCCTTGAAGACGACGAGGTAGATAGGTTGGAGGTGGAAGTGCAGCAATGCATGGAGCTGACCAATACTAATCGGTCGAGGGCTTATCCAACAAGTAAGACGCAGATTCGTTTCGGATTCAGTTTTCAGGAATTAAGGTTCCTGAATGAATTTACATGGCACCAACTTGTTTGGAGAGATACCCAAGTGGCTATAAGGGGACCCTCTGCTAAGGGGTTAGACTGCGTAAGCGGTGCGAGGGTTCGAATCCCTCTCTCTCCGCCATTTCAAATTCATAATATTGTTAGTGTGGCGGCGTAGCTCAGCTGGCTAGAGCGTACGGTTCATACCCGTGAGGTCGGGGGTTCGATCCCCTCTGCCGCTACCATACAACCCGGAGGCTTAGCTCAGCTGGGAGAGCATCTGCCTTACAAGCAGAGGGTCGGGGGTTCGATCCCCTCAGCCTCCACCATTTTCACAATTCAACACCGTTTCAACACTTTTACACCGTGCCGGTGTAGCTCAACTGGTAGAGCAACTGACTTGTAATCAGTAGGTTGGGGGTTCAAGTCCTCTCGCCGGCACCATTATTTTTACAAATGCGGAACCGTGGTGTAGTTGGCCTAACATGCCTGCCTGTCACGCAGGAGATCGCGGGTTCGAATCCCGTCGGTTCCGCCATTTTTTTTATGTTTTATGGCTTTTTTTATGGCTCGGTAGCTCAGTCGGTAGAGCAAAGGACTGAAAATCCTTGTGTCGGGGGTTCGATTCCCTCCCGCGCCACCATATATGGAGGCTTAGCGAAGTGGCCAAACGCATCAGACTGTAAATCTGCTCACGTACGTGTTCGGTGGTTCGAATCCATCAGCCTCCACCAGTTTTATGAGCCATTAGCTCAGTTGGTAGAGCACCTGACTTTTAATCAGGGTGTCGAAGGTTCGAGTCCTTCATGGCTCATCCCAATCAGAAAGTCATCACCTTCGGGTGGTGGCTTTTTTGTGTTATCGTCATACGCAGGAAAATGAAATTGCTGACATCGAGTTTAAAATTTCTGTCTCCGTTTAATTTTTGCCGGTCTGCAGGCGGCGATTCAATTGGGACGTTACTCCGCCCACCATGTGCTTGTGATAGACGCGGGAGGGGGAAGATCTAACATTTGCCGCAATTATCATAATATATTGGGCTGGCCAGAGGGAATATCCGGTGAAGAGCTTAGGGCAAGGGGGAGGCGGCAGGCTGAAGTTGCCGGGGTAGAGTTTGTTACGGATAGGATTACTAAGGCAGAGAAGCAGAATGGTTTGTTTCAGCTGAACGGTTTCGAGAATCAGTGCTATAGTTCCAAGACATTGCTGCTTGCAACAGGTGTAATGGACCGCTTTCCTGAGTTGCCGGGGCTTGTAGCTACATTAGGAAAGACGGTATATGTATGCCCGGATTGTGATGGCTACGAAATTCAGAACCGGCAGACCCTATTGCTGGGTTCAGGTGACGTAGGGGCAAATATGGCTTTTGTTTTGCGCGAGCGTACGGGTGATCTGACTTATATCAATCATGAATGCCAGCCGGTATCGGCAGAAAACCGCCAACGTCTTGATGAACAAGGAATCTTATACGTAGAGGAAGCAGTTGCACGAATCGATGAGGAGAATGATGGAATCATTAAAGCGGTAGTCCTGGAGAGCGGAAATACTTTGCTTGCGGAGCGTGGGTTTATCGCCTTTGGGAACAATGCGGTACATTCGGAACTTGCGGCAGAGCTTGGGGTGAAGCTTCATAAGAACAAGCATATCGAAGCGGATAAGCGTTCATTAATGACCAATGTGGAGCATTTATGGGTGGCTGGTGATGTCGCTGTTCATGCAGAGCAAGCTACAGCTGCAATGGGCGAGGGAGCGATAGCCGGTATTTGGATGCATAAAGAGTTAAAGAAGATATCCATGGTAAGCTTGCCGCCGTCTAAGCAAAATCATAGCGAAATGGTAAAACAAAATAAATGATTCCTCAAATTGTCGATTGTGTCTTAGTAATCGGAGGGACCAGGCCGCATAATGTTGGGAATTATGATAAAATAGGCGAAAAGAGCAAAAGTGGTGGAGTATGGTGACAATGGATAGTGAGGCATTGCGTCAAAAATTGGAGCAGCTCACCGGAAAGAGAACCGGAATCAAGCAACTCGGGAGGCAGCATTCAGCTTCTCTTTTTGGCATAGGCAAAGAAGAGTTGGATCAGCCGGTCACTCATGAAGGTCATCTCTGGGTACCATTGTATGAGAACGAGGGAAGAATAACTGCGATATGGGTAGAGATGGATGGCCTTTCAGCCCTTGAATTGCAATTGGTCAATTATGCGGCACGGAATTTTGCGGTCGCGCTCAAGGCCACAGGGTTAAAGGAAGAAGGAGAAGTAGAGGCCCGGCAGCTGAGCAACTGGCTGAATTCGCAGCTCGAGCAAGAGAAGAATGATGCAGAGATTCCTGACGAAATCACTCTGAAGGGGCGTTTGTTCGGCGAGATGATTCCTTTTCTGCTGGTGAGTGAGAATGTCCACAATCCGCAGATCTCTTACCGTTCGCTTATGAAGCTGCTGCGCAATTATTTTGAGAACGAAATATTGCTTATCCCCCTGCAGGAGAAGGAATGGTTAATTTTAGCCCGCAAGGAATTGCTGACCGGCGGGGATGATAAGGACGATGAGGAAGAGAGTGTAGATGAGCTTCTGTCACAGACCTGTATGGGGCTGCATGAGCTGATTGCCAGTGAGTGGGTAGGTGTATTCCATCTGGCGGTTGCACCGGCGATCATCCCGGTAAAAGGTTTGACAGGCTCGGTTGCGCTGCTGCGGGAAACGATTGTTTTGGGACGGATTTTTCAGGTTGGCGACTATATTCATCTCCCGTGGGAGCTGCATATGGAGCGGCTGGTGAACAGTATCCCTGATGAGCGGCGCAGGCAGCTGCTAGGACAGATCGGTGACTATACTTCGGTGCTGGCGGATAAGGAGATGCTGCTGACGCTGGAAACTTTCTTCGAGATGGACTGCAATGTGAGTGAGACCGCGAAAAAATTGTACATCCACCGCAACACGCTCCTATACCGGTTGGACAAGATCAAACAGGAGACCGGAGCCGATGTACGGAGCTTTGGCGACGCAGCAATTGTAAAGTTAACCATGTTATTGTATAAAGTGACGAAAAGAAAATAGGATTTTTGTGAACGTTGCAAATAGCCAGCGAGGCACGTCTGGGGTAAGATAAATGTACAAGAAAGCGATTTATTTATAATCAACTAATAACTCGAGGGGGAAATACAATGGCAGGCGTACGTTTAGAGCATATTTTCAAAAAATACCCGGGTTCCGATAAAGCAACAGTAATCGACATCAATCTTGATATTAAAGATAAGGAATTCCTCGTACTGGTTGGACCTTCCGGTTGTGGTAAATCCACTACCCTGCGTATGATCGCTGGTCTGGAAGAAATCTCCGAAGGTAAAATGTACATTGGCGACCGTGTAGTCAATGACGTTGCTCCTAAAGACCGCGATATCGCGATGGTATTCCAATCCTACGCCCTGTACCCGCATATGAGCGTGTACCAAAACATGGCTTTCGGTTTGAAACTGCGTAAAGTGAAGAAAGAAGAAATCGACAAGAAAGTTCGCGAAGCTGCGAAAATTCTCGATATCGAGCACTTGCTTGAGCGTAAACCTAAAGCACTGTCCGGTGGTCAACGCCAACGTGTCGCTCTGGGCCGCGCTATCGTCCGTGATCCGCAAGTCTTCTTGATGGATGAGCCACTTTCCAACTTGGATGCTAAACTTCGTGGTCAAATGCGTGCTGAAATCACTAAACTGGTTAAACGCCTTGAAACCACTTGTATCTACGTAACGCATGACCAGACAGAAGCTATGACGATGGGTGACCGTATCGTAGTTATGTATGATGGTATCATTCAACAGGCAGCTTCTCCTGAAGAACTGTACAATGAGCCTACCAACCTGTTCGTAGCCGGATTTATTGGTTCCCCAACTATGAACTTTATCAATGGTACTCTGTCCGATGTTGGCGGCGCTGTTCGCTTCCGCGCTGAGAACCTTGATGTTGAAGTTCCAGGAGGCAAAGCTACAATCCTGCGCAGCAAAGGCTACATCGGCAAAGAAGTGATCATGGGCGTTCGTCCAGAAGATATCCATGAAGAACCAGTATTCCTGGAAGCTTCCCCGAACACAATCTTCACTTCGCTGGTAGATGTTACGGAAAACCTTGGTCATGAAATGCTCCTTTACTTGAGCGGCCTGGGCAGCAACACTGTAATTGCCCGTGTAGATGGACGTTCCACTACCCGTGAAGGCAGCAAGCCTAAATTGGCAATTGACATGAACAAAATCCACATCTTTGATAAAGAATCCGAACTTAACGTATTGTTGGGCTAAGATAGAAATATCTTCCCTTTTAAAGAAAGCCGCCTGAAAGGGCGGCTTTTTTGTCTTCTTGGAGCTTCCGCTAATGACCTCCTAAGCTGTAGGAATAGATGGGCAGAATATAAACAGGTTTGGGTTCAACTCCTTATATATCAATGGATCTAAGGGCAAGGCAGCAGGTATTAAGATTGCATTAAAGGGGATTATCAATTAAGATAGCAGGAGAATTACCTACGGATGGAATGGAAAGAGTTGTTAACCAAATGTAGGAAAGCGGACATAACCGCAGGTGACGAAAGGACGGACATACATGGCTAAGAAGGTAAAAGTATCGGAATTGGTACAGCATTTTCAATTAGAGGTTGTTTCCGGGCATGAAGGTCTGAAGAGACCGATTACAGTGGATGACTTGAATCGGCCCGGGCTGGAAATAGCAGGTTATTTCGAATATTATCCGGAAGAACGGGTACAGCTGCTGGGCAAGACAGAGCTGGCCTTCTTTTCTATGCTTTCGGAGGAAGAGCGCAAGAGCCGGATTCGCGGGATCTGTAAGGATAATACACCCTGTATTGTCATTACAAGAGCATTGGATGTGCCGCAGGAGCTGATTGACATAAGCAACGAAAAAGGGCTTCCAGTATTGCGCAGCTCGATGGCTACAACGATTTTTTCCAGTAGACTGACCAGCTTCCTTGAAGGCAGACTTGCACCTACAGCAACCATTCATGGCGTTCTCTGCGATGTATACGGTGTAGGCATGCTGATTACAGGCAGCAGCGGCATTGGTAAAAGTGAAACGGCACTTGAGCTCGTTAAACGCGGACATCGCTTGATCGCGGACGATGCCGTGGAAATCCGCCAGACCTCCGACAACCAGCTGCATGGTACGGCACCGGAGCTGATCCGCCATTTGCTCGAAATCCGCGGCGTCGGAATTATAAATGTAATGACGCTCTTTGGTGCAGGCGCAATCCGCAATCATAAGCGTATTACGCTGGTGGTTCGGCTGGAAGCCTGGCAGCAGGACAAGCAATATGACCGGCTTGGTCTGGACGAAGAAACTACACGGATTATCGATACGGACGTTCCCCTCGTAACGATTCCGGTACGGCCAGGACGAAATCTTGCCGTTATTATTGAGGTTGCGGCCATGAACTACCGCTTGAAGCAAATGGGCTTTAACGCGGCTCTGCAGTTTACCAATAAACTTACAGCTACCATATCTGAAGACATGGATGATCTGGACTAGGAGTGTGAGAGCATGTTTTTTTCATTAGCGATTAATCCCATTGTATTCTCCATCGGTTCACTACCCGTTCACTGGTATGGTTTGATCCTGGGATTCGGCGCACTTGCCGGATTATTCCTCGCGATTCAGGAAGGCAAACGGTTTAATATTTCCCAGGAATTCTTTATGGATATGCTGCTGCTTGGAGTGCCGTCGGCGATCATTGGCGCGCGGATATATTTTGTAGCTTTTAAATGGGAGGACTATAAGGATAACTTTATAGATGTCTTCAAAATATGGAATGGCGGGATTGCCATTTATGGAGCCTTGATCGGGGCCATTATTTGCGCCATTATCTATTTCCGCTATAAAGGGTACCCATTCTGGCGTGTTGTGGATATTTGCGCGCCTGGACTGCTGGCCGGACAAATGATTGGCCGATGGGGTAACTTTATCAATCAAGAGGCTTATGGTGGGGTTGTTGAGGAGTCGTTCCTGCGCGATAAGCTGCATTTGCCTGACTTTATCGTCAATCAAATGTATATAGAAAATGCATTCCATCATCCAACCTTCCTGTACGAATCTCTGTGGAGCTTGCTGGGTATTCTACTCCTTATGGTGCTGCGCCGCCAAAGGTTTGTCCGTGCGGGTGAAATCTTCTTATCCTACTTTATCTGGTATTCAATCGGCCGTTTCTTTATTGAAGCTTTGCGTACCGACAGCTTGGGCTTTAACGGCAGCAGCGGTGTAGCTTCATTCGTCAACGGCCTGTGGAGCCCGATGAAATGGATGGGCTTTGAACAAGGGTACTTTGATCCTGCCTATGGAAATATCCGTATCTCGCAGCTGCTCGCTTTGCTGATTATCGTGGCTGCCGTAGTACTTATTATTGTGCGCCGGGTAACCGGTCAATCTAAGGCTCATTATTCCGATCCTATTGTCAGCACCAAGCCGGTCGCGGCAGATTCTGTGGTCCCGGAGAATGCAGTCAATACACCGCAAAAAGCCCCGCAGGCGGCACCGCCTGACAAGGTCAAGTCTGAGGATGCGGAACCGAAGGAGTAGTAACCTGATGATAGAATGCATTCTTTTTGATCTGGACGGAACGATTGTGAATACCAATGAACTGATTATTGGCTCTTTCATGCATGCGCTGAAGGAGAACAATCTTCCGTCTTTGACCCGGGAGCAGATTATCCCCCATATGGGAACAACACTTCATCAGCAGCTGAGCGCGTTCTCCGGCCTTGAGGATACCAGCGTATTGGAGAAGTCCTACCGTTCTTACAACTACGCGCATCACGATGAGCTGATTGGTTCTTTTCCGCGTGTGAATGAAACGATGGAAGAGCTGTCGCGGCGCGGGATTAGAATGGGAATTGTAACGACGAAGATTCGTCCGACTACGCTCAAGGCACTGGAGATGTTCGATCTGCTGAAGTATATGGAAACTATAGTAACGGTTACTGATGTGACACAGCCTAAACCGCATCCGGAGCCGGTGCTGACAGCTATCCGCAACTTAGATGTTGACCCGCAGCATACCTTGATGGTAGGTGACAGCATTGTAGATATCCAATCGGCCAAAGCGGCCGGTGTGCCTGTAGCAGCTGTAGCCTGGTCACTTAAAGGGGAAGAGACGCTGCGTAAATATGAGCCGGATTATATTATCCACGACATGACGGATTTATATGAGATAGTCCGGCAAGGGACGAAGGAATCGTGAGAAACCTAACCCGCTATCCGGTGGAGGGGCATAATTCACTCTGGTACATTTACCGTACAGTTAGCCCATGGAAGGGCGTCCGTAATTTTATTTTTATCCAAATTGCCCGGTATTGCCCCATTCTTCCGCTCAAGAACTGGATTTATCGCCGGATCCTTGGTATGAAGGTGGGTAAACATACGGCATTTGGACTGATGGCAATGGTGGATGTATTTTTTCCGGAGAAAATTACAGTCGGCGAAAACTCCATCATCGGCTATAACACCACCATTTTGGCTCATGAGTACCTGATTAAAGAGTATCGGCTCGGTGAAGTCATTATTGGTGAAAATGTTCTGATTGGCGCCAATACAACCATTCTTCCCGGTGTAACGATCGGAGATGGCGCGGTTGTGGCGGCCGGTTCGGTTGTGCACAAGCATGTGGCGGCCGGATCGTTTGTCGGAGGCAATCCGCTGCGGGAGCTGCGCCCGTGGGACTCGTCAGACCGGTTAGACCGTACAGAAGACCTATAGTTAGAAACAAACCGCTTACGTATTTTACTTGTCCAGGATGCATTATGATGTCTTTTGGGTATAGTTACGTAAGGCGGTTTTTTTCGTTATAGAGGAGCAGCAACAGCTAAAGTTTGCAGGCACCGTCTCTCTTTGCATAGTTAATTTGAAGGAGATGAGAGATTTAAAGTGAATTCCATCAAAAAGGAAAGACTGCCCCAGTTGGATATTTTCCGGGCTTTGGCCATACTTGGTGTACTGCATGTACATGCCACATCGTTCGCAGCAGGAGAGCAGGCACTTCAATCGCCTTATTATGTTTGGATCAACGGGGTCAATATTTTTTTTAGATTCGGGACTCCCTGTTTTATTTTTCTTAGCAGTTTTGTACTGTTCTATAATTACTACGGCCGTCCGGTTACCCGCGGGCTGATGCTTAACTTTTATCGCCGGAGACTAACGTATATCCTTTTGCCTTATCTGCTGGCCTCCATCGGATATCATCTAATGGTTCTCTACATAAACGGTCAATTGCTTGATGATCCGTTAACGAATCTATCCTCCTTTATGTACGCCCTCATTACAGGCTCTGCCTACACTCATTTATACTTCGTATTTATCAGCATTCAGTTCTATTTGGTCTTTCCGCTGATCCTGCAACTGATGCAGAAATCAAAAACAATGGTCACCTGGGCTATACCGATCGGTCTCATCATCCAGTGGGCTTTTGTATTCCTGAATAAATATCAGCTGCAACTTGTGGATAAGGCCAGCTATGCTCCAACGTATATGGCTTATTACATGATGGGGGCTTATCTAGCGATTCATTTTGACAAAATCAAGCCTTGGCTGGAACGGCCCTTCAAAGAGTGGTCCAACAAACAAACAGGAGAGACCCTAGTGCTCTGGGGCAGTTGGCTCGCTGCGGCCTTCATTCAGATTCATCTATGGTATCAAGGCCGGCATTTTGGCCATTGGGTCAACTCGCTGTGGTACGAGCTGCTCTGGAATGCTCACTCCATGCTTTCGGCGCTTGTACTGCTTCATGCCACCTTCCTGATATATCGCACAGCTTCCTGCGGGGTTAATGCCTTTATGACTAGGCTTGGGGAAATCTCCTTTGCTGTGTATCTGCTCCATCCGCTCATTCTGGTGCTGTACCGCCGGTTCCGGTATAACATTCCATTGGACTCCTTGGCCTATGTATTATTCGTACATGGAGGGCTTATAGTGGCTCTGGGGGTAAGCTGGGTGGTAGTTCAGATCTCGTTCCGCCAAATCCGGTGGTCTTGGATCGCATTCGGAAGTGTTCCCCGCTCGCTTGCACCTCAACCTAAGCGGGAGCCGGAAGCAGTGCTAACTTTAGATAATAGCCACGGAAAGGCTTAGCCAGTGTTGAAACAGCAAAAAGCCATCGGCATGAAGAATGCCAATGGCTTGATGTTCCCGGTTATAAGGTACTAAGATCGAGCAGTTACGGGTGTATGCCTTATTTCCCAAATGTGATATCAACTTCAAGCAGCTTGTCTTTCTCCTGACCCAAAGTGACTGAACCTCCGAACAAGGCTGGAATGGACTCCAGTGGAGCGGCCATGATCCCGATCTTGTTCTCAACGGGGGCAGCCAGCTTGACGGTTTGTCCATCGAGCAGGGCTTCGTCCGAACCTACAGTCAGTTCCGCAACGCTGTCTCCTTTGGCGAGAGTAATCAATTTCTTATCGATATCATAATCGAAGGCGATCCCCAGCATCTGCGCATAGAGCTTGAGAGGAGCCATAATAACGTCTCCTGTCGTTGGCGGAAGGAAACCGAAGCTCTGCGGCTCGCCGTTCAGAGAGAGATCTATGGAATAGACTGTGCCCTCCTCTGTATTGACGACTACATTCTCGGCCTGCCGCTTCAGCAGTTGGATCCCCTCTTCCAGGTTATCTGCTGTGACCAGATGGGTCCCTTTAGAGATTCCATCCACAATTATAGAATTAACAGCGCCGGAGTGATGGGACAGATCCTTGTAAAGATCAAGGTCATAGGTGATGTCGCTGTCTGTCTGGAATTCATAAATACTAACATTGGAATAGGAATTAAGCTTATCAAACATATAACGTTTCATTTCCAGCTGGTTGCCGTAACGTTCCGGGTTGGTCATATACCAAACCTGCTGCCGCAGAATCGAATACGGCGGATAGTAGAAATAAAACTTCGTTTCCGGATGGGCCTCGACTATGCTGAGCACATTCTCATTAAAGGTTTGCTTAACCGATTCCAGCGGGTCCTCGTTGTTGCCATAAGCGACCTCATTGTTTCGTGCCGACTTCCAGTTCTTAATGACTAAATCGCGTCCGTAGGTAACCGCTTTGTCCCAGTTGTACAGGCGTTCAAGCGAAGACAACTGCAGGTTCGCCCGTCCCTCTGACTTACTCAAAGCTGTAAGCGCCGACTTAATATTAGATTCATTGAAGACATATTTGTAATCGTTAAGCGGATTGCTGTCGTACAGATATGCGGGGAATTCTTCATTCCCGGTTGCATTGTTATTGCGGAAGGCGAAATAATCAATTCCCCATAATACTTGTTTGACCTGGCCTGTTTTGAAGGCTACCTTTGCAGTCTGATACTGCTCTCCGATGGTCGAGCCTTCAATGGACAATTTAAGAACGTCGCCCTTCAACTTCTCGCCTACATCAGAGGGGAGAAAATTCTCCGTCATGGAGCTGCCGAGAACGATGGTATCATATTTGTAGTTACGGGCTAGCCCGGGATTCTGGTATCGTTCCTGCCAGGAGAGTTTAGGAGTATAGAAGCTGGCCTTGCGGTAGAACTGCAAGGGATCGACCACATAACTAAAGGCACCGATCAGAACAGCGAACACGACAACCATAGTTATAAATTGAAATATGAATTTTTTGTATTTCGTTTTTTTATGCCTCAATTCAATAAATCTCCTTTATCAGTTGAAATGGCCGGATCAGAAGCTGAAATAGAGAAACTCGCTGACTTTGTTGAAATAGACGACAGCAATACAGAACAAAGCTGCGGCAAAAACGGCAGTTTTCCAGCCCGGCTTGAATCCTTCCAGCATCTGCATAGAGTTGCGGCATAGCACAGCAACAATCATGAAGACAGCCAGTCCCAATACAATCGTCTTGTCCAATGAAGCGATGCCGATTCCGTTAAGGCCGACCATTCCTTTCAACACCTTGATGGCATTGTCCCAACTGGTTGCCCGGAAGAAAACCCAGGTCAGATTAATAAATTGGAAAGTGATAAACCAAGCTACCCATTTCGGCAGTTTGATGTTGGCTTTTTGCCAAATCCGGTGGATGAACTGGGCAAATCCATGCATGAATCCCCAGAAGACAAAGGTCCAGCCCGCCCCGTGCCAGAGACCGCCGATGAGCATGGTCAGCATGGAGTTGATATGGGTGCGGGTAGTTCCTTTACGGCTGCCGCCCAGAGGGAAATAGATATACTCCCGCAGGAAGCGGCTTAAGGTCATATGCCAGCGGCGCCAGAAATCCTGAATGTTCAAGGATTTGTATGGTGAATTAAAGTTGATGGGCAAAATGATATTAAACAGCAGGGCAACACCAATCGCCATGTCCGAATACCCGCTGAAATCATAATAGAGCTGAAGGGTGTAGGAAAGTGAGGTTGTCCAGGCTTGAATAAAATTCAACTGGGACAACACATCAAATCCATTGCTGGCTACGGGTGCAAATGAATCGGCGATAACGACTTTCTTAAATAACCCAATGCTCAGCAGAAAAAGGCCTTTGGCCACGTTGCTGTAATCAAAACGTTTGCCCCGCAAACGGTCGAACTGCGGCATCATCTCCTTATGATGGAGAATCGGACCTGCAATCAGATGCGGATAAAAGGTTACAAACAATACATAGCTGATCACATTATATTCTTTTGCCTTACCGCGATAAGCGTCGACCAGGTAAGCGATCTGTGTAAAGGTGAAAAAGCTGATTCCGAGCGGAAGCACGATCTTGAGCAATGGAACATCTGTATCGAACAGAGCGTTGACATTGCCGATGAAGAAATCGGCATATTTATAATAGATAAGCAGCAGCAGATTCATGATGATGGCGAAAGCCAAAGCTAGTTTGCGCTTTCGTTCCGTGGCATTCTGCATATGGGAGATGGTTCTGCCCATAAAATAGTTGAAGGCGATGGAACCCAGCAGCAGCGGAAGGTAGCGTACATCCCACCAGCAGTAGAAGAACAGGGAACTAAGCGCTAGCCAAAGCTTGCTGGCGTAGAGCAAACGAAAGCGATTTAATAGAAAATAAACTATCACAGTAACCGGCATGAAAATAAATATAAATTCGTAAGAGTTAAACAGCACTTCTTCAAACACCTCTTCATAATTTTCGACTTCAAATAGCTGGTTTATGGCCCTAAGTTTCAATATACTAAAAAAACGTCTAGCGGGTAAGTCCTTACACGGCAAATAATAAGAAATAATCCTGAAAATTGACAAAAAACGATGTGCGGCAAATATTCCATATTTTAGTTTTTTTGTCAAGTGCCATACGGCGAGCCGATACCAGGGAGATGTATTCAAAGATATGGGAGTGCCGAATGTATATCATCTTGCCGGTATCATCAGCCAGTGCTCCTTTATTCCCCCGACTGTTCACGCTGAAACCCGGCGATGGCCTCATATTGACTTTCCAGACTCCGGAAGACGGAAATATAGATAGGCAGCAACTGCTTGTACACATTGGCATGCTCATGGATCGGCTGATGCTGATGGGTGGAGCCGATCATTCCGAATACGTGATCAAGGGAGTCGATGCGCCGGATAGCATAAAGACCAAGCACAACTGCGCCAAGGCAGGAACTCTCGAAGCTTTCCGGAACGACAACCTCCTGATCGAAAATATCGGCCATCATCTGCCGCCACAGGGCAGAGCGGGCGAAGCCGCCGGTGGCGAGAATCTTGCTCGGGCGGCCAATGCGCTCCTCCATGGCCAGCAGCACGGTGTACATATTGAAAATGACCCCTTCCAGCACTGAACGGATCATATGCTCCTTGTGATGATTCATCGTCAGGCCAAAGAAGGAGCCCCTGGCATCCGGATTCCATAGCGGTGCGCGTTCTCCAGTCAGGTAGGGATGAAAGAGCAATCCGCCGCTGCCGGGAGGCACCTGTTCGGCAATGCGTGTCAGCACTTCATAGGGATCAATGCCGAGGCGTTTGGCAGTCTCCACCTCGGAGGCGGCAAATTCATCACGTACCCAGCGGAACAGCATGCCGCCGTTATTCACCGGACCGCCGATGACCCAGTGTTTCTCTGTCAGGGCATAGCAGAAGATTCGTCCTTTGGGATCGGTAAGCGGACGATCCACTACGGTGCGGATCGCTCCACTGGTTCCGATCGTGGCAGCGATAACGCCAGGCTGTATGGCACCTACCCCAAGATTGGAGAGGACCCCGTCGCTGGCGCCGACAATAAATGGAGTAGAGGAGAGCAGGCCGAGTTCTGCTGCAAGTCCCGGGAGCAGCCCCTGCATGATATGGGTGGTAGGGACAGGGTTCGAAAGGCGCTCCCTGGTAATGCCGGCAATGCTCAGCGCCTCTTCATCCCAATCCAGCTTCTCCAGGTTGAACATGCCTGTAGAGGAAGCGATGGAATGGTCGATCACATATTCTCCGAACAGTTTGGCGAAGATGTATTCTTTAATGGAAATGAATTTATAAGCCTGGCGAAAAAGCTCCGGCTGCTCTTCGCCAAGCCACATCAGCTTGGTGATCGGAGACATCGGATGAATAGGGGTTCCTGTACGCAAATATAATTCATGTCCCCCGAGTTCGTTCTTAAGGCGGGCAGCACAAGCAGCGCTGCGGTTATCCGCCCATGTGATGCAGGCGGTAAGGGCCTTGCCTGTATTGTCTACGGCAATGACACTATGCATGGCTGAACTGAAAGAAACAAACAGCACCGCTTCAGCGGGGACAGCACTGTCCCGCATCACCGCCGCAATGGTTTGGGTTACTGCATTCATAATTTGTTCCGGATCCTGCTCAGCCACAGATGGGGAGGGCTGGTGCAGCGGGTAACCCTGATTGGACTGTGCCGCGATTCGGCCATTTTCTTCGAAGAGGACTGCCTTAGTGCTGGTGGTTCCAATATCAACGCCGATCATATAGGATGTATTCAACGGTTAGTCCTTCTTTCTATTGAAAAATAGATACTTGGAACACTGGAAGCAGGGAATAAAGTACACATATATAAGGTTATTATATTATCCGGTAAACGCTGAGGCAAAATTCAGGTAAACCTCAGGCTGGTGGTTAAGATATTATGTCTATGGTGTAAGGTTTTATTGACGCAAAAGGATGGATCATGATACGATGTTGCAAATGCTTTACTTTGCTACCACTTTACCATAGTAAAGTGAACGATATATAACTTGCATGATATCTGATGAGGTGACTAATGAAGATGTCCAAACCTAAGGGATTCGAGAAGCCGGCTGGTGTGCGCGACTATCTCCCGCGTGCAGTAACGAAGCTGCGCAAGATTGAGAACGACGTGCTCCACTGCATGAGCCGCTGGGGATACCAGCAGATGATTACACCCACACTTGAATATTACGATACGGTCGGCGTGGCTAGTTCCACATCAGACCAGAAGCTTTATAAATTGCTTAACAACCGTGGTCAGGCCCTGGTGCTGCGTTCCGAAATGACTGCGCCGGTTGCGCGTGTGGTTTCATCGTTATTGAAGGATGAGCCACTTCCGCTCCGCCTTTCTTATCATGCCAATGTATTTCGGGCAATCGAAGAGGAAGCCGGCCGGGAAGCGGAGTTTTTCCAGACTGGTGTGGAGCTTGTAGGTGATGATTCGCCTGAGGCGGATGCCGAGGTCGTGGCGCTGGCCATTTCGTCGCTGCAGGCAGCGGGCGTCAAGTCTTTCAAAATCGCGATGGGACATGTCGGATTCCTGGACGGACTCTTCCAAGAGGCGGTCGCCGGACTGCCGGAAGCCCAGGAGGAGCTGAAAAGCCATCTGCTGAACCGCGATTATGTTGCTTTCCGGGAAACCCTCCGGCGGCTGGACCTGACGGAGGCCCAGAAGCGGGAGCTGGACGGGCTGCTGCGGCTGCGCGGCGGTAAGGAAATCTGCGGGCAGGCCCTGGAGCTCAGCAGCCATCCGCTGGCCCGGACCTCTATTGAGCATCTGTGCAAGGTGTGGGAGGTGCTGGTCTCTTACGGGGTTTCGCAGCATGTGCTGATTGATCTGACGATGATCGGAGATTTCTCTTATTATACAGGGATGACCTTTGAGGGATATGCCTCCGAGCTTGGGTTCCCGGTATGCAGCGGCGGGCGGTATGATAATCTGCTTCAGCAGTTTGGGCGCCCGATTCCTTCGACCGGGTTCTCACTCAAAACGAACCGGATTCTGGACGGAGTATCCGGCATGCCGGAAGAGGTAGAGCTGCCGGTATTGATCCAGTACGATGCGCTGCGGCGGACCGAAGGGCTGGAAGAAGCCGCGCGGCTGCGCTCACAAGGCCGGATTGTTGTAACCAAGCTGGCAGCGGGGCCGGAAGAGCTGAAGACGGTGAAGCGGCTTGACACAGAGACGGTGGAAGCCGACGGCGAGCAGTATGGTGAAATCTATACATTTGTGTCTTTTGTCAGCGAACACGGCTAAGCGTGAGAGAACAGAAATGAACAAATTGCAGAGGGAAATGGAAACGGAGGCTAATGATGATGGCGCAGATACTGAAGGTAGCTATGCCGAAAGGCCGAATATACAATAAAGCGGCAGAGTTGTTCCGCCAAGCGGGGCTGCCGATTCCGCCGGATGGCGAAGAGTCGCGCAAGCTGGTGATCTCACTGCCTGAGGCGGGCATGGAGTTTATTCTGGCCAAGCCGGTTGATGTGCCTACCTATGTTGAATATGGTGTGGCGGATATTGGCATCGTGGGCAAGGATGTGCTGCTGGAGGAAGAACGCGACGTGTATGAGCTGCTTGATCTGGGCATCGCACGCTGCCGGATGTCCATTATCGGCCTGCCGAACTGGCAGCCAGGGATTCAGCAGCGGGTAGCGACGAAATACCCGAATGTAGCTTCGCGGTATTTCCGTGAGCAGGGCCAGCAGGTGGAGGTCGTTAAGCTGAACGGCTCGATTGAGCTTGCACCGCTGATTGGCCTTGCCGACCGTATTGTCGATATGGTGGAGACCGGGCAAACCCTTAAGGATAACGGACTGGTGGAAATGAAGAGTATCTTCGAAATCACAAGCCGGCTGGTTGCGAACCGTGTAAGCTACCGGATGAAGAATGAGCAGATCCAGCAGCTATGCGACCGTCTGCAGGCAGTTATCGCAGAACCGGGGCTTCAGTTAAAATAAAATGAGTATGGATGTTCAAAGGGGGAACGAGCGGTGAAGGTCCAATCGAGCAGGGAATTTAATCTGCAGCGTGAAGTGGAATACGGAACGCCGGAGCAGAACAAGGCCGTGAAGCAAATCGTAGCCGACATCAAACAGGAGGGCGACGCTGCGCTGCTCCGCTATACGGAGCAGTTTGACGGGGCGGCGCTGACACCGGCGCAGCTGCGGGTAACCGCAGAAGAGCTCCAGGCGGCCTATAGCCGGGTTGAGGAATCGTTCGTAACCGCGATTCGTGCGGCTGCGGTCAATATCCGGGCGTTTCACGCCCGTCAGAAACGCAGTTCCTGGATGGATCTGCAGCCGGACGGTACGATCCTCGGCCAGATAATCCGCCCGCTGAAGCGGGTGGGCGTTTATGTTCCCGGCGGCAAGGCGGCGTATCCGTCCTCGGTGCTGATGAACGTGATTCCGGCCCAGATTGCCGGAGTGCCGGAGATCGTGATGGTCACACCGCCGTCGACCGGCGGCAAGGACGGCATCGATCCTTACATCCTCGTTGCTGCGGCGGAAGCCGGTGTGAGCGAGGTCTACCGCGTGGGCGGCGCGCAGGCGATCGCTGCACTCGCCTTCGGCACGGAATCTATCGCGCCGGTCGATAAAATCTGCGGCCCCGGCAACATCTACGTTGCCCTGGCCAAGCGCGAGGTCTACGGCGCTGTCGATATCGACAGCATCGCCGGGCCCAGTGAAATCGTCGTGCTCGCCGACGAAACCGCAGAGCCGGCCTACATCGCGGCTGATCTGCTCTCACAGGCCGAGCATGACGAGATGGCCTCGGCCATCCTCGTGACGCCGTCGCAGAGCCTCGGCGAGGCCGTGGCAGCCGAGGTGGAGCGGCAGCTTCAGGAGCTGCCGCGCGAGGCCATCGCCCGCGCCTCAGTGGAGAGCTACGGCGCAATCATCGTCGTAGACTCGATGAAGGAAGGCATCTCCGTAGTGAACCGGCTGGCGCCGGAGCATCTGGAGATTGTCGTCGAAGATCCCATGGGCCTGCTCGGCAGCATCGAGAATGCCGGAGCGATTTTCCTGGGACCGTACAGCTCGGAACCGGTCGGCGATTATTTCGCCGGACCGAATCATATTATACCGACCAATGGCACCGCGCGGTTCTCTTCGCCGGTTGATGTGGATGATTTCATCAAGAAATCAAGCCTGATTTATTACAGCAAGGAAGCGCTGCTGCGTGATGGAGCAACCATCATCGAGTTGGCCAGACGCGAAGGGCTGGAAGGTCATGCACGGGCGATAGAGATCAGGCTGGAGAATGAAGCGAAGGGCGGAGAAGAACATGGAGAATAACAATAACGAACAGGCTGTACGCAAAGCAGGTCTTAGCCGTAAAACAAACGAAACGGATATCACGCTGTCCCTGGCTGTGGATGGAAGCGGCATTGCCGAGCTGGAGACCGATGTGCCTTTTCTGAACCATATGCTCGATTTATTCGCGAAGCATGGCCAATTTGACCTTTCTCTGGAGGGCCGGGGGGATATTGATATTGACGACCACCACACGGTGGAGGATATCGGCATCTGTCTGGGACAGGCGCTCCGCGAGGCACTGGGTGACAAAAAAGGCATCAAGCGTTATGCGAGTGTGTTCATTCCCATGGATGAAGCGCTGGCCCAGGTGGTCATCGACATCAGCAACCGGCCGCATTTTGAATACCGGGCGGCTTATCCGTCGCTACAGGTAGGCAGCTTCTCTACGGAGCTGGTTCATGAGTTCCTCTGGAAATTCGCGCTGGAGGCCCGGATTACACTGCACGTGATAGTACACTACGGCTCCAATACTCATCATATGATTGAGGCGATATTCAAAGCGCTGGGACGGGCGCTGGACGAAGCAACGCAGATTGATCCGCGTGTGAAGGGTGTGCCATCCACGAAAGGAGTGCTGTAGCATGACCGTTGCTATCGTCGATTACGGCATGGGCAATTTGCACAGTGTCAGCAAGGCGGTGGAACGTCTCGGCTACGAGAGTCTTGTGACAGGCGATGCCGGGGAAATTCTTGCGGCAAGCAGTGTCATTCTGCCGGGCGTCGGTGCCTTTGGCGATGCGATGGAACAGCTGCGGAGCAGCGGGCTCGATCTTGTGGTCAAGGAGGCCGCCGCCGGGGAACAGCCGGTGCTTGGCATTTGTCTGGGCATGCAGCTGCTGTTCAGCAGCAGTGTGGAACACGGCGAGCACGAAGGGCTGGACATCCTGCCGGGATCGGTGGTGCGGTTCGCGCCCCGTGACGGCTATAAGGTGCCGCATATGGGCTGGAACAAGCTGAGCTTCCGGCAGCCGCAGAGCCCGCTGCTTGAGGGACTGGAAGAGGGGCATGTGTATTTTGTCCATTCCTATCATGCAGTGGTTGGACAGGAGAACGATTTGCTTGCCGTAACCGATTACGGGCATCCGGTCACGGCGGTGGTCGGGCGGGACCATGTCTTCGGCATGCAGTTCCATCCGGAAAAGAGCGGAGAGCTTGGCATGAAGCTGCTGGGGAATTTTCTAAAGCTTAAGGGAGAGCGGGCGTAAGTCCGCTATAAATATATTGTAATGAAAGCGGGGAGCGCCACATGTCTTCATTTATCGTGTATCCGGCGATTGATATCCGGGATGGAAAGTGTGTAAGACTGCAGCAGGGTGATTACGCTCAGGAAACGATCTATAATGACAGTCCGGTGCAGGTCGCTAAATCATGGGAAGAGCAGGGAGGCCAGTTCATTCATCTCGTGGATCTGGACGGCGCGAAGGCCGGGCATCCGGTTAATGATACCATCATCGGTGCCATTGCCAAAAACGCAGGTGTGCCCGTCCAGGTGGGCGGCGGACTCCGTAGTCTTGCTGATGTGGAGAAGCTGCTCGGTCTTGGAGTCAGCCGCGTCATTATCGGGACGGCGGCCATCAATGACCATGCCTTTACGGAGGCTGTGCTGGCCAAATACGGCGATAAGGTAGCTATCGGTATTGATGCCCGGAATGGCTACGTAGCTACCCATGGCTGGCTGAACACCTCCGAGGTGCGCGCTGAGGATCTGGCTAAGGAGCTGGCAGCCAAAGGCGCAGAGACGTTTATCTACACGGATATCTCCCGTGACGGGATGATGCAGGGCCCGAATATCGAGGGAATCGTGGCCATGGCTGCTGCCAGCGGCAAAACCGTCATCGCCTCCGGCGGAGTTACGAGCCTTGACGATCTGCTGCGCCTGAGCGTACATAGCGGCAGCGGAATCGGTGGAGCGATTGTAGGCAAAGCGCTGTACACCGGTAACATCAAGCTTCCCGAGGCGCTGCAGGCGCTGGGACGTCCAGCCGGACAGCTGTAATATAGGGCGAAAAATTTGATCGAAGAGAATTCGAGGCGGATGCCCTCAGAACCCTTTGAAGGAGGGACTTCATAATGTTAGCCAAACGTATCATCCCCTGTCTGGATGTGAAAGACGGGCGGGTAGTCAAAGGCGTTAATTTTGTCAATCTGCGCGATGCCGGAGACCCGGTGGAGCTGGCGGCGCTGTATGACCGTGAAGGTGCGGATGAACTGGTGTTCCTGGACATTTCCGCCTCGGTGGAAGGACGGGCGACCATGGTTGAAGTGGTCCGGCAGACGGCTGGCGAGATTGCCATTCCCTTCACTGTTGGCGGGGGGATTTCCACTCCCGACGATATGAAGCGGATCCTGCGCGCGGGCGCTGATAAAATCGGCATCAACACGGCAGCGGTCAACAATCCGCAGCTTATTCTGGAAGGGGCCCGCCGCTTTGGCTCCCAGTGTATTGTGGTGGCGATGGATGCCAAATATAATGAGGCTTGGGGCGAATGGGAAGTGTACACGCATGGCGGGCGCAAGCCTACCGGCATCCGTGCGCTGGCCTGGGCCAAGGAGGCCGAGAAGCTGGGCGCCGGTGAAATACTGCTCACGAGTATGGATGCGGACGGGACCAAGGACGGCTTTGATTTGAAGCTGACCGCAGCGGTCTGCGATCTGCTCAGCATCCCCGTAATTGCCTCAGGCGGTGCGGGCAAGATTGAGCACTTTTATGATGTATTTACCGAAGGCAAAGCCGATGCGGGACTTGCGGCGACCATTTTTCACTATAAAGAGATCGCGATTCATGATTTGAAGACAGAACTGAAGCAAAAAGGGGTAGAGATCCGATGAGCCAAGAACAAGAGAATAGAACCCTGAACCAACAAGAAGCGATCGAGGGCATCCGCTGGAATGAATCCGGTCTGCTCCCTGCTGTGGTGCAGGATGCCGGCACTTTGGAAGTATTGATGTTTGCCTATATGAATCCGGAGTCGCTGCGGCTCTCGCTGGAGAGCGGCCAGACCTGGTTCTGGAGCCGTTCACGCAGTGAATTGTGGCATAAAGGGGGAACCTCGGGCAATACCCAGGCCATTACCTCGATCCATTATGATTGCGACAGCGATACGCTGCTCGTAAAGGTTATACCGGAGGGGCCCGCCTGTCACACCGGTGAAACCTCCTGCTTCTTCCGTGAGATTCCACTGAATGCTTCGGCAGCAGCAACGGCACCAGTCGCTAAGGCAGCTGAGACAGAGCCTTCTGCAAACCTTGCAGGGAGCGGGCGTTTTGCTGTACTGGGTGAACTGGAGCGGGTCATTGCCGAGCGGGAAGCCGAACGTCCGGAGGGTGCTTATACGACCTATCTGTTTGACAAAGGTGTCGACAAGATTCTGAAAAAAGTAGGGGAAGAGGCTTCGGAAACGATTATCGCCGCCAAAAATAAAGACAACGCCGAGCTGCGCCTTGAGGTCAGCGACCTGATCTATCACCTGCTGGTGCTGCTCCAGGAGCGCAAGCTTCCGCTCGATGAGATTCTGGAGGAACTGAGCGCCCGCCACGAACGGCCGCGCCGGGACTAAGGGGGCTTTCCGCATGCATATCGATTACCATACCCATCATGAACGCTGCGGCCATGCGGTAGGGAAGCTGGAGGAGTACGTGCAGCGAGGCATAGCGCTGGGGCTTGAGCAGCTTGGGTTATCCGACCATTTGCCGCTCATTCATGTCAATCCGGAGACCTATTATCCTGAAATGGCCATGCCGCTTGCCGAGCTTCCGCGTTATGTGGAGGAATGCCTGACGCTGAAGGAGCGCTACCGCGGTAAAATTGAGCTGCGGGTGGGGCTGGAAGCCGATTATATCGAAGGCTATGAAGAACAGATTCGCGAGCTTTTGTCGCCCTATCCTTGGGATTATCTGATTGGTTCGGTTCATTTTCTCGGGGAGTGGGATATTACGGATCACCGGCAGACCCATGGCTGGGAAGGCAAAGATGTAATGGAGGTATACCGCAGGTATTATGATGCTGTGCGGAAGTCGGCGTTATCGGGATTATATGATATTATAGGACATATGGATGTAATCAAACGATTCGGCTATGGTCCGCAGACACCGGAAGGTAAAGCTGAGGTCAGGGAGCTGGAGCTGGATGCGCTGAAAGCAATTGCAAGCAGCGGCATAGCCATGGAGCTGAATGCTTCCGGGCTGAGCAAGCCCTGCGCGGAGATGTTCCCGGCAGAGCATGTGCTGCAGCAAGCGCTGGCACTCGGTATTCCGCTTACCCTGGGCTCGGACGCCCATGATCCGGCAAAGCTGGGAGACGGCTTGCAGGAGGCGCGCAGTTCGCTGTGGCGCACTGGTTTCCGCGAGCTGGCGGTATTCGAAGGACGCCGCCGTACATCCGTTCAGTTTGAACTATAAATTATGATCCCCAGGAGGGTACTATGCATCATCATCAATTGCGTATTTTTTCCGGTTCGTCGAATCCGAAGCTGGCCGCAGATATTGCGGAGCGTCTGGGCGCCCCGCTGGGCCAGATTAAGCTGACCCGCTTCAAGAGCGGCGAGATTTATGTGCATTATGAAGAGAGCATCCGGAACTGTGACGTATTTTTGGTGCAATCCCTCGCACACCCGATCAATGAGCTGTTCGTTGAGCTGCTTGTCATGATTGATGCCGCCAAACGGGCATCGGCAAGAACTGTGAATATCATTGTGCCTTATTACGGATACGCCCGGCAGGAGCGTAAATCTGCTCCACGTGAGCCGATTTCGGCCAAGATGGTCGCGGATGTGCTTACGACTGCAGGAGCGACCCGTGTCATTACCATCGACCTGCATGCAGCGGCTATACAAGGATTCTTCAATATTCCGGTCGATCATCTGACGGCGCTTGATCTGATCAGCGGGTATCTGAAGGTGAAGGGACTTTCCGATCTTGTGGTAGTTTCGCCGGATGCCGGGCGCGCTTCCATGGCGGAGAAGCTGGCCAGCCGGCTGGATTCACCGTTCGCGATTATGATCAAGAAACGTCCGGCCCATAACGAATCGGTAATCACGCATGTTATCGGCGATGTTGAAGGACGAACACCGATTATTATTGAGGATCTGATCGATACGGGCACGACGATTGTGAATGTGGTGGAAGGCCTGAAGGAGCGGGGAGCCAAGAACAGCATCATATGCGCAACTCACGGTTTATTCTCCGGTGACGCGCTTGTACGCATGGATCATCCTAATATAGATGAAGTGGTAATCACGGATTCCATCGCGCTTCCGGATGACCATTCCAACCGCTTTAAAGTGTTGTCCGTTGCACCTATGCTGGCTGAGGCGACACGCATTATCATTGAAGGCGGTTCTATAGATAAGCTGTTCAGAGACGCGGGGATTTAATTCCCTGCGTTTTTTTGTAAATATAAGAATTTATATGTTTCACACGATAACTTATCCTTCTATTTCTCGCTGAAACGGTACCGTCCTTAAAAAGGACGGCAAAGCCGTTTCCACTTGTGATGTTCTCATTCATTCCTGTGAACCTCTCACGGCTGCAAGCTTTTTCCCTCCAAATGGTTTCCCTTACGCTTGAGAATCTCCCTGCCACATGTGGTATACTATTTGGAGACAGTCGGGACCATAAATGGAAACGAAAGAACGCTTAAGATGGGAGCTCAGGGTGCCGCAAGGCGCCGCTCTCCTATTTTTCGTGAGGATAAGGAAGCTTACAAAGGGAGGTGCCTTGCTTCCATGATTGAGAGAACTTCAGAGAATGTTGCGGAAGGCAGTAATGTTATTTCCGTCACTCTGGATGCCAATTTTTTCTTTGAAAGAGCCGTACGGTCGCTGGACCGCTTTCAATATGATAAGGCATTAAAGAATTTTCGCAAAGCTGTTGAATATGAACCGGAAAACCCTGTGAATCATTGCAACATGGCGGGTATATTATCTGAGATGGGCGATTATGAAGCATCGAATGATATTTTGATCCATGTGCTGGAGAAGATTGACCCTGCAATGACGGAATGTCATTTCTATATGGCCAATAATTTTGCCAATATGGAAAGTTTTGAAGAGGCCGAGCGGTCGCTGGTCACGTATCTCGAGGAGGATGCGAGCGGCGAATATCTGGCAGAGTCCGAGGAACTGATGGAGCTGCTGCAATACGAGCTGAACCGCCCTGCCCCGCTGATCCGGATCCGCAGCCGTGAAGGCGTGGTCGAGCATGACCGGGCCCGCACGCTGCTGGAAGAGGGGAAGTTCCCGCAGGCAGTTAAGATGCTAGAGGAGATCACTAAGAATACGCCGGACTTTCTGGCGGCTCATAACAATCTTGCTCTTGCCTACTTCTACATGGGCCGTTTTGCCAAAGCGAAGGAATGCCTGTCCGAGGTGCTGGAGCAGGATCCCGGCAACCTGCATGCGCTTTGCAATATGGCCATCTTCATGCAGTATGCGGGAGACAAGGAGCAGCTGGCGGTCTTGCTGCGTATGCTTGAGGCGACAGTGCCGTTTCATCAGGAGCATGTGTTCAAGATGGCCACAACGATGGGCATTCTGGGCAGACACGGAACAGCCTATGGTCATTTCCGCCGCCTGCTGAAGGATGAAGAGGTGGGCGGAGACGCCGGTCTCTATCATTATTGTGCAGCGGCCGCCAGCAACAGCAGCCTGTACAATGAAGCGCTGCGCTGCTGGAGACAGGCAGCCAAGCTGGATCCCGAATCCGCTGTGCCGGGCTTCTTCCTGTCACAGCTGCAAGGGGCGCAGGCCGAGGGCAGACCAATGCCTCTTGTCAGCTACAACTACCAGCTGCCATTTCAGGAGCAGCTGAAGCAGTGGCAGGGCAACACGGACAGCTTTACCGAGGAAATGCGGAACAATCCGCTGCTGCGTGCTTCGTTCTTCTGGGCGCTGCGTTATGGTGATGCCAACACGAGGCTGCAGGTGACCGAAGCGCTGCGCTGGATCGAGGACGAAGAGATGTCCGAGGTGCTGAACGGGCTTCTGGCGCAGGAGCCGCTGCAGGAAGATAAGCTGCAGGAGGCGGCGCTGCTCAGTCTGCAGCGGCTGATCGGCAGCAGCCCGGATGCGAGTGCTTCTCCCCAGGAGGAGCTTCCGCTGGTAAGCCATAAGGGGCCGCCGGAATGGAAAGAAGACTGGCAGCGGGTATTGGACCATACGGCGGCAATGATGGACCGGCGGTATGATGCCATCCAGAAAAAGGACGCCGAGCTCCTATGGAAGCAGTTTATTAGCAATTTGTATCCCGATGTGCCTTACTTCCGCCATACGGGAGGCTGGGCCGCAGCCCTGGAATATCTGACTGCCAAACTGCATGACCGGCCGATTACCTATCGCGAGGTGGCCCAGCATTACGGGGTTTCTGCCTCCATGGTAAGCCGGTATGCACGCCGTATCAGCAACGAATGTGATATTCCCGAGAGCTTGCCCGGGCAGGAGGCCCTGCCCTCGTCAACGGAGAATATCTAGATACTTGCAACATGACTGCAAGGAAATATAAGCAAGGAAGTATAAAGTGAGTATTATACTGCATCCTTTATATTGTTCACCTGAAACGCATCTTGGCTTCCGAGAAGCCCTACAGCCGTTTCTTCCAAATAAATAACCCACTTGTAAGGAGGCCAAAGTGATGTACAAAACGATTGTAATCGGAACAGGCCCGGCCGGGCTGACTGCCGCGATTTATTTGGCGCGTGCCAACCTTAGCCCGCTCGTGATTGAAGGCTTGCAGCCGGGGGGACAACTGACAACGACGACAGAAGTGGAGAACTTTCCAGGCTTTCCTGAAGGAATCCTCGGTCCTGACCTGATGGATAACATGCGTAAGCAGGCGCAGCGCTTCGGTGCGGAATTCAAGAACGGCTGGGTAGAATCCGTGGATTTCTCGCAGCGCCCCTTTAAAGTAACTGTAGATGGACTGGGTGTGCTGGAGGCCGAATCAGTTATTATCTCGACTGGTGCCTCGGCCAGATATTTGGGCATCCCGGGTGAGCAGGAGAATGTAGGACGCGGGGTCAGCACTTGTGCAACCTGTGACGGCTTCTTTTTCCGCGGCAAAAAAATTATCGTGGTCGGCGGCGGCGATTCCGCTATGGAGGAAGCCAGCTTCCTAACCCGGTTCGCCTCCAGCGTAACCTTGGTTCACCGCCGTCCGGAGCTTCGTGCTTCGAAGATTATGCAGGACCGGGCGCGCGACAACAGCAAGGTAGCCTGGGCGCTTAACCGCACGCCGCTTGAAGTAACGGTCGGCGACGCCGGGGTTAAAGGGCTGACGGTCCGCAACAACGAGACAGGTCTTGAAGAACTGGTGGAAGCGGACGGTGTATTTGTAGCCATTGGACACACACCGAACACAGCGTTCCTGGGCGGTCAGATTACTACCGATACCAATGGTTACATTGTGGTGAATCCGGGTACGACGGAAACGAACATTCCGGGTGTATTCGCTTGCGGCGATGTGCAGGATACGCGTTACCGGCAGGCAATCTCCGCAGCGGGAACCGGTTGTATGGCGGCGATGGATGCCGAGAAGTTCCTGGAGGGCACCATGGTGCATGACTGGAGCGAAACGCTGGATAAATAAGTACAGCTTCTTCTAAAATATCCTTTGAATAGGCAAGCCGGCTGGTCCCTCAATCAGGGACCAGCCGGCTTTTTCTTTTGTCTCCAGAAATGTGCGGTTTTTTAGATTGATCTTTTTTTCACTTAGTGATTGCAATCACTATTGGCCCCTATCGGCTATGCTAAGCTGTTGTTGAGAAGGATTCTCAGTAAGGAGAAGATGCACATGAACAAAGTGCTGAAGATGGATGAGTCCATATTCGAGCTGGTGAGCCGGCATCCCGAGGTTATTGACATTATGACAGAGCTGGGTTTCCAGGATATTGCCAAGCCGGGAATGCTGCAAACCGCAGGCCGTTTCATGACCTTGTCCAAAGGAATCAAACTGAAGAAAATGAATCCGGACGCGGTAAAGCTGACATTTCAGCGCCATGGCTTCGAGATTCTTGAATAGAGATTATCTGCAAGACAATATGATAAAAGGAGCGGAATCCCAATGAGTGAATTGATTAACAACCGCGAAGTAGATGTACCAGAGCAGACACGCCGGCAGGCGATGCTCAAAGAAATTATAAAGGAACTTCATGCCGGAAAAAGTGTAGAAGAGGTCAAAGCACGCTTCGCAGAAGCGGTAGGCGATGTTACGGTGGCGGAGATTTCCGCGATGGAGCATTCACTGATGACGGAGGAGGGTATTCCTGTAGCGGAGGTCCAGCGCCTGTGTTCGGTGCATACGGCCATCTTCAAAGGCTCCATTGAGCAGATTCACCGTTCCTCGAACCCGGAGGAGCAGCCTGGTCACCCCGTGCATACCTTCAAGCTGGAGAACCGTGAAATCGAACGTCTGGTCAACTTCCGCCTGGAGCTGCATGCCGGCAAATTTCTGAAGAATGACAGTGAAGAAATCATCTTCAAGCTGCTGGAGGATCTCAGCCTGCTGCTGGATCTCGACAAGCATTACAGCCGTAAGGAGAACCTGTTGTTCCCCTATCTTGAGAAATACGGAATTTATGGCCCGACCAAGGTCATGTGGGGTGTGGACGACGGCATCCGCGCGATGATAAAAGAGGCTAAAGCTGCACTCAGCCAGTATAACGGCCAAGCCGAGGACATCGGAGTTATGCTTACGAACATCATCCAGGAAGTAAATGAGATGATCTTTAAGGAAGAAAATATTCTGCTGCCGATGGCGCTCGACAAGCTGACCGAGGATGAATGGGTCAAGATAGCCAGAGAAAGCGACGAGATCGGCTTCTGCCTGACTGCACCGGAGCAGGAGTGGATTCCTGAGCGTGCTGACGAACCGGAAGGAGCTGCAGTGCAGAGTGAAACTGTAGGCGAAAGTCCGCAGGGCTTTATCCGTTTCGAGACGGGCCTCCTGTCGCTTCATCAACTTGAGACTGTGCTGAACCATCTGCCGGTCGATTTAACGTTCATTGATGAGAATGATGTAGTCCGCTATTTCTCACATGGTAAGGAACGGATTTTCGCCCGGACCAAAGCGGTTATAGGTCGCACGGTGCAGAACTGCCATCCGCCGCAAAGCGTTCATGTGGTCGAGAAATTACTGGAAGACTTTAAGGCGGGCCGCAAGGATGCCGAGGATTTCTGGATTGCGATTAAGGATAAATTTATCTACATCCGTTATTTCGCCGTCCGTGATGAAGCAGGCCGCTATATGGGTACGCTGGAGTTCACACAGAATATCGCACCGATTCGTGCGCTGGAGGGGCAAAAACGCATTTTGTCAGAATAATGACAAGAATGATTTACTACAGATGTTCCTCGCCGGTTAACCCGGAAAATCCACCTGACTTCCCGCCCCTAAAGGCCGGGAGGTCTTTTTTGCACCCGTAAAAACCTGTTTTAGTTCTAATTAATCCCGGCTCTGCATTTCTTAACAATGCCATGTGCATTGTCCATGTATCTTACCCGGCCAATAAATTCATGTGCTCTGGATGGCTTAGCTTTCAAATTAGCCGGGTGTGTCGCCTTTCCTTGACCGCAGAGAAAGCTTCTATTATAGTGGGTACGTAGGATTAACTATTTTAGCATAGAAAAAGGTGGCTTGTTACATGTCTGAAAATATCTACGTTGGCGTGGATTTAGGTGGAACCACGATTAAGGTTGGAATCTGCAATGCCGAGGGGAATCTGCTGCACACTTATGAAGGTCCTACAGGGACTGCGGATGGCGTCGATGCCGTCATCGATAACATCGAGAAGTATGTGCGCCAGATTGTGGAGGACTCTCCATACTCTTGGGATCAGCTTGCCGGTGTAGGAGCGGGCCTTGCCGGGTTTACGAACATTCGTGAAGGAATCATCATCCTTGCGCCTAACATAGGTTTTAGAGATGTGCCGATCCGCTCCATTCTGGAGAACCGATTGAACAAGCCTGTGAAAATAGACAATGACGCGAATGTGGCTGCACTGGGCGAAGCCTGGAGCGGTGCAGGACGCGGGATTGAGAATTGCGTCTGCTACACACTGGGAACGGGTGTTGGCGGCGGCATTATCATTAACGGCAAGGTGTATCAAGGATTTGCCGGTCTCGCCGGTGAACTGGGCCATATCTCTGTAGTGCCAGACTTGGAAGCGATCCAGTGCGGCTGCGGCAATATGGGTTGTTTGGAAACCGTTTCCTCTGCTACGGGAATTATCCGTATGGCCAATGATGCTGTAGCACGCGGGGACCGCACCTCTCTGTCATTGGTAGAGAAGATTGCGGCGAAGGAAGTATTTGATGCGGCAAAAGCGGGCGACGAAGTTGCAATTCGTATTGTTAACCGTGCAGCGTTCTATCTGGGCAAATCCATTGCGGCGGTAGCTGCGGTGCTTAACCCTGAAGTGTTTATCATTGGCGGCGGTGTCTCCAAGGCAGGAGATATACTGTTTGACGAGGTCCGTCGTGTATTCGCCAAGCTGACTCCCGAACCATTGCAGAAAGGCGTTACCATCGTTCCTGCCGAACTGGGTAATGACGCTGGTATTATTGGGGCCGCCGGTCTCTTGTTGCGTTCTTAATAAGCTGGAATTATTCATATACTAATTTTAGGGAGGGGACGCTTTAATGACCGAATTGGAGCAATCTCCGTCGGCTAGTGCCACCCTGATCATTATTACGGGTATGTCGGGTGCAGGCAAGACCATTGCTGTACAAAGCCTGGAGGACCTCGGGTTCTTCTGTGTCGATAATCTGCCGCCGGTGCTGATCCCGAAATTCGCCGAGCTGATTGAGCAGTCGAAGGGGAAAATTGCCAAAGTGGCGCTCGTAATTGATCTGCGGGGGCGGGAGTTTTTTACGGCTTTGTCGGAGTCGCTGGCCTACATCAAAAACGAGTCAACCATCGGCTGCGAGATTCTGTTTCTGGATGCAACGGATTCTGTGCTTGTCCAGCGCTACAAGGAGAGCCGGCGGCATCATCCTCTGGCTCCCAAAGGGATGCCGCTTGACGGCATCCGGCTGGAGCGTCAGATGCTGGAAGAGCTGAAGGATTCCGCTACACTGTGTCTGGATACCAGCAGCATGAAGCCGGTGCAGCTGAAGGAGAAGATTGTATCGCGGTTTTCGCATCTTGGAAAAAGCACACTCTCCGTTAACATTACCTCGTTCGGATTCAAGTATGGCATTCCGATCGATGCAGACCTCGTATTTGATGTCCGCTTCTTGCCTAACCCACACTATGTGGATCAACTGCGGCCCAAGACTGGCCAAGACAGCGATGTCTACGATTATGTAATGAAATGGCCTGAAACGCAGACGTTTCTGACCAAGCTGCTGGATATGCTTCATTTCCTAATTCCGCAATACCGCAAGGAGGGCAAATCCCAGATTATTATCGGCATCGGCTGCACAGGCGGCAAACACCGTTCGGTAGCGATCGCGGAATATTTGGGCAAAATGCTTGGAGTTAGCGAGACGGAATCCGTAGCGGTTAGCCATCGGGATTCCGAGCGTGATCGGCATTAACGAGAGAAGGGATCATTAGTGGCTGAAGAACAAGGGCAGCGTCCGCGTATCGTCGTGATGGGCGGCGGTACCGGTCTGTCTGTCATGCTTCGCGGTTTGAAGGAAAAGCCGCTTGATATTACGGCTATAGTTACTGTGGCGGATGACGGGGGCAGCTCCGGTATTCTGCGCAGCGAGCTGCAAATGCCGCCGCCAGGCGATATTCGCAATGTGCTCACGGCTATGGCTGATGTAGAACCGCTGATGGCGGAGATTATGAAATACCGCTTCAGCAGCGGAGAAGGACTGGCCGGACACAGCCTCGGCAATCTTATTCTTGCAGCGCTTACGGATATCTCCGGTGACTTTGTCACCGCTGTCCGTGAGCTGAGCCGGTTGTTCGCCGTTCGCGGCAGAGTGCTGCCGGCTGCGGGGCACGCTGTGGTGCTGCATGCGGAGATGTCGGACGGCACGATTATTACCGGCGAGTCCAAAATCCCGGAGGCCGGCGGACGGATCAAACGCGTCTTTCTGGAGCCGGCTGATGTGGAACCGCTGCCGGAGGCGCTGGAGGCCATCCGTAATGCGGATGCCATCCTCTGCGGCCCCGGAAGCCTGTATACCAGCATTCTTCCCAACCTGCTGGTGCCGAAGCTGGCGGAGGCCATTGTAGAATCCGAAGCGATTAAGATCTTTGTCTGCAATGTGATGACCCAGCCTGGTGAAACGGATAATTACACGGTCAGTGATCATCTTCAAGCGGTATATGATCATGTCGGCCTGCACTTATTCGATTACGTCATTGTCAACGATGGCGAGATTCCGGAGCAGGTTCAGGTCAAATATGCGGAAAAAGGTGCCCGCCCGGTGCTGCTTGACCGGGATGTGCTGGACGGCAACGGTTATAAGGTCATTGCCGATAAGCTGGTCTTATTCAAGACTTATCTCCGGCATGACACGAATAAACTCAGTCATCATATTTACCAGTTAGTGAAGGACTGGAAATCCAGATAGTTCTGGTTTGATTTTTGGATGAACATGAAAGAGGTGAGCCCCTTGTCTTTTGCGGCCCTTACAAAAAAAGAGCTGACGATGGTGGAGAGCCAGCCTTGCTGCGAGAAAGCGGAAATGTCAGCGCTGATCCGAATGAATGGTTCGGTGCAGCTTTCGAGCAAAAAGGTAGTTCTCGACATTTCGACGGAAAACGCCGCGATTGCAAGGCGGGTATATTCTTTGCTTAAGAAATATTACCAGGTCCATATCGAGCTGCTCGTGCGTAAAAAAATGCGTTTGAAGAAGAATAACGTTTATATCGTAAGAATCCCAAACCGTGTTCAGGAGATCCTGAAGGATTTGCGGATTGTTTCCGAAGGTTTCATCTTTACCGATGGGATCGACAAGGAAATCGTCGGTAAAAACTGCTGTAAGCGCGCATATCTGCGTGGTGCATTTATGGCGGGGGGATCGGTCAACAACCCGGAGGGTTCTTCCTACCATCTGGAAATCGCCTCCATGTATGAGGAGCACTGTAAAGCGCTGGTGGATCTGGCTGGAGAATTTCACCTGAACGCCCGCTGCATAGAGCGCAAGAAAGGCTTTATCCTATATATCAAGGAAGGCGAGAAAATCATTGAATTTCTCAGTCTGATTGGAGCGCATCAAGCGTTGTTTAAATTTGAGGATGTGCGGATTATGCGCGATATGCGCAACTCCGTGAACCGGATCGTCAACTGTGAAACGGCGAATTTGAACAAAACGATTAGCGCTGCGGTGCGGCAAATTGAGAACATCAAGCTGCTGCAGCGTGAAGTGGGACTGGAAAGCCTGCCGGATAAGCTGCGCGAGGTCGCTGAAATCCGTTTGGCACACCCGGACATCAACCTCAAGGAAGTGGGCGAGATGCTGAAGGGAACGGTCAGCAAATCCGGTGTAAACCACCGTTTGCGCAAAATTGACGAGCTGGCTGATAAGGTTCGGGGAAGCTGATTATTTTTTTTCTAGTGTGGATGAGGTTATAATGATATAATATTATAAAATTAATGTGAAATTTTTGGGCAGATCTCAAATAGGGGGTAAGCGTTTCATGACAAAGCACCCGGTAGTTGTACGGTTGAAGACGGGGCTCCACGCTCGGCCGGCAGCATTGTTCGTGCAAGAAGCTAACAAGTTTTCGTCGGAGATTTTCGTGGAAAAAGACGATAAAAAGGTTAACGCCAAAAGCATCATGGGCATTATGAGCCTGGCGATCAGTTCCGGCACGGAGATTTATATTAGCGCGGATGGCGCCGATGCGGATCAAGCTGTAACCGCTTTGACTAGTCTTGTAAGCAAGGAAGAGCTTGAGAACCAATAATTTTGCAAGGTCTTACTTATTCGTACACCAGAAACGTTGCTGCTCTCCCTCTCCGGGAGACAGCCAGTTTAAAAAGCCCCTTTGCGGGCTTTTTTTATTACCTTGTTTAGGAAATTTGAATTTGATGAAACTACAAGGAGAATGAGCATGCACAATCAGGTGACTTTAGCAGAGCCGACAGTAGAGCTGGCGCCGCAGTACTTGGCATTTTATGAGGAATGGCTGGCAGGCGGAGAGATGTTCGTTCCTTGGGTAGTTGGCATTGATCCTACCGACTTCGCGGCTATGGTCCGGTATTTGCAGGATAACGCGGATGGCGTAAATCTTAAAGAAGGCTGGGTACCTAGTTCTACATACTGGTTGGTGAATGCCGATTCCAAAGTGGTGGGTGCAGTAAATATAAGGCATCGCCTGACTGAGAAACTGCTTCAGAGCGGGGGACATATTGGATATGGGATACTTCGCTCTGAGCGGCGCAAGGGATTGGCAACCGAGCTTCTGAGACAGGCCTTGCTGAAGGCGGGTGGGCTTGGGATTACCAAAGCGCTTGTCGTTTGCGATGACAGCAATATCGCTTCCGAACGGACGATCCGCAGAAACGGCGGGCTGGAGGATAGTTCATACATCGAAGAGGACGGCAACGTGATCCAGAGGTTTTGGATTGAGACGTGAAATGCAGGCAGAATGTAGCCTCTGCAAATTTTTTCTTCAGAAGCGTTGGGGGATATGCAACTTTTGCCAAGCAGTTCCGTCTAGAGGGTACCAACAATTTTTGGAGAATGAAAGGGGATGGCAAGGATGAAGAAATGGGGTAAAACAGTCGGTACCGTATTGCTGGCGGGAAGTTTATTGGTAGGGGGTACGGCGTTAAGTGGAGTGCTTCAGGCTCCTGAAAAGGCTTACGCTGCTGAGGACGTGCAGAGAAATGTCGTTAGTGTTGTAGGTAAAGGCGAGCTTTCGATCAAGCCGGATATCGTATATCTGTCAATCGGCGTCAGCACCTCTGCTGCAACAGCTGAAGAAGCACAGAAGTCCAATGGAGCCAAAATCACTAAGCTGACCAACCTGCTGAAAAAAACCTGGGGTATCGCGGATAAGGACATTCAGAGTACCCAATTTTATGTGCAGCCTAATTACGCCTACACTGAAAAAGACGGTCAACAGGTTAAGGGTTATAACGCCCAGCACACGTTGCAAGTCTCCTATCGTGATCTGACTAAGGTCGGGGAACTGCTGGATGCCGCTTCTACCGCGGGAGCGAATAGCATCGGAAGTGCACGGTTTGCCATCGAGGATCCTTCTGCATTCGAAGCACAGGTTATTGAGAAAGCAATGGCTAATGCGGATGTGAAGGCAGCCGCGATTGCCAAAGTGGCCAAACGCAGTCTGGGCCAGGTCGTAACGGTTATCCAGAACGATGATGGTAATAACCCGGTTGTCTATATGGAGAGCGCTCAAATGTCCAAAGCATCGGCTGATATGGCTGCAGGCACTTCGGTTGAAGCGGGAGAGGTTAAAGTATCCACCCAGCTTAGTGTAATGTATGAGCTGAAATAAGTAAGCAACGGGTGAGGCGTTGCTTCCGCTGTGATGGCGGAGGCAACGTCTCTTTTTGCTTTTGAAGTATAGAAGCAGGTGTGAAATCTCTCAATTTGTTTAAATTAATGTAATAAGACTCGTAATATTTGCAGGGAAACTTTAAGAAACTGTAAGGAGCGTTGTAACAACCACGGTTGCTGTTTATTCTATAATGGGAAGAGTCAATCATCGTACCAGTGGAAGGGGAAAAAAGTATGAAGTATATGTCGAAAGAACAGGCCCTTAAATGGGGCGCAGGATTAATGGCAGCAGGATTGCTGCTGGGCGGAGCTCTTCTGCCTGCAGAGACGAGCCAGGCCGCAGCGGCCAAGACACAGGCTAAGGTCAATTCATCACTGGTTGTATTAAAAACAAACGGAACGATTTCACAGCATACCGGGATCGTAAGCGCAGGGAAAGTATGGGTGCCGGTTGCTTTTATGCGTGATACTCTGGGTATGCCGTTGACTTATGATAAAACGGAGAAAACTTATACGGTCGGAAATGGAATTACACGAACCAAGCTGATGGTCTCCGATTACGGCACCTCCATCTCGGTCAATAATTATTTCCTGGGAGAGTTTGAAGGCAAGATTATAAATAACCGTCTGTATGTGCCCTTTGATCTGCTCAGCGATTATTTGGGCTATAAGGGGGATTGGAATGCTGCCTCCGGACGGTTAAATGTGATGAAGAAAACACAAAATCCAATTACGGTAACGACTGAAACTTACAGCAAGGACTACAAGGACGCGCCGATTAAGCTGGATTACCCGCAAATCAGCGGTTTGGACAATGCCAAGGCGCAGGCAGCGATTAATAATACCCTTAAGCAGACGTTCCTCAAGTATGCGGAAGGGGCTGAGAAGGAAATTGCCAATAGAGCCAAAGATGACCGCCCCTATGAATACGAAGGAGGATACGTGGTTACGTACAATCAGGACGGGGTGCTCAGCCTTGTGACCAGCCAGTATGGGTATACCGGCGGCGCTCATGGAATGACCTTCCGCAATGCCTTTACCTTCTCGCTCAAGGACGGAAAGCAGCTATTGCTTGGAGATTTATTCGGTGCCAACCCCAACTATAAAAAAGAGCTTAATGCAAAGCTGGCGAAGCTGCTGAAAGCAAATGGCGGGTATCTTGGCGGCTTTACCGGCCTGAATACGGAGAAGGATTTCTATTTGAAAGACGGCAAGGCGGTCCTTTTCTTCCAGTTGTATGAATACACTGCATATGCTGCCGGATTCCCTGAGTTTACTTTCACGTTCAAGGAGCTGCTCCCCAGCGGAAGCGGTCCATTTGCCGCATTGAAGTAAATACAGTGACCGGGCTGCGAATCCGCCAATGCCGGATACGGACATTTCTCCGTTACCGGATCACCTAACCGTTCATAAGCTAAAGGAGAAACCAGCTTAGGAGCGGGGAGGGAAAGTAACGATGAGTATTCAGTATACGGCGATTGGCGATTCGTTAACGACAGGATTTGGAGCTCTGCCGGGCAATGGGTTTGTTCCGGTCTACCGCCGGATGGCCGAGGCGCGGCTGCGGGTACCGATCGAATTATCCAATTTGGGAGTCAACGGTTTGACCACAGATGGATTGGAGCAGAGGCTGAAGGGGGATTACAACTATCGGCTTGCCATCAGCGAGGCTGAATTGATTACGATGTCCATTGGCGGCAACGATTTGATCAAGGCGGCCAAAGCGGCGGGCGGCCGGCCGGGCGATCTGGCTCCGGTACTGCAAAAAGCGCTCCGGGAATGCAAGCGTAATTTGAATGACATTATGGGCACGCTTTCGCAGTTGAAGGCGGGCATGCGGAGACCCTATATTATCAGAATAGTAGGACTGTATAACCCCTATCCCCAGTTGACAGAAGCGACGGATTGGGTGCGGCAGTTTAACCGCTATGCTGCGGGATATAGCAGCCCGGTATGCCGGTTCGCCTCTATATATAATGAGTTTGCCGGCAACGAGCGGGGGCTGCTGTCAATTGATCATTTGCATCCTAACGGAAGAGGTTACCGTGTTATCGCCGGGAAGCTGGACACGTTGGGGTATGGGCGTCTGGGGTAATTCTTCATCAATAGAATAATGTACCTGAACTATAAAACAGCAAAAGAGGCTGGCGGGGATCACTTTGTGGTCCCAACCAGCCTCTTTGTTGTTGCTTGTATTAAACGCCGGCAGGCAGCGTCTTCTCGATAACTTTATCGACAATACCATATTCAGCTGCATCAGCTGCACTCATGAAATAGTCGCGGTCGGTATCCTTTTCGATCCGTTCCAGCGGCTGTCCTGTGCGCTCGGATAGAATGCGGTTCAGCTTGTCGCGCAGCTTGAGGATGCGGCGGGCGCGGATTTCGATGTCCGTTGCCTGACCTTGAGCACCACCCAGAGGCTGGTGAATCATAATTTCGCTGTTAGGGAGTGCAAAACGTTTGCCTTTGGCACCGGCGTTCAGCAGGAAAGCTCCCATCGAAGCGGCCATACCTACGCAAATCGTCGATACATCCGGTTTGATGTACTGCATTGTATCAAATATAGCCATACCCGCTGTAATGGAGCCACCAGGGCTGTTTACATACAGGTGAATATCCTTCTCCGGATCCTCGGCAGCCAGAAACAGCATTTGCGCGATGATGGAATTGGCTACCACGTCATTAACCTCCGTTCCAAGGAAAATGATGCGGTCCTTCAGCAGGCGGGAATAGATGTCATAAGCGCGCTCACCGCGGTTGCTCTGTTCTACTACCATAGGAATATAACTCACGTGGAAAACCTCCTTGAATTGGTTCTTCGAATGTGTTCATTTTTACTGTTACCGTATTAACCACATGATAAACAAATTCAAACAAAAAGTCAAAGAAAGTCAAACTTAGTTGCAAAAAAAAAGAGCCATCACCTGGCTCTTTGGTTAATCAATAGTATGGGTGCTGCTAAATTATAGACAAATAAGAAAATAATGGCGCGCCCGCCAAGAATCGAACTTGGATCTCAGGCTTCGGAGGCCTACGTCATATCCATTGGACCACGGGCGCAACAGAAATTATTATAATACACTTATTATGCAAATGCAATGGATTCATCCTGTTGTTTGGAAAATATCTTTTCCCGGATCTCTGTGGCCTCATTTTCAGCCCGGCCGGAAGTATACAGTTTGGGCGTTTGTGCGGCCAGCACAAGACTTTCAGCCCCTTACATGGCTTGGCAGATGTATAAGATGAAAAGAGGTTGAGAATTATACTCTCGGAAGACTTGCACTCCACGTAATATTTGGGTAGAATATGGGTGGGACTTAAAAAGTTAACCCGGGACATTTTGAGACCACGAACAAGGGAATAGAGAAAGACGAAGTTGCAGGAGTGAAAGCATGCGTAATTTATTAGAAATCCAAAAGCAGCTTCTGCCTGATCTCATGGAAACCCTTAAGAGACGGTACACGATTCTACATCAGATCATGCTGTCCGATATTATCGGACGCAGGACGCTCGCCGCTTCGCTTGATATGACTGAGCGGGTACTGCGCGCCGAGACGGATCTTCTGAAATCGCAAGGGCTCATTGAGATCGAGAGTGTCGGCATGCGCATCAGCGATGCCGGGCGCAGACTGCTTGACCTGCTGGAGCCGATCGCCAAGAGCTTGTTCGGCCTGGATGATCTGGAAGAGAAGATTCGCTCAACGTACGGTCTTAGTAAAGTCATAGTAGTGCCTGGCGATTGTGAGACATCGCTGTTTACCAAACGTGAGCTGGGCCGGGCAGGCGCCAAAGCGTTGCTGGGTGTGCTCCGTGCAGGCGATACGATTGCTGTCACCGGCGGCTCGACACTGGCCGAAATGGCCGATCAGCTGACACCGCCGTTATCCCATTCCTATAAGAACGCCTGGATTGTTCCGGCGCGCGGAGGACTTGGGGAAAGTATGGAGATTCAGGCCAATACCATTGCTTCGACGATGGCCAAACGGCTTGGAGCCAATTATCGGCTGCTGCATGTGCCCGATCTGCTCAGCGGAGATGCTTATCAATCGCTGGCGCTGGACTCCAATATTGGAGAAATCGTGCAAATCATCCGCAGATCGCGTATTATTGTTCATGGAATTGGCGATGCCATTGAAATGACCCACCGCCGTAAGCTTGATGAGGCTACGGTCTCGGAAATACAGGAAGAAGGCGCGGTTGCCGAATCGTTCGGCTACTATTTCAATGAAGACGGCCAGGTAGTCCATACCATGCTGACGATGGGACTGCGACTGGAGGATATTATCCGGACGGAAGTTGTCATCGGAATCGCCGGAGGCAAACGCAAGGCGAAGGCCATCCATGCGATGCTGCGGTTTGGGCAAGAGGACATACTCGTCATAGACGAGGCAGCGGCTGTCGAAATCGGCAAAGAAATCGACACACAAATACAGCAGATCCTATAGCATCCAGTTTCTGGAGAGCATTCGCAGTTATTTTGCATTATACTTAACATTGTTGTCTTGACAAGCTTAACGGCCTGTCTTGAATAAATAAAACGAAATCTAGGAGGAACTATTCAATGAGTGTAAAAGTTGGTATTAACGGTTTTGGACGTATTGGACGCCTTGCATTCCGCCGTATTCAAAATGTAGAAGGTATCGAAGTGGTAGCAATCAATGACTTGACTGACGCTAAGATGCTTGCTCATTTGCTTAAATATGATACAACTCAAGGTAAATTCCAGGGTGAAGTTGAAGTTCACGACGGATTCTTCAAAGTGAACGGCAAAGAAGTTAAGGTTCTGGCTAACCGCAACCCTGAAGAACTTCCTTGGGGCGACCTCGGTGTTGACATCGTGCTGGAATGCACAGGTTTCTTCACAACTAAAGAAGCAGCTGAGAAACACTTGAAAGGCGGAGCTAAGAAAGTAGTTATTTCCGCTCCAGCTACAGGCGACATGAAAACTGTCGTTTACAACGTTAACCATGACATTCTGGATGGTACTGAAACAGTTATCTCTGGCGCATCTTGCACAACTAACTGCCTGGCTCCAATGGCAAAAGTGCTGAACGACAAGTTCGGTATCATTGAAGGCTTGATGACAACTATCCACGCTTACACTGGTGACCAGAACACTCTTGATGCTCCACACGCTAAAGGCGACTTCAGACGCGCCCGTGCTGCTGCTGAGAACATCATCCCTAACACTACCGGTGCTGCTAAAGCCATCGGCCTGGTTATTCCAGATCTGAAGGGCAAACTTGACGGAGCTGCTCAACGTGTGCCTGTAGCTACAGGTTCCCTGACTGAGCTGGTTACTGTTCTTAACAAGAGCGTTACTGTTGAAGAGCTGAACGCAGCAATGAAAGAAGCTTCCGATCCAGAAACTTACGGCTACACTGAAGATGAAATCGTATCTTCCGACATCAAAGGCATGACTTTCGGTTCCCTGTTCGATGCAACACAAACTAAAGTCCTGACTGTTGGCGACAAACAACTGGTTAAAACTGTTGCTTGGTACGACAATGAAATGTCTTACACTGCACAACTCGTTCGCACTTTGGAACACTTCGCTAAACTTGCTCAATAAGATCGTTTTTATATAAGCAGCATCTATAGAGCGGAAACAGAAGTTCCTTGTTTCCGCTCTTTCTAAATGGATTCGTGAGTGAACCAATATGGGTGTGGAGGAAACTAATCATGAACAAAAAGAGCGTCCGTGATGTAGAAGTAGCAGGCAAACGCGTATTTGTACGCGTCGATTTCAATGTGCCAGTGGAAGACGGTAAAATCACTGATGATACACGTATCCGCGAAACACTTCCAACGATTAAATACCTGATCGAGAACGGTGCAAAGGTCATTCTGGCCAGCCATATGGGCCGTCCTAAGGGTCAATTCGTTGATTCCATGCGCCTTACCGGTGCTGCTGTACGTCTGTCCGAGCTGCTCGGCAAACCAGTTGCCAAAGCTGATGAAGCGATCGGCGATGCTGTTAAAGCACAAATTGCTGAACTGAACAACGGTGATGTACTTGTGCTTGAGAATGTCCGTTTCTATCCGGGTGAAGAAAAGAACGATCCTGAACTGGCTAAGCAGTTCGCGGAACTGGCTGACCTGTTCGTCAACGACGCATTCGGCGCAGCTCACCGTGCACATGCTTCGACTGAAGGCATCGCTCACTTCCTGCCGGCTGTATCCGGTCTTCTGATGGAGAAAGAATTGTCTGTTCTGGGCAAAGCTCTTTCGAACCCTGAGCGTCCTTTCACTGCCATCATCGGCGGTTCCAAGGTTAAAGACAAGATCGACGTTATCGACAACCTGCTGACTTTGGCTGACAATGTACTGATCGGCGGCGGCCTTTCTTATACATTCACTAAAGCTCAAGGCTTCGAAATCGGAAATTCCTTGGTAGACAACGACAAACTTGATGTCGCTCTTGGATTTATCGAGAAGGCTAAAGCACTGGGCAAAAATTTCGTACTTCCGGTTGACGTAGTTGTAGCCGATAAGTTCGGCGCAGACGCCAACACCAAAATTGTTGATACAACTGACATTCCTGCTGAATGGGAAGGTCTGGACATCGGTCCTAAAACTCGTGAAATTTATGCCGATATCATCAAAAACTCCAAGCTGGTTGTATGGAACGGACCTATGGGTGTGTTCGAAATCGACATCTTTGCTGAAGGTACAAAGGCTGTAGCGCAGGCTTGTGCGACAACCGAAGGTTACACTGTAATCGGTGGCGGTGATTCCGCAGCTGCAGCAGAGAAATTCCACCTGGCTGACCAAATGGATCATATCTCCACTGGCGGCGGCGCATCACTCGAGTTCATGGAAGGCAAGGCACTTCCTGGCGTAGAAGCACTGAACGACAAGTAAGACGTAGACGGTAGAAGGAGGCAATCCATTACTATGAGTAGAACACCTATTATCGCCGGGAACTGGAAGATGTTCAAAACCGTTCCGGAAGCAGAAGGCTTCATCGCTGAAGTCAAAGGCCAAGCAAAAGTAGCAGGCGTAGAGACTGTTGTTTGCGCTCCATTTACTAACCTGCCAGCACTGGTAGCAGCAGTAAAAGGCACAAGCATCAAGATCGGTGCACAAAACCTGCACTTCGAAGATAACGGAGCTTACACAGGTGAAATCAGCGGTGTAATGCTGAAGGACCTTGGCGTTGTGTATGTTATCATCGGGCACTCCGAACGTCGCGCTTATTTTGGCGAAACGGACGAAATCGTGAACAAAAAGATGCATGCGGCATTCCGTCACGGCATCACTCCAATTGTTTGTGTAGGCGAAAAGCTTGAAGAGCGGGAAGCTAATCAAACAAAAGATGTGTGCAAAGTTCAAACCGAAGCTGCATTTGCCGGTCTCAGTGCCGAACAGGCTGCTCAGGTGGTTATCGCCTATGAGCCTATCTGGGCCATTGGCACAGGCAAATCCTCCACTTCCCAGGATGCCAACGAAGTTATTGCTTATATCCGTACCCTTGTAAAAGGTCTGTATGATGAAGCAACTGCTGAAGCTGTACGTATTCAATACGGCGGCAGTGTGAAGCCTGAGAATGTAACGGAGTACATGAGTCAAAGCGACATCGACGGCGCTCTTGTCGGCGGTGCCAGCCTGCAGCCAGCTTCCTTTGTTTCACTCGTTGAGGGGGCGAAGTAATGTCAGCACCAAAACCTGTAGCGTTAATCATCATGGACGGTTTCGGTTTGCGCAATACGACTGAAGGCAACGCTGTTGCTCAAGCCAACAAGCCTAACTATGACCGTTACCTGAAACAATATCCGAATACCACACTGACCGCTTGCGGCGAAGCTGTAGGTCTGCCGGAAGGACAAATGGGTAACTCGGAAGTCGGACACCTTAACATCGGTGCCGGACGTATCGTATATCAGGATTTGACCCGGATTGACAAGTCTATCCGTGACGGAGAATTCTTTGATAACGAAACGCTGGTTGCTGCTGTAAGAAACGCCAAATCAACCGGCAAAAAGCTTCATCTGTATGCGCTGGTCTCCGACGGAGGCGTACACAGTCATATCAGCCACCTGTTTGCCATGCTTGATCTGGCCAAGAAAGAAGATATGCACGAAGTGTATATTCACGCATTCATGGACGGCCGCGATGTACCTCCTGACAGCGGACAAAAGTTCGTTCAGGATCTCGTAGCCAAGATTGAAGAGGTTGGCGTAGGTAAGATTGCTACGGTATCCGGGCGTTACTTCGCAATGGACCGTGACAAACGCTGGGAGCGTGTAGAGAAAGCCTATCGTGCTATGGTATATGGCGAAGGTCCGAAATATACCGATGCCCTGCAGGCGATCACAGCCTCCTATCAGAATTCCGTGTATGATGAATTCGTTGAGCCTAGTGTTATCGTAGACAGCAACGACAAGCCGGTTGCGGTAGTGGAAAGCGGCGATTCCGTTGTGTTCCTGAACTTCCGCCCTGACCGCGCGATTCAGCTGTCCCAAGTCTTTACCAACTCGGATTTCCGTGGTTTTGACCGGGGTCCTTTGTTCCCGCAAGGCCTGCACTTCGTATGTCTGACTACATTCAGCGAAACGGTGCAGGGCTTCGTGGCCTACTCACCGAAGAACCTGGATAATACCTTGGGTGAAGTGCTGGTACAGCAGAACAAGAAGCAATTGCGTATTGCGGAAACTGAAAAGTACCCGCATGTAACCTTCTTCTTCAGCGGCGGACGCGATGAAGAGCTTCCTGGGGAAACCCGCATCCTGATCAACTCTCCTAAAGTAGCAACTTATGATCTTCAGCCTGAGATGAGCGCATACGAAGTGGCGGCGGCCTGCGTAGCGGAAATCGAAGCGGATAGACAAGATGCTATTATCCTTAACTTCGCGAATCCTGATATGGTTGGACACTCCGGCATGCTGGAGCCAACAATCAAGGCTGTTGAAGTGACGGATGAATGTGTGGGTAAAGTTGTGGATGCCGTTGTAGCCAAAGGCGGTGTGGCAATCATCATTGCCGACCACGGCAATGCGGATATGGTATTTGACGAGAACGGACGTCCGTTCACGGCTCATACTACCAACCCGGTTCCTTTCATCGTAACTACTGAAAATGTTGTACTGCGCGAATCCGGTATCCTTGCTGATGTGGCACCGACGATTCTGGATCTGATGGGACTTCCGCAACCAGCGGAAATGACCGGACAATCCATGATCGCCAGCCGTAAATAAGCAGGATTTAAGCTTCACCATCACTACCAAAACCCATGATAAAAGGAGATTAACTTACATGACTATTATTTCTGATGTGTACGCTCGCGAAGTCCTCGACTCCCGCGGTAACCCTACTGTAGAGGTTGATGTTTATCTGGAATCCGGCGCTAAAGGCCGCGCTATCGTTCCTTCCGGCGCTTCCACTGGCGCTCATGAAGCTGTAGAGCTTCGTGACGAAGACAAAAACCGTTACCTGGGCAAAGGCGTTCTGAAAGCTGTTGAGAACGTAAATGAAATCATCGCTCCTGAAGTAATCGGTATGGACGCTCTTGACCAACTGGGCATCGACAAATTGATGATCACTTTGGACGGTACTCACAACAAAGGCAAACTCGGCGCTAACGCAATTCTGGCTGTATCCATGGCCGTAGCCCGCGCTGCTGCAGCAGCTCTGGATGTACCTTTGTATGTATACCTGGGCGGATTCAACGCTAAACAGCTTCCAGTACCAATGATGAACATCGTTAACGGCGGCGCACATGCCGACAATAACGTAGACGTTCAAGAGTTCATGGTTCTGCCAGTTGGCGCACCTAGCTTCAAAGAAGCACTGCGTACAGGCGCTGAAATCTTCCACGCTCTGAAATCGGTACTGAAAGCTAAAGGCCTGAACACAGCAGTTGGCGACGAAGGCGGATTCGCTCCTAACTTCACTTCCAACGAAGATGCATTGTCCTCCATCATGGAAGCTATCGAAAAAGCCGGTTACAAACCAGGCGTTGACGTATTCCTTGGTATGGACGTTGCTTCCACTGAGTTCTTCAAAGATGGCAAATACCACCTGGAAGGCGAAGGCAAATCCTTCACACCAGCTGAATTTGTTGACCTGCTCGCTTCTTGGGCTGATAAATACCCAATCATCACCATCGAAGATGGCTGCTCCGAAGATGACTGGGAAGGCTGGAAATTGCTGTCCGAGAAACTCGGCAACAAAATCCAACTCGTTGGCGATGACTTGTTCGTAACCAACACTGAGCGTCTGGCTAAAGGTATCGAAGAAGGTATCGGTAACTCCATTCTGATCAAAGTTAACCAAATCGGTACTTTGACTGAAACTTTCGATGCTATCGAAATGGCTAAACGTGCAGGTTACACTGCAGTTATCTCTCACCGTTCCGGTGAATCCGAAGACAGCACCATCGCTGATATCGCTGTGGCAACCAATGCCGGCCAAATCAAAACAGGTGCTCCTTCCCGTACAGACCGTATCGCTAAATACAACCAATTGCTTCGTATCGAAGATGAACTGGGTGAATTGGCTCAATACAACGGCCTGAAATCCTTCTACAACCTCAAAAGATAATTATTTTTGAGTCAAGCTTTTCAAAGAGTCTGCCGGTTTCCGGCAGGCTCTTTTTTATTATGGCTTTAGCCAGTTGAGTACGCGAAGCGTGCGAAACAAAAAACCACCTGCTATGCGGGTGGTGTAGTGATGCTTATAGCAAAAAACCACCTGATGCGAGCGTTATAATAGGAGTGTTCAAGCTACTATGTATAACGAAAGGAGAAGGTGGTTTTTTGTGGCACAAGCCAGAGAAGGCATGGCACACACCAAATGGATGTGCAAATACCATATCGTATTCACCCCAAAGTATAGACGAAAGGTGATCTACAATCAATACAAGGAAAGTATCCGTGATATCCTAAAGCAACTCTGTGGCTATAAAGGGGTAGAGATTATCGAGGGACACCTCATGCCAGATCATATCCACATGCTGGTCAGTATCCCACCGAAAATGAGTGTATCTAGTTTTATGGGATACCTAAAAGGGAAAAGTGCGCTGATGATCTTCGATAAGCATGCAAATTTAAAGTATAAGTATGGAAATCGTCATTTTTGGGCGGAAGGCTATTACGTAAGCACCGTAGGACTCAACGAGGCAACAATTAAGAAATACATCCAAGAGCAGGAAAGTCACGATATTGCGCTGGATAAGCTGAGTGTGAAAGAGTACGAAAACCCCTTTAAGGGGTAGCCGGTAGTCCAAGCACCCCTTCAGGGGTAGGCAAAAGAGGCAAAGGCATAGTAGCTTGAACGAAGTGAAAGCCAGCGCCTTTAGACGCTAGCCGGCACCAGAGGCTTATAGCCTCAGAGCAAACCACCCGTTTGACGGGTGGTTTTGATTTGAAATTGCATCTGCCGCTCTGAATAGGTATTCTATAAATGTAGATAATTGGAAGGAGTGGATTGAATGAATGCTATTGTGGCAGGGATTGCGATTGGAATACTGATTGTAATCATAAGCTTAGTTTTTACACGAATCCGGGGACTGCATTCCGGGCTCACGTTTTATCCGGGGATTGTCGGCTTGGTTGGCGGTGCAATCTTGCTCGTGCTCAGTTTTTCAGTGATTGGGCGCTGGGAAGGGATTGCCTATGCCTTTATGTGTGTTCCTATCATTGTGATTTCCGCGCTGTTATTGCTGACTCTTATGTTTTTCAGGAGACAGGCATAGGAGATTGACACTCGGTATCTCCAAACTAGATTCGTAGTCAGAAGGTTGTATTCATACGGTAGCTATGATAAAATAAAAATGCTGTTTATGAAACGTAAAACCTAATTTAGCATAGATAGTGATGCTTGGACGTAGGAGGTGGAAGTGAATGGATATCTTTTTGAAAGTAGTTCTCCTGATTTTTTCCGTCGGTCTGATTGCGGTCGTTCTTCTGCAAAAAGGGAAAAGCGCAGGTCTCTCCGGTGCCATCTCCGGCGGTGCTGAGCATCTTTTCGGTAAAACTAAAGCACGCGGTATGGAGCTTGTACTGCAGCGTGTAACGGTTGCACTGGCAGCTGGATTCTTCATTATGGCGATCGTTGTTGCCATTGTAGTTGATTAGGACGTCTACAATAAGCCTTCGCACTGTTCTGAATAGAATGGGGCGTGGGCTTTTTTGGTGCAATTTTTTGGACTGCGTTAACTTTGTGATAATCATTACAGGGATGCTCTGGATTGATTTCGTGTATACTAGGGTATGAAGTATATAAAGGTAAATTTTACTTGAATGATTTCGGGTGAAGCAGGACAAGACATACATATATGCCAGCAGCGCTTGAAGGCTGCGGAGGGCCGAGGTGACTAACTTGATAACACAGGAAATATTGCTTGATTTTATGCGGGAGACCGCTTATAAACCGCTCACTTATGACGAATTGGTAAGCCACTTCGAGTTGCAGGATAGCGCGTCGTTTAAAGCGTTCGAGGATTTGCTGCTGGAGCTTGAACAGGACGGGAGAGTCGTGCTGACCCGGAATGCCCGTTATGGCGTGCCGGAACGGATGGATTTATTGCGCGGACGGCTGCAGGCACATGCGAAGGGGTTTGCTTTTCTAATCCCGGACGACCGTGATCATCCCGACGTGTATGTACACGCCAACGATTTAAAGGGTGCGATGAACGGGGATATCGTACTGGTGCGGATTACTTCGAAGAGCCCGTCCGGCGGGCGGATGGAAGGCGAAGTGGTGCGGATCGTGAAAAGAGGAGTGCTCCAGACTGTTGGGGTATTCCAAAGCCTGGAGACCTATGGTTTTGTGCTGCCGGATGACAAGCGGATTAACCGCGATATCTTTATTCCGAAGCAGTCCTTTAAGGGAGCGGTTGACGGTGAGAAGGTTGTGGTCCGCATTGTAAATTACCCGGAAGGCCGCACTGCGGCTGAAGGGGAAATCATTGAAATTCTGGGACATAAGGACGACCCGGGTGTTGATATTTTATCCGTAATCCGTAAGCACCAGCTGCCTGAGGCTTTCCCGTCTGAAGTGATGACCGAAGCGGAGCAGGCGCCGGATTCCATTACCGATGAAGAGATTATCCAGCAGGGACGCCGCGATTTGCGCGGGCTTAACATTGTCACCATCGACGGTGAAGATGCCAAGGATCTGGATGATGCGGTCAATGTGGAGCGGCTGGAGAATGGGCATTACAAGCTGGGCGTCCATATCGCCGACGTCGGCTATTATGTGCGCGAAGGTTCGGAGCTCGACAAGGAAGCTTATGACCGCGGATGCAGCGTGTATCTGGTGGACCGGGTAATTCCGATGCTGCCGCACCGTCTCTCTAACGGGATTTGCAGTTTGAACCCGCAGGTGGACCGGTTAACGATGTCCTGTGAGATGGAATTTAATGAGCATATGAAGGTCGTGAAGCATGATGTCTTTACGAGTGTAATCCGCACCAAAGAAAGAATGACTTACTCCAATGTCCGCAAAATCGTCGAAGACGAAGATCCGGAGCTGCTGGAGCGGTACAGTCCGCTGATCGGGGATTTCCGTCTGATGAAGGAACTGGCCATGAAGCTGCGCGATGCGCGGATGCGGCGGGGAGCGGTTGATTTTGACTTTGAAGAAAGCAAGATCATCGTCGACGAGAACGGCAAAGCTGTTGATATCGTAAAACGTGAGCGTTCAGTAGCCGAGCAAATTATCGAAGAGTTCATGCTGGCGGCCAATGAGACGGTAGCCGAGCATTTCCACTGGCTAAAAGTGCCGTTCCTCTACCGGATACATGAAGATCCGGACCCGGAGAAGCTGCAGAACTTTATGGCCTTTGCCGCCAATTTTGGCTACCACGTCAAGGGACGCGGCAATTCTGTCCACCCCCGCGCGCTGCAGAGCCTGCTGGAGGACATTCAAGGCACCAAGGAGCAGACAGTCATCAGCACGATGATGCTGCGATCCATGAAGCAGGCTAAGTATGATGCGGAGAGCACGGGCCATTTTGGACTTGCGGCGGAATATTATTCCCACTTCACATCGCCGATCCGCCGGTACCCGGACCTTGTCATTCACCGTGTGATGCGCGAGGTGATCGAGAACGGCGGAGCCCTAAGCCAGAAGCGTCATGATTACCTGTCCAGCCGGATGCCTGACATCGCGCAGCAGTCCTCTGAACGCGAACGCGTAGCAGTGGAAGCAGAGCGTGATACGGAGCAGCTGAAGAAAGCGGAATATATGCAGGATAAGGTCGGCGAGGAATTCGAGGCGATGATCAGCAGTGTAACCAGCTTCGGCATGTTCATCGAGCTGGAAAATACCGTCGAAGGCTTAATCCGTCTCAGCGCGCTGAGCGATGATTACTACCACTTCGACGAAGCTCATATGGCGCTCATCGGCGAGCGCACCTCGAAGGTGTTCCGTATTGGCGACGAGGTGAAGATCCGCGTCGCCAAGGTCAACATGGACGACCACACGATCGACTTCGAGCTGGTCGACATGAAGCCGCGTGCGGCGGGCGAGCATCGCAGCTATAGCGGACGCGGCGGTAAAGGCGGCCGTCCGGGTGCCGGCGGCTTCAGCAAGCCGTCCGGCGGGAAAGCCGGCGGCAAGGGCCGCACCGGCGGTAAAGGCAAGCCCGGCGCTGTCGGCGCGGGCAAGGGCAAATCAGGCGGCGCGCTGAACGCCGGCAGAGGCAAGTCCGGCGCGGTGGGAACCGGCGCCTGGGAAACGCCGCGTACAGACGCGGCGGCCGGTAGCGGCGCGCCTGCAGGCGGACGCGCCAAGCGTGGCAGCGGCGGCCCTGCAGAGGCCGCACGCCGGGCTTACGCCGCCCTGAACGGCGAAGCGGGCGGCAGCAGTGCGCCGCGCGAGCGCAGCGGCGGGGGACGTGGCCGCGGCGGAGAGGCCGGAGGCGGTGCCGGGGGACGCGGCATCAGCTTCGGCTTCGGCTCCGGCAAGGGCGGCTACGGCGCGCCAGCCGGGGGCTCAGGCGAGCAAGGTGCAGGCGAGCTGCGCGGCGTTGATGCGAACACCCGGTTCAGCAGCCGGGAGGATCGCGGGTTCGAGAGCCGCAGCGGAAGCGCAGAAGGCAAGGATAAGGGCCGCCGCAAGAAGAAGAACAAGAGCGGCGTGTTTATTGGCCCTTCCGTCACTCCAGGCAACGTGGAGACCTCCGACAAGGTAGCCGCTAAGCGCAGCGACAAAGGCAGCAATGCGGAAGGCGCAGTACGCCGAAAGAAAAAGAAGAAAAAACCTCAGGAGTAAGCTGAGATGATAAAGGCGCTGTTCCCCTTGAAGGGAGCAGCGCTTTTTGCTAATAAAGAATTTTATGTTCGGGGTTCCCCGCAAAAGGAATGCATAAACTTCCAAGTCAAAGTCTCCCTACACTGGGATTAACGTCATCCCATTTATATCCTACGTGGTGTTGGGCCAGGCTGTATTTTCTATTTATCCATCATATTGTATATAAATTACCTCCAAAGCGCGTCTTACTGACATACATATGTCAAAATGCCTGATGGTGAATGGGCGCTGCTTCCTTGCGTTCCCCGGAGCGCTTTTGATACAATATAGATCTGACGTTTGGATAATCAAACTTACCTGCTTGTTAAGGCGATCTGATTATCTCTGCCTAGGAATACGATTCAAGGAGTGACTCTCATGGGTAAAAAAGCAGACGGGAAAGTGCTCGCCCAGAACAAAAAAGCTTCCCATGATTATTACATCGAGGATACTTACGAAGCAGGCTTGGTGCTGACTGGCACAGAAATCAAGTCGCTGCGTAATGGACGCGCGAATATTGGCGATGCTTTCGCGACGATTCGAAACGGTGAGATTTTCGTGCACAACATGCATATCAGCCCTTTTGAACAAGGGAACCGCTCCAATCCTACCGACCCGACGCGTACGCGCAAGCTGCTGATGCATAAAGAGCAGATTCACAAGCTGCTGGGACAGTCCAAGCGTGAGGGATTCACCATCGTGCCGCTGAAGGTGTACGTCCGCAACGGATACGCCAAGCTGCTGATCGGCCTCGGTAAAGGGAAGAAAGAGTACGACAAACGCGATTCTGCCGCAAAACGTGATGCTCAGCGTGATATTCAGCGTGTGCTGCGCGACAAGCAAAAGATCGCAAGATAAGCCCGGGCAGGAGATTGCCCGATGTTCCAGATTCCACCTTCAATTCCTTTAACCTTCGTGTTAAAGTGTTGATAAATGTGCTATACTGTGTAAGTAAAGCTTAATGCTTCTTTGCAGTCTTCTTGAAGAAGAGACTGTGGATCGGATCACTTTTGCTCGCTGGTCCGCTTAATCCGAAGCGCCCTTTTAATGAGGGGCCGTTCTTGGATTCGACGGGGGTAGTTCGAGCATGAGTAGCGAGTAGTGGGGACGCGTCCGCTTCATCAACGCTAAAGCCTATTAAACGGCAAACAACAAACAAACTACGCTTTCGCAGCCTAAGAAACTGTGTGCGTGCTTCTACCCTGCATCGCCCATGTGACAGGGATAGGGGCTAACAAGTAGTGGGATACGCTGTCTCATCTCCGCCTGCGGTGAGCTGAAGAAGACAATCAGGCTGACCCGAAGGGGACCCGGTTACGGGGGGCTTCTAGGGTGACATCAAATCCGTGACTACACTCGTAGAAGCTTATGTGCCGTTATCTTCGGACAGGGGTTCGACTCCCCTCGGCTCCATATGGAGTATCTGAAAGACACCTTAACTGGTGTCTTTTTTCATGTTTTCAGGAGATAATTAAGGGTACATTGCGGTTGAAAATCCTTGATATCACTGGGTTTTTGAGCAGTGCTGGCCATGAATAGCATGAGCCTCTCTAATAGGGTTTATTCTGTGCTGCGTGAACCGCCATGAACATAAACGCTGGGTATACTCAGTTGCTGCATATTTCAAAACAGATTGAAGAAAAAAGAAAGTTATTGTGGAATGAAGTAAATGAAACTGCTAATGTTTTAGGGCAGATTGAGTGTGATCTTAAGGCGTTGTAAGTCAATGAGGGCTTTTCCTATATTACAATGGTTAAGGATACGTTTATTAGGTCTATAGATCTCATTAGGTAAATGCTTTGACAGTCGATTTGTGGTATGGGAATATTAGTATATCTCATTCCAATATATTGAAGGAGTTGTTGCAATTGTCGGCAGAGCTTCGTTTAATTTATCAAACTGAAAATTAGTAGTCATGTGCAGAGGGTGAGAAAAAAAGGTTTAAAAGAGGAGAACCAGTATGAATATACATAAGCAATTCAAACTGACAACTAAAAATCATTATGCATATTACCTTGAATATATTATCATCTCCATTGCAGGAAAAATGCGAAGGTTTGAACGATATGTAGTAGAGATGGAATAAATTCTAGATGCTATACTTGATCTTCCTGAACTCAAACAAAAGTTGGATAATCATTCAGATTTAAACTCAAGCCCAACAATTGAATTTGGCTTATATGTAGACAAGCTACCCTCAGAGATATATGACTCTTATATGGACATGACGACAGGGGCAGGGCTTGGAATTGTAAACTTGTTTGCTGACACACAAACAGACGCTATTTCTTATGTGACATTTAGAAAGCTCATTAAGAAAGAGAATTTTGCATCTACGTTAAAACCCTTGGATACTAGGTATACCACAATGTTAGATCGTCTCCGGGATTTCAGGAACTGGGCAGCACATGTACCTCAATCACTAATTAATGCTGAGATGGTAAGTGCGGAAAAGATAGATAGAGATGCAAAATCCAAGCTACTTCAACCAAGGACAGAAATTAAAGTTCCGATTTATGAAGCTCATGGGACAGAAATTCTTGTTGAGCTTTATAGAGATTGCTATCTTAGTTTAAAACGCTTTCGAGAGCTTTATTTACGTGTTTGTGAAGATTATACACAATTAATTGGTAAAGCTATAAAAGTTGATTACGCTGTTTTTGAAAATAGAGAATATAAACCTGAGAGTATACAAGATATCTCTTATAGTATGCAGAGAAATAAATTCAAGCCCATGTGACTGGGATAGGGGCTAACAAGTAGTGGGATACGCTGTCTCATCTCCGCCTGGGGTCAGCAGAAGAAGATAATCAGGCTGACCCAACGTATAGCCGGTTACGGGGGGCTTCTAGAGTGACATCAAAACTGTAACTACACTCGTAGAAGCTTATGTGCCGTGATCTTCGGACAGGGGTTCAAATCCCCTCGGCTCCACCATGCTTAACCCCGACCGCATGAGGTCGGGGTTTTTGCTGTTTTAGAGAGCAGAATCAGTGATGGTGAATTTTAACAGATACATGTAATGCTATTTGTACCAGAAAGACCGCTTCATACTTTCAAAACCTGACGAATCCATTGGGCCGTTTGTTCGGGGCGTTCAATAGGAAATTGATGGCCATATGGAATACGAGTAATATCAAGGTGTTCATATGACTTTGGAATATGATGTGCTTTGTCCATGTGTCCCCATAATATGTTGACTTTGGTCTCATCCCACCTCTGAGGATCCAGTTGAATGGACTTCGATTGAGTTAACGATGACATGACCGCGGCGTTAGTCGTGCGGATGCGGGGTGATTTTAAATCGCGAACCACATCATGTACATAATCCTCTAAAAATTTGCTGGATGCTATGAAATTTTTGCTTTGAAGAAGCTCTCTTTTCAGTTTGGCAGGCTTCACATATTTTAAAATGAGTTTTGTAACACCTTGAATTCTGTATTTAGATTTTACAGGATGCAAAACAGGCTGCAGCATAATGAGCTGATGGATCAGTGATGGCTGGCGTTGCATGACTCGGGCGGCAATCAAACCGCCAAATGAATGGCCAACCAATATAACGGGTCTGTTCAACTCGATAATCATGGCTGTAACACTTTCTACATAGCCTTCTATAACAGAAGGTTCATGGTGGTATGGAGTGCGGCCAAATCCAGGCAAATCAATGAGCCATGTATTAACATCACTTAAGGATCCTGCGATAGCCAATAGGGCATCCGCACCGCTAAACGTCCCATGAAGAAAAATAACAGGTATGCCATGCATATCTTTTTCCAATGAGATTAAATCCGTTCTTCTTCGTTGAAAAAAGCCCTCCTGCCGATTCACTCCTAAATGATTTAACCGATAATCCAGATCGCTAACTATAAAAGGCAGTGTAGATGGTACGATGGAAAATTTCATCTCACTCGTTTGTTCAATTTCTAATTTAGTGTTGACGGGAAATTCTGATTTTACAAGAAAGTTCATGGACTCTTTTGGAATACCAAGGAGCTTCCCAACACCTATTCCAAGAATGGTTTTTAATAACGGAAGCGATACCCTTCCTAAGGGCTTGGCTGTTTGCAGTTCTTTTGCAATGAGTTGAATCAAGGCTCGAATTGATGGACTACCTTGTTTAGTATCTAATAGATAGTAGGTATTACTTGATAATCCTTCTGTATGAGCAAGTTTTGCAATGAATGAGGCAACATGGTCAACGTGTACCATGGGCAACCAGTAGTCGTCGCCACCTGGAACGAGCGGCATAAGGTTTCGCCTCACGGCGTCTATTAAAATACTAAGACCTCCAAGCTGTTCGGTCTGCCCTGAGAAGGAATTCCCAACAACCACACTAGGATTAACTGTAGATAATGGGATGTTCATAGGATGAAGAGATTTACGTATATAGGAGTCCGCTAGAAATTTCATTTTTTCATAGGGCGGTTCGTTATCTAGCAGGTGATCCATATCCGACATTGCATTTTGTTCATGATAAGGACTCATGAAACCTGCGACATGGATGAAATGATTTAAACCTTTTGCGTAGTGAATATCTTTTGCTAGCTGAACAAGAGATTTGGCTGGATAGAGAAATGACTGCTCTGCTTCACTGAGGCTTAACCCGATATTCATGGGGCCGCCTGCATGGATGATCAGATCCGTGGCAAGTATTTGCTTATATTCCGTATCATCTAAACCTAATCTGAATTTGGTTAGATCACCAATGACGGGCAAAATGTTAGACTGTTGCTCGGTTGGTAATTGGTTTACGATTGCATGCAAACGGCTTTTTTGACGAACGAGTACATAAACTTGGTGCTGAGAAGCCAATTCAGAGAGCAGATGTCTTCCGATAAAACCAGTTCCACCCGTTAAAAAGATATTCATTATAGAAATCCTCCTTTATTATTTTTAGTACTAATTAGTACTAATGTGACTAAAAAAATTACTTTAGCAATGAAGCTAAAGCAGGATAAACGGCTTTGATGATATCTGGATTATTAGAAGCTTGAGCTAAGAAAAGAGCACCCTCAATAGAGGAGACGATGAGTGCAGCCGTTTGCTTGACAGGAAGTTCTGCCTTTAATTCTTGCTTCGCAATCCCTTCGGCTACAATCAATTCAACGGCCTGAAACTGCTGTTCAAAAAAGCTTTTGATTCGATCTCTGACTTCGATAGCTTCAAGAGGTGTTTGCGTGTAAAGGGTTAGGAACGGACAGCCGCCAAGGTAATTATTTTGTTCCGTATTATCGGTTAGGATGATAAGTAACGCTTCAAACTTTTCTAGAACAGTAGTCTCACTTTGAGACAGGATTTGATTAATACGTTGCACATAATGTGAAATTAACTGCCCAACGATAGTGAGGAGCAGTTCCTCCTTACTCTTAAAATAGTAATAAATATTGGTTTTTGAGACTTTGCTATGTGTGACTATGTCGTCCATGCTTGTCGCTTGAAAACCCTTGGTAAGAAACAGTGTGAAAGCTGATTGCAGCGCAATGTCTTTATTGCTAAGTATATTTTTTCTCATATTAGTACTATATAGTACTAGTTATCGACAGTCAAGCAATGTTGAGATGGTTAGGCGAAACGATCATAATAACGATGGGTTCGAGTAAAGGGGCTTCTAGGATGACATCAAAACTGTAACTACACTCGTAGAAGCTTATGTGCCGTTATCTTCGGACAGGGGTTCGACTCCCCTCGGCTCCATTGCTAAAAACCCTGTATGTGATTTCAGCGTCAAAGCGATTGATAACTTTGGGCGGCTGAATAACTACTCGGTCAACGTATTCTTGAAGAACTTGTCTTTTTTTGCCTTCATCGGCGGAGAGAAGCAGGTTCTTTTTCGTTTCCAATACTTTTTTTGAAATGGCCCTCACTAGTAAAGGAGATTAATAAATGAACAACAAATGGAGTAATTATAGTGTGGGTATCTTTGACGGCAGCCGTGCTACTGGGCGTACAGACTGTTGGTGTGATATTCGGGTTATAATTGGCCCTTGAAAATAAGATGAGGGTACAGCGGCCGTGAATGCGGTTCTGGGTATCTTGGTAGTGCTGGGGATTGTAAGTAATCCGGAAGCAGGCAAAGGATATATCAAAGAATAACTATTTACAAATGATAAGTAAAGCCCCGTCATTAAAGGAGGAGCTTTACTTACAAGGTAGTATAGTTTTGATTAATACTTAATATCTTCGTCTTGGTAATCGTTCTGTACTGACTTTAAATAGCCTCCTATCGCAAATGTAGTTATAAGTCCACCGCTGATACCTATAAAGATTGAAAAGAGCGTAAACCCAAAAATCGCGCTAACTCCAAGCGTAGATAGAAGTACAAGGATGATACCAAACCATTTCATAGCAAGTAACTCCTTTAATATATGTATTAAAATGGGAATTTGGTAGTAATACGTATTATTTTCCTATCAGTTTCACTTGTATTTCAAGTATATACAGCCGAAGCTATCACGGACGCAAGCAACTCTGATATACAGTGAATTCCCAGGCGTTTTTGTACAATCTCTTTCAAACAAGGATGGAGATCTTCTACTATTGGCTTCCTGTTATGTACATTCGGCCTTACTATGCATCGACAAACAAAGGAAAATTATGGTATGTTTTTCATGTGATTACTGTAGTAATGAGTTATATGTTGAAGAAGTCCTTTCTCAGAAAAATATAAATAATAACTATGATCATTGTTTTGTATTAATAATAAAAAGGGGGGGAGTCTTAATGGGGAAAAATGTGAAATTAGTTTATTGCATTTTGGGTAGTCTTGTACTTACTTTATTAAATCATCCACTACTTAGTTACGCAAAACTTGGTATGTTTAAAAGTGGTTATGGTGAAAATATATTTGGTGTGTTGTTAGTTTCAATTACTGACCTATTGTCATTAGTTGGATTTTCTTTATTGATTTTATTTTCTGTTATATTAATAATAAAAAACATGGATTTTAAGGATAAGTAAATTTCTGGCATTATAATATTAAGATAAAAGGATACGATTAATGAATATCCGAAATAGCATGAAGTCAGATTCGAGCTATAAATTAGGTGCAACTCCTTTTTCACTTGAAAATACAATAAAACAAGTCTTTTTACCTGAGAGAGAGGTACTGATGATGAATGAGCCGGGTTTGGAGAAGGCGATGGATACCCTGCAATATTTGAGTCAGGATTCAGACGCCAGACGATTGTATGAAACCAGACAGAAGTATTTGCATGATGAGGCATCTATGGTTGAAGGGGCGAAATCCGCTGGAATTATTGAGGGTAAGATACAAGTTGCTCGAAATTTACTGGCAATGGGGATGGATTATGCAGCTGTAGCTAAGGCAACGGCGCTTAGTGAAAGTGAGATCAGATCTATACAGCCTTAGTGTGTTGTGTAGGTTCTTTTTAAAAAATCACAGCCGTTTTTCCGTTTTGGAGAAACGGCTATTTTTATACTGTTTCATAAATATAAATCTCTTTCAATTGTTGAATAATCACTATTTGAGAATCTGATACTTACGCGCTCAAGCTTTTTAATGAATTTCAATACTTCTTCATAGATACCTAGTTTCTTTTATAATTCAATATCTGTAATCTGTTCTATTCTCCTCAACCGTAAGCCCCAGCAGACTTTTTAACCGGGCGACCTCCAGCTTAAGTTCTTCAATATGTGCTAGAGCCGCGTTATATTTGTCCTCCAAATTGTCCATTGATTAGCCCTCGTGTTTTAATTATTATACCTTGTAAGCAGCAGAGTAATAATGCTAGGAATTATCACCGGATTAAGGAGATCATCATAATGCTGAAATTAAGAAACTCAACCATTAAAAAGCATTTGAACAATCTTACGAGGGAAGAACTTGAAGCTGAAATCTTGAATATGGCCAAGAAATACCCGATCATTCAGGAGCATTATTTTTCAGTGTTATTTCCTGATCAAGGGGAGGTCTTAGCCAAGTACAAGAAAATTATTGAGAAGGAATTCGGCCATCATAAGGGGGAGATTTTGCGGTACCCGATTATGAAGAAAGCAATAAAGGATTTTAGTAATGTTTCAAACAACAAGGAGCAAATTGCAGAAATCATGATTTTTACAGTTGAATGTGGAGTGGACTTCACGCTTTCATTTGGAGACATTGATCAAAAATTTTACCATACTATAGCAAGCATATATGAACAAGCCTTAAAGCATATTGTAGACAATCAATTAGAAGACAAGTTTGTAGATCGATGCAACCGGTTAATGCTGAGCAGTCAGGATATTGGCTGGGGTTTTGGATTTGATATGATGGATTCGTATAATGACTATTTAGGACATTTGGATGAAGAAGAAGACTTTGAGTAGCTTATACGGACGAATTATTTAACCGTAAAAATCGAAATCCGAGTGAGGTGCTATCCTAATGCTGCCCCAAAGTGAAGAATTGCAACGGTTATTGAAAAGGGCCAATCAGCATGCAGTCGCAGAGGCCAAAAAGGCTGGAGCCTCCATTTATTATATAAAAGATGGCAAGCGGATACGTGAAGACGCCACCGGGCAAAAATTCGAGATTACTTACGATGTAGCCGGAAATCGCACTGAGCTTGTTAGTCATGACTAAACCAGAGTCTGTAATGATGATTTTTGCTGGCACTAATAGACCCGGGGAAAGTATGAAGATATCAAGGAATGAGGTACAATTAACAAATTCTAGAATCCCTATACAGATAAAGATGATCCACTAGACAAACAATCCATTCGTTCCTGAAGAACGAGCAGTATCATAATGTGTTTCACCTGCGGAAGGCCGGACTGGGATATCTTTGATTGATGGCATTGAGGTCCATTTCTTGGAGCTGCCGAAACTGGATGAGGTTAGTGTTCCATCTGAAGGCGGATTGATCAATTGGCTCTTGTTTTTGAAAGGTATTGGGAGGTACTGAAGATGAATGAGCCGGGTTTGGAGAAGGCGATGGATACCCTGCAATATGTGAGTCAGGATTCAGACGCCAGACGGTTGTATGAGGCCAGACAGAAGTATCTGCATGATGAGGCATCTATGCTCGGAAGTGCAAAAATGGCAGGTATAAAGAAGGTAGCAAAGAACATGCTGACCTTGAATCTGGACATATTGACCATTGCTAAGGCTACTGGGTTAACGGAGCGGGAGATCAATAGTTTGAGAAAGTAAATAATAGGGGGCATCCAATTGAGCGGATGCTCCTTTCTTATTGAAGAAATCTCAAGCGTTGCTATGTCTCAATCTTTTTCAGCATCAACCAAGTCAATAATCTCACGAATATCCTCGATATTTAAAGCCTCTGCAATTTTAACTATATGACTGAAGCTAATACTTTCTCTCTTCCCGTTAGCTAACTCACTCAATGCTGCATGTCGAACATCGGATATTCTGGACAATTGCCGCAGCGAAATCTTATGCTTATTGGTCAATTCAGATATTTTTACTACAACTCTTTTCCCCACCTTAATCCCCTCACTTGTTCCGAGTTTTACCTTGACTATACGTATAAGCGTACCGTATAATGAGTTTGTGCTTGGTACGTATATGCGTACCGAACTGAAGTTTATTATTCTTTTTTTCACAACATGGAGTAGAGAATGCCTCTAAATTTGCACTAAAATGAGCAGGTAAATCTATTTCTACAAAAATGTATTATATTCATTGGGTAAGTTGTCTTAAATATCAAAACGTAACTGTTGACAGTAATGTATAAATGAAACTGATTAAGTGCCCCAAAAAGGAGGCCCCCATGCCAAGCATTCTCGAATCCCTATACCACGGTAGTTTGTTCCCTAACGAGCACGTTATTCCCAAAGATTCTAATTATCGCCCGTTAAACAAACAAATCATCGAGTCTATAGAAATTTGGAAAGGCAAGCTGTCCGAAGGAGATTTTGAGGAACTGGAGTCTTTATTGGAGCTGTATTCGCAAGTGCAGGGGATGGATATGACGGCTGCGTTTGTGTGCGGACTCAAGACCGGAGCGGCGATGATGATTGAAATTCTAGTCGATGATTAAGAATGGCGAAAGCCCTGTTCTTTAGGGATTTCCGCACCAATCAAGGTGTCTTTTTCTTCCATTGAGGTGGATGGTTTTGTTTTTCACGAGAATAAACCGAAATTTGCAACCCGATATGCTGTAGTGATAGTAATTATTGAACCAGAGGTGTCCAAGATGCGATGGGATGAAGTTCAGGAGTGTTTTCCTAATGAATGGGTCGTTCTTGGAAGATATGTGATTAGAGAACCAAGATGAATATAACGAATTTATGGGCTTTCCATCGTAAGTATGACAGTTGTGTTTAGGGGGAGAGAGCTAAAGCTAGAGAAGGTGCTGATTGATACAGTTTCTGCCAACATACTTTTGAACACGGATATCGTACGACGATGAACTCTTATATCAATTCCGTTTAATTTACAACGAGCAGCAGATCAATCTGGCCAGCTGCCCGTTGTAACACAGTGATCCTTTAATAAATCGTCGGCACCATTCCCCCGTCCATACGGATTGGAGAACCTTTAAATGCTGAAGCATAAGGACTGCATATAAAAGCTGCTAGTCTTCCGATTTCGACCGGTCTGATAAACCGTTGAATCTCAGACTGAGGCAGGTTTGCGGCCATGAATTTTTTCTCTTTTTCGGGGAACGTTATATTGTCATCGGCGTAGACTCCCTCAATGATCTGATGCACATTTTCAGAAAGTGTTGGTCCAGGCATTATCGTATTGACGGTCACTTCCGTTCCTATGGTTAATTTTGATAAGCTTTTTGAAAGTGAGAGCAGCATTGATTTGGTCATGCAGTATTGCGGCATTTGACCTGAAGGCATTACGGCTTCTTCGCTCGCGATAAAAATCATGCGTCCATAATTGTTTTCCAGCATTTTAGGCAGATAAAATTTACATAATCCGTTTGCAGCAAGCACATTCGTACGGAAGTATTTATCCCATATTTCATCGGTTACGTCATCGTAACTCATGATTTCATATATGCCCATATTGTTAACCAAAATGTCCACATGAGGATATTTTTCAAACAAGGCTTCTCTCTGCGTAACATCCACAATATCTGCAGTGGCATTTTGAGGAGAAGTAGCCGGGAATTTCGAACGAATTTCGTTTACCGTTTGTTCTACCTCTTCGTAATTTCTTCCATTAATCAGTACATTCACGCCTTCTTTGGCCAGTTCAATAGCAATGGCTTTACCGATACCCTTCGTCGAACCTGTAACTAAAGCTGTTTTATTGTGTAATCCCATATCCATGATACATTTCCCCTAAATGAAGTTATATAGAACCTCAAGAATAATCTTGCGTTCCGATAGGGATTATAATACCTTGTTTGGGCGGCTCAGTAACTAGCTCACAGCGCCAATCTTCTTGCATCACGCGCCAATTTATTTAAATTTTACTTATTGTGAGAGCCTACATTCTCCGAACGCCAATGAGAGGGCGTATCGCCTTCCCATATACGGAATGCGCGGTAAAACGAATTCTGGTTCTCGTATCCCACTAGGCAAGCTACTTCTTTAATATCCAGTGACGGGTCGGCCAAATATGCCCTTGCCTGCTCATGCCTGGCCTGCGTTAACAGATGCTTGAAGCTCGTGGCTTCTTCAGTTAGCCGGCGCTGCAGCGTCCGATCGCTCATATTAAGCTCCTTTGCGACAGACTGTATGTCAAGAAGCCCTCCCATAAGGCTCCGCTTGATGATCCATTTTACTGTCTCAGTAATAGAAGTAGTGTTTTGCTTTTCATTCAGCGTCCGGTCTAAGACAGGTGTCAAAATTTCCAGCAGTTCTTCGTTATACGTTGCAAAAGGAATGTCCAAGTCTTGGCGCCGCAGTGTGAGCCGGTTCCCGCTGGTACCGATTTGGATTGGACAGCCGAAATAAGCCTCCAGCGTCTGCACATCGCCCATGGGACGCGAAAATTCGACCCTTCGTGCATTCAACGCTTTGCCTGTTCCCCGGCGCCCAAGTTCCAGAAGATACGCCAGTGTGATCCCGACCAATACCTCCGGACCGGGCTCTTCCGTATGCTGCCACTCCAGCTCGATGGTGCATTCCTCACCCTCCTCCATGATAAGCAGCCTTTCAGGGGGACACATTTGTTTATACCTGGCCATGCGGCAAAGAGCATCCCGATAATCACGGGCGTGGTAAGTGGCCAAGACGTCAGGCGGGAATTGTGCCGATTCAAAGACAGATACAAGTCCAATGATCGCTTTGGCAATATCCCCTATGAGATCCGAAAAAGCCTGCCAGATCGCAAAATACTCTGCGGCAGTGACTTTAGGTTCAGTAATTACGGTAAGCGGCAGCCCGGCTTGCCGAGCTACATCCCTTGGAGCAATCCCTAACTGCTGTAATCCGGACCAAAAGCCAGAAGGAAATTTAATATATTTCGTGGTATGTAACTTCATATACAGGTCTCCTTTGCTGATTACACGGATGTGCCGCTGAATAAAAAATAAATAAAAACACAATAGCCTTATGCTAACATATGAACACCAAGCATACTCTCTAGTCTGTTCAAAAGTCTACTCTGCCGATTCCTTGTGTATTGCTGTCATTATGTCCGGTTCATGGGATTAAAATTTTATCGGTTCTCTATTAAATTGGGGGGTTGCCTTAATGTACACATTAACCCTTAAGCTGAAAAAGACCCGGTCGATTACATCCAAATACGAGCATGAAAGGAGTGTCACCATCATGTCTTTTTCCATAAAAGAGGCTTCGGAGCGGCTAGGTTGCCCTGCACATAAAATTCGTTATTACGAGAAGGAGGGGCTGCTCCCTTATATTCAAAGAGATGAGCATGGAAACCGTCAGTTTGAGCAAGAACACCTGGATTGGATGAGACTGATGTCCTGCTTCCGGGCAACAGGAATGAAGATATCTACATTGAAGCATATGGTCCGCCTTGCTTTAGACGGCGATTCAACCATTCCGCAGAGAAAAGCGATTCTGAGCGAATATAAAGAGGATTTGCAGCGGCGTCAGTACGAGCTTGCTGAAGCACTTGAAGCAGTGGACAATAAGCTTGTCATCTACGAGGAGATAGAAAAAGGGAGACTTCCTTCTGAAAGTAAACTGCTGAGCCAAATGGATAGTGCCAGCAAACAATAATATTGAATAGATGGAGAGGTATCAAGTTATGAAGCAAAGAACACTAGGAAACAGCGATATAGTCGTTTCTATAATTGGCCTGGGAATTATGGGCATGTCTCCTGGCATGTATGGAGAAACCAATGATGAGGAGTCCATCAAGACGATTCACCGCTCGCTAGAAATCGGAGTTAATCTGCTTGATACGGCCGATGTGTACGGAAATGGGCACAACGAGGAGCTTCTTGCGAAAGCTATCAAAGGCCGCCGGGATCAGGCAATTATTGCAACCAAATTCGCATATACCCCTAACTATGAAAGTTTGAACGGTCATCCCGCTTACGTAAAAAAGGCCGTAGAAGAAAGTCTCCGCCGGTTAGGCACAGACTATATTGATCTCTACTACCAGCATAGGGTAGACCCCAATATTCCCATCGAGGAAACCGTTGGCGCTATGGCTGACTTGGTTAAAGAAGGCAAGGTACGCAGTCTCGGCCTGTCTGAAGCATCTGCTTCTACGCTTCGCCGTGCGCATGTAGTGCATCCCATTTCTGCATTGCAAAGTGAATATTCTCTATGGAGCCGGGACATTGAAGATGACGTTCTCCCCACTGCCAGAGAGCTCGGCATTACGCATATCGCTTACAGTCCGTTAAGCAGAGGTTTTATATCCGGTGAAATTCGGAAATTCGAGGATTTGGATGCAAATGATCTGCGCAGATATATGCCCCGATTCCAAGGCGATAATTTCCAGAAGAATATAGAAATTGTAGATAAAATCAAGGAAATCGCCATCGAGAAAAATTGCACGCCTTCACAACTGGCTATCGCATGGACGATCGCTAATCACGCACTGCCGATCCCGGGAACGAAACGAATCAAATATTTGGAGGAGAATGCAAATTCCGCAACTATTGAGCTGACCCCTGAGGACTTAGCGCGGATTGAAAATGTAAGCCCCAAAAACGAAGTCCATGGAACCCGTTATATGAAAGAACTGATGTCGCAACTGAATGGCTAACAATCATCTCATATTTCACTAGGGGCCAAAGAAAGCAACCTCTGTCCGAAGCGGATAGAGGTTGCTGCTGGTATATATGATGAGCTAAGCTGGCTGATCAAATGGAAGGAGGGCGTTATCCCATAATGACTAGCACGTTGTTTTCAGCTTTCATTTTGGCGATTGGGATCAGGTCGCCTTGAATTTCTTCGCCGTTAATGACGATATGGGTAACCCCTTTTTGGACGCCGTTTTTGTTCTCCACCTGAATGTTCAGCTTCTTGCCGCGGAATTCCCGAACCATGGAGAAGTCATTCCAGCTGGAAGGAACACATGGGTTGATGCGAAGGCCATCCATCTGCGGTTGAATCCCCATGATGCCCTCCACCAGAGAGACCATCACGGTCGAGGCGGTGCCGGTGAGCCAGTGGACATGCGCCCGGCCTTGATACGGGCTGTCTTTGGACTCGACGAATTGACCATGCACGTAAGGCTCAAGTTTACGGATTTCGGCCTTATCGTTCATGCTGGCCGGACTACAATTCAGGAAGTATTCGAACGCGCGTTCACCGTTGCCAATCATGGTTTCCGCTAAGATGAGCCATCCCTGCGGCTGGCTGAAGATGCCGGCGTTTTCCTTGGTGGAGGCGTTGAAAAGGGCCATCAGAGCCACAGGCAGGCCGTATTCCCGGAACGGCGGGTAGAATAACATGGTGCCGTAATCGGTCCGCAGATTATCGTACACTTTATCCATGGAGACCTTTGCCTGTTCCGGGCGGGCGGCGCCGCTTAATACGGCCCAGCTTTGCGGATTCAGCCAGATTTTTGCTTCATCATTCTCCCAGGAGCCAATTGTATAGTTATCTTCGGTGAATCCGCGGACGAACTGATCGTTCTCCCAAGCATGCTTCTGAATGTTCCCGTCGAGCTCATCAAGCAGGCCCTGTGCCCACTTTACGTCGTCCGGCTTGTTCTTGTTTTGCGCGATTTCCATGAACACTTTGAAGGCCATGTACAGCTGGAATGCGACGAATAGCGACTCACCTTTGGCTCCGAGACGCAGACAATCGTTCCAGTCCGCATGAAGCCCGACCGGCATGCCATGTGCACCCATACGATCCAGGCTGAATTGAAGTGCCTGGCGCAGATGCTCGTACACCGTGCCTTCGCCTTTATCCGAATAAGGTATCACTTCATCTGTAAAGCCCCAGTTGCCACTTTCATTTAAGTATTTAATGACGGTTGGGAACAGCCACAAGGCGTCATCAGCGCGATAGTGGGGATGACCGGTTTCCCGTACGTATTCCGGGTCGTCTGGTGTGCCCTCATGCCCAGGGTTATGATCAAACTTCACGAGTGGAAGTCCACCGCCGTTGGAGACCTGGGCGGAAATCATCAGTCTCAGACGCTCGAGGGCCATCTCATGATCCAGATGAATGATACCTTGAATATCCTGTACGGTATCCCGATAGCCGAGTCCGTTACGAAGACCGGAGTATTGGAAGGAGGCTGCACGAGACCAGATGAAAGTGATGAAGCATTGATATGCGTTCCAGGTGTTGATCATGTTGTTCAGATTATCGCTTGGTGTCTGGACTTGGAAGCGGTTAAGTTTGCTGTGCCAGAATGCCTTCAGTTCTTCGAGTTCCTTGTCCACGACAGACAAATCTTTGTAGTGGCTGAGAATTTCGGACGCACCTTTCTCATCATATTGTCCCAGAAGGAAGGCGATTTCTTTCTCTTCTCCTGGCTGCAGCTCTACGTTGATCTGCAGAGCACCGCAGGAGTTGGTGTTGTAGTTTAATGAATTGCTACATTGGCCGTTTGCAACGGAAGCCGGATTGCCGTAGCTGCGGTAATCGCCGAGGAACGTATCCCGGTCGCCATCGTAAGCGGTTACCTCTGCGCCTGCAGCACCGAAGAATCTCCAGCTCTGATCCTCGGGAACGTTTTCATTGATGGATTGAAGGATCATATTGTTTTTGTAGTAGGTCCGGGAGATGAACAGCGTGTACTGAAGGTTGACGGTATCCTGCTCGTAATTGTTATTGTTGGTTAATTCAACAAATCCGAAGAGAGCCAGCTTCCGTGCTTTGGAGTCATTATTGCGGACCTTCATGCGCCATACCTCGTAGGTTTTGTTCAGCGGTACATAATACAATGATTCTGTATGGATATTGTCGTAATCCGAGACGATATTCGTGTATCCGGTTCCATGATGGCATACCGACTTGTACTGATCCAGATCTTTACCCACGGGCTGCCAAGAACCGGACCAATAATCCCCGTTCTCCAAATCTCTCACGTAAATGTAGCGTCCAGGCTCGTCCTTTGAATTAAAATGGTAGCGGACATGCCGCCCGTTGGCTCCAGACTTTACAAAACTGTAGCCCCCTGCGTTTCCTGAGATAATGGCGCCGTATTCCGGCGAGCCCAGGTAGTTCGCCCAAGGGGCAGGCGTATTCGGTTTCGTAATGAGATACTCTTTGTTTTTTTCGTCAAAGTGACCGTATTGCATAACCATTCCTCCTATAAAGTGGATGATGGGCAGGGCAATAAACGCGCGTTCACAAACGGGTGAAGTTTCCCGGCCCAATTTCATTATAAGATAGTTTTAATCAACCTATAACCCCATATTTGTGAAAAATCAACAAAGAATATCAAACTAAGGGTTTTTCAAGTTTTTCTAATAAAGACGGGAAAACGGAAGGGTTTTATCGGCCTTATTGTTGCGTCGAAGGACTTTTTTTTCGTAATATGCAAAATTCAGTTTAACATGTCGTTTTTGATGGTAATGTAAGTAATGCATGTATTGTGTGGTTATATAATGAATCAACCAAGTTTTTATGTATTCTGTATATGCATTAGGTCCACGGAAGCTTGTACATAGGTCACATTTAGTGTTTATTTGGGTTGGGAGTTAATCTAACCTGCGAAAGGATGATTATATGAAAATTGATGTTCAAAGAGAGAGTGGAATTGCCCGGGAGATCGGCCAGCATGAAGTTTCTCTGGGCGCAATCAAAGAAAATCTCGAGTTGTACAAGGAAAGTTTGAGAAAAAGCTGGGATGCAGATGAAACTATACATATGACACATGCTATGGAACTGATTCAAACAAGTATTGGAAGGGTCGCATCAAGTCTTAGAGCGATTGAGTCGGATATTATATCTACGGCAAATACGATAAGACAAGAAGAAGATGCGAAGGAGGCAGCAGAAATCGCAGCTAGAGAGGCAGCAATGAAGCAGCTCAAGAATAGTTCGCATACTAAATAAAGTCTGTGCCGGGAGGACACTGTATTGAATACCATTTTCCTAGATGAGAATCTTATTCAAATTGCATCAACCCATCTTTCTAAGTACACCTCTGACTTATCTGACGCAGTGAGCAGACTTTCCCGGTTGCTTGGTCAAATTGACAATAGAGTTCTGTCGCGAAGTGATGTAGGCAGCCGGTTAGGCAACCTGTGTAAAGAGCTGGGGGATTTACAGGAAAAGCTGGGGAATTTCAAGAAGTTTGTGGAGAATGAAAGTGGAAAATATTTTGATATTGAAGATTATTTGGTTAAAGTCGGATTGTCATTCAGCTCAAACCCCATAGACCAGTATGAATCTCAATTGGCTGGCGATCCATTCTTTCTGCTGGCCTTCCGCAATGCCGTGAATGATGTATTCTCTGGCATTACGAACTCGGATACATTACTCCGGTATAAAGATTTGCAGTTTAAAACCGTTAAAAAAGACGGGAAAATTCTCATTCAGCTCGTCAATGCGGAAATGGTTACGGGCAGACACTATATGGAGTATAGAGACGGGTTGGTCCGGCTCTTAGGCGGAGAAAGTGGAACCTTCAAGAAGCGATACGTGAACCGGTTAATTAACGGGGACGGAATACCTCTGTATGTTGATGGCCATGGAGTTATCCAAGATAATATGGACCGTTTTAATAGACTGGCTCCTGTAGAACAATTCATCAATGGAAGAAGCAACAGATTACAAAACATGAAGGATGTATTCAAATCTTCTTATAAAGACGGGATGACGCTCTGGGATGATTTTAACTGGAAAAATACGACGGTCTTGTCTAAGGGCGGGAAGTTTCTAGGTGCGGCCGGGACGGTTCTGGCGGTAGGAGATAACTTTGTGGAGACATTCAGAGACGGCGGGAAATGGGATTTTAACTTGAAGAACACCGGTACTTTTGCTGTAAACACCACGGTGGATGTTGCCGCCGGTGCGGGTGCAGCAGCAACTGGTGCCGTTATCGGCTCGTTTGTGGTGCCACCCTTGGGAACTGTAGTGGGGCTCGCCACAGGCGTAGCTATAAACTTTGCCCTCAATGCCAAGTTCGGAGGTCCGCCGCCGAAAAGTGTAGTCGATCATACGAAAGATTTGGTTAACGATGCCGTTGATGCTACTTGCGACGCTATCAGTGGTGCTGTATCAAACATCGGAAAGGGCTTGAACAAATTGATCTGGTAGGAGGCTTACATGTTAAAGCAATATAACGAGGAGTACTTCGCTAAAATAAAGGAAGCCGCGCGTGAACGCTTGCGTCCTGATGGTGTATCTGTATTTATTATAGCTACCTTAGTGTTCAGTGCTGTAATGATCGCGGTTTCGCTTAATGCGGTTCTCTATGGTGATAACACCGATTCGAGATGGATGATTTATTTAATTGTAGACATAGTCCTCTGGGCATTCCATTTGCTGGCTGCGCTTTTATTTTATAATGAGAAATTGGCCTACAAATATCAAAAAATTCAGGCCTATATACTATGTTTCATTTCCCTGAAATTTTCACTTGAGATCTATTTGGTTTATTTTCTTATGTGTGAAGACAGGGGAGCGGAGCCGTTCATGACATCACTCGGTCTGCTGATGTTGTTAGGCGGAATTCTTTTTCTGATCCTCTCCACCTGGCGGGCAGTACATCGGGTAAAAAAGGGTCATTTACGAAGAGGCGAAAAAGGATTATATAATTTTGGAGGGTCCAAGTCGTACATAAGTTTCCCTGTTATTTATCTCGGAGCCGTTATTGCCGGATTTGTGCCTAGGATGTTCGCGGATAGCAGCAGTTATACATCCTTTGAGCCTGTAATTGCCTTGGTGCTTAGTGTACTTATTCAGTATCTCACTGCAATGTTCCTGCCTGAATTCTTCCTGCTGGTATATTGCAAAGGGCGGTTCCAATCTTTTCATATCCAACCACCCAACCAGCGTAAATCGAAGCAGCAGAAGCCACGGGGGGGACACAAGGCATGAAAATAAAGCGGACTCCGATTATATTCCATAACGTCATCAGTTGTACCAAAACCTGCAAAATAGAGGAATGGCATCAGCTGGCCAGAGAGCTTCGTAATTCCGTTGTAAGCAGTGGCTTATATGGCACAGGTCCGATCATTTATCAAGTTTCCAATCTGAATTTGGACGTAGGGGAGGCTGATTATTCCTTCTACATTCCTGTTAATGCACCTGTAGAGATGGAGGGAAATGAGGATTATCACTTTACGGAAACTTTGAAATTTACAGACGGGCTGCTGCTCAGACACGCTGATCTCGACGAGGATATCGAAGAGTCATACGCTGTTCTGCGGTCATGCGCCGAATCCTATCAGCTAACGCTTGAGGAACCCTTTTACAATATCTATCTGGACGTCTACGGAGATGGAATTATTGATATCTTTGCTCCGGTCATTAAGGAGGGATAGTGTGGTAAATCCAAAGGATTCGATAAAGTACACCAGTGTTGTCTCCAGAAAGTATCATTTCTACTATAAGGATCTGGAGCAGCAGCTATCCGATTTTATGAGTGATGTATTCAAGCTTAAGGCTACGATTAAAGGTCCCTTATTCTATTCTATAAACAATATTCCACTGGATGAAATGATGCATGCTGAATTTTTTATTCCTATCCACGAGGATTATCTGGACGTGACAGAAGATATGCATTTCCACAGTTATTTCTGCATCGACCGGATGATTTCTACTTGTGATCTTGCCGATTATGAAGCAAGTACGGAGACCGCTTATGGAGAGCTGCTTCACTATATGGAGAGCAATTATTTGCGCCAGACGACTCCCATTTTTCATATCGTTTCCGGGGACCGGACATTACCCTATTTGTTTATCAAAATCGGAGTCGGCGCTCAAAGTGCTGAGGAAATTTGGCTGTGAACGGCGGTACAGGACGGTTATCAGCGAATTGAACCGCATGTAGAAAGGATGCAAGGAGATGGCATTCAATCCAGAAACCAATGAAGAATTAGTGATTGATGGGAAGGTTTATGTTGTTCAGGGGCATCCGCTCATGAGTGAGATCCCCTACGGCCAAGAGGGCAGGCAAGGTACGGTGTATAAACTCACCAGCATTCAAGACGGCATTTCCAAAGCGCTGAAAGTATTCAAACCCGTCTTCCGGCAGCCTTCTAATGTATATTTGTCAGAGCAGCTTGCGGCCTTTTCAAAGATTGATGGACTTCAGGTCTGTGAACGGGATGTATTGATTCCTCAGCGGGACGTGCAGCTGTTGGGAAGTCACCCGGAGCTGTTGTATGCTGTTCTTATGCCATGGATCAATGGTCCGACCTGGATGGATCTCATACTGGAAAAGAAAGATATTCCCCAAGAAACGGCGCTTCATACCGCCAGATCGTTGGCTGAAGTGTTATCTTTCATGGAGCAGCGAGGGTTGGCGCATGGGGATTTATCAGGCTCTAACGTTATGATTCCCGGACTCCTGCATGAGATTATGCCCTTAGTCAAATCATGCATTCAGCTGATCGACATAGAGCACATGTATGCGGTCCACCTCGACAGACCTGAATATATGACGATGGGATCACCCGGATACTCTTCCGGGAGAAGTGATTATCAGCATCTTTGGAACAAGTATGCAGATCGTTATTCCGGCAGCATCCTGCTCGCGGAGATGCTGGCATGGTTCCATCCGGAGATTCGGGAAGCGGCATGGGGTGAAAGCTATTTTGACCCCGGGTTGATGGAGGAGGATCAGGATAGAGTAGCCTTAATTAATAGAGTGTTGACTGAGAATTACGGCGGCGAGGTTGCGGGTCTTTTCCGTAAAGCATGGGAAAGTGACGCGCTATATCAATGTCCGGCATTCGGAGAATGGTATATTGCCTTATCATCGGTCAGCCTTGGCTACACGGACTCCTCCGAAGAGGTCCGGGCGGAAGGAACAATGACTTCAGCGGCCCTCCCATCCATTCTTCGTCCGACTCCAATGGAAGAGTTGTCAGAATGGGATGAAGCACCGCTGGGTAGAGCAAGAATTCTGGAGAGTTCAGGGGATCTACATGGAGCCTTGGCGGCTTACACAGCATTGCTTGCCGGTCCCGTTGCTGATCCCGCTGTCCGCCATGAAATCGAAGTTTCCATACAGGTGATTCAGTCTCTGCTGGCTGAACAGCATTCGAAAGAAACTGCGCCGGAGCAGGAAGAACTGCGCCAGCCGGCAGGCAAGAAATGGCGGCTCGGAATGCTGATTGCATTGGCGGCAGCTATTGTGCTCGGCGGCAGTCTGACTGTACGGGGAATGATGGGCGAATCGGAGCCCTCTAATGAGGCTGCTGACGTTGCCGCTCAAGCAACGGTGCAGCCAACGGCAACCCAGCCAACGGTTGCTGCCAGCCCGTCGGCGGCTGCTCTGCCGCCCGTAACTACGGAAAAGCCGACACCAAAGCCGACAGCCCAGCCGACGGTTAAACCAACGCCGAAGCCGACAGCCCAGCCGACGGTTAAACCAACACCGAAGCCGACAGCCCAGCCGACGGTTAAACCAACGCCAAAGCCGACAGCTAAATCAACAGCCAAACCAACGTCGAAGCCGACAACTAAACCGGCGGCAACCGCCAAATCAGTAGCGAAGAAGCAAAAAATCAAAGCGCTGGAGGATAGCATTCTTTATGCCTACAACGTTGAAGATGATACGGAAAAGGTTATTCGTCTAGCTAAACAACTAAAAGCACTGGATAGCAATAACAAGCTGGCACGAAGCATGCTAAAAGAGCTTACAGGAGAGTAGTTATACAAAAGTACATATAACATTTAGGAGGAATAGATATGAAGAAGTTTATCTCAGGCTTTATCTGCGGTGGATTATTATTCGGAGGTGTTACTGTATTTGCGGCAGATTTAAAGGGAGCCCTATTCAATATTAATAGTGTTGAGGTGGATGGCGCGAAGATTACGGTGAATAGTAAAAATAAACCTTTTACATTCCAAGGCTACGCTTATTTTCCCAGCTATATGCTGCCTGAGCTGGGTTATGCACCTTCGCGTTCCCGTGACGGGAAGACTGTAATCTTAAATTCAACGGGCAAGAAGGTTTACGCAACCACCGGCACGATTGAGGCAGGCAACGATTTCCTGATCGGAGCCCCTGAAGTGGTTAATACGAACGCAGAGAGCAGCATTATGTACGACGGCAGCACTGTGATTAAAGAGCAGAACGGGACCACCCATTTGAATTATATCTATACGATGCTTGGAGACTATACTCCGGATAGCAAGGGACAGGCAAAGATTACCTATCAACTGGATGAAAAGTACAGACAGTTTAATGCGAAAGCGGCTCTAATTCAGCATAAGCTAGGAAGCGTCAGCACGCAGCCGGTCACGGTAGATGTTTATCTTACAAATAAAGGCGGGCAAACGACCTTATACGGATCGTACACATACACGTCCACTCAAGAACCCCAAAATTTGATTGTGCCGCTACGTTATGTGGATAAGATTACATTTGCGATAAGCAGTCTTGGTGCTTCTAAAGTGGAATTCGCCATGTTTGATCCAGTGTTCATTAAATAGTATTCCTGCAGGAAGTTAGTGCCGGCTATTTGGTGGATTTGAATAGGGGGTGAAGATACGTATGCAGCTATCACTACTTAAAGACACGGTCATCTATACTTGTGTTCTTCCCGAGAAACAGAAGGGACAATACTGGATCACCCAGAGAAATGAACAGAATTATGAGGAGAACGTTATCAGCATTGAAGGCATTGAGGGGAAATGGATTCTAAAGTCCAATAAACAGGCCGTTATTCTGGACAGCAACAAGTCCACCATTAAGGAAATTGCCATAGAACCCATGAACATGTACTCCATTCATCTTATCCGAACGAATGAGTATGTAGTGCTCTTCTCTGAGCCTGTCTCCCGTGACAGAAACACCTTTAAGAAGCTGAAGTTTCATGCAAACAGCAAAATAACGATTGGACGGGCAGAGAATTGTAATCTGCATTATGCCAATAAGTATACCTCATCCCTTCATGCTGAACTGTTGATCAATGGCTCTACCCTGACGATTCAAGACCAGAGCAGCGCAAACGGAACGTTTGTGAATGGGAAACGGGTCACCAGCAAAGTGCTGAAACTAGGAGATGTCGTTTATATTATCGGTCTCAAAATTATTATTGGCCCCGATTTTATCGCCGTGAACAATCCGGACGGTCAGCTAAAAATCAAAGGAGCTGCGTTTCAGCCGTATGTTAAGCAGACAGCAGCTGTGGTTGAGGAGGAGGAATTGGAGGAGATCGCTGTTTCCTCTGAATTCTTCTACCGTTCTCCCCGGTTTAAGCGGGATATTCAGCAGGCGGAATTTGTAATTGATCCTCCACCTTCACTTGGCAATATGGAACAATTGCCAATCATGCTGATGCTGGGTCCGTCCATCACCATGGGGATGGCCTCACTTTTCACAGGGTTGTTTGCCCTCCAGAATGCACTCAGTTCCGGGGGGAATGTCAGAAATGCAATGCCTACTCTAGTAATGTCTATGAGCATGCTGCTAGGTACAATATTATGGCCTATCTTGGCCAGAAGACATGAGAGCAAGCGGAGAAGCCGGCGCAATCAGGAGAGAAATGTGAAATACAAGGCATATTTGGAACAGCTCCGGCAAAAAATTGCAGATAAGTGTGCCTATCAAAGCGATATTCTACATGAGAACCTAGTGACTGTAGAAGATTGCGTTGGCCGCATAGAACAAAAGAAGCGTAATTTATGGGAGCGAACCCGCAGGCATAATGACTTTTTATCACTTAGACTGGGACTGGGAACCGTTAACCTGCAGGCAGAAATTAAGCATCCTGAAATAAGATTCAGCTTGGATGAAGATGAATTGCGGAAGGAATTAGAAGAGTTTATCAAAGAACCGAAGCTCCTGAAAAATGTGCCGTTGCCGCTGTTATTGACGGAGGATTGGATAGCGGGAATTATCGGCACCAGGGAAGCCGCCGTTATGCTTACGAAACAGCTGATCCTGCAGCTTACCGCACTTCACAGCTACGATGAACTAAAGCTGGTCTTTCTCTATGATACAAAAGAACAAGATACTTGGGGATTTGTGAAATGGCTGCCGCATGTATGGAATGAAGAGGGCAGTTTGCGGTTTGTCGCAACGGAGCTAAATGAAGTGAAGGAACTTTCTACCTATTTGGAAAAAGAGCTGTCCGCCCGGGAAATGCTCTCATCTGATGAAGAAATACGGGAGTTGTCGCCGTATTACGTCATTATAGCTGCGGACAAGCAACTGGCGGGCAAAGCTGAAATAATCAACGGAATATTAAAGCAGAAAAAGAACCTTGGATTCAGTATTTTGCATCTTTATGATCAGCTCATGCATCTTCCCAAAGAGTGCTCCATGGTGATTGAGTGCGATGGTGAAGATTCTAATATTTTTGACAAAGATAATATTTCCGGCAAAGCTGTATCTTTCCGCCCTGATCCTTATGAGATCCGTAACGAGCTTGCGCTTGCTGTCCGTCTGGCTAACATCAAGCTTGACACGTCAGGATCTAAATATAATTTGCCTGATATGTTAACCTTCCTTGATATGTTTGGCGTCGGAAAGATAGAGCATCTTAACGCCTTAACCCGCTGGAGGGATAACGATCCGGTATTGTCACTGGGAACTCCCATTGGTGTGGATACCACAGGAGCCTTATTTCAACTGGATCTGCATGAAAAATTCCATGGTCCACATGGGCTGATTGCCGGAATGACTGGTTCGGGTAAAAGTGAATTCATCATGACCTTTATATTATCACTGGCAGTGAATTATCATCCTCATGAAGTAGCCTTTATCCTTATCGACTATAAGGGTGGCGGGATGGCAAGCGCATTCTCTAGCCTTCCTCATCTTGCAGGAACGATTACCAATTTGGATGGTGCTGCGGTAAAGCGTTCGCTGATTTCAATCCAAAGCGAGCTGAAACGGCGCCAGTCCATATTTCAGGATATTCATAGCCGGCTTGGTCTTAGCAACATTGATATCTATAAATACCAAAGGCTTTACCGGGAAGGGCAGGTATCCGAACCGCTTCAGCATTTGTTTATCATTTCTGACGAATTTGCCGAACTTAAAACCCAGCAGCCGGAGTTTATGGACCAGCTGGTAAGTGCTGCGCGGATCGGGCGAAGTCTGGGCATCCATTTGATTCTAGCCACACAGAAGCCTGCGGGAGTCGTAGACGACCAAATTTGGAGCAATAGCAAATTCCGAATTTCATTGAAGGTCCAGGAGCGGGCCGACAGTATGGATGTAATCAAAAGACCAGATGCCGCCGAATTGTCCGTTACTGGCAGATTTTATGTGCAGGTAGGCTTTAACGAGCTGTTTGAACTAGGGCAATCTGCATGGGCAGGCGCACCGTATGAGCCATCGGACCGGATGGAACGTACACCGGATCAGAACCTCACGATAATTGATACGCTGGGCCGTATTGTAAAGCAAGCAGCTGTGAATAAACGAAAAATCAGACAGGCCAATCCGGAGAAGCAGATTAGCAAGATTAATGAGTATCTCTCCAACATTGCTATTGAAGAAGGCATCAAGATCCGGCCGCTGTGGCTGGAGCCGATTCCTGCTGTGATTTATCTGCATGAATTGAAGAAGAAGTACCCTAACTCTCCTTCATTTTATGGTGAGATTAATCCTGTAATCGGCGAGGTCGATGATCCGGTGAACCAGAGGCAGCTGCCCATGACCTTTCCGCTCTCCCGGGACGGCAATGCAATCGTGTATGGTACGGCCGGAAGTGGCAAAACAGTCTTTCTGACGACACTCATCTTCTCCTTGATAGAGCAGTATACACCCGAAGAAATCAATATATATATTCTGGACTTCGGTTCGGAAACGCTGGGAGCCTTCTCAGAAGCACCGCATGTGGGTGATGTAGTCTTCTCTCACGACAGTGAAAGGGTTAATAAACTCTTCCAGATGCTTCAGCAAAAAATAGAACAAAGAAAGAAAATATTCTCACCGTATGGGGGTGACTTCGGTTCTTATAATCGCCTATCTGCGGAACAGGAGCCTTCTATATTAGTCATCATTCATAACTATTCTGTATTTACTGAGCTTTTTGAAGGCAAGGAAGAGATGATCTCGCTGCTTAGCAGAGAAGGCCTGAAGTATGGAATTTATTTTATGCTGACTGCACTTAATACGGGAGCTGTACGGTACAAAACCTTGCAGAATTTCAAGCAGCTCTACGTGCTCCAGCTGAATGATCCATCCGATTATTCCGGTGTACTCGGCAATGTGGGGGGCGTGTACCCTTCCAAATTGAAGGGCAGGGGCATCTTCAAGAAAGATAACGTCTATGAATTTCAGCTGGCCCATATTCAGGCAAATGGCAATAATCTGCTGAATGAATTGCGAAGCAGCTGCAGCAGCTATGCGAAACAATGGACGGGAACTCCTGCCGAACAGATACCAATATTGCCGGACAAGGTGGATCTTGCCTTCCTCAAGAAAGATATTCACCGCTGGAAGGACGGATTGATTCCTGTAGGGGTGGAGAAAGACAGCCTAAAGGTCTCCTATATGGAACTCAGCCAAAGCTATATTCAGTTGGTAGCTTGCCGCGATCATGATATGACTACTTTCATGCAGGGCCTGGTCGAGGTGCTCTCGGAGCAAGGCTCTTCTGATTCGGAGCTGTTGGTGCTAGATGCCAATAGACAGTTTACGGAAGACTTTCAGAGGAAGTGCCGCTATATCAATGACCATAGCGATGCTGCTGAGCAGGCAGTTATTGAATTGTTCAATATGCTGGTGCTGCGGAATAACGCCTTTAAGGATGCACTTGCTGCAGGCCAGCCGGTTCCTGTATTCAATAAACTGACGGTAATTGTGCTGTCGGTATCGGCCTTGCTGTCCAGGCTATCCGTAGATGCCAAGGATAAGTGGAAAGTTCTGCTTGAGAAAGGGAGCGCCGCCTATCAGGTTCATTTTATATTGGCTGAACGGGCTGCTAATATCGCGACATTCTCTTATGAAGCTTGGTTTAAAGAGCATGTGGCTGGAGGTGAGGGTATATGGATTGGAGACGGTTTTACCGATCAGTACCACATGAAGCCGGCCAGATTCAGCCAAGAGATGTACCGCGAGATTGGGGACGACTTCGGGTACGTGGTGCATCGCGGGAAGGCTGTTCTGGTGAAACTGCTGTCTGCCAGTGCGCTCGTGGAGGAGGAGGTCCCCGTTGGATAAGATCATTATTGAGCTCTATATTCCGGCAATCAGCCAGACACACGATGTAATCATTCCATTGGATCTTCGTCTGCACGAGATCGAAGGCTTGCTGGCAGCTGCAATCATGGAGCTGTCGGGAGGGGTCTATATCAGATCAGAAGATACCGTCATTTGCGATAAAGAGACTGCTACAGTGCTTGATATTAACCTATCGGCAAGGGAGCTGGGATTAAGTAACGGCTCCATGCTGATGTTAATATAAATCTTATGTTTTTTTAATCAGAAAGGAGTAGAAATAATGTCGAAAATTACTGTGGATCCTGCACGGCTGGAATCAGCAGCACAGAAGATGGATGGTCAAGCGTCTGAGTACGCCACGCAATACAAGAAGTTATTCACAGAGGTAAACGCGATGGGTGCCGCTTGGAAAGGGGCCGACAATACGGCATATGTTACCCAGATTCAAGGGTTTGAGGAGGATTTTAAGAACATGTATGATCTGCTCCTTAAATATTCCGAATTTCTAAAACTGAGCGCCAAGATGTACCGGGATACACAAAGTGAAATTATCAATTCTGCTAAGAAATTAACCAATTAAAGAAGGGGGCTGCATGTATGTCAACGGAAGGAATTCAAATTTCTCTACCTGAGGTAGCGAATACTGCCGGAACGATCCGGTCCATTAATGAAAATCTCAGCGCCAGACTGGATGAAATTAAAATGGAGATGAACGCACTTGCCTCCACCTGGCAAAGTGATGCAAGCAATACCATTCGTGAGAAATTTAAAGGGATGGAACCCCGCTTTGAGGAATATAAGAACGTCATTATTTCCTATGCTAATTTCTTGGATACAACAGTAAAGGGATATGAAGATACGGAAAACGCGATAAAAAACAATGCGAGCCAATTCAAATAACAGCTTCTGAAGGAAGGGTAATGGACAATGTCCGTTGCCCTTATTAGCACTGAACCAGGGATAGGAGAAGGAATATGTTGACATACGGAGAGATTCTTGGTGGGAGATATCTGGTAGAAGAGCTTATTGCCAGAGGTGGCATGGGTACTGTATACCGGGTTCGGGATACCAGATTGAATCGTAAGGTTTGGGCGGTTAAGGAAATCATTATCGATTCTGAAACCGATGGCAGCAGCTTTTTGGAAGAAATACGGATTCTCAGCAATCTGTCCCACCCGTACATTCTGAAGATAGCGGATTATTTTGAGCCGGATGCTGAAGGAAGAAGTTATCTGGTGATGGAATATGTGAACGGGCACACGATTGAAGAGATATATGGGGATAACAAGACGCCGATAACAGTGCAGCGCGCGCTTAAATATGCCGTGCAGCTGTGCGAGATTCTGAATTACTTACATGAACAGCCTAAACCGGTGATTTTTCGTGACCTAAAGCCTTCAAATATTATGGTGGATGAATACGACAATTTGAAGCTGATCGACTTCGGAATTGCAAGGACGTTCAAGAAGGGGCAGGTAAAGGATACGGTTGCATTAGGTACACTGGTGTTTGCAGCACCTGAGCAATTGGAAAATGGGCAGACGGATTTCCGGACCGACTTGTATTCAATGGGTGCCACGCTTTATTTCCTGCTCACCGGTGGAAAATATTATTCTTCCGTTCACGCTACCTTTGCGCTCATCTCTCCTGAGGTTCCATTGGAATATGTGAATCTGATCAAAAAATTACTTGTAACGCACCCGGATCAAAGGATTCAAAGCGCGCGTGAAGTGAAAAAACAATTAGAAAACATCTCTAAACTAATGATCGATAAAACACCGGTCGTTGAACCGACGGTTATGATCAATAATCAGGATGGAGCTACACCAATGACTGGAGATTTAACCGGGGGATTAGCCCTCAGGGAAAAATATACAGTACAGGCTACGCAAAGCACTCCGGCATTGATTATTTATCTAATTGATGTTAGTGCTTCAATGGGGTTGGAAATGAATAATGTCAGAAGAATAGATTTAGTGAAAAAAGCATTGGTTTCTACCATAAAGCAAATGGTCTACCGCTCCACTAAGGGGAGCCGGATTGCAGCGCGTTATCGGATCGCTATTCTTCCTTACAGTGACGAGGTGGACGACTTGCTGGGAGGCATCAAGGCGATCGATCAAATTGCCAGGACGGCGACGCTGCCAGAGCTTACACCCATGCGATTTACGGATACAGCACTTGCGTTTCAAAGAGCTGAGGAATTGCTTCTGGAGCAGTTGCCCCTTATGCAGAAGTGTCCAGCTCCATTGATTTGCCACATGACTGACGGCGTGCATACCGGAGAGGATCCCGAGCCGGTGGCCAAACGGATCATGGAGATGAGTGTACCTGATGGGAATGTGCTTATTGAGAACATTTTTATAAATGATCATTTTCTCGAAGAACCTGTTAACGACCCGCGGAACTGGAAGGGGATTCTGCCCGGAATGAATCTGAAGGATGACTATGCGCTTAAACTCAGAAACATGTCTTCTGCACTTCCGGAAAGCTACCGTAAGATGATGACTGAATTCTCTTATACTCTGCAGAGCGGAGCTCTGATGATGCTGCCTGGCAGCAGTCACGAAATGGTGTCTTTAGGCTTCCAGATATCTGCGTCTACTCCGATACGATAGGACAGTGATGATAGAGATGAGATTATTTCAGATTGACCAACGATTGGAATATCCTCTGTCGTCACTGCAAGCAGGGCCTTTTTCCATACGCTGCACCTATGCCCGTTCCAGAGAGACACGGCAGGGAGATGATATGGGACAGGACTATATAACCTATAAAGTAACGGATGACAGCATCCTGTTCTGTGTATGTGATGGGGTCAGCCAGTCCTTTTACGGAAATTTAGCAGCAAAATACCTAGGGGATTCTCTGCTGCAATTCATATCTGAATCCGATTGCTTTAATTCTGCGGACAGCGAAGTTGTAAAGTACAAGTTATCTTCAGGCTTGCAGCAGATGACCGCCCCGGCTACAAATATGATCAACCATTATGAACTCCCTTCGCATATTGGCGGCCTCTTCCGTGAAGTACTGGAGGAGAAACGCTTGAAGGGCAGCGAGACTACATTTGTATGCGGTAAGATTAGCTACACGGCTGACAGCAACAAGGTTCAGATCACCGTAGCCTGGCTGGGAGATACAGCTATTCGTCTCTTCGATCATGGCACTGAGATTCCAGGCTTGGTAAGCGGGTTTTCCCAATGGAACCGTTGGTCGACTTGTCATGGTGTTATGGGAGAGGGACCTTCTATTCTGACTATGGATCTTGCAAAAGGTTCCGGTGGACCGAATTGTATACAAATATTCACGGACGGACTAATGGGATACAGGAATTGGAAGAGGTATCCGGAAAACGCGGAACTTCGACAGATGATTGAAACGTCGTATAACCATGTTGCCAGTGATGATGTTTCTTTTTTGGAAATTCGCTGGGATTAATTGTTGGTTAGTCCTAACCATTTGAGTAGGGCTGCCAAATAAGTTGAGAAAATAAACTATACATAAGTAAAACGGACATTGTGGTGATCGTCCTTTATTTAAGTATAATACAAAATATTGTAAGCAGGATTCTGATAATATACTCTTAATCTTGGATGTGGTCCATGAAATGAAGCCCTAAGAGCAAGATTGGACCTCCGTCAAGAAAGTGGACACTAAAAAATGAAATTAGGCTGCTTTTCGTTTGAATCTAGCTGCAAACTGAACCGGCGATACGTAGCCCAGAGCACCATGGATTCGCTTGCGGTTATAAAAAAATTCAATGTACTGGTAGATGCCATCATAGGCTTGTTTCTTCGTTTTGAATCGGGTACAGTACACAAACTCTTTTTTCAATAGGCTGTGAAAAGATTCAATGCAAGCATTGTCGTAGCAGTTGCCTTTGCGGCTCATGCTGGCCTTCATGCGGTATTTCACCAAACGTTTACGGTAGTCGGCTGAGGCATACTGTGAGCCTCGATCCGAATGGTGAATGAGACCTTTCTTTGGGCGTTTGGCCTTGTAGGCGTCTTCTAGAGCGCTCATTACCAGATCTGTGGTCATCCGGTCGTCCAGCCGCCAGCCTACGATTTCCCGGGTGCATAGGTCAAGCACGCTGGCGAGGTACATCCGTCCTTCCCGGCAGGGAATGTAGGTGATATCCGCGACCCAAGTTTGATTTGGTTTTTCGGTGAAGAATTGTTGGTTTAGCAGATTAGGTGCAACCGGTAAGGTGTGGTTGGAGTCGGTCGTGTTTACGCGGAATTTCTTTGCTACACAGGAGCGCAAGCCCAGCTCTCTCATGTATTTCCCTACGGTACGCTCACTGATCTTGTGGCCTTCGCGCTGGAGAAGAATCGTGATTTTAGGACTGCCGTAGCAGCCTCCTGTATCGCCAAAATGATACGTAATTCGCTGAAGAAGCAACGCCTTTCGGGTCGCTTGTGGGCTTGGTTTTGCCGTTCTCCATTTGTAATAGCCGCTCCGCGATACCTCAAGGACACTGCACATCTTCTCCACACGAAACCGGGAGCGATGATCTTCGATGAACTGAAATCTCAGTTCTTTGGATTGCTGAAGATGTGCACTGCTTTTTTTACGATGGCCATTTCCTCCGCCATATCGGCTAGTTGCTGTTCTTTTTCCCGCAACTGTCGTTCCAGTTCTCGTACCCTTTCGGCGCTGGCCACGGGCTCGTCTGGGAACTGCCGGAACTTGCCCAGCCATTGATGCAGGGTTTTAGCGGGGATATCCAGCTCCTGGGCCAGTTCCGCCACCGTCTTGGTCTGCTCCTGGATGTACTTTACCGTCTGTCTTTTAAATTCATCATTGTAGCTTTTTCGTGTTCCACTCATGTGGACACCTCCTCGTTAATCTCATTATTCCTGTTCTCTTAACGAGTGTCCACTTTTAACTCTAACAGCAGATGGCCCGCAATAAAGCACTGAATTGCATAAAATGGAGCACCATTTAAAAGACATCCCATCCGGTGTCTTTTTTCTTTTTGCGCCACTTTATAGTAAGGTGTAGCCATACGCTTTACCGCGTTAAATCTATGGGGTACATTTGTGAATTCGCAGACACAATCATTCGAGCTCACTACAAGGTTTTGCTCAGATGCTAAGCAATCTCGATTTTTTAACATCCATATACAATTCCTGTGGTGTACAGGCTGTAGTCAAGTTATCGATATCGCGGCAAGAATGGAAGATAGGCAAGAGAGCAGGGAGGCGGTAAGTTGAAGGAGCAAGCGGACCTATTACGAACACATGGGGGAGATGTGAAAAGATGAAGAGATCATGGAAACAACGGATTGCGCTTGGCACCGGCTTATTGCTCGCAATGGGGGGGCTGGCAGGCTGCTCGGGCAGTAATGAGAATGCGGGAAAAGAGCAGACGGACGCTCCTACACCGATCTCGATCTGGGCGTCACTGAATACGAATGTCTCGATCACGCTGAAGAACATGAGTGAAATCACGGCGATTAAGGAATGGGAGAAACAGACCCACATTAAGACGGAATTCCAGCATCCCGCCGTGGGTGCCGAGACCGAGCAGTTTAATGTCATGCTTGCTTCGAATGAGCTGCCGGATGTGATGTTCGTGTATGGCGACTACTCCAAGTTGTATAATGACGGAACGATTATTAGGCTGAACGACCTGATTGACCAGTACGCGCCTAATTTGAAGAAGATTCTTCAGGAGAATCCCGAGGTTGAGAAACAATTGAAAGCGGATAACGGAGACATCTACGCGATTCCCCATCTGCGTCTGGGCGAGTATAAAACCTTCGGCGGTACGTTCATCCGTCAGGATTGGCTGGATGAACTGAATCTGCAAAAGCCTGAAACCCTGGATGAATGGGAGACTGTGCTGAAGGCCTTCAAGGACAAGAAGGGCGTCACCGCTCCGCTGTTGTACGGCGCACCGCCAAAGCTGACCACGATGGGACCAGCAGCCGCAAATTTCTTAGAAGCCTATGGAATTACGAATACGATCTTTCTGAAAGACGGCAAGGTAGCGTTCGGGCCGACCGAGCCAGAATTCAAGGAATTCCTGACCACATTCCACCGCTGGTATCAAGAAGGACTGATTGATCCCGATTTCGCCACAAATGATCAGAAGACCTATGATGCCAAGATTCTGGGCAGCCAGGCTGGCGCATTCTTTGCCTATATTGGCGGCGGCATTGGCCGGTATCTGCCTGCACTGCAGGAGGAGGAACCGGACGCCAATCTGACTGCCGTCCAGTTCCCGGTTGTGAACAAGGGAGATGAGCCGATGTTCACCGGCCGGTCCTGGGAGTGGAGCGGTGCCGGAGCCACAATTACGAAAAGCAACAAGAACCCGGAAGAAACCGTTAAGGCGCTGGACTATTTTTTCAGTGAAGAAGGCCATATGCTGAAGAACTTTGGCGTAGAGGGTGTAACTTATACGATGAAGGACGGGTATCCGACCTATACGGATGAGATTCTGAAGAATCCGGACGGATTGTCTGTGGTCCAGGCGATGGCGAAGCATTTCATTGCCAACTATCCGTTTGTAGGCGAAGATGACGACCGGTATAACGAGCAATATTATCAGCTGCAGCAGCAGAAGGATGCGGTCGTGCTTTTTTCCAAATACAGCGACAATACGCTCAAGGTGGGTCTCCCACCAGTCAGTCTGACCACGGAGGAATCAAGCGAGTACAGCAAAATCATGAGCGACATTACCACCTACCGCGATGAAATGTTCATCAAATTCGTCATCGGCGCCGAGCCGATTGAGAACTTCGACAAGTTCACCGCGCAGATCAACAAATTCAACGTCAAACGGGCGATTGAAATTCAGCAGGCAGCCGTAGACCGCTACAACGCCAGATAAGAAGGAAGACAGCCCGCGGTGCGGTGGAGGGACATGTTTGCCCCCGCGGGAATGTTGTCATGAACGATTAAGAAAGGAGGGAGACTATGCCGCAGAAGCTTTCCCTGATCTGGTTGAATTACAAAAAAAACAAAGCGATCTATTGGATGGCCCTCCCGGTGGTTTTATATTTTCTCGTGTTTAAATACTTGCCGATGTACGGAGCAGTAATTGCCTTCAAAGAGTATACGGTCGGCAAAGGAATCTGGGGCAGTGATTGGGTGGGGCTGCAGCACTTTCGGGATTTTTTCCAGAGTTATTATTTCTGGCGGATTCTCAAAAATACGCTGGTCTTAAGCTTCTATCAGCTGTTGTTCGGATTCCCGGCTCCAATTCTGCTTGCGCTGCTGCTGAATGAGCTGAGGCATGAAATGTTCAAACGCACGGTGCAGACGGTCTCATATATTCCCCATTTTATCTCTATTGTGGTGATCTGCGGAATGGTTGTGGATTTCTCGTCCCGGGACGGGCTGTTTAACTCCATTATTGTCTTCTTCGGCGGCGAGAGCAGCGCCCTGCTGAGTGATCCGGGCAATTTCCGCACCATTTACACTGCTTCATCCATCTGGCAGGAGCTTGGCTTCTCCACGATTATTTATTTGGCTGCCCTTAGCGGAATTAATCCCGAGCTGTACGATGCTTCTAAAGTGGACGGCGCGAGCCGGATGCGTCAGGTGTGGCATATCACCCTGCCGGGCATCATCCCGATGATTGTCATTTTGCTTATTCTGCGCATTGGCGGGTTGATGGAGATCGGATTTGAGAAGATTATCCTGCTCTATAATCCGAATGTCTACGATACGGCGGATGTCATCTCTACTTTTGTCTATCGCAAAGGGATCAGTGAAAGCGCCGAGTTCAGCTACACCACAGCTGTAGGCCTATTCCAGTCGGTCGTCAACTTTATCCTGCTGATTGGCGCCAACCGTCTATCCAAAGCGGTATCCGACAATAAGCTGTTCTAGTACGCGTTAAACTCCAAAGGTGAAGTTAAGCGCATGCAGGCGTGCAAGCACACATTCACCTGGGAAGATAAAGTGAGGGATTTCCATGAAAATAAAAAGAACGATTGGAGAAAGGCTATTTGACGGGGCAAATATGCTCCTGATGGTCGTGCTGATCATCTTCACCTTGTATCCGTTGCTGCATGTACTGAATGCATCGCTTAGCGACTCGGGGCGATTAATGGCCCACAGCGGTCTGCTCTTCTTCCCTGAAGGGTTCAATCTGGACAGCTATAAGCTGGTGCTGAGCAATCCCAGCATTCTGTCCGGCTACCGGAATACGATTGTGATTGTGGTGCTGGGGACGGCGCTCAATCTGCTGTTCACCATTCTTGGCGCGTATACCTTGTCCCGCAAAAATTTCATGCTCCGGAATCCGATTATGCTGGCCATTGTGTTCACGATGTTCTTCAACGGCGGGATTATTCCAACTTACCTGCTGATTAACAACACGCTGCACATGGGTAACAATTTACTGGCTCTCATCGTGCCGGGACTGGTCAGCAGCTATAATCTGATCATTATGCGCACCTCGTTTCAGGAGATTTCCGAAAGCCTGCTGGAATCGGCAAGGATTGATGGTGCGGGAGAGGTACGCATCCTCTGGCGGATTGTGGTACCCTTATCCATGCCGGTCATTGCAGTAATGATTCTATTTTATGGTGTGGCTCACTGGAACTCCTGGTTTGGTGCGATCCTGTATCTCCGCGACCGTAATTTGTATCCGCTCCAGCTGGTGCTGCGGGAAATTCTGATTCAGAACAGCACGGATTCGATGACGACGGCAGCGGCAATGGGCGACAAGGAGGCCATCGGTGAAAGTGTGAAATACGCAACGGTCATGGTGGCCACACTGCCTATTCTGTTCATTTATCCGTTTTTGCAGAAATATTTTGTCAAAGGCGTTATGATTGGAGCCATTAAGGAATAATTCAAATTTTGCCGCCAAAGCTTACTTTTGAGGAGGAGACCCATGAAGAAGAAGAGCATCCTGTTGTCCTGGAGTATCTCTTATCTGGTAATCCTGCTCATTCCTATCCTCATCGGCGCAGCCGTCTTTGTGGAATCCCGCAATCTGCTGGAGGAGGAAGTCAACCGCTCAAATATGGTTCTGCTGTCCCAGGTGCAGGAGAACATCGACAGCCAGATGGGAGATATCGGAAGTATCAGCAGCCAGCTAATGGCTGATTCCCAGCTTAGCAGCTTCATCAACCACGCTTCCGAACAGGATGCAAGATGGCGGCTGATGGGGCTTGATCTGATCAAAAACCTCAAATCCATCCGGATCGGGAATGGACTGATCCGTGAATTATATATTTATGTCAAAGCTTCCGACGTGGCGTTATCCTCCTCTTCGCTGGTTTCTAAGAACTTTTTGTATGAGATTTATTATGAGGGGACCGGCGTGACCGAGCAGGAGTGGACACGGCTGATGCAGGAATCCCGCGAAAGTGTGTTCCGCAAAATGGAGGTTCGGAGTGAGGATCAGCGCATTGAGGAGACGCTGGTCTATCTCCAGCCCTTCCCTATTCAGGCAACCGGCGACAGTCCGGCTACCTTTGTGGTCACTTTGGACCCCGACCGGTTCCAGCAGGCTATAAATAATGTGCGTTTGGACAAGGAGAGCACAGTATTCATCCTTGACCGTGACGGGCGCACGCTATTTTCTACCGGACCTATTGAAACCCCTTACACTATAAAGGCTTATTTGCAGTTGAACAAAGATTCCGGAAGAAGGACAGGAACGGCAGAATGGAACGGTGAATCCGTGACGGTCTCGCAGATTTCCTCCAATGTGCAGGACTGGCAGTATGTCTCTATTGTTCCTACACGCATTTATGCCAAAAAGCTGACGGTCATCCGCAACATCACCTTTGCCGGGGTTGCGGCCGTACTCATGCTCGGCGGCGTGGCGGCCTGGTGGTTCACCCGGCGAAATTACCGGCCGCTCGGCCGGATCATGAATATCATCTCCGATAAAGTCAAAGTGAAGCTGGAGCAGCGGGACGATGAATTCGGCATTCTGCAAAACGTGCTGACCCGGGCCTGGGAAGAGCAGGATCAATTCGCTACAAGGCTTAAAGAGCAGCAGACAATGGTGCGCAGCAGCTTCCTGTCGAGAATGATGAAGGGACGGGTGCGGCCTGGAGCGGAGCTTGCTGCGGAGATGGAGCACCTGGGCATTCGCTTGGAGACGGATTCTTTTGCCGTACTGCTCCTGCATATCGAGAATTATGGGGGATTATTCCGCACCAGAGAGCCGGAGGATAAGGAGAAGAAAATTCAATTCGTCCATCTGATTCTAACCAATGTGCTGGAGGAGCTGATGAGCGCAGTGGGTCCCGTCTATTCCGCCGAGATGGACGGAAGAATTGCCTTTCTGGTCAATATCCGGGGAAGTGCTGGGGAGGCACTCCCGCAGTTGATCAAGTCCGCCGAAGAGGCGCAGCATTTCATCCAATCGCGTTTCCTGGTCTATTTCTCGGTGGGAGTAAGCGGCATCCGCCAATCCATAGCGGAAATCGCAGCCTGCTTCCGGGAATCGGAGGAGGCGCTCGAATACCGGCTGATTCTGGGCATTGGCCAGATTATTGACCAGAACCGGATCCGCCAGCCCAAAGAGGAATTGTATTATCCGCTGGATCTGGAGCGGCAGCTGGTCAATTATATCGCCACGGGCAACTATGCCCGCTCCACCGAGGTCATGAATGAGATACTGATGACCAATTTCGCCGGGGAGCCCTTGTCTGTCGAATTGGCCCGCTGTCTGATGTTCGAGCTGATCGGCACCATGCTGAAGGCCACCGAGCAGATGAAGAGCGATGACCGGAAGGAGCTAACTCAGCGCAACGAGCTGATCCGCCAGCTGTTTGCCTGCGAGACCTTTGAGGAGATTGAGGCGGAACTGCTGCGGATTCTGGAGACGGTCTGCCAAATGGTTCATGAACGCAAGCGGTCCCACAATACGGAGCTGAAGGATCAGCTGGTTGATTTCATCCATGAGAGCTATTCTGATGTTAATCTGGGACTGACCCACATTTCGGAGCGTTTCCGTTTCCACCCTACCTATGTCTCCAAGTATTTCAAGGAACAGACCGGGGTAAATGTCATCGACTATATTAATCAGTACAGAATTGAACAAGCCAAGAAGATATTACAGGAGGACGAACTGAACGTGCAGGAGGTATCGGAGCGTGTGGGCTTCCTGAACAGCAACTCCTTCATCCGCGTCTTCAAAAAATATGAGGGGATCACCCCCGGCCAATATAAGCAAAATAACCGGTTAATCCACCACGAGAGTCGATGAACATTTCAATGAAATTAGTAAAGGAGCAATGACTGGCATGTGGAAAAAAGCGATTGAAGATGCGCTTGGCGTGACCAAACGCAACATCTCAAGATTCGGGGACCGGTTCCCCCATGTGAGCGCAGGCGATGAGCATTATACGCTGAATGACAACACAGAGTGGACGGCAGGCTTCTGGTCCGGTATTCTCTGGCTGTGCTCTGAATACAGTGACGATCCCGTCTATCGCGGACAGGCGGTAAAAACCGTGCAGAATTTCCGCCGCCGCATGGACCATAAGATCATCTTCGATCATCATGATATCGGCTTTATGTATTCGCTGTCTTCCAAGGCGCAGTGGATTATTGAGAAGGATGCCGCCGCAAGACAATTGACGCTGGAGGCTGCGGACATGCTAATGAAGCGCTGGCGCGAAGAAGCGGGATTGATCCAGGCTTGGGGACCGGAAGGGGACCCGGTGAATGGCGGGCGAATTATTATAGACTGCCTGCTCAATCTGCCGCTGCTGCTCTGGGCTTCGGAGCAGACCGGTGACATTAGATACCGCCGGGCTGCAGAACTGCATGCCCGCAAAGCCCGCCGTTTTCTGGTGCGCGGTGATGATTCCAGCTACCATACCTTTTACTTCGATCCGGCGACCGGAGAAGCGATTCGGGGCGGAACACACCAAGGGTATAGCGACGGCTCCACCTGGACCCGCGGGCAGGCCTGGGGCATTTACGGCTTCGCCTTGATCAGCCGCTATCTGCAGAGCCCGGAGATGCTGGAGACAGCGCAGCGCCTGGGCCGCTACTTCATCGCCCATCTGCCGGAGGATCAGGTAGCCTATTGGGACTTTGACGCTCCGCAGGGGCCGGATACGAAACGGGACAGCTCCGCCTCTGCCATCGCCGCCTGCGGCCTGCTGGAGATAGCCTCGCAGCTGGATGCCGATGATCCGGAACGCCAGTTTTTTCTGGACGCTGCGGAGGCATCAGTGAAGTCACTGGCAGAGCATTATTCCACGCAGGGTGCCGAGGAAGCGGAAGGCCTGCTAAAGCATGGTTCGTACTCCGTTAGAGGTGGCGACTCCCCGGATGATTACACCATCTGGGGCGATTATTACTATTTGGAGGCATTGATGCGGCTGGAGCGGGGCATTCCAGGGTACTGGTACGAGCGGTAGCCCGGAAGCAAGCTTGCTCTTTCAAGCTGGAGAAGCATAAGCAAGAGCACCTGGATGGGTGCTCTTTGTGCTTTTAGAGCAGATGTTCTGCTGAAGCGGATTAAAATACGCGAATGATCAGGGGATGCAGGTTACAGCCGCACGAACACTCCTCCAGAGTGTTTTTTAAAGATTTATATGCTAGAGTGTGTCTTCAAACTGGAAGAGCTCTGGGGAAGCAATATTGAAAGTAGGTCCCCCTTAATTACGAGGGACGGACTCAGGAGACGCTATGGAGAGTAAACCCCCTGTTTATTCTCTTTTGCGGACCCAGACGACCTTATCTGTTCTGCATTCTATCTAAAAGCGGCCATCATGGAAAAATAACTGCGCTGGAGTCCGTTTTCCTACTGTAACAGGCTAAAAGCCCCAAATAAGTGCAACTCGGTCCGTTTGTACTCAGAGCCAGGAATACACTTTCCGGACACACACGCCTTCGGAAGAAGAGCGAAGTCTCTGGAACACCGAGACGTAAGCCTCCACCAAAAAAACTACCTAGTAGCGAAACGCCTTTCTCCGCATGTGATCAGAAAATGGTACTGTAAATTGTCCTTATCGTTCTCCCTGAAACGGATCCCGTCCTTGTAAGGATGGTGTAGCCGTTTCTACTTGGTGCACTTCACGCCGCTCCTTGCTCTTCAGTCGTGTAGTTTGCGCCTGTTTTGCTGTGAGCACCGGTACCGCCGCATTGCCCCCGTCCATTTCCGTAAGTTGCTTCCAGTAGCGCTTGGGCATCAGGGAGGAACGCAGCCGGTCGTTGCGGCGCTCCTGGATACCGATGGCAGTATAGAATTTCTTCCACAGGCGGCGATAGGCTTCTTCAGCCGCATCCGGCTCCGGGGGTATCCATTCCTGCAGTGGAATAATGGCTTCTTGGCCGGGCTGATGGATCAGCGCCATCCTATGGGTCTTGTCATAGATCATGAAGCTTTCGCCCTGAAACCGGTCGCAGAAATGCCCCTGAATGACAGGGAGCACGTAGTTGCGGGGTTCAATCACCGCCGCCATGACCGGACCGTAAACGGAAAACCGCACAAAACCGAGAAAAAGATGCCCTTCCCGCCGCAGATGCTGTACTGCCTTCTGCAAGGCGTTCACGGTATCATCGGCAAGCATGTCCATAACCTTGCGGCCATGTGCGAAGCCGAGATACAGAAAATTCAGCAGCAGCAGTTCCTTGTCTGGCGTACATGTCCAGAATCCTAAACGGACAAGCTCTTCGGCCTCAGGACAGATGCGCAGAGGTATGGAGCGCAGCACCCGGTCTGCTTTGGCGTTGTCGGTCTCAATCCATTTGGATTCCAGCAGCAGACCTTGCCCCTCACCCTCCGAATGTATGGTAAGCGGGGTTTCTTTCCATTGATAACTCTCGAACACGCAGCATAGCAGGCCCTCAAAGCTGCCGTCATAGGTATAGGCCAGAGCGGCCGTCTTGAACATCAGGAGGATTCTCCTTTCCTCAGTGCTGCCGCTCCCGCTGCAGGCAAGGCTGCCAAATACGTGTCATCGAACAGGGAAAGCTGCTCGTACTGCGGCTGTAGAAACGGGGACAGCTCTTGGCCGGACATGAGTGAACGAAGCAGGGTATGCTCGCCGACTTTTAACCCCTCCAGCATTTTTCCCTTACAGGTAATGAAAAATTGAGCGCGCTTCAGCACGACACCGAGCTTCTTCAGCGCGTAAAAATCCAATGTTCCCGCCCGCCGTGCTTTTACAATCCGCTGAGCACTCCTTACGCCGATGCCCGGTACACGCAACAGCGTTTCGTACGGCACACGGTTGATTTCAACCGGGAACTGTTCGCGGTGATTGATGGCCCAGCTGCATTTGGGATCAAGCAGCGGATTGAAATTGGGCGCCGCTTCATCCAGCAGCTCCTTGGCCTGAAAGCCATAGAAGCGCAGCAGCCAATCAGCCTGATAGAGCCGGTGTTCCCGCAGGAGCGGCGGTTTGGTGTCCAGAGAAGGCAGCAGCGAATGCTCTACCACGGGGGTGTAGGCAGAGTAAAAGATACGCTTCAGCCCATACTTCCGGTACAACCCTTCCGTGAGGTTGAGAATCTGGTAATCGGTATCCGGTGTTGCCCCTACGATCATTTGTGTACTCTGCCCGGCCGGTGCGAAGCGGGGAGCATGGTTGTATTTGACAATGTCCGAAGAATTCTCGTTTATCTTCTCTTTAATAAGGGCCATCGGTTTCAGAATGGACTGTTTGCTCTTATCGGGAGCAAGCCGGCCAAGACTCTCCTTGGAGGGCAGCTCGATGTTGACGCTCATGCGGTCGGCGAGCAGGCCGAGTCTGGACAGCAATATATCATCTGCGCCGGGAATCGCCTTCACATGGATATAGCCCCCGAAATGATGGACGTTCCGCAGCAGATCCAGAGCGGCAATCAGCTGCTCGGTTGTATAATCGGGGTTACGCATAATGCCGGAGCTGAGAAACAGGCCTTCAATGTAATTGCGGCGGTAGAACTGCATGGTGAGGTCTGCGATTTCCTCCGGTGTAAATGCAGCACGGCGCGTCTGATTCGATTTGCGGTTGACACAATACGCACAATCATAAACACAGCTGTTCGTCATGAGCACCTTTAGCAGTGAAATGCAGCGGCCGTCCGCCGCAAAGCTGTGGCAGATGCCCATACTGACGGCATTGCCCATGCCTCCGGCCTGACTTTTGCGGTCCGATCCGCTTGAGGTACAGGCCACATCATATTTGGCCGAAGCCGTTAAAATTTCGAGTTTCTCCATGATATCCACGGTCAAATCCCCCTCACTTGGGAAAAGTATAACCCGAACAAATGTTCTTGTCAAAATCAAAGAAATACATAAAAATACACACATAAGGATGTCCTTTCGTGTCAGTGCATATGCACCGCAGCGCGCCGTGCAACAAAGCCGCAGGATTTTGCAAGAAAACGCAATACTATAGTTTTAGCAAGGTTTTGCTTATAAGATTAGTTGTGAAAGGAGGGCGCAGCATTGAACGTTATATTTGAAGCCGATTCAGGATTAGACCGGGGTGTAGCCAAAGTAAGTACCCATCCTGCGGAAAAGGAACATTGGGGGAATATTAAAGAGGCTATTCATACCGCAGAGAAAAAGCTTGTAGTGATCAACGCGAAAAATGACCGCCATGTTCAAATCGGGTGGAGTACGGTTGCTGTAATTGAAGCGGAAGACCGCATGTGCAGCGTACGTGTAATTACCGGAGAAAGGTATTTGCTCAATAAACGGTTGAAGGTTGTCAACGAAAGTCTGGATTCAGCCCTTTTTATGAAAATTAATAATCAAACAATCATCAATACGGGTTATATTAAAGAGTTTTCATCCACAGACAACGCAAGGATTCAAGTGGTGCTCACGGATCATTCCAGTTACTTTGTCAGCCGCTATTACATTAAACAATTCAGGGGGAGATATCATGATTAGCCAGTTCAAGCATTCTTTTTTTCAAGTATTTACGGTGACATCCTTATGGGTAACGTTACTGTTAACGTTGTTTTATAGGGAACAACCGATCAGTATGGTATACCTGTGGCATGTTGCGGGGATTGCTGCAATATCGGCCGTATTATTTGGAATTATGTACGATGCCTTATGGAATCATTTCACTTTAAAGCCGTTCTGGAATATTCTGATTTCCTCCATTATTACGATAGTGGGCGGAATGCTGATTGTCTGGTTATTTTCACAAGATATGTTTCACGTTATTCTGCCCTGGTGGCCCGGAATGCTGTTATTGTCGGTTGTATTGCACACCATAGCTTTTTATTTCTACGCTAGAATAGACAGCCGGAAAAGAGTGGAAGAGCTGAACAAGATACTGAAGTAGGCTGCAGCGGGGCGGGGGGCGAAAGTGTTATTCCTAAGGAATTAACTACTCCCGGCTCTGTAATCTGGCCAAAATGTATGCGCATTCCTACTTATGCTATAATAGCATCTAATAGTAGATTAGATTGTTGGTTTAGGCTGAGTGGGTTTGCCGATTTGTGAAAATTAGGTCAGGGGTGTTGCAGGGATGAGAGGATATAACATTTGGCGTCCGTTGATGCTGATATTGGTTGCGCTGCTTACGAGAAGTGTGGTTACGAACCTGTGCCTTCTGTTTGGCATGGGCAATGATTCAGCGACCAGCGTCGGCATGATCGGCGCGATTATAGCTGCGTTTGTGATGTATAACCGGATGACGAAACAACGGCGTAAAAAATAAAAATCAGGCCGCCGGGGACCGCGCCCCTTCGTGCTTTTCCTAAACACCCGCTCCTGGAGCGGGTGTTTAGGAATGTCTGGGTGGATGAACAAGCCGAATATTCACAATATTAACAGATGAAACTTTGCTTTTATAGAAGCTGAGCTTGTATATTAATATTAAGTTGTTGAAATAAGTATAGAGATGATAATAGGGAGAGAATACATTGAGCACACAAAGTTTTGGAGTTCCATTAGAAGGGTTTGCTGAATTCAGCAGAGTCGTCGCCGCAGAAGGTGCAGTGCTGTTAAAGAATGAAGGACAAGTTCTTCCGCTTCAGGCAAGTGACAACGTTGCCATTTTCGGCAGAACCCAGGTGAATTATTATCGCAGCGGAACCGGTTCGGGCGGCAGTGTCCATGTTTCGCATACAACCAATCTGCTGGATGGTCTTCGGAGTAAACAGAACATTTCCATTAACCAGCCATTGGCAGCTGTATATGAAACGTGGATTGAGAGCAACCCTTTTGATAATGGCGGCGGGGGCTGGGCTGCAGAGCCGTGGCACCAGAAGGAGATGCCTTTAACCGATGAACTGGTATCAGAGGCAAGAGCTAAGTCCAATAAAGCAATCGTAGTGATCGGACGTACGGCCGGAGAAGACCAGGATAATGCCGACGAACCGGGAAGCTACCAGTTAAATGATGAAGAAAAAGCGATGTTGAAGCAGGTGACGGCCTATTTTGAGCAAACCGTCGTTGTGCTGAATGTCTCCAATATTATCGATATGAGCTGGTTGAACGATGAAGGTTATGCGCACCCCATCCCTTGTGTGATTTATGCTTGGCAGGGCGGTATGGAGGGTGGCAATGCGATTGCCGACGTGCTGGCCGGAGAAGTGACACCAAGCGGTAAATTAACCGATACGATTGCTTATTCCATCGAGGATTATCCCTCGACCCGTAATTACGGTAATGAACTCAAGAACTTCTATCAGGAAGATATTTATGTGGGCTATCGTTATTTTGAGACGTTTTGCCCGAAGCGGGTTCAATTTGAATTTGGATACGGTCTATCGTATACCCGGTTTGAAGTGAAGCCGGAAGAAGCCAAAGTGATCACCAAGGATGGAGAAGCCTACATTGCTATTGAAGTAAACGTATCTAATACGGGAACTGCCTTTGCGGGAAAAGAGGTCGTTCAGGTCTATTATGAAGCGCCGCAAGGCAAGCTGGGCCAGCCGGCCAAAGCTTTGGCTGCCTTCGTGAAGACCCGACTTCTCCAGCCGGGTGAATCGCAGCGTCTGACTGTAAGCTTCCCTGTTCATTCGATGGCCTCTTACGATGACGCCGGAGTGACCGGTCATGCTTCTGCTTATGTGCTGGAAGCCGGGACATACCGCCTTTACGTGGGAACCAGTGTTAAAGCGCTGGCTGAAGTTGGCGTGGAAGGACAGAGCGGTTACAGCGTGGAAGCTCTTCAGGTTGTGGAGCAGCTGCAAGAGGCGCTGGCGCCGACGGAGAGCTTTACAAGAATACACCCGGGAGTCCGCAAAGCAGATGGCTCTTATGAACTTACCTATGCAGAGGTGCCGAAACAAAAGGTTTCTATGGCTGAACGCATTCAGGGCAATCTCCCTGAAACCTTAGCGCAAACCGGCAATCAAGGATATAAATTAAGAGATGTCCATGAAGGCAAAGTCAGCATGGAGGCTTTCATCGCCCAGCTTAGCGACCAGGATCTGGCGGCGATTGTCAGAGGCGAAGGCATGAGCAGTCCGCTCGTTACACCGGGTACGGCTTCGGCTTTCGGTGGTGTAAGCGATCAGCTGTTCAGTTATGGAATTCCGGTTGGCTGTACCGCAGACGGCCCGTCTGGCATTCGCATGGACAGCGGGCAGAAGGCGACACAGGTTGCCATTGGAACCTTGCTGGCAGCAACCTGGAATGCTGAATTGGTGGAAGAGCTGTATGTCATGGAAGGCCGGGAGCTGTTAAGCAACAGTGTAGATGCCTTGCTGGGACCGGGTCTGAATATCCGCCGCAGTCCATTGAACGGGCGCAATTTTGAGTATTTTTCAGAAGATCCGCTGATTTCAGGGATTTTTGCTGCAGCCTGCACCCGCGGGATTATGAAGGGCGGCTCCAACGCCACACTGAAGCATTTCGCCTGCAACAATCAGGAGAAGTACCGCAGTAAGGTGGATGCGATTGTGTCCGAACGGGCGCTCCGCGAGATTTATCTGAAAGGTTTTGAAATCGCGGTAAAACAGGGTGGAGCTAATTCGATTATGACCTCCTATAATCCGGTGAACGGGCATTGGGCGGCATCCAACTATGATTTGAATACTACGGTTCTTCGCGGAGAATGGGGCTTCAAGGGCATCGTGATGACTGACTGGTGGGCGATCATGAACGATGTCGTGGATGGAGGTCCTGCTGACCGGAGGAACACAAACTGGATGGTCCGTGCACAAAATGACTTGTATATGGTTGTCAGCAACTATGGTGCGGAAACCAATGTCTGGGGAGACAACACGATTGAATCCCTGGACAATGGCACCCTGACCCGTGGAGAGCTGCAGCGCAGCGCTATCAATATTTGTGAGTTCCTGATGCAGGCACCCGTGTTCTCCAGAGAACAAGTGATTGCAGAAACGGTTGATGCCTTCAAGGCGAATCCGGCTCTTGCCGCTGGGCAAGCACAAACCGTAGCTGACAATGCAGTGGTCCAAACAGCTGCAGCCGGATCGACCTTCATAAAAGTTGATCAAGCGGGTGTATACCGGATCTTTGCAAGCGTCATGTCTCCGGATACAGAGCTGGCTCAGAGTGCAAGCAATATGACTCTAAACGATCAAGTGGTGACGACTATTCAAACCAATGGAACAGACGGCAGATGGATCACGCTGAAGCTCGTGAAGATTGAGCTGGAAGCGGGCCTCTATGAAATGAAGTTTGATTTCGTCAAACCAGGCATGCAGATTAACGCGATTGAATTCAAACAAGTGTAATGAAGACGGCCTTGGAGTTTGGCGACACCTGGAAACGGATCGATCATGCTACATCTGTCGGTGACTGGAGCACACCTATTCCAGTGACAAAGATGTTGTGAAGAAGGATGGCACCGGACTCAAGAAGCTAAACTAGAAGCACTCTATGAACTGAATAACCGTAAACTAGTAAAAGACACCTCCAGGGGTGTCTTTTACTTACTCCATATGTATGAAAATAACAGCATATAAGTTTCTACGAATGCAGTCACAATTTTGATGATACTCCAAACAGATCCTTACTTCTGTACTGAGTGCTGAAGAAGAATATTAGCCATCTTTTCTAAGGAATACTCATTCTTTGCAATATCCACAATAAACTCAACCGCATGCAGACGTTCCATTTTTAGGTGATATCCATTCAGCATCAAAAAAGACTTTACCGCGAGATAAGCCGTACGTTTATTACCATTATAAAAGCAAGGATTCTTAACCAAAGATTCCAATAAGGCGGCTGCTTTATCAAACAATGAGGGGTAGGCATCTTCGCCAAACAGACTCTGCGAAGGTCTATGTATAGCAGAGTCAAGCAAGGTAGGGTCCTTAATACCCGCCTGATCTGCGTCGTCCATTTTTCTCATCATATAGTAGTGGGCTGCAACGATTTCTTCTGTGGTCAGAAAAATAGTCATCTTACCGATCCCTTAGATCATCAAATATTTTTCTATCCTCTTCAAATACATCATAAAATGCTTCCAGAACTTCGGGACGGACATGAGCAGGCAGTTCTGCATGCCGAACCTTTCTCAGTACGATTTCACCTTGATTATTCTCAATGAATTCAATTTCATCGCCTTGTACAACATTCATTTTCTCGGCAAGGCTTTTAGGCAGACTGACACCAAGGCTATTCCCCATCCGGCCTATCTTTCGGGAGTAACGTTTTGTTGCATCTTTCTCCTGATTTATCTTGATCGCCCCATTCATTCAGATATCCTATTTTATCACGCTCTATAAAGAACGCAGCATAAAAGGTCCAAAATAGGGTATATTCTCCGATTACAAGTTCTCATCTTTGATGGCATCAATCACATTCTCCTGCCGTATCCTTGCGCCGGTGATTTGGTAGGCCAGTCCTACACTGCCTGCGGCAAGGATAAAGCAGCCTGCTAATTGAAGCCAAGGGATCCCGGCCAGAAAGTCCTTCCACGTAGCGGCAATTGCGTAATGCAGCATAATACTGCAGACGCCGGTCAAAATCGGTATAGATAGCAGGGAGGGCAACAATCCAAAGTATAGTCCTTCCAGCCGCAGCATACGTTTCATACCCCGGGGAGACAAGCCCATACTGCGAAGGATCGCGAACTCGCGTCTTCGGGCTGAAAGGTTGCCGGATACGGTGGAAAAAGCACCTGTGATGCCTATGCAGCCGAGCAGGATGGCAAAGCCGCCGACCAGCAGCTCGATGGAACGGATGGCGTTCCGGTTGCTTTCCTCCCGGCTGAACAGGGTGGTGATGCTCCAATCTTCAGGTGGCAGGTATTGATTCAGGATCTCACTGGCCTGCTGCCGGGCCACAGCCAGCTGTTCCCGGGGAATGTTCATCTTATAGGTAATACTCTGGTAATCCAGCGACCGCTCCATGCTGAGTTTCTGAACAATACCCTCATACGTGTCCATCGGCACGATCACCACCAGATCCAAGGGATAGTAATGCTGGTCGAGCGTCGGATATTGGCTGGTCACGGCACCGATTGCAAGCTTATACTGCCCACCCGTATGCGGCTGGTCAGAGAAATGATCTTCTTCAATAGTGATTGAATCACCGGCGGCAAGCTGAAGATACTCCGTTTCCGGGATGTTGTACTTTTCGATAAAAGAGGGAATATTGCCGCTGGTCCGGTTAACTACGATAGCCTTGGACTGGGCCTGATCAGCAAATAGAGCTGCGTCTACCCCAATCTGGGCGCAGTAAGCGGCAAAGGAGGCGCTATCCAGTCCTTTCAGCTCCAGAAAAATTCGCGGCTGCCCCTCCTCTTGCAGCAGATCGGTAGGAAAGCTGCCGCCGGAATCACCGAGATAGTAGCTGTCCTGAAATCCACCGGCAGCCGCAAAGGCCGGATGGATTCGCTGCTTATCCCATTTAAGGGAGTGTTCAGCCTCCCGGTACACCACCTGCTGCTGAACACCGGACAAGCCGGACAGCAGCTTCATCATAGCCGGATCGGGCTGCTCCACGGTGGTCATGGACAGTTCGAAAGTGTATTGTTTCTGGGCCAGTGCCAGCTTCTGGTCGGCTATCCAGATGACCGCGAAGCTTTGAAAGCCTACGAGCAGCGTAATGAACAGCGTGAGCGAGATTATCGTCGTGCGATAGGCTTTTTTGTTGGCTGCAAAGGCGCTGAACGCAAGCCCGCCCTCAGGGCTTAGTCTGTTATGTATCCAGCGGTATTCGCGTGTCTTCCCCGCCTTCCTTGTAGCCGGGACATTTCGGATGGCTTCTATCGGCAGCAGTTTGGCCAGTTTCCGGGCAGGCGTCCATGCGGACAATAATACGGTGGCAAAGCTTGCTGCCCCTGCTATGCCTACGATGGGCCAAGAGAATGCAATGCGTAAATGGTTGTTCGCAGAATCGGCTAACAGGGCGTCGATGGCTTTGATAATAACGGCCATTCCGGCGTAACCAAGCAGCAGTCCCAGGGGGATGGCGATCCAGGCCAGCCCCAAGGCTTCATATAATACAATGCGGCGAATTTGCTTCGGCGTTGCACCAACGCTTTTGAGAATACCCAGTTGCCTGATTTGGCTTGCTGTTGTAACTGTAAAGGCATTGTAGATCAATATGGTGAAGAGGAGCATCACCAGCCCCATCGTTAGAAGGGCAGAGAGTACATACCCGGAGGTTAGGGCAATTCCGCCATGGACACCGGGCCCCTTGAGCCCGTACAAGGCGAGAAGCGGTGTATTGTAAGTAATGGCGTAGCTTCCGGAAGCATTCGGCTTCTGGCCAATGTTCCCGGCCAGCTGCGGAGCCGTTTCATAAGCATCAGAGATGTTACGTAGCCGCAATGAGACGTTAAACAGCTCTTTCGGTGAAGCCGTCTGCATATCCGCGAAGCCATAGGCAGAGTAGCAGGGATAAGAAGATACGGAGGATTCATTGATCGTTCCCGTAATGATGAAGGCTTGTTCACCAGCAGGCTGAAAGGTTTCACCTTGGAGCCGTGGGGCATAGTCCGCCACCGGCCTTCCATCCAGCATACGTTGCCCTATGGGAAGCTGAAGGCTGTCTCCTATTTGGTATTGGGGATTCTCGGCAAAAAATAATTTGGATACGATGATCTCGCCCTTATTCTTTGGGATCCTGCCTTCCAGTAGTCTTCCTGTACGCGGGCTGTTCTCCCAAGCGGCATCGCTCAGCTGTACCAGATTCAGATAAGGCCGCTTTGTGCCCTCCAGCTGTAGCGACTGGTGCTGCGATTCCAGATAGATCTCATCCACCTGCGGATGGAGCTGAATATATTTCAGCTGTTCTGCCGGAACCGGTTGTCCTAAACGGGCATGCCAATTACCGCGGTCCTTGACGGTCGTATCCACCTCGTTAAGCCACTGGGAATAAAGTAGAAAACCAGAGGCGCAGAGTAAGGTGGCAGCGATCAGAATGGCCGTGAAGATGAACATTGTGCTGCGCTTGTTCGCCTTGAGATGGGAGCGGACGTAGTCTCCGATGATAGTATTCATTGCCGGATCACCTCGTCGGAAACAATGCGGCCGTCTTCCAGGGTGATAATCCGGTCCGCTTCCAGCGCAATCTTCTCGTTATGGGTAATGAGCAGAACGGTCTGATTGAATTGCCGATGGGACAATTTCAGCAACCCGACCGTTTCCTCTGTATTTTTCCTGTCGAGATTTCCGGTCGGTTCGTCCGCCAGTAGAAGAGCGGGTCTGTAAATCAAGGAACGGGCGATAGCCACACGCTGCTGCTGCCCGCCGGACAGCTGGCCCGGCAGGTGGTCGAGCCGCGATTCCAATCCCAGGCTGCGGATAATGTCCTGCAGCCGCTGTTCATCCGGCGGTCTTCCGTCCAGAAGCATCGGCAGTACAATATTTTTTCGGACACTTAAGGCAGGAATAAGATTATAGAACTGGTAGATCAGCCCGACCTTCCTTCTGCGGAATACCGCTAATTCTTCTTCGTTCAGCTGTGCAATGTTACGGTCCTCAATCATGATCGTACCGCTGGTCGGGCGGTCTACGCCGCCCAGCAGATGCAGCAGAGTGGACTTGCCGGAACCGGAAGCGCCGATAATGGCGACGAATTCGCCTTTTTGTACCGACAGCTGAACGGAGTCAAGGGCGGTAACGAGCGAATGTTCCAAACCGTAGGCTTTCGTCAAGTTCTCACAACGTAATATTTCCATGGGTGGAGCCTCCTTTGTACGGTCCACTCTACCAGCCCACGGTGACATTCCGGTGACGGTGGAAGATTAATAGGCATACCACTTGATGACAAAACGGGCCCCGCCCTCCGGCCGGTTCTCCGCATGGATGCTGCCATTCTGCCGCTGAATGATGGAATGGGCCAGCGCAAGACCGATACCAACGCTGTCCTTGCGGGCATTGCTCCCTCTGTAAAAGCGTTTGAATATATGCGGAAGTTCTTCCGCAGGAAATCCCGCCCCGGAATCCTCCACTATAATTTGCGTGTACACGGGGTTCTGTGCGTAAGATACAGTGATGTTGCCGCCAGTAGGGATATGCTCCGAACAGTTCATCAGTACATTGAGCAGTGCTTCCGAGCTCCAATGGTAATCTCCGCGGTAGCTGATGGCAGGGCTGGATTGAAGGGTCAAGGTTTGCCTTCTGCCGGAGAGGATATTCTCCAGAGGTTCAGCGGCGCTGGCCAGCATCGTGTACACATCCACCGGAAGCTGCTGCAGTTCCAGCGTTCCCGCATCCAGCCTGGACAACGTCAGCAAGGAAGATACCAGACGCTCCAGGCGGGTTAGCTGGCTTTGGATTTTCTCCACATACAGGGCGTCTGCACTGTTCTGCCTGCTGTCTGCCAGTAATTCAGCCATCAAAGAGACAGAAGTCAGCGGTGTCTTGATCTGATGGGCAATATCGGACAGATTGTCGGCGAGCGATTGCCTTTCCAGCACGGCTGTCTCACGGGTATGCCGCAGCTCTACAACAGTCTTATATAATTCGTCTTCCAGGAAAGAGTATTCATCCTCACCAGTCCGGGGCAGAATATGGTGCTGTCCCTGATTAATGGAATAGAGATAGGCTGTCAGTCCGGCGATTCTTTCCTTTCTTTTGATTTGTAATCGATACTGAACTGCTGCAAACAGCAGAAACAGGAGCATCCACAGGCCCACACTTCCCGTGATGATCAGCAGGCGGTTCTTGTTATTAAAAGTGTGGAGGGTATACCCATAGCGGTGCAGAAGTTCGGTGCCGGTCTGCAAATCGGCGGCAATCCCGTCATGCAGTCCCTGTACTAACGTCTGTTCCAGCTCCGGGTAGCGGCTGTAGGATGTCCCGGTGAGCCGCGCCGTTTGGGTGTACTCAGCCTGCGAGACGAGCCGGGATATGCCAATCCCCATAACCAGTCCGGCAAACAAGGCAGCGGCGAAGGCCAGAAGGAGAAACCGGCTGTACCTGCGTCTATTCATCATCAGGCTCCAGGCGGTAGCCGATGCCGCGAATCGTCTTGATGCTGGAGGAAGGGCCTAATTTCTCCCGCAGCCGTTTTATCATCACGGTCAAAGTGTTGTCGTTGACAAAATCCCCGTCCGCATCCCATAATTTCTCAAGCAGCACTCTGCGGGTCAGCGTCTGATTCTTGTTCTGCAGAAGCAGCAGCAGCAGGCGGTATTCACCGGCGGTCACCGGCACCTCTGTTCCGCTGCAGAATACCTGCGTTTTGACCGGGTCAAGCAGAAGTGCTCCGCAGGTGAGGCGGGCTGACGCAGGGGCGGCGATTCCTGTCCGGCGCAGTACGGCCTGGATGCGGGAAAGTACCACACTAAGCTGAAACGGCTTAACGATATAATCATCGGCTCCCATATCCAGACCCTGCACGATATCATGCTCGTCATCCCGCACAGTCAGGAAGATTACCGGAATATCGGACATCTGTTTGACGTAAGAGCAGAAATCATAGCCGTTGCCGTCAGGAAGATTCCAGTCCAGCAGGATCAGATCATGGGGGCTGGCGGTCAGCATATTTTTGGCGGTACTGACCCGATCGGCATGTTGGATACCAAAACCCTTTTGCAGCAGGAACACTTTAAGTCCAAAGGCAATAGTCTCGTCATCTTCAACGATCAGAATTTGTTGTTGTCTCATGTTTCTAGTATATCTATTTTAGTTTTTGGAAGGAAAGTATATCTTTAACTATACCTGCGATGATTACAATGCTGCCAGTGCAGGTAATATATACAAATAAGCCTCTGCTAAAAGGTAAGCCAAACCACACGATATATACTATAAAGCGATGATAGGGTGAGGACGAATGAGAAAAACAATGATATTGACTCTATTGACCTGCAGTTTAGTATTTGCCGGTTGCAGTAATAATGCAGACAGCAAGGTAAATTCGGCAGAGCCGGATCAGACTGTGCAGCAAACAGCAACGGCGCAGGCACCGGCAACAACGCTAGAAACAACCCCGGTAACAACCCCGGAAGCCACACCGGAGGAAACGTCGCCTGCAATCGGGCAGGAGCCTGCCGCCGGATCGATGAAGCAGGACTACTTGAAGAAGCTGGATAAGATTGAAGAGGGGCTTACGGATTTGCAGGCTTTATCTGATGAAGGGACAACGGCGTCAATGATCGAGGCTGCGGACAAGGAGTACGGACGGTGGGATGCGGCTCTAAATGAGATTTACCAGGTGCTCAAGCAGCAGCTTCCGAAAGATGAAATGGCCAAATTAAAAGAAAAGCAATTAAAATGGATCACAGAAAGAGATGAAACGGCGGCGAAGGCAGCGGCAGAATTTGAAGGCGGAACGATGGAGCCGCTGGAATATGCAGCGACCCAGTCAGGGGTCACGAAGGAAAGATGCTATGAGCTGGTTGAGCTGTATATGAAGTGAACAGGATACATCGCAAAAAAGACACCCCCGGGGTGTCTTTTTAATATTGTAAGAAAATATATACAGAAACGGATGTCGTTCTTTGTTAAAGAAGGAATAGCTGGTTCTTCTTTGGTCGGCCCCTAAGCTGCTAAACCCCGCCTCCTCCCCCCATCAATCCCTTAAGCCCACTCATAAACGGTCTGATTGTCTTAATCATGCCGTAGCCCATCTTCATCACCGGCATAGCTTTCTGAATCATTCCGAAGAAGCGGAGTCCGCCGCCCATCAGTCCGCCCAGTCCGCCAAGCCCCCCACCCAGTCCGGCAGCGCCGGCACCCGAGCCTCCGAGCAAGGATCCGAGCAACGGCAGAAATGCTGAGGTTGTGGCCTTTTGCGAACGGGAGGTGGAAGCTCTACGTGGTTTATGGTTACTGCGCTGTTTGGAGAGAATGAGCGCCCCCTGATCGAGTCCGGTTATCCATCCTACATAGGTACGCCCGTCATGCAGCGTAATGCAGACCTTTCGGCCCTTCAATCGTTTTGCCTGCTTGCGCACTCTTGCTGAATTGCCCATTTGCAGATCACCTCATTGTTCTATTTACTCCTATAGTACACAGAGGATTGGATACGGCTTGTGCTAGTTCCACGAGTATGGCAAAAAAAGTTGAGAAATAACCGCCTAATGAGGTAGTATAGCTATATGGTATTTATTTTTATAAACTGATTCATATTTATATTAAATAAAAGGTTGGGAGAGACCCTAATGACTAATTTCCGCGATCAAATCATTGCACATTACAAATTCGAGGATGCAGACCATATCGCTAAAGACAGCTCTGGACAAGGGCGGAACGGAGAGGCCTTCGGCAAGGTAGCACCGGTAATCTCCGAGGTGAGCGGCAGAGTGGCTGCAACGTTTGCGGGTGGTGATGCAGGAACCTCGTATGTCCGGCTTCCGGCGGACTTGCTTCAAGATGTAAGCGACAACACGGGGATAACCGTTGCTGCATGGGTGAACTTTGCCAAGGGCTCTAACGTATGGGAGCGGATCTTTGACTTTGGCAAAGGGGAGAAAGGGCCTTATCTGTTCCTGACACGTAATTTGCGCGGTACCCTGTCTGCCGGCGGCGATCTGGCCGTTGATCCGGGCAGAGGATTTGCCGGGGGTGAGTGGATGCACATTGCCATGTCGGTAACGGGTACGCAAGGCGGCACTTTAAGCAGTGCGGGTCCGGTGGTGTATGTGAACGGTGAAGCCGTGGCCGACGGCTCGATCAGCCAGACCTCCAGCGGCAACTATGCCCAGCTGCGCAGATGGTTTGCGACCTTTACGGATTCGGACAACTACAGCAGCAACTTTATCGGCCGTTCGCAGTTTGCTGCGGATGCAGACTTTGCCGGCTCGCTCTCGGATATGCGGATTTATAAAGCGGGTTTGTCGATGGACGAGGTCATTGAGGTGATGTGCGATTCTTTGAGTAATGAAGAGATCGTAAGGCTGGCCAGAGACAAGTATCTTGCCTTCCCCACGACCATAATCACTAAGGACTTGTCACTGCCGGCTTCGCTGATGGGCGGAAAAGTTGAAGTGAGCTGGAAATCTAGCCAGCCTGCGGCGCTTCTGGATAATGGACAGGTTCAGGAAATAAGCTCTGCTCAAGCGGCAACCCTTACCGCAGTTCTGACCCGGGGGCCTGTCTCTATGGAAAAAAGCTTCGACGTCTCAGTGCTGCCGCAGGACCTGCCTCCATATACACTGACCATCCATGGGAATAAGGAAATCCTCGATGTCAGCGAGGTGATGTACGGCTTGTTCTATGAAGACATTAACAACGCAGCGGACGGCGGAATTTATGCTGAGCTGGTGCAGAACCGCTCGTTCGAATCTTTTGCTTTTGATACCTATTCCCATACTTCCGGGGAATGCGGCTGCTCCACCGGCCGGAACCGCGAGCCCTTATTCGCGTGGTCCGGAGATACCGGTAAGATGCTCCCGCAGCACAGCGGCGGACTAAATGAACATTTTGGCGTAAAGGACCCGGAAGTAAATGCTTATTATGTGACGGTGGCAGATGGCGCCGTGGTTCAGAACAAAGGGTTTGCTGATTCCAACGGAAATTGTGCCATGTCCATACTAACGGGCGCGAAGTACGATTTCACGATCTGGGCGAAGGCAGAGTCAGCCGGTACAATTACGCTGCAGCTTCAGGGAGCGGACGGGTCAGCGATCAGTGATTCCGTATTCGTGAAAGTGGAGGGCGGAAACACCTGGAAGAAGTATGGAGTGGATGCCAAGCTTGTGCTGACGGGTTCGGCTACGGCTCTTGGCCAGCTGGCGCTTGCTTTTTCGGGTGAAATTTCGATCGACATGGTGTCCCTGGTTCCGCAGGATGTATGGGGGGCAGGCGAGGAAGCGCACTCCCGGTCGGCTCACGCCAACTATACGGGCAACCCGAACTATCGGCTGAGAAAAGATCTGGTGAACGCGCTTGTCGGCATGCATCCGAAATTCCTGCGTTTCCCCGGCGGCTGCATCTCTGAAGGCTCATTTATTTGGGAGAATGTGTATGACTGGAAGGATTCCATCGGAGCGGTTGAGCTGCGCAAAGAAAATTACAACGTATGGGGCTACATGATGACTATGGGCCTCGGCTATATGGAATATTTCCAGCTGGCAGAAGACCTTAATGCAACTCCGCTTCCGGTGATGGCTTGCGGCGTGCTGTGCCAGGCGCGTTCGGACTACGCCCATCCGGCCGGAGGCGAATTACGGGAGTATTACATCAAGAACTTTACCGACCTGATCGACTTCGCCATCAGCATGGACTTCGAGAATAACGAATGGGCGGCCATGCGCAGCAAGATGGGCCATGAAGCTCCGTTTGATCTGCGCTATCTGGGCGTAGGCAACGAGAACTGGGGTACAGAGTTCTTCGCCAACTTTGAAGTGTTCAAGACATCAATAGATGCCTATATGGAGCAAAACTATCCGGGGCATGAGCTGCATATTATCTCCACGGTTGGCGCGCAAGCGGACGATGATGCGTACCAACAGGGCTGGAAGTTCCTGAGCGGCAATCTCAGCGGATCGGCTGAGGTGGCTTTTGCCGACGGGCATAAAGTAATTGAAGAAACGGTAACCTGGTACGGGCAGCAGAGCAACTACATGGACACGATTGCCGATGAGCATTACTACCGTTCCAATGACTATCTGCTTGCGAATGCCGACCGGTATAATTACTACTATAGAGCGTATAACGCTGACGGCAGCATCGACTGGAAGGAAACCTCCAAGGTATTTGTCGGGGAATATGCTTCTACGGACAAAAACACACTGGCTGGCGCAGTAGCAGAGGCAGCGGTTATGACCGGATTTGAAAACAATGCAGATGTCGTTCTGCTCGCCGCCTATGCGCCGCTGTTCAACAAGGTGCTGACGGACGGGACCTACCGCTGGACACCGGACTGCATCTGGTTCGACGATGAGACGGTGTGGTTCACCCCGAACTATTATGTGCAGCAGCTGTATGCCAAATATTTGGGCAATAAAGTACTGGCAACCTCCTTCTCTACGTATAGAAGCGGCAAACCGGCAGCGCTTCTTCCTCATGGCGGAATTGAAGTCGCGGCAGGCAATGCTGATATTCTGGTGAAGCGCGTGACCGTAACGTCGAACAAGGATGGCCGTGTGCTGCTTGATCAGGACTTTACACAGACGCTGGCTCCGGCTTGGCAGGCCATCCCCGGTTCCGCAGGGTATACCGTTCAGGCGGATAAAGGGCTTGTACTTAAGGCGCAGGCCAGCGGGCTGAACGGCCTGTACATCCTGAATGACAGCTGGACCGATTACAAGGTGGAGGTTGTTGCTTCGCGAATCGCGGGGGAGGACGGTTTCTACGTGGGCGCAGGGCTGACTGACATTTCACCGGAGAACAAGGACGTCCTCGAATATGCTATCAGCTATGGCGGCAATGCTACCGGTGTGAAGGTGTACAAGCAAGGTGTGGAAGCCTATACCTTGGGCGACTACTCTTCCAGCACGGCGGCAGGCAATCTTAGAGCAGCCAGCTATGAAGAGATTTCCGACAACACGGAATACACGATTACAGTGAATTACGGTGGTGAAACCGGAGAGAGCCTGATCTGTTCGTATACGGACGGCAGAGCAGCCAGCAAGGTGCTGGACTACAAGCTGGAGGCCTACAACAGAGAGATTTTCAACTCGGTTACAAAAGACGCGAAGCATGTGTATGTAAAGCTTGTGAATGCCGATGATGTAGACAAAATAACGCAGCTGCAGCTTGAAGATTTGAAGGTCGAGGCAGCCGCGAAGCTGATCACCCTGACCGGCGAAGCCCAGCTTGTACATGTGCCTAATGTAAACCAGAAGAACAATGAGCGAATCGTGCCTGACGAGCGGGAGATTACACTGAACAGCAGCGATATTGTTCTTAATCTGCCTGCTAACTCGGTGAATGTGCTGGTGCTGGATCTTAAGGCATAAAGAAGCGTCTGCTCTGTACTATGCAGGCTTTAGCAGCAGCAGGTGAAATAGTATACAGTACTGCACAGAAGACACCCTTAGGGGTGTCTTCTGCCATATCTCATGCCAGTATCAAATGCAAACATCACAGCCCAAGAATAGCTGATTAATGAATAATGTGTTCATACGGAATGCAGCGTGCTGTTTAGTCGGATCGTGTTGAAGGGCTTGATTCGGGTAAAAGGTAGGGATTCCATCCCTTACAGTGCCTTCATACGGTTGTTCCTTGGCTGATGCTCGACTTCTGCAAGTCCTAATGCCTCCATTAAGGGAGGGATATACATCCCGAATCTGCCGCGCAGACCCTTTTTCAATCCGTACCAGCCGCCGACCGGGTTGTCAGGAGAACGCCCCCAGGCTTCGACCGTGCCTGCTTTTGCCGGCTTCTGCTCATCAGCGCTGCCCAGCTCCATCCATTCCCCATTCTCCTTTAGCATGGCGTATAAGTCATTGATGCAGCGATAGTCGTAATGCAGCACGGTTTTGCCTACCGTGCAGACGATAATGGGTTTGCCGTCTTTTTCATCTTTATACATTTCATATTCAGAGGTTAGCGGAGGCGTCTTTAATTTCCATGGATTTTCTTTCGTCCCTGCATCAGTCGGCATATCGTTTCTCCTTTGCGCTGCAATATTAGCTTCCGTGTATTATAAAGAATACAAATACTGATTGCAATTCAGGTCAAATATACAAGCGCTGCCTTTGCTAAGATCATCAATGAGAGGAGGGAACCTTAGATGGTGGAATGGAATGAAATGGTTCAGCTCATGATTGATTGGATTGATGCTGATCTTACAGCAGCACCAACACTGCTGAGAATGTCGGAACAGCTTGGGCATTCCCCTTATTACTGCGCATGGCGCTGGCTGTTCCCCAGTATCTCTTTAGCCAGCTCATCTCCACGGTGTTCGAGCATGCTTACGGTTTGCAGTAGCTCCGCCTGCCGGCTTCGGTGCTCATTCGTCCAGAACGGGTGGGGGGAAACGCCCGGCTCTATAGAAGCTGGATCGGTCATTCCCTTGTAAAAACCTTCAAGTAAGGCGTCGATCTGTTCATACACACCGGCCATTTCAGCCAGCGCGCCGGCTTCGGCAGGATGCTGCAGCAGCGGCAGCGAGGCTTTTAAGTAAGCTGCGGCGCTTCTACGGGCATCGGTTAGCGCCATCATGCAAAAGTGGTTTACGCCGAACCTGCGTCCAAAATCAGAGGTTTCTGCATCTTGGTACCACCGGCTGCTGAGCAGACCTTCGCACCAGGTATCCAAAGCCTTATAGCCGAGCCGGTACCCTCTATTGTCATCGGCCCTCATGGAGTCCAGCTTGACCCTGAGTGAAGCATAGAAGTTGTCCAGAGCTGGCGGTACATGAGCCTGGCTGTCAAAGCGCATTAGCATATAAGGCCAATGGTCCACATATAAATAGCCCTTGCTGACCTTCATATCGCTCTGAAACTCTGGATCGTCGTGCAGACTCTCGAAGGTTTCCCCGTCAAAATAGCTGCGGCACAGCAGGGTATCCCCATTGTTCAAGTACCCTGTAATTACGCCCCACTCGGGGGCAACTCTGAGGTTGATCGCTATCGGCAGCTGATGCTTCCGGATGCTGTCCATTAGTTTTTGCTTCTCCTGTTTGCGTTCTTCCGGTGTAAGCCGGTTCGCCCGGCTGGCTGTAAGACCATAGGCTTTATGGGCAGCAGCTGAATAATCATAGGCTACGAGTGCATCGGCTGAGCTATAATCCCACACCGGTGTAAAAGAAATTCTCCAGCATGCCCCGGACACCCCCATCACCTGCTCATAGGTAGTCTCAATCCCCCTTGTGCTCAACGACAGATAGAAGGCTCCTGCCCAGGAGCAGTCCATTCCTTGGCCGAAGCCAAGTCGGCCTACATTCTCAACAATATAATGCTGCCGGGACGGTTGGATGGCGAAGAGGAGAGTCCGGTCCGGGCTGTAGTGAATCTGCTCACCTTCGGCACAACTTACCGCATGAATACCCTCGGCATTCAAGTAGAGGAGCAGCAGATAATCGTTGCCATCATTGTCGATAAGGCTTGGGAAAAGCTCGTGGCTGACCGTGAACTGCTCCCACTGAAAGAACTCATAATGCTGCATCTTCTTCAAAACATTCCGGTGGATCAGCTCATTTCCATAGGAGGCGTACACAAATTCCAGTCCGCTTTTGCCGGAGGTATACCCTTTGGAATGAACATCAATCGTCAGAAGCTGTTCTTTCAGCGCATAAGCTGAATAGATTCCCGCAGGCGTCTCATATCTGACAATCAGCACCTTGGAGCGGTCGCCGGACAGACAGCCGGGGAAGATATGATCGCTGACGGTGAAGGACAGTCTGTTGCCGGCCACGAACTGGTTCACAAAGTGGGTGACATCATGGGAATCCCGGCCATCTGTGTATACGGCGGAAAGTACGACTAATTCCTGGGGCAGCAAAATGCCGTCAATGGGGTGACCCAGTACACTGGACAGCAAAGGCAGGGTGGCGGTTTCGGGCAGGGACTTCCCCGTTTCCCATTTGGAGACAGCTTGAGCCGTGACATTGAGCTGTTCGGCCAATTGTTCTTGGGACAGCTGTTTTTCTTTACGGAGCATGGCGATGCGTTTGCCGACTTTTTCGCTACTAATCATAGTTACCTCTCCCGAAATTGAATTCGACGTCGTAATTTCATTATAATCCGGGACTATAGAATAACCATGGATTCAAGGAGGGGAGAGGGGCGGTGTTTTCCAACCGGCAGTTGAGCCGGACAGTCATGGGCATTTTTCCAGAACAATCAGCTCTCCGTCCCATTCAGGAACAGAAGAGGTAACTTCTTCAAAATGCTCACATGTAAATGAATTTAGAGGAGATGCGTAACGTTCGCAATATTTTTTTGAAAACTTTTGTATGTTTGGTTGCGTCTATTATAAATGAGTCTAAAAAATGGGAGGTATGTAGAAATATGAAAAAAATGATAAGTGCTTTATTAGTAATGTGTTTAGTATTTTTGTGTAGTTCAATACCAATATATGCAAAATCACCGGTTACTCTTATTATCAATAGTGAAGTAGTCAGTTCAGATTCACCACCTGTCGTAATTAATGGAATAACCATGGTCTCATTAGATTCCCTGAGAAAGTTAAATCTTAATTTGAATTGGAATTCAATAAATAAAACAGTTACTGTAACAACAAAAGTGAATCAGGATAAGTTAGTTCTTAAATTAGGAGAAAAAGAGGTAACATATGGAGGGAATACAATAAAATTGGAGTCCCCTGTTCAAGTCAAAAATAATCGGATTATGGTCCCTTTACGTTTCATTAGTGAAGCTTTTAAAGCAGAGGTGAAATGGGTTAAAGATGCAAATGAAATAATTATTCATAGTTGGGATAAGATAAATACCTATTCTACCTTATATCAGGGCGATGATTTACTCGCTGCTCGTAAAATTGCCCTGTCTCTTCCTTTGATTGGAGAAAATAAACTATCCTCAAGTAAAGAAATGTCATCCCATCAGTTGTATTTCCCTGAAGGTGAGGTCTTGCGATATTACCACGTATGGGGAAATTTAGTTTCCTATTATGAGATTAAAAATGATCTAGGCTATTTAGTTTGGGAGGGTGTAGAGGAAGTAGGCAAATCAGGTGTGTATTCAAAAGAGAATGGAAAGCGACCTGAACCAGAAAAAAATGAGGTTTACTTTGATCTTGCGAGAGATTCAAGAGATGTAACCTATGGTAGAGTGGATTCAAAAGATGTCTTAAGAAGCATGCGAGACGATAGTTCAAATCTTTTAGTTGGAATGCTTCAATCCATTCCTGATGAAATTCGAACTGATAAAGTTGTGAATTAGACAGGGTCTACTTTCTCTTTATTTAGCTTTACTTTAAACTGAAATATTCTTAAAATGGATGTATCAACTAAAAAAAGTAAAGGGTGGATTAAATTGAAAAAAACATTAATTTCGATTCTTAGCACTTTCTTTATTTTATTTTCATTAAACAGTATAGCTAGTGCAGCAAAGCCTATTCAGTTAAATGTAGGTGGAAGCTTTTTAACTGATTTGGCTGCACCTTTGATTAAAAACAGTATTAGTTACGTTCCTATTCGTACCGTTCAATCTTTGGGTTACAAGGTGAATTGGGACAGCAGGTCCAAAACAGTATTAATTATTAACAAGGCCACCTCTGATAGATTGAGTCTTGTCATAAACAGTGATGTTGCGATGATGAATGACAAAAAACTAGACTTAGATAGGCCTCCTCTTGTGAAGGGGAACACAGTTTATGTTCCTCTGCGATTCATGAGTGAAAATTTCGGAGTGCTTGTCGATTGGGATTCAAAAAATAACGGTATTGTGCTTGTTTCTCCAGATCCTGAAACTCAAACCCAGATAAAAAGCGGCGATCTGGCTAAAGCCAGATTAGCTGTTATTGGGATGCCAAGGGTGGAATTTTATACATCCTCTGTGCGTCCGGAAAGTCATAGTTACAGCTATATTTTTAATGAAAAAGACTATTCTAAGTTCTATTTCATTTTGGATAGTAGCATTTACTATTACGAGATGAAAAACGGATATATGAGCCTTGTTTGGGAAGGTCAAATGGTGGCTTCAAATCAGAAGAACTCGTCTAGTCCGTTGGCTAAATTTTTTAATACAGGCATAGATACTCTTTGGGGTGTGCAGCCTAAATTAATGTCTCGACTAGTCTATTTTGAAGATGAAACGTTTGTTTACGATAAAGGAGAATATGGGATCATTGGTATGGATGGATCGGTAGAGTTCTCTCATACGGTTGCAAATCCTGAACAATTGAGCGATATTATTATTAATTTTCCGGAAGAAAATTAAGATAACCGGGAACTCGGTAATTTCGAGTCCCCGATTTGTTCAGTAGTCAGCCCTTCTCTTTGAGCGCTTGTATAAGGTCGCGGACACTTTCTTTTAACTCTTGGACATTGGTTTTTAAATCATCAATGGTCTTGCGGTAACTGACCATTAGATAAAAAGCCATCTGCCCCAACCCCTACATTGGATATGGCCTGAATCCACATAGAACTGTTCTCCGTAACTAAACCCCTCCAGAAAGAGCCTGGGAACGGACTATAGAATAACCATGGATTCAAGGAGGGGAGAGGGGCGGCGTTTTCCAACCGGCAGTTGAGCCGGACAGTCATGGGCAGTTTTCCAGAATAATCAGCTCCCCGTCCCATTCAGGAACAAACAGCTGGCCGTCATAATAATCGAGGCTGCATATTCTCGGCAGCTGAAGGCTGAAGAGATCGGGAGTATCCAGAACATGCTCCGCTGGAGAAACGATGTGCGGGGTTCCGGCAATGGTGGTGATGATCCCGGAGCTGTGGTCCACCCTGCGGACAACATGATTTTGCGTGTCTCCGATATACAGATTGGAGGCTTCGTCGAGAGATAGTGACCATGGCCCGTCAAAATGTTCTCCGCTGCTTGAACCGAAGGTAGCCTGGAGCGCAGATCCCCCATCTCCGGTGTAGCCGCCGCGGCCCGTTCCCGCAATCACCGTGACTTCTTCATTAACGGGATCAATCTTGCGCACACAGTAGTTTTTGCTGTCCAGCACATACAGGTTTCCATCCGCTCCCCGTCTTAAATCATAAATCCAGTTAAACTGCACCTGTGTAAAAGATACTGTGCCCGCCTGAAATCCCGGTTCACCCGTTCCTAGCGTAGTCATTAAATTACCTTTCAGATCAAATTTATGGACCCGGCAGCCGGTCACTTCATTGATCCACAAGAAGCCGGCAGAATCATACTCACAATTCCCAATATCCTTAAACCCACAAGCCGCTCCATCTATCAGCAACCGGGCTTCTCCGGCAGCAGGGTTAATTGCGAATACTTTGTTATTCCCGCTGCTGGCGACGATAACGGTCTCCTTATCCGGAAAGGTAATATAAGTAGGGTTGAGGATATCCGCATAGATATGCCTAACATGTTCTCTGACGATCTGATTTCCGGCCGTCCAGTTCAGAGTGTCCGTATCCGTCGCGATTTCCCCAACCCAGTGTGTATCATGGTCCAAAATATAGCGGGTACCCTGTGGATTATGAAAGCCAAAGTGGCAGTAGCCGTCGATAAGCTTCCGTTCTTTTCCGAATTGCAGCCGCTCTTTAATTCTCCAGTTCATCCAATCACCCCCGCTTCTTGGTTTTTTTCTTGATCAGGATCATTTGCTCAATATCCTTAAGTTCATCTATAGAATGCACTTTAATCCATAGCCATCGTCCATCGTGGAATTGAGCAGCAGCTTCATACACCGATTTGAAATATGCTCCGAACTCTTCCATCTTGCCCGTATACGCCTCGATCTCCTTTTTCCCGAGTACAAGCAGAACGGTAAATCCCTCTTTTTCCGGAAATATAGCAAATAAGGTCTTTCCGCTCCTGCGGTATCTCACGTTCCAGCCATAATTTTTCCCGCCAAAATTGAGTTCTGGCTGGTAATCGTAATTTTGTTCGGCAAAGCTGCTGAGTTCGATCCATGCTTGCTTGGCCTCTACGCCAATAAACGTATAGATCTGTTCTTCCGTAGGAACAACCTCTTTATCACATAATCGCTGGCTATTCACTCTGACTCCTCCTTAATTTGTTCTACTAAGGCCGCAAACCACGAGTCTAGCTCCTCCGGTTGAATGGATAGAAGTTTGTGCTTATCTACAATGATTTGGTCTTTCGTGACGGAGGTAAAGCGGACAAAAGGTTCTCGCGACAACATGGATAAACCCATGCGATCCGTCCATTCCTTGATGGGGAGACTGTCTTTAGGCAGCAGAAATTTCAGCAGATCATAGAAGGTTTTGTGCATTACATTCAAGTTGTAGCCCGGACATTCCTTGCTGATGATATAAGAATCGACTTCCCGCCAAAGGTGCTCGATTATGGCTTGTCTTACAATCAGGCTCTCCTTGGAGAGGTCCCCGGTGCTCATCATCTCCTTAAGTCTTGTTTCCCAGCAGGCCGGAGTCCATGGCAGCGTTCTGCTCATGTGGACCAGCCATTTCTCATGCGGCACATATTCATGGTTGGCAATAAATAAGGCCTCCAGCAAGCGGATCGCTGCCATATTGAGCATGGAGTGGCCCTGCACGGGATCACCTCTGTGAATCCAGATATCCCCGGCCAGCCGAAAATACCACCAGCAATTGAATAACAAGCCTTCGGCATGCAGCGGCTCTGGTGTATGCGCCAGCTTTTCTGACATCATTTTGGCGATTTGCCCCGTGGGATCGTACAGGATTTTGGCATAGGATAAATCCCACAGTGCCACACTCTCCCACGACCGATGCTGCTCTTCTTCCAGATCTGAGATCTTGATGTCATACAGATAGCTGCCGATCCTGGTAATACCTAGGGGGATAGGGGATTGCCCACTGTTCCACAGCTCATACGGGGAGGACTCCAAGTAGAAAACTAAATCGATCTCCGATAACTCGTCGGCATACCCGCGGGATAATCCGCCGTTCAAGGTGATGCCCAGGACGCCGTCCAGAGATTCAAAATCCTTCATTCTGCTATCCAGTTCCGCGAGGAATAAATGAAGCTTGTTGGTGCTTGTTGCCGTTACATAAGGCCTGCTCATACAGAATCACCTCGTTATTGATCTGTGACCGAATGGGAAATCGTTAGTAATAATATATAGCTATGAAAGCAGTCTACCTATGATATTAGTCTTAAACGCCAGGCCTTTCATTGGAAAATTTAAATGCCAAATAAAAATTAACTTGCCCTATTGTTAAAATCATGATATATTAATTCCTGCACTGCAATAAACAATACTTTGCGGTCATGGCGGAATTGGCAGACGCGCTGGCTTCAGGTGCCAGTGGTAGCAATATCGTGGAGGTTCGAGTCCTCTTGACCGCATACCAGGAAAGAAAGCTTCTGAATTGTCCCTACGGACAGCTCAGAAGCTTTTTTTCATTGGGTTCAGTGGCTGAAATGAGCTTCACTCATCTTAGTAGGACAACAGGGTTGAGCTTGGACTGGACGAGGCCTGATGCTTACGGAACGCGGATGGAGACATGCCGCTAAGCTTATTAAATACGCGGTTGAACTGGGAGAAGCTGTTGAATCCGCACTGCTCGGCGATGTCGGAAATCTTCTGCCGGGTGATGATCAGCAATTGCTGGGCATTGCGGACCCGGGTCATCTGGATATATTCGGTCAGTGTAAAACCGGTGACCGATTTGAACTGGTGCGATAAATAATAGGGACTGATATAGAACTCCCTGGAGATGAACTCCAGAGACAGCTCGCTATTGTAGTGACTGTGGACATACGCGGTGATTGAATATATTTTTTGCATAATAGAATTCCCGATTTCTTCTAGTACATAGTTGCTCCGCTCCCGCTGCTGGTACAAAGCGCATAAAAATTGCTGGAAAAGGCTGTGAATCAGTACAGGGTTCAGCGGCGAAGCGCTGTGCGACAAGCTGAAGATAGTGTTAAGGGGATCAAACACGGCTCTCCGCGGCTCACCCGTCAAACGGTAGATCGGCACTTCTTCCCCAAAAGGGAGAAGTATAGTTTTGTAAGCGGTTTCTAAACCGGGTATATTTTGGGGCACGGCAAAGTTAATAATCAGCCGCTTATGTGGCGGACCTGCCGGATACTGGGTCTTATGCAGCCGGTGAGGGCGAAGCAGAACGATGTCATATTGCTGAAGGGGGTGCACGTTGCCTTCGATGATATGGGTGGCTCTGGAATCGAGTAAGATATGAATCTCATAAAAATCATGGAAATGCTGAAACTCCATATTGATATTATGGGACCGCTGGTCATAATCAAAATAATAAAAAAGCGGATCAGCCGGAGTGTTGATGCGTACGCTATACCCTTGCTCATACAACAGGTCGCTTTCAAGCATATGCCCTCGCCGCCTTATTTTCTAATATGCATTTATTATATGTGCAGAAAAGCAAGATTTGCAATATAAGAGGGGAATTCCAGCAAATATAAGGTAGTTTTTGATCGGGAGGGTTTGCTATAGTGGCGATATGAAAGCGGATACAAGGGGTGGGAATGATGTTTTTAACAGAAGAAAAGCTGATCCGGCGTCAGGCGGAAATCGGAAAGTACAGATACCGCAAGGTGCTGGAGCTGAATGAACTGGAGCTCGCGGAGGATGAGGACGGGGCCAATGGTGTCTATCCGGAGGCCGTATCATTTGATGGCAAGATCAGGCTGCAGGAGCTCTGGCGCGGGCGTGACCGTTATGTCTGGCTGCGTGCCGTGGCGGTGCTGCCTCCGAGTCAAGCGGGCTTCAAGATCGCGGGAAGATTTGACTTCGGCAAGTCGGGGAGCTTCAACAACTCCGGGTTTGAATCTCTGCTATTTGTGAACGGAGAGCCTTATCAAGGCGTTGATACCAACCATAGGGAGGTTATCTTTGGCGATGCATTAGGCGGGCAGACGGTGGAGCTGGTCTTCCGGCTGTGGTCCGGTCTGGAGGGCGGAGGGCCGCCCGTAGTTCAGGAGCACCGGATTAGCGAGGCGATGCTTGGTTATCTCGATGAGACGATTGATGATCTGTTCTATATGTCGCAGGCGGCGCTGGATACCTGCCGCTATTTGGGCAGCGACCTGCCGGAAAAGCAGTGGCTGAAAAAGGCGCTGAATGATGCCTTCCGGGAAATTGACTGGTCTGAGCCCGGCTCGGAGGCGCACATGATCTCGCTGTACCGGGCAGATGCAAGCTTGAATCAAGCGGTGGATGCTATGCCCAAAACGTTTGATATGACGATTACAGCTGTTGGACATACCCATATTGATGTCGCCTGGCTGTGGCGGCTAAAGCATACGCGCGAGAAAACGGCACGTTCATTCTCTACCGTACTGCGGCTGATGGAGGAATTTCCGGAATATCAGTTCCTGCAAACGCAGCCGCAATTGTATGACTATCTGGAGCATGATTATCCTGATCTGTTTCACCGCATCTCCGGTAAGATCAAGGAAGGCCGCTGGGAAGCGGAAGGGGCAATGTGGCTGGAGGCAGATTGCAATATTCCGTCCGGCGAGTCGCTGGTCCGCCAGATTTTGACGGGCAAACGCTACCTTCGTGAACAGTTCGGCATCGAAAGCAAGTATTTATGGCTGCCTGATGTGTTCGGGTACAGCTGGGCGCTGCCGCAGATTTTGCGCAAGTCAGGCATAGACACATTCATGACGACCAAAATCAGCTGGAACCAGTTCAACCGGATGCCGCATGACACCTTCTGGTGGCGGGGGATGGACGGTTCAGAAGTTCTGACGCATTTCATCACAACCTCTGAGAAGAACGGGGATGCGTATACGTATAACGGCCGGATGACTGCCGCTTTGCTGCGGGGAATTTGGAATTCGTATCAGGATAAGGACATCAATGATCATCTGCTGTTTGCTTATGGCTGGGGCGACGGAGGCGGCGGGCCTACACGGGAGATGCTGGAGCTTAGGCGGCGGTTTGATAAGCTTCCGGGGATGCCTAAGCTTAAGATGGGCAGTGCGGGGGAGTATTTTGCCGGGCTGCATGAGCGTATCCGGGATGCTGAACCGCAGGTGCATACCTGGAACGGCGAATTATACTTCGAATGCCACCGGGGAACCTATACCTCGCAAGCCCGCAATAAAAAATACAACCGCCGCCTGGAGCTGCTGCTGCGGGATGCGGAGTGGCTGCACACGCTGGCCGGTGTGAGACGCGGCGATCTGCAAGCCGGTTATCCTGCGGCTGAACTGCGTGAGATTTGGGAGATCCTGCTGCGCAACCAGTTCCATGACATTATCCCGGGTTCATCGATTAAAGAGGTATACGAGGATAGTGACCTTGAATATGCGGAAGGGGAGGCCCGGTCGCTGGCATTAATTAACGGTGGGGGAGGAACCGGAGGTTTCACCGGCGGGCAAGAATGTTTCACACTGCTCAACAGCTCGACCTGGGATCGTCCGCGTTATATTGAATTGCCGGGAAAAGCTGCAGATACAGGCGTCATCCGGGATGCGACCGGGATGCTGCTGGAACAACAGCAGACGGCAGATGGCGGCAGTCTGGTGTATATTCCTTCCGTGCCTGCACTCGGCACGGCGGTTCTGCAATATGAACGGAGGCGCGAGGAATATGCCTATTTGGAGGGAGAGGGGCAGCTTGCCGATATTGCCGCGAACAGTCTGACCACACCGCTGGTTGAGGTGGCCTGGAACGATCAGGGGCATTTCACCTCGATGCGTGACCGCCGGAACGGCCGCGAGCTCTTGGCACAAGGACAGCGCGGCAATGTGCTTCAGGTATTCGAAGACAAGCCGCTGGATTATGAAGCCTGGGATATTGATATCTTCTACCAGGAAAAGATGACGGAAATCTCGCAGCTTACGCAGTGCGGGCTGATTGAGAACGGTCCGCTGCGGGCTGTACTGCTCATGGTCTGGACTTATCATCGCTCGACGATTACCCAGCAGATCATGTTCTACCGCGATACGGCCAGAATTGACTTCCGGACAGTCGTCGACTGGCATGGGCATAATCAATTGCTGAAAGCAGCCTTCCCGGTCGATATCCATGCCACGGAAGCTACCTATGATATTCAGTTCGGCAACGTCAAACGGCCGACGCACTGGAACACGAGCTGGGATTATGCCCGTTTCGAGACGGTAGGTCATCAGTGGGCCGATCTCAGTGAGAAAGGGTATGGTGTAGCCCTGCTCAATGACTGCAAATATGGTTATGACATCAAAGACAGCGTGCTGCGGCTGACGCTGCTGAAATCGGCCGTTCACCCCGATCCGGAGCAGGATCAGGGACGGCATACCTTCACTTACGCCCTTTATCCGCATGTTGGCGATTTTGTGGAAGGCGGGGTGGTCCAGGAGGCCTGGGAACTGAATAATCCCCTGCGTTCGGTCCCGGGACAACTGGAAGGAGAGCCGCTGTTCTTCATCGAGGGCAAACATGTGCTGATCGATGCCATAAAGCGCTCGGAAGATGGCAGCCATGTAGTGCTTCGCCTGCATGAATATGCCGGTTCACGGATTCAGGTGCGTATAGAGAGCGCCTACCCCATCGAATCCTGGCAGGAATGCAATTTGATGGAGGAGCCGCAGGAGGCGTGGCGGGAGGATGATTTGGCATTCCAGATCAAGCCTTACGAGATCAGGACGTTCAGAATAAATATGGGAACAGCGCAGGATGAGGGAACACCCCAAAATAAGGCAGGAAAAGGAGCAGTGCTATAAATGAACAACAGCCGGGTTAACAAGGCCGAAATCGTCGGAAAGCTGGACCGGGTGACGGATAAGCTGCTGAAGCTTGCGCGGCCGGACAACGAAGCAGAATTGCAGAGCTTAGGGGAGGATGCAGGCAGGCGGGGGTATTTTGCCCGTGATTTCGGAATGGAGGAATGGGACTGGCCGCAGGGCGTGGGGCTGTATGGTCTGCAGAAGCTTGAGCAGCATTTCGGGGACGACCGTTATCAGGCTTATGCCAAGCCGTGGATGAACCGGCAGCTTACGAAGGGACTGCCAAGCCGGAACATCAATACGACGGCCCCGCTGCTGTCGCTGATGGAGCTGGAGGAGGCGGAGGAACTAAGCGCTGAATGGGTGCAATGGCTGATGAATGATCTGCCCCGGACGAAGGAGCTTGGCTATCAGCATGTCACAACAGGAGCGAGCAAGAGTGAAATTACGCTCCATGACAATGAAATCTGGATTGACACGCTGTTTATGGCTATTTTGTTCACGGCAAAAATGGGGGTTAAATACGATAACTCCGAATGGCGGCAAACGTCGCTCCACCAGTTGCTGCTGCATATCAAATACTTGTATGACAAAAAGACGGGATTGTTCTTTCATGGCTGGCACTTTGGCGGCCGGCACAATTTCAGTGAAGCGTTCTGGTGCCGCGGCAATGGCTGGTTCACGCTCGGCCTGCCGGAGTATCTGGAGCTGATGCGCCCTTATCTGGACAGCGGAGTCTTCACTTACCTTCAGCAGATTCTGCATGCACAGGCAGAGGCCTTATTGGCCTGCCAGAGCGGGGACGGATTGTGGCATACGCTGCTGGACGTCCCGGACAGTTATACCGAAACATCCGGGTCGGCAGCCATCGCAGCCGGTATTCTGCATGGTGTACGCAGGGGGCTGCTGCCGGAGGCATATGCTGAACCGGCCCTGATAGCGATTCGGGCTGTGCTGGACAGAATTGACGATGAAGGTACAGTGCTAGGTGTATCAGGAGGGACACCGATCGGGGCGGCAAAAGAAGATTACAAGGGGATCATTATCGCCCCTATGGCCTACGGGCAGGCGATGGCTTTAGTCGCGCTGGGTGAAGCCTTGCATTACTGCTGAGATTTGCATCCGGCAGCTAACGGCAGTGAAATCCGCCGATATTACAGGCGGCGAAAGATTTGCTTGAGACTTCAGTGGTGCTTGGAGTATACTGTTCTCGGGATGGTTAAGCGCTTACCTCAAAGGAGGATAAGCGAACATGGTAAATCCAATCGTAGTAGGCATTATCGGGGCGGGCAGAATCGGCCGCCTGCATGCGGATAATCTGCGCGTAATGCCGTCGTTTAAGCTGAAATCAATCGCCGAGGCTGTGGTGAGCGAGGAATTGCTGGCCTGGGCGGAGAGCCGGAGCCTTGGCTCCGTATTTGTAAATGGGGAAGCTATTCTGAATGACCCTGAGATCGAGGCGGTGTTTATTTGCACACCGACGGATACCCACGCAAGCTGGATTGAGCAGGCAGCCCGCGCCGGGAAGCATATTTTCTGTGAGAAGCCGATCAGCCTGTCGTCGGCGCAGACCAGCCGGGCACTGCAAATTGCAGAGGAAGAAGGCGTTCTGCTTCAGGTCGGCTTCAACCGCCGTATGGACCCCAGCTTCCGCAAGCTCAAGCAGCTGGTCCAGTCAGGAGAACTGGGCATTCCGCATATTGTGAAGATCACCTCGCGTGATCCGCAGCCTCCCGGCGAGGCTTATGTGCGTTCGTCCGGCGGAATGTTTATGGATATGACAATTCACGACTTTGATATGGCCCGCTACCTGATGGGCGAGGAAGTAGCCGAAGTGTATACCCGGGGGGCCAATCTGGTCGATCCGATGTTCGGGCGCTGCGGAGATGTAGACACGGCTGTCATCACCTTGACCTTTGCCAGTGGCGCGATCTGCGTCGTAGATAACAGCCGGAAGGCTGTCTATGGCTATGATCAGCGGGTGGAGGTGTTTGGTTCGCAGGGCTCGGCCACCGCCGACAACTGCCGCCCGACCACAGTGGAGGTATCCACTGCGGCTTCGGTCACCCGCGATCAGCCGCAGCATTTCTTCCTGGAGCGGTACAACCAGGCCTTCATCGATGAGGTTGCCGCATTTGCACAGGCGATCACCCTGCAGGAGCCGCTCATCTGCTGCGGTCTGGACGGGCAGCAGGCTGAGCGGATTGCCGAGGCCGCCATGGAATCGCACCGGACCGGGCTTCCGGTCAAGCTGTCTGCGTGTGCCGGAGAGGGAATATCGGTGATACAGGCTTTGTAAGCGCATGCATATTTTTAAAAGAGAGAGGAGGACGGTGAGGATGTCCGAACTAATCATTAAGGCCGGAGCACCCGGCAAGGATGGGCTGGTGGCGGCAGTGAGCAAAGAAAGCGCCGGATGGAAATACGTAGGGTTTGAAGTGTTTCAGCTGCAGGCTGGAGATACGCTGAACCGCAGCGCGGAAGGGAACGAAATCTGCCTGGTGCTGCTGGCGGGCAAGGCGGATGTAAGGGTAGACGGCCAGTTGTTCGCCGGTATCGGCGGGCGTATGTCTGTGTTTGAGGATTTGCCGCCGTATGCGGTGTATGTTCCGGCAGGAGGGCATTATGAAGTTACAGCCTTGACGGAGCTGGAGCTGGCCGCTTGTCTTGCGCCGGGGACGGGCAAATATGCGCCGCGGCTGATCGCCCCGTCCGATACTGTGGCCGAGGACCGCGGCTATGGGAGTATGTCGCGCCGGGTAGTCAACATCCTGCCTGAGCAGAGCGAGGCCGAGAGCCTGCTGGTCGTCGAGGTGCGCACGGGCGGAGGCAACTGGTCCAGCTATCCCCCGCACAGACATGACCGGGATAATCTGCCGGCGGAGTCCTACCTGGAGGAGACCTACTATCACCGGGTGAATCCCGCCCATGGCTTTGTAATGCAGCGTGTGTACAACGACGACCGCAGCCTTGATGAGACCATGGCCGTGCCCGACCGCAGCATCGTGCTGGTTCCGGAGGGCTATCACCCGGTATCCGCACCGCCGGGCTATGATTCTTATTATCTCAACGTAATGGCGGGTCCGGTCCGCACATGGGTTTTTCACAACGATCCGGAGCATGAATGGCTGTTCGGGAAGCAGCAGCAAAAACCGGACGAGAGAGAATAAAAGGCAGGCACAAGAGGAGGCTTCCGCATGGCGGAGGCCTCCTCTTGTGCGGTTATCCTGGCTTTAAACTCAGCTGCTGCCCTCAAGTCTCCGGCACTGCTGAATAGACACTGTCAGCCTAGTTCCCTATAATCGAGGTATAAGATGGCATGAACGTAAAGGCGGGCTAACTAACGATGAAACCTACGATATATGATGTGGCACGGGAAGCGGGAGTCTCAATCGCTACGGTGTCCAAGGTATTGAACAAGAGCGGGCGGATCAGCGATAAGACACGGGAGAAGGTCCACCGGATCATGGAGGAGCTGAATTACCAGCCGAGCCTGGTGGCCTCTGCGCTGACGAGCCGCCGGACGGGAACGATCGGGCTGATGATTCCCGATATCGCCAATCCCTTTTTTGCCGAGACAGCCCGCGGCATTGAGGATTATGCCCAGGAACAGGGGAGCGACTTAATTGTGTGCAGTACGGACCGCAGCGATGAGAAGGCGGCCAGATATATCTCACTGCTCCTGCGCAAACGGGTGGATGGCCTGATCATCGCTTCTCATCCCGGAAATCCCGATCTGATCCGCCGTCTGCTGGCCGATCATGTGCCATTCGTGCTGTTCTCGGCCGATATCCGGATGATGGAGAGCAACAGTGTCACGGTGGATGACTATAAGGGAGGCTATCAGGCGACGGAATATTTGCTGTCCCTGGGACATCGCAGGCTGGGCATCATCTCCGACAATTTGCCGGGGAGCAAGCTGCGCGCGGAAGGCTTCCTTGATGCGTTGAAGGCGGCAGGTATTCCCTTCGACAATCCGGCCAATATGACACATACTTCGGCCACACTGGAGAATGGCCGCAAAGCGGCAGCAGCGATGCTGGACCAGGCGGCAGAGCACCGGCCGACAGCGATATTTGCCTGCAACGATCTGCTGGCGATCGGGGTATTGAAGGAGGCACGCGGCGCAGGCTTGTCCATTCCCCGCGATCTGTCTGTAGTGGGCTTTGACAATACAATGCTGGCTGAGATTTGTCATCCCTCCTTGACCAGCATCGCCCAGCCCCTGCGCGAGATGACGGAGCAGGCCATGATTCTGCTGAACGAATCCATCGGCAATCCGGAGAGTCCCAAGCGCAAGATCATGCTGATGCCGGAACTCGTTGTCCGTCATTCCACGGGTCCGGCCCCGCATTAAGTAGAAATAGAAACTGCAACCGGAGTAAAGCCCAATCCTATTTGAAGACCTGTCCCCCTGCTTTGCGGCGGAGGAGAGGTCTTTTTTTGTATGTTTTCGGGGTTCCCACTTTGTTTTTTTCGCTTCTTTAGCGGCCCATAGGCTTGGAGTATGGTATCGCTTTCAAATTCAGGATTGCCAAACCGGAGCTTCTAAACTATACTAAAGGAGAAAATTAGGTTAAGCGCTTACCCTCCCCTGATGATTATGTTTGTTTTTAATGATTTTTAATTGATCCCTGTTCGTCCCATCCATTTTACTCCATCTTTCTTATTCATTCTTTTCTCTGAAGTTTTTTCAAGGAGGCGTCACTATGAACGGTTTACAGTTTGATCCCGCACGGCTGCTGGATTTAATCGCCGTCGGCCGGCTCTGTATTGATTTGAACGCCAATGAAACCGGAAGACCTATGGAAGAGACAATGACCTTTACCAAATATGTCGGAGGCTCTCCTGCTAATATCGTGATCGGTACGGCGCGGTTAGGGATGCGCACCGGTTTCATCGGCAAAATTGCCGATGACCAAATGGGCCGTTTCATCCGGACCTATCTGCAGAACAATGGCATTGACGACAGCCAGGTGACGGTTGACCGGACCGGTGCGGTGACAGGGCTTGCTTTTACAGAAATCAAAAGCCCCCAGGAATGCAGCATTCTTATGTACCGGGACCATGCAGCGGATTTGCTGCTGAACACAGAGGAGATTTCGGAAGAATATATCGGGAAGTCCAAAGCGCTGTTGATCTCAGGCACCGCACTGGCGCAGAGCCCCTCCCGTGAGGCGGTGTTTCTGGCGCTGGAATTTGCCCGCAAGCATAACGTCACCGTATTTTTTGATCTGGATTACCGCCCTTACACCTGGAAATCGGCGGCAGAAACGGCTGTCTACTATAATCTGGCCGCAGAGAAATGCGACTGCATCATCGGTACCCGCGAGGAATTCAATATGATGGAGAGCTTGTACAATGTGACAGGCGCAGACGATGAGGCAACGGCCAGCCGCTGGTTCTCGCATCAAGCGAAGCTGGTCGTCATCAAACATGGCGGGAGCGGCTCCATCTCCTACACAGCAGACGGGCAGACGCACCGGAGCGGCATTTTTCCTGCCAAGGTGCTGAAGACGTTCGGAGCCGGAGATTCTTATGCCTCGGCCTTCATCCACAGTCTGATGCGCGGCGAAAGCGTCAGCGAGGCCATGCGCCGCGGCAGCGCCTCAGCCTCGATCGTCATCTCACGGCATAGCTGCTCAGACGCGATGCCAACCTTGGATGAATTGGAAGCGTTCTTATTATCTAACGAGGAAATCACTGCAGGTGCAGAGTAAGCAGAACAGCAGAAGCTTGAGAACACAAACTAAACTCAGACCGCACAGCTATGCAGCAATACATTAGCAGGAACACATCACTAGAGACGAAGGAGTGGGCAGGATGGCACAGCAAAGCGTGCAAGTGCTGAACAACTATATTGACGGGCAATGGGTAGAGGCAGATACGAAGCTGACGGAGCCGGTGTATAATCCGGCCACTGGTGAGGAGCTGGCCAGAGTTCCGCTTTCCGGCAGAGCCGATGTTGACCGGGCTGTGGCAGCGGCAAAAGCGGCTTTTGCAGACTGGTCCAAAACGCCGGTGCCGCGTAGAGCGCGGATCTTATTCAAATATCAGCAGCTTTTGGTGGAGAATTGGGATGAACTGGCTAAGACCATTACGCTGGAGAATGGAAAAAGCTTCAAAGAGGCCTACGGCGAGGTGCAGCGCGGTATCGAGTGTGTGGAGTTTGCGGCTGGTGCGCCAACGCTGATGATGGGCCGGCAGCTGCCGGATATCGCGACAGGCATCGAGTCCGGCATGTACCGCTATCCTATCGGTGTGGTCGGCGGCATCACTCCGTTTAATTTTCCGATGATGGTGCCCTGCTGGATGTTCCCGCTGGCCATTGCCTGTGGGAACACCTTTGTGCTGAAGCCCTCCGAACGCACGCCGCTGCTGGCGGCGCGTCTGGCCGAACTGCTGGAGGAAGCCGGACTGCCGAAGGGCGTACTCAATGTGGTAAACGGTGCACATGAGGTGGTGAACGGCCTGCTGGAGCATCCCGATGTCAAGGCGATTTCCTTTGTCGGCTCACAGCCGGTGGCCGAGTATGTCTACAAAAAGGGAACAGCGCATTTGAAGCGGGTTCAGGCACTGGCTGGGGCGAAGAATCATTCTATCGTGCTGGCAGACGCGAACCTCGAAGCTTCCGCAACGCAAATTGTTAACGCAGCTTTCGGCTCTGCCGGGGAGCGCTGTATGGCTTGCTCTGTGGTAACGGTGCAGGAAGAGGCCGCTGATGAGCTGATTTCGATCCTGCTGCGCGAATGCGACCGGATGACCATTGGTAATGGACTGGACGAAGATACGTTTCTTGGACCGGTCATCCGCCAAAGTCATAAGGACAAAACGGCCGTCTATATTGAACAGGGAATGGCTGAGGGGGCGAATTTGCTCAGGGACGGCCGGGAAGACGCTGCTGTGCAAGGACCGGGTTATTTTATCGGCCCGACGGTGTTTGACGGGGTGACCAGGGCCATGAAAATCTGGCAGGAGGAAATCTTCGCGCCTGTCCTGTCGGTAATCCGGGTCAAGGATGTGGAAGAGGCGGTTGAAATCGCCAATGCCTCGCGTTTTGCCAATGGGGCCTGTATTTTTACGAATGACGGCGGGAAAGTGCGTTATTTCCGCGAGCATATCGAGTCAGGCATGCTTGGTGTCAATGTCGGGGTGCCGGCACCGATGGCCTTTTTCCCTTTCTCTGGCTGGAAGGATTCCTTCTACGGTGATCTCCATGCGAACGGAAGCGACGGGGTTGAATTTTACACACGCAAGAAAGTCGTCACTGCCCGCTGGCAGTAACAAAAGGGCGAAAGGAGGAAATTCATGTGACACGAATCAGATTAACGACGGCGCAGGCGCTGGTGAAATTTTTGGATCAGCAATATGTGGATTTTGGCGGCGGGCCGGAGCGGTTCGTACACGGCATATTCACAGTTTTCGGCCACGGCAATGTACTCGGCTTGGGGCAGGCGCTGCAGGAATCACCGGGTGAACTGACGGTCTACCAGGGAAGGAACGAGCAGGGAATGGTCCATGCGGCGACCGCATTCGCCAAGCAGAGCCGCAGGCGGCGGATTATGGCTTGTACCGCTTCCGTTGGGCCGGGTTCGGCCAATATGCTGACGGCTGCCGCGACGGCGACGGCGAATCAGATTCCCGTCCTGCTGCTGCCCGGCGACACCTTTTCCACCCGTCAACCCGATCCGGTGCTGCAGCAGATGGAGCATACCTACAATCTGTCGATCACAGTCAATGATGCCTTCAAGGCGGTGAGCAAATATTGGGACCGGATTTACCGGCCGGAGCAGCTGATGACAGCACTGCTGAACGCCATGCGGGTGCTGACCGATCAAGCCGACACCGGGGCGGTTACGATCGCACTGCCGCAGGATGTACAAGGAGAAGCCTGGGACTATCCGCTTGATTTCTTCCGCAAGCGTATCCACAGGATCGCCCCCCGTCTTGCCCGCCCGGATGAAATCGAAGCGGCAGCCGAGCTTATTGCCGGTAAACAGCGGCCTTTGCTGGTCTGCGGAGGCGGAGTCCGGTATGGGGATGCCGGAGCAGACTTGCGCGCTTTCGCGGAGAAATTTGCCATCCCGTTCGGTGAGACGCAAGCCGGAAAAAGTGCGGTGGCAAGCGACTGCGCCTACAATCTCGGCGGCATAGGCGTTACCGGCAATGGCTGCGCCAATACGCTGGCTCAAGCTGCGGATCTGGTGATCGGTGTCGGCACCCGGTTCACGGATTTCACCACAGGCTCGAAGAGCCTGTTCGCTCATCCTGAGGTGGAGTTTCTGACGATCAACGCCTCTTCCTATCATGCCGCCAAGCTGGATGCGCTTGCCGTAGTCTGCGATGCTGCCGAAGGTTTGAAAGCATTATCTGTAGCGTTGGAGAAACGCGGTTACCACTCTGCCTATACGGACGAGATCATAGAGGCAAAGAGGGCATGGGCAGAGGAGCGAAAGCGTCTGGCTGGCGTGGAGTATTCCGTGAAGGAGGGAGCTGTGAAAGAGGAGTCGGACCGCCCGGCAGGTTTTTTTGTGCCGGAAATTGCCGGACATCTGGATGAGAAGCTCCCCGAGTATGCGGCAAAGCTGAATACTTCGCTGACGCAAACACAGGTACTTGGGATACTCAATGAATATCTCCCGGAAGACGCTATTGTCGTCGGAGCGGCAGGCAGCCTGCCGGGCGACATGCAGCGGATGTGGAATTCTGCGGTGGCTGATACTTACCATATGGAATACGGCTTTTCGTGCATGGGATATGAAATTTCCGGGGCGCTTGGCGTGAAATTGGCTGAACCTGAGCGGGAGGTATACGCCCTGGTCGGCGACGGCAGCTATCAGATGCTGCATTCGGAACTGGTAACCAGCCTTCAGGAGAATAAGAAGATCAATGTCATCCTGCTCGACAATGCGGGGTTTGGCTGTATCAACAATCTGCAGATGGAACAAGGATTGGACAGCATGGCGACTGAATTCCGCCACCGCGGCCCGGACGGCCAGCTGAGTGGCGAACTGATGCACATCGACTATGCGGCCAGCGCCGCGGGCTATGGGGTCAAGACCTTTCGTGCCGTGACGGCCGGGCAGCTGCGCAGCGCTTTGGACGCAGCCCGGGGGCAGGAGCGCTCCACGCTGATCGACATCAAAGTACTGCCCAAGACAATGACACATGGCTATGGAGCCTGGTGGCATGTTGGTGTACCGGAAGTGTCCGGCAGCGAAGCCGTGCAGGCCGCTTACGGGCAAAAGCTCGGACAGCTGGATAAGGCGCGCAGCTATTGACAGAGCTATTAGTGAAAATGGAAGGGGTAGAATCGATGATGTTCAAAGAACATGCGGTCCGGCTTGCGATTGCTCCCATCGCCTGGACCAATGACGATATGCCTGAACTGGGACGGGACAATACCTTTGAGCAGTGCATCAGCGAGATGGCGCTTGCCGGATATCAGGGAAGCGAGGTGGGCAATAAGTATCCGCGCTCTCCGGACCGGCTGCACCGGGCGCTGGAGCTTCGCGGACTTCAGATTGCCAGCGCCTGGTTCAGTGCGTACCTGACTGTGCGCCCTTATGAGGAGACCGCAGAATCCTTTTGCGCGCACCGTGATTTTCTGCATGAGATGGGAGCCAAAGTGATTGTCGTTTCCGAGCAGGGGCGGAGCATTCAAGGGCAAATGGAAACGCCGCTGTTCGCTGGCAAGCCTGTGTTCACGGAAGCGGAGTGGGCGGCACTCGCGGAAGGCCTGGGCGGGCTGGGCCGACTGGCCGCAGACAAGGATATGACACTTGTATATCACCATCACATGGGGACGGGGGTGCAGACGGGGGCCGAGATTGCCCGGCTGATGGAACTCACGGAACCCAGTGAGGTCTCCCTGCTGTTCGATACCGGCCATCTGGCCTTTGCCGGCGAGAATCCCTTGGAGGTGCTGCGTGCCCATCTGCCGCGGATTAAACATGTGCACTTGAAGGATATCCGCCCGGAAATTACCCGGCGTGTCCTGCGGGAGCGGCTCAGTTTCCTGCAGGCTGTGAAGGCGGGAGCGTTCACTGTCCCCGGCGACGGGTGCATCGCGTTTGCTGAGATCTTTGCCGAATTGGCGGCGTCCTCCTATACGGGATGGTTTGTGGTGGAGGCGGAGCAGGACCCGGCGCTTGCTGATCCTCTGGAATATGCGATGAAGGCGCGCCGCTACATTAGAGAAATCAGCGGTTTGTAAGCCGCTTGGACAGCAGCAAGCCTATGTTCGGCAGCTGCCCAGGCGGATGTGTATGCGGGGTTGCGCAGCTGCGGCTGTGCGCACCCCGCCTTTTTCATTCCATAGGAGAGTTTGTACTTCTGTCGGTGCGTTGGCACACGGTAAGCTTGATTTGTGGAAGGTCATGATGCAGAGAGTATGGGAGAAAAGGCTTTGACTAATCCATTATTTGCCTTGTTGGCCGGGCCCTGGGCGCATGTGCTATAATGGCAGCAATTCGGGCGGATACTCCGTCTATGAAAGCGCACCCAAGTGTTCGGAGCTGCGTGCGCACGAGCGGCCGAACTGCGTTCTGGTATCCTAACGGTTGTGGAGGGGGTTGTCTATTGTTCCGTACCTGGTATCGCCGATTGCTGCTATCCTATTTTCCTATCTTTTTGCTTACCGTGACGATCCTGATTTTTGCCTCGTTTGTGTTTATCAATGACATTTCCCGGATGGAAACCAAGAAAGCGGACCGTATCTCTGCCAGCTATCTCATGGATAATGTGGACCGGAGTATCAAAGAGGTCCAAATGTCGGTACTGGAGGCTGTCGAACGCAGTGATGCTTACAAGCGTTATTTTAATAATCAAGGCCAGGCGGACACGGGGGCAATCTATGCTGTTGCCCAGAGCCTCCGCAACCTGACACACGAATCTGCCTACATTCAATCGATCTATCTATACGACAAGATAAATGAAAGCGTTTTAACAGAAACCGGTTTAAAGGAGCTTTCCGGATTTATAGACGAAGACTGGATCAGACGTATAACCTCCGGCGCGTTGCCGGAAGGCTGGCAGCCCGTCAGGGAATATAAGGTTGAGTTCGTTCAGCGTACGCCAATACGTGTGCTTACTATCAATAAAGCGATGCCTCTTCCCTTCGGCTCGGAGGGGGTGCTGGTCATCAATATCAAAATGAGCGGGATTGAGCAGCTTGTCGACAGCATGGTCAACGAACAGCTCTCCTTCCTGACCATTTTTGGCAGCGATGGACAGCCCGTGTACCAGGCTCATTCGGACAGCGAAGGTGCCGCTAGCGGCAAGCTCTTGAACACGCTCTATCTGGAGAGGCTCGGCTGGACGTTCTCCAGCGGAATCAAGGCAGGAAACCTGTTCAGCTGGGTTTCTGTGATTTCCTATCTCTGGGTGGCGATTGCCGTTGGAACGGTGGTATGTGCGATTTTGTACCTGGTCTATGTTACCCGGCGCAATTATAAACCGATTCAGGTGATTATGAACCGGATTGAAGGCCATCAGATCCGGAGGATGGACCAATCGACCGACAGGCCTGACGAAATGATGCTCATTGACGGGGTGCTGGAGGATCTGATCAACAACATGACGGATTATGATAAAAAAAGCAGGGAGAATCTGCTGCTGCAGCGCAGCAAGCTGTTCACCGATCTGCTGAACAGCGAGCGGCTGGACAATGTCATTCAGCGGATGGAGGAGCTGTCGCCGCTCACCGGCGCCCACTCCTCATCGCGCTTTACGGTTGTGCTCAGCGAAATTAACCGCTATGAGCAGGTATTTGAGGACCGCTATACAAGGGGGGACCAGAACACGCTCAAGTTTGCCCTGATGAATGTTTTTCAGGAATTGGCGCGAAGTGCGGAGCTTCAAGGCTGGGCGGAGTGGATCGGAACGCAGCGGGCAGCGATTCTTTTCCTGGCTACCGGAAGCGATGAAGAGATGACCGGGAAAATCCGCATATTCGCCGAGGATTGCCGCTCCTGGGTAGAACAGAATTTGCGTATCTTACTCAGCTTTGGCATCGGACCGGCTGCAGCCGGTCCCGGCTCGATTCGGGAGTCTTATGCAGCGGCTGAATATGTAATGCAGCACAAGCTGCTGATGCACGAAGACATCGCTTTGGCGGAATGCGGGGAAGCCCGCCAGCCGCTGCTTGAAACGTATAAATATCTGCAGATGATTGCCGAATTTGTCAAGCAGTTCCGGATGTCGAGCGGCCAATGGCGGGAGCAGCTGGAGCGGATTTTTGAAGCGTTTGAACAGGATTTTCTGCAGGACGACGATATCCGCTCGCTAATTCAGGCTATGCTCCAGATGCTGAGCCGGGAAGTGGCCGTGATGTCGGAGCAGCTGCAGGACGAGCTGTCGGCAGAGAATACTTCGATACGCTTGAAGGGGCTGGAAGAGGCCGAATCTATTGATGAAGTGAAGAGCATTCTGTTTGAATATTTGACCGATTTGTTCCGCACCTATGTCTCTGTCAGCGAGACCAAAAGCTACCGGGCTATGGTCAACGAGATGAAGAATTATATTGAAGAGAACTTTGCCAATCCCGATCTTTCGCTGAAGCATTTAAGCGACCGGTTTCAGGTATCCGGCAAATATGCCAGCTATCTGTTCAAAACGGAATTTAAAATGAAATTTGTTGATTTCGTTACGGAGCTGCGGATGAAGGAAGCTGAACAGCTGCTGCTGGAGACGGAATATTCGCTGCAGGATATCGCGCTCCAGGTGGGCTACGCGAATGCTATTACATTCGGAAGGGTATTTAAGCGGGTTGCCGGAATCACGCCGGGCGATTACCGCTCTTTGAAGCGCGGCCGCGGAGCTTCCAGAACTTGAGGCCAGATGTTTTTGTTCAAGGCGCGTCCAGAGACAGGCGCTGCTTGTCGGTACAGAAGGTGAAACGTTGAATTCATTCTTGGTAGTTGGGCCGCATTCCTGCTCGCAAACCTCCGTCAGGAGCATGCAAACACGGATGCGGTCTTTATTTTTAGACTTTTGAAAGCGGTTTATCATACGAAAATGGTTGGTCCGATAAACCGGAAGTCCGAATTTGCGGCAAGGGGAATATCCGAAACAGGTTTATTGTCAGAGCGCCGAAAGTTATGGAATACTGGGGGCATCCCGGAACAACAAGCGGCCAAGCAGCACCTCAGATGGATTCCGCTTAGGGACGGATAGGTTGAAGGCTCGGGGATCATAAAGTCACCATTAAAGCCTGCAAAGGCGAAGGAGATGGAACAATGACAGTGAACGTAAACCAAAGAGTTCTGAAGAAAGCAATCGGCATCGGATTGACTGCGGTAATGGGGGTAACTCTGCTGGCCGGATGCTCCTCCGACTCTAAAAACAACACGGCAAACGGGGGAGCGAAAGCAGAAGGGGACAGCGCCAAGCGGGTCACCCTCAAGGTGGAGGTATTTGACCGCGGCAACAGCCCGGCACCGCATACGATCACCAACAACTATTTAACTAAGCTGGTGCAGGAAAAGTTCGGTGATCCGAATAACATTGATGTCGAATTTGTACCGGTTCAGCGCTCTGAGGAAGTTACGAAGCTGAATGTGTTGATGGCGAGCAATACCGATGTGCCCGATATCGTGTTTACGTATGATTCCAGTGTATTTTACCGCTACGCCCAGCAGGGCGGTCTGACGGATGTCGGAGCGCTGCTCGATGAACATGGTCCGAACCTGAAGAAGTTTATTGGTGAGGATACGCTGGCATTCGGCCAGCTTGAAGGACAGCAATACGCAATCCCGGGCAAACGGGCGATCACGGGCCGCTACAGCTCCTACATCCGCCAGGATTGGCTCGATAAACTGGGCTTGCCTGTGCCAAAGACGACCGATGAGCTGTACACTACTTTGAAAGCGTTTAAAGAGAAGGACCCGGGCGGTCTCGGCAGCAAAAACATCCCTATGGGCATGGCGCTGGCTCCGGCCCAGTTTGAAACGCTGATCTATTCCTTCATGAAGCCGGTCAACGGCGATCTTACCTACAGTCAACGTTATGAGCTGCCGCTTCACGACGGCTTCAAGGATGCTTTGCAATTTCTGAATAAGCTTTACAACGAAGGACTGGTCAGCAAGGACTTCAGTCTGGACGAGAATAAAACCCAGCTCGCCAAAGACATCCAGAACGGCAATATAGGCTACTGGTCGGAAGATGTGGATGTCTTGTTCTACGCCGATGGTACCCTGGATAATCTCTACAAAAATGTGGAAGGCAGCAAGGTGCTTCCCGTAGATGTGTTAACCAACGCCAACGTTGACAACAAGCATATTAAATCCCGCTATGCCTCCAATGGTATGTATATCATGATTCCGAAGAGCAGCGAGCGTGCTGTGGAAGCGGTTAAATACCTGGATTGGATGACCTCCGGCAATAATCTGATTGATATGTACAGCGGCGTTGAGGGAGAGAACTATGATCTGGTCGATGGCATTCCTGTTGTCAAAGCCGATGCCTCTCAGGAGTTTGTTGACCGCATCTACAACGCCGGTGACATGGCCATTATCTCCAACGGCAAAAACATCGGCGACCAGGCCACTAACGAAAAAGCATGGGTAAGCGGCTTCCCGGAACGCAACCAAGACATGCTGAAGCAATCGATTGCGATTGCCAACAGCGACACGGTCGGCCCGATCGTCTTCGGCAAACCGATTGAAGCGGAATCCCAATACGGCACTACACTCAATGACAAACTAGCCGTGATTATTGTAAAGACGGCAATGGCTAAGCCGGAGCAATTTGAATCGATTTACGAGCAGGAAATGAAGGATTACATGTCCCTGGGCGGAGATAAGCTGAAGCAAGAGCTGGAGCAGGGCCTTAAGGAGCTTTCGGCTAAATAAACAAATAAAGTGAAAACCGGGGGGAGGTGGGATATCGCTCCACCCGGTTTTTCTCCATAGGAGGAAACCGACTTGAGCAAAGCGACATACTTTAGACGGTATTGGCAACTTTACGCGCTGCTTTCGCTGCCTATTATTTATTTCGTGATTTTCCGTTACGGCCCCATGTATGGTGTGCAAATTGCTTTTAAGGATTTCAATCTGTTCCAGGGAATCGGCGGCAGTGAGTGGATCGGCTTCGACGCCTTCCGCGAGGTCTTTGGAATGAGAGAATTCTACAGTACCCTGCGCAATACGTTTATGCTGAATTTTCTGGATTTGCTGGTCTCTTTCCCGGCTCCGATCATCCTGGCGATTATGCTGTATGAAATCCGGTCGGTATGGTTTAAAAAAATATCGCAGACCATCCTCTACATCCCCCATTTTATTTCCTGGGTGATCATCGGGGGGATCGTCTATCAATTGTTCGGCAACCAGTCCGGTATGATAAACGGTGTGCTGGAGAGTCTGGGTCTCAACCCCATTCCGTTTCTGACGGAAAAAAATCCGTGGCTGATTACTTATCTGTTCACAGGCGTCTGGCAAAGTGCCGGTTGGGGAACCATCCTTTATCTGGCTGCATTAACCGGTGTCAACAGGGAGCTGTTTGAAGCTGCGGAAGTGGATGGAGCGACAAGGCTGAAGAAAATCCGCTATATTACGCTTCCCAGCATTAAACCAACCATCGTGACTCTACTGATCCTTAATCTCGGAAAAATGGTCAGCATCGGCTTTGACCGTCCTTACATTATCGGGAATACAGCTGTGCGTGAATATTCCGATGTACTCAGTACCTTTGTGTACCGGATCGGTCTGGAATCCGGCCAATATACGCTGGCTACTGTTGTCGGATTGTTCCAGGCGGTGGTGGGGCTGGTCTTCATTCTCGGGTCCAACTATATTTCGAAAAAAGTGACCGGCGACGGCATTCTATGATAAAGAAGGAAGGAGACGGAGTGCTATGAGTGAACGTACCTCAAACCGGATATTTGATATCGTCAATATTACGTGTGTTATCTTGTTCGTTCTGTTCTGTCTGGCTCCATTTTTGCACGTAATTGCTGTGTCGCTCAGTTCCAACCGGGCAATCACTTCCGGTGAAGTGACGATTTTCCCCATTGAAGTGAACTGGAATGCGTACATCAAAGTATTTTCTGACAATGCGATGATCCGCTCGCTCGTTTTCACGATTATTCTGACGGTTGCCACCACGGTGCTGTGCATGCTCTTCACTATCGCAGCAGCCTATCCGCTGACCAAAAGCAAACTGAAGGGCCGTAAGTTTTTTATGTATGTTATCATCATCACCATGTTTTTCAGCGGCGGCATCATTCCTGAATATTTGCTGATCCGCGATCTGCATATGCTCAATTCGGTCTGGGCGCTTATTCTGCCTGGCCTGGTCAGTCCCTTTAACCTGATCATTCTGATTTCTTTCTTCAATAACATTCCCCCCAGCCTGGAGGAATCGGCCGAAATTGACGGCAGCTCCCATTTTCGCACACTGATGAGCATTGTCCTGCCGCTGTCCATGCCGGTTATGGCCACGTTGTCCCTCTTCTATGCGGTGGGAAGGTGGAACGGTTTCCAGGATTCATTGATGTATATCAACAATCCGGATCTTTATCCGCTCCAGCTCAAGCTGTTCCAGATGGTGCAGAACAATATGGTTTCTGAACTGACCCAGATGGAGGGTGCCAACCGGACTGCGCTGACACCGGAGAGCCTCAAGGCGGCCACAGTCATCTTTGCTACAGTGCCGATCCTTGCCGTATATCCGTGGCTGCAGAAATATTTTGTCAGCGGAGTTATGCTTGGTGCCGTCAAGGGCTGAGCCGGAAGGGGTAAAGAAAGGAGAACACTGTTGTGGAGGACAAAGGAGCATTCTCATTCTCAACTTGCTGGAATATTAAGCGCCACAATGCCGGCGGCGCGATGCTGCGGGAAATCCGCGATCTCGGTTTTCGGCGGGTGGAGCTGAACTATAATGTCACTAAAGAAATGCTGACAACGATTGAGCCGATGATCGAGCGGGGGGAGATTGGCATATCCAGTGTTCATAACACGTTCCCCCACGTTGCGGACCCCGATTATGGCACGGATTCTGTGCTGCTCGGCTTTCAGGATAAGGAGAAGAGGCAGCGGGCAGTTGAGCTGCTGGTCCGTTCAGCCGAATATGCGCAGCGCTACGGCGGTGAAGCTGTTGTTGTGCATCCCGGCGAAGTGCCTTTTTCGAATGATATCGGCAAGGAGCTGGAGCAGCTCTACAGCGGGCAGGGCAGGAATTCGGAAGCTTACCGCAGCAAATGGGCGGAGCTGCTGGAACGGCGGGAAGCATACAGCGCCGGCTATGTGCAGACGATTATCGAAAGTCTGGATATAGTATGCAACCGGGCGGTTTCCAAGGGCCTAAACATCCGTTTTGGCATTGAAACACGCTCCAAGCCGCAGCAAATTCCGACGCTCGCGGAAGCGAAAACAGTAATAAGGGCCTTAGAGGGGGCGCCTGTGGGCATATGGTATGACACCGGCCATGCCATTATGATGGATCGGCTGGGGTTGTATGACAGCGTGGGGGAAATGGAAGGGCTGATGGATGATATTGTAGGCGTTCATATCCATGAAACCATTGGACTCTCCGACCATTGGTGTCCCTATGTGAACAGCGGGAATATGGATTTCTATGACGCATATTTGCCGATGATTGAACGGGCGCAGGTCAAGGTGTACGAGCTGAAGGCGGCCTGCCGGCCGGAGGAAATCCATGAAAGCCATCGCCTGCTTGCTGCTAAGCTGGCGGGCAGAGGATAGGCCAAATGCTGAATGATGAGGATCGCAAGCTGGCTGCTCTGTATGCCCCGCGCTTATTGTTCGATCAGAACGAGCCGTTCTTCCCGGTGCGCATTGGCGTAACCGTGCTGCGCGAGGACGGGGATTCTCCTTCCTTCCGGCGCCGTCTGGCAATGAGCCGTCCTGAGGTGGAAACCGTTCTGGAATACGCCATTTATTACGATTATGATATTCAGCATCTCTATGATCTGGAGCATGTGTGGGTTTATATCGGCAAGAATGGAGAAGTGGCGGATGTCGAGGTCAGCTTTCACGGGAAATACTTGAAAGGGCTGCTGCGCGGCTCCGCCAATCTAAGCGGAACGCGGGCCGGTCTTTATGTCCAGCCTGGCAAGCATGCACTGTCCCCGATCCCCGAAGTCTTTGAGCTGCTGCCGGAATTTTCCTCCTGCACACAGGATGAGGCAGGAGCGAACGGGCTAATTTACGGCCACTTTTTCAGAGGAATCCTGACTTCGGACGAAGAGACTGACCAGCGGGTCCGGCGTTATTTGCAAACCTGGCGGTTCACGCCCTCCCTGTCTTATGAAGAATGGGAATATGCGGACCGGGAGGATCTGTTTGTATCCTGGAATGAGCTGTTTGCGGAAATTCCCGGACGAATCAGAAATGAGCTGAAACGGCTGTAGACTTGCTGTCACAGCCCAGGTATGCCGCAGAATGCTTAAATTGGAGGGAATTACAATGTATAAGCAACTGGTGGACAGTAATGACATAGCGGTGGAGGAAGGACTATCCCGGCAGGTGCTTGATCAAGAGAGCCGCTATTATGGAGGGACCCTTGATCCGGGGACAGGTGTTGCCTGGGTCAATCACACAACCGGCACGCCGACCGACATGTGTTATTGGGGGGCTGCACTGGCGAACCCCGATTCCAAGTACTACCGGGATGAACGGCTGCTGGGCCGGCTGCAGCTGGCGGCGGAATTTGTGCTGCGCGCCCAGCATGAGGACGGCTCCATCTCCCCGGGCTGGACGAATTATCATTCTCCGCCGGATACGGCCTTTGTCATCGTAGGCTACGCTCAGCTGTACCAGTTGCTGGTCCGGCAGGAGTGGGTGCCGCTTCAGCCGGTGCTGGACAATATGCGGCTGTTTCTTAAACGGACTATTCCCGTCATGCTAACTGGAGGCTGCCATACCCCGAATCACCGCTGGGTGCTGTGCGCAGCACTTGGATTTCTGCATGAGCTGTTTGGACTGGAAGAGGCCGTGCAGCGGGCGGATCAGTGGCTGGCAGAAGGGATGGATATTACCCCGGATGGAGAATGGACGGAGCGGAGCAACGGTATCTACAGTGCAGTCAGCGACATCATGCTGATTCATGCCGCCCGTTTGCTGGACCGGCCGCAGCTGCTGGAGCCGGTCCGCTTGAACCTGCGCATGATGGTCTATCTGGTCCATCCTTCAGGCGAGGTCGTTACCGATTATTCCGGGCGGCAGGATCTGGGAAGCGTTCACGATCTGTCTCCTTATTATTTGCCGTATGCGATTCTGGCCCGTTCCGACAACGATGCTGTATTCGCAGGCATGGCTGAATGGGCAGGCCGAATGCTTGCTGATCCGGGGGTCTGCTCCGTCAACGTGCTGGTGCGGATGTTGCTGGAGCCGGAGCTTCAGCAGCCGTTTGAGGCACCGGCGGCCCTTCCCGTGACATATGAGAAAATACTGAACGGGGATTTTCAGCGGCATGACTATCTGCAGAATATGGAGGCCGCCGGCCATCAGGGCCGGATCAGCCACAGCCGCCTGCATACCGATTTCGGAGCGCCTGTTGCCCGTTACAGAGACGGAAATACCAGCGTGACGCTGATTACGGAGACGCCGTCTTTTTTTGCGCTCCGTCACGGTGCTGTGCGGCTGCTGGCCGTGCAACTGGCTTCTTACTTTTATCCGGGATTTGTGCCGATGCAGGAAATGACCCGGCTGCCTGAAGGATACCTCCTGGCGGGAGAGCAGAAGAAGGGCTATTACGGCCCGGTCGCTGAAGTGCTTCTTCCACAAACATCAGGGACGCCGGTCAGCCCCTGGTATTTGCTCCCGCACCAGAGCCGTCCTCTGACGCATGAACAGACGTTTCGAGTAGAGGCAGAGGTTCAGCGTACGGACACGGGATGGACAATCCGGCTGCACAGTGAAGAACCCGGGGAGGTCATGACCCAGCTGTCCTTCATTTTTGGACAGGAAGGGAAATTCACTTCAGGAGAGCTTCAGACTGTAGAAGAGGACTGCTATCTCTGGAGCGGCGGCAGCCTTCGTTATACCTGCGGTGAGGACTGGATTGAACTAACGGGGGGCGAGTCGGGCCATCTGGCGACTTCGGTACGCGAGGCGAAACTGCAGAATAACTGCAAGGCGGTGCTGGTTAACGTTATGACCCCGTTCGATAAGACGTTCACTCTTACTCTCTCTCCTTCTATGATAAGAGGATAACAGCTGTAAGAATCGGCAGCTTCCTTGACTTCTGCACTTCATATGTTAGAATTACGAGGCCCAAATTCTAATATAAAGAAGTGAAGTTTATGCTAGAGCCTAAGGTAAAGGTGAAACAGGGCCGCCTGTTTCTCGATAAGCATTTTTCCGGAGAATCCATTGACTATCGCCAGATCATCTCACTATTTATTCCTCTTCTGGTCGATCAGGCATTTGTAGTTGGTCTGAATCTAGTGAATACGGCGATGATCAGCTCGTCCGGTGTGGCGGCGATCAGCGCTGTGAATATGATAGACTCGCTTAATATTTTTCTGATCAGTGTATTTATCGCAGTTTCAACAGGGGGGACCGTTGTGGTCGCCCAGTATAAGGGGAGCGGTAACGAGCTTATGGTCTCCAAGGCCACTGCAGGTGCGGTATCCTCCGTATCTATGATGGCCTTTTTCATCGGCCTGTTCGGGATTGTATTTCACGGTCCGCTGCTGAATGTACTGTTCGGTGCAGCTTCGCCGGAGGTTATGGACAATGCGAGAACGTACCTGATCGGGAGCAGCTTGTCCTATTTGGGCATTGCTGTTGTAGAAGCCGTATGCGGCGCACTGCGCGGAATCGGAAGGACGAGGGCGTCGCTGGTGCTTTCGCTGATTATGAACCTGGTCTATGTGCTGCTGAACTTTGTATTTATCAACGGATTGCATATGGGTGTATTCGGCATGACCGTTGCGATTAATATATCCAGATATTTGGCGGCCGTCTGCGCGCTGGTCTATCTGTTCCGGCTGGATAGCAGCCTGCATGTGAAGATCCGCGATCTGCTGGCCTTGAACTGGACGATGCTCAAAAGAATCATGTCGATCGGCCTGCCGTTTGCCGCAGAGCAGATGTTTTTTAACGGGGGTAAGATTCTGACCCAGATCTTCATTGTCAGCCTGGGCACCTATGCGATTGCTACGAATGCCATCTCATCTACCCTGGCCGGGGTCATGCAGATTCCCGCCAATGCCTTGTCTCTGACGCTCATTACGGTGGTAGGTCAATGTATGGGCAGCAGGAATGTAAAAGACGCCCGGAAATTCGTCAAATCGTTTCTCTGGTTGTCTTCGGCATCCTTTGTCCTGATGGGCTTGCTTATTTTTCCGTTTTTTCATCCGCTGGTGTCGCTGTTTCATCCACCCGCCGAGATTGTCGGGGATATCTTCCTTGTCTTTCTGATTAATTCGCTGGCGCAGATCCCGCTGTGGTCGGTCAGCTTCATTACGCCTTCGGCGCTTAGAGCGGCAGGAGACTCGAAATTCACCTCCATGGTGTCGATGCTGTCCATGTGGCTGTTCCGCGTAGTGCTGGGATATGTCCTGGGTATCGTACTTAATATGGGCATAGTCGGGGTATGGCTGGCGATGAACTGCGAGTGGGGCGTGCGGGGCTTCATCTTCCTGCGGCGTTTCCTTGGAGAGAAGTGGGTGAAGCACCGGGTCATCTAGATAGACATTGAAACCCTGCTTCCATCTTAAAAAAATGAAGAGACTGCTTCACCCGCTGCATCATACGCGGGCGGAGCAGTCTCTTCTGAGTTAGGGGAGGGGTTGCTTATTGCGCCGGAGCGGGAACCGCTGCGGAGGGGAAGAAGTTGGGCAGATACTCCTTATTCGCTTCCAGCATTTCATCAAGCATAGCGATAGCTACCTCGACCGAAGGGACCAGCGGATGGTGAGCCATCGCCTGGATAGCCAGGCTGCGGTCACCGCTTACGGCGGCATCAATTGCAAGCTGCTCGTAGGTTTTGACGGCATGGATGAGCCCTTTGGCCATCTGCGGAATTCTGGTCAGCGGCAGCGGCAGCGGTCCGGTCTTGGTCACGACACAGTTGACCTCGATACTGGCATCCTCCGGAAGAAAGTCAAGGATACCGCGGTTGGCGACATTAAGGGTCTGGATGTCATTCGTGCCGTTGTGCAGCGAACGCATCAGGTTCACCGCCGCCTCGGAATAAAAGGATCCGCCGCGCTGCTCCAGCTGCTTCGGCTTCTCCTTCAGCTCCAGATTGCTGTAGATCTCAAACAGCTCTTCTTCCACACGCTTTACCACTTCGGCGCGATTTCCGCCTTCCTTGAACGACTTCTGCTGCTCTTCAAGCATCGCATCGGTCATATAGAAATATTTCAGATAATATGAGGGCACGGCGCGCAGCGATTGCAGGAACTCGGGATTCCACTCCCGTGCGGGCACATTCTTTGCACTGTAGCCGGCGGTGTCGGCCAGCATGTCATCCAGCTTGTCTTCGCCTTCGACATCAATGCGGGTGATCCAGTGCAGATGATTCAGGCCGACAAATTCGGCATAGATCCGGTCGGGTGCGGCGTTGTATTTGGCCGATACCTCCTTGATCAGCCCGATGGGGGCATTGCAGAGGCCGATGCTCTTCACGTTCGAATATCTCAGTACGGCTTCGGTCACCATTCCTGCCGGGTTGGTGAAATTCAGCAGCCAGGCGTCAGGCGCTAGCTCTTCGATATCCCGGCAGATGTCCAGGATGACGGGGATCGTGCGCAGCGCTTTCAGCATTCCGCCGGGGCCGGTCGTTTCCTGGCCGATGACGCCGTATTTCAGCGGTATGGATTCGTCGCGTCCCCGGGCATCCAGCATGCCGACGCGGATTTGTGTGCTGACGAAGTCCGCACCTTCTATGGCTTTGCGGCGGTCGGTGGTGAGGTGGACTTCAATCGGCAGGCCGGACTTTTCAACCATGCGTTTAGCCAGACTGCCGACAATGTTCAACTTGCGTTGTCCTTGTTCAATATCCACGAGCCAGAGCTCGCGGACGGGAAGCTCCTTGTAATGCAGAATGAATCCTTCTACCAGTTCCGGTGTATACGAAGAGCCTCCGCCGATAACGGCGATTTTCAGTCCTTGCTTAGCTGTCAAGATAAATCACTCCTGTCCTGTTGTGATAGGGATAAGTTCGAAATCCTGAAACACACGCATCTTCTCATAAATATCGCTGGTAATGGTGAGGCCGTCACTTTCCAGGGCTGACCAGACAGCACCGACCACAGGCTCAGTGGATAAGGTGACTACAGCAGCAAGCGGAGCCGCTTCTTGTACAGCCTGGCTGATAGGTCCACGAATCCAGCCGCGGTCGCCCCGGGTGAGCAGGCTTCCTACTAGCACTACATCGAAGGTGTCATTCTCCATGCCCAGCTTGTGAATGACTGCTGCGGCAGCTTTGCCCAGCTCCATGCCTTGGTGTTGCAGAATCGCTTGCGCCGCATCATCTCCTTCGGCGGCCGCCGGGAACAACAGGCGGGCAGCGTCAAGTGGCACATGCTTGCCGTGATCAAGAAAGTCATTGTACATATCATCCACCCGCTCATAGCCGAGCAGCTTCAGCAGCGGCGCAGTTAGAAGGGTGGGGGATTCCCGGCCGTCCCAGGCGCGGATAACGGTGCGGAACACTTCTATATTCAGCGAGCCGCCGCCGCCGAAATCGCCGTACATGTAATCGAAGCCGCCGCATTGATAATGCTGGCCCTGCGGATTGCGTCCGGCAGCGTTGGTGCCTGTGCCGCAGATCAGAGCGACCCCGTAAGGCCTGCCCGTACCTGCCCTTAGTCCAATCATCGGGTCGCCGCTGAGTGTATAATTTGTAAATCCGATCCCGCGTATCATCGGGTGGAGGATATCATAATCCGTCTTCCGGTCGGCGCCGGCAAGCCCGAGATAAGCATGCTTGATATCGCCTAGCTGCAGCCCGGCTTCCGCCAGTGCGGCGAAGGAGGCTTCGCGAATGCTCGCAGCGGCTTCCGTAGCGCTAATCTGGTGATTGCCGTTGCCGCTCCTGCCCTTGCCAAGCACATTGCCGTGCTCATCGCAGAGCAGGGCATAGGTTTTGCTTCCTCCCCCATCGATCCCCAAGTAGTAAGTCAATGGTCGTCACTCCTAAAGTTTTGTGAGCATCACTTCTCTGAATCTCTTCGTACAAAACTGGCTTCGAAAGCCCGCAGGCGGAATGATTGCAGGTGCGGTTCTACCTGGAAGAGGTGGAGTCACGTACAATCAGCTCCGGATCAATCCGGATGTTAGCACCGCGTTTCATATTTCCGTTGATGCGTCTGAGCAGCATATCGGCGGCGGCAAGCCCGATCTTATCCGCCGGCTGGCGCAAAGTTGTCAGATGCGGGCGCAGCTGTGAGGCGATATAGTGGTCGTCATATCCGACGATGGCCACCTCTTCCGGCACAGAGATGCCGGCCTCCATCAGCGCGTTGATCAATCCCAACGCGATATTGTCATCCCCGGCGAATACAGCCGTGGGCAGCTTGCCCGCCTGCAGCCAGCGTTTGCCGGTGTCATAGCCCATGCCGATATCGAAATCGCCATGGACAATCTCAAACGGCTCCAGCCCTTTCTCCTGCAGGGCCTGCAGGAAGCCGCCGCGCCGCTCCCGTGTGCTGCGGAACATCTCATTGCCGCAGAGGTGGGCGATGGACGTATGGCCAAGCTCAAGCAGATGGCTGCCCGCCGCATAGCCGCCCTTGAAGTTATCAATGGTGATGGAATAGGCGTCATTCCCCTCCTGCTGATTATCAATCAGCACATAGGGGATTCCCCGCCGTTTCAATTCCACGATATAATTGTCTTCTTGCATCGGGGAGAGCAGAATCAGGCCATCTACCCGGTCCTCCTGAATCAGATAGTGGTTCTCATTGAAGTCGATGCCTGTCGAGATGGAGATGGCCAGGTAGTAGCCGTGCAGGGCAAGCACGTCATTCAGCTCCTTGACCACGGCATCGAAGAAGGAATCCTGCAGTGTCGTTACGATAAGGCCGATAATCCCGGTCTTGCCGCTGGCAAGGCTGCGCGCAGCCGCATTGGGCCGATAATCCAGCTCCTTGATTGCATCCAGCACCTTCTGGCGGTTATTCTCCCGCACCGTCCCGGCGCCATTCAGCACCCGGGAGACGGTGACAACGGACAATCCCGATTTTTTGGCTACATCAAAAATACTTACTTTCATCGCTAGCGCTCCTTGCGGCGGATTTTCCGAAGCTATATTCTATCTCCAGTATACAAGGCTTACGGAATATCCGCTAAACGTCTTATCTCTTAATAATTTCGGTAACTTTCTTCTGAATGACCGGCATCACCTCTTCAAGGGTTTTGTGTCCGGTCTCGACAGGCTGCAGCTCATTGATGAACATATCATTGATCTGCGAATATTTAGTGATGAGGTGGTTGTAGGATTCATAGCCATATTTAACAGCGCCTTCGTATACCTTCTTCACATCCTCGGGATCAATGCCGTCAAAATGTTTGTAGTAGGCTTCTGCTGCTTCGGTGTTCACAGGCGGGTTGCCGCCGCTCAGCTCAATCGATTTCTCCTGAACTTCAGTCGTCAGCAGGAATTTAATCCATTCAAAAGCCTCCTTCGGATGTTTGGAGTCCTTCAGAATCATCAGCGGGTCGACGAACAGGGTGCTGCGCACCTTGTCATTGCCGCCCCATGGCACTGCGGCCACGCCGATGTTGAACGGGAAATCATTGGCTCCCGCAAGGTTCCACGAGCCGCCGATCGACATGCCGATTTTGCCTGCAACGAATGGATCGCCGTTCTGGCCGGCTACGCTTTTGCTCCACTCGGAGTTCGGTGAGACTTTATCCTTGAAGATCAGATCGAACAGCTTTTGGTATGCGGCAATAACCTCCGGAGAATCGAAATGAGTTTCGGAAGGAACGCCGCCATTGGTCCAGGTGTCCTCGGAGTAAGGCTCCGCCCCAAAATACAGCGGGCGCATATCCCGCTCGGCCCAGGTAAAGTCGACACCGTATTGTGTTTTAGCGATATCGTCGGAGACGAGCGTCATTTTTTTTGCTTCCTCGACCATCTTTTCAAATGTCCAGCTCTTATCTTCATAGTCGCTTGGCGGATAGGACAGCTTCGCAGCATCGAACATATCTTTGTTATAGAGCATCAGGGTGACATACATATTGACCGGGATGCCGTAGGTACGGTTGTTTACGGTGTAGATCTTCATCAGGTTATCCGGTATGTGGTAATCTCCGGCTTTGAAGCCTTCCTCCGCGATCAGGTCGGTCAGATCAAGCAGCATGTCTTTGTTGTAATATTCCGCGAACCCGCCGTAGCCGTAGTGGCTGGTGACATCGGGAGATTTGCCTCCGGCAATCAGTGTCTGGAGCTTGCTGTCAAACTGCTCATACGGCGCTTTCTCTACCTTGACCTTGATGTTCGGGTGCTCCTTCTCGAAATCGGGAATCAGCTTCTCGATAAAGGTGCGGTCTTCCGAATCAATCGTGTAATGGGTAATGGTCACTTGCTTCTCTGAACCGCCGGAGTCTCCGGTGTTTTTGTTTCCCGGGGCCACATTGCCTGCCGACTTGCCTCCTCCGCAGCCTGACAGCATCACCATCAAGGCCATGGACGCTGCAAGCAGCAGGGCGAATGACTTCCTTGTACTGTTCCTTTTCATGAGCGAATCCCTCCATCATTTCAAGTATATTTGGCCGCCAAGAGTACAGCGGAGATTACTTGATGCCTGTCAGTACTATGCCTTCCACGAACTGCTTCTGGGCCACCGCGAACAGGGTGACGATTGGAACCATAGCCAGCACGGAAGCGACCATTAGCAGATGCCAAGGCGGGATGCGGAACCGCGACGAGGTGAGCGAGGCCATGCCGACCGGCAGTGTGAATTTGTCCGAGGAGCTTAAGTAGAGCACCGGTGTGAGCAGATCGTTCCAGCTGTAAATAAAAGCGAAGATGGCGACGGTCGCCAGTGCCGGTGCGGACAGCGGCAGCGCAATGGTACGCCACATCTTCAGTTCGCCGCAGCCGTCGATCCGTCCGGCGTCGAACAGCTCCTCGGGCAGCGTAGAGAAGAATTGCCGCAAGAGGAAGATGTTGTAGGCGGAACCGAAGAATGCAGGCACGACCAGCGGCAGGAAGGTGTCGATCCAGTTCATTTTGGAGAAGAGCACGAACTGCGGGATCATGATCGCCGGATAAGGCAGCATCATCGTGCTCAGCAGCAGGGCGAACCAGAGCTGGTTGCCCCGGCCTCTGTATCTGGCGAAGCCGTAGGCCACCAGTGCCGAGGAGAGCAGGGTGCCAATGACGGTGAGTCCGGCGATGATCAGGCTGTTCTTATACAGTGTGCCGAACTGCAGCGTATCAAAAATCTCCGTGTAATTGCTCCAGGCCCAGCTCTCCGGGAGAAAGGTCGGCGGAAATTTCAGCATTTCCCGCTTCGATTTCAGGGAAGTCGAGACCATGAAGAAGAGCGGAAGCAGCATAAGGAAGGTTGTAATCAGCAAGGTAATGAAGCTGGCGATCTTTACGGGATCCGCTTTCCGCCGGGAACGGGAAGTTGGCACCCGGGGGCTGGTGGCCTTGACGGTACTCATCGGCGTTCCCCTCCTTCGTAATGAACATAACGGTTGGACAGCTTCATAATGATGGCTGTGAACACCAGTACAACGATCAGCAGCACCCAAGCCAGAGCTGACGAGTACCCTGCCCGGTATTCCTTAAAGGCGGTGTTGTACAGATTGTAAACATAGAACCAGGTGGAATAATTGGGACCGCCCTGCGTCATGACGAACGCTTGGGTAAAGACCTGGAAGGAGTCGATCAGGCCCATAATCAGCTGGAAAAGCAGCACGGGAGAGATCATCGGCAGCGTAATATTCTTGAAAATTCTAAAGCGGCCCGCACCGTCCAGTCTGGCGGCTTCAATTAGGCTGGACGGCACGCCCTGCAGCCCTGCAAGGAAGAGAATCATACCGGATCCGGCTGTCCAGAAGGACATGATGATCAGGGCATATAGTGCGGTGTCCGGACTCATCAGCCAGGCCGGGCCGTGAATGCCAAACCAGGAGAGCATGTAGTTGAAGAGGCCAATCTGTGGATTGAAGATCCAGTACCAGAGTAGAGACATCGCGACGCCTGACACCATGCTGGGAAAATACATCGCTGTCCGGAAGAAGCCCCGCAGGGGAATCGTCTGGTGCAGCAGCAGCGCAAAGCCGAGAGCCAGCAGCATCTGTACCGGAACACTGATAAAGGTGTATCTAAGCGTGACCGTTACCGACTTCCAGAACAGATCATTGTGAAACATTTCAGTGTAGTTGGCCAGGCCGATAAATCTGGGAGGGTGAATAATGTCGTAATCGGTGAAGCTGTAGTAAAGCGATGACATGATGGGGTACAGCGCGAAGACCAGGAAACCGATAAGCCAGGGCGAAATAAACAGATACATGTAGAACGTCCGACGCCTGCTCTCACTCTTAATCACGGACACACCAACCTTTCGATCTTAAAAGTATAAGCGCTTTAACTTTTGTCGTAAATAAATGTCGTAAAAAGGCAATATTACTGTATTTATTATTTATAAAGTTTAATCGCTTTAACTTTTAAATCCACCTGATGACATTATCATAGTGGATGAACCGGAAATAATCAACCCTTATTTTATTGAATAAAGCGCTACCAGTCAAATAAAATAACATTTGGTATAGTTTTTTATATTTTGTTGCTGAAAAAACATGAGAATTTCATACGGATGTAAGGTTATATAACTCAACAGTGTGAATTGGGCTGGGTTTGTTTGATGCCGATTTGCTTTCCTGACTAGAATCCACTGCCAAAGTGGAGCTTTTATTCCATGGATTACTGATATTACTTCAAAAAAACAGGTACCCTCCTTATAAAAAGGACGGTACCTGTTACGTATCATTTCAAAATATAAGACTATAAATTATCCTTCTATTTCTCGCCGAAACGGATACCGTCCTGTAGAGGACGGCGAAGCCGTTTCCACTTGTTTACCGCGTGTTTCCGTTCCACTGCTCATCGCCTGAAAGATATTTCTCGGTCAATACGGACAACAACTCGATACCAACCTGATTCTGTCCGCCTTCAGGGATGATGAGGTCGGCGTATTTCTTGGAAGGCTCGATAAACGCCTCATGCATTGGCTTTACCGTCGTCAGATATTGCGTGTGGATGGAACGGATGGTCCGGCCGCGTTCTTCAATATCCCGCAGCACCCGGCGGAGAATACGCACATCCGGGTCTGTATCTACAAATACCTTGATGTTCAGCTGTTCCCGCAGCTTCTCATCGGAAAGCACATGCAGCCCTTCGAGAATAACAATGTTGTTGGGCGCAAGCTCAACCGTCTTGTCAGTGGAGCGGGCATGAACTGTGAAGTCATACACTGGAGCGTACGCAGCTTGTCCGGCCTTCAGACAATCCAGATGCTCAATCAACAGTTCCGTATCGAAGGCCAGCGGATGATCGTAATTGATTGCTCCGCGCTCAGCCATGCTGAGGTAAGAATGGTCTTTATAGTAGTTATCCTGAGATATGAACGTCACTTTGTCTGTTCCCAGACGGTCAATGACGGAGCGAGCTACTGTCGTTTTGCCGGAACCGGTCCCGCCGGCGATACCAATAATAAGCATGGTGTTTTAATAAACCTCCCTAAGCGATTGCCTTTGCAATTTCAATATTGTAGCACAGCGGTCAATTTATTTCATCTCGGTACGGGGAATAAAACGTGAACATTCAAAAAATTCAGGAGTTTTGGCCTGAAATGATATAATTTAAGGTATTCGATGCAGATGTAGGTATAGATGAAGGGAGAATTTACCGGGATGAGTGAGACAAAATCACTGCTTGAAGCCTTTAACGCCACGGCTATGAAGTTGGCCGGACACGGGAAACGCGACATTGAAGTGTTGAAAGAGGCCTTTGCCGGAGTGGATGGACAGACGGACAGCGATATTTACGGAGGGGGCAGGCTGATCGAGAATTTTCAGGCTGAAATGGCGGAAGTTCTCGGGAAGGAGACGGCGGTCTTTTTCCCCAGCGGAACCATGGCCCAGCAAATTGCTCTTAGAATCTGGTGCGACCGTAAGGGGATGAAGACGGTTGCGTATCATCCTTTATGCCATCTGGAGATTCATGAGCAGGACGGGCTTAAAGAGCTGCATCATATCGAGCCGCTGCTTCTTGCGGATAAGGACAACTTAATTACACTGGATGATGTGAAGAACATCGGAAGAGATATTGCTTGTCTGCTGCTGGAGCTGCCGCAGCGCGAAATCGGCGGCCAGCTGCCGGAGTATGCTGAGCTTGAAGCCATCTCCGCCTATTGCCGCGGGCAGGGCATTATCCTGCATCTCGATGGCGCGAGATTGTTTGAGGTGCTGCCGTATTACGGAAAGACGGCAGCTGAAGTCTGCAGTCTGTTTGACAGCGTATATATCTCCTTCTATAAAGGGATTGGCGGCATCGCCGGTGCCATTCTCGCGGGCAGCAGGGAGTTTACAGAGGAATCGAAGATCTGGAAACGGCGGCATGGCGGCGACTTGGTCAGCCTCTACCCGTACATTGTCCCGGCCCGCTATTATTACCGGCAGAGAGCCGGTAAGATGGGACAATACTATGAGGAGGCCAAGGAGCTTGCTGCTTTGTTGGGCGGCTGCCATAAGGTGTCCACGCTTCCGCAGCAGCCGGTCTCGAACATGTTCCATGTCCATTTTGCCATGGCCAAGGAGCAGCTTGAACCGATACTGGTTACAGTGTATGAGCAAACCGGAGTGGGGCTGACGTCTTCGCTGAGGGAAACAGGGGAAACCTCCTGCTTTTTTGAGATGCATATCGGTGACCGCTATGGCATTATCCCCAAAACAGAGCTTGGCGCAGCGGTTAAGCTGCTGGATCAGCTAATAAAGCAAGTGTGACAAAGTTCAAATGGCATCCTCCCGATGAAGGAGGGTGCTGTTTTTTGTCTTGCAATTGTTTGCTTTTGTCATTCTATAAAGGGTACTGGTTACACGGAAAAAAGACACCCCGCGAGGTGTCTGGTTACTACATTAGTATGGGTGCAGTCGAAGTTACCGGTTGAGCAGCGAGCGAACGAAGGATACCCGCAGCAGCTGTTTTTTCATCAGCTTGGTGCGGAACTGGCGTTTCAGCTGGCTGTAAGCTTTGGGAGAATGGCTGCTGGCCCAGCTGTACATGAACTTGAAGTCGGTATGACTTTTGGCCGAATTCATCAGGTAATAAGAGATCGTGTCATACACATTGTGATTGAACCATTCGTTCATTTCCTGCTTGTTGTAGCCGTAGCGTTCAATCGCCATATTGCGGATAAGCCGCTTCTCCTCCAGGTTCTCGATCAGGAACGACTGGCTGAGATGAAAGGTGATGTTATTGCCATGAATCCGGTACACCCCGGCCAAACAATCAATGAACCCGGCATCGCCGATCAGCAGGGCACGCAGGTAAATTGAGGCATCGTTGACCATGTTCATGTTCAGAATGTCCATGCTCATCAGCGCTTCGCGTTTGAAGACTGTGGTTAGTGTAGAGGCAGGCTTGGGATAACCCTTCTGCTCGAAATTCATGAAATAATCCTTTTTGCCGGTAATGCTGGCCAGCTGCAGGCTGGAGATCGTGAGCTTCCGGCTTTTGGAGTATTCCAGAAATACGTTTGCGGCCACAAATGATACCTCAGGATGCGTCAGGTGAAAATTCACAGCTCTGCTTAAATAACTGGAATCAATCAGATAGTCGTCATCATCGAGGAACAGAATATATTCACCGTCTCCATGAGCGGCAAAAGCCTTGCGCCGGTTATTCCCCGGCCCGCTGTTGGTTTCATTCTGCATGAAGATGACACGCGGGTCACCGCCAAAATTCGTGTGCATCATCTCGTCCGTGCCATCGCTGGAACAGTCGTCAATGACGGTAATTTCTTTATGGGGATAATCCTGCCGCAGAATGCTCTGAATCGCCTGATGCAGGAAGTCTTTTCTATTATAAGTAGTGATAATGACGCTGACCTTCGGATAAACAGCCGGATCGGCGGATTCAGGCAGCAGGTTCTCTGATTCCCCGGTTCCGCTGCTGAGTCTGGCAAGCTGCGTAAGCAGTCCCTCAATCGTATTCAATTCAATATGAAATTGGCGCAATAAATAGTACTCCAGCGCATCCTCAGCCGCTCTCCCCGCCAAATAAGCCTCGATCACTCCGGTCAAGGTTGCCAGATATTCCTGGATCGCGGGTGTGCTTTCCTTGCTGGTAATCTCCCGCCCCCGGCGTACAATGGCTTCGCGTGACAGCTCTTCGGCGGAGAAATGCTGAATATCGTCATGGAGCTGATGGAGTAATCGGTAGCCGGCCTGTTGCAATTCCTCGCTGTGATCCATATTCAGCCCTCCTCAAAGTTTTGTTAGCATCTGCTTCATTGATGTACTTCGTGCAAAACTTGCTATGGAAGCATATGCTTATGTTTTGTCATAAATATCGAACCGGAAGATAATCCTGCAGCGCCGCCGTCTGTATAAGTGTATTTAGTGCAACTATAGGGTGCTTACACAGGGACTTTTGAGTAATAACTGCATTTTGTACAGTTAAAACTAGCGATGCAGTTCGTTTTACCCGAAGTCAGTCTATTTGAGTGTACGGAATACAACTACTTCTCTTTTCGCCCCAAAATACCCGATTTTAGTTGTATAAAGTGCAATTAAAGCGTGGCATTCAGTAAATTAGCGCTCATCTTACGCAACTCCCGCATCCTGCGCGCCCCCACACATCACACATCTCATACATTCCACTCCGCTTAAGCCTGCCCGGCCGTAACCTTGCGCTTCAGCTTGAGCTTCGTACGGAAGCCTTTGAGATAACCCAAGGTATAGAGAAATACCTCGCGTTCCATCAGCGATCCGACCAGGAAATAGATGGGCAGGATGATGATGCCGAGCAGCACAGCCCACAGAATCACACCGGTGTATGAGGTGATGCTGAGGTCGAGCTTGGTGGTGACAAAAACGATGGCAGCGAAGACCGCAACATTGGTCAGCCATCTGCGGAAAGTGATCCATGGACTGCGCTCCAGCAATACCCGGCTGGCATACACGACAATATCAATGGAACGGTACAGCAGGGCGGCGATGGTGCCCATCAGCACGCCATAAATTCCGAAGAAGATGACGAAAATGATCGAAGCCCCCAGATTGATCGCCGACTCCATAATAGAGCGGAACTGGGTGTTTCTGAAATGTCCGGCAATCGTAATGATATTGTTGGAGGTGGTGCGGGCATTGGTCAACAATTTAATCACCACGAATAGAACCGGCAGCCAGGCATTAATATAGTTCACATCGTTGACGCCAGCCGTGTACAGTTTCATGAACGGCAGGATGATGATATAGACAACGGTCAGAATGGCAAAGATGAGACCCATGAAATAGACCTCGTAAGCATCATAGAACTTCACGAAAGCCTCTTTGCCCTCATGGTAGCTCTGGCCCAAGGCGGCCTTTATGCTTCCGTTGACCGTCTGGACGATGTTGTCGACAATGGTGAAGATCATGTTGTACATCACGTAGATGCTGACGATCTTCAGGTTCGTAAATATAGTCAGAATCAACACGTCCGTATTGCGGAAGATGAGATAGGAAATCTCATGCACCATAACCGAGTTCTTCTGGCCAATGGCTGCAAAATCCGGCTTGTGGCTGAGGTCGATCCACTTATAATATTTCTTCGAATAGAAATAGAAAGCGACGATCTGCAGCAGGGTGAGCACGAAGAACGAAGCCTGCACGGCAATGATGTTCACACCCTGCAGCAGCAGGATGATCCGCACGACATTGTTCAGAATATTTGCGATGGTGACGATGGACGTCTCCACATAGCTTTTACCCTCGGCGATCAGCAGAATTCTGAATTTGCCCTGGAAGTAATAGTTGATGGCTCCGCCCAGACCCGAGAATAAAATAATCGCCATGATGCTCACTTTGTTGATCTCCGAGTGGATGACCAGCGGATAAATGACTGCAAGCAATACGACGGAGATAAAATAGTACATTCCCGTTTTTTTATAATAGCTGGAGGTTGCTGCGAGAATCGAATTGATATGACCCCGGTCATTGATGGCTATCGGCTTATACAGAGCCTGCAGGGAAGCTGCACCGACCCCGGCTTCAAGCAGAGCGAAGTAACTGATGATCTGCACGATGGATGCAATGAGACCATTGGCTTCCGAGCCGTAGTTGACCATAATCAGTCTTGGAATGAAGAAGCCGAGAATAATTGTGATTACCTGGCTGGTAAGGCCAAAGCCGAGGTTCAGCAGGCTCCGTTTAGCTTTCATAGCTTCTTCTCCCTTCCATAAACGGTGCCGGTGACAGATAAGCGTCCAATTGTTCAAAATGCTTCTCTGCCTGATTTGCCTGCAACGTCACGTCAAGCCGGTTAGTGGCCATACTGTCATACACCTCTTCCGGCGTAAGCTCGGACAAATGGGCGAAATCGGTGTATTTTCCGGTAAAATAGGCATCCTGCATGACATTGACCATCTTGCTGCTGTAGGCCACCGGGAAGACAGGTTTGTTAAACACCCAGCCGAGAATCATCGCATGGAACCTGGAAGCGACAATACAGCTGGCACCTGCCAGCGCGGCGAGGATGTCATCTATGTTTGTTTTATAGAGGTGAACATGGGTCTGCTCCTGAAATTCTGCCGGAATCAGACCGATAATCTGCCCGATGGCTTCCTGGTCGCCTTCATGCTGGCAAAATGACATGAAATGCACGGCATAACCCTGCTTGATGAAATAGACTGCAACAGCTTTCATTTTTTCATAATAGAGGTTGTCAAAACCGCTTAAGTTCTTGGACGACGGCTTAATCACCGAAATCGCAATCGTTTGGCCCGCTGGAGGTTTTTGTCCGGATGAGGTTTCGTTTGCGTTATATTTCAGCTGGAAGATAATATCCGGAGCCATTCGGACATTGCCCAAATCCTTAAATAAATCATAGGAGTATTGCTCTCTGAAAGAGACGTCGGTATATTCCGGGAAAATCCGCCGGTGCACCTGGTAATACTCATCATCCGTAAAGGGACCGAAATTGGCGCCCATCAAATAATACGGCTTGCTCTTGTTGCGCATGGCTTCCGCGTTCGCCACATATTCCGCCCAGTGTTCTCCCTGCATAAAAATAGACCCGCCGATATGTACGGTTCCATCTGACTGATCACCCAGAAATCTCTGCAGAAAGTTGTTATGCAGCTTTAATTTTCTGAAGACATAATTAATTCCCCGGAACAGGACGGAGTCCGAAGCATAGACCTTGAGGTTCTTGATATCCTTGAATACCAGCTTATATAAACGGGGAGCAATGATCATAAAACGGGTATCCGGATACCGTTCGCAGAGTACCTTGATAAACAAGTCATCGCCCAAATTGAATTCTGTATATGCGCTTACCATCATCTTCTTCATATCTTAATTTCCTTTCTGGTGATCATGGTTTTGAGCTTATGTTTGAACTGGAGCCAGCTTCTGTCCATGTGGATCAACCGCGCATATAAAGGCGGGGAAATTAAGAAGGCTTTGATTCTAAAAGCGAGCTGTCTGTCATCCCCGCTGTAGCGTTTCATAATGAGCAGCATCTCGTGGTTCAAATGAGGGTAGGTCTTCTCAATGTCATGAAGCAGGTCACGCATGCGGATTCCCGAAGTGCCGTTCAGGCAGGTCTTGAGATTGTAAAAGTAGTTCTCCGTCATCTCCCGGGTCAGGAGGAGCTCCGAGATGGTGCTGGCCTCACTGAAGGGATGGGCTTTGAAGTATTCATCCACCCGCTTGAAGGCAGCGACGACATCGAATTTGTTCACATTATACGTGCCTGTAATGGATGACGTCCTTTGCACATAATAGGACAATACGTCGGGGATCGAGATCACCCGGGACGCTCTGGATAAGGCTTTATAGATAAATTCCTGATCCTCTCCGTTCACACAGCGCTCCGTGTAGCGGATGTCGTTCTCCAGGAGAAAGCTCCGCTTGAAGGCAATGCTTCCGGTCCAGATTCTCAGGCTTTTGTGTACAAAAATATTCTGCAGCGCCTCGCTTCCCGTAGTGTCGGACTGACCGGAAGTGAAGCTTACAATTGTCGACTGATCCTCCCGGACGAGGTTGTAGCCCCAGCAGACCACATCGGGATCCGTGGACCGCGTGGCGCCCTCGATACTCAGCACCAGGCTGCTGTCGGCGTAATCGTCTCCGTCCAGGAACAGCACGTAATCTCCTGAAGCTGAAGCCAAACCGGTGTTTCTTGCGGCACTCACTCCGGAATTGGGAGTGCGGATCAGCTTCGAACGCAGATCAGGATGCTTCTCCAGGAAGTCAGCGGCTACCTCATACGTCCGGTCTGTTGAGCCGTCATCGACCATAATCAGCTCGAACCTCTTCCCGCTCTGTTCCAGGAGTGAGAGCAGCAGAGGTGTTAAATAACGTTCTAAATTGTACATGGGCACTACAATGCTCACACTCATGCGGCCACTCCCTTCCTGAGGTTTGATGGATTAACCGGCGGTTTGCCTGGAAAATATTTCTCTCAGCCCTTTTTTGTAGCCGCTGATGGCAGCTGTATTCTTCTTAGGCTGTTCCCGCAAAATCAGATAGAGCGTCGTCCAGACCAGGGCGAGATAACCGACAGGTCCCGAACGTTTATCCTTGAGCAAATGCACATGGTTCAGCACTCTCATATAAGCTACATTCTCAAGATTGTCTCTGGAGGCCGGGGACTCATGATGCAGAAGTTTAAGTTCGGGATTGATATAAAGGGGGCCGGAACCTTGCGCGATACGGGACATAAGAATGTCTTCACCGACGCTGTAGCTTTGGAGCCAGGGGACGGGTTTGAGGTCTTGAATGGCCTCTTTCTTGAAGGACATGTTGCAGCCGTGCTGGAACTCTGTCTTGAAGATCTTCCGTGCCTTATGCCAATTGTACATGGAGCCGGCCTGGCCGCTTAAGGAAAGCTTGCCGCTCGATAGAGATTGCTGGAAGGAGAGCAGACAGCGGATCGTGCCGAGGAAGCTGTTGCGCATCCCGATGGCGACCCCGCCGACACCTGCGCAGTTCGGATGGTCGAGGTAGGTTTGGATTAAAGTGGCCAGATAATGATCGGGGATTTCGACGTCGTCATCAAGGAAGAGGATCTTGTCCATGGTAGACAGCTCCACCGCCTTGATTCGGGACAGCCATAATCCCCGTTCAGTTTTGCTATGGTACGAAAGGGGATAACCGCAACCGGCCAATAAGGCTTCGAACCCCTTGAGGGTTCCTTCGGGAATCTCTCCGTCATCAATGATAATGACCTCTATAGGATACGTCCGGCCTATGCTTTGTTTAGTTATAGAATGAATGCACCGTGTCAGGTCCTGTACCCGGTTCCTCGTGCAGATAGCCACTGACAATCCTTGCATATACTCCACTCCCTTATCCGATTCTCCCATCTATATTAATCATAATAATCTTGGGATTATAAGCTAACTTAAGCTTACTATTGGCAGAGAAAGGTTGTATATACTACTTTAGTTTACTTATTGACCACCATGGAGCAGTTTGTCGAAGGCGTAAAATGTCCTGACTAAATGGTTTTGGGACCTAGCGGATGCTTCTCCGAGTAATTAGTAACATTTTTTTTGAATTTAACAATAAATTCTATAAATTCGACATAATCAGCGCTATCTAAAATTCCGATAATTAGATTATAAGCGTTTTCCAGACTAAGCCAGGGAGGGCAGAACAGACATAGTTGAACAGCTAGGACATCTTAGAAAAATGGGGCTGAATTTGTGGGAATAAAAAGAGGATCAAAACACTTGATCATGGCTTTGGTTGTCATCCTGATCATTAGCAATTTTTACGCTATACCCTATGTTGCTCAGGCACAGACTTCAATACCGCTGGATACCATTCTTGAGGACACGCTGGAACCTGCGGGGAAAAACATTTCAGATTTAAATCAAAGCGGAGTTGGCATCACCGAGGTGGATAACACCAACGGGCAATGGCAGTACAAAAACAACTCGGGCGTATGGCTGTCGATTGTAGCTCCTGATCCGGGCAAGATTGTTGTGTTAGGCAGCGGTGTAATGATCCGGTTTGTTCCGAAGAAGGATTGGAACGGAACTGTAGGCATCAAGTACCGCGACTGGTTGATTCCAGCGGAATCCAGCGGAAATCCTCCTAACTATGTAAATGTGAATGAGACCTATACAGGAAAAGAATCGGCTTTTGGGGAATTTGAGGAAACCGCGCAGGTCAAAGTCCTGCCTGTTAACGATACTCCTTATATTTCCGAGTCTGGGGGCAATGATTACCTTGATTTTGACGGTAAGGGATACGTAACCCTTCCGGATCTGGACATATATGCTAATTCCCTCACGATTGAAACGTGGGTGAATGCCAGCAGTGCTCCGTCATGGGGGCGTATCTTTGATACCTCTCACGGTCCTGATAATTTTAATTTGCATTTTACCTTTGAAGGAAATACAGGGAGAATAGCACTTGAAGCGTTGCCGCAAAAGGGTACCAGAGTTAAAGCTTACCTGGTGCGGACAACGGAGCGATTGCCCTTGAATCAATGGGTTCATGTGGCCGCCGTATATAATCATGTGGAGAAAAAGGCCTATATTTACTGGAACGGGATTCTGAAAGGCAGCGGATTTATGGATCTGACGGACATGGCTAAAGCCAAGGCGCAGAATTCCAATCTGCCGAGAGCTTATAACTATATAGGGGAGAGTACATGGTCCCAGGATGCCAATTATACGGGGGGCATGAGAGACTACCGGATATGGAATAAGGCAAAGACCCAGGCGGAGATTGAAAGTCAGATGAACACTAGTCTGAGCGGATCTGAAGCGGGTCTGATGGCCAACTACAAATTCAATAATCCAAGTGATGGAGCGGTCGCCAAGGATTCCTCCACGGGAGCAAGAAATGGCAGCATCGTAAGTGGCAGATGGCAGTCCGACACAGGGTTCAACACCAACGTGGTAACACCGGTGAATACTCCTGTATCGAAGCCGTTTAAACTGACCGATGTGGATGACGGCGACATGCTGACGCTTTCTGCGGTCTCGTCGAATACGGCCCTTTTGACGAATGGCAATATTACCTTTTCAGGTGAAGGCCCGGAAAGAAGTATCCATCTTACTCCGGCAGCAAACATGACAGGCACCTCCACCATCAAAGTCACAGTAAACGATGGAATTACTTCAAGCAACAGCAGCTTTTTATTGAGTGTTGTGGCCGGGAAATTTGATCTTAAATTCATTTCGCCCTCTGTGGGTGTGATGGCACCTGCTTTTAACCGGGGGATTATCTACAATAAAGTGCATGTTCCCAACAAAAGTGGAAGCAGTCCGAACAACAGTATCGATATAAATGTAGGAGCGGTGAATCCCGCTGATGTAAATGTAACAGCGTACGCAGACAATGGATCTGGCGTCACGGTAACGGGCTCCTACCCTACGTTTACTGTCAGCGGCCTGACTGTGGGTGTATATAAGCCCATAAAGATTAAAGTAGCCGATAAATTCTCATCCAATTTTAAGGAATATCAGCTTGATATCATCCGTTATCCGGGAAATGATGCCAATCTGGCTGTGGCGAATGGACTGGCCTTGTCCAACGGCGGACAAGCCATTGCGCTGTCCCCAAGCTACAGCAGTAATACGTCCAACTATACCGCTACCGTCGAAAATGATGTAAGTTCGGTTAAAGTGGACGTGAAGAAGTCGAATCTGTTCTCTACAGCGACATTAAACGGTGGAGCTATTGGTTCTACGGAATCTATTGATGCCACTGGGAATGTCAGCTTGGCCTACGGGAAGAATCTGATTTCCGTTGTAGTAACGTCAGAGGACGGAAAAACAAAGAAAACCTATGAGGTTGTGATTGTTAGAAAGCTGTTGGGGGATGCTTCTCTGACTAATCTGACCGCTTCCCCGGGTGGACCGTCGCCAATCTTCAATACCAATCAGGCGGACTACACAATGGAAGTCGCAAACGCAGTAACGACTGCGGAATTTACTCCGACAGCCGCATTAGGTGCAAGCGTTAAGGTGAATGGCGTGGATCACCCGAGTGGTACGCCTTTTCTCATTACGGGTCTTGCAGCAGGGAATAACAAGTACTTGATCGAGGTAACGGCACAGGATGGAGTGACGAAGAAGTCATATAGTCTGGTTATTTTGCGTGCCCCTTCGGATGTGGCAGATCTTTCGGGATTGACCGTCTCTTCGGGAACGTTGTCGCCTGCCTTTAATAACAATGAGACGGGGTATTCGGTTGAGGTTGCTAATGAGGTGTCCTCGCTGGAGCTTACTCCAAAGCTTCTGGATGCTGCGGCAAGCCTCGTAGTGGACGGCAATATTCATATTGATGATACTGCCTATACTAAGAACTTAAATGTTGGTTTGAACACGGTTGAGATCGTGGTTACTTCACAGAGCGGTGTCCGTGTAAAAACAACCCTCGTAAATATTATCAGAAAGGCTTCTTCCAATGCCGATCTGTCCAGTTTGGTCCTTTCAGAAGGAATAGTCGATCCTTCTTTTGACAAAAATCAAACCGGATATGGTGTGACCGTGGCTAACAGTATCTCTCAGCTTACGATTACTCCTACTCCTGAGGATGCAAACGCAGAGGTCAGCCTGAATGGAAATGTAGCGGCGAATGCTCAGCCAAGACTGGTAAATCTACAGGTTGGTGTCAACGAATTCAATATTTTGGTCAGGGCTCAGGATGGGATAACGTCAAAGAATTATGTATTGACGATTGTCCGTGAAGCTTCCTCCGATGCGGACTTGACCAATATCACTTTGTCCGGCAAAACATTATCGGGAGGTTTCGACCGCGGAACTTCAACCTATTATGAGTATGTGCCGAACAATGTTACCAGCATGGCAGTTGCAGCAATTACAAGTGATGAACAGGCAACCTATACCATCAATGGGCTGGAGTCGGCAGGGGGAGTGCCTATTCCTTTGAATGTAGGAGAAAATGTAGTTACAGTAGTTGTTACGGCCGCTGATAAAGTGACAACCAAGGAATACACGGTAACTATCGTCCGTGCAGCTTCGTCAAATGCGAATTTGCTCGAGTTGACGATGACTGACTTATCGGATAATGCGATCACCCTTACATCCGTTCCGGGTACTTTCAATTATAGCGGCACGGTCGAGGATGAAGTTTCTGTAGCTAAGCTAAGTGCAGTTGTTGATGATGCAAATGCAAGTACCTCCGTATTTGTGAATGGGGTTTGGATCGAAGACCTGAACGCTGTGCCTCTGACCACTGGCTTGAATGTTATTGAAGTCAAGGTCACGGCTCAAGACGGAAGCATGCAGGTATACACCATTAATCTGGTGCGAAATCCAAGTAAAGATGCAACTCTGCTGAATATGACGATTTTCCCTGGCGAATTAACACCGGTTTTCCAGGCAGGCATCGGTGATTATTCAGTCAATGTGGACAACAATGTAAGCAACGCCGATTTTTTAATTAGGACTAATAATGAGCTGGCAACCTACATCTTGAAGAAGAATGGAACCTCTGCCGGCGTAACAGGCGACCGCGTAGCACTGGATGAGGGCACGAATCAAATTACAGTAGAGGTTACGGCTGGTGATGCCAGCACTAAAAAAACCTATTCCGTTACTGTGAATCGTGCCATTCTGCCGAAGGATTCCTCTCTTACTGATTTGACCGTCAGCTCTGCAAGAGGAACAGAAGCTCTGAATCCCCAGTTCTCCGCTGAAGTCTTCAAGTACTTCTTGTCGGTACCCTATGAAGTGGATCGGGTTGAACTGGATGCTGCCAAAGGGGACATGAATGCACAGATAACCGTAAATGGTGTCACGGTAGATAGTCCGATGCCTATTTCGCTGGTGGAAGGGCTGAACATCGTAAACCTGAAGGTTACAGCTCAGGATGGAAAGACAGAAAGTGTATACAAGGTGGAAATCACCCGACAATCACGTTCGTCTGATGCTACTTTAGGGAGTATCAGTGTAGATGTCGGAGCTTTGGACCCCACCTTTGATCCTGCCGTTTCCGGTTATACGGTAGAGGTAGGAAATGATGTGAACTCCATCGTCCTAAGTCCGATAGTGGCTGATGGAAAAGCGAAAAGCCAAATCACTGGAAGAGACGGGGCCTCTCTAGATAATCTGATTGAAGGGGACAACGTATTTGATATTCAGGTCACTGCTGAGGATGGGACTGTAAAGATATACACAATTAAAGTTATCAAGGCCCAGCCTGTAGCTACACCAACACCAACGGTGACACCAACACCAACGCCGACGGCAGAACCGACAGCTACGCCAACGGCAGAGCCGACAGCTACGCCAACGGCAGAGCCGACAGCTACGCCAACGGCAGAGCCGACGGCTACGCCAACGGCAGAGCCGACGGCTACACCAACGGCAGAGCCGACAGCTACGCCAACGGCAGAACCGACGGCAACGCCAACGGCAGAACCGACAGCTACGCCAACGGCAGAGCCGACGGCAACGCCAACGGCAGAACCGACAGCTACGCCAACGGCAGAGCCGACGGCAACGCCAACGGCAGAACCGACAGCTACGCCAACGGCAGAACCGACGGCTACACCAACACCGGCCACGCCAACAGCTGAACCGGCGGTACCTGTCGCACCAATTGCGACAGCGTCGACAGAGCGGATAACCGTGAAGGTAGAATCAGGACAACTGGGCCAAGGTTCTGTGCTGGCTGAAACGGTTATCCAACGCACGCGGGATTCAAGTGGAATCCTGCATGATGTAGTCAACTTAACCACGGATCGGGTGGAGGAGGTTGTCCGGAAAATTGCCGGATCCTCGGATAATACGGCCCGGATCATGATCCCTGATGAGAAGGATCAGGTTGCGGATATTAATGTAAATGTTCCTAAAGATGCGATTAAGACACTCGGCGACTCCAACGTGAACATGGAGATCTTCACGGAGAACGTAAGAATTCTCATATCACAATTATCACTGGATAATTTCACTGAAGATCTATATTTCCATGTAGTGCCGATTAAAGACCAGACGTTGCGCAAAGAGGTCGAAGACCGGGCAAGAATCGAGCGGATTGTCAGAGAAATAGCAGCTGATAAACAAATTGATGTTGTCGCCCGTCCCATGACTATCGAGACCAATATGCAGAGCAGACCGGTTACATTAACGCTCCCTCTGCGTGACGTGCAGCTGCCAGCCAATCTCTCGGAAAGAGAAGACTTCCTGTCCAATCTAGTCATCTTTATCGAACATAGTGATGGCGACAAGGAACTGAAGAAGGCGAAGGTTGTTGATTACAAATCCGGCGAACTTGGCTTGCAGTTCGAGGTGAACAAATTCAGTACCTTCACCATTCTGAACATGGAAGGCTGGGAGGAGTATTTGGCGGCAACAGAGGCAGCGCAGCAGCAACAACAGCAGCAGCTGAACCAACACAAAGCCTTCATCAACGGCTTTACAGATGGAACCTTCAAGCCGAACCATTCTATTACCCGTGCGGAAATGGCCGCGATTCTGGCGAGAAACCTTGGCTATGACGCATCCGCTGCGCCAGCTGCTGCCACTTACCCGGATGTGAAGGATAGTCACTGGGCGAAGGGTGCGATTCAATTCGTCAAGGAGGCAGGGTTGATGCAGGGTAACGATAAAGGCCTATTCCTTCCGGATGCCCCTATCAGCCGCGGAGAAATAGCTGCCGTTGCATCGAGATACAAGAAGCTGGACACTACGGCTATTGCATCCGGCAGGTTCAAGGATACGGCTAGCCACTGGGCGGCCAGAGAAATTGAGGCCGCAAGCAAGGCTGGCATTCTCAATGGCTATGAGGACGGTACGTACCGTCCAACCGGTAGCCTGACACGCGCTGAAGCCGTAAAGGTTGTCAATCGTTTGTTCGGACGCGGACCGTTATACGGTGTCACCACACCAAGCTGGCCCGACGTACCAACGACACACTGGGCTTATACTGAAATTGAGGAAGCTTCCAATAACCACACGTTCACTGTGCGGATTGAAGGTGGAGAAACGCTTAGTCAATAAAAACATATAAGTACGAAGAAGGCCGTAGCCCATCAGTGGGCTAACGGCCTTCTTTTTTGCTGAAAATACGGAAAGGTGTTATGAAGCGTGCAGGTATTAATTAATTTCTATCGTCAGGGAGCTGGCGAAACGTTCTCCTGGCGACAGGGTGACAATGCCTTCTTTTTCCGAAAGCTCGCCTTCGAAGACATCAATGTCTGCGAATCCCTGCCAAGGCTCGATGCAGACAAAGGGTGCATTCAGCGGCTGCCAGATGCCGAGATCCGGGAAGCCTTCGAAGGATACAGCAACGCTTTTTCCGGTAAGTCTGCTTTTCAGCGTGATCTGCCGGGAGTTCACATTCTGGAAAATAAGCGCGCCGTCCTTGAACATTTCATGGGATAATGGAAGGCTGCGCTCTTCCCTCAGCACAGTCTCCGATTTACCGCTGATCCGAAGTCCTGCATCATTCAGGAACTCCCGGTCGAGGTTTTCGGTTTCGGAGAACTCGAGCACATAGTCGCTGAAGCTTCCGTTCTGATCCAGCGGGCAGTTGAATGCAGGATGTGTGCCGAGCTGGAAGGAAATGCTGCCTCCATCAATGTTCTCCACCCGGTAATCCAGCTTAAGAGTGCTATCGTTCAGCGTGTATGTAATATACAGGTTGAATTGAAACGGATAGCTGGACAGGGTATGCTCGCTGCTGGTGAGAAGGAAGACCGCACGGGACTCGTCCGCTTCAACGACTGTAAATTCGCTGCGTCTGGCAAAGCCGTGGTTGGCAAGTTTATACGCTTGTCCACCAACCTTGATCTCTCCGTTCCGGACAGCCCCGATAATCGGGAACAGCACCGGAGAACGGCCTGTCCAATAGGCGGCATCGCCGCTCCATATATATTCAGTGCCTGTGTCTTTTCTGGTGAAGCTGACAAGCTCCGCTCCAAGGGTACTGATCTCAGCCTGTGCTGAGCCGCTGCGCAAAATGGTGTTCATAAGATTACTCCCCTTTCACATGGTTGGCCAGCCCGTCTTCCTTGCTGACAGCTCATATTCTAACAGACTTCCTTAGCGGCGTTGTAACACATCGTGAACAATTCGGAAAAATAATTATTACAGTGTGTAAAATGACAATCTGACGCAATGGTATAACATATATAGAAAGCAATGAATCTGTATAAGTATGCGTTCAAAATGGAGGGATAGGCCCATGCAGCTTAAGCAAATATTCGTGAACGGTGAGAGATTGAAGGATACGATTGAGGCCTTTGCCGATTTTGGGCGTACGGACAATAACGGAGTTACCCGGTTGTCGTTGTCGGAGCAGGATGTGAAGGTGCGGAATTATTTCGCTACGTGTTGTGAGGAGCTGGGTATGTCGGTCAAAGTGGATGATATGGGCAACATGTACGCCACGCTCGCAGGAACGGAAGCAGGGCCGCCTGTGGTGATTGGCTCGCATCTGGACACGGTCAAGAAGGGCGGCCGCTTCGATGGTGTGCTTGGCGTCATAGCCGGCCTGGAAGTAGTACGCACTCTGGTTGACCATGGCATCAAGCCCCGGCTGCCGGTGACGGTGATGAATTTCACCAATGAGGAAGGTGCACGCTTCGAGCCTTCGATGATGGCCTCCGGCGTATTGTCCGGGAAGTTCGACAAGGCGGAAATGCTGAAGAAAAAGGACCCGGAAGGGACGACCTTTGGAGAGGCATTGGAAGCGAGCGGCTATGCGGGAGAGGCTGCGAACCGGATCAAGGAAGCGGCTGCATATCTGGAGCTGCATATCGAGCAGGGACCTGTGCTGGAGAGAGAGAATCTCGCCATTGGCCTGGTCGGCTGTGTCGTAGGCATGGCCTGCTATGAGATTGAAGTGACGGGTGAATCGGATCACGCCGGAACTACGCCGATGGATATGCGCAAGGATGCCTTGTTTGCCGCCACCGACCTGATTGCGGAGCTGCGGAGCAAGCTGGGTGTGCTGGATTCGGAACTGGTCTATACGATGGGCAGAATGAACGTGTTGCCTAATATTCATACGGTCATTCCTAATAAGGTGATTTTTACCGTCGAGGCTAGACATAAGGCTATGGATATTGTTCGTGAAGTTGAGCATATTATAGGCGGCCTGCCCGAAGAGCTGCTGGAGTGTTCGGTGTCCAAGACCAAGCTATGGGGCCGCGATACCGTGTGGTTCGATCCGGAGATCTGCGCTTTGACTCAGCAGGCAGCAACGAGACTGGGCTACAGCAGTAAAAAGATGGCCAGCGGAGCAGGGCATGACGCCCAATTTGTGGCTGGTTTTCTGCCATCGGCAATGATTTTTGTGCCCAGCGTGAACGGGAAAAGCCACTGCGAAGAAGAACTTACCTCCTATGAAGAATGCGAAAAAGGGGTAAATGTTGTACTGGAAACAGTACTGGCTATATTATCTAAGTAACCGATGTAATAAAACATGACACATAATTTGAATTTCTCTTAAATCCTTCCTATAAGCGGAAAGTTCCCCATCTTCTTAACAAAATAATTCAGTGCGAAAGACACCTGAGCTGGTGTCTTTTTTTGAGCGCGGGGTTCACCGGTTTGCTATATACACCAACGCTTTGGTAAAATGATTAACGGATGTCCATCAGCTCCATTGTGTAAAAACACAATCATGGCAGATAAAGTTTTTATTTTTTACCAAATTGTCTTGAGAAATCACATGTTATAATTCTTTACATAAGAGAAGCGCATAAGACGGGAGCGATTAACGATGATTATTGGTGTACCCAAAGAGATTAAAAACAATGAGAACCGCGTAGCCATTACCCCTGCCGGAGTAGTCAGCCTGGTAGCCGAAGGACATAAAGTGCTGGTGGAAGCCGGAGCAGGAGCAGGCAGCGGATTTCTGAATGAAGAATATGCCGCCGCCGGAGCGGAGCTAATCACTGAAGCTTCTGCCGTATGGGCAGCCGCCGAAATGGTGATGAAGGTGAAAGAACCGCTGGAAAGCGAATATGGCTACTTCCGCCCGGGCCTCATCCTTTTCACTTATCTGCACCTGGCTCCGGAGCCAGCCCTGGCATCCGCCCTCAAGGACAAAGGCGTCTTCGCCATCGGCTATGAGACAGTAGTCCATGAGCGTACCCTGCCGCTGCTTACGCCAATGAGCGAAGTGGCCGGACGGATGTCCGTGCAGCTCGGGGCACAATTTCTGCAAAAGAACTACGGAGGACAAGGCATTCTGCTCTCTGGTGTTCCCGGCGTCAGCAGAGGCAAGGTCAGCATTATCGGCGGTGGGGTAGTCGGCACAAACGCAGCCAAAATGGCGATTGGCCTGGGGGCGGAAGTGACGATTGTTGACCTCAGCGCGGACAGACTCCGCCAGCTGGACGATATCTTCGGCGCACAGATTAATACGCTAATCTCCAATCCTTATAACATTGCCAAAGCGGTTGCTGAAGCGGATCTGCTGGTCGGCGCAGTGCTGATCCCGGGTGCGAAAGCTCCGAAGCTGGTCACTGAAGAAATGGTTAAGTCGATGAAGCCGGGCTCCGTCATTGTTGACGTGGCGATTGACCAAGGCGGTATCGTTGAAACCATCGACCGGGTCACCACACATGATAATCCGGTATTTGAGAAATATGGTGTACTGCACTATTCGGTAGCAAATATGCCGGGCGCTGTAGCCAAAACCTCAACGATTGCATTAACCAATGTTACAGTTCCTTATGCGCTGCAAATTGCCAATAAAGGGGTATTCCAGGCGATTGAGGACGATGCCGGCCTGAAGAGCGGTGTCAACGTGGCCAATGGAAAGATTACCTGCCAGGCTGTAGCGGAAGCTCTCGGAGAAGAGTACTTCACGGTAGAGAAAGCATTAGAACAAGAGTTCACTCTGATCTAATATATAGAACCGAAAAAAGAGCAGAAGGTTAATCTTAAGCAGTCCGGTGAAATTGCCGGGCTGTTTTTGTTGCCGGGTTTGGGGCGGAAAATCGAAAATTTGAGGGGAGTTAGCGATACGCTCATCATTTACTTTAGGACATGTTAGGTTTTCTTTCATCACCCTATAGTCAGCCGCTGCCCGGAGTACTATAATGTAATCACTCTATAGCGCAAGATTCGGCTATTCTTCAGGTTGGGGTGGGAATATGACAAATTCAGAGCCAATATTTGACCGTTTTTTTGACAGTATGGAATCCTTGGCGGATACTCTCAGCGAATCGCTCCAGTCTCAGGTAACGATTGAAGACAGCAACCACCATGTCATCGGGTACAGCTCCCATGAGTTTGAAAGCGACCCGGCCCGCATCTCTACCATCATCGGCAAACGTGTTCCGAATACAGTCATTATTGGTCTCCGGAAAAGAGGCGTGATGCATCAGCTGGAGAACGCCGCACATCCGATCCGTATTCCGGCGGTTATGGAGGTTGGGCTTGGACCCCGGCTTGCCATGTGCATCAAATACCAGCAGGAAATCCTCGGTTATATCTGGGTTGTGGACCGGGGTAATCTGGCCTCAGGTCATGCGGAGAGCATTGTGGAGAAGGCCGCCGGCATCGCCGGGCGTTATCTGCTGAAGCAGCGCGGGTGGAAGATGAAGCAGGACAAGACGCATGAAGATTTCTTCTGGAAGCTGCTGACCTCGCACTATGAAAATGAGCCGCGCATCCGTCAGGAAGCGGAGAACGGGTCGATCCTGTTGCCGGAAAGCTACTTTATCGGCGTGCTGGAGAGCAACCGGGTGATCGACGAGCATTTTCTGCTGAGGTTTCGCCAGATGATGGACACCTATGCCGGGCAGCGCCTGCTGTTTTTGACGGCGGAGCAGAACCGGCTGATTATTTTGTTTTCGTTTCTTTTTCCGGTAGAAGGGACAGAGAGGCTGGCTTCATTCGTGCACAAGCTGATCCGCGATATGGGCAAAAGCGAAAGCTGTACGCTAGCGGCAGGCTGCAGTCCGGGATACCGGGAATATACCTCGGCAGCTGTCGCCTACCAGGAGGCACTGTCCATTCTGGAGCTTAAAAAGCTGCTGCCCTATCATGCCCGCGAGCTGCTGCTGTATGAGGAAATCGGCTTTTGGGCGTATATTCCGGCCATTATGGAGCAGAAACGCAGCATGACCCGCCGAAGCGCACTGCTGTATCCGCTGAAGGAGCATGACCGTGAACACAAAAGCGATTTTCTGAAAACGATCGCCGTCTACTTGTCGTTGAACGGCAATCTGAAGGCGTCCGCCGCATTTCTGCATATCCATACCAACACATTAATGTACCGGCTGAACCGGATCGCCGAGATTACGGGCAAAAGCCTCAAGGAGACCAATTACCGGACCTCTATCTATCTGGATATCCTGACCGAAGAGACCGCACAGGTGAACCGCTGGTTTCTGGAGGAAGCCGGCAGCTCCGAATAAAGTGCCTGAAGTTTATCTCGATAAATTTCAGCTGCCCCGCACCAACTGAAGTCCCGACACGTACAATAACCTATATTTTGTGAACTTAAGATGAAAGGGGCAGTGCAGAATGGGGATTGGATATGGACCCGGAGATCCGTCGTTTGAACGGAGCATGCGGGCGGGGATTATCGCGGCGGCGGAATCCATGAATGCCGGCGGAACTGACTTTTCCAACTTTAAGAACTCCCGCTGCAATCCGAGGTATTGGACCCGTACGGACAACGGCGGATTTCAGTTGAAGGAAGGTGTCGCACCCTCGGCGGCAATCAATGATATTTTTGAGAACGGATCTCTCTATGCATTCGAATGCGCGATGGCTATGGTGATGATTCTTTATAAAGCGACGATCGGGGCGATCGGGGAAGCTGCCTTTGACCGGCATTTCGGCGACATCTTCCTGTGGGACTGGAATTATGACAGCAATCTGCAGATGATTACTACCTTCGAGAAGTCTGATATGCTGCCAGGTGATGTGGTCTATTTCAAGAATCCCGACCATAACCCGGATAAGCCGGAATGGCAGGGGGAGAATGCGATCATGCTTGGGGATGACCGCTACTATGGGCATGGGCTGGGCATCAAAAGCTCGGCGCAAATGATTGCCGCACTCAACCGGCACAGAGTGCCGGGAAGCCGGATTTCTGCTTATTTTACCGACGAGGCGCTGCATCCCAACTTTGCCTATATTAGTGGATTAGCGATGAGGGCGGCTGTCCCTACGCCGGAGAACAAGGGTGCCAGAAACACCATTTTCTCCAGGATAGGTGTGAAATCCTATATTTATAAATAGCCGGATTACGGCGTCTCTTCCTGGTCGGACCGGTATTTGAGCGGGTGGACGCCCACGGTTTTCTTGAACACGGTGCTGAAATAATGGGGGTTCTCATAGCCCACCCTTTCGGAAATTTCCATCACTTTCAGATCTGTAGTCTGCAGCAGCTCTTTGGCTTTGCCCATGCGGATCTTGGTGATGTAGTCCGTGATCGTTTCACCGGTTTCTTTTTTGAAGATCAGGCTGATATAGTTGGGGGTCAGAAAGACCTCCTCTGCAATCCTGGAGATGGACAGCTCCTGGGCATACCCTTCCTGCACGATACTCCGGATTTTGTTGATGGCTCTGCTGTTCTTTGAGGTGTTTTTGCCTGCCACATATGTGCTTAGATCATGAAAAAGAGAGAGTATGTAGCTTTTGAGTCCGGCAATATTTTTCTGGATGTAGAGTGTATCCATGATGGTAATCCGGTCATTCAGCACCCGTTCGATTTCCTCATCAATTTCATACAGGGCTCTTGCAGAAGTGAAGATGATCTCCGCACAGATGCTCTGTACATAACCAATTTGCAGCTTGGGTCCTTCAAGCATGGTGAACAGGGTTTCCAGCAGCTCCATTACTTTGTCCGTATGGCCTGCCTTGAGCTCATTCATCAGCTGGGCATGGAATTTATAAAAAAAAGTGCTCTGCAGCGTTTCCGTATCGGGCTGAATATCCTTGATATGGAGAATGGAAGCATGGCCGGTATAAAATTTGTAAGCCAGCGCGGCCAGCGCATCTTTATAGGAGTTCTCGATTTGTCCGGCGAGCATACAGGTTCTGCCGATGCCAATCGAGGCGTCAAGACGCAGATATTCTTTGATACTGGCGATAATCTGCTCGCAAAGGCTTGAGATGGAGTCTGATGCAGGCTCCTCCCCCGGACAAAAGATCATAATAAACTCATTCTCGCTGGCTACAAAGCCGATTCCGCAGGGGTGGCTGTTCAGGCACTCGCTCATAATATTCTGGATGGAGAAATAGAGCAGCTGCTTATACTCCTCCGTGAATTTGTCTACTGCCGCCCCGTAATCGTCAAGCTGCAATACGCCTACCGTCAGTGGGTTTTTTCGTTTAAAAGGAAGGGCGAAATAGTCGATCTTCTCCCAGATCTCCCCTTCATTGCGGTATAGTCCGGCGATCAGGTTCTGCAGGAATTTCTCGCGGATCAGTGGCATATTGTCGTGCAGCTGCTTCTTCAACTGATTCAAATTCAGCTGGTTATCTCTTTCGTGGTGAATCCGGGCAATGACTTTATGAAAGATGTCTTTGACTTCACCCAGTTTAACCGGCTTTAGAATATAGCCTTCGGCATTAACCTTCATCGCACTTTGGGCATAGGAGAAATCCTGTGCGCCGCTGATGATGATGATTTTGGTTGGACAACCGGCGGCCTTCAGCTTCTCGGCGACCTGAAGGCCGTTCAGAAAGGGCATCATAATATCGGTGAACAGAATATCCGGAGTATGCTTCATACATAATTCATAGGCCTCCTCGCCGTCTGCCGCCTCACCGATGACCTCAAGGCCGAACTCCTCCTGCCACTTGAACCCATGGATCAGACTGCGGCGGATAAACGGCTCGTCATCCGCTATGATCATCGTCAACATCTTCAATCACCTCATCCCAAGTAGTAACGACCGGAAACCGGATCATAGCCAGTAGGCCTGCCTGATCTTCGGTGTTGGCATAATAACGGATGCCGTAGGACTCGCCAAAAAACTGCTGGATTCTCATATGCACATTGCGGATGCCATAAGACTGGTTGCCTTGCTGATCGGTAAGCAGCAGGTTCAGCCTCTCCGGGTCCGCCCCTACGCCGTCGTCAAAAACCGATATGCAAAGGACATCATGGGAAGAGTCCACCCTTATGCGGATTGTACCTTTTCCCCGCCGCTGCTGGATTCCGTGAATAATCGCATTTTCCACGAGTGGCTGGATACTCAGCTTCACTACGAGGCATTCCTCCAGCAGCCGGGGGTCGGCTTTCTCCAGCTCATAGGCGAGCTTATCCTGAAAGCGGAATTGCTGGATTTCCAGATAGCTCTCCACCTGCTTCAGTTCATCCCGCAGCGGGATGATGTTCCTCCCCTTGCTGAGGCTGTACCTGAAGAAGTCGGATAAGGAGGTCACCATATGACTGATCTCGGGGACATCATGATTGATGGCCAGCCAGTTGATCGAATCCAGGGTGTTATAAAGAAAATGGGGATTGATCTGGGCCTGCAATGTTTTTAGTTCGGCTTCTTTTTTGCGCAGCTCAGTGACATAGAGCTTGTCGATTAGTGCCTTGATTTGCTGCAGCAGCTTGTTATAACGGTTGAACAGATAGGAAAATTCGTCCTTGCGCCGGTAGCGGATAATGATGTTGAAATTCCCGCTTTCGGCATGTGACATCGACTGGATGAATTTGCGTATAGGAGCAGAGATATTCTCCGACAGCAGCAGGGCCATCATCAGGGATACCAGCATGCATATGCCGATGACGACATACATCACCCGCCGGAACGAGGCTAATTCTCCATTCAGTTCGCTTATGGGCGAGATGGAAAGAATGGTCCAGCCGGTGGCTTTTATTTTTTTGTAGCTCACGAGCATATTTTCGCCCTGAATCACATGATGGAAGGAATGAAAGATGCCGGGGTCTGCGGGTTCGGCAGCCATTTTGCCATAATAATCCTGTGTGCTGATGTTCTGGCCGATCAGGGTCTCCTCGGGGCTGATGGCAATAGTTCCGGTCTGGTCTGCAATATAAATCCTGCTTCCCGTCGTTGGCTTATAGTGCTCCAGCAGTGTGCCGAATTCCGTCACGGGAATATCGATGGTGAGCAGCCCGACATAAGGCAGCTGGGCATGCCGTATGCCAAACAGACGCTTGGCGAATTTAAGCGTAAACCGGGAGTCCAGCGAACTTAGGCCGACCACGGTGAAATCGGATCTGGCCGGTATGCCGAGATACCATGGCTTCAGTGAGATCTGGTCGATATTAAAGACCCGTCTGGAGAAGTTGTATTGGGTATATTCCGGGCGGTTCAGCATATACAGCATAGGGACAAAGCTGCTTCCCGGGGTCCCGTTTGCAGGGAAGTTCTCCAGCATTTTGTTCAGGGCAGCCAACTCATTGATAATGCCGGTGCTGTCGGTAGGCCGGTTGGAAGAGATCAAATCTGCGAATTCGGTATTGAGGTAAAGGGAGACCATGGAATTGTTGGCGCTCTCGAAGCGCTGTGCCAGATTATCCTGTACAAGATTAAGATTGTTCTCAATCGATGTATTGACATTACGGGTGATGATATCCGCCGATTTATTGTAAACGGTAATGGAGATGATCGTGGTCGGGAGAAGGACAAGGAAGAGAAAGTAGAGGATGAGCCGGCTGCGGATGCTGAAATTGTACAGGAAGAGGGTTTTGGAAAGAGTATCAAATAGTTTTTTCATTTGAATCCTCCTCTGGCCCTGTGAATATTCTTCCTTGCCATTTAACGGATATTATTGGAATATATTAAATACTGAACGAGTTTAACCCAATAGCTGGTATCCATTGTAAAACGCGATAAGTCTTGATGTCAACGCAGGAGGTGCACGGTGAAACGAATCCTCTTCCTAGGAATTGCCTTGGTCCTTTGCGGGCTTGTGGCCTATGCTGTCGCTTATGACCGTCCGCTGCTGGTTGATTTCGCTTCGGAGCCTGCGCCTGAGGCAGTCCCGGTTACCCAGATCAGAATTGCACTATATGACTGGACGGAGAACCTGGAAGTGAAGAATGCGATCCATCAATACAATAAGAGCAATCCAGACCATATTGAGATTATAATCATGAATCTTTCAACGGATGTCTATGGGGATACACTGAACATGCTGATGACATCAGGTCAAGGGCCGGATGTGTTCAGCGTCGATAATGGCTGGCTGGCGACGTATGTGGAGAAGGGGTATCTGGCCGAATTATCTTCTTTTCTGAATCCCGGCGATTTAGACAGGTTCCCGGTTTGGGCGAGAGACTTTGCGGACAGTTCGCTGTATAAGGGCGGTATTTATTTTATGCCCTCCAGTATTGAGACGGTACGGTTGATTTACAACAAGCAGCTGTTCCGCAATGCCGGTCTTGATCCGGAGCAGCCGCCCGTTACGTTTGCGGATATGGAGCGGTTCGCCGGGAAGATCAGCCAGGCCGGGGTCGGCGTTAATAAATACGGATTTGGCCTCCCGGCGGGAGACAGCCAGTATAGTCTGCAGACGGGACTTGAGATGTCGAGTACCTACAGCGGGACTTATCTTTATAATTACCGCACCGGCCGCTATGATCTGAGCGGTTATGCCCCATGGCTGCAGATGCTGCTGGATATGAAGGCACAGGGCAGCCTGTATCCGGGAGAAACCCTGCTGAAGCGCAACAGTGCCTTGCGGCAGTTCGCCGATGGCAATATCGGGATGATGTATGTAACGAGCAAAGATTATGTGAAATTGCAGGAATATATGCCAAAGGATGACTGGGCAGTGGCTTTGCCGCCGGTAACATCAGCAGCCCAAAAGGGGGCCGGAGCTTTGATGATGATTCCACATTCTCCGCTCGTTGTGAACAGTGCTGCTTCTAACCGTGAGGCGGCGGTGAAGGTCTGGGAATTTCTGCAATCGAAGGAGTTTTTGACGATTTTATTCAAGCAGGCACTGGCGCTGCCGGTGGTTGACGGCATTCTGGAGCTCCCCAACATGGCTCCGGGGCTGGGGCATTTCTCGGAATTTTATCCTGCCGCAGAAGATTCAATATATCCGCTTTCCCCGCAAATCATGGACCAATATGATCCCAATACGGTTTCGATCGAACCGCGGGACTCGGGCGACCGTCCGCGGATGCAACTGTACCTGCAAATCCTCTCCGGGGAGAAGGAGCTGAAAGAGGCGCTGCGCAGCGAGACGCAGCGGCTTAACCGGATGCTGGATATCGCGGCTACCGGGTATTCTTTTAAGCATGAGGAGTATATTTATCCCGAGTTCAACCCTAAAGACCCGCTGAAGGGTAACAGTCTGGAGAATCTGTTAAGTGAGGATTAGGATGGAGAGAGTAAGCTGCTGAAGCAGCAGGCAGGAATGTATGTGAACTGAAAATGTGCTGTATTGCGATAAGAGACTGTGCTGAAGCCGACTGGGGCTGCGGAACAGTCTCTTTGTGTTTCCAACAGGCAGCGCCGGAAGTCCTTGTAGGCGGCTTTGGGCGGAATGCCAAGCCCTGTTTATGAAGAGTGCAGCTTACGTCCACACCGTCAGGAGAGGGCCGGAATATTAGTATATAAATCACTCAGTATGCGCTGGATTGAATAGTCCAAGCCATAAAATTATTGGGCTGCGAGACCGGCGTATGTCTGGGAGAAGGGGGAAACAGCAGCAGGTAGTCAGGGTGGGAAACTTATTTTAAAAGGAGTGGTAGAGTAATGGTTTTATTGTCCACAGGACCGATAGAAAATAACTTGGTTGGCGGTGTGAGACCGACTCAGCGGGTTACCGTCAGAATTGATAACCGCAGCGATGTCCAGGCTTCCACAGTGTCTGTTCAAGGTTATTACATGCTTGGCGGAGTGCGGAATCTGTATGTTAGCGAATCTATCAACGTTGCTGCAAACCAAGTGATAACTACTAGCTACTATGCTGATTTGGATGCTTTTGAATTCATTTTCATTACCCCAAGTGAAAGCCCGGCGGATGATCCGATCCAGGTTTCGTTGTGGGGGAAAGACAGTGCCGGCCAATTAGTAACCGCGCACCGGCTGGTATTCGCTGAGCTGTCAGGAGGATTTGCAGGTATAACCGGAGCGACCGGACCTGCCGGTGCGACAGGAGCTACTGGTGCCCCTGGTGCAACAGGAGCAACGGGCGCTGGCGAGACCGGGGCAACGGGTGCAACAGGACTACCAGGAGCAACCGGAGCTACCGGTGCGACAGGAGCAACAGGTGCGGGTGAGACTGGTGCGACTGGGGTGACTGGAGCAACAGGTGCGACCGGTGAAGCTGGAGCTGCTGGCGTAACGGGAGCAACAGGGGTGACTGGAGCAACAGGTACGACCGGTGAAGCTGGAGCTGCTGGGGTAACGGGAGCAACGGGTGAAGCTGGAGTGACTGGGGCAACGGGAGCTGCTGGAGTAACCGGAGCGACAGGAGCTACTGGCGTAACAGGAGCAACAGGTGAAGCTGGAGCTGCTGGGGTAACGGGAGCGACCGGAGTCACAGGAGCAACGGGTGCAACGGGTGAGGCTGGAGCTGCTGGCGTAACAGGGGCAACAGGTGAAGCTGGAGCTGCTGGGGTAACGGGGGCGACCGGAGTCACAGGAGCAACGGGTGAAGCTGGAGTGACTGGGGCAACGGGAGCAACAGGTGAAGCTGGAGCTGCTGGGGTAACGGGAGCTACCGGAGTCACAGGTGAGACTGGAGCGACCGGAGTAACGGGAGCCACCGGAGTCACAGGTGAGACTGGAGCGACCGGAGTAACGGGAGCCACCGGAGTCACAGGTGAGACTGGAGCGACTGGAGTAACCGGAGTCACCGGTGAGACTGGAGCGACCGGAGTAACGGGAGCCACTGGAGTTACCGGAGCGACAGGAGCAACTGGCGTAACTGGCGTAACAGGAGCAACAGGAGTCACAGGTGAGACTGGAGCGACTGGTGTAACAGGAGCAACCGGAGTAACCGGAGAGACTGGAGCGACGGGGGTAACGGGAGCCACTGGAGTTACCGGAGCGACAGGAGCAACCGGCGTAACGGGAGCAACAGGAGTTACAGGTGAGACTGGAGCAACCGGCGTAACTGGAGCAACCGGAGTAACCGGAGAGACTGGAGCGACGGGGGTAACGGGAGCCACTGGAGTTACCGGAGTGACAGGAGCGACTGGTGTAACTGGAGCGACAGGAGTTACAGGTGAAACTGGAGCGACTGGTGTAACAGGAGCCACCGGAGTTACCGGAGCGACAGGAGCAACCGGCGTAACGGGAGCCACCGGAGTTACCGGAGCGACAGGAGCAACCGGCGTAACTGGAGCAACCGGAGTAACCGGAGAGACTGGAGCGACGGGGGTAACGGGAGCCACTGGAGTTACCGGAGTGACAGGAGCGACTGGTGTAACTGGAGCGACAGGAGTTACAGGTGAAACTGGAGCGACTGGTGTAACAGGAGCCACCGGAGTTACCGGAGCAACCGGCGTAACTGGAGCAACAGGAGTCACAGGAGAGACTGGAGCGACCGGAGTAACGGGAGCCACCGGAGTAACTGGTGAGACTGGAGCGACCGGAGTAACGGGAGCCACTGGAGTCACCGGAGCAACCGGCGTAACGGGAGCCACTGGAGTCACAGGTGAGACTGGAGCGACCGGCGTAACGGGAGCCACTGGAGTCACCGGAGCAACCGGCGTAACTGGAGCAACAGGAGTCACAGGTGAGACTGGAGCAACCGGCGTAACGGGAGCAACAGGAGTCACAGGGGAGACCGGGGCTACCGGTGTAACAGGAGCAACGGGAGCGGGTGTTGCAACTGAAGGCTTCTCGGCGTTGCTGCCGGCACTTTCGGTTACGACAAGTACCCAGCTCACAGGTTGGACTGTGGCGTCGCCATATTATGATAGCCCAACATTCAATGAAACTACAGGAAACTATACCATACCGGCAACAGGCAGATATTCCATTGAAGCGACTGTCAATTATTCTACAACTGCCGCAATTTCGGTAGCTTTGGGCGCAGGAGTCGATCCGGCCTTTGTGGTACGGAGAACCACACCTGTAGCAACAGATTTGGTAAGCGGGTTATTTCCGCTGCTGAATGTAAACATTGCACTTGTGTTGTCGCTCCGCACGATATTAGGTAACGGTACAGTAACCTTGGCAGGCGAATTCGAGTTGACGGCAGGCGATGTGATCGGCCTGTTCTATGAATCCGATGGGTTGACAGTTCCTTTGGATCTGGGCAGCACCTCTTCAGGTATTGTGTGGTCTGTTCACAGACTCACTTAAGAACATCTATTTTGCAGTATTCACAAACGAGTGGCCCACAGCAGGATTGTGGGCTGCTCTTTTTTGCATGCGTGGGTTTTCAAGCCCTCTCTTTTTCTACACAAAAGACTGTAGGATTTCGAACTTTTATTATAGATCACCTTATTTAGAAGCCGCCGCTCTCCGGCTAAACTTAAGTCATGGAAGAGAGAGACTGCTTAAGGAATCAGGAGGCGGAAGTGATGATTACTCATGAGAAGAGGAGCGCGATCAACACTGGACAAAGCTCACCGGTCCGGCCGGGAGCCAAAAAAGGGTCCGTATTTAAGCATTTGCTGAAACATAAGGTACTGCTGCTGATGCTGCTGCCCGGTTTGATCTTTCTGCTCATCAACAATTATTTGCCGATGTTCGGAATCATCATTGCATTCAAGAATATCAACTATGTTGATGGGATCCTGAGAAGCCCGTGGGTGGGGATGGATAATTTCAAATTTCTGTTCGCGACCTCGGACGCGTGGATTATTACCCGAAATACGGTGCTGTACAATTTCGTGTTTATTATTCTCAATCTGGTCATTGCGGTTTCGATTGCGATTGCCCTGAACGAGCTGAGAAATAAGCTGGCCGCGAAATTTTATCAGAGTATTATGTTTTTTCCTTATTTTTTATCTATGGTCGTTGTAAGTTATCTGGTGTTCGCCTTTCTGAATGTTGAATACGGTTTCATTAATAAAGGTGTCTTGTCCCTGTTTGGACTGAATGAAATCAACTGGTATTCGGAGCCGAAATACTGGCCGTTTATTCTGCCGTTAATTAACCTCTGGAAGGGTGTGGGCTACGGCTGTGTCATTTATCTTGCGGCCATCATCGGCATTGATTCCGAATACTATGAGGCAGCTCTGATCGACGGCGCCAGCAAGTGGAAGCAGATTCTTCATATCACAATTCCGCTCATCCGGCCGGTCATTATCATCACGACCATCCTGGCGATCGGCGGCATCTTCCGCTCCGACTTCGGGCTGTTCTACCAAACCACGCTAAACTCCGGGGCGCTGTATCCGACAACGCTGGTCATTGATACCTATGTATACAACGCGCTTATCAATATGGGCAATCTGGGCATGTCCGCAGCGGCAGGCTTATACCAATCGGTGGTCGGCTTCTTCCTGGTCCTGGGCTCGAACTGGATCGTGCGCAAGGTCGACAAAGACCAGGCCGTTTTCTAAATTTGTGAGAGGAGGGAGAAGCTGTGACCAATAACGAAATATCCAAAGTAACGAATATGATACTCCATATTATTTTTATTATCCTGACGATAGCCTGTCTCTTGCCGATTGTGCTGGTCTTTATGATCTCGATTACCGACTATGATTATATTGTGCTCAACGGTTATCAATTTTTCCCGGAGAAGCTTAGTCTGGAGGCGTATGCCTATATCTTTAAGGATTACACCATCATTGCAAAAGCCTACGGCGTATCCATCTTTGTGACGGTAGTCGGTACACTGCTCAGCGTTTTTATCTCTTCGCTCTATGCGTACCCGATCTCACGGACGGATTTCAAATATCGCGGCTTCTTCGCCTTTCTGATCTTCTTCACGATGCTGTTTGGCGGGGGGCTGGTGCCGTGGTACATGGTGTACACCCAGGTGCTGGATCTGAAAAACTCCATATGGTCCTTGATCATCCCGATGCTGCTGTCTCCTTTTAACGTGCTGATTATGAAAACCTATTTCCAGATGTCCGTGCCGCCTGCGCTGATTGAGGCCTCCAAAATTGACGGTGCCGGGGAACTGAGAACCTTCTTTCGGATTGTGTTTCCGCTCTCTCTGCCGGTCTTTGCCACCATTGGATTGTTCAACACCCTGCATTACTGGAATGACTGGTTTAACAGCATGATTTTTATTACCGACACCAAGCTCTATTCCCTGCAATACCTGATGTATAAAATGATCTCGCAGGCGGATTATCTGAGCCGCAACAGCGCCTTGATTCAAGGCTCGGCCACAGAACTGGCCAAATTGCCGGGAGAAACCATCCGCATGGCGATGGCGCTGATCGGAATCGGTCCGATTGTGCTGGCGTATCCGTTTTTCCAGCGCTATTTCATCAAGGGTTTAACGCTCGGGTCCATTAAAGGCTAACCTCGGAATCCACCGATTTAGCATATATTTTCAAGTCAAAGGGAGGAAAAGAGTAATGACAGGTAAAAGAGGCACGGGTCTACTGCTTTCGCTTGTACTTATGATTGGAATGACACTCAGCGGGTGCTCGGGGAATAATAATAACAATAAAACCGCCGCCCCCGAGAAAACCGCGGAAAGCACAGCAGCCCCAGCCGCCACTGAAACTGCCAAAGCAACAGAAGCAACCGAAACAACGAATGAGCTGGAGCAGGTGGAGCTGTCCCTGTATCTCCCGGGCGGTCCGGATAAGGATGTAGCATCTGTTGAGCAGGCCATCAATGCTTATTTGAAGGATAAAATTAATGCCACGATCAAGATTAACCAGCTGAGCTGGGATAAACCGGCCGATAAAGTGAATCTGATGATCCAATCCGGTGAAGTGTTTGACATGGTCTTTACCTGGAACTTCATGACCAATGCCGCCAAAGGTGCGTATCTGCCGCTGGAAGAGCTGCTGGATACCTATGCCAAAGAAACCAAGGCACAGATCAATCCTGCTTATCTGCAAGCGGCTACTGTAAACGGACATTTGTATGCGGTTCCAACGGAAAAAGAGCTGGGCCAATCCGTAGGGTTCGCCTTTGACAAAGCGATTGTCGACAAGTACGGCTTCGATGTCAACAGCATCACCAAGCTGGAGGATATTGAGCCGATGCTGAAGACCATTAAAGAGAAGGAGCCGACCATGTCGCCGCTGTTCATGAACCATACAGACAGCCTGAACTGGTTCACGGTGTATCCGGAAAGTGAAGATCTGGACGGAAGCAATGAAATTCCAACGCTGCTTGATTACAAAACCATGAAGGTGTTCAACGAATATGACACTCCTGAAATTGTGGAAAGACTTAAGCTGATCCGCAAGTGGTATCAAGCCGGATACATTAACAAGAACGGGGCCACTGACAAGACTGAGCTTAAGGATGCGGTGAAAAGCGGCAAAGCCTGGTTCGTGTACGGCAATATGAATCCTACATCCACCAACGACTGGACGCGGCTCGCTGAGAAACCGATGATCATCAAAACGCTGCTTCCGGTTCAAGTAAGCACCAAAAGCTTGCAGGGCTCGATGCTCGCCATCTCCAGAACATCGAAGAATCCGGAACGCGCTATGATGTTTATGAACCTGATTCATACAGATCCTGTCCTCTACAACTTGCTTACCTTCGGTATTGAAGGCAAACACTACAACAAGGTTGGCGAGAATACTGTCGATTTCATTGCGGACAGCGGCTACAACTCCGTATCCTCCTGGATGATCGGGAACGTGCTGCTCAACTACCTGAACAAGAATGAAGACCCGAAACGCGTGCAGCTCTATACGGACTGGAACAAGAACTCCAAAGTTTCGCCGGTCATCGGATTCGTATTTGATTCGACGAAGGTGCAATCGCAGATTGGGGCACTGATCAATATTACAAAGCAGTATAAGAATACCTTGTACTCCGGGGAGCAAGATCCGGAACCTATCCTCAAAGAAATGAACAGCAAGCTGAAGGCTGCAGGACTGGAAGCTGTGATTAACGAGATTCAAGCGCAAATGGATGCATTTTTGGCCGCCAAATAAGGAGCCGCAGCAGTAGCAGACCCGATATCCGGCAAATAGCCTGGCCGTAATGGCCGCTTGCCCGGATTTCGGGTATTCATATTCGCCTAGCCAGCACTTGGGGTGCCCCGAATCTACCTTATTAGAAGAGGGTGTTTATTGTGCGAATTCAAAAAAACATTGCTTTACTGCTCATTCTGGCGTTGATGCTGATGACCTTTTGGATACCGGATGGTTCAATGGGTTTGGCATCCGCCGCTGCTAAAGATGAAATTGCTACAAGTCAGGTGATTGGACAACAGGCCGATTCACAAGAAGCGGCCGCGGATTCCGTACACAATAGTACGGTGACTGCATCAACCTATGAACCTCCGATGACCTTGTTATGGCAGGTCGGCGATTCGGATAATAGCTCTGCAGAATTTACCGTCTTTAGCAATGTCTACAGCAAAACTCTCCAAGTTCCCGTACCCCCGGGCCACTGGGACAACGTCCCCAAGGGCATGAAGGCCGATGCCAACGGATTCATGAATCTTTCCTTCCATTTGAGCCAGGTCCCTGAATATGGAGTCCAGTTTAGCCTCAAAGTTATCGATGCAAGCACAGCTATTCCCCAGCTTGCTGTATTTACAAACGGTCTCATGAGCGGGCTTATTCAGATCACCGGCCTGAATGACGGTGAGAAGACGCTGGAGAATACCTGGAAACAAACCTACAGGCTATACATTCCCAAGGAACAGCTGAAGACCGGGCGAAATGCAGTCCGGCTAACCGTGGATCGCGGATTGTACGCGGATCCGCAGGCTCCCGGTTATGACGGAGACAAATATTTATGGTTCGAGTGGGATTACTTCAAGCTGGAGTCGCTGAATGCACCGGCTGTCGAGCCGATCCATGGACGGTATGTCCATCTGGGAAGTACAATTGCCGCGGCAACCTTCAAATACGACGAGCATGCGATCCGCCATTTGGGGCCTATGGCCAAGTGGATGGGCATTGCCTACAGCGGCAACTGGATGCGGGCCTCTTTCTGGTCTGATACCAGCGCTGGCTGGGACCCGCAGGGGCGAAACTACCTGGCAACGCTGCGTGATCTGAACCTTGAGCCGATGGTCAACATCATCGGAGGCAACTGGAGGAATAACAGCGAGCTAAGCGGCGGCACAGTCCCGGCAGCACTCCGGAGTTACTACGCTAACTTTGTCAGCAAGTTCGGTGATTTGTACCAGTATGCCGAAACCGGCAATGAACCGGGGTTGTTCGGCTGGGCCCAGAAAGCCGTAGTAGCCACGCATGAGCTGATGGATGAAGAACGGGCAACGAACAGTCAGCCCTATCTCAAGATTGTTGCGCCGGGTTGGGCGTATTGGCCTTATAACGGCATCCCTGACGGCTGGGAGCGGGACGCGGAGCAGCGCAGGGAGATCGAGGAGCTGTCCGATGTGACGAATGGGCACAGCTATGGCGGAACAGGAGTGCAGCCGCTGCCGGGCGGCAGCCTGTATGAGAATCTGCGGGTCTATGGCGACGCGGATGACGGCTTCGGCAAAAAGATGGCGATGAGCGAAACAGGCACCAATGACAACCATTCCGACAATACGAAGTATGGAACCTATGCCTACAGGTTCGCCGCTGCTTTTGACCGGGAGATGCGCGGAAACATTGGATATGTAGACCATATTATGCAGCATGCGGCGTTCTTTAACGACGGCACTGAATTCGGGTTGTTTGCTTCCGGCATCAATTGGAATACTCACCGTTATGAAGATACTGTTGCGGTACCGGCCAACAGCAGCGAGGCAGGAGAGACGCGGCTGAAGACTTTCCGCAGGCTGGCTGCCGCGTACGCTACCCATGGCCGTCCGCTGAGCTACGAAGTGCTGAATACATGCGGATGCACCTCGAACTTGAACATGAAAAAGGTATACTTCCGCGCGGTGGATACATCGGTACTGGGTACCACGGCTATCGGGGCGGAATCGGATAAAATCCTGCTGAACTTCGTCAATTTCGAGAAAAAGCCGATGACGATGAAGGTTCGGGTAACGATGCCTGGCAGCGGACAATATGCCGGAGAAGTGTTCGGAGCGGGTAATTCCTATGCTGCCGCACACTCCAACGTGCAGCTTACGGCAACGCCGCATATCACCCTCACGGTTACCCTGGGAGCCGGCGAAACGGTCCAGTATATTCTGGATAAGCTGGAGACAGAAGCGCCATCTGTACCCGGAAGTCCTGCAGCGGTGGCGCTCAGCCATGAGCAGATCAAGGTGACCTGGAATGCCTCAACCGATAATGATGCGGTAGTCAGCTACAACGTGTACCGTGACGGCGGGGTTACTCCGGTGATGACGGTTCCGGGCCGGATAACCTTTTTCAGTGACTATAGTGTGGCCCCGGAAACGCAGTACAGCTACAGGGTTCAAGCCGTGGATGACTTCGGTAATATTTCAGCATTAAGCTCAGCCGTATCGGCAACTACATCGGCCATGCCGATCACGCCGCATGTCCCGGGAGATCCCACCAAGTTTGAAGCGGAAGCTGCCTCCTTTGCCCTGCCTCTGCGAATCGGCAACAACAGCAGTGCATCGGGAGGAAAGGTTGTGGAGCAGACCCATGGCGGCGGCATTTCGATTCAGGGATTGTATTCGGAATTGGGCGGAAGCTATACCCTGACTATTGCATACGCTTCCAATCAGGACTCGAAGAAAAATATCGTCGTGAATGGACAAAGGCTGTCCACGGTTACCTTGCCTTCAACGGGCAGCTGGAACAGCAACATTACTGCCAGACAGTTCGGCGTTACGCTTCAGCCGGGCTATAACACGATCAGCTTCACTTCCGCAGGCAACGGTGCCAATCTCGATTATTTCAAGCTGGAGGAAGGCCTTTATGTTCCGGTGTCCGCCTGGTACACGGTAGAGCATGATCATGCCTATATTGACTATACCGGGTTTGAAACGGCGCCGAACGGGGTATCCCATGTAACCTACTCGCCGGATTCGTCGGCGGTGTTTAACTTTAACGGAATCGGTGTCCGCTGGAGATCGGATATTAAGAGCAATATGGGCAGCGCAGATGTGTACGTCGATGGGCAATATAAGGAGACCGTTGTCATTCCCCAGGCCGGACTGGAAGGCGAGAACAAGATCGTCTACGAGCTGACGGGTCTGGACTATGGGCTGCACCGGATCGAGGTCGTCCATAACACCGGAACGATAATGGTCCACGGCTTCGAGTTCGAGGGCTATGAGTCTACACTCCCGGCTCCGATGGCGGATCTGACCGTCACGGAGGTCGGCTGGAATATCGTAAACAGTGACGGCACACCTTCCAGCAATGTGACCCCCGAGCTGGGCGATTCCTTAATCTTCTGGGCCAAGGTTAAAAATATCGGCGTGCGTCCCAGCCCGCTGAACAATTCCACCGGGCTGGGACAGATTACAGGCGGTGCCTTCTCCGTCAACGGCGGGGTCGTATCCTGGTCGGACACCAATAACACGGTCATCCAGCCGGGCGAGGAAATTACCCTTACGGCCAACAGCAGTGCCCAGGGAACGCCAAGGTGGACAGTGCCGACCATCGGAGACTTCACTATCAGCTTTTTTGTCAACGATATCTGGCGATATGAGGAGATGAACAAGGAGAATAACAAGTTAAACAAGACCCTTCAAATCAGCCTGAATTGATCGAAGGATCGGCCAGCCTCCCCCCGCAGCTTTGGATCACGAAGCTGCGGGTTTTTTCAGTTTGCTAATTGTAGAAGATTCTAGATGTTTATAGAATTTTGAACTTATTTTGTAGTTGCCTTTATTTAGAGTGGCGCCGGGTTTCGTTACACTGGGGTTAGAAACTACCGGGAGGAATCGTGACCATGCGAAAGGCATTAGCTAAGGAAGAGCGGGACTGGGTAGAGCGCACCTTACGATCCATGAGCCTGCGTGAAAAGATCGGGCAGACGATGCAGGATCATGCGGGCAGGCTGCCATTCCAAGGGATGGACGAAGGGACTATAAGGGCATATTTGGAGAAATATCCGGTGGGCAGCTTCTTTATCGGCGGAGAGGTAATTCAGAAGGCTGCCGGAAAAGCGGAGGAATACCGCGAGTGGGTGGAGCTGCTTCAGAAGGTCAGCAAATATCCGCTGCTGTTCTCGGGCGACCTGGAGTTCGGGGCAGGTTCTGCAGTCAAAAGCTTAACCGCTTTTCCTCCGCTGCTTGCGCTTGCCGCAGCAGATGATGAAGCGCTGGCCTACGAGTACGGCAAGTATACAGCAATCGAAGGACGTGCGGCCGGGTTTACCTGGGCGCTGGCGCCAGGTACGGATCTTTTGCTGAACTGGATGAATCCGGTGATTACGACCCGCTGTCTGGGCGATGATGCGGAGCGGGCACTGCGCCTGTCCAGCGCCGTGATGCGGGGAATGCAGGATTACGGTATTGCCGCTTGTGCCAAGCATTTTCCGGGAGACGGGGTGGATTACAGGGATCAGCATATCATTACCACCATCAACGGTTTGTCCGAAGAGGAATGGTTCGCCACTTATGGCCGGGTGTCCCAGCAGATGATTGATCAGGGCGTGATGTCGTATATGACAGGACATATCGCCCTTCCCTGGCTGGAGGCGAATGCGCAGGGGAATAAGCCTGTTCCGGCTACGGTCTCGGCACGCATTACAACAGAGCTTCTGCGGAACCGCATGGGGTTTGAGGGAGTTGTCCTGTCGGATGCGCTGGATATGGGCGGATTTCTGGCCTGGGGTGATTATGAGACGCGGATCGTGGATTGTTTCAACTGCGGGACCGATGTGCTGCTGTGGCCGGGTGTGAACTATTTTGAAGTCATGGAACGGGCAGTCGCCAGCGGCAAGGTAACGATGGAACGGCTGGACGCAAGTGTCCGGCGGGTTCTGGAGATGAAGGCAGAGCTGGGTATGCAGCATCTGGATGCCGAGGGCCGGGATCACTCCGCTGCGCCGCTGCTGAATGACAAATTGCATCCTGAGCTGGACCGGGAGGCTAGAGAACTAAGCACGACACTCGCCGGGCGGTGTATTACGCTGGTCCGTAACCGGAGAAATCTCCTGCCCCTGAATCCGCAGACGACCCGCAGAGTTCTCGTCATTATGCTGAACAAAGTGACAGAGGGACGCAAATATGACCGCATGGAGCTGTTTGTCGGGCACTTGAAGGCCAGAGGGATGCAGGTGGATATTCTGGATGAATTCGAACCGCTGAATACGCTGCAGAAGTGGGAACAATCCGGGATTCGCTGGGATGCTGCGTTTACGCCTTATTTTCTGCCGCTCCACGGCATGATGAACACGGCTCGTCCAGTGGGGGAAGCGGCCAAGGCGATCTGGGCGATGCAGCATGCGGAGACGATCCACCCGATCGGGATCTCTTTTGCCACGCCGTACCTGCTCCGGGATATACCGTTTCTCGACACGCTGGTAAATGCGTATTCACTGCATGAAGATACGGTGGCGTTGACAGTTAAGGCGTTGTTCGGGGAGATTCCGTTTCAAGGGGGATCACCGGTGCAGGCAGATCCTGAGGGAATGAACATCATTCCAAGGGGGCTTCAGCATGCCCGATACTAAGCAGTTATTAGAGGAAAAGCTGGATCTGCTGTTCGAATGCATGATTTCCCTCCGGCACCAAGGAAATTGGGGAATGGACATGGATCACTGGGACTGGGTCCCCGGGGTCGGACTGATTTCCATACTGGATTATGGAACGGCTGGCGGACAGGACAAGGCCATGAATTACCTGCTGCAATGGGTGGAGCGGAATAAGCAGAAGGCAGAAGGCGTGAAAGTCATTAATTCCATGGCTCCTTATGCCGTGTTCCCCGAATTGTTCCGGCGGACTGGGGATGAATGGTTTCTGCACAAAGCCCGGGAAACCGCCGCCTGGATGCTGGAAGATGCACCGAGGACCCGGGAGGGCGCGCTGGAGCATACCGTCACTGAAGCGGCCCTGTTCCCTGAGCAGGTATGGGCAGATACGGTATATATGGCTGTGCTGTTTCTGGCGCGGCTCGCCAGTCTCACCGGAGACCGCGGCATGGCCGAGGCTGCGCTGCAGCAGACTCTGCTTCATCTGCGGCTGCTGCAGGACCCGGAGACGGGCCTGCTGTTCCACGGCTGGAACTGCCGGGAGGGCAGCCATATGTCGGCCGTCCGCTGGGCGCGGGCTAACGCCTGGATTACCCTTGCCGTTCCACAAATTGTAGCCGGTATCAAGGGGCTTGTACCGGTCCCCGAAGAGCTGTACAGCCGCTATTCGGAGCTTGCTTCAGCGCTGAGGTCCTGCCAGGGCACGGGCGGACTCTGGTATACGGTGCTCGACAGGCCGGACTACTACCAGGAAACATCGGGAAGCGCAGGCATCGCCTGCGGCTTCATTCAGGGAGTCAGGCACGGTATGCTCGAACCTTCTTATCTCGGCAGCGCCCGGGTCACCCTTGAAGGCATCCTCCCGCTTATCCAGGATAACGGTGAAGTGCAGGGTGTATCGGGAGGCACCCCCGTCATGCCGTCGGAGGAGGCGTATAACGAAATTGCGCTGTACCCGTCGCTGTACGGGCAGGGGCTGGTCATGCAATTGCTGGTGCAGGTACTGAATCTGGATCTGAATTTGGATCTGGGTCGGTGATCCGGCCTTGACCCTGTAGGATCAGCCAAACCGTCTTAACAGAGAAAGGCAGGGAGATCGATGAACAAGATGAACGGCAATACCAATCAAGGGATAGACCAGCAGCAAATGCTGATCCGTAAAATACGGATGCTGGAGTCCCGTTATGATCCGGAAATTTGCATGCTGCGCTCGCCGTTCAGCAGCCCGGGTTATCATACAACTCTGAAGCAGGAGGAGTTTATCCATTCCACCAGAGATTCGCTTTCGTATGCACTTGGGCTGCTGGATACCGAACTGGCTGAGATGGAGCAGCGGGCCTTTGATATTATCAGGCAGGTGATTTCCCTGCAGGATACGGACCGAAGCCATGCTACCTTCGGAATCTGGTCATGGTTCTACGAAGAGCCGCTTGCGCAAATGTCGCCTCCGGACTGGAACTGGGCCGATTTCTGCGGCAGCCGGCTGATTCAGGCGTTGTCTCGCCATGGCTGGCGCTTTCCGGAGGCTCTGCGTGAAGACGTCATACGCTCCATTGATTATGCCTGCGAGGCGATTATGAAGCGGAATGTCGGTCCGGATTACACCAATATTGCCATTATTGGAGCTTTCGTTACGAGAATTGCCGGGGAGCAATTGGGCCGCGAGGATTATGCCGAGTACGGTCTGAAGCGCTTAGAGAAATTGTATGCGTATACACAGCAGCGCGGGGCCTTTCAGGAGTACAACAGCCCGGTCTATACCTATATCGCTATTCTGGAGCTGTCCAAGCTGCGTTCCGAGACTACAGACAGCACGGTAAAAAGGCTCAGCGATGAGTTGATCGAGCTGACCTGGCAGACGGTCGCCGGGTATTATCATCCTGCAACCGCCCAGTGGTCCGGGCCGCATTCGCGCTCCTATCAGACGCTTCTGAATGATCAGAGTAAGGCTTTTCTGCAGGTCGCAACTCAAGGGGAGGTCATGTTTTTTCCTTGGGAGGAGCTGCCTTATGAAGAGGAGTGGTACAAGAGCGGATTCTATTGCCCGGCCGCTTATCTGGATGCATTTACGGTTAGGGGGACCAAAGAAGTGCGGCAGCTCTACGAAGGAAATGCGGGCGACGGCAACGGTAAATGGGCGGTCACCTTTATGACCCCGCAGGTTAGCATCGGTTCCTTTACAGACAGTGACCTATGGAATCAGAGAAGACCGCTGGTGGCTTATGTGGAGAATAACGGTTCACCCTCCTATATTCAGCTCCGCTGTCTGCATGACGGATATGACTATTGTTCCGCCCGTTTCAAAGCCAGACAGGATCAGGGGCATCTCCTGTTTGGTGTGGATTTTCTGACCAATGGCGGAGATACCCACCCCAATCTGGACCGCATCGACGGTGAGATTGAAGCCGGAGATTTCCGGCTGAGACTGGAGATCGGGGGCAGCCTGGACGGCATCTCCGCCGAAACTGTAGAAGACGGGGCTGTGATCAAGATAGGAGAGACCATCTTGCGCCTCACCACATGGTTCGCGGCATTCGCGGGACATTCAGGAGCCAAGCGGAGCTGGGGCTGGGAGATTCACATGGGCGAGGATGCCATCCTGGTGGATATGGTGCTGTATTCCGGCCTGCGTAAAAGCATTAATTTCACCCATCTGCGGCAAGCGGCGTTTGTATTCTCTCTGGATATTCAGGAGGGAGGGGACATTCCAAGGCCGCTGGTGGAGATGACCAGCAGCGGCAGGCTGCGGATCAGCGGAAGCACAGAGGAGCCTGAAGCTTTCTCCCTGACCCTGCGCCCGGGTCCCGCAGAATGAAGTTTCCCGAGACTGGAATGACAAAGGAGATAGGAAGCTCATGAAACCAGACACCTCCCATATCAAACAAATCAAGGTTGTCTCTAATACACACTGGGACCGGGAGTTCCGGCGGTCGTTTGAGCGGACCCGCCGGAATCTGCTGACCATGCTGGATACGACACTGGATATTCTCACTGCTGATCCGGGATATGCGTCCTTTACGCTGGACGGCCATTCCATTCTGCTGGAGGATTATGTAGAAATGCGGCCGGAGCGCAGGGGACAGATTGAACAGCTGATGCAGGAAGGGCGGCTGATCGCCGGCCCGTATTATACGCTGGCCGAGGAGTTCAGCATCTCGCATGAGGCGCTGGTCCGCAATCTGATCCTGGGCCGGAGTGTGGTGGAGAAATTCGGCGGCAAGACAGGAACGGTTGCCTACACCCCTTCGTCCTGGGGGCAGACCGGGCAGCTGCCGCAGATTCTCCAGGACTTCGGACTTGATAAAATGATGTTCTACCGCGGCATCTCCCATCACGAGGCCGATGCGGAATGGATCTGGAGCGCGCCTGACGGAACGCAGGTGCTTGCCAGCCGTTTTGGCCTGTATGCACGTTATAACTGGTATTATCAGGTTCACCGCGCAGTGACCCGCGGTACGGTTTTTGACAAGACCTATCAGTGGGGCAAGGAGAATGACCTGCCTTTCCGGCTGTCGGATGCCTTGTCCGGAGAAGATCAGGCTTACGAGATTAAATCTCCGGTTGTCCAATACGACAAGGAGAAGTTGAAGCAGGCGGTTGAGGACATGATTGAGCGTGAAGGCCGCCACTTCACGACCGAAGTGTTCCTGGCGATGCATGGACACGATATTTCGGTAGCCCATCCTCTGGAATCGCAGATTATTGCCGATGCCCGGGAACTACTGGGGGATAAATATAACATCGAGCAGACAGATCTGGAGGGCTTCTGGAAGGAGGCGCAAAAACATCTGGACCGGGAGCATCTTCCTGTCCTCACAGGGGAGCGCCGGTCTTACCTTAAGGAAGGGATGTGGACATTCCTGTTCCCGGGAACGATCAGTGCGAGAACCTACCTGAAGCAAATGGACTTCTCGGCCAGCAATGCGCTGGTGTATTATGCAGAGCCGCTCGCCTCTTTGGCCTCGGCGCTGGGGGCTGCCTATCCGGCAGGATACATGGAGCGGGGATGGCGGTATTTATTGTCCAACCATACCCATGATGCTAACGGAGGCTGTGCGCCGGACAACGTCTGCGCCGATATGGAGTACAGATACCGGAAAGCCGGCGACATCGGGGATATCGTAACGGAGGATGCGATGGCGTACATCGCCTCGCAGCTGTCACCTGAAGGCATAGAGCAGGGTGAGATGCAGCTGATAGTTTATAATCCATTGCCGATGGAACAGAATGCAGTCGTGCTGCTCGATTTGGAGGTGCCGAGAGTCAATGAGGCCCTTTCTGTCAGCCTAAGCTCGGCGCTGGACCCGCTGGTAGAACGCCAGGCCATTGCAAGCGGCAATTCCAGCGTGTTCGTGGACAGCATTTGGGATGTGCCCACGATCCTGGAGAGCCGCCGCATCCGGTTGTTGGCCCGCTTGACCCGCCTGCCCGGACTCGGCTACCGGACGTACCGGATTGTGCCGGAGGCGCACGAGCTGCGCAGCAGCGGCACGTTGATTACAGGACCCGACACAATGGAGAATGAATTTCTGAAAGTACAGGTGAATCCTGACGGAACGCTGGATCTGCACAATAAAACAACCGGCAGAAGCTACAACAGCCTCAACTATTTGAGCGATCAGGGAGAGAACGGAAATGCCTGGAAGCATGTGTCTCCTCTGCATGACCGCAAATACAGCAGCCTTGGTGTGCTGAGCCAGGTAGCGGTAACGGTGAGCGGTCCCCTGAGCAGTACGATCGAAGCGGAGTATGAATTTGCGGCTCCGGCAGATTACGGGGACGGAGAGTCGCGCAGCCGGGTAATGGCAAAGCTTCCGGTGAAGGTAGCCTATACGCTGGAAAAGGGCGCCAAGCATGTACTTGTGAAGCTGACGGTAGATAATAGGGCCAAGGATCACTGGCTGCGCGCCAATTTCCCTACAGGGTTGCGCACCGGGGTTACTTGGGCCGACAGCCATTATGATGTGTTATCACGGCCCATTCCGCTGCCGGATTCCACAGATTGGGCGGAACGGGCCGAAGGTACACATCCGCTGCGCACCTTTGTCGACATGACGGATGGAACAGATGGACTGGCGGTTCTGCCCAAAGGGATCTATGAATATGAAGCCTTTGAGGATGAGCGCAGCACCCTGGCGCTGACCTTAATCCGGGCCTGCCGGATCAAGCTGGCAGTGAGCGAAGAGAAGCTGACGGAGCTCCCCGATCAGGGCATTCAGTGCCCTGGCCTGCAAAGCTTTGAATATGCTATCCACATTCATGAAGGAGATTGGCAGGCGGCGGATCTGCTTGCACAGGCAGCGCAGCTGTACACTCCTGTGCGGATCGCAGCCTCCGGCCGTGGGCATGGCGCGCTTCCGGCAGAGGCCAGCTTCTTTACGCTGAATAACCCTGCCCTTCATGTCAGCTGTGTGAAGCAGGCGGAGGATGGCAGCGGAACTATTCTCCGGCTCTTCAACGGTTCGGATACGGAACAGAAGGCGGACATCACCTTCGGCATCGCCCCGGAGCAGGTGCAGTGCTGCCGGATGGACGAAACGCTTCTGGATGAGCCGGAGCTGCAGCTGGCTGCCAATCACTTGACGGTGACGATACCGGCCAAGAAGATCGCCAGCTATAAGATCTCTATGGGGGCCTGGGCGAAATGACGGAGAAGAAACTGCCCGGATTTGGTCTTGGAATGTCGCAGCTGGCCGCCGGCTTCTTCGAGCAGGAGAGCGGAGGAGATGGGTTATTCCGCAGGGGAGTTGGCGGTGTTGCCGCTATTTTGACACCGAAGGACCGTAAGACTGAGTTTATCGTATACGAAGACAAAACGCTTTGTTATGTGAAGTCTTCGATGGGTTCCCCAGCGCTGTATCCTTTTCACGATGCAGCTTTCGAGGGTCCGGCAGAAGCGGTGCTGATGGATCTGGACGGAACCAGTGTCCACAGCGAAGGCTTCTGGATGTGGATTATTGAGCAGACGGTAGCCCAGCTGCTGGGAAATTCCCGCTTCGCGCTGCGCCCCGAAGATGAGCCGCATGTCTCCGGGCATTCCGTGTCGGAGCATCTGCAGTACTGCATAACCAAATATTGTCCGCAGCGCAGTGTAGAGAAGGCCCGGCAGCTTTACTTTGACATTACCCATTATGAAATGAATGAGATTATGCAGGGCCGGGGGAAGCCGGGAGCGTTTGTTCCTGCGCCCGGACTGGGAGAGTTCCTCCAGACCCTGAAATCTAAGGGCGTAAAGATTGGACTTGTAACCTCGGGACTGTACGAGAAGGCTTGGCCGGAAATTCTGTCAGCCTTCCGGACGCTGGATTTAGGTGATCCGTTCGGCATGTACGATGCGGTTATTACGGCCGGGCAGACATTTCATCCCGGCCAGGCGGGCACGCTGGGTGAATTGTCGCCGAAGCCGCATCCCTGGCTGTATGCCGAGACGGCAAGGATCGGCCTGGGCCTGGGTACGGAGAAGCGCCGCCGGGTGGTCGGCATTGAGGACTCGGCGGCGGGTGTCATCTCGATCCGTCTGGCCGGATTTGCGGCGCTCGGCGTGACCGGCGGCAATATCCGCAGCAGCGGTGTGCTGCCCTTGCTGCAGCAGGAATTTGGCAGCCTGACGGAGATGCTTCCGCTGCTGCTTGGCGAGGCCGGTCCGGCAGCGGCCTTTTGAGGCTTAGGGAGTGTATGCTGCGGGCGAAGAATAGGAATAGGAATAGGAATAGGAAGAAGCAGCAGCAGAAGGAGAAGGAGAAGGAGAAGGAGAAGGAGAAGCAGCAGCAGCAGCAGAAGGAGTGGAAGCAGCAGAAGAAGAAGAAGGAGAGGGGGAGGGGAGGGGGAGTACATCTGATCTCCAGGGAAGGCAGCCTCAACGAAGATACTGGCATCTATGAGGAAAGCGGCAAATGATGATTGCACCGGGAAAAATGCCCGCTATATTTGTGCAGACAGCCCTTTTGAGGGATATACAGGGAATACATGCCGCTAATATGGACGTATTCTTCAATAAAGCCTTTTTGTAAAATATTAGCGGGCACAATGGACCTCCGTCAAGAAAGTGGACATTAAAAAATGAAATTAGGCTGCTTTTTGTTTGAATCTAGCTGCAAACTGAACCGGCGATACGTAGCCCAGAGCACCATGGATTCGCTTGCGGTTATAAAAAAATTCAATGTACTGGTAGATGCCATCATAGGCTTGTTTCTTCGTTTTGAATCGGGTACAGTACACAAACTCTTTTTTCAATAGGCTGTGAAAAGATTCAATGCAAGCATTGTCGTAGCAGTTGCCTTTGCGGCTCATGCTGGCCTTCATGCGGTATTTCACCAAACGTTTACGGTAGTCGGCTGAGGCATACTGTGAGCCTCGATCCGAATGGTGAATGAGACCTTTCTTTGGGCGTTTGGCCTTGTAGGCGTCTTCTAGAGCGCTCATTACCAGATCTGTGGTCATCCGGTCGTCCAGCCGCCAGCCTACGATTTCCCGGGTGCATAGGTCAAGCACGCTGGCGAGGTACATCCGTCCTTCCCGGCAGGGAATGTAAGTGATATCCGCGACCCAAGTTTGATTTGGTTTTTCGGTGGAGAATTGTTGGTTTAGCAGATTAGGTGCAACCGGTAAGGTGTGGTTGGAGTCGGTCGTGTTTACGCGGAATTTCTTTGCTACACAGGAGCGCAAGCCCAGCTCTCTCATGTATTTCCCTACGGTACGCTCACTGATCTTGTGGCCTTCGCGCTGGAGAAGAATCGTGATTTTAGGACTGCCGTAGCAGCCTCCTGTATCGTTAAAATGATAGGTAATTCGCTGGAGAAGCAACGCCTTTCGGGTCGCTTGTGGGCTTGGTTTTGCCGTTCTCCATTTGTAATAGCCGCTCCGCGATACCTCAAGGACACTGCACATCTTCTCCACACGAAACCGGGAGCGATGATCTTCGATGAACTGAAATCTCAGTTCTTTGGATTGCTGAAGATGTGCACTGCTTTTTTTACGATGGCCATTTCCTCCGCCATATCGGCTAGTTGCTGTTCTTTTTCCCGCAACTGTCGCTCCAGTTCTCGTACCCTTTCGGCGCTGGCCACGGGCTCGTCTGGGAACTGCCGGAACTTGCCCAGCCATTGATGCAGGGTTTTAGCGGGGATATCCAGCTCCTGGGCCAGTTCCGCCACCGTCTTAGTCTGCTCCTGGATGTACTTTACCGTCTGTTTTTTAAATTCATCATTGTAGCTTTTTCGTGTTCCACTCATGTGGACACCTCCTCGTTAATCTCATTATTCCTGTTCTCTTAACGAGTGTCCACTTTTAACTCTAACAGCACAATTTCCGTTAGGTGTTTGATTGTCGGAGTAATCTCTATATAGCGGCAGTAAATCCCGCTAATGAATCCGTGAGCTGCAAGGTAGCAAGGTAGCAAGGGTAGCAAGGGTAGTAAGGTAGAAGGTAGCAAGATAGCAAGATAGCGAGGTGGCAACGTCTTACGCATCACAAGGTGAAATTTGATCAGGGACTCCGAAAATATAACATAGAATGGTCTCCTCCATAGCTGCATTTTGTTAAACAACAAAGGAGCTTGCCCCTGGTCACCGGACCTGAGGCAAGCTCCTATTCTGTGTACACCTTTTTATTGCGGGAGCTCGATGAAATCCCCGCGGAATCTTTCATAGTCGGCCGCTCTGCACTCCAGCTGAAGTTTTGTGCCTTGCTCTTCATAGCTGATCTTCTGAATATGGGCATGCTCGTTGAAGTACGAGACGACGCTGCCGCGATCGAACGGAACCAGAATTTCACACTGGATATAGTCATTGAAGACATGCCCCCGGATCAGCCCGGTAAGCTCGGCGATTCCGCTGTTCTGCTTAGCCGAAAGAATAACAGAATTCTCTTGGACAACAGGATAGGGCTGGTCCGTCAAATCCGCCTTATTGTAGGCATAGATCGTTGGAATACCGTCTGCGCCCAGCGCCTTCAGGGTCTCGGCAGTTACCGCCATATGCTGCTCATGCTGCGGATCGGAAATATCGACGACATGAATCAGCAGGTCGGCCTCAGTCACTTCCTCCAGTGTGGAGCGGAACGCCTTGACCAGATGATGGGGAAGCTGGCTGACAAAACCTACGGTGTCCGTAAGCAGGAACGTTTTCTGGTCGGGCAGCTTAATGCTGCGGACCGAAGTCTCCAGCGTGGCAAACAGCATATCCTTGGCAAATACCTGCTTGCCTGAACCCGGATGATACGTCTCTACTATGACATTCATCAGGCTGGATTTGCCGGTGTTGGTATAACCGACAAGACAGATCACCGGGACTTCATTCTTGTGCCGCTGCTTCCGCTGAATCTGGCGCCTGGATACCTGGGTCTGCAGCTCTGTCTGCAGTGCCGAGATGCGTTCCTCAATTCTTCTGCGGTCCAGCTCCAGCTTGGTTTCACCGGCCCCCCGGTTCTTCAGCCCCGCCCCGCCGCCCTGTCGGCCGAGGGACTCGCGCATTCCGGTCAGACGGGGAAGCATATACTGCAGCTGGGCAACTTCAACCTGCAGCTGAGCCTCCTTGGTTTTGGCCCGTTCGGCGAAGATATTTAGGATTAGAATCGTACGGTCAATCACCTGGCGGTCCAGCGACGATTCCAGATTACGGATCTGCGAAGGGGTCAATTCATCATTGAAGATAACAAGGGTATCTTCATCCTCCAGCATAAGGGACAATTCCTGAATCTTCCCTGTGCCAATATAGTGGGAGGGGTTGATCCGGCTGGCTTTCTGGCTGAGTTCCCCGATCACTTTGATGTTGCAGGCGGCGGCCAAATTGCGCAGCTCCTCCATGGCGTAGGCGAAATTAGTTTCATTCTGCAGTTGAACCCCGACGATTACTGCGTGTTGTGGTGTGGATTCCATATATTTATCAACCTCCTAAAAGTTTTGTGAGCATAACCTCATTGAATAAGCAACGTGCAAAACTGGCTTCGAAAGCATACACCTAGTTTTGTGAGCATAACCCCACTGAATAAGCTTCGTGCAAAACTGGCTTCGAAAGCATAAAAAAGCACAGGCAATCAGCGGCCTGTGCTTAATATCGTAGAGGAAACAGAATAGGACTGGAAGAGCATCATAAAAGGATTCAATGATTCTTCCAGCTGGGCATAACCATAGAAGGTAAAGGGAAAGAACCAGCATCGGCAAAGGGGAATAGCTGCCTATTCCACCGCTGGTGCATGCGGTAATTCCTTGTCTATGGCTGTGCAAATTTCTAAAGGCGAATGCGGCGGAGCGTTCCCGGTCCGCCGGCTTAAGCTGTGGGTTGCCTTTAAAAATGGATAGACCTATCCTGAGTCCTCTGCACAAGGCAGAGCTTTAGCGCTATTAAAAGCTGATTAGCCGCGTAAAGTACGAATCCGGATATAATCTATCACATTCATTTGCAACCCTCCGTTCCTAAAAGTTGTGTTCATTTTAGCACATCAGTCATTTTATGGCAATCCTGATCCTTTGCAAGCACCTTCTGGAATTTGCGGCTTTTTGGCCACTTGCCATTCAACCAGAAACTTCCTACCTTGTCTGCATATAATATACTAATTGTCTTAATAGGAAGGAGGGATGAGCCATGGCAGTTCTAACTACAAATACAATCACCAGGAATCCTACCGGCGTTTTAGGACCGATCAGCCAGGCTGTTATAAAAATTGTAAATAGCGGAACAGCCAAAGCAGTGGTCTATATAACGGGCCTCAACAATGATGTAAGTCCGGCAACCCTCTTTGCCCAGGAATTGTTCGAGGTGAACTACAGGGAAGTGGTGAGCAAAACCTACAATATCACCGAAAACTTTTTTCAATTTAATGTATCTTATTCTCAGGAAAAGCTGGGTGTTCAGATTTTTCTTGTGGACAGTGGAGGAAAGTGGTTTCCGGTCAGCCTGATGCAGCTTGCGGTCAGCCGGATTACCTCGGAGTTTCGCGATAACATCGCCGTAACCAGTACTGATTTCGCCGCAATCAGCTTCCGCAGAAATGGGGCGCTCACGATTCCGGAAGGGGTAGCCGCCGAGATCCGGCCTGACGGTGTGGAAATTCTGGCGTCAACGCCCATCCGCTACAAAATCGTGGCCGGCGGTACCGTTAACGGCACTTTTGTTAATTTTCCGACACCGACTACCGCTATTTCCGTAAATGACACCGCGCTGCAAGTGAATTATACCTGCTCGACGGTTACGGGCGGCAGAGTCATCACGCAGGGCCTGGGCTCCGGGATTTCCGGTGCTTATCAGGATGTGGTGGTCAATCTTCTGAATCAGCAGCTTTTTTATGATCTTCAGGAGGAAGCGATAACGCTTGTGGTCAGCTCGCTCGCCGGGGAGGATAATCTGGCAGCCACCTTTAGAATGGCGGAGCAATGGTAGGATTGGCTGCGCCGGACAGCAGTCTTACTCCATAATCCGGGCATACAAAAAGAACACCGGCGCATGCAGCATGCAGCAGATGTTCTTTTTTTGCACGTTATAGGTGATGCCTGCTGCTTCAAGAGCTTGAAGAAGAGGGCCGGGTCAGCCAACCCACTCCTGCCGCAGCGTGAACAGATCTTTCAGCGCATCTGTAGACAGCTCGGTAATCCAGCCCTCGGAGCCGGAGATTACATCGTCGCTGAGCTGCTGCTTGCTCTCCAGCATCTCATCAATACGCTCCTCCAGCGTGCCGAGTGAAATGAATTTATGCACCTGCACATCCTTGGTCTGGCCCATGCGGTAGGCGCGGTCGGTGGCCTGGTTCTCCACAGCCGGATTCCACCAGCGGTCAAAGTGGAACACATGATTGGCCGCTGTCAGATTGAGGCCGACGCCCCCCGCCTTGAGGGAAAGAATAAAGACGTTTGGCTGATCGGACTGGCGTTCGCCTGCCGTCAGCAGGTCCCCGCCTTCCTGCGGCGGTGTCTGGAATTGTTCGATCATCCGGTCGCGTGCCGTTTTGGACGTGCTGCCGTTCAAGTAAAGGACCGGCTCCTGCAGCTCCTGCCGAAGCACGGCCTGCAGCATTTTGCCCATGCCGACATATTGGGTGAAGATCAGGCAGCGTTCGTTCTCTTCACGCAGCTCCCGCACCATCGCCAGCAGCCGTTCGAGCTTCGAGGAACGCTCAATCAGGGACGTGGTATCCAGTTGGCCCTCGCCATCCGGATCAGGCAACGCCTCCTTCGTAAGCAGCATCGGATGGTCGCAGAGCTGCTTGAGGCTGGTCAGCGCAGCAAGAATCGCCCCTTTGCGCTCAATGCCCTCCAGCTGCTTCATCCGTTCCAGCAGCCCGGTTACGTTCTGGTCATAGAGAGCGGCCTGCTCTGCCGTGAGATGAACATAGGTTTTCATCTCGTTTTTGTCGGGCAGATCCAGCTGGATGGCCGGATCTTTCTTCTTGCGGCGCAGCATGAACGGTTTTACAAGCTTCTGCAGATCCGCCGTGCGCTCCGCATCGCGTTCCTTCTCAATCGCATTCGCGAACCGGTCCTGGAACGCTTTTGGACTGCCGAGATAGCCGGGCGTGATGAAATCGTAAATCGACCACAGCTCGGACAGCTTGTTCTCGATTGGTGTTCCGGTCAGGGCGATCCGGTGCAGGGCAGGGAAGCTGCGCACCGCCGCAGATTGCTTGGTTCCGGCATTCTTAATATTCTGCGCCTCATCCAGGCAAACCGTAGCCCAAGTGAACTGCTTGAGCAGTTCCTGGTCGAGCGCGGCCGTGGCGTAGGAGGTGAGGACCACGTCGGCCTGGGAAGCGGCGCCGTAGAAATAACCGGCATCGAGACGCCTGCTTCCGTAGTGGAGCATGATGTTCAGGGACGGAGCGAACCGCTGGAGCTCTTTCTGCCAGTTGCCGAGCACCGAAGTCGGACAGATAATCAGCGACGGCCAGTCCGGCGGGTCGGTCTGCCGCCCGGGCCCCATTGCTGATGGGCCGGCTTCTCCCTGCTGTTCCTTCAAGTGGAGCAGGTAGGAGATCAGCTGCACGGTTTTGCCGAGGCCCATGTCATCGGCCAGGCAGGCGCCGAGTCCGAAGCGGCGCAGAAATACAAGCCAGGCATACCCTTCATGCTGGTAGCTTCTCAGCTCGGCATGCAGGCCAGCCGGCACCTCGGGCTTCGGCCAATCCGAGCGGTGGCCGAGCTGGCCGATCAGCCGGACCAGATGCTCGTTCAGCTCGACCTCCAGCCGGAAGCGGGCGGCATTCTCTTCCGCCTGCTCCGCCTCGGCCGCCTCGTTGTCCTGCTCTTCGCCGCCGCCCAGCAGGTGCAGCTGGAGCACATCCTGAAAGGACAAGCCCTGGGACTTGTCCATCCCGGCCATGGCCCGCTGGATCTGGGCCAGCAGAGCGGGGTCAAGCGGAATCCACTTGCCCCTGAACTGCACGAGCCGCTCGCCGCGTGCGACCAGATCGGCGAACTCCGCCTCGGAGAGTTCGGCGTCGCCGATGGAGATGCGCCAGTCGAAATCGACCAGCGAATCCAGCCCGAACAGCGACTGGCCGCCGCTGCTTCCGCTGCCCTCGCCGGAGCTGATCTTGGCGCGCAGGCGGGGTTTCTTCCGGCTGGCGGCTTCCCACCACGCCGGAAGGAGCACCTGCCAGCCGGCTTCCAGCAGCAGCCGGCTGTCCACGGTCAGGAACCGCCAGGCGTCCCCGTCGCTGAGCGGTTCACCAAGCACATCGTCCCCGTGGCCGATGTGCTCCCCGGCCAGGCTTTCGCGCAGGCGCGACAGCCACCCGGACGCGCGCTCGTGGACGTGAGGCGTCCACGCTGCCGGCCACAGGCCATGCGGCTCGCCGTCCCCGGTGAGCCGCAGCGGCACAAGCGCGGATTCATCGCGCTTGTCCTGCAGGAGCAGCTGGAGCCGCCAGTACCACTTCTCGTCGTCCGGCTCCAGCAATTGCAGGGCCGGCCGGAACGGCGCCGTGTCCGCCTTCCAGCCGATAGACATCAGCCAGCTGTCGTCGTCCATGCCGGCAGTTGCCGCGCCCGCGCTGCTGCTGAACAGCAGCGGGTATTCGCTGCGCAGGTCTGCGGCTTCGGCCTCGGTGCCGTAGTACTGCTGGAACACCGCCGCCGAGAAGGCAGCACGCAGTCCGTCCGCAAGGTTCCGGCGCCCGGTAAGTCCGCGCAAGGCAGACTGTGCGCTCCCGCTGCCTTCCGCAGCCAGCTCCAGCGCCTTGTCATCCCAGTCCCACTGCAGCTTGCCTTCGCGATAGGCGGACAGGCTCGGCGCATACTTCTTCTCCGCCAGCAGCCCGGTGATGGCGGGCGCCAGCCCGGTCAACAGTTCGGCGTCGCCCTGCCAGCTCCAGCCGACATGCCGCAGCAGCCTGCGCTCCGCAAAGAAGGGGATGACCTGCTCAGCAGGCAGAACCACAAGGTCAACCCCATCGGCGTTCTGGAGCGTTAACTCCGTTCCATAAAAAGACTCCTCATGCCAGGAGAACAGCTTCTGCTTAAGCTGAACACCGGGCACATAATCATCCCTGTCATCCACCCCGTAGATCAGCGCATCGCCATATTGGGTTAAGGCAAGCTGGACAGTAATATTTCGCATATATTTGCTCATGGGATCAGCTTTCCTTTCCGCAGCTCTTCCTGCAGTGCGCGAAGCCGGCTGTACCGGAAGGTGAAGGAATCCAGAAATTGTTCCCACCGCTCCTCGCGTTTCAGCTTTTTATAGAGCTTGGACAAGCGCTTTAACAGTTTTACAGCCGCTTTGTAGCCGTGCCGGTTCTTCTCCAGTACGAACCGTTCTGCCGCCTGATGATAGAACGGGAGCAGCAGCTCCGGCGCGTTTTTCTCGATCGGCTGGAGGTCGCTGACACGGAAATCGGCGGGTTCCTTGCCGGAGGAGAGCTGGTAATCCATCCATTCCTGCCAGCGCCCGTGATCCAGCAGCATTTCTTCATAAATCTCCCGGGACAGCGGCAGCATGTCGATCAGCGTATCCCACATCCGGGGTTCGGTCTCCGGCAGGCGGCGGACGGCTTCCTCCCAGTATCCGGCATAGTTCTTCAGGTTATATAGGCGGCTGGTCAGCAGAGGGCCGATTTCGGCCAGCCACAGAGCAAGGCGTGACCAATGTCCGGCCTCCGCCAGGGGAGCCAGAAAGCTCATCAGCTCGTCCGGGTAGAGACCCGGGCGTTCGGAAGCTTTGCCAAGCAGCTCCCAGGCGCCTTTGTCATCGTTCAGATAGAAATACATCCGGCTCTCCGCCAGTTGCTGCGAGTGGCGCGAGAGTGATATGCCGGCTTCCTCGCCGGTCTGGCGGAGCGATTCCAGCTCTTCCAGGTACATAGCCGGGCCGCTTGCATTCGGTGCAATCCAGCCTCTCCAGATCAGATCGTAGCAGAGGGAGTAATAGGGCTGTTCCCGTGAACGGTCGCGCGGCTCATTCAGCATCTCCCGCCGCAGATAGGCCAGCGTTTCGCTGACCCGCGGCCAGGCTTCCGGCTCTGCGGCGAGCGGCAGGCTGTTTTTCATGAGATCCGTTACCGCTTTTTGCAGCTCGGAGACAGCAACAGAGGTATAATAACCCAGAGAAGCACCTGCTCCCGGGACGTGAGGGCCTGCCGGTTTCAGTAAGCTTTCCAGCACAAAGAGATGGGCATGAAGCTTATATAACAGCCCGGAGGCCGGAGGGAGCGCTGGAGTGGCCTCGGAGATGGCCGCCAGCGCCCTGTCGGTGTATTGGGAATTCCGCACGGTAGGCGCCAGCGGTGCGGTGAGCAGCGCTAAGTATTCACGCCACTGCTCCACATTTCCGGATGGAACCAGGGCAGCCAGCTCCTCCAGCTGCTCCTTGCGGCGGGCGGAGCCAGCGGCAACGGGAGTCTCCTTGACCACCGGATTGCGGATCCATTGACTGGTCGTCTTGGCATTGGCCAGCATATGCACCAGCCGGCCCTGCTGCTCGGCATACTTCATTAATACAGCGGCCATATGTTTGCAGGAATGCTGTACCGGGCAGCTGCAACGGCTGGCGGACAGGGTATCCAGCTCAATAGTTACGCTGTAGTCTTCCCCGCCCTCCACAAGCGCCAGAATGCTCCCGACTGAGATCATTTTGAACGCATGGACACGGTCCTGCTTATAATACTGAAATCCCCGTTTGAGGGTGATGTCACTGAATTGATAGGCTACGTCCGAAATAAGCTTGTCCCATTCCTGATCGGCCATATAGAAATTTCGCTGCATCGCAATTGGTCTCCTGTAGCAAATTGGTCTTGACTCATTTTCTCATTATAACATTTGTGACGATCTTATCCTTAACTCCCTAAAATCTTAAAGAATATGACATGCTCCATATTGCCGTATAGGCGAACATGCTACTCTAAGGTCTGAACTAAGCGAACTGCGGAAGGATGAAGCTGCACCCATGCTGCGATTTAAATTAAAATACTTGCTGAACAATAAGCAGACCCGGCTGATTCTAATGCTGACATTCAGTGTATCTCTATTAATTACTCTAATTGGCCTGTTCTCCTATAGAGAGTACAGGAATGCGCTGGATACTGAGCTGAACACGCCAAATGTAGAGCTGCTGCAAATTAACATGGATGTGACTAACCGGGCATTCCGGGAATCTGATAATAAAGCGGTCGATCTGGCCTTTCACCCGGCCGTCCTTAAATATATGGATGCCGATCCGGCGGATAATGCGCTGGCGGCTGCAGAGCCGCAGAATTTCCTGAAGACGCTCGCTACGGAGCCGGATGTCCATGCCATCAGTGTAATCAAGTTCGGGGATCATTCCGTCGTCTCCAGCAATTACGGGTATAGAGCTCTCTGGGAAGAAGCACCGGAGCATGCTTGGAGCTCATGGATTGATGAAATGAAACAGAAGCCGCTGCTGATTAAAAGAAGAGTATATATCGGCACGGATGCCCGGCTGACCGGCACGGAGCTGCTCTCGCTGGCCCGGCCGATTGTCCGGAACGGGGACGTCACAGGCGCGGTATTGATCGATCTGGACTATGACATGCTGTTCTCCAAAATGTACACCCATTTATCCAGCTATCAATTTGTATATAACCTGGAGGGAGAGCTGATTTACCCTAAGCTCAATCTGCCTTTCCCTCTGGCGGACATGAATAATGTGCTGTCGGACATTGATGTAAGTCCGTTTGCCCATGTGAAGCTTCAAGGAAAAGCCTATATGGCGAACCAGACGTTCTCGAATGTCACCGGCTGGCGGCTGATTTCCCTTGTTCCGATGGAGCAGCTGCTGAAAAATGTGAAGACGGCGCGCAATATGATGCTGATGCTCTCGCTGATTTCGATCGCTGTTGGCTGCTCCGCGATTTATTATTACAGCTTTGCCGCATTCCGGCCGCTGAAGCGGATCAATAAACTCCTGATGCCCGACCAGAAGCTGGCCGGTCATGGAAATCTTTATGATTTGGAGCCGGTCATCGGCAAATTGGTCGGTGATTTTCAGAGCAAGTCGCTGGTGGCCGAATGGAGCCTGCCGGAGCTAAGGTCCAAATTTGTTAGCGATCTGATTACCCGGAGCATCGGGACGCAGGAGACGTTGACGAAATGGGAGCACTACTTTGGAGGCTGGAAGGAAGGGCCCTTCGTAATTCTGACGGTCTCTGTAGACCGCCATTCTAAGTGGACCTCCGCATATGTGGAAGAGGATCAGCTGCTGCTTAAATATGCGATGAACAACATTGTATTTGAGTTCTTCGGGCCTGCCTGGCGGACGGTTACGGCCACTCCCCGGAAGGACAACCTCGTGGTACTGCTGCAGCCCAAAGATGATAACAGCGGCCATCTGCGCGAGGATGCCGGTAAGCTGATTGCCATTCTGTCCGACGTCTTAAAAATATCGGTATCCATAGGCATCGGCGAACCGGTCTCTGCGATTTCACAGGCAGCCCGGTCCTACTCGGAGTCCGAGCTGGCTTTATCTTATCGTCTATATGAAGGCTACGGTCATGTCCGTGAGTTTTCGGCGAAGGAGAGCAAATATGAGGAAGGCGGCGCAGCGGCGGATGATGCCTGGAGGCTGGAAGTGCTGCATGCGCTGAAGTCTTTTGATGCTGCGACTGCCCTGCAATGGGTCCGCAAGTGGTCGGCTGATACCCGCAAGAAAGCCGTGCAGCCGCAAAAAGTTGTTCGTGTTGTAGACGATTTAATAGGAGAAATTCTAAATGTGGCGACTTCCGGGGGGCATCCGCTGCCAGCCGAGCTGGCGGATTATACGTGGCATCAAGTGATGACGATGGATTTGTCCGATATTGAGGAAATGCTCTGCAGTATTGTTATCCATATGTCAGGTGTGCTTGAAGTGCACAGACAGTCCAAAGAATATCTGATGGTACAGGAACTGATCCGGTACATGGAGTCTCATTTGCAGGATAACATCGGACTGCAGGATATCGCTGCCCATGTCAAAATGGGCGTCTCCTCCGTAAGCACCATCTTCAAGGAAGAGACGGGTACGACACTATATGATTATTTGACCAACCTGAGAATAGATAAAGCCTGTGAACTGCTGCAAGGCAGCAGCCTGAAGATTGCCGAAATTGCGCTTCGGGTCGGATACCAGAATGAGAACAGCTTCATCCGTGCTTTCCGGAAGATCAAATCGGTTACACCGGGCAAGTTCCGTGAGAGCAGCAAATATCCCAATGAGTATGCAGATCGGCCAAAACCGCGCCATTCCGGCGTTTCTGACGATTCAGAATAAGATTATACGATTGATGGCAACCCCCCGTTTACGTTAAAGTTCTATTTGAGAAAACTTTCACAGATTCGTGAATGAGACTGTGATTGAAGAAATTTGGGGGGTGAAGCGGCGCACGCATGGCAGTAGATCCATTGTGGCCTGCGGCTCAGTTGTCATTATTAAGGAAGAGGGATGGTCTTGAAACGGACAACAAAAATAGGCATTTGGACGGCATCCGTCCTGGCGGTTTTGACGATGGTATGGGCCGGAAACCGCATGATAACCAGCGATAACAGCCGGGAGAATGTAAGCGGTGATTTTCCGGTGAAACCGATTACCTTAATCGTGCCTTATGCAGCGGGCGGAGGGACGGATACCACAGCAAGAGCTTTAGCTAAAGCAACAGAGAAGGTACTGGGCCAGCCGATTATCGTGCTCAACCGGACAGGCGGCGGAGGTTCCGTCGGACTCATGGAGGGTGCCAATGCCAAGGGCGATGGGTATACGGTCACATTTCTTCCTGCCGAGCTCACTATCCTGCCGCATCTGGGACTGCTTCCGATTACCTATGAGAAGTTCAAACCGATCGCCCAAACGAATTTTGATCCTTCCGCCATAACCGTAAGAGCCGAAGCGCCGTGGCAAACCGTAAATGAGTTTCTCGACTTTGCGAAAGCGCATCCAGGTGAATTGAAAATGGGGAACGCAGGAACGGGGAGTATTTGGCATTTGGCTGCCGTAACATTGGAGCGGGAAACCGGTGTGAAGTTTGCACATATTCCTTTTGAAGGGGGAGGCCCTGCCGTCTCCGCCTTGATGGACGGTTTTGTCGATGCAGTGCCTGTAAGCCCTGCCGAAGTGAAAAAGTATGTGGATGAAGGGAAGCTGCGGACACTGGCGGTCAACGCCGACAAGCGATCGGAGGCAATGCCTGGCGTACCCACGCTGGAGGAAGAGACGGGGATACATGTCAATTTCACAGGTACATGGAGGGGCCTTGCTGTACCGAAGGATACGCCGGACGCTATTGCCGAGCTGCTGGCCGGGGCCTTTATCAAAGGGACAGAGGACAGGGACTTCCGCGAGTATATGAAAATCAACGGATTAGGGCTGCTGGTCACGGACGGCAAAGCGTTCTCCAAGCAATTGAAGGAAAGCGACGATTTATTCTCCGGGATGATCCCGCAGCTGGGGCTAAGCCGTAAGTAACATGAAAGCGCCGTCAGGCAAATTTTCTCAGAATCTGCTGCTCACTGATGATTTACCTTTAGTGGACAGGTAAGGTCTTGGGGCTGATTTGCTGCGCCTTCTTCAGGTAAAATCATCAATTTATGCAAAAATTAAGAATCCGACATGAAAGGTCTGATAAGAGATGAAAATTAAAAAAGCGCTGGACAAAATTCCCGGCGGCATGATGCTGGTGCCGTTGTTCCTCGGGGCGATCATTCACACCGCTTTCCCGAATGCGGGCGAATATTTTGGCGGCTTCACCAAAGGGCTGATGACGGGGACTGTACCGATTCTGGCGGTTTGGTTCTTCTGTATGGGGGCGGCTATAGATGTACGCGCTACAGGAAGTGTGCTGCGGAAATCAGGTACATTGGTACTGACCAAAATTGCCGTGGCCTGGGTAATAGCCCTGATCGCGATCCAGTTCCTGCCGGAGGGCGGCATTCAAAACGGCTTCTTCGCCGGATTGTCGGTGCTGGCTATTATCTCCGCGATGGATATGACTAACGGCGGATTGTACGCTTCCATTATGCAGCAATATGGCACCAAAGAGGAATCCGGCGCATTCGTGCTGATGTCACTGGAATCCGGCCCTCTGGTAACGATGCTTATCTTGGGCAGCACCGGGGTAGCTGTATTTGAACCGCATGTCTTTGTGGGTGCTGTGCTTCCTTTCCTGATCGGTTTTGTACTGGGCAACCTGGATCATGATCTCCGGACCTACTTCGGCAAAGCGACACAAACACTTATTCCGTTCTTCGGTTTCGCGCTGGGCAGCTCCATTGACCTCGGCGTCATCGTAGATACCGGACTGCTCGGCATTCTGCTGGGTATCGTAGTCATCATTATTACAGGGATTCCGCTGATTCTGGCCGATAAGTTTATCGGCGGCGGCAACGGCACTGCCGGACTTGCCGCCTCCAGCACCGCCGGAGCAGCCGTAGCCAATCCGATGCTTGTGGCCAATATGAAGCCTGAACTCCTGCCGGCTGCAGAATCAGCCACGGCACTTGTTGCGGCTTCCGTCATTGTCACCTCTATTCTCGTTCCGATCATTACCGCATACTATTCCGACTATATGCGGAAAAAGAATCCCCCGGCTGCCGATGGCCCCGTGGATCTGAAAACTCAGAAAGCTGCAATCTAATTACGTCATATAACAACGTGAATATTATATAGTCGATGATTATTAAAGCTAAGGTTAGCTTCAACATGCTGGGATCTTCCGGACGCCTAATAGGCGGTGCCGGAGGGTCCTTTTTTAAAAGATAGCGTGCCCAGAAGCACGCATGATCTAGTTGGTGAAAGTCCAACCCAAGGAGGGACCAAGCCACCTTGGTAGCTAGGATGCTTGCATATGGCGAAATCTGTGTGTAAAAGCGCATCGACAAAAGTCCGGTCAGAGGCAGGGCGAGCAACACCCCAGGCCGCAACATCAAGTGAATCCTGCCGCGTCGTCAAAAAGGCCCTGCAAAGGGGAAGAGAGGGAGCCGAGTCTCGTGTCTTTGGACGAAGGCCAAGGAAGCTGTACAGAACTTGGAGCAGCAGCGAAGAACCCTCCGGCGTATAGGGAACGGCATGGGCTGAAAGATCGTGCAGTGAACTGGGGAGACCCTCCCCTGCACGGGATTTTTTTTTAGGAAACCGTAAAGAGGCATTCTATAAGTCCAAAAGACGAAGTGAATCGTCTGCAGGAAGGGAGTCCGAGGGGCTCATAGTACCGAAGAACCTAAGGACAACATAACCTTAGGGAGGGAAGGAGCCCTGCTTTGTTTATGCTTTTGGAGGAGGTACGAGTGAGTGAATGCCAAACGGCTAACGACACCCAAGGAAAAAGTTCAAGAACTCCAAGAAAAGCTAGGTCATGCGGCCAAGGAGAACAACAAGCGTAAATTCCATGCACTATATGACAAAGTCTACCGGTGGGACATCCTGTGTGAAGCGTGGAAACGAGTAAAAGCCAACAAGGGAGCCGCAGGAGTAGATGCCGTGACGCTAGCAGATATCGAGGAACAAGGAGAAACGAGATTCCTCAAGGACTGTGAGCGAGAATTGAAAGAAGGCACCTACCACCCGCAGCCCGTACGGCGACACTATATCCCGAAGAAGGATGGGAAGCCAAGGCCGCTGGGCATACCCACCGTGCGCGACCGAGTCCTACAGATGGCAACGAAACTCGTGATTGAACCCATCTTTGAAGCGGATTTTGAGGAAGTATCCTTCGGATTTCGCCCGAAGCGAAGTGCAAAAGGAGCGCTGGAACGAATCCGGAAAGCCTGCAACCGCAAAGGAAATTGGGTAGTCGATGTGGATATCCAAGGCTATTTCGACAATATTAATCAAGAGAAGCTTATGAAATTAGTACAGATGCGTATCAATGACAGGCGGACCCTGAAGTTAATACGGAAGTGGCTTCAGGCGGGAGTCATGGAAGAAGGAACCGTAAGGCGTTCCGATTTAGGAACACCGCAGGGTGGAGTCATTTCACCGCTTTTGGCGAATATCTATCTGAACTATTTCGACCGACTGTGGGAGAAACACGGGAGCGGAATAGGTGAACTCACGAGGTATGCAGATGATCTTGTGGTGGTCTGCAAAACCAAGAAGGACGCCGACCATGCGTATGAACTTATACGTAAAATTATGGAGCGTCTGGAGTTGACCCTACACCCGACCAAAACCCGCATTGTAGGACTGTGGACAGGAGACGAAGGATTCGACTTCTTAGGGATGCATCACCGGAAAACCAAAGCAGAAACCTCCCAAGGCAAGGTGTACACCACCACGCAGCAGTGGCTAACGAAAAAGGCGGAGGAGCGTATTCGAGGGGTAGTCAAGGAAAGACTGTCACCACCCAGCATGCGTTCGAGATCGTTCGCGGAACATGTAGAATGGCTCAATCCAAAGATTCAAGGATGGAGAAACTATTACTACACGAACTACAGTCAAAAGAGGTTAGCCAAGTTGGATTGGTATACTTTGCAGCGATTAAACCGGTGGTACGCCAAGAAAAGACAACGCAGAAGATGGAGGGGATCACGGTCGGAGGTCAAATACTTAGCCATGCAATATGGACTAAAAACGCTGTTGTAACCTGCATGCCCATGAATGACGAACATCGGAAAGCCGTATGAGGGAAAACCTCACGTACGGTTTGATGAGGAGGGGCTGGTTTTGAACCCAGCCCTTTACTCTAGAGAATTTATATGTTTCACACGATAACTTATCCTTTTATTTCTCGCTGAAACGGTACCGTCCTTAAAAAGGACGGCAAAGCCGTTTCCACTTGGATTGCCGGTTTAGATGAGCCGGCATGTGGAAGCAACCGGACTCCAGCGCTCCTATTTCGGCAAAATCAGTCTTATTGGGGGCGAAACGGACCTCAGCGCCGCTATTTTCACAAAAACTGTCTAATTGTCGCAGGAAACAGGAAATAACGACACTGCAGTCCGCCGGGCATGAAAGGGGGCTTTTCTGCTATAAATAGCGTCTCTCCAGTCCGGCAGCGTTGAAAGCTTCCTTCTGGCCGAAGTGGACCGCTGTGCGCATATCGCGCGGTATGGTGGACTGGTCAGAGCCCGGTTACATAGGTCTTCACTGTCGTAATCTTGCTCTCCTGTGCGCATATCGCGCGGTATGGTGGACTGGTCAGAGCCCGGTTGCATAGGTCTTCACTGTCGTAATCTTGCTCTCCTATTGCGATAGGCTGCATAAGGCCAAAGCAATCGTTTATACTGGCGGTATGAGGTGATTTCATATGGATCAGGCATTATTCGAACAGGTCTATGATTCGGTAGTCAAGCGGGAATCAACCTATGACGGGGTTTATTATACAGCGGTGTTGACTACACATATTGTCTGCCGCCCTTCCTGCCGGGCAAGAACGCCGAAGGCGGGAAATGTGGTTTTTTACGGTTCTTTGCAGGAGGCGACAAGGGCAGGTTTCCGCCCCTGCAAAAGATGCCGCCCCGAGGAAGGCGGCAGGCTAAGACCCGACGCGGTGCTTGCCGCACAGGCAGATGCCGTTATGGCAGAACGTTATGGAGAGAAGCTGACGCTGCAGTCACTGGCTGAACAGCTGAAAGTCAGCCCGTTTCACCTGCAAAGAACCTATAAGCGGGTAACCGGCCAGTCTCCTGCCGCGAGGCTGGACCAGCTGCGGCTGGAGAAAGCATGCGGACTGCTCGCGGACACCGGGCTCGCCATTGCTGAGGTTGGCAAGGCAGTCAGCTTTCAGGGACCGTCCCATTTTGCCGCATGGTTTGCGCGGAAGACCGGCCTTGCGCCAACAGAATACCGTACAGAGCTCAAAGGAGGAATCCAGCATGACCCAGACACTCAAGACCATTGAGATTTTCCATCATACCCTCAACGTCCGGAATAGAGACTGGACTTTGTGGGCCAGCAAGAAGGGCCTAATCCGCATATCTTATCAGGAGGATCAAGGCGTGCTTCCGGCATCGTGGCTGAAAACCTATGCACCGTCACATCAGTTTAGCGAGGACGCTGACATCTTCGATCAATTCGGGGCCACGCAGCTTCTGGAGAGTTATTTTAACGGAGAGCCTGTAAGCTTCAGCAGTATCCCTTTGGATCTCTGGGGCACCCCGTTTCAGCAGGAGGTCTGGATGGGGCTGGCCGGTATTCCGCATGGTGCAATAGTGACCTACAAGGAGCTTGCCGTAAGCATCGGAAGACCGCAGGCAGTCCGCGCGGTGGGTGCGGCTAACGGACAAAATCCGCTGCCGGTCGTGCTGCCCTGCCACCGGGTCATCGGCACGAACGGCACACTAACCGGATACCGGGGCGGCCTCAAGCTGAAGCAGGAGCTGCTGAAATTGGAAGGCATTACGAATGTGGGGGCGGCGGGACATGAACGATTTGCTTTTTGAGCTGCCGCTGCCGGAGTTTTTTGACTTGTCCGCATGTCTGGAATACATGAACCGTTCGCCGCTGGAATGCCTGTTCCGTTCCGATGGGGAAGGGGTTACCCGGCTGTTCATGCTGGAAGGAACGCCGTCGCTGGTCAGGCTGACGGTTGCAGCCGGTACGCCGCGTCTACAAGCCACGCTGCTGACCGGTGCTTTTCCCGGCCCGAAACCTCTGGCGGAACTGGCGCAGTATATCGTGGAATGGTTCGATCTGGACCGCGATCTTGCACCGTTCTACCGGCTGGCTGACGCAGACCCGCTCTTGCAGAAGCTCGCGGCGAGTGAACGGGGCTTGCGGATCATCGGCATTCCCGATCTGTTCGAGGCTTTATGCTGGGCTATTCTCGGCCAGCAGGTCAATCTGGCTTTTGCCTACAGGCTGAAGCAGCAACTCACCGCTGAATACGGGAAGTCGCTGGAATATGAAGGGCATACTTATTATCATTTTCCGGGGCCTGAGACGTTTCTACAGGTCTCGATGGAAGAACTCTGTAGTCTGCAGCTGACCCGCAGCAAAGCGCGGACCCTATTGGATGTGGCTGCACTGATCTCCGGTGGTGAATTGAGCCGGGAGGAGCTGCTGGCCCTGCCGTCCCCTGAAGCCGCCGAGCAGCGGCTGCTGAAGATCCGGGGAATCGGTCCGTGGACCTCGCAGTATGTGCGGATGCGCTGCCTGCGCGACACCACTGCCTTCCCCGTAGGAGATGTCGGCCTGCAGAATGCGGTGAAGTTCCTCACCGGCATGGATAGAAAGCCGACCCCGGCGGAACTGCTGGCACTGTCGGTACCCTGGCACGGCTGGGAAGCCTATGCCACATTTTATTTGTGGCGTGCGCTGTATTGACTATCCGCTGCCTGTGAACGAGTATTCTAATCGGTCAATAGTTTTGGGTTGTTTTTGTATCACCTTGTTGTATAAAAACCGATATGCTAAGATACAATTAAAGAAGGAGCCGTGCGTCAACACGACTCCAGTGTACAATCCGCGATAAGAGCGGACGGCCTTGGTATAAGGCAACGGAGAAGTAGATCGCGCTCACCCTACCAAGATGGGCGGTCTACTTCTTTTTGTTGAAGGATAAAATCAACACAACCAGCGTCGCAAATGAAATCATCAGCGTCAGTGCTTGGTATACCTCCACAGGCATCACCTCCCTTCCGGGAGACTAGCCGACCGCCTTATGCCATTGTACTGGATTATTATACCAAGCCATACTCGTTTAGAGTATGGTTTTTGTTTTGCACGATCCGTTTTATTGACCTCAGATTTGAGGTGGTTACTTCTGCAACTCTACGAGTTGGGCCTGGAGTTCAGCTATCTTTGCTTCGTCTTTGGGAATCATTTTTTGCGCACGTTCTAAATCAATCTGCAGGTAAATTAATTCGTCACCTGTATATTTTCCAGATGCTATGTTTTCTTTTATTTTTTTAACTGCTTCTTTTGTATTTTGTAGAGTTGATTGGTATAGAACTATTTCCGCATTTAATACATCCGCTGTTTTCTTGGGCGTTTCAGAAATGTCTGGCGAATTTAACCTAACCACTCCCTTTTCATATCCGACATCTAGACCGGTAGCTTGACCAATTACTCTAATTGGAGCATAAGTTGATCCATTAATAATTACTGCCGATCCTATAACGCTACCATTTAGATTAACCTTAGCGGTTCCTTCAACCTTTTTTCCAATTAATTCACTTATATCATCCGCAAACACTGTTGATGACAATGTGAGGACGATCCCAGCAATAAAACCAACAAAGTACTTTTTCACTTTTAATCCTCCATATTAGCTATTTACTATACAATGGTTTATTTATCGGTAAAGGTAATCCGGCAGTTAACCGTGATCAATGGAAATAAGACCAGCTTTGATAGCCCCATACTTTTTTACACGCTCATGAAAAAGCCTCTGCAGAGTTTGCAGAGGCTCGTCCGGCTATTGATTTATTTAATGGTCTACCCCGTGGCGCAGCGGTACGATGCCGCCGCTTGCAATCTTATCCGTGCCGGTGGATCCTGCGTCCGCGCTGACAAGAGCAGCATTAACACTTACCAAAGCGACCACAATAAAGATGAGCGTAAACATTTTTTTCTTCATTTTGAAATCCTCCCTAGTCTAGTATTTGTTCCATCAAGCAGAGGTACTCGTCCAGTTGCCTGGAAGTTGTTTGATTTCGGAGTTTCTCAAAGAGAACCGCTGACTTACGGAACCCTGTATCATCTTTAAGCTTAACTGATGATGCCAAAGAATATAGAAGCGAATTTATAGAATCATATATATTTCCATTTATGTAATAATATTTCGCCTTCAAATAAATGTAATCTATGTAATACCGGATGTTCCTTTTTGTTATGTAGTATTCCCCCATCGAGTCGATCTGCTCTTTGAACTCGATCAGCACCTCATCGACATTGTACTTATGCTTGATTGCTGACTCCAGGATGTATATCATGCCTGGCAGGATTTCTTCTTCGTTATGCCGTAGGAAAACCAGGTAATCCGGAAGCGCGGTGGTGTTCCCCTCGTTCAGTTCGATCACGTGCAGATTAGCTAGGGCAATTTCACGATAATATTCAACCTCGGCACAGCCCTCGGCGTTCATACCGTTAATCCATCCCAAATCCTCATACTTCGAGATGCACTCTCTCGCCTCGTCATATCGGCCCAGCTTCTCAAGCGCGATTCCTTTCAAACACATAGAATAGCCGAAGTAATAGACGATGCTTCGTTTTAATCCGAAGTTGCACACCTTCTGGCCGTCGGCATGCTCCCGCTGATATATGCTGTAGAATTGATTAATCTCGCTGTATAGCCTATCGGCGATTTGGAGGATACCGTCCCAATTTTCAAGGGTAAATGATGCCCGTAGCATCTGAACCAATGAATCAGCATTGATCCCGTTAAGATCCAACTCCAATATGATCCATCCTTCCGTAAAAAGCGAAAAAAGTTTCTCCATTTATTCCACAAAATACAAAATAAGAATTTCTTTGTCTAATCATTGTTCTTTATTTCACCCTTACTAGTAAGTGACCCATGTCACACATAAAGGTATTTTTATACAAAAAAATTCATTATATGGAAAATATGCAGGACGTCCGATATGCGTCATACAAAAACGCTTGAGATAAGCTCAGACGCTGCAATATCGAAACAAAGCTACGTCTGAATAAGTTATATCTATAAAGGAAAAGAGACACCTCTAAAAGAGACATCTCTTGAATAAAACGGAGTTTATGTCACAGATATAATCAAAGTTGTATATTCAGGATTAGACTTGAGAATAAATAATATTTTCCAAATAAAGTTGATAATTAGTAATCCGTGGTTGTAAATCCTCCTCCTCTAACTCCCTATTAATAGAAGGCGGTTGATGCAGAGCACAATGATATGGAGTTATCTATTAGCCTCTGCCACTCCATCAGCTAATCCTTCAAAAAAAATTGGAGGTTTTATAAATGGGATACCACATTCGGGTTAACTTGAACGCAAACCGGACAAAATTGGGTTCACTGAAAATGTATAATGATAGCGGGGCTTTAGTATTTGGTCCTGTACAAGCACTTGGCCGCTCAGAATACGGTTATCCTTGGTCTCAGACTGACGGACATACACCAACCGGGGTATATTCAGCAACAATCTCGAAAGAGGCAATGCCCCAAACGGTTAAAAATAAACGTTCTTATGGCCCGTCGAAATATATCATAATGGACCCTGTTAGTGGCAATGCGTTAATTGCAGAACAAAATGGCCGCTCAGGTCTATGGATTCATGGTGGAGATCCAGCAGATACAGGTGCCCCTTCTTATCCACTACGTCCGACACATGGTTGCGTAAGACTTTCGAATGAGGACCAAAACAGCTTGATTTATGTTCTATCCACATTAGGCGGCGGTACTGGAAAGGTTACTATCGCGGAAGTTTAATCTAAGGAACAAAATCAACATTTGTTCAAGCCGTTTCAAACGGGGCACTTAAATACAGATACAGGCCATGGCTGCCTGCCTTTGGAAGGGCAGGAGCCATGGCCTGTTTTTTTACCGTGGCCGCTTGGTGAAGATTTGAAAGGTTACACCGAACTTGTCGGTGATCATGCCGTAGGCCGGGCTGAAATAGACCGGACCCAGTTCTAAGTCAACCTGCCCGCCTTCCTTAAGGGTGTTGTATAATCGTTCCGCTTCCCCGGCGTCCTCCGTCGAAAGGCAGATGTTGATGCCGTTGCCTGTTTGCAGCACCTGTCCGATGTCAAGATCGGCTACAAAAATATCCGTGTCTCCCACACTCAGGACAGAATGGGCGATACGCGCTTTTTCTTCGTCCGACAATGGTGAATCCGGATTCTGCGGGCCTTGTCCCACGGTTTGCTTAAACTGTAGTTTTGCTCCCAGACTCTCCTGATAAAAAGCAATGGCTTCCTCTGCCGTACCGTCAAGCAGGATAAAAGGATTTAATTGGATACTCATTTCTAATTCGCTCCTTCAAGCTGTATTTGCCCTTTGCGGCTGGGCTTTGATTTCATTGTAGTCTATAATAGTGACAAGTATTGTCATGAATAGAAAAGTGAATGAAGCCAATTTCAAATCATCTGAATGGAGGCTGGCGCATGTCCAAATCGAAAAGACTGCTGGACCTGATGATGACCGTCAACCGCAGGCGGAAGTTTACCGTCAGGGAGCTGGCAGACGAATTCGGGGTCTCTACACGGACGATTCTGAGGGATTTACAGGAGCTTGGCGAGCTTGGGGTGCCGCTGTATTCCGAAGTAGGCCCCCACGGGGGTTATCAGGTGCTGAACGAGCGGATTCTTCCGCCGATTGCTTTTACGGAAGCGGAGGCGGTGGCGATTTTTTTTGCCAGCCATGCCTTGCGCCACTATCAGTATCTGCCCTTTAAAGAAGAGTCCCTATCAGCATTGCACAAATTTTATAATTATATGTCCGGTGATGTCCGCGACCGGATTGATGAGATGAAGAACAGGATTGATTTCGTGACTCCGTCAAGGCAGGCAGAGTTTCCTTATTTGTCGATCCTGCTGGAGGCGGCTACCGATCAGAAAGTACTGCGGATCGACTATGAATCCAAAGGGCAGCAGTCGTGCAGAGCAATACAGCCTGTCGGCATTTATGCCAGCAGCGGCTTATGGTACTGCCCGGCTTATTGTTTTGTGCGCGGGGATATCCGTGTGTTCCGCTGCGACCGGATCCATTCGGCGGACTATGACCATTCGGGGTTAGCGCCGCTGGATTTGCGGCATATCCACCTGGGAAATAAGGAGATTTACAGCGCCATGGAGCAGGTGCCTGAAGAGGAACGGGTCAAACTTCACGTAGAGCTTGGGAAAGCGGGGGTCCAGAGCTGTGAGGCCGAGCTGTGGTCGGCATCCCTGCTGCATAGGCGTGAAGACGGGACCGGATGGCTGGAAGGCAAGGTACCTGGAAGCGATCTGCGCTTTTTTGCCAGATTTGTTATGGGGCTCGGAAATGGGGCAACGGTCCACGAACCGCCGGAGCTGGTGGAGGAACTAAAGGGTATGCTTGCCGAAATGCTGAAGAAATACAGCTGACAGGAAATGCTGCGGCTGTTTCCGGGGATTAGCGTACCCCAGCGGGCCGGGGGATTAACTTCGCTATTTGGTCATGCGGATGAATTGCTTATCCGCCAGGTTAAAGGAGCCTTCCGGCTCGAAGTCCGGCAGATGAAGGGTCCAGTCCAGATCCGGGTTTATGGTCTTGGGGAAATCACTGTCCCAACAGGAATAGATCTCCATAGATTCGCCTGCGGCCATATGTTCATTCATATGGGAGAGCAGCAGCCGGATGCATTTCAGACTGCAGGCATAACCCTGCGGATTCTGTGCCTTCATCTCCTTGCTGAGAGTGAAAGAACCATTAAATCCATAAACGTACGGCTTGGATATGGGCAGCTCCTTCCTCCAGGGCATTGAGCTTACATCCCCGATGTCCAGTCCTGACGCATCCAGCTCCGTTTCAAACACTTGGACATAGGTATCGTTCAGATGGGATAAATCCATAATGTTGTGTAGCGCATGTTTATCATCTGACTTCGGAATGTCAGAATATTTCTGATACGTATATACATATCCGAAGCTTCCGGCCGGCAGCGGTCTGTCCGAGCCAAGGTAATGGTTAAGGGTCATTGGGATTCACCTTCCTGAATGGTTTGCTGAATAACTTCTTTAAATCAAGGGGAGCCATACCTCAGCCAGGCGCCGAATCCCTTCTTCGATCAGGTTTTCAGGGATGCCTCCAAATCCAAGGATAAACTCAGGGTCATCGTTTTCGGGCTGCTCCCACCAGGTATAAGACATTGGGGTAACCCGGATGCCGGCCTTTTCTGCCAGAGCTGCCAGCTGCCGTGCACTGCCGTGGGATTTCAGTGTGAGCAGAATGTGAAATCCGGCGTCCCTTCCGCTTACAGCTGCCCGGTCTCCGAAATAGCGCTGAATGGAGCGGAGGAGAAGGTCGTGTTTTTTCTGGTAGAGCAGCCGCATTCTCCGCAGATGCTTCTCGAAATGCCCTCTTTCCATAAAATAATGCATCGCGATCTGATTCAGCCGGGAGGCTGAATGCTCCAGATACAGCTCCCTCGCCAAATGGTGATACAGCGGCAGCAGTGGCTTAGGCAGAACCATGTAGTGAATGCTAAGGGCAGGGGCTACTGACTGCGCGAAGCTGCACATGTAGATTACGGGGCTGTCTTCCAGAAGTCCCTGCAGTGCGGGAATCGGCCTTCCGTGATAGCGGAACTCACCGTCGTAGTCGTCTTCAATGATGATGCTGTCCGTTGACCGGGCCCAGTCCAGCAAGGCGTGGCGTTTGGCGATCGGCAAGGTCATGCCTCTGGGGAACTGGTGGGAAGGTGAGATATACACGCTGCTGGCCCTGCTGGTATAGAGCTTCTCCACATCTATTCCATCTTCCTGTAAAGGTATGGGAATTATCTCAAATCCGTGCCTGCGGAATGCTGCCGGCAGCAGATGATAGCCCGGATCTTCAATGCCGAGCCGTTTGCTGCTGCCCTGCAGTATAAGGCAGAGCAGAGAACATAGCGTATACTGATCCCCTCCGATTACAACCTGCTCTGCCGTGCAGCGCAGCCCGCGGAATTGCCGTAAATGGGCGGCGATGCTCTCGCGGAGGGCAGGCTCACCCTGCGGATCGCCATATTGCAGCAGATCAGGGTTGGCGAGCTGTTCCTGATAGAGGCTGCGCCATATTTTGTGGGGAAACAGGGAAAAGTCGTTTTTCGACATATGGAAATCATAAGCATACGGCCGGGAGTCGCGGGCTGTTATCGGGCGGCTGGGCAGCGGCGGAGCGTCTGCGGCGGCTGTCAGCCCGCTGAACATATGCATAGGCTGAACATAATAGCCGCTGCGCGGCTTACTTGCGATGAAGCCCTCGGACAGCAGCTGCTGGTAAGCAAGCTCGACCGGTGTAGCGCTGAGGCTTAGCTGGGCGGCAAACACACGGATTGATGGCAGACGGGTACCGGCCGGCAAGGAGCCGCTGATGATTTCTTTTTTGAAATAATGATATAACTGAATATAGTAGGGAACTTCATGGTTCTCGCTGAGAGCGGGGACAAGCAGCATATTATCCTCTCCATCTGTCCTTTGAAATTGAATGATTTTGTCTATTTTATAGTATACAGTCTTGCAATATCATAGAGCTACACTAAGAGACAGGAGTTGGCAGCAATGAACAAGCAGTCCGGGCTATTAAATGGAGACAAAGTGTATCTGCGTCCGCTTAACGGGGAAGATGCCGAACTGTACTACCACATGTTCTATGATAAGGAGACCCGCTACCTCACAGGCACCCAGAAGCATATCAACAAGGAACAGATCACGGGGTATATTGAGCGAAAAGCCGGGGATGACAGCGCAGTGCTTCTGCTGATTGCCCTTCAGGAGAATGACGAGGTGATCGGCGACATTGCGATTCAGGATATCGACCGGAACAACCGGAATGCGAATCTTCGGATCGCCATCGGTGAAGGGAAACATCAGGGACAGGGTTACGGCCGGGAGTCTCTGCTGCTCATGCTGGACTATGGCTTCGGGATTCTGAATTTGCACCGGATCGAACTGGAGGTCTTTAGCTACAACAGCCGTGCTATACATGTATATGAGAGCATCGGCTTTGTCCGGGAGGGCGTGCAGCGGGAGGCGCTTTTTTATAACCATGAATATCATGATGTGATCAAGATGGGCATGCTGGAGCAGGAGCACCGGGAGCGTTATTTACGATAAAGGTCAAATAAGGTCAAATAATTAAAAAAGCTAAAATTTGTAATATAAAATAAGCCGAAACGCCGGGATTTGCCGGATTTTCGGCTTATTCCGGTTTTGTCATCCAGCGGCAGCCGGACTATAATAAAGCCATAAGGTCAAATAAAGTCAAAGTCAAAATTGAGTTCAAAATTCAAGACATTGAGAGGAGAATGGATCATGTTTGATTTGGTGCCTTTTGGAAAACGCAGAGATGATGTGTTTGGTGTGCTGGCTAAGTCTTTAAACGAAGTGTTTAATGATGAGTTTTTTGCTCCGATGACCGGCGCTGCCCAGTCCTTCCGGACGGATATCCGCGAGAGCGGTCAGGCCTATCTGATCGAGGCCGAGCTTCCCGGCTTCAAAAAAGAGGAAATCGACATTGATTATACCCGTCCTTATTTGACGATCAAAGCGGTACGCAAGGAAGAGGATGCTCAAGAGAACGAAGAGCATCAGGTAGTGCGCAGAGAACGCCGCTACGGGGAGTATGTGCGCCGCTTCTATGTGCAGGATATTGCCGAAGATGAAATCCGGGCTTCCCTGAAAGACGGCATGCTGTCGCTGGAAGTACCGAAGCAGCAGAAATCTCAGGGCAAACGCATTGAGATCCAGGATAATGGTTCATCCGGTGAACAGCTTCAGTAACATATTCCAAGGCTACAACATCCGGGGGAAGCAGGGAGTCCCGCACGCGGATGGAAGGTGAAGTGAGACTTTCAAGCCTGGAAGAATGAGCTGTCTAAAAAGGGGTCCCGGGCAGGGCGGCCTATGCCGCATGCCCCTCTGATCCCTGCAGTTGCAGCGGCTTCACCGGGCTTTTCATATAGCAGTAACCATAGAAGACGCATTGTAGTGGGATTTCCGGCTATGGTGCGTCTTTTCTGAGAGTATATCCCCTGTGGGCAGCAACAGAGACAAGGTAAAGCAGCAGCACAGGGCTGCTCCGGCTGACGAATTACCAGTTGATGGGACGGGAAGAATATATTTAAGAATACAAGTGGAAAGCGCCGGAGGATGGGTGCAGCCAGCAGAAAGGAAGAGGTTCGATTGGCGGCAAAAAACTATTACGAGGCTTTAGGGGTAGGCAAGCAGGCTTCCAGGCAGGAGATTAAAAAAGCCTATCAAAAGCTGGCCAAAAAGTGGCATCCCGATGTTAATAAATCTCCTGATGCGGATGTGAAATTCAAGGAAGCGGCAGAAGCATACGAAGTGCTAGGCAATGAGGAAAAGCGCAAAGTGTACGATGAAGAGCTCCGCTACGGATTTGGCGGCGCAAATACGGGCGGGACACAGCACTCCGGTTCCGGGGCGTACTCCTCCTCGTCCTGGGAGTCGCCCTTTGGTTCCGGGGGCGGCGGTATTTCCGAAGAGGATTTGTTCGGCATGTTCTTCGGCAGCCGTGGTGCGGCGGACCGGGCCGGATTCGATTTTTTCTCCGGCAGCGGCGGTGCGCGGCAAGGCGGGGGAGGACCGTGGGGTCAAGCGCAGGGCACCATGCAGGCTCAGCTGGAGATTACGCTGGAGCAGGCTTACAAGGGCGGGAAAGTAAGGGTACAGGTCGCTGGCAAAGACGCGAACGTCAGCATCCCGGCGCGGTCACCCGAAGGTACGGTCCTGCGGATTCCCGGCGGAGGGAATGCTGCTGCGCAGGGTGGGGACGTGCTGATTACGCTGCATATCCTGCCGCATGCGATTTACGAGCCCGAAGGCGGCGATCTGTATGGGACGGTGGAAATTGCCCCATGGCAGGCCGTGCTGGGCGGAGAAGCCAAAGTGCCGCTGCCCGATGGCAGCAGTGTTAAATTGAAGATTCCCGCCGGGATCACGGGCGGGAAAACGCTGCGGATTCCGGGTAAGGGGCTGAAACGCCCGAACGGCACAAACGGTGACATCCTGTTCGCGATTGAGATTGTCATCCCGCCCGGAACTACGGAAGCGGAGAAGAACATTTACCACCGTCTGGCCGAGGGTGCAAGCTTTCAGGCCGGAGCCAAACGCCAAGGCTCCGGAGCGCAGCGGCGCACAGCCGCCAGAGGGTAATTAGATATAGGAGCGATGAAGAAAGGGAAAGGTGATGAAGGAGATGGACTTCAACAAACTAACACAAAAACTGCAGGAAGCCGTTGCAGCCGCACAATCGCTGGCGGGAGCGGGCGGACATCAGGAGATCGATAACCTCCACCTGCTTAAGGCGCTGCTCCAGCAGCAGGATGGATTGCTGCCGCGGCTGCTGCAGAAGATGAATATTCCCGCTGCCGAGCTGCTGCAGGGCACGGATGAGCTGCTTCAGCGGAAGCCCGGCGTCAGCGGATCGGGTGCCGGCACGATGCGGCGGTACGCTTCACCATCGCTGATTGCCGTACTGGAGCAGGCCGAGAAGGAAGCGGCAGGGATGCAGGATGAGTTCGTTGCCGTAGAGCATGCCGTACTGGCCATGGTGTCTGTTTCCGGCAGCGAAAACCGCGAGCTGCGCGAACTGTTTGCCAGCCGGGGGATTACACGCGACAAGCTGCTGGCTGTGCTTGCAGATATCCGCGGGCACCAGCGGGTGACGAGCCGGGAGCCGGAAGCCATCTACGAGGTGTTGGAGAAATACGGCCGCGATCTGGTGGCCGAAGTGCGGGCCGGCAAGATTGATCCCGTTATTGGACGTGACGGGGAGATTCGCCGGGTCATCCGCATCCTCTCCCGCAAAACCAAAAACAACCCGGTGCTGATCGGGGAGCCGGGCGTAGGGAAGACGGCCATCGTCGAAGGGCTGGCTCACCGGATCGTCCGCAAGGATGTGCCAGAGGGACTGAAGGACAAGACGATTTTTTCGCTCGATATGAGTGCGCTGGTCGCCGGAGCCAAATACCGCGGGGAATTCGAGGAGCGGCTGCAGGCGGTCCTAAAGGAGATACGCGAGAGTAACGGCCGGATCATTCTCTTCATTGATGAGCTGCATACGATTGTCGGAGCAGGCAAAACGGAAGGAGCGATGGACGCCGGCAACATGCTGAAGCCGATGCTGGCCCGCGGCGAGCTGCACTGTATCGGGGCGACAACGCTGGATGAGTACCGCAAGTATATCGAGAAGGACCCGGCGCTGGAGCGCCGTTTCCAGCAGGTGCTGGTCAGTGAGCCGGATGTGGAGGACACGATTTCCATTCTGCGCGGGCTGAAGGAACGTTTTGAGGTGCATCACGGGGTCAAAATCCATGACAGCGCACTTGTAGCAGCGGGCGTGCTGTCGAACCGCTATATCACGGACCGGTTCCTCCCGGATAAGGCGATTGATCTGGTGGATGAGGCCTGCGCAATGATCCGCACGGAGATCGACTCCATGCCGGGTGAAATGGATGAGGTGACCCGCCGCCTGATGCAGATGGAGATTGAAGAAGCTGCGCTGAAGAAGGAAACTGACGACGCCAGCAAACGTAGGCTGGAATCCTTGCAGCGTGAATTGGCCGACCTTAAGGAGAAGCATCTCGGGATGACTGCGCGCTGGGAAAAGGAAAAGTCAGCTATTCAAGGCATCCGTGAGCTGAAGAAAAAATTGGAGCAGGCGCGCAAGGACCTGGTGGATGCGCAGGAAATCTACGACCTCAACAAATCGGCGGAGCTGAGCTACGGCATCATCCCGGATCTGGAGCGGCAGGTGAAGGCTGCGGAGGAAGCGGCGCAGCAAGATCAGGAGACCCGGCTGCTGCGCGAGGCCGTGACAGAGGAAGAAATCGCGGATATCGTCTCCCGCTGGACAGGAGTTCCCGTGAGCAGACTGGTCGAAGGCGAGCGGGATAAGCTGCTGCGGCTGGAGGATACGCTGCATGAGCGGGTTGTCGGGCAGGAGGAGGCGGTCCGGCTGGTAGCAGATGCCGTGCTCCGGGCCCGGGCAGGCATCAAAGACCCGAACCGGCCCATCGGCTCCTTCCTTTTCCTCGGGCCGACCGGTGTTGGCAAAACCGAGCTGGCAAAGGCGCTGGCCGTATCGCTGTTCGACCGTGAAGACGGCATGATCCGTATTGATATGTCGGAGTACATGGAGAAGCACAGCGTCTCGCGCCTTGTCGGCGCGCCTCCGGGATATGTCGGCTATGAGGAAGGCGGCCAGCTTACCGAAGCGGTGCGCCGTCAGCCCTACACCGTTGTCCTCCTGGACGAGGTGGAGAAGGCCCATCCCGATGTGTTCAACATCCTGCTGCAGCTGCTGGATGACGGGCGGCTGACCGATTCGCAAGGCCGGATCGTCGACTTCAAAAATTCGATTATCATTATGACCTCAAATATCGGCTCGCCGCATCTGATCCAGGGCACCGATGATAATGGGGAGCTTACCCAGGCGGTTAAGGACAGAGTCATGAAGGAACTGAGCGGGCATTTCCGTCCCGAGTTCCTGAACCGGGTTGACGATATCGTAATGTTCAAGCCGCTGACATTGGCTGAAATTGAGCAGATCGTTGTCAAGCTGGTCGACGGCTTGCGTCTGCGTCTGAGCGACCGGGGGGTTGGCCTTAAGCTAAGCGAGGCGGCGGTGCGGTTCATCGCCAAGGAGGGTTTTGATCCGGTGTACGGAGCAAGACCGCTCAAACGGTTCATCCAGCGCAGTCTGGAGACACCTGTTGCGCGCGCCCTCATTGCCGGGGAAGCGCCGGAGGGATCCGTCCTGGAGGTTCACCATGTGGGCGGTGAGCTGAAAGTTTCCATTGCCAAGCCGGAGCCGGCGGAGAAAATAAGCACAGTGTGAGAAGCTGGCAGATAAGTTGTGTCTGGCAGGGAGCAGCGGCCTTGGTGCGCTATGTTCCGCGCCACGAAGAAACTCGCGATACGAGGCGTTCTGTGCTGCGAAACACTACTGGTGCGCGTTCTGCGCTGCATAACACTACTGGTGCGCACTTTGCGCTGCGTGACACTACTGGTGCGTACTCTGTGCTGCGAAACACTACTGGTGCGTACTCTGCGCTGCGAAACACTACTGGTGCCGCACTCCGCACTGCGAAGCAGGGCGCTGGTACTTTGCGTTCCACATCGCGCACCGCTCAGTTCAGACTATGCGATGCCCTGCCTTGGCTGGAATTGGCTGCCAAGGCAGTTCTTCCGATCTGATCAGCAGATAGCTGCACTTCGTACAACTAAATGGACCCGTTATCCATGCGGTGGAGGTTTAATTGTATTTCGTGCAGCTATTTTTTTGATTTCCCGCCCATTCAGCCTTGTGACGGTTTTTTAATTGCAGGAACTGCAACTATAAGCCGCTTCTGGCCTTTTTGGCTGGGAATAGTTGCACGAAATACAGCTATAGATCTGGAATTGAAATTCTGTACTCCACAATTCCGCAATTCCACAATTCCGCAATTCCGCAATCAATCTGCTTACGGCAGACATCCATTTATTGCACTTGGTGAAGCGAAGTAACTGGTGCAGATTAAGGGTATCTACTGCTACCTGCTGCACCAAATTGTCCAAGTCCGGCACAAAAAGAGCGTCCACCAGCTATGTATGGCCGGTGGACGCTCTTTTTGTGCTATTGGAACTGTATAGGCTAATGGTGCAGCTTTCAACTAAAAATGCACTTTACTCAAGAAAACTGAGGGCAACAGCGCCCTAGAGCAGATGACCGCGATTCTTCAAATGGCGGTAGAGTAATCAGCGGTGCTACTGTCGAGCTGAGGCCGTAGAAATGGGACAGATTCATCATCGTGCCCGAAACGGCCATCGAGCCGAAGATCAGAAAACTGACGAACACGGCCAGCAGCTGCAGAATATAGTTTCGTTTAGTTGATGCGTACAGTGAAATTTGCATGAAAAACCGCATAGGGTCCAGTATGCTACCTCTCACTCTATCCAAGGAACCAAATTCGGGTGCTGCTCAAGAATGGAGGCATATTGCTCTTTCCAACCGTATATTCCATCCGGATCAAGCAGCATATAGCGCAAATATTTATCCAGCCGGAATTCTGGCCGGGACCAGCCGAGATGCTTAAGCCGCAAATTGCTTAATTGATGGGGCAGCTCAAAAATATTCTCCGGCAGCCGTCCGCAATGCTGCGGCGATTCATTCCAGATGTAGGGGAAACCCTCGCGGTAGCGGAGCAGAAACGGACGATAGCTGTGGTGGGAACGCCAATACCTGTCTTCACGGTAATGATGATCATCCCAGAAATCATAGAGCCGGAAGCAGAACAGGTCGCAAGCATCCTCCCGCAGCAGGGCGTCGATGTTCCCGGCAAACCTTTCCTCAAAAATCTCATCCGCATCCAGGCTCAGGATCCATTCCGGCCCACTCTTAACAACCTCATCCCACTGCTGCTTGCGCAGCTCTGCCTCATTGCTGAACTTGGAGACGGTGTTGTGTATAAGACGGAGTGGAATGCCCTGAAGGGCTTCCCGGCAAATGTCAGCCGTGTTATCCGTGCTGCCATCGTCAATAATGACGGCTTCGTCGATATACTTGCGATGCTCCTGCAGAATCTGCCGCAGAAAGCGCTGGCTCTCATTCTTGACGACCATCGTCAAGGTCAGCTTCGGTCGTCTGGCAGCCGGGGAAGCATTGGCGGAGGATGCCGACGTGAGGGCATTGGCGGCACGATCCGCTGCCTCAGCGGGTTCATCTCCCGGCATTGCTGGCAGGTCTTTGCTCAGGCGTACCTTCGCCTCAGCCGCTGTCCACGGAGCAGAATGCGGCTGCGAATCCTGTTGAACCGACGTTTCCCCGGATCCCGCTTCCGGTTCTGCGGGCTCTGCGGCTTTTGCCGATGGGCCAGCCTCCGACTCCGACTTTTCTACAGCTCCCGGTGCCGCAGAACCCTCCGTTTCTTCTACAACTCCCGGAACCGCCTCCGTTCGTTGTACGCCTCCCGGTGCAGCGGCAGCTTTTGTTTCATGTGCGTCTCCCATCGTTCCCGCCGTGTCTGCTGCATCTGCCCCGTCATCCGTCCCGTCTACAGCTGCTTCCGGAGCGGGTGACGTCAGCCGGATATAATCATCCACCTTACTAAGGTCGCTGTCCCTGTAGAGATGCAGCGCAGGATAGTGGGTGTCGACATATAACAGAATGCCCAGAGCGGCGGCACGGATGCAGAAATGGCGGTCTTCGCCCCAGTAGGAGATATTCCGGATCACATCATAGCTTACCCCGGACTCGATAGCCCGGCGGCTGATCAGCGTGCAGGCGCCAAGTCCGCCAACCTCATAGATTCCCGGCTGCTGCAGCTTAGACAGAAAGGCGTGAAATCTGTGGTTGATCTCCTCGTGGGTAAGCTTCTCCCCCGGAAGTGCCTCCCACTGGTTGTACTCGTCATGCATCCAGACCTGCGGCTGCAGCATCGTATTTGGCTGCCACTGTGTCCAGAAGACCTCCGAGATAATATCTTTTTGTGTCTGGATCAGGTGGAGTAACGTGTCCGGATGTAAGATCAAATCCGAATCGATCAGGAACAGATAATCATAGCCGAAGGCTTCAGCCCGCCGGATCATCAGGTTCTTGAAGCCAGCCACCTTCCAAACCAGGCCAGAATTCCAGAAATGGGTATGGTCATCCCGGACATAGGTATCGCGGAAGCCGGAGGACTGCAGGAATACATTATTGGCGCTTTTGGAGAATTCCTGCAGCAGTGAACTGGACGCTTCATCCTCATTGTCATCAATGAAATAAAAATCCAGCTCAACACCGTCAAGCCGCAGGCGCAGCAGTGATTTTAGAAATTGGTGCAGGATCAGCGGTTTTTGGTGGATCGGGCTGCCGAGCAGTACGCGTGTCTGGGGTCCGCTCATAGCTTTCCATTCCAGTACAGGGTCATCATTAATAGAACATCCCCTTGGATTTACAAATAGATGATATAGGTTATATGTATTCAATATATTTAGAGAGGTACTAGACTAACCCTTATTTTTTAAAGGGGGTGGGAATTTATGGATTGGTGTCTGGAGACGGCCTGTTGTACAATACCGCTTAAAGACTGCAACGGGCAGTCAGCAGGCTGACGGGAGGAGTGGCGCTATCGCTATGGATAAATCACCGCTGAAAGTACAACAGCTGATCAATCTGCTGCTGGCAATGAATCCGCGTGCCGAGGTGTTCTGGCATGATGCGGAGGGGAACTACCGTCCGCTGCGGGACGAGGATGTACAGGAGATCTATGCGCCGGAGGAAGCTGCCAAGACGGTTGCCCATATTGGCGGCCCTTATAGAAATGAAGAGCCGGAGGGGAGATCATGAAGCAGGCATCCATCAGACTGGAGCAAGGACAGGTTATTGAGCTTGAGCTTCATGAGCAGGAAGCCCCGGGTACCGTAGCCAATTTTGAAAAGCTGGCGAACAGCGGCTTTTATAACGGCCTGACTTTTCAGCGTGTAGTCCGCGGGTTCGTAGCTCAAGGCGGGTGTCCCGAAGGCACGGGGCGTGGAGGTACCGATAAAATCCCCTGTGAAACGCAGAATAATCCCCATAAGCATGTGCGCGGCGCCTTGTCGATGGCTCATTTCGGGCCTAATACCGGCAGCTGCCAGTTTTTTATCTGCTATGATACGTTTGATTATTTGGATCCCTGGCATACGGTGTTCGGAAGAGTCACGGCAGGAATGGAGCATGTGGACGCCTTGAAGCGCGGGGATATCATGTCAGAGGTCAAGGTGGGGAATCATTAGACGCCCTACCCGTCTTTACAGGCGATTCCCTCGAACTCCCATTATTGTGAATTTGCATCCATTGTAATCCCGAGTATTCCGATATATAATTCATAACAGAAGTAGTGAAGTTGCTCATAGACATGGAGGAGAAACAAATGCGTAGAGGATTATCAGGGGTTATTGTTCTAATATTGTTAACGGTTATGATCAGTGCGTGCTCCGGGGGGAATAACGCAGCATCAACAAATGCAAGCCAGTCACCGGACGCCTCGCAGCAGCCTGCGGCAGGTGAACCCAAAGACGGCGGGAACTTGATTATCGGGGTGGCTTCCGATCCGGTAGTGCTTAATCCGAACTATGCAGGTGACCGGGTCAGCCTGACGATTGACCAGGCGCTGTATGCCCCGTTGTTCCAGGTTAAAAACGGAGAGAAAACATTTTATCTGGCGGATAGCCTTACGCCTTCGGCCGATAATCTTACTTATACACTGAAGCTGAAAAGCGGACTCACCTGGCATGACGGAGAGAAGCTGACAGCGGACGACGTAGTGTTTACGATTGACAGCATTTTGGATGAGGCACAGAACAGCTTCCTCAGAGCCAGCTTTGTCATCGGCGACAAGCCGGTCAAAGCGGTGAAAGTGGATGATGTGACTGTAGAATTCCAGCTGCCGCAAGTCAGCCCGGCTTTCGAAGCTGCGCTGGTACAGGTGTTCCCGATTCCAAAGCATATTTTTGAGAACGAAACCGATCTGGAGAAAAGCACCAAAAACGCCTCTCCTGTAGGTTCGGGCCCATTCAAGTTTAAAGAATATAAAGCCGGTGAGTATCTTACACTGGAAAGATTCGATAACTATTTCGGCGGTAAGCCGCACCTGGATTCCGTAACTTACCGGATTGCCAAGGATACGAACGCTGCCAACCTTGCCCTGCAGAATGGCGAGATCAACGTGCAGTACCTGGATCCAAAGGATGTAGCGACTATCCAGGCTACAAATAATTTTCAGATCTTGCCTTACAGTGAAGGCCGCCTGGCTTATCTGATGTTCAATGCCAACAGCGACACAGGTGTTCTGGCTAAAAAAGAAGTACGTCAAGCTTTGTCCCTGGCGCTTAGCCGTGATGAACTGATCCAAACGGCATACACTTCCAGTGAATATGCCGATCCGGCGAAGTCATTCCTGACTCCGGACGCGCTATATTTCTCCAATGACGTGACTACGTATGACAATGATGTCGCCAAAGCAAAGGAACTGCTGGAAGCGGCTGGGGTCAGCAACCTCAAGCTGAGATATATTGTGCAAAGCGGCAACAAAACACAGGAAGCCATCTCCCTGTATGTGCAGCAGAAGCTTAAAGCGGTCGGCGTAGAGGTTGAACTGCAGAATATGGATTCCTCAGCCTGGGTGCAGAAGTTTATTGACCTGAAGGCTAAGGACTACGAGCTGGCTTTGACCGGATACATCATGGGATATGATCCCGATGCTTACCGCATCCTGTTCACTTCGGGCGCTTCCTCCAACTACTCGCATTATGCGAATCCAGAGGTTGACCAGTTGCTGAAGGATGGAGCCGGCGAGGCTGACACAGCCAAACGCGGCGAGATCTACAAGAAAGCACAGCAAATTGTTGCTGAAGATGCACCGATCTACCCAATCGCTTATACTAAAACTGTCGTAGCCGTGTCCAACGCCTATGGCGGAATTGAAGAGGCTGTTCTGAAGCCTGTCGTTATTTTCGAAGATTTGTCCAAAATCTATTTGAAATAAAGCGCAGCGAAAAATAAGTACGGCAAAAAATAAGCTGGACATCCAGCTTATTTTTTGCTGATCAAGAGCTGGGAGAATATGCGTATGAGACAACTCATTTTTCGTAGACTGCTGCAAACGATCCCGATGTTGTTCTTCGTGTCGGTTGTCTGTTTTACGATGATCAAGCTGGCTCCGGGAGATCCGGTGCTGTCCTTTGTAACACCGAATATGCATGCCGATGATATCGAGCGCATCCGCCATAACCTGGGGCTGGATAAGCCGGCGTATATTCAATATTTTATCTGGATCAAAGAAATCGCCCAGGGCGACTTCGGGTATTCCCTGGTCAACCATCAGCCGGTATTGGATCAAATTCTGGACCGTTTGCCGGCGACAGCCGGACTCATGGGCAGTGCGATCCTGCTTGCGGTGCTGCTGGCGATTCCCCTTGGCCTGATTGCCGGTGCGAACCGCAACCGCTGGGCCGACAAGCTGATTAATTTCATCTCCTACATCGGGATTTCGGTGCCATTATTCTGGCTGGCTATTTTGCTAATGTACTTATTTGCCATTAAACTGCATCTGCTGCCGAGTATGGGGATGCGTACGATTGGCGTGGAATCGGCGGTTGATGTGCTGAAGCACGGGATTTTGCCTTGCTCTGTTCTGGCTTTTGGTTTTCTCGCCACATACGTGCGCTACATCCGCTCCAGCACCATCGGACAGCTAAAAGAGGAATATGTGCAGATTCAGTATGCTTTTGGCTCGAAGAAGTCGACGATACTGTTTCGTCATGTCATGAAGCATGTGCTGCTGCCTGTAATTACGCTGCTCGGCATGTCTATGGGCGATCTGGTGGCGGGGGCCATCGTGACGGAGACGGTATTTTCCTGGCCGGGCATCGGGTCGCTGGGAATGACGGCAGTCAAGGGAATGGATTACCCGGTCATTATGGGGATCACGCTATTCTCTTCGCTGATGCTGATTATCGGCAATCTGGTGGCGGATATTCTCTATAGCTTCGTTGATCCGAGAATTAAATTAAAGGGGTGACCTCATGAATCGCAGTAAATGGAAAAATCTAAAATCAGAGCTGTTTACGAACGGTCTGGGTGTCGCCGCTCTCGTAATATTGATTGTATTTACCCTTGGAGCCATTTTTGCCTTCCTGTCCGGCTATGATCCCAATGCAATGGATGCGATGGCGAGACTAACTCCGCCGGGGGCCGCCCATTGGTTTGGAACGGATGACTATGGACGGGATTATCTGGCCAGAGCGTTGTACGGCGGCCGCGTGTCCCTGCTGGTTGGCTTCGCCTCGATGGTTGTGGCAACCGTCATTGGGGTAACAGTGGGCGTAATCAGCGGCTATTTCGGCGGCTGGCTGGATAATCTCCTGATGCGTATGCTGGATGTTATCATGTCGATTCCTTCCTTCCTGATTCTGCTGCTGCTCAGCGTGTTTCTGAAACCAAGCGTCAGCAACATTATCATCATTATTGCGCTCCTGATGTGGATGAATGTAGCCCGGGTTATCCGTGCGGAGGCGATGACGATCAAGGAACGCGAATATGTGCTGTACGCCAAGGCGTCGGGACAAAGCGCCACAGGCATTATCTGGCGGCATATTCTTCCCGGTCTGGTGCCGGTCATTATTGTAGGGGCAACGAACAACATTGCTTCGGCCATTATGATGGAATCCTCGCTGAGCTTTCTCGGCTTCGGCGTTCAGCCGCCGCATGCCACTTGGGGCAGCATGCTGAACAGCGCGCAGGGCTATATTGCCCAGGCGCCTTACTTGGCGCTGTTTCCCGGGCTGATGATTTTGTTAACCGTACTGAGCTTTAATGTGCTGGGTGATATTTTGCGGGTTGGCTTTGAACCAAAGCTGATCCGGAGATAGGAGAGTGAAGACATCATGACGCAGAGGCTGCTGTCTGTTGAGGAATTGCAAGTATCGTTCTCTACCCGCGATGGGGAGAACCAGGCGGTCCGGGGAGTCAGCTTTCATATAGATGCCGGTGAAACCGTGGGAATCGTCGGGGAATCCGGCAGTGGTAAAAGTGTCACGGCCAAGGCGATTATGTCCTTGATTACGTCTCCAGGCCGCATCACCGCCGGAAATATTGAGTTCCGCGGCGAGAGTCTGAACGGGCTCTCGGAGAAGCAGTGGCGCAAGCTGCGCGGCAACCGGATCGCCATGGTCTTTCAGGACCCGATGACCTCGCTGAATCCGGTCAAGCGAATCGGGCAGCAATTAACGGAAGTGATCCGCAGACACCGCGGATTGAATAAAGAAGCGGCTTATGCCGAAGCGGCGGACATGCTGCGCCAAGTGGGCATTCGTGATCCGGAGCAGCGGCTGAAGCAGTATCCGCATGAATTCAGCGGAGGAATGCGGCAGCGGGTGATGATCGCCATGGCGCTCTCCTGCCAGCCGGAGCTGCTGATTGCCGACGAGCCGACAACCGCGCTGGATGCAACGATCCAGGCGCAGATTCTTGACCTGTTTAAAGAGCTGAAGGGAAGATCGGAGACCGCTGTCGCGCTAATCACCCATGATCTCGGTGTGGTGGCGCAGGTCTGCACCCGGGTAATCGTGATGTACGGCGGGCTTATTATGGAGGAGGGGACGGTCCAGGATATCTTCTACCGCCCCCAGCATCCCTATACCCAAGGCCTGCTGCGCTCGATTCCGAAACGTGGCGGCGGCTCGCGCGAGCGGCTTATTCCGATTGAGGGCACGCCGCCGGATCTGCTGGATCCGCCGCCGGGCTGCCCGTTTATGGAACGCTGCCCGCATGCCTTTGCCCGCTGCAGCGAGCGGCCTCCGGTAACCGAGCTGTCTCCGGGCCACCGCTCAATGTGCTGGCTGGCGGAAGGCGCGCCGGAAGCTGCTGCAGTTCGTGCGGAAGGAGGGGAAACCCTGTGAGTAAAAGCGATGTGCTGGTGGATGTGAACAATCTCAAGAAGCATTTCTCCAAAGGCAAAGATATGCGCGGACGGGACACCGCCGTGCTGAAAGCAGTCGACGGCGTCAGCTTCCAAATCCGCCGGGGCGAAACCTTCGGACTGGTCGGAGAATCGGGCAGCGGCAAGTCGACCGTAGGACGCTGCCTGCTCCGGCTATACGATTATACAGGCGGCGAGGTGTCATTTGACGGCCAGTCGCTCGGCTCTCTTAGCGAGAAGCAGCTGAAGCCTTTCCGCAGACGGATTCAGTCGATCTTTCAGGATCCGTATTCCTCGCTGAATCCCAGTCTGAATGTGCTGGAGCTGATCAGCGAGCCGATGAAAATCCATGGCGTGCACCAGGGTGAAGAACGCAAAGAAGCGGTGGCCTTGCTGCTGGAGAAGGTAGGACTCAAGAGGGAGCATCTGTACCGCTTCCCTCATGAGTTCAGCGGCGGCCAGCGCCAGCGGATATCCATCGCCAGAGCGCTTTCCGTGCGGCCTGAATTTGTCGTCTGTGACGAGCCGATTTCGGCGCTCGACGTCTCCGTCCAAGCTCAAGTCGTCAATATGCTGGAGGATTTACAGTCCGAATTCGGACTGACGTATCTCTTCATCGCCCATGATCTGTCGATGGTCCGGCATATTTCCGACCGGATCGGCGTCATGTACGGCGGACGCCTTGTCGAGGTTGCGGAGAGCGATGAGCTGTACGACAACCCAATTCATCCGTATACTAAAGCGTTGCTGTCTTCCATTCTGGAGACAGACCCAATGAAGGTGAATCAGAGAATTCATCTCGACGGCTTCTCTGTCTCGCGCGGCGAGGGCGAAGCCGTCAAGCTGCAGGAAGTGAGCCCAGGCCACTTTGTGGCCTACGACTTCGCGGAATAAAGGCCAGCTGTGCTATGATTTGAAATAAGGATAGGCTGAGTTAATGGTGTTATTACTGGAGGGAGGTCATACAATGACAGAAACATCGGGCAAAGTTAAATTATCGCAATGGGATGCGCTGCTGCTGGAATCGCTGCGGTCCTTGGGGTGGGAGAGCGGGCAGCTGCTCGGAATAACCTCCGGGGGAGAACTGCCGGTGGACGAAAGTGAATTCCATTTTGACTATCAGCAATTGGCAGCATTCGCTGCGGAGCAGCCGGAGGAGTACCGCCGCGCGGTAACGGATGGCTACCAGATCAAGTACAATACCATTCGTGGAATCCGCAGCTGGATTGCCGTAGCCCTCGGCAAAGAGGCGCAGCTTGAGCTGGAGGAAGGCAAGGAAGCGGTGGAATTGGCTCTGACGGACGCTGAGAAAAGCCGTCTGGAAGCGGTGCTCTCCTTCGGATGGCATATTATTTCAGGACAGGCTGAGGCGGGAGTATACCGGATTGAGCCGATCCAGCGGTAAACGGGGTACAAGGCATTCATAAAGTTCTATCGACATCAGAGAAGATTGTGCCTGGCGCTGCCGGGGCAATCTTTTTTTATTGAAATATAAGTATTTATATGTGAACTTATAAGGTAGACATAAGAATTTTGCTGGTGTGAAATAGAAACGTTGATCCGGGCTAGGAGGGGAATCGGTGTTAAAATCGAAAAGCGCAGGGGTTACACTATTTCAGAGTGATCTCTATGAGACCAATTCGCTTGTAGTGGAGACTGTAGAATGTGTGCTGGTGGTGGATCCATGCTGGCTGCCGCGTGAAGTGGAGGAAATCCGGCAGTATGTAGAGAATACCCTTGCCGGCAGACGGCTGCTGCTGTTATTCACGCACTCTGATTATGATCATATTATCGGGTATGGGGCTTTCAAGGAGGCCGAAGTTATCGCCAGCAGAGCATTTGCCGGCAAAAGCGAAGAAGAGCGGAAGGCGATTATCGAGGATCTCCGGACCTTTGATGACAATTACTATCTGAGAAGGCCTTACGAGACAAATTATCCGGCAGTGGATCATATCATAGAACAGGATGGGCAAAGGCTAGTATTCGGAGATATGGTGCTGACCGGCTATGTTGCGCCGGGGCATACGGATGATGGACTGTTTACCTTGGTTGAACCGCTCGGACTGTTCATTGCCGGAGACTATTTGTCGGACGTGGAGTTCCCTTATATTTATGACAACAGCCGTTCCTACGAGCAGACGCTGGGCAAACTGGAACTGATCCTTGCCAATCATGCCATCATGCTGCTGGTTCCCGGACATGGGGAAGCGGCCGACAGCCTGCCCGAAATCTCGCGGCGCCAAGCCGCAGGTCTCGATTATATTCATAATCTGCGGACAGCTATAGCCGAAGGCAAGCAGGAAGACATCGAACGCCTGATCGACGGCTGCGCGTTCCCGCGTAATATGGCCAAATTCCACCGGAGCAACAGGGAGCTGATAGAGAAGGAGCTGGCCGAAACTGCCGGTGAGACTTGAAGACCGGAAACGCAGTTTAGAGCCAGCTCCTCTTTCAAGCCGTTTATAGATTGAGCTGGATCTTGCGGGTGTTGAGCACACCTTCGAGTCCGGTAGGGTCTGTGCTTATCTTGCGGGAGACGAAGGCTTCCGCCTGTTCCGAGGTGCGGATCCGCAGCGGCTTAGTTTCCATATGCACCAGGTCCCACATGACGTCCGCTACAGAAGCAGCGGTCTGCGGCACCACGTTCCGCTGCAGGAATGTCGCGGTATAGGCATCAAGAACCGGCTTATATTCGTCCTCCAGAATTCCTCCGGTGTCGGCTACATGACCAAGCACGGTCTTGTTGAATTCAGTGGCGATGGCTCCCGGCTCAAGCAGCGTGACATCAATATTGAACTGCGGCTTGTAGTAGGTAGCCAGACTTTCCAGCAAGCCCTCCACCGCGAACTTGCTGGCGCAGTAGATCTCGTTCATCGGCTGGCCAACCAGTCCGCCGACGCTTGAAGTGGCTACAATGTGTCCATATCCGGTGCGGCGCAACAGCGGCAGCGCGGCCCGAATCGTATGCATGACGCCATATACGTTAGTGTCGAACACCTTTTGAATGTCCTCCAGCGGTGCTTGTCCAAGCGCCCGGAGATAGCCAAAGCCCGCATTGGCAAACAACACATCAAGTTGGCCCTGCTCCTGATCAATCCGCTCGATCACAGCCTGAACCGATTCCGGCTTCGTAACCTCCAGCTCTACAAAATGAAGATTGCTCTCTCCACGGTACTGTTCCTGATCACGTGCGGGGTTTCGTGTACCAGCGTAGACGATCCAGCCTTCACGCGCGAACTTCAAGGCCGAGGCCAGGCCAATTCCGGATGAGGCTCCGGTAATACAGATGATTTTTCCCATAAGATAAAGACCTCCAGTGGCAGAAATAATTCTGCATATTTAGCGATTATTTTCCACATTATAGCATAATATAGGCTCGGCTCTGATAAGTTGACATAAAGTTTGTATTTCCGCGTATTTTAGGGGCCCTCCAAGTTGCTATAAGTGATTTCATTACTGTAGACTATAAATAAAAGTCCTAATTGCAAGCGAATGGAGAGGAACAATGGAAGTATTCAAGCGTTACTACGCGAATTTAACAGCCCGGCGGTTTTTGATTCTGGCGCTGATCGCACTGTTGCTGTACAGTATTCGAGACATGCTGAATTTGGTGCTGCTGACGTTTTTGATTGCTTATGTAATGAACAGCTTTCAGGTATTGCTGACCAAGCGGACCAGTAGATTTGTTAAGGTGAACAGTAAGGTTATTATTATCATCTTATATCTTGCTTTAATCAGCATGATCGTGATGGCCCTCGTCAAATATCTGCCCAAGGTTTTTGAGCAAATTAAGCAATTAACCAATTTTCTCAGCACCTTAACCTCTGAAGATATTCCGCAGAATGAGATTATGCAGTATTTATTCAACATGCTGAAGGATTTGAACTATGAGTCCTATATGAAGAGTGGCATTGATTATGTGCTCAAGATCAGCAATTGGGGCACAACCTTCGTATTGTCAACCATTCTGAGCTTTGTTTTCATCCTGGAGAAGAACCGGATTGTCAGTTTTACCTCCCGCCTGAGAGAGAGCAAGATTTCCTGGTTCTATGTGGAGCTGGAGTATTTCGGCAAAAAATTCATCTCCTCCTTCGGCAAAGTCATTGAAGCCCAAATTCTGATAGCATTGTTCAATACTTTCTTCACGGTCATCGGGCTGTGGATTCTTGGCTTCCCGTACCTCTTCGCGCTGTCGATCATGATCTTCATGCTCAGCTTGATTCCTGTTGTCGGCTTTGTCATCTCCCTGATTCCGCTCTGCATTATCGGCTATAGCATCGGCGGGCTGGAAATGACGATCTATGTGCTGGCGATGATTGCAGTGCTGCATTTTGTCGAAGGCTATTTCCTCAATCCGAAGCTGATGTCTTCCAAAATGAACCTGCCGATGTTCTACACCTTTATCGTGCTGCTGTTCTCCGAGCATTATATCGGCGTATGGGGACTTATTCTCGGCATTCCGATCTTCGTCTTCTTCCTGGATATTCTGGATATTACCCGGGAGAAGCAGGTGCCTGTGGATATTGAATCGAAAAAGATTCAATAACCCGTCAGATTCCTTAGTTGCATAATAAAAAGTGGCATTCCTACTTAACGAAAGTTGGAATGCCACTTTTTCTTTGTTCAAATATAAGCATTTATATGCTGTACGCTATAAATTATCCTTCTATTTCTCGCTGAAACGGATACCGTCCTTTTGAGGACGGTATCCGTTTCCACTTGCGATTGTTATGTAGTTCCCGTTAATCGAATGAGGTAAGAACGCTTTGAGTCACAAGCTCGCTGAGTTCGGCTTTCTGAGCGGTATATTGCTCCAAAGTAATGCTTCCGCTTGCCAGTCTGGCATCAAGCTGCTGGGTTAACTGGGCTACCTGCAGGTGAATAACGCTGTCAATATTCCCGCCGTTCTCTACAGCGATATCATGTAAGGACTTCCCGTCATAGAGTGCCTCGTACAAATCCTCGTCAGAGGATTGATTCAGTGCCTCCAGTAATTCATCCTTGTCTGCCACATTGGTAGAAGTGGACCATTTGGCTACTGGAGCGGCCGCTGCGGCTGCTGCAGGCTTGCCCCAGGTGGTTCCTCCAAAGGACATGGCCACAATCATCGTTCCGACAATCATCACCCGTTTAATGTTCATGCGTTTAATGTTCATGTTCATATGTTTTATATTCATCAGTGTCATCCTCACTTTAAGTGTAATGTTATATCAATCAAGGGGCGTAGGTTACGGCAATTAGAACTTTAGCTTAAGCTTATTGTAAACGGTGAAGCTGAGGCTAAGCTTAAGTCTGGTTTAAGATAACCTAAAAATTGGGCTCCTGACGAATACTACGTTTAAATTGGCAAGCGGGTTCGTTTTTTTGGAAGCAGGCAAGGGTTTTGGTCAAACAGGCGAACAAAGGTATACTACAATTAGAACAATTGGCCAAGAAATAATTAAACCGGAAGCGGGAAGGTGAACCGAAGATGGCTAAAAAAGTGCTTGTTGTCGATGACGAGCCGGGCATTGTAAGTGCGATTGCCTATGCGCTCCGCCGTGAAGGTTATGAGGTGGACACCGCCGCTGACGGCCAAGAGGCGCTTGATAAGGTGTTGACCTTCCGGCCGAATGCCATGGTGCTGGATGTGATGATGCCGAAGCTGAGCGGATACGATGTATGCCGCAGGCTGGAGAACCGGAAGGACATCGGGATTATTCTGTTAACCGTCAAAAATGATATCGTTGATAAAATCGTCGGCCTGGAGCTGGGCGCGGATGATTATATGACCAAGCCGTTCGAAATCCGTGAGCTGCTGGCCCGTGTCAAGGCGCTCTTGCGCAGGCTGGACAAACAAGGCGGAGAGACTCCGGGCGAGATTATCGAATATGGGGCGCTGCGCGTGTATCCCGGACGGCGAAGCGCCGAGCTTGACGGGCAGCAGCTTGAGCTGACGCCAAAGGAATTTGATCTGCTGCTTCTCCTGCTGTCCCACCCGCAGCGTGTCTATATGCGCGAAGAGCTGCTGGAACAGGTATGGGAAATGGATTATGCCGGAGGTACACGTACGGTGGACATCCACATCCAGCGGCTGCGCAAAAAGCTGGGCGAGCCGTACCAGAATGTGCTGCAAACCGTCTATGGGATCGGCTATAAAGCCATTCCTGCCGGGAGTTACCCATGAGGATCAGCATCAAGCTGAAATTCAGCCTGTTCCTGGCCGTACTGCTCATTCTGGCTGTAAGTGTGCTGAGCTATTTTGTGCTGCAAGGTGTAGCCAGGAACCAGCAGCTGCAGGCTGAAGACTACCTGGACCAGCATGTCAAAACAGTGAATCTGCGGGTGAAGCAGACATATTATACGGGTGCCCGTCTCAAACCGCAGGCATTCATGCAGCAGCGGGGCAGATCGCTGGCTGTTGAGCTGGCCGGGTTCACCGGCCTGGAAGTCACACTTTACGATGCGGTGGGGCAGATCGTTGGCAGCTCGGTCCAAGGTGAGACTGACCCGGCAGGGCAGGATGTCTCCGGTGCGCTGGCCTATGCGTTGCAGAATAAAATCGCCTACCAGAACGCAGCGGATGATAAGCTGCTTTATCTGGCTCCTGTGCAAGGACCGGAGAAGCAGATGGGTGTTGTGCAGCTGCAGTATTCGCTGAAGAGCGCCCAAAGCTTCCAGCAAACCTTACAGAACCTGTTCCTGACGACCGGTGCGGCCGTGCTGGTGCTCAGCTTCATCGTCGGCTATCTATATTTCAACCGCGCCGCTGCGGCGATCGGGCGGCTTAAGAAGGCAGCGGAGTCGATCCGCCGCGCCGAATATATTTCTGCTCCACCGGTAAAGCGGAAGGATGAGCTGGGCGAGCTGGCTGAAGGCATTTACTTCATGAGCCGCGAGATTGAGAGCAGCATCGCCGCAAAGGATGAGGAACAGCGCAAGCTGCAGCTGGCCGTCACCAAGCTGCAGGCGCTGGAGCAGCAGCAGAAGCAGTATATCGGCAATATCAGCCATGAATTCAAGACGCCGCTGACCTCTATAAAAGCTTATGTAGACCTGCTGAATATGTATGACGATGATCCCAAGCTGTTGTTTGATGCCAAGCTCAACATTGCCAAAGAGACTGAGCGGCTGTATGAGATGGTTGAGAAGGTGCTGCAGCTGACGGCGCTGGAGAAATACGATTTCGAGTCACAGGCCGAACTGCTGGAGGTGGCTGAGGGCCTGGAGGATATTTGCGGGCGGATGAACGGCAAGGCGGAGCGCTACGGGCTTACGATTACGCTGGATGCCGAGCCCGCCCATATCTGGATTGATAAGGAGAGCTTTATGCATATCTTTATCAATCTGCTCGACAATGCCATCAAATATAATGTTCCGCAAGGGAGCGTTCATCTTCACAGTGAGGTCCGGGACCAGCGGGTATGGATCACCATCAAGGATTCCGGTATCGGTATTCCTCCCGAGGCCCGCGACAAGATTTTTGAACCCTTCTTCACGGTCAACCGTGACCGTTCCAGAGCCTCAGGCGGGACTGGCCTGGGCCTATCCTTGGTGCGCAATCTGGTGGAGAAGCAGAACGGAACCATTACCCTGCTGGAGACTGAAGGGGAAGGGACGGCATTTGAACTGTCTTTTCCGAGGGTCTCTTAATTTACAATTTGGAAACATCCGGAGGCGCTTTGGAAATACTCTTCCGGTATGCTTGGAGCAACTTAAGCGTGTAGGGGGAACGATCATGGCTGCAAAGATAGGCGGAAAGCCGGGTAAGGCGGCGCTGTTTCTGTTGTGCACGGCAGTACTGTTGTGCACGGCGGCTTGCAATACGGGAGAAACGGAGTCCCGGCAGGTCATAGAGAAATCCGGCCAGAAGATCACCGTTCTGGACAATACCAGCGAATCGGTCTACACGAAGCTGGAGCTGGAGGGCATTGACAAGGTGGAGAATGTCCGTGGAATGGATTTTGTCAGTGAAGACAGCCTTGTTGTGGATAAGGAGAATCGCCAGCTTCCTGCGCAGACGGTTGAGGGCCAGAAACGTTATCCGCATAATCTCTATCTGCATAACCTTTCGACAGAGGATGAGACTCCGCTCCTCGAAGGGGAGAAGAATTACGGTTCGGCCCTGCTGTCTCCCGACAAGAAGCATCTTCTCTACAAAGAGTTGGAGGATTTCACCGGCTTTGGCTACATTATGAATCTGGAGACCGGAGTATCCGTACAGGTGGACGATACGCAGTTCAGGAGCGAAGAAGGGAAATGGATTGATAACGGGCAGATTCTTTTTCCCGATATGGAGGGCAATATCCTTAGAGTCGATCTGAATGGTGATCAAGAAATTGTGGTTAAACCCGGTGCAGCGTATGTTCATGAGGTGGTGCAGTCTGGAAACCTGATCTATTATGTCACAGGTGAAGAGGCGGAGTTGAACGCTTACAATACCGAAACGAAGCAATCCAAGACGCTGAAGAAAAGTGTCATGTGGGTCATTCCTTCACCAGACGGGAGCAGGCTGGCTATTGTAAAACGGACCAAGCCGGGAGAGATGGTCCTGGTTCTCTGCGACACGGAGGGCAATGAGCAGTCAACACTGGCTTCGGCGCAGCAAATATTCGGAACCAGCTGGTCCCCGGATGGCAGCAAGCTGGCTTATGCACTGACTGCCGGAAACGCTGCTTCGGGTCAGGACGGTTTATTTATTACCGAAGTGGAAACGGGCGAACAAACACCGGTTCTGGCTGACATTGAAGTGGCCGACCAGCTGCGCTGGAGCCCTTCCGGCAAGAAGCTGCTCGCTTCTTCCGGCATTCTGAAGGATAATGCTTACCAGTTCATAACTTACGTGATTCGGTTAACTTAAAATGAAGGTACGGGGCATCCTGCGGGATGCTTTTTATTTTCTCTAAATCCACACTTGACAGGTTGGTTTAAAGGGGTTTATGATTACTGCAATAATTCACCAGTCATTAAATGAACAGTGAAATAATTACATGAGCCGATTGGACCGCCAAAGGCTCCCGCATGATCTCCCTATGGGGGGAGTGTGCCGGGAGTCTTTTTTTGTTGGCTGATGGAAGGGAAGTAGGGAGAGCATGACGGAAGAACAATGGGAGCAGCTGGAAGAGGCGGATTATCTGTTCCGCAAAATGGTGCGCAGGTTTGTGAAGGAGCGTGACCGTGTAAGTGTTGCGGGGATTACCTTGCCGGGTATGCTGATTCTGCACAAAATCATCCGCGAGGGTGAGCAGCGGCTTGGCGATCTGGCCGGGCAGCTCGATTTCACCTCCGGTGCGATTACTGCACTAAGCGATAAGCTGGAGGCCGGCGGGTATACAGTGCGCAGGCGCAAGGAAGATGACCGCAGAACCGTATTACTCGATATTACAGCCAAGGGCAGGGAAGTGGCCGAGCGCAACAGCAACATTGGGGCCCGATGTATCACGCTTCTGTTCGAGGGCTTCACGGAGGAGGAGCTTGAGCTGCAGAGCCGCTTTTATGAACGGATCATCAGCAATCTGGAGGGATTCTCGGATACGCTGCTGGAGCTGGCGCAGCAGAATGCCGAGCCCCCCGTTCCTGCCAGCCCTGAACAGAAGCCGCCGAGAACCGCGACAGAGAGCAAATATCTTAGTTACTGAGAAAATAATGTCTATGCTTCCGAAGCGAGTTTGTTCGAAGTGACTCAGGAAGTGTATACACACAAAACTTAAACAAATGCTTCCGAAGCGAGTTTTGTTCGAAGCCGATTCAGGAAGCCAATACACACAAAACTTTAAGGAGAGATGATTATGGGACATTCAACAGTTTATCCAACAGGAGCAACAGTGTACAATCCGGCCAAGGCGTGGAGCGGCTATACGGTATTTCAGGCGGGTGAAGAAGGTGTAGTGCTGATCGACATGAACGGCAAAGAGGTTCATCTGTGGCAGGGGCTGCTCGGCTTTCCGGCCAAAATCCTCCCCGGCGGTTATGTACTAGGCAGCACGGGCCGGAGAGATCCGAAGTTTGGCATTCAGGATAATGTGGATCTGGTGCAGGTCGATTGGGATGGCAATATCGTCTGGAAGTACAACAGCTATGAGCATATTGAAGATCCCGGCTATGAGCCGCTGTGGTATGCCCGCCAGCACCACGATTACCAGCGGGAAGGTAATCCGGTCGGCTATTACGCTCCGGGGCTTGAGCCTAAGGTAAGCAGCGGCAAGACATTAATTCTCGCCCATAAGAACCTGCACAACGACATCATCTCCAACAAAGAGCTCCTGGATGACACCATTCTTGAAGTGGACTGGGAAGGCAAAATTATCTGGGAGTGGAAGGCCAGCGATCACTTTGCTGAACTGGGCTTTGACGAAGCGGCCCGTAATGTCCTGTTCCGCGACCCTAACACGCGTTCCTTCGGTAATCTCGGCGGCGGCGTAGGCGACTGGCTGCATATCAACTCTGCATCGTACGTGGGGCTGAACAAGTTCTATGATAATGGAGACGAACGGTTTCACCCGGATAACGTCATCTGGGATGCCCGGGAAGCGAACATCATCGCGATTACGGACAGGAAAACAGGTGCTATTGTCTGGCGGCTCGGACCGGACTATTCTCTCCCTGAAGTGAAGCATATCGGATGGATTATCGGCCAGCATCACGCTCACATTATTCCAAAAGGGCTGCCGGGTGAAGGCAATCTTCTCGTATTCGACAACGGCGGCTGGGGCGGTTATGGTCTGCCGAATCCGGCATCACCTTTCGGGCAGAAGAATGCGGTGCGCGACCACTCCCGTATCCTGGAGATTGATCCTGTAACGTTAGAGGTCGTATGGCAATACACTTCGGCAGAGGCCGGATTCTCAGTTCCGACGGACTCCTATAAATTTTACAGTCCTTATATCAGCTCGGCCCAGCGGCTAGCCAATGGGAACACGTTGATTACAGAAGGATCGAACGGCAGATTGTTTGAGGTTACTCCGGAGTATGAGCTGGTCTGGGAGTATGTCTCGCCATTTACCGACCGCCGAAACACGAATATGGTCTACCGCTCCTACCGGGTGCCGTATGCATGGGTGCCGCAATTGGAGAAGCCGAAGGAAATTGCGATTGAACCAATAGATGTGACCACCTTCAGAGTGCCTGGTGCAGCGCCGAAGGGCTTGGATTCTGTAGTAAGTGTAGCGACAACCCTGCCGTTTGTAGAAGGAGCTGCTTGTGTAGCTACCGCTGATGAGAGCGCTGTTCAGAGAGCGAGATAGATTAATTCCAAAATGAAGAGGTGTGTTTACTTGAAAAAATCCTGGTATGGTTCTGCTTTTCTGCTCTTATCCTTATCTTTCGTAATTTTTATGTCAGGCTGCAGTTCCAAGGGGGATGCCGCCGCGTCTGAGGGATCATCCGTCAGAAAGGAGAAGACCGTGAAAATCAAGATTGCCGACACGAATTCCAATCCGACCTTCCGTGTAGCTCTAAATAAAGGTTTCTTCAAGAATCATGGAATCGACGCGGAAATTGTCAACTTTGGCACCCCCGCAGAGGGTGTGAATGCTCTTTTCATCAAGCAGGTGGATGTATCCTACGGCGCTGATTTCCCGCTGCTGAACGCTGTTTCCAAAGGCGAATATTCGATCATTGCTTCTGCCGGTCTGGCTACCGATCAGGCTGCGGCGGCGTGGAAGCTGTACGTGAGGGATGAGATCCAGAGTGCCGCCGATCTGAAAGGCAAGAATCTTAGCTTCCTGCGCGGAACCTTCCTACCGTATCTGTGGGATGAATACCTGAAGGAGCAGGGCATCGCGTTAAGTGATGTGAAGCTTACCGGGCAGGGGGCTTTTGACGAAGCCTTTATTGCCCTGAAGCAAGGAGATATTGATGCCACCTGGGTCATCGGTTCAGCATTGGAAGATAAGCTGAATGCCTTAGAAGGTGTGCATCAGTTAACTGACATGTCCAAAACTCCAGTGCGGCTGGGTACAGGAATTGTGGCCGGCAATGAGCTTCTGAAGGCAAAGCCGGATGTGATCGGAGGATTCCTGGCGGCTGTTGCTGAAGCGTCAGCCTATGCCCAGGAGCATCCAGATGAAGTGGCGGATCTCATGTACGAGGAAGTGAAGCAGCCGAGAGAAAATACGCTGAAGGATCTGCCTGTTAACCCATGGGAGGTTGGCTTTACACAGGCTGCCTATGACAGCTTGGCAGGCCAGAAGAAATACATGGTCGAGACGGGTATCATCGCACAGGACTTTGACCTGGACAGCAAGCTGAATCTGGAGCCGCTGAAGAAGGCTTTGCCAGATACAGTAACCTACGGCAAATAACATGCTCTTATGAAGCGGGTTCCGAAGCCAGTTCTGACCAAGGCTGACCGAGGAGCCCTATGCTATACAAAACTTTTAGGAGGTGTCCATATGGCCTTAACTGCCAAGCAGAATACCATTCATATCGAGCAGCTTCGCAAAAGCTACAGCGAGCCTGCAGCCGGAGACGTCCATTACATTATCAAAGATGTGAATCTGGTCATTAAAGGCGGGGAGTTTTTTGTTCTGCTCGGACCGAGCGGCTGCGGGAAATCGACGCTGCTGAATATAATTGCCGGGTTTGTCTCCAAATCCGGAGGGAACCTCAGAGTGGATAATGTTGAAGTGGATAGACCCGGCCGGGACCGCGCAGTTGTATTCCAGCAGGCAGACTCCTCCTTGTTCCCGTGGCTGACGGTGCGTGAGAATGTGGAATTTGGGCTGCGGATGAAAAAGACACCGAAGCCGGAGCGGCGCACAATTTCGGACCGCTATATCGGGCTTGTCGGATTGATGGGTCATGAGGAGAAGTATCCCAAAGAGCTCTCGGGCGGCATGAAGCAGCGGGTGCAACTGGCACGTGTGCTTGCGAACGATCCTGCCATCCTGCTGATGGATGAGCCGTTCGGTGCGCTGGATGCGATGACCCGGCGGACGATGCAGAAGGAACTGGTCAATATTTGGCGTGAGACGCACAAGACCATTATTTTCGTCACCCATGATATTCAGGAGGCGCTGCTGCTCGGTGAACGGATCGGCATTATGTCCGTAGGTCCATCCTCCAATATTACGGATATTTACGACAACACGCTCTCCTATCCGCGAGATGTGGCATCACCGGAGTTCTACTCGCTGTACAACCAAATTCAAGGCCATTTCGAAGAATAGGATAGGGTGTGAAGCATGATGAAATGGATAGAGAAAAAATGGGTCTCCGTCACTTTGCTGTGGTTGGCCGCACTGGCGATCTGGCAATTGGGTGCAGTGCTCTATGGACCTGATGTGATCCCCGGACCGTGGGCTACACTTAAAGGCGGGCGGGAGCTGATTAGTGACGGTACCTTGATGAAATATATCGGCATCAGCTTCTACCGGGTGCTGGTCGGCTGGGTGCTGGGCAGTCTGATTGCCATCCCTGTAGGACTTGTAATCGGCAAAGTCCATGTAATCCGTATTTTTGCGGAGCCGTTTCTGAATTTTATCCGTTTTATTCCGCCGATCGCCTTCATTACGCTGTTTCTGGTCTGGTTCGGCATCGGAGAGCAATCGAAGATTGCGCTGATCATGTACGCGACATTTTTTATTGTGGTGTTGAATACGCTGACCGGGGTGGTGTCTGTGGAAGAGGATAAAATCCGTTCGGCACGCAGCATGGGCGCAAGTGAATGGCAAATCCTGCTACATGTTATCGTTCCGGCTACGACCCCGTATATTTTTACCGGCGTGCGTCTGGCGATGGGAACCTCCTACATGGCGATTATCGGTGCTGAAATGATCGCTTCGAACGAAGGCGTAGGCTATCTGATCTGGAATTCGCGGCTGTTTTTCCGCACGGACTGGATTTTTGTTGGGCTGTTCTGCCTTGGGTTTATGGGATTTTTCACCGACCGGTTGTTCAACTGGTTCGGGCGTAAGGTGCTGTATCGCTACGGTGTGGTCAGCGTGGCAGTGCGGAAGCGGTAGCGGTAGCTATTTCCTTCATATTGAATCGTCAAACAACCGCCCGGTTCTCCGGGCGGTTGTTTGATCTTCTATAGTAATGACGAATAGGCGGGGTTACGGGCGGTCAGCCGTTCTTTGGCTCCATATGGAATGGGCCGACAGGACAATAAATGAAGCATACAGGCTGAGCAGGAACCACTCATGAAAATGATAGGCAGGCAATGCAGTCAACAGCAGCCCCACAATATTAAACAGAACAAGCCGCATGACTAAGGATTTGCAGAAAAGGGACAATGCGAAGTTTATTACACTCACGATCAGATTATAAAAATATATAAACAGAAAAATACCGAGAAAATTAAACCCCCAGGAGAACCCCAGCGGGGACTCATCGTTAACTGTCGATACTATACCTGCAAAAACCGCACTAATCCCAAGTGAAAAATATACCGTGTTCAGAAATAGCTCTTTGTATGCTCTGTTCATCTTTGTTCCTCCGGATGATCGGAATCTTACTTTCTGTAAATACTGACGCAGTGAAGTGATATAAGTTTCATCTGAACACTTACACCCGATCCGGACATTTCCAGGATTCGGCGCTGTTTATGCTATAATGGGGGAACATTGAAATTGAGGATGATCGAAAGGGGCAACACCTGATGGAAGTTACTGCGCAAGAGGTTGCGGAGTGGATGGTCAAGGAGATCCAATTTACCGGAACCTTGTACCAGACTGCTGCGATAGAATATGTGAAGGCGAATTTTGGCGAGCAATTTGTATTTGTGAACGAGAACGGAAATGCTTCGCTGTCCAAGGATGTGAAGAAGGCTTTCCGCAAGCTGCATGCCGGAAGGATTGCCTGGGACCGTGACGGCTTCCTGTGGGCGTGGACCTAATTGCGGGAACCCCGAACATATATAAATGAATTCGTGAAAAAGTGACCGTTGCTCTAATAGCAACGGTCACTTTTTTTGAAATAAACAAGCCGGAAACCACAGCCAATCTTACATTTTTGCGGAATTTAGATATATGCAGTCATGCCCTTTTCCTTGAGCAGATCGACGATGTCCTTAACGGATTGTGCTTTGTCCTTGGGGCAGATGAGGACTGCATCCCCGGTATCGGCAATGATAAATCCGTCTACACCTATCGTGGTAATCAGCCGCCCGTTTCCGTAAATGATCGAATTGCGGGTATCAATGCCTATATGGTTGGCTTTAATAATGTTGCCGGACTCATCCGGAGGGAAGATGGCGCCGAGCGCATCCCAACTGCCGATATCATTCCATCCGAATTGGCCGGATAGGACAACGACCTCGTCAGAACGCTCCAGGATTCCGTAATCAATCGAAATATTTTGAAGCAGAGGATAAATGCGGTTAATCGTCTCCGCTTCCTGATCTGTGCCAAGCGCCTCGCTGATCGGCAGCATAGTGTTGTACAGCCGGGGCAGGTAACGTTTGAAATTATCAAGGATTACGGATGTCTTCCAGATGAAAATCCCGCTGTTCCATAAATAATTGCCTGACGCGAGATAACCCTGGGCTTTCTGGAAGTTAGGCTTCTCCACAAATTCAGCCACATCATAGACCGCTACCGGACTTGCTGAGATAGGTTCTTTGTCATAGGCGATGTAACCATAGCCAGTAGAAGGAAAGGTGGGCTTGATACCGATCGTGACAATCCGTTCACTTTCCATGGCTACCGTACAGGCTTCATCCAGCGTAAGCCGGAACTGCGGTTCATCAGTGATATAGTGATCGGAGGGCAGGACGACCATCAAGGAATCCTCTTGGGCCATATGCTGTATAGAGAACGCAGCGAACAGGATACTGGCGGAGGTATTGCGGGCCACGGGTTCAATCAGAATATTGCTCTTCTGCACGCTGCTGTGCATAATGCTCTCCAGCAGCACGGCCTGGGTGCGGTTTGTCACGATGACGGTGTTCTCCTGGGGAATAATGCCCTTGAAGCGTTCAATCGTATCGTTGAGCATGATGTCATTGCCGCTGATATTGAGCAGCTGCTTGGGAATTTCCTGTCTGGACAGCGGCCAGAAACGGGTGCCCCCTCCGCCGGCAAGGATGGTTGCGTATTTATCCATGATGGGTCACCAGGTGGGCGATCGAGAAGGAAATGATGCTTTCCGAGCCTTGATTCAGATTCAGCCCGCTGCTATGAATACCGTCATAGCAAGCCCCGGATTGAGGATCAATCAGCGGCAGATTTAAGGAATTATGCCCTGTGTACCATGAATAGCATAAGTCGGCCTGCTGCAGATAAGACGGGTCCTGAAGCACGGAGGCAGCTTCCCGGCAGGTCAGCAGCATTTCGCAGGCTTCAATTGGCTGCTCGTCGTAGAGAGCCGGCTCCCCGCCGCGCAGCAGCCAGCCGTGGCTGCCGATGGGCTTGTAATAGCCCTCCCGGGCAAAAGTCCGCGAAGCAAGGAAATCAAGGCTTTCTTTGGCTGTATGCTTAAGCGCAGCATTTCCGGAAAGCTTGAAAGCCCTCAGCAGCGCCCAGGGAAGCATGGAATTTCCGTACGTTAGGCTGTCTTCGTACCAGTTCCAGCCGTCTCCCTTGGTGTGGTTATACTGATTATGCAGCCGGACAGCGATGCGCTCAATCAGGCCGGTGATGAAGTCTTTGGACAGAAATGCCTTTTCCTCTGCCGTACTTGGCGTATGGGGATAGGGAAAGGAGTAGGTTAACGCGCCGGGCGTTTTGATCAGATAACTGAGGCCTACGACGGCATAAGCTACGGCACGGGGCGAACCAAGCTTTTCTATATGCGGCAGCGCCTGATTGATCAGATAACGGCAGGTATTCAGCAGGTTGTCTGGCAGGATCGACGAGTAGGAGAGTGCGAAGCCAAGTGCCCAAAGCGTACGCCCCTGGCAATCCTCGGAGCCGTTGTCCTCGAGAAATGAACGGCTATAATCCATGAAGTTCCGGAAGTTGCCCTGCTCATTTTGTGCGTGATGTATGAAGGAGAGATACGTGTGGATCAGGTCGAGCGAGACGGAATCCTGGTCCTTCTTATACAACAGAACCGCTGCAATTAAAGCCCGGGCGTTGTCATCGGTCGTGTAGCCCTTCGAACGGTCGGGGACGCCAAACTTGGTATGCTGGAAAATCCCCGTATCATCGGTTATTCTGTGCATGTAGTCCGCCTTGAACGTTACAGCAACGGAGGTTTGCATCAAATCACACTCCGGTCTGCCAGTTTCGATTGTGAGATTTTTTCCTGGAAAATCGCAGCGTAGGATTTAGCAACTTCATTCCACATCATCGTTTGGCCCAGCTCACGGGTCCGTTTTTCCATGGCCTCCACTTTGGCCGGATCATCCAGCAGTTCCAGGATGCAGTCTTCCAGCGAAGCTGAATCACGGAATTTTGCCAGCAGGCCTCTGCCTTCAGCAAGCATCTCTTCGGCATAGCGGTAAGGGGTGGAAACAATTACTCTTCCATAGCCGACGCCATAGGCAAGTGTGCCGCTTACGGCTTGATCCTTGCCGAGATAGGGGGTCAAGTAGATATCGGACATCACCAGCGACTCAATAACTTCTTCCTGGGTCAACAGCTTATCGACAAAGAGTACATTATCGGACAGACCGAATTCGCTTACGAGGTCCGTCAGTTTTTGCCGGTACACTTCACCTGTTTCCAGCTTGACCACCGGATGGGTTTTCCCCCAGATGATATATAGCGCATCCGGATGCCGCTTCACCACTCCGCGCATGGCCTGAATAGCATATTCAATCCCCTTACCGGGACTTAAAAAGCCGAAGGTGGAGAGGATTTTACGTTCTCCGAAACCATACTGCACTTTTAGCTCCGCTCTAGGAGCTGTTTTTACATAAGGCACACCGTGATGGATACAGGCGATCTTCGAATCCTCGATATTATAGATGGAGGTCAGATCGTGTAGGGTGGATTGGGCCATCGTTACTACCTTGACACTTCCCTTTGCAATCCGGCTGATAATAAGGTGCTGCTTGGCTGTAGGTTCTCTTAATACGGTATGAAAAATAGCTACATACGGCAATTCGAGCCTTTCGATCAATGACAGCAGATATTCTCCGCTTTCCCCGCCGTAGATGCCGAATTCATGCTGGATAACGAGCAAATGGGCGTCTGATTTGTTAAGCTCATCGGCGGCCTCTATATAGTCAGACAACTTATCTTGGTTAATTTCCCTCATAACCTGGTCGCTGTACTGGTATGTTTCATTGTTGTTCATGGCGATGACCCGAGGCGTATTGAAGCCCTGTAGCCCGGTAAATTGATCTAATAAATCCTGGGTAAACGTAGCAATTCCGCATTCTCTAGGCAGGCTTGTAGATAGGAAAACAATGTTTCGGTTGTTGCTGTCATGATTCAACATAAAGAGCCTCCTAAAATTTTATGAATAAAAAAAAGAAAATAAAGAGTTCTTTATTTTCTAAAATGGGAATTGGTATAAAATTTGTCTTCTTCAATTTATTTCCTGCCCACACTATAACATGACCATTTTTTCTTGTCAATTTATTGACTCTCCTCTGTTCTGCAGATATAGTGATGTAGGAGGTGAAGGAATGCCGGTTATACGCAGTAAACTAAGTGAGGTTATGGAGAAACATGACCCCAAATTATCCATCCGCAAGCTTGCTAAAGAGATTAACTACCATTTCGATTCCGTCCGGCGGATGTACAAAGACGAGATGGTGCAGTATCCCCGGGATCTGCTGCTGAAGCTCTGTACCTATTTCAATATCCAGCCCGGTGAATTGATCCGGATGGAAGCGGATGAGAACGATTGGGCGATAGATAAAGCAAATGAATATGAGGAGGAAGGCAATGACAAGGAGACCGTTCAAGACGGCAACCTGTAACGAACTGCTGGACACCTTTTATGCAAGGCTCCGTCATGTGAGCGTGGAGAAACTGGTTTTTTCCGGTGTTGGGAAACGAGATGTATACAATATAACAGCCCCGTTTGTACATGACGGGGAGGAAGTGATTCTGGGAAGAGTTGAGGAACGGGACAGTGAGTTCTCTCAAGTCTTCTTTTTTACACTCCGCGATAGCGTCTGGATACCCCGTGCGCATACACATACCTATAATCTGCAGGACCCCTGTGTAACCCGCATCAAGGGAGAGCTGATTGTGGGCGGGGTTGAAGTGATTACTGCAGGGGATGACCCGCAGAAAATCGTCTCGTGGGTTACGCAGTTCTACCGAGGGTACCGTATTGATTCCATGCGCCACTTCTCGTCCGGGCCGGCAATGATGAAGGATATCCGGCTGATAGAGCTTCAGGATGGCCGGATCGGTGTATTCACTCGGCCGCAAGGAGAGAAGGGCGGAAGAGGGATGATCGGCTTCACGATTATCGATTCGCTGGAGGAATTGAATGAGCAGACCTTTCTGGAAGCTGAAATATTCCAAGATCAGTTTGTTCGCGAGGAGTGGGGCGGGGCGAATGAAGCGCATTTATTGAAGAACGGTCATGTAGGCGTTCTGGGACATATGGCCTGTTTTGACCGCTTAGGAAAAAAGCATTACTACTCCATGGTTTTCTCGCTTAATCCCGGCACGTTTGAAACTACACCAGTCAAAATTATTGCTGCCAGGAGTGATTTTCCAATCGGTCCCGGCAAACGCCCGGATCTTCAGGACGTCATCTTTAGCGGCGGACTGGTACGGGGTGAGCAGGGCCGGGCGGTATTGTCAGTGGGCGTCAGCGATGCCGAAGCATACAGAATTGAACTTCCCGACCCTTTTTTGGAGTATGAGCAATAAACGGGTGAGAATTGACTAGATTCTATGGTCGTGTTATGCTTCTAATGACAAGAATTTATGGTCGAAGAGAGCGGGAAAACAAAAATGAGTAAATTTATTCTATTGAACAATCGTACGGAAGAAACACAGTCCAACTTGAACGTCGCAAGAAAGCAAGGACGGATCCCGGCTGTGCTGTATGGTATTGGTAAAGATACTCTAAGCCTTGAAGTGGGAGAGAAAGAGCTGTTGAACGTGATTAGAACCAATCCGCGGGCAATCCTGCAAGGGAAATTGTCCGACGATACGGTGGTTCCGGTAGTTGTTCAACATATCCAGAAGGATTCCATCTCAGGAAAAGTGCAGCACATCGATTTTCAGCATGTGAATATGTCGATCAGCATGGACAGCAAGGTAACGATCCATTTTGCAGGTGAAGCTGCTGGTGTCAAAGCTGGCGGTGTACTTCAGGTAGAAATCTATGAAGTAGAAGTTCGCTGCATGCCGGGCGATCTGCCTTCTACCATGGAAGTAGATATCAGCGGTCTGGAAATTGGCGACCAGTTGGCTGTCTCCGATCTGATCTTCCAGAAGGGCATTGAGGTGCTGACGGATCCGAGCACAGTAATGATTCAGATCAAAACAGTACATGAAGAAGTTGAAGAACCGGCGGAGACTCCGGCTCAAGTATAAGAAGACATTAATAGCCCCTTCCGGCAGCAGTGCAGGGAACTCATGATTTCATGATTCCAGCCAAAGCTGTCTGAAGGGGCTTTTTTTGCGAAATATCTGTTATACGGGAACTACCCGTGTGCTTTGTTCCATAGGGGAGCTGCAGAGCGGGCAAGGCTTGGAGGATAAGTGATCCTCGGCTCCGCCGGCTTTCATCCGGGTCCAGCCCGGGCAATTTGCACCGGTGCATTTCCAGACGGCAACGGTATGGGTTCTTGCCGCTGACGTTCTGGTGGAGTTGTGCTCTGTTCTGGTATACCCGCTTCTTAGTCCCGATACAGCAGGCGCAGGAGAAGCTACGGCAGAGCGGAAGGCGGACAGCATGAAGCGGGAGACCTCGGCTTTTTTGCCCCGATGTCTTGCCGGCGAGCTGATGAACAACTCTTCCCGGGCTCTCGTGACAGCAACATAGGCCAGTCTGCGTTCTTCTTCCAGCGCCGCAATGCCGGACTCCGGGCCGGTCTTCAGGGGACTGCCTACTGTCGATTTTGCTGTCTTCCGGTCCTTCAGCCGGTCACCTTCCAGCGCGGAACTGTGGGGAAGAATCCCCTCAGAGGCTCCGATCAGGAAGACTACCGGGAATTCCAGCCCTTTGGATTTGTGGATGGTCATGAGTGCAATCCGGTTACCTTGCTCTTTCAGGCCGGTCTGGCGGCTCAGCTCATTCCGTTCGGTAATATTATCGATAAAATCAAGGAAGACGGTGATGTTATCGAACCGTTCCGCCGAGGTTTCCAGCTCGTCCAGCATTTCCTTTAGCGTTTCCCGGTGCAGTGTAGCCTGATGACGCTCATTGGCTTCAATGAAGTAATCATAGAAGTTGATGCGGATCTGGCGGATAGCCTGTACTGGAGTTACGCTGCCCAGCCCCCGGATCAGCTCCAGCCGTTCCCGCAGCTTAGTCCCTTTGAAATCCTCCATACCGGGCATCGACAGCAGATGGATCAGCGGCCCCTGCTTGGGCTGGATGGCCTCCATCCGGCGGATATGGTCCATGCCCTTTTCGCGGTTCATGTAGAGGGTCGGCAGAATATTCTCCATCGCAGCAAAGTTCCGGCGGTTCACGGACAGCCGCAGGTGGTCCAGCACGGGGGAAATCAGCCAATGCTCGTAGAGCAGCCGGCCTTCGCCGTAATCAATGTAGGGAATATCGCGCAGCAGCAGCAGCTCCAGAATCGCCCGGTTGCTGCTCGACGCCCGGTACAGCAGTGCAAAATCGCGGTATTCCCGGGAATGGCCGTCAACCTGGCTTACAATATGCTCTACAATTTGCTCGGCTTCCTCGTCCGCCGTCTGCGGGCGCAGGTACCGTGGCGGGCTGCCGCCATTTTTGGCCGCTTGCAGCGTTTTGGAGCGCCGCCGCGTATTATGCCGGATGATTCCGTTGCCCAGCCCGACAATCGCCGGACCGGAACGGTAATTGATATCCAGCGTAATAACCTTTGCGCCCGGATAAAGCTTCTCGAATTCAAGAATGAACTCGCTGCGCGCTCCGTTAAAGGAGTATATCGTCTGGTCATCATCCCCGACGACCATCAGATTATGCTGCGGATGGGCGATCATTTTGACGAGTTCATATTGCAGCGCATTCGTATCCTGAAACTCATCAACCATTACATATTGAAATTTATTCTGCAATTCCTGCAGTAGCGCCGGCTGCTCCCTCAGCATCCTGTAGGCAATCAGCAGCACATCGTCGAAATCAATTTTGTGATTATCCCGTTTCCACTGTTCATACAGGGCCAGGACGGCCTTCATTTCCTGCTCGGCGGTTGTAGTTTCCGGCAGATTCTCCGGCTCACCCATATTCATCTTGCAGGAAGAGAGCAGGGCAAGCAGGGTTTCCGGCGGATAAGCATCCTTTGGCAGCCCCAGCTCGCGCATGATCTGCTTCAGCAAAATGTGCTGGCGGCGTGTCTCATGGAAGATGTCCTGCCGCAGGCCCTGACGCCTCAGGAAATAGAGGAAAAAGGAGTGGAACGTGCGGGCCTGCAGGCGCGCTGCGTCGTTTTCGCTCACGCCCGGCAGCACTGCAATGCGTTCGCGCATTTCCGCTGCCGCCTTGCTGGAGAAGGTCAACAGCAGCAGGCGGCTGGGGGATATGCCGCGCACCGACAGCAAATAACCGGTTCTGCAGATCAGAACCGAGGTTTTGCCGGAGCCTGCCCCCGCCAGTGTCAGCAGCGGACCCTGGTAATGCCGCACTGCGGCGATCTGCGGCTGATTCAGCAGAATTCCGCCTTCCTCCAGCAAACGGAAATAAGCCGCATCGCCGTCCTCCGGCTTCACCATCTCGCGGCTGGTCCGGGCTGAGGCGATTGCCGCCTGGGGAATCCGTTCGCCGGTAGCGCCCAGCGGTATATTATGAAATAAAAGCTTGTTCATTAGATTCACCTTCGTTTGTTTACAATGCGGGTTTGGTTTAATTTTTAGCCAGTTTACACTATACCACTGTATTTCCCTTTCTGTATAGAACAGCCGATTTATGAGATAAAAGATCAAATATCCGTTTGGCCGCTATGTTATTTTTGGAACAGAGGAGGGAACACCAATGAGCGATAAAATGCACTTCAAAACGGTGAGAAGCTCACTGGACTATATAGAGAGGAACCTCACAGAGCGGATTACCCTAAGGGAAGTATCGGTGCACAGCAAATTTTCTACCCACCATTTCTACCGGATTTTCTATGCAGTAGTAGGGCAAACCTTAGCAGATTACGTAAGGCGGAGAAGACTTGCGAAAGCGGCAGGTGAACTGATCTACAGCAATAAGCGTATTCTCGATATCGCCTTGGAGTACCATTTTCAGTCTCAGGAGGCCTTCTCACGCGCTTTCAAAAAAGCATACCGGCTCACCCCCGGACAATACCGGACCTATTCGAGAGAACTTAATAAAGGAGAGATCAGGATGAGTACAGAAAAGGCATTGCAGGGCTGGACCATAACCGGCATGAACGGCGGCGGCTATGATGTTAAGGTGGACAAGTCGGAAGTGCATATGGGCAAGGCATCGGCGTTGCTGCAATCCGGTAATGCAAGCGAAAACGGATTTGTTACACTCATGCAAATATTCAGCTCGGAAGCCTACCGCGGGCAGAGGTTGAAGCTGTCTGCTTTTGTCAAAGCAGGGGATATCTTCGGATGGGCCGGCTTATGGATGAGAGTTGATGCCGCGAACGGGGAAATGCTGAAATTTGATAATATGGCCCATAGGCCAATTAAAGGTTCCAGAGAATGGAATCAATACAACGTCATTCTGGATATTCCGCAGGACAGCCATGCGATAGCTTTCGGGGTCCTGCTGAACGGCTCCGGCAAGGCCTGGGTCGATCAGTTCCGCTTCGAAGTCGTAGATGCCAAGACGCCCACGACAGATGAAGGCGGGGAAGATACCCTGCCGCTTGCGCCGGTCAATCTCGATTTTGAACAATAATAGGTTTCTGCAGCCCCTGCCCATGCGAAGTGAAGTATCCTGGGAAAGGGGTTTTGCTGCGCTTATTATAATTTCCCTATATAGTTTGAACTTAAGATCTTTCTATTTTGGGTTATTATCGTAACTGCGGTGAATGTTTGGACTTCCGGCCGCTGTTGTCTGCAGATTTCTTGATTTTATTTCGCTCTTCGCGGTTGAAATCCACAGACAAAGGCGGACGCTGTCGCTCCTCCAGTTCCAAACTTCCCCTCCGTCACTTCACCCCTTTTTAATTTTCCAAGTTCAATCTATATAGAATATAATTGGCTCTGCGCTCGAACAGCCGCGGCTTGTCTTCCTTGATTTCTTCCAGCAGGAACGCCAGGCATCTCTTGATCCGCAGGGGCATGCCGGCGGCGATGTCGGCAAATTCCTTGCGGTAGATATCATCGGCCAGTATTCTCTGGATCAGAATAATCGCCCAATTACGGCCTGTCTCCAGCAGCTCCGGCAGCGATTCCAGCAGTTGGGTCAGGTACATCTCCATTTGGTAGCTCTCCAGAAAATGAACAAGACCGAACATAACCTCCTCCTGTTCGGTATCATCATCAAACACCTTGAAAATCTGCTGGATCACAGCGTCCTCCGTATCCCCAGCCAGGCCTTCCAGGGCCTGCTCAAACTGCTCGCATTCCAGCTCCGTGCGCAGCAGCCGATTGTCATACAGCAGGGCAATGCCTGGATACATGTTCATTTAGATTCCCCCTACGCCTTGTCCAAAAGATGGCGGATTCCCGCTGCCACACCATGTTCTGCATTGCTGAGCGTGATGAAATCGGCCGTTTCCTTGAGGATTGAAGCAGCATTCTCCATGGCGATCCGGTAGCCGGCCACCTCAAACATCGGCAGATCGTTGTAACTGTCGCCCATTACAGCTACCTGCTCCAGAGCCATGCCGAAATGCTTAGCCAGCATGCTTACACCGGCCCCTTTATTAGCGTCCTGATGGTTAATCTCAATATTGTTGGGATGAGAAGCGGTGATAATGAGCCCGGGAATGGCGGCGAAACGTGTAGAGGCTTCTTTCAGAAGCTCAAGGTTCAGCGAGAACGCCAGCGTCTTGTAGATGACTTTGTCCTCTTTGCCCCAGATCTCCTCCATGTCCTCCACATAGGTCACGGCAGCCTGCTGAAACTGCTGGTCGATCATGGCCTTAAGCAGCCAGCGGAGTTCTTCCGGCACCTCGTCATCTTTAAGCTCCGATATTTTCTCCAGATGCACCCGTTTATCGAGCTCTACATACACGTTATCCTCTGTGTATACCTCATAATACAATTCAGGAATTTCGTTCATCCAGCGCAGCGCGGGAATAATATTCTCTTTGTTCAGCGGCTTGCTTGCCACAAGCGTCCCGTCAGCCAGCGTCACTACGGCTCCATTCAGACTGACTACCGGACATTCCAGCTCAGCCAGCCGCAGCTGCCGCTCGGCATCCATGTAAGAGCGTCCTGTGGCGATGATTACAATATGTCCCTGGTTTTGGGCGTGTACTATCGCTTCCCGGTTCTCTGGGCTAATGATTCCTTCTTCGTTAAGCAGTGTTCCATCCATATCGAGTGCTATCAGCATATCGTTTGCATTCCTTCCTGTACCGCAGGTTGTCCCCTTCAAGGGCAATGAGATCGTTCCTAGTATCTTATCATTAATGTTCTGAAAATAAAAAATCCATTTTCATGAAAAGAAACTAACCGTAGAAAATTGTGCAGTGTACTGCATTTTCAGAAAGGAGTTTACTCGTGGTACAATGAAAGGCAGACTAACAAGTGAACGGCCGCCGTAATCGTCAGCTCATAGGGTCACAATGTGATTGGTGGTATTTCCCTGTCCAGGGAAACAGCTGTCCGACGCTTTAGGTAAGGGGGATAAAGATGAAATCCAGAAATTTAGCTACGATATCGCTGGCTGTCATGGCCTGCGGTTTTCTGCTTACACTGTTTTTGCCGGATAATCTGGCTGTTGTTCTGCTGAGAGGCGGCTTCGAAGCCGGGCTGGTAGGGGGGATTGCCGACTGGTTTGCGGTTACCGCACTGTTCCGCCATCCGCTGGGCTTGCCGATTCCGCATACCTCGCTTCTGCTGAAGAACCGGGATAAGATCATCCAGTCTCTTATCTCCGCTATGGAGAATGAGCTACTGAACAAAGAGAGTATTGAGAACAAGCTGCGCAAGATCCGCTTCGTGTCGCTCGGCAGCGGACTGCTGACTAAGTTTGTAGCAAGGAAAAAAGCAAGAGCCGACATGCTGGAGCAGCTCAGCACCTTTGTTCAGCGGCTTCCGGTAGATAAGGCGGTTCCTTATCTTCAGACGGCGGTTGCAGATTACATCCGTGAAGCGGAGCTTGGTACCGCCGCCGACAGCATCGTCACCAAACTAATGAACGACGGCAAGGATATTGCCGCGCTCGATTATGCGCTTGAAGGCATCTCCGGCTGGAGCAGCCGCCCTGAGACGCGGGCGATGCTGGGCAAGATCGCCAGTGAGAAACTGGCTGAGGTGAAGCTGGGAGGGCTGAAAGGTATGGCCTTTCAGGCATTTGTCGGATTTGTGGATGCAGATATGCTGGGAGAAATGCTCCAGGGCATGCTGCAGTCCGGTATCAGGGATTTCCGTGAAGCGGATAATCCTTACCGTGAGCAGATCATCCAGGAAATCCGCGTCGCCCTGTTTCAGCTTGTGAACGACGAAGCGCGGATCCTTTCACTGAAGGAATGGGCACTGGAGGAGCTGCAAGGCGAAGCGGCTTCAGCGTTTCTGCATAAGCAATTGGAAGCTCTGCGCGGCAAGGCGGTTGCCATGCTGGAAGAGGACCGCAGCTCCGGAGGACGAAAGCTGTTTGCGCTGTATGCTCTATTGGCCCGGCGCATCAGTACGGAAAAAGAGTGGACGGAGAGCTGGGAGGAGCGGATTCGCGCTTCATTAATCGCCTTCGTAGAGGCTAACCATTACCGGCTTGGCGTATTGGTCAAGGAGAATCTTGATCAAATGGATGATGCCAGCCTGGTGAACATGCTGGAGGACAAGGTGGGCAAGGATCTGCAGTGGATTCGTGTCAACGGCGCGGTATGCGGCTTTGTCGTGGGACTTGTGCTTACAGTCATCCAGATGATCTAAAGTCAGAAGACTACAACATCAAGAGGCAGCAAAGCGTACCCTTGAACCGGAACAGCCGGAACCGGGGGATGTTTTGCTGCCTCTTTTCTATTGACCTATTGACCAAAGGGACAAAGGTTACAGTTGGTTTTTACCGTTGCTGATGGTGAAGGTTTCCAGTACAGGAAGCACGAAGATTTTACCATCACCGAAGGAGCCGTGTTCACCGGTTCTTGCCGTTCTCATAATAATGCTGATTACATCGTCCTTCTCATCATCCTGGATGACAATCATCAGCAGCTTCTTGGAAATTTGATTGTAATAGTTGGTTCCAACCTGAATTCCCTTTTGTTTCCCGCGGCCGAGCAAATCCATCTTGCTGATGGAGGGGAAGCCGGCAAGCATTAATTCAGCCATGACTTCATCCGCTTTCTCGGGCCTAACTATAGCTTTGATCATTAACATAACGATGCACCCTTTCTACAGCCAATAGTGTGTGTTGTAGGGGGTTGCCAATTTCATGATAGCGGTATAAGCAATACATTTCGTTAATGGCAACGCTTACAATATGAGTATAATATTTACTGCAGGCTATATCCTGCGAATAAGATCACTAATTTATTGTTACACATTGTCGCATAACAGAGGAGCGCCCCTGCGGCAGACTCCTCTGCTATTGCGGCAAAAGCGAGCGGTACAGCTCCTCCAATTGTGCTGTGGTATGCCTCCACTCAAAAGCCCGCAGGGCATCACTCCGCCCTTGCATCCCGATCTTTGCCGCCTTTGCCGGATTGCGTCCGATCATCAGCAGACGTTTGGCAAACGGGGCGGCCTGACGGTAACGGTCCACCAGGTAGCCGTTGTGGCCTGACGTGATGATCTCACGGATGCCGCCGTTATTCGAAGCAATAACCGGCAGCCCGGAGGCCATGGCCTCCACATTGACCAGTCCAAAGGATTCATGCCCTTGGGAAGGGCAGACGAAGCAATCGGCCATCTGATACAGGCTGTGAATATCCTCATGGGCGATGTTTCCAACGAAAGATACAGATACACCCAGTCTCCGCGCCAGGGTTTTGAGCCGCTGGATATATGGAGGTTTGCCCCGGCCGGCTATGATCAGATGGGAGGGCAGGCGTTTATTGAGAATGTGCATAGCCTGAAGCAGTACGGGTACTCCCTTACGGGGGATCACCCGCCCGACGAACAGCACCGTGAACACTTGCGGGAGCCTGTATAATCGCCGGAGGCGCTGCCGTTCCGGTTCTTCGGCCGGTATGAACCGGGACAGGTCCGCTCCCAGCGGAATAACACTGAGTTTCTTGTCCAGGCCGGGAAAACGCCGGGAAATTCTTAGCTGTAGGGAGCGGCTGTTGGCAGCGATGCCGTCAGCCTTGGCCAGGCTGCGGGCAATTCGGCGTTCTGCCGGTACGAACGTCAGAGAGTGCAGATACAGCAGTACCGGAGTCAGGGGATGCTGGTGTTTCACGGCGGCCATCAGCAGCGGCCGGTTATCGATCTGAATCACATCGAAGGACGTCTTCTCAAGAAATTTGAGTACCGAGGCAAGATAACGGGAAGGACTGCCTGAAGTCAGACGAATGATCCGGACCTGCTCGAGCTCTGCGGAGTCGGGCAGTCCCGGTGACTTGCGGCTTAGTACCGTTACCATATGCCGCCGGGCCAGCCTTCTGGCAATCGCCCAGATGCAGATCTCCACTGAACCGTTCCCCGGTACCGGGAACTGCTCCGGTGCAATAATACAGATATGCATAATATAAGCCTCCTCAAGGCCCGCTGATGGATATTGTCTCTACCTACCATATGCGGACCAAGAGTCGGAAGACACATTCCTTAAGCAATCATGCTGCGATTTGCTTGGCCGCGTCCGCAATCACACCGGCAATCTTTTGCTCAAGCTCAAGGATCTTCAGCTTGCTGGCTGCCATTTGACGGTAACCTGAGACAAGGGATGACAGGGATTGAGCAGTCAAAGCCTGATTCTGCTTGCGGATAGCTGATTTGAAGTCGCTGAAATCTGCCGATATCCGTTTGTTCAAGGAGGCTGCCACGCTTTTCTGGGACTTGATCGAGGCCTGCGGGCTTTCGATCCCCGCCAAGGTTTTACGTGCGGCGGCCATCTTTTTGGCGCGGGTTTCTTTGGCCGCTTTCAGCAGGGCTTCTTTATTGCGGATATCCTCACGGGCGAATTGAACGAGAATTTTCATAGCATCAGCCTGTGTGCGGAGCACATCCTTCAAGACCTTGTCCTTCAACCCTCTGAGTAGGTTAATCCGGCGGTTGAGCGCGCTGTATTGGTCAAAGAGAGGCTGGTAACGTTCTTTGGTGCTGCTTACGGCCGTGGACAGCCGGGCCACGGTGGACTGATCTATTTCCTTGATTTGGTTTCGGACAATGATCAGCGCTTGCGTATTGCTGTCATGCAGCCGGCGGATTTGCGCCTCACGGCTGTCATACTGGGCGACCAGGACGGAGAAATCACTGTAATACCCTTTAAGCCTAGTCCTTGTCGTATCGTCCGCAGTGGCGGCAGTCAGTTCAAACGAGGCTTGAATCGAAGGGGTCAGCGCTGTTCCGGATGCGTTTACCGCGCCTGCTGAAGATAATACTGCAAGCAGAAGCGCCAGCATTGCCAGGGGAATCTTCTTAAGCTTGTTCATCTTTTCCTCCTTAATCTCATCCCTTATTCCGCAACAACAAAAAAAGCACCCGCAGTAAAGGCTATTAAGCCTTTATTACGGGTGCTTCCGTCGTAATAGGTCACGAATGAAATATTATCTAAACTATAAGGGAAGGACAAAACCCCGTCAATATTTGTAATTTAAACTTTTTTTTGATGGAAACCAGGCTGCGCGTTTATTCCGGACTTTTCTTAACGTATACTGGGTAATAAGACAACAGAGAGCTGCATACGAGCCGGCTCGTGACGAAGGGGGCCTTGTTTGATGGAATTGGCATATAATAGCGATATTTTGAATCAAGCCTTCATGATGTCTCCGGTAGGAATGGCCGTCCTGGCCTCAGAAAAGGACAAATGGATAAAGGTTAATTCCGCTTTTTGCAATATCCTCGGCTGCAGTGAACCGGAATTTCTAGCTGGAGCTTTATTGAGAAGCAAGAGTGCGTCACAGCCAGAACAGGAAGATCGGGAAGGGCTCACACTATTGAGTGTATTGGAGGGGCTTTCATACACCCCCGGTGATACCTTAAAGAGTGAACAGAGGTTTCTTAATCGTGCAGGACATTCTGTTTGGGTTTCCCTTACATTCGTGCGGGCTGATGCAGGACAAGACTCTTCACATATTATTGTATACGCGCAGGATATTACTGACCGGAAAATCGCTGATCAGCTGACAGTAGACAGCCGTGATTTGTACGATTTATTTCTAAAAGACGATCAGAGCATGATTTCATTCACATTGCCTGACGGTACACTAAGCTTCATCTCCCCCTCATCTCTTTCGTTAATCGGATTTACCCCTGAGGAAATGATCGGTAAAAACCGGCTGGAATTTTATCATCCTGATGATATCGAGGGCATGGACAAGTCTGACGCTCTTCTGAAGAATGACATCTATGTCCGCCGTTTACGCCATAAAGATGGGCATTATCTGTGGTTCGAAAGCTCTTTTCATGTGATCCGGGGGGAAAATAATGAAATCATCCGGATCATGGGTATTGGCCGCAACGTGACGGGCCGCAAACATAATGAGGAGGCTTTGGCCACGGCGCAAAGAGTCGCCAGAATCGGTTCCTGGGTATGGGATTTGACGAAAGGCAAGCTGTCCCTCTCGGAAGAGCTGCAGCGTATGCTGAAGCTTGGTGTTGGAGCAGCCGAAGTCGATTACCGGACATTCCTGGAGCTGGTTCATCCGGATGACATCAACGACATGTTTACAAGGGTGCGGGAGACGCTGGAAAACGGGAATTCCGGTGAGAGTACCTACCGGCTGGTCCTTGCGGATGGAACTCTGCTTGCGGTACATATTCAGTGGGATACCGTACTGGGACCGGCCGGCCAGCCTGTTCAGCTTATCGGAATGATGCAGGATATCACTGAACGCCAGCAGATGGAGCAGAAGCTTAGAGAAAATGAGCGAAATTACCGGCTAATGTCGGAAAATTCACTGGATCTGATCTCTCGCCACGCGATAGAAGACAGCATATTCTTATACTGCTCCCCGGCCAGCCGCTCTCTGCTCGGCTATGAACCGGAGGAGATGGTCGGTACCAGTGCTTTTGATTACTTGCATCCCGATGATTTGATAGTAATGAAAGAAATGATGGCACAAAGTGAGCAGACCCGCTTCATCCCGGCGGCGGTCTACCGTTACCGGCGCAAGGACGGCGGCTATGTCTGGTTGGAGACGAAAAGCAGGTATATTTTAGATGAGCAGGGCGGGATTGTGGAGATTATTGCCGTTGGCCGTGACATAACGGAGCGCAAGCAGTTTGAGTCCAAGCTTCAAGAGAACGAACAGCGCTATAAGTCACTGTTTGAATATAATCCGTCAGCTGTATACTCCATGAATCTGCAGGGGGATTACTTAACCTGCAACTCCAATCTGGAGATTCTGAGCGGATATTCAATGGAGGAGCTGGTGGGCAGCTATTTCGGCCCCCTGGTGCATGAGAAGGATAGGGCAAAGACGCAATATCATTTTAATCTGGCTTGCCAGGGAATGCCTCAAAGCTATGATCTGACCCTTATTCATAAAGATGGCCATCTGGTAGAAATCAGTACGACCAACATTCCGATTATTGTCGGGGACAAGGTCGTAGGCGTATATGGAATTTCCCGTGACATTACGGACCGTATCCGGTATACCGAGCAGATTGAGAAGCTGAGCAATGATTACACACTGATCTTAAATGCAGTCTCCGAAGGCATATTTGGTCTTGATACGGAGGGGAGGGTAACCTTCATCAATCCGGCGGGGGCACAGATGCTGGGCTTCGCCTACGGTGAAATTATGGGCCATCCTTATCTGGATCACATACAGCACACAGCGCTGGATGGCCTCCACTACCGGCCGGAGGATTCTCCGCTGATGCAGGCCGTCCGTGCCGGGGAATCCCATCAGAGCAAAGATGCGGTATTGTGGCGCAAAGACGGTTCAAGCTTTCTGGCCGAGTATCAGGTTACTCCGCTGTTTGATAAAGGAGACCGTAAGGGTGCGGTTGTTGTGTTCCGTGATATTACGGATGAGAAAGAGATTATCCGCGCCAAGGAATCGGCAGAGAAAGCGGATCAGGCGAAATCGGAGTTTCTGGCGATTATGAGCCATGAGCTGCGGACGCCGATGAACGGAATTATGGGGATGACGGATCTCCTGTCAGAAACCGAGCTGGATGAAGAGCAGCGCGGATATGCGGAGATTATTAGCCAGAGCAGTACTTCTCTGCTGTATATCCTCAATGAAATTCTGGATCTCAGCAAAATAGAAGCCGGAAAAATGATCCTCGTGCATGAGCCGGTAAGTCTTGAATGGGTCTTGGAAAGCGTAACCGAGCTGTTCTCGCCGAAAGCGAAAGAGAAGAACCTGGAATTGAGCTGCCAAGCTGCTTCCAATGTTCCGGAGTTAATCATGGGCGATGCGGCCCGGCTGCGCCAGATATTGGTGAATCTGGTCAGCAACGCAGTGAAATTCACTGAAGAAGGTCATATCTCTATTGAGGTGGGGACGGAATTCTGTCCTAACCAGAATAAGCTGACTCTGAAGTTTAATGTTAGGGATACGGGAATCGGAATTCCGCCGGAGAAACAGTCTCTGCTGTTCCAATCGTTCTCCCAGCTGCACCCGTCCATTAACCGCAAGTATGGCGGAACCGGACTGGGACTTTCCATCTGCAAGCGGCTGGTTGAGCTTATGGGCGGAGCGATTGCAGTGGACAGTGTGGAAGGCGAAGGCTCAAACTTCTACTTTACCTTGCCCTTGGATATTGAACATGATCCTAGTGATTTGGAGGAGGAGCCGGTACGGGTGCAGACTCCATCAGTACCGGTGATTAGCCTTGATGATGCCGAGCCCGATGATAATGCCCGGATTGAGGAGGAAGGAAGTGGCCTTCTGCCTACTGGAGGTCTTCCTCAGTTGGAGCCGAAATACGGTCCGCTGCGGATTCTGGTCGCAGAAGATCATCCCGTTAATCAAAAGCTTCTATTGATCATGCTGGAGAAACGCGGATATACTGCGGACCTGGTGGAGAACGGCCAGCAGGCGCTGCAAGCCGTTCTGCAGCAGCCCTATGATCTGGTATTTATGGATGTGCAGATGCCGGAGATGAGCGGGCTTACCGCAGCGGCCAGAATCAGGGACCAGCTCCCCCAGGCCAAGCGGCCCTTTATGGTGGCTGTGACTGCTTATGCCACACGGGAGGATCGTGAAAGATGTCTGGCTGTAGGTATGGAAGATTTCATCAGCAAGCCGTTTCTCACCTCCGACATTGAACGGATACTGCAGCAGCGTCAGGAGAAGATATCCTTATGAGAAAAGCACTGCGGGAGCACAAGTTGCTCGCTGAATCTTATACGCAGTGGGACCCGGGTGTTGCTTCACCCGGCTCAGCCTGCGGTCCGGCGACCATCGCCGCATTAATGGAATATTGGCGCACGCGGAAAGGCCGGACTTTTATTCCCGGAGCAAGTCATTTTGCTTCCAAAGCGGCGCATATTAATCACATATACAGCCATCATGGCGGAACACCTTGGGGAATGAGTGTGGGCAGATTTACCAAAGGCGTCAAAGCTTATATCCGGTCTTCTGCTCCTCTGGAGGCGAAGGAACGCGGACTATTCTCCGTAAGTGTGTTTAATGATATAGACCGGTACAAAGCAGAGATTGATGCGGAGCGGCCGGTGGCGCTCAAATTCGATAAATGGCTCACGTTTCGCTGGCGGGGAAAATACGCCTATGATTATCATTGGGTGCTGGGAATCGGTTATCAGGAGCCTGAGGGCGGAGCAGGCCCTGTACTTATTGTTCATGATAACGGGATGCGGCATAAGCACGGCGGGTTCACTCCAGGCCAGGCACGCCTTATCCCTTATACCGTCAATAAAGATGTTATAACCATGGTGGCTTTGGATATCAAGGAAGCTTCCATAGGGCATCAGCTGTAACCTTCAGGCGGCAGGAAGGGCAGCTTGATGAAATCGTCGAGTACAAACGTTTGCACAAAATCGGTAATTAGGATATAATTCCAATTATTAAAGGGTAAAGGAGACAGATGGCCTTGTCCGTACAAAAGGAATTGAAAGAACCGATTTATTATGGTGATCCGGCGGCTACCGGAGGAATATCCGTGTTCGCCCAGGAATTTGATGAGCTTTTCAGTTATGACGGGGATGACCTTGGCGTGACGTATACGCCTGCTTCCTCGGCCTTTTGCCTGTGGGCACCTACCGCGCAGGAAGCAGCGGTTGTGCTTTATGGCTCATGGCACGAAGCCGCCGGAGATATCTTGCCGATGATCCGTGATGTCAGGGGGACATGGCGTTTGAGCGTGGCCGGGAACTTGGAGGGCAAGTTCTACACCTATCGTGTGCGTATCGGAGAGCAGTGGAATGAAGCGGCCGATCCTTACGCCCGGGCCGTCGGTGTGAATGGAGATCGAGCGGCGATTCTCGATTTGCGCAAGACGGATCCCCAGCGATGGACAGAAGATAAGCCGCCCCTGGCTAACCCTGTGGACGCGGTGATTTACGAGCTTCATCTGCGTGATCTGTCTGTTCATCCGGCTAGCGGCATTGCCCATAAGGGACAATATCTGGGTCTGGCCGAAGAAGGGACGCGCGGACCGGACGGGATTTTTACCGGACTGGATCATATATCCGATCTCGGAGTGACCCATGTGCAGCTGCTCCCTATTTATGATTATTCCACAGAAAGTGTTGATGAGACTAAGCTGGACCAGCCTCATTACAACTGGGGTTATGACCCCAAAAATTTCAATGCTCCGGAAGGCTCCTACGCTACGGATCCGTATGATCCGGCTCTGCGAATCCGCGAGCTGAAGACAATGATCCAGACCCTGCATGACCGCGGACTGCGCGTAATCATGGATGTGGTCTACAATCATGTGTATGACGGCTATCTTGTAAATTTCACCAAGCTTGTTCCCGGCTACTATCTGCGTTATAAGCAGAACGGCAGTCTGTCGAACGGCTCGGGCTGCGGCAATGATGTTGCCTCTGAGCGGATCATGATGACCCGCTTTATTGTGGAGTCGGTGCTGTACTGGGCTCAGGAATATCATATCGACGGTTTCCGCTTTGATCTGATGGGATTGCTCGATATAGAAACCATGCAGGAGGTCCGCCGCCGTCTGGACGAAATTGATCCTTCACTGATGACTATCGGGGAAGGCTGGATCCTGGATACGGAGCTTCCGGCGGAGCGCCTTGCCAGCCAGAACAATGCGGATGCGCTTCCGGGCATCGGACAGTTCAACGACGGGTTCCGCGATGCGGTAAAGGGGAATATTTTCCGCTATGAAGAGCCTGGATTTATCGGCGGCAAGACTGGCCTCGAACAGGCGGTGAAGACGGGGATTACCGGAGGCGTCGTGTACGGTCAATCCATGGGGGCGTTCGCTGATGAGCCGCAGCAGTGTGTGAACTTCGTTGAATGCCACGACAACCATACCCTCTGGGATAAAATTGTAATTTCCACCAAAGGGGAAAGCGATGAGCGGCGCAGAGGGATGCATCGTCTGGCTTCGGCAATGGTAATGACGAGCCAGGGGATTCCGTTTCTTCATGCAGGACAGGAATTTATGCGTACGAAGGACGGGGTGGAGAACAGCTTTAAGTCTCCCGTTGAGATCAACCGCATGGACTGGGAACGCGCAGCGGCGCATGTGGAGGATATTACTTATATGAAGCAGTTGATTGCGCTAAGGCAAGCCCACCCGGCATTTCGCCTGCGCAGCGCGGAGGAAATTCGCGCACAGCTGATGTTTGAGAAGGCGCCTGCCGGGGCAATAGCCTATACACTCCGGGATCACGCCGGAGGCGATCCGGCGCTGCACTTATACGTGCTTTATAATTCAAATACAGCCGAAGTGTCATTGGATGTGCCGCAGCTTGGCGAGTGGAGCATCCTGTTCGGCGAGGATCTGGTCTCGAAGCTTGCCGGGGGCAAGCTGACCGCCAAGGGTATTGGAATGGTTGTATTGGCCGTCCAGCAATAAGTGCCAGCTGCACTGTATATAATAGTTTGATAAAAATGGATGCCACTCGGTTGAGAGTGGCATCCATTTTTTTGCGTCGATCCATATCGTCCCAATTCGGCGACTCCGTGGGCGTTATCTGCCCGTTAGGGAAGAACGCAGGTGGCAATCTGGAGAGATAACGCCGTTAGCGTCCGCAAACCGTAATAAACGGACCGCAGTCACCCAATAAGGACACTGGAGTCCGACGGCCTATTTTTTCCCAAAACTACTTTATCTGTCGTAGTAATTATGCTACAATGCTATTACTACGACAGATGAAGTAATGAGGGATAAGTTAGGAGGATGAATTGTGATCAGCAGTGATGTCATACGGGGATATAACGATACGCTCATCCTCTATATGCTTCTGGACGGAGAGTCCTATGGCTATGAGATTTCCAAGAACATCCGGAAGCTGTCGGAGGAGAAGTACATCATGAAGGAGACTACGCTGTACTCCGCATTCACCCGGCTTGAGAAGAATGGGTACATCGATTCCTTTTTTATGGATGAGACCTTTGGGAAACGACGCACCTATTACCGTATAACTCCGCAAGGTCTGGCTTATTATCTGGAAAAATGCGAGGAATGGAAAGTTACGCAAGAGGTCGTCAACAAATTCATAAAGGAGCTGTGATCAGGATGGATACCATTAGGGGCTATTTGAACAACATGTTTACTTCCCTGCCCAGGACAGAGCAAACATATAAGCTGAAGCAGGATCTGCTGGCTAGTATGGAGGAGAAATATTACGAACTGAAGAAGGAAGGCAAATCAGAGAATGAGGCGGTCGGCATTGTCATCTCCGAGTTCGGCAACATCGATGAGCTGATTGACGAGCTTGGGATTACAGTGGGGGGAGAGGATACGCTGCTTCCTGTACTTGCTCCGGAGGATACATGGGGGTATCTGGCTGCCAAGAAGACTAGCGGTTTTATGGTGGGGATTGGTGTAATGCTATGCATCATCGGCCCGGCACTGCTGATTCTGCTTGTTACCTTGGCAGAATTTGGTTTTCTCCGCGGGGTGATTTCGGAAGATACTGCCGGAATTATTGGCGTGATCGTGCTGCTGCTGCTGGTGGCGCTGGCGGTTGGGCTATTCATATTCAGCGACACAAAGCTGGAGCGATACAAATATCTGCAAAAGGGTTTTAATCTGCCCTATTTTTTGCGGACCGAGATCGAGCAGCGCAGCCGTGCATTTGCCCCTACCTATACCCTGTCTCTGACTCTGGGTGTATCCCTGTGTGTACTCTCTCCGGTTCCTGTCCTTGCCTGGTCTGCAATCAATGAGGATGCCAGCGGATACGGGGTCACTATTCTACTTGCGCTCATTGCGCTGCCTGTCTTCCTGTTCATCTACTATGGGAGTATCAAGGAAAGCTTTGGCTTTCTGCTCAAGGAGAAGTAGTACACTGAGGCTCCTGAAGAGAAAGAGGAAAAACACTTCAAGAGCTCTATCGCATCCATCTTTTGGCCGCTGGTTACCGGCTGTTTTCTGATCAGCGGATTTATTTTTGAGCGCTGGGATATCAACTGGGTGATCTTCCCGGTTACAGCGATTTTGCTGGAAGAATTAAATGCTGTGTATAAAATGATTAAGGTGAAATATCGCTTTCAGCCAGCTCTGCCCATTCTCCGGAATTTTATCTAAAAAAGTGACATTGCTCATTTAGGGTATAGTGGAACAATGATAATATTAAGGCATTTCAATCCACGACAGTACCTGGCAGGACCTGTGAAGGAGGGGGAACTTGGCCTCCTCGCAGTTTTTTGCTTTGCTGCTTTACAGTGACAAATGATCAGTCGGTGACAGAGAGTAACTGCCTTTTTGGAGCCGAATGGGCAACATGCCGCCCTTGAAGTTTTCGGCGGTCAATCAGAGAGACTCGGAGGATGACAGGAATGGGTAAAGCAACCGGATTTTTGGAATATCAGCGGCAGACTCCTGTGGAGTGTGAGCCTTTAGAACGGATTAAGAACTGGAATGAATTTTCGGTGCCCCTGGAAGAGGAGAAGCTGCGGGAGCAGGGAGCGCGCTGCATGGATTGCGGAACACCGTTCTGCCATGTAGGACGGCTGCTGTCCGGGATGGCCTCCGGCTGTCCGCTTCATAATCTCATTCCGGAATGGAATGACATGGTCTACCGCGGCAATTGGGAAGTTGCGCTGAAACGGCTGCACAAGACCAATAACTTTCCTGAATTTACAGGACGCGTGTGTCCGGCTCCTTGTGAAGGTGCCTGTACCGTGGGCCTTCATGGTAATCCCGTAACGATTAAATCCATTGAAAAGTCGATTGTAGATAGAGGATTCACCGAGGGCTGGATTGTTCCCGAGCCGCCTTTGACCCGTACGGGCAAAAAAGTAGCCGTAGTCGGCTCCGGACCGGCCGGCCTTGCCTGTGCCGCACAGCTTAACAAAGCAGGCCATAGTGTAACCGTATATGAACGGGCTGACCGGATCGGAGGTCTGCTAACCTACGGCATTCCGAACATGAAGCTGGATAAAAAAACCGTGCAGCGGCGGGTGGATTTGCTGGCGGCGGAAGGCATTACCTTTGTAACCCGGACCGAAATCGGCAGAGACATTACTGCTTCGCAGCTCAAGGAAGATAATGATGCTGTCGTGCTCTGCAGCGGCTCGACACAAGCCCGCGATCTTCCGCTGGAAGGCCGCGAGCTTCGGGGAATCCATCAGGCGATGGAATTTCTGACGCTGAATACGAAAAGTCTGCTTGACTCTGATTTGGCTGACGGTGAATATTTGTCTGCGGCCGGCAAGGATGTAGTTGTGATTGGGGGCGGAGACACCGGCACCGACTGTGTAGCTACCTCGATCCGGCACGGCTGCCGCAGTGTCATCCAACTGGAAATTATGCCACAGTCTCCATTGACCCGCCAATCCAACAATCCTTGGCCGGAATGGCCAAAAGTACTCAAAGTGGACTACGGCCAGCAGGAAGCCGCTGCTTTGTATAAGGAAGATCCGCGCCGTTACCTCGTTTCCACGAAACGTTTTGTTGGTGATGACGGCGGACATGTGCAGGAGCTGCACACGGTGCGCATCGAATGGACGCGCAATGAGCAGGGCCGGATGGTTCCGGTAGAAGTTCCGGGCAGCGAAGAGGTAATTAAGGCACAGCTGGTGCTGCTGGCGCTGGGTTTCACCGGTCCGGAAGAAACGGTGCTGAATGAGCTTGGGATAGAACGTGATGAACGCTCCAACGCCAAAGCGGAATTCGGTGCGCAGGCGACTAACGTCGAGGGTGTATTTGCCGCAGGAGACATCCGCCGCGGCCAGAGTCTTGTGGTCTGGGCAATTAATGAGGGACGCCAGGCTGCACGCGAAGTCGACCGCTTCCTGATGGGAGCCTCCAATTTGCCTTAAGTATATCTTGGATAGGTGCTTCATGTGGACGTCCCGGCGGGGCGTCCGCTTTGCGTTCCGGGGCCAAGGAAAGTTAAGATAAAAGATAAGCTATTTAAACGGGTTAAACAGAAAGGGAGATTATACGATGAAGCTGATGTTTATTTCCGATATTCATGGGTCGTTATTTTGGCTGGAGCAGGCTTTGGCAAAAGTAGAGGAGGAGCAGCCGCATACGCTAGTGATTCTGGGGGACTTCTTATATCACGGTCCGAGAAATCCACTGCCGGACGGTTATAATCCCCAGGGAGTCGCAGCGAAGCTTAACGCGTACGGGAAATCTCTGGTGGCTGTTAGAGGTAACTGCGATGCCGAGGTGGATCAGATGCTGCTGGAGTTCCCGATGATGGGGGATTATGTATTGATTCTCCACGAAGGCCGGAAAATCTATGCCACTCACGGGCATGGCTTCAGCATTGACCATTTGCCTGCACTTGCTGAAGGAGATGTATTTATCCAAGGACATACCCATCTGCCGGTAGCCGATATAAAAGAAGGCATCTATGTGCTGAATCCAGGCTCAATCTCGCTGCCAAAAAAGAATAACCCGAATTCCTACGGAATTCTTGAGAACGGGGAGTTCACGGTTAAAGATTTTACGGGCAACGTCGTTAAGCATCTCAAACTGTAGGGTGACCTTATTCTGCGCGGCATTGAGCGTAATGACGGTTTATTGTATGATGGGTAAGGAGCTTTCAGGGATCTTCCCGCTTCAAATATAAACAGCAGAGGTAAACAACAAATGTATCCTAAAGATATGAACTATACAATGCCGGCGGAATGGGGCAAGCATGAGCGGACCTTCATCTCCTGGCCGGTTCAGGCGTCCATGGTTTTTCCGGACAACCATAAATCCGTTTGTGACGGCTATGCCGAAATCATCCGTGCCATTGCTGAGTTCGAGCCGGTTACCGTAGTTGTCAATCCGGACGATCTGGGGATGGTAGAGGAACTGGAACTCGGGGCGAATGTAACGCTGCTGCCGATCCGGCATAATGACGCCTGGCTGCGTGATAACGGGCCGACGTTTGTTCTAGGTGAAGACGGCGTGCTCGCCGGTGTGAACTGGAAATTTAACGCCTGGGGCGGCAAATATTCGCCGTGGGATCTGGATGATGAGGTGGCTCCGCAAATTCTGGAGCAGCTGAAGATGAAACGTTTTGACGCACCGCTGGTAATGGAAGGCGGCTCTATCCATACCGATGGTGAAGGCACACTGATCACCACGGAGGAATGTCTGCTGAACACGAACCGCAATCCGGAGCTGGGCCGGGCAGACATTGAAGAATATGTACGGAAATATACCGGCACCGAGTCGATCATCTGGCTGAAGCGCGGCCTCAGCGGTGACGAGACTGACGGCCATGTAGATAATATTGCCTGCTTCGCCGCCCCGGGCAAAGTCATCATTCAGGTCTGCGGCGACCCGCAGGATGAGAACTTCGGCATCACTCAGGAGAATCTCCGTATTCTGGAGAATGCGGTGGATGCCAAAGGCCGGAAGCTGGAGATTATCCAGATTCAGCAGCCGCCCCGTGTGGACTATGAGGACAGCCGCCTGACGCTTAGCTATTTGAATTTCTATTTCGTCAACGGCGGCATTATACTGCCGATATTCGGCGGGACGGCTTCCGAGACAGATAAGCTGGCGGAGCAGAGTCTGGCTGCCTTATTCCCGGACCGCAGAATCCGTACGGTAAACGGTATGGCGGTCATCGGCGAAGGCGGAAACGTGCACTGCACGACCCAACAGATGCCTGCTGCAAAGTAATTTACTCGCTAGGGAGGACAGAATCATGAGAAAAGTAAAAGTAGCCGCTACACAAATGAGCTGTTCCGGCGACATTGATGAGAATATTCGCAAGGCTGACAGTCTGGTCAGAGAAGCAGCGGCTCAAGGCGCGCAGATTATTTTGCTGCAGGAGCTGTTCGAAACCCCGTATTTCTGCCAGAAGGAGAAATCTGATTATTACGTCTACGCTACTGAGCTGGAGCAGAATAAAGCAGTGAATCATTTCAAGGCTGTGGCCAAAGAGCTGCAAGTCGTGCTGCCGATCAGTTTCTACGAGAAAAAGAACTATGCCCGTTACAATTCGCTGGCGGTAATTGATGCCGACGGCACGGTGCTGGGCAAATACCGCAAGAGCCATATTCCTGACGGTCCCGGCTATGAAGAGAAATTCTATTTCAATCCGGGGGATACCGGGTTTAAGGTATGGAATACCCGCTATGCCAAGATCGGTGTCGGCGTCTGCTGGGACCAGTGGTACCCGGAAGCCGCCAGAGTCATGAGTCTAATGGGCGCGGAGATTCTGTTCTATCCGACAGCCATCGGTTCAGAACCGCAGGACGGATCCATTGATTCCAAAGATCACTGGCAGACCTGCATGCTGGGCCATGCGGCGGCGAATCTGATTCCTGTCGTGGCCTCCAACCGGATCGGCGAGGAAATTGATGAGGATTCCAGCATTAACTTCTACGGCTCCTCGTTCATTGCCGGCCCGCAGGGCAACAAAATCGTCGAAGCCGGGCGGGATGAGCAGACGGTACTGGTCAGCGAATTCGATCTGGATGCGTTGGAAGTGGGCCGGATTGAGTGGGGCATTTTCCGGGACCGCCGTCCGGAGCTGTACAGAATGATATCTTCGTATGATGGGGACTTAACCTTTTAAGGTATAATTGAACAGAAGTATATAACATGGAATAAAAGGCACTGCCAGGGAGAATCATGATCTCTTGGCCGTGTCTTTTTTGCTTTGATGGCATGTTCATGGGAGATAAGAGGGTCGTGTCTAGCGATAAATGTTACAATCTATGAATTTAGTGTTATATAACATTACACATTTGAGAAAAGTTAATTGTCATCACCACAGTGATCTGTTAAAATCTCCTTAAGTATTTTACAAAATGAGTGGGGGATTGGAAAATGGGGATCAGAAAAAAGTGGGCAATGTCAGCTTTGGTAGCATTTTTGGTCTTGTCTATGGTGGGCTGTGGTTCCAACAATAATGCCAAAAGCGGAGATGCGGCAGGAGAGTCGATCAAATTCGCAAGTGACGCCAGCTACGCGCCAATGGAGTATATGGACACGGATACGATCAAGGGTTTTGACATTGATTTCATCAAGGCGGTTATGGAAGAAGCGGGTATCGATTATACAGTGACGAATACGGGATGGGACACGATGCTTTCCAGTGTGAAGCAGGGCACGGAATATCAGGCAGGTCTATCCTCGGTATCCATTACGGACGAACGCAAGGAAACCTATGACTACTCTATCCCCTACTTTGAATCCACTAATATGATTATGGTTAAAGAGGGCAGTGACATTAAGAATGCGCTGGACCTGAAAGATAAAACCGTAGCGGTACAAGGGGCTACAACGGCCGATGATCTGATGAGCGGGATTATGGGGGTCGACAACACCAAGCTGAGACGTTTTGAAAGCAATGCGGTAGCGCTGATGGAACTGAAAGGCGGCGGAGCCGACGCGGTGGTGGCTGATATCGCCATCGTGAATGAATACATTAAGAACAATCCGAAAGAAAAAGTAACGGGCATCCTCGATAAGGAGAACTTTGGTTCCGAATATTACGGCATTCTGTACCCTAAGGGCAGTGAGTGGAAAGCCAAACTGGATCCGGCAATCAAAACTGTTATAGAGAACGGGAAGTATGCCGAGATCTACAAAACCTGGTTCGGGGAAGAACCGGATACAGCCACTCTTCTTAGCGCGGAGTAAGCAAGCAGGGAGACGACAAAGCGTGCGTAATGATTGCTATTGCGCATGCTTCTTTTTTTGAAATTTAGAGCAGAAGAGAAGGGAAGAATTCTATGGACTTCAGATTCGACATCATCGTTCATTATTTGCCGGTCTTACTGAAGGGAACGTTATTCACAATTGGAGTATCTATTGTATCTATTCTTTGCGGCTCGATCCTGGGCTTGGGGATGGGCTTCGGCAAAATGGCTCCGAAATGGTATTTCCGCTGGCCGTTCCATTCCTATATTAACTTCTTTCGTGGCACACCGCTGTATGTACAGATCCTGATCGTGCATTTTGGGGTAATTCCACTTTTTTACGGCACGACCAACGTCCTGATGACCTCATTTGTCGCGCTTTCGCTGAATTCTGCCGCCTATTCCGCCGAGATTTTTCGTGCCGGTATCCAGTCGATCGATCCTGGGCAGCGGGAAGCCGCGTTGTCGCTTGGAATGAGCAAATGGCAGGCGATGCGTTTTATCATTCTGCCGCAGGCGATCAAACGGATGGTTCCGGCGTTCGGGAATGAATTTATTGTCCTGGTCAAGGATTCCTCCTTGCTTGCGCTTATTGCCGCCCCAGAGATTATGTACTGGAGCAATACGATGAAAGGCCAATACTTGCGGATATGGGAGCCTTATTTGACCGCTGCCTTTATCTATTTCATTCTTACCTATTCACTCAGCAAGCTGCTCAATTATATTGAACGGAAGGTGTAACCTTATATGAAGCCTATTATTTCGGTACGGCATTTACATAAATCATTCGGTGCCCATCAGGTGCTGAGCGATATTAACGTGGATATCCACGGCCGGGAGGTTGTGGTGGTAATCGGGCCATCGGGTTCGGGAAAATCGACCTTTTTACGCTGCCTTAATCTGCTGGAGGAGCCGCAAGAGGGTGATGTCATCATTGAAGGAACTTCCTTGATGGCCAAAAGTACAAGAATTAACGATATCCGTACAGAGGTTGGCATGGTGTTTCAGCAATTTAATCTGTTTCCGCACAAGAAGGTCATTGAGAACATTATGCTGGCCCCGATGCAGGTTCGTAAATGGCCTGCGGACAAAGCGCGGCAGAAGGCGCTGGAACTGCTGCAAAAGGTCGGCTTAAGCGAGAAGGCGGAAATGTATCCGGCATCCCTGTCGGGCGGGCAGGCCCAGCGGGTCGCAATTGCCCGGGCGCTGGCGATGGAGCCGAAGATTATGCTCTTCGATGAGCCGACATCGGCGCTGGACCCGGAAATGGTCGGTGAGGTGCTGGCGGTAATGAAGGATTTGGCCCGTGAAGGTATGACGATGGTTGTAGTCACGCATGAGATGGGTTTTGCGCGCGAAGTAGGCGATCGTGTACTTTTTATGGAACAGGGCGTGGTGGTTGAGGAGGGTATCCCGGAACAGTTGTTTGGCAATCCTTCACATGAAAGAACTAAGGAATTTTTGTCGAAAGTACTGTGAAATTGTGGCAAACTAGAATATTGTTTTTCTATCGGTTATATTAGAATAGTAAACTTACGGATCGACAAATACTAAGAATATCTGTCGAATAGAAGGAGAGGAGGCTCTGGGATATCTTTATTTATCATACTCTATAATGATAGAAGGAGAATACGATGAGCACATTTAAAAATTGGTTGAATACAACAAAGAGCGGGTTAACCGAACAAGTTAAGAAATTTAAAAATAAAGATTTCATGAACGCGGTAGTTGCAGGCTGCGCGCTGGTTGCGGCGGCTGATGGCAAGATTGAAGAAACCGAAAAGAACAAAATGGCGGGGTATATGAATCTCAGCAATGAACTCAAAGTGTTTGACATGAGAGATGTCATTGCCCAGTTCAATTTCTACGTAAGCAATTTTGAGTTTTCCCCGGAAATCGGCAAACAGGAAGCACTCAAAGCTATTGCTAAATTCAGCAGCAAGCCGGAAATTGGACGCGTAATTGTTGGTGTGTGTTCGGCTATCGGTGCAGCAGACGGTGATTTTGATGAGCATGAGAAAGCGGTTGTGCGGAATATCTGCAGTGTACTGGGACTAAGTCCAAGCGAATTCAGTCTCTAAGACAGGAACAAATATCCATTAACCGGATGAAACGGATTGGTTTTTTTCCCGTATGAGTGGTATAACATCCAAAATGCTAGACTTACAGGCTGTGATTCTTTTCGGAAACGGAGGTACGTAAAGTTGGCTGGAATTAATTTGGTAAAAGGACAGAAGATTGATTTAACTAAAGGAAATGCCGGGCTGGCTAACGTTATTGTAGGTTTGGGCTGGGACCCTGCCGAACCTGCCCGCGGGTTCTTCGGTGCGAAGAAACAGGCGAATGTGGACTGCGACGCTTCGGCGCTGCTGCTGAGCGAGAATGGTAAGCTGACCAGCAAGATGAATTTGGTATGCTTTCACAACAAGCAGAATCCGAACAATTCCGTTGTTCATTCCGGGGATAACCTGACGGGTGATGGTGACGGGGACGATGAACAAATCAATGTCAATCTGAAGGCGATCCCTTCCGATGTGCACAAGGTACTTGTAGTAGTTAACATTTATGATGCCGTGAACCGCAAGCAGGATTTCGGCATGATCAAATCGGCGTATATCCGCATTATCAATGCTGCCGGAAATGCCGAGCTGATCCGGTTTAATCTGACCGACAATTACACAGGCTTTACGGCGCTGATCTGCGGGGAGCTTTACCGGCACGGCGAAGAATGGAAATTTGCCGCAATCGGTGAAGGTGCCCATGCCGCACATATCAATCAATTGGCTGAACGATACATTTAAATCTAATTTCGGAAAGAAGGTTTAATAACTATGGCAATTAATTTATCCAAAGGGCAAAAGATCGATTTGACTAAAAGCAATCCGGGATTGTCCAAAATCAAAGTCGGCCTCGGCTGGGATACCAACAAATACGATGGCGGCAAGGATTTTGACCTCGACGTTTCCGTCTTTCTGACAAATGCTGCAGGTAAAGTTGGGAAAGAAAGCAACTTCATCTTCTTCAACAATAAGCAGAATGAGAATGCTTCTGTTGTTCATGCCGGCGATAACCGTACCGGTGAAGGTGATGGCGATGATGAAGTGATTGAAGTGGATCTGAAGAACATCCCTGCTGATGTGGAGAAGGTTGCTTTTACCATTACCATTTATGAAGCGGAGTCCAGAAGCCAGAACTTTGGACAAGTATCCCGTTCTTATGTGCGTATCGTCAACGAGGAGAACAATGAGGAGCTGATCCGCTTCGACCTTGGTGAAGATTTCTCCGTTGAAACGGGCGTGGTAGTTGGTGAACTGTACCGTCACGGCGCAGAGTGGAAATTTAATGCTATCGGCGCAGGCTACAAAGACGGTCTTGCCGGTCTGACACGCGATTACGGACTGCAATAAAATTTACTGCAGCCAACCTAGACATCTAGACCTTAGATGAAACCATTCACGAAAGAGGGTTGATGCCAGTGACGATCAGTCTTTCTAAAGGACAACGGATCGATCTTACCAAGACTAATCCGGGTCTGACGAAGGTAGTGGTGGGACTCGGCTGGGATACGAACAAATACAGTGGCGGCAAGGATTTTGACCTGGATGCTTCAGCGTTCCTGCTGCATGAAGACGGCAAGGCCAAAGGGGCGGACGACTTTGTATTCTACAATAATCCGACCGGCGGCGCAGGCTCCTTAACCTATACGGGGGATAACCGTACAGGAGAAGGCGACGGGGATGACGAGCAGATCATTGTTGATTTCAGCAAAGTTCCTGCACATATTCAGCGTATCGGGATCACGGTAACGATCTATGATTGTGATGCACGGGCACAGAACTTTGGACAGGTGTCCAATGCATTTGTTCGTGTCGTGGACGCTTCCAGCGATCGCGAAGTGCTGCGATATGATTTGGGTGAAGATTTCTCAACGGAGACAGCTGTTGTATTCTGTGAATTCTACCGGCATGGTGCCGATTGGAAATTCCAGGCAATTGGAAGCGGATTTGCCGGCGGCCTAAGTGCTCTATGCAGAAACTATGGACTGGACGCGCAATAACAGCTTCAAAGGCTTGAAAGGCGGGATCTCTTCGATCCTGCCCTTTTTATACTCTTATCCATTTACAAAGGTGGCTTAAGAATGAATATTGAAGTGGTTAAGGGCCAGAAGGCAGACCTGACCAAAGCAAATCCCGGGCTTCGCTCTATTATCGTGGAGATTGGCTGGCAGGCTCCGTCCTCTATGGAAATTGATGCCTCTGCATTTTTGCTTGGAGAACAAGCCAAAGTGCGTAGCGATGAAGATCTGATCTTTTACAACAATCCATCTACGGCGTACATCAGATATAAGGATGTAGCCGGTACCAAATCAAGCGGTCTTAAACACTTTGAAATCGAGCTGGATACCATTCCTGCTCAGACGATGAGGATTGCATTTGCAATTACACTGTACGATGGCGAAAACCGCAATCAAATGTTCGGGCAGATGAGCGAGGCCCATTGCCGGATTCTGGATCGGGCGACGGGTATGGAGATTTTGCGCTGTAATCTTGAAAATCATTTCTCTGTGGAAACAGCTGTTGTAGTAGGAGAATTATATAGATATGGCGGTGAGTGGAAATTCAGTGCTATTGTGGCTGGATTTAACGGCGGACTTAAAGCCTTGTGCGCTAACTATGGAATTGAGGTCGAAGATGATCCGGTTCCTGAACTCCATGAACCGCAGAAAGGTCCTGCACCGGAAATGGTACGGCCATCCGTACCGCCTGTGCAAGAATCCCGGAGTATTCCGCCAGTTGTACCGCCTGCACCATCGAAGATTGAAGAGGCTTCTGCGCCGCCTCTGAATCTCAATCTCAAGAAGATTGAGCTGAAGAAAAAGGGCGATTCCATAAATTTGAAGAAATCAGCTGCCGGTCTTGGAGAAGTGCTCATCAATCTGAATTGGAATCAGAAGCAAGGCGGTGGGTTGTTCAGCCGTAAAGGGGGCGTGGATTTGGATCTCGCTTGCCTGTACGAGTTGAAGAATGGCCGCAAAGGAGTCGTTCAAGCGCTGGGAAATGCTTTTGGAAATCTTCAGCAGCCGCCTTATGTGGTGCTCGATGGCGATGACCGGACAGGCACCGTAACATCCGGCGAGAACTTGCGTATAAACGGAAGTAAGCTTGCGGAAATAGAACGAATTTTAATCTTTTCATTTATTTACAAGGGGGTTACGCACTGGTCTGAAGCCGATGGAGTTGTCACCATCACTCAGGCTGGGGGTCCGGAGATTATTGTGAATCTGGACGAGCATAACAACCGGAAGGGCATGTGCGCTATTGCATTGATCCGGAACGTAGGCGATACATTCAGCATTGAACGGCTTGTGCAATATTTCAGCGGCCATCAGGAGATGGATCAGGCCTATGGCTGGGGACTGCGCTGGGTAGCGGGTAGTAAATAATTTAATTTTTCCGGAGGCGCAAGCAAAATGGATTGGTTCAGTGATTTTTTTAGAAGTATCAGCGAGAATTATGGGCACTTTTTCTCTTGGAGCGACATTGTAGGAACGCTCTCTGACCCGGTCAGCTGGGGGATTATCGGGAGCTTGATTTTGCTCGAAGGGCTGCTATCGGCAGATAATGCGCTTGTGCTTGCGGTAATGGTTAAGCATTTGCCGAAAGAACAGCAGAAGAAGGCGTTGTTTTACGGGATATTGGGAGCTTACCTCTTTAGATTCCTGGCGATCGGATTAGGGACATTCCTGATTAAGTTTACGCTCGTCAAAGTCCTTGGGGCATTATATCTCTTTTATATCGCTTATAAAGGATTATTCAAGCGAAATGAATCCGGCGAAGGTGAAGAAGGGAAAGAACACAAAGGCACCTCTTTCTGGAAAACTGTACTGCTGGTTGAATTGATGGATATTGCGTTCAGTATTGACAGCGTGGTAGCTGCCTTCGGGTTGAGCGACAAAGTCTGGGTACTTTTCTTGGGCGGTATCCTCGGCGTGCTGATGATGCGGGGTGTGGCGCAGGTGTTCCTGAAGCTCATTGCCAAGTTCCCTGAACTGGAGCAGACGGCGTTCCTGTTAATTGCCCTGATTGCAGGCAAAATGCTTGCTGGAGCGTTCGGATTTGAAATGCCGCATTTCATTTTCTTCACCATTCTGATTGCGGTCTTTGTGGGGACCATTCTGTACAGTTCCGGAAAGAAAAAGAAAGAAATGAACAGAAACGCGTAATTTCAAGGTTTCATAGGATAAAGAGGACCCTCACAGGGAAGGTGAGACTCCCTTTTATCCCGGGTAATCGTATATGGAATAGCATGGCCTTTGCTTGTATTTGAGAGAGCCGGAAGCCGTCCCCGAGAGGACGGCATAGCCGGTTCTGCAGCTCTCTATAAGGAGAGGCTATTTGTTTTGCTCCGCTTTGCAAAACTATAAGGGGGAAGGCCTTTGAGATACTTCGATTACCTGACGCAAGAGCAAGAAACGTCATTATTCTACTCTCCGCCTGTTTCATTTAACCATACTACAAGCAAGGAACTGCTGGCTTACGCTGTTGGGGCCGCCCTCTATATGCCGGCTACCCGGTCCACTGTGGCTGAGGATATTCTGAAGCTCAGAGCTGCGGGGCTGGTGACGGTCATAATTGATCTGGAGGATGCGATAGGCGATGGAGAGGTTGATTACGCTGAAGAGTCAGTGGTAAGGCATCTTTCCTTTCTGTCGGCTTATGCCGAGAATGAGCCTGATCCCCGAAATAGTCTTCCCCTGCTATTTATCCGCGTCCGCAATCCAGAGCAGCTGCAGAAGCTGATTTTCCGGCTGGGATCGTTTATTACAATGCTCACTGGTTTTGTCTTCCCCAAGTTCTCAGTGGACAATGGTGTGGAGTACTTTGAGGCGATTGCCGATTATAACAGCTCACGCAGCTATCTTGCCCCTGTGCTGTATGGCATGCCGATTCTGGAAAGCGCCCCGATTATTTACCGGGAGACCCGGACGGACAGCTTGCTGGCCATCCGTAATTTGCTTGGCGACTACCGTGATTATGTGCTGAATGTCCGAATCGGAGCGACTGATTTCTCCAGTCTGTTCGGATTGCGCCGCAGTCCAGATATCAGCATTTATGATTTGATGCCGATCCGCGACTGTATATCGGACATTATTAATGTCTTTGGCCGGGTGGATGAGGGGTATGTCATTTCAGGACCGGTCTGGGAGTATTTTGCCGGCAAAAGACAGCAGGGGCTCCGCCCGCAGCTGCGTCAGACTGCCTTTGAGGATGCCTTCGGCAGGCAGGGCCGGGAGATGCAGCGCAATTATAATTCCAGCGCCATGGACGGCTTGATCCGTGAAGTGATTCTGGATAAAGAAAACGGGATTGTCGGTAAGACGATTATTCATCCTTCCCATCTAAGACCCGTGCAGGCCATGTATACAGTGATGCATGAGGAATATGTGGATGCACTAAGCATTGTAGAGAGCAACGATGGCAGCCGTGGAGTATTCAAGAGCGAATACTACAACAAAATGAATGAAATTAAGCCACATCTGAACTGGGCAAGACGTATTTTACTACGATCTCAAATATACGGGGTGTTACATGAACAACAGCATTTTACCTTACTTCTACCCGAGAACGAATATACACACGTTTAATATCGTCCAGAACCTGCAGGTTACGGTAACCGAAACATCCAACCCCTTTGATATGCCGGTTGAAGCTTTATTCTCCATGGCTGCACGGATCAATAAAAAGCGTTCCTTTCTCTTTGTCAGCAAGGTGCTCGGCAAGCATATTCCGGTAATGCCCTATACGCCACTGCTTAGCGGAGCTGCGCTAGGGCTGCTTTTGTACCGGGAAATGAACGGCGGGGCTAAGGCTGCCGCCAACGAGCCGATGGACAAGCTGCTGAATGCGGCGGTTCACGGCCTCATTCACCCCCTCCAGGCAGAGGAGGCCTATCATGAGCTGCTGGCCGCTCAGCTGGTGCTTCCGCAGCCGGTCGTTTTTGTAGGTTTTGCCGAGACTGCTACGGCGCTGGGTCATAGCATGTACAACATTTTTGCCGGAGGCGCGTCATATATTCATACCACCCGTGAAGACATTCCGGAGATGGCGTCAATTATCAGCTTTGAAGAAGAGCATTCCCATGCGGTTGATCATCTCTGTTATGCCCTGGACACCGCCCTGTTGTCTGGAGAAGAGCCGATTGTGCTCGTAGATGACGAAATTACGACCGGTAATACGGCGATCAACACGATCCGGGATATCCAGTCTAAGTTCCCTCGCAAGGAATACGTAGTAGCTTCCCTGCTGGATTGGAGAAGCGAAGGGCATATTCAGGCTTACCGTGATCTGGAGCAGGAGCTCGGGATTCAGATTAAGGCGTTGTCTCTGCTGCAGGGTTGTATTGATGTGAAGGGGACGCCTATGCTGGATGCTGAAGCCGGTAAAGGACAGGAGAAGCCAGCCCGTGAGGCGCCTGTTGTGACTACGTATATCCGGGACGGATTGGAGCGGCTGGCAGTAAGCTCTACCGACTCACGCGGGGAAATCAACACTTCGCCGTATCTGAAGCTTAGCGGCCGCTTCGGCCTTAGCTCGGAGGATAATGTCTGGATCGACAAGGGCGCAGCACAGGTGGCGGCGCAGCTTCGCAAACTGCGCGAGAGCCCCTCTGCCCTGGTGATGGGTGTCGGTGAATTTATGTATCTGCCTATGCGGATTGCGGCCGAACTGGGGGAAGGGGTTGCCTATCAGTCGTCTACCCGCAGCCCGATTCATCCGGATCGCCGGCCGGATTATGGCGTGCATAGCGCGGCTGCTTATCCATCGGCCACAGACACGGGGATTACGAATTATATCTACAATGTGGACCCCGGCCAATATGGTGATATTTTCGTGCTGCTGGAGCGGGATGTACCCCATAGACGGATTGAGCCGATGATGGATATTTTGAAGGGACTGGCCGGCAACAAGGTGCATCTGATTGTACTGGGCCCTGAACTGGAAGTGGAGGTGCCCGCTGATGAAGGGAACGGATAGCGGAGAAACGATCATGAGCAAAAGAATAGCCCCTCCGGTTCCGCTTGGCAGCTATCCTCCATCAGATGTTCGTTTTCTGCTTAAGGATCTCAGTAATGTTTCCCTGGAGCTGGGTACGGCGGAGCGGGAGAAAGCCATCCAGTCCGGGGTGAGCTATTCGGAGATGCTTCCTGTGGAATACCAGCCGACGGAGCCGTATATTGCATTGTTTCAGGAGACACTCCGGCACTCTGCGGTAAAGGTCGCGCAGGCGGTTGCGGTTGTCTCCGAGCTGATCGTATCCCGGCGGGGTACAGACCATACGGTGCTGGTCTCCTTGGCCAGAGCGGGAACGCCGATTGGCGTACTGATTAAACGCTATATTGCCGAACGGTACGGCGTGGATCTGCCGCACTACAGCATCTCGATTATCCGCGGCAAAGGCATGGATGAGAACGCAATTCTCTACATGCTGCAGCAGCATGGTGCGGATGCCAATCTGCAGTTTATTGACGGCTGGACGGGCAAAGGCGCAATCACCCAGGTGCTTATTGAATCCTGTGCCGATTTCTATAAGAAATACGGGATTGCGCTGAATGACGATCTTGCTGTACTTGCGGATCCGGGAAGCTGTTCGCAGACCTTCGGGACCAGGGAGGATTATCTGATCCCAAGCGCCTGCTTGAATTCGACGGTGTCGGGACTCATAAGCCGTACGGTGCTGCGGGAGGATCTGATCGGCCCGGAGGAGTTCCATGGTGCGAAATTCTATAGGGAATGGCTGGACAGTGACCTCTCCAATGTGTTTATCGAAGCGATCACCCCCCATTTCGCTTTCGTAACCGCAGATGCTGCGGCAATCGCTGCAGGCATGCTGAAAGCGCCGCCGGAGATTACCTGGCAGGGAATGCGTGATGTCCAGAGTATTCAGGAAACGTTCGGCATTGATAACATCAATCTGGTCAAGCCGGGCGTGGGAGAGACGACGCGTGTGCTGCTGCGCAGAGTACCCTGGAAAATTCTTGTCGATACTATGGATAACCCGAATCTGCGCCACATTCTGCTGTTGGCGGAGGAGCGGGGGGTTCCGGTAGAAGTGTATCCCGGGCTTACCTATTCCTGCTGCGGAATTATCCAGCCGCTGAAAGGAGGGGAAAGCGATTGATTTACGCCAGCGATTTAGACCGTACCCTGATCTATTCCCTGGGCGCGCTGCTTGTTCCGGAGGATTCACCGGGACTGGTGCCGGCTGAAATTATTGACGGCAAAACGGTCTCCTATATTTCACACGCAGCATTGCAACGCTTGAAGGAGCTCACCGCAAGTATCATCTTCATGCCAGTGACTACGCGGACTATTGCGGAGTATAAGCGGATCAACCTGTTCCAGGAGACGATTATTCCGGATTATGCCGTCACCAGCAACGGTGGCAACATTCTGGTTCGCGGAGTGGTAGATCAGCAGTGGCGGGCATTGATCGGCAGGCTGGTGGAACGCAATTCAGCTGCCGCTGAAGAAGTGGGAAAGCTTGTACGATCGGTGGTGCGTCCGGAATGGATTATCAACGAACGGTATTGCGATGAGCTGTTCTATACATTTATGGTGTACCGCGATCTCCTGCCCCTGGATGAGATTAACCATCTGGCAGAACGTCTGCTTGGGCTGGGCTGGAAGGTTTCTTTGCAGGGCCGCAAGCTGTATGTAGTGCCGGAGGCTGTGAACAAAAGCGATGCGATTGTTCATGTGCGCCGCACGGTTCATTCGGAGCCGATGGTTGCTTCGGGGGATTCCCTGCTGGACAAATGTCTGCTGGAGAGTGCGGATTATGCCATTGCCCCGAGGCATGGGGAAATATTTGCCGAGCAGCAGGCCACTCTAGTAGAATTGAACTATCCTTTTACAGAGCTGTCGGGCGTCCATGCCGGGGAAGAAATCATGCAGTATGTTCAGAAGATTTATAACAATCTAACGACATTGGGAGTTGGGCCGCAATGAAAAAGGTAAATATTTATTTCAACCGCTGGTTCTCCGTGGCTTTTCATTATATGAATCTAATACGGAATAATGAGGACGGCATTCCTGTTCAAATCTTTGCTACCCACCCCGATATCCGGCATATGTCGCTGCAAGGCGCTGACGTTGCAGGAACTGAACCTGCTCTGGAAGGGATCGAATACGTGCAGTTCTGTGTTGATTTCTGCCGCCGCAATGAGATTGATATCTTCATCCCGCGTCTGCATATGATGGATATCGCCCTGCATGCTGCAATGTTCGATGCCATCGGCACAAAAGTGCTGGTCTGCCGCGATTTGGACCTGCTGGAGATGATTCTGGATAAGGGCAAGTTCTATAGCAAGGTTAAAGATAGCGGGATAATGGAAATTCCCGATTATCATGTCGTTGATACAGCGGAACAATTCAAGGCGGCTTACGAGGATCTTGTAGCCAAAGGGCATGAGGTCTGCTTCAAGCCTACCGAAACAGAAGGCGGACTTGGCTTCCGCATCATTAATAACAGCCGCAGCCCTATAGAAGAGCTCTTCGGTTATGTGACGCAGCATATTTCGTTTGATGAGGCTTACCGCGTCCTTTCCGGAGTGGATTCATTTCCTGCCCTGATGGTTATGGAGCTTCTGGAAGGGTATGAGTACAGTATCGACTGTCTGGCGGACGAGAACGGCAGGCTGCTTGCCGCCGTGCCGCGCCGCAAGGACAACGGGCGGCTGCGGGTTATGGAGCATATTCCCGAACTGGGGAATATTGCGAAGCGTGTCGCCGAAACCTATCAGATCCCTTATAATTACAATATACAAATGAAATACGGCGGCGGAGTTCCCAAGCTGTTGGAGATTAACCCCCGGATGTCCGGCGGGCTGCATGTTTCTTGTCTGACTGGTATCAACTTCCCTTATCTGGCGGTTAAAAGCGCGCTGGGCGGCGAGGTTCAGCCTGCCGAGTTCGCCGGTGATATACTGGCCAGCCATATAGAGCAGCCTATGATCATGAGAATACACGATGAATCCGCTATTACGGATCCCGTGAATTGAGTGTGATTTCACACGCTCACAAGAGGTGAGGACAATTTATTCGAAATCAAAAGTATTGTTGTATGCAGGAGCCGGCTATGTTGTGGCTCTGCTGACGAGCGCTTTCCTGCCAGAGCTGCTCTCTCTGCTGTTCCCGGTTGCCGGAGCTGCCATCGGACTGCTTGGAGGCAAGCGCACACGAACCAACCTGCCGGCGGAGGTGCTTCCGGCCGGGCAGGAGCCGGCAGCGATCGCCCCCGCTTCTGCTGCGGGCAGTCCTGAAGTGATCCGGGCTGCACCCGCAGGATCGGAAACCGGTGCACCACATTCCTTGTCCGGCAGAGGACAGGCTGAGGTCAGGATCGGAGCGGATTTTGCTCCGGTGGTGGAGTATCTCAGCATTTTGGAGGATATGATTATTTCGGAGGGCCAGAAGGATACGCTCGACAATGAAATTGTCGAGAAATCACTGGCACTGATCGCCAGGCTCCTGCGGATCATTCCGCTGCTTCAGGAGCTGGGCAACGGGGAGATCAACCACACGGTCCGCAGATTGGTGCTGAAGGACCTGAACGGGGTCATCAATCCTTTCCTGCGGCTGGGCGGTGAGGCCAAAACGAAAAATCGGAGAATGCTGCTGAACGGTCTGCGGGATGTCGATTCCAAAATTACGGAGATCGCCTCTACGATCGAGCATAAAGACCTGATGGAACTTCAAACCAAGGCGGAACTGATTCATCAGCGGTACAGCAGTTCCGAATTATAGGAGGGAAACCCATGTCCACGCAGTTGATAGAGCTCAAAAAAGAAGATGAGCAGAAGGTAGTTGCAGAAGCTTCCCAATTAATTGAGAAGGTAGCCAAGACCGATACCGTTGCACTGGATTCCTTAATGGATGACATCGGCAAGCTTGGGGTGAAGACGCAGGAAAAAGCGGGACAAACCCTGAAACTGCTGGATCGGCCGGTCAATGATCTGATGTCCGGCAAACGCGTCGAAGTGCCGAATATGATTATGAAGCTGCGTAATGAATGCGAGAATCTGCAGCAGAGCAAAAATGTCAGCTTTTTCGGCAAAATGCTGCGCAAGAGTCCGCTCAAGAATTATGTCTACAAATATCAGTCCGTACGCACCAATATTGATGCCATCGTGACCGGCCTGCGGGACGGACGTGATACGCTTGAAGAGAGCATTGTCAACATGCGGCAGCTGAAACGCACCTCCATGGACGAAATCTACAACCTGCAGACCAAGATTGCCTTTGGCAACAAGCTGAAGGAGCTGTTCGAGGTGGAAATCGCCAAACCGGAGAATGAATTCCGCAAGGCTTATCTGGAGCGGGGTCTGCGCAAGGTCATGGTGCGGATCCAGTCCATGACCGAGATGATTCTGCTCTATAATCAGGCCATTGCCGCTACGGACATCATCAATGACAACAATGATAAGCTGATTGATTCGGTTAACAATGCGATTGACAAGACGTCAAATCTGATCACCGTATCCGCGATGATTGCAATGTCCCTGGCCGATCAGGAAAATGTCATTTCCGCCGTGGAAGCGACGAACAAGACGATTGAGGACCAGTTCAAGGAGAATGCGCGTCTGCTGCGCACCACGACCGAGAAGACGACAGAGCTGCTGTCCAAGCCTTCCATGTCGCTGGAGGCAGTGAATCAGGCCATCGGCGATCTGCTCAGTGCCTTGGATACCTCCGAGCAATCCAACCGCCGGATTATCGAAAGCTGCCAGGATTATACGTCCAAAATGACGACAATCAACACGCAGCTGAACAACCGTCTCGGGCTGAACGAAGCCTCGCAGCCGCAAGCGCTGAAGCAAGCAGGCAGCGACAGCGAGCTGAGTAGCTTCTTGAACTGACGCCTTATCCGAGTATAGATAAACAGCTATTTTGTTCTAGCCTGCTGGATGGTTCAGCGGGCTTTTTTGTGCGCATAGCGGTTCATCCTCGGATATTAGCAGCTTAAGGAGCATTCATAATAGAGCACTCCCCTACATAAGTTGTCACTAAGGCAACATATGGAGGAAGTGAGGAACTGCGGATGATTCTGGGATGCCTGATATTTGTGCTTATTGTCGTAGCCAGCAGCGAAAAGGCGGAAGCCATTGCCAAGCTGAATGATCCGGATGACGGCAGCTAGCACAGCGGCAACGGATTCTCACTAAAGAAAATTTGTAATATATTGACGCTCTGTGATTCAAGCAATTTCCAGCGGTTTATTGGGTATAATACCCCAGGAGGCTGTATCAGCCTGCCATCATCGCGGAAAATACAAGCTTTAAGCGGAGGTCATATGGAGAACGAGGCACTGCTGCAGGTTGAGAAATTGGCGCTGAAGAAACAGAAGATTTATCGGCAAAGCATATTGCGTTATATCGCCAGAGCAATGCTGGCTAGTATGTTTATCGGATTCGGCGTAATTGTAGCGTTCAAGACGGGCAACTTCTTCTACATGGAGCAATCACCGATGACCTATCCGATGGCTGCGATTACGTTTGGCGCGGCCATCATCCTGATCTCCTACGGCGGAGGCGATTTGTTCACTGGGGATACATTTTATTACACGTATGCTGCCTTAAGACGCAAGATGCAGTGGACCGAAGTTGTGCGGATGTGGACCGTCAGCTATCTTGGCAATATTCTTGGAGCTGCGGCCTTTGCGCTGCTGATTTTTTTGACCGGACTGTTCTACGATTCCAGCGTCAACGGTTTTCTGCTGAATGTGGTCGCCCATAAGATGGAGGCTCCGGCGTCTGAGCTGTTCTTCAGAGCCATCCTGTGTAACTGGCTGGTCTGTCTGGCGTTTTTTGTTCCGATGTCCATGAAAAGCGACGGGGCTAAAATGTTCGCCATGGTTCTGTTCGTATTCTGCTTCTTTATTTCCGGATATGAACACAGCATAGCCAATATGTGTACCTTTGCGATTGCACTGGTGCTGGATCATCCCGGTACGATTTCTTGGGGTGGTGTGGTGCACAATCTGGTGCCTGTCACCATCGGGAATCTGATTGGCGGCGGTGTATTGATGGGTGTAATGTATTACTATGTAAACAAGCCGTTTCTGGACGAGGAGCAGGACAAGCCTAAGGATACGCATTAACCGAAGACCAACCAACCCGCTTCCCCAGATTAGGGAGGGCGGGCTGGTTTTTTTGGGACGGCGGAGTTTGGAATTAGCCAAATACCGTAGGTTACCGTTTTGCTTAAACGGCAATGGCCTTCAAGTTTGGCGAGATCAACAACTTTGCCCTGGTTGCCTTTTGAACGTCTTCCACCGACAGACCCGGCGCAATTTCCTTCAGCATCAGCCCTGTGCCCGGAATCACATCGATGACAGCCATTTCGGTTACAATGGTTTGCACAACATTTACAGCAGTCAGGGGCAGCTTGCAATGTTCTAATATTTTCGGTTCCCCATCTTTGTTCACATGGTCCATGGCTACAATGACACGCTTGGCCCCGACTACCAAATCCATAGCTCCCCCCATGCCCGGCACTTTTTTTCCTGGAATCATCCAACTTGCAAGGTTGCCGTTCTCATCTACCTCCAAGGCACCCAAGACGGTGATGTCCACATGCCCTCCACGGATGATGGAGAATGAAAGCGCACTGTCAAAATAGCAAGCTCCTGCGATTGTTGTAACATAACTTCCGCCAGAATCAATACAATCGATATTTTCTTGTTCTTTTGTGGCTTTGGGGCCAACACCAAGGATTCCGTTCTCAGCCTGCAGCATAATATGAACATTATCGGGAATATAGTTTACTGCCATGGTAGGCATGCCAACACCCAGGTTGACCACATCGCCGTCTTTGAATTCCTGGGCGATTCTTCTCACAATGAATTCTCGGTTATTCATGCGTATCCCCTACCTTTACAATGGCGTCGATAAATATTCCGGGTACGTTGACATGATTGGGATCAATCTCCCCGAGCTTTACATATTCGTCTGTCTGGGCAACTACATAATCTGCCGCCATAGCCATAACGAAATTGAAGTTGCGTGAGGAGCCGTTGATCACAAGATTGCCCGCTTCATCTGCCTTATGGGCTCTGATTAGCGCCACGTCCGCTTTGAGCGGCAGTTCGAGTAGATATTCCTTTCCGTCAATATCTATTTTCCTTTTGCCTTCCTCTACAATGGTACCTACACCTACAGGTGTTAAAACACCGCCCAAGCCTGCTCCTCCTGCACGTATTTTTTCAGCTAACGTGCCTTGCGGGAAGAGGCTTACCTCAGCTTCTTTGGTCATAAGGAGTCTTCCCGTTTCCGGATTGGAGCCGATATAGGATGCACAAATCCGCTTGACTCTGCCGCTTTTTACAAGCTTATATATAGATAATTCCGTGGTGCCAGTATCATTGGAAATAATGGAGAGATTACCGGCGGAATGGGTCTCGACAAGCGCACGCACCAACTGTTCCGGATGGCCTCCGGCCAGAAAACCGCCGACCATCACCGTGTCTCCGTCTTTGACCTTCTTAACGGCGTCTTCTGCGGAGATTAATTTGTTGTTCATGGTTTCAGACTCCTTGTATATTTTTTTGAAAATATAGAATTTATATGTTTCACGCTATATATTATCCTTCTATTTCTTGCTGAAACACCCCGTCCTTTAAAAGGACGGCGTAGCCGTTTCCACTTGGAAAGCAAAGTTTACTGGAGATAATCATGAATGACTCTTGCGTATGGCAGCGTTAAATCGGCAATAAAATGTTTGCCGCCGATATACGCCTTAACAGGAAAATCTGCCACAGGAGCATGGACGTGGGGGATCAGACTTAGCCGGGCCGGCCCTGACCAGGCGCCCTTTACTGTAATATTCTCGAGATTGTACGCCACTAACTGCGCAATTTTAGGGGTACCATCAACATCGGGAATTAATTTTAGATTCACTTGGGTTTTTGCGATGGCTGTAGCCGTGTCCTTTTCGTCGAGAATGTTATGTTTGAAAGGCATGGTTCCCATGGCCACCAGGACATGGTTATAATGTAATGTACCAGTCAGCGTTTCAGTACCTTCAACACTCAGGCGGGGATTCGCCCATTTTTTGGGGAAACCCCAAATTTCACGTCCTCCAAGAATAGCGGGTGCGTTATCCAAATACATTTGAGCAACAAAATTGCAGGGTTCCCCCTGAAAGGTACACGGGATGACAATACCGCTCTCCTCGTAGCTTCCTAGACCGGATGAATCAGGCATCTTGATCCATTCATAGGAAACGGTGTTGCTTCCATCCGGCTGAAGAGGCTCCGGGACCGCCTGTCTAATCGCAGCGGGATCGGATTCATAGGTAATTATAAAAAATTCCCTGTCGATGAAGCGGTAGGGGGGACGACCATAACTAGCGCTGGCCGCAGGCATGGACTGCAGTGAAAAAATCTCTTGTGGATTCATAACAATCGGATCTCCCTTTCTTGTAGAAGAGTGTTAGATGAGTGCATTCTCAATCAGCATCGCGATTCCCATACCCGTTCCGATACATAACGAGGCTATGCCGTAACGCGCAGAGCTTCGTACCATTTCATGCGCAAGCGTAACCAATATCCTAGCTCCGCTTGCACCGACAGGGTGTCCAATCGCGATTGCGCCGCCATTGACATTCACCTTCTCCGGGTTGACCCCAAGCTCTTTTATTACCGCTAATGCTTGTGCAGCGAAGGCTTCATTAATCTCAAACAGATCGATGGCATCAAGGGAGATTCCCTGATCCTTAAGAAGTGACGAAACGGCTTTCACCGGGCCCATCCCCATATATGCAGGGTCAACGCCGACAAGTGAATAACCCTTGATATAGGCCAACGGTTGTACCGCGTGTTCCTCGCATTTGTCTTCCGACATAACAAGTACAGCCGCCGCTCCATCATTGATCCCCGAGGCATTTCCGGCAGTAACCGATCCGTTTGTCTTAAATGCAGGTTTTAAATTAGAAAGTTTTTCTTTGCTTGCATCTCCTCTTACATGTTCATCCTCCGAGAACCAAATATTCTCTTTTTTAGTTTTGGTCAGAACGGGAACAATCTGCTCTGCAAAAACCTGCTTGTTTTTTGCTTCTATAGCCTTGATCTGGCTTCCATAGGCAAATTCATCCTGCTCAAGTCTTGAAATGTTATATTTCGCGGCAATGTTTTCTGCGGTAATTCCCATATGATATTTATTGATGGGACACGTAAGGCCGTCGGCTACCACGGTGTCTATCAATTCACTGTTGCCCAGCTTGTAGCCATTTCGTGCATTCCTTAGTACATAAGGGGCGTTCGACATGCTCTCCATACCTCCAGCTAAGAGGACGCCGCCTTGTTCTGCCAAAATAGAGTTGTAAGCTAAAGCGACGGCATGAAGCCCTGAACCGCAAACCGTGTTTATTGTTGATGCAGGTACTTCAATGGGGATGCCGGCTTTTAATGCCGCCTGTCTGGCAGGGTTTTGGCCAGTGCCTGCTTGAAGGACATTTCCTAAGTAAATTTGATCAATCAATGCAGGCTCTAGTTGACTTTGCTGAAGGCAGGCTGTCATCACGTTTGCCCCCAATTCCGAGGCGCTTACTGACGAAAGTCCGTTGTTAAAAGAACCAACGGCTGTTCTTAATGGGCTTACCAATGCAACTTTTTTCACAAGTCCTCACATTCCTTTCACTGTGTTTAAGAAACTTACATGCGGGTATATACCACGGTGCATGAGAGTGAGCGTTATAGTTTGATCGCCTTCCTTCGTCCTTATTTGGAATTAATTAACAAATCAATCGTAAGTCTAATGTTCATTTTACTCAATGTTCAAATAAATACATAAATTTACATATTGATATGTATGGGGCCTTGTATACTCATATAATGAAGTCGTTCTATCATTTTCATTGTTTTTCTGGATATTTCTGGTTATTTCAGAAAAAACGAATGAAAAGTGAAAAAGAGTTCAAGTCAAAAACGCCACCGGCCAGTTATTCCGGGCCGGTGGCGTTTTGCATAGATATGTTCGCTGTCTACCATTTGGAGCCGCCAGAGGAATTTCTGCCGGATTTGCCGCCGCCACCGCCCCAGGATGACCCGCCAGTCGAGCGGCCGCCGCCTCCCCAAGAGGAACCGCCGGATGATCTGCCGCCGTCGAAGCCGCCCGAAGAGGAGCCACGCTTGCGTGCCTGCTCCCGGCGCTGCTGTTCCCGCAGGATGGCCAGCTGTGCCAGGCGCTCCTCTTCTTCTTTTTGGCGTACGAGACGGTTCGCTTCCTCCACGAAGGAAGAAATCTGGGACTCGTAAGCATGTGCAACGGCTTCCAGCTCATCCAGGTTATAAGGCCGGATGGACAGCCGCTGCTCCAGTTCACCATACTCAGGGATCAGGGAGAGCTGGAATTGGCTTCTGGAGGCGATTCCCTTGCTCTGAAGCCGCCGCTGGACCGTATCCACACGCTCCTGTCCTTCCGGCAGGAGCCGGGTGACGTTAGCTAAGCGTTGGCCCAGCATATTGAGACTCTCGCCGACATTGTCGAACTTCTGGGCGGTTTCTTCCTGAAGTTTGAGCAGCTGGTCCAGGCTATTGCGGGCATTGTCATATTCCCCCCGCTGGTCACTCGTCCAGGTTTCGATCTGCGGAACCTCTCCCGCACCCTGACGGAGCTGTGTTCCCGCAGTCTCCATTGCCTCCTCAAGATGGGTCAGATGGATCTCCGCAAACCGGCTGCGGGCTTCGGAGATCCGGCTGTTCAGCTCATTGCGCCGCTGAGACAAATCGCTCCAACGGCTGCGGATCGTATCCAGATCCCTCAGGTTATTCTGGCGGATCAGGGCCTGGCGCTCTGTCATGGCAATGGCATCGCCCAGCAGGGTATCCATACGGGCAGCGATTTTGCGCACCTCATCCATGTCTCCGCTGCGCAGCGGAGCTTCAAGTGTTGCCGCGGCTGCGGAGGCCTGATCCAGATTCTCATAAGGTTTGACCTTCATATTGTGGAGGGAGTTCTGTTCGAGCAATGCGGCAATTGTGCTGCGGGCAGCCGCCAGAACTCCAGGAAAGTCATTAAATTTGTCGTCATACGTATCGACATCCTGCAGATCCTGCTCGATCTGCGCCTGCTTCTCCTGCGCCTCCCCGGTCATATCCTGTGCGGCAATTGGGTCGAACAGCTCCAGCTCATCCGCTTTCGCGGTCTCTTCAGCAAGCTCTTTCAGATCATCAGCAATTTCCTGCAGCCCATAGCCGGTCTCCTTGACCGCACTCTGAAGCTGGAGGTTCAATTCAGGCGCTTCCCTCTTCAGTTCGGTAATCTGCTGTTTAACGTTGCGGTCAGCATCACTGATTACGGCAATGTGCTGCTCTTCTTCCTCCAGCGAGGAGCGGAAAGCTGTTTCAGTCTGCTGCAACTGTGAGCTGGCAGTCTTGAGCGCCTTCAGACGGTAGAAGGGAGGCTGCGAGCTTTGGCTGCTCTGCAATGCAGAGATCTCCACCAGCTGTGCAGACAGCCGCTTGGAGATTCCATCGACCATTTCTCCCGTCTTGCCTTGAACAATTCCCTGGAACGGCTGCAGGGATTCCAGCGCCCGGTTCGCCCGGACCAGCAAGTCGGCCAGCTGCTCCTGCTGGCTGCAGAGCTGCCCCCGTCTGCGCAGGCCGGTGAACAGCACATACAGCACTAATGCCAGCAGCGCTATCCCAATGACAATGCCGGCCATCTTCAGCAGCCCAAGGCCTGGGCTGCTGCCGCTGCTGCTGCCGCCAGTGCCGCTGCTGCTGCCAGTGCCGCCGAAGGAGTGCAGCTTCTGAATCATGGAACGGATTCCCCCGGCAAAATCCCCTTCCCGGGCATAAGGATTAAAATACGTGTCCAGCAGCCCCGTGATGGCTGCGGTATCCAAGGCTCCGCCTTGAGCTTGAGACCAGGAGTTGATATAGCCCTGTAGGCCCGGATTCTTGAAGTTCAGTTCAACTCTCTGGTCTCCGGCAGAGATCAGAAGGAGAACATCCTGCGGCGTCAGGCCCCAGGAATCATAGACGTCAGTGGCATAGGCGCCAGGCTCGGCGCCATCCAAAGAATCGACAGTCAGCACCCGGATGGTATAGCGGTCTCCCTCAGCAATTGCGGCAACAGTTGCCGCCTCCTGCGTCGAGAGCAGGCCGGCTTCATCGGTAACCAGTCCCTGCTGAGCGGGAATCGCTGCCGCATAGATACTTGGCATCCATAGCAGGCTGATGATCAGGAACAAGGAAATATATTTTTTCAAACTGGCACGCTCCGATCTATAGGACTATTGTTCAGTATATTATGCTGATTATTATACTATATCATTAAACATCCTAAGCTTTGCAGATGCACTTTTAAGCAATTAATGGCCCTTTTGCAGCTATATAAGTTGAACTTTAGATTTACCGAGCCGGTATAGAACGCAACTGCGGTGAATGTTTGGACTTCCGGCCGCTGTTGTCTACAGATTTCTTGATTTATACCGCTATGTGCGGTTGAAATCCGCAGACTGCTTATGCTTTCGAAGCGAGCTTTCCTACGGAAAGCTTTCAGGCGGTCGCTATCGCTCCTACAGTTCCAAACTTCCCCTCCGCTGCTTTTGCCTCTAGGTAGTTCTTTAGTCCATCTTATATATTATCAATTGTTTTTTTCTAAAATGGCACAAAAAAAGCCGCACCCCGTAATCCGGGAATGCGGCATTCTGCACGATCATTATCTGATTTGCAGGCAGAGAATATATTGTAATCTGGATTTAATTTCTTTTTGCCATTTCAAATCTCCAACTTTAACAGCAAGATTGAGCAGATCCAGATAGTCGTCAACCTGCAGAGCGGTCCGGGTATTGGCTGAGTTCATGGGTGTTCAGTCTCCTTTTAACTCCATATAGTGAATTGAATGTATTTGTATATTCAATAATGATAATCATTATCAACCGTTATTGCTATTATCCACATTTTAAGCTAAAAAAGCAATATAAATAAATTAAAAAGATGAACTGTTTTTGTAATGGACAGTTCAGCACTTTGCTCAAGCGGGGCAGTGAACTGGTATATTTGCACAATTTATCACAATAGGTCGGGTAATTTGCAGGAACCATACCATTTTTTGTCGAATACAGCTTCTTATAACTGCTCTTAGCCCGATTTTTATTTGGAAAAAGGAGAATTGCGATGAAGCGGTGTAAACTCATCCTTCTAATTAGCATTGTGCTCATGATTGCACCCCCTGCTGCCGCTCACGCTGAAAGACAAGAGATAAGATATCAGACAGAGTTGGGTTATCCACCTTATAAATACATACAGAACGGATATCTGACCGGCTTTGATATTAACCTGACAAGCATGATTTTTGAGAAGCAGGATTATCTGATTCAGTACAGCACCGGCGAATGGGAGGAAACGTATAAACGGCTAATTGACGGAGAGATTGATACCACCGGACTTATGGCCGTTACGGAGGAGAGAAAGAAGCAGGCATTGTTCTCTAAGCCTGTGTTCAAAAGCTATATCTCTGTCTATTCGCGTCAGGCGCTGAAAGAAGAAGTGAAGCTAAGCACCTTGAAGAACTATAAGGTAGGAGTGGGCGAGGGTCAGTACTCCGAGATGGTGCTGCACGGCAAAGCAGGAGTCTCACATTACATAGAATATGCAACAGTACCAGAAGCGCTGGAGGCTCTGCAGAAAGGCGAGATTGATCTCTTGTTCGAGAACCAGGGTGTTGTCGATTATTTGATTGTTGAGCGTGGATTAACCGGTGACATTATTCGCAAAATGAGTAATTTATATCCTGAGGATATCGCTTATGGTATCAGCAAATCAGCACCGGAGCTGGTCTCCTACGTTAATGCACGGCTGGAACGGCTGCAGCGGTCCGGTGCTTTTGAGGAGCTGTACCAGCAATATTTTTTCGCTCATTCGGATGATTACCAATCCCTAGCCAATGGGAGGATCATTTCAGGAATCATCATCGGCTTCTGTGTGCTGCTTTTTGGTATTGTTCTAATAAGGGTTTACATCAGGCGTTTACGCCGGACTATCCACTCCGAGCAGGAATTTTTCGAGGATGTTATTGAGCATACCGGGATGATTGTCTGGGCGGTGGAGGGTGATAAGAGGATCGTGCGTTTCAATCAGTATGCGGAAAAGATGACAGGGCTGAAGGAGCAGGACATGCTCGGAAAAAGCCTCGATGATATTTCCGGTCTGGAAGGCAGCGCAGCCTTGCTCAGAGATCTCCTTATCAAGGCGGTGTACAAGGACTACACAGGCAACGTTGAACTGCGGCTTCCCGACCATGTGCCGGATGCCCGCTATTTCTCCGTGCGGACTACTCTGATTAAGGGGATGGATGATCAGGCTGAAGACATCTTCGTACTGGTTGGACTGGATATTGATGAGCGCAAGGAGAGTGAGCTTAAGCTTCAGCTCAGCTACGAGGAGCTGGAGTCGACCTATGAGGAGCTGGCGGCGGCAGAGGTAGAACTGCAGGAACAGCTTAACAAGCTGGGGGTCAGTGAACGCCGGTTCCGCCTGGCCTCAGAAAGCTCCGGTGCTTATATGTGGGAGCTGGATTGGGAGACAGGGGTCTACAAGCTTTCTGACCGCTGGTACGAAGTGATGGGCTACAATGAAGAAGAAATCAACTCGTTCGACGGCGGGGTGCTCAGTATCATTCATCCCGATGACCAGGAGACTGCACGAAAGGCGAGACAAGAGCATCTGTCCGGGTTGACCCCGATTTACGAGACTGAATACCGCATGCGAACCCATGATGGCAGCTATGTATGGTTTGAGGTGCGCGGCAAAGCGATTGTCGATCCAAAAGACAGGATTGTGCTGTTCCTGGGTTCCCTGATTGACATCAGCAAACGCAAGCAAGCTGAGTTCAAGCTGAGTAACAGCTATCAGGAGCTGGAGGCGACGTATGAGCAGCTTACGGCAACACAGCAGGAACTGGTAGGACAATATGATATGCTGGTCGAAAATCAGAAGAATATGCACCGTCTGGCCTATGTGGACTCACTCAGTAATCTGCCCAACCGCCTCAGCCTGCTGGAGACGATGGAGAATTACTTCCGGCGGCCTGGCGGCAAAGCGGCACTCTTGTTTGTGGATACCGACAATTTCAAATACATCAATGACACGCTGGGTCATAAATCGGGTGATATTCTTATCCGCAAAGCCAGTGAACGGCTCCAGTCGCTTGTGGATGAAAGAGCCATGCTCTCCAGACTCGGCGGAGATGAATTTGTAATTTTCCTCAAGGATACGGATGACCGTGAAGCCGTGCTGAATTTGGCGGAGGACATCATGCGGTCATTCCGCAGGTCTTTCCTTATCGGAGAAAGCAATCTGTATATCTCTGCCAGCATCGGGATCTCCTTCTATCCGGAAGACGGAGAGACCACAGAGGAGATTCTGAAGAATGCCGATGTGGCGATGTACCGGGCCAAAGAAGAGGGCAAAAGCACGTATGTAGTCTATGATAAGTCCATGCATACCGCATTTAATGAACGGATGAACGTTGAGAAGCATCTGCGAAGTGCGATGAACAACAAGGAATTTGAGCTGCATTATCAGCCGCAGGTGGAGATCGGGACCGGGATGATTTCCGGCTTTGAGGCTTTGATTCGTTGGAACAGTCCTGTGCTTGGTTTTGTATCCCCTCTGTCATTTATCAAGATTGCCGAGGATTCGAGGCTGATTATATATATCGGGGAATGGGTCCTTAGAGAAGCCAGCAGATTCATGAAAAGCGTACATGACCGCACCGCAATTCCATATAAAATATCCGTCAACATTTCGATCATTCAGCTGCTGCAGGATGATTTCGTGGAAATGGTGCTGGACAGCCTGGCGGAAAGCGGACTTGAGCCCAGCTGCCTGGAACTCGAAATCACGGAATCCATCTTTATGGAATCCTTCGAAAGCACCGTCAGCAAGCTGGGATTCCTCAAGTCGCGCGGGATCCGCATCGCCCTGGATGATTTCGGGACAGGGTACTCTTCTTTGAGTTATTTGCAGCAGCTGCCAATTTCCACACTGAAGATGGATAAAATCTTTATAGATTCTCTGGAGGATAAGGCCTACAGCCAATCCTTTGTTCAAACGATCATTATTCTCGGCCACAAAATGGGTCTTGATGTGGTGGCTGAGGGAGTAGAGGATGCCAGACAGCTGGAATTCCTTAAGCAATTCGACTGCGATAAGGTACAGGGTTATTTAATCAGCAGGCCGGTTCCGGAGCGCGGAGTATGGGAACTGCTTGAGCCTCATTATTGAAATAGAAATAGAGATGGCTGCACAGCAAAGCGAGCCCGGGACAACACAGTCCGCGGGCTCACTTATATTTTCACGCAGGAATAGTCTGGGGAAAGTCTCTTCAAATGTCTACTGGACGGCTTAGAAAATGATAATTTTGTTCTTGCCAGTCTTCTTCGCTTCGTACAGGGCATCATCCGCCTGCTGAAAGGTGGAGCTCTTGGAATCCTCCCCTCGATAGTCATGCATCCCGATACTCACCGTTATGGATTTACCGTCCATTTCGCTGACCGGCATGCCTGCAATCCCCTTTAAGATCCGCCCTATAATCTCGCTTGATTCCTCCAGCTTCTTGGCGGTCAGAATAATGACGAATTCCTCTCCGCCGTAACGTGCGGCAAAGTCATCTGAGCCAATATGCTTCAGTACCATTCCTGCAACCTGCTTAAGAACGATATCTCCGACCCAATGCCCATACTGGTCATTTACCTTTTTGAAATTATCAATATCCATCACCGCCAGCTGCATCGGGAAGGGGTTGCTCTGCTGATGCTCAATCAGCCAGCACGGCTGAGGAAACCTTCATATAGTTTTGTTTCAGATAAATCATAGAGACAAGCAAAGGGAGGAGCATGATCAGGGGTTTGACATGATATTCCGCGCTAAGATTTGAAATTATCAAAATTGCGTAAATATGGCTGGCGAAAATTTGAAAACTCCGAAAACAAGGGCTTCCACTTGCGGATAGCTTCCAAAACGAGAATTAGAGCAAATATAAGGGAATCCGGGATCGGCATAATGTTCGTATTTAAGCGAATTAAAATAAGGGGTTATAGCTAAAAATTCTCTAATTAAGATCTAAAGGCGAATTATTGTATGGTTTTGTCCTTGACACATTCGTGAATAATCTGTAGAATTTCTATTGGCTCATATAATAAAGTTAAGCTGTTCGTATATCCTCAAAGATAAGGTTTGGGGGTTTCTACAGGGGACCGTAAATTCCTGGCTACGAATAGGGTGCATTTTGCATACCTATGAAGTATCCGGGATTTTTGTGTTGTGGTTAATAAACTATCTATTTTCGCAGAAACGGACAATGGCCTGCATGAGTACGGCGATGCCGTTTCTCCCTAGGAGGAACAGAGAAACAGATGAGTAAATATGATGTGATTGTCGTTGGTGCGGGTCCAGCCGGAATATTCGCCTGCTATGAATTGACACGAAAGGCTCCTGATCTGAAGGTGCTGCTTGTGGACAAGGGTCATGATATTTACCGCCGCAATTGCCCGATCCTTGAGGAGAAGATCAAGCTCTGTCCGCCCGCTTCGGGGCGCAAGGAATTTGCTGGCTGTCTGCCTGCCTGTTCAATTACTGCCGGTTTCGGGGGAGCAGGGGCCTACAGTGACGGTAAATTTAACATCACGACGGAGTTCGGCGGCTGGATGACCGATTATTTGGCACCCTCCAAAGTGCTGGAGCTGATCGAATATGTAGACAGCATTAACCTGGAGCATGGCGCAACACCGGTCATTACCGATCCGACAACCGAGAGCATCCGCAATATTGAGCAACGGGGATATGCTGCCGGACTGAAGCTGCTGCGGGCGCAGGTGCGCCATCTGGGGACGGAACAAAACCTGGAAATTCTTAAATCCATATATGAATATTTGAAAACACGTATTGAAATGCTGTTCAAGACAGAGGTTCAGGATATAGTTACTGTAAAAGACAATGGAACGCACCGCATTACAGGCATTACGCTGAAAAACGGGGAAAGCCATGAGGCGGATAAGGTTATGATTGCCCCGGGCCGTGACGGTTCGGCCTGGCTGACCGAGGTGCTGAAAAAACGCCGGCTGAAAATGTACAATAATCAGGTCGATGTAGGTGTAAGAGTCGAAACTTCGGATGTGGTAATGCGGGAGATCAATGAACATCTTTATGAGGGTAAATTCATTTTCAATACATCTGTAGGCACCCGTGTCCGCACCTTCTGCAGCAATCCTTCAGGACATGTTGTTGTGGAAAATCACAGCGGTGTGATGGCGGCCAACGGACATTCCTATAAGGACCCTGCACTGGGTTCGAAGAACACCAACTTTGCCCTGCTGGTCTCGCATACGTTCACGGAGCCCTTCGACAAGCCCAATGAATATGCCCGGGAAATCTGCAAGCGGGCGAATGATTTGTCCAGCGGCGGCGTGATTGTACAGAAATACGGCGATATTCTCCGTGGCCGGCGTTCAACGGAAACGCGGATCAAGGAAGGGTTCCTGGAGCCGACGCTGAAGGAAGCGGTACCTGGTGATCTGGGACTGGTACTGCCGTACAACACCATGAAGAGCCTGATTGAAATGGTGGAAGCCCTGGAAAAAGTAACCCCGGGTATCGCCTCCGAACATACGCTGTTCTATGGAGTAGAGGCGAAATTTTATTCGGCCCGTCCGAAGCTTACAGAGAATCTGGAGACGGAAATTTCCGGACTGTATTGCGGCGGAGATGGTGCGGGCATCACCCGCGGTCTGGCTCAAGCCGGAGCCGCCGGGGTATGGATTGCCCGGGGGATGCTGGAACAAACCGGCGCATAAAGACAATAAAATAGGTGAAGAAGGGCGGACTCACTGCAGGAATTTCTGCGTTGAGCCTGCCCTTCTTCTATTTAGCTCTCATTTGAACTCCCGCTCATATGGTATACAATAATTATCATAATTGTAAATTCGAGAGGGTGATGCAGCAATGGATTCAAAGCAGGACAAAAGCAGGGGACTTCAGGTGATAGTGTATTTGCTCTTTATTGTGTATGCATTATTTACTGTTCAGGTAATTTTGTTCAAAACTATTCCTATAACAAGCATATTTGAGGCGGACACGGCCTTAAGAAGTGTGAACTTGATCCCACTCCACACGATTTACGGATTTTTCACAGATGAATCCATCGGCAGCGATAGAATGGTGACCAATGTGTTGGGCAACATCGGGATCTTTATCCCCTTAGGCCTTGCTGCAGCTTATATAGGAAAGAGCAGGACCTGGGGATTTAAGGTTGCTTTTGTCTTCTCGGTTAGTATGGCTTTTGAAATCATTCAATATATCTTTGCGCTGGGAAGCAGTGATATTGATGATATTCTGTTGAACTGTGCCGGAGGTGTGATTGGCATAGCCTTGTATAAAGTCCTCTTGAAGATCACTCCTTCCGGAAACCAGCTCCTTGCGGCGATCATTGGATTCTTTTTACTGGCAGGCATTGGCGGAGGTGTTGTGACGGGGGTGGTGGATCGCAGCTTGCTGCCTTTTGCTGATCAGGAGATGGAATACATAGATGAGAACAAGCAGATCATGACAGGCGTAGATGAGAGTACGGCGGATCTGTTCGGCGATTTGACCGCTGCCCAGACTGACGCAATAACCCTATATAACAATCCTAAGTATAGTATGCTGAAGAAAACAGCGGAAACAACTGAACCCGGGCAAGAGAATAGTACTATTCCAGTAGGTGCCTCAACCAAAATCATTATCAGGCATTTGGCGTCTGATCAAAATAAGATTATCAGCACCTACGAAGAAGGTACGATTTCCAGCCTGGTCTCCATAGTGGAGTCATCTCCAGCCGCCCCTACAGTCAGAGTCTGGTTGGACGGAGACAGCAAACAAGCGGCAAGGATGCTGCTCGTAAATGTTCTGAAGTGAAGTGATATTACCAAGTGTTCCTATCTTCTTGGGCAAGCTGGCCGACAGCTGTAATTTGCACCCGAGGCCATAACAACCTCCAATTCTTGCTGGCGATCCGTTTCTCATAGATAGAGTGCAGCTGGCGGTTGGTTATAAAACTCGGAGTGGGTCTGAGCTCCATTTGGATTACATCCCGGATGCCATGAGGGGCGGCCAGCCTTAAATTACCGTGTTCATCCAGCGAAAGCCCAAGAGCGGTTGCCGTCTCTGGAAATTTGGACATGCCGTCGACAGAAGAGGTATAGGGCGGAATATCGTTAACCACATGCATTCTTGCCTGGTTTTTGACTGACCAGGGGATGGACGGATCGGCGGCCCGCAGCTTCGCTTCCCAGGCTTTTTCGGTCTCTTCGCGGATGTCGCTGCTATCATAATAAATAACATCAATATCTGCCAGCGGTGTTCTTTCCGTAAATCCATGCTGGACATCCCAGACTTTAGAGCGGACAAATCCGGCGCAGACCCAGGAATCGGGCAGCATCAGCGCTCGGGCGGCAGATAGAATATTCATCATCCACGGGTCTTCTCTCACGGCCCGCAGGAGATCTTCCTCGGTATGGATCAGCAGCATAGGTCCTCCTTTAAATAGTTGCACTAGAGCGTGTCTTCAAACCGCTTCCCCGCCAAAATCTGCTGCTGTATGCCCTAAGGAATCATGGGTACAGTACCATTTTCTGATCACACGCGGAGAAAGGCATTTACGAACGGACCGAGTTGCACTTAATTGGGGCTTTTAGCCAGTTACAGGAGGACAACGGACTCCAGCGCAGTTATTTCTCCCTGATGGCCGTTTTTAGATAGAACGCAGAGCAGATAAGGTCGCCTGGGTCCGCAAAAGAGAATAAACAGGTGTTATACTCTCCTTAGCGCCTCCTGAGTCCGTTTACGAGTAAACGAACCCGCTGCGGGCTTTTAGGGCCCCTACTTTCAATACTAAATCCCTGCTTCCCCAGAGCTCTTCCAGTTTGAAGACATGCATTAAATAAAAGCAACGGTTTTTTTATCTGATACCTCTATTATAAGGCCGAATTTACAGGCTTGGGTACTCTAACAAGACAATAGGGCGGATTGCTATTATGATTTGGCACATCTTATAATGGACCGATAGATTGACCATTGGAGGCGTGGCTGTGGAACATAACTTGACGATATTGCTGCAATTGTTCGAAAGGGCGGCACTGCTGCTGATGTGCCTGTTCGTGTTGACCCGGCTGCCGCGGTTTAAAGAGATTTTTGTCAAAGGAGCTTACGCTCCGCAGGATCTTGTGATCGTGACGGTGATCTTCAGCCTGTTCGCGATCTTCGGAACCTACAGCGGCATTAAAGTCGACGGCTCACTGGTAAATGTGCGGATTATCGCCATTATGGCCGGCGGGATTCTGTTTGGTCCTTGGGTCGGACTGATTACTGGCATTATATCCGGGGTTCACCGTTTTCTGATTGATATTGGCGGCGTGACCTCCGTGCCCTGCCTGATTACAAGTGTCACGGCGGGAATTGTCTCCAGCGTTATTTACCGCCGGACCACGGCTGACCGCCGCTGGATTGCCGGTATCCTGGCCGGGATGGGCTGCGAAGCACTGACCATGCTGCTTATTCTGGTTATGGCAGATCCTTCATCGCTGGGTGTGGATATCGTTTCGAAGATCGCTTTTCCGATGATTGTGGGGCAGATCAGTGTCGGCCTTATTGTTATGCTTGTCCAGAGTGTGGAGGGAGAGAAGGAACGGATTGCCGCGAAGCAGTCCAAGCTGGCGCTGGATATTGCTAATAAGACGCTGCCGTATTTCCGCAACATCAATCCCCAGTCGCTGCGCACCATTTGCGGGATTATCAAGGAGGACATCGGTGCTGATGCGGTAGCGATCACCGATACCCGCTTCATCCGCGCCTATGTCGGAGTGGGAGAGGAATATTACACCGAGACGAACGAGATTATCAGTGAAGAGACGAAAAAGACGCTGAGGGACGGCGAAATTACGATCCGCGATGACGATACTGAATATATGAACCGGGCAATCCGGTCGCTGATTATCATTCCCCTGAAAGAGAAAAGCGAAGTGACCGGAGCACTGAAAATTTACTATACCAAAGCCCACAAAATCACTTACTCGCTGCAGGCAATGGCGGTAGGGCTGTCGCAGATGATTTCGACGCTGATGGAGGTATCGCGGGTCGAAGGCATTAAGGAGATGGCTAACAAAGCCGAGCTGAAGGCGCTGCAGACTAGCATTAATCCCCATTTTCTGTTCAATGCGCTGAACGCGATTAGTTCCCTGATCCGGATTAACCCGGATAAGGCACGGGAGCTGATCATCAACCTGTCAGGCTATATGAGATACAATCTGGAGCTGACCGATGAATTCATTGATATCCGGCGTGAGCTGCAGCAGGTCCAGCAATATGTGGAGATTGAAAAAGCCCGCTTCGGCAGCCGCCTGGCCGTTGAGTATGATATCGACGAAGTGGAGGTGCGTATTCCCAGCCTGATTATTCAGCCGCTGGTGGAGAATGCGATTGTTCACGGCATTTTGAAAGTGAAGGGACCGGGCAAGGTGACGATTTCGGTAAAAGACCGGGGAGAGACCGTGCGGATCGGCATCGCCGATACCGGAGCAGGCATCGCGCAGGAGACGATGGAGAAGGTCTGCAGCGGAAGCATGCCGGATAACAAAATTGGGCTATATAACGTACATCAGCGGGTAAAGCTGATTTATGGCAAGGGTCTGATCATTCACCGGCTGGATAAAGGGACGGAAATTTATTTCGACGTCACAAAGGAGAAGCGATGAAAGCGATAATTGTAGAGGATGAAGTGCTGGCAAGGAGTGAGCTTGCCTTTCTGATCGGAGCACACAGCGATATAGTGATCACCGCCGAGTTTGAGGACGGACTGGATGCGCTGAAATTTTTGCAGGCTGAGGAAGTTGATGTGATTTTTCTGGATATCAATATTCCGTCCATCGACGGCGTGCTGCTGGCCCAGAATATCAGCAGGTTTTCGGTCAAACCCTATATAGTATTTATCACTGCCTACAAGGAGCATGCTGCCGACGCTTTCGAGATTGAAGCATTCGACTATATTCTGAAGCCCTACAGTGAATCGCGGATGAAAGCCATGCTGAACAAGCTGGAAGCAGCATTCGCGGCGCGCAGCCGTCCCAGAGAAGAAGGGCATCTTGCGGTCAGCAACAAGGTCAATCTGTGGAAAAACGAGAAAATCATCGTTGTCGATGCCGATGAGATTTATTATGCTTCAGCGCAGGAGAAGACAACGAGCGTAATGACTAAGGGAGAGGAATACAGCATGGCTCTGAGCATCAGCGAGTTCCACAGCCGGCTGCCGCAGGACAGCTTTTTCCGCTGCCACCGGTCCTATCTTGTGAATCTGTCCAAGATCAAGGAAATTATCCCTTGGTTCAATAATACGTATCTGCTCCGGCTTCGTGATCTGGACTTTGAAGTGCCGGTAAGCCGCAGTAAGGTCAAGGAATTCAGGCAGATTATGCGCCTGTAGCGGCATTTCATTCCCGCATTCGGTCATCTCATTCCCGATTTCTCTCAAGAAAGCGTTGTTTCGCTACAATAAAGGAGCAAAGAAAGCCCTTGCAGCGACAATAGAGAGAAAGAAGGAATGACTCATGACTACGGCTAAATTTGGCAGCAAGCGCTGGATGATCGTGCTGGGTACAGTGATTATGCAAATGGGACTGGGCACAATCTACACGTGGAGCCTGTTTAATGCGCAGCTTGTCAGCAAATTCGGCTTTGAGCTCAGCTCTGTTTCGATAACTTTTTCCATTACTAGCTTTGCCCTTGCCTTCGCAACCTTGTTTGCCGGGAAACTGCAGGACCGGTTTGGCCTCCGCAAGCTGACCGCTTCCGCTGGGATTATGCTGGGACTTGGTCTGATGCTTAGCTCGCAGGCCAACTCCCTCCTGATGTTCTACCTGCTGGCCGGCGTAGTCGTGGGTTATGCCGATGGCACGGCTTATATTACTTCGTTATCCAATCTGATTAAGTGGTTCCCTAAACATAAAGGCTTGATCTCCGGCGTATCAGTCGGCGCCTACGGAACCGGCAGTCTGATCTTCAAATATATCAACGGCAGCCTGATCGAGTCGGCAGGCGTATCGAATACCTTCCTGTATTGGGGCCTGGCCGTCATGATCATGGTTGTCGCAGGCTCGTTGCTGGTCAGGGAAGCTCCTGTGGCTGCTCCGGCACTGGCACAAGCAAACAGCAGAGGGGTGGATTCCTCAGCCGCAACAATTCCGGCTGCAGTGAAAGACTATACCGTCAAAGAAATGCTGCGCACCAAAGAAGCGTACCTGCTGTTCGTAATTTTCTTCACCGCCTGCATGAGCGGCCTCTACCTGATTGGCATTGTTAAGGATATCGGGGTGCAGCTGGCGGGTCTGGATATCGCTACAGCGGCCAATGCCGTTGCGATGATCGCGATCTTCAATACTGCAGGGCGCCTGATTCTTGGAGCGTTGTCCGACCGTATGAGCCGATTGAAGCTGGTCAGTGCCACACTTCTGGTCACAGCCTTGGCGATGCTAACCTTAAGCTATGCGACCTTGAGCTACGGCTTGTTCTTCGCTTGTGTGGCCACCATTGCTTTCTGCTTCGGGGGCAACATTACGGTGTTCCCGGCGATTGTCAGCGACTTCTTCGGCCTTAAGAACCATAGCAAGAACTATGGCATTGTCTATCAGGGCTTCGGAATCGGGGCGTTGTCCGGCTCGTTCATCGCCGCTTCTCTCGGCGGGTTCAAGCCTACCTTCATCGTCATCGGCGCACTGTGTATTGTAGCCTGTCTTCTGGCGGTTTCCTTAAAGCCTCCGGTGCAGAGACAGGCAAGAGAAAAGGGAATGAGCCTGAAGCCTTCACGGCATACGGCTTAACCATATACAAACATGTTGGCTTAAGAAGTATACAGACAAAGAGAATAGTTATTCGAAAAAGAGATATCCCGGCCTTTCGTGCAAACGGCAGGCGGATATCTCTTTTTTGTATACTCACGGTTCAGTAAGAGGACTGTGCTGCCGCTGCTCGAAATGTATAGGATGGAAAATAGTTCGGGGCGTACAGAAAAAATTCAGGCATAGGCACTTTTTGCAGGGCACAAGTGTTATAGAGATAAACAAGTAAGGAGGTGCTGGCAACGTCACAGGAGCATTTAAGGGATATGAAACAGGTGGAGGCTGTAATCGAACAAGTTCAAAAGGGGGACCGGGAGCAATACGCCTGCATTGTCGAGATTTTTCAGCAGCCAATATACCGTTATTGCTGCCGTCTGCTTGGGAACAGGCAGGATGCGGAGGATGCTGTTCAGGACATTTTGGTAAAAGCCTATCAATCAATCAGAGGGTACAAGCCTGAAGTAAGCTTCTCCGCCTGGCTCTACCGGATTGCCGGCAATCATTGTCTTAATCTGCTGCGCCGACGCCGGCTGCAGAGGCATATTCTGCGGATCTTCCGGCCGGAGACGGTAGCTGCGAGCGCGGAGCAACAGATGGAAGCGCGGCTGTTTAGCCCTGCTCTGGAGTTAGCGCTGATGCAGCTGTCACTGGAGGAGCGGAATATTCTTGTGCTGCGGGTGTTTGAGGAGCTGACTTTTCAGGAGATGGGCCACATTCTGAACAGCAGTCCTAATGCGCTGCACAAGCGGATGGAACGGATTAAACGGAAAGTCAGGGAATTTATGCAGATAGAGGAGGGGATCTCTTGGAACGAACCGGAATCCATAGTGAGTACCAAGATATAACAGCGGCGGCAGCTCCTGAGCAGCAGCTTCACACCATTGAGGTGACAGACAAGGTGATGGCCCGCATTCGGACACTGGATCAGAAGTCAGATCAGAAGCAAGGTCCGCGTGGGATCCGATTTGCCGGCAAAACAGCGGCTACTTCAGGAATGCTGGTTATGCTGCTGCTGATTACCGTAACGGCTTATGCCGCTACGGAGTACATTCAGATCCGTAATAAGGCAGGCGAGGTTAAGGTGCAGCATCAGGCAACGGATCCGAATTGGGGAAAGGCTGCTCCTGCACCGTACTATCAATATATGCATAAGCTGATGGATTTCGCGGAGCCGGGAGAGCTGATTGCTTATTTCTTCAGAGGAGAAGCCCTTCCAGAAGGAGCAGTATCCGCTCTGCAGTTTAAGTCTAAGGATCTGGAGCTGAATGATTATCCGGCACTCCTTGCAGAGATGAACAAGCTGAACTTGCCGATACTCCCCAAGGAAGCTAAGGGTTATACTTTTACAAAGGGAAAGATCTCTCCCCTAGGTCCATCCGATGCAGAGATCAGTAGTAATCCGCTTTACCGTCAGACTCTTAACGAGCTGATTGCCGAGGCGAGGCAGAATACCGGCCGAAATCTGTTTATGAAGATCTTGCCGTGGACTAAAGCGGGCTGGTTCGAAGGCGTGTATACGAAGCAGGGAGCAAACATTAGTATTAGTGCAACCCCGCTGTATGGCGGCTATGTTCAATTTATGCAAGATGATGATGCTGCCGCGGAGAAGCTGGAGGTAGCGGGCAGGGAGATTGTCTACAACCGAGTTGTCAAGCCGTATGTAAGCTATCATTACCTAAGTTGGTACAACGAGAAACAGGATGCGTATTACACAGTTAGTACCTACGGCAACCGGACGTTGACTAAGGAGCAGCTGCTGGAGCTGGCAGCAGAGTTAATCCAGGGAGGGTTATAGGCAGGCAGTTCTGACGGGTTACCTTTTGTACCATGATAAATCTGGAAATAATTGCTTCCTCGATTCATCAGTTATAACAATAAATACAGGCATCCGGTTGGGCGTGCTCGCTCTCCGGATGCCTGTTTGTCTATGGGCTGAAGGAGTGAAGGCTGCTACTGGAGGGTTACCCTTCCAGCAGCAACGCTTCCGGATCCTCCAGCAGTTCCTTGACCTTGACGAGGAAGCTTACCGCTTCGGAGCCGTCCACGATGCGGTGATCGTAGGAAAGCGCGATGTACATCATCGGGCGGTTGGCGCTTCTTTCTTCGTCCAGGGCGATCGGACGGAGCTGGATCTTGTGCATGCCGAGGATACCAACCTGCGGCGTATTGAGAATCGGCGTGGACAAGAGTGAGCCGAACACGCCGCCATTGGTAATGGTGAACGTGCCGCCCTGCAGCTCCTGCAGGCTGAGCGTATTGGCGCGTGCTTTGGAGGCGAGCTCGCCGATCCGCCGTTCGATCTCAGGGAAGCTGAGCCGGTCCGCATCGCGGACGACCGGTACAACCAGCCCTTCCTTGGCAGCGACGGCGATGCCGATGTCATAATATTTCTTGAGCAGCAGATCTTCGCCGTCGATCTCGGCATTCAGCAGCGGATAGGCTTTGAGCGCGCCGATCACAGCCTTAGTGAAGAAGGACATGAAGCCCAGTCCGACTTCATGCTTCTCTTTGAAGGCATCCTTGCGGCGCTTGCGGATGTCGAGGATGGCGGTCATGTCCACCTCGTTGAAGGTGGTCAGCATGGCCGCGGTCTGCTGCGCTTCGACCAGGCGGCTGGCGATCGTCAGCCGTCTGCGCGACATGCGCTTGCGCTCCACGGCCTTGCCGTCCTCTTGCTGCGGCGCTTTGCCCGCCGCAGCTTTGGCAGGCTCCGGCTTGCCCTGCGGCGCCGGAGACACGGGCACAGCGGCCCCTGGGCCGGCTGCGCCATGGTCCTTCACATCGGCCTGGCCAATCCGGCCGATAGGGTCGCGGGCACTGACCTCGCCGAGGTCGATGCCCCGCTCCCGCGCGAGCTTGCGCGCCCCCGGCGAAGCCAGGGCCGCATTGCCTGCCGCACCTTCGGGTGCGGCGGCAGGAACGGCAGCGTCCGAAGGCGCTGCCACAGGTGCGGCAGCGGCAGGTGCAACGCTGCCTGGGGCAGGTGCCGCCTCGGGCTTGCCGCCCGCAGCGGCCTGCGGCGCATTTCCGGCAGCAGCGTCTGCGCTGCCGATCACGCCGATAGCCTCGCCGACGGCTACATTCTCGCCGGCCTGGCGCAGGATGGAGGAGATGACGCCGTCCTCCTCCGCGCTGATTTCAAGATTGACCTTGTCGGTTTCAAGCTCAGCAAGCACATCCCCCTGGCCGACAGTATCGCCCTCTTTAACCAGCCATTTGTAGATCGTTCCTTCGGAAATGGATTCGCCCAGATCGGGTACTTTAATTTCGGACACAGGCCCTTACCTCCCCAAATATAATAGTTAACGTTATCGTGACACCGTCCCTTTTCAGGAGGACGGTACAGCCGCTTGTACTTGCGAATTTAGTTTCAGGGCTTCCGTAACTATACGCCGCTGTTCAAAGCTATGCACATCGGCGTAACCGCTGGCCGGGCTGGAACGTTCCGGACGGCCGATATACTGCACTTTGACATTCTGCGGGGCGATGGCGCGCAGCCGTGGTTCGGCATAACTCCAACCGCCCATATTCTTAGGTTCTTCTTGTACCCAGATGATTTCCTGCAGGGAGCGGAAGGTGCTCAGATGAGCGGCCAGTTCCCGTTCCGGGAACGGGTAGAGCTGCTCCAGCCGCAGAATGTGCAGCCAGGACCAATCCTGCCCCTTGGCTGAATCCAGCTCGGCCTGCAGGTCGATAGCGACCTTACCACTGCAGACAACCAGCCGTTTAACCTCGCCGGGCTTGCTGCCCAGAAGCGGCTCCGGCAGGACCGGCTGGAAGCTTCCCGAAGCCAGTTCGGCTCCCGGGGAAGTGCTGCGTGTGTTGCGGATCAGGCTTTTCGGAGCCATGACCACCAGCGGGCGGGCATCCGATCTGCCGCACAGGGCAGCTTGGCGGCGGAGCAGGTGGAAATACTGCGACGCACAGGTCAGATTGGCTACAGTCCAGTTCTCTTCAGCCGACAGCTGCAAGAACCGTTCCAGCCTTCCGCTGGAATGCTCTGGTCCCTGGCCTTCGTAGCCGTGCGGCAGCAGAATCGCCAGGTTGCTGCGCTGGGTCCATTTGGCGCGTCCGGCAGCAATGAACTGGTCGATAATGACCTGCCCGGCGTTGGCGAAATCACCATACTGCGCTTCCCAGATGACAAAGGTTTCCGGGGCAAACACGTTATAGCCGTATTCATACCCGAGTACTGACGCTTCAGACAGCGGACTATTATACACCCCGAAGGAGGCGCTGGAGTCCTTAAGCTGATGCAGCGGAGAGAAAAGTGCCCCTGTATCACTGTCATGCAGCACCAGATGGCGGTGCGCGAAGGTGCCGCGCTGGGAGTCCTGGCCGCTGAGGCGAATCGGTGTGCCGTCCTTCAGAATCGTAGCGAAGGCGAGGGCTTCTGCGAGTGCCCAGTCAACACGTTCTCCATCATTCAAAGCGTCTTTGCGGCGCTGCAGAATCCGCTCCAGCTTCGGATAGACCTGGAAGCCGTCCGGCACCGACAGCAGCTCCCGGTTAATTTCCTGCAGGTTGTCAAGCGGAACCGCTGTAGGACGCTGCGGTGTACGTACGCTGTCCAGTGCAACTGCGGTTTTGGCCTCTGCGTTCTTATGCTTGCCTTCCTTCATCTTATCAAAGGCTTGCTGCAGTACGCCTTCAACTTCGGCGTTCATTGATGTAACGTCTTCAGCCGTAATAACTCTCTCCTCCTGCAGCCGTTCCGCGTACACTTTGTATACAGTAGGATGATTGCGCACTTTACCATAAACAATCGGCTGTGTCGTTTCCGGATCATCCATTTCATTATGTCCATGGCGGCGATAGCCGATCAAGTCAATCACGAAATCCTTCTTGAACAGATTGCGGTAGGCGCTGGCCAGACGGACGGCGGCAATGCAAGCCTCCGGATCATCGGCATTGACATGCACAATCGGAATTTCATAACCCTTAGCCAGGTCACTGGCATAGTGGGTAGAACGGGAATCTTCACTTTCCGTCGTGAATCCGATCCGGTTATTGACGATGATATGCACTGTACCGCCGTTCTGATAACCTTTAAGCTTGCCGATATTAAGGGTTTCGGCCACGATGCCTTCACCCGGGAAGGCAGCATCGCCATGCATCAGCACAGCCATGGCTTTATTCGTATTTAGCTTAGGCAGACCCGGAGTGCTGCGGTCTTCCTGGGCCGCACGCGTGAAGCCCTCAACCACCGGATTGACGAATTCCAAGTGGCTCGGATTGTTGGCCAGAGTGATCCGTGTACGGACGGTTTCTCCTTCACGGACGGCGCGGTCAGCGCCGAGATGATATTTCACATCGCCGGTCCAGCCGTAGTTGATGCCCATGGAGCCTTCGGAAGGGAACAGCTCCTTGTTCGGCGAATGATGGAATTCCGAGAAAATAATATCATAAGGTTTGCCCAGGATATGAGCCAGGACGTTGAGCCGTCCGCGATGCGCCATACCCATCAGGATATGTTCGGCACCGTCATGAGCGGCAGCACGCACGATTTCATCCAGCATCGGCACCAAGGTGTCATTGCCTTCCAGGCTGAAGCGTTTCTGGCCGACAAAGGTTTTATGAAGGAAAGTTTCGAACTGCTCTACCTGAATCAGTCTTTTCAGCAATTCTTTGCGCTCTGTGTTGTTTAGAGGCGCGGGAGAGCTGGTAGATTCCGCCTGGCTGTTCAGCCAGCGCAGCTCCTGCTCGTCACGCACATGCCCGAATTCATAGGCAATGGTCTGCGTGTAGGCCTGGCGCATCCGGTGAACGGCATCCCAAGCAGTATGAACGTCATTCGGGGCATTCTCCCAGATCAGCGAGGCGGGCATAGCCATTAAATCCTCGCGGGTCAGATCATAGGTTTCGTACTCCAAATATTTCGCCATCGGATTGTTTCCCCGGTCCAGCGGGTCGATATTGGCGGCCATATGGCCATGTATGCGGATATTGGCGATCAGCTTGGAGGCCCTTACGGCCTTTCTAAGCCACTCAGTATCTCCTGAAATCACAGGCAGCGGTGCCTGTTCGGCATCAGGAGCCAATGGAGGGGGGCCGGAAAGGGTGAAGAGATCGCGGTAATTATGCTCTACTAAAGTTGGATCTTTTACAAATTGCTCATATTTCTCTTGGATGTAACCCAGATTGGGTCCGTAATACTTGCTCCACACAGTTTCGTTATAGGGATCTTTGGCTGCCATGAATACATCCTCCTAACGGATGAACTCCACGCGCGCCAAAATTTCGCCGGCGCCCTTGTGGAGCTTCGATGTTTGCGGTTTCATTCCTCATCTTATTGTGCAACTTTCAAGGCGGGTAATCAATTCATACTTTGGTTGAATCCGTTCGCAAAACGGTATGATTCAGTGCCTAATTCATACAGAACTATTATAAGTTTGGTTTCTTAACTATATGAAAATGATGCGGCGGTGTGATTGAAATGAACGAAATAAAAATGTTGTTTTCAGTTTTCATATATACATACATACATAGATAAAGAGGCTTGTTCTACAATTTTTTTGGGTTATCGAGTAATTCATACAAGCTGTTGGCAAAATAATCAATTATTTTCCGTTTCTATTTATACAATATTCCCATAAATCGACACACTTTTCGTGTAAGATATTGTATAATGTTATTGCGGATAACGGTTTCATGAATTTCTAGCCAGATCCTTTCATGTAAAGGATCCAGTAAAGGGTAAACCTGCCGAAAGACAGGGGCACAAAGTCTCGGGTCTAATGTAGAAATACTACGACGGCCGGACTGCCTGGGGACGCGTAATCTTAGGAGGAGATTTCTTGGATAAGTCCAACCAGGGGAACAACGGAGAACTGCAGACAGTTGATCTGGATTTAGAATGGGTATATTTGCTGATGTCGGCTAAGCAGGCGGGCATCAAAGCGGATGAAATCCGCCAATTTTTTAATGAGAAGACTTTACAGGCGATGTAGCGGTTGGTTGCTAAAAGTTTTGTACATACAGAAAGGGCATAGCGGATCTCTCCGCTGTGCCCTTTCTGTATGACCGGCAGTAGAAGGAACCTGCATGAATCAGGAATCCTTCTGCTCCAGCCGCCATTTTTGATAGTCCAAGAACTCTTTGAATTCCCGCTTGCTTATACCCGAAGCCATAGCTTCCAGTACGAGCCGGGACCATTCTCCATCCAGAGGTGACTCCTGCACATCGGAAGGCTCGCCGTAAAGCAGCGCATGAATGGACACCTGAAGTGCGTCAGCGATTTTTTCAATAAATTGAATAGAGGGGTTAGATTGTATATTTCTTTCCACATTGCTTAAGTATGATTTCGCCACATCAGCCTTATCCGCAAGCTCCGAAAGAGACAAGCCTTTTTCCAGACGGAGATGGTGGATGCGACTTCCCATATTATCTGGCACGATAAAAACGCCCCTCCGTACTTTTTGTTACAGTATAACAAATAACCGGAAGACGGACAAAGCACTATAGAATCAGTTCCGGTATGAATGATCCCCCTTTTATGTCGTTTCCACTCCACATCCCCATTATTTTTATTCCCTCTGCGGTATCATTTAGATTTTTCATGCGAAAACGTTCGTTAAAAAGTACGATAAGCTGAGGAAAATGAAGCTAAAAGCAGAAAATTAACTATAAATCGTTCTTTATTAAGAATATTGCAACAAAATGAGATTTTTGATTTGTAGGAGTAATGGCATATACTTACGTCATAGTTCTTAATAACGAACGAATAACGTTCGTCATAAAGGCTGGGTGTTAATAGATTACTTTGTTTGCAGGAAATTGCAAGCAGCTAAAGGAGAGGCTCCTGTGAGGCTTTCACGTTCTTCCCGGAATAGAAATATCCGTCGGTATACGCTTCCCCAAATTGCAGGGATCGTAGTGATTTCGGCTTATGGCATCGGCCAAATTACAACGCCCACGTATGCATTGCTGACTAACGTCGCAGCAACCGAATCCTCCAATATCACCACAGCATTTGTGTTTCCAAGCACGGTCGATCATATTGCCAACCAAGCCAGCGAAGCGATGAAGCTTGCTGCCTGGCAGCGTGAAGCGGCGAGAGAGGTGCTGGCGGAGATAACGGATAAGAATACGGACTCGGAGACCGCAGAGGGACGTATTGGAGGTATTCAAGAGGCTGCTGCACAAACGCGTGAGGCTGCGGCCGGCGCGGCTGCTTTTTTAGCTGAGCTTCAAGGCTATCTAACACGCTCGCAATTAGAGCTGGAGCAGCAAGTCAATGAAGTGAACCAGAGACTTTCTCCATATGAGGTCGATTTTAATCAATTAACAGCCGCACAAAATAACGATATCCCGGTATTCGAACAATTGCTCAGCCAAGCCAATCTAACGCTGGGCGAATTTCAGGAGATGGTTAGAAAGCTAAGCTCCATCAGAAGAGTGGACGCTTATGTGCAGGCAGCCTATCATCAGGCATCGAACGCGGCCGAACAGGCTAGGAGTTATGCGGACGAAACCTCGTTGATGCATACAGAGGCCGCTGACGTAATCCAAGGACTGAAAGAGGCTGAGAAGAAGGCGAAGCTCGAAGCGGAAGAAAAGGCGAAGCTCGAAGCTGAGAAAAAGGCGAAGCTCGAAGCCGAGGAGAAAGCGAAGCTCGAAGCTGAGAGGAAGACGAAGCTCGAAGCCGAAGAGAAGGCGAAGCTCGAAACTGAGGATAAAGCGAAGCTCAAAGCCGAGGATAAAGCGAAGCTCGAAGCTGAGGATAAAGCGAAGCTCGAAGCTGAGGAGAAGGCGAAGCTCGAAGCTGAGGATAAAGCGAAGCTCGAAGCCGAGGAGAAAGCGAAGCTCGAAGCTGAGGAGCAAGCAAAGCCTGAAGCCCCTGCCCCGGACGCGAATCCTGACAGCATAACGGTAAAAATAGGCGAAAAGCAAGGCGTATTCTAAACAAGGCGGTGCTCTCCAGTGATACTTAAATGGACTCGTAACCTATTGATGTATGTGTTAATTCTCATTTTTCTACTTACGCTGGTATCTGCAATCACTAGCCGGATGAATGGCGGAACACCCAAGATTCTGGGCAAGGAAATTCTAACGGTGCTCTCCGGCTCCATGGAGCCCGGAATCCAGACGGGGGCTGTCATTGCCGTCAAACCGGTGAGTGAACAGAGTCAGGGATCTTTTAAACCAGGAGATGTAATCACTTACAAAGCCCTGGATGGATCAAACAGCCTGATTACCCACCGCATTGTCAGCGTGCTCGGCTCGGGAGAAAACACCCGGTATATCACCAAAGGCGACAATAACGATGCGCAGGATGCAGATCCTATTCCTTCGAGTAATGTTGTTGCACAGTACGCGGACTTTACCGTTCCGTTTCTGGGATATTTCATGAACTGGGTAAAATCGACCGCCGGGATTATTGTCGTAATGGTTATTCCGGGAATTTTCCTCGTCATCTCTTCCCTTATTACAATCTTCAAATCGATCATGCGCATGGAGGATCCTGTAGAGGTGCAGCTTGCGCCCGGAGAATCCCCGCCTGTTACGAACGGTTGATGCTTCTCCTAACGTGGTTAGGGAAGATTCAATAAATAATTCATAACATACTCCATTCATGGAGATCCAGGAGGAGACAAATAACAATGGCAAATCTCAAAAAAACGATGGCAATGGCAATGGCGACTACAGCACTGGGGGCAACATTAATTGCCGGGGGATCCTTCGCTATCTTTACGAGTTCCGCACAGAATACAGGCAATACGTTTGCTGCTGGCACGCTCAAGATTGAACTGGATAAGAAGGATGAAGCTCAGCAGAAATATTTCAACATCACAAATTGGGCTCCGGGAGATTCTGAAATCCAGCCTGTAGTAGTTAGTAACAAAGGAACGCTTGAGCTGCGTTATGATCTCTCGCTGGCTGCAGGCGGCGACCTCGGCGGCGGAGCAACCCCGCTGGTCATTACCGCGTACTCTGATGCGGCTGGAACGGTACCGCTTACCGTCGCCGACCGTGTGCTTGCTGTGGGCGGATCGGAGACGATTTATGTCAAAGCAGAGTTCCCGAAAGCAGCTGACAACAGCTACCAAGGTAAGTCGGGTACAGCCTCCATTAAAGTAGATGCAGAGCAGACTAAAAATAACTAAGCACTATAACGAACGGGTCTATAACTAAAAATCAAATAAAAAGGGGGTTGCCCCCCTTTTTTAATAAGGAGAGCTTACTTCAATGATGAAAAAGAAAAAAATGCTGATTGCCGCATTTTCCTCCGTGGTGCTGCTCTGCGCCGCCATTGGTGGAGGCACGTATGCCTTGTTCACCAGCTCCGCCCAAAACACCGGCAACACCTTTGCTTCCGGTACGTTGTCCTTAAGTACTCACCGCAATGACGTGCCGGTTGAAGGCCCGATGTTCTATACGGGCGACTCCGATGCCGGACGTATGGGAACAGGATTGTGGGCACCGAAAGATACCCACACCCGCGCCATGCTGATCAAAAATACCGGAACGCTGGATGCCAAACTGACCGATCTGATTGCCATCCCGGAAGGAACACCTGCACAGCAGGCCGATGCGCTCGCATTCGGTGAGCAAGCGGTAGTTACTGTAGCCGCTTTGGCTGCACCAGGCGGCGTCACTCTTAATGCCGATGCACTCAATGAGGTGAACGAAGCTGCAGACCGGCTGTTCAAATCGTTGATTAACGGTCCTTCCTTCCTGAAGGCACTGGCACGCAACGGACAGGAAGCCTTCGCAATTGCCAGAGAAGCCGTGCTCGACTGGACATACCGCGTAGACAATAACGGCCAGACTGTACTGGTTAGCGTTTCCGATGCTTATGTAGGTTCACTTAAGGATTTGTACAACAGCGGGGCAGGCCGGGATGCCAACCTCCCGAACCTGATTCTTCCTGCCAAGAAGACGATGCATCTGGCCTATAACGTGACTTTTGTTGATGATACGGGCCTCGGCTTTGATAATGACAGTCTGCAAGGCAAATCGGTTAACTTCACCTTCAAGAACAACTTTGAGCAGGTGAAGAATAATTAGAATCAGGAATAGAACATAAAAGGAGCGTCATCTCCGGCTTCATGAACCGGAGATGACGCTCCTTTTGGTATGCGAATGAGGATGTGAGGCTTACGGCAGCTTCTCGCCGCGCGAGCTGACATACAGGTCGTACCATTCCTTGCGCGTAAGCTCCAGCTTGTCCGCGCCCGCACAGGCGGCGATCCGCTGCGGATTCACCGTCCCGATTACCGGCTGGATGGCCGCAGGATGAGTCATCAGCCAAGACAGGACAATCACTTCAGGGGTGGTGTTCTTCTGTTCGGCGAGCGTTTGGACCATTGCCGCCGTGTTCACGACACTCTCAGGCTGGCCTGTAAGTGAACGCCCGCTGAATAAGCCTTGGGCCAGTGGACCCCACGCCTGCAGCTGGATGTTCTGCGTCCTGCAGTATTCGAGGGTACCTTCGGGAAAGGTGATGTCTTTCCAGGGTTCACGGTTTACGCTGACCATGGCATCCAGCCAGCTTATTTTGGCCAGACTCATGTGCAGCTGGTTCACGACGAACGGTTCGTCACAATAATGCTCCAGCAGCCGGATCTGGGCGGCACTCATGTTGGAAACGCCGAAGTGACGCACCTTTCCCGCCGCTTTGAGTTTCCGCAGCGCTTCGGCTACTTCTTCGGGGTCCATAAGCGGATCGGGACGGTGCAGCAGCAGAATATCAATATATTCCGTGCCCAGCCGGGAGAGGGTTCCGTCGACACTCTTCAGAATATGCTCCCCGGAGAGGTCGAAGCTGTTAGAGGTATCGCCTGGCTCAATCAGCTTGATGCCGCATTTGGACTGGATAATAATCTCTTCCCGCAGTCCGGGGCGGTCTTTGAAGAGCTGTCCGAATACCTTTTCCGCTTTTCCGCGGGTGTAGATATCTGCATGATCAAAAAAGTTGATTCCAATGGACAGGGCAGCCTCAACAGCCTCATGTCCCTGTCTGACATTCCCGGCAGTGACCGGCTCATGGTCCCAGCCTCCGCCCAGTCCCATGCAGCCCAGAGCAATGCGGCTGGCTGGAATCCCGCGCGTATGCAGTGGCAGCGTTTTCAGCAATAATATCCCTCCGTGAAATAGGATTAACGTTATACCGGATATTGTACACCTTTAGAAACCGGTATGGTATTTTTTGTCGCTGGAGGAGCGGTGTTTCGTGCCCTCTTTATCCTTCTCTTCTTCTTTCTCCAGCTTCAGGTCTTCCAGCGGAATCGGATCCACATTTTGCTCGCTTTCGTCCAGGTCGAACAGACTGGGAGTGTCGGTTGGATACTGCTCGGGATGGTCGCGTTTGTCTCCTTGAAATTTCTTTTCTTCACTCATGTGTGAGTTCCTCGCTCTCTTATAAGTTAGGAGGCGGAGTTGCCCTATATATCCGCCTGGTGTTCAGTTGCAGTTGCTCGTTAATAAACGGTTTTGACCGGTGTTAAACAGCAAAGAGGCCCCTGAGGGCCTCCAGTGTATAACGTTTATTGCAAATCGAGCGGTGTTCCAATGTCACTGAGCTTGCGGGCGGCTACGTCGTCATAGAGCCGCTTAAGCCACTTCAGCTCAGTGAGGCTATGCTCATATCTGCCGTACATCAAGTGCAGCGCGGACCGGGGGACGATGGAGATATGCTCCTCGTACACCTGATAAGCATAATTGACCTGATGCTCAACTTCGCGTATCCGCTCCTGCAGCAGCTTCTCCACCTTGCCCTGATCGATGTACCGCGAGAGCGCAAGAGCCATGTACAGCGGGTGAAAGACCTCATCGGTCTTCTTGATCTGCTGAATGACAAGCTGTTCGAACAGGGCTTTGCCCTTATCGGAAATCCGGTAGATGGTCTTATCCGGGCGGTCGTTGCTGGAGATGGTCTCTACAGCTTCGATATGTCCCTCCTGTGCCAGTTTATCAACAGCGTAGTACAGCGACCCCATCTGCAGCTTTATCATCCGGTCATACATGCGCTCTTTCATTACGAGTGTAATCTCATAGGGATGCCTGTCCTTCTCCAGCAGCAGCCCGAGAATGACCATCTTCATGGACATTTCCGCTTACCCTCTTCCGCCCGAAGGCTGAGTTTCCTTACTGTGATCGGTGAGCCGGTCTTTAGGCATCAGCAGTACAAAGGCCAGACCCAGCACCGCCGGAATCAGCGCCCACATAAAGGTGTGGGCAATGGAGCTGGACAATGCGCCCGTAATCTTCTCCAGTACCGGAGCCGGAATTTGTGCTCTGGCTTCCGGTGTCAGGGCGGCGCGTGGATCGCCGAACGAGGAAGCTTCGGCACCACCGCCAAAGGCATCACTAAGGCTGCTTGTGAATCCGTTGCGCTGGATAATTCCGAAGATGGTAATGCCCAGCGTCATGCCCAGAGAACGCATGAAGGTACTGGTAGAAGTAGCCGAACCGCGCTGGCGCATCTCGAAATGATGAATCGAGGACATGCTGAGCACGGAGAAGGAGAAGCCTACACCGAAGCCGGTCAACGCCATAAATACATTAAGCAGCAGGCGGGAAGTATCCGGCGACAAGGTGCTTAAGGAGAAGACGCCTGCCACAAAGCAAACGGCTGACAGCATCATAATATTGCGGAAGCTGGTTTTGGTGGTGAGCAGCCCCCCGGTCTGGCTGCCGATTACCGTGCCGATCATCATCGGCATCAGAATCAGTCCCGAGTTGGTGGCGGAACCTCCATATACACCCTGTACATAAATCGGGATATACACGGTAGCTACGATAAAGGCCGAGCCGTAGAATAAACCGATGATGCTGCTCGTTGCAAACAGCTTCTTGCGGAACATGGCGAAGGATATAATCGGTTCGGCTGCTGTCCGTTCTATAAAGAGGAACGCAATCAGCAGTACTGCGAAGCCGGCGAATAAGCCAAGGATGACCGGGGAGTCCCAGGCATATTCATTGCCGCCCAGCTCAAGGGCGAACATCAGGCAAATGACGGAGCCTACAAGGGTAAAAGCTCCACCCCAGTCGATCCGCTGCTTGGCATGGGAGACGGATTCCTTATAGAACATGGAGATAAGAATAAAAGCGACAATGCCGATCGGCAGGTTGATATAGAAGATCCACTGCCAGCCGACATACTCAGTAATGTAGGCTCCGAGCAAAGGGCCGATTACACTGGAGATGCCGAAGACGGCACCAAAAAGTCCGGTCAGCTTGCCTCTTTTTTGCGGCGGATAAATATCAAATACGATAGTGAAGGCGATTGGCATAAGTGCGCCGCCGCCCACGCCTTGAATAGCGCGGTAGATGCTAAGCTGCGTGATGCTGGTTGCGATCCCGCAGAGTGCCGAGCCGGCCAGAAACACGACGAGGCCAAAAATGAAGAAACGCTTGCGCCCGTACATATCGGACAGCTTGCCGAAGATCGGCGTTCCGGCCATGACCATGACCATATAAGCCGAGGTGACCCAGACGATTTTATCGAGTCCGCCAAGATCGGAAACAATAGTACCCATAGCTGAGGCAACAATGGTATTGTCCATAGCGGACATTAGAATACCAAGCAGAAGACCGACAACTACAAGTTTGAGATTGCTTTCTTTAGTGTGCATGCTTCGCAGACTCCTTTTTGTAAAGTTAATGATTTCCTTAAGGAAAAACGGCAAGTGGAACAGAACTCATTATATTCAAATTTGAATAGGTGAGCAAGAGTTATTTTTTTAGGGGGAATTAAGTAATTAAAGTATAGCTTTTTGTATTGTGGTCAGGATTGGGGGCTTCTAGACGAGGGAACAAAAAAAGAGCTACGGCCGGGGAACTCTGCAACTATATAGCTGCATCTCCGGCGCTAAGCTCTCTGGCTTCAATATAGGTAATGAAAAATTCAGTCAGTTCAGGGTCGAATTGGCTTCCCGCACAAGCTCTCAGCTCAATGATCGCCTCCTCCACGGACTTGGTTGGCTGGTAGGGCCTTTCCGTAGTCATGGCGTCAAAGGAATCGATAATGGTCAGCATCCGGCATAAGCGGGGAATTTCCTCACCCTTAAACCCGTAGGGATATCCCTTGCCGTCATACCGTTCGTGATGCAGCTCGATGTAGGGGGCGAGATCCTTGAATTTGTCGTTGGTGAGCGCCATTTTTTTGCCCCAGGTGACATGCCACTTGACCATTTCCCACTCCTCAGGCTCCAGCTTGTCTTTCTTATTGAGGATGCCCCACGGAATTTCCAGCTTGCCGATATCATGGATCAGCGCGCCGAGTGTGAAGTTTCTTTTGGAAAGGGCGTCGATGTCGAGCAGCTCACTGATATCCATCGCATAGCGGAATACGCGTTTGGAGTGGCGGAAGGTCTCCATATCCTTATACATAAACAGGTTCAGCTGCTGCTCGATGTCGCGTACATCCTGGCTGAAGTCAAGCTCCTGCTCCAGTGAGGAGTATGCTCCATACGTATGCACTGTATTCTTGCCCTGGCGCTTGGAATAGTAGAGAGCCTGGTCGGCCTGGTCGACGAGCTGTGATTTATCGTGGATATCGCTGGTGCAGGAGGCAATGCCGACGGAAAAGGCGAGGCAGCCAAGCGGGAAAATTTCAACGCCGTCAAACCGGCTGTTGTTCAGCTTTTTGCGCAGCTGGTCGATATAAACACGGGCTTGCAGGATATCGTAGGCCGGCATGAGCAGCGTAAATTCCTCACCGCCATAGCGGGCGGCAATAATCCCATGCTGCTGGGCTTCGCTCTTAAGCGTCTCACCGACAAATGCGATCAGCTTGTCCCCCTGCAGATGGCCGAAATGGTCATTATATTTCTTGAAGTCGTCAAGGTCGATCATGGCGAGCGAAAGCGGAACGCCCGATGCCCTTGATTTCTGGATTTCCTGTTCCAAAGCTTCCTCAAAGTAGCTGTGATTGAATAGCCCGGTCCGCTGATCGGTATTGGCCCGTTCCTCAATGCTGCGGTACATGGAGAACAATCTCTTGAAGGAGTAGCAGAGCAGCGTGCTCAGGCACAAGAATAGGACAAGCCCGAAAAAGCTGTTATGGACGATCAGTACAACGAGAACCAGAGAAAGAACCAATGTGCACAGATAAACGACGAAAGAATCTTTTATAATATCCTTAATCGTCTCATAAAGGGTGCCTTTATATATGATGTAGTAATATAGTCCGATCAAGAGGGTGTTACCTATAAAATAGACCGCAAGTGTCATCAGATAAGCCGGCAGTTCGTCATTGATCAGCGGTCCGGGATGTCCTCCAAACAAATCAAAGGTGTAGGAAGAAAGACAGATCATAATCGAGTAAATCGAGAAATTCGTCAGGTGTTTCCACCAGCTGGTGCTTGTGTCAAAAAAGAAAAAGATCAGGCAGTTGAGAAGAAGAACAGTCAAAGTGGTAGAGCCGCCAAAGACAAAAATGCAGGCCAAATACACCGCTGATTCCATGGTCAGTTCGTTGCCCTCCGGAGGAAGCTGCACCAGGGAAAAGGTGAGTATTAAACTGGCTCCGGTAAGCGCATAAATCCATACCCACCTTGGGGTTGGATACTGCAGAAATTCCAAATGATTGCTATACGTGAAAAGCGCTACTCCCAGAAGAGATATGAGCAGTGCATAGATATGGCCTGAATTAATATTGCCTGCAAACGTTTTAAGCTTGGTCATGATTACCCCTCTTTATTAACAAAATGTGCCTGTGTACATAATAATGGTTTTAGGGATAAATGAATAGTAATTTGCAAAGAAGCAGGCTGTTTTCAGCCTGCTTCTTGTGGAGCAATTAGTGTCCGCCGATTCTGAAACCCGAAGTAAGAGCGATAACTACGGAAGCTACAATAATAGCATTGATCGCAAGACGGGAATATTTGATGCCTTCCAGTTTCTTTTTCATGGGAACTCCTCCTTTCACTTGGTTAACGGCTTATCCCTGTACTTTGGGCAATGTTTTCAGGTCTGCAGCAGCCGGTGTCATTATCGACAGAATGTAGAGGAAAATCCCGAGATTCATCACTACATCTCCGATGCTAATCGCCTGGGTACGCGGATAAGGGCTGGACAGGGGGATGATATCGCCAAGAAACGGCAGGCGTGTTGAGGCGTCAAGCAGATAGTGCTTGGTCACCACATCGCCGCTCTGCAGCATCTCCAGATAAACCGGATCGAGTACAGAAGCCGCTTCAAAGGATACCGGCATTCTCCCTCCGTTGACGAGCATAACCAGGAAGTTAAGGAATACACCCGTCATAATGAGCCAGAATCCTTTGTTGTGCCGGTTCAACCATAAAAAAATCAGCCCAACCACATACACAGCGGTAAAGATATAACCGCTGGCTGCGGCTACAGTGGACGACCGCTCCTGAATATAATACATAAAAAATTGGAATACCAGTAGCAGCGGGAAGATCCATCCTGCCTTGAGCCGAATGTTGCTGAACTGGACGAGGCCGTGTCTTAAACCGCCCCGGAAGAACCCTACAATTAGACCAAGAATGATGCCATCGTAAACCATTACCCTACCTGCCTCTGTTCAAGAATAGAAAATATGAAATAAATGGATCCCTGAGTCTTTCATTCGTTATGCTTCGTCAAAATACCTTTTTTAGGAAAATGATTTTTCTTGACATACCCATGGGGGGTATATTAGACTTAAGTAGCAGCCAGGATACAAGGAGGTGCGTAGATGGCGCCAAAAGAAGAGAAGCTGTCTCCTGAATCATGTGATAGCAGTTGTCATACCCCCGGAGAACGCAAGAGCCACCATTCACCGGAATTCAAGAATGGGCTCACGACCCGCCTCAACCGGATCGAAGGGCAGATTCGCGGCATCAAGGGCATGATTGAACGGGATACCTACTGTGACGATGTGCTTAATCAGCTCGCAGCAGTACAGGCTGCGTTGAATGGTGTCGGAAAGCTGCTGCTTGAAGGACATATGAAGAGCTGTATTATTGAGCGCATTGAAGCCGGTGAGCATGAGGTTATTGATGAGCTGCTGATCACGGTTAACAAGCTTATGAAATAAGGATTGTACGAAGTAGAATCAATGAAGTAAAGCCCACAAAACTAAGCGTATGCTTTCGAAGACAGTTTTGTACGAAGTAGAATCAATGAAGTTAAGCTCACAAAACTTTTAGGAGGTTTTTAATATGTCAAACGTAACGTTAACTGTAGAAGGAATGTCCTGCGGTCACTGTGTCAGTGCTGTGGAGAAAGCCGTAAGCGGTCTTGGCGCTGCCGCCAAAGTCGACCTGCCTGCGAAGACTGTCGCTGTTGAATACGATGAGAACAAGGTAAGCCTTAGTGCGATTAAGACAGCAATTGAGGACCAAGGATACGATGTGGTTTAAGTCGGATGAATGAATAGGAGGCTTGGGGCGGGGGAACTTTGCAGGTTCCGCAGGCTTCAGCCTTTTCTTTTACACAACAATATACCCCTAAGGGGTATGAGGAGGCGCGGAGATCGTGGAGAAGACGACAGAATCCGGCCTGCAGCAGACAACGCTGCAGATTACCGGCATGACTTGCTCGGCTTGCGCGGCCCGGATCGAGAAGGGGCTATCCCGGATGGAGGGGGTATCGCGGGCCAACGTAAACTTGGCACTGGAGCAAGCGACAGTGGGCTTTGATCCAGCGGTAGCGGGATTGCCGCAAATTGAAGAGAAGATCCGCTCGCTGGGATACGATACGCTGAAGGAGTCGGCAGATTTTGATATTACAGGAATGACCTGTGCCGCTTGCTCGGCAAGGATTGAGAAGGTGGTTGGGCGCATGCCCGGAATCGCGGCGGTCAATGTGAATCTGGCCCTGGAGACGGCGCATGTGGAATATACACCCGGAAACATCAGCACGGCTGAGATCATGGAGAAAGTAAGCAGCATCGGATATAAGGCTGCGCTGAAACAGGACCGCAAGGACACGGCCGATCAGCGCAGCCGGGAAATTGTGCGCAAGCGGAATAAATGGATCATTTCCGCAGTTCTGTCTTTTCCCCTGCTCTGGGCGATGGCGGCGCATTTCTCCTTCACTTCATGGATTCCGGCACCGGATATATTGATGAACCCCTGGTTCCAGCTTGTACTGGCGACCCCTGTGCAGTTCATTATCGGCTGGCAGTTCTATGTCAGCGCCTATAAGGCGCTGAAGAACGGCAGTGCCAATATGGATGTGCTGGTTGTTCTGGGCACCTCGGCTGCTTATTTCTATAGTCTGTACCTGACGATAGATTCCTTGTCGATGGCAGGCATGAGCCATTCGGTGGAATTATATTACGAGACCAGCGCGATTCTGATTACGCTGATTCTAGTCGGCAAATGGTTCGAAGCACTGGCCAAGGGCCGTTCCTCCGACGCCATTAAAAGCCTGATGGGCCTTCAGGCTAAGACGGCGCTGGTCATCCGTGACGGTGTTGAGCTCAGCATTTCTGTGGAAGAGGTCATTTCGGGAGATATTGTGCTGGTTAAGCCGGGAACGAAGGTGCCGGTGGACGGCGAGGTCGTTGAAGGGCTGTCATCTGTGGATGAATCCATGCTGACAGGCGAGAGCATTCCGGTGGAGAAGAAGCCGGGAGATACTGTCATTGGGGCAACACTGAACAAGAACGGAATGCTGAAGATTAAGGCACTCAAAGTTGGCCGTGACACCGCCTTGGCGCAAATCATCAGAGTAGTGGAGGAAGCGCAAGGCTCGAAGGCTCCGATTCAGCGGATTGCCGATGTGATTTCCGGCATCTTTGTGCCGATAGTGGTCGTAATTGCAGCTGTAACCTTTGGAGTCTGGTATATCTGGGGAGCGCCGGGCCAGTTCGCCGATGCACTGGAGAAAGCCATCGCTGTACTGGTCATCGCCTGTCCTTGTGCACTGGGTCTGGCTACACCAACCTCCATTATGGCCGGATCGGGACGCGCGGCTGAATTCGGGATTCTGTTCAAGGGCGGCGAACATCTTGAAGCCGCACAGGGGATCAAGACCGTTGTACTGGATAAGACGGGAACTGTAACCAGCGGCAAGCCAGTGCTGACGGATATTATAACGACAACGGGAATCGCCGCACATGGCAGAGTACTGGCCGAGAACCGGCTGCTGTCCGTTACGGCGGCTGCCGAGAAGCTGTCGGAGCATCCGCTGGCGGATGCCATCGTGGCTGGTGCTGCGGAAAGAAGCCTGGACCTGCCGGGTGCCGAGCAGTTTGAAGCGGTGCCGGGACGCGGCATTTCTGCGGTGGTTGATGGCCAGAGCATCCGTGTGGGAACACGGCGGATGATGGAAGAAAGCGGTGCAGACACCGGGCCGTGGACCGGGCTGATGCAGAAGCTGGAACAGGAAGGCAAAACGGCGATGCTGGTATCCGTGGACGGGGCCATTGCCGGGATTGTCGCGGTTGCCGATACCATCAAGGATACTTCGCGGGCTGCCGTAGCCAAGCTGCATGATATGGGCATTGAAGTGGTCATGATTACGGGAGACAACAAGCTGACAGCCGAGGCCATTGCCGGGCAGGCCGGCATCCGTACGGTGCTGGCCGAGGTTCTGCCGGAGGGGAAGGCTGCCGAGATCCGCAGGCTGCAGAGCGGGGGAACCAAGGTGGCGATGGTCGGGGACGGCATCAATGATGCCCCTGCCCTGGCCACTGCCGATACCGGTATGGCTATTGGTACCGGCACCGACGTAGCGATGGAAGCAGCGGATATTACCCTCATGCGGGGCGATCTGATGAGCATTCCGGATGCGATCCTGATGAGCCGTAAAACCATGACCAATATTAAGCAGAATTTGTTCTGGGCGCTTGCTTACAATACCATTGGGATACCGATTGCTGCGCTGGGCTTTCTGGCGCCATGGCTTGCCGGTGCGGCAATGGCCTTCAGCTCTGTATCGGTCGTGCTGAATGCGCTGCGGCTGCAGCGGGTTAAGCTGTAAATCTCATAATTTTCTCCACAAGGGGAATGCTCCATTATTGGAGCTGAACGGAAAAAAAAGCCGCCGGGCATTAAGCCCCGGCGGCTTTCTTGCGTCCCAGACGGTTGGTGCCAATAACCCCTGCAATAATCAGGAACGATCCGATCCAGTGATACACAGTGATGTTTTCCCCGAGAAAGACCGCCCCGGCCGCAATGGAGACGATAGTCGAGAGATTGGTGAACACACTCGTAAGGGAAGCTTCGATTTTGGACAAAATATAAGTTGATGTTAGGGTGGTGACGAGCGAAGCTATAATACCCAAGTAAAGGGTAGACAAGATAAAGGTGCTGCTGCCGAGCGGTTTGAAGAAATCGCCAAGCGTGCCGCTGGACACATGTCCGGTAAGCGAAATGATCAGGAATGTGGCGAAGCCAATTCCCATCATTAAATAGCTGAGTTCAGCGGGGCTGAAATGCCTGGAGAGTGACCGGGCCAGTACGCTGTATCCGGCAAAGGCCAGACAGGTCAGGAATAACAACACAATCCCGGTCATGTTGGACAGATTAATACTGCTCCCTTTCATGACAAAGATGAACACAACGCCGAATACGGACAGGAAGATACACAACTTCTGCAGAAGCGTCGTGCGCTCTTTCAAGAATATAGAGGCGATGATCATCGTCACAACCGGGGTGAAAGAATAGAGAATTCCTCCCTCGGCAGAGGTGGCATGCTGGAGTCCGAATACCTGGAGGGTGAAGAATCCGAGCGGGTACATGGCTGCCAGCAGCAGCGCTTTACCAATCGGCTTGCCGCTGTAGGATATTTTGACCCAGCCGAAGGCGACCGGGATCGACATCACTATAAACGAAGCCGCGAAGCGGTAGGTCAATGTATCGAGCGGTCCGGCATGACCGAGCGCTACTTTGGTGAATAAGAATGAGAATCCGATAATAACTGCGTTAAGCACGGCAAAGATATAAGCCAGCTTAAGTCCTTTTTGCAGCATAGTAGCATCTCCTTTTCGTTAACAGGACAGGATCGTATAAACGTCTTATCTGTTACTTTAAAATTAAAGGGAAATGCCTGCCCGAACAATACTGTTTTTCCATGACTGTACCGATACAGTTCGTTGATTGCTATATAATGAATAGAGACGAATAGTGGTAACATGAACTTACAGTTAGTGTAGAAGGCCATTCAGGAGGCGCATCATGAAAAAGTATCTTTCGGTCTTGTCCGACATGGAAAACCGGATCAGAGAGGGGCAATACAGCCCGGGGCAAAAACTGCCCTCTGTGCGTAGCAGTGCAGATTTCTACGGCTGCAGCATCAGCACTATTCTGCGGGCATACGGGGAGCTGGAAAGACAACATGCGATTTATTCTATTCCGCAGAGCGGATACTATATGGTTGAAAGGTCTGAAGATGCGGGGCCTGCCAGGGGCGGGGAGACGATTGATTTTGCCTCGGCCTCGCCTGATCTGAATGTGTTTCCGTATTTGGATTTTCAGCATTGTCTCAATAAAGCGATTGACAGGCACAAATACCACTTGTTCACCTATGGAGATGCGCTGGGACTGGGTACGCTGCGCCAGACTCTTGTGCCCCATCTGGCCGAATATCAGGTCTTTGCCAAGGTGGGGCAGATCATCATCACTTCGGGAACCCAGCAGGCGCTGGAGGTGCTGGCCAAGATGCCATTTCCGAATGGCGGGACAGAAATCCTTGTTGAACAGCCCGGATATGATCTGTACCTGCGTTATTTGGAGGCGGAGGGGATGCCGGTGAGCGGGATTGCCCGTTCGGCAGCCGGCATTGATCTGCGGGAGCTGGAGGAGAGGTTCAGCGGCGGGGGAATCAAATTCTTTTATACCATGCCCAGATATCATAATCCGCTCGGAACCTCTTTCAATACGGAGGAACGGAAAGCCATTGCCCGGTTGGCCGGCAAATACGATGTGTACATCGTTGAGGATGATTATATGGCAGACCTGGGTGCAGAGCGGCGCTTTGATCCTATTTATGCGTATGACCAGACTTCACATGTTATTTATTTGAAAAGCTATTCCAAAATCATTTTTCCGGGTCTCCGGCTTGGCGCGGCTGTTGTACCGGAAACCCTGTTTAAGACATTCTGCGCGTATAAAGGATACACGGACAATTCGTTATTGTCCCAAGCAGCCCTTGAGGTGTATATCAGGAATGGCATGTATGAGCATCACAAGCACAAAATAAAAGCTCTGTATGCCGAAAGAATCAGCGCAATGTACGAGGCACTCCAGCGGCACAATACGGAAGGACTGATTGAAGTGTCTTCGGACAGCTCCGGGATCTACATGCAGTATAAGCTGCCGGAGACAGTGAATTTGGATCGTGTGGTCAAGCGGCTCGCGCAGCGAAAGATCAGCGTCGTATCAGGCAAGGGATTCTATATGACCGGTTACGGGAACCGGGAGAAGTTTATGCGGATCAGCATTTCACGTGCCCGGCTGGACCAGATCGACGAAGGCGTCAAGGCTATTGTCCAGGAAGTGAAGCGCGGGGGCGGATGGTAAAAGTGAAGCCTGTATTCATTTGTTTATGCACTGATTTGTGTTCATAATATACTTGAAGTCCAGAAAAGAACGAAGTGCTAATAAGGAGAAAAGAGAGGCGAACAGATCATGAAACCGAATAACGAAACCCTTGAATTATTAAACCAGCATGTCTCCGTCCGCCAGTACCTGGACAAGCCGGTAAGTGAAGAACAGCTTGCTGCCATCATCGGCGCAGGCCAGATGGCTTCGACCTCCAGCAATGTCCAGGCTTATAGTGTCATTGCAGTCACTGAGCCCGTGCTTAAAGCCCAGCTTGCCGCCCTATCGGGCAATCAGGCTTATATCGAGCAGTGTCCGGTCTTCCTGGTCTGGTGTGCTGATCTGTACCGGCTGCATGAAACAACGGCACACTATTTGCAATCCGCCGAATCCTTCGATTCCACTGAAAATTTCATTGTTGCCACCGTTGACGCAGCGCTTGCGGCGCAGAACGCTGCCATTGCCGCAGAATCGCTAGGTATGGGCATCGTCTACATCGGCGGAGTCCGCAACAATATCGCCGAATTGTCGGAGCTGCTGAATCTGCCTGAACGGGTCTATCCGGTATTCGGCATGTGTCTCGGCTATCCTGCCGGGGCCTCCGGACTGCGTCCGCGTCTTCCGCTGGAAGCTGTACTGCACCGGAACGGCTATGACAAGGCCAAAACTGCCGGGCAGGTTGCAGCTTATGACGAAGTGTCGAGTGCCTATATGCGCGAGCGGACGGGCGGACAGAGTGATGCACCCTGGTCGGCTATGATGGCTAAACGTTTTGCGGAGCCGGCCCGCATGCATATGAAGGAATTTCTGCAGGAAAAGGGATTTATGCAAAAATAGCATGGTTATAAGCTTCTTGAAGCGATGCAAAGAGCCTCATGCCAAATGCTTGCCGTTTGGTGCGGGGCTTTTTGCCATGCGTTTATGGCAAGGTGACAGTTGTCATCTCAAAGGAATGACAGTCCATACTGATCTTATTTCCCCGTTTTTTATACCATAGAAATATAGATCAGGGCTTAAGATACGGGGGGAACGGACATGGACGGTATAGAGAATGTGATCGAAATGGATGGGGTAAGCAAGATATTTCACGGCAAAAAAGCGGTGGACGGCATTAGCTTCAAGATCGGCAGGGGTTCGGTTACTGCGATTCTGGGGCCTAACGGGGCGGGGAAAACGACCGTGTTATCCATGCTGCTTGGACTGAAGGAGCAGACGGAAGGCAGCATAAAGGTGTTCGGGCTTCCGCCCGGGAGCCGGTTGGTCCGGGAAAAAACGGGGGCCATGCTGCAGGAAGTAAGCGTAATGGACCGGCTGAAGGTCCGGGAGATCATCGCTCTGATCCGCAGCTATTACCCGCAGCCCATGGCTATGGAGGTTCTGCTGCAGGCGACGGGCCTTGCCAAGGCCGATCTGCAGCGGTATGCCGAGAAGCTCTCCGGCGGCCAGCGGCGCAGCCTGAATTTCGCGCTGGCCCTGGCGGGCAACCCGGAGCTGCTGTTCTTTGACGAGCCGACAGTCGGGATGGATATTACAGCGCGGCGGCATTTCTGGGACAGGGTGCGCGGACTGGCCGCTGAAGGAAAGACGATCCTCTTCACGACCCACTATCTGCAGGAGGCCGAGGATATTGCCGACCGGATTCTGCTGTTCAGCCGCGGCGCTCTGGTGGCGGACGGCAGCCCGGATGAGATTAAGGGGAGAATTGTGCGGCAATCGCTGTCCTTTCTGGCTGCAGGCGATCCTGAAGAGCTGCGCGGACGGCTGCGGCAATTGGCAGCGGTCGAGGAAATGTACGATAAGGACGGCCGGATTGTGGTCACGACAGAGAATACGGACGAGGCGCTCCGTGCTATTTTTACCGGCGGGCTTGAAGTGAAGGATGTGCGTATTGATCAGGGCAGGCTGGATGAAGCCTTTGAGCAATTGACGATTCAACCGGAGGAGGGCGTAAAGCCATGAAAATAATTATCAACCAATGCAAGTCCGAGCTGCTGCGGATCTTCCGCAATCCTTATTATGTGTTCTGGTCGCTGGTCATGCCGATCATGTTCTATTTCATCTTCACTAAAGTGGTGAATACAGGCATGGACGACGCGGCCCTCTGGCAGGCTCATTATCTGATGTCGATGGCGGCGTTCAGTGTAATGGGGTCAGCGATCATGACGCTTGGCATCCGGCTTGTGCAGGAGCGGACCCAGGGCTGGAATACCTTTATCCGCATTACTCCGCTGCCGTCCTATGTCTATTTCATCGGCAAAATGTTTGCTCAGATGATCATGCAGCTTTTCTCCGTGGTATGCATATTTGCCGCCGGTTATTTGATGAACGGGGTGTCCCTGACTGCAGGGCAGTGGCTGTTCAGCGGATTATGGATTGTTGTTGCCTCCCTGCCTTTTCTGGCGCTTGGCACACTTGTCGGCTTTATGAAACGGGTAGATACGGCAAGCGGTGTCAGCAATGTGCTCTATATGGGGCTGGCGCTGGCCGGCGGCATGTGGATGCCGCTGGATATTCTTCCGGAGCTGATGCGGCGGATCGGCCGCTGGCTGCCTTCTTATAATTATGGAAACGGGGCTTGGGAGATTGTGCGGGGCAGCCATCCACAGTGGAGCGGTGTGCTGATTTTGCTCGGCTATCTGGCAATATTTATGTTACTATCGCTGTATATTCGAAAAAAACAGGAAGCGGTGTAATGCATGTTGTCAGGCAGGAAGTTTCGGTTGTTCCCGCAAAAATACGGTTTTTTCCCTTTTGTATGGATATTCTATTTGTTGCTTCCGGCTTTTAATCTACAGGAGGAGCGGGGCCTGAAGCTGATCATTGGAGCAGCTCTGCTGCTGCTCTTCGCCGTGACATACCGCCAGTTATACTGGGCCGGTGACAAAGCCTTTAACTACTGGCTGGGGCTGCAAATGCTGCTGATTGTGGTGCTGAGCCTATGCTACAACCCGCTTAATTTTTTCATGGGCTTCTTCTCTTCCAACTTTGTCGGCTGGTATGCCGGTAAGAGAGAGTTCAAGATAGCCTATGTAGTTTTTTGCGGTGTGATTCTGGTACCGCTGGTTATAGCGGCATGGGGGATGAATCTGTATGACCTGCTGTTCTTTTTTCCTTTTTTAATTATTATGCTGGTCTCTCCGTTCGGGATAAAATCTCTAGGCCGTAGAAAAATACTGGAGAAACAGCTGGATCAGGCGAATGAAGTCATCGAGGAGCTGGTCAAACGCGAAGAGCGGATGCGGATCGCCCGGGACCTGCATGATACGATGGGCCATACCCTGTCGCTGATTACACTGAAAAGCCAGCTTGTCGAGAGGCTTGTCGCCAAGGACCCGGAGCGCGCGCAGGCCGAAGCCAGGGAGATTCAGCGCACCTCGCGTGCGGCACTGCGCCAGGTTCGCGAGCTGGTCTCGGAGATGCGGGCAGTTACCGTAGCCGAGGAACTGGCAGAGGCCGGGAAAATGCTGCGGGCTGCGGAGATAGTCCTTGAAGTGCAGGGGGAGGTGTCGCTGGAGGACGTGCCTGACCTGACACAGAATATCCTCAGCCTCTGCATCAAGGAGGCGGTGACGAATATAGTGAAGCATAGCCAAGCCACCCGTTGCCGAATCGGAATTGCGCTGACGGAGGGGGCAGTGCGGATCACCGTTGAGGATAACGGAATTGGACTCACTCCTGATGAAGCAGGACGGGAACGCCGCGACGGCAACGGAATGAAAGGGATGGCCGAGCGGTTGTCGCTCGTTGACGGCTCAATGACATTAAGCTCCAATCCGGGCGGGGGGACAGCATTATCTGTAGTGATTCCAAGGATTATCAAGGAACATAAGGAGGGGGAATTGGCATGATAGGCATTGTAATCGCCGAGGATCAGCGTTTGCTGCGCGGGGCGATGGCCTCGCTGCTTGACCTGGAGGAGGACATTGAGGTTCTCGGAGAGGCCGGCGACGGGGCGGAGGCGCTTGCGCTGATCGAGCGGCTGGAACCGGACGTATGTCTTATGGACATTGAAATGCCGCTGAAGAGCGGGCTGGAGGTGGCGGAGCTGCTGAAAGCCAAAGGCTGCCGGACGAAGATCATTATCCTGACGACCTTTGCCCGGCCGGGCTATTTCGAACGGGGCGTGAAGGCCGGGATTCAGGGCTATCTGCTGAAGGACGAGCCGGTCGACAAGCTGGCGGATGCGATCCGGCGCGTCATGGAAGGACACCGTGAGGTCTCGCCGGAACTGGTCTTCGGCAGCCTGCGGGAAGAGAATCCGCTGTCCTCCCGTGAACGGGAGATTCTGCGGCTGGCCGGAGCAGGGCAGACGGCTGGTGAAATTGCCGGGAGTCTGCACCTATCCTATGGGACAGTCCGCAATTACATCTCGGAAATTCTGGGCAAGCTGGAAGTGAAAAGCAGGATCGAAGCCGTACGGCTGGCTGAGGAGAAGGGCTGGATTTAGGCGTTTATTATCTCTTGATATTTCTGAATGCTGCGGTGGGCGTGCTACAGGTGGATTGTTACTGGTTACGTCCGGATAAATTCTATTAAGGTTGAATGCTTAATGGAGCGGCGGGAAGGGGGCCAGTAGTCTCTTTATGGAGCTGATGTATGCCTATAGCTTAAAGGGGAATGGTCCCGCTAATTATGCCACCGACAGAATGGTGCGGCAAGCAGAGGGATTTACTACCGGTAATTCCATGGAAAATGGAAAAAGGGCTTAGTAATTGAATAATATAGGGAGTAATTCCCTCTAAATCAATAAAAATAGGTTTTATATGAAAATAGCGGGCGTGTTTCCTTTTGTTTGTGTTGCGTAGCCCTGCGCTGCCTGAATCAGTGTCGCATTCGGGTGGTTATCTTGAAATAACTACATATTAATAAGACCAGCCGTCCGGTTCATCGGGCGGCTGGTCTTAATGTACAGGTTGTTAAGCGGATATCGCTTAAGATTACTTGGCGCTCTTCGCCTGCTCTTCCCGCATCCACTGTGACAGCTGGCGCTTGAGCTGGAGGAATTCCGGCGAATCGGCGATTTCCTCGCGGCGCGGCCGGGGAAACGGGACATCGACCGTATGCAGGACGGAGCCGGGACGTCCGGAGAACACATAGATGCGGCTGGAGAGCAGCAGCGCTTCTTCAATGTTGTGGGTGATGAACAGCACGGAGCGGCGGTTCTCCTCCCACAGCTCCAGCAGCCAGCGCTGCATTTCGCTGCGCGTCAGCGCATCCAGTGCGCTGAACGGCTCGTCCAGCAGCATCAGCTCCTGCGGCGCGAGCAGCGCCCGCAGGAAGGCAGCCCGCTGCTGCATGCCGCCCGACAGCATATGCGGGTAGGCCCGCTCGAAGCCGCCAAGGCCGACCTTGGCCAGCCAATGGCGGGTGGTTTCCCGCGCCGCAGCCTGCGGCGCGCCCTTAAGCTCACCGGCGAGCAGGACGTTGTCCTCGATGCTCCGCCAAGGGAAGAGCGCGGGCTGCTGCGGCATATAGCTGATCTCTCCGCGCTGCCCTGTAACAAGGTTGCCGTTCATGCTTACCGTTCCGGCATCCGGCAGCTCCAGGCCCCCGATAATATGGAATAAAGTGCTTTTTCCGCAGCCTGAGGGTCCGACAATTGAGACGAATTCCTGCGGCTGCACTGTTAAGGATACGTTGTCCAGCACGCGGGTTTCGCGGCGGCGGTGGGTGAAGGTTTTGGAGATTCCTTTTACCTCAAGTGCAGGTGGTAAGGTCCTGGATTCAGGAATACCGGCTGCTTCAGTGCCGGATGGCGGGTTGTCTGTAATATGCGGCATTGTCGGCCATCCTCCTTTTCTAGGAACTTTTGCGCGGTTTCCAGCGCACCAGCCATTTCTCCAGCAGTGCGATAAGTGCGAACAGCACAAGACTGAGCAGCACGATGATGGCAATGGCGACGAATACGCGGTCTGTGCGGTAAGCGGATTTTTGCAGCAGCATGTAGTAGCCGATGCCCTTGTCAGCGCCGATCCATTCCGCGACAACAGCGCCCATTACGGCATAGGTGGCCGAAATTTTAAGCCCCGAGAACAGGGCGGGCAGGGAGCCCGGAAGCTCCAGCTTGGTGAAGATCTGCCATTTGTTCGCGCCGGCCATCTTCATATAGTTTAGCATGGTCCGGTCGCTTTGCATCAGGCCGCCCATGGCGGCGACTGAAACCGGGAAGAAGCAGACAAGTGTAATCAGCACAATCTTCGGCAGCAGCCCGAAGCCGAACCAGATAATCAGCAGCGGCGCGAGCGCAATGGAGGGCACATTTTGACTGAGAATGAGCAGCGGGTAGAGTGCTCTCTTGAGCCAAGGCAGCAGATGCAGCAGCAGGGCGACAATAAGACCCACGCCTGTGCCGATGGGGAAGCCGATCAGGGTAAGGCGCAGCGTAGCCGCTGTATGTGCCCAAATGCCGGAAGCATTGCCCGAGGTTTCCCGGGCGATATCGCTTGGACTGGGAAGGATCCATGACTCGATATGGAACAGGGATACCGAAACTTGCCATAACCCCAGAAAAAAGACGACCGCCACAAGGGGCGGCCAAATCTGTTTCCAATACGATCTCACGGCCGGTATTTCTCCGTCAGCTTGTCCATGCTGATTCCATTCGGGTTATGGGCGATTTTGATCTGGGAGATGATGCTCGGACTGCCTGCTGCAATCAGGGCTTCATGCATCTGGCGCACAACCTCAAGCAGCTCGGTGATGTCGCCCTCCATCGTGGTCTCCAGCGGGTTCACCTGATGTTTTACACCTGATTTCTGAATCACTTCGATGGCTTTGTCCACGTAAGGAATCGAATCCTCGTTGTTCGGAGTTTTGGGAATTACCTGAATGCTTAGCAATGTATTGGCCACAATATATCAATCCTCTCAGTTTAAATGGGTAATCTGCGTACAGCGCGAAACGAACATTCAATCACTTCATCCTTAATCAGTTAGCTGGCAAAAACTCATTCGTAAATGTGCTTGGAACATCCAGCGGCTGATCGAGCAGCTTCAGGCCATACATCCAGTCGGCGTAATCCTGCCAGACCTCGCTCTTCTGCTCGCCCCAGCGGACGGCATCATCCTTGTATTTCGGGCTGAGCCATTTCTGGCTGGCCAGGACCAGCTTGGGATCCAGCTCGGGAACAGCTTTGGTTAGAATAGCTGCGGCTTCCTCCGGCTGATCAATGGCGTATTGATAACCTTTCGAGGTAGCCTTAAGGAAAGCCTTCACCAGCTCCGGATGTTCGGCAATTTCCTTCTCGCTAGTAGTCAGTACCGGTGTGTAGTAATCAAGCTGGGGTGCATAATCCTTGAGGTAGAGCATGTCGAGCGGTTCTCCGCGCAGCTCCGCTTCAATCCCGGTCCAGGCATAGAAGATCCAGGCAAAATCAATGTCGCGTTTCACGGCGGTGAAGAAGTCCGCTTCACCGATGTTCACCAGCTTCACCTTTTTCACATCTCCGCCTTCGGGGTCCATAATGGCTTTCATGGCCGCTTCTTCGGCAGGGGAACCCCAGCCGCCGTAGGTTTTGCCTTCGAAATCCTTCGGTGTCTTAATATTGCGGTCTTTCGGTGCAGCGAACCCGGAGGTATTATGCTGAATGATAGCGGCGATGGACACGAGCGGCACCTTCTGCAGGCGGGCCAGCGTCAGCGCCTCTTGGGCACTGATGCCAAAAGCGGCTTCGCCCGAGGTAACCATCGTGTCGGACCCGGCAGCGCCCGGCTGCACGATTTCAACATCCAGCCCTTCCTCTTCGTAATAGCCCAGCTCTTTTGCCGCATAAAGCCCGGTATGATTTGTATTCGGCGTCCAGTCCAGCGCGATCTTTACCTTGGTCAGCTCCTTCGGAGCGTCCGTTGCTGCCCCGGCAGTGGTTTCAGGAGCAGTGGTGCTGTTCCCGGCAGTCTCTGCCGCATTCCCGCCGGAGTTCCCGTTGCTATTGCCGCATCCGGCAATGGCAAAGACCAGCATGCAGGTGAGGCTGAGCTTTAATACTTTTGTGACTCCCATTTCTCTTCTTCTCTCCTTCCAGCAACCCTAGTCTTCCAAATTCTGAATAGTCCCATATAAAAAAGGCGCCCCGAGAATCGGGACACCAGTTACTTGCGCAAGGTTGTGCTTGGGCCATAAACGGCCGTAAGCGATTGACGATTCCTACGCTGGCATTATCCAGATCAGGTATAAGGGTCAGTATCTTGTGGGACACAATCTCAGCCGGCCAATTCCAGCACCCCTGGTACTATGAAGTTATAGGTATTGCTGTGTTCTTACGGTGTATTATAGACGCCCGCTCCATAGTTGTCCAGTAGCAACTCTGCTTAGCTATCAAGCTTCAGCGGCAGGCGCCACGGCCCTTTGAGCAGAAAATGCGGCTCAGAAAGCTTAAAACGCAGCTTATCCTCCCCGGGTTTTGCTTCTAAATGGAGGGTTTTCATCACGCCGTAGGTCTGGTCGGTATTCACCCAAGAGAATGAGCTGTTGTCCGCCTGCCCCGGATAGCGAATAAGGAAATACTTCAGCGTCCGCAGCTTTGCGGCATTGAAATTCACATTCACATCGACGCTGGCAGCCGTCTCGCCGGTACGTTCAATGCGGGTGAACTCTACCTGAAAGCCCGCGATTTCCGCGCGTGTGTGGAGCATTTTCTCCTGGCCGATATCAGGCAGCGGAATCTCTACTTCTGCAGATACGGCGTCACGATCTGAAACTTCAATATAAGGAATGAAGACCGTATAAGGCCAAGCGCCCGCCCCGGCAGTCTCATGAAACCGGAAGTCGGAAGGATAGGACATGGATTCAGGCTGCTCCAGTACCGCCTTTTCTCCTGCCGCGTTCTCTATATAGAGACCTGATCCAGGCACCAGCGGCTCCAGTCCGTAAGAATGGACAGTCAGCCCGGATTCTCCCGTCAGTGTGGGCAATAACTGGACACGGACAAGCCTGCCGCCAAGGTCCACCGGAAAAGCAGTAATCCGCACATCCTGCTGTATATCGCTTGCGCCGAGTTCCCCGAGCTCCTCAGCTGTCTTCGGAGCGGTGAGCTGTAACGGACCAACGGTTGTGCCGCCCAGATGCAGGGTTAGAAGATTATCCTGCTTCAGTTGCACCGCTTGAGTTGAACTGTAGCTGCCGTACCACTCACTCTCCGAGGACGAACGCATGTAAGAGGTGAAAGTATAGCGGTTGCCGCCGATATCTGCCTCAAATTCGCTGACTTCAGGGACTTTCCGGCCGCGAAGCGTAATGCTCACGCCAAGCTCTTGCAGGAGAACGGCATCCACGGTCAGACTTCCGTCCCCCACAGCAATGTCATAGGGTTTGCTCAGTACATAGATCCGGTCACCGGGGCTGTTCTCCACAACGGTGCCGAAGCCAGGAAGGAAACTCAGCGCCTTTCTTAACCCGGCCTGTACCTCAGGAGAGAAAGCGAGCATACCGGCAGCGATGAGTATTACTGCCGCTGCGGCCGCGAAGATATTCCGCCTCTGGGATCTCCGGGCGAAGGAACGGAAGGCGTGGACAGCGGCTTCGGGCTCCAGACGGGCAAGTGTACGTGCTTTGACGCGGGCGAGCGAAGCTGCCTCCTCTTCGTCTGCGGGGCGCGGACCTTGGTCAACCTCCGGCAGAACACCTAAGGCAAGCTCTGCATCGCTGAAGCTCATAGAATCAATCATCCCGAACAGGCGCTGTTCCTCAATTTTCATGTCTTTGGCCATGTTGCGCCTCCTTTCCCTGACTCTCAGACAGGCCTAGCTTCTGCTTGAGCAGCGTCCGGCAACGGTATAAGCGGCTTTCGACTGCCTTTTTACTGAGACTGAAAGTTTGCGCTAGCTGATCAAGGCTCTCATAAAGAAAATATCTGCGCAGAAACAGGCTGCGGTCCGGTTCGCCCATCTGCTGCATGCAGCCGAACAATTCACTGGCCGTCTCGCGGGAAAGAACTTCCTGTTCGGCGGAAATCTCGTTCCGTGCAGCTCTGGAGGCATCTGCTTCTCCGGTTCCGCCCCGGCGCAGCAGCTTGCGCCTCAGATCCAGCGCTTTGTATTTGGCCAGCAGGAACAGCCAGGTGCGGAAGGAGGCGCGCTCGGGCTCATAACGGCTGATTCCGGTCCATGCCGCCATAAACACATCGCTCACACATTCCTCAACATCCTCCGCGCTTCCGGTGCCGGACAGAATACGCCGGACCAGTCTTTGCACATCGGGGCCAAAGAAATCAATCGCTTCTGCGAGTGCTTTTTTATCTTTGTTTATGAACCGCCCGGCCCATGCCAGGCTGTCATTAGGATTGAACGTCATAGGCAACCTCCGGCGTATATACTATTCATTACTACGTCGTCCGGAGAGCAAATCACTCATGATTGTTTCCGACAGCTTATCAATCCTTGGAATAAAATCTTTTTCTGCGGCGGCTGCGGATTCCGTTCCACAGCTCTTTCAGCGTCAGGAGGATGCTGACGAGGATACCGGTGAAGGTGAGCAGCAGTGCCAAATATTCAAAAGGAGAGTATTCCAGTATTTTGCTCCATTCAATGCGTCCCTTCAAATCTTCAATGACCTGGTTCATCCCGTAGATGCCGCTCACCACTGTGAAGACGGTCAGAATCATCAGCAGCGTATCCCGGCGTTTGGCCTGGAATTTCTCCTGGTACTGGAACAGGTCGTTCAGGGTCATTTTGACTTCATCAAAGAGGGCGTCATTGCCGTATACTTTGCGCAGCTGGATGAAGATCTCCCGGCCCTGCGACTGTGAAATCAGCTCCAGAAAATAAAACTTGGCCGAAAACTTGTTAATCAGGAAGATCAGATTCTCAATTTCATCATAATCGTGGTTGATACGCAGCCGGGAGTGAAGATTGGAAAGCTTCAACAGGACGATTTTGTGGAAAATACTAAGGAGCAGCCCGTAGTAATACTGCCCGTACATCTGATTGACCAGTGGGGTGGCTACCTCCTGTTCGGCCCGGCTCAGGCAGCAGAAGGTCTGCTCGTTGGTCATATAGTAGGTATCCGGCCCCCAGCGGTTGTACGAATGTGCCTGGCAGTACTCCTCGATGTACTCGGGATCGCTGGCGCTGATATAGGGTTTTCCGTCCAGATTCAGCCCATCCAGCTGGGAGGCGCGGTAACGCAGCTCCACACTGATTTCGTCTGCGTCCTCCTGCCGGTTGAAGCCATAAAAGGCTTGGACCAGCATTCGTTCATCAACGAAGAAGGGAAGCGTCTCGAAGTAGGCTCCGTCAATTTCCGATTGGTCCATAAACGGCTGCAGGCCATCGGCCAGATTCCTGAACACAAAATCCTCCACCTGATCGAAGGTTTTGTCCTGGCAATGGATATATGTATGTTTGTCCTGGTAGGAGACATCCTCGAGTGTGCGGAAACGGTCGGCGAATTCCAGCGCGGTGCTGAAGGGCAGGTTCTCTTCCTCGATGCGGACTCTTACGGTCAGAAATCCAAGCTGAAACGGACAAATGAATACATCCGTCGAGAGTACCCGGAAGTTTACGGATTGCTGTGTCATTTCCAGCCTGCAGGCCAGATCGTTTACCCGGGAAAACCGGCGGAAGGAATCTTCTTTATCCTTGTCCCGCGGGAATAGGACATGGGCTGCGAACGGCAGATAGCTGCGCTCCATTTTCTCATGGGATACGCAGTAGCCTTCGCCGTAATAAGCATCCTCCAGCTCTTTGCTGTCGAGAAAAAAACGGGTGAAGCCGTCAAGCCCAAGCTGCCGGGCCAGGCTCTTGTCCTCACCGTCCTTGATGGAGAAGGGGAAAATAAACTGCAGCAGAGCGGTATGTAATGTAGGTTCGGTGTGTTCGGAGAAATGCTCAGTCATTAAGAGTTCCACCCTTATGCACAGGATATTGACATCTTCTATATTACCCTAATTTTCAGGCTGCCAAGCTAGGAGAGACGAACGGTCCAGATCCAGATCAATTTATTCAAAAAGGATAGACTCCTCCTGTGATGAGTTCATGATTTTGTCCCGGATTCATTCTGAACCGGACGGGTACACTATAATAAGCACACATATTGGAAGGGAGCTGTTTCGTCAATGGATAACAATGAGCTGGAGCAAAATATCATCAAAGCGCTGGATGACAATAAGTTCGGTTCCTTCGGCACGATAGAAGCCGGCAACAAACCTAAGGTGCGTTATATGGCGGTATTTCATGACGGATTAAACATTTACCTCGCAACCAATCGGAAGACGCATAAGGTAGAAGAGCTGAAGGATAATCCGCATGCTTTTCTGCTGCTTGGATATGAGAAGGGCGGCGGCAAGGATGTGCTGGAGATCGAAGCAACAGTCGCTGTCACCAAGGATGAAGGCTTGCGGGCTAAAGTATGGAATAAATCACTGGAGCAATGGTTCAAGGGACCGGATGATCCTGACTATGTCATTCTGGAGCTTGCACCGGCACGGATAGAGTATGTCGGCAAAAACGAAGAGCATGGCGTTTGGCAGCCTACGGCCGCAGTTAACGGCAAATAAATCTAAGATATGAAGCAGCTGGCCATCTTAAACCCTACGGTTTATAGATGGCTTTTTGCCGTCCGGAAGATAGCTGGCTTATGGTAAATCATGTTATAATTACTGAACTGAAATCTGACATCTAGAGGCGAGGAGAATGCACATGAACTGCAGTGAGTGCTCTGACATCGAACCGGTAGAGGACGCAGGAGAATTAAAGATGCGGCCCTGCCCGATTCCGCTCGCCAATGCTATAAGGGCTGCAGGCTATAAGCTGACAGGCTCAGCGGATACCGGAATAGCCGCCTATGCTTCCAGAGAGGAGCTCATGGATTTGCTGGAGCTTCTGGAGGGATTGCAGAATGAGTGGGCTACGCCGCTGTCCCTATGTATAAAAGGGCATACCCGGCGTATTCCTGTGGAACGCTGGCTGACGCTGGAACAGCTGAGCGTCCGGTTTGCCAGTGATAATCTGATCACGATCATTTCCAATCATGATTTCTGCAGCCATTTGCAGCCGATCGTGAACTTTAACGAAGAAATTGTGGGTTTTGAATTGCTGCTGCGGCCATTGCCGCAGGGTAGCCCCTTTCAGCCCTATGAGTTGTTTGAGATTGCCCGCCGGACCGGCTTCCACTCGTTTCTCGACCGGGCTGCACGGATCTCGGCGATTGAAACCGGCAAAAGACTGCTGCCTAAGGGCATCAAGCGGTTTATCAATTTTCTGCCCTCTTCTATCTATAATCCTAAATATTGTCTCACTCATACCTTCGAAGCGATTCATCGTTTGGAAGAGGACCCGGAAGACTTTGTATTTGAAGTCGTGGAGACGGAGAATATAAGCGATATCAGACATCTCCAGACCATATTTGCTGAATACAGGCAGCAGGGCATGCGGGTGGCGCTGGACGATGTGGGCGCGGGCTACTCTACAGTGGAAGTCATGTCCAGATTGCAGCCGGATTATGTAAAGATTGACCGTGGTCTGATCAGCTTCTGTGATCAGGACGACCGGAAACAGAGAAGCGTACTCGATATTGTGAACCGGGCCGGTTCCTTTGGTGCCAAGGTGCTTGCCGAGGGAATTGAACGGCGGGAAGAGTTCCTCTTCTGCCGGGACATCGGCATTGATCTGGGCCAGGGGTATCTCTTCGGGAAGCCGGATGACAAGCCCCCGGCTAGTTTTGGAAACCGTGCATAATCAATACAACCTATATCCTCCCCGAAGCGCAGACGGTCATCCGCCGCCTTCGGGGATTTTATGATGTCCTGCCATTTCCACCGAGAAAGGGATTGAAAGCTAAATGAGCGTTACATTGTTATATGTTGAAGATGACCGGGAGATTGGCAGTGCGGTTTCCGCCGATCTTCGGGAACGCCAGTATGCCGTCCGCTGGCTGGAGAGCGGTGAAGGGGCAGTGGAGGCGGCTGCCGGCTGTCAGTTGGCCATTCTCGATGTCATGCTGCCCGGTCTTGACGGCTTCACCGTTGGGCAGCGGCTGAAGCGGACGTACCCGGGGCTGCCGATTCTGATGCTCTCCGCCCGCACCTCCATCGACGATAAGCTCCAGGGGCTGGAATTCGCCGATGATTATTTGACCAAGCCGTTTCACCCGGATGAGCTGGCTGCACGGATTGAAGTCCTGCTGAGAAGGAGCGGTGCTGCGGCACCTGCACCGCTAAGGATTAAGCATCTGATCGTCCATGAAGGGGAACACCTTATTCAAGAGGCGGCCAGCGGCAAAGAAATCCTGTTAACCGGCAAGCAGTTTCAGATATTCTCCTACCTGCTCCGCCATCTTGGGCAGATTCTGACCAAGGAACAGATCTATGAAGCCGTCTGGGGCGAGGCTTACATAGAGGGGGACAAGACGCTGATGGTACATATCCGTTATTTGCGCGAGAAGCTGGAGCTTGACCCGGCAGCACCGGAGATTATAGAGACGGTCCGGGGAATCGGCTACCGGGTGAGAGCATGAAGGCCAGCGGGCGCTCACACAAACTGCGTAGCTCGCTGCTCTCCCGTTATCTGCTGATTATTGTTGCTGCGCTGCTGTTCCTGCCTGTCATGATGACGGCAACTTTTGTCGGATACGGCGTATTCAGCGCATTGACCCGGGAAGGTCCGCCTGATGAGTATGCCCCTTACTCCAGCATCACCAAGCTGGAGAAGATGTGGCATCAGGAAGCGCTGGATCTGCTGGGCAAACCGCCGGAGGCGATCAATGAGCGGATGCGGCAACTCAGCAGTGAGTATTCTTTGGCCGGGATGTTCTGGGTAGACAGCCACGGGAAAACCAGGCTAAGCCTTACGCCGGAAGATCCCGAGCTGCAGAAGCAGGTAGAGGGTGATGCTTTGCCCGCGCAGTGGAGTGCTGCAGAAGCGGTTGCCTTTATGAAAAAGAGCACAGAGCTTAATCCGCTCGCCATTGTCGCCTTTGTAGGAGACCGTGCGGAGGCCGGAGAAGGTTTTATGGTGATGCAAATTCCGGATGCATTAAGGGATGAAGAAAGTATTGATGGGCTAAGCTCGTGGTATTTAATCGTTCTGGTTTTGTTTTTTGCCGGCTTCATTGTGGTGTCGCTGCTGTTCTTCATAGGGATCCGAACCCGGCTGCTGCGCCTGCAGACGGCGATGAGTTTCACAGGCGGGGCCGGAATTCCGAAGCCTGTTACTTCCGGCGGCAGAACGGATGAGATTGGCCGTCTGGAGGAGGCCTTTAATACGATGGTGACTGAGCTTACTGCCAGCCGGTCCAGAGAGGCGGAAGAGGAGGGACTGCGCAAGCGCCTGGTTTCGGATCTGTCGCATGATTTGCGGACTCCCCTCACCGTAATCCGTACTCATCTCCATGTGCTGGGCAAGGAAAGCCTATCGCCGCGCGGGCAGGAATCGCTGGAGCTGATGGATGAACGGATTGCCGGGCTCAGCGTGCTGATCGAGAATCTGCTCTCTTATAATCTGCTCAGCAGCGGAAAGATAACGCTGAAGCTGGAGCGCAGGGATGTGCTGCGGCTGCTGCGCGAAAGTGCCGCTGCCTGGTATCCGCTTTGGGAGAAGGAAGGGTTCCAGGTTGATATTGACCTGGAGGGTGAACCTCTATACTGGACTATAGACGAGAGCTGGTTCCGCCGGATTCTGGACAACCTGTTTCAGAATATCCTGCGCCACGCCCGCTGCGGACTATATGTAGGCATTGCGCTGGAAGTCCGGGATAGCCGCCCTGTGATTGTCGTCTCGGACCATGGCAAGGGAATGATGAGCAACTCCGACTCCAAAGGGGCAGGACTTGGTTTGTCTATTGTAGAGCTGCTGCTTAAGCGGATGGAGCTGGAGTGGACGGTCGACAGCAGTGAGCAGGGTACCTCTATTGTCATTTCTCAGCGCCGGGGCAAAATTTAAACGAAATTTAAACTTGCTGCCGCCGCTCTTTTAACCTTGGGACGTTATGCTAGTTACCGAGGTGAACGAGAATGAAAGAAACTGTAATTGAAACAAAGGATTTACTGAAGGAATACCGCGGCCGGGCTGCGGTGGAGCGTTTGAACCTGAATATTGGCAAAGGTGAAATTTACGGCTTTCTTGGACCCAACGGCGCAGGCAAAACAACGACCATCCGCATGCTGCTGGGGCTGATCAAGCCGACATCGGGGCAAATTAAGGTATTCGGCCAGGAGCTCCGTAAAAATAAGCTGCAGATTCTGCGCAAAGTGGGGTCGCTTGTGGAGTCCCCGTCATATTACGGGCATTTGAGCGCACTGGACAATCTGGAGGCGATCCGCCGGATCCTTAATGTGCCGAAGCAGCGGATCGCCGAGGTGCTGGATATTGTCTCGCTGACAGGAGAAGAAAAGCGGCCTGTGAAGGGCTTCTCGCTGGGCATGAAGCAGCGGCTGGGCATTGCTGCTGCACTGCTCGGCAGTCCGGAGCTGCTGATCCTTGATGAGCCGACTAATGGGCTTGATCCGTCAGGCATACAGGAGATCCGCTCGCTGATCAAGCGGCTTCCGGAAGAGCAGGGAATTACCGTGCTTGTGTCCAGCCACCTGCTGAGCGAAATTGAACAGATGGCAGATACGGTCGGCATTATCCGCCAGGGTAAAATGGTTTACCAGGACTCCATTGCCCATCTGCAGCAGCAGGCGGCGGGAGATCTCCGGCTTGCCGTATCCGAGCCGGAAGCCGCGCTGGCGCTCGCCTTGCGAAGGGGCTGCGGCGGTGAAATGCAGGATGGGCGGCTTGTGCTGCCGCGGATGAGCGATGCCAGAGTGGCTCTCCTGATTAAAGAACTGGTCGAGGATGGACATGCAATCTACCGGGTGGAAGAACGCAGACAATCACTGGAGGAATTCTTCCTGCAGGTTGTTGAGGGAGGCGCATCATGATGTGGCGGGCGCTGTCGGCTGACTGGCTCAAAATCCGCGGCAAAGGCCTGTGGTTTCTGGTCTTTCTCGGCCCCATCGGCCTGCTTGCCATGCAGGGGCTGAACTTTGGGCTGCGTTACGATTATCTGACCCAGCAATATCGTGCCGATTTATGGGGCGGACTGCTCAGCAATGTGGCCGACTTCGTTCCGGTGGCCCTTTATCTGGGGGGCACGCTGATCTGTTCGATGATGGCCAACGTGGAGCACCAAATGAGCTCGTGGAAGCAGCTCCTGGCATTGCCGATTTCCCGGACCTCTGTCTTTATGGCCAAGCTGCTGCTCTGCCTGCTGCTGCTTACTGTCTCCTGTCTGCTGCTGGCGGCGGGTACGGTGGGCTTGGGAGTGATCCTCGGGTTCCAATCGCAGCCAATCCCTTATGCGAAGGTGCTGCAAATTGGCTTTGCTTCTTATGCTGCAGCACTCCCGGTGATCTCACTGCAGCTGTGGTTCTCCCTGTCCAGCCGCAATCAGACGTTTCCGGTGTCGGTGGGAATTACCTTGTCGCTGCTAAGCATCTTCTCCTTGTTTCTGTCGGAATGGGTTCCCCTGAGCTGGCCGGCCCTAGCCTGGAGCGCTCCCCGGCCCTGGCTGTTCAGCGGAGCAGGCTTGCTGCTTGGCCTGCTGATTCTGCTGCCGGGATCCATACATTTTGCGCGAAAGGATGTGGACTAGGATGAGAACCTTTTGGAGAGTTCTATCGGCTGAGAAGCTGAAAATGTCCAAATCTCATGTCTGGCTGCTTATTTTGCTCAGTCCGGCTGTCGCGGTGCCTATCGGAGGGCTAGCCGATATGCAGGATGATGGGCAGATCACCTGGCAGGTGCTGCTGAGTGTAATGTCGCTAATGCATTCAATGTTGTTCCTTCCCGTGCTTGCCGGCATATTTGCGGCTCTAATCTGCCGTTCCGAGCATACCGACGGTGGCTGGAAGCAGTTGTTGTCCCTGCCTGTAACACGAAGTTCTGTGTACCTGGCTAAATTCACACTGATTATGGGAATGCTGGCCGCCGTGCAGCTGCTGTTTATCGTTGTAGTGGTAGGCCTAGGGATATATCGCGGTGCGGAAGGCGCTGTGCCTTGGCAGCTGCTTCTCACCAGCCTCTTCGGCGGCTGGTTCGCCTGCCTGCCGCTGGCCGCGCTGCAATTGGCAGTTTCCCAGGGCTGGAGCAGCTTCGGCGCACCGCTGGCACTGAATGTAAGCCTGACTTTACCGAATATGCTCATCTCCAATTCAGCCACCTACGGCCCATATTATCCCTGGGTGCAGCCAATGCTGGCCATGTCTCCTTACGGTGAAGATAAGTTCGGAGCTTTTAATTTGCCGATGGAGAGCTTGATGCTGGTAGTTACAGGAAGCCTGGTTCTCTTTTTGGCGGGAGGCCTGCTCCACTTCTGGCGTAAAGCAGTATAATATCGCGTATGTAGCATGCTGTGCTGAATCCTCTCATGGACATCCGGTGAAGTTTTTTCTATAATTAATCGTAGAAGCTACTATTAACAACCAGTAACACCGGATAAGCATATTAGAGGAGGGCGAGAGCATGGAGCCAGCGGCACTTGAAGAATGCGACAATACATGCAATGGTTCGGAGCTGGAACCGGAATCTATAGCGCTGATTCTGCCGGACCGCGGAACAACGGATAAAATGGCGGAAATGTTCAAAGCGCTGGGCGACCCGACGCGGGTACGGCTCATTTACGCTTTGTCGCAGAGAGAGCTGTGTGTGCACGATTTATCGGTCATCCTCGACATGGGGCAATCGGCCGTATCCCATCAGCTCCGCTATTTGCGCAATCTGCGGATCGTAAAGCGCCGCAAGGAAGGCAAGACGGTCTATTATTCACTAAATGATGCGCATGTGGAACAGATTTTTCTGCAGACGCATGAGCATATCAGACATGAATAGATTTTCATGAGAACTCAGCTGTAAACACAAAACCGTCCTGCGCTGGCTTAGCGCAAGGACGGTTTCTTTTGTTTGCGTCAGGAGATTTCACCGTCCTAATGCACGTTAAACCTTCAAGCTTTTGTGCTTCATGGACGAGTTCTCAATTTGCAGCGTCGAATGATGAATGCCGAAAGTTTCTTCCACGAGGCTGGTGGCCTCCTGGAGAACACGCTGGTGATCCTTATGGTCCTGAATCAGCAGATGGCCGCTAAGCGCATCCAGCCCTGAGGTAATGGTCCAGATATGCAGGTCATGAACCTCGATGACTCCGTCAATAAGCAGCAGCGCTTCTTGTACATCACGGGTATTCACGTTAAGCGGTGTTCCTTCCATTAAAATATGGAATGCCTGTTTAATTACGCCCCAGGCTCCTCTCAGGATGAGCAGTGCGACAAGCACACTGATGATTGGATCTGCAATATACCAGGAGAACAATTTCATGATTAACCCGGCAAGCAGAGCTCCGACCGAGCCTAGTGCATCGCTAACGATATGAAGATAGGCGCTGCGGACATTGATGTTCTCTTGCACATTGCTTTTTCGCATTAAAGACCATGCACTGACCAGGTTGGCCAGCAATCCGACTGCCGCAATGATCATCATTGTACCGCTTGCTACCTCCGGAGGTGAGAAGAAACGCTGATACGCTTCCCATATAATAAATCCGGCAATGATGAACAGCGTAACTCCGTTGAATAAGGCTGCCATAATCTCAAATCTGTAGTAACCGTAAGAATTTTTCAGAGAAGGGGGCTTTACAGCAAAGATCATGGCGACAAGACTTAAGGCCAGCGAAACAGTATCGCCCAGCATATGGCCGGAGTCCGACAGAAGGGCCAAGCTGCCCGTAACCAGGCCGCCGAAGAACTCCAGCAGCATGATGCTTCCGGTAATGATCAGAGCGATTAATAGGCCCTTGAGGTTATCGGGTGCGTGAGAGTGGGAATGAGAATGGCCGGAATGATTATGTTCATAATGGTTGTGTCCGTGCTCATGTCCCTGATGTTCATGCTTATGGCGGCTATCTTTGTGTTGATCATTTGTCATACAGGTACCCCTTCCTAAAATAACATATGAATGATTGATCATATGTTAATAGTATTCGCAACTCAGCTGAATTACAAGTCCCTTTTGGAAACAATTGTGATCTTCTTATCATTTTAAAAAAAGTGATGAAGTATACGGAATCTGCATTGACACTGCAAGTTTAGGGGGAATATAATATGTGTAAGTAAACATATGAACAGATACTCATATATAGTTTTTTCCAAGGGAGATGAGTGATTTGAATGCGGTGGAGGGAAACGTAAGACGTCAGTGGGTGCTCGAGGGTCTGGATTGCGCAAATTGCGCCATGAAAATTGAGAACAAGGTGAAAAAGATTGAAGGAGTGTCATCCTGCTCCGTAAATTTCGCGATGAAGATGATGACACTGGAGACTGCCGCAGCTTATGCGGACACGGTATCCGAAGAGGCAAAGCGGACAGTAACTACCCTTGAGCCGCATGTGAAGCTGAAGGAGGTTCAAACTGCTGCTGGAAGGAAGAAGCAGCAGGCTGCTGCTGTGAATTCTGTATCCTTAGAAGCACAAGGGCAAGCCCACGCTCATGCCCAGCATGAACATCAGGGCCACACTCATGGACATAGCCAGGGGGAGGCCCACGGACACAGTCACACTCATGGTAGTGATGAAGCCCATAATCATGATCATGCACATGATGAAGCTCATGGCCACTCCCATAGCCATGAGCATGGGGAAGGAGATACGCGCAAAATTCTGCTGCGGCTGGGCGCCGGCGGAATTCTAGCGGCAGCCGGAATGTTCCTGCCGGTCAGCGGATTCCCGGAGCTGCTGATTTTCCTGGCCGCTTATTTGATTGTTGGCGGCGAGGTCATCTGGTCAGCCGCAAGGAATATTGTCCGTGGCCAAGTGTTCGATGAGAATTTCCTGATGGCACTGGCGACGATCGGGGCTTTCGCCATTGGCGAGTACCCGGAAGGCGTTGCCGTCATGCTCTTTTATCAGGTTGGCGAACTCTTCCAGGGTCTGGCAGTTAACCGTTCCCGCCGTTCCATTACAGCGCTGATGGATATCCGTCCGGAATTTGCCTTTCTCAAGGAAGGGGAGAAGCTGAGAAAAGTATCGCCGGAGGAAGTGGCCGTCGGAGACATCATTGTTATCAAGCCGGGTGAGAAGGTGCCGCTTGACGGAACAATCCTCGAGGGCAGTGCAATGATGGATACGTCCGCGCTTACCGGAGAATCGGTGCCACGCTCGGCTGAGCCGGGCGCTCAGGTGCTGAGCGGCTTTATCAACCGCAACGGTGTGATTACCGTTCAGGTCACTCAAACCTTCGGGGAATCAGCGGTATCCAAAATTCTTGAACTGGTGCAGAATGCTTCCAGCAACAAGGCGAAGACAGAAAATTTCATTACGAAATTTGCCCGGGCCTACACTCCGGTTGTAGTCATTACAGCCCTGCTGCTGGCAGTACTGCCGCCACTGTTTATCAGTGGGGCCACCTTCTCGGATTGGATCTACCGGGCGCTTGTCTTCCTCGTCATTTCATGCCCCTGTGCGCTGGTCGTCTCCATTCCGCTTGGCTTCTTCGGCGGCATTGGAGCGGCTTCCCGGAATGGCATTCTGGTTAAAGGCAGCAATTATCTTGAGGCACTGAATGATGTGAAGATTGTCGTGTTCGATAAGACGGGAACGCTGACGAAAGGGCAGTTCAAAGTTACTGGCATCTTTCCTGCGGAAGGTATTGCCGAGAGTGAGCTGCTGCGGCTTGCCGCTTATGCAGAGAGCCATTCGCCCCATCCTATTGCGGAATCCATCCGGTCGGCTTACGGCGCAGATATTCCAGGTGAAGTTATTGCCGATTACAATGAAATCTCCGGTCATGGCATAGCCGTTACTGTAGAAGGCAGGGCAGTGCTCGCCGGAAATGCCCGGCTCATGGAGCGCGAGGGAATCTCCAGCGGGACTTCTGAGGTGAGCGGAACAATTGTTCATATCGCTGTTGATAAACAATATGCAGGATATCTGGTCATATCTGATGAAGTGAAGGACGACTCCCTTCAGGCGATCCGCAAATTGAAGGCGTTGGGCATCCGCAAGACGGTCATGCTGACAGGTGACGCTTCGTCGGTAGCGGAGGCTGTCGGGCGCCAGCTGGGAATTGATGAAATTCATGCCGAGCTTCTGCCGCAGCATAAAGTGGAAGCTGTCGAAAGATTGGAGAAGGAGAAGTCACAGCGGGAGAAAATTATTTTTGTCGGCGACGGAATCAACGATACCCCTGTGCTGGCGAGGGCAGATGTGGGCATTGCAATGGGCGGACTTGGCTCGGATGCAGCAATTGAAGCGGCGGATATTGTCATTATGACCGACGAACCGTCGAAGATTGCTGAGGCCATCGGAATAGCCAAGCGGACGCGGAGCATTGTCTGGCAGAATATAATTTTTGCCCTGGCGGTCAAGGCGATCTTTCTGCTGCTGGGTGCATTCGGGATTGCTACCATGTGGGAGGCGGTATTCTCGGATGTGGGTGTAACCGTGCTTGCTGTGCTGAACAGCATCAGGGCGCTGCAGGCGCCTAAAACAGAATGAATGTCATAGGAGTCCTGTAGTTAGCTTGAAAATTATGTGAAAAAACATGAAAATAGTATGAAAAAGTAAGCTCTTTAGATTCCATATTGTGGGACTAAGGGCTTATTTTTTGTCGTGAATATAATGATTTATGTCTGTTTTTGCCGATATATTAGTATACATTTACAGCAATTGGAAAATTGTATCTAGTACTGCTAGGAGGACTTAAGGTGGAAGAGACAGAAATGAAGCAGGAAAAAATGAAAATGAAAGCAAAGAAAAGAAAGCCAGTATCCGTGCAGACGAAATGGTCGCTTGTGATTCTTGCCATTTCCATCGTGCCTTTGCTGGGAGCTACCATCTTTTTTATGCAGTATTTCGGCGGTGTAACCAAGTCGGATAGTCAAGAGCTGGCGGAAAGTACTCTGAATATGAATAGTTCTCAGCTCGGGGAATGGCTGGAGTCCAAAACCTCTGCGGTGCAGGAACTGATCACTATGCATCCCGAGTTCGATACGGCAAAGCCGGAGAGCATTTTCCCGGTAATCAAGGTGCTCGAGGAAAGTGACACTCAGTCTGAAGGCTATAGCGTTATTAGTAAAGAAGGTAAACTCAGCAATATGATGGGGATGACGGCGGATTCGGGTACCTCCCCGTATTTCTTGGAGGCCAAGGAGACACATAAACCGTCAATAGCTGATATGACTTTTCTGGAACAGCTGAATAAACATATCATTACGATTATGGTCCCGATTATGGATAAGGATAACCAGTTTAACGGCGGTATTGCCTTCTCGGTTACACCGGAGATTATGATGGAAATGGCCAAAAATATCAAGGTGGGCGAAACCGGGTACGGATTTATAGTTTCAGGGGAAGGGAACTATTATGCCTCCTCTGATCCGGGCAAGATCGGAAAAAATATTGCGGATTATGCAGAGAAACCCGGGACGCAAAAAGCGGTTAAAAGTATATTGAGCAAGCCTAACGGTTCGGTAACCTATAAGGGCGAAGAGGGCAAAGTTCTTATTACATATTTCAAAACCATCCCTGGAACCGATTGGAAGCTGCTGATTAATGTTCCCAAAAGCGAAGTTTACGCTAAAGTGAATTCGGCCCAGACCTTGACGACAATTTTTGTAGTCATCGTTATTTTGCTTGTCGTGGTATTGTCCCTCTATCTTACCCGGAAGATTGTTAAGCCGATTGTCGCTATTTCGGAAGTGATGAAAAGGGTGGCAGACGGACGGCTGAATGAGCGGGTGGTTGTTGGCTCCGAGGATGAAATCGGCCAGATGAGCCGGAGTATTAATCATATGATTGAATCCCTCTCCGGAATTGTCAGCAAGATCGATACAACCGTAGTGGAGGTAGCGGTATCTGCGGAAGGTCTGCTGGATTACGCCACTCAGTCCTCCAACACTTCGGCAGAGATTGCAGAGGTGATTCAGGAAGTGGCGCAAGGAATGGAGGAGCAGTTCAGAGGTTCGGAACAGTCCGCGCGGGCTACGGAAGAGATGGCGGTAGGCTTGCAAAGGATTGCTGAATCCTCCGTGAGTGTATCCGATCAGGCGGAGTCTGTAAGTGCAGAGGTCGAGAACGGCTATCATGAGATCAAGGCGACATTTGAACAGATGAAGGTAATCAGTTCTACTGCGGGCCAGACAGCTGAACTCATCGGCACACTGACACAGCAATCGGAACAAATCGGGCAAATCGTCGATGTGATTTCAGAGATATCCAACCAGACAGGGCTGCTGTCCTTGAATGCTTCCATCGAGGCAGCCAGAGCGGGCGAGCATGGACGGGGCTTCGGAGTGGTAGCGAATGAAGTGAAGAAGCTGGCCGAGCGTACCAATACAGCGATTGTGCATATTGTTGAATTAATCAGACAAATTCAGAATTCGACAACGAATGCCGCAGTATCCATGGAGAAGAGCATTTCCGAAATTGGCGATGGTATGGACAAGATGACGAAAGTTGGGTCCGCCTTTGACCATATCCGTTCCTCCATCCGTGAAGTTTCGGTGCAGATCCAGGACGTATCCGCTATTAATGAAGAGATGTCTGCAGGCACGGAAGAAATTACGGCATCCATTTCCGATATGCTGATTATCGCCAAGACTTCCGCGGACAACGCCCAGGCGGTCGCTGAGGCCTCAACGGATCAGAAGGAGCTGATGAAGCAGGTAGTCAATTCTGCGGAATCACTGAATCTGATGATGTCTGAGCTGAAAGAAGAGATCGAAAAATTCCGTTAATCAGCAGATAAAATAAGAACAGCCCCCGGCTTCGCGCGTTGCAGCGCGGCAGCCGGGGGCTGTTTCGTTTGAGCTAAGAATTAAACCTTCTCTTCCAGATGCAGGCTTTCGATGCCGGATCGGATGATGCCGCATGAAGCGTCAAACTTCGCATACTCCTGATCACTGAGATTCAGCTCCAGCAGTTCCTGAATGCCGCCCCCGCCGATAATGGCAGGAGCTCCGGCGCATACATTCTTTTGCCCGTACTCTCCGTCCAGAATCGCCGAGACGGCAATGATTTTGTGTTCATCATTCAGGATGGAGCGCGTGATATAAGCCAGAGCACTGCCAATGCCAAAATGCGTGGAGCCTTTGCGTGTGAAGATCTCCCAGCCGGCATCCTTCGTTTTGCGGGCGAGATCCTCCAGATCCAGATCCCTGAACCGTTCGCGGTGCTGCTCCATAATCTGCAGAAGCGGTTTGCCGCCGATCGTTACATGCGACCAGGCAACAAACTGGGATTCTCCATGTTCGCCGAGTGCATAGCCGTTCACACTACGGGGATCAATGGAGAATACTTCCGACAGCAGCGTCTTCAGCCGCGATGAATCAATAGAGGTGCCGGTGCCGATAATGCGGTGGCGCGGCAGTCCGGAGATTTTCCATACCATATAGGTGACAATATCAACCGGATTGGCGGCAATTACAAAGATACCGTCGAATCCGCCAGCCATAATTTCCGTAATAATAGACTTAGTTATAACCGCAGCATCATCCAGGACATCAAGTCTGGTCTGACCCGGTTTGGGATTGGCCCCGGCAGTCAGGATAACGACATCCATTCCGCCGCAATCGCTTGCGGTACCGGCATATACTTTGGTGCGTGTCCCTGTGAAATCCATGCAGTGCGAGAGGTCAAGCGCTTGTGCCATGGCCCAGTCATAGGTGCGGTCGACCATCATGATCTCATCGCATATCGCCTGGTTGACCATGGAATAGGCGCAGCTGGAGCCCACATTACCGGAGCCGACGATCGCCACTTTTCTCGATTTCGTTTTCAATTGCCTTGTCCTCGCTCTCTAAAAAGTATACGTTTCCTATTCCTTGGTGAAGTATGCTTATATTTTAACTGATCTGATTGCAAGTTACCTGACATGAAGGTGAAAAAGCGTGTTTTGACCGAACATTTTTTGCCACAAATGACATGGAAGGTTAGGAATGACTGGGCGGAGTTATAGAATATTCTATGCTTGTAGCGTGAAGGTGGACTTCCGGAAAATAAAAAAAAAGAGCATTCGTGCGGCCCTAAGGGTCAATGAAATGCTCTTTTTACTCATTTTATGCTTCATTCTTATCCGCGGGGCTGGGGAATAGGTGCCTTCGGCAGAGCCATTCGGGTATAGCGCTTATACATGTACACCCTCCAGTGGAGGATCATGCCAAAGGCCAGAATAAAAAATAATCCGCCTGACTGCGGTATGGATACATATCGGTTGATAAACTCATGAAGCACTGTGCGGATCAGCAGCAATCCGAGCAGAATGAAGGCGAAACTCTTGGACCGCTGGGCGTAAATCTGGCCGTCCCGTTCTTCAAAGACTGTGCTGCGCATTAACGGATAGGCGAAAATGAACCAGCCGATCAGGAAAGCCGCAACCGCCCACCACCAGGGAAACTGGACCTCTGGTACAACGAACATGGCAAAACCTGTGGACATGCCGAGCGGCGGTATCCATATTTTACGGAGGGTCACCGGTCTCGCGCTTGCCTTCAGGCGGATAAAAATAACCATCAGCGCCATAAACACGGCCCCCAGTGTGGAGCCCACATGCAGAAGCGAGGGGTTAATATTGCCCATGATTCACTTTCCTCTCTGTGATTTGTGTCACTATTTCTCCATTATAGCAGAAATTCTGTGATGTTCAGAATCGCAGCTGAAACTAAAATTCAGGCCGGTTTGCTGAGGATCTCTGATCCTCCAGACACAATAAACCCGCCAGGGTAACCCTGGCGGGTTGTGTCCAAATGTTCAACTCATCTGGTTCAGCTTCGATCGCCGGCAAGCTTAAGAACGGCTGCGTCCACCGACCGAACGGAGGATCAGGCTGACGATAAAGATCAGGACAATGGCACCAATCAATGAAGGGAAGACGTAGAAATCACTGATTTTTGGTCCCCAGCTTCCGAGCAGCATGCCACCGAGCCATGAACCCAGAATACCGGCAATAATGTTGCCGATAATGCCTCCAGGAATATCTCTGCCCATGATCAGACCTGCCAACCAACCAATTACCCCGCCTACAATTAACATCCATAATAAACTCATTATGCTTCAGCTCCTTTGTGTTTGTTATCTTCGATGGTTACTATTAACCTCAAGCGGAACGTTTAAACCATGTGTAAAATATTGCCTTGCTGCTTATTATCAGTATTCAAGTATGCCCCAAAACATGCTGTTTAACCCGCATAATGTGTTGGGTATATAAACATGTTATAGTGAAAATGAAGCGCGGATATGAGTGAACAGGGTGCTGTGCAGGGTATATAAGAAGTAAGGAAATATACCTGCAAACGATGGCTCCGAAAAGCGGGTCTGCCGGGGTCAAGCAAGATACGCTGCTATTACACTAAAAGGAGACGCTGCTATGCAACAGCCTAATGAAGTACTATTTTATGTGGGGACTTATAATACCAAGGAAGAGGATGCTATTCTGCTGGGGGCTTTGAACAAGGATACAGGGGAAATGAGAGTTCTGGACGGTACCAAGGGCATTGAGAATCCGTCCTATCTGGCTGTAAACCGTGCGGGAACTGTTCTATATGCAGTCAGCGAACAGGATGAGGGAGAAATTCATGCCTTTGCCATTGAGGCCGGAACCAAAGCCTTGCACCCGCTAGGCGGCAGAAGTACAGAAGGCGGTGCCCCCTGTTATGTCTCCATTCATCCGCAAGGGGATTACATATATGTCGCCAATTACACGGGCGGCAATGTCAACGTGTTTCCTGTGAGCGGGGACGGTTCTCTCCAAGAGATGTCGGCTCAGGTCCGGCATGAAGGTTCAGGGATTCGCCCAGACCGCCAGGAAGCGCCGCATCCCCATTCGGTAATTCCCGACAGTACCGGCGGGCGGGTGCTGGTCTGTGATCTGGGTCTCGATCAGGTTCTGCTGTACCGTGTGCAGGACGGAAAGCTGATTACACATCGTGAAGTCGATCTGCCTCCCGGTTCGGGACCGCGCCATCTGGCCTATCACCCCACGGAACAATGGTTATATCTGATCAATGAGCTGAACAGCACCATTACGGTATTTGCAAGCGACGAACAGCAGGGGGACCTGAGAGTATTCCAGAGTGTCAGCTCACTGCCGGAGCAGTACACAGCTGGCAGTGATGATACGGCAGCTGACATCCATGTTTCTCCTTGCGGACGGTTCCTTTATGCCTCCAACCGCGGCCATGACAGTATCGCCCTATTCCTTATTGATGCAGCTACAGGCCTGCTTGAACCGGCGGACTGGGTCAATTCGGGCGGCCGGACACCGCGCAACTTTGCTATTATGGGGGGAATGCTGCTCGCTGCCAATCAGAACAGCGGCAATATCGTCTCGTTTAGAATCGACTGTGAGAGTGGCAGGCTGATTCCTACCGGCAATGAACTGGAAGTTCCTTCACCGGTCTGCATAAAAGCCCTGTAACAAGAAGCAAGAAGGAATTGTAATAGGATAAGGGCCTCTCCCTTCGCTGTTAATCAGTGAAAGGGAGAGGCCCTATTTAGTGTAATCCATTGATTTCGCCGGATCAGTTATAAAATCCGATATCGTCGAGCATGATTTTATCGCCTTCTTCCTGCAGATAGAAGGTTATTTCAGTCAGCTTGCCGGGGTCAAGCGCAGGCTCCTCCTCCAGAAAGGCTTCAAACGGCAGCTCGTAGGTCTGGAACACGGCTTCCGAAAGATCGCCGTATTTGCCGTCGCTTACCCGTTTTTCCAGCCAGGAATTTACCGTGAACTGGGTTTGGGGCAGCGGCAGAACCTCCATCACCTCGTCCAGCGGCAGGCGGGCTGCAATGTCATTGCTATCCGTGAGTTCGACCACTACATCAGGCGAGGGGGAAGGCTTTGTATTATCGGCAGTGCCGGTATCCTCATCCTCATCCTCATCCTCATCATCCTCATCAGCATCGGCGTTGCGGTTAGCCAGGGAAAAGGTCAGACCTTCTGCATCGGACTCGGCAATATCGCTAGTGACACTATCTTTAAACGTGATGGTGTAAGCAGCTTCTTCTCCGCTGTTGCTGGCACTGCGTTCCAGCAGGATGCCATGCGTTGCTTTGCTCTTCAGCTCACGGTCCCGGGCAACTTCTTCCGTCCAGCTAAGTCCCGTGGCAGCTGCCGTTCCGCCTAGTGCCGTGTTCTTGTTGCGGTCTTCGTCAAAAGTAGCTACCGGGATGAATTCTCCGCTCTGGAATCGGCTATAATACGCAGTATCCGGCAGCCACTTCGCTCCGCTGCGGTAATCGCGGAATAGCCCGCGATAGCCAGCCTCTCCATGCAGGGTTGTTTCCAGGAACGCAGCTACATAGACCTTAGCAATTTGCCGCTGCTCGTCTCCGTCCATAATATGCGTTCGGCTGAGGAACAATCCTGCCGGCAATGACTGATCCAAGAGTCCCCAGTCGGTATTGAACTGGCTATGATTGGCATCGGCGATATATAGAGAGCTTTTGAAAGCGGAGGAGCCGCGGGAATAACTAGAACGAATATACTGGCGGTCTCCATAGAAGTCATGCACATCCCCGTCCCGTGCGCCTTGCAGGGTCAGGTAATTGACGTCAATCAGCTTGGCCTGCTTCTCGTCGATTGCCTTATCTGTGGGAGCGAGAGCAATGACCGAGGCTATCGAAAACTTATTGGCGTCAGCCAGTACGGGATCGCTTTTGAACCAGCGTTCGGCATCGGCTGCCATGGCAACAGCCTGCCCGCCGCGGCTATGGCCGAGCAGGGCGGTCTTGGTGTAATCCACCTTGTGATAGAAAGGGTTGCCGGCCTGTTCATTGAAGATGCCGATCTGCTGGAGATGCTTCAGAATCATCCAGGTCCGCACCTTGAAGTCGTTGTCGGGAATGCCGGACCAGGCTGAATAATTCAGGAAGTTCTCATCCAGGGAGAGTGCGATAAATCCCCGGCTGGCCAGCAGCTGGCCCAAGTAAGCGTAGCCTCCGTCGGAGTAGTCCTCCATCATATGGTTGCCATGAACCATAAGCACAAGCGGGAAGGGGCCTTCACCGTCGGGCATCCAGACACGGGCATTTAAAGGGAGCGAGCTGTAGTCGAATCCCCAGAATATAGTCCGCAGCTTAGGCCAGGTTTTGATATAGGCCGAGGCATCCGCAGTGGAGGAGAGAAGATCGACTTTCTTACCGTATTCAGAACGGTGCAAGTCCTCGCCACTGCCGTAAGTAAAGCTGCGATAGGTATAGTCACCGGGCTCTCCCGGATTTGCAGCGGGGATATCATCCTTAATCACCGTGGACGCTGCCAACACGGGCATCGCTCCGCCGTGGCTCTTGATCGGCAGGGCTATCGAAGATAAGGCGACAGCAACTGCGAGCAGTAGTCCCGAAACGATCCGCCTGCTGCGCAGCAGGCCAAGTACAAGTCCTCCGAACCCGCCGAATAAGGCGGCAAGAACAGCGACGGCAGCAGCTGCTTCAATCTCCAATTCAGCATAATACAGGATTAGCAGAACGGCGCCCGCCGCACTCAATATAGAGCCCGTAAATAACCGCGGGACAGGCAGTCCGGTCAATGCCAGCACCAGAGCCAGTATGTTGGCTGCCAGAGCGAGGAAGATGGTGCCGGTTCCGGCCGCCAATATAATATCCGCCGGGGCACCCAGACCGGTGGGGATGCCCAGAATAGCCGCCGTAAAAATAAGAACACATATTATCCAAGGACCGGTAAGTGCCATCCTCCATAGTGCTGTATCATAACGGTAAGTTTCCCTAATTCGCTTTGCAAGGCTGCTGCGTATCCTCCGGTGCAGCCGCGGTCTCCCCGGCGCCGGAGCATACTCCAAATCCATTCCCATGATTGTCTCCCCCGACATTTTGCGGTGATTTCCACTCTCTCTTTTTCCCCTATTAGATGTAGCAATCTTATTACTTTAGAGCTTTAATAACAAGTGGATCTTGCAGGAACGGCCGCCACTTGCTGCCGCTCAGCCGGAGAATGTCTGATTGCCGTCTTTTTCTAAAAAAAGGTTTGACAGGGTAAGGAGCTTTCAGTATTATGTCTTTATAACCTACTAAATGGGTAGGAATAATTGAATAAGAGTTCTTACCGTACAGACGGAGGAACGCCCGCTTCAGGCTCGCAGATACGTGTCTTTCAGGACCGATTTGACCTGCCATACGTGGGCCTTCCTCCGTCCTTTTTTGCAGAAATTAGCGCATAGAGAGTTCAGCAATCATCTATTTAAGAGAAAACATGGGGGAGTGATTGTGATGAAGAAAGGGATCAAGAAGGGGCTGCTCGCCGGATTTACACTATTGTTGACGGCAGGGCTTACTGCTTGCGGAAGTAATACTAACAATACGAACAACAGCGCAGGTGCAGCAACCGGTACGCCGGAGAGCACCAATGCGGCGGCAACGGCAGAAGCGACCAAAGCACCGTCTAAAGATCCGGTAGAGCTGCTAAATGTATCCTATGATCCTACACGTGAGCTTTATGAGAGCTACAACAAGGCTTTTTCGGCTTATTGGGAGCAGGAAACTGGCCAGAAAGTAACGATCAAGCAGTCCCATGGTGGTTCAGGCAAACAAAGCCGTGCCGTTATTGACGGTCTGGAAGCGGATGTAGTCACGCTGGCGCTTGGATATGATATTGACGCTTTGCAGGAAACAGGACTCATCAATGAAGGCTGGCAAAATAAATTTGAGCTTAACAGCTCACCCTACACGTCGACTATTGTTTTCCTCGTGCGTAAAGGCAATCCGAAGGGCATAAAGGACTGGCCGGATTTGCTTAAGGAAGGTGTAGAGGTGATTACACCGAATCCGAAAACCTCCGGTGGTGCACGCTGGAACTATCTGGCGGCATGGGGTTATGCGCTCGACCACAACAATAATGACGAAGCCAAAGCACAGGAATTTGTGCAGGAGCTGTTCAAGCATGTGCCGGTACTGGATACCGGGGCGCGTGGTTCTACGACAACCTTTGTGGAACGCGGAATCGGTGATGTGCTGATTGCCTGGGAGAATGAAGCCTATCTGTCCATCAAAGAGCTGGGGCCGGACAAATTTGAAATTGTGAATCCTTCCGAGAGCATTCTGGCTGAACCTCCGGTTGCCGTAGTCGACAAGGTTGTCGATAAAAGAGGAACACGTGAGGTATCCGAGGCTTATCTGAAATATCTCTACACCGAAGAAGGTCAAAAAATAGCTGCAGAGAACTACTACCGCCCCACTCTGGAAAGTGTGAAGGAGCAGTTCAAGGACCAATTCCCAGACATCAAGCTGTTTACGCTGGCTGATAAATTCGGCACCTGGAAAGAAACGCAGGAGAAACATTTCAATGACGGAGGCATTTTCGACAAGATTTATGTGCCGGGCAGCTAACTCTTACTTTAAGTGCGGGTCATTTAGATCTCGATGCTGGCGATAGAGCCGCAATCTGTAAAGATAGGCTTCGGAAAGTTCGTCCCGTTAAGGGTGCTGATCAGCCCATAAGCTGAAGGCAGGAAAGGATGAATACGTAAATGAATGTCACTACTACGGCTGCGGTGCGGCGCAAGGTGCTGCCCGGCTTCGGGCTTACGATGGGCTACAGTGTACTGTATTTGAGTCTCGTTGTCCTGCTGCCGCTTTCGGCGCTGCTCTTCAACTCCACCGGACTCAGCTGGGCTAAATTCTGGGATGTAGCCACAGACCCGCGCGTCCTGGCTTCCTACCGGGTCAGCCTGGGCACTGCGGCAGCGGCAGCTTTGACGAATGCTTTTCTGGGACTGCTGCTGGCATGGGTGCTGGTACGCTATGAGTTTCCCGGAAAAAGAGTATTCGATGCCCTGATCGATCTCCCGTTTGCACTGCCGACAGCCGTAGCGGGTGTCTCGTTGACAGCACTTTACTCACAGAATGGCTGGATCGGCTCCCTTCTGGAGCCGCTCGGCCTGAAGGTTGCCTTCACGCCGCTGGGCATCACGCTTGCGCTGATGTTTATCGGCATTCCGTTTGTTGTCCGCACCGTACAGCCCGTGCTGGAGGATCTGGACAGAGACATGGAAGAAGCCGCCGCGACGCTGGGGGCAGGCCGCTGGCGGACCTTTCTGCGGATTGTGCTGCCGGAGCTGTTCCCTGCGCTGCTCACCGGCTTTGCACTGGCTTTTGCCCGGGGGATCGGAGAATACGGGTCGGTGGTATTCATCTCCGGCAACATGCCGATGAGAACAGAGATTGCCCCGCTGCTCATTATGACCAAGCTGGAGCAATTCGATTATGCCGGCGCTACAGCGGTGGCGCTTCTTCTCCTGCTGATCTCCTTCCTGATGCTGTTCGTGATTAACCTGCTGCAGCGCTGGGCCCGCAAAAGCTCACGATAGGGGAAGTACAAAACTTAAGCGTATGCTTTCGAGGCGATTTTTGTCGAAGCCCATTCAGTGAGGTATTGCTCACAAAAATTAAGCATATGCTTCCGAAGTGATTTTTGTCGAAGCCAATTCAGTGAAGTAACGCTCACAAAAATTTAGGAGGAATAATTATGGCCGGTACTGTGCCGATGCTCGCTCCAGGGCGGAAAAGCAGCGTATCCTCGCCTGCTACGAACGAATCTCCTGCGGTGAAGTGGGTACTGATTGCCGCCGCCGGGCTGGTGCTGTTCTGGCTGATCGCCCTGCCGCTGATTGTCGTGCTGACAGAAGCGCTGAAGAGGGGCTGGGATGTCTACTGGGCCGCGCTGAGTGATCCCGACGCCGCTTCGGCGCTGCGGCTGACGCTGCTGGTGGCTGCGATTACCGTCCCGCTGAATACAATCTTTGGCGTGGCGGCCGCCTGGGCAGTGACCAAATTCCGTTTTCGCGGAAAAGGCTTCCTGATTACCTTAATTGATCTGCCGTTCGCTGTGTCACCGGTCATCGGCGGGCTGATCTTTATTCTGGTGTTCGGCGCGCATGGCTGGTTCGGGTCCTGGCTCAGCGACCATGATATCAAGATTGTATTTGCGCTCCCGGGCATTGTGCTGGCTACGCTGTTTGTGACGTTCCCCTTTGTGGCCCGTGAGCTGATTCCGCTGATGGAAGATCAAGGTACACAGGAGGAAGAAGCGGCGATTACGCTGGGGGCGCACGGCTGGCAGATTTTCTGGCGTGTGACACTGCCCAATATTAAATGGGGTTTGCTGTACGGGATTATTCTCTGTAATGCCCGTGCTATGGGCGAGTTCGGCGCGGTATCGGTAGTCTCCGGGCATATCCGGGGAGAAACGAATACGCTGCCGCTGCATGTCGAGATTTTATATAATGAATATCAATTTTCGGCATCGTTCGCGGTGGCTTCATTGCTGCTCCTGCTCGCCTTGGTAACAATGATCATCAAAAGCTGGCTGTTACGAAAAAATGCTCATTGACAGCTCTTTTAGTTCCATGCTAAGTTAAATCTTAGTAAACAAGTTGGTAATAACGGGATTCAAGGCGGAGAACATCCCCTGTCCGGGGAAAGGGAGGCTGGAGAATGGTTAAGCCACTGAAAGTGGATGAGGTATGGCTGACGCGGATTGCAGGACTTCTGGATGACATGGAGTTTGGCTCATTGCACATCGTAGTGCATGAAGGTCAGATAGTACAGATGGAGCGTACGGAACGCAAACGTTTCGAGAACAGCACTGCAAATGCACGATATAGTGGAGAGACCGGAAGCCGGCGCACCGATACCCGTTCTGCGGGACGAGGATAGAAGGTATAAAGAAAGACCTCCATCAGTTGAAGGTCTTTCTTTTTTTTATTTAATTAAGGCTTCCCATTCGTCAAAAGATAATTTGTCAGTGATATGCTTCAGTTCTGCCGGAACCTCGATAGAGCACATCAATTCCAGGCTATTTCCATCCGGGGCATTAAAATAAGTATTGCCTTAATAACGCGGTCCCCGACGGGAAGAGGAGAGGCCTTCAAGCAGTAAGACTATCGCCGTGATCACATGCATGATCCAGCCAACGATCGGAATTAGAGCGACTATCGAGGTAATGATACCAATGACGTTGCCGATAAAAGGCCCCCGTTCCTTAAGCATGATGATAACAGCCACTGCGTGCAGCAAAAAGGCGATGCCGAGCGGGACCCATGCATTGGCTACAACGAACATCCCTCCAATGATCGGCAGGGCCAGGAACGCTTCATAAGTGAAAGTCCCCCATTTCAATAATTTCCCCAGAGAAGACATGAGTACTTCACCATTCCTTTCTTAATGATATTGTGAATATTTGGCTTTATCTCTAGGTTACCCCGGGATGCAGGCTGAGAATAATATTATTGCTTTTCTAAACAATTTATTAGTTCTGTTACGTCAGAATTCCTTCAACGTTTCAAATCTCCGCATGTACCTATTCCGTCAGCCGGTTACCCGGCCTTGCTTGAAATCAATGCTTAAGTATATATTGGTAACAGCATTGCAGATCCTGAGACCGTTAGTAGGAACGAGAAGGGAAGGACAATATGGATACAGCAGAAAAAGTAGAAATTAGACATGAATCTCCCTCGGTGGAGCAATATCTGGCGCTGCGGGTTGAGGCAGGACTTAGTCCGATGAGTGTAGAGGGGGCTATGACCGGGCTTCCGCGTTCTTGTTATGCAGTATCCCTCTATGAAGAGGACATGCTGGTAGGGATGGGGCGCGTCATCGGGGACGGAGGCTGTTTCTTTCAGGTAACGGATATTGCCGTTAAGCCCTCCCGTCAAGGGCGTGGCTTCGGGAAAGTCATTATGGGTGAGATCAGGGCATTTCTGGATACGGTGCCCAATCCGTCGTATATTAGCCTCATTGCTGACGGGAAAGCTTCGAAGCTGTATGATCAGTATGGTTTTGTTCCGGTAATGCCTTATTCGCAAGGGATGTTCCTGCGGCGGTAGCTGGCCGGAATGGCAGATTGTAATCTTATGATAGTGAGGCTGGCCGACCCCCACCTAGCGGGGGTATTTGAATGCTGTTTCTACCCGAAGGGTTTCAGAACGCCACTATGGGATAAATTAGAATTAGGGCTTGAGAAAGCGAGGAAAACTAGAGATGGATGTTGTTGTGCTAGGTGCGTCGGGGACGCTGGGAAAAGCAATTGTACAGGAAGCACTAAAAAGAAAACACGAAGTAACCGCAGCCGTCCGCCAGCCGGATTCGCTGCAAATCGAGCATGAGCGGCTGCAGATTGCCACCGTTGATATCCTGAATCCTTCCTCGGTAGCTGCCGTAGTTGGCGGGCATGGGGAAGTCATCAGTGCGTTTGGACCGGATTCCGGGCGGGAAAATGATCTGCTTGGCGCAGCGGATTCGCTCCTGGAGGGGATGCGTATAGCCGGGGTGGAACGGCTGATGATCGTCGGCGGAGCGGGCAGTCTGAAGACGGAATCGGGAGAGTGGCTGATGGACACGGCCGAATTCCCCGAGGAGCTGCGGCCGCTGGCTGCCGCACATGCCAACGCCTATGAAATTTATAGAGGCTCGGCACTTGATTATACGTATATCAGTCCGCCTGCGTTCATCGTCCCGGGCCGCCGGACAGGCATGTTCCGCATCGGACTGGACCGGCTTATCGTGGATGAAAATGGCGAGAGCAGCATCAGCGTGGAGGATTTCGCCGTGGCGGTCATTGATGAGCTGGAGGAAGGCAATTTCAGCCGGGAGAGATTTACGGTAGCTTATTAGCTGAGCTGGGTACAGAACAGAAGCAGTTGTAAGGTTGCTTTGAACTGAACAACAGGACCGATACAGTCTGGGAGAGTGGATTCCGGTTATGCGCAAAGGGTAAGACTTATTGCATTTTATGCCGTAAGGCTTACCCTTTATTGTTGCGATGGAAATGTAGCGAAAGGGGTGCGAGTTATGGATCTGGTAACTGTTGAGCAGATGCGGCAATTGGACCGCATAACGATTGAGGGTTTAAGCATTCCGGCGGTTGCGCTGATGGAGAATGCGGGTCGGGCCATCGCCGAGGAGGTTATCGCGCTGTGCCGGAGCAGGCACGGTGGAGGCGCAGGCGGAGAGGAGCGGAACGATGGACGGGCCGGAGCGGGAGGCGGCTGGGCTGATGCAGATATAGCTGGGCGCGGCGGCTATATAAACGGGGGACCGGGTGCAGAGAATGGCAGAGACGCGGGAACGAATGTGGGGCGTGGCGGCGAGGAACCGGGAGCAGGGCGTGGCAGCGGCAGAGGCGTTGCTGCCATCCAGGGAAGCGGCGGCCCGGGGATTCAGCCGCCGGGATTCAGGGTCAGCGGCGATGCCGCGCTGACCCTGGACTCTGCCGAAGCCGAGCACTGGCTGATTCTCGTCGGCAAAGGCAATAACGGCGGCGACGGCCTCGCCGCCGCCAGGCACCTGCGTGAGGCGGGCATCGCCGTCACGCTGGTGTACGCGGCCGCGCCGGAGTCGCTGGCCGGCGAAGCCGCACTGCAGCGGGATGCCGCTGCAGCCATGGGCCTGCCCGCCGCCGTCTACGGCGCGGACCGGCTGGACTTTGCCGCATGCAGCGGCATCGTGGATGCGCTGCTCGGCACCGGCAGCGCGGGAGCCCCGCGCGGTGCCTATGCGGAGCTGATTGCCGCCGCGAACAGCAGCGGCAAACCGGTGGTGTCCGCGGACATCCCGAGCGGGCTGAACGCGGACACGGGCGAGCTGCATGAGCCATGCATTCATGCAGCAGTGACAGTCTGCCTCGCGTTTCTCAAACGCGGGCTGGTGCAATATCCCGGCGCGGGAGCAGCCGGGCATGTGGTGGTCCGCTCCATCGGCATTCCGGCTGCCTTGGCCCGGGATCACGGCGTGCAGGCTTGCCTGCTGACGCCGGAGGTGCTGCGGACACGTCTTCAGATCGACGTGTCGCGCCGCCGCTCGCCCGAAGGCCACAAGGGCACTTACGGGCATGTCCTGCTGGCCGGCGGAAGCCTGGCCATGAGCGGTGCAGGCCTGCTCTCCGCCCGGGCTGCGCTGCGGGCGGGTTGCGGCTTGGTTACCTGGGCACTGCCCGGCGGGCTGCTGCCCTATGTGATCGGTGCCGCCCCTGAAATGATGCTGGCTGCAGCCGGCAGCGCAGAGGATGGCACCTGGAAAGCAGGCACGGCAACAGAGGTGCTGCGGCTGGGTGCCGGAAAGGAGGTTATCGCCGTTGGTCCTGGCCTTGGCCGGTTCGAGGGCGATACGGATTGGCTCCGCACGATTTGGGAGGGGACGGAAATACCCCTGGTCATCGATGCCGATGCTTTGAACATCCTGGCTGATGCCGATTACAGCTCCTGGACCCGCCGGGGGCCTGTGATCTTGACGCCGCATCCGGGAGAAATGGCCCGGCTGGCAGGTCTTGCCACGGCAGCAGTGCAGCGCGACCGGATCGGTCTGGCATTGGACTATGCCCGGGAGCATGGCGTGGTGCTTGTGCTGAAAGGGGCGCATACAGTTATTGCAACGCCTGAAGGACAAGCCTATGTAAATGTCACAGGCCATCCGGGTATGGGAACCGGCGGAGCGGGCGATGTGCTGACAGGCATCATTTCCGGACTGCTGGCTCAAGGGCTGAATGCCGCACAGGCTGCGGCTTTTGGCGTGTATCTGCACGGACTGGCCGGAGAACGGGCAGCCCGCATGCGGCATCATCCGGCTGCATTAATTGCCGGGGATATCATTGAAGCACTCTGATTGCAGGAAGCTGTGTGGAGAAGCCTGATCACACTATGCATCCTGCCGGATGCATGCCGGTCTGGCACCCGGTGCAACTGCCTGCAGGCTAGAGCAGCAGCAGGCAGAGCAGCGGGATGAATAGCGCGAATACAGGAAGCAGCAGCGGCTGCCGCTCGCCGGCTACCTGGGCAAGCCGGAATACCAGAAGTACAGCTATGCCGTAGATGCCGCAGGTCATGGCTTCTCCGCCCTGCTCCGAGGCCAGCCACAGACCTGCGCCAAAGCCGGCAGCCGCATACAGGACCAGTGACGGCCCGAGCGAAGACGAACGGAACATGCGCAGCAGCAGATCTGCCAGCAGTGCCGCCGGCAGTCCATAAGCGTAAATGGCATAAGGCACCGATATCGGCCAGCCTTCCGGCACTCCGCCTTCGTGCGGAAAGAACAGCATCAGCAGGGAGACGAGCATAAAGGTCAGACCGGCGGCGGAGAGTTTCGCCAGTGCGTACATGCCTGCGGATAGGCGGACGGACGGAAGATCGTAATCCTTGATTTTATTCATCCTAAAACTTCCTTTCAGGGTGGGATTAACGCTACTACGGCGGACTCAGGGCCTTTACCGGCGGCAGCTCAGCTTGTGACCATGTCCCCTCCATTAACATGAATACATGCGCCTGTAGCATAAGAAGAATCGGAACTGGCCAGATAGACATAGGCTCCGGCTAATTCATAAGGCTGAGCCGCACGCCGGAGCGGAGTATCCGTTCCGAAGACGCTGACCTCGGCAGCGGAGTAGCTGGAGGGAATGAGCGGTGTCCAGACCGGCCCGGGGGCGACACTGTTGACACGGATTCCGGTATCGGCGAGCGAAAGGGCAAGAGAGCGTGTAAAGGTGACGATGGCACCTTTGGTGGCTGAATAATCGATGAGCTCTTTGTGGCCCTGGTAAGCGGTGATTGAGGCGGTGTTAATGATGGAGCTGCCTTTTTTCAAATGCGGCAGTGCGGCCTGTGTCAGGTAAAAGAACGGAATAATGTTGGTATGAAAGGTCTGGAGCAGCTGTTCTTCTGAAATATCGAGAATGCTCTTCTGCGGATACTGCACACCATGGTTATTGACGAGGATATCCAGCTTGCCAAAGGTCTGTACTGTCTGCTCTACGGCCTGGAAGCAGTTTTGCTTATGCCGCAAATCAGTTTCGATCCGCAGGCAGCGGCGGCCCAATTGTTCAATGCGCCGCTGTGTGACTTCGGCATCCGAGGCTTCGTACAGATAGGCAATGGCTACATCCGCCCCTTCCCTGGCAAATGCGATGGCCGCCGCCTTGCCGATGCCGCTGTCCCCTCCGGTAATCAGCGCCACCTTGCCTTCCAGCTTTCGGCTGCCGAAGCTCTCAGGGTTTTCGCTGATCGGGCGGGGGCTCATCAGACTTTCAAGGCCCGGCTGGCGGTTCTGATGCTGCGGCGGAAAGGCAATGGGCTGCTTGCGGCATACCGTTTGTTCCCCATAATAGGGGTAAGTGGGATTCATATCGCGGTTATCCTCCTTGGATGCTGTCATTCGTATATTTTTATGCATGCGCCCAGGAAAGCGTGCGCTTCCGCAGTGTGAATCCGGCATTTGAAGCGGGCAATGATCAGGGGGACAAATCTGGCGTTCTATGAAAAAAATTATGATATATTACCTGGGAGGAACGTATGGCGGATCGTGTGAACTGGTTCAATCTTGCCTATTTGCAGCAGGGCACGGTACTTCAACGAGAGGTATACAATCTGCTTCAGGAACTGCGGATTATGGGGCTTCTTGCGGACTATGAACCGCTGCTTGCAGGTACGATACCTCTGGGAATTCAAGTGGAAGGCAGCGATCTCGATCTGATCTGCGAGGTACATGACCCCGTGCGCTTTACCGCCGAGGTTCACGGTTATTTCGGGCAGTGGACCGGATATTCCGCCGTAACCCGGGTGGTTGGGGCAATAACACGCACCAAGATTAATTTTCATGCCGGAGGCTGGCCGATTGAATTGTTCGGGCAAGCCAAGCCAGCGCGGCAGCAGAACGCTTGGCTGCATATGCTGGTAGAGGGGCGGATATTGGATCTGCTGGGGGAAAGTTTCCGCGAAGAAATTATTTTGCTGAAGTCAGGCGGAATGAAGACGGAACCGGCTTTTGCGGGACTGCTGAAGCTGGAAGGCGATCCTTATAAGGCGTTGCTGGACCTTGGCAGGCTTCGTCATGAGGAGCTGGAATACATGTGCAAGAAGGCTTATCCCTACATACAATGAACAATGGAAACGGGGGAAGGAATATTGAAGTACAGAGCAATGGTTGCAGATGATTATGAGGAAGCGTATCTTTTATGGGGGAATACTACAGGCATGAACCTCAGCCAGGCTGACTCCAGGGAAGAAATTGTCCGTTATCTGGAGCGCAACCCCGGACTGAGTCTAGTCTGCGAGAATGAAGCGGGCAAAATTGCCGGGACTGCAATGTGCGGACATGACGGGCGCAGAGGGTATATGTATCATGTAGCTGTCAGCGGAGAATGCCGCGGAGCAGGAGTCGGCCGTGAACTGGTCTCCCGTTGTCTAGGCAGATTGCGGGAAGCCGGCATTGTGAAATGCCACTTGATGGTTATTGAGGGGAATGAGCTGGGCCGCAGCTTCTGGTCGGGCATCGGCTGGCAGGAACGGGACGGGATTGTTCTTTTCTCACAGGATACTTAATCAGGCGGAGAGATTTCAGAGCATCGGCCCTGATAATGATCTATCGTAAGGTGACATACCAATGTAATAGTGTAGCTTCTGCATTCGTGCAGTATAATATATGTGAGTATATTGTCGAATTTTGATAGGTGGCGATCTGAACTATGCGCTTTAAAGATGTATTCTCAATTATCGGCCCGGCGATGGTCGGGCCTTCCAGTTCGCATACTGCGGGAGCGGCCCGGATTGGCAGAGCAGCCCGTCAGGTGCTTGGTGAAGTGCCGGGCGAGGCTGAGGTCATTTTCTTCGGTTCCTTTGCCGCAACCTATCAGGGGCATGGCACAGACCGGGCAATTGCCGGTGGCCTGCTGGATTTCGCCACGGATGACCACCGTCTGCCTGATTCTATCGAGCTTGCGCAAGAGGACGGGATGGAGATTTCCTTCCGGCAGGGAACGGGGCTGTTCCCCCACCCCAATACGGTTCGCCTGCGTCTTGTCGGCCGGGAGACCGGAACAGAAATGACGCTTACGGGGATCTCGATTGGCGGCGGCAATATTGAAATTGTAGATATCGACGGCTTCGGGGTTAAGCTTACGGGAATGTATCCGACAGTGCTGATTAACCATATGGACTATTTGGGAGTACTCGCGAGTGTTACCGATGTAATGCGCAAAGGCCAGTTTAATATCGGGCATATGTCCCTGGACCGCAAGAACCGCAGCGGTGCGGCTTTGACAGTGCTGGAGCTGGATGAGCCAGCCACAGCAGAGCTGCTCAAGGATCTGGCGGGCCTTCCGGCCGTGAAGTCGGTAAAGGTTGTTGATTTAAACGAACCAACGCAAGTAAAGAAAGGGAAGGATAGCTCATCATGAATTTTCAAACATTAAGCCAGTTGGCGGTACTATGCGAGGAACGGGGTTTGGGTATCGGCCAGCTTATGCTTGAGGAGCAAAGCGCAGAGTCCGGACGTTCCACAGAGCAGGAGTTCGCCACGATGAGCCAGTACTACGGAGTGATGAAAGAGGCGGTGCACCGCGGCATGCACGAAGATACCACCTCGCGCAGCGGTCTGACCGGCCTTGATGCGCAGCGGGTTGCTGCCTACAATGCGGCAGATGAACCGTGTCTTGGCGGATCTGCCGGTACCGCGATGGCCTATGCGCTGGCTGTATCTGAAGTGAATGCGTCCATGGGCCGCATTATTGCCACACCGACCGCAGGCTCCTGCGGAATCATTCCCGGTGTATTTCTCAGCTGCCAGGAGCGGTTTGGCTGGGACGATGATTATATGGTGTCGGGCTTGTTCGCCGCCGGTGCCATTGGTTACGTGATCGCCAATAACTCCTTTGTATCCGGTGCGGAAGGCGGCTGCCAGGCAGAGGTTGGTTCGGCGATCGGGATGGCTGCGGGAGCGCTGACCGAGCTGCGCGGCGGAACCCCGGCACAGGCAGTACATGCTGTCGGTCTGGCACTCAAAAATACACTCGGCCTAATCTGTGATCCTGTGGGTGGCCTTGTGGAAATTCCCTGCATTGTGCGCAACGGCTTTGGTGCCGTTACGGCACTCGCCGCAGCGGATATGGCGCTGGCCGGCGTGCGCAGCGTGATCCCTTCAGACGAAGTGATCAAGGTAATGCTGGAGGTCGGTTCCGCTATGCCTGAGAAGCACCGTGAAACGGCAGGGGGCGGATTGGCTCAGACCCCTACCGGGCGCCAGATTATGAAGGATCTGCGGAACAAGAAGTAATCGGGCCATGCAAATACGGTATATATCAAATCATGCGGAACCGCTCCAACTGCTCCCATAATCCCTCCTGCCGGAGTATTTCCGGCTGTTTCGGACCCATAAGATCGAAATGGGGGAAGGGCTTGCGGTTGTGGATATACTGCGGCGGAAGACCATTCTCCTTACACCAGCGTTTTAGACGGGGCAAGTCACTGCAGCCTACTTTAGTCACTGTAGTAATTTCCGGAAAGCGCGGGTCAATCCAATAATGCGTCAGAAAAGCGATCTCTCCTGCAGAGACTGCCTGTTTCCACCGGGTTAATTCTTCTCTGTTAATTCCGAAGGCCATAGCTGTCCTCATTCCTATTCTTTTCAGTAATTGTTGACTCCATTATAACCTATGAAAGGGGAGAACATCATGAGCGGGCAATCCAGAGCAGACATCCGCCCCGGACTTGAGGTGGATATTGTACTCAAGCAAGACCAGCCAACAGGCAAACTTACGCATGGCACGGTCAAAGATATTTTGACCAATTCGCCCCGCCATCCGCACGGCATCAAGGTGCGGCTGACGGACGGACAAGTCGGCCGGGTTAAGAATATTACCAGCTGAATGAACAGGTCGTTGCATCCCTATCTTTAACTTTCATTAGCGCTCCTCTCGCCTGGCTACTGCTGCCCAACAGCACAGCAGCCACCGGCGGAAGGAGCGTTTATTGTTGCTTAGGCACTTGGTGTTGATCATTGGAGAGAAGAGCAAGCTCTGCTTGAATTGGACAATACAATAGAGCATGTTATAAAATGGTAAAAATTTAGGGGTGTGAGTGGAATGGAGCCGGGTAGAGCAAGCTTGATCAGCAGGTGGATTTCTAAAGCTGCCCCGCTGCTCCTAACGGCCCATAAATTCTTCTACATATTGGTCGGCTTTTGTCTGGTTGCATTGATTGCAGGCACAGACGCAGTTGTCGGGAGTGGTGTGGCCGCCTTTGGCGCGCGGCAGCAAGTGATCAATAGTGTCTCCGTACAAGCCGCAGAAATGACAAGTATAGTTGTCCCTGTTTAGAATTAACGCCCGAAAATCCTTATTGCTGTACAGGCGGCGAATCGTGCGGCGGTTCACAACTACTGCTGCATGCTCTCTGACAAGGGTCACAGCCAGCTCCAGATCGATTTCCTGGTGCCAGCGGCGGCCCTTGTCGCTATGTCCGCGCATCAGAATCATCCCCTTAAATGAAGGGATCAGGGCGGAGGCGTCCTGCGGATCGGGCTTCGGTCCGAACGGCTGCGGCGATTTCCGCCGCTGCTCGGCTCCGCGCGGACGCGTCTTTCCCTTGACTGCAGAGGTAAGGGTTGCGGCCTTACCCTCCTTGGAGCGCTCCGGCAAGGAGTGCAGATGGGTTTTGGGTACAGGCGGTTTGGAAGCTGCAGGAGCCGGGGCTGATGGGGCCGTTGACCGGCGGGACGCAGGTACAGGTCCGGGTTCGGAAGTCTGAGCTGAAACAGCGGACACAGACACCGCTCCCATTCCGCGGAGCAGTGCAGGAGCGGATCCCGCTTCGCGGGTCTTGCGGCATTCCCTGCAGGCCCCGCGGCGGGACTGGCCCTTGGAGCGTTTTCCGGTCCGCCGGCGGAATTCGGCAAGTGGTTTTAGTTTATGGCAATAGGCGCATTGTTTGGATAAAGGCTGGTTCGTATCGGTCATAGGCATGTGTGGATGATGCTTTGCCAGCGTCACCCGGTCCCCTCATTTTTTTATGGATTAGTAAAGACTTCCTGTTCAACAGATAATAACTTTAGTATAACGTAAAGTGCGTCTGTTCACACCGCAAGCATAAAAATTCGCCGATTCCCTAATTTGTGACATCTGTCTTAGCAGGGTGGAGGGAGAACCTGTAAAATCTACTCAAAGCAAGTTGAGATCGATATTTTGGGACGATGAATACGGGGGGATTAGCAATGACACAAGCCGGGAAAAGACCGGGTGCTGTAATTTTACTGTATATTCTTCAGGCTTTTCTGGGAGTCGGAGCGATAGGGGGAGGACTGATGCTGCTGGCAGACCCCAGTGGTGAAATGATCGGGATGCCGTCTTCCGTGCTGGAAAGATCGCCCTTTGAGAATTTTGCAATCCCTGGCATTCTGCTGCTGGTGATCTTTGGACTTCTGCCGCTGCTGGTGCTGTATGGCCTAGTCAAGAAGCCGGATTGGAAGTGGGCGGCCCCGTTGAATCCGTTCAGGACACTGCATAGTGCGTGGGCACTTTCGCTCTATATCGGCTTCGGGCAAATTATCTGGATTATGGTGCAGACCTACATGATGAACGCCGTATCCGTTGTCCATGTGGTCTATACCAGCTTGGGCCTGCTGATTCAGGCTGTTACACTGCTGCCTGCGGTACAGGGATATTTTATGCTGGACGGACGTGCGGAAAGACGTTAGAATGGCAGTGAACAAATAAAGGGCTTTCATTTGAGCCGGGGGAGTGCACCGGAATGACAACTATATATGATATTGCCAAAAGAACCGGTTACTCTCCAACTACGGTATCAAAGGCATTTAATAACTACTCCGATGTGCGGGAGAAGACGCGCCAGGAGATTCTGCGGACTGCCCGCGAGATGGGCTATTTACCTAATGCACATGCACGCACGCTGACTACGAAGAAATCATGGACCCTTGGCGTGCTGTTCGTAGAGGGCACAGGTGTCGGTATCCGCCATCCGTTTTTCGGCGCGGTGATTGAGAGCTTCAAGCAGGTTGCTGTGGCCAAAGGGTATGCCCTGATGTTTATCTCCAAGGATGTCGGCGGCAAGCAAAGCGGGTATTTGGAAAATTGCCGGATTCATGGCGTGGATGGAGTCGTGGTGTTTCTCTCTGATTATGAAGATCCTTATTTTCAGGAGCTGCTGGAGAGCAATATTCCCACGGTTATACTGGATTATGAGACAACGCAGTCACATACGGTCTGCTCGGACAATATTGCCGGTGCGCTGCAGGCGGTGGAATACCTGACTTCTTTGGGACACCGGAGAATCGCTCATATATCCGGGGGAGAGAATACATTCCCGGGCAAACAGCGAGAGAATGGATATAAGGCTGCAATGAAGCAGCACGGGCTTGAGGTGCAGGAGGGGTATGTTTCAGTGGGGGCTTTTTATTCCCTGGAGAGCGGCTATGCCGCGATGCAGAGTCTTCTTGAACTGCCGGAACGCCCGACAGCCGTCTTTGCTTCGGGTGACTTGCTGGCGTTAGGCGCGGTTATGGCAGCCAAAGATAAGGGGCTGGCGGTACCGGCGGATATTTCCGTTATGGGTTACGATGATATTGAGCTTGCCCGGTATGTTACTCCAGCTCTGACGACTATTAGGCAGGATACGGCTAATCTCGGAACCCGGGCGGCTGAGATCCTTCTGGCTTCGATCGACGGCAATCAGCAAGAAATGGAAGCGCTTGTGCTTCCCGTCGAAGTGGTCATGCGGGATTCCTGCGCACCGCCAGGCAATGAATAAAAGGAAGTTCGCCTCGGTGCGCTTTTTTTTCGAAATAATCGAAACCGGTTTCGATTATCATAGTATTCATAATTTATCCAAAAGGAGACAGACAAAATGACAAAGGTAAGCACAGTAGTAACTGCCAAAGAAACAGGAGAACGTTTAAGTCCGAAGGAGGGAATCCAGTTTAAAGCCCGGATTGCCGGACAGCAGGCCGATGTGCAGCTGCAGCCCGAGATAGAATTTCAAAAGATGATAGGTTTTGGCGGCGCTTTCACTGAAGCGGCGGCCTATACTTTATCGCGTATGAGTCCGGGCAAACGGGCGGAGGTTATACACCGCTATTTTCACCCTGTTGAGGGATTGAATTACAGTATGGGCCGCGTGCATATTCATAGCTGTGACTTCGCACTCGGCAATTACACCTATGTGCAGGACCATGATACAGAGCTGGCTACCTTTGACATCTCCCATGACCATAAGTGGGTGCTGCCGCTGATCAAGGATGCCATGGAGGTAAAAGGCGGACCTTTCACGATGCTGGCTTCTCCCTGGAGCCCTCCGGCATGGATGAAGACGAACGGGGAGATGAATAACGGCGGTTCGCTGAAACCGGAATACGGGGATGCCTGGGCGCGTTATTATACAAAGTTCATTGAAGCCTACCGCAAAGAGGGCATTCCGGTATGGGCGGTCTCGGTTCAGAATGAGCCGGCAGCTGTTCAGACCTGGGATTCTTGTGTCTACAGCGCGGAAGAGGAACGGGATTTTGTTAAAAATCACCTCGGGCCGGTCATGCACAAAGCGGGATTGGCGGATGTGAATATCGTGATTTGGGACCACAACCGCGATATTATGGTCGAACGTGTAACCCCTATCCTGTCCGATCCCGAAGCGGCGCAATATGTATGGGGCAGCGGTCTTCACTGGTACGGCGGTGAGGAATTCGACAAGGTGGCCAAGGTGCATGAGCTTTTCCCGGATAAGCATCTGCTGTTCACGGAAGGCTGCCAGGAGGGCGGCGTACGGCTTGGAGAGTGGTTCACAGGAGAACGCTACGGGCGGAATATGATCGGTGATCTTAACGCCTGGACCGAAGGGTATTTGGACTGGAATCTGGTGCTGGATGAGACTGGAGGACCAAACCATGTAGGCAATTTCTGCGATGCTCCGATCATTGCCGATACGACGACGGACGAGGTGCACTATAACAGCTCTTATTATTACATCGGGCATTTCAGTAAATTTATCGCTCCGGGTGCTGTGCGGATCGGGCTGGAATCCACTGCAGAAGGTGTGCTTTCCACAGCTTTCCGCAATCCGGACGGCAGCATTGCCGTGGTGCTGATGAATGAGAGCGAGGAAGAACGTTCCCTGACCCTGGGTCTGGGTGAAGAACTGGCTGAATGCCGGCTTGCGCCGCACTCCATCGTCACGCATGTCCTCTCGTAGGTCAGCATAAGCTCACAAAACTAAAGCAAATGCTTCCGAAGTGAGTTTTGTACGAAGTTAATTCAGGAAGCATAAGCTCACAAAACTTTTAGGAGGGCTTGTCATGAGCAAATCTTATTTTGATGCAGGCAAATTTGTGATGGAGCAATTTCACGAGAGCAAGCCGTTTGCCAGCTTTTTGCCCGGGCTCGCGGGACTCAAGGGAATTCCGATGTGGACCTTCTATGTCAACCGGGGCCAAGGGGTCTGCAGCTTCGGGGTACGGGATAAAAACTCGCCGATCATGGAATTTTCTCCGGCGAATATTTCTTATAAAAATGTAGCGTCTTCCGGCTTCCGCACGTTCATCAAGCTGGGCAATACACCGGAAATTTATGAGCCGTTCCAGTCGGCACGTCCTGATCCAGCAGCCAAGCGGACCATGACCATCCTGCCGAACGGGCTAACCATTGAGGAAGCTCATGCCGGGCATGGATTAAAGACGACCGTACACTACTTTAACCTGCCAAATGATGATTACGCTGCGCTTATCCGGCGGGTGGAAATCGAAAATACAGGCACTGAGAAGCTGGAGTTTGAGTTGCTGGACGGGTTGCCGGAGATTCTGCCTTACGGTGTGGAGAACAGCGGCTACAAGGAAATGGGCAACCTGCTGCGCAGTTGGATGGATGTATACAACCTGGAGAATGGCATTCCATTCTACAAGCTGCGCTCCAGCACGAATGATGATGCGGAAATCAGTGAAATCAATAACGGCCATTTCTATCTTTCCTTCACAGCAGAGGGGGAAATGCTGGCGCCGATTGTAGATTTCGAGCTTGTGTTTGGCGGAAACACCTCGCTTGCCTACCCGGACGGCTTCGCCGGACAGCCACTTGCGAAGCTGCTGGAACAGCCGCAATATCCGGTGAACAAGGTGCCATGCGGCTTCAGCGGTACAGCACGTACGCTTGCTCCCGGCGGCAAGCTGACGCTGAATACGATCATCGGGCATGTCAACGAGATCGGGAAGATCAATCAGAAATCGGCGGAGATCTGCCGCGAGGAGTATATTACGGCCAAGGCGCAGGAGGCATCCAGCCTGACCGAGGAGCTGACGGCGGATATCGCCACCCATACCTCCTCAGCAGTGTTCGATGCCTACTGCCGGCAGTCCTATCTCGACAACTTTCTGCGCGGCGGCTATCCGTTTATCTTTGACAACGGGGGAGACGGCTTTGTCGTACATCTATACTCGCGCAAGCACGGCGATATGGAGCGGGATTATAATTTCTTCTCTCTGGCACCGGAATATTATTCCCAGGGCAACGGGAATTTCCGCGATATGAACCAGAACCGGCGCAACGATGTATTTTTCCATCCGCAGGTCGGCAGCTTCAACATCAAAATGTTCTACAGCCTGATTCAGGCGGACGGCTATAATCCGCTCAGTGTGCAGGGAACCAGCTTTGAAGTGCTGCCGGAGAATGCGGAGAAGCTGAACGGCTGGATTGCCGAAGCTGCAGCCGATCACCGGGAGGAACTCGTGAAGTTATGCGCAGGCCGCTTCACACCGGGCCGCCTGATCAATTACATCGCCGACCACAACGTTACGCTGAAGGTAGACGAACAGCAATTGCTCAGCGGTGTGCTTGCCCTGTCGCAGCAGAATATAGAGGCTGCCTTTGGCGAAGGCTTCTGGTCCGACCACTGGACGTACAATCTTGATCTGGTCGAAGGTTATCTGGATGTATTCCCGGATCAACAGCAGGAGCTTCTGTTCGGGGATGAATCCTACACGTTCTATGACAGTCCGGCCTATGTGCTTCCGCGCAGCGAGAAATATGTGCTTAGCGGCGGGAAGGTCCGGCAGTACGGTTCGCTGCTGGAGGACGAGGAGAAGCTGCACAGACTACAGCGCAAAGCCGGAGATACCCAGTGGCTGCGCACGGAAGGCGGGTTCGGGGAGATTTACCGCACGAATCTGTTTGTGAAGATGATCTCGCTTGCCTTGAACAAATTTGCGACCCTTGATCCGTACGGCATGGGCGTGGAAATGGAGGGCAACAAACCAGGCTGGAATGATGCCATGAACGGGCTGCCCGGATTATTTGGTTCAGGGATGAGTGAGACGTTCGAGCTGAAACGGATGATCCTCTTCTTACTGGAGGCGCTGGAGAACGGGGGGGATGGAACCGAAGCTGTAGCGCTTCCGGTGGAGATGGCGCAGCTGCTGGAGCGGGTGCATCAAGCCGTGACGCTTATGCTTGCCGGCGGGACCAGCCAATTTGGCTACTGGGATACTGTGGCTTCGGCACGTGAAGCTTACCGGGAGAGCATCCGGTTCGGAATTACCGGTGAATTGGCCGAGGTCACACTTGCCGTCATCCGTGAGGCGCTTGGCAAATTCCTGCTCAAAATTAATGTAGGCATTGATAGAGCAGTAGAAATGGGCGGCGGGCTTGCACCAACTTATTTCCGGTTTGAGGTCGTGCGCTTTCAGCCGGTGACTGATGAAGCGGGTAAACCGGTAATCAGCGGCTACGGCTTGCCGAAGGCTGTGGTGGAAGAGTTCGAAGCCTATGCCCTGCCGTATTTCCTGGAGGGGCCAACCCGCTGGCTCAAAACGCTGGAAAGCCCGGAGCAGGCCAAGGACATCTATACCAGAGTCAAAAATACCGGTCTATACGATCTAGTCACTTCGATGTACCGGACGTCGGTCTCGCTGGAGCAGGAGTCGAACGATATCGGGCGGATACGGGCGTTTACTCCGGGCTGGCAGGAGCGGGAGTCCAATTTCCTGCATATGTCCTATAAATATTTGCTGGAGCTGCTGAAATCAGGGCTGTACGAGGAGTTCTTCAGTGAAATGAAGACTTCGCTGATTCCGTTCCTCGATCCGGCTGTATACGGGCGCAGCACCCTGGAGAATTCCTCGTTCATAGCTACGGGCGGAAATCCGGACCCGGGCACTCATGGCCGGGGATTTGTAGCCAGACTCAGCGGTTCCACCGCAGAGTTCCTGAGCATGTGGAGAACGATGATGGCCGGAAGCCGTGTGTTCACAGTAGAGGATGGTGAGTTGACGCTGGCGCTTGCACCGGCACTACCGGGCTGGCTGTTCGATGAACAGGGCAATCTGTCGTTCACCTTCCTGGGGGGCACGGAGGTCACCTATCACAACCCCAAACGGGCCAATACCTTTGGAGCAGAGCGGGCGGTGATCCAGAACCTTACACTGGTCTACCGTGACGGGACCGTTACCCCTATTTCGGGAGCGCTGCTGCGCGGTGCGGAAGCTGAAGACCTGCGCCGGGGAGAGATTGTGGCGATCCGTGCAATTATGGGTTAAAGAGACTGTGCAAATGAGGAAGGCTGAAAAGGCCTTTCTCTTTTTGTATAAAATATCTTAAATCTCGTCCTTATCCGAAAAATGAGCCCCTAAATATGAAAATTGCGGCCTTTCGGGGAACGCGGAATACAATTACAATAAATACATAGAGCTGTAAGCGCTTTAAATATAGATAGATTGGTTTTGGAGGTCCATATCATGGAGAACAAAAGAGGCGACGGAATAAATCCGGCGAAACGGCCGCTGATTCCTGCGGCAATCGAAACCGGTTTTGGTAACAAACGGCCATTCTGGAGGAGATTTCTGGCCCAGCGCCATCTGCAGACAATGGCATTGCTCGGCGTGGTCTGGATGATCATTTTCAACTATATTCCAATGTACAGCATCATCATCGCTTTTAAGGAGTACAACATCGTCAAGTCGATTTCCGAGGCCCCCTGGGTAGGTCTTACCCACTTTAGGGAGTTTCTAGCGGATGATAATTTTGGGAATGTCATGAAAAACACTCTGGGGATCAGTTTAATCAAGCTGTTTATCGGTTTTCCTTTGCCGATCCTATTCGCACTTTTTCTGAATGAAGTCCGTTCGATCCGGTATAAGAAAACCATTCAGACGATTTCCTACCTGCCGCATTTTCTTTCCTGGGTAGTGCTCGGCGGGATTCTCGCCACATGGCTGGCGGATGTCGGGATCATCAACCATATCTTGATGGGGCTTCACTTAATCGACCAGCCCATTACTTTCTTGGCTGAGCCCAAGTATTTCTGGACCATCATCATCACCTCTGATATTTGGAAAGAGCTTGGCTGGTCAGCTATCATCTATCTGGCAGCGATCGCCGGTGTATCTCCCGAGATGTATGAAGCAGCAACGATTGACGGAGCCGGAAGGTTCCAGAAGATGTGGTATGTTACTTTGCCATCGATCAAATCGACGATCAGCATCCTGTTTATTCTTGCGGTCGGCGGTGTGATGAACTCCAACTTTGACCAGATTCTGGTCCTGCGCAATTCGCTTAATGACAGCAGTAGTAATGTAATTGATTATTATGTTTACCAGACCGGCCTACTTTCGGCGCGTTTCTCTTATTCTGCTGCTATCGGGCTGTTCAAATCAGTTATCGCTCTCATTTTGCTGCTGATTGCCAATCGAGTAACCAAAAAAATCAACGACACATCGTTGTTTTAGGCCAAGGAGGACCTGCACATGTTTGCACTGAATCGCAAAACAAAGGGCGAAGTCATCTTCGATCTAGCCAACAATGTCTTCATGTTATGTATATGTTTCATTACCCTATATCCTATCTGGTACGTGCTGATCAACGCCTTTAACGATGGCAAAGACGCCATGTTGGGCAATATTTACTGGTGGCCGCGCATGTTCACCTTTAAGAACTTCGAGGCGGTATTCGCAAGCCCCGGCATTATGCGGGCCATGTGGATTACCGTGGCTAAGACCGCAATCGGTGTAGTCGCCCATGTATTCTTTACAGCCATGGTAGCTTATGCGCTTTCCCGCAAGGATCTGATCGGAGGCAAAATTTATATTCTGATGGGTACAGTAACTCTCTTCTTTGCGGGGGGGCTCATTCCGAGCTATCTGCTCATGCGGGATCTGCATCTATTAGAGAACTTCTGGGTTTATATTATTCCAGTGTTGTTCAGCTTCTATGATCTAATCATCCTGATGACCTTCTTCAGGGAAATTCCAGACGGATTGGAAGAGGCGGCCCGGATTGACGGGGCCAATGACTGGTCGATTTTCCTGCGGATTATACTGCCGGTATCCATGCCCGTCCTTGCTACGATTGCGTTGTTCCATGGCGTGTATCAATGGAATGACTATTTTACAGGGATGATTTACATCAACAATGAGAGTATGCAGCCCATTCAGACCTATTTGTACCGTGTTGTGGCCCAGTCCAGTTCAAACCAGATGATGGTTGCCGTTCAGGGCAGCGCCCTTACCAAAACGGTAACGTCACAGTCGATTAAATTAGCGACTATGGTGGTCACTACACTTCCAATTGTATTCGTATACCCGTTCCTGCAGCGTTATTTTGTCAAGGGAATGATGATTGGCTCGATCAAGGGCTAAAAGTGACCTGTAAAACAAAGCTTCGGCACACCAAGGTAACTCCTCCAGTCGTTTCGCAACGGTTCTGGGGTTATAGCTTATAATTACACATTCTCAGAAAAGGGGTAAAAAAGCATGGGAATAAAACGTAAGCCAAAGAAAATGGTGCTTCTGCTGCTGACATTAATCATGTCACTTTCAACAGCAGCCTGTTCCAGCGGCAATGGTGAGAAGAATAACGAGGGTAAGGCTAATAACGGGAAAGCGGCCAATGCGTCAGCAACAGCAGAGGCGACCAAAGCGCCCGTATCTGCGGATGAACCCGGATGGAAGTCCGATACTTCTCCGATTACCTTTGACTGGTATCTAAATTTCGCCTGGTTCCCTAATAAATGGGGTGTAGACCCAACCTCCCAATATATTACCAAAAAAACCGGTGTAGATATTAACTTCATCGTTCCTGCAGGTAATGAAAATGAAAAACTGAATACCCTTATGGCTTCCGGTAAGCTGCCCGACTTCATCACGCTGGGCTGGTACGAAGATGCTGTTAAGAAAATGATCGAAGGCGAGCTTGTGCTTCCGCTTAATAAGCTGGCTGATGAATATGACCCTTACTTCTACAAAGTATCCGATCCGGACAAATTAGGATGGTATACTCAAGCGGATGGTAATGTTTACGGCTATCCTAATGCTTCCTCTTCTCCAGCCGACTACGAGAAATATGGCGATAAATATGTATCCAACCAAACCTTCGTTGTCCGCAAGGATATGTATGAAGCTATCGGCAGCCCAGACATGCGCACACCGGAAGGATTCATGAACGCGCTGAAGGCTGCAAAAGAGAAATTCCCTGATATCGATGGACAACCGATGATTCCGCTGGGTCTGCATGAGTTTACCGCAACCGGTAACGATTCGTTGGAGCAATACATTCAGAACTTCCTGGCTATTCCAAGAGAAAAAGACGGCAAGCTGTACAACCGCGAGACAGATCCTGAATATATCAGATGGATGAAGACACTTCGCCAAGCCAATCAGGACGGACTGCTGGCCAAGGATATCTTTATCGACAAACGTCCGCAAATGGAAGAAAAAATTGCTCAAGGACGTTACTTCGCAATGCTGTATCAACGTACCGACTTTGCAACACAGCTTGGCACAATGTATCAGCAAGACCCGAATAAAATCTATATCGCTGTGGACGGACCGGCTAACACGAACCTGGATGCGCCTACGCTGAACGGGCCTGCTATTTCCGGCTGGACAGTAACCCTTATCTCCAAAGATGTGAAGGATAAAGCCCGTGCCATCAAGTTCCTCAGCTACCTGAACAGTGAGGAAGGCAATAAAGACCTTTATTTAGGGGAAAAAGGTGTGAGCTACGATACCATCGATGGCAAAGATCAATTCAAACCCGAAGTATTTGAGCTGATGAATAAAGACCGTTCTGCATTCGACAAGCAATACGGCTCCTCCTTTACCTTCTGGATGCTAATGAATACCAATATTACAGATCAATGGACACCTAAATCGGTAGAGCCTTTCAAACAGCTTGAAGACTGGACCCGGGGAAAAACACACAGTATCTCCGAGTTTGACCAGATTGATCCATTGGCCAACTCTCCAGAAGGGATTATATTAGCCAAAGTTAAAGAGCTGCGCAGCAAAACACTGCCGAAGCTGCTGATGGCTTCTTCGGACGGGGAATTTGACAAAATTTGGACAGATTACATCGACAAACAAAAGGATCTGGGTCTTGAAAAGGTGCAGGCTTTCCAACAAACGAAATATGAAGAGAACAAGAAGAAACTCGGCATGTAAAATAGTAAGGTTCAAAACGCCCGCTGACCGCGGGCTTTTGGGCGTTTAAAATAAGTAGTCGTACTAACGGTGAGGTGAACGTTACAGCGTGAAACTGGGCAAGCGTACTCGGGATATATGGGAATCATTTTTTTATTGGTGGGGGAGGCGTTCACTGCAAAGCCGCTTAATCGCCGCATATATTTTTATTATTTTGGGCCCCTGTTTAATGGTGTCCTTTTATTCGTATAAGGCTATCAACAATACTTACTTCAAGGATGCTATCGACAAGAACAGCTATCTGCTGCAGATGGAGAAGCTGCATATCAATAATCAGGTCGAAGCGATGGAACGTGCGGTTCAAATGGCCTATGAGGATAAGGAGGTACAGGATTATCTGGCAAATACGGAAGAACCGGATCTGGTAGAGTTAGTGGATTTTAATACCAATGTCTTTACGAATATGACACGCATCCAATATAACAATCCGAACATCGAACACTTGCGCTTGTATTCGAATAGTAATGTTCATGAGATTTCGCCCATTATCTTCCGTGAAAGCCGTGTAGCCTCTGAGCCTTGGTACCAGAAAGCAGAAAAGCTGAAGGGGAAATTTTCGTGGTCTTTTCTAAATAGTGACCGGGATCTGCTGGAGCGTTTTTACGGACAAAAACCAAAGCTTGTGCCAAAAGTATCGCTGCTGCGTGAAATGAGTATTCCAGCAGATAACCATATCGGAATGGTTCAAGTCGACATGCTGCTGGAGCGGTTTACGCCTAAGACTTATACAACTGTACAGGATAGCCAATCTCAAATGTTGCTGGTTGATGGGGAGATGCAGCTGTTTACGCGGCCAGACCACTCTTTTCTGCAAGAGAACAGGAAGATGGCTGCAGCAATTACGGATCGTCTGCAATCGTATAATAAGACAGGGAATTGGGATATTCACTATACGGAGAACGGGAAGTCTTTTCTGTTTATTAACACTCCGCTGGACCGGATTGATGCGCACCTGCTTAATGTAGTCTCCATGGAAGGCGTCATGAAGGAGATTTCACATACACGGAATTTAATTATCGGCGTTAACATCGGTTTTATTATATTAGTGACCGTTATTGCTTACGTGCTTAATGCATTTATTCTTAAGAACTTGCGCCGCTTGACCGAAACGATGAAAAAAGTGCGTAGAGGTGAGGCATACACGGGGATTACGATCCGGGGCGGCGGGGAAGTGGGCGAACTCGCACATCATTTCTCAAAGCTGATGAATACGATTAATACTTTGGTTGCTCAAGCCGTACAGAAGCAAGCCCTATCCAAGGAGGCAGAGCTTCGTACATTACACAACCAGATCGATGCCCACTTTCTGTATAATACACTCGAAAATATTAAAATGCTGGCTGAAATGGAGAATCAGCGTACGATTTCCGATGCACTGACCTCGCTCGGCGGCATGATGCGTTATAATTTCAAATGGTCTGGCGAGTATGTGAAGCTGCGTGATGAAGTCCGCCATATCGAAAATTACATTGAAGTGATGAATATCCGCTTCGAGTATCCTATTGTTTTGAAGCTTCGCATTGAAGCTCACTATTTAGAGCTGGAGGTACTGAAGATGTCATTGCAGCCTATAGTTGAGAACAGTGTTAAGCATGCCTGGACCGGAGATAAAGAGGAAATGAAGGAGAGAATTATCTGTATTGATATCTCGGAATCCGAAGGCGATATCTTTATAGCTGTCCATGATAATGGGATCGGGCTTACGGCGGAGCGGTTGGCCACTTTGAACGAGAGCGTGTACGCTGTCAAAGAAGAGCAGCCGGCCGCAAGCTTTAGCGGTACGGGAGCCAATAATCCTAGAGCAAGCGGAATCGGACTAAGGAATGTACACCAGCGGCTGCAGCTGTTTTATGGCGGCGCTTATGGGCTGGAAGTGCAGAGTGAGCCAGGGAAATGGACTACGGTCTTCATGACGCTGCCTAAAGTTCTTTTGACGGGGGATAAACAACCATGATGAAACTGCTGATTGTAGATGATGAAAAAATGATCCGCCAGGGCCTGAAAGCGATGATCGAAAGGGAATATCCGTCGCAGTATAATATTGCGCTGGCAGGTAATGGTGCGGAGGCGCTGGAGCTGTTCAGGCAGGAACACAGAGACATTATTATTACGGATATCCGCATGCCGGTCATGGATGGCATTGCACTGCTGGAGCACTTGTCTGCGGAGGCAGCGCCGGGTGAAGACCCGGCTGTTATCATCCTGAGCGGCTATGATGATTTTGAATATGCCAAAAGTGCCATCCGCTACCGTGCCAAGGATTACTTGCTAAAGCCTATCCGCCGGGATGAGCTGTTCAGTATTCTGGAGCAAATCGTTCAGGAGAAGAAGGAGCGTGAGTCCGGCGTCCACAGACTGGAGCTGGAAACGGAGGGTTTCCGCAGGGAGCTGCGTTCGGCCCGTTTGAAGGGACTGCTGATGCCGCAGAAGGTGCAGCCATCGCCCGAACAGCAAGAGGAACTGGGCCGGTTGGAGCTGCCTTTTACAGTTGGTGTACTGAATTATTATTACAGTGACGGTGCGCGAATGAAGCCGGAGGAAGTACAGGGGATGGCCGAACGGCTGGTCGGTCCGCTGGAACAGAAATTTATCGAGATTCTGACAGATTGGGAGGGGAAGCTGGTGCTGGTCGGCGGCGGCAGGGAAGGTTTTCTGGAGCTGTCCCGGCAAGCCGGGGCCAGGGAGCTGAAGGGGCTGCTCATCGGTATAGGCAGCAAAGGCCGCAGTCCGGAGGAATTCCAGACCTGCTACAAAGAAGCCTGCCGTGCGCTGCAATATACTTTCTTGTCTCCGCAGGCAAGCTTTATGGATTATACCGATATCCAGGCCGACCGGCTTAGCTTTCCGTCACCGGACGAAGAACTGCGCAAGCTGCTCAACATGCTGGGCACAGACCGTGAGAAGGAGATCAGGAATCTCCTGGGCGTTATTTTTCAGATCGAACATTTGCCGCAATTGGATTTGGCTTACCTGGAGAGTGTGGGCCGGAGTATGAATGAACGTGTGCTGGATGAGGTGTTCCGGGTACACGGAGAGGCATCCGTAGAGGTGCTGAAGCTGTACCGTACGGTCGGTGATTTGTACAATTACCGCCATTTCCATGACTATTACCGTGCACTGGAGCATTTGCTCATCAGTATAAACGATTATATTATAGGCATTAGGACTGCTCATAGTGAGCATGCCGATATGGAAGAAGCGCTGGCCTACATCGAGGACCATTATTCCCGCCCGCTGAATATGGCAATGGTCAGCAATTACGTTTCGCTTAGCTACTCCTATTTCAGTGAAGCCTTTAAGGCTTATACCGGCGAAAGCTTTGTCGTATACTTGAAAAAAGTCCGCATCCGCCATGCAAAGAAACTATTGTCCGAAAACCGCATCAAGCTGGCGGAGGTGTCTGAGGCTGTCGGGTTCGAGAACAGCAAGCAGTTTGCCCGGGTATTTAAGGAGCTGGAGGGCATCTCTCCGGGGGAATTCCGGATGAAGCAGCTGGAGAGGCTGCCTTCCCGCGCGGATAACAAGGAATTCTATTAGCCGTTTGGAGGGTTTAAAGTGGAAGAAATTCGAGGGGATTTGATAACGGTTGAGACGCTTGCGGCAGATTTCCGGAAGCTGGGAGTAACCGAAGGTATGACTTTGCTGCTGCATTCGTCCTTTAAATCGCTGGGCCAGTGGGTAGCCGGCGGACCGGTGGCGGTTATTCTCGCCCTGGAGCAGGTGCTGGGGGAGGAAGGGACGCTCGTGATGCCTACCCATTCCTCCGATCTGACCGATCCGGCCGGCTGGAGCAATCCGCCGGTGCCCAAGGAATGGTGGCAGAGTATCCGGGAGCAGATGCCGGCCTATGATCCGGACATGACGCTGCTGAGGGGAATGGGGATCATACCCGACTGTTTCCGCAAGCAGAAGGGGGTTAGGCGCAGCAGCCATCCGATCCATTCCTTCGCCGCATGGGGGAAACACCGGGATGTGATTATTGACGGCAATGCGCTGGATTTTGCCTTGGGGGAACATTCTCCCCTCGCCCGGATCTACGATCTGAATGGAAGCGTGCTGCTGCTCGGGGTGGATCATGTCAACAATACCTCACTTCATCTGGCCGAACACCGGTCTAGTTATGCCGGGAAGCAGGAGGTAACCGCCGGAGCGCCAATGCTGGTGGACGGAGCCAGACAATGGGTGGAATTCAGAGATTTCAACTGGAATTCGGATGACTTCGCAGCGCTTGGCGGGGAATTTGGCCAAGATACGGGACGGATTACATATGGTACGGTTGCCGCCTCGGCAGCTCAGCTGATTCCGCAGCAGGAGATTGTTGATTATGCGGTGAAGTGGCTGGAGAAGAAGCGGAAGTAATGCTGAAGAAAGTAATGATTAAGTGAAACTGACACGAGGTAGGAATAACCTAGAGAGGAATTCTTTGAATCTATATAGATTGAACTTGAAAACTTGAGATAAGGGAAGGAGCGACGGAGGGGGATTTTGGAACTGGAGGAGCGGTAGCGTCCGCCTTTGTCTTCGGATTTCTACCGCTATTTGCGGTTAAAATCAAGAAATCCGAAGACAACAGCGGCAGGAAGTCCAAATATTCACTGTAGTTGCGACTGATCTGTAATCTAAAACCTTAAGTTCAATCTATATAGAAAGGAATTCTTTGAATCTAGAAATGAATGAATCACGAACAATCGGAGCCAGGAAAAGGGGAGCGAACATGGGGACGACAACAATATATCTCACACGGCATGGACAGACGGAGTGGAATGTCCAGCAGCGGATGCAGGGACATCAGGATTCGCCGCTTACACCGCTTGGCGTGCAGCAGGCGGAATGGCTGAACCGTGGGTTAAACAAGGTACAGATTGATGCCATCTATGCAAGCTCCAGTGAGCGGACCTTGCGTACGGCAGAGATTATCCGCGGAGAACGGACGGTTCCGGTAATCGCTTGCGATGAATTCAAGGAGATCCGAATGGGCTTGTGGGAAGGCTGCGAGTCTGCGGAAATTGAGCGCGCTCATCCGGAGCAGCATCATTATTTCTGGAAAGACCCGGAGAAATTCTCTGTAGAAGGCAGCGAGACGTTCCGGGAGGTGCAGGAACGGGCACTGCAGAAGCTTCTGGAGATTGTGGACAAGCATGAAGGGCAGACCGTACTCATTGTTACGCATACTGTAGTGATTAAGGTGCTGATGGCCCATTTTGAAGGCAGGGCAATGGAGCAGCTATGGGATCTGCCATATATTTATCCGACCTGCCTGTGCAGAATTGATATTACGGACGGTGTGCCGGAAATTGTGCTGCATGGAGATACGAGCCATTATGAAACAAGCGAAGCCGGAATGGAATCCTAGCTGATTCGTGATTTGTGTTCCGGTAGATTATTAATCGAATAGAAGCAGCCAACAGGCGATGATCCGGGAATCCGGCATCGCCTGTTTCCGGTGGGCTGATCTGAGTATTTATTTGTTCCGTCACTGTTCGGCGATTGCGCTTTGCGCTACAAAGGTCCCGCCGCTCTGCCGGGTCTTAGCTTCAAGTGCTGACAGGTCGCCGTCCAGCGCCTTCAGGCCCGGAAGCAGCAGCGCCAGTCCGGCGCAAAGGAGAGGAAGCAGCCCGGCGGCCAGGAACAGTGCAGGTACGCCGTAAAGCTCGGCGACGGCTCCCCCTGCAAAAGCGCCAAAGGGCTGCAGGCTGCCGCCGATCAGGAAGCGGATCGAGTTGACCCGGCCCTGCAGGTTGCCGGGAACCAGCCGGCCATGCAGGGAGGAGCTTAACGAGCCGAAGAAGGGGCCAAGGACTCCGGCGGCGAATACGGCAGCGAGCGCAAACGGAAAGCTCGGAATCAGGCCCCAGAGCGCAGTGGAGAGCCCAATGGCTCCCAGGCTTCCCAGCATCACGAAACGTCTTCGTTTGATTTCACCCAGCAGGGAAATTATGCCGAGTCCGGCTAAGGTTCCAAGTGCGGAAGCTGTTGTTAGTGTACCCATAGCCGCCGCGTCACGGTGGAGTACCTCGCGTACATAGGGAACCATCATAGTCCAGACGGCAACGGAGCTTAAGTTGCTGATGGAGGCCATCATCATAATGGTCAACATCGCCGGAAACTGCTTGTAGAAGGTGAAGCCTTCGGCAATCTCCCGCATATAAGCCGGTACGGAGAAGGTGCCGGAGCGCGGCGATGGCTTCGGCATCTTCGGCAGGCAGAGCAGAGTGGCTATGGCAGCGGTATAACAAACCGCGTTGATGCTAAGCGCCGGCAGGGCTCCGCTGGCGGCGGTCAATACACCGGCAAGCGCCGGGCCCAGCAGCGCGGCCGCGCCTTTGCAGCCGTCGATAATGGCGAAGGCGCGCACCAGCTTCCGGCTGTCGGCGACGCCGGGAATCACCGCCATGGCCGTCGGCATGAACAGCGCGGCGCAGGCCCCGCTGAGGCTGGCGGCGGCGAAGAGATGCCAGAGCTCCAGCTTCCCGGCCAGGCCCATGCCCAGCGGCAGCGCAATCGCCAGCAGGCGGATAGCCGCCAGGCAGGCCATGAAGCGCACGCGGTGCAGCCGGTCGGACAGCGGCGAACCCAGCAGGCGCAGAAGCAGCTCCGGAATGCCGGAGCTGAGGGCCAGTGCCCCCATAGCCAGCTTGGAGCCGGTCAGCTCGTAGACCAGCCATTCCATGGCCAGCAGGCCAAAAGCATCCCCGAAGGCGCTCAAAGATATGGTGGACAGCAAACCATAATAGCTGCGTTTTTTCACAGGATGTACTCTCCTTTCGAGGCAAACCTTACTAGATCAGTTCCAATCACTGCATCAGCTCTCCAGGTAGGCCCCGATCTGATGAGGCAGATTGCCCAGTGCTTCAAGGCGCAGACTGTACGATACGCTTTTTCCGCTGGAGTGGACAATGACGAGACCAGCTGCGCGCAGAGCGATAAGATGATAATGAATCGTGCTTTTGGACAGGCCGACCTGCTTGACGATCTCGGTGAAGTTCAGCTGTTTGCCCGCAAGCAGGCGGAGAATGTACAGCCGTGTCTCATCGGACAGCGCCCGGGTAAGCCGGAGAAGTGCGGGAGCCGGACGTCCTTCTTCCGGAGGAAGAACATCACAGGAGTAGCTGGTGAACACAAATTCATCGTACATAGCGGAAGTAACCAGAGGCCGGGGATGATATTGCGGAATAATAATCACCTGCTTCAGCTGCTCGGCAGGATACAGCCGCATGCCCTCGGTTGCCTGTTCGAAGACCTCCATGTCATTCCCGCCGTTCAGCATCGCCCGTCTGGCTTCAGCCTCCCGGCTTAACCCTTCAAGGATTTCAGGATTGATTCCACTGAAATAACCTGCATCCCAGGCACGCAGAATTTCAGAGGTGGAGTTCCGCAGCTCCGCAAGATTGGACGGGACGGATTGTCCGAAGCGTCCGGCAATCTCAAACAGCTCACCTGCAGACAGATCCTCGAACCAGTGCATAAAGCCGCTGACCGAACGGTCCCCCGGACAACTCCAAATATACGGCGCCAAACTGAAATCCTCGACAAGGGTAATAATCTCCCGCATTCTCTGGAGCTGCACCGGTGCAAATCTGGCCTGGACCTCACGGACCCAGAGCTTTCCTCCATCCATGGCATTATGATTCTGCTTCCAGAGAAAAGCGTTCAGGCTGGCGATACATTCATACATGGGCGCAAAGTCGACTTCTACTTTGTACATTGTTGGGGTTCCTCATTTCCTTCTGTAAATGTGTGTGTAAGATATTGTTCTATAAATATAGAACTAATTATTTGTTTTATTATATGCGAACTAAATTGTAATTTCAATATAAAGGAAAAAATAAAAAAAAGGCGGTTCCGCCGGACGCCATTTGCGCCTTTGGAACCGCCTTTTTATGCTGCTGTAAAAGTTGTCTCAGCTTAGTTGATGAACTGAAGGGACTTCAGAGTCTTCTCCAGCATGGTGACTGCTTCCGCGCGGGTAGCAGACATCTGTGGAGCGAATGAGCCGTCTGCTCTGCCCTGGATGATGCCCGCTGCTGCAATTTCCTCTACCGCACTTTGCGACCATGCGGCAATGTCGGCGGCATCGCTGAATTTAGCCAGCGCTGCCGGATCAGCAGTTAAGGTTGCCCCGGTGTACTTCATCGCCTTCGACAGGATGGATGCCATCTCCTGACGGGTGATTGGACTGTTCGGCTTAAAGCTGCCGTCTGTGTAGCCCGTGATCAGGCCCGCTGCGGCTGCCGTGTGAATGGCATCGGCATACCATGCGCTTGCACTGACATCACTGAAGGCTGCTCCGCTGCTTGTTGCTGCAAGGCCAAGGGAGCGTGTGATCAGTGCCGCAAATTCCGCCCGTGTCACCTTCTGGGCAGGGGAGAACGCCGTATCGCTGGTTCCGGTAATGATCAGCTTGGAGGCCAAGAGATCAATGGCCGACTTGGCCCAGTGCCCCGTGATGTCTCCGAATGTTTTGGCTGATTTCACAACCGTGTAATAGCTGTTGCTGTTCCGCTTAATGGTGACATCGGTAGTTCCGTCAGCCTTTGTTGTAAAGAGAGAAGGCACGAAGGAAATTTTGCCCGTTGCCGGATCAAAGGATACCGCTGTTGCACTCTCGGAGTTCAGTTTCCCTGGAGCAGTGATACTCCGCTTCACATAAGTGCTTCCGAAGCTGTTGAGCGGCACACTGTTAGTCCCCGCTTGTGCGGTAATGCTGAATTCAATGACCGGAGCCGCCAGAGTGACGGAACCGGCTTGGGAAGCCAGCGCCTGATTCACGCTGCTGAGTATTGCCGGACTTGCCAGCAGCATGGAAACTGTAATCGTAAAGTCAGTGCTGCCAAGCTGCGCAGCCAGTGATGTTCCGTTCAGGACACTTAACGGAAGCGAGTAGGAAGCTCCCTGTGAAGTGAACGTAAGAACTGTCGCAGGGCTGGTTGCGGCCTGCTTGACCAGCACGCTGCCTGGCAGTACAACCTGTACTCCGCCTGCTGTGGCGGTAACCGGAATGACGAGCTCATTGCTGCCGCTAGGCAGTGATGCCAATTTGCCGGTCAGATCGGCTGCTGTAATTGTAGTCACCTGCGGTGCTGCTGATGGTGCCGGTGTTGCACTAGGTGTTGGTGCCGGCGTTGGCAGCGATCCGCCACCAGTGGAAGGTGGTGTTGTTGGCGTCGATCCTTTCAGATCGGTAATACGGCCTTCCGTAGCAGGGTTAACAGTGCCGGATTTTTTCAGATAGTCGGTAAAGACCTCATAATCCGGCAGGTACAGTTCATAGAACCGGCCGTCTGCCTTAGCTGTAGCCAGTGAGCGGTAGAAATCTCCGCCGCCTGCCATGAAGGAGTTCGTGGACAGGATATAGTAAGCTGCAGGGTCAATGGCAACGTAGCTGCCATCTGCTTGTTTAATATCAACCGAAACTATGCGCGCCCCTTCCTGCTCCAGAACGTTTGTAGTTGCATTGATTTTTTCTGCCGGTTTGGTGGAGTCGTAGGTATAGCGCATACCTGAAACCTGTGCGAACCGTCCTTGGTCGGTTTCAAGTCCGCTGACGCTGTTCTCTAGAGAATCAATAATCTCTTGTCCGGTAACCTTGAGAGCCACCAGACTGTTGGAGAACGGCATTACAGTCAGCACTTCACCGAGTGTAATATCTCCCTGATCAATGCCGGCACGGATGCCGCCGCCATTCTGAATAGCGACAAAGCCTTTAATCGTGGAAAGATCTTCGGTAGAAATCAGCTTGCTTACCAATTCCTTGGCTTTGGCGTTAATGCCGTCGGCAATGAGATTGCCCAGATTGGTTTCTTCCTTGCGTACAACACGGGTTGTTTTTCCGTCTACAAGTCGTTCATAGACCAGAGGCACATCGGTTTTGCCGACAAGGGTCTGGCGGATTTCCGCAAGCTGCACGTCATATTTGGCCAGCATTTCCTTAGCGGCCGGATCATCGGCGAACTTGCTTACGTCCAGCAGCTTGCCCGTATAGTTGGTAATAACGCCGTTGTCGTCGAATTCAACATCCAGTTCGCCGAGGTTCTGGCCATACTCACCGGTCTGTACAACCAGTGTCGGTTCGCCGTCTTTATTGAAGATTACAGGAGCGTCCAGCTTGGTATGGGTGTGCCCGCCGACAATTACGTCGATGCCAGGCACCTGAACAGCCAATTGCTGATCCATGTTGTACCCCAGATGGGAGACAGCAATGATTTTGTTGATGCCTTGTTCCTTCAGTGCTTTCACTGTGTTCTCTGCGCTTGTTTTGTAATCTTTAAAGGCAATCTTGTCACCCGGTGAAGACAAGCCCACGGTATCCTCGGTGGTGAGTCCGAATATGCCGATTTTTTCACCATACACATCCTTAATGACCGAAGGATAGATGTGGCCATCCAGTGCTGGTGTGGCGGTAGTGCCGCCGGTTTGATTTACAAAAATATCCTTCAGCTCGTTATCCTTGCTCGTGAAGTCGATATTTGAGCTGATGAACGGGAACTTGGCCTCATTAATAAACGTTCTTAATGCAGGCAGTCCTTTATCAAACTCATGATTTCCGAAGGTCATAGCGTCATAACCGATATAGTTCATGAATTCAAGATCAGCCAGTCCTTCGAATTTCGTAAAATACAGTGTGCCGGAGAATACATCCCCTGCATCAAGCAGGATGGAGTTGCCGGTCCGTTCTTGCTTGATCGCTGTCATCCGTTTAACTACAGTTTCCAGATGGCTGTGCGTATCGTTGGTGTGCAGAATGCGTAAAGAGAAATCTTCGTCCGGTGACGGAGTTCCCTTCAGGTCCGTGATACGGCCCTCGACTTCGACATTGACCGGTTTATGCTTATTCAAATAGGACAAGAGAACCTCGAAGTCCGGAAGACCAAGCTCATAATAACGTCCGTCTGCCTTGGCAGCAGCCAGGGCACGATAGAAGTCTCCGCCGCCTGCCATGAAGGAGTTCGTGGACAGAAGATAGTAAGCGTTCGGATCAACCGGTGCGTAGGAGCCGTCAGCCTGCAGGATATCGACGGATACGATACGTTCCCCGGTTTGTGTTACTTTGCCTGTTATGGAATCCACAATTTCAGGTGTTTTCGTGGAATCATACGTGTATTTCATGCCGGAAACCTGAGCAAAACGTCCTTGGTCGGAGCTCAGGCCGCTGACCGAGTTCTCCAGAGAGGAGATGATTTCCGAGCCCGTTACCTTGAGCGCAGCAAGGCTGTTGGCGAAAGGCAGTGTGGTCAGCACTTCGCCCATCGTGATGTCGCCTTTGTCGATGGCTGCACGGATGCCGCCGCCATTCTGGATGGCCACAACGCCCTTAATGGAAGCAAGGTCGCTCTCCGGCACAAAATTCGGCATAAGCTCTTTAACTTTTTCCGCGATACTGTCGGCAATCATGTTGCCGATCGGTGTTTCTTCCTGACGTACAACACGTACAGACTTACCGTCGATGGTGCGGTTGGTGTAGAGGTCGACGTCAGTGAAGCCTACGACTTCGCTGCGGACAGCTGCCAATTCAGCGTCGTAAGGAGCAAGCAAAGCTTTGGCTGCAGCATCCTCGCCGAATAGATTAACATCCAGCAGTTTGCCGTTGTAGGCGAGAATTTCACCGTCTTTATCAAAGGTTACGTCCAATTCGCCGAGGAATTGGCTGTATTCACCGGTCTGCACGATCAGTACATTCTTGCCGGTTCCGGCATTAACAATTGGCGTCGGAGGATTATCGACCTTCGTATGCGAATGTCCGCCAACGATAATGTCAATTCCGGGAACAGCCTTCGCCAGTTCCTGATCAACAGTGTAACCCAGATGGGTAACGGCGATGATCTTGTTAATTCCCTGGTCCTCCAGCATTTTAACTGTGTTTTTGGCGCTTTCTACATGGTCCTTGAAGCTGATTTTATCACCTGGTGATGCCAGTCCAACGGTGTCCTCGGTTGTTAGGCCAAAAATACCGATTTTCTCGCCGTAAATATCTTTTATGACCGCAGGATAAATGTTGCCATCCTTGGCCGTGCTCAGGGACTCGTCGGTTTCCAGCGTTCCGATCGTATTGTGATAGAGCTCCGCGAGTTCACTTTTCTTCGTAGTGAAATCGATGTTGGAGCTGGCGAACGGGAATTTGGCTGCCGTCACGAAGTCCTTCAGCACTTCCGGCTGATCCTTGTTCAGATCAAACTCATGGTTGCCGAATGTCATCGCGTCATAGCCGATGTTGTTCATGAACTTGATATCTGCCTGCCCCTTGAACTGGGTAAAATACAAGGTTCCGGAGAACACGTCCCCTGCATCCAGCAGCACCGTGTTGCCTGTGCGTTCGCTGCTGATCGCCGACGTGCGTCTGGTTACATTCTCCAGGTGGCTGTGCGTATCATTTGTGTGCAGCACACGCAGGTTGAAAGTGTCGGCACCGAAGTCAATTTGAGTCAGCAGCGGGTCATGGTCGCTTACCCGTCCTTCTTCTTCCTGGAAGTCGGCATTGATGTGCACGATGTCGAGTGTGGATCTGGAGGCCAGCTTATTGTTGACCAGCATGTGATCCAGCGTTTGGGAATTGCCCTCATAAATATAGGAGTAGCGCTCTCCCAGAGGCAGGGTGTCGATCAGATTGGTCAATGCGCTGCCTTTCAGGACCTTTAGTGTATTCGAAAACTGGAAGTCATTCAGATCGCCAAGCACGACGATATTGGCATCCGGATTCTTGGTCAGGACATCTGACACGAAGCCATTTACCACGTTGGCGATTTCCGCCCGTTGGGTTTCACTTGCCTTAACCGGAGGCTGTGTGCCGCCATAAAGGCCAGTATCGCCTGTTTTGGAATTGAAGTGATTAGCGATAACCATAACTTTTTCATTGTTAAACATAAATTCGGCCGCAAGCGGCTTGCGGGAACTCTTGAATGCGGAGTGGGTTGGATCAATCCGGCCCGGATTCAGGCTGAGTCCGCCGTCTTTAGTGTAAGCAACTGCTGTTGTTGCGTCACCTTTGCTGGCTGATCCAGCCAGTTTAACGCGTGCAGTGTTGTAAATAAATCCGGCCCGGATGTTAGCGCCTGGTGCACCGCCATCCATGTTGTTTGCAGGGGAGATGTCAGTATAAGCATAGACTGGACCGCCCTGTGCTGTGATGGCATCGATCAGCGCCTTGTAGCTCTCAGCTGCATCGACATTGCCGCTGTCCGCGGCACTGTCGTTGTCCTGGATTTCCAGCAGGCCGACGATATCCGGTGTTTTCAAATTGCTTACAATCGCTTTGGCTATATTTTCGATTTTATTGGGTTTTTTGGGATCTATGATCTTGGAGAAATTCTCCACATTAAATGAAGCAACCGTCAATTTGTCCGCTTCGGCTGTCAAAGGGGTAGTTTCCCGGTCCTTGGAGGTTCCCGGGTTTACCGCAGGCAGTTCGGCATCCGGACGTACTTTGAAGTTTCCGTAATCATAGCCGAGAATACCGGTGATGTTGCCGGCAAAAACCTGCCCTGTTTTGACCGGGCTGCTTGGTTTCTTGGCAATCAGAATCCGCTGGGGATTATAGTCTGCTCCTGTCAGGACCAGACCGCCCGCCGGAGAGCTGACTTCTGTTGTGCTGGTACCGTTGTTTACGGTAACCGGAATTTCATGATCATAAGGTCCGATAATCTTTGGGGTATTGAGCTGAACGCGCATGCCTTCAAGGCTCTCGTAGAAGTCGAGCGCATATTTGGCAGGTTCAAGCTCTTTGCTCAAACCGGCCGAAATGACAGCAGTGGGAATAGCACGGCCACCGGTGCCAAGAACGGTAGCAGCGGGAAGAGCGTTTCCGGAAGATATGACTTTTGCCTGAGCTGCGGCAATTTCCGTAGTCAGCAGATCGGAGGCGCCATCATATCCGCCTTCCTTATATTCCTTGACCGTTCCGTCCACGAGCACGGAATCACCAACCTTCACCTTGTTCCCGGGGAGGTAGACCATGATCGCCTCGGAAGTCCGGACATCGCTGTCTGGCGCCGGGTTCTGGATATAGAAGGTGCTGCCGCTTGTGTAAGTCACAATGCCCGGCACGCCCTTCACCAATTGACCTGTATAAGTAGAGGATTGGACGGTGCCCTGGATCTGGGGAATCGTCAGTCCGCTCACTGCATCCTTGGTCGTATAGCTAAACTGTGAAATATCGCTGTCGGGTTTGCCTTCTTCTTTAGAGAAAGCTTTGATCAGGATACTGTCATCCTGCAGAACAATCGGGGCATTATACCATGCGTAATCTGCTAAGGCGTCAGTGCTGCCATTTGCATATACACTGTAGTATACGCTTGCGGTTACACTGCTTGTAGTAAGGGCGAGTTCAGTTCCCTTGCCCACGAGCAGGCCGGAAGCGATGGATGCGGCAACGGCCGGAGATTTGGGGTCGACTACCCCGGAACCGGAACTGCGCGGATCTGGTGCTTGCGTAGTAATAAAGTCTGCGGCATTATCATTGGTATCTTGTCCGCGATTTCCGGATGGTAAAGCGTTAGATGACTTGCGCACGGCCGCGGTTGTGTTGGTTAAGGGACCAGTTGGGCCTGAACCCTCAAAAATACTTGCAGAACCATACCCCACAAGGTCCATCCGGGTGCCCGAAGCATCCAATAGTTCAACCTTGCCACTTGCACCTGCCATAGAAATGACAGCGGTACCTTCGGAAACCAAATTAGGTGCCGGCAAGGCATCAGTACCTCCAGAGCCAGCCGCTTCCTGTATCAAAAAGAATCCGCCAGGAGGGATACTCCCGCTTAATGGGGTGAACATTTTTTCTTTATCTTCAAAATTGGATGATGCACCAGCTGCTGCATATCTAACCTTCCAGCCAGTCAGATCGACAGCTGTATCGGTCGGATTATAAAGCTCAATAAAGTCATTTTTGTACTTGGCTCCGGAGTTTCCTCCGCCACCATATACCTGGGAGATTACGGGTGAGCTGTTATCCTCGGCCGCAGAAGCGGTCTGTGGTGCGGGCAGGGCAATACCGGTAATGAGCAGCATTGAGAGTGCCGCAGACCACCATTTTCTTTGCCTTGATGAGATTTTCATTTGTTCGAATCTTCTCCTCTCGTTTACGATAATCACTCAACCTAACTTAACTCTATCATTTGTTCATTAAATGATAGGTTGTCTACCATTAAATATATATTAAACATGGGTTGAATAACATAGAAATATTGGAAATTTCGGTTCGGAGCACAAAAGACGATGATATTTTTCTCGTTCAATCCAAAGAGTTGTGTTGAATCTATGAAATGATAGGTTTGAGATTGTCTTTTTCTGAGTTGGTTAGTGTTATCTGTATGTTATGTTTATGTGAAGAGAACGTAAAAATGCCCCCGGCCGCGGTAAGGCCAAGGGCATTTGTGAAACGATAAGAAAGAGTTTTGCAGGAACGGTATTTGCTATTTCTCCGTCTGTGCCGGAGCAGGGAGGTACTCCCTGCCCCCCATATAAGGCTGGAGCGCCTTCGGAATATAAATCGTTCCGTCCTCCTGCTGATGGTTCTCAAGCAGCGGAATCAGAATCCGAGGCGTAGCCACTGCGGTGTTGTTCAAGGTGTGGCAGTATTGGAGCCGTCCGTCCTCATCCCGGTAACGGATGCCCGAACGGCGGGCCTGGAAATCGAGCAGGTTCGAGGCCGAATGGGTCTCCCCATAAGCGCCTCTGCTGGGCATCCAGGTCTCGATGTCGTATTGCTTATGCGTTTTCAGCGCCATATCTCCGCTGCAGACGGCCACGACCCGGTAAGGCAGCTCGAGCAGCTGCAAAATATGCTCGGCATTCGCCAGAATTTCCTGCAGCATTTGCTCCGAGACCTTGTTATCGCCTCTGCATAACACAACCTGTTCGATCTTCGAGAACTGATGCACGCGGTACAGGCCGCGCACATCGCGTCCCGCTGAGCCGACTTCGCGGCGGAAGCAGGTGGACATCCCGGCTAACCGCATAGGCTCCGCAAGATCGACAATCTCATCGCTATATAATGAAACAAGCGACACTTCCGAGGTTCCGGCCAGCCAGCGTTTTTCACCTGTCAGCTCATAGGTCTGATCCATGCCGCCGGGGAAAAATCCCGTCCGCTCCAGCGCCTCCGGCCGGACGATGACCGGCACATCCATTGTCGTGAAGCCGCGTGCTGCCAGCACATCCAGGGCCAGCCTCTGCACAGCGAGATGCAGGTTCAGACCCGTACCTTTCAGCACATAGCTGCGCGGTCCGCCAGCCTTGACACCACGCGGTATATCGATGATATCATGCAGTTCGCCGAGCTCGACATGATCGCGTGGCGCGAAGCCGAAATCCGGCAGCGCACCGGTCCGCCGCAGCTCCACATTCTGGCTGTCATCGTCGCCGATGGGCGTATCGCCCGATACCGGGTTCGGCGCGAGCAGCTGCAGCTCTCCGCAGCGGCGGTCCGCCTCCGCCAGATCTGCTTCAAGCTTGCCGAGCAGGACGTTGATCTTCCGCACCTGCTCCTTGGCAGCTTCTCCGCCTGGGGTGTCACCTTGCCGCAGCAGCTGTTCCACTTCTTTGGTCAGCGTGTTGCGCTGTGCTCGGTGCTGCTCCGTGTCCCGGCGCAAACCCCGCCGCTTATCGTCCCATTCCAGCAATTCATCCAGCGGGAAATCCACATTTTTCCACACTGCCGTGTTTCTTACGAGTTCCTCATTCTCCCTGATCCAGTTCATGTCCAGCATACCGCTTCGCTCCTTTTGGTTTAAAAAAATGCAAAAAACGCCCTCATCCATGGGACGAGGAGCGTCAGCTCGCGGTGCCACCCAGGTTGACCGAATCCCTGTAAAGCTGCTTCAGTAGCGGAATTCGATCCTCTTTGGTCTTCGCGGTAACGGGCGAAACCCGGTAAACTTAGGGAACAAGTAAATGCTCCGGTCGCAGACGCCTCGCGGTTGGATGCCGTTCATTGGCCTGGTCGGGATATAGTATTGCCGCTTATTATATCCCATGATTTTGCGGGGTGCAAGGGTAATTCCTGTTTGACATTAATCCTTGCTCTTTGATAGGATTATTACTAATTTAAAGTATTCAGGCTTGAGATCAGGTGCATCTTGCATATATTGTGAAATGAACGGAAGAGGTGGAGAAATGGGCAAAATAGTTGTGATCAACGGAACGCCGTCTCTGGTATCGCGGATCAACGCGGTTATTGAATATGCGGAGGACGATTTACGCGGGCGCGGGTTTGAGGTGGAGCGCATTAATGTCGCTGAGCTGCCGGCGGAGGATTTGATCCATACCAAGTTTGAAAGTGAAGCAATCGTCAAAGCCAATGGTCTTGTAGCCGAAGCAGACGCAGTAATCGTGGTTAGTCCAGTGTATAAAGCGTCCTACACAGGGGTGCTCAAGACCTTCCTCGATTTGATCCCGCAAAAAGGGCTGGCCGGCAAAATCGTGCTCCCGCTCTTTATGGGCGGCAGCCTGGCACATTTGCTCACCATAGACTACGCACTGAAGCCGGTATTGTCCGTGCTCGGCGCGCGGCATATTCTAGGCGGCGTATATGCCGTGGACTCACAGGCTGTGCGGAGTGATCAGGGGATAGTTGAACTGGCCGAGGAACTCAAGCTGCGGCTGAACAGCGTACTGGCGGAGCTGGCGGAAGAGACTGCGCATAAAGCGGCCCGCAAGGCCGGAGAGTAACCGGCTGCGCTAACTATGCCTCTCGTACTATAATACCAAAGAGCTCCTTTTATCCGGTGGATTCAGGGGGCTCTTTGATGTGTGGAAGGGGGTGCTGCGCAGCCTGGCTGCAACTCGTGCGGGATCATGAGGACGGTTCAAGTCCGGTTTATATCTGCTCTTAAATTGAGTAAATACCAGTATTTTCGAAATCTAAAGTTACAATAGCAGTTTCAAACTTAATTTCAAATAATATCAGGAAATCACCAGCCTGCTCAATGGTGTTTTTGTAGTCGGGAATTTTATGGATGAATCCGTCTTGTACATCATGAATGCTTTTTGCACTTTTTACAGCAAGACCTTCCGCTTTTACATGCTCATTGCCGCTGGATGGAATGGTTGTGAATGCCACTCTGTTGTTTTTTTCTATCTCATTGACTTTCTGATTGTCGGCAAACGTTGAAAAGAAAAGGGAATGTGATCGGTCATCGTAATAAAAATTTACAATTCTAACCTTCGGGCGGTTTTCTGCAATGGTTGCCAATGCTATTTCTGTTTGCTGTGCCATCATTCTTAGAAACTCTCTTTTCGTATCCACAATTATTCCTCCTTTAATATCTCCTGCATGTAAAGTATACTGCTGAAAGGTATCATATTTTGACACCTTTCAGAACGTAAGGAGATAACAAATGAAAAAGTCGGAACGGATAAACGATATGATTATTTTTCTGAACGGGCAGGAGCAATTTAACTTAAAGGACATTATGGACAGATACAATATCTCTAAAAGCACAGCCTTGCGGGATATCCAGTCATTAGAGGAAATAGGGATGCCTATCTTTTCTGAATTGGGGCGATACGGAAAATATGGGATCTTGAAAAATAGATTGTTGTCACCTATTGTGTTTACAGTAGATGAAGTATACGCTTTGTATTTTTCAATGCTGACACTAAAAACATATCAATCGACACCCTTTCATTTAAGTGTTGAAAAATTGAAGAAGAAGTTCGAATCCTGTCTTTCCAGTGAGCAGATACTAAGGGTCTTCCAAATGGAACGACTATTAAAGCTGGAGACATACAAGCATGCTAACAGCAGTCCTTTTCTCCAGGAAATTCTAAGAACTGCGCTGGAGGAAAAAGTATGCGAGCTTGGATATGCTAAAAATGGTGCCGGAGAATCCTATACGATTCAGTTTTTTGATATCTCAGCATCTTATGGACAGTGGTATGCCACAGGATTTAATTTTAAGAATAATCAGGTGCAGGTTTTTAGGTGCGACAAAATAATATCAATGCAGGAATTGAAGGATCATCCTTCCAAAAAAGCGGATGAGTTAACGTCATCCCCTGCTGACATGTATAAATTAGAGGGGTCCGTTGATTTTGAGGTGGAGATTTCGGAAAAGGCAGTGGATTTGTTCTATAAGGAGCATTATCCGTCTATGACGTTAAGTGTGAATAAGGAGAAATATACAATATGTGGATTTTATAATAAAGGAGAAGAAAAATTTATTTCGGGCTATTTCATCAAATATGGAACAGCTATTATCTCTATCCAGCCTTCTTGCTTGAAGAATTTAGTTGTTGCTGAACTAGAGAGGATCTCAGGATATTATAAAAAGCTGTGACTTTGAATAGCAGAAGAGGCAAAAACCCGGAGAACCTTGATTATCCAAGGCTTCTTCCGGGTTTTTGAGGTTATTCCTGGACCTGCTATCTGCAGCCGGCTGGGTCGAATCTTACAAATCGTCGAACCCGTTGTCGTCGCCGACTTTGCCGTAATTGCGCGACTTAGCTTCGAAGAAATCGGTTTTGGTGGCGTTCAGCGCTTCGTCGGAGAAAGGCTTGATCCATGGCATGCAGTTGACGTCCACGCCTTTATAGGCTTTTTCCATGCCCATGAGGGTCAGGCGTTTGTTAGCTGTGTATTTGATATAATCGCTCAGCTCGTTCATGTCAATGCCGCGCACGTTGGTGAGTGTGTAGTGACCCCAGTTGGTTTCCAGCTCTACGGCGCGGTCGATGGTGCGGTACACGTAATCCATATTCTCCGGAGTGTTGAGCTCTGGGAAATCCGCGAGCAGCTGCTTGAACACTTCCGCGAAGAAGTAGCAATGCTGGTTCTCGTCGCGCTGGATGTAGGAGATCATCTGGCTGGTTGCCATCATCTTCTGGTCACGGGCCAGATTGTAGAAGAAAGCAAACGTGCTGTAGAAGAAAATGCCTTCCAGAATGAGATCGGCTACCAGCGCGCGGAAAAAGGTTTCCTTCGACGGCTCGTCGCGGAACTCCTGATAAATATCGGAGATGAACTGGTTGCGCTCCAGCAGGACCGGATCATGTTTCCAGTATTCGAAGATTTCCTTCTGCTCGCTGTCCGAAACGATGGAAGAGAGGACGTAGGAGTAGGATTGGTTGTGCACAACCTCCTGCTGTCCGATGATCGCGGAGATCGCCTCCAGGGAAGAGTCGGTAAAATACCGCTTTACGTCGCCCACAAACATGGTCTGCATGGAGTCCAGCACCGCGAGCAGAGAGATGTTGATCTTGAACACACGCTGTTCTTCAGCTTCAAGCATCGGGAACTGCTGGGCGTCCTTGGACATCGGAATTTCATCGGCGATCCAGTGGTTGAGCAGCAGCACCTTGTACAGCTTATACATATGCGGCATGCGGATATCGTTCCAGTTCAGAATGCCCGAACATTCCCCGTCAATGATGCGGGTAGACATATTCGGCGCTTCTGTATTAAAAATCTTTTGCAGTTGCATTTTGTTTCCCTCCTATATTTTGCACAGCTAACTAGTGAAAGGTTTCCGCCGACATGCCCTCTCGCCGGAAGCGGGCTTCCAAACGGAGAGGGGGAACAAGCTTCCTGGCTCCTAAGGGGGTAACGGGAAAGTCACCCGGTAATTTTGTATGAATGGTTCTATTTATGCTTATAGAGGGAATTCATGTCGCTATTATGGTCTGTTTATCAAATAGAGCCCTTTTGTGAAAACTTAGCGGGCAGAATTCCCGTTCCTTCTGCGATTTTCAATCCAGGGGCACAGGTAGCGGCAGGAATTCCCGTTATTGATTAAAAATGGGTAGGAAAATAACACGGAGAGGAAGTTTGGAGCTGTAGGAGCGACAGCGACTGCCTGAAAGCTTTCCGAAGGAAAGCTCGCATCGAAAGCACAGGCTGTCATCGGATGTCATCCGCTATGAGCGGTGCAATCAAGACATCTGATGACAACAGCGGCCGGAAGCCCAAACATTCCTCGCAGTTACGAATACATCACCGTGTTTCTATTCAAGGCATGAAGACAATTAGCTCGCGCAAGATTCACACTCTTCTATGGTTAATGCACGGCTCCGCACATAATACGTCGACTTGAGTCCGCCCTTCCAGGCGTTCAGATGCAGGTTCAGGAAATCGGTGGCCTTGATGTCCGGCGTCACGTACAGATTGAAGCTCTGGCCCTGATCGACGTGGCGCTGGCGGGCTGAGGCCATGCGGATCGACCAGTTCTGGTCAATCAGGAACGCCGTTTTGTAGTACCAAATCGTCTTCTCGGACAGATCGGGTGCCGGGTTGGCGATCTTGTAGGTTGTTTTCTCCTCGTAGGAGAGCAGCTCGTACAGAGGATCAATACTGGCTGTGGAGCCGGCGATGATCGAGGTCGAGCCGTTTGGAGCAATCGCGAACATCCAGGCATTGCGTACCCCGTCTTTCGCTACTTCCTGCTGCAGCTCACGCCACTGCTCAGTTGTCACATATTTGCCTTCCTGCTCGCCGCTTGTATAACCGCGCGAGTCGAAGTAGGCTCCGGTATCCCAGTCGGAGCCGGCAAACTTCGGATAGCGGCCCTTCTCGCGGGCCAGCTCCATGCTGGAGCGTACCAACAGATAGTTAATGTGCTCATACAGGTGATTGTTGTATTCCACGGCTTCGTCGGACTCCCAGCGGATGCCCTCCAGCGCCAGCAGGTGATGCAGGCCGAAGGTACCGAGGCCAACTGCACGGTATTGGCTGTTTGTGTACTGCGCCTGCAGCACTTCGATATTGTTAATGTCGATGACGTTGTCGAGCATGCGTACCTGAATCGGCACCAGCCGCTCCAGCACTCCGGCCGGGATGGCGCGTGCCAGGTGGATGGAGTTCAGGTTGCAGACTACGAAGTCGCCGGGAACCTTCGAGATAATGATCCGGGTCTGGCCGTCTTTGGTAACCAGCTCTTCACTCTCAATGACCGTTGGCGACTGGTTCTGCATAATTTCCGTGCACAGGTTGGAGGAAAAGACCATCCCCTGGTGCCGGTTCGGGTTAGAGCGGTTCACTGTATCGCGGTAGAACATGTAAGGTGTGCCGGTTTCCAGCTGTGATTTCATAATCCGCTTCATGATGTCGATGGCCGGAACCGTAATGCGGGACAGCTCCAGATTGGCGGTAGCTTCGGCATATTTGTCGCGGAATGCGCCTTGGCCAAGCTTTTCGTCATAGAAATCCTCAAGGCCGAGTGCGCGGCCGTTCTCATCTTTCCAGCCCATTACCTTCTTCACCTCATGCGGACAGAAAAGGTTCCAGTGGCCGCGCGCTTCTACGGCCTCCATGAACAGATCCGGCAGGCAGACGCCGTGGAACACGTCATGCGCGCGCATCCGCTCGTCGCCGTTGTTCAGCTTCAGGTCGAGGAAGGCGAGAATATCTTTATGGAAGACGTCGAGGTAGACGGCAACGGCACCCTTGCGGGTACCCAATTGGTCGACGCTGACGGCGGTATTGTTCAACTGGCGGATCCATGGGATAACGCCGGAGCTGGTGTTCTTGTGGCCGCGGATATCGGAGCCGCGGGCCCGCACCTTGCCGAGGTAGACGCCGATGCCGCCGCCCATTTTGCTCAGCCGGGCTACGTCGGTGTTGGAGTCGAAGATACCTTCGAGCGAGTCGTCGACGGTGTCGATGAAGCAGCTGGAGAGCTGTCCGGCAACCTTTTTACCAGCGTTGGACATCGTTGGCGTTGCAGCCGTCATATAAATGTTGCTCATCGCCCAGTAGGCTTCTTTGACCAGATCCAGACGTTTCTCTTCCGGCTCTGTGTGCATGAGGAACATAGCGATAATCATATAACGCTCCTGCGGAAGCTCCATCACACGCCCGTCAAAGTCATGGGCCAGGTAACGGTCGGACAGGGTAAGCAAGCCGATGTAATCGAACAGCAGGTCGCGTGTATAATCAATGCAGCTGCCAAGCTCGGCAATCTGTTCTTTGGTGTAGTGGGTCAGAAGTTCTTCACGGTAGATGCCCTTCTTCACCAGATCGGAAATCAGCGGGTACAATTCGCCGTATGGCTCATCCGGGTATGCTTTATAGCGGCGGTTAACTGCGGCTTTTTTGTATAGGGTCGTCAAAAGCGAGCGGGCAGCAGCGAACTTCCAGTCCGGTTCTTCTTTGGTTACGAGCTCAAGGGCGCTCATGGTGAAGGCACTACTGATTTCTTCTCCGCTGACCTCACTCCGGCGAAGCTTGGACTGCACCCCGCGCAGCAAGGTTTCTTTGCTTAATTGCTCAAGGCCGTTCAGGATACGGTCGGCGTAAACGGAGAGGCGGATTTGATCAAAAGCCAATTGGCGGTTGTCGGGTTTCACTACGAGTTCTGGCATAGGGGATTCATCCTTTCGTATTTGGGTTTAATTTTCAATATTAAAAATTGATATATTATAGCGCAGAAAGCGGCCAGGAAATGGCGGCTCAGCCGACATTTCAAAGCTGCCTTCGAAACAGGCGATAGATCGTATCGCGTGCTAGAATCCGAGTCTGCGGAAAACAGAAGCTTAAAGTATACCATGAAATTTATATTTCCAAGAAGCTAAAGTACAGCAGGCTGCCAATGGATGATTTCCTTGCCGGCAAGGCTGGCCGGAATGTCGATAATCCGCTGGTTGCTGCTTCCCCGGTAGGGAAGGGTAGTATCTTTAAGCTCTTCTACAAATCGTCCGTCAATCACTACATGGCACAAGGCCAGCAGATTCCATTCCGGCGAGCCCGGAGAAGCCGTCAGCTCTTCATACGTATAACCGGTATAAATCCAAATTGAGAAATCCGGCAGTACGGCGCGAAGCTCATGGATAAAGCCCGCAGCCTCTTCTGCCGAGAAAAAAGGGTCCCCGCCGGCCAGCGTCAGGCCGTCCAGCAGCGGATTAGCAGCAATTTCAGCGATAATCTCACGCTGCCGCTCCAGGGTGAACACTTCACCGAAATTGAAATTCCACGTTTTCGGATTGAAGCAGCCCGGGCAGCGGTGGCGGCAGCCGCTGAGGAAGAGGACGGCCCGCATGCCCTCTCCCTCATTAATTGATTCCGGGTAGTAGCCGCAAATATTCATAGATGCTTGATGCGGTCTCTTACTTCGGCCTGCTTGGCGGCGTTGAAGCGGGTCTGGTAGTCACCGGTCAAATATCCGGTTACCCGGCGCAGGCGGCGGATATGGGTGTCATGCTCATGCGCGCCGCAGGAAGGGCAGTTCGTGCCGATAACCCCTTCATAGCCGCAGCCGGAGCAGCGGTCAATCGGGTGGTTAATGCTGAAATAGCTGATTTCCTGCTCCAGCGCGTAGCGGATGATTTTGACAAAAGCCGCCGGGTTGCTGCGGGCATTGCCGTTCAGTTCCACATAGGAAATGGCTCCGGCGTTGCAGTACTCATGGAAAGGGGCCTCAAGGCTAATCTTCTTGGCCGCACTGATCTCGTAATACACAGGAATGTGGAAGGAGTTCGTATAATATTCGCGGTCGGTTACGCCGGGAATTGAGCCAAGCACCTTGTGGTCCACCTTGGTGAATTTGCCGGACAAACCTTCGGCAGGTGTTGCAAACAGCGTGATGTTAAGATCAAGTTCTTCGCTCTTGCGGTCGCAGTACTCACGCATATGGCGGACAACGGCGAGCGCTTTGGCATGGACCTCCATGTCCTCGCCATGATGTTTGCCGTACATGGCCTTCATGCACTCCGCCATACCGATGAAGCCGAGCGACAGACTGCCGTGCTTCAGCAGATCGCCTACGCTGTCCTCTGGAGCAAGCTGCTCGCCGCCTTCCCAGACGCCTTCGCGCATCATGAAATCGGAGGCTTTGGCTTTTTGGGCCGCCTGGATCCGGAAACGGTGCAGCAGGCCCTCCAGCGCAATATCCATATAATGATTCAGGTCGTCGTAGAAGCCTTCCTCGTCGGGAGCAAGACGGCGGCCTGTCACAGTGCCGTGAGCAAGGCCTAGACGGACCAGATTAAGGGTGTTGAAGGACAGATTGCCTTTGCCTGAGCAGTGATCGCGTCCGAAACGGTCACCCAGCACCCGGGTGCGGCAGCCCATCGTAGCAAATTCAGTGTCCGGGTCAGCCGGATCATAGTATTGCATGTTGAGCGGAGCATCCAGATTGGCAAAGTTCGGATACAGTCTGCGTGCGGAACATTCGGCTGCTTTAAGAAACAGCTCATAGTTCGGATCGCCCTGCTGCTGGTTGACGCCTTGCTTGCATTTGAAGATTTGGATCGGAAACACCGGTGTTTCTCCGCTGCCGAGGCCGTTCATGGTGGCGGTCAGCAGGGAGCTGATCACAAGCTGGCCTTCGGGGGAGGTGCAGGTGCCATAGTTGATGCTGGTAAAAGGAATCTGTCCGCCGGAACGGCTGGACATCGTATTGAGATTATGTATCATACTCTCTGCTGCCTGTAGTGTTTCGCTTTCGGTCTCTTTCTGCGCAAAGCGGAAGGCGCGCGGGTACTGCTCCGCCAGATCGCTGCGGCTCATTGTGATTTCGCCGAGGTGATCACCGGCTTGTCCTTCTTCAAAGTATTCCAGTCCCTTGCGGAACAGCTTAGCGAAGGATTTGGTCACGTATGGGGCAAGGTCGTAATCCAGTTTATTGGCGGATACGCCGCCGTACTGGGCATTTTGCTGGGATTGGAAAATAATCGCCACCAGCGACATTGCAGTCATAATTGAGTTCGGAGGACGGACACTGCCGTTGCCGGTATTGAAGCCTTCGCGGAGAAGGCGCTCAAACGGGATGAAGATGCAGTTGGTCGTTCCGATGGCGTATTGATCCAGATCGTGGACGTACACGACATTATCCTGAATGGCCTGCACGAGCTGTGGCGGCATCGTGAAGTTGCGGGCATACCACTTGGAATATTCACTGCCGAATTTGCTCATTTTGCCGGAGAAGCTTTCTCCGTTCAAATTGGCATTCTCGCGCAGCAGATCCAAATCCCGGCTGTCGATAATATCCCGTCCCAAATGAATAACTTCCTCCAAAAGAACTTCCTGTGCAGCTTGTCCACCGTTGTACCGTTTCTCCAGCAGCGTCATTGTCTAGCTCTCTCCCCTCGGTATAGTAAGAACGAAGTATATACTTCCTGATAGCAGTAAAAAAGCATCTCCCGCCGAGGAGGCGGAAAATGCCCGAATGCGTACGAAATATCCTTACAAGGATATTTGCCGGTTGTCTTGATGAACATACAAGCAGGGGACAGGGGTAATCTCTGTCCTGTTCTTATATATTCCGCAGAAGCCGATACCTGAGGGCGATAACGGTTTATCGCCTTCAGGTATCGGCAGCCTTGGCTCCTTAAAACACGGGAAGGCTATGTCTGCTTGTGCAGGCCGCATTGCGGACACCTCACCTGGTCCTCGCAGGCATGAATGATGGTGTCGGCGAAACAGGCAGGTCTCCTGGCTTCCGGTGAATCTTCCGGCGCCTTCCCGAGAGCTTTACCGCCCCTCAGTGGCTATTGCCGGTAGACGCTGCTTCGCGGGCTTCAGAAAGCCTGCAGGCATCCGGTTACAGTGGCGGGACCACAGCGGATTTGCACCGCGTTTCCCTATTAAGCTTCAGCTCCCTATAAAAGAGCGAAACACCTGTTTCCACTATATTTTGTTGTCGTTAGATAAAAATAACCCAATATGTTGTGTTTGTAAACCATTTTTTGAAACTCCGCGCGGGGAGCGGGTTCCGCGGTTTTACTCACAAATGATCCACAGTTAGTCCACAGGTAATCCACAAGTTGGGTGCAAAAAGTGTCTGGATAAAGTCATAAATTGTCTTAAAAGATGCCACAAAGACTCCATAAATATAGTGAGCGTGACACTGGAATGCCTAACGGAGAAATATGGGGGGACGAAGGTTTACGGATGGTGTTAAATGGAGCAACAATCTTTACGGCGATTTGTGGGTGTGCGGCGGAGTTGCTACAATAAGAACAGGCCGGAGACATGTATCAGGAGTTTTAGGTTTATAGTCCGGAATGAGTTACCACGAGGAAGTTTCCATAAAGGGTTTTGCTTTACAGCATATTAAGGAGGGATTCAGGATGGCAATTGGCGAAGTAACCGTAATTCCGATCGGCACAGGCAGCACTAGCCTTAGCAGCTATGTGGCCGATATGCAGCGTGTGCTCAGGGGAGTGGAAGGGATCACTTATGAGCTTACATCCATGGGGACGATTATCGAAGGGCCGATCCCGCGGATTCTCGCTGCCGTAGAAGCGCTGCATGAGTCACCTTTCGCTGCCGGGGCGCAGCGGGTATCCACGTCGCTGAAGATTGATGACCGCCGCGACAAGCCGTCTACAAGCCGCAGCAAGCTGCAGTCCGTTGAACGCAAGCTGGAGGAGAATTGAAGCCCAGATGTTGTAAAAAAATGTTGCGTTTTTGGCTGGAAGTTGTATAATATTTTTTGTTTGACAGAAAAAATGCTTTAAGCTGGTGTAGCTCAGGGGTAGAGCAACGCACTCGTAATGCGTAGGCCGGGGGTTCAATTCCCTTCACCAGCATCCTTAGCAACTCAATCATGGCGCGGCTTTCCGGAATTTCGGAGGCTGCGCTTTTTAGCTGCAGTTTCTGATTAAAGGGGGAGATATTCATCTGATTAATTAGTCTCCAGCTTTTTCTTTTTCTCTTCTATAAGCTGCTTTACGGGATACAGTTCAAGATCTTTAACGCCCAGCCCGTGAAGTTGCTCAATAACGGTCTCTTTATCTTCAGCAAGAATTACTTTCCCTGTTGAAACATCGAGAATGCCTTCCTCATGTTTTTTATCCAGTGTAATACGCTTAAAGGCGATATATTTTTTATTCCAGCCCACTTCCTCTATAAAAGAATCGATCTTAACCGGGTCCTCATCCAGCTTACCCTTAATAAAGTGTATCTTCAAAAACCGAAAAGACTCCGACCTCTGTAGGCGGAGAGGAATCGGCGGTTTTCAACTATTCAGCGAACATACGTGCTATACTGTAAGAAAATACTACAAATGGGGGTGTCGCACATGATCGTTCATCAAGCCTATAAATACCGCATCTACCCGAATACCGAGCAACAGCAACTCATTCGTCGAATGTTTGGCTGCTGCCGCTTTGTGTTCAATCATTTCCTGGAAGAGTGGAATCAAACCTATGCCGAGACAGGCAAAGGTTTGTCCTATCAGACCTGTGCGACACAGCTCCCCGTCCTAAAAACACAATATGACTGGCTCAAAGAAGTCGATAGTATTGCTTTACAGTCCGCCGTTCGGCATGTGGCAGATAGCTTTGACCGCTTTTTCAAAAAGCAAAATCAAGCGCCTCGCTTCAAAAGTCGGAAGCATCCAGTACAAAGCTACACCACGAAATTCACGAACGGAAATATCGCCATTGAAGGCAACCGATTGAAGCTTCCCAAGCTCGGCTGGATGCGTTTCGCCAACTCTCGGAAGCTGGAGGGTCGTATACTGTCCGCTACGGTACGGCAAAACGCCAGCGATAAGTATTTTGTCTCCCTGGTTTGCGAGGTCGAAAAGACCCCGCTCCCACAAGCAGATGCACATATCGGCATTGACTTGGGGCTTAAGGAATATGCTGTGTGCTCCAACGGCGAGCATTTTGCCAACCCCAGGTTTTACCGTCAATACGAGAAAAAGCTTGCGCTGTGGCAGCGGCGTTTGGCAAGACGCACACCAGGGGGCTCCAACTGGAAGAAAGCCAAGAAACACATTGCTCGTATTCACGAACACATTGCAAATTCCCGGAACGATTTTCTCCACAAGATGACAACGAAGCTGATCCGTGAGTGCCAAACGATCAGCATCGAACATCTGCGTGTGGCGAATATGATTCAAAATCCCAAACTCTCCAAGTCCATCGCTGATGCGTCCTGGGGCGAATGGGTGCGACAACTCACGTATAAAGCATCCTGGTATGGACGAACCCTCCGGGTTGCCGACACCTTCGAGCCGACCAGTCAGCAGTGCCACGTATGCGGCACGATCCATCCCGAAGTGAAGAACCTCTCGATTCGAGAATGGACATGTGTAGCTTGCGGAACACACCATGATCGGGATGAAAATGCGGCTCATAATATCAAACAGGTAGCGGTATAGCTATTACCTATAAAAATAAAAACGTAGAACTGCGAGAACGCAGGGATCGCTTGCCCATAAGAGGAGGTTGCTCCTCTGTTCGCAAGAATCCACCCCTTCAAGCGTCAGCTAAGTGGTGGAGATTCAACTCATCATTGCTCTGAAATAATCTGTAGTAATCTGATAGTATTAAAATGTTAGGTTCTCTATTATCTCTTGCGTCCTCTACAATCGTACATGATGAAGTTAGAGCTACTGCACAAACCATGAATATAATAGTCATTATTTTTTTCATCTTGTATGCCCCGCTTATTCTGAATGATTAAAGATTACTCCAGGTCTTTGATTACCGGAATCCTAGTTATTTGCTATAATAACAAAATTTTCGGGCAAGCAAAGTTATAGAGATCGCGAACAGTCGAATGGGTTCTTGGGGAATTCAGAATGTTCCTTTGTGAGGGTATCCACTCCGGCCTTGCATGTCCTCATCCCACCAGCCCAGAGCAAGAGGCTCTGGATCAGTGGGTACCTTGGTTGGTTTTTATCTTTGATCCTTGTGTTGGTAATTAATCACCATAGAATTTCCTGAATCAACAGCTAGGGTCATTGTCTCAATACCATATGGCGGATTATGCGGACCCACAAAAGTTGTGACCTTGACGGTTACGTTGAACAAGAACCCGTCCTTTTGTACACGTTCGATTTTTATGATCTCTGCGTCATACAGTCTGTATTGCCGCGGAGAGCCAAAATATCCGTTTACTGCATTTTGGATCGCTGGATTTAGTGCAGTAAGTAGAGCGTCTTTGCATAACTTTTTCCGAAAAACATATCAATTACCAGATGAATAAAGAGCTAAGCGCTAGTCTGAATAAGCACACCCATTAAAACTTTCAGGTCCGACACGGTTAACGTTTACAGTGCTGTTCACAAATAAGGAATAGATGATCTCATCTGCTGGAGCGGGATTGTAGTCAGAGCCTATTAAGTAAAGTGGGAACAAATTAGTAGGTGTTGTTGCACCGGGATTTAATTGAAGCCGGTTTGAAGCAACTATGGGATCAGTAGCTGCACTCCCTCTAACCACAAACAGGTTTAACGTGATAAATCCTCCTGAAAACACAAAAAAAGTTGCGACGCCATTGAACTGTACCCTAATAGGGCCCTGAGATCCGGCAGTGGTTAATCCAATCTGGCCAATTAATACATTTTGGTTTGCTGTCAATCCTGCGCCATTCATGCTGCCGGCAATGCTAGCGTTTTGTGAAGTCCGTGCATCGAGTAAACGTGTCATACATCAAGCCTCCCATAGTTTTTGAGATATGCTATGCAGCTATTCCAAAGAGTTCGTCCGCAGGGAGGCAATCATTTAGAGACAGCTAGCCGCCAAGAGTTGTAATACATGCTTCACTAGCTTGTCTCATTGGGAACTATGGGATTATATGTAGAGATTGCACAGCGGGGGATAGCGGTTATACAGCGGCAGTTATTTTGAGGGGCTGGCATAGGCGAAGGGAGGGGGATTCCCTCCCTCATGTCATTAAATAAAAAACGGGAGTAAGAACAAAGCAGTAATGGCGCCAAAAGGGATCCGTCTCTGGATAAAGCGGCGTCTGGGGAAAAAACCTGGATGGAACCCGAATTGTCTGTAGGTAGAGTTTTGCGCAGGCATACCCTGAAACATCTCGTTTGTGGGAATAGCAAGAGTAACGAAATCCTGGTCTACATGGGCAATAAACCCATCATGAGACTGACCATCTGTAGTAGTTACACCAACGTACTTATTCATGCAACTCCAAGAGACTTGTTGATAATTATTTGCGTCCATAAAATAATACCTCCTCAGATAAATACATCCTGACAACAGTCTATGGACTATAACCTATATTGTTGACGGCGAATGCCCATTAATAATTGTTTGGATTTGCAGAAGCTAAGTTATTCCAATAGTGGAGGAATCCTAAGGGCAAAAGGAAGAGTAAAGCAGTCGAGAGAAACTTTACAAAACCTTATTGAACCTTATAATGAGTAGTGAAGCGCCGCAAAGAACATACAGAACCTAATTGAACCTTACAGATGGGTGTGGGTTACGCGCATAATGCTTAAGCCGGGGGCAATTTCCTTCACCAGCATCTTAAAAAAACTATATGCGGCGCGGTTTTCCGGATTCCCGGTGGGCTGCGCCTTTCCTTTGTTGCAGAGAGGGGGCAGGAAGTTATGCGATGCCTGACTATACGGCAGCCTTGGGCGACGCTCATTGCTCTTGGTGAAAAATCATTCGAGACCCGTTCCTGGAGAACGGCTTACCGGGGTGAAATCGCCATTCATGCCGGTTTGAAGATTGATAAGGAAGTATGCTTACGGGAGCCTTTCCGATCGGTGCTCGCCCGTCATGGTCTTACAGCGGACAATTTGCCTGCCGGAGTGATTATAGCGACAGGATCGCTGATAAACTGTTATGAAGTTACAGCTGGTATGGCTGAAGAAGGCTGGCCCTACGGCAGCGAATATATCTTTGGAGATTATAGGGAGGGACGGTTTGCCTGGGAACTGACGGGGGTCACTCCGCTGGAGGACAACATTCCGGCCAAGGGCCGGCTGGGCTTCTGGGAGCATCCTGTTCCGCAAAGGGAGCGGTGAAGCGCTTATGGAATTTCAGACCAGCAAGTCTAACTGGATAGACGGAAAATGTTATGACGGTACCGGCGGTTCGGTGGAATACAGGTATGAATGGGCTCAGGAAGGAGCGTATGCATAGGAAATGGGCAGTCTTCTTATTGCGTGGCTTTGCATGTTATGTTTATTTCTTACGTTTAAGGATAAGGTAAGCCGGAGAATTCTATATCCCGTGGCGCTGGTAGTTATTTTCGGCACATTGGGCTATTGGAAGGTTTTAATGTAATTTATAGCGGGTACTTTACAGGTCTTGCCGACTCCCAGGGCGAGGCCTGTTTTTATTCTTCAACGCACCAAAGGCTATTGGCTTGCTTGAGGGCCGGATTTGATTTTGTACTGTTCCTCATAGCTGTTGTAGCCGGAGATATCGAGTCCCAGGTATTTGCGCATATGGATAGCGGCCTGTGCAGCGATGACGTCATCCAGCAGCAGCATCCGTTCATGATATCCCCGGCATATAAATTTGGCCTCGATGCCCACCTGGAGCCGCTGCTGTTCATAGACCTTAACTCCGCGTTTCCTCATTTCGGCGCGCACATCCCTCAGATCGGCAGTAGCCGCATTTGCAGCAGTACGGAGAACCTCCATGTATGGGGCGGGAGTCCGCAGTTGTGTCGACATAATGGCTGAATCCCGTTCAAAGGCTGATAAAATCAGCGGAAGCAATATATAGGATTTGACCAGTGTATTATCGTTACTCTCCGCTCTATGCATAAATTCAATCACCTCTAATAAGAACGTATATTCGTATTTTAACCGATTATTCAAAAATTAATCAATGGAATTTCTAAACAGCTGAAACAATGTGACATAATTCACAAAATAATTATAAGAATTATTTTATATTAAAATTGAAATAATAAATATTGAAAAATAAAGCTTATTAAAAAGGAGAATTGTGATGAATTATGAGGGAAGTCTCCGCCGCGGATTGTTGTTCGGGTTGTTTCTAAGTGTTCCACTATGGATGTCCATGATCGGCTGGGTTCAGCTGTTATAAAATATACCAATTCTGAGTCCGGCTGTTGCCCGCTGACTTATGTAAATTGACAATGACTAAAAACTGCTGCCAAAAGCTGGCGACAGTTTTTTTGCCGTTTCGACATAAGTTGAAAAGTGGTTCGAATATACTAATTTTTAATATTGAAAATTTGTTTTATGTGATTGGTGAATACAACGAAACCCTTATGTGATGCGGGATTGAGGACTTTTTCAGAGAATCTATCAAAAAAAATAAGGAATAGATTGACAAACAGAGAGGGGAAGAGATAGACTGATTCTAGTCCGAAAGTAACAAAAGTCATAGACTACATAGAATACGACTGTTACCAACTTCTCATGTATAATCGCAAACCGTTCGAAAGAGCGGGACGCAAAGTCAGGAATCTACAGCACTCTAAAGGTGCCACGATCGTCCGGCCGCCATGAAGCTAACCCTTCTTGGCGGTCTTTTTGTTGTTACGGGCTAATCTGTGCATTCATAGAATAGTTACATAGGAGGTACATATCGTTGTTGAAGAAAAAATCATTAGCCTTGATTCTGACGGGGATTTTAACCATCGGCAATATGCTTCATCCGGGGATCAATGTAGAGGCGGCGGCAAGTATGCCGTACACCCCAACACCGGTGCTGGGAGTCGCCGGCAATTTCAACGCCTTTATCTTTGGAGATTTCGCGCAAAGCAATGACCAGATCCACGGACGGCTTGCTGCTGCAGGGAATATTACTCTTCAGGGATATGGAGTATCCAAGGATGCTGTGGGCGGAGATGTGCTTATCGCCGGCAAAGACATCGACTTTTCAAATGGAACAGTTTATGGCACCTCTGTGTATGGAGGCAGCATGAAAAGTTCAGGAGCTGACCTTAAAGGAGGTACGCGGCAGGATCATCCGATCGATTTTCAAGCTGAGGAGCAATTTTTGATTCAGCGTTCGAGTGAACTTGCTGCTCTGAAACAAACGCAGCCCTTTGTCAGAGATGGAGGGAAAATGACGATTAACGCTCCGGATTCCTTTAATGTCATTCATTTGACTGCTGCGGATTTGGCGGTTACCAACGGTCTCCAGTTCAACATTGCAGGAAATGCCACGGTAATTATCAATGTAAGCGGGAATAAGGTCGTCATTCCGGATTTTCAAATGTGGAATGGCAAATCTCACAATGTGCTGTTCAACTTCTACGAAGCTTCTTCTGTAGCTAATGGGAACACAACCATTGAAGGCACCATGTTAGCGCCGCATGCCTTTGTGGCGTTCAGCCGTGCTGAACTGCATGGTACCCTTATTGCAAAAGGATTCAGCGGTTATATTCAGATGCATCATCATACCTTTGAGGGAACGGTGCCGCCAGTCGGCCCGACACCAACACCGAAGCCGACACCAACACCAACACCAACACCGACGGCGACGCCAACACCGACGCCGACACCGACGGCGACGCCAACACCGACACCGACACCAACGGCGACGCCGATACCGACGCCGATACCGACGGCGACACCGACGGCAACGCCGACGGCGACACCGACACCAACGGCGACGCCGATACCGACACCGACGCCAACGGCGACACCGACGCCAACACCGACGCCGACACCGACGGCGACGCCAACACCGACACCGACACCAACGGCGACGCCGATACCGACGGCGACACCGACGGCAACGCCGACGGCGACACCGACACCAACGGCGACGCCGATACCGACACCGACGCCAACGGCGACGCCGACACCAACGCCAACGGCAACACCGGTGCCGACACCAACGCCAACACCGGTGCCGACACCGACACCAACGCCAACACCGACGCCAACACCGGTACCAACGCCAACACCGGTGCCGACACCAACGCCGACGCCAACACCGACACCGACGGCGACACCAACACCAACGGCGACGCCAACACCGACGGCGACGCCGACACCAATGCCGACGGCGACACCGACACCGACGCCAACACCAACGCCAACACCGGTGCCGACACCAATACCAACGCCGGTACCAACACCGACGCCGGTACCAACGTCGACACCAACACCAACACCAGCGCCGACACCAACGCCAACACCGGCGCCGCCACCAACACCGGCGCCGACTCCGCCACCAACACCGGCGCCGACGCCGACACCGACACCGGTGCCAACACCGACACCGACGCCGACGCCAACGCCAACACCGGTGCCAACACCGACGCCAACACCGGCGCCGCCACCAACGCCGACGTCAACACCGACACCGACACCGACACCGGTGCCAACGCCAACACCGGTGCCGACACCAACGCCAACACCAGCGCCGACACCAACGCCAACACCGGTGCCGACACCGGTACCAACACCGACACCAACGCCGTTGCCAACAGTAGACCCGACGCCAGCACCGACGAGTGTAGCGCCAACAGTAGACCCGACGCCAGCGCCGACGAGCGTAGCGCCAACAGTAGACCCGACGCCAGCACCGACGAGCGTAGCGCCAACAGTAGACCCGACGCCAGCACCGACACCAACGGTGATTGGTACGAATGACGATCAGGAGATTACGATTGATGAGGATCCGCTGCCTTTGGGCCCTGTGACCACACCTTCGCCTGTGCAGCCAACGCCGGAGACTACTCCAGCGACTGATCCAGTACCTGCTCCGGTACCGGATGAAGAGATTATTCTTGATGAAGAAATTCCGCTGGGGCCAGTGGATCCGGCCGAGAGTCTGCCGCAGACGGGCGAAACCAGCCCGGCACCTTATTATATTACCGGTCTCGCTATTGCCGGAGTAGGTCTGCTGCTGAGCAGAACGGCAAAAACAAGCAGACGAAAACGCTGAAGCTTTCATTGAATCACACTCGGGCTAATAGCAGTCCAGACGCCATGTTCTAAACATAATTCAGGCCGCTTACGGGAGAGAAAATCCCGGAAGCGGCCTTTTTATAGAGTGTTTCCTAAGTTTTGAGGGTTATTATACAACAATCGTTTAGATTTCAATCCATCTGTTATACGTTCATTTCTCGCAGGCGAGGCTACCATGTTATACTATGCAGAAATCATTGCGGAGCCCGCATGATTGTGACTGGAGTATCCCACAGCTACGAGAAGGAAAGGTGAGAATATTCATGTGGAGTGTAATTATACTGGCGATTATTATCGTCATTGCCGGAGGATTGACCTATGCGGGTTTCTTTTTCTATGGAGTGGCGATCCATCGGGCGCCTAAGGAGTTTTTGGCGAATTCACCTGCGCTGAAGGTAGATCCGCCGGTGGCTGGAGCATCATGGGGAGAAGGGGCGGAGTGGATCGCCCGGCAGAGCTTCCGGAATGTCGACATGATCTCAGAGGATGGACTGAAGCTGCGGGGTTATTATCTGCCGTCAGAGCGGGCAGCCGGACGTACAGCAATCGTTGCCCACGGCTATTCCGGTAAAGCCAAGGATATGGGGGCCTACGCCAAGATTTATTATGAAAACCTGGGCTATAATGTGCTGATTCCCGATGCCAGGGGACATGGTGAAAGCACAGGCAATTACATAGGACTTGGCTGGCCCGAACGCCGGGATTATGTAAAGTGGATCGAATACACCATTGAAGAGAATGGGCCGCAGGCGCAGATTGTGCTGCATGGGGTGTCTATGGGTGGAGCAACGGTGATGATGACCGCGGGTGAAGAGCTTCCGCCGCAGGTGAAGGCGGTTGTTGCCGACTGCGGGTATAGTTCGGTCAAAGCACAGCTCTCTTATCAGCTCTGGCGGATGTATCATCTGCCAAGCTTTCCCTTCGTGCAGATTGCCAGTCTGATTACCCGGCTGAAAGCAGGCTATTTCTTCGGTGAGGCATCAGCGCTGAAGCAGGTGCGTAAGGCACGGGTGCCGATCCTGTTCATCCATGGTGATGCCGATAAGTTCGTACCCTATGCCATGATGGACAAAGTGTACCAGGCATGCCGCAGCCCCAAGGACAAGTTTGTAGTGCATGGGGCAGGGCATGGGCTTTCTTATGATACGGATAAGGCAGGATATGTCAGCAAGGTAAGTGAGTTTGTTAACCGGTACGTGAAGTAGTCCAATAACCCCGGAAAGTAGACGCGCCTACGTTCGGGTGTGTTTAATCCCTGAGTCGATCGAGTGTATTAGTTATGTACCTGTTAATGTATTGCGCAATGTATTCACATGATCATTAAAGTATCATCTCTCTATCGCTTTGTTCTTTACGGTAGAAAGATGATACTTTTAAAAATGAGGGGAGCATATTGATAAAAAGTTGTTCTACTCAGTTTCATTGTAAGTGATTGCTTTTGAGAATAATTCGAACTGTTCGTCTTTGGTGTATTTATTTGTTATTTGAGCTTCATAAGTGTACGAGAGCCCATTATGACGAGCATATATTAATAATGAATCATTAATTTCTGTATAGAGAAGCTCGAGACCATTTACAGTTTTTGTGTTCATGTTATTAGCAAGTTCTACTTCAATGTCGCTTACAGAAAGTGTAGCTATTTTATCGCCCTCATATGGACCATAAAGCAACTCAATGCTTTTATCATAGGCTTCTGCTTTCTCTTTTTCACCCTTATTGTCGGTGTAAGTTAGTATAACTGTATTTCGAGGGGGATTATCGGTTTCCAACCCCCTTTTAACAACTATTTCCTTAATATCCAAACCAGCAATTTTGGGTGTTTCGGTGAGAGGACTAAGCTTCTTAACGTTTTCGTTAGCTTTCGCGAGATCAGCATTTCCAGATGAGGAACATCCTACAATTGAAGCCAGTGTAAGTACCAAAAAAATGAATGCTATTGTTTTGCTTTTTTTAATCATATGCCCTCCTTAGAGTCAATAAAGATTTTATCAGGACCTTTATCGAGGTCCTGATAAAATCTTAAACTTATTTAATTGAATTTACAAAATCCCAAAGTTGTGACTCATCAATCCCTGATTTTGCAATTACAAAATGACTTGCTCCCTTAAAGTGCCAATTAAATACCTTAATGCCTTTTTCTTTGCTTTCTAAATATTGTCCCAGTACTCCATTAATTTCAATTTGTTTTACATTTTCATCAACAAGATCAATCTCCATTTTTTTTGTAGTGTAATCTATCCAATTACTTGGTTCAGTTTGATCTCTATAACGTATGGTAACTTCTTTAACGGAATCTTCATTTAGATTTCGAAGTGATTTACTGATTTTTTCTGGTGGTGTGTTATAAATAACACTTTCTTGTTTGAAGTTATCAGGCAGAACTGATGGCAAATGAAGATCAATATTATCCATAAGTGTTTCAGCCTCTTTTAGATCAATTGTTTCGGCAGATGAAATAATTCCATGCCCACCTGATACAGGATTATTATCTGGGGTAGTTTCAGGAGATGCTAAGACTGTTCCAAATGCTGTTGTAAGTACGAGAAGTGAAATCAGAGTAATTAAATATCTCTTAATAATCATAAGCATAAACAACTCCTTTTAATTTTATTAGTTAGTTGTATAAGCAAATCTATCATATCGAACATTCATCTGAGCACCATCAAGACCCGATGGATCAGCATAAACTGTCATCTCTGTATAGAGGCTCCCCATGTTTGCTGTATAATCCATATTTACAGAAATCTGTGTGCCATTAATAGTTCGTGTATACCAGTCTAAGAATCTCTTTTCCCTTAAATCTACAATTTTATAAAGTCCAAATTGAGCTCCAGTTGGATTGCTGGCTCCATTACTTGTTGTTACATTGAAAAATCTCAACGTAGTGGGTGTATTGCTATTTCCTTGCGCTGTTTCTGACCTCCAATATGAATAAGCTAAGTTAGGGTAACCTGAGCCATTGAGTGCATCCCCATAAGCTTTTTTTGTGGAATTAGGATAAAAAATACTTTGTAGATCAGCATATGCATTAGTTGAATAAAAAATTCCTGCTATTAGAAAAGTTGTTAAAAAGGCAAGCATATATGCAACTAAATTTTTCATCCTAAACTCATTTCTAATTGTTTTCATCATGCTAATTTACCTCCAATTTTTAATTTTAAAAACATGAATTTCCTATTCTCTTGATAATCACCTCTATTATTATAGATTTGTTAACTTTTACAATTTCTAGTATATCACAAGTATAGGAAAAATATGTCGATTCTTCGGAAATTTTACAGGGTCTAAAGCCCTTTCTTTTCGACAAAATTCTATTTTTTGTAGAATATATTATTGCAAATTGAATTTTAATAATATGTGAATTGGTATATATTTTACACAAATTCACTTGTGGAAGTAGTAAAATGTAAAAAAACTAAGGCGCCTTGAATCGGGGGTTCAATTAAGGATATCAATAAACTTTTTGACATAAGACTTATTAATTGAAGAAGATGCTTTTTTTATTCTTAGTCCTAAGGTTTCTTCAGGCATTTGTTCAAAGCACCCTAAGTAGGAAATGCTTTTCTCCCAGAATCTCGGAGAGCCTTCTTAAAGTCAGAAAAGAAGCAGAGATTTCATTTCGTTCAATGTAACCGATCGATGTAAGGCTAACCTCAGCGACCTGGGCGAATTCTTCATCGTCAGCTCCTTTTTACCGGGCATATTATACGAGCTCCAGGAGAATTAAGCAGCTTTTCGAACTGAACGACGTTGGACAACGACTTCCTTCTTATAATTTATGCGCCAGAGGTACTAACTGCACGGACAACCCTGGCAGCGGCTCACGGCGATGCAGACAATTTTTTTCGTGCCTTTCCACATGAGGAATGAGTTGTATGAGGCATGTAACAGCCCAAAAGAGAAATTCGTGGTTCATGGAGCGGGGCATGGACTTGCGTATGACACGGATATGGCCGGATACATCGGCAAAGTAAGCCAGTTTGTTGCCCGTTATGTACATTAGTTCCGGATCAACCCCCGGAAAGTAGACGCGCCCGATCTCCGCAAGCTGCGGATATCGGGCGCTTATATGTTCCACATATGGCGGCGTTCCTTGCAACGGGGAACGGTACGTCCATATCTTCTCGTATATTTAATCCCCCGCCGTTTGTGAGCGAAACGGGCGTCGTAATTCCCTGTTATTTCCAGAAGCCGTATGGCGAGAATAATCCTTCCAAAACGACAAAAGCCCTACCTCTCTTTTGTCCTTGCGGCTCCGTGGCCGCGCCAGTGTGAATCGGAATGCTATGTTCGAATTTAGTCTCATAAAAAGGAAGAGTCATGCAAGAAAACGTAAGATTTTGTGTCCAAAATGCCGATAATAAATAGAAAGTAACCAATCGGCCTGACATCTTCTTGATGGGGATGTATATACACGAAAACAAATATTATTTTATTATATCATGGAGTATGTAGTAATGCAAGTATAACATAAGCAGCAGGGTAAGGCTGGAAATGGGGGAACAGATGAATATATACGGGGTGTTTTTGAAGAAGCAGATCAGAAATTATTTTTTGGGCTCCGTGATTGCCGTGCTGGCGGTGGGAAGCCTGTTGCTGCTCTCTTCGCTGGAGATAAGTGTGGTGGAGTATTCCCGCCTGCTAATCGTATTGCTGCTCTCTTTTTCAATTATGGCAATCACGGAAGTCAGTGTGTTCATGAATCAACTCAAACCGATACGGACTGCAATGAAAGAACGGCGGCCTACGCTGGCCATGCTGGAGGAAGCTTATCTCTACACCCATCGAATGCCCAGAAATGCAGTACAGCGGATTCTAGGCCCGCATCTTCTCGGGTTATCCTTGCCGGCGGCCCTAATGACCTTCTGGATGATTCACACCGGATTAATCAACCTCCCTTATTTCTATCTGCTGCTGGCCATGGTCGGGGCAACTCTGGTGGCGTGCATGCATGCGCTGATCGAATTTTTCCTGACCTGCTCGGCCATTGTTCCGCTAATTAAAGAATTCAGAAACCGGGCTTTGGATATGTATAATGTGGATTTCTCGCTGGAAGGGCATGTATTTGTAGCCATCCGCCCAAAATTTCTGATCAGCTGTATGCTGATCGGGACGTTTCCGCTGTTTCTTTTCATCATGGCAACACATATCCGCATGGACAGCCTCAACAGCAGTTCGCTGGCCGGCTTGCAGAGCTATTGGGCTTGGGCAGGGATGGTGCTGATGGTCGGCACATTATTCTCATCCATTGCCGCCTGGCTCCTGACTAACAGCGTTCAACACCCGATCAATGAACTATACAAGGCAATGAATAACGTCAAGGACGGGCGCCTTTTGCAGGTGCAGGATGAATATTCCGATGAATTTTCCAAGCTGGTGGCCGGGTTTAATATGATGGTGCGGGGGCTTCAGGCCCGGGAACAGCAGAACAGACAGCTTCTGGACAGCTACTTCACCACGCTTGCCGTGGCTCTGGATGCCCGTGATTCCTATACCGCGGGACATTCACTGCGGGTGGCGGAGTACTCGGTTATTATTGGACAATTGGCGGGGCTGACGGGTCAAAGGCTCGATGACCTGCGGAAATCTGCTCTGCTACATGACATCGGCAAAATCGGTGTGCCCGACAATGTCCTGTTTAAAGAGGGGAATCTTACGGATGAGGAATTTGATCAGATTAAGAGCCATCCGGTGCTTGGGGAAAATATTTTGCGGCAGATTGAGCCTGTGGAGAAGATGGCGCCTTACATAAGTGGAGTCCGCTCACATCATGAGCGTTACGACGGCAAAGGTTATCCGGATGGCCTTGTCGGAATGTCCATTCCGCTGCATGGCAGAATCATCGCCGTAGCCGATGCCTACGACGCCATGACATCGGACCGCCCCTACCGGAAAGGGATGGATCATGAACGGGCGCTGGCTATTCTGGAACAGGGCAGAGGGAGCCAGTGGGATCCTGAATTCGCCGGATTATTCCTGGCATACTTCGGGAAGGCGGCAAGTTCAGAAGAAGAGGATGTTCCCGGAAGGGCGGGGTGAAACGGGCAAGCAGGGTGTTGCTTGCTGTTTATCCTAATATTTCTTGCGGAAGCGGATACCATCCAATTTATGGAGGTATCCGCTTCTCGTTGCGTGCCTATTTTGTGAACTGGTCTTTAAAACCGACAATTAACGACTACATTCATTGAAGGATTGAGGGTAGACCGTTATAATTATTAAGTCTGGATTTTAATTAAAAAATAAGGGAGAATTTTATGAAACGCGCAGATGTGCTGCTGGTTTCCATCGTGCTCATTGCCGCTCTCGCTTTTCTTGCACCGAGGTGGTTTTCAGACGATAAAGGCGGCCCGGGGAAAAATCTTGTGGCCAATATAATGGTGGACGGCAAGCTGTTCAAGACGGTTCAGCTTACAGAGGAAGATCAAACGGTAGAAGTCCGTACCGATCGCGGGTATAACATTTTAAAAGTGCATGATTATGGTATTGAAATGTATGACGCCGACTGTCCCGACAAGGTATGTCTAGGTTTTGGGTTTATTACCTTGCCCAAGCAGACGATCGTTTGTTTGCCGCATAGGGTATTAGTAGAAATTGCAGGCGCGTCGGGAGGAGATGATATAGATGCCTATGTCCAGTAGTGAGTCTTCAACGGCCCTGAAAAGAACGGTGATTGTAGCACTCTTTGCCGCGGTGGCGGTTGTGCTGAGTATTGTGGAAGCCCAGATTCCACTCGCAGGGATGGGGCTGATGCCCGGTGCCAAGCTGGGATTTGCCAACATTATGATTTTGACCTGCATTTATTTTTTGCGCGCACGTGACGCATTTGTACTGGTAATCCTCAAGACCTTGCTTACCGCATTTTTGCTGGGTACCTTCTCAAGTCTGCTGTTCAGCTTATTTGGCTCTTTGTTCAGCTTTGTTGTCATGTACCTGCTCGTCCGGTTTGGCGGGAAAAGACTCAGTGTCATTGGGATCAGTATTGCCGGCGGACTGGCCCACAACACAGGGCAGCTGCTCGCCGCTTCCATAGTGCTGAAATCATCGAGCACATTCTACTACTTTCCGATGCTGCTGATTACCGGAGTGGTGACGGGGATTGTTGTCGGTTTCGCGGTGCGGTATGTGGTAGCCTCGTTATCCAAAATATCGCTGTTTGAAGAGTTCTTGGGCGGAACGGGTCACTAGCTGGGAAGGATGACTAACATGAATGAATTTAACAATGAGCTGGAAGCTGGAGCGGAACCGCCAGTGATCTCACTGGCAGGCGTATCGTTTGGATATAACCCGGAGCACCCGATCCTCCAGAATATTACACTGTCTATCCAGCAGGGGGAATGGGTAAGCATCGTGGGACCGAACGGCTGCGGCAAGTCAACGCTGGTCAAGCTGCTGAATGCCCTGCTGCCTAAAAGTGCCGGAGATATCTTCATCTGCGGCCATAAACTGCAGGAAGAGAATATTGGAACGATCCGTCAGTGCATTGGCATGGTGTTCCAGAACCCTGACAACCAGTTTATCGGGGCAACGGTAGAGGAAGACATTGTATTCGGCCTGGAGGGGCTGTGTTTACCCTACGCGGAGATGGAGGAACGGCTGAAATCCTATGCCATGAAGCTGGGGATCGACCATCTGCTGGCCAAGCATCCCGGCGAGCTGTCAGGAGGCCAGAAGCAGCGGGTCGCCATTGCCTCCATTCTAGCCATGAAGCCAGGCATCGTCATCTTTGACGAGGCCTCTTCCATGTTGGACGAAGGAAGCCGGAACGAGCTGATGGGCATTTTGCAGGATATGCGCGCGGAAGGGAACTATACCCTTCTAATGATTACACACGATGCCGATGAAATCCTGGCCTCGGATCGCGTGCTGGCCCTGCACGGGGGTGGACTGGCGGCAGATGTAACCCCTGCAGAATTGTTCCGGAATGAAGAGCTTCTGGAGAAGTGCCACCTGCGGGAGCCGTATCCTTGGCAGCTTGCCCGTGAACTGCAGAACCTGGGGATCAAGGTGGATGTTCCCGCCAGTGAAAAGGAGCTTATAGACACATTATGGCCATACAACTACAACAAGTAAGCTACACCTACGCGGACCGGAGCCTCTGGAGGCAGACAGCGCTGCACGGGATTAATCTTAACCTCCCCAGCGGATCGATGGTGGGCATTGCCGGGGCAACCGGCTCGGGAAAATCGACACTTCTGCAGCTGTTCAACGGAATTCTGAAGCCGACGGAGGGGACGGTCAGTGTCCTTGATGTGACTATCCGCGCTGGAGAGAAATCTCCGAAGCTGCTTCCGCTGCGCCGCCGGGTCGGTCTGGTCTTTCAGTTTCCCGAGCAGCAGATGTTTGAGGAGACGGTAGAGAAGGATCTGTGCTTCGGGCCGCTTAACTTTGGCATGAGCCTTGAGGAAGCCAAGGAGCGCACACGCAAGGCGATGACGGACATGGGGCTCGATCTTGGACTGCTGGAGCGCAATCCGTTCCGTCTAAGCGGCGGACAGATGCGCAAGGCGGCCATCGCTTCGGTGCTGGCCATGGACCCGGATATCGTTGTGCTGGATGAACCGACAGCGACGCTCGACCCGATCAGCCGGGCTGAGCTGATCGGGCTGCTGGAGCGGCTCTGCCGCGAGCAGGGCCGGACAATTATCATCGTGACGCACCGGATGGATGAGCTGCTTCCCTATGCCGACCGCTGGGTGCTGCTTAAGGAAGGCGAACTGGCTTTTCAAGGCAGCAGCCAGGAGCTTGCCGCCGATTCGGATATTCTGGAACGCTGCGGCTTGACGGTGCCGCAGTCGCTCCGCTACTGGCGGGCGGTTGCCGACCGCTTCGGTCTTGCGGGGGAGAAGCCCCGGTTGACCGCGGGCAGCCTCGCCGAGCTGATTGCTTCGCTGCCTGGAGCAGCGGAGGGCCCGGGCCTTGCAGGAAAGAGGGATAGCTATGAATGATCGGCTGCTGCTCGGGCGCAGCATTGAGACCGGCTCCTGGGTACACAAGCTGGATGCCCGGGCTAAAATCATCGGGATGATCTTATATTTAGTTGTTATTTTACTATCGCATTCCTGGATGGCGATGGCGCTGCTGGCCGTTTTTTCGATAGCGGTCATGTCATCAACCCGAATATCGCTTAAGTATTTCGTCAAGGCGGCCAAGCCGCTGCGTTATTTAATGTTGTTTATCTTTGTCGTTCAGGCCCTGACCGTTAAGGAAGGCGCTGCGGTGTTCTCTATCGGCTCTTTTTCGCTGCATGAAGACGGGCTGCGGCTGGCCGCGTTTTCCGTTATCCGCATGTTTTTCCTGATCACCTTCACGGCCTTGCTTACCTTCACTACAAAACCTGCGAAGCTGAACCGGGGTCTGGAGGGCATCCTCACCCCGTTCAAAAAGCTGGGGCTGTCGCCGGAACGGATTACGCTGATGATCAGCATCGCCCTGCGCTTCATTCCAACGATTCTCGACGAATCGCAGATCATCATGAAGGCGCAAGCCTCGCGCGGAGCCGACCTGAAGGAACTGCCGCTTAAGGAAAAAGGGCGGATGCTCGTCTCGCTGCTTGTGCCGGTAATCTCCAGCGCCTTCCGGCGCGCTCAGGATTTGGTCTATTCCATGGAAGCCCGCGGGTTCCGCATGGATGCGCCGCGCAGCCGGTATCACCGCCTCAGGTGGGGCTGGGCCGATACTGTTTTTGTCGCTATGTTCATCATCATGGGAGTTGCAGTAGCATTATTGTAATTTTAGGGGGAAACAAAAATGGCACGTTATTTTAATGGCAAGGAAATCGAACTGCTGGCACCGGCGGGAACGTTTGAAATTTTCAAGGAAGTGGTGCAGTCGGGATGTGACGCAGTCTATTTTGGCGGTCCTGTGCTGAACATGAGAATGATGCGCAAAGGCTACAACCTGTCTCATGAGGAGATTATTGAAGCCCTTGCGATCGCCCACAGCCTGGACAAAAAAGTATATATTACGGTAAACAACCTGTTCAGTGAGGATGATGTGGAGGAAGCCAGAGAGTATCTTCGTTTTCTCGACGGAGTTCATCCCGATGCGCTGATCGTTCAAGATATGGCTGTGCTGGAGCTGATCCGCGAGATGGAGCTTACGCTTCCGGTTCACGCCTCGGTGATGATGAATGTGCACAATCTGGAGATGGTTTACGCGTTGCGTGATCTTGGGGTAAGCCGGGTGGTGACCTCGCGTGAGATGGATCTGCAGACGGCAAAGCTGCTGGGTCAGCGGAGCGGCATGGAGCTGGAGTATTTCATTCACGGCGATATGTGCTCTGTGCACGGGGCGAACTGCTACTTCAGCTCCCAGGTCTTCGGCATGAGCAGCAACCGGGGTAAATGCATGAAACCTTGCCGCTGGGATTACCGGATCAAGAAAGACGGCTATGTCTTCCCGGCTGAATATCCGCTGGCTGTCAAAGACATGTTTATGTATGAGCATCTTCCGGAGCTGATTGAGTCAGGCATTACTTCTTTTAAAATTGAGGGCCGGATGCGCGACAAAGAGTTCATGGTGATGCTTGCGAACAGCTATGGTGAAGCCATTGACCGTTATATTGAGGATCCAATTGGCTTTGACCGTACCGTAGATACTAAGATGCTGCACCAAAACCGGAAACGTGACTTTTCCACCGCGTATGCTTTTGGCAAGCCGGGACTGGCAAACATCAACCGCCGCTATGAAGGTACAGGCAAATTTTACAGCACAGGCAAGGTATTCAGTACACCTACTGCAGAGCGGGAGCTATCGGCGGACCGGGTAATGCAGCTGCGTGAGCGGCTTGCGGAAGGCAGACGCAGTGAGCAAAGTAAACCGGAGCTTGCAGTACGCGTGAATAATATGGAGCAGGCCCGTTTGGTGCTTGAGCTGGGTGTAGATCATTTATATCTGCCAGGTGATGTATTTGAGCCGGACCGTCCGTTTACAAAGCAGGACATTAAGGAACTTGGCGCCTTAAAAGGAAAGACAAAGCTCTACCTCGGGATGCCGCGGATGATGACGGAGCTGCATTTTGATCAATACGATCATCTGCTGAGCGGGGAACGCCTGCCGATTGACGGGCTGCTGATTACGAACCTTGGAGCGATTCGCCGTTTCGCCCAGACGGGATACCCGATGATCGGGGACGCCAATCTGAATGTATACAATCATCTTTCTGCCGGGCTGTATGCCGGACTGGGACTGGCTAAGCTAACGGTTTCACCGGAAATGACGATGGAGCATTTTGCATCCTTTACCTCCGGCTGCGAGTTGCCGCTCGAAGTTGTCGTTCACGGCACACCGGCGCTGATGTATATGGAGCATGATCTGTTCGAGAATACCGAGGTGATGGAGCCGATTGGTGAAGAAGACAACCTGTATGTAAGCAATGAGGTACTGGTGCTAAAGACGGATAAAGGCGAGAATCCGGTGTACCGTGACCAATACGGCCGCTGCCACCTGCTGTTCTCCAAGGAGCTTTGCTATCTGCCTATGGTGGAGGAGATGAAGGGCCTTGGCATTGCCAGCTTGCGGATTGAAGGAGCGACCTATAGTGTGGAAGAGCTGCGTGGCATTATTAAGGCCTATCAGGCAGCAATCAACGGTTCTTTGGAAAAAGAAGAGCTGCTCGGCGGGTTGAAGCCGGTGTATGCAGGTTATACCCTGGGTTCGCTGCAGTTTAATTGATGTTTATATTTTTAAGGGTTTCCGGATAGTGATTTTAACGGTAAATGCTAGAGTGATAAGTTATTATTTTCACAAACTATCGCACTGATTTATTTTCCATATTAAGAGAGTTATAGAGGAGCAGCAGAAGGAGAGGGACCATAGATGGAACAACAGCAATTCATTGGAAGAGATGGGGTAGCTGCTAAAAGAAAGCAGTATTTCTATCCCTGCACTGCACACTTTTACCGTGATGCCCCGCAATTGGTGCGCGGAAGCATGCAGTTTGTCTATGATGAGAACGGCAAGCAATATACGGACTTTTTCGCCGGGGTATCCGTCGTGGCCTGTGGGCACTGCAACCCGGCGATTACAGCCCGCACGATCGAGCAGCTTCAGCAGCTCCAGCACACGTCCACGGTCTACCTAACACAGCCGGGTGTGGACTTGGCGGAACGGCTCGAACAGCTGCTGCCGGGCAGCTTGCGCCGGACCTTCTTCGTCAACAGCGGCTCAGAGGCCAATGAAGGGGCTTTGCTCCTGGCCCGAATGCATACCGGCCGCAAAGGGTTCATTGCCCTGGAAAGCGGGCTGCATGGCCGGACTAATCTTACGATGAGCGTCACCGGCCTCCAAATGTGGAGAACTGACAAGTATCTGGATGAGGATGTAACGTTCATTGCACGCCCGTATGATCCTGAACTTACGCTGGAAGAGGCCGGGGCGCGGTCGCTCAAGAACCTCGAACATGTGCTGCAGGAGAAAGGCGACCACATTGCTGCGATGATCGTCGAACCGATCCAGGGCAATGGCGGCATGATTATGCCGGTCTCCTGGTATTTCCGCGAAGTCAAGGCGCTGCTGGACCAATACGGTGTGCTGCTGATTGATGATGAGATACAGACCGGCTACGGCCGCACCGGAGCCATGTTCGCCATGGAGCATTTCGGTGTGGTTCCCGACATCATCAGCATGGCTAAGGCGCTGGGCAACGGGGTTCCGGTGGCTGCCTTCGCGACTACGGATGAAATTGCCGCCTCGTTGAACCGCCCTTCAGCCTCCACCTTCGGAGGCAATCCTGTCTCGGCGGCTACAGCACTGGCCGTATTGGATTATATTGAGGGTGAACGGCTGGCGGAACGGGCGGCAGAGCTTGGAGAGCGGCTGAAGCGCGGTCTGCAGCAGCTGCAGGAGCGTTATCCGGCACTGATCTCCGACGTGCGGGGTACCGGCTTGATGCTGGGGGCGGAGCTGGCTGGCAGCGACGCCGTTCCTGCGGCAGAGCTGACGGACGATGTGCTGGAAGAGATGAAGGACCGTGGCTATTTGATCGGCAAAAACGGTGTGAACCGCAATGTTCTCGCCTTTCAACCGCCGCTGATCGTTACAGCGGAAGATATTGATGGTATGATAAAAGCACTGAATGAAGTGCTGCTTCAAGCCTCACACCCTCACAGGAAATGAAGATAAAGGAAGAATGATATGGTTATATTGAATGCTTTCAAAACCACCGCGCTCAAGCTGAAAATGTTCAGCGAACTGGTTATGTTCTCGCATACGCTCTTTTCGCTGCCGTTTGCGATTATCTCGATGGTGTGGGCTGCCGGGGGATGGCCCTCCGGCCATATGATGCTGTGGGGGCTTATTGCCTTAATCGGGGCACGCAATGGCGCGAACGCCTTTAACCGGCTGGTGGACCGCACATTTGACAAACAGAACCCGCGCACGGCGCACCGCCATCTGCCACAGCGGCTGCTCGCGGAGAAGGAAGTCATCCTGTTCATTGTCATCAACTACGCGCTGTTTATAGTCGCTGCCGGTATGCTGAACTTGCTTTGTCTGCTGCTGTCGCCAGTGGCTATTGTCCTGATTTCTACTTACTCCTACACAAAACGGTTTACCTTTCTCAGCCATCTATACCTGGGCTTCGTCATTGCCTCGGCACCGATCGGTGCCTGGTTCGCCGTGACAGGAAATATCGCTTTTACGCCGTTTGTGATTGGTACAGTCGTGATGCTCTGGATTGCCGGCTTTGACATCATTTACGGCACTCAGGATATCGACTTTGACCGGCGGCACGGGTTGTGGTCGATCCCCAGCTTCTTCGGGCTCGAAAATGCACTGCGGATCTCCAAAGGCCTGCATTTCATTATGATCCTGCTGCTGCTGTTCCTCTATCTCTGGCGTGATCTGGGCTGGATGTATCTTGTGGGCATCGGTATTGCCACGCTGCTTCTGATGGCGGAGCATAAGATCATCAAGCCGTCGAACCGGAAGCTGATGAAGGTGGCTTCTTATAATTTGAATCAGGTGATCAGTATGGTGATATTGCTGTGTACGCTGATTGATTATTTTTACGTTAACTAGGGGTATGGAGGCGGCGGGCGATTAGGAGAGCTGCGCTCCGGGGAATGTTTGGACTTCCGGCCGCTGTTATGTTTGGATTTCCTAATTTTGTTCCGCTGTCTGCGGTAGAAATCCAAACATAAAGGCGGGCGCTGGCGCTCCTCCAGTTCCAAACCTCCCCTCCGCTCCGCGTCCTAATCCGCCTTGGCACCCCGTAAGGCTAACACAAAAAAAACAACATGCCTACCCAGTGGGGGGTGGCAGAAGAGCGCGGAAAGCTTAGGCTTGCGCGCTTTTTTTGCGTGGGGAAGAATGATTCAAAGCAGACAGCTTTCCTTTATTTCTGTATCCGGACTAAGGAGACGCTATTCACCTGATCTTAGCTCATTTCCTTTGCACGCGGACTGGAGAGACCTTATTCCTGCAGAAAGCAGCAAAATGGGCTTCGAAAATGCAAAGTAACTGCACTACGGTCCGATAGATCACGAATGTTGAGTTAATTCTCGAAATAACGTCGCTGGAGTCCGATGGCTAATCACAGCACCACTTTGGATAAAAATGTCCTATCCAGCCCTGTCTACAACAAAGAAAAGAAGTTGAATATAGGCGAGTGTCACTGCTAAATATGCTCACGTACACACGCTCACGCACATGGACGCACGCACATGGACCACAGTATGCTCAGCACACACGCGCACGCACATGGACGCACGCACATGGACCACAGTATGCTCAGCACACACGCTCACGCACATGGACGCACGCACATGGACCACAGTATGCTCAGCACCACGCACGCACACGGACGCACGCTTCATGGACCACAGTCCGCTCAGCACCACGCACACGGACGCACGCTTCATGGACCACAGTCCGCTCAGAGCACCACGCTCACGCACCACGCACACGGACGCACGCACATGGACCACAGTCCGCTCAGCACCACGCACACGTACGCAGTGCTGCGTTTACTTTTTAACATAGCAAAAAGGCCAAGGATCCTAATTCAGACTCAGTTTGAGTATGTGAGGATGCGAAGAATAGTATGACAGTTGAATACATACAAAAGAGAGCCCGCGCTGTGGGGCTCTCTTTTGTATGTGGAACATAGTATTTAGGGTAATGGCTTACTCCATTCAGCATCCATTGCATTCCTAAGCCGGACTTCAGCGGTCACGTCCCGCGAAGTACTGCAGCAGCGTCTCCAGGTCGGCATTCGCCGGATAGCCGGAAAGCTGCTGCACTATGGCTGAGGCCTGATCCAGGTAATTCTGGCTGACGTCCTCGGTACGGGATAAGGCATCGCTGCGGTTGATCAGCTCCAGTACCTCGGCGACTTCCTTCCCGGATGAGCCGGGGCCGATCCTGCGGATGAGAGGGGCCAGCTCGGGGTCCTGCAGTGCAAAGAGGGTGGGCAGGGTAACCTGGCCGTTGCGCAGGTCGCTTCCGGCCGGTTTACCAAGCACCTCGGCAGATTGGGTGAAGTCCAAGAGATCATCCTGGATCTGAAACGACATTCCGAGCGCTTCACCGAAGGCATAGAGAAGATTCGCCACTTCTTCAGTGCTTTCAGCGGACAGTGCGCCTACCCTGAGGCAGGTGGCCATCAGCAGCGCTGTTTTGTTACGCGATTTCTCCAGGTACTGCTCAAACGTCAGATCATAATCGTAGGCATGCTCCATTTGCTGGTATTCACCCAGGCATAATTGAGCGGTGGCTACGGAGGATAGATCATGGACGTAGCGGTTTTTGTCACCTGTGTATTTGCTTAAGAGCTCAATGACACGGGCGGACATATAGTTTCCGATATGCACAGCGGATAATACACCTGTTTTGGTATGAAGCGCTGCCCCGCCCCGCCGAAGCTCGGCATCGTCAATGATATCATCATGAATTAAAGAGGCTGCGTGAATAAACTCGGCAGCAGCAGATAATTGCAGCGCTCTGCGGCCTGGAGACTTGCGTCCGAACCGGCTGCCCACAATGACCATGAGCGGGCGCAGGCGTTTCCCGCCTGAGCCGATCAGCTCAAGAATACTCTGGGCCAGCTGTGACTTTTTGGGCACATCCCGGTCACGGGCTACAAGATTTTCAATTTCGCGGTTAATTTCATTGATGTCTATATTCAAGGCTTCATGCAGCTTCATAGTTAAGATTCCCACCTGTCAAATGGCTTTGCTTGTGCGGTTCTGCTGCCTTTGCTCTTGGAGAAGGAATTCTTCAATCCCCGCAGCCGGATTTTGATCCGTGAAGTCTCCATTTGCACGCCGTATCTGCATTTTTTTGATCGAGGGAGCCAAATATGCAACCAGATCCAGCTCGCGGCATTTCACCGCAAACTGAAGGTAGAAGCTGTATAAGTAATCTCCATCCAAAATGTTGCGGGTCAGGTCGGGATGATGTGGGACACATTCCATATGGCGCCCTGCCGCCATGGTAAGAATCGTGTAAATACCTAGCAAATGGACTTTGCGGTTATATTCCAGATCATGGCGTTCCAGTACCGGGAGCAGCTGCTCACATTCTGCCGGAGAGAGAGGCAACTGAATTCCGGCAATCGGTGACATTTCAGTCTGCAATAGCCGGAAGGTATCTTCAATGAGTTGTTTGTTCACCATATTCTCTCCTTCTTGTCGGTTTTGCCGGAAGAAACCATAGCCTTGATTATCCCTACAAAACCATTATTTAAAACAAAGACAGGCGTTTGCTTGAATCATTGCCTGCTTGCTGGAAGATCAAATACAAATTAGGACGTGAAAGATACTTTCACCTGTGTAAATAAGGAGAGTAATGTGTCCTAGGGACACATTACTCTTATGAACATCATATTCAACTGCAGCGGTATTTCATTCCTGCCTAACGTCAGTCAGTATACAGATACCATCGCCGGACGAGCGGTATCCTTTTCCACTGCTTCTTAAGCCAAGGAAGAACGTAGTAATCCAGACCGAAGATGCTGCCGGATCCGCCGATTGTGGCGATTGCCGCCCCAACATACCAGAGCATTTCCGTCGACGCCATCTTCGTAGACCAGATCATGACGGCCATACCGATGGTAGCGATCGAAGCAATTGCTGTGAACAGACCTACGATAAGCATAATACCAAAGACGATTTCGGCACAAACCATACCGATTTGGAACCATTTAGCCAGGAACGTATAAGTTCCGTCATTGTTGTAGAACATTAGATCCATGAACCAGTTCGTAATATCATATACGAAGCCTGGAACCGGCAAAGCTTCAACCGCTTCTTTGGCTGTCGTAACTGCAGAAGCAGCCGACTGTGCATCCACTGTGTCTTTTACTGCATCCACGGCAACGCTGGCCGATGATGCGGCATCTGTAGCGAATGGAGCTGCAGGAATCAAGAAAATCTTATCCGGATCTTCCCATATCTTCTTCATCTTGTCGATACCTTCATACAGCCACATGCCCCCGAGAAGCATGCGGAGCGGAACGAGCCAGAAGTTCGGCGAACGTTTGGAGAAGTGGCCGCCGAGGAAGCTCTTGCGGTTTTCCACATGGAAGAACTCATGCATCATATAAGTCCAGACTTTGTTGAAACCAACAACCTGGGACAGGTAGAACATATTGATAAAGTGTTTGGAGAGCATAGCCATAAAGCCGGTAAGCATAAACAGCTTGCCTGGGAGGCCGACGTTGGCTACACCGTAGCGGCTGCCTATGGAAACCATTGTACCGTGGAAACCTGGTTTGTAAGCCTTCTTGGCAGTTCCTTTGATGTCGGCGGTAATGTTGCCGGCAATGACTGGAGCTGCTTGTTCGGCGTTCTCAACCATTTGTGGTACAGGACGTGTTTCGCCTTCAGGGATGAAGAAGATGTTATCCCCTACAACGTATACGTTCTTGTGGTCTACACTTTCAAGGTTTTCGTTCGTTACAATCCGCTTGCGTCCTTGTTGCTGAACTTCAAGGTTGCCAACAATTTCCGAGCCTTCAACACCGGCTGTCCAAACGATGGTCTGTGCATCCACGATGTTTTTCTCACCGAGAGCCACACTGCCTTTGCCTACTTCGGTGATCTTGGCGCCTGTAACGATTTCTACATTCATCTTGCGAAGGCGGGCTTCTGCTTTCTGGATCAGCTTATCCGGCAGGATAGGCAGAATCTTAGGAGCCATATCGGCTACAATCAGCCGCACTTCAGATGGGTCGATGTAGAACTCTTTGCACAATTCTTCGCGTTGTTCGGCCATTTCCCCAACCAGCTCGACACCTGTAAAGCCGGCACCGATAATAACGAAGGTCAGCATGGAACGGCGTACAGCCGCATTTTTTTCTTGAGCCGCTTTGGTATACATATCGCGGATTTGACGTTTGAGCGCAACCGCGTCGTCATAGGACCAGAAGGAGAAGGTGTTCTCTTCAGCTCCCGGAATCCCGAAGAAAGTAGGTTTGCTGCCTGTGCCGATTACAAGGTAATCATAAGCATAGGTAGCTTTGTCGGATTTAAGCTTCTTATTCTTGAAATCAATGTTGCTGATTTCGTCAAGAACTACATCTACTTTAAGACCTGCAAAGATTTTCTTCAGATCAATCTTAATTGAATCCTCGGGCGCGCGGTTCGCTGAAACCTCATGCAGCTCAGTCAATAGAGTGTGATAGGGATTCCGGTCGATCAGTTTGATTTCTACATCTTTGTCGTTCTTAAATTTCTTTGCCAGTTTCTTAGCCGTGAGTACGCCGCCGTAGCCGCCGCCCAAAATGACTATTTTCTTCAAGAGAAACTCACCTCATTCGTCTGATTAGCTGCAAGAGGAGTGCGAATTATTATTTCGCGCCTTCGAGTGCTTTTTCTGCCAGTGTAAAGTATTCGCCTACGTGGATAGAAACGCCGGAAATGGCATCTGTTTTGCCTTCGGCATCCAAAGTAGGAGCAGCACCTTTGTTTTCAAGGAAATACTTTTCAGCCAATGCGATTTCTTCATGCCATTCAGCAGAAGCGCCGCCAGCTTTCATGCCGTATTTGCCGTCTACAGAGAATTGTTTCTTATCGTCGCCTGCAGCATTCAAACCGCTGAATTTAACAGCAACAACATTTCCGTTTGCAACAGTCAGGTCAACCGTAGATTTCCAGCCGGATTCTTTATCCATTTCGCCTTCTGCATGATATCCGCCATCTTTGTAAGCACCAGCTTCGGCAGGACCAGCAGCAAGTGCAGCTTGAGCAGCAGCGACAAAGTCATTTACATGTACGGATACACCGGAGATTGCATCTGTATGTCCTTCAGCATCAACAGTGATTGCTGCAGGATCTTGTTTTTCGATCAGGTAAGCTTCGGCTTTAACTGCTTGCTCATGCCATTCGGATTGAGCGCCGCCCTTTTCAACCAAACCATATTTACCATCTTCAGAAACTTTTTTCTTCAGATCGCCTGCGTTTTTAACGTTAAAAGCATTCCAATCAGCTTTGGTAATTTTTCCGCCTTCTACAGTCAGCAGGGCGTAAGTTTGCCAGCCGGTTTCTGCATCTGCTTCAATAGTTCCGAAGTAAGTACCGTCCTTGTATTTTCCAGTCTCTGTTCCAGCAGTGTTGCTGCCGGAGTTGGTAGCTGGTGCAGTAGTTTCTACAGGAGCATTTGTTGGTGCAGCGTTGTTAGCATCATTGTTGTTGCCACAACCCGCGAGCAGAGTACCGAGTACAAGAGCGCTCGACAAGATTACAGAAGCTTTTTTCATTTGATATGACCTCCAAAAATAGTTTAAAATATATATATTAAAATGTAAAACATTTTAATAGTCGTTGGAAGTGACAAAAATCACTTTATAAATGACATATGTCACGTGTACCCAAGGCTTTAGACCCTAATTGTAGCATTACCTTGACATATATCGGTCAGCATTAGAAAAAAATTTAGACATCTTGTTTCTACTTCGATGGCATTTTAGCACAAGGGAGGAAAATATCATGTGAAAATAATCACTTAACGAACAAAAAATTAATTTACATTTGGATTATATCAATTTTTAAAATATATTGATACCCATTTTAAAAGACTATTATGTGACAAAATACGACTTCATTCCGCAGACTGTCCAGATTCATATCCGGGGAGCACGGTTAAGTATTTACTAGACATGAGCTTCTAAACGATACCTAAATAAGGCTAAGGAGATGACATGTAATGGATAACAATGTGGTTAAGGGAAAATGGCTGCAGCTTAAAGGTGAAGCCAAAAAACAATGGGGCAAGCTTACTGACGATGATCTTGACGTAATTGACGGCGAGAAGGATAAATTGGTCGGTAAATTGCAGGAACGTTACGGACATACCAAGGATGCCGCAGAGGCGGAATACCACAACTGGGAGAAGTCGTTCCGCAGCTAGCGGAAAATCAGGCCTCGTGACAGGATAATCCCATATTCATGAAGAGGCGGTGTCTTATGGACAAATTCCAAGTTGTAACCGGCAGGATTATTGAAATCCATGGTGATCGGGTACTTACACAACAAGGTGAGGTGTTCTGCACCTACCATTCCCGGTATTACACGATTCCGGATGCAGAGATGTGGACACAAGCCGAATATGACCTGGAAGAGCCTACTATAGAGCTGAAAGACAGGAGCGCAAATCGCATTTGATTTGCGCTCTTCTTTAATTGTAAGAAACTAGCTTCACGCACTGTTCGGATACACAGCAATAGAGCTGTAGTTTCATGAATTCAATTTGCCACTGTGATAGTATAGATAAGTGTTTGCTATTACATAAATGATGTAGGAGTGAAGCTATGGAATATTTGAAGATATTTTTTATGAACACAGCCCTTCTCATAACATTGGCTTATCTGGCGAATTTAATATATAAACACACAATTACATATGTTCCTGAAAGGGTTAAAAAGGTTAGTTGGGTGCTGCTCGCTATCTTTGCCGGCTGGATCAGCTCCTTCTTCGGGTACAGACTGGAAGAGCACGTTATCTTTGATTTGCGGTTTGTCCCGCTCATTATTTCTACTCTGGCTTACCCGCATCCCTTCATCCTTATTATTATTGGTGTAGGAACCGGGCTCACGAGGTTAACCTTCGGCATTAATGAAGCAGCAGTGGCAGGAGTGCTGAACTTATCTATCCTGGGTTTCGTCTGCGCCGGCCTGAGCTTCTGGATACGGCGTACCACTGCTTCCATAATGAACAAAGGGTTAGTGACTATTCTCGTAGTTAACTTAATGAACGTAATCAATATCACCATTTTTGGAGTTATACCTGCCCGGGAATACATAACGGATATTATGCCGGTCACGTTGCCCGCCGGGCTGGGTCTAAGTATACTGTTCGCGCTTATTATCCGTGACTTCCAATTAGAGCTGCTGCGCAACGGACAGGTTGTCAGAGCGAATGAGCTGCTCTCTGCCCAGACGGAGGAGCTGCATAAGAATAAGATCGTATTGGAGAAGAGAGCTGAGCAGCTGATGATGGCCTCCCAGTACAAATCGGAGTTTCTGGCCAATATGTCGCATGAGCTTAGAACACCGCTGAACAGCATCATTAATCTTTCACAATTAATAGAAGAAAATGAGGCATCGCTGACTCCGGAGGAAATGGCCGAATATGCCGGGATCATTCACCGTTCGGGGGAGGATCTGCTGACGCTGATCAATGATATTTTGGACTTGTCAAAAGTAGAAGCAGGCAAGCTTGATATTCTTAAGGAAGATTTGAATGTCAGTGAAATCCCTGAGCTGCTGGCTGTGCAGTTTAGTGTATCAGCCAGACAAAAGGGGCTGGAGTTCAACATCGCACTGCATGATGACGTGCCGCTAGTCATTCATTCAGATCCCCAGCGGGTGCAGCAGATTCTCCGTAACCTGCTCTCCAATGCCATTAAGTTCACAGTGTCGGGACATGTCTCCTTAAACATCCGCACACTGGAGCGTAAGGAAGGGGCGCTCGAGCGGCGCTGGATTGTTTTTGACGTGGAAGACAGCGGCATCGGAATAGCCGCAGAGAAGCATGATATCATCTTCGAAGCCTTTCAACAGGCGGATCAGACTATTGGACGGAAATATGGCGGAACAGGGCTGGGGCTGTCCATCAGCAATGATCTGGCCAGGCTGCTTGGCGGATTCATCACTTTACAAAGCCAGGAGGATCAGGGCAGTCAATTTTCCCTTTATTTGCCTTTGTAAGGCTCCGCGCTGCGGTGGATTTCTGCTCCAATTTAATTTGTGATTTTGGTGTATTGACAGGATGATGATGCGGAGTAGAATGAAGCAAACGCCGCATCTAAGGAGTGTTAATACCCCCATGAACATCATGAGAAACAGGCTGCCCGGTATTCGTCCAAAGCGTATCCGCAAAGCCTCGGTACAACGCAAGAATCTGCAGATCGCTACATTCGAGGGGATACCGTCTACTATCTTCCAGGTGCTGCTGCAAGGTCAGTTTCTGACCGGCTTTCTATTATATTTAGGAGCTACCTCCAGCCAGATTGGTTTTGTGCTGGCGCTTACTACCCTGGTCAATGTTGCGCAAATAGGTGTAGCCTTTCTGATCCAGAAGCTGCCAAGCCGCAAGTGGGCTATGGTAACTTTTATCGGCTTGCACAGATTGCTGTGGGGTTCAACCGGACTTGTACCGTTCATCTTTCCTAAAGAGCATTGGGTTATTGCATTTATAGTGTTATATACAATCGCTTTCATTGCTAACACGGCGGGTGGTGTGCTGTGGAGCTCAGTCATCAGCGATCTCGTCCCTGCCCGTGTGAGAGGCCGATATTTTGGCATCCGCAACACCTTCCTGAATGCTTTGGGGAGCCTTGTGATGTATGGCGGCGGGATTGTTCTTGACCGTTATCCCGGCGGGCACGGCTTCCTAATTTTATATATCGTGGTATGGATATTCTCTATTTCGAACATCATCGTCTTCTTCTTCTATCCGGATGTGCCTTTTGAGAAATCAGAGGAGAAGGACTTTCTGCCGATGTTCAGGAAACCGCTACATGATACGCTGTTTATGAAGTCAACCTTATTTCTGTCCGCCTGGCTGCTGCTGCAGAACCTTACGGTTCCGCTTTATTCCTATGTGATGCTGCAGCTTCTCCATATCAATTATGAGACCTTGTCGCTGCTGAATGTGTCGCAGACCCTCTTCATGATGGCCAGCTTCTACGTGTGGGGCAATTTGAATGCAAAATACAGCAATAAGCGCCTGCTGCTCTGGACGCTGCCGATTATTGCGACATCCTCGCTGCTGTGGGGCATGCTCTCCGTGCTCCCGATGCTGCCGGTTCTGTTTGCCGCCCATATCGTATTCGGCATGGGGGTAGGCGGCTTCAACCAGCTGGCCTTTAACTTCATTATCGGGGATACGCCGAAAAAGGAACGGCCAATGTATATGGCAATGTATGCGGCGCTTACGGGTCTGGCTGCTTTTTTCGGGCCGCTGATCGGGGGCAGAATTTACGAATGGATCGCAGAATGGCCCCGCTGGACGCAGGTCTATGGGATGCAGCTGGTTGTCGGGGTGCTGATGATCGTCCTGGCGCTGCTGCTGGGACGCCGTATTCTCAGAGATGAATAGACTTATCATTTGAAGATAAACATTTGCAGTGCCACAGCAAAGGAGGGATTACGTGACTAGAATAGCCGTAGTGCTGGGAGCGACCGGTTTGGTAGGCAAGGCAGTTACCGGGGAACTGCTAACCGGGGATTGGGATGAGGTCCGGGTGCTGGTCCGCCGCCCGCTGGAGCTGCAGCATCCCAAGCTGAAGCAAACCAGTATTGACTGGGAAAAGCTTGGGCAATATAAGGAACAATTCAGCGGGGCCTACGCTGTCTTCTGCTGCCTGGGCACCACGATTAAAAAAGCAGGCTCACAGGAGCAATTTGAACGTGTGGATTTGCAGTATCCGCTTGCGGCCGCTGCAATTGCCAAAGAATGCGGTGTGAGGCAGTTTCTGGCGGTGTCCTCCATGGGGGCCAGCGCCAAATCCCGCAATTTCTACAGCCGTACCAAGGGCAGGACGGAAGAGGGATTAATCGCCGCGGGGTTTCATGGCCTGCACCTGTTCCGGCCCTCATTGCTGCTGGGAGAACGTCAGGAATTCAGGCTGGGAGAACGTGCCGCTGCTGTGCTGATGAAGGCACTTGATTTTGCGATGGTCGGCAAAGCAGCGAAGTACCGGGCTATTCCCGGTGCCAAAGTGGCGAAAGCAATGGTGAATATTGCACTTGCCAACACAGGCGGCGTACATGTTTATCCCAATGATGTGATACATGTTATTGGTCGCCGCTAGAAGGGAAGTTTGCATTAAACAGAGTGCAGCACGTACAATGGGACATAAATTCATATGTACATCATGACATTAATGTCGTGTACCCACAGGAGGAGCGTATCATGAGTGAAAAACAGGTTGCTACAACCAAAGCCCCAGGAGCCATCGGGCCATATAGTCAGGCGATTGTAGCCGGAAACTGGGTATATACTTCAGGACAGCTTGGCCTGAATCCGGAAACAGGAGAACTTGCAGAAAGTGTACAGGAGCAGGCCCGCCAGTCGCTTAGCAACGTTCAGGCCATTCTGGAAGAGGCCGGAGCATCGCTGGATCATGTTGTGAAAACGACTGTGTATCTCAAGGATATGAATGACTTTGCAGCTGTGAATGAAGTGTACAGCAGTTTCTTTACAGAACCTTATCCTGCCCGCAGTGCGGTTGAAGTTGCACGCCTGCCGAAGGATGGTCTTGTGGAGATCGAAGCGGTAGCGCGCAAGAAATAATGGGCCTTATAGTTGTTAATTAGATAAGCTAACTGAACGAAATCAAATGGATTCAAAAACCCGTTGCCGGTACAATCAGGCAACGGGTTTTTTTTGACCAGTGAATGGGCTGTAAACAGTCTGTTGTTGAAACTCCGGGAACCGCGTTAATATCTGCTCCGGCGGCGCGAAGTAAACATCAGCCAAATGCTGTAGAGCAGCAGCAGGCCTGCCGCCACTGAAGCGGTTACGAATACATTTCCGGTGTCTCTGTGCTCAAGGGCAATCGCGATGAACGCCCAGACGAAGACCAGTGGATAAATGCTGTCCCGGTGAGGGAAACTGACCATTACAGCAAGCAGTACGCCTACGCAGAGCATGATAACCGCCCAGGCGGGATCACTGAGTCCGAATCCGTCCCAGTTGTTCTTCTCCAGCACGACGCTGACATTTACAATTGTGGCAACCGAGATCCAGCCGAGATAAATACTGAAGGGCAGCTTGATCAGCCATTTTTCGCCTGTGGCCGGATCGGTGACGCTGCGGGTTTTACGATAGATGACGATTAGTGTAATCAGCATGAGCACCATGGCAACCAGCGACAGCTCGATGTAAAGATAATGCCAGAGGAACAGCCAGCCCATATTAAAGACGCAGCTCAGCACAAACCAAATGCCCAAAGAGTTAACCGAATCCCGTGACCCGGTGCTCTCGCGGAATTGATATACGATAAAACCGGCGAGCAGGAGATAGATCAGCGACCAGATGGAAAAAGCATAACCGGCCGGTGTGAAATAGGTATGATACTTGTCTGAAATCTCACCGGTGCTGTTCCCGCCCAGAGGCAGGGCAACCGAAAGGATGTTCACGGCAATTACGCCGAAGTAGAACAGCAGGTTCCACCACTTATAAGGGTTATTGCGTCTCATCGTCATTCACTCCTTAAGTAAATTGTATAACGGTGAAGTCTGAGTCTACATAGAATATACCCGCTTTATCAGCGGTTAAGACTATATTACCCAAAAAAATGACCTGCAGGTCATAAAGTTACGGATAGCCGTCCGCACAAGCGGGGTAATAGAAGTAGAATAGGAAATTTTAACAAGGCGGCAACAGCCGGAGGGGGATAAGAGGCGATGGAGAGCAGCGAAGCAATACGTCCCGAAAAAATGGGTCCACTTGTTATGAAGGAAACATGGAATACCCCTGGGAGCATTGAATCCTGGGAACGTTCAGAGAATATTTATATCGTCCGCGGGGAGCGCGGCGGGATTGTATTTGTTTTTTTGGATGATGAAATGTTCCGGATGAAGGTGTTTCGCAGCAGCGTTCCGGATCTGACAACATCTGCAGCAGTGCTGGCGGAGAGCTGTGTGCCGCATTTGTTCCCGGTAGAGGAGACAGAGGATGCACTGATCTTCACTACCAGCGCGATTCGGCTGATCCTTGAGAAAACCTCATTCCTTCTCCGTGTGGAAAATATGGAGGGCAAGGTCATCATGCAGCAGAACCTGACAAGCTGGAATCCGCGCGGGGCCAGTCATGCCGAGTATGATATGCAGCCGGATTCGCATTTTTACGGGCTGGGGGAGAAATCCAGCTTTCTCGACAAACGCGGGGAGCGTTATACGAACTGGAACACCGATGTGTTTGCGCCACATTTGCCGGAGATAGAAGCCCTATATGAGTCCATTCCGCTGATTATTCATATGCATGGCAACCTCACCTACGGATTATTCCTCGACAATACGGGCCGGAGCGATTTTGATATGCGATCCCATGGGGTTGCTTTTACGATCGGCTGCTCCACTGGAGCTTATGATATCTACTTTATCAATGGTCCCGAAATGAAGGATGTTGTAACAAGATACACTTCGCTGACCGGACGGATTGCGCTTCCGCCTAAATGGGCGATCGGCTACCACCAGTCGCGTTATAGTTATATGAACCAGCAGGAGGTGCTGCAGCTTGCCCGGACCTTCCGTGAGAAGAGGATTCCCTGCGACGTCATTTATCTGGATATTCATTATATGGATGAATACCGTGTCTTCACCTTTGATCCTGTAAACTTTCCCGAGCCGGAAAAGATGATATCGGAGCTGAAGGAGCTCGGTGTGCGGATCGTACCGATTGTTGATCCCGGCGTCAAGAAAGACCCCAATTACGAGGTGTACAAGCAAGGGGTTCTCGAAAAGCATTTCTGCCGCAGGCTGGAAGGCGATATATTCTTCGGCGAGGTGTGGCCGGGAATCAGCGCCTTCCCTGATTTCAGCGACAGCCGGACGGCTGAATGGTGGGGCGATCTGCATAAATACTATACCGGCCTCGGCATTGACGGAATCTGGAATGATATGAACGAGCCGGCGGTGTTTAATGAGAGCAAAACGATGGATCTGGATGTGATGCATTTCAACAACGGGCATCCGATCACACATGAGGAATACCATAACCTGTATGGGATGATGATGTCCAAAGCAACCTATGAAGGCTTGGCGGAGCATATGGGGGGAGAGCGCCCCTTTGTGCTGACCCGGGCCGGTTATGCCGGGATACAGCGTTACGCCGCGGTATGGACGGGGGATAACCGCAGCTTCTGGGAGCATATGGCGATGGCGATACCTATGGTGCTTAATATGGGACTCTCGGGACTGGCCTTCTCCGGGCCGGATATCGGCGGCTTCGCCCACCATACCTCCGCGCAGCTTCTGGTACGCTGGACACAGATGGGTGTTTTCTTCCCCTATTGCCGCAACCATTCCTCCATCGGTACTCTGCGCCAGGAGCCATGGTCGTTCGGTGACGAGGTCGAAGGGATTCTCCGTGAATTCATCGGCCTGCGCTACCGCTGGATGCCTCATATCTACAACCTTTTTCATGAGGCGGAAACCTGTGGGCTTCCCGTGATCCGGCCGCTGATTCTGGAGTACCCGCGCGACCCCTATGTGACCAACCTGTGCGATCAATTTTTGCTCGGGGAAAATGTGCTGATCGCCCCTGTCTACCGCCCGGATACGGAGCATCGCTCGGTGTATCTGCCTGAAGGGTGCTGGCTGGATTATTGGGATGGTGAAGTTCATGAGGGCGGACGCCATATCCTCGCCGATGCACCGCTGAACATCATGCCGATGTATGTGAAGGCCGGAAGTTTTGTCGCCGAAGGTCCGCTCAAACAATACGCACTCGAAGAAACAGAGGAAACGGTGGTGTTTCACCTGTATGGTGCGGAAGCCAAGGAAGGATTCTCGGCTGCCTTTACCCTGTATGAAGATGACGGGCACAGCTTCGGGTACAGGAGAGGGCAATATTCGCAAATCGACGTACAGGCCGCCGGAGAAGCAGGAACATTGCGGATAAGCTGGTCTTATGCAGTCCGTGAATTTACGCCCCGCAGGGAGATGCTGCGCTTGGCGCTCTGTTATCCGTCTTTCTTCACCCAATCGGTGGAAGGACTCTCCGAAATCAGTATGGAGCAGCTTAAGGAAGGACGGCGGGGCTGGGCACGCAATGGCAAGAGCGGTGCGGTGATTATTCAAGTGGACGATGACCCGGAAGGCGGGGAGCTGCGGATGGAGGTAGCGGAGCAGCAAACGGAACACTTTAGAACCCTTTGATACGACTTGAACCCGCCTGCTGGCGGGTTTTTTTCAATTACGGACAGTCCCGGAATATAAAATCTGCAGAAAATATACAGAAACGTTTTTAAATCAGGACTTTTTCGTATAAGATGAAGGGATGAAGAAAAAAACTTCTGAAATTTTTTCAGCTTAAAAATATATTTCTCGCGGAGAAGGATTCAGCTTTCTACAATGTTAGAAACGGATTCCGTCCTTTAGGGCGGCGAAGCCGTTTCTTCTAGCGGAACCGGCTGACGCTTTCTGTTTGCATAAAAAGACAGGAGATCACCAATGATTAAGCATCTGTATGCAATATGGTTAGGGGACGTATTATTCTGCTTCTCCGGCGAAACTTCAGAGCCGAAAGTTGACGCATGGACACGTGTGGTCAAACGGCTGGAGCTTCGGGGAGGAGGACGTCCTTTTGCGGGTGCTGCGCTGCGGCTGGCGGAAGTGAAGTATCCGGCCGCTGCCTCTGCGGAAGGTAGGACAACTCGGCGCGGACTGCCGGGGCGCACGCTGGAGGGGCTTGCCCTGGCCCCGAAGGACGCCTTTGAGCTGCTGCTGGCCTGGGACGAGGAAATGTGCCGTGCACAGGGAGTGGAGCCTGGCGGTGAACTGCGCTATTGGGCGGCTGCGGCCCGTTTTGCCCTTGAACTGATGGGCACAGGCGGGATTGTGCCCGGCGCAATGCCGCCGAGGCCTATAGGCTCGCGCCGCCGCGGGGGGGAGCAAGCCGCTGCGGCCTGCTGGTCTCCGGCCTTTCGGCAGGAGGCTGATAAGGAGTTCTTTCTGCAGATGGCAGCTTCCATGCCGGTGCTGGCACTGGGAACCCATGTTGCGGAGGAGGGTGACTTGTCGTCGCGTGAAGAAGCGGGAGCGTACGTGCTGTATTCTTTTCTGCAGGCTGTAATGACTGCCGAGATCAAAAAGGTTATTGCGGGAATGGAAAGCGAGCTTGGGCCATTCAAAGCGAATTATCGCCGTGGTTATTCACCGCTGACCGAGCTGTGGTGGAACAGCCTGCTCACCGGCAGCCGTGATATCCCGGTCCAGGGGACTCCGGCCGAGGTGGCGGACCTCCTTGCCGCCGTAAACGGTACGGCTGAGAATGAGATTCCGAACTCCGGGGCGGAGGAGGTACACAGCGGCCAGCTTAGTCTGGGTCTGCGCCTGGAGCCGCCTGCGAATGAAGGCGATGCCTGGAATTTAACCTTCTGGGCGGAGAACCGGGAAGAAGGAGAATTCTGGATTCCTGCGGCGGCGATCTGGAGCAGCAGGGAACGGGAGTTCACTTTATGGGGCAAGCGCTACCGCAATATTCAGCAGCAGCTGCTGGCTGCACTCGGCCGGGCCGCGAAAATATCGCCGGATATTGAGCGTGCGCTGGCCGGACCGGCTCCGGATGGAGTTCAACTGGAGCCGGACCGCGTCTATTTCTTTCTAAAGGAGAGCGTGCAGCAGCTGCGGGAGCGGGGAATTACGGTGCAGATGCCATCCCGCTGGAGCCGTGAAGGCCGGCGGCGGATCGGGATGAAGATGAAGATGCAGCCTCCGGCCGGCAGCATAGATGGTTCGACCCAGCCTTCCCTCGGCATGGAAGAGCTGATTTCCTTCCGCATCGAGGCTTCGCTGGGCGATAACACAATCAGCGAGGAAGAGCTGAATGCGCTGGTGGAGGCCGGAGTACCTTTTGTGCGCTTCCGGGGAGAATGGATTGAAGTCGATCCGAAGGAGATCCGCCAGGTTCTGAGATATATGAAGCGCAACGAAAGCGGAGAAATGTCGGCGGCTGACTGGATGCGTCTGGAGGCCGAGGATGGTGATGAGCGGCTCTGGAAGGGAATGTCGGTGACCGGCATGGAAACCTCCGGCATGCTCGCTTCGCTCATGCATGGCGATGTTCTGCGGGGCCTTCCGCTGCGCTCTGTGCCGCCGGGTCTTCATGGAACGCTTAGACCTTATCAGGAGCGCGGCTTTCAATGGCTGGCTGCGCTCAGCGGTCTTGGCTTTGGGGTATGCCTTGCCGATGACATGGGCCTCGGCAAGACGGTGCAGGTCATCACCTGTCTGCTGGACCGTGCCCTGGCTGCTCCGCCGGAGGAGAAGCGTGAGCCGGTGCTGATTCTCTGCCCGACCTCGCTGCTTGGCAACTGGCAGCGGGAGCTGCAGCGTTTCGCACCATCACTGAGTGTGCATATTCACCACGGGGGAAGACGGGTTCGCGGGGAAGGCTTCATCGACTTGGCCACCAGCCATGAAATCGTGCTGACCACTTATCATCTCGCAGGCCGGGACAGCGAAGATCTCGCTGGCGTCCGGTGGTCGACCGTTGTGCTGGATGAAGCGCAGTATATCAAGAATCACCGCACCAAGCAGGCACAGAGTGTGATGAAGCTGTCAGCGCCGCATCGCATTGCCATGACAGGCACACCGGTGGAGAACCGGCTTGGCGAGCTGTGGTCCATTTTTCACTTTTTGAATCCGGGGTATCTGGGGACTTATCATTCATTCCGCCAGCGGTATGTATCCGGTGAAGGCGGAGAGCGGCTGCGCGAGCTGCATCGCCTCGTCTCGCCCTTCTTGCTGCGGCGGCTCAAGAGTGATCCGGACATTTCCAAGGATCTGCCGGAGAAGCTGGAGCTGAAATCTTATTGTCCGCTTACAGAAACGCAGGCGGCGCTGTATCAGGGTGTAGTGGATGAAATGCTCGGTGTCATCGGGGAACGCTCCGGCATGGCCCGCCGGGGGCTGGTATTGTCTTCATTGACCAAGCTGAAGCAAATATGCGACCATCCGCAGCTGTACCGCAAAGAGGAGGGCCGGACCCAACGCAGTGAGCATTCCGGCAAAATGGATGTGATGTTCGAGGTGCTGGACAGCATTGCCGAGCTTGGGGAATCTGCACTTATTTTCACCCAGTATGTGGCGATGGGCGAGCTGCTGGTCAGCAGGTTGGCAAAACGTTACGGCTCGCCGCCGCTGTTCCTGCATGGCGGCATCCCCAAACGGGAGCGCGATGAGATGGTGCATGCCTTTCAGGAGGGGGAAGGGCCGGCGTTTTTTGTACTATCGCTCAAAGCCGGCGGTGTGGGTCTGAACCTCACACGGGCTAACCATGTCATACATTATGACCGCTGGTGGAATCCGGCGGTGGAGAATCAGGCGACCGACCGGGCGTTCCGGATCGGCCAGCATAAGAATGTGCAGGTTCATAAGCTGATCTGCCAGGGAACGCTGGAAGAACGGATTGATGAACTGATCGAGCGTAAAAAAAGCCTGTCGGAGCAGGTTGTCGGTTCCGGAGAAAACTGGCTGACAGAGATGTCCAATCATGAGCTTAAGGAGCTTATCGAGCTTCAGGGGCAGGACTGGATGTAGTGGAACAAGCTTGGCATAAAGGAGGAATGGGCAATGAGTGAACTGCTGGAACTGCGGCTGGAAATTGAGCCCGGGGTGGTTAAGGCGACGGGAACACAGCTATCGGCCAAAGCGCCGGGAGTGCAGACCAAACGAAACGCCGCTGCCGTCGCTGCCGCCCAAGGGCAAGCGCCAACGACGGTTCTCTCTTTGGAAATTCCGCGCTGGTCTGATGAAGTGAAACAGGAAGTGCTGATCCGGCTCGCGGAGCACCCGGGTGAGCTGTATGGTCTGCTGCAGGGCAACCTGAGTGGAGGCCTGGCGGCGATGAAGCTTCTGCCCGGCGATGAAGAACTGGCGTTGGCCGGACAGAAGCTTTCAGGGCCGGAACAGATGGCCCTGCTGGGATTGGTCAAAAAGCAGCTGGAAGAGGAACCGCTGCTGGCGTTTGAACTGCGCGGTTTGAACAAAGAGACGCTGCTGGCCGGAGTTTTTGCCCTTTGGGCGGAAGAGGAAGCGGAGGACAGCGAGGATGCCGGCCCGGCCCCGTCCGGCCTGCTTGCAGCCGAACTGGCCCGGCTGGAGCGCAAAGGGCCGGCTGTCCCGACTGGAGAATGGCTGGCCGAAGCGGCTGCTGAAGGCTCGCTCCACCAGCCGGGTCCCATGTTTCATGAAATCGCAGCCCGGCCGTTTCCAGCTTCACCGGTGGTTGCGAAGCCGACCGAAAACTGGGGGACCCTGCTCGACAAGACACCCCGTGCCGGTGAGGGGCTTGTGCTCATCATGCGGCGTGTCGCAGAAGCCGCAGCCCGTAGGGCGGCAGGGTTGGGTAAGCTGTAACGTTGCTCTGGTTGCTCTTAATTAACAATATTTTCACTGCGGAATGAACTGATCGTAACCTAATATTCCTGTTGAGGTCTTATGATAACAGGACAAACAGGAAATGAGGGAGAGCTTAATTGAGAGTTTATAAAATTCTGGCTTCTCTGTTCATAGCAGGAACGCTTCTAATTTCCGCCTCAACCATCGGGGCGACACCGGCGCAAAGCTCCAGCATCACCCTGAAGGGATATCCGGACAATTTCCAAATGACAGGCGTGAAAGAGGGCTGGGGAATCACGCTGGGCGGAGTGTGGCATACAGCGGACGGTGCGTTAAGCTGGAAGCATCCGCTTAGCAATACGGTGCCCATGCCCGGTAATGCTGTCCAGCTTGGCAAACTGGCGCATTACTTTGCGGGTGACAATGAGGCGTGGATTCTAAGCGCCTATGGCCCGCACAAGCCTACAGCCCTTTTTCATACGCTAGACAAGGGAAAGTCCTGGAAGACTATCCGCCTTCCGGTGAAGAAAAGCTGGGAGCAAGGATACGCCAGCGGGTTTATGCATTTTCCCGATAAGCAGGGCGGGTATATTCTGCTATGTTCCGAACCGGCACTTGGCATGATGGAGAAGTCGTTATACCGCACGGTGGATGGAGGGACAAGCTGGAGCAGAGTGGGCGATCTTACCGCAAGCATTGCTGCCTATCCAACGGGCATAACCTTCCGGGATAGCGATAACGGCTGGATAACCTCCAGCAATCACGGACAGAAGTCCATTCTTACCTTTAGAACTGCTGATGGAGGCAAGAGCTGGAAGCCGGAGAAGCTCGTCTCCCCGCCAGCGCTTTCGGGGTATGCGTATAGCAACAGCTACCCTCCTGTCTTTTCCGGCAAGGATAAGAAGGATGGGGTACTGCCGCTGGAAATTGTCCTGAACGGCGTTAAAAGCATGGTCTTTTACACCAGCAATAATGGCGGAGAGACTTGGAAGCATGGCCCCGGCATTCAAGGGGTTGAAGCGTCAAGGACAGCTTGGCTGAATGCCCGTTCAGGCTGGGCGCTGCAGGCAGGCGGCAAGCTGCTTGCTACAGACGATGGCGGAGGTAGCTGGAAACAGGTTGCCAAAGGTTCAGCGTTCGATAAGGCAACGGAGATACAGTTCTCTACGTCTCGAACCGGCTGGATTTCCGGGCCGAAAATCCTTTGGAGCACGGCAGACGGGGGCCACACATGGAGAAACCTGCTGCTTCCTTCTTGAGAATAATAGAAAGGCAGTGCCACAACAGCTCAGCTGTAGGGCACTGCCTCTTTTATTACCTTTTCAGCTACGGTCCGCAAACAGAAACAGAATTACTCCCCGGACGGGGTTTCACCCGCACTGCTTCCTTCGGATAACTCAAGAATCTCCCTGCGCAGGCGGAGCATTTTTTGATCCAGCTCATCGGCGGCACGTGCGGCTTCTTTCAGTTCCTCGGCGACATGCGACGGAAGCTGCTTATCGAATTTGTAGTAGAGGATATGCTCCATACTGGCCCAGAAATCCATGGCAAGTGTACGCAGCTGGATTTCCGCTTTTACCCAGTGGGTTCCTTCCAGCAGCACAAGCGGTATCGACACAATCAGATGCAGACTTTGATAGCCGTTGGGTTTGGGATGTGCAATATAGTCTTTGATCTCCAGCACACGGATGTCCTCCCGCGCACACAGATGATCGACCAGACGATAAATATCCTTCACAAAAGCACAGACAATCCGCATGCCTGCAATATCATGAATGTGCTGCTCCATATTTTCCAGGGTAAACTCATGCCCTTTGCGTTCCATCTTCTGCAGGATGCTCTTCGGCTCTTTGATCCGCGACTTGACATGCTCAATCGGACTGAAGCCGTCGCGCACCTGCCATTCCGTTTTGATCACATCAATTTTATTCTCAAGCTCATTCAGGGCATGGCGGTACAGCGCCGGCAAAGCTTTGAAATCCTCGATCTGTTTGGCGAAATCCCCATTAACCTGCCACTTCTTCAGATCCTTGACATGCACCTGCAGCTGATTCAGTGTAACCTGTGTACTATCATATTCTTCCACTGAGACTCTCCCAAGTTTAGTTATTTGTGACTGGATAAAATGAACCCATGAATAAAGATATGTTATACATTCCGGGACCAGTCTATATCCCTATTTTAACCGATGTACTGCCCCAGAAGCAAAAAAAACCCAGACCCCCCTGTAGTGCCGAAGAGTCCAGGCTGTTTGCAACTATAATCCGGCCAACCCAAAATAGCGCAACATTCTTCCCGCAGCAGCGTATTAGCACACATAAGGGATAGAAAGTGCGGCGCTTAGGTTGATTATTTGTTCGTAGGGGAGCCTCCGTCATAACCTTTATCATGATACCCGGTATTTTCCAGTTTGGGGAGTATACCCAGCTGCTCAATGGTCTGCCGCGTCTCTATGCTGCCAAAACGGTGCAGGGTCTGGTACAGTCTGACGGTCTCATCGTCAAATTGCCGGGCAGCTTCATCGTGATCGGCAGACTTATAAGGCAAAAAGGCGCGCCGGAAGGCGTAATCATCCCCGCGTTCGAGTTCGTTCAGGAGATCCTGGAGAAGGGTAAGCTCTTCAGCGTTAAGCAGCACTTCAAATGCATTGGAGTCATTGCGCACGTCCTGAACAAGGCTGTGGTTTACGGATACGAAATAGCGTTTTTTCTCTTCGTCCGGCAAGATCGATCCCTCCATCGTTGGTAAGCTTGTACATGGTTATTTTTTACTATTATACACAGAACGACAAATAATGAATCTAATCGAGACATTTGGTATGATAGAAGCACGTTTCCGCTATTGCACGGAGCGTTGAGGGTTTATTTGGAATAATATTTGGCTGCAAATCGGCCCTGTTCTCACTCTGGAGAAGGAGGAACTACAATGAATTTTCTGCAACGCATTAAAGACGGTGCCAGCCGGGTGAGTGAAAAAGCGCAAAGCTCGGTGGAGATCGGCAAGCTGAACGGGCATATTTCCGATATCGAACATGAGATGGAAATTGAATTTATGAAAATGGGAAAGCTGTTCTACGACGGATATCGTTCGAAGGATTTGTCCCTGGCCGAAGGCAAAATGGTGGAGCATTCCCGGGCCTGCCTGAAGCTTCAGGAACAGATTGAGGAGCTGCGCTTCCGGATTGCCGAGCTTAAGAATGAAAAGCTCTGCACCTGTGGGAATGTTGTAGCTCTGGACGCCAATTTCTGTCCGAAATGCGGACGCAAGCTGGAGGAACCGGCTTCAAGAAAAGAAGCGGTGCCCGTCACAGTGCACGGCATTCATGAGGATGAAGAGGAAGATCAATATTATGGCGAGGAGGAGCTGACGGAAGCGGAAAAAGAGCTGGCGATGAGATCGGAGCAGCGTACGGTGTATACCGAAGTGCTTCCGGTAGACGATGAACTGCCGCAGGAGGAATATGGCGGAGCGGTGCAGGATACCGAACGCAGCCGCCGTGAAGCCGATGAGCTTGAACGGGAGCGGGAAAGACAGCTGGAGCTTGACCGGCGTATCCGCGACTGGAAAGCCGGTGAGCCTGCGGAAGAAGCTGCATCCAGTGAAGGCGGCGTGCGGGATATCGTCAAATGTCAGATCTGTAGAGCGGATTTGCCCAAGGGTTCCATGTGGTGCCCGCGTTGCGGATCAGAACAAATCTAGTCAGCATTTACAGTCAGCTAGGGGGACAACATAGATGGAACAGTTGCTGCTGCATCTGCGCAATTTGGGTTTCACAGAGATGGAATCCAAAATTATGGTCGAGCTGGCCAGCAAAGGCCAGGCTTCGGGTTATGAAGTGGCAAAGCAGCTCGGAGTATCAAGATCCAACGTATATGCGGCGCTTCAGCGTCTGACTCAGCAAGGTTATGTAAGATGCGGTGAAGGGGAACCGGCGCGTTACAGTGTGCTGGACCCGGAAGAGCTCGCGACCATGATCTCCGGACGGGTATCGGCTTCACTGGCTTATATGGAAAGCGAAATGCCGCGCGGCGGCCCGGTCAATCCCTCTTTCTACAATGTGGAGGGTGACCGGAATGTGATGGAGGAATTGATCCGCCAACTGAATCTTGCTGAGCAGGAAATCGTAGTAGATGTATGGCGTGAGGAGGCTTCGCTGCTGCGCAATGAGCTGGAGCAGGCAGAGCTGCGGGGAGTGAAGCTGTTGTGGGCCTTTGACGGCGGCAACGAGGTTCCCGCACCTTATCCGGTATGGCCGCCGCTGGGCGGCAAGCCGCGCCGGAGCGGCGGGCGGAAGTTTTCCTTTGTGATCGACAGGAACTGGTGCATGCTCGGCATGCGGTATGAGGACGGAACGGCGCAGGCGGTCGTAACCGAACATCAGGTGCTGGTGGAACTGCTGCTGAACCACTTTACGCAGGAGATGGTGCTCTTCGAGCTGGAAGAGGATATGGGCCCCGAGCTAACAAGAAGGTACGGGGAACGCTACAGCCACATTTACGGTAAATATGTGCTGCATGACCAGGAGCATGAACAACTGGGCGAACAGGAGCAACCGGACGAACAAGAGGAACATAAGGAATTGGAAGAATTGGAAGAATTGGAAGACTCGGAAGACTCGGAAGAGCAGCAAGAGCCAGGCCATTAGGAAACGTGTTTGGGTAAGGGTCAAGCTGCTTGCAAGCCGAAATTAAGCTGGGGAGGTGAAAGCGTGGAGTGTATTATTCATTTTGATGTGCAGCATCCGGAAGGGATCAAGTCACTCAGAGGTCTCTTGTTTCTGGAAGAGGGTAAAGTCCCGGGAGAAAATGAACTGATTGGCATGTTCAAGGACATGAAGTTCAACGTTCGGCTGGAAGACCGTGAGAAGCTGATTTTTAAACCTGTGAATCCGGGAGAGAAGTACTCGGAAATCCGCATCACGAGCTTTGACAGCGGCAAGGCGAATAGCAAAGAGGACAACGAACTGAAGTCGATTGTCGGCAATTTGCTGCCGCAGAAGCCGTCCGGCCTGTAAAAACTAAGACAGGGTCCATTTGAGATGGAGAGGAAGGAGCACAGAATGGAGTTATTGAGACAAAAGGTTATAAATGAAGGTATTGTTCTCGGTCAAGGTGTGCTCAAGGTCGATTCTTTTCTGAATCACCAGATGGACCCGTTTCTGATGCGTGAGGTCGGCCGCGAGTTTACCCGCCGTTTTGCCGGAGAAAAGGTGACGAAGGTGCTGACCATCGAATCCTCGGGGATTGCCCCCGGCATTATGACGGCGCTGGAGCTTGAGGTTCCGCTCATTTTTGCACGCAAGCAGAAATCATTGACCCTGACCGAAGATATTTATGTGGAGAAGGTCTACTCTTTTACGAAAAAAGAAAGCAATGATATCACAGTTTCCAAAAAGTTCATTGCTCCCGGTGAACGCGTGCTGATCGTCGATGATTTCCTTGCCAACGGTGAAGCGGCCTTCGGGCTGGCCCGGATCGTGGAGCAGGCGGGAGGCAGCGTAGCCGGAATCGGCATCGTGATCGAAAAAGCTTTCCAGCCCGGCAACAAGCTGCTGAAGGAAGCCGGCTACCGTGTGGAATCGCTGGTACGGATTGCTTCGCTTGACGATGGCTTGATCTCCTTCGTGGAGGAAGCCGGCGGCCTGCCGGGCTGACCCCGCAGTATTATAGCTCATAAAGACCCCATGCTCCAGCTTTGCGGAGTATGGGGTCTTTATGCTGTGGCTATAGGGAGTACTGCGCAGTAATTGCAATTTGTACAACTAAATATTCCTTATATGCTCGGCATTCCGTTTTAGTTGTATTTTGTACAGTAGATATCCGTCTTAATGCCGAAAATGGACCAGAAACCGGAATTTAGATGTACAGAGTGCAGTTAAGTACTGAACGGAAGTGAAATCAGCCCGTTTAGTTGTACAAACTGCAATTATCTCCCGCGAACCCAAAGGGCAGCAGCATAGCCGCAGCTGGGAGGACTAAGTATAAGCAGAATGGAGCTGCGCTTGCGGGCTAGCCGCAGGCCGCCGAAGCGTGGCCACCGCAGGCCATTCATTCGCAAGCGCGATGGAACTCGCGCTGCGGGTACCCCGGCCAGCCGCATCCCATACGACGCTGACTGGGTACGGGCCGGTCGCGTCCTACACGCTTGCCTGACAAGGGCCAGCCGCGCCCTGTTCCCGGGCCGCAGCCAGCGGCGAGAGCACGCGCAGCGCGCCCGGCTCGCAGCGCACGGCCAGCGGCGCAGTGCCGAGGGGCTCGCCGTCGCCGATGGCATGGCGGGCCTGCGCGAAGTGGACAGCTACGCTGTGCCCGCGCAGCATCGTCACGAAGGGCAGCGCAACATGCGTGCCCTTCAGCAGCGTCGGGAACAGCCGCAGCACCTGCATGCGGCTGCAGCCATGCACGACGCAGACGTCGAGCAGGCCGTCATCGGCCTCCGCCTGCGGGCAGATCAGCAGCCCGCCGCCATAGCTTGGCAGGTTGCAGATCGAGACGAGCCAGGTTTTCTCGAAAGCCTGCTCCTTCCCGTCGCAGGTGACGCTCACCCGGCAGGGCTTGAAGGTCATCAGCGTATGCAGAATGCCGATGATATAGGCCAGCTGTCCGGCGCCGATGGCGTTGCACAGCCGTTTGTAGAAGCCGTTGTTCACATTTACGGCTACCTGTGCATCGAAGCCGCTGGCTACGGCGGTCAGGGTGAGGCCGCCTGCCCCCGAGAGCAGATCGGCTTCGAGGCAGCGGTCCTGCAGCGCAGCCTCCAGCGCGGCTTCTGTGGCCAGCGGGATGCCGAAGCCGCGTGCCGTGTCATTGCCGGAGCCGGCGGGGATGACGGCCAGCGGCACACCTCTGCGCCGCAGCGCGCCCAGCACGCTGTGGATCGTGCCGTCGCCGCCGATGACGATGGCGGCGCGCCAGTCGTCGCGCCGGGCGAGCGCCCCAAGCACCTGGGTTTCGGCGCGGTCGGCGTTCTGCGTGAACAAGGGCTCATGAGGGATGCCGCGTGAATGCAGCATCCCTTCGACCGATTGCCATGTCCGCTGGCCTGCTCCTCCGCCGGAACGGGGATTTATGATCAATAAGTACATGTATGTTCCTCCAGCCTGTAGATTCCTGTATGTCCTGATTCCATTGTACGGAGTGGACGTTCAAAAGGGAATCTTAAAAATAAGGATAAACAGCAGGAGGCAGGCTACAACTGACGGAGCTGGCTTTCAGCGATCTCCCCTGCCCAGGGAAGCTTATACCATCTTCCGCCCAAAGCATGGTAGATCATGAGAAGCCATACGGCGAAGCTGCAAAGGGAAATTAAGGCTGCGACGAGAGCGCCGAGCAGCGGAATAAAGCCGCTGAGGACATGCACAATCATCAGTGTCCCGAAGGCGATCAGCGACTGCAACGCATGAAAGAGCACGAAGCGGCTGCGTTTCTCCAGGGCCAGAAAAACGATTCCCCCAATGAAGGGAAAGAAGTAGCATAGGGCGGCGGCAATATGGTCAGGCAGTCCGGTGGAAGATCTGAAAGGGGACAAAAGGCTCACTCTCCTTGTACTTGGAGAAGAAGGCGGTTAACCGGTTCCCTCTTCTCTATGAGCCTATGATTTGTCCCGGCAAAGTATGTGGACCGGGAAGGGGTTCAAGTAAAAAGGCATTCTTTCTTTTCGTTAGACATGCTAAAGCTCCATCGCCGGTATAATGTATTGTTCAACCAGTCTGCGGGGGTTTTTCCACCGGCTGACGGCGCTCTCGGCGGTGAAGATAACGGCGGCGTCCAGCTTCGGCAGCAGCAATAGCTGCTGGCCCCCGTGTCCATGTGCCAGTACGTAGGGCTGGCTGCTCATCATGCCGTTCCAGAATTGATACCCGTAATGACCGTAGGCCGGATACCCGGGGGTCTGGGCTGTGAACGCATCTTCCAGCCAATTCTGCGGGATCATCTGCTGTCCTTTGTAAAGGCCGCCGCCCAGCAGGACTATACCGACTTTAGCCAGATCACGCGAGGTCAGGTATAAGCCGATATGGCCCATGCTGTGCCCTTCAGGACTGGGCAGCCAGGCGGTGTGGTGAATGTCCAGCGGTCCAAACAGATGCTCTCTGGCATAGCTGTAAGCGTCTAGCCCTGAGAATTCGCTCAGCATAACCGATATTAGATGCGAGTCGCTGCTGCGGTATTGAAATTGCCCAATATTTTCATGATCAATGGGCAGGCTAAGAGCGTAAGAAGTCCAGCGGCGGCTGCGCTGCAGATTACGTACGAGCGGTTCTCCGAGCTTCCTGCCGGTAATCCACCTGAAGCCGGAGGTCATGGTCAGCAGGTGGCGCAGCGTAATTTCCGATAGCTGCGGAGAGCAGCGGGGCGGCAGATATCTCTGAAGCGCTTCGGCTACAAAAGTGTGGACTCCCGGAATATGGCCTTTGCTGATGGCAATGCCGATAAGAAGAGAGAGGAAGCTTTTGGTGGCCGAACGAAGATCATTCAGCATTCCGGCATGATATCCCCCGTAATACCGTTCAAATATCAGTTGCCCGTGGCGGACGACAAGCATACTATGCATTTTGGGATATTCTTTCGTAACTGCCTGATGGGCCTTCTCCAGTCGAAGAGGACAGGTTCCGGTGTCATCCGGACGGGCTGCTGCTATAACGGGTGCCGGGTTGTTAGGTGTGTGTAGTAAAGACAGCTGCTGGCTCATAGCAATCCCCTTTCCAAGCTGCCTGCTGCAGTCTAAGATGCGGCGGCGGATACATTATTTTAACCAAAAGTCTGCAAGCCCCACCTGCTGCGGTAGAGAAGAGTAAAAAAATATTTTACGTACGTAAATTTTACAAGGAAAGGTGGAAGTTGGACTGGAATATGATACAATATAACGATAAGGCCCGAAAGGAGTGATTCAGCAAGTGGCTCTTCGGGTAAGTAAAGTGTCAAGGTGTTCCGCATTTGGTGCATCTTACTCTCAGCCCAAATCACGACGAACCTGCTTCACCGGCAAGGCGGACCTCCATATTTATGGAATGAACGTTTAGGCGGATAATGCAAGCCACGTATGTGTTACGGTTTCTTGACTTGCATTTCGAGGTTACGGCGGACTTTTCATCATGCATTCTCTACAACGGAGCATTCATTTTCAATGTTTTGGGAGGGAACTGATCATGGCAAGTAAAGGTCATAACGAAGTGAAGGAAAGTCTACGGGAAATGACACGCATTTTCCGGCCCAAAGATCCCAAGAAATTTGTGAAGGAGTATGTCCGGAAGTATCGGATCACGGGAGGCTATGAAGAAGAGCTGACTATGGTCGTGGAGCATGAGTTGGGAAGAATAAACTCATCCGTTTCCTAATTTACAGACAGGAATACTTCCTGCTATTTGACGACATCAAATTTGGAATTACATCCATGAGGATTCTCATAAACCGTGCCCGGGCGGCTTGCTGCCGCAGGAAGCGGTTTTTTTTGTGCGCATATTTATTGCAAGATCATAAATCATAAAATAGTCAAATGAATTTATAGACACAAATAGATATGTATGCGCTTTAAAGAAAAAATGATAAAAGATTCATTTTATGTAAGCGCTCTTAAATGCAGTAAGGACAAGCTTTTTCTGTTTGAAAAAATGCTTTGTGAACTTGCTGTGAACGATTGACAAAAGACCCCCATAAACTTATATTAATAGTGATTGTTATAATTGACAGGAAAATCCTCTAATCTACGAAATCGGGAAAAGCGGGGTAGATCAATGATGAAAACGTGGCAGGCTGGTAAACGGCTTCTTCCCATGACAGCAACGCTTGGACTCATTCTCGCAGGATGCGGGCGGCAGGACTTGTCGGTGCTCAGACCGCAGGGACCTGCAGCGGAAAGCTCGTTCGGACTCATGAAGCTGTCGATTACCATCATGATTGTCGTGCTGCTGATCGTCTTTGCCATTGCGGCCTACGTGCTTATCCGTTACCGCAGGAAACCGGGCCAGCATGAGATCCCTGAACAGGTGGAAGGCAGCTTCAAGCTTGAAGTGCTGTGGACGGTCATCCCGCTGATCCTTGTAATTGTGCTGGCGGTTCCGACCGTGCAGGCGGTGTTTGCCGCAGGAGATGATCATTCGGATGATAAGAATGCAGTTAAGGTCAAGGTGACCGGCCACCAATACTGGTGGGAATTCGAATACCCCGATTACGGTGTGACAACGGCGCAGGATCTGGTGATTCCTGCGGGCGTGGATATCGCCTTTGAGCTGACTACAAAGGATGTGCTGCACTCCTTCTGGGTGCCTTCTCTCTCCGGCAAAATAGATACCAACCCGGACGGGTCAACGAACCATTTCAGCTTCAGTGCGCCAAATGAAGGCGTTTACCGCGGCAAATGCGCGGAGCTGTGCGGTCCTTCCCACGGATTTATGGAATTTAAAGTGAAGTCGGTCAGCAAGGATGCGTTCACGGCATGGATTGCTTCCATGAAAGCCCCGGCGGTGATGCCTGAAGATCCGGCGCTTGCGGAAAAGTTCAAATCCGCGTGCCTGACCTGCCACGCAGTGGGTGATATGGTAGGCAGCAACGGTCCATCCCTCACCGGGATCGGGTCCCGCGAGTCGGTGGCTGGTATCCTGCTGAACGACGATACAGGTGTCGACGGAGCGCCGATCCTGGAGAATCTTAAGACCTGGCTGCATGATCCGCAAAGCGTCAAGCCGGGCAACCGGATGCCTGACCCCAAGGAACTGGGACTCAGTGATGAAGAGATTGACGGAATTGCCGAATATCTGGCCGGCTACACGCTGGAATAAAGCCTATTGCCCAAAACAGAAGCAGCATATTTGAAAAGGGGGTACGTATCTTGGCTCAAACAGCGCAATCCTTGAATCCTTCCGGGCCCTTGAGGCATGGCCACAGCGTTAAACGGCATACCGGAATCATGGACTGGATTACCACCGTCGATCATAAGAAGATTGCAATTTTGTACCTTTGGGCCGGAGGGATCTTTTTTGGCATCGGCGGGCTGGAGGCCATTCTGATCCGCATCCAGCTGATCAAGCCGATGAATACCTTTCTGGATGCCCAGACCTTTAACGAATTGATTACGATGCATGGGACAACGATGATTTTTCTCGGGGTCATGCCGGTCATTTTCGCACTGATGAATGCGGTTATCCCGCTGCAGATCGGTGCGCGCGACGTAGCTTTTCCTTTTCTGAATGCGCTTGGCTTCTGGACGTTTCTGTTCGGCGGCATTCTGCTTAATCTCAGCTGGGTTATGGGGGGAGCGCCCGATGCCGGCTGGACCGCTTATACCCCACTGTCCTCCAGCTCCTACAGCACCACCCACGGGGTGGATTTCTACACGATCGGCTTGCAGATTGCCGGGCTAGGCACACTAATCGGCGGCATTAACTTCCTGGCTACGATCATTACGATGCGGGCTCCAGGAATGTCATTTATGCGGATGCCGATGTTCGCCTGGGCTACCTTTATCACTTCCGCTATTATCCTGTTCGCTTTTCCCGCAGTTACAGTAGGGCTTGTGCTGCTAACCTTCGACCGGATTCTCGGCGCCAATTTCTTTGAGACCAGCGGCGGCGGCAATCCGGTACTCTGGCAGCATATTTTTTGGATCTTTGGTCATCCCGAAGTGTATATTCTGATTCTTCCGGCCTTCGGCATTATCTCCGAGGTCATCCCGACGTTCTCGCGTAAGCGGCTGTTCGGGTACAGCTCCATGGTCTTTGCGACGATCCTGATCGCCTTCCTTGGCTTCATGGTCTGGGCGCATCATATGTTCACCACCGGCCTCGGACCGGTAGCGAACGCCTTGTTCTCTGTATCCACGATGCTGATCGCCGTTCCGACAGGAATCAAAATTTTCAATTGGCTGTTCACGATGTGGGGCGGGCAAGTACGCTTTACCACCCCGAATTTATTCGCGGTCGGCTTTATTCCAACCTTCACCATGGGCGGGGTTACAGGTGTCATGCTGGCTTCTGCTCCTGCCGATTTCCAGTTTCATGACACGTATTTTGTTGTTGCCCATTTTCACTATGTAATTGTCGGCGGCCTGGTGCTCGGCTTGTTCGCGGGCCTGCATTATTGGTGGCCTAAAATGTTCGGAAGAATGCTGAGCGAACACCTGGGCAAATGGACCTTCTGGACCTTTATCATCGGGTTTCACATGACCTTTTTTGTACAGCATTTCCTGGGGCTTATGGGGATGCAGCGCCGCGTATTTACGTATTTGCCGAATCAGCAATTCGACCTGCTTAATTTGATCAGTACGATCGGGGCAGGGCTTATGGGTGTAGGAATGCTGTTTTTCCTGGCCAATGTCTTCATCACTTCCAGAAAGCAGGCAGATGCGGCGGATGATCCGTGGGAAGACGGACGGACGCTGGAATGGACCATTTCCTCACCGCCTCCGGAATACAATTTCAAGCAAACACCGCTGGTGCGCGGTCTGGATGCTTTCTGGAAGGAAAAAACAGCCGGACACAAGGGCATGACGCCATCCGAACCGGTAGGCTCCATTCATATGCCTTCAGCGACGGTGCACCCGTTCCTGATGTCGGTTGGTATCTTTATTGCCGGACTTGGCTTTATGTTCAGCCGTGATGATTTTGGCAACAGCTTTATGAGTTTTCTCTTTAATAACTATATCGTTACGGCGCTGGGTCTTCTGATAACCTTCGGGTCGATGCTGATGCGCTCGCTCTTTGATGATCATGGCTGGCATATCGAACCCGAAGAGCTGGAAGGAAGGTGAACCGACATGACAACGGCACATGCTGAAGCTGCAAAAGGCACTCTCCCGCACGAACCGGAAAAAGCGACGGCGGAAGGCCGCAACAAAGTGCTGGCCTTCTGGCTGTTCCTTGGTGGAGAAGCGGTGCTTTTCGGCACCTTGTTCGCTACGTTCCTGGCGCTGCGAAACCAGACGAATGACGGTCCGTCTGCGAACGAATTGTTCCATCTGCCGCTGGTTGCCGCTGCAACCTTCCTGCTGCTGGTGAGCAGCCTGACGAGCGTATTCGCCATTCAGGCGATGCACCGGAACCAGCCCGCTTTGCTGCGGAACTGGCTGCTGGTTACTGTAGTGCTTGGCGCGGCCTTTCTCGGGCTGGAAATCTACGAATTCAGCGAGTATATAAGACACGAGAAATTCGGGATGACTACCAGTGCATTCAGCTCGGCGTTCTATACACTGGTCGGGTTCCACGGTGCTCACGTTGCTTTCGGGATTGTGTGGATCGCCGTGCTGATCGGGCAGCTGAGCTATAAAGGGCTGACGGTGGTCACGGCACCGAAGATTTATGTGTCCGCGATGTATTGGCATTTTATCGATGTGGTATGGGTGTTTATCTTCACGGTTGTTTACCTGCTCGGAAAGGTGGGTTAGCTATGGCGACAGAACAGCGTTCTCCGGATAGCGCGGTGAAGCACCGCCACCGGCAGGAAGGGCCACAGCGGCATATCGTGGTGTTTATCTTCTCTGTTATTCTGACGCTGATTGCCTTTGCAGCTGTTGCGGCCGGAGGAGTCAACGCGACCTTTGCTGTGATTCTGCTGCTGGTCATGGCGGTTCTGCAGGTTTTTCTGCAGATGGGCTTCTGGATGCATCTGAAGGACAAGGGGCATTTGATACCGATTCTATTTATGCTGGGCGGCTTTTTTATCGCCGGAACCTGCATTATCATGGCACTGTATTGGGTTTGGTGGGATTAAGGAGGCTTCTGATCATGCTGGGATTACAATATTTCAGCTTTGAGGATTTGTGGAGTCCGCTTTTTCTGGCGGTCCTGCTGCTGCTGACGGCCGGATATTTCGTATTGATCGGTCCGCTTGCCGGTCGGTTCTCCGGTGCTTCTGCAGTTCCTGTATGGCGCAGGGGTTTGTTTCTTAGCGGAATGCTGGCTCTTTACCTTGCGCAGGGCGGGCCGGTCAGCCTGCTGGGCCATATCTTCTTTTCCTTCCATATGGTCAGTATGGCGCTGTCCTATCTGGTGGCGGTGCCGCTGATTATGCTCGGGATTCCGGACTGGGTCTGGCGTGCTTTTCTTAAGGTGAACCCATTGCGGCGTTTTGCCTTTCTGGCACAGCCGGTGGTAGCGGCCCTTCTGTTCAACGGACTGTTCTCGCTTTACCATATTCCAGTGGTTCATGATTACGTGATGCTGCATTTTACGGTTCACCGGCTCTATTACGGCCTGCTTTTTCTGACCTCTATCCTCATGTGGTGGAATCTGATAAATCCTCTGCCGGAGTGCCGGAAACTTGGCGGCCTTGGCCAGGTAGGCTTTATCTTCCTGAATATGGTGCTGCTGACACCGGCCTGCGGGCTGATTATTTTTGCGGGGACTCCCCTATATGCCACGTACAGTGATCCAGACACCTGGGCGCGGGCGATGGGCTACTGTGTATCGGGAAATCCTGCTTCATTGCTGCAGACGTTCGGTGGTCCGGCGTTCTTCGGATGGCTGTCGCCCAAGGTCGATCAGCAGGTGGGGGGCATCGCCATGAAGTTCATTCAGGAATTTATTTTTGCCTCGATGCTTGCTTATGTGTTCTATCATTGGTATAAAAAAGAGAACGGGCAAGACGATGCGGAGGTTTCCGCGCCATCCGCCGAACCGGGGGATGGCTACTTGAAATACAAGGAAGGTTGAGTCACACACCTGAATTATCCTTGTATTTCTAAAGCAACGGATACCTGAGAGCGATACAGAGTATTGTTGGCATCGGAAGCATACGCTCTGCAAAGAACAATGTAGCGGCTTCTTCTTGCTCGTGCATAGCTGGCGAGCGCCGAGGGGGATAATCATGGATATTTTCACATTGTTTCCAACGATCAGCACATCTTTCATCGTAATCAGCGCGTTGCTGGTGGCGGTTGGCTGGAGACAAATCATTAAGGGCAAGCGCGAAGCGCACAAGAAAACAATGATTGCCGCCGCTGTTGCTGCCATCTTGTTTTTCATTGTGTATGTGTCCAGAACGGCATTCGTAGGCAACACATCCTGGGGTGGACCGGCCGATTTGTCGACGCTCTACCACATCTTTCTGATTTTCCATATCGTGCTGGCGACGGTAGCCGCCGTATTCGGCATCACTACGCTGACGCTGGGTTTCAAGGCTCAATTTGCCAAACACCGGAAATGGGGAAGAGTGACTGCTGTCATCTGGTTTATTACTGCTATTACGGGTGTCGCTGTGTATGTTCTGCTGTACATCTTTTATCCGGGCGGGCACACAAAGCCGGTCTGGCAAATTATTTTAGGTGCCTGATCTGACACTGTAAAAGTACCAAAAGACCTGTGAGGCCTGCGGTTCCGCTTTGGAACTTGCAGGTTCACAGGTCTTTTGTTCAAATATAGGCTACAGGCGGAAGGAGGAGACGGTGCTCTGCAGCTCCTCGGCCAGGCTGGCCAGAGATTGGGCGGAAGATGCAGACTCCTCGCTGCTTGCGGCAGACTGTTGGGTGGTGGCAGAAATATTCTCGACAGCGGCCAGCACATTGGTCGACTGTGCCGCTTGCTCTTCACTGGCAGCAGCGATCTCGGAAATTTTCTGGCCGGCGTTATTCACCATCGTGACGATCTTGTGAAAAGAGACGCCGGTTTTCTGCGACAATTCGGCACTTTCCTGTACGGCGCTTACACTGTAGCGTGTGTTCGCCTGCATGCCCTTGATGATGCCTGTAATCTGCTTGGTGGCCTCGCCGCTGCGTTCGGCAAGCTTCCGCACCTCATCGGCAACCACGGCGAAGCCGCGTCCCTGCTCTCCGGCCCTTGCGGCTTCAATAGCTGCGTTAAGCGCGAGCAGATTTGTCTGATCAGCGATATCCTCGATGACATCGATAATGTCCCCGACCTTTTGGGAGTCCTCCTCCAGCCGGGCCATCTGCCCGCTGACAGACTGCATGCTCTCCATAGATTCCTGAATGATGCTGTTGCCATCTTCGGCAATCAGCACAGTTTCATCCGAGATGACCGAGGCCTGTTCGGTGTTCTGCGCTACGGAGTGGATGGCGCTGGAGAGCTCTTTAAATAATTCGCTGATCGTTCCGGCATCATTCGCAGTGCTTGTGCTGCCGCTGGCTATCTCCTGTGTACTGGCGGAAATCTCTTCTGCGGCGGCGGACAGGCTTTGGGAATGCATAAGAATGGACCCGACAGTCCGGCGAAGATTGCTGACCATCTCATTGACCTTAAACGCCAGCATGCCGATTTCATCTTTGGTGTCGATCTCCGTCTGGCTACGTAAGTCGCCATCAGCTACCTTGGAGAGGATCTGGACTACCTTAGCCAGCGGCTTCGAGATGATTCGGGAGATCATATAGCCGAGCAGGATGCACAGCATCACGGCAGCTACAACGACAGCAAGCGTAATAGTCCGCGAGGAGTTGTACAGGGATGCTCCATCCTGTTTGGCCTGATCCGCTTCTTTGATATTGATGCTGATCAGATTGTTGATGATTTGCTTTAGGGCATCCGCTTCATTGGCCAGAGTGGTGCTGCGGAGCGTGTCCAGCAGTTCGTCGTCCCGCTGGGCAAGGGATGCGCTGATCAGGGATTCATAAGTATTCAAATATTCGTTCCAGGCAGCTTCGAATGGAGCGATCGCCTGGATGGAGTCTTCGCTGAGCTTTGTTTTGCGGAAGGCTGCGATGCTATCCAGCACATTCTGCTTTTCAGTTTCATAGTCTTCCACGCGCTGCTTCCGTTCCGCAGGCGTTTCTTTAATATACAGATCCCGGGCGATGCCGCGCATACTGGTGAAGCTGTTCTGGGAGCTTTGAAGAGAGGAGACAGGCACCAGATTGTTCGTATACATATCATCAAGACTGTCATTGATTGAACCCAGATTGTTCAGACCATAAAGACCCACGAAGGCCAAAATGACAGCAACCACCAAAAAGGATGAGATTAACTTCACGCTTGTTTTTAAATTATAAAACCATTTCATACCCGATTCCCCCAGTGATCATGAATTTGTTAAACCAAAGAACCTGCTTTGAAAAACAGACTTGCGGTGTCGATGATGAGTGCGATTTTGCCGTTTCCCAGGATGGTGGCCCCTGAAGTGCTGTCTGACTTGCCTATGTATGAGCCTAGCGTTTTAATTACAATGTCCTGATTGCCGACAAGCGTATCCACTGCCAGAGCCAGCCGTTTCTCCCCGCGCCCCAGAATGATCAGCGGGATCGAAGATGCAGTTGTCTCCGCTCTTGGAATCCCCAGGCAATCATGCAGCCAGACCACCGGGACGAGCTGGTTGCGTGCTGTAATAACCGGTTGGCCCCGAACGGTCTTGATCTCACCGTAAGCGGTGCGGATAATTTCGGCCACACTGCTCATGGGAATGACAAAAGTCGCATTGCCGGCATTTACCAGAAGCCCCCGAATGATAGCCAGAGTAAAGGGCAGGCGGATACGGAACCGGGTGCCTTGCCCTTTAGTGGTCTCAATATCAATCATTCCGTTAATCCGTTCAATATCATTGCGGACAATATCCATCCCTACCCCGCGGCCGGAGATATCGCTTACTTGAGCGGCAGTAGAAAAGCCGGGTCTGAAAATAAGGCGCAGCGCTTCATCCTCATTCATGTAACGGGCCTCTTCGGCTGTGATGATGCTCTTATTGATGGCGGATTGGAGGATGGCCTCGGCATCGATTCCAGCCCCGTCGTCCTCAATGACGAGGATGACCTGATTATCCTCATGGGAGGCGGCAACCCGGACGGTGCCTGTTTCACTTTTGCCCGCGCTACGCCGGATTTCCGGGGTTTCTATGCCGTGATCCAGCGCATTCCGCAGAAGATGGATAAGCGGGTCGCCGAGTTCCTCAATTAGTGTCCGGTCCAGCTCTGTTTCCTTGCCTTCAATGACCAGCTCGATCTGCTTGTTCAGCGAGTATGACAAATCTCTGACCATGCGCGGCAGCCGGTTGAACAGCTGCTCTATAGGCAGCATCCGTACCTTGATCATATTCTCCTGCAGTTCACGGGTGATCGTCGACAGATGATCGGCCAACTGTCCCAGCTCCTCTGTCAGGCCATTGGCTCCGTATTGCCCGTGAAATCTGCGGTTCAGGAGATGGAACCTGGTTTGATCAATTACCAATTCACCCGCCAGGTTCATCAGCTTTTCCAGCCGCTCAATATGTACGCGAATGGTTTGGGGCTTTATCTTGTCAGCAGTAGCCGGCAGTGCCTCCAGCGGGTCCGGGAGGCCCCGGCTCTCCGGTTCCGGCTGCGCCGGATTTTTTTCTTCAGCAGGCTGAAGTGAGCTGTCCTTCACTTCTTCTATGTAGATACTCTCAACATCCATGATGGAGGAGATCTGCTGCCGGAGTTCCTCGATATTCCTCTTGGGGGACAGCATCCAGGATGCACCATCGACCCTGCTGTCATGGGCTTCAATCTCTTCCAGCTCCGGCTTCATTCTAAGGACCGTGGCGAGGTCCCGCAGCTTGGCGTCGATAAGATGTAGACGTGGCAGCTTCATTTCACAGGCCGGGGAGAGCCATACATGAAGCCAGAAAAGCTGTAGCGGAGTTTCAGTTTTGTTTGGCTGTACAGCCGGACCTCGGTCATGTCCATGCAGTCCCTGCGCACCAAATGTCTTGAGCCTCTGAATCAGCTCGGATACGTCTGTCGTCTCATGGTCTGCAGCGGCGATTTCACTTTGCAGCGATCGCATTCCATCCAGTGCCTGGAAGAACAGGCGGATAAGCTCATCCGTTACTTGCCGCTCCCCGTTCCTCATTTGGTGAAGCAGATGCTCAAGATGGTGTGTGACCTCCTTCAGCCTGTTGTAACCCATGGACGCCGAGGAGCCTTTGAGGGTATGGGCTGCCCGGAAGAATTGCTGTATTCCGTCTTCCGTCTCCCCTATCTGCTCCAGCCGGAGAACTTCATCTTCGATCAGTTGCAGCTGCTCCTCCAGTTCTTCAAGAAAAATTCCCCGATATTCTGATAAGTCAACCATAATTCACCTTCTCTCCGTGTAGCCTCCGGTTATTCGCGCAGCAGTATCTCATCCAGCTTCAGAATTCCGACCAGACCCGAAGAAGAGAAGCCTATTCCGGTGAAGAAGGAACCGCTGATTCCGGAGACACTGTCCGGTGCGGGCTGAATATCATTGAACGTAGTCACTTTATTCACGTTGTCAACAATGACACCAATGGATTCCTCCAGGTGATGAACCACCAGGATGCGTGTATGCTTAGTCTCGGCAATTTCCGCCATATCCAGCAGCACCCTCAGGCTTAGCACCGGCACAATTTTCCCTCTCAGATTGATAATGCCCTTAACGTAGTAGTGGCCGTTTGGAATATCCGTAATTTCCTGCATTCTTATAATTTCATGAACATCGGAGATGGGGATGGCATAATGCTCGTTGTCCACCCCGAATTCGACATATTGTTTCTGTGTGGCAGCCTCCATATTTTACCTCCGTTCTCTCAAATAAGTGATTAAGCAGCCGCTCCTCAGGCGCTGGGTTCCTTCCTCCTTTTCTTAACAATTCATTAGCATGTTACTCCTGATGTGTCTCTGGTCCTTCTCGACGTGAGGAAATGAGACAAAAAACCGGAAAGATGTCGTACAATATCACTTATGCGACATTTTTAATCATAGAGGAGCAATGAAATGACAATAAAACAAGCAGAATTGAGCAACGCCCAGTTAGGTTTGGTTTACTCTGGGGAGGGCAATTTCAGTGACGATCAGATTGTTCAGATGTTTGTGGCAACCTGCTGTGCCAATGCAAATACACGTCGTAATTATAGGCGGGCGATTGCTGATTTCCGTAAATTCATAGTTGGCACATCCTTGCAGGAGGTTACCTGGAGGGAGATTGAGGCGTATAAATTCTTTCTGACCCAGGGAGGTTACAGCTATCCTAAGCAACTGGCGCCGGCAAGTATTGCCGCGTTCCTCGCACCTTTGAAATCATTTTATAAATGGGGCAGTGATCAGCATATTGGCATCTTTGCAGCTAATCCGACCTCAAGTGTGCGGATTCCCAAAATTACGATTACCAGCCGAAAAAATTTCTTAACCAAAAGAGAGGTGGGGGATTTGCTGGGGGAGCTCCAGACGCAGGGCCTGCGCAATTACCTGATTGGGCTGACGCTGGTGATGCTGGGGCTTCGTGTATCTGAGCTGACGGCGATGAAATGGGGGGATTTTCACACAGATCCGCTGGAAACCTCTCTCTGGCTGACCATCGCGAATGCTAAAGGCGGCAAACGCAGAGAGATCAAGGTACCGCCGACCCTTTGGCAGCTGTACTCCCAATTATCCAGCGCCATTGCCGGGAAAGGTGATCCTGCCCCGGAGCTTCTGATGTTCCCGTTATCATCAAGACAAGTAGAGCGGATTATCAAGACAGCCGGAGAGGCGAGCTCAATTGAGAAAAAGCTTACTCCACATTGGCTGCGCCACACCAATGCCACACTTGCGTTGCTGCAGGGCGCCTCACTACAGCAGGTGCAGGAATCGCTGGGGCATTCCCACATCAATACTACTCAGCGGTATCTCCATACCGTGCAGCAAATTCAAAAGGCTGCCCCTGATTTTGTAGAGGACAGCCTGCGGATTTTTATTCAATAAGACAAAGTTTTACAAAATACGCTAGTATTTCTGGGAAGTTCCTATACAGCAGTATGGATATGCCCTATAATGAATGCATAATCGCTTCGTAATGCGCAAGTACGCAGAAGCCTATTTTTTTTCGGGAAAAATGTCGCATAAGTGATATTGTACGACAAAATATGGCACGATATACATAAATCTTGAATTTTAAATTGTAGTATTTAATGGGATTACTGAGAGACTGTGCCTGCGCCATGCGAATGGATGCTTTGGACAGTCCCTCTTTGCCTTAACAGGATTGGGCGTGAGCGTCTTCTGAGTCTGAACTCCTTCACAAGCCGCGAGATTGGGCAATATAACGGAACTTTAGTCCGCATGATCACAGACGTTCCGTATCAGAACTGCACACTAAAGCCGTTAAATGTGTGAATCCCTGTGCCGAAATGAACCAGTTCATGTTCCCGCAGAAACTTAACCGCCAGCTTCACTTCCTCCAGAATCTCCGCTTCTAGACCCAGTGTATTATGTGAACCGTAAACTTTGTTGATTCCGTCTAATGCAGCCATTCTCTCCAGGGAATTGACCAAATCTGCAGGATTTGTTGAAGGATAAAAAGCATACACAGGCGTCTCATCATACAGCAGATCACCCGTAAACAAATAACCGCGGTCTTTATCCACAAAGCATACATGGCCCGGAGAATGCCCGGGAGTGTGGTACACCTTAAGTGTTCTGCCGCCCAGAGAGATGAGGTCCCCATCGCTTAATAAGCCGGCTGGCTCACCCTGAAAAGGCTTGTAAGCGTCCGGGTCAAAGCCCTCCGGCACAGGCCGGGTCAGATCTCTGCCGATGTCCCTGCGGATTTGCCCGATAGACAAACCCTGAATGCCATGGACCAGCCAGTCCTTATCCGCTTCATGGACATAAATACTGCTGAATAGTCCATGGCCGCCGATATGGTCCGTATGTACATGAGTGGTGAGCACTTCAATCGGCAAGCGGGTCAGCTGATCCGTTATTTCTTTGATATTGCCGATGCCAAGACCGGTATCAATCAGCGCAGCTTTTTCCTCCCCCAGCAGCAGAAAGGAATGCACCTTCTCCCAATGCCCGTATTCGCTGATTGCGAATGTGGCTTCATCTATTTGCTGAACAGTAAACCATGGGTCACTAATCATATGAACCTCCCCGATACTTGAGTATTTTCTCTAGAGTAGCCTACAATCTCTGCTGATTCCTACTTTATAGCCGATTGAAATTTATTACAAATGATTCTTGACAATGGAAAAAACAGGTCATATACTGTGTATATAGATATATACAGTAAGCACAGAGAGATACACACTGAACCGTGTCTATCCGCTGCAGCCTACCGCAGGAGAAACAACAAAGCGAGGTTAAAGGTAATGACAATATTTAGAGACGCCTGGGTGCTGGTCCGTGCAGATTTCCGCGGTGACAAGCTGAACATAGTGAGGGCCCTGCTGTTTTCCATTATCTTTATGGGATATATGGCGGCTATGACTGTAATGGTCACGGAAGATGCGCTGAGCGGAAGTGACGGAAGGCTGATGTCCGACTTCCTGCTGATTTCTATGATTCCCATGCTGGGCTTCACGTTCTCGCGACGTACCATGAAATATTTAAGTGAAGACTCCTACACCCGGATGTTGGCCTATATGCGGAGTTTGCCTGTTCCGTCTGCGGTGATCCTGTGCAAAAGAAAGCTGGATGCAATGTTCTCATTTTGTCTGAATGGCGTATTGTTCTTCGGTTTAATGTACGCCATTAGTGACGATATACGCAGCCAGCTGCCAGGGACTTCATACGTTGCGTTTGCATTTACCTGGATCGGTTATGGCCTGATGATGACTGGCATCTATATTTTTGTGGAGTTTCTGGTTAGCGGCAAAGCGTACTTTTGGATCACCCTGGCCCTGATGACGTCGTCCTTCGGGGTTGCGCTGCTGATTCAATGGGCGGATGGAAATTTGTTTCTGTACAGCGTCTCCTGCTCGAAGGAATGGGGGCTGTTATCTCCGCTGATGTGGGGAACGCTGCTGCTGGGCACGGTATCCGTGCAATTATTTTCCAAATTGACGATACACCGGCTTAAAAGCCGCGATCTCGTATGAGAGGGCGGAGGTAACTTATGTGGATACCGATACAGATTAACGAGAACAGTGCCGAGCCGCTGTACCATCAGATCGAAACCCAGCTCCGGTCGCTGATCATCAGCGGAGGCATCACGGAAGGGACACTGCTTCCCTCCATACGTGAATTTGCCGGAGATCTGAAATGCAGCGTGATCACCGTCCGCCGGGTCTATCAGGATCTGGAGAATGAGGGGCTGCTGCGGACAAGACAGGGAACCGGAACCTTTGTCTCCCATGTGGGCGACGGGGCGATGGAAGAATACAAACGGGATGCCGTCCGTAAAGCTCTGGAAAGTGCGGTGGATGTTGGCCTGTCGGTCCAATGCAGTGAAGAGGAACTGACGGGAATATTTGTGGAGATTGTAAAAGACAAATACAACAAACAGGAATGAAAGGTGGGTTCATCTCATGGTACAGCAGGCCATAGAGCTGCGGAATGTAAGCAAGAAGTGGCGCAGCAGGACGATAGGGCCGCTTAATCTGAATTTCCCGCAAGGCTATATTACCGCACTGGTGGGCCAGAACGGCTCCGGCAAGAGCACGTTACTTCATATGCTGCTGCAGCTGACCTTTCCGGAGGAAGGCGAGATCCTCTGGTTTGAACAGCAGCACAAGGCAGGTCTGCCGCTTGAACTACGCCAGAGCATTGCCTATGTGCCGGAAACCCCGCTAACGGAGGAGAATTACTGGACCTCAGATGAGGCCGCCGAATTCCGCCGGCATTGGTACCCTTCCTGGGATCATAGCTACTTTCAGGAGCTGCAGGATAAATTTGAAGTACCGAGGGGAGCCAAGCTGGGCAAGATGTCCAAAGGTGAACGCCGTAAATTCGAGATTGCCGCTGCGCTGGCTTCCCGGCCCCGGCTGCTGCTGCTGGATGAGCCCTCCTCGGGTCTCGACCCCTTCGCCTGGAAGAGTATGATTGAGTCGATCCGCAAGTATATGGATGAGAGCGATGCGACCGTTGTTATCTCCACCCATATCGTCGAGGAGGTTCGGCGGCTGGCTGATTTTATTGTACTGATGCATCGGGGACAGCTGCTTGGAATGGCGGAGAAGGACAGCCTGTTTGGTTCATGGAGCGAGGTGTGGGTGGGCGTGCAGGATGAGGAAGAGCTTAGGGAACTGGTGGCTGAATTGCCGGGGGCTCAGCAGTTTGCACTGGAGACACCGGGAGTCGCTTCATTTATAACCCAGCAATTTAATCAGAATGAGAAACGCATTCAGGACTTGGGCGTAAAGGTTATCAAGAGCCGCAGTCTGGAGCTGGATGAGATTTTAAGCTTATGGACACAAGGACATCGTCCGATCCTGATCGACCAGAAGAGAGGGGACTAACGAATGGAAGCTTTGAAGCTTGAACAGGTAGTAAAGCAGTATGGAGACAAAACCGCAGTAAACAAAATTAATCTAAAAGTAGAGCAAGGTGAGATTTACGGCCTGCTCGGAGCCAATGGCGCCGGCAAAACAACAACAATGCGCATGGTGCTTGGCCTGATCTATCCCGACGAGGGCAAGATTCTCTACAACGGCAAGTCCTATAGCAATGAGCTGCAGCATCTGATGGGCTATCTGCCGGAAGAACGCGGACTGTACCCGAAGGTGAAGGTGAGCGACCAGATTATTTATCTGGCCCGGCTGCGCGGCATGGCGGCAGGCGATGCGGACAAGAGCCTGCGTTATTGGCTGGACCGCTTTGAGGTCCCGGAATACTACAATAAGAAAATTGAAGAGCTCTCCAAGGGGAATCAGCAGAAAATGGGCTTTATCGCCGCGGTTGTCCATAAACCGCAAATCCTGATTCTCGATGAAGCTTTCAGCGGGCTTGATCCCGTCAATGTGGAGCTGCTGAAGGATACCGTCCGCGAAATGCGGGATCAGGGCACCAGTATCCTGTTCTCTACACACCGGATGGAGCATGTTGAGGAGCTATGCCGCAACATTACTATTCTTGACCGTTCCAATACAGTGGTCCAGGGAGATATCCGCGAGATTAAGAAAGGCTACCCGCGCGAGGAGGTTATACTCCGCACAGTGGGCGAAGTGGCTGGCCTGGAAGGTATCGCCGGTGTAACAGCCGTCCAGCGGCAGGAACGGGGATATGTTCTTTCGATCCGCGAAATCGGTGCGGCCCAGCGCATTTTGCAGCATGCTGTTGCACAGGGCGAGGTAGAGCATTTTGAGATCAAGGAACCGACGCTAAACCAAATCTTTATTAGAGCGGTAGGTGAATCCAATGAATAAAATGGGGACGATTATCGGTTTTACATTCAAGAATAAAGTAAGAACCAAGGCATTTCTGATTACTACGCTGATTCTGGTGGTTCTGCTGAGCATCGGGATGAACATTCCGTATATGGTGAAGCTGTTCCAGGGAGACGACGGGTCCGCAAAGAACCAAGTGCAGATCGGAGTCGTGGCAGAGGATGGCAACCGCGTAGCTGAGCTCCTCCAAGCCTATAGTCCGCCTGAGGGCGTGACCCCGGTAACGATCAGTCCATATGCTACTGCCGATGATGCGGCGCTCAAGAAAGGACTGGACGAGGAAAACATCGAGGGCTATATCACATTGGGTGCACAGAGCGGTGAAGGCATTCCCGCAGTTACCTACTACAGCAAGAACGGTGAGATTGATTCGGATGTGCAGAGCTATCTGCAGAATGCACTGCAGCAAGCCAATACTCAGCTGATTGTAGGCGATAAGCTGACTGCGGAACAGGTGGCTGCGATGTACACCCCGGTATCCATTGGTACCCAGCAGATCAGCTCAGAAGGAGCAGGAAATGAAGGTACGGCAGAGGAATCACCGCCAATTATCAACTATGTGATTGTATATGCCCTGCTTATGCTGTTCTTTATGTCGATTATGATGACAGGCAATATGATCTCCGCCGAAATCACTTCGGAGAAAAGCTCCCGTATCATGGAAATCCTGATTACGAGTGCTGCACCACTGACGCAAATGTTCGGCAAAGTGATTGGCATCTTCCTGGTCGGCATCCTGCAAATTGCGATTATCTCCGCAGGCGTAGCCGCCAACCTTATGCTTCCGCATAATGCCAGTATCCTGACCGATTTTGATCTTGATCTGGGGCAGCTGGACATCAGTATCCTTCTATACGGACTGGTACTCTATATTCTGGGCTACTTCCTGTACGCCTTGATGTACGCAGCTGTAGGTTCCATTGTCAGCCGTACCGAGGACCTGGGCCAGGCGATCATGCCGATCCTTATGCTAGGCTTCGTCAATTTATATCTTCCGATGTTCAGCATCTCTGTCCCGGATACCCTGCTCGTTAAGGTAGCAAGCTTTGTTCCATTCACTTCTCCGCTCAGCATGCTGCTGCGTATTGGCGTTGGCGAGGTAGCGACCTGGGAGATTCTGGTCTCGATTCTCATCTTACTGGCAACCACCTTACTGTTCGGCTGGCTGGCCGCCAAGATCTACCGCACGGGAGTGCTGATGTACGGCAAACGCCCAAGCATCAAGGAGATCAGAAAAGCGATGAAGGCCTACAAAATTTAATTGGAATCATCAATATATGTGAGTAACCATTATAATTGAGACTGTTTTATGTGATAAATGAGACAGGTTTACAATACATGTTTGAGACAAATTGAACCCTTGAAACATCGAAAATGCTGATGTATCAAGGGTTTCTTTTTTTTTTATGAGTGTATGAAAGCTGACTATGTTGTTCGAAATGTATTCACAGTAATAATAAAAAATTCATTTATAAATCGGATAAATCGTTGTATTGTTAGTGTTTTGAAACTTATTAGGGAGTGGGAATAATGAATAAAAAACAACAACAAGATTTAGGAATACTGTTTGTAGTCTCTTTTCTTTCGCTAACAACGAGTCGAATTGTACATTCTAATGAGAGCAATTTGATAGACTTCACACAGGGAATTCTAACTGGTATAGGTATTATAGGTATGGTTCTGACTATCATAACCTTTGGCAAATATAGAAAGCGTAGTTAATAAGTACGTTTTCTGTTGCAGGAGATAATACAATTAATTATCAGGTCTATCGGCAGCCGAAGCGGTGACCTCTTCTGTTTAGATTGTAATAGAATAATGGTGCATGGTGAAGTTATCCATGAGGTATTAAATTGAGCTCAGTTGCAATTACCGACCGCATTTTTTATTCTAAGCTTTGCGCATAAAGGCTGTTACGAAGAAAATTCTAGCACTTCATTACTGAAGGAAATCGAGTAAGCAAAAAATACTATAGATTTCATTGGTGATAAACTCGGTATGAACAATAGGCTGTTTAAAGAATAAGACATAGAGAGACATTAAGCAATACACCGTTAAAGCTGGGAGTAAGATTTAAATTTGCTAACAGTAAACAGAAGAAAGCCGTTATCGAGGTCAAGCAATTCCCATTCGAAATGAATGAACTAAAAGATATTACAGCTTTAGTTAACTGTTTAAAAAGGATTATACTAGTAAATGTCCCATCACGGTGTCAATAATGTCATCATAAGTTAAAATTGAAATATTATTATAATCGGCCTCAATGGCACGCCAAACTTCTGAAGAAAACATTAATCTACGACCAATTACTAGGTACCTTTTAGGATAATAGACATTAATTCCATACGTATCCTTCACGTAACGACAATTTCGAGGGTCTTCAAAATACTGCCTATATGTTCGAGTCTGAGATATGTGAGAGTTTAATTCTGCAGAAAAGGATTCACGATTTACACGACCTACAGTAGCCTGCTCTGTTTTTAAATAGGGGAGTTTGAATTCGACAATGTCAGCATAACCGTTTGCATGAGATACAAAAAAGTCAGGACGAATAGCTGGAGAGGTACCCTCAGCCCATACACATTCCCTCTCATCAAAAACTTCAACACCGAAAAATGCCATCTTTAAAATAAAGTGGTGTTCGGGTTGAGCTAAAAACTGAGTTATCATTACCTCTATGACTTCATCAGAATTATAGAGTTCGATGAACCGATTAATAATTGATAGCTTACTATGCTGAAAACTTAATCGTTCAGGTATAATGTATTGTGCATCGCTAAATGCAGTGGATTCGGGATCAAAAAGAACCATATTTATTTTTTCTTCGGCTTCATTTACGTCCTCACGAGTTAGAGGGAGAAATTCCATCCATTTGATGTTACGAACTTTCAATTGAGTATTAACAACAGAGTAAAAATAGCAATTCCGAAGGCGAGTATGCTGATTCGTCAGTACCAGTTTGGGGCTATTTAATATGAAGATCATGTCTTGTGCAAGAAAATTCCAATTATTTTCAACTAGAATTGATGTAGCCTCAGGGGTAGCGTAATAAGTGTTGTCACTATGAGTATTCAATGATACTGGTGGGTCTTCTCGTCCTGTAGGGAAACCGACAATTTCTTCAAGAAAATCATTTGTTTCAGTAAAATCATAATATTTAATCTCTGTTTTCCACTCATCTAATATTTGGCGATCGTAAGGACCAATGTATTCAATGGCAAGGTGATCTCTACCTAAATAAAACCGAACTTCATCTGGATTAAATAGAAACGCGGGGATGTTTTTTAAATTAAAATCTTTCATTAAGCTGAATAATATTTGACCATAAGTATTTTGTATATATGAGTATGTTGATTCTGCGAACTCATAACCATCCATCATCAAAACAACCAACTTTCTAAATTAATAAGTATTGGAACGGTGATTAATTTTTTATGAAAAAATCAGTTCATTTAACCAAATCAATACTGTCTTTAAAGGACGATTTAAATATTCCTTGTCTATTTTAATACATTTTTTTCCTTCAGTTCAATAACTATTCTCTCATATTCCTTGTATTTAATTTAGATATTATATGTGAGAAGGAGCTGAGGAGTTTAATGCCTCTACAGATTAGGTCTACTAAAGATTTTCAAGGTATCAACATAAATTAGAAGGGGACATGATTTTTGAAGAAAAATAGCACAACTCCTAAAATTATTAAATTTGATGAAATTGAAACAGCAAGTAAATATATTAGAAAAAAGTATAGAGTGGGTGTTTGGGGATTAGGTATCCCAAAATTAGGAGATATAAATAAATTAAAAAGTGATTTAGTGAATGATCATTCAGAGTCAGAAATCATCACAATTAAGGCTAGTATTGATACTCAATTCGAACATTACAAGCAGCTTACGTCGATCATTGCTATCCTCGCTTTAATCTTCACTATGATATTTACTTCTATAAATACTCAAATCAATTTTACTATGAAACCGATGGATTGGATTTATAATGCTAATCAAGAATTGAATAAGGAACTAAATGAAAATTTAAAACCTGATGAAAGGACAGAAAACTTAATAAAACAAACTAATGAAATGGCTTCAGAATACCTTAAAGTTACAAAGGCAGCATTCAATGCTCTACAGATGAATATTTACATTATAGCTATCTTTTTAATTTTGATAATTTACACTTATTTTGGACGATTTCGTTGGATCGTACTAGTCAAAAATGTCATAGAAGAAGCACTGAAAGAGAAAAAAAGAGATAAAGATGAGTTGGAACGTAAAGTTAAGATTAGAGATGAACTGAGGAAGCAAAGGCTAATAAAATAAATATACTTTAAAGTACTTAAAAACTTTTTTTGAGAGAGGAGAATTAGAAGGTGAAGAAAGTTTTAAACTGCAGGAGTTTTATAAAAAATAATGAGTCTATTCTCGATGTAGAGAGAAAATATACTCATATTAGAGCATATCATGGTTGTTCAACTAACGATGTGGAGAGTTACTATAAGTATGGAATTGTACCTATTGAGGTGGAATTTGCTAAGAGCCAGGCCCTAGAAAAGTTTGTAGATGAATGGACTTCAGTTGATACTGTATTAGGCGTATTTGATAAACACTGGAAAGAATTTGATCAAGTACATAGAAGTGTTTGGTTTTGTGTGTCTCGAAAAGAATTAATCCAATCTTGTGGACATTATTTAATCTATGGAAGTGAGTTTATTAGTGGTATTGCCGCGGAATTATATCGTCTAGACATGCTGAAAGGAAAAGGAAAACCAACAATTTTTCATTGTGATGTTCCCATAAAGCAGATACCTAAATATTTTTTTGAATCTTTAAAGGATAATTTGAAAATAGGTGATTTAGAAAATTGCGGATTCAAAATAGAAAACACATTATCCACCGAAGAGATAATTAAATATGATAATCCGGATTTGGTTTTTGATCCGTTAAAGGGGAATAGGCCGTATAAATATCATAACTTCATAAATGCTAATGCGCCTAAGATTATTACAGTCTGTGAATCGAGGTGATGAAGTGGAGGCTGAATTCGAAGAATATCGATTATTAAACTATAAACTAATAAATGCCTGGCACCAGTGAGAATTTATTGATTGCAATCTCGTTTTTAATCTTTATGAATAAAGAAACTCAGTACAATGAGTAATTTTACGGATGTTTTTTGTAGGCTCTTACTTTGAGTGTCTGCTCGCACATTATGAGGAGGGGGATTATCAGAGTATGTGATTGATATCGATACTGGCCATATTTATTTGCCCCTATATTGAACTAATGGGAAGTATTAGTTCAATAAAACAGCGACAGTCTAGGACTTTGTTTTTCTCGTCCTTGACAGTCGCTGTTTCAATTTTAAGGTTTAATCTAAAACTAATTTTACGGAATCTGTTGGTACGGCAGCTCGAAAATCCGCATGGAATATAGTTACCCTAGTCTAATACTTTGTTTTCTTCTGATAATTATAAGATTGTCAAATGAGAAAGATGCTAAGAATTAACCCAATTCAATAATACTTTTCGAATGTGAAATCGTTAGTATAGGCTATCTGGGCACAGGGAATCTCCGACTCCGCTTACCTGTGTTCTTGTAAAATGGCCCGTTACTCTTGTTGTTGCCTAAGTCGTACGCATAATATTTCTTTAACGCTGTCATTATGATTTGTTTTCTTGCCCCGTTTGTTTCTGTGGTTATTTTGGAGAGAAGTAATTCGTTTGACATTAGAATCGTTCCGGTATCCTGTTTTATAGCCTCGATCACTCTTCTTCTATTAATTCCACAATCAATGAGTAACCGTAAAGTATTAACAAAATGGCTATAGTCTTTTGAGAAAAGAAAGGTTGTTATCCAATGAAAACTATCTGAACCGAGGAACATAGTATTTCCAAATTTAGTTTTGTGTGTTTTTTCGAGAGCCTTCTCGTTAAACACCATGATATATTCTTTTAATAAAGATATATAAGCATTTGCATCTGTCATTTGTGGAATGGCTAATAGCGTAAATAAATAGGGAGTACTTTTCATGACTTTATCTCGTGTTTCTTCTTCTGTAACGATTTGGATATAACGAGAAGATGAAATTATACCATTTTCGAGAAGAAAGATATTATAACTATTGTGATGCCTCGTCGATGAAATGTTACTCTCGTATTCATCAAACTTCTTTGTCAACTTTTCAGCAAATCTCTCATTCTTTGATAATTCCATGAGGTGACTATTTATCGAGCGGATTATTCCGCTTTTTGTACTCATCTCATCCTGAATTGTTATTGCAATACTATGTTCAAACAAATGGTTGATCGTCCGAGGACTAATATTTTGCAGATATTTCAAGAGGGGTAGGAAAAATAAAGTCGCCTCTTCTGCATTTGTTGAGAGTTGTCTTTCTACAATATTATCTATAAAAGAGAAATCTCCCTGTGCTTTATCAATTTTACATATCAAGAGTTCAATAACAACATGCCAAGATGAGGATGAGATGTTCTCACCTATAAATAGATGCAATTCATTCACTTTACCTTTTGAGAAGAGGCTGCTGTAAACAAAATAAGCAGTGAAATACTCTAAAAAAGTCTTATGAGTAAAGCTATTCTCAACATATATGGACCGAATATTTGCAAAATCTAAGAAGTTTTGGGCTACAACATCTGCGTCATGCTCATATTCGAACTCTCCTTTGGTGAGAAGGTAATCGCGCACGTGCATATGAACCAATTTATAGGTGAGTGGAGTCTGGTTTTTATCCAAAAGTTTTTTAAATTGCCAATAGGCAAGTGAGGAAAATGTAGCGATTTTATTCGATATTGGTGAATGCATACTCAGTTTTTTCTCTTTGTTGTCACGAGTATCTACCAATGTAAGGGTGCAACTTTCATAAACATCTAATTTAGATGTCGGTAGTTCTAATTCATTTCGGTACAAGATTACAATTAAAGTAAGTAAAAGTGGGTTTCGCTTTAATTCATCCTCAATCACTTGTAATTCCTTAAGGCAAGAATTCACTTCTCTAAGCCGAAGAATCGTATTGGATTCCTCGATTTCATACCATTTGTGTACGAACTCTTTTATCTGTTCATCATCAAAGTCATTCACCTCAAACAAATCAAATTGTTGTTCGTTAAAAAATACTTCGTCATAGGATTCAAAACGACTTGTAACAATACACTTTAAGCTCTTATATTGATTTACTATGTTTTCGATGTCATTGCGTACCGAAATGCGTTCCTGAACATCTAGTATTTCATCCATGCCATCGAAGAAAATTATTACCTGATGATTCGTTAAAAAATTCACAATATCTTCTCTTATTAACTTGTTTATTTGGTGCTCAGAACGAAGCTGATTATAAATATATTCGATGAATCCGATCGAACCTTGTTTTTTCTCATGGTTGTATTTATGAAGCTCTACACGAATAGGGATGTCTTCGCTTTGTTTCGAAAGAATATGGATCATAAGATGCTTTACAAGTGACGACTTTCCAGCGCCAGGTTTCCCGAGAACGACTACGTTCTTTTTAGATTTTAAGAGTTCTTCTACTTGTAACTTTTCTTGTTTCGTTTGATTCATAAAAAAATCCAGAGTTGTATCGTTAAATAAATTAAATATAAAGGATGATTTTCCTGATCCAGCTTTGAGGGAGATTACCGTCCTTAAATCTTCATCAACTAGATTTTCATCTTTACCTGATTCAACACTAAAGGGGAGTTCCATTCTGTTGTATTTATTAACTTTGTTTTTATCATCAGTTGAGAAATACTTCGAGTTTTTTTTCCCATACCTCTGTAAAGAAGGCTTAACAAATAATTTCTCAAAGGGAACCTCACGCGGCTTTGTTGTGAGTGCTAAACCAAAAAAATTAATTCTTGAAAAATTGTTTTTTTGGCTTTCACGATATTGTTTCATGAAATCATTTAACTCCATATTGGGTCTTTGAAGCATATCCTGAAACGTCTTAACGTCTATGACTTTATCAACGACAAAAAAGGTACTAATTATTGTCGCATCCATCAATCCGGCAATATCATAGGGAGTTAGCTTCCTGACATTCAAACTTTTTAATGTTTCAAGGATGCGTTCGAAGTTGACTGATGGATCTAGGTTGGTTTTCTTAAATTCATTTTGGACCTCTAGAATCCACTCTCTTAATTTTAATTCATGTTCAATTTGTGTAGAGAAATGCTCTAATAGGGTAGAAGCAGGTTGATTAAATCCCTTGGAAACAGCAAAGTAATAAGACAAGTTATTAAAATTATATATTCTAGGTTGTTGAAGTGCATTCAAAACAAATTTAATAATTTCTTTCACTGCTTGCGGTTTAGTAATCATAGATTCATATTTCTTACATTGAATAACCCCAACAGTAATACTTTTTTGTATCATTATGATATCTCTGCCTTGATCACCAGTACCGGCTACCAAGTGACAGTCGTCAAATTCAAGAAGTTTAGCTCCATTTTTGCGGAAAGACTCTAAGAGTAGAAGCTCGAATTCCTTATCAGTTAATTGGTGTAAGGGATATTCTTTGTTCGAAAATTTTATTGGCTTCTTCATTTCAACTATAGACAACTCGTTTTTGATTTGATTCTCATCTATGTAATTCACGTTGCATCGCTCCTTTAATAATTGTATATTTATGGTATTTTATTGAAAAGATTAAAATATATATTTAAACACAAGCGAATAGCTGGTTTCTTGCATTTTTAGTAACAGCTTTTCAAATTAATATTCGGATTTTCCATCAAAGTTAAGACAGAAGTTCAATCTACTTGCGAGGTGAGTTTTATTAAGTGTGAAATAACATAGTCACCTACGATACTCTAGAAAGTACATGGTTGTTGATGAAAGACATGTATTAAGGCAGAATCCTAACAGAAACGAAATTAGTGATGGTCTGTTCTGTATCTATTTCTACAAAATATACTTATTTGATATTTTTGAATAAAACTTTTTTAGATATCCTGATTAATAAGGAAGAGCGACATATTATCTAATCAATATATTAATTAGATAATATGACTACAAATTTACGTGTATAGAATGCTTAAAGGCTATTATTGCTTGGATTTCTTTCTTGTCTTTCGGTAATAGCAATCGATACTTATTTAGTAAATCAGCTTCTTCAATTGTTAAAGAAGTGTTGTACATAGAAGACCAAATATCAGTAATTAATGTTGATGATAGCTCTCCGGTTCTAACATCTTCTTTTATCTCTTCAGAAATTTTAAGAATAGCATCTCTTATTAAATTGTATACTTTTTGTGTTAATTGCTCCCCGTTTGGTTCTAGCATGATTAAGTTCCCAGAGGTTTTATCTCCACGTAACAGCCAATCAGTTTTAACTCCCATTTCTTTACTAATTGAAATCACAGTTTCCACCGAAGGGTGGAATTTTCCTCTCTCTATCTCACTCAAAGTACCTTGCGATATACCTATATGGGAAGCAAAGGTAGCTTGGCTCATTGAGTATAACTTTCTAATTTGCTTAATTCGTTCTCCGATACTCACGTTCCTGTTTACCCTCCCTTATATTTTCTTCCTATTATAACCGTTAAACAGTGATTTCATATGAATATTAAATTAGACATTCATATGAAGGGGGAAAAGCAAATTGGAGTTTCAATGTATAAAAAATAGACGAAATAATCTATAATATAATAAAATAAATCGGAAAACGGATATTTTATGCGTGGGAGGTTTTTGTGTGAAGTGGGGATATCAAACAAATTGGGACGCAGAAGATGATTTATATAAGCCAAAGAGGAAGATAAATAATCGGAACAGTCATAACCACCCACATATTATTGGTAGTTATTACAGCCAGAAATTGAAGAGATCTGTAAACTACGAATCTCTAGGCGAACGGTTATTTTATTACTATTTGGAATTAGATAGAGATGTAGTGCGTTATTATGAGCAGCCAGTACAAATTACTGTAGAGAATGAAGATGGAAGAAAGTGGACTCATATTCCTGATGTACTATTTTTTAAGCACGGATCCGTCCCTATTCTTTGCCAAATTAAAGAAAATGAAGAAGAGGCCAGAAAGGACGAGAAGTTGCAATTAGTTAATCGTTATTGTGTTGAATTCGCTCGTTTGCATGGTTGGTTATACGATGTCATTTATCCCAAAAAGCTACCAGATGTATATGCTACAAACCTTAGGCACTTAAAAAGATTTTTACGTAAACGGAACTACTACCCGGAGTGGGAAGAAAAAGTGGCAAGAAGATTGATTTACTTAAAGAGCTGTCAAATCCGAGTTTTGGCTGAAACGTTCAAGGATAACATAGATCCATTAGCTTTGATTCCTTTAATTAATCACCTGATTGCAGTAGGAATCTTCACCGTTGATTTTAATCAAGTTATAAGCTCAAATTCTGTAGTGATGTTTAATCAAGGAAAATATATTTCACCAATCAGTTTCTAAGGAGGAACTCATAGTGCCCAATTGTAATTTAAGGGTGTATTCGGAATTCTCACTGTACGGAAAATCTCATAAGGTTGTTGCTATAGATCCGCCACATGTCTGGGTTCGTCGACCTGGCGGCGAGGATCAAAAAATGAGTGTCATTAGCCTAATTAACCACCCGACTTATGTGCCGGGGGAACGATTGCGGAGGCAAAAGACGGTTAAGATAAACAGCAAAGCTTTTGCTACTATATCTGAAAAGAAGCGAGAGGAAGTTAGTGCGAGGTTTGAAATGATTTTACCACTTATATTACTAGACCAAATAAAGGAGGGGAATACTCGAGCGCTAAACAAATTTCATGATAAATTTAACCACCTTTTGTATCCAGGTGAAGTAATTAATAACATGTCACAAGAAGCTTTGCTCGAGCGGATTATCAAAAAACAAGGTGTTGTGAGATCAACACTGTTGCGATATAAACGGGATTACATTACTGCAGAAAACAACACAGAGAATGGCGGGCTAGAAGGCCTAGTATCCCGAAAGGGGAGGGGCTATACAGGGCGGAAAGATAATATGGAATTTATAATATGTGATCCAAAACATCCTGAAACTATACTGGATACTTTATATGTGAGAAAAACAGAAGGACAAATAAAAATTTTAAAAGAAGTTATCGAAAATGAGTACCTTACCAAGCAGCGTATATCCATTTCAAATATTGAAGAGAGAATAAATAGAAAATGTGATCAGAATGGTGAAGAAGAAATAAGTTATTCAACTATAAGAAATATTATTAATAGGATTAATGACAAGGCAAAAGAAACCTATCGAGACATAAGAAATGCAAGAAAAATATACGATGAGGTTGCGAGAGGGTATGCGGATAGAGATGCATTGGGCTGCTTAGATATTGTACAAGTTGATCATACAAAGCTTGATCTTATGGTGATTGATGAAGTTACTGGTGTAATAGAAAGGCCTTGGATTACATTGGGTATCGATGTTTTCAGCCGTATGCCATGGTGTGTATACATTTCATTTGAGCCCCCTTCAATGGATATTGTTCGTAAGGCTATTCAACACGGGGTTTTTGTTAAAGATAATAAAACAGTATATCGTACTGAAAATGATTGGGAAGCATTTGGAGTTCCTAATATTATTTATGTTGATAACGGTTTGGATTTTAAAGGGACTGACATTAAACGACTCGTTAATGAAACACTACAATCTGAAATAATGCATAGACCTGTGAAAATTCCGCATTTTGGAGCTGTTATTGAAAGACTTTTCCGGACAATAAATACAAAATTAATACATCAGCTTTTGGGAACTACCAAAAGTAATCCGGTTATGCGGGGAGATATAAATTCAGAGGACGATGCATGTCTTACACTGAATCAAATTCGAAGAATTATAAATATATTTCTTACTGATGTTTATCCTATTGAAAGACATAAAGGTTTATTACATACTGTAACGCCTACACCGCTTCTTAAGTATCGAGCTGGCATACAAGAGGACGGTTATCCGGACTGGATTGACCGACGAGATGAGGGAAAATATAAAATCGATTTCTTACTGACCTCAAGAAGGCCATACACTCGTGATGGAGTCAGATGGGAGAATAAAATTTATAAATACAAGGATGATAAAGATCTTATTGCAAAGAGGACAGTGAAATATGTAGTTAAATATGATAATGATGATATCTCAAAAATATACTTGCTACACCCTAAAAAAGAGGAGTTTCTGGAACTTAAATGTATCTCTCCACCGTACGAAGATTTAATAAATGTGAATCAATTTTCTTATAAAAAAATGATGGAGAAGCATAGAGAAACGCAAAAGGAAAATATGAAGACTATTCCAGGTAGAAAACAGGTTTATACGGCCTTTCAAAAAATAAAGAAAGAGCTTGAAGAGGGACAAAAGCAAAAGAGAACGCTTAAGACACTGCGGAAAATGAATGGTTCCCTTTCAATCAGTATAAATAATGAGTACGCTGATCAACAAAATAGACACCAAACGGAGCAAAAATCAAAGCGTGAAGAACTTCTTTTAGCAGCAATTGCAGCTGAGGAAAAAAGAAAGGGGAGCTACCATGAGTAAAAAAGAAGTAGCGGAGTTCGCAGAACGCATAGCAGACCTCTTTATACGCCATGAAGAAGTAGATCGAATATGGGATCGGTTTGATTCAATGAGGGTGCATTTAAAGGCGGGAAAACAGAACGAAGATCCGAGGCATTTGTTATTAACAGGCTTATCTGGAGTTGGAAAGACTCAAATAGGAAAAAGATATATGAAAAGAAACCCGCCGTATGAGTATAAGATTGATGATAAGAACATTCTTGTTATGCCGGTTTTACATGTAAAGTTACCGTATCCATTTACACAGGTGGATTTTTACAAAAGGATACTTAAAAGTTTAAGGGCACCAATTATCAGGTCTGATGCAAGGGTAAACTACTTGAAAGAGCAAGCATTGATACTTCTGCGAGCTCAAAAAACTGAAATGATAATATTTGATGAAATGAATTTTATTATACGTTCAAAGCGTTTTGATAACCAGGAAGCCATGGAGATGTTCAAGGATCTGACAAATGAAGGGCAAGTATGTCTAGTGTGTATGGGGACACCTCAGATTGAAGTTTTACGGACTATGGAGGATGAGTACATCAGAAGATTTGGTAGAGAAACGGTTAGCCGATTCGAGATCCTGGATGATAAATTCCGATTGCTCTTACGTAAAATTGAGGAAGCCATTCAACCACCCGTACCCTTATTTCTAGACAGTGAGGAAACAGCAGCATTTCTACATGAATGTTGCCAGGGTAGAATTGGTTATTTGCATTCCATCATTATTGAGGCATATAGGCTTCTGGGAGTATTTGAGCCTGACTTCAGTGATCTGTCTAAAGCACATCTAACGGTAAGCACACTCGCTAAGGCCAGCTACAATTTATATAGGGATTCTGATCACTTAGCAACTCCGGCAGGAATATGAGGTGTTCTCTATGAGTGTATTAAACGATGGTGTTTTTAAAATATGTGCCCAACCAAAGTCAGAGGAATCTCTGACTTCTTTTATTATGAGAATGTCTACGCTTAACGGTTGCGAAGCAAAGGATGTATGGAAGGAAGTCAGTTATAGTAATGAAAAATCTACGAGCCATATTAAGTTTTCTAGATTTGATTATGATCTGCATATATTTGACCGAAAGAGATTGGCTTTTCTTCTCGGTGTGACCAAAAAAGAACTAGACGATATGACAAGTATAAAGTTTTTTTTGAAATTTTTTAGTGATTCGTATCAAGAGTTTGATACAGCTGCTACTATGCTTCGTGATATTCTTCAAACCAAGGTACGGAAAATATGTCCTTTATGTATAAAGGAGGATAACATCTTCAAGTTAATCTGGCAAATTAAAGAGATAGATATCTGCCCTATACATGAAGTGAAGCTTAAATCAGAATGTAGTCACTGTAATACAAATTTCAACTACTCAGACAATATACTAATAGATCCTTACTGTTCGAATCAATGCTGTAACAACTCTCTGCTTGATGATTATGAAAAGGTCTCGGTTAAAGAAGATATATACAAAAAACAAAAGCAACACTTTGACGATTGGCAATTCTTACTTTTTGACAATAAAGTGTTGGCATACGAACAAAGCGGATTGTCTATGGAGCAAAACCTAGCTATAAAGTTATTGTACATTGCACAAGGTCAACAACAAATATATAGTCGAAAGGAAGTGAATTATCTTAGTATAGGAATAATTAAATCACTAGTTTCTTTGATAAAAAGCAACCGATTAGTTAAGCGAGTAAGAGTACAAGAGGTACTACTTGTTATGAGAGCAGTTGGGTTAACTGCCAAAGAGTTTGCATCTATAGAAGTTCCTTTAGAATATATTAATTCAATCATTAAACAGTATGAGTTTTTTTCACCTTCAGAGTGCCTAACACCATGGTGCCTGGCTCATGAGAAGAAAAACATAAAGATGCAACTAACTAAAGAGCGAATAGACAGCAGGTACCAGGATAGAAGGGTAAGGTATCCGTATTACTATACTTGTCTCAGCTGTTTTATGAAGTACAGTTATCATCCTATTACAAATCAATGGGAAGAAATTCAAGGGCAAATATATCTAATTTCAAGGATTTTAGAGATGGCTTCGGATGGGCTCACAAGATGCCAAGTTGCTTCTAAGTTAAAGAAAAACATATTTTATGTCAGTGAAGTGTTTGGATACCTGACCTATCGAAAATTGTTTCCAGAACGAATGAATCAAACATTTGAAAATCAACTTGATGATGTTCAAGGAGAGGCTATTAATTATTTTAAAGAAATAGATATCCATTGGCGAATGTACCCGGAATTTAGATATAAGAAGTTCAAAGAAAAGTATGGGTGGTCACTTGTAACATATAGTTATTACTATGCTGATAGGGTTGTACAAACCCATTTAATCAGTAAACCGCCGAATATAAAAAAACCGCTGAGAAAATTTGCGAATTTCAAACAAGAAGTGAAAGAAGGTCTAGCAAATCTATTAGATTCAGAAATTAATATATCATTAGAACAAGTAGCGGCTACACTAAGTGTCTCTGAACATACGTTAAGGAGTCATGGACAAGTCCAAGTAATTAAGAAGTATCAGGAAAGGCAATTGTCTAGTTACTTAAATAAGCATGAGAGGCGATTAAGAGCATTATTTGACCATGAACTTATTAAACGAAGAGAAAATGAGGAGGAATTTCCTTTTAGAGACGTATATAAATTACTAAATCACGGGCGGGATCATATTAAATATCGATTCCCGGGCTTATTTAACTACATTCTTAAAATGATTAACGAATATGATCAATTTCTTACGCAAGTGAAGAATACCAACAAGAGAATGGAAATTCGCAATGTCATTATTGATACATATAAATTATATTCTAAACTCAATGTATCACTGGTTGCCAGGAGATTAGGGTATGAGCGTATTCATGTTTTAGGTTACAATAAATTGAAAGAAATGATCATTGAGGAGATTGAGATTTTCCAGAAAAATAGTAAAGTATAGAGCATTCTTTCTAGCTTTACTGGAAATACTGTTAGAAAAACAGTAATGGTGATGTGAGAATGTTTTCAATTCAATTATGTCCGAAATCAGATGAATCATTAGCCAGTTATTTAGTACGCCTTTCTTTGGAAAATGGAATATCCATATTAACCCTTTGGAATAAAAGTAGGAAGCAAGGTATGCCAAATCCTCAAAGGGAGGACTTGCATTTAATAGACACACTACCAAACTCGGTATTGGATATTGAACGATTATCATTTCTTTGCAGTGTTCCGGCCAGTACCCTATACAAAGGTACATTTAATAACCTTTACCTTGTATTTAATTATGATGGGATAGCAGAAACATCTCGTTATTTAAAAGGAATTATCCGGAGTGAAATTCACTTCTGTCCTGATTGCTTAAGTGAGAAGCCTTATATACGATCTTTATGGAGAATTGATGGAATTACTTGCTGTACAAAGCATTCCCGTTATTTGCAGGAATGTTGCCAGCATTGTGGGCACTCGATAAACGTTAATCAATTATTTAACTCAAGTATATGCCCTCACTGCTATGGGGATTTAAGTAGCGGAGGGCTAAAGCGTCAAGTAAGTACTGATGTAATGATCGCACAAGAGTGGTCATCAATGGCCTGGGCCGAATTAATTTATGACAGTTCTTTACCACCAACTAATGAGAAGGAACTTGGATTAAAGTTACTTTACGTTGTCAATCGTAAAGACCCGGTATATAACCGTTTCAAAATTAAGAGTGCTCTAAATTCATATAATCTCCGCTTGGATTCCATTCTGCAGTGTACTCGCGGGACATTAAAGCAACGTCGAAAACTTCATCTAAACAAAATACTAAAAATACTGTTTGATCATAACATAAGTATATCTGAGTTTTTAAATATCAGTATTCCTATGTCTTTCAAAAGAAGTGTTATTAAAGATAACTCGAAAAAATTTAAAATAGTCTGTTTATCGCCTTGGTGTGTATCGTATGGAACAGATAGATCAATTGTGAAAACTGGGACATTATCGAAGAACTATAAAGACGGTTCGTACTTAAAACGTCATGTGGCATGTTTGGACTGCGGCTGCGAATATGGCTTCGATAAAGATGGGGAAGTTAAAGAAAAGAGCTACTTTGCTAAAGGGTATCGTTTCTTACAGAGGTTTAAGCCATTGAGTCTGGCGGAATTTCAAAGAACATCTGGGTTTTCTCTTAATGCCTGTGGGAGAATTGTCGCATACTTACACGTCCGTGGTTTATATGATTTTAGGCCAGTTACAGTGAACGAGGAGTTACTGACATCTTTTGCTGAGGGTGTAAGTAAGAATATGCGTATATCTGATATTCAAAAATGGTCATGCTGGAATGATAAATTTCATTATCTGATTCATCGTCTTCATCCCGATATCATGAGGCGATTAATACAACAAAAGAGGCCGGCTAAAGACCGACTACCCAAACTTGAATGTTGGGGAAAACTTGTTCAGTATTGTGATGAATATTTATCTGCAGATGTGACGATTACAATAGAGAGTATAGCTTTGAAAATAGGGATAACGTCTGCAACCATTTCAAAATGGGGATATACTCCTTATATTAAAGAAATGAAGGAAGAGCAGAAGAAGTTTCGATTGGAGAAAAGAAAAGACGAATGGTACAAAAAGATTGATGACCTGTGTGCACAAAATATCAATAACAAAGTCCTTTCTAAGGACGTTTACAAACATCTAAAAGTTAAACAATCTTATCTCTGCGGGATAGCTCCAGAAGTAAATGAATATATAAGGAGTTGCAGGGCGGAGATCAGCTGAATTTGTAGTGAATAAACTTAAAAAATGTAAATTTCTCATAGTTTTTGTTTTGCGTGGGATATATAATATCATTAACTAACAATGGCGGTGGTGGTTATGGATCATATTAATGATCGTGCGACAATGCAACACCATTTTGATCAAATATTGAACAAAAACTATGCCAACTTTGAAACTAAGCGTAGGTATAGTTATGGTAATAATGCTATTAAAACGTATGTCATAGAAAGTCATATTTTTAATGAACAAGTTTCAAGAGATTATCTACTCAACTCCATATTGCAACGAGCTAAAGAAGTTGATTCAGAATCCACTCTCCGTGAAACGAAAGATGAAAACCTTATTAGTCTCTCTACAGTTGCTGCTGATTATTTTATTGATATTACATCAAAGCGATATGTGGTTCTTCACACAGCCGAACCAACTAAAGTGACAGACCCCTTTATTAATAAGTTTCAAAATGCTAAGGGCTTCGACAGTTTATGGCTTCCGGTTCCGCTTTTATTGGAGACTGTTAGTCTGGGGCGTTTTTGGGGGATGGGAGTCACATATCAAGATTCAATTGAAGAGTCAATAATAGATACAGGTGATGATTTATTAGAGGATGTACATGATATCAACTTGAGCGCTAAACGGCACTTTGCACAGCAATTTTTCAGTCTTCTCATGACTTCCGAGTTGAAATATATGATGGGTGTCTCAAGATTGTCGGTGCTTAGAGAAAGCGAAGAGCGCAAGGATAACAACAAATTCATCATAGATGATATTAAGTATAATGGGAAAATTACTGCAAAAGGTAACTCATACGAAAAGCACTCCCGTATAGTATACGAGTTAGTCAAACTATATTCAGAAGTTATTGAGAAGCTAGAGACTTATGGAATTTCATTTGAGGAAGGTCGCCTTGCAGGGAATCCAATAACAATAAATTTCAGTAGAACAGTATCCCCTCAAAAATTAATAAATATTATTTTTACAGGGGAAGAACCCTTTCGTTTGTGGGGGGTTGAGGACGAGATTGGTCCTAACCAATTTCGAGTATACGCAGTCGATATGCACCATGGAAATAGTGGTAACAAATTAACTTTTGAGATTACGGAGAATTACATGCGCATTTCTATGCCAAAGTACTCGTGTGCCAATACTTTGCTCCGTTTATTTTCAAATATAAACCATTACGTTGATGCTATGGCGGCGTTGGAGGTTCTTGATTATGAGCTCAAAGTCGACTTATCTCGAGCAGGACTTGGTCAATATCTTGGCCAGTATGACGTTCAAAATACCTAATTATCCAAATGTATTTTTTGAAGCCGGATACAATGTAGAGTTTGTTGAGAAGGAATTTGATGTAACGCAAGATGGAAAGGTGCGGGAGGTCAAGTTTGATATTGTTCTCAACAATGCTTTCAAAAATCACTCGTTGTCATTTGAATGTAAAAGCGGAAGTGCTGAGCCGGAACAACTATTAAAGTATAGTAAGTTAACTCCTGAAGAGATGGTTAGTGTTGGAGGCGTTTCTTCAGCAGTTCCAGCTTCGCACACGAATGATATTGTAGTTGTATGTAATGATTGTAACCTTGAGAAGATACAACTTGACACAGCGCCGTATTCTTTTACTCACATGTCGGTTTCTAATTCTCCAACATTAGTTATAATGCACGAGGAACCTTTTCAAGATGACGATTTGGTTGAACTATTTTCCTCCCCTATCGAGTATCCAAGTTTTATTCATGAGGTATTCAGAGTTAGTGGACAGACTCCAATCTTTAAGTACATAAAAATAATTGCAACTGAATTGACTGCTTTATCTGTGGAAGGGCAAGAATCATTCACTTTAACAGAAATGGCTGCTTCTGTTTGTTCAACTATTCCTGGACTTTATCCCGCACGTGTTGGTAATCAAATGAGAAAAGAAGTTGAAAATAAAGTCTCATCTGCATTATTAGCTGGAAGCCAATCCGAACTTAGTGATTACTATATGTGGGATAAAAAAGTTGGCCGAGGTATGCTGAAAAAAATAAAACCGGGATGCAAGCCAATGACTTATAAGGCATTTAAACAGGCTGTTGACGCAATCTCGGAGAGATTGAGAGTAGGGGGGGCTGCACCCTCTAAAAAGAAAACAGTTGTTTACGAGGATCCTAATCAGCTTACGTGGGATTCGAAGTTTGAATAGGAATTTTTCTAATTTTTCTTATTTTTCTTATTTGTATGAATTTTCAATCAAGATTTTCCTGAGTTCTCTCGTAAAAGTGCCACTGTGGCACTTTTTTTATTATTAAATGATGATGAAAGGAAATGATCATATAAATGGAGAATTATTGAAAATGATTAATTATAAGAAGGAGTTAAAAATGAAAAAAAACATACTTTCGCAGGAATATTACCAAGATTCGGTTACTCAACGCTTTGTGGATTATTTGGAAAATAATATTGAGGGATTAGAAGATTCATATTTATATTATCAATATCCTATTATTAGAGAAATGGATGAAGAAATAAAGTATCCAAGTTTGTTGATTATCAGTCAAAATCATGGTGTGTTACTTTTTAAGTGTAACGGAATAAATCGAGTTAGGGATAGTGAAGAAATTGAGAGTCTAGCCGAAGAGTTGAGTAGAATTGAGGATTTACTATTTTCCAAATTGATAAAAAGCACAAATAAAAAAATGAAGATTGGTAAAAGAGAATTATCGTTTAATTTAGCCTCTGCGCTATATCTACCTAATTTTGAAGAGCAGTATGACCAAGACGAATTAGAGATGAGTGTTTTGCTATCTAATAAGGGAATTAATGATTTCTTTATGGAGCATTTTGTTGAGGATGCAATTGAGGAAGAAACGATTCGTGAAATTTATTCTATTATTGACAATTCGACTGCAATTGTTAAACCAAAAGAAAGAAAAGTTGCTAAAGAAGATAAGACTTCAAAAGCATACATATTAAAAAAGTTGGAAGAAGAAATAGCGAATTTTGATGAAGAACAAAAGTATGCAGCCTTGTCTCAACTAGAAGGCCCACAACGAATAAGAGGGTTAGCAGGTTCGGGTAAAACAATTATCCTGTGCATGAAAGCAGCGATATTACATCTTAAATATCCAGATAAAAAAATACTCTATACCTTTATGACCAAGAGTTTATACGATTATATCCAATTGTTAATAACAAGATTTTATAAAACTATGGGAGATGGAAACCTCCCGGACTTCGATAATGCAATACATGTTAAACATGCTTGGGGTGGTAGTAACATTAGCGGTGTATATTATGATTGTTGTAAGAGAAATAACGTAATGCCAATAAATTTTTCGGATGCAAAAAGGCTTGCTAAAGGGAAAGACATTTTTGATTTTATATGTGAAAAACTCTTAGCAGAAACAAAGGGAAGACTAGCACAAGAATATGATTTTGTTTTGATTGATGAAGCACAAGATTTTAAACCTTCTTTTTATCAAATGTGTAGAGGGATTGTAAAAGATGATTGTATAGTTTGGGGATATGATAATTTACAAAATATATTTGATGTTAAAATGCAGAACACAGAAATAACATTTAAAAATGAATTTGGTGCTAGAGGTATCAATTTAGCCACGCTACAAAGAAACCACCCTGATATGGATAACGATATTGTACTATCTAAATGTTATAGAAATCCCCGGGAAATTTTAGTCACAGCCCATGCCCTTGGGTTTGGTATATACAATGAAACCTTGATTCAGACTTTAGAAAACAATTCGCATTGGGAGGATCACGGATATATTGTAAAGGAAGGGAACTGTGTTGATGGTCAACTAATGGTAATTCAAAGGCCTGTTAAGAACAGTCCACTATCAATTTCAAAATATCAGCATCCGGATGAAATAATCGAACTTTATTCAGCAGATAATTGGAATGATGAATGCCAATGGGTTAGTGATTCTATTTATAAAGCAATACATGAAGATAATTTGCGTCCTGACGACATTGTGATTATTTCACTTGATGATAAGTATGCCAAAAGATATATGAAAGCAATCAGTGATCTATTGTATGAAAAAGGAATTAATTGTAATAATGTTTTGGAGAATTATTATCAAAAAGGGTTTGCTGAAGATGATTGTGTGACTCTATCAACTGTTTATAAAGCAAAAGGACATGAGGCACCTATGGTTTTTGTTGTAGGCTGCGATGTACTTGAACATGAGAAGAATAATCGTAACATGAGAAACCGTGTATTTACAGCCTTTACCAGGGCTAAAGCATGGCTGAAAATTAGTGGTCTCGGTATAGAAAAGCACTCCATATGGAGTGAAGTGAACGAAGTAAAAAACAATCAATTCCAGTTGGAATTCACCTATCGTCCTACACATGTCATAGAAAGGGATCTAGATGAGATTAGTGTTAAAAAAGCAAAGTTAAGAGAAATAAGAAATGGATTGAAAAAACAAGGGATTTCTGAAGGAGAATTAATCAAGTTCCTAAATGAACAAGATGACGACCTGCTTTCTGATGATGAATATAAGGATAATGAAGATGAATAAAGCGAGCATACTCAAATCAATTAATGATGCGAAGAATTTGTTGAGCGAATCTGATTTACTAAAGGATGTAAACAAATCTAGAAAATTTACCTTGGATTTTGGGAAGTATTCTAGAGAATTCATGGAAGTATTTCAATCTGATAATTATGATGAGATTTATAAAAAGGCAATGAAAAATATGGACTTTGACTTTTTACTGATTGACGATTCATTCTTCCAGTTTTCATGTACCTCTGAAGAAGATACTATTGACGAAGGCAATTTGAGGTATGCATATTTTGAGAATCCGCGGAAATATGACACCTATGAAGAATTCTTGGCTAAATGCGGATTTTCTTACGAAGAGTGTGGTGAAGAATTTTACTTCGAGTATGAGCAAGAGATTGCAGAAGCTAAACTAAAGGATTCTGTAACACCAATTAGATATGACTATGATTATGGTTTATATACTCCAATAGAACATTCAATATCACATTTTCACTTTGGTCATAATAACAATATCAGAGTGGCTACCTCGAAAATATTGACGCCAACGAAATTTGTTAGTTTTGTAATGCGAAATATGTATACAAAAAAATGGATGCAGGCCTTCACTAACGAAAAATTCAAGACCACATGTTTAACGGCGCGTCAAGCTTGTCATCCGATTGACGAAAGATTTTTTACTGAAGATGAGAAATTATTGCTGCATATCTTTTAGTTATTAGACTTGCTACTTGCTTACAGTGTTTTAAGTAAGAGCTGTAAATTATCTTAATTATAATTATTAGAATTACAACTTATCTCATTTGTAACTGATATTTATCTCAAATGGACATAAAGAAAGCACTGATAGCGGCACATTTTAGTCTCAATTATAATGGTTACTCACAATATAAACCTTTTGAGGAGTGGCAAGGATGAATAAAAAGCATGAACAAACATTCGGGTTGCTGTTTGCAGTATCTTCGTTAATCGCACTGGTCGCCAGGTTAATGCCGTCCAATGGATCGAATCTGCTTGATTTTATTCAAGGGCTTTTGACAGGAATGGGCATTGCCGGTATGATTGCGTCATTAATCATCTTTGGCAGACATTCTAAACGCGCACACTAAGAAGTGATCATAGGTTTTACTGAGGAAGCCGCGGTTCGGAAACCGCGGCTTTTTTATATTGAATTAGTGACTCCGTTTAACGAAACCGATAAATAGGCCTTCATATGATAAAGAGGGCCTGATGACTATCATATCTAAAGTGAGGTCATGCTTTTACATTTACCAATACACGTTATATAGATAAGAACCTGTGTTTTATTTGTAAAATTTTGTGCAATTGTTGTAAATCACTTAGCTTATAATTCAGTAAACTAAAAAGATTAAGCGAGGAAGATTCTATTGTCTAGCAAAACTGGGGAGTTGAATTTGTAAAGAATCAACTAGTTCTTATGAACCGTTTATTGAAGTAAGATCTAGAAAGAATTTTATTTATGTTTTCAATTAGAAAAAAAGGAAAAATGTCCTATTAATATAAATGTCATCCAGTGTTATGATTAGTGTGCTTAGAAAAGGACTAGCTGGCCAGCATCTTTTTCAAAAAGCTTAGGTTTTTGTGCCACAAGTAAAGCTTGTAGAGTAAAAACATTTTGGGTAATCGATTCTAAGGCTTCGTAATTTAAAAAGCAGTTTGTAGATAAAGAAAGTCTCTCAAAGTTTGTATAATACTTATTAATCGTAAAACATTTTAATTAATGTGTGAAATTGCTTTAATTAGAATCATTAGTTAATTAATAGAAATAAAATCCTTTAAAAAATTATACAGGTGGTGTTTTTAAATGAAGAAGACAAGATTAGTAGGCACTTTACTATCCGTTTTTATTTTGGCTATATGCATTCCAACTAGTGCATTTGCTGATTTTTTTGCAGGCGGACGTTCTTCTGCAAAGTTTAATGCCTATTACGATTCTTCCGTAGTAACATATGGATATGAAGGAATATATGATACGGCAAGAGCAAGTTGGGGGGGGATTTCTTCTAATGTTGCCATTGGGAAAACCACCTCATCGAGTGGCTTGCCAGACAAATATTATGTTGGCTTTTCAGCTGATCCTACTTTTCTTGGATTATCTTCTTATTACGATGCTAATGGAAATCCCGTAAATAATAATGTACCAAGAGCATTTACGACCTTCGCAAGCTATAATAATAATTTAATTGTATATGAATCTCCTGCTTCATCAGCAGTAAGAATTTCAAATGCAATTCATGAACTTGGTCATACCTTATCTTTGGCTCATACGACACAATCAGGTATAACCGATTCTGTAATGTTTCAAGGTGTTCAAACAATTGGCCCTCAACAGTATGACAAGAACCAACTTAAAGCAAAATGGGGAAATTAAAATTAGGGGTGATACATTGTGTTGAAGAAAAAAATTAAATTTAACAGCAAGCAGATAATTATCCTTGCTTTGATAGCATTAACTATTGCCATTATCAATACTTCAGGATTGGAAGCAAACAATAAAGCTGAAAGTACGCCCATTGAAAAAGCAGAGACAATAAATATGGATGCAAACTATATTCTATTTAATGATGTAAATCAATTAGACCAAGCTGCAGACTTAATTCTCGTTGGTAGTCCTACAATGGATTTTCCTGAAAGAGAACATATTACAACGTATTTTGGAGATGGAGCAATTCAGGACTTCTATACACTAACTGATTTGAAAATCGATAAAATTTTAAAAGGTCCTCAAGATTTTAATCTTGCAACATCGCAATCGCTTAAGATTATTGAACCAATAGGATATGCAAAACCTGAAAAAAAAGAAAATAAGATTACTCGTGAAGAATATTCTGAACTAGAAAAAGGGGAGAAATATATTATATTTTTGATGCAAAATGACCAAGGTCAGTACGTTGTAATTAACGTGAACAACGGTAAATTCAACCTTAATGAGACAGAAGTTTCTTTTGCTTCGGATTCAGAGAATGTAGAACATGAAAAAATTAAGAAGGAGGTTTTTTCGAAATATAAAATAAAAGAATAATGATTTATTTATGATACCAAATAATAATGAGCTGCATTATGCGCGCATTGAAAAGTGATCATAGGTTTTAACTAAGGAAGCCGTGGTTCGGAAACTGCGGCTTCCTTTAGTTCGCCCAGCATGGGCGCTATCTCTAGGGTTCATGTCCAGAATGGTGAAGGCAGTACTAGCCATTAGCTTAGACAAGGGTATCCACCGTGAACTGAGTCAGTACCTTTAAGCTGGTGCGGATACTTCTCGCTGGCGGATACACCAGTCTTTCAAACGATAGATAGATGGTTTCGAAGGAAGCTGCAAATGTGCCTTTGGAAGCACTGGAAGAACCCACGAATCAAAGCTGTTGACTATGATGCCTCTGTTTGCGTTCTAAGGCTTGTTTCTATACGTCTCTACATATAGAGAATGGAGAGTTCAGGATCCTGCTGGTTAAATGAAGGGTTATAGTGTACCTTATTTAATAAGATAAGGAGTGGTAATCTTGAAAAAAAACAATCAAATCCCCGCGATCCTCGCAGCTTCAATTCTGCTGATTCTGCTCAGCAGCATGCTTAAGCCGGAGGGCTCTACCCTGCTGGGTGTGCTGCAGACGTTAATGCTCGGAGTGGGCTTGCTGGGCTGCTGTACAGCGGCCTGGAGATTCGCAAAAGGCGGCAAGGGCAAGAGCTGAGTATAAATAGAAAAGGCCGCAGCACTATGCTGCGGCTTTTTCATGCGCTTTGACAAGTTGCTATATTCCATACGAAGCTATACAACAAACAAGTTTGCTTCAGGCCGCAACGTTTCCAACCGGCACATTTGCTCGCGCACATGTCTCAGCCGGGTTTTCAGCACCGGCACGCTTTGCTCAAGAATGGTGCTGATTGCCGGCAGGGGCAGCAGCATGCCGTACCATAACACCTGCACAATCTGATCCTCCCAGGCTAATCCATTGGAAACAAAGAGGCTGCACTCCTCCGCAGCCCGGGAGCACTGCTGAATGCACTCCCGGTACGCATCCAGAGAGAAAGGCTGCGGGATGAAATCATCATGAAGGTACCGGGTATAAAGCTCAGTGAAGGTTTTCATCGCAGTCTTTTCCGCAACGGCACCCTCTCCCAGCAGCAGACTGGTGAGTGCATAAATATTTCCGGTGTTCTTTTGGACATATTCCGCAAACTCGCTGGCAGCTGTCCATTCCGGGGATAATGGGTCTGGCATGTCTTCACGTTCCTTCCTGAATAAGAAATTATAAGATGGAGAAATAAGTGATGGATCTGTCCATTAGCTCGGCTATGTCCGGTTCCTGCCAGCTGCCTTTATGCAGCAGGGAACTTGAAGGTTTATAGTACATCCGTCTGAAGGGGGGCGTACCGCCGGCCCCAGCCGTACGGGAATAGGGGACCATTTGCAGATGTGACGTGACGACCTTGCCTTGCAGCTTGGCTTTTAAATCCAGCAGGGCCGTTTGCACGATTTCTTGCTGACCCGGCTCCCACTGCGCACCTAGCTGCTGTACAATTTCTATGGCTTCTTCTAGCCTGTGATTGCGTATACTTCTCAGAAAGCTGCTCCATTTAATGACGTCAAAATGATCGCCTTCCGCAGACAGTATCCCCGCTCCCCAGCTGCACCCAGCCTTGCACGTAAGCTTCAGCACACCATACCGGCACTTGCCGGATGACTCCGCGGCATGATGGAATGGCCAGGGGGCATCGAATACAAACACTTCTATACGTGACAGCCTGCGCTGGTTCATTTCGTTTTCCCTCCTACCCATTTATAAGCTGCAGCCTCAGCACAAAAAACCGCAGCAGAGGAGGACCTCTGCTGCGGTTTTGGTACAGGCTTAAATACACCTGGCGAAAACACGTGGCGGATCAAGGTTCTCTCTAGTCGCTTACGGGGTTAGCTGTCGGATTCGGACGGTGAGAGTCGCCCTACCTAATGAGACCACAGTCTCCTTCGGATTCACCCCAAGAAAGATTCTTATCTTCCAGGTAAGGCCCTGCGGGCCTGATGGTTCCCCCGTTTCCCGCATTGCGGGAATTCAGCGTTCATATCGCATTTCATGCATTGGATTCAAACCGAATCATACCTTTTCGCATGAGCTTTGTAAAAAGAAAAAAACATTCTTCTGAGCCGATTTTCAGGGGATTATGGCAAAAGAAACGATAAGAAGTGCTAAAAGGGTGTTTATCAACGATTTTCAGCTTTTTATCTCGTGCATACGACTGCTTTTGATTTAGGGTGATTAGAGCCCAAAAGGCAATTTGCTCAACAGCGGGTGAATATAATCACAACGCTGAATGCTTTTTCGCAAATCGTTGATAAGCCGAGTAAATAAGAGGAATGATGAGATTGAGGCTTAAGTAAGCGCTACCCGATCTGGATTGGGTTTACTAAATGCATTATTTTGGCAGGTTTGGCGGTTTACAAGGCCGTGATCGCCAGAGTATGATTACTTCTGTTTACTACACAATCGAATACGCAGTCCGCTTAATTTCCGTTATGGAAAGCGGGGGAACCAACAATCGGCAGCCGATGTGAGAGTCGGAGCCGGTTATGGGGTGAATCCTGTGAAAGTGCGAGAGAATGCTCGCATGGATACAGGTAGGGCGACTCTCACTGCCCGAATCCGACAGCTAACCTCGTAAGCGTATTAGAGAGGATGAGCACAATGTGACCGTTAATTGGACCACAGAGGGAATTCCTTTGTGGTTTTTTGCTGTGTTCGTACGGGCAAATGAATGGAAGTCCTAGGCCGGAGGAGAGGAAGATATGGCGAATTCGGAAGAATATGTACTCATTAACGCTCCGACTAAAGCGGGGGAGCATTTTATCAAAATCTTAAAGTTCAGAGGCTACAAGATCGCAGGAATCGCCAACAATGCAGCGGAGAAGCGGCGTCTGGAGGAACTGGGAATCGAGGTCAATCTTGTGGTGGATACACATCATCAGAATACATGGTTCCGCCCCTCTTTTCCGGTAGGCAGAGTATTTCTGTTCGAGAGCAGTGTGACCTTATGCTGCCGGTATATCCAGATGTGCCGGACCTGGACGACAAAGCCAATATACGTAATTACGACTTCGATGAATCCCAGACTGGTCTATAAAGGACTTGGAGCGGATTCCGTCATCTATTCCCACAGCGGAAATGTCTCTTTTCTGGCGGATGTCTCAACGAATCCAGGATAAGGCCAAATAAAAGGGCAAATAAAAGGCATCTCCTGGACAGAGGTCCAAGGAGATGCCTTTTTCAAAAATATAAGAATTTATATGTTTCACACGATAACTTATCCTTCTATTTCTCGCTGAAACGGTACCGTCCTTAAAAAGGACGGCAAAGCCGTTTCCACTTGAATATAAATATTTATATGCCTCACGCTATGAATTATTCAGCGGTTGCTCCAATAAGCTCCTTAAGTTCGGAAACGTTGAAGCCCTTGACTGCGCGGCCTTCGTACACAGTAACAGGCACACCCATGAAGCCCAGCTTCTCGACTTCTTCCTGATACACTGTACTTGTCATAACATCACGCACCTCGAAGCTAACCTTTTGCTCGGTTAGCCACTGCTTCACTTGATTGCAGTCGCTGCATCCTGTGGTGGAATAGACAATTACCGGCTGGCTCATTGGCTCACAGCTGCCTTGATGGCGTCCCGGGTGATTTTCCAATGGGAGGTGTTCCAGCGGACTTCGCCGTCTTCCAGCAGGAAGATCTGCGGAGATTCATGCTTGATCCCGAAATCTTCGGCAATCTGATTGGACAGCGGACGGTCTTCAATCACATGGACAATGGCAGCTGGAGTCTCGGAGCCTTGCGTATAGGCAGTGAATTCCTCGTTGGCCTTGGCGCTGATCGGGCAGGTAGTGCTATGCTTGAAAAGCAGTTTTTTACCTGGTTGCGCAACATATTGCTGCAGTTCTTCCAGAGTGTGAAGTTGTTGGATAGACATCGGTATCTCACCTTCCTATAAGTACTTGTAACTACGATTGTAACATAGTTCAAAATTAAATCAAAAAGGAAGTTAGAGCACCCCTTTCAGCAGAATTACAGTCCCATGAAGGACGTTGAAAAAACGTGATTGCCATGCTAATGTGAAAGAGATGCCGCGTGTATCCTGAAGAATCGTAAAGGGTGTGTCCATATTCATGAAAAGGGTTGCTTTTGTTACCGGTGCTGACCGTGGTTTAGGTTTTTTTCTGGCAAGCTGGCTTCTAGAGAACAAATATTCCGTATTTGCCGGTCAGTATATGAAGGAGTCGGAATTGCTGGACGCACTGAAAAAGCAGTACCCGGACCGATTAACTCTGATTCCGCTGGATATCGGCGACCGTGAGAGTGTCAAGCAAGCGGCACGCAGCATTTCGGGCAGTACCGCTCATGTTGATATGATTATCAATAATGCCGGTATTATTCATAGAGCTGATGATGCCACGATGCTTGTTGATATGGACGATGAAGCCATGGCTCACATTTATAATGTAAACACGCTTGGTTCTTTGAGGGTCAGTAATGAATTGATGGGCCTGTTAATGCAGAGCAAGCAGAAATTGATTGTTAATATCTCCTCAGAAGCCGGAAGCATTGGCCGGAACAAACGGATTAATATGTACGGATACTGTATGTCCAAAGCAGCGCTTAATATGCAGTCCTCCCTGATGCACAACCATTTGAAGGTGATGGGCGGGCAGGTTATGGTCTTTCACCCCGGCTGGCTGCAGTCCTATATGAATGGTGAGAAGGCTCTGGAGGCACCTATTCCTCCTGAAGAGTCGGCGCGTAAGATTATGAATATCGTGCAGGAGCACAAGAAGTATATGGGTGAGGAGCCGGCTTATCTCGACCTGGACGGCAATGCCTGGCCCTGGTAACTATACACTAAGAGAAGCAGGAAGAGAGGCGGGAAGAACATGTCTGAAGGGAAAGCACTTGCACTTGGCAGCTACAGTGAGGTGAAATACCATCCTTTTGCCGGTGTGGATCATGAGATTAAGCGCATTCTGTCACCTGATCTGCAGGTGGAGGCTTCTGAAGATTACAGTCTCCTGAACAAAGACAACCTCGAGGGATTGAAGCTGGTTATCGCTTATACCGAATTTTCCGATCAGAAAATAGCCCCGGAGCAAAGTGCCGCTTTGCTGTCTTATGTAGCGGGGGGCGGAGGTCTGCTCGTTATACATAACGGAATCTCCCTGCAGCGGAATCAGGAGCTGGGCGCCATGCTGGGCGCGCATTTCACCCATCATCCGGAATACACCTCCCTGCATATGAAAATACCGGCACACGGGCATCCCATTATGCAGGGGATCAGCGAGTTCGTCATCGAGGACGAGCCGTACTACTTTGAAATGCATCCTTATTTTGAGACGACCGTGCTGGCAGAGTACCTTCATGAAGGGGCCATGCGTCAGGCGGCCTGGTGCCATGAGTTCGGACTTGGCCGTGTAGTTTATCTGATGCCGGGGCATCATTTGCCTTCCTTCTCGGTAGAGCCGTTCCGCCAAATGATCCGCCAAGGCGGAATGTGGGCAGCGGGTCTGCTGTAACTCCTATCTTTGAATCGTTTTAGCACATCATAACAGCTGCACGTTTCCCAAGAGGAGCATGCAGCTGTTTTTTTGATGTATGAATGTTCCAGCTTCGGTCAAAATAGGGTTACGAATAAAAAGGGGGACGCATGGAATGTGGAAGATGCTATGGGATCTTGTGCCCGGCTGGAAGGTGCTGTTTCAAGGTTTTGTCATCTTCATCGTTCCGGTCGTCTTAACCCGCCTAATGATCTGGCTCCGAATGAAAGAGGGCAAGGCGAGCACCCGGGGAATGCGGGCTGAAGGCAAAAAAGGCGGGGGTGTTCCAAGCTCCGAAGATACGGGGGAAGCAGATCAGACCAGCATCGCCGTGCAGAATAAAAAAACCGCCACAGCCGCACCCCCTGCTCAAAACAACACTGAACAGGCCGCTCCTTCCTTGACCTATACCGGAGAGTTCCACCGCGATGTACAGTCCTTCAGGGAGATAAGTGCCGATATGTCCGACGTCAATGTCAGAGAGCTGCGCATCGGAAGCCTGGAAATCAAGGCCGCGCTGTTTTTTGTGGATGGACTTACGGACAAAGAGGGCATGGACCAGAACATCCTGATGCCGTTGATGAACACGGTGCGGCCCTTTGAAGGCATGACCACAGCACCGCCAGCAGAAATATTGAAAGGGATTATCGTGCACAAGGTAGTACAGGTCTCGGAAATTGAATATACCGACCAGCTGAGACTCTCGCTGCAAAAGGTATTGTTCGGCTCTGCGGTATTGCTGATTGAAGGAATGGCAGAGGTTTTTATACTGGGTACTCCGAAAGGCAACACAAGAAGTGTGGAGGAGCCGATATCGGAGGCGCTTCTGCGCGGTCCGCGGCTGGGTTTCAATGAAACGCTCAGTGATAATACGGCGATGCTGCGAAGACACGGGCAGAGCACGGAGCTGGCCATGATTTCTTTTACCGTGGGAGAGCGAATTGAGAAGGAACTGGTGCTGACCTATCTCAAGGGCGTCGCCAACGATGAGCTGATTAAGGAAATCACCCGGAGAATCAAGACGATCAATATAGATGATGTCCAGGAATCAGGATATTTGGAACAACTCATGGAAGACAACTACCTCAGCCCCTTTCAGCAGATCCAGAACACAGAACGCCCGGACCGGGTCATGGCGGCGCTGCTGGAGGGAAGAGCGGCCATTCTTCTGGATGGCACACCGTTTGCGCTGATAATGCCGACTACCTTCGGAATGCTGCTGCAGTCACCGGAGGATTATTATGACCGCTGGTTTTCTGGTACACTGCTGCGGCTCCTGCGTTTTTTTGCTGCATCGGTCTCGTTGTTTGCTCCGGCGCTCTACATTTCTTTTCTCTCGTTTCATCCCGGGCTGATTCCTACCAAACTGGCGATTTCAATCATCAGCTCCAGGCAGGGGGTCCCCTTTGCTACATTAATTGAAGCGCTGATTATGGAAATCTCTATCGAAATATTGCGTGAGGCCGGCCTGCGCCTGCCCAAACCCATTGGACCGGCCATGGGCATTGTCGGGGGTCTGATTATCGGCCAGGCAGCGGTAGAGGCGGGGATTGTCAGTCCGATTCTGGTCATTGTCGTTGCGGTTACAGCGATCTCCTCTTTCTCGATTCCCATGTACAGTGCGGGGATTACCTTGCGCTTTCTCCGTTTCCTGGCGATGTTTTTCGCTGCTGTATTCGGGCTTTACGGTGTCGTTATGTTTTTCCTCCTGCTCAGCAGCCATTTGATTAAACTGAAGAGCTTCGGGGTTCCCTATTTAAGCATGGTAACTCCCTACAGGATGAGCGACCTGCGCGATTTCATTATCCGCATCCCCCTGCAATTGATGAAGCGCCGTCCTGCATTGCTGCAGCCCAAGGATCCAATACGTAAAAAATAAACCACAACTCAGGAGATCGAGGTGAAAACCATGAATGCGAAAGTACAGGATAGCATCACGACGAGCCAAGCGACCATTATTATGGTCAATTACATCCTCGTAGCAGGCGTATTCACCCTTCCCCGGACAATTGTACAGGCTGCCGGCACTCCTGACGTGTGGATATCGCTTATTTTGAGTGCCCTGCTGTCCATGGTGGCCGGCATGGTAATTGTGCTGCTTAGCCAGCGGTTTCCGGGCAAGACCTTTTATCAGTACAGCAGAATTATTATCGGCAAGCCGCTTGCGGCGATTCTGGGAGTGGTCATCGCTGCGTATTTTTTATGTATTTCCGGTTATGAGCTGCGTTCGATGCAGGAGGTTACCGGATTCTTTTTGCTGGAGGGTACACCCTATTGGGCGGTTGCCTCTGTATTCATGTGGATTGCGCTTTATTTATGCAGAGGGGGAATTAATGCGCTGTCCCGGATGTGCAGACTGATTGCCCCCATGGCCGCGGCGATTTTTTTCGGGGTCTGTCTGCTTAGCCTGAAAATATTTGATATAGACAATCTCCGCCCTGTGCTCGGGGAAGGGCTGGGTCCGGTATTGAGAGGCACTAGGCCGACAGCTCTGACGTATACGGCTGGTGAAGCGCTGCTGTTCCTTGTAGCTTTTATGGAAAAACCCAAAAAAGCAGGGCGGGTGCTTGTCGTAGGGACATTGATTTCTATGATCTTTTATGTGGTTGCTGTTGTCATGACGATAGGGGCACTTTCTGTAGAGGGTGTAGTCACCCGGACATGGCCCTTCATCGATCTGATACGCAGCTTTGAGGTGAACCTGCTGTTTGAACGTTTCGAATCCTTGCTCCTGGTCATCTGGATTATGCAAATTTTTTGTACCTTCTGCATTTCCTTCTATGGAGCCGCGCTGGGAATTTCGCAAATCTTCAACAAAAAGCTCGACCATTGCCTATTCGCCTTGCTTCCGCTTGTTTATTTTATTACGGAAACTCCTCCGAATATCAATGGCCTGTTCGCATTCGGCACCAGCCTTGGTAATTGGGCCATTCTGCTGTTCGGATTGCTGCCGTTGCCGCTGCTAATTGTTGCTCATTTCAGGAGAGCCGGATCATGAAGCGAATCGTACTGCTTGCCGTGCTTCTAATTCAAAGCATAGGGTTATCCGGCTGCTGGAGCAGCACGCCTATTGAGAACTTAAATATGGAAGTGGCCGTGGCGCTCGACATAGCGGATGAAACACCAATCGAAGAGGATTTTGAGCAGAGGGGCGGGGGGTACCCGAAGAATAGACGAATGTCCTGCACCTACCAATTTATCGTACCCCAAGGTTCAGTGGGTTCAAAAAAGGAAGGTGCATCCTCCAGAAATTTCTATAACATGACTGAAACCGGAGACTCCATCTTCGAAGCGATCCGTGAACTGTCGCTGCGTACAAACAATCCTCCCATTGGACATCATCTGAAGGTCATCGTAATCGGCGAGCAGCTGGCACGTTCTACCAAGCTTTCAGAGCTGGTCGATTTTTTCAGCCGGGATAATGATATCCGCCCCAGTGTGCTGATTCTCGTCAGCAAGGGAAAGGCCAGTGATGTGCTGAACAACGTGCTTCCGGGCCAGACACCTGCGTTTGTGCTGGAGGGAATATTTGGCAACAGGGACCGGAACCTGCGGATCTGGGAGCCAGTGTCTATCGCAAAGGCCGCAGGTCCCCTGCACGGGAAAACCACCTTTATGTTGCAGAATGTAATAGCTGCTAAAAATGAGATGAAATTTGCCGGAGCCGGTGTGATCAAGGGGGAGACGGGCAAGCTGCAAGGCTTCTTAAACGAGGAGGAGCTGGAGGGTGTCGTCTGGCTTACGGGAAAAGGGAAAGGCGGAGTGCTTAAGACTACTGAGGATGGCAGCGGCAGGCTGATTACTTATGAGGTTAAGTCCATGGGCAGCAAAATCAAGGCTAAGGTCGAGGAAGGCGAGATCTCTTTTGCCGTGAAGATCGAGTCAACGGGCAGATATGCGGAGACTTTCGCACATGGAGGACAAAAGCTGGACGCTGCTTATATGAAGCAGGATGAACTGGTGCTGCAGGATAAGGTAAAGGAAATGGCCGGAGCCTCTGTGGAGACAATGCAGCAAAAGCTGCATGCCGACGCCGCCGGATTCGGCAAAATCCTGCGTATTCAGCATCCTGCCGTATGGAGGAAGGTGAAAGGGAACTGGGATGAAACCTTCAGCCGGGTTCCGATAACCATTGATGTCAAGCTGCATATAGAGGAATACGGGGCTTCCGGAACCTCCACCGAATAAAGCATGGTTATTCAAGAAAGTCCTTGACCCTTACACTGGTGTCAGGGTTTATACTTGGAATAGAAGTTCTCATGAACCCCGGGGAGAATGAATGCTATGAAAATAGGTGAACTTGCAGCACAGACGGGCGTCAGTGTCCGATCACTGCGTTATTATGAGCGTCAGGGACTTATCGCTCCCCTCCGCCAGGCGAATGGATACCGGGAGTATTCAGCGCTTGCTGTAGAGACGGTGGAGACGATTAAGCTGTATTTAAATTTGGGTTTGTCCACGGAAGAGATTTCCGGTTTTCTGCACTGCGTGCTGAAGAATAAAGAAGCATTCTGCGCGGAAGTGATGCCGCTATACCGCAGCAAGCTGGAGGAGATTGAGCGCCAGATTGTGCAGCTCAGCCAAATTAAGCTGAACCTGCAGCAGCGGATGGCCTCCATCCAGCAGGAACGGCTGGAGGCAGAGGCAGCTGATAACGCGCTGTCCGAATGAAGACGGTCCAAAGAATGTACTTTTTGTATTATTCAAGATATACACATGGGAGGAACTAACGATGGCTATTATCAATGCAGAGAAAACTGAGGATCTGAAGGCCAAACTAAGAGGCAGCGGGACCGTACTGGTTGATTACGGAGCGCCATGGTGCGCGCCCTGCAAGATGTTGCTGCCTGTTCTGGAGGAGCTGAATGACGAGTATGGAGACAGTGTGGCTATCGTTAAGGTGAACTGTGATGAACTGCCGGAGCTGGCGGGGGAAGCCGGAGTCATGGGCCTGCCTACGGTGATTGTGTATAGTGGAGGTCAACCAGTGGAGAAGCTGGTCGGCCTGCGTCCTAAATCGGCCTACCAGGGTGTATTGAACAAGTATGCGGCTGTAAGCAACAGATAAGAGAATAAGAGGCAGTGAGCGTCATGTCCAGCATGCGCTTCCTGCCTCTTCCTATGTCTATTTATGAATTCAAAGTGACTTGGCTTTCTCCGCAACGGGAACAACCTCATTATGATGCAATGCCTCCAGCACTTCGGTCCGAAGAGCATCTGTGAACTCATTCCACGTCTTTTTGCCAACACCCAGCTCATCGCGTCCGATGGAATTCAGTGTTTCCAGCCATACGCGTTTGTCATTAATTTCGCCAAGCTGCTCCTGGATCTGTTTGTAAATCTCCTCATGGGCATGGAATTTCTGGTTGAGTGCGAATGCGGCCGCATTGGCTGTATAGCGCAGCTCCTTGGCGGCGATCCGCAGCTCATGCAGCGCGTCGAAGGCTTCCTGTGATTCGGCCCCGGGACCTTTGAATAGGGTTTTGCATGTTTTTTTCTTCTGCTCAAAAGCTACTTCAAGTTCGCGCATGACGACGTTTACATCTCTTTTCGCTGCCAGTGGCTCAAGCGTGCTGCTTCGAAAAGCTTCCCATAACCCGTCCAATTCCTTGCCGGCCAGCTTTGGGAGCTCAGCCTCCAGCTTCTTGCGGTATTCCTTCCGCTTATCCTTCTGGTGTTTGATGACCGCCTTCAGCAGTTCGGCAGTTTTCACCTCGCCGGCTTCCTTGGCGCTCTTGCGTCTTTCCTTGAAAGATTCAATAAGAACATCTGCATCCCTGACCTTGCCCAGCCTTTTCTGGGCCTGCTTGAATACGCTGTACAACTCGGCAGCGGCGGAATGATCCGGGTCGAGAATGGACAGCAGGGTCAGCAGCTTGCGGCTGTTCACTCTGGCTTGATGAATCTCCTCGTCATCAAAGTTTTTGATCGCGTCTTTGCTGTAGTCTCTAAAGTTGATATACAGCTTGTGCATCGCCTGTTCCCATTGTCTGGTCTTGCTAAACTGCCTGTCCTTCGCAAGTTGTTCGACTGTCATGCGGCATCACTCCTCAAGGTTGTGTATAGCATGAGCTTCAGCGCTTAATCTTGCCGCTGATTGAAACTTGTTATGGTATTAGGATAACGGTATCCTGAAGCTATTTCAAATGCTGAACCCACGCTTTGCCTTCGCGCCAGGCTGCGGATCGGTTACAATATGACTATTGGTTCGGACAAAGGTTAACATTCAATAGGTACTCGGGGGATGAATGATGATCAATAAAGGAATTAACAGAGCAGAATCGGGCGCGGAGCGCGCTCTTCCGAATGAAATGGTGCTGTTTGAGCATTTGTCAGATGATGACGGGAAGGCAGCAAAATATGGCGGAAGTGGAGCTGCTGAAGGTGGAGCGGTGGCGGAACATGCTGTGAAGTCAGGAGATGCGGGAGAAGCGGAACATGTTACATTGGCCGGAGATGGTGGAGAGGCGGAGCATGCTGTGATGGCTGGAGATGTGGGGAAGGCAGAGCATGCTGTGATGGCTGGAGATGTGGGGAAGGCAGAGCATGCTGTGATGGCAGGAGATGCTGGAGAGGCAGAGCATGCTGTGATGGTTGGAAATGCTGGAGAGGCAGGAGGCATGCTGGTTCCCTTTGCATTTGAGGAGACGCTGTGCCGGGACATTGGAGCGGGACTGGCCCCTCCAGCCCTGCATCTCTGGAGTCATCCCGCAGGTGTTGCACTGGGCCTGCGGGACAGCAAACTGCCCCGCGCAGATGAGGCGATGGCCGGGCTTGAGCGGCGCGGGTTTCGTACGGCGGTCCGTCACTCCGGCGGGGCTGCCGTGCCGCTGGATGCCGGGATCGTCAATGTGGCGCTGGTCCTTCCGAAAACTCCGGGCAAGCTGGATTTTCACGACGATTTCCGGCTGCTGGCTTCCCTGATTCAGGAAGCCGTAGCGGTAAGCCATCCGCAGGCTGCGGCGTTGATCCAGGCCGGAGAAATCACCGGTTCCTATTGTCCCGGTGATTTCGATCTGGCTATCGGCGGCCGCAAGTTCTGCGGCATTGCCCAGCGGCGGCAGAGCAGCGCGTATTTCGTTCACGCGTTCGTTGTGGTCTCCGGCTCCGGGCAGGAGCGCGGAGAGCTGATCCGCGGATTCTATGAGACTGCGTCCGGCGGGGACGAGTCTTTGTCTTATCCGCGGGTCTGCCCGGAGACCATCGCTGCGTTAAGCGAACTCGGCGGGCCGGCTTCGGCGGCGGTGTTCGTTTCAGGCATCCGGCAGGCAATCGCCGGGCGCGGAGTGCAGCTTAAACCGGCTGCCCTCCTCAGGGAGGAGACCGGTTATGACTTGCAGTATGCGGATCAGCGTGTGCTGGAAGCGGCACGGGTGCTGCGGGAACGTTATGCCCGCTGAGATCTGTGCGTCTGCAGGGATTGAGCTTGAATGTGAGCTGAAGCTTGAGTTGGAACTGGGGTTTGAGTTCGGGGTTTGGGTATGGCGATTCCGGCCAAACCCCGCAAAAGGTGCTGCAAGACAGCTGCTTTAAGCAGCTGCGGCAGCACCTTTTGTTATGGGGTGATAAGGAGCCGCAATGTTACTGATATAAGCTGAGCTGAACGCAAGTTTGCGACAAATACCGTGCCCATGCTAAGCGCACAGTGTCCACGAATAAGAGGACTGCTAAGCGGATAGCTGCACTTTATACAACTAAAACCTGACCTTTTAGGCCCGGCAAGGAGATAACTGCATTCTGTACACTTAAAAAGTGTCGATCCGGCCCAAACATAGCTTTCCGGAAATTTTATTTGCAATAAATACACTTATTTCCAAATAATCTCCATTTTGGACCTGATTAGTTGCAGTAAATACATCTATATGGTGCGGTGTAATGAGACCGCTGTTTTGTTCAAACTATATAATTCTTGTTTCGGCTTTTCCTGCGGGCAGCGGCTACGTATACAGCTCTGGCCGTCTGTCGGAAAAGATCGGAATCTGCTGTCTTACCTCCCGCACCTTCTGTAAATCAATGACGCCGCTCAGGATTTCCTCGCTTTCTCCGGCCTCACATATAATGTCGCCCCACGGATCAATGATCATGGAATGCCCGGCGAAAATGTTCGCCGGATCAGCTCCGGCGCGGTTGCAGGCGACGACGTAGCATTGGTTTTCGATTGCCCGGCTGATCAGCAGGGCACGCCAGTGGGACAGCCGGGGCAATGGCCATTCGGCGCTGATGAACAGCACCTCCGCTCCGAGTGCCGTATGGGCGCGCACCCACTCCGGGAAGCGGATATCATAGCAGATCAATCCGGCGCATAACGCACCGTCCAGGCTGAACAGCCCCTTGTCTTCTCCTGGCTGAAGATACAGGTGCTCATCCATCAGGCGGAACAGATGCAGCTTGCTGTATTCCCCGGCAAGCCCGCCATTACGGCCAAAGACGAACATGCTGTTGGTGATCCCGGCAGCCTGCTTGTTGGCTACGGAACCGGCAACGATGTTGATGCCATATTCGCGGGCCAGGCCGGAAATAAAGTCCTTCGTAATCTGCCCCTCTGGATCGGCAATTTCATCAAGCCGCGTGAGATCGTATCCGGTCGTCCATAATTCGGGGAGAATGAGGCAGTCAGGACGAGTTGCCGCGGCCTGGCGTATTTTGTGTTCAGCCGCCACATAATTTGCCTCGGGTTTGCCAAATGCTATATCGAGCTGAATCAGGGAAATTTTCATATTTCCAGCCTCCTCTTTAATAATTATTGATAAATTAGTTGACGGGTCAACCATATCGGTGTAAACTAATTTTTATCAAAAGGATTTTGCACAATATATTTGCGTTAGTGTATTCTTTTTGAATCCAGTTTTGTACAAAGCAATCCACAGTAGTGGAGCTTATAAAACTATAAGGGGGTTAATTTTGACTGAACATCTGCCTGAGGAAGAAGAGCAAATATTTGAACTGCTGCAGGCGCTGAACAAGGGAATCAGCCCCAAGTTTGAACGTTGTGCAGGCATCAGCCCTACGCGGCTCCGCCTGCTTCACGAGCTGTTTCAGGTTGCAGAAATCAGCCAGATTTCGCTGCAAAAGGAAGTCGACATTGATGCTGCAGCGGTCACCCGCCATTTGAAGGGGCTGGAGGAGAACGGCATGATCTCACGCCGCAACAATCCTGCCGACAACAGGGTGACTTTGGTCTCGCTCACTGAACAAGGACGGGAGAAAATTCTCTCCTACAAGGAGGAGAAGATCCGGTTCCTCCGCTCATTGCTCACCGGATTTGAAGAGCAGGAGCTCAAAGTGCTTATAGATATGCTTACCCGGCTGCAGCAAAACATCGATTTACTGTAGCCTGAATTATATACCAATTATAAAGGAGATTATTACAAATGAATGCTACCAGAACCAACGATTTCAATTCTATTATTACAGGCCGCCGCTCGGTCCGCAAATATGATACCTCTGTCAAAATCAGCAAAGAGGAAATGACCGAGATTCTAACTGAGACTACACTGGCTCCTTCCTCGGTCAACATGCAGCCTTGGCGCTTCCTCGTGATCGAAAGTGCGGAAGGCAAAGCCAAATTGGCTCCTATCGCCCGCTTCAATCAGGTGCAGGTAGAAACCTCCGCAGCAGTTATTGCCGTATTCGGCGACTTGAACAATTTTGATTATGCTGAACAGATTTACGGTACGGCTGTTGAGCGCGGACTTATGCCTCAGGATGTGAAAGAGAACCAATTAACCCGTCTGGCCAGCCATTTCGCGACACTGCCAGCGGATGTGAACAGAGAGACTGTGATGATTGACGGCGCATTGGCTTCCATGCAGCTGATGCTGGCTGCCCGTGCCCACGGCTATGACACCAACCCTATCGGCGGATTCGAAAAGGATCAAATTGCTGAAGTCTTCGGCATGGACAAAGACCGTTACATCCCGGTTATGCTGATTTCGATTGGCAAAGCGGATGGAGAAGGATACGCATCCGTCCGTCTGCCGATTGACACTATTGCCGAGTGGAAATAAGAGCGTAAGCTCCCAATTTCAGTTGTGAAGTTCATTCTGACAAAACCATTAGGAGGAACAAAACTATGATTATTATCCACGCTTTAATGCAAGTGAACCCCGAACGCGAGGAGCAGTTCCTGGCTGAAGCCAAGACGCTGCTTGCAGCAACTCATGAGGAAGAAGGCAACCTCTCTTATGAGCTGTACAAGCACGCCTCACAGGAAAATGTATATATTATGGTCGAAACCTGGCGCGATGCAGCTGCTGTGGGCAGCCATAACACAAGCCCACACTTCACGGGGTTTGCCGCTAAGGCAGGCGAATTTCTGACTGCGCCGCTGGATGTGAAGGTATATAACGGCGAGCTGTTGCAGCAGTAAGGGGAATGTAACAAGTGGGAGGGATAGGGAATCGTTCACGCAAAGGATGTTCTGGCCAATCAGTTACTAGCCAATGCCAATGATCCAAGCTGGTATTCTCCGTTCGCGCAGGCGGTTGAGGGTTTAACAGAGGAAGAAGCCTTTTGGAAGCCTGACGGGAACAGCAACAGTATCGCTGAAATTACGCAGCATCTGCTGTATTGGAACAATACCTGGCAAACCAGATACCGTCTGGGCCGGGTAGATGCTGTCCCTCCGATTGAGGATAATAACAGCAGTTTTGCCATACCGGAGGGCAAAGCCTTTGATCAGTTAAGGACGAAGCTGCTGGAGGTGCTGCTTGGTTGGCAGCCGCTGCTGCAGGAAGACAGACTTGAGGCTAAAGCGGCAGGGTTTCCTGTGCCAGCGGAATGGTGGGAGATTATCAGCAACGCGGCAATGCACAATGCCTATCACATTGGTCAAATCGTATTTATCCGAAAGCTTATTGGCAGCAGGGAATAACTGCAGCCAGGAAGAAAAGAGCACTCCACTAGGACTAGGAGGCTCTTTTTTTTGTATTATAATATGGATGACGATTACAGCAAGTAACCTCTGAGGAAAGGGTGACCATTGCCAGTGAATGTTTTTGAGCCTTCCGATGTGTTGAATGCTTTGCCCAAGCAGTTTTTCGCCGCGCTGGTTGCCAAGGCCAGCCTTGTCGCCGCCGCAGGACATGATGTGATCCATCTTGGACAGGGGAATCCCGATATGCCTACACCGGCCCACATTGTAGAAGCACTGCAGGCGGCAGCGGCTAACCCGCTGAACCACAGGTATCCGCCGTTTCGCGGCCACAGCTATCTCAAGGAAGCTGCAGCCAGCTTTTATAAGCGGGAGTACGGAGTGGAGCTGGATCCGCAGCAGGAGATCGCCATTCTGTTCGGCGGAAAAACCGGGCTGGTTGAAGTGGTGCAGTGTCTCCTCAATCCGGGGGATATAGCACTTGTGCCGGATCCCGGATATCCTGATTACTGGTCAGGCATCGAGCTGGCCCGGGCGGTCATGGAGAAGATGCCGTTGACTGCGGAACATGGATTTCTGCCCGTTTACGGGGACATCAGCCCGGAGCTAGCCGCTAAGGCCAAGCTGATGTTCCTCAATTATCCGAACAATCCTACCGGTGCGGTAGCTACGGAGGATTTTTTCGGGCAGACCGTGAGCTTCGCGGCAGAACACAGGATTTGTGTTGTGCATGATTTCGCTTATGCTGCCATCGGGTATGATGGACAGAAGCCGCGCAGCTACCTGCAGACGCCGGGGGCCAAGGAGAACGGCATTGAGATCTATACTTTGTCAAAAACCTATAATATGGCTGGCTGGCGTGTGGCTTTTGCTGCCGGTAACGCCAGCGTTATCGAGAGTCTGAACCTCTTGCAGGATCATATGTACGTGAGCCTGTTCGGGGCAGTGCAGGAAGCAGCTGCGGCTGCGCTGCTGGGACCACAGGATGCTGTCCGGGATAATCTGGACCGCTACGAGTCGCGGCGCAACCTCTTAATCGGCGGCTTGCGGAAGATTGGCTGGAAGGTGGAGGCGCCTAAGGGCTCGTTTTTTGCCTGGCTGCCGGTTCCGGAAGGCTATACCTCACAGAGTTTTGCCGATTTGCTGCTGGAGAAGGCGCATGTGGTGGTAGCTCCCGGTATTGGTTTTGGCGCTTATGGCGAAGGTTATGTGCGGGTTGGGCTGGTGAGCGATGAAGCACGGCTTGCAGAAGCGGTGGAACGGATAGCGGGACTGAAGCTTTTTTGATCCGGTTTATCCATAACGATTAGAGGGATGATATGAGGCGATTTTGTATGAGGCATTTGCGTGTGCGGGTAGCGGCTGTTTATAAGTAAATCCTGAGGGGTATCTAACCTTAGCCCGATCAGAGACCTATGTGCACCTGAGAGGAAGGGCAGTGGAATGGAGGATTTACATATGAACAACAAACTTCCGCAAGCGGAATGGGATAACAGGGTAGAGCAGGATATCATAAACGTTGTGAATTATTATTTATCGGGTGGCTCCCTGAAGGCTGCAAAGGAAATGGACAAGGCCCAGGAGCTGCTTGCCGATGTATTGAATGGCCGGGAGGCGCGTGCGCACCGGCAGGCTCTCGGCGGAGTGATTACAGAGATTAGCCAGCTGTCCGGCATGCCGGGTTTCAGCGGGGAGCTGCTTGAACGGCTTGCGCTTGAAGTCAGCGGACTGGACTCAGACAAGCTTCGAATATTGGCTCCGCAGACGACACGTCATAACCGGGTAGACCCTTATGTGAACGGACCGCAGTGCCTGGAAATGATCCTTGAGGAAATCGGGAAGGCGCGCCGTTATATTCATTTGTCCATAATGCTGTTCTTTAACGACCATTCGGGAAATCTGATTGCGGCAGCGCTGCTGCAGGCACTGAAACGGGGTGTCGAAGTCCGCATCATGGTGAATTATACGGTTACCGCACTTGGCTATGGGATGAATCTCGAGGTGGGTAAGTTCTCCAAGATCTCCACGATGCTGGAGAATGCAGGGGCCAGGCTGCTCGATACGTTCAACTCCTATTATTCTGCGGCAGAATGGAGTGAGAAACGGGCGGAGCTGAAGTCCAGAGGGGTATCCGAAAGTATTCTCTTCCTGCAGGATAAGGTACAGGAGGACGTGGAGATCACAGGACTCAATGTCATTGACCACCGGAAATTCATGGTCATTGACGGGATTACTTCGATTGTCGGCAGCTTGAACTTCGGGGATCAATATACGTATCAGACGCCGATAGAGGCCTCTTCACCGGTAGAAGTAGACGGCCGGCCGATGGGTATTCCAAGCGGTGAGGAGGAGTGGCATGATGGCTGCTTCCGGATTCAGGGCGCGGCGGCGTTGCCGCTGAATGCTGTTTTTCAATCAAGATGGCTGTTGCTTGGGGGCGATCATTTTGATCCGGAAGATGACTTCTACCATCCTGATACAAATTATGCATTCGGTGAGGAGGAGTGTACGCTCTTCGTGAGTTTTCCGGGCAACCCCGTTAATCTGATCCAGCAATATTATCTGGATTTGATTACTTATGCAGCGGAGGAGACAGTGATCGTGAACCCCTATCTGATTGATCAGGCCTTCTGGGACCGGCTGGGTGAGCTTGGCCCGGACTGTTCCTGCCATCTGGCCATATGCAATCCGCTGGAAGTCAATGACCACCCGACGAACCGGGCGGCTGTGCGCAGCAATATGTATGAGCCTTTTCTTAACGGCGTTTCTTTTTATGACTACAGCTTTACGGGGCGTTTCTCCCACTGGAAAATCACCTATGACCACAGGTCGCGGGCCGTTTTTCACGGCTCCTATAATATCAATGAAAGAAGCGCCTGCCATGACTTTGAGCTGGGACTGCTGGTCAAGGGAGAAGGATTCGCGAAAAGGATCAAATCCATGATTGATTATGACCTTGGTGTTTCGAAAAAGATCAGCGACAAGAAGGAGTTCTTCAAGCATCCGTGGATGCATCCCGGCACTTATCTAAATAAGGCAACCCAGAACTACACCTGATCGTTAATGGGATCACTATCCTGTATAATAAACGGTAACACTATGATGATGGAGCGGAAGAGATGAACATTACAATATTGCGGAACGGCCCCCGTAAGAACGAAGTGTATTTTGCTGCGGAGTATGGCGAGGGCAAGGGGATATGGAATGGTAATCCTGTGGAAGCGGGTGAGGAGCTTGAGGTCGAATTTGAGCTTTCCCCGCTATTTATGCGCTGGGTGGATATTGTGCCTGTAAGCGGCGTGGATTACGGCATCCGAATGGATGGGGATAAGATAATCTTAACCGGGGTGCTGGAGAATATTGAGGCAGATGGAACAGGTTATCTGCGGATTGCCGGCGACCTGATCATGTTCGAATGCCTGGGCGAGCCGATGGTGCTGGGCGGCTATGTGGAGATCCGGACTGGAGAACTGGGGATGTATCCCGTATTCTTGTAAGCGGGGCGGGGTGCTGCAGCCGTATACGGCATGCAATTTACTGCCGGCATAGCCACTGCACAAGAAATAAGCTAAGATAACAATAGATTTGAAGTAAAGCCATGAGGAGCAGAAGTCCAATGAACAGCGATATTCAGCAATTTAAGACGGAATTTTTCAAGGCGCTGGCTCATCCGATGCGGATCCGCATTCTGGAGCTGCTGAGCGAAGGCGAGAAGAATGTGAACGAACTGCAGGCGATTCTCGGCTCGGAAGGCTCCGCCGTATCCCAGCAGCTTGCTGTACTCCGCGCCAAGAATGTAGTAGCCAGTGTAAAAGAAGGAACCACCGTCATTTATTCTCTGCGCGACCCCCTGATTAAAGACCTGCTGGCGGTAGCCAGACAGATATTCGATAATCATCTCGTGAATGCCATTTCGCTCCTGGAGGGCATCCGCAGCGAATAACCCCGGACCATCCGGGGGCGGATTTCCCGTTGACAAGAGCGGCAGGCAGGAGTAATGTTGCTCTTATATTCAAATAATCAGATATTCAAAGAAAAGAAGGTTAGATGATGACAGGGTGGGGCCGCTTTAAAGGCTACAGCATTGCTTCTCTGCGTAAGGATATCATTTCAGGGACGATCGTCGGCGTTATTGCCATCCCGCTTGGGATGGCTTTTGCTATTGCCTCGGGCGTGAAGCCGGAGTACGGGATTTATACAACCATTGTCGCAGGTATACTGATCTCCTTATTCGGAGGTTCGAAATTTCAGATTGGCGGACCTACGGGAGCCTTTATTCCAATTTTGTTCGCGATTGCCATGGAGTACGGGTACGAGAACCTGCTGATTGCAGGAATGATGGCCGGAGTCATCCTCGTCGTTATGGGGCTGCTGAGGCTGGGAGTTCTGATCAAGTTTATCCCGAAGCCGGTAACCATCGGCTTTACGGCAGGGATTGCCGTCATTATCTTCAGCGGGCAGATCGCCAATTTCCTCGGCCTGAAGGATATGGAGCGGCATGAGAGCTTCGTGGACAACATGCAAGAGATCGGCCAGCATATCTCAACGATCAATCTGTACAGTGTTCTGACAGCGGTCATTTGTCTGGGGGTCGTCGTGCTCGGCATGCGTTTTGCGCCCAAGGTGCCGGGAACGCTGATCGGGTTGCTGTTCGCAACGTTAGTTGCGGTGCTGTTCTTCAGCGGCAAGGTGACTACGATCGGCTCTGCATACGGCGATATTCCAAACACGCTGCCGAGTTTTCACTTTCCGGTGATCACCTGGGAGCGGATCAGGCAGCTGCTTCGTCCGGCGTTTATCATCGCCATGCTGGGGGCGATTGAGTCGCTGCTGTCGGCGGTGGTAGCCGACGGGATGACTGGCAGCCGCCATAACAGCAACCGTGAGCTGATTGGCCAGGGTATCGCGAATATAGCCGCACCTATGTTTGGCGGCATCCCGGCCACAGGTGCAATTGCCAGAACCGCCACCAACATTCGCAGCGGGGCCGCATCCCCGCTGTCGGGAGTGATTCACGGTGTCGTAGTGTTCCTTATTCTTCTGCTGTTTGCGCCTTATGCTTCCAGCATTCCGCTTGCGGCCATGGCGCCAATCCTGATGGTGGTCGCCTGGAATATGAGCGAACGCAAGGAATTTCTTCACCTGCTGAAGCTCAAAACCGGGGATTCCCTGGTGTTGTTCCTTACCTTCCTCTTAACGATATTTGCCGATTTAACGATTGCGGTAGAGGCCGGGCTGGTGCTTGCCGTAGTCCTGTTTGTGAAACGGATGGGTGAAGGGCATCTGGTATCTAAGGTGCTGCCCGACCCCTCGTCGGTCAAAGTAGAGGCGCATATGGTAACGGAGAGCCATGATTGCCCGCAAATCGGAATTTATAATGTGGAAGGCCCGTTGTTCTTTGGAGCAGCCTACAGATTCGAGTCAACGATGCCGGAGCTTGGACCGGACCTTGCAAAAATTATATTGCTGCGTATGGGCAAGGTACCGTTTATGGATACCACCGGGGAGGCCAATCTGTCTGGGCTGGTGAAGCAGCTGCAGGCAGACGGAGGAAGGCTGATGATCTCCGGCATTCAACCGCAGCCGCTTGATCTGCTGAAGAAGACGGGGCTGTACGATAAAATAGGGGCCGCGCAGTTTTTTGACCATACTGGAGAAGCGATCAATGAAGCGCTGGAACTGATCAATCCGGTCCGCTGTGCCGGCTGCAGGCATGGGGCGTTCCGGGAATGCGGCGCGTTGTGCGGCCTTGAAGAATCGCCGGGCCGCAGCGTCTTTAGAGCCCGCAAACCGGCAGTGGCGGGTAAACTGAGCAGCGAAGTTTAAGTAAGCACTACCGAACCAGCGGGAACAGCATGGGGCCAATCCCTGTGTTGCTAAATTTCATTATAATATAACAGCCCGGGTGCATTTTGCCCGGGCTGTTATATTATAATGGACTAATGACTGCCAGATTTGTACAATTAACGTAATGAATCTGTTCTATACTGGAACAGATCTCACTACGATTGATAAGGAGACCGCACCCTAATGAAGGAATTGAATTATCCTAAAGTATTCATGCTTTTGGCAGGACTGTCACTGGCGACGCTGGCTGTCTACCGTGTGGTTTCGCTGCGGACCGATACGTTTTTTGATTTTTTGCTCTGGAACTTCTTTCTGGCCTGGATTCCCTTTTTATTCTCCATGGCCGCTTACGGCCTGGATAAGCGTAAGGTTTCCGGGCTGCTGCTGCTGCCGCTTGGCATAGCATGGCTGCTGTTTTTTCCGAATGCACCCTATCTGATGACCGACCTGCTGCATTTGACGATCAGAAAGAACATATATTTCGTAGACGGAGTTGTTCAGAGCCGGTATTGGTACGATTTAATCACCTTGCTGTTGTTCACCTGGAGTGGCTGGCTGACCGGTTTTTTCTCCCTGTACCAATTTCAAAGCGTCATCTTCCGCAGAAGCAATCTGCTGCTCTCCTGGATTTTTGTCCTCGCAGCCTGTGCGCTGGGCGGATATGGCGTATTGCTCGGCCGGGTATACCGGCTCAACAGCTGGGATGTTCTGACCGACCGGCATCAGCTCTACCAGCTGGTGGTTGACAGCCTGAACCGGCAATCGCTCTTCTTCAGCCTGTTCGTCGCAGCTGTTCTGCTGGTCATCTATGCTACGCTGTATTTCCTGCTGAATGGTCTGGGCACAGGGAGTGTGCAGGCTTATTCCAAAGGCGGAAAAAGATAAACGTCCTGCTCCGGATGGAACTGAAACAACTCCAGGTCGATCACGCCATGATCATCAAAAAGAACGCCTTCTCCCAGCAGATACAATCTTTGTGTAGAGACTGCTTCGTCTTCGGCAAGAGCAATTTTGCCTTTGGAATTAACAACTCTATGCCAAGGCAGCTTGTATTTGCGGCTCATGGAATGGAGAATGCGCACGACCTGCCGGGCCGCCCTGGGGCTTCCTGCTGCACGGGCGATCCCGCCATAGGTCATAACCTTTCCCTCGGGGATGGATTGAATAATACAAATAACCTTCTCTGTAAATGGTGTCATAACGGCTCCTTAAGCTTACGTAGGCAGTAGTATCTTCAGATCATTACAATGAATTATAACAGAGGGGGCATGTGGTTTGGGAACATTGATACCCGATAAACGCGGGATGAAGCTGATGTCCAATGAGCCGAAGGGGATTGGCGGCTGGCTGGTGCTTGTGCAGATTGGACTTTTTCTTACTATTTTTACTTTGATTTTATCTGTAATTCATTTTTTCTTCACAACGCTTGGCGGAGAGGTATGGGATATACTTACTTCACCGGATTCTAACGTTTATGACCCGCTATGGAAGCCGACATTGATTTTCGAATTGGCAGGCAACGTTGTCTTTCTTTTATTTGCTGCTTTTCTGGTCGTGTTGATGTACCGCAAAAAGGCTTCTTTTCCGCGCTGGATGATCCTTTTTTATGCCGCCAATACGTTGTTTCATATCGTTGATTACGTGCTGCTCACCAATATTCCGCTGCTTGCCGAGTTCGGAGAGGATCCGGACGTGCAAAGTATTGGCAGAAGCATGGTTCTACTCCTGGTATGGATTCCTTACTTTATACGGTCGCGCCGAGTGCGCAACACATTTATCAATTAACTACATAGCACACTCTTTCAGAAGGAGCCGCAGCCGCGGCTTCTTTTTTTGCAAATATAAGAATTTATATGCTGCACGCTATAAATTATCCTTCTATTTCTCGCTGAAACGGATACCGTCCTTTTGAGGACGGCGAAGCCGTTTCCACTTGTGAGAGGCAAGCTCATAATTACCTCTACAGCAAAAAGTTGGGGAATAGGAGTTAGAGTGTCGGGGGATAATCAGATCAAAAGAATAGTGACGGGAGTGAATACTGTGAAGAATACAGAGGCTGTGGAAACAAGCGACCGTTCTTCCGGCAAAATATCTTCTTCCCAGCCGCTCAGTCCCTCATTGGATGAGACGGTGGCTCTATTCCGGCGTATCTTCAGCAACGACGGGACACTGAGAGTACGGATCATTGAGAATACACATAACACGCGGATCCGCTGTGGCCTGATTTATGTGGATGGGATGACCGACCGGGACTTGATTCAGAATGGCATTACCAAACCGCTGATGACCTACGAATTCCTGGACAAGGATCTGGGAACCCCGGCAGAGCTTATGGAACTTATCCGCCTTCGGATTATCAATATCAGTGACATTATGGTCTCTACGGATTTGGATGAATTAGTAGGGGCTATAGTGGGAGGGAAAACGGTATTTCTGCTGGACGGATACGCCGGTGCGCTGAATATTAATGCCCAAGGCTGGCAGACCCGCGCCATTGAAGAACCTACGACCGACAAAGCGGTCCGGGGCCCAAGGGAAGGCTTCAATGAATCGCTGATGACCAACCTGACGCTGATCCGCCGCAGAGTGCAGAATTCCGATTTGAAGTTTGTATTTACCGACATCGGTACCCGGTCTAAAACCCAGGCCTGTATCTGCTATATGGAAAGCCTTGCTTCACCGGATATTCTCAAGGAGCTGCATGGAAGGCTTGCGAGGGTACAGCTCGACCATTTGCTGGATACCGGTTATCTGGCCGAGCTGATCCGTGATGAACCTTATTCGCCTTTTGAGATGATCGGCAGTACGGAGCGCCCGGATTCGGTGGTGAGTAAGATCATGGAGGGCAGAATTGCCCTGCTGATTGAAGGAAGTCCGTTTGCCCTGACGCTGCCTTATGTTTTTGTAGAGAATTTCCAGGCCAGTGAGGATTATTATATCGGTTATATGTTCGCTACTTTCAACCGTGTGCTCAGAGTGATGGGAGCCTTCATGTCCATCAGTATTCCTGCGCTTTATGTCGCACTTGTTACTTACAGCCAGGAGATGGTTCCTACACTGCTGCTGCTAAGCATTGCCACCGCACGATTATCGGTTCCCTTTCCCACAGTAGTCGAGGCAATTCTTATGCTGACCATCTTTGAGATTCTGCGTGAAGCGGGGGCACGGATTCCCAATTCCATTGGCCAGGCGGTCAGCATTGTAGGCGCGCTGGTGCTGGGTCAGGCTGCGGTGGATGCGCGGATCGTCAGTGCCCCGATGGTTATTGTTGTGGGCCTTACCGGGATTACCACCCTGCTGAATCCCCGGCTCACCGGACCGTTGATCGTAGTCCGGATCCTTTTGCTGCTGATGAGCTTCTTTTTTGGAATCTACGGCTATTTTTTCGGCTTGCTCGGTTTGGTCATCCATTTGATGAGCCTGCGGTCCTTCGGAGTTCCCTATATGCTCGGGGTGGGCTCGATCCGGCCGCAGGATATCAAGGATACCGCCATCCGTGCACCTTGGTGGGACATGTATCTGCGTCCGGCGATCATCGGGGCGCGTAACATGAAGCGGAAGCCGCCCAAGAAACCGGTTAAGCGGTTATGAACAGGGGACAAAAAATACTGTCTGCGCTGCTCTCCGCAGTGCTGCTGTTTGTGATCTCCGGCTGCTGGAATTATTCCGAGGTGGATGATATGTCCATCGTGGCTGGCGTAGCCATCGACAGGAACAAGGCGGACGGCAAGCTGCAGATGACGGTGGAAATGGTGGACACCCAGGGTGGACTTCAGCAGAATCAGGCAGGCTTCAAGACGCTTAGTTTTACAGGAGATACTATATTTGAAATCGCCCGCGACATGATATCGATGACCGGCAAGAAGCTCTTCTGGAGTCATGCCAAGGTGATTATTTTCAGTGAAGAGGTTGCGCGGGAAGGTTTGATCAAAGCAATAGACTGGTACAGCAGGGATACAGAGACCCGATCCGATGTCTTTATTTTTGTATCTGAACAGAAAAATGCACGGGATGTAGTTAACCAGAACAGTAAAACAGAAGCGATTATGTCCTTTGAACTGGCACAGATGATGCGTGATGAGAAGTATGTCAGCAGCGCTCCGGTTGTGGAAATCTGGGATTTCATCGACAAGCTGGAGACCTCAGGTTTTAATGCCGTCGCACCGCTGGTGTACATCAATGAGAAGAACGGGCAGAAAAATGAGCGTGTAGATGGAGCCGCAGTATTTGTAAAGGATAAAATGGTCGGGAAATTGAACGGGAAAGAGGCGAAAAACATGCTTTTCGCCAAAAATGATATAAAAGGTGGTGTACTGGAGGTGAATAATGAGCAGGGGACTCCCGCTTATTCCCTTGAAATATTATCAAGCAGGACGAAAGTCAAACCTGCAATGATAGATGGTAAAGTTCATATACAGATCAATACAGTGACGCATGCCGGGCTGGACGAAGTGATGACTGCAGAGGGTTTATCCGGCAACGAAAGCATAGCGGCCATTGAAAAACGCGCAGGCGAAGATTTGCAAAAGGAGATACTCTCCTTAATCCATAAGGTGCAGCAGGAATACCATGCCGATATCTTTGGCTTTGGTGAAGCTGTTCATGAGAATCTGCCCAAGACGTGGACCAGGCTCCGCGAGCAATGGCCGGATCAATTTGTCAATCTGGATGTGGACGTCAGCTCCAAGGTGATCATTCAGAGCACTGCCAAAACTACACGGGCGATTAAGCTGGGGGATTAGCATGTTCTTTTATGTAGTGCTTATGTATGCCGTTGTCGTGCTGGTTGACCCCTATGGTCTGCTCAAGCAAGGGAAGAAGCGGGATTTGTACGTTTGCTCCGCGCTGTGCCTGATCTCCTTCTCCCTGGCTTTTGCCTTGTCGATGCATTGGGAAATTCCCAGTCCCTCAGAGCCGATCGTTTATTTGATTAAAAAGCTGTTCTAGAATGCACTCCTGAAAGGAGGAGAAGACATGAGCAAAGAAATCGTACCGGCGGGACAGTCGATCAGTATAGCGATCCTGTTTATTATCGGCAGTTCACTGTTCATGGGAGTCTCGGGGCAATCCGGCAACAGCAGCTGGATCGGGCTGATTTTTGCCATTGTGCTGGCGGTTCCGCTCATGCTCCTCTATGCGAGGCTCCATGCGCTGTTTCCGGGCAAGGATCTGTATGATATGCTGCATGCGGTGTTCGGCCCTATTCTCGGGAGGCTGTTCTCCTGCCTGTATATCTGGTATACATTGCATCTGGGATCGCTTGTGCTGCGGAATTTCGGGGAATTCAGCAAGACGGTAGCCTTAACCGCGACACCGATGTTTGCACCGATGCTGATCATCGGCCTCCTCTGCATTTGGGTAGTGAACGCGGGACTTGAGGTGCTTGGGAGAAGCGCCAAATTTCTGCTGCTGTTTACAATAATGGCGACTGCCTTAGCACAGCTGCTTTCCATTCCCAAGTATGAGTTCCATTATTTGAAACCGCTGCTGGAAAGCGGCTGGGGACCTGTCTTTACGGATGCAATAGGCTCCTTTACCTTTCCGTTTGGCGAAATTGTTGTTTTTCTCGGCGCGTTTAGTGTGCTCCCGAAGAAAGGTTCAGCGTTTCGGGTGCTGCTCAGCAGCCTGCTAATTGCAGGAATCATAATGATCTTCGTTACCTTGCGGAATTTGTTGGTGCTGGGTCCCGAGATTTTATCCAGTCTGTATTTTCCCTCCTATGTCGCGGTGAGCAGAATTAATGTGGGGGATTTTCTCACCAGAATTGAAGGCTCGTCCTCCATTACTTTTGTAACCGCGCTGTTCATTAAAACGAGTTTATGTCTGTATGTAACCAGTAATGGAGTAGCTAAAGTGTTCAATCTGAAGAGCTACCGTTCCGTTGTGATGCAGATGGGCCTGATCATGGTCTACATGGCTGTCTTTATCTACAAGGATATTCTTCAAATGCAATACTTTGCCTATCATATCTACAAAATTTATGCCCTGCCGTTTCAGGTGGCCATTCCGCTGCTCTTATGGATTGTTGCCGAGTTTATGTCCAGAAAAGCGAGCCGCAAGCAGACAGCCCCGCAGCCGTAGTGCCGGATCTGAGAAGCTTAAACTCCACCGCCTCCCGGGCCGGGATTTTTTTTGTGATTTCACAGCTGCAGGGAAGATAGCTATAATGATAGTCATAGAGAATAGGATGTTTGCGACTGTAAAGGTGGAAGGGGCTGTTGGCTTAACGATGAATACATATGTACTTGTATATAACAGCTTTGTTCAGTTTGAGGTAGTTTTGGCTGCTTATTTTATGAAGACACAGAGCGAGGTTCACACCTTGGGGCTGAACAGTATGCCCGTTATTTCCTGTGAGGGCTTCTCTATTAACCCGTCAGCGGTTCTTGGGGGTATTGATATGAACGCTATAGATCTGCTGGTTATCCCTGGGGGTGAAGTGGAAGAGCTTGCTGCGAATGAGGGGCTGCTTGCCTTGATCCGCAGCATGAACGCTTCAGGTAAAACGGTCGCAGGTATTTGCGGCGGGGTTACGGTGCTGAAAGCTGCCGGGGTTCTGGAGGGCAGATCCTATGTGGACAACCAGGAGGGCAGGGAAGCTGCGGAGAGTTCCAAAGGATTGCCGGACGCGGGAGCATCAGACGAGGTCAATGTAATCAGGGACGGAAATATTCTTACGGCTAAGCCCAACGGGTATGTTGATTTTGCGCTTGAACTCGGCAGGATGATGGACATTTATCAGGACGAGGCTGATCTGCAGGAAACGATTGATTTCTTTAAATATTTCAAATCCGTTTAGAACGGCTGATGACGGATAACGGGAAGGAGAAGGCATTATGAGTGTATCACGTATCGTTATGTCCTCGCATTGGGGCAGGGAAGTCAGACATAAATATGTGGCCCAAGGCGAAGCGAAGGCACTGGCTGTCGTCTTTCCGGGGAAGGATTATTCCGTGGAGCGTTCGCTGCTCGATTATGCGGCCAAGGTGGCCCGGGAACATGGCTGTGATCTGCTGCTGCTGGAGTACGGCTATCAGAGTGCACGGGCGGAGTTTAAGCGCGAAGACATGGATATCGTTATAGAAGAATGCAAGGCGGCGATTGCTGCGCTTCCTGCACTTCCCGAATATGAACAGCTGCTGTTCATCAGTAAAAGCATGGGTACGGTCATAGCCGGAAGAGTGGCGGCTGAAATGGGTGTTCAGCAGAAAACCTCCCATCTTTATTTGACACCGCTTGTAGACTCCATCCCCTGGATAAAACAGAGCCGGGGCAGCATGATCTACGGCGGCAGCGATCCGCTGTTCAATGAACAGCATTCCGCCGAGATCACCGGACTGCAGAATATCAGGGTATACAGGATCGACGATGCCAATCATGCGCTGGAGGTAGGCAGCGTCAATGAGTCGCTGGCGGTGCTTCTGGTGATTATTAATTTCTATCATGAATTTTTCCGCGATGCATTGTAGCATTGAATAGCCATCTAATCTATCTCAAGGAGTGGATCAAATGATACTGGAAGCGGCAATGCTTCAGGTGAAACCGGGAGTGACAAGTCAATTTGAAGCAAGCTTTAAGGAGGCGTCTCCGTTAATTGCTTCTATAGAAGGCTATTTGGGGCATGAACTGCAGCACTGTCTGGAGGATGATCATAAATATCTGTTGCTGGTCAAATGGCGCAAGCTTGAGGACCACACTGTCGGCTTCAGGGAATCCGGGCAATATCAGCAATGGAAGGCGCTGCTGCACCATTATTACAGCCCATTCCCGGCCGTAGAGCATTTTGAACGTATCTATTTGGAATAAACGGGAGGCGTAACATAAGATGCAGGGGAAGCAGGTTGGAAAAGGGCGAACGGCAGAGGTGTGGGAGCATGGCGAAGGAAGAATCATTAAACTCTACAACGGGGACATCCCGGAGCCGTATGTGGAACGGGAATATCTGGTCAGTAAATATGTATTTGAACAGGGTCTCTGCACTCCTGAGCCGCTGGAGCTTGTCGGGATTGACGGACGTAAAGGAATCGTATTTCAGCAAATTCAGGGCCGTTCCCTGCTGGGGATGATCAGCGGACAGCCCTGGCAGCTTGGCAAATATGCCAAACAGATGGCTAGACTGCATAATAACCTGCATCAGTTGGAGGGAACAGAAGACTTTGGCCGGCAAAAGGCGGAGCTGAGAAAAAGCATTATTGCAGCACCCATGCTCACCATGGAGGAGAAGTCGGCGGTGCTGGACCACCTGGAAGGACTCCCGGAGGGGAATAAGCTGTGCCATGGAGACTTTCACCCCGACAATGTGCTTATCAATGAACAAGCCTGGATCATCGACTGGATGACCGGTATCATGGGGAATCCTGCCGGTGATGCGGCGCGTTCGGTGCTTCTCTTCAGTATGGGCGCCATGCCTCCGGGAGCCTCTCAGTTGGCGAAATTCGTTATAGGTTTTATGAGACAAAGGCTTACCAAAGGATATATCCGGGAATACCTCGCATTGTCGGGGCAATCCTATGCCGCAATAGACAGTTGGATTCTACCCGTAGCGGCGGCGCGCCTTGTTGAGGGTGTTCCTGTGCAGGAGAAGGAGCAGCTTGTCCGGGAAATCCGTAAACGTCTGAGCAAGAGTTCGGCCATTTGAATTACCTATGGGAAGAGGTGTGCTATGACTACATATATTGCGCTGCTGCGCGGCATTAATGTCGGCGGCAACAAAATCATTAAAATGCAGGATTTGAAAAGCATGTTCCAGTCACTGCACTTTGAGCATGTCCGCACCTATATCCAGAGCGGCAATGTTGTATTTGAAAGCACGCAGGGTTCAGGTCACGAGCTTGCTGCAGTGATCGGAGAGCAGATCAGGGAGACCTTTGGTTTTGACGTATCCGTAATTATCCGCAGTCTGGAAGAGCTGGAAGCAGCGATTGCGGGCAACCCTTTTCAGCTTACGGAAGCTGACGAGTTCAAGCGGCTGTATGTCTCCTTTCTGGCTGATGAACCTACGGCAGAGGCCCTGGAGAAGCTGCGTCCCTACGAGGATGGAGCGGATAAGGTGCGGGTAACAGGCAAGGAGATGTACACGCTGTATGAGTTGAGTGTAAGCCAATCGCCGCTGTTTAAGGTTCAGCTGGACAAGCTTCTCGGGACGCCTATTACCGCCCGCAATTGGAATACGGTAAACAAGCTGGCTGCATTGGGACGTTCGGTTTAGAATACAAATCACGTAATTATGGTTTTGCGGTTTATGCAATCTGCTGCATTTATGTACATAGCAGTCTTTAAACGAAGCCCTGGATTCCGGGGCTTTTTTTTGATGTCTTGATAGGTTTCCCCTCTGAATCTTCCTTGGTTTTCCCGCAGAAAAGAATTCCTAAAGCGCGATACCAAGTACCGCCAGCACCCGGCAGCCTGCGTTATAGGAAGGCTATGCCGCTCTCCTAGCTTTCAGCAAACATTCAGCCACATTTCATTATGAGTTAAGGTACGGATGCAATAATACAGCTAATCAAAGATTGGACCGGGGGGCAGAGCACTGCCGGAATGATTGAGGTATAGAGGAATGGGAGTGGAGAAAGATGAGACTGCTTAAGAAGCTGGGTTCAGATGTTGTGCTGCTGTGCATCTTGCTGCTTGCAGCGTTTCTGTATGGCTATGGAATCTGGAATGATCAATATGTAAATACGTACTATACCACTGCGGTAGGCAGCATGATGCAGAGCTTTCACAATTTCTTCTTCGCATCGCTTGACTCTGCAGGTTCAGTAACGGTGGATAAGCCGCCGGTTACATTCTGGATTCAGACGGTCAGCGCCCTGATCTTCGGGCTGCATGGCTGGAGCGTCATCCTGCCTCAGGCACTTGGCGGTGTAGGATCAGTGCTTCTCGTATACCTGATGGTCAAGCCAACCTTCGGCAGAACCGCAGCGCGGTTAGCGGCACTGGCCATGGCTTCTACACCGGTAGCCGCTGCTGTCAGCCGGACGAACAATATTGATGCCATGCTGGTGTTCACGCTGCTGCTGGCAGCATGGTTTCTGTTCAAAGGAACAAAGACGAATAGAATCGGCAGTCTTCTCGCTGCATTTGGGCTAATCGGAGTTGCCTTCAATGAGAAGATGCTGCAGGCATATATGGTTTTACCGGCATTTTATCTCTTTTATATTCTGGCCGGCAAAGTGAACTGGAAGAAAAAAACCGGGGTGTTGGCAGCCTGCACCGCAGTACTGCTAGCGGTTTCGCTCTCCTGGGCCGTCATTGTCGATTCCATTCCAGCGAGTAAACGTCCCTATATGGGCAGCAGCGGCACCAACTCTGTTTTAAATCTGGCCTTTGGATATAACGGGGTCTCCCGTTTAACCGGCGACCGCAGTACTGGCGGCGGGGGCAGCGGTGGAATGCCGCCCAATGGCGGCGGAATGTTCGGCAGTGGCGGTGAGATGCCGGCAATGAACGGTGGGATGCCGGCGTTAAATGGCGAGATGCCGGGGATGAATGGAGCTGATGGCGAACGAAGTGACGGCCGGGGAACACCTCCGGGCCAAACCGACGGCTCTGCCACCGGAGGCCAATCCTCGGAGGATGGCGGAATGCCGGGGCAGGCACCGGGAAGTCAAACGGATGATGGAGGACGGCAGTTCGGCGGCGACGTGTTCCAAGGTAATCGCGGCGGCATGAACGGCGGGGGTGGCGGAATGTTCAATACGGGGACAGCCGGTCCCCTGCGGCTGTTCCAATCCGCTCTGTCCGGTCAAGCCAGCTGGCTGCTGCCATTCGTATTGTTCGGGTGTATCGGTATCTTTGCCAGCCTGCGCAGAACAAACTTCACGCAGAAGCATAAGGAGGCACTGTTCTGGCTGGCTTGGCTGGTGCCGGTCATGGGATTCTTCAGCATCGCCGGATTCTTCCATCAATATTACCTGATTATGATGGCACCGCCGATTGCGGCGCTGGCTGGAGCAGGCTGGTCCCAGCTCTGGAGCTATTACAAGGAACGTTCAACCTGGCTTTCCTGGCTGCTGCCGCCGGCAGTTCTCACAACAGCGGTTTTTGAATGGTACATTATTCATCCTTATGACGATACCATCGGCAAGGGTTGGGCGATAGGGGTTCTGGCAGCAGGAATGATTGCCGCCCTTCTGCTCTTAATTCTTCGAATAGTTAAAGATAACAAAAAGCCATTTGCACAAGCTGCAGCCATCGCCGGTCTGCTCGTACTGTTGATCGGCCCGCTCTATTGGGCTTTTACACCGATCACCTATGGCTTGAACAGCATGACCCCGGCAGCAGGACCTGACAGCAGTGAAAGCCGCGGAGGCGGAGGCATGGGCCCAGATGGAGCTGGAGCTGGAGGCGGAGGCGGCAGAAACAGTACCTCCGGTGTGAACGAGACTCTGCTGGCCTACCTGAAGGAGCATAATACCGGTGAGAAGTATCTGTTCGCCGCTATGGATTACGGAACGGCAGGCCCTTACATTATCGACGAAGGTGAATCGGTTGTGATCCTGAACGGGTTCAATAGTTCCGATGTGCCTTATACAACCGATACCCTGAAGGCGCTAGTCGAGAGCGGCAAAGTGAAATACTTCCTCGTTACCAGCGGCGGTATGGGCGGCGGACGCGGCGGCAATTCCGAAATCACGAGCTGGATTACCGAGAACGGTACAGAGGTGCCGTCAGCCGATTGGCAAGGTACAGTTACAGGCAGCAATGGCGGAACCTTGTACGAGATTACCCTGAACTAATTCTGTTTGCCGGATATATATGAAGCGCGCCGCATTATTTGTCCTGCGTGCTTCATCACTACAATTTGAGGAGGAGCTGCTCATGGGCTACAACGTGCGCTATTCCATAATTATTCCGATGTTTAATGAAGAGGCAGTGATTCAGGAGACATACCGCCGGATCAAAAAAGTGATGGGAACGACAGGTGAGCCGTATGAACTGCTCTTCGTCAATGACGGCAGTACTGACAACTGTGCGCAAATGATTGAAGAATATAGCTACTGGGATGAAAGTGTGAAGCTGATCGACCTTTCGCGGAATTTCGGGCATCAGATCGCGATAACTGCGGGTATGGATTATGCACTGGGCGATGCGGTGGTCATTATCGACGCCGATTTGCAGGACCCACCGGAGCTGATTCTGGACATGATTACAGAGTGGAAGCAAGGTTATGAGGTTGTATACGCCAAGCGCATCAAACGCCGCGGGGAGTCCTTGTTCAAAAAGTGGACGGCAAGCGCCTTTTACAGAGTGCTGCGCTACTCAACAGACATCTCGATTCCGGTGGATACCGGAGATTTCCGGCTCATTGACCGCAAGGTCTGCGATGAGCTGAAACGTCTGCCGGAAAAAAACCGTTTTGTACGCGGCCTCGTCAGTTGGGTGGGCTTTCGTCAAAAGGCGATCGAATATGAACGCGATGAACGGCTCGCGGGAGAAACCAAATATCCCTTCAAGCGGATGCTCAAGCTGTCTCTGGACGGCATCACATCCTTTTCCTACAAACCGCTGAAGCTGGCGGGCTACTTGGGAGCGTTGCTGTCTGCATCCGGGTTTCTCTACCTTATGTATGTGCTGTACCTGGTGCTCTTTACGGACGAGGCCGTTAAGGGCTGGGCGTCGATGATCGGCATTACCTTGACCTTCAACGGATTCGTGCTTATTATGCTGGGCATTCTCGGTGAATATGTCGGCCGGATTTATGATGAGTCCAAGGGCCGTCCACTCTATATCGTCCAGGAGTTCTATGGCGGCAAAAAGCAGCAGGATGTGCGGGAGCGCAGAATGGCTCCTCTTAACAAATAACGAAGGGAGCGATACAATGTGAAAATCAGAAAAGCTGTGATTCCCGCCGCCGGTCTGGGCACGCGCTTCCTGCCGGCTACCAAGGCCCAGCCGAAGGAAATGCTGCCCATTGTGGATAAGCCGGCGATTCAATACATCGTAGAGGAAGCGGTCCGCTCCGGTATTGAGAGTATTATTATCGTAACCGGCCGCAACAAAAAATCGATTGAGGATCATTTTGACAAATCGGTGGAGCTGGAGCAGACCTTGCTGGAGAAAGGAAAACTGGACCTGCTCCGCGAGGTGCAGGGAATCAGCGAGCTGGCAGGCATTCATTACATCCGGCAAAAAGAACCGCTGGGGCTGGGTCATGCCATTCATTGTGCAGAGCAATTTATCGGAGATGAGCCGTTCGCGGTGCTGCTCGGTGATGACATCATGGTGTCCGAGCCCCCGGCACTCTCGCAGATGATGAGGCTGTATGAGCAGGCGGAGAAGATGATTGTCGGTGTTCAAAGGGTGCCAAGGCAGGAAGTCAGTAAATACGGGATCATTGCTTCAGGAGGTTCCATAGACGGTGTGCATGCCGTAAGCGGACTGGTGGAGAAGCCTGTGCCGCAGGCCGCGCCTTCGGAATATGCGATTATGGGCCGGTACATTTTGCAGCCTTCGATCTTTTCGGTGCTGGCCAGACTTGAGCGCGGAGCTGGCGGTGAATATCAACTGACGGATGCTTTGCATGAAGTGTGCCGGAATGAAGGGCTGCTGGCCCTGGATCTGCAGGGCAAACGTTATGATATTGGGGACAAGTTCGGGTACATTCAGGCCACCCTGGAAATAGGGCTGCAGCGGGAAGAGTTGCGGCCGCAACTCCTGCCGTATTTACGCAAGCTGCTCGGCAGCCTGGAGGGCAGTGAGGAAGCTCAGGCTGTATTGGGAAGTACGGCTGCAGGCAGAAGCAGCCGCATCCTTTGATGATGCTGGGGCAGACGTTCACGCAGACCCAGTGTAAACTTAAAAGGCTGTTCCGGATAATGATTGGCGTACAGCCATCATAATTTGGAGCAGCCTTTTGTGCAGGCCCGCCAATCGAAACTGTACATATTACAAATTTAGTGTTGTCACGTGTGCCCTTTGCTGCTAAAGAACAGTGGATCGTTCCCCCCCGCTATCACGTCGCAGTACAGAGAACGGGCAGGTGATCAGCATAAAGATTATTATTTGAACGCTTGAGTGAACGTAGTTGTATTTGCTACAGCTATTTGGTGCGTTAAGGGCCGATTTTAGAGTATAAGTGTATTGGGTACAATTAAAAATTGTGAACAGTTGGGGTCCAGTGGAATTTCGTGAAAATAAATGTACGGAGTGCAACTACCTCTTCGTAGGCCGCTAAACGTGGGGAAATAGCTGTACAAACTGCAATTATCGGACAAGTGGAAACGGCTTTGCCGTCCTTTTTTAAGGACAGTACCGTTTCAGCGAGAAATAGAAGGATAAGTTATCGTGTGAAACATATAAATTCTTATATTTTGAAAAAGGCCAACCGCAATCGCGGCTGGCCTCAATCCAGCTAAGAGAGGGACTCTTGAAGCGAAGTATCCGCCCGGAGTCCCTCTCGTATGAATATAATTATGCCTTCAGCAGATCGTGATCGACATATCTTGCACCGTTCAATTCACTGATGACATTAATGGCGACCTTCGCGCCGTCACCTGCGGTAATAATAGCGTGCACGCTTACTCCGGCAACGGTTCCGGCGGCCCAGATGCCTTCGACATTTGTTTTGCCTTCGGCGTTGACGGCTACCACGGTCTTGATTCTTGGTTCCGTGCCATCCTTGGTTTCCACACCGGCTCTAGCAGCCAAATCGGTCAGGACGCCTGTAGCCAGAATCACATGTTTCGCCTCATAAGTGGCACCGCTCTCGCTTTCAATGATAAAACCCTCACTGCCGGCGGTAAGACCCACAGCTTGATCAGCCACTAATTCCGCCCCGAATTTGACGGCTTGCTTGTGTCCGGTTTCCACGAGGTCGGGACCGCCGATTTCGGAGATTCCATAAAAATTCTCATACCACCCTCTGCGGGTCATTCCTTTGTCATTGTCAATCAGCAGCGTTTTTTTGCCCGCTTTGGCGGCGAAGAGGGCTGCACTGGCACCGGCTGGTCCGGCTCCGATCACGGCGATTTCGTACATGAATTCGACCTCCTAAAAGTTTTGTGAGCATAACATCCTTGAATCGACTTCATACAAAACTCACTTCGAAAGCATAGGCTTAAGTTTTGTGAGCATAGCATCCTTTTCACACACTATTATAACGTTAATTACGCTACATAAGCTAATCCAGCAAGCATGGAAGAGAGACTTTAAAGACAGTGCCTCCACCGAGAGTACTCTCCACGCTGATGTTCCCGTTATGTGCATCCACAATAGACTTTGTAATGGACAATCCAAGGCCCGAACCGCCGTATTTGCGCGTGCGCGAGGAATCGCTGCGGTAGAAGCGGTCGAACACATGGGGAAGATGATCAGCAGAGATGCCGGAGCCGTTGTCCCTGACAGTCAGCGTTGCTTCGGTGTCCCGGGCGTGCAGGGAGATATGGATCGTCCCCTGTTCGGCATCCGTATGCTGCACGGCATTGTGGAACAAGTTGAGAATGACCTGTTTGATTTTGTCGGGATCATACATGCCACGGATGCCGTAAGAAATATCGAAGTTGACCTTGCGGTTCGCGGCCAGCACCAGGAGCTGCGGCTGCATCTCATCGATGACTTCACCCAGCAGCAGGTTCTTGACCCTTAGCTGAGGCGCGCCGTCCATACGGGCCAGCAGGAGCAAGTCTTCGACCAGCTTATTAATCCGTTTGGATTCACCGTGCATGCTGTTCAGTGCGCCGTAAAGCTGGTCTTTATTATCCGCAGCTCCCCGCAGCAGCACCTCCAGGAAGCCGTGAATCGAAGTGAGGGGAGTCCGCAGCTCATGGGAAGCATCGGCGGCGAAACGCCGCATTTGTTCCTTGGCTTCACGTTCATTATGGAACGAAATTTCCAGACGCTCCAGCATCCCGTTGAAGGACTGGGACAGCTTGTCGATTTCTGTCTGTCCCTGGTTGACGGGGAAGCGTACGTCTAAATTGCCTGCGTCGATGATTTGCGCAGCTTCGCCCATATTGGATAAGGGAACCAGTGTTTTGCGCAGTGCAGGCAAATACAGGAACAGCCCGGCCAGTAAAGCAATTACCGCCAAGCCGGCGAAGATCATCAGCTGCTGCATGATTACATCTCTCAGCGGGCCGGTGGCCACGCTCATTTGCAGCAGCATTTTGGGTGCACCCGGTTTGCGCAGATTCATGAACACGGCCAGGTGCTCACTGCCATCCTCAGCGGTTATCAGCCGGTATTCTCCCGTTTGTTTGTCCGTAGTATGTTTGAGCAGCTCATCATACTCTTTGTTCGTCATTCTTGGAGCGGCAGAATCGGAAAGCGTATCCTCCTGGAAATCCTTAAAGGTGCCGTCCGGGCTGTAGATGGCGATAGTTGTATGGGCATCCAGCAGGAGAGGACGCCTGTCACCGCCCATCCGCTGCCCGTCCGGGCTGTTCTCTCCGGGTGCTGCGTCACCGCCGCTCGTGGCGGGACTGGCACCAGGAAGTTCCGGTTTAACCATCCCTGGTGTGTCTGTTGTCCAAGAAGGGTCTGAAGCGCCTGAAATACTCAAGTCAGCCGGAGTACTGTTCCCGGAATTGAGAAACGTAAAATAGAACTCACGCGGCACGGACCTCAGCTGCGTTTCCATGGATTCCGCCCGGTTGGTGTAGATGAAGTTCCGCATCAGCACATACTGCAGCACACCGATCAGCAACAGCAGCACGGACAAAATGATGAGCGAGATGGCCAGCAGCTGCTTGCGCAGGGAACGCGGAGACGGGAGCCTGCTGATGAAGCCCGAGAGGCGGGCAATCATACCAGGTCCACGCGGTATCCTGCGCCGCGCAGCGTGCGGATAATCTTATGCTCTTTATCGCCAAGCTTCTCGCGGAGAGAACGGATATAGACTTCCACGATATTTTCCTCTCCGCCAAAATCATATCCCCATACCTTGTCCAGAATCATCGGCTTGCTCAGCACCAGGCCATGATTGATGACCAGGTATTGCAGCAGCTCATATTCCGTAGGGGACAGCTCCAGAACCTCTTCCTTGTGGCGGATTTCCTTGCGGCGGCCGTCAATCCGGAAGGGGCCGCAGCGCACTTCCCCAAGCAATCCCGGGAACTGATTGCGCAGCCGGGCCTGGATCCGGGCCAGCAGCTCGTCGAAGCTGAACGGCTTGACCATATAGTCGTCAGCCCCGATGGACAGGCCCTTGACCCGGTCGTCCACTTCGTCTTTTGCAGTCAGCATGATGACCGCAATCTCCGCTTCTTCTGAACGCAGGTAACGGCAGACCTCAAAGCCGTCCATCCCCGGCATCATCACATCCAGAATGGCCACATGCGGTTTGAAATCGGCAGCAATTGCAATCGCGCTGACACCGTCAGGTGCAGTCATTACTTCAAACCCTTCGTTCATCAGACCCAGTTCCAGAAACTGCAGGATATGAGGCTCGTCATCTACGAGCAGTAGTCGCACGCCTTGGGCAGCTTTCATGAGTAGTACCTCCGTTTACAGTAAAAGATAGTTCATTATGACACATTACGTTGAATGTTTGCTGAAAGAAGCGTCTGCTTAAGTTCAATATCAGATTAGAATTTTTAGTTCATGGTTAATCATTCTGGTTAATCTAGTTATAAGAAATATAAGTTCTATTAATAAGGAATGTAATTACAATTTAAGGTTTTTGGAATTCAATAAAGGGTTTTGACGGCGACCCTAGAACACTTTACAATAAGGATACAAACCCGGTTTTTGGAGAGCTTTTCTCATGAATCCGGCAACTTGTCCCGATATCAGGTGTCCCCCCGTTTGTTAACCTTATCCAAATTTCCTATCAAGCACATTTCTTTCATTTTACTTCTTGCTGGTTCACTTCTTTTTGAATTCTATCTTGGGTCTATTTCGCACCATCAAACTTCATTCAACCTTATTTATTACATGCTTTACTACCCATATGTCAAGGAGGCTCTTCCATGAAGAAAAAAGAAATGGTAGCCATGCTATTGGCGGGAGGCCAAGGGAAAAGGTTGAAGGGATTGACCAAAACGCTTGCCAAGCCCGCTGTTTATTTTGGAGGAACTTACAGAATCATCGACTTCCCCTTAAGCAATTGCTCCAATTCAGGTATTGATACAGTTGGTGTGCTCACTCAATATGAGCCGCTTGTACTGCATTCATACATTGGGGTAGGAAGTGACTGGGATTTGAACCGTAAGGATGGCGGTGTATTTGTATTGCCGCCGCATGAACGGGAGAATGGAAGCAGCTGGTACCGGGGAACGGCTGATGCAATTTACCGCAATCTGAAATTTGTTGATCAATTTGATCCGGAGCATGTGCTTATACTTTCCGGCGACCATATTTACAAAATGGATTACAATGCTATGCTGCAATACCACAAAGCTAGAAACGCCGACTGCACCATCTCGGTCATTGATGTTCCGCTTGAGGAGGCCAGCCGCTTTGGCATTCTCAACACAGATGAAGATCTGAAAATTTATGAGTTTGACGAGAAGCCGGTGAAGCCGAAGAGCACGCTGGCGTCGATGGGCGTTTATATATTCAAATGGGAGGTTCTCCGCAAGCATCTGCTGGAAGACGGGGAGAATGCAGACTCCTCCCATGATTTCGGCAAAGATATCATTCCTCTGATGCTGGAGGACGACAAATCCCTTTTTGCCTATCCATTTGAAGGCTACTGGAGAGATGTAGGTACAGTGGCCAGCCTGTGGGAGGCCAATATGGATTTGTTAAGCGATCATCCGCCGCTGAATCTGAATGATCCCAATTGGCGCATTTTCACCCGCAATCCGAATCAGCCGGCACAATATGTAGCTCCAGGAGCGAAGGTATCGAGCTGCATTATTAATGAGGGCTGCATCGTGTATGGAGAGGTGAAGCATTCGGTGCTCTTTTACGGTGTGGAAGTAGGAGAAGGCAGCATCATTACCGACTCCGTCATTATGCCCAAGGTCAAGATCGGCAAGAATGTACGGATCCATAAGGCTATCATCAGCGAAAATACGGTAATCGAGGATTATATGGAGATCGGAGTCGATCGGGAGAATGAGGACGAAATCCTGCTGATCGATAATCGGAGCAAGAAACGTAAATCAGTTGCAGCCAAAACCATATAACCATTAGAGGACGGTGAACCGGGATGAAAAAGCTTATGGGTGTAATCAATCTTGATCATGAACTGGATAAATTAAATGAGTTGACCTATTTCCGCTGCGGTGCTGCCGTGCCTTTTGCCAGCCGCTACCGGCTGATCGATTTCGTTCTTTCCAATATGATGCGGGCAGAGCTGGAAAGCGTTGGACTGTTTGTCCGCCGTAAATACCGTTCGCTGATGGACCATCTCGGCGACGGCAAGTCCTGGGATATGAACCGCAAGCACGGAGGACTGTTTATTCTGCCGCCTGACTGGAATGATCCGACAGACACCTCGCTTGGGGATTTGCAGCATTATCATAACAATCTGGATTTCTTCAAACGGGCCTCGGCCAAATATATTGTGTTCTCCGGCAGTCAGCATATCAACACTGTGGATTTCCAGGAGGTGTTCCAATACCATCTGGAGAAGGGTGCGGATGTAACGCTTGTCTACAAAACGATAGACCAGCTCCAGCCTGAGCATGATCCCTGCTTGCGTGTTGAGGTAGACGAAGAGAATGCGGTTACGAATATTCATCATGAGAAGGACCATCACAATGTGTATTTGGATATCTTCATCATGGAGAAAAAAATGTTCCTGGAGCAGGTAGAACATTGCATCGCCCATGGCGAGAGTTTCTTCTTCCGCGATGTGATCCAGAAGAACCGGCACAAATTCAAAATTGCCGCTTACGAGTACAAAGGTTATCATGCAGTGATCAATTCGCTGGAAAGCTATTACAAAAATAGTCTGGAGCTGCTCCGCCAGGACAATTATTTCAGCCTGTTCAAGGAGAATCCGGTGCAGACCAAGATTAAATATGAAGCGCCAACCCGTTATCTGGATAGCGCAGAGGTCAGCAACTCCCTGGTGGCCAACGGCTGTATCATTGCCGGAACCGTGGAGAACAGCGTGATCTTCCGGGGCGTGCAGATCAAAGAAGGCGCCCGAATCATCAATTCTGTCATCATGCAGAAATGTGTAATTGAAGAAAATGCCGTGATTGAAAATGTCATTATGGATAAAGATGTGCACTTAAGCAGAGACCGGATTCTGGTCGGAGATAACAAACGTCCATTTGTTATAGCCAAGAGCAGCAAAATTTAACCTCAGGATCAGTTGAACCGGGCAGCACCCCGTTCAGCTGATCCTGAGTTTTCATAAATATGCCATTCACAAAATAAGGATCTGTCAGGAGGAACCCGCTGTTGTTCAACGATAAAGAAACCTTTAAACAAGCGTTCCGCGAGGCACTCATCAGGAAATTGGGCAAGCCGCTTGAAGAAGCTTCGAATGCTGATGTGTATAACATCATCGGCAATATGATCCGAGAGAATGCAGGCAAAAACTGGGCAGATACCAACCAGAAGTATAAGGTTGATAAGGAAAAGCAGGTCTACTATTTTTCCATGGAATTTCTGATCGGCAGGCTTCTGGGCAATAATCTGCTCAACATGGGCGTGCTGGAGGTAGTACGCGAAGGGCTTGCAGAACTGGGCTTTTGTCTTCAGGATATTGAAGAGGAAGAAGCAGATGCAGGCCTTGGTAACGGAGGTCTGGGGCGTTTGGCTGCCTGCTTCATGGATTCGCTGGCTTCCCTGCAGTATGCAGGGCATGGCTGCGGCATCCGTTATAAATACGGCCTGTTTGAGCAAAAGATTGTTGACGGATATCAGGTGGAGCTGCCCGATTATTGGCTGCAGAACGATAATGTGTGGGAATTGCGCCGGGAAGACAAGCAGGTGGAAGTGCGGTTCTGGGGACATGTGGAGACCCGTGAGGAGAACGGTGAGCTGGCCTTCGAGCATAAAGATTATGAAGCGGTGCGGGCGGTTCCTTATGATATTCCGATTATTGGCGCGGACCGCAAGCATGTGAATACCCTTCGGAACTGGAGTGCCGAATCGATCAACCCGTCTTCGAGAATAACCGGCTCTCTGGCTGGAACGGATTATCACAAGTTTCTGGAATACAAACGTTCGGTGGAATCCATTTCTGAATTCCTGTACCCGGATGATTCACAGTATGAAGGCAAGCTGCTCCGTCTGAAGCAGCAGTATTTCTTGTGCAGCGCAGGTCTGCAGAGCATTCTGCGGACTTACAGCAAGACGGGCCTGCCGATTGAATTGCTGCCAGACAAAGTGGCTCTGCACATCAATGATACGCATCCAACGCTAGTTATCCCTGAGCTGATGCGGATTCTGATGGATGAACACGGCATCGGCTGGAAGCAGGCCTGGAGCATGACGACACGGATGGTGTCTTATACCAACCATACCATTCTCAGCGAGGCGCTGGAGAAATGGCCGATGGGGATGGTCCGGGAGCTGCTGCCGCGTATTTTCCTCATTATTGAGGAAATCAATGCCCGGTTCTGCGGTGAGCTGATGAGCAAATATCCCGGCGATCAGGACCGGATCAACCAGATGGCAATTATTCATGATGATCAGGTGCGGATGGCCCATCTGGCGATAGTAGCCAGCCATAGCGTGAATGGAGTAGCTGCGCTGCATACGGAGATTTTGCAGAAACGCGAGATGCGGCTGTTCAATGAAATGTATCCGCACCGCTTCAATAACAAGACGAACGGCATCACGCACCGCCGCTGGCTGCTGCATGCCAATCCCGAGCTGGCCGGATTGATCAATGAATCCATTGGCACACGCTGGATTCACCATCCGCAGGAGATGATCGGGCTAATTAAATATTGTGAGGATGCTTCATTCCAGGAGCAGGTGGCCGGCATCAAACGCCGCAACAAGCAGCGCCTGGCGGAATACATCGGCAAGAAGCATGGAGTGCAGGTAGACCCGGATTCCATCTTCGATGTACAGGTCAAACGGCTGCATGCCTACAAACGCCAGTTGCTGAACATCCTGCATATTATGCATATGTATAATCAGCTTAAAGACAATCCTTCTATGGACATGGTGCCGCGTACCTTTATATTCGGGGCCAAGGCCGCACCTAGCTATCATTTGGCCAAACGGATTATTAAACTGATTAATACTGTGGCTGATGTCGTCAACAAGGATCCGGACATCAAAGGCAAGATCCGCATCTTTTTCCTGGAGAATTATTCGGTCTCTTTGGCGGAGAAGATTATTCCCGCAGCCGATGTAAGCGAACAAATCTCTACAGCAAGCAAGGAGGCTTCCGGCACCGGCAACATGAAGTTTATGATGAACGGTGCGCTGACCATCGGCACGATGGACGGGGCCAACGTGGAAATGCACGAAATGCTGGGTGACAACAACATGTTCCTGTTCGGACTGCGGGCAGAGCAGGTGCTGGATTACTACCAGTATGGGGGCTATCATTCCCGTGATATCTATAATGGCGATGGACGAGTCAAGGAAGTGCTGGATCAGCTCATCACACCGGGGCCAATCTGCTGCCATACCCAGGAGTTCGATTCGCTCTATCAGTCACTGCTCGACAATAACGATGAATTTTTTGTGCTTAAGGATTTTGCCAGCTATGTGGAGACCCATGTCAAAATTGATCTCGCCTACCGCAACCAGAAGGAATGGCTGAAAAAGTCGATTATCAACATCGGCCACTCCGGCAAATTTTCCAGTGACAACACGATCAGCCGCTACGCCTCCGAAATCTGGAATATTAGTCCTGTCCGGCAGTAATCGGGTGTTATCCTCAGCATAAGAATGAACAACAGCAAAAAGGCCGTCACAAACGCAGGTACTCCTGCGAATGTGGCGGCCTTTTACATGCAGCCGGGAAAATTAGATTACGTCCGAAACCATAGCCGCGAACCGCTCCAGGAAGCGGCGTTCCTCATCATCGAAGCGGTGCTTGAGCGGGCTGTCGATATCCAGCACACCCAGCAGCCGGTCCTCCTTAATCAGCGGCACGACGATTTCGCTGTTCGAAGCGGCATCACAGGCAATATGTCCCGGGAAGGCATGAACATCATCCACAACGAGCGTCCGGCGTTCGCTTGCGGCCGTTCCGCATACTCCGCGGCCCAGTGGAATACGGATACAGGCAGGCAGCCCTTGAAAGGGTCCAAGCACAAGCTCCTTGCCGTCAAATAAATAGAAACCGGCCCAATTGGTATCCGGTAGAGAGAACTTAAGCAATGCCGAGGCATTCGCCAGATTGGCAACGGCATTTGGCTCCCCTTCCATCAGCGCTCCCAGCTGGGATAGAACCGCTTCAAAACGCTCGCTGCGCGTTCCGTCGTAGGGCATAGCCTGAAACATGAAGCATCACCTTCCTGTACCTTGAGTCAGTATGAATCCATAACTGTAACTAACAACATAGTACAGCAACGTTCAATACGTCAAGCATTACCGGATTTATGCAGATTGCAGAGCTCACACCCTTACCGTAACAGTCCCCGTGTTTCCACAAGCCATCACTAGGGTAATGCTTTTATAAGAATAAGCAGTGATTGAATTTACTAAAACTGGAGGCTTTTGGCCGGAAGGAGTGGAATATGCGCGCCGATGTACAGAACTTGTTCGTAGGGATCCATATGCTTTATTTTGCACATGAGAGGGACCTTACAGTATCAGAAATGCAGCCGGAACTCGAGAATTTGGGATACCGGGTGGCGGAACGTGAAGTGAAGCAGGAACTGGAACGGCTCTGCCAGGAGAACTTCCTGACTGCCCATGGCGAGGGGTTCAGTATTACCGGGACGGGGATTGAAGAATTCAAGGCGATTCAGGAAAAGCTCCAGGTTCTCTGCACCGAGGTGCTTAAGCCGGTCAAGGCAGCAGGGGCCTCAGGTTAATCCTGGAGATTATGCCGGTTTCCACTATACAACAGCATGAGCGAACCTTATGCACAAAAACAAACGTCTGCATCAGGGTGGGATCAAGCCGCCCCGATAAAGGCGTTTCTCAAACGATTTCTCACTGAAACGGTACCGTCCCGGTTATGGATAGTACCGTTTCTATATGTGAAATTTATGTTTCTATTCAGGACATCCTTACATATGTTGTATACTTATAAGGTTGGAAGGGGACGAGAGCGTTGTACGTGTGCAATGGGATGGTACCGGCTTTGAGCGGAGAAAGAGTGGAGCTGCGTGCCATGACTGAAGATCATGCCGCTGCATTATATGATCTCTGGTGTCATCCTGAGGTGACGCCCTGGCTGGACATGCCCCCTCTGTCTTCGGCCGCTGATGCAGAGCATCTGATTGGATCACTCCGGCAAATGGCGCGGGAAGAAGAGAGTCTGCGCTGGAGCATCATAGGACCGGAGGGTGACGTAATCGGCAGCTGCGGCTATAACTACTGGCAGCTGCCGGGAGCGTACCGGGGAGAAATCGGCTGTGAGCTGTCACCGCCCCATTGGGGGCAGGGATATATGCAGGAAGCGCTGGAGCTTGTACTGGATTTCGGCTTCGGCACCATGGGGCTGAACCGGATTGAAGTATTATGCCATCCGGACAATGTCCGGGCGCAGAGGCTATTTTCAGCACTGGGCTTCCGGCGGGAGGGGCTGTTGCGGGAATACCGTCATACGTCCTCAGGCTTTCAGGACGTTATTCTGTATGCGCTGCTGTGCAGTGAGGCCAGACGCTAATATATAGAGAGAGGATTTGGATTCATTGAAGTCTCCAGGAGAAACAGAACGCAAGCTTATCTTGATAGGGGTGCTGCTGGCTACGTTTTTGGCAGCAATTGAAGGAACAGTAACCGGACCTGCCGGACCGGCGATTGTTGGGGATTTCCAGGGGATGCAGTGGCTGAGCTGGATATTTACCGCCTATCTGCTGGCCATGGCAGTCACGACCCCGATATTTGGCAAGCTGAGCGATCTGATTGGCCGCAAGCCTGTGTTCATCGGCGGTGCTGTGGTATTCTTGCTCGGCTCGCTGTTGTGCGGCATATCGCAGAGCATGGAACAGCTTATTATATTCCGCGGTATCCAAGGAATCGGAGCGGGAGCACTGATTCCGATGACCTTTACGATAATCGGTGACATCTACAGCATTAAAGAACGGGCAAAGACACAAGGGCTGCTGAGTTCGGTATGGGGGATATCCTCTCTGGTTGGACCGCTGCTCGGCGGCTATGTTGTTGATTACTTAAGCTGGCGCTGGGTGTTTGTGTTTAATCTGCCTTTTGGCCTGTTATCGATTATATTTATTTCCCGCTATCTGAAGGAAGAACGGGTAAGACGCAAGACGAAGATTGATGTAGCCGGTGTGCTGCTGTTCGCGGCAGGGATGGGCGCGCTGCTTTTCGGACTGACGACAGGAGGGCAGAATCTGCCCTGGACGTCTCCGCTGCTGCTGGCGATATTGGGGGCGGCAATTCTGCTGCTGGTAGTATTTCTGTTTGTGGAGCGCCGTGCTCCTGAACCTATGCTTCCGCTCACGCTGTTCTCTGTTCGTAATATTGCTGTATCCACCGGGGCCAATCTGCTGGTCAGTACCTTGATCATTGGCTTGTCCACCTATGTACCGCTGTGGGTTCAAGGAGTGTTCGGAAAAAGTGCAGCCCTCTCAGGCCTGCTGCTCGCTCCGATGTCGGTAGGCTGGATGCTGGGCTCCATTGCCGGAGGACGGATGATCCTGCGCTCCGGCTCCCGCCGGACGGGCATGCTTGGTCTGGCGCTGATTTCCATAGGGGCCATCGGCCTTGCGTTTATGAACGGGGATTCCTCACAGTTGCTGCTTCTATGTCTTATGCTGTTCTGCGGAGTCGGGTTTGGCTATGCCTCTACCGTATTTACCATTATCGCCCAGTCCTCTGTGGAGCATGAGCAGCGCGGGGCCTCAACGGCACTCAATACGTTTACCCGTTCACTCGGGCAGACGGTTGGGGTAGCAATTTTCGGTTCCTGGCTGAACCTTACGATTGACAGACGTCTGGCGGAGCAGCCCGGCAGTGCAGTTACAGGGGATGACATCAATACACTGCTTAATCCGCATGGCGGCAGCACACTGACCGGGGAAGCCTGGAGCAGTCTGCATGGTGCGCTGGAAGGCGGCCTGCATTCACTTTTTGTTGTGATGGCGGCATTCGCAGTCTTGTCCCTGATTATTTCTTCGGGTCTGCGGAGTGGTGTTCCTTCCATTGCAGAGGAGAATCCGGTGCTTAAGAAGGCTTAGTGAATAACACTTGTGTCAGAACCCTTCTATTGCTGCAAGAAAAAAGAAACGGCTGAGTCATCCTTAACAGGACGGCTCAGCCGTTTCTACTTGATCTAGAGCAATTCTGAAAAGTGAATAGATTCACAATCTCGTCGGCCCGAACCCTATTTGCGTGGGAGCGGGGAGAGTTTCTCAGCCTGCAGACCCATCTTCTTCAAAAGAATAATCATTTGTTCCTTCTCTTCATCACTCAGGCCACTAAAAGCGAGGTGCAGACGCTCCGAATACTTCGGATACATTTCGTTCATCAGATGTTCGCCTTCCGAAGTCAGCTCGGCGAAAATAACCCGGCGGTCGTTTGCGCAAGGCTTGCGCTGCAGGTAGCCGCGTTCCTCGAGCTTGTCGATCACGTAAGTAACATTTCCGCTCTGCAAGAGCAGTTTGGCGCCGATCTGCTGAATGGGTTGTGGCCCCTTATAGTAGAGGACCTCCATAACAGCAAAAGCAGTGGGATTGAAACCTTCAATCTTGCTTCCGGTAACGGCATGCTCGTTGATGCTCTTGAAAGACTTGGCAAAAACCCGGTACAAATGCAATGTCAGTTGAGTATCGCGTTCATAGGATTGTATCATGCTTCTCCACCCTCTATCGTTATCGTTAATCGTACGGGTTGCCCCGTACGGTACTAAATCATGGCTTGAATTGCACGGTTTAGCCGTGCAATGACTTGATATAGCTTTACAATACGTCAAACAATGGATCAAGAACATGTGATTTGTCACAATGAGCACACTTTTAATTATTAAAAATCAAACAATTTTTTTAGAGCGCGCAAAAGGTGCATATTGAATTGGTTTTTTTGGTGTACGTCTCCGGTAGGAGGGCATATTCAGCCTCTGGCGCAGCGGAGATTTACTCCCGGGGATTGATGAACAAACCTTTGGACTCCCTTACTATAAATTACAAAGAAGCAAAGATTAGCATGGGGAGTGGAGTAAGTATGAAAGAAGAAAACCATCAGGAGACACAAACAGAAAGGCTGACAGCGAATAAGCCCTTTATGCTGCTCATTTCGGCGCAGCTTATCTCCAATGTAGGGGACTGGCTGCATCTGCTGGCGCTGCTGACGATGGTTGGCCTGAAATGGCAGGCTACGCCATGGGAAATCACGATGTTATCGCTATGTATGGCCGTGCCGATGCTGCTAGGCGGTCCTTTGGCCGGGTATTTAAGCGATATGATGGACCGCAAAGCCCTCATGATTGGCTCCGACCTCGTCCGTGCAGGGATTGTTATGGGCCTCGTCTTTGCCGGCTCCTTATGGCAGGTATACCTCCTCTTAGTAGCCAAGGGGGTTATGGATATGCTTTTCTCTCCGGCCAAAAGCGGCAAGCTTAAAGAACTGGTTCCCCCGGCGCAGATGGATCAGGCCATCGCTCTCAGTTCTTCTATTGAACAGATTACCAAAATTGTAGGCCCTGCTGCCGGCGGTCTTCTGGTGGCGGCATTCGGGATTTCGGTCTGCTACATTATCGACTCGGCAACTTATCTGCTCTCGGCGCTGATTCTGCTCGCTGTACCGCACGTAGGCAAGTTCAGGACGGAAAGGGGCCAAGTGGTCGGAACAAACCCGCAGGAACGTGGGTCTTTCCGCAAGGAAGCCGGTGCCGGACTACGCCTGATCGGCATGATGCCGGCGGTGCTCAGCGGAGTCGTTATGCTCGTAGCCGTACTGATGGTGCTGACAATCGCCGATTCCCAGACGGTGACGCTATTCCGCGAAATCCCCGGAGTCAGTGGAGATTTATTAGGCTGGTGCGTGGCTGCCAGCGGCTTGGGCACCCTGTGCGCTGCCTTGGCGATAGGACGGAAGGGCAGCGGCAAACATCCGCTTGTCCTGATGAGCGCCGGGGCTATCCTTATGGGGAGTGTATTCGTCAGTGCCGCTTTAGTGACCGAATACGGGGAAGCTGGCCTTTGGATGAATGTCATGCTGTTCGGCTCATTTACGCTTGCCGGAGCGGGAGCAGGCCTGGTCTTCATCCCCTTTAACTCCATGCTGCAGCGCCGGACTCCGGAAGCATACACAGGCCGTGTCTTTGGTGCCGTCAGCAGCTTGACCAGCGCGGCGGTTATTCTCGGACCGGTAGCCGGAGGTGCGCTGGTGACGGCATCGGGAGCGGTTATAGCATATGTTGTCTCCGGTGTGCTGACGGCACTGCTCGGCGCGGCAATGCTGGTCCTGCGGGCCAGAATTGAGGGTAAAGACAAAAGGGTGCTTCAGGATCTGCAGGAAAGTGTTGCCTGATCATCGTGTAATCTGGGGATCTTTCCTTAAGCCCGAGAGGTCTCTTTCCGCACTTCGGGGAAGTAATGTTTGATGATTCTTCCCATTTGTCCGTATAATGGATAAAAAAGAACGGTAATAGCAGCCGGGACACTTGTGAATTGACACTTAGGAGATGGAAGCCGTATGAAAGAGACAGAGTTTGAAGATGAGTCTGCAGAGGGGTTCAAAGCTGAGGGCGAATGGGAAGAGGAAGATATTGTGCTCGATGTTTCCATTGAGGAAGCCGGTTACGAAGCGGGCGACAAACGGATTTCAGATGTTTCTTTCCAGGTGCGGCGCGGCCAGCTGCTGGGATTGATCGGACCAAACGGAGCAGGGAAAAGCACTACCATCAAGACGCTGCTCGGCTTGTTGAAATATGCCAAGGCTAAAGTGATTATCGGCGGAGAGAGTCAATCGTATGCATACGTGCCGGAACAGCCGGTATTTTACGAGGACCTGACACTGTGGGAGCATCTCGATTTGGCAGCCGCAGCCTACGGTTTGAGCTACGAGACTTTTGTGGCCACCGCCGAGAAGCTTCTGGTGCAGTTCGGTATGGGAAATGTGCGCGATGACCTGCCTGCAGGCTTCTCCAAAGGTATGAAGCAAAAGATGATGCTGATGCTTGGCTTCCTGGTCCAGCCCGATGTCTACATTGTGGACGAGCCGTTTATCGGGCTTGACCCCCGTGCCACGAAGGATTTCCTGCGTCTCCTGGAGGCCGAGCGGAAGCGCGGTGCGGGCGTTCTGATGTCCACGCATGTACTGGATACTGCGGAGAAAATCTGCGACAGCTTCGTGCTGATCTCCAGCGGGGAAGTAACGGCAACAGGCACTTTGGAGGAAATCCGCGACATTGCCGGATTGCCGGAGGGGTCGTTGTTTGATTGCTTCGACGAATTGACATGAGCAGTCAGGAACAGGCTGTTCTTAACCCTAAAACTTCCGGCAAAAAAGCCGGGTATGCTTTTCCTACGGCTCCGCAGCTGTTCCGGCGGCGCCTGATCTCCCATTGGCGTGAGCAATCGGCGATTATCCGTACGGCGGCCGACTGGACGGTCCTGCTCTACCTCGTTATTCCCGGCGGCCTGCTGGGCGGACGGTTCTATTTCGGGTTCTGGAGCGGGGAAATGCCAACATGGACGACCGCGATCCCCTTTATGCTGCTTCCGCTGCTGCTGGCGGCTCTAATTGCTACCGGAGGTATGGTGCTGCTGCTCCAGGAAGGGGATTCGTTGTTTCTCAGGCAGCGGCAAAACTGGATCAGAAGCATTATGCTGCGGGGGCTTCTGTATAGTCTTACCGTAACTGCCCTCAAGATGGCTGCGGTATTTGCTATTCTGCTGCCCTTCATCGTCCGGGGGTATGGACTCAGTGGGGCAGCTGCCGCATCGCTACTTGCAATGACCATAACCTGCAGCTGGTGCGTCAAACTGCTGGGACACCTTGTTAAAGTACAGCGCCAGGGCTTCCGCCGCTGGCTGTGGCTCATTCCGGCCGTGACCGTCCCCTGTGCCGCTTATGTCAGGGCTGCTATTTATTGGGACAGCCAGCCCTTGCTCCTGCTGGCAGCCGCCGCCGTATATGGTGCTGTGGTTGTATGGGCCATACGCTTCCGCTTGCGGCTGCACGCAACCTTTATGAGCGATGTGCGGGAAGACTACAAGCAGCGGATGAGAATCGCCGGTTTATTGCTGCGCGGCGTGCTTGATAAACCGCGCCCCACACGCTTTAAACCATGGATTTTCCGCAAATCACAACCGCTCCTGGCTTCGAAGCAGCCGGAGAGCCGCTTCGCGGCGGCAGGCATTAAAGCACTTGTGCGCAATCCGGCACACCTGAAGCTCTACTTTGCGTTCATGGGCGTTTCCATGGTAGCTATTTTTATCGTTCCAGGGGTTTTGAAATGGGGATTGCTCATTATTCTGGCGTTATTAATGGCCTACTGGCTGACTTCTTTCTGGTTATTGTTTGCAGGGGACGACTATATCGGGATCCTGCCCTTTACCAAAGCTCAGAAAGCCGATGCCGGTTCCGCAGCAATACCGATTCTGCTAGTTCCATATACGGCAATCTGTTCTGGTGTGGTGTGCATTCCTTTGTATGGATGGTGGGGGCTGCTGCTGTTTATTCCACTCGGTTATTTAATCGGGGTTTTCATTGCCAGAATGTTCAGCACGATGCGGTTTCAGAGATAGGTGCCGCAGACCCGCTAAATACAAAACAGCGTTACTTGCGGATTTACGCAAGTAACGCTGTTTTTAAATGTTCGCCCGGCATGGGCGATAACTTGGCGGGTTTAGTAGTCCTAGACGGTGGACGTCCCCTTGCTTTTAATGCTGTCCAGCTGCATGTTTGCCTGCTGTGTAACCTGTGGAGAAAGCAGCGGTAATATTGTAGCCGCCGGTATAACCGTGAATATCCAGCACCTCACCGCAAAAATAAAGTCCCTGCATAAGCTTAGACTCCATCGTCTTGGGATCAATTTCCTTCAGATTGACACCTCCGCCGGTAACAAAAGCTTCAGCCAGAGACCGGGTGCCGTGAACATAGACCGGCATCCGTTTCAGAAGGGCGGCCAGCGCTTGCAAGGCGCTTTTGGGAAGATGATGGCCGGTGATATCTCCGTCCACCCCGGCTTTGGCCAGCAGCAGCGGAATGAGGCGCTCCGGAATCAAACCTTTCAAGGAATTACGGATGGCCTTCTTAGGCTCCAATTCCAGCTTGTTCTGCAGCTGGGACTCCACCTCCTGCGGGTGATGGTCGGGAAAAAGGTCGATGGACAGCTCAACTGTGTCCGTTCCGGATTTGCGCTGGACCTGGCGCAGGAACTGGCTGCACCGCAGCGCAATCGGGCCGGACAGCCCGAAATGAGTGAAGATCATATCTCCCCTGTGGGAGATCACCCTCTTGCCTTTGGGATTCCAGACGCTCAGCGTCACATCCCGCAGGGACAACCCCTGAAGTTCCCCTGACTTGATCCATTCCTCCCTAGAAACAATGGGCACTTCCGTTGGGAACAGTTCCGTAATTGTATGTCCGGCGGTGATCGCCCAAGGATAGCCGTCCCCGGTGGAACCGGTCTGAGGCACAGATTTGCCTCCCGTGGCGATTACGACAGCGCCAGCGGCAACCTCCTTGCCAGATTTCAGGCGGATTCCTTCTACTTTACTGTCTCCGTACAGGACCTCCTGCACCGGGCTATCCGTCATAATCTGCACACCCAGGCTGCGAACTTTGCCGATTAGAGCGGAAACGACGCTGGAGGCCTTGTCCGACACGGGAAACATCCGCCCGTTGTCTTCCTCTTTCAGGGCGATGCCCAAATCTTCAAAGAATTCTACAATATCGCGATTATTAAAATGATCAAACGCGCTGTATAAAAAGCGGCCGTTGCCCGGAATATGGGCAATAAGCTCGGAAGTTTCCTTGACGTTGGTTACATTGCAGCGCCCGCCGCCAGAGATTCCAAGCTTCCGGCCCAGCTTGGCCCCTTTATCAATTAATAATACGGAGGCGCCGTGCTCTGCCGCGGCCACGCTGGCCATCAGTCCGGAGGGGCCGCCTCCAATGACGATCACATCATAGTTGCTCATGAATCTGCTCCTTTACATGCTTAAGGAATAGCGAATTTCAGCATTTTCGGTATTCTACTAACGGCATCATACCATTCCGGCCGCGGTGTAGCCAGACCTGTGAAACCGGTAAGTGATTATCGTTGTCAGAAGAGCCTGGCTGTGCTTTAATCTAAGGGGACAGGGTAATTTGTCCAACTTGGGGAGTGATTGCAATTTTAGATGCGGTAAAGGATATTTTATTGCAAATCTTATCTGCCAGTTCCTTTATATTTCTGTTTCAATGGTGGCTGGACCAAAGCCACATTATACGCAGAAATCGGCAATTTCCGGATGATCAGGCTTTGCTGATTATTTGCTGTGCCATTAGCATTACCCTCTGTACCATTTTCTCAACAACATTATTCGGGGTTGTTTATTTGAATTTAGCTATATTGCCCGCTTATATCGGTATATTATATGGCAATTTCCGCTCCGGGATAAGCCTGGCTGCTTTTTTTATGCTCTGCACGGCTCTGTTTTCGGTACCACCGGGAATCGGCAATATGGTAGTTAATATTGGGGTTCTTATGTTTCCGCTATTGTTTGGCTTTGTCCGGCCTTTTAAGAAGGGAAAGATTATTCAGAAGATAGGCGTGCTATGGGCCGTTCTGGCTCCCAGCATGCTCTTTATTGTGCTCGTGCCCAAAATGAAGGGCAGGAATATATATGAAACCCTTTCGGCAGATACCTTGCTGGTAACGGTATATCTGTTTATTACTATTATGCTCGGCGGATTATTTATATTTTGTATCGAAACCGCTTGGGATAAGCTTCAAATCAAGGAGCAGATGAAGGGGATCTCCGAGAAATTCAAGCTGGAATCAGAGAAGCTTCAGCAGATTACCGACGCAGTACAGCTGAATATTATGTCGATGGATGACAGCGGGTATGTGACAGAACTTAACGAATTTATGCTCAAGCTGATTCATCGCCATTATCCTGAACTGACAAGGGAGACTATAATGTCCCAGCCCGCAGGCCAGCTTTTCAGAAAATATATTGATGAGCAGACCTATTCCCGGCTGGAGAACATCGTCCGCAGCAAACAACGCACCAATGCCAAAATTACATGTGCAACGAGTACATGTCAAATTTATACGGAGCCTCTGCCGCAGGATTCCGGAATTCCTGGCGGCATTGTGATGATCGTTAAGGATCTGACCGAGGAGGCGAAACTCCGCAGCGAGCTTGATAATGTAGAGCGGCTAACGCTGGTTGGACAGATGGCTGCAGGCATCACGCATGAGATCCGCAATCCCATGGCAGTCGTTCGCGGATTTCTCCAGCTTATGAGAGAGAAGAGTCCGGGAGAGCTGGATTCATACTACCAGATCGTAATGGATGAGCTAGACCGGGCCAACGCCATCATCAATGACTTTCTGTCCCTGGCACAGACCCGTGTATCGGATAAAGAAATGGTGCAGCTTCATCTTATAGTAGAAGAGCTGAGTCCTTTGATCTGGGCGGATGCCAATCTCCGGGGCCAGAGCATTGAACTCCGGCTAAACCCGTCATTGCCTCTGCTGATGCTGAATGTCAGGGAGATTAAGCAACTTGTCCTTAATCTGGCCCGCAACGGGATGGAGGCCATGGACCCGAAGGGGGTGTTGACCTTGGAGACACGTGTGAATGAGGATAGAGTTGAGCTGATGATTAAGGACACTGGAGGCGGAATTTCAACAAGCCAGATTGAGAATTTATTTGTCCCCTTCTTCACAACAAAAAATCATGGAACCGGGCTCGGGTTATCGCTTTGTCTGAGTATTGCCGAGCGGCATAACGGAAAGATCGCGGTTGAATCGCAGGAGGGCGTGGGCACAGTGTTCACTGTATCCTTTCCTTTTGAGAAGGAAGAAAACGCAGCAACGACTAGGCTTCTGAAGTGAACGTCCCGCGATAGAGGCACAAGTCACAGACGATGGGCTCCGCTGCAGCAGCAGGTCTCTCCCTTGCTTTCACAGAGTATGCATGTATAATAAAGTTAGTAAGTGCTGCTGTAATGCAGCCTGACCAAACACTTTACAAGGCAAAGGAGAGTGCAGAGGAATGTCCATGTCATTTAATCAATATATGAGAGATTCAATTCAGCCTATGCGTGATGACCTGACAAGTATCGGGTTCCAGGAGTTGTTGACTCCAGAAGAGGTGGAAACCACTCTTCCAACCGCAAAGGGGACGTCGCTTGTTGTCGTCAATTCTGTATGCGGCTGTGCAGCCGGCCAATGCCGTCCTGGTGTAGCCCAAGCTTTGCAGAACGAAATTCTGCCGGATCATCTGTTCACCGTGTTCGCCGGACAGGAGAAGGAAGCCACTGCTAAAGCACGTGAATACTTCGCTCCATATCCTCCTTCTTCACCATCTATCGCTTTGATGAAGGATGGGGAGCTTGTTCATTTTATTGAACGTCATGGGGTAGAAGACCGTTCAGCTGCCGAAATTTCTGCTGAATTGAAGGAAGTATTCAACCGTTTGTGCCAGTAATAGCGGTTAATTCATAGGATCTCGCGGTGGCCGGCAATCCGGCTGCTGCGGGATTTTTTCAAAATATAAGAATTGATATGTTCAAAGTGATGAAACGGGGTGTGGTTTGTGAGCTTGCAAGAAGAGATTATTGCTGCCCTCGGCGTAAAGCCGGCCATTGATGAAGAGGCAGAGGTACGGAGGCGTGTCGATTTCCTGAAAGCATATGTACGGCAGGCAGGAGCAAAAGGGCTGCTCATTGCGATCAGCGGCGGGGTCGACAGTGCGGTGGCAACAGGCCTATGCAAACGGGCAACCGATGAGCTGACCGCAGAAGAAGGCAAGGAGTACATCACCCTTGGCGTATTTCAGCCTTACGGTGTTCAGGAGGATATCGAGCACAGTTATGCGGTTGCTGAAGCTTTTGAACTGACACATAAGGTTGAGACCAATATTGAAGAAGCTGTTAACGAGATCGCACTTGAGGTCGAACATAGCCTGAAAGCGCTGGGCCAGCACCGTCACATTACACATCAGGGCAAAGGCAATGTGAAGGCGAGAACCCGCATGGTTATGCAGTACGCGCTCTCCTTCGAGAATAATCTGCTGGTAGTAGGAACGGATCATGCCTCCGAGGCCATCACCGGATTTTACACCAAATGGGGCGATGGCGCAGTCGATATTACACCGCTGAGCTCGCTGAACAAGCGCCAGGTACGCCAGCTCGCAGCCTATCTGGGAGTACCGGCGGATATCGTGACCAAAGCACCGACGGCCGGCCTCTGGCCCGGACAGACGGATGAAACCGAGCTGGGTATTACGTATGATGACAACAGCGACTATCTGGAGGGCAAACAGGTCAGCCCTGAGGTTGCCGGGAAACTGGAAGCTTATTACCGGAGAACGGCGCACAAGCGCAATGTAATACCGGGCATCTAGAAGGAGAAGTTTATACAAAAACCGCCGGAGAATCTGTGTGTATACTCAGACTTTCCGGCGGTTTTGTGTGTAGTATTATATGATATGGCGGTCTTCCGTTGGCGGCGGGCCGGTGGTCATCCCGCTAGTACGCTGCGGATAAATTCGCGGGTAGCGCCGATCGCCTGTTCCAGCTGCGGAGTGGTCCCGGCAAAAGGATGGACACTGCCAAAGGTATGATTGCCCTCCGGAATTTGCACCCGCTCTATATCGGGCCGGAGGTTGACCAATTGCTCCGAGCCGCGGCGCAGCCGTTCGCTATCCTGGGTTCCCTGAATGAGGACAACGGGGAAAGCGGCAGTTTTCATTCGCTCCAGAAGATTGTAGCGCCCGGCTTGCCGCTCCAGATCTTCAATAATGACGGCATCGAGCGGCATTTGCTGACCCGTGCGGCCATTGAGTACATGAGTCCGGCCGCTTTGTTTCATTTCGCGTTTTTGTTCATCTGTGAACAAATCCAGATCGGTGATTCCGTTCCAGGAGATGACTCCTGCAATCTCCTCGGGGTGGTCCAGTGCGTATAGCAGACAATCGCCGCCGCCGCGGCTGTGACCCAGCAGGAATAAGGGCAGGCTGCCAAATTTATGATGCTGGCTGAGATAGGAAAGCAGGATCTCCATGTCTTTGATCTCGCGGTTATAGGTATTGCGGGCGAACTTCTCAAGCTCGGTGAAATTCTGCAGATCCTCGCCGATTCCCGCATGAGAGAAATTGAAGGAGATCACCTCATGCTCCTGGCTGAGCGCGGCTGCGAGGTAAGGGAACATTCCCCAATCCTTAAAGCCCTTGTATCCGTGGGCAATAACAATCAAACTATTGGCTTTGCCTTGAGCTGGAAAATGTGAGCAGCGCAGGACGGCATCTTCTCCGGCAGGCAACTGAAAATTGCGGTTCATCGGTCAATTCCCCTCTCTTTAGCAGAGATTATTATGTCTTCTTAATATAGAATTGAGATTCTGTGGTTAAGATTCATGATGAGGGAAGTAGCAGGATAGACTTCGGCGGTTTTTTCTTTTAAGATAGCAGAAAGAATCCGGGACAACTATAATCTATATGATTTACGGACAATGTATATGAAGATCATACCATTAACAAAGCTATTAAGGATAGCTATCAGATTCAAGCGGTTTATGACTGCACGTCCATAAGGAGCGTGGGATTTTGATATACGGGATCGGGCATGATGTGCTGGAAATCCAGCGGATTAAAGCACTAATGAATAAAGGATCTGGAGCGAAGTTTATCCGGCGTATCCTTACAGAGGCAGAGCTTGAGCTTCTGGAGCGGCGGGGCGGCAATGCTGCGGAGTTCATAGCCGGGCGGTTCGCGGCCAAGGAGGCGGTTGTGAAAGCGCTGGGCTGCGGCATAGGCCGGGAAGTGGGATTTCAGGATATTCAGATTCTGCCGGATGCATATGGCAAACCGATAGTTACACTCTCGGAGGAGGCCTGGGAACGGCTCCGGCTGAAAGGCCGGGAGTACCTCATTCATCTCACCATTACCCACAGCCGCGAGCTGGCTTCGACCTTTGCGGTAATGGAACGGAGGGTTTGAGCGGCAAGGAAGGCTGGAGCTTACAGCATGGGACTTGAAGGAACTGACGGGCCGTGACTCCACTGATGCCCGTGTGAAGTAAATATAAGAATCAAGGAGAATAAATGATGACAACGCATGAACAACAGGAGCAGGCGCAGCAAGACACTAAGTTGTTTTTTAGCCGTAATCTGCTTGAATGGTACCATGGGCAGAAACGTGATTTGCCTTGGCGGCGCCATCGCAATCCGTATTATATCTGGATCTCGGAAATTATGCTGCAGCAGACGAGAGTCGATACGGTTATTCCGTATTTCAACCGCTTCATTGAGCGGTTTCCTACGGTGGAATCGCTTGCCGACGCACCGGAGGAGGATGTGCTGAAATGCTGGGAGGGTCTTGGCTACTATTCCCGTGCACGGAATCTTCAGCATGCCGCGCGGCAGGTGAAGGAACAATACGGCGGAATGGTTCCGAATGACCGCGATGCCATATTCAGCCTTAAAGGGGTTGGCCCCTATACGGCAGGAGCCATTCTCAGCATTGCGTTCAACCGGCCTGAACCTGCGGTGGACGGAAATGTGATGCGGGTATTGTCCCGCTATTTCCTGATGGAGGATGACATCGCTAAGGGGCCGACGCGGGTGAAGATGGAGCGGCTGGCGGCGGAGCTGATCCCGGAGGGGGAGGCTTCGCATTTCAACCAGGCGCTAATGGAGCTCGGGGCACTCGTCTGCACGCCGAAATCACCGCGCTGTCTGCCTTGCCCGGTGATGGAGCACTGTGCCGCGCGCCTGGCGGGCTGCGAGACTTCGCTGCCCGTCAAGACCAAGGCCAAGCCGCCGCGCCCCGAGGAGCGGCTGGCGGCCCTCGTTACGGGCCGCGGCGAGCACGCGGGCCGGGTGCTGATCCGGCAGCGGCCATCCAGCGGGCTTTTGGCCCGCATGTGGGAGCTGCCGCACTGGCCGGCGCCGCCTGCGGAGGGCGGCGCTTCCGCTGCGCTGCTGCCTGAGGCGGCAGCGCTGGACCGGCTGCGCCGGTCACTGCGGCAGGCCGGGATCTTCGCCCGGCCTGAAGAGCACTGGATGGCTGCGGAACATACGTTCAGCCATATCGTGTGGACCCTGCAGGTGTACCGCTGCAGGGAAGAGGACGCCCCGGCGCTGCCGCTGGCGGCGGAGGGGCGGGCGGCATACGCGGCCGGGAACGCGGCTGCCGCCGTGCCCACGGATGGCGGTGCTGCACCCGCAGATGGCACACAAGGCGGTGCTGCATCTGTAGAAGGTCCGCAAGGCGGTGCTGTGTCTGTAAATGGCACACCAGGCACTACTGCGCCCGCAGATGGCACGCAAGCTGGTGCTCCACCCGCAGATGGCACGCAAGCTGGTGCTGCACTGGCCTCAGGCATGCCGCCAGCCAGTGTTGTGCGCGCCATGGACACGCCAGATGCGTATGAGGTTGATCTCTTCTCCGCTACGGACAGTCCGGTCGAGCAGTTTGCAGACGGCAGCGGAAATCCGGAGGATGCCGGAGCCGTGCGGTGGATCAACCGCGAGGACATGGCGAACTACGCCTTTCCGAACGTTTTTTTGAAGCTGCTTAACCATTATTTCGATGAGCTGGAAGCACAGAAGCTGTAAGACCGGAGAAGAGTGGCTTGATGAGGGGAATAGGACCGAATAGGCTGGCAGAACGGGCGGTACGAAATGGGGTTCTAGGGCGAACCGGAGCGAAGCGATTACCTGAGAGAGTGAGCGCGTGCAAGTAATGAAGCGAAACGGTTTATCAATGGAATCTGAGCACAGGTAATGTCCAAAGTCTAGATTTCTAAACCGTATTGCAGCTGATCCAGCTCGTATCTCCCTCAGGTTCAGGTCGAGACGCAGTTCTGTTGCACTTTTTACAGCAGATGACTCCTAAATTAGCTGGAAAATAGAATCTATTGCACTCTGTACAGCAGAATCTAGTGGAAAAGACGGCTTTGGCGATAAATCCAGAAATCTGTTGTATAAAATACAGCGGAATGTCATTTATTGCTGAGCAATGAGCATTCTACTGCAGAAAGTGCAATCACATAAAAAGCCTGATAGCAATCAGGCATGAGTGCTACGGATCAAGTTCAGTCTAGATAACGACTGGTTTGTACAAAAGCATTCGCTACTGTAGCGCTCCAAGCGTACGCTGCCGCATCAACTCCGGGCCTATCAATGAAAAACGGCTGCGCTATGTCCTAACCGGACACGGCGCAGCCGTTTTCACATCTAGGGATAAGGTGGAAGCTGGACACCACATCCTGCGTACAGCAACGGCCCCGTCCTTTAAAAAGGACGGGGCCGTTTGAGTTATAGATTAGAGTAGGCTGAGCAAGGCGCGGCGATGTCGCCGCAGTTCCTTACTTCGCGCTTTCGTAACGTTTGCCGACTTCTTCCCAGTTAACTACATTCCAGAAGGCTTTGATGTAGTCAGGGCGTTTGTTTTGATAGTTCAGGTAGTAAGCATGCTCCCATACATCGAGGCCGAGGATTGGAGTAGCACCTTCACTGATTGGGTTGTCTTGGTTCGGTGTGCTTGTTACAGCAAGTTTGCCGTCCTTAACCACGAGCCAAGCCCAGCCGCTGCCGAAACGGGTAGTTGCTGCAGTAGCAAAATCTTCTTTGAATTTGTCGAATCCGCCCAGCTCGCTGTCAATTGCAGCTGCCAGTGCACCTGTAGGTGCGCCGCCGGCGTTTGGTCCGATGACTTCCCAGAACAGGGTATGGTTGGCGTGTCCACCACCGTTGTTGCGAACAGCAGTGCGGATGGCTTCAGGTACAGCGTTCAGGTCGGTGAGAAGCTCTTCGATGCTCTTGTTTTGAAGTTCAGGTGCTTTTTCCAGAGCGGCGTTCAGGTTCGTCACATAAGTATTATGGTGCCTGTCATGATGAATCTCCATCGTCAATGCGTCGATGTGCGGTTCAAGAGCGTTGTTCGGATAAGGAAGTGCCGGTAATTGAAATGCCATGGAAAAATCCCTCCTGAGTTTATTAGAATTGTATAGATAAAGAATTTTGGCGGTCTTGACGTCAAAACCCCTTATTTCCAATGCCTCTTATTGGTTATATCCGATAAGATACTTTTATTAAACCGTATCTGGAACAATAATGCAACATTAAACAAACATAAACGTTTAAAAAGTTGTGATCAAACAAACCTGACCGGAAGTGTAAATGCTGTGTTAAACTTATAGAATTCCCTGTAGACTTTGCTTTTATACCTTTGAATTTACCTTTATAAAGAAAATATGTAAACATGTTTCATGAAAACGCTTCATATCAAGCGCTTTCAAAAGAAAAATGGTGATATCACGAGAAAAGTGTGCTTTAATAGAGTCAAAAGCAGGTATTCCTCGGTTTTTGGAGATTAGAGAAGTTACCGACTATTTTACATTAAGTTAATACTTCTTTGATCGCAAGAAAAGCTGCATGAAATGATGGATTCGACAACATCCTCGAAATTCCCATTTTTGCTTTTCTGATGCCTTTTTTTCTCTTTATACTGTTACGGGAACTCCTTCTTTTTGTTAAACTCTAAGCCATAGAAAAGGGAGATTTTAAAGAATGCACGTTCGTTCCTTTCAATTAAGCGACGTTACCCCTGTGACTGAACTGCTGCAGAGCGCATTATCGGAAGAGTGTTTTGAAAGCACGATCGAGCCCTTCTCCAGACAGCTTTCTTGGGATTCAGATCTCATTGTAGTTGCTGAGGATGAAGAAGAAATTGTTGGTGCGCTGATAGGTACAATCGAGAAGAACCACGGCTGTTATTTCCGAATTGCTGTCCATCCCGACTACCGCCGCAGAGGAATCGGCAAAAGTCTTGTAACGGCGATGGAACACAGATTTCAGGCGCGCAAGGTTAGCGGTATTTTCGTAGCCGTTGATGAGCACAATTCCTTCGCATTGCCGCTGTATGAAGCTATGGGATATGACGAGAATCAAATCTTCAAATCAGTACGGAAGCTCAGCATCGTTGGATAATGTCTTTTATCATGGGCGCTGCGTAAGCGGAAACATTTACTAAATAGAGAACTATAGCGACTTGCATAGTCTGATCCATTATACTAAAGCATATCTCCCCGAAGTCCATTGCAAATGGCCGGGAGATATGCTTTTCTATTGTTATAGACTTGATCTACCAATCTGGGCAAGAAGGTGGCATATGGACCGGGAGCTTGAAGGGGAATTTATGCGAAGCCGCAAGCAAAGATACAGATCTGTCACACATCACGGTTCCAAACTGCAGCCGGGAAACAGATGGATTCTAGATCTGCGGGATTGGGTAATCACCGCGGCAATTGTATTTGGGTTCATGTCGCTTTTGAATTTATTTATTTTCAATATATCTACTGTGGTCGGCCAGTCCATGCAGCCTACGCTGGTTGAGGGGGAGAAGCTGATCATTAACAAGATCACTTTGAGCTTTGCGAACCCGTCGCGGGGAGATGTTATTGTGCTGCATGATCCCAGCACCGGCCCGGACCGCAAGGAATATCTGGTGAAACGCGTCATTGGGATACCCGGTGATTTCATAGAGGTGCAGGGCCATAAACTGTACGTTAACGGAGAAATGGCCGATGAGCCTTATATTGATACGGAAATTCAGGATCCTGATTTTTTGGGGCTGACTGTCGAGAAGGGAAGCTATTTTGTGATGGGTGATAACCGGCATGCCGGAGCCAGCAAGGACAGCCGTTACTTTGGCACCGTCCCGCAGAAGAGTATTGTCGGCAAGGCAGTTTATATCTGGTGGCCGCTCTCCAAACTGAATTCATTATAAGAGAAGGTGAAGGCGGAAATGAACATTAAAACTCAGTCATCCTATGCTCCGCCGCCTTCCATATGGGAAGATCTTAAGGCGGAGATCAAGGCTGCCGCTCCGGCGCTGGGCATTGATGATATCGGGTTTGCGACGGCTGAGCCGTTTCTATATTTAAAAAACATCCTGCAGGATCACCGGGACAAGGGGTATGAATCCGGTTTTGAAGAGCCTGATTTGGATAAGCGGACTATTCCGGCACTTCCGTCCGGTGAGACGCCGCTATCCATTCTGGCCATTGCGGTGGCCTATCCTTCCAAGATGGAGAATCCGCCCAGATCTGAACCGGGTGCGCGCCGGGGAATTCTGGCCCGGGCTGCCTGGGGCCAGGATTACCATCATGTGCTGCGTGAAGCGCTGGGGAAGCTGGAGGCTTTTATCCGTGAGCGTGTGCCGGATGCTGTGCTGGAGAGTATGGTGGATACTGGCGTGCTGGTAGACAGAGCTGTAGCGGAGCGGGCAGGAATCGGCTTCAGTGCCAAGAACTGTGCGATCATCTCTCCCAAGTGGGGGTCATGGATCTATCTTGGGGAAATGGTGACGAACATTCCGTTCCCCCCGGATGCACCCGTGGAGGAAGGCTGCGGCGATTGTACGAAATGTATTGACGCTTGTCCTACCGGGGCACTCGTTGGCCCGGGTCAGCTTAACGCCCAGGCCTGTATTTCCTATTTAACGCAGACCAAAGGGTTTTTAAGCGATGAGTATATGACCAAGATCGGCAACCGGCTGTATGGCTGCGATACCTGCCAGATTGTCTGCCCGAAAAATCGCGGGAAGAACTGGAACCACCGTCCGGAGCTGCTGCCTGATCCGGAAATCGTCAAGCCGCTTTTGCTGCCGATTCTTGAGCTCAGCAATCGTGAGTTCAAAGAGAAATTCGGCAGCAGTTCGGCGGCCTGGCGCGGTAAAAAGCCGATCCAGCGCAATGCGATTATCGCGCTTGGCAATTTCAAAGAGGCTGGCGCTGTACCGAAGCTGACCGAAATTGTGCTGCGGGAGTCACGCCCGGAAATGCGCGGGACTGCGGCCTGGGCGCTTGGGCGCATTGGCGGCGGAGAGGCGCTGGCGGCTGTTGAAAAGGCACTGTTGGCTGAAGAGGACAACCAGGTCCGAGAGATGCTTGAACGGGCGCTGGACAAGCTGCTGAAGCGGGAGGAGACGGAGACCAATGAGCAAGCTGGCGGGGGGCAGTCTGGGAACTGAAACTGCTGTGTATTACAGTGAAATGGAATCGCCGATTGGCCCGCTGACCTTATGTGCAACAGAGGCGGGATTATGTCTTATAGAATTCGGGACATTTGCCGGGAGCCGGGAGAACCTGGAGAAATGGCTCAAGGTACAGATTGGAACCGTGATATTAATCGAAGATGAGTCCCGGCTGGAGCAGGCTAAAGCGCAGCTTGAGGCGTATTTTGCCGGAGGACTGCAGGACTTCACGCTGCCTCTGGATATGCGTGGCACGGCCTTCCAGCTTCAGGTATGGGAGGCGCTGCGCGGCATTCCCTACGGAGAGTCCGCTTCCTATAAGGATATTGCTGTGCGGATCGGCAATCCGCAGGCTGTGCGCGCTGTAGGCGGAGCTAATAACCGCAATCCTGTTCCGGTAATTGTGCCGTGCCACCGGGTAATCGGTGCGGGAGGAACGCTGGTCGGATACGCCGGTGGCCTTGCGATCAAGACCCGGCTGCTGCAGCTCGAAGCAGAGCACGCCCTCCCGGATGACACCGGAACCTACCTCTTCTGACTCATGGGATTTACCAATTGCTGTCCAGTTCTTGAAATGCTATGATAGATTCGCATGCCCGCAGCGGGCGCTGCAGACAATTGAGTACAAAGGTGGATTCCAGATGAACATTGTATGGCCTATTATTACGCTTGTTGTTGGTCTGATCGGCGGATTCTTTATCGGTGTATATTATCTACGCAGACAAATGACAACGATGCAAAATGATCCGGAAATGCTGCAGAAGGTTGCGAAGCAAATGGGTTACAACCTGAACGGCAAGCAAATGCAGCGTGCACAGCAAATGATGAAGAACAATAATCAGCCTGGACGTGCTCCTGTTGCAAACAAAGGGCAGCGGCGCAAGGGCAAGTAACACGGCCCCGATAGATGAAGGTATACGCGGGTGCGGAAGGGGGAGGTTTCATGGGGGGCATCAAGGAATACGTAAACGGCAAGGTCTCGGTGAACCGCGAGCAGATCGAGTACCATGTTGAGAAGATATTGGAGTTAATCGGAGAGGACACCGGCCGCGAAGGGCTGTTGGAAACACCGGCACGGGTCACGCGGATGTACGAGGAGATATTTGGCGGTTATTCGATAGATCCCCGAGAGGCGCTTGGTGTAACTTTTGATGAATCTCACGAAGAGCTGGTCATTGTAAAGGATATCGTCTATTACAGCCAATGCGAGCATCACATGGCTCCTTTCTTCGGCAAAGTGCATATCGGCTACGTCCCAAGCGGGCGTATTGCCGGACTAAGCAAACTGGCCCGTCTCGTTGAAGCGGTTAGCCGGCGTCTGCAGGTGCAGGAGCGGATCACGACTCAGATTGCCGACATCATGACCGAGGTGCTGAATCCTCATGGGGTCATGGTCGTCGTAGAAGGCGAGCATCTGTGCATGTGTGCCCGTGGGGTGAAGAAGCCCGGCAGCAAGACGGTGACCATGGCGACGAGAGGAAGCTTCCGTGAGGATGCTGCCGCACGCACGGAGTTTTTGGCTTTGATCAAGGAATAGGATGATAGGGGAGATTCTCCCGAATTTGTACACATACAGAGCCCTGCTTTCACTTTAGATGAGAGCAGGGCTCTATTTATTTCGAAAATCTCAAAAGGGCTGCCAGACCAGCTTGCGGGCGGCGGCATAACGCTGTGAGACATAAGGCCAATTGACGACCTTCCACCAATCTTGAATATAGGCGGCACGGTTGTTCTGATGCTTGAGGTAATAGGCATGCTCCCACACATCCAGGGCGAGCAGCGGCACAACATCCCATTGCGACAAATTCTGGTGTTTCTCAGCAGTGAGGATTTCCAGTCTGCGGCTGCGCGGACTCCAGACAAGAATAGCCCAGCCACCGCCTTCAACCTTATTCGCTGCTTCGGTGAATTGCGCTTTAAAGGCATCATAGCTGCCGAAGCTGCGTTCAATGGCGTCCAGCAAGGCGCCGGTCGGACGTCCGCCGCCTTGTGGAGACATTACGTTCCAGAAGATGGTGTGAAGATAATGCCCGGCACCATTAAAGGCAAGCTCTCGTTCCCAATGTTTGACGAGATCGAAATCGTTGGTTTTGCGGGCTTCCGCCAGCTTAATTTCTGCTTTGTTCAGTCCGTCTACGTAGCTTTGGTGATGTTTGTCATGATGGATGGTCATGGTCTTCTCGTCGATATACGGTTCAAGCGCATTATAAGCATACGGGAGCGGAGGCAGTTTATGCCCGCCTATAGGCACAGAACCGGGTTCGCGGGTTTGGGCTGCCGGGGTTGCCGGCCCAAACCCGTTGCCGCTGCCCTCTGCAGAAGCTACAGACGCAAACTCCGCTGGGTCCGCTGCGCTTTCCCGCATTAGAACGGACACCTGTCCGGGCGTGCTCAGCCCCCCCAGAACAGCAAGGAAATACTCGGACTCGCGAATAATATGCAGCAGTACAATAGCAGCCAGCGGCTGGGCTTTCACTGCCTTGCTGCTTTCGCACAGTGCGTATAGCTGGCGGATGAACTCACGCGACTGGGAACAGACCGTCTGCAGCAGCAGCTCTGTTTCGGCAGCAAGTTCACGCTGTCCGGCAAATGCCGGAGTGAGCGAAGTTTCCAGCAGCCGCCGCGCGGCTTGCTCTGTGGCACCAAAGACGACAGCCCACTCATCGAGCAGTTTGACATAAGGCTCTTCCAATTGAGGCACAATTGCTTTGATGACTTCGGTATGCTCTTTCTCCTGGGTCTTCCAAAATACAGTTTCTTCGAGTATTCGTGCTGGCAGCAGCGGTCCGTATACATATAACATTACATGCAGTCCTCCCGTCCGATATCTTAAACGGTTCATTATATGAGCGGAAGCAGTGTCTTATGTGGCCTTGCCTGGAGAAAACATCTTTGAAGGGATTAAGTGCAAAGCTGCAGACTGCAAAGGGTCGGCTGATTTATGTATATGGGCTTTGGTAAGGCGGCAGCAGCTAAACAACAAAAATAGCGTGCAGAGTTGTATTCTATGAATACATTCTGCACGCTATTATTTTTGAACAAAGATGATGCCTTAGTGAGGTTATTTGCCGGCAATGGAAGTCTGCTCATTCTCCTGGCTCTTAGCCAAATGCACATTGCCCAGAAAAGCGGAAACACGGCGCAGATATTCGCGGGGATGCTCCCGGAACAGCAGCTCATGGTGGCTGTTTTCGACGATCCACGAATCCGAGTAAGGGTTGCTCTGGTTGGCTGCAAGCTCTTCGGCAATCGGGTATGGCGCCTTGTCATCCTTTGTGCCGTGCATGAACAGAACGGGGAAAGGATAGTCTTCAGCTTTTACCTTGGAATAAGGAATTTGATTCAGCCCTGTGCCGTTCAGTACCGGGAAGAGCAGCTCCATAATTTCCAGGGAAGGCTGGCGGGGAAGATCGATATTTTGCTTGATGTTATGGTAAAGTGTATCCGGCTCCAGCAAAAAGGTGCTGTCCAGAATCATCGCATCGACGTCCTCGGTAACTAGCCCCGCCTGAAGCGCTGTGCCGGCACCCATGGAGAAGCCCCAAACGACGATCTCTCCGGCTCCCCGGTCCTTGGCGAACTGTATGGCGCCTAAGAGCTGCTGTGATTCTTTTTTGCCGCCGGTAGCGATATCCTTGTTGGTCTGGGAAGCGAAGCCATAATCGAACATGACGACGTTGAAATTCAGGCTATGGGCATAATGGGCCAGATCATACATCGGTACCCAGGATTCCTCGCGGTTGGCGCCGTAGCCATGACTGAAGACAATGGTTTTGGTAGAGTCCTTGGACGGGATATACCAGCCCTGCATCGTCCGGCTTCCGTCATGCGCCTGAAAGGTCACATCTTCATAGTCCAGCCCCTTGGCCAGTGAAGGGTTGGAGTACAGGGGGGCCACTGTAGGATTAGACAGCACCCAGGCAATATAGCCATGCAGGGCAATGAAGCAGAACACAAAGAAGAAAAATACGGATAACAGCAATGCAACTACAATATGTTTAACGCGAATCATCCCCAGTGAAAGGTTGGGGGCGATGTCTGACTTATCCTCCTTGGTCTTGCGTGAGACCGGTCTGCCGGTACGGTGGGTTGCCAGATCCATAAGATCCACTCCTAAAATCGCAAAGTCAAAATCAAACTGAATTGTTTCATGTTATGAACTATTTCCATTTGTATCGGCATAATTAATTCATATGTTTAATCGTATGGGGACGCCCTCATAAAGTCAATGAATTCGCCGTTTTTGTAATCTAACTGTAAAGTGCGGCCCAGCCTTTTCCTGTTAGTTAATATACTGGACTTTCCTTGGGCTTTTGCTCTAAGATAGAATTAACTATGTACAATTATGTAACCGGGTTTCATTTAATGAAACAGGTAAGGGGAGATTGCTGTGGAGGATCGTAAACTGACCGTACGCGCTGTAGAGCGGGCGCTGGATATATTGCTGTGTTTTACGAAGGAGAATGATGATCTAAGTTTGACTGAGATTGCTGCCAAAATCGGCCTCCATAAGAGTACTGTGCACCGGCTGCTCACTACCCTGGAGGAGAAGGGCTTTCTGATGCGCAATGAAAGTACCGAGAAATACCGGCTCGGTATGCGGATTTGGGAGCTGTCGACCCATCTGCCAACGCTGGATGAGCCGGCGGCACTGCTGCTTCCGGCGATGGAGCGGCTGCGCGACCGGCTGGGAGAGACGGTCAGCCTCTATCTGCGCGACGGTCTGGAACGTGTGCGCATTCAGGCTGTGCAGAGCCGGCAGGCAATCCGCCGGGTGGCACAGATTGGTGCCCGGCTGCCCTTATCTGTTGGCGCCTCCAGCAAGGTGCTGGCCGCCTATGCGCCGCATGAGGTGCAGATCCGGCTGCTGGCAGATCCGGCTTGGCCGGAAACTGTAGATAGAAGCCTATACTTGGAGCAGCTTAAGGAAATTACCCGCCGGGGCTATGCGACCAGCTTCGAGGAGCGGGAACCAGGGGCTGCTGCAGTGGCTGTGCCTATTGTCGGCCGCAATGGCAGCGTGGTGGCAGCCCTTTCCCTGTCCGGCCCTGTCAGCCGCTTGTCCCGGGAAACTCTCGAGGAATATGCTGTGATTCTTTCGGAGAATGCAGCCGAAATGGGATTGATGATGGGGTAATCGGGAAAGTCTGGTTATGCAGTCGAATTATGGGGGTAAATTAAAGAGAAAGCTGCCAGAAGCAGTAATATTCAATTTGTAACTATAGGGAAAATGAACTATGATAAAAAAATTATAGGATTCAGATTTTATAAGTAATTATACTTTTTATTCCGGGGGGATGGGTGATTCCATTGAGCGCTGCAGTACCCGATTCATTAATGGAAGAGATTCAACAACTTCAAGACACATTCGGTGCTGTTACGAGTCAGGCTCTTGTGCTAACGGATCAGGAAGGAAATTTGATAACCCGTCCAACCATTGCAGGAAGGTTTTATAAGGAGATCATTGACTCCTTGCAGCACATACACCGTCCCTTTGAGCAGACACTGCGCCGCTTGGGGGCCTTGTCACATCCTGCTGTCTTGGACCGGTGGATTCCCGGATTGAAGTATATCATTACCCCGCTGGTTCCGGAGTACGGAGAGATTTACTATCTCTGGTCAGGCCTCTATATGGAGGAAGGTGCGAAGGAACTGGTATTGCAAGCCTTCGAGTCCAAGATGAAGAATCATCCGGAATATGATCAGCTAAGTTCCGAGCTAGCTGCCTTACCCGAGAGCAGTAGTGAACGTGTATTCGAGATCAGGGACAAGATAGCCGTTCTTGGCAGTATCCTGTGCAAATTAATAGGAGGCTCTGCCCTTAAGCCGGTGACGGAAAGAAACACTATGATGATTTCGCGGCTTCTGACTCATCTGGAGGAGGATTTCCTGAAGATTGAAGAGGTGCTCCAGCAACTGGCAGGGACTTTTTCAGCCGCCGATTTGTATGCCTTTGCCAAGGAGAACGATCAAGGGCAATTCAAGGTGAATTATGCTGCGGGAAAAGAGGCACATCTTTTGCTGAATGCTGTATTTCCGCAAGGGGACGGTTTTTTTGGACAAGCGGTCCTCGGCAAAGATCCGAGACATTGGAAAGACATTGCCAAAGATCCAAGATCCCTTTACTTCACCCGGCGGGGGATGACGCTGCCGGAATGCCTGTCTTGTTATCCGGTTTTGATCAACAACGGCAAAAGGGCGCTTTTACTGGCAATCAGCTTTGGAAGAAATGAACAGGCTCAAGGCTACGACCGGCAGGAGCAAATCGTTGCCTCTTTGCTGGGAATATCCGACTGGGGAGAAATGCTGCTGCGCAGGGAAAAACTGCTTGAAGAAGGAACGTTGCTTCTTAAGGAAGCTGCTAGACTGCTGCCGCTAGCGTTGTCGAGGAAAGATCTGGGTATGCAACTGCTGGATGTTGTCATGGCCATGCCCTTCTATCCCTCATCCACGTTGGTTTACTTTCAGAAAATCGAGAGTTCAAATATTACGTATTTTTCCAGGGGCTGGGCCTCAGATGAGGATGCATTGTATGTCAAAGGACTGGAGTCCCGCTACTCCCAGCAATCCTTTCTCTCGTCTGCTGTCATCTTTGAGACGGCAGGAGGTTCGGTTCTGCTCGAATGTCCGCTGCTATCCGGGAACGAGTTCAAAGGACTGTTGTCTGTCGGATTCAGGGGGCGAAGTGAAGCGGAGCAATGGCAGACCTTCATCGAATCGGTAGCCTGTCTGGCCACTGTTGCCATTCGTCTTCTGGAGAAGGAAGAAAGGTATATCGAGCAGGCTGAGACCTTTTTGACCGAACTGCGCCGTTACCTCCAGAATGCAAACACTGAACTGAGCAGTCTATCGCTGGACGCTTCCGATATGGCGGTAGATTTTGCTCGTTACATAGGCCTGACTGAAGAGGAAGCTGAAAGGGTGGGAAGGGCGGCTCTGCTGTCTCCTTTCCAGATTGACGCGTTAATGGATTTTGGATATTACCCGGATGAAATCTTGCTGCTGCAGCAGGTGGACGAGTTGGACTCTCAATTCTTTACTGTGGAGAAGCCTCCCTTGCCTCTATCCGGCCAGGTGCTTGCTCTGATACTGCAGCATACAGGAAGAGGTGCAAATCAGAAACATCTGGGCAGCCCTCCGCACAAATGGATTGATCCATCCAGATACAGCAAGGATTACAATATTGCTTCCTGGATTGAGGATGAACGAATTTCCTCGTTCCAGTCGTTCCTGCTAAGCCGGGAGGATTCGCGGCCTAAGAAGAGAATCGTATCGGCAGCGAGGCTGCTGGATAGCCCGGCATTGACTACACTTAAGGAAGAATGGGGGGTCTCACCCCGGGAAGAAGAAGTACTTGAGCTAATTGTCCATGGGAAGACGAATAAGGAAATTGCCAACACGCTGTTTATCAGTGAACATACCGTCAAAAATCACCTAAGCCGCATCTTTAACAAGATGAACGTAACCGACCGCTCGCAAATTATTGCACTTATCTATAAGGTAATCCTCGATGCTGAACGCATCGAGATTTAGGCCCGATCCGAAGCTGCAGATACGGCTTGGATTGGATGAAGCTTAATCACAGGGTAAGCTAAATAGCCCCCGACAATCTCCCTTACGGGATTGTCGGGGGCTATTTAGTCTGTTCAACGCTGTCAGGATGGATGGAACTCAAGCACAGGGGTTCCATCCATCCTGACCAGCTGTAGTTATTCTACAGGCAGCGCAGTTTCCGAAGCGGCAGCATCAGCCAGCATCTGGCGGAGTACCGTCTGCAGAATGCCGCCATTGCGGTAGTAGTCGATGTCAACGGTGCTGTCTAACCGGGCAATGACCGGGAATTCAAACTGTGTGCCGTCCTCGCGGGTAGCGGTGACGGTCAGTTCCTGGCCTGGCAGCACGTAGTTGTCGAGTCCGGTGATATTGAAGGTCTCGCGTCCGGTCAGCCCCATGCTGCTCCAGCCGTGGCCTTCCTGGAATTGCAGCGGCAGAACGCCCATGCCGACCAGATTGCTGCGGTGAATCCGCTCGAAGCTCTCGGCGATGACCGCCTTGACCCCAAGCAGCAGCGTACCTTTGGCGGCCCAGTCGCGTGAGCTGCCTGTGCCGTATTCCTTGCCCGCGATAACGATCAGGTTCTGTCCAGCCGATTGGTACAGCATAGACGCATCGTAGATCGACATCACTTCTTCGCTCGGCAGGAAGGTGGTTACTCCGCCTTCCGTACCCGGTGCAACCGCGTTGCGGATCCGGATGTTGGCGAACGTGCCGCGCATCATCACCTCATGGTTCCCGCGGCGTGAGCCGTAGGAGTTGAAGTCGGCGCGTTCTACGCCATGGCTGCGCAGATATTCTCCGGCAGGACCGGAGGTGGAGATATTACCCGCCGGCGAAATATGGTCGGTAGTGACGGAGTCAGCAAGCAGCGCTAACACCCGCGCGTTGCCGATGTCCTTGATATCTCCGACACCATCCGCCAGATGCTCAAAGAACGGCGGGTTCTGGATGTATGTGGAGTTGTCATCCCATTCATACAGCTCGCCTTCCGGCACAGGGATCGAATTCCAACGTTCGTTGGCAGTAAATACATTCTCGTATTTACGCCGGAACATCTCAGGACTCAGGGAGCGGCCGATTGCTTCACGAATCTCTGCAGAAGTCGGCCAGATGTCTGCAAGGAATACAGGCTCACCCTGCGGATCATAACCCAGCGGCTCAGTCTTCAGATCAATGTTCACAGTGCCGGCCAGGGCATAGGCTACAACGAGCGGCGGAGAGGCCAGGTAGTTTGCTTTAACCTGGGCATGCACACGGCCTTCGAAGTTCCGGTTGCCGGATATTACTGCAGCTACTGTCATATCATGTTCTGAAATGGCCTGGCTGACTTCATCCGGCAGCGGGCCGGAGTTGCCGATACAGGTAGCGCAGCCGTAGCCGGCCAGATAGAAGCCCAGAGCCTCAAGCGGCTTCAGGAGATCGGCTTTTTCCAGGTATTCCGTAACCACAAGCGATCCCGGAGTGAGACTGCTCTTCACGTAGCCTGGCTTAGTCAGACCGCGTTCCACGGCTTTTTTGGCCAGCAGCCCGGCTCCAAGCATAACGCTCGGGTTGGAGGTGTTCGTACAGCTGGTGATCGCTGCGATTACGACGGCACCGGTGCTGAGCTTGCTGGTGCTGCCATTCTTGTGCTGTACTTCCACGACTTCGGCAATCTTCTCATCACTGAGGCCGTAGCCTCCCTTGTCAACAGGGGTACGGATGATGCCCTCGAAGTTCTCTTTCATGTGTGTCAGCTCGACACGGTCCTGCGGACGTTTCGGTCCGGCAAGGCTGGGAACAACAGAGGCAAGATCAAGCTCGATGACGTCGCTAAACTGCGGGTCCGGTGTATCCGCGGTGCGGAACATTCCTTGAGCTTTGTAATAGTCACCGACCAGCTCGACCAGTTCATCCGGACGTCCGGTGCTGCGCAGGTAGGCCAGCGTTTCTTCATCAACTGGAAAGAAACCGATGGTCGCTCCGTATTCGGGAGCCATGTTGGCTACGGTCGCACGGTCAGCAAGGCTGATGTTGGCAAGGCCCGGTCCGTAGAACTCTACGAATTTGCCGACAACGCCTTTCTTGCGCAGCATTTGCGTTACTGTCAAGGCCAGGTCGGTTGCCGTAGCACCTTCCATCAGGCTGCCTGTAAGCTTAAAGCCAACCACATCCGGTGTAACAAAATACAGCGGCTGCCCAAGCATGCCTGCTTCGGCTTCAATACCGCCTACACCCCAGCCGACGACTCCAAGGCCGTTGATCATAGTGGTATGGGAATCTGTGCCGACCAGGGAATCGGGATAGACTACAGTTTCACCGTCAACGGACTTGGTAGTGGCGACGGACGCCAAATACTCCAGGTTGACCTGATGCACAATTCCTGTTGCCGGCGGAACAGCGCGGAAGTTGTTGAAGGCGGTCTGCGCCCAGCGCAGGAAGCGGTAGCGTTCTTCATTGCGTTCAAATTCCACATTCATGTTGTATTCGAGCGCATCAGCGGTGCCAAAGGCATCGACCATGACAGAGTGGTCAATGACAAGGTCAACCGGAACGAGCGGATTGATCTTCTTGGGATCGCCTCCCGCTTTCTTGACGGTATCGCGCATTGCAGCGAGATCGACGACCACGGGCACACCGGTGAAATCCTGCAGGACGATCCGCGCAGGAATAAAAGGAATCTCTTTATTGCGGTCTATGCCACCTGACCAGCCGGCCAGCTGTTTTACATGCTCTTCCGTGATCGCCCGTCCGTCATACTGGCGGACAGCCGCCTCAAGCAGTACTTTGATGGAAAATGGCAGGGAGGAAATGCTGCCTGCGCCTTGTTCTTCAAGGGAATTAAGATGATAGTAGCGGTAGGTTTTGCCGCCTGACTCCAGGTTCTTAGCCAGGGAAAAATGGTCCTTGCTTGGCATATATGCGCCTCCTCGTTTCATCTGGTGAAACATCATTTCATATTGTTTGTATGTTAAGTATAACGGTTACAAAGGGGGGAGTAAAGTTTTTTTTCCTGCTTTTTCACCCAGATTTGCCCTGTCCGGCCGGCTATCTTGCGCTTTGCCTAAAGCTTGGAAATTAGCTTGGCCTGCTTGTCATTCATTGATTCCATCTGTATAGCCGCAGGTATTCCTTCATATACATAGGACAGCAGCCAAACAGGGATGAAGGGGCGGGAAACAGGATGGAATTAGAGTGGAAGAAAAGCTTGTATGTTTATGTGGATCAGTTAAACAAGGCAAGGGTGGCACCGGGGGCCGAACCGCGCCGTACTGCCGTCATGGACCCGCGTTATCTCGTGGCCCAGGGGGAGCGCTCCCGGCGGCTTGCCCAGTGGTATATCCGCCGGGGGATTACTCCTCTGCGTGCGGAGACCGGCGTCAGGACGCTGCGCACCGTCCGCCAGAATCCGGGTGAGGTTGTAGCCGATGTTGCGCTGCACAGCGCACTGTATTATGAGAAGGGCGGAATGACGCACCGTGAGGATACGATCGAGACGGAACGTCTGACTTTTGTGCGGGAGGGCAGCGCCTGGGAGATAGCCACTGTGGAGCGCAGTGTGCAGGAAAGAAATACGCAACGCAGAGCACAGGATGCGGATCCCGCACTGCGGTTGTCCAAATGGGGTGAGGTACTGCCTGCCCCGCAGCCGTCGCAGCCGCTGCTTAACCGGAATGTGCTCCGCGGGATTGCCGGATCAAAGGAGGTCCGTTACCGCCGGGAAGAAGCGGCGGCCTATGCTGACCGCTGGTGGAAGGACGGCAATCCAGAGTTTGAGGTTTTTGATGTGGACTGCACAAATTATGTGTCTCAATGTCTCTTTGCAGGGGGCGCACCTATCAACTATACTGGTAAAAGAGAAACCGGCTGGTGGTATAAAGGCTACAATGGAGCGCAGGAATGGTGGAGCTTCAGCTGGGCTGTGTCGGACAGCCTGCAGCGCTATTTGAGCGGGGAGCGGAGCAGCGGACTTCGCGCTGAGGCCGTGGAGCGGCCGGATCAGCTGATGCTTGGCGATGTCATCCTGTACGACTGGGACGGCAACGGCCATTACCAGCACAGCACGATCGTCACCGCTTTTGACGCGGGCGGAATGCCGCTGGTGAATGCAAGAACGGTCAGCAGCCGTCACCGCTTTTGGGATTACCGTGATTCCTATGCATGGACCGACAGAACGGCCTACCGTTTTTTTCATATCAATGACTACTTATAATTCAGAAAGAGGTTAGGGCATGGGGAACACAAAATTAACCGTAGGACTGGTGTACGGCGGCAAATCCGGAGAGCATGAGGTATCGCTGCAGACGGCATTCGCGGTTATGAACGCTTTTGACTACGATAAATATGAGATTATTCCTTTCTATATTTCCAAACAGGGGCTGTGGAAGGTTGGCGAAACACTCACCGCCGCTTACAGCGGAATTGAGCAGTTGAAGCTTGCCGGGGCAGCCGGAGATATGGGCACAGCATTGAATGCGGTATTCAGCGGACTAGCGGGCGGGGAGAAGAGCGTTGATGTGATGTTCCCGCTGCTGCACGGCACCAATGGGGAAGACGGTACGATTCAGGGCCTGTTTGAAATGGCGAATATTCCTTATATCGGCGCAGGCGTGCTGGCTTCATCCGCAGGTATGGATAAGGTCGTGATGAAGAAGCTGTTCGGCGAAGCGGGTCTTGCGCAATGCGAGTACTGTTATTTCAACGCTGCCGTATGGAAGCACAAAAGCCATGAGCTGATTATGGGGGTAGAGGATAAGCTGGGTTACCCTGTGTTCGTCAAGCCGGCCAATCTGGGCTCCAGTGTGGGCATTTCCAAAGCCGTAGATAAGGAAAGTCTAATCAAGGCTGTCGATTTTGCTTTCCGCTATGATACCAAGGTCATCATTGAAGAATTTGTTGATGCCCGCGAGGTGGAGGTTGCTGTACTTGGAAATGAGGAACCCGAGGCTTCCGTTCCGGGTGAAATCGTCTCTTCCGGAGAATATTATGACTATGCGGCAAAATATATCGACGGCAAATCGCAGATGCTGATTCCGGCTCCTGTCGACCCTGAGGTGGCGGACCGCCTGCGTGAATCGGCAATTGCTGCCTTCCGGGCGATCGAAGGCAGCGGGATTACCCGTGCCGACTTCTTCGTACGGAAATCCGACGGCCAAATTCTGATCAATGAAGTGAATACAATGCCAGGCTTTACGCCGTTCAGCATGTACCCGCTGCTGTGGCGCGAGACAGGTGTATCGTATCCTGCTCTGCTGGACCGCATGATCGAGCTGGCGCTGGAACGTTACAATTATAAACAAGGCCTTAAATACGACAATGAATAAAATCAGGTGAGCGGCGGGATCCTTCCGGCCGGAAAGGAGAGACAACAGCATGGGTTTTCAATCGGAATTCAATTCGGTCTGCAAGTTCAAGAATGAGCAGGAGCTGTATGAACTGCTGGAATACGGCCGCACCAAGATGGTGAAGCAGGGTTTTCGCGTGTACCCGACCGGCCAGAAGGTTATTGCCTATACACCGGAGAATGTGGCTGTGGCGATCGTCAAGATCTCCGCTTCGATCGCGGAGATCAACTTCCAGGGCAATGAGGTTACAGCGGTCGAGATGGAGCTGGTACGCAAGCTGAACGAAGAAGAGTCGCGGGTACAGACGGCGCTTGCCTATGAGATGTTCTTCGGGGAAGAAGGATGATTGTCCGCTTCGGATATGTTGCCATGTCCACCGTCATCCCAGACTGCTCACCATCCAAGACAATGACGATGGCAAGCTTTGCGAAGCTGAACGACCGTGAAGCCGGGCTGCGGCGTCTGGAGACCCTTGCGAAGACGAACCTGCATAATACGCTGCGCCTGCTGAAGCATAATGCCGGCTCGGATATTATGGTGTACCGCATGACTTCCAAGCTGATTCCGCTGGCAACGCATCCTGATCTGCAGGACTGGAACCCTTTGGCCGTACTGGCTGAAGAATTTGCCGAAGTGGGCAGCTATGTGAAGAAGCACGGGATGAGGGTGTCCTTTCATCCTGATCACTTTACGGTGCTCAGCACGCCCCGTCCCGAGGTGCTGGCGAGTTCTATCCGTGATTTGCAGCATCATACGGATATGCTCGTTGCAATGGGGCTGCCGGCAACGGCCAAGAGCAACATTCATATTGGCGGAGCCTATGGGGACAAGCCTGTGGCGGCAGCGCGGTTCCGGGAGCATTTTGCAGGGCTGGCGCCTGAACTGCAGGAGCGGGTTACGCTTGAGAACGACGACAAGACGTTTAACGCGCGGGAGACGCTGGAGGTTGCCCGCAGTCTCGGGCTGCCGATGGTGCTCGATATTCATCACCAGTGGGTGAATAATGAAGGCGAGCTTCCATGGGAGCTGTGGCCGGAGATTCAGAAGACCTGGAAGAGTCCGCTGGCACTGAAGGATGTGCTTCCAGGCGAGCTGCTGCCGCCTAAGATCCATGTCTCCAGTCCGCGCAGCCCTTCTGATCCCCGCAGCCATGCCGATGGTGTGGAACCGGCGCCGCTGCTGGCTTTTCTAAAGCGGATTGCAGCAGATACCCCTGCTGTGGATGCCATGATTGAAGCGAAATCGAAGGATGGTGCCCTGTTTGGTCTGATGGAGGCAATGAAGGAGCTGGCGGAAGCCGGCAACGGAATTACGATATTGGACGGGGCCAGTATTAATATTGAGCCGTAACCTGCGCCATGCCAGAAGATTTGGGCAGGAATCCTGGCAGGTTTGACTTGATAAGTAGACTGAAATAAGGTACGTTGAATGAAACTTAAGCAGCAGTGAGCCTGTGTGTAGCAGCAATGTGTCATGGGAGAGCGATTAAGTACAAGAAAGTGGAGTGAAGATATGAATCCTTTAAATCCTGAGAACCGGAAGGAACGGGAGCCCTATGTAGTTACAAGCAAAGGGCACACGGCGGCAGCGATTAACGCGGCAGCCAAAGCGGGGGAATGGATCAAGAGCAGACAAGGTCAAGTGAAGGAGCTGGGCAGCAAGACATCGGCCCAGGACCTGGTAACGGAAGTTGATAAAGGCGTGGAGCAGATGATCCGCCGGCTGATCCTGACCCATTATCCTGACCATGCTATCCTTGGAGAAGAGGGTGTTCAGCCGGGAACAGATTCGGTTGCTGCCGCTCTGGAAGAAGGACGCCAACACGAATACCTGTGGATTGTCGATCCGATTGACGGCACCACCAATTTTGTGCACGGATTTCCGTTCTACTGTGTTTCCATAGCTCTCGCCGTTAAGGGAGAACTTACTGTAGGTGTTATTTACGACCCTATCCGTGACGAGATGTTCGTCGCTGAGAAGGGTAAAGGAGCTTACATGCACGGCGTGCCTACCTCGGTTTCTGCCGAGACGGTGCCTGGGGACAGTCTTATTGCGATGGGCTTTCCGCCGGACCGCACCTTTGCGCAGCCGGCGAATATGGCGGGACTGCAGCAGATTCTGCCTCAGGTCCGCGGCATCCGTGCCGGAGGTTCAGCTGCGCTGCATCTGGCCTACGTGGCGGTTGGCCGGGTGGATGGTTACTGGGAGGTCGGCCTGAGTCCTTGGGATTGCGCAGCGGGCGTGCTGCTCGTGAGGGAATCCGGCGGCAAGGTTACCGATACCTTGGGTAATCCTTATGACATCGGCACTCGCCATGTTGTGGCGAGCAACGGTAAAATTCATGATTATCTGGTTTCATCCCTGAAGGAAGCCAAAGCAACGGGATTTTAGCTTTAAGGAGGCAACTGGAACCATGAGCCGTAATGATGATCTGGAGCGCAAGCTCAGTGAGCTTTTGGAAGACGGGGACATGGAACAGGGCGACAACAAGGACAAAGAAATCCGTCAAATCTCGCCCAAGTATGAAATCCGGATCCAGACTACACTCGATCCTATTGTAGAAGAAACCTTGCGCTACCGTAAAATAGCTTATGAACTGGATGACCGTTATGACAGATATCTGGAGCGTGCAGGGAAGAGCCATGCTCCCCGCAATGCCGAGGGTACAAAGAACAGCACCGGGTCCGGCAGCGGACAGGAATAAGTCACCGGGCCAACAGCAGGAGCGGTTTCCCGATACGGGAAACCGCTCTTCTGCGCAGAGCGGCAGAATGTTAGAATGGAATTATATTACTTTTAGGAGGGGAACGATGCTGAATACATGGAGGAAAATAGCGGCTGCCGGAACAAGCGGTCTGCTGCTGCTCGCCATACTGGTTAGCGCAGGTGCAGGATACGCCAAGGCTGAGGAGGCTGCTGCAGCAACCCAGGGAACGGAGCAGGATATCTTTCGCATTGTAGCACTGGGAGATTCGATTACTGCCGGATATGAGCCGGGGATGACCGATGTAAATGCGAAACCCTACGGTTACGCAGAAAGACTGCTGGAACAGGGGTATTACCATGGAAGAAGCACACTCGGCAATTACGGTATTCTGGGGCTGACCTCAACAGGGCTGCTTAATTATACCGGAGCGATTAAAGACGGGGCTGTGATTACAGCTGAGGGTATTCAGGCAGGGCTGCCCGATCCGCGGATAGAGCAGTTTGCGGCACTGACTCCGCAGATCCGGACCGAACTTGCTCAGGCGGATCTAATTACAGTCACGATCGGCGGAAATGATGTCAGCAGCCTATTCCTTCAGTACAAGCAACTGACGGATGAAGATTTCCAGGCTCAGCTGGAGCAGCGTTTGAGCGCCTACAATACGAATGTGAAGACAGCGCTTGAGAACATCCGTGCCGTGAACCCGCAAGCAACCATTCTGATAGCCGACCAGTATCAGCCGGCTCCCAAATTTGCGGTAAAAGAGGCCTATCCCAAGCTGATGGGCGCAGCGGAGCGGTTGACAGCCATGGCGGACAGTATTGCGGCCAGCTTCGACCAGACCGGAGCACCGGTGCGGGTAGCCCATATTGCCAAACAATTCGTGGGTTTTGAGGGCTCGCTGACACATATCATATCGTTGGATTTTCATCCTACACAGCTGGGATATGAGAAAATCGCCCGGGTGTTTGCAGAACTGCAGTGGGGAGAATACCGCACACCGTCTGTTGCTGCAACAGCGCCGGGATCGGCACCGATGTCGATTGTGGTAAAAGGCACAGAGCTTAATACCCCGAATAAGCCAGTCATTAAGAACGGCCAGAACTTTCTCGCACTGCGCGATGTTCTGAATGCTGTGGGTGCCAGTGGAAAGTGGGACAGTAAGACAGCCAGCGCAACAATTGTTTACGGTGACCGGACGGTGGTTATTACCATTGGCTCGAAGTATATTAAGGTCAATGGGGTAGATCAAGCGATTGAGACACCGGCGTTTCTGCAAAAGGTCGGCAAAGAGGAGAAAACTTACCTGCCGCTTGCCGCACTTGCTACGGGACTCGGTTTCGACGTGAAATACAGCAGCCAGTTGAAGACTGCTTTCATAAATCCATAAAGCTGCATAAGATAATAGTGTAACGCCTTGAGCAAATACTTATAGGTGCAAGTTGCAATTTATAAATCATCATTATGAATTTAGCCCGCATGGCAAAGGTGGATGAGTGTTGTTGTCTAGAACAAAATATAGTGCAGATTATGTGATCACGATGGATGATATTATACGGGAAGGCCATCCTATTCTCCGCAGTGTAACCGAGCCGGTACAGCTGCCGCTGCAGGATGCTGACCGTGAAGCGCTGCAATGCATGATGCAGTTTCTGAAGAACAGCCAGGACCCGGAGGCTTCCGCCAAACATAAGCTGCGTTCCGGCATTGGCTTATCCGCGAATCAGATCGGCCTTCAGAAGCGGATGTTCGTGATGTACCTGAAGGATGACAAGGGCAGGATTGTGGAGCATACCTGGGTGAATCCCAAGATCATCAGCCATTCGCTGGCGATGGTGTATTTGCCGGAGAGCGAGGGCTGCCTGTCTGTGGACCGGCCGGTTCATGGTTTTGTTCCGAGATATGAGACGGTAAAAGTAAAAGGCTATGATCTGAACGGCAAGGAAATCGTCCTGAAGTTCAAGGGTTACCAGGCCATAGTGATTCAGCATGAAATGGACCACCTGGACGGGATTATGTTCTATGACCGGATCAACCCGGAGAATCCGTTCAAGCTTCCGCAGGATGTAGAAATCCGCAGCCTATATGATCAGAAAGCAAACTGAAGAGAGCTGCTGATGGCAGAAAGCTGTTGTCCTTAGGGATGACAGCTTTTTGTGCTGTCTATCTAGATTTCTTATAAATGGGAAAAAAGTGATATAATATCACAATCATAGCTAGGATGGAAACAGATTACACTGAACCTGGGAGGGAAAAGAAATGGGCTGGAGCAGGATGCCACTACGGGGAAGACCAAATGATTACAATGATGAGGCCAGAGTAATTGATGAACAGATCTTAAGACTGGTGCAGCAGCGCAAGGCGCTCTCCGGAGGGAGGGCGCTTTTTCCAGAAGAGGAAACCTTGAAGCAACTGGCGGCGGAGTCTGGTCTTGAGGTTTCGGAAATATCGCTGATTCTAAGCAATCTGAACGAAGCCCGGCCCAGACGGCATTTCTGGGATCAGCCCGGGCCGCTGCTTGGGGTGCTGGCAATAATGAAGACTACGCTGGATAGCGATTTTGAATATATGCTGACCCACTCCATGCAGTATGAGAAGCTAAGCATCGTCACCCTGGAAATCAAGTACTTGAAAGAAACGGTGGAGCAAGTCCGCATTTCCCCGATGCTTAAGCTCGCTGTTCTAAGTGAGACAAGCTATGAAGTGGAAAATCACGGTGCAAACGGCGGCGGAGCACATGTTCACATGCAGTTCATGATCTCTCCGCCGCTTCCGGAGGATCTCAGTACCACGCAGTTTTCTCTGGTGCCCGGAAGCAGCAGATTCCAGCGCCCTGTCTTCGAAGAGGTCAAACTGGACAAGCAGATTGATTTCTATTGATCGGCTGGTTTGATTCTCACACCTGAATCTGGCTATGCAAATGACCCGCTGCGGCAAGCCGCAGTGGGTTTGAATTTGTTAATGGAAGCAGGTCTAGTAAGCTTAAGTAATCAGTGCTGCAGCCGGGCAGGTGTTTATGATTATTTCTCTGCCGCCATTGCCTGGAAGGAAGCTTCCGCAGCTTCCAGTGTTGCGTCAATATCAGCATCCGTATGTGCTGTGGTTAAGAACCAGGCCTCATATTTGGACGGGGCAAGGTTGATCCCGCGGTTCAGCATATGGCGGAAGAAGCTGGCGAACATTTCGCCGTCCGTATCTTGAGCTTCCTCATAGTTGGTGATCGGGTGAGCGCAGAAATGGGTGGAGAACGCCCCGCGGATCCGGTTGATCGTTAGCGGAATGCCGTGACGGTCTGCTGATTGCTGCAGTCCCTCTGTCAACCGGATGGCGAGCCGTTCCATTTCCTGATATACCCCTTCACCCTGCAGCACCTCAAGACAGGCGATACCTGCCGAGATGGAGGCAGGGTTGCCGGCCATGGTTCCGGCCTGGTATGCCGGACCGAGCGGCGCAACCTGCTCCATCACATGCTTGCGGCCGCCGTAAGCGCCGATCGGAAGACCGCCGCCGATGATTTTGCCGAGCGCGGTCAGGTCAGGTGTAATATCTTCGTGATTATCAAGGCCTGCATAAGTTTGTGTAGAACCGTAATGGAAACGGAAAGCGGTGATGACCTCGTCATAAATGACAAGCGATCCGTTATCATGGGCCAGCTTACATAGCCCCTCCAGGAAACCGGGCTCCGGCATAACCATGCCGAAATTGCCCACGATCGGCTCCACCATAACAGCAGCGACATCGCCGCCCCATTTCTCCAGCGCCTCGCGCAATCCGCTAAGATCGTTGAACGGAACGGTGATGACTTCCTGGGCGATGCTGCCGGGAACTCCGGCGCTGTCAGGAATGCCCAGTGTAGAAGGGCCGGAGCCGGCAGCGACCAGTACAAGGTCGGAGTGGCCATGGTAGCAGCCGGCAAATTTCACGATCTTGCTGCGCTTGGTATAAGCGCGGGCCACCCGGATTGTGGTCATGACGGCCTCCGTGCCGGAGTTGACGAACCGCACTTTATCCATCGAAGGGATTGCTTCCTTGAGCATTTTGGCCAGCTTGATCTCAAGCTGGGTGGGTGTGCCATACAGAATGCCATTCTGCGCGGCTTCAGTAATTGCCGCTGTGATATGTGGATGGGCATGGCCGGTAATAATCGGCCCGTAGGCTGCGAGGTAATCGATGTACTCGTTGCCGTCCTCGTCCCAGAAGCGTGAGCCTCCTGCGCGTTTCATAAATACCGGCGCTCCGCCGCCAACAGCCTTGAAGGACCGGGAGGGGCTGTTGACGCCTCCGACGATATGCTGAAGGGCTTCCTGATACAACTGTTCTGATGTGGTACGGTTCATGAATAATCATCCTTTCATATGTCTTGGGCAAGGGAACGGGCGAACTGGCGGCGGATGCCGCTGTTCGCCCGTCCTGAGGCCAAGCATGGGTTGTTGAAAATATAAGAATTTATATGTTTCACACGATAACTTATCCTTCTATTTCTCGCTGAAACGGTACCGTCCTTAAAAAGGACGGCAAAGCCGCTTCCACTTGTTTAATTGTTCTCTGGGCTAGCGGACGGACTGCTGTCCGGGGAAGCCTCAGTCGATGGCGTCGGCTCAGGTGCAGTCATGGTATCCTGCACGAATTGCTTCAGTTTATCTTCACTGCTGATGCCGATAACGGAGGAGCCTCCGCTTGTTGTCTCTTCTGTCAGCAAGTTCATCGGCGGTATTTGCTGGCTGCCGCCCATCGAGCCGTCATAGCCAACGGTGGCAAGCTTCCACATATCGCTGATATCCATGTTGGTATCGATGTATGGGATCACCTCATCTAATATGTTAGGCAGTTTAAGAATGGAAGTGGTGCTGATCACCTTGTCCGCAACAGCCTTAAGGAAACCCCGCTGCCGTTCCGTCCGGGTGAAGTCGGATGTCTTATCATGACGGAAACGCACATATTGCAGTGCCATGTTGCCGTCAAGATGCTGAAAGCCTTTCTTCAAATCAATGTCGAATTCCGGCCCGTCGGCTTTTGTCTTGTAGACCATGTCTTTTTCAACCTCGTAATCTACCCCGCCGACGGCATCCACCAGTTTGATGAAGCCCTGGAAATCGGTATAGACATAATATTGAATCGGGATGCCCAGCAAGTCGCTTACGGTCTGCATCGCCGTATTGGGTCCGTGTGTAATTGCCGAATTAATACGTTCTTTACCATGTTCAGGTATAGATACATAGGTATCGCGGAGAATGGAGAAGACATAGAACTTCTTTCGCACCGGATCAAGGGAGGCAACCAGCATCGTATCTGAGCGCGGGACTTCCCCTTTCTTCACTCCACGGGCATCCACGCCCATAAGCAGGATATTTACAGGCTCCGTGCCTTCCCATTTAGGAGGCTCAGCAACATCCGCCGAAGGGGAGGGAACAGATGCGAACGGCGATTTATCACCGGTCTTGTGCATGTTGTCGAGCTGGTTGTAGACGGAGGAGAAATAGTAGACAATTCCGCCGATTACTAGGAGAAGTATAATTGCCAGAGTCCAGAGCAGCGGTTTCTTCTTCGATTTGCCGGCTTTAACGTGCCGTTTCTTTCTTGGAGGCATTTCGTTCTTCCTTTCGCATTTGCATTCTCTACATTATAATTTCTTTTAGGAATACAAGCAATTTCGGAATATTCCCCCAAAAACTTTAGGAGTGAACCATTAATGAATGGAATTGAAATCGGTGATGAAGTCCCGGACTTCAGCCTTCCCGCCTCCACGGGCCGGAACATCAGCTTAAGCCAGTATCGCGGCAGCAAGGTGCTGCTTTATTTTTACCCGAAAAATATGACCCCCGCCTGCACACAGGAGGCTTGCGATTTCCGTGACGCCCACGACCGGATTACCGCGCAGGGTGCCGTGGTACTCGGAATCAGTGCCGACAATCTGGCCTCGCATGCCAAGTTTGCCCTGAAGAACGGCCTGCCTTTTCCGCTCTTGTCCGACGAGGAGCATAGTGTAAGCGAGATGTTCGGGGTGTGGCAGCTGAAAAAGCTGTACGGCAAGGAGTTTATGGGCATCGTGCGCTCCACCTTTCTTATAGATGAGCAAGGCAAGCTTGCGGCAGCGTGGAGAAAAATTCGCGTTAAAGGTCATGTGGAGACAGCATTGAGTGAAATCACGAAATAATTAAGTATGCTAGTAGTGAATTGTAAATGTCTGTTACATTTTTAACAGCCTTCCTAATGCGTTCTCATGATATAGTTGCCTCATATTACTTCAAATTTGGAGCAAGGCATGGTGATGGCATGATGATACTGCGTATTGGGCTGGACGTCGGATCAACTACGGCCAAATTGGTTGTTATGGAACGAAGTACAATCATTTATCAGGATTACGTGAGACATTATAGCGATATAAAAAAAGCGGCTCTATCCCTCCTGTCAGACGTACAGCACAGGTTCCCGGATAGAGAGGCAGCATTGACTGTAAGCGGTTCCTCGGGGTTGTCCTTATCAAAGCTTGGCGGAGTACCCTTTGTCCAGGAGGTTATCGCCTGCACCAAAGCGATCAGCGAGCTGATTCCGGGGTGCGATACGGCGATTGAGCTTGGCGGGGAGGACGCCAAGATTATTTATTTAAGCGGCGGCATCGAGCAGCGCATGAACACTGCCTGCGCCGGCGGCACCGGAGCGTTCATCGACCAGATGGCTTCGCTGCTGCAGACCGACCCTGCCGGACTGAATACGCTGGCAGAGAAGCATGAGCGGATCTACCCGATCGCCTCGCGCTGCGGCGTATTCGCCAAGAGCGATGTGCAGCCGCTGCTGAACGAAGGGGCGCGGCGCGAGGATGTCGCGGCTTCGATCTTCCAGAGCATCGTGAACCAGACGATCAGCGGCCTCGCCTGCGGCCGTCCGATTCGCGGGCGGGTGGCTTTCCTGGGCGGACCGCTGACGTTTCTGCCCGCCTTGCGGGAACGTTTCGCGGAGACGCTGGGGCTGAAGGAAGGGGAGGTGCTGTTCCCGGAACGCTCGCAATATTTTGTCGCGATTGGCTCAGCGCTGTCACAGAGCGACCCGCTCGTGTTGCCGCTGCCTTGCTGGCTGGAACGGATTGAAGCGGTGGACTTCAAGGCGGACCGTGCAGAGGATGCCGAATTGGCGCCTCTGTTTGCGACCGCGGAGGATTTAGCCGAGTTCCGGCTTCGCCATGGCAGGGCCTCGGTTGACCGCGCTGAGCTGGCTTCATACCGCGGACCTTGCTATCTCGGTATTGATGCCGGTTCGACGACAACAAAACTTGTCATTACCGGCTCCGCCGATGAAATCCTCTATACCTTTTACGGGAGCAACAAAGGCAATCCGCTGCAGTCCGTCACCGATGCGCTGAAGGAGATTTACCGGATTCTGCCGGAAGGCTGCTATATCGCCGGCTCCTATGCGACCGGTTACGGCGAAGGATTGGTTAAGGCCGGGCTGCGTACCGACGGCGGTGAAGTGGAGACAGTGGCCCACTATAAGGCTGCGTCCAAGTTCATGCCTGAGGTGGACTTTATTCTGGATATCGGCGGACAGGATATGAAATGCATCAAGATCCGCGGAGGGGCAATTGACAGCCTGATGCTGAATGAAGCCTGCTCGGCGGGCTGCGGCTCTTTTCTGGAGAGCTTCGCCTCCGCGCTGGAGCTCGGTATCGAGGAATTTGCCAAGTCCGCGCTGGAGTCGAGCAAACCGGTGAATCTGGGCTCGCGCTGTACAGTATTTATGAATTCCAAGGTGAAGCAGGTGCAGAAGGAAGGGGCTTCCCTGGCTGACCTGTCCGCAGGACTCGCCTATTCCGTAATCAAGAACGCTCTGCAAAAGGTTATCAAAATCCGCAACCCCGAGGACCTCGGGCGCAATATCATTGTGCAGGGCGGCACCTTCTATAACGAAGCGGTACTGCGGGCTTTTGAGCTGCTGACTGGCCGGACTGTGGTCAGACCTGATATTGCCGGTGTTATGGGGGCCTACGGCTGTGCGATTATTGCCAGAGAACATGCCGGCTTGGACGGCTTCAGCACGATTCTTGGTCCGGAAGAGCTGGAAACCTTCCAATACCAGGTATCGCCGGGCCGCTGCAGCCGCTGCGCCAACAATTGTGCACTGACCATCAGCCGTTTCCCCGATAAGAGCTTTCACGTCACCGGCAACCGCTGCGAACGCGGTGCGGGTGGCAAGAAAGAGAAGAACAACCTGCCGAACCTGATGCAGTATAAATATGAACGTTTCTTTGACTATGAAGGGCTGCCGGAAGAACAGGCAGAGCGGGGCACCGTCGGTATTCCGCGGACCATGAATATGTTCGAGAATTATCCGTTCTGGCACACCTTTTTTACGACACTGCGCTACCGGACAGTGTTGTCGCCGAAGTCGAGCAAGAAGCTGTATGAGAGCGGAATGGATACGATCCCTTCGGAATCGATCTGCTATCCCGCGAAGATGGCCCATGGACATGTGCAGAGCCTGATCGGCAAAGGCGTTGATTTTATCTTTTATCCGGCGGTTGTGTATGAGAAGAAGGAGGACGATGCGGCACAGAATCACTTCAACTGTCCGGTGGTTGCTTCTTATCCTGAGGTTATCCGCAATAATATGGATGGTCTCAAGGAAAGTGGTGTTCCGCTCGTCAGCCCGTTTCTGACCTTTGACGATATTTCGGCCCTGACCAAGAGCCTGATCAAGACCTTTATGGATATTCCGAGAGAAGAGATAGCGGCAGCGGTACAGGCTGGAATTGCCGAAGCCGAGCAGGCCAAAAATGATCTGCGTACGAAGGGCGAAGAAACGCTGGCGTTTCTGACATCTACAGGGACAAAGGGGATTCTGCTCTGCGGCCATCCCTACCATGCCGATCCTGAAATCAATCACGGCATCGCCGATATGATTACCGGAATGGGGCTCGCCGTGCTGACCGAGGATTCGGTCTGCCATCTGGACCGCAGCGAAGGCGATGTGGCTGTGGTGAATCAATGGACGTACCACGCCCGGATGTACCGTGCCGCCCGTCTTGCAGCCGGCAGAAATGATCTGGAGCTGGTGCAGCTCACCTCCTTCGGCTGCGGCATCGACGCGATCACTTGCGATGCCGTACAGGAGATTATGGAGCGCCACAACAAGGTATACACCCTGATCAAGATTGATGAGATCAGCAATCTCGGCGCTGCGCGCATCCGGCTGCGGTCGCTGCAGGCAGCGATGCGCGAGCGTGAGAAGGGCGATGTGCAGCCGCAGCTCCTCTATAAGACACAGGCCAATGTTCCGTTTACGAAGGAAATGAAGGAGACCTATACCATTCTGGCACCGCAGATGTCGCCGGTTCACTTTGAATTGTTCGAACGGGTCTTCCGTGACGCCGGGTACCGTCTCAAGGTACTGGAAACCACCGGTCCGCAGGAGACCGAGGAAGGCCTCAGATTCGTCAATAATGATGCGTGTTATCCGGCGATTGTCACCATCGGGCAAATCCTCTCGGCCCTGAAGAGCGGCGACTACGATCCTAACCGGACAGCGGTCATCATGTCGCAGACAGGCGGGGGCTGCCGGGCTACCAACTATATCTCGCTGCTGCGCAAGGCGCTGAAGGATTCCGACCTGGGGCAAATTCCCGTCATCTCTCTCAATGCTTCGGGAATGGAGAATCAGCCGGGCTTCCGCATCCACCTCAAGCTGGCGAACCGGCTGATCGCCGCTGCCTGCTATGGTGATCTGATGATGCGGCTGCTGCACCGTTTCAGACCCTATGAGCGGATTCCGGGAAGCGCGGAAGCCCTCTACCGCAAAGGGATGGAGCGCTGCAAGAGCAGCCTGTCGACGTTCTCCTTCCGGGAGTATAAGCGGGTGATCCGCGAGATCGTCGCCGAGTTCAGCCGCCTGGCGGTCACACCGGCAGTGAAGCCGCGGGTGGGCATTGTTGGCGAAATACTGATTAAGTTCCATCCGGACGCCAACAACCGGATCATTGAGATGATCGAAGCCGAAGGCGGTGAAGCAGTAATGCCGGACTTCCTCGATTTTATCTTTTATTGCGTGTACAATCCGATCTACAAAGCGGAGCAATTTGGCAAGAGCAAGAAGCTGGGATACATCAATCCCATGCTGATCTCTTACCTGGAAATCTACCGCAAGCCGGTTAAAGTGGCGCTGGAGGAAGCGGGACTGGCCAAAGGCCGCGAGAATATTTACGGCCTCGCGGAGAAGGCCAGCCGGCTTGTGTCTGTCGGCAATCAGATGGGCGAAGGCTGGTTCCTGACGGCGGAGATGATGGATTTGCTGGATAACGGTGTGAATAACATTGTCTGCATCCAGCCGTTTGCCTGTCTGCCGAACCATATTACCGGACGCGGCTCTATCAAAGGACTGAAGGAGCTGTATCCCGGGGCTAATATCGCCGCCATTGATTATGATGCCGGGGTCAGTGTAGTGAACCAGGCCAACCGGATCAAACTGATGATGTCGATCGCCTGCGGTCTGGAAAGCGGCAGCAGTTCAACTGCTGCTGAAATCTCAGGACCACAGCGGCCGGTGGTGGTGGTGGGGAGCTTAGGGAGCGGGGTATAAGAGAAGTGCAATCCATATAGTACAATCCATATTAAAAAGCGGGTCCGGGGCAATTTCCCCGGGCCCGCTTTATTTTATAAGAACATTAGAACGATCTTATTTCTGCAGCTTAAGCTTCACGCGCATCGCTTTGTTGAGGTGGATGAAATTATGCCTTGTGGCTGGCATCAGCACCAGACCGGCGATGTTTTTATTTCCCCAATAATCAATCAGCCATTGCTCCGTATCTTTTACCGCCCCTTCCTCTGATATTCTTCTGATCCTGGCAGGACTCAGCTTCGCCCTCAATTGCTCCGAGCTCAGTGAAGGAAGGATACTCCGCGTTCTGCTGGCAACCGCTTTCCTGTACTCAAATAAAGACTCGATATGAACCGACGAGCTGAAACCGGAAATTTCCTCATCGGTCATGCCATTGCCTGAATGAATGTGAACCGTCTGTAATTTGTCGGCAAAATGCGCCTCGTGAAGAACCTGCCCGCTGCCGGCGGCAAGAATATTCATTGTGATATCTTCAATTCTCGCGCTGTGCCAAAGATGCCACACTATAGAATTTTTACTGCCGGGGGTATGTACTGGATAGCTGCGTAGAGTCTGCTCGCGGATATCTTTCAGGAGTTCGTCTTCATAGGTTGGCTGCTCCGGATGTTCCCCGTTTGACGCGTACAGAGAGGCATGCAATCTCAGGAATAAAGCAACCGCATTCTCATGCTCCTCCGGCCTCTTCAAGAGTCCCGTTAAAGTTTTATGTCCGTCACTCCAAATTTTGCGCTGTTCAAGGTTCATTGCACAATCACCGCTTTCGAGTATTGTCATCCATCTAAATTATATCTAAAATCCCCAAAGCTGGGCACTCTGGAAGGGTGTCTATTCTGGGGCGGCGGAGCATGTTAGTCAAATGAAACAAAGAATGAGTTTTTCAGAAATTTTCAGTAATTGATTGACGGATAAATAGGTAAAGAGTAAAATAGTTCGTATACGAAGTATTTAATTATCAAACTAACGGGGTGATGGTGTTGGAGGAAAAAGAACAGCAGCTTGATGATATTCTGACCTCTTTCCGCTGTATCAATCATAATTTCCAGCAGCTTTTGTGGAAGGACGCAGAGGAGCTGCAGATTACCTCCACCCAACTGATGGTGCTGCGCAAATTGGCTATGCACCCAGACATCGGAATTACCGAGCTTGCCGACCTGCTCCATTTGGGGAACAGCGCCGCTAGCGGAGTAGTTGACCGTATGGTAAAGGCAGGGCTGATCACCAGACAACGCTCGCAGAGCGACCGGCGTATATTCAAGCTGGCGGTGACGGACAAAGGTCAGGAAATCAGGGAACGAAGCAAGCAGTCCATGAGAAAGCATTTGCAGCCGCTGTCCGACATACCTTCAGAGGATGTCAAGGAACTGCTGCGGCTTCATGGTGAAATCGTAAAAATTTTGGTACAAGGGAGAGATAAAAAGTAGCCATGAGTACAATAACTGCTAATGCTGCTGCGGAAACTAAGGCTATACGCAAAGGGCCTATCATCGCAGCGCTCTTAATTGGCGCTTTCGTGGCGTTGTTGAATCAAACGCTGATGAATGTGGCGCTTCCGAAAATGATGGAGGATCTTAACATTGTCGCCAATACGGCACAATGGCTGACCACAGGTTTTATGCTTGTGAACGGTGTGCTCATTCCAATCAGTGCTTATCTGGTGGAGAAGTTTACCACCCGCCAATTGTTTACTACAGCAATGATACTATTTTCCATAGGTACGCTTGTCTGCGGTATCGGAACCGGATTTGAAATGATTATGGTCGGCAGAGTAATTCAGGCTGTCGGTGCCGGTATTCTGATGCCGCTGATGAACATTGTGTTCCTGCGTATCTTCCCGATTGAAGAACGCGGTAAAGCCATGGGGCTCATGGCGGTAGCAATGATTTTTGCCCCGGCAATCGGACCTACCCTCTCGGGCTGGGTTGTGCAGAACTATTCCTGGCGGGTACTGTTCTTTATTGTACTGCCGCTGGCTATTTTCTCTACACTGCTTGGGATGAAGACTATGCAGAACGTCGGAAAGCTGAGTTCTCCGAAGCTGGATAAGACCGGCGTCGTGTTCTCAACCCTTGGGTTCGGCGGACTGCTGTATGGCTTCAGTGATGCCGGAACAGACGGCTGGGGCAGCACGACTGTTATTGCCTGTCTGATCCTCGGAACCCTGGCATTGGCCCTGTTTGTATGGCGCGAGCTTACCGCCGACAAACCGCTGCTCGAATTCCGCATTTTCCGTTATAACATGTACTCACTTACAACGGTAATCAATATTATTATTACCATGGCCATGTATGCCGGTATGATCCTGCTGCCAATCTATCTTCAGACCATCCGTGGCTTTACACCGATGGAATCCGGGTTGATGCTGCTGCCGGGTGCTATTCTGATGGGGATTATGTCTCCGATCACCGGGATTATCTTTGATAAGATCGGTGCAAGATGGCTGGCGGTTATCGGATTGCTGATTACCACCATTACGACATGGGAATTCAGTCAAATTACGGATTCCACAACTTATACACATCTGATCCTGACGTATACGGCGCGGATGTTCGGGATGTCGATGCTGATGATGCCGATTGTGACAGCCGGACTTAACCAGCTGCCGCAGCGGCTCAGCTCGCACGGTACAGCGATGTCGAACACACTGCGTACAGTCGGGGGAGCACTTGGGATGGCGCTGTTCGTCAGCCTGATGACCAACCGCACGAAGAGCAATATTACGGAAGCAGTAACCAGCGGCGCGGTCTCACAGACCGATAAGGCGGCGATGCTCAAACTTACGCAGGACGCGACGATCAATGGGATTACCCATGCATTCGCCGTGGCAACCTGGGTGACCGTAGTGGCTCTGGTGCTGGCCTTGTTCATCAAGAAGACTTCACCGCAGCCGGACTTCCTGAAGACGGAAGAAGCCGAGTCTTTACAACCTCAAGCCGTTAAATCCCAACAAGCATAACTTGTGATGTACTAAAAAAGGGACTAACCAGCACCGGCGGGTGTATGGTTAGTCCCTTTTGTTATGGAGAAGCCCCCGCTTACTCCACCGCGGCAGCCGTCTTCCAGCGTTTCAGTGAAGGAAGCGTCTCGGCGAGCAGCTTGTGCGCCGCAGCCTCCTCCATGCCTTCCTCCACCATGAATCCGGTGCAGAGATCCGTCATACCCTGCAGCGTTATGTCAGGCTGCTTGAATTCCCCGGCTTCGTAACAGTAGATACAATAATCCTCATTCTTAGTGCCATCCTGCTCGCTGCCCAGCAGCTCCGCTTCAGGCATTGGCATTCCGCAGCTCTGGCAGAATACGGCCTCATGTTGATGGGGCGAAGTCTCTTCTATATTCATATCAACACACTCCCTTAGATTTCGCGGGACGAGTACCGCCCGCATTCCAGTCCAGTATAAACCAACAAACTAGACAGCATTCAGTCAGGTTTGTTGGAGCGTTGCTATATAGATTGAACTTATAATTCTTTTATTTTGGGACTGGCCGTGACTACAGTGAATGTTTGGACTTCCGGCCGCTGTTAGGTTTGGATTTCCTGAATTTAACCGCGAATCGCGGTAGAAATCCAAACCTAAAGGCGGACGCTATCGCTCCTACAGTTCCAAAATTCCCCTCCGCACTTTTCCCTAAATGTATTTTCTCAAGTTCAATCTACATAGCGTTTTGGACGTTATCTATATTTTGCTGCGATGCCTGCAGCAAGTTCTCCCATCCGGACGCGGATATGTTCCGGCTCCAGCACTTCAACCGAGGTTCCGAACCCCAGCAAAAATCCGTAAAGCCAGTTATCCTCCGGATAATGAACCCTAACGGTGTACCCGCCGTTGCCGTCCGGCTGAAGTTCAGTCGAATCAAAATAATCTTCGGCGAGATGTTTGCCTGCCGCTGAGAAATGCAGTACCACTGGCAGTGAGTCAGCGGGCCGCATCCACCCTTTAGTCCAGGGGAAATCCTTCAGGGGGATATCCTGCCGGACATACACCCGGCCTTCCTTCACCAGCGCTTTCATACGCAGCAGCTTGAATAAGCGGAACTCTCCGTGTTTTGCACACAGGCCGTACAAATACCAGGCTTGCCCTTTGAGCACCAGCGTGTAAGGTTCCACAGAGCGCTTGCTCATCCTGCCGTCGGCATTTACATATTCGAAGGCGACAGCGACGCCTTCCTCCAGCGCTTCCTTGAGCAGAGTCAGCCGTTCTTCCAGGGGGCCATTCAGCCCCCAGGGAGAGAAATCGACGATCAACTGGGTTGTTTTGCTGCGGAAGGCGGCGGATTGGGCAGGGGGGATTACACTGCTGATTTTTTCCATCAGCAGTGTGTGTTCTCCTCCGACATAGGAAGAGACGCTTTGCAAAGCGGTGAAAATATCGGCCAGCTCACGCTCCGTCAGCAGATTGCGGTCCAGGCGGTATCCCTCCATGAGACCAATCCCGCCGTTTGCACCCTGATAGGTTACGACAGGTATGCCAGCATTGTTAATGCTGTCGATATCGCGGTAGATGGTGCGGGCGGAGACCTCGAACATGTCGGCCAGCTCCTTGGCCTGAATGAGCGGGCGGTTCATCAACAGGATAACTATGGAGAGCAAACGATCTATTTTCAAAAGATGAGTCCCTTCTTTCCCGGAGAGTTGCAGTCAACCCTCATTCTATAATTTTGGCCAAAGAAAGAAAATAATACATTGTCATAAACATGATATTCTATTAATATCTAATTAGATATTTATTTAATCTTTAGATTGTGAGGGTTCATGAAATGACACAAACCGGAAATGGATTATCTGTTCTGCGCGGGCAGGGGTATTCCAGGCTGTTTGCAGCCGGATTAATCAATGGAATAGGCGACCGGTTCAGCAGTGTGGCTATGCTGGCACTGGTGCTTCAACTGACCGGATCGGGAATGGCGGTAGGCATATCGCTTGGTGTAAGGGTGCTGCCCTATCTATTTATGGCTCCGCTCGGCGGGATGCTGGCTGGCAGGCTGCCGCGCAAAACGATTATGATGGCCGTTGATATTATGCGAGTGCCTGTAGCCTTGTCCTTTCTTTGGATCAATGGGGAGGACCGGCTGTGGCTGCTGTATGCGGGCAGCTTTATACTGGCAGCGGGAGAGGCGGTTTACAGTCCGGTCCGCAAGTCTTCTATCCCGCTCCTGGCTGCTCCGGATTCATTGCTCCGCATTAATGGCCTGGAACAGCTGATGAATGGCTCTGTGCTCATTCTAGGGGCCTTTACGGGAGGGCTGGTGTCCCTTTGGTTCGGGCCGGAGACGGCATTTGTCATGAACGCAGCATCTTTTCTGGTTGCAGCCTTATTGCTATGGGGTTTGCAGTTTCCGCATAATGCCGGGAAAACTGAGGAGGGACCAAAACATGATTCTTCCGCAGGACAGAGCGAACTGCAGCAAGGCAAAAAAGGGCGCCTGCGGACGCTTAAATATGTGGCAGGGGGAAGTCTCGTGCTGCAGGTTATTATTGGTTATGAGCTGCTGGTGCCGGTTATCAACGGCTGGGACAATGTACTGATCAGTGTGTATGCCGTGCAGGTGTTTCATGCCGGGGATGTCGGAGTCGGGGCATTTTATGCGGCACTTGGCATCGGGCTTAGCCTCAGCTTTTTTGCCGGCCGTCTGCTGAAGAAGAGGCTGCTCGCGGTGGCGCTGGCAGGATTGCTGGCGGAAGGCTTGCTGCTGATGGGGATCAGTGCCAGCAGCCATTTTGCAGCCGCATTTCTCCTGTATATTCTGCTGTCTTTATCGGGTGGAGTTGGCAATGCCTGTCTGGACACGCTGGTGATGAGAGAGACGCCGTCTTCCATGCAGCCGGTTATTTTCGGAATGCTGTCGGCGGCGGGCGGTTCACTGATTGGGGTATCAATGCTAAGCGCAGGCTGGCTGCTTGACTACGTGGAACCCCGGCAATTAGGGTTTGCCGGAGGTGCCGGTTTTGCCGGAATTGCGCTGCTGCTGGGAGGATATTACCTGGTTCGCAGCAAACGGAAGAGTCTGTCCCGTATTTAAAGTCAGTAAGTTCATCTCGAGCTGCATAAGAAAAGCAGCTGTCGATGCTCTTCGAAGGGTTCTTCGAATATGCGTCAAACGGCTGCTTTTTTAATGTTTCAGGTTGCATGGCGTCCCCGGAAACTCTCTATGTTTTTGCATTATGCTTAAGATTTAACCTTTGACCTTGCGCCGCAGCAGGCGGGCGGAAATGCCCCGGCGGTAGCGGTAAAGAAAGATCAGGGCTGCGATAGCCAGAATACCGGAGACAATCCATAGGGCATACAGCTCAAACAGGTGGAAGATGCCCATCCACTGCGGCCCGAACAATTTGCCTATGCCCAGAAAAGCCAGTACCCAGAGCAGCGCTCCTCCATAGGCATACAGGGCAAACTTGCGGAAAGGCAAAGCGATAATACCGGCGAAATAGCCGGTGAAATGCCGGACGCCGGGAATGAAATAGCCGATGGAGATCAGAAAGCTGCCGTACCGCTCGAACCAGCGCTGCGTTTTCTCCAGCTTGGCCGGTGAAAAGAGAAACCATTTGCCGTAGCGCTGGATAAACGGCATCCCTGCCTTGAGCCCGACGAAATAAGTAATGGTCATCCCGCTTGTTGTTCCTGCAAAAGCCAGTACAATCAGTGTCATGAAATCAAGCTTGCCGGTATAGGAAAGAAAGCCTGCAAAAGCCATTGTTGTTTCCCCGGGAAAGGGCAGCGCAATAAATTCCAGCAGCAATCCGAAGAAGAGCACACTGTATCCGTAATTGGCGAACAATTCCTGTATCCATCTCAACATTTCCATAATATTGTCACTCTCCAAGGGCGCATGCCTAATTCTATTTTGAAGCTTGTCTTCATACAATCTACCAAATGGTTCTGGAAGTGAATAGAATGCTGGAGGTAGAGAAGATGAAAGATAGCAAAAGTACCCAGATCCGCCGGATCTTTATCCGCGGGCTGCTTGCTATGGCAATTATATTATTGGTAAAGCCTGATTGGGAAACCGGACAGTCTTCGGCATCGTCGAAAATGTATCCTCTACAGGCCGGAAAAATTGAGCCTGCACTCTCTAAGAATAATCTGCCGGCTGCTCAGACGCAAGATTTGCCTGCCCCGGCCGTGAATTCAGGCGGTTCTGCCTCACCTGCACCGGTTGTCTCCACGGCAATAACATCGACCCAAAATCTCCAGAATCCAGAAGATTCGGCAGCTATATCAGCGTTAGTCAAATCTCAGGATGCACCCGCAGCAGCTGTGGTGGCCGCTGCCTCAAAGAAAATACAGAAGACAGTCTATCTTACGTTTGACGACGGGCCCAGCAAAGTCACTGCCAAGGTGCTGGAAATACTGCGCCAGCAGGAGGTGAAGGCGACCTTCTTCGTGCTGGGAGAGCAGGCCCGGAGCCGCCCCGAGCTGATTAATGCGATTTGGGAGCAGGGGCATGTCATCGGCAATCATACCTATAATCATAATTATCATGATTTATATAGCGGATTCACAGAATTTTGGACGCAAATCAAACAAACGGAAGAGATTGTCAGAGAGATTACCGGGGTCCGTCCGCAGCTTGTCCGTGCGCCGGGAGGAACCTTCGGCCATTTTGATGCAACCTATTTCGACCTGCTGAAGCAAGCGGGCTACTCGGTAATGGACTGGACAGTGGACAGCGGAGATTCCAGACGCAGGGGTGTGCCGGCGTCGGAAATCCTGCAGGGATCGGTGGCGGACATGTCTTCCTCCCAAGTCATCCTGCTGCTGCATGACGGTGCGGGACATGAAGAGAGTGCCAAAGCACTGCCCAAGATTATTGAGCGTTATAAGGCTGCCGGATATAACTTTGGTCAGCTGGATGCAAGTCAGCAGCCTGTACACTTCAGAGTATCTGCAACTATGGCAGGCGCCAACCGCTCGAAACCTCCACAGGATTGGATTCATTCTAACATTGTGCCGAATGCCGGATTATTTGCCCCCGGCAAGCCGCTGGTCCTGGAGGTGGGCAGGCTGGAGACCAAACTGGACCCGGGAGAATACAGAATCAGCCAAGGGCAATACATGGTTCCCCTGCGAGCGGTCATTGAACGGCTGGGCGGGCGGGTTAGCTGGGATAGCGCCAGCCGCAGCGGACTGATTGCCTGGAACGGGCGGAACCTGACAGTGGATGCATTACAGAAGCAGCTAAAACTTGCTTTGCCTGACGGAAGTTTGGAAACAAGAGGGGCAGAGGTGCAAATGATCGGTTCCTCTCTCTGGATATCCCTGCGGGAATTGCTCACAACAGCGGGGCATTTGCCGCAGGAGGCCCGCGCGACGGCAGAGGAGCGCAGAGTTAAAACAACTTAGGCAGCCCTTCGGCATGCCGTTCAAGAACGGGACCAAAGTAACCTCCAAGGGTTTGGGCACTCTTTTTCGTGGGAAGAATAGACAGTAATAGGCTCCCGAAAGTACTTCCTCGTTGATCGCGGCAGCAGGGCGGAGCTAGTCTATGACCGAAGGAAGGGTTTCCCCTTGTCCTCTTCATCATTAATAGAGCAAGAAAAAAATATGCAGCAGCAGAAGTCTGATTCCCCGGGTGATATGATCCGGCCTGTCCCGCGAAACCGCAGTGCTTTAGGTGAATGGCTGCGGATGCTGGCTATAACGGCAGTCATCGGTGCTTTATATGCATGGCGTGGAGGTGCGTCTCTGCTGTTCCTCTTGTCGGCAGCCGGAATTCTTATGTTCGGCGGACTCCTGCTGCAGCTCTGCGGTCCACGGAAAGTGCAGATTGTCCGCCGTATATCCCCTTTGCGTCCGGCAGCCGGAGATACGTTGACTGTAGAAGTACAGCTTAGCTTCTCTTCACGGATTCCACTCCCGTGGATGATCATTGCCGATACCTGGGGCGGACGGCGGCATCAGGAATTGCTGTTTCCCGGGTTCCGGCGCAAATTCACCTATTCTTATGAGCTGCAGGAAGTCCCCCGGGGAACTCATCGGCTTCAGAGCTGCAGCATAAGCTGGGGAGATCTGCCGGGGCTGTTCACAGGCGGAACCAAGCCGGAGTTCAAGGACTGCTTCAAAGTGCTTCCCAGACCGCTCTATGTAGGGGCAGCTGTGCCGGGGAGCGGCCTGCTGGCCGGGGATATGATGCTCATAGGCAGGGGAAGAGACAGCGGCAGTGAAGCGGCAGATCTCCGTGAGTATGCCCCGGGTGATCCGCTTAGCCGGATTGACTGGAAGAACAGCGCCCGTAAGGGAACGCTGCAGAGCAGGGTACCGGTGCGTGAACAGGGCCGGATGGCTTGTATCGTTCTTGCCAACAGCCCGGAAAATTATGAGATTCCCTACGGAGCGCTCACTCCGCGCGGGCTGCGTGGCACAACAACTCCGGCATTCGAAAAAGCCGTATCTGCAGCAATGGGCCTGTTGCTTGCAGCGGAGCGCTCCGGCACATATGTGCAGCTGTTCAGCGGCGGATGGCCGGAAGGTATGGCCAGACATGAGGGACTCGGCAAAATTCCTGCCAGAGTGCAGGATATGCTTACGGAAATTGCTCCCGACGGTACCCGAAGCTTGAGCGACCTGCTGGAAGATGCTTCACGGAGCTGGATTCCGGGAATGACGGTAACGGTGATCACAGGCAGGCTGGAGGAGGAATCCGCGCGGACGCTTGCCCGGTTCTTGGTACAGGGCGTGAAGGTGGAGATTTATTTTGTGTGGGACCAGCCTGCTCCGGTAAATCAGCAGCAATCAACGGGGATGAAGGAATGGCCGCGGGATTGCACACAGCGTAATACCGGGACGGTAGGGGGCAGTCTGGAGCGGCTTGGAGCGCGGATCTACTGTCTGGAGAATTCCTCTCTGTCATACGGGTACAAGGGGGCGGAATTCCATGAATCTCCGGGGAAACGGACAGAACGGTAGATATCGGGGGACTGCCGGAATATCGGCTGATTCTTCCAGCACTTGGAAGGGCGAGGGGCCGTTCGGCAAACCGGCAGTGACGGTTAAACCGCAGGCGGTGGATGGACAAGCTGAGAACAGTTATACCGATAACAGGGAGGACATCCCCCTGCATTATCGTTTGCTGTTCTCTTTGGCGATTATGGGAATGTTTATGGCATGGCTGCTTCCGCTGCACAGATCCACAACATTGCCCTCTACTGCGAAACTGCTCGAAATCCTGATGTTTTCTGCTGCGGCACTGCTGTTATGGGGCTGTTTTCGGCTCCCGGGATGGCTGCAGCTCAGTATCCGGTCTATTCTGATTGCTCTGACTTGGCTATACACCTGTGTCAGCAGTGAAGGAATAGCGCAATTTGGCCCTTATGTTGCAGGAATTCCGGAGGACGCCGTCCTGTTGTTCACGGGACAGATTTCGAAGCTAAGTGAACACAGCCGGCTGTTGATTCTGGTATTGGGCTGGGGTTTGCTGGTTTCTTCCGTGCAGCAGCTGGCGCTGTACAGAGGAAGCACGGCTCTGTTCGCAGCTGTGACTGTATGTTATCTTCTGATGCTGGATATAGGATTTGGGGTAAAGACAACCGGCGAAGTGCTGGTCTCTGCGGGACTGATTCTGTGGATGCAGGGCATGAGCGGGCTGCTGCGCCTGAAGGAGCGAACCGGCCGGGTCAGTCTTCCCTATGCCCGCTGGGGAGGTTATGCTCTCGCAGGGGCAATGCTGCTGACGGCAGCATCCTGGATAGGCGGCCAGCTGTATGGAACGCGGCCGGCTGTACCTATTACTCTGAAGCCGGTGTTTAACCAATTACAGGAATGGGCGAGTGGACAAGTTCAGCGGCAGACGGAGGATGAAATCCGGCTTGAGGCAGGAACTACAGGTTACGGTTCGGGCAAAGGTGAGCTTGGGGCACCGCTATCCCCCAGTACGAAAGCCGTATTTACGGTCACATCCAGCCGCCCGGCTTACTGGAGAGGAGAAAGCTCAGCTTATTATGACGGCCGCCGCTGGAGCAGGGAAGGGACGGTATACCTACCGCTTAGTTTAACGAGCTTGCCTGCCGAAAGCTTGCCGGTATTCGCCAATGACGAAGACCGGACATTGATACAGGAAATCCAGTTTTCCCATCCTTCCTCCGGCAACCTGCCGCTGTTCAGCGCCGGAACCGTGGTGAACGTGGAACAGGTGAGGCTGGCGGACGGCAGCCGGCTAGGCTATGTGCTGGCGAACCGGGAGAAGAACAGCTTCCGCCTGCCTGAGACGGAAAGCTCTGCGAAGATTGCCGGGTATACAGTGAGCTCTCTGCTGCCGGAGAGTGATCCGGCTGTGCTTCGCGCTCTGGGCAGCGAGGATCCAGAGTCCATTGCCGATAGTTATCTGCAGCTTCCCGCGGCAATGCCGGAGCGGGTCGCCGCCTTGGCACAGCGGCTCACAGCTTCTGCCGTAAGCCGCTATGATGCCGTTGCCGCTGTACGCGATTATTTGCAGAGCGGCTACTCTTATAGCCTGCAGACGAGGATTCCGCCAGCCGGCGCCGACTTCGCCGATGATTTCATCTTCACGACGAAGCAGGGCTACTGCGTGCATTTCGCCACGGCGATGACGGTGCTGCTGCGGAGTAGCGGCATTCCGGCCCGTTATGTCCAGGGCTATGGACCGGGGACACCGGAGGCCGGTTCCCTGCCGCAGCGTTATGCCGTTACCCAAGGCGATGCCCATGCCTGGGTGGAGGTCTATTTCCCCGGCGCCGGCTGGATCCCGTTTGATCCCACCCCCGGTGCTGCCCTCGCCGCCGCAGGTCCGGCGGCGGCCCCCGCTGCGGCTGCATCTGCGCCGCAGGGAACCCCCGCGTCCGCAGCTGGCGGCGCGGACATCCTGCCCGCCCTGCCGCTGGCGGGCGGGAACCCCGCGCCGCTTGCTGCTGCAGCGGCGATTGTGCTCGCTGCCACCTGGCGCTGGCGGCGCAGCCTGGCTCTGCTGCCGGCGGCGCGCCGCGCCGGCAGCGTGAGCCGCGAGCGGCAGCTGCGCGCAGCCGCTCTGGCCTGGCACGGGCTGGCGGCGCGGTACGGCCCGCCGCTGCCCGGTGTGACGGCCAGGGAGTACGCAGCCTCCCTGAATATAGAGGACGCGGGGCTGCGCACCGCCGTCCGGGTGTTCGTCCGCCAGTGGGAAACCCTGGCGTACAGCGGCACGGCACAGGCGCAGCGTGCCACGCCGCGCCCCGGCCCGGCGCAGCCGCCGCCGGATGCAGCCGCTGCGGAGGCCGCAGGCTTTATCAGCCGCTGCCTGCTCATCATTTTCCGCCTGACCTGAGGCTTTCTGGCGGGCACCGGCTGGCCAATAAATCCTTATAGGCCGCATGGAAGCGGATACCTTGACCAAAAGATGCCATAAGTCTTTTCCGCTCTCCTCAGATCGTTCAAGCGGCCGGATGAACTGCGCCAAAAGCATAAGAGATGCGTGCTCTCCTTTCCTTGACGATGAGATTTATCCATGAGTATAATGAATCCAATAATCAAGGGAGGCACGTAATGAACAAGCCAAATGAAATGATCGTCGTTCTCGATTTCGGGGGACAGTATAACCAACTTATCGCGCGCAGAATTCGGGACCTGGGGGTATACAGCGAGCTTCTGCCGTACAATACGCCAATTGAGAAGATCAAAGCACTTTCGCCGAAGGGGATCGTATTCTCCGGAGGACCAAGCAGTGTGTATGCTGAGGACGCACCACATCTGGATCCGGCTATCTATGATTTGGGACTGCCAATTTTCGGCATTTGCTACGGCATGCAGCTCATGGCTCAGCAGCTCGGCGGCAAGGTGGAGCGTGCAGCCAAACGCGAATACGGCAAAGCTGATGTCGATTTCGAAGCGGGTGCTGTGCTTGCAGCAGGCCTGGAGAGCAAACAGATGGTATGGATGAGCCACGGCGACCATGTAGTGGAGCTTCCATCCGGATTTAAGCTGGATGCCGGTACGGAGAGTGCGCCGATTGCCGCAATGAGCAATGCTGCCCGCAAATTCTACGCGGTGCAGTTCCATCCGGAGGTTCGCCACTCCGTGAAAGGCAATGAGATGATTTCGAACTTCCTGTACGAGATCTGCGGCTGCGAGGGCAAATGGACGATGGAATCGTTCATTGACGATGCCATCAAGGATATCCGTGACAAAGTCGGGGACAAGAAGGTGCTTTGCGCACTCAGCGGCGGTGTGGATTCCTCCGTTGTGGCTATGCTGATTCACCGGGCCATCGGCGATCAATTGACCTGTATGTTTATTGACCACGGCCTGCTGCGCAAAGGCGAAGCAGAGAGTGTAATGGAGACTTTCGTCGGCAAATTCGATATTCACGTCGTGAAGATTGATGCCCGCGAGCGTTTCCTGGGCAAGCTGGCCGGTGTATCCGATCCAGAACAAAAACGTAAAATCATCGGCAACGAGTTTATCTATTGCTTTGACGAAGAATCGGCCAAGCTGGGTGACTTCGCATTCCTCGCCCAAGGTACGCTGTATACGGATATTGTGGAGAGCGGAACAGCAACAGCACAGACTATCAAATCGCATCACAATGTCGGCGGATTGCCGGAAGACATGAAGTTCAGCCTGATCGAGCCTTTGAACACGCTGTTCAAGGATGAGGTCCGTAAACTGGGAGAAGAGCTGGGCATGCCGCGTGCCATCGTCTGGCGCCAGCCATTCCCGGGTCCTGGACTTGCTATCCGCGTATTGGGCGAAGTGACCGAAGAGAAGCTGACGATTGTCCGCGACTCCGATTACATCCTGCGCGAGGAAATCATCAAGGCCGGTTTGGACCAGGAAATTTGGCAGTATTTCACTGCACTTCCTAACATGAAGAGTGTCGGGGTTATGGGAGACGAGCGCACTTATTCCTACACCGTGGGCATCCGTGCAGTTACTTCCATCGACGGTATGACCGCTGACTGGGCGCGTATTCCGTGGGATATTCTTGAGAAAATCTCCGTACGTATCGTCAACGAAGTGGATAACGTGAACCGCATCGTTTATGATATTACCTCGAAACCGCCTGCAACGATTGAATGGGAATAGCAATCAGCTGAATAAAAGTATATCCAGAGCCGGAACACCATTTTAACAGGGTGCTTCCGGCTTTTTTTGTTGAATGTAAGAAAATGAATTTCGTGTCAGGTGGTAAAAATGATAGCATGCAATTGCACGCAGACATTAACGATTGAATGGAGAACGGAGGCGGAAAAATGAATCAGATCCAGGGCGAACAGCTGGCGGCAGTCTATTTCACAGCTTGGCTGGAGCAGGATGAGGCTGCATTTCTTAGCGTTTTACATAAGGATGTCAGAATAGAAGAATGTGATGGTGCAGAATACTCCGGCATTCTCGAATGTCAGGAGTGGTTTCGCGGCTGGCATGAGCCAGGGAATAAGGTTCTGCAATGGGATATCCTTGAATCCTTTTTTGATGCCAAGGAGCAAACCGTAAGCAATGTCTGGCGCTTTACTTGTCTTTATGATGGCAAAACCAGCACTTTTGACGGATGCTCCATCATCTCCTGCAGTGAGGAAGGTATTACAAGACTGCGGGAATTCGCAATGAAAATAGAGAAATACCGCCCGTATCCTATGAGTGAGGTTCCGGATTAACCATTCCTGCAGATTTTGTCATGAAAATGTTTGATTTACGAACAATATTAAAAATATAACGCGCATTGTTCGTATTTGCCATTGACAACTTATGTGATGTACACCTAAAATGATAAAGCGTTGAGCAACATAAATATTCGTATAATTTCGGGAATCGGCCCGAAAGTCTCTACAAGGTCACCGTAATGACCTGGCTACGATTAAGAAGAGCGAGTTCCCGGAATCTTTGGCCTTTGTGCTGAAGACAGGCGGGTGAATCCTCTTTTTTCGGGCCGGTGTCTACCAAGATACCGGCTTTTCTGTTCCGCGCGAGACACTCACATAGATCTTAGGGGGAGAACAATTTGAATCGCTTTTTCAAGTTGAAAGAAAACGGCACCACAGTACGCACAGAGATTATGGCCGGTCTGACCACATTCATGGCAATGGCTTACATTCTTTCGGTTAATCCCAGCACTTTGACGGCTTTTGGCCGGATTGACATGGGCTGGTATTCCGTGTTTCTGGCTACAGCGCTGGCAGCTGGTATTTTTACAATTGCCATGGGACTTTTCATTAATTTCCCGGTAGCTCTGGCGCCTGGCATGGGCCTTAATGCATATTTCGCATCCGTGGTTTTATCCTCGGCTACAACTGAACATGAATTTACCTGGCAGATGGGTCTGACTGCCGTATTCATTTCCGGTATCATCTTCATCCTGCTAACGGTAACGAGGGTGCGGCAAATGTTGCTCACAGCCATCCCTGACAATCTGAAGCATGCCATTACCGTTGGGATCGGGATGTTTATTACCATTATCGGCTTGAAGAACAGCGGTCTTATGACTATCGGCGTTGAAGCCGGCAGCGACATTGCTGCTAACAAGTTCACTGATGTTTTGTCCTTCGAAACTGTTATTCATATGGGCAGCCTTGAAAATACCAATGTCCAGCTGGTCATCATCGGCTTGCTGCTGATTTCCATTCTGATGGTGCTGCAAGTCCGCGGCGCGATTTTGTTCGGAATTCTGGGAACTACTGTTGTCGCCATCCTCATGGGTGCAGTTGATTTCAGCTCGCTGAACAATCCACAGACGCCTTGGGTTCCTGATTTCACACAGCTGAATTTCTGGGAATTTGACTGGGAAGGCATTATGCACACCGGTATTGTTTCCGCAATTGCCACCTTTACGTTCGTAGAATTGTTTGATACCTTTGGCACGCTTGTCGGTACTGCTGAACGTGCGGGAATTATGAAGGACAAGGAAGATGGCAAGAGACGTGTCGGCAATGCGATGTTTGTTGATGCAGTTGCTGTTGCCGGCGGTGCGATGCTGGGTACTTCCACCACTACTGCTTATGTAGAAAGTGCTGCCGGGGTTGCTGAAGGCGGCCGGACAGGTCTGACTGCCGTAACAACCGGTGTTTGCTTCTTGCTTGCTCTGTTCCTTGCTCCGGTGGTTGCGCTAATTCCTGGTTCCGCTACGGCAGCGGCATTGATTGTGGTCGGTGTGCTTATGGCACAATCGATTCGCGAGATCGACTTTCAGGATATGGTTTATGCTATTCCAGCCTTCCTGACTTTCGTCATCATGCCATTCACTTACAACATTGCCAACGGCATTTCGTTCGGGATTGTTACCTATGTAATCCTGGCTTGTGTAGCCAATCTGGCCGGCAAAAAGAAATACGATATCCACTGGATGATGTGGGTGCTCGCCGTTCTAATTGTGCTGCGCTACGTGTTGATCGGCAGCCAAGGCTAAGTCTACTTCTAATATAAACCCGAATATTACGGCTCCTTCAGTGATGAAGGGGCCGTTTTGCTGTAGCAGAACAAGAATCAAAGCACCTGTATCTTGCGGTTTCGGCCAGGGACATCGACCGGTCCCGGTCTTTTCTTCAACCGGCATTTAGATTATATTGTTGAAGAGGTGATTAATGTTGTCCGGCATTGTTAATAGAGCGTACAGCTCCTGGAAGAACAACCCTTGGCCATTGCTGATCTTCCTGCTGGGGGCCATCGTGCGGGTGATATACATAGGGAGTATCCCTCCGGGACTTAACCAGGATGAAGCATCCATAGGCTATGATGCTTATGCCATCCTGCATTATGGGATAGACCGCAACGGCGTTCATCTGCCCATTCATCTCATTTCCTGGGGCAGCGGGCAGAATGCACTTTATGCCTATTTATCGCTGCCTTTTCTCCTGCTGTTCGGGCTGACACCACTGTCTGTGCGGGCGGTAAGTATCGTGATGGGGCTGCTGGGCATGCTATTTTTCTATTTAATTATGAGGCAGCTGTTCCCATCGAAAGTGGCCGGTCTTGCCGCTATGTTCTTTATCGCGATTAATCCTTGGCATATTATGATGTCAAGATGGGCGCTGGAGTCCAACCTGCTGCCTACTCTGGTATGTATTGCGGTATATTTTGGACTGAAATCCTTCCGTAGCGCCAAATGGACTTACGGCTTTACAATCATGCTTGCCCTGTCGCTTTATGCATACGGAACAGCCTACTTTTTTGTACCTTTATTTGCCTTAGGCACCGCACTTCTTCTATTGTATAGTAGAGCGCTAAAATTACGGACATTATTGTGGAACAGCGCACTATTAATCCTGCTGGCCCTTCCCATATTTTTATTTGTAGTTATCAACCGCTATGAACAGCCGGGGATAGCGACTCCATTCTTTTCTATTCCCAAATTAACTATGCCGCGTGTAGAAGAGGTCTCTTCCGTATTCAGCGGACAGCTGCTGCAGACCGCTGCAGACAATTTTAGTGCTTTTGGCAAAATACTACTCAGTGGAAGCGACGGCCTGCCGTGGAATTCAATCTCACCGTATGGCTATGCTTACCCGATCGCTTTGCCTTTTGCTATAGCTGGCCTTCTTGTGATGATTCATACGCTGCGGACACGCGGCCGCGAGGGTATCCCGCATGCGGTTGTGCTGCTGTGGCTCTCCCTTGCCATACTCATGGCCTTTATCACGAGTGTGAATATCAACCGGATCAACATTATCTTTTATCCGTTGATCCTGCTGGTTGCAGCAGGGTTTACATGGCTATACCAAAAATTAAAAATTGCAGGCATTCTGTCTGCTCTTGCTTTCACCATTTTGTTCGGGTCATTCACGAATGCATATTTCCGTGAATTCCCCGGGCGTATCGGTCCGGCGTTTTATGATTCGCTGGGTGAGGCGATACAATATGCATCTGAACACAGTACAGAAGATGTCTACATTACGGATGAAATCAATATGCCTTATATCTTTGTGCTGTTTTACGAAAGAATCAATCCGCATGATTTTCTGGAATCTGTTGTCTATGTCAATCCGGGAGCGGCTTTTCAGCAGGTATCTGCCTTTGGCAGATACAGGTTCGGCAAACCGGACGTTGTGACCGGGAATTCGGCATATCTCTTCAGGAACGGAACCCCCCTCCCTGAAGCTGTGACAGGAGAGGGGACGGTCAAGCATTTTGCCTATTATAGTGTTCTTCTCGTTAAAGAGTATGCAGACGGGGGAACGCCCCTGGACACAACAGCGGATAAGGAGTTTTCAAACGGTGGTTTTGAAGAGGGGGCTGCTGGCTGGAGCTTTTCAGAGGGAACGGGGGTTGCCAGCAATAACCCGGGTGCCGGAACTTATCTTGCCTATCTTGATGCCGGTGGTGACAAAAGTGTCGTTCAGGCTTTTACAGCACCAACAGAGCCGGGGAAATACAAGCTGTCAGCCATGGTCAGTGCCGGCGGCGAGGGTGGAAAGATCGGATTGCGGGTGAACGGTATCGTACAGGCTGAAGCAGAGCTGACCAAGGGAGACGAATACCATCAGATTACACTGCCGCCTGTTGCTCTAAATCAGGGAGATCGGGCAGAGATTTTTATAACCGGCGGGAACGGCTGGATTAACATTGACGAGGTGAGGTTGGAACGATGATCAAAAATACACGCGCGGCTGCTATCATTGTTTTGATGCTGTTATTGTTTGTGCTTCCGGTAACAAGCATCTATGCAGAAGGAAACTTATTGCAGAATCCAGGCTTTGAAGATGGGGAGGAGGGAGCACCTTCCAGCTGGACCAAGGATGCATGGATATCCGGAGACGGCTCCGGCGTATTGTCAGTCCAGTCCGGGGAGGTTCATTCCGGCAGTAAAGCCGCAGTCATTGAGAATCTTGAACCGAATCATCTGAAATGGGTGCAGAATATAAGCGTTACTCCGGACAGCTATTACAAGATCTCGGGGTTTGTCAAAATCGCCAGCGCCGCAGGCCAGGGGCTGGGGGCTAATATATTCCCGGTCGGCATCGGCAGCGGGTATCCCGCTACAACTGATACTGCCGGAGACTGGCAGTATCTTGAGTTTATTGGTCAGACCGGGAAAGAGCAGACCGAACTTGGTATAGGTGCAGCCCTTGGCGGATACGCCAATTTGATTCAGGGCAAAGCTTATTTCGATGATTTGGCTGTAGAACAGCTGGATGCCGCCCCCGAGGGAGCTGGCGTCATTTCACTGGATAGCGGCGCCGCCGCCCAGGGAGGTGACAATCCGGCAGAGGAAACTCCGCATAAGGTATCACCGGCCAAGCTGCTGCTGATCTCGGCGTTATTCAGTGTGTTCTTCGCTTTTCTATATAATAGAGCCTTCAGGAGCGACAGACTGCTGAAGCAGCCGGATGTGATTTATACAAGATGGCTTTATCTCATCGTTGGAGCTGCTTTAATCCTGCGGGTCTGGATTGGCCTGACTGCGCAGGGCTATCAGAATGACATGAATACCTTTATAGCCTGGGGCCAGCGCATGGTGGATTTGGGTCCGGGCAAGTTCTATGAGGAGGGTTATTTTGCAGACTATCCTCCAGGGTATTTATATATATTGTACCTGTTGGCCTCGATCCGCGGTTTATTCGGCTTGGCGCATGGCTCAGGCGGGGAAACGCTGCTCTTTAAACTGCCGGCGATCCTTTCCGATCTGGTGCTGGGGTATTTGATTTACAAAGGCGGCCGCAAAAAGCTCGGATCAGGCATGGCAATTGGCTTAAGTCTGCTCTTCCTGTTTAATCCGGCGGTGCTGATGGATTCTGCTGCCTGGGGACAGGCAGATTCGTTCTTTTTAGTGTTCTTGCTGCTTAGCATTGCCGGGGCCTCCGATAAAGCCTTTGTGCGTGCAGCGATATTTTTTGCTTTGGCCACGCTGATCAAACCGCAGGCACTTATCTTCACACCAGTCCTGCTGTTTGCCTTCTATCATCACCGGGCCTGGAAGCAGCTTGCGGTGGGCGCTCTTTACGGACTTGGGATCTTTGCCTTGCTGGCGGCACCATTCTTCTGGAATAACGGCGGGTTAGGCGCGCTTATTGATCTGTATAAGAGCACGCTGTCTTCCTATCCGTATTCTACGGTTAATGCGTTTAATCTCTATGCACTGACTGACCCGATGTGGTCCCCGCTCGATTTTACATGGCTTGGGATTACGTACCGGGTCTGGGGTTATGTCTGCATCCTGGCAGCAGTAGCCGTGGCGGCGTATTATTCCTTCAAGCGGGACCGCAAGGAGCTGTCCAAATCTTTCTTCATCGGCATGGTGCTGATTGTCATTATGTTTGTACTCGGAACCAAAATGCATGAGCGTTACATGTATCCGGTTCTGATTCTCTCGCTGTTCGCTTATATTGAAAGCCGGGACCGCCGTTTTCTGACGCTGTTTCTCGGATTTTCGCTGACGCAATACATTAATGTAGGCTACACGCTTGCCCATCTGAACGCCGGAAATAATCCGCCTTCGGACGGAATTGTTCTGGTTACGTCGATTGCCAATCTCGCTTTGTTGTTATATATGCTGTACATTGGGTATTCGTTGTATATCCGTAACGAAACGAAGCTGCTTCCGCTGCCTTCTGCCCCTGCGGAGAAGTATGAAGCTGATATGAAACTCGCCGAGGAGCTTCGTCCGCTTCCGCAGCCGGGTAAGAGATCCAGGTTCAGAATGCAGCGTAAAGACTGGATCTGGATGCTGGCTATTACTGCCGTCTACGCAGCCCTGGCTCTTTACCACCTGGGCTCATCAAAAGCTCCCGAAACCTTATGGGAACCGGCTGCCAGCGGCGAAAGCTTTTATGTCGATCTGGGCCAGAGCCGCCAGTTGGAGCGTGTCAACGTATTTGGAGGTGTCGGGACCGGTAAATTCAAACTGGAATTCAGCCAGACGCCGGATGCCTGGAGCAGTCCGCTCGATGTGAATGAGGATGTCGGCAATGTATTCATCTGGAAAAGCCAGCCGCTGAACGTTGCGGCAAGATACGTGAAGCTTACGGTGACTTCACCGGGCTTTACCTTAAATGAAATGGCCTTCTACGAGCAGGGGGGCGGGAAAACTCCGCTTCCGGTTACAAGTGTCACCCCGGATGCCGGTGCAGCGCCAAAAAGAGGCGTCCCCTCCAACCTGTTTGACGAACAGTCAATCATACCGGAAAATACCGGTTTCATGAACAGCACCTATTTTGATGAGATTTACCATGCACGGACAGCTTATGAATACACGCATGGCATCGTCCCTTATGAGAATACCCACCCGCCGCTCGGCAAGCTTCTGATTGCTATCGGCATGGAGGTATTCGGTGTTAATCCGTTCGGCTGGCGGATTATCGGTACATTGTTCGGAATCGCTATGCTGCCGCTAATCTATATCATGGCGCTGCGCCTGTTCAAAAAGAGCATTTACGCCGCCCTTGCCGCAGGACTCTTCGCACTGGATTTCATGCATTTTACGCAGACACGGATTTCTACAATTGATGTATACGGCGTATTCTTCATCATGTTAATGTTCTATTTCATGCAGCGGTATTTCACGATGAATTTCTACCGTGTTCCGCTGCGCAAGACACTTGTCCCGCTGTTCTGGTCCGGATTGTTCTTCGGCATCGGCGTCGCCTCCAAATGGATTGTGCTCTATGGAGGAGCCGGGCTGGCCATTATGCTGGCGCTCGCCTTATTTGAACGCTATAGGGAACATAAGGCCGCTGGGCGTGTGCTGGCTGAAGGCAAATTAAGTGACCAGGAGCTCAAGGACGCCTGCCGGACGGCAGATAGTTCCTTTTGGAAGAACACCATCGTTACGCTGGCCAGCTGTGTTGTTTTCTTTGTAGTTATTCCTGCCGTTATCTATAGCCTGTCCTTTATCCCTGCGCTGTCCGTAACAGCCGAAGGGTTTACTGTAAAAGGCTTGATCGATGCGCAAAAGAATATGTATAACTACCACAGCCAGCTTGTCGCCACGCATCCGTTTGCTTCCTCCTGGTGGGAATGGCCGTTTATGAAACGGCCGGTATGGTTCTTCAGCGGCGGCGAAGGATTGCCGGAAGGCAAGGTAAGCAGCATAGTCACCATAGGCAATCCGCTAATCTGGTGGACCGGGATCTTCGCGATGCTGGCTACGGTATGGCTTACCGTAAAACGGAAAGACAAAAGCATGTACATGATCTGGATCGGCTTTTTCTCGCAGTATGTCCCTTGGATGCTTGTACCGCGTGAGACGTTCCTATACCATTATTTTGCGATGGTACCGTTCATGATTCTTGCTATTGTATATATCATGAAGCTGCTGGACAGCAAATATCGGGAAGCTAGGTACATCCGGTATGCATACGTGGCTGTCGCAGCGCTACTTTTTGTACTGTTCTATCCGGTGTTGTCGGGAATGGTGGTTGACAAAGAATATGTGACGGATGTGCTGCGCTGGTTCCCTTCCTGGGTATTCTAGGAGGGGAGTGCGTAGTGCTACAAAACTTTTAGGAGGAACAAAGGTGAAAGCCAGATACAGTGTAATTGTCCCCATGTACAATGAGGAAGAAGTTATTCAATATACGTATGAGCGGCTTAAGAAAGTCATGGACGAATGCGGTGATACCTATGAACTGATCTTCGTTAATGACGGGAGCCGGGATCGCACAGCTGAGATCATGAGTGGAATCAGCAGCAGCGACGAGCATGTTAAGCTGATTGACTTCTCCCGTAACTTCGGTCATCAGGTCGCGATTACGGCCGGAATGGACTATGCGCAAGGCCAGGCTGTTGTGGTGATTGACGCGGATCTTCAAGATCCGCCCGAGGTCATTTTGCAGATGATTGCCAAGTGGAAAGAGGGCTATGAGGTAGTTTACGCCAAACGGCTGAAACGGCATGGGGAGACTATTTTCAAGAAAGTGACTGCCAAGCTCTTTTACCGTCTGCTCAGCAGCATGACCAGTGTGGAGATTCCCACCGATACAGGCGACTTCCGGCTCATCGACCGTAAAGTATGCGATGTGCTGCGTGGACTCAAAGAGAAAAACCGCTATGTCAGAGGTTTGGTGAGCTGGGTCGGCTTCCGGCAGACGATGGTGGAATATGTGCGGGAGGAACGTTTTGCAGGTGAAACCAAATACCCGCTGAAGAAAATGATCCGGTTTGCGGTTGACGGCATCACCTCATTTTCACATAAGCCGCTGAAAATAGCCTCATATGTAGGCTTCTTTCTCTCCTTCTCCAGCTTTGTGTATCTGTTCTTTGTATTGTTCCAGAGAATCTTTTTCACCTCATGGACGGTTCCGGGCTGGGCTTCCATCGTCGGTGTGAATTTGTTGTTTAACGGCATCGTGCTGATGCTGCTTGGCGTAATAGGTGAATATATTGGACGGATATATGATGAATCCAAGGATAGACCGCTGTACATCGTGCGTGAGACCAAGGGTTACCGGGGCGGGGAGCATGAGGAGCGGCAAGAGGACAATGATTATGGCAGATAGGAAGCTGAATGCGGGATTTATCCAGTTTTTAAAATTTAATGCTGTAGGCTTACTGAATACGCTAATTGATTTCGCCGTATTTACCTTGCTGCATTCTCTGGGTATGATGAACACCCCGGCACAGATTATTTCTTATAGCGCAGGGACAGCGAACAGTTTCTTTTGGAACAAGAAGGTGACCTTTAAGGATAAGAGTCAGGCTAACAAGGACAGTTTTGACCGTATGCAATTAGTCCGATTCATCATACTGAACCTGGTTGTACTGGGGATATCAGTGCTGCTGATGCATCTGCTAACGGACAAATTTGGAGTTCAGGTGCTGATTTCCAAAGTGCTGGTTACGTTCGTCACCGTCATCATCAATTTCTTTGGTAGCCGTAAATGGGTATTTTAAGTCAGATGTTGGGCCGTGGAGTTTCTTTATCTTAAAGATCGGGGGGATTTGATGCGTAAGTTTTCCTATTTGATCATAATTGCAGGAGTTCTAGTCATGCTGTATCCAAAAGCGAGCGAATGGTATAACGACCGGCAGCAAGAGAAGCTGCTGAAGGAGGCTGAACAGGCTTATAGTGAGCTGGCCCCTTCGTCAGAGCCCGATCTGAAAAAACAGTACGCCGAGGTCACTGCACTGCTGGCAGAAGAATCAGCTGGGGATGAACCAGTGCAGGCTGCTGAACCGGCAGAGCAGGAAATAGAGGTCGGCGGCAAAGTGACCGGAATTATCACAATCGACAAAATCGATTTGAAATTGCCCATATTGGAAGGGGCGACCAAAGCCAACATGAAGCATGCCGCAGCCCATATGAAGGAAACCGCTCCAATCGGTGAAATAGGCAATGCTGCCATAGCTGCACACAGGTCTAGGACTACAGGGAGATTATTCAACAGACTGAACGAAGTAAAGGTCGGAGATACCATTTCCGTCAAGACAAGCGATCAGGAGTATAAATACGAGGTTTATGATATCTCGATTGTTGAGCCTACGGATGTGTCTGTACTGAACGGGAATAAACAAGATAAGATCCTTACCCTCATTACATGTGATCCTTTGGTAAATCCGACCCATCGACTGATTATCCACGCTAAAGCGGTTTGAAGTAAGAGAACAGATCATAAAATGCGAAAATTATAAAAATTTAAATGAATTAAGTAGAAATCTAGTGATTTAGGTCTTGTAACTAGGCATTAATATGATACTATATAACTATAAAAGCTAAACACGATAACGGCAAACCTATCGAAAGGTAGGGACGCAAAGCTAAAGGGCCTTCCCTGTAAGGATGGCAGCCAGCTACCGAATGAAGAGGCTTTTTTTGTTTGTTTTTAAGATGAATCTAGTATATTCCAATAGTAGTAGGAACAGATAAAGCTTAAACGATAACGGCAAACCTATCGAAAGGTAGGGACGCAAAGCTAAAGGGCCTTCCCGGGTATGGATGGCAGCCAGCTACCGAAAGGGGTTTTATCCATGAAGAAGTTCTATTATATGTTCTTGACCTTGTTCGTCCTGGTTACTTCAGTTCAAGTAAGCACAGCTAACGCTTCCAGCGTAGAGTCGGGCTGGTTAAATACATCGCAATTGAGCCAAGGGGTTGTCCAAGTTTCCTATGATGTTCCCAAGGACAAACGTATCAAGCTCATGATTACTAAAGACAATAAGAGCTACTCTTATAACTTATATGCCTCCAAAGCTACAGAAACGTTTCCACTGCAGCAGGGGAATGGCGCTTATAAAGTGTCAGTCCTAGAGAACACCAGCGGCAACAAATACAAAGTGCTTTCTTCCGAAACCGTAGACCTGAGCATGAGCAACACCAACGCCGTATATTTGAGTTCCGTACAGAATGTGAAATGGAATTCTTCCGATAAAGCAGTACTGAAAGCTAAGCAGCTTACGCAAGGGCTGACCACTGATGAAGCAAAGGTACAAGCTATCTATAATTACATCGTGGCGAATGTAAAGTACGACTATACCTTAGCGGCTAATGTTACGCAGGATTATATCCCGAACAACGACAACACACTCGCTAGTAAGAAAGGGATTTGCTACGATTATGCATCTTTGTTCGCCACCATGCTCCGCAGTGAAGGAATTCCGACAAAGCTGGTAATGGGCAATACGAGTTATGTATCTGTATATCATGCCTGGAATGAAGTATTGCTTAACGGCAAATGGGTAACGATTGATACGACAGTGGACGCCGGATTGGGTAAGAACAAAGAATCAGGCTTCACCAAAGCGTCGAGCAAATATACAGCAGCTAAGATCTACTAATCCTGTAGAATGATGATTACCCTAAGATAACCCGCTTAATATTTAAGCCGGTTATCTTTTTTTTGTTTAAGGGGTTGCTTTTTTATATTGATGTGGGGTATTATAGGTAAGCGTTGTTAGAGCGCACCCAAGTAAATAAGAAATGGCTGAAAAGTTGTTTCAAAAAAAAGCTTGCGTTTCTAAATCAAACGTGATATATTATAAGAGTTGCTGGTGACGAGATAATCGACACTGACAACGAGCTTGATCTTTGAAAACTGAACAACGAGTGAGTATGGAAATCACGCAAGTGAGATCCAAAATTAGAGAATGTAAATTCTCGTCAGATGTTTCAAATTGAGCAATCGCTCTTTCTAAATACCAATTTGGAGAGTTTGATCCTGGCTCAGGACGAACGCTGGCGGCGTGCCTAATACATGCAAGTCGAGCGGAGTTATGATGGAGCTTGCTCCGGATTAACTTAGCGGCGGACGGGTGAGTAACACGTAGGCAACCTACCTCTTTGACTGGGATAACTACCGGAAACGGTAGCTAATACCGGATAATTCCTTTGTTCACATGGACGGAGGATGAAAGGCGGAGCAATCTGCTACAAGGAGATGGGCCTGCGGCGCATTAGCTAGTTGGTGGGGTAACGGCTCACCAAGGCGACGATGCGTAGCCGACCTGAGAGGGTGAACGGCCACACTGGGACTGAGACACGGCCCAGACTCCTACGGGAGGCAGCAGTAGGGAATCTTCCGCAATGGGCGAAAGCCTGACGGAGCAACGCCGCGTGAGTGATGAAGGTTTTCGGATCGTAAAGCTCTGTTGCCAGGGAAGAACGTCCGGTAGAGTAACTGCTACCGGAGTGACGGTACCTGAGAAGAAAGCCCCGGCTAACTACGTGCCAGCAGCCGCGGTAATACGTAGGGGGCAAGCGTTGTCCGGAATTATTGGGCGTAAAGCGCGCGCAGGCGGCTATTTAAGTCTGGTGTTTAAACCTTGGGCTCAACCTGAGGTCGCACTGGAAACTGGGTGGCTTGAGTACAGAAGAGGAAAGTGGAATTCCACGTGTAGCGGTGAAATGCGTAGATATGTGGAGGAACACCAGTGGCGAAGGCGACTTTCTGGGCTGTAACTGACGCTGAGGCGCGAAAGCGTGGGGAGCAAACAGGATTAGATACCCTGGTAGTCCACGCCGTAAACGATGAGTGCTAGGTGTTAGGGGTTTCGATACCCTTGGTGCCGAAGTTAACACAGTAAGCACTCCGCCTGGGGAGTACGGTCGCAAGACTGAAACTCAAAGGAATTGACGGGGACCCGCACAAGCAGTGGAGTATGTGGTTTAATTCGAAGCAACGCGAAGAACCTTACCAGGTCTTGACATCCCTCTGAATCCATTAGAGATAGTGGCGGCCTTCGGGACAGAGGAGACAGGTGGTGCATGGTTGTCGTCAGCTCGTGTCGTGAGATGTTGGGTTAAGTCCCGCAACGAGCGCAACCCTTGACTTTAGTTGCCAGCAGGTAAGGCTGGGCACTCTAGAGTGACTGCCGGTGACAAACCGGAGGAAGGTGGGGATGACGTCAAATCATCATGCCCCTTATGACCTGGGCTACACACGTACTACAATGGCCGGTACAACGGGAAGCGAAGCCGCGAGGTGGAGCCAATCCCAGCAAAGCCGGTCTCAGTTCGGATTGCAGGCTGCAACTCGCCTGCATGAAGTCGGAATTGCTAGTAATCGCGGATCAGCATGCCGCGGTGAATACGTTCCCGGGTCTTGTACACACCGCCCGTCACACCACGAGAGTTTACAACACCCGAAGTCGGTGGGGTAACCCGCAAGGGAGCCAGCCGCCGAAGGTGGGGTAGATGATTGGGGTGAAGTCGTAACAAGGTAGCCGTATCGGAAGGTGCGGCTGGATCACCTCCTTTCTATGGAGAATCGTTTCCTGCAATGGAAACATTCAAATCGGAAGTATTACTTCCAAAACTCAGGTTTAGGCCTGTTACTCACTCGTTGGTCAGTTTTGAGAGTTTAAGCTCTCAAGTAACACCTTGATCCTTGAAAACTGGATACCGAAACGAATTTGCGTTTTAGAACATCTTTTAGCTGAAACTTGTGTGAACAAGTTTTAATTAATAGTGATACTAGCGATTTTCCTTCTGGAAAAATGCATTGGTTAAGCTAATAAGAGCACACGGAGGATGCCTAGGCGCCAGGAGCCGACGAAGGACGTGGCGAACAACGAAACTGCCTCGGGGAGCTGTAAGCAAGCTTTGATCCGGGGGTGTCCGAATGGGGAAACCCAGCTGTGGTAATTCGCAGTTACTTCTCTCTGAATACATAGGGGAGATAGAGGCAGACCAGGGGAACTGAAACATCTAAGTACCCTGAGGAAGAGAAAACAATAGTGATTCCGTCAGTAGCGGCGAGCGAACGCGGAACAGCCTAAACCAAGGGGCTTGCCCCTTGGGGTTGTGGGACGTCTCACATGGAGTTACAAAGGAATATGGTAGGTGAAGAGGTCTGGAAAGGCCCGCGATAGAGGTAAAAGCCCTGTAACCTAAACTGTGTTCTCTCCGAGACGGATCCCGAGTAGTGCGGGGCACGTGAAACCCCGTATGAATCCAGCAGGACCATCTGCTAAGGCTAAATACTACCTGGCGACCGATAGTGAAACAGTACCGTGAGGGAAAGGTGAAAAGCACCCCGGAAGGGGAGTGAAATAGAACCTGAAACCGTGTGCTTACAAAAAGTCAGAGCCCGATCTATGGGTGATGGCGTGCCTTTTGTAGAATGAACCGGCGAGTTACGTTTAACATGCAAGGTTAAGGTGAGAAGCCGGAGCCGCAGCGAAAGCGAGTCTGAATAGGGCGATTTAGTATGTGGACGTAGACCCGAAACCGTGTGATCTACCCCTGTCCAGGGTGAAGGTGCGGTAACACGCACTGGAGGCCCGAACCCACGTATGTTGAAAAATGCGGGGATGAGGTGGGGGTAGCGGAGAAATTCCAATCGAACTCGGAGATAGCTGGTTCTCCCCGAAATAGCTTTAGGGCTAGCCTCGGTGAATGGAGTGGTGGAGGTAGAGCACTGATTGGGTGCGGGGCCCGCAAGGGTTACCAAGCTCAGTCAAACTCCGAATGCCATTAACTTCTTGCCGGGAGTCAGACAGTGAGTGCTAAGATCCATTGTCAAAAGGGAAACAGCCCAGACCATCAGCTAAGGTCCCCAAGTGTGTGTTAAGTGGGAAAGGATGTGGAGTTGCACAGACAACCAGGATGTTGGCTTAGAAGCAGCCACCATTGAAAGAGTGCGTAATAGCTCACTGGTCGAGTGACTCTGCGCCGAAAATGTAACGGGGCTAAACACACCACCGAAGCTATGGCTAGATACTATGTATCTGGGGTAGGGGAGCGTTGTATGCAGGTTGAAGGTGTACCGTAAGGAGCGCTGGACAGCATACAAGTGAGAATGCCGGTATGAGTAACGAAAAGATCAGTGAGAATCTGATCCGCCGAAAGCCCAAGGTTTCCTGAGGAAGGCTCGTCCGCTCAGGGTAAGTCGGGACCTAAGGCGAGGCCGAAAGGCGTAGTCGAAGGACAACAGTTTGAAATTACTGTACCACCGTAATCCGCTATGAGCGATGGGGTGACGCAGGAGGGTAGTGACGCGGACTGATGGATGTCCGTCTAAGCAGTGAGGCTGGTGTGTAGGCAAATCCGCACACCATTAAGGCTGGGCTGTGATGGGGAGCGAAAATTATAGTAGCGAAGGTCATGATCTCACACTGCCAAGAAAAGCCTCTAGCCAGGAGAAGGTGCCCGTACCGCAAACCGACACAGGTAGGCGAGAAGAGAATTCTAAGGCGCGCGGAAGAACTCTCGTTAAGGAACTCGGCAAAATGACCCCGTAACTTCGGGAGAAGGGGTGCCTCGGTAGGGTGAATAGCCCGAGGGGGCCGCAGTGAAAAGGCCCAAGCGACTGTTTAGCAAAAACACAGGTCTGTGCGAAGCCGCAAGGCGAAGTATACGGGCTGACGCCTGCCCGGTGCTGGAAGGTTAAGGGGAGCGGTTAGGAGCAATCCGAAGCTGTGAACCGAAGCCCCAGTAAACGGCGGCCGTAACTATAACGGTCCTAAGGTAGCGAAATTCCTTGTCAGGTAAATTCTGACCCGCACGAATGGCGTAACGACTTGGGCGCTGTCTCAACGAGAGATCCGGTGAAATTTTAATACCTGTGAAGATGCAGGTTACCCGCGACAAGACGGAAAGACCCCATGGAGCTTTACTGCAGCTTGATATTGAATTTGGGTACGATCTGTACAGGATAGGTGGGAGCCGTAGAGGCAGGAGCGCAAGCTTCTGCGGAGGCGCCGTTGGGATACCACCCTGATCGTATCTAGGTTCTAACCTAGTGCCCTAATCGGGTACGGGGACCGTGTCAGGCGGGCAGTTTGACTGGGGCGGTCGCCTCCTAAAGAGTAACGGAGGCGTTCAAAGGTTCCCTCAGAATGGTTGGAAATCATTCGAAGAGTGCAAAGGCATAAGGGAGCTTGACTGCGAGACCAACAAGTCGAGCAGGGACGAAAGTCGGACTTAGTGATCCGGTGGTACCGCATGGAAGGGCCATCGCTCAACGGATAAAAGCTACCCTGGGGATAACAGGCTTATCTCCCCCAAGAGTCCACATCGACGGGGAGGTTTGGCACCTCGATGTCGGCTCATCGCATCCTGGGGCTGAAGTAGGTCCCAAGGGTTGGGCTGTTCGCCCATTAAAGCGGTACGCGAGCTGGGTTCAGAACGTCGTGAGACAGTTCGGTCCCTATCTGTCGTGGGCGCAGGAAATTTGAGAGGAGCTGTCCTTAGTACGAGAGGACCGGGATGGACGTACCGCTGGTGCATCAGTTGTTCCGCCAGGAGCATGGCTGAGTAGCTACGTACGGACGGGATAAGCGCTGAAAGCATCTAAGCGTGAAGCCCCCCTCAAGATGAGATTTCCCAATTAGTAAGACCCCTTGAAGACGACGAGGTAGATAGGTTGGAGGTGGAAGTGCAGCAATGCATGGAGCTGACCAATACTAATCGGTCGAGGGCTTATCCAACAAGTAAGACGCAGATTTGTTTCGGATTCAGTTTTCAGGCGATCAAGCCTGCAACACCTAAGCTGCATGTCCTTTCAGAGGATTGATCTTTTCTCGCAGCGATTTCGAGAAGCGGAAGCTTCGAAAAATCATGTTTGGTGGCGATAGCGGAGGGGTTCCACGCGTACCCATCCCGAACACGACCGTTAAGCCCTCCAGCGCCGATGGTACTTGGACCGAAGGGTCCTGGGAGAGTAGGACGCCGCCAAGCACACAAAGCCATTGTTGAGTTTCTCAACAGTGGCTTTTTTGTTGCCTTTTGCGTTAAGATTTAACTGCTGGCTATTGAATGTGGATAGGATAGGGGATAAAGTGAATAGAAGAAAAACTTGTCCACATGTGGATAAGAATCATGAAATATACAATGAATCAAAAGTACTCCCCAATTAATGTGGATAGTATTGAGTATTTGTGGATATATGTGACTTTTAATGTTGATAATAGGGAGCTTCGCGAGCAAAGGGGATATTTCAGTGGATAATACAGACGATCTTGTGTGGATAGAAAGATTTGTAGTTCAAGCCAGCGATACGGATTACCGTTCCCAGGCTAAGCTGTCTTTTATTCTGGAAATGATGCAGCGTACGGCTGACTCAGCGGTAAGTGCACTTGGCCTCAGTCTTGAACAGATGCTGGAGGCAGGGATGGGCTGGATGATGATCACTCTTGATCTGGAGTTTAAACGTATCCCCCGGCTGAATGATGAGTTGACAGTGCGCACATGGAGTAAAGGGACCAAAGGAGCCATGTGGCAGCGTGACTACCGTATTTATGATAAGGATCATACAGAGGTAGCCATGGCGCGTTCAATCTGGGCGCTTGTGGATACGGAGAAGCGTAAGCTGCTGCGGCCATCTGCTCTTCCCATATCAGTACTGCATTATGAAGGTGATTCGGTCGGCAGTATTCCAGATAAGGTAACCATTCCTCAGAACATCTCCATGGAACAAGCTTACCGGTATCAGGTCAGATATAGTGGTCTGGACAGCAATAATCATTTGAACAATGCACGTTATGGTGATTTGTGCTGCGATGCTTTGTCTCTGGAGGAATGGGGTGTGAAGGAACTGAAGCGGTTCAGGATTACTTATGTACAGGAGGCAAAATATGGGGATGAACTGATGATTGTGCGGTCACAGCTAACAAGTGAAGGTGCATTTGTTCAGGGAAAGCTGGAGCAGGCTATATCATTTGCAGCTTGTCTGGAACTTGGTGAAGAAGCACATTAACGGAAATACATATAGGAATTATACATGAGGGGAAACTATCCGAGACTTAGAAACCCTATACAAATGTCCGTGTCTGCTTAGCAGATACGGACATTTGTGTTACAGCAGTTCCAAGGGAACATAAATCTCGCTTATTGAATTTTTGTCATCCGGGCCCAGATATTGCTCACCATAATATTCGAATTCGTAAGGCAGGGAAAGCCGGTATTCGCTTTTTGGAAGCCAAGTCTCATATATATATTTGTAGGTATAAGAGACATCCTTCGACAACCCTTTATGTATGAACTTTAAATAGGTGGCTGCAGGCAAGGTATACACAGGAAAATCCGCCGATAGTTGCGCTTGTTCAGAGGCGTCGGAATGGCGATAAGAGGTTTGAGTTACGGCATATTGATGACGGCCCGATATCTCTGGCTGAGGGTAAAGCTCGCAAGCACATATAAAGGAAACCCCGCTGTTTTCAAAATCGTCAGCCCAGTAGCCCACTTGATAATACCGTTCGGGAAGCCTGCGGCCTTGCAGGCTGGGCACTCTGGTGAACAGCTGGGACCAGGCTTCGGAGATTACAGAATAGTCAGCGATAACGTTCACAATAGGTCCCTTGAGAGTAATTTCATCTAGCTTTACGATCTGCGGAGGCGTTCCTTGAACTACAGGCAAATGAAGCAGGTCCTGTTCGTGAAGCCGGTGCAGCAGTGGAAGCAGAGGATTATTTCGTTTATTGCGGACCTGCGTCGGTGTGGTATGAAGCAACCTTTTAAAAGCCCTGGTGAAGGTCTCGTAGTCGTTAAAATAATAATCCAGTGCAATGTCCTGGAAAGAACGCTCCGGCCATCGTTTAAGATCCTTGGCAGCCTCGGTAATTTTGCGTCTGGCTATATAATCCCCCGGTGTTATCCCCGTAATGGCCTGGAATAAACGAATGAAATGATACAGAGAATAGCCGGTTCTCCTGGAGAGGGCAGTGACAGACAATGGAGATTTCAGTTCAGCTTCAATATGGTCCAAAGCCTGGACGACGAGCTGGTAATTGTTCATGTCTACCCCCTCAGGAATTAATGGAATAAAATGTAAGTTGCTGCAGTTGAGCAGCTATCAGCACTCATTAATCAGCTACCCAGTCTCCCCAACCGGCGGCCCATTCAGGGACAGTGACATCTTTGACGCGGTCCGTACTGGGAAAGTAAGCCTTGATATCGAGGATTGGCGTACCAGGGTAAGCATCCAGTCCGGCAACCTCGACAATGCCCGATTCCATATCGACAGACACTATGGCAGCTACACTAAGGCCTAAAGGATTGGGGCGGACAGGAGAGCGGGAGGCAAAAACTCCACTTAAAGGTGCCTCATATGGAGGCTGAACCTGCGTAGTTTGCCGGAAGTGGTCATCTGCAAACTCATGAATCCACCAAAGGATCTGGCAATGGCTGAAATTTTGCAGGCCATTCAAGGCAGGGTGAAATTCAGGTTTAAGCTCAAGACGCAGATTGTCAGGCTGCCCGGCAACCACACCTACTGGTATGACATTATACACTTCTTGCTTGGACATTTACTGTGACTCCTTTCGGATAACGGATACAGCCTATTGTATAATGTGGAGGTGGAATTCAGCCTGACGATATTTGCGGTCTTTTAGATCATGGTATAATAGGTTGTTGGCAAGGAAGGGAGAGAATTATGAAGGTATTGGTATTGGCGGAAAAGCCGTCGGTTGCGCGTGAGATTGCCCGGGTGCTGGGTTGCGGGAATAAACAGAAGAGCTATATTGAAGGTCCGAAATATGTAGTTACCTGGGCTTTAGGGCATTTGGTTGGTCTGGCAGAACCTGAAGACTATAACAATAAATTTGCTTCTTGGGCATTGGAGGATTTGCCGATTCTGCCGGAGAAGGCCAAACTTAAGGTGCTGCGTGAGACAAGCCAGCAGTATAAGGCTGTGCAGCAGCTGATGAAACGCCAGGATATCGACGAACTGATCGTTGCAACGGATGCAGCGCGGGAAGGGGAGCTTCTGGCCCGCTGGATCATGAATATGGCCGGCTGGAAAAAGCCGTTCCGGCGTCTATGGATTTCTTCGCAGACGGATAAGGCGATCAAAGAGGGATTTGCGTCACTGCGTCCGGGCCGGGATTTTGACCGTCTGTATGAATCGGCGCGCTGCCGTGCAGAGGCGGACTGGATGATTGGTCTTAACGTTACCCGTGCTTTAACCTGCAAGTTCGGTGCTCCGCTGTCGGCTGGCCGTGTGCAGACACCCACGCTCGGCATGATCATGGACCGGGAAAACGAAATTACAGGCTTCCGTTCCCAGGAGTATGAGATGTTGACCGCAGATTTCGGGAATTTCCAGGCGGGTTGGCGTGCTCCGGGCGGGGATGGCCGGATTTTTGACAAGGAGAAGACAGCGAAGCTCAATGACAAGCTTACCGGCCGAAGCGGGCGTATCGCCAAGGTGCAAAAAAGCGAGAAAAGCGAGCCGCATCCACTGGCTTATGATCTCACCGAGCTGCAGAGGGATGCCAACCGCAAGTTCGGCTTCTCGGCAAAACAAACATCCAGTGTGCTGCAGCGTCTATACGAGCAGCATAAGCTGGTCACTTATCCGCGTACGGACAGCCGTTATCTAACCTCGGATATGACGGGGACGTTAAAGGAACGGCTGGACAGCATCGCGGTCGGACCCTATGCGGCATTGGCACGGCCGCTGCTGCGTAAACCGCTGCCCATTACAAAGCGGATAGTAGATGACAGCAAGGTGAGCGATCACCATGCCATTATTCCTACGGAGCAGACAGTGCTCTTAAATCTGCTTAGTGCGGAAGAGCGTAAGCTCTATGATCTGATCGTGCGGCGATTTATCAGCCTGTTCTATCCGCCGGCCCGTTATGACGCGGTGGCCGTCACGGTAAGCGTGGAAGGCGAGAGCTTTCATGTGAAAGGCACCACGGTAAAGGACGCAGGCTGGCGTGAGGTGTACGGCGGTGATATGAGCAATGACGACGAAGAAGATAATACAGCCGATGAGCCTGCGGCAAGCAGTGTGAAGCTGCCAGAGCTGCGTGAAGGTGAGGCCGTTAAGGTTCTGCGCTGTGTGATCCGCCCAGGGCGGACGCAGCCGCCCAAACGGTATAACGAGGCTTCGCTGCTGACTCAGATGGAGAAGCATGGCCTCGGAACACCCGCAACCCGGGCCGATATCATTGAGAAGCTGGTCAGCTCGGATACTATCGAGCGGCAAGGCAATTCTCTTCACCCGACAGGCAAAGGGAAGCAGTTGATTGAACTAGTCTCGGCACAGCTGCGCACGCCGGAGCTGACGGCGCGCTGGGAGGCCGAGCTGGAGAAGATTGCCCGCGGACAAGGGCGGCCTGAGCCTTTTCTGCAAGGCATCCGCAGTATGGCGCAGGAACTCGTATCCGGCGTCAAGAGCAGCGGCGCAGAATACAAGCCGCATAATGTCTCCAGCAGCCATTGTCCTGAATGTGGGACAAGAATGCTGGAGAAGAAGACCAAAAAGGGCAAGCTGCTGGTCTGCCCTGCTGATGACTGCGGCTATACCCGTGCCGGAGAGAAACGGCTTTCGAACCGCCGTTGTCCGCAGTGCCATAAGAAAATGGAGCTTAAAGAAGGCAAGGCGGGCCTCTACGTACAGTGTCTGGGCTGCGGAATAACAGAGACAATGGACAAGGACCACAAGCATATCAATAAACGTGAGCAGCAGAAGCTCGTGCAGCAGTACAGCAAACCTGAAAGCGTAGGCTCGAATCTGGGTGAGCTGCTCAAAGCAGCAATGGAGGCCAAACAGAAGGGAGATTAAGCTTAATAACCTCTGTGAAGCGGACATTCAACCATAAATTAAAAACCCAAATAAGTCTGCCGGAATTCCCGGCAGGCTTATTTAGTTAAGAAGGGCGGCTTAGGTGCTGCTGTGCACCGAAGTGCTTGGAGAGACACAAATTCCGGTTAACCATGAAATAATCAGAATCCGGAGTGGATTTTAGGGCTGTCAAACAAAAGACAGATATGTTTTACTAAGAAGATCGGCAAAAGAGCAGGAGCAACTCTAAAAAATGAATAAGCAGGTGGTAAAGTGACAATGCCTAAGCAAAAAGAAAACGGGGCCCAGTCAGTAGAAGGTTCAAAGACCAGGGAAAGCAGCCGGTTCTTCTTCCTGGTCATCGTCTTTATGTTCTGGTTCTCTTCATATATTTATGTTCCGGTGCTCTCTCCCTACGTGGAGCATCTCGGAGCTTCGTATGTTATGGTCGGCTCAGTGCTGGGGATATACGGTCTGATGCAGATTCTGTTCCGGCTGCCGATCGGAATCGGCTCGGATTATTTGAACCGGCGGCGGCCGTTCATTTATCTGGGGCTGATCGCCAGCGGCGCAAGCTGCCTGCTGTTTATGGCGGGAGCGCATCCGGGCTGGGCACTGGCGGCTCGTGCCGTATCCGGAATAGCAGCCTCCGCCTGGGTAGTGTACTCGGTAATATTTGCCGGCTATTTTCCGAAAGAGGAAGCGGGAAAAGCGATGGGCATGCTGCAGTTCACCACGGTCATCGCCCAGTTGATGAGCATGATGATCAGCGGCTACATGGTGGAGCACTGGGGCTGGAATGCCCCGTTTGTTATCGGGGGGCTTGTGGCGATAGCGGCTCTGGCACTCGCCCTGCGTCTGCCGGAACAGCAGCAGGAGAAGCGGGAGAATGCGATCCAACTTAAAGACCTTGCAGCGGTAATTAAAGAACCGCTGCTGGTCAAAGTCTCGCTGTTATCCGTGCTGGCGCACTGTGTGCTCTTTATTACAATGTTCGGCTATACTCCGAACCAGGCGCTGGACATCGGTGCAAGCAAGGAAAGCTTAGGCTGGCTGACTTTGGCATTCATGCTGCCCCATGCCGTTGCGACACTCTACGGCTCCCGTCTATTTGGCAGGCTGCTTGGCGACCGGGGGACACTGCTGCTGGGTTTTGCCGGAAGCGCGCTGTTCACGCTGCTGATTCCTTCAATGCCGACGCTTGCCGCCTTGTGTGCGACACAAATCGGGAACGGCTTTATGCAGGGACTTATTTTTCCGCTGCTGCTTGGCAAATCGGTATCGGGAGTGGCGCCCTTTAAACGGGCAACTGCGATGGGCTTCTATCAGGCGGTGTATGCAATAGGCATGTCTGGAGGGCCGTTTGTGGCGGGTTGGATGAGCTCTGCCTATGGTCTAAGCGGCGGATTCTGGCTGGGCGGAATCGCGGCAGCACTTGCTGCCGTATTATCCTGGGTATGGATTACGGATGCTGGCGGGTCCCGCGAAAGAACAGGAAAGCAAGGGCGTATACATGGCAGGTAATGTGAGGATTATTGGTTTTTTGCCGGAAAGGGTACTATAATATGAAGTAGATAGGATAAGAGGGAGGAGAGCCGGAAGGAATGGTCAAGGGTGTGTTGCTGTGGTTTGCACTAATTAATATTATCGGGTATGTGGTAATGTCCGAGGACAAGAACAAGGCCCGTACAAGGCGGGAACGCGTACCTGAGAAGACGCTTTTTCTGCTGGCATTTATGGGCGGTGCGCTGGGTGTGCTGACTGCCATGTACCGCAAGCGCCACAAGACGCGGCATACTTCTTTCAGGATCGGAATTCCGCTGCTGTTGCTGCTTAATATCCTGCTGTATGGGTACTTTTTAAGGTAAGGTTTTTTGAATTACGTTATGGCTACACAAAACAGAAAAAGAGGTGGCGTACATGTTATTCTCAAAAATTTTGCTCGCCTATGACGGTTCCAAGGCATCCAATCAGGCATTGGAGCGCGCGATCGAGCTGGCTAAGGTAACTCCGGGTTCATCTCTTTACGTTGTACACGCATTTGAATTCCCGCGCTTTTTTATCGGGGAAGCTCTTGCGCCTCTACCTGCTTCTGTAAACAAAGATTACTATGATCTGGCGGTGCAGACCACAGAAGAAGTGAAGAGCCGGCTTGAAGCGGAAGGACTGAATGCTACGGTGGAGCTGCTGCAAGGATCTCCTGCAGAAGTGATCTTGAATTATTCCAAGGAGCATGATGTGGATGTTATTGTAATCGGCAGCCGCGGACTTGGCGGAATACGTGAATTTGTTCTGGGCAGCGTAAGCCATAATGTGGTGCAGAGCGCCCGTATTCCGGTATTGGTCGTAAAATAATAGATTTTATTCCGGGAGGAGCACAAAGGTGTTCCCCCCTTTTTCTTTAGTTTCCCTGCCCAATTAGCCAAGAACAGGAATTAGAATTTGCCAAAAAGCGAACGATTTAACGTGTAAATTTTACAATGTTCGTGTTTAAGTTGACATGAAGTGTAGGCCATTGTTAAACTGAACCTATGAAGAGCTCGTATAAAACCGGGGATAAGGCCCGGAAGTTTCTACCCGGCAACCGTAAATTTCCGGACTACGAGGAAATAGGATGACTAGAATGGCCATCAGCGCCGTCCCGGGGATATTTGGGCAGTGCACTATGTGCTTGTCCCTGTATGCTCTGCCGAGGCGGAGACAGATGGAGCAGTCCCTCCTGATTCCTGCAGTAGTCTGGGTCCACCCGCAGCAGAATGCGTTTGGAATCCGGGCTTTTTTTTTCGGAATTATGGGAAACTTGCGAGAAATGGGACAAACTTAAAGCAGATAAGAGTATCTATATCGGGAACGGAAGGTAGGTTGAGTCATGTCTGTGCAAGTTGGGGTTATTATGGGTAGCAAATCCGACTGGGAAACGATGGAGCATGCCTGTTCGGTGCTGGAAGAGCTGGGTGTGCCTTATGAGAAAAAAGTGATTTCCGCACACCGCACACCGGATCTGATGTTCCGCTATGCGGAGGAAGCGGCGGGCCGCGGACTTCGCGTCATTATCGCCGGAGCAGGCGGCGCGGCGCATCTGCCGGGTATGGTGGCAGCGAAGACGGTGCTGCCCGTTATCGGTGTTCCGGTGCAGTCTAAGGCGCTTAACGGTCTGGACTCACTACTCTCCATTGTGCAGATGCCAGGCGGCATTCCGGTGGCGACAGTAGCCATTGGCCGTGCCGGGGCCATCAATGCAGGGCTGCTCGCGGCGCAGATAATCGGCGCGTTCGAGCCAGAGGTGCAGAGCCGGGTGCAGCAGCGGCGCGAAGCTACAGAGCGCGAAGTGCTGGAAAGCAGCGACACCTTATGAAACCGGAAGAGCTGAAGCCGGACGGTTTGGAAGTGAGCACGACGCGGGACGGGAGGCAATCCCGGAGCGAAGCAGCGGATGGCCTGGATGTCCTGACACAGCAGGGACAGGCTGAACAGCGGGGCGAAGAGAATGGCCTGGACGTTCTGGCACAGCAGGGACAGGCTGGACAGCGGGGCGAAGAGAATGGCCTGGACGTCCTGGCACAGCAGGGACAGGCTGGACAGCGGGGCGAGGAGAATGGCCTGGACGTCCTGGCAGAGCAGGGAGAAGCTGGACAGCGGGGCGAGGAGAATGGCCTGGACGTTCTGGCACAGCAGGGACAAGCTGGACAGCGGGGCGAAGAGAATGGCCTGGAAGCTCCAGGCCAGGAGGCTACGGTGTCCTATGTCGCCGCACCGGGTGGAGACAGGCCCCGGACGCTGCGCCCCGGTGCAACCATCGGCGTGCTGGGCGGCGGCCAGCTCGGGCGGATGATGGCGCTGGCCGGCAGCGCCATGGGTTACCGCTTCGTGGCGCTGGACCCGGCGCCGGATGCGCCCTGCGGGCAGGTGACGCCGCAGATTCACGCGGCGTACAACGACCGGGACGCAGCGCGGGAGCTGGCGCGCCGCTCGGACGTGATCACGTACGAGTTCGAGAACGTCGATGCGGGCGTGGCCGCGCTGCTGACGGCAGAGTCGTACGTGCCCCAGGGCAGCGCGCTGCTGTACACCACGCAGCACCGGCTGCGCGAGAAAGCGGCCATCGAGGCGGCAGGCGTGCCCGTTGCCCCGTACCGCAAGGTCGGCAGCCTGGCGGAGCTGAACGCCGCGGCCGCCGACCTGGGCCTGCCCTGTGTGCTGAAAACAGCCACAGGGGGGTATGACGGCAAGGGACAAGCCGTCATCCGCCGGCCGGAAGAGCTGGAAGCAGCCTTCCGGCAGGTCGCGCCGGGAGCTGGCGGAGCGCAGGAGGCGCCGCAAGCTGGCGGAACAGACAGCTCCACCGATTCCGCAGCCTCAGCCGGAAACGTTATGCCGGAGCTGGTGCTGGAGAAATTCGTTGCTTTTAGCTGCGAAATCTCCGTCATTGCTGCCCGCAGCGCATCCGGTGAGGTCAAGAGCTTTCCGCCTGCCGAGAACATTCACGTGAACAACATCCTGCATCTGTCGATTGTGCCTGCCCGTGTGCCGGAGGAGATTCAGCGGAGAGCCTGCGAGCTTGCTGAGCGGCTGGTGTCCGGACTGAATGCCGTCGGACTGCTGGCGGTAGAGATGTTCGTGACGGACGAAGGAGAATTGTTCGTCAATGAACTGGCTCCGCGCCCGCATAATTCAGGGCATTACACGATGGACGCCTGCGTCACCTCGCAGTTCGAGCAGCATGTCCGGGCGATCTGCAACTTGCCGCTTGGCGATACCTCGCTTTTGACTCCTGTAGTCATGGTGAATGTGCTTGGGCAGCATCTGGACGGGGCAGTGGAGCGGATTAGTGAGATGGACCAAGCAGCAAACCGGCTGGGGATTTCGCCCAAGCTTCATATATATGGCAAGACTGAGAGCAAGACCGGCCGCAAGATGGGCCATATCAACCTGCTCTGCAAGGACACCGGAGACGGCTTGTCCTGGGTGGAGCAAACTAACCTTTGGAGGAACTGACAAGATATGATCGAACGATACAGCAGACCTGAGATGCGGGCCATTTGGACCGAAGAAAATAAATTCAATGCATGGCTCGAAGTGGAAATATGTGCGTGTGAAGCCTGGGCGGAGCTGGGAGTTATTCCGCAGGAAGACGCCGCTAAGCTGCGCAAGGATGCCAAGTTTGATATTGAACGCATCAACGAGATTGAACTTGAAACCCGTCATGACGTGATCGCCTTTACCCGTGCGGTATCCGAAAGCCTTGGCGCGGAGCGCAAATGGGTGCATTACGGATTAACCTCCACGGATGTTGTTGATACGGCGCTGGGTTACCTGCTGCGCCAGGCGAACGAAATTCTGGAGCAGGACATCATTAACTTCATTGAAATTCTTAAGGATAAAGCGGTAGCTTACAAGGATACGCCGATGATGGGACGCACACATGGCGTTCACGCTGAGCCGACGACCTTTGGACTCAAGATGGCGCTGTGGTATGAGGAAATGAAACGCAACCTGGAGCGCTTCCGCCATGCTGCGAACGGCGTGCAGTTCGGTAAAATCTCCGGCGCGGTCGGCACTTATGCCAACATCGACCCGTTCGTGGAAGAGTTCGTCTGCCGCAAGCTGGGCACCAGCCCGGCACCGATCTCCACGCAGACCCTGCAGCGTGACCGCCATGCCGAATATATGGCTGCGCTGGCGCTGGTCGCCACTTCGCTGGACAAGTTCGCCACCGAGATCCGCGCGCTGCAAAAGAGTGAAATCCGCGAGGTGGAAGAGGCTTTTGCCAAAGGTCAAAAAGGCTCCTCCGCCATGCCGCATAAACGCAATCCGATCGGCTGCGAGAATATTTCCGGCCTGTCGCGCGTCATTCGCGGCCATATGGTTACTGCTTATGAGAATGTACCGCTGTGGCATGAACGCGACATCTCGCACTCTTCGGTGGAACGGATTATTCTGCCGGATGCGACCATGCTGCTCAACTATATGCTGAACCGTTTCGGCAACATCGTGAAGAACCTGACCGTGTTCCCGGAAAATATGAAGCGCAACATGAACCGGACCTTCGGCGTGCCGTTCTCCGGCCGTATCCTGACCAAGCTGATCGACAAGGGCTTCAGCCGCGAGCAGGCTTACGATACCGTTCAGCCTCGTGCGATGCAGGCTTGGGAAGAGCAAACCCAGTTCCGCGACATCGTCGAAGCCACACCTGAAATCACCGCCGTACTTAACCCGGAAGAGATCGAAGATGCATTCAACCCTACATGGCACCTTAAGCATGTCGACACTATCTTCCGTAAGCTGGAGCTTATCTAATAAAAGGTAAGTTAGTGGTGAACGGAGGAGCTGGAGAATAATACGAGCGGGAGCACTAGGCAGTTTTTCTATACTGAGAAGCGGAGCTACAGGGAGAATGAAATAAGCACTTGGGGTAAAGTGGAACGGAGAGAAATTTTGGAACTGTAGAAGCGTCAGCGTTCGCCTGAAAGCTTTCCGTAGGAAAGCTCGCTTCGGAAGCATGAGCTATGGTCAGATTTCTACCGCAGCTTGCGGTTAAATCAGAGAAATATGACCATAACAGCGATCGGAAGTCCAAATATTTCTTGCAGTGAACCTATTAACCAGAGGAAGTATTACAAATTTCTGTTGATCCAGATCGAAGGAAATAAAACGTCCCAGCGCTTTTTGCTCAAGATATTAGCAAGATCATTTGTTCAAGGGAGGAAAGGTCATGACACACCCTGCCGTATCCACGGCTGTGGATCTCGTAAATGCACCGCTGCTCTATAAAGGAAAGGTTCGCGAATTGTATGACTTGGGGGAACAGACCCTGATTGTCGTTACGGACCGGATCTCCGCGTTCGACTATGTGCTTGATCCGGCGGTGCCGGAGAAGGGCAATGTGCTGAACCGGCTCAGCGCTTTCTGGTTTGGCAAGACGAAGGAACTGATGGAGAACCATGTCGTGCATATTGATGTGGACCAGCTCGGAGATATCGCACGCGACAGAGAGGCGCTCAAGAACCGGATCATGGTTGTCCGCAAAGCAGAGCGCATTGATATTGAATGTGTCGTGCGCGGCTGCATCACCGGCGGGGGCTGGCGGCAGTACCAGGAGACCGGGAAAGTTAACGGTATTGAACTACCCCAAGGCCTGCGTAAAAACGCCGTACTGGCCCAGCCGATCTTCACCCCTGCGGCCAAAAATGATGTAGGCCATGATGAGGATATCCCTTTTGAGCAGATGCAGGAGCTGATCGGTGCCGACCTGGCGCTTGAGCTGAAGGAGAAAAGCCTGAAGCTGTTCGCTTTTGCCAAAGAGTACTGTGAAGAGCGAGGTATCATCCTAGCGGATTGCAAGTTTGAGTTCGGTTTGCTGGACGGCAAGGTGATTCTGATCGACGAGATTTTCACCCCGGATGCTTCCCGCTTCTGGGCCAAAGATAAATACAGTCTGGATATTGAAATCGACAGCATGGACAAAGAGCCTGTCCGGACGTATCTTGCCGCATCCTCCTGGGACAAGAACAGCACGCCGGACCCGCTGCCGCTTGAAGTCGTGGAAGAGACGAGCCGCCGTTATCTGGACATCTATCATCGCCTCACCGGCAAGTCTTTATAGTTTATTAGCTTGGCCAGCTGTAGTGTATCCGCTAGCTGCATTCTCTGCAGTTATTTTGAGCAAAATCGCCGCTGGCTGCCTTTTAAATGTATCCGGTACAACTAAATCAGGCGAACAAGCCTGGAACGGCGGTTGTTTCAAAATATAGCTGTATGGAATGCAATTAAAGTGGGTTTTGCCCGAAATAAAAGGAATTTAGCTGTACAGAATGCAGTTATCTCAATATTAAACTCAGGTACATCCGAGTTTTTGTTGATTGCCCATTGAGGCCCATAAAATTTTAGGAGGAACTACAAGCGTATGTTAAAAGCGACAGTCTATGTCACCATCAAGAAAAGCGTGCTCGATCCCCAAGGTGTAGCCGTGCAAGGAGCATTGCATTCGGTAGGGTTCCAGGAAGTTGAAAGTCTGCGCATCGGCAAATATATGGAGCTTACCCTCGATACAGATAACCGCGCCGAAGCGGAAGGGCGCCTCAAGGAAATGTGCGAAAAGCTGCTGGCCAACACGGTGATCGAGGATTACCGCTACGAATTGGAGGACTAAAAGTCATGAAATTTGCTGTACTCGTCTTTCCAGGCTCCAATTGCGACATCGACTGTTATAAGGCGGTAGAAGACAGCCTTGGCGAACCCGTAGATTATGTGTGGCATACTGCGACAGACCTGTCGGCGTATGACTGCATTCTGGTGCCAGGCGGCTTCTCTTATGGTGACTATCTGCGCTGCGGCGCGATTTCCCGGTTTGCTCCGGTGATGGCTGAAGTGGCCAAAGCTGCGGAGCAGGGCAAATTCGTGCTTGGCATCTGCAACGGGTTCCAGATTCTGACCGAAGCGGGACTTCTGCCGGGTGCGCTGCGCCGCAACATGTCGATGAAATTCCGCTGTCATGATACCGTGCTTAAGGTCGTTAATAACACAACCCCGTTTACTGTTGATTATGCGAAGGATGAAGAGATTGTCATTCCGATCGCGCATGGCGAAGGTAATTATTACTGTGATGAAGAGACTTTGGCGTCGCTCAAAGCAAACAATCAGATCGTATTCACATATAGCGACAATCCGAACGGCTCGGTAGCCGATATTGCAGGCGTCAGCAACGCAGCGGGCAATGTGGTTGGCATGATGCCTCACCCGGAACGTGCAGCGAACAGTCTGCTGGGCTCGGAAGACGGCAAACGGATGTTTACATCTATACTCAAAACCTGGAGGGATCGTTATGACGCAGCAAGTATCCGTTAAGGAGCCGACCGCAGAGCAAATCGCGGAGCAGAAAATCTACAGTCAATTCGGCGTGTCGGACAGCGAATATGAACTGATCACGTCCTTCATGGGCCGCAAGCCCAACTATACAGAAATCGGCGTATTCAGTGTAATGTGGTCCGAGCACTGCGCCTACAAAAATTCCAAGCCGCTTCTTAGCCGGTTCCCGACCAGCGGACCGCGTGTCCTGATGGGACCGGGCGAAGGCGCCGGCATTGTCGATATCGGTGACAACCAGGCGGTTGTATTCAAAATCGAAAGCCACAACCATCCGTCGGCGGTAGAACCTTATCAAGGTGCGGCTACAGGCGTGGGCGGGATTATCCGCGATATTTTCTCCATGGGTGCTAGACCGGTAGCGCTGCTCAACTCCCTGCGTTTCGGGAAGCTTGAGAGTGACCGGGTAAAATATTTGTTCGAGCATGTCGTGTCCGGTATTGCAGGTTACGGCAACTGTATCGGCATTCCGACCGTGGGTGGCGAAATCATGTTCGACAACAGCTATGACGGCAATCCGCTGGTCAATGCGATGTGTGTCGGACTGATCGACCATGATAAAATCCAGCGCGGTGTCGCCAAAGGTGTAGGCAACCCCGTATTCTACGTAGGTCCGCCTACAGGGCGTGATGGTATTCACGGGGCGACATTTGCCTCTGTGGAGCTGAGCGAGGAGTCGGAAGCCAAGAAGACAGCAGTGCAGGTTGGGGATCCGTTTATGGAGAAGCTGGTGATGGAATCCTGCCTGGAGCTGATCGACAGCGGCATCGTGCTTGGCATTCAGGATATGGGCGCGGCAGGCCTGACCTGCTCCAGCGCAGAAATGGCCAGCAAAGCGGGCAATGGCCTGGAGCTGTATCTGGATCAGGTACCGCAGCGTGAAGAAGGCATGACCCCTTACGAGATGATGCTGTCGGAATCACAGGAACGGATGCTGTTTGTAGTGGAGCCTAAGGATGAGGCGCAGGCACAGGAGATTTTTGACCGCTGGGGCGTCATTTGCCGCAAAGTGGGCAAGGTAACCGATGACGGCCGCCTGAAGCTGTTCCATCACGGTGAGGTTGTCGGCGATATGCCGGTAACGGCTCTCGTAGATGAGTGTCCAATCTACAACAAACCGTCAGCAGTTCCTGCTTATTATGAAGAGAATGCATCGGTCGATACTTTGCGTTATGCAGAGGTTACCGATCTGGGCGGCGCGCTGCGCACGGTACTCGCTTCCCCTACCGTAGCAAGCAAAGCATGGGTATACAACCAATATGACTATATGGTTCGCACCAGCACAGCGGTTCGTCCCGGTTCTGATGCGGCAGTGGTTACGATCCACGGCACACGCAAAGGCCTGGCAATGACTACGGACTGCAATGGCCGTTATGTCTATCTGGACCCTGAAGTCGGTGGCCGGATTGCAGTCAGCGAAGCGGCGCGCAACATTGTCTGCTCCGGGGCTAAACCGCTGGCGATTACAGATAACCTGAACTTTGGCAGTCCCGAGAAGCCGGAGATTTTCTGGCAGATGGAACGTGCGGTAGACGGCATGGCTGAAGCCTGCCGTGTGCTGGATACGCCGGTTATCGGCGGAAATGTCAGCCTGTACAACGAAAATGCTTCCGGAGCGATCTATCCGACACCGGTTGTCGGCATGGTGGGTCTCGTGGAAGATACCGATCACATTACTACTCAAGCCTTCAAGCAAGAGGGCGACGCCATTCTGCTGCTTGGGGTGACCAAGGCTGAGCTTGGCGGCAGTGAGTTCCAATATGCTGTACATGGCCTGACGGAAGGCCGTCCGCCGGCACTGGATCTGGCCACTGAACAAAAGCTGCTGGATGCAGTGCTTAGCGCGATACGCAGCGGTCTGGTCCGCTCGGCGCATGACCTTTCTGAAGGCGGCCTTGCGGCTGCACTGGCAGAGAGCTGCATCAGCGGCGGTATTGGCGCTAACGTAGAGCTGTCCGCGAACGGGCTGCGTCCGGACGTGGCCTTGTTCAGCGAGAGCCAATCCCGTATCGTACTGACCGCTGCTCCTGATCGTGCGGAAGAGCTGAAAGCAGCGGTGGCCGCTTACGGCGTACCTGTGGAAATCATCGGAACTGTCGGCGGGGACAGACTGCGCCTGGCCCTGGACGGCAAGGCTGCACTGGATGAAGCTGTAACGGAATTAAATATCATTTGGGAGGATGCTATTCCATGTCTTATGAAATAAAGACCGGGAAAGAGCAGGCGGATCCTATCCTGTGGACCGGCGATTTTTACAACGAAGGAACGGGCTCGGGAGATATTTTTGACACTTTAAAAGAAGAATGCGGCGTATTCGGGGTCTTCGGACACCCGGAAGCCGCCTCCATGTCTTATTATGGACTGCATGCCCTGCAGCACCGGGGAGAGGAAAGCGCGGGTATCTGCGTGGCAAACGGACGCGACTTCAACTATCACCGCGGCATGGGCCTCGTCAAGGAAGTATTCGATAAAGATAAAATTGCTTCACTGGTGGGTGACATGTCCATTGGTCATGTGCGTTATTCCACCAGCGGCGACAGCCGGCTGACCAATGCGCAGCCGCTTGTCTTCAAATACCGTGACGGCGATCTGGCCATTGCCACCAACGGCAATATTGTCAACGAACCGCTGATCCGCAAGCAGCTGGAGCAAGGCGGCTCTATTTTCCAGACTACAAGCGACACCGAGGTACTGGCGCATCTGATCGCACGTTCGCAGAAGGATTTTGTCGAAGCCACCAAAGATGCCTTGCAGCAGCTGGTCGGCGGTTTTGCCTTCCTGCTGATGACCAACGACAAGCTGATCGTCGCTTCGGATCCGCACGGACTTCGTCCACTCGTAATGGGCCAGCTCGGTGAAGCCTATGTCTTCGCTTCAGAGTCCTGTGCGCTGGAAGTTATCGGTGCCAAGCTGGTGCGTGATATTGAGCCGGGTGAATTGCTCGTGCTTGATAAGGACGGCATCCGGGAAGACCGCTTCGCTGAGCCGAAGCGCAAGGCGCTGTGTGCCATGGAATATATCTATTTTGCCCGGCCGGACAGCGACCTGAACGGCTCGAACCTGCACTCCGCCCGCAAGCGGATGGGCAGCCGGATGGCGCTTGAAGCTTTTGTGGATGCGGACATTGTAACCGGCGTACCGGATTCCAGTATCTCCGCAGCCATCGGCTTTGCCGAGCAAACAGGTATCCCTTATGAGCTGGGACTGATCAAGAACAAATACACTGGCCGGACGTTCATCCAGCCGAGCCAGGAGCTTCGTGAGCAAGGCGTGAAGATGAAGCTGAGCGCCGTGCGCCGCGTCGTTGAAGGCCAGCGCGTCGTCATGATCGACGATTCCATTGTGCGAGGCACCACCTCGCGCCGGATCGTGAACCTGCTGCGCGAGGCCGGAGCGCTTGAAGTGCATGTGCGGATTACCTCGCCGCCATTCAAGAACCCTTGCTTCTACGGCATTGATACACCTGATCGGCGTGAACTCATCGCCTCCTACAAGAGTATTCAGGAAATGTGCGAGGAGATCAACGCCGATTCCCTGGCTTTCCTTTCACCGGAAGGGCTGATCCAATCCATCGGCGGTTATAATAGCGATGATTACAAAGGCGGTTTATGCCTCTCCTGCTTCGATAACGATTACCCGACGCAGGTTGATTTCGGCGGGGAAGAGAAGGACGGGTGTTCCTGTTAAGCGGGTCCATCCCCCTATAGTCGAGTGGCCCATCCCCCTAAGTCCCCCTTGCGAAGGGGGATTCCGAAGGGCTCTGCCCTCCGGCCACCCGAAAGTTTGGCGGTAGGAGTTTGCTTTTAACTTGCTAAGAAGGCTGGGGTGCGGGGGCCCGCTGTGTCCCTGTGTGCTGCGCACGGCCGGGACACGCTCTACGGCGCTCCGCGCCCTGGCGGCATGCTGCCTCGCCGGGCCAAGTGCTCAAGAACCCGTCCTGTTTGCTGCGCAAAATCGGGGGTCCTCTCGCTTGGGCGCGCCCGGCTTCGCCCCGCGCGCCAAGACAAAGCTCTTAAAGCTCTCCCTTGTTTGCTGCGCAAATGCAGGGAACGCTTTTCTCGCTGAGGAGGCGCTTTGGCTTTGCCAAGCGCCGAGGCCTTGCTGCTGCTGTGCAAGGCGCGTACAGCGGCTTGCGGCTGGGTTTGACCCCGGTGGCTGGAGTCATGGAGAGGAAGTTTGGAACTGTAGGAGCGTAGCGTTCGCCTTTATGGTTGGATTTCTACCGCGAACAGCGGTTCAAATCAAGGAAATCCAACCATAACAGCGACCGGAAGTCCAAACATTCCTCGTAATGACGACTATAGCCACCACCCAATCCCTGCCGCCCCGAAACGCGCTCTAAACTAACTAATAATGAGGTGTCCAAAAGTGTCGGAAGCTTATAAAAACGCCGGAGTGGATATTGCGGCTGGCAATGAAGCCGTTGAACGCATGAAGAAGCATGTAAAGCGCACGTACCGTCCGGAGGTTATGACGGAGCTGGGCGGATTCGGCGCGCTGTTTGGTCTCAATAAGGACAAGTATGAAGAACCGGTGCTCGTATCGGGAACCGACGGCGTGGGTACGAAGCTCAAAATCGCTTTCGCGGCCGACCGCCACGACACGATTGGCATCGATGCCGTAGCCATGTGTGTGAATGATATTGTAGTACAAGGCGCAGAGCCGCTGTTCTTCCTCGATTATCTCGCCTGTGACAAGGTTGTGCCGGAGAAGATCGAGGCTATTGTTGCCGGCATCGCGGAAGGCTGTCATCAGGCAGGCTGCGCGCTCATCGGCGGTGAAACGGCTGAGATGCCGGGGATGTATTCGGCGGGCGAATATGATATCGCCGGTTTCACAGTTGGCGTAGCCGACAAAGCGAAGCTGGTTACGGGCGCGAACATCGCACCGGGAGATACGGTGATCGGTCTCGCGTCCAGCGGTGTGCACAGCAACGGCTTCTCGCTGGTACGCAAGCTTCTGCTTGAGGAAGACGGCTATGCGCTGAACGATGTGGTCCCTGAGCTTGGAGCTCCATTGGTGGATGTGCTGCTGGCTCCGACGAAGATTTATGTGAAGCCGCTGCTCGCGCTGCTGGAACAGCTGCCGGTTAAAGGCATGGCGCATATTACCGGAGGCGGGTTCATCGAGAACATTCCCCGCGTACTGCCGGATCATGTGAATGTGGAGATTAATTATGGCTCCTGGCCGATTCTGCCGATTTTCGGCTTGCTGCAGAGCAAAGGCAATGTAAGCAACCGCGATATGTTCACTACCTTCAACATGGGCGTCGGCCTGGTGCTGGTAGTGTCTGCAGAGGACGGAGAGAAAGCACTGGAACTGCTGAAAGCAGGCGGGGAAGAAGCTTATCTGATCGGCACAGTAACGGAAGGGGAACGCAAGGTTACCTTTACGGGAGCTGAAGTGTGATGCAGTACAGCCGGATCGCTGTGTTTGCCTCCGGGCAGGGCAGCAATTTTGCCGCGCTGGTTCAGGCTCAGAACGCAGGGAAGCTTGGCGGAGGCCGCATTGAGCTGCTGGTATCCGACAGGCCGGAAGCGCTAGTGGCACAGCGTGCGGAGGAAGCGGGGATTCCTGCCCTCCTGCTGCGGCCGAAGGACTTCGCAAGCCGGGAGCTGTATGAAGCGGAGATTGTAGCTGAGCTGCAGCGCCGGGATATCAGGCTTGTCGTACTGGCGGGATATATGCGGCTGATTACTCCGGTGCTGCTTACGCCTTACGCCGGGCGGATCATCAACATTCATCCTTCTCTGCTGCCAGCCTTTGCCGGCAAGGACGCCATCGGCCAGGCATTAGACTACGGTGTGAAGCTGACTGGGGTTACGGTGCATTTTGTCGATGGAGGTATGGACACCGGGCCGGTTATTGCCCAGCGCGGCGTTGCCGTAGAGGCCGAAGATACAGCGGAAACCCTTGCCGGACGAATTCATCAGGTAGAGTATGAGCTTTACCCTGAGGTAGTATCTGCTTTTGCCGCCGGGAAAATTGGATTGGACGGAAGAAAAGCCACAATTTCCGAATAGAAGTATAGGCGCGATTGCTGCTAAGGACAGGGAGCTTGCCATAAATGGAGTCATTCAGTGTCGCATACTATGGACATGAGCTGCGATTCCGCAGAAATTTTTAAAACAGCATTGTTTAGCACGTCTATAGCGTTAAATACTGGCGAATTGCGCGGTGTGCTGATTTTTTTATCGACAAAGGTTAATCTCTGCGGTCACTTCCGATATTTCTCGGGAAATATTGCACAAGCGGGCAAAGGGTGTCGGAGAGTGATGGAACGCCTGATTTATGCCTTAGAAAGAATGCTGTAAGCTGCTGGAATTTTAGTGATTTGGCAAGGCTGGTTTATTCGGGTGAAAGAGCTTGTAGATCAGTTATACAAGTTTAGGGCATCACATGTTTAAGCGTTAACCATTCAAACACAACTAATCGGGCATCATCCGGAGGAGGACTATTCAAAGTGAGTATCAAAAGAGCGCTGGTCAGCGTATCGGATAAACAGGGCATCGTGGATTTTTGCCGCGAGTTGTCTGCATTGGGCGTAGAAATCATCTCCACAGGCGGCACTAGCACACTTTTGGCTAAAGAAGGCGTACCAGTCATCGGTATTTCCGATGTCACAGGGTTCCCGGAAATTATGGACGGACGCGTCAAAACGCTGCATCCCGCCGTACACAGCGGACTGCTGGCAGTTCGTGACAACGAGGAACACACGCGTCAGATGACCGAGCTTGGGCTGGACTACATCGATCTGGTCGTGGTGAACCTGTATCCGTTCGCGGAGACGATTGCCAAGCCGGATGTATCGTACGAGGAAGCTATCGAGAACATCGATATCGGCGGACCGACGATGCTGCGTTCGGCGGCGAAGAACCATGCTTTTGTCAGTGTGGTGGTGGACGCGGCCGATTATGCAGGTGTGCTTGATGAGGTGCGTGCAGGCGGAGATACGACCCTTGAGACCCGCAAACATCTTGCGGCAAAAGTGTTCCGCCATACGGCGGCTTACGATGCCCTGATTGCCGATTATTTGGCTAATGTGACCGGTGAACCGCTGCCGGAGCGCTATACGGTGACTTACGAGAAGATTCAGGATCTGCGTTACGGGGAGAACCCGCATCAGAAGGCGGCGTTCTACCGCAAGCCGCTCGCTGCGCAGGATACGCTGACGGCAGCCGAGCAGCTGCACGGCAAAGAGCTGTCCTACAACAACATTAACGATGCCAATGCGGCGCTGCAAATCGTCAAAGAATTTGAAGAGCCGGCGGTTGTAGCCGTTAAGCATATGAATCCATGCGGCGTGGGCGTGGGCGCAAGTGTATACGAGGCTTACCAAAAAGCCTACAATGCTGATCCAACCTCCATTTTCGGCGGGATTGTGGCTGCGAACCGTATTATTGATGCGGATACCGCTAACCTGCTGAAGGATATTTTCCTGGAAATCGTGCTGGCACCGGGCTTCACGGAAGAAGCGCTGGAGATCCTTACGAAGAAGAAGAACATCCGCCTGCTCAAAATCGGCAGCTTAAGCACGGCCTCCGCACGCAAGAGCAGCTTTGTCGTTACCTCCATTGAGGGCGGTATGGTGGTGCAGGAGAGTGATGTGCACTCCGTGAATCCGGAAGAGCTTCAAGTGGTCACTACCCGCAAGCCAACCGAAGAAGAGCTTAAGCAACTGCTGTTCGGCTGGAAAGTGGTTAAGCATGTGAAGTCCAATGCGATTGTACTGGCGGCCAATGATATGACTGTTGGCGTAGGCGCCGGACAAATGAACCGTGTCGGAGCGGCCAAAATTGCCATTGAACAGGCCGGAGAGAAGTCCAAAGGCGCTGTACTGGCTTCTGATGCCTTTTTCCCGATGGGCGACACGCTGGAAATGGCTGCGAAGGCTGGAATTACCGCAGTTATTCAACCGGGTGGCTCGATCAAGGATGAGGAATCCATCAAGGTTGCGAATGAACATGGAATTGCCATGGTCTTCACCGGCGTCCGCCATTTCAAACACTAGAGGCCCGGGGAGGATTTCGTTTATATGGATATTTTAGTGGTTGGCGGCGGGGGCCGGGAACATGCGATCATCTGGAGTCTGTCCCAAAGCCCCAAAGCCGGTAAAATCTACTGTGCACCCGGCAATGCCGGGATCGCGCAGCTTGCTGAATGTGTGCCGATCGGCGTGTTCGAATTCGACAGGCTGACTGCTTTTGCCAAGGAGCGTGAGGTTGGTCTTGTAGTCATTGGACCGGATGATCCGCTCGCGGCAGGTATCGTTGATGCCTTTGAAGCGCAGAATATTCCTGTGTTCGGCCCGCGCAAGAATGCAGCTGAAATCGAAGGCAGCAAAACGTTTATGAAGGATCTGCTGCACAAATACAGCATCCCGACAGCAGCCTACGAGAAGTTCAGCGGTTATGAAGCAGCACTTGCTTATTTGCGCGCACAGGAGCTGCCGATCGTCATCAAGGCCGACGGCCTGGCTGCCGGCAAAGGCGTTACCGTAGCTTATTCTCGTGAAGAAGCCGAGCAGGCGCTGCGTGATATTATGGTGGACAAGGTATTCGGAGAAGCCGGTGCGCGGGTGGTCATCGAAGAATTCCTCGCGGGGCAGGAAATGTCGATTCTTGCGTTTGTTGACGGTGAAACGGTGCGGCCAATGGCGGCGGCGCAGGATCACAAGCCGATATTCGACGGCGACAAAGGACCGAACACCGGCGGAATGGGCACGTATTCGCCCCTGCCGCACATCGCTGAGGATATTATCCGCGAGGCGGTGGAGACGATCATCGAGCCAACAGCCAAAGCCATGGTGGCCGAAGGCCGCCCTTTTAGCGGCGTACTGTTTGCCGGGCTGATGATTTCACCGGATGGCAAGCCGAAGACGATTGAGTTCAATGCCCGCTTCGGCGATCCCGAGACGCAGGTCGTACTGCCTAGGCTGAAGAGTGATCTGCTGGAGATTTTTCTGGCTGTCACTGAGGGCAGGCTGGCGGATATTGAGATTCAGTGGAGTGATGAAGCGGCTGTATGCGTAGTGCTGGCTTCAGAGGGTTATCCGGGTCCTTATCCTAAAGACGTGCCTATCTCCGGTCTGGAGAGCAGCCAGGACGCGCTGATCTTCCATGCCGGGACGGCACGCGGCGAAGATGGAAGCTGGGTTACGAATGGCGGACGGGTGCTTGGTGTTGTCGGCAGGGGCGCGAGTATTGCGGATGCCCGTGCGGCCGCATACGCCAGTGCAGAAACCATAACTTTCCAGGGAAAGCAGAACCGCAGTGACATCGCCATGAAGGCGCTCAACTGAGGATAAAGGACTGCAACCTAGCAAATTTTTACGCTATTAGTCCCAAAAAAGGACTGACAAGTGATAGAAGAAGTGCTATAATACAATTCGTACGGGGGAAAATGTGCGGATATATACAGATAAAGGGTCTTTCCTTTCATGGAAAGGCCTTTTTTAAATTAGGTTTTTGGAGTGCCCGTGAAGTTCCCGTAATATAGAATACGTCTTGCCGGGAAATGATACTTATAGTGCAAAAGTAGCGATGCGCTTATGTGTATGGCTAGTCACAGATTTAAGGGGGAATTATTTTTGAGTAAGGTTGGAAGAAATGACTTGTGCCCATGTGGAAGCGGGAAAAAATATAAAAGATGCTGCCTTGGTAAAGAAACCTCAGCGGTTGAATCCATACTTCGGCTCGTAACAACGGAGGAGGCGGCAGCCCATGAGGCTGCAGTAACTGAACCTGTCATTAGCCCTGAGGCTTTGGAACCTGTCCTTCGTCCAGAGAGCAAGCTTACCCTGACCAAGCTGAAAAAGATGGTAACACGCGAGCTGAAATGGGAGCATCCGGCCCACGAGCAGCTGGCGATGCAGCTTATCGAAAGCATGAGGAACCAGTACGAGCGGGAGCTGATTTTTGAAGCATTAGTGCTTTGGAACGGCTTCTCCCGCCAGACTAAACCTGCTGTGAAGAAAATGGGCTCCTTCTGTGCGGCGATCGAGTATTTGCTGTCCGAGGAGTACGGCTTTATGATTTCGCAGGCTGAACTTGCAACCAAATATGAGGTTACTGCGGCTACGATTTCCCGCAAGGTTAAGGAAATGCTTAACTACGTGGAGGAATACGGCATGGGCGGCGAGTCTGACGAGCTGCTAGTGCTGAACGGTCCGGGTACTCCTAAGGAGAAAGCACAGGCCCTTCTGTATCAGGCAGCGGAAGCCACTTCTACCAAACGGCGGATTCAACTGGCTGAAGCTGCACTTGAATTATATCCGGACAATTCCGACGCTTATCTTATTCTGGCTGAGGAATCGGAGAATGAGCAGGAGGCGCGTGCCTACCTCAAAGCGGGAATTGCTGCGGGTGAGCGTGAGCTGGGCGAGCTGTATTTTAACCAAAATAAAGGATACTTCTGGGGCCTGCATGAAACCCGGCCATACATCCGTGTCTGCAAGAGCTATGCCGAGTCTTGCTGGTTCAGTGGCAACGCGGAAGAAGCGGCGCAGATGCTGGAACGCATCATGGAGCTTAATCCGGAAGACAATACCGGTGCGCGGTATTTGCTGGCCGCTGCGTACTTGTACACCAACCGGTTGAATGATGCAGAACGTGTGCTGAAGAAATATGGCAAGGATGATGCCGCGGCTGCATTTGCCTATGACCGGATTGTCCTTGAATACAAGAAGAACGGAATCACTTCCCAGCTCAAGATGCTATACCGTGTTGCGCGTGGCGTGAACAAGCATGTGCCGGATTATTTACTGGGCGTGAAGCGGCTGCCGCATAACCTGCCGGATTTTGTAGGCTTGGGAGATTCTAATGAAGCGATTGAATATGTCATCATGCACTCCCGTTTATGGGCCAGCATGCCGGACCTGCTCAAGTGGATGCTGAAGCAATAGTTCATCATATGATGTATACCGGACACAGCCGCTCAGGCTGTGTTTTTTTTAGTTTCTAGGGCGAATTCTCTGAAAAAAATTTTCACCCGGAAAAAGAAATACTCTTCTAAAATACTTAAATGAGGAGGGATAAGAGTGAAGGAAGCGGAATGTTTGAAACAACGCATTGAACAAGCCCGGTATAAGCTGAATAAGTTGGAAAATCAATATACTCTGGGCCATCCCGCCGTGCTCCATCAATCGATGGTGCTCGACGAACTTATAAATGAATACAACAGGAGTTCTGGCACGCGTACAGCCATGAAATCGTTCCATAGCAACAATGAACCTGTAAACGAGGAGCTTTGGCCTACCCACTCCCTGCGTCTCCGGTATGTCTGAACACAGAAGGATTAAAAGTTAAAGTTATAAAAACTTGCGTGGTTGCGGCAAATCGTTTGCACAATCTTCGAAGTATCATCTGGTGCCGCAACTGCAATCCTCTCCCAGCGCTAAGCTTTAAGAATATATCGGTTCACCTCCCCTAGGAAATGCATATCCATTTAATTGTCTGTTCTCCTGATTGACCACTCTTCATCATAGGACGTTCTCTTCTACTCTATCTTCACTCTATATTTAACCCCCTTACTGATATAAATCCTCACATAAAAACCAACGAAATCCTTAATCTCAGCATAAATAGGGTCGGATTACGCATTTTTACATAAAAATGTGTTTTTAATTATGCTGTTTTGTGAAAATACCTGACATGGACACAGTTTTTTCACAGCTCGAGGTAAAACGTTAAAGGGATAAAGGGATTTTTTGCAGAAATAAGTCGAAAACAAGGAAACATTCATAGAGAGAGTATTGTCGGCCCATATTTTATGGAAGGCGGGGAGTCCTATGGCACTAAGAAAAAACAAAGAAGAGAAGATCAAGAACGGGCTGCAGCCTGAGCTTAAGGTTGTGGAGAAGAAGGAGCCGGATCACCCGGCTGTAGAGGAAAAGAAGGTAAGCGGGCTATTCTCCGCATTGCGTTCAATGATTCGAGCCTTTAGCAATATGGGTATCCGCGGCAAGCTGTTTTTGTCCGTGATTTTATCTGTCGTTGCTATTTTCGTTATTGTATCGGTTGTGATCTACAGCAATGCTAAACAAATTATTGTAGATGATCTGAACAGCTCGCTGACCTATGAGAAGGAGAAAATCAGTGTAAAGGTCAATGATCTGCTTCAGCCCGCTATGAACAGTGTGGAGCTGCTCAATGCCAATGCTTATGTCCGTGACTTCATCGATCGGGCAGACTCCGGGGATACACTTAAGACGACAAACGGCTATACTGAACTGATCCGTACACTTAATCTGATTAAGGACAACAACAAAAACCTGCTGAACGTATATGTGGGACTGGATGCGTTGAACAAAGTAATTACCCAGGATGAGTTTGAACCTCCGGCAGATTTTAATCTGAAGGAACGCGACTGGTACGCGGTGACGGCCAAGAATAACCGTGTTACAGTTACAGACCCTTATATTGATGCCGGCTCGGGCAAGATGGTAGTCAGTGTCAGTGCGCCGATTCTGAATGATGCCGGCAAGCTGATTGGAGTGGCGGGAGCGGATATCTCCACGGAGCAAATAACACAGGCGTTGAGTGCTTTTAATTATAAGGGCAGCGGTTTTGCCGTACTGATTGATAAGACCGGTACGTTCATCTATCATCCGGACAGCGATAATATTCTGCTGAAGAAGATGGGCGATCTTGGCGAGGACTGGAAAGCAGTCGGTGATAAAATGACTGAGTGGGGCTCCAATGTCATCCAGACAGATATCGACGGAAAGGCAAGCTATGTATCCTATTCCCCTGCGGTGGAGAACCAGTGGTCGGTAGCGCTGATTGTTCCTGAAAAAAATGCGGAGAAGGAACTGCAGATGTTCAAACTGATCTTCATGCTCTCTATCATCGCTTCTATAGTGGTGATGTCCGTGCTGCTCTATTTTGTCTCCAACAGCATTCTGAAGCAGATTCCGATCCTGACTGCTGCTTTCCAGAAAGCGATGTCCGGTGATTTGTCGGTACGGGCCAAGGTTACAGCCAAAGGAGAAATCGGAGTGTTGGCGCACGGCTTCAACGAGATGATCTCTTCGCAGCAGGCGCTGATTCAGGACATTATGAGCAGCTCGCAGAGCATTTCAGGCGCTGTAGACAATACGGAGAAAAATGTATCTGCGCTGGACGAAAGCATCTCTGAGATCTCGGCTATAACGGAGGAATTATCGGCTGGAATGCAGCAGACTGCAGCCTCGATGGAGGAAATGAATGCCAGCACGAATGAGATCGGGCATGCGGTCAGCGGTATTGCCCGCAAAGCCCAGGAGGGCGCTGATGCTGCCAGTGCGATCAATGAGCGGGCCGAACGGCTCAAGGAGGGGGCGTTCCGCTCGCGGAAGCAAGCGGACGAGATGTATGGAGAAAGCGAAGAGAAGCTGCGGAGCGCGATAGAGCAATCGAAATCCATCTCACGGATTGGCGCCTTAACTAGTGCGATTCTGGAGATTGCAGCCCAGACCAACCTGCTGTCGCTGAACGCCTCGATTGAAGCGGCCAGAGCGGGAGAAGCAGGCCGTGGATTCGCTGTTGTGGCGGAGGAGATCCGCAAGCTGGCTGACAACTCGCGAGACACAGTGACTGAGATTCAGGAGGCAACGGAGGCCGTAGTTAAAGCGGTGTCCGGCCTGGTGGAGGGGGCGGAGAGTATGCTGCGCTTTATGGACCAGCAGGTGCTGCAGGACTATAATTCCATGCAGGAGACGGGCCGGCAGTACAGCGAGGATGCCAAATATATCGATGAGCTGGTAACGGACTTTAGCGCCACCTCCGAGCAGCTGCTGGCTTCCATCCAGAGTATGCTCACCGCAATCAGCGAGACCAGCAGTGCCACGAACGAGGGAGCTGAGGGCGCGGGGAGCATCGCTGCCCAAGCCGAGCAGATTATTGGCAAATCCGGGGGCATCGTGACCGAGATGGAAGAAATCAAACACAGCTCCGCCCAATTGCTGACAACGGTATCCAGATTCAAAGCCTAACTGCCGAACTAGGCCGTATATAAAAGGTATTCATGTGTTGCCCGGAGAGGACAATGCTTGATAAAATGTCCTTGGAAGAGTATGTTACAAGAAGCAAATAGATTAGATAGAGACAGTGAGGCGAGGAATTGATGAGAGAAGGCGAAAACCGGATCGTAGGAATGGAAGATATTGTGCGGGCACACCATGTGCTGCGGGAGGTTATCGTCCGTACACCGCTGCAGCTGGATGCGGTGTTGTCGGCCAAATATGGCTGCAATGTGTATTTGAAACGTGAGGACTTGCAGATTGTCCGTTCTTTCAAGATTCGCGGCGCGTACAATATGATTCGCAGTTTGTCTGCGGAGGATAGAAGCAAGGGAATTGTCTGTGCCAGCGCGGGAAACCATGCGCAGGGCGTGGCGTATTCCTGCAAAGCACTAGGCATTAAGGGCAAGATCTATATGCCAACCACGACCCCCAACCAGAAGATCAAACAGGTCCGGCGGTTCGGCGGTGAATATGTTGAGGTTATTCTGAAGGGGGATACCTTCGACGATGCGTATGATGAAGCCTTGCAGGCTTGTATTGATCACGGGATGACACTGATCCATCCTTTCGATGAACCGCGTATTATCGCCGGCAACGGGACGGTTGCCATGGAGATTATGGAAAGTTTGGACAAGCCGGCGGACTTCATGTTCGTTACAATAGGCGGGGGCGGTCTGGCTGCCGGTGTAGCCACCTACGTGAAGACCGTAAGCCCGAATACCAAGGTGATTGGTGTAGAGCCGACCGGTGCGGCTTCCATGAGTGAAGCCATGAACAACGGGGCTGTAGTGACCCTTGAAGAAATCAATAAGTTTGTGGACGGCGCAGCCGTGAAGCGTGTCGGCGGACTTACCTATGATATCTGCTCCCGGCATCTGGATGACGTTATTAAGGTACCGGAGGGCAAGGCGTGCACGACAATTCTGGAGCTGTACAACGAAAATGCCATTGTCGTTGAACCGGCAGGCTCGCTGCCCATGGCTGCGCTTGATCAGTACCGTGATCAAATCCGCGGCAAGACGGTGGTCTGCATCGTGAGCGGCGGCAACAATGACATTGACCGGATGCAGGAAATTAAAGAACGGTCATTGATTTATGAAGGTCTGAAGCATTACTTTATGGTCAACTTTCCGCAGCGGGCCGGTGCATTGCGTGAGTTCCTGGCCGAGGTGCTTGGGCCTAACGATGATATTACACGGTTCGAGTATACGAAGAAGAATGACAAAGAGAACGGCCCGGCGCTGGTCAGCATCGAGCTTCTGAACACAGATGACTACGCTCCGCTGATCGAACGGATGCAGCAGAAGGGTCTTGATTATACCGAGATCAACAAGGAGCCCAATCTGTTTAATATGCTGATTTAAGCAGGGAAACACGGTTTACCGGTATCTATGCAAAATGCCCGCCCCCGAAACAGCAGGGGCGGGCATTTTTGCATAGTTCAGGTGAGGGGGACTTCTGTCTTCAGATACTGCTGGACACCTTCATCAAGCTTATAGCCATTCTCTTTCAACAGCTTCATAAGGCCATCCAGCTTCTGGAGAAATTGACTGCTGCCGTTGTGCTTGACCAGTATGCTGCTATAGGCTTTCTGGGCTTCCAGATCCATCTCCAGATTGTCATAGTGGAAGAGCGGCGTATTGTTCTGCCCATAGAAAGTATCGCCAACATACATGGAATACAGCGACTTAACTGCTGCGATCCGGTTGGATTTGGGGTAGGACAGGGTGAACTCTTCCTGGGACAGCGCCCGGGCAACCACATCCGTCCAGGAAATCACAAGGCCGTTGTCCTTGGATGAAGGAAGCTCCGACTCGATGGCCATAATCGTAATATAATCGCGGATGTCATCCGTAACATACATTTTATATCTGCGGTAGGTTGAATAATCGATGATTGGAAAAAAAGTCCCTTCCGCATTCTCCAGCTTGTAGCCGCTCTCTCCGGCGCTCTTCAGCAGGCTGCTCAAGGCAGCATCCTCTGTACTCTCGGCAAGCTTGGCCATGCTGCTGCCCTCTTTGTAGATGGAGGTGAGTTTTCGCTGGATTTCGTTGCTGCTGAATTTGCTCTCCCAGGATTGCAGCAGCGATTTTTGCAGATTCTCCAGCCTCAGGGTCATTAATGCCGCCTGATAGGGGGTGACTGAGTAAATGTTGCTGTTCAGGTAGCTGATTCCCTGATGAAGCGTGCTGGAAGATTTCAGCAGCGACAAGGTCGTTTTATAGACCGCCTCGGCATGTTGCTTCTTAGCGGCTTCAGTTACCACCGATTTGGAGGCTCCGGCAGATGCAGCGGCTGATCCTTCCGCCTGCACGGGTGCAGCGAAGCCCGGCTGGATTCCCAGTACTGCAGCAATAACCGCGGTTAGTATGATGTGCTTCTTCATGGAAGTTCCTCCTGTTTGGTCGGAAGTAGAATAAGAAATCTATGATCTGAAGAATATAAGTTTTAGTCCAAGCCCTCCGCCCAGACACAGAATCAGGCTCACCCAGGGGGAGATGGAGATGACCGGAAACAAGTTTTCGAGGAATGCCCCGGCAAATACGGCGATGATGACGATAACGACATAGACGCCCAGCCCTTTGAGATCAAAGGGTTTAGGTTTGGGGGCATCGCTTTCGGACAGGGAAGACAGCCATTTCATAAGCAGTTCAATGATAACCACGGACCCTGCGCCTACGAGGAGAATCGTAAACAGGCTGATCTGGCTGAATATGCCTGCTGACCCGGTGATCCATAACAGGATGAGCCCGGCAATTGCGAGTACAGCGAACAGACTGGTCAGAGATGCCCAGGATATCATCAAGTAATAGTTCCACTGGCTGCGCACAGGCCGTTTAGGAATGCTGTCTATGATCTCCCGGAAATAATCTCCCGGCTGCTCTCCGAATATTTGCTTGGCATCTTTGCCTTTACTCTGTTCCCGCAGCATAAGGTTTGCTGCTTCCAGCAGCAGTTCCTCCGCGCGGACGGCTTCTACCCGGCTGCTCCGCATCTCCAGAATCATATCTTCCATATAAGAGCGGTTAGAGGGTGTCATCTGCTCGCGCAGAACGTTATTTTGTTTAATCATAGCTTTGACTTTCATAGTATGGATGTAAACCTCCAGTAGTCTTGATCGAGATAGCCTATAACCTAGAGTATACGGTTGGGCGGCTGTTGTGTGCAAGGACATCCATTTTGCCTGTCCCGTGAATAATCCTTTTGGAAGAGTGAACACTGATAAGGAAGTTTGAAGTTGCTTCACCAAATACAGCTTATAGGAAGGCAGGCAGCGTTATGGGGCATGAGAAAAAAGAAGAACCAGGCAAATTCATGGGTGACGGCTTCGCGCCTGTGCAGGCTAATGAAGTGGGCGATTGGGGCAATTCCGACGGCTTCAGCCTGTGGGACGCAGCGGGGCAGGACCAGGATAACGGCCTGGAGGATTGGGAAGGCAGACGGGAAACCCATGATATGTTTCACGACAGCTACGATTGAGTGAGTTTTGCGGGCAGGGGCCTCTTTTGTTCCTTTGGGAGCGGAAGGGGCCTTTTCGGTTATTATTGATTTCCGCTGGCTTCTTGTTGACAATAATAACGTAAACCGTATAATAAAGATATAAATCACACTAAATTAATCGGAATTATTATACTTTGGAATAGCTTTACTTTTAGAGGAGGATAAGGCCATGGAACGGAACATTATTATCCGGCATAACCAGGAGGAGCTCACAGCAAGCATACATTATCCATCGCGTGAAAAGGGGGGCAGCGGCCGCTGCAAGGACCGTGTGCCTCTGGCGGTTATTTGCCATGGTTTTGTAGGCAGCCGGATCGGCGTTGACCGGATCTTTGTCAAGGCAGCCCGTGAATTGGCGCAGGACGGATATATGGTGATCCGCTTTGATTATGCAGGATGCGGAGAGAGCACCGGGAATTACGGCAGCGAGGATATGGAATCCATGATTGCCCAGACCCGGGCCGTGCTTGATTACGGGATCGGTTCTGCTGATGTGGATCCGCAGCGCGTTACGCTTATCGGACACAGTCTCGGCGGTGTCGTAGCTCTCTTGACCGGAGTCCGCGACCGGAGGGTGAAGAATCTGGTCCTGTGGTCTGCTGTCGGCTATCCGTTCAATGATATCGTAAAGATTGTAGGAAGGGAAGCTTATGACCGGTCGGTGAAGAGCGGGTCGTCCGATTACGCCGGATATACGTTTACGCCGGTATACTTCAACTCGCTGGCTGCTTTCCAGCCTTTTCAGGAGGCCGGGAAGTTCAGTGGAGATGTGCTCGTTATTCATGGCACCTCCGACGATGTCATTCCGGTTGATTATGCCTTCCTTTACCAGAAGCTGTTCTGGACCCGTCCGGAGGGGCGCTGCGACAAGGAGATCATTTTTCAGGGAGACCATACCTTTTCCTCAGGCCCGGCGCAGGAGCAGGTGCTGAAACGGACCCGGGAGTGGATGAACCAGCAGGAGCATCTGCAGCAGGAATGGCAGAACTGGATGATATAGGTGATATGTAGCATTAGCAATAACTGTGATTTAGCGGTAAAATAAAGGGGCACACCATATACTGGGTTATGGAGGTTGGCACCCTATGAAATTACCGGCATTTTTTATTGCGCACGGTTCTCCGCTCCTCGCTCTGGAGGATAATGAGTACACGCGTTTCCTGGAGCGGCTTGGTCAGGATCTGGGGAAGCTCCGCGGTATTGTAGTTTTCTCCGCGCATTGGGATAGCCCTGAGCAGCTGATTACAGTGGACGCACAGCATGAGACGCAGCATGATTTCTATGGATTTCCGGAAGAAATGTATTCGCTGACCTATCCTGCCCCGGGTGATCCCGCACTCAGCAACCGTATTTCCGAGCTCTTCAAGGAGAATAATCTCGCCCATCAGCCTGTTCTGGGGCGCGGCCTTGATCATGGCGTATGGGTGATCCTGAAGAAGATGTTCCCGCAGGCCGATATTCCGGTAGTGGCCTTATCCGTCGATTCTTTGCGCTCTCCCGAGGAGCAGTATACTATCGGGCGAATGCTGGCTCCGCTGCGGGATGAGGGAATACTGCTGATCGGAAGCGGAGGATTAGTCCACAATCTGCGGCTGCTCAAGCAGGATGATACACCCGAGCAATGGGCGCTCGATTTCGATGCGTGGGTTGCCAAAGGACTTGCGGCATGGGATCTGCCGTCTTTGTTCGCATACGAGAAGCAGGCACCGCATGTGCGCGAAGCGGTTCCGTCTTATGGAAGGGAACATTTTGTTCCGCTCTTCTATATTATGGGCGCCGCAGATGAAGGCAAGCGGGCACAACTGATGATTCAGGCGTATCAATACGGAACGCTCAGCCTGAACTGCTGGATGGTAGACTAGCGCAAATTCATACAATAAACATAGGATACAGCCGATAGCGGGCTGTATCCTTTTTTGCGGGTGAAGAAGGCAGTGTGCAAGACAAATCTGCTAGCCTGTGATTAAATGGAAGAAACGCGATACGGGTTTTTTGTGAATTTTGTACGAAGTGAATTCAAAGAAGTAAAGCTACAAAACTTTAAGCACATGCTTTCGAAGCCAGTTTTGTACGGAGTAGAGTCTATGAAGTTAAGCTCACAAAACTTTTAGGAGGAACAACAAGTTTATGACCATGAACCGCTATTCTTCCCGTCTCATATCCGGCCTTATGCTTACTGCACTGCTGCTCTCAGCCTGCGGAACACCAAGCGCGGAGAATCCACCTGCCCCGTCCCCGTCGCCAACACTGTCTCCGGTGCCAACGGCTTCCATAGAGCCGTCGCCGACAACCGATCCTGCTAACACGGGGCAGTTGTCCGGATTGACCGGGCTTCCGGTGCAAGGTGAGCTGCTGAGGCCTTTGGCTGTAATGATCAATAATGCACCCGCTGCCCGGCCGCAGTCCGGTATCAGCGAAGCGGACATTCTGTACGAAGTGTTGGCCGAAGGCGGAATTACCCGGCTGATCGGGATCTTCCAGAGTCATACCGGAGTCGTCAAAATCGGACCTATCCGCAGTATCCGCCCTTATCTGATCGATATCGGTGAGAGTTATGGGGCGGTCACGGTACATGCCGGCGGCAGCCCCGCTGCTTATGCGATTCTGCAAGGTCAGAAGAAGGAGGATATGGATGAGATCGGCCGGGCCGGTGCCTATTTCTGGCGGGACAAGGAGCGCAAAGCTCCGCATAACCTCTACAGCAATGCAGCTAAGCTGCGGGAGGGTGCCGGAAAGCTGGGGTATGCGGAGAAAGCCCAGGTTTCCGGGTATCCATTCACCGATCCCGATTTCTTGCCGACTGAAGGTGAGGCTGCTGTGGAGTTAAATGTAAACTTTCTGCTGACGAGTTATAACGTAGGTTATAAATATAATCCCGAGACGCGGACCTACCTGCGCTGGGTGAACGGGAAGCCGCATTTGGATCTGAATAATGCCAGTCCTGTGGAAGCGGCGAATGTCATGGTAATTGGATCGGACCATAAGGTGCTGGATGATGTCGGCAGACTGCAGATTGATGTGGAGCTGGGCGGCGAAGCGCTGCTGTTTCAGCGCGGGCAGGTGATCAAAGGCAAATGGTCACGCAAGCCGGACGATGTCATCCGGTTTGTGAAGAGTGACGGGACAGAAGCGCTGATGTATCCGGGCGTCACACATATTCTGATCGTCCCTAATGCGCCAGCCTTCAGCAGCCATGTGAGCTATACAGCGGTTCCAAGTACAACGTGATTCCAAACCTGGAAAATGGCTGTTCAGAGAATTATTTCTGTTATTACTGGGAATTGTTAATATAGTGTAAAAAAGTTCGTTCTTTTTACTTCTATCCCTTCTATTGATATGATAAGATAACAAGGGTTGTCATTCATTTTCATGCTGTTTACATATGAGTGGCTTCAAGTTTTCACGGCAATTTTATGTAAAGGGGTTTAAACTAATGAAGTTTAAAAAAAAGGACATTTTCTTTGAGACCCTGGAAAATATGGCTGACACCATTGTCCAGGCTGCGGATTACTTCGCTCAGAATATTACAACTCTCCAGGAGAATGTCGAAAACTTCGCTGCGGTGATGAAGAAGTACGAATCCCAATGCGATACTTACACGCACACCGTTATTAAAGAGTTGAACAAGACCTTCATCACGCCGCTGGAACGCGACGACATTATGGACTTAATTACCAGTATGGACGATGTCATTGACGGCCTGGAAGCTTCGGCCTCGCGTTTCTATATGTATAACCTGCTGGACCCTGATGAATATATCGTTCAATTCGCGGAAATTCTGCGCCAATCTGCCTATGAAATCCAAAAAGCCGTTCATTTGCTGTCCCAGAAGAAACTCCTGGCGATTCGTGAGTATACCATTCGTCTGAATGATCTGGAGAATCAAGGGGATGAAGTGCTTCGCATTTGCACCAAAGCCTTATTCGAGACCGTAAAAGACCCGATTGAGCTGATCAAGCGCAAAGAGCTGTATGAGCGGTTGGAGACGACCACGGATAAATGTGAAGACGTAGCCAACATGCTGGAATCGATCATCATGCGCAACTCATAAGGGGCTCTGAAATATGGAAACATCATTATTTATGCTAGGTTTTGTTATATTTCTCGCGCTTGCGTTCGATTTCATCAACGGCTTCCATGATACAGCCAACGCAATCGCCACCTCCGTCTCCACACGGGCGCTAAAGCCGCGTACCGCTATCATTATGGCGGCGTCGATGAACTTTGTAGGGGCTCTGATGTTTACAGGAGTAGCCAAGAAGATCGGCGGCAGCATTACCGACCCTACCTTGCTAGATAACGGGATTGATATTGTTATAGCTACCCTGATTGCCGCGATTATCTGGAATCTGGTTACCTGGTGGCTGGGGATTCCTTCTTCTTCTTCACATGCACTTATCGGAGCACTGGCCGGTGCTGTATATGTAGGGGCCGGTACGGACCACATCAAATGGAGCGGTTTTGTTGAGATTGTGGAAGGATTGATTTTCTCCCCGCTCATTGCCTTTGTCATTGGTTATATTGTTATGACGATACTGAAATGGATCTTCGCCAAACGCAGTCCGCATACGGTGAATAAAGGCTTCCGCTCGATGCAGATCATTACAGCGGCGCTGCAATCCTTCACGCACGGCACGAATGATGCCCAGAAGGCGATGGGGATTATCACCTTTGCGCTCGTGACTTCGGGACGTCTGGAGACTATGGAGGTTCCGCTGTGGGTTAAGATTGCTGCAGCTACGTCGATGGCACTTGGAACGTCGATTGGCGGCTGGAAGATCATTAAGACGATGGGGACCAAAATTTTCAAAATCGAGCCGATCAACGGCTTTGCAGCGGATATATCCGCGGCTTCTGTTATTTTCTCGGCCACACTGATGCATTTGCCGGTAAGTTCAACGCATGCCATTACATCCTCTATTCTTGGTGTAGGCTCTGCCAAACGCTTCTCCGCTGTGAAATGGGGAGTTGCCGGACGGATTATCGTCACCTGGTTTATTACAATTCCGATCAGTGCAGTGCTGGCGGGAGTTATCTTCACAATTTTCTTCTAGAGCACGGGTATGAAGATGTCACGGAAGCCACGGATGGCTGCGGACATCTTTTTTTGTTGTCTTTTTAGATGAATGGAATAGGATCAGAGCGGAGACACCGAAAGGTGTCTTTTTATATTTCAAGAGAAGAATGTCACAAAAAGTAACGCAAACCCGATAAAATGCATTAATCAGAGGTAAAAGAAAAGGGAATATATCACTTTTAAAAAAGAAAATGACATGAAAAATTTGTGATTCGCGTAGTATTATGTAGGATTTCGTAGTCTTTAAAGTAAGGTGTGTTTTAAGTGTTACCATAGCTGACAGAGAACGGTTCAAAGATTGTGCAAGAACTTAAAAAGCGTGGCAAAGGAGGCCTGTCGTTGATCGACTTTCATCAAGTAGACAAACATTACGGACATTTTCATGTACTGAAAGCAATCGACCTGCATGTTCAGGAAGGGGAAGTGGTTGTCGTGGTCGGTCCTTCCGGCTCCGGTAAAAGCACGATGCTGCGCTGCATTAACCGGCTGGAGACGATTACGAGCGGCGGATTGACCGTGGACGGGATAACTGTAAATGAACGCAAGACGGATATCAATAAGCTGCGCAAAGAAATTGGAATGGTGTTTCAGCATTTCAACCTGTATCCGCATAAAAAGGTGATCGACAATATTACACTGGCACCGATCAAGGTGCTTGGGCTTTCCAAGGCGGAAGCGGAGAAGACAGCGATGTATTACCTGGAAAAGGTAGGGATTGCCGATAAAGCTCTGGCTTATCCGTCCCAGTTGTCAGGCGGCCAGCAGCAACGTGTGGCAATTGCCCGGGGACTGGCGATGAAGCCGAAAATAATGCTTTTTGACGAACCGACATCCGCGCTGGATCCGGAAATGGTTGGTGAGGTGCTGGACGTGATGCGGACGCTGGCCCGTGAAGGCATGACGATGGTTGTGGTCACCCATGAGATGGGGTTTGCCCGCGAGGTTGCGGACCGGGTTATTTTCATGGATCAGGGACAAATCGTAGAAGAAGCGGAGCCGGAGCAGTTCTTCGCCAGCCCGCAGGAAGAGCGGACACGCACATTTCTCAGCCGTGTATTAAGTCATTAACCAAATAGACAGCAATAAGGGGAGGAAGAGAAATGAAAATGTCCAAAAGCTTCAAACGGTTAAGTGTGCTGATGATCGCTGCCGCCCTGTTCGTAATTGCCGGATGTGGCAACAACAATGTGAACAGTAATAATGCGAGCAGTAATAATGCGGCCGGCGGCAGCAATGCTTCAGGGGGATCAACAGCTTCCAAAGCCATTGCCAAGATTAAGGAACGCGGCAAACTGCTGGTAGGCGTGAAATACGACACGAGACTGTTCGGACTGAAAGATCCGGCATCGGGTAACGTGGAAGGCTTCGACATCGACATTTCCAAAGCCATTGCTAAGCATATCCTCGGTGACGAAAACGCCATTGAACTGAAGGAGGTAACCTCCAAGACAAGGATTCCAATGCTGAACAACGGTGAGATCGATATGGTTGTCGCTACCATGACCATCACCGAAGAGCGCAAGAAGGAGGTTGACTTCTCCGACGTTTATTTCCAAGCCGGACAATCGCTGCTAGTAAAGAAGGGCAGTTCGATCACCGGTCTTGAAGATGTAACGAAGGATACCAAGATACTCGGTTCCAAGGGGGCAACCTCGATCAAAAACATTAAAGAGAAGGTTCCGGGTGTAACTGTACTGGAATTTGATAACTACCAGGATGCGTTCAGTGCTCTGAAGGCCGGTCAAGGGGACGCGCTAACAACAGATGATGCTATCCTGTATGGCATGGCTTCGCAGGACCCGGGCTTCGAGGTTGTAGGCGAACCGTTCACCGACGAACCTTACGGCATTGCTGTGCAGAAGGGCAACACCGATGTAGTTCAAGCCATTAATGATACCTTGACCGAACTGAAATCAAGCGGTGACTATGCTGCCATCTATACGAAATGGATCGGTAAAGCTCCGGCAAAATAAGGCTGGTCAGGCATCTTTGACATCATGCTCTACATTCACCATTGGTCCTTGCATGAACGGTAGCCGTCCTTTAAAGGGCGGCTCTGCCGTTTCTGCTTGTAAGATCAAACGGATGACGAACGGGGCAAGTGAGCAAGCATCTTTAGGCAAGGGTAGGTGAGATCCATGGATTTTACGATATTAACCGATTATTTCGGCCAGTATATGGAGGGCTTTAAGGGCACTTTACTCTCCAGCGTACTCGCTCTCCTCGGCAGCTTTCTGGTGGGGACAGTAATCGCAGTCTTCCGCATTACATCTGTGAAGGGGCTGCGCTGGTTCGGAACGGGCTACGTCGAGTTTATCCGTAATATTCCGCTATTGCTCGTGGTGTATATTTTCTATTACGGTCCTTCTGCACTGGGATTCACACTTGATGGCTTCAAGGCAGGAACCATCGGCCTGGCCGTGTATACCTCAGCCTTTATCGCCGAGGCGATCCGCGCCGGAATCATGGCTGTTCCCAAAGGGCAAATGGAGGCCGCACGTTCGTCCGGACTCAGCTACATGCAGACTATGCTGCATGTCATTCTCCCGCAGGCGATTAAGCTGGTCATCCCGCCGCTTGGCAACCAGTTTATTAACCTGATTAAAAACTCCTCGGTACTGACCATCGTCGCCGGTCTTGATTTGATGTATTTTGCAGATAGCATCTCAACTGAAACATACCGCACATTCGATACCTACATCTTCGTAGCGTTGTTCTATCTCGTATTGACTCTTCCGCTTAGCTACGGCGTGCGGGTATGGGAGCGCCGTCTGCAGCGCAATTACTAGAATAGGATGTTTTATGTGGCGAATTATTAGTTGTTTACAGTCCGTGAAGCGGCTGTAAGGTTTGCGGTTTAGGGTTTAAAGTTTTTACAGTCCGTGAAGCGGCTGTAAGGTTCGCGGTTTATGTATTAAGGTTCGTAACGATGAGAGAAGGCCGGGATAACAGGCCTTCGATCAATGGCTCACGATCTTAGCTTTGCTTGGCGAAGCTTTGAATTCCAGTTGATAAGAAGGAATGAATGGAGAGAGGGTTTGGCGCTGTGGGGGGCGGAAGCGGTAGTGCCCGCCTGGAAGCCTAAGCTATACCGGATAAATAATGATGAAGATAAGCAGGCATAGAGAAGGTGAAAGTAACGGAGGGGAATTTTGGAACTGGAGGAGCGTTAGCGTCCGCCTTTATGTTTGGATTTCTACCGCAGCCAGCGGTTCAAATCAGGAAATCCAAACATAACAGCGGCCGGAGGTCCAACATTCACCGCAGTTACCCGTCACCGGATCGATTCCAAGCCCGCATCTTTAGAATCCATGCATCCAGCATAGCCCCAGCCTCCAGCCAGCTACCGCATCACGTTCCCCACTCCAAACCCTACGGACAATCATCTGTCCGTATATCAACATTTCAACACTTCCCATGCAAAGCACCTAAGGAGGGTTACTATTTTGGATTTTACCGGCGCATACTCCATTGATAATTTAAAGTTTCTGCTGGATGGGCTGTATATTACGCTCATCGTGGCTTTTGTATCGATTATCCTGAGCTTTGTCATTGGCTGTATTATGGGAGTGATCCGTTATTCGGAAGTGCCGGTATTGTCGCCGGTAATGTTCGTACTGGTGGAGCTGATCCGTAATCTGCCGCTGCTGCTGATTATTTTCTTCATCCGTTTTGCGCTGCCGGAGGTGGGGATCAAGCTGGGATTGATCACGGCGGCTATTGCCGCATTAACGATATTTGAAGCTGCAATGATTGCTGAGATTGTACGCGGCGGATTAACCTCGATTGACAAGGGGCAAATTGAAGCGGCGCGCTCCTCCGGACTCAGCAATTTCCAGACCCTATGGCATATAGTGCTGCCTCAAGGATTGCGGCGCATGGTTCCGCCTCTGGTAAGCCAATTCATCGCACTGCTAAAAGATACCTCGCTCGCAGTTGTGATCTCTTTACCGGAGCTGATGCATAACGCCAGGATTGTCATCGGGCACAGTTACAGCTACGCAATTCCTACATTGCTGCTCGTAGCACTGATTTATTTTGCAGTCAATTTCCTGCTGTCGATCCTCTCGCGAAGATTGGAGAATAAAGTGGTCTGACGGACAGGGATCGTGTACTTTAGCGTAGGAAAGCAGAGGCGGTTATGGTAGTATAATTGTCAACATCTTTGGCAGGAGCAGTGGGCGATGGGACATTTCATACTGAAATCCAAATATGCGCAGATTATCATAGTAGCCGCCGGGACGGCATTGGCCGGTGAATTCAAAATAAATCCGTTTGATGGCGACATCTTCCGGATTGCAATGGGCAGCAGTGCGTTTCTGCTGTTTTTGCTTTTAATGAGGCGGCTGCCTTACATTAGTACAGGTATTGCCACAGGCATTGTCGTGCTGCTGTTTCGTACCGGATTGGATGCTGCGGGAGGCGCTGAGCTGAGCTTTGTGCAGAGTTTAACCAGCCATTTCTCAGCAATGGTCTATTATATCGTCTTCGCAATATTGATGCATTTGCTTAAGAGCCGGCTGGATACCTTCCATCCGCTTGTGCTTGGCGGTGTTGCGTCGCTTATTGATCTGGTGTCGAATGAAATGGAACTGCTGACCCGGCTGATTGTGCTGGACTCTGCCTCTTTCCGGCTGAATGAATGGACTTATCTGATGGTTATTGCTGTCATCCGCACGTATTTTACGACCGGTGTGTACAGCAGCATTTCCGTCAGCCAGCTGCGAATCGCGCAAAGAGAACAGAAGCAGCGGATTGAGCAAATGCTCGGGTTCGGCTCGGGCCTCTACGGTGAAGTATTTTATCTGAAGAAGTCGATCGGAACACTGGAGAGTGTTACCTTGAGCAGCTATGACCTATATCGGAATCTTAAGGCCGGTGAGGAGCATCAGTTATACAGCCGCCAGGTACTGGATATTACCCAGCAGATTCATGAGGTGAAGAAAGATACCCAGCGGATTTTGGCCGGTCTGGTGAAGCTGGTGGAGCGCGAGGTTACCGGGGACATGCGTCTATCCGGCATCCTGAGTTTTACCGTGAAGAGCAATGCCAAATACGCCGAAATGCTGGGTAAGAGTATCAGCTTCAGTACCCATATTCCCCAGGACTCCGATTATACCACCGCAAGCTACATTCCACTGCTTACCCTGCTGAACAATCTCACCGCCAATGCGGTTGAGGTTATAAAAGGAATAGGGAGCGTATCCCTAGATATCTATGAGAAAGCCGGGTCTACGATCCTCACCGTAACTGACAGCGGCGGCGGAATTAAGGAACGTGATCGTGAGCTGCTGTTCGAGCCCGGGTTCACAACGAAATTTGATGAAGAAGGTATTGCTGCTACGGGTATCGGACTTTCGCATGTGCGGGATATTGTTGATGCATTTGAGGGCGAGATTACGGTTCATAAGGCCTCCCATACCGGAGGGGCGATGTTTCAGATTATTTTGCCGACGGCAAAGCTGCGGAAGGAGGAATAAAGGATGCCGCTTTCTTTCTGTATAGTGGATGATGATGCGGCCGCCAGAAGAATGCTGCAGCATATCATTGAGGATAGCGGGCTTGGCGAAGTGGCGGGTACGGCGGAATGCGGGCAGGACGGAGTGCGGCTGATCCTAAGTGAATGTCCGGACATCGTACTGATGGATCTGCTCATGCCGGATCAGGATGGGATCGAGACGATTATCTCTCTGCAAGCCCAGGGCTGCCGCTCCAAATTCGTGATGATCTCACAGATTGAAAACAGTGACATGGTAGGCCGCGCTTACCGCAGCGGAATCGAGTTCTTCATCCGCAAACCGATCAATAAGATCGAAGTGGAGGCCGTGCTGTATAAGGTGAACGAGCGTTATGCGATTAACCGCTACCTGGATGAGATCAAATCTAGCCTCAGCAAGCTGGAGGGACTGCAGTTCGGACTGCCGCCGGTGCAGATCAGTAAACGTTCCGTACGGGAGATCATTCAGCCGATTCTGATGAATATGGGCATGGTGTCCGAAAGCGGAAGCCGCGATATTATCACGATGATGGAGCTGGCCGCAACGCACAGTAACCGCGGAAGTCTGCCACCGCTTAAGGAACTCTACGAAATGGCTGCAGCCAGCTATAAAACCGTTCCCGCCGAAGCAGCGAAAGAGGTGAAAGCGATTGAACAGCGACTGCGCCGCGCGTTGTCTGCCGGACTGACGAATCTGGCCTCCATTGGACTGACGGATTACGGGAATCCCAAGTTCGAATATTACGCGCCGCTTTATTTTGATTTTGAGGAGGTGCGGCTGAAGATGAGGGAGATCGAGCAGGGCCGGGATTCCGGCAAGGTTAAGGTGAATATCAAGAAATTTCTGCAAGTGCTGCATCTGGAACTGCTGGACGGCCTGGGCCGCTAAGGTGCAACTATAGATGTAGGGATCATGGGACCTCCGGAACTGCTGAACAGCAGGCTGGTGGTTATTTTTTTGCGCAGAGATGTAAGCAGGGTAGGCTTCACATCAACATTTGGGCTGGGGATGCCTCATGCGGTACAATGGTAACATGAAGCTGCTGAAAGGCGTAAGTAGGAACAAACGGAGGATTCATTATGATACGTACATTAGTGATAACACATCAGGGTGAAGTGCTGACAGGGCTGGCACTGCAAAATATAGTGATTGCTGATTATGCCTGGATTTGGGCGGATTTTGCTATGCCTACGGCGGAGGAGTCCCTGCTGCTGGACACCTATTTTCATTTTCATCCCTTGGCAATTGAGGATTGTATGCATATCTTGCAGCGGCCGAAGCTGGATTATTACGAGGATGTGCAGTTTTTTGTGCTGCATGCGCTCAATGAGCGCACGCTGGAGGCGGAAGAGGTCGACCTGTTTCTGAGCAAAAACTTTCTCGTGTCCTATCACCATCAGGAGAAATCGGAGATGGATGAGGCCTGGGCTTCGGTGCAATCGGAGATTCACAGCCGCAAAGGCTGGTCGGGCGGTCCAATTGCGGCAGCCTACACCGTAATGGACAAGCTGGTCGATAAGTATTTCCCTAGCCTGTACAGCCTTGAAGATGAATTGGCCGATCTGGAAAGCAGCGGCGGCAGCGAGTCAGTGGAAGAGCTTATGAGCCAGGTCTTCAATGTGCGCGGACGGCTGCTTAAGCTGCGCCGGACGATTGTGCCGATGCGCGACCTGATGTACCGGATCCTCAATTCGCAGCATGTGCAGAGCAATGGAGAGGAACGGATTTATTTTGGCGATATCTATGATCATCTGTTGAAGCTGACCGATATGATCGAGGTGGACCGGGAAATGACCGCTGATCTGCGCGACAGCTATATTTCGCTTAACTCCAACCGGATGAATTCCATCATGAAGACCCTCACGGTAATTACTACTGTATTCATGCCGCTGACCCTGATTGCCGGGATATACGGGATGAACTTCCAGGTGATGCCGGAGCTCCACTGGACGTACGGTTATCCCTTGGTACTGCTGCTAATGCTGTTGCTCGGAGTGGGGATGTTCAGATGGTTCCGGCGGAGCGGATGGTTTAAGTAAAGGAAGCGTAAACGCCACCGCTTAAGTGCGGCGGCGTTTACTGGAGGCAGGAGCCGTTTTTTTACGGTTCTTGGGCGGGGAATTGCGGCGCTTCGGAGCGGAGCGTCTTTTTTTACGCCGTTTGGGGCTGTACAGAGCGGCATCCTCTTCCGCTGCGAGCGCGCCTGCCCCGCTTTTTTTGCCTTTTCCGAAGCTTCCCATTACGAGCTTAACCATAGGGGCCATTTGCTGAAAACCCTGCATCACCTTCTGCACCTTGCCCATGGAGCTCACGATGCCGTCAATTCCGCCTAGCCGGTCGACGATACCTTTGATCTGCTCCATATTCGCGAGATTGCCGAGTCCGCCGAGACTGCCCAGCAATCCGCCTGCTTTGGCGGTGGCGGCTTCAGCGGCAGGCAGGGCAAGCGCTGTTTCGGCAGCTTCCGCTCCAAGGGCAGGAAGCAATCCGGTTTCCACGGGAACAGGCGGCGCATATGAAGTGATACCGGGATAGGGGGAAGACGTGTACGGCCCGGCCAGCGAACGCCCATCCCGGCGGGAATGATTATAGTAATGATGAGGCATAACATCACAATCCTTCGTTAGTGGTTTGCTATACTGTATGTCATGGGCGAACATAAGGTATAGACGAATGCCCGGGTTACCGGGATAGTAGCGGAAAAGGGCGAATGCCTACAAGGAGGGACGGGAAGTGAAGAAACCGTGTCTATGCTTGATTTTCGGTGCTTATGTAGTACTATAATTAAGGCGGTAATCCTATAAGGATTTTGAATGAAGACTATCGAATACATAAATTGTGTGCGCATGGGGTGGACGTTTGTCCATGATTTTCGTTCTTTACAGCGTGAAACCGTTAATGCTTGAAAAAACTGCTCCAGTACAATATAGTAGAGGCAAGATAGTCATATTAAATTATGTATTTAATGTCAGTTTTGTACGATGCTTATTCAATGATGCTAATGCTGACCAAACTTTTAGGGGATGATCTACGATGCAGCTTAAGAAGCTAAACGATAAAAGTATTGACCAATTATTTGAGGCTATTTTAACATTGAAAAATATGGAAGAATGTTATGTTTTCTTTGATGATCTTTGCACAGTAAACGAAATCCAATCGCTCTCACAGCGTCTGGAAGTTGCGCGGATGCTGGGTAAAGGCTCTACTTATAATCAGATTGAAGCAGAGACTGGCGCAAGCACAGCGACTATTTCCCGTGTGAAACGCTGCCTGAATTACGGCAATGACGGGTACAAGCTTACACTGGAACGTCTGGGACGATAATTGATGAAGCCGGGCGTACTCATTATTAGTCACGGCTCACGGGACAAGACATGGGTTTCTATTGTTGAAGAAGCTGTCGGCCATTTATCACTGGAGAAGGAGCTGCCTGTGGCGGTTTCTTTTTTGGAGCTGGTAGAGGGCTGTCTGATACAGGATGGTATAAATGAATTGGAACATGCAGGGGTCACAGATATTATTGTGATCCCCTTGTTTGTGTCTTCGGGAAGTACGCATATTGATGAAATAGAGTATGCACTCGGCGCCAAAGCTGCCCCTGAACGTGAAACGGATCTTGAACGCTTTACGGTTAATGCGCGTATCCATTTCGGCTACCCCGTCGATGATGATCCGGATATTGCGGTCATGATCTGGGACAAGGTCCGTGAGCTGTCCGCTAATCCGCAGCGGGAGACGATTCTGCTCGTGGGACACGGCAGCAAGCATGACGGCTTCCGCCAGCGCTGGGAGCAGGGCATTTCCTCACTGGCGGAACGTGTGCGCACTGTGAGCGGAGTGGCGGCGGCCGATTACGGCCTGCTGAACCCGGACAGTATCAGAAGCCGGACGGAATATTGGCAGGAGCAGGGCTATGATGTACTGGTGGCTCCGCTCTTTTTAAGTGAAGGCTATTTCACCAAGGTAGTCATTCCGGAGAGACTTCAGGGATTAAAGTATGCTTATTCGGGACGGACACTGCTGCCTCATCCGCTGCTGCCGCACTGGATCGAAGAGCAGGTAAATACGATGCTGGTGAAGCTGCGGGCGCAGGTATAAATATCATCGGACTGATGTAGCCGCTAAAGCCGCTAACTTTGAAAAGATCGCGTATCCATTGTGTTTTTTTCGGTGGCTGCCGCATACATATATTTATACTTTTCTGCTGCTGCTGCTGATTTGATGTCATTGCAATAAGTAAAATATATTCTTGCTCAGGCTCTGGCATTGCTTGTGGGGTGCAGAATTGGGTATAATCAGTAAGGTTATCTATTATAAAAACAGGTGGCGTTCCGGTAATGAAAACTGCGAGACTGATTTATAATCCGACTTCTGGACGGGAAGAAATGAAAAAGCGGCTCGCCGACATTTTGGACCGGCTGGATATTGGCGGCATCGAAACCTCATGTCACGCAACAACCGGTGAGGGCGATGCTACGGCAGCCACAATTGATGCGGTCGAACGCGGAACTTATGATCTGATCATAGCGGCCGGCGGCGACGGCACATTAAATGAGGTAATCAACGGCATGGCGGAGAGACCGAATCTTCCCCCGCTTGGCGTACTGCCGCTGGGTACAACCAATGATTTTGCCCGGGCTATGGGTATTCCGAAGAACTGGGAGGATTCCTGTGATCTGATTCTTCGCCAGGAGTCGCGCCTGATTGACCTCGGCAAAGCCAATGACCGTTACTTCATTAATATAGCCGGCGGCGGCAGCCTGACCGAGCTGACATACGAGGTTCCAAGCAGACTTAAGACGATGATGGGCCAGCTTGCTTATTACCTGAAGGGTATTGAGAAAATGGCCAGTCTCTCTCCGCAGGAGCTATACATCCGTGCCAATGGCCAGGAGCTGATTCATGACGAGTTCATGCTGTTCCTGATCGCCAACACTAATTCGGTAGGCGGCTTTGAGAAGCTTGCCCCGGATGCAAGCATTGACGATGGACTGTTCGACGTCATTGCTGTTAAGAAATGCAACCTTGCAGAGTTCATCCGTCTTGTTACTTTGGCGATTCGCGGTGAGCATTTGCAGGATAAGAAGGTCGTTTATTTCCGTACCGATGCCATGGAAGTCACTTCCCCGGGGTATGTCCAGCTTAATCTGGATGGTGAACTCGGCGGTACGCTGCCAGGTAAATTCCAGATCCTGCCGCAGCATTTGCGGATTTTTGCGCAGAAGCCTTGAGGCAGTTAAATGAAGGGAAGTGCAGGTGGCTGTAAGGCTGGCCTGCACTTTTATTGCAAAAGCGAAGATAATGAAAGAAGTGAACCTATAGATATGAGTAAACACCGCAGTGGACGCAGCGCAAGCCGCCGGGAAGGCACGGCGCCTGTCGCCGGACTGCCAGTGAATAAGAATGACGAGGTTATGCTCGATATCATCGGCATGACCCATGAAGGCGAAGGGGTAGGCCGCGTAGAGGGCTTTACCCTATTTGTGCAGGGCGCTCTCCCCGGTGAGAAGGTCCGGGCGAAGGTGCTTAAGACGAAGAAGCAGTATGGCTACGCCAAGCTTCTGGAGCTTGTGCAGGCCAGCAGCGACCGCATCGCGCCGCCCTGCGCCATCTATGACCAATGCGGCGGCTGTCAGCTGCAGCATATGGATTACACCGCACAGCTGGCGTGGAAACGCCAGCTGGTGGTGGACAACCTGCAGCGGATCGGGAAGCTGCAGGTGGCGGGTGCGCCGGGCAGAGGCGCAGCTGCTGGGAACGCTGGTGCAAAGGAGGCCGTTGAACCGGCGGATCTGACTGCCGGGGCAGAAAGTGCGGCAGCTGAGGGCGGGAGTGTGGCCAGTGCAGGTGCTGCGGGTGGCCAGGCTGACGGTATTATCGTCCGGCCAACCCTGGGCATGGACGAGCCTTGGCGTTACCGCAACAAGGCTCAGGTACCGATCGGCGTCACCGAAGGTGGACTGGTCGGCGGATTCTATGCCCGCGGCAGTCACCGGATCGTAGACATGGAGACCTGTCTGATCCAGCATGAGCATAACGACGACGTCGTTGCCGCGGTGAAACGCATAGGCAGAGAACTGGGCATCTCCGCCTACAACGAAGAGACCGGACGCGGCCTGCTGCGCCACGTCGTTGTGAAGAAAGCCTTCCGCACCGGGCAGATGATGCTGGTACTGGTCACGAACGGCCGCGACATCCCGCATCTTGACGCCTGGCTCGGCAGCATCCGCGAACAGCTGCCGGCTGTGGCAAGCATCTGCCAGAACATCAATACGCAGAAGACAAATGTCATTTTCGGAGATGAGACCCGTGTCTTATGGGGCACCGACGTCATCTACGATTACATCGGCGATGTGCAGTTCGCCATCTCCGCCCGTTCGTTCTATCAGGTGAATCCGGCACAGACTGAGGTGCTGTACAGTAAAACCGTAGAATATGCCGGTCTGACAGGCAAGGAGACTGTAATCGATGCCTATTGTGGTATCGGGACAATCTCGTTGTTCCTGGCGCAGCACGCGTCTAAAGTGTACGGCGTAGAGATAGTGCCTGAAGCTATTGAGGACGCGCGTGCGAACGCACGGCTTAACAATATGAACAACGTAGTGTTCGAGGTAGGTGCCTCAGAGGACGTGATCCCGAACTGGAAAGAGCAAGGTGTCACGCCGGACGTCATCGTCGTAGATCCGCCGCGTAAAGGCTGCGACCCGCGCCTGTTGGATACGATTCTGGCGATGAAGCCGGAGCGGGTGGTGTATGTGTCTTGTAATCCATCGACACTGGCGAGGGATTTGCGGGTATTGGAGGATGGCGGGTACAGAACAGTGGAGGTAACTCCGGTGGATATGTTCCCGCATACGGTGCATGTGGAATGCTGTGTGTTGTTAGTGAGGGAGTAGTGATTTGGAGCCACATTTACCTGAATGAGTCCTAATGTATCACAAATTTTGGCTTACTCTTTAGAAGAACAATCGGATTCTACAAATAAATTAAGATATCGAAGACGAGTTGGAGAAGGCCGGTATCCCGCCGCTTCATGTTCTTCAGATGACAACCCTGAACGGGGCTGGATTTCTGGACCGGATAAATGATATGGGGACCGTGGATATCGGCAAAAACGCCGATTTGGTCCTTCTGGACGCCAACCCCATAGAAAGCGTACAAAATCTTTATGGTATTAACGCTGTGATACGGGCAGGTGCTTACCACGATAATCAAAAGCTAAGCTCAATGAAGGAAAGACTTGGAAAAAAATGGAATCTAAGGCCAAAATTATCCGCATGATGACAGAGAATACTGGGAATTTTTATAATGTGGAATTTTCAATAGCTTTGTGTTGTTCAGTGTTTTCAAATGCCAAAGTAAGACGTGGTAAAGGTATACCTAACTTTTTTGCTTCTCTCACAACTTCAAGTACCGCAAAACCTGCTTTACTATTGTTGTATTCGATGAAAAGTCGTGGTAAGCTGCCCTTTGCAAAAATAACCTTGTTAAAAAGCGTGCCGAGAAGTGCCGGTGGAATCTTAGTTAACAGTAGAGAAATCGTATCAATCTTTGCACCTCTTGCTTTAAGTACAGGGATAATTCCCCTCATATTCTTACCAACATTTGCGAATGAGTCACTATGATTCATGAGTGCTGGAAAACTTCCCAGTTTTAACACCTCGGTCTCTATAGCCGCATTCATGGCAAAGTGATTCCATAGCCAGTTTTGCATATCCTTTATCCAACTAATTTTAAAATGGGCACTTTCAAATAGTTCTTTGACCTTGTTGTTAATATGTTCAGTGCCTACCCGTGGTTTTTCCAGAAATAGCATTTTTAAAAAGCCACCTCTAAGCCTATTGTCCGCGATGCCGCCGCCGCCTCCTGGGAACCCAAAGACAACATTGTTCATAGACAATGGTGAGATCGATGATTTCAAATCTTGCCAAACGTTATTGAATATTAGGACAGGGGTGTTTCCAGCAGCAGTCGATAGTAATTGTGCTGCTTCTGGAAGTTGTTCCGTGTTGACACTCACAATAATGAGATCATAATTTGGGCTCATCTCCTCATGCAGTTTGACGTTCCAGCTTTCTTTTATTAGCTGTTTCCCTCTTCGTGCGTCCCACATTTCAAGCTCTATGTTGCTTCCGAAGGTTTCTTTTCTCCCTTTTCTAACGTAAAACTCAACTGTATGCCCTGCCTTTTCAAAAGCCCAAGCATATTGGGTCGATATTACACCTCTACCGAAGAATAAAATTTTCATATTAGCCTCCTAAAAATATATATTAATCCTTGTTGATGATCAAACAACGTGTTGTATAATGTTATTGTATAGATTCACTATACGGTCATCAACCATCAGATTTTTATTATCTGTCGTATAATCGATTGAACAGAAAATGGAGGCAAATAATGAATAAGCAACCTGAAATTACGGACAAAACTAGGCAAACATTTATAAATGTATTCTGTGATTTATATAGCCAAAAACCAATTGAAAAAATTTCCATTCAAGAGATTGCTAACCAATCAGGATATAATCGCAGTACATTTTATCAATACTTTACGGATATCTATGAGTTGTTGGACTGCGTTGAAGAGCGTGTCTTTAAATCCATTAACGAGGAAATGGCAAGCAGAGAGTTTTCTACACATACTTTCCAAGATGCACTTCAATGCTTGGAAAATGCAGAGGAAATTTCAGTTCTTAAAGCCCTCTTGGGCGACTATGGTTCTGTTCATTTTGTTGAACGCCTGAAAAGAGAAATTCCCTTTGAGAGATTGATTGTGGACTTTCCAACAAATGATGTTTTAGCACCATACATAATTGAGTTTTACATATCAACATTAATATCTATGTTTCGCCTTTGGATACGCAACGGCAAAGATCTATCGTCGGAAGAATTGGTCAAGTTGGTAGACAGCCTATTTGCAAATGGGATAACACCGTATCATATCTTTGGCATGGTCAATCCGCGGCGCCCTGATTCGAATAAAAAGTAAGGGGACGAGGAGAAAGAGAATGAGGGACTTTAATATCGGCTCATCTTGCCATTTGGCGGGTATCATTGGCGCATTCTTGATATACAGGGCAATGCGGCCTTGATTTTAACTGAATACATGATCGAACAACACTCCTATATTACTGACAATGAAAAAAATACGGTGAGCGGCAGTATGAAGTTGATTTTATCAATCAAACGGCAAAATAAATAAATAAATTACGAAACCCGCACATGTGGAGTCGGTGGCGTGGATGACTCCAAAAAAACTGATGTCAAAAAGGAGCCGGTTAGGCTCCTTTTTGACATCAGGGTTGAAAGATATTGTGTATGCTAATGCTTTCGTTTGAGAACATTTCAACTTTGGTATTGCTGCAGGCAGGGGGGCCGGGTATTTCAAATATTGCCCATAAAAGAGCTGGTATTTCAAGCTTGCTCATCGTTTTGGGGCAATCTTTTTCCGTTATGGCGGCAATGTAGTAATCCGTCGTGTTCTATCCATTCCGCTCTTGCTTATGACGGTATAAATTGTTATTCCCAATACGGAACACCTGTGAAGAGAAACGATTCATTGTTTACATAGGCATTAATTTCTCTACTGGCTAATTTACTGATATGGTCTGGTAACCACTCCTGCGAGTCGGGCAGACCCAGCCAGAAATTCATGGTCTCAAGCTGTGCTGCAACGAAAAAACCTTCCAATAGCTCAATATAGTTATCCGGTAATGAATGATACTTAGAATATGATTTCAGTAACTGTTCTCTGAATGAAGGATGTATATATGAGAACGTCCAGCCCAGATCAACCAAATAGTAACCAAACCCGCAAGCGCCAAAATCGATGGGCCGCGCCTCTTTTTCATGAAACACAATATTACTTGGAATTAAATCGGCATGAATCATTCCCCAATTACCGGACGTTCTCTCAATAGAGTTCATCATTGTAATTACCTGCCCACCTGCAATCTGAAGAAGTTCGGTATCGCTTGTATTAAGCAGACCTGCATTAGCCCGCTCCTTAAGCTTGCCCAGTGATTGTAATATACGGGAACTATCAAAGGCAGGACGTTCAAATAAACTTGGGATTTGCCAGTTAGAGGCTTGCCTATGTAATTTACCGGTCATTTCACCTATATATTTAGCGTCATCTATTGTAAGGATAAAAGGTTTCTGCTCACCTTCCACCCATTGTAGTAAAGTGCAGTTTGTATTGTTTACGTTCGTAATGAATTCTCCGCGGGTGTTCTTGTAAGGTGAAGGCAGGGTTAAATCTGTATCTAAGGCTAAGGCGTGAAGCCAGACCATTTCGGAGTGGATCACTTCCTGCTTACTCCAAAAACTTTCTACTTAATGCTTCCTTTGCTATACTTAAGTTTTTATCCAATCGCAAATCTCTCCTCGTTATCATTATATAAAATTACAATAACACATCTATTTTTTGGGAAAAATGTATTGGTTAATTATATTTGTTTTTGACTACTTCCTTTTTTGTAAAAAAGGTAAAAACAGCCACATCATAGTTTATTCTACCGTCAGCACTCATCCCATGTGGAGGTTACAGTAAGACTCGAAAGAAAGGATACAGCCGAATAGACTGTACCTTAGTTGGTGGCGTAAGGATTGGAAAGGTTATAGTGAATCTTAATCCTTTCATCAAGCTTCTGCTGTTCGATAATGTGAGACGAACAGAAAGCGGACGTATGCTTAACGTAACCGCCGCAAATATACGTCCCATTACGCCTGTCGGGGAATATACTTGTTACTTAACATTTCGGAAAAGAAGACTTGAACATTCTTATTCTTCACCCGTTTGTAGCATATATAAATGACGGATTGTAATATGAAGTGCGACAGAAGCAAATAGTTGAGGAGAGATTAAATGAAATCACAAATTAAGTGTGTGCTTCTTATGTTTCTGTTAAGTATTTCAATAACTGCGTGTTCCACCAATAAAAGCAGCTCAAACCTGAATAATGACAGTAGCTCAAGTAGTAATAAAATTTCTGACACCAGTGTTCCAACAATTACTTCTTCTGCACATATTACTCCTTCTGAAAGTAAACCTGAGAACAATAAGAGTTTAGCAATGGAAGCATATAAGATAGTATTGCAAAATAAGATTGAATTTTACAGCACAGAAACTAAGAAAAAGGTGTATTTGAATGATTTTTTAACTAATAACGAGATTTATGGAACTACATCTAAAATTAAAATAAATCACTTTGCCGTGCTTGATATGGATGGTGACAGAATACCTGAAGTTGTTCTTGGATTAACAGTAGATGAGAATCCAAATTTTGTTGAAGTCCTGCATTATATGAACGGTGAAGTCTATGGCTACTTTTTTGGAAACAACCAGTTACGTTTTCTTAAAACTGACGGAACATTTAGATGGTTAAGCGGCGGGTTAACTTACAACGGATATGGAAAATTAAGATTCCAAACCAATTCCTGTGAAACTGACAAATTAGCTTATCATGAATCAAGTGCTACTGATGAATCATCCACCACATTCGCCATTGCATACTACATCAATAATAAACTAGTTACTGAAGATTCATATATAGCTTTTGTTAAAGAAGAAGATGCTAAAAGGGATGTAACGTGGTATGAATTTTCTCAAGAGAATATATTAACAGTGACTTCAAAAACAAGATAGTGATATTACGTGATATATTTTATGCCGTCAGACGCCGAAATTGGCAGTATAGCGTTTCGTGTATTCTCACGCGCAAAAGAAAAGACGCCGTATTAGGGCGCCTAGAAGTTGTGGGTAAATGCCATTCCATTAGTATTAAAAGCCTGTACTCCCTGTCTACTCGTCACATGTGGAGTGCTGTTCACTGTTGGTCAGGAAAGACTAATAGTTGAGATGTATTGGCGTATACAGCAACGCAGCGGGAGAAATCCCGCTTCTTTTTTTTGTCCATAAGTTTAGTTGGGGCGGCTATTGATAGTCGTCCTTTGTAGTATCCCCACCCAGTGCCTGATGAACAAATTATTGCTTCTGAGCCGATGTTAAGGCTTGTCATACCCGTCTGAAATTTTTGCGAATATCTTCTATACGCGCAAAGAAAGCCCCAACCATATCGGCGGGGCAAAATAGGGAGCGTGATGGTTCTATTATTAACATGAACATAGCTAATATACCTGTCCTCCTATCGAAATAAAGCTTTAGAAAGTACCCTTTAAAACTGGCTTCCCATCTTCGAAGACAAAATCAATACCTTCAACCGGAAATCGAGAGTACTTTTTTACTTCATACTTAACTCTTTCATTCCAGTTTTTAATAATATCGTCTACATGAACGATATTGTCTAATATATCAGCTACAAATTTTTGCATAATAGAATCGTCATATCCTACATACTTAGTTAATGTTAATTCACAGTCAGCGAAAATTTTTTGAACATTAATTTTTGAGGCCAACAAACTTTTTAATGATTCAATAGCTAGGACTTCTCTGTAAAATGTAGGAGGATGTTTTTTTGTATCGAACTTATTAAAATCATCTGGCTTTCTTATTATAAAAAAAGCTATCACTATTCCTAATATAACTTTTTCAAAAATAAGTACTAGTAGCATCAATTCAAATCCTTTTTTGAATTCCTCACTATTATTACAGTTATCTATTGAATTTTTGATAACGCCATTATACTCATCATAAATTCTGCTTAAAGCAAAAGCATCGGCATCATATTCAAGAGATTTTTGATCTAATGTTGATATAGCTTCATTATTAGATTTACGGTTTTCAAGCAATTTTATATGACCATGAATAACATGTCCTATTTCATGATATAAAATAAACTTAATAGGTATCATTTCTACAATACCATCATCGAAATCATATGAATTGTGGTGTGCTTTTAAAAAGCCTTTAAAAAAATTATAGTAGTGTATTATAAGACCTTCACTTAATTTTATCTCCGAATTAGAAGTACAAGCTACAAAATGCATATCTTTCAAAAAAGTTAAACTTAAATCAAATTTTTCGTTCTTATTATAGTCATTAAGTGATTTTTTAGTATTTTCCATAATTATATTAAATTCTTCAATGATCAAACTCTTTATTCCTTCAATTTCCTCATCTCGATTTTTCAAACTGGAATACCAGGAATTTTCATCGTATAGATTATTGATGTCTATTTCAAAATTAGTATTCAAAAAAAATATTTCTCCATTAGTATCTTCATTTTTATCACTTGAAACGCCCATATAATAACGCCCCCATCATATTTTTATACCAAGCACTTTTAATAAAAAGTAATGTTTTATCAAACTCTTATTTCTCATTATCCGCCTTCGATCGCGTTTATTCAATGCTTATCCTACTTAAAAACTCTTGTTGAAAGTACATATTGCGCGACGGTTTAATTGAATACTAATCCATGCTTATTCATAATATGACCGATCTTACGTCGTTAAGCAGGCTCAAAATTAAGGAATACAGTGGATTAGCAAACACTTCAAGTGTTTGTTAGAATTTAGGTAGAGTGGCAATACAAGGTGAGGGTTATGTTATGCCAAAAATGGTAATATGCCAACAATATTATGGATGTTGAATTCGGGAGAGAGATTGACTGTGAAGTAAATATCGGAAAAGCTAGAGATAAATATAAGAACAGTTTCTCGGTATATTGATGAACTATGTGCCAGTGGCTTCCCTATCATATCCGACACAGGGCTGTTGGTATTGGAAATTGTAGTTAATATATTATTTCTTGCTATGATTGATAGGGCCAATTTAAGCGAATACTGCCACATCGATAGATGTCTATTTTACGCAGCCATTACATGTGGAGTGTGTAGCTTGGATGGACTTTATCGGCAAAGGCTGAAAAAAATATGTAGTGTTTAGTTATAACAATGTCACTACATGTTGATTTTTTACGTTATTTTGTTGGCGGCTTTCGGGGCGAAAAGTGCCCTTTCCATAGATGGACTTTAATTCTAGGGCTAAATGGCGGTTTGGCTAGGTGTTTGACTGAGGCAGGGGTTTTAAAGCTGCCCTATGGGGCCTTTCGTTGACATGATTGCTTGGCTGGAAGAGCAGTAGGAGTAAAGGGCAGCACTGGAGCAGCGAGAAGGTACTCTTAAGAGGCTAATGGACATTCTTAACAACAAAATAAGGCAGGACTCAAAGCAATCACATTTCAGCGTGTGGTTGCTTTTTTTATTTTCTAAGAGAGTAGGAGAGGGCAATGAACAAGAATGATGTATTCTCATTTGAAGAAGATCAAATACAGAGACGCTTGCTCCAGATTATCCGAACCTTTCGCAGCGGATCAACTGGTCACGCTCCTCCCGCAGACGTTTGATCTCCTGCTTGATCCATGCCTTCCGTTCCGAAGAAAGATGAGGCCCCCCTTACTCCAGCGCTAGCTGGTGGCGCCAAAACACTGGTACCTTCCGTACCGGAAGGCGGGGGCGTGTAAATGCTCAACTTTATGAAGGGCAGCTTATTTTCTCGAACAAACAAGGAACCGGAACCGGCCTGGCCGGAGGAAAAAACCAGGTGCTGGTCATATGGAGCAGTCCCGGCAGCGGTAAAACGACCGTCAGCGTCAAACTGGCCCAGTATGTAGCCAGCTGTAAACGCAACGTACTGCTGCTTTTGTGCGACATGACCACGCCGATGCTGCCTTGCATCCCCCAAAAGAGCATTCATAACAAATTCAGAACAGTCCACAGTCTTTCAGCATATTTTCGATAGACTCATGAACGAGGAGCGAAGGATTCTCTTTATAGTACTTGTAACCTTTATACTGATGCAGAATTAAGCCGGCTTCTTCATTTCTTTTCATGATACCTTTTGCTCGAACAATTGCCGACCGTACATCATCCAAAGATATTTTTCTGAGAACTCTCTTGAAGCTAGCCTCTTCTTTATAATCGGAGAGTTCTGCAAAGTTTTCTCCAAAGGCGCTGTTTATCCCTAGCAGATATTGCCGCCTGTGGGCAAGTGCAGCATTATAATCTCTCTTATGCAAGATCATCCACAGTTCGAAAGTGAAGTTGCTGTATCCTAAATTGTATTTAATCTGCTTTTTAAAGGTTGTGGACTCTTTCAGCGCATCCAATGTTTCTTTAAATTGTCTGACATGAACATCCTCATCACTTTCATAGTCAAACCAGTGTGTGATGACCGTTTTGTCGAGTATTGTTAATGATTTAGCTCGCTTCAGAGGATTTTTTTCTTTCTTACAATCAATGGTTACTGTATGCGCAGCAGAGGGATCGTTATTCATCAATTGCTTGATCCAGTCCAGATACCATTTTTCCGTCTCGCCTTCTACAGAAAAATAATATTTTCGATTAGTTTTTTTGACAGTCATCTATTTACAGCTCCCCTCTGGATTCCAGTAGTTGTTCAAACACAGAGGTGAAGTCCACGTCTTTGATGGCGCCATACTGACTGACGAAATAATTTTTCATGTAATCTCCGCCCATGCGGACGGCTTTTTCTCCGGAGGTGCCAAAATCGGACAACGAATAATGGGTGCTGCGAAAGGTCTCTTCGTCACGCTCCACAAACTTGATTTCATCGCGCCGAAACAGATTCGAATTCAGGAAGATAGGATTGTGTGTGTTGAAGATCAGTTGTGCATTTTTTTTATTCAAATCATCATTGTGAAAAATGTTTACGATACTCATGATCGCCATCGGATGCAGGGAAGCATCGAATTCATCAATAACAAGCGTCCCTCCGCTTAGAAGAGCATCAATAACAACCGGGAACATGTTGACAAAGCGAATGGTTCCGTAAGACTCGAAGGTGTCTGCTTGCACAATGCCTTTTTTATCAAGAATGGAATACAGCTTCGGTTCTGAATCCTCATCCGACGAAAGGAAGCCGAGTCCATTGGAATTGATCCCGAATATCCGGGCGGCATCATTGACGGTTGTATTGACATAAAGGGTGTCCTTTTTCGAGGTGGAAGGCCGAGCCTGAAGAGCATCTGCCCTGCAGAAAACCATGAATCTATTCTCAAACCAATCCGTTATGATGCCAACCAGCTTGGAACTGAACATCGCTTTGAAGCCGTTCATTAGAAATAACTCATCATCGATCAAATTCTTTTTGGCTAAATTTCTCACACTCTTTTCATTTTCCTCAAATCCATTGATCGCGTACTTTCTGATGATATTCGTGTCACCTAACTCCAGCGACGGGTTGCGGGAAAAAATCATCTTTTCGTTTATATATAAAGCTTCGGTCAGTACTTTACGATCATAGTCTTCTTCCAGAAAGCTCCCCAGATCAAGGGACAATCTATAGTCAAAAAGAAATCCGCTGTCGGTAAACTTGATCGCGAAATCGACCGGAGTCTTCTGTTTATCCGCTTTGTTGGGAATCAACTCCAATGCCCCAGCGGCAGGATTAGAGCGGGACTTTTTATCTTCATTGCGGATATGTCCTCTTAACATGATTTGTTTCAGGATATCCATGGCTCCTATGATGTTTGTCTTACCCGATGCATTCGGGCCGTAAATGACCGCTGAGCTTAGGCCTTTGTATTCCTTAGCTCCAATTTTTTCTTTGAGCAGACTGTAATCCAAACCCTTTTGCTTGGGGGCAGGAGTCATGGAGAAGACAAGCTCGTCTTGAAATGATTTAAAGTTTTTGGTTCTGAAATCAAGCAGCATGATTACACCTCCATTTTGCAGTATTTTTGCAAATTACAAATATAATATATGCATCAGTTTGGACAAAAGTCAATTTTTTCATACCATTTTGTTGAAAAATAACAAAATCAATAATCTGTAATGTTGCCTGTAATTTCACGGATAGCTTTTTTGTCCTTTGTTTGGAGAGTGATTTCATGGAAGTGTTTGAACAGTTGAAAACAAAGAGATTGGCTGGTGAACACCTAGTTTTGGATGACCTTACACCAAAGGATCTTAAACTTATTTAGAGTTGCGAATCTCTTGTAGATATAGTTCATGAAGCTGTTTAGACAAAATGAGGCAGTTCAAAAAGTAGGTTTGTACTACTTTTTGAACTGCCTTTTCACTTTGCTTATCGCTTTTGAATCAAGTCATATCATCCCGAAGCGCATCAATAATATTTTCCTTTTTGATCTTGCTAATGGCATACAGCATTGTGACAAATACAATAAAGAGAACGCTGAACACGCTGATTCCGATGCTGGCCCAAGGCAGCACAAAAACGATACCGTCCGCTCCGCCTATGAACATCCCTTTGTAAATCAGCCAAGAGAAAATCACCGCTACGGGAAGTCCGACGAGCAGCGCCCTCATGCCATAAAAGGCACACTCGAAATTCATCATCTTCTGGAAATCGTGTTCCGACATTCCCACCGAGCGGAGCATGGCAAGCTCCCGCCGGCGCAGCTTGATGTTCGTGGAAATGGTGTTGAACACATTGGCAATTGCAATCAGCGAAATCATAATGATAAAAGTATAGGCAAACACGTTGGCAATGAAGATATAATTACGGCTCTCATCCATCAGTCTGTTCATATTGTACATATTGTACGCAGCTGTGATCCCCGCGCCCTCGATCATCGTTTCCATTTCAGCTGCCGACTGCGTGGGGCTCTCTGACTTAAAGGTCATGCCCTTCATAGCCACATGAGTGTCAGGTGTTACATACTGCTCTTTGAGCGAATAGGGAGCCAACACATAGAAAAAGATCGGTGTCGGCTCCGTGGCATCCAGAATCGGGAGTGTATCGGGCGGCGCGGTATCGACAAACGTAATGCTGACGTTTTCCCCCTGTTCCGGCTCCCCCCCGTCATCTGTCTTGGGCACGATGGTGAAATTCATGGCAGAGTTTTTGAACACGTCCACATACTCGCCAGCCTCTTCAATCTTGGCAACGGAAATCAGCTTCGCATTTTGCCCGGTATATTCCTCTGCCGGCAGACCCAGCTCCGCAAGAATACTAAGATAGGTGCTTTCATCAAGGAACTGAAATTGCATGGGCAGTTTAACGGTGTCGCCCGTTGCATAAGAAGGCGCATATTCCCAGTAATCGTCTGTCATATCGCTTGCTTTGGCAGTGCCTGAATAGGTAACAAGCGCCTGATATGAGCTTGCATAGACGCCATCAGCGGTCTTCATCTTGTCATATAGCGGCAGCATTTCGCTGTCGTCCATATCCCGTGCGGCAAAGGCGATGTCGTAGGTCGTAACCTCTGTCGACTGACCTAACGCCAGCTTCAGATCCGTCACAAAAGCACTGGCTGATATAAACAGCACTACGCTTAAAACAAGTGACAGCACAATGCTGCGATAGCGTTTCTTGTTTCTCTTAAAATTCTTGAGTGCAAGGGTTCCCTCCAAACCGTAAAAGTGCTGTGCCAGGTTTGAAGTTTTAATAGCTTTGGATTCAACCTTGACCTCGTTCGTCTGGCGAATACACTCCATCACAGGTGTGTTTACAGCTTTTCTTGCCGGGATATAGGCCGAAATCAGAATCGTAACCATGCTGACCGCTGCCGCAGCAATAATTGCGGGAATAGATACTGTCACATTCAATGGGACATCAGTGTAGAGGATGTTACCAAACGTCTTGGCGACAATGTCGATTACGAGTTTGATGCCGCCCATGCCAACCAGTATACCTATCGGTATGCCGACTGCACCGATGCAAAGTCCCTCAAACAGCACTGAATTTCGTAGCTGCTTTGCCGTGGCTCCCACCGACATGAGGATACCAAACTGCTGTGTACGCTCATTCAGGGAGATGTTGAAGGAGTTGTAAATCAGAAAAATCGAGCCTGTCATGATGATGGCGACCACAATGCCGCCAACCGCATACAGAAGCCTGTTGAACATGTTATCGTCCGAAAGGCCCATGAAACGCAGCACATAATCATTCAAAAAATACGCATGGTCTTCGGCTGTTTTGTCGATGTAAGCATGTATTTGGCGCGGGTTTTTCAGTGTGACAAACAGGCTGAAGCTATCTGTGCTATCCCCGGCATCTGTTTTAGTGATTAGGGTATATCCCGGCGCGGAGTTTTCCTCAAAGCGGGGTCTTTGACAAATACCCACAACCTTGTAGGTTTTCTCACCCTGAGGTACAAAGGTTTCGCTCTGGGCATTGTACGGGACATTCTGACCGAGCTTTTCGCCGCCGCTCATGCGGCTTCCCACGGTGAGGGAAACGGTGTCGCCCACCGCGAATTTCACGCCGGCTTCGGTTGCGACTTTCCCCGAAACAAGAATCTCTCCGCTGTTTTCGGGCATCCTGCCGGAAAACAGTGTGACAGGCAGAGCATCCAAGGTTTCCTCACTGTAACCAGCCAGAAAAAGATACGGCTTGCCCGGGGGTTTGCCGCCGTCAAGCGCTGCGTAACCGATATTTTCAAAGGTTGCGGTGCTTGCAACTCCATCGTCGTGGGTTCGTTCCTGTACGAAAGAGGAATCAACATCCAAAAACTCGACATGCCAATCTCCATATTTTGCAATTGCGCCATTTGTCATATAGCTCAGCAGGGATACGCCAAAGGTGGCGACTGCCGTAATCATGGCAGCAGACAGAACAACTCCGATAATCGTTACAAGCGTTCGTGTGCGGTTCTTTTTCAGTCCTTGTAGGGCGACCTTGTTGAAAATGTTCATGACCGTGCCACCTGCCTCTCGTCCCGCACTACTTTGCCGTCTGATATGCCGATAATGCGGTCTGCTTGCAGGGCGATATTTTCGTCATGCGTGACGATGAGAAGAGTCTGCCGATATTTTTGATTGCTTAATTTCAGCAGGTTGATAATTTCATGTCCATTTCGGCTATCCAAACTGCCCGTAGGTTCGTCGGCAAGCATAACCGCCGGGGCATTCATCAAAGCGCGTCCTATGGATACGCGCTGCTGCTGACCGCCCGAAAGCTGATTGGGTAAATGCATTTTCCGGTCTTTCAGCCCAAGCAGTTCCAACAAGTCATTCAGCCGTTCCTCGTTGACCTTCCGCTTGTCCATCAGTATAGGTAAGGTGATGTTTTCCATCACATTCAGAGTGGGAATGAGGTTGTGAAACTGGTAAATCAGTCCGACCTGCCGCCTGCGGAAGATGGCGAGTTTCTCATTGCTTTGGGCATATACATCCTGCCCGTCCAAATACACCTTTCCGCTTGTCGGCACGTCCACGCCGCCGATGATGTGAAGCAATGTGGATTTGCCAGAGCCGGAGGAACCGATGATTGCGGTAAACTCCCCCTTTTCGATGGTAAGCGAAACATGGTCAAGCGCGGTAACTTGGTTTTCGCCCTTGCCGTAGACCTTGCATAGATTTTCAATTTTTAAGAACTCCATTATGTGAGTCTCCTTCTCATGGTTTACCCATATAATAGAACCTTCATCTTACATCGCTGTGACTTTCAGGTGAGAGATTCGTCACTTTGGGAAACGAATGGCAAATATCGCACCGCCCTGCGGGTGATTTTTTGCGGTAATCGTCCCTCCCTGCCGTGTAATAATCATCTTGCAGAGAGAAAGTCCAATCCCGTATCCTGTAGCGTTTGGGTTTTTCCCGCGATAAAACCTGTCAAACAGGCAGGGTAAATCTTCTTTTTCAAAGCCCGCGCCGCTGTCGTGGATAGCAATCCCGGTAAACAGCGGGTTGTCCGTGCAGACAATCTCAATCTTCCCGTTCTCGCCTGCGCTTTCCATGCAATTTTTGAGGATATTTTGAATGGCTTCCGAAAGCCAACCCGAATCGCCCTGAATCAGTACCCCTTTCGGCACGTCCATTTGCAAATCAATATTGTGCAGTTCCATTGAGATTAGGAACGGGCGAAGCGCGGCGTTTACAAGAGCGTTTACATCGATCTGCCCGCTTTGGAACACCACAATGCCCGCGTCCAAGCGGGATAATTTCAATAGAGAAGTAATCAGCCAATCCATCCGCACAAGCAATTCCTCTGTTTCCCGTACAAATGCTTTCCGCTCGTTCTCATCAGGGTTATTCGCTAACAATGACAGAATCAGGTTCGCGGATGTGAGCGGAGTTCGGAGCTGGTGGGCTATGTCGGCAAGCGAATCGGCAAGATGTTCTTTTTCTTTTTTCAGCGCGTCGTTTTGCTCCCGAATACGCAGCATCATTTTTGTTATCTCGCTGTGCAGAATGGAAAGTTCGCCCTCGTCCGATTCACCAATATACAGATGGTCAGCATTATGAAGTACAAGATCAATTTGATTTGAAATCCGCGCAATGCTTTTGTATCGGGCTTTGGTAAACACGAAAAACGCTGTGCCAAAGGCGGCGGCAGAAGCAATGGCAAGGATTCCCGCCGCCTCATTTATTACAAAACCCAGCATTACAGCGGCGGCGGCCATTAAGGAGAACAAAGTGGCAAACTGCCGAAACTCTCTATTCCGAAGCATGCCCGCCCCCCAATCTATACCCTGTCCCGCGAACGGTCAGAATAATTTGCGGGCTTGCCGGGTCGTTCTCTATCTTCTCCCGCAAGCGTTTGATGTACACGGTCAATGTATTGTCATTGACAAACTCGCCCGCCGCGTCCCACAATTCATCAAGTAGCTTGCCCCTCGTGATAATACTTTTTGGATTGCTAATAAACACCAGCAACAAGCGGTATTCTAATGCTGAAAGAAAAACCTCGCTGCCGTTTTTTTTCACAACGCCGCTTGCCGTATCGACATGAAGCCCGCGAATTTCAAAATCCGCCCCGGAACGCCCGCTTTTTCGCAGGGCGGTTCCAATTCGCGCAATCAATTCACGCGGACGAAAAGGCTTGGTGATATAGTCGTCCGCGCCCATATTTAGCCCGGTAACAACACTCGCCTCATCGCCGGAAGCCGTCAGAAAGATAACGGGTATATCCCCTGTTTCTTTGATTTCCGTGCAAACCGTAAAGCCATTTCCGTCAGGCAAAGAAATATCAATCAACGCCAAGTCAAATTTATTCCCGGCAAGTGCGGCAAGAGCTTCACTCCGCGTAGGGGCGTGGATGACTGTAAATCCCTCCGAGCGAAGCAAAAGTATAAGGTTTTTAGCGATTGCCTTATCGTCCTCAACCAAAAATATCCGTTTCATTTATATTCACCAGCCTTTACTTTAGCGCTCCTATATCGTCCGTCAGCCGGTTTTTCAGCGTCAACTGGAACAAGCCATGTATTTCCCACGCACAACACCTCCATAGCTTTATTATATTTCTTTCGACGGAAATATATAGGATGAGGTGTAAAACAAAAAAATACAGGAGCGTGGAAAGGAGTTCACGCTCCCGCACAGGCTAAAGATGTTAGGCGGCGTTAGCCCCTTCTTTTATGATATACTTTGATTTATCATGCTGTATTCATAGAGAGGTTTTTGAGATGACAAATAATTTTTGGCGTGATTTACCACGGCCTTTTTTTATACTGGCGCCCATGGAAGATGTGACGGATGTTGTTTTTCGCCATGTCGTAAGTATTGCTGCCAGACCGGATGTGTTTTTTACGGAGTTTGCGAATACAGAGAGCTATTGTCACCCCGAGGGGCACCATGCTGTGCGCGGGCGTTTGACTTTTACAGAGGATGAACAGCCCATCGTAGCACATATCTGGGGAGACAAGCCGGAATACTTCCGTCAAATGAGCATCGGTATGGCGAAAGAAGGGTTCAAGGGCATCGATATTAATATGGGTTGCCCTGTAGCGAATGTAGCACAGAACGGGAAGGGAAGCGGCCTGATCTGCCGTCCGGAAACCGCAGCCGAAATCATCCAAGCCGCAAAAGCCGGGGGACTGCCTGTCAGTGTGAAAACAAGACTCGGTTTCAGTGACTTAGACGAATGGCGCGGCTGGTTGACCCATATTTTGAAGCAAGACATTGTTAATCTGTCTATTCATCTGCGCACAAGAGAGGAAATGAGTAAAGTAGATGCTCACTGGGAGCTGATTCCGGAGATTAAGAAGCTTCGCGATGAGGTGGCACCCCATACACTCCTGACCATTAACGGGGATATCCCCGACCGTCAGACTGGTCTTAAGCTCGCTGAAGAGTACGGTGTGGATGGTATTATGATTGGTCGCGGTATTTTTCAGAATCCGTTTGCTTTTGAGCAGGAGCCGAAGGATCACAGTAGTGAGGAATTGCTTGATCTGCTGCGGCTGCATCTGGATCTCTATGATAAATACTCCGTACAGGCACCACGTTCGTTCAGCCCTCTTCAACGATTCTTTAAAATATATGTCCGCGGATTTCGCGGGGCAAGTGAATTAAGAAATAACTTAATGAACACTAAGTCCACAAGTGAAGTGCGTGCGCTGCTCGATGAATTTGGAAGCAAGGAGCATGACGAGGCGGAGGAAAGTGGGAATTAAGCTGCCAAGATTGTAGAAATCCGAGTGGGAAATAGAATAGACGCTAAACGAGTGAGGATCGGATGAATGGGGAAGGGGATGAGCCCGGAGCCAACAAGCCTTTCCTCTGTTTTTTATATATATTCTACACAATGATTTGACTTCTAAAAAAACTTTGTTTACACTTTGTTTATACATTCTGGGAGGCGGTTCTATGTTTCAGGTTCGAAAATGGGGTAACAGCTTGGGCATTCGCATTCCGAAATCCCTTGCCCTAAAGGTCGGTATTGAGGAAGGCTCCAAAGTCGATCTTGATGTGGAAGATGGACATCTTATCATCAAGCCGAAGTCGGCTACACTGGACGAAATCCTTTCCCAGGTCACCCCGGGAAATCTCCATAATGAGGTCTCTACAGGCAAACAACAAGGACGGGAAGTATGGTAACGGGCGGGTATGTGCCGGATCGAGGCGACTTGGTATGGTTGCAGTTCAACCCGCAAGCGGGGCATGAACAGGCAGGCAAACGTCCGGCTTTTGTCGTGTCTCCTGCTTCCTATAATGGTAAGGTCGGACTTTCCTTGCTCTGTCCGGTAACTTCTAAACCAAAGGGCTACCCGTTTGAAGTAGTCATTCCGCAGGATCTGCCCATCGAAGGGGTTATCCTTGCCGATCAAGTAAAGAGTCTAGATTGGCAATCCCGACAGGCAGTGTTCATCTGTAAAGTACCACAGATCATACTGTCAGATGTCGTTGCCAAACTCGACTTACTGATTCGCTGACCTACAATTGTAGGCAGCAATAAGAGAAGTGGTGCCCAGTAAATGAATAACATAAACTCTCATCATTGTAATCTCAATATATGGTATCATCTACCTGATGAAGTATGGAGTAAAGTTGCTGCTATATATAAGTCTATGCCCGGTTGGAAGGGGTATAAAGACGGGATTCCACATTGGTTCGGGCAGGAAGATGATGATATTTTTATTGAAGCATCCGTTGAGCCGGGCGGATTGTCATTTTATGCCCAGATGAATCAGAGCGATTGGGATTCCTGGATAACAAGGTTTAAATCAGAAGCAACAAAGGTATTAGATTTTGACGTTGGTGAACCTGAAGATGGATTTATGTGAAAGGATTGTAACTTCAAATAAACGACGTAAAGGACATGACTATAGCTAATCCCCTCTCTACTAAAAAGGAAATCCGTGGTTGAAGATGTGTGGACAGGTGAGGTGAATATATAAACTCCCGAGGAGTGTGTGACATGATAGGAAGAAATGACCCTTGTCCTTGTGGAAGCGGGAAAAAGTACAAGCAATGCTGTTTACTTAAGCAGTCGGAGGATCAGACGGTGCAGGCGAAGGCGCGGCATTTTTTTGACCGGAAATTTAAATTGACCAATGACCTGTATTCCTTTCTGGCTCAAAAGCAAGGCGGGGAATGGAGCTTCGATCATCAAAAAATCAAACCCTTCGATTCTACTTTAAGCTATTACAGAGATGGAGCCGGAAACATGTGGGCGTATTTCTTTCGTGCATATGATAACGGTTTGCGCGGAATAGACTGGTTTGTGGAAGAGAGGGGCCAGAGGTATTTCGGGGAAGACCGGGAGATGCTTGAAAGATGGAGAAATATGAAGGTTTCCTGCTATCAGTTGGTGGACCAATATGAGCAAGGTGCGATCCTTGAGGACATCTGGACCCAAGAAAGGTATCGGATGCCGTACTGTGAAACGATGATTAAGCTTCCTCCTTGGACCGTATCTATCGGAATGATTGAGCCGTATGTAGAGGATTGGTGTATCCATGGAGTATTTATGTGGGGCCACCCTGATGTAGCATCCGAGGTAATGACCCGAATAGAGCAGTTGCAAGTAGAAAGAGCAAAGGCTTCAGAACAGGAGATGTCTCCTGCGGACATAATGGCCGGCAACTATCCGGAGATGCTTGATTTGTGCAACAGAATTAATAATAGAAGTGAAAAGCCGGTTAGTAATCTGGAGGCCATGAGGGAGCAAATTTTTGTAACGCGCGAATATACTTGCGAGTTGCCCGAGCTGCTGGAGACAATGCTATTGGACATTGGGGACAAATATATTCTAGCGCCGGGGACAGATCCTGCAGAGGATATAACCGTAATTAGCCGGGCAGACAAGCTGGACGGGCTATTAGGCACAATACCAGCGGATCGTCGGGAGCAGCTTAGCTTGGACGAAATCCAGATCTCGAATGATTTGGGGAATATTGTGATCGGTAAACAGGGGGTAACCGTCACTGGTTGGCAAAGCGCTGAACTGGAAGCTACGCTGGAACTGTTGGCCTCGAAGTTGTCTACGGCCGTCGGTCTGACTCAGGTTAATGAACGAAAAGAAGTTAAACAGATCCCTAAAGAGCTTGTCCTAAAAGGATACAATATAATAACAGAAAAGAATCTCTCTGATCAAGAAGTTACTGCTTACGGGAATCTACCCATGCTATTGCAATGGTATCGCGATGCACAAGAGAAAGCTCCCGCAGAAAGTGCCGAAATACTCGTTAGGAGAAGAGAGTATGAGCAATACCGGATCAATCCGGAATTATCCAATTTGGCCCTTTTACGTATAGCGCTAGGGTTGCCTGAGAGTCCGTTTGTTGGGTGATGAAATTGGTGTATACGCTTGAATGTTATTCAGGCTCGGAATTGCCATTTCGAGAGAAATAAAGCTGTGCGCGGGCGGCGTTTGGCTTAAACAGAAAATTGAAGTGAAATGATTGAGGATCGGCTGAATGGAGAGGGTGACCAACCCGGAGCCAGCAAGCCTTTCCTCTGTTTTTATATGGAGGGGATCACATGTCCTGGAGCAAATTGAAGCAACAACTGGAGGGCTTTCTCTGTCCTGCGTTAAATGGAAGGGTAGAATACCGCGCACCAGGTTACCGTTATCTGCCTGATAAATCAGGGATTTGTTATATCTCGGTAGATAAAAAGAACGTACTCAATATGAGTGATAAAACGAACACTATCAGATGGTATCAAACAGAGCTGGAAATTAAGAATGATCCGGATATCCAGATTACTATCACCAATGACGACATTGAAGCGATCAGACAAGCTACCAAGGGGCCAGTGCCGGAGGATCGCCTAATAGTAATGGCCCGAAGCAGAAAAAGTACAGAACATGCAAAAGAGCTTTTGTCAGCACAGGCTGCATTAAGTAAATCGAATTTTATCGTGGTGGCTAATCAGTTTCTGACTACTCCTATAGAGGAGAGCTTGGAGAGCAGCGATATGGTATTGAATATATTGGCTTTGGTGGACAGAAGGGTTGGGAAGAAGCGGATCTTGGGTATGGCCGAGAAGATGGAGTTGAAGCACCCGGTGGTGCGGTGGTTTTATGAGCTGCGGCGTGGTGGGTTGTAGGGGGCAAAGCCATAATCAGCTGTGTGATTTAATAAGGGCCTTCTGATAACAGGAATCTTTTTCTGTTTAACTTGTAGGAATTTCGTGGATTTACATTGAGGATTGGGCTATCATTATTGTGCAATGCAAGTATTAAAGATTGAATTAGATCAACATGATGAGGTGCTACAAATGGACGAACTAATCGAGAAAATCATCCAATTCCGCGACGAAAGGGACTGGAAGAAATTCCATGATCCCAAAGATCTGGCTCTCTCCATCTCGTTGGAGTCGAGCGAACTGCTGGAACTCTTCCAATGGAAGAACAGTCAGCAAGCCATAGAGCAAAATTTTTCCGACATGCAGGACGAAATCGCTGACATTCTCATCTACACGCTAACGCTCGTTCATGATTTAAATATCGACGTAAAGGATGCCATCCTTCAGAAAATAAACAAAAATGCGGAGAAATATCCGGTATCCCGTTTCAAGGGAAGCTCGCAAAAAAGTACGCGGCAGTGAACGGATAGGGGAGAAGCACCATGATTATCTATGAATCGACCAAGCAGCAATTTATGAATGATGTAACCGAAGATACCATTGCGGTAAAGATTCATCACCAGTACGTGCAAAAAGTCGGCAGGGTTTCTCCGGGTGAAATCAATTCATGGAACAATTCCATGAATTATTTATATAAAGTATTAAACACATCTACTATTCCAGATGACGTAGGCATCGCGATTGAATATAAAATTCCAGCGACCTCGAGAAGAGTAGACTTCATGATTACAGGCTTGAATGAAAAGGATCAATACTCCGTCGTTATCATTGAACTTAAGCAGTGGGATGAAGTTGAAACGGTTGAGGATGCAGATGGTCTTGTTAAAACCCGCTATAAAGGAACAAAGACTAAAACGGCGCATCCTTCTTTTCAGGCATGGTCTTATGCCAGGCTAATTAGCGAATATAACGAGACTGTGCAGAACGAAGCGGTCCAGCTCTATCCTTGTGCTTATTTACATAACTATATACGGATCGATAACGACCCTCTATTGCATCCTGTCTACAATCAATACATTGAGGAAGCTCCTATCTTTTCAAAGGGGGATGTTCTAAAGTTAAGAGGGTTTATCTCAACCTACATCAAAAAAACGGATAGAAGCAAATCGCTGTACCTCATTGAACATGGCAAAATTAAACCCTCTAAATCGCTGCAGGATTCACTCGTCAGCATGCTGCAGGGAAATCAAGAATTCATCATGATAGATGATCAGAAGGTAGTATATGAGGAAGCGTTAAGATTGGCGCAGCAGGCTCAGTCGGGAAAGAAACAGGTCCTGATTGTCGAAGGCGGACCAGGGACAGGTAAGTCAGTTCTCGGAATTAATCTTTTGGTAGAGCTTACGGCACGGGAGCTAGTCTGCCAATATGTAACCAAGAATAGTGCGCCTCGTGCCGTATACATGAAAAAGCTACAGCAAAACGTGAAAAAATCGGTCATAGATAACTTGTTTAAGGGATCAGGCGTTTACTATGAAGCATTGCCCGATGAATTCGGTTGCTTGATTGTTGACGAGGCGCATCGCTTAAATGAAAAGTCGGGCCTGTTCAAGAATAAAGGGATTAATCAAACCATGGAGATTATCCGCGCTGCCCGGTTTTCTGTATTTTTCATCGATGAATATCAGAAGATCGCGATGCATGATGTTGGCAGCAAAGAGCAGATTAGACATTATGCTGAACAAATGGATGCGGATATTACGGAGCTGACATTGGCTTCTCAATTCCGGTGCAATGGCTCTGATGGATATCTGGCATGGCTCGATGATGTACTCGATATCCGTGAAACGGCTAACGCAGATGGGTTCGATTTCGACTATGATATTCGACTCTATGATGACCCGAATGAATTACGGGACGAAATCTTCAGCAAAAATCAGATGAATAATAAGGCAAGAATGCTTGCCGGATACTGCTGGGATTGGAAGACGGATGGAAAGAACAATCCTGGCGTTCATGACATTCAATTAGATCAGTATCAGTTTTTCATGAGCTGGAACCTTAACAATACGACGACCTGGGCGATCGACCCTGAATCCATCGAACAAGTGGGCTGCATACATACTTCACAGGGCCTTGAATTTGACTATGTCGGAGTTATTATTGGCGAAGATATGCGTTTTGAAAATAACCGTATCGTCACCGATCCGTTCAAACGTGCAAAAACGGATAAGTCTCTGTCAGGCTTCAAGACCTTGTATAAGAAAGATAAGGACGAGGCGCTCCGAATGGCCGATCAAATTATACGAAACACCTACAGGACGTTAATGACCCGGGGAACGAAGGGATGCTATATCTACTGTGTTGATCCTCATTTGAAGGCGTATTTGCAGAGGCGATTGGCTATCCAAAGTTCGGCGATAATTTCGGGGTAAGGGCGATTGAGGGGCGATGGAGAGTTATATTATTGATTTGAAAAAATTGAGGAAAGGCTGATTGGAGCGGGGTAAACCCTGAGCCAACAAGCCATTCCTCTGTTTTGTTATGGAGGGGATTACATGTCCTGGAGCAAATTGAAGCAACAACTGGAGGGCTTTCTCTTCCTCCGTCTGCATGTAGGAAATATCGCTAAATGAAATGCTGTCCGGTCGCTGAAATTGAGGTCAAAGATTCCAGTCACTTCTTGACAAGCGCTGTGTTATAGATGACGGCTTTGTTGCCCGTTTTCCTCACCTCAAAGCAGGTCTGGTTATCCGGTAGGTATTCAGTCAATGCGATCCCGTCCTCGCTAATTGCAATCCGAATAGTCTTTGTTGAGTTTAGAGAATACCCCCATTTGATGAAACTCATGCCTGGAAACCAATATGATTTTGTCAATAGGATGCTTCATGAGATGAGTGTTACCAGCAGAAGTATGACTGATCGAGGAATGACATGAATAACATTGGAGAGCCTATCCATAAATAGATGTTGTGAAGTCAATTTCCTTAAAATAAAAGGGAATTTATATAATGATGTCGAACTATACACTAACACATGGATTAATTGTTACAAAAAACTAAAACAACTTAGAACTTAGTATAGAGGTGTATCATTATTAATACGTCAAAGCCGATAGCAATTGATTTATTCTCAGGTGCAGGTGGTTTATCATTAGGATTTGAAATGGCTGGTTTCAATGTCAAATGTGCCGTAGAACTGGACAAGTTTGCTAGCGAGGCCCACAAAAAAAATTTTCCTGAATGTGAGGTTATAGAAAGGGACATTACTGAGGTAACTGGCGAAATGTTACTGAAGTCTGTTGAAGCGGAAAAGGGAGAGGTTGATATAGTAATTGGCGGACCTCCCTGTCAAGGATTCTCTCTAGCCGGAAAGCGTGCGCTTGATGATGTGAGAAATGAATTACTGCTAGAATATGCGCGAGTTGTTCTAGAGATAATGCCACGATTTTTTGTGATGGAGAACGTAAAAGGTTTACTCTCATTTAAATCAGGTGATGTACTTCGAGATTTTATAAATAAGCTATCTTCTTTTTATTCAATAACCATGCCTGTAAGAGTGTTAAATGCTGCTGATTTTGGTGTTCCTCAGAATAGAGAAAGACTATTTGTTTTGGGAGTTCGATCCGATTTGAACCATTTAGTAGGATATCCTGATCCTACTCATATTAAGCCGTCTGATGTGAGATATAAGTATGATGAAATGTACAAAAATCATTCTAGTAGGAATTTAGATGAATTGTCTTATTGTCCAACTGTTGCCGACGCAATAAGCGATCTTCCAAACCCTAACTTGTATCCAAAATTAATAGATGGTGACACTATTAAAAACAAAGAATTTGGTATTTACTACATTTCTGAATACGCCCAGACAATGAGAAGAATAGTTGTGAAAAATGACGACTATTCAACACCAAGACCAGACTGGGATAGAAGTACACTCACTAATACTAAAAGAACCAAACATGAAAAAAGAATATATAATGAGTTCCTTAAATTGAAAGAAGGTGAATCTCATACAAGTCGCAGGAAAAAACTAAATGCGAATGGTTTGTCCCCTACGATTAGGGCAGGGACTAAAAGTGATAAAGGATCTTATACCGCATTAAGACCGATCCATTATAAACAACCCAGAGTAATCACGGTCAGAGAAGCTGCCAGGCTGATGAGTTTTCCTGATTGGATGGTTTTTCACGAGACAAAATGGCATGGTTTTAGATTAGTTGGGAATGCTGTGCCACCTTTGATGGCGAAAGCCGTTGCTACAAAGATTTTAGTCCTAATTAAAGAATTAAATTACAGGAAGTGACTATTCGGATGAAGAACTATGACGTTCAACTCCCTATCTCTTCAAAACTTTTTTGGACAATGGGGAATCAGAACTTAACTATTGGTAGGGCCATCGCTGAGTTTGTTGATAATTCTATAGACGCAAGGCAAGCCGTCACCTCAGTGAATGTAGAATTGTTTGAAGATAAAATCATTGTATCTGATACATCGAGTGGTATGGACCTGCCTTCTTTAGTTCAAGCACTAACCCCTGCTGAGAGTAAAAAAGCATTAGGTACTGCTGTGGGTGGCTATGGATTTGGATTAAAGACTGCTTCTGCATTCTTAGGAAATTGCCTGGAGATCACAACATGTGAGGCTGAAATGGACACGGCTTTATATGTCAAGCTGGAAAATACATATGACGACTTAAGTGATTTTTACTCTCATTCATCAAGCACATGGGATATCACTGTCTTCGAAATTGATAAGCCTTTTGATAAGGGAACAGTAATCACACTCTCTAGGTTAGGGCGTCCGCGTTACAAAAGTGATATGGAAAATGTGATAAATCACTTTTCTAAAACATTTTCAAGTTTTATACAAAATAAAGAATTGGAGTTAAAAGTAAATGGGGATTTAGTTAATGCATACATATTTGATCCGTATTGGAAGAAGGAATTTGATTTCTCGGTGACAAATATGAACGGACAAAAATGCAATGTAAACGGATGGGTTGGAGTGTCTAAGTCTCCTGAGAAATCAACGACATCAAAAACGGACAATGGATTCCATCTTTATCTAAATGGTAGACTTCTCAATTATGCTACGTGGATTGGATTAGATCGGCATCCAGAAATGCGTCTGTTAGTTGGAGAGATACACTTAGAAAATTTTAAATCTAATGTAACAAAAACAGAGATTATTAGTGATTCTCAGGAGTATATTGAGTTTGAAGAGGCTTTTATTGAGTGGCTTAAGAAAAATAACATACGAAAACTTATAGATAACAATACTAAAGAGCTAATTAGGGAAAGAAAAAAAGAGCAAAAGGCAATTAATGAGAAACAAGGAAACGCAGCGGGAGGAGTGCTTGAGCCAGCAGCAGGAGAAACGCCTGAGCCAGCAGCCGGAGGAGCGCCTGGGCTAGCAGCGGGAGGAGCACCTGAACCAGCAGCGGGAGGAGTGCCTGAGCCAGCAGCCGGAGGAGCGCCTGGGCCAGCAGCCGGAGGAGCGCCTGGGCCAGCAGCCGGAGGAGCGCCTGAACCAGCAGCCGGAGGAGCGCCTGGGCCAGCAGCAGGAGGAGCGCCTGGGCCAGCAGCAGGAGGAGCGCCTGGGCCAGCAGCAGGAGGAGCGCCTGAACCAGCAGCCGGAGGAGCGCCTGGGCCAGCAGTAGGAGGAACGCCTGAGCCAGCAACAGGAGGAGCGCCTGAACCAGCAGCCGGAGAGTCCATAATAGTAACGGAAGCTCCAATCGCTGAATTAAGAAAACCAAAACTAATTAAAAAGAATGGTGCCGAAAAGGGAATTGTTGTATTAAACATACAAACCTTCTTTAACCCAAATGACTTTGTAGAGGCTATAGACTATTCTGACAAGAAACTTCCAGTAACTATCAGGCACAAAGGAGTAGCTTTGGATATTAATACTCCTGGAGAATATGTACTGTGTTACATTGCAACTGATCAGTATAGTAGGTCTTCAATCGCTGACATTAGATTTTTAGTAGTAGATCCAAGTGTTTCCTATGTTAAACCGGCAAATCAGAACTACACAGTTAAGATAAAGGCCCAACAACAATTTAGTTTTACAGAAAATGAATATAGAGTTTTTAATTTTTCTACAGGGGAGTTATCAAAAAAAATACAAGATACCATAATTGAACTTAATAATCTTGATTTTACCAAAAATAAAATTGCAATGGTTTCACTTTTTCGTATTTTAATCGAATTATGTTGTAGAAAAGCATGTACTTTCTACTCAGACATAATTTATAAGGAAAATGGGTTAGCGACTAATGTAAATAATGTGTTCAATAGATTAAAAAACAAACTTCCAGCTGATAAGGCTAGTACAATGTCGTTTGCGAACGATACACCATTGTCGGACAAGTTGGCCAAGGAATTTAGTAATTTTATTGATTTAAAAGATTTGGATGATTCTCAGAACGGTATGAAAAAAAGCTCGGTAATTGATCTGCTTAACCTTTATATGCATCACGAAAGACGTATTCCTGAGGATATAATAGATTATTGGGAAGCAACCAAACCGTTCTTAATAGCTTGTTTAATGCTTCCAATGGAGCCTAATAATTAGAAATGGAATAATTAAGTTCACTTAATTTGGCTGTTTTTTATGTTCTGTTAAATAAACAAATCGTTTATACTCTTAAGAATTCGCCTTATGTAGCTTCTAAAGTAGCATAAGGCGATCTTGTGTTTGAAGTCGTAAAAGAACATCTTGCTGGTATAGTGCATCAAAGATAATTATCAGTAAAAACTTGCCGCTTCAGCTATCGCGGTGAACCTTATCATTAATAAAGTAAAAGTAGAGAATTAAAATTTTAAATTCCGATTTTATTCTTCCCCTCGACTATACTACCCATCCTCCCCCAGCAACTCCCCAACAGAAACCTCCAGCGCTTTTGCAATAGCAACCACCTCATAATCCTGTACGAGCCTATATTGACCTTCCAATCGTGATAAACTGGTCGGGCTGATGTCTAGGCCGAAGGTTTGCAACCTGGCGAGGAAATCCTTTTGCTTCATTCGCTTAGCCTTTCGAATAGCTACAACTCGGGTCCCGATGATGTTTTTGTCACCTGGGGGTTCTTTGCGATGTCTCATTTCCGTGTCACCTCACAATATTAACCAAATTGTATGCGAGGCAAGTATTGTTTTAATGCGAATATCGAATTAAAATAAAATAAACCGATAAACGCATTAAAATTGCTGTACATCGTCTACAAACATAGCTTTTCCAGGAAGGAGGGGGTGTAATGCAGCATCTGATGCACAAATATGAGGAGGAGAAGCGCAAGCTGAATGAACTTGGGCAGAAATTACTGGAACAGGGAATTCCGCTGAGCAGTAATGAAGCGGTTCAGGCCCAGAGCCGTAAGGTAGACGAACTCATCAATCGTATGTATCAAGAAAAAAGTGGACATTCAGCGTCATTTCGTGTGAACTTCTGTCTTGGAGGGGATGTGGTGAGTTTTCCAGCATGGTTTATACAAACGATTCAAGGTCGATTGAATGAGGTAACCGCACAGATCGAACATCAGTCCGAGCCTAGACATGCTTTTGAAGAAGAGAGCAAAGCTTTTCAAGCGTTGTTTGACTCCATGGACATTGCACTTATGCCAGAGTTTGAGTACTGGGAGGACAAGCTTCAATCGAAGCAAGCCGTTCTTTATGAACGTCTATATCTACAAGGACTAAAGGATGGCATGCAACTTGCAAATGCCTTTACTGCCCCTTCAGTTCTATCGGAGTAAGATGGAATCAGATAGCATACACATACTTTATTTTTGGGCTGTCCATGCGACAGTCCTTTTTTCTTGTGTGCATGTTTGGAAGGAATACATTCCCATATTGTCGAATAACCATAAATATTGTAAATCTAGATGATACGAGGTTTTGCTATGTTTAAAGCGCTATTGTCTCTCTTCAAGAAATCCGACACTAAGCCGCCACAGGCTGTACGTAAGGCACAAGCTCCAAAGCCGAAGCCCAAAGTTGCTCCCACACGAATTGGAGAGTTAGGCGAGCATAAAATCAATATCCAACTGGATCAGCTACCTAAGGAGTGTAAATCGTTAAGTGATCTAATGCTCCCTAATGCCAAATCTCGAACAGGCTACACTCAGATTGATCATGTTGTTATTTCCCCGTATTGCTTATTTGTCATCGAGACGAAAAACTACAATGGGGAAATTAAAGGCGGGAGGACGGATCAGCAATGGTCCGTGAGCAACCGTTACAAGATGTATAATCCGCTGAAGCAAAACTATGGCCACATAAAGGCTATTGAGAGTCTTTTAAAAGGTGTAGCTGCAGTGAAATTCATTTCTATGGTTTCATTCACTATGAGATGTAGGTTCAGTATTGACCCAGAGCTTCGGAAGATCTACTCGGACGAACTGGTTGTCTATGATGTGGAACTAAGTGAGTTTATCTCTAGGAAGCTGATTAGTTTAAAAGCGGGAACTCCTGGACCTCTTATTTCTGCAACTCAGGCCCAGACCATATATGATCATTTGGTTCAGGCTAATATCACCGATATTGAGATTCGTAAGCTTCATGTGGATAAAATCAAGAACAGGAGCTGATTTTAATGCCGATCTACAACAAACTTGTTCGTGACAAAATCCCTGAAATTATCCGAAGGTCCGGTAAGGACTACAATTGCATAACGTTAGAGAAAGAATCTTATATTTCCGAATTAAAAAGAAAGCTTCGAGAAGAGGTAGAAGAGTATACCCGAGCTGCTGATGACGCAGAGGGGGTGGAAGAACTGGCCGATATTCTTGAAGTGGTCCATGCTCTTGCTCAAATACATAAGGCCCTTCCAGAAGATTTAGAGAAGGTACGTGCTAAGAAAGCAGAGGAACGAGGAGGCTTTAAAGAGCGCAATTTTCTAGTTGAAGTAACGGAGTAATCAAGCTTTAAGTAACTACTGTAATCATACATTCTTATTGGAGGATCAACATGTCATTACCAGAATCTATTACTCAAATTTTTAGGAGAAAACAAAAATCATACAAGATGGTGCTCATCTTATCCTTAATTGAAGAGCTGAAGACTACCAATCAGGAGAGAGCTTCTTATGATAAAGTGAAGAATCGATTTCTTGGTTATTATATACAGCAACAAGATCTTGGGCATAGAGTAGATGAGACACCTATTCGCTATCACGCCCGATGGAATGAAATAATGAAAGGGCAGCTTAATTCTATTTTAACGACACCTGTTAAGGTTCTTTCAGAGGTTATATTTGTTGATACAGAAGATAATTCGATTGGTTTTTATTCTGAGATAAAGAATCAACTCGGGGAGGCTGGCCTACGCCAGTTGGAGAACCTAGCAAAAGAAGAACTACATAAGTATAATAATGCAATGCAACAATTTTCTCTGAAAAATCACCTAGAGAATATTATGGCCCAATATGTTCATGCCAAAAGAGAACCCTTTAAAGATCATTCATTGGGCACTTTATTGAGAAAGACGATTCCTTCTGAGCTAAGGGCGTTGCCTTTCCTGAATGAGGAGCACTATAAGATTCAAGGCTCCATTGGACAGGGGAAATGGGCAGATGTGCCTTGGTTTTCTATATTAGATAAACGAATTACTAGTACCACTCAAAGCGGTGAATATGTCGTCTATCTATTTGCCGAAAATATGAGTGCCGTGTATCTAACACTTGCCCAAGGAGTAACAACTGCACCGAAGGAGAAGGGGAGCAAGGACAAGTATGCCTATCTACGCAATAAAACCCAAGAAATTCGTGAGCTCATTCCTCTCGCAAATATGAATAAGGACGAAAACATTCAGCTCCTGGGCCATGGCCGAGGGAATGATTATCAGGCATCCACGGTTGCATATATAAAGTATGAACGTGGTAAGGTGCCGTCAGATGAGCAATTGGTAAAGGACCTACAGAACGTAATAGAAGATTATCGAATCTATGTTGAAGATCACATACTTAATGAAACGGCAAGCACCTTGGAGGTAGAGCCAGTGACAGAGTACATAGAATCGGTACCTGAGCCAATTGACGACGCCGAAATCCCCTCATTCCTCCAACAAATCCAATCCCACATCCGCCGCCAAGGCTTCTTTTTCTCTGAGCACCTCATCGAGAACTTCTACCTCTCACTGAAGGCCAAGCCCTTTGTCATCCTGGCAGGTATATCCGGCACGGGGAAGACACGGCTGGTGAAGCTCTTTGCAGAGGCCCTTGGAGCAACGCGGGATAATTGTCAGTTTACCTTGATCCCAGTCCGGCCGGATTGGAGTGATCCTGCGGATCTGCTGGGGTACAAGGACCTCTCGGGCAGGTTCCAACCGGGTCCGATTACGAAGGTGTTCGTGGAGGCGCGGCAGCCGGAGAATCAGCATAAGCCTTATTTTATCTGCCTGGATGAGATGAATTTGGCACGGGTCGAGCATTATTTCAGTGATCTGTTAAGTGTTATGGAAACACAGGAGTGGCGGGAGGGAAGGATTACGACGCAGGACCTTATCTCGCCTACCTTGCTGGATACGCTTGAGGATCAAGAGGAGTATGGCAGTCTTGGCATCCCGGAGAATGTGTTCTTGATCGGGACAGTGAACATGGACGAGACCACACATCCTTTTAGCAAAAAAGTACTCGACCGTGCCAACACGCTAGAATTCAATTACATCAATCTAGAGCAGTATCCCGATTTGGGTGAGCAGGTAGAGGCTAGTGATAGCTTTGACGCTGCCGAACTGAATCATCTTTTCCTGCGCTCCGATTATTTGCAGCTAGTTGATGCCTATGATGTCAACAAAGAGCTCGTTGTCCGGACGACAGAAAGATTGGTTAAGATCAATGCCTTGCTTGAGGATATTCATGCTCATGTGGGCTTCCGGGTGCGGGATGCGATTTGCTTTTATATGATTTATAACGATCGGTACAAGCTGATGAGTGAGGAAGAAGCTTTTGACTGGCAGCTGCTGCAAAAGATACTGCCGCGCATCCAAGGGAGCCACTCCTCGGTTCGCCGAGTCCTGTTGAGCTTGATTAAGGGTGCTATTGGTAGTGGTGCTGGCGTGACGGTAAATATTGAAGAACTCAAAGAGGATGCTACACCACTCTATATGAAATGGGCTGCTGGCCAAACTCCGCCTACGGCCAAACATCCGCAAACTGCTCGTAAATTGGCTTTTATGCTCAGGAGGCTGGAGGAAGATGGATTTACCTCATTCTGGCTCTCTTAATGGGGCGGCCGAGTTGCTCCGTATCGAAACGGAGCTTTTTACGCTTTATGTGCAGGGGCGGCCCTATCATCCTACTGTAGAGACATTGCAGCTCCATCGTTCCTCTAGTCAGGAGTGGGTGAGTGCACAGCTTGGGCTAGATTGCTCCGAACGGCTGGGTAATGTGCAGATCAAAGTCTTTTCACCTGAGCTGGGCGGGATGGTGGAGTGGCAGCCGGGGGAGTCTGTTTTTCCTTGTTTTTATGAGACACAGTCGTATGAACTGGTTATCCAGAACAAGTGCGCGGATAGCCTTTCTTTTTATCATGAGAATGTGCTGCTGCGACAGGCGGTTAAGCCTCTAGGGGACTCTATTCTTGCGGGTGTTCTGAACTTTGGGAATGAGGTTGGTTTGACGGAGTGGGAGGTCCGAAGCGCGGGACAGACTTTACTGCGGGTAGAAATGGAGATTTTCCCCTCCAAGATGGATTACAAGCTGGATTACCAGAATATTTTGAATGAAGTAAACGCGCAGATTTATAATTTGGCCTTTGATTTTTTGCGCCGAACCTACCAACTAACAGGCCTGCGGGAGACGCAGCATCAGAGCCTGACGGAGTTCTTCACCATACTACAGCATGTCTTTAGACAGCTCTTGGATGCCGTCGAGCGGATTAACAAGAATCCTAATTACGCGCTGCTCCAGGATCGCCGACTAGTGGATGCCAATCGGGTCAAAAAAGCAGGGAGAGAGAATATCCGCGAGCTCACGAAACATCCCGAACGATTGAGAGAAGATACGAACCATGGATTCTTAACAATCGGCAGCCGGAATTATACAGCTACACATTTAATAGAGACACGTAAACGGCTCGCTTATGATACTAATGAGAATCGGTTCATCCGCTGGATGCTGGAACGTATTCATGGGAAGCTGAAGGAGCTCAAGGGTCGCTGGAAGATGAACAGCCGAACCCCAGATCCATTACTTATCAAAAGGTTAGACGCCATGCTCACTCAGCTAGAGCGGGTGCTCAAGATGGATTTCTTGCGTGAGGCTGGAGTGCTGAAGCAGATGTCCGTTACGCTTGTGCTGCAGATGGCCCCTGGATACCGCGAGGTCTATCGCTGTTATCTGATGCTGCTTAAAGGCCTGTCTATCCAAGGCGACCTGTTCCGCTTATCTATGAAGGATGTTGCTCAGCTCTATGAGTATTGGTGCTTCTTGAAGCTGAATCAGCTCCTGGGGCAGAAGTATAAGCTGGTGAAGCAGGATATTATTAAGGTGAATCGGAACGGTATTTTTGTTACGCTGGATCGCTCGCAGAGCGCCAAGATGGTCTATGAGAATCCGGTCAACGGGGAGCAGTTCATCCTGTATTATAATGCGATTCCTGGAACGGACAAGACTCCAACGCTTAATCAGCGCCCGGATAATGTGCTAACCCTGAAGAAGAAGGATGCGGGCACAATCAAAGAGTACAAGTATGTCTTCGATGCCAAGTATCGCTTAAACCCTGCCTATGAGGGGACTTCCTATCATCGGACGTATGGACAGCCTGGGCCGGAAGAGGATGACATCAACACGATGCACCGCTATCGGGACGCGATTGTGTATCAGGAAAAAGGCTCAGGGGAATATGAGCGAAGCATGTTTGGGGCGTATGTGTTGTTTCCCTATCCGGATGAGGAGCGGTACAAAGCCCACCACTTTTACAAAAGCATTGAGCTATTAAATATCGGCGCGTTACCATTCTTACCGAATTCTACAAGCTTGGTGGAGCAATTCCTGGATGAGATTATCCGGGATAGTCCGGAAAAAGCTTTTGAGCGCTCCACACGTCCACGGGGGACGAGAGAATACTATGCCAATCAGCTTGCGGGCAAGAATGTGCTGGTCGGTTCTGTGCGCGGACCGGAGCAAGTGGAGGTGGCGTTGCAGAAATCTTTTTATCATATGCCATTAAAAAATCTTTCAGATGTAAAGATCCTCACTCAGATCGAATACGTGGCAATGTGCCAATCCAGAAAAAAATTCTATGATCCTGCGAAAACGGGGATTCATTGGGTTGGGAAAGTAGCCGATTGGAAGGTGCTGCGGCGTAAGGAGATCAAGGAGGTTCCTTCTCGCCCGGGTACAGAAGAAGAGCTGTATATACGCTTCACGATTGAGGCCTGGCAGCAGTTAGCGGCGCCTGTCTTGCTGGGAGGACAAGGGATTTATACGGTGCTCTATACCAGTAAGTATATCCTGGACCGGGCCTTGGAGATTGCAGAGCTCCGTTTAGAAACGGAGGAAGATATTCGCGAATGGCGTGAGAAACGCCGCAGGGGTAAAGTAAAGGTGAAACTGGATCATGAGCAGTATGTGGATTTAGGGAGGGTTGTGGAGGTTCGGAATATTTGAAGTAACGGGAGGCCAAATCATCATGATAATCAGCAGCTTCCTGATTACCGTGATGGCTGCACGTTCCCGTTAATTTGTTGTTGTATGTGTTGACTCTGCTTACTCCACACATGTGGAATCGTGTTCAATGTTGGGAGTACATACTGGAGACTGCAGTTTTTTTGATATTATACGTGCTTATGGGTGGGGGGGCCGCTTACAATTATGCTTACAGATCAGTCTCCCCCTAGAGATGAGAAAGAGCGGTGTCCTGATTTTGCTCAGCTGAGCGTTTACACAGGGAAGAATCATTCCCAGCCAAACGCTCAGTTGGGCAATAAGATCTCAATTATCGTGCCTTGCCACACTTTGGATTTTACCTGGATTTCGCCGCTATGCGCTTCCACGATGGTTTTGGCGATGCTCATCCCGAGCCCGGATCCTTCCGTCGATTCATCGGAATTCGTTCCCCGGTAGTAGCGATTGAACAAATGATGCAGCGTTTCCTCGTCCATCCCTTTGCCATTATCGATTACTCGTATGCATGCCTTGTCGTTCATCCTGCCGACATAGACGTTGACAATCACGCCAGGCGGGTTATGCTTCACGGCGTTGGACAGCAAATTGTCCATCAACCGCATCAGCCAGGTTTCATCGGCCTGTATCAGCAAGGGACAATCCTCCCCAACATAGTGAAACTGATACTCAGACATCATGGCGTCGTTGACGTACTTCAGTACGGAGCAGCGCACCAGCTCAACCAAGTCGATCTCCCGAAACTTCATGATCGAATCGCCCTGCTTGAGCTGATGAATCAATGAGAAGTCGGAGATCAGCTCCAGCATATAATCCCCCTTTTCCCGGATCGTCGAGCCCATGATGCGCATCTCCTCCTGGCTCCATTGCTCAGGCAAGCTCTCCAGCATATACCCATAACCTTGAATTGTGGCCAGTGGCGTGCGCAGATCGTGGGAAATCCCTGACATCCACTCCGCTTGCGCCTTTTCCAGCCTCTCGCGTTCCTTCTCGATCTGAGCCAATTGATGAGTCATCTGATAGAAGGATTCAATCACTTCCTTATAGAGCCTGTAGCGGATGCGCATCATGCCGTTGCGGCGGAATACCTTGCGCATGTCCTTGGCGGTCAGTACCTGGTCGTACTGTCCCCGGCCCATACGTTCGAACCAGCCTGCGAACAGAATCAGCGGCTGACCGTAGCGGTAGCCATGCCAGATGGAGATCGGCAGCGCCAAGAGCAGGATCAGAACTGTAATCCGGACGAGTCCACGCGTTGCCTTTTCCATCACAGGATGCTTCAGAGGGGCTCCCGCTGCATGGGGTGTATAGAGAATCCACGTCATTCCGCTCAGCTTGTCCCGATGGGCGACAATATTCGTGTCATAGTTGCCGGGCGATTGCTGGATGGCCAGGATATCCAGCTGTCGATACGCCTTCTGCACGTATGCTCCATCGCCGATGCCTTGTACGATATGGCTCTCGGGGTCGATCACCTGCAGATAGCTGCCGGTTTTGCGCAGCCGCTGGTCCAAGTGGGAAACCGCTTCGCTACGCACGATCCCATCCTGCCCGTAGGCATGAAACCAGGCAACGAGCTGGTCAAGGTCAGGACTAGGATAGCCCAGCATATACAGAAGCGGGTCTTGAAAAGCAAAATTAAGCTGAGTGTGTACGGCATACGTCCCAAACGTCCGTGTCTCTTGGATATCGAGCAGTTGAGCGATGGAGTAGGAGGCCGGCAGCGTATGATGCGGAGTTGTATTGACGGCGTAGATCACCTCTCCTTCGGCACTGACAACCTGTAGCCACATGCCTTTTTCCTCGATGAGCTTGTCCCACTCGGGGGAGATCTGAATCGTCCCGTCCTTGTAATGAGCTTCTTGAGCGATCTGCTGCAGGACGCCAACCGGAAAGTTCCGGCGTATCTCATTACTCGTCATGTTCTGGAAAAACAAGATGCAGGCAACCAGAGTAATAGCCACCATAAGCAGGGCATAAAAAATCAATTGATACGTGAAGTGGAAGGCCATGCGCTGTTGGATCTTCATCGCTCCTGCGGCTCCTTCACCAGCTTGTAGCCAAGCCCGCGTACGGTAAGCAGCAGCTTCGGATTACCGGGGTCGATCTCGATCCGCTCTCGGATGCGCCGGATATGCACCATTACCGTCGAATCATCGCCCTGTCCGTTGATCCCCCAAACCTTGTCGTAGAGCTGTGTTTTGGAAAATACGATGCCGGGAAACTTACAGAAGTGCAGCAGCAGCTGGAATTCCTGCGCGGGGCAAGGAACTGGCTGTCCCTCCACGATTAGTTCGCCCTCCACCTCGTTGACGGTGAAGCGGCCAAACCGATAAATCCCCGGATCGGGCCGTTTCGCCGGACTGGACGTCGAGGTTTCTGGCTCCAGTCGGCGTATGCGTGCCTGAATTCTTGCGGCCACCTCCAGAGGATTGAAGGGCTTCGTGATATAATCGTCCCCGCCCATAGCGAAGCCTCGCAGGACATCGAGATCGGAAGCCTTGGCCGTCAGAAACAAAATATGCGGATTCCCGTATTTGCGGAGCTTGGAGCAGAGCTCCAGGCCGCTGCCGTCGGGGAGCATGATGTCGAGCAGGAGGATATCGGGGGCTTCACGCTTCGCTAAATCGAGAGCTTCCGCACAGGTGGAGGCCGTGTACAGCTGATGAAACCCTTCCCTGCGAAGCACCATTTGCAGCATCGTGACAATCGAAGGCTCGTCGTCGACGATTGCGATTTTAAAATCGGATAGATTTGTCATTGTTTTCACCCATTTCCATAGTAGCATAATCACTTTAACAGAACCTAAACGGCGGGAGTGAAATTAAGCTGATGTTTGTCTATCCGTTTAGGTTCTGTTTCATTGGGGCTGGTAGGATAGGGGTGAGAAAGCTATTCGAACATACAAAGGATTGGTTTATGAGAAGATCGTCCCTAGTCACCGCCGCTCTTGTTGTATTCATGTCATCCGAAAAAGGCCGGTTGGGGCCTGAAGCGGAAAACAGCAACAAAAGTATTACCCTATAGCCAGGCCAATTGAGGAGGATAATTTATGATTATAACCACTACATCAACTATTGAAGGTTCCCCGATAAGGCAGTATCTGGGCATTGCCACCGGTGAAGTCATTATAGGAGCCAACGTATTCAGAGACTTTAAGGCTTCGATTACCGACCTCGTAGGGGGGCGTTCGGGCGCTTACGAAGGCAAGCTTCAGGAAGCGAGAGATACGGCATTTGCTGAGATGACTCAGAAAGCTTCAGGGATGGGAGCTAATACGATTGTCGGAGTCGACATTGATTATGAAGTCATTCGCGATGGCATGCTGATGGTTGCCGTAAGCGGGACGGCCGTGATCGTTTAACACCACGATGTTTGCCTGTTGTCTGGATGACACGTTGCTTGCCTTTGAGAAACCACGTATGCTGAAGCGCTTGGTAATCGCGGATCATCGACTCATCTTTGAAGAGCAAGTGAGCGATTTTCTCGTCCATTAACCTTTTTTCAAAGTAGGAAAAGTTACTTCTGTGAAGGCTTGTTGCCTGACTTCATCCACCGAGCTAGCGTATAGGTGATACGATGGTCTGCTTCAGTTGTTCTTGCTGTTCCTTCGTCAGCCGCAAATATTTATAGACCGTTCGTTCCGTTCTGCCGATAATCTCTGAAATCTCTAGCGTATCAACTTATATACTAAATAAGTCGTTATCTACGCATAACGATGCAAAGAGGTGTACACCCGTGAAAAATGTTCAAAAATTGTCTGAAACTGAAAAGGAACTCATGGAGGTAATTAGCTCTTCCACGTCCACTATGCCCCAAGCCCGACCTGGCTGGCCAGAGACCCTAACTGCACTGGGTCTCTATCTGATCGGCATTGTTATGCTCGGTCTTTGGATGTCGCAAATCCCTGACGAGCAGGCCATCTTCCGAATTAACATCGGGGGTGTAGGCAATGGTCTCGTTGGCCTCGCCGCCTTGTTCGCAGCCTACGCCCTGCGGGTTCGCGATCTGCGCGCTTTCGGTTTCCGGGCGATCGAACGGAAATGGCTGCTTGTGGGAGCCGCCCTCGGTGTTGTCGCGTTCGGCGGATGCTTCGTTATAGAGGGGGTGTATTTTCACTTCATCACCGAGCTGAACAACCAAGCGGACTTCCAGACGGCAGCGCAAGGTGGCGCGCTCTCACTCTTCGTTCTGCTTATCACTGGCGCTATCCTCACGCCGCTCGGCGAGGAGTTTGTATTCCGTGGCGTTATTGCCAATGCGCTGAACCGTTACGGAGCATGGGCCGGCGTGGTTGGCAGCGCTGCGATCTTCGGCGTCGTTCATGGATTCAACGTCATCCTGTTCGACGCATTCATGGTCGGCATCCTGAATGGTATACTGTTCCGCAAGACGGGTTCCATCTGGCCCGGGGTCGTGGTGCATATCGTGTATAACGGCCTCAATCTTCTCTACTATTCTACGCTATAGATCTAATTTCTTGAGACATCGTGGCAGAGACAAACAGCTCGGTCAGCTGCGCGCGACCGTGGCTGTCTATGATCGTAGCGTTTTAGCATAGATGTAGTGCTCATCATCGTCGGGCGTGCAGGGAGAATTTATCTATATGGCTTGCATGAACAATTTGGCTGGGATAATCCGGAGGCACAATTTAAAAAGCCTTTAATTGACGAGAAATATGCGGAGTCTCCAATGGCTCAAATTTACAAGGAGTTCAATCCAACTCGCGGAATTTGCGGATGTGGAGAAGCTCAGACAGAATCTTGCACAACTGCATATTTTACAATAGAGAATGGTATAATAATAACAATAGGTAAGGCTATTTTGACTGTTAAGATTCATGGAATCATTCTGAATTTACTGGGAGAAATGTGGATGAAATATGAAACATTAATAGAGCTCTTACAGGAAGAAATGAAGATGGGGCTTAAAGGAGGGCTGTACCATCAGACCCAAATTAAGCTTGCCTATAACTCCAACCGGATCGAAGGCAGTCGGTTATCTGAGGATCAGACACGATATATTTTTGAAACCAACACAATAAACGTAGAACCTGAAGAAACAGCAAGTGTTGACGATATTATTGAAACGGTAAACCACTTCGCCTGCTTTGACTATATGTTGAACCTTGCACATGAGGACTTATCCGAAGAAATGATCAAGGAATTCCATAGAATCTTAAAAAGAAATACTTCAGATGAAAGAAAAGACTGGTTCCGCGTGGGGGATTACAAAGCCAGGCCCAATGTGGTAGGAGATATGAAAACAACTGCTCCGGGAAAAGTGGCAAGCGCGATGGGGAAGCTGCTCACCATGTATCACCAAAAACCCGGAATTTCGTTTGAGGACATCGTAGACTTCCATCATGAATTTGAAAGCATCCACCCTTTTCAGGACGGAAACGGTCGTGTCGGCAGGATCATCCTGTTCAAGGAATGTTTGAAAAATGGTATACTCCCCTTTATCATCGACCATGAGTATAAGCTGTTTTATTACCGCGGCCTGAAGGAGTACTCTTCGGAAAAAGGATATTTGCTGGACACCTGCCTGTCGGCACAGGACAGATATGAAGCGGAGGTTGCTTATTTCTTTCCGGAATTGAAGCGTCTTCCGTGATAACCGCTCAAGGCATGTGGAATCCGTTGCGGTATTGGTTATGATACCCGAACTTTTCTAAGTTCGGGTTGTTGTTTATATAGTTCGCCTTTAAGAAGGCTATAATAGCTATTTATTTGATAACCTTAGAAAGCTAAGACACTCATTATACTTTTTGACTATAACCAGATATCATTTTTAAGTGTTACGTACCTCTAAGTCCTCCATGCTAGAATTTAAACACAAGAGAAAGAGATGTGTGAGAATAGAGGAGGATTTTACATGTGCAATAGATTTCAAATCGTAGGCAGCCTGTTGCGTCCGTCGAATTTATTAGAATATAAACAGCAGATTGAACATCGGGATGATATCAGCTACCCCTTCTACCAGGATTTTCAAGGGTATGAGCAGTGTGAAGCTGAGGCGATTCAGGCTGTAGTCGATAAAGAAATTAATAATGGTTTGTCCATTCTTACGGATGGAGAACATTCTAAATCTATGTGGCATTTGGATTTTGTCTGGGGCTTCCAAGGAATTAGCCGCTATATAGCGGATCATGGATATTTTTTCAGAGATACAGATGGGGCTTCAAAATATGAGACTCGAAAAGATATTGGTTTGCGCATCACAGGTGAATTAGGTGGAAAGAACCATCATTTTATTGATGTATTTAAGAAGCTTCAAGCCCTTGCGGGCGACCGGGAAACCAAGCTGTGCGTACCTTCTCCATCCCATATTTTTGGTGAGTTATCGTGGTCGGATAACATTGGCGGCACAGAAGCGGTTTATAAGGACAGACATGAGCTTAAAGACGGTCTGGTTAAGGCTTATAAGGAATTTGTTGCGGATTTTGCTGCTGCCGGAGGACAAATCCTGCAATTCGACGATTGCTTATGGGAGCTATTTGCAGATGATAACCCGAACTCTCCATATACCGGTGAGAATATCAATCAAGAGGAAGTACAGGCTCTAGCTACAGAATTTATTGACATTAACAATACAATCATTGATTATGGTCATAGCTTAGGCCTGAGAATGTGGACTCATAACTGCCGCGGTAACTATGATTCCCGTAATATGGGTGGCGGCTCCTATGCCAAAATTGCTAATCTGTTCTTGAAGCAGCTTAAGTACGACCGCTTTTTCCTGGAATGGGATGATGACCGTGCAGGCTCCCTTGAGGCGCTTGCGGTGTTCAAAGATAAGCCTGATACAGAAATTGTACTTGGATTGTTGTCTTCTAAGACCAATACGCTTGACGATGAGACCCGTGTAGTTCAAATGCTTGATGAAGCCTCGAAAATTATTGATAAGGATAGATTATTACTTTCTCATCAATGCGGGTTTGCGTCCTGTGATGGCGGCAATGAATTAACGGAAGATGAACAGTGGGCGAAGATCAAACAAGGACAACAGATTGCCCAGCAATATTGGGGTAATTAATATTTAACTTAGTTAATGAGGGGAGCAGGTCCCCTTCCTTAAGGCTGTCGAAGATATTGTCGGCAGTCTTTTTTATATTGGATTATCGGAATCCCGAAGGGATACTGTGTAAAAGGAAGCATGCTCCTATGGAACACAATGTCGCATTAATCCGGCTGCAATGTCGCAAAAGTACATGGAAACGGAGTGTGTGGATCGATTATACTCGCTTTATATAATATGATAATGAAAATCATTATCATGCAAAAGGGGGAGTCAGCATGAACAGAGTAACAAAGAGGCAGGCAACCGGCAGCAGGATAAACGCCGCCCAAAAATGTGGACCATTAATGGTATGGATGCTGGCACTGGTACTTGTGCTGACGGCTTGCGGCACTGGAGGAGGCACCAATGCAGGCACAGCCGCACAGTCGTCTGCTGCAGCTTCAGCCGAGCCGTCTCCAGCGTCTGAAACACAGGCTCAGACATCGCCGGAGGCGCAGGCTGCTGCAGCCTTCCCGGTTACCATCCAGCACATGAAGGGCGAATATACGCTGACCGGGAAACCGAAGGTGATTGCTGCGCTTGATGTGAAATTTGTCGATCAATTGATAGCGATTGGTGAGCACCCGGCAGGCAGCGTTGTGGCTGGAGGGAAGGACGCCAAGTTTCCAGAATATTTAGGCGACCAACTGGGTGAGGTGAAGGTCCTCGGTACACGCGATGAGCCCAATCTTGAGGCTATTGTGGCGTTGAATCCGGATCTTATATTGATGACCGACTTTCAGGAGCAGGTGTATGACAGCGTCAGTAAAATTGCGCCTACAATAGTACTCGACTTCTACGAGGATTGGCGGGATACGTTGGCTACCATCGGTACGATAACAGGCAAGCAGGCGGAGGCGGAGGTAGTGCGTCAGGCTTACGAGGACAAGATCGTCGGACTGCGGGAGAAGCTGTCGGCGAAGCTGGGCGACGAAACGGTAGCGCTGATTCGCCCGAGACCGGAAGGTATTCGTGTACATGGTCCCGAGCATCGGACCGGAAGCATTCTTTATGAGGATTTGGGGTTAAATGTCCCTGCATTCGTTCAGGAGATTAAAGATGACACCTCCGTAGAAATTTCGATGGAGAGAGTCGCTGATATCGGAGCAGATCACTATTTCCTGCTGTCGGATGAATTGTTTGCCAAAGAGGCAGAGGCTCTGGCGGGCAGTCCGGTCTGGAAATCCCTTGATGCAGTCAAGAATAACCGTGCATATAACGTGAATTCAACGCTCTGGATCGCTTACTATGGTCCCATTGCTCTCAACATTATCGTAGATCAGGCCTCGGAAGCGCTGCTGGGATCGCATTGAAATGGACAACTATCTGTCGTCTGTCTACTGGAAGCAAATGGCGGAAGAATACCGGCTGTGGCTAGGCGAGCCGCCTAAAGGCAGCGTCCGTACTATTGCCCTGAGCCAGTTGCATGAAGAAGCTGCTTGCCGTGAATATGTAAGCTGGCTTAAGGATTATATCGGCGCGCCGGATATGCAGGTTGCCGCTTCCATGCTGGCCAAGCGGATCGGCTATCTGTGGATCGCGCCGTTGCTGACCGCTATGACCTTTCATAATCGGGAAGTCTCCTTCCCGCTGGACAACAGCTTCCTTTATCATCCGGCTTCCCCGGCTTTTAAAGTGGATACACATTTTCCTTTCCTGGCGCTGAACGGACTTCGGGCAGTATCGCCACCGGAAGACAGGGAAGTGTGGCGGCAAGAGGTCGTAGAGGAGATTTTTGCGGTAAGACTTGCACCGCTGCTGCAGACGCTTGCCGCCATTGGCCCCGTCTCTATAGCGGTGCTTTGGGAGAATATTATGGTGCGTATTGCTCCGCTGTATTCTCCTGGAGCAGACGAATCCAGACAAGAAAGGCAGCGGATGCATGCAGATTTTACGTTCCTGACCCGGATGGCCCCCGGGCAACTGTTTGGCGAAAGGCGGAATCCGTTTACCCGTTTTACAGAGAACAATGACCTGGTTCAGGTTGCGAAGAACAAGCGCATCACCTGCTGCTTTTATTACCGGATGTCAGGAGAATATTGCGTAAAGTGCCCGAAAATTGACAATGAGAATCAATCTCAATTAAAATGACAATAGAAGCATTGTCAGGAGATGAGAGAAATGCCGCTGCAAGAGCAGGCAAGTTTATGGAGTGATACGACAATCAAGACGCTTGACGTGCGCAGCGGTACTTTGCCGCCTGGCGGTGTTATGAGCGAAACGGGATTGACAGCCAATCTGTTGCTGCTGGCAGGCGGCGGAGAAGGGGGGCTTGTGATGAATGGTGAGGTTTGCCATATCCGGGCCTCTTTTGCTTGTCACGCTGTCAAGGGATCAGCTTTTACTTTGACTGCCGGATCAGAAAACATTCATTATACCGTTATTATCTACAAGGCAATTCCTATGACGGGAGCCGCCCATGTTCTGTTCCCGCAGCGTAATCACCCGCTGCGCACTTCGTTTGTTCACTATCCTGGGCTCCCGGCGGAGCTGCATCAGGCGGCGGACAAGATCGTAGCCAAATGGGGCCGGGGAGAGGGGCTGGAACGTTTCCATGCCAATGCGCTGCTGCAAGGAGTGCTGTATGAGCTTATTATGGAGCATGAACGCGGCCGGGGCGGTGCAGAGCCGGACATGGTGGATGTTGTCGCTGCCTATATAGCGGGGCATTATCGTCAGGAGCTGAAGCTTAAAGAGCTGGCTGCGCTTGCCGGCTGCGGCGCGAGACAGCTGCAGCGGCGGTTCAAACAGGAGAAGCTGCTCGGACCGATGGAATATGTGATCCAGCTGCGGATGGAGAATGCAGAGCGGATGCTGCGTCATACGGACGCTCCCATCGGCGAAATCGCTGAAAGAACAGGCTACCACGACATGTATTACTTCAGCAGAGCGTTCAAGAAGTATTATGGAGTTCCCCCACAGCTCTACAGGCGCACTGCCGCTTCCGGGACCGGTGCGCTCTCCGCTTGTTCCGGGCTGCCGGACCGCTTGGCCTGCTCGTACGAGTCGCTGCAGGGACCGGTGATATGCCATATGCGAGGCGAATATTGCGTTACCGCTTCTCCGCGGCGGATCGCCGTACTCGACATTCAATATGCTGACCATTTGCTTGCGCTTGAGATGCTACCGGCAGGAAGTGTAGGGTTGGGCAGTGCAGCGTTAAATTTCCCCCCATATATCAGGGACAGGCTTAAGGCAACGGAAATGCTCGGAACCTATGAGTACCCGGACCTGCAGGCTGTGGAACGGCTGCAGCCGGATTTGATTATCTGTACCGAGGTGCATGCTCAGCACTATGAACGCTTAAGCCGGATTGCTCCAACTATAATGTTTAAGCGTAATGAGAGCTGGCAGAGAATTCTGAGCCTGTTCGGCGAACTGACGGGCAAGCGTGCGGAGGCGGAACGTATTATTACGGATTACATTCGCCGGACGGCATTACTGTCAGAAGAACTTGCCCCGGTACTGGCGGGTAAGAGCGTGGCTCTGATCCGTCCGCGTGAGTCAGTGGTTCGGGTACATACTGCCTCTCATCGCACAGGCGCCGTGCTGTACCGGGACCTTGGTCTGCCTGCTCCGCTATTTGTCGCAGACACCTCCGATACGGCTTATCATATTTCAGTCGACAGACTACCGGCTGTGCATGCTAACCACTACTTTTTACTTAGCAACGAGATGATGCAGGAGGGAATATCTGTGACAGAGCAAAGCGTCTGGGGCATGCTGGATGCAGACAGGCGGCAGCATATATATCCGGTGGATGCCGCTACATGGATCGGCTGCTATGGACCGACAGGCATCAATTGCATTGTGGATCAGGTGGCCCGCGCCCTGCTGGCCTGAGCGGCAGCCAAGGAACCTCAGCTTAGTGCAGAGCCACTGAATAAATTTGTTATTCATTCACAAGCACCTGTCATTGGCAGGTGTTTTTGAGCTTCTCACATACGAACGTTTGTGCTACAATATCATTTGTGAATATATGGAAAGCGGTGAGTTTATGACAAAAAGGCAATGGTTCACTAAATTTATGCTGATGCACAAATGGGTACTTTTATGCGGGTTCATAATCACTACATTAATGACGATGATCAATCTTATTTATCCGTTCCTCAACGGGAGAATTATCAATATCGCTTTTTATGATAAAGACATGAGCGCCTTTTTGAATTTGTGCTTAATCTATGCCGGCATACTCATTTTCAATCAGTTTGTCGTTGCGACGTTAAACAATCTCATTTCCTCGCAATTGATGACGGGTTTTGTCTTTGATATACGGCGGGCTCTTTTCAAAAAGATATTACATAAAAAAGGGAAAGACCTCTCCGGGATGTACAGCGGGGATATGATCAGCCGAATGAACCACGACGCCACGGATATTATGAATCTCATTTTCTGGAGCGGACTTTGGGGATACTCCAACTTTCTGCATATCCTATTCGCTGTCTGCTTCATGTTTTACTACAATATATTTCTGGGGGCTTTTACGGTCGTGCTGGTTCCCGTCGTGTTTTTTAGCTCAAAATATTTCAAGGCAAGAGCGCAGAAGGTCAATAAAGACATTGCAGCGGAACAGGGTAAACTATCCTCTTACTTATTTGAGATTGTGAAAAATTTGCGGGAGATAAAAATCCTTAACGCAAGTAAAAAAGTAAGGAGCGTTTATTTAAGAAAAACGACATCCATCAATAAAATGAACGTGGAAAACGGAAGAATCGAAGTGACGACAGAAAGGCTTAATTCGTTCATCACACTTATCGCACAGCTGTTGATATTTGTGATCTGCGCCTATTTCATCGTTAAAGGCCAAATGCAGCTCGGCGTTTTTGTGGCCGCCATAAGCTATTTCAATATAGCTGTGAACTACTTCAGCTCCATCAACAGCAAAATTGTCGATGTCTGGGGACAGACCGTCTCCTTACAACGTGTCGTGGATATATTGAATGAAGAGGAAGAAGATTACAAAGAAAACCATCCTCCAAAACAAATAAAGGAGGGCAAGATTGAATTTAACAATGTCACCTTTGGATACACCGAAGATAGACCTGTTCTGAACGGATTCAATCTCCGCGTGGATGCAGGAAGCACGATTGGCATTGTCGGAAAAAGCGGCGCAGGTAAAACAACGATGGGGAACCTGCTCTACAATCTATATAGTGTTGACAGCGGCGAGCTTCTGATCGACGGAATGAATGTCAATGAGTATAACCTGCATAGCTTGCGGAGCCAGGTGGGGATTGTCCATCAGGAGACCATCCTTTACGATAATACCCTGCGTTACAATCTTTCATTTACCAACAACAAGGATAATGATGACGCATTAATGGAAGCGATTAAGAAAGCCGCCCTTTATGATGTTGTCCTGACATTCCCTGACGGACTGGACACGCTGCTTGGGACTGAAGGGCAGGAATTATCCGGCGGGCAGAAGCAGCGTCTGGCTATCGCAAGGATACTTGTCAAGAATCCTAAGATTTTGGTCTTCGACGAAGCCACAGCATTCCTCGACAGCCGGAACGAAGCGCTTATCCGGAACGTGATGAGTGAGATGTCACAAGATCGGACGCTTATTATCATTGCCCACCGTTTTTCCACCATTAAAAGCTGTGATAAAATCGCGGTTTTAGCGGATGGCGTTGTCAAAGGCTTTGATACTCACGACGTACTGATTAGAAACAATAAAACGTATATAGACTTATTCAGCGAACAGTGTTTAGGAGGTGAAGCTGTATGAAACGCTTGGACACATTTAAGGCATTAACCCGGGATATAGACGGTATTAACAAGCCGTTGATTGCGCTCGGCTTTTTCAAGCTGTGGAACTTAATATTCGGGCTTATCCCTCTGTTCTTGTATTCGTTTTTGGTTAATCGTGTTTTAGTAGATAAGAATATGAACGAGCTGTGGCCGGTCATCAGCGGTTATCTGGCTGTTTTCCTGTTCGCGACAATCGGGATTGCGGTCAGTAAGCGGTTTTCCAACCGGTTAATACTAAAATATGACCTGAGAATAAAGAATAAATTGCTGAAAAAGTATATCAGCCTTGATAATGATGTATATAGCAAATATAGCATTGGCGACGTTAGAAGCCGGATTGAGAACGATTCCACTGCTGCCGGGAACTTTTTTACGACCCATATATTAGATTTTATCTATGCTGTCGTTTACGCTGCTGCGCTGGCGGTTATTTTGTTATGCTACGACTGGCGAATCGCGCTCCTCAGTTTTGTTTTTGTTCCGGTCTCTTTATTTACGGTTAATTTTTTGGGAGGTAAAACGAAGACAACCGGAGAGGAACTATGGAAACTGCAAATTAAATATGAATCCTTCCTACACTCGAATTTTCAGAACTGGAAGGATGTTAAGACCAATAACCTTGAAGACGCACAATTGGATGAATTAAACGGACACTACAAGAAAATAAGGCATATTTGGTTCCTCAACCAGCTCTATTTGCATCTGGGGATTACCTATTCATTCTTCACGAAAAACTTCATTACCCAGCTGTTTATCTACTTTATTGGCGGATTATTTGTAATTAAGGGCTACTCGCAAGTCGGTGTACTGCTCGTTTTTATCAGCTTTTACGGGCAGTTCTTCGGGTACATAGAGAGCATTAGTAATTCCATGATGAATTATAAGAATGATTCAGTGAATATCGGAAAAGTGATCGAGATATTAAATTTAGAAGCAGGCAAGAGACCCTATAAGAAAATTGACGGGACAGATCTAAATGTTGAAAATCTGAGATTTACCTATGAGGGGAACGAAGCATTTGCTCTTGACGGTATTTCGTTCTCCGTGAGTAAGGGCGAACATCTGGCCATCGTTGGAGAAAGCGGCAGCGGCAAGTCTACAATCGCTAAACTGCTGACCGGGCAGATTAACCCGCAAGGGGGGACTGTACAGATTAGCGGCATTGATATCTATACGGTGAACAGCGAGAGTGTGTCAGAAAAAGTTAGTATAGTTGTGCAGGAACCCGTTCTTTTCAATATGACGATCAGAGAAAACTTATTGCTGGCAAAGGCCGGCGCAACCGATGCGGAATTGATAGAGTGCTGCCGCAGAGCGAGTATTTATGACTTCATTGAAACCTTGCAGAATAAATTGGATACGATAATCGGAGAAAAGGGTGTACAGCTTTCAGGAGGCCAGAGACAGCGCTTATCGATTGCCCGTGCTTTGTTACAGGACAGGGACATCATCATTTTTGACGAAAGTACCAGCGCTCTTGACAACGAAAATGAGAATGACATCATTACAGAACTCAAGAGCCTTTCATCGGGGAAAACCATGATTTCCATTGCTCATCGTTTATCTACTATTCTGGACTGCGACAAGGTAATGGTTCTAAAAGATGGCAGGGTGGTAGCCTTTGATACCCATCAAAACCTATGTAACAGAAACGAAACCTATGATTTACTTTTCCAAAGTCAGTATATGGCAGGTTGATTTAAGGAAAACAGAAGATTAAGGAATGGAGCGGGCGTATGCCCGCTTCATTTTTTTTGTTTATTTCTCATTCAAATGATAGATTAGTTGCACAACGCCAGAGGAGAACTTTCTTGTATTAACCATTCTCAAATTCAACCTCTGTTTAATATCAATAAACAACGGTTTTCCTTCTCCCAGAATGACTGGGTGAACAGATAATCTAAATTCATCAACAAGCCCTAAATTGATAAAAGTTGTAATAAGACTTGCTCCACCATATAGCCAGATGTCTTTGCCAGGCGTGTTTTTTAATGTATTTACTTCTTCAAGAATATTATCATTTATGAATATTGCTTTATTGTCAGTCCCTTTTTGTGTCCTGGAAAACACGTATTTTCCTTTACTATGAATTAATTTCCAAATTTCTTTTTCAGTATCATCTTGTTCAATTCCTGGAGTATATTGTCCCCATAAATCATAGCTTGTTCTTCCATACAAAATCGTGTCAATCTGATTTAAGAAATGAATAAACTCCATCTCAGAATCCATAATGCACCAATCAAGCTCCCCGTTTGTCCCTTCAATAAAACCATCTAAAGTAACTGCTAAATCTAAAATTATTTTCCGGTTCATGATTTGTTACTCCTTTCGTTGATCTATTACCCATTATAAATCTTAAATATGTCGCCTTATGTCATATTAAAAAAGAAAGGGTACATTCATCGAGAGTGTCAAATATTCATTATTATCGTATGAAATTTGTTTTTTTCTTTATAGGAAAACAAATTTCCGTTAATAAGTTGGCAGCTTCGTTGGCCTCTTCAGGGGAGATATGATAAATATTAAAAGGGGAGCCGTTCAGTTCATAATCATTATCTAATATCCATCGAGCGATTGTTTCATTCACTTCACTAAGTTTGTTATAATTTCCTTCATAGATAAATGAAGCCACGGTTTGTTCTTTTTCTATTTTAATATTTGCTTCTTGCAGATTTTCATAATCCCCTGAAATGCATTTTTGGACTTCAATATCAATCCTTTGATTTTGAACATCCTCTTCGTAAAAAACTGTTATATTAAAATGCGGATAGCTTAGTCGCACATTCTGGCCATGAACGATCCTGGATAGTCTTTTCCATAACAGAGTTTCATCCTGATACTGCTTGATTTGTGCGCGTAAATAAATGACACGTCGTTGTGGTATTTTCTTTACCGTTACCGTATATTTTGATGACTCTTTCTGAGCGTTTAGGTGTTTAATCATGGAGTTTATCAACAATATTTTATCTTGCTTCTCATTTATTTCCTCCTGCAATTGTGCCGCTTGCATATTCAAGAACTTCATCAGATGAATATCCTCATCATACTCATATAAAATCTTTTTTATTAGATGCAGACTGAATCCCATGGTTTTCAACATGTTTATTTTGTTAGCTACTGCTAGCTGGTGTTCATAATAATACCGATAACCAGTACTTTCATCAATAAAGCCTGGAGGAAGTAAATCAATGTCAGCATAATGCCTAAGCATCTTAGTACTTAACTGCGAAAGAATGGAAAAGTCACTAATTCTAAGCATCGAAATCCTCCCTAACATTGTCTAATTTCTGGTTTTCAATAAATGTAAAGCGAGCAGAAATGCCGAAACGCCCAAGATCAGAAATAACAAGATAGTACCTAATATCGAGTTCCAGTCAATAGAGTTTTGTAAAATTAGATCCCTTATACCATTTATACCATATGTGAAAGGATTTACCGATACTGGAATTTTAAAAGCGCCCGGGATATATTCATAAGACATCAATGAAGTACTCACAAAAAAGATGGGAAGTATGAATGTATTAACAATGGCTAAAAAGGAATTTTCCGTTTTGAAAATCATACTAAGAGCATAGGAGAGGCTTGCTACAAAAAAAACGCACAAGAAGATTAAAAAAATAATGAGCAGGCACCCGAGCATTCCAGTTGCTATTTTGACTGACAGGAAAAAAGAAAAAATAAGGAGTATAAAAACTTCGACAAAAGTTAAAATAGCTGCATCAAAAATATGTCCTAATACAATAGAGCTTCTTTTTACAGGAGAGATGAATATCCGATAAAAAATCCCTTCTGATTTCCAGGAGTAATTTGAAATTCCGCTCATACCGGATGATGTAAGTGTTACGAGAATCAGAATTCCAGGAAGCGTATAAGCCGTATAATTATCTCCAACATACGTTTCAGATTGGAACATCGTTGTAAATAATAGCAGCCAAATTAACGGCTGTATGAGTGTCATAATTATAGTTTCCATATTTTTGAATCTCCATTTCACATTTCTTAAGACAATGCTGAAGGTTCTCATTTTATTTCCTCCCGTATAATTATTTAAAAGCTCATCTTATGGACTTACTAGTGAATTTCAGGAAAATATCGGATAATGAAGGATTTTGAATTTCGATGGCACAAAATCCGATATTATTTTCGGTTAACAATAAATTTGTTGTAGCAAAGCCTTCAGAGCTGTCATCTACAGAAATATATAATGTCTTTTCCTCGACTCTTATATGTTTTAAAAAATTCTGAGCATTCAAACGTTCTACAATAGCAGCAATGTTATCAACGGTATTAAGCTCAACTCTAATAACAGGCTGGCTGAAATATTGTCTGAGTTCTTCCATGCTGCCTTGAATTAGAGGTTGCCCGTCTTTCATGATGCAAATTGTGTTGCTTAATAATTGAGCTTCTTCCAAATAATGAGTTGTCAAAAATATAGTCGTGTTAAACTTCTCTTGAATTGTCTTAATCATTTGCCACAAAATCTGTCTTGATTCTATATCCAAGCCAACGGTCGGCTCATCTAAAAATAAAACTTTTGGATGGGAAATCATACTCAGTGCAATATCGAGCCGTCTTGCTACCCCTCCTGAATATTCGGATACATTGAAATCACAATATTCTGTTAGGTGGAAGGCTTGTATTAGTTCTTCACTGCGAGCGTGTATGGCTGTAGAATCTAGACCGAACAGTCTGCCTTGAAATTCTAAATTCTCCTTAAGTGACATGTGTTTGTCTATGGATGTATGTTGAGCGACACAGGAGATGCAGTTTCGGATGCTTTGGCTTTCATTCTTTAAATTATGTCCCATAATTATAATTTCACCGGAAGTTGGTAAGATGAAAGTGGTAAGGATGTTAATCAATGTGGATTTTCCCGCCCCGTTTTGGCCAAGCAGAGAAAAAATTTCTCCTTGTGAGACAGTTAAGTTGAAATTGCTTAAAGCCTTTTTTCCATTTTTAAATATCTTACTCAGTTCCTTCACTATAATAGCTTCCAATTATTCCACTCCCTTACTGGTTATGTAAAGCGATCATAAACTATCCTACAATGGGAAAGTCAAGGGTCTATTTGGACCTTAGCGATGCCGCCCACCATTATATTCTCTGTCAGTATAGGGCCTTTAATGTTGTTAAGTTCACAGACAATCGGCGGCTTATTCCGATATGATGGTGACCGTGGAACAACATAGGGTTCGGGAGGGCTAGTATGAAGGGCAAATCGCTTCGAGGCATATGGATCATGTTTGTCGTATTTGTCGTTATCTTTATTTTGAATATGAGTGTGGTATCGGATATTAATGCAACACAGCGGATGTGGCTTGTAATGGATGTATGGTCACTGGTCCTTTCTATTTTTCTGCTTTTCCGGCATCGGTTGCCGTCGGCCAAGCAAATTTGTATCTCTTTGATTTTGGGTGGACTGGTATCCTTATCCTATCTTCAAGGAAGTGCCTACTCCATAATCAGCAGCTTCCTGATTACCGTGATGGCTGCACTTGCTGTATTCAGTACATTTGCAGTATATCGGGAGAGTCCGGTTCAATTTTTGAGAGTGAATGGAAAGGGCGGGGTGACGGGCAGTATTATATGGGGGCTGCTCTTCGGGCTGGCTTTGGGTGCTGTAAATGTGGGACTGATGCTCTCCAATAATGAGCTCGATGTTCAAATTTCGCTGTCACGCTTTCTCGTATCGTTAAGTCCTGCAGTTCTTGAAGAGATCGCCATGCGAACCTTGTTTTTTGCCTTTTGTCTTAGTCTGTTGCAAGGAAGAATTACTACGAAGGGGCAGCGGTTTGCCTGCTGGTTTATGATGGTCATCCCGCATGTGCTGATTCATACGCCAGAGGCTTTTATGAGCCAAGGCGTGATTTCTGGTCTTGTTGTTGTCATACTGTACACGGTTATTTTCGGACTGCCTTTTGCTTATTTGCAATGGAAGCGGGATGTGACTTCAGCGATGCTTGCGCATGGCGTGGTTGATTTTATCCGGTTCAGCTTGTTCGGTTTGCCGTTCTAAATAGCGTAAAAAGTCATGCTAAGAGCCGCGTGAAATTCAGGGACTCACTCCTGTTTTTCCCCGGCTTTTTCTTGTCGTATGAAAGTTATGACGAGTTGTCACTCGGCTTTATGACAATGCTTCTGTTAGGTTGGGGATGTCCCGGATCAACCCGCAATACATGAAAAGGAGTGGTGTCATTGCCGTTATTACAGCTTGGCGAGCTCACAAAAGAATAGGAAGTTAAGGCGATTAATAATATCAACGGAACTCTTGCTGCCGATGCGACACATTCATCTAGACATTCAAAAACAGGAGGCAGTCTAATGTATATTCGTACATTCGTACATCGGAAAGTTCTTTTGCCCGTATTAAGCAGTTTGCTCATAGCTTCGTTTGTCCCGCAGCTGACAGTCTCTGCATCCGCCCTAAAACAACAAGCCACCGGGGTAACGGAAGCGAAGGAAGCGGAGGTTTTTGCAGACCAATTCTTTAATCAGCCGAAAATTAAGCAGCAGCTTGCAGGGGCTGCCGTTGTTTTAGTCAAGAATGATCAGGTTTTGCTTGAAAAAGGCTATGGCTACGCCGATATCAGCAGCAAGAAGCCCATTGATCCGGAAAAGACTGTTTTCCGTGTTGCTTCCATTTCGAAATTGTTCACCGCAACAGCTGTCATGCAGTTGGCCGAACAGGGAGCCATTGATTTACAGGCTGATCTCCAAACTTATCTGGGAGACTTGGAAATTGTCAATAAAACCAATAAAACACTCACCATGGAGCATTTGTTGACTCACACCTCCGGATTTGATTATACGGATAGCGCTGGCGGCTCAGCAAAAGAGGTTCCCAATAGTCAGTTCATCAAGGAAAATGTGCCCACCATTGTTCGGGAGCCCGGTGAAGCTTACCGGTACGATAATTATGCCTTTAATTTGCAGGGGGATATCGTGGAGCGGTTGTCCGGGGTTCCGTTTACCCAATATGTTCAGGAGCATATTTTCAAGCCGCTTGGCATGGGGAACAGCAGCTTTAAGCTGACGCCTGAGCTGCGAAAGTATCTAGCTGTACCTTATACGGCCCAAAAAGACCCGATACCTGAATATCCGTCCAGGCCCGCTGAGTCACCGGATGGCGGTATGTTCTCCACCGGAAGGGACATGGCCAAATTTATGATCGCGCAGTTGAATGATGGACAGCTGGCAGGGAATCGAATTTTAAGCCGGGATTCGGTCAAGGATATGCAGCAGATTCACCATCAAATTCATCCGCAGGTTTCTGGCACAGGCTACGGCTTTGAATCCTTTTATCAAAATAGCTACAATGGCCAGCGAGTCATAGGTAAGGGCGGGGATTTGCCGGGGTATCACTCATGGATGTGGCTTATGCCGGAACAGAAAGTAGGCGGTTTCGTTATTTTTAACGGTGACGGACCGGATTTGCGAGAGGCGTTTTTCAAAGCCTTTATGGATCATTATTATCCCGGAACACCAACAACTACTTCCACTCCATGCGCATTCCAGGCGGAACTGGGCCAGCTCACAGGAATTTATCAGGATCTGCGGCTTCCCTTTTGGATTCTTCAGGTTTCCGTTACGGATGATGGCAAGCTGAAAATCAAGGACCCCTATGGCTCGCATATACTCCGGGAATTAGCTCCCTTGTTGTTTGAAGATGAGTTCGGGAATAAGGCGCCCTTTAAAATCAATTCCAACGGTACCCAATATGCCTTTTACAATAAGATGGATAGCTGGGCGAAAAAAGTTCCTGAACCCAACGTCTATACGGATGTGGGAAATGAGCATCCTTATACGTCATGGATTCATGAAGCCGATCAGCTCGGTGTATTGACTCCTAAAGGAGACAGCGCTTTTCATCCGGAGCAAGAAATGACCCGGGCAGAGTTTATTGCGGGGCTTATGCATTTGACAGGGATGGCCCCTTCAAAAGATACCTCATTAACGAGTAAACCGGAAGAGAAAGACTACCTGGGCTATGTGCAGAAAGCCATTGAGCTGGGGCTTGTGCAAGGTCGCAGCCCGGAACAGAGCTTTGCTGTCACTGCGGCCATTACGCGCCAGGAGGCTGCTGTTTTAATGTGGCGGGCGGCGATGATGGCCGGAGTAAATATGAGCAAATCCTCCAGGTTCAAGCTTGCGGGGGACACGGCGCCTTGGGCCTTGGATGCCGTGCAGTACATTGTGAATAATGGCATGTACGGGCCGGAAATTGCACGGAATTCCGCTGGAACCTTGGACTACCAGTCAAACGAACCCCTTTTAAGGCAGGAAGCTGCCGCATTGCTGAGCCTATTCTGCAATCGGCTGTCCTTGAATTGAAATTAAGGGCTATCCTTAAAAGTCTTTGATAAAGACTTGGGATAGCCCATGTTGTATTTTATAACAATTGCAACCATGTTCTTCTCACCCCCTCGTATTACATGATAAGGAGGGGGCGTCTTGCTTTAACATACGCATGGTAACGATGTCTTAAGCAGACTACAGAAGCCGGTTATAAAACTGAACTCATTAATTACATAGGGTGCGTTTTAGAAAAAAATTTACACGGAATAAATGAGGGTGAACTTTATTGAGCAAAGAAGTTGCCTTTCACTAGGCACTGGGGTATACCTTATCTGAGAAGATGTAAGTAAAAATATCCCAGTTGTACTATGCTACGTCTAGTATGTTTGAAGATTTGGAGGGGATGTATATGAGAACCGAAAAAGAAATGTTTGATTCAATACTAGAAGTTGCTCAAAAGGATGAACGAATCCGTGCGGTATACATGAACGGTTCGCGTACCAACCCTAATGCTCCCAAGGATATTTTTCAGGATTATGATATTGTTTACGTAGTAAGTGAAACTTCATCTTTTATAAAAGACGAGACATGGGTAAATGTATTTGGTGAATTGCTTATGATTCAGGAGCCTGATAAAAATAACCAGTCTATGGGTATAGATATGGATTTTACTCGGTCCTACGGATATTTAATGTTATTTACAGATGGTAATCGTATAGACCTTCACATAGAAACTAAAGAAACTATGCTTGAAGGATATGTTAGTAATAAATTGACAGTTCCTCTATTAGATAAGGATAACTGCCTGCCAAGCATTCCTGCCCCCACGGATATCGACTATCATGTTAAAGAGCCTACAGAGCAATTATATTTGGGTTGTTGTAATAATTTTTGGTGGTGCCTGCAAAATGTTGCTAAAGGAATTTGGCGTGATGAATTACCGTATGCGAAACAAATGTTTGAGCACGTTATCAGACCTCACTTGGACGAATTGATTTCATGGTGGGTGGGTACCAAAAATGATTTTCAAGTTTCTACAGGGAAAATGGAGAAGTATATAAAGAAGTATCTTCCCGAATCATATTGGGAAATGTATAAGGAAACTTATTCCGACAGTAATTATGAAAATATGTGGAACTCGATATTCGCTTCGTGTGAATTGTTTAGGGTTCTAGCCAAGGATGTCGCTGAGTATTTTCGATATTCTTACAATGCCAAAGATGATGCCAATATGACTAATTATCTTAAGCGTGTTAGGGAATTGCCTATTGATGCAAAAGGCATTTATTGAATGTCATTGAGCCCATTCAGCGGATGATCGTGAATAATGGGCTTCCGTATTTCCGACAGAGAAACAATTATTCTTTCAACAAAATTCATTGAATCGCTGGATCCACATTATTACTTTATTAATTTATCTGTGGTATAGTAAAGGCAGATAAGGCGTACAATGCAAAGAGAGCCGTGCTGGTAACACGACTCCCCATGCAACAGCCGCTTTTAAGGGCGGTAGGCCTCAACAAACAGGACACGACAAATAGACCGCAAACCTATGTTGGGAGGGCGGTCTATTTGCGTTTATTGGACAGCAGCGCTACGATAAGCGAACCAAAGGTTAGCATAACCATCATTGCTTCAAACACTGTCACAAGGCATCCCTCCCTTCTTAGAGAGGTAGCCGACCGACCCTTTAAGCCTATTCTATTGCTCACCAAGTATAGCATATTTCGATCTTGGAAATGGAAGCTTTATGCAATTGAGTTTACAAAAAGAATGGGTGAGTTAAGTATTGAACTATGGCAAACCAGTTTCTTCCTAGGTGGATAAGATTCTACTATTGGTTTGTTTATTTTTTGTTAGAATGGATGTAACTATGATAGGATTTGGCAACTATGATGGTTCTTTATGCAACGTAAGCAGTGTCGGAGGTTGAGTTTTTATCACCTTGTGCTTATTAACTCTGTTTGAACGTATGTCGAGCTCTAAGATGGATGCGCAGTAATTGCGTCCTTCTTTGAGCTTTTTTGTACGTCACAAGAGATCTGGCAGGCCGCGGAAATGGATCATCATCTTTTTACATAATTCCGTCCGCCTTTTTTTGTCTCCAGAACGGCTCTACCTGCCACTCCCACCCTCCCTCTACAGTTTGACAAATCCCAAGCCGTGCCTTACATTAATAATGAATAACTGATTCACTATTAAGGAGACTCCCTCATGCAGGCCAAAAAAGATGAAGTGAAAAAAGAAATCGAATCCGCCGCTTTAAAGGTGTTTTTCCGAAAAGGTTTTGCGGATGCCAAAATGAACGATATTGCTGATGAGATCCACATTTCCGTCGGAAATATTTATACTTATTTTAAGAATAAAAAGGATTTATTCTACTCCGTTGTTCCGCCGTCTTTAGTGGACTATTTGAAGAATGTGTTAGTGGAGAGCATTCGTATCGATAACCAGACTTTTTTTAATGATGCCAATAATGACAAGAAATCCGCTATCGTACAGGAGCAAATGAACCTCTTAACGCAATATAGCATGCAGATCGTCATTATTTTTGAAAAAAATAAAGGGACCGTCTACAGCAATGCCAAAAACGAGCTGATCGATCTGATGATCGAAACGAAGAAGCCCTACTTAAAGGATCATTATAAAAGATATGAGATCGGAACCGAAGAAAATATGATTCTGCTGAACATCATCGCGAGCAATGTCATTAATATGATTCTGGATTTATTGAAGCGCGAGATGAGCGCCGATAGCCGGAAGCGGATTTTTGAGGCGCTGAGCTTATACTGGCTGCATGGAGTAAAGGGCTTAAATGAATAACGCCGATGGGCGTAAATAAAGCTGGAGCTGGGGCGCAGAGCTGCAATCGGGGATATTTAGGTCACGAACTTCAAATTGTGGATCTACAAGGAGTCCCTATTTTTTTGATCCAATAATGAATTTATAATTCACTATTGGGCTGTGTAATCACGACAAGGGGGAAGAAACAATGAAGACAGGTTATGCATTTAAGGACTGTAATGTGATTTATGGAGACACGGGAAGAGGCGTAGCTACCCACATGACGATTCTAATCCATGAAAACGGACTGATTCAGGAGATCGGGAAGGCAAGCGATGTGGTTATCCCGAGTCATTATCAGACGATCGATTGTTCGGGGAAATATGTGATGCCAGGTCTGATCAATGCGCACGTCCATCTTTTTGCCGACGGTAAGCCGTTTACGCTGTCAGCCAGCGAAGGGCTGCTGAATTTTGTGTTTCATCATATTTTGGATACGAGACTGGGCAGAAGCGTGCTGAAGAAACGGATGAAGCGAAATGCCCTGACGGCACTGCATTCCGGTGTAACAACGATGCGCAGCGTAGGGGAATTCTTTTATACCGATGTACAGTTGAGGGATGAAATTAAGGCGAATCAGTTTGTGGGACCCAATCTGCTGGTGTCCGGTTATTTCCTGAGCGTCACGGGCGGTCATGGTGCACCTTATTTGGCTTTGGTTGGCGATTCACCCTGGGAAGCGAGAAGAAATGTAAGGATCAACGTGAAAAACGGAGTAGACCTAATCAAGATCTGCGTGACTGGCGGGGTTACCGATGCCAAAGTGGTCGGAGAAGCAGGCCGCTTGCAAATGACGGAGGAAGAGGTCGCCGCTATTTGTGAGGAAGCCCATAAAATCGGTATACGTGTGGCGGCCCATGTGGAAAGTACCGAAGGGGTGAGAATCGCGCTAAAGGGCGGGGTCGATACTATTGAACACGGCGCGGAGATGGATGAGGAGATTATCAGCCTGTACCAGAATAATCCCAGAGCATTAAAGGGCTACACTGCATTGATCCCAACTTTGCAGGCTGCGTATCCCAGTGCAAAATTGGACCTGAGCCTGACGAAGGTGAATGAAACCGTTAAGGAGAATTCCCGGCTTGTGTATGATTCCATGCTGAAGGGGGTGCGGCAGGCTGTAGAACATAATATCAAAATTGGTATTGGAACGGATGCCGCGATGTCCTATGTCACTCACTATGATCTGTGGCGGGAGCTGGACCATTACATGAGACAAACGAAGCTGGATTCGAGCCAGGTCATTGAACGGGTAACCAAAACTAATGCGGAAATTTTAGGAATCGATCACCTGACAGGGAGCATAGATATCGGCAAACAGGCGGATTTAATCGTGATCGGGCAGAACCCGCTGGACAACATAAAAGCTTTGTCGGATGTAGCTATGGTTATGGTCAAAGGAAATCTTATACAGACACCATCGGTGACCAGAATTCAGGCAGTAGACGAGCTGCTTGATTCGGTTTGGGGCGTTCGGGAGTGAGCTATAGCGGACGTGGGCTTGGCCATGAAATAGGCGGATCGGATTAAGAGGGGGCTCTCTCATTTGACAAAGCAACTGCGTAAACTGGCATTGTAATGGCGGAATGTATTGTAGTAGTACTACATTTTTGAAATCAAAGTATGGTATAATGAGTTCAGAAATAGCGTAAAATGCAAAGAGAGCCGTGCTGGTAACACGACTCTCTGCGCAATAGCCGCTTTTAAGGGCGGAGGCTTAAAGGGTTTATCCATTGAAATAGGACCGCTACCTTTGAGCAGGGCGGCCTATTTCTTTTTGTGGAATGATAGGATCAATACAACCAGAGTCGCAAATGAAATCATTAGCGTCAATGCTTGATATACCTCCACTGGCATCACCTCCCTTCCGGGAGATTAGCCGGCCGCCCATATAGCCTTCTATCGCTTCTGCTATTATACCATGTTGTTAAGTGTAAAGAACGTCTTGATTAGGCGTTCTTTTTTTTGCACAATAGATCAAATCCCGTACTCACCAAAAATACCCGCATACTTCTTTTCTAATATCGCCCAGCGCTTTTCGGCTCCGTATTTCAATTGCAGCTGCTTCAGATATTGCCCGGCGGCTTCTGTATCACCTGCTTGCAGCAAAAACCGGAAGGTCTCTTCGCTTAAATGCAGCGCTACCCTTGCCATGTAATAATCGACTATTGCTCTGGCGCTGGTCATTGAATGCATGAATGTAAGGGCCTCTTCCAAGTGCAGCATTAGCTCATCTGATAATTGGTCCGGATCGATATCAGGCGTTAACGAATAATGGTCGGGAGCGGAGGGAGAGATTTCTCTGATTCGGGCGGTGAAGTGGGACTTGTTCTCCAGAGGTGGCGCCGAGGGCGGAGTGGATTGCAATAGCGCTAACTCGGTGGAATGAATACTGCAGTTGATATAGAACAGGACGTGATTCCAGGTGTTCGCCTTCGATTTTTGAAAATTGAATTTATAGACGAGAGTATCATCCGGTTTGTAGAAATTTAGATCTTTTTTAAGATAATCATGTTTGGAGAAAAAGGGTTTGACTTCTTTCGTGATCATTTCTGTAAATAATTCTTGCAAAGGAAGCCCTCCCAAATCAAAATTAATAATGACAATCCGTCCTTACCATTTTCATTCCTTATCATTTATACTGAATAAAGTTATTACACATCTAAGGAGCCGCCGAACCCATTATGAATAAAAAAGAAGTCGCACACATACGCAAGCAGTTTAAGCTGGATCATGATTTGATGAACATCTACGATATTCTTAACGTGTATATTATGAAGGAAAGCAACGAGATCTATCATTGGGAGCGCCTGCCGTTTGGCCTCGTGGACAGAGAGAAGCAGGAACTGTATATGGGCAATTTCAAAAAACTGCTCACCGGTGAGCTGGATCATAAGCTGTTCGAGCTGAAGTTTCAGGAGGAAGCGGAAGACCCGACACGGGTAATGCTTCACCAAGGTCTGGTGACAGGTGATGCCGAAGAATGGCAGGACCTGATGATGCTGCTGGTGGACAAGATGCTGGTAGATGTCAAGTATGAGAAGGATATGGTGATCACTTTTGTTCGCGGGCAGTATTACCGGCCGACTAAGGCCAGAAATGATGAAGCCGAAGAGAGTGAGAAGGACGAGATGTTCGCACATCCTTTCATTCTGTGCAGCGTGAATTCTACGGAACAGCAGCGCAAAAACCTCATGTTCGATTATGTGGAGCGGGAATTTAAGTACAATATCATTGTCGATCCGATCATCAAGCTGAGTTCACCGGAGCAAGGGTTCTTTTATCCCAGCGTAACGGACAACTATTCAGATGTGAACCGCATTCTGTATTGTACGGGGAAATCGAATTATCCAGATCCGCAGTTCATCGAGCAAGTCTTGAATGCCGAGAGATCTGTAACAGCCTTGGAAGAGAGAAGCTTCTTCGAAGATATCGTGAAGGAATTGGCGGGCGAACAGCTCGATACGGCCACCCTCGCCCAGGTGTATGAGGAAATCCAACTAGTCATTGAAGGTGGCGAAGGGGAGGAAGAACCTCCTAAGCTGGATTACAAAGATGTGGAACGCGTCCTGGCGGTAAGCGGCGTAGAGAACGTGACGGCGGAAAAGGTGGAGCGGGCGTTCGAAACGGTCGTCGACGATAAGTATTACGAAATGAAGGCAAGCAGCGTTATACCGAAATATACTTCAAAATCGATTAAGATCGAGACGAAGGTGGCCACGATTACGGTCAGCCCGCAGGATCTAAGATATGTGAAGCAGGTGAACTATCAAGGAAAACGCTGCATCATGATCGAGGTTGACGAGGATGTCGTGATCGAAGGATTTACGCTCAGTACGGAAACGTTGTAGACTCGTTTGACAGCGCTGGTTGAAGCGTGCAGTCTTTGAGTTGGTTTGAGCACAGGGCTCACAAGTGGAGCGTTGTCCACTTTTGTGAAGTAGGGGCTATCCATAAAGTCTTAGATAAAGACTTGGGATAGCCCCTGTTGTATTTGTATTTAGTTACTTTTGGTGCTTAAAGATATAGTTGATATATTCTTTTGCACTATTATTAATTTCTTCATCGCTGGCTTGAAATGAAGCTCCGAAGACAGCAAAGTAGGGGAGGGCCACTGCACCTACATGTCCTGCACTGGCTTTGAAAGGCGCGATCACTTCATCCACGGTAAAAGAAACAGAGCCCTCCGGCAAATAATTTTCTTTTTTATCGCCGATGGACATGGCAAGCCCTAACCTCTTCCCTTTAAGCTTGTCACCTTTTGAACCATAAGCCCACCCGTAAGCAAAAACATCGTCAAACCATTTTTTTAATAGTGGAGGATAGCTGTACCAGTACAATGGAAATTGAAAGATGATATGATTATAGGCTTCTAATAAATTTTGCTCTCTAGGAACGTCTATATTCCAGTTAGGATATTCTTTGTAAATCTCATGAACTGTAATATCGCTTGGATATTGCAGCAATTCTTCTTTCCATCGCTGGTTGACCCTTGAAGCCTCAAGGTTCGGGTGTGCCAGAATCACCAGTGTTTTCATTGGGAATCTCCCTTCACAGGCCTGTATTTTTTTGAATATCATCATTATCTTGCAGGCCCCGAAAAAAGAAAATACACACAATAAAGTAAGATGGTTACTTCAAAGTACGTACTGGACTCGGAAAAAAATATATGCAACAATGAATTTTTAGACCTGTGTTATAAGATCGTCATTAACGAGGTGTTATTCAATGAAGCAATATCATCTGGGCATAGAGGCAACACTTGAAATCATCGGTGGAAAGTGGAAATCTCTGATCATCTGCTTACTGATGCCCGGTGCGAAGAGAACAAGCGAATTACAGCGCAATATTCAAGGCATTTCACAAAAGGTTCTGATCCAGCAGCTTCGGGAACTTGAGGAGGATGGACTCGTCAGAAGATATGTATACCCGCAGATGCCGCCGAAAGTCGAATACAGCCTCACGGAATATGGCGTTACAGCCAATAAGATCGTTGACGTTATGTGTACTTGGGGAAAAGAGAATATTAAAATGAGACAACGGCAAGGAGAAGATATCGTCTTGCTGGAGGATAAGTCGCCGGAGCACTTTGAAGATCGGAAAGATTACTACTAAAACCATATACGCCCAACTCACACCCACCCCGTAAACTCCAATATCGACGCCTTCGCCGACTGCGCTTCGGACTGTGCCCCTTTACGCCATTGTTTGGGCGACTCTCCCATGAGCCTGGAGAAGCAGCGGTTGAAGCTGGAAATAGAACGAAAGCCGACCTGCTCGGAGATCGAAAGAATGGAATCATCCGTGCTTTTTAGCTGCTTGCAGGCCTCTTCGATTCGGGTGCTGCTCAGGAAATCGAGAGGTGCCGTTCCCATGATTTCATGGAATTTTCTGCGGAAATGCGTTGTGCTTAAGTGGCATAAATCCGCCAGGAAATCGATGGTGATGGGGGTCATATAGTTTTTCGTGATATACTCCAGAGCTGGCGAAATGGCGAAATAGCCCTTCATACTATGCTCTGCTTCTTGTTCGGCCAGCGTTTCATTTGTGGAATGAATTCTAAGCAATTCTATATAGAGAGACAGTAACAAACCGTAAGCGCTTTCCTGGTAGTAAGGCTTCTGCTGCTTGAGCTCCTCTACGACCGACGTGGCTAGGGAATAGACCTTGGGATATTGCTCCTTGTTCAAAATACAGTTCTTTCCCAGCACCCTCCACAGGTTCGGCTCGAAGCTGCTGTAGGCACTTTTGAAGGAATGCTGAAACAGCTCCTCCGGTGAAAAAAAGAGATAGGACCACAGACTTGCAGTATCAGGCGAACTGTACGTGGTATGGGGCAGGTATCTGGGGAGGAAGGTCACATCTCCGGCTTTAAAGGGGACGGCTTCTCCTTTGATCTCCATGATGCCGCTATCTGAATAGCAAATGCCAATCTCCAAATGGTTATGGAAATGGAGATGTTCGCTTTTGATATCGGAAATCCTCCAGCGGTCCCCGCTTAACAGCAGGACAGGGAAATGGATAGGCAAGCTGTAATGGCGGTACTCGATGACAGGTTTCTTTTTTCTGGGCATATTCGCTGCTCCCATTCCCTAACGTGAATTTGTGTTGGTTGGAGGTGAATAATAGGTAACTTCAACTATATAGATTGAATTTAAGAATATAAACTTAGGGAAAAGTGGCGGAAGGGAATTTTGGAACTGTAGGAGCGATAGCGTCCGCCTTTAGGTTTGGATTTCTACCGCGAATCGCGGTTAAATTCAGGAAATCCAAACCTAACAGCGGCCGAAAGTCCAAACATTCTCTGGAGTCACTGCCAACCCCAAAGTAGAAAAACCACAAGTTCAATCTTTATAGCTCTCTTCAACAAATGGTTGAAATTGCGCAGTTTTGCTGCGAATGTGCTTAGATGTATACCATTATACTGCTTACAATAGAGTATATAAAGCGTTTACAATAAGACGAACGGCTCTAAAGGCGCCTTTGGGGGCGTGTGCGAAGGAGAGGGGAATAGAGATGCTTCAAATCAATTATGACAGGGAAGAAATATTAAGCGTTATCGACAAAGTCACCAGAAAAACACTCGCGATGGATTTAACGTGGGACTGGCCTTGCGGGGTGGCTTATTATGGGGTATCCAGAGCCTATCAGACCACAGGAAATAAAGAGTATTTGGATATGCTTGTCCAGTGGGCAGATGAATATATCGAGCTGGGCCTGCCGGACTGGACGGTAAACACCTGTGCCATGGGCCACATGCTGATCACCTTATATGAAGAGACAGGCAACCAGAAATATTGGGATATTGTGATGAGTAAGGTGGATTATATCCGCAGCAATGCGCTGAGGTTCGGGGACAATGTGCTGCAGCATACCGTATCTGTGTCGAATGATTTTCCGGAGCAGGCCTGGGCGGATACGTTGTTTATGGCGGCATTTTTTCTGCTCCGCGTAGGAAGCAAGCTAAATGACCAGGAAATGATCCAGGATGCCCTGAATCAATATTACTGGCATATCAAATACCTGCAGGACCCAAGCAGCGGTTTCTGGTACCACGGCTACAATAACATCAAGCAGGATCACATGTCCGGGTTATATTGGGGTAGAGCGAATGCTTGGGGCGCCTACACCATGTCGCAGGTCAAGCCGCTTTTGAAGGACTGGTATTTGTATCCGCAGTGTATGGATGTAGAATGTTCACTCCGGGATCAGTTGGCGGCACTCAAGCTTGTTCAGACGGAGAACGGCTTGTGGCGGACGGTGCTGGATGACGAAGAGTCCTATGAAGAAGTATCCGCATCTTGCGGGATTGCGGCGGCTATGATCAATAACGGCAATCCGCTGCATACCAAATATGTGCAAAAGGCCCTGAAAGGCATCTTGGACAATATCAGCGAAGATGGGCGGGTACTGGGTGTATCGGGCGGAACAGCGGTGATGAAGGATCGGGAAGGGTATCGGAATATCCCCAAAGACTGGATTCAGGGCTGGGGTCAAGGCTTAGCACTCGCTTTTCTGTCCGATATGCTTAAATAGGAGGGAATCAGGTTGTCTAATCTAACCAAGGGAGCCTTTACCCTGCCGGGAGAATCCGGTTATGAGGCACTGACCCTGAAACTCGCTGAACGGTGGGGTGCCGATGTCATCCGTGACAGCGACGGCACGCAATTGTCCGATGAGATTATAAATGCAGGATACGGTATCTACTCTACAATCTGTATCATTAGGGAACATAATGTGTGGGCGTCGCAAAATCCGGATAAGCTGCAGCAGTGTTTTTTAATTACGAATCCAAAGGTGGCTGTACAAGATTATGTATCCATCTATCTGATGGAGGATTTTTTTGCTGAACAATTCAGAGTGAATGATTCCAAAGAGGCATTTAAATATTGGCAGGTTGTAGACCGGACGACCGGGGAGGAAGTTCCAAGAGAACAGTGGAATTATGATCGGGAATCGGGAAATGTAGTCCTTACCGGAATTGCTCCTTGGCATAAATACACGGTCAGCTTCATGGCCTACCGGATCTGGGAAGAGATCTCCATGTACAATCATACGACGAACAACTGGGATAAAGAGCATTTGATGCAGATTGATCCCATCTATCCGGAAACGCAAAAGTATCTGCTGGACTGGATGGAAGACTGGTGTGTACAGCATAAGGAAACAACGGTTGTGCGGTTTACTTCGCTTTTTTATAATTTCGCCTGGATCTGGGGCAGCAGTGAGCGCAACCGCCATCTGTTCTCGGACTGGGGTTCATACGATTTCACGGTAAGTTCAAGAGCGCTTGATCTGTTCGCCAAGAGATATGGATATTCGCTGACTGCCGAGGATTTTGTGAATGGCGGCAAATATCGCGTCAGTCACATCCCGGCTGAGCAGCGCAAGCTCGACTGGATGGCCTTTATCAATGATTTTGTAATCGGATTTGGCAAGCAATTGATTGACATTGTGCATCGGCACGACAAACTGGCGTATGTCTTCTATGATGATAGCTGGGTTGGCGTAGAGCCTTACAATGACCGCTTTCAGGAGTTTGGCTTTGACGGGATGATTAAATGCGTGTTCTCGGGTTATGAGGCACGGTTGTGTTCAGGTGTAAAAGTGGATACGCATGAGATCCGGCTGCATCCGTATCTTTTTCCGGTCGGGTTAGGCGGGCATCCTACCTTTATGGAGGGCGGCGATCCCACGCTGGATGCCAAAAAGTACTGGATCAACATCCGGCGCGCGCTCCTAAGGGAGTCTATTGACCGGATCGGACTGGGCGGGTATTTGCATCTGGTCGAGCCTTACCCGGATTTCTGCGATTACATCGAAAAGATTGCCAATGAATTTAGAGAAATTAAAGAGCTGCATCAACAAGGCAAGCCTTATCAGATTAAGACGAAGGTAGCCATTCTCCACGCTTGGGGCAAATTAAGATCATGGACATTGTCCGGCCATTTTCATGAAACGTATATGCATGATTTGATTCATATTAATGAGGCTTTATCCGGATTGCCGGTTGACGTCCAGTTCATTGATTTTGAGGATATCCGTCAGGGCGTACTGCAGGGTTGTGATGTAGTGATCAATGCCGGCTCTGCCGGATCTGCCTGGAGCGGTGGGGACTACTGGAAGGAAAACAAGTGTGTGGATATACTGACCCAATGGGTGTATGAGGGCGGTGCTTTTATCGGGATTAACCAGCCTTCGGCGGTCGATGGCTATGACAGCTACTTCAGAATGGCACATGTTCTCGGTCTGGATGAGGATACCGGCTCCAGGGTCGCTCATGGAAAATGGACTTATGAGACTCGGGACGAGCACAGCCTGGTACCTGAATGGGCCAGCATAACACCCAAGAATAGCATTTATCTTACCGACGGGTCAGCTGCGGTAGTGGATGAAAGGGGTGGCAGGATCACACTGTCTACTCATGCCTTCGGTAAAGGCCAAGGGATCTACCTTCCTTCGTTCGAATTCAGCTTTGCGAATACAAGATTGCTGCTGAATCTGATTCGCTTTGCGGGCAATGAGTTACATGAAACGAAGTACATTACGGATAACTTATTTACAGAGTGTGCCTATTATCCGGAAAGTAAAATGCTGGTTGTGATTAACAATAGTGATCAGCTTCAAAGCACTACGATTGATACGGAGTATGGGCAACAATTGTTGGAGTTAGCTCCGTATGACACGATTATCTTAACTATTGGCGAATAAATAACATTCAAAAAGCTCAAGCCTGCGGCTATATGCCCGGTGCTTGAGCTTTTTTGCCATGATAAGGTTGTATAGAGTTATGATAAGAGAAGTATGATGGAGATAAGGGGAGCAATGTTTGTAACCTTCACATGGATCATAATATTGAATCGATATCATAATTATGATATGATGTCGCTAAGAAGGAGGGGGAGCTATGCCACAGATTAGACCTGTATCCGATTTGCGCAACAACTTTGCTGAAATATCTAAAATAGTACACGAAAGTCAGGAACCAGTTTTTCTCACGAAAAACGGATATGGTGATATGGTTGTTATGAGCATCAAGCAATATGAAAATATTCAACAGAACCAAGAGATCTTTATGAAGCTTAAAGAATCTGAGCATGAAGCTGATACCTCTAATGAACGTTATAGTCACTCTGAGGTGTTCAATAATTTGAGGATGCAGATTCGGAATAGACCCAATAAGTAACATTATTTACATCCATTTTTAACCATGAGAAGATTTTCCCACGTCTTACTAAGACGTGTTTTTTTAGAAAGTGATAAATAGGTATGGCCATACATATTTGGAGGTACGCTAATGAATAAAAGAGAGAACGAGCTTAAATACATACTTGAGTCCATAACGGAAGATCTAGAGGGCCTCTATCCTAACGAACAGATAGCTCGAATGATCTTGGTTATTGTGACTATATTTTATTTAAGAGAGTTAGAACATAGTGAAAAGGACCAAGTTTCTCGAGCTGTACTCTCAGAATCACGATCAATTGCCCATATGCTGGACCAAACCGTGATTGAACTTGAGCATCTACACAAAGAGTTTAAAGGAGTTTTTACAGGATTGGTTCCCTCATTCCTTCAATATAACTACTCTGACACAGTCTTTAAAACAATGATTGAGAAGATTATCAATATTCAATTCATCGATCAAGAAGAGATTGTTCAATTTATTAATTTCATTGCGTTGAAATATAGTAGTAATAATGGAGGGAATCAGACGCCGGAAACAATCATTAAGCTAGTTTTGGGTTTGATTGATTTCAAGAATATTTCTTCAGTTGCTGATTATTGTTCTGGAATATCTAGTTTTGCAATTGAATTGTTTAGACATTTCAGAGTTGAGGGATCTAATAAGCCTGTCTCTTATTATGGTGAAGAGAAAAATGCATCAGATTATTTGATTTCGAAGTTATTGTTGAACATCAATAATGTCCCCTTTTTTCATATTACGAATAAAGATGTGTTAGATAGGATTTATCGAGAGCCTGAACGGTTAACGGTTGACTTTATCTGGTCAGATGCTCCTTTCGGAATGGTATGGAACCAATCGGAAGGTCAGAATGATCCAAGATACAAGTATGGCATTCCTCCCAAGTCCTCTGCAGATTGGGCATTTTATCAGAATGCCTTATATCATTTAAATAACCATGGACAAGCAGTCGTAGTCGGCACAAAGGGCACGTTGGTAAGGAGTACTGAAGTGCATATTCGCAAAGCGATTACGGAAGAAGACTTAATTGAAGCAGTAATTACGTTGCCGGAGAATCTTTACCTTAAAACGAGAGTGGGTACAGAACTCATTATATTTAATAAGGCTAAGTCAAAAAGTAGGCGTGGACTGATATTGTTTATTGACGCCAGCAAGTATACACAGAGATTAAATAGGAACCAATGCTCGATTCAGGAAGAGGGGATTTCGAAAATTGTCTATGCATATAGAAATGGAATTGAAGAGGAGAACTTCAGCAGATTTGTTGATCTGGCGAAGATAAGAGAGTACGATTATAGTCTTAACCCCAAGGAATATTTAGACTTTGATGTGTTGAAACATTCTTTTCATCAAACAGTCAAGCTTGGTGAGGTTGCCGCAATTAGACGTGGCGTTCAACTAACGAAAGAAGAGCTTGAGGAGCTATCAAGTACAGCCACTCACTATTTATTGAATATTAAAGATATCGAGAATGGAAGAATTGCCTATGATGAGGAGTCAAGGATAACGTATAAGAAGCAGGACTGGCTGGAGAAATTTGCGATCCGCCCTATGGATATCATCATGACTTCCAAAGGGTCTGTGGTCAAATTCGCAATTGTAGAAGAGAAGTGTGAGGAAGCTTTTGTGAGCGGTAACCTGTCCATCATCAGAGTGGATCATGCTCTATATAATGTCTATGTTTTGTATGAGTTCTTACAAAGTGAAGTGGGACGTAGAATGCTTGATGGTCTGCAGACAGGGACTACAATTAAATTGATTAATCCGTCCAAATTAGAAAAATTTGAAATCCCCTTACTCTCTATAGATTTGATGAATCGAGTAGGAGCTGAGCTTAGAGAGAATAAGCGGAAATATGAAGAGCAGATTCAAGAAGCCGAACAGAGATTTTCTCTGGAAAGAGGCTGGTTGTTGGAACAGATAGGTATGAGTAATTCACCTGGAGGAGGCGCTTATGGACGGGAAATATAAACTGCGTTATCTAACTTTGGCTTATTTAGATTTGCAGGACATTGTTGATTATGTGTGTAATGAGCTTTCTGCGCCGGATGCAGCGAATGATCTCGTGGATAAGTTTGATGAGGCCATATCCAGGTTAGAGATGTTCCCTTTTTCAGGGCCGATCTGTTACAACATTAATGGTCTAAAAGATGAATATCGTTTTCTAGTTGTAGAGAATTATATATTTTCCCCACGGGGCAAGAAAAGGGAGCAACATGAGAATTATTATTTCGCCTGCCAAAAAGATGAAGCCGGACACGGATGTCTTTACTAGCCGCCAGATGCCGCAATTTATAAACGAGTCGGAAATTCTGCTGGCCACATTAAAAAAGCTGAACTATGAAGAAGCAAAATCCCTATGGAAATGCAATGATGCTATCACCACGCTGAATGCCCAGCGGATTGAGAATATGGATTTAACCCGCAATTTGGTACCTGCTCTCTTCGCCTACGAAGGGATTCAGTATCAATACATGGCACCGGGGGTGCTACAAACGGAGGAGCTGGAGTATCTCCAGCAGCATTTACGGATCTTGTCGGGGTTCTACGGGATACTCCGGCCGTTTGATGGGGTTGTTCCATACAGACTGGAAATGCAGGCCAAGCTGGCCGGACCGGGCTTCAGTTCGATTTATGGATTTTGGGGCAGAAAACTGGCCGATCAGCTTTTTGCGGAGAGCGGCTGCATTCTGAATTTAGCCTCTAAGGAATACAGCAAATGCATTGCCCCTTATCTGGGCAGAGAAGTTCGAATGGTTACTTGTGTATTCGGGCAGTACATCGGTGGTAAGGTGATTGAAAAAGCAACCCTGGTCAAGATGGCCCGAGGTGAAATGGTACGCTTCATGGCTGAGCGGCAAATCAGGTGCGTGGAGGATATCAAAGGGTTTACCGGGTTTGATTTCGAATTTGTGGATGAGTTGTCAAATGAGAGCACCTATGTGTTTATACAAAAAGTTACGAAAACTGGTGGTAATAAAGTCTGTATAGGAACAGGAAATTGATTGAAGGAATTAAAACAGTTAAAAAGCTCAAGCCTGCGGCTATATGCCCGGTGCTTGAGCTTTTTGCTGCAATAGACCCGTTCACCCTTACTTATTTATAAGCGCTTATAATGGATGCGAATAATGTATAATTTTAGTAATCAATAAATACATAGATATTGGGGGATTGATAGATGAATAATGACTATATTAATAGGATTGATAACGTAATTAAATACATTAAGGAAAATAGCAATCAAAAACTCACTCTCGATATATTGGCTGGCGTTTCAAATTTTTCGAAATATCATTTTACAAGAATATTTACCTCTATAGTCGGTGTGACTCCAGTTGCGTTTGTAAATCAAGAGCGTTTACAAAAGGCTGTTTATCTTTTGGCTGAAACTAATAAATCTCGTAGAAGAATTTGCTTGCCGATACGATGCTTGTGTCACATTGCCAAATGGATTCGAACGATCCGGACATACAAAACATGTGGAATTCAAAACACTACCCGGTGGAATGTATGCTGTATATCCATTCTACGACACAATTGATAAATTTGTTCTCGCCTATCAAAATGTATTCAGTCTATGGTTGCCGAACAGTGAGTATGATGCTGACGATAGGCCATGCCTCGAATTCTGTATGAATGATCCTGCTAAGGATAAGGAAGGGAAATGTAAAGTCGATTTATACATACCGGTCAAGAAAACACGATGACTTAAATATAGAAAATATGGAGCGTGACGGAATGAACATTGAAGCGGTTTTTGAGCAGTTTCCTAACCTGAAATCAAATGGTTTCGTATTGAAGAAGATTGAAGATTATCATCTTGAGGAAGTTTTTGAAATCTATAACAATGACAAAGTATTTGAATACTGTGGCATAATACCCAAACACAATAAAGATACTGTGAAAAATATGATTGGCCATTTCGAGAGAGATTTTAATAAAAGGTCAAGAGTTAAGTGGGGGATATTCGCCAGTCCTGAACCTGATTGGTTGCTTGGAATTATTGAAGCTGCCGACTTTAATCAAAAGGTAAATGCTGTGACGATTGGCTACTTTTTATCGGAAGCACATTGGGGCAAAGGTATTGCTAGCGAAGCGGTGAAAATATTAATCAATTTTTTGTTTGTGGATGTCAACGTCAACAGAATTCAAGCTGAAGTGATGCCTCTAAATGAGACTTCAAAGAAGGTATTATTGAAGAATGGCTTCATCAAAGAAGGAACATTAAGACAAGCGACACTATGGGCAGGTAAAGGAATCATCGATTTAGAGATATACAGTATTTTAAAAGAAGACTATGTAAAATGATAAAAAACTTCTCCATTCGGGTTCCATGCCAGTGGAGACAACCGGAAGCACCGGCCCTTCAGGCCGGTGCTTCACACTGTTAATTTTGTTCTTTCTCCTCGCTTAACAGCTTGTCTATCACAAGAACCGCCTTAACATAAATCAGGAAGGCATCCCATATGGCCTCTAAATACATGGCCTCGTCCGGCTGGTGCCCTCCTCCTCTTCCGGCAGGAAAGGGGGAGGGCTTGTCCCGGCGCAGAGGGCCGAAGGCTGCTGCCCGTGGCAGCCATCTGGCGTGGGTAATGCCGCCCATGGCATAAGGGGGCTGGTTGGTGCCCAGCTCCCGGTTGGCCAGATCACATAGGGCCGCCGCAATGGGGTCATCCGGGGCGATATAATGCGGCGGACTATCCTCCGTGCGGGTCAGCCGCATACCGTAACGGGCGGCCGCCTCTTCCAGCAACTGCTGTATACCGCTTTTCTCCTGGGTAACCCCGTAGCGGATGTCGCATAACAGGCGAAGCCTGCCGTTTTCCATGCGGACGGCTGCATTGACTGTGGCTTCTCCCGACATGTCACAGAAGGCGATGCCCAAGCCATGCCCGTAAGGACTGGCGAAGCATTCCTGCACGAAAGCCAGCGCCCGCTGCGTCCGGCTGCCCCGAACCAGCCCATGGGCGGCAAGAGCGGCTGCCAGCTTCACGGCAGCATTGTCCGTGCCCTCGGGAAAGGCGGCATGTCCCGCTTTTCCAGATGCCGTAACGCGGACGCCCTCCGACAGAGCCTCAACCGTGAAGGAACCGGGCAGCACCTGTCTTGCATGATCCGGGTCCACGTCCCGCAAGATTGCCGAGGCGGCTGCGGGAACCACGTTATATTCGGTCCCGCCGCTAAAGGCCAGCAGGTTGCCGTCTGCCACTTCACCTTCGAAGTCCGCACGCAGCATTCCCTTTTCGGCAAAGCACAGGGGGAAATAGGCGTCAGGCACAATCCCGAACTGAGGAGGCTCATGCCGGGACAGGAAGTGGCGGATATCGCGCATGCCGTTTTCCTCATTGCAGCCGAGAAACAGATACAGCCCATGCCGGAGGGGCAGCTTGCTGTCAGCAAAAAATTTCAGCACATAAAGCGCCGCCACAGCCGCCGCTTTATTATCCATGGCCCCACGCCCAAATAGGTAGCCATCCCGTACAAAGGGCTCGTAAGGCGGGAAGCTCCAGTCCCCGCCCTCCGGCACCACGTCCAGATGGGCGAAAAATCCGATGCTTCTCCGCTCCGAAGCTGCCAATTCCCCTTTGACACCGTAGCCGTCAAAGTCCGTCACTTCCAGCTTCTCCCGCTGCATGAGCCGGATGGCTTCGTCCAGGACCGATCTGCAGCCTTCGCCGAAGGGCTGGGAGCTTCCGGGGTTGTAAGCCAGGCCTACGCTGTTGATGCGGATGAGCCCTTTGGCATCCTCGATCATGGCTTCCTGGTTCGCTTCAAGAAACTGAGAAATGTGCCAGTCCAGGTCCTGACTGCTCTTCATCTCCATAGAGCTTGGTTTCATCGGCCCTGCCCGGCAGCCGAAAGATGCAGCCGGTTAAGCCGGCGGTCGATTTCCTCTATAGCACCGACCGGGAAGCGGAAGTCTGCTCCGGCCAGATTTTCATGCAGGTGGCGTTCCTTGCGGATGCCCAGAATTACATTCACATGCTCATGCTTGGCCCGCAAATATGCCACTGCCAGAGAACTGGTGGAGATGCCGAATTCCAGCGCAAATGCCTCGAGCTCCCGGGCGAAATCAACAGCCAGCAGGAAAGCCTCTCCTTGCCACCAGCGGTCATTGTGCCGGGGATCGTCCTGAGGCAGTTGGTAATCCTTGCCGATGTGCCCGCTAAGAAGACCCTGGGCCAACGGGGAATAGGCATGGAAGCTGATGCCATTGTCCTTGCACAGAGGCAGCACATCCGCCTCCGCCTCTCTGGACAACATGTTGTATTTCTTCTGCACAATGGAAATTTCCCCGTGCCCGATATAGCTTTGGATATGATGGGGCTCGCAGTTTGATGCACCAATGGCCCGTATTTTCCCTTCCTTCTTCAGCTCCATCAAGGTACTGATGGTTTCCTCAATAGGGGTCAGGAACGGCTCCATGGCCGGGTTATGAGTATAGTAAATATCGATGTAATCTGTACCCAGCCGCTTCAGGCTCTCCTCTACTTCAATGCGGATGACACGGGGGCTAAGGTTGCGCTTGACCCGGCGCCCCTCCCAGGTGAAGCGGTAGCTGCCTTCCTCATCACCCCACCACAGCCCGCATTTGGTAGACAGGATCACCTTGTCGCGTCTTCCCTTGATAGCTTGTCCCACGATTTCCTCACTGTGGCCGAAGCCGTACACGGGCGCCGTATCGATGCAGTTGATGCCTGCATCAAGGGCGGCATGGATGGCCCGGATGGATTCCCCATCGTCCGTGTCCGGGAACTGGAAGCCCCCGCCCATGCCGAAAGCGCCCAGCGTCAGGACCGAAGCCTCGATTCCACTACTGCCGATTTGCATTGTTTTCATAGCGCCGCTCCTTAAGCCTGGACCTGGTCCAGCCGCAGCTGGCCGCCTACGCCCACATTTTCATCTCCGTGTTCCTTAATAATGACGATGGTCTTCACGTTCACTCCGGCCAGTACCCGCTCCGCTGTAAGCTGGATGTTGCGGACAAGGGCACGCTTGGCTTCCACAGGTTTGCCCGGGGCTGTGTACACGAAGAAGGTAATCTCCTCGTAATCCTTCGGCGTGCTGTTGCTGCGCGGAAACTCCTGCAGGGTGATGGATTTCAGATGGGGCGGAAGCTGCAGTGATTCCGTTACGGCGGTGCCGATTTCCTCTACAAAACGTTTTTTGTCAGCCTCATTCAGGGATGTGTTTGCCAAAACGATTACAGTTGCCATTTGGATCAGTTCTCCTTTTTTTATATAAGATTTTAGTAGTGCCGGATTATGAGTTGTAAGGTTTTTTCACACCGCTATAGGTTTCTAGCAGCCATTCCGCATACTCCTTGGAGGACAGAATGTTCACAGCCTTATCCAGCCATTCCTTGTTTTGTTCTTCCGTGTCTTTATTGATAGCGAGAACGATACCCCCGTACTGCTTGTAAACCTCTGGGGTTTCCTGAAGCAGCGCCGTATCGATGGTGACCTCGGGATCTTTCATTTGATACACGGTAATGGAGGGAGCGGTCATGGCATCCAGGTCAGCAAATGCGCCTACCCGGCTCCGGGGATCAATTTCTACAAAATTGAGCTTTTTCTTGTTTTCCGTAATATCCAGCAGGGTTGGCAGATCTACACCCTCACGGAGCTTGATTAGACCGTTGTCGGCAAGCAGCTGCAGTTCCCGGGCCCGGTTGGCAGAATCGTTGGCGATGCCGATTTTGGCACCTTCAGGAAGGCTGTCTAAGCTTTTGTGTTTTTTAGATACAAAAACCACAGGAGTCGTATAGATATTTGGACCATAGGTAATCAGGTTGGTACCATTGCTTTGGTTGAAGCTGGTCAGGTACTTCTCATTCTGAAAGTAGTTGGCGTCAATTTCGCCTTCCGCTGTGGCATTGTTCAGCGCGATGTTGTCGTTAAACACCTTCACCTCAATGTCATAGCCTTCGGTCTTCAGCTTTTCGGCCACGTAATCGATATCCGGCTGCTCACGGGCGATAACCCCGATGACGATTTGTTTGGACTGGTCACCGGAGGCGCTTTTGCCGCAGCCCGCCAACACCGACAGGGAAAGGACGATGACCAGCGACAGAGCGGTGAAGGACATTTTTTTCATAAAAGCATACCTCTTTTCTTGGGATTGGTTTGGAATAAAAGCTTATTTTAGCTTTCGATAAAGAAAATTGCCGCCGAACTGGATGAACTGCACAATAACAATGAGAATGACCACAGTGCTGTACATGATGGTATCGTTGAAGTTCTGGTAGCCGTAGGTCAGCGCCACCGCTCCCAGTCCTCCAGCGCCCACTGTGCCGGCCATGGCCGTAAAGCCGAGCAGGGAAACATACCCTAAGGTCAGATGGGATACGATGGACGGAATGGATTCACTCACAATGACATGGAATGTAATTTGCCAATCAGAGGCACCAAAGGATTTGGCTGCCTCGATGAGGCTGGGATTAACTTCCTTGAAGCAGCCCTCCAGAAGTCTGGCGATGAGCGGAGAGCCCACAATAGTTATGGAAAAAATAGCCGCCGTGGTTCCGATGGTCGTGCCCACCACAAGCCGTGTCAGCGGAATGATGGTAATAATAAGAATGATAAAGGGCACGGAGCGAAGCACGTTGATAATGGCGCTTATGGTTTCGTACACTAACCGGTTGGGTCTGAGCCCGTTCACATCGGTGGTAATAAGAATAAGCGCCAGCACAAAGCCGAAGAAGGTGCAGGTGACGACTGTGCCGCCCAGCATGATAAGCGTTTCGCGCAAGCCGGGCAAAATGATGCGGTCCAAAATGGTCTGGAAATCGTACTGGTAAATTACACTCTCCTCCATTCTGTACTCGTATCCTCAAGAAAAGTCTGTGCCTTGGGGAAGTCGTCCTTGTCCACCGCAAGGGTAAAGGCTCCCGCGATGCTCTCCGCATACCGGTCAAGCCCGCCCCATACAACCTCGAAACGGATTCCCGTAGCTGTGGCGAACCGTGACAGCAGATCATTCTGACCTGGCCGCTGTACGATCTCGAACACTACCTTGTCTTCCGGCTGCCCCGTACCGGGCAACCCGAGAAGCTCGTCCAGCACCTCTGAGCGGCCCAGGAAAATATCCTGCACGGAACCCGATACCTTTAGCTCCCCTTTGCTCAAGAGAGCCATATCGGTGCAGACCTCCTTCACTACCTCCATCTGGTGAGTCACAATCACGATGGTAATGCCCAGCTCCCGATTGATTTTCTTCAAAAGCGCCAGGATGGATTTTGTAATATTGGGATCCAGGGCGCTGGTGGCTTCGTCACACAGCAGAATCTTCGGATTCATGGCCAGGGCTCTGGCAATGGCTACCCGTTGTTTCTGGCCCCCTGAAAGCTGGCTGGGCCGGGAGTGGATTTTGTCCGACAGCTCCACCAGCCGCAGAAGCTCGTGAATACGCGCATCAGCCTCCGCTTTCTTGTAGTTGTAACACTTCATCGGAAACATGATATTTTCATAAACAGTCTTCCGCTCCAACAGGGAAAACTGCTGGAAGATCATGCCGATGCCGCTGCGGAACTTGCGGAGTTCGGCACCACGCAGCCTGCTGATGTCTGTACCGTTCACCCGCAGGGTCCCCTGTTCGAAGGTTTCCAGCCCGTTGATGCAGCGCAGCAGGGTGGACTTCCCGGCGCCGCTTATACCTACAAGACCATAAATATCTCCGTCCCCGATGGTTACATTAATGCCCGAGAGTACAGGCTTGTCCCCGAAGGATTTGTATAACTCTTTGATTTCGATCATGGCAAAACCCCTTTCACCGTAACAACCGGATAACCAGACAACATGGAACCTTCTGCAGCTTTCCGGGGAATAAATCTTGCCGAAACCGTCCTTTTCCCGTAAAATTATATCGATCTAATTTTGTGAGAAAAAAATTTTTGTTCCGTCCGGAAATAATAATCTTAAATGCATATAAGTTTACTGGGGATAATCGTAGCAGGTGCCTGTGAGCCTGTCAATACTAAATATTATCTGTTTGAAATGTATGCTATACTATTGTAAATTTATCCGGATAAAGGAAATGAATCGTACGGAAAAAGGAGGAATGCGGTTTGGCTTCGCGGGACAAGCGGGTTACCCTTCAGGATGTGGCCGATGATGCCGGGGTTTCCCGGGCGACAGCATCGCTGGTCGTCAGAGGAAGCAAGTCTATTAAGCCCAGCACCCACAAGAAAGTAATAGAATCCATCGAAAAGCTCGGCTATGTGTATGACAGGGTGGCGGCGAGCTTCCGCTCCCAAAGCTCTTCCACGGTGGGAATCGTGATTACCGATTTTGAAAACCCCTTCTATCATCAGATGTTAACGAAGGTCGAGGATATGCTCTATGAACAGCAGTTTACTTTCCTGCTGGGCATGTCCTCCGAATCCCGGGAAAAGCAGGAACGGGTGCTGGAAACGATGCTAGAGCACCGGGTATGCGGGATTATTCTGACTCCGGTGGTCGACACCCAGCCGACTCTGTTCAACAAGCTGCGCGCCTTGCAAATACCGGCGCTTCTCATGGGGCGGGAGGTGGCGGGCTCCGGCGCGGATTATGTGGGAACGGATTACAGACTAGGCTCCCAATTGGCTGTCCGGCATCTGGTAGAGCAGGGACACCGGCGGATCGCCTATATCGGTGGTATGCTTCCCGGCAATACAGCCTACCAGGAACGGATAGACGGCTACTGCAGCGCCCTGCAGGAATACGGCCTGGAAGTGGACCCCAAGCTCATTATACCTACCCCGCTGAACCGTGAGGGAGGAATCCGCGCCATTCAGGAGGTGCTACAGCTGGAGAACCCGCCGACGGCCTGCTTCTGCCATAATGATATTATTGCCCTTGGCGTCACCATCGGCTTGCGGCTGCAAGGGTTTATTCCAGGCGAGCATATGGCCATTGTGGGCTTTGACAATATTCTGGAGACGGAAACGGTGGAGCCTAAGCTGACCACAGTATCGGTCTTTCATGACCAATGGGGCGTTGAGGCGGCACGGCAAATGCTGGACAGGATCGGAGGTTTGCAGAGCGATCCGGTCAAGATCATTATCCCGCCTAAGCTTATTGTCCGGAAATCCTCCGTTTGCTTCAAGGGCCTGCCGAACTTGAAGGCCTGAGTCCAATCCCAGGCGGGTTTGACACACTCGGAAGATACCATTTCCATTTTGCAGTATAATAGGATGGAAAATGGAGGGAAATGGCGATGAACGATGCGATATTGATTATAGAAGATGAAGCAGGAATTGCCTGCATGCTGGAACTGCTGCTGTCCAGGGAAGGGTATTCTTCCGTCCTTACCGCTTCTACCGGGGCGGAGGCGATGAGCCTGATGGACAGCCGGGAACCGGATATAATTTTACTGGATGTGATGCTCCCGGACTGTAACGGCTTCGAGCTGTGTCTGGAGCTGCGCAAAAAAACAAACGCCCCGATCTTATTCCTGACTTCGCGGGCTGCCGATTATGACAAGCTGACCGGATTTGCGATGGGCGGGGACGATTATATCACCAAGCCGTTCAACTCCCTGGAGGTGGTGGCGCGGATCAAAGCCCAGCTTGCCAGAAGAAGACTCTATCAACAGGAGGCTCCAGCTGCCTGTTACACTTTTGCTGATTTTGAAATCAGCAAGGATACCGGCGGGCTGACGGTACGCGGCCAGCAGCTTCACTGTACGGCTAAGGAGTTTGCGCTGCTGCTGTTTTTTGCCGAGCATCCGAGCCGGCTGTTCACAACGGCCCAGCTCTATGAACAGGTCTGGGGTGAAATGCAGCTGGGCGATGAGAAAACGGTTGTTATTTATATTTCCAAAATCAGAAACAAAATAGAGCAGGACCCGAAGCAGCCTCGTTACATTGTCAATTTCCGTGGGTTAGGCTACAAATTTATTCCGAACCCCGTACCGGCTGGTCAAATATGAAAGGGATCGTTCGTGTTGGCTTGCGGCTGCTGCTTTTTTTGCTTGCCCTGGGTATAGGTGTTATCGCCGCCTGGCTTGTTCTGTTTATCCTTTTTATTTTTATCCGGCAAATGGTTCCATGGCTGAAGGGAATTGAGTACATACAGTTTCAAATCTGGAGTTTCCTGATCGTGTGCTTGGCTGCGCTTGTTTTCTATCTGTGGAGCCTGACGAAGTCGATTTTTTATATGCTGAACTGGTTGAAGCGGCTGGCACAAGGTCAATATGATGAACCTTCGCGGAGTAATTGGCGCGGCCGCCCCATTCCCGGGAATCAGCTCACGCTGCCTTATACTCTCTTTAAAGAAATAATCGGGCAGTTGTCCACATTGACCCTTGCAATGCAGCGTACGGAGAAAGAAAGACATGAATTGGATGAGAAGCGCAAAAGCTGGATTGCGGGCGTGCGGCATGATCTGAAAACCCCGTTGGCCTATATTCGCGGTTACAGCTCCATGATTGCAGCCGCTGATCAATATGCGTGGTCTACTGCAGAAATAATTCAGTTCGGCTCCTTAATGGAACAAAAGACGATCCAGGTAGAGCAGCTTATTGAAGATATGAATGCTTTCTATCAGCTGGACGGCAGCGAGGTTCCGCTCTCGCGGGAGTCTACGGAGATGGCAGGGTTTATCAGGCAGATCGTTACCGATGTCGCTGATCATCCGCTGGCTGCACAGCATACCTTTGCCTTCAATACCGACGGGGAGAAATGTCTTGATATCGACCAACGCATGATTCGGCGGGCACTGCATAATTTGCTGTGGAATGCCGTGGTTCACAATCCCGCGGGGTGCCACATTGAAACCGGGCTACGCTGGGATCAGTACGGACTGACGGTTGAGATTCGCGACAATGGGACGGGAATCGATGCGGCGGCGTTAGAGCGGCTGAACGCTGCGGAGGACAATATGCTGTCGGCGCGGGCCAGACTTACGGGCTCCGGCCTGGGCATGGTGCTGGCAAAGGGTTTTGTAACAAGGCATTGCGGCAAAATGGCTGTACATAGCAAACCGCAGCAAGGAACGCAAATCACACTTTTTTTTCTTTATTGAATGCAGGCCGGACATCCACTTTTTTGTGGTGTTGGCCTGTTTTTTTACTTAATTTTTACTTTTCTTTACCCCGCTGCTACTTCCAGCGCCTATTATTGTCTTTATATCAAAGATATGAGGTGACAGGAGATGCCACAACTTATAGTGGAGACAAAAGGGCTGACCCGCCGCTTCGGCGAGCAGGTGTCGGTGAATGAGGTAAACCTGGAGGTTCCCGAGGGGAAAATATACGGTTTTCTAGGGCCGAACGGTGCAGGGAAAACTACAACGATCAAAATGCTGCTGGGTTTGCTCCGGGCCGATAGCGGGACGATCCGTATTTTTGGACAAGAGATGCCGGGCAACAGTCAGGAGATTTTACGCAAGGTAGGCTCATTAGTAGAGAACCCATCCTATTACGGGCATTTGACCGGGTACAAAAATTTGAAAATACTGAGCACACTGCTGAAGCTGCCTGACCGGCGCATCGGTGAGGTGCTGGAAATTGTGCGGCTGACATCAAGCGCGAACCGCAAGGTGAGCGGATATTCCCTTGGCATGAAGCAGCGGCTCGGCATAGCAGCAGCCTTGCTGCGGGATCCGCAGCTGCTGATCCTGGATGAGCCGACCAACGGCCTAGACCCGGCCGGTATCCAAGAAATACGGCATCTGATGCTGTCACTGGCCCATGATCAGGGAATGACGATCATGCTCTCCAGCCATCTGCTGAGCGAGGTGGATACGATTGCAGATGAGATCGGAATTATCAGCAGCGGCAAGCTGGTCTATCAGGGAGCATTGGAAATGCTGGAGCGGCGCAGGGGAAAAGTCATGGAATTTGCAGTGGAGCGCCCGGAGGAAGCGCTTCGCACGCTAATGCTGCAAGGATTTGCCGTGGAGCGGGAAGGAAATATGCTGTCAATTTCGGCAGAGAATGTCAGTATGTCGCAGGCAGAATTGTTCAAACTGCTGGGCCCTTACGGGATTATGAATGTACGGGAAAACAGCAAATCGCTGGAAGAGCTGTTCATGGAGTTGACCGGAAAAGGAGTAAGCTTATGATGTGGCGGGCCCTGCGGGCTGAAGGCATGAGGCTCAAACCTGCGGCCCGCTGGCTGCCGGTTATCAGCGCCGGGCTGTTCATCGCATTTATGTCGCTGGAATGGTATCTCTATTTCAAAGGCCCGGCAGGTGTATACAGCGTATTTAATGTGATGTATATGTTTCTAGGTTTCGTATTGCTGCTAAATACTGCGTTATTCACGGGTATGATTGCCGGTTTGGAGCACGAATCCAATAGTTGGAAGCAGCTGCTGACCTTGCCTGTTTCCCGCTCTGTTCTTTATTGGGCCAAGGCGCTGTGGGTTCTTTTCCTGCTGTTGTGTACGGCCTTGCTGATTATTGCCGGCCTGACCCTGCTCTGGATTTGCTACACTTCAGAACCGCTGCCGTTCCAGCTTCTAATCAAGCAAATTATGTACAGCTTTCTCGCATCAACTGCGGTGCTGGGGCTGCAGATGTGGCTGTCTATCCAATTCTCGAACCCGGCCATTCCGATGTCCATCGGCTTCCTGGGCGCTGTTTCTGGCCTATTCATAGCGCGGGACAGCGGAGCAGCATTATGGACCTGGCTGTGGCCATGGGCCTATCCGACGATGTCCAGTCCGTTCATGGCATATCCCGAGAGGTGGATTGGCATCAGTGCAGGCCTGGGAACGGTGCTGCTAGCCGCCGGGGCCTTGCATTTTAAAAACAAACAATTTTAATTAACAGGGGTGTGATTATGGAAAATTTGATGAAAGCCGAACGAATGAAGCTGCAGTATCCCGTCATCTTCATCCTGTTCCTCCTCGGTGCGCTGGGAACTGTGATGCTCGGAATGAATAGTTTAAATTCGGAAAATTTTGTCGGTTTTTTTGAGCGCGGATGGAAAACCTTTTATCTGCATATGGCCAGCTTTCACGGTTTGTTTTTTTATCCGCTTTATGCCGGGGTATTAGCTTCTTTTATTTGCCGTTATGAGCATACAAACGGGGGCTGGAAACAACTGTTTTGTCTGCCCATTCCCCGTTACCGTGTCTATTATGCCAAATTGGGAACGCTGATGCTGCTGATGGGGTTGATTCAACTGCCTTTTGCCGGATCATATCTGCTCGCGGGAGTACTGCTTCAATTGGGGAACGATTTGGATTTTACCGAATTGATCATCGGTACGGTTGGGGGATGGCTGGCCATACTGCCGTTTGCGGCGCTGCAGTTATGGGTGTCCATGCGCTTGAAGTCGTTTGTTTCCTCATTGATTTTATCGGCTTCGATCGTGATAGCCAACATTGTGCTTACCGGGCTTCATGCCTCGATCGGTGCCTGGTTTCCTTCTACAACGGCCTACTACGCGATGTATCCAAGGGGGACGGCTTTGTCGCCCCGGCTGGATGTGATCCCGTTCATTCTCATTGTGGCCGTAACCTCTGCTGCTTACATCTGGGCGGGACGCCGTTCTCTTATGCACAGGGCCTAGCTATAGACAAATCTTAACCGGAGAATGTACTGCTGCAACCCGATAATTGGAGCGATATACATGATACTGTAAATAGGAAAGAGGGGAATATGAACCCCTCTTTTTTGTCCTGTTATCGTACAATGTTGATTTATTGAACAAAAATATGAACGCCGTCTAGGTTTACGTGGTCATATCATTGTTGTACTAAATATCCGATAGTTCAGCTATTCTGCTTGCAGTGTTGGACTATGAAAGAACATCCGCGTCTGCAGTTGGTCCTTCTCCCCCCTTACAGCCCCAATCTTAATAATCAATAAGCACCTGACGGAAATGGTAGATCGCCTGCTTCTCAGGTTACGATCTTAATTTACTACAGATGAGGCGGGAGTATTGGATTGGTCCAAGGGTTACGATTTCATATGACGTTAACATCGCGAATCGGTTTTTATTTGATAATTTGGCACTTTGCTTCCAGAAAAAATAGTGGTAACATGGAAATTATTTAAAAAAATAGAATAATAGAGGTGAAAGGAGCTTGTATTCAGTTCGGAAGGCATCTGAAACGAATCAGTTTAACCAACATATTCCATCGACGGTCTCCCTGATTTGGACTCAGCTTCGCCCAAAACAATGGAGTAAAAATTTGCTAGTTTTTGCTGCTCTTCTTTTCTCTATCGATAGGATGGAGATAAGTGAAATAGCCCTCTCCACTATCGGTTTCGTTCTTTTTAGTTTGGTATCGAGCACCATTTATATCATCAACGATTTCATAGACCGCGAAGCGGATCGCGTCCATCCGACCAAATGCCACCGTCCGATGGCATCTGGACGACTCAAGCCTGCCTTGGCCTTGTCCGTCGGAGCTGTACTACTTTTGTTTGCGTTACCAGTCTCCTGGCTATTAAATCCGTTATTCACGCTTCTCCTTGTAGTGTACATTCTGCTAAATATTTCTTACTCTCTTTATCTGAAGCATGTGGTCATCGTAGACCTGATGATCATCGCGTCTGGATTCGTGTTGCGCGCCATTGCGGGAGGATTGGTTATCAAAGTACCATTAACGCCATGGTTTCTTCTCTGCACGCTGCTGCTATCTTTGTTTCTGGCCATTGGAAAAAGAAGACACGAGCTAATTCTGCTTCACGAAGGCAAAGGTACGCACCGCAAGGTGTTGGAAAGCTACTCCGTGCCATTACTGGACCAGTTAAACAACATCGTCACTACAGCGACTATTATAAGCTACTCGCTGTTTACCTTTACTTCGGGGCACACCGTTCAGCTGATGTGGACAATCCCTTTCGTCATTTACGGGGTTTTTCGCTACCTTTATCTTATTCATATCTGCAACAAAGGAGGTTCGCCTGATCGCGTTCTATTTGAGGATAAGCCGATTTTAATCACAGTCATGCTTTATGCGATTAGTGTTGTTGCCATCCTCATGATTTTTGAAACTTGACCGAGTTCGGGAGAATACTTTTATGAAAACAAAATTTGCTTTTTGGGATGTTGATCACACTTTGCTTCGCGGGGATTCCATGCTGCTCTTTTTATGGTATGGACTTCGTAAAAAACCACTGACCGCTTATCGGATTGCCGTAGTGCTGTGGAGAACCCTATGCTACAAGTTCGGATTAATAACCGCTGAGCAGGCCAAGGCCGCATTCTTTTACGCAGTCAACGGTTTTTCTGACTCTGATCTGGAACATTTTTTTGATACCCAGCTTCGAACACGTATCTATCAGGACGCTTATGAGGAACTCCGCCGATTGAAAATGGAGGGTTTTCGAATCTTGCTCGTGTCAGCTTCTCCCTATGCATACCTGAAGTTTTTCAAGAAACTTCCGGAGGTCGATTTCGTAATTGGAACGGAACTGATGAGAAAAAACGGTTGCTATGTTCCACTTATACAGGGACTTAACTGCAAAGGGGAAGAAAAAGTCGAACGGATAAGGCGCTATTTAGAAGATAAGTGCCAAACTATTGATTTCGAGAACTCATGCGCGTACTCTGATTCGTTGTCAGATCTGCCTATGTTTCGTCTGGTCCGTAATCGGTATCTAGTAAACGGCCAACATCCTGAATTAGAGGCTCGCCAATGGGACAATGTGAAAACACCCTATCTACATGCAGGGAAAATATATATGGTCCTCTCTGCATTTTTGACGGCAACGGGCCAACTGTTTTGGAAATGGGGATGGGATGCTATATCTTACTTTGCTCTCGGTTTTCTTTGCTATGGGGGTGGGGCTTTTTTTATGATTCGCAGTCTTTCGCTAGAAAAACTCTCTGTGGCCTACCCACTGATGTGCCTCAGTTATTTTTTTGCACTGGGTTATGGGTATTGGATACTTCATGAGCCTATAACTTGGGATAGGTTTTTGGCCGTAGTGCTAATGGGAATCGGGGTGTGTCTGATATCGTATGAACGATAAATGGAACGTCGTCGTCCTCGTCGTCATGACTCTATTGGGATCGCTCGGAGGAGTGTTGTTCAAGCTTCGCTCCGTTTGGGGAAAGCCGGTATATCTACTTTTCGGCACCCTTCTGTATGGACTCGGTGCACTCCTCAATATCTATTTATTGAGGTCGTTGCCTTATACGGTGGTCATGCCTGCCAATGCATTGACCTTCCTCTGGACACTCCTGTTTGCCAAATACGTCTTCAGGGAACAGATTGGAGCAGCTAAGATTACAGGTGTTATCTGTATCGGGATTGGCATATGGCTGCTGGCAAGGTGAGTGATTTCAAAATTAAGTTTATGAAATGAGGTTGAATCATCACGTGATCCGTTACCTATTGCAAGACCGGACCGACAATAAAACCGCACTCGGTCTGTTTATCTTTTTTGTCGTCCTATACATCGCAATTAATACTCCATTTCTGCTACTCATGGATCGTCAAGCCAGCCTTATAGCCGCTCACAATCCATTTTATGGCGTAAAATTTGGGCTCAACCTTTTTAACTTTGATCCTTCCATGTATTACGGTTACGATAATGTCTCTGTCATACATCCCTATAAAAATATCATTGCGGGTCCCCTTGGTGCTCTGGCTAATAACGGTCCGGGTAATAGCTTGTTCCTCATCGTTCAATCCGTGCTGAATGCAGGAGGGACAGCACTTCTGTACTATATCTCACGACGGCAAGGAACGGGGAGAGGGCCATCCGCTCTGATTGCGTCCTTATTTGGCATCAGTTCTTATTCTCTCTTCACATCGTTCATTCCGGATTCTTATCCGTATGCGCAATTTGGACTGGTTATCTCGGTATTTTGTCTCCAGTATTACCGTGACAGTAAACAATCTCCGATATTGCCGGTAGCCATATTGGGAATAGTGAACTTTGGAATAACGGCTACAAACCTCATTCCTTATGCAGGTGCATTAGTCGTACAACAAATGGGACGCCGGGTCCGGGATGCTGTTCGAACTCTGCTGTTGGTTCTGTGTTCTTTTATTCTACTAGCTATCCTCCTCTTGTTGATTCAACTGCTGTTGCCGGGCGGTGTCACCTGGGTCTCTCATTGGCAGGACGGATTAAAAAACGGAGGGTTCAGTTATATCGCCCCCTTTTCCTTCTCCCACCACTGGAAATCCATATATATGTTGGGGATTAGTCCGCTGCTAACTCCCGACGTGACCCTGGTCCATAAAGGAGTTGCTGCTATTGCGACTGACTTGTCGCAGTCCTATCCTATATATGTGTCTGTGATCGGATTCCTATTTCTCACCAGCGCGTTAGCGGGATGGATATTGGGAATCCGAAAGCGGGAAGGTTGGATTCCGATAATGTTCATCGGTTTTGCCTTCTGCCTTCACGTAATTGTGGGTTACGGACTGGCAACCTTCAACTATGACCTATATCTGTACGCTGGTCATTTCTGGTTTGCCTTCTTCCTGCTGATTTCTGTGTCTGTGAGGTCCATCAGCAATACCAAACTGTATAAAGCCATCGTTGGGCTACTGGTGGTGGTTGTGCTTGTAACTGCGGGACATAACCTTCTACATCATGCCCGGGTGCTAAAAGCTGTTGAGCAGGGATATGTTACACTGTCTGAAGAGAAGTAGGCAATGAAGAAAGACAATTCAAATCTAGCCCGTTTTAAGTACTATTGCGAAAATATCAAAAAAACCAATCCCACTATCTAAAATATATTTTCAAATCTATCGTCGATCTGGATCGCAAACTCAAAACCGGACTCAAAAAAAGTCTGAGGGGTCTCCGGTAGATTGAAAAGCAAGTCGAAGATGACGATTCGGTAAAAAGCGAAGTGACTCGAGATTACTTAGCAGTCACTCGCTCGCTTCTTCTGGAGGAGGGAAATCCTACACTGGATTTGCCCAGGGTTTCGGATTTATGAGAAAAGCGAGCCGTGAAACGGTAGCAGATTCTGATTCAGGAAACCTCACAGGTACTTGCCCTGGACACGGACCTTTTACCTGTTATGATTTGCCCTGGGGCCCTCGCGCGAATAACGACCATTAACGTTTTTTTCGTCAAATGAAAACGAAATATTGGCGAACTACGGGACACCGCAGTTGGAACGAACATATCCTCCGCTGCGGTGAGTTTGGTGTTCGTCGATGATGCCTTAAGACCGGAGCATCTGTTGACGAGGCTACAACAAGTTCCGTATGAGGCGTTTGACAAGGAACAACGCCGCTGGGCGAAACTACGAAACGTCTTTAACGTACCTCAAACAGATTGAAAAAAAGCTGTGTTAGTAAATCACTCAATCGTATGAAAAGTGCTTTTTATAACTCTTTTATAAATAAAGGAAATTTATGGTTGACAGTTATTTGGGATAGATTTACATTATTGGTAGTGAATTGTAAAAGTAATCACAAAATTTATTTAGGAGGATTACTATGAAACGTACAACGAAAACAGTAATGTCAACAATTCTAGCTGTTGCAACAATCTTTAGCGCATCGCCAGTATTTGCTTCCAGCGCAGCTCCTAAGGAGCTTACTCCAGTCTCGGGCATTATTACTCCTTTCGATGTTGATTACCCTTTTGATCAGATACGAGTTCTTGGAAATCCTGGAGCTAATAGAACTTTTAACGTTAAAGCCAATTATGGCTGGGTAAAAGTATGGGTTGAAAATAATGGGAATGACACCATCACTGTTACAGTTACTCAAGGTACAGTAGCCGGGACCCAAAAAATGCAATTTCAGGTTCCTCCAGGTGAACACGATTTTAGAACTGCAGATGTCCCTTGGTCATCGGGAAATCATGTTGTTAGTTTGAGTCCGTCTCAGGGTAATCCAGTAAACGCTAAACTTTCTGTTAAGACTGCAACTTCTGAGCCTGAACTCTAAGTTAATCAGACCGCGTCAAGGACGCTTTGGAAAGAAAAGATTAAGCAGACGGGGCATACATGAAAAAAATCATTCCTGTATTTCACTAGGCCCACTGGATAAACAGTTTTTCATGAAAAGAACGTGAATCCAAAAGACGACGATTATTCTGATTTCACAGAATGAACCGTCGTCTTTTCGCTTGCTCTCCCCTTATGTGGCTCCTGTTTACTCCATCAGTTTCAATAATCGTTTTCAATTGACCGTGAATATCGCCATGGCCTCCTGAACCTCCATTCCTAACAGCCCCCGACTCGTGACTTTGTGCAGCATCAGGAAACGCCCGTCCTGTTCAATCAACGCGAGAAGCGTATAGAGTTGGACCAGTAGTTTTAATTTATAAATATTTATAAGAATGTTCAACAACGGGTAACAAACGGCTTCAGGGTTACCCTTATTCTTTTTCAACGAGGGTAGATGTATATAACCATCCGGCTAGACAATGTCGAAATTTGATGTAAAATTATAGATTTTTTTAAAGGGTATGGATAGATATATATAGAATAAAGTTTGGATGAAACAAGAACAGGTGAAGGAGGGAACTTATGATTTTTAATAAAGGTCCAATGGATAAAAAAAGTCTGCTTAAAGAATTAGACTCACTAGGCTATTCAGACAGGATTCATAAAATAGCTATACTGGGCCGTAATAATCATGGTTCCGCCCGATATTCAAAATTGCTCGGGTCATTACTGGAAGGCGGTGTCTATGAGGCACAGTTAGCTTTAGCGGGGGCTATTGCCACACAGGATGCAAAGATTATTGTGTCAGCGTTAAAGCATCCTATGGCTACTATTAGAAATCAGGCAGCCGGTCTTCTGGCCAAGGTGGCTTCAGATATTGATATTGAACGTGAACTTCCGGAGCTATCCCATGATTGCCGCCGCAAAGTATTGCGCAGTATTTCATTTATTAATCGTCAAGAATTGGCGGAGCGTTTACTGCCTGTGGTGTATGCCCGGTGGGGGGCGGAGGAGGCCTCTATTCTGCTGCCTGCATGTTCTAAGAAAACGGTCAGTAAATGGCTTGCAGAGATTGGATATATCGTTGTGAACTGGAAAAAATTAGCCAGCCGTCATCTTGATGCCGTTGCGGAGTATTTTAAAACAACGTTAGAAGGCACCCCCCTTAGGGAAAAGGGATATGTGTGGTGGAGATTTTCTGCAGCTATCGAAGCTTTATGCCATGTAAAGCCGGATTTCATTCTCGAATGTGCCATGAATCATGGACCCATGGGTATTATCCATCCTGCGCTTAAAAAACATCTGGGTACTTTAGTCCGAATCCATCCTGAAGCAGTGTATAAGCTGCTAACCCGGAAGGAGTCACGAAGCGATCTGATCTCTCATGGTGTGCCGGATGGCATTTTAAAAAGAAAAAATTATTTGTCCATAGAGCAATGGATTGAATTAGCCAGGCTGCTTGCAGATAACCCCATACATATAGCGAAATTACTTGGGTGTATGGCTCCTTCAAAGCGTAAGGCGATTTTTGAGTCGGTCTATGAAGAGGACAAGCGTAAAGCACGGATTTTTCCGGAGACATTACTGTATCAGTTACCGCATACATTACGCGACAAGGAAGCAACCCGAATGCTTGGTCTGCGTGAAATCTATGACAGCCGGGACAAAACGGTTAGGATTTCGGCTTGCCGTTCTATTCATCATTCAAGAGAGCTGCTTGAAAAAGCGGCATATGCCTCTAATGCAGACGAACGCGCAATGGGACTTGTGCAGCTGATTAAGAGTACTGCGTTATCAAGACAAGGTATGAATGAAACTTTGGTGTATTTGGGCCGCATCAAAAATGATCAGGATCCTGTACGCTCTGCAGTGATTAGAGAGCTCGCAAACAGCCCGGCATCTATGTTTACGGATGAGAATGTAAAGGAACTTACTTTACTCGTTGATAGTATTATTGGGGCTAGAGATACTTCCTATGCTACAAGGCATGCCACTCAGGAATTAGCATTTGTGATTATGCGGTTTAATGCAGTAAATCCCGGAAGTGAGATCTTTAAGTTCGCTTTAAGCACGATTGTAAAGTTAGCCAAGCAGAGCGGACAGCTTACCCTTCCATCCTTCCAGGAGAATATACCCCGGGGTATAGAAGAGCGTTTATTTGAAGTGATTTATCCGCTGGCAGTGGCGGCAAATCAAAGGGAAGACTACAATTTGGTGATCAGCCTGGCGAACTCCTTTGGAAAAAGAGGCTTTGGCATCTCCAAACTTCAAAATTTACTAAGCGATGCGGTGAAGGAGAAAACAGCTTCTATCGCAGTACGGGCGGCAAGACATTGGCTTGCAGATCCTAAAACACGGGATGAGAGAGTCAGAGAATTATTAACCCTGGATAAATCGTTTATTACCGTAAATGAAGTGTTCCTGCATCTGCATCTGAAACGTCAAGAATGGCTGGATCCATTTATTTCGGGTGAGGTTATTTCGGGCAGGTTTTTAACGGGGAAAACCATTCATGTTGTGCCGGCTACGGATGGGTTCCATAGGTGGCTGCCGCGTCAGCAACAATCTTTTAGAACCTCAATAGAAAGCATTGCGTCAGATGCCAAACGCAGTTTTTATGAACGTTCAACAGCTATAAAGCTAATGGCAAGAATGCCTGAGGTCAGTCCGGATAAGCTGGTAAAGTATTTAAAAGATAAGGAAGTAGCTGTAGTAGAAGCTGCACTTTATGCACTTTCATTGTTGGAAGAACCCGAAAAGGCACTTCCCGTTCTACTGGAGAATTTGGATGGAGACAGAGCCCGTGTAGCCATGTACTCGATACCCAGATGCATTCGTAGAGTGAATCCGGCTGTATTGACTTCAATACTTAAAGAACTGTTAAACCGGGACAAACTTAAAATCACTGTCAGAAAAGAGACCATCCGGTTACTGGGTGCTTATAGAAGCAGTGACAGCATTCCGCTATTGATGAACGAGTTTGAAAAGCCTAATGCACATAAAGATGTAATCATTGCCATAGGGCATGCAGCGAGACAGCTTTTAGATGATGAATGCGGATGGAAGATTTTAAGCAACATGGCCATTTCATCACAAAGTGATATTGCGAAAAGTGTACTATTGCAACAACCCAATGAACTTCCGGTAAACTATAGATCCCGGTATTTAGAATTAATCATTAGAATTGCCGGTCATACAGATCCGGATGTTGGAAGATTTGCTTTGAACAGTATGATACGTTGGACAAATGGACATGAAGAAATCATTGCGGCTGCCGCTGCAAAGGTTATTCTGGATTTAGAAGATAACGCCAGATGGAATATTGCAATGAACACGCTGACAGAAACATGCCGTGATGGCAAGGTCAATGAGAGGGTAATTGGTGTGTTTAAGGATTTGACCAGTGTTGAAATTATTGAGGAATGGAATGCTAATGCCAAAAGAGATTTGCCTCATCGGCAACGGCTGTTGAAATTTGCTGACCAACTGACCTCTTTGCCAAAGAACACACGCGTAAACCTCGTGCCTCTGTATATGGGTATTATTGACTGTCTGGCAGCGGATGAGACCTTAAAGCAGGTTGTAATGAAATTGTATGTAGCCTCAATAGATTGGAATAATGTTCAGGAATCCGTTGCTTACCTAACTAAAATAGTTCATTGCATTTCAAATCAGCCACATCGTTTAGGCGATGCCTATAAGCAGGTTGCACAAAATTTAAAAGACAGCAAAGGCTACTGGAATCCAGAAACCCTATTAGAAATTGTAGATGTCATAGGGTCGGAAGATTGTTATGAATCTCAGTTTATTGGACTTTCATTGCTTGAGGTTGCAGGAAGTGTTTTATTGTGGAGTCCGGATTGTGCCCGGCTTTTAAGATTATATAGAAATCATACGAACCTTGAGATTCGTTCCCTTGCGTTAGACATTTGGACAGCAATCGATTAATTATGGAAAAAGAAAGCGTAAGAAGAGTGGCGTTGTTTCACATGGAAAGTGTGGAGTGTGGATTGAAATCCCCTCTTGCCATGTTATAATAAAAGCAGAACAAGCGTACAATGCAAAGAGAGCCGTGCTGCCAACACGACTCCCCATGCAATAGCCGCTTCTAAGGGCGGTAGGCCTCAACAAACAGGATACGACAGATAGACCGCATGCCTTTGTGAGGGGGCGGTCTATTTGCGTTTATTGGACAGCAGCGCTACGATAAGCGAACCAAAGGTTAGCATAATCATCATTGCTTCAAACACTGTCACAAGGCATCCCTCCCTTCTTAGAGAGGTAGCCGACCGACCCTTTAAGCCTATTCTATTGCTTCTGCGATTATATCATGATGCTTTATAATTAGAAAGATTGCGTTAGGTAATACTTGGGTAATTATAGTATGGTTTTCCGTAAATGGATAAGGCCATGAATTTCTACGTCAGTAGAGCTCATGGCCTATTTCGATTTCGCAGTTATTCGCCGGATTGCGCATTGTGCGCGGCTTTATTTTTCCTTTAGATTTATACCGCTTTTTTCTCCATGTTGCCGCTGTATCATGGTCCTATAAGGTCTTAATAGAGACAGGAGTGGGAGCATGAGAACAGGGTTATTGATGAAAATAGGGCTGGTGGTGGCGATTTTGGCGCAACCAGTGGCGATGCAGCCGCAGTCTGCGCAGGCACAAGCGATGAAGGTGCAGCCGAAGGAGGCGCAGTCGCTATCGTCTGCAGCGGCCACCTCGCCGGAGCAGCATGAGGAAGCAGCCGCTTCCGCGGAACGGGAGCGCTTCGAGCAGCAGACCGATGAATTTATGAAGACAGCGATGGACAAGTACCATGTGCCGGGCGTAACTTTGGCGGTGGTCAAGGATGGCGCTGTCTTGCTGGAGAAGGGCTACGGCTATGCGGATGTGGAGGCCAAGGTGCCGGTAGATCCGCTCAAGACCCGTTTCAGCATCGCTTCGGTCTCCAAGGTTTTTACGGCTACAGCAGCCATGCAGCTGGCGGAGCAGGGGAAACTGGACTTGGCGGCGGATGTGAACCAGTATTTGCCGGATTCGCTGCAAGTAGACAACTCTTACAAAACTCCGCTAACCATGAAACATTTGCTGACCAATACCGGGGGATTCGCCAATGCCGAACAGCGCAAAGGGGCTTGGTCGAACACGGTACCGGAGCAGCGGGTTCCGCTGGAGCAGACTCTGCAAAAGCTGCTGCCGCCGCTGGTGAGGGCACCGGGAGATGCGGTGCAGTATAGCAATGAAGGCTTCACCCTCGCCGGATATATTGTGGAAAGAGCAAGCGGCCTGTCTTACGATGACTATATCCGCCAGCATATTTTTGCTCCTCTACATATGGACAACAGCTTGACCTATCTTACGCCGGAGCGTTTGAACCAGCAATTGGCCCAGGGATATTCTTACGATAAGGGGTTTGTCAAAATGAAGCAGGGAGAGGTTTTGACCTACCCCGCTGGCTCTATCTGGTCAACCGCTGACGATATGGGCAAGTTTGTATTGGCCCATCTGCAGGGTGGGGGCCAAGGGGAGAACGCGATTTTACAACAAGACACCGCCAAGCAGATGCACTCGCTGCAATATTCCGTGCATCCCCTGATGCCCGGTTATGCCTACGGCTTTTTTCAAAACTACAAAAATCCTGCCATTCTGGTTCACCCCGGAGATACGGAGGCTTTTTCCAGTCTGATATCTGTCATGCCGTCCAAGGGACTCGGGTTTTTCATCGGCTGCAACTCCCAATACGAAGGAGACGACGGGACCTTCCGGGATGCCTTTGAGGAACAGTTCTACTCCTTTTTCGGAGTAAGTCTGGATCAGCCGCTGGCCGAATCGACCGGGGAGGCGCCGGAACCCGCTGCAAGCATTCAAGCCTACGCGGGTACATACGCTATGGTGATTAGCGAGGGACTGGGCCCGGGGGTTTCCAAGCTGCGTTACCAGATGGTTACACCAAGAGTGACCGTCAGTGAGCAAGGGGCGGTTACCCTGAAATCGGCGGGTGAGGCGCTGAACGGGCAATATACACAGATTGGCAAGCAGATTTTTTACAATAAAAAGGTCAATAAATATCTTGTGCTTAAAGAAGGGGAGGGCGGGAGCAAATATGCCGTGCTGGATACTACAGTGCCCTTCCAGGCGTTTGTTAAGCTGAATCCCTGGAAAGCAGGGGCCGGAGGATTGGCTTGGAAAGTAGCGCTGGCTGGCGCATTGCTGGGTCTTATAGCGGGAGTGATTGCCATTTGCAGACGCAAAAAATCGGGACCCAAGCGGATGAGCCTGCGGCACAGGCTTCCTGCCTATCTTATTGCTCCGCTTATTCTTGGTACGGCGGTAGTTACGATGTTGGGCGTTTTCTCCGAAAGCCGTGCGGTACAGGGCCACTGGCTGCTTGCCGCCAACCTCCTTGCAGCGGGAATCGCAGCAGGCATAGCGTGCTCGGCTGGATTTGCGGTAAAATATGGGCGAAGCAAAAAACTGCATCTCCTTGACGCAGCGGTCATACTGGGAATGGGACTGGCCGGAGCGAGCGGAATCTTTTACATGTATCTGATGAAGCTGCTGCTTTTTGCATAGAGGAGACAGGGAACGAAAGGCGGCTGGCCGAGATGTGCGCCCGGATTTTAATTGTGGATGACGACCGGACGATTGTGGAATTTTTATCAATATTTTTGGAGCGGGAAGGGTACAGCATTTCGTCCTGTTATGATGGGGAGAAGGCGCTGGAACACATTCGGAATGAGGTCTTTCAGCTCATTTTACTGGATATTATGATGCCGGTCATGAATGGTTTTGATCTGATTGGGCGGATTAGGGAAATCTCGGAGGTTCCGGTAATTTTCCTGACCGCCAAGGATCAGCAGGAGGATAAAATCAGGGGATTCATTGCCGGCTGCGATGATTATGTGACGAAGCCTTTTGATCTGACGGAGCTTTCCTTGCGAATCTCAGCGATTTTAAAGCGCAGGCCGGCGGCTGCAGAAAAGACGGCTGTAGCCCCGGGGGAGCTGCAGATTAAGGATATCACTCTGTTGCCGGAGGAGCATGTAGTGTCCAAAAATGGTGTGGAGATCAACATGACGCCAAAAGAATATGGGATATTGCTGCTGCTGGCCAGGAATAAGGGCCGGGTGTTTACCTCACGCGATATTTATGAGCTGGTCTGGGAGGATACCTACCTGGAGAGCGACAACACCGTGCTTACCCATATCCGTAATCTGCGGGAAAAGCTGGGGGATACCGTCAAAAATTCCAAGTACATCAGAACGGTCTGGGGTGTTGGTTATAAAGTGGACAAAGAAGCTTAAAACAGGGCTAGTCGGGGAACTGGTCCTGATTTTTATTCTGTCACTGGCAGCCACGCTGGTCGCAGTTTCGTTGACAGCCCATTTCCTGAAAGGCTCGGCATTATTTTATCCGGCGCAGACCGATACGGAGCGGATGATGAGCTACAGGGAGAAGGTTGGCAATCCGCTGGCGGCTTGGCTGGAGGCCCGGGCAGGCGAGGCGGCTATTCCCCATCGGCTGGAGCAGGAGCTGCGGGTCAAGTTTCCCTTGGACTACAATAAAAGCTTTAGGGCCGCAGAGGAAGTAGTCGTGTCTGTGGTGAATGGGCAGGGGGAGCTGCTTCAAGCCAATTCGCATGTTGTCATTGTCCGCTCCGGGGAGACATTGCCGGGGGGAAAGGCGTTGCTGTCTACCGCAGATTATTCCCCTGCGCCGGGGGCTGGAGGTTTCGTGATCGGCAATCCCGAGGAGGAGCAGGTCTACAATATCGTTTTCTTTTCACCAAAGGAAGGCATCAACATCAGCTATAACAACGGCTCCGGCACAAAATTGCAGGAAACGCGGAAGCTCGGAAACGGGCTCTATCTGGTGGCTGCAAGCACGATTACTTATACAGAGAGTCCTGTATCTTTGCTGGGTGTTGTTGTGTTTTTGCTGCTTTTTTATCTTGGTGTCCGGGGGAGAATCCGGTATATGCATACTCTCGAACGGGGCACGCATACGCTGTACGCGACTGATTTTCAGGCTCGTATCCCGTTAAAATACAACAACGAGCTTACCACCATGGCTACAGCACTGAATGATATGGCCGAGCAAATCGTCGCAAGCCGGAGCAAGGAGAAGGATTTTCTGCTCAATATTTCCCATGACCTGCGCACGCCGTTAACTTCCATCATGGGTTTTCTCAGTTTGCTCAAAGAGAAATCATATGGCAGTGAGCTGGAAAGGGAGCGGTACGTCGAGGTTCTGGAGGAGCGGACCGGGTACTTAAAGAAGCTGATTGATGAGTTTTTTGAAATTTCGAAGCTGAAATGGAAACCGCCGGTGATAAATAAGAGCAGGGTGAATATGCAGGAGCTACTGCGCCAGGTTGTGGAGGGGTACCATCCCCAAAGCAGGGACACGCATATTGAGCCGGTTCTGCTGCTCCCGGATCAGGCGGTTTATGTGGAGGTGGATGCTGACCTTTTCGTCCGGGTGCTCGAAAATCTGTTGTCTAACGCCTTCAAATACAGCCGCGCAGATACGGAGCTTGTCATCCGCCTCCGGGAACCGGTGGCAGAGAGCCGCCGCCAACTCCTGGTGCGGCTGGAATTGTGGAGCACGCCGGCCCAAGCGATGGACAGCGCGGAGCTGCAGCGGTTGTTTGAACGGTTCTACAAGCGGGATTCGTCGCGGGCTGGCGAAGGCGCGGGGCTGGGCCTATCCATTGCTGCCGAGATCATCAGGCTGCATGGGGGTAAGCTGGACGCGCGGATCGAGGGAGAACGCCTAGGGATGATTATTGAACTGGAGCGTTCGCCATGCAACAGCTGAACTACATGAACGCTGGAAGACGCTCGGGGAATTGCTCCCCGCAGCGTCTTTTTTTTTGGATACACAGGCACTATAGGGCTTGTGATAGGCGGGGGACTTCGACCCTCACGATTTTCATTGGATATTCAGGTTGGGTGTTTATAATACGTCTATGAATCGGGGCAAGAGAATATAAAGCTGTGAAACTATTACGCATAGGAGGTTTTCCATGGTAAGGGGAACTCAAAGAATACTGTATATCATGCTTGCTTTCTGTATTGGACTTTTTATCGCATCCTCCTTTTTTATCCGGGCAAAGTATACCTACTCTGTGTACGGTGACACCACGGTTCTGGAGAAACAACAATGGGTTCTGTTTATCCTGGCGGCCGCGGCCGTTCTGGCTGTAAGCTTTGTGCTGTACAGAATGTGCTTAAAGCTTAACCGGTACAGCAGGAAAATCGTAATTCCGGCTGTGCTGCTGTTTTCGTTTGCGATCCAGCTCGTGATCATTTTCCTGTTTCCCCGGATGCCGACGGATGATTCGCAAACGGTGCTGTCGCTGGCGATGGATATGCTGTATGAACAGGATTATTCCTCTTTTCAAACGGGGGGATATCTGTATATGTTTCCGTTTAATTTCTCCATGGTCCTGTACCTGAAAACATTGCTGTTCTTATTTCCGGATAATTATCTGGTGATTAAAATATTCAACATCCTGTTCTCGCTCGTTACAACGTTAATGGTCTATTTGCTGTATAAAGAGCTTAATGCCCGGTCGAAAGAAAATGATTATGGGGTTTTGATAATTGCCGCAACCTATATTCCTTCCTTGTTCATGAGCAATTTTATATATAACGATGTGATTGCTACAGCTTTTCTGACCAGCGCTTTATATTTTGCCGTCAGGTTCCTCCGAAGAATGTCCATGAAGGATATCCTGCTGGCTGCCATCCTGCTGGCTATCGGTAACTATTTCAGAAGCACCGGGATGATCTTTCTGATCGCAGTCCTGATCTGCCTGTTCTTCAGCATCCGGACCCTTGGGCTTAAGAAGGCATTAGCTTCTATAGGCATAACAGTATTGCTGTTCAATGTGCCCGGCTGGACCCAGAATGCTGTACTGCAGGCAACGCATGTCGTAGATGAGCCGGTGAACAAGAATTCCGCTCCCGTCTATATGTGGCTGAATATGGGCATTAATCTGGAGACCCTTGGGTTCTGGGACAATCAGCAGAGCTACAATATATACCAGAGAGAGGCAAACTATAATAAAACGGACAGCGTAGAGCTGTTCAAGGCATCCATCGGCGATAAGCTCTCTGAGGCCAGTCTGGGTGAACTCGCGGAAATGTATTATAAAAAGCTGGTGTGGACCTGGACAGAAGGGACGTACCAGATGGAGAGATACGGCATTGGAAATGACGGATCGTCCAGAAGCGGAGGGAGAGCGGGGTTTGTGATGGACCGCTATAGTTATACTACCTTTGCCACGGATTTGTTTAAAGGAGATTCGAAGTATAGAAGCGGTCTGCTCTGGGTGCTGTACGTCCAGAATTTCCTGATGTATGGCTTTATTCTCATTCGTTTGATAGGCGGCATAAGGGCTAAAAGGTTTGAGGAAACCTCTTTAATTCTGGTGGTTCTGGGTTTTATCGCATTCTATCTGCTATGGGAAATAAAGTCCCGTTATATCTATCCGGTGTATCCGTTATTGATCGTGCTGTCGTACATGGGATTCAAAGACGTATATGATTATATGTTGAACAGAAAGAGGTGATTGAAGATGCGAACCAAGAGATACTCAATCTTCTTGCTTGCAGCAGTGCTGGGTTGTTCACTGGTGCTCACCTCATGCGAGGCCATAACCGCTCAAAAAATCACAAAAACGGACTCCGGCTCAAGAATGAACGGGTTCCCGGGAGTGAACGGCGGCACGGACCGGGGTGGGGCCGGCCAGGGAACAAAGGGTGGAGGTCCGGGAAGAAGCGGCAGTCAAGGGACGGACGGCGGGCAAGGCGGGAGACAGTGAGCACTCCCTGCCTTGTACTGTCCGCTGCGGGAGGCCGCTGAAGTCTCAAGCGTGATCCCAAGGCCAGCTATAGGGTTCTTCGGATGTCCTTCTTCTTCAGGCCGTTCTTCTTGGCGGTGGCGTTCCAGAAAGAGTGGGTCGCGGCAAACTTCCAGGCGAAGCGCGGGAAGTTTGGACTGAAGAGCATAGATTCATCTATACTTTGCGAATGTACATTATGAGCCAGGCTTTCCATTGCCTTGCCCAGATTCTTAAGCGGGCCCGTTCCAAGGGGAACCTTCTCGATAAAGTCCATCATTTCACCGGCGCCTTGACCGAGACCCTGCCCGAAAATTAGACCGGAACGGATGCACCAGTTCTGAATGATCTCAAGGGCAATGTGATTCTGCTTCCCTTCAAAAAAACCATTATTCATCAGGGTATAAACGTAAATATCCTTCTCACGCCGCGTTTTCATGTATTCCTCAAGGGTAACAAGCATTCTGAATAGATGTGACGGGACTCCATCCACATAAAGCGGGAAGGCAATAATCAATATATCCATGCCGCACAGTTCGCTGTATTGCCCGGGGGTCAGCGGTTTTTTGTTAATGTTATAATGGGTGATTTCATGCCCGGTGCTTATGAGCGGCTCCAGTGTCTTCAGCAGGTGGTCTGAATTGCTTTTTCGTAGCTTGGGGCTTCCGTTGATCATTGCGATGTTCATGCCAGTACCTCCTTGACGGCTTGCAGCCCGTTATGAAAATAGACCGAATTCCCTGAGGAATACAAATTTAAGCTATTTGCTGCGACCAGTTTTTGTGCTGTTCCCTTCTCGGCTTCAGTGATGTCTTCACCGTAAAAATGCACGGTCAGGGCAAATTCATGGTCATAACGGTTGCGGTGATGGGTTTCACCGTTTTTGGTTACAAAATAAGGCAGCACGTAGGAAATGCTCCGGTTCAACACATTGAGGATGAAAGGACTGTAGCTTCCATATTCACATTTACTGATAATCGTCAGTTCATCGCATTTCGAGAGAAGTTCCCCCATGTTGTTATAGCCGTCCTTCAGAACACAGACTCCAGGCGTCCGGATCCAGCACCCGAAGCAGCCGATACAATGACGGATAGTACCATTGTCCGAGATTACAGTTACGTCGGGGGTGTTGTCTTCAACCAATGCCGCAAATTGTTGCGGATCCAAGTCGTGAATAATCATTTTCATGGGTTATCCTCCTAAAATACAGGTTTGAGCGTAAAGATATCCCGCCAATCTCCGGAATACCGGACCCCGTTATTGGTGAGCAGTGAGGCCATTCCGTGCACCATTGACCATAGGGCAACCAGCTGCTTCGCATATTCTTCTTCCGGCAGGCCAAAGCTCTCAAACAACTGATAGGCTGTTGTGCGGAATAGAGCAAACGGCGGATAATTATCCGAATTATAATGGTCCAGGTCAATGGTGATGTCCGAATGGTAGAAAAGAAATTGAAAATACTGCGGATGGTCAACGAAAAAGTCAATGTAGGCCTGCCCCAGCAAGGAAATCGCCTCCTGAGTGCCCTCCTTTCCGTGAATGGATGTACGCAGTGTGTCCATAAATTGCGCAGTGACATGCTCGCCCATAGCGTAAATCAATTCGTCAATATTCTTAAAATGGCTGTACGGTGCGGTATGGCTGACACTGCATTTCGCTGCGACCTTGCGCAAGGAAAAGCTCTTCAAACCATCTTCATTAATAAGTGTGATGCCGGCTTCTATAAGCTGATTTCGCAGATTGCCGTGGTGATAGGGTTTGTCTTTCATGTGATGGATGCATCCTTCCATTAATCTTAGCGCTGTAAAGATTGTAGCATATAATCTTTACAGTGTTAAGATGTAAAATCAGTTTTAGAATACAGCTGTGTCAAACTCCGCGTTTATGACAACCGTTCTTGCGATAAGGTATAATTTAGGAATTATAGCTGGTGAAGAAAGAGAGGCACGGAAATGATAAGAGCATCAGAAAATCATGAGTATGTCGAGTTGACAAGTCCTACAATGCTTCCAAAGGCTTCGGGGTTTTTGTGGAATGAGAAGATGATGATTCATATGAACTGCCGCGGGTATGCCGTAGCCCAGTTTATGCAGCCGGAACCCGCCAAGTATTCCTATGCGCCGAATTTGGAAGCCAAGACGTTCATGCAGCCGGAGCAGCCTTATTATGCACATCATCCCGGCCGGTTTGTCTATGTAAAGGATGAGGAGAGCGGTGAAGTTTTCTCTGCGCCGTATGAACCTGTCCGCGTGCTTCCTGATCAGTACACCTTTGCTGTAGGCAAACACAATATCAGCTGGAAGATAGCAAGCGGCGGCATCGGTATCGAAATGAGCTTGAGCCTGCCGAAAGAGGATGCCATGGAGCTGTGGCGCGTGAAGGTAACGAACCGTTCGCCGAATAAAAGAAACATAAGCATCTATCCCTACTTTACCGTAGGCTATATGTCATGGATGAATCAATCCGGAGAGTACAAGAAAGATCTGCAGGGAATTGTAGCTTCCTCCGTTACCCCTTATCAGAAGTATCAGGATTACGACAAGATCAAACATCTGAAAGACCAAACCTTCCTGCTTGCCGATCATGAGCCTTCCGCATGGGAAGTTAATCAGGAGGCCTTTGAAGGCGAAGGCGGTATAACATCACCGTCAGCCATCAAGCAGGAAACCTTATCCAAAGGGGAGGCCCGCTATGAAACGCCTGTTGCAGTCCTGCAGTACAGAATAAATCTGGACCCGGGGGAAGAGCGGGAATACCGGTTTATCTTTGGTCCGGCCCGCGATGAGCGGGAGGTTGCCCAAATCCGCCAGCATTATTTTCTGAACTGTGATTCCAGTGGTAAGGATGGGTTTGTTCTAGCAGAACGGGAGTACGCGGATTACATAGAGGAAGGCAGAGGTTGCCTTACGATCACCACTCCTGACGCCGATCTGGATAACTTTGTGAACCATTGGCTGCCCCGGCAAATGTATTATCATGGCCAGACCAACCGCCTGACGACAGATCCCCAGACCCGTAACTATCTGCAGGATAATATGGGGATGAGTTATATTAAGCCGCAGGTGGCAAGAGAGGCTTTCCTGACAGCTGTAAGCCAGCAAAATGTAAGCGGAGCCATGCCGGACGGTATTATTTTGCATGAGGGTGCTGAACTGAAATATATTAATCAGGTTCCGCATACGGATCATTGCGTCTGGCTGCCTATTTGCCTCAGTACCTATCTGGATGAAACGAATGATTATTCCATCCTGGACGAGAGGGTTCCTTATGCAGGTGGAGAGGAGAACGGAACTGTATTTGAACATATTAACCGGGCCATGCACTGGCTTATCCATGAGCGGGATGAACGGGGACTGAATTATATCAATCAAGGCGATTGGTGCGACCCCATGAATATGGTTGGCTACCAGGGGAAAGGGGTTTCCGGATGGCTGACGATAGCTACGGCTCATGCATGTATGATCTGGGCTGAACTCTGTGAACATAGCAGCCGGCCGGAGTTCAGCAACGAGTTCCGTTTGGCGGCGGATGAAATGAATGCTGCAGTCAACACCTACTTATGGGATGGCGACTGGTATGCAAGGGGAATAACCGATGACAATGTGGTCTTCGGCATCAGTGCAGATCAGGAAGGCCGGATTTTCATTAACCCCCAGGGATGGGCGCTGCTCAGCGGGCTGCCGATGAAGTGAAGCAGGAGAAGCTCATCCGGGCGGTCAGAGAGCAATTGGAAACCCCGTACGGTGTGGAGAAGCTGGCACCCTCCTATACCTCAATGCGCGAGGATGTGGGCAGAGTCACGCAGAAGCACCCGGGAACGGCTGAGAATGGAGCTGTATACAATCATGCGGCTGCCTTTTATATCTACGGGCTGTATGCAGTAGGAGAGAAGGATGATGCGTACCGGCTGCTGCGCAAGATGATCCCGGGACCGGACGCGGAGGATCTCTTCCGGCGGGGCCAATTGCCGGTCTTTATTCCGAACTATTACCGTGGCGCCTATAGACAGTTTCCGCATACAGCCGGACGTTCCAGTCATCTTTTTAACACGGGAACAGTTCCGTGGGTATATCGCTGTCTGATTGATGGCCTGTTTGGATTGCAGGGGAATCCGGCGGGACTGCAATTTAAGCCGCAGCTTCCGTCCGCTTGGCAGGGAGTGAAGGTGAAGCGCAGCTTCAGGGGCGCAGAGCTGCATATTGATATGAAGCGGGAACCGGGCGTTCAGACAATAGAAGTGTATGTTGATGGCCGTTTGATTGAAGATGGCATCCTGAAGGATCTGAAGCCAGGTCTGGACTATACCGTGCTGGTAAAGATCCCGTCCGTGAATAACTAGTGGAAGCTGAAAATACACAGAGGGTGCTTCCCAGCCGTTTGCTGGCCGGGAAGTAGTCCTTAGAATTAGGAAGCTCAGGTTGCGTAAGCAGCCTGAGCTTATATTGGCGGGACTCTGCCCCCCGCCTGCATATCCCCATATGCTTTCAAAGCTTTGCCGATAAATTCTGCTGCTCCTACGCCGTGGGTTTTAGCGAATAAAAAAAATCCCTTCCAGGTTCATCCTGAAAGGGATTATGACAGCTATAGAATAATGTCTGAGTTTGATTTAGTGGCTATGCTTCCATCTTCTGCGCCGTATAAAGCCGGTAATAGTGGCCCTTGCGTGCTATAAGCTCGTCATGCGACCCGCTTTCCGCGATGCCTTTGTTTGCGACATACATAATGCGGTCGCAGTTTTTTACGGTGGACAGGCGATGCGCGATAATGAACGAGGTGCGTCCCTTAAGCAGCTCATTGAGGCCCTTCTGGAGCAGACGTTCAGTTTTCGCGTCGATTGAAGAAGTCGCTTCATCCAGGATCAGAATGCGCGGATCAGCCAGCAGTGTTCTGGCGAACGAAATGAGCTGCCGCTGTCCTTGCGAGAGCTTGGAGCCACGTTCATTAACCTCGGTCAGGTAACCCTGATCAAACTCACGGATGAATTCGTCGGCACAAACGGTCTTGGCCGCAGCGATCACTTCTTCCTCAGTAGCATCGAGTTTGCCGTAACGGATATTATCCAGGATGGTCCCGGAGAAAATGAAGCTGTCCTGCAGCATGATCCCCATCTGGCTGCGAAGGGACTTCAGCGTAACCTGCGAGATATCCTGTCCGTCCATAAGAATCCTGCCGCCGGTAAGATTGTAGAAGCGGGAGATCAGATTGACGACCGTTGTTTTGCCTGCGCCTGTCGGCCCCACCAGGGCGATGCTTTGTCCTGCCAGAACATCAAAGGAGATGTTCTCCAGAATGTTAAGCCCTGGATCATAGGCGAAGGTTACGTTGTCGAAGGTGACGTGGCCCTGTACAGGCGGCAGTGTCTTCGCATCCGGAATATCGCTGACGGTAACCGGCTCATCCAGCGTTTCGAAGATACGCTCCAGGTAGGCGACGGCATTGATAAAGTTATTGTACAGGTTCGAGAGATTCAGAATCGGCTGCCAGAAGCGGGCGGCATAGCTGCTCATGGCAAGAATCACACCAAAGGTGACATTTACAGGGTCCAGCGTCAGGAGACCCACCAGAAAGATCATCGTTGTAACGATGGTGCTCAGGTTGTCGACGCTAAACGGGATCAGCATGTTGAAACGCACCGCTGTTATCCATTCCTTGCGGAAATTGCCGGCCAGACGCGTGAAAATTCCCTCATTGCGCTGTTCACGGTTGAACATTTGGGTGACGCCGATGCCGCTGATGCTTTCCTGCAGGTAGGCGTTCAGATTGGAGCTTTTGTTGGACACCGCCTGCCATGCCCGGCGCTGCCGGGTTTTGATCAGCAGCATGATGCCGAAGAATACGGGCAGTCCTGCCAGGATAACGAACGAGAGCCGTACATCGACAGCGAACATGAATGCGGCAATAAAGACCAGATTCACGATTTCCAGAACAAAGTTGATAATACCGTTGGACAGCACATCCGAAACCGAATTGACGTAATTCACGACCCGGATCAGGATTTTGCCCTGCGGCCGGTCATCATAATATTTGAAAGGCAAATCCTGCAGATGCTTAAACAAATCCGTGCGGATGTCAAAAATAATGTCCTGTCCGACGCTTGTCATGATGCGTGAGCGATAGGTAGCCAGAATAACACTGACCACGATGGTCACAAGCATCAGCGCGGACCAGCCCAGCAGCGGAAGTTTGGCTTTGGCGGGAATGGTCACGTCGACGACATGCTGCATGATCAGAGGAGCGGACAGTGAAATGGCCGCTGAAATCGCGCTGAGCACAAACGCAAAGATCATGGGCTTTTTCTTCCGTTTGATATACACCATTGCACGACGGAAGTGTTTGATATTAAACGGCGATTCCAGATTCTCATCGACGTCGAATTTATTCCTTGCCATTAGCGGTCACCTGCCTTCCAATACCCTCATTCTGCAGCATAAACACATCGTAGTAGTAGCCCCGTTTCGCCAGCAGCTCGGCGTGGGTACCCTCTTCAATCAGGCGTCCGCCATCCAGAATGAGAATGCGGTCAGCCTGCGAGGTAGTAGACACCCGCTGCGCGATAATGATCTTCGTGCAGGGATAGTCCAGATCGCGCAGACTTTTCTGAATGTGTTCCTCCGTCTCAAGGTCAACGGCAGAGGTCGTATCGTCCAGAATCAGAATAGGACGGTGGACCGCCAAGGCCCGCGCCAGCGCAATACGCTGCTTTTGTCCTCCGGACAGTCCAACCCCACGTTCCCCGACAACGGTGTCATACCCTTCGGGCATTTTGGAGATGAAGTCGTGGGCAGCTGCAAGCCCGGCATAGGCCATGGCCTCTTCCTCCGGAAGATCGGGGTCGCCATAGGCGATGTTGCCGTCGATGGTATCGGAGAACAAGAGTACATCCTGGGTTGCCATGCCGATATTGTCGCGGAGCTCATCAAGCTCAAGCTGGCGGACATCCACGCCGTCTACCAGCACACGTCCTGCGGATACGTCGTAGAAGCGGGGGATCAGGTTGATGATTGTCGTTTTGCCCGATCCCGTCGAGCCCATGATCGCTATCGTTTCACCGGGTTCAACTGTAAAGCTGACATCGTCCAGCACGGTAGCGCTATCATATTTGAAGCGCACCTGATCGAACTCAATGCGGCCTTCGTAACGGCGTTTCTGTATGGACTTATGTTCGTTTACAATATTAGGCCGGGCATAATAGATGTCGATGATTTTAGTCAAGCTGGCAAAAAAGCGCTGAATGTCGTTGATAATAATCCCAATGTTGCGCATCGGGTTGGATATGGCCCAGATGAGCGAAGAGAAGGCAGCGAATTCACCAAAAGTGATCCGGCCTTCCATAAGGAACAGCCCGCCAGCCAGCATCAGGATGACGTTGAAGCCCTGAGCGAAGGATTCCAGATAAGGAAAATAATCAAGCCATACCAGGGCAGCCTTTTTGTTAGCTGTTGAATAGTTGACATTCTTCTCTGTGAATTTTTCGATCTCGAACTCCTCGCGGGCGAAAGCCTTGACTACACGGTTGCCTGAAATATTCTCCTGTGTAGTGGTGTTAAGCTGGGACAGCCGCTCGCGCAGGTCAATATACATTGGACGGACGCGTTTGGCGAAGATGAAGGCCACGATAAAAATCGGTGGCGACAGGATAAGCATCCACAGCGTCAACTCCGCATCTATCGTGAAAAAATAGATAACGGCAGCAAGGAAAATCGTTAACGATTCGATGATCGTCTTGAAAATCCATGCCATGGAGTGCCGGACCATGTCCAGATCGCCGGTCATCTTGGTCATGAGGTCGCCGGTGCGGTTATGGTCGTAATATTCCCTGTCCTGTCCCTGAATCTTGTTGTACAAATAAATACGGATGTTGTACATCATGTTCTGCGAGGACTTTTCGTACTGCATGGTTGTCAAATAAGCAAGACCCGTGCGGAGCAGGGAAAAGCCGATCATGCCCAGGCAGAGCGCGATCAAGAGCCCCCGCTCTTGTGTGAGATTCTGCTGCGCATTATCGCCGGCTATGAACGTGTCGACAATGCGCTGACTGATGTACGGATTCACGATCGTAAGACTTGAGCCTACCACCGAGAGGCAGAGCGCCAGAATGTACCGCGTACGGTTTCCCTCCAGGTTCTGCCACAGCCATTTTAGTTCGAACATCTAATCACCTGTTTCTGAATGTTCTTTCACTCTTGCTGGAAAAAGAATGAATAAATCAAGGTGATTATAACATTATCAAACGGCCAAGTATCGGCTACTGGAATATTTTCTTGTTACAATCAATTGAACTCTTTCGAAGGGGGTTTGATTGATTTTGCGGAATTAGAGAAGGAACGGGTTGAATATGGGTCCTTGACTTTGACGTCGCGTCGCACTTTACAATGACCCTGAGAGGAGGAGTCGCATGGAGCTTCAGACCATTAGCCAGATATCCAAAAGCTTTAAGCTCTCTACGCGCACCTTGCGCTACTATGAGCAAATCGGACTGATCCAAAGTACAAAGGTAGCGGAATATGCATACCGGACCTATGATGCCCAAACGGTGCTGCGTCTGCAGCAAATCGTGGTGTTGCGGAAGCTTAGGATTCCACTAAAGCAAATCATTGTGATTCTGGAGAGCAAGGATTCGGCGGAAATCATCGCAACGTTTGAACAGAACCTGAAGCAGGTAGCGGATGAAATTACAGCGCTCTCTACCATACGCACCATTCTGAACACGTTCATCGTCCGACTGAATGAAAGTACTCAGCTGAATCTGAAGCGGAATCTGCTAGATGATGTGTCCATCCTGCCGCTGTTCGACTCCTTAATCACAAGCAAAATCCATTTCAAGGAGGACAAGACGATGGAGGATTTAAATCAGGCGAACGACCGGCTGGAGAAGCTGACGGACAGGGAGGTGCGGATTCTTTATTTGCCGCCGATGTCGGTAGCCGCACTGCACATTATTGGGAAGACAGCGGAGCTTGAGGGGAAGGAACCGATTTATGAGTTTATTCAAAAAAACAAGCTGCCGCAGATCAAGCCGGATTTCCGTCATATCGGGTTCAATCATCCGGATGGGCAACTGCCAGATGGGAGTGATCATGGCTATGAAAGATGGATCACCATTCCGGATGAGCTGTCAGTGGAGGCACCCTTTGTCAAGAAAACCTTTGCCGGTGGCCTCTATGCCGCCCATATGATTCCCATGGGAGCTTTCGACGAATGGGAGCGGCTTGGCGAGTGGGTGAAGAACAACGAAATATACGAGTATGCGGGAGGAGATCCCGAATACATGAGCGGTCTTTTGGAGGAACATCTGAATTACATCCACAAGTACATGCTTGCGGCGGATGACAGCACGATCCAGTTGGATCTGTTGATGCCGATCAAAGAAAAAGTGCGTAAAAACGTATAGGCGTATGATGTAAAACCATATTGAGATATTTGCTGGAATCTATAATGTAGAAGAGATGGCTGCTAAACTCATTAGGCAGCCTCTCTTCTTTAGTTATCTTGAAACCGTTATCATTTGTTGTTTGGGGTAGTCATAGAAAAACAGGAAAATAAAGTTTGTTCACTAGTGTACGCCGCACAGTACTGTGTGGTATTATAGTAGTGTAAGGGGGGATGGCTTTGGATATGTCGGAATGGATTTCTCAGGTGCGCCGGGGGCTGCTGGAATATTGCATCCTGCAGCTGATCAGCAGCCAGCCCCGTTACGGTTATGAGCTTGTGACGGCGCTGGGTCAATGGGAGGTGCTGGCCGTTAATGAAGGTACGCTTTATCCTCTTTTGCGGCGGCTGCTTAAGGAGAATTATTTAGAAGCTTTTTGGAAGGAATCGGAGACTGGTCCGCGCCGCAAGTATTATTCGCTCACCCCGCCTGGACGCGAGCTGCTTGCTTCCATGACAGAGGAATGGAGCAAGGTTGTAGGTGCTATCGGGCAAATTCAGCTGTATTGATTAGGTAATCAGGTGCGGCAAATACATGTTCAGTTGGAGGGAAACACAAATGGAAACAAACTCGAATGATTATCTGCGCAGGTTTTATGAGGCATTGGATTTTTTGCCTGAGGAGGAACGGGTAGATGCTGTCCGGGAAATTGAAAGCAGCATAGCCGACGGCATGGCGAGCGGCCAGCCGGAGGCGGTCATATTAGCTCGACTTGGCAATCCGCGCAAGCTGGCCAAGGCTTACCAAAGTGAATATATGATGGGCCGGGGCAGGAGCCTGTCGCTGAAATCCCTGTGGCAGATGGTGACTTTTTATTGCACTACCGGATTGCTAAGTATCATGATTATTCCGATCCTGGCTACTATCGCTTATGGCTTTGGCTTTAGCGCAGTTTTGATCTTGCTGGCAGGGGTGATCCGCAGCTTCGGCGTTTCCTGGATCAATATGAACCTGGGTAACGGCTACGAAGTTCCCTACGCGTGGAGCATCCCTGTTGCCCTTCTGTTCAGCCTGTTTGTTGGTGGAATTGCCTTCATCAGCCGCAAATACTTGCTGATCTATATGAAGTTTCTCTCCAGGCAATACAGCCGGCTGATTCCCCGCTAAACAGCAGGAAACACCGGTTGCCAAGATCATGATCCCTAAGCCTCTGAGTCTATTCTGTTATGAAAGTATGCAGTAATCTGCGCAGCTATTTTGTCAGGGTACTCAATACCCTTAGCCTTGCATATTTCTGCCGCGTCCACTTGAAATAGGGCTATGCTTTTTTTGACAGCAGCTTCTAAATCTTGAAATTCTGCAGTTGTATAATAGGCTTTCAGATGTTCTTGCTTCTCCTCGGGCACACAAAGTTTTACTTTGCTCTCCCAAGCACCCCAGTCCAGCGTATCATACCAGCTTAACAACAGGTCTACATGCGAATGGAACAACACATCCATGTTCTTGATGATTTTAAATAAATCCTTTCGCTTAAAGTATTTAATCAACATCTCTGTATGTAACCAGTAAGTATCCATAGCCCTTACAGTGTCGGGAAGATTATTATCTGTACGATAACCCTGATCAAGGAATGCTGCTGTTTCACCGGCTCTGTCAAAAATAAGCTGATCTCTTGTACAGCCTTTGCAATGCTGCCTGCACATCCATTCTTCAGGATAATCAGCGTTAATAATGAAGAAATCGAACTGGTGCAGCTGGCTGCCTATACGAAGCACACTACAGTAATTTTTGAAATACTCATTATTAAAGCTTTCGCCCCAAAAAATTAAAAGCTCATCTGAAGCAGCGGCAAGAACTGTGGGCACATCTGCGGCAAAAGATTCAAAGTCCTTATCCGCTACCAGAAAAACAGGATCATAATCCGAATAAATATCTTCTGCCCCTCTGCTGATCGACCCATAGTGCCAGCCGCCTTTGCAGCGCTGATCTTTTTTTAAAATCTCTACGACTTTGTTAAAGGCTGCTTCCAGATCCTTGTGCATAAAAAAACACTTCCATTCTTGGTTTATGCTGCCATAATACCACGACCTGCCCCGGAATTATTGCACTATTCCAACCTGTTGTTGTTCATTTCAATCATCTAAAATTGTCGTGTTTTTCGAAAAAATTAATATGAAAAGGCAGTGTGATCTAAATGAAATATGGGAAGATCATTGGTGAGGGTAATACGGCGACCGTATATGAATGGGAAGAAGGGAAAGTGCTTAAGCTTTTCGCCTCGGGTTATCCCCAAAGTGCTGTGGAAACAGAGTTTCAAAACACCAGAATGATCAATGATTTGAGCTTTGCCAAAGCAAAGGCCTATGAAATGATTAGCTGCGAAGAGCGCATGGGCATTATATATGAGAAAGTGGATGGTGAATCCCTGTTGGATTGGGTTTTGAGGACAGGCGACCTTCAGGGCTGTGCTGAATATATGGCAAGACTGCATAAGACAATTCTTCAGAACAAAGTCAGTGATGTATTGAATTACAAAGAATTTCTAAAATATCATCTATTAAATGTTCCGTCGTCTAAAAGAATGGATCACGGACAAATATGCGGGATTCTGGATAAACTTAAGGATGGAGACACCCTTTGCCATGGCGATCTTCATCCCGGTAATATATTGCTCGTAAGCGGGCAGCCCGTTGTTATTGACTTCATGAACGTGTGTCATGGAGATTTACTATATGATGTGGCTAGAACAGTGTTTTTGGTACAGTATACTCCCGTCCCCGAAGCTGCTGACGACCGGGAGATGCTGTTGCGGTTCAAAAAAAAACTGGCCGATTTATATCTTAACGAAATGAATATTAGCCGGCATATGATAGAAGCTTATCTGTCCGTTATTACCGCGGCGAGAGCGGGAGAGTGCCCCGACGAACAGCCGGGGGAGCACTCTTCATAGTCTACTGGCGGTCAGGTTCATTACTAACTCAGCTTACCGTTTCGCCCGGTTATTGCCTCTTCTAATTCCTTATATTCACTAGACTGGGAGTCCACATTGCTTCCTGACAGTCTGAGCTTCTTCAAATGAGGGAGGTTCAGGAGTAGGCTGGGATCCGAAAATGAGGTTTTGCATAAATCCAGTGTTTCAAGCCCGGTCAGGGTGGAGATGAATTCCCATGATTTTGGCTTGAGCATAGTCAGATCCAGGTTGATTAACGACGACATCCCGGTCAGTGCTTCCAGATTCTTTACTTTGGTTCCCCATATCCAAAGCAGCTCCAAATGGGGGAATTGCTCCCGTATGCCTTCGATGGAATTCAGTTTTGTTTTTTCCAGATACAATGTTTTTAGGTTTGGACAAATCCCCATTTCTTGAAAACTCTCCACAGATGAGCCTCTAAGCCGTATTTCCTCAATGCTGTCATGCTGGTAGAAGGGACTTAGATCACTTGCGGCAGCAAAATTAGCGTCCAGAACCTTCAGTTTCCTCAGCTGTGAAACATATGAAAGATCCACAAGCTTTTTAGGAGCGATCAATCTGATTTCCTCTACATTTGGAAAAACCCTGAAAGAATCCAAGCTTTCCAGCTGGCAGGTTTGCCCTCCCAAAGCAACCTTCTTCACACCCGCGGCGGGTGCAAAGCCTGGTACAGCCTCAATCTCATCAAAGCTCATACTGATAGTCTCCAGGCTGTCCGGGAGAACGGTTTGACTGTCATAATTATGCTTGGAGAAACTGACCGACTTTAAGGATTTAAGAGGGGACAGCAATTGATCGGGCAGCGTGTGCTGGACATAGAACATTTGCAGAGATTCCAGATGCTCAAGCCGGGAAAGGGCCTCTATATTCTTTTTAATCGTTGTTTTACTTATAAAGCTTAGATGTTCCAGACTCGTGGCGGAGTCCAGGCCGGCAAGGTCAGGCAGGGTCAGCCTGGAATTTGTGGTTCCGAATTCAAGCTTCTTGAGATTTGCGAATTCTTTTAAAGGCTCGTAGGTTGTGATCTGTTTGACCTGGAGAAGTTTCAGTGTGTCCAGCTCATAAATGGAGCGGGGCTGATGAAACCATGCGTACTTTTTATAGTTCTCGACGTATGAAGCTGCTTCGTCTGCAAGGGCAGCTTTTGACTTGGCGTAATCCATTTCACGGCCTCCTAGCAAAATAAAATGATATAAACAGATATTGCTAACTTAGCATACGGCCTCTCCTATAACAAATCACACGATGCCGGATCCGCTGATCCTGCCGAGACCCGGCGGGCCTCAACTTTGTATTTGTGATAAACTGAAACCATATGCAGCCGCACCGGACAGCGTATTGAAATGTACATAGAATGATAACTGGCTTGGTCCGGATAGAGACAGGAGGATGAGGCATGAGCTTTGTTGCCGTAAAGGGTGAGTACAAGCGTTACAGGATGGGCGAGAATGTGATTGTCGCCAACGACGGGATTGATTTTGAGATTAATAAAGGTGAATTTGCCGTCATTGTCGGTCCCAGCGGCGCGGGTAAATCGACCGTGCTTAATATTCTTGGCGGAATGGATTCCGCTGACGAAGGCCAGGTCATTGTGGACGGTACGGACATTGCCAAGTTCAGTGCCAGGGAGTTAACAGGCTACCGCCGCAATGACGTGGGTTTTGTGTTTCAGTTCTACAACCTGGTGCCCAATCTGACAACGCTGGAAAATGTCGAGCTTGCTTCGCAGATTTCCCCGCGTGCCTTGGATGCGCGTAAGGTGCTGGAGGATGTAGGACTGGGGGCGCGGCTGGATAATTTCCCGGCTCAGCTGTCCGGCGGTGAGCAGCAACGCGTCGCGATTGCCAGAGCGCTGGCTAAGCAGCCGAAGCTGCTGCTCTGCGACGAGCCGACAGGCGCACTTGACTACAACACCGGCAAGCAGGTGCTGAAGCTGCTGCAGGATACCTGCCGCAATACCGGAACTACGGTCATCGTAATCACGCATAATCTGGCGATTGCCCCGATGGCAGACCGGGTCATTGAGATCAACAACGCTAAGGTACGGAAGATGGTAACCAATCCTTCGCCGGTATCCGTTGACGATATCGAATGGTAAGGAGAAGGCATCTATGAAAAAACGAGCGCTATGGAAAGATATTTTTCGTGAAATCGGGCACACCAAGGCCCGCTTTATTTCAATATTTGCAATTATTATGCTGGGCGTCTGCTTTTTCTCCGGAATCAAGGCAGCCGGGCCGGATATGCTGGATACCGCCGGAACCTTTTACCGGGAGACGGGGCTGATGGATCTGAAAGTGCAGAGCACCTACGGTTTGACCGAAGACAACCTTAAGCTGCTGAAGGATGTGCCGGGGATCGGTGAGATTCAGCCGGGTTACAGCGCGGATGTGTTCGCCGGCGGCAATGCTTTGATCCTTAAGGTCTTTTCCTACAATACAGATGCAACGCTTAACCAATACCGCATGATCGAAGGACATCTACCGGAGCATTCCGGAGAAATCGTGCTGGATGACGTGCTGGCCGGAGAATATGCGCTGGGAGACAAGGTAACGTTTAGCAGAAACGGTAAGGATACTGAGCTGTCAGACGACTTCGGGACACTGGATTATACCGTAGTGGGCTTTGTGCGGAGCCCCCAGTTTATTGAGAAGAACAACCGGGGGACCAGTACGATTGGCAAAGGCACGGCGGATGCGTTCGCCGCTATCCCGGAGGCAGACTTTAAGCTGCCGGTTTATACGGAAGCCTATCTGTCTTTCACGGATACTGCCGGGCTGAAGGCTTATTCGCCGAAGTATGAGGCGCTGATCGAACAGCATACCCAAGCGGTGGAGCAGGCGTTATCCGGCGTGCCGGAAGCGCGGCTTGCGGAGCTGCGGGCGGAAGGCGGGAAAGCGTTGTCCGGCGGCCCCCTGGAGGTGGCTGCTGCCAAGCAGCAGCTCGCAGCGCTGGAGCTGCCCAAAATCTATGTCACAGACCGGAATGTAAGTCCGGGGTATACCGAATATAAAGACAACGCTGACCGGTTGTCGGCGATTGCGAGCGTATTTCCGGTGTTCTTTTTCCTGATTGCTGCGCTGGTCAGCCTGACGACCATGACACGGATGGTTGAGGAGCACCGCCTGCAGATCGGAACACTTAAAGCGCTTGGTTATGGTAACCGTGACATTATGGCCAAATTCATGGTCTATGGCACGCTTGCCAGTCTGGCGGCTTCGGTAGTTGGGCTTGCCGTAGGCTTCACCCTGCTGCCTACCATTATCTATAATGCGTACAGTTCACTCTATAACCTGCCGGATATCGTCAAGAGCTTCTATCCCTCGTATTCCATTCTCTCCGTAATTGTGGCGCTAATTTGCACTACGCTCACGGCTTGGATTGCTTCCCGGGTAGAGCTGCGCAGCAACGCTTCCGTATTGATGCGTCCGAAGGCGCCGAAGAGCGGGCAGCGGATTATACTGGAGCGGATATCCTTTGTCTGGAAACGGCTGAATTTTGTCCAGAAGGTTACCGCACGGAATCTGTTCCGCTACAAGCAGCGGATGTTCATGACTGTGTTCGGTGTAGCCGGCTGTACGGCGCTGATCCTGACCGGGTTTGGCCTTAAGGACTCGATCGGCAGCATCGCCGGAGAGCAATTCGGCACGATTATGAAATATGATGCGCTTGTAGCGCTGCATGATGATGTGTCTGCCGGTTCACGGAATGCCTATGAGCAGTTGATCACCGGGGAGTCCGCCATTACCGGGACGCTGAATGTGGCGCAGGAAACGATGACCGCACGCGCCAGCGGTGTAAATGACCAGGATGTGAATCTGTTCATACCAGCAGATGTTGATTCGTTATCCGAATATGTGGAGCTGCGGGACCGGATAAGTGGAGAAGGGCGAAAGCTTACGGACGAGGGGGCTATTGTCTCGGAGAAGCTGGCTAAGCTGTACGGGCTGGAGCCGGGCGACAAGTTAACCGTCGTGGACAACAAGAACGAAACCTTCAAGATTCAGGTCGCGGGGATTACGGAGAACTATGTGATGCACTATGTGTACATGACACCGGCGTATTATTCTTCTGTATTCGGGAAAGAACCGGTATTCAACACAGAACTGCTGAACTATGGCGTGCAGGATGCAGCCTGGGAAGACGGACTCAGTGAAAAGCTGACGGCTAGTGAGCGTGTTGCTGCGGTCAGCTTCTCCAGCAGTGTAGGCTCCGCCTTCGACGATACCATGAAGAGCATGGACGTTGTAACCTTGGTGCTCATTGTGTCAGCGGCGGCACTGGCTTTTGTCGTACTTTACAACTTAACCAATATCAATGTGTCCGAGCGGATCCGCGAGCTGTCGACGATCAAGGTGCTGGGCTTTTATGATAAGGAAGTAACGTTGTATATTTACCGCGAGAATATTCTGCTGAGTGTACTCGGCATTGTGGCCGGTTCCGGGCTCGGCATATTGCTGCACAGCTTCGTTCTGAGGACGGCTGAGCTGGATGCGACGATGTTCGCCCCAATCATCAAGTGGCCCAGCTATGTGTATGCCGCGCTGTTAACCTTGTTGTTCTCGGGGATTGTTATGGTTTTCATGCATATCAAGCTCAAACGGATTCATATGATTGAGGCGCTCAAGTCAGTGGAATAACGCTTGATAACAATATGAGCAAAGCCAGCCGATATCGGCTGGCTTTTTGTCAAATAAGGGACGATAATTTCATATGCAGGATAGGAAAAGGGTTTCCCTGCCCATCCAATGCTGAACGGTCAAACACTTGAAATCCCATATGCTCGTAGAACCCTGCAGCTTGGGGATTCTGCTCATTCACGTCCACCTCGTGTACATCCAGTGCTTGAAAAACCCGGGCAACCAGCTTTCTGCCGATGCCTTGCCCCATCGCCGCAGGGGCTACGAACAGCATCTCAATCTTATGATCCTGCACCCCTATGAAGCCCAGCGGCTGCTCCTGTTCATCGGTGAACACAAGCAAATGGCCGATTTCCCGGAGTCCTTCAAGAACCACAGGCCGAAGAGCAGCGATATCCTGTTCAGAGAGAAAATGATGGGTAAGGCGTACCGATGCTTCCCAAATGTCCAATAGACCGGATAGCAGAGCTTCCGTTCTGGTTGTAATCCGGCGTATGCGTTCCCGATTTTCTCCCGTCATCAGCTTGACGAGGCCGCCGCGGCAGCCGAAGCAGCCGCAGCTGCGGTGATTGCAGTCTGCTGGGCAATGATGATGTTGGTAATGCTGGTGGAGAGCACCGTGTTCAAGATACCGTTTTGCACTTCATCCACCCCTTTAATCGCTGCCAGCGCAGCAGACAGCAGCAGCAGCTCCTGCTCGGTGATCGACCATTTGCCGAACCCCTTTTGCGTGCGGAGAAATTCGAAGGTCCCGGAGACATCGTTCACAATGTCTTCCCTGCTTAGGGGAAGCAGGGACAGCACGCCAAGCGAAGAGAGGGTGAATTGCTTGTCCATGCGGATGTTTTGTGCAAGGAAGGCATCGCGTAAGGCCAGTACTCGGTCCGCCGCCGCCTTGGCTTGATTGCCAAGAACCAGTACTTGTGTCAAGGCTTGCACGCTGTTGCCGGACCGGAATTCGGGCTTAAGCGTGGCATAAAGCTGCTCCATCCGTTCCACGCCGCTTTCGATATCGATATCGGACAGGCCGAGCATGGCGGCGAAGATGTAATCATCCTGCCCCGTGAGGAAAAGGTGCTTCGCCTTCATGTAGTCATAAAACCGCTTTGCCCGCTCTACCGTGCGCAGATATTGATCCGGCGCTTGGTTTGCGGCAATTTGATAAGCCGCCACGACCAGATAATCGGAGCCATAGAATTTGATATCCTTCAACATGTCATATACGGACAGCGTGTTTCTAAGCTGTCCTTCCCTGTCGGCAGAAAGGGAGAGCAGGGCAGAAATGCTGATTGCAGAAGACCCCCTGAATGAGGAGAAGAGGCCGGTGTTCTCCTTGATCAGCTCATAGCTGGCGCGGATCGCCCCTTCATCTGCAACCTTATCCTCTGTTGTGTACAATAATGCCGCTAACCGGCTGACCAGCGCATTTTGCCAAGGGAACTCCTTTTTGATACTTTGTGCGTTTTGTGCGAACAGCACAAGCCTTGCTGTATACGGCTCCTTCATTAGCTTCCACCTCTCACTAAACTGTGTTTTATTTCCTATTAGATATTTTACTATACCATGCAAAAATGAAGAAAAACGAAAGCTATAGATGACTATATTTAAAGTCTACCTTGCCGGGTGCAGTGTACTCAGTCAATATTGAATTAGGAAAGTAAGCGGTACCCGAGAAAATTGGAGGGCGATGCTAGTAATGAAGGACTTTGTAATCCGAAATCCGAAAGAAGAAGATGCGGAGCAGATCGGGAGCCTGGATTTTGTTCTTAATATGACCTATCTGTATCATGGCGATCTGGATAAGAGAAATATGTTATGCGCAGTGAGTGGGGAAGATAAAATTATAGCAGTTGCCCACCTGATGGAGCATGAGACCTTTCATGCGGCTGGACATGATGAAGATAAGGATTTCATCCGATATCTAAAGTTTCAAATCCTATTTGCGGACGGTGTTGAGGATGAACAGATCAAAGATGCCCTGACGGATGCGTTAATTATACGGTCCAGAGAAATTAAAGCCGAGCATCTGGACAAGCGCATTGTACTGGCTGAATATTTAGATGCGGATAATCTCAAGGATTTGAGCTACTACCTGGCCCGCGGATTTACCATCCGGGACACGATTGTCGTATTTAGATTCGACCTCAGTCAGGACATTCCCCGCTATCCTTTACCGGAGGGGTGCAGGTGCTGCCATTTCTACTAGATAACAGCGAGGCTTTGGAACAGTACCATCAAGCTGAGCTTGCTTCCTTTGACGGTGTCGCGTGGAGTATGAACCATTTACGCTGGATGCAGGGATCGCCGGAAATGGTCAATTTTTGTGCGTTTGCTGGCAATCAATTGATCGGCAACACGTCCACATGGCGCATCACGGATGAGCGGAGCGCAACGGAAAGTGTTTTTGTCATACCGGAATGGCAGAAACAAGGCGTCGCCCGGAGCATGATATGCACAGCTCTGGAGCATCTGAAGCAGCAGGGCAAATCAATCGCCACCTTGGGCACACATGGAAACAATCAGAAGGCCATTCGCCTATATACTCAGATTGGCTACGAGCTGTACGGGTTCATCCTGACGATCGGCTATGCAATCGATTAAAATACGTAAAGAGAACATCCTGAAATGGACGTTCTCTTTACGTCGTATAAGAGTTAGAGCGATTACGCTTCAAAGCTGAATTGTACAACTGGGAAGCTGCCATCGTAAAAGTGGAGCAACCAGGCAGCGTGGTGCTTCCAGCCCAGTTTTTCGTCGGGATCATCCAAATTGGTTGTTCAGCTGGATGCGCTGGAATACTTGTGGAGGCTGCGGTTGAAGAAGAGTGTCGCAACTGTAAAAAGGATGACCATAAGTACGGCCCCTGCCGCAAGCATGAGGGGCTCAGCTTTCTGGACAAGTGCTTCAGCCGGAACCGATACGATGAACCCGACAGGCAGCACCCATGTCAAGACCAACCGGAGCGGGCGCGGATAGATGCCGATCGGATACCTTCCCGCTTGCAGGATATCTTCCATAATCCACAACATGTAGGTCCCTCTGTACCAAAAAGCGACAGAGCTCAGAATCAGCATCACGGAGTACAGAATTCCGAGTGAAATAACTAGTGCAAGCAGAAACTGAGCAGCGGCTAGGAGGGTAATTTCGCTGTTCATGCCGTCTATCGCGAAAAGGATTACACCTGTGGCAACGGCGATATGCAAAATCGACCAGAGAGACCATTCCCGCACACTGATATAATATTGGGTCGATATAGGTTTCAATAGGGTGTAATCAAACGTCCCGCTTTCAATCTCGCCGTCCATGCCGCCAAGCTTATTCATGCTGGGGCCGATCACAACATTTTTTACGGCTTGCACCAGCATGTAAACGCCGAGTACAGCCAGAGTCTCCGGCATCGTCCAGCCGTTAAGGACCTCATTGTTGACGTAGAGAATATAAATTCCCCCAATACCGCCTGCCAGACCTAACACCGCACTTAAAAAATTCATAACAAAGTTCAGCCGATATGCTGACTCATTCTGAAACGCCGCCTTCATGAAGGTAAAGATTAGTCTGAAATATCTCATGATTATCCTCCCACTGCCGAATATTTACGCTGGCCGTACCGGTTTACACCATAACACACAAGCATCAATACAGCAGTCCAGAGCAGCTGCATGGTGAAGCCCCGGATCATGCTCTCACGGTTTAATGTGCCCATAAGCGCCTCCACCGGGAAAGAGATCATGTACCTGTAGGGCAGAAAATGCGTAAGCTGGTTAAGCTGTCCGGGGAACAAGGCAAGCGGAGCCACCTGTCCGCCGAACAGAAAGATGAAGGTATCGTTGACGCTGAGCAGTGCCGAGGAATGCTGTGTCCAAAAAGCGAGAAGGGACAGGATGTAGGCGAGCAGAAAGCGAATCATGAGTGCAAGCATAAGGGCCGCAAGGCCGGCAGCTACGGACACAAATGTAAAACTGGCCTGCACGCCCAGCAATAACCCGAGCAGCGTAACCACAACCGCGACAAACGGGATGCACACCATTTTGACAGCTGCTTCTTGTCCGACCGCTCCATAAATAAGAGGCAACGGACGCAGCAGCGCTGAGGATATCGAGCCATTATGTATCGCTTGAGCCGTTGACCAGTGTGTCGTCGGATACGTCATTTGATTGATAAGGATGAGGCACAGATAGTATAGAACAAAGGCATTCCTGTCATATCCCCCGATTGTGCCGGATGACGCAGCCGTCGACCAGACGATCATATAGATCACAGGTCCGATCATCCAGCCGAGTGCAAGCGTCCAGAAGAATCCTTTTTCCGACATGAAATTGAAGAGCTGGCCCCGAATCATCGCTATTCCGCCGCGGATATTCATACAGTGATCCCCTCTGCGTATATAGTGTCAATCACTGATTCAATGGGGGGATCAGCGATTCCGAAATCAATGAGGATATACCTGCTCATCAGCATTCCGCTGGCCCTGACGACATCCTCTTTCTTTACCCGGAGGGTGTGTTCATTCCCGCTATTCTCAATCCATTCTGCGGGAATTCCATCTATCTGAAGGCTCTCCGGGCTCAGCGGAGGATTCTCTTCTTCAAGGGTCAGCTTGATGATCCGGTATGGTGTGATCTTGTCCGTCAGGCTGGACAGCTTACCGTCATAGACCAAATGTCCGCCGTTGATCAGCATCACCCTGGAGCAAAGCGAAGTGATATCGGACATATAATGGCTTGTCAGAATAACCGTTGTACCAAATTTCTGGTTATATTCCTTCATATATTGCCGCAGCCTTAATTGCATTGTCACGTCCATCCCAAGTGTCGGCTCATCCAGATACAGGATTTCCGGCTTATGCAGAAGGGTGACAATAAATTCGCATTTGGACCGTTCACCGAGCGAGAGGTTGCGTGCTCGTTTTTGCATAAGCTTACCTACATCGAACATGTCCCCAAGCTCTACAAGATGTCTTTTGAAATCCGCTGTGGGCACTCCGTAGATCTCTTTGAAAATGTGCATCGTATCATACACGGTGTTATTCCACTGCATTTGGCTGCGATTGCCCATGAGCATGCTGATCTTCTTGAGATATTGGGGTTTGCGCTGCCAGGGGGTAAACCCCGCCGCCGTTGCACTGCCCGAAGTCGGGTAGAGCAGCCCGGAGAGCATTTTGAGTGTCGTGGTCTTGCCTGCGCCATTCGGCCCGATGAACCCGACCATTTCACCGCGTTCTATGGCAAAGCTCACCTCGTCTACAGCCTTAACTTCATTAAACTGCGGACGAAACAAGCTGCCGAACGCCGAACGAAGGCCGGCTTCCCTGACTGGAATACGATATGTTTTTGTTAGTCCATTTGCTTCGATATGATACGCCATAGATTCATCCTCCTTTGATGACAGGAGTTTATCATGCCGGGGGAGGGGTGGTGCAAAACTGGAGGGTTCTATTTGATAGCTGTTGTTTTCTGTGGTATAACAGATGTATCTTTTTTCCAGAGGGAGTGGTTGCATGCCGGAACAGTGGGGACACTTCGATATTATTCTTGGGTCAGTCATGAGCAGGAAAGGCATTGACAGCGGGAAGCTGGCTCAGCTTGCGCACGTTCAGAGAAGTCAGCTGAATCTGTATATCACCAATGAAATCAAGCGTCCCGATCTTGGCGTTCTGGCCCGGATTTGCACAGCGCTTGCTTGTGACATTGGAGAGATTATGAAGTTTATCCCCGGTGAATCAGCCGCGAAGCCCAAGCCGATTCTTAATACATCCGGTGAAGCATTTTATAGGACAGGACAAATCGCTCAGGAGCTGGGCGTACATCCCAATACGATAAGGTTTTATGAACGAATAGGGCTGATCTCACCGGTAGAACGCACGGAAAACCGCTATCGGCAGTTTACATACAGACATCTTACACAGCTTCGGGTTTGCCGATTGATCTTCGGTACCCCCTATACCAACCGCACTCTAAGAAACACCGCCTTTTCGGTTGCAGCTGCCCTTAAATCATGGGATGTGGAGCTGGCGTTAACCAATGCTGAAGCCTATCAGCATCTATTGGAGAAGGAATATGCCTCTGCACTGGAAACAGCGTCGCTGCTTAAGAATTGGACCGAGAAAGGCCAGCTGCCCGGCACAGGGAATGTGTATAGCCATAAGGAAGCCGCCTCTTTGTTAGGAGTCACACCGGAAGTGTTGCGCAATTGGGAGCGCAACGGGCTGATCTGTGTTCCGCGGCAGCCTGATCAATCCCGCGTCTATGGAGATGAAGAAATTGCAAGGCTACGCATCATCTATATGCTCAGGCAAAATCATTACAGCATATCCGCCATCCAGCGCAGTATGCTCATTTTCGACAGTGGAAACAGCGCAGGAGCCGTTCTTGCGCTTAACCAGCCTGCGGCGGATTTGGAAATTGAATTTGTCAGCGCAGGCGATCATTGGCTGGACACCCTTGCCAGCCTGACTATAAGCGCAGCTGCAATCAAACAAATTGTAGTGGAGATTAGATAGGAAGGCTCCAATTGTTCACCACCCGATAGCCATCTCAAGATAGCAACCTTCACTTGCTGCTAATGCGCAATATATTGCCGTCCCCTTCAGGCAGACAGCGTTCTATAGGATCTCTTCTATTGGAGCTTAAAGCTCTTCCTCTTCGGTCATTTTATAAATGACGTTCCCCGGTTTAAAGATATTTTCTGCGTAATCCAATGTAATCACATGAAACTGTGTATTCTCCACACAACAGAGGATAAGGTTGCAGATGGCGATCCGCGCCAGCTATGAGCTGATCAAGGAGAATACCGGCCTCTTCTCTTCATTCAGGGGGTCTTCTGCAATCAGCATTTCCGTCCTGCTCTCCCTTTCTGGACCCCACACATTATGATATACATTGACTAAATGACATAAATGATATAACATAATTAATAATTGAAGAAGGTTAGGTGAGCAATTTTATGTATAACGAAAGGCAGCCGCTGTATGTACAAATCCAGGAGTATTTTAAAAGTCTTATTTTGAATAGTGAATTGAAAGAGAATGATAAAATTCCTTCGGAAAAAGAAGTGATGGAACAATTTTCCGTCAGTAGGATAACGGTTGCTAATGCTCTTATGCAACTGGCGAAGGAAGGCTGGATTTATCGTGTTCCCGGAAAAGGCAGCTTTGTTAGCGAGGAGATTCACGAAATTGTATCTCATCACAAGAACAAGCTTGAATCCGAATTCCGGTTGCAGGGTTTGCCAGTAGATAAATCCTATACATCATTGGGACCGACAGTCGTATCTGCCAACAAGACAGCGAATACTGTCATTTCAGTTGCAGGTGGAGGAAGAAAAATAATTGGATTAGTAATGCCTGTTCTGGTCGATTATTTCTCCATCCGGTTGATCCAGGGGATTAATAATATATTGGAGGAGAGCCAATATAGCCTGCACATTGTTCAAACCTTCAACTCTATCGAACGGGAAGAAGAAGCAATCCTCGACCTAATTAAAAATGGTGCAGCAGGCTTGATTATATTTCCTTGCGATACAGAAACCTATAATGAGGAAATTCTGTCTCTTAAGCAGAACAAGTTTCCTTTTGTCCTGATTGACCGTTATTTTCCGGGAGTGGAAACCAATATTGTTCGCAGCGATGGCATGATCGGCGGAAAGCTTGCTGTAGATTATCTGTGGGACCTCGGCCACCGCGATATTGCGATTTGTTCAGACTCCCCGCTTCCAACGATCACTGTGGAGGATCGGATTAACGGCTACATGGATGGTTTGAAGAAGAAAGAGGCACTGATTAATCCGGCGCTTATTCTGACAGACTTTCACGTGGATTATAAGGGGATGGATACGGAGCATCCGCTCTATCGATTTATCAAAAACCGGATGGCCACCGCCTTTATTACTCTCAACGGCAGATTAGGGCTACATATCCTGTCCATCTGCAAAGAAATTGGACTTAAGGTACCGCAGGATATCTCTATTCTCACTTTCGATGATCCCTCCCCTGGTATGGACGAGCCGGGAGCATTAACGTATATATCTCAATCAGAGGGGATTATGGGCGAAGAGGCGGCCAAGATATTGTTGAGTATGCTGGAAGAGGCCCCGAACCCTGACCACAAGTATCACAAGGTGATTTTAAAGCCGGAGCTAAAGGAAGGCGACTCGACTGCGGAATGCCTAGTTTAATAAGAAGTATGTATCAATAAAAGTACTTACATGAAGAAATTCAGTGAGTACTTTTTTTATTGGAGATAAATGATATAGCAAATATCTTGACATAATTGATATGTTATTATATATTTGTTTTGCAAATACATAGATGAGGAAGGTTGTGGTTAAGGGCAGGGGGAAATGAGGCTTTAACTATAGCAATGGGGGTACTGCATATGGATAAAACGGCCCAGATCCGCGGGCAATCTTCTTTCAAACGGATGATGAGAAGGCATAGAGACGCTGTCATCGCTGCGGTCATACTTACACCGATGTTGTTGTTTTGGCTGGTTCTTTCAGGGGCTCCAACGATTTTTGGTTTTTTTCTCGGTTTTTTTAATTGGGTGGGGTTAAATGATACACCGGACTTTATTTGGTTTGATAATTTTATTAGTTTCTTCAAAGACCCGGTATATACCGGAGCACTATGGAGATCCATTTGGTTAGGCGGTTTAGTGACAGCGGTTACGTTAACGGCCGGCTTCGGAGCAGCTATTCTGATGAATATGCCCTTAATGGGCAAAGGCATTTATCGGTCGCTGTGGTATATTCCAGCAGTTACTTCGACTGTGGCAACCACTCAGGTATTTAATATTTTGCTCGATACCAATAATGGGGTCATTAATAATTTTTTGAAGTCCATCGGCAAAGAACCGATTATTTGGCAGTATTCTGCCGGGTGGGGTATTTTCTGGATCGTAATCTACTCGGCCTGGAAGGGTGTCGGGGCCGCAGCGCTTATCTGGCTGGCAGGATTGCAATCGGTAGATCAGACTTTATATGAAGCTGCGGACATCGATGGTGCGGGCCGGTGGGCTAAATTGAAGTTTGTCACACTGCCTGGGCTGAAGCCAATTGCAACCTACATTGTTATTACGAGCTTGATTGGGGCGATTCAGATCTACGAGCAGGTATTGTTTATTACCAATGGCGGACCTTATGGACAGACAGAGGTGCTCGTATTCCGGATTTATCGTGACGGCTTCTGGGATTTCAACCTAGGCATGGCTGGAGCGTCGTCGCTGATCATGGCAGCAATCGTCATCGTGGCTACAGTATTTTACTATAACTGGTCTACGGCATCGGACAAACGAATGACTATTCCCAATAAACCAATCAAAAGGGGGCAATAAGTCATGTCCGAACAGTTGCGCATAAAAATTAAAAGCCAGTTCAGTCCGGTTCATCTATTCAGTCACATCGTCCTCCTTGGTGTTGGGTTGGTGCTGCTCTATCCTCTCATCTTCATGGTAATGGCAGGTTTTTTTAATAAAACTGAATTTAGCGGAACGGTACTAGGGGTATTTCCGATTCCCAAAGCACCAACGCTGGCCAACTATAAAGCATTGATTATGGGCTCGATGGATGCGGCGGTGACGGTTTACTTCCGGAACTCCATCATTCGCACCGTTTACAATACGTTCTGGGCGCTAACTACTTCTTTTTTGGCCGGTTACGTATTTGCCCGCTTGAAATTTAAAGGGAAAGAAACTTTATTCTTAATCATGCTCGCTACTCAAATGATTCCGACAACATTGGCCATTATCCCGACCTACCTGGAATTTGCCAGATTTCCCTTCTCAGGAGGCAATGATGTGTTCACCGGTGGAACAGGGATTTTAAACACATGGTGGATTTATTTAATCGGGGGGCCGTCCATTAATATCATGGGAACTTTTCTGGTCAAGCAATCGCTTGAGAAGGTTCCGATCGAGCTGGATGAGGCCGCGAGGATGGATGGGGCTGGAACCATCCGATTAATATTTCAAATCCTATTCCCCTTGCAGCTCCCTATTATGGCTTTTATAGCCATAACAACAGCCTTGGGTACTTGGAATGACTTTATTACACCTTTCTTTTATACCTCAAGCGATAGTTTGCAAACGCTTCCGGCTGCAATAACAAAGCTGTCCTCTGTTGGGGCCAGTCCCGGTGCTGTAATTAACTATCCTTTGATTATCACCTTAAGTCTAGGCGTCACCCTGCCTGCCCTGTTGATCTTTTTCTTTTTTCAAAAGTATATCGTTCAAGGGTTAGCCAGTACGGGGATTAAAGGATGAATATATATGACATATTTAATATAAATAAATATGTTAGATGTATTAATTGGTTGTGATATTGTCTATCTGCAAATCATTATTCATATTGGAGGGGTTAAAGGATGCAAGCGAGAAAAATAACGAACGCTGCTCTAGTCATTATGATGTCAATAGGGTTGACTGCCTGCTCTTCAGGAAATAACGGGGCTGCTGACACAAGTAATGAAACAGCGAAGGCAACAGAGAAGGCAGCGGCAACAGATGCTGCCAAGACGGGGAATGTTACGATTACGGTTTTAAATGAAGGAGCTGTCGGCGTGGGTGCCGGCATCGTGTCCGATTTGCTCGGAGTAAAGAAGAAAGCATTGATTGCAGACGAAACTCTAAGTCCTCGTCCTGTAGAAGCTGACTTTACGTATACTCCAGGCGGTAAAGTGAATACGAACGTATTTGGATACTTTTACCAGACCATCATCAACGATAAGTTGAAGAGCAAAAATATTACGTTGCAAACGGAAGACTGGGGCTGGGGTGACCCGCTGATTCAGAAGCAGACAGCAGGCTTCCTTGCGAAAAACATACCCGATATTATCGTTGGAGAAACCCAGATGCCTGGTTTCGCCCAGCAAGGACTGCTGGAGCCTTTCCCGGCGGATATGGATCAATATATCCGCGAGAATATTGCACCGGCAGCCTGGAAGCCGATGGAGTATGACGGGAAAATTTACGGTTTCGCCTCCCAACCGGGTGTAAACAGCTTGTTCTGGAACAAGAAGCTGGTGAAGGAAGCAGGCCTTGATCCCAATAAGGCTCCTGCCACGTGGGATGAGCTGGCTGCGAACCTGAAAAAGGTAACTGAAGCTGGTAAGGGTAAATTCTACGGGGGAGGCGTGTACGGTGGACCTAACGCCGGCGGATATTTACGGTATGGCACATTGCTGGTCATCAATGGCGGCGGCTTCGCAGATGCTCAAGGTAAACCAGCCTTCAACAGTGAAGCCAACCTGGAGACGATTGCCTTCATGAAAGAACTGAACAGCTATCATCCTGCTGGATTAATGATGAATACGAATGAAGGTACTTACTTCGATGCCTTTAAGAAAGGGCAAATTGCTTATCTGATCGACGGTCCATGGCGTGCAGTCGAGAGTTCAACGCTTGGCATCGAATATGGAATGGCGCCAATTCCACTGTCTTCCGATGGCAAAGCGGGCAATATTACAATAGGTGCGGCTTTCCACTCCGTGCCTAAGGAAGCCAAGAACAAAGAAGCGGCTTTTGAATATATTCGGGCTATGTACAGTGAGGAAGTGCAGACTCTTATCGCGGATACCGGTGTGAGATCTCCGGTTCTAAAAACGATTGCAGAGTCGGATGATTACAAAGCCAACCATCCGGAGATGTATCTGCATTACTTGGCAATGGCAGGAAACGTGCAAGGTTTGCCAACATTCACAAAAGAGAATTCCAAGGTTTGGCAACTATTCGGTGATGCTGTAACGAAATCGGTTATGACCAATGGGGATATTAAATCCATCATGGACGATGCTCAGAAAAAGGCAGAAGCTATAACGAACTAATACGATTCTATGAGGTGGATGAGGAGGACTGCCTTTCGTCAGTCCTCTTTACTTCATTATTAAACGCACGGTCAAAAGGAGAGATAGAGAATGCCGTATGAAACCAATTCTATTTTTTTGAAAAAGGCGAAGGCTGCCATGTCGCAGTTGGAGAAATCTATTTATGAGCCAATATCCTTATTAGCTGTAACGGCTTGGGTAACCCCAGAACCCGTCGTATATGCGGAGAGAACATCCGGACAACAAATCCATTTAGAGCCGGGGGATAAGTGGGGAGACTTGTGGGATTGTGCATGGTTTCACTTTGGAGGAATGGTGCCGGACTCACAGGCTGGCAGCAAAATTGTGCTATTGATCGACGTCAATGGAGAGCTTTGCCTGGTGGATCATGAAGGTACACCTTGCCAGGGACTAACCAACATCAACTCGCAATTCGATTACAGCCTGGGACTTCCCGGAAAAAGAGTAGTGGACTTCAGTCCGGCTGCCAAAGGCGGGGAAGTTATTAACCTATGGGCGGATGGCGGCTGCAATGATCTGTTCGGTAATTATCGAAGCGGCAGGTTAAAGGAAGCTGTTATTGCCGTTTGTCATGAAGAAACCCGGAGGCTGTACTACGACTTTGAAGTGTTGATCGATTTGGCTGAGCAATTGCCGGAGACCAGTATCAGAAAAACCCGAATCTATCAATGCTTATATGATGCAGCGAATCAATTGTCCGAGATTAATACTGATAACGTGCGCCGGGCAAGCGAACGGATTGCCGGGGAATTGAACAAACGCGGGGGAGATCCTTCCTTGACGGTAAGTGCAATCGGGCATGCTCATATGGATCTTGCTTGGTTGTGGCCGATTCGGGAAACGGTTCGCAAGGGTGCGCGTACATTCTCGACGGCGCTGTACAATATGGAAAAGTATCCGGATTACATGTTTGGCGCCAGTCAACCACAGCTTTATCAATGGATGAAGGAGTACTATCCGAAGCTGTACGACAAGGTAAAGGAGCGCATACAGGAAGGCCGTTGGGAGCCGCAGGGTGCAATGTGGGTTGAACCGGATACGAATATCTCTGGCGGCGAAGCGCTAGTGCGGCAAATTTTATATGGTAAACGCTTCTTTAAGCAAGAATTTGGTCAGGAAATGAAGGTGCTATGGCTGCCGGATGTTTTCGGATACACAGGAAGTCTTCCCCAGTTACTGAAAAAGTCGGGGGTTGATTATATGATGACCCAAAAGTTGTCATGGAGTGTATATAATACGCACCCGCATCACAGTTTTATCTGGGAGGGAATTGACGGAACTCAGGTTTTGACACATCTTCCACCGGAGGATACCTACAACAGTCCTGCTGCGCCAAGGTCACTCGTCAAGATCGAGAACAGCTATTTAGACCGGAATGTGTCTGAGAATGCACTCATGCTGTTTGGCATTGGCGATGGGGGAGGCGGACCAGGAGAAGAGCATCTGGAGCGACTGGCCCGGGAGAAGAATCTGTTGGGTGTCCCACCGGTTATTCAAGAGCCGTCAATCAACTTTTTCCAACGGCTGGACAAGGAGGCCTCCCGCTTCCAAACGTTCAAAGGGGAGCTATACCTGGAGAAGCATCAGGGGACGTTAACCACGCAGGGACGCAATAAACGGTATAACCGCAAGATGGAGAAAGCCTTGCGGGAGCTGGAGTTTGCAGCATCGCTGTTATGGGCCGCCCACGGTGAAGCCTATCCGGCAGCAAGGCTAGAAGAGATCTGGAAGGAAGTCTTGCTGTACCAGTTCCATGATATTCTGCCCGGTTCCTCGATTGCGAGAGTCTATGATGAATCGCTTGAGCGTTATGCCATACTGCTCGATGAGGTCCATACGATGACGAAAGATACTTATAAAAGAATTGCCAGCATGGCCGGATGGTCCAACCAGCCCGTCTTGTTCAACTCGCTGCCATGGGATCGGCAGGAGTGGGTGGAATGGAACGGTAATTGGCATTTGGTCAGCGTACCTGCAATGGGATACAGAACCCTTGAGAAGGCTGAACATGAGGTGTCCGTTGTTGAAGGGTTGATGGCGGGCAGCCGCGAGCTTGAGAACGAAAAGCTTAAGGTCATGTTCGATGAGGATGGCAGTATCGTTTCTGTGTACGATAAGCTTTGCGGACGGGAGGCACTTCACTCTGGGACGAAAGCAAATGTCTTTATGATTTACCATGATGACGGGGATGCCTGGGACTTTCCGCATGATTACCGCGAGACGGTTGCCGGAGCCATGACGCTGGTGAGAAGTACAGCCCATATAGAGGGGCCGCAAGCGGTTGTCCGGCAAGAATATCGCTATGGTGAATCAATACTCTTACAGAAGATTATATTGACCATGGGCGGTTCGATGGTGGAGTTTGAAACCGAGGTGGACTGGCGCGAATCGGGCAAGATGCTGCGAGTGTCCTTCCCGACCAGTGTGTCCAGCGATCAAGTCAATTGTGAGATCCAATTTGGCTATTTAAAGCGGCCGACGACCCGCAATACCCTGATCGAATTTGCCAAGGATGAAATTTGCGCACATCAATACATCGACCTTTCTCAACCGGATTATGGCGTGGCCCTGCTGAATGACTGCAAATATGGATTTAGCGCTCTGCACAATGTTCTCGATTTGAATTTGCTCAGAAGTCCTGCTTATCCAGACCCAACTGCAGACCGGGCAGAGCACAAATTTACTTATGCTTTGTATCCGCATGCAGGAGATTTCATTCAAGCAAGTGTTTATCGTAAAGGTTATGAACTGAACACCCCTATGGTGGTGGTGGAGGTGATTCAGGCAGATACAGCACAGCATGCTCCTATTCAGTTGATCCAAGTCGACAATCCTTATGTAATGGTTGAAGCCGTGAAAAAGGCTGAAGACAGCGATCATCTGATTGTTCGTTTGTACGAAACGGCGGGGACTGCGGCGCAAGGGATGATTTCCATCGGACTGGATTGCCTTTCAATTGAAGAGGCGGATTTGATGGAAAACCCGATCCAAGTTCTGCAAAATAACGATTCACGGGCAGAGCTGCATTTTGCACCCTTTGAAATTAAGACCATTCGTGTTCAGCTTGCATAATCAGAGCACAAGGGAGATGAAGTAATGAAGGAGAGAGGCCGCGAGGAAGAGCGTACCGGTTTTCAGGAGGGGGGTGCCTACGGAGAAGCTTACGATCTGCAGACGGATTTTGTGATGGTTTACGGAATTAATCCCTCAATGCCGTTACGGATTCAGCAATGGAAGGCGAAGGGATATCAGGTGCATTTGATGACAGGAGTATCCTGGGGCGGCTATCAGGATTACCTGAACGGCAACTTTGATGGTCGCTCTCACTGGGACGAAGCGCAAAAATACAAGGATGGGGAGAACATCATCCACGGGACATCGGTTGACATCCCGTACATGGTGCCGACAGTGGCCTACTCCGATTATCTGATTCAACAGATTCGTCCTGCTGTGGATGCGGGAGTTGATGCTATCCATCTGGAGGAGCCGGAATTCTGGGTGGAGGGCGGGTACTCTGAGGCATTTAAACGGGAATGGCGAAATTATTATAACGAGCCATGGATTCCACCTCATGAATCAGAGAATGCACAATATCACGCCTCCAAGCTGAAAGCCTATTTGTATACAAGGTGTTTGGATCGGCTTTGTTCAGCTCTCAAGGAATATTCGCTGGTTCGCTATGACCGGCCGCTGCGGTTTTTCGTACCGACACACAGTCTGATTAATTATACGCAGTGGCGGATTGTCAGTCCGGAATCAAGACTGCTTGATCTACCCTCCATCAATGGGTATATCGCCCAAGTATGGACAGGAACCTCACGCACAGCCAATGTTTACGAAGGCAACCGCGCGGAGAGAACATTTGAAACAGCGTTTCTGGAATATGGAATTATGCAGGAGTTGGTACGCGGAACGGATCGCCGCGTGTGGTTCCTGCACGACCCCATAGAAGATGATCCCAAACGTACATGGGAGGACTACAGGATAAATTATTTCAAGACGCTGACGGCATCCCTGCTGCATCCCGGGGTGTCCCATTATGAGGTTGCCCCATGGCCCAAGCGGATCTTCGAGGGGCAGTATCCCAGCGCGGACGGAACAGGCAAGGAAGGAATTCCTGCGGATTATGGGACCGTTTTGCTCACACTTATGCATGCCCTCGGCAACATGGATCAACCGGATATTCGGGTCTTTGGAAACGATGTCAAGGTGGGGGTTTTGTTGGCTGATTCAGCCATGTACCAACGCATGCGCCCGGGTGTTGAAACTGCTGGCTTTATGATGAAGTATGACGGGACGAACGAAGTTGAACTGACGGACGAATATGCGCTCGAATTGCTGAACTTCTCTTCTTTTTACGGATTAACGCTTCCGCTTGTCAAGCATGGCCTGCCTGTAAGACCGGTTCAGCTCGATAATGCAAGACGATTTCCGGGTTATTTGGATGATTACCGGGTGTTGATCCTGAGCTATGAATTCATGAAGCCCGAGTACCCCGATCTTCACAGCACGTTGGCGCAATGGGTGAGAGACGGCGGAGCCTTGATCTATATCGGCGATGACAGTGATCCATATCATCAGGTTAAGGAATGGTGGAACCAAGGCAAACGTCACTACCATTCCCCGCGCGAGCATCTTTTTGAAGGTCTGGGACTATCTCCTGATTCTTCAGAGAGAATGACGTCGATTGGTAAGGGGTTGCTGGTGTACTTGCCTGTTCGGCCCGAAAGCTTTGCGGAGAGTACGGCTGCGGGAAACAGGCTCCGTGATGCGGTTCGGGAAGCGATGGCAGGCTTGAATGATCCTCAAATATGCTGGGAACCTGCAAATCACTTCATGCTTCAACGGGGCCCTTATGTTGTTGCCTCAGTGATGAGTGAGTCCGTCCATGAGCATCCGCTTGAATTAGCGGGCTGTTATGTGGATCTGTTTGATCCAGGGTTGCCTATTGTTAGACATGTTAAGGTAGAGCCGGGCCAGCAGGCTCTCTTGTATGACCTCGAATATGACCATGCGGGCAACAGCGGGGTTATCGCAGCCTCTTCGAGAACGGAGTGCTTCACGGAGGATTCGAGTTCAATCGTTTTTTACGTCAAAGGGCCAAAAGCTGTACACGCAGCAGCGAGAATTCATTGTTCAGCTAAACCGGTGAGTGCAACGATCCATATCAACGAACAGGAAGCGGCGCTTCCTTTTGTGTGGGATGAGGAGACCCGAACCCTGCTCATTCGTTACGAGCATGATGCAGGGAGTGCTCGTATTCAGATTAATAAACAATGATTGGAGATTGATTAGGATGAAGACAAACATTCGCCCTCCAGCAATACCTTTGGTGACGGTTGATCCGTACTTTAGCGTATGGTCTATGGCTGACCGTTTGAGCGATGACTTTACGAGACATTGGACCGGCAAAAGAAATGCAATGACGGGATTAATTATTATTGACGGTACTCCATATCGATTTGCTGGCCGGGTCGAGCCGAATGCGGAAAACTATTATGCCGAACCGAAGGCGATGAAGCAACAGGAAGTTCAGCTAACACCTCTCTCCAGCACCTATTGTTATGAAGAATCGGGAGTCCGCTTGCAGATGCGCTTTACCACACCGCTATTGATGGATAACCTGGAGCTCCTGTCACGACCGGCCTCTTATGTGCAGCTTTCCGTCTGCTCGGTGGATGATAAGCCCCATAACGTGCACATCTACTTCGATGTCACTGCAGAATGGTGTGTCGACTCCAGTGATCAGCTGGTAGTATGGCAGCAGCATGAGGAGGGCCAACTGGTTGTTCTTGAGATGAGTCATGAGGAACAAGCTTACTTAAACCGTTCCGGTGACGATTTGAGAATTGACTGGGGCCAGTTCTATTTGGCAGTTGAAAAATCCCCTGAAATGCGGACCTATCTGGCTTCAGCTGAAATCAGAAAGCAATTTGTGCGCAAAGATGAGATTGTCGCGAGCCTTAAGGGGGATATGCCGCAAGCTGTTCGTGAGCACCAGCCTGTTATGGCCTGCACTTGGGATTGCGGGGAAGTAGGTGCTGCTGAAGTTTCAAATCTGTTCGTGCTGGCCTATGATGATGTTTATGCCATTGAATATTTCGGAGATAAGCTTCAGGCCTACTGGAAAAAGAGCGGAACAACGGCCCTTGGAATGATTGGGGATGCGTTCGCAGAGTATCCTGATCTCATCAAGAAGTGTACGGCATTCGACCAAAAGTTATGGGCGGACGGAGTACGTTCAGGCGGAGAGAAATACGCAGAGCTTCTGGTGCTGGCTTACCGGCAGGCGATCGCTGCGCACAAGCTGGTGACTGATTCTGAGGGGAAGCTCTTATTTATGTCCAAGGAATGCTACAGCAATGGCTGTATTGCTACAGTGGATGTAAGTTACCCCTCCATTCCGTTGTTCTTGCTTTATAATCCGGAACTCGTTAAAGCGATGATGAGGCCGATTTTTAAATATGCAGCCAGCGATGCCTGGCCGTTCGAATTTGCTCCACATGACGTCGGACAATATCCAATTGCCAACGGGCAGGTTTATTCGGAGAATGCCTTAGAAGGTCAAATGCCGGTTGAGGAATGCGGCAATATGCTGATTATGGCAGCCGCAGTTTGTCTGACGGATGGACACGCCGATTTCGCAACTGAGCAGGGGGAGCTTTTGTCCATTTGGGCCGATTATTTGCTTGAGTACGGGCTCGATCCTGAGAATCAGTTATGCACGGATGACTTTGCCGGCCATCTGGCACGAAACGCCAATTTATCGGTTAAGGCCATTATGGGCGTAGCGAGTTATTCCCTTCTTAAAGGTATGATGGGACATTCTGCTGAAGCTGAACGCTATAAGAAAGCGGCTGAAGAGATGGCGATTAAATGGGAGGAGCTGGCTAGAGATCAGGATCATTATAAGCTTGCTTTCGGCCAGGATGGAACGTGGAGCCTAAAGTATAACCTGATCTGGGATATCCTCTTTGCTACGCATATTTTTGATGAAGCCATTATTCAAAAAGAAGTCTCCTGGTACTTAAAGAAGCAGGATAAATACGGGATTCCGATGGATAGCAGAGCAGCCTATACCAAAGCTGATTGGCTTGTTTGGGCGGCCTCCCTGGCTTCCGGGCGGGAGGATTTTGTCAGCTTGATTGAACCCCTATGGGACGCTTTAAATGAAACGCCAGATCGCGTTCCCTTTTCTGATTGGTATGACACGAATACCGCTAGGCAGATGAATTTTCAGCACCGAAGCGTTGTAGGCGGAATCTATATCAAGCTCCTGAAGGATACGTGGGCGCTAGTTGGCAAAAAGGCTCTTTGAGCGGAAGGAAAACCGTTGACAAGAGAATGATAAATTAATTCAACGGGTTTCTGATCAAACCATGGAGGTACGAAATGATAGATACACAGGAGCTGGGAAAGCTATTTCAAAATCCGGGCATAACTTACAGACCGCAACCGTTCTGGTTTCTAAACCATGACTACAACCCGGAAATGCTGCGCTGGCAATTACAGGAAATGCATGAGAAAGGCATTGGCGGTGTTGTACTTCACTCGAGGCACGGCAAGACCGAAGAGTATTTCTCCGAGGCTTACTTTGATATGCTCGAAACTTGCATCGAGGAATGCAGCAGACTCGGTATGCAAACCTGGCTATATGATGAGGACAATTGGCCTAGCGGAACTTTCGGAGGCAAGTTGACCCAGCAATTCCCCGAGTACAGGATGCGTTATTTGCGGGTGGAAGAGAAGAGATATTCTCCAACGGATGGGCAGAGGGAATGCTTGATAGATTTTGCCTTAGAAGATCATCATTCATTGATTTCTATTCTGGCCTACCGCATAAAACAGAATGATGGGGAAAAGGTTGTTTTGCAGGATAAACCGTATGATTTGACCCATTTATACGGTCGATCCTGGCAACCGGAGGAAGACGGGGATTATGTAATCCTCGCGTTTTGGGAATGCGAGGTCGCTGAGAAGGTAACCTTTGCGCGAGGCTATTACTTGGATACGATGAATCCGGAAGCTGTGAATAAATTTATCGAACTGGGCTATGCACCATTCGATCGGTTGTCTGCACATTTTGGGACGAACATACAAGGAGTATTTACCGACGAGCCTGGGCTCATGATTCACGACGGATTTTCTGGAGTAGAAGCGATGAAAACAAGCGTGGATCATTTGGAGGAAAGCTTGCCGGGGGTGATTTTGGCATGGACGCGAAACCTTCCGGAGCGTTTCGAGCAGCACTGCGGATACTCGCTTCTCTCCCATCTCGGCTCCCTGCTTTTTCAGGTGGAAGATACAAGCCACAAAGTACGTGAAGATTATTATGCGGCTCTTACGCACTGGTATATCGATGCGTATCACCGTGGATTAAGCTCATGGTGCGAAGCTCGCGGGCTGGCCTATATCGGTCATACGCTGGAAGAACCGATCTGGGGTCAGGCACGTTCGCAGGGGAATCAGACGCAGGTGCTGCGGGAATTTGATTATCCCGGTGTCGATTATTTGCAAGCAGGTATCGGCACCAAAGAGAATCCCTATCGTATTCTGTCCGTCAAGTGCGCGTCGTCGGTGGCCCATATTGAAGGCAAGAATCGCGTCATTTGCGAAGCGTTTGGAGCCAGTGATCACGGGTATTCCATGCGTCAACGGAGACTTGATGCCAATTTTATGGCGTTTCTGGGCGTTAACTTGTTTATTCCCCATGCATTTTATTATTCGTTCGAAGGGTACCGCAAGACGGATTTTCCGCAGACGGAATTTTATCATGCGCCCCACTGGGACCATTATAAAGCTTTTGCCGATTATATCGCCAGACTCAGCTTCATGGGGAGCATAGGTCATCATAATGCCCGTATTTTGCTGCTTAGCCCCGTGCATACGGTCTATCAGGAAATGTTCGACAATGGAAGGGCAGAGCTTAAGCCCGCTTCGGATGTGCTGCATGCTCTACTGTCCGATCGATTAATTCGCAACCAACTCGACTACGATTACGCTGACGACAGCCAAATCCAGAGTAGTTTTGCAGAACAGGGTCATTTAACGTTTACGAAGTCGCAGGAGAAGTATCGGGCTGTTATTTTGCCTCGTATGAAGGTTATGTCTGTCGCGTCGGCGGCCAAGCTGAACAAGTTCGTGGACCAAGGGGGGCTGCTGATCGCGATCGGAGAAGTGCCTTCGGATAGCTTTAACCAGACAGATGACCCGGAGCTGAATAAGTATTTGAACCCTCTTTTCCCGCAATCAGGGGAAGAAGAATGGCATGTGTATGGACAAGGGAAAACGCTGCTGCTGTCCGAACCGAAGGTGACTGCCGATGATGCGCGATATTTGTGTGAACAGCTGCGGCAGTTTCCAGGAGTTGATCAAGTAACCGAACGCTGGTTCATACCGGAAGCGGAGAAAGAACGGGTCATCGTGACTTGCCGGTGGGTAGAGGGCGAACAATACTTCTGGATGATGAATTGGTCGGAGGAAACGGCGGAGATCCAATGCTTGACCCAACCGATGGAAAGGGTAGAGGAGTGGAAGCTGGAAAACGGCGAGCGAATTATTCTTACACAAAGGGAGTCGAATGAATTCCGTCTAGTGCCTGGCGAACTGCGGATCGTTCGTATTGTCAAATCCGGTCCTGGGAAACTGCTGGAAGGGTTGTATTCCTTAGAGAAGACTATCCTGCTTCCCTCATCTTGGGATTTTAAGCTGGAAGATCCCAATGTGAAGGTTCTGGATCGTTGGGAAGTGACATTTAATGACCGCGAATCACGGATGAATGCGGTGATGCCCGGCCAAACCAACACCTATCGGACCCGGCTCATGATTGATGCTTCGGCAATCGGCAAGGAGATACGGCTGGTCACCGATGATATTGATCAGTATGTGCCTTCACATATCGGTTTTTTATCCAGGCGCCGCAGTGTGGAGATTTATATCAACGGGCATAGACTGCCGGCGCTTGAGACTGCGGGCTGGCAGGATCCTTTTTTTAAAAGTGTGAATTTGACACCTTATGTGCATGCGGGTGAAAATTTGATCGAACTGCTAACCATCTCACTCCTGGAGCCTATGATTCGGGTAGCCTCCCCTTTATTTCTGATAGGAGATTTCGCACTAAATGAAGAAGGCGTATTAATTGCCAGTCCTCAGCCTATAACCGGATACTGGAGTGAACAGGGATATCCTCATTTATCAGGCAAGGCCGTTTATATGCAAAACTTTATGATGAGTGACATCGGGGTTGACGAAGCGCAGCAGCAAATCGAACTGGAGCTTGAGGACGTAAGGGAATCGGCATCCGTGCTAATCAATGGACAATTCGTAGGAACATGCCTATGGCCGCCGTATCGCTGGGACATCACAAAGGCCATGCGTCCGGGATTAAATGAAATCCGCATACAAGTTGCGAACACGCTTGCGGATTTATATGGGAAAGAAGTAATGCCGTCAGGATTATCAGGAGGAGGTTGGATAAACATTAAGACGTTGACTAATGGAGATTCCCTCGAGGAATAAACTCTATTGGGAATACTGTTTTCCTCATTCAGCAGCTTCTCGTAGAAACCCAATCCAACCGGGAACAATAAACAAGCAGGAGCCCAAGGTCTCCTGCTTGTTTTTAATAGTGTTCCGCTGATAATGGTCGGCTTGTCAGGTGCAAATGTCCATTTAGCCACTTACCCGATTGGGGGGAGTAAACAAAGGTATCTTCCTCTTCGGTCATTTTATAAATGACGAATGGGGACCGTGGTAACAAGTAATTCTCATGAGTCAGAGCTGCTCAACATTTGTTATACATTACCCGGGTTCCCCGCCGCGCTGTGTTTCTTCCACTTTCTGATTTTGGCGCGGAAGTTGGTGAACGGGGCGACTGAATTGATGTGAATCCAGCGGGCCATCGGCCAGTTGTCCTTACTGCCGGTCCATTTGCGGGTGCCTTGGGTGAACAGCTCTTCTTCGGTTAACGTACCGATCCATTCCAGCCACTCCTGCTCCCTCTGGCGGAATAGGTCTCGCAGCTCGGCGAGGGATAATGAGGCATATTGCTCGTAGAAGGACTGGTAAAGTCCGCCAAGCTGGTTCCATTTATAGCCGGGTGACGGCATGTGTACCTCATGGCCTTCCCGTTCATCCTTGTCCCAGCCCATGACAAGCGGAAGCCAGCCAAGCTGGTAGGCGATAATTTCGGCGGGTGTTTTATCCACCTCAGGTATTCTAGCATCCCTCTGGCTGTCGTCGATCCCGTCAAATTCTGCATCCAGCAGCACATATTTGGAATGAATGGTCTCGATTAGTTCCTCTTTGGACGAATATTCATAGCTTGCCACAGCACACACCTCGTTTTTATTCTAGTTATACCATAGAGCAGTGACGGCAGTATGTCATATTTCAAGCTTACTGCTCTTAAATGGAATAACATGTATAATGAGGGGGTCTGATTCAGGATCTTCTATTTTGGAGATTCCTTTGAAATCTGTTAGGGGAGAGTCTGCTTCATGAAGATCCGGGTGCTGATTGCTGATGATAATTCCTTCATCCGTGAGGGGATGAAGATTATATTGAACACATTTGAAGAGTTTGAGGTGCTGGATACGGTAGGGGATGGCCGAACTGCCGTTGATTATTGCCGGACGCATGAGGTTGATGTGGCACTGCTTGATGTGCGCATGCCAAACATGAATGGCGTGGAAGCGGCAAGGCTGCTGGTGTTAGAGACGGCGACCAAGCCGCTCATCTTAACGACATTCGATGATGATGCCTATATCCTTGATGCCATCCGTTTCGGGGCAAAGGGCTATCTGCTCAAGAACAATGATCCGGAGCGTATCCGTGATGCTATTAAGAGTGTGCAGGCCGGGAACAACGTGATTCAGGATGTGATGCTGGATAAGCTGAGGGCTGCGATGACAGAGACGTCAGAAACACCGAAGTCCTCAGCGATTAGCCCGCAGGAAGAGTCTTTGCACACCACTCCTTTTGGGGCTGGACCCTTTGACCGTACTCTGTTCACCAAGCGGGAGCTGGAGGTGATGGCGCTGATTGCCAAGGGCTTATCAAATAAAGAGATCTCCGGCCAGCTGTTTATTTCCGAAGGAACAACCGCCAATTATATTACCTCGATTCTGAATAAGACGGCGCTGCAGCACCGTACCCAGATCGCCATCTATTATCTGAAGGGACAGGCCCGCTGAGCGAAAGGATGGTGGCTGCATGATGCAATTATGGATAGCCGGCAACAAAATACTGCTGCTGCTGTTGGTCATCTTTACGGCATATTTCACAGTTGTGGAGCCTGATCGCTGGCTGGTGCTGCTTGTTCTGATCTACATTGCCATGAATCTGCTGATCTCAATTGTGCATACTGCTTTGTTCCGGCAGGCACTTCTTCTGCTGCTCATGGTCTATCTTATAGGCTGTGCAATTTACACACATCCGTCTTTCTGGATGCTGTTTCCGCTTATTGTCTATGAATTCGCGGAATTCCGCAGCGCCAGAAGCAGGTGGGGGTTGTCTGCGGGACTACTGCTGGTGCTATTGCCGATGCTCTACCTGCCCCCTTCCATGCTTGTTCTCTACAGCGGCCTTGCTGTACTGAGCTTTCTCAGCTATGCGGTGCTGAGACAAGCGGTGGCTAAGGTCTGCACACAGTCCAGAGAACTGGAGCAGCTGCGCACGGACCTGGAGCAGAAGGCCAAGCATCTGCTGGAGAGCCATGACTTGATCAAAACTTCGGAGTACACAGTCAAGCTGGAGGAGCGTAACCGGCTGACTCAGGAGATTCATGACGGTATCGGGCATTCGATGACCGGTGCGCTGATCCAGATGGAGGCAGCGAAGAGGCTGCTAAGCACGGATCCTGTAACAGCAGGAGGATTACTTCAGAACGCTATAAACATCTCCAAGCAGGGAATTGAAGAAATCCGGCTCACGCTGCACAATAACAAGCCGGCCACGGAGCAGCTGGGTCTGCACCGCTTAAATAAGGCTGTGGAGTCCTTTGGTGCTCAGGCAGGTCTGATGACATCAGTTGTACATGCTGGTGACATGGAGGTCATTACTCCGCTGCAATGGGGAATTATACATAAGAATGTATCCGAAGCGCTGACCAATACAGCTAAATATGCTGTGGCTTCAGCAGTGCATGTCGAGATCAGGGTACTCAAGCAGTATATTAAAGCTGTTGTCTCCGACAATGGTCAAGGGGCGGCCAGGATCATCAAGGGGATTGGACTAAGCGGAATGGAAGAGCGGACGGCGGCGGTAAGCGGGACTGTGATTGCAGACGGCAAGCGGGGATTCACGGTTACCACATTGATTCCATACGGAGACAGGTGAGATTATTCACCCTGCTCCCTGGAAGAATAGTAGATTCTCATACCTTAAAGATGAACTTATGCACTGACATAAGGGCATCCTTTTTTCTTACAATAGAACTGCACAAGAAGAACAGGCAGCAAGCCACTGAAAAATTGGAGGGATTCCGGCATGAATGTATTGGATATTCGAGGCCTGACGAAGAAATTCGGCGATTTTCTGGCTGTCGATAACCTGTCCTTAACGGTCCGGGAAGGCGAAATCTTCGGATTTCTCGGAGCTAACGGTGCGGGGAAAAGCACAACCATTAATATGATCTCCTCCCTGCTGCGGCCCAGTGGAGGTGAAATCCGCATTCTGGACAAGGATATTATGAAGGAGAGCCGGTTCGCCAAGCTGAATCTTGGCATTGTGCCGCAGGATTTAGCCATCTACGAGGATATGACCGCTTATGAGAATGTGAGTTTTTTTGCCGGATTATATGGACTGAGAGGAACTGTGCTGAAGGAAAGAGTGCTTGAGGCATTAGAGTTCGTGGGGCTGGGCGATAAAGCCAAGGCCTTTCCCAAGACCTTCTCGGGAGGCATGAAGCGGCGCCTGAATATCGCCTGTGCGATCGCCCATAAGCCGAAGCTGATTATTATGGATGAGCCAACCGTGGGAATTGATCCCCAGTCGCGCAATTACATCCTGTCCTCCGTACGGCAATTGAATGAAACGGGCAGCACGATCATTTACACAAGCCATTACATGGAGGAAGTCGAGGAGCTGTGCTCACGGATCGCCATTGTGGACCATGGCAAGATTATAGCCGAAGGCACCAAGGAACAGCTGAAAGCGAGCATTACGGATAGGAAGGATATCCGTCTGGAGCTGAAGTCATCAGGCGGAGGGGAAGGAGAACATTTGAAAGACATACCGGGCATCCGTACCGTGCAGCAGGACGGGCAGGTTATTGTGATTCAAAGCGATGCGGCGGTGGACAATCTGAACCGGATCCTGAAGAAGCTGATGGACGAGGGGGCGGAAATCCGGTCGGTGGAGGAGCGGGAGCCAAGTCTGGAAACCGTGTTCCTGACACTCACAGGACGCAGCTTGCGGGACTGACTGGGAAAGGAGAGGATAACCGGTGAATATGTTGTCGATTGCATTCAAGGAGATAAAACAGGGGGTCCGCGACTGGGGCACGATGCTGTTCATGCTCGCTTTCCCGATTGTGCTGATCCTTATTCTCGGGCTCACACTGACTAATGCGTTTAACAGCAATGTCAGTATCGGGAATGTAAAGGTGATTGTGAAGGATATGAGCGCAAATGAACCCTTATCCCGGGCATTCAGCCTGTTCTCTTTAGAAGCAGATAAATCCGGGATACAGATGGATCCTTTGCAGACAGGGATGAACGGACGTGAAGAAGTAGAGAAGGGCCGGTATGCAAGCTACATAGAGCTTAAGGATAGCGGGATTGAACTATATGGAAGCAGCCGCAGTACACTTGAGAGCAGCATAGTACAGGGAATGCTGGTTTCGTTTACAGACAGCTATAATGCAGCTGAGACTGTGAGCCGGCTCCAGCCGGGGAAGGCGGAACTGATGATCATTGACCCTGCACAGCGGAATTATATTCAAGAGGTATCGATTGTTCCTGACCGGAAGCCGGGTTCGATTGATTATTATGCGCTGGCGATGACCGTGATGATCGGATTATGGAGCGCAATGCCTGCATCGGGGCTGATTAAGAATGAAATTACACGGGGCACAGCCCCCAGACTGATGACGGCACCTTTATCGAAGCGGGAGATGCTGACGGGCAAGCTGATGGGCAGTCTGGTTATTAATATGTTATGTGTCCTTGTGTTAATCCTGTTCAGCAAATACGTGTTCAATGCCTATTGGGGAGAACATATGTCAATCGTGCTCGGTGTGCTGCTGTCGGAAGTGGTTATGGCGATCAGCTTCGGACTGGCCGGCAGTTATATTCTAAAGGGAGCGGCATCACAAGGCATTATTATGATTGTACTGCAGATTGCTTCACTGGCGGGAGGCGCATATTTTCCTGTAGGCGATGGAGGGGGGCTGATGGGATGGGTGGTTAAGCTGTCACCGATCCAATGGGCCAATCATGCGCTGACTGAGGTGATCTATGGAAACCGGTTGTCAGCTGCCTGGCCGGTTATGGGCCTGAACCTGGGACTGGCGGCATTGTTTCTGGGGGCGGCGATTGTGATTATGCGGCATAAGGAGGGCATGTAAATGAAGCAGGATATCTGGTTTCTGGTCTGGAGGACCTTGAAAGCTACTTTTCGGAAACGTTCCGCTCTGATTTTATATTTTGGCCTTCCGGTTGCCGGAATTCTACTGTGTACACTGCTCTATGGCTCGCAAGGGCCAACTGTGCTCAAGGTGGGTATTGTGAATAAGGACACCGGAGGCAGAATTGCCGCAGATACGCTAGGCTTCATGCGGGGATTGGATAATATACAACTAGCAGAGGTGACGGAAAATGAACTCACAACCCAGCTTGCCAGCGGCAAACTGGACAGCGGGCTCATTATGGAATCCGGCTATTCCGAGAGTGTGCTGCAAGGCGAACCCGGTCATATCGAAATAGAGTCGCTAAAGGGGGCGGAAGCAACCTTATATATCAAGTCGATGCTGTATGGATATATCGATCATGTGGCGGCTATCGGCAGAGCATCCGGTGGAGAGGAGACTGCTTTTAATGAGCTGTATGAGGAGTACCGGAGCGCAGAATTCCAGCTGCAGTCCGAATGGGTGGAGGATACCTCTGCTGCGCAGGAAATGTCTTTTCAATCCATTGGTTTCCTGATCATGTTCATGATGACCTCGGCGGTAAACCTGTCGGAGCTGATCCTGAAAAATCGGGAGAACCGCACGTATTTCCGCATTCTCTCTTCACCTGTTCACGCCCGGACATATGTGCTGTCCAATATTATAGTGAATTTGCTGATAATGATTGCCCAAATCGCTGTTACTTTGTTCGTTATGCGGGAAGTATTCCGGCTCGATCCGGGCGTAGCTATGTGGGAGATGTTCGGGCTGTTGATTTTATTCGCCTTGGTATCCGTCAGCATTTCGCTTGTTATCGTGTCTGTGGCGAAAAGTACGGCTGCTGCGGGTGCGCTGCAGAATCTGATTATCGTTCCGACCTGCTTCATCTCCGGCTGCTTCTTCCCGGTTAGTGTGATGCCGGAGGCGGTACAGCGGATTGCGAGCTTCCTGCCCCAGACTTGGGTACTGGAGTCGTTCGAAAGTCTGCAGAGCGGGGAGAACTTCGGCGGGATAGGATTTAATCTGTTGATTTTATTCGCTTTTGCCGTGGTCTTTTTCTTGCTCGCGACCTATAACTTTGGTCGGAATAATGATACGAGACATTTTGTTTAATATGCGGATTCTCTGTTAGCGAAAAAATGAGAATGTAGAACTGGGAAGAAAAAGGGACGTGAGAGAGCCACGTCTCTTTTTTAATGTGTAGTCGTATAAAATGATATTCATATGGGAGGAAGTTACAGCATAATTATTGTCCTGGTTATAGCTGCTATTTTGTTAATGGCCCAAACTATCTAAGGAACTCTAGCCCCGGTGAACCGATACGGCAACACAGCGTGGAGTAATGTAGAAGATTATCCATTGGCAGTCCGCCAGTATAGGGAGTTCTGGTACGTGGAAGAATAAGACGAGCGGAATATGAAACTATTGGAGGAGTCTGTGATGCAGAAAATAGTTACGAATTTATGGTTCGATACCGAAGCGGAAGCAGCGGCCCGCCGGAACGGTTCTGACGGTGACGTTCGAGCTTGACGGGCAATCGTTCACTGCACTTAACGGCGGACCGGAATTTAAGTTCAGCGAAGCCATCTCCTTATTGGTCAACTGTGAGGGACAGGAAGAAGTTGATCATCTGTGGGAGAAACTGTCCGAAGGCGGCTCCAAAGGGCCATGCGGCTGGCTGAAGGACAGATACGGCCTGTCCTGGCAGATTTGTCCCACCGTCCTCGAAGAAATGCTGAAAGATCCCGATCCGCTCAAAGCGCAGAGAGTTACAGAGGCGATGATGGGCATGGGCAAGCTGGATATCGCGGCGCTGAAGCGGGCATTCGAAGGGGAGTAGAGGCGACACTTCCAGACTAAATAAGGTAAAATAAAACTGGGTGCAAGCGCGTTTGCGTCTTCAACATAAATAGAGTGCAGCCCGTTTGGGGATTGCACGACACAAAGGAGAAGAGTAACGATGACTGAAAGAATCCCGGAAATTGAATTGAACGATGGACTAAAGGTGCCTGCGATTGGATTTGGGACTTACCGCTTGAAGGGTGAGGCTGGTGTAAAAAGTCTTACAACAGCGATTGATGCCGGCTATCGCTTGCTGGATAGCGCCTTTAATTATGAGAATGAAGGAACGATTGGCGAAGCGGTTCGCCAAAGCTCTGTGCCGAGGGATCAGCTGTTCATTACGTCCAAGCTGCCGGGGCGCCATCACGCTTATGACAAAGCGGTGGCAACGATCCAGGAATCCTTATATCGGGCCCGATTGGACTATTATGATTTCTATCTCATCCATTGGCCGAACCCCAATGTGAATTTATACGTTGAGGCCTGGCAGGCGATGATCGAGGCCAAGAAGCAAGGGCTGATCCGCTCCATAGGGGTCTGCAACTTTTTGCCCGAGCATATAGAGCGTTTGATCAAGGAAACCGGAGTAGCGCCAAGCATGAACCAAATCGAGCTGCATCCCCTGTTTAACCAGGAAGAGCAGCGCCGATGGCATAAAGAGCACGGAATCGTGACCGAATCCTGGAGTCCGCTCGGACGCGGCAGCAGTATTCTGGAGAATGACAAGCTTGCTGAAATTGCCGGAAGATATAACAAGTCAATCTCCCAGGTCATCCTGCGCTGGCATGTCCAGCTTGGAGCGGTTCCGATTCCCAAAGCAGGATCTGTAGAGCATCAGCGGGATAACCTGAACGTGTTTGATTTCGCTCTGACTGAAGCGGAAATGGAGACAATTTCGGGACTAACCTCAGCATCCGGGCGTATCGCGGATCAAGATCCGGCGACCTATGAGGAATTCTAAACGTACTTAACGCATGTGCATTCACAAATGCTATAGATCGGACAAACCTATCCGCGGTAATGGATAGGTTTTTTTATGTGCAGGCGGGTAAAAAGGTGCGATTCATAATTAAGCGGGCGCGGGCATGTAACCGATAAATAAGTATAGTTGAATGGACACGGAGGATTTATTGAACGTTGAAAAATATACTCAAAGTCGCATCCACGATCATACTGCCGTTTGCTCTGCTTGTGCTGGCGTACTTCTTTGCCAATAACACACATACCTTTTCCCAGCCGCAGCTGGAGCTTGTGAGGCTTGCCCCCTACCCCATCTTTCTGATCGGAGGCGTCCTCTCCTGGAAATTCAACCGCAGCCGGGAGTTTTTTCTGCTCCTTATTTTTACGCTCAGTCTGGCCTCACTGCAATATTTGCGGGAGCTGCCCGGCGCGGGTGGCGAGGTGTCGGTGTCCGATCTTCACTCCATTCTTTGCCTGGTGATTCCTGTTAATGTCCTGATCTTCTCTTTCTTTAAGGAGCGCGGGATATTCAGTCTATGGGGACTTCTCCGCATTGCATTTATATTGGCTCAGGCAGCAGCAGCCGTATGGTTGTTGAACCCGGACCAAAGCGCCATTCTGCACCGGATCGGCAAGGATCTGCTGCCTGTAACGCTGCGTGATCTCACCCCATTGTCGCAAGCCTCGCTGGTTGCTTTTGTGTTGGCGGGGATAAGACTTATCATCAGGCAAGTTTCCCAGAAGTCATCGCAGGATATTTCTTTCATTGCGGTGCTGGCGGGAATGTTATATGTGCTGCATAGCGAGTATGATCCTATCCGGTATGCCATATTATGGGGCGTGTCGGGGATCATTCTGATTACCTCGATCATTCAGGATTCGTATTCGATGGCGTTCTCCGATGAGCTGACCGGACTTCCTTCCAGGCGGGCCTTGAAGCAGGATATGATGAAGCTGGGGATGAATTATGCGATTGCCATGCTGGACATCGATCACTTTAAGAAATTCAATGATACTTATGGCCATGATACGGGGGATGAAGTGCTAAGGCTGGTGGCTTCTACTTTAAGAGAGGTTGCCGGAGGCGGAAGGCCCTTCCGTTATGGCGGTGAGGAATTTACGATCCTGTTCCCGGGTAAAAGCATTCAGGATGCTTTGCCGCATCTGGAAGAGCTGCGCGAGAAAGTGGCTAAGCGTGCTTTTACACTGCGGGGGAAGAATAGAGGAAAAGGCAAAACAAAGCGCAAATCGAAATCTGCAAGCACGAGATCAGCCAGGCCCATATACATAACGATAAGCATCGGCGTTGCCCAAAAAAATGAAAAAAACAAAACGCCGGATACGGTCATGAAGTCTGCGGACACCGCCTTATACCGGGCCAAGAAAAAAGGGAGAAACTGCGTAAGTAAGTAAATATTCTATTTCATAAGGCACCAAAGCAACAAAAACATACATAGTATAGCGGTTCTTAGACCAAGCGGAAACGGGGGCATTCGGTAAGGTTCAATGTTGGAGCAGGCAGGAGTATTCTTAGCAAAATTATAGTCGATGGAGGAAACAACGAATGAAAAAGCTATTTAGTCTGCTGCTTATATTGTTAATGGTTACACCAGCCTTTGGCAGCACAACCTTTGCGGACAATGCGGTGAAGGCTAAGGTGGCAGAGAGCAGCACATTTATTAATGGAGAAGAGAAACAGTCTAACGGATTCGCGATACTCGGCAATAATTATTACAGCTTGCGTGATATCGCCGAACATTTCTCGGGAACCTCCAGCCAGTTCGATATTACCTGGAATAAGAAAAACAACGCGATTGAGATCATAACCGGACAAGCCTATACGCCTGAGGAGAGCGGAGGCAGCAAATATTACAGCCAGAGCAGCAGCTATAGCGCTACACTGTCCAATTCCAAGGTGGTGCTTGACGGGCAGTTGCAGTCTATTAAGGCCTACACGATTGACGGCAGAAATTATTTTCAGTTGAGAGATTTGGCCGCCAAGATTCCCTTTGAGCTCGAATACGACAATAAGCTGAACCAGCTGGCGATGTACTCTAAGGTTCCGGACCATGCGTACCGCGTGAAGACGGGGGCTCCGGTGGAGAGCAATGCCGAATCTTCTAATTTTCCCAGATGGAAAAGTACAATAGAGTCCTACCTTGTCAACAATAGCGACGGGACAGTAAGCGTCATTGAGGCGGGCAAGGAGGTTGCGATTGAAACGTACAATGCCAAATATGAATTGACAGCAACTCAAAAAGTAGCATATGAGCTTCCGCTGTTCGGCGGCTTCTACAGTGGTGTGAAGTACAACTATATTGCGTTTGGACAAGAGAACCGTGAAGAGGATAACAGCAAAGAGGTCATTCGCATCGTCCGTTATGATAAAAGCTTCAACCGTATCGACAGTGTGTCCGTTAAAGGCGGGGAGAGCTACACGGTAGTACCTTTTGATGCAGCCTCCGGAAGGATGGCCGAGCAGGGAGATACGCTTGTCTTCCACACCAGCCGTGAAAGATACACGACAGAAGACGGATTAAACCATCAGTCCCAGCTCACAATTATCGTGAACACCGGCACCATGACCGTGACCAATGATATGGGAAGATTTCAGAAAAATCATGTCAGCCACTCCTTCGATCAATATGTGCTGTTCGATGGAAGCAGCCATGTGCTTGTGGATCATGGCGATGCCTATCCCCGTTCAATTGTCCTGAATAAAGGCGACGGCAAGAGTTACAGCGAGGTGGACCTGTTCCAGATTCCGGGGAGAACCGGGGCGAATGCCACCGGGGTTTCGGTTGGCGGATTCGAAATGTCCGCAGGCAATTATATTGTCGCTATGAACAGCATCGACCATTCCTTGGTTAAAGACTACACCTCTTATGAGATGGTTGGGCTGGATAAGGATCAGCGGGATATTATGCTGAATGTATTGCCCAAGAACAGCCTTGCCAGCGCTTCCGTTAACCATATCACCCTGGCTAAGTATGCAGGCACCGATCGTATTGCCTCCATACCGAAACTGGTGAAGATAACGGATGACAAATTCATGGTGCTGTGGCAGGAATTTGATAAGGACAATCATCCGGGTGATTTGAAATATGTATTCATCGATGGTTCGGGGCAAGCCGCAGGTGCGATCCAGACGATTAAGCATTTTGTATTATCCGAATGCAATCCGGTCGTCAGCGGGGGCAATATTGTCTGGTACACCAACAGCAATAGTTCGCGGCTATTCTATACGATTCCGGTGAACTAGGCAGCAAATTATAGCGGGACTCTCTCCCGATCCTAACAGCATCAGGCCGCATCCTTATTCGTAAGGGCGGCCTTTTTGTTGTGCCTTTTGCTGCGGATTGGAAATAATCTTTCGTTTAGAGGACCCAGTTCTGGTTACATAAAGAGAAAAGAGTCGAATCATTTTGGACTGAGGAGGAATTTACGATGAGTGATCAATATACGATTCAGGACCCTGTGAAACAATATCAGAAAGCCACGCCGGAGTTCCAGCAGCAGCAGCCCGCTCCGGGACTGGAGAAGGCGATGCATCCGAAGCCGGATGACGGTGCGGAAACTTACCGCGGCAGCGGACGGCTTACCGGACGCAAAGCGATTGTTACCGGAGCAGACAGCGGGATTGGCCGCGCGGTGGCGATTGCCTTTGCCCGCGAAGGTGCTGATATAGTCCTGTCCTACATGCCGGAGGAAGAGGCTGACGCGAAGGAAGTGGTCAAGCTTGTAGAGGAAGCCGGCCGTAAGGCAGTCGCTCTGCCAGGCGATCTCAAGGATGAGGGCTACTGCGAGCAGGTGATTGCCGCCGCTGTCGAACAACTGGGCGGAGTCGATATTCTGGCCAATATTGCGGGCAAGCAGCAATTCGTCACCGATATCGCCGATCTCACTACGGAGCAGTTCGACGCCACCTTCAAGACGAATGTGTACTCGCTGTTCTGGCTCTGCAAGGCGGCGATCAAACACATGAAGCCGGGCAGCACGATCATCAATACTTCTTCGATTCAGGCGTATCAGCCTGCACCGATTCTGCTGGACTACGCAACCACCAAGGCTGCGATTAATACGTTCAGCAAATCACTCGCCCAGCAGGTGGCGGGCAAGGGGATCAGGGTGAACGTTGTGGCTCCCGGTCCGGTGTGGACCCCGCTTCAGGTCAGCGGCGGCCAGCCGGAAGAGGTGCTGAAGGACTTCGGGGCGAAGACGCCGCTGAACCGTCCCGGCCAGCCCGCCGAAATGGCTCCGGCCTATGTCTTCCTGGCAAGCCAGGAGTCCAGCTACATCAGTGGTGAAACGCTGAATGCCAATGGCGGGATGCCGACGCCGTAATCAGGATAGTCCAAAAAGCAGACGCTGTTATGCAAACGGCGCCTGCTTTTTTCGTTATTATAGCTAGGAACAATGGGGGAATTCACTCCCCTCCGTACTCTACACCCCGAACCTTGGCAAATATCATAGTATGTCTTAAAGTACCCGTTACATCACATTTGTCGTTGCGCAGCGTCCCTTCCAAGGTAAAGCCTGAACGCTCAGCAATTCTTGCACTCTGCACATTGCGGGAATCACAGCGGATTTCAATCCGGTTCGCCTGCAGCTCCTGAATCGCGTATTTCGTAATGGCATCTACGGCTTCTGTAATGTACCCCTGTCTAGCGAAAGCGGAACGAACCCAATATCCAATCTCGAACTTGCGTGACTGCCAATCGATCCGGTGCAGGCCGCTGCTGCCGATCAATTCCCCCGTTTCCTTCCGGAATAAGAGCAGCCTCAGATCTGTACGCTCCAGGAATTCCAGCCGCGAGCGGCGGATGCTTGCTTCGGATTCCTCAACGGTAGGCACTTTGTTTGCCCAAGGCATCCACGGACGCAATTCCTCAATGCTTTCTTTGACGGCCTCGTTTACAGCAAGACCATCTCCCCAATGTGGGGCGCGGATCAGCAGCCGTTCACTTTCAAAGCTTTCAGGTATGGATAACATAATAAGGCTGCTATCTGCGGTGTCCATAGGTCCAACTCCTTGATTAGATTTGACTAGACTATATTCTATCGTAATTGTTCTATACTATGAATTAATACACTCGGAAAACAAATAGTAACGATAAAACAACTATATAGATTGAACTTAAGGTTTTAGAGTACAGGATCAGTCGCAACTACGGTGAATATTTGGACTTCCGGCCGCTGTTGTCGTAAGAATTTCTTGATTTTAACCGCTATTAGCGGTAGAAATCCGAAGACAAAGGCGGACACTACCGCTCCTCCAGTTCCAAAATCCCCCTCCGTTGCTCCTTTTCCTTATCTCAAGTTTTTAAGTTCATTCTATATAATATTTTAGATTAGGAGGTATAAACCATGAAGTTATCCAGAGGTATCCCCGATCATCACGGGATATCTTCCAGAGACCTCTTAGATTTCTTCATTGCGATCGAACAACGGGAGCTTGAGGTGAACCAGTTTATGCTGCTGCAGAACGGAGTGGTAACGGCTGAGTTCTCGCGGACACCGTATCGTCCGGATTGCCCGCAATTGCTGTATTCGCTGAGCAAAAGCGTCACCTCCATAGCTGTAGGCATCGCCTGTGACGAGGGACTCATGGAACTGGAGGCCCCGGTGATCTCCTTCTTTCCGGACAAGCTGCCGCAGCGGATCTCTGCCAACTTGGCGAAAATGACGGTGCACCATCTTTTATCCATGAACGCAGGCCACCATGATAATATCTATGCTGCTGTGGCCAGGGAGCAGGACTTTGTGCGGGCATTTCTGGCACAGGACGTTCCGCATGAGCCGGGAAGTTATTATGTGTACAGCACGCATTCTACCTATATGCTGTCTGCCATTATGGAGCAGGTTGCGGGACAGGGTCTGGTCAATTATTTGATGCCAAGATTGTTTGAGCCTTTGGGCATACCCCGCCCATCATGGGAGACTTGTCCGCTGGGCATTACAGCAGGCGGGATGGGATTAAGCTTATCTATTGAAAGTATCGCGAAATTGGGCCAGTTGCTGCTGAATAAAGGACTGTATGCGGGAAAAAGAATTGTTTCTGAGCAGTACATCGAATTAGCTACTACGGAACAAAGTGACAACCGCCGCCTCGCCAGAGCAGACCGGGTCGACTCGGCACAAGGCTATGGATACCAATTTCATCTATGCCGGCGTGGGGCGTTTCGGGGGGACGGCTCTTTTGGCCAGCTCTGTTTTGTGGCTCCTGAACAGCAAATAGTCATTGCCGCCACCTCGGCCTTTGAGAATATGACGAAGCTGCAGCATCTTTTAGACTTGATTTATAAGTTCATTATCGATCGATTAGACCAAGGTGGGGTCAAACGGATTTCCAGTCACTCTGAGGATATGCTCAAGCTCCAGCACCGGTTGGGGGCTATGGCTTATCCTGTTCCTGCCTTCAAGCCTATACCGGAAAATATACCGAATCTGGTCAACAGAGGTTATTTAATCAATGAAAATCCCCACGGTCTCCAAAAAATCATTTTCGAGTGGAAAGACGAACAACTTGAGCTTCATATGTTCTATGGGGATGAGCGGGATAACGTCATTCTGTTTCATTTTTCCAAGCCGCTTCATGGGGTAGATGTATTCCCTAAAGACTTATCCCAAGAGCGGCAGGAGGTGGTCACGTATGCACTCTGGGAAAATGCCAGCAAGCTTCAACTCATCCTGTTCTACATCGAAACGCCATATGTGGTCACCTATACAATAGCCTTCCATGACAACAAAATTGACTTTGCGTTCAACATTAATGTATCGCTTGATATACCGAACTATAGGGTTACGGGACGATTCCAGCAATAATACAGGCGGATTTATAGCTTAATGTGCTTGTGAAGCTTGCTGTTGTCCCGTAACACAAGCAGCTTATCCTGATACGGCTTCAAGGCTGCAAAAATGTCAGGCCGCTCTTTCTGCTGATGTCCGTAATTCCATATGTACATTTTTTTCAGCATTTCAAAGGATTGTTTATAATTTCCTTTTTGAAACCCCAGTTTTTGTATGGCGAATCGTTTGAATATGCGGTAATTCCTTTTCCAGATATGCGTGTCCAGATACATAATCATCTCTGCCTGCTCGAAGGATTGCATTACCCATTTATGATGCACGCCTTCAATGATCCACTTGTCAGAGGCAAGGATATTATTCAGTATCTGGTCTCTGTCTTCCACGCTGTTCCTGACATCACCGCCTTCTGTCCGCCTCCATACGATGTTGTCGAGCTCGTAATAAGGGATATCTAATGCGGAGGACAGATTTCTTGCTAAGGTGGATTTGCCGCTGCCGACGGGACCAATGATATGAATCCTGTTTGGTTTTACTCGGTCCATTGTCTGGGTCCGATCACATGGAAAAGTTGCTGGCTGGCGGGATTCAGCGCGTGCAGGATTCTTTGCACTGTGAAATCGCTAATGGGCCGGGGCAGATCGTCTACAGCACAATATTTGCACTCCACAATCTCCGGCGAGCAGGGCTTAGGTGCTTGATATGAGTCTTCTTTACAAGTGAAAACAAAATGGTGCATGTCATTACCCGGGTCATAGTAGACCCCGGTTAAAGACTCTGGAGTGACCTTAAGACCTGTTTCCTCCAGCACTTCGCGCCGCGCGCTTTCCTCTGCCGACTCTTGTGCCTCGGATAACCCTCCGGGCAGTTCCCAATTGTATTTCCCGTAGCTGTGTTTAACCAGAAGGACATGCCCTTCCAGATTCAGGATGACTGCTGCCGCGCCGATCAGTTTATTTGACACAATAGACACTCCTTAATCGTTATATTTAGGATGATTGCTTGTCTGTGGCTGACTGATCAGGTTGCCGATACTATTAATTATAGTAAGCAATGGCCGAACAACAATCAACCGACGGCACTAAGTGATTGATAACCCGTTACGGTCAAAAGTGTTATTTTGTCCTACCACAAAAGTCTACTGAGGTCAATACGCTAAAGGATACCTAAAAGTAGTCTTAGGTGCTATTCACAATGAATGGCAATACCGTTATCTTATATATTAAGAAGTGTTCTTTATTAAGAACTATTAAAATATAAACGCTGGAAAACTCCTGCCGGGTTTTAAGAGCCGAGTGGAGATTTTTTATACAGGTGGAGGCCACAAAATGAGCGCAATCGCCGGTATCTGCCAATTGCAGCGCCATAATCTGAATCCTGATCAGGGACCGAGTCTTATGCAGCAGCTGAGCCGTTATCCTGCGGATGATGCCAGGGGCTGGCAGGGTCAGGGGATTTTCCTTGGTTGCCGTGCGCAGTGGATTACTCCACAATCCTTGAACGAAAAGCTGCCGTTTTATGATCCCGAGCGGAGGCTGGCAATTACAGCGGATGCCATTATCGACAACCGCAGCGAGCTGTTTGGGCAGCTTCAGGTGCCCTATGAAGACCGGGACACCATACCCGACAGCTTGCTCATCCTGCTCGCCTACGAGAAGTGGGGAGATCAGACACCCGTTCATCTGGTAGGAGACTTTGCCTTCATGATCTGGGACGAGCGCAAGCAAACCCTTTTCGGAGCCAGAGACTTCTCCGGCAACCGGACGCTCTATTTTCATAGATCCACTGAAAGTTTCGCTTTTTGCACAGTTATTCATCCGCTGCTTTCTATGCCGGGTGTAAGCCATAAGCTGAATGAAGAATGGGTCTCAGAGTTTCTGGCTATTCAGAATAGAGTCGATGCCACGGACTGCTTTTCAACGGTTTATCAAGCTATTGAACAGCTGCCTCCTTCACATTCCATGACCATCACCGGGGAGAAAATTACATTCTCCCGTTACTTTATATTGCAGGCACCGCCTAAACTGCGTCTTGGCTCCAACGGGGAATACGAGGAAGCCTTCCGCGAAGTATTCGGACAGGCGGTCAAAGACAGGCTTCGGACCCATCTTGCCGCCGGTGCCAACCTGAGCGGGGGGCTTGACTCCGGCTCGGTAGTCAGCTTCGCTGCTGAAGAACTCCGTCGCCGCGGGAAACCGTTGCATACCTTCAGTTATTATCCTGTAGACAGCTTTACCGGTTTTAATCTGGGCAAAAGGGTAGCAGATGAGCGTCCCTTTATTCAGGAGACGATTGATCATGTAGGGAATATTGAGCCGAGCTTTCTGAACTTTCCCGGGCAGAGTCCTTATACCGAGATTGACGAATGGCTGGATATTCTGGAGATGCCCTACAAGTTCATTGAAAATTCTTACTGGCTTAAAGGCATATTTGAACAGGCACAACAGCAGGGACTTGGTGTTCTGCTGAGTGGACAAAGAGGCAATTGGAGTGTTTCCTGGGGACCTGCGCTGGATTATCAGGCCAAGCTGATTCGTGAATTCCGGTGGCTCTCTTTCTACCGTGAGAATAAGCAATACAATCAGTCGATGGAAGCGAACCGCAGAAAGGTGCTGCAGATCGTCGGCAAAAAGGCCTTTCCGTCGCTTGAGCGGCTGCTGCCCCGCAAACGGGAGATGCAGCTTGAGCTGATTCATCCCGATTTTGCCAAACGAACGGAGGTCCATGAACGTCTTCGGGAATTCAATATGGACCGTAGACCCTCCTCGCAGACGGTTTATGATATCCGCCAGAAGCATTTTGAGCAGCCGCATATCTGGAATGTCAACGGAACAGTGGCTACCAAGATGTCGCTGAAGTACCGGGTATGGGACCGTGATCCCACGAATGATCTGCGCGTGATCCGCTTCTGCCTGTCCGTGCCGGAGGGACAGTTTGTCCAGAACGGTGTGGACCGTTCCCTGATTCGCAGGGCCATGGAGGGACGTCTGCCGGATGAGGTCAGAATGAACCGGAAGCAGCGCGGGGTGCAGGGAGCAGACGGGATTCTCCGGATGCTGCCGCAGTGGGACAGCTTCCTCGAAGAGCTTCGGGAAATGATTAAGGACCCCCGGACTGCAGCCTACTTGAACAACAATGTGCTTGCGGGATGTTTGGACCGGATTAGTGAGCCTAAACCGGAGATGATTTACAATTCGGAGTTCCGCCTCCTTACACGGGGACTTGTATTTTACCGCTTTCTGAAATCATTATCCTGATAGCAAGACGCCTGAAAGGGGGTGAAAGAATATGAAAAAGGAATACAGCAAGCCTGCTTTGGAAGTGCTCGACGTTAAAATGACTATGGCTGGACCAGGATTTAAACTCGCCGACTCCTTCCAAGATGATCCGGATGAGATTGTGCACTACTCCTAAGACTGCTTTTGGTCGTGCGGCCCTCATCCCCCTATGCTTGCTGAAGGGGGAGAAGGGCTATCTTTTCATCATCACCTTTTAGAACATGTGAATTTACAGGATGGAGTGAGTCGTATGGCGAGTATCGTTCAAGGCTTGGCTTATAAAGCATTTGGTCTGCAAATTCATAGTGAATTCCCCTTGCCGGAGCTTCCTCTTACTGACCAGCCGGGGTTGATCGGCAGTGTGTCGGTCCTTCAAGAAGACTTGTCGGAGCGTTGGCAGGCCATTCCGAAGATCACACCCAGCCTGGGTGTATCAGGGAACGAAGTTATGTTTGAAGCCAAGGACACCGCTATTTTCTCCATTCGGGGCGGCAGTACGATTACAGTGTCACCTGCACCAGGTGCGGACGGCGACTGTGTACGGCTCTTTATTCTGGGAAGCTGTATGGGCGTTCTGCTGATGCAAAAAAAAATTCTCCCTCTTCACGGCAGTGCGCTTGTACTGGACAACAAGGCTTACGCGCTGGTTGGGCGTTCAGGGGCAGGTAAATCGACACTCGCCTCCTATTTGATGGATCAGGGCCACCTGCTGATCAGCGACGACGTTATTCCCGTTATGGTGCAAAATGGACATCCATTAGCAGTTCCAGGTTATCCGCAGCAAAAGCTGTGGCAGCAAAGCTTGGACTATTTGGGAATGAATTCGTCCTCTTACCGCCCGTTATTCGAACGTGAAACTAAATTTGCCGTTCCTGTGCATGACCGCTTCCAGGCTGAACCGCTGCCGCTCGCAGGTGTGTTTGAATTGTCGGCGGCCGGAGAAAGCCCGGTAACCCTACACGCCATCAGCGGCCTGGAACGGTTCCATACTTTATTTAATCACACTTATCAAAAGGCAATGATTGACCGGATTGGGATCCGCGAATGGCATTTTGGCATGTTGGCCTCTTTCGTTAACCGGCTGCCGATGTACCGGCTTACCCGTCCTGAAGCAGGCTTCAGTGCCCCGGCACAAGCTTCGCTTATATATGAAACGATCCAACATCAAGTGGAGGAGAGATGAACCTATGAATACTACAAATATTTTGTCCCTCGAAACGGTCCTTGTGCAGCGTGAGGGCAATATCGCCAGCGACATGGACGGCGAGAAAGTCATGCTGAATGTGAAGAATGGCAAGTACTACAATCTGGGTGAGGTTGGCGGAGAGATTTGGTCGGCCCTGGCATCACCGGTTACCGTAAGACGGATTGTGGAGACCATCCAGGAGATTTTTGAAGTTTCGGCGGAGCTTGCCGAGCAGGATGTGGTTGCTTTTGTGCAAAGTCTGCTGGATGAGGATCTTGTCGTAACTGTTAGCGGATTATGACAACCCTCCGTCGCATCCGCCTGTTGCTGACCGTTGACAAGGCTGCTGTGGCACTGATTCCAGAGGCATTATGGAGGCTTTTTCTGGTGCGAATCCAGCTGCTTTTTCCGTTTGCAAGAACGGCTCCGCGGCTGGGGATACAGTCCCAGGAGACTTCTGCGGTGTCCAATGCGGCCGATATTCCCCGGATTAAGCATATTACGAAAGCGATTCGTGTCATCAGCCGTTATACGCCCTGGAAGAGCACCTGTATGGTCCGTGCAGTGGCTGGACTACAGATGTTAGAGAGACGCGGGATTGAAAGCACACTCTATATGGGGGTTGCCAGAGATAAGCAAGGTCAAATGATCGCCCATGCCTGGCTGCGCAGCGGAGCTTATTATGTATCCGGCGATGATGCCATGCAGGGTTTTGTAGTTGTGGAGAAGTTTGCCAAAGTGTTACAAGCCGAGTAATCGAGGTGGGACCATGCAAGCCATAATCTATTACATCCGGCAGCTTCAGCGCTTGTCCGGAGTTAAACTGTACCTTAACCTACTTGGCATGGTCATCAGCGGACTGCTGGAGAGCTCAGCCATTCTGCTGCTTGTACCGATGCTGGGAATGGCCGGTATTCAGCTAGGCGGAACAGGAGCGGGGTACAGTATACCTATGCTCGGTTTTCTGTCAGAGCTGCCGCAGACGACGGCGCTTGGGATTGTGCTCGGCGGGTATGTCTTTATCGTACTCTGTCAAAATTTGATTTCGCGTTTCGTCGCGGTCCGTAATGTGGAGATTCAGCAGAGCTACAGCCGGCAGCTGCGGTATGATGTTTACAGCGCACTTTTGCGGTCAGAGTGGGCCTTTTTCCTCAAAAAACGCACCTCGGACCTTATCAATGTAATGACCACGGAAATGGCGAGGGTGCTCGCTGGAATCAGCTGTTTTCTGCAGTTTCTCACTTCGCTCCTGTTCACACTGGTGCAGATCGGCTTCGCCTTCTGGCTGTCCCCTAAGATGACTTTCTCTGTACTGGTATGTGCGGTCCTGCTGTCCTTGTTCTCCCGCAGATTCATCCGCAAAGCCAAGAGGCTGGGCAGTCGCAGCTCCCAGCTCGGCCAGATGTATTTAGCCGGAATCACGGACCAACTGAACGGAATCAAGGATATCAAAAGCAATAATCTGGAGCATTCCCGGTTGGACTGGCTTCATGGGTTTACCGCTGAGGTCAAAAAAGAGCAGCTGGACTATACAAGACTGCGCTCGAATTCCCAGCTGCTGTACAAAATGTCGTCGACGCTCCTGATCGCTGCGTTTATCTTCGTGTCTTTCCGGTTTCTGCACGCGGAAGGCCCATCTTTCCTGCTGGTTATCCTCGTGTTTGCCCGGCTGTGGCCGACTTTTGCTGTCCTTCAGTCGCTGATGGAGCAGCTCGCCTCCGTTCTGCCTTCCTTCAAGCAGCTTCAGGCGCTACAGGAAGAATGCCTGCAGGCTGCTGAACACGGTGCGGAAGGGGAAAGTGCGAAGCAAGTTACACCTATGGCTTTGAAGCAAAGCCTGGAAGCCCGGAATGTGAACTTCCGTTATGATCCGCAGGAGCCGCAATATTCGCTCCAGGGGGTAAATGTGGTGATTCCGGCTAATAAGATGACGGCGATTGTCGGACGTTCGGGCGCAGGAAAAAGCACGCTAGTCGATCTGCTCATGGGCCTGATGCAGCCGGAATCGGGCGAGATCTTGGCCGACGGTCAGTCTATTTCAGGAGACAACCTCTTGTCTTACCGGCGCTCCATTGGTTATGTAGCGCAGGATCCTTTCCTCTACAACGCGACGATCCGTGATAATCTGACGATGATCAAACCGGATGCCAGCGAGGAAGAACTGTGGGAAGCGCTGGAATTTGCTTCTTCGGCCGATTTTGTCCGCAAGCTGCCGGAAGGACTGGATACGCTGATCGGTGACCGGGGCATCCGCCTGTCCGGCGGCGAACGGCAACGTCTGGTGCTGGCACGCGCGATTATCCGCAAGCCTTCCATCCTGGTCCTGGATGAGGCAACAAGCGCGCTCGATACCGAAAACGAGAAGCGGATTCAGGAAGCGCTCGAGCGGCTAAAGCATTCCGTGACGGTAATCGTGATCGCCCACCGGTTGTCCACCATCCGGGGAGCCGATCAGATTCTGGTCATCGACCAGGGGCGGGTCATCCAGCAGGGCATGTTCGGCGGGCTGGCCTCAGAAAAAGGCGGCATGTTCAGCCGGTTGCTCAGCAGTCAGGAAGAGGCGATGTAGGCGACGCACAGTTTCGGGTTGAAGCTGGCGAAGCCTGTTGACGACTGGACATCTTAGAGGGATAGATAGATGACAGGCGAATGGACAAATAGATGAGTAGACGAATGGATGAATGGACGAATGAACGAATGAACGAATGAACGAATGAACGAATGGACGAATAGCATGGCCTCTCTCTACCGAAATCGGCAGGGAGGGGCTTTTGGTGTCACATCTATCAGCCAATTTGGCATGGAACTTGAAAATGATTGCACTTTGTACAGCAGAATTTCACTGAAAGCAAGTATATTTCGGTTCTACTGTACTTTGTGCAGTCAAATTTCGCAGAACCGCCGATATGCAGCTATATTTGAGAAATCTAGTGTACGAAATACAACAGAATGCAAGTTGAGCTCCAAAAGAAAGGAATCTAGTGTATGAAGTACACCAGATTCCTTGATAGTTCTTATTATAAATACTGAAAATGCTCTCTAAGCCCACTGACGCTATTAGTGGGCTTAACTGCCACATACAGCACTAGATGTTCGACCACCCAACCCGCACACGCAAAGCTAGACTCGTCCAAAACTCAGTTTACCTAACATCCCGCACACGCGATGCTTACTCACCCCATGCTCGGCACTTTGTATAAGTTCACCCAACACCCCGCACACGTGATGCTCGGCTCACCCAAACTCAGTTCACCCAACATCCCACACACGCAATACTCCGCTCACTCAAAACTCAGTTCACCCAACGCCTCGCACACCCGATACCCTGCTCACCCATCGCCACACACATACTTCTCTTGTGCCGTCCTCCGATTAAGCACGCGAAATCATCACTCCGCCGCAATCTCAAGGTTAGCTTATATAGATGAAGGTTTGATTTGGACAGCAGCCGAGTTAGATGTAGTTACTGCAGCTATTTGGTGCCGCGGCGGCCGTTTCTAGGAGTTAGATGTAGTCTGTGCAACTAAAAACAGGAATTTGCTCACTTTTAGCTGAATTCCTCAAAATAGATGTAAGGAGTGCAATTATATCCATATCGAACACGAAAAGCTGGATTATAACTGCACGAAATACAACTAACCAAACAAAGGGTGGAACCCGAACTCGCACTCCCACCTGTACTCGCACTCGAACCGCACTATGAACTCGAACCGCACTATGAACTCGAACCGCACTATGAACTCGAATCCGCACTATGAAGTCGAATCCGCACTATGAACTCGAACCCGCACTATGAACCCAAACCCAAACCCAAACCCAAACCCAAACCCAAACCCAAACCCAAACCACAGGCGTGTATCTCCGTCCACGTTGTACAATTGTATTTGGCCCGCCCTGTAGCAGCTGCCTTATCACACTTATGTAAAAAGTTAATTCTCTTTGCCGGTTAGTTTCCGCCAAGTCCATAAGAAGGGGCGTAGGGGGAAATAAAGAAAATGCAGTGGCTTCGGCAGGGGCAGCGTGTTCTTATCCACCGCATAAGGATAAAGGAAGCCCGCTGCATACAGGAACTGATGCCATGGCGTAAGTATCGCCGGCTGATAATATTTGTAATGCCGCTCCACCTCGGGCTCCAGGGGCGGATTGTGCAGGTTAACCATACGTGCCACATAGAAAAGTGCAAGCTGTGCCAACCGGCGAGCCTTCGGTTTGTCCGTCAACCCGGACAGACCAGGAGCACTCGGCGCTTCCAGCAAATCCGCCGCGAGGATCAAGGCTTGTCCGCCAACGCTGTCGTAATTATAACGCCGGAGCAGCCCGGTCAACACGCCGGCGTCAGGCTCTTGCAGAAGCAGCTGTTTGATATCCAGCAGCCATCTCAGCCTCGACCAGCCATGCCTTGCCCCATGCGCAGCCAGAAACAGGAATAAATCCTCCCTGCCCAAGTAATGGACGTTTTGTCCGAGCTGGCTGCTTGTCCGTGCATGTTTCCAAAGCTCATCAAAATCCGGCTCCTTAGAAGGCCCTGGACTTAATCGCCAATGAACCTCAACCTTGATGTTTTTGGCGGGGTGATTGAAGGTGTTGTGATGTTCGCGCCACTTCCAGTCTCCCAATATGCTCTCGAATTCCTCTTCTTTCACGTAACCGAGAGAGACCAGCAATGCTTCTGTCTCAGTCAGCTGTTCCATCGGCACAATAAAATCGAGGTCACGCGAGGTGCGCAGCGAGATATCACCGTATAAATCCTGTGCAAGCACCGGACCCTTCAGAAACAGAGAACGGATATTCAGCCGGGCAAGCGATTCGCCGATATTCCCCATCTCACCGCTGAGCTGAAGCATCTGGACGGTATTTCTACGGTACTCCCATTTCAAACGCTGGGTAACCAACGACGGTACAGATTCACCTTGCATGCGGCTAAGCTTGGGATATAAAAAAGGATAAACGCGGTGATGCAGCGATAGCCGGATCATCAGCTCCCAGTCGATATCCGCGAACCGCTCCGGATTCCGCTCCGCCATATCATCGATGCTGTCAGCTGTAAGCAGTGCAAGAAGAAGTAATACTTCCTTAGATAAGCTCCTTTTATCAAGGGTATACCGGTCAGTCATAGAGACTCTCCTTAGTGGAATGTGAACAGATCCGTTGGCGGATTTGTTCTATTTAAAGAACGCATTGTGAGCGTAACACCGTCATCCGAAATTTGTCAATTTTTATGTGGATGATGTGTATTGTTCTTGCATTGGATATGTCATTAATTAAACATACAATGTGCAATAGAAGCATGTAAGAAACTCTAGGATTGCCCAAATCCGCAATGAAAATTCAAACACTGGAAGCAGTCTGCCGGACGGATTGGCCATTCTTCATCTCGTTGTAGAGCACCCGGATGCCTCTTTATAGATGCCGATTTCCTTCCCGGGAAAAGAGGCCAGTTCTACCGTTTGCCCTAATCCCTTCGATCCATTGTGCGGTATGGTCCACGTTCCAGGCGGCAGCAGCTTCTTCGTGATCTCCAGAGAGATAGCTGATACGGAGCAGGGAGGAACCCGCTTTTCCGGTTTTGCCCAGATGGGTACGTACGGTGTCCACCCTGTTTATCGTTTCAAGAGGGATGGTTAAGCTTTTGGCCGGAAAATACATCTTGAAGATCAGGGAATCTTTGGTCAAGGCCAGCCAGCCGTTTCCGCGGAATTGACCTGGGCCTAGGGAAGAAAGACCATAGAAATTAGCTAAACGCTCAGAAAATATGATCTCACAGGCGCTCATCTGCTTCCGTACCTGTAGGAATCTCAAGACTAGTCCGGCCAATGCAAGGACCGCAATGCAACCTGCTGCAATAACTGCTGGAATGAGTATCACCTTCTCCTATTTCTTATTTCGAACAGATTAGGGCTGAAGTGAATCCGTCTGTGCAAATATTTTACCACTTTCATCCATTACAGGGGAATGAGATCCCCCACTTTTCGAGTGTATAATTCTGATTTGGCCAGTTAATACTGCATTTCCAGTAGCGTCCATTTATGCTAAGATATTTATCCGGTGCCACAAGATGTGGAGAGCGACACTGACGTTGCCCGAACTGAATAAAAAATAGTTATAAGTAGAAGCTTGTTTGGGGAATCTCTGACTTCTAGATCTTAAGGGGGAGAGGGAATTGCATGAGGAACTAAGCGGAATTCACGGGGCGGAATCGTGGACAATCATTGAACCGGTACTTAAGGGCTGGTCGAAGGATAAAAAGTACTATGTTGAGGATGAGGCCGGGCGCAAGCTGCTGCTGAGGATCTCAGGCATTGAAGCCTTCCAGCGGAAGCAGGCAGAGCATCAGGTTGTAAAGCTGTTTAATGAGCTTGATTTCCCGATGTCACGGGTGATTGATTTCGGAATATGCGGCCAAGGCAGGTATACCTATATGCTGCTGACGTGGGTAGAGGGTCGTCCGCTGGAGGACTGTCTGCTTACGCTAACGGCCAAGGAACAGTATGAGCTTGGTGTGGAGGCGGGAAAGATATTGAAGCTGATGCACTCCATCCCGAATTGCAATGACCTTCCTCAATGGGAAGTACAGATGCAGGCGAAGATTCTGGCCCGGATCAAAGAATACGAAGACTGCCCGTATCATTTGGAGGGCGATGAGCAAGCTATTGCTTATGTAAAAGAAAATATCGGGCTTATCGATAATGTGAAAAAGGTCTACCAGCACGGGGACTTTCACATGGGCAATCTCATCTACACTCCTGAAGGCGGGATTGGAGTAATTGACTTTAACCGCTGGGATAACGGAGATTATGTTGAAGAGTTCTATAAGCTGCAGTTTTTTGACAGAGACCGGAGCGTTCCGTTTGCCGTAGGCAAGCTTGAAGGATATTTCGAAGGAACGCCTCCAGAGGAATTTTGGAACAGGCAGGCACTGTACGTGGCCTACAGCTCGCTTTTTTCGATTAAGTGGTCGATCCCCTTTGGGGCAGCCGACATTGAATGCATGATGACACGCGGCAGAATGGCACTGGAGGATTATGATTATTTCAGTAGAGTCATTCCGCGCTGGTATCAGGCATAAGGCACATCGAAGATGCCCGCAATCTGTAGAAGTCGAAGGCGATTCTGCAGGATTTTTTTTACGGCGTATTAATGTTTGGCCAAAAGATTGAAATCAAGGAGTGCAGTACGGTAGAATTGCACTATCAGCAGATTTAACCAAGAAGGGGATTGTATCGTTTGAATAATGAAGAAGTGAACCAAGAGCTGCCCGAGAATTACGAGGAGCTGAAGAAAGCCGCCGGCCGTTCGGCGGATTGGAGAGCGCGTCTTGCTGCAGTGGAAGAGCTGGGACAGACGAAGCACAAACAAATTATCGATATTCTGAATCGCCTGATGATTAGCGATCCTGTATATACCGTTCAAGAAGCTGCGTATGAGAAGCTGAAAGCCTTCGGCGAAGATGTGAAGGTGCCGTCGAAGAATAAGGCAGAGCTGTTCAGAGGCGTATCCAAGATTGCGCTGCGCATCAAGAAGAGTCTCCCTAAAGACCATTCGTATGAAGAGTTCAAGGAAAAGCTGAAGAAGATGAGAATCGACGTCTACGATGCTTACGAAGGTGAGAAGGGCGAGGGTTTTGATCAATGGCTGGAGAAGTTGTGGATTTCAGCGACGAAATAGTTAGCAGTAATATAGCGGGGAGCCAAGGACTGGACAAGCCCTTGGCTCTTTCGTTTTTGTTCCAGCAGCAATCTTTTCCTATATCAATTACACAAAGGATGACAACATGAACACAAACCCATCAACCGAACCGCTCTTTGAGCAATTTCAGGAATTTCTTAAGCTCTCCGGGGAATTACGCCCCAATTATATTGCCAGCCTGGGAAGCCGTCCGGAAGACGGTAACTCTTCAATCAGCAGCATCGTACCCGAAGTGCCGGAGCTTCTAGAAGTAATCTACAGCACGGTTTCCGGTACCGGCAGCGATGAGGAAGAACCGAGCCTGATTGAGTTCATACCGGGATACAGGCTGATTCATATCAAGGAATATAAGCAGGAAATGCAGGTGCTGGCAGGCATTCTGGAGGAGAAGGGCCACCGGACAGACGGAGTGATTCTTCCGATCTTGACCAATTACGGCAGCGACTTTATTTGCTACTACCGTTCCACTGACGGAACAGAGCGGATTTGCGACCTGCTGCATGACTACGGCGACCTGGTTGTGATGTATGATTCACCGCAGAAATTTCTGGAGACGTTATGCGAATTCTATAAGCAGGAAGTTTATTTTTTAGATGAGGAAGGTTATCTCGACTGCGATTTAGTCAAAGAAGGCGAGGTAGGTTCAGCCCTCAATCCGGCTGCGGAATATTGGGCGGAATAATCCAAATCTGTTGCAGGTTTTCTTTCTTTTTTACCGTCTAATGGACAGACTGGTAAAGGGAAGGTGCAGGTTAGATGCATAATCTATTTAGAAATAAAAACCGCCAAATCAGAGCAGGATGGGAGATACTGCTGCTGACAGCGGCAATATTTGCTATTACAATGATTGTCTCATTTGGGGTCTCGCTGCGGGTGGATTCCCGGCAATGGTTCGACCAGGACGGCTGGGTGCGGATATTCAAATCAAATGGTCTTTATATGTTGATCACCGTATGGTTTACGGTACGTGTCCTGCATAAACTTCCCTTAATCTCTATTGGACTCCCGCGGCCTGACGGAGCCAGATTCATTCAAGGATTTATTAGCGGAATGCTACTCTTGACATGTATTTCTCTGCTGCTGTGGGGGTTCGGCTCAGCAACCTTTCAGGGGGAGTGGGCCAACCCTCAATTTATGCGGCTAGATATGGTTGATCTGGTCATCACCGCAGTCATAGCTGGAATCTGCGAAGAAATTCTGTTCAGAGGATTTATTCAGCATCTGCTGGCTAGTCGCGTGGGCCTTTATTGGGCCGTAGCCATCACCTCAGTACTGTTCTCACTGGCGCATATGGCCAATCCGGGCTACAACGGGATATGCTTTCTTAATATTGTGTTGATAGCCCTTATCTTCTCAACGATGGTCATCCGGACAGGAAACTTATATTTTGCGATAGCCCTGCACATCTCGTGGAATCTGTTTCAAGGGTATGTACTGGGCATCGCAGTCAGCGGAAATACACCACATGGGTTGTATTCGCTGAAATTAACGGGTGCCGATTGGATGACCGGAGGAGATTTTGGAGTAGAGGGAAGTCTTGTAACAACGCTTGTGCTTGGGTTGGTTTTTGTTTTTATGCTATTGGCTGTCAAACGCGGAGCGGGGATGAGGAATACGATGGGCAAGGGCTTCGGTTCAGTTAATCGTTGATGTTGCTGCTGCGTTAAGCAGTCCGAATGATAAAATAGATACTGTACCTGCAACAAAGAGCAGCCCGGATCCGGGCTGCTCTTTGTTAGGTTGTACGCCCAGCATGGGCGTCATCTCTAGGGTGAAAGTCCCGAACGGGGGCTGGCAAGCGCCTACCGTTAGCCAAGAGCAAGGGTGTCCACCGTGAGGCGGAATCTGAAGGAAGCTGGAGGCAAAAGCACGGCCTGAGGTACACGAATCCAATTTGAGGCGGTTGCAGCCGGATGAGTCACCCACTCATGACGAAATCCTAAGCTGCCAAAGACTGCAGCCGTAAACTTGGGCAGGCGCGGGCGGAAAGATGACGTTCTTATCTGGGGAGACCTGCCGGATACGCAAGAAAAAAAACTTGTAACCGTAGCCGAGAGGCTGCGCTGAACCGGCAGGAGTCAGCAGAGGCCATAGTACGTAAGCTGTTGCAACAGCTTACGGAAGGGCTGAACCGAAAGGAGAGAGGAAAACGATGCGTTCGTATGAAGAGCAACGACAGCAGAATATCTCGCAAGAGAGCTTGCGGCAAAGAGAAGTGGTGAAGCCGCCAGGGTATGCCGGAGCGCCGAGCTCTTCGTCGGCACAAGTCGCCCCTTCCTCTCGCGAAGACCAGAACAACTTGCTGGAGCGAATGCTCGAAGGAGATAACCTTCGGCTCGCGTACAAGCGAGTGGTGCAAAACGGAGGAGCACCTGGTGTGGAAAGTGTAACGGTAGCGAATCTACAAGTTTACCTGAATACGCACTGGGAAACGGTGAAAACTGAACTCCTGGCGGGAACTTATAGACCTGCGCCAGTCAAACGGGTGGAAATCCCCAAACCCGGAGGTGGCGTACGGCTGCTAGGCATCCCGACCGTGATGGACCGTTTTCTCCAGCAAGCACTTCTACAAGTCATGACTCCGATCTTTGACGCACGGTTCTCTTGGTACAGCTACGGCTTTCGGCCGGGGAAGAGTGCGCATGACGCAGTTAAACAAGCCCAAAGGTATATTCAAAGTGGCCTGAGATGGGTCGTGGACTTGGATTTGGAGAAATTCTTTGACCAGGTGAATCACGACATGCTAATGGCAAGAGTTGCGCGGAAAGTAACGGACAAACGTGTGCTGACACTAATGCGTACCTACTTAAACGCCGGAGTCATGGTGGATGGAAAGCTTAAGCGCAGCCGGGAGGGAACGCCACAAGGCGGTCCGCTCAGTCCGCTTCTAGCAAACATTCTACTGGACGATCTGGATAAGGAACTGACCGGGCGAGGGTTGCGATTCGTACGCTATGCGGACGACTGCAACATCTTTGTGGCGAGTAAGCGAGCAGGCGAACGGGTCATGGAATCGGTTAGCCGATTTGTAGAAGGAAAGTTAAAACTGAAAGTGAACCGGGAGAAAAGTGCGGTAGCCAGACCTTGGCATCGGAAGTTCTTAGGATTCAGTTTCCTAAGCCAGAAACAGGCAACGATTCGACTAGCCCCAAAGACTCTTTCAACAGTTAAAGAAAGAGTTCGCGAGCTAACCAAACGAACATGGTCCATTTCAATGGAAGAACGGATTAGCCGACTGAACCGGTATTTGATGGGGTGGATCGGCTATTTCCATCTAGCGTCAGCTAAGAAACACTTCCAAACGCTGGACCAGTGGATTCGGAGAAGACTCCGAATGTGTCTATGGAAGCAATGGAAACGAGTACGCACACGAATCCGCGAACTCCGGGCGCTTGGGGTTCCAGAGTGGGTCTGTTTTATGATGGCTAACTCGAGACGAGGCGCATGGGAAATGTCCCGGAACACGAATAACGCCCTTCCGACTTCCTATTGGGAAGCGAAAGGGCTGAAAAGTTTGCTTTCACGTTATCTGGAACTTTGTTAACCTTTTGGAACCGCCGTATGCGGACCCGCATGTACGGTGGTGTGAGAGTTGCGCCTTGCAAGTTCAAGAAACACGTATCGCCTGAAATGGTGATCAGGACAAAGCCTAGCCAGCAGTCCTGTACCGAGTCTTGCGTGGTGCATGGTAACATGTACGGCGAAGCGTAGACAGGGAGACAGTAGGCCGGAATCAAGTGAAGAGGATAATTAGCCCCGAAATCAAACGTGGTTGAAGCAGCCGATCCTATTTCTCTGTGGAGAAGGCAGAACCGGCATCATCGATAGGGCAAGAGGGTGACCGGGGCTTCCGGGGTTCGTACCTACAGCATGCTGTCCAAGGGTTTCTTGGGAACAAGGGAGATCCGGCAGTTCCAATTTTTTTTTTTTTTGGTAGAGCCGAACAAGCCTACAAAGCAAGGGAGGCTCAAAGACTTGCCGGAAGTCTTACTGACGGATAGTACTCCGAGGCAGGGAGAGCCTGCTACATGGGGAAGCGGTCAGCAGAAATGGAATCTTTCTAAGGCAACATGGGCTCCATACAACGGGAGGACACAGGCCTTCATACAACGGAAGGAAGAACCTAGCCATGACAACAGGATTGGAAAGAATAGCAGCAAAAGCACGAGAAGATACGAAACTTCAGTTCACTTCGCTTACCCACCACATCTCTAAAGAACGGCTACAAGACTGTCTGCAGCATATTCCCAGACGAACGGCTCCCGGTGTGGATGGGGTTACCCGAGACGAGGCTGTGAAAAGCTTCGAGGTGTGGGCAGAAGAAATGCTCACGTCCATACACCGGAAAGGCTACCAACCGCCAGCCGTAAGAAGAGTCTGGATACCGAAGCCTGGAAAGAAGGAGAAACGTCCGTTAGGTGTCCCGGCCGTGGCAGACCGAGCTTTACAACGGTGCACAGCAGAGATACTAACCGCTATCTATGAGCAAGATTTTCTAAATTGTTCATTTGGAGGCAGACCGGGCAGAGGGCAGCACAACGCGTTAGCAACACTGAATGAGATCATAGCCGGAGAAAAGGTGGGTTGGGTATTCGAAGCCGATTTAAAGAATTTCTTCGGCAGCCTGGATCATGAGTGGATGATGAAATTTGTGGAACATCGCATGGGTGATCCGCGAATCCTCCGGCTGATCCAGCGCTGGCTCAAAGTTGGCGTATTGGAAGACGGGAAAGTCCACGCCAGTGAAGAAGGTACGCCGCAGGGCGGCTCCATTAGTGTGCTTTTAAGCAATGTGTACCTGCACTATGTGCTGGACTTATGGTTTGAGAAGGCAGTTAAGCCGCGGCTTAGAGGCGAAGCCTATCTAATTCGGTATATCGACGACTTTATCGTATGTTTTCAATACCGAAGCGACGCCATCCGTTTTCAGGAAGCGCTGGTAAATCGGCTTCATAAGTTCAAGCTGGAGTTGGAACCGAGCAAAACCAGATTAATCGAGTTTGGGAGATTTGCGAGCAAACATAGCCAAAGAAAAGGGAAGAAGAAGCCGGATACGCTCTACTTTCTAGGGTTTACGCATTACTGTACGCGAAACCGGCAAGGGAATTTCATGGTGGGCAGAAAGACAGAGAAGAAGCGACTGAAGCGAAGTATGGGAAACGTGCAGGAAACCATGAGAAGAATGCAGCATGAACCGCTGGAGGTACAGGCAAAGAAGATTAACCAAATGTTGCAAGGACATTACGCTTACTATGGAATGGCAGGCAACATGAGGTGTCTGAGTAAAGTGTACGCCACAGCCGTCACCTATTGGCGGAAGGTACTCAGTAGACGAAGCCGGAAGAGCTACGTGACTTGGGAGGAATACCAGCGACTACGTTCATTGTTTCCACTGATGCGACCGAAAATCTTCATCCCATATCAACGGTTGAAGACATACGCGATGCTGTAAAACCAGTTCTGAAGAGCCCGGTGCGGGAAATCCGCACGCCGGGTTCTGTGGGGGTTCGGGTCACCAGTTGGGTGGCCCTTCTACCCGGAGACGGGGGTTTACCGCCCCCTCCTACTCGATTACACACTGATACGATACTTAAATCCATTACCCCTGCACGGACCGCTTCTCCTGCTCCCGCAGCTCAATTCTCCGTATTTTGCCGGAAGTAGTCTTCGGAAGATCTGTGATGAATTCAATTTTGCGCGGATATTTATAAGGGGCTGTCATTTCCTTGACATGACTCTGCAATTCCTTAATCAGCTCCGGTGTGCCTGCGCTGTTGTCCTTTAGCACGACAAAGGCTTTTACGATCGAGCCGCGGATCTCGTCAGGGCTGGCCACAACTGCGCATTCTTTAACCATGGCATGCTTCATCAGGGCTTCTTCTACTTCAAAAGGACCGATGGTATAGCCTGAGCTGATGATGATATCGTCTCCCCGGCCTTCAAACCAGAAATAGCCATCCTCATCTTTGCGCGCCCGGTCTCCGGTGACAAAATACTCCCCGTGGGAGCAATTCGCCTTGCGTTCAGGGTCTTTGTAATAGTTCTTGAACAGGGCAGGCATGCTCAAATGCACGGCGATATCGCCGACAACACCCGCAGAAACCGGCTGCCCTTCCTCGTCAATCACCTCGACAATGCCCGGCGCGATGGACTGGCCCATGGACCCGACACGGATAGGCTGATCCTTCAGCGCAGCGATGATCAGCGTGCTTTCCGTCTGGCCGTAGCCGTCGCGGATGGTAATGTCGAAATGCTGTTGGAAGGTCCGTATGACCTCCTCGTTCAGAGGTTCGCCGGCGGATACGGCACAGCGCAGTTTGGACAGGTCATACTGCGGCAGTCCTTCCGTCTTGGCCATTAAGCGGTATTCCGTCGGGGTGCAGCATAATACCTGAATAGCTTGATCCTGAAGCAACTGCAGATACCGGTCCGGATGGAATGGACCATTGTAGACAAAACCAGTGGCACCATTGCCGAGCACAGTTAAGAACGGACTCCAGATCCATTTTTGCCAGCCCGGTGCTGCAGTTGCCCAGACGGTATCTGATTCGCGGATGTCCAGCCATAGGGATGAGGTGATCCGCAGGTGTGCATATCCCCAGCCATGTGTATGAACTACGGCTTTAGGGTTGCCGGTAGTGCCGGAGGTATAAGCAAGGATGGCAATATCGTCGCGGCGGCTGGCTACGGCCGGGAAAGCATCCGGCTTGTCCGCCATAAGGCTCTCCAAACTGATCCAGCCTTCACCAAGCTCATCTTCATTTCCGGATACGGAGAGACGGTAGTCCAAGGCCGGCAGATCTTCGGCGATTTTGTTAACTTCTGCGGTAACGTCAGACCAGACGATTACAGCTCTCGCTTCCGAATGGCGCAGGCGGTAGGATAAATCCTTTGCCCGGAGCATCTCGGAGGAAGGGATAACGGCGAGTCCGAGCTTAAGGCAGGCGAGATAGATTGCGTAGGCAATAATGCGGCGCGGAACCATGACCAGCACGCGGTCACCTTGTTGAAGTCCGAGTTCTTTAAGGCCGCCGGCAAGCCGGTTAGCTTGTCCTAGCAGCTCCCCGTAGGTAATTTCCTCGTAAGCACCATCCTCATGCAACCATTTAAGCGCAATCTTATCGGAAGGATGTTGTTCCATTTCCGAAGTCAGATTGTAGAATTCCGGTGCGATCCAATGCTGATTGTCCAAATGAACCTCTCCTATATAAACATAATGGTATATCCATACTCTATAGTATAGCACTTTACTTAGTACCAGATGCTAATTAGAGGTAATGAGAAGGAGGCTAAGAGAAGGTTCTGTGACTATTTTGTTATAATGCCTATAAAAAGGATGACGGCGTAAGAGAAACGATCATAGAATTTAATGTTTGTGTATAGTACCTTGGGGCAGGGTGAGCAGGATTATGATTCGCTTGGGGCCAGCAGAATATGCTCGGCATTTGCGCAGGCTTGAGAGTTATTCGCAGATTCGTGCTTTGGTTATCCCCTCCTGAGCGAAGCGGAAGCCTGGATTTAGGTGTAACGCCATCCGCAGTTGCATTACAAAGACATCTGTGAGGGGGGAAATGTAATTTATAGTCATATTTTGAGAAAAATTATCAAAATTGAGACCATTCAACCTTTGGAAGACTTATAATATATAGATTAAAGAACTTCACGAAAGATAAGGAGACTCCAGCATGCTTTTTAAACCGATCCCTGTTATAACGGGATTCTTAACAATGTCCTGCTTAATGTCAGCCTGCAGTAGCCGGCCTGCGGCTGCCGGTAATCTTTCAGCGGATTCTTCGTCCATTCCGTCACCTATCGTTTCCCGGGTGGCCCAAGCTAATCCTGCCGCTACCGTCATACCGGCTGTTCCTGGACCGTCTAACTCAGCGGCGGTATCAGACGCACTCTCTATTAAATTAAATGGAACGACTTATTTCTTCCCAGGCCACAATGTTGCGACGAAGCGTTATAATTTTGCGGCGGCAACCTCAAGCGGGATCGTCTGGTCACCGGCTCCCCCAATGGAGGGGGAAGGTACTGATCCGGCAGGTGTTCCGCTGGAGCCTTTCACCATTTATCTTAGCGATCCGGCGGATATCGAGCTGAATGCTGCGAAGGCCCGTAAGCTTTGGACGCTGGCATTGCCTGAGGCTTCCGATGAATATACAAAGCTCAATAGTCTGCAGGGTGTAGGTGAATATGTAGTCTACCATACGTACACCATGTTCCGGGGAGGCGCACAGGCGTTGAGGAACCAGGCTTGGGCGCTGAAAACCGGCGATCCGGCAGATAATATTGAAATTCTCTCCTTTCGTGCCGCAGGCGGTTACTTCTATAGTTGGGGAATCGAGGAACAGGACAAGCTATATGTATCGGTGAGCCAGTGTCCTGATGGCGATGGCAGCTATGAATATGAGGTATATGTATATTCCTTTGAACAGGAACGGAAGATGCAAATGAAACAGTTTACGTTAGATAAAGATATGATTAAGTTTCAATATAATGGCAGGTCATATTCCGTCAAGCTGCAGCAGGTCTGAACCTCCTGTACAGCAGTCTAAACGATACACACTTTACCAGAAAGCAGGCAGTTGATTATGGGCCCTACAACCTTTGATGAGATATTTGGTATTATGAAATCTTCTTTTCCAGTGAGTGAGATCAGAACCTACAGCGGGCAGCGATCTTTGCTGCATAACCCTAACTACCGCCTGTTCACTGAGCAGGACACCAAGGGGAGGACGCTCGCCTTTTTGGCGGCGTGGGAGTTTCCGGCTCTGCGTTTTGTCGAGCATATAGCAGTAGATCCCGGCATCAGGGGAGGAGGACTCGGCAAAAAGCTGATGCTCAATTATATCGGCCGTTCGGACGTTCCTATTCTGCTGGAGGTAGAGCCGCCAAGCGGGGAACTGGAGCGGCGGAGAATCGGGTTTTATGAGCGGCTTGGCTTTCACCTCAATGCCTATGAGTATAACCAGCCCCCGCTCCGTACAGGACAGGCTGATCTGCCGCTGCGTATTATGACGTATCCCCGCCCGATAAACCAGGAGGAATTCCATCAGTACAGGGAAATCCTGTACACTGAGGTGTATAAAGTTACAGCACCAGGCAGTCGTCCATACTGATTCTTCCCATAAACAGCCCGCGCTATCGCTAGGATAGGCGGGCAGTTCTGTTTGGAAATCCTTCTTTACAATCCGGATACAAGTTAGAAACAAGTTCATGATTAAATTGAACTATAGCAAAGAACATAACAAACCAACTCGCAAGGGAGACGATATTCAATGAAAAGCAAAAAAATGATCATAGCAACGATGGTATTCGGTATGGCGGTTACGGGCTCGGCAGGTGTGTACGCAGGAACAAATCTGCAAAAGATTAGTGCTTATCTGAACCATAGCATTGGCTTCCAAGTAAACGGAGCGGCTTATACGCCGGTAGACGGTAATGGCAAAACACTGGCTCCTATTACTTATAATAATACGACTTACTTGCCTGTACGTGCGATGGCGGATGTGCTGAAGGTGCCGGTGGCCTTCGACGCCTCATCCAACCAGGTGATCATAGGTACCAATAACAGCTCATCTGTTACGTTGGCCGCCGTTTCATACAGCGCTGCACAAAAACAGGAGATCACCAAGGCATTTGCAAACTTCCAGGGTTTTGAGACTGCTTATGCTCCACTCAAAATGACCAGCGGTGATGCTCTCCAGAAAATTGGCGGCGGCGAGGATGGGGTAAGCTTTCTATTCAAACATATGAGAGTAGTTGTTTCTCCCCGCGATTACTCTGATTCCTATGATGGAACTACAGTGAAGCTGTCGAATGGAACGGAAGGCAAATGGTACACACCTAGTGATCTTGCGATGATGACCTTCAAAGTAGCAGACCGCTATGTCACCATCAGCTCCCCGGATAAATCGTTGAGTAAAGCACAGTTGGAGAATGTAGCCGTAAACGTGGCGAAACTTAGCAAGTAAGCGCCAGACCTTTGGACGTAGGACCACTAAAGGCACTCGGCAAAAAAAAGAGGATGTCTGTCAAAGCCACTCGCTTTGTAGACATCCTCTTGTCTATTTATTCGTACTATGTTGTATATTGGGCAGCTTCGATTCGGGTGACCCTTTCCCCCGGCGTTTGTTTTTCTCCGCTTTCCGCTGATTCTCCTGAAACTTCTCCACAAATTCGTGAGTATTCATGCTGAACCTCCTAAAAGTATTGTGAGCATCCGCTTCTCGGGTCCACTTCGTACATAACTCGCTTCGGAAGCATAGGCCTTAACCAAACTGCTGTTTGTTACTGTAACCATATAGGCATCAAATCATTCACGTTGAGCGGTAAGTGTCTGTTAAACATGCAGTTGGTCTTTTCTGGAGCAATCCAATGGTTGACAAAACATTTAAAATGGAGCAAAGTAAACTGATAGTTTACTTAACAACACTGTAGTGTAATGTGGAGGCGGCAAAACCATTGGGAATCGATCAACGCAGGGAGAAGGAAAAACAGATCCGCCGAAATGACATCCTGGAAGCGGCGGAGCATGTCTTTTTTGCCAAAGGATACAATCAGGCGACCATGGACGATGTGGCTAAAGCGGCTGAGTTCAGCAAAAGAACCGTATACGTGTATTTCAACAGCAAGGAGCAAATCTATTTTGAAATTATGATTCGGGGCTATAGGCTGATGATCGGTTTGCTGAAGCAGAGGATCCAGAATGCAGGCGCAGTTACAGCTATAGAGAGTCTGAGGCAAATGGGAGATGTTTTTTACAGCTTCAGCAGGCAGCATCCGGAATACTTCAAGGCCATTATTGAATATGAGACCGCAGAGATCGATTTTGAGAGTGGGGTGACGGACGAGGCGAGGGATGAATGTTATGCCCTGGGTGAAGAAATGACGGAATATTTGGTTGGACTTTTGCGTCAGGGGATGGATGAGGGGGAGATCCGCAAGGACCTGGATGTGGTAAAAACAGCGCTTGTACTTTGGTCTTGTGTAATTGGTGTACTGAATACTGCGCATAAGAAGGAAAAATACATCCGCCACATGCATTCTACAACACCGGATGAGCTGGTTTCGGCAGCATTTACTCTCATGCTTGAGTCTATACGTCACTAAAGGGGGAGAGAACGTGAAAGGGATAAGGTGGAGAAGACGGGTGATTCTCATTCTTTCAGCGATTGTCGTTTTGATTGTCATAACTTTTGCTTCATTAATGTTCATCAGTGGAGTCTTCCGGGAGCAGAAGTATCTGCAGCCTTGGAAGCCAAGCTACTCTGCTGCAATCACGGACCCTAGGGTGCAATTGGCGGCGCATGGGCTTTTGGCTGCCAGCAGCCACAACATGCAGCCTTGGAAGATCAAATTGGACAGCAGCAATCCGCTGAAGTTTGCTCTGTATGCGGATAGTGAACGTTTATCGCCTGCAGTTGATCCATATGCGCGGCAGTTCATGGTTTCGCAGGGAACTTTTTTAGAATATGTCAGGGTTGCCGGAGAAGAACTGGGTTATGAGACAGCGATTGAGCTGTTTCCTGAAGGTGACTATGATGAGAAGAGACTTGTGCAGAGTATGCGTACCAAACCTGTAGCGGTCATCACTCTCACCAGAATGAACTCCGTGAGCCATCCGCTCTACCCGTATTTATTCCTTTCGGACACCAACAGAGGGGCTTACCGATCGGATGCACTGCGTCCCGAGCTGGTGGATGAGCTGCAGGGTCTTCAAGATAATGAAAATATTTCCATAAAAATTGTTCAAGATACAGATAATAAGAAACGGCTTGCAACATACATAACAGAAGCATCTATTGTTGAGGCTGGCGTCGAGCCGGTCATGGAAGAGTCTGCAAGGATATTCCGATCTAATGAAAAAGAGAAGAATAAATATCGTTATGGCTTCTCCGTAGAGGGGCAGGGAACGGATGGGCTTATGCGTCATATGCTGCAAGGTCTGGTTACACTGTTTCCTTCACTGAACAAGGGAGAGGCTGCTTCCAAGCAGTTCATCACATCGACTGAAACTTCCGTAAACAACACGCCTGCCTTTGCCATGATTCGTTCTGCCGACAACAGCCGTTTGAGCCAGGTCCGCAGCGGAATGTTATACAGCAGGCTGGTGCTGTCCGCTCACCGTTTGGGCCTTGCCATACAGCCCTTAAGCCAGGCGTTGGAGGAATATCCCGAAATGAGCCGGCTATACAGCGATATTCACCGCAGTTATGCAGCGGATGGAGAGACCATTCAAATGCTCGTGCGTATCGGTACTCCAGTAAAGGGAGCGCCTTTAAGTCTAAGAAGAGATGTGCACGAATTGCTAATCAGCGAATCTTCAGAATAATAAAGCTGAAAAGGGGTAATATAAATAAAGTGTTGCAATGTTCTCGAATACATGATATATTCTATTTCTGGCCGCGAAACATCAACGCCGGGCTCGAAAAAGAAGTTGAAAAAAAGAGCTTGCATTGATCGGTTGGATGTGATATATTATAAGAGTTGCTGGTGACGAGATAATCGACACTGACAACGAGCTTGATCTTTGAAAACTGAACAACGAGTGAGTATGGAAATCACGCAAGTGAGATCCAAAATTAGAGAATGTAAATTCTCGTCAGATGTTTCAAAATGAGCAATCGCTCTTTCTAAATACCAATTTGGAGAGTTTGATCCTGGCTCAGGACGAACGCTGGCGGCGTGCCTAATACATGCAAGTCGAGCGGAGTTATGAAGGAGCTTGCTCCGGATTAACTTAGCGGCGGACGGGTGAGTAACACGTAGGCAACCTACCTCTTTGACTGGGATAACTACCGGAAACGGTAGCTAATACCGGATAATTCCTTTGTTCACATGGACGAAGGATGAAAGGCGGAGCAATCTGCTACAAGGAGATGGGCCTGCGGCGCATTAGCTAGTTGGTGGGGTAACGGCTCACCAAGGCGACGATGCGTAGCCGACCTGAGAGGGTGAACGGCCACACTGGGACTGAGACACGGCCCAGACTCCTACGGGAGGCAGCAGTAGGGAATCTTCCGCAATGGGCGAAAGCCTGACGGAGCAACGCCGCGTGAGTGATGAAGGTTTTCGGATCGTAAAGCTCTGTTGCCAGGGAAGAACGTCCGGTAGAGTAACTGCTACCGGAGTGACGGTACCTGAGAAGAAAGCCCCGGCTAACTACGTGCCAGCAGCCGCGGTAATACGTAGGGGGCAAGCGTTGTCCGGAATTATTGGGCGTAAAGCGCGCGCAGGCGGCTATTTAAGTCTGGTGTTTAAACCTTGGGCTCAACCTGAGGTCGCACTGGAAACTGGGTGGCTTGAGTACAGAAGAGGAAAGTGGAATTCCACGTGTAGCGGTGAAATGCGTAGATATGTGGAGGAACACCAGTGGCGAAGGCGACTTTCTGGGCTGTAACTGACGCTGAGGCGCGAAAGCGTGGGGAGCAAACAGGATTAGATACCCTGGTAGTCCACGCCGTAAACGATGAGTGCTAGGTGTTAGGGGTTTCGATACCCTTGGTGCCGAAGTTAACACAGTAAGCACTCCGCCTGGGGAGTACGGTCGCAAGACTGAAACTCAAAGGAATTGACGGGGACCCGCACAAGCAGTGGAGTATGTGGTTTAATTCGAAGCAACGCGAAGAACCTTACCAGGTCTTGACATCCCTCTGAATCCATTAGAGATAGTGGCGGCCTTCGGGACAGAGGAGACAGGTGGTGCATGGTTGTCGTCAGCTCGTGTCGTGAGATGTTGGGTTAAGTCCCGCAACGAGCGCAACCCTTGACTTTAGTTGCCAGCAGGTAGTGCTGGGCACTCTAGAGTGACTGCCGGTGACAAACCGGAGGAAGGTGGGGATGACGTCAAATCATCATGCCCCTTATGACCTGGGCTACACACGTACTACAATGGCCGGTACAACGGGAAGCGAAGCCGCGAGGTGGAGCCAATCCCAGCAAAGCCGGTCTCAGTTCGGATTGCAGGCTGCAACTCGCCTGCATGAAGTCGGAATTGCTAGTAATCGCGGATCAGCATGCCGCGGTGAATACGTTCCCGGGTCTTGTACACACCGCCCGTCACACCACGAGAGTTTACAACACCCGAAGTCGGTGGGGTAACCCGCAAGGGAGCCAGCCGCCGAAGGTGGGGTAGATGATTGGGGTGAAGTCGTAACAAGGTAGCCGTATCGGAAGGTGCGGCTGGATCACCTCCTTTCTATGGAGAATCGTCACCTGCAACGGTGACATTCAAATCGGAAGCTTAGCTTCCAAAACTCAGGTTTAGGCCTGTTACTCACTCGTTGGTCAGTTTTGAGAGTTTAAGCTCTCAGTAATACCTTGATCCTTGAAAACTGGATACCGAAACGAATTTGCGTTTTAGAACATTCCTTTAAGCTGAACTTGTGTAAACAAGTTTATATTATAGCGATGCTAGCGATTTTCCTTCTGGAAAAACGCATTGGTTAAGCTAATAAGAGCACACGGAGGATGCCTAGGCGCCAGGAGCCGACGAAGGACGTGGCGAACAACGAAACTGCCTCGGGGAGCTGTAAGCAAGCTTTGATCCGGGGGTGTCCGAATGGGGAAACCCAGCTGTGGTAATTCGCAGTTACTTCTCTCTGAATACATAGGGGAGATAGAGGCAGACCAGGGGAACTGAAACATCTAAGTACCCTGAGGAAGAGAAAACAATAGTGATTCCGTCAGTAGCGGCGAGCGAACGCGGAACAGCCTAAACCAAGGGGCTTGCCCCTTGGGGTTGTGGGACGTCTCACATGGAGTTACAAAGGAATATGGTAGGCGAAGAGGTCTGGAAAGGCCCGCGATAGAGGTAAAAGCCCTGTAGCCTAAACTGTGTTCTCTCCGAGACGGATCCCGAGTAGTGCGGGGCACGTGAAACCCCGTATGAATCCAGCAGGACCATCTGCTAAGGCTAAATACTACCTGGCGACCGATAGTGAAACAGTACCGTGAGGGAAAGGTGAAAAGCACCCCGGAAGGGGAGTGAAATAGAACCTGAAACCGTGTGCTTACAAAAAGTCAGAGCCCTATTCATGGGTGATGGCGTGCCTTTTGTAGAATGAACCGGCGAGTTACGTTTAACATGCAAGGTTAAGGTGAGAAGCCGGAGCCGCAGCGAAAGCGAGTCTGAATAGGGCGATTTAGTATGTGGACGTAGACCCGAAACCGTGTGATCTACCCCTGTCCAGGGTGAAGGTGCGGTAACACGCACTGGAGGCCCGAACCCACGTATGTTGAAAAATGCGGGGATGAGGTGGGGGTAGCGGAGAAATTCCAATCGAACTCGGAGATAGCTGGTTCTCCCCGAAATAGCTTTAGGGCTAGCCTCGGTGAATGGAGTGGTGGAGGTAGAGCACTGATTGGGTGCGGGGCCCGCAAGGGTTACCAAGCTCAGTCAAACTCCGAATGCCATTAACTTCTTGCCGGGAGTCAGACAGTGAGTGCTAAGATCCATTGTCAAAAGGGAAACAGCCCAGACCATCAGCTAAGGTCCCCAAGTGTGTGTTAAGTGGGAAAGGATGTGGAGTTGCACAGACAACCAGGATGTTGGCTTAGAAGCAGCCACCATTGAAAGAGTGCGTAATAGCTCACTGGTCGAGTGACTCTGCGCCGAAAATGTAACGGGGCTAAACACACCACCGAAGCTATGGCTAGATACTATGTATCTGGGGTAGGGGAGCGTTGTATGCAGGTTGAAGGTGTACCGTAAGGAGCGCTGGACAGCATACAAGTGAGAATGCCGGTATGAGTAACGAAAAGATCAGTGAGAATCTGATCCGCCGAAAGCCCAAGGTTTCCTGAGGAAGGCTCGTCCGCTCAGGGTAAGTCGGGACCTAAGGCGAGGCCGAAAGGCGTAGTCGAAGGACAACAGTTTGAAATTACTGTACCACCGTAATCCGCTATGAGCGATGGGGTGACGCAGGAGGGTAGTGACGCGGACTGATGGATGTCCGTCTAAGCAGTGAGGCTGGTGTGTAGGCAAATCCGCACACCATTAAGGCTGGGCTGTGATGGGGAGCGAAAATTATAGTAGCGAAGGTCATGATCTCACACTGCCAAGAAAAGCCTCTAGCCAGGAGAAGGTGCCCGTACCGCAAACCGACACAGGTAGGCGAGAAGAGAATTCTAAGGCGCGCGGAAGAACTCTCGTTAAGGAACTCGGCAAAATGACCCCGTAACTTCGGGAGAAGGGGTGCCTCGGTAGGGTGAATAGCCCGAGGGGGCCGCAGTGAAAAGGCCCAAGCGACTGTTTAGCAAAAACACAGGTCTGTGCGAAGCCGCAAGGCGAAGTATACGGGCTGACGCCTGCCCGGTGCTGGAAGGTTAAGGGGAGCGGTTAGGAGCAATCCGAAGCTGTGAACCGAAGCCCCAGTAAACGGCGGCCGTAACTATAACGGTCCTAAGGTAGCGAAATTCCTTGTCAGGTAAATTCTGACCCGCACGAATGGCGTAACGACTTGGGCGCTGTCTCAACGAGAGATCCGGTGAAATTTTAATACCTGTGAAGATGCAGGTTACCCGCGACAAGACGGAAAGACCCCATGGAGCTTTACTGCAGCTTGATATTGAATTTGGGTACGATCTGTACAGGATAGGTGGGAGCCGTAGAGGCAGGAGCGCAAGCTTCTGCGGAGGCGCCGTTGGGATACCACCCTGATCGTATCTAGGTTCTAACCTGGTACCCTAAACGGGTACGGGGACCGTGTCAGGCGGGCAGTTTGACTGGGGCGGTCGCCTCCTAAAGAGTAACGGAGGCGTTCAAAGGTTCCCTCAGAATGGTTGGAAATCATTCGAAGAGTGCAAAGGCATAAGGGAGCTTGACTGCGAGACCAACAAGTCGAGCAGGGACGAAAGTCGGACTTAGTGATCCGGTGGTACCGCATGGAAGGGCCATCGCTCAACGGATAAAAGCTACCCTGGGGATAACAGGCTTATCTCCCCCAAGAGTCCACATCGACGGGGAGGTTTGGCACCTCGATGTCGGCTCATCGCATCCTGGGGCTGAAGTAGGTCCCAAGGGTTGGGCTGTTCGCCCATTAAAGCGGTACGCGAGCTGGGTTCAGAACGTCGTGAGACAGTTCGGTCCCTATCTGTCGTGGGCGCAGGAAATTTGAGAGGAGCTGTCCTTAGTACGAGAGGACCGGGATGGACGTACCGCTGGTGCATCAGTTGTTCCGCCAGGAGCATGGCTGAGTAGCTACGTACGGACGGGATAAGCGCTGAAAGCATCTAAGCGTGAAGCCCCCCTCAAGATGAGATTTCCCAATTAGTAAGACCCCTTGAAGACGACGAGGTAGATAGGTTGGAGGTGGAAGTGCAGCAATGCATGGAGCTGACCAATACTAATCGGTCGAGGGCTTATCCAACAGTAAGACGCAGATTCGTTTCGGATTCAGTTTTCAGGAATTAAGGTTCCTGAAGCATTTACGCTGTAAATGCCCGTTTGGTGGCGATAGCGGAGGGGTTCCACGCGTACCCATCCCGAACACGACCGTTAAGCCCTCCAGCGCCGATGGTACTTGGACCGAAGGGTCCTGGGAGAGTAGGACGCCGCCAAGCGGACAACCACACACACTGTGGTATTTTTTTTGCCCTTAATATTTGTATACGGTAGAAGGGCCTTTAGCTCAGCTGGTTAGAGCGCACCCCTGATAAGGGTGAGGTCGGTGGTTCGAGTCCACTAAGGCCCACCATTTTCCCTGATAGCTCAGTTGGTAGAGCACTCGACTGTTAATCGAGTTGTCACAGGTTCGAGTCCTGTTCGGGGAGCCATTATGGAGAGGTGTCCGAGTTTGGCCGAAGGAGCACGATTGGAAATCGTGTAGGCGCCACAAGCGTCTCGAGGGTTCGAATCCCTCTCTCTCCGCCACAAATTTTCAACAAGCATGGCCCGTTGGTCAAGGGGTTAAGACACCTCCCTTTCACGGAGGTAACATGGGTTCGAATCCCATACGGGTCATATCATGGAGGCTTAGCTCAGCTGGGAGAGCATCTGCCTTACAAGCAGAGGGTCGGGGGTTCGATCCCCTCAGCCTCCACCATAACATTTCCCTAAGAAGCAGAAGCTTCGCAATGGATTCCAGGTGTTTTTCTGGGACCGCAAGGGAACAATAACTTTTACTGACGCGGGGTGGAGCAGCCCGGTAGCTCGTCGGGCTCATAACCCGAAGGCCGCAGGTTCAAATCCTGCCCCCGCAACCAATTTGGAACCGTGGTGTAGTTGGCCTAACATGCCTGCCTGTCACGCAGGAGATCGCGGGTTCGAATCCCGTCGGTTCCGCCATTAGTATGGCATCAGGGATCAGAAGTATAAGCTTCGCAAGAATTACTTTGCAATCTCGCAACGAAGTGCAGAGTATCCGCCCTGTTCCGTGTTTTTAGCTAATTATAAATATTGGGGATTAGCCAAGCGGTAAGGCAACGGACTTTGACTCCGTCATGCATAGGTTCAAATCCTATATCCCCAGCCATTTTCATGAGAGCCATTAGCTCAGTTGGTAGAGCACCTGACTTTTAATCAGGGTGTCGAAGGTTCGAGTCCTTCATGGCTCACCATTTCTTTAAAGTGTGCGCGTGTGGCGGAATGGCAGACGCACCAGACTTAGGATCTGGCGTTTTACGACGTGGGGGTTCAAGTCCCTTCACGCGCACCATGTTTTTGCGGACGTGGCTCAGCGGTAGAGCATCGCCTTGCCAAGGCGAGGGTCGCGGGTTCGATTCCCGTCGTCCGCTCCATATAGATTTTGCGCCCTTAGCTCAGCTGGATAGAGCGTTTGACTACGAATCAAAAGGCCGGGAGTTCGAATCTCTCAGGGCGCGCCATTTTTAATACCAACGGGATGTAGCTCAGCTTGGTAGAGCACCTGGTTTGGGACCAGGGGGTCGCATGTTCAAATCGTGTCATCCCGATTGTACACCTATGCGGGTGTAGTTCAATGGTAGAACTTCAGCCTTCCAAGCTGATAGCGTGGGTTCGATTCCCATCACCCGCTTAACAGAATAACCACAAAAAAAGCCTGCGATATGCAAGGCTTTTTTTGTGCTGTGTGCTCAAGAGTCATGCAGCAGCTACAGTCTAGTGAAATTAGGAAAGTTGGAGTGGGACAATACTATACATAATAAGTTCCAATAAACCGATTATAAGTTATAATTGCCCATTTTTACATGGGATAGTAATAAAGTTGAAGGGACGAAGTAATGGTGGATTCGAAATTCAATTTAGATGCATTATCGGGCAGTTCTATTTCAAACGATACAGAGATACATAAAGCGTATGGGCACCAAGGTTTTGGGGGCTGGCTCATTTTTTTTCAAATCAGCATTTGGCTGGGATTCATGATAGTGATAATTAAATTTTCAAAGGATTTAGTTTTGGATGAATTTTCATCAATAATGAAAGTAACAGAGAAAAGCTGGGAGTTATCGCCAGAATATGTTTTTTCGCATTGGCTTGCATATTTGCAAAATCCTTTTGACATTGTGATGCTGCTCGTCATAATAATTCTGTTCTATTTTAAGAAGAAACAGACCATTCATTGGGTTAGAGGATACCTGATCGTAATATCACTGATTTCGATTGCAAATTGTTGGCTAAGTTATTATTCGGGTAATTATTATAGAGGTGAACCTTTAATTATGGTGACGATCGTTTCTGTAATAAAAAATCTAATCTGGACTGCTTACTTTACTTTATCTGAAAGAGTTGAGAATACATTTGATCAATAGCTAATCGTAAAGGGAAAGTAAACTAATTAATAGCAGCTTGACGAACACGTTGGAAGATAGTTCCTTCGTGTTTTTTGTCTGCCGGAAGTGTGTTTCGTGACAGCCAACGGGTCTGTGAAGCTGATATATTAGATTTACGATAACGGGCTTCAATGATCAGGAAGTATTAAGGAGCAACTCAAATGACAGATAAAGTAATACGAATTTTCAGAATTATTAATGCGATTCAATCTAATCCTGGTATTACGGCAACAGATTTGGCTTTCAGATGTGATGTGAACGTTAGAACGATCTACAGGGATCTTGAGATCATCAGCCATTTTGCGCCCGTTACGAATGAGGGTAGAGGCACCGGCTATAAGTTTCTTGGCAAGTTCTTTCTCTATCCGCTTGATTTTTCCGAGCAGGAAGCGTTGGCATTCTCTCTTTTACCTTCTGTACTTAATGAGGATAAAATCCCTCCGGGTTTCCATACAGCTTATGACAAAGTAATGGGTACACATATGAAGGAGAAATCCAGGCAGAACGGGATTCTGGAGAACATTGCCGACATCATTCAGATGGGCACACCCGCCTATCGTAAAGAAAGCCGGAATTTTCTACAGCCGATTATAGGGGCGATTGTGGAGCAGCGGCGGATCCGAGCTGTATATCACTCGCAGTCGCGCGATGCGACAACGGAACGTGAGATTGATCCCTACTATTTGATTCCGCGTGATCAGCGCTTTTACCTCATTGGGTATTGCCATCTTAAAAAGGCCATCCGAACCTTCAGAATCAGCCGTTTTCTGGACGTGGAGGTAATGGAGGCGAGCTTTGACAAGGGGAACTTCAATATTAAGAAATATTTGAAAAATACATGGTCCATTGACCGCGGCAATAAAAACATAAAGTTCAAGGTGCGGTTCCAGCCGGAGATTGCGCGCTATATTAAGGAAGAGGAACTGTTTGTTCATCCACGGATGAGCGATGAGCCGGATGGCAGTCTGCTGTTCGAAGTGACTGTGAACAATGAAAAAGAATTCATGAAGTGGATATTGCAATACGGGCCAAATGCGGAAATCCTGGAGCCGACATCGGCCAGAGTGGAGCTAAAGCACCGGCTGGAGCATTGGATGAGTATTTATAGGGAATAGGAGTAGAGTATCCTTTTATCCCTGATCCAAACACTGTCATTTTTAGGGCAACAAGAAACCCCGAACCTCAAGGTCCGGGGTTTTGCATATATTTTATTCAGCTTGAGGTACAGGCAATCCCAGACCTTCGGCGATACGCTGACCGAATTCAGCATCGGCTTTGTAAAAGTGGCCGATCTGGCGGATTTTAATCTCGTCGAACTCCACAGGAGTCATGGCGCCAACAATGTTGCGGATAAGGCGCGCACGTTCCTCTTCGCTCAGCAGCCGGTAGAGGTCGCCGGCTTGTGTATAATGATCATCGTGATCATAAGGGACACTGTCTGCCTGACCGGAAACGTTGTATGGAGCTGATTTATGCTGCGGAGATTCCGTTGCTCCGCCGAAGCTGTTAGGTTCGTAATACACAGAGCTGCCGCCGTTGCTGCCGGAGTTCATTGCACCGTCACGCTGATTGTTGTTGACCTCGGCAATAGGCCGGTTGATCGGCAATTGGTTATGATTCGCACCTACCCGGTAGCGGTGGGCATCGGCATAGGCGAATAGGCGGCCTTGCAGCATTCTGTCGGGGGATGCTTCAATGCCCGGAACAAAAGAACCAGGAGAGAAGGTAGCCTGCTCTACTTCTGCGAAATAATTCTCCGGATTGCGGTCCAGGACCATACGGCCAACCTCAATTAATGGATAATCCTTCTGCGACCATACCTTGGTCACATCGAATGGGTCGAAACGGTACGTGTCGGCATCCTCTACAGGCATAATCTGCACATGTAATCTCCATGCCGGGAAATCTCCTTTATCAATTGCGTTGAACAAATCCTCTGTATGATAATCCGGGTTCTCTCCGGCAATTTGTGCTGCCAGATTTACATCAAGATTTCTTACGCCCTGTTCAGTTTTGAAATGGTATTTCACCCAGACAGCCTTGCCTTCGGCATTCACCCATTTGAAGGTGTGGCTGCCGAACCCGTGCATATGACGGAGTGTAGCCGGGATGCCGCGGTCGGACATAAGAATGGTTACCTGATGCAGGGATTCAGGAGATAGAGACCAGAAATCCCAAACAGCATTCGGATTCTTCAAATGAGTCTGCGGGTGACGTTTCTGGGTATGGATGAAATCCGGGAATTTGATCGCATCGCGAATGAAGAAAACCGGTGTATTGTTGCCGACGAGATCATAATTTCCTTCTTCTGTGTAGAACTTTACTGCAAAACCGCGTGGATCACGGACCGTATCGGAAGAGCCCAGCTCTCCGGCAACGGTGGAAAAGCGAATGAACATTGGCGTGCGTTTGCCGACTTCGGCCAGGAATGCTGCCTTGGTATATTGTGACAAATCTTGAGTGACTTCAAAATATCCATGAGCACCGGCTCCTTTGGCGTGGACAACACGTTCAGGAACACGCTCCCTGTTAAAGTGGGCCAATTTCTCCAGCAGATGAACATCCTGCAGCAAGGTAGGTCCACGGGAGCCTGCGGTCATTGAGTTCTGGTTGTCTCCGACAGGGGCACCCCAGCTTGTTGTAAGTTTGTTATTGCTCTGACTCATGAATACAATCACCTCGTAATAGATTTGATATTAGATTTAGTATAAGTTCTATAATAACAAAAAAACCGGGAAAAGCAATTCTTTTTTATAATGATTTTAATTAACAATATGCGGGAATGTTGGAATCATGATAACGGAAGAGAGGTACGGCTGATGAAGGAAAGTGGGGTTATAATCAACAAGTTATCAAGGGTGCAGTTAAGGATATGCATGATTGTCGTTGGAAAGTAAGGCGAATCCAATGCAGCTATGGAGGATGAAGTGAGATTGAAAAAGCGCAGACTCATACTGCTTTCATTAAGGCAATCACTATAAAGAAGACCGCATACAAATAACTCCCATCCGCAGCAGCGGACGGGAGCAGGGGGAAAGGCAGGATAGGCTAAGGCGTCAGAGAAGTAGTATAGCTAATGATTGATGCTGAAAAATACGCAGCTTAGCCTTTGATATACATTCTGCTGTAATATTCATCCAGCATACGTTTGCTCGCGAATTCAACACGAGTGGTCTCGATGCTCTTGCGCATCATTTGTACCCATTTCTCCCGGTTGTCATAGAAGGTAGGGAGCACGCGGTTCAAGAGGGTATCGTAAAGCGCGTCGCTATCATGCTTGTCGAGCACTTCGAAATCGGTGGTCTCGAAGCCATCGCCAATCTGCCAGCCATTCTCGCCGTCGATACAAGCTTCCGGCCACCAGCCATCCAGAATCGAGCAGTTGAGGACGCCGTTCATAGCCGCTTTCATCCCGGAGGTGCCGCTGGCTTCCAGCGGTCTGCGCGGATTGTTGAGCCAGATGTCGGAGCCGCGGGTCAGCTGTGCTCCAATGGTCATATCGTAGTTTTCCAGGAAAACGACACTTTTTGGATATTTTTTCATCATCGCCACGAGATTGCTGACGATTTTTTTGCCGGTGTCATCCAGCGGATGGGCTTTGCCGGAGAAGACGATTTGGATTTTTCCGTCCTTCAGGTAAGGCTCAATGACTTCCGGCTGGGAGAAAATCAGGTCGCTCCGTTTGTAAGGAGCGGCGCGGCGGGAGAAGCCGATGAGCAGATTGTCCGCATTCAGGGCGATGCCGGAGCGTTCCTCGATGAACCCGATCAGCTCATTTTTAATTTCTTTATGCGTGGCCCAAAGGTCGCCGTTCTCCTCAAAGGTGCGGGTAATCCGTTCGTCCACCCAGGTAGGGGTATGAATAGCATTGGTAATGCCGATGATCTCCGATCTGCCGGCAACTTCCTTCCACATTTTGTTCGAAGTATCGGCATGAAGCTGGGCCACTGCATTGGAAATGCGCGACAGCCGCAGACCGGCTACAGTCATATTGAAAGGATCTCCACCGATGCGTTCCATTTGATCGCGGGTTAAGCCATTGAATGCACCCATATACTCGAGGCGGTCGAGCGGATGCGTTTCATTGCCTTCCTTGATTGGTGTATGAGTAGTGAACACAACCTCTTCACGGGTAGCTTTCCAGGCTTCCTCAAAGGTGCTGCCGCCGGACATTTTTTCACGGATCAGCTCGATGGCGGCCAGTGCTGCATGTCCTTCATTGAAGTGATAGACATCAATCGGAATTTGCAGTGCACGCATCGCTTTAACGCCGCCAATCCCAAGAACGATTTCCTGAGCGATCCGCTCTTCGCCGAACCAGCCGTACAGTTGGCCTGTAATCCAGGCATCACCGTTCTCGGGAATATCCGTGTCCAGCAGGTACAGCGGGCTGTTGCCAAACTGCTCAGTCTTCCACACTTTACAGACAACATCGATTTTTCTTACTTTAACTGTTACTTTAACCCCTGTATCTTCAAGAAAATCATAAACATAGTTGTGATAGGAGTCATACGGATTGCCGTGGGCATCAATCTTTTGATCCGTGTACCCTTGCTTCCACTTCAGCCCGATCGGAATGATAGGAGCGTTGATATCCTTCGCACCCTTGATGTAATCTCCGGCCAGGATGCCCAGGCCTCCGGCGTACATTTTGAAATCGGAATGCAGGCCATACTCCATGCTGAAATAAGCGACTGACGGTAATTGTTTCTCGTTCACTTGATAAGCCTCCTAATACGAATTAGATTATAATCTGGTATTGCTGTAGGCTCAAACTAAGGTGCAAACGTTTGCTCAAAATGATGCAGTCTTCCCTGGAAGCGATTGCACACCTATTCTAGCACACTTGCAGTCAAAAAGCATAACGAAGTTTTTGTGAAGAACAAACGTAAGGATTCAAGAAAATACTATATAGATTGAGCTTAAAAATTTGAGATAAAGGAAAGGAGCAACGAAGGGGAATTTTGGAACTGGAGGAGCGAAAGCGGCCGGAAGTCCAAATATTCACCGTAGTTGCGACTGATCCTGTACTCTAAAACCACAAGTTCAATCTATATAAACAGAAAAGTTTGATAAAGACGGCCTCAGGCCATAAGATAAGGAAGGGACAATATTACCCTTTGAAGTGATTGCTGCCGCTGAAGCAGACTATATGGATGTGAGAGTGACATTTCAGCATGGTCCCGACCGGAAGGATATTCAGGTCCTGTACCGAAAGCGGATAAATTATGGCCGCAGCGGCTTAAGATAAGTATAGGTTGTAAATCCAGATTGTTCAAAATAACTAATGGTGGTGTAAAGCTTGAGTATAGTGGTGATCGGAAGTTTGAATATGGATATGGTGGTACGCACCAGCCGGGCGCCTGAGGCTGGGGAGACTTTGTTTGGACAAGGCTTCGCCTTGTCACCGGGAGGAAAAGGCGCCAATCAGGCAGTAGCCGCAGCGCGTCTTGGTGCCGAGGTAGCGATGATCGGAAGTGTCGGCCGGGATGCCTTTGGCAGTGAACTGCTGGAGATTATGCGGCAGGAGCATATTGATGTCCGGCATATTGCCCAGAGTAACTCGCAGGCTACCGGCGTCGCGTCAATTGTGGTCGATGGAGAAGGGGAGAACCGGATTATTGTTGTGCCGGGAGCGAATATTGAACTTGGCCCAGCAGATATTCAGGCGCTTGAGCATGTAATCAGCGAAGCTGAAATGATCGTGATGCAGCTGGAGACGAATCTTCCAATGTGTGAACAGGCGGCCTCCATTGCGCAGCGCCACGGCATTCCGGTCATTCTGAATCCGGCTCCGGCCAGAGAGCTTAGCCAGGAAATGTTGAGACATGTGACATATCTGACCCCGAACGAAACCGAAGCGGGAATCCTGTCCGGTATTGAAGTAAACAGTACGGAGGCGGCTGAGCAGGCGGCGCGTATTTTGCTGGGGAAAGGGGTGCGGAACGTCATTGTCACTCTGGGTTCCAAGGGGGCGCTGATCGTGAATGAATCCGGTAACGCGCAGCATATTGCCGGATTCCCGGTACAGGCGGTTGATACGGTTGCGGCAGGCGATTCCTTTAACGGGGCGCTGGCTTACCAACTGACCCGCGGTGTGGCCTTGGAAGAAGCGGTGAGGTTCGCCAATGCAGTTGGTGCGCTGGCTGTAGGCAAAGAAGGGGCAATTCCGTCGCTGCCGAAGCTGCCGGAGGTCGAGCAGTTCCTGAAAGAAGCAGCTGAACGGTAAGCCGGGGATAGATATAGATCGGATAGATGAGGAGCTGAAGTAAATGAGTGGCACTGTAACGGTTAAGAATGTGACTCTGGGCGAGGGGATGCCCAAGATTTGCGTATCGCTGACCGGAGCAACATTGACGGAGCTGAAGGAAGAAGCGGAGGCACTGAAAGCTCTGGCACCGGATGTGGTGGAGTGGCGGAGCGATTTTTTTGCCGGAGTGGACAATATTGAGGCAGTTACGGAAGTACTGGAAATGATCCAGGCTATTCTTCCGGACCTTCCGCTGATCTTCACATTCCGCAGCGCCAGAGAAGGCGGGGAGCGGCAGATTGCCACGGAGGATTATATCCGGCTGAATAAGGCTGCAGCCGCGAGTGGACTCGTCGATATCATTGATGTGGAGCTGTTCAATGAGGAAGCTGATGTGCAGGCGCTAATCGCTGCCGCGCATGACTGCGGGGTGTTCGTGATTGTGTCGAACCATGATTTCCAGGGAACACCTCCCGAGGAGGAGATTGTGTCCCGGTTGCGCAAGGCTCAGGAGCTGGGCGGAGATCTGCCGAAGATCGCCGTTATGCCATGCAGCGCGGCAGATGTGCTGACACTGCTGGCTGCGACAAACCGGATGCAGGAGCAGTATGCGGACCGTCCGATCATTACGATGTCCATGGCTGGAGAGGGCGTAATCAGCCGCCTAGCCGGGGAAATCTTCGGTTCTGCGCTTACCTTCGGCGCGGCCCATAAGCCATCTGCCCCTGGACAGGTGGCGGTTGCCGAGCTGCGGAAGGTGCTGGAGCTGCTGCACCACAGCCTATAGAACCGTTCATTTATTGTCCGGCAGCAATAGAAACAATTAGAATGGGGTGTTCTAAGCCATTGAAACGGCGGGAACACCTTTTTTGGATAGTTAATAGTTAAACATATATATGGTTCACACTATAAATCATCTTCAAGGTGCGGCAGGGTTTGAATCAGCGCCCGGTTATGCCCTACAATGAAGGCAGCCAAGTAGTTAAATCATCCACTTGCGGAACGAAGAAAGGGAGAACTGCCAATGACGGAATCCATCCTGGTCGTGGAGGATGAAGAAAAAATCGCCCGGCTGCTGCAGATTGAGCTGGAATGCGAGGGCTATCGCGTATTTATTGCGGGCAGCGGCCATCAGGCGCTTGAAATCTATCAGGCACAGCAGCCGGACCTCCTTCTGCTTGATGTGATGCTTCCCGGGTTCAGCGGAATTGAGCTGCTGCGCCGTATCCGGGTCAATGATGCGCTTACCCCTGTACTGATGCTGACTGCCAAAAGCTCGGTGGAAGACAAAGTATCCGGTCTTGACCTTGGGGCAAATGACTATATCACCAAGCCCTTTCAAATTGAGGAGCTTCTGGCGCGTGTCCGCGCTGCGCTGCGGCTTGCGTCTACCCGAAACATTGAGGAGACAGGCAGCTGGCTAAAAGCGGATGATCTTGAGCTGAACGAAACCACGCGTGAAGTTGTTCGGGCTGGCAGAACGATTGACCTCACCCCGAGGGAGTTCGATCTGCTGGTGTTCTTGCTGAAGAACAAGCGCCAGGTGCTGAATAGAGAGCAGATTGTGACCGCGGTTTGGGGGTACGATTATTACGGTGATACCAATGTCGTAGATGTGTATATCCGTTATGTCCGTAAGAAACTTACCCAAGGGGATCAGAGCGAGCTTATTCATACCGTCAGGGGTATCGGGTATGTTCTGAAGGACTCCCCATGAAGCTGCGGAGCAAAATTTATCTTTATTCCAGCGTGCTGTTTGCTGTACTCCTTGTCATTATGAACCTCGTCATTTACTTTATGTTCAGCCGGTTGTCGACAGATAATCAGCTGGATCAGGCCGCTGCCGAGACTGCCAAAATCGCTGCCGATATGCGAAGAGTTGGAACCGGTGTAGCTGCCCCGGAGCTGCTCCGGGCGTACGTGCCGATTGAGGGAATGCTCCGGCTGCTGGCTCCGGACGGAAGCGGACCGGCGCCCGTGACTTCGGCGTCGGAACAGGAGATCAGCCGGCTGAAGCCGGTATATTATAAAGACAAGCTTAGTGAGATTATCAAGGTGGATGGCCGTTCCTATGCTTTCGTGACGACTCCGGTTATCTGGATAGACGGGATCGTGATGAATGTCCAAATGACCAAAAGCCTGGAGAGTACGATGAATACGCTCCGCGTGCTGCGGGTTGTACTGGCGGGGGCAACCGCCTTTGCACTGCTTCCGCTGCTGCTCTCCAGCCGTGTGCTATCCGGGCTGATTATGCGTCCCATTGTGCAAATGACAGCTACGATGCGGGAGATCAAGAACAGCGGGAAATTCAGCAGACTAACGCTGGAAGACACATCCAGAGATGAGCTGGTTGAAATGGGGCGCACGTTCAACGATATGATCGCTTTGCTGGAGAGTAATTATTTGAAGCAGGAGAAATTCGTGTCCGACGCCTCGCATGAGCTGCGTACCCCGCTGACGGTGATTGAAAGCTACGCCAGCCTGCTCAAAAGGCGGGGACTTACCCATCCTGAATTGTTCAATGAATCCGTTGAAGCCATCCATTCCGAGGCGATTCGGATGAAAGAGCTGACCGAGCAGCTGCTGCTGCTGGCAAAGCACCACGAACAATGGGATCTGTCCATGAAGGTTGTTGATCTGCAAGAGCTGGCCACCGCATCGGCCAAAGTCTTCCGCAATGCATATGGCAGAGAAGTTACCGTCAATGCACAGGGGGAGGTCATGGGATTCAGCGATGAAGCGAAGCTGCGCCAGCTGCTGTTCATATTTTTGGACAATGCCCGCAAATACAGCGATGAAGCCATAACCATCACGCTTGGAGCCTCCGGGCAGGAGAGCCACATTGTCATTACTGACCGGGGCATCGGGATTCCGAGCGGGGAGCTGCCCAGAGTGTTCGACCGCTTCTACAGAGTAGATGAGGTAAGAGGCCGCCAGGGCGGAGGGGCAGGGCTGGGGTTGTCACTTGCTGCGGAAATTGCCGAAGCCATTGGAGCCAAGCTGTCCATGGAGAGTGTGGAAGGCGCCGGAACATCGGTTATGATCCGAATTGCGGCTGAGAGCAGGGGAAGACAATGAAAATAAAGAAACCTGAGAGCAAAAAATTCATATACAAAGCCGTCATTATTATTGCTGCCGCGCTGCTTCTGTCCATTGCTGCGTTTAAAATATTCACAAATGAATCCGCACAGCTGTTGACGAAAGAGCAGGCGAAGCAGGCTGTGCTGAAAGAGTATTCCGGCAGCGTAGAGAACCTGACCCTGCAATCCGGCAACTATGTAGCGGAGCTGAAAACCGGCCAGGGTCTCTATGAGCTGGAGCTGGATGGGGCAACAGGTGAGATTGTTTCCATTGTCCTGCTGGAGCCAGCCGCTTCCGCAGAGGTCCGGCCCACACCATTGCCTTCTTCGGCCCCTCCGGCAGGCGGCAGCGCCCTGCCATCCCCTTCACCGACTGCTCCGCGTGCAGTGTCGGAAGACGAGGCAGTTAAGCTGGCGCTGCAGGAGGTGCCGGGAGAACTGGATGATGTGGATACCGAAATTAACGAATCAGGCGCCTTTTATCTGGTGGAAGTGAATACAACGGATGGGCGTGAAGCGGTGGTCCAGGTGGACGCGATCTCCGGAAACATTATGTCCGTAGCTTGGGAAGAACCGGATGAGGATCATCCTTAAGCAGAATTCTCATCAATTTCTAATGTTACTGTCGCCTTTCTCTCATTTGGGCCGTGTATATTGAATACATGAGCAGCACAGATTGAACATGAGGAGGCGGCAATAAATGATGAAGATGAAATTATGGAGCAGTGTAGCGGCGGCAGCCATTCTGTTCGGGGGTGCATACAGCATCAGCGAGGTTCAGGGTGCTTCCGCAGGATCGACCGCTTCACAAAGTCAAAGCAAGACACTGATTGGCGTGGACAAGGCGGAGGCGTATGCGCTGAAGTCAGCGCAGGGCCGAATAGAGAGTATTGATCTGAAGGAGAGAATCAGCGGTTCGTATTACGAGGTTGAGATCCGTCATAACAACCAGGAAATTGACGTTCGGGTTGATGCCTACACAGGTAAAATCTTAAGTGTGCGCAAAGAAACCGATGACGACGACGATGATGACAACTACGCAGCAGCCACATCACAAAGCGGAACGATGATCAGCGCAGCTAAAGCGGCAGAAGCAGCTTCTGCCTCCGCAAAGGGTACAGTTACTGAAATTGACCTTGATGGGGACAATGGAAGTTTCGTATATGAAGTGGAGATCAGAAACGGCAAAGTGACGACTGAAGTGGGAGTCGATGCCTATACTGCGAAGGTTCTGTATACGGATGTAGATTCTGATGACGATGATGATTGAATCCATGAAAATGCAGAGGGATTAACACTATATAAAAGCGGGGCAGCCGGATATCGGCTGCCCCGCTTTTATAGATCATACAACTGCTGTATCACTCCGGGCAAGCGGAGTGGAAGACTACTGCTTTGTACCTGTATAGACGTGCACAGCATCTCTCAGGAACTCGGCCAGACCCGGACGCCGCTTGTCATAATAGGCGGTAAAGCGTTCGTCATCCACATACATTTGTGCGACGTGGGCGTGAGCTTCTTTAGTATAGGTGTCCCAGTAGAAGGACAGCCACTGGCGGTGCAGCTCAGCGGCTTGCTGGGCCAGCTCGCTGGCGGAATCGCCTTCCTCCATCGCTTGCTCAAGGGCTGCGAACATGTCTGCTTCAAGCTGCTGGATGGCGGCATACTGCTCTTCGGTCATATTTTTCAGCTTGCGGTTAGACTTCTCTACAGCTTCTTCCCCGTATTTGCTGCGGGCTTCCTTTCCGTACGTACGCTCATTATCGTCAATCAGCTTTTGCTTAAAGCCTGCAAATTTCTCTTCATTGCTCATGGTTATTCTCCCTTCACTTTGGGCCAGTGTTTTTTCGACGTTTGCGATTAATTGATCCAATTGCTCTCTCCGCTGAAGCAGCTGGTCATGGTGCTCCCGCAGTGCCCGGGTGCCGTCAAAGGACGGTGCGGTCACGATTTCTTTGATCCCTTCGAGGCTTAAGCCCAGTTCCCGGTAAAAAAGAATCTGCTGCAGCCGGTCGACCTCGGCCTGGCCGTAGATGCGGTATCCCGAGGAGTTGATTCTCGCCGGCTTGAGAATCCCAACCTCATCGTAATAGCGCAATGTCCGCGTACTGATGCCCGCCAAAGCTCCCAGCTTCTGCACCGTGTATTCCATAGTGGCTGTACCTCCCATAACTTGTTTCAGCGTAGTGTTATTTGGACCCAATTGCACACTTGTAAGCTGCAGCTTGCTGCTTACAAGATCACTCTACACCTTCACGCAACGGCAATGTCAAACACTCTTTTGTGGGGAATATCGCTCAAAAAAACAGCAGCTCCCTATAGTATGTCCACTAAGGAAACTGCTGCTAACCTTGTATTACACACGAAGCCGGATTATTTCTTGCCGACCTGTGCCGTGAAATATTCCCGCAGCTCTGCCAGCTTCCGGGGATCCGCCAGCGCATCTTCACCCGGGAAGTAATGTTCGGCGACCAGTTCCCAGGTGGGAACAATTTTTTGGGAGATCATTGCCTTGATGGCGATCTTGACCGTCTTGCGTTCTCTGGCGTTGGAGAAGGTGTCCTTGTAATGCTGGGACCGCTCAAAATCCAGGTCGTTAAAGACAGCGCGGAAAATCTCCGCGGTCATCTTGGCATCGTCCAGCGCCCGGTGCGCGGAACCGGAAGGCTCAAGCTCGAACAGGGTCATCGCACCTTCGACACTGATGTCATTGCTGAGGCCGCGTGCACGGAGCACGCCCTTCAAGAGATCAAAATAGGTTGCAGCCATCCAGTAGGAATCATCCATTTTGTGCATCCGGATGTCCTGAATGATCCGCTTCATATCCTCGCCGCCCCAGGTCAGAAGCAGCACTCCGTCACTGCTCTGATCCAGCCAGGCTCTAAAGGCGGTAATGACCTTGGGGAAACGGTCAGCGACGTCGATATCCTCTTGGGGAATGCCGGTTTTTTTCTTAATGAACGAATTCAGGGTGGAGAAGTATATAGGTTTAATTAAGGCTGAGAACTCATCCTTAACTTGCAATGAAGCGTCTAACCGGACGGCTCCAATCTCAATGACCTCCATAGGATGCTCGCTGGCAAATTTGCGGCCGTTGAATTCGATGTCCAGAATAATATAATCCACAGGTAATGCCTCCGTTTCAGTGACTGGCGCCTTACAAGCTGAAGAATGCGCCGACCCTTCTATTTTAGCAAAAAAAGCGGAGGAATGGGAAATAAGACGGGGAATTGCCGTCCGGGGTGTGCGGCTAAGGCTGTTTTTGTATTGAAGAGTGATGAGGAGCCGCGGTAAAAGGGAAGAAGGATAAGGGAGGGGGTTGGAAGAATAAGTAAGCGTGATGCGCATGAATTGGGGAATTGCAGTTAAACAGTGGGAGAACGGAGAAGGGGTTGCTTTATTTCAAGGTTTAGGACTTGCAGAAGATGCGGAAATTTTGGACTACGGTTGTGGCTTCGGACACTACACCTTTGCTGCATCAAAAGCTCTAAATGGCCGGGGGGACGGTTTATTCTGTTGATATTAATAAAGAATGCATGAAGGTTGTGGGTAAGGTATCCAGTGAAGAGCATTTAAATAACATTCAAGTTTTGATGGGGAATAAGGACTACACTTTGAATTTTGAGGCTCTGGAGAGAGCGGAAATACTCAATTTTAGAAAGAACAGCTGAACGCACTGAACAATTTGTTTCAGGGAGGGAAATCCTAAGTTGGAGCAGTGGGAGGATCAGATGCAGGACCAACAGATTTACTGGATCGGCGGCTCGGCATGTGCCGGCAAAAGCACGCTGGCTAAAATGTATGCTGATAAATACGGGCTGGCGCTGTATGCTTGCGATGAGCACTTTCATGAGCATGTGCAGCAGATTTCGCGGGAGCAGCAGCCTGCAATGCACCGGGTCACCAGGCTGACGATGAACGAGGCTTTTTATACAAGGGAAGTAGAGGAGCAACTGAATACATATATCGAATGCTTCGAAGAGGACTTCTCATTTGTGCTGCTCGATCTGGCACGCTTGGGAGAGAAAGCGGTTGTGGTGGAAGGAAACCAGCTGCTGCCCCGACTCGTAGCTCCACTGATGAAGAATAATCACAAGGCGATCTGGATTGTCCCTACGGAACAGTTCCAATGGGAGCATTACAGCAGGCGGGAGTGGATTCATGACATATTGCAGGAGACTGAGAACCCCGGGATCGCATTCCGCAATTGGATGAAGCGGGACGCCCTGTTTGCCGCGAGAGTGAAGGAGGAGGCTGAAGCACGGAAGCTGAAAGTGCTGGAGGTGGATGGAAGCCTGAGTCTGAAACAGAGCTTTGCCATGCTGGAGCTGTACTTCAGTTCCTGAATTGCAGCAGATGAAACTTAAGGGAAGAGCAAATGTACAGGAGGCTGACGATGAGCGGAAACGGATATAGATTTGTAATTGACGAGGCTACGTTTCAACTGCAGGAGGCCTACTCTTTTGATTGGCTGACGGCAATGGGGCGGGTGTTCCGGGTGTTTGATGAGCAGGATTCCGGAAATATCAGCTTTGGGGTTGAGCAAGACGGATGCAAGTATTTTGTGAAGTTCGCCGGAGTGAAAACGATGGAATTTCATGGTGATCCTGCGGAAGCGGTTGAAAGATTGATTCAGGCGGTTCCTCTCTATGAGGAGCTGCGGCATCCGTCGCTAATCCAGTTGTTATCTCATGGTCCTGTGGAAACGGGATATGCAGTTGTTTTTGAATGGACGGAAGGCGAGTGCCTGCATTCGCATTGGGCTTTTGGCGGAGCGGCCAAGTATAGTGCTCCCGAATCGCCTTTTTACCGCTTTAGGGCCTTGTCGACGGAGAAACGGCTGGATTCTCTGGAGGTCATCTTTGGCTTTCATGAATACATAGAGTCTAAAGGATATGTGGCTGTGGATTTTTATGACGGAAGCATTCTCTATGATTTCACTAAGGACCGTACAGCAATTTGCGATATTGATTTCTATCAGCCTAAGCCCTTCTTCAACGGCATGGGAGAGCAGCTATGGGGCTCCAAACGGTTCAAATCACCGGAAGAGTACCTTCTGGATGCCCCAATCGACGAAATCACCAATGTATATAATATGGGGGCTACTGCTTTTGTACTGCTGGGTGGAGAAAGTGACCGTTCCAGGGATAAATGGGAGGCGGGACCGGAACTGTACAAGGTTGCGATGCGGGCCGTACATCCGGAGCGGGATCAGCGTTACCGGAGTGTCTCGGAGTTCAAGGCGGAATGGGATAAGGCGAGGAAGGAAGCAAACGATGGATAATAAATCCACTGCAAAACAAATAGTTTTTTCGATAGTAAAGGCAATTATTATCGGTGTTACTTTGGGGTTAGCAGCAAAACTTGTGGATAATCCGAATATAAACCCGATATTTGACAATCTCGGAGGACGTCTTGGTATATGGGTATTTGTTGCAACACTGTTATCCGTTTTTAGCTATTCTCCCAAATTAGCGGCTGTTAACATATTTGCCTTTTTCGGGTCGATGCTTACCGTTTATTATCTTTACACAACGTTTGTGCTGCATTTTTTCCCGGAGAGAGAAATTGTTTTTTGGGGGTTATGCGCAGTGGTATCTCCTGTTTGTGCTTATGTTATGTGGTATGCACGCGGGAGCGGATTGTTTTCTAATCTTATTTCGGCCCTTCCAATCACAGTATTACTGTCAGAAGGGTTTGAATTACGTAACGCTTACTTACCCGTTCACCATCATTTCTATTTAATTCCATGGCTTATGGGGATATATCTAATAATGATAGTTGTTTTGTTACTTAGCATTCCGAAAAACAAAATTCAAATTTTGTCCATTCTGCCTATAGCCCTTATTTTGTCTTTTATCATGATCTATTTTAATGTTTTTGGCCGGATATTTGGTGGAATGAACGGTGTATTGTAGGGCCGGATTTCGCCGGGTACGAATAGTGGCAGAAAGAAGGATTACAGTGCTTGAAAAAAAAGACTTAGGATACAAGGAACTGAACGCAATGGCCAAGCAGATCTGTGAACTGGAAGAGAAGCTGCTGAACACCGAGGTGCGCACTTCGCCGGATGAATTGTCGCGACTGCTGGCAGACGATTTTTTTGAATTTGGAAGCTCCGGGAAGGTATGGCATAAGCGGGACTTGATGGGCGAAGAAGGAGCGGGCGAGGTCCGAATGACCCTGAGCGGGTTCGAACTTCATCCGTTATCCGGGGAGGCTGTGCTGGCCACCTACCGGATCATGAACGAAGAGACGGGTGGAGAGACACTGCGCAGTTCAATCTGGAAATTCAGGGATGGGCGGTGGCAGATGTTTTTTCATCAAGGAACTCCGGTGAGAGGATAGGGTTAATCAGGCTGTGGGGTTCCCCAACGGAGACCCTCTGTTTATAGGTTATCCATGCTTAGTCCCGGATCACATGCCCCTGCCCAAGGGTGACTTCCACAAACCCGGCCATCTGCCGGGCTTGATAGCGGATCGGCTTGCCGCTGCCCATGATGATGATATTGCGGATGTCGGCGGTTCCTTCCGAAGGGAGGGCAAAGGCCTTGATATAGGCGAATTCCCCGGCTAAAGTCGTGTGGATGGCCCCTATCAGGCGGTCCTTTTCACTTCTGCCCATCAGGTTCATGATGATGGAGCCGCGGCTGTTCAGCTTGGAACGGGCCAGGGCGAAGAACTCACCGGAGACCAGATGCCGGGGAGTGCCGTCAGCGGTGAAGGCATCCAGAAGAATGAAGTCATAGCGGAGTTCCGGCTCGCCCTCCAGAATGCGCCGTCCGTCCCCGACAATGACATTGTCCTGGCTGTAGCCAAAATGCTGCCGGCTCAGCTTCACGACCTCCGCATTCACTTCGGCCACTTTAAAGCGCTTCTCCGCAAAATAACCGGCAAGCGTTCCAATCCCATGTCCAATCAGGAATACATCTTCGAAATAAGGTCCGCCAGCCTCCATTAGATGGATCATTGCCCGCGGATATTCAAAGACCACCCGCCGGGGGTGGTCCAGATCAAGGGCGCCCTGAATGGCGTCTCCCGAAAACTGCAGTACGCGGAATCTGCCTCTCTCGCCATATAATTCTGTCGTTTCGTACACCTGGATTTCGGGGTTGTTCTCTGAGTTCAGGAACTCTGGATGCAAAGGTATCATTCTCCTTATACGAGCGAAATGCGTTTATATTCGTTCGGTGTAACACCGACAACCTTCTTGAACAGCTTGTTGAAATAAGCAGGGTCGGGATAGCCGACTTCGGTGCCGATTTCGTGCACCTTCAGATCCGGCGCATTCTTCAGCAGCTGCTTCGCTTTGCGGATGCGGATTTCAATCACATAATCGGTCAGAGTCAGCCCGGTCTCCTGCTTGAACAGCTTGCTTAAATAGCTTGGTGTCAAAAATACTATACCGGCCAGCATGTTCAAATCGGCATGCTGATTATAATGGGCCGCTACCCAGCGCTTGACTGTTTCAACGGCCGTACCGGCCATCTCCAGCCGGTGCTTGCGGATTTCGTTCAGCGCAGCCGAGAAGGAGGAGGCGAAGAGTTCCTCAATTTCAGCAAAGGCCATGCAGGCTTCGATTTGCTCTTCCAGCCGCTGGCTGCAGTCTTTTCGGTAGACAGCCTCAAATTCCTGCAGCTCCTTGCGGGCAGTATCCTCAACCTGCCGGCAGGCGCGCAGGATCAAGTCGGGATAAGCCTGCTGCAGCTCCAGCACAGAGAACAGCTTGTGCAGTCCTTCCAGCACCCCGGCCACATTTAGAATCTGCAGCTCATGGATCAGCGGCTCCCGGAATGGAGGGAAGGGATCACAGACAGCCTGCACCGGTGCCTGGAGCTCTTTAATCGTAACATAATGCAGCGGCAGCGGACTATAAATCCCTGCATCGCAGGCGAGCTTGGCTTCAAGATAGGCTGTTCTAAATTTGCCGGGATCATCGTAGGAGCGGCTGGCCCCCGCATGGAGACGCTGGTCCTTGCTTGCAATGCTGATAATCTCTCCGATTTCGTGTGATTCTTCAGGGGTGAGCGGCTGTGCGGAATAACAGATCCATGCCTGCAGCCCTTTCTGCACTTCCAGCGTATCGAGGAGGAACGCCTTCTCTTGCCGCAGACTGTCTGCAATTCCGCAGACTTTTTCCCGGGAGCTTCCTTTAAGGACATAGACCGTGAAATAAGGCTGGGGCAAGGTAAGGCCGCTTAGAAGAACGGCAGAGGGCTCTTCGATATGCAGCAGGGAGTGCAGCAGGCCTGTGCGCTGGCATTCTTCTTTTTCCCGCAACAGCTTCTGCTCCTTCTCCAGACTATACAGCACTTCGAAGAGCTGTTCTTTATTGATAGGTTTGAGCAGATAATCTACCGCTGAACTGCGGATAGCTTCCCGGGCATAATTAAATTCAACGAATCCGCTCATCAGCAGGCTGCGAATCCCGGGGTGGTTCGCTTTAAGCTGCCGGATCAGCTCCAGCCCGTCGATCTGCGGCATACGGATATCGGTTATAACAACGTCAAGGTGGAGCGAGGGGAGCGCATCAAGCAAATGTTTGCCGTCCGGATAAATACCGGCGACAACGAAGGTGCTGCTCTCTTTGCTGATCATTCGTGCCAGACCTTCGCGAATCAGAACTTCATCATCTACAATCGCAATACGCAGCAAGCCGAGTCCCCCTTTTTGGAATGATATTATTCTTCGCTGTGATCGTCCGAAAGATCCTCGATTCTTAAAGTTACACGGGTTCCTGTGCCAAGTTCACTCTGCACGTGTAATCCGAAGGAGCTACCGTAATGCAGACGGATGCGCTCATTCACATTTCGCAGACCGATTCCGAACATTTCACCGTCTGCCCCGCCCATCAGACTGTTGTTCAAAGCGCGCAGGGTATCCTCATCCATACCTATTCCGTCATCCTCGACGCAAAATACAGTTTTACCGTCCTCCTCCCAAGCCGTAATGTTCAGTGTACCCGGCCCCTCCTTAGGTTCAAGCCCGTGAAAAACGGCATTCTCGACAATCGGCTGGAAGACCAGCTTGATCACCGGCAGCGGCAGGAATTCCTCCGGCACATGGATATTGAGCCGGAATTTATCCGGAAAGCGGATTTGCAGCAGATGCAAATAATTACGCACATGATCCAGCTCATGCCGGATCGTAACGGTTTCTTCACTGCGGACAATGCCGTAACGCATCTGCAGCCCAAGCAGATAGGTGAGCTTCGCGACGCGGGGGTCATCACTGCTCTCCGCCAGCATGCGGATGGATTCCAGCGTATTGTAAATAAAATGCGGGTTAATCTGGTTCTGCAGCGCCCGCATATCTGCCTTTTGTTTGCGTTTCTCCGTAAGGGAGACCTCCTGAAGCAGATCCTTGACCCGGATAATCATCCGGTTGAAGTGGCTGCCGAGCATCCCGATTTCGTCATTATATTTCGGATGCAGCCAGACATCCAGATTGCCGTGCTGCACCTGCTTCATCAGACGGACCATCGACTTCAGCGGTTTGGTCAGTGCATAGGAAATAAAGGTGGCAACGACGAGCGCGAAGGCAATAATCGACAGGGTAGTGAAAATCAGCCGGTTGCGGTTCTTCTCCACCGGGGAGAGGATACGGTCCAGCGGAATGGAAACAATGGTCGTCCAACCGGTCTTCTGGGATACCCTGTACACTGCAAGAACATCAAGGCCATCCAAAGTGATTTGAAAATGGCCATTGGGAGCGGTAACTTTCTGCAGCAGCATCTGTGCATGTTCCCGTTGTTTCGGAGTCTCTTGGCCGTCCACATGCTCACCGTCGTACATTAATTCGCCCTTGTCGTCCACGATCAGCGTATTGCCCTGGGTGACGGCGTTTACAGGATCAACGATCCCCTTGAAGAGGTTGTTGATGTCAATGTCGAAGACAAGGATTCCGATATTTTTGAGCGTGCTGACCGAAGTAATGGTGCGCAAAACGCTGAACACCTCTTTGTGGTCACCGGAGTTTACACGGATCGTATGCCTGCCTTGGACTACCGGAGCTGCACCGGCCCCCTCGGTGAGGCTTTGCCACTGCGCCAGCCGTTCCGCCGGGAATAATTCATTGATGCCGGGAGCCCTGTCATAAAAGGTGGAACCGTATTTGTCCACTAAGTATACGGCAATAATCTGTTCTTTCGTATGGTTCAAATAGCTCAGGAACATCGACATGCTGGTGTTCTTTTCCCAATCGGTATTACGCTGCTCCAGGTAGAACTGAACATCGGTATTGTACAGCGGCAGCGCCGTGTACCGCTTGAGATCAGCAACATACCGGTCTATGGTATCCGAAGCGCTGTCTGCCATCTGTCCGGCACTCTTTGTGGAGCTCGACAGCACCGAGTTGAAGGTGGAGCGTGAAGAAAGATAGCTGACGTAAGTGATTGGCAGGGAGATCAGAAAAATAAATACGACAATCAGCTTTCGCTCCATCGGCAGGTTGGCCAGGAACAGCCATATGCTGCGCACAATTCTCCGGATGTAAGAGACCACTATGGTTATTCCTTTCTGTACCCCCTATTTGACGGCGCCGCTGGTTACCCCCTCAAAGATATAACGCTGCAGGAAGAAGTAAAGAATGACTGTCGGCAGCAGGATAAGCAGAATGGCTGCACAGATCAAATTCCAATCGGCCGTATTGACCCCCTGAAAACGCATGAGGACGGTGGTAACGACGCCGAGGCTTTGTTTTGGCATATATAGATAGGGGATGTACATGTCATTGTAGATGCTGATCGTCTTCAAAATAATCAGTGTTGCCGTCGCCGGTGACAGCAGCGGGAAGATGATCGAACGGTAGATTTTGAACAGGGATGCACCCTCAACCATCGCATTCTCATCGAGATCAACGGGGATGTTGCGGATGAACTGTAAATACAGGATGATCTGAATGACGTCTGCTCCGATATAGAGTACGATCGGAGCACCCAAGGTGTTGTAGAGGCCCATACTTTTGATGATGCCAAAGGTCGCTACCTGAGTAGTAATGCTTGGAATGATGGTCGCCACAAGATAAGCGCCGAATACAATCGGCTTCAACTTGAAAGAGAACCGCCCCAGTACATATGCAACCATTGTCCCAAACAGAATGTTCAGGGTCAATGTAATAATGATAATAATCAGCACGTTGCCGAAGCCGCTGAGCAGTCCGCCGCGCTGAAACACAGTCACGAAGTTATCGAAGTTGAAGAAACTGCGCGGCAGAGCCATGGAACTGCTGCTGTTAAATTCTTCGGTTGATTTGAAGGCGTTGACCACCACGACATAAGGCGGAAAGAGTACGACGAATACACCGATAAGCAGCGTGAAGTATTTAAAAATGTCTTTTAGGCTAAGTTTGGAATGTTCCATGGCTACTTATCTCCTCCCCGGTTAAGAACCAATTGCTGCAGCAAGAGCACGACAACGACAATGAAGATCAGGATAACGCTCATCGCTGAGGCCAGGCCGTAGTTATTAAAAGCAAAGGCGGTATCCACTACCCGCTGAACATAAGTCTGGCTGGCACCCGCCGGGCCGCCCTTGGTCAGCACGAACGGCAGATCGAACACTTCCAGCGCGCCGGTTACGGTCAGGAATAAATTCAATTGAATGACGGGCTTCATATTCGGCAGTGTAATTCTCCACAACGTCTGAAACGAGCCTGCACCATCTATTTTGGCCGCTTCATAAATGTCTTTCGGAATCGCCTGCAGGGAGGCAATGTAAATGACCATGTTGTAGCCCATGAACCGCCAAAAACCAGTGGAAGCGAGCGAGTAGTTCACCAGTCCTTCAGTACCGAGCCAACTGGTCTGTCCTAGTCCGGTGAGGCCGATGCTGTTCAGGAACATATTGAGTGAACCGTTGGTAGTATCAAACACATAGCCGAACATGAAGGCCACGGCTACACCGTTCATGATATAAGGCAGGAAGAGCATAATCCGGAACCCGTTTTTACCCCGCAGCTTGCTGTTCAGCACAACGGCGAAATAAATGGCGACAATATTCTGGACAATCCCCATCGCAAAGTAGGCAAAGTTATGGGTGAACACCTTGAAGATATCAGGATTGCCAAAAACCTCGCGGTAATTGTCCAGACCGACCCAAGGCTTCTCAGGGCTGTACCCGTCCCAGTTGGTAAAGCTGTAATAGACCAGTTTAATGGCCGGATAATAAGTGAATGTCGCCAGCAGGAGCAGTGGAATCAGCAGGAAGGATACAATGATAATGAGCTTTTGCTTGTTATAGGATAATGTTCCGAACATCGATTAACCTTCTTTCTGAATAGCGCTTTGGTCAATGACGACAAAATGGATTATCCGGAGAAAGCGATAATCCATTTTGCGCCGGGGGATTGCTAGGTTCTAACGTTGCTGGTCTTGCTAAAGATCAATAGCCGAGGTCTTTTTTGGCTTTGGCCCAGGCTTTGTTCCATTTGTCGAAGACGGATTGCGGGTCCTTGGCCAGGACGAATTCCTGTACCATAGCCGGCAGGTCGAGTTGTGCCTTGTTAGTAATTTCTGTTACCTTGGCATCATCCACTGTCCCCTCTTGCAGGGTTACGCCAGTCGCCTGGAATTCCTTCAGTTGAGTCAGCTTGGATTCTTTGCCTTTCAGCGGGGAGATAAATCCGGCAAAATCCTCATAACCGGAATCCTCGATCATCCATTTCACGAACGCTTTGGCAGCATCCAGATTTTTGCTGTCCTTGGCCACAGCATAGAAGAAGTCAGGGCTGAGCGGTGCAGTAAGGGTGCCCGAGTTATCATAAGGAAGCGGGAAGAAACCTACATTGTCAGAAGTAGTGCCGGCGCCGATGACTTGATTAATGACCCAATTGCCAAGGAAGTACATGGCGAATTTGCCTGAGGCAATGTCCTTCTTCGATTGTTCCCAGTTGGTGGAGTTGATGTCTTTTTCCAGATAGCCCTTTTCGTTCAGATCTCTAAGCAGGTTGAGTGATTTTCCGTAGCCGTTGTCCATAGTGAAAGGTGTTTCGGAGGTCAGCTTTTCGTTCGGGAAATCCGGGTTGCCTGCAATCACGCGGGGAACAGAGTACACCCAATCGTTAAGCGGCCATTTGTCCTTAAAGTTGGAAGCGAGCGGAACGACACCTTTGGCTTTAAGCTTTTCGCAGGCAGCGAGGAATTCATCCCAAGTCTTCGGAACCTCGGTGATGCCTGCATCGGCGAAGGCTTTTTTATTGTAGACAATCCCAGTGGTGGAGTTACCTGTGGTAATTCCGTAAAGCTTGCCTTCATAGGATTTGAAATCTTTAAAGGTGATCTGATCATTCAGGCCGAGATCGTCCAGGGAAGCAAAATATTTCGGAAGATCGGAGTTGGGAATGGAAGGAATGAACATCACATCGGGAAGCTCACCACTGGCCATTCTGACCTTGGCTTGCTGGTTGTAGTCCGTTTGGGAAGCTTCGAACTCGACCTTTATGTTCGGATACTTCTCGTTAAAGCGTTTAACATATTCGTCATACTCTTTGCCGATCATATCGGTTCTGTTGGTCAGGAAGGTGATCTTTCCGCTAATGTCGGAACCGCTTCCAGCCGCCGGCTCAGTAGTTGCTTCACTGCCGGAATTCTCTGGTGCTTTGGTTGCAGCCGGCTCATCTGTGGCTTTAGCTGCATTGTTATTATTGTTCGATCCGCAGCCTGTCAGAGATAAAGAGAAGGTCATGGTGATAACAAAAAATAACGAAAATAACTTGTTTCTCATTGCGTTGTCCCCTTTTCGTTTTGATGTTAGCGTTTACATTATCATTATAGCGTCATTGATTCCAGCATTAAATGTATTCAATTATTATTTATTGTCTTTATTTGTTTTCTTTCTGGGTTTATAATTACTTTGTTGCTAACAATAAGATAACAAAATATAATGAAACAAATGAATTTTGCTGAAATAGGGAGGACTTATGAAACCATATCATCTTGAATTAACAAACTGGGAATTTAGAGCTTGCGGTGACGAAACGTGGCTTCCGGCGGTTGTGCCGGGAACGGTACACACGGATTTGCTCCGCAATGGACTTATTTCGCAGCCCTTTTATGGAAAGAACGAGCATGAGCTGCAGTGGATCGACAAGAAGGACTGGGAGTACAGAAGCAAGCTGCGGCTGGAGGAAGAATGGCAGAGTCTGGCCATTACGGAATTGGTCTTTGCGGGCTTGGACACCTATGCCGATGTTTTTGTGAATAATGTGCATGCGCTTTCAGCAGACAACATGTTCCGGGCCTGGACTGTAAATGTCAAAGGGCTGCTAGTGGCCGGTGACAATGAAATTCTCGTGAAATTCCGTTCCGTAGTTAAGGAAGACCTGCCGAAGCTGGCGCAGCTGGGGTATGATCTGCCGGCACCTAATGATCAATCAGAGCTGGGCGGACTGCAAGAACAGCGGATTAGCGTGTTTGCCCGCAAAGCGCCTTATCATTATGGCTGGGACTGGGGCCCGAGATTTCTTACCAGCGGAATCTGGCGGGAAGCGGTGCTGCAAGGCCGGGATGCCGCAGCCATTACGGATCTCTATATCCGCCAGAATGAAGTCAAGCGGGAAGAGGCGCGGCTTACAGCTGTCGTGGAGATTGAAGCTCCGCAAGCTTGCGAGGGAATGCTGCGGATCACGACTGCTAATGGACAGGAATGGATGCAAGCGGTTTCTGTTCCTTCCGGCAAGCACACTGTGGAGATGGATATTGTCGTTGACCAGCCGGAGTTATGGTGGTGCAATGGGCTGGGCACGCCTCATTTAACTACCTTCCAGGCAGAGTTGCTGGATAGCGCTACGGTATTGTCCAGTGCAGAAGTAACTACCGGGCTGCGGGAGATCAAGCTGATCCGCAAACCTGATGCGAAGGGCGCTTCATTCCAGTTTGAGCTGAACGGCGTTCCGGTATTCGCAAAGGGCTCCAACCATATTCCGAACGACAGCTTCACCACGGAAATAACGGAGGAACGTTACCGGCACGAGATTGCCACAGCGGTAGAGTCGAACATGAACATGCTGCGGGTGTGGGGCGGCGGGATCTATGAGGAGGAAGTTTTTTACCGGCTGTGCGATGAGTATGGGCTGCTGGTCTGGCAGGATTTCATGTTCGCCTGCAGCATGTACCCGGGAGATGAGCCTTTTCTTGAGAATGTACGGAAGGAAGCAGAATACAACGTACGCAGATTGCGCAATCATCCCTGCATCGCCCTATGGTGTGGCAATAATGAGATTGACTCCGCCTGGTCGCAATATGAGGATAACATGGGCTGGGGCTGGAAAGAAGGCTACAGCGCCGAGATCCGCGAAACGCTTTGGGGTTATTATGAAGAAATCTTCCACCGCATTCTGCCGGAAGCGGTAGCGGCTTATCATCCGGGTGCTGATTACTGGCCATCCTCTCCGCTTCGTGAACTTACTACTGCTCAAGACCAGCATGCGACGCGGATCATGGGTGAGGGCGATATTCATTACTGGGGTGTGTGGCACGGGATTGAGCCTTTTGAGAACTATAACGTCAAGGTAGGCCGCTTCATGAGCGAATACGGCTTCCAGTCCTTCCCTGAGCTGAAATCGGTACTGAGCTACGCGGAGGAAGAGGATATGGAGCTGGAATCGGAAGTGATGCTGGCTCACCAGAAGAATGGACGGGGCAACCTGATCATTAAAGAGTATATGGACATCTACCTGCCGCAGCCGAAGGACTTCAGGTCATTCCTGTATATGAGTCAGATTCTTCAGGCAGAGGCGATGAGAATTGCTATTGAAAGCCACAGAAGAAACAAACCGTATTGCATGGGAACGTTGTACTGGCAGATGAACGACTGCTGGCCGGTGGCTTCCTGGGCTGGCATGGATTATTACGGCCGCTGGAAGGCACTGCAATATACGGTGCGCAAAAGCTTCCAGGAACTTCTGCTCTCAATTGAAGAGATGGATGGGGAGAACCTGCAAGTGCATGCCGTTTCAGATCTTCAAAAGGCACTGGCTGGTGAACTGGTACTCCGGCTGTATGATTTCAGCGGCTTGCTATTGCGTGAATGGACACAGCCGGTTCAGCTGGAGGCCGATTCGGCTGCGGTGGTCTTCGCGGTGCCGACTGCGGAACTGCTGCAGGGCAACGATCCGAAGCAGGTGGTATTGGTGGCTTCTCTGCTGGCGGATGGCTCCCTGCTGGAGCACAAGGAGCATTACTTCGCTGCGGCAAAGGACAGCAAGCTGAACCGGCCGGTTCTTACGGTGACCGAGATTCCGGGCAGCCTGGACTTTGCGGTCAGCAGCGATGTGCTGGCCAGAGGGGTGTACCTGACGGCGGTAGAGGAAGGTATCTTCTCGGATAACTTCTTTGATCTGCTTCCGGGTGAGCCGAAGACGGTGCAGTTTATGCTGCGGGGCAATGGAGAACGTGACTTCATTCCGGCAGCGCCAAAGGGGCTTGAGATTCATTCGATGGCTGACTATGTGAAGGAAGATTACCTGGGGTAAAAAACAGTAGAGAGAAGGAACCGGACCATGGCAATTTGGGTACAGGAAGACAAGGGGATATTTCATTTACAGAGCAAGGGTATGAGTTATATTATCGGCATCTTCAATAACTATCCGATGCATGTCTATTGGGGTAAAAAACTGCGCCATGACGGCAATCTGGGTGGTCTGCCGCATCTCGGGGCGGGCACCGGCCTGGACCGGCTTCCGCAGGAATACCCGCAGTACGGCACGGGAGATTTCCGTGTGCCGGCTTATCAGGCCAAGCTTGCGGACGGCACGCGGATTACTGAGCTGCAGTACACCGGATACCGTGTACTGCAGGGCAAGCCAACGCTCGCCGGACTTCCTTCCGTGTATGTGGAGTCCCCTGAAGAAGCAGATACGCTGGAAATTACGCTGCGTGATGATTACTCGTCGCTGAACGTCATTTTACGCTATACCGTATATCGTGACACGGATGTGATTGCCCGCTCGGTAGAATTTGTTAATGACGGCCAGGCGCCGCTTGACCTGCTGCGCGCACTGAGCGCTTCCGTCGATTTCCCGGAGGACGGCCAGTTTGATCTGATCTATCTTTCCGGCGGCTGGTCGCGGGAAGCGAATCTGACCCGCAGACGGCTGGAGCAGGGCACTACCGCACTCCAGTCCCGCCGTGGAATGAGCAGCCATCAGCACAATCCGTTTGCCGCGCTGGCCAAGGCGGGTACAGACGAGCACCAGGGCGAGGTATACGGCTTCTCACTGGTCTACAGCGGCGGGTTTACGGCTGAAGCGGAGGTGGATGCCTTTGGTTCCACCCGTCTCTGCATTGGGCTGAACCCTTTTGACTTCTCCTGGCATCTGGCTGCGGGAGAAAGCTTCCAGACTCCTGAAGTTGTTATGGTCTACTCGAATGAAGGCCTTGGGGGCATGTCCCGGATTTATCACCGCCTGTACCGCACCCGTCTGGTAAGGGGGATGTACCGCGACAAGGAGCGGCCGATTCTGGTGAACAACTGGGAGGCAACCTATTTCAATTTCAATGCCGACAAGCTGGTGGAGATCGCCGCCGAAGGCTCGAAGCTGGGCATCGAGCTGTTTGTGCTCGATGACGGCTGGTTCGGCAAGCGCGATTCCGACAACTCCTCGCTTGGCGACTGGACCGAGGACCTGCGTAAGCTGCCGGGCGGACTGGCTGATGTGGCGAAGCGGGTCAACGACCTTGGTATGCAGTTCGGCCTGTGGGTGGAGCCGGAAATGATCTCGCCGGACAGCGAGCTGTACCGGGAGCATCCGGACTGGTGCCTTCATGTGCCGGGACGCCGCCGCAGCGAAGCCCGCTGGCAGCTGGTGCTGGACTTTACCCGTGCGGAGGTCCGGGAGTACATCTACGATGCGCTGAGCAAGGTCTTCTCCACCGTGCCGGTTGCTTATGTCAAATGGGACATGAACCGCAACCTGACGGAGATCGGCTCGGCTTGCCTGCCGGCTGAGCGCCAGGGGGAAACTGCCCACCGCTATGTGCTGGGCCTGTATGAGCTGATCGAGCGCCTGACGGCGGACTTCCCGCATATTCTCTTCGAGAGCTGCTCCAGCGGCGGCGGCCGCTTCGATCCGGGTCTGCTCTACTATATGCCGCAGACCTGGACCAGTGATGACACCGACGCCGCGGAACGCTTGAAGATCCAGTACGGCACCAGCCTGGTGTATCCGGTCAGTGCGATGGGCGCGCATGTCTCGGCGGTGCCGAATCACCAGGTTGGACGCGTCACGCCGCTGTCCTTCCGCGGGGATGTCGCCATGTCCGGGAACTTCGGCTATGAGCTTGACTTGACGAAGTTCACGGACGAGGAGAAAGAGCTGGTGAAAGAGCAGGTAGCGAATTACAAGGAAATTCGCGGCCTGGTGCAGCAGGGCAATCTGTACCGGCTGCAGAGTCCGTTCGAGGGCAACGAGACGGCCTGGATGTTCGTCTCGGACGATCAGCGCGAGGCGCTGGTCTATTACTTCCGGGTAATGGCTGTGCCTTACCCGCCGCGCCGCAGCCTGCTGCTCAGCGGCCTGAACCCCGACTATGACTACACGCTTACAGACAGCGGTGAAGTATACGGCGGTGACCGGCTGATGCAGGCCGGGCTTGCGCTGCCGGACATCCAGCAGGACTATGTGAGCGGATGTTTCCACTTAAAGGCACAAGCATAATTAGCATTTAGGAGAACAGGAGAAGCCAGGGGGACTTGGCTTCTTTTGTTTTGTATGGGGGACCACTGAGAGGTAAGAGTGCGTCTGAATTCGGCACACGCGGGCAATATGGGGAAATGAGAGGTAGAAGTGCATCTGATTTTGGCGTAGGCGGGCTGTATGGCGGAATGAGAAGTAAAAGTGCATCTGAAGTTGGCGTAGGCGGGCTGTATGGTGGAATGAGAAGTAAAAGTGCATCTGAATTTGGCGTAGGCGGGCTGTATGGTGGAATGAGAAGTAAAAGTGCGTCTGAATTCGGCACATTTTTCTGAACGGTTACCCGCTTAAAAGCACTAATTGTTCGTGTTTAATGTAACTTTCATGTGAGTTATTGCTTTTTTGTTGCCGAAAATGCGATATTTATGTATAATAACAATTGCTATCGAAGGAATTGTACGATATTCTGTTTTCAAAGGTGGTTTCATGGCAGAACTGGAAAACAGCGAGCAGAAGAAGAAAATGTGCCAGATCTACAATGAGGTCTCTAAGGATTTGTTTGGTTTCGGGACGACCCTGCTCCGCGTTACTGTCGATCAGCGGGTCATTACCTTTCACGCCAAGCACCGCAGATCTCCCCGGTCGACCGCCCTGGAAGGCGAGGCGCCTGAACTTAAGCAGGAAGTGGATTTTCGGATGTCACTGCTGTTTAAGAAGAGATTTAAGGAAAGACTTGAAGCAGAAATGGGACTAACGATTGAGGTTCTGCTCAGGGATTACGACGCACCAACGGGGTGGGCCTTTACGAATATGATATTGGCCGGAGAATGACAGATTCAACATGATATCCGCGGATTTTCGTTTTTGATCTATCTTAAGCGAAGACCGTCCTTCTATTACGGGTAGCTCTTTGCTTTGTTTATACAAAGAAAAGTGTTCTTGTTCCTACAAGAATGCTTTTCTTTTTTTTATGAAAAAATAAGGGGAATCAAGATTTTACTACCAGCAGGAGGTGCTGCCAAACCGTTTTCCGCCAGAAGCTCACTGGAATAAAGAGAACTGAAATTGCCGCAACTATAGGATGAAGACTGGATTTGTACAGCATATTACACTTGGGAGGTTATTTACTAATGAAAAAAATAATGAATGCGGGCCTTGCCCTTACACTGACTGCTGTGCTTGCTGCTTGCGGCAACAATACCTCGACGAACAACACAGGAACTAATAACGCAGCTGCACCCGAAGCGGCACAATCGGGCGAGCCTACGGAACTGGTTGTCTCCACCTGGGGCTTTTCGGAAGATTTCTTCAAGGAATCGGTCTATGCGCCGTTTGAGAAAGAGCACAATGTGAAAATCGTGGTGGAAATCGGCAACAACGCCGAGCGTCTGAACAAAATCCGTCAAGGCAGCTCCGATGTGGATGTCATTTATCTGTCGGACTATTATGCGCAGCAGGCAATTAATGAAGGGTTGTTCGAAACGATCGACAGCAGCAAGATTCCGAATCTCCAGAACCTTTATGATATCGCCAAAGCCCCGCTGGGTGCAGAATATGGTCCTGCGTATACGATCGGACGCCTGGGAATTGCCTATAATCCGGCACTGGTTAAAGGCGACGTAACCGGCTGGAGCGATCTGTGGACGAAGTTTGAGAAAAACCTGGCGATGCCGGCAATTACAGCTACAGCAGGTCCAATGGTTGTAGATGCGGCATCTCTTGCGGCGGGCAATGCGGACTTCAACGAGGATACAGCATTCACGAAGCTGAAGGAGCTGGACAGTAACGTTGTTAAATACTACGCCCAGACTTCCGAGTATGTGAACATGTTCGGCCAGGAGGAAATTGCCGGCGGTCCGATTATGGAAATGTACTTCAAGGATCTGCAGGCTGCTGTGCCTGACGCCAAATTTATCGCACCGTCTGAAGGTGCTTATGCCGTAATGAATACAGTCAACGTCGTCAAAGACAGCAACAATAAAGAGCTTGCCGAAGAATTCATCAACTGGCAGCTGAGCGATGAAGTGCAGGCGGCATCCGCCAAAGCAAAGGTCGATTCCCCAGTCAATATGAACGTAATGCTGACACCTGAAGAAGCTGTGGGCGTAACGTACGGACCGGATGTCATCGGCAAGCTGCGCAAGCTGGATATGTCCTTCGTGAACGAGCACATTACAGAGTGGACGGACCGCTTCAACCGTGAGATTGGCGGCTAAGGATGACGGGGCGTAAAAAAGTCATTCTGGACGTAGATACTGGGGTGGATGACGCGCTGGCGATTATGCTGGCGGTGACGAGCGGACAGCTCGACATTCTCGGCATCACCACGGTCAGCGGCAATGTCTCGCTGGATCAGGCAACCCTGAACACCTGTAAAATTCTCCAGCTGCTCGGCGTGTCCGGGCAGATTCCGGTATACCGCGGAGCGGACAAGCCGCTGGCCCGCGAAGCGATTTTTGAGCACCGTGTGCACGGTGCGGATGGCATCGGCGGTGCATTGGGTGATATGCCGGTAACAAAGCAGGCGGAAACAGAGCCTGCGGAGGACTTCATCATCCGCCAGGTGCTGGCGCAGCCCGGCGAAATCACGCTGATCATGACCGCGCCGCTGACCAATCTGGCGCGCGCGCTGCAGAAATGCCCGGAGCTTACGCAGCATGCCGCCGAGGTAATCGTCATGGGCGGCGTGGTGCAGGGCTTCGGCAATATCACGCCGACGGCGGAATACAACATGTATGTCGATCCGGAGGCCGCGAAGCAGGTACTGGCTGCCGGGTTCCCCCGGCTGACGCTGGTCGGGCTGGATGTGACCCGCCGTGCGCTGCTTAGCGCGGAGGACATTGCGAAGCTGCGCATTCCGGCAATCCGCGATTATGTGGAGCAGAGCACCTCCGGCTACCGGGAGCGTTATTATGAGCGCAACGGTGTGCAGGCCTGTGCCCTGCATGATCCGCTGGCGGTTGGCGTGGCACTGAACCGCGGGTTCGTCACCGTGCACGATTATTATGTGGACGTGGAGACCCGCAGCGAGCTGTGCGACGGCCAGACCGTCTGCGATTTCCAGAACCGGCTGGGCAAGCCGGTAAATGCCGCTGTCTGCCTGGAGGTGGACGCGGCCGCTTTTCTGGAGTGTTTCATTGATAGCTTGAATCAAGAGCCGAAGAAGGACGGGAGTCATTAGAAAATGAAGAACAAAAGAGCAATGTATCTGCTGCTGCCGGGCCTCTTGTTCCTGGCAGCCTTCATGCTGGTCCCGATCACGCTGACCATTGCCTCCACTTTCGTGCAGGATGGGAGGCTGACGCTGGAAGGGTATCTGCATTTTTTCCGCGACGGGTACTTTAACCGCATCCTGCTGACTACGCTCCGGGTAAGTGTTGTGACCACGCTGGTCTGCATGCTGCTCGGATATCCGGCGGCTTATTATATTTCGCGGGCAAGCGCACGGAAGAAGAGCCTTCTGCTGGCCCTGTCGATCTTCCCACTGCTGACCAGTCCCGTTGTGCGTTCCTTCAGCTGGATGATTATTCTCGGCAAAAAGGGGCTGATCAACTCCTTCCTGGTCAACACCGGGCTGATCGAGAAGCCCCTGGATATTCTCTATACGCCTACGGCAATGATGATCGGGCTGGTGCATTTATTCCTGCCGCTGATTATCATCACACTGCTGGGGGTCATGGAGAATCTGGACCATGAGCTGGTCCGGGCGGCGCGCAGTCTGGGCGCCTCTCCGTTTGCGGCGTTCCGCAAAATCACCTTCCCTCTGACAGTGCCGGGGCTGATCATCGGCGGAATTCTCGTCTTCGTCGGCAGTCTGACGGCCTATACCACGCCGGCGCTGCTCGGCGGTAAGGAACGGGTGGTCTCCACCTTCCTGTACCAGAATGCCATGACGCTGAATGACTGGCAGGCGGCTTCGGTTATTGCCGTAATTATGATCGTCATTACATTTGTGGTCGTGGGGCTGATGAACGGCTGGGCCAACCGATTAAATCCGAAGGGGTGAGAACATGAAGGAAGGAAACCGCGCGCTGTCGCTGTATACGCTGTTGGTCTTTATTTTTCTGCTGGGTCCGCTCATCATCATTTCCGTTACTTCCTTTGAGCCGGGCACAGTCCTGAAATTCCCCCCTGAGGGCTTTTCATTGAAGTGGTACAAAAATATCTTCGAGGTCAGCGCGTTCATGGAGACCTTCAAGACCTCGATTGTGATCTCGCTGCTCGGCAATCTGCTGGCGCTTCTCCTGGGTGTGCCTGCGGCCTATGCGCTGAGCAGATACCGGTTCCGCGGACGGGATACGCTGAATGCGATTTTTCTGTCCCCCGTCCTGATTCCCGGCATCGTTCTGGGCTTCACGCTGCTGCGCTACCTGATTGTAGTGTACGGGCTGCCGATTGTAGCCGGACTGTTAATCGGACATACGGTAATCATGCTGCCTTTTATTATCCGGGTGATTGCCTCGAGTCTGGAGAATTTCGATTTCGCTGTGGAAGAAGCGGCGCAGAGCCTGGGGGCTTCCAGATTGTACACATTCTTTAAAGTGGTCCTGCCCAATATCCGTTCCGGTATTCTGGCGGCCATTCTGATCGCTTTTCTGGAATCCTTCAACAATGTGGACATTTCCGTGTTCATGACCGGTCCGGGGATCAGTACCCTGCCGATTCAAATGCTGACCTATGTGCAAAATTACTTCGATCCCACGATTGCCGCGATTTCAGTCATTCTGATGGTGCTGACGGCGGCGCTGATGTTCGTCATTGAGCGTCTGATGGGATTCGCTTATTTTACCAAACGATAAACGGAGGCATAACGCAATGTCACTATTAAGTCTTGATCATGTATCGGTTGCGTATGACAACCGTTTGATCCTGGAGGATTTCAATCTGTCGCTGGCCAAGGGGCAGCTTCTCTCGCTGCTCGGCCCAAGCGGCTGCGGCAAAACGACCACACTGCGGCTGATCGCCGGTTTTCTGAACGCGGAAGCAGGAGCATTTATGTTCGGCGGGAAGGACTATACCAAGATCCCCGTGGAAAAGCGGAATTTCGGCTTTGTGTTTCAGAGCTACGCGCTGTTCCCGCATCTGTCAGTCTATGACAATGTGGCGTTCGGCCTCCGGCTGCGCAAGCTGAAGGAAGCGGAGGTTAAGAAGCGGGTTACCCGGATGCTGGAAATTGTCAGCCTGGGCGGCTTTGAGAAAAGACTGCCCGCTGCCCTTTCCGGCGGACAACGCCAACGGGTAGCGATTGCCAGAGCGCTGGTCATCGAGCCGGACCTGCTGCTGTTCGACGAGCCGCTCAGCAACCTCGATGCCAATCTGCGGGTGAACATGCGGGTGGAAATCCGCCGCATCCAACAGGAGCTGGGCATTACGACCGTCTATGTCTCCCATGACCAGGAGGAATGCTTCTCCATCTCCGATCAGGTAGCCGTGATGAATAATGGCAAGATCGAGCAGCTCGACAAGCCATCGGCGATCTTCAAGTACCCGGCCAGTGAATTTGTGGCCCGGTTTATCGGGTTCGGAAACTTCATTTCCTTTGAGGGCAGGAATGACGAGGGATCGGATATTGAGCTCAGCCGGGGAGCGCTGAAGTTCCAGGCGGCCAAACGGCCGGGCGGGGAAGGCAATACCGGATTACTTGGTGCCATCCGCCCTGATGATCTGCAGCTGCTCGGCACTGCGCCTGATCCAAACGCCGCCGGCAACACCCTGCCTGGCACGGTGCAGATCAGCACGTATCTCGGCCGCAGCTATCAATACCAGGTGGAGACGGAGCTGGGTGTATTCACCGTTAATCAGGAAATGGAGCAGCCTTTCATTCAAGGACAGCAGGTTACGGTTTATTTTCCAAAAGAGAAGCTGGTGCTGGTGCAGTAGCGCTTCATAAGGAGCATACATGATGATTACAGATCAACTTATACTGAACGCTAAAGTGTACAACAGTTACTATAAACGGTTCGAGACGGCGAATGTCGCCGTGAAGGAGGGGCGTTTTCTCTATGTGGGGGCGCTCGGCGCGGAGACGTTCACAGCCGGGGAAGTCATTCAGGCGGAAGGCCGATATATGGTGCCAGGCCTGATTGATATCCATCTGCATATCGAGAGCACGATGATTACGCCGGAGACCTTCTCTTACGGTATTCTGCAGCATGGGGTAACTACAATTGTTCCAGAACCGCATGAAATGGCCAATGTATTCGGCGTAGAGGGCGTACATGAGATGATCCGGGCCAGCCGGGACTGTCAGGTGGACATGTTCTACGCGATTCCAAGCTCGGTGCCGGCGACTCCGCTGGAGACAACGGGCGGCTCAATTGAAATTGCCGATATCGACGAGCTGATGGAGACGGAGCAGATGATCTGTCTGGGCGAAGTGATGAATTATGTTGATGTCATCCGCGACCCTGATTGCAAAAGCAACCGTATCATCCAGCATGTCCGCAGCCGTTATCCCGGTCTTGTCATCGAGGGGCATACGCCGAAGCTGCTGGACCTTGATCTGCACCGCCTGATCTATGCCGGGATTGATTCGGATCACACCCACCAGAGCATTGAAGGGCTGACCGCACGGATTGCAGCCGGGATGTTCATCGAGATTCAGGAGAAATCGATGACCCCGGATGTGATGGAGTATCTGATCAGCCATGCGGTCAGCGAGCATTTCTGCTTCGTGACCGATGATGTGATGACCGATTCCCTGGTGCAGACCGGGCACCTTGATCATCTGGTACGTAAAGCCATCGCCATGGGCATGGCCCCGGAGGACGCGGTCTATGCGGCCACCTTCACCCCGGCCCGGCGGATGAAGATGGCTGACCGCGGCGTGATCGCCCCGAACAAAGCCGCCGATTATGTGCTGCTGTCGGATCTGGACAGCTTCGCTATTGATAAGGTCTACAAACGGGGCGTCCAGGTCTACGCCCGCATGCAGCCGCTGCCTCAGGTGGAGCGGGGGCCGCGGTTCCCGGCCCATTTCTACCGCAGCGTGCAGTTGGCTCCATTGGCTGCAAGTGACTTCGCGGTGTCATCGGAGCTGGCGGACGGCCGCTATGGCTGCCGGGTGATGATGGTCAACAACGTGTCCACGTTTACCGAAGAGAAGCACGCTGCGGCCGAGGTTAAGGGCGGCCAGCTGCAGTGGCAGGAAAGCGGCTATGGCCTGATTGCCACCTTTGAGCGTTATGGCAAAAACGGCAACCGCGCCTACGGCCTGATCGGCGGCGACACGATTAAACGCGGTGCCATTGCGACTACGTATTCGCATGACAATCACAATCTGCTCGTCGTAGGTCATAACTCTGAGGACATGATCCTGGCGGCGAATACAGTGATAGCTGCACAAGGCGGCTTCTGCGTCGTATGTGATGGCGAGGTGCTCGCATTGCTGGAGCTGCCGGTTGGCGGTATCCTGACCGAAGCACCGCTTGCAGAGACGGCTGAGCGTGTGCTCGCGCTGCGGACGGCGATGGAATCGCTGGGTTATAATCATTACAACCCGATTATGTCGATCAGCACCCATTCGCTCCCTGTCAGTCCTGCACTCAAAATCACGGACCACGGCCTGATTGATGTCGGCGCCGGACGGGTGGTACCGCTGCTGTTTCCGCTTGGAGAAGAGTAGCCGCTGCTAGAAGCAGCGGTAAAGTCATTGAGATAAGAAGACGGGGTATCCCAGCAGGGGATGCCCCGTCTTCTTGTGAATACTGAATCTAACGTCTGTATGCTGCAACGAGGCATCTCTGCTTGATATAGCTCCTAGCTCATAATAGCTCATGATAGCTCATAATAGCTCAAAATCGGCGGCTGCTCACCAGCGCCAAGCTCACAGAAGTACATAATTGCATTTACTGCAATTAAAAAGAGCTGCAGCAGCCTATTTTCAGCGATAATTGCATTTCGTACACTTAAAAAGGACAGTAAGCTTACTTTTCCTGGTATCGGCGATAATTAACTGTACACAGTGCAATTATATTTTGATTAACGCTGATATGCGCCTTTTTAGTTGCACGAAGTGCAGTTATGATGTGGCAAGGTTCTAATTCTTCTATGGAGCAACAGCCGTACCAGCTCAACAAGCAACCTTTCAGGCAGAAACGCGGACTCAGCAAAAATGGTTTTAGCATAAGCATATGCTGGCTGCTCGCACCGGCTTTTTCCCATAAGATTCGGCTTTTGCGATTGACTTGCGTATGACACGACCCTATGATGATTAATAATATAAAATATAAGCGGAACTGGAAGAGGAGAGAGCAAACAGCATGGCTATGGAAATCGAACGCAAGTTTCTGCTGCCGGAATATCCGGAGCGGCTTATAGAGGACGGACAGCTTACGGTACTCACCAGGCACAGCATAGATCAGACCTATCTCGCGATCGAAGACGGGCAGGAACTGCGTGTGCGCAAAATTACCGATTTGGATTCAGGAGAGGTTACCTTTACACATACCTTCAAGGATGGCAAGGGGATCAGCCGCCAGGAGATTGAATATTACATCTCGGAAGGAATCTATAATCAGATGATTGATGCGGTTAAGGCTATTCCGCTGGTCAAAACCCGGATTACCGGTGTATGGAACGGTACTACGGTGGAAATTGATCTTTACACCCAGTTGGAGCTTACGGTGCTTGAGGTTGAATTTGATTCGCTGAAGGAAGCAGAAAGCTTCGCCGCCCCGGACTGGTTCGGCGAGGATGTCAGCGTAGAGAAGAAGTACAGCAACAAAACCGTCTGGAAGCAGCTGCAGAATAAATAGTGCAGCCGGTTCAGCCCTGATTTTTTATCGCAAAAGTTGACACATAAATAACGGACTTTAACGCTTAAACGTGTTACTATATAGGTTAAATAAAGAGGGGTTCAGGAGGATGAGACAGGTATGGAGTATATAAGCACAAGAGGAAATGTGGAAGCCAGAGGCTTTATTGATACGGTTCTGATGGGGCTTGCGGATGATGGAGGGCTGATGGTCCCTTTTAAGATCCCGGTGATTTCCCCGGAAACGCTGGAAGAGTGGAGAAGCCTGAGCTTTCAGGAGCTGTTCCTGGAGATTTTCTCCTACTATACCAACGACGAAATTCCCTACGAGGATCTAAAAGAAATGGTATACACCAGCTACGGAAATTTCCGTGCGCCGGAGGTTACGCCACTACGCAAGATTAACGATTCGCTACATGTGCTGGAGCTGTTTCATGGACCTACGTTTGCTTTCAAGGATGTGGCGCTGCAGTTTATGGGTGAGCTGTATTCCTATATCTCCAAGGTGCGGGGCGAGATCATCCATATCCTCGGCGCAACCTCGGGTGACACCGGAGCGGCAGCCATTCAGGGCGTTCGCGGCAAGGAAGGGATCAAGATCTGCATCCTGCATCCGCATGGCAAAGTAAGCAAGGTACAGGAGCTGCAAATGACGACGGTGGATGACAGCAATGTGCTGAACCTGTCCGTGGAAGGCAACTTCGACGATTGCCAGAAGGTAATTAAGGAGCTGTTCGCAGACCTGGATTTCAAGGGGCGGTATCATCTGCGGGCGATTAACTCCATTAACTTTGTGCGTATCCTGGCCCAGACCGTTTATTATTTCTACGCCTATCTGCAAATTGAAGGCAGCGATGAGAAGAAGATCAATATCAGCGTGCCTTCCGGCAACTTCGGCAACATCTTTTCAGGCTATTTGGCTAAAAAGATGGGCCTGCCGATCAACAAGCTGATTATCGCCACCAACGAAAACAACATTCTCGAACGGTTCGTACTGACCGGCGAATACAAGCCAGGCAGTTTTACCGGGACTTACAGCCCGTCGATGGACATCCAGGTGGCGAGCAATTTCGAACGTTATCTGTATTATCTGTTGGATGAAGATGCAGTGAAGCTGTCTGCATATATGTCACAGCTGCAAACAGACGGCAAAATTACGGTGGACGGCGAGCTGTTCAACCAGGTGCAGGCTGATTTTGCCGCGCTTGGGGTCAAGAACCAGCAATGCCTCGATACCATCGGCAAATACGAGCAGGAATACGGCTATCTGCTGGATCCGCATACAGCCTGCGGCATCGCGGCTTATGAGGCCTTCAGCGGCCCAGGCGAAACGGCGATTACCTTCGCAACGGCGCATCCGGCCAAATTCGATGAGGCGATTGCCCTGACTGGTATCAAGCAGGACTTCCCGGCGCAGATTTCGGCCTTGTTCGAGAAGCCGCAGCATATGACGGTAGTCGAGCATGACAAGGCGGAGATTGTGCGGCAGCTGCAAGCTTTTTACGGATAAACAAGCCAGCTGTTGGCTGAACTAGACACCCTTGATTCATATAAACGCCAAGAGCCCCTTTCTTCACCAGAAGAAGGGGGCTCTTGGCGTTCTTAGAATATAAGAATTTATATGCTTCACGCTATAAATTATCCTTCTATTTCTCGCTGAAACGGATACCGTCCTATTGAGGACGGCGAAGCCGTTTCCACTTGGCGAAGTACACATAAGGCTGTGATCTGATCATGCTGCGTTTTACGTTTATACGCCACGCACCGCTGCCAACTGCTGTTCCCTGGCTTTCTCGCAGAAATCAGCGACTTTGTAGGAGACGTAATAGGCGAGCATTTTTTCCGAATCGGAAAAATCGGTATCCAGCAGTCTCGCGATATGATCCAATTTATATCTGAGTGTATTCCGGTGAACATACAGCTCGTCGGAAGCGAGCTGCATGTTCCGGTTGTTTTTGAGATAAACAAAGAAGGTGTGGTACAGAGTGGACTGATGGACGGCATCGTATTCCTGCAGCTTGAGCAGCTCCGGATGACGATACACTTGCTCCTCGCCGGACATCACCTCGGCAGAAAGCAGCTCATAGAGCTGGACATCAGCATAGTAGGTCAACTGCTGCCCCGGGCAGAGAATCCGGCCGATGCGGATTGCACTTAAGGCTTGCAGATAGTGCATTCTGCACTGGGTCAGACTGGAGAACATGCTGCTGAGACCTATGGTGATGCCAGTCTGGTCCAGAAATTGCTGCAGCTGCCTGCTGCGGGCAAGCTCTTTGGAGAGGTTTCCGTCATGGATCATCACGATCCGGCCCTCATAATAGCTGCATGGACTGCCGGGGAAAAGCTGTTGTAAACGCTCTCTTAAATAATCGTCATAACGGCCCGATCCCTCATAGCGGGTTAGATCGAACAGCAGCACAAGCAGTTGTGTGCCGAACTTTAGGCCTGCCGATAACATCCGGTCCCGGATAGTGCCGGGGTCCTGAGGCTGCTGATCCAGCAGTCCGCAGATGAAATCCTCCACCTTTATATTTTTGGCGTTGCGGTAGTAGCTGCTCTTGCCCATTTCTTCCGCAAGGATGGTGGCGGCAATCGCCAGCAGTTCGGGATCTCTGGGCCGGAAAGGGCTCTTGCAGCCGAGCAGCAGCACGTTGCCGACTTGCTTGCCGCCTACTTTTATTTTGGAGATCAGCTTGGTATTGGCAGTCTCCTCGCAGGTAACTTCATACGCAGCATCCGTTTGTTTGCCCCGCCTTACACTTTCCATTCGGTTCACAGCCGCAATGAAGTCATAAGAGCAGTAGCCCTTGCGGATATTCTCGTTCCACAGATAATCGTCGATATCCTCCTGGCCGGAGTGGGCCACAATCTTGAAGCTTGCGTCAAACACAATCACGGGATTTCCCAGCAGCCCTGCGGCTGTGTTCACAATTGCCGAAAGGCCTGCGCCAGAAATGTATGCTGTGAACAAAGATGCGGTATAGTGCTCAACTTCGATTGTTTCACGCTGCAGCTCATTTAAGGTAACATCCATTGGTATCGCCCCCTAATAATCATAGTGCAATTTGCACTATAAAGAAGTGATTTTTGGCGCTTGTAAATATATTCACAAAGTAACTAGAGCCTTACACTATAGGTGGAGGTGCTAAGCAGATGAAATATGAGAAACTGTTTGCAGCAGGAAAAATAGGACGTCTTACCCTGAAGAACCGGATTGTAATGCCGGCGATGGGCACGTCACTGGCAGCGGCCAGCGGCGAAGCCTCGGATGAAATGATTGCCTTCTATGAAGAACGTGCCGCCGGCGGCTGCGGCCTGATTATTACAGAGATTACGCGGGTGGACAACGAAACGGGTGTGGGAACCCCCAACCAGCTGAATGCAAGTGATCTGTTGTTCGTTCCGCGGCTGGAGAAGCTGGCCAGAGCCGTACACCGCCATGACAGCAAAATCTTTCTCCAGCTGCAGCATCCCGGACGGCAGAATCACGGGCGGCTGATCGGCGGCAAGCAGATTGTGGCGCCTAGCGCAGTGATGTCATCAGCCATTGGCGAAATGCCCCGGGAGCTGACTACGGAAGAGGTTGAAGGGCTGGTGCGCAAATTCGTATTCGGCGCGGTTATCGCCCAGACTGCAGGGATCGACGGTGTGGAAATCCATGGTGCCCACGGGTATCTGATCGGGCAGTTTCTAAGCCCGCTGACCAACCTGCGGACCGACAAATACGGCGGTTCACTGGAAGGCAGAATGCGGTTCCTGAGCGAGATCGTTCAAGGAATCAAGCAGACCTGCGGGGCCGGATTCCCGGTATCCGTACGGATCGACGGGGATGAATTTGTGCCCGGGGGTATTACGCTGGAAGAAGCGCTGCTCACAGCGAAACATCTGGAACAGCTCGGTGTGGACTGCATAAATGTAAGCGCTGGCACCTATGAGTCATCAAATACGATCATTGAGCCGATCTCCTATCCGCAAGGATGGAAAAAACATCTTGCTGCGGCCATGAAGCAGGCCGTTCAGATTCCGGTGATTGCTTGTGATGTAATCCGCAAACCGGAGTTTGCCGAGAGCCTGCTCCAGGAAGGAAATACGGATTTCGTGGCGCTCGGCAGAGCCCAGCTGGCCGATCCGGAGTGGGGGAACAAGGCGGCAGAAGGCCGCGAAGCCGAGATCAGAACCTGCATCTCCTGCCTGTACTGTATCCAGGAAGTAATGGAGTGCAAGGTCATTAAGTGCGCCGTCAATGCGCGGGTAGGGCGGGAGCTTGAATTCGCCGAGCCGCCGCGGGATGGCGGCGGTAAGGTTGTGGCAGTGATAGGCGGCGGTCCGGCAGGCATGGAGGCTGCGCGGATTCTGGCGCTGCGGGAGTTCAAGCCGGTGCTGTTCGAAGCACGGGATGTGCTGGGAGGCAGCGTGGAGCTGGGCAGCCGCCCGCCGCTTAAGGAGAAGCTGAACTGGTTCATCGACAATATGCAGCATCAGCTGGAGCAGCTGAATGTGGATGTCCGGCTTTCGACGAAGCCTACGCTGGAGCAGCTGAAGTCGCTGAATCCGTATGCGGTATTTGTCGCTGCCGGGGCACGGCCGATTGTGCCTGCTATTCCGGGAGTGGATAAGGCAGCGGTCTGCACAGTTGTCGACGTGTTAAGCGGAGCTGCTGTAATCAAGAACAAGCGGGCGGTAGTGATCGGCTCGGGCATGACCGGACTGGAGACGGCGGAGTATCTGGCCGACCTCGGCAATCAGGTCACGGTAGTGGAAATGCAGCCGCGGGTTGGCCCGGATGCGTATCTTCCGAACCTGATTGACATTGTCACACGGCTGAAAAAGAGCGGCGTGGAGCTGCTGGCTTCGACGAAGCTGGTAGAAGTGCGGGACGGGGCCATTGTGCTGGAGAACAGCGCCACGGGTGAAACCTCAGTGAGGGAAGCGGATGCCGTAGTGCTGTCCATTGGAGTTGCACCTGAGCGTTCATTCACGGAAGAGCTCAAGCTGGCCCTGCCGAAGGTGAAGGTAATTGGCGATGCCGGCAAGCCCGGCAGAATCGGGCAGGCGATTCAGTCCGGCTTCGAGACAGCTTTTGTACTGAATTGATACTAAATAAAGGAGGATTCAATGATGGGGAGTTTTGTGAAAAGTTTTGCGGATATCAAGAAGTATGGAGGCAGACCGACTACCTTCTATGATGCAGAGATGCTTACGGTGTATTGGGAGACGAAACCGGAGATTATCGAACGCCTGCTGCCGAAGCCGCTGAAGCCTGCCAGCCGTCCGCTCGTCAATGCGTTTGTGGCCGACTATCCGGCAACGAACTTCTGCCCGCCTTACCGTGAAGCCGGGTTGTTCGTGCTGGCCGACTATAACGGACAGCTGGGCAACTATTGTCTGTCCATGCCGATTACAAGCGATATCGGTATGGCGATGGGCCGCGAGGTCTGCGGCCTGCCTAAGAAGATGGCCGATATCCGCATGAACAGCTCGGAACGTACCTTCGAAGGTGCGATCAGCCGGCATGGCGTTGACTTTTTCAACATAAAGGCCACTATGGAGGACCGCTTCAATGACGGCAAGGCCGGAGGGATTCTGGAGGAGTATTACGGCAAAGACATTCCTTTATACAACATCAAGTATGCCAATGCGGTTGACGGAAGCGGCTTTGATCTGATGCCTACGCTGGTGACCCAGCGGCTGGTCAGTGACGTCAAGGTGTATAAGGCTGCCGAAGCTTCGATTACCTTCCAGGAGTCTGAGCATGATCCATGGAGCGAGCTTGAAGTCGTGAACATGCTGGGAGCGGTCTATACCGTCAGCACGAATGTGCTGGAAAAAGGCAAAGTGCTGGAACAACTCAATCCGATGGAGTTCCTGCCCTATTGCTATCTCCGCTGGGACTGGTGGGAGAACAAGCTGCAGCCGGAACATACCCCATCGTCCATATAAGTCGAGAACACGGCATTATCAGAACAGGCTTACAAAACTATTAGGAGGGTTTACGATGAACAATCTTTTTGACTTAACGGGGAAAACGGCAATCGTGTCAGGCGCATCTAGCGGGATCGGTGTGGAGTTTGCGGAAATGCTCGCGGATCAAGGGGCTGATGTGGCGATATTGGCGAGAAGATATGACAAGCTGAAGGCGGTGGCTGAGAAGATCACGGCGAAGTATCCGGAACGCCGGATTATCCCGATCGAATGTGATGTAACCAAAGAAAACCAGATTATTGCTGCGGTTCAAAAGGTGATGGCCGAGTTCGGCAAAATTGATATCCTGCTGAACAACGCCGGTATCGTCGATTCCGTGCCGATTGAAGCACTGGAGGAGGAGGCCTGGGACCGGGTGCTTGATACCGATCTGAAGGGCGTGTTCCTGATGTCCAAACATGTTATCCGCCATATGAAGGAACGGAAATACGGCCGGATTGTCAATACCGCCTCCATGCTGGGGCTTACCGCTTCGGCGTCCATCCCTACCCATTCCTATAACGCGGCTAAGGGCGGAGTGATTCACCTGACCCGGGGTGTGGCAGCAACGTATGCGAAGCACGGAATTACTGTCAATGCGATTGGACCGAGCTTGTTTAAGAGTGAAATGACGGAGAATACGCTCTTTTCGGAGCAGGCTTTGAAAATGTACAACGCCGTATGCCCGATGGGCCGTCCCGGAAATCCCGGTGAGCTGAATGGAGCCGTGCTGTATTTTGCCTCGGATGCTTGCAGCTACACTACCGGGCAAACGTTGTTCGTTGACGGAGGCTGGACGATTATATAATTTAAAAGTGTTGTGAGGAGAAGCGCCTGCATTTATGCAGGTGCTTTTTTTCACATAGTGATCCTATCAGAATTTGTCGGAAATTACCCGTTAAAAGTGGACATGACCACCCTGACAGTGAGAAAATAGCATATAGAGATTAGTGAGAACAAAAAAAGGACGGGATCATCATGACAATTCGATTCGGGGTCGTAGGCACCAACTGGATTACAGACCGCTTTGTTCAGGCCGGACTGGAAAATGAGGAATTTCTCCTTACAGCCGTACATTCCCGCACAGAAGAGAAGGGCCGCGCTTTTGCCGCCAAATATGCGGGAGCTGCCATTTACACAGATCTGGAGGCGATGGTCTCCAGCGGCGAAGTGGACGCCATATATATCGCCAGTCCCAATTCCATGCATGCCGAACAGGCGCTGGTGTGCATGAACCATGGCAAGCATGTGATATGTGAGAAACCGGCCGCTTCCAACAGCACAGAGCTGCGGGCGATGATTGAAGCTGCGAACAGCAATGATGTGCTGCTGATGGAGGCAATGAAATCAACCTTCATGCCGAATTTCGGCGTTATTAGAGACAACCTTTACAAGCTGGGTCAAGTGCGGCGGTATTTCGCCAGTTATTGTCAATATTCGTCGAGATATGATGCATACCGGCAGGGAACGGTGCTGAATGCTTTTAATCCGGAATATTCGAACGGCTCGCTTATGGATCTGGGCATTTATTGTCTGTATCCGCTGGTGGCATTGTTTGGCAAGCCTGATTCGATTAAGGCTACGGGCATTATGCTCTCTTCCGGAGTGGACGGGGAGGGGAGTATGGTTATGCGCTATGCCGATATGGATGCGGTTGTCATGCATTCCAAGATTACCGATTCCTATTTGCCTGCCGAGATTCAGGGGGAGAACGGAACGATGGTGATCGACAAGATCAACCAGCCCTATCAGGTCAAGATTCATTACCGCGACGGTACGGTCGAGGAGCTTACGCTGCCGCAGGTATTCGAACCGATGTATTATGAGGTGCAGGAATTCATCCATCTGCTGAGGAATGGACACCGCGAGAGCAACACCAACAGCCATGCCAATTCGCTCGCGGTTGCGGAGGTAATGGAGGAAGCCAGAGCACAGATCGGCCTCCGCTACGCCTCGGATCTATAGTTGAAACCGCTGGGATTACAGAGGGAAAAGGGGAGCAGAACTTGAAGACTTTCAAAAAGGTGTACATCGAGATTACAAGCGTCTGCAACCTGGCCTGCAGCTTCTGTCCGCCCACGGAGCGGCAGAAGAATTTCATGAAGCTCGACACCTTTAATAAGATTCTGGACGAGATCAAGCCACATAGCAGTCATATCTATCTTCATGTCAAAGGCGAGCCGCTGCTGCATCCGAAGATCGGCGAGCTGCTGGACGCTGCCCACGCCAAAGGCTTCAAGGTCAACATTACGACCAACGGCACGCTGATCCATAAGGCGGGGCCGAAAATTCTCGGCAAGCCGGCGCTTAGGCAGATGAACTTCTCGCTGCACAGCTTCGACGGACATGCTGGCTCAGAGAACCGCGAGGGCTATCTCCGGGAGATCATTTCGTTCGTGCGCGAGGTTTCTGCGCAGGGTGTGATTATCTCCTTCCGGCTATGGAATTTGACGGAGGATAACCTGACCAATCTGGAACGAAGCCGCAACCGCGAGACATTGGCCTTGCTGGAGGAGGCGTTTCAGCTGGATTTCAAGATTGAGGAGAAGGTTATGCCGGGCACTGGCGTCAAAATCGCCCCGCGCATCTATCTCAACCAGGACCATGAGTTCAGATGGCCTGCCCTGCACGAGCCGGAGGACGACGGCAAAGGCTTCTGCCATGCGCTGCGCAGCCAGGCGGCGGTGCTGGTCGACGGCACGGTGGTGCCGTGCTGTCTTGATGGCGAGGGTGTCATCAACCTCGGCAACATCCATGAGAAGCCCTTCTCCGAGATTGTCGAGGGCGAGCGGGCGAACAACCTGTTCTACGGCTTCTCCCGCAGGGAAGCCGTAGAGGAGCTGTGCCGCAAATGCGGGTACCGGCAGCGGTTTGGAACTTAAGCTTTTGTAGTTGCTGTATCCAAAAAAGAGAACCGGGACTTTCCGGTTCTCTTTTTTGGATGGAACAAAGACGTTTAACTTATATCTGCTAGGACTGGAGGAACGGTAGTGTCTGCCTGAAAGCTTTCCGAAGGAAAGCTAGCATCGAAAGCATAAGCAGTCTTCGGGTTTCTACCGCTTATAGCGATTAAAATCAAGAAATTTGAAGACAACAGCGGCCGGAAGTCCAAATATTCACCGTAGTTGCGACTGGAAAGTGTATTCCTGGCTCTGAGTACAAACGGATCGAGTTGCACTTATTTGGGGCTTTTAGCCTGTTACAGGAGGACAACGGACTCCAGCGCAGTTATTTCTCCCTGATGGCCATTTTTAGATAGAATGCAGAGCTGATAAGGCCGTCTGGGTCCGCAAAAGAGAACAAACAGGGGTTTTACTCTCCATAGCGTCTCCTGAGTCCGTTACGAGTAAACGAACCCGCCGCGGGCTTTAGGGACCCTACTTTCAATACTAAATCCCTGCTTCCCCAGAGCTCTTCATTTTGAAGACACGCTCTAGTCTTTGAGGATCACATCTGCCTGTATAAGTGTTTTTTCATAACTCGTGCCTGGATTGAGGATTCTCCACAGCAGCTGATCTACAGCTCTTGTACCAAGCAGCTCCTTATTGACATTAACGGTCGCCAGGAATGGTATGGAAGGGTGCGTATTATCAAAACCGGTAAACACCAAAGTGTCGGGTATAGCCATGCCCATAAATTCGATCGTCTCCATGGCGAACAAGGCGTAAATATCGTTTGCGCATACAAAGACCTCGGGCAGTCCGTGTTCGGTAATGGCAGCCGCGAAGGTTTCTCTGAAGTTATCAATTTCGGGTCCGTTAAGTGAAGGGACCTGCTTAAGTTCGATATCGTTATCTTCGAGTGCTGCCCGAAAGACAAGGAATCGTTCATAAAAACTATGGGCATCACGTATGTTCCCAAGGAATTGATAGTCCCGGTAGCCCTTATTAATGACAAAGTTCATCATTTCTTTCATGCATGACGGATTATCGGTAAAGATGGAATCGCAATGAAAGCTGGGGTCGGAGTGATCCACCATCATGACCGGAATGCCCAGACTACGAATCTCTACCAGAATAGGTGTTGAAATGGAACCTACCGTAATCACACCCATGATCGCTTCAGGGTTAAGAAGAGAAAACATCGAGTCGTCTTTAGGTTCCGTTAATGTTAATACGTTAATGCCCCGCTGATTCAATCTGGAAGAGATACCGCTAAATACCGGTCCCCAATACAAAGATTCCGGATTCTGGTAGCGGATGTTTGGAAATAAAACAAGAACTGTGCCAGACCATTTGCGGGCATCCAGCTCGACCAGCTCGCCTGGAGTTTGCGCAGACTTAGAGTCTTTAAAGTAACCAAGCTGTCCGGCGGCCTTGAATATCGTATCTCTCGTCTGTGAACTGACTCCGGGTTTGCCGGATAATGCCCTTGACACTGCAAATTTCGACAGCCCCGTAAAATCAGCTATGGATTGGATAGTTACTTTACGTCGCATACAAATCATCCTACTTTAATCAGATTATTTTGTAATTCCCGAAGACAATTACATTACAATTTTACATGAAGAATGAGTGGCTAACACTTGTTTTTTTGGATTTGGTTATTCGCTTCCTTCGGGATGGTTTTGTTATTTTGTTTCAGGGCTATATTTTTGCTTAGTGTTTTTTAAAATTGTTATTTTTGTTATGTAAAATATAACATTGTTATTTATAATGTACAAGCTAATGACTTATTTGCGATATAACTTGTCCTATTTCATGGAAAAAGTGAGATTATGGATAAAAGATGATTGACCGTTTTCTTGGCTGGTGGTAATATTTGTTATGTTAAGAAAAACAAAATACAATAACAAATAAAGGTGGTGTTCCAAACAAACGTAGGAAACTGTGCTTCTGTTATTTTTTTATGCAGTCGTGTAAGCGCTTTATCCAGAAGGGGACAGCACTGACGTATTCATATCATTAACGGGAGGTTTGACGAATGAGAAAGATAAAGGGGTATTCAGTTTTATTATTATGCTTTGTTTTTTTACTTACCGCCTGCAGTGGCGGAAACAATGCTGCCAACAATACAAAAGTAAATGCGACTACTGAGCCTGCAGCTACAGAAGCAGCGGTAGAAGCAACAGCAGAAGCAACGGCAGCGCCGGTTGACATGGGCGGACGTGTAATTAAGGTAGCGGCTTGGTGGGACCTGAAGCCTGCAGGCAATTCTGCTTCCGAGAAGGAACGGCTTGCCAAAATTGCTGAAGTAGAGAAAAAGTATAACTGCAAGTTCGAATTTGTAAATGTTCCTTTCGAAGAGTTCATGCCTAAATTCACGGCTACCGCGCTTACGGGTGAGCCCTTTGCCGATATCGTTATTATGGAGTACAACTCGGCATGGCCTGCAATCCTCAAGGGACAGCTGCTGAAAGTAAGCGAATATACTACAGCTGCTTCCAATATCAACAATGAAGCCAAACTACTGGTTAAGGCACCTCAAATTGCAAACGAGTTCTATGCCTTCGCTGAACCCGGCACCGGCGGTGCGGGCCTCCATTACAACCGCGATTTGTTCAAAAAACTGGGGCTTCCCGATTTGCAGGAGCTTTATGCCAATGGACAATGGAATTGGGATAAATTCATTGAAGTTGCCAAACAAGCTACTAAGGATACGGATAATGACGGTAAAATCGACACTTATGGATTCTCGGGCTGGGCTATCGATATCCTGCGTAACTTCTCCGCAGCTAACGGTGGGAAGATTGTGGATGAAGCCACAGGTACACAAGGTCTGACTGATCCCAAAGTCATTGAAACCGCTGAATTTATAAACCGTTTGTACAACGTTGAAAACGTTGTCAAAGTCAAAGGATCAGACAAAGTTGGCTATGACGAATTCAATACCTTCAAAGATGGCGATGTAGCGATGTTCCCGGCTCCGATTTGGAATTTGGGAGATTTGACTTTCGACTTCGGTGTTGTTCCGTTCCCGAATGGACCCTCTGGCTCTCCTGAGCTTACCTATGCTGATAACGGCAAAAATGCATTTTTCATTCCTAAAGGCGTAAAAGATCCACAGGCTGTCTACCAGGCTTTCGAAGATACCTATGACATTACTCAAACCGGAGATTTCCCGAGCCAAGAGTGGCTGGAAAGCATCTACACTCATGAAGAAGATGTAGCTATGATGCATGAGCATATCAACAACACAGGCCAGATTCTTTTGGAAACCGCTTACCCGGAATTCCCGACCACCAATTTCATGAAGGACATTATTGTAAACAATCAATCGGTTACAGCAACAGCCGAGAAATATAAGCCAGAGGCGGAGGCTTCCATTGCCAAGCTAGGCAAGTAACAGAAGCGGTTCGTATCGTCATAAGAACAGGGGGATGTCTTGGCGGCTCCCCCTGTTGTATGAATATAAGATTTCACCACAGCACGTAAGCTCTCCCGTAAAAGGGGGATAACCGCTTGCGCTTGTAAGGAGGACTTCTGGTGATAAGTAAAATGCGTCAATCCAAAATGGCCAAGAATATAACGCTTGCTGCAATGGCATTGTTGATCACGCTTCCGGCAGGCTTAAATGTACAGGTAGATGCAAGTGCGCAAGCAACGTCCGCAGTGGAGCAAGTACCCAATGAAACAACGGCTACAGTGGAGACAGCGGCTTTTAATGAGCATAAATACGTAACCTATTTAACCGAACATGAGGGGGCTTCCAGACCTGATCAAGAAATTGTACTGGAGGCAGCTAATTATAGTCATGTTGAGGGCAACGGCTTCGAGAAGCTGCCGGATTACGAAGGCATGGCAGGCCAATCTCTATTAACGGGGGAAACCGGCAGGGTCGAATGGAATGTTCAAGTCGCGGAAGAGGGCTTCTATAATTTATCCATGCTGTATTATCCCGTTGAAGGGAAAAGCTCAGCGATTGAGCGCGCCTTATATATTGACGGCAAGCTCCCTTTTCGGGAAGCAGCTTTCTTGCAGTTTGACCGTATTTGGGTTGACCAATTGGATCAGCTGGTTCAGGACAATCAGGGCAATGATCTGAGGCCAAGACAGATTGAGAAACCGGGCTGGAGCGAAAAAGCGTTCCAAGACTCCAACGGCTATGAGAATGAGCCCTTTTTATTTTATTTCTCTAAAGGCTCACACACGATAACTTTGGAATCTTCCAGAGAACCAGTCGTTCTTAAGCAGTTGAAGCTGTTTAAGCAAGCGGAGCCGCTGCCTTATAAGGAAGTAAAGAAGCAATTGGATGCCGATGGTGTTCAGGCTTCAAGCGGTCAGCTCCTGAGGATCGAGGGAGAGGATGCGGCTGCCAAATCATCGCCGACCTTGTACCCGCTTAGCGAGCGTTCCAGTGCCGCGGTTCATCCTTACAGTTCTTCCAAGATCAAAATCAATACCATAGGCGGGCTGAATTGGCGAATACCCGGCCAGTGGATTGAATGGGTAATTGATGTCCCTGAGACCGGATTATATAAAATGGCCTTTAAGACACAGCAAAATTATGTCAGGGGGATTTATTCCACCCGGAAGCTGACCATAGACGGAGTAGTGCCGTTTGAGGAAATGGCAAAGGTTCCTTTTCGATATAAAAGCTCCTACCGGTTGGACATTATGGGTGGGGACGAACCCTATTTATACAAGCTGGAAAAGGGCAAACATGTTGTGAGGCTTGAGGTAAGCCTTGGCGAGTTCGCCCCTTTGATTCGCGAGGTAGAGGACAGCCTGTACAATCTCAATTCCATGTACCGCAAGATCCTGATGATTACGGGAACCAAGCCGGATGAATACCGTGATTACCAGCTGGATAAAAAAGTGCCTGACATGCTTGAGGTGTTTGGTGCCGAACGGGACCGGTTAACCGGGATTGCCAAGCAATTGGTCCAGTTGTCAGGACAATCGAGTGATCAGGAAGCGCTGCTCAAAACAATGGCACAGCAGTTGGGCGAATTAATTGATGATCCGGACACCATTCCAAGAAGACTGGCCGCATATAAGACGAATACCGGAGGACTTGGAACATGGGTACAGACAGCAAGAGAGCAGCCGCTTGAAGTAGATGCGCTTTACTTAGCTTCTCCCGATAAGAAGTTTCCCAAGAAAGGTATGGGTTTTGGCTCGAAGTTTAAGCATGAGACCGCTACCTTCTTCGCTTCCTTCTTTACCGATTACAACCAAATCGGAAATGTGTCGGAAGAGGATGACCAGAAATCAGTAACCGTCTGGATCGGAAGCGGACGGGATCAGGCGAATACGATGAAGGCCATGATTGATGAGACATTCACATCCGCCACGGGCATTAATGTCAACCTGAAGCTCGTCAACATGACGACATTGCTTCCGGCTACCTTAGCCGGGCAAGGGCCCGATGTAGCGATGCAGATCGGCAATGATCTGCCTGTTAACTTTGCAATGCGCAATGCGGCGGCAGATCTGACACAGTTTGCAGACTTTGATGAAGTGAGCAGCCGTTTCCGGGAAAGCGCAATTGTACCTTACAGATATGACAGCGGAGTGTATGCCTTACCTGAGACCCAGACCTTTAATATGCTCTTCTACCGGAAGGACATTTTGGAGGAGCTTCATCTGCAAGTGCCTCAGACTTGGGATGAGGTATCTACATTACTTGCTGTGCTCAGTAAGAACCATATGCAGTTTGGACTGCCGGTTGTGGTTCAATCCGCAGTCCAAGGGCAGAACATCCCGCCTAACTCGATGTACGCCGCTCTCTTATTTCAGAATGGCGGACAATTTTACCGGGATGGCGGACAGGAGTCAGATCTCGATTCGCGGACCGGGATGGAAACGTTCAAGCAATGGACGGAGTTTTACACCGATTACAAGCTTGAACGTGAATATGACTTTGCCAATCGGTTCCGCACAGGAGAAATGCCTTTCGGCATAGCCGATTACACACTGTATAACCAGCTTTCTGTATTTGCTCCGGAGATTCGGGGGATGTGGGGCTTCGTGCCGATCCCGGGAACTGTGCAAACAGATGGCACCTTGGACCGGACGGTATCCAGCGGGGGAAGTGCTGTCGTGATGATGGATAAGGCCAAAGATAAAGAGGCGTCTTGGGAATTTATGAAATGGTGGACGAGTGAAGAGACGCAAACGGTGTTCGGACGTGAGATGGAAGGGTTGATGGGGGCGGCAGCCCGTTATCCGACCGCTAACATCAAAGCGTTGGACAGCTTGCCTTGGCCCGTTGCCGATTATGAAAATTTGAAAGCCCAGTTCGAGTGGGCCGAAGGTGTTCCTGAAGTTCCGGGCGGATATTTCACGGGCAGACATTTATTCAACGCTTTCTACAAAACGGTAGTCGGCGGCGTGGAAGCACGGGAATCCATTATGGACTATGTCCAATATATTCAGGACGAAATCACCACCAAACGGAAAGAGTTTGGTCTATAGCGGTAAGGAGGAGGGTCAAGCGTGCAAAATTGGTGGAGCCTGAAGTGGCGGGAAATGAGAGCCAATAAGCATTCGTATATTTTGATGGCGCCGTATATGATATTGTTCGCCGTATTTACGGTCTTGCCTGTCTTGGTCTCGATCGTGCTTAGCTTCACATACTTCAATATGTTGGAGTTTCCGAAGTTTATAGGCTGGCAGAACTATACCCGCTTATTTCTGGAAGATGACGTCTTTCTGATTGCCCTCAAAAACACACTGTTATTCGCAGTGATCACAGGGCCGATTAGTTATATCGCCTGTTTTGTTTTTGCCTGGATCATTAATGAGCTGTCTCCAAAGCTTAGAGCTGTAATGACACTTGTCTTTTATGCGCCTTCAATTTCGGGCAATGTCTATTTCATTTGGCTCATGATCTTCTCCGGGGACCGGTATGGAATCATGAACGGATTATTACTGAAGTTTGGCTTTATCCTGGAGCCGATCCAATGGCTCAAAACAGAAGGCTACATTATGCCTATCATCATCCTTGTTCAATTATGGCTCAGTCTCGGAACAGGGTTCCTCACGTTCATTGCAGGCCTGCAGACCGTGGATGGAACGTTATATGAAGCGGGAGCTGTGGACGGGATCAAAAATCGCTGGCAGGAGCTTTGGTACATCACCTTGCCTTCCATGCGCCCGCAATTGATGTTCGGTGCCGTTATCCAGATAACGACCGCGTTTGCCGTAGCTGATGTTTCGATTGCGCTGGCAGGGTTCCCGAGCGTGAACTATGCAGCGGAAACCATCGTCACACATTTGATTGATTTTGGCACAACCCGATTTGAAATGGGCTACGCTTCAGCTATTGCTACCGTGTTGTTCTTGATCATGGTTGGATCGAACCTAATTGTTCAAAAATTGCTTAGAAAGGTGGGTGAATAGAGGCATGAATATCCCCTTTCAAATGAATGCAAAACAACGGTTAAGCCGGTCGATCCGAATGCCGAAAAAGCGGGTGAACCGTTCAGCATGGGGCACTTTATCTTTATTCGCCCTGCTCACCGTATTTGGAGCATTTATGATTCTGCCGCTTGTCTACGCTATTAATAATGCGTTCAAGCCGCTGGATGAAATTTTTATCTTCCCGCCGACGTTATTTGTCCGCCATCCAACGATGAACAACTTTATAGATCTGTTTAACCTGCTCGGAAATTCCTGGGTTCCGTTCTCGCGGTATATTTTCAATACGGTATTTATTACCGGCACGGGTATTGTCGGTCATGTATTGCTGGCCTCGGCAGCGGCGTACCCTCTCGCTAAACATCATTTTCCCGGCAAAAAGATATTGTTCAGCATCGTTGTCTTGTCGCTTATGTTTACGCCGGCAGTAACCGCGATGCCAAACTATATGATCATGTCCTGGCTCGGGTTGATTGATACTTACTGGGCAGTCATTATTCCGGCGTTTGCTTATTCACTGGGTTTATATTTAATGAAGCAATTTATGGAACAGATTCCGGATGTGCTGCTGGAAGCCGCTAAGATAGACGGGGCAAGCGAATACCGCATTTTTTGGTCCATCGTTATGCCTAACGTAAAGCCGGCTTGGCTGACGCTCATCATTCTATTATTCCAAATTCTATGGGGCAGTGACGGGAACGGGTTCATTTACAGTGAACAGCTGAAGTCGCTTCACTTTGCGGCGGGCCAAGTGGTGGCCGGGGGGATTGCCCGTTCCGGTGCAGCGGCGGCGGTAGCTCTCATTTTAATGAGCGTACCCATTACTCTGTTTGTTTTTTCGCAGAGCCGGATTATAGAGACGATGGCTACTTCGGGAATGAAGGACTAAGGGGGGAAGACAGTTGATAGCAAAAAAATGGCTGCCCGCGGTTATGGCAGCATCCCTGCTGTTAGGTTATGCAGCTCCTGCGCCGGCGTCTGCTGAATCTACGCCCTATGAGAGCTACAACTATAATTACTGGGAAGAGGCGGTACCTGCTCCTGCTGCTTATATACCTGACCGTACCCTATCCGGAAAGGAACTCGGTGTGGGCGATTTTCTGGACCCCGGCGATATGGTCGTTGCGGCAAGCGGACTGATCTATATTGCTGATAGCGGGAATGGACGGATTATTTGTCTGGATAGCGACTGGAAGGTCAATAAGGTTATTAGCGGCTTCGATAACAAGGGCAAAGCGGAAAAATTCAAGAATTTAAGCGGATTATATGTTAATCAGGAAGGCAATCTGTTTATTGCCGATACGGATAACGGGCGCATTGTTGTTCTGTCCCCGGGCGGGGACTTGCTCCGGATGATAGAGCACCCGAAGTCCGATATTTTACCGGCTGACTTCAAGTTTATTCCTGTTAAAGTGACCGTAGACCAGGCGGAACGTGTCTATGTCATCGCTAAAGGGATATTCGAAGGGATTATGCAGTTTGATAAAAACGGTGAATTTATCGGTTATGTCGGTACGAACAAGGTGAAGCGTGACTATACCGAATATTTATGGCGGTTACTCTCCACCAAGGCGCAGAAAGCGCAGATGGCATTGTTTGTGCCTACAGAGTTTTCCAATATTGATGTTGATTCTAAAGGGTTTCTGTATGCCACGAACATTGATCCGGGCTCGAAGGAACCGATAAAACGTCTGAATCCATCCGGTGAGGATGTGCTGAAGCGATTCGGATACTTTGATGTTAAAGGTGATATCAGGTTCCGCATCTCTATAGGACCTTCTAAGTTCACGGATATTAAAGTTCTTGCCAACGGGATGTACAGTGCTCTTGATGCTAACCAGGGCAAAGTGTTCACGTACAACGATGAAGGTGACCTTCTCTATGTGTACGGCGGTAAAGGCAACCAGGTCGGAACCTTCAAAATACCGGCAGCCATAGAATTCTCTGGCGGGAACCAGCTTGTACTTGACCGCGGCAAAGGAAACATAGTTATCTTCAAGCCAACCCGGTTTGGCACAAGTGTCAATCAAGCGGTAGGGTATCACTATAATGGCGAGGATGCCCGGGCTGTCCCGGTGTGGAAGGAAGTTCTGAAGCTGAATTCCAACTATGATATCGCTTATATCGGCATTGGCAAATCATTGCTGATGGACAAAAGCAATAAAGAGGCGCTGAAATATTTCAAGCTCGGAATGGACCGCGACGGTTATTCTGTTGCCTTCAAACGGTATCGCAGGGAAGTCATGCAGGAGCACTTCGGAACATTTCTAACCGTGATAATGGTCCTGGTGTCAGGATGGCTTGCTTTCAGGCTCTTTCGCTTCTGGAGAAGAAAGCGGCTGTCAGGAAGATCCCGGCAGGCTTCGCAAAACCTTAAGGAGGGTAAAGCCCATGAGGCAGGATTTCATTAAATTCCCGCTGCACCTCATTGTGCATCCGTTTGATAGCTTTTGGGATATGAAGTATGAAGGAAAAGGTAAAATCCGGGTAACGTTGACGATTTTACTGCTTGTAGTTATTTCGATGATTTTAAAAAATCAGTTCGCAGGATTCCTTGTCAATTATAATGATCCGCGTCATCTGAATAGTATCATACAATTATTAACGATTGTATTTCCCTTCTTTCTGTGGTGCTTATCAAACTGGGCGATCACAACTTTAATGGATGGGGAAGGGAAATTCAAAGAAATTATGATGGCCACAGGTTATGCGCTTGTTCCCATCGTGATCATTTATACGCCGATGATTATTGCAAGCCGGTTTATGGCGGAGGAAGAAACGGCCTTTTATTATTTGATGATGTCGATCTCCTCCATATGGTTTGTAGCTCTTTTATTCGTTGGTATTATGACCGTCCATCAATATACCGTGCTCAAAACAGTGGTAACGATGCTGCTCACGGTTGTTGTCATGGGAATTGTCATATTTCTGGGGACGCTCGTATTAAGCATGCTCCAGCAAATCATCGAGTTCTTCGTTAACATTTATCGGGAATTAACATTCCGTACGTAAAGGAGGCCGCACCTGTGAAAAATCGTAAAATGCTGGTTGCGGTACTCGCCTGTGCCGCAGCAATTCTAATTCTTGCCGGTTCTGCCCTGTTCTTCACATCCCGCGGAGTAAAGGCTGTTGAAGCCTCCTCCTATATGGAAATAACTGCTGAACTGGAAGCCGGAAGCGAGCTAACTGCACTGTCTGATTCGTCCAAGGGTGTACCGGGAATGCAACTGGTAGCCGACGATACGGAGCTGTCTTTATACTACAATCCTGAAACCACGGAAGTAGCGGTTAAGGATAAACGCCAAGGTCATATCTGGTACAGCAATCCTGTCAACCGCGAAGAGGATGCTCTGGCTTCGGGGTTCGAGAAAGAACTGCTGTCGTCGCAGTTAACAGTGTTGTTCCGTGATGCTGTAGGCACGCTGGAATCCTATACCAACTTCGCCCAGAGCATCAGCAGCAAACAGTTTACTGCCGAAAGCATTAAGAATGGGCTTCGTATTGTGTATACGATTGGAGATACATCGATCGGAATCGACGCACTGCCTAAGTATATAAGCAAGACGAGAATGGAAGAAAAGGTTCTGTCCAAGCTCGATAAACCCACGGCAAAATACGTGGGGCTCCGCTACTACCCGAAAGAGGGCGACCCGGAGGTGCTGGAGCGCATAGATGCACAAGTCTCCAAACCGCTGGTGCTGAGCAAAATGACAGCGGCCTTTACCAAGTCCGGTTATTCTGCAGAAGACCTGGCTTTCGATAATCAGGAGAATGGAGTGGGGGACGGGGCCGGAACGACCAAGCCGAATTTTGTCGTTCCGCTGGAATACCGGTTAGACGGGGGAACTCTGGTTGTATCCGTCCCTGTGAGCCAAGTCAAGGAAAGCGGGGACTATCAGATTCGCAGCCTTGAGGTGCTCAATATGTTCGGTGCTGCCGATCAGCAGACCGATGGCTATATGCTCGTTCCTGACGGTTCCGGCAGCCTGATCCATTTGAATAATGGAAAAGTGAAGGAAGAGCAGTATGTACAGCGTGTGTATGGCCCCGACCCGAATGATAACAGCTATAGACGCGGGCAAGTCAGTGAGAATGCCAGAATGCCGGTATTTGGATTAAAGGCTGGTGATGCTGCCTGGTTCGCCGTGATCGAAAAAGGAGATGCCATAGCCAGCATAGCCGCCGATATCAGCGGCAAGAAGAACTCGTACAATTTCATTCACAGCAGCTACACCTTACGGGGTGAGGATGAGCTTGAGCTGTACACCGGATCTACCATTCAGGAAATACAACTCCTGAATGAGGAAATTTACAAAGGCGATATTCAAGTTCGCTACAGCTTCCTGAACAATGACGAGGCCAGCTATTCAGGAATGGCTGAGTTGTACCGGAATAAGCTGGTGACGGAGAAATCACTGCAGCCTTTAGAGGAGGGGCAGGGCATTCCTTTTTATCTGGAAATGCTGGGGGCTGTCGACAAACAAAAGTCATTTCTTGGCGTACCTTACCGGTCCGAGGTGGCAATGACCTCCTTTGAGCAGGCTGCGCAGATTGCCGATCAATTGAAGCAGGATGGCATTGACCGGCTGCTTATGCGCTATACAGGCTGGTCTTCCAAAGGTGTAAACCATGCTACACCCAATAAGCTGAAGACTGAAGATGTGCTGGGAAGCAAGTCGGAGCTCCTTACATTAACGGAAAAGTTGGAGCAATCAGGTGGAACATTATTCCCCGATGTGGCCTTCCAGCAGATTTACCATAATGATAGCGGCTTTACACCTTCCTCCGACGCATCCAGATTCGTGACAAGGGAAGAGGCAGAGCTCTATCCATACAATCGGGCATACAACGGGATGGATATGACGCTCGGAAGCTACTATTTATTGTCCCCTGCCAAGCTGCCTTATTATGTTGACGAGTTTATGAACAAGTATAAATCCTTCGGGATGAATGGCGTATCTTTGCGGGATCTCGGCAATGTACTCAGCTCGGATTTCCGGGTTAGCCGTGTTATACAGCGGGAAACGGCCAAACAAATCGTGGAAGAGCAGCTTAGTAAACTCGACCAGAACATCGATCAAACCATGATCGCAGGGGGGAATGCCTACGCATGGCCTTACTCCGATCATCTGATCAATGTACCGGCATCCTCCAGCGGATTTTTGCTGACCGATGAAGAGATCCCTTTTTATGAAATGGTTGTTCATGGTTTTATCAACTATGCAGGGACTCCGGTTAATCTGAGTGATGAGCAGGATCTCAAGCAGCAGATGCTCCGCTCAATTGAGCTGGGTGCAGCACCCTATTTCTCGTGGTCCTATGAACCCTCCTCCAAGCTGAAGTTCACTCATTTTGACAGCAAGTATGCGACCTATTACAAAGATTGGTACGATCAGGCGGTTTCGATGTACAAGGAAGTCAATAAAGTACTCTCCCCCGTACAGAATGCGCAAATCGTGAACCATATACGCCATCAGGAGGGTGTTGTGGAGGTGCAGTACAGTAATGGTATTTCGATCTATGTGAATCACACAGATAAGGATGTCACCGTCCATGGGTTCGCAATCGGAGCCGGACAATATGGGATAGAAGGTGAGCAGTCATGAGAGGAAGTAAGCTCAGCTTAAATCACAAGCGCTCTTTTCTGGGAATAGCCTTTATTGCGCCGTGGCTGCTTGGGTTCGTGTTCATGTTCGCGACTCCGCTCATTCAGTCCATCAAATTCAGCTTCAGTAAATTAACTGTAGATCCATCGGGCTTCTCATTAGATTGGGTAGGCTGGTCCAACTTCAACAATGCTTTGTTCGTAGATGCAACCTTTAACCGGGTATTAACCGAATCTGTCAGGGATATGGTGCTTAACGTTCCGATGATCCTGTTCTTCAGCCTTTTCTCGGCAACGCTGCTGAATCAGAAGTTTCGGGGTAGAATTCTGGCCCGGGCCATATTTTTTCTGCCGGTCATTCTGGCCTCTAACGCGATATCGGCGGCAGAAGCGTCCGGACTGATCAATCTGGTTGGTGATGCGACGGCTGTCAACGAATTGGGCCAATCGGGCTCACAGTACAATGTCATGTCGATGGTTATGATTCTGCGTGATATCGGGCTGCCGCTGTCATTCGTGGATTATATTGTAGACGCGATCCTGCGGATCTATGAGATTATTACGAGTTCGGGCGTACAAATTCTGATCTTTCTGGCCGCGCTGCAGTCTGTTCCCGGGGCGATGTATGAGGTGGCGAAGATTGAAGGGGCAACCGCCTATGAATCCTTTTGGAAAATCACATTCCCGCTAGTGAGTCCGCTCATCTTGACCAACGTTATTTATACCATTATCGACTCCTTCTCGGGTAGTAGCGTGACCCAAATGATATTCTCAACCGCATTCACCACACAAAACTTCGGTCTCAGTGCGGCGATGTCCTGGATCTATACGCTGATTATCAGCCTCATCCTGATTATCGTTGGTTACGTACTGTCTAAAAGAGTGCATTACAACTGATTAATAGCAAAGGAGGGTACGGCTATGCAATCTCCTCAACCCGTTCACAGAGAAGCGAAACACTATAGAGTTCAGAAGGTCAGAGGTAAGGCGGTTGATATTTTGTATGCATTGTTCCGGTACGCGCTTGTCATCGGGATTTCATTTATTATTATTTACCCGCTGCTTATGAAATTCTCCATCTCCTTCAAGGATAAAGCAGATATTTATAACCCGACGATTTATATGATACCGGTCCACTTTACGCTGGATAACATCAAGATGGCGATGCAGATTCTGGATTATTTTCCGCTGCTGGGGAATACCTTGCTTTTCGTCGTAGTGACAACGCTGCTGACTACGGCTTCCTGCGCCTTGGCGGGTTATGGCTTTGCCCGGTTCAACTTTCCGGGAAGCAACATCCTGTTCGCGCTCGTCATTCTAACCTTGCTTGTACCTACCAGCACACTGATGGTGCCTATGTACCTGCATTTCCGAAGCTTTGATATTCTGGGGATTATTCATCTGATCACAGGCAAAGAAGGCATCAACCTGCTCAATACGTATTGGCCTTCCATCATTACATCAGCGACAGCGATCGGATTAAAAGCAGGCTTATTCATCTATATTTTCCGCCAATTCTTCAAAGGGATGCCGAAAGAAATTGAGGAAGCCGCTTTGATTGACGGCGCGGGAGGCGTTAAAACATTTCTGCAGATCATGCTGCCTAATGCAGTCTCCCCGATGATCACAGTTATTTTGTTCTGCTTTGTCTGGCAGTATAACGATACCTTCTTTACCTCGCTCTTCATGAGTGAGGTGGCGCTTATGCCTACGAAGGTCAGTTCGCTGGCGGCTCAGGCCAATGCCTTGCTTCCGGGGTTGCTTGGGATAGGTGCAGGCGGCTCTAGTATTAAGGCAGATCCAAACCATGTGGCCATGATTATTGATACCGGCATCTTGCTGGCGATTATCCCGCTGATCTTGCTGTATATGGTGGTGCAGCGTTATTTCGTAGAGAGCGTTGAGCGCAGCGGTATTATTGGTTAACAGAATACATTGCTTCATGGGGAAATGAAATGCTGGAGACCCGCGTAATGTGCCTCCAGCATTTTTTATTAGGAAGGGAGCCGGATAATGAAGCCTAAACGTTTGTTCGTCATGATTTGTATGTTGCTGCTGGCCGTGACGGTGACGGCTCTACCTGCGCATGCAGAAACCAAAGAAAAGAGGAGTGCCATGCAAGCTTACGTCGAAGCCATCGGACCGGGCTGGAATCTAGGAAACACCTTCGAGGCTACGGGTGAGGAAACTTCATGGGGAAACCCGAGTACAACCCAGGCATTTATTAAGCAAATTGCTGCTGAAGGCTATAAAAGCATCCGCATCCCGATTACCTGGAAGCACCGGATGGGCGACGCTCCTGATTATGTGATCCAGAAAGAGTTTATGGCACGGATTCAAGAAGTCGTCGACTGGTCGCTGGCTGCGGATCTTCATGTCATCATTAACCTTCATCACGATACAAGCTGGGTCCTGAACATGGAGGCGGAGCATGATGAAGTGGTTGCCAGATTCAATGCGGCCTGGACGCAGATTGCGGGGCATTTCAAGGATTATCCGGACACGCTGATGTTTGAGAGCCTGAATGAACCGCGCTTTTCCGAGGATTGGAGCAAGGACACCCCTGAATATTTTGCGATGCTGGATGAACTGAATGTTTCTTTTCATGCTATCGTTCGTCATTCCGGCGGAAATAACAATAAGCGTCCGCTCGTGCTTTCTACTCTTACGGCTGCTCCAACCCGGGCCAGACTGGATGAGTTAGCCAAAACCATTACGAAATTAAACGACGATAGGCTGATTGCAACGTTCCACTACTATGGATATTATGCGTTCAGTGTGAACCTTGGAGGTTCGACCACGTTCGATAACACGGCCAGGGAGGATCTGATTCAGGCTTTCGACCGGGCTTACGACACCTTCACCGCCAAAGGGATTCCTGTTATCGTGGGGGAGTTTGGCCTGCTTGGGTTCGATAAATCGCTGGATACTGTTCAGCATGGCGAAATTTTGAAGTTTTTTGAATACGTCACCTACTATTCCCGGGAAAAAAAGATGCCGCTGATGCTGTGGGATAACGGCCAGCATTTCGATAGGCGCACCCTCAAGTGGGTGGATGAGGAGCTTCATCAGGTGATGAAGCAGGGCTGGAAGGGCCGTTCCTCCAACGCGGAAACGGATTCGGTCTATATTCTTAAAGATTCGGAAATTAAGGATCTGGTCATTCCCCTGAATTTGAACGGGAATACCTTCACCTCTCTGCTCAATCAGGAAAATGCGTTAGTGAAAGGTACGGATTATGAGCTTGACGGAGAAAACTTAATCCTCAAGTCTGCATTGCTGCAAAAGCTTGTCACGAAGAAGTATGGAATGAATGCGACCTTAACCGCTACGTTCAGTGCGGGTGCCGACTGGAAAATAAATATTATTTATTATGACACGCCCGGCCTGATTAGTGCGCAAGCCCCGGAGGGGATATTCACGATCCCGACCTGGTTCAACGGGGACAGCCTGGCGACACTGGAAGCCGTCTATACGGCTGGCGGCAATGCCGGTCCCAATGATTGGACTCCCTTCAAGGAGTACAAACGTATCTTCTATCCGGACTATACCACTGGAGAGATCAAGTTCACGGACGAATTCTGGAAGGAAGTGAAGGATGGAGAAGTGCAGCTGAAGCTGCATTTCTGGAGCGGCGCAGTGATCCCGTATACGATTACAAAAGCAAGCGGGAAGATCGTAGGGGTATCCGCAGAGGAAGCGAAGAAGAGAGCGACAGTAAAACAACAAGCAGTGGAACAAGCAGCCGAAACACCGGCAGATACACAGGCAGGCTCTGGCGATTCAGCAGCAGCGGCCGTTTCAGCACAGCTCTCCGGCGATGACTCTCCATCAGATGAAGGAAATCATATCCTGAGCATCCCGGTGGCGGTAGCCTCACTCCTGGTCTTGGCAGGTGCGGGAATGTACTGGTGGAGAGCAAAGAGGCGATAATATTGCGAATGGGATTTCATTTGGATACAGTACAAACAAGTCTTCTTGCCAGGTTTTACTCTGGCAGGTTAGAATACGATTATCCTGCAGAACCAGTATAAATAAACGATACGACAAGCAGCAGGCCTCTCTTTGGAAGCTTGCTGTTTGTTATATCGGCAATTTCTTCGGGGGAATTTGAAGGGTGGTCCGAAATGGCTAATACCATAACAAGATCAGACGCAGAGGCGGATCAGGAGATTAGGTGTTCAAACGGCTTATTTTCCGTAGTGATATCCGTACTTGCACTGAGTGGATCGCGGATTGCAAGAACATCGGATGAGAAGGATTTTGTTATATGGCTGGCCGAGCATGATCAATCTGTACTGGGAAGTGGTACCTGCGGCTTTACAATCTCGGAAATGCCATGGTCAAGAGACCGGATGCAACTGGAGAAGAGCTTTTTAGACACAACCATTGAAGGGGCCATCCGCTGCTTGGGATGGGGCATGCTCGATTATACGCCCAATGTAACCATGCTCGAACCCGCACTTAATCAGTTTAGGACGCTTGTAAACGAATTGCAGGAGACGGAAATCGATTTTGCTGTTGGCCAGTTGTGGCGGGAGGAGCAAGAAGCGGAACGGACCCTTCCGGGTGAATATCCTGTATGTGGTCAACATCATGTTCTTTTATGCTGGCACGGGTGTGTTGTTTGTCATGAGAACGCCGGAATACTTCCTGCCGATTCTGATTCAAATGGCCGGTAGCAGGGCTATGGTATAGAGAGAGTTGTTCAATTACATAGGGAGGCACAAACATGCTGAAATCATTGCAAGCGATTGAATCGTACCGTGAAAGGGAAGAGTTGCCCGCAAAGGCATTTCCCTGGCTGAAATATATTGTTCAGGCTGAGCAAACCATTGTCAATCTGGAGCGGGTGGAATCGCTGCGCGAACTGGATGAACAGAATCCTGTGCTGGATTATGTGGAACGGAGCTTACGCCTGCTGGATAGCCTGCCTTTGTCCTACTGGATCAAGGAACTGGCCGAGGAGACACTGGTCTGGTCGGAGACGGCAAAAGGCGGAACTTCCCGCCAGCGCCGGATGTGGCAGCTGGAAGGCATTAATTATTTCGTACATAATATCGGCTCGGCGCAGCTGTACTGGCGGTATGCCGGGGGAGATCCGGCAACAGAGCATAAACCGCAAGCGGGCCAGCTCACGGCGGCAGGGGTAGCAGATGCGGAGAAGACGATGATCGTACACCGGCTGATCGAGACTCACGGACTGATCGGGCAGCAGATTCGCGGTGAGGTTCCGCCGTCCGCAAACCGTCCGCTGTCAGCCATGGTGGAGGAAGGGCTTCTGACTGCAGATGAGCTGGAACGGCTGCTGTTCGCGCTGAACCATTGCATCATTTCCGCCGTTTCCCCCGAGCTGTGGCAGGAGGTGCGCACGGAGGTTATGGAGCTGATTGCGGCAATTGCATCAGGCGCTCTGGATGTCCCGCTGCCGATGGAGGAACGGCTGGAACGTATGCGATCGGGGCCGATTGCCAAAGGGGAGGATTTCGGCAGCGAATGGAGCAGGCTGGAGTCCGAAGGGTTTCGGCCTTCCTTGCTGGAACCGCTGCAGCCCCTTACCTTCTGGTATGTGGAGTCGGCACTCCAGACCTTCTCGCTGGAGCAATTCCTGAAAGTGATAGCTTTGACCGCCTGCGGCGCCGAACTTTCCGGTCTGAATCATATCAGCTTTGAGGCTGTCATGAATTCGCTCCATTATGACTACAAAGGCGTGAAGAAGATAAATGTGTACAAGAAGCGGATTATCGAGAAGTATTTGTCGGAATTAACCTGGCAGGATATCACGAGCGGAACCGCGTCTTCCGGTAATCCGCATCTTGCCCACCGGCTTCGGCGGCAGGCTCACTTGCCGGATACGGTGTTCTTTGATTTTGAATTCTCACCCGCCGCAGAGAAGCTGATCGAATTCTGTATGGAAGCCGAGAAGTCTGCCTTGTATGAACGGGCGGTACTGCTGCTGTTCGATCTGTTCGATCTGCGCCGCGATGCCTTTGACCGGTTCCATAACGAGGACAGCTATTTGAGCCAGATGAATGATACAGGTGATTATAAAGCAGTGATTCTGGAGTATGTCACCGGCAGCAAAGTGCTGGATATTGGACCCGGCGGAGGTGTACTGCTGGATTTGATTGAAGCGCGTATGCCGGATGTCACTCCGGTCGGCATTGATATTTCCAGCAATGTGATTGAAGCGCTGCGGCAGCGCAAGCAGCGGGAAGGGCACCGCTGGGAGGTACTGCAGGGCGATGCGCTGAACCTGACGGATTTCGTGGACACGGGCAGCGTAGACACCGTTATTTTCTCATCAATACTGCATGAGCTGTATTCGTATGTGCCGCTGGATGGCGTCAAATTTAATCATGGGACAGTGGCCGCAGCTCTGCGCAGCGCCTTTGATGTGCTGTCAGCCGGCGGTGTGATCATCATCCGCGACGGGATTATGGGCGAGCCGGAGAGTGATCAGCGCCGCGTACGGTTTCTGGAGGAGGACGGGATGGCCTGGCTTGCACGTTACGCCAAGGATTTTGCCGGACGCCAAATTCAGTATTCGGTGACCGGTGAACAAGAGGTGCTGATGCCTGTAAATGATGCCATGGAATTTCTGTACACCTACACTTGGGGAGAAGAAGCGTATATCCATGAGGTCCAGGAACAGTTCGGTTATTTCACTCCCTGCCAGTATGCCGATTTTATCAAGCGCAGTCTAGGCGAACGGGCGAAGGTTGAAGTGTTCCGGCACTATTTGCAGGAGGGTTATACGGAGGCGCTGCAGGGCAGGGTGGTCGTTATGGACGAAAGCGGCGAAGAGGTGGCGTTGCCGGACAGTACCTGCTTTATTGTGATCCGGAAAGCATAAGGCATTGATCTCAGGAAGGCTGAAGCAGGGTGTGCAGCGTGTAGAAATGATTCGGGAGGAATTGCCTCGCAGTGATGATCTAACTTTACAGATGATGTATTCAGATAGTATTATAATCAGCGTATTGTTGTGATGATCATGACCGGTGAAGGAGACTGTGTATATGGGCAAGCAGAACCAAGCGCAAATTGCATACGACAGCATTCTTCGGGATATCAAAGAGAACCAGCTAACCCAAGGCCAGCCCATTATAGAAGAAGAATACGCCAAGAAGCTGGATATGAGCCGGACTCCGGTAAGAGAAGCGATCAGACTATTGTCCGTAGAAGGATTTGTGACCGTTTACCCTCGAAAAGGCGCGTATGTCAGTGTACTGACAGCAGAAGATGTGAAGGAATGTTACGAAATGATGGAAGCCGTTGAGGGGATGATCGCTTATCTGGCCGCACAACAGCCTTCTTCTGAGCATGTTAACCAGCTTACGGAACTGATCGGCAGAATGAATGAGCAAAAAAGTCTGTCTAACTTCCATCAGTGGAAGGAATATGACATCGAATTTCACCGGACCCTGCACCGCATGTGCCCTAATAAGCTACTCATTTATCATGTGGAAAAGCTGTTCCACAAAACCTACCAAATTCAGACCCGGTTTGTGGCGGGAGTCAATTTGGAGAAGGCGACAGAGGAGCATCAATTCATACTCGATGCAATCATCGCTAAAGATTCCGAGAAAGCCAGGTATTATACACAGCAGAATTGGAACAGAGCCAGAAATGAACTGGTGAACTACGGATACAACGATAAGCTGTAGGTATCCTGAAAGGTTCATTTTGCAGCTTAAAACACATTGGTATCGTATGGACAAGCCATTTGTTGCGCCCCCAATGGGGCGTAAACAAGTGGTTTTTTTGTTGTGTGTCATGTTATATTACATTTAATTCGATAAAAATATCTTTTCATCCCCCTAATGTAACTTTTGTTGACAAGAACCATCCTTGTACGTATTATTGTATACAATAACAAAAACAATTTGTTTACAAAAGATTAAGGGGGATTACCATGACGATTGATATCAGCCGCTTGCCCATCATTGACGACCATTGTCATCCATTCATGCCGACCAGAGAGAAGAAGAGTTTCGATAATTGCTTCACCCTCTCATTGATCCCCCCCAAGAGCCGCGATACCCGAAACACTCTGTTATTCAAAATTGTCCGTAAAGAGATGATCCAGCTGCTTGGGCTTGATCCCCGCGTGACAGATGACGAACTGATCCTGCAGCGCAATCAGCGTTATCAAGCCAATCCCAAAGAATATGTAGACATGCTTTTCAAGGATGTAGGATTGGAATCACTGCTGGTGGACTACGGTTTCCCGGTTATGGGGTCGCGGTTGGCCCAGGATGAGCTTGACTGGTTCCATCAGACCTCGTCGTCCATTCCGACCCGCCGCATTCACCGGGTGGAAGCTACCTATCACCGGCTGTTCGAGGAGAAGGTACCCTTCGGGGAACTGGAAGAGACCTACATCCGGGAGCTGCGGGACGAGGTGGAGAATCAGGGGGCTATTGCTTTTAAGACCGTAATTGCCTACCATACCGGACTGAAAATAAACAAGATCAGCAAGAGCCAGGCCGCAGCCAGCTACAGCCGGTTCCTGGAATCACCGGACAATACTGAAGCTGAAAAAGATGTCCGTGACTATCTCGTACTGCTTGCGTTCGAGCTGTGCATGGAATATGACATTCCAATTCAGATGCATTCGGGAGCAGGCGATGCCCCGCTGCTGGATGTGAAGCTCGCAAGTCCGCTGCTGATGCACAGTATCGTCAGCGATCCGCACTATCAGGCTGTAAAGATTATTTTCATTCATACCGCATATCCGTTTGTTGAAGAAGCCGGTTACCTGGTCAATCAGTATCATAATGTGTATCTCGACTTGTCCTCCATGATTCCCTTCAGCAGCATAGGCGTGCAGCCGAAGCTGCGGCAAATCTTTGAAATGGCTCCTTTTACGAAAGTGATGTACGGCTCCGACGGTTTCACGATTCCCGAAGTCAGCTGGCTGGGTGGCCGGATGATCAAGAAAGAGCTGGGTAAAATGCTGACGGATCTGGTGACAGATGGAATTATTGATGAAGAATATGCTTATACTGCGGCTGGCCTGGTTCTCTCGGAAAATGCACGCAATCTGTATATCCGCAACTGGGGCGAAAGATCAAACGGCTAAACCAAGGGAATATACCATCATCTGAACGATAAGGGGATATGTGCGATGCGGAAATGGTTCTATGGAAAAGCTGCGGCAGGTATACTGACACTTCTGATTACGGCGACAGCCTGCAGTTCGGGTAAGGATGCTCCAGCGGCGGCAGCCACGGACAAGCCTTCCGGCGGCAAGCTGGTGGTCACCTCTTTCGGCGGAGCGATTGAAGAAACCCAGCGTGCCTATATCAAACAATTTGAAGAGGAGTACAATGCCGAGGTTGAAGTCGTAACGTTGTATTCGGCAGATGCGCTGGCCAAGATTCGTGCGGAGAAGAACAATCAAACCATTGATGTGGTGCTGTTCTCAGGCGGACAGGAGCAGATTGCAGCCAAAGAGGATCTGATTATGAAGCTCGACCCGGAGCAGATGGAGAACCTGGACCAGCTGTACCCGGAAGCGCGCAGTGCTGAAGGCTATGGACCTACCTTCGGCTATGAAGCTCTTGGCATGATTTATAACCGTGATGCAATCCCAACTCCTCCAGCCTCGTGGAATGATCTGTGGAAGGAAGAATATAAAGGACAAGTCGGTTTGGTTGATATCTCCAACACCTACGGCAATCAGTTCCTGGTAGCCCTCGCCAAGATGAACGGCGGCGGAGAAGATAATATTCAGCCCGGACTTGATGCGATCAAGACTTTGCTGCCCAATGCCGCGGCAATTGTGAAATCCAGTCCCGAAGTCGGCAATTTGTTCGCCCAGGATGAGGCAGTTATAGCCCCGTTCGATTCCGGTTATGCCTATACGTTTGGTAAACAGGGAATTCCCATTAACTTTGCGATTCCCAAGGAGGGAGCCGTCGGCATCTATATTACTGCCCAAGTGGTGAAAGGCAGCCCGAACCCTGAGCTTGCCCGGAAATATATAGACTTCCTGCTGCGTCCGGAGATTCAGAAGCTGACTGCTGAGGGTGGCGGCTATTCCCCGACCAATAGCCAGACAGAGTTGTCCGATGAGCTGAAAGGCATCCTTCCGAATGGCGAAGATACGTTTAACGGCCTGATTCATCTTGATTTGGCGCAGGTGAACAACAACAAGGCAGATTGGATGGAGAAGTGGAGCAAATTGATTTCACAGTAGCACTGCATCATTACTATTTGAAGGGAGCTGCAATGCCATGCTGAAACGCATTCCCCCTTACTGGATTCTGCTGGCTCCCGGGCTGATAATTTTCCTGCTGGTGTTTGTCCTCCCGCTTGCCCGGCTGCTGATGCTCAGCTTTTATCAAACGGACTCATCCGGAGCCATGGAAGCGGCGTTCGTCTGGCAGCAATACGGAAGATTCTTCACAGATCCGTTTTATCTGCAAATGCTCTGGCGTTCGGTGTACATCGGCGTTGCCGTAAGCTTCATCTGTCTGATTCTGGGATACTGCCTCGCGTATGGGGTATCCCGGGCTCAGCCCAAACACCGTTTCCTGCTGCTCATCTTAATCGCGCTCCCTCTGTTGACAAGCGCCGTAATCCGCAACTTCGGCTGGATTATTATTCTGGGCCGCAAAGGAATTCTGAATCAATTCCTGCTCGGAATAGGGTTGATCCAGGAGCCGCTTGAGCTACTGTATACTCCTGCGGGTGTTATTATTGCTTTGGTGCATGTCATGCTTCCTTATATGGTGCTCGTTCTTTACTCGGTGCTGGAAGGCATGGACCGCAATCTCGAAAGTGCGGCTGCCAATCTGGGTGCGTCGAAAACAAAGGTATTCTGGTTCGTCACCCTGCCGCTCTCTAAACAGGGGATTATTGCTGGAACATTGCTTGTTTTCTCAATTACATTAAGCTTTTTCGTCACTCCGTCCCTAATCGGGGGGGCCAAGGTGAAGCTGATGGCTACAGAAATCTACAACCAGACAATTAACCTACTTAACTGGCCTTATGCTTCTGCTATGGGCGTCATTTTACTGCTGACCATGCTTGGGGTAACCAGTCTCTACAGACGGATGCTTAGCGGCAGGAAGCCGGGAGGAGTCGTTTGATATGAGAAGGAAATTTCCGCTCCTTACTATAGTAAATACTCTAATCTATCTATTTATTATGGCACCGCTGCTTGTCATCCTCATTTCATCATTTAATTCCGGTGAGTTTCTGGTGTTTCCTCCCAAAGGCTTCTCCCTGCGATGGTATGAAGAGGTGCTGACAGGCGGGAGGTACACCGGTCCCTTCCTGACCAGTATTAAGCTGGCTGTTTTGACTACGCTGTTTGCGCTGCCGCTTGGGACGATGATTGCCTACGCCATACAGCGGTTTGAATTTCGGCTGAAGAATGCGCTGCAAGGGCTGTTTCTGTCCCCTCTGGTCATTCCGACGCTGCTGTTCGGCATCGGCTTGCTGATTTTCTTCAGTTATCTGGGCATACGGATGTTCTTCCTGAGATTGCTGCTCGCCCATATCATCTTAATTATTCCTTATGTCGTGCGGACCATGCTGGCCGGATTCTCGCGGATGGAGCGGTCGGTGGAAGAGGCTTCGATCATTCTCGGCGCTTCGCCGCTGAAAACCTTCTTCCTGGTGACACTTCCGTTTGCCAGACCCTCGCTGCTCGCCAGTGCGTTCCTCAGTCTGGTGCTTTCCTTTGATGAACTGGTTATCGCCTTATTCCTTACGGGTCCAGGTATCAATACGCTGCCAATGACCATTTATTCGGATATTCAGTTCAATCTGTCACCTTCGCTGGCTGCAGTATCTTCCATTATTATTACAGGCACGATTCTGATTGGGCTGCTGGGGATCGGCATTATGCGGTGGGGCAAAAAAACATAGCGGGGAGGCACACCATGAGCCAACTGATCATCGAAAATCTCGTAAAAAATTACGGGCAAAAACCCGTAGTCAACAATCTGAATGTTACTGTAGAGAGCGGTGAGATGCTGTCGCTTCTCGGACCGAGCGGGTGCGGGAAAACGACAACCCTGCGCATGATTGCAGGCATGCATGATCCGACCTCGGGTTCTATCCGGCTGGATGGCAGGGAACTCACAAACATTGCTCCGCATAAAAGGAACATTGGACTAGTCTTCCAGAATTATGCCCTTTTCCCTCACTTAAGCGTTTTTGAAAATGTAGCTTTTGGACTGAAGCGTCACGGTGTGCCGAAATCGGAAATCAGAGAACGCGTGGAGGCGGCTCTGCATTCCGTGCGGCTGAACGATTTTGCAGAACGGTTCCCCGCGCAAATGTCCGGCGGACAGCAGCAGCGGGTTGCGCTGGCCCGGACTCTTGTGCTTAAACCGCCGCTCGTATTGTTCGATGAGCCGCTCAGTAACCTAGATGCCAAGCTGCGTCAGGCGCTGGGAATTGAAATCCGCGTGCTGCAGCGGGAGTATGGTTTTACCGGGATTTTTGTTACCCATGACCAGGAGGAAGCGATGGTCATTTCTGACCGTATTGCCGTAATGAACGGTGGGAATATCGTGCAGACCGGAACGCCGCAGCAGATTTATATGCATCCTGCCGACCCGTTCGTGGCTGATTTTGTGGGAGAATCGAACTTGTTTCTGATCACCAATGTCATGGAATCAGAAGGCATGTGGCGTTTCGAACTGACGAAGGGAAACCCCATTTCTGCGGAGAAAACCGGGAACGGGGGCACTCCGACATATGTTATGGTCCGGCCGGAGGCTGTTTCTGTGCGGCGTCAAAGCCCGGAACCTCATCCGGTACCCGGGCATGGGCTTAATACGCTGGCGGGTGAAGTGGCCTTTATCAATTACTCGGGTTCTTCCTATCTGATCGGAGTTGTAATCAAGTCGCTGGACCAGCAATTTATTATCCGGCTGCAGAACACGAGAAGAGAGCTTGATCTGCGGGTAGGCGAAGAAGCGGTGGTCGAGTGGCCGGTTCACGAAACGCTTACCTTCTGATATGTCAGGAAGGGGGCCGCATATCGCATGGTTCTGTAACCCTTCAACGAGGCTCATTCATCTCACGGATACAGCTGCGACTGCCCGGCACCCTGTACTGCCCCTTTGCGGAACTCTGAAGGCGAACATTTCATCGCCTTGCGGAACACCTTAATGAAATAGCTGACGTTATCGAATCCGACATCCATGGCGATGTCGGATATTTTGCGGTCGCTTTGCTGCAGCAGATCTGCGGCCTGGCGGATCCGGTAGGAATTGATGTAATCCACCGGCGTCTTGCGGGTCATTGCCTTGAAGAAGCGGCAGAACTGTCCTTCGCTCATGGGTATAAGCTCGGACAAATCACGGGTTCGTATTGGCTCCTGATAATTGTCCTGGATGTAGAGGATGACCTTCTTCAGCCGGTTGATCTTGGTTGTATCCGCACCCTCCGACTGGGTATGGTTCACAGAACGGCCCTCGATCGCGATCTGCGAGAGCATGATAAGCAAAGTCCCTTTCATAAAGGACTCAAATCCGGGCATTTTATTAGCATATGCCTCCATCAAACGTTCGAGATGGTGGAGCAGTTCCTGCTGCCAGGCAATCTCTGGTGTAAGATGTCTGGGGAAGCTTTGGCGTTTCTCCTGCAGCGGCAGAATCACTGTATGCTGAATGGCATCATATTGGGCGCTGGCGAGCAGATCGGGGTGAAAGACAAGTGCACAGAACCTGCAAGGGCCTTCCTTCAGCACATAGGCGGCATGAATATCGCCGGATTCGATGAATACGGCCTCACCGGCCCTGAGAGGGAAATAATCGGTATCGACCTGAAACAGAATCTCGCCTTCCAGCAGCATAAAGAACTCTGCCTCCTCATGCCAGTGCGTATCCAGGACATGGGTTCCGGCCGGAAGCTCGATCCAATAGGCGGCTAGCGGGAACATAACATCACCATGCACACGGTCTTCTTTAAGCAAACGTTGTGATGTGCGGTCCATAATTGGGCTCCTTTCGGTAAAAACATCAGAATAGTGTTATAAATGAGCTATATTATATTAGTTTTGTATTTTTATTATCGTTATAATGCAACTATAAACACCAAATTGAAGGGTGGCAAGTCACACATGAAATTTACAGACGGCCTCTGGCTGGTTCGCGACGGAATCAACATCAACGGCGCAGTGCAAAACTATGTAGTGGAAAAAACTTCTGAGGGTTTGACGGCAATTACCCAAACCACTCCAATTACAGGACGCGCAGCAACCCTTAACTCCACGCTGCTGACCGTAAAATTCCATTCTCCGCTTCCGGGTGTGGTAGGCGTGAAGATCATTCATAATGACGGCGTAATTGACCGCGGTCCCGCTTTCGAATTGACCAAGGGAACTGGCGACCACGTACAAATTGAAGAAACTGATTCGGAAACCGTGCTGATCAGCGGCGGGCTGCGCGTAGTCATCCGCAAGGGCGAGCAATGGGCAGTGGATTTCTACCGCGGCGACGAGCGCATTACAGGCAGTGGTTACAAATCCATGGCTTACATCACAGATCAGGACGGCAACACCTTCATGCGTGAAGAGCTGGATATCGGCGTAGGTGAATTCGTCTATGGTCTGGGTGAGCGCTTCACTGCTTTTGTCAAAAATGGACAGGTTGTTGATATCTGGAACAAAGACGGCGGTACAAGCTCCGAGCAGGCGTACAAGAACATTCCGTTCTATGTAACAAGCAAAGGCTACGGCGTATTTGTGAATCAGCCTGAGCTAGTTTCGTATGAAATCGGTTCGGAAAAAGTGAAAAAGGCCCAATTCAGCGTAGCCGGCGAAAGCTTGGAATACTTCGTTATCGAGGGACCTACGATCAAAGAGGTCATCAGCAAATATACTTCCCTAACCGGCAAGCCAGCGCTTCCTCCGGCATGGACCTTCGGCCTGTGGCTGACAACTTCGTTCACTACCGACTATGATGAAGCAACAGTTAACTCCTTCGTAGAAGGCATGGCTGAGCGTGATCTTCCGCTGCATGTCTTCCACTTCGACTGCTTCTGGATGCGTGAATACCAATGGACCGATTTCCAGTGGGACTCCCGTGTATTCCCGGACCCGGTTGGCATGCTGAAACGCCTGAAGGAAAAAGGCCTGAAAATCTGCGTCTGGATCAACTCTTATATCGGACAACGTTCACCGTTGTTTGAAGAAGGCAAAAAGAACGGCTATCTGATCAAAAAAGCAAACGGCGATGTCTACCAGACTGACCTGTGGCAAGCAGGCATGGGGCTTGTGGACTTCACGAACCCTGCAGCTTGTGAGTGGTATGCCGGATACCTGCGCGACCTGGTGGATATGGGCGTAGACAGCTTCAAGACGGACTTCGGCGAACGGATTCCGACGGATGTTGTGTACTTCGACGGCTCCGATCCGCAGAAAATGCACAACTACTACACTCAGCTGTACAACAAGGTTGTCTTCGATGTATTGGAAGAGAAGCTTGGCAAAAATGAAGCGGCAGTATTCGCACGTTCGGCAACCGCCGGCGGGCAGCAGTTCCCGGTTCACTGGGGCGGCGACTGCTACGCAGATTATGAATCAATGGCAGAAAGCCTTCGCGGCGGCTTGTCCCTCGGTCTGTCCGGCTTCGGCTTCTGGAGTCATGATATCGGCGGCTTCGAGAACACGGCTCCGGCGCATGTCTTCAAACGCTGGCTGGCGTTTGGCCTCCTGTCCAGCCACAGCCGTCTGCACGGCAGCACCTCGTACCGTGTGCCTTGGGCTTACGACGATGAAGCTGTTGATGTTACCCGCTTCTTCACCAAGCTCAAATGCAGCTTGATGCCTTACCTGTATGATGTGGCCGGTCAGGCGCATGAAGAAGGCTGGGCTTCGATGCGGGCGATGGTGATGGAATTCCCGGAAGATCCGACCTGCGAAGTGCTGGATCGTCAATACATGCTGGGTGATTCCCTGCTGGTGGCTCCAATCTTCCAGGAGAACGGCGAAGTGAAATATTATCTGCCTGCTGGACGCTGGACACACCTGCTTAACGGTGAAACTGTGCAGGGCGGATCATGGCGCAAGGAAACACATGATTTCTTCAGTCTGCCGCTGTTCGTCCGTCAGAACTCGCTGCTTGCAACAGGCAGTGTAGATACCCGTCCGGATTATGATTTTGCCGATGGCGTGAAATTCGGATTGTACTCGCTGGAAGACGGAGCGGCAACGACTGCAACCGTCCGTGACATCAAGGGCGCTCCTGAGCTGACCGTGAAGGCTGAACGCAAAGGCAATACTGTAACGGTAGCTGCTGAAGGCAGCGGCAAAGCATTCACGCTGGCAGTGAAGGATCTGGGCACTATCGCTTCCGTAGAAGGTGCAGACCAAGCGGATGAGACTACAGTGAAGGTAAACGCCGGAAGCAAATCCGTATCGTTCACCATTACACTGAAATAGGTTTATACAGCATATAATTTAAGCTCTCTGATGACAGGGGACCTCCGTCCCTGATTTCATCAGAGAGCTTTTTGGATGCTGAGGGTTACGTGATCAATGATGTGAAAGATAGGATAAATGCTGTGAAGATAGGTTGAATGCTGTGAACACACGGTAATTAATTTAAGATGCTCTAAGATATGCTTAAATAATGGAGGATTACATATGACAAGGATAATAGAAGACAATGGAGTGTACAGCCAGCCGGACTACTCTTCAGCTACAGCATTATCGAGCGCGGCCAACTATATCATGAACTCGCCGGAGCCGTTCACCCATACCTTCCGGACATACATCCGTTTGCGGGAGAATGGCAGCCTGACGCTTAAATTCTGGCACAGTAACAGCGTGGATTCGACTTGGGATCTGGGGCAGGATGCAAACGGAAGCGAGCCGGGCGGGGAATGGAGCATTGAAGCGGCATACTTCTCAGACGGAGGAAGTGTTCCGGATGGAACGTTAACCGCCGGGACTTCGGTTCCGCTAACCTTTGCAGGCAGCCGCACGAAGCAGGTTGAAGCTGGAGAAACCTTCTGGAGCGATGAAGCAAGCCTGGAACTGTCGGAGGGACATTATTTGGCGTTCACCTGGACGATTAAGACGTCATCCCCCGGCAAAACGCTGCCCTACAACGTGGAAGGAATTCTGGTCTCAGCCTATGACGGGCCGGGGAATCTGGCCGGGCAGGAATCGGCAGAGGCGTTTAGCTTGTCGGACAAGCTGCTGGTGCTGCCAAGCTATATCGGCTACAAGAAACAAGTGGCGAAGAGGCTGGTGTTCCTGGGCGATTCGATCACGCAGGGGGTACGGACGGAGAAGGATCAATACAGCTATTGGGCTGCGCGGATTGCCGAGGGACTGGGAACGGATTACGGACTGTGGAATATCGGCTCCGGCTGGGGCCGGGCTTATGATGTAGCCGCAGATGGCCCGTGGATGAACAAAGCAAAGCAGGGGGATGAGGTGCTGATCGTGCTCGGGGTCAATGATCTTGATATCGGCCAGCGTTCGGCAGAAGAGCTGCTCAGGGATTTAAGCGATATTATCGCCAAGATCAAAGAGGCGAATGGAGGGGCAGAGGTTATTCTGAGCACCGTGCCGCCGTTCAACTTTGCGGAAGAGCGGGAGCAGGCGTGGCGTAAGGTCAATATGGAGATTCTGACGAATCCGCCTGCAGGTGTCAGCCGCGTGTTTGACATCGCCTCCGTGCTGGCTATGCCGGCCCCGGCTGAGCACAGAATCAGAGCGGAGTACATGAGCGGCGAATATGACCCGCATCCGAACGGCACCGCCGGGAAGGCCGTTGCTGAAGCCTTTTTGGCATGGTATTGAAGCGGGGAGCGGAGTAATCGGTCAGCGTTGTCCGCACACGTAGACGTAAGATAGTTACTACGGGTGATGGGTGCAGCTAACGGGTGGCCTCCGGCGAGACTACAGGCGGCGGCTCGAAGGCAGGCCGCCGCTGAGACTACAGGCGGCGGCTCGAAGGCAGGCCGCCGCCGGGACTACAGGCAGCGGCTCGAAGGCAGGCCGCCGCCGAGATTACAGGCAGCGGCTCGAAGGCAGGCCGCCGCCGGGACTACAGGCAGCGGCTCGAAGGCAGGCCGCCGGCGGGACTACAGGCAGCGGCTCGAAGGCAGGCCGCCGGCGGGACTACAGGCGGCGGCTCGAAGGCAGGCCGCTGCTGGTGAGTATGGCCGCATACAGCAGGCGGCGCTGCGGCCTGGGTGCTGATTGCATATATTGCGGGAATAGTGCCCGCTATTTCTTTGACTATGAGGTCAACTCATAGTGGAACGGGAATTTTGCTGTTAGAGTTAAAAGTGGACACTCGTTAAGAGAACAGGAATAATGAGATTAACGAGGAGGTGTCCACATGAGTGGAACACGAAAAAGCTACAATGATGAATTTAAAAGACAGACGGTAAAGTACATCCAGGAGCAGACCAAGACGGTGGCGGAACTGGCCCAGGAGCTGGATATCCCCGCTAAAACCCTGCATCAATGGCTGGGCAAGTTCCGGCAGTTCCCAGACGAGCCCGTGGCCAGCGCCGAAAGGGTACGAGAACTGGAACGACAGTTGCGGGAAAAAGAACAGCAACTAGCCGATATGGCGGAGGAAATGGCCATCGTAAAAAAAGCAGTGCACATCTTCAGCAATCCAAAGAACTGAGATTTCAGTTCATCGAAGATCATCGCTCCCGGTTTCGTGTGGAGAAGATGTGCAGTGTCCTTGAGGTATCGCGGAGCGGCTATTACAAATGGAGAACGGCAAAACCAAGCCCACAAGCGACCCGAAAGGCGTTGCTTCTTCAGCGAATTACGTATCATTTTGGCGATACAGGAGGCTGCTACGGCAGTCCTAAAATCACGATTCTTCTCCAGCGCGAAGGCCACAAGATCAGTGAGCGTACCGTAGGGAAATACATGAGAGAGCTGGGCTTGCGCTCCTGTGTAGCAAAGAAATTCCGCGTAAACACGACCGACTCCAACCACACCTTACCGGTTGCACCTAATCTGCTAAACCAACAATTCTTCACCGAAAAACCAAATCAAACTTGGGTCGCGGATATCACCTACATTCCCTGCCGGGAAGGACGGATGTACCTCGCCAGCGTGCTTGACCTATGCACCCGGGAAATCGTAGGCTGGCGGCTGGACGACCGGATGACCACAGATCTGGTAATGAGCGCTCTAGAAGACGCCTACAAGGCCAAACGCCCAAAGAAAGGTCTCATTCACCATTCGGATCGAGGCTCACAGTATGCCTCAGCCGACTACCGTAAACGTTTGGTGAAATACCGCATGAAGGCCAGCATGAGCCGCAAAGGCAACTGCTACGACAATGCTTGCATTGAATCTTTTCACAGCCTATTGAAAAAAGAGTTTGTGTACTGTACCCGATTCAAAACGAAGAAACAAGCCTATGATGGCATCTACCAGTACATTGAATTTTTTTATAACCGCAAGCGAATCCATGGTGCTCTGGGCTACGTATCGCCGGTTCAGTTTGCAGCTAGATTCAAACGAAAAGCAGCCTAATTTCATTTTTTAGTGTCCACTTTCTTGACGGAGGTCCATTTCTCCCGCTAAATTTGCTGATTCGGAGTAATTCAGGTAACTAGCTCAAGTTACCGGTAAATTTTTCCTTTAATGCTCCCAAAAAGGGCATTTCGAGCAAAATAGCGGCAGGATTCTCCGCTAAGTGTATCGTATTGCCGGTTTCCTTGGGTACCGTCATCCATGGTCTCCGAATCTCACTTGGAACTCACTGGGAGCTCACTGAAATCTCATTGGAGTCTCGCGGCAATCTTACGAGATCTCACATAGATACACATGGGTTCTTTCCAGTTTGCATATTCCCGTTAAAGCGCTGAGTACCGACACCAATCGTATGGACAGTCAGCATCCGGAATCGGAAAAGTTACCGGATAATGGTAGATACAAAGAGCTACAAAGAGCTACAAAGAGCTACAAAGAGCTACAAAGAGCTACAAAGAGCTACAAAGAGCTACAAAGAGCTACAAAGAGCTACAAAGAGCTACGAAGAGCTACAAAGAGCTACAAAGAGCTACAAAAAGCTGCTAAGAGCTATTAAGCTACTAAAGAGCTACTAAAAGCTACTAAGAGCTACTAAGAGCTGCTACGGCAGCTCCTGCAATCTTAAATGTTTTTCTGGATACGGTAGTCCTTCGGGGAGCTGCCGACCTGCTTTTTGAATACCTTGCTGAAATATTTCACATCATGGAAACCGACCATTTCCGAGATTTGTGACAGCTTCAGGTTGGGATTCTGCAGCAGCAGCTTGGCCTTCTCAATGCGGACATTGCCGATATAGTCGGAGAAGTTGATGCCATATTCCTGTTTGAATTTGCGGGAGACATATTCACGGCTAACGTAGAATTTGCCCGCTACCTCCTGCAGGGAGAGGTCGGATGCATAATTCTGCTCGACGTACCGGACAATGTCTGACATCGGATTGCTCTCTTTGACCTGTCTGGCCGAAAGCTCCTGCGACAGGCGCTGCATCAGGGCAAAGGACCAATCGCGCCAGGCAAACAAGGAGAAAGAATATCCGTTGGTATAAGGAGCCGGGTTCAACTGGTCGGCATGCTCCAGCTCTGCCAGAGCGGCGTCTGCCCGTACGCCCAAAGCATCCCGCACCAGCCGGATACGGAACAGCAGGACATCTGCCTTCCAGGCATTCAGCATTTCGGGAGTAACGACGCCTCCGCGGCTTAGTTCATGGGTCCAATGCTGCGCGGCGTCTGACAGTGCTTCGTTGTTTCCGCTGATGACAGCCAATTTCCAATCCTCCTGAACATGGGCGAAAATGACGGGAGATCCGTGGCTGGCGCTCCCATCCCCGGATGGACTAACGGTCTTGCCGTGTGCATCGGTTGAAGAAGGGAAATGGCAATAATCCTCATGACTTAACAAATTCCGCCGGAGCAATGCTTCGGCGGCTTCTGTGCGTTGCATCGGCAGCCGGTGCGGCAGGCTTCCTGTATTGCTGATGCCAAAGTGCATCCGGAACTGCAGGGTACGGTAAATGCCCTGATTGATCCGGCTAATCAGCTCCACTACAGATTCCTGCACATCCCACAGAATGATTGCGATCTCCGGAGGGCCGCCCCAATAGCGAAAGGCGATGCCCTTGCTTTGCGGATGCAGGAATTCATTGCAGATATTCACAATGGCGTAATAGAGCAGCTCGCTGTCACCGCCGAACCGTTTCAGCAGCGGATTGTTCCCGCTGTCTGTCTGTACGAGGATCAGCCGGGAGGATTCGGCATTCCCCGGAATAACCCCCTCGCTTACCAGTCTGCGCAGCGAAGCTTCGGAATTGATGGGATCGTCTATCAGTGCCGAGAGCAGTTTCTCCCCGTAAATCGGTTTGATTTCATTCAGCCGGATGCTCTGCTGCTGCCGCTGGCTGCGTTCCTCTTCCTCGGACCGCCAGGCGGCTACCGCCTTGGAGACCGCAGTATTGATCGCTTCAGCTTCAATCGGCTTGAGGATATAATCAATGCCGCCGTTGCGGACAGTCTGGCGTACGAAGTCAAAATCATTATGCCCGCTGACCACAATAAATTTGGTGTTGCCGGCGAATTCATTGACCCAGGTCATCAGCTCAACTCCGCTGCCCGATTCCATCATCATGTCCATGATGACTAGAGCCGGTTTCGCCTCACGAATGACTTCAATCGCTTCATTGCCGTTTCCCGCTTCCAGAATCTCATCAATGTGATGAGCGTCCCAGTCGACCAGGAGCCTTACCGCTTTTCTGACTCTTGCTTCATCATCTACTATAAGCGCCTTCATATCCGTTCACTCTCCACTAATATTTCAATTTCCAGTCTGACTATAACTCCGCCTGTCTCCAGATTGTCCACGGTTAGGGCTGCATCATCCCCGCATACCAGCCGCAGCCGCGCCAGCACGTTCCCCAGGCCGATGCCTGCGCCCGGAGCATCACGTTTGCTGTCACTGCTTTTCAGTGTGGCGACGTCCAGTGAACCGGGCTGCTGAAGCTCCTTGCGGAGCATTTCCAGCCGGGCCGGCGGGATGGAGTGGCCGTTGTTCTGAATATTAATTTCCATCCGCCCGGACTCCAGCTTGGCTGCTGTGATCTCAATAAATCCGTCATTGCGGGACAGATTAAAGCCGTGTTTGAAATAATTCTCCACAATCGGCTGCAGAATCATCTTCGGCATCAGGGCATGGAGCAGCGATTCTTCCATATCGTAGCGGAAACTGAACTTATTTTCAAAACGTTCCTTCTGCAGCTCGATATAGGCTTTGACATGGTCCAGCTCATTCTGGATGGTCACGATCTTCTCATCATTATACATGCTGTACCGCATCATTTTGGCCAATGCCGAGAGTAGGCCATAGATTTGCGGCACCTTCAGTTCAAGCGCAAGCGTGCCGATAATCTGCAGCGTATTGTTCAGGAAATGCGGGTTGATCTGTGCCTGCAGTGCCCTCAGCTCATTGGTTTTATTGGACAGCTCCAGCCGGTATTCCCGCAAAATCAGGTTGTTGATCGTATCCATCATGTTGCGGAAATGTTCAGTCACCACGCCGATCTCATCCTTGCCCGTTGGGCGGATGTCAATCTCAAGATTACCGGTCTGAACTTGGGTCATGTACCGGCTGAGCTGCTTGATTGGAGCCGTGATCCGGAAAGAGATGAGGATCGTCAAGGCGATAATCATAATCATCAGCAGGACCAGCAGGAGGATATTGATTTGCGCCGCCTCTTTGGCTTCGCGGAACAGGTAGGATACCGGAATTTGCTTCACCAGTGTCCAGTTGAGGCCGGGGCTTTCAATTTTTTGATAAATAAATACAGCCCCGCCTTCTTCAAAATACCCTTGATCACGGTCATTCGCTGCAATCTGCTTATTATACCAGGTAGCGTTCAGCGGTTTGCCCAGAGCGGCGGTATCGTGGCTGTAGACCAGCGTTCCGCTGTCATCCACCAGATAGACGTTCTCCTGATTCTGCTCATACAATTGATCCACAATGTCGGTAAGTGCAGTCAGTCTCACATCCACCGACAAATAGCCGAGGACCTTGGAGGACGGGATTTTCTCAATTCTTCTATGCATCGTGAACACCGGCTCTGAAGTGAACTGCGGAAACGGTGAAGTCACCCCGTAGGCGGTGCTCATGTGAGTGCTCTGTACAGCTACCTGGGAGACGCCGGTGTTTTGGGAATCAGCATAAGGAGCGGTTGCCTGCCAGCGTTTGGGTGTCGTATTTTGTGTCACCAGTGTTGCCTTTCCGTCTTTGACGCCGTACAGATACACCTGTGAAATATCAGGCATGGAGGTCGAGATGTAATTGAGCGAGGAATAGATCGAAATATCGGCAGTCAAGTCGTCATATCCGGCTTCAAGCAAGCGGTAGAAGTCGGAATCCGAATAGGCGATCAGAGACAGCCGGCTCACTTCCTGGATCAGACTATTAATATTTTTGTAGCCTTGATACAGCAGATTCTTATTCTCATCCACGGCCCGGGTCCTTAAGGACTCTGTCGTATAGGAATAGCTGATGTACATCGTAGCCATAATACAGACTAATGTTGGCAGGAGTAAAAAAACGATCAGCTTGGTGCGGATATTGTTCCATTTCATCGATTCTTGTCACTTCCGATCAATATTTTACACCTCAAAGATCACTTGCGTAGGTGTAAGGAGTCCGCAAAAAAACGGATAATATGTTTAGATCATAAACAAGTAAGTGAGTAAAAGAAAGGGGGACGGGTAAATGCGCGGCAATAAGTTGTCCCAATTTGGTCAACAGCTTTTTTTCGTCGGACCGGCCTTATTGTTCTTTACCCTGATTACGATTATTCCATTTCTAATGGGGATGTATTATTCCTTTACAGACTGGAACGGCGTATCTGGTAATGTAAGCTGGGTTGGCTTTGATAACTTTAAAGCGATTTTTACAAATGATCCGGATTTCTGGTCATCCTTCTGGTTTACAGTAAGATTTACTGTGCTGGGGGTTATATTGACCAATGTAGTGGGCTTTTTCCTGGCCTATCTGCTAACTAAACCTTTAAAAACACGTAATATGCTCCGTACCATTTTCTTCATGCCGAATGTTATCGGGGGATTGTTGCTTGGTTTTATATGGCAGTTTATCTTCATCAAAGGGTTCTCAACACTCGGGGGTATGACTGGCTGGTCCTTCTTCAATCTTCCTTGGCTCGGTGATGCAACAACCGGCTTCTGGGCGATTGTCATGGTCTTTGTCTGGCAGTCTTCCGGTTATCTGATGGTAATCTACATCGCTTCGCTCAGCAATGTGTCGAAAGAGGTGCTGGAGGCGGCTGAGATTGACGGGGCTTCCCGGATGCAGGTGCTGCGCAACATTGTAGTGCCGCTGATCATGCCTGCTGTAACCATCGGTTTGTTCCTGGCGATTTCCTGGTCTTTCAAAATGTTCGACCTTAACCTTTCCTTGACGAAAGGCGGACCGTTCAAATCAACGGAATCCGTGGCTATGAATATTTACAATGAAGCCTTCCTGAACAACCGTTACGGTCTGGGTACTGCAAAAGCACTGCTGTTCTTCGTAATTGTGGCGATTATTACTGTGATTCAGGTCCGTGTTACGAAGAGCAAGGAGGTCGAAGCTTAATGAACGCAAAGTCAAAAGGCAGATGGAATATCGGGATTGAAGTGTTCATGATCCTGCTTGCACTGCTCTTCCTGTCTCCGTTTTATTTCTTGCTGGCGAACTCGGTGAAATCGTTCGGTGAAATCCTAAGCGACGCGGCAAGCTGGCCGGAAGTCTTCATGTGGTCCAACTATTCCAATGCATGGAAATTGGCCCGCTTCTCTGAAGCTTTCCGCAATTCGATCATAGTCACAGTCATCAGTGTTGTCTTTATCTCGCTGTTCAGTGCTATGGCTGCCTATCGTATGGTTCGCGCCAACACACGGTTCAATCAGATTCTGCTGCTTCTGTTCGTAGCGGCAATGGTGGTTCCTTTCCAGACGATCATGATTCCGATCCTGAAAGTCGTTAATATTATTGGAGTTAATAACTCCTTCGCCGGACTGATTATCACCAATCTGGGGATCAGTGTTCCGATGGCGATCTTCCTGTTCCATGGTTTCATCAAATCGGTGCCTCTTGAGATTGAAGAAGCGGCAACCGTGGATGGCTGTAATCCGATCAGTGCTTTCTTCCGGATTGTGCTCCCGCTGTTGAAACCGATGCTGATGACCACGATCGTCTTGAATGCACTCGGTATCTGGAATGACTACCTGCTCCCGTCCCTGATTCTTCAGGCACCGGAACTTCGGACCATTCCGCTGGCAACCTTCTCGTTCTTCGGGCAGTACACGAAGCAATGGGATATGGCGCTTCCGGCGCTTGCGCTTGGTGTAGCTCCAATCGTAGTATTCTACCTGTTTATGCAGCGTTACATTGTTGAAGGAATAGCGGCTGGCTCGGTGAAAGGTTAACACCGGGCCCCCCGTTCCAAATATTAAAGCTAGTAAATTTATTCAAGGGGGAAATTAGAATGATGAAGAAACGTTCTGCACTGATGATGTCCAGCGTCCTGCTGATGTCTGTTGTGCTCGCGGCATGCGGTGGCAACAATAACAATACTGCTTCAAATACTGCTCAAAATGGAAGCGCTGGCAATAAAAGCGGCGAAACTAAAACGGTTAAGATCTTCCAATTCAAGACTGAAATCGTTGAAGGCCTCAATGAACTGAAGGTTGAATTTGAAAAAGAAAACCCTAACATCAAGCTGGATATCCAAACTGTCGGCGGTGGCGCAGACTATGCAGCAGCGTTGAAGACCAAATTCGCTTCCGGCGATGCACCTGACATTTTCTCCAACGGCGGTTATGCCGAAATGGATCTGTGGGGCGATAAATTGGAAGATCTGTCCGACCAGCCTTGGGTGAAGGATCTGATTCCTTTGGCGGCTGAACCCATGACCAAAGACGGCAAAACCTACGGTATGCCAATGAACCTTGAAGGTATCGGTTATGTGTACAACAAAGACCTGTTCGAAAAAGCCGGCATTACTGAAACTCCAAAAACAATCACTGAGCTTGAAGAAGCAGCTAAGAAATTGCAGGCTATCGATGTTATTCCTTTCGGCAACGCTTATCAAGAGTGGTGGCTGCTGGGTAACCAGGGCATCAGCGTAGCTTTTGCACAACAAGATAATGTAGATGAATTCATCAGCGGACTTAACGCAGGTACTTCCACGATCGTGGGCAACCCAGTATTCAAAGATTGGAGCAACCTGCTTAAGCTGACTGTGAAATACGGACAAAAAAACCCACTAACTACTGATGCCAACACTCACCTGGCGATGTTCGCTAACGGCGAAACCGCTATGATGCAGGAAGGCAACTGGGCACAAACACTTGTAGACAACATTACACCTGACATGAACATCGGTATGTTCCCTATGCCGATCAATGATGATGCTGAGAAAAATAACAAGCTGACTGTTGGGATTCCTGCCAACCTGGTTGTGAACAAAGAATCCGGATCGAAAGAAGAAGCTAAGACATTCCTGAACTGGCTGGTAACTTCCGATATGGGTAAAGAATACATCACTAAAAAATGGAAATTCATCCCTGCCTTGTCCACAATCGAAGCTACTCCGGAAGACATCGGTTTGCTGGGTTCGGATGTATGGAAATATGTACAGGATGGCAAAGTGTACGGTCTGCAATCCTCTAAATTCCCTGATGGCGTAACACAGGAATTCGCAAGCGTCATTCAACAGCTGGTTGCCGATAAAGTCGACGAAGCCGGCTGGGAAAAAGGCATGCAGGCTGCTTGGGACAAGCTGAAGAAATAACGTCTCACCGTAAACAGAGAGCCCTATAAGGGCCGTAATTGGATAAAGTGGATTGCCGGACGTCCCCGTCCAACGCATCATTGATGTGAAGCGGGGGCGTCTTTTTGATAGGATGGAAAGTGGAAATGGATGGATGAGAACGGGAGGAGAGGAAGATATGACACTGAACAGTTATAACGCAGTGCAGGTCGGCGTCGATTATTACCCGGAACACTGGGATGAGTCCTTGTGGGCAGCGGATATTCAGTTAATGAAGGAAACCGGGGTCAAGGTGGTCCGGGTTGCTGAATTCGCATGGAGCCGTTTAGAGCCAAGGGAAGGTTTCTTTGATTTTGCATGGCTGGACCGGGCTATGGAGCTGTTCCATCAGTACGGATTGCAGGTTGTGATCGGAACACCGACTGCCACTCCGCCGCGCTGGCTCACCACCACCTATCCGGATGTACTTCCGGTCTTTGCCGATGGGCAGACGTTCCATCCTGGCGTGCGCGGGCACCGCTGTTATAACAGCGCTTCCCTGCGGGAATATGGCAGCCGGATTATCGAAAAGCTGGCCCGCCATTACAGCGGTCATCCTGCTGTGATCGGCTGGCAGACCGACAATGAATTCGGTATGATTGACTGCCACTGCAAGACTTGCTATGAAGCTTTCCGCAGCTGGGTTAGGCAAAAGTACGGCACGCTGGAGAACGTGAACACAGCATGGGGAACGGTAGTCTGGAGCGGGGAGTATAGCGACTGGAATGAGCTGACGGTACCGCTGGGCGGCTCGCCGTTCCAGAATCCGTCGTTCCTGCTGGATTTTCAGCGTTTTCAATGGGATTCGGTTGTCCGGTTCCAGAAGACGCAGATTGATTCGCTGCGGAGGATTTGCCCGGAGCATTTTATTACCCATAACTTTCACAGTTATCCGCAGCGGCTGGATATGTATGCAGTGGGCACCGACCTCGATGTGGCGGCATTCGACTATTATCCGAACACCTCACCGGACAAACAAGAGACAACGCCCTATAGCGGAGCGTTGTCTCTGGACGTCACACGCGGGATCAAACGGCAGAACTTCTGGATCATGGAGCAGCTCAGCGGCTCACCAGGCTGCTGGATGCCGATGTGGCGGACACCGTATCCGGGTTTTATCCGCGCCTATGCCTGGCAGGCGATTGCCAGAGGTGCGGATACGATCGTGCATTTTCGCTGGAGAAGTGCTGTCGCCGGGGCCGAGCAATACTGGCATGGCCTGATTGACCACAGCAATGTTCCGGGCCGCCGATTCGCTGAGTTCAGCCAGCTCTGCGGAGAAGTAAACGGCCTCAGCGGCAGGCTGCAGGGTACTGTGCTGAAGCATGAAGTGGCGATTCTGCATTCCCATGAGCAGAAGGCCGCGCTGGACATCCAGCCACAGGCCCAGGGTCTGGACTATTACGAGAACATCAAGCAGGCTCACCGGGCACTTACGAAGCTCGGGATTGGCTGCGATGTAATCCGTGCCGGGGAACCACTGGATGGTTATAAGGTCGTCATCGCGCCAAGCCTGTACGTGCTGGGCGAGACGCTTGCGGAGCAGCTTGAAGCTTATGCGGCGGCAGGCGGCGTACTCATTCTGACGAACCGCAGCGGCGTTAAGGACAGCAACAACATCTGCGTCATGCAGCCGCTGCCGGGATTGTTAAGCCGGGCAGCAGGTGTCCGGGTTGGCGAATATGATCCTGTCGGCCTGGAAGTCCATACCCTAGTGGACCCTGAAGGGAACTCCTTCGAATGCAGCCAGTGGTGCGATCTGCTGACACCGGTCACGGCGGTGCCTGTCGCCTGGTACGGCGATGATTTCTACGCCGGAATTCCGGCTGTCACTGTCAACAGCTTCGGGAAAGGGCAGGTGTATTACTTCGGAACCCATGCCGAAGAACGCTACTGGTCACTGCTGCTTGCCGATTTGGCCGGTAAGTACGGAGTAACCCGCTTTGCCGGTCTGCCGGATGGCGTGCAGGCCACGATCCGCAGCGGAGAGAACGGCAGCTTCCTGTTCCTGCTGAACCTGAACCGGATGCCGCAAACCGTGCCGCTTCCGGGCAGTTATTCAAGCGTGCTCTGTAACGGCGAGATCCGCTCGGGCGAGCTGCAGATGGAGGCTTACGGGGTGGAGATTCTGGAGCTGGCGGAGTAGCAGGAAGAGTGAAAGTAACAGACTCGTTGTAAGTTAGGCTCAGGGGAGCGAGGTTGGCTTTCATTAACTATTTCATTGCAGTTTGTACAGTAGATTCCGCGTACAAGGCAGGGGCAAGCAAGTCAATTGCACTTTGTGCAGCAGAATTCAACCAAAGGGCTATTTGGATCGAATTCCGCTGAATCTGCTGCATGAAATGCAATAGAATCAGAATAAAGGCCAAATCGGGCCGGATCTGCTGCACAAAGTGCAGCAGAAGTAATTGTGGGCGGAGTGAGAGATAGGATTCCTGAAGATAGCAGCGGCTGAATGTCCAAGCGTTCCTCGGAGTGAGTATAAATCTCCTCCCACGCCTCACCAGTTTACCAATAGCACTTCGCGCTTGTTAGCTGTTAGTGGAGCTTCCTAAATTGCTCCGGTGTAGTCGCCGACTGCTTGCGGAAGGTGGCCACGAAGTGGCTGACATCGCGGAAGCCAACCAGCTTTGAGATAGCTTTTACCGTCAGGTCAGGCTGGGTGACGAGTAGTTCCTTGCTCTTGCGGATGCGCAGGCGGACGAAATAGGCGTAGGGAGACAGGCCAAAGGTCTGCAGAAACAGGCTGTTAAGATAACGACCGGACACCTCAAGCTGGGACGCGAGATCATAAAGTCCGATATCGGGATCGCCATAATGGACATCCATCCATTTCAGCAGCGGCTGCAGCTTGTCCACATTGCGGGAAATGGAAGTATTGTTATGCAGCCGGCCGTATTTGCTCAAGGTAAGCAGGAAGCGGTAAGCGTCGGTGGAGACGCCCAGGCTGAACATATCGCCCGAAGCGTCATGGCGGTCAAGCATCTCCTTCAGCATATGAGGAAGCGGGGCTTCGCTTTCCCACCGGTAGAAGGAATTGGCGCCCATGCCCAGCGACTCCAGGATGTGCCGGGCTGAGCTGCCGCCGAAGGTGAGATAATAGGTGCACCATAGATGTGGTGTTAGCGATTCATAGCGGTGCGGAGTTCCGGGCAGCAGCAGAACGCCGCTGCCTTCGGAGAGCGTGATTTTTTTGTTCTCAAAATATATAATGCCTTCGCCCTGGGCCGTCTGCAGCCAGTGATAGGTGTCGTAGCCTTCGGGGCGGGATACTTTTTCCTGATCGGGGTTAAAGCCCATACTGTCCAGAGTAATGGGTAACTGCTGTCCGCCCTCTTGGGCAAACACAATTCTGCGTACCGCTGTCGCTGGCACAATCATCATCTCCCGTAGTTCCATATTGTTATATGCAAGGACCTTATTTTTATATTTAAAGCGACACGTTAACCGTTTAGAATAAATATATACTTATACTATAAAGGATGTGCGAAGTGTGATCAACGATAAATTGCCAAAGATTTGGTATGGTGGAGATTACAATCCCGAGCAGTGGGATGCCCCGGTATGGGCTGAGGATGAACGGATGTTCAAACTCGCGGGAATTGATGTCGCGACAATTAATGTATTCTCCTGGGCACTGATTCAGCCGTCGGAAGACACTTATGATTTCTCCGGCCTGGATGAATTGATGGACCGCTTATATAAGAATGGAACCTATGTATGTCTGGCAACAGGAACCGGGGCACATCCAGCCTGGATGGCTCACCGTTATCCCGAAGTGACCCGCGTCGATGTGCAGGGCAGAAAACGCAAGTTCGGCGGCCGTCATAACTCCAATCCGAACAGTGCGGTATACCGCAAATATGCGGCTAAACTGGCAGGTAAGCTGGCTGAGCGCTATAAGGATCATCCGGGTCTTGTGGCTTGGCATATTTCCAATGAATACGGCGGCTATGACTATTCCGAGCAGTCCGCCGCTGCTTTCCGTGTCTGGCTGAAGGAACGCTACGGTTCACTGGATGGCTTGAACAAAGCCTGGAATACCCGTTTCTGGGGTCATACCTTCTATGATTGGGAAGAAATTGTCGTTCCCAATGAACTCAGCGAAGAATGGAACGGCAACCGCACCAACTTCCAGGGGATTTCCCTCGATTACCGCAGATTTATGTCTTACAGTTTGCTGGAATGCTACAAGATTGAATACGATGCCATCAAGGAGCATAGCACTAACATCCCTGTTACTACCAACCTGATGGGCTTCTATCCCGAACTCGATTATTTCGAATGGGCCAAGCATCTGGACGTGATCTCATGGGACAACTATCCATCGCTGGATACACCGGTCAGCCACACGGCCATGACGCATGACCTGATGCGCGGCCTCAAGAACGGCCAGCCCTTCATGCTGATGGAGCAAACGCCAAGCCAGCAGAACTGGCAGCCGTACAACTCTCTGAAGCGCCCGGGCGTAATGCGCCTGTGGAGCTACCAGGCTGTAGCGCGCGGCGCTGACACCGTCCTGTTCTTCCAGCTCCGCCGCTCCATCGGCGCTTGCGAGAAGTATCATGGCGCGGTTATTGAGCATGTAGGACATGAGCACACCCGGGTCTTCCGTGAATGCGCTGAGCTTGGCAAAGAGCTGGAGCAGCTTGGGGATCAACTGCTGGATGCACGCAGCCAGGCGCAGGTTGGGATTATTTACGACTGGGAAAACCGCTGGGCGCTTGATCTATCGAGCGGACCATCCGTAGCACTGGACTATGTTAACGAAGTGCACAAATATTATGACGCACTGTACCAGCAGAATATCGAAGCTGATATGATTGGCGTTGAAGAGAACCTGTCCAAGTACAAGATTGTAATCGCACCGGTGCTGTATATGATCAAGCCGGGATTTGCCGAGAAGGTTGAAGCCTTTGTGAAGGCTGGCGGCACGTTCATTACCACTTATTTCAGCGGCATCGTGAACGAAAATGATCTGGTTACGGTGGGCGGTTATCCTGGAGAACTGCGCAAGGTGCTCGGCATCTGGGCCGAGGAAATTGATGCCCTGCTGCCGGGCATGAGCAATGAAATCGTCATGAACAAGGAATGGGGAACGTTAAGCGGTTCCTACAAATGCGGTCTGCTATGCGATCTGATTCACTCTGAAGGTGCCGAAGTGCTGGCGCAGTACGGCTCGGACTTTTACAAAGGCATGCCGGTATTGACTGCGAACAGCTTTGGTGAAGGTAAGGCCTATTATGTGGCCAGCAGTCCTGAAGTTGGATTCCTGCAAGGATTCCTTGCCAACCTGTGCGAAGAGAACGGCATCAAGCCGCTGGTAAGCGCGCCTGAGGGCATTGAATCCGTTCAGCGTGTGAAAGATGGCGTGTCCTATCTGTTCCTGCTGAACCACAAAGAAGGCGATCTCAGTGCAGACATCGGCGCAGCTGAACGCACCGACCTGCTGACTGGCAAGAGTTTCAGCGGCTCCACCGTTGTTCCAGGCCGCGGCGTCCTGATTTTGTCTGACAAGAACTAAACGAGAGTGCAATAAGGGCTGTCTCCAAAGTGGATATTTCTATTCATGAGGCAGTCCTGGTTATTTTCACACTGTAAAAAAACAGCAGAGCAGCAGTTCACCCTTCACGGGAGAATCGCTGCTCTGCTGTTTTTTGCCTTTGTGCGGCTAAGGTCAGCATATTGAAACTCCATGTTTACTCTTCAGTAAAAGAACCGAATTCCGTTATTTTCAAGTCATATTTGAAACTTATCTTCGACCGGCTGAACGTATCGTCCCAATGCTCCATAACCTTCTTCCATTCCGCAGGATGCTGGATGCTGAGCGTTTCGCCGAAGCTAGCGACATCCGCTTTATAATCGTTTTGCAGCTTCTGCATCAGCTTTTGCATCATCTGCGCCAGCTTCTCCTGAAATACACGGCCGACTTTTTCTGAATACTCAGCTGAAGTAGGATAACTCTTTTTGTTCCAGGTTTCTATCAGTCGGCCCTCGGTACGAATAGAAACTTCGAATGAAATGTCGTCCCCGTCTACAATGGCCTTGATTTTGCTCTTCATTGCCTTCATTTCGTAGGTCATCGGCTCATTATCCCAGTCATAGGCTTTGATCGCACCGCTTGTACCCTTACCGGTCAGCCAGGAGAGGCACTCCGTGTCCTCCTCTGACAAGGTTCCGATCCAGTGGCCAGTATCCCCTTTAATAATTGCAGCACCCGAAAACTCCGTATCTCCATCCACTGTAATGAGGTTTTGCAGAGCATAACTCTTCTTGGAATGCATGAGTGCATCCAATTGTGACAAAATGACCGGACTCAGCACCTTGCTTGTCCTGAATCGATTACTGATCATTTCTTTGATATGAAAGGAAGGGATTGCATCGGTTCGCTTGGAGATGAGCGTGTCATCTGCGCGGCCTTGACTGATAAACACCATCGTACTCGGACGGATGTCATTGTCGCGGAGCACAAAATCCATAAGCTGATCCATACTCTGCTGCTTGAGCAGATCAGCCGATACTATAATGACCTTGAGATGGTGCCCGATGATCGGCCGTTCGTTGCGAATCGAGAATTCACGGAAGATCTCAAGCACGGAATCACCCGTCCCCGATACATTGACATAAGGAGCGGTCTGCTGGCCCCCCTGTTTTTCCGTTGTACCTGTCGATTTAACTGGAACAATCTGTATCGTTACCGTAACCAAGTTTTTCTTGGAATAGGTACCGCCTTGCTCCTCCAGCTTTTGTTCTGCGGTAGTGAGATTGCCCGTGTCCAAGGAAAGGCCTGAATACAGTCCCAGGTCTTCAATCTCTCTGCTGCTCCAGCATCCTGTCTGCGTAACCAGAAGCAGGAGCATGCAGAGGATGAGAGGAAATGTCCGCTTACACATGCTGCTTCAATCCTTTCGTGCGAATAAGCCAAATCACTGAGAGCATTACCGGCAGCAAAAGGAACAGTATGATTCCCATTTTGCCGATGGCGTCGCCGAGGGTAAACACATCACTAAGAGACTTAGGCACCATAGCGGAAATGAAAATGACCGGAACGAGCGCAAAAATCACCGGATGAATGGAAAGGCGGAAGATTTGGGAGATGCCCAGGGAGGCCTGAAAGAAGAAGCTGCTGAAGTTGCAGAACATTTGCATTAGCCAGATCACCATGAGCGGAAACTCCATGCGCTCGAAGAAAAATCCCGGGATTTCAAAACTTCGAATGAGATCAATGGTGGGCCAAGTGCTTGTAACAGCAGAATCTATCGAGAGGCCTCCGATGACCATAACTACCGTGAGAAGATACAGGAAGAGCGGGATGCCGATTCCCACCAGCATCGCTTTTAGCGCCTGCCGGGGATTCTGCATGAACGCAACGAGTGTCATGACGACTTCACAGCCGGTATAGACAAGCACTGTTGACCTTAGGCCGCTGAGCACGGGAAGAATGCCGTTGCCCAGAACCGGACGCAAATGCTTCATATCAAAAAGCTGCAGGCTGAACGCGTAAGAAGTGAGCAGAATCATGATACTGATCGGAAACACGACTTGAAAGACTCTGGAAATGGAATTAATGCCGCCGTACACGAGATAGGTGCCGACCCAGATAAAGGGAAGGATGATTGCCCATATCGGTGTGCCCTCCAGCAGAAAAAACAGTGTGACCTCCGCAAGCGAGCGGATTTCAAACCCTGCGATGATTAAGAAATAGATAATCAGAAGCAGACATAGAATACCTCCAGGAACCCGGCCAATGATTTTCCCGGCATATTGAAAAACCGTTTTACCGGGAAACTGCTGGCTGATCTTCACCATTAGAGCAATTACCGCCATAACAATCACACCACCCAGCAGCACGGACAGCCAGGAATCCGGAGTCTTCACACTTTGACTCACACTCCGCGGCAGCGTAAGTATACCGGCGCCAAGCACGGTATTGTTCAGGAACACAGCAGCCTGTGAAGCGGTGATTTTATCGTCTGAACGAGTAAACATAGTGCGGCCCCCTCTTGAATGTGATTATGACCTCCGTTTGGGTTTCTGTGTCTTCATCATGGCAGGTCTGCGTTTCATCAGTGCAATTGGTGCACGGATGAACAAATCCTTCCAATCCCTTGGGCGAAACGGCGATACCGGCGTCAGGTAAGGCACTCCGAAGCTCTTAAGCCTGGTAAGATGGCTGCAGATCAGCAGGAAAAACAGGATTGTGCCGAACATGCCGAGAACCGCAGCAAACATCATCCCGGCGAAACGGAGAAGCCGCAGGGTAATCCCGGCGCTGTACATCGGAATGGAGAAGGATGAAATGGCGGTGACGGCGACAACGATGACCAAAAAGGGACTAACAATACCCGCCTGCACCGCCGCATCCCCGATAATCAAACCGCCGACGATGCCCATAGCCGGTCCAATGGGCTTGGGCAGCCTGATCCCGGCCTCCCGTAAAATTTCAATCGATATCTCCAAAATCAGCACCTCGATCAGTGACGGGAAAGGTACCCCTTGCCGGGTCTTGATAATCGAGATTGCCAGCTCCGTGGGTATAAGCCCCGGATGAAATGAAATGAAGGAAATGTAAAGGGATGGAGCCATAAGTGCCAGAAAGGCGGCGGCGAAACGCAGCATCCGCAGAAATGATCCCGGCAGCCACCGGTCATAATAGTCTTCCGGAGATTGCAGCAGCATACTGAATGTCACCGGCACAATCAGCGCGAAAGGCGTCCCGTCCAGAAGAATGGCGATGCGGCCTTCCAGCAGGGCAGTTATAACTCTGTCAGGTCGCTCGGTACTCTGGACCTGCTGGAAAGGACTTAGGTAGTTGTCTTCGATCAACTGCTCGATATACCCCGATTCAGCGAGAAAGTCGATATCTATTTTGGAAATACGGGTCTGTACTTCCTCCAGCAGCTCCGGATTGACAATATCCTTGATGTAGGCAACCACCAAATCCCTTTGAACGCTGCTGCCAGCCCGGTACGTCTTCAATTCAAGCTGGTCGCTGAATCCCTGGCGGCGCAGCATGGAAGTATTCTCGCTCAGCACCTCGGAGAAGCCGAGTCGTGGTCCGCGCAGCAGTGCTTCTGAGACAGGTTCTGCTATCGCACGGTTCGGGCCTCCCGGAAGTTGGATCAGCAATCCCTTCGGCATTCCTTCAATCAGCAGAGCGGCATGTCCGAACAGGACGGATTTGTTGAGATCTTCCAGATTACCGGCTTCGCGCAAATTGCTGAAGGGCAGCAGATGTTCGGCGATGCCGGAAGCAGACAGGTTATCGGCGGTGGCCTCAAACATTAGAAACTGCATCATTTGCATATTAAGCAGCCTGTCGTTCTGCATGCCGTCCACATACATAAGCACTCCTTGAGTCTGCAGCTTTGTTAGCGTGAATTCTCTGAAGTGGAGATCACTGTTTCCGCCGATAGCCTCCTTAATAGAGTGAAGGTCGGCAGCGAAATTTCCGCTGAAGGCCGCTGCGGGAGAGGCGGTCTGCGGCAGGGCGGTATTTGATTGTGCTCTGCGGTTAGACATGTTCCCGTTGCCTGAGGACTGCGGTCCTCTTCCGCTGCCTACATAGGAATGCAAGGCTTTGTATAGACGGCTGGCAATTATGGGGACCAGCAGAGCAATTCCAGCCTGATAAAAAACTCCCCAGCCCGGGATGTAGGATAAGATCGATGCGAGCAATGAAATCACCCCCAGCTCTAAGAGTAAACAACTATGTAAATGAAGTTTTCCAAAGTTTGCTGCGGTTTAGTCATTTCTGTGAAAATATTATTAAACAAAAAACGGATGCCTCTGATTTTAAGAGCGCACCCATGTCTTCAGGTATATCAATTAGCGGAGAGGAATGTTGTATAATGCATAATAAAGAGGAGCAACAAGATTACCCGTTCAGGAAAGAGGCAGCAGATGAAAACCTTACTGGTAACAGGGTACCGTGCGCATGAGCTCGGTATTTTTGACAGCAAACATCAAGGTATTCCTTATATCAAAAAAGCACTTGCAGGCAGGTTGATTCCCCTCATTGAAGAGGGGCTGGAATGGATCATTACGCCCGGACAATACGGGGTGGATCTTTGGGCATGCGAGGTGGTGCTTGAGCTGAAAGTGCAGTATCCCGGACTGAAGCTGGGCATTATTACAGCCCATGCCGCACCGGAAGAGAAATGGAAGGAGGAGAAGCAGAATGAATACCGGCGGATCATTGCCGGAGCGGATTACTACGGGGCTGTAAGCAATGCTCCTTATGACGGAAGCTGGCAATTCCGGGCCAGGGATGAACTGCTGTTCCGCAAGAGCGACGGCATTCTGCTCTTCTATGATGAGGACGCTGCCGAAGGAAGCCCGAAGTATTTTAAGGAGCGGGCATTGAAGCTGCATGCGGAGGGGGATTATGGCCTGTTCCTGATGCATGCCGAGGAAATCCAGAATATCGCAGATGAAGAAAATCAACGTGAATATGAATGAGGAGGCAATACCAATGAATTCTGTTTATGAAGAAGATATTTGTTATGTCATTTTGTTAAGCCCGACCGAACAGGACCGCAGGGATATGGAAATTATACGGGGGCATGTGCGCCATCTGCAGGAGCTGGAACGCAGCGGGCAGCTGGTGATGTGTGGTCCGTTCAGCGATGCTCCTGGCGGGATGGTCATTATCCGCGCGGAATCGCGCGAAGAAGCAGTGGCCATTGCCGAACGTGACCCTTACATCCTCTCGGGCGTCCGCAGCTACGAGCTGCGCACCTGGGACCTGTCGCATGAAGGCAACAAGCATATGGGCATAGCTGCGGATTAACGAAAGTGCCGGTTAGATAAAGCTGCGCAGCGAAGGCGCTTTACGGACCTTATAATTCTGCTCGTACGCATAAGCCAGCTTGATCAGCATAGGCTCCTGGTAGGCTTGCGCCGAGAAGGTAACGCCGAAGGGGGCGCCGGCCGATGTATAGCCGGAAGGCACGACGATGGACGGATATCCCGCTCTTGAGGTAATCCGCGCACCGAAGTCGGCCGGGAACAGCAGAGCATCCAGCCGGTGCTCGCTCATGGTGGCGTCGATCCCCTGTTCCTTGCATAGCTTAAGGTCAGTGGCGCGGTCGCGCAGGTATTGCGGTTCCGTCAAGGTGCCGGAAGAGGTGTATTCAGCATCAATCAGCGTGGCTTGCCCGAACCTTAGCGTCTCGACCGGATGGGCATGATTGAAGTCGATAATGTCCTTCAGTGTGCGCATCGGAGCGCCTGGACCCAGACGGGCAAGATAGGCATTGATGGAGGTTTTGAATTCATTCAGCACAACGGAGGAATATTTGATCTCGCGTGCGGTCTTAATCTCAGCCGGGTCGATAATTGTCGCTCCAAGCTCACGCATTCTCTCCACGGAAGCGTTGAACAATGCCAGCTGCTCTTCCGTTAATTCTTCGAAATAATAATCCCGCGGAATTCCAATGCGTGCCCCCTGCAGCCCGTTTGGGTCGAAGAAGGCAGTATAATCTTCATGCAGTCTGCCCACGCTTGTTCCCATGGCGGCATCGCCGCTGTCCTTGCCGAGCATTGCATTCAGCAGCAGTACGGCGTCGCGGACGGTTCTTGCCATAGGTCCTGCAGTATCCTGTGTATTGGACAGCGGGAGGATGCCGGAGCGGCTGATCATGCCTACGGTCGGCTTAATCCCAATGATCGAGCCGAGATTACCGGGGTTGAGGATGGAGCCGGAGGTCTCCGTTCCTACGGACACTGTGCAGAAGCTGCAAGCTACCGCAACCGCAGAACCGGCGCTGGAGCCGCCTGTCGGTGTTGATATGTTATAAGGGTTCAGTACCTGTCCGCCCCGGGAGCTGTAGCCCGAAGGCATGCCGTTCGTCATGAAATTGGCGAATTCGGTCATGTTGGCTTTTCCCAGAATAACAGCCCCGGCTTCGCGCAGTTTAGTAACGATATAGGCATCCTCCCCGGCAAAAGAATCTGCCAAAGCCAGCGATCCCGCACTGGTATGCATTTTATCCCCTGTATTGATATTGTCCTTCAGTAAGACTGGTATGCCGTGCATCGGCCCCCGGGGACCCTGCTGCGAACGTTCTACATCCAGAGATTCTGCGATGAACAGTGCATCCGGATTGATCTCCAGCACGGAGTTGATCGTCAGGCCATTTTTGTCATGGTCGGCAATGCGTTCAAGATACATGAGCACCAGCTGCTTCGAAGTGATCTCTCCGGCAGCAAGCGCAGTTTGAATCTCCGTTATTGTAGCCTCTACGATTTCAAAACTCATACAGGTTCACGCTTCTTTCTCTCTTTGGTTTGTCGTTCTCCTTCATCTAACCATAGTTTGCCGTGTCTTGACAGCGTTCTTTTTACGACTCCCGGGGCAGGGAGAGCAAAAGATGGAGCAGTATATTACTGATGCCGGTTCTTTTAGCTTGGTCAATGGACAGTGGATAAAAATGCCTGCTGAAATGACTGAGCAAGTAATGTCTGCTATGCAGCAATCGGCCAGTCCTGAGAAGCAGCTGGAACAATTTAAGTCCATCACAGAATTTACGAAGGTCACCGAGGATGGCGAGGATTACGTTCTAACCGCTGAGGTATCAGGGGACAATGTGAAGGAACTGGCGAAAAGCTATATGAACCAGAGCGGCAGCGCGGACCCGCAAATGACGGCTTTGATGGATCAGATGGACATTAAGAGTATGACAATCGTCTATGGAGTTAATCAAAAAACATACCTGCCCACCCGCACGGATGTGGATATGGTCATGGATATGACCGCTGACAGCCAGAAAATCAGCATAGATATGAAGATGAAAAATGAGATCGGGCAGCATAATGAAATCAAGGCCATCGAGGTCCCGAAGGAAGCTTTGCAGGCAAAGGAAATACAGACGCCTTCAGCAACAGCAGCAGTAAAGTAACAACCGCGGCTGCAACAGAGTAAATAATAACAATCGCAAGACAAAGCAAAGCCCGGCAAAGGTCATAAGAACCTTTCCGGGCTTTGCTTTGTTGATTTAATAGGGGCGGAATATAGGGCTATTCCGCCGGGGCAGGGACAAAACCTTCTTCCGTCAGATACTCTTCAGCTTCCTGGATCGTCTCGAAGGCCATCTCAAGCTGAAGCCCGGCGTAGAGGTACCAGAGATCTTCCTCCAGCTTCAGACTTAACGTATGTCCGTCTCCATTAACCCAAAGGGTATCGGTAACTGTGGCAGTTTTCTTTTTTCTTTTGCCCGGTGCAGTGACTTCCGGGATATACATGGACAAAGAGGTGATCGACGCATCCAGCAGCTCGCGCAGCTCAGACTCCGTATAGTCGCGGATATTCACAAGACCTTTGTCATCACTTTCGTAGCCCCGCAGGAGCCCGGCGAACACGTAGCCGTTGCCGTTAGGATGCAGGTGGGAAGCAACAGTTTTCTTCTCATGGCGGCTCTGCTCGAAGTGATAATTCACCCGCCCAAGCGATACATTACGTCGTTCAAGCTGGGGGTAGGAATCAAGAATAGCTAATTTTTGTTCAAAAGTAAGCATATACAGCCTCCGGTTCACGGTTTATTGTAAGTGATTATACCATGCGGAGGAGCGCCCGGACTACTTCTTGCGCTGGCTCTTGTTAGGGTGTCAGGGCGCCACGGGCAGTGTCAGCACGAAGCGGCAGCCTTGTTCATGGCCGCTGCCCAGCACCAGTGTTCCGCCCATCGCTTCGGCGAGCAGACGGCTGAAGGTCAGACCGAGGCCCAGTCCGCGCAGTGTGCTTTGCTTGTCGTTGCTGCGGAAGAAGGCTTCGAAGACCTTATCTCTATTATCCGGCGTAATCCCTGTTCCATTGTCCGCCACAGTAATTTCGGCGTGTCCGGCTGGAGCCAATAGGAGGCTGATGGTGAGCTGGAGGCTGCTTCCCGGTTTCTTGGCCTGCACGCTGTTATTCAATAAATTGACGATAATCTGCTGGATGCGCAGCGGATCACCCCGCAGGAACAGGGATTTCTCCGGCATGTGCAGCAGAGGTTCGTTGACATCTGCGCTCTGTGTCAGCTTCCATTGATAGATGATTTCCTCGAGCAGCGGAACTGCATCCAGCCTGTCGTGGCGGACGGCGACAATACCGGCAGTCAGGGCGTTGTAGTCGAGCAGGTCAGCGACCATACGCTGCAATCGGCTTGCTTCCAGCAAAGCGATATCAAGGAATTCCCCGGCTTCCTCCCCTTCGACCACACCTTCACGGACGGCATGGACCAGCCCTTTGATCGAAGTGACCGGTGTCTTCAGCTCATGGGAGACTCCGGCCAGCATAACCGCGCGTGACTGCTCGAATTGCTGCAGCTTTCCCGCCATCTCCTGAAAGGACATCAGCAGCTCGTGAATCTCACGTTCCTTAGCCCCTGTCTCCAGAACAATGTTATACTGGCCGCCGCTGATTTGTGCGGCGGCGGCGGCCACATTCTGAATCGGTTTGGCCAGCTTGCTGGAGAGGAGATAGATAGTCAGCCAGCTTAAGATGATCAGAAAGACGACGAGAATCAAGAAGAAGGTGATCTCTTCCTTCGGGATATGGCGCAGGGAACGTTTGGACTGCAGGACAATGACCTGCCCCAGCGCTTCACCGTCTCCTTGGATTTGGGCGACAGCAGCCTTGAACTCCGGGCTGCGGGAATCGTTTAACGTATCATTAAGCTTATGCCGCATCGCTTCATCGCTTAGCGGCGGCTCGGAGAACAACAGCTGTCCCTCCTTATCTGTAATGATCACGCACATTTCCACTGTTAATTTGAAGAAGCGCTTGCGGTCCTCAACGAGCTTGCTCAGAGTCGGACTGATGTTCATGTTTCCGTCCGTCCCGACACTGCGGTCGGCGATCTCCTGAGCCAGCAGACCGGTGGTCTGCATGCGGTTGTTCATCGCTTCCTGCTGAATCCACCAGAAAGTGACGAGTGCGGTGAGCAGGAGTCCGATGCTGATAATCAGCAGGTAGCGGACAGTCCAATAGAAGAGGATGGAGGTGCGTTTCTTCAGGTTGTCCATAATTGATACCCCGTTCCTCTGAGCGTGCGAATCTCCCCTTCATCCGCCGGCCAGTGCGAGAGTGCCTGGCGCAGTCTTTTGATCGACAGGTCTACGGCACGGTCGCTGCCCTCATAGTCCATTTCCCATACCTGCTCAATCAGCTGTTCTCTAGTGTAAATTTGATTCGGGCGTTCAGCCAAAAATAACATCACCGACATATCGCGCGGGCTGAGGCTGACCTCGGCACCGTTCAGGAAGAGGCTGCGTGCTGAAAAGTCGATGAACAGACTGCCGAAATGGCGTTTACGGCTGCCGTCAGACCACTGGGAAGGGCGGCGCAGCACTGCGTTTACGCGGGCTACTACTTCTTCCGGGATAAAGGGCTTGGACATATAATCGTCAGCGCCGCCGTCTAATCCGGCCAGCCGGTCATTGATGCCGTCCCGGGCTGTCAGCATGATGACAGGGCAGCTGCTTTTCTCGCGGATCAGGCCAAGCAGCTCGAAGCCGTCCATGTTCGGCAGCATAATGTCGAGCAGGATCAGAGCGGGAGGGGAAACTTCAAAGGCTTCCAGTGCGGCGCGTCCGTCGGCGGCGCGGGTTACGTGGAAGCCGGCTTTTTTGAGATAGGCACTAAGCACCCGGGCAATGGCTTCCTCATCTTCAACAATTAGAATCGACTTCATATCTAGTGCCTCCTTGAACACGTCCGGCAGGTTGACTGCCATACGGACAGCGGCTGCAGTTTAATTAAAATTTACGACAAGTTTACCACATTGTGCAGGCGTGTGCTTTGACTTATTCCCGACATATTGCTTTGTTAGAATGGGAAACAAGCCTAACAGGGCGCATAGAAAATGGATGGAGGGAATAAGGATGAACAAAAAAACATGGGTCTGGATTGCCACAGGAGTCGTTATCATCGGAGCCGTTACGGCCTTTGCCTTCTTGAACAACAGTTTGGGCAATAACGTTGAAATCGAGTCTGTTATTCCTGCACAGGAACAGGGAACGAATAGTGCGGGCACGGCTGCCGCGAACGCAAATGCAAATGCGAGTGGAGAAACAGCTTCCGGTGCTGCTGTTACAGCGGAACAATTGAACGGGGCCTGGAGTATTGCTGACACTTCCAAGGTCTATTGGTCGGTGACGACCTCCAAAGAGACAGTGAATTTTGTAAATGAAAAAGTTCAGGGAACCTGGAATGTGAATCTTGAGGATGCCGCCGCAATGACCGGGGAAGGGACTCTGGAGATGAGCGCGCTGGATTCCGAAAACGCTCAAAGAGATGAGCATGTCAAAAGCGATGATTACCTCGCGGTAACGCAGTTCCCGCAGTCGACCTTCACCGTGAAGTCGTTCTCCGAACTGCCGGTAGAATGGACGGAAGGCACCGCAGTACCCGTGGAAATGCAAGGGACACTCACGGTCAAAGGGATTGAGAAGGACGTGACTTTCCAGTCACAGGCCGTATACAGCGGAGGACAGCTTCTGCTGTCGGGAACAACAACCGTAACGTTTGAGGATTTCGGCATGGTAAGTCCACATTCCATCGTACTGGATACGGAGAACAATCTCGAAGTACGCTTGGAACTTACGCTTACTAAATAGAATATACAGAGTCTATCACGACTGTTTGTGCCTATCGCTCTTATAAGTGGAAGTCAACTTCAGTGCAGGGCTGTAAAAGGAAAAGAGCAGGGTTTCTCCCGTTATTGGAGAAACCCTGCTCTTTGTTTGTGGTTCAAACACTTGCTTTAAGAAGAGGAGGGGCTCGAACAAGTCCTCAAACTTTGAGAGTCACTTAATCTCCTTTGAATCGGTCCTACCGGCCCGGCCATTGCGTTACGGATATCAGGCCGGGCTGCTCTGACTAATGCCCCTCTTCCGCTGCTTCTCCATCGCTGGCAGTCTTGTCAGCCGCATCTTCCTTAGGGGGAATGCTCTTCTTCGGTGTGCCGTCCAGGCCATATTCCCAATCGTACGCGTCAAAAATTTTGCGGGCGACCGGTGCGGCACTGTTCGAGCCGAATCCCCCCTCGGGGATGACTACAGCCACAGCAAGCTTCGGATTCTCACGCGGAGCAAAGGCAATAAATACCCCGTTGTCGACTGTAAACTTCGTATTGACTCCATTGACTTTTCTGTAGTATTCCTGCTGGGAGGTTCCGGTTTTGCGTGCAAAGTCATAGGGGAAACCCTCAAATGCCTTAACGTCAGTATTCATTCCTTTAATAACTTCCCGCCAGTAGGACTTATCGAACTTCACTTCGTTCAGCACTTCCCTCCCGAACGTCTTTACGGTTTTGCCCGCCGAATCTGTGATTTTACTGACCAGCTGGGGTTTGATCCGTGTCCCCTGGTTTGCCAAGGTGGAAGCATATTGTGCTAACTGCAGCGCGGTGTAACGCCCCTGCTGCCCGAAGGAGGCAAATACCAGCGCCGATTGCGGACTGCCATTCTCAGCTTCGTCAAAATAATCGATGATGCCCTTGTGTTCTCCCGGCAGTCCGCTACCCGGAAATTCACCAAGTCCAAAATCTCTCATATATTTATCCCAGACCTTGACACCTTTTTCATGGTATTTCTCATAAAGCTTTTTGCCAATCATATCGATCATAAATACGTTGGAGGATTTCTCAATTGCTTTGGCAGGGGAACTAAAGTATCCGTAAGGATGACCGCCGGCATTGCGCACGGTTGTTTCGTGTCCTGCTCTGCCGAAGGTCGTGCTGCCTTTGTCCGTGTAGGTCGTGCTTGTTGTAATGAAACCTTCGTTCAGGCCGATCAATACGGTCAGCGGCTTGATGACAGAACCCAGGAAAACTGCCGATTCGAAGTTGTGGCCGGACCGCCCGGAAGAAATAGGTGTAATAGTACCGTTCAGATAATTTAGCATCAGTTCGTTCCATACCGATGGCGGAAGGGTACCCTTGGTCCACAGATTGGTGTCATAGTCCTCCATGCTGGCCATAGCTACAATATTACCGGTATCAACCTCCATGGCAACAGCGTAGCCGGTCTTGGCGTCGGGATGAACCTTTCCCTGTACCGGATTTCTGTGCACCCATTCAATCTGATCCAGGATAGCCTGCTCTGTCTTCAGTTGAACATTTTTGTTGATCGTGGTCCACAGGTCATTGCCTTTGACGGGTGGAACCACTTCCTCAATGCCTTCGGCTATGTTCTGTGCATTAACGCCTACCATCAGATATCCGTTGCGCCCGCGCAGTTCTCTTTGATACTGGAGTTCAAGACCGTCGTACCCGACAAACTCATCGTCCCTGTAAGCCAGACCGGGGTCTCCCTCATTTTTCATCGCCGCCAGGATGTTTCTATAAATATCCATGTCCGTTTTTTTGAACGGCTTGATATATCCAATCGTTTGTGAAGCTACCGTATCCTTGTCATAATGACGTTCATCCTCTTCACTTACCGTGAGATTGGGGTATTTGTCCTTGTGCTCCATGAAGTAGGCCACTTCTTTATTCGTTAGACCGCGTTTGATCGGACGCAGTATAAAGCCGGAATAAACTTTGGAATCCAGGTCCATGGCTTTCAGCACTGCTTCTTTGGTTAGTACTTCATCTTTAGGTACCTTGGCCCCATGTGTTGCGAAATCAGCTGCAAGCTCAGTTGCAAGAAGGCCGGCCTTGGCGACGGCCTCTGGAGTACGGGCAGTTTTTTTGGTCTTCTTGTCCGTCGAGGTTTCGGAATATTCTCTTGTTAAAGTAAAATATAAGGTCTGCACCGACGTCGAATAGGCCAGTTTCTCTCCAGCTTGGGCATAAATAGTCCCTCTGATTGAAGCAAGCGGTACACTTTTCGTATCCCTGCTTGTTTCCTCATCTTTGAGGGTAGGCCCTTCGACAAACTGTAGAATGGCAAGACGGACAATAATAATGCAGAATATAATAAACGTGCTGAAGAAAAACACATTGATGCGCAGACTAAGCGACTGGTTCATTTTTTGGTCATCAGATAAAGAATTTGATTTGAAAATAGACTTCACATGCAGCCTCCCCTACAGAGTAAATTGAGCCTGTTTGCAGATAGATTATTGAATGAAAATCAGACTTTACCATATTGTACCACAATATACCATCTAGTTTAAAAACGGATAACTATAGGAGGAAAAACGATGATTGAAGTAGCAGCGGCGATTATACATAATAAAGAAGGGCAGATATTGATTGCCCGCAGGCGGCAGGGCAAGTCGCAGGCCGGATTGTGGGAATTCCCCGGCGGCAAGCTGGAGGCCGGCGAAGATGTCCCGCAGTGTCTGCGAAGAGAGCTGATGGAGGAGTTGAATATCACCATACGTCCCACCGGGGCTTACGGGGTCAATGAGCATAACTATGGCAGTGTGCAGATCATGCTGATTGCCTGGAAAGCGGAGTTTCTGGAAGGGGAGATCAGTCTCAGCGATCATGATGAGTACAGCTGGGTGCTGCCTGCTGAACTGGAGAGTTTTGTTTTTGCTCCGGCCGATGTTCCTTTCGTAGAAAGATTGCTGAAAGAGTCCTGCTGATGCTGAGCTGAGCCGATATATAAATTTAAGGGAGTTGTTTGATTTTGGCTGAATATCCGAAGCTTGTGCGTGACGGCATTCCGGGGCTGATAACTTCTCAGGGACGAAGCTGTACTTCCCGAATACTGGAACCTGAAGAATACATAGAATATTTGCGCGCGAAGTTGCGCGAAGAAACGGCGGAGTACTTCAAGGCCGAAAGCGATGAGCATGCACTGGAGGAGCTGGCCGATATGCTGGAGGTCATCCGCGCTTTGGCACAAACTCATGGAGCGGACAGCAAAGTTCTGGAGAACATTCGTGCAGAGAAGGCGGAGCGCCGCGGAGCATTTAAGGAACGGATTTTGCTGCTGCAGCTGGAGGAAGCACACTAGCGGACAATGAGGGAGTTGCCGCATGATTTTTGGTGAGGAGGTACATCCCATGTTCAAAAAGAAAGTGACTTTTACGCTATGTATTATTTCTGCAATTATACCCATTGTGTTTTACATCTACCTTTACCCGCGGATGCCGGATTTTGTGCCAATTCACTATGATGGGGATGTAGTTGACCGGTTTGTAGACAAAGGGAGCTACGAGGTGCTGTTGATCAGTTTGTTCGGCTGGTGCGGTTTTGTGTTTATCCGGCTGCTGCATTGGCTGCTGCGAAAAGTGTTCATGCGCAGCTACATTGAGAATCTCGCTGTAGTGCACCGGACCTGGAATGCGGCAACGCTGCTTGTGACAGTGGGTTGCTCCGCGACTAGTATATGTGCGCTGCTTGCTATGGCATAGGCGCAACCCTAACTCTTTTACAGGAGAAGCGCAGTTTGATAGAATCAAAGGGACTAGCAATAGTCCCAAGGAGGAGATATTGGTGTCAGTGGATAACGCTTACAAAGTAAAATGGGGCATTCTCAGCACGGGCTGGATTGCCCACCAGTTCGCTACAGATCTGGCTCATGCCAGTAACGGGACCGCTTATGCCGTGGGATCACGTACGCAGGCAAGCGCTGATGAATTCGCCAAAAATCACGGCATCCCCGTGGCCCATGCCACTTACGAAGATTTGGTGAGCGATCCGGAAGTGGACGCCATCTATATTGGCACACCTCATCCGTTCCATAAGGACAATGTGCTGCTTGCGCTGCGCGCCGGCAAAGCCGTGCTGTGCGAGAAACCGTTCACCGTGAACAGCAGTGAATTGGAAGAAATTGTGGCGTATGCCCGCGAGCAGAAGCTGTTCCTGATGGAAGCCATGTGGAGCCGCTACATTCCTGCGAACGTCAAGGTCAGAGAATGGTTATCTTCCGGAAGGATCGGTGATGTTCGTCTGGTGAAGGCAGATCTCGGCTTTCGTTCCGACTGGAATCCGGAAGGACGTCTGCTGAACCCGGCGCTCGGCGGCGGTGCGCTGCTGGATGTCGGCATCTATCCGATTTCATTTGCTTCAATGGTCTTTGGGCCTCATCCAGAAACCATCTCCAGCACCGTACATATCGGTGATACCGGGGTGGATGAGCATTTCTCGCTGCTGCTGTCCTATGGCGACGGCAAAAGCGCTTCACTGAATGGCGGTATCCGTCTCAAAATGCTGGAGGAAGCCCATGTATTCGGGACAGAGGGCCATATCCTTGTCAAAGGAACACTGGTGAATCCTAAGTCAGCTGAGCTTTACATCGGCGGTGAGCTGGTCGAGACCTTTGAGGATGACCGTACCTCGATCGGATATTCCTTTGAAGCCGAGGAAGTGGGACGCTGTCTCCAGGCGGGACTTACGGAAAGCCCGGTGATGACGCTCGATGAGTCCGTAGCCATCATGAAGCTGCTGGATCAGGTCCGTGGACAATGGGGACTTAAGTATCCTGGTGAATAAGAGAGCAATACTGTTATAACAGATTGGCGGCCCCCGGAGAATGTTCACATCACTCCGGGGGCCGCTGTATATCGGGAGTCGGACAGGAGCTTCCCTATATACGGAAAGATTATCGGCAAATATACTTTTTGACATCCCGCACCTTCAGTACCTTCATATTTCCCTTGAGCAAAGATCTATCACTTATTATCCAGGTATGATCTTTGGAGTTCCTTCTGCGGATCGCCAGGAAATTGTAAGGACTTCCCGCGTAGATTTTAAATCCTTTGCGGAGGCTGCGGGAGCAGAACTTCACGCATTCATTCCGGTTTAGATCTGGAAAATCCACCTGCTCCAAAACAGCACGTTTGATGAGTAAGGTTGCCCCTTGTACCTGAGAAACATATTGATCAGCCCGTTTGGGATAACGGAGCAGGAGCAGTTTTTTACCGTTCAGGTACATGAAGTGGGCGCGTTTGCCGACAATATCGGCATTGGTATCCACCATACTGCGGCGGCTGCCGGACAGATAGCCAGGGACGTAATAATCATCATCGTCAAATTTGGCAATCAGCCCGTATCTGGCCATTTTCACGCCATAATTCAGGCAGGAACCCAGCGAGACATGCCCGGGCAGGCTATACACCCTCACATTAGGATATGGTAACGCGGCCCTGATATAATCGCTTAGCTTCAGGCTTGGATGATTCAAGATCACGATCAGCTCTTTATTCCTGTAATTCTGTCTGTCGTAATTGTGGAAAAGGGTGTCCATATTTTGTCGCCGTTTGGTGCACGTAATGACCGAAACCGCATCCTTCTCGTAAGCAAGATATGGGGAAATCATGAGCGGATATCCTTGGGCTTTTTCTGCACAAACTTTTTGTAATTTTTCACAGACGGAATCGTTTTATGATGAGCAATTAACTCTTTATCGCTGATGATCCAGGTATGATTAGAGGAGTTTTTCCGGCGGATGGCGACAAAGTTGTATTTTCCTGCGGAATACACCTTGTAGCCCATTTTTTTGCTCCTGATGCAAAATAGATCGTCTTCCCCAACGTTTCGATCCGGAAATTTCACTTTGCTTAATACGTTGCGCTTAATGAAAAGAGTAGCTCCCGGGAGTTTGCTTACGGGCCGGTTCTCATCATGTGGAAAGCGGAGAATCAGTGTTTTGGAGCCCTGCAGATACATATAATGCGACCGCTTGCCAATTACGTCGGCCTTTGTTCTGCGCAAGGCCTGCAAACTATCCGTCAAATAATAGGGGGCGTAATAATCATCATCATCAAATTTGGCAATATAGCTGTATTTCGCCTTCCGCACAGCGAAGTTTAGACAAGCGCCGAGAGAGGTAGAGGCAGGGATCCGGAAAATGTGTACATTGCGGAGCTTTTTGGCCTGCTTATAGTAGGACTCAAGCGGAATCTTATTGTTGTTCACGATGATGATCAGTTCTTTTGTCCGGTATTTCTGTCTATTGAAATTATTAAACAAGTTACGCAAATAACCTTGGCGGTTCGTGCAGGTGATAATGGAAACTCCCTGCTTGTTTAAAGAGCCTGCGGCACCGGCTTCCATTACATCGCTCCCTTTATCCGTGATCTTCCTTTACTATATATATGTGCACGGACAATGGCGGTAACGGCAGATGACGCGACAATGTACTGCCTATTAGGTATAACGTTGATATTTAGGAAATCATGCAAAGGAGGTACTGCAATGGGATTAGATATGGATCGTTATCAAGGCTGTCTGCAAGGGTTGGCGGTTGGAGATGCACTGGGGACCACAGTGGAATTCAAGGCCCCTGGCACGTTTGTGCCTATGGAGGATATCATAGGAGGCGGCGTGTTTGAACTGCTGCCCGGACAATGGACAGACGATACTTCGATGGCGCTTTGCCTGGCGGAAAGTCTGCTGGCGAAGCAGGGCTTTGACGCTGCTGATCAGATGCAGCGCTATACAGAGTGGTTCCGCGAGGGTTATCTGAGCAGCACGGGGGAATGCTTCGATATCGGCAACGCTACGCGGGCGGCACTGCAGCATTTCGAGGACACGGGGGAAGCTTACAGCGGATCGGAGGATCCCCGTTCAGCCGGGAACGGCTCGATCATGCGCCTGGCACCGGTGGTCATGTACTATGCGCAGCATCCTGCAGCTGCCATAGACTTTGCGGCACGCAGTTCAAGGACAACCCATGCCGCAGAAGAGTGTCTAAGCGCATGCCGCCTGATGGCCGCCTACATCCTCGCCGGGCTGCATGGCTGGCGCAAGGAAGAAATGCTGGCCCCTGATGCATTTGCCGAATGGCTTCAGCAGGACCTGCTGACACCGCATCTTGCCGACATTTATACCGGTTCTTATAAGCGGAAGGAGCCTCCGCAGATTCAAGGTACAGGTTATGTCGTTGAATCGCTGGAAGCGGCGCTGTGGGCTTTTCACAAATCGGCAAGCTTCGCCGAAGGTGCACTGCTCGCCGTTAATCTGGGGAATGACGCCGATACTACCGGCGCAGTCTACGGCCAAATTGCCGGAGCCTATTATGGTCTAAGCGGCATCCCGGCGGGCTGGGCCGGCAAGCTGGCGATGCAGGCGCTGATTAGCGACTACGCGGGGCGGCTGTTTACAGAGCGCACGGGGAGATAAGCGGGATAAGGGCCCCAAAAGCCCGCAGCGGGTTCGTTTACTCGGGACGGACTCAGGAGGCGCTATGGAGAGTAAAATCCCTGTTTATTCTCTTTTGCGGACCCAGGCGACCTTATCTGCTCTGCATTCTAGCTAAAAACGGCCAGCAGGGAGAAATAACTGCGCTGGAGTCCGTTGTCCTCCTGTAACAGGCTAAAAGCACCAAATAAGTGCAACTCGGTCCGTTTGTACTCAGAGCCAGGAATACACTTTCCAGTCTCACACACACGCCTTCGGAAGAAGAGCGAAGTCTTTGAAACACCGAGACGTAAGCCTCCACCGAAAAAACTACCTAGTGGCGAAACGCCTTTCTCCGCATGTGATCAGAAAATGGTACTGTACCCATGATTCTTTAGGGCCTACAGCAGCAGGTTTTGGCGGGGAAGCGGTTTGAAGACACGCCTTAGACTAATTGGTCAATCTGGCTGCCCGGAGGGATTTTTTCCTTATTTGCTTCTGCATAGATCTGTATTTCCGGCGTAGATGACGCGCCTTCAGCTGCCGGATCCTTCTTGTCTTGCACGTCCGCAGGAGATTCGTTCGGACTAACTGGCGAAGGGGCTGATTGTACAGCTTCTGTCATTTTATCCTGGGCGCTTTTAGCAATGTTCATGAGTTTCTGATCCAGATTGGAAGCTCTTTGGAATAGTCTTGCAGACTTCACAGGGTTACTATTTTCCAAGGATTTCGCTTCAGTTCGCAAAGTGATTTGCGCCATTCTCACAGAATCGCTTTGCTTTAAATCATTATGGGCGGATATAACGCCGTTCAAGGTGTACGTTGTATAGGCAAGCTGCTGTTCCTCAGGCGTTTGTTTGTCCGGGCTCCACGATTTTTGGGAAAGCTCCTCCTCCTTCTTTTTTTTAGTGTCTTCATCCAAACCCTGTGTCTTGCGCTGGTTTTCGAGAGAATTCATTCGAATTTGCTCGTCCAGCTGCTGAATTTGCTCATCCAGGGAAGCTAGCTCGGCCTGAACCACTTCGGGACTATCCCCTCTTTTAAGGGCGTTGCCCACATACTCGGAACGTCTGTCGATCAGGGACTGCTTTTGCTCGGTCAATTGATCAATTAGCTTTGTCTGCGGATTTGCTGGAATCTTCATGTCTGGACCGGGCTTCTGTTCTGCCCCCTTTCGCTGTAGCCGACCGTGATCGACTAATGGAAGGGGCGAACGCTGAATAGAACGCGATACATTCATACGGAACCTCCAATTTGTAGATGTATATACTAAATAAAGTTAAAGATATGTATATATATATCGGTCTTATCTGCCGTTTTGTTAATTAGTAAAGGCAGCTTATAATGAAAGTAGCAGTCAGGAATAATAGGAATCATAATGGCTTAAGCAGGGGATGAGAGGGTGTAAAGTGAAAACAATATTGCTAAAGTACCTGACCAGATTCACATCTCTTAATGAAGAAGAGCAACAGGCAATTGTTAAGGAAATTCATATTGAGGAATACAAAAAAGGGACAACGCTCCTTAGACAAGGAGATGTCCCCACTAAATGTTATTTTGTGATGAAGGGCTGTGTGAGACAGTACTCCATAGATCAGGCGGGAAAAGAGTTCACATCTAATTTCTACACAGAAGAACAAGGCATTTCAAGTTTCAATCGTCATAAACATGATAAGTCATCCGAGTACTCTTTAACATGTCTGGAGGACTCCATATTGGTCGTGGGTGATCTTGATACCGAACAGGACATGTATCATAAACACTCCCAATTGGAGTCCATGACACGCAGGATGGTAGAGGCGAACTTTGGTGAAGTCCAAGAGGAATTCGCTGCATTTATCGGTTCTACACCTGAAGAACGCTACAAGACACTTTTACTGAAACGGCCATATTTAGTCGATCGTGTACCCCAGCATCAGTTGGCGAGTTATCTTGGGGTTACCCCAGAGTCACTAAGCAGAATTAAAAAGCGGATTAATCAGGAGAAGATTTGATCATCAGCCATATCCCAAACCCCAGTTCCCCAACAATCATTGGCACATTAAATACAAATTCAAGGATCGTAATGAACTCATCGTATTGTGGAAGAAACGAGTTGCAGAAGTGAATGATAATATATCCTGCTGCAGCAATTAACAATAAGATGCCAATGACTTTAGGGATGGTGTCAGATCGGAAAGCGACATAACCCACAATCATTAGATGCCCTCCAAAAATGATCAAACCGGCCGACCAGATCAATTCAAAAGCTTCCAAAAACAGCATCACATATCCCTGTAGTTGACCGGTTGTAAATAATGATAAATAGTCTGCTCCGCTCGAGAGAAGCATCACTAATAGCAAACTCAGTATGGCAATTCCCAATATAGCCGAATAGATAAGACGGAACCATGCACCGAGCAAGGACAGCTTTTTATCAATGGGCTTCAGGATAAGATAGAACGCCCAGGCAACTACGATGTCACAGATCAGGATGAGGAGCCAGCCAAAGATTTCAGCCCTGAAAAGCATATTGGATGACCTGAGATTGTTCAATGTAGCACTGGCATCGCCTTGTACAACCAGACTTCCATGAACATAACCATAGGAAAAATATGCTGCAATCGCCATGATGATAAGTGATATGCCGGCAGTTAGTGCTGTTTTCCGCAGTTCCAATCCTTCTTTAACTGGGGTAGTCATAATTAACCTCCTTGTTTACATTGTTGATTTCATTGTAAACGGCTAATTATGACGGAGCATTGACTTAAATCAAGAGCTTAATGGAGCTGCTTAATCACAACATTTTTAAAGACCGCTGTTCCGCCTTCTGAGAATAAGGTAATGCCTTGATCGTTTAATTCCGGGAAAATGAGACTGGAATGCACGATGATACCCTCATCAATAAAGACTTCGACGCTTGTTTTATCGACAAAAATTCTCAGATGAACCTTCTTCTGGCTGGCATCGAATGGAGACGTGCTTTCAAGATATCGTCCACTCGTGTCAGGGTTTCCTGTATAAGCCCGATTGACGTAGGTGTAACCGCCCTCTACAGAAACTCCGACATCTACATGACGGCTTTTATCGGTGGATTCCCGGAGTCTAAATCCCATATTGTTGAGCTCAGACCAGGACATATCGGCCTCAAGCTCATACGAGTTCCCTGTGAACGGAAGTGTTGTAGAGCCATTTACTTGGATTTCTTTATAGGAGACGGTTGAATCCGCCGCCTTACTTAAGGCTTCAAGCGGTTGCGAAACCAGATGATAAGTGCCCTCGCCAGTCTGTTTGAGTTCAATTTGACGAACAATAGAGTCCATTCCGTTAAAGCCTTCGTGCAGCGTCGGCGTATTATGGGGATATTCCCAATTGTTCATCCAGGCTAAAGCGTAACGGTGAGCAGGGGGACCGCTGTTAGTCCCGTCTTCAAAGGTTACAGCGCCATACCAATCAAAGCCATAGTCCAGCCACTGTGGTTCCTGCCGATCAGGGACAAATGTCTTTCCGTCAAAAGCTCCTGTCCAGTAAGCGTAGGTGTTCGGCTTTCCTGATGCTTTCCCATTGGCGCTGGCCCCAAGCACCCATTTAGAGGTCCCGTCGTCCGCAAGCATCACGTACAGATCGGGACATTCCACAAGCCCGATGTTCTCCGTTACAAAACCGCTTGTATAGTGCCAGTCTTTTAAGTTCGGAGACTCATAAAAACCTATTTTTGTGCCTTCTGCCATGACCATGATCCATTTGCGGGAATGCTCATTCCACATGATTTTCGGGTCTCTAAAATCAGCAGTCCCCGGATTCGGCAGAACAGGAGTGTTGCTGTAAGCCTTAAATGATTTTCCCCGGTCGGTGCTATACCATAAATACTGCTCTTGTTCTCCCCCTTCGGCGGAGGGTTGCGTCACAATCGCGACCAGAGCGCCTTTTCCGAAACCTGAGGTACCTGCCTCGTCCACAACAACCGAACCTGACCAGACATCGCCATTAGGATTACTATATTTGGGGATGGCGATGCCTTCATCCTTCCAATACACCAGATCTGTGGATGTGGCATGCCGCCATTCCGTGCCATTCCCACTCGGATAATCACCGTTATACAAATAATAGTAATGGTAGGCACCATCGTAATAAATGGGCCTTTGCGGGTCGTTTTTCCACTTGTCTGGCGTTGTGAAATGATAGCTGGCCCGTAAGGTTGGCTTTGGATCAGAATCATTGTCTTGCTTCAGTGGATTGCTCTTTGCCAAATAATAACCCGCTGTCCCCAGAGTGATCACAAAGCTTAGACCAATGATCCCTATAACGAGCTGTCGTGTAAACGTCCGCTTATGGCTGCTCAAATGGATACCTCTTAGTTAACCGTTAATTGTCCTTGTTCCAGAACGCTGTCTTTAACTACCGAGGTCTTCGAGCCTTTAATGTTCAACAGGAAGCTTGGGGCGAAAGTGGACTGCTGGTCCTCATACAAACCTCTGTTAGTCATATAGCTTGTGATTACCACGTTATTTCCTTTCGCTTGCGGGATCGCGAAGTGAGAGTAAGTCCAGGTAACATCATTAGGATCAAGGTCCATATGCAGTACAAGCCCGCTTTTGTTCAACGGTTTGTAAGGACCCGTCAATGAATCTGCTACATAACCGAGCATATATACATCATTAGCGCCGATTCCATCAATGGTCATTTTGGAGCCTCTGGAATCGGTGAACAAATACCATTTGTTATTCATTTCAAATAAGTTCGCACGTTCAATTTCATCCGTTACGGTATTGGAGGCAATCAGCGGCTTCATCACTTTTTTGAGCGAGTAATCATCATTCAACTCAATAATACCCAGTGCGCCGTTCGCTAAGGTCGCAAGAGATTTCTTAGGACCGGACAACAATTTATTTTTTTCAGCTTCGAAGAAGGGTTTGTTACCTCCATAATAAGTTCTGATGTCTAACGATTGTTCTCCCTGGTAACCTGTTTCCGTTCCGGTATTGGCTTCGAAAACAAGATATTTATGACCGTTATCTTCCACATAGTGAGGATCTCTTAACGTGTGGTTATCGTCATAGTTGCCTTCACTGAATGCTTGATCCACATTTTGATAGAACTTGCTGTCTCCGTCAAAGATTGATTTGAGATCTTCCACGCCATCCACTTTCAGCGTATCCGCATCAGGCTTGGACACATTCACTTGAGCTGTCGTCAAGGTTTGCTTGCCGAAAAAGTTATTCGCCGGATCCCAGCCTTGGCGGTTGGTATAGAACAAGCGGACTTTGCCTTCCTTGGTCAAGGTTGCAGAACCGGACCATTCTTCGGCTTGGTTATTTAGAATCGGATCGTTTGAAACGTATTTATCACTATTTTTGAAAACTCTGCCGGCATTTTTCCAGCTATCAATCGAAGTGTCGCCTACTTTTTGATAGAACATGTATACGAAGGTGTCCCATCCTTTTTCAGGATCTCCCGCTAAAGCGAACACGATATGGTAGCCATTATATTCGGCAACGGTTCCGTCTGCATTCTGAAGCGGCCAGCTGTCCCAAACATCCAGCTCAAGGGCATTGCCAGACTCATCCACTATATTTGCAGTAGGAATGTTTTTGATGGTGGAAGCATCAAACGAAGGAACTTGAAAGTTTTCGCTTTTTTGTTGTTCCGGTATTTTCATCATGTCAGCGCGGGTAATGTGGGAAAAACCAAAGTCTTCTTTGTAATTCTTACTGTTATCTTCTTTGGCCAAAGCTGAAGCCCCGCCACCTGTAAGTAAAGCTGCTGTAAAGGTTACTGCTGTTGCTTGTCTTACCATCTTTTTGATATTCATTCTCCCGGTCTCCTTTTAGTTACGAATTTTTGTTGTTTTTAAACAGAAAAAAAGACCTAAAAATACCATTGGGGATACGTAAAACGCATCGATTCCCAAACGGATTTTTAGGTCTTGCCTGCTTAACAGTAACAATCCCGACATATTTTGTTGTCGCGTTAATTCTATAATTTTATAACGGAAAATGGCTATAGACTGAAATCCCTATTTTTTTTGAGGATGATACTAGGGGTATTCGATATTGTTTTGATATCAAGGGTCTAAAGTCCTGTGTTATTTGATTTCAATATATTACCATCCATTGACCGTGTACAGATCCGATCAATTTCCATGGCGATAAATACCAGCTGGCTGTCGATGAAAGTATACCCGTAATCTTCTTCAACCTGATCGCCAACCTCCTTGGCCTGCAAGTAGGCCCGGGTGTAGCGTTCTTTGGCAATTCGCACAATTTCAGGGTTCAACTCATTGAGAAGCTTGCCGGTTTCATCAGATTTCAGGATGTTTTCAAGCTGAGTCACCAGACGCTCGTAATTGGCGGAGCCTCGTTTGAGCGTAACACCGGCAGCTTGTTCCACACCTTCAGCAATATCACGGATCATTGCTGCCATTTCGGCATCTGTTCCGTGAGCTCCGGCGTTTTTCCAGGCAGTATGGATATGCATGGCGATATATCCGACCTCGTCCTCGGGAATTTCGACCTGCAGTGTTTCATAGATAATGTTTTTGGCCTGTTGTCCAATCTGGAACTCTCTCGGATATAAAATGCGGATTTCATCCAGCAGCGTATTCTGGATCATCGTTCCTTTAGCGATCCGCTCCAAAGCGAAGGAGAGGTGATCTGTCAGTGCAATGTGAATATGCTCATTAAACGTCACTTCCAGTTCACGTTCAGCATAAGAAATAATTTGTTCGGACGCGGTAATCTCTTCTTCAGGCAGTGTCCCCAGCATTTCCTGCAAATGGCCGTATTGATCCGGGTCATCCATAATGAACACTTTTTCAATAAGGGACGGATCTATAATATCGTTTTTCCCTTTCTGAAAAGCAATACCGGAACCCATGACAATCTTTTCCTCTCCAAGGTCGTTTACCACAACCGCGTTGTTGTTCAGAATTTTTTTGATTTTCATGTTATTCTCCTATGCTTGTTTGTTCCTTAAGAAGTCGCTTGTCAACCCCTAGAATCCAGGTGGCCGTAAAGGCTGTTATTGCTGCCAGTAGAAAACCAATCAAATAATGGATAAGATTCAGCTGCCCGAGCTGGACGGTAAAGGCGATCATTGGAATTCCGGTTAAGCCGAACGAATCAGCTGCCACCTGATAATAAGCTACATAAGCCCCTCCGGCGGCACCTCCCAAAGCAGCGCCTAAGAATGGGCGGCCAAGCTTCAGGTTGACACCGAAGGTGACCGGTTCGGTGATGCCGAGAAAGGCGGTGATTGACGCGGGCAGGGCTATTTTTTTCAATGCTTTGTCACGGGTTCTGGCATACACGGCCAGTCCGGCCGCAGCTTGGCCGATATTCGCCATAGACCAGATGGGAAGCAGGAAATTGACGCCGACGTCCGGATTGGTGATCAATCCGATTTCAATTGCCTGAATGCCATGATGCAGACCGCTCACGACAACAGAACTGTAGATTCCGCCAAGCAGCAGACCGAAAAACGAACTGCCGTATCTGAACACCACTTCCAGCAAGCTGCTAAGAGAGCTGCTCAGTTCGTAGGTGAGTGGACCAATGACCAGAATCGCAATGCTGCCCCCGGCGGCAAGGCTTAAAAAGGGGATCAGCATAACAGCAGTCGATGACGGAAGAATCCGGCGCAGCCACTTCTCAATTAGACTCATTAGCAATACCGCAAGAATCGTAGGAATTACGGCTCCTGGATACCCGAACTGCGGCGTTAATAATAAATTCTCGGAACTTATCGGTGCTCCTCCGAATCTGGTGACCTGCAATAGATCAGGACGGGTCATGACAACGCCGATTGCAGCGCCGAGCGTAGGGGTGCCTCCAAACCGCTTGGCCGTGTGATAACCAAACATCACAGCCAAAATCTGAAATGCTGAACCCGTCAACAATGACAAGGTTCGGAACGGGACACTCTCCGGCTGCGCCCAGCCGAAGGCTTCCATCATACTAAGCAGGCCCAGCAGCAGGCCGACCCCGACAAAGAGTGGAATCATGGGCACGACGATATCGGAAAAAAAGCTTACCGCATCGACAATCTGTCTAAACATATAAGGAAGTAGAGCCCGCTTGGACCCGGCAGTGCTGTCCGGGCTTGTGGATTCAGAGGGTCCGGCAGACTGAACCTCTTCCTGCTGTGTTGGCCCGCCGTTTTGAAGGATGCGGACAACCTGGCGGTGCACCTTGAAGACGTTGGCCGATCCCAGTATAACTTGCAGCTGTTCGGCTCGAAAGAACACGCCCTGAACCTCCTGCATGCCGGAAAGGCCGGCTTCGTCCACTAGGGAACAGTCCCACAGTCTAAGGCGAAGCCGGGTTGTGCAGTGAATGGCTTCTAATACATTGCCGGATCCTCCGGACAGCCTAATCAGATGTACAGCCAATTCCCTTGCCGAACCGCGGATCTCCTTCGCAATCTCACCAGCCTGTTCCGGGCGGATATTCCCTTGCGTCATTACTGTGCCTCCCAACCATTTTGCTCAGCGGCTATCTCAGGAATCTAATTGTGACAATGATCGATTCTAAAATCAATGGTCAGGAATTACCACCTTATCAAGAAAAAACAGGTATTCCGCCTTAGTTTGAAACTTAGTTAGCCGAAAAACGATCACTTTCCAAATGGAAAGAAGCACTGCTCATTTAGAAACGGGAGGAATAAGCGAACATACGTGCTGCACTGTAAGAAAATACTATAAAAGGGGGTGTCGCACATGATCGTTCATCAAGCGTATAAATACCGCATCTACCCGAATACCGAGCAAAAGCTCCGCCAGCGGCAGCTCGGTCTTCAATAACATTACGGTTACCGGAGCACCTTCGGGCAAGTTCTTGAATACTTCCACAAGCTTTACTGTTTCAGGAACGGGAATAACTGGTAAGTAGTCAGGGCGATGAAAAGGTAGAACAGAAGAGGCCGTCCTTTGCCGAGGAAGGTCTCCTCTGCTTGTTGACAGATATCCAGCATCTGGATACGATAGACTGAAATAGAGCAATTCGAAAAGAGGCTTATGTATGTCACGAGGTTTTCGTTTCATCAAGTTGAGATAAGATGGCGCCTATCAATTTTTTGAATCCTGCAGTCAAGGATTTATTTGATTTGCCGTTTTTCAATCAACTGGTGAGATGGAGGCCTTTTTATGCCCGGATTTAGCGGCAGGGGACAGCTTTGCCTTGTTATATACAGATGCCCAAGCACCGGACGGCGGATTTTGCCTGTCTGTGGTTTGGGCTGATTGGTTTGCCCTTATACCTCCGTCTCATCTGATTTCTAATTCTATGGAGGTACACTCGTATGAGAACGAAAGATTCTTTTACCCATCCAATGCTTGAAATCGCAGCCAGTTGTTACAGCATAAGCAGCGGCCAGCTCCGTTACCTTGGAGGCAGCCAGAATATGGTTTATGAGGTTCAGCAGGATAGGCATGACCGCATATTGAGAATCACTCCAGGCTCTAACCGTTCTAAGAAGCTGATCCTAGGGGAGCTGGACTGGATTTTGTTTCTGGCGAATGAAGGGGTTTCTGTCTCCACACCCCTATTGTCCAGGAACGGTGAATTAGTGGAAGTTATTGAGCAAAGAGATGGATCTTATAGCTGCGTTTGCTTCGAAAAAGCCCGTGGCAGAACAATCAGCTACCCGGAATGTCTTCAAGATCATCTGCTGTATGAAAAACTGGGGCAACTGACTGGCAAACTGCATGCCTTGTCCAAAAACTATCAGCCACAAGATCCTCAGAACCAAAGACAGGATTGGAGCGGGAATTGGTTCCTGCAAAATATGGACCTGATTCCTCCATCTTTTGATTTTGATGAAGCCGAGTACAGCTGGTTTGCAGAGGATATCGCGGTTCAGCTGTATTATCTCGTCTATGTGTACGGTGGTGAAGAAGGAAAGGACAGCCGGGAGGACCAGGCCCGCCGGTTTATGGCTCATTTTATGAAAGGCTATACGCGTGAGAATACGCTGGAGGACTATTGGATGGCCCAAATCCCGCTATTTCTAATGCTGAGAGAAATGATCGTATATATCGGTGTTTTCCGCAATTACGACGGGGATGAATCCTTCAGCAGCTTAAATAATCAGTGGCTTAAGGACTGGATCGCGGAGAGTAAACAGAGGATTGAACAATCCATTCCCATTGTGGACATTTGGAACAGAGGAGAGAATACGAAATGGAATTGAACAACAAAAAACTTATTATTATTGATGGCATGCCGGGTTCCGGGAAAACGACCTGCGCGACGATGCTCTCGGATCAATTGTCTGCGTGGAATGTATCCAACCGGTGTATTCTGGAGCTTGAAGACAACCATCCTTTGTTCATACAGGGCTACAAATTCAGCTCCTTTGAGGATGATGCACAGGCAGATCTATTCATAGAAGGGCTGCAAGCCCTGTTCAGGGCTTTTGTTCAGGAAAGGCTGGCCAGTACGCAGGATATCACGATTATTGAAAGTGTATTGTTTCAGGATGCCATAAACTGCGCTTATCATATGGGCATGAATCATGATCAATTGCTCAATTTCTCGTCGGCACTGCAGGAGATATTATCACCACTGGAACCGCTGCTCATCTACTTTTACCAAGTGAATGTTGAAGGGCAATGGCGGTTTATTTGCAGTGTGCGCGGGAACGAATGGGGGCCGGTGGCTCTGCATACGGATGATGATTTTAAGGAAGCCGCTGAGTTGTGGGGCGGGAGTCAGGCGTTTGTAAGAGCAATTGTTGACTCTTGGGACATCCCGAAATTAATTATTGAGAATCAGGATTATTTATGGGATGAATATGCTGATAGCATTAATCAATTTATAAAAGATAACCTTTGTTAGCATTAGTATTCGAAACCACTCCGCCAAAGGAGTGGTTTTTCGATTGCAGCCTGCTCTCATCAAACTCTAATCTGCCTGCAAAGTCTTTCTCATGGATTGTGTTGTACCCTAAGGTCGATCAATCACAAGAATCGGAGGAATGACTATGAAAGGTTCAATATTGAAGCGTTTAATGAAGTGTCTACTAGCGGGAGCGGGATTATCCCTGGTACTGGTGCTGATTTATACGGGCCGGGGCGGCCCGGGGATCATCTTTGCACGGCAGCTGTCCGAAGCGGATTTCAAGACCACGCCGCTTGTGCGGGCAAAGGCTACGGCAGCGGGATTTTCTTTTGACAAAGGCATGACAAGCATCTCCTTAGCGGATAACATCCAATCGGTTGCTATCAAGAACCGAAATGGCTCAATTGAAATAAAGCAGGGCAGCGGGAGCGCTATTGAAATTCATACAACGGTGGTTGTAGATCAAGCGGGTGAGAAGGAGGCGGCGGCTGTTGCGGAGAAGACTGAGCTTCGGGTGAAGGAGGGGACGGTTCTGGATATTGAGGCCTACAGTGAACGTTATGGCAGAAGCCATCATAAGGAGGCAAGTATTCATCTGACCGTTACCCTGCCCAAGAAAATGGCAGCGGATCTGCAGGCAAATATGAGCAACGGCAACATCAGCTTATCAAAGGTTCTCAGCATCGGCACAGTTAAGCTCTCGTCAGCGAACGGCAACGTTGATGCCAAAGGCATCGGCAATACTATTTCCCTGCGGAGCGACAATGGCACCATTCATGTGTCTGATGCGGAGCAGGCTGTTCAGGCCACCGTGATGAATGGGGATATTGTGGCTAATCAGATCGCCGGACCGCTCGACATGGAGACCATGAACGGCAACCTGTCCTCCAAAGAAGCCGGCTCCACGATCGAAGCCGTATCATCCACCGGGAACATCCGCATTGAAAGTCGAAAGGTTGGCGGCAACTGGGCAGTTTCCTCAAATGTAGGAAATGTGTACCTGGCTTGGCCCGGGAGCGCGGAGGTGGAGGTCGACGGGAAGACGGCCTTTGGCGAGCCGCAGACTGATTTTCCGCTGGCGGTAAAAAACAATCACGTGACCGGAACCATTGGCAAAGGGACTTATCGTATAGAAGCATCCTCCATGGCCGGGTTATCCTTAATGAAAACCAGATAAGCAAGTGGAGAGGTGAGGGCAGGAGTGAAGGAGCGCGTCTTAATCATCGAAGATGAAATGGCAATGGTACGGCTGCTGGAATTGGAACTCTCGTATGAGGGCTATGAGACTACGATTGCAAGTGATGGGCCTGATGGGGTGGATAAAGCCCTGAGTGAGAGCTTTGACTTTATTCTGCTTGATCTGAATTTGCCCGGAATCAATGGCATAGAAGTATGCAAAAGAATCCGTTCAGCAAAGCAAACGCCGATTATTATGATCACGGCGAGGGATACCGTAAGTGACCGGGTCCGCGGGCTGGATACCGGTGCGGATGATTATGTGCCGAAGCCATTCGCCATCGAGGAGCTTCTCGCCCGCATGCGTTCGGTGCAGCGCAGACTTCAGACCAAGGAGACCGGGGACATGCTCAGTGCCAAAGATTTGACGTTAAGTGTAGCCTCACATCGTGTAAGCCGCGCGGGTCAGGACATTGAATTGTCGCAGCGCGAATTTGAGCTGCTCCACTGTCTGCTGCAACACAAGAACCGGCTGATGCATCGCGAGGCGCTGCTGAATCTGGTATGGGGTTATTCCTACGAAGGTGAGACGAATGTCGTGGATGTCTATATCCGGTATGTGCGTATGAAAGTGGATGAAGGCTTTGGAGAAAAGCTGATCCATACCGTCCGCGGAAGCGGCTATATCTTAAGGGATTGAGGTGGCGGACTTGAAGACTTGGACGTTCTCCCGTAAAGTCAGCGCATCCATTGCGCTAGCGTCTCTTATGGTGGCAATCGTGCTCAGCGGCTTTGTATATATCATGTTCAGTCAGTGGACAGAAGGCCAGGAAGTCAATTTGCTGGAGGCCAAGCTCAGGCAGTTTGAGCTTCAGATTGGGGAGGTTTCCTTCTTGCCTTCACTGCTTAAGCCGGGAATTGGAAAAGGCAGCGGAGCCGCAGCGGTGCTTAAACCGGATTTGTCGTCATTTGCGGCTGACCTGGACAAGGGGCAGCGGCTCCAAATGCTGGATTCGAAGGAACGGGTATTGGCGGAGGCGGGGATAGGGGGAGTAGATAAAGAAGTCAGATACAAGGCTGAAAGTGACATGGATTTACCCGCATACGGGTCTGTTAAGCTGCGGCTTACAGACAGCGGGTATTCAAGGACAGCGACAGCGGTGCGGGAAGTAGGCAGAATTCTGCTGTTTGGCTTATTAATCGCAGCAGGAATAGCAGTTGTGGCTGGATGGCTTGTAGCCCGCTCAGCCTTGAAGCCAATTCGCAGCATGATAGGGGAGGTTCAGAGCATCGGAGCCAATAATTTATCCCGGCGGCTGCAGCTGCCTGCCGCGAGGGATGAGCTCTATGAACTGGGAGCAACCTTCAATGGGCTCATGCATAAGCTTAGTGTCTCCTTTGACCAGCAGCGGCGCTTTGTCGCCGATGCCTCGCATGAGCTCAAGACACCGCTCGCCATCATCGAGGGGCATACGCATATGATGCAGCGGTGGGGGAAGAAATCGCCGGATGTGCTGGAAGAGTCGCTCGCCTTCATGATGGATGAAACCAGAAGAATGAAGGAGCTGATCGCCCAACTGCTGCTGCTTGCCGAAACGGAAGAACCTCTGCCGGACGTTGCCGGTGATGGAGGCTGCGATCTTAAGGCAACCTTGAATGAGCTGCTTCCCCAGACCGTACATGTGAATCCTGAAGTGAAGCTGTGTTATGAAGAGGAGCGCAGCGGGGAAGCGCTGCTGATCCGGATGCCTGCAAGCGCAAGCTATCAGGTGCTGCGCAATATTGTAGAGAATGCGCTGAAGTATACGCCTGAAGGCGGTACGGTAAGTCTTGAGCATTTCATAGAAAATGGACAAGTGATTGTGTCTGTCGCGGATACGGGGATGGGGGTTTCCTCCCAGCAGCTGCCGCATATCTTCGACCGCTTCTACCGCACAGAGGGATCGCGGAACCGGACTCAGGGAGGTTCCGGGCTTGGCCTTGCCATCGCCAAAGCCATTATGGAGCGGTATGGGGGTTCCATTGTAATCGAGAGTACGCCGGGGCAGGGGACGAAAGTGACGCTGCGGTTTGTCCAAGGGTAAATGTTGACGATTTTTGTTCAGGATATGAGTACAGACCTCAAGGAGCCTTCTCAGGATGAGAGGGCTCCTGCATTTATATGGCGGTATGTCTTAACTATGCCGGCTTTGATTGAATCTTATTTTCCTCCAAAAACTGCCTTATTTCTTCTTGAGATTCAGATGGAAGTAATCCACATATCACATTATCCTTTGTATGTATCTCCAGCAACAAACGATTTGTGACCGTATTCAATTTGCCGAATTTGTAATAGCTGATAAATTCCCAGGGGATCACGTTCCCCTCTTGGGAGATGCCGTATTCTCCGATGTACATAAGTACTCGGTCATGGTTGGCGACAACCGGAAGAACCAGCATGAAAACATAGGAGAACCAGTGATCCTCGATCACATGGCTGACCTTGAACATGTACAACAGCCACAGAACCACAATTGTACTCACGTATAGCAGAGTGACCACAAGCAATAATTTATGTGGATTAAGTCTGGCTGGATCATAGACGCGAATTTGCCCGGCTGCCGACCAGTTGGCCTTGTATTGTCTATAGGCATAGTAGAGAAACCACGGGTTGATTACACAATAAGTCAAATTTAGCACCATTATAAATATGGACTGAATCGTCATACTACCGCCTCGTTCTTCGGAATCCTGTCTGTTTAAGCTCTGAATTTCCCCATCCAGTCCGTGGCCCAGTCGACCAGAGGTCTTTGCGCTAGCAGCCGTATTTCGGCATTGCCGATGTGATGAATCTTGAGATTGATTTCTTGCTCATATTCATTCCCTAACGTGACAAAATCACTGTCATCCACCGACTGGGTCGAATAAGTAAGCCACTCCCGCTTGCCGTCCACCAGAACTGCGCTGCTCTCGTCTACCATGTGTTTACCGGGGAAATCAGCCCGGGCTTCGGCCAGATGCAGGGATGTATTCCTGTCGTGGCCGACGCCAACCAAGAGGACATAACCATTTAGCTGATAAATTTTGTCCAGTGGCGATCCGGCACCAAAAATATTGCTCAAATCATGGTCCGCCGTAATATAGGCTGCATGTCTGCCTACTGCCGCTATGGAGCGGGCGGGGTGATCCGATCTTTGGGCTCCCGGCCATTTGCGGAGCATTTCAGCCGCGGCACCCATGCCGATGGCCGGAGTAACCTCTTTATCATAGGCGGGCCAATGCTCCCGTATCACAGGCCACCATTCTGCCGGTTCCTGCCAGTGGACGCCTGTCGAAGGATCGAGATTTTTCCAGGTTTGCGAAGGCATGACCAAAGTGCCGTCTTCCCCCACTATCTCCAGTAACGCCCGGATTAAGGTCTCCGCACCTCCCACGACAAAACCCAGCTTGCTTAGCGAGGCATGAACAAACAGGGTTTGCCCTTCTGCCACTCCGCAGCCTTTAAACTGCTGGATCAGGTCTTCCTTCGTTAAAATGGCTCTTGTTTCCTGCAGCTCAGTCATAGATAATTCCACCTTTATACAAAAATAACCCCGCATAAGCTGCGGGGTTGTCTCCGGGTGCTTCCGGAAAACAGTGCCCTTGAATTCGGAAATTTACTAAATTATACCACGGAAATACCAGCTGGGAATAGCGAATTACACTGTACTAACCCATGGGCGGAACAAGTTACAGGTAAAGAAGTGGGAAGTAGAAATTTGAGTAAAATGAAAGTAATGTTTACTTACATCCGAAAATATTTTCTAGTTAAATGTCATTTAATATAACATTAAGTTATTGACAACTCTATCTTTTTATCTATAATGATGTATAAGCAATAGGCGGTGACGTAGTTACCAATGTTCCCGTGATATTTTATAACATTATTATTAGCTATGAAGGAGTGATCGCCATGATCGCTTCCGCCGGACAATGGAAACAGGATATTTTACGGATCTATAACGAAATCAATAAGAGGATGTTCAACGCCGGTGTTAAGCAGCAAAAGGTTGATTTTGTAGGAAACAAGATTATCATTTTATCCATCAACAGCCGTGTACCTGTACTGAAGGTGCTGGATACCCATGATGCTTCGGCCAGCAGGGAAATTAATCTGGTGCTGCATGAGGTATTCAAGCGTCAGATCAAGCAGGCTTTTATGGATGAATTTCAATTGAATATCAAAGCCGTTCTTAAAGATTATGATGTGGAGACCGAATATTCCGGTACGATCATAATTTTGGAGAAGGATTTGGAGCATTACCTGAACGTTACGCTGGAACTCTGAATGTGGGAGAGCCGGCCTGCCGTCAGTTTTCAGACAATAGCCCTGGGGCTGTGTCTAAAACTGGCGGCTTTTTGTTTATCCATTGAATTTCTGCACATGATCACAAAATTCTGAGGGGGATGAAGCGATGAAGGCCAAGATTGAAATTTCAGGGGTAAGCAAGTGGTTCCGCCGTGACGGCAAAGAGATTATCGCCATGCAGGAAACGAATCTATCCATTGAAGAAGGGAGATTTGTCAGTATTATCGGTCCCAGCGGCTGCGGCAAATCTACCCTGTTCAACATTATTGCCGGACTGATGCCTCCATCAACCGGCCGTGTCCTGGCAGACGGTGAAGATATTATCGGGAAGACCGGACATGTCGGCTACATGCTGCAGAAGGATATGCTGCTGCCCTGGAGGACCATTCTGGACAACATTATTCTCGGGATGGAAATCCGCGGAGTGCCGCGCAAAGAGGCGGTTGCCAGAGCCCAACCTTTGATGGACCGCTACGGGCTGAAAGGCTTCGGCAGCCATCATCCTGCAGAGCTGTCGGGAGGCATGCGGCAGCGGGCAGCGCTGCTCCGCACGCTTCTGTATGACAGGGACATTATTTTACTGGACGAGCCTTTCGGCGCGCTGGATGCCCAGACCCGGCTGACGATGCAGAACTGGCTGCTGGAAATTTGGGAGGACTTCAGAAAGACGGTATTATTCGTCACTCATGATATTGACGAGGCGATCTACCTGTCCGACGACATCTATGTATTCTCCGGCCGCCCGGGCAGAATTATTTCCAAGATTTCTGTGGACATGCCGCGTCCGAGACATAAAGAGGATACCGTATCGGCTTCCTTTATGGAGCTTAAGGCTCATCTGCTGGACCTGCTGTCCGGCGGCGGAAGCGAAGAGCCGGCTGCACATATCTCGTAAGTATACTGCTTTCGAAGTGAGTTTTGTACGAAGAATATCGATGAAGACTAACCACACAAAACTTTAGGGGGAAACAGGATGGAAAGTGTGCAGAAGAAAGGGTACGTCATTCACAAACTGGAGGCGTCCGGGAACAGCGCAGTGAAGCCGGACAAAAGGCAGGCGGAGCCGTTCATTCAGGACGAGGAGGCGGTGAAGCGCCGGACCGGCAGGATTATCAGCATCGGGCGTCTCTCGGTAGCGCTGCTGGTTGTACTCTGCTGGGAGCTATTTACACGGATCGGCTGGATGGATTCCTACTATTGGAGCAGCCCGCTCCGCATCCTTAGCACGACCTGGACACAGATTACGGAGGGGACTTTGCTTGAGGATATTGCCTACACCTCAAGTTCCACCATTCTGGGGTTTATCGGCGGAACCCTGCTGGGCTCGCTGCTTGGTCTTTCCTTCTGGTGGTCGAAGAGATTTGCCGGAATCAGCGAACCGTTCCTCATTCTGCTGAACGCAATGCCGAAGCTGGCGCTGGCCCCTGTGCTTGTGATTCTGCTGGGCATCGGGTTTTTCTCCAAGGTAGCGCTGGCTTTTGCCATGACGGTGGTGGTTGCGGCCTTGTCGGCACACAGCGGGGTGCAGAGTGTGGATAAGGATATGGAGAAGCTGATGTACTCGCTGGGCGCGAAACGCCATCAGGTCTTTACGAAAGTGGTCATTCCCTGGGCGATGCCCTGGATGATCAGCAGTCTGCGGATTAATATTGCACTTTCGCTGGCCGGAGCCATTGTAGGAGAATTTATTGCTTCCAGTCACGGGATCGGCCGCATGGTCATTTATGCCGGGACGATTCTTGATATCAACCTTGTTTGGGTGGGGGTAGTGGTCTTGTCGGTGTTGTCGATGGTCATGTATGCAGGGGTAGTGCTGCTGGAGAAGTGGCTGTCCAAAGGGTACGGAATGAAGAAGGCGTAAGGCGGATTGTTCTATTTCATAAGATAAAGGGGAGAAACAAATCATGAAGTTGAAAAAAGTAAAGCTGTCCGCCGTCCTGCTGCTGGTCTCCGTCATAATTCTGCTTGCGGGCTGTAGTAATAAGGAAAGCGCCGAAGCCGCAGCCGGCAAGGAAGGTCTAAAGAAGCTTGTGATTGCCGAACCTTTGCATTATACAGGTTATCTGCCGCTGTATGTGGCGCAGCGCGAAGGGTATTTTGCGGAAGAAGGGCTTGAGGTCGAAATGCTGCAGGCTACCGGCGGCACGCATGTGACTTCGGTGGTCAGCGGGGATGCCTGGGGCGTTATCGGCGGTCCGGAATCCAATGCGCTGGCGAATACCGGCAATTCGGACCCGATCATTTCGGTAAGCAATGTCGTCAACCGTGCCAATGTGTATTTGATGGCGAAGAAAGGGACGGCTCCGGCAGGAAGCTCCGATGAAGAGCTAAAGGCCTTTCTTCAGGACAAAAAAATCAACGCCGGACGGCATGGCGGAACGCCGAACCTTCTGACCCAGTATTTGCTGCTGGAGCTGGGGCTTGATCCGCAGAAGGATGTACGTCTGCTGGAACCGGCGGATGGCTCAACCGTTGTAGCCATGGTCCAGCAGGGTGCGGCTGACATTGCGAACGGTGCCGAGCCGCAGATCAGCGACGGAATGGATAAAGGCGTGTGGGACGAGCCATTTTATAAATTCCATGATATGGGCGATTATGCGTATTCCGTATTGAGCGTGAAGAAATCTACCCTTGAGAAGGACCCGGAAACGGTGCAGAAGGCGGTGAACGCCGTGGTCAAAGCCTTAAAGGCTATCCAGGAGGACAAGACGATGGCGATGAAAGTGCTGAAGGCCGAATTCCCGACCCTTTCGGATACGGCGGCGCAGGCGGCACTTGACCGCGCTTATGAAGACCAGCTCTGGAGTCCGGACGGAATCATCTCGGAGGAAGCGCTGGACAAGGATATGAATGTAATGATCAAGACCGGGATTTATAAAGGCGAATATACGTATGACGGGCTTGTCGATATGCAGTTTGTAAAGAAGACCGCAGAGAAGTAAGCGCCGCATGGCCTTCAAAAACTAAAGAGGTGACGATGATGGAGTTGACAGCAGATTTGATTATGCCGGATCGGACGGCTTTGGTCATAGTAGATGTGCAGAATGATTATTGCCACCCGGACGGTGCGCTTGCCGCAGGCGGAAACGATGTGGCTGGTGTAAAGGCGATGATGCCGCGTCTGCATTCGCTGATTGATGCGGCCAGAGCGCACAGGGTTCCCGTTATTTTTATCCAGACCTTTCATGAAAAAGCGACCGACTCTCCTGTGTGGGCTTCGCGTTCCGGGCGGGGTTCGCTCGGAGTCTGCCGCAAGGGGAGCTGGGGGGCCGGATTTTATGAGGTGGCTCCGCTCCCTGAGGAGATTGTGGTCAACAAACACCGGTACAGCGCGTTTATTAATACCCGACTCGATTCCGTGCTGCGCTCGCTGCGGATCGAGACGCTTATCATGACAGGGGTAAGCACCAATGTATGCGTGGAATCGACGGCGCGGGACGGATTTATGCTGGATTATCATATCGTGCTGGCGGAGGACGCCTGTGCCTCATATTCCCGGGCGGCGCATGAGATGACGCTGGAGAACATGAAGGGCTATTTCGGGGTAGTCGCTTCAGTCGCGGAAGTCGAGGAGAACTGGAACATCTGGCATCAATCTGCGCTGCAAAACGCACTATGAGCTTCTCGGCTACGACTTCCAAGCGGGAGGTAAACCCATCGGCAGTTAAGATTGTCATCTGTCTCGGGGCGTTCCTGTCCAATCTTTCCGCCGGAATGTTTAATATCGCCCTGGTCGACATTTCGGCGGATCTGCGGATACCGGTAGCCTCTGCCCAATGGGTGGTCAGTATTTATCTGCTGGTCATCTCCGTCCTGCTGCCCGTGATGGGCCGGCTGGGAGATAGGCTTGGCCGGCGGAAGGTGCATAACTTCGGTCTGTTCGCTTTTGCGGCGGGCGCACTGGGCTGCGCACTCGCTCCGAATGCCGTAATGCTGCTGGGCTTCAGGGTGATTCAAGGCGTGGGCGCTTCCATGTACCAGGCAACAAATATGGCACTTATTGTCTCTGTATTTCCCGCAGAGCAGCGGGGCCGGGCACTTGGGCTGATGAGTACCTTTGTGGCCGCAGGCTCCATGGCCGGGCCGGGGCTGGGAGGTTTCCTGATCCAGTGGTTCTCCTGGGAGAGCAACTTCTGGCTGCTTGCTGCAGTGGCAGGGGGTGTAGGGCTGCTTGCTGAGCGGCTGATCCCGCAGGATACCGAAACGGCTGGAGGGCGGCTCGATCTTGGCGGAGCCGTATGGTTTGCGGCCTGCCTATCCTCGCTGATGATTGCCCTTGATCTCGGCGGCCGCTCTTCCTTCCTGTCTCTGCCGGTGCTGCTGCTGTTCGCAGCTTCAGCCGTTACAGCCGCTGGCTTTGCGGCACATGCGCGCTTCTCCCGCAAGGGGAACACAGATGAAGCCGCTGAAACGGCTGCCGCTGCAGAGTCGCCGGAAGCCGCGGCGACTACTCAATCCCGCCGGTCTGCTGATAGCGGCTTTGGACTATTCGCTGACCGGAACTTTGCCGCCGGAATTGTCATTACGGTCATCACATACATGGCGGCATTCGCCGCACAGCTGGCTTTGCCTTCGCTGCTGCGGCTGGCCGGTGCAGAGCCTGCGCTGGTCGGCTTGATCATGATCGGGTACCCTCTCGCGCTTGTGGTGACAGCTCCTATAAGCGGGGGCTTCGCGGACCGCAAAGGTCCGCTCGGCATCCTTGCGGCCGGGCTGCTGCTCATGAGCGTGACGCTGCTGGCACTTGGTTTCGCTGCCCCTGCGCTTGGAGCCGGAGCGATGATTCTGCCGGTGGTACTGCTCGGCTGTTCGATGGGAATGGTGACTTCGCCCAATACCAGCATCGTCATGGGGCTGGCGAAGAAATCCCAGCTTGGCCGGGTCAGCAGTGTGCTGGCGCTGTCACGCAATATCGGAATGATGTTCGGCACAGCAGCGGGCGGTCTGGTCATTGGCGGCGGCACTTCCGGATCGGGAGGAGGAATGTACATGGCTGTGTTTCTGGTCTGTGCAGCGGGAGTGGGTATTTCCTGTATCTGGCTGCTATATTCCCTTCGCCGCAGCAATAAGGACAAGGGAGTGGAGCAGCTGCCTTGGTCGCCGCGCTGAAACCTGCCGTGTCTCCAAATACAATTCCCGGCTTAGCCTATCCGCTCAGAATCAGCCGGTTATGCCTTAACCCATGAACCTTCGCCTTGGCAGGCGGAGGTTTTTGGCCTGGAATCAGCGCAGCCAAGCGCAGTTCTATTCCGCTCCGGATCATTCCATGCATTGCCAGGGAGTGGACTGTATGCTAGAATTAAATTATCAAGATTATGAAAAAGGTTCCTATAATCAAATGAAAAGGTGAAATGCTATGAGCGATAATGCGATCAAAATTGGTGTCTCCAACAAAGACGGTCAACTTGGTTTCTTGTCTGGAAGAGGCGGTCTCCGGGAGGGAGCAGGCAGGAAAGGTATCGGGTGCACCAAAAAGGTATCCCTGACATTGCCGGAGGAGCTGTGGAACAAGCTTGAAGCAGATTGTACAGCTACAGCATTATCCCGCTCGGAAATGATCCGGAATATCATTACTGCTTATTATTCATAATCATTCACTACAAGGGACAGGTGAGGGCAATGCTGGTCAATGTGACAAAGGAAACACTGCTTCATGCTCTGCAGCATGTCCTTAAGGCTGTTGTTGCGAATAGCCCAAATCCAATTCTGTCAGGAATACATATTCAGGCTTATGAGAAGGCTCTGGTGTTCACGGCAAGCAATACAAGTATGACCATCCAGTACAGGGTTCCCGAGGATAAGGACTCGATGAATGTGCAAAGAACCGGCGGAATTGTGGTGCCGGCCCGTTATTTAAGTGAGATCATCCGCAGGCTTCATGCCGGGTGGATAGCTTTTGAGAGCGAAGAACCTTTTATCCTAAGCATTACTTCAGGCGATTCGCATGTCCGGCTATGCGGTTTGGACCCTGCGGAATTCCCGCCCGTACACTCCCCTTCCACTGATGCTGAGCCTGCCTGCAAGTTTCACATCCAGAATGACGTATTGCGATCGGCGATAAGACAGGTGTGCGTGGCTGCCTCCACATCCGATTCCAGACCGGTACTGACGGGAGTTTCTTTTGAATTTACCGGGGAAAATCTCAACCTGATGGCAACGGACGGAATCCGTTTTGCTTCCCGCACGCTGCATACCGGGTATAACATAAACAACGGAACGAATGTTATTGTGCCTGCTAAAAATATTAATGAAATCGTAAAGATGCTTAGCGACGACAAAGCCGCAACAGAAATTGCAGTGAGCCGACATCAAATCAGCTTCACGGCAAATGAGCTGCATGTACAGTCCGTCCTCATTGAGGGGGTCTTCCCCTCAGCCGTAAAAAATGTGATTCCACAATCCTGCAAATCCGAACTGCTCATTGGCCCCTATGGTTTCCTGCAAGCAGTTGAAAGGGTGTCCATACTGGCAGGCGGAAACATCATTCGGCTTACAGCGGCTTCCGGCAAGCTGGTTTTATTATCCGGTACGGCGGACATAGGAGAGGTCCGGGACGAAATTAGCCTGGAAGCCATGGAGGGGGATGACTTCACCATCGCGCTGAACGGCAGGTTCTTGCTGGATATCCTGCGCTGCCTGGATAGCGGGTCCCTCAGAGTAAGATACACAGGGAAAGAAAGCCCGGTGGTCATCCTGACTACAGACCCGCTTTCGCCCGCGCTATTCCTGATCACTCCTGTAAGGACCCATGATTGAGCCGCGTGCATAAACTTCATATCGCTGGCACCTTGACCTTGAAGTATACTTCAGGGTTTATGCTTTATCCGCAATCATTGCTGTTCTTCAGCTTATGGTGAATGTCTGGTATCCTGTGGACCCGGAAGAGGCTGAGGGGAAGGTGAAGGAGCATTATCCTTCCGAGCTCGGAGAAGCTATCAGTCTGGTATTTGGCCTGCCCAAGCAGCTGTTCAGTCATGTGACCGAAATTCCTACACATGTCGTCGATGGAGCGAAGCTGTCCGCAGCCGAGGCGAGCTATCCGGTTTTACTGTTCTCGCCGGGCATTCGTTCCACCCGGTTTCAGAGCATGACGGCCATCGAGGAACTGGTCAGCCACGGCTATATTGTAGTAGGGATGGATCATCCCTATACATCGGCTAAGGTCACATTCCCGGATGGACATTCGGTCTTCTATGAACCTGATCCCGAGTTTGATACCTCTGCAGAGCTTTATGAGTATAATGTCACAGGAGTAGGTATTCGCGCAGCCGATGCCAGCTTTGTACTCGACACGCTTACGGAATGGAATGCGCAGGATCCGAACGGTTTGTTTCAGGGCAGACTGGATCTGGACCGGACCGGAATATTCGGCCATTCCTATGGCGGGGCGACAACTGCGGAGGCGCTGGCACAGGACAAGCGGTTCAAGGCAGGCGTAAGTCTGGAAGGCGGATTCTGGGGGGAGGTTGCCCATACCGGATTGCAGCAGCCGTTTATGTACATGATGTCCGGAGGTACCGCTCAAAGTCTCGATCCGTCAGTGACGAAGAAGGACAAAGTATTTTACGAGGAGTTTGCCCCCGATCTGAAATCAGTTATGACGAAAAGCACGAGCGACACTTATTATCTGACGGTTGATCATTTTATTCATCAGAGCTTCACGGAGATCGCGCTGCTGTCGCCGTCGCTGTTCGCTAAAGATATCGATCCGGTGCAAAATATTGATATTACGAGATCTTATGTGAGAGCCTTCTTCGATCAATATTTAAACAACAAACCGCAATCTCTTCTGGACGGGCCATCAGCCGATTCCCCCGAAGTGAAGTTTGATCAAGAGTATACCCGCAAGAGAATGTAATCAGCAGATAAAACTGAGAAGGCAGGGGGGAGCAGTCATGGAGGGCATGACACGCGGAGAGCTGGCGAAATTATCCGGGGTAAGCATGGCAACCATTCGCTATTACGAGGATAGTGGCATCCTGCCTGTCCCCGGGCGGGTAGCAAATGGTTACCGGATTTATACGGAGGATTATCTGGTGAAGATCAAGTTCATCAGGGATGCCAAATCCCTGGGGTATTCGCTGAAAGAAATCCGTGAAGTGCTGGGAATGCTCGGTCAAAAGATGGATGCCGAGACGCTGAAGGGACGGGTCCGCAATAAAATACTGGAAATCGATGAAAGAATTGCTGCAATGCGCTCCATTCAAAGCATGCTTGCAGGCCTGCTTGAGACGCCTCAGGAGGATATCCACAATTATTTGCAGTCGTTCCGCATTCACGATAAGGAATAGTTATTTGGACAGCAGCTCGTCAATCGTCACCGGGAACAATGCTTTCACAATCTCAAGTACGGCTTTGGCATAGTCCTGTATTTCCTTCTGGGCGTCATGCTCCAGCCGCTGATTCAGGAAATGCGCTACGGATTGCAGCGAAGCCGTCCAATACCAGCGGACATAGAGTCCATAGGCAGGCAGAAACAGCCTTGCCTGTTCCGCGCAGATTCCGTCTGCCAGCGCAGCCTCATATTTCTGAATCCCCAAATCCACATAGTTCATGAGCTCCCGGGTATATTTCTCTCCAAGCTCCCAGGCTACGATATCGCCGCTGCCTTGTTTGGAGTTCGCGGGTGCGCTTCGCCATTGCCCGGCGGCAGGGGTATAAAAAGCGGGTTCTTCCGTAATATACCTGCGGCTTGATTCATTCCAGGCCTCCAGGCTGTCACCGGTTCCTTCATAATGGGCCGAGCCGATGACGTATTTCCACCACTGTCTGGCGACCATAAGCGGAGCATAGATTTCATATTGGATCACGGCATGGCGGAAGGGGGAAGTATGTCCTTCTCTGGCCAGAAATTGAATGAGCCGCAGATCTTTTTCTGTGAGTGCATCCGACTGTTTGGCATAGGATACCCGCGCCGCATTAACAACGGTGAGATCGGAACCCATATGATTCACCAGCCGGACATAACCTTTATCGAGAACATCAATATTCAAGAGCAATTACCTCCAATTTTTTTCTCTTATTCTTATTCCTCTGTGCAGGTGGCATTTCCTGCAAACAAGGCACCCTTAGGGTGTCTTTTGTGTTGCGTTCGTCCGTTACCACTTAATCTGAAATCACTAAAGATACATTCTCCATTGATTTGAAGTCCAAGTTGCTGGTATGGTGAGAATGAGTATGTAAATATTTGGAGTGCGAGGATACTCTTCATAGCGCATGAATCAGGGAGTGGTTCTGGAGGATGTACAAAATAGTGTTTTTTGACGTGGATGGCACGCTCTTAAGTGAAGTTGACGGATGTATGCCGTCCAGCACCAAAGAAGCGCTTGGAACGCTGGCTGCGAAAGGAATAAAGGTCGTGGTCGCTACAGGAAGGCCGTACAGTCTGTGCGAAGAGTTCAGAGGGCTTGGTGTGGATACCATTATTTCCGCGAACGGAGCACTTGTCCAAAGCAATGGGGAAGTGATTCATAAGTCGCTGCTGAAGAGTGAGACGGTCCGCGAGCTCTCGGTATTTGCCGGAAATAATGGACATGGCTTATCTTATTTCACCGATTTGCTCACGATGAACGGCCTCGGGTTCGAAGATGACCGGATGAAGAGGGCGCTCCAGGAGACTTTAAGTCTTACGGAATATCCTGAAACTATGGGTTCGTTGTCCGAAGAAATATATTGCATGTGCCTATATGCGGATGAACATGAAGCCCAAAAATACATAGAGCAGTTCCCGAGGCTCCGGTTTGTCCGGTTCCACGGTTATGTGATGAATGTGTTGGAAGAAACAGAGGTCTCCAAATCAACGGCGATCCGCAAGGTGTTGGAGCACTTCGGGTTATCTCCTGCCGAGGCTGTCGCCTTTGGAGACGGGGGAAACGATATCGATATGCTGGAATATGTAGGCTTAGGAATTGCCATGGGCAATGGAGGAGAGCAGCTCAAGCAGAAAGCAGACTTCGTCACTAAAAAGGCGAGTGAAGGAGGGATTGCTTACGCTCTGCAAAAGTATGGTGTCATTTAAATAGGGTCCATTTAGGGGAGAGATGATGGTGCGGATTAGACCAATGGCAGTAGCTTTCTTATTTAATGATAAACAGGAGGTGCTGCTTCTGCAAAAGCGGTCTGGCAGATAGCACCTTAATTGAAAGTGAAGAAGGCCGGCTCTTGTGGGTGGATCGCAGTGCAATTGCCGATCAGCATGTAACCGCCTCAACGCAAGAAGTGATGCGGCATTACCTGGAGACAGGGATTCATAACAACCATGTTTATGTAGGCTCGTTGCACTCCTTCCATGGAGAACCTGCGATGGGCTGGAATGTGCTGGAGGACTGGGAGGGAAATAATTTATGAATGATATCGTTTCGATTCTAGGTGTTCCATTTTCCAAGCTGACGCTTGAGGAAACTACGCTTCGGTTAGCCGAGCAAGTTCAGAATAAACAGGACAGGCTCTTTCATCTAATAACGGCCAATCCGGAGATTACGTTAGCCAGTCAGACCGATGAACTGCTTCAGGAAATCATCAGCTCGGCGGACTTAATCGTGCCTGACGGGATCGGCATCGTACTGGCTGCCAGAAGAAAAGGCGAGCCGATCCCCGAGCGGGTAACAGGCTATGACCTGCTGCTCAGGATGCTGGAGAAGGGCAATGAGCTGGGCTGGAGCTTTTATTTCCTGGGAACCGATGAAATCACCAGCAGACAGGCCGTAGAGAAGATTAACGCCTCCTATCCGCAGGTGAAGATTGCCGGCAGGCATCATGGATTTTTTAATGCAGCAGAGGAGCAGGGGATACTTGCAGACATTCAGCGCAGCAAGCCGGATGTTCTCATTCTTGCCATGGGCGCACCGTATTCGGATAAATGGCTGTATAAGCATAAGCAGGAGCTGACTGGCGTTAAGCTTGTTTTTGGAGTTGGCGGCAGCCTGGACGTAATCTCGGGAAAAGTGAAGCCGGCACCGGTGATCTGGAAGAAGCTTAACCTGGAATGGGCGCACCGGTTGTTGTTCGCTCCCGTTGCCAAAGGACAGAAATCCCGCTGGCGCAGGCAGTCCGCGTTGCCCAAATTTGTGTACCGGACAATGCTCAGAAAGTGACGGGGATTCGTAACGATAACAGATTGTGAGGGCGGAAGGAAGATGGATGAGACGGAATTTAATAAGATCCTGCAACTGATTTCAATGATTTCGTCGGGAGCGGAAGGTTATGTTAGGGCTGCTTTTGCCGATGGGGCTGTGTCGGTTATGTACTATGGGGAATCAGGTCCCAATCAAGGTGTCTTCTGTCTGGTGGAGGGAGCGGATTGCGTCATTGCCTATGCAGTTTTCAGGCAGTGCGGCCAGCCCGATGTATTATTGGAGGTGATGGAGAGCGAGATTAACCCCTATTTACAGGCAAGCGAAGAGAGGGAGATCTGCTTTAATGTATACGGGAGAAATACGGAGATCGTTCAGTTCGTGAGAGGACTCTTGCCGCTTACGAAGCGGAGTCCCGGGTCCGTTCGTTTTGGATACGAGGCTCTTTAGTGGGTGCTTATATTACGGAAGGGGAATATATCCGCGATATTGTTGTAGCGCCGGATTACCAGAACCGCGGGTATGGCGGAATTATTCTGAAGCACTGCATCAACCGTATGAGAGAGCAGGGTGACGGGAATATTTTTTTGCGGGTGGCCGGAAGCAATGCCGGAGCCAAGAGACTCTATGAGCGAAATCACTTCGTTGAAACCGCCTGTTTTGCCGAGCATACCTACCGCCGCTAGAAAGAGCTTTTGTTCATGATTATCGCTATTGTATTCGTTGCAAAGGAAGATGACCTATGAGTATAGATAACAGTAAATTGACCGAACTGATAAAAGATACAATATACTGCTTCATTTCCCCGGATATTCAAGTACTGGGTATTGAGAATATTCCTGTAGGCGCGGGATCACAGGCAGTTGGATTGTCGCGGCATAAAATAAATTGGAAAATGACAGCTGAAAATGAAACCGATCCCATCGGAACAGCAACAACTATCTCTCTTGAGGTACCGGGCATCTACCTGTATTCCAAGCAAGCCACCTTTATTGAGCGGTCGGCACTGTCCAGATTATATTCACAGGCAGCGAATGTGCCGTACAGCTTGTCGAACCATCCGCTGAACGAGGGCCGCAGTTTGCTGGTTATTCAGGACGTGGACGTTGATACGGATTACGCCAAGCTGGATATTGCACCAATTCAGGACAGAGAAATGTTGGCGCTGGCCTATATTCATCGGGCCAATATGGGATGCAGGGAAGATTTGCCGTGGTTGCCTATGGTTGATGAGGCCTATATTGCAGAAATAATCAATGAACAATGGAGATATTCGTGGAATTTCGCTAAGGACAATCCGGCATTTGAAAGGACGTTTGGGCTGAATGTCATCTCCGGAATAGAGGAAGCCGCCAATGGCATCGTTGAGGAGATGTCTGCTGTGATCAATGAGGCAAGCACTCATACGATGATCCACAATGATCTTAATCCCGGCAACGTATTGGTGCATAACAATGAGAACGTGTATTTTATTGACTGGGAGGAGGCCCGCTACGGCTCACTGTTTATGGACATTCCGATGCGGTGCGGCAGCCTGCAGCAGGCCAGTGCTTACCGGACCTATCTGGGCAATTTCGGCTTAGACATTCCAGAGCCACGTTATGCAAAGCTGTTCTCCATAGCTTCCCGATACTTGGGGCTTCGTTTTATGTGCTGGAACCTTGGGGTGTGGGAGCATAATGAACAGGCAAAAGCGGATTTGCTAAAATACATGAAGATGGTGACCCAGCCTTTATTCAGTTCATAAGCAGCAGACGGTGAATCCTCCTTAACCGTTCTGGGTAAGTATTAGTGTATAGATTGAGCTTGAGAATTACATTTAGGGAAGAGTGGCGGCCGGAAGTCCAAATATTCTCTGGAGTCACGGACAATCCTAAAATAGAAGAATTATAAGTTCAATTTATATAGAGGGAAATTAGGAGGGATACGTTTGGGTAATCCGCTGAAAGAACTTAAGAAAAGTATCGACGGCTTGAAGCAGTCGCTGGATGGTGTTAAACATTCGGTAGACGGCTTAAAGGAGCCGGTGGATGAGATCAAGGCCAATATTCAGGAGACTAAGGATGAGGTGAAAATGCGGTCGGATAGTGTGAAATCCGAGGTGCAGCGGATGAAGGCATTCGTAGAGGAGACCAAAGAGGTGCTCGGTGAGGTTAAGGAAACGATTACGTCGGCCGCCGATGTTCTGTATACGCAGAAGCGTTATAAACGTCTGCTGAACCGGAAAAGAAAAGTAGGAAGCGGGAGCGCAGCACGCCGTAAGAAGGCTGCAGCTGTTTGGCGATCATAGATTTTTTTGGACAATCCCCGAAAAAGAAGACGTAAGAGACTAACGGCAATCCTCCGTTACTTTCTTACGTCTTTTTAATAGAAGTATTATTGGCAGCTTAAGGGAGTACTACACTCATGCTTTCCAAGGAGTCTGCCACGAACACGGGCAAGTATTGCATTCCTGTATCTGTCTCTACGTATTCGAAACTGTTCAAGAACTGACCGCTCACCAGGGCTAACCCCGTAACCGATCCGGTATTTCCCTGAAGGACAATAAGACGTCCATCGGAGCTTGCAACGGATCTGCCCGAAGAATCAATATATATATCGCAGTGAAGGGTAACCTTCTCAAAGGGATGAAGCTCCAGCTCGATAGCGGAAATCTGTGGATATTCCTGTTCCTGATGAATCTCGGAGAACTGGTAGACGCCCTCTGTTAATCGGTATACCGCGGTCAGGCCGTCTCCACCATTGTCTACAATTGCATTTTCAACGTAAATAGCATGATCATCCGGCTGCAGCGTATAGCTGTTTCCGGCAAACGAGAAGAGCTGGGAGATTCCCTCCGGCTTAATCTGATAGGCAGTAAAAGAGGTGCGCCCATCCTCACGGCTGCTCTCGGCGACGACCACAGGCACTTCGGAGAGGGCTGACAGCTTATCATCAAAAGCAAGACTGCGGAGATTCTCGAAGCCCGCAATGACTTCACCGGTCCTTGTCGAGACAATCCCGTCCTCGCTCATATCCGCAAAGTAGAGGACTCCGCTGCTGTCTGTTCCGGCTACGGCCACCTTGGCTCCGTATCTTCCGGTGACGGAGACAACATGGGCATATTTGCCCTGCTCCTCACCGCCCGGTAGCAGGCGGACAGGCTCCGCAGCATTCCAGGCGATCCTGGCGGCGGCAATGTCTTCTGCAGTGTCCTGAAGTCCGGTGAGGTCGCTGTACAGCTGGATCGCTTCAGCATATTGGCCGCCGCGGACCAAACGTGCGGCGCTCTTCATCAGCTTCGCTAAGCTGCTGTCTATTAACGTAAGCACCTTGGATGAATCAATGCCGGCAGAGGCAGCATATTTGTGGTAGCTTACGGCATGCCCGGTAAAGGCGGCATAGGAATCACTGTCCAGATCGCCGCTGAGCATCTTCTTTGCGCTGGCCTCAGTTTGCTCCTGTACCCATGAGGCATTATAGGTGTGGCTGTTGTAGGCATCCATCATGGACAAGGCGGAATTCAGCAGAGCATCGAAGCTTCCAGCCGCCGCCAGCTCCTTGAGCTTAACCGTATCATGAGCTTGGAAGGACCCGGCCAGCAGCTTCTCCTTGGCTGGGCTCCCTCCATAAAAGGCATCGGGAATCCGCAGCAGATTCCACTTGAAGCTGTCCCCGCTGTCTTCATTGCCGCTGCCGCTTTGACTGGCCCCCAGTTCGGTAAGAAACTGGCTCTTGAACTGCTGGAACCCGGCTGAGAACTGGCCGGAAAGGCCTGAATCCGCCGACAACTGGCGATAATAGGATTCATAAGACCCTCCCGGCTGCATATACTCAGTTTTCAGGCTAAGCAAAGCAGCATAACTCTCCATGAACCCGGTAAAATCCTTTGTATCCAGCTGCTGGGACACTTTTAATACCAGTGTCTTGAGCCCGCTGCGGATCGCTGTTATTGGAGCCAGCTCCTTGAGCTTCGCTGCAACCTCGTCTTCCTTATAGAGGATGGAAGGGTTCGCCGCTGCCAGGCGGTACTGGTTCTCTGCGGCAATCAGATCGCCGGCGGCATATAGCCGGTCGCCTTCATGCACGGCCTTAATCTTGTCTTCGATTCTAAATGCCTTCTGTCCAAGCAGAATAAGGATGAATGTACACAAAATGATCAATATATTCCGCAGGGATATGGCTTGTTTAAACGTCATATTATAGTAGCCCCTTTCTCGCGGAGCCGGTACCGTCCTGACTTTGGACGGTGCAGCCGCTTCTTCTTGTTTAAAGTACTATTAAATATTGCAGTACTTTACTCAAGATTCAGGGTCCCACCGGTATTTGGCTTCACGGACTTCCGCCACCTTAAGATCCAGGCCGTTCCAGGCTTCATAGGGGCTGGCGGAGATCAGCCTGGATAAGCGCAGGAAACGGTCCTTGGGCAGATCCTGTATGTATCTTCCGATCATTCCGGAGTAGAGCAGCGCGTAACGCTTCAGGCGTACAGCCGCTCCGGCGACACCGACCAGGATGGCCGCACCTTTATCCATTTCAAGAATCTGAGCTTCATAATTCTTCACATAGCGCAGCGTACGGTCTTTGATAAGGTCAGGGCGGACCTTGGCGATTTCGCCGATATATTCTGCGAGCAGTGGCTCGAAATCCTTCAGCAGCAGCTGTTCAAGCTCCAGGTACATATCTTTACGCAGCTGGAAACCGTGCAGAAGGGCAATACGCTGGCGGGCAATCCGGTCGCCGCGCAGCAGGATGGAAATTTCGCGCAGCTTCTCGTAGGCCAGCACATCATTCTCGCGCAGTACTGATACAGCCTCCTGACGGTTGATTTCCAGGCCCTCCTTGATGTTAATGATATTTCGTCCCAGCAGTTCATTGAGGGCATAAAGATTCTGGTTCTGCCTTACCTTCCGCTGCGTATAGAATAGAAGTCCGGCTAGAACGACTCCTCCGGCAGCGCACAGCACCATCTGCTGCAAGCTCTCGCCGAAATAGACCGAGACCAGGGTGAGCAGCAGGATGAGCAGCAGGCGGGTGTGCATTTTGCGTCCTGCGATGGAGGTGGCCTGCTTCTCCACCGGAGTCAGGGCGGCACGTCCGCATTTGCCGCAGCGCTCTTCGCCTAGTGCGGTATAACGGCCGCAATGGCGGCAGACGCGCAGGTTATCATGCGCATAACGCGGAGCCTTGAAAGGCCGGAAAGTTACGGGTTTCTTCTTATTCACGGGCAGGATCGCCTCCATTCAGTGCGGCGAGCAGCCTCTCGTCAATGTCGTCACGGGTAAGCGGCTTGCGCTGGCGTGAAGCATACAAGGAGATCTGAATTACGGCATATAGAAACGTAATCCCGAGAATGACGTATGAAATCATGGAACTCTTCCTTTCTTCTTGGAAGTACAGCGGTCTGGAGGGGCTGATAGAATGACGATTCTATGCACCCGGTTGCCGGTCCTGCGGTCCTAAAGTTGAAGTTTACAAGGTTTAATTATATCATAATGGCATACTATTTACAGATTTTAGCTATACCGTTACCCTGCCGCATAACCCGAATATAACACAAGAGGAGCCATCTTTATGCTTCGTACACATTTACACCTAAGAAGAACAAGTCCAACGATGCTGCAGCGTGTTGTGCCTTTACTGCTGCTGATTCTGTTCATGGCCGCTGCGCCCTTTGCGTCATTGCAGGCCAGCGCTGCAACATCTGCCGCGCCATCTCATATTGACGCCGTACTGCTGATTGATGTCAGCAACTCCATGAATAAGAGTGACAAGAACAAGATCGCGAACGAAGCGATGAAAATGTTTATAGATATGCTGTCTGCCCAAGGCGATAAGGTTGGTATCGTAGCCTACACCGATAAGGTGCAGCGGGAGAAGGCGCTGCTGCAAATCAGCTCTGCCAGCGACAAGCAGGACCTCAAGGATTTCATCGACGGTTTAAGCCGCGGGGCGTATACGGATATCGCCGTAGGGATGGAAGAGGCCGTCAAGGTGCTGGAGAACGGCAGTGACCCGGGTCATGAGCCAATGATCGTCATGCTGGCTGACGGCAACAATGATTTGGATGAATCAAGCGGCCGGACCCAGAGCCAGTCGGATCAGGAACTGGATGCTGCCATAGAAACAGCCAAGCAGAAAGGATACCCGGTTTATACTATAGGGCTCAATGCTGATGGCAAGCTGAATAAAGAAATTCTGGCAGGCCTGTCTGACAAGACAGGCGGCAAGGCATTCACAACGGATTCGGCCGATGATCTGCCGCAGATCCTAAGTGAAATTTTTGCCAGCCATTTGAAGCTGAAGGTCGTGCCTGTACAGTCGATTACGGCGAACGGAAGCTATCAGGAGGTTACGGTCAATGTTCCTAACAGCAGTGTGCTGGAAGCGAATATATCCATTATGTCCTCCCAGCCGGTTACCGCGAAGCTGACGGATCCTTCGGGGAAGTCTATAGCTATCCCGTCGGACGATGTCCTGCTGTCCAAATCGAGCAGCTATAGCCTGATCAAGCTGATCTCACCGGAGCAGGGGGACTGGAAGCTCCAGGTGAAGGGTGTGCCGAAGGATAAGATCGATATCAATCTCGTATTCAACTATGATCTGGAGCTTAAGATCGATGCGCTGCCTTCCGCCGCAACTTACAAGAAGGGCGATAAAGTTGAGATTTCCTCGCACCTGTTCAGCAATGGTGCTCAGGTAACGCTCAGTAATTTGTATCAAGATATGAAGGCGGTACTGCTCGCCACGGATCTGGATACAGGCGATGTGCAGGAGATTCCGCTGGATAACTCCGCAGCGGTCTTCAAAGGCACCTTTGAACTCAAGGACAGCCATGAGTATGAGCTGAAGGTCCGGGCGGAGGAGAGCAGCTTCTACCGTGAGAGTGACGTGCTCAAGATCAACGCCAAGACGGGGACGGTTGCTACAAGCCCACCGGCAGCGGGAACAAAGCCGGGTGGTGAAGAACCTGCTCTGGAGAAGTCTTCCTCAAAGACGCCATATTTTATCATTGGGGGCATCGTGCTGCTGCTCGCTGCGGCTGTTGCGTTCTGGCTGTTGCGCAAGAATTCGACCCGAGGTTTTGTAGGGCAGATGGTGGTGGAGGTACTCGACGGGAATACCGGAGAGAAGACCTATCCACAGTACAAGAAGCTTTCGGCGTTCCGGGGGAAATTCACCCTTCACCAATTGCTGCAGCTGGCACCAGAGCTGAAGGAGAGCGAGAAGCTCGTCTTCACACCGGGCAAGAATGACCGCCTGCTGCTGCGCGGCGGGGAAGGTATATCCGTGGAAAGATCGGGCCGTGTGGCCGATACCTCGCGCGGACTAGAATTGAAGAGCGGCGACCGTATTTCCGTGACGCTGCAGACGGTAGACAAGACGATTTTGCTGGAGTATTTAATATAAGGCTGAGAAGTTAGTGGTATGGGGAGTTCCTGTAACTGGAATTTTTCAAATTGACTAGGGGGAAAACCTATGAAACCGGTAGTGAGAGAGCATATTCAGCAATTGGATGTATCGCTTGGCGGAGGGATCGTCAGCGACAAAATCAGAGTAGACACGATCGATAATCCGATCCTGATCATCGGCCTCGGCGGCACGGGCATTGATGCCCTGCTGCGCTTGAAATACCAGATCAACCGCCGCTTCAAGCTGCCGGAAGATCCGCTCTCCAAGAAGAAACGCGACAAGCCGGACAATGTGGAATTTTTGGCATTTGAGACCAATGAGCAGGACCGCGGTAAAAAATACAAAGGCATCGGCCTCGATCCGCAGAATGAATTTGTGCTGCTGGCCAATGCCGAGATCGGCGGACTGCTGCAGAACCGCAGCATTCTCGACCCGTATATTACAGAATGGCTGTCACCTGAGCTGAGCATTACCGACGGAATGAACGGTGCCGCAGGGGTACGCCAGGCTGGACGGCTGCTGCTGTTTACGAAGATCAACCAGGTTGTGGGCGCCATCGACAAGAAGATCAAGACGCTGTCCGTCGGCACCAGCAAGAAGCTGATGGTATTCCTGCTCACCGGTCTGTCCGGGGGAACAGGAAGCGGCTCGTTCCTTGATATTGCTTATATCGTGCGCGGGATTATTGAACGCGACTACGGCGCGGCCGGTGTTGACCGGGTGAACACACTGGGATATCTGTTCACGCCGGACGTGAACCTGGCAAACAAGAGCCTCAGCGAGCATACGCGCGAATATATCCGCAAGAACGGGTATGCGGCGCTCAAAGAGCTGGATTACTGGATGAATGTGGACAGCCGGGGTGAACGGTTCCGCCAGCAATACGGCAATATACTGACGGTCAATTCGCCGCTGCCTCCGTTCAATCTGTGCCATCTGATCTCGGCGACTAATACCGAAGGCAAGCTGCTGGAGAACGCCTACGATTATTGCATGAATGTAACCGCGGAGAATATTACGAACTTTATGGCCAGCGAGGAAAAGCAGTCGGGTGAGGAATTTGCGATCCACGACTATATCAGCAACATCCGCACGAACATTGCGCAGATGAACAAGACCTATCCGGCCAACTATGAATACAACATTATCGGGGCCTCTTCCGCCGTTCTGCCGATTGAGGAAATGACCACCTATCTGGCTTTCCGCCTGTTCGACAAGATGGACAAGATGTTCCAGCAGGCACCGGGGCAGGAGGATGTGGAGAAGCTGGCACGCAAGCTGGGCATCGACCTCGACACCATGATCAAAACCTTTGAATCCCGCGTGCCGGAGCCGCTGCCCGGCTACCAGAACAGTGAACGTCTGGGCCATGCCAATGTGATCAAGAACCAGGTGGTCGACATGGATACGGAGCTGGAGCAGAACTTCCTGTCCCGGGCGCGTGAAGAATATATCAAGGCCAAAAAGCAGCTGCCGGGCGAAATCACCGGACGTTTCGGTGAGGAGCTGGAGCGTATCTTCCTTCATCCTGAGCAGGGACCGTTTTATGTCTCTCGCCTGCTTTATACCGAGAAGGGCTTTTGTATTCTGAAGCTGATCCAGTCCTATATCGAAGCGCTGCGCGAGAGCCTGCTGAGACTTCCGCGCGATATCGAGACGGCGCAGGAGAGTGCGGAAGAGAAGCTGGGAGATGCGCGGAGCGCTTTTGTCTCCAAGGAAAAGAAGAAAAACGCCTATATCGAAGCCAAAATCAACGAGTACTGGCTGCATGCTGATGTGGAGCGCACGGAGCAGATGATCGAATTCTACGAGGACCTGTTTGAGCTTCTGAATGAAGAAAACAACCGGATTTATGGTGTGTTTACGGAGATTCTCAGTGCGCTCAGCACGATCTTTGAGAAGAACGGCGATATTTTGATTAACGGTGAAGAGCAGGCCGACCATAAAGGCAACAAAACCTACTACTGGAATATCGTCAATGTGCCGGATATTTCGGCGACGATCTCGAAGGTAATGGACCAGAAGGACGGTGATGACCTGATCCGTGACTTCACGCGGGAAATGCTGAAGCATTCCGGCCGCTGGGTCAAAGAACAGGAGATCGACATTGTGCGTTCCATCTCCGAATTCCTGAGCGATAAGTTCGGCGATCTCATTACCCGTTCGATGGAGGATTTCCTGGTCATGAAATACGGCCGCGAGGAGCCGCTGGATAAGTTCGTGGAGCGGATTATCGCCGGACGCCTGGATGAGGACGCCGTGCCGATTTTCCATCTCAGCAACAGCTCCGGCAGCCTGCACTTCCCGTCGTGGGGATTCGTATCTGTGCCGGTTAAGGCACCGGGCATCCTGAAGGGGATCCGCAATTATCAGAATAATGCGCTGGGCAAATCGCAGTTTACGATCAAGGAAAGCCAGGTGAAGAACCGGATTTTCTGGCTGAATACGCGCAATGGGGTACCGCTGTTTGTGTATACGCCGCTGCGGGTGTTCGAGGAGAACTATGAGCGGACCATCCTCGACAAGGAAGGCATCGGCCGCCATCTGGTGATGACTGACAAGAACAACTGGACCTACCTGCCGTCCCCGATTCCGGAAAAATCATGGGGCGATACCTACGTCAACGCCCGTGTGCGTGATTACAACGCCAGAGTTCGCGCCGATTTCGCGAAAGCACTGGAGAGCGGGGTTATTATCGAAAAAGGGCTGGATGAAAATACGAGCAGCCGGTTCTCGGTCGTGTTCACCAAGCCGTTCGACTTGGCTAAATTCCTGAGCGGCTATGATCTGCAGCTTGACTCCTCGCGTCCGAATCTTGGTGAAGTGAAGAAGGCAACCGACGAGCTGAAGGCGCTGCGCCAGAATGGGCTGGAGCGCGAAGGGATCAAGGATATCTTTGGCAGCATTAATAAGGAACTGGCCCAGGAGAATCTGATCCGTTCCCCGCAGCTGATTACCCGTGTGCGTGAAGAGCTGGCGAAGTACGAGGCGCTGACCGCGAAGGCGGCTGAGCTTGAGGCACTGCTGCATCAATATATCGACGAAGACAAATGGCTGGATCAGTTCATCGAAGCCTTGTACACCGATACGATCACCAAAAAAGGCGCGCTTTACGTCTATGACCGTGACGAGGACGAAGATGCCTGGGAACCCTTTGCCAACTTAATGAAGGAACGCAGCTATGTGGAGTATGCGGTATACCGCCATTTCCGCTCGCTGGATGAGAAGAGCCGCAGTCTGCTGCTGCGCAAGGCGGCCCGCCGCGCCGGTGAAATGACCGCTGCGGAGGATGTCACCCCGCTGCTCTACAAGCTGGAAGGCATGTATGTCTCCTTCCTGGAGGCGCGTGACAGTCTGGAATATGAGCGGGTGGAGCATGCGGACGGCGATGAAATGTACAGCTTCTACAAGAGCCTGACCGGCAAGCTTGGCAGCATCCGCAGAAAGCTGAAGTAAGCCTATGATTAAAGCACAAGCATTAAGTTATGCCCAGCAATATGCGGCACAGGAAGAGGCGCAGCGCAGCAAAGGGGATGGACGCAGCAGCATCCATTACCCGGCCTTGTTTCTGTTCCTGGGCGACAAGGTATCACCGGCCATTGGACCGGTGCTGGACAGCTGCGAACGGAAATGGGATAATGCCGGCGGCGTGATGGCACTGCATGCAGCGCCTGCAGGCGGCAAGGAACAGGGCCACAGTCAGGTGCAGGGCGGTGAAGGCGGAAGGGAGCGGGTGATGAGCATGGCCCTGCCGGAAACGGCGGGGCGCGATCCCCGCACGGTCCGCCATGACATCTACCGCGAATTTCACGAAGACAGCCGTTATTTGGCTGGGATGAACCGGACCCTCCGGCAGCTCGGCAACAGCATAGCGGATTATGGGCGGCTGTATTCTTCCTTTGACGTCATCCATTTGTCCATCATTACGCGGGTCGATGACCCGCTTAATGTGCTGCTGCCGGAAGTTGCCCTGCTGGCCCGAGCAGTGCTCGGGCAGTCGTTCAAGTCGGTGCAGACTGACCTTTACGCCCTGATCAACGAGCGGGAGCAGGGGGAGAATTTCGGGTATTCCAGTTCGGTAGGGCTGGCTTTTCTGCGTGAGCTGGACGGGATGCAGCTTACGGACTATACGTTCAAAGCGCCGCTGCTTGTAACCGAAGAAGGGCTGTCGATTCCGGTCGCCCATGGCCCCTCCGCCTTGTTCGATCTCGTCTATCTGCTCTCTGATAAGAACGAGCGGGGGATGATGTCCCCGCATGGCATGGACGATAATTATGAGATTATCGCCCATATCAGCCTGCTGAAGAACCGTGTGCGGCCTTCCACGGACCACGCAACCGGACATGGCGGCTATAACAATATGACCTTTAAGAGCGGCATCAGGGGCAGTACGGGAAGGCAGGGGTATGCATCCGCCGGCTTTTCCGCCGTTCGCAGACCCAATAAGCAGATTGCGCTGACGGTGCTGTACCACGCTTTCCGCTATCTTGCGGAAGAACTGCGCGGAGGCAGCGCTGCATGGAGTCTGCGTGAGCGGCAGTCGCTGCTTGGGCTAAACCCGGAGGCCTTGCGTGAACGTGCGGCGGCATTGCTGCCGGATGAAGCCGGAATTGCGGAAATGACCGGGCTGATGAGCCACGGACGACCGTCCTTCAGCGAACTGAAGCAGCTGTCGCTGCGCGAAGCGGAGGACCTGCTCTTCGGTGACGGCGGGCAGGCTTATTTCCGCCGCAACTTTGCGGAGGTATCCGCCGGACGCACAGCAGCCGTAAATCCTGCCCGTGAATGGGCCGCTGTTCTGTCGGCCCAGGAGACGGCGGTTCCGCCAGTGACGTTCTATCAGCTGGCGGAGTGGACCGCCGGGCAGGGCGAAGCCGGCGGCAGTGTGCTGCATGCGCTGCGCCAGCATATGAACGGCCTGCGCTCAGCGTTATCCTCCGCACAGGAGGAGCTGGAGCGGCTCTACGCGGAAAGCGTGGAGCGCCAGCCGTTCCAGCGGGTGCCGCTGCTGGATAAACGGACGGTGCGCAATTTCATTCATTATTTATTTGAACGGGTCTATGGCGGAAGGTACGAGATTCTGCGTCTTGAGAGCGAGCTTGCGCTCTGCCTCCGATATGATGCCGCACTGGAACAGCTGCACCTGGAGAGCAAGGCTAAGGTGCAGACGATGGAGGCGCTGGAGGAAGAGCTGCGCAGTCTTGCACTGAATAGCATCGGCCGCAGCAACGAGACGGTGGACCGGAACATTATGGAGTATTACCGTACCGTCACGGAAGAGGTCATGAAGGACATGGAAGCGCGCCGTGGTGCCGGCATCTTCTTCAGCGAGCGCTTTATGGGCAGCCTCTCGGAATTGCTCAAGCAAGGCGGAGCGGCAGTCGCGGAACGGCTGATTGAGATCTGCCAGAGGGAACTGCTGGCGGCAGAGCCGTTCGCGCTGCCTTTTGAGGAAGAGCTGCTGCGGCGGGCCAATGTCGCGGCGGCTTATGAGAACCGCGAGATCGTGTCCAAGGAGGAGCTGTTCAAGCGGCTGTACCGGAGCCTGGAAGAGGAGGCGAACATCAATGTCCGCCTGTTCGAATACACGCAGGAGCACCGGCATGAGGAGAAATATTTCTTCGGCGACAGTGCATCCGAGTTCCTGCGCTACGCCTTCGGTGCAGACGAGACGACCCGCATCTACCGGCTCGGCTTCGTGCATGAGCAGCGCCGGAGCGGAGTCGAGAAGCTGAACCTGATGGGCGGTTTCCATCTGGAGGACCTGCTCTATTACCGCAACGGCAAGGTCTACTATGAGACCTACGCCACAAGCGGCTACCGGCTCCACGGCGTTGAAGCTGAGCAGCTCCCGGAGTTGCGCTAAGGTACAGGCACAGGCACAGGCACAGAATGGACGGCTGTGTGTGCTTCTCTTCTCAGATGAGCGAGTGTTTCTATTGTAAAAAGTGCAGCAGAACCGCTTGTGTCATCCCCTTACTGTATCAATCCAAGAAGAGACCGTTAGGAGTATGCTCCAGAGTATACTTTTTTTAAAAAGATAAGAATTTATATGCTTCACGCTATAAATTATCCTTCTATTTCTCGCTGAAACGGATACCGTCCTTTTGAGGACGGCGAAGCCATTTCCACTTGCTAATACTGTAATTTCATAGCCAGGCTCATTGAGTATCATTACAATAAACAAAGGGAGTTCCTTCGCCGCCGTTTTTGCCATGGATTAGAATGCCAACAGCATGACCGGCTGGCTGCTCCGGTAATTATAAATATCAAATTTTAGTTGTTCCCGGAAAGGATGAATAACGATGCAGCGAAAAATCAATCTGCTCCTGTTCTTCTTCAGCCTGCTGGGCGGTGGAGTGGCCTTTGTTCTCGGTGAGCTGCTGCTTAGCCGCAGGCCCTATGACCTGCCGTCGATTGTGCTTGTCGGAATCTATTTTGCTATTGTGGCACTTGGGGTTGGGCTTGGCTGTCTGATTGCGGAGATGATCTCTCCAAGGCTGAACGGCTTGTCCTGGAAGCAGCGTTATCTGGGCTTGTCCTGGAAGCTGCTCCCGCTGACGCTCGTTCTGATGCTTGGAGTAGGCGTTTTAACAGAGTTTGTGTACGAGCTGAACTTCGGCGGAATCAAGCCGATCAAAAATGTCGTAATGGTCATTGATGACTCCGGCAGTATGATGCAGAGTGATCCTGACAACAGCCGCTATGCGGCTGCGGATGCGCTGGTGCGGCAAATGGACGAAGATAATCAGGTGGCTGTAGTAACTTTCAGCGACGAGTCTTCGGTTGTTCAGCCGTTGATTTCACTCTCCAGTTCGGCGAACCGCGAGAAAGTATCGGCTGTAATCAGCAGTTTGCAGACGACGGAGGGCGGGACGAATATCAGCGGTGCACTCACAGAAGCTATGAACGTTATTAACAGTGACGACAAAGCCAGCCGCGGAGCAATGGTAATCCTGCTGTCCGACGGGTTCAGTCAGTTCAATACCGCTACGGAACTCAACGAGTACGTGGAGCGCGGCATCGCGGTTAATACTATTGGACTGGCGCTGGACGATACATCAGGCTCCAATTTGCTGCTAGACATCGCTTCCGTCACCGGCGGGCAATACTATGATGTTACAGATGCGAACCGGCTGGGTGATGTGTTCCAGCAAATTTATGACCGCTTGGGAGACCGGACCTTGCTCACTGAGCGCAGTGATGCGACCGCCGACAGTCCGTATTATGCAGTAGTTCGTATTTTGGCGCTTATGCTGATCGGCATAACTCTGGGCGTTGGCCTTGGTATTGTGTTCGATAACCGCCACCTCGCTAAAAGCTTCGGAGTAGGCGGCGCAGTGTCCGGTCTATTCGCCGGTCTGATCCTTGAATTCGGCCTCAGCGGGCATTCTTACTGGGATGCAATCATCCGTCTGATCGCCCTGCTTGTTCTGGCTGCGATTCTCTCCTTGTTCACCTTTGTTGTGCCGGTTGGGGAGGGACGATTATCCCGCAGAGGTGAAAGAAATGCTGCAGCCTCAGCACCGTCATCGGAGGGCTTCCACTCACCGCGCAGAAACAGGGGCAGCAAGGGATTCTAAAAGTATGGACAGCAGATAGTGAACATGCAAAACGATAGGGATAGTGAAAGGAGTTTACAGTCATGAGGTACGCCGAGGCTCATTCCTCCACGCCGGTTATTGCGGATGTGGTCTCCCGGGTGGAGGACCGGTTCTGTACGCTGCGATGGCGCTGGCCGGATGGCGTGCAGGCGGTCTGTATTCACAAGGCGTCTACAGAAGCGCCGGATAGCGGAGAGCTTCCGCCCTCCGGCATGAAGCTGTATACGCGCGAGGAGTACAAAGCGAATAATGGATACCGCGACAGGCTGGATGATATCGGCCAGGTGGTTTATACCATATTTGTCCGGCTCACCGAGAACGGAGAGACCCTGCTGGTGCGCCAGCCGGATGGCGAGAACCGTGCCTTGGTCAGTGCAGGCAAGGCGCGGATTTATTATTCCATCCAGCAGAAAAAAGCACTGTTCGGCAAGCTGAAAACAGTACATATGACGATTTCCGCCGAAGTGCCGGTGCCGAAGGATGTACTGTGCTACGTCAAGAAACGGGGCGGGCATCCGGCTTCTAAAGAGGACGGCATCCTTTTTCCGTTTGTGCAGGATTTCCCCGCCGGGAGAAGCGTCCTTCCGCCGATTGAAATCGGCAAGGAGGATTTTGTACGCATCTTTTTCACGGATGGCCGTAAGTACGGATTGTATTATGAGCTGGTGCCGGAGTAATCCGGTGTTGAGCTTGTAATTATGAGTCCGCAGCTTGCTTGGGTCGTAAGTATCTTGAGGTGTAAGCTTCGTACGTCTGTGGTGCGCGCGTTTGCGGGAATGTAAGTAAGTCTGAATGGCCTGCTTTTTGGAGTCTGAAGTGGCTGGAATTGCATTTCGTGCAACTAAAACGATCGATTTCTTCTACTAAGCAGGTTTAATTGTATTTTGTACATCTATATTTCGGGAAAGCCGATAAAGTATGCCATTCACTCTTCTATAATTGCACAAAGTGCAGGTAAAAGTGGAGCGGTGGGTCTGAGCGTTGATATAGCTGTACAAAGTGCAGTTATCATTAAGCTACATGCGGACGCAGAGCGAGGCAGAGAAGAGTAAAGTAAAGCGAAGCAGTTACAGTAGATTAGACTACAGCAGGTCATAGTAGATCAAATTGTTGGAACTTAGTTTTGTAGGCACTTACTAACAAGTTATGCAGACAGAACTTTTAGGAGGATGAGAGATGTCTTTTTTCAGCCGATTTAAGAAGAAAAATCAGCCGCAGGCGCGGCCGCTTTTTTATGATATTGTCTGTCCGTACTGCTTCACCAAGTTTTCGCCGGAGGACGTTGTTTTTCGGGCCATGCACAGCCGTGAGGATGATGAGAACTATGCGCTCGGCGAAGATGATGCACTGAATAAATACCGTGAGCGTTTCGGCCTCGATACTGTCGATGATATGGAGGCTGTGCTTAATCCGGCTGATATTCCCGAGGAATATCACCACTATACTGATCATGTGCTGACCGGTCTCACCGACCGCTATGGTGTGCTTACGCGCAGACGGCTGTGCCCGTCCTGCCATAATGAGCTCCCTGTGACCGCAGGCAAGGTGCCGAGCAACATTATCTCGATCATCGGCGCTTCCCAGGTCGGGAAGTCGGTGTACATGACCTCGCTGATCCATACGCTGCAGCATACGACGGCTGGGCATTTCGACGCGGCCTGCATGCCATTGAATGCTGAAATCAGCCGCAAGTTCCGCACCCTGTACGAAGAACCGCTGTTTGAGCGCGGTGATTTGCTGGCCTCAACACAGAAGGAGAAGATGCAGGAGCCGTTTATTTTTCAATTTGTGTTCAAGGATGAAGAGAAGCCGCCGCTGACACTGGTGTTCTTCGATGTTGCCGGTGAAGGCATGGTCGATCAGGATTACCTTGGGCTGCACGGCCAGCATATCAAGAACTCCGCGGGAATCCTGTTCATGGTCGATCCGCTGCAGATCCGCTCTATCCGGGAGAAGATCAAGATTAATTACGGCGACCGTCCCGGGGAATGGGTCTCGCAGTATGATGAGCCGCGTGATGTGGTGCTGACGATGTTCGGCGATTTCATCGCCTACCAGGAGAAGAGCAAGACCGATATCCCGACGGCCGTCGTGCTTGCCAAAAGCGACATGCTGCATTCGCTGAAGGATGAAGATGGCGACTACATCAAGTCCAACAGCAATGTATTCAACAACTATGTGCACCGCAACACGCTGAACCTGGATGAATTCCAGAACATCGACGGTGAAATCCGCCGCTTTATCGGCAAGGTAGACCGTCCGTTCAAAGATACGATGGATGTGTATTTTGCCAATACGGGGTATTTTGCCGTCTCCGCGCTGGGCAGCAATCCGGTCAACCAAAAGATAGAGGGTGTCGTCAGCCCGATCCGTGTGGACGAGCCTTTTATCTGGTTGCTGCATAAGCTGAACTATATTGAGGGGAGCGACGGGCCGTGAACAGATTCTCAGGGTCCAGGATCACCCAGCAAATGTATACCCGCGAGCGGCGGGGCGTATACCGGGCAACCGAAGGATTCGATACTGTAGCGAAGTCGGAGAGCCTGGACAATAATTTTGTCAAAAAAATCATTCATCCTTTCTGCCTTTATGATGCCCCGGCTGAGCTGGCGGCGCGCGGCGAAAAAAATGAGGAGCTGTATCCGCCCGCGCTGCATTTATTCCATACGGAAACAAACGACACGGTGATCGGGCAAAGCCGCTACCAGGCGACTGATTTTACCGGACAGCGGAGTGCTTTTTTTGCCCATAACTTTGTAGTGCCTCCGACACGCGCCGAGGAAATTATTCAGAGCTATGGGGATTGGCTGCATGCCGATTTTGCCGGGAGTTATGAAGGAGAGCTTGGAGGAACCTTACCGGAGCTGGCCGATATTCCGGCCCTACAGCGAGAGGGACAGGCTGATCCGCTAACGGTGCTGCGCAGTCTCGGGTTCAGCGAAGCATTGTTCAAGGCGCTGCTGCAGGCGGTCATGATCTCTGTGGCAAGCAAGAAAAAAAGTTATGTTGCCCTCGATGTTCCCATCGCAGAGCTGTCGCAGCGGGCGCTGGAGCTTACGGAGATTATTTACGGGGCTTTGCCGTATGATTTCCGCCGCAGGCTAGGGGTACTCACCTATGCAAACGAGCCAAAAAGCCGCAAATATATCGATCTTACCTTTGTAGAAAAAGGCTCGCTCCGCCCCGGAGACCGCAGTATCGAGAAGGATTTCATCTTTGATCTGGCTTCAGGCCGGACCCTGAATGCCGATTTCGGCGACTCGCAGCAGCCTTATGCCGATCTGGTATGGAAAATGCTGAAGAACAAGGGCAGTTTAGATGACTTTGCCCGGTTTGCCGATTCGCTGCTGCTCGGTGAGCACGTGGACCGCAAGCTGCAGTTGGCGCTCTATAATGAGCTGGCGGTTTTTTATGAGATTGAGCAGGGCAATGAAAGCTTGTACACGGAGAACAAAAATGCTGTGCTCAGCGGCCTGCTGTCCTACCTCAAGCCAGAGGGGGCGCTGGAGTCCCGGGTACGGCTGAACGATATGTTCCTGGAGCGCTTCGACCGTGAGTATGACCTGATCCGCCAAAAGGGGATTCCACAGCCGGAGATTATGGAGCGTTTTATGGAGTATTTTGTGCTGAAGGGCCATAATTACCGGGTCAAAGTGGTCGAGTATTTCATCAACGGCATGCTGAATGCCCGGTCTGCGAGCCGGGAGGATACATTGGCTGCGGCTTACACTATCATTGAGAGCAATGACGAGCTGAGTGCAGCCTTTTTCAAAAGAGTGCTGGCCCAGCCTATTTTCCGCAAGGCACTGCTGGAACCGTATATGGAATCCCGGCTGGCTGCTGCAGCCCAATCGTCTGACATTTTACGGTTTGTCGCCCACTGGGGCCGGTTTCTTCCGGAGGCGCTGCAGCAGTCGTTTGTCCGTGATACAATCAGCGATTATTTGCTGGAGAAGCTGCAGCGTGACAAAGATCCGGTTTCGGCGGTGGCCTCGATTCACGACTCTGTAGAGAAGGCGGAAAAAGAGCGCCGCAGAGGCAGCGGGTTCAACCCTGAGGCGCTTTCGCTGCTGAAGGAGCTGATGGCGGCAGCGGACCGCTTCCTGCTGAACCGTGTATCGCTCAGTGAGCTGACACAGGAGCAGCTGCTGGAGATTTCGTTCCTGCGCTACCGGGATACGGCGGACTGGCAGCCGCCGCTTGATTCCATCAGCAGGCAAAAATCCAATGCGCTGCGCGCTGCCTACCGCTGGTTCGGGGAGGAGAATCCGGATGAGGAACTTTTTGCCGGATTGTCACCAAAGGAGCTGGATGATGTACAGCTGCTCGGACGGCGCTGGCTGAAGGAATCGCGAAGTGTAGAGCCGTTCGAGCGCTTGCCGCTCGCTTTCTATCACAATAGTGACCGCGAGAGCGGCCCGCTGGATTATGACGCGCTGCTGGATCTCGTGAAGCGCAAAGCGGACGGCGACAAAGAAACGGTATACCGTTTCCTGGCCTGGTCACAGAACAACCGGCTGTTCACGGTGTCGAAGAAGAAGCTGTACCCGGGCTACCGCCGGGCGATTCTAAAGTATTTCCTGAACAGCGACCGTGAAGCCTTCAAAAGCAGGGACTTCCGCAAAAGCTATGTCTCCGCTGCCGGGCCTGCTCTGCAAAATGTATATAACGAAGCCCGCTCCCAGCTGGCTTCGCCGCTGGCGCGGTGGGTTAGCCGCAGCCGATTTCAACTCCTGATCTCCGGCTCCATTCTGGGGATCGTACTGATTGGCGTCATTATCGCCATCAGCCTGCTGCGGCCGGACAGCCCGGACACGGCTCTGCCGGAGGGCAGCCCAGCACCGGACGGCGGCCAGCCGCCTGCTGCCGTGTATCTTAGCGGCAGCGGAGAAGGCACGGGCAGCAGGCTGGTGTTCACCTTTGCTGACGCTGAAGAATGCACCGCCTTTACTCCGGCGGAGATCAGTGTAGCAGCCTCCGGTGGGGATCCGGAGGTTTACAAGGTCACGGCGACGTCGAGCCGATGCCTGACTCCGTCGCCGGATGCGGGAGCCGCCGGCTTGAACGGCAGCAGTGGAACGGCAACGCCGGATGCGTCAGCCGGAACAGAAGCCGGCGCGACGGGTAACGCGAACGCCGGTACGGAAGTTGACGCGACCGGTAACGCGGACGCCGGCGCGACGGGTAACGCGGACGCCGGAACGGAAGTCGACGCAACGGGGAACGCGAACACCGGAACGGAAGCCGGCGCGACAGGGAACGCGGACGCCGGAACAGAAGCCGGCGCGACAGGGAACGCGGACGCTGGAGCAGAAGCCGGCGCGTCCCCGGCTGTGTCATCCGCGCCTTCGCCGGGCGTGACCGGGGGAGCTTCGTACCAAGTCACTGTGGATCTGGAACCGGGGGCTAAGCTGGCCGAGGGCAACATGATCATCGCAGGCGATTACAAGCTGACTCTGCAGTCGGATCCAGCACTTACGGCAGCCCCTACACCGAGTGCCCAGCCTACTGCAACTGCAACTGCGACTCCAACGCCTACGGATGATGGCGGAACAGCAACCGATGCTCCTGAGTAAAGCGATATAAACAGACAAAAATCCTGAACCGCATGTTTTGCCCGGAAAGAGCAGGGCAGATGCGCGTTCAGGATTTTTTTCTTTACACTAAACTCCGGTGTTGGTTATTGCGGATTATACCCAGTAAAGGGAATATTTCCCTTTAATGTGGACTATAGATTGAGAATAAGTTGTATAAGACGAAATATTACCGCTAAATTATCCGGTTGAGCCACATGACGTGTTTTGCGAAATAATAGCGGGTGTAAATCCGCCTAATCCTTATTAATGTGGGAGTAGCTAAAACTTAGCGGGCATTTTTTCTGCTACTAATGATGAACTGCGTGCAGACAGGTTGGGAGCAACGAAGAGTGTGTTTGATGCTTTCGAAAAGGGATCAGCCGGCAACGGGCGGCATTGGAACAGCTTTTCTATAGACATACAAGGGAATAGTGGATATGATTATGAATATTAAAATTTGATAGTCTAGTGAAAAGGGTGCAGATTCTATCCATAGAATTTGCTTAAAAGGGAAGGCCGGTGCAAGTCCGGCGCGGTCCCGCCACTGTAAATGCGGAGCGACTCTTAAGGGTGCCACTGTCCTGTGAAGCAAGGACGGGAAGGCGGAGGGAAGCGGTGAAGCATAAGCCAGGAGACCTGCCTTTTTCTTGAACGTTTCTATTCTTCGTGGGGTAAGAATGCGGAACATTACAAATGGATGTGGTGGCGGAGCTTGAGCACCGCCGTGCTTCATTTGTATTCTTCCGAGGCCGCCCTTAGCAGGGGCGGTTTTTTTGAGGGATGGCGTGCCCAGAAGCACGCATGATCTAGTTGGTGAAAGTCCAACCCAAGGAGGGACCAAGCCACCTTGGTAGCTAGGATGCTTGCATATGGCGAAATCTGTGTGTAAAAGCGCATCGACAAAAGTCCGGTCAGAGGCAGGGCGAGCAACACCCCAGGCCGCAACATCAAGTGAATCCTGCCGCGTCGTCAAAAAGGCCCTGCAAAGGGGAAGAGAGGGAGCCGAGTCTCGTGTCTTTGGACGAAGGCCAAGGAAGCTGTACAGAACTTGGAGCAGCAGCGAAGAACCCTCCGGCGTATAGGGAACGGCATGGGCTGAAAGATCGTGCAGTGAACTGGGGAGACCCTCCCCTGCACGGGATTTTTTTTTAGGAAACCGTAAAGAGGCATTCTATAAGTCCAAAAGACGAAGTGAATCGTCTGCAGGAAGGGAGTCCGAGGGGCTCATAGTACCGAAGAACCTAAGGACAACATAACCTTAGGGAGGGAAGGAGCCCTGCTTTGTTTATGCTTTTGGAGGAGGTACGAGTGAGTGAATGCCAAACGGCTAACGACACCCAAGGAAAAAGTTCAAGAACTCCAAGAAAAGCTAGGTCATGCGGCCAAGGAGAACAACAAGCGTAAATTCCATGCACTATATGACAAAGTCTACCGGTGGGACATCCTGTGTGAAGCGTGGAAACGAGTAAAAGCCAACAAGGGAGCCGCAGGAGTAGATGCCGTGACGCTAGCAGATATCGAGGAACAAGGAGAAACGAGATTCCTCAAGGACTGTGAGCGAGAATTGAAAGAAGGCACCTACCACCCGCAGCCCGTACGGCGACACTATATCCCGAAGAAGGATGGGAAGCCAAGGCCGCTGGGCATACCCACCGTGCGCGACCGAGTCCTACAGATGGCAACGAAACTCGTGATTGAACCCATCTTTGAAGCGGATTTTGAGGAAGTATCCTTCGGATTTCGCCCGAAGCGAAGTGCAAAAGGAGCGCTGGAACGAATCCGGAAAGCCTGCAACCGCAAAGGAAATTGGGTAGTCGATGTGGATATCCAAGGCTATTTCGACAATATTAATCAAGAGAAGCTTATGAAATTAGTACAGATGCGTATCAATGACAGGCGGACCCTGAAGTTAATACGGAAGTGGCTTCAGGCGGGAGTCATGGAAGAAGGAACCGTAAGGCGTTCCGATTTAGGAACACCGCAGGGTGGAGTCATTTCACCGCTTTTGGCGAATATCTATCTGAACTATTTCGACCGACTGTGGGAGAAACACGGGAGCGGAATAGGTGAACTCACGAGGTATGCAGATGATCTTGTGGTGGTCTGCAAAACCAAGAAGGACGCCGACCATGCGTATGAACTTATACGTAAAATTATGGAGCGTCTGGAGTTGACCCTACACCCGACCAAAACCCGCATTGTAGGACTGTGGACAGGAGACGAAGGATTCGACTTCTTAGGGATGCATCACCGGAAAACCAAAGCAGAAACCTCCCAAGGCAAGGTGTACACCACCACGCAGCAGTGGCTAACGAAAAAGGCGGAGGAGCGTATTCGAGGGGTAGTCAAGGAAAGACTGTCACCACCCAGCATGCGTTCGAGATCGTTCGCGGAACATGTAGAATGGCTCAATCCAAAGATTCAAGGATGGAGAAACTATTACTACACGAACTACAGTCAAAAGAGGTTAGCCAAGTTGGATTGGTATACTTTGCAGCGATTAAACCGGTGGTACGCCAAGAAAAGACAACGCAGAAGATGGAGGGGATCACGGTCGGAGGTCAAATACTTAGCCATGCAATATGGACTAAAAACGCTGTTGTAACCTGCATGCCCATGAATGACGAACATCGGAAAGCCGTATGAGGGAAAACCTCACGTACGGTTTGATGAGGATTGCGCCTTGCAAGTTCAAGAAACACGTATCGCCTGAAATGGTGATCAGGACAAAGCCTAGCCAGCAGTCCTGTACCGAGTCTTGCGTGGTGCATGGTAACATGTACGGCGAAGCGTAGACAGGGAGACAGTAGGCCGGAATCAAGTGAAGAGGATAATTAGCCCCGAAATCAAACGTGGTTGAAGCAGCCGATCCTATTTCTCTGTGGAGAAGGCAGAACCGGCATCATCGATAGGGCAAGAGGGTGACCGGGGCTTCCGGGGTTCGTACCTACAGCATGCTGTCCAAGGGTTTCTTGGGAACAAGGGAGATCCGGCAGTTCCAATTTTTTTTTTTTTTGGTAGAGCCGAACAAGCCTACAAAGCAAGGGAGGCTCAAAGACTTGCCGGAAGTCTTACTGACGGATAGTACTCCGAGGCAGGGAGAGCCTGCTACATGGGGAAGCGGTCAGCAGAAATGGAATCTTTCTAAGGCAACATGGGCTCCATACAACGGGAGGACACAGGCCTTCATACAACGGAAGGAAGAACCTAGCCATGACAACAGGATTGGAAAGAATAGCAGCAAAAGCACGAGAAGATACGAAACTTCAGTTCACTTCGCTTACCCACCACATCTCTAAAGAACGGCTACAAGACTGTCTGCAGCATATTCCCAGACGAACGGCTCCCGGTGTGGATGGGGTTACCCGAGACGAGGCTGTGAAAAGCTTCGAGGTGTGGGCAGAAGAAATGCTCACGTCCATACACCGGAAAGGCTACCAACCGCCAGCCGTAAGAAGAGTCTGGATACCGAAGCCTGGAAAGAAGGAGAAACGTCCGTTAGGTGTCCCGGCCGTGGCAGACCGAGCTTTACAACGGTGCACAGCAGAGATACTAACCGCTATCTATGAGCAAGATTTTCTAAATTGTTCATTTGGAGGCAGACCGGGCAGAGGGCAGCACAACGCGTTAGCAACACTGAATGAGATCATAGCCGGAGAAAAGGTGGGTTGGGTATTCGAAGCCGATTTAAAGAATTTCTTCGGCAGCCTGGATCATGAGTGGATGATGAAATTTGTGGAACATCGCATGGGTGATCCGCGAATCCTCCGGCTGATCCAGCGCTGGCTCAAAGTTGGCGTATTGGAAGACGGGAAAGTCCACGCCAGTGAAGAAGGTACGCCGCAGGGCGGCTCCATTAGTGTGCTTTTAAGCAATGTGTACCTGCACTATGTGCTGGACTTATGGTTTGAGAAGGCAGTTAAGCCGCGGCTTAGAGGCGAAGCCTATCTAATTCGGTATATCGACGACTTTATCGTATGTTTTCAATACCGAAGCGACGCCATCCGTTTTCAGGAAGCGCTGGTAAATCGGCTTCATAAGTTCAAGCTGGAGTTGGAACCGAGCAAAACCAGATTAATCGAGTTTGGGAGATTTGCGAGCAAACATAGCCAAAGAAAAGGGAAGAAGAAGCCGGATACGCTCTACTTTCTAGGGTTTACGCATTACTGTACGCGAAACCGGCAAGGGAATTTCATGGTGGGCAGAAAGACAGAGAAGAAGCGACTGAAGCGAAGTATGGGAAACGTGCAGGAAACCATGAGAAGAATGCAGCATGAACCGCTGGAGGTACAGGCAAAGAAGATTAACCAAATGTTGCAAGGACATTACGCTTACTATGGAATGGCAGGCAACATGAGGTGTCTGAGTAAAGTGTACGCCACAGCCGTCACCTATTGGCGGAAGGTACTCAGTAGACGAAGCCGGAAGAGCTACGTGACTTGGAAGGAATACCAGCGACTACGTTCATTGTTTCCACTGATGCGACCGAAAATCTTCATCCCATATCAACGGTTGAAGACATACGCGATGCTGTAAAACCAGTTCTGAAGAGCCCGGTGCGGGAAATCCGCACGCCGGGTTCTGTGGGGGTTCGGGTCACCAGTTGGGTGGCCCTTCTACCCGGAGGGGCTGGTTTTGAACCCAGCCCTTTACTCTAGAGGATGAAGTATAAGCCGGGTGCTGTATTCTACCCTCCTCTCTCGCAGAAACGGCCCCGTCCTTTTGAAAGGGAGAGCACAGCCGTTTCTTCTTGTTGTCCGCTGCGCTTCAACTATTTTATTCACGGAAAGAGGTTAATGATGAAGACTCTTCTCTCTGCCAAGTCCTTTATGCTTGGCCTGGCTTTATTGCTGGTTATTTCGATTCTGGGAACAGCGCTTGTTCCTTCAGGACAAGTGTTTGCCGGGGCGGTTGCCGCTACCGCGTCCGGGGGAACGGAAAGTGTTACGGCTGCTGTGTATGCAGCAGACGAGTCTGGCGCAGAGCCGGCTGCAGCTGCATTAACAGCGAAGCAGCAGATTACCGTTGCCGGAGCGACCTATGCGGCTGCCGAGTATATGCTCAGCAGCGGTGTGACGTCAGAATGGCAGGCGGTTGGCCTCGCACAGGCGGGCTACAAAGTACCGGAAAGTTATGTCCGGCTGCTGGAGCAAAAAGTGCGGACGGCCAACGGCAGCTTTGCTGCAGTCACTGATTATGCACGGATTGTGCTCGCGGTACAAGCCGTGGGGGCTGATCCGGCAAATTTTGCCGGAAACGGCTCTGAGCCGGGTTTTAATCTGGTTGAGCGTATCTATAACAGTGACAAAATGAGCGGCCAGACGCTGAACAATCCGGTCTATGCGCTGCTGGCACTGGATTCAGGCAATTATACTATTGGGGCGGATGCCAAATGGAGCAAAGCGGCGCTGCTGAGCGAGATCCTGTCCAAGCAAAATGCAGACGGCGGGTTCGCCTTGACTTCCGGGGCAAGCGAGCCGGATATGACGGCGATGGCTTTGACGGCTCTTGCTGCGCATAAGAGTGATCCGGTGGTTGCAACTGCCGGGCAAAAAGCAGTAGCCTGGCTGTCTGCTGCGCAGGACAGCAACGGTGGCTTTGGAGGCAGCAGCGAAAGCGCGGCACAGGTCATTATCGGCCTTGCCTCCTTCGGGGTAGACCCGGAAGGAGCAGAATTCACCAAGGGTGAAGCAGATCTGATAAGCAGACTGCTCAGCTTCAGCGTAGAGGGCGGCGGGTTTGCCCATAATCAGGGCGGAAATGTAAATGCTTTTGCTACAGAGCAGGGGCTGCAGGCGCTGGTGGCCTACACCCTGTACAGCGGGGGCGGAAACGGCAAGCTGTATGACTTCACTAAGCCTGCGGTTCCGAATCCGTTAGTGTATGTTCCCCTTGTAATTGAAGGGCCGCAGAACACGCTGGGAGAAGGGATGGCATACGCAGGTAATGTCCTCGAGGTGCTGGAGAAAGTGGCAGCCCAGAAGGGCCTTCCGATTAAGAATGAATCGGGCAGCTATGTGACGGGAATCGGCGGTATCCAAGCCGGAATCTACGGCGGCTGGGATGGCTGGAAATATGCTGTGTCCCGGGACGGGGCATGGATTGATCCTGATGTAGGAATGAAGGACTTTAAACTTAAGGAAGCAGACCGGGTCCTCGTTTATTATGCGGGCAACGATACGCAGCTGGTGAATTCACTGACGCTGTCCGCGTCGCAGCCGGGTGAGGAGGAGCCTTTCTCAGTCACGGTTACCCAGATAAAATGGGTATGGGACAATGCCACAAATATTTCGAGTCCTGTAACCTCAAGTGCATCTGGTGTGGAAGTGGCGGTCGGAGACCGGAAGGCAACAACCGGTGAAGACGGCAAAGCGGTCTTTGCCGAAGGTGTTCCGGCAGGAGACTATACGCTAACCGTAACCGGCTATGTTGCGGACAATGCACCAACTATCGCTAAATATTCGCAAGCTGTAAAGGTAATCTCCAAGAATGTACCAGTCCATCTGTCGGTTGAAGGACCTGAGGGGCCGGTCGCTGAGGGAGCGCTGCAAGCATCCAACGCGCTGGCAGCATTGAAGAAGCTTACGGCATCCGGAAATATTCCGCTGGAGATTACGGAGTCCTCCTACGGCAGTTATGTGTCGGGCATTAATGGGATTAAGAACGGAACTCATGACGGCTATTGGAACTTCCTGGTGTCGCGCGGCGGGAAATGGATCTACCCAAGCGAAGGTATGGGTGATTTCAAACTGCAGGCGCAGGACAAGGTGCTTGTCTATTTTGCCGGTGCCAACACGAAGGTAGTAAATTCAGTTGTAGTATCTCCACCGCAGCCAAAACCGGGAGAAACGTTTAAAGTGACCGTTACCGGGGTGGAGTGGGTATGGAATAACACGACATTTGCTTCCGAACCGGTTGTTTCACCGGCAGCCGGAGTGAAGGTAACCATTGGCGGTAAAACAGTCACTACGGACAGCCAAGGCGTTGCAGTTTTTGAAGGAGGCTTGTCCGGCAAAATATACACGCTGGCCGTAACCGGTTATGTTGCGGAAGCCACACCAAATATTGCCCGCTATACGGATTCGCTGAAGGTAGCTCCGGGCAATGTAACCTCCTATCTGTCCATTGAAGGGCCACAGGGTCCGGTAGCTGAAGGCACGCTGGAAGCATACAACGCGTTTGATGCGCTGCAGCAGCTGGCAGATGCGAACAACATTCCGCTAAAGGTTACGGAATCTTCCTTCGGCATCTTTGTAGGGGGCATTAATGGAATCGAGAACGGAGCCTATAACAATCAGAGTTACTGGGCCTTTGCCGTATTGCGCGGCGGGGCGTGGATTTATCCGGATGTGGGCTTAAATGATTACATTCTGCAGACTTCCGACAAAGTGCTTGTCTACTATGCCGGAGAAAATACGCAGGTAGTAGATTCGGTACAGATTTCGCCTGCGCAGCCGAAGCAGGGTGAGGCATTCACCGCTAAGGTTACGCAGAAGAAATGGGTCTGGAATAATGACACGTATACTTCTGATCCGGTGACTTCACCGGCTGCGGGAGTGCAGGTCACTGTTGGCGATAAAACCATCGCTGCTAATGAGCAAGGGCTTGCAACCTTTGAGGGAGGCCTGCCTGCCAAAACATACACGCTGGCCGTGACCGGTTATGTCGAAGGCGGGACGCCTAAGATTGCCCGCTACACGCAGCCGCTGACCGTTACAGCTTCGGTAGAAGTGCCTGAGACGGCATCGGCCACGCTCACAGTCATTGGAGACACTACTAAGGGAACCATTCTGGCTGGTACCAAGATGACGCTGAACGAGGGAGAGACTGCATACAGCCTGCTGATCCGCCAGCTTGGAAGCAAGGTTGTCAGCGGCGGAAGCGGAGACAGTGTATACATTAAAGCGATTGATGGCTTGGCAGAAAGAGACCGCGGTGAGAAAAGCGGCTGGATGTACTCCGTAAACGGTGTCTACCCGGATTACAGTTCCGGAAGTTATAAGCTGAGCAGCGGAGATGCCGTAGCCTGGCGTTATACGCTTAATGGCGGAGATGATCTGAAGGGATCGGCTGGAGGTTCCTCCGGCACTGGAGGTGCAGCAGCAGGTACGGGCGGCAGCACGGTGAATGTGGACATCACCCCGGATAATACCCTTCCGCTGAATCAAGTAGGACAGACGACAGCTGTTTCGAACCTGAGCACTAAAATGACTCCAGCAGCAGCGGCTGCCCTTAGGCAGAAGCTGGCGGCAAACGTGGCTGTCTTCGAGCAGGAGGTCACTCCGGGTGCGGCGGCAACCTTGCAGGACAGCGGCGGTGAAGTGAAGCTGCAGCTGCCAGCCGGTTCCGTGTCCGGCAATGTGAAGATCAGCGTACGCGAGACTAATTCAGAACGCGCTGAGCTGGTATCGGGACTTTATGATTTCAAACCGGATGGTACGAAATTTGTGAAGCCGGCAGATCTCTCGATTACAGTTCCGGTTACGGCGGTAAACCCTGCCAATCTGGCTTTGGCATGGCTTGACGAAAGCACCGGCCGCTGGATTCCGGTTCCCGCTGCGCTGGATGCGCAAAGTGGGGTGATCACCGGAAAGGTCAGTCACTTCACGGCCTTTGCCGTAGTGGACCGCAGTAAATGGGAGCCGCAGCCGCAGCAGCTGAAGAGCGATATTGCAGCTACTGCCAAGGCAATCACGGCAGCCGAAGAGATCAGCGATTGGCAGGCGATTGGACTCGCCCGTTCCGGCCACACAGTACCGGCCGCTTATTTGAACGGAGTGAAGGAGCAGCTTGCCGCGAATAAAGGGGAGTTCCGCAAGGTTACGGATTATGAACGTTTGGCGCTGGCTGTTGCCGCTGCCGGCGGTGATCCGCAGAATATTGGCGGGTATAATCTGATTGAGAAAATTTATAACAATGACCATATGGTAAGCCAGGGCAGCAACGGCCTCATTTTTGCCCTGATTGCGCTGGACAGCGGTTCTTATACTGTACCTGCGAATGCGCAGTGGACTAAGGAACGGCTGATCAAGTCCATCCTGGAACTGCAAAGCAAAGACGGCGGATTCCCGCTGACAGCTGGCAGCACCGATGATGTGGACATTACCGCTATGGCGGTTACTGCACTCTCATCCCATAATGACCAGGCGGAAGTAAAAGCGGCTGCGGATAAAGCGATCGGCTGGCTGTCACAGCAGCAGCTTGAAGGCGGCGGCTTCAAGCTCTCGGGAGCAGAAAACAGCGAGAGCACGTCACAGGTCATCATTGCCCTGAGTGCTGCCGGAGTTGGTCCTAATGACTCCAGATTTATTAAAGCTAAGGGCGGACTTCTCAGCCATCTGGCTTCGTTCAGACAAAGCACTGGCGGCTATGCTCATTCGGCTGGGCAGCCTGAGAACAGCCTGGCTACCGAACAGGCATTACTGGCACTGGCTGCGTACAACCGGTTCCTGGCCGGAGAGGCGAAGCTGTTCAGCATCTCGCCAGCCGATTCCGGCAGTGTGTCCTTTGCCGATGAGGGCAAAATTTCAGCCTGGGCGCTGGACTCCGTTCACAAGGCCTATGAGCAAAAGCTGATGGAAGGCGTCAGCGGATCAAGCCTGATTTTTGCACCGAAGCAGAATATTACCCGTGCTGAATTCGCTGCGCTGCTGCTGAGACTGACAGATCAGACACCTGCTGCAGCTTCGGCTGCACCAGTATTCAGCGACGTAAAAGCCGGCACATGGTATTATGGAGCTGTGCTTAAAGCGAAAGAGCTCGGATGGGTAGGCGGAGTTACGGATACAACCTTTAATCCGAATGGCTGGATTACCCGCGAGGATATGGCTGTGATGATTTCCAGAGCGTTCAAGCTGGAGAACGGTTCTGCGGCTTCGGCGCAGACTGCGAAGTTCACAGACGAGCGCCGGATCAGCAGCTATGCGCTGTCAGCGGTCCATTCGGTAACGGAGTCCGGTTATATGACCGGCTTCAATGGAGGATTTGACCCATCAAGTGCCGTAACCAGAGAAATGGCGGCGGTCGTAGCCGTAAGATTGCCTTAAGTGTAATCCATCTTTAAGAAGGCGATTGAGCGGAGTAACAGGTTCATCGGACTGAAGCTTCAAAAGAAAACATAGAGTATAGGAACGGAACGGGGGAGCAGCAGGACAGCCTCCGTTCCTTTCCCTTTTTTCGGAGGTGTGAAAATTAATGTCCAAGCAATCCAAACGATGGTTGTTTTATCCCTTGCTTCTTCTCTTGGCGGCGTTGCTACTGGCCGGCTGTTCTTCCGGCGAGCGGCAGTCTGCCGGTTCTGATCTGAACAGTGCAGCAAATACCACCGCTACACAAAGCCCCGCCCCTGATAACGCTGCGTCTCCGCAAACCGGAGGCGCAGCGAACACGGCCCCGCCGTCAGAACCGGCGGGCAGCACCGCTTCGCCTTCTGCGAAGGCGTCGGCGGCTCTTGAAGGGGCGGCGGCATCTACGCCGCCTGACACCGCTGCAGGCACGGTGACAAGTCCCGTGCCTGCAGGAACTACGGCGCCGGCTGCGCATAGCCCGGCAGCCGGCACCGCCGGAGCAGCCGCCGCGAAGGCGTCGGCGGCATCCGGCGCAGCAGGCGGCGCCAGTGCGGGCCCGGCAGAGTCCTCTGCCAAGCCCGCAGCCACCGCGCGTCCATCTGCCGGCGCGAATAAGCCGGCAGCCACCGCGCGTCCAGCGGCTGCCGTTACGCAGCCGCCGTCCGAAGCGGCAGCGCCTGCGAAGCCCGCCGCTGCGGAGAGCACAGCTACCGTCTCCATCACAGGGGATGAGGAGTACGGCGTGATTTTGGCTCCGGCAGCCTTTGAAATTGAGAAGGGCGAAAGTGCGCTGGAGCTGTTGAAACGGATTACCCGCAAGAACAAAATACAGATGGAATACCAGGGCTCCAAGGGTTTCGCCTATGTGGAAGGAATAGACAATCTGTATGAATTCGACCATGGGGCAGAGAGCGGCTGGATGTACAAGGTGAACGGGGAGTTTCCGGGCAAAGGTGCCGGAAGCTATACTGTACAGCCCGGGGATGCTATTGAGTGGCTGTACACCCTGGATCTGGGCAAAGATCTGGGAGCCAAAGCGCCATGAACAGCGGCTTTCGCTCCATGCATCCTTCGGTAGCCCTGCTATACTATGCAGGGCTGCTGCTGTTCGCTGCCCTGCTGTTTCATCCGCTGTTTCTGGTAACGGAAATTGCCGGTTTACTTGGCCTTCTGCTGCTGCAGGGACAGGGACGGAAGCTGCTGCGGGGGCTGCCTTTTTACCTGTTGATGGCCGGCTCCGTGGCCGTGATTAATCCATTGTTCTCGCACCGGGGCTCGCACATCCTGTTTTATTTTATGGATCAGCCGATTACGTTGGAAGCGGTGTTCTACGGACTGATGATGATGACCGTGCTGCTGACGATTTTTATATTGTTCATTTCTTATAACTACACGGTAACGGCGGATAAATTCATGTACCTGTTCGCCGGGGCAGCGCCTAAGACGGCCCTGCTGACGTTGATGACGATCCGCTTTGTGCCTTTGTTTCAGCGGCGGCTGCGGCAAATTTCCCTGATTCAGCAGATCAGAGGCATTGATGTAAGCAAGGGAAAGCTGCGCAAAAGAATGAGGGACGGCATGACCCTGCTCAAGGTGCTTCTGACCTGGTCGCTGGAGGAGGCGCTGCAGACGGCCGATTCGATGAAAGCACGCGGCTACGGCATCCGCAAACGCAGTGTGTACGGGATTTACAGGCTTGACCGGCAGGACAAGACCGTCTTGGCTCTGCTCTCGCTCAGCGGTATAATTCCGCTGTTTGGCTGGCTGCAGGGGTACGGCATCTTTGAGATATATCCGCGGATGAAACCTATGGCCTGGGGCTCAGGCGAGGCGGTCATGTATGCCGGCTTCTGCCTGTTCGTAGGAATCCCCCTCTGGCTGGAAGGAAAGGAGAAATGGTTATGGCGATCATCGCGGCGGAAGGATTTTCCTTCCGGTATCCCGATGCAGAGAGAGACACGCTCCATGAGCTCTCATTTACGATAGAGGAGGGCGAGTTCGTTGTGCTTCTCGGCCCTTCAGGCTGCGGCAAAACAACACTTCTGCGCCATCTGAAACGGGAGCTTGCTCCGGTGGGATTGAACAGCGGTTCCATCAGCTATCAAGGGAAGCCGCTGGCGGAATTGCCTGCGGAGACAGCAGCCGGGGATATCGGGATTGTATTTCAGAATCCGGATGCGCAGATTGTGATGGATACCGTATGGCATGAGCTGGCTTTTGCGATGGAAAATATGGGCTACCTGCCATCGGTCATGCGCAGCAGGCTGGCGGAAATCGCCGGGCTGTTCGGGCTGGAGCCGCTGCTGTACAAATCGGTGCATGAGCTCTCAGGTGGACAAAAGCAGCTGCTGAATCTGGCCTCCGTGCTGCTGCTTCAGCCCAAGCTGCTGCTGCTGGACGAGCCGACCTCACAGCTTGATCCTGTCGCTGCCCGCGAGTTTATCCAGACCTTGCAGCGGCTGAATGAGGAACTGTCGATGACGGTCATCATCAGCGAGCACAGGCTGGAGGAGGTGCTGCCGCTGGCCGACCGGGTGCTGATGCTGGAGGATGGTGTTCTGCAGGCCCAGGACACTCCCCGCGGATTCGTGCGGGGAGCCGGGCAGGGACCGAACGCAAGTCATCAGGCCTACCTGCCGACAGCGTCGAGGTTATTCCTCGCCCTGTCACCGGAGGCCTCATCCGTTCCGCTGGAATCCATTCCGCTGACGGTGCGTGAGGGCAAACGCTGGCTGCATTCACACGCAGCAGCAGCGCCTGCTGGAGCTACGGCTACCAGCGGCTCACACTCCGCTGCGGGCGTCCTTTCGCCTGTGACCGCAGGCCGTGCAACAGCATCACAAGCCGGTGCAGCTTCACGCTTCACCGGCGAAGCCAATGCCGCAGCACCCCTGCTCAGCTGCCGGGAAGTCACCTTCCGTTATGAGAAGGACGGCCCGGAGGTGCTGCGCAAGCTGACGTTGTCCCTTCACCGGGGAGAGCTGCTGGCTATCATGGGCGGGAATGGTGCGGGGAAATCGACCCTGCTGCATGTTCTGGGCGGGCTGGCGAAGCCGCAGCGCGGCAAGGTCGAGTCTGCCAAAGGGCTGAAGTCCGGACTTCTGGCCCAGAACCCGCTGCTCTATTTCAGCCATGACACGGTAGCGGAGGAACTGCGGCATATGGCCCAGTATGCAGGCATGTCTCCTGAGGAGGAGAAACGGGAGATAGAAGCCCTGCTGGATGTATTTCAGCTTCATCAAGTACTGGACAGCCATCCGCATGATATCAGCGGCGGCCAGCAGCAGAAGCTGGCGCTGGCCATGGTAATGCTGCTGAAGCCCGGCGTTCTGCTGCTGGATGAGCCGACCAAGGGGCTGGACCCCGGGGCGAAGGAAAGATTGGCAGCCTTGCTAAGGCAGCTGTTGGAGCAAGGCATAAGCATTATTATCGTGACGCATGATGTGGAGTTTGCTGCAAAATACGCAACCCGCTGCGCGATGCTGTTTGATGGAAGCATTACAGCAGAGGGAGCTCCGGCGGAGTTTTTCAGCAGCAACTATTTCTATACAACGGTGGTAAACCGCATGGTGCGGGATTTGCTGCCGCAAGCATTGACTCTTGAGGATGTGATGAGAAGATGGCAAGATTCCGGCTTCCGCTGTTAATTGCTTTAGGTGTATTTCTGGCCGGTCTGGCACTTACGTCAGCGCTGAAGGACCGTCATTATATGCTGCTCAGCCTCGTGCTGCTTGCAGCGGCATTGCTGCCGCTGTTTATCCGGCTGGAGCGGCGTCCGCTGGAATCGCGGGAGCTGGTGCTGCTGGCCGTGCTGTCGGCAATCGCTGCGGTCAGCAGGGTTCCTTTTGCCGCGTTGCCGAGTGTGAAGCCAGTGTCTGCTATTGTCATTTTATCCGCTTATGTTTTTGGGGCTGAGGCTGGCTTTATCATCGGGGCGGTAGCCGCACTTGTATCCAATATTTATTTCGGGCAAGGTCCATGGACGCCCTGGCAGATGTTTGCCTGGGGGATGGCGGGCCTGACGGCGGGCTGGCTGAGGAATACCTGGTGGATGAAGAAACGAGGCGGCCTGCTTCTCTTCGGCTTCATCTGGGGTTTTTTGTTCGGCTGGATTATGAATATCTGGTACATTATCAGCCTGCCGGATGCATTTAGCTGGGGGCTTGTGTTATCCGCATACGTCTCGAGCTTTTATTTCGATCTGGCCCATGCCCTGTCCAATGTATTTTTCCTGGCAATTCTGGCCGGTGGCTGGACCAAGGTGCTGGAGCGGTTCCGCAAGAAATACGGGCTGCTGCAGGAATGATTAGGCCGCTGATCTCATGGATTCTGTTGCGTGAAATTACATTGGAATGTTATTTCAGTCATTAAGAAGTCTGAGTGTTCTTAAATTAGGATATTTTTCTGTTTATTTCGACATTTTTCGTGATTAATCATCATTATTTCGACCTTTTTCGCCGATGAATAAGATAACACAGCAAGATACAAAAAGGCGGGAAAAGGACATGAGACATTTGAAAGTGAAATATAAAATGGCACTGCTTGTGGTAATTGTCGTTGCTATACTGATCGGTTTAGGACTAACGGGCATTACCTCCACCCAAAAAATGGCCAAGCGATCCCAAGAGACCTATAGCGGGAATTTGCAGCCGATTTACCTGGTTACGGAGCTGCGGGCCAACAACCGGTCGATTGAGTCTTTTTTGCTGGAAGCTTTGCTTACCAAGGAAACCGTCAAGAGCAAAGAACTGACCGAGGGGATTAAGCAAAACATTGCAAAAAACAATGAGTTGCTGGAGCAATTGAAATTAATTGCCTTCAAGGATACTGAAATCAGCAATAAAATCAACGAGTATATGTCGTTGCTGCCGGATTACCGGACACAGCGCGATAATATCATTCAGCTTGCCAATAAGAATCTTAATAGTGAAGGCTATCAAATTTTCTCGGGTGTGTCCTTTAGCGAGTCCAGGAAGCTGATGGTCGGTCTGCTGGATGACACAGCCCGGTTGCTTTTAGAGGATGCTTCTGAGCATAATGTGCTTACTTTAGCCGACGCTAAGACATCCTCAACTGTGAGCACGATTCTGATTACTGCCGCCTTGATTCTCTGTATTCTGATCAGTATTATAATCACCCGGCTGATTACGAAGCCGCTCAAAGAATTGCAGGGATTGATGAAGCGGGCAGAAGAGGGCGATTTGACCGTAGCTGCATCCTATACAGCCAAGGATGAAATCGGCCAGATCAACCTTTCCTTCAATTCGATGCTGGATAGTCTGAAAGTGATGATGCAAGGGGTCTCGGAAAGTGCGGAGATGCTGTCGGCCTCGTCGGAGGAAATGAGTGCCAGTGCAGAACAGACCGCACGCGCTTCGCAGATGATCGCCGAAACCTCGAATGAAATAGCCGTGGGATTTGATGTCCAGGTCGAGAACATCAGCCGCACGACAGCATCCGTGCAGAACATGACGGAGGATATTGCCGCCGTCGAGCGCAGCGGCAATGAGATGGCTGAACTGATGGCCGGGGCTGCTGTCTCGACAGACCGCGGCGCAGAAGCTGTTGAGCGGATCCTTGCACAGATGAAGGAAATTGACTCTAGTGTTGCATCGAGTCAGAGAATAGTCAGCAATCTGGGCAATCTGTCCGGGGAGATCAGTACGATTATTACAACCATTAATGCAGTCGCCACCCAGACCAATCTGCTTTCGCTGAATGCGTCAATCGAAGCGGCCAGAGCCGGGGAGCATGGCCGGGGCTTCGCTGTTGTTGCCGGAGAGATCCGCAAGCTGGCAGAGGCTACAGGAAGCAGCTCGCTGCAGATTACCGGAATCATAACTGACATTCAGCAGCAAACCGCCAGTGCGGTAGATTCAATGGCACTTGGAACACAACTGGTATCAGAGGGTCTTGCGCAGAGTGAAGTGGTCTCGCAGGCGTTTGAGGAAATACAGCATTCAATTAATGATGCCGTCCGGCAGACGGAAGGCATCAGAGAGGCTGTCGGGCATGTCTCACAGGAATCGCAGGCCGTATCACAGGCCATGGAACACGCCAATGAGATTTCCCGCAAAGGCGCGGGGGAAGTGCAGGATACAAGCGCTGCCAGTGAGGAACAATTGTCTGCGATGGGGGAAATGTCGCTTTCTGCCCAGTATCTTGCCACACTTGCCGAGGACCTGCAGAAGGAACTGGCCAAGTTCAAACTCTAAATACAGAGCTGCAGCAGCAGATATAGGCTACATATGGAGAGACCACCGGAACTTTCACGTTCCGGTGGCCTCTCCTTTTATATATGGCGGCATGTTCATTTCTTCGCCGGAATCACTCACCAGCGCTAACTGAAAGACATCTGAGATTGCGATTAATGTTTTGAACATCCAGCAAAACAAAAAAAAGGCCCGCCCCGGATCGGATGACCGGAGTGGACCTGAATGTGTTGTCCAGCTTATCTTGTTCTTAAGCGTACCAGCCCCATACGAAGATGAACAGGGTTCCGAAGATGGTAACCAATCCGACGAACAAAGCGTAAGCGATATTGATATAAAGCTCTTTCTTGGTATCTGCGGATTCCCCGATGTGCATGAATACGAAGAGCTGCAGAGAAGCCTGGATAAGGGCTGTAATCAGCAGAACCGCCATATTTGCCCCATCGGACAGATCACCATAGATGACAACCAGCGCAGCGGCAGAAAGGACCAGAGAGGCCAGATAACCCATCACATGGCGAATTGGGAACAGTTGCTTCATCATGTCACATCAGTCCTTTCAGGTAGACGAAGCTGAAGATAAAGATCCAGACAACGTCCAGGAAATGCCAGAACAGCGAGAAGATAAAGGCTTTATTGGCGGTAGCCGGATTAATGCCCTGACGCCAGATCTGGATCATAATCGCTGCGCCCCACAGGAAGCCGAAGCTGACGTGGGCACCGTGCGTGCCGAGCAATACGAAGAGACTGGATAGGAATCCACTGGTTTGCAGTGTAGCCCCTTCATGAACATAGGTGAAGAACTCATCAATTTCTATGCCGATAAAGCCGAGGCCCATCAGCAGTGTGATTGCCATAAAGACCATCATGGCCTTCTTGTAGCCGTGACGCATAGCATGGATCGCAAGCCCGATCGTGAACGAACTCGATAGGAGCAGGAAGGTTTCAATCAGCACCGGGCCGATTTCAAACAGCTCGCTTCCGCTTGGTCCGCTGGCGAAACGGTCGACCATTACTAAATAAACGGTGAATAAAGTGGCGAAGAGCGGAATTTCAGCTCCGAGAAATACCCAGAAACCGAAAATCTTGTTGCTGTTCTCCTCTGTTGAATATTCCAGCGGCTTGGACGCATCTATTTTCATACAGTCTCACCCCGCAGTTTCTTTTCAGTAGCAATAACTTCTTCAGCTGAAACGTAGAAGCCGTGATCCCGGTCAAAGGACATGGCAGCCAGCATGATGATGATGCCTATTCCGGCCACGATGGCAGGAATCCACATGCTGAATACTAGGAAGAAGCCCAGGAAGAAGAAGATTACACCCAGGATAAATGGCTTCCCGGTATTGTTTGGTAAATGGATTTTAGTGATTTTATCTTCAAAGAGCGGAATATTATCCTGCTTCGCGGACCAGAAGGCATCACGCGTCTGAACTTTTGGCACAATTGCAAAGTTATAAGCAGGAATCGGACTTGGTGTAGCCCATTCCAGTGTACGGCCATCCCATGGATCGCTTGTTGTGTCTCTTGGCATGTAGCGTGTGCTCCAGTAGATGTTGTAGACCAGAATAACAAATCCGATCGCCAGGCCGACAGCACCGGCGAAGGAGAGCATATTCAGCGGACCAAAGCCGGTCTCTTCTGAGTAGGTGTACATCCGACGGGTCATACCCATTAGTCCCAGGAAGAACAGTGGGAAGAAGGTGACATTGAAGGATATAATAATCCACCAGAAGGCATGTTTGCCCAGACGTTCATTCAGGCGGAAGCCGAATACTTTAGGGAACCAGTAATGGAACCCGGCGATAACGGCGAACACGGCGCCCGGAATCAGCACGTAGTGGAAATGCGCAACCAGGAACATCGTATTATGATACTGATAATCGGCACTGGCCATCGCCAGCATAACGCCGGTAACCCCGCCGATAGTGAAGATCGGGATAAAAGCCAATGTGTACAGCATCGGGGTCGTAAAGGTTATTCGCCCTTTTCGGAGGGTGAACAGCCAGTTGAATATCTTAACCCCGGTAGGCACAGCTATCGCCATAGTTGTTATGGAGAAGAAGCTGTTGACCATAACCCCTTGGCCCATGGTATAGAAATGGTGAGCCCATACCAGGAAGGACAGCAGGGAGATAAGCAGCATACTGACGACCATGGAAGTGTAGCCGTACAAATTCTTTTTGGAGAAGGTGGCGATAATTTCGCTGTAAATACCGAATGCCGGCAAAATAACGATATATACCTCCGGATGTCCCCACACCCAGAACAGGTTGGCCCAGAGCATATCCATCCCGCCGTTAGCCATCGTGAAGAATTGAGAGCCAAACAGCCGGTCGAACATCATCAGGGCAAGTGCCACAGTCAGCACAGGGAAGGCAAATACGATAATAATGTTCGTAATCAGTACGGACCAGGTGAACATTGGCATCTTCATCAGCGTCATGCCTGGTGCACGCATTTTAAGAATCGTCACGATGAAGTTAACGCCTGTGATCAGTGTCCCGATACCGGAAATCTGCAGCGCCAGGGAGTAATAGTTATTACCGACCGTAGGGCTGAATTCCAGACTCGCTAGCGGGAAGTAAGCCGACCACCCGGCATCCGGCGAGCCGCCGATTACGAACGAAATGTTAAGCAGCATAGCTCCCATGAAGAAGAGCCAGAAGCTGACCGCGTTCAGCCGCGGAAAGGCCACATCTCGCGCGCCGATCTGCAGTGGGATAATCACGTTCATTAAACCGATGATAAACGGCATGGCCATGAACAGAATCATGATCAGACCATGGGTGGTAAAGACCTCGTTATAATGCTGGGCATCGAGGAATTTCATTTCCGGCGCTGCCGTTTGCAGACGCATCATCATGGCGTCAACACCGCCGCGGAACAGCATAAGCAGTGCGGCCAGGATATACATAACCCCGATCTTCTTATGGTCTACAGTTGTAAGCCATTCGCGCCAGAGGTATCCCCATTTCTTGAAATAGGTAAGCCCAACGAGAATCCCGATGGTCGCAAGAGCGATACTGATCATTGCTCCATATATCAGGGGTTCGCCGTGAACCTTAAATTTGTCTAAATCCATTAGGGTAGCTCCTTTCAGGTTGTTACATTAAACTGTGAACGAGTTAGTGGCCCTCGTGTGTGTGTTCTTCTACAGGTGAGCTTGGAAGCGGCTCATTCACCTCAGGGTTGGGCTCGCTGTCAAATTCGGTCTGGCTGGACGGTTCAGGAGAAGGGTGGATGTCCTTGTTATCCTGATGATCCATATTTCCGTTATCTATATCCATTTCCGTACCATCGCCGCTCATATGCTCGCTATGGTCTCCCGGCGGCGGGCTGAACTCCAAATGGGTGGAGGAATAGGTTTTGCGTCCAAGATGTTCGGCAGCCAGCAGGCCTTTGAAATCATCCTCCGTAAGCTTAGGCGCGGTATCCTTAACCTCTTTGACCCATTCGGCATATTCTTTGTCGCTCATCACAAGCGCCTCGAATTCCATGTGGGCGAAGCCTTTACCGCTAAAGTTCGAGTTCTTGCCGATAAATGAACCTGCGGTGTCGGCGGAGAGATTAAGTTTTGTAAGCATGTCGCTCATCGCGTACTTCTGTCCGGCAAGCTGTGGAATCCAGAAGCTGGTGATGGTGCCGAAAGAGTACAGTCTGAACTCTACCGCACGGTGAATCGGGAAATTGACGTAGTTTACGGTTTCAATTCCCTCCTCAGGATAGCTGAAATGCCATTTCCAGTTGGAGGAAGAGGCGTAAATAACCAAAGGCTTCTGGTCCTTGTATTCCTCCGCGACATTCTCAACCGCATGGGTTGATTTTACAGTCACTACTGACAAAAAGGTTACGATGATAATCGGGATAATAATCCAGATGGCTTCGAGAACCTTGTTGCCCTCCTCATGTTCTGGAATGTAACCTTCGTTGCTTTTTTTCGCCCGGTATTTCACCAGTACGAATATATATAAGATGTAGACAACTGCCAGGACCCCGATCATCACCAGAATGGACAGGATGATGGTGTCAGATAAAGTGCGTGCGGCCGGACCCTTCGGATTCAGAACGGTGAGCGAACTGCATCCCGGCAGAAGAAGGATTAGGCTGAGGAACAAAGCGTATAACGGACCCTTTTTTTTCATATAGAACTCCTTCCTTCAATACTTCTTTTCATTGCCGTTCATTAGCCAATAAACATTAACCTGTATCTATAGTAAGAACTACTTACCCATAATGCAAAATACATATTTTAACATTAAATCCACATAAGGCCTTAATAATGGCGAACAAGTTAAATATGTGTGATCGAATTGTTACAAATGTCGTAAGGTATGACAAAGATCACTGTAGTGGTGCGGTTTAAGGTAATTTTAAGGTTGTTCAAATTTTGTTCACTTTTTCACAAATGTTACTAATTTCGTCACAATTAATTTTAGCAATAAAGCCTGATTTTAACCGCTTTTTGCGGCCGCGACAGCTTTCGACGATTGTTGCGATTTTTTGATAAATATTAAGAATATGTCTTTTGTCACTGTGAAAAAGTAACAAGATATTCTTTGGGCGGTTACAATCTCTCAAATTCAAATCTATCTATGTGTGATAAAGTATAGATAAATATACATAGATAGGAGATTACTGCTTGTGCGAATGAAAAAAACAATGCTGTTATTCATGTCTTTATTCTTATGTTTTGGTATTCTACAGAACACGGCAATCGCAGCCGGAACGAATGCCTCATTACGTCTTGGTGTGAACGACACACTGACGGAAATAGAAGCTGTTTCTGTAAAAGGTAACTATTATGTTCCAGTACGCGCTTTGGCACAGAAGCTGAAGTGGAACATTTCCATGCTTCAGGACGGGGTTCAGATCGCCGGAGGCGGCAAATCCCTTTTACTGCTCAAAAATGACGGAGGCGCCAAACTCCAGAATGATACCATTGTTCCAATAAGTACCTTTGTGCAGAATGGATCGCTGATGGTTCCGCTGCGGATAAGTACTTATCTTGGGTATATGATAACCTTTGAGCCGGATAAATATTTACTAAGAGTGCGGGATACATCGGCGGCTTTGGATGATGCGGCGTTCGTAAGCCAATTCAAGAGCGAATTAAAGCCGATTGTCAGCGCAAAGCCGGCTCCGGAGACAACCCCGGGCAAGCAAGGGAGGATAGTGTATCTTACCTTTGACGACGGACCGTCGGCAACGACTTCGCAACTGCTGGATATTCTGGGCGAAAATGAGGTAAAGGCGACCTTTTTTATGCTTGGACCCAATATGAACCGGTATCCATCGGCAGTGAAACGAATTGAAGAGGAAAGCCACGGACTCGCACTCCACGGCATGACTCACCGCAAAGAGAAGTTTTATGCTTCTCCGGGTGCAGCACTTGCCGAAATGTCAGCTGATAATGCAGTGCTGAAGAAGATCACCGGCTCCAGCACAACACTGATCCGTCCGCCGTACGGAAGTAAACCTTATTTCACTAAATCCTTCAGGGACAGAGTGCTGAGCCAGGGTTTCCATCTGTGGGATTGGAATGTGGACTCGAACGACTGGAAATACAAGGAGAACAGCGCCAGGATCTATAATACGGTTATGGAACAGGTCCATAAACTGCAAAAGTCCAACAGCAATCCTGTTATCCTGATGCATGATCAGAAAGCTACACTGAAAGTGCTGCCGGACGTACTCAAAACACTGAAGAAGGAAGGCTATACCTTTGAGATTATTACGAAGGATATGGAGCCGCTGAATTTCTGGAAGGATAAGCGCTGACAGACGCACTTCGGCAAGGGCAAGGCATAGCATAATATTTCAATAGAGGCGGCTTGAACAGATTATCGGTGATCTGCTCAAGCCGCCTCTTTGCGCTGTGTGTTTGAGGTGTGGTTATACGTACAAATACTCGACAAGCATCTTGACAAGCTCGGACTTTATTCTGTCTGTTCCAATACGATGGGAGGAAAAGGCGATGACATCCACTATGGCACTGATGGATTCGAATACGAGGAAGGCAGCGGCTTCCAAATCAGTGATCTTAAGCTCATCCTTACCCATTTGCAGATACTGGAGCGTTAGGACACGACCGACCTCATACTGTGCGTCCATCAGCTCTTTGATACCCTCGTCGCTGAGATACATAATAGACAGTTCCTTATGGAATCCGGTATAGACCTCGTGCGAGAGGATGAGGCTGTCTACCAGATGGCTCAGCAGTGCATGCTTGTCAGGGCTCTGAATGTTAATCTCGGACATGTAGGCTTCTATCCTTGCCAGCAGCGCTTCACTGTAATTCTTAAGCACATCAATAAATACCGCCCGTTTATCTATGAAATAGGAATAGAAGCTGCCGGTGGAAACACCCGCTGCTGCAGCAATCTGCTTCGTATTGGTCTGATGGTAGCCCTTCTCCGAGAAAAGCCTCATGGCGGCTTGAACGATGGCTTCCTTGGTCTTGATGCTGCGGTCCTGCCGCGGTGTTCTTGTCTTGTCTTCCATTTCACTCATGGTTAAAGCCCCCTTATAACCGATTGTAGAGGAGCAGTATTTGACTGTCAATAAAAGATGAACCAAAGTTCAAATTTGTTATTGACAAACATGAACTGTAGTTCATATAATTCGAACATGAACAAAAGTTCACATATAAGGAGAGATGAAATTGAGCATCAGAATGCGTAGGGCTTTTTCTTTTACGGCAATTGTTCTGGGTTTCTTCATGGCGCTGCTGGATACGACGATTATAAATATTGCCTTGCCTGAAATGACGAGGCAATTTGGCGGCAGCGTATCGCAAATTTCGTGGGTGATGAATGGTTATAACCTGGCGTTTGCTGTATTTATTCTCACGGCTTCAAGACTGGCTGATCAATTCGGACGGAAGAAAATATTTATCACCGGTGTGGTGCTGTTTACTTTGACCTCGCTGCTCGCGGGCTTTGCTTCTTCACTTGGGATGCTCATTGGATTAAGAGTCCTTCAAGGACTTGCGGGGGCCATCATTGTTCCGGTTACCATTCCGCTGACAACCACAACCTTTCCAAAGGAGATGCATGGCTTGATCATCGGCATATGGGGGGCCGTTTCAGGCGTTGCGGCTGCGAGCGGGCCGGCACTTGGCGGGATTATTACGCAAAATCTGAACTGGCAATGGATCTTTTTTGTCAATGTGCCGCTGGGGGTGCTGAGCGTGGTGCTTACTTGTCTGTTTATACAGGAATCCAGAGATGACACCGCAGGCCGATCCATTGATTATGGCGGAACATTGGGAATAACCGGGGCGATGTTTTTTATTACCTATGCGCTGATTAAAGTTCAGGACTATGGCTGGAACTCCCGGATGACGCTGCTACTGCTGGCTGCAGGGGTTCTGTTTCTCGTCTTCTTTTTCCTCACACAGTGGAAAGGGAAGGAGCCGATGCTCCCGTTGTCGCTGCTGAGAATTCCCCCGTTCAACGGTGCAACGTTGACTATGCTTTTTGTTGGTGCGGGGCTGATGAATATCTCACTGCTGACCTCTTTCTTCCTGACCCGGATGATGGGGATGACCGAACTGCGGGCTGGACTTGTACTTTCCATGATCGCGGTGGGCTCGATCGTCAGTTCAGCCCTTTCCGGGCCGTTATCCAATAAATACGGCAGCCAGCTGTTTGGGGCGGTTGGAATGATTATGATGGCCGGAGCCATGTATTCATTAAGCGGACTGCATGCAGACTCAACGCTTCCGGAAGTGTTGATCCGTCTGGTTGTGGCCGGTATCGGCACCGGGTTCACCATGGCACCGGTGATGTCTTCAGCCGTACGCAACGTGCCTGAAGAGAAGGTGGGGATCTCATCGGGGATTACGAATATGGCAAAGTCACTGGGGGGTGTGATCGGGGTGGCTATTATCGTTACTGTGCTGCAGCAAAATACCAGCGACGGGCTGAATGCGGCTTCTGTCCGCGCAGTGAAGGCGGTGGAGAAGGATGCTGTGCTCCAGCCCTTTCTCAAAACAGTGATTGCTGATGCGGCGGGTTCATTGGCAAATGTGGAAAGCTCACCGGCTGAAACCTCCGAGAAGGTATTGAAGGAGGCCGAACTTGCTGCTGCCGGGCTTGGCCCTTCGGATCAGCAGGCATTTGCCGCTGACCGGAGCCGGCAAATCCAGGAGATGGAGCTCGTCCTGACGCGTGCAGGAGAAGACATGAAGCATGAAGCTGAACAGGCATACAGCAGAACTTACGTTTTAGCCAGCCTCATTATGCTTCCGGGTGTTGTATTCGCGCTGTTCAGCGACAAACGCCGGAAACGGAAGGGGGCCGGGGTTCCTGGGGAACTTACTTTGCCGCAGCAATAGTGATCTCCGTGTATATCGTGCATATATAGAAGAAAGACCCTTGGGGCTTTATAAGATTAGGTCAGCCGGTAATTTCTGGTTGGCCTAATTTAATTTGTTTTGAGGTTGACATGTATATCCAACTGTACTAATAATAGTAGTACAGTTAATACACCTAGACACAGTTTGTGATACAACATCAGAAAGGAGAACTGTCATGTTCGAATTGGATGTCCGCAGCCGCAAGCCGATTTATGAGCAGCTGACCGGCAAGATCAAAGAAATGATTATGCATGGTATTTTGCGGGCAGATGAACAGCTTCCCTCGGTGAGAATCTTATCCTCGCAGCTCACCGTAAATCCGAATACGATTCAGAAAGCCTACCGGGAGCTGGAGCGGGAAGGCTACATCTATTCCTTGCAGGGCAAGGGGAGTTTCGTGGCTCCGCTTCAGCAGGGGCTGAACGAGAGCAAGAGGGCGGAAGTGCGGAATGAGCTGCTGCGCCTGATGGCAGCAGCCGTCTACCTCGGATTTACCGAAAGCGAGATAGGTGCGCTGTACCGCCAGGTGCTGGATCAGAGAGAGGGGGAGAAACATGATTGAAATTCGCGGCGTCAGCAAAATTTTTCAGGGAGAAAAAGCGGTTGACGGCATTTCGCTGACTGTACATAAAGGAGCAATTTACGGACTGCTCGGATCGAACGGTGCGGGTAAAACAACACTGCTGAAGACGCTCGCCGGTATTTACCGGCCGGAAGAGGGCACGGTTAAGTTTGAAGGGAAGCCGGTCTTTGAAAACCCCGAGGTGAAGCAAAGGATCATTTTCATGCCGGACAGTCCTTATTTCTTCCCGCAGGCATCAATCAAGAGCATGGCCGCCTTTTACCGCTCTATTTATCCGGGGTGGAATGAGGCGCACTTTCAGGAGCTTGGGAAAATGTTTCGGCTCGATACAGGCCGCAAGCTCAGCCGGTTCTCCAAGGGTATGCAGCGCCAGGCGTCCTTCTGGCTCGCCCTAAGCTGCTCCCCGGATGTGCTTATCATGGATGAGCCGATCGACGGGCTTGACCCGGTCATGCGGCGGCAGATCAAGAATCTGCTGTTCCAGGAGGTGGCCGAACGGGGGATGACCGTCATCATCTCCTCACATAACCTGCGGGAAATTGAAGATCTATGCGATCATGTCGGCATTATGCACGGCGGCAAAATGCTGGTGGAGAAGGATCTGGACGATCTCAAAGCGGACACGCATAAAGTGCAGGTGGCGTTCCGGGATGAACGGCATGCATCGGTACTGACAGCTAAGCTGCAGATTCTTCATCAGGAACAGCGTGGCAGCGTTAATCTCTATATTGTAAAAGGGGACCGCGAGCGGATCGGGCAGGCTTTTCGGGTGTACGATCCGTATGTACTGGATCTATTGCCCCTGACACTTGAGGAAATCTTTATATATGAAATGGGGGATGCCGATTATGACGCGCAGCCGATTCTTCTTTAACAGCAGCGTAATCCGCCAAAACTTGCGCCAGCATGGCTGGATCGGAATTATATACACGCTAGGTCTGATGTTCTTTCTTCCGCTCCAGATGTTCTTGAGCGGCAATCCGAATGCGGAGCCTGAGAAAGCCGAGAGTTTGTTCGGTATCGGCGGTGATATGCAAGTGTTCTTTATCGCTACGATTCCAGTGGTAGCCGGTCTATTCCTTTTCCGTTTTCTGCAGTCTAAGCCTTCATCGGATCTGTGGCACAGCCTGCCGCTTCGCCGGGAGCACTTACTTGCTGCCCATGCATGGAGCGGCCTGATTCTATTGCTTCTTCCGGTCTGGCTGACTGCTGCAGTTACCGCAATCGTGGCACCGCTGGACGGCAATATGTACATTTACCAAGGAGCGGAAGTCTGGGAGTGGTGCCTGACAGTTACCATCCTCACCTTGTTTCTGTTCGTTTTCACTGCCTTCGTTGGAATATGTACAGGCCAAACTATTCTCCAGGGGGTTGTTGTTTATATCCTGCTCGTTCTTCCCTCCGCGCTGTTAATGCTGACTGGGATGCATCTTAATAGGTATTTGTACGGGTATTCAGGCGGTTATAATGATGAGTATAGAATGGTCAATTGGTCGCCGGTTCTGCAGATTGTGAGACTCAGCAATGCATACGATAAGGTCAGTACAGGAGAGAAATGGATATATTTCGTGATCACTCTCTTAGTAGTTATGCTGTCCTTTGTGCTTTACCGCAAACGGCATAGCGAAAAGGCTGGGCAGGCGATTGCCTTCACCTATTTCAATCCGTTGTTCAAAGCAGGGGTGATGTTCTGCACCATGCTGGTTTCCGTGTCTTATTTCGGCAATGTGAAGCCGCAGCAGACAGGCTGGCTTATTGGCGGCTGTATTGCCGGAGCACTCATCGGCTATGTTGTAGCTGAAATGATCATTCGCAAGACATGGCAGATCATGACCCGCAGGGTATTCGCTGACTTCGCCGCTTATACTATCCTGCTGGGACTCCTGCTCTATGTTCCGGTCACTGGGATTACCGGCTATGAGAGCAGGGTGCCGGCAGCGGACAAGGTCACGGCGGCTTATGCCGGGAGCAATTTCTGGATGTTGACCGAACCAGGGCAAGGCCCGATGGAAGTTCAGAACCGTCCCTATGAAGAGAAGGAAGTCTTCAATGAAGACAAAAGCTATATTGAGGCTGTACGCAAGCTGCATCAGGCACTTGTCACTGTGCGGCCTGGAGAGGAAGAACGTTCTCTGGGTAATTCTATCGGCAGCAGGGAGTTCAGCTTTGCTTACCAGTTGAAGAATGGGCGGCAGCTGCTGCGGTCTTACTGGATTCCATCAGCCGGCTTTGAACCGGAGCTAAAGGCGATCATGGAGAACAAGGAGTTCAAGCGTAACGAATATATGCTTTCCCGGCTTGGCGATAATGTGGAGAGTCTGAGAATCAGCAACAAAAATAAAGCGATTTCGATCTCCGATCCTCAAGAGGTTAAAGAATTCAAGGAAATTCTGAAACGGGAGATATTGAACATGTCCTATGAAGATCAGCTGGACAACCGGGTTTCCAAGGCTTCTATCCAAACGATAGGTAAGCCGGATGAAAAGGGCTACCAGCTCTATTATGGCTATGAGTGGAAACCCTCCTATCATGAGCTTGAGGGCTGGCTGGCCGAAAAGGGATACGCGGATAAAATTCGTACCCAGGCACAGGAAGTGGAATCCATCGAAATTATAAAGGATGGGTATATTGATAAGCTTGACGCGGCAAGCAGGAATAATATTGAGCGGTATTTTGATCTGGCGCGCAGCGAAGGTCTTGCGGCGGTCACCAAGGATAAGAAGATTATCGGCGATATTCTGGGAAAAGAACGCTATTATAGCGGAAAAACCGGCGAATATGTAGTAAAGATGAAGTATAAGTACGGAGAAGTGACTTATATATCACTGAGGAAGCAAGACCTTACGCCCGCTATAAAATCACTGCTTCCTTAAGATTCTGGTTTTAGCCTCAGCGGGTTGACAGAAACTGGATGAGTGGATTATGCTTTTGGAAAATACAAGAACGGCAGGAGGTCTGGACGGATGATTGAACAAGGGAATAATCTACACTCGCATAATGCTATTACCTATCTTCCATTCATCTGTCCGCCTTGGGTTACTGTTCAGCGTTAGCAGCGTTTAGTTATTTCCGGTCAGCAGCCTGTAAGGCGGTTGCCGGGGATACTCTAACTGTGGTTCTGCTATATGATGGTGCCTGGCCATGGACGAATGGAGTCCATGGCTTTTTTGTATTTCGGCAGAGTCCGAAAGGAGAATGAAGCATGTCTGAAATTCATCAATCGATCCTCCGCGAGCTGCGTGGCATTGAGGCGGAGGAGAATGTACGCATTCTGTATGCCTGTGAGTCGGGCAGCCGCGCTTGGGGGTTTCCGTCCAAGGACAGTGATTATGACGTCCGCTTTCTGTATTTGCGCCGCCCCGAGGCGTATCTCTCGATTTTTGAGCAGCGGGATGTGATTGAACGGCCGATCAGCGAGTTGCTTGATATTAACGGCTGGGATCTGAAGAAAGGGCTGACCCTCTTCCGCAAATCCAATCCGCCGCTGCTGGAATGGCTGCAATCCCCCATCCGGTATGAGCAAAATTACACGGTGGCGGACAGTATCCGCAAGCTGTCACCGCTTAGCTTCTCGCCCAAATCCTGTATCTATCATTATCTGAACATGGCCCGGGGGAATTACCGTACCTATCTGCAAGGCAGCGAGGTCAAAATTAAGAAATATTTCTACGTTCTCCGTCCGCTGCTCGCGTGTGCCTGGATCGAGAAATACCAGGAGGTACCGCCACTGGATTTCAATGTGCTGGCCCTGGATCTGATTCCTGAAGGAACCGAGCTTAGAGAGGCTGTACAGGATCTGCTACACCGTAAAATGTCCGGCGAAGAGCTGGATCTGGAGCCGCGTCTGGAAGTCATTAACGTTTATCTGGAGCAGCAGATCGCGCATTTCGAGCTTGCAGCTTCGCAATTTGGAAGCGGGGGCGGTGTAGCGGATGCAGCCCTGGATGAACTGTTCCGGGCCGCGCTGCTGGAAGTATGGGGAGAAGACAACCGCTGGACTTCTAGCGGGGGAAATCAAAGCGAAACCTAAGGAGAGATCAACCTTATGCATTTAATCATCAAGGCGACAGGAACAGGAGCAGGAATGCTCTCTCATCTGCTCGCTAAAAACCCGAATAATCTGTATGACCGGATTGAAAAAGAAGCCAGAGTGCGTATTGTGTTCACAGTCTCTTCCGAAGAAGAGACGGAGGCGGTCATCTATGTAACACCCGACCCAATTGAGCTGGTGAAGGGTTCTTCCTCCGCACACAACGACATCACGCAATATATCAATGACCGTGAATTTGTAACCAGCAGTCTGTTCTGCACCTATATCCGTCCCGCACTGGGTACTGCATTGAACGGCAAACCGAAAGAAGCGTATCTGCCCTGGGTAGGCCAACGCCTTGCACTCGAGCTTTCTTTTGGACCTGTAGCCTCCAATTTGCCTGACCGTACACTTGAAGAGTTGTTCACTGCGCTTGGTTATGAAGTGGTGCTGGAGCGGGGAGAGGCGGAGTATTCCTTTGACCTCAAGAACCGCAGTTCTGTCCGTTATATTAAACTAAAAGGATTTCAGACACTCCAGACTGCCTTGCAGCAGCTTTTTGTGCTCATTCCCGCATTGGATGATTACAAGCATTACTATATCAGTGAGGATGAGGTTGATAAAATCAGGCGTTATGGCGAAGGCTGGCTTCAGGATCATCCTCAGCGAGCGCTGATTCTGAAACGGACGCTGCGTTTCGCTGGGGTAATTAAGCAGTTCGAGGCGCTGGAGGGCCGCACTCAGAATTCCGGCGGAGCTTTTGTTGATGAAAATGAAAAGGAAGCTGCTGTTAAAGGTTCAATGGATGCGCCAAATGCTTTACCTGATCAATCCTTCGAATCCGAGGCTCCAGAAGAGCCGAAAGTCCGGTTGAATGATTTGCGTTACGCAGCTATTGCCGCTACCGTTGAAGCTTTGCAAGCTAAAGCCAGTATTGTTGACTTCGGCTCGGGGGAAGGCAAGCTCTCTGCCATACTCGCCAACGTGCCTGGTGTCCGTGATATTAAAGCAGTTGAGCCCTCTGCCACAGCTCAGTTGAGAGCCATGGACCGGTTCGCCAAGCTGGAAGGCAGGCAAGGAACTATCGTGCCTAAGCCGGTAACCGGATCCCTGTTCTATTTCGATGAGTCGCTGCGGAACAAGGATGTAATGATTCTTTGTGAGGTAATTGAGCATATCGATGAGCACCGGCTGGCGCGGGTGATGGAGACTGTTTTCGCCGAATATGGTCCAAAGACCCTGATTATAACTACCCCGAATAAGGAATACAACGAGGTGTACGAGATGGAGCAGGAAGAGATGCGTCATGGCGACCATCGTTTTGAATGGGGGAGAGAAGCATTTTCCGCCTGGTGTTCCCGCTGGACGACAGCCTTTGGTTACTCTGCGGAGCTGAAGGGGATAGGCGAATACATGGAAGGCTTCGGTTGCCCGACGCAGATAGCCATATTTACGAAGGAGGAAACATCACAATGATAGAGAGACAGGAAGGGCAGCGGGTCATTCCGTTTCCTCATGGAGGCATCGTCGTACTGGTGGGGCCTTCCGGCAGCGGCAAAACGACTCTGCTCCGCAGATTGGTGCAAGAAGGCATATTGTTGCAGACAGAGATCGTCTCTTCCGACGATTACCGCTCATTAGTGGGTGATATCGATTTTATTGATTGGAAGGGCCATCCCCGTGAAGAAGCGGATATTCTGTATGGCGATTATCAATTGCTGTCGAAACTGGCCTTTGAAGCGATGAACACAATGATATCCATGCGCTGCCGGATGGGGAAGCTGACGGTGGTGGATGCCACACATTTGCTGCCCGAATACCGTAAGAAATATATAGAGATGGCAGCAGATTATGATCTGCCCTGTACGGCCTGGGTGCTCGATCTGCCGGAACAGATCCTGCTTGAACGGGATAAGGGACGTGAATTGCCTCGCGGCAGGCAGCGGGTCAAGGCGCAATTTAGCCAATTCAAGCGTTCGCTAAGAGGGCTGCGCGATGAAGGCTTTGATTTCACATATATGTTGAAAGAAACGGAAAGTGTGCAGTTTGTCCGCAAGCAGAATGAATTGCTGATTGAAATGGGTGCAGGGATTGATGTGATCGGCGACATTCACGGCTGTTACGATGAGTTGTTGGAACTGCTTGATCAGCTGGGCTATATCGCTGATGAGAGCGGATTGTACCGCCATCCTGAAGGCAGAGAACTAATCTCTGTAGGTGATGTAATGAGCCGTGGTCCCAACTCACTGGATGCACTGAGATTCTGGAAGCGGCACAGCGACGCCGGAATCTCACGTATGGTCGACAGCAACCATGGCTGGAAGATTGCCCGGTATCTTGGGGGGCGCAAGGTTACCTTAAGCCATGGCGATGAGAAGTTTGCCGCCGAGCTGGAGCAGTATGCGCTGGCAGAGGGTGAGGCTGCGGCTAGTAAACTTAGAGAAGAGTTGAAGCAGTTCCTGCTCTCCGCCCCCAGTCATCTGGTGTATGGACGGGGTGGTATACGGCGGATGGTTGTTGCCCATGCCGGAATCCGCGATGAGTTTATCGGCAGGCAGTCGAAACGGATTCAGGACTTTTGCCGCTACGGTGATACAGAAGGAAGTGAGGGGAAGGGCACTCCTGTACGCAAGGAATGGTATGTGCAGCATGACTCCGGTGAGCTGATTGTCTGGGGGCATGATCCGAGACCTTACCCTACTCTGGTTAAGAATACGGTCAACATTGATCAAGGCGCAGTCTTTGGCGGCTCGTTGACGGCTTACCGGTATCCTGAACAGCAGTTTGTTGCTGTCAAGGCGCACAGAGATTACGCCCAGGACCCGGACAGCCCGCTGATCCGCTGGGAACGCGGCCGTTTCTCTCCGCCTAACCTGCGGAAGTTTGTGGAAGGGTACTCCGTTATGACAGCTGCCTATGGTGAACTTTCTGTGCGCGGTGAATTCGTCAAAGCAGCCATTGATACCGTCTCCCATTTTACGATTCCGCTGGAGGACCTGGTTTATATTCCTCCGACCATGAGTCCGGCTCCGGCAGTATCCGCAGATGAATCTTACCTGGAGCATCCGCGTGAGGCTTTTGCCTATTATCGCAAACAGGGTGTGGAAACAATGATCGCCGAGAAAAAGCACATGGGCAGCAGGGCTATCCTGATGCTGTTTCGCGACAAGGAAGCGGCAGTATCCTATGTGGGACGTCCCACACTGGGTACGATTTATACCCGGACGGGCCGGGCATTCTTTGACAAGGAAACGGAGTCCGAAGTACTGGCTAAGCTGAATGCCGATTTGCGGAAAGCGGATTATTTTGTCCGCCATGATACGGATCTGCTGCTGCTGGATGCCGAAATTATTCCATGGAACCTGAAGGCTCGTGAATTGATCGCTTCCCAGTATGCGCATGTCGCAGAAGCCGCCGTAATGGACCGCGGACATCTTGCGGAGAAGCTGCGAGAAGCGGAGAGTAACGGGCGCGATGTATCCGGCTGGGTACAGGAAATGGACGAGAAGCTGAGGAATGCCCGTGTATTCCGTGAAGCTTTTCAAGAATACTGCTGGGATGTCAGCGGGCTGGAAGGAATCAGGATTGCTCCTTTTCATACCTTGGCGCATAGCGGCCAGAGTTTTTTTGATCATAGCCATCTCTGGCATATGGAGAAAAACCGCGAACTTGCCGGTGTTTCTCCGCTCTTTATGGAGACTGAATACCGGACTGTCGCAAGTGAAGCCGATGAAGCTGAGGTTATCGCCTGGTGGGAAGAGATGACGGAGAATGGTCATGAGGGGATCGTGATCAAGCCGGAACTTTTCATATCACGAAATGGCAGCTCGATGATTCAGCCTGCGATCAAAGTCCGGGGACGCAAATACCTGCACATCATATATGGCATCGATTATTTGCAGCCTGACAATCTGACACGGTTAAAACTGCGCAAGACCGGCAAGAAGGAGCGGCACGCCCTGATGGAATGTGCTCTTAGCGCCGAGTCCGTGGAACGTTTTATCCGCAAAGAGCCGCTGGAGCGGATTCATGAATGTGTGCTTGCTGCTTTGGCACTGGAATCTGAGCCGGTGGATCCGCGGTTGTAAGCTATAGGGATGGAATCCCATACAAAATGATTATACAGTGATTATAAGAGGTGCAATTTATGTTAAACCATAGCGCTGAGGTTTCGCTCAGCAAATTTATGACCAAGCTGCTTCGGCATACTCCGCAGCAGTATGGACTATTTCTAGATCCGGAGGATGGTTCCTGTCTGCTGGAGGAATTGCTCGCAGTGATAAACGCAGCCCCGAAGTGGTCTCATATTACAGAAGAAGATATCCGCCAAACGGTCACGAACAGTGAGAAGCAGCGGTTCGCCATTGAGGGGGAGCGGGTCAAAGCGAGATACGGACACAGCCACACCAAAGTTGCCTATGAACCGGGAACACCGCCGTCCGTGCTCTATCATGGCACTCACCAGAATGCGCTGCCGGCGATTGTAAAAGAGGGGCTGCAGCCGATGGGCAGGCAATATGTGCATTTATCGGAGGGGCTGCATTTCGCAACTCTGGCCGGAAGCCGCAGGGGCAAGCTTGTTTTGCTCGCCGTGGATACGGTTAAGGCTGTAGAGTCTGGTGTAACCTTCTATTATGCCGGAAATGAGGTGTGGCTGGCTGAGCCGGTTCCACCCGCCTGCATAGCGCCATTAAGTGCACCGGAAGAACAATAGCACCAAATCTCCAGTACAGGAGGAATGTGATATGGAAGATGTGCCGGATCACCTGGATCACGGATTGCAGATCGTCTTCATTGGATTCAATCCAAGTCTCCGCTCGGGCGAGCTGGGGCATCATTATGCGAATCCGCGCAATAATTTCTGGCGGATTCTTGAGCAGTCAGGACTGACGCCGCGCCTCTATGATGCCTCGGAGGACGGTGAACTGCTGAAGCTCGGCTACGGCTTCACGAATATTGTAGCCCGTCCAACCCGCGGGGCCGAGGATATTACCCGCGAGGAGTATGCCGAGGGGCGGGGGTTGCTTCGTGCCAAGCTGGCGCTCTACCGGCCGGAGGTAGCCTGCTTTGTAGGCAAGGGCGTCTACACTGAATTCAGCCGTAAACCAAAAGCAGATTGGGGATTTCAGGAGCATATAGAACCGGTAGTGGATGGAGTGCGCGAGTTCGTCGCCCCGTCGTCGAGCGGACTCGTCCGGATGCCGATGCCGGAGATTGTGGCTATTTACCGGAGGTTGTATGATTTCACCCATAAGGATGACTGACTTAGAGTTTGTCTGACAGCACACGGGGAGTGAGGATGGATGGAATCGGAGGGTGGACGGTAGGAAGGATGATAGGTGGCGATATATCCCAAAAGTAAGTGTTTTAGGATAACTGTATTCTATACAACTAAATAAGAGGGTTTTGGCATGCTGTAGGCGTTAATTGTATTCCGTACAGCTATAAATGAGGATATGCGTCTGTAACGGCCTTTCTTGCGATTATAATTGCAGGAAGTGCAACTAAACGGTGACAAGAGGTGATTTCTGCCTATTTAGTTGTACGAAGTACAATTATGGGTCCAGAATCTAAGCTGAACCCCGGTCGCAGCAGTCAGCACCAACCCGGAAAGCAGCCGCAATAACCAGTGCCAACTGGCCCGCCACCGCGGGGGCAACGCAGCGCAATAAAAAAACACCCTGGAGGTTAAGGGTGTTTCAGACTGTAGACAAATAGGGTTTTGAAACGAATTATTTCTGTTTCAAAACCCTATTTGCTTTGTCAAATTCATTGTGAATCTGTTTTAAAATCACACTATATTCCCTCCATTCGTGTATTGGTTATTTAATCAATTATTTTGACAATGTTGAAATAGAAACAAAAAATACTATATTATATTGTTAATGCACTGAGCGGGTGGGAGGACAGGCCATGAACAAAGAAGAACAGGTCATAATGGGCTTCAGGGACGTATATAACAAGATGGTTTGGCTTAATAAGGATAAGATGGAAGACAGTCTTAAGGGTTATAAGTCTTCTGAAGTCCATTGCATCGAATACATTGAAAAAAATGTAGATTCCAACGTAACAAAACTTGCGGAGTCCTTTTATATGACTCGCGGTGCCATAAGTAAAATGACTAAGAAGCTCATAAAAAAAGGCCTTATCGAAAGCTACCAGAAGCAGGATAACAAGAAAGAAATCTATTTTAGGCTTACTGAGCAAGGGAAGGTAATTTATAAAATCCATGAGGACCTGCACAAAGAGTTTCAAGAGCGGGATAAAGCCATATTTGAGCAGGTAACTGAGGAACAATTTGACAGTATGCTTAGCTTCGTGGAAAAATATAGTAGGCATTTAGATGCAGAAATAAAAAAACTGGGTATAGATTTTAAGTCGGAATAACTTGGAATAATGAAAATGAAACCACAGGCAGCCGGGCTCTATTGAGAACGGGCCGCCTTTTTTTTGCTGTTTAATTTGTTGACAAGGAAACAAAACGGAGATATTATTTTGTTGACAAGGAAACGAAATAACGGCTTTTGAGGAGAGGATTTAATGTCCATATTTAGATCACACAATGAACAGAACACAGAACAAACCGTAGATAAACACGCTTTAATATTCGGTCTTATCTCTGTGTTTCTTTGCGGAATAGGCTTCAGCATCATAATGCCTGTCGTCCCATTCTTAGTGCAGACTTATACAAGCAATCCGGGAGAACAAGCTATAGTTGTTACGCTGCTGACCTCTGTTTATGCCCTCTGCGTGTTTTTTGCGGCCCCCGTACTTGGGGCTTTGAGCGACAAATATGGCCGTCGTCCCTTGCTCTTAGTATGCCTTTTGGGTTCCGCAATCGGGTACTTCATTTTTGGCATAGGCGGAGCTCTATGGGTACTATTTGCCGGGCGCATAATAGAAGGTATAACAGGCGGGAGCATAAGCACGATTTTCGCATATTTTGCAGACATCATTCCTCCAGAGCAGAGAACCAAATACTTTGGATGGGTGAGTGCGGTTGTAGGTGTAGGCACCGTAATTGGCCCAACTCTAGGCGGATTACTTGCCAAGTTTGGTTATGCTGTACCCATGTATTTTGGAGCAATAATAACTTTATTGAATGTTGTTTATGGATTCTTTTTTATGCCTGAGAGCCTTGGCAAGAATAATAGACTGAAAGAGATTACCTTTGTTAGACTGAATCCATTTACACAGCTTGCTAACCTGCTTTCCACGAAAAACTTAAAAAGGCTACTTGTCTCGGCGTTTTTACTTTGGATACCCAACGGATCTTTACAGGCGGTTTTATCCCAATTTACAATGGATACTTTCAGTTGGAAGCCTGCACTAATCGGTCTTGTGTTTTCAATTATGGGCGCCCAAGACATCGTTTCACAAGGTTTCATAATGCCAAAGCTTTTGACAAAACTTAGTGATAAACAGATAGCAGTTCTTGGAATGATTTCAGAGATTGTAGGCTACAGTCTTATTGCGCTATCTGCTTTGTTCTCACTCTATCCTCTTTTTATCGCTGGCATGTTTATATTTGGTTTTGGTGATTCGATCTTTGGGCCTTCATTTAATGGGATGCTCTCCAAGTCTGCCGATTCTAGTGAACAAGGAAGGATTCAAGGGGGGAGCCAATCTATTCAGGCTTTAGCAAGAATGATTGGGCCTGTCATTGGAGGTCAAATCTATGTATCACTTGGGTCTGCCGCACCCGCTTTTATGGGTATGATCCTTATAGCAGCGGCAATACCAGTTTTATATAAGAGAACGCAGGTGAATATGTAAAAAACATAAAATAATAGGGTTTCAGAACTCAGGGACAAGTTCTGAAACCCTATTGGTCTACAGTCTGAAACACCCTGCATGTTTAAGGGTGTTTTTCTTATTTTCGTGCTCAGGCAAACCCGGCGGTTTGAGTATAAGCCGTCTGTTAAGTCTCGATCAGCAACAGGATGATCGAGGACAGCGACAGGCACACGCTGACCAGATAAAGCACGGCAACAACCTGCTTCTGGTTAAGACCGGCCTTGAGCAGGCGGTAATGCACCTGGGTGGCGTCGGCCTGATAGATCGATTTGCCTTGAATGAAGCGTTTGACGACGACAAAGATATTATCAAAAATCGGCACGCCAAGCGCTAAAATCGGGATGAACAACGACAGCACCGTTGCCTGCTTGAACGCGCCGTCCAGCGCAATCACGGCCAGAATGAAGCCGAGGAAGGTGGCGCCTGCGTCGCCCATGAAGATTTTGGCTGGTGCCTTGTTGTAGCGCAGATAGGCAAGTGTAACTCCGACGAGAGCAATGGCCATGATTGCGGAAGTAGATTGCCCTTTGGTCACAGCGACAATAAACAGAGTGACTGCCGAAATGGCCGTGAGTCCCCCGGCTAATCCATCCATGCCGTCAGAGAAGTTAATGACAGTAGTTACGCCGAAGATCCAGATAATCGTCAGCACGAACTGCAGAATAACCGGCAGGGAGATGTAATCCCCGGAGAACGGATTAATGAACCCGGTAAAGGCATTACCGGAGAGAAAAACAAGGATCGCCGCTGCAATCTGTACGATAAACTTGGGCAGTGCCGGGAAATCCTTGCCCTTGGTTTTGTACCAGTCATCAATGGTGCCTATAGTCAGCAGCAGCACACCGCCGATGAACAGGGCTAGTGTCTCCAGTGAGAAGTCACGGGCAAACAGCAGATATGTAATGAAAAATCCGATAAATATGGCATAGCTGGCTGTCAGAGGGATGGGCTCCCTATGTATTTTGCGTTCGACATCCTGACGGGGCTTGTCCACAAAATCAAGCCGGAAAGCCAGTTTGCTAAGCGGAGGAATCAGCCAATAGACGATGAAAAATGACACCAGAAACGATAAAACGTATAAAATGACAATCACCACCGTTGATTTTTTTAAGCAGGTCTGTCTAAATTATATCGCAGAAGCAGATCGTTTGTCGACGAAACATAAAACTGGAGGGGAATTATGAAATACGAGGTTATTTTATTTGATGCCGATGATACGCTGTTTGACTATGGAATGGCGGAAGGACAGGCTTTTCTAAATGTGTTTGCCCATTTCGGGCTGCCGGCGGGGGCGGAGGAATATGCGGCCAGCTACCGCGAGATCAATCAGGCGCTGTGGAAGGATCTGGAGCAGGGGCTGATTACCTCGGCAGCGCTCAGGGTGGAACGGTTCAACCGGTTGTTTGCGCGCCACAAGCTCGAATACAGTCCGGAGGCCTTCAGCGAAGTCTACTTGCGTTTTTTGGGTGAGGGGACCTATTTGATTCAGGGGGCGGTGGAACTGTGCGGCGAGCTCACCGGCTGCAGACTTGCGATTATCACGAATGGAATCAAAGATGTGCAGTTGTCCAGAATTCAAGGTTCGCCACTCTGCAATACGTTTGAGCAGATTATTATTTCCGAGGAGGCAGGCTCGCAGAAGCCGGAGCCCGGGATTTTCGATTATGCTTTTGCCAAACTTGGGATTACGGATAAGGGAAAAGTATTGATTGTGGGCGATTCTTTGACATCGGATATCCAGGGCGGAATGAATTACGGGATCGACACCTGCTGGTTCAATCCGTTGGAGAAAGCCAATGAAGCGGGGATTAAGCCTACATATGAAATCCGGGATCTGTCCGAGCTTCTTGGAATTATCGCCTGAAGTTGGAGACTTAGCAGGTTGAAAAGCTCTCCCGGTGTTAAATAGTATTAAGACGCAAAATTCAATTTCACATCATTCTAATATACGGGAGAGGATTGCTATGAATAAAAAATGGCTGATTGCCACAATTGTAGCCGGCATGGCCGTAACCGGTTCTGCTGGCGTATACGCAGGAAGTAAATTGCAGCAGATCAAGGCTTACTTGAATCATGGACTCGGTATTGTTGTGGACGGAACTCCCTACTGGCTGAAGGATGCCAACGGCAAAACCTTGGCTCCAATCACCTATGAGGGGACGACGTATTTGCCGATCCGCTCCATCGCAGATGCCCTGGACGTGCCTGTTGCCTATGATGCGGTTAATTCCAAAGTGAGAATCGGCAGCGGGGCCGAAACTGGAGCAGCGTCAGGAAGCACTGGCAGCTCTGGAAGCACCGGAGGTACTGCGGGTTCCGGGAACTCCGGCAGCGGCACAAGTACTCCGGCGGCGGGTGTGAAGCGGCCTGCTAATCTGCCGAAGGATTTTCCGATTCCGGCAGATGCCGTGGTTACAACAACTTTGGATACGGATTCGGGCGGAGTCATGAAGGCCTCCTTTACTTATATGACCCAGGAGACATTGGCTACGATGGGGTTCGTGTATAGTGAATATGCCCGGATTAAACGGTCGGAAAATGCATCAGAGACGGTAACTGCAACAACTGTGAAGATTACCGGCAAACTGGGCGGAATCAGCCCGGTCTCCATCTCAGGCCGACCTTCTACAGCACAGCCCGGCTATAACGTTTTCACCGTTACCTGGTCGGAAATCTAAATATCCAGCTGTAGAATTCAGCAGTATGAACAAAGCCGCATTCACAGAGAATGCGGCTTTGTTATATAAGAGGCGTGCCTCAGTATTTAAAAACTAACAGACAGCCGGCTTAAGATTGCTGGCGGGTATCAAGCGGCTTCAGATGAGCTTCAATCTGTGCGCGCTTCGATTCCAAAAACGGCGGCAGGGCAAGCGATTCACCCAGATGCTCAAGCGGTTCGTCCGTGGCAAAGCCCGGACCGTCCGTAGCCAGCTCGAACAATATGCCATTAGGCTCGCGGAAGTAGAGGGAGCGGAAGTAGAAGCGGTCAACGAACCCGGAATTGGGCAGCTGTACTGTGCGGATGCGCTCGATCCATTGCTTTAATTCCTCTTCGTTGTCCACGCGGAAGGCCACATGGTGTACACCGCCCCGTCCGAGATGTTCCTGGGGAAGGTCATTGCGTTCCTCCAAATGCACCTCTGTGCCGGAACCGCCTTCTCCGGTTTCATATACAATGATGTCCGGCTGCCCGGCTGCGGGCGAAGGATAGCTGCCTTTGCGGCGGAAGCCAAGCAGATCTTCCAGCACCAAGGCAGTGTGTTCCGCTGTTTCAACGGTTAAATGTGCGGGGCCCAGACCGACAATGGCATGCTCTGCCGGAACAGGACTCTTGTCCCAGGGCTTGCCGCCGGGCACGCCCTGATTGTTCTCGTCCGAGACCAGATTGAAACGCTGTCCCTCAGGATCACGGAAGGCCAATGTCTTGCGGCCGCCCCGCTCAGTGATTTCATCATGCTCTACGCTGAACTCGGTTAAACGCTGTTTCCAATAATCAAGCGCCTTATCATCCGGCACACGCAGTGAAAGGGCAGAGATGCTGTTATTGCCGTCACGGTTGCGTCCAGCATTCGGAAGCTCGAAGAAAGTCAATTCTGTCCCCGGATTGCCCAGCTCATCCCCGTAGAACAAATGATACACGGAGATGTCATCTTGGTTTACGGTCTTTTTAATCAGGCGCAGACCAAGCACTTCGGTATAAAATTTGAAATTTTCCGGTGCTTTCTTTGTAATCGCGGATACGTGGTGAAGTCCTTTTAATGTTAAACTCATGGTATATTACCTCCTGTTAGTTGACTAAGCATGTATTGGAATCGTTCGGTTCATATGGAAATCGGATAGAACACAACGGCGAGTATACAGATTTGAACTTTTGTGAATATTATTAAGTTACTATAATTTTATCAGTTAATAACCTAATTTGCAATAGAGGATTTATGATCTGTACAATTTCGTGAAGGAGAGAAGCAAAAATGCACACCAAAACAGGCTTGTTTGAACAGTTGAAGGCACTTGAAATCAACCCGTCGGGGACACTGCTCGTTCATTCTTCGTTAAAAAGCATCGGTGAGGTGCAGGGAGGTGCAGACACGGTACTGGATGTGCTCAGTGAGTATATGAAGGACGGGCTGCTTGTGCTGCCGACACACACCTGGTCGTATATTAATGCCACTAATCCGCGATTTGATGTATTAAACTCCCCTGTCTGCGTCGGGATTTTGCCGGAATTGTTCCGCCGCCGTCCGGGAGTGATCCGTTCCTGGCATCCGACCCATTCCGTGGCCGCCCTGGGCAAGGATGCGCAGGCGTTCATTGCCGGAGAGGAAAGCCGGGATACGCCTTGCTCACGGGATTCAGTCTATGGTAAGCTGCTCGACCGCAAAGCCGACATTATGCTGCTTGGCGTCGATTTACGGCGGAATACGTTCATCCATGGCATCGAGGAATGGGTGGATATTCCCGGCAGAATGACCGATGACCATGAGCTGCTCTACACGGTTACGCCCGAAGGCGAAGAAATCGCCGTTCCTTCCCGCAGACATTGCGGACTGTCCTGGTCGCAGCATTTTTGGAAGGTGGAGCAGGTGCTTCAAGCGGGCGGTGCTTTACGCAAGGGCAGCTTTGGGGATGCCGTGGCAATGATCTGCGGCACAGTAGAAACAACTGAAATCCTAAGCCGGATGCTGGCTGTGAATCCCGATCTCTTCTCGGATAACGAACCGCTGAACGGCGAAGCAGTGCCAGAGGCGCTGCCGAAGACCAAGCGTCAGATCCCTTGATGACTGCATAGTGGCTGAAAAACCTTTGTCTGTGGATTTCAACCGCGATCTTAAGTTCAAACTATATAGCAGTTGACATCATCTGGAATAACATGGTAAGCTGGCAACAAATTTACGGGTCGGAATGGGCCAGGGGGGTGCAGGAACAATGATGATACTCAATCGCTTTGAACAGAATGATCAAACAGGCTTCAGCGAGAGAATTCTATCCGGTGATGAGCCATCATTTGTCTCCTATAGTGACGATACGATTGTATTGCGCAGCTCCCCCTTGCTCGGCAGTATGCAGGCATAACCTGCAACTGTGCACAGAGTTTTTGGGAACCCAGGCTGCGTATCTCGCAGCCTTTTTCTTGTGCGCCTCACAGTCGCACCATCTAGGTGGTTCAAATCCACCCGGTAACTTTACCCTTTAAAGTGCCGTAGCCGAAGTAGACGTCCGGCAACCTGAGTTGTTGGATGGGCAGGGTGTCTCTCGCGAGGGGGAATCCGAAGGGCCTGCAGGCAAAGTCCAGCCCGGAATGCAGTGAACCAGAGGTGGCGGCGATGCTGGGTGACCCGCCAAGAAAACGGGGAAACCTATACGGAATCGTATAGCTTACAGGAAAACAAACAAAGGGATATGACCTGTAAGTCTCATCGACGTGATTAGGGTCAGGATGGATGGAACAGAAGATGCAGATAACTGAGGGAAGTCTCGTAGTCTCCTTGGCGCAAACGCGGACAAGGTAGGGGAGGTATAACCGAAAGGGAAAGCCAAGCCGAAGGGCTACGAGATGGCGGATCGTTCCGTAGTAGTGAGTAAGTCCGGGCCAATGAAAGCTGGTAACAGACTGGAGGAGAAAACCCGGATGAGTATGCGCCTGGAATTTTTTTTTTCTGGAAGACAAACGCCAGAAAAAAAAGTGGTGTCGCATAACCTGCTCTTACTTCAAAAGAGGAGAGACAGAGGCCAAGGGAACGTGCTTCGTCAAAGACTGTGAGTGTTCGTGAGTGGAGATCGTAAGCGCCTAAACCAACGAGCGTTTGACCAAGAGGGTGCGTCCCGCCGAGAGCGAAAGAGCGCTTGGGGATACAGGCAAACGGGCGACCTGAGTACATCTCTAGGCAGCAGGAGCGATTGATTTTTTTTTCTAACACGCAGTTGCTCGGATGGAACAAGCAAGGAATCGATCCTCTGTAGCGGAAACAAGACCAGCTTGGTGAGTAGCGGTAAAGGTGGTGAAACACCAATGAAACCCAAAAGACGTTACTATTCCTTAATCGATAAAGTGTACCAAATGAACAATCTGTACGAAGCTTGGCTATCGGTGAAGAAGAATCAGGGAAAAGGTGGAATCGATGGCGTTAGCATCGGGATGTACGAGAAGAAGGTGAGCACGAATCTAAGGGAACTCCAAAGGTTATTGCAGCAAGGGCGTTACTTCCCCGATCCGGTGAGACGGCATTACATCGAGAAAGAAAATGGGAAGTTAAGGCCGCTAGGCATTCCCACGATCCGAGATCGCGTATGTCAGCAAGCCGTACGTCAAATTATCGAGCCCATCTTTGAACAGGATTTTTATTACTATAGTTTTGGCTTCCGGGCAGGATACTCGGCGCATCAAGCCATACGAACAATTCAGCGGGCCAAACGTACCGGATATGAACACGTAGTAGACCTGGATATTGTATCTTTCTTCGATGAAATCCCACACGAAGGACTCATGGAGAAGGTACGAGAGAGAATCACCGACGGAAAAGTGCTGACGCTCATTCGCGGATGGCTGACGGCGGGAGTCATGGAAGATGATCAGTTCCATGAAACGGAAATCGGGTCTCCACAGGGCGGGGTCATCTCGCCGCTGCTGGCAAACATCTATCTGAACACGTTTGACTGGGGAATGAAGGAGCAGGGATTTGCCGTAGTCAGATATGCGGACGATGCAGTGATCCTATGCAAGACGAAGGAGCAGGCAAAAGAGGCGTATCTGGCAGCAAAGAAGATACTGGAAGAAGACCTGCGACTGCGGATGCACCCGGAGAAAACAAAAGTAGTGGATTTCGAAGAAGGATTTCGTTTTCTGGGATTCGACTTCCGGAAAGAGTATGTGACCTTGCCGGAGGCGAAAGTGAAGAAATATAAGGATAAAATCCGAAACGCAACCCGTAGGCAGCAAGGAAACAACCTGAACGAAATGCTCAAGAAGTTAAACGAAATCACCCGAGGGTTTGGAAATTATTTCGGTATAGGGAATGTGAAGAAAAAGTTTCAACGTCTGGATGAATGGACGCGAATGAGGGTGCGAGCCTTTATGCGCCAAAAGAAATCTACGGTGTCAAACCGGCTGATTCCAAACAAAGTACTGGAATCGGCGGGGATGGTATTTCTAACAAGTTTACTCACCACACGTTCCTAATTCAGGAGTGAAATAGGCAATTCGGCGACGGATGAAGGAAACTCACTCCTGAAGATGGGGAACTGACGAAGGAAAGCCGTGTGCGGGAAATCCGCATGCACGGTTTGACGGGGAGTCCGAGGGAGTAATCCCTCGTCTTACCCTACTGGCCTTTTGACGGCTGGGGGAAGAGGCGGAGGGACGCAGTCTTTTTGTAAATATAAAATTTTATATGCTTCACGCTATAAATTATCCTTCTATTTCTCGCTGAAACGGATACCGTCCTTTTGTGGAAGGCAAAGCCGTTTCCACTTGTGTATGAGCTAGCTTACCCTAAATTTAAGCATTCCAGCACGGTTGAACCCATTCGTGAAAGGAGAGAGAACCATGAACGCAAAGATGAGTTGGCATGAACAATTTATAAAAAAACAGAGTCAGGAAAAGAAACAGGAGCAACCGCTACAGCTATCGCAGCCGCAGGATCCCGCCTGCCCGCTATATGCTGTTCATCGAGATGAGCGTTATGTTTACTTGTCCGGCGGCATCTATCTTCCCGGTATCTCTCCTGCGAGGCGTAAGGCAAGGGGGATTCCGATTGCAGAGCGCAGCATGGCTGCGCCGCTGCAGCTATGAGGAACAAGAGCTGAGGCTGCCGGATTACGCTGGATTTTGCTGCTCCTGAAGAGGACGGCGAACCGCGTGAACCGGCAGTTTTTTATTTTGGGGTCGAAAAAACTTTACGTTCAGGAGGAGAATGAAATGAATTGGAACAGCAAAACCCATGGCGGCAATCATTATGAGCTGGAGCTTCCGCACGGAGCGCTGCATGTGTTCGCCAACAAGGAAATTTACGGATCGTTTGAAGACAAAATCTTTGAGATGGCTGATAACAACCTGCAGATTCCGCGCAATAAGTATATGGGTTACACCCCCGATGCGCATGTGGGCGTAGGAACCTGCATCGGCACCACGGCAGTCTGGAATATGAAGGACGGTATGGTCTCCCCTTCGATTGTCGGCGTGGATATCGGCTGCGGGATGCGGGTACACACCACACCGCTGCTCAAGAAGGATTTGCAGGACAAAGCGGTCCGCCGCAAGCTGATTGAAGCGATTGAAAAGTATGTGCCGACGAACGAGCGCGTCAACAGCAACTATGCCGACATCGACATTATGGAGGTTGTGCGGAACGGCCTAAATGGCCTGCCCGATAAATATATTCCTTCGCCGCAGTGGATCACGCATGTGGAGGAAAGTAATTTCCGCTATGACCATGCGGCGCTGGAGCAGCTGCCGCCCAAAATCCGCAAGAATGCCCACGGACAGCTTGGCACACTGGGCAGCGGCAACCACTTTTGTGAGATTCAATATCTGGAGATTGCTGAGGAGCATAAGGAGCTGGCGGCGAAGTGGGGGCTGTTTGACGGCGGGGTTGTCGTGATGATTCATTCCGGCTCCCGGGCCTGGGGCGCAACGGTGGGCCGGGAGCATACGAAAACCATTAAGGAAGCGATGCATCTGTGGGGCGTAAGTAATCCTGATCCGAACCTGAATTACGCGCCGATCAGCAGCCGGGAAGGGCAGGCCTACCTGAACCTGATGTACTCTGCGCTGAATTTTGCCGTAACCAACCGGCATATGATCGCTTTCGGGGTGCAGGAAGCTTTCCGGGAACTGTATGGGCCGCAGTTTGAAATGCCGGTGTTGTATGACCTGATGCATAACTACGCGCTGAAGGAGTTCCACCGCGGCCAGCCGATGCTGGTGCACCGTAAAGGGGCAACCCGTGCGCTGCCGCTGGGCCATTTCCTTAACACACCTGTGTATAAGGACACAGGACATCCCGCACTGATTCCCGGCTCCATGAGTACCTCCTCGTACATCATGCTCGGGCGGGAGGAAGGCTTGAAGAACTTCTACTCCATTTGCCACGGCGCGGGAAGAGTGCGCTCCAGAAGAGCTACCCGGCTGGCAGTGACAGTTGATGAGTTCAGCCAGTCGCTGAAGGTGGGCACGGAGGAGGAGATCATCGTCAACCACCGTTCCCTGGAGACGATTCTGGATGAATGCCCGCAGGCCTATAAGGATGTGGACCAGATCATCGACAGCATTACGGGGGCGGATTTAGCCGATGTGGTCGCGAAGTGCAAGCCGATGGCTGTGATTAAAGGAATTTAGCTTTATTAATGAGGTACTTACAAATTATAATAGATTTGGGTATTTACGATCTGCGTGCTTAGCGGGGATTTCTGATGATCCCGCAGTGCCCGCCATTGTATGGCCGGGTATACTGCAGAGCAGATCCGGGACTTATCCTCCTTCGGGGTTCGAATCCCCATCGCCTTTTAAGCGACTTTGGTAAAATTTGAGCATTGCACATGAGTAGACCTTTGCCGGAGATTCTCGGCCTGTCCTTCGGGCAGGCGCCGGAAGCGCTGCTATGCAGCCGGCGGATACCGGAGCCGGGAACGGGCACGGATAGACGGTCAGGACACTACATTACCTTCAGGCTGCAGGCAGGCCTCAAGATGTTATGCCGTGAACCTTTCCTTCGAGAACTTGCCTCTCCCGCTCCTTAAGACCGGCTCCGCGGCCGCAACCGGGAGAATCTCTTTGCCGGGGTCGACGGTCAGAGGAACCGCCTCAAGTCAGAGAATCAAGGCGGATTCGGGAGGAACTAATGTTAAATAAAATCACGATTGCTGCCGATGAACGCGGACTATTGTTCAAGAAAGGCAGCTACGACAAATATTTAGAGCACGGTACATACTGGTTGACAGGCTTTACGGATCAGAAAATCGAAAAGTTGAAATTAAGCGAGCCGTTCAGCGTCCCGGGCAAAGCGTTGAAAGTTTTCATGCAGGACGAAGCGCTGCTGCGTGACCTGGAGATTGTGAACGTAACGGATTATGAATATGTGCTGCATTATGAGGACGAAAGATTCCGAACCTTGCTTCCTCCCGGCCAGCATGCTTTCTGGACGAAGCTCAGCACGCACCGGTTCATCCGCGCCGATAGCCGCCAGCCGGAGATTCCGGCGGAGATTGACCGCTCCATCCTGCCGTGTTTTCCATATGCGATTCAGAGCTTTGAGGTAGCCGCACATGAAATCGGCATTCTTTATTTCAATAACATGCTGCAGCGGGAGCTGCCTCCGGGCAAATATGATTTCTGGAGAGGTCCGGTGAAGGTGGCGGTAAAAACCGTTGACCTGCGCCAGCAGCAAATGGATATGACCGGTCAGGAGATGCTGACAGAGGATAAGGTTAGCCTCAGGCTCAATTTTGTCTGCCAGTATTCGATTGTGAATCCGCAGCGGACGCTGGCGATCAAATCGGTGGAGGAACAAATGTATATCAGCCTGCAGCTGGTGCTCCGTGAATACGTCGGCAGCCTGAAGCTTGATGATTTGCTGCGGATGAAGCAGGAGGTGGGGGCTTTTGTACTCTCCCGGCTGCAGGAGCAGAGTGAAGGGTATGGTGTACAGTTCCACTCCGCCGGAGTGAAGGATATTATTCTGCCGGGAGAGATCAAGGATATTCTCAATACCGTGCTGCTGGCAGAGAAGAAGGCACAGGCCAATCTGATCACCCGGCGTGAAGAAACAGCCTCCACGCGAAGTCTGCTGAACACGGCAAAGCTGATGGACGAGAACAAAACGCTATACCGTCTGAAGGAGCTTGAGTTTCTGGAGAAAATCAGTGAGCGGATCGGCAATGTCTCTTTGGTCGGCGGAGGTACGCTGGCGGAAAGGCTCGGCCAGCTGCTGATCCATGACGGTGACGGGAAGCAGTAGTACGGCGTTTTTATTCTGCATTTTCATTTCCCTGACTGCCGGATAACCTGCCAGCGGACTTTTTTCGTAGGCGGGTTATTCTTGTATAAGCATATAATTTATAAGCATAAATGGTGGCCTCAAATTTAAGTTCTGCTGCACAATCTGGCTAGTCCCTATCAATGTATGGTATATTATTCTCACAAAAAACAAAGTAAGGAGATTGGAAATGGAAAAAACATTGATCTTTGGACACAAAAATCCGGATACGGATACGATTTGTTCAGCAATTGCTTATGCGGCACTGAAAAAAGAACTGGGCTGGGATGCCGAGCCGGTTCGTCTGGGAGAAGTAAGCGGCGAGACGCAATTTGCGCTCGATCAATTTGGAGTGGCAGCTCCGCGTCTGGTAGAGAATGTGGCAGGCGAAGCTAAACAGGTCATTCTGGTTGACCATAATGAACGGCAGCAAAGCGCAAATGATATTGATCAGGTGCGGGTTGTTGAGGTTATCGACCATCACCGGATCGCCAACTTTGAAACGGCTCATCCGCTGTACTACCGTGCCGAGCCGGTTGGCTGCACAGCAACAATCCTGAACAAGCTGTACAAAGAAAACGGAGTAGCGATTCCGAAGGAAATCGCCGGTCTGATGTTGTCCGCCATTATTTCCGATTCTTTGCTGTTCAAATCGCCAACCTGCACCGGAGAAGATGTGGCAGCTGCGCGTGAGCTGGCTGAAATTGCCGGTGTGGATGCAGACAGCTATGGACTTTCCATGCTTAAAGCTGGAGCAGACCTCAGCGACAAGAGCATTGCACAACTGATTTCCCTGGATGCCAAGGAATTCAAAATGGGTGAATACAAAGTGGAAATTGCCCAGGTAAATGCGGTGGACGTGAACGATGTGCTCTCCAAGCAGGTAGAGCTGGAAGCCGCGCTGAATACGATCATTGCTGACAAAGGACTTGATCTGTTCCTGTTCGTTGTTACAGATATCCTGAACAACGATTCCGTAGGTTTGGCTCTGGGCCGCGTTGCAGGTGCTGTAGAGCAGGCTTATAATGTAAAGCTGGAAGATAACAAAGCCATTCTGAAGGGTGTAGTTTCCCGCAAATCGCAAATCGTGCCAGTGCTTACTGAAACGATTGCCAAGCTGTAACAACAATTGCATGGAAGACTGGACGTTGTCCTGTTCCTAATCATATGATTTCAGAGAAACCGGCTGTGCCATCCTTAACAGGACGGGTGCAGCCGGTTTTTTTAGCAATGCACATCTGCCGCCGTTTGGATCTACCAAATGTTCGGCTATACTGTTTTCTAATATTATGCAACTAATTGCCCTCTGAAGGGTATAAACAGCATAGTCATAGAGAGGGGGAGCAAGAATGGGGAAGATGAAAAAGAGGGTTTTGGCAGCACTTTGTGTAACGATGATTTCAGGCGGAACCATGCTTTATGCCGCGCCCGGCAAACCGGATATAGCGGTCTATTTGAACAATGTGCTGCAAAAACAAGCTGGATTATCAGTTGAAGGAGAGACCTATCTGCCGGCCCAGCAGCTGGTTGGGGGGCTGCAGGCGCTTATGTTCTGGGACGAATCCGCCAAGGCTGTCCGTGTCTATAAGCCGAATGTTAACATAGCGTTGCTTGATGATCAGGGGAAGATCTTTGGAAAGGTCAGAAGTGGTGTCAGCAACAAATTTTCGGTCTTGGTGCAGGTGGACAGCCTGAAGACCGATATATCGGATTTGAAAATAATCATCAGCGATCCGGAGGGTAAAACAGAAAATATTGATGCCGCATCGGTCAAGGACAAGAAGGACAGCTTCTGGTTCAAATCCGCTGAATTCTCCAGCACCTTTAATGCAAAGGGAAACTATAAGATCCAGGTGTATTTGAAGGATACTACTTCCAAGGAATGGGCGGTTGTTTCTGAAATCCAAATCTCTACAATCTAAACGAAACGTACGGATATCCAGGAATTTCCGGTTCCGCGAACGGCCAAGCTCTCCCGAGATCGTATTGCGATGCCGGCAGGGCTTTCTCTTTGCCAAAATTGGGGATGGGCTCTATACTAAGCTTACATGAATGTGGCGAAAGGAGCGGGAATAATGACAAAAACGCGAAACAGCGGAGCTCTTCAATATAAATCGTTTGGACTGGTATTGCAGGCGCTTGTGATCCTGGCGAAAAAAGGCGACACCTGTTCAAGCTGCGAGATCGCCGAGCTTCTCTCGTCGGAGGCAACGCTGTTGAGACGCACGATGGCGAAGCTGACCAGAGAGCATATTCTGGTGACCCGGGAAGGCAGGGATGGCGGATATTTGCTGAACCGTGCCCCGGAGGAGCTGACGCTTGCGGAAATATACCTGGCGCTGGAAGTGGGGGAATCCCGCAATAAAGCGGTAAAAGATACGATGTGCATCAATGCTTTTGGAGAGCAGATGAAGGCGGCCTGCGGAGATGTTTTGGAGGAAATGGATCGCAGTGTGCTTAACGTGCTGGAGCAGTATACGCTTGCCGATATGGTGCGCAAAGCAGGTTATTGACAGGATTCATTTATTTGAATTATACTGTGCATATTAAAATACAGTTAAACGCATCATGATGAGTTGCCGCAGGGAGAGTATTTTTTTTTGCTTTTAACTGTGTGTTAATAAACACAGAATATAAACCGGATTAGGAAGAGGAGGAGTAGTGTGATGTCAACGGAATTGAAAACGGAAGTGGAATTTAACAAGGTGATCCGCGAACGGCATTCGGTGCGTAAATATGATCCATCCTGGAAGATTTCCGAGGAGGAGATCAAGGAGATTCTTGGAGAGGCGGTTCTTGCGCCATCCTCCTCCAATCTGCAGCCATGGCGGTTCATCGTCATTACGGATCAGGAGCTGAAGGCACAGCTGCTCCCTATCGCCAACAACCAGCAGCAGACGGTAGAAGCTTCTGCCGTTATCGCCGTGCTTGGCGATTCCGAGGCATACCGCAATGCAGAGGCTATTTACGAATACGCGGAGGCTGCCGGATATGTGACTCCGGAGGTGGGAGCTGCCATGGCGAAGAGAAGCCGGGATGGATATTCCAGCATGCCGGTTGAGGTGCTGAACAACATCGCGCGTGTTGACGGCGGCCTGGTATCCATGCAGCTTATGCTTGCAGCCAAAGCGAAAGGCTATGACACTGTGCCTATGGGCGGCTTCAACCCCGATGGCTTCAGAGCGCTTTTCCAGATCCCTGAGCGTTATACAACAGTGATGCTGATTGCTCTGGGCAAGGCAGCGGTGGAAGGACGGCCAACCGTCAGATTGCCGCTGGAGCAGGTTACCCATTGGAACGGATTTCAGGGTTAAATAGCTTCACCTGTCAAGGGAAGCAGGGGCTGGTCAGCGGAAGCTGGCCGGTTTTTTTGTTTTGCGGTGCTTTCTGCTAAAATATTGTTAGCAGATGCTTTCGAGGCCAGTTTTGTTCGAAGCAGATCTATGAAGGAATGCTCACAAAACTTTCAGGAGGGGATCACATGATTCAAGTCTATCCGGTACAATCCGCCCACCGTTTCGATCACGGCTGGCTGCAAGGCAGCCACAGCTTCTCATTCGGTGATTTCTATGATCCCGATAATACCTTGTTTGGTCCGATGCGCGTCTGCAACGATGATACCATCGCGCCGGGCAGGGGCTTCGGTGCCCATCCGCACAGCGACATGGAGATCGTCTCCATCGTGCTTTCCGGCAGGCTGCGCCATGAGGATAATCTGGGTAATGTAGCAGAAACAACCTTTGGCGGCATTCAGCGCATGTCGGCTGGAACCGGCGCTATTCATACGGAGCATAATCCTTCGGACAGCGAGCCGGTACGGCTGCTGCAGCTGTGGTTTATGCCGAGTACCCGCGGAACGGCACCTTCTTACAGCACCGGCCGCTTTGATCCGGCGAAGCTTGAAGGGGAACTGCTGCCTGTGGTGGCTGCAGAGCCTTCGGAAGAGGTCGTGGGTATTGCCCAGGATATGACGATTTATCTCGGCCGGGCGGAAGCCGGCCAGGTATTATCTTTTCAACAGGAGCCGGGACGGCGCATTTTTATATATCTAATTGAAGGACGGCTGAAGCTGCAGGGGGATGTCGAGCTGCAGCCAGAGGATTCGGCGCGGATTGAAGAGGTCAGTGCATTAAGTCTTGCCGCTGAAGAGAATATCCTGGTTATGGTGATTGATCTACCGTAGCCGCTTGCGAAGTACAGTTACAAGGAGGGACATATAATGGCACAGCAGGAGAGAGTACTGGTTAAGCATTCGGTAACAGGACGTTTGCTGGTCAGCAGCACGGACGGCCCGACCTATACGTTTGATCCGCAAGGCGAATTGACGGTAATTACGATCTGCGGGGTAGCTTCCGATAAAGGGGCGGCTGTGGTGGAGCTGAAGTCCGAGCTCAATGTGTTCCGCTTCGAGGAGCCTGCGGAGGGGCCGGTTATCAAGCATTGGTATTATGTAGGCGACAACGCTGTAGATTACGACGCCTTTTCAGGATGTCTAACGATAGCGGTCCAGTCCGAGATTGAGTACCGGCCCGACCAATATTGGGAATAGCAGTGTCAATTCTGCTATTTCTTTTACTAATATCACATCGCAGGTGAAGTTAGTGTCTGATAAAGTCGTTTTTTTCAAAAAATCCACGGAGAGAGGACAAATGATATTGACAATCCGCTCCTGGTGTACTAGCTTTGTTATGAAACGTAACACGACCAAAGAGATGAGATAGGAGAAATGAACAAAATGGAATTGTTTGCAGCAATGCAGCGGGACGATTACGAAGAGCTGTTGTTTTGTCAGGATCAGGCATCAGGGTTAAAGGCGATCATTGCGATTCATGACACAACACTGGGGCCCGCACTGGGCGGAACAAGAATGTGGACTTATGCTTCCGAGGAAGCGGCGATTGTCGATGCGCTGCGGCTGGCCAAAGGTATGACGTACAAGAATGCTGTGGCGGGGCTAAATCTCGGCGGCGGGAAGACGGTGATTATCGGCGACCCCAAAAAAGACAAAAACGAGGCGATGTTCCGGGCCTTCGGCAGATACATACAAGGTTTGAACGGCCGTTATATCACAGCGGAGGATGTAGGCACCACGGAAGAGGATATGGATATCATTCATCAGGAGACGGATTATGTTACCGGGATTTCGGCCACTTACGGTTCCTCCGGCAATCCTTCACCAGCTACAGCCTTCGGGGTGTATCAAGGGATGAAGGCCGCAGCCAAGGCGGCTTTTGGCAGTGATTCGCTGGCTGGCAAGACGGTGGCAGTACAAGGTGTAGGCAACGTGTCCTTTACACTGTGCAAATATCTTCACGAAGAGGGAGCACAGCTTATTGTAACGGATATTAACAAGGAAGCTGTGGCCCGGGCAGTAGAGGCCTATGGGGCCAAAGCGGTTGATCCTGCGGACATCCTCTCGGTAGCGTGCGATATTTATGCCCCTTGCGCACTCGGTGCAACCATAAATGATGAGTCGCTGCCGCTGCTTAAGGCGAAGGTTGTCGCAGGTGCGGCCAACAATCAGCTGAAGGAGCCGCGTCATGGTGATGCCTTACACGCTAAGGGCATTGTTTACGCGCCGGACTATGTCATTAACGCCGGTGGCGTAATCAACGTTGCTGACGAATTGAACGGCTATAATAAGGAACGCGCCTATAAGAAAATTGCCAAGATCTATGGCAGCATTACCCGTGTGCTGGAGATTTCACAGGCCAATGGAATACCGGCTTATGCCGCAGCAGACCGGTTGGCAGAAGAGCGGATTGCTCTGCTTCGCACAAGCCGCAGCACTTTCCTGCGGAATGAGCATCACGCCATCAGCAGAAGATAGAGGTTGTTCTAAATAAATAAGCAAAAGCCCATTTCCGGTTAAGCGGAGATGGGCTTTTGCTTGTAGAGCAGATGAACCATCAAAGGCTACTGTACCTTCTGCGGTTCCGGATAAGTGACGCCGAGCGTATCTACGGTAACCTTCTTCATCACCGGAGGCGCTTCCGGGCGGTCCGAATCGTCACGCGGCAGGTTGACGATGGATTCCACTACCTCAAGACCCTCTGTAACTTTGCCGAAAGCTGCATAGCTTCCGTCCAGGCTCGGATAAGCGGCTGCCATAATGAAAAATTGCGATCCGGCAGAGTTGACATCCTGGCTTCTGGCCATCGAAAGAACACCCTCTGTATGCAGCAGATTGTTGGTGAACCCGTTGCCGGAGAATTCGCCGGAAATGCTGTAATCCGGTCCGCCCATGCCTGTACCGTCAGGATCGCCGCCCTGAATCATGAAGTCGGGAATCACGCGATGGAATATGGTTCCGTCATAAAACCCCTTTTTAATGAGGGAGATGAAGTTATTGACGGTATTTGGAGCGACTTCCGGATAGAGCTCTGCTTTGATAACGCCGCCGTTATCCATCTCTATGGTTACGACCGGGTGGCTGGCTGTTGCAGAAGGGACACCTTCGGTAGCCGCAGCAGCGGCTTCTTTTTGCGGAGCGGGGCTGGCTTCACTGTTTGTAGTATTGCCTGCCGCATTTTTGTTGCCGCATCCGGCTACAATGATCAGCAGCAGTGTCATCATCATCAGAAGGATGACGGTTTTTTTTCTTGTTAGCTTCACGTTCGTAATCTCTCCTTTTTCCTTGTTCATCTCATGTTCTTCTTCATTATCATACCTTCTTTGTCCCACTTCTTGCAAAGTGAGGTGCGAGGGCCGGGATTGGCACAAGTTTAAAAGAGGGGTAGAATAGGTAGATGCTTCCAAGGTATAACAGAAGGGATGTGTGCTTCATGCAGTTTTCGTGGAAGCGGAACCTGATCGTGCTTTGGGTGGGTGTTTTCTTTTGCAGTACGGCCTATTCGATCTCGATTCCGTTCCTTTCAATTTTTTTGAGTGACCAATTAGGGGTCACGAGTCATTTGGAGATTTGGTCGGGGGTCAGCTTCGGCATCACCTTCCTGGCCAGTGCGCTGATTTCACCTTACTGGGGTTCACTGGCTGATAAATATGGCCGCAAACCGATGCTGATCCGCTCGGGCTTCAGTCTGGCGGCCTTATACTTAATTAATTTCTTCGTCCATGACCCATATGTATTTCTGATTGTACGGATTTTTCAGGGGCTGCTGGCGGGCTTTGTTCCGGCAGCCATCGCCATGGTGGCCACCAATACGCCCGAGGATAAGACCGGTTATGCGCTGAGCATCATGTCGACTGCGGGAGCTACCGGCAGCATCATCGGACCGCTCATTGGCGGCGTGGTGAGTTATTATACCAGCAACCGCAGCGCCTTTTTGTTCTCGGCGGCGATCGTTCTGGTCTCGGCCCTAATCGCTACTTTCTTCGCCAAAGAGGAGAACTACGACCGCTCTGCACCCAGATCACGGGTCAGGGATGACATCCGGGAGGCGAGAAACAACCGCGCCTTTATTACCCTGTTGTCGCTGGCCGGCATCAGTACTTTTTCGGTAATGATCCTTGAACCGCTGCTGCCGATTTATTTGCTTGATATGGGCATTTCCAAAAGCACCGCTACACTAAGCTCGGGAATTGTATTCTCCGCCGTAGGGATCGCTACTGTGATTATGGCACCGCAATGGGGGAGAATAGGCAGCCGCAAAGGCTTCGGACTTGTCCTGTTTATTGGCCTGATCGGCGGGGGAATTGGGAACATCCTTCAGTATTTTGTCTCAGGTTATGTAGAGTTTGCGGTACTGCGTTTTGCCTATGGGCTGTTCTATGCCGGAGTGCTTCCTTCGGTTAACGCAATGATAGTCCAGACCATTGAACCGGGATTCCGCGGGCGGGCATTCGGACTGAATCAGGCGGCTTCGCAGCTGGCAACGATGGCCGGTCCGATTATCGGCGGCTTGCTTGGCGCGTTCATTCCCATCCGCTGGGTGTTTGTCATCAACGGTGTGATGCTGCTGGTAGCGGCGGTGCTGGTGAAGACCCGTAAGCTGGAGGCGAAAGTCATCGCAGCCCGTCATTCTGGAGAACCGGCAGCGATGCCGAAATAGCAGCCGGATTACGCTGCAGTGAGGTGCGGATTAGGATAAGCTGTCGGCTTGGTCCATTTTTAATGGAAAAAGCGCCGCCGGAACAAGTTCCGGCGGCGCTTGGCGTCAGTCCTACATTATTCTTCTTCTCCGTTTGATCCGTTTAGGACATCGGTCCCGGGCATTACATCCAGGGGAGGTGAGGCAGGGTCCACAGCGGTTCCGGGCTGAAGCTCGTCGGCGTCGGGAATATCCTCCAGTGGCTGATCCTCTTCCTCATCGTCCAGGATTTCGTCGTCACCGGCATAATCAATGACGCTGCCCGTCAGTCCTGCAGCTCCGGCGGCGAAGACGGCATCGGATTCAAGCAGCTCATCCCGCCGGCTTCCCGGTGAAGCGGCTATCTCTCCGTGTCGTTCAGCCCGCGGACGAAGAGCAGGTTCAGGTGCACTGAGGCCAATGTCAGCAGCCAGAATGTGGTCTTCTACGAGCGCCGGATCGGCACCGTCATCCACTACGCCATCGAAATCAATGGGAGCGGCACCGACAGGTTCATGGCTGGTAAATGCAGATTCGAGCGGCCGTCTATCTTCCTGATCCGTGCCGCTGCCGCTTGTGCTCTGTTCAGTAATCGTACCGAGCGGCCGTAGTTCTTCCAGCGGAATATCCTGCTCCGGGGAGATTTCTCCCATCTTTGTATAACGCTCATATGCAAAATCGGCTTCAGTTTTATTAAATTCATTACCCATAGCCGTTCAACTCCTTTGCTTAAGTCTGTCCCTTTTTAGGAACAGCATGGTCAATTGCTGCTTGCTGGTCGTCGTCCGGCAGGGCGCCGGGAAATGACCCTTCCTGAAACAGGCCGAACTGTTCATCGATATCCCGCTCGGTTACCAGCCCCTCCTCGTCAGAGGGTTGGTCTGCAGTGATGTCTTCCTTCTTGTCCATAGCCTATCCTCCTCGACTTCTATAATAGTTCTTTACCCGTTTATCCGGCGCCGAATCTGTACACCCCGGCGCAGCCTGTCCATTAGAAATCAGAACGGGTATAGAGGAGATTCTCAGCCTGATCTTAATATATTCAATCCAGGCGCCATTTAACCGTGTAACCAAGGGTAAACTACTTATTTCGAGGTTTTTTGCAAGATTAGGCAGGTATAGTGCGAAGGTTGTCGAAAATAAGAATCATATGAACTATATAAATACCACTAATGATTTATTGAGGAGCCAAGATGAAGTTGCCATCATCAAAGAGAGTAGTTGCGATATTCATGCTGCTGCTTTTGATCGCTATAGTGCCTATCGGTATCGTCATGGAGTGGGACGAGCGGTCAGGCGTTGCCTTGCCGGAATGGGAGCTGAAGTGGGGAAGTTCAAATATACAGGATGTTGAAGAGGCTGCGTCTGCACCTGATGAGGATTGGATAAAGCAGACAGCAAGTTCATCCAGGCCGCTCACCAATGAAGGGATGACAGGAGCCTGGATACGCTTCACTTTACCTCCGACAGCGGCAAATTCGGCATTGCTTATAGATAAAGTGTATGGAAATACGCTTAAAGCTTACAAGAATAACGTTCTTATTTACGATTCGGCAGATATGGTCAATTATAATGGCAGCAAAGTGCTGATTCCTTTGTCAGCAGAAGATAAAAGCGGCCAGCTTTATTTGTGGAGCAGCGGCGGCAGCAAAGGTTTCGGTATAGAAGGCGGCATCAGGGTAGGGAATTATGACAAGCTCCTTGCCCATTATGTTAAACAGGATCTGATCGATCTTGTCATCGGTGCGGCCCTAATATTTATGGCTGTTGCGCTGTTGATGTGCCTGCTGTTTTTCAGGCTGGAATTTTTCTCGGGCGGCTTATGGCTTGTGCTTGTTATTGCTTCCTTCGGTATGCTGCTGATCACCTACTCACCTTTTTTGCAGCTCGTCTTGCACGGCCATGACCAATGGATTGAGGTTTGTTTTGATCTGGCTTTACTCACACTGCTGCCGGCATTTACATTGTATTTTGAACGGATATTCGGACGTGGAAAAAGCCTGTGGCTGGTCCGGTTTCGTAATTTCCAACTGGTTTATTCGGGATTCTGTCTCGGTTTTCTGCTGCTGAATACATTACTTTCCTACCGCTTGGACCACCTGTATAGACTGATGAGTGTTCAAGTGGTCGGCATCATGATGATCCTGCAATTCTTTTACTTGCTGGTCCTTGCGGTTATTCATGCTCTTAGAGGCAACCGGGAAGCTCTTATCTTCACGATAGGCTTTGTTATTTTCGCGGTTCCTTCGCTTAGTGAGCTGATCCTGTACTTTTCATCCACACATAGATACCACTTGTATTGGTGGAAATGGGGAGTGGTTGGGTTCCTCCTTTCTCTGATCATTATCCTCGGGAGAAGGCTGGCCCGGAATTATGAACAGACCGTGGAATATTCCCGGGATCTGGAGAAATTCAACAACGACCTGCAGCGTTCGGAGAAGATGGAGATCATCAGTGAGCTCGCTGCTTCGGTTGCCCATGAGGTTCGTAATCCGCTGCAGGTAACCCGGGGGTTTCTGCAGATTCTGGGTGAACGCTCCGGCAAGAAGGAAAAGGAGTACCTGGAAATGGCCATGGAGGAGCTGGACCGGGCTTCCTTGATTATCACGGATTTTCTGACCTTCGCCAAACCGGGGCAGGAAACGGTGGATGTATTTGAGGTCTCGGAGGAACTGAAGCATGTGTCCGGCATTTTGATGCCACTTGCCAATCTGCAGGGTGGTGAGATAGAGCTCCGCCTGCAAAGCGATCTTCAAGTGAAGGGCAGTGCCTCCAAGTTTAAACAGGCTTTTATCAATTTAATCAAGAACAGCATTGAATCGCTTCAGGAGGATGGGTTGATTCAAGTAACCGCCTGGAAATCAGGTCAGCATATTATTATCAGTGTGCAGGATAACGGGGAAGGCATGAGGGTTAGCGAACTTGCCCGGCTGGGAGAGCCGTACTATTCGAACAAAACCAAGGGAACAGGGCTCGGGCTCATGGTTACCTTCCGTATTATAGAAGCGATGGACGGGTCCATTCAATTTCACAGTACAAAAGATGAAGGTACCGAAGTGATTGTTAAATTGCCATCAGCCGGAAGAATTTAGAATTTTTTTGGTAAATTTCGTTTTTATGAAGGGATAGGCAACGGCCAGCGCGAAATAATACCAATACAGAACACTTTGTTTCTGAAACTTTCTTCTGAGGTGCTTACATGCGCTTGATCGTCAAAAGTTTACATATAATAGCAGCATTTTTTTTGCTTTTTATGATCTGCGGTTCGCTCACGGTATCAGCGGAAAGTCATTATGCTTCTAAAGAAATCACAAATTGGCAAATCAAATGGGGCAACAAGGCTGGGGACAAAGGTTATTTGGTTCCTGTTTCGGATAAAGAAGGGTGGCTGAGCGCCGGGTCCAGCGGGAAAACAACGGAGCTTCCAGACGGTATCTCTTCTATATGGACACGAATTGCGCTTCCGGAATTCAAATATGTCTCACCCTCAGTCTATATCGATACGTTATATGCACTGCATGTTAAAGTGTACGTGGAGGATCGCCTCATCTTTGAAGCTGACCGCAGTTATATTAAGGATAATTATTCACTGCTCGTGCCCCTGAGCAGTGGGGACAACGGGAAGAATCTGTACATATGGACTGAAACGCTTAAGGATCGAATCGGGATCAAGGATCAAGTGATCATTGGGGAACACGGAGTTCTGATTAAGGACTATATCAAAAACGGGCTTATAGACGTTATTCTGGGCGGTGCCTTTTTGTTTGTGGCGATAGTCCTGTTTGTGTGCGCGTTTTATCTCAACAAGGATTACTTTTCGATAGCGGCCTCTTTATCTATCGTCATTGCCTCCACCGGAGTGCTGTCGATCACGTATTCCCCGTTTATTTATACCTTTTACAGTTATTTAGGTCCGGTGAGCATAGTCTTTCTGGATTTGGCGTTACTGTCGCTTCTGCCTGCGCTGACCTATCTGTTTGAGAAAATATTCGGCGGCGGAAGGTTTGGCATCATCCGTAAGTTCCGCAAATTCCAGACAGCATATTCTTTATTCTGCATCGTTTGTCTAGTGATCAATGGACTGTCGGATAACCGTTTTGTTGAACTGTACTATTTTATATCAGTCACTATCATCGGATTTCTAATGATCCTTCAATTCATTCTCCTCATTGCCTGTGTCATTATCTATTCTTTGAAGAGAAATAAGGATGCGATCATTTTTGCCATCGGCTTCGGAACTGCAGCCTTTACTGGAGTAGCCGAGCTGGTATGGTATTATATCCGCCAAGGCAATTATGATCTGTTCTACTGGAAATGGGCGCTGGTAGTGTTCATTCTCTCGCTCATTATTATTCTCGGCCGCAGGCTGGCCCTGAACCATCAGCAGGTGGTCAAATATTCCCGGGAGCTGGAGCTGTTCAACAATGAACTGCAGCGTTCAGAAAAAATGGAAATTATCAGCGAGCTTGCTGCATCCGTAGCACATGAAGTCCGCAATCCGCTTCAGGTTACGCGAGGATTTTTGCAGCTGCTGATGGAGAAATCGAACGGAGATGAGCAGAGGTTTCTGTTCATGGCCCTTAGCGAGCTGGACCGCGCAGCGAACATCATTACGGATTTCCTGACCTTTGCCAAACCGGAATTCGAGCAGGTCTCGATCCTTAATGTTCATGATGAATTCAAGCATATCGAGAGCATCTTGCTTCCGCTATGCCATTTGAACGGGGGCAAGATGGTGCTGGACGTGGAGGAACATTGTTGGGTGAAGGGCAACTCCTCCAAATTCAAGCAGGCTTTTATTAATATCATCAAGAATAGCATCGAGTCACTCGGAGAGGAGGGGACCATCCATATGTCGGTATATGCCAAAGGGGACAGGGTGTATATTCATGTGAAGGATAACGGGGAGGGAATGGAACCGGGCGTATTGAACCGGCTTGGCGAGCCGTATTTCTCGAACAAGTCGAAGGGCACAGGCCTGGGACTTATGGTCACTTTCCGCATCATTGAGGCCATGAATGGTGAAGTCCGCATTATAAGCAAAAAAGGAGCAGGAACCGAATCCATCATCATTCTGCCGCTGGCAGAAGCTCCGGGTGATTCCAACTCCTTATGAAGTCTTAAATCTGATGTTCTACCAAGAACCGAGTGTAGTAACGTCGGTCTTCAGTATGCCTGAAGAAGGACTGGGAGGAATAACCAGATAGAACTCATTGGAGCCTTCCTCTACCGTCTTGAGCGTAATATGGTCGGGAAGATTGATGCCTAGTGCTTCTTTGAGGGCTGCTTTTGGGTCTGAGAGCAGCTTCTGCTTGAAACTTGGATCTTCCCATGCTTTCTGAATAACTTGATTTCTAAGAATTGCTTCTGACAAAATAATCACCCTTCCCCTGAATGGTTATATTTACCTCATGAGCATAACATAGGATTTTATATTAATCTATTGCTATTTCTATGATCATAATAGAGTTGCAGTGCTTATTATGTATTCCTATTTTTGGATAACCAGTAGCTGAGTCCTCCTCCCTGCAAAAGCTGTTTCTCTGCTTCGATAGCTGCTGCGATATGCTGGAGATTCTGGACCAGCACATGGTGGAAAGCTACCAGATGGGGAGCCTTCAGCCGGTATTCTGCGAGTTTGCAGTGGTTGGCGAGCGCTGTTTCAGCGTAGGACGCCAGCCCGCCTTCCGTAAAGATGAAATCTTTGACCTTCCCCGCTGTAAGCGGGCCTTGACCCTCCTGAAGCTGGCAACGGGCCAGAGACAGCAGGCAATTATAGCTGCCCTCCGCCAAATCCTGCTCCCAATCCTCGTAATCATCAAGCATCTGCAGTGTAATCAGTACCTTATGCAGCATCTCTTCCGAATCCGCAATTAGATAAGCATGATCCGAAAGTAGCAGGACGGCTGTACTGCAGAGCTTAAGCGGACTGGCTTTGTGGGCAATTTTGACACGGTCGTTCAGGAAATAGTCACTGCTGGCCTCGCCTGCCACACTGTCTGCCCATTCAAAAAGATAACGTTTGAAATAGGACCAGAACGAGGAGTCCGGGGCGAAAAGAGGCCGGTAAATATGGAGGAATTCCACGTACAGCAGGTTCGCAAGCGGCAGCTGCTCTGCGGCGGTTGGCTCTTTGCTGTCCATCAGATCATCCTGCAGGAAGAAATAGAGCATAATTAAGACGTTTCCCAGCGACATCTGATGCACTTGCTCTGACGTAAGACCGTATTCTGAGCGCAGCCAGAACGGGAGTAAATAACATATGTAATTTTTGTGGCTTCCTGCTTTAAATACGTTAAACTGATGAAGATAGGCCAAACCTTGTGTACGAAGCGGTTCTGGAAATCCTGTGATGATGACACTGGCATCGCCAAATACCGCGCGGAGCTCCTCATCGTACTCATGAAGCCAATCCATAGGCTGCTCCCCTGTCAATATTTTATTTTTTTTAGAAAAAATGGGGTTATCCGTCATGATTATAGTCCTACTAACCTGGGATTTCAATGATAATTTATGGGGTGATATAGTAATGGAGTACTATAATTCATCTTATCCACGGATCGGGAATTGCTAAAGGGGGATGGACATGGAGAAGATTGTGTTTGGGCTGGCCGGCGGCGGCTGGCGGGCGGAGTTCTATCTGCGTATTGCCAAACAGCTGCCGGAACAATTCGCTGTGGGCGCCATGTTTGTGCGCAATAAGGAGAAAGCCGATGTCCTAAGCAGGGAGTGGGGAGTGAAGGTCTACACTTCAATTGAAGAGTTTATCTCAGCGGGTACTTATTCCTTTGCGGTAATTAGTCTGAAACGAGAGGTTAGCAAACCATATATCATCCAGCTGGCGGAAGCGGGTATTCCGGTGCTTGCGGAGACGCCGCCGGCGCCCGATCTGGAACAGCTGACGGAGCTATGGAACCGGGTGGGCCGTTCTGCCGTCATCCAGATTGCCGAGCAGTATCTGTTCCAGCCGATGCATGCGGCAAGAATCAAGCTGGCCGCTTCCGGCAGGCTTGGCACGATCAGCCAGGCCCAGGTATCGGCTGCACACAGATATCACGGAATCAGCCTCATCCGGCAGCTGCTGGGCATCGGCTTCGAGAATCCAATAATTCGTGCACAGAATTTTTGTTCTTCTATTATAAAGGGACCGCAGCGAAGCGGACCTCCGGTTGCCGAGGTGATGGTTCAGACGGGGCAGATGCTGGCCACTCTGGATTTTGGAGCCCGGCTAGGCGTGTTCGATTTCACCGGCGACCAGTATTTTTCATGGATCCGCAGCAACCGGATTTTGGTGCGCGGGGAGCGGGGGGAATTGTTGAACGATGAGGTGTCCTGGCTCCAGAGCTATGATACGCCGCTCTACTGCAAGCTGCGGCGGATGGATGCCGGGCATGGGGGAAACCTGGAGGGCTTTTATCTCAAAGGGATTATGGGAGACGGCGAATGGCTGTACCGGAATCCATTTGCCCCGGCCAGGCTCACGGACGATGAAATTGCCATTGCAGAGAGCCTTGTCCGAATGCAGAGACATGTTCAAGGAGGGCCTTCTTTCTACAGTTTGGCCGAAGGATGCCAGGATCAGTATTTGGCACTGCTGCTGGAGCAGGCGGCGGCGAGCGGAGAAACGGTGACTTCCCATAGCCAGCCGTGGTCAGAGCAGGGCTGAAGCAGCAGATGTAATTCAAAAGCACGGCTGGGCGGAGATGTTTCCGCCTGCCGTGCTTTTTGGCATGTAATCGTATGAGCTTACAACGGCTGCGAACCGGATAGTTGTGCAGCTAATTGTGCATACTCGCCGCGCAGCCGGAGAAGTTTCGCGACACTCTTCTCCAAGCCGCCGGGCCGGTTGCGCCGGGTCCATAATTGCCGGTAATGATGCAGCAGGAGGTCGAGATCATGGATCTGGTGGTCCACCAGTGCCGGATCAATTCCGGCAGGTCCCGCAGCCAGCAGCTGTTTGATGCGGCCAAGCTGCACGGCATGTTTTACAAAATGAATGCCGTTCTTAAGCTCTTGGGTGACAAGTTCGGCATCCGTGCATTCCAGCGTAAGATCTTCAAGCTGATCTTCAATATGGCTGATGTACTGCTCCAAATTATCGAAATGCTCAGCGGTAAGTTTATTTACAATCCCCATGTTGTCCAGATTACTGCGCATTAGCATGGACATTTCCGAATCATTGGGGCGGGAAATGCCGGATTCAAGCTTGTAGTAATTTCCGAGATCGAGCAGCAATTGCCCAATTTTTCCCGAACGGTCGTGAAAGACCGAGGTACTCAGATACCCTGCAACATCGGCATTAAGATTGTTGTCGACATTCCAGGCCAGCGCAGCGCCGCAGACAAATCCGGCATAACTCACCGGAAGATGCTGCCAATGTCCGAAATCACCCCAGTCCGTAATGAGGTAGCCGATAGCCCGGTTGTTTTTGCCGTGTACAGCGGCGTTATGCAAGTTGGCGAGCATATTGCCGGTGCGTCCGGTAAGGGAATTCCAGGAGCTGGTTCCCGGGCAGACATAGAACGGGATTTGCGCTTCGCGGAATTTCAGTGTGTCCGCCTCGAATGGGTGGTCTGCGCTGTAACCCCATTCCATGGCAATAATGTCTTTTGGCAGCTGGGGAATTAGCTCAGGATGCTGGATGATGATATCACCCCAGAACTGCATCGTTTTGCCCCGCTGCACAACGAGCTCATGAATCTTCTGCAGAAATGACAAGTAGAGCGTGCCTTTGCCTGCTGCATCTGCCGCGGCTTTGCTTTTGCCAAGTCCCAGTTCATAAGTCTCGTCGCAGCCAACGTTGAACTGATTCGAGGTGAAATAAGGAAGAAGGTCATCATACATTGTGCCCAGCAGCTCGAGTACTTTAGGGTCTTCAGTATCGAAGGTGCCCGGCTCCATGAAAAGCCCCTCCGGATATAAATCACTGTCATACATATGGTCTGGCAGCATGAACCCCTCAGGACTTTCGGCCAGTGCGTTGAATTCCGGCCGGGTCAGCCATCCTTCCATATGGCCGAAGCTGTTCTGGTTGGGAACCAGCTCGATATAACGTTCGCGGCAGTAAGCATCCAGCAGCAGAATTTCTTCACCGGTTATAGGCGTTTCGAGCTCCCAAACCTGGGGAAACGACTCATAGGCAAAAGGAGAACCTTCTATATATAACTGCAGTTGGTTCAGCTTCAGATCGGCCATAAGATCAACGATCCGGTAAAGGGTTTCGAGTTTGGGCGTTTTGTTGCGGCTGATATCAATCATCAGTCCTCTTGCGGCAAAGTCCGGTTCATCCCGGATATGCAGACAGGGCACGTTTCTGCCGGATTGTTCCAGAATCTGTTTCAGGGTTGCCACTGCATAATAGGCCCCTTCAGGAGAGCTGTAAGTAATGAAGATTCCATGCTCTTCGATGACAAGCTCATAACCGCCTGCAGGCAGCAGGCGGTTGTAGCTAAAGCTGCATGCGGAGGAAACGGCCGGACGTGTACCTACTGACAAAGGCAGGCTGAGCTGAAGAACTTGAGAAATGACAAGCTGAAGCTTACGGGCTGCAGGGAGAACGGAACGGTTCGCCTCACCGGAGAGAACAATGCTTGCTTTGGCCGGAAGGCGGAAGTAGCCTTCTGAGCGCGTGATTGTCCGTGGATGGGGAAGCAGCTGTAAAGTGCGAATTTCAGGCATAGTGTGGACACCTCTTATTCATGTAGAATATGATCATCTTCCTAACAACCATATCACCCCTAAACAGAGGAAGGAATGCAAAGTATGTCCAAGGTCATGGATTATATAATCAGTCCTTACCCAGTACAAAGCGTCGATCGCAAGGTGACACGGTATAGGGACTTTTGGAGCAAAGGTAATGTTTAACTATGTGCTTTATAATGATCTTTTTTATTTCTAAGCAATTCTAAGTATCTATATATAAGACGACATATTTCTTCTTTTGTTGCGGACGAATGTCGGATCATGCAGCTTTATATTGACACTCACAAAAATCAAATGCTATTATTTAGATAATATTAGTAATTTTTATGATAGTTCTTAAAGACTATGTTATGCCGGAGATGAAGCCATGAGTGAATTTTACTGCATCAGTTGCCGCAGTCTCCATAAGGTGGACGTACAAAAAAACTGCTCTGTACGCATTCTGTCCACCGGGTATCATATCGTTGGCGAACAGCGCTATCAAATTTGTATCTGTAATCTAACTGAGTTGCATACATCCTTCCCAGCTGCAGCCGAGTATAATGCGGAATGACTGGCCTAATGATGCACCTGATTCATATATCAGCCGAACAGCCTGTCCCTCAGCGGACAGGCTGTTTAACGTGTCCGTCCACCCATTTTTGAAAGTAAATACGCTATCTTTTGGAAATATGGATATCTCTGAGTGAAACTTCGAAAAAAAATGAATGATATTCTGTTATTTATTTGAAAAGAAAACGCTGTCAGTAAATAGTGAAACTTGTTATTGTGATTTTTCTCATGTATGATGCTTTTAACAAAGCTTAAATAAGCTCGAATTTTCCAAAAAATGGAGAATAGGGTGGTGGGATGAAAATCAAAACAACTGCGGAAGACAGGATGATAGCATTTTACAGATACTTTTCTTTGTCCCTCACATCTCTGATGTACCTCCTGGACCATGCGGGACCTTCCGTAATTAATAAATCCCTTTTAATAATAATTTTGTTCTTATTTGCCCAACTATTCACTATGTATTACCGGAGGTTCCGGAATAAACCGCGTGTCCTTATGGTAGCTGTAAGTGTAGAAATGGCGGGTATTATTGCACTGACGCTGTTAACCGGTGCATATGACAGCTCCTTCAGACTGTACGTGCTTAACCCTGTGCTGATCGCTGCGGGTTCGTTATCCATCTATTTCGGATGGAGTTTGCTGCTTGCGTATATTGGCATATTCGCTGTATTTTGTTATGTTTTTCTTAATTCTGCCGGAAAAACTTTAGCTGAAGCTGCATTGGCAAATGGCAACCTGTTTCTAGCACTGGTACTTACGGTTATAATTATGCAGATGGTTAACAGGATCAAGCGGCAGCGGGAAGAAGCAAACGCGCGGACCAATGAAACCATGGAGCACATTAAATCGCTCTATCATATCGTAGAAACATCAAGCCAGCATGACTTCATGAACATAGGCCAGGTTATTACGGATTATGTGGTAAAGCTTACCAAACTTGACAGAGCCTTGTTCTGGTTCGCCAAGAAAAGCGGTGAGCCTGCACCGCAGAGCCGGCAGACCGGCTGGCAGCAGGAAGAGGAACGTTTTCTTTTCTCGGAGCTGGAGAAGCATGAGCATGAATGGAGATTGCAGCGCGAGCCTGTATTCAAGAGCCTGCCGGGGCTCGGAGATTTTTTGCTGATGCCGGTGAGAATGAGCACCCGCTTTGTTGGCATGATCGGCGTGAAGCTGGAGTCCTCGGAAGGCCTTGAAGGCCGCCGGTGGTATATCCAGCAGTTGATGTTTCTGTCGGAGCTTAGTGCAATTATTCTTGAACGCCATGAGCTGGGTGTCATCGAGAACCGGCTGATCATCACGAATGAGCAGAACCGGATTGCGGATGAAATGCATGACAGTGTCTCACAGAGTTTATTCGGCATCGTCTATGCCACACACTCGCTGAAGCAGACCTGGCCGAAAATGTCTGATTCCGAGCTGGAGGAGCAGATAGAGCTCATCCATGATTCGGCGACCAAGGTGGCCAAGGAGCTGAGGATTACAATCTACAGTCTTAGCTCCAAGAAGAGTGGTGGTCCAACCTGGCTGGGTATGGTAAGGTCTCATCTGAAGAGCTTGTCCAGACTGAATGATGTGGAGATTGAACTAAAGATCACGGGCGATGACTTCAGTCTCCCGTATCCCTACCACAAAGCGCTTTTCCGGATTATCTCTGAAGCGACCGGCAATGCCATTCGTCATGGTGCGGCCAGCCGGGTGGATGTTGAACTGTCACTTAAGCCAAAATGGATAAGACTTTCCATAATCGATGATGGAGTAGGTTTTGATACGAGTCTGCTGTTGACGGAGTCTGAGGATAACACAGGCGGACTGGGTATGAAGAATATGCAATATCTGGCGCAGTCTCTTGGGGGCGATTTTCAATTGTCCAGCAGTGAGAATGCAGGCACAAAAATTTTAATTTCGATACCTGTCGGTGTGGCTGAATTAAAAAATGCATAAATTTTAGGCAGGAGGTCGTTCTAGTGAAAATCGTCATTGTTGATGATCATCCTTTGGTGAGAAGAGGATTGGCAGCTGTGATTTCGATGCAGCCCAATTTGCATTTTGCCGGCGAGGCAACGAATGGCCAAGAAGCTCTTCTTGTAATTGAGGAGACGCAGCCTGATCTTGTGCTGATTGATCTGAAGCTTGCCGATGAATCGGGACTGGACGTAATCAAAGCAGCGCGTGCACACGGTTTGACCAGCAAGTTTATTCTGCTGACCTCATCGGCAAGCCGGGAGGATTTCCTGAAGGCAGAAGAAGTGCTGGTTGATGGATATGTGCTGAAAGAAGCGCTGCCGGAGGAATTGCTGTTTGCGATTCAACTGGTCCATAAGGGCAGAAAGTATTATGACCCCGGCCTAATGGAAGATAAAATGCGGATGAGCGGCAGCAGTCCGACAGATGAATTAACACCGAAAGAGAAGGAAGTGCTGATTGAGCTGGGTCAGGGTGCCTGCAACAGGGAAATCGCCTCGCGCCTGTTCATCAGCGAATTTACGGTCAAGAAGCATGTGAGCCAAATTTTGGCGAAGCTGCAGGTTGCCGACCGGACGCAAGCAGCATTGTATGCCAATGCAGTCGGGCTGACCAAATATGAAATGTCATATGATTAAGATAAGCTATGATGGCTTAAAGAATGGAGCACGGACTTAGATGTCCGTGTTTTTTTGTGCGAATTATTATCTTCCGGGTTCCAAGCTGCAGATGAACCGGGATACTTTACACGGAAACGGCTGCGCTTTCCTTTTGAAAAGGACGGTGAGGCCGTTTTTTCTTGGACATTTCAGCGCAATATGGTGGCTTGGTGTAGGGGTTCCTTCCATAAGTTGTTACAATTTACCAAGCGCATACTACTAAAGTATACCATAGTGGTCTACTTAAGTGCCAATAGGACTCACACGAAAGTGAAGATTAAAGTGATGGTATGACCCATGTGGCAAGTCGTACGGGTTGATAGAATAAAAGTAAGATATCTGAAACTTTCATGATTGCTTTCAGAATTAATGCGGAAGGAGGGTTACTGTGGAAAAGACGATTTTGGATTACATTAACCTGATAAAGAAAAGGTTATGGTTAATCATGGTGTTTGTATTAATCTCCTGCGCCACCACCTTCTACGTCAGCAAGAACTTCGTCGTACCCGTCTACTCCGCCTCCGGACAGCTGCTGGTCAATAACACCGCAAATGTACCCGAGAGCAACAATCTAAACAATCTAAACTTCAGCCTTAACCTCATCGAGAGCTATAAGGAAATCATGAAATCCCCCACGATTATGAAGAATGTTGTAGCGGATCACCCGGAATTCAATCTGACGGAAGACCAGCTGGCGTCGAAGCTGCAGGTGAAATCTTCAGAGAAAAGCTCGGTCATCAATATCAGCGTGCAGGACAAAAGCTACAGCAAAGCAGCTGGGATAGTAAACGCGGTTTCACAGTCGTTTATCCGCAGCTTGCCGACACTGATGAAGCTTGATAATGTAACATTCCTGACGCCTGCTGACCCAACCGATGTTCCCGGACCGATCAACGGTGGCGCCAACATGAATATCATCATCAGTTTTGTAGTTTCGCTGATGGCTGCAATAGGGATCATCCTGCTGATGGAAACACTCAATGGAACGCTCCGGAGTGAGAAGGAAGCCGAATTCGACCTGGGTCTGCCGGTCATTGCAAGCATTCCTACCATCCGCAAACGTGATTTGGGTAAAGCAGCAAATGCTAATTCGAGAGTAGGGGAGGGCGCTTATGTTGCGGCTGAATAAAAGTTTGATCACGGACTTGAATCCGTCCTCGCATATCTCCGAATCCTTCCGCTCGCTGCGCACCTATATCCGCCAGCTGGGACTGCTTGGCGGAAACGCAGGCAAAGTGCTGCTCTTCACTTCAGCGGAAGGCGGAGAAGGCAAGACGACCATTCTGGCCAATCTGGCGGTTTCTTTCGTTCAGGATGGCAAGAGGGTTGCCGTTGTGGATTGCAACCTGAGACATCCCGGACTGCATTCCGTGTTTGAAGTGGAAGGCAGCCATGGGCTTGCCGCTTATCTGGGCGGCACTGAGGAAACCAAAGATGTCGCAGTTTACGGAAATTTGGCGAATCTGGCCGTGATCCCTGCCGGTATTACCGCTGTCAGTCCGCCGGATCTGCTGGGTAACGACAAAATGGCAGCTCTGCTGGAAGAGCTGAAAACAAGCTTCGATCTTATCCTGCTCGACTCGCCGCAGGCTGTGGAGTTCAGTGATGCAAGAATCCTGGCCCCGCTGACGGACGGTGTCATCATCGTGGCAAGGCACGGCAAATCGAAGCGTGAAGCGCTCCGCAAGCTGAAGACGCTCATGGATCAGACCGGAACCAAAATTCTTGGCATTGCCATGAATCATAGTAAATGAGCTCACAAAACTTTTAGGAGGTAAGTGCGATGAAAAAGGTAAAAAAGGTAATTATCCCTGCTGCTGGGCTAGGAACGCGCTTCCTTCCCGCGACGAAAGCAATGCCTAAGGAAATGCTGCCGATCATCAACAAGCCAACTATTCAATACATCGTAGAGGAAGCCATCGCTTCCGGTATCGAGGATATCATTATCGTTACCGGTAAAGGCAAACGTGCAATTGAGGACCATTTCGACAATGCGTTCGAACTGGAATCCCGGCTGCTGGAGGACGGCAAGCTTGAACTGCTTAAAGAGGTTCAGCGTTCCTCTAAAGTAGAAATACACTATATCCGTCAAAAGGAACCAAAGGGATTGGGCCATGCGGTATGGTGCGCAAGACGTTTTATCGGAGACGAGCCCTTTGGCGTTATGCTCGGTGATGACATCGTAACCGGACAGGTTCCTTGCCTGAAGCAGCTGATCGACCAATATGAAGAAACACAGAACTCAGTGATTGGTGTTCAGGAAATTCCGGATGAATTCACTAACCGTTACGGGATTATTGAACCGGATCTGCAGGATGGAAGACTCTACCGGGTTAACAACTTCGTCGAGAAGCCGGCCCTGGGTACAGCACCTTCCAATCTGGCAATAATGGGCCGTTATGTGTTCACTCCTAAGATCTTCAAATACCTGGACCTGCAGGAAAAAGGTGCTGGCGGCGAGATTCAGCTCACGGATGCGATCCAGAAGCTCAATCAAAGCGAACGGGTATATGCCTATAACTTTGATGGTACGAGATATGATGTCGGCGAACGCCTTGGATATATTTTAACCACATTGGAATTTGCCCTGCAGAGTGAGGACTTGCGCTATCCGGTAATGGATGCCATGTCGGAATGGCTCAGCAAGGCCGGACAAACCACGCTTAGCTAAAAATGAGGAGAACCACAAAACCTTTAGGAGGAATGAGGAGAAATGAGCATGCAAAAACTGCCGGAAGACTATGAGGCCGTCCTGCCGAAACTTTACATGCTGCATGCCAAAGAAGGGAATAAAGGTATGGATTCCTATCTGGTGATGAAGCGGATTATCGACATTTTTTTCTCCGCTCTTGGCCTTCTCGTACTGCTGCCGCTATTCACTCTTGTTGCTGTCCTGATCAAGCTGGAGGATCCGAAAGGCAAAGTGTTCTTCCGGCAAACCCGGGTAGGCAAAGAAGAGAAGCTGTTCCCAATGTATAAGTTCAGATCTATGGTGTCTAATGCTGAAGAGCTGAAGGCGAATCTGATGGCTTATAACGAAGTGAGCGGCGCAATGTTCAAAATCAAGAATGATCCCCGGATTACACGGACGGGAAGATTTCTGCGCAAGACGAGCATTGATGAACTGCCTCAGCTCTGGAACGTGCTGATGGGCCATATGAGTCTGGTTGGCCCCCGTCCTCCGCTCGTTGAAGAGGTGGCGCAGTATTCGGAATACGACAAGCAGCGGCTCATAGTTACACCTGGCTGCACAGGTTATTGGCAGGTAAACGCCAGAAACAGCGTCGGCTTCGACGAGATGGTGCAGCTGGATTTAACCTACATCCAGATCCGGAGCACGAAGCTGGATCTCAAAATCATTGCGAAAACCGCCCTGATGCTGCTCGGATCCAAAAATGCTTATTAAAAATATGGAAATTGGGTGAATGCCGATGCTTGAATACGGAGAGGTACCTAAGATTTCCATCATTATCTGTACCTATAACCGATCGGTTTTGCTAGTCAAGACCCTTCAATCGCTGCTGTCATTGGAGAATCTGCATCAGGCAGAGATTATCGTGGTGGATAACCACTCCAAGGATGATACGGCGTCCGTCACCAAACGCTTTATGGAGACGGAAGGAGCAGAGATGGATATCCGTTATCTTCTGGAACCGGTACAGGGGTTGTCGGCAGCCCGAAATACGGGGATTCTGGCTTCCAAGTCGCCAATCATCGCCTTTCTTGATGATGATGCGATTCCTTGCCGAACCTGGATAACAACGATTGTTGACAGTTTTGAACAACATCCGGAAGTAATGGCCATGGGCGGGAAAATCGCTCCGATCTTTGAAAGTAAGCGGCCTGAATGGCTTATTAAGCCGTTTGAACTGCCTTACACGATTGTAGATCTGGGTGACCGGGTGAGGGAATATCCGAAACGGCTGCATCCCTGCGGAGCCAACATGGCTATGCGTAAGCTTGTATTTGACATCAGCCTGTTTCCTCTGGAGCTCGGAAGAAAGGGAGATTCACTTCTCTCCGGTGAAGAGACCTGGTTATTCGGTCAAATACAGGGAGAAGGACATTCCATTCTCTATCATCCTCAGATGGCGGTCGATCATTTCGTACCGGCAGGCCGTCTGACTGAAGATTGGATTATGAAAAGATATTACAGTCAAGGCATATCCAACGCTATGAAAAGCGAAGGTGTGAAGGGCAATCTGATCCTGCTGGTCAAGACGGCCGCCAAAGTAGTCTATATCATGGCGGATTCGATCCTCTCCAGAAGCAAGGGAAGAAAGCTTCTGAACAGATGCCGGCTGGAGAGCATTCGGGGAACTCTTCATATGATTTGGAACCGGAAGAGGCAATCTGCAGCGGGGTGAGGGAAGACAATGACTAATTTTGGGTGGGGCTCAAAAATCAACGCTTTGCCATACGGAATGCTCTACCTGGTGTCTGCCCTGTTCCTCGGAACAGCGGTCATTTACCAGCCGGCAATTGCGGTAGCTGCCGTACTCCTGATTATATTGCTGGTTGTCTCTCTCTCTCGTCCTGAACTGATCAGTTATTTCGTTCTGTTGACGACGGCGATCTCCATTAACTTCTTGTATAACGGCATCATGTTCGGGATTGAAATTCTTTCCCTCTATAAGCTGGTTATCCTGATGCTTCTGGTGCCTTGCATTCTGGTCAATGGCCTGAAGTTCCGTCTCAGTCCTCCGCTCTGGGCCATGGTGGCACTGGTGTTCATCACCTTTGGCTTCTCGATCTGGCTGCCGGAGATGAGCTCATCCATTGCCATAAAAGCCTTTATCGGTCTGTCGCTTCCCTTCGTGTTTCTCCTGATCAACTGGAAGAAAGAAGTGGCTGAGAAGCAAATCCGCATCATCACTTTGCTGCCGCTGGTCAGCGTGCTGGCTGGAGTGGTGCTGCAGGCGGCTCATATCCATTCATTTCTCGATATCGAGTTCACGGGCGCTATACGGATACAGGGGGCGAACATTCCAGCGCATCTGGCTATGCTGGCTTTTATGGGAGTGGGCATCGCATTTATTGAGGTGAAACGGAGTCCGCAGCATATCAAGTTTTTCTACACCATGCTGGCGCTGAACTTTCTAATTCTGATCGGAACAGGGACGCGGGGACCGATATTAGCCCTGGTTTTGATGGTTCTCTACTATTTTTACGACATTTCCCGTCAGTACTTAAAGGGGAGAACGCAATATCTGATTCCGCTGCTGTGCTCGTTTCTCCTGATTGTCTCGGCTGTCTATCTGCAGCTGGACAACATCAAGAAGCGCTCCTTCGAACGGACGACCGAAACGGGTGTTGATTTGTCGGGACGGGCGGAGGCCTGGGAATATTTCCTGCACAAAGCGGAGGATTCGCCCCTTGCGGGCAGAGGACTCGGTGCAGTGACTGTAGCCAATGACGGGTCGCTGTACAAAGGCTTTGTGGTTCCGCACAACGAGTACATCCGGTTTTATTTCGATGGAGGATATATCGGCGCCATCCTGCTGTTGCTTTCCTTATTGGCTGTGTTTCTTCTGGTTTACAGAGCTTTGGCACCGCCGGTCAAACCTTACTATCTGCTCTTTATTGCAGCGTTCCTAATTTATTCTTTTTCCGACAACACGCTGTCGACGGTCCAATCCATTATTCCGTTCTGTTGGTACCTGAACTGCCTGTATCGATCTTCACAGCCAACCGATTCCCCACAAAAAGAAGTGATACGATGAACCAAGTGAATATGTTCGATGTCAATTTCGATAACTACGATTTCATGGATCTGCTTGAATACATCGACAAGACCATTAAGGAAAGGAATCAATCCTACATCCTGACCTGCAATGTCGATCATGTAATCAAGCTTCGCAAGGACAAAGAGTTTAGGGCGGTGTATTCCGAAGCAGGTGCCGTAGTGGCGGATGGAATGCCGCTGATCTGGGCTTCGAAGATGCTGGGCAAGCCGCTGAAGCAGAAGGTATCCGGATCAGATCTCTTCAGCCGCCTGGGTGACGCCTTCGAGCAAAGAAAGTACCGGCTGTTCTTTCTGGGCTCGGCGGAAGGTGTGCCTGAGCGGGCGACAAAGAATTTAAAGGCGGCTTATCCCGGCATGAACATTGTCGGCTGTTATTCTCCCTCCTACGGTTTTGAGCACAACGAGGAAGAGAATCAGCGTATTATCCAAATGCTGACCGAAACCCAGCCGGATATTGTATTCGTCGGTGTGGGCGCACCGAAGCAGGAAAAATGGATCTACCGGCATTACACCTCATACCGGGCGCCGATTTCCATCGGCGTGGGAGCGACTTTTGATTTCCTCTCTGGCTCCGTCAAACGGGCGCCGGACTTTATGCAGAAAACAGGGCTTGAATGGTTCTGGCGTCTGAGCCAGGAACCGGGGCGCTTGTGGAAAAGATATCTTGTCGATGATGCCCAGTTCCTGGTCCTGCTGCTTAAAGAGCTGCGCAAGCGGGATAAGATCAAGGGCGGAAGATTTGAGTAAATATACGAATTTTGGATGGCCGTAGGGCGGAGGTGGGGAAATGAAGATGATGAGCCAGAATGAAAGCAACCGGACATTGCCATCCCTCACTTCGGTGAAGTCAGGTGTCATGATGACGCTGATCTGCGTTATGTGCCTGGGGCTTCCGCTGCTGATCGGCTTCGCCAGTGCGAAGCTCAGTTCTTCCAGCAGTCTGCAGGGGGTCATTCTGGCAGGGATTCTATTCCCCGCCTTCCTGCTGGCGCTGCTGAAGCCAAAACACCTGATCGCCTATACTCTGCTGATCTGGGCGGTGGCCCCGGAGCTGCGGCGTTTCGCCGACTGGTACGAAGGGGTATACCACTCGGTATCCCTGCTCAGCCTGGCGCCTCTGCTGACGGGAGCAACACTTGCGATTCCGGTGCTGAAGGAAATCCACAGAATCCGGAAATCCTCCACGCGGATCATCCTGCTGTTCTCGGTAGCGTTGGCCTACGGCGCATTGATCGGTCTGGCGAAGAACGGCATAGGCTCGGTATACGATTTGGCTAACTACATCGTACCGCTGCTGCTGATTCCGTTCTTCGCGGTAACGCGTTTCAAGCCTAAGGATATTGACCGGCTGCTGTACGCTTTTGCCAATATCGCAGTCCTGGTGGCGATCTACGGCATCATCCAATATCTGACGGTTCCTCCCTGGGACGCTTTCTGGATGAGGAATGCAGATATGATGTCCATCGGAACACCGTATCCCTTGGAAATTCGCGTCTTTTCCACTCTGAATTCTCCCGGACCGGCGGCGACCTTCCTGGTATTCGCCCTCGTCCCGATGATTCTGGAGAAAAGATGGCAAGGCACGCTGCGCTGGATCGGTGTCCTGCTCGTTGTGGTCTGTCTGCTGACCACGCTGGTGCGTTCCGCCTGGCTGGTCCTGCTGGTTATGCTGCTGGTGTACATCGCCTCTTCTCCTTCCAAAGGGAAGTGGAAAACCCTGCTTCAGCTGGGATTTGTCGCCGTAGCGCTGATCTGGATCGTTCCCAAGCTGCCGGGAGCAGAGGGGCTGGTGGCCCGCATGGAGACACTTACCTCCGTACAGGAAGACCACTCCTATAATGAACGGCTCAGCTTATGGCAGAACATGCTGCCGATGGTAGCCGCTAATCCGGTTGGCCAGGGAATCGGCAGTGTAGGCCAAGGAACAAAGATTGGCAACGGCGGGGAGCTTGGAGAGTACGGCAACATGGACAACGGCGTTATCGCACTGCTGCTTACCTTTGGAGTACTGGGCGCCTTATTCTTCTTCGGCGCACTTGGGGCCGTCATTAAACAGATTGTGGTCAGAGTCACCAGCAAGGACAGTCTTCAGCCCTATGCCCGGCTATCGCTGGCAGCATGGATGGGGGCGGTAGTCAGCCTGGTGTCTGACAACGGATTCCCCGGACTCAAGGGATATCTGATATGGATGCTGATCGGCCTTGGGCTAGGCGCCAAAGAGATTATTGAGAGCAGAAAGAAGGGAACACCACATGCAGCAGTTGAACGCGAAATCACTTCCCACTAGCACAGTCTGGTCCTCGCTCAAGAAATTCACAAAGAGCAAGGACAACAGCTCGGCAGCCGTAAAAACCATGTTCGTCAGCGTGCTGATTCTGCTGGTCAATATGCTGACGGGTGTGCTGACTGCCCGCTATCTCGGGCCGACAGGCCGCGGGGAACAGACAGCTATGGTGAACTGGTCCCAGTTTCTGGCGTTCAGTATGAGCTTCGGTATTCCCTCGGCGCTGATCTACAATGCCAAGAAGAATCCGGATGAGGCCGGGGTGCTCTACCGGGTGGCACTGATGATCGGCCTTGGGTTTGGCATGGTGGCCATGACAGTGGGAATCTTTGTCCTACCCTACTGGCTGGAATCCTTCAGTCCGGAGGTGGTGGTTTTTGCGCAATGGTCGATGATCCTGTGTCCGCTGATTGTGATCTCGCAGATTAACAACGCGGCATTTCAGTTCAGAGGGGATTACAAGACCTTTAACTGGATGCGATATCTGGTTCCTCTGCTGACGCTGGCGGCCATTGGCGTTCTGATCCTCACGGATCATATGAATCCATTTACTACGGCACTGGCTTACTTGGTTCCATCAGTACCGCTGTTTATCGGAATGACAATCTTGCTGCTCCGCACCTACAGGGTGAAGCTGAAGGACGCATACCTGAATTTCAAAAGATTATTCACGTATGGCCTCGGCTCTTACGGAAATGACCTGCTCGGCCAATTCTCCGGCTATATCGACCAGATCATTATTGCCGGTCTGCTGCGGCCAGCCGATTTGGGACTGTATGCAGTAGCAGTGAGCTTGTCACGGATGGTCAACTTCTTCTCGAACTCGATCACCGTGGTGCTTTTTCCAAAGGCCTCTGAGCTCTCGAAGGAGGAGGCGATCGCCCTTACCTTCAAAGCATTCCGGATCAGTACGACCTGCACCCTGCTCGGCGCGGTGTTCCTGATGCTGGTGGCCCCCTTCGTTATTCCGTTGCTGTACGGGAAGGATTTCAATACGGCGCTGACCGTATTCCGCCTGCTGCTGCTGGAAGTTACGATCAGCGGAGGCACACTGATTCTGGCTCAGGTCTTTATGGCGCTTGGCAAACCGAAATTCGTATCCATTCTTCAGGGAGTGGGCTTGATCCTGGTGATCCCGATGCTCTTCCTGCTGGTGCCGAAGTTTGGATTGTTCGGAGCAGGGGTGGCGATGTTGTCATCGGCTGTACTGCGGTTCTTGTTCATTATTCTCAATATTAAATACAACCTGAAGGTCAAGCTGCCGCGGCTGCTGATCAACGGGGACGACATTAAGTGGATGAAGACGACGATGAATTCCTATATTCATAAAAAACCCGCGGATACCCAGAGTTAGCGAGCGGCGGTACAAAGCAAGCTGCTCTGCTGCTAAATAAAAATGGACGGTGTTAGCGGAGAGTAGAGAAATTTTGGAGCTGTAGAAGCGTTAGCGTTCGCCTTTGTCTTCGGATTTCAACCGCGAACAGCGGTCCAATCAAGGAAATCGGAAGACAACAGTGATCGGAAGCCCAAATATTTCTCGGATCGACGAAACACACCGGACTGAAAAAGGAGGAAACCTTCATGGATTCAGTGACAAGCGTGCTTGGCGGCCCGGGGAGTTACCCGATATCTGCTGTCATCATTGCTCAGGATGACGAAATTCGAATATCCAAAGCAATTCAATCCTGCCGACTTTTCGCCGACGAGGTGGTTGTAATCGACGGAGGAAGCAAAGACGGGACGGTGCAATTGGCCGAAAGCCTGGATTGCCGGGTATACGTCAACCCATGGCCCGGATACGCGAAGCAAAGAGAATTCGGAGTGGAACGCGCCGTCCATGATTGGGTCTTCCTGATTGATACCGATGAAGTGGTCAGCGATGAGCTGGCGAAGGATATTCTTGAGCGCAAGCCGGCGCTGACGGACCGGGGCGTAGCTTACTCGCTATACCGGATCGGTGATTTTCTGGGCAGATGGCTGGATAAGGGTGAATATCTGGTGCGGCTGTACAACCGCAAGGAGTACGGCATCCGCAACTCCCTGGTGCATGAAATGCCCGAGGTGTTGGAGGAACGGACGGTTCGCTTGAACGGAACGCTTTGGCATCAGGGCTTCCGCAGCATCAATGACCATGTAACCCGGTTTAATAAATACACCGACCTGGAAGCGCAGAGCGCTTATGCGAGCGGTAAGCCGTTTAAGCTGAGAAATCTGCTGCTGCGGCCGCCGGCACGGTTCCTGCAGAAATATTTTCTGCATGGTTTGTTCAAGAAAGGCATTGCAGGGTTCGCGGTATCCGTATTTTGGGTGATGTATGAATTCATGGTCGGCTTCAAGCATTACGAATTGAACAGCTCCGGCAAGCTGGCCCAGCACAACGCACAGGGGCAGGCCGAGAAAGAAAAGAAAGGGGAGAGAAGCTATGCCGTACAGTGACGGATTAAACATTATGACGACAGGCCTCAGTTGGCCCTCGTTACAGCCCGGCGGGCTTAACACTTATTTTAAATCCGTTTGCGAGCAGCTCTCCTCACGCAACCAGGTGCATGCGCTGATCTGCAGTCAGGAGACGCCATCCACCTCGAAGGAACTGATTATTCATAACGCCGGAGATCCCAAGGAAACGATCTGGAAGCGTAAGGATGCTTTTCAGCGTAAAGCTGCAGATTTGATGGGCAGCGGGAGCGGGCGCATTGATATTCTATATACCCACTTCGCACCCTACGGCGTTGGGCCGGCGATGGAAGCGAAGAAGCGGGGGATTCCGGTGGTCATGACTTTTCATGGCCCATGGAATGAAGAGATGAAGATCGAAGGCCAGGGCATTAAGCACCGGGTCAAAACAACGATTGCCAAATCTATTGAACGCAAGGCCTACAAGCTGGCGGACCAGTTCATTGTACTTAGCGAATATTTCCGCGATATGCTGCACAGTCTGCACGGTGTGCCGCTGCACAAAATCATCGTGATCCCGGGTGCGGCCAATGTGGAGCGGTTCATCCCTGCCAGCAACCGGCTGGCTGTCCGCCGGACGCTGAATTTACCGGAGGGAGCAACGACGGTACTGACGGTCCGGCGGCTGATGAACCGGATGGGGCTGCTGCAGCTTTTGGAAGCCTGGAAGCAGGTATCCGAGCGGTTCCCGAACGCGATTCTGCTGATCGGAGGCAAAGGTCCGCTACGCGGAGAGCTGGAAGAAAAAATCTCCGATTATGGTCTCAGTAACAAAGTCAGGCTGCTTGGCTACATTCCCGATCATGAACTGGCTTCCTACTACCAGGCTGCTGACATGTTCGTGGTTCCTTCACAGGCACTCGAGGGCTTTGGACTTATCACCGTTGAAGCACTGGCTTCCGGTCTTCCGGTTATGGCTACTCCGGTCGGAGGCAACAAAGAGATTCTGCAGGGCTTCCGCCCGGAGCTGCTGTTCAAGGGTTCAACCAGTGATGATATGGCGGAAGGCATGATCCATATGCTCAGCAACCGCAAGCTGCTTCCCGGCCGTGACGAATGCAGAAACCATGTGCTGGAGAAATACACCTGGCAGCATGTGGGCGATCAAGTGGAATCGGTATTCCTTCAAACATTGGGAAAGGGTGTGGCTGCAGGATGCTAAAAGTCGCTTATATTGATCACACCGCCAAGTGGAGCGGAGGAGAGGTTGCGCTGTTCAACATTCTCACCAACATCGGCAAAGAGATTCAGCCGCTGGTCATCCTGGCTGAAGAAGGGGCGCTGGCTGAACGTCTGCGGGAAAAAGGCATCGACGTCCGCATCATCCCGCTTGATGAGAGCATCCGCAGCCGCGGCAGAAATGCCGTCAATCTCGGCGCTCCGGCTGCGGCGTTCAAGCTGCTGGCTTACGGCCGCAAGCTGGCGCCGCTGCTCAAACAGGAAAAGGTGGATTGTGTGCACACCAACTCCCTGAAATCGGCCTTCTACGGTGCAGTTGCCGCGAAGAAAGCGGGAGTGCCGCTGATCTGGCATATCCGGGACCATATCGGTGCCCCGTACCTGAAGCCGGTTGTCGCCAAGGCGATCCGGCTGCTGTCACGCCTGCTTCCCAATGGCGTGATTGCCAATTCCCATTCCACGCTGAATGCGCTGGAGCTGCCGCGCTCGAAGAAGACACTGGTGGTCTACTCCGCTTTTGCCAAAGCAATCGGTGAAAGCATCGGCAGACGGGACCAGAAGGATTTCAACGTCCTGCTGGTGGGCCGGCTGGCGCACTGGAAAGGCCAGCATATCGTGCTGGAGGCTGCCAAAGCGTTCAAGGACGACAGCCGTGTCCAGTTCTGGCTGGCCGGTGATGCCTTGTTCGGGGAAGAGGAATATAAACAGGAATTAATTCAGAAGATGCAGCAGGATGGGCTTACCAACGTCAAACTGCTGGGTCATGTGGATGACATACAAGGCCTTATGAAAACTGCTGATTTGCTGATTCACACTTCGATTACCCCCGAGCCATTCGGCCAGGTTATCGTCGAAGGCATGGCGGCTGGACTGCCGGTAATCGCCTCCAATGAAGGCGGCCCGGTAGAGATTGTGGTTCCCGGTGTAACGGGACTGCTGATCCAGCCTGGAGACCCAGTCGTACTTGCAGACTCCATCACCTGGATGCTGAACCATCCCGAAGAGCGAAGAAGGATGGCGGAAAGTGGAATGAAGCGGGTAAAAGAGCATTTTGTCATCGAGAATACGGTCAAGGACATCGTCGCTTATTACAAAGGATTGCTCGCCGCAACCTGAGCTGTTTTTCCGGACAATGCTAAAGCTTAAGGGCACCGTTCCTTCCATGCATTCACTACTTGATGATGCTGCTCCATAAAACTTTGAGGATGATTTACATGAAAATTGCGATAGCGCACGATTACTTAATCCAAATGGGCGGAGCGGAAAGAGTTGTGGAGGTCTTCCACCACATGTATCCGGAGGCTCCGATCTTCACGACGGTTTTTAACGGAAGCCGCCTGACCGACAACCTCAAAGATGCGGATATCCGGGCCTCCTGGCTGCAGAAGATCCCGGGAGTGAAGGCCAATTTTAAAGGGGTACTGCCGCTTTATCCGATGGCCATTCGTGATTTGGACTTTAGCGGGTACGATATCGTCCTGAGCTCCAGCAGTGCTTTTATGAAAAGCATAAAGGTTCCCGAATCCACGTTTCATCTATGCTACTGTCATACGCCAATGCGCTTTGCCTGGGATTATGACACGTACATGGAGCGGCAATCGAATTCCGGACTGTTCAAAAGACTGCTCAAGGTCTATATGCAGCGGCTCAAGACCTGGGATCAGCGGACATCCAAAAATGTAAACCAGTTCGTGGCCAACTCTTCCGTAGTGAAGACGCGGATTCAGAACTATTACCATAGGGATGCCGATGTGATCTTCCCGCCGATAAATACAGCCCGCTTCACAAGTTCCAGCTCTATCGGCGACTATTACCTGATCGTCTCCCGGCTTGTATCCTACAAACGGATCGACCTGGCAGTGGAGGCTTTTAGCCGGAATGGCCTTAAGCTCTATATCGTCGGCGACGGGCCGGACCGTAAGCGTCTGGAAGGAATGGCCAAAGATAATGTAACTTTTCTGGGCCGGCTTGAGGATGAAGAGGTCACGGGCCTGATGTCGAAATGCCGGGCGTTTATTTTTCCGGGAGAAGAAGATTTCGGAATTACGCCCCTGGAGGCGAATGCCGCAGGAAGACCGGTCATTGCTTATCAGGCCGGAGGGGCGCTGGATACCATAGTCCCTTATGTAAATGGCGTATTCTTTCAGAATCAGGAAGTGGATGATCTGCTGAAGGCTATCCACGAAGTGGAGTCCTATGCGTGGGACATCAGCAAGATTATGGGGCATGCGCATAAATTCGATGAACAGACGTTTATGGTCCAGTTCAAGCAGTATGTGGAACAGGCCTACGTTAATTTTCTTAAAGGAGGATGATTATATGAAGCTGGCAGTAATCGGTACCGGCTATGTCGGTCTTGTATCTGGCGTATGTTTTACACTTAACGGGAATCATGTCATCTGCGTCGATAAGGATGAGGAGAAAATCAATAAATTAAACCGGATGGAATCCCCCATCTATGAGCCGGGTATTGAGGCGCTGATCGAAATGAATCTCCGTGAGGGCAGATTGTCCTTTTCGGCGGATCTGCAGGAATCGGTGCGCCTTTCTGATATCGTCATCCTCGCTGTAGGAACGCCTTCCCTGCCGGGCGGCGAAGCGGATTTAACGTATATTGAGGGAGCAGCCACAGAAATTGCGCAAGCGATGGAAGGCTATAAAATCATCATGACCAAGTCGACCGTACCGGTTGGCACAAATGAGAAAATCCGCAATCTTATTGCTTCCCACACGAATCATCCCTTCGATATCGTCTCCGCTCCCGAATTCCTGCGTGAAGGCTCGGCGATCCGCGATACGCTTCATCCTGACCGGATTGTGATTGGTCTGGATAATCCGCTTTTGGAGCCAACGATGCGCCAGCTTCATCAAGGCTTCACTGAAAATATCTTCGTAACGGATATCCGCAGTGCGGAAATGATTAAATATGCATCGAACGCTTTCCTGGCAACCAAAATCTCCTTTATCAACGAAATCGCCAACATTTGTGAAAAAGTGGGAGCTGATGTAACCGAAGTGGCGGAAGGCATGGGGATGGACCGGAGAATCGGCTCAAGCTTCCTGCAGGCCGGAATCGGTTATGGAGGCTCCTGTTTCCCGAAAGATACCAATGCGCTGATCCAGATCGCCGGCAACGTGGACTATGAGTTCAAGCTGCTGAAATCGGTGGTTGAGGTGAATAAAGGGCAGCGGTTTATGATTATTTCCAAACTTCATGAGTCGCTCGGCAGCCTGCGCGGCGCGGTTATCGGAATTTGGGGGTTGGCCTTCAAGCCGAATACTGATGATGTACGCGAGGCACCTGCCCGTGAAATCGTCGAAGCGCTGGTAGCGGAGGGAGCTACAGTGAAGCTCTATGATCCGATTGCCGCCGATAACTTCAAAATGCAATACGATCATCCGCAGCTCCGCTGGTGCGGCCTGCCGGAAGAGGCGGCAGAAGGCAGCGATGCCGTATGCTTGCTAACCGACTGGAGCCAGTTCAAGGATATCGACCTGCATCGCTTGGCGGGCAGTATGCGCCGCCAGGTTCTGATCGATGGCCGCAACGTCTACTCCAAGGAGCAGATCGAAGGCACCGGCCTGGAGTACCATTCCGTCGGACGCCCGCAAATGGGCGGACTGAGCGGGTATTCGGCCAGCGTGGCCGGCGCGATCTAAGCCTCAAGCTTGCTCTACTCTACTAAAGCACTTCGCTCTTACCTGCCGCCAGCCAAGCGGCAATAGCCGGATCTTTAGCAGGGAGCTTCGCCTGCGGGTGAAGCGAATAGCTAGGCTGTTGGAATGGAACGGAGAGGAATTTTGGAACTGTAGGAGCGAATGCGTCCGCCTTTGTCTGCGGATTTCCACCGCGAACAGCGGTATAAATCAAGAAATCTGCAGACAACAGCGGCCGAAAGTCCAAACATTCCTTGCAGTGACTCTCATAACAGCTAAGTCTTATGCTTTTCACGTTTGAAGCAACCAATAACAATCCGATATTTTCGCGTCAACACATAATGAGGAGGGTTCCATATGAAACTGGTACTTCTATCAGGCGGTTCAGGAAAACGTCTCTGGCCTTTGTCCAACGATTCACGTTCGAAGCAATTTCTGAAGGTACTTGAGAGCCCGACGGGTGAGCCGGAATCCATGGTGCAACGGGTATGGCGGCAGCTGGAGGAAGCTAATATGTCGGGTTCGGCTTATCTGGCTACCGGCCGCAGTCAGGTGGAAATGATTCAAAGCCAGCTTGGCAGCGAGGTGCCTATCATCGTTGAGCCGGAACGCCGCGATACGTTTCCGGCGATTGCCCTGACAGCAGCCTACCTGTATTCCATGGAAGGCGTTTCGCCAAGCGAGACCGTGGCCATCCTGCCGGTCGATCCTTATGTGGAAGCCGCCTTCTTCGATACAGTAGTGCAGCTTGAGCAAACGATGCAGGAGAGCGGAGCGAACCTGGCGCTGATGGGTGTAGTACCCGAGCATGCTTCAGAAAAATACGGATATATCATTCCTACCAGCGCAGAGGCGGGAGCAAGCGGTTATCTGCAGGTAAGCCACTTCCAGGAGAAACCTGACCGTAAGCAGGCCGAGGAACTGATCAGCCGGAATGCCCTCTGGAACTGCGGCGTGTTTGCGTTCCGCTTGGGCTATCTGCTTGATATTCTGCAGCGCAAGGGATTGCCGCTGAACTACGAGGAACTGCAGAAGCAGTACAAACTGCTTGCTTCCATAAGCTTTGACTATGAAGTGGTGGAAAAAGAGGAGAAAATCGTAGTTCAGCCTTATGCCGGATTCTGGAAGGATCTGGGCACCTGGAACACGCTAACTGAAGAAATGAACAGCAATCATGTAGGCAAAGGGTTCGTGACGGCGGATTCCGAAGGCACATGCCTGATTAATGAGCTGGATATTCCGATTACGGTGATCGGCGCGAAGGATCTGATTATCGCTGCCAGCCCGGACGGGATTTTGGTTACCCATAAAGCGGAGAGTCCGAGAATCAAGGAAGTGCTGAAGTCTTTTGAACAAAGACCCATGTACGAAGAACGCCGCTGGGGCCATTATAAGGTCATAGATTATGTGAAATACGATGAGGGAAATGAAGTGCTGACCAAACGGATTTTTATCGAAGAGGGTAAAAATATCAGTTACCAGCTGCACCATAAACGCAGTGAAATCTGGACATTTGTCAGCGGTGAAGCAAGCATTGTGATTAATGAGAAGATGCATAATGTGAAGGCGGGAGATGTGGTGCGTATACCGGAAGGCACCAAACATGCGATTCTTGCGCTGACGGATGTAGAGTTTATCGAGGTACAGACCGGTTCGGAACTGGTAGAAGAGGATAACATCCGCATCACCTTGGATTGGGAAGATATAGCTTTGCAACAGTTTATCTCTTAGGCCTAAATAATCTATTTAACCAATTGTTGCAAATCCAAAACAGGCATTTAGAACCATTTATTAATTTATTTTTATTAATGCTCTAAATAAAAACTTCATAGGGACGATACTTACGGTAAGAGGGATTAATCCTTCCAAAACGACAAAGGCAAACCTAATCGAAAGATAGGGACGCAAAGCCATAGGGCCTTCGCAAGAGTGGCAGCCTGGCTACCGAAAGGAAGATGATTTTGAAAACTTACCGTAAGTCTCGTCTGCTGTCCACCTTGCTGTCTCTTGCCGTATTGTTAACCGCTGTGCCTTTAGGATTTGGGCTGTCGCCTTCAACCGCAGAAGCCTCATCAAGCACAGCAGTGCCGGTTAATCCGGACGCTTCAGCCGAAGCTGTCAAGCTGCTTAGTAACCTCTATTCCATTACCGGAAAAGGGATCATCTCTGGACAGCACGATTATTTGGAGAGCCCGGATGAATTCAGCAACAAGTTGAAGGGAACAAGCGGAGAATATGCTGCTCTTCACGGATATGAGCTTGGCGTAATTAGCGGCCAGTCGGAGAGTACGGCTGCATCGCAGCGCAAGAATGTGGTGAACAGCGCGATCAACTGGTACAAGAACGGCGGCATTGTCGCAATGACCTTTCATCAGAATCTGCCGGGGACGGCGTACCTCTGGTCCAATGTGCAGAAGCCGCTCACCCAAGCGGAATTTAACAGGTATGTAACGCCGGGCACGACAGAATACGCCAGCCTGATCACGGATCTGGATAAAGTGGCGGTGTCGCTCAAAAGCTTGCGGGATGCGGGCGTTCCTGTACTTTGGAGACCTTATCATGAAATGAACGGCAACTGGTTCTGGTGGGGGAAGAAAAGTAATTTTGCTGAACTGTGGAATATTATGTATGACCGTTTCGTGAACGTTCATCAATTAAACAATCTGTTGTGGGTATGGAACCCCAATGCACCGAATGCCTGGTCTGATCCTTATGCGCTGACCTATCCGGGCGCAAGCAAAGTGGATGTTCTTGCAGCAGATATATATGATAACGACTATATGAATAAGTACTATGACAGTTTGCTTAGTCTGGCTGCCGGTAAACCGATAGGTATTGGTGAGAACGGTGAGATGCCCAGCACGGCCAAACTGAAGCTCTCCCAGAAAAATTTCGTTTTCATGATGAACTGGGGAAAAATGCTCTATGAGAAAAATAGCACAACTACGATTAAGAGTTTCATGAATGATAGCTATACACTGACCCGGAATAAATATAAGAGTTGGAGTGCACCAGCCGCTGCGCCAACGGCAACACCGACGCCGACACCAACAGCAACGCCGACACCAACAGCAACGCCGACGCCGACACCAACGGCAACGCCAACACCGACACCAACGGCAACGCCAACGCCGACGCCGACACCAACGGCAACACCGACAGCGACACCAACACCAACGGCAACGCCAACACCGACGGCAACGGCAACGTCGAAGCCGACGGCAACGCCAACGCCTGACTCTAATGATTCAGTGGAAGCGCCTGTGTTGAGCGGACTTAAGGGAGAATACTTCAAAAACATGACGCTTTCCGGTACGCCGGCCTTGGTGCGCAATGATGCATTGCTTAACTTTAACTGGCGCCAGGGTTCGCCGGATCCTTCAATCGGTGTAGATTCCTTCTCTGTCCGCTGGACCGGTCAAATCAAGCCAACGTATAGTGAGATTTATCAGATTTTTACCACTTCGGATGACGGTATCCGCGTTTATATTAACGGTAAAGCTGTCATTGACAGCTGGATGAAACAGAGCGGAGCCGAGCGTACCGGGAGCATCGCTTTAACAGGCGGTCAGTTGTACGACATCAAGGTCGAGTATTACGAGAATGCCGGTGATGCGAATATCCGCTTAATGTGGCAAAGTCAAAGCCAAGCCAAAGGGACGGTTCCGGCCAGCGCATTGTTTGTGAATGCCGGGGCAGCTGCTGCCAGCCAGACAGAATTGGACAGTACACCCAGCCTGGTTGCAAAACCGGCTTTAGCGACGACAGCAGCACCAGCCGCAACGGCAACAGCAACGCCTGCGCTGACAGCAACACCAGCACCGGTGCCAACAGCAACACCGACATCTGCGCCAACACCGGCGCCAGCACCAACACCTGCACCAACACCAACACCGGTACCGACGCCGGCACCAACACCGACAGCAGCACCTGCTGAGAATGGGCTAAAGGCAGAATATTTCAATAATATGCTGCTGTCAGGCACTCCGGCACTTGTACGTAACGACGCCATTCTTGATTTCAATTGGCGTCTAGGCACCCCGGATGCTGCAATCGGCATCGATTTCTTCTCCGTACGCTGGAGCGGCAAGATTAAGCCGCTCTACAGTGAAACGTACACAATCTATACTACTTCAGATGACGGCATCCGCGTTTGGGTCAATGACAGTCTTGTGATTGACAGCTGGATGAAACAGAGTGGAACCGAACGCATGGGAAGCATCAGCCTGAATGCCGGGCAGCTATATGATATTAAAGTGGAGTATTACGAGAATCAAGGGGATGCCAGAGCGCGTCTAATGTGGGAAAGCCCAAGCCAAGTGAAGGGTACTGTTCCTGCGAGCGCCCTGTTTCTTCCTTCCGCTTCCTAAGCAGAGCGACTGGTTAGCTTCTGTATTCACCGGCGGGTGCTGGTTAAGACGTTACAATTATAATTCCTAAAGTCCACTCTTAGTGGCCCTGCTTATCAGCAGGGCTACTAAGCTATAGCCCCCATTTGGCCTCGGGATGTATGAACCTGCATAGGGAACTCATCCTGTGTGCCGTGGCGGCATTTCGCTGGAGAAAGGAGATTACGATTTGAACACTTACCGCAAGTACCGCCTGTTTAATACGATTTTACCTCTTATATTAATATTTTCCCTGCTGCCCTGGTCAGAAGCGAGGAGTCTTCCGGTTCCCCGGACGATAGTTACACCTGCTGCTGCCATCACTCCCATCAATCCCTCAGCTTCGGAGGAGGCTGCCGATCTGCTCAGCTATCTGGTTGATCTTGGAGGCAAGGGAATGATATCCGGGCAGCATGACTATTTGGAGACCCCGGATGAATTCAACAATAAGCTGAAGAATGCAAGCGGACAATATGCCGTATTGCATGGTTATGAGCTGGGAGCGATTAACAACCAGCCGGAGGGCACCATCGTGAAGCAGCGCCAGAATGTCGTGAAGAGTGCGATCAAATGGCACCAGGGCGGCGGAATTGTGGCGATGACCTTCCATCAGAATTTGCCGGGCACCTCCCCGGAATGGGCTAATGTGCATATGAGCCTGAGCCAAGAGGATTTTGATGCTTATGTTACACCGGGCACCCCGCAGTATAAGAACCTGATCGCTGAGCTTGATGAGGTAGCCGAATATTTGGGAGACCTGCGCGATGCGGGAGTGCCTGTGTTATGGCGCCCTTATCATGAGATGAACGGCAATTGGTTCTGGTGGGGGCAGAAGGACAACTTCACCGAACTTTGGGATATTATGTATAACCGTCTGGCGAATGTGCACAAGCTGGATAATCTCCTGTGGGTATGGAATCCGAATGCACCCAATGAGTGGTCGGATGGCTATGAGCCGTATTATCCGGGTGCCGGGAAGGTTGACGTTCTGGCGGCGGATATTTATAACAATGACTACAGACAGTCTTATTATGAGAAGCTGCTGAAGCTGGCTGACGGCAAGCCGATCGGGATCGGTGAAAGCGGAGAACTGCCAGACCCGCTCATATTGTCCCGAACGCAGAGTAAATGGGTATATACCATGACATGGGGAAAAATGCTGACCGAGAAAAATAACCTCGAGCAGATTAAGAGTTTTATGAGCAATGATTATACCGTGTCGCGGGATGAATATAAATTAATGCTGGTCGGTAAAAACAATAACCCGGCCCCGGTATCCCGAACCGGATTGACGGGAGAATATTTCAACAATATGGAGCTGTCGGGCAAAGCCGTTCTGGTCCGCAACGACAATAAGATCGACTTCAACTGGCATGGAGATTCACCGTCTTCAGGAATTGGCAAGGATGCTTTCTCGGTGCGCTGGAGCGGCAAAATCAAGCCGGTTTACAATGAGAAATATAATTTCATAGCCTCCTCGGATGATGGGGTACGTGTATGGATCGACGGCAAACTGATCATCGACAGCTGGAAGAAGCAAAGCGGTGTCAGCCGTGAGGGAAGCATAGTCATGGAAGCGGGAAGCTCGTACGACATCAAGGTTGAATATTACGAGAACAGTGGAGATGCCAGTATTCGCCTTATGTGGAAGAGCCCAAGCCAGAAGCAGGCGGTTATTCCCAAAGGCGCGTTGACTTCCAAATAATGAAATGAAAGCAATAAGTCATTGTGAGGCAGGCACCCCGGAAGAAAGCGAGGACAAGGAATGAGGACTAGAACTAAGAAGAACAAGAATAAACCTCTACATCTACTGTTAAAATTCGCAGCTTTAACCCTCTTGTTTCTATTGTCTGTTTCTATCTTCGGAGATGACGGGACGAAGAGGGCCGAGGTGGAGGTTGACATGTCCAAATTGTCCGCAGCGAAAGATGCAGGACCCGCATTGCCGGACGGAACTGTGCTGTGGCAACTGGGCAAGCACGACGGAACAGCTGGTGAATTTGCGGCTGCCGGCTCTTCGGCCGCTAAGGAGGCATTTAAGGTTGCCTCCGTTTCGGCCAAGACTGCGGAGCTCCAAAGTGTGCCCTCCGGTCTTAGAGGCGACACTAATCCTGAGCTGAGGATTATGTATAAGCTGGATAAGATCCCGGTCAACGGGGTCTTATTTCGCGTAAGCATCATAGATGCCTATAAATCCATTCCGCAAATGAGCGTATTCTCCAACCGGCAGCTGTCGGGGATTATCCAGATTGCAGGTGTTGCCGGTACAGACAGCAAATATACGTTCCGCAAAACGTATGAGCTATATATCCCGAAAGAGCAGCTGGTGGCTGGAACCAACGAACTAAAGCTGCAGGTGGCCCGCGGGATCTATTCCTCCGATTTGGAGGATAAATACAACTGGTGGACCTGGGATGACCTTAGTCTGGAGTCGCTGAATGCCCCAATCAAGGAGCCGATTCATGGCAGCTACACACTGACGGGCACCATGGTGAACAACAAGCAATTTTATTTTGACGAAGGCGCAGTTACGCATCTGCCTTATATTATGAAATGGCTTGGAGTAGCTTACAGCGGCAATATTATGCGCACCAGCTGTGCCAGCGATGTCGGCCGCTCCTGTTCGAATATGGAGGAGTACTACAAGGTGCTCAAGGATTACAACATGCAGGCCGTTGCGCTGTATTTGTATACCGGTGATATTAAGCTTAAGGCGGATGGCTCACTGCCGGATGACGCCGAGAAGAAACTGACTGATTATTTCCAGAAGTACAGCCCGTACTTCCAATATTATGAGGTGGACAATGAACCCGGCCTGTTCAATCGTTCGAAGGCAGTGAACCTGGCGATTGCCAACTGGCTGAACGAGAAGGGCAAAACTATAGCTCCCCATCTGCAAACTGTGGCACCAGGTTGGGCCTATTGGCCGAGTTATAGTACGGATTCCTGCGGCAACCAGAAAGGCACGCTTAAACAGTGCGGCGATCCGGACGGTTGGGAACGTGATTCGGAACAACGCAACGAGCTGGAGGAAGTGACGGATTTAACGAATGGACACTCTTATGGCGAATCCTATATTTTCAGCCATGGAGGAAGCTTTACCGAGAATCTGAAAACCTTTGGCGGAACTGCGGACGGCCTCGGCAAAAAAATGCTGACGACGGAGTTCGGCACTTCAGACACACATGTAGATGCTTACCAATACGGGGCAGCCGAACGGACATCGGCGGTCTTCGACCGGATTATGCGCGGTCATATCGGCTACGCGGATATGTTCATCCAGCATGCCGCCTTCTTCAAGAATTTCAGTCTGTTCAAGTATGGATTCAATCTGGAAGAGCATGATCCGGCCAAAACAGAGATCTACTATACCAAAGAAGGCGAGGATTCCCGGGTCAGCATTATGAGAAGGCTAAGCCTGGCTTATGCTACCCACGGAGCCCCGTTAAGTTATGAAATTACCAATAAGGATGATCTAGCCGACAAGCTGCTATATGTACGTGCTGTTGATACCTCAACACTTGAGCCTCAACCCGGAAGCAAAGCCACCTCCAACAAGGTGCTGGTCAATTTCGTCAATTTTGAGGATACACCGCAGACGGTTCATGTGAAAGTAAATATGCCGAAGAAAACCGTATATGAAGGTGAACGGTTCGGCAGCGGTGATTCATACGAGGCGGCACGCAGCTATGTATCCGGCAAAAGTGCTACACCTGTACTGGAGTTTACCGAGACTTTAGCTCCGGGCGAAGCGGTGCAGTATATCCTGGAGCCATCCTCCGAGGTGGCGGATGCTGCACCGCAGAGCTTTAAAGCTGCTGCAGTCAAAGGTTTGTCCGTAAAATTGAACTGGCTGGAGGCCCCTGGAGCAAGCTATGAAGTGCTCCGGGCCGACGGCTCAGGCACAGACCTGAAGGTTATCGCAACGGGGATAAAGGATACGGAATACACCGACAGCAAGCTGCAGGAAGGAACATTATATACGTACGCGGTTAGGGTACCTGGTTCCAGCGTCATGTCGGAGAAGACACAGATTACAGCAACAGGACTGGTTCCTTTGGACCGTTCGCAGTGGAAGGCATCCTCCAATGTTAATACCGAGGCGTCCTATCCCGGAAATGCGATTGACGGAGACCGGCGCACACGCTGGGATACGGGTAAACATCAAGCCTCCGGAGAGTATTTGCAGGTCGATCTCGGGAAGGAACATAGTATAGAAGCGGTGGAAATGGATTACACATTATCTTCTTATGATTATCCACGGGGATATGAGCTTTATGTATCGGATGACGCCAGCAATTGGAAGCGCATAGCTTCCGGAAAAGGGAAGCTGGAGAAGACCAAGATAGAGTTTGCCAAGGTGAATGCGCGGTACATCAAGATTCTGCAGACCGGCTCGGGAGGAAATTACTGGTCCATTCAGGAGCTGCAGATTTTTTCAAGAGAATAGAGAAGCTGGGATTGGGCTGGCCGCATTTTTAAGAGAACTGATGAGGGCATGAAGTTATAAGAAATTTATAAGGAAACCGAGGACTGCCCTGTTCCGTTCTTATCGAAATTGCGGCAAAGATTTATGAATTCACTTTCGGAGATATGTCCGTGTTTATACAACGCGTGGAAGCTTTCTTTTAGGTCTATTGTGCCTTCGTGCTTCATTCCTAACTGGTTTAGCAAGCTGCGAATAGAAAATTCTAATCTCATCAACTAAGCTCCTCCGCGAATATCTAAAATTAGGTAATTCATGTAAGCCTACTTTACTACTAATTCAAAAAAAAGAATGTCACTATGTGTCGGTGATAAAACTAATATTTTAAGTACTTTTGACTCATTTTACTCATTTTTGACTAGGCTGCAGAGGAATATGTTGAAATGTATTCAGCAGACTAGAGAAGTATACATAAGAATTGCAAGAGGAGCAGGAATAAAAAATAATCACGACAGCTCCCTTAACTAGCGGAACCGCCGTGATTATGATGGATATTGATTCATTGTTGACCATTGTCGCCAGAACCGGCGGCCGCCCTGTTCTGAACTACCCGCTCCAGCAGCATGCGCACAAGCTCCAAATCCTGCTCTTCCAAAGGAACGCCGTCCCAATGCAGCTGATGCTGGTTAAGGATCTCTCTGGCATTGTTCGTGATTTCCATGGGGTCGGGGTTATCGGTAAGGCCGATGAGATAATCTGAGGTAGTGTGAAGCTTCTTGGCAATCAGTTGAGTATTTTCAAGGGTAGGCTGACGGTATCCGGATTCATACCCGGCATACGTACTTTTGGCGACGCCAACCGCTTCAGCAACCTCCTGCATTGAGAATTTTCTTGTTTTTCGTAGCTGTTTCAACCGTTTAGCAAACATCTGCATGCCTCCAATTGCGGGTTCCAACATGATTGGATATAGGCGTAATTCGTATTGAATCATTTTTGGATATTATACCATAAACATAACTGAACGAACATCCATCCCTTTTACAGCCGTCAACCCGCTTGGGAAACTCCCCCGCATACCCCCCGGTACTTTACGAGTGTTCTATTTTCAAGGGAGAAATATAGAATTAACAGTGGTCACCTGTTTGTTTACGGTTTTGCTCTGGAACGTGGAGTTGTATACGGTGATTGTTCCCCCCACAGGCAAATCAGTATTATAAATAGCCACTTTGCTGTATCCAACGGTAGAGGCCATAAATTTGCTGTTGTACACTTTCACCTTTGCATTCGACAATACCGCGATATCCGCTTTGGGATCACCGGTATAATTGGCGGAGCCGTTGTTCTTAAAGATTGAATTGACAATCGTTACCTCCGCATAATCTTCAACATGAACACCCTGTCCCCGGATATGAATAAAACTGGAGTTTTTAATGACAATGTCTTTTGCGGACAAAGCAACGCCTACTCCAAATCCCGCCCAGCGGGAAGGGCTGGTGTTGGTATCAAATACACAGTTCTCGATGACCCAGTCACGGCTTGGAGCATTGATTTCAATCCCGTCTCCTTTGATATTCACAAACCGGGTATTCAGGATCTTAACCTCGTAGCTCGGATTTATATTCGACAGAATGCCATAGCCGGAATTTTCGAACAGGCTGTTAAATACAGTTAGCCGGTTGACTGTTACCGCATTCTGAATCCCTTGAACGCTGCATTCGAATCTGACGTCGATAATGTTGATGTCGTCCCCGTTCGGCATAATGCCAATGCGGGCTTTAATCCCGATGCCTTGAACACTCTGTTTGCCGAGCAGCCGCAAGGCGGCTTCATCCTTGTTATCATTGCGGATCAAGGTAGCATCTCTTCTGCCTGCACCTAGAACGGATATATTTTCAGGGATATGAATAGAGTTGATTAGATAAGTCCCTCTGTCGAAATAAATCGTGCCGCCCCCCGAATCCTGCGCAGCCTTTACAGCCTTGGCGATACTCGCCGTATCATTGGTGACTCCGTCCCCTACGGCCCCGTAGTCCTTCACATTAAACGTCGGAATGGCAAAAGCCTGAACACTTCCTGCGCCCGTATCGCTGCTCCAGGCTTTCTCCGGAGCCTTATTCCAAATGAGTCCCACAGCCAGAGCTGCAGTAAGGACGGCAACCAGGGGCAAAGCTATTTTCCAGCGCATCATGAATCCCTCTCCTTAATGAAATGGTTTATGAGTAACTTTGAAAAACTTTTTTTCCTGAAAAGAAAACATTAGTTGTTTACAAAGTTATTCTAAATGAATATAATAATTTTGACAAATACTCCTAATGAATAATATATGGCGATAATCATTCGATGTCAGAATATGTGAAGAATGAAAGGGAACATGAAAGGAAATGGGATAAGCGCTTTTAAAAATATAAGAATTTATATGTTTCACACGATAACTTATCCTTCTATTTCTCGCTGAAACGGTACCGTCCTTAAAAAGGACGGCAAAGCCGTTTTCACTTGATAGAGATTAGGCAAGGAATATTTTTTTTAGTTACTTGGTCGCGATATGAATAACTTTATTTAAATTATTAAACATTTATTCTCGGTGAGAACCATGAGAGGGAGGCCAGTCCTCTTTGGAACGGCAGACGTCAACCTTCATTAGCATATGTGCCCCGCCAACTGTTGGTGCGGCAGCAACAGCGGACAAACGCTGAGATTCCGTATATCATTGCCTGTATTTTTCGCAGGATCAAAGGTAATGCCTCCTGTACCTATATCATTGGAGACACTCGGTCATGCTGTGGGTGCTGATACCTTAGACGTTAATCGTCAAGGGTGTGACGTGAGGAAGGGTTAAATGCCCGCTTATTGCAAGAATTCAGTTCGTCAATAAAGAAACAAGGGATGTGTTCGGGATGAAAAAGGTAAGAAAGGCTATTATTCCAGCAGCTGGGCTTGGAACCAGGTTTCTTCCCGCTACCAAAGCAATGCCGAAGGAAATGCTTCCGATCGTAGACAAGCCGACCATTCAATATATCGTGGAAGAGGCGATTGCTGCGGGCATTGAGGACATTATCATCGTTACAGGAAAAGGAAAACGCGCCATAGAGGATCATTTCGATATCGCGTTTGAGCTTGAGCATACCTTGTTTGAGAAAGGGAAGCTGGAGCTGCTGGAAGAGGTGCGGCGTTCCTCCCAGGTGACTCTTCACTATATCCGGCAGAAGGAAGCCAAGGGGCTGGGTCATGCCGTATGGTGTGCGCGCAACTTTATCGGAGATGAGCCGTTTGCCGTGCTGCTGGGAGACGATATTGTGCAAAGCGACGTTCCGTGCACCAGACAGCTGATTGAACAGTACGAAAGCCTTGGGAGATCAGTCATTGGCGTCCAGACGGTACCTGCCGATCAAACGAACCGTTACGGTATTGTAGATCCGCTGCGGGCCAGAGGGCGGCTGTACGAGGTGGACCGTTTTGTGGAAAAGCCGGCTCTAGGCCAGGCGCCTTCCAATCTGGCGATTATGGGACGGTATGTGCTTACGCCGGACATCTTTGATTTCCTGGAGAGCCAGGAGACCGGAGCAGGCGGTGAAATTCAGTTAACGGATGCCATTCAAAGGCTCAATACGGAGCAGGGCGTATATGCCTATGACTTTCAGGGAGTACGGTACGATGTGGGCGAGAAGCTCGGGTTTATTCTGACGACGATTGATTTTGCCTTGAGAAGACAGGATCTGAGGCATGAACTTTTAAGTGCTCTCGGGGAAATTGTGGATAGAGAACACACCAGTACGTATGCAAAGTCAAGAGGTGAATAATAGATGATACCTTCCAGTCAAAGAGAAGAGGAAGCGGCCCTGTATGCTAAAAGGTACTATCCGGCAGTAAGGCGTGCCGGAGGCAGGCCGGAGACATTATATCTATTTAATAAACGGGTCTTTGACATTGCGGCATCTGCGGCGGCACTCCTTGTGCTGTCCCCCCTTTTCCTTATTCTTGCGCTGGTTATCAAGCTGGAAGATCCCCGCGGTTCCGTATTTTTCGGTCAAACCAGGGTCGGGAAGGCAGGACGTTTGTTCCGGATTTATAAATTCCGCTCGATGATTGCCGATGCGGAAGCGCTTCTGCCGAACCTGTTGAACCAAAATGAAATGAGCGGCCCCATGTTCAAAATGAGAAATGATCCGCGGGTGACCCGGGTAGGCAGATTTATCCGCAGAACAAGCATTGATGAGCTTCCCCAGCTGGTAAATGTGCTTAAGGGCGATATGTCGCTTGTCGGCCCAAGGCCGTCGCTTCCACGGGAAGTGGAGAAGTACTCGGAATACGACCGGCTTCGTCTATCGGTCACACCGGGATGTACAGGGCTTTGGCAGGTGAGCGGGCGGAGCGGACTGAATTTTAAGCAAATGGTGGAGCTCGATCTGCTCTACATTGAGCAGAGAACGCTGGGCCTGGATCTCAAGATTATGTTTATGACGGCCTGGCAGCTCGTGAGATCGAAAAATGCATTCTAAATCATTTATAACGGGGTGAAGCGTATGGATCGCCATTCGAGAATATATGTAGCTGGGCATCGCGGTCTGGTCGGTTCGGCCATCGTCAGCGCACTTGAGAAGCAGGGCTTTCATAATCTTGTCCTCCGTTCCAGAACAGAACTGGATTTGCGCAACGGCGCTGAGGTGGACCGTTTTTTTGAGGATCAGGAGATTGAGTATGTATTCCTTGCTGCGGCCAAAGTGGGCGGAATTGCAGCTAACAACGAACAACCTGCGGAATTTATCCGCGACAATCTGCTCATTCAGACCCATGTCATTGATGCGGCTTACCGTAACGGGGTGAGCAAGCTGATGTTCCTGGGATCGACCTGCATTTATCCAAAGCTGGCTCCGCAGCCGCTCAAAGAAGAATATCTGCTGACCGGAGAGCTGGAGCCGACCAATGCGCCCTACGCAGTGGCCAAAATTGCCGGCATCAACATGTGCCAGTCTTATAACAGGCAGTACGGCACCCGGTTCATTTCTGTGATGCCGACGAACATTTACGGGCCGAATGACAATTTTGATCTGTATTCGTCCCATGTGCTGCCTGCGCTGCTGCGCAAATTCCATGAAGCCAAGGAACAGGGCAGCCCGTCGGTGGAAGTGTGGGGCACCGGCAATCCGAAACGTGAATTCCTGCATGCGGATGATCTGGCCGAAGCCTGTCTCTATCTGATGGAGCACTATGAGGGCAATGATATCGTGAACATCGGTGTGGGTGATGACATTGCGATCAAAGACCTTGCACTGCTGATTAAAAAGGTTACCGGCTACGAAGGGGAAATCACCTTCAACACATCCGTTGCGGACGGTACCCCAAGGAAGCTGGTTGATGTATCCAGAATCAATGCCCTTGGATGGAAAGCAAGAATTGGGCTCGAAGACGGGCTGCACGATGTGTACGCTGATTTTCAACATACGTATGCTGTGAAAAAATAATGATGCGGGGGAATTCATCAATGAAGAGAGCTTTAATTACGGGCGTTACAGGGCAAGACGGGTCCTATCTGGCGGAATTTCTTCTCTCCAAGGATTATGAGGTATTCGGACTGCGGAGAAGAACGAGCACGCCCAACTATGAAAATGTGTACTCTATTAAAGATCGCATTCATTGGATTTCCGGAGATTTGACCGATTTGGCTTCCCTGATTGAAGCGGTGAGAATCGCTGACCCGGATGAGGTATACAACCTGGGGGCGCAGTCGTTCGTAGCCGCATCGTGGCCGCAGCCTTTGCTGACGAGTCAGATCACCGCCGTTTCCGTTACCAATATGCTGGAGGCGGTCAAGATTGTGAAGCCGACGGCCAGATTCTATCAGGCCTCAAGCAGTGAGATGTTCGGCAAGGTCGTAGAGACCCCGCAGCGGGAGACTACCCCTTTTTATCCGCGCAGCCCTTATGGTGTAGCTAAGGTGTACGGCCACTGGATTACCGTCAATTACCGGGAAAGCTTTGACATGTTCGCCTGCTCGGGGATTCTGTTCAATCATGAATCGCCAAGACGCGGACTGGAGTTTGTCACCCGCAAGGTGACCGACGCTGTTGCCCGTATCAAGCATGGGCTGCAAAGCGAGCTGCGGATGGGCAATCTGGATTCCCTGCGGGATTGGGGCTTTGCCGGGGATTATGTCAAGGCGATGTGGCTGATGCTCCAGCAGGAGGAGCCGGATGATTATGTTATTTCGACAGGTGAAATGCATACGGTCCGTGAGCTGCTTCAGGTGGCCTTTTCGTATGCCGGACTCGATTATGAGCAGTATGTGGTGATCGATCCTGAATTTGTCCGTCCGGCTGAGGTCGACCTGCTGCTGGGCGATTCCTCCAAGGCGCAAACCAAGCTGGACTGGAAGCTAGAAGTCGGCTTCCATGAGCTGATTCATATGATGGTGGATGAAGATATGAAGCGCGTCGCTGCTGAGATCCGCTACCACGATGCCTTTACTTTGGTGAACTAATATTTCGATACAGCATAGGTGATCTAACAGGGGACGGCGCTGCCGTCCTTTAATCAAATTGTGAAGGCTGAAAGCGGGTGAGTGCTCTGTGACCGCACTGAGATTGAGGCTGGCAGGGTTGAGACGCAATCGCGATTTCAATAACGTCATTTACAGCCTGCTTTCTTATTGTATTACTCCTGTCGTTCTGTTCATTTCAACACCGCTGCTGCTCAGGCATCTGGGTGATCAGCAGTACGGGCTGTGGATTCTTATCCAATCGGTGCTTAATGTGCTGGCGGTATCGAATTTCGGCCTCGGCAATGCGCTGATCAAGCTGGGCTCCGAGAGTGACAGCGAAGAGAGATTTAATGCCCTCTTCCGGGTAACGCTTACGCTGTCGGTCATTCTGGCGGTGTCGGCGAGTTTTTTTCTTCTTCTGTTCGGCACTTATATTTTTCCTTTGCTGGTGAAGGCGGAAGGGCTGGATACCGTGCTGTCCGTCTCCTATTTTCTTAGCGGAATCATCGGCATTCGGATCATCAACGGCATTCTTTCCGGTGCCTACATGGCTAAGCAGCGTTACGATCTGAACAGCAAGGTGAATATCGTATTCAACCTGGCAAGCTCGATTGGCTTCACCATACTGGCCGTCATGTATGGAGACTTGTATCTGCTGGTGCAGTGGATGTTCGTGTTTACGGTGCTGCTGGCGGTATGCAATGTCTTCGTTACACGCAAGGCGCTTCCCGGACTTCGATTTGCTCCCTATTTCGAGCGGGACAGCTTCAGAAGGCTGTTTCATTACGGGATTTATTCCTGGGGCCAAATGTTGATCAGCACGCTGAATGCCCAGATGGACAAATTGATTATCGGGGGATTTCTGGGTGCCAAAGTACTGGGGTACTACACGGTTTGCATGCAGGTGGTAGTGAAAATCCATGAAATTCCCGCTGCGGCCGGAGGATATTTACTGCCTAAATTCAGTTCACTTTCCAAGAGTGATGACCGCCGGGAAATCAGGAGGACCTATCATCAGTCACTGGTCATTGCCATTTCATTCGTAGGAGCTGCGGGTTTGGCAGCCTTTGTGCTGGCCAAGCCGATTCTGTCCCTATGGATCAGCCCGGAGTTTGCTGAAGCCCATTATGTGCTGTTCCAGGTGCTGGTATTGTCGGTATCTCTGGGTGCACTTGGTGTAGTCCCCTATTATTGTCTGAATGGAACCGGGTACGTCAGGCTTAATACTGCCATTTCACTTCTCACCACACTGGTGACAATGGGTCTGTTTGTTCTATTGATCCCGAGATATGGTGCCATAGGCATCGGCCTGGGCAAATTTGTCGGCATACCGCTGGTTGTCTTCTCCCTGTATTACGTGGAGAAAGTGGTTCTGAATGGCAGCGGTCAAAGGAGGGAACCGGTTCGTGAAGGGACGATGGAAAGCATCTGAAGAGAATCATCAGAAGAAGTACCTGTTCTTTGATTTGCTGAATACCGGACATCATTATCAATATAATCTGGCTGTGATGAAGGGGGTATTGAAGGGGGCGCCCTCCAGTGAAGTCACATACTATTCCAGTGGACTGGAGGAGAGCAGGCAGGCGGAGCTTGAGGCAGCAGGGATCAGTTATCAGCGGGCGGTGGAAAGGCGGTACCACCGTTATATGCCGTCCATGCTGGTCCGTGCGCTGCTTCTGCTGCAGGTGCTGCGTTTTGCTTACAAGCATAAGTCCGTTCTGCATCTGTTATATCTGGATACGCTGATCATTCCGCTGGTGTTCCTGATTCCTGCGCTGAGGGGGATGAAAATAACAGCGACGCTTCACTGGTATCCGCCAAGAGAGAGCAAGCGCAGGCTGCTGAGGAATCTGCTGCGGCGTCAACATCTCGACAAGCTTATTGTCCACGGGGATTATCTGAGGAAGCAGGTGCTGGAACTAACCAGCGTGGAGCAGTCAAGAGTAAGCTCTATCGTGTATCCCAACCTGCATCCTGCTGTGGTGCAGGAAACCGTTCAAGCGCCCGGCACCCATGCCAGCCAAGGCGCTGCGGAGTCTGTGCCGACCTTACTCTGCTTCGGCGGCCTGCGGTATGACAAGGGAATTGACCTGCTATTGGAAGCAGCCGGGAGACTAAGCAGCCAGCCGTTCTCTATCCTCGTCGCAGGCAGGGAGCAGGATTTCACACGCGGCGATTTGGAGCAGATCATCCGCGACAAGGGACTGGAGCACAAGGTTGAGCTATGTTTGGAATATATTCCGGATCATGAGGTGCCGTTATATTTCGAGCGGGCGGATATCATTGTGCTGCCTTACCGCAAAATGTTCTCCGGCCAAAGCGGACCGCTGACCGAAGCGGCGGCGAGAGGCAAGGTGATTATTGGACCGAGCCACGGGGAGATCGGGTACTGTATTGAGCGTTATGGACTGGGGGTCAGCTTCCGGGCGGAGGATATTAGCGATCTTGGCGACAAAATCGTCTATGCCATACATAACATGGATGAACTCCGCCGGAAATCACAAAGCTCGGAGTATAAGGCGCTCCTGTCGCCGGGTATTTTCGAGCAGCGGTATTTCGAGGAGCTTGCCGGGTAGGAGGGAGGATAATGTAAATGGCGTTTGTTTTAAAAATCGGATTCCTGCTGGTGACCGCCTTTTTGATCAAGCCCACGGCTTTGGGAGAGAGCTACTCCATACTGGGAATCGCAGCGGCCATGTTTGCCTTTTTGTTTCATCTCATTGATTGCCGGGTGCATCCCATGAAGAAAATATCCATTCAGGGCCCTCATCGGCTTGTGCTGTTCCTGGTACTGCTGCTGTTCAGCTACCTGCTGGGCCACGCCATGCTGATGAACTCCATCTTTCTGCTGAATGTGTTGAAAGCTGCAGTGCTGAACTGCACCGTAGTTCTCGTCGCGGCCTTCATCCTAAGCGAGGCAAGGGCCAACTATATTTTCTTTCGCAGCATGGTGATCATTTTTATTGGATTCATTGTGTCCTACTATGTGACGATCGCGCTGGCTGTATTTGTGACTCACCTGGAGCAGCTGGAGTTGTTCCGGATCCAAATCGGGGACTATCCCTCCTCAGGGATGACCTACTTCCCCTTCACCGTCATGTATGGCGTTTACACCGTAGACGGTATCCGGTTTCCGCGGCTGCTGGGGCTGTTCAGGGAATCGGGCATTCTGCAGATGTTCCTGATCTGGTCATTGTTCAATCTGAAGTCCATCCGGCTGAACCGGTTATGGATTAAAGGAACACTGCTGCTGGGGATTATCGCTTCGTTCTCAACGGCAGGGCTTGCGATTCTCTTCGCCAACCTTGTGCTGTATCTCTTTATGAATAAAAAAGTGATGAGAGGCGTCGTCTTGCTCTGCTTCACCTATGTGGTGGTCATGTACGCCCCGTTTATCGGGATCAACGACAAGACGGAAACGCATGGCGCTTCCATCTCTGACCGTACCATGGCTACAGAAGCAGGGCTGGAAGCGCTCGGGAACAATCCGTTCGGTGAAGGCATGTACAACACCCGTATTCCCAACGCGGGGATCAACCTGGTAGCAGCTTCTTCCATGATCGGCGTGGCCGGCGTGCTGCTCGCGATGCTTGTCTATCTGGTGCCGGCGCTTGCTGCCGGGGACCGCAGGCGGTATTTACTCGCAGTCATTCCCATTATTCTGACTTCGCTGATCTCACAACCGCTGCTGGATGCCCCGCTGCTCTATCTGCTGCTGATGGCCCCGTACAAGGGCGAAGAGGAACCACAACCCGAAGGGGCGGCATTACTTGTTCAACCCGCTTTGGAATACATCCGTTAGGATCAAGAAAAGGTAGGGTCTTATGATAAAAACACTATTGATAGCCTATCAGATCGCCCCGTACCGTATCCCGGTCTATAACACGATCGACGCATCGGAGGATATCGATCTTACGGTCTGGTTTCTGGAGGAGAAGGAAGCCAACCGGGAATGGAATATTGATTATCAGGATATGCGATTCCGGTACAGCTGCCTGCGCGGGTTCCATTTGTTCATTCAGCGTATGGATTTCGGGGTGCATATCAACCCGGGCTTATTCTTTAAGCTGGTACGCCTGAATCCCGATGTGATTATCACCACGAGCTATGACGCGATTGGCTATTGGGTCAGCTTGTTCTACGCCAAGCTCTTCCGTAAAAAGTTCGTAGTCTGGTGGGGCAGCACGCTGGAGAGCAGCAGAGTGAAGAACCGGGCGATGAATGCGGTGCGCGGATTGTATTTCCGTTCGGCGGATTCCTTTGTAACCTATGGCTCGGACTCAGCCAGATGCCTGAACCACTACGGCATTCCGGATGAGAAAATGGCTGTCGGCTTCAATACGGTGGATATCCGCTATTACTACCGGAAACGCCTCGCGGTTAAGCCCCATAAGGAAGAGGAGGGGCTGCTGAATCTCCTGTTTGTCGGTCAACTGATCAAGCGGAAGGGCCTGGAGGAGACTATCCAGTCATTGGCCCGGCTGAACCAAGAGAACTGGAGGCTGCGGATTATCGGCACGGGACCGGATGAGAAGAAGCTGAAGGAAATGGTCCGGCGGTACGGCATGGAAGAGAAGGTGCTGTTCGAGGGCTACAAACAGAAGGAGGAGCTGACCGGATATTTGGCGGCGGCCGACTGCCTGCTGGTCCCTTCGCTGATTGAGGTGTGGGGGCTTGTGGTCAACGAAGCGCTTGTCTCCAACACCTTCGTGCTGGCTTCCAAATATGCCGGCGTGACGAGTGATCTGATTGTCGACAAGGAGAACGGGATCATCGCCGATCCTCTGGACCCGGCCAGTATGGATGAAGCGATGCAGTGGCTGTTCGACAATGTATCCTATTTAAAAGCAGACAGGAAGATCAAGCTGAGCATGTGGAAGAAGCTGCATCCCACGACCTATGCCAAATCAGTGGTCCGGGCCATCCGGATGGCGAGCCGGCCCAGCCATTAAAAAGGTAAGGCTAAGATTATTTCGAGAGAGGTGCAAGGCTATGAAGCCGAAAATTGTGTTCGTGATCAATTATTTTTACCCGGATTATGCTTCCACCGGCCAACTGCTGACCGAGCTGTGCCTGCATCTGCAGAATGACTTTCAAATTACCGTTATTGCTTCGCAGCCCGGCTATTCCGGGGAGGCGAACACAGAGAAGAGAAGATTCATTACCGACCACCTGGAGAATATTGAAATTATCCGTATCCGTCTTCCTGTTGTCGATAAGCTGAATAAATGGAGTAGGCTGCGATATATCGTTACCTACTTTTTTTATGCCATTGTTGCCGTGCTGAAGCAAAGAAACGTGGATTTTATCTATACTATCTCACAACCGCCGATCCTCGGGGGGCTGATCGGAACGATCGGCAAGCTGCTGAAACGGTCGAAGCATATTTATAATATCCAGGATTTCAACCCGGAGCAGGCGAAGGCGGTCGGCTTCATGCAGAATGCCAGGCTGATGAAGCTTGCCCAGTGGGTGGACACCCTGAACTGCAAGCTGGCGGATCACATTATTACGGTAGGCCAGGATATGCAGGAGACCCTGCTGAGACGGTTTGCCAACAAGAAGGTGACAGAGAATACCGTCATTAACAATTGGACGAATGAACAGGAGATTATTCCCTTAAGCAGGGAACATCCGCAGGTCCAGGGCTTCCTTGAGAAGCATGGCCTGCAGAATAAATTCATTGTGATGTATTCCGGAAACCTCGGGCTCTATTACGATCTGGAGAACCTGATCAAACAGACGGCAGCCTTCCGTCATCTCGATAATCTCGCCTTCGTCTTTATCGGAGAGGGAGCGGTGAAAGCCAAGATGCAGGAATATGTGGCGGAGCACGAACTCTCGCAGGTCTATTTTCTGCCTTACCAGCCGAAAGAGGATCTGGTGTACTCCCTGAACGCTGCCCATGTACATCTGGTAGTTAATCAGAAGGGAATCAAGGGGGTCTCCGTTCCCAGTAAAATCTACGGGGTCATGGCTGCAGGCAAGCCGGTGCTTGGTGTCCTTGAGAACGGAAGTGAGGCGTATCGGCTGATTCGGGAAAGCAACTGCGGTCTTCTCGTCGAGCCTCACAGTTATGAGGAGGTTGTCCGCAGCGTGCTGGCTTTTTATGAATGGGATCGTGAAGAGCTGGAGGCCTGCGGGATGCGGGGAAGAGCGTATTTGGAACAGTATTTAAGAAGGGAACTGTCTCTTGAACGTTATAGAGAGCTGCTGCTGTCTTTAAAAATCTCATAAAAAGGTGGGGGAATTCATGAAGCTGGTGTTATTGTCCGGGGGTTCCGGAAAAAGATTGTGGCCGTTATCCAACGATTCCCGCTCCAAGCAGTTTCTCAAAGTACTGGAGAACGAAGAGAAGGAAATGGTCTCTATGGTCCAGAGGGTATGGGGGCAGATTGAGCGCAGCGGACTGGGTGCATCCACGTTTGTAGCTACGGGGAAATCGCAGATTGAAATGATGCACAGCCAGCTCGGCCCGCATGTGCCTCTGATTATCGAGCCGGAACGCAGGGATACCTTCCCGGCCATCGCGCTTACAGCGGCCTATCTGTATTCCTTCATCGGAGTGGATCCGGATGAAGTGATCGCCATTCTGCCGGTGGACCCGTTTGTGGAAAACCGCTTTTTTGATACCGTCAAGCAGTTGGAGGAGGTTGTGTCGGCAACGAGAGCTGATCTTGCACTGATCGGCGTGCAGCCCACGTATCCCTCTTCCAAATACGGCTATATCATCCCTGAAAGCGGTGCGGATTCCTCCGGCGGCAGCCTGAAAGTCAGCCATTTCCGTGAGAAACCGCAGGAAGAGGAGGCCAAAAATCTGATTGCCCAGGGCGCCCTGTGGAACTGCGGAGTGTTTGCCTTTAGGCTCGGCTATCTTATTGATATATTGAGCGGGCAAGGCCTGCCCGTGAACTACGAGGAGCTGTCGGAGCACTATGACCAGCTGCCCAAGATCAGCTTTGATTATGAAGTGGTAGAGAAGGCAGCCCATATCACTGTGGTTCCCTATGAAGGCTACTGGAAGGATCTCGGGACGTGGAACACTCTTACAGAAGAGATGAAAAACAATCAAATCGGCAGAGGAACGATCAGCGGGGATTGCAGCAACACCCACCTGATCAATGAGATTGATATCCCCGTATCCATTATCGGTTTATCCGATATTGTTGTGGCGGTGAGCCCGGATGGGATTCTGGTCACAGACAAGAGCGAAAGCCCGAGAATCAAGGACTACATTGATTATAATCAGGGACCGATGTATGAAGAGCGTCAATGGGGCTGGGTGAGAATACTGGATGACCAGTCGTATGAGGACGGACGCTGTGCCGTTACCAAACGGGTATGCATTCTTGGCGGCAAAAGCCTCAGTTACCGGATGCACACCAGCCGGGAAGAGGTTTGGACCATTATCAAGGGAGAGGCAGAGTTTGTGCAGAACGGGAATTTCATGCTTATCGGCCCGGGCAATGTGCTGCATATTCCGATGAAGACATTGCATACGCTCAGAGCTTCTGCCGACCTGGAGATGATAGTGGTCCAAAGCGGGCAGGTACGGGAACCTAACCGGATGCTCGAGCTGTATCCTACATGGGATGAGATGTCACAGCATTGCTTCAAAACCTCCTGAATAGTCGAATCATCCTAACCCAAAGGAGGCCAACACATGCATGCAATCGCCGATCAGCTGGAGGAAATCGTTCAGAGGCGTTATAACCGCTGGAAAAATGCAGAGCTGCCCGCTTATCTCAGCAAAGAGCTGAATGAGCTGAAGTCTGCAGAAATTATCGACCGCTTCTATCAGGATTTGCAGCTTGAGGATCACGGCATTTACGGAATTACCGGGGTTGGAACGAACCGGATGAATATATTTACGATCCGCCGCGTTTGCCGGGGACTGGCTGAGGAGATCAAAAGCCGCGGTTTTGCCGCCGGGCAGAGAGGTATAGCCATCGGCTATGATTCAACGTCCTTTTCCAAAGGGCTTGCGGAGCAGGCGGCGCTTGTTCTGGCGAATCATGAGGTGAAATGTTATCTGTTCCGCCAGCCTTCTCCAGCAGGTGAACTGGCCTTCGCCGTACGGTATTTACATGCTGCCGGAGGTCTGCTCATGTCGAGCGGGGGGGAGGCCTCCGGATACAGCGGCTGCACCCTTTACGATGAGCATGGAATGCCGGTAGAAACGGAGACCAACCTGCGCGTGGCCAGTTACATGGAACAGTGGGAAGACGGGCTTCATATCGGATTGATGAATGTAGAGGAGGCGGCCCGTACGGGCAGGCTTGTCTTTACCGGGGAGGAAGTCGCCAGCGCCTATCTGGAAGATGTGGACCGGATTCCAGTCTCCCGGGAAATCAATCAAATCATGGGCGCTTCTGTGCGTATCCTTTATATCCAGCCGGGGCAGGAGGAGGCAGGACTGCTGCGCAGCACGCTTCTGCGTTCCGGCTTTACCTCGGTACATGTTGTTCAGGACCCGAAGCTGCAGAGCGCGAAGTCGTCCTCCCAATACTTTGAGCTGTACGATTGGCGGCTGGCGAATGAGGCGGCTGCGGAGATGAATGCCGATCTGATTCTGGCGTTCAACCCGCAGTATAGTGAGCTGGCCTTGTCCATTAAGACGGAAATGGGCAAGTATCTTGTATTAAGCCACAGTGAAACGGCGGCGCTTCTTCTCCACTATCTTTTGCGGCAAAAGAACAACAGAGGGGGAAGCACTGCCGGTGGAGTGCTGCTTAAGTCTTTTTTTACAAGTGATCTTGCCTCGGCCATTGCCCGAAAAGAGGGGATTAAGACGATCAATGTTACCGGAGGTTTTGGCGGAGGGGCATCGCTGGGGAAATTTTGCCGCTCGGGCAATCTCCCTTTTCTGTTCGGTTACGATGAGGACGGCGGATTTGCGGTCGGGGGCTCCATTGCTGGCAGTGACGCCATTCAGTATGCTGTGCTGATTGCCGAGATGTCAGCCTATTTTAAGTCCAGGGGCAGAACACTTGGCAAAGAGCTGCTGGACTTGTATGCGGAGCACGGCTGGTTCGCAGATGACAGGATAGAGCTTACATACCGCGGACTTGAAGGCCGGCAGAGGGTGAGCTTTATCATGGGGCGGCTGAGCAAGGATGCGTTAAGAGTAGTGGGCGGATTAAAGGTTGAGCAGTTGTATGACTTCCGGGCCCGGGAGCATATCCAACTGGCCAAAGGCAAACATTTGGCGCTGGATATGCCGCGGTATGACGCGCTCAAATTTATAATGGAGGACGGGTCCTGGTATGGTCTGCGGCCGGTATCTGCACAGCCGGGCATTCAGCTGTTCCTCGGCAGCCATGCTTCTGACAGCCTTGCCAGCAGGAGGAAGCTTGCAGCCATACGATCCGACGTACTGTTTATGCTGGAAAGCATGCTGTAAAACTGAAAATTTTTATTTGTTTACAATGTTATTCGAAGCGAATATAATTGAGTCGACAAATACTCTTATCGAGGTATTTTTTTGAGAGCCTTAGAGACTGTCTGAAATTGCGGAATGTTGAAATCGGGCATGTAAAGAGGTATGGAAACGGGTTAAAGCAATAGTTTATGCCTTGTGGGTCGCGTATTGAATAATTATTATTTGTTTATTTGTTCTAATAATTCGAATGGAGGAATTTGAGTGGAGTTAAAACAGTATTGGACCGTAATCCGAAAGCGATTATGGCTGCTGGTCCTGCTTGTTGTTGTGATTACTACCGCCACGGGGATATACACGTATGAATACACCGAGAAGCAGTATACGGCGTCAACGAAGCTTATTGTAACCCCCAAGCAGGAGGTTGAACTGCTTGGCGGCAAGCTGGATCTAAGCACCATCAACTCCAACATCCGGCTGATAGCGACCTACAAGGAGATCATCATGTCGCCGAGGATCATGAATCTGGTCGTCCAGCAGTATCCTCAGCTTGGCCTCACATCCGATGAAATGCTGAAGAAGGTAACTGTATCCGCCGTCGAGGAATCCCAGGTGATGTCCCTGGAGACAGTGGATACTTCTTACGCTCAGGCAGCTGCAATTGTGAATGCAGTGGCTGCCATATTCCAGTCAGAAGTGCCCAAGGTGATGAAAATAGATAATATCAGCGTCCTCAGCGAAGCCAATCCGGCTGATACTCCAGATCCCACATCACCGCAGCCGCTGCTCAATATGATTATCGGACTCGTTCTGTCCCTGATGATCGGAACGGGACTTATGTTCTTGCTCGATTACCTGGACGATACGATCAAGACGGAAGCGGATATCCGCGATGTGCTGGGTCTCTCTACGTATTCGGCAGTCCCGGCGATTACACAGCGGGACCGGGTGGCAGCCCCGAGAAATACAGCCAAGCCGACGAGGAGGAAGAAGAATGTCACGTTCGAAGTCTAAGCATTATCTGATTGCGGATCCAAGTCTGGATTCCCCGGCTGCCGAGGCCTACCGCAAGCTGCGGACTACTCTTGATTATTCGCACCAGGATGAAGGCATCCGGACGCTCATGATTACTTCGGCATTAAGCGGCGAGGGCAAAAGCACGACTGCTGCCAACTTGTCGATGGCTTACGCGCAGTGCCGGAAAAAAGTGCTGCTGATTGATGCGGACCTGCGCAGCCCGTCCCAGCACTCCATATTTAATGTAGAGCAAAACCCGGGAATCAGCGCGGTTCTAAATGGCCAGGCTCTGCTGGAGGAAGTGCTTGTGCCTGTGCTTGACGGAACATTGACGCTGCTTCCGGCCGGACCCCTTTCCGGCAACCCTGCGGAGCTGCTGACCTCGCCGCGGATGAAAGATTTGCTGGCTGAGCTTAGCGGGAAGTTCGATCTTATCCTGATTGATACCCCCGCACTGCTGACCTACAGCGATGCCCAGATCATCGCGGCCCAGTGTGACGGCGTCCTGCTGGTAGTCAAGCCGGGCAAGGTGAAGAATGGCGCTGCGCTTAAGGCCAGAGAGAGTCTGGCGCTGGTTAAGGCACGGGTGCTTGGGGCCGTCCTGAGCAACGTCAACCGCAAAAATGCCGGCCGTTTTATCTACTAGAAGAAGAGTACAGGAGAATAGCTATGAATGCTTTCATTTATCTCGCTTTTGCATTGCTCCCGCTGGACAATTTCCCCTATATGTTCGGCGGAGCATACAAGCCGGTTTCTCTGATTTTTATCGTACTGTATTGTGTACTCAAGATTCCGGTACTGATCCGGATGAAGTTCCAGAGAAAGGAGATCTGGATCTTTATCGTTCTGGTATCGGCAGTCCTGATCTCCGCAATCCTGGGCCTGCAGAACAATTACTCCTTTGCGGGGCTTCAGGATGCAGTGGTTTCTCTGGCCGCCGGCATTATCATCTATCTGAGCTTCAGAATATATGTACATTCGAGCGAATACCGCAAGGATTCATTCCTGACCTTGTTCCGCTGGATGTTCAGAGGATATTGGCTGGCCGTCATAATCGGTCTGCTCCAGCTTGTATATATGTATGCCTTTCATAGCGGCGCGCTAAGCAGTGTAATCGGTTTTTTCGTCCAGAGGGATTCTTACGTCACCGCAGGACGGCTGCATTTTACATTCTCGGAGCCATCCTACATCGGACTTCATACCAATCTGCTGCTGTTCCCGGCCTATCTCATCCTGAAGAAATACAATTATTTAACGAAATCCGACAAAGTCCTGCTATGGATCTTTATCCCGTTATCGCTGCTCTCCTTGTCTATCCGTTATTATCTGGATCTGCTGTTTTTTGTGGTCGTGTATGTCATTGTTACCAGCAAGCCCGAAAAGTTCCTGATGTTATTCATGAAGTTTATGATGTACCTTGCGGCTGCTGCTGTTCTGCTGAATATCGTGTTTGTTAACAATCTCTTTCAATTAAAATCCGATCATTACTACCGTATTCTGCATATCTACGAGGATCCTGCCAGTATTACGGAAGATAATTCATTCAGCATCAGAAGCACTTACTCCAGTCTGGGTTTTCGATCCTTTCTCGATAAGCCGTGGTTCGGGTATGGAATGGGGAATTACTATTACGGCTTTATGCATAATTTGGACCATATTCCCGCTGATACCCTTGAAGAGAACGAGGAGCTTAGGGACGCTAAATACAATCTGACCCTCCCGCAATATAACATGTACACCCGGCTGCTGTCGGAATTCGGCCTGCTGGGGATTATGCTGATTTTATTATTGCTCTCTTTAGTAAGGCTCAGCCACAAGGGCAATTTCCCGAAGCTGATGGTCGTCCTGCTGTTGTATTCGCTTCTGCAATTTGATTCTTTTGCTTTCATCCAGGTGCTCTTTTGGGTGGCTATTCTGCAGAGCGAGGAGGTGTCCCGGCTGCGGATTGGCAAGGCGGAGAGCACAGAGAATAAAAGAAAGATGGCTAAGATGCATTCGGGCCCGTGGGTCCAGCTGCGGAGGTCAGAACATTATCCCAAGTGACAATGAAGGTGATCATAATGAAGAAAATCTGCATTATCGGCCAATTTCCCCCGCCTGTGCACGGATTGTCCAAAGCACTCGAGACACTTCTGAATTCCCGGCTTTTTAACGAAAAATACGAACTTACCCATGTGGATATTAAGGACAATAAGAAAGTTGCTGCTCATATGAGCATGATCAACCGCCAGGACACAGATATTTTTTACTTTACCATTTCACAATCCAAGTGGGGCAATCTGCGGGACATGTTTATTCTGGCCAATCTGTTCAGGAAGGGCAAAAAAGTGGTCATTCATTATCACGGCGGCTACTTCAGACAGCTGTACAGCCAGTTTAATCCCCTGCAGCGGGCCATCAACAAGAAACTGCTCGCGAAAGTGGATGTGATGATTGTCCTCAGCAAAAGTCTGGAATGCCTGTTTGCCGGGATTGTCGATGCCGGGAAAATCAGAATTTGCGAGAACTGCATTGAGGACAGCCAGCTCTTAACCTCATGGGAATATGAGAGCAAAATCTTCAGGCTGATGGAAACCGGAAAGCCGCTTGAGGTGGTATACCTGAGCAATTTCATTAAGAGCAAGGGATACTTCGATCTGTTGATGGCAGCGGAACGGCTCAGGGACCGGGACATTCATTTTCATTTTGCCGGCAGCTTCTTCAATCGGGAGGATGAGGAGGAGTTCCTGGCCTACATTCAGCAGAACGGGCTGCAGGATAAAGTGTCTTACCATGGCGTGGTAACCGGGGAGCGCAAGAAACGGCTGCTGGAGCGCTGCGATATCTTTGCGCTTCCGACCTACTATCCCAATGAAGGGCAGCCGATCTCCATAATTGAAGCAATGGGCAACGGACTGGCCATTATCTCGACGAAACATGCCGGCATTCCCGACATCGTATCCGAGGAGAACGGCTTTCTGATCGAACCGCAGTCGCCGGAGGCGATTGCCGGAGTCATCGCCGGACTGCTTCAGGACCGGAGCGGAATGAAGCAAATGGCTGATGAGAACCGGAGTAAGATTCTACGCAGGTATAAGGAAGCGGACTATCTAAAGCGGTTGGAACTAATTATGGATGAGGTCTGAACAATGAAGATGAACTTAGCGAAGTATGATCAATCCTGGTTCGTTAGAGGGAGAAGCGGCGCTGTAGTAATGCTGTGGTGGCTGATACAGGCAACCGTGTTCAGAGTGTCGCTGCACAATATGCATGACTTCCGCAGCGCTTTGCTGCGTCTGTTCGGCGCACAGGTAGGCAAAGGGGTAAGGATAAGGCCTTCGGCGAAGTTCACGTATCCCTGGAAGGTCAAGATCGGTGATTATTCCTGGATTGGAGACCATGCGGAGCTGTACAGTCTGGACAGCATCGTGATCGGTGACCATTGTGTGATATCCCAGAACGCCTATTTGTGTACAGGCAGCCATAAGCTGAATGATCCCCATTTCGGTCTCATTACGAAACCGATAGAGCTGAAAGACGGAGCATGGGTGGCTAGCCATGTCTTTGTATACCCCGGAGTAACAATCTATGAAATGGGGGTTGCAGGGGCAAGGAGCACCGTGATGAAAGATATTCCCGCGAACCAGGTTCATGTCGGATTTCCCGCCGTGTATTTCAAAGAACGATTCACGAGCTGAAAGGCTGCACCATTAAAGGAGAGTAGCAATGAGAATGATGAAGAAGGCCTCCGGCAAAAACTTTTCGTGGCTGTTCACCGGAAATTTAATTTATTCGTTATCCCAATGGGGGATGGTGGTTTTGCTGGCGAAGCTCGGAAGCCCGGCCATGGTCGGCCAGTATGTGCTGGCTCTGTCAATTACGGCTCCGGTCATTCTGTTTGCAAATTTCCAGCTTCGTGATTTCCAGGCTACTGATGCCAACAACCAGTATTCATTCCAGCAATATTTAACACTCAGACTGCTGTCGATGACGGCCGTATTCCTCCTCATTCTCGCTGTTACTGCATTCATTCCGCTATCCCTGAATACGCTTCTTGTGGTCTGGTTCGTCTGCGCGGCCAAAATGGTCGAATCCGTCTCGGACATTTATTTCGGACTATTCCAGCGGAATGAAAAGATGGAGTATGTCGGGAAATCCATGATTCTAAAAGGGTTGTCCTCTGTCCTTGTGCTTGGGATAAGCGTCTATCTGACCCAAAGCATTGCCGCCGGAGCTCTAGCGCTTGCGCTTGCCTGGCTAGGGATTCTCTTGTTCTACGACATGAAGAACGGGGCTGCCATGCTGCACAGCGGTTCGGCGGAAGGGAGACCGAAGAAGGGCCGCCTGGTGAGTCTCTGGAAGGATTTCGGGAAAGGGGAGCGGACTACGCTCAAGGGGCTGCTCCTGCTTGTATTGCCACTGGGTATTACCGCTACGCTGGATTCGCTGAACAGCAGCATTCCGCGTTATTTTCTCCAGCATATCGGCGGTGAGGAAGCGCTCGGCTACTATTCTGCGATCGCCTACATCATGATGGCGGGAGGCACCTTTGTCAATGCAATGACACAGGCGTCGAGTCCGAGGCTGTCGCGCTACTACCGGGACAACCTGCAGCGGTTCAAACGGCTGCTCCTGCAGATCATGGGCCTATGCCTGCTGCTCGGACTTGCGGGTCTTTCCGCTGCCTATTTCATGGGTGAGTTTCTGCTCAGCCTGCTCTACAGTCCCGATTATGCCGCGTACAACAACGTCTTCATTATTATCATGCTGGCAAGTACGATCTGGTACATGACAGGCTGTCTCAGTGCAGCTTTAACCGTCTCCCGTTATATTAAGCTGCAAATTCCGGTATTTCTGCTGACCTGCGTATCCATTATCGCAAGCTCCTTCCTGCTGATCCCGGTCTATGGGGCAACCGGCGCCGCGTGGAGCATTTGCATCGGAATGGGGACAAGATTTGTCTGCAGCTTTGCGCTGGTTCTTCATGCCTTGTCCAGGCAGGCGGCACTTGCCAAACAGGCGGAGCAGCGGGAGACGAGGATGGCTCTCGGCGATATCGCCAGGGGATAAGTTCTTCTATTTAAGCTCACAAAACTTTGATGAGGAGCAGAGACATGAACATTACTGTGATAGGAACAGGGTATGTCGGTTTGGTGTCAGGTGTATGCTATGCAGAGCTTGGGCATCAGGTGTATTGTGTCGATAAGGATGCGGAGAAAATTGAACTGCTTCTGAGTGGCGGCATTCCGATTTATGAGCCGGGGCTTGGGGAGATGTCCTGCACAAATATGGAAGCGGGCCGGCTCCGCTTCACGACAGACCTGTCCGGTGCAGTGGCGGATGCAGAGCTGGTGATTATAGCGGTAGGAACGCCTTCGCTGCCGAGCGGTGAAGCGGATCTGCGGTTCGTCGATGCAGCCGTAAGGGAGATCGGCGCGGCCATGAACGGTTATAAAGTAGTCTGCGTGAAGAGCACCGTGCCGGTAGGCACCAATGACAGAGTCCGTGAGCTGCTGAGCGAGTTATACGAAGGGCCGTTCGATATTGCTTCGCTTCCGGAGTTCCTGCGTGAAGGAACAGCTATCCGGGATACGCTGGCTCCGGACCGCATTATCATCGGGACGGACAGCCAGCGTGCTTCCAAGCTGCTGAGCGGACTGCATGAGCCGCTGAACACCAGAATATTGATCACAGACATCCGCAGTGCGGAGATGATTAAATACGCCTCCAATGCTTTTCTGGCTACCAAAATTTCATTTATCAACGAGATCGCCAACATTTGCGAGAAGGTAAAGGCCGATGTCACGGAGGTAGCCAAGGGAATGGGACTGGATACACGAATCGGGCCCTCGTTTCTGGGAGCGGGTATTGGCTATGGCGGCTCCTGCTTCCCCAAGGATACAACGGCGCTGATCCAAATCGCAGGCAATGTGCATTATGATTTCAAGCTGCTGAAATCAGTAGTGGAAGTCAATAAAGAACAGCGCTATAGTGTCATCAGCAAGCTTCATCAGGCACTGGGCAGCCTGGAGGGCAGAACCATCGCGCTGTGGGGGCTGGCCTTCAAGCCGGAAACCGATGATGTCCGGGAGGCTCCCGCACTGGAGATCGTCGACCGGCTCATTCAGCTTGGTGCCACTCCTAAGGTATACGACCCGGTGGCCATGGATAATTTCCGGCGGCTGCGGAATCATTCCGGAATTCAGTGGTGCAGTTCGGCGCTGGAAGCTGCGAAGGACAGCGACGCGTTGTGCCTGCTGACAGAGTGGAGGCAGTTTAAAGAGATCAATCTGGCCGAGGTAAAAGCAGCCATGAGCGGCACCGTCCTCATTGATGGCAGAAACGCCTTCTCGGAGCAGCAGGTAAGCGGATTGGGCTTCGGGTATTACCCGGTAGGCCGGCCTTCGCTTCAGGAGCCGTTTGAAATTCCGGAAGTCGTGTAGCTTTGCAAGGGGCGTTCCAGCCGGATCACGAAATGAATCCCTGCCGTAAGTGTGGCGGGGATTTTTTTTGCGTTTCCATATCCCTGAATACTTGGCCTGGGAGTGGAAATTGAATTAATTTATTGTAACCAGTAAATCGAGAAACTTTTAGACCGGTTGATGCGTCAAAGGGATAGTCAAGAAAATGGAATTATTTATTATCCAGGAGGGTGAGCTTGTGAAGAAGTTATGGATTTCGATTTTAGCGGGGTTGCTGGTGTTCCCGATGCTGCTGCAGTCCCCGGCTCAGGCAGATGCACCTATCAAAATTGTGATTGACGGTGTTCCTTTACCTACTGATCAACCCCCTATATCGGTGCGTGGACGAACGCTGGTGCCGTTACGGGCCATTTTTGAAGCCTTTGATGCCACCACCACGTGGGATAAGCAGACAAAAACAGTAACAGCAACAAAAGAGGATACAACGATTGTATTGAAGCTTGGCTCCACACTTGCCACGATTAACAATAAGCCTGTTATCCTGGATGTGCCTGGTCAAAGTTTGAAGGGCAGAACGCTGGTTCCAACACGGTTCGTCAGCGAAGCTCTGGGTCAGGAAGTGGTATGGAATTCCAAAGCGAGAACTGTGTCCATAACGACTTCCGGAGGTAAAGGTGGAAGCGTAAGTCCGGCATCCAATGTAGTCCTGCAGGATGTGAGTGACAGCGGTGACGGACGTGATCTGCAGGTCAGCTTCGTCCGGGCGGCAGATGAGTCCATTGTTGATCATTACAGGGTACTGATTGTGAAAGCGGGGAACACATTAAACTTGTCATCCGCCCAACAGATAGCACCGTCCAATTATTCTACGGTATTGTCTATCGGAGCTAATCCTGCGTTTAAACTGAACGCTGGGTCGAGGGATATCAGCGGTGAATTAATTAAAGTCAATCAACCGTATATTGCTTATGTTTTGGCGGTAGGCAAAGGGAATAATACCAGTGCCCTTTCGAATAGTTCTGCAACGCTTACGTTGGTGAATAATATTGTATCCGCACCAACCAATATACAAGTGAATGATGTCGGGGATAATGGCGATGGACGGGATTTGTCCGTCAGCTTCAACAAGTTGCCGGATGAATCGAAGGTCAATTCTTACCGGATATTTGTAGTCAAAGCAGCGAATTATACAAATTTCAATGTGGCGGCAGCAAACGCAGTTTCCAGCTCTAACTACACCCAAGTCAGCAAGACGGGAAATAATCTTTCTCAGGTCTTGGCTTCAGGATCCAGGGATGTCGATGGAGCCCTTATAAAGTCGGGTGTGAGCTACCGGGTGTTTGTCATGGCGGTAGATAGCAGGAATGCGTCCAATCAAGTACTGTCTCCTGCGTCATCCGCGATTACGTTGTCCACTACAGGAATCTCAAGCTTCATCGTTAGTGATGTTAATGACTATGGAGACGGCCGGGATATGAAAGTGTCCTTTGTCCATCCCACAGCCGAAGCTAATATTAACCAGTATCGGATTATGGTCGTACCTACAGCTTATTACAGCGGCTTCAGCGTATCTGAAGCGAATAATGTATCCAGCTCCAATTATACAGCGGTGAGTACATCAGGAAGCAGCACCAATCAAATCCTGACCTCATCAACCAGAGACGTACGGGGTAATTTGATCAAAAATGGAACTGGTTATCAAGTGTACGTGTTATCGGTTGGAAGCAATTCAAGTGCAAATGTGCTTTCCAGCGCATCATCAGTTATTACGCTGCTGACTGACTTCAGTATGGGAGCCGTTTCTAATCTAACAGTAAGCGACGTTAGCGACAATGGTGATGGACGGGATATGAAAGTATCCTTTACTCATGCTGTGGACGAAAGGTACATCAGCAAATATCTGATCATGGTGGTGCCAACCTCATATTACAGCAACTTCAGCGTATCCGAAGCCAATCGTATATCCAGCTCCAACTATACAGCGGTGAGCACATCAGAGATTAGCACCAGTCAAATATTAAATTCATCCTCCAGAGATGTGCGCGGCAATTGGATCAAAGAGGGAACCACTTATAAAGTATATGTATTATCTGTTGGTAGTGGGAATTATTCAGGTTCTAATGTCTTGTCCCAGGCATCCTCGGACATTACGTTGTCGTCCAAAACCCCTGTGGTTTCTGTAACCAACGTCACGTATCAAGTGAACGACAGCAGAATACTGGCCCGCTTCACCAAATCGTCCAATGAGACCAATATTTCTGAATACCGGGTATTAGTAGTTCCGGCCAAGCAGGGTTTTGGCCTGGGTGATGCCATTGGGGTGACTGCTTCCTCTTACAACTTCATCATTCCTAACGGAACGAATCCGGTAATTACAGCATCAACAATAGACGTCAACGGTAGTCCCATTATTAAAGGCAAAAAATATAAACTGTATATTCTTGCCGTGGCAAATAACAAGGGGACACAGAATGGCGGCCTTTCAGATTCAACGGAGGAGTTTGAATTATAATATTCAATGTTAAATGAGTCGTAAGCCTGACCTTTCATGGTCAGGCTTTTGTTATGTAGTTAATAGAAGAGATGTATGATGTACGGCCGTTTGAGCATTATAAATTCAGTGTGGAAGTGTAGATGACCAGAGCAGGGCACCCGGCAGTCTTTACCGCAGCTGACTCAAGAAAAGACTTTTGAGGTTAATAACGTAAATAACACAAGGAGCGGTAACGTCTGCTTGATTTCATATCAGAAGGGTGCGAAGTAAACGATGACTCATCTTGCAGATCAGATTATTATGCTGCTGGCGGTGCTGCTGCTTGTAGGAGTGCTTTCCACAAAATTCTCTACACGGTTCGGCATGCCGGCGCTCGTATTATTTATTGCGGTGGGGATGGTACTCAGCCACTTTGTCTATTTTAACAATGCATCCCTGACCCAGATTGCCGGGATTTTTGCACTGGTCGTGATCCTGTTTGAAGGCGGGATGCAGACCAGCATGAAGGATATCCGGCCGATTATGGCGCCGGCTCTATCCTTGGCCACGGTGGGTGTGCTGCTGACTACAGCCATAGTAGGCGTTTTCGCCAAATTCATACTGGGAGTGCCTTGGGCGGAAAGCCTGCTGTTCGGAGCGATTGTCGGTTCAACGGACGCAGCCGCCGTATTCTCTGTTCTGGGCGGCAAAAATATCGACAAAAGGCTGACCTCCACACTGGAGGCTGAATCTGGAAGCAATGATCCGATGGCCGTATTTCTGACCGTATCGCTGATTGAATGGATTCAGCATCCCGATACTGCCATCTGGAGCCTGCTGTTGTCTTTTGTATGGGAAATGGGGATTGGCCTGCTGCTGGGGATCATCATCGGCAAGCTGGCCGCATATCTGATCAACAGAATCAACCTGGATTCCACCGGTCTGTATCCGGTAATGGCTATAGGGTTTGCCGTACTGACCTATGGCCTCACAGCCATGGTACACGGCAGCGGACTGCTTGCCGTCTATGTGATTGGCCTGACGCTGGGGAATTCCGAACTGATGTATCACCGCACCATCATGAACTTCAATCACGGCTTTGCCTGGATGATGCAGATTGCCATGTTCATTCTGCTGGGGCTGCTGGTGTTCCCGCAGGAGCTTTCTAATATCGCTTGGGACGGGCTGCTGCTGTCTGTCATCCTAATGGTAATTGCCCGGCCGGCCGGGGTATTTATAAGCCTGCTCTTTGCCAAATTCTCTTTCCGGGAAAAAACTCTGATCTCGTGGGCTGGCCTGCGCGGCGCCGTGCCGATTGTACTAGCCACCTATCCGCTGCTGGCGGGTCTTCCGCAGGGACGGCTGTTCTTTAATGTCGTCTTCTTCGTCGTCCTTACATCGGCTGTTATTCAGGGGACGACGATTTCACCGCTTGCTTCCAGATTGAAGCTGGTCGGGCGGGAAGAAGCGGGGCAGCCTTCCCTCATGGAGCTTGTGGCCCTTGGCAAGACGGACTCGGAATTCAATCATATCGGAATACAGCCCTCTATGCCGATTGCCGGGATGCAGATTGCAGAGCTGGGGCTTCCTGATGATATTCTCTTCACGGCGATCATACGGGATAAGAATATCGTCACTCCGCATGGCAATACCGTCATTCAGGCAGGAGATACAGTCTACGTGCTTAGTCCGAAGTCCAAACGCGACGAGATGCGGGCGATCTTCCGGAGCGGAAAAGGCAAGGCGGCGCAAGCGGAAACTACCTAGGTTTAGGCTATTGTAGTTGATGTAATCTTTTGTGCCGCAGCGAGGTGATTTGTGTCAATATAGGTGCTTTTGCTCCAATGTGATACAAATAATAGGAGTATAACAGAAAGTTATGCTAGAATTTGCAGCAACAAAATCGTCGTAATCGTTGCAAAAAGCATAACTTCATGTTATATTGTATATAGATTTAGAACAAGTCTAAATACAATAACATATATACAAACCATAGGAGGCTATTAGAATGAGTACACAAGTAAAGAGCCAGACTGAACTGCATGCTGCTTTAAATCGCCAAACCGCGAACTGGACCCTGCTCGGAGTGAAACTGCATCATTACCACTGGTATGTGAGCGGATCGCAATTCTTCACACTGCATGCCAAATTCGAAGAACTGTACAATGAAGCTGCAGGTTATGTGGATGAGCTGGCTGAACGCCTGCTTGCTATCGGCGGACAACCGGCCTCTACTATGACCCAATATCTGGCCCTCTCTGAGCTCAAGGAAGCTGTCGGCGGCGAAAGCGCCAAAGAAATGGTTACCCAACTCGTAAAAGATTTTGCCCTTGTTGCAGAAGAGCTGAAGCATTCCATCGCGGCAGCAGAAGAGCTGAGCGATCAACCGACTGCCGACCTGCTGATTGGTATCAGAAGCAGTGTTGAGAAGAGCGCCTGGATGCTGAATGCTTACCTGGCATAAGACCAAGTGACCAAGTAGAAGCAATCAGGAACAACCCGTGATTCCCGGTATAGAAGCTGTGGCCGGGTTTATGGGTTGTGTGCATTGTCTGTAAATTAAAGAGTGCCCTTGCGTGATACGCACGGGCACTCTTTTTGTTAATCAAGATTTATATTTATCCCTACTTGATAAACACTCCGCCGAATGGCAGCGCCTCACGGAGAAACCGTTTGATAATCCCGTCCTCATTATTGTCGCGTTCAAAGCGCCGGCTCTGGCGACCGGCTTGGAACAGTACGGGTCCGTGGCCTGTCATCTTCCAATGATAGCTCATATGCTGGCTGGCCAGATGATTGCCGTAGACGGTCAGCTCAAGCTTGGCATTCTCGGGGTAGGCAATGACGCTTCCGGCATCCACATACAGCGGGTCGAAGGGATGCAGCTCGGCTTCGCATACCGTTCCCTCAGTTAAGATGCCGATGCTGCCCCTGCCGGAGAACTTCACCTTGATGACATCGCGTGTCACGAGCATATTCTTCATGCTGAGCACCCGGGTCTGCATCGTAACCCCTTTACTATAGAAGAAGAGATGCCTGAAATCATAGAGCAGATCACTTTTTCCGTCGAGCTGCAGCGTTTTGATCCGATAGCCTGGAGGGAGTGCGGCAACGAACCGGCAGGGCCCGGAGAGATCCGAGCGGATCAGCTTGCGCTTGCGGTACATGCCCTTGACATCCATCAGCCGGTCCGCCCGGCCTGAAGAGGGACCTTGATAAGCAATAATCTGCTGCGGGTGCAGCACATGAACCTCTTCGTTCTCTCCAACAGTAAAGGCAACGGCTTGTCCGCTGCCGCTGTCGCCTTCATCCTGGACATCAACGTTCATAGCTTACACTTCCTTGTTCCTGTGACTTCTTGTTTCTGTGGGTAGCGCTCTCCTTGCGGACTACCGCAGCCGGTCGCTTCTTCTGGACCGGTAGCGCATCGCGAAGCGAAGCAGCCGGGTGAGCAGGAAATAACCGAATATAAGGGCAACCCCGGTAATGACCGTAACTTTAATCCGGTTATAGTAGTTTTCCCGGGCCGTACGGTCGTTTTTCAATTCATCTACCACCAGGCTTAATTGGCGGTTCTGCTCCTGAAGAGCCTCGTTCTGGGTACGGTACGTCTCCATCTCCTGCAGCGTCTGTCCCAAGGCTTGGGTTGTTTCGCCCAGATCATTTTTGGTCTGCTGGAGCTCATCCACCGTTTGCTGGTAGCTTTCCTGCAATTGATTAACTTCACCGGGCAATTCCGAGAAATTCTGCAATCCTTTATATATATCGCTGAAGTAATTGGCCTGAGCCGCAGGAGCCGGCAGGGCTGCCGTTATCCCAAACAGCAGCAGGGCCGAACTTAACAGCTTGATCAATTTGCTCATTACATGTTTTTTCATTACATATCACCACCTGGTATAGGCTAATATTACTTTTATTTTAACATAGCCGGACAACTTCCGGGTACCTTACAGGGGAAGCTTGGCATCATTTGGCGGATAAAGCACATTTTTGTCCCGAGTTATGGATATAAAGGGACTTAAGCTTTTTTTACCCTGGGGCTTGCGGCAATAACCATAAAAGTAATACAGCATTTAAGACACTCAGGTTTCAGTTTTGCTACCACAGGTGTACAAATTATCGTATACTTTGAACGGAAAGGGGCTGATGTGATGAATAAATGGCTCAAGACGCTATTGTTTCTGGCAGGTTCTGCCTGTTTGACACGGTTAATCCCGTTCTCTTCCTTGTTCCGCAATCTGGATACGATGGTTCACGAGTTCGGCCATGCGCTCATGACCCTGCTGCTCTCGGGAAGTGTGCTGCGCATTGAGCTGTACGCCGATCACAGCGGGGTCACCTATTCGGCCATTGGTGCGGGAGCACAAGCGATACTGGTATCGCTGGCCGGATATCCGCTGGCTTCGTTATTCTCTTTGCTGCTGTTCTATTTATATAGAAGAAACCGGCTGCAATGGGGGCTGATGCTATCGACCGCCATAGCACTCATAATGCTGATTTTATATGTGCGGGGCGGATTCGGCATGATGTGGCTGGCCGGGTTTATTGCGCTGAATCTGGCAATGATGTTTCTCTGGCCTAAGATCAGCAAATATTATTACTTGTTTCTGGCGTTTCTCACACTTGAGGAATCCGTAATGGGTACACTTTTTCTGGTGTCGTCTGCGGCATTTACACCCTCCCGTGCAGGGGATGCGGCCAATCTGGCGAGGTTGACTCCTTTGCCGGCCATCTTTTGGGCAGTGCTGTTTCTTCTATTCTCATTGCTATGCGCCAAAGGGGCACTGGGTTTCTTGTTCAAGGAAGAGCGCCGGAACGGCAAGCTGGGGAATAGGTGAAATTACACAAATTTTTCGTCATCTTTAGACAAAAGAACGATCTTTCGCAAAGAGGCAATCCACTTTTTAGTGGAGTGGCTCTTTTTTTGTCGATATTCTAGGTCCGAACATATATTCCATGACAAGGAGTTGTCCGCCATTATTGGTACATTAATAGAAGATCCAAAAAAAGAAAGAGGTGGAAATATGCAAGCAAGTATCCAGCCCATATTTACATGGAGTCAAAACCGGATTTTTGCAGGAGCTGCTCGAGATGTAGTTTTGCTAGTCGAGTGGGAAGGCATGGTCCAAGGTGTGGAAACCCGCAAGAAAAGCCGCAAAGTCGTTGCCCGTGAAATTGAACTGAGAGTATGGCTTGAAGCGCATGTAAGTCTGAAGGCATGTTATGGATGTGTAGTGGAGGCAGGGGAAGGCAGATCGCTGCTGCTTAAGCTTGGTAAAATACATGCGGGAGGGAGGAAATATATAGCGCTGGAATTCACTATGGCGGCGATGCCAGCCGGAAACCATGAAGCACTCTGGCTGCAGTGGCAATATAAACAACCCCCGGTGGAACGCATCCGCGAGCTGCCCTTGCATAAGCTAAGCCTAGAGTATACCCACCATACCGATGTGCTCGGCACGGTCAGCTGCTTTCATGTAGCCAAGCATTTGGAGCTGCTCAAGACAGCGATGGTGATGGAAGAAGCAGTGGCCTTAAGTTCTAAGACATCCGACCCAGCTTCCTATGATAAGTTGCGCAGACAGGCGGATGATCTGCTGCTGCTGGCAACCCAATCTGGAGACATGCAGCTGGTTAAAGAGGCGGAGGCTGTGTACAAGCAGTTGGAGGTGGGGATTCAGGTCTGGTGACTCTAGGAATACACAGTTTAAGATCCATCAACCGGTAACTAGGGCACATACATAACTGCACTATTTCGCTGAGTGCAAACCAGAATAGCTGACAGATAGAGCGATATATTAATGTGGTAATATAGTAAAATAGTTCTATTATATTTTTGTAACGAGGTTATTACATCCCTGTTTTTAGATATATATAACTAATTTATTTAAAATAATGGGTCTATTTTACCATAAATCAAGGGGAACTGAAAATGACAGACCGATTAATCCGGCTGATGCGCATCATTACGCTAGTTCAGGCCAAACCCGGAATTTTAGCCCGTGAGCTGGCGGAACGCTGCGGCAACAGTGAGAGAACGATATACCGGGATATGGATGCGCTAAGTGCCATGCATATCCCTATTACCCACCTGGGGCACGGGAAGGGATATGCTTTTATCGGGAACTTTGCACTCTATCCTTTAGATTTGTCGGAAGAAGAATCGGCCGCATTTTCACAGCTCCGCGGCATTATGAATGACATTAAGCCACTGCTACCTGCGCATTTTGAAGACGCCTATGAAAAAATCATGGCTGCGGAATATAAGCAGAAGGCGGAAAGGGAAGAGAAGATGGAAAGCGTAAAAAAAGAAGCCGGGCAGCATTGGACAGAGAGGGGGACTTCACAGGGGGAGCCTTCGCCTTTTCTGACGGAAATTCTGCTGGCTATAATGAAACAGCGAAGCTTTCAGGCAGATTACAGTGAAAATGCCTATGAAGAGAAGGAGATGCAGATCGATCCGTACTGTCTGGTTCCGCTGGAGAACCGCTATCATTTAATCGGTTTCTGCCATCGCTTTGGCATGATCCGGGCTTTTCACATCAACGGGTTTTCGAGTGTCAGGCCGTTGAACCGTTTTTTTTCCAAGGAGCAATTTGATTTGCAGTCTTTTATGAAGCAGAAGTGGCATTTGGACCAAGACAGTCTGGAGATCGAATTCAAGGTGAAATTTTCGGAACGGATGATGGATTGGATCAAATATGAGGAGTTGTTTGTAAAGCCGAGCAAGGTGGACCGCCAGAGCCGCTTTCTCCACTTTAAGGTAGCTGTTGAACAGGATATTGGATTTGTTCGTTGGATCATGAAATTCGAAGAGGAAGCGGAGATTGTGGAGCCGTTTTACTATAGGGATATGATGAGGGTTCAACTGGAAAGGTGGCTATTGGTCTATAAATAGAGCAGGATCTTTTTGTTTTGTCATTAATTATACCCTTAAACCCTATGAGGTTAGTTAATCTTGTAAATTTTCCTTGTCTACCATGGTTTTATATAGTAAAGTTATACAATAAATAACAACTATGTCGATTTAATACTAAAAACTAACTTATTATGTAAGATATTCGCGGTTGAATCTCTCTTTTAGAGAGATTTTCTTGTCTGTCATTTGACCTTTGTTCAATTTTTAATAGAAGAGAGGGTTCATTTTGATCCAGCCAATTTTGAGAATTGAGGATTTGCATACTCATTTTTTTACGGATCGTGGAGAGGTTCCTGCTGTGGACGGCATCGATTTGTATATTGATCCGGGCGAGGTTCTTGGAGTGGTTGGTGAATCGGGCTGCGGCAAGAGCGTCACTTCATTGTCCATCCTGAAGCTGGTTCCGAATCCTCCCGGCCGGATTGTAGGCGGCCGCATTCTATTAAAAGGGCAGGATCTTGTGCCGCTTAGGGAAAAAGAAATGCGAAAGATCCGCGGAGACTCGGTATCGATGATCTTCCAGGAGCCAATGACTTCGCTTAACCCGCTGTTTACGGTAGGTCAGCAGATTATCGAAACTGTGCGGCTTCACCGCGGCTTATCGAAAAGAGAAGCACGGGAGCATGCGGTCGAGATGCTCCGCAAAGTAGGAATACCGCGGCCGGAAGCGATCATTGATGAGTATCCTCACCAGTTGTCGGGCGGCATGCGCCAGCGGGTGATGATCGCGATGTCGATCTCCTGCAGTCCGGAGCTGCTCATTGCCGATGAACCCACAACCGCGCTGGATGTAACGATTCAGGCGCAGATTCTGGATTTGATCCGGCGGTTGAATGAAGAACAAGGCACTGCGGTCATGCTGATTACCCATGATCTTGGAGTTGTGGCGGAGATGTGCCACCGGGTTGCTGTTATGTATGCCGGCAAGATCGTAGAGGAAGGCTGTGTGCGCGATATTTTTAAGAATCCGCTCCATCCCTACACGAGGGGGCTTATACAGTCTGTGCCAAGAATGAACGAGGTCCGGGAACGGCTGTATTCCATTCCCGGCAATGTGCCGATTCTCAGTAAAGATATGCAGGGCTGCCGGTTTGCACCCCGCTGTCCGGATATGATGGACATCTGCCGCGAGTCGCTTCCTGAGCTGTCACTGCAGGAAGACCGGCACAGCTGCAGATGCTGGCTGCATGACAGCCAACAGGAGGATGCTGTATGAGCGAGAACCTGCTCGAGGTTATTGGCCTCAAGAAGTATTATCCGATTCATAAAGGTTTCTTCAACAAGCTGCAAGGGGCTGTCAAAGCGGTGGACGATATTTCCTTCTCCGTATACAAAGGCGAGACCTTTGGACTGGTGGGGGAAAGCGGCTGCGGCAAATCGACAACCGGGCGTTCGCTGCTGCGGCTGATCGAGCCTACAGCAGGGGAGGTCTGGTTCGAAGGCCAGGATATCACCAGGCTCACTCTGGAAGAAATGCGCAAGCGCCGGAGGGAGATGCAGATTGTCTTTCAGGACCCGTTCTCTTCCCTTGACCCGCGGAATACGGTGCAGCGTATTCTGGAAGAGCCAATGATTGTACATGGTGTCGGCGATGCCAGGCAGCGGAGGGATACTGTCGAGCGGCTGGCTGATGTGGTCGGCTTGGCGAAGGCACATCTCCAGCGTTACCCGCATCAGTTCTCCGGCGGACAACGGCAGCGGATTGGAATCGCCCGGGCGCTTGCCCTGCAGCCGAAGCTGATTATAGCGGATGAGCCTGTGTCCGCACTGGATGTATCCATCCAGTCTCAGGTCATTAATCTGATGCAGGATTTACAGAAGGAATTTGGACTTACCTACATATTTATAGCCCATGATCTCAGTGTGGTGAAGCATATCTGTGACCGTGTCGCCGTAATGTACCTGGGACGGATTGTAGAGATTACCGATAAGTACAAGCTTTATGCCGAACCGCAGCACCCGTATACACAGGCGCTGCTGTCGGCTGTTCCCGAACCCGATCCCGATATCCGCAAGAAACGGATTATTCTGCAGGGTGAAGTGCCGAGTCCGGCCAATGCGCCTGTCGGTTGTGCCTTTAATACCCGTTGTCCCCGGGTGATGGACGTATGCCGCAATGTAAGACCACCGTTGATCGAGACCGGGCCAGGGCATCTAACCGCATGCCATTTATATGATGCTGCTGACACCCGGCTGGCTTAACAAGACTTGACGACATCTTAGAAAGACTCCGGCAGGAGTTATCCTAAAATATAAGAAATTATATGTTTCACATGATAACTTATCCTTCTATTTTCTCGCTGAAACGGTACCGTCCTTAAAAAGGACGGCAAAGCCGTTTCCACTTGGTATTCAGAGCGAGCAACCATTCATGAATGCAATTAGTGGACTTGGTATATGGCAGCGCTTTGGCGCAGCTCCATATAGACGCTTTAATACTTTTAATGAAGGAAGGGAGTTTTCTAGAGATGAAGAAATGGAGTAGTCTTGCACTGGCAGTGACGCTGGGGGCGGTATTAACGTTAAGCGGCTGCGGAGGCAACAATAATGCAAGCACAGAATCAACTGCGGGGGGCAATACAGCGGCAACTGCCGCACCGGAAAGCTCTCCTGATTCTGCGGCAACGTCACAGGATACACTGATATTGGGGCGCGGCGGTGACTCGGCTTCGCTGGACCCGGCAATCGTAACCGATGGTGAATCATTGAAGATTGCCCATCAGGTATTTGACTCTCTGCTGGAATACAAACCGGGGACCTCTGAGGTGCAGGCTTCACTTGCAGACAGCTGGGAAGTCTCAGCCGACGGCTTAATCTACAACTTCAAGCTGCATCCGGGTGTGAAGTTCCATGATGGATCAGACTTTGATGCCGAGGCTGTCGTGTTTAACTTCACGCGCTGGAGTGATCCGGCAAGTGAATACAAATTCGAAGGCGATTCCTTTGACTACTATGACTCCATGTTCGGTCCGGACGGAAGCCGTGTCATTAAAGAGGTGAAGGCTGTTGATGCCACAACCGTGCAATTTGTGCTTAATCAGCCGCAGGCCCCTTTCCTGCAGAATATCGCCATGACCTCCTTCGGGATTGCCAGCCCTACAGCCATTAAGGAGAAGAAGGAAAACTTCAAGAATGAGCCGGTAGGCACAGGTCCGTTTGTGTTCACCGAATGGAAGCACAATGATTCCATTACGCTGGACAAGAATCCGGGCTACTGGAAAGAAGGGCTTCCTAAGCTGAACAAAGTTATCGTCCGCTCCATTCCGGATAACTCTGCGCGCTTCACTGCTCTGCAGAATGGTGAAATCGACCTGATGGAAGACCTTAGCCCTGATGATCTGTCCACACTGGAAGGCAACACCGGGCTGCAGAAGATTGAACGCCCGCCGTTTAATGTCTCGTACCTCGGCTTCAACTTCAATAAGAAACCTTTTGACAACGTGAAGGTAAGACAAGCGCTGAACCATGCGGTGAATAAGCAGGCCATTATCGAAGCGTTCTTCTCAGGCCAGGCAACGGCGGCCGTTAACCCGATGCCGCCATCACTATGGGGCTATAACGATGCCGTGAATGATTATGAATATGATCTGGAGAAAGCAAAAGCGCTGCTGGCTGAGGCCGGATATCCTGAGGGTCTGCCGGATCCGGTAACCTTGTATGCTATGCCGGTCTCCCGTCCTTATATGCCTGACGGCAAGAAGGTAGCCGAGGCGATTCAAGCCGATTGGGAAAAAATTGGCGTGAAGACGGTAATCGAGTCCCCTGAATGGGCTACTTACCTTGACGACACAAAAGTCGGAGAAAAAGATGACATCTACATGCTCGGCTGGACCGGTGATAACGGTGACCCGGATAACTTCCTGTATACGCTCCTTGATAAAGATGCAATTCCGGGCAACAACCGTTCCTTCTATATTAATGAAGAATTGCATACGGTTCTGATCAATGCACAGAAGGAAACGGACCAAGCCAAACGCTCCGACCTATACAAGCAGGCTCAGAAAATCATCAAAGCAGATGCGCCTTGGATTCCGCTTGTGCACACGACTCCACTGCTGGCTGCCAAAGCCAACCTCAAGGGTTTTGTTCCTGGTCCGACAGGTACGGAATATTACAGCACAATCTACTTCGAATAGTAGGTGAGCTGATTTGAACTCCTACCTATTAAAACGTGTAATGGTTTTAATCCCGGTGCTGATTGGGATGACAATCATTGTTTTCTCAATTATCCATGCGATTCCGGGAGATCCGGCAGAGACGATTCTTGGACAAAAGGCAACAGAGCAGTCCAAGCAGGCGCTGCGGGAACAGTTGGGTCTCGACAAGCCGTGGCTGCAGCAGTATTTCAATTATATGGGCGATTTGCTGCAAGGTGATTTGGGCACCTCGATCCGTACCAAAACGCCAATCGCCAAAGAGATTATGCCTTATCTGGCCGCTACCCTGGAACTTACGGCGGCGAGTATGCTGTTCGCCACTGTTGTGGGAGTCAATGCCGGTATTCTAAGCGCCTGGCGGCAAAATTCATGGTTTGATTATACCGCAATGATTATAGCGCTCATTGGTGTGTCCATGCCGATTTTCTGGCTTGGTCTGATGGAGCAGCTGTTATTCTCGCTGAAATTACACTGGCTGCCCTCCATAGGCAGGATGGACCAGCGCAATCCGGTGGAGAGCATCACCAATCTCTACGTGATTGATACGATACTGGCAGGCCGCTGGGACCAGTTGTGGACGGTTGTTAAACATCTGATCCTGCCAAGCATTGCACTGGGCACGATTCCGATGGCGATTATCGCCCGGATGACCCGCTCCAGCATGCTGGAGGTAATGAATTCGGACTACATCCGTACGGCAAAAGCCAAAGGGTTATCGCAATTTCTCGTAGTATACAAGCATGCGCTAAAAAATTCGCTGATTCCTGTATTGACTGTGGTGGGGCTGCAGACAGGCGCTCTGCTCGGCGGGGCGGTGCTGACAGAGACGATCTTTGCTTGGCCGGGTGTGGGAAGATATATATTTGAGGCGATCAGCTCGCGTGACTATCCTGTGATTCAGACCGGTATTCTGATTATTGCTTTTATTTTCGTAATCATTAATCTGCTTGTGGATCTGCTCTATGCCGTCGTTGATCCACGCATCAATTACAAGTGAGGGGTGAATCTGTGGCACAGGCAACAGTTAATGTAACGCCCCCGAAGGTGCCTGCCGAAAAGGGCTCCGGACCTTGGCATGATGCGTGGAGGGCATTCCGCAAAAACAAGACGGCTATGCTCGGGCTCTGTATTATTTTGTTTTTCGTGCTGATTGCGCTGTTTGCCCCGCTTATCGCGCCGTACAGCTTCAAGGAGCAGGAGCTGGTGAACCGGCTAAAGGCACCGTCGGCTGACCATTGGTTCGGCACGGACGATCTGGGAAGAGATCTGTTTAGCCGGGTCCTGTACGGTGCCCGTATCTCGCTTTGGGTCGGGTTCTCTTCAGTGATCGGTTCTATTATTGTCGGTACGTTTCTGGGGGTTCTGGCCGGATTCTATGGCAAGTGGGTAGATATGCTGATCTCCAGAATGTTTGATATCCTCTTGGCTTTTCCGAGTATTCTGCTCGCGATTGCAATTGTGGCCATACTCGGACCCTCTTTGCGGAATGCGCTGCTTGCCATTGCGATTGTTAATATCCCGACCTATGGAAGACTCGTGCGGGCCAAGGTGCTCAGCTTGAAGTCGGAGGAATACATCACGGCGGCAAGAGCGATCGGGATGACGAATACGCGTATTCTGCTGACTCATATTCTGCCGAACAGCCTGACGCCGATCATTGTACAGGGGACGCTGGGCATCGCAACGGCCATTATCGAAGCAGCAGCCCTCGGCTTCCTTGGCCTTGGTGCGCAGCCGCCTGATCCGGAATGGGGCAAGATGCTCTCCGATTCGCGCCAGTTCATTCAGAAAGCGCCGTGGACGGTCATTTTTCCGGGGATGTCCATCATGTTGACTGTACTCGGATTCAACCTGATGGGAGACGGACTGCGCGATGTGCTTGATCCGCGGATGAAGAGTTAAAATAATGAAGTCCAGGGAGGCTCTTAGGCGTTTACACGCCTGGGGGCTTTTTTGCTATGAAGCCGATTATAAATAGAAATGCATGTTAAGGTGTAATCTGTATCAATCATAACTAAATATAAGCAAACATAACCAAACGTATAGAAAAACGAAAAAAGTTATGCTAGAATATCATCTAAATATACAAGATATATAAATGGGAGGAATGGAAATGTTCAAGAAATTAGCGTTGGTTGTCATGACTGTAATGCTTGCTGTGGGCTTGTCGGCAATACCTGAGAGACAGGCAGAGGCGGCGAAGAAGAAAACCGAAATCATTGTATCTGCCGCAGCCAGCCTGCAGGACAGTCTTGACAAGATTGCCGTTCTTTATGAGAAGCAGCATCCTGATATCGACCTCGTCTTTAACTATGGCGCTTCCGGTACATTGCAGAAGCAGATTGAACAAGGCGCTCCGGCCGATCTGTTCTTCTCAGCAGGAGATAAGCAAATGACAGCGCTGGTGGATGGCAAACTCATTTCAGACCATACGGAACTTCTAAAGAATCGGCTGGTTCTCATTGTGCCTTCGGATTCCAAAGCCAAGATTACAACAATCACACAGCTAACAGATAAATTGTTCAAGAAGGTCGCTGTCGGACAACCGGAATCGGTGCCGGCGGGCCAATATGCGCAGCAGTCATTGACCGCAAAGAATATATGGGATACGCTGCAGAGCAAACTAGTATTCGCCAAGGATGTCCGCCAGGTGTTGTCCTACGTGGAAACAGGCAATGCTGATGCCGGATTTGTGTATAAGACGGATGCCCTAACCTCCAAGAAGGTGAAGATCGCCCTTACGGTAGGGGCACAGGTGCACAAAGCAATCAATTATCCGGTCGGGATCGTTAAGGATTCCAAACATCAGGCAGAGGCCAAAGTATTCTATAACTACGTGCAAGCCAAGGCGGCGAGTGATATTTTTACCGGCTACGGCTTTCAGCTGGCCAAGTAATTCTAATCGAACTTAAGCGGGGTGAAAGCGGATGGAGATTAATTGGACTGATTTTTTCGCCCCGGTCTGGCTTTCGGTCAAAATCTCTGTAATCACGAGCATCCTCGTATTCCTTCTGGCAACCTTCGCGGCCAAAAAGATGGCGGGCCGGAGGTTCCCCGGATACAGTCTGGTCGAGACCATTCTGCTGCTGCCGCTTGTTCTGCCCCCTACCGTGGTCGGCTTTGTGCTTCTGGTCATTCTGGGACGGCGGAGCTGGATTGGCAGGCTCTATGAGCAGTTCACAGAGCATACCATCCTCTTTACCTGGGGGGCTGCCGTTATTGCTGCGGTGGTTGTGGCGTTTCCGCTGGTCTACCGGACCGTTAAGGCCGGATTTGAGGATGTGGAAAAGGATCTTGAGGATGCGGCGCGTGCGCAGGGTGCCAGTGAACTGCAGGTGCTGCGTTATGTAACGCTGCCGCTTGCCAGCCGTTCTCTGGCTGCAGGGTATGTGCTCGGCTTTGCCCGCGGGCTTGGTGAATTTGGAGCTACGATCATGGTAGCAGGCAATATTCCCGGCCGTACACAGACGGTGCCCACCGCCATATATGTGGCCGTCGACGGCGGCGACATGACGCTGGCCTGGATGTGGGTAGGCTCGATTATCGTAATCTCAGCCGTTATGCTGATGTTTGTCAATCGCCGTTCTTGAATCGAACTATGCGGATAACCTCCGGTTTTGCCATCAAGCATCATGGTGAGACCGGAGGTTATTTACTATGATCATAGAGAGAACAGAACATTTGAGGACGGCTAATAAATGATTATGTGAAATTTCGAACAAAGCCTGGAGTTCATTCGTAATGTTAATTGAAAGGGTGGGCGGGGGCACATGATTACCGATAAACAACTCATTGAAGGGTGCCGGTCCGGCCGCCGTGAAATACTGGGACTGCTCGTCGACAGATACAAGGATGATTTGTACCGGTTTTGCCGCCACCTTACCCTGAATGCCCAGGATGCCGAGGACCTGTTTCAGGAGGTGTGGGTCCGGGTCATCCGCAAGCTGGAGAAATATGATTGTGAGCGTTCCTTTAAAGCCTGGCTGTTTCAGGTTACGGTCAATCTGCATAGGGACCGCTACCGCAGATGGAAAAAACTCCAGCATCGTTTTCTGGGTGAGGCGTCTTTCCAGGCGGATTTCCTGAACATCCGGGATTCGTCGCCTCTCACGGAAGAGGCCTTGCTGCGGAATGAACGGAACGCCGAGCTGGAGCAGGGGCTGCGTGCGTTATCCAAGCGGTATTTGGCGCCGCTGGTTCTCTATTATTACAACGAATTCAGCTATGAGGAGATTGCGGAGATGCTTGGCATTCCCGTGGGAACGGTCAAGTCAAGGCTCAATCAAGGGAAGAAGCTGCTGCAAACCTCCATGCAGCATGTAAAGGAGGAAACGTGATGAATGAAGAGGAAGTGCAGGATCAGCTGCTAAGCCAATATTTTAATGAACCGGCCCTGGCTCCTCCCCGGCTTGTTGCGGATACGCTCCGGAAAATAACGGCTGCAGAAAGATTGGGAAGAAGCATTATCGCTGTCGTGGTGATTCAAGTTATTGTGCTAATGCTGCTGGGAGCCTGCGTGCTGACGGGTCCTGTTCCTCTGCTGTGGAAGCTGGCCCTGCTGCTGGCCTTCGGTCTCATTCAGACATCCGCCGCCGCAGCGCTGCTGTTCTGCCTGTCCGGCAGATCGGGTGCAGCAGCCCGGGCATGACTTTTCAGGTATATGGGGCAGGCGGACACCAGACATCCGCATTATTCTCAAAGGAGGACGGCATATGAAGCGACATAAGCCGCTTGGCAAATTGCTTTTTTGGGTTCTTACAACCGGCTTCTTGCTTACTCTGGCTTTAATGGGATATTGGATGTTTCCCTATATGTCGGATGTCTTTAGCGAGGACCGTGGCTGGTTTTTGTTTATGGGGCTGGCCGTGCTGCTGCTCATTGGTTTGAATGGAGCTATAGCCGTATTCATCTACAGGGATGCTTCGCGTATGGGGATGAACACCTGGTTGTGGATGACTGCCGTAATCTATATTCCCAATTTAATCGGGCTGCTGATCTACTTTGTGGTCAGACAGCAGCATAAAAGAGACGGCAGCGTGAGTGCTAAAGAGGAATATTGCCCGCATTGCGGGCACATGATTAGAACCGGGGAGTGAATGAAATGAACAAAAAGTGGAGCCTGCTGATACTCGCAGTATTGACATTTGCTTTGCTGCTTACGGGCTGTGAAAAAAGGCTGATGTTTGTTGGATCAAGCAGTGGTAAACAAATTAAGGCATCCTATAAGCTGCTGTCAGGTACGGAAACAAAGACGCTGAAGCTCAAAGAAGGGGAAACTCTGCTGCTGGACTATACCTCCAAAGTGGATAAAGGCAAGCTGTCCATGAAGCTGTATGATCCCGATCATGAGCTTGTGAAAGAGCTTTCTACGAATGAGGCTGTAGAAGAGCAGGTGGAGATTAAAAAGGACGGTAAATACAAGCTGGAAATTGTCGGCACCGGGACCAGCGGAAGTTATAAAATTAAATATTCCACTGAAGCCGAGTAGGAATTACTGGCTGGCTGCTTTCCGCTTAAGTCTCGTAAATGACCCTTCCGGTATCGGTAAGGTCATAGCCGTGAATGGAGCTGAGTTCGTTCTTGAAAGCCGATGACCGTAAAATTTCGATGACTGTCCCGATCCATTGGTCATGCTCCGGCTTCTTGATCATTACAAGATCATAACGCTCCTGAATGAGCGGAATGAATTCAATGCCGTCAATAATCTTGGCGGCTTTTTCTGTGCCGATGCCGACGTCAGCCTCACCCCGTGCCACCATTCCGGCTACAGCCAAATGGCTGTTCTCTATAGTGTCATAACCGCTTAACTGGGCGGATTGGATACCGTGCAGGCGCAGCTGCTCGTCCAGCAGCACCCGCGCACCGGAGCCGCGCTCGCGGTTAATCAGCCGGAGGCCCTTCTGCTGGAGATCCGACCAGTCACGGATGTCCTTCGGATTGCCCTTTAGTACGTAAAATCCTGCACTTCGCGCCAGCATATGCACCACTACATAGGAGAAGCCGACAAGCAGCTTGCGGATATAGGGCAGGTTATATTCTCCTGTATCTCCGTCGAGCAGGTGGGTGCTGACAATGTCGGACTCCCCATGATACATCGCAATCAGGCTGTCCAGACTGCCGGCATAGGAACGAAGCGGCCGGGAGGAGGGCTGGCTGCGCTCCAGGTGGGTAGCCAGAATGTCCAGCGACATATCCTGCCCGGTAATGACCACATTGACTCCGGCGGATTTACCGGTAAACGCAGGCGGCTGGGAAAAGTGAAGCGGTGCTGTAAAAGTGGCTGGCGGCAGCGCAAAGGGAGTATGGGGCAGTGCGGCTGCATCGCCCGCAGGCAGACCGGCCGAAGCTCCGCTGCGCGAATTCTGCTTGTAGGCCTCCAGATCGGAGAGGTCGACACGCATTTGCTTACCGACACGGTAAGAGGGCAGCTCGCCCTTTTTGATCAAATCATAAACCTTCAGCTTGGATATCTTCAATAACCGGGCGATTTCCTCGGTAGTATAGGAAGTGTTCTCAGACATGGATAAAGCCTCCTAAAGGATGGACTGCAGCAGCGATCATAAAGTCATAATAATAGCTCAAGACTACCTCATTTTGAGGTCAATCGCAATTAAAGAGCCACGGAAAGGCCGGCAAAAGTATTCAAAAAGCAAGATGTCGGCCATGCTTCACCTGCTGTGCATCGGATAATTCAATCAGTTCGGAAACGGTTACGAACCGGAAGCCCCGTTTTGCAAGCTCAGGCAGGATGATTTTGAGCGCTTCACCCGTCTGCGACTGTCCGTGTACATAATCATGGAACAGTACGATATCGCCGTTTTTTACATTGCGGATGACTTTGCTGTAGATACTCCATACACCAGGACGGTTCCAGTCGCGGGTATCCTGATGCCAGGACCACAGCACCGGCTTCAGGCCCATATTGTTGGATACATCAATCAGCGTATCATCGTACATGCCGCCAGGCGGTCTGAACAGGCTGCTGTGCTTGCCTGAGATCTTTACGATTTCCTTTTCGGTCAACTCCAGCTCTTGCAGAATCTGCTGCTCGGAAATAGGCTTCTTGAAATACACATGGTTGTAAGTATGGTTAGCCAGTTCATGCCCCTCGGCAATCACTTGCTTGGCTACTTCGGGATAGGCGGCGATTTTTTTGCCGATAGCAAAAAAGGTGCATTTGGCATTGTATTTATGCAGCACATCCAGAATCTGAGTGGTCTCGGAAGGATCGGGTCCGTCGTCGAAGGTCAGTGCTATTACTTTTTGACTGGTGGGAACCTCCCAGATCATGTCCCCGCGCTGCTCATAATAATAGCGTTTTTTAATATTTGGACTGGCTAGCGCGCTGTTAGTAAGCCCAAGCAGAAGCATGAATGCTGTTATTGTGGTATAGGTTATTCTGCAGCCTGTTTTCATAAGATTCACCTTTCACTCCATACATGACCCGTGGCAAAGGAACCGGGTTATTTTGCTTTAGAATGCTCCATGCACCTTACAAACTATTCACTGCGGCCGGGCAGTTGCTCAACTTTCTATTTTAGAGTGAAAGTTCTGCCGAAAATGACTTATAATGAAGTACTAAATACAGATCAATGGATAGGGGCAGCGGATATGACACTTATTGAGAAAAGAGAGCATCGGCAATATCCGGAGATTACCCGACTGGAAACCTCTAGAGCCGCATATGAACGCGATTATTCGCGCCTGATTCATTCGCCGACTTTTCGCCGGCTGCAAGGCAAATCACAGGTGTTCGGCGCCGGAACCGGCGATTATTACCGCACGCGCCTGACTCATTCACTGGAAGTGGCGCAAATTGCCCGTGAAGCCGCCAAGAGCCTGTTGCGCTCTTACCCGGAGGTGGAAACAGGGCAGGCGGACAACCCGGGTCTTGTAATCGATCCCGAAGTGGTGGAATGTGCAGCCATCGCGCATGATTTCGGCCACCCGCCATTCGGCCACAAAGGGGAAGAAGTGCTCGATAATATTTTGGAGCAGCTTGTGGTCAAAAAGACTGAGGAGGAAGCGCTGAAATCCGGCGCGGGTCCGCTGCAGAAGCAGACGATCCACGAAAATCTGAAACGGCAATATGAGCATTTTGAGGGCAATGCCCATAATTTCCGGCTGATCATGTTTCTGGAGAAGCGCGAGAACATCGACGGCCTGAACCTTTCCGACGCAGTGCTGCTGGGTATCAACAAGTATCCTTTTCCCGGCACGGTACTCAAGAAAGGCATGTATCTTCATGAATGGGATTATATCAGGGAAGTCCGTAAGGAATGGGGGGTGCCGGAAGGCAAGAAGACGCTGGAAGCCCAGCTTATGGACCTCTGCGACGACATCGCCTATTCCGCCCATGATTTGGAGGATGGCATAAAGGCCGGCAAGATCGAGGTCCATGAGCACTTTATGCATGATGCCTATATCCAGCGGCTGATCGTCGAGAAGATTACCACGCTGGAGGATTTGTTCTGGGAAGGCTGGAAGTCGGAGGCTATTCATGCCAAAGTTGAAGAGGTGCTGAGCTCATTCCTGCGGGTATGGATGGAGAAAATGCCGACCTGCGAAAATGATTACTCCCGCACCCGGCGTGAGGTTAAAGCCTACTGGGTCAGCACCTTTGTCGCCAGCTTAGGCGTGATTCATGACGGAGACTGGAAGAAGGTCACCTTTATCAAGGAGGGCAAAGAGGATGAGGACATGCTGCGGACGGTCAGCGTGCTCAAAAGCTTCGCCTGGGTCACGATGATTCGCGACCTGCGTGTGCAGCGGCTGCAGAAACGCAGCGAGTGGATTTTGCGGCGGCTTTGGGGCGCATTCCTCGATCCTGAAACGTCGAAGGCGATTATTCCGAGCGACTGGCTGCAGCGCTTTGAGAAGGATCAGCGGTCGCAGAGGCCGATCTGGACGTGGGAGCATATGGTGATTGATTATATTGCCGGAATGACAGATGCTTTTGCTGAGAAAATCTACAATGAGCTTTATGGTCTGAAGGTCGGTTCTATTTACGATCTGGACTAGGACAGGCAAAGCTTGGATAAGAAGTTAAGAACGCTACCTTTTTAACACAAACAGGGCTCTCCAGAGAGCCCTGTTTGTGCGTTTTCTGGTCTTTGCTTTTGATTTATGGTCCCTGTTTTAGAATTCTGGTCTTTCGTTGCTGTGTATTGTTATTGTTTTGTTATTATATATTTGGTGATAATACGAATGAGTGGAGTTGAATTTTAATTTCTAGAACACCTAATCAATCCTTTTTAATTAAGGGGTTTTTGGTTTTTTGGTGCGAGAAAAGTTTTAACTTCGAAGAATAAAGGTTAGATTTAATGTATTTATTTTATTTTGTTATTGTTTATTTATTATAATGATGCTAATATTACCGGGGAGTTATCATTATTATTGAAAGCCCTTACACAAAAGGAGGATGAAGTCTTGAAGAAGTTTAAGAAGAGTTTCCTGCTGTTTCTTACGGCGCTCATGATGTTTTCGATGGCTGTACCTGCACTGGCCGGCAGTGCCCGCAAGGAAAAACTTGCAACCCACTGGGCCAAAGAGAGCATCGCGAAATGGCAGGGGAATGGAGTGCTGCAAGGATATCCGGACGGCAGCTTTAAGCCCGATAACAATGTTACCCGCGCTGAGCTGACGAGTATTATTAACAAGCTTTTCGGATTTAGTGCCCTGCCCGAATCCAATTTCTCGGATGTGCCGGCAGGCGCATGGTATGCCAAAAATCTGGCTGTAGCGAAGCAGGCCGGTTATTATAAAGGCTTCCCGGACAATAAAGCGAAAGCGGATACAAAGTTGACCCGCCAGGATACTGCTGTATTGCTTGCTTCGGTCTTTTCGCTTACACCGGGCAACAGCGCTGCTGCTCTTGCTTTTACGGATAGTTCCGGCATCAGCCTGTATGCGAATGAGGCGATCCAGGCGCTGCAGGGTACTTTGAACGGTTATCCGGACGGATCCTTCCGGCCTGACCGCCTTATCACAAGAGCAGAAGTGCTCAGCATTGTCGACAGGCTGGTCAGCCGCTACTATCACGAGGCTGGAACTGTTGCCGGGGGCGAGATTCAGGGCAATGTTCTGATCAACCGCAGCGGAGTACTGCTAAAGGATGCCCGTATCTCGGGGAATCTGTATTTGGCCCCTGGCATTGAGAGCGGAGAAGCCGCTCTGGAGAATGTAACTGTTCAAGGCGCGGTTTATATTTCCGGTGGTGAGAATTCGATTCATTTCAACAACTCCAAGCTGGCGTCGGTCAACCTGAACCGTCCGGGCGGGAAAATCGGCATCATTGCTGAAGGCCATACAACGATTGGTCAGCTGGCTATTGAAAGCGCTGCAATTCTTGAGCTGGGCGCAGAAGCGGAGATTGCTGAGGTTGTCATCGGCAGCGGCGCTTCCGGTACGGCGGTAACAGGCAAGGGGACGATCAGCAAGCTTGATGTTCGTGCTTCTTCTGTCAGTTTTAACGGACAAGCTTTGACGAATGGAACCTTCTCTGTAAGAAATGGCGGATTTACGACCTCTGGCAGTACAACAAACGGAACCACCACCGGAACCACATCCGGCTCTAATGGTTCAGGCAGCACCGGAGGAATAGGGACGCCTGCCGTTACCGTCAACATTGCTGACCCGGCTGCATCCGCCGCAACGAAATCCCTGTTCGCTTATCTGGATGAAACCAGCGGCAAACAGATTATGTTCGGGCATCAGCATGATACGACTGTATCTTTTGCCGGCAAGGATAAAGCAGGAAATGTAATCTCGGATGTGTACAGCTCGGTAGGCGATTATCCGGCTGTGTTTGGCTGGGATACGCTCAGTCTGGACGGATACGAAGCTCCTCCCGGAGTCAGCGGGAATCATGAAGCCAGCAGGCTGGGTCTCAACGCTGCGATGAAGCAGGCGCATAAGCTGGGCGGCATCTTGACGCTGAGTACGCATCCTTATAATTTTGTGACTGGCGGCAGCTTTAATGATACGGGCAATTCCCCGGGGGCAACCTCATCGGTAGTGGCGCGTATTCTGCCGGGCGGTGATAAGAACAGCGGGTTTAACACCTATCTCGACCGGATTGCCGACTTCGCGAGCAATCTCAAAGATGACGACGGCAACCTGATTCCGGTGTTGTTCCGTCCGTTCCATGAGCAGAATGGAGGCTGGTTCTGGTGGGGGGCAGCAACGACTACCAAAAGCGAATATGCAGAGCTGTACCGATACACTGTTGAATATCTGCGGGACATTAAGGGAGTCCACAACTTCCTGTATGTATTTTCCCCGAATGGTCCGTTTAACGGCAACGAAAGTGAATATCTGACGACTTATCCGGGCGATCAATATGTGGATATTCTCGGTATGGACCAATATGACAATAAGGACAACGCAGGTTCCGAGTCTTTCCTGAATGGCCTTGTGAAAGATTTGAAGATGATTTCCGGTCTGGCTCAAGATAAGGGTAAGATTGTGACCCTCTCGGAATACGGATACAGCGCCGCAGGAATGAAAACAACGGGAAATAATGAGCTGCAGTGGTTTACGAAGTTATTGAACGCCATCAAGGCGGATCCGGATGCGGCGAAGATTTCCTACATGCTGACCTGGGCCAACTTTGGCGAAGGCAATAATCTGTATGTTCCTTACAAGAATGTTCCGAATAAAGACGATCACGAGCTTCTTCCGGATTTTGTGAATTTCTATAATGATGCTGCTACTGCCTTTGCGGGGGATGTGAAGGATGACAACAAGTATTCCCGCGCGGTCAATGCTGCAGTGAAAGAACCGTTCCTGCATATCGTTACACCGAATAATGTCGGTACGGTAACTGAAGGCGCGACAGTCATCCGTTCGAAAACGGCAAATTTCACACCGGTTAAGGTCACTTATACAATCGGAAAGTCCACAGTTGAACAAGAAATGACACTGGGAGCGGACGGCTATTACGCTGCGGTCTGGCAGCCGGATTCCAGCTTGAACGGCAGTTCCACCGACATTACGGTAAAAGCTTATGGACCGGGTGACACACTGCTTACGCAAAGCATCTCCGTATTTGTGAAGATCGGCGAGGTACCGGTTAAAGAGATCAAGTTCAACACGGCTGACGATCTCCAGCTCATCCAGAACAATGGCAGCTGGTCCGGTCTGGCCGGAAACGGCGAGACGATCAAGACGGAGTTCAAGCATGCGGCTCTGGACGGAGACGGAAAGCTGAATCTGAATATCTCGGAAGGATTGGCCTCCGGGGATACCTGGCAGGAGCTGAAGCTGCAGCTTACATCTGCGGCACTGGACGGGGTAGACCTGGCCAAAGTGGGCCGTGTGAAATTCAATCTGCTGATTCCCGAATCTGCCCAGAATGAAACCGGAAATGCCGCTATCCGCGGCGTCGTTCAACTTCCGGAAGATTGGAATACCAAGTACGGCATGGATTCCAGTTATAAAACGTTATCCAGCCTGGAAAAAGTAACGGTGGACGGCTCGTCATACTACAGGTTTGCTGCCTCCATTGACTTGGATAATGCCGAGAAGTCTGCAGCGGCAACCGGTCTGGCCATTTCCATTGTAGGGAGCGGACTGGTCTCTGAAGGAGCTCTGCCTATTTATGTTGATGATATCAGCCTTTACAATACCTACCGCGCGCCGGTGGCAGACCATGCGCTGGTGGATGATTATGAATCCTACGGTGCAAGCGATGATGCACTTGCGGCAAAATACCCTAAAGCTGGCGGCGACGATGTCAGCGTAGCCTTAAGTGCGGACCTTGAAAATTCCGGGGGATATGGATTGAAAATGCACTATAGCATTGATAGTGCCGGTTATACAGGAATCGGTAAGAACCTTGGTTCCCTGGATTGGTCCGCTTACAACGCGGTCAGTCTGTGGGTTGCTTCCGACGGCAGCAGCTCTTACGCGGAAAAGGAAGAGCCGCTCAAGCTGGTTGTCCAGCTGGTCATTGACGGCGGATATTTCGAAGCCTATCCCGTGATTACTCCGGATCAGAACGGGCAGGTTGTGCTAAGCCTGAAGAAATTGACCGAAATGAGCTGGGGTAAAGCCGGTGCGCTCACAGAGGAAAGACTGAAGCAGGTGCAAAACTTCAATCTGTATGTGAACGCTATGGATGGGCAGTCCCATGAAGGTGTTCTATACTTTGATGATATTAAAGCGGTATATGACCCGGCACTTCCGGATATGTCAGGCGGGACTGGCGGACAGCCGGATGCGCATGCACCTGGAGTTCTGTACCAGTTCACAAGCGCTGAAGATATCACAGGCTGGGTGACGGCAAATGATGATCAAGCGGGCGCCAAAGCTCCGGAATTTTCGGAGGAGGAGCAGGCGGTGGGGGTTCAGTTCGATCAGGTTGATAACGGCTCCTTTGAACTCGCTGTAGATCCGGTGAAGCTGAATATTGCGGGTCTCCATACGATAAACGCAAAGGTCAAACTGTCGGGCGGCGCGGCTAAAGCGCGCCTGTTCATCAAGACAGGAGCTGGCTGGGTATGGTCAGACAGCGGAGCGCCCTTAACAGTGGACTCCAGCGGGTATACAACTTTGAGCATTTCGTTGCCGTCCGCCGCTGAAGCAGAAGGGGTTGACCTGACTGCCGTAAAGACGATCGGCATCAAGCTTGAAGGGATCACAAACGGCGAAGGAACAGCGAAGTTGTATCTGCAGGAAGTGACGCTTGCCGCAGCCGGGTCGGATATTGATTAACCGGTTTCAAATGAATAAGGCTAAAGACTCAAGGTGAAAGCCCGCAGACTCAGTGCGTTGCAGAAGACCCGAAGCCCCTATGCGGTGTGCTTTGGGTCTTTTGGTATGTTCTAAAGAGTATGCAATGAATATCTTACATTATATAAAATTCTTATTTCAATCTGCCGAAATATAAGGTAGATCTGTTTGTTTGCCCATTCTTGAAAATGAAATGTAACAGAATGGAATTACATGTAAGGTTTTCGGAAAAGTTTGAGGAGGATGCGCAAATGAGAAAGGATCTGGGACTTAAGGGATCTGTAAACAAATTCGTTAATGGGACATTGAAGGGGGTAACATCCAAGGGGAAGCAAAGCATCGGCTTCAAAATAGCTTCCGGGTACGTTGTTTTGGCTTTGCTGGTCTTGATTATCGGAGGAACCTCTCTCTATTTAATGAACGGTATGCAAAAGAATACCGGAAATATTGTTGAACAAATGGTCCCTGCTCTGGAAGAAATACATAATGTCAATTATTACACCGAACATATCATGGCGGTCAGTATGCAGCATATTTTAAGCACCGATGCTGCACAGAAAAAGAAGCTGGAAACGGAACGTGACCAATTTATCCGTAAAGTTGCTGAATCTATGAACAACTATAGAAATACGCTGCGGGACAAGGAGCAGAAGGAGCTGCTGCAGTCGCTGAGTCATAAATGGGATGAATTTATGACTATTAACAACCAGGCGATCAAGCAGAGTGGCTCAGGCGACGAAGAACTGGCACTGGAGGTCTCGCAAAAAGGAATTACGGCGTTTAATTCGATGCAGACCGATATGGATGCTCTGGTTGATCTCAGCCAGAAAGCCGCGTCTGAAGAGGGCGAGCGTTCCGTTGAGATTTTTCATACTTCCATTATTGTGAATCTGATTACTGTAGTGGTAGTGCTGGTTGTGATCGGTCTGATTAATATGGTTATCCGGCGCACAATCATCAATCCGCTGAAGCAGGTAACCGTTCATTTGCAACAAATATCAGGCGGTGATTTGACGTCAGAGGATACCTTGCTTGCAAATCAGGATGAAATCGGTTTGCTTGCCAGGACGGTAAACGATACGAACCGGACATTGCTGGAGATTGTGAATCAGATCCGTAGTGTTTCCAGTATTATCGCGAGGCAGGGGGATGAGCTGGTCCGCAATATTTCCGATACAAAGGAGGGCAGCCAGCAGATTGCCCTTACTATGGAGGAGTTGGCCAAAGCTTCTGGAAGCCAGGCGGAGGCAGCTGTAGAAGCATCCAAAGCGATAGAGGATCTGAATATGCTGATTGAGGCTTTTGCAGTCAAAGGTACGGATCTGTCGCTTCATTCCGGGCAGGTGCGGACAAAGGGTGACAGAGGCAAACAATTAATGGAGAGCTCAGTGGCACAAATGGGGCAAATCGCCGAAGCCGTATCACAATCCATGGAAACGGTGGAGGAGCTGAACCGCAAGAATGAGGGAATCTTCCGGCTGGTTGGCTCGATCCGCAGCATTTCCGAACAGACGCATCTTCTGGCAATCAACGCTGCGATTGAAGCAGCCAGAGCCGGAGACAGCGGGCGCGGATTTGCGGTTGTGGCGCAAGAGGTACGGAAGCTTTCGGAGGATGTGCAGCGGACGGTATCGGAAATTACCGGGATTACGCAAGGCATTCAGCTGGACTCCAAAGAGGTGGTCGAACATTTGCGCATGGGGGTCATGAGGACAGAAGAAGGCAGCCGGCAAATTGCTGAGACAGGCGAAGCTTTGGATGACATCAACAAATCGGTGCATGTTATGTCCGGCACCATTGAAGAGATGGGCGGTAATCTTCAGCAGATGACCGCAGCAAGCGAAACGATGAACGAGTTCAGCCAGCATATTTCAGCGCTTGCCCAGCAATCGGCGGCAGGTGTGGAGGAAACCTCAGCTTCGGCCCACGAGCAGCTCAGCGCCACCAATGAAGTTGCAGCTGGCATAGGGCAACTGAAAACACTGCTGACCGAGCTTAGTGAATCGGTAACGCGCTTTCAGGTATAAGAAGACAGCCTCTCGCGGGTTCATTTACGCAAGGAGTAAATGTGCCTGTGAGGGGCTGTTTTTGCTTGTATTTATTATAAACGTGACGGTAGAAGGTTAACTGCACGCTGTTTGGCTGCCAGTCAATAGAGTGAGCTGCCGTCAGTACTGGCGGCTATAGTTAACCCTATTGCGCGAAGGGGCGCCATCTTGCAGATAGGACTGCAGGTTGTCTGTGAAAATATCAACAACGCGGTCGGCATACCGGTCTGTTGTGCCGGCACAATGCGGGGTAATCACCACCTGCTCCATTCCCCATAGCGGATGATCCTGCGGCAGGGGTTCGGTCTCAAAGACATCCAGCCCCGCTCCGGCCAATTGGCCGCTCTTCAGCGCGGCCATCAAGTCTTCGGTATGGGTGGTGGCTCCCCGGCCGATGTTGATATAATAAGTGCCTTGCTTGCACTTGGAGAAGATTTCCGCATTAAACAACCCATGTGTTTCGTCGGTGAGTGGCAGCGTGTTGATTACGAAATCGCCTTGGCGGACTGCGTCAGGCAGCTCGTCAGTGGTGTAGACCTGATCAAAATCGGCAACCGGTTTACCGGAACGGCTTATGCCGATGGTCTTCATCCGGAAAGCCTTGGCGATTCTTGCCGTTTCACTGCCGATGGAGCCGGTGCCGGCAATGACGGCTGTTTTGCCGGTTAATTCACTTTCATTGCCTTCCGAATGCCAGCGGCGGTTCTGCTGGTTGCGTACGGCTGTATGCAAATTACGGGTGAAGAGCAGCATAAAGCCAAAGATTACAGCTGTGATCGGCTCGGCGTGAACGCCACTGGCGTTCGTGAGCAGGATTCCGCGCTCCTCCAAACGATCAAGCGGGAGTTTCTCTACACCTGCCGACCAGGTCTGAACCCAACGCAGCGGTGAATCCGGCCGCAGCAGCGTGTCGCTGATGCCCTTGCCCCAGCCGATTACAATTTCTGCATTGGCTAGAAGCTCCAAATCCGGATTTTTGGCGTTTCCCAGTGTGAGGGTATAACCTGGGGCGGCATCGAGAATGAGCTTCTGCTGCTGGGATGTAAGGGGCTGTAAACAAACAATGGATTTCGTCATGATGGTTCCCTCCCGTTATACTTTTTTATAGGATTGGCTGATAATGTATAGAATAAGGATAACAAATCTGTCTGGAAAGGTGAAATTTTTATGGAGCGTAATAGGTCCGAGCGAGATATGGAGCGCTTGTTTATTGCCGTAAAAGTCCCTTCAAACCTGAGTGAATTATTGGAAAAAGAGTCTGAAAAATGCTCCGCAAAGCTGAAATTTGCAAAATGGACACATTCTGAAGATTATCATATTACCCTGCAGTTTCTCGGTGACACACCCAGAAAAGAAATTCCTGCACTTCTCAAAGCGCTCGAGGAAATATCCGGAAAGAGCAAGCCGTTTCGATTAAGCTTGGAGAACTGGGGGACTTTTGGTCTTCCGCATGCGCCTAAGGTGCTCTGGGCAGGGGTTTCCGGCGAGCTTGCGAGACTTGCGGAACTGCAGCGGGACGTGGTTAATGCGACTTCTGGCTTGGGTTTTAAAGCCGAGACAAGGGAGTATAATCCCCATATTACCCTGGCCCGGAAATACCGGGGTGAGCAGCCCTTCAGCGCCGAAGAGCTGCCGGATTTACGCCACTGTGGAGGAGAAAAGGAGAACAATTGTTCGGAAAAGGACTGGACGGTAGATGCTTTTGTGGTGTATGCTACTAGAATGCATGCCATTCCTATGTATGAAATGATTGAAAAATTGACATTTTTCTAAATTAAAATCGACAAGAAAGTTTTCAAAGCTTCCATTTTCGGTTACATACAATAGGAATGTGCCGTAAAATAGGAGGTGAAAAATGGTTATTTTTAAACAAAATCGCTGTATTGCGCTGCTCGTTGGCGTTATTCTAGTGTGTTTCTCTTCAATAAGCCTGATGAACTCCGAGCGTGTATCAGAGGGCAAAAATACAGTACCAATGAATAAATTACAGACAACCCATGCATCTGCCGCATCTGTCCTGTCGCATCCTGCCACAACCGGTGTCAAGAGGATAACCGAATCACCCAAACCCATGCTCTACACCACAGTTGCCGATCTGAGGCTTAACTGGAACAGCAAGCCAGCCGTGAATTGGTTCACTCCCGATAAGCTGAAGCCGCAAAGCGCAGCCAAGAAGGTAACCATTCAGACTAAGGCCACTGTGGTGAAGGCACCGCCGGCAACAGCGCAGAAAGCGCTCGGACAGGCGGCAGCCAAGGGGAGCCAGACCGTAAAACAAGCGAAAACGGCATCTCAGCAACATCCCCCCGCTAAATTGTTCTTCTCCCGGACGCAGTTATTAAGCCAGGAACAGCAAGCGCAAGCAACCTGGAGCTACGCCGTATCCGATGAAGACCTGCTACTGCTGCAAAAAATCGTTATGGCAGAAGCAGAAGGCGAACCGTACCAGGGCAAGGTGGCAGTTGCCAACGTTGTTCTGAACCGGCTGCGGTCAGCCAATTTTCCCGACACCATTTACAAGGTCATTTATCAGAAAAGCCAGTTCAGTCCTGTGGCAAACGGGCGTCTTAAACGTGTCAAACCTAATAAGGACAGCATTAAAGCGGTAAATGCTGCGCTCTCTGGAGTTAAAGAGGTGACGGATGATACGTATTTCTTCTTGTCGCTGAAGCTGGCACAGGATTTGACGGTCCACCATTCGCAGGAGTACGCTAAGACCATCGGCAATCATACCTTTTATAAATAATTTGGTTTCAATGAACTAGAAGCATAATTCCGCAAAACTTTTAGGAGGATCACTCTATGAAAATCACCTATTATGGTCATTCGGCGCTGCTTGTTGAGACGGAGGAAGCCAAAGTTATTATTGATCCTTTTTTGTCGGGAAATCCGAATTCGGGGATCTCACCCGATGAGCTTTCGGTCGATGCGGTTCTGCTCACCCACGGACATTCCGATCATTTTGGAGATGCGCTGGAGATTGCCGCGAAGAACGACTGTCCGATCTTTGCTGTCTATGAACTGGCAGAATATTGCCGCATCAAAGGTGCGCAGGTCAGACACATGAATACCGGCGGCAGCCATTCCTATAAAGGAGTTACCGTGAAATATACCCAGGCCTTTCATTCCTCCTCCATTACAGAAGGGGATACCTGGATATATGCCGGACAACCGGCGGGCATTCTGCTGACCATCGGAGGCAAAACCTTATTTCATGCCGGAGATACGGCATTGTTCGGAGATATGCGTCTGATCGGAGAACGAAACGCAATTGATATAGCGGCGCTGCCTATCGGGGACATGCTTACGATGGGGCCTGACGATGCGCTGCTGGCAGCAAGATGGCTTCGTGCGGATAAAGTAATTCCGCTGCATTACAATACATTTCCGGCGATTGCCCAGGATGGCGCAGAGTTCTGTGACCGGCTGCGGCAGGAGGGGATTCAGGGCTATCCGCTGCATGCAGGGGAAAGTGTGGAGATCTAAACTCCCGCTGACGGTATAATAAAAGAACCTCCAATCCATACTTTGATGGATTGGAGGTTCTTTTGGCTTTGCAGTTCAGGCAGAACTGGCGGCAAACATTCGAGCTTAAGGGGTAATATAGACGGCCTCTTCATTGCGGGCCGGTGTCCGCGCTCCCCGCAAATCGGTTTTTCCGTCAGCCGGTTTGCCCAGCAGCTGCAGTACCGTAGAGGCGCAATTATGCGGTTGCTGGCGCTCTGGAGCCAGCCGGCGCTTCCGTTGCTCCTCCAGTCCGGCATATTCACGCAGCAGGAGGGAGAACCATTTGTCCACGACATTCGAATCCAGCACCTCGGCCAAGCCAAGCTCCACGAAATACTGGCAATTCTTCTCTTCCTGGCCGGGAATGGCGCTGTAGAAGAGCATCGGTATTCCTTTGGCCTGGCCTTCCGTGCAGGTCATTCCACCGGGCTTCGTAATCAGCAGATCGGAGGCGTCCATCAGCTTATTGATTTCACTGCTGTAACCAAGTATCCTCACGTTGGGATGGTTTAGCAGGGGATTGGCCTGCATCTTGGCCACAAGCTTGTCGTTGCTGCCCATGCAGAAGATCAGCTGGATATCATCCATTCGGGCCGTGAGCGAGTCCATAACATCCTTGCCGAACATGAGTCCCCAGCCTCCGCCCATAATGAGCACGGTAGGAATATCGGCGAGCCCGAGTTCCTTGCGGAGCTGGGTCTTGTTGGAACGCTCCCAGAACTTCGGATGCACCGGTATGCCGGTGACCGTCACAAGCTCGGGAGATACCCCGCGGCCGGTCAGAATTGATTTTACCCGCGGAGTAGAGACTAGATACCGGTCAGCTTCAGCGTTGACCCAGGTGGCGTGTGCGTCATAATCTGTTATGAGTGTAAAGAGCGGGACATTCAACCCCTGCCGCTTCAACCTCGAAATAACGGCTGCGGGAATGGGATGTGTGCAAATAATTAAATCCGGCTTAAGCTGCTCGATAACCTGTAAGGCATGTGTATAAAAAACCCGGTGAAGCGCCAGCTTCGTCAACCGGTTCAGTGATTTATTGTATTGGGTCTTATACATCATGCCAACCAGCTTGGGCTGGCTGCTGACTGTTTTACGGTAAGCGGAAAGAATCCAAGGAGCGACCGTAGGGTTCAGGAATTTTCCCAGCTCGATGACCCGGCATTGTACATCCGGATTCAACAGCTTTATTCCTTCGGCGAGAGCATAGGCTGCCCCTGTATGGCCCGTACCGAAGCCTTCCGAAAACAGCAGTACTCTTTTCTTTCGCATAAGTTCACCTGCTACTTTCCTTCATAGGTAGAATTGCGGGTTCTCTTCTTTGGCGGATTGGAGATACCTCTATATAATCATCTCTTCTATTATACAGCGAAATTAGCTGTTAATCTCATAATATAAGACTATGTGTGTCCGGCCATTCTATTCTTCCATTTCCCGCAGGGAAACCGCCCTTTTTCAAAGACGAGACAGACGTTTCTTCTTACATTATACAGATAAGACGTAAATAGAAAGTTAAATCACTGCAATAAATTAAAAAAATATACATTGGTTAAAGTATTGCAAACGCGGAGGCATCATGTTAAAGTAAGTAATGACCGAATGACCGGATTAGTAAATTGGTCAAAATGCGGTTACAGCGATATTTCCGAGGAAAGGGAGTGTACGGGTGGCTGTGGTAGATCGAAGGCAGCAGGTGCTTAAAGCCGCGACGAAATGTTTTTCATTATTTGGCTATAAGGCAACTACAATGGATCAAGTCGCCAAGATTGCGAATGTGGGAAAAGGAACGATTTATACCTTTTTCACGAATAAGGAGCAGCTGTTCGATGAAATCCTGCGTGATGTCATTGTCGAAATGAAAAAAATCGCCGAGCGGGAAATCAAAAAGGATAAGCCTTTTTTTGATAACCTGCACAGGGTTCTGGATGCTTTGCTGGAATTTCGAAGCGAACACGAGCTGTTCATTAAGCTTTCCCAGGAAAGTCGCGATTTCGGAACGCCGCAGGCTGGTGAAGGACTCGACAAGATCGAGAGTGTTGTGCTTGACTATTTGAAACGGGAGGTGGAACAGGCGATTCGTCAAGGCGAAATCAAACCTTGCGACCCCAAGATCGTATCTGTTGTAATGTTTAGACTTTACATTGTGCTGACTGCTGAACTTAACAAGGTGCATGTGCCTTTGAACAAAGAGCAAATCAAACATTATTTTCACTTGTTCTTGTCCGAAGGGCTGGCAACAGCAAAGTAAAGTTTGGAGCTGGAATAGGGATGGCATCGTCAACCGTCTGCTTTCCCTGGATGTTCTTTTACTTAGGCGGCAGTGGAACAAAAACCGGAAAGGTTTTTTTTTACTCTGGACTGACCAATTGGGGAAAACAGTCATATGGTATTACTGTAACTTTCAATACAATAGCAAGAGTTGAAGATTCATAGCATTTTAAAAGAGAGCAAACGATTATAAGGAGAGAACCAGAATGAAATCTTTATCCGTGTTTTTCAAGGACCTTGGGGCAGTGCTGAAGAATCCTAAAGTGCTGATCCCAATGTTTGTTGTCCTATTCGTTCCGGTGCTGTACAGCGGGTTGTTCCTGAAAGCATTCTGGGATCCCTACGGTAAAATGAATGAACTGCCGGTCGCTGTCGTAAATGAAGATAAAGGTGCCGACTACGAAGGCTCAAAGCTAACTGCCGGGAATGACCTGATAGAAGAACTTAAGAAAACCGACGGGTTCGAATGGAATTTCGTAAGCCGTGACCAGGCAGAAGCGGGACTTGACGACAGTACTTATTATATGGCGATCATTGTGCCTGAAGATTTTTCAGCAAATGCAACAACCCTGCTGGGTACTGATCCCCAGCCGGCCAAAATTATTTATGAACCGAACGAAGGCTTCAATTTCCTTGCCGGCCAAATTGGCGGAACTGCGGTAAAGGATATTAAGACAAAAGTATCGGCCAAAATAACAGAAGCTTATACAGAATCCGTATTCGATAAAATTACGGAGATCGCCAGCGGGCTTGGCGACGCCGGAGACGGCGCAACAAAAATTGCCGATGGTGCAAGCAAGCTGGATGACGGCGCGCTGAAGCTGAAGGATAACCTGGTAGTACTGACCGAGGGCACAGGTAAACTGCTCGATGGTGTAGCGCCGCTTACGAAAGGTGTGAGCGATCTGAATACGGGTGCCGCCGCCATACAGAACGGCAGCAGCACTCTGGCAGGCGGACTCCAGCAATTGTCCGCTGCACACAAGAAACTGCAGGCTGGTGTATCACAGACTGCAGCAGGCAGCAAACAACTGAGTGAAGGCCTTAAGAAGACGGAAACCGGAGCAGCTTCACTTCAGGCTGGTACAGCATCAGCTGTAGAAGGTACGACTAAGCTTCAAGCCGGCACGAAGTCGGTTGTCGATGGCAGTGCGAAGCTGGAAGCGGGACTTACTTCTTCCGTCGAAGGCAGTGCGAAGCTGGAAGCCGGTCTGAAGGCCTCCAAGGATGGCAGCGCGAAAGTGAGCGCGGGAGCCAAAGCAGTGGCCGATGGCCTGCAGCAGCTGGCCAAATCGAATCCTCAGCTTGCAGCCAGCCCTGATGTGCAAAAGCTGCTGGCTGCAAGTACGGCAGTCGCTCAAGGCAGCGCGCAGCTGGATCAAAGTCAGCAGCAACTCGTGGAAGGCGCATCAGCGCTCCACAGCGGACAGGAGCAGCTTGTGCAGGGTGCAGGACAGCTGCATACCGGTTCTGAGCAGCTGGATGCTGGAGTCAGTCAGCTGCATGACGGAGCGCAGCAGCTGAATGCCGGCAGCACGCAGCTGCTGGAAGGACAAAAACAGCTCGTGGCCGGTGCAACGAAGCTGGAAACCGGCGGAACTACACTTGCCGCAGGGATGAAGCAGTTCGGCGCGAAGCTGGACGAAGCTGCAGCTGGCGGTGCGAAGCTGGCCGATGGCGGCAAGGCGCTGGAAGCCGGAACTTCGAAACTGTTGAACGGAGCCGGACAGCTGAGCAGCGGCCTGACCTCTGTAGCCGATGGCTCGAAGAAGCTAAGCGATGGAGCAGGCCAGCTGAAGGATGGTCTTGATGATCTGAAGGCCGGTTCAGGAGAACTTGCAACGAAGCTTGGCGATGCCGCATCACAGACCAGTTCGGTGAATAAGACCGACGCGTTGGTCTCAATGTTCGCCCAGCCTGTGGAGATTGAAGAAGTTAAAGTGAATGCCGTGCCAAACTACGGCACAGGCTTTGCGCCTTACTTCCTGTCCCTTGGACTGTTTGTAGGTGCACTGATCAGCACGATTATTATTCCAATGCGCGATTCCGAAGTGATCGGTGCCAGCCGGTTCAACCGGTTTGTCAGCCGTACGCTTACATTCACGATGATGAGTGTGCTTCAGGCGCTGCTCGCTGCAGTTATTGTTCTGTACGGATTGGGTCTTGAAGTGCAGAATGTACCGCTCTTCTACGCATTTATCTTCATTACCAGTCTTGCCTTCATGTGGATGATCCAGGCGATTGTAACCTGGATGGATCAACCGGGACGTTTTGTAGCCATCGTCATCCTTATCTTCCAATTGACGACAAGTGCAGGTACGTTCCCGCTTGAATTGATTCCGAACTGGATGAAATTCTTCAATCCGCTTCTTCCTATGACCTACAGCGTCAGAGGATTCAAGGCAGTAATTTCCACGGGAGATACGGGTGTAATGTGGAACGATGCAGGACTGCTTGCGATCTACGGCCTTGTATTCCTGGCCCTTACGTTCACCTATTTCATGACCCGCAGTCATGAAAGTGAAGCTGCTATGAAAAGTGAACAAGTTTTGACTGTATAATCGGTTAATAGCAATAATATAACAATAAGCAGAGGACGCTCCTTAAGGGGCGTTCTTTGCTTATTGCGGAAATGATATGCGACATTAAAATGACATGTTATGGAAAGAAAACGAAATAAGCGTTTTCATTGCATAAGAACTTATTCGGTTTTAATGAATAATTATGCATTGTAAAGATTTTTTACGCTTTTATTCACTAAAGCTGTACCGCAAAAGCAATTGTTAATCAAACTCATAAAAAAGTTTAAATTGCGCTCATGTCAGGTCGATGATAAAATAATATAACCAATCTGCCTTGAATAATTATTAAGATTTTTCTCTGAAATATTTTCCTGTAAATATAATGTAAGTAGAGCTTTGCGCTTTGCTTTTTCCTTATATTTTTTGTGAAAGTGATGCCGCCATTATGCAGATCGGCAAGAGGGTTCTTCCGATGATAACTTCTACTTTATTATAGAAAGGTTGCGTACAATGAGACACACTGAACTGCCCGGCAAACAGGGCCTTTATGATCCCCAGTTCGAAAAAGATGCATGCGGCATGGGATTTGTTGCCCATATTAAAGGCACACCGTCCCATGATATTGTAAGTAACGCTTTGACTATGCTCTTCAATATGGAGCATCGGGGGGGCCAGGGTAGCGAGCCGAACTCCGGTGACGGAGCCGGCATCATGCTGCAAATTCCGCACCGTTTCTTTGCAGGGGAAGCTGCTAAGCTTGGCTTTGAACTGCCGGAGCAGGGCCGCTATGGCGTGGGTATGATCTTTCTGTCTCATAACGAGGAGATCCGGGCCCGCCACGAGGCGCTCTTGAGCGACATTATTGCAGAAGAAGGCCAAGTGGTGCTTGGCTATCGTGATGTGCCTACCTTTGACGAAATGCTGGGCAAAACTGCCAAGGCAGCGAAGCCTTATGTCCGTCAGGTATTCATCGGCCGTTCCGCAGGCGTCAAGGATGAATTGGCTTTTGAACGCAAGCTGTATGTAATCCGCAAACGCGCAGAACTTGCAATCCGCTATGGCGGTACCGAAGAGGGTGAGTCCTTCTACGTGCCAAGTATGTCCTGTCGTAAGATCGTATATAAAGGCATGCTCACAACTGAGCAGGTAGGCCAGTTCTATCTGGATCTGCAGAACCAAGAGCTGGAATCCGCGATTGCGCTTGTCCACTCCCGGTTCAGCACCAATACGTTCCCGAGCTGGGAGCGTGCCCATCCCTACCGTTTCATGATCCACAATGGTGAGATCAACACCCTGCGGGGGAATGTGAACTGGATGCACGCCCGCCAGTCGCTGTTCAAGAGTGAAGTATTCGGAGAAGACCTCAGCAAGATCAAGCCGGTTGTTAATCCGGACGGTTCCGACACCGCTATGTTCGACAATACGTTTGAGTTCCTGTATCTCAGCGGACGTTCCTTGCCGCATGTGGCCATGATGATGGTACCTGAGCCTTGGAGCAACCATGACAGCATGGATGAGCAGAAGAAGGCATTTTATGAATACCACAGCACCTTGATGGAGCCGTGGGACGGGCCTGCCGCGATGGGCTTCACCGACGGTGTGCAAATCGGAGCCATTCTTGACCGTAACGGCCTGCGTCCTGCCCGTTATTATGTAACCAAAGACGATATGATTATTTTATCCTCTGAAGCAGGAGTTCTTGATATTCCGGCAGAGAATGTACTATATAAAGACCGCCTGAGACCAGGCCGGATGCTGCTCGTGGATACGAAGCAGGGCCGGATTATTTCTGACGAAGAAGTGAAAGCGTCCATTGCTTCCGAGCAGCCTTACCGCCAATGGCTGGATGAGCATCTGATCGGACTTGACGAGCTTCCGGATGCACCTGAACTGCCGAACCCGAAACATGACAATGTGCAGCAGCTGCAGCAATCCTTCGGCTACACCTTTGAGGATTTGCGCAAGGTGCTGGAGCCTATGGCTTCAACCGGCGCCGAAGCTGTCGGCTCCATGGGCTATGATGCTCCGCTGGCTGTGCTGTCGGATCGTCCGCAGCGTCTTTACAACTACTTTAAACAAATGTTCGCACAGGTAACCAATCCGCCGATTGATGCAATTCGTGAAGAATTGGTAACGTCAACCGCTACGACAATCGGACCGGAACGCAACCTGCTGAAACCAGAACCGGAGAGCTGTCGACAGATCTCGCTGGAATCGCCGATTTTATCGAATGAGGATTTCGCCAAGATCCGCCATGTCCGCCGTGCGGGCTTCAAATCGATGTCCATTCCGATTCTGTTCCCGGCTGAGCTTGGAGCGGAAGGACTGCGTATCGCACTGGAGCGCATGAATGAGGCTGCTGACCGCGTAATGGCCAAAGGACATAATATTCTTATTCTGTCCGACCGCGGTGTGGACCGCGAGAATGCGGCCATCCCGGCGCTGCTGGCTGTATCCAGCCTGCATCACCATCTGATCCGCTCGGGAACACGTACGAAGGTCAGCATTTTGCTGGAGTCCGGCGAACCCCGTGAAGTCCATCATTATGCGCTTCTTCTGGGCTATGGCGTAAGTGCGGTCAATCCGTATCTGGCCTTCGAAAGTCTGGATGACATGATTAGCCAGGGCCTGCTGCGCGGAATTTCGCATGAGAAGGCTGTGAAGAACTACATTAAGGCTGCGACAAAGAGCGTAGTGAAAATACTGTCCAAAATGGGTATCTCTACTATTCAATCGTATCGTGGCGCACAGATCTTTGAAGCTGTCGGACTGAATTCGGAATTTGTCGACCGTTACTTTACCTGGACGCCTTCCCGTATTGGCGGTATCGGCCTTGAAGAAGTGGCGGCAGAAGCGCTGATTCATCATAACCGCGCCTTCACCGACAAAGACGGCAACGATAAAGTGCTTGATTCCGGCGGCGAGTACCAATGGCGCAGCGACGGGGAAGAGCATCTGTTCAACCCGCAGACCATTCACCTGCTTCAGCACTCCGTGCGGAGCGGCGATTACAATATGTACAAGAAATATGCAGCGCTTGTTCAGGGTGAAAGCGAGAAACATCAGACGCTGCGCTCCATGCTGCAATTCAAATCGACAAATCAGCCAGTTCCGCTGGAAGAGGTGGAACCGGCAGAATCAATTATGAAACGGTTCAAGACCGGTGCGATGTCCTTTGGTTCGATCAGTAAGGAAGCACATGAGACGCTGGCAATCGCCATGAACCGCATCGGCGGCAAGAGCAATACCGGTGAGGGCGGCGAAGATCCGGCACGCTTTATTCCGGACAGCAACGGTGATTCCCGCCGCAGCGCGATTAAACAGGTCGCATCGGGACGTTTCGGGGTGACTTCGAACTATCTCGTGAATGCGGATGAAATTCAGATCAAAATGGCGCAGGGGGCCAAACCTGGTGAAGGCGGACAGCTGCCGGGCCGCAAGGTATATCCATGGGTGGCAGAAGTGCGCGGCTCCACAGCAGGCGTAGGTCTGATCTCACCGCCGCCGCATCATGATATTTATTCCATTGAAGATTTGGCAGAGCTGATCTACGATCTGAAAAATGCCAATCCGCGTGCCAGCATTAACGTGAAGCTCGTGTCTGAGGTAGGCGTCGGTACCATCGCTGCCGGAGTAGCCAAAGGCCGTGCCGATATCATTCTGATCAGCGGTTATGACGGAGGAACCGGCGCATCGCCGATGAACTCTATCCGCCATGCCGGTCTGCCTTGGGAGCTTGGTCTCGCTGAGACCCATCAGACACTGATGCTGAATAACCTCCGCGACCGTGTCGTGCTCGAGACAGATGGCAAAATGCTTAGTGGCCGTGACCTGGCAGTAGCTGTATTGCTGGGTGCTGAAGAATATGGATTCGCTACTGCGCCGCTTGTAGCCGTAGGCTGCATCATGATGCGGGTGTGCCAGATGGATACCTGTCCGGTCGGTGTAGCAACACAGAATCCGGATCTGCGTAAGAACTTTACAGGCGATCCACAGCATGTTGTTAACTTCATGACGTTCGTGGCGCAGGATCTGCGTGAGATTATGGCTGAGCTTGGTTTCCGCACCATTGAAGAAATGGTTGGACGTACCGATTGCCTCGACGCCGTACGCGCTTCGAGTCATTGGAAGAAGAAAGGCGTCGATCTGAGCAGCCTGCTTCATACTCCGGCAATGCCGGAAGGAAGCACACGTTACCGCAGCAAACGCCAGAACCATGGTCTTGAAGAAACGCTCGACGTTTCGAAGCTGCTGGAGCTGGCCGCACCTGCCCTGGAATTCGGTACGGTGGTTGAAGCTTCGCTGCCAATCACGAACGTGAACCGTGCGGTAGGAACGATTCTGGGCAGCGAACTGACGCGCAAATATGGAGCGGCAGGCCTGCCTGATGATACGATCCGCCTGCATTTCAGCGGATCTGCCGGACAAAGTCTGGGCGCGTTCATGCCGAAGGGGATTACGATTACGGTCGAAGGCGACTCCAATGACTATGTGGGCAAAGGGCTGTCCGGCGGCAAGCTGATTATTAAGCCATCGCCGAAGGCAACCTTCGCCGCTGAGGACAATATTATTATCGGGAATACGGCGCTTTACGGAGCGACCGGCGGCGAAGCTTACATCAGCGGCATCGCCGGTGAACGGTTCGCCGTCCGTAACTCCGGTGCGAATGTCGTCGTTGAAGGCGTGGGCGACCATGGCTGTGAATATATGACCGGCGGGCGCGTAGTTGTGCTCGGTGAAACCGGCCGCAACTTTGCAGCGGGGATGTCAGGCGGTATCGCTTATGTATACGATCCGAACAACAACTTCATCAAACGCTGCAACCTGGAAATGGTGCTTCTGGAGCGGGTCGAAGAACCGGACGAAATCGCTGAACTGCACAGTCTGATTGCCCGTCATACGGAGCTTACTGACAGTGCCGCGGGAAGACGGATTCTGGATGGCTGGGAAGCGGCTCTGCCGAATTTTGCCCGGGTGATTCCAAAGGATTACAAACGGATGATGGAGCAAATCCGCAAAGTTGAGCAAACCGGCTTGACCGGCGAAGCTGCCCTAATGGCAGCCTTTGAAGCCAACATGCGTGAGCTTGCCCGTGTCGGTGGCTAATCTTTAAGCAATTGTCGAAGAACAAGGGACCGTATCCTTTTGTAATGAAAGGGTACGGTCCTTTATTATGTAATGTATTTTTCTTGATTTTCATGAAAAAGGTAAGCTGTGGTAATATAGTAATGCAAACTAATGAAAGGAAGTGAAATAATGCCAAATATGGCAGAAGTGTCGAAGCCTGTAGCCAGCCTAATGGGCGTCACCAAAAAAATAGGTTCCAAAACGCTGGTCAGCAATTTAACGCTGGACATTCCGTCCGGTCAAATTTTTGGGTTTCTTGGACCGAACGGCGCCGGCAAAACGACGACGATTCGCATGATGGTAGGGCTTATTTCGATCAGCCAGGGAGACATTCTGATCTGCGGCCGCAGCATCAAGGATCATTTCGAAGAAGCGGTAGCCAATATCGGTGCCATTGTTGAGAATCCTGAGATGTATAAGTTCTTGACCGGATACCAGAATTTGCGCCAATATGCGCGCATGGTACCGGGTGTAGACAAGCAGCGGATCAATGAGGTTGTGGAACTCGTCGGGCTTGGACAGAGAATTCATGATAAAGTAAAAACCTATTCTCTGGGCATGCGCCAGCGGCTTGGTGTCGCTCAGGCCCTGCTGCATCGGCCGAAGCTGCTGATTCTGGATGAGCCGACAAACGGGCTTGATCCGCAAGGGATCCGTGAGCTTCGCGATTATTTGCGCCGTCTTTGCCAAGATGAGGGAACAACGGTGTTTGTCTCCAGCCATTTGTTGTCCGAAATGGAGCTGATGTGCGACAGTGTCGCAATTATCCAGAATGGCCGGCTTGTAGATGTGAAACAGCTGAAGACAGTGGGAGACGCAGTGATGCCAGCTGGGGAAACACTGTTTGAGGTGAGTGATCCGGAAGCGGCGTTTAGCCTGATTGGCCGCGGAGTATTGAGAGAAGGCGGTCTGGCCGTCGTGGCGAGCCGTGAGGAAGTAGCCGAACTGAATGCGAAGCTGGTGGCAGGCGGCATCAAGGTCTACAGCATCAAGGCGCTGTCCCGCTCACTGGAAGATCAATTCTTGGAAATTACAGGAGGTGAAGGCATTGGGTGAGTTCGCTGCTCTCATACATAATGAGAATATCAAGATTTACAGCCGTGTCCGTACATGGATTATGTTGTTCATTCTGGCTTTAATGAGTGCGCTGTTTCCGGCACTGTTCTATTTTACCAGCAGTGGTGATATGTCCAGGATGGGACTATGGGAGAGCTTTCAGACGACCGTGAGCGTTGCCTTTTTCCTGAATACGATCTTCACGGTTGTAGTTGCATCCGACTCCGTGGCGGGCGAATTTTCCTGGGGAACAATCAAGCTTTTGCTGATTCGCCCGTGGAGCCGCTCCAAAATACTGCTCTCAAAATATATTTCCATGATCCTCTTTAGTCTGCTCAGCACAGCAATATTAATTGCTTTCGCCTATGGTTCGTCATTGATCTTCTCCTCTTCAGCGGAAGCGGGAGCGTCTAACTTAGGAAATTGGAGTCCGGTTGAATACTCCTTCCTCGATGTGCTCTGCCGCTATGTTGAGCTGTTTCTAACCGCTGCGCTTGCCTTTATGGTATCGAGTGTATTCCGGGCAAGCGGACTGGCGATCGGTCTGTCTTTGTTTATTATGTTTACCAAAAATTTATTTATCGTCATCTTTAGCCCGGAAAGGTATGAGTGGGCTAAGTATCTGATCTTTACCCACATGGATTTGCGGGGATATATATTGAGCGATGCCGGTCCTGGCGGTGTAACCCTTGGGTTCTCTGCCGCCGTGCTGGCTGTATATTATCTGCTGTTTCTGGCGGTTTCCTGGATCGTGTTCCGTAAAAGGGATGTCGCCGCTTAAGACCTTACGTAGATGGACTGTGAGGCGGGTGCACATGGGAAGCTGCGGGAATGAGCCTAGACAGGTTCAAACCGTTTAGCCGGCTTCCAGCTTGCTCTGCGCCTTGGAGGCACGTTTACCTGCCTTGTCCTTATTCTTATCCTCCTGCAGTCCGCCCGCTTTCTCCGGGGCGGGCTGTTCTGCCATGCCTATGGAACCGTTAAGCACACTTCCCTCCATAATGCTGAGCGTCCCTGCAAGGATGTTGCCGTGGAGTTGTCCGGTTCCAGTCATGGTGAGGCGGCGGTCGGCGGTAACATCGCCGAACACTTTGCCGGCTATAATGATCTCCTGAGCTTTAATGCTGGAACGGACCGTTCCTTGTTCACCTACGGTCACTGTCCCCTGGCACTGAATTTCCCCGCTGAAATTGCCTTCAATCCGCAAGTTGGTATCACACTGCACCTTGCCCTCCAGTGTACCTCCAAGACCGATCAGCGAGTCAGTAGACTTAAAGGATGCCTGCTGCTTTGGTTTATTCCACACTATTAATTCCTCCTTAGGGTTTTACATAATTGAGCGGATTCACCGCCTTGTTCTGTTTTACCACCTGAAAATGAAGATGGGGACCTGTACTGCGCCCCGTATTGCCCAGCATTCCGATTTGCTCGCCTTTGTTGACCTTGTCACCGGCTTTGACGGTCATTCCGTTCAAATGCATATACCAGGTCTCCAGCCCGTTCGCATGCTCGATAATAATGTATTTTCCTCTTGCACCCATCTGATCGGAGGCGGTGACCACACCGGCCATTGCTGCATAGACAGGATCACCGATATCACCGGCAATATCAATGCCGGAATGATAGGCGGAAACGCCCTTGAAAGGGTCGGAGCGGTAGCCGAAGCTTGAGGTGATCACATTGGAATGGGTGGGCCAGATCACGGCCGGTGCCAAGCGGGCTTTTTCGGCGAGCGCTTTTTTGGCCTGAAGGTTGGCTTGAACGCTGTTTGCCCTCTCGGCCTGGGTAATCGTGGTGGAGATGCTGTTCACCATCTCTTCAAGCATACTGCGGATTTCGGCAAAATCATCTTTAGTTTGCCGGACCAGCTCCAAGGGATCCTCCTGATAGACCGCGATATATTCGCCGCCTACCTGTGGGGTTGCCTTATTGCCCAGTACCGATGAAAGCGCCCCGATCCGGTAGCTTACACCAGACAGCGAAGAAGAATTGGAAACCGCTGCAGCCGTGAAATCCACACCATTTAGCGCTGTTGTAACGGCTGGAGCAGATCCGTCTATGGTGTCCAATGAAGCTGTGGCATGAGAGAGCGTCCCTGATGATGCATTGGAGGAGGATGTCTTTTCGGTATCGGAGTCTGTGCCTGTACCTTTACCAGAGTCTGTTCCAGTGGTGGAACTGCTCTCCTTGTCAATCAGCGACTGGAGCTGCGCTTCCAGCTCACTGACACTTTTTAGCTTGTCTTTGATGTTCTCGGCCTCCTCCGACAGCTCAGTCACCTGACTGCGGAGCTGCTGAAGTGTCTGGTCCTTGTCAGCGACCTTCATTTCCATTCGAAGATTAGTCAGGGACAGAGCCGCTGCTTCCGATTCCAGCTCTGCAATCGAGCGGGAGGCATGAAAATGCATGGAGGTGACCAGACTGGAGATAGACAGGGCGGCTGCGGCCGGGAGGGCCAGGGCAAGCGGCCTCGATAGCTGAAGTTGTCTGACCGGACGTCCGGCTTCGCGGACGACGAGCAGTGTAATCCGGTTATGATCGGGCTGACTCTTCATAGCTACTCCTTTCTGCGGCTTGTGGCAGCCGCCTCGTGGTAACTAAAACTCCGTGCCTGCGAGTGTTAGTTATTAAATGGGCTCATCCGAATTGTCCTACTACTCTATGTATTCCAGGCCTCTGGCGAACATGACAACGGTTTGGTTGAATAAAGAAGGAGAGTTACGGCAAAACCTGTACTAGAATTGGCTTGGGTACAGCTAATTCCCGGTTTTTCATGGAGGACATAGTGATGCGGGTGCCAAAGCCCGAAACCGGCTTGTACGAAGCTCAGGCAGGAGACAGCTATTATAGACTTTCAGGAGGTGTGCGCCTTGAGAATATTTGCAATCATTTTATGCCTTTTTATTCTGCAGATTGCCGTAATACTGCTGCTGGAGCACCGCCGTCCGCAAAGAGCGCTGGCCTGGCTGTTCATTACATTCTGCTGTCCGCCTGCCGGGCTGTTGTTCTATTATTTTTTGGGCCATGATTATTGGCAGAACCGTAGGATCGGCAAACGCTGCACGCCGCTGCTTCGTGAAATTCGCGCCCATGTCTCCGGCAAAATTCAGATTGTGAAAAATACGTCAGACACCGGCAACCCGGAATTTGAAGGCCGCGATGAACTGCTGCATCTGCTCTCCGGGCTCTCGGAAAGTCCAGTTACCGGACGCAATAAGTGCCGGATTCTTTCCAGCGGCCAAGAGGCCTATGAGGATATGCTGGAAGCGATGGAAACGGCGCGGGAGAATATCCATCTGGAGTTCTATATTTTTCGGGATGATGCGACGGGTGAGCGGTTTCAAGAAGTCATGATCCGCAAATGCCGCCAGGGGGTAAAAGTGCGTCTGCTATGCGACGGCCTCGGCAGTCATAAGCTGAGCCGCAGATTTATCCGCACCTTAAAAAATGCGGGCGTAGAGGTCCATTTCTTTCTGCCGCCGCTGACCTCACTCATGGACCGCCGCTTTAATTACCGCAATCACCGTAAAATTCTGGTTGTTGATGGTCTAATAGGATATACGGGCGGATTGAATATCGGGGATGATTATTTGGGCAAGGATCCCAAGCTGGGCTACTGGCGGGATACCCACCTGCGGCTAGAAGGAGATGCAGTTTATAATCTGCAATACGTATTCCTTAAGGATTGGAGATTGGCGGCAGGAGACGCCCTGAGCCATCCCCGCTTTTTTCCAAAGCACAGCTGTGAAGAACAGGAGTCTGTGCTGATTGTGGCAAGCGGTCCGGATGGAGCAATAGATGCCTCGCTGGAAATGTATTTTGCCGCGTTATGTGCAGCCAGGCAGCGAATCTGGATTGCTTCCCCGTATTTCATTCCCGATCCGACGATTTGCCGGGCACTTAAGAATGCTGTGCTCAGCGGTGTGGATGTGAGAATTATTATCCCTGCCACACCAGACAACAGGCTGGTTTATAATGCTTCTTTATCCTATCTGGAGAATCTGCAGGATGCCGGGGTGAAATTCTACCGCTACAAAAAGGGGTTTATGCATGCCAAAGTCATGATCATAGACGATCTGCTGGCTACTGTGGGCAGTGCCAATCTGGACATGCGCAGCTTCTACTCCAACTTCGAGCTTACCGCCGTGCTGCTCCAGCCGGAGATCATTAATTCGCTTAAGTCAGCGTTCCAGAATGATCTCAAGCATAGCGAATTTATTGACCCTGCAAAATTCAGCAAGAGGGGACGAAATGTCAAGTTGATTCAAGGGCTCTGTCAGCTGCTTTCGCCGCTATTATGACGGAAAAAGGGTCAAAACCCTAACTTTTCGAAGGCGCGAACATGTTCCGTTCCTTATTTGAGCTTCTTTTATGATATAATATAGGTATAAGAAGAAATTTAAGAAAGTATAGCTTAACAATTATGCTTTCGATTATTCTTGTTTATACTTTTTTATAGGGGGAGTTCTATGACTGTGAGCCAAAATGTCTTTACGAATGAGGAACAGAAGAAGCCGCAGAAGTCGGGGGCTTTGAAGACCGCCAGACTGGCCCAGCGGATCATTATGATGGTGCTCGGGGCGGGTATGATGTCTGTTGCACTGGAGATTTTTCTTGTTCCCAATCAGTTGATTGATGGCGGAATTACAGGTATTTCTATTATGCTGTCCGATATTTTTGACATCCCGCTCGGGATTTTGCTGACGCTGCTTAACTTGCCGTTTCTGGTTATAGGTTATAAGCAGATTGGCAAAACCTTTGCCTTATCCACATTATTTTCCGTAGTAGTAATGTCCATCGGTACTCAGCTGCTCCATCCTGTAAATCCCATAACGGTGGAACCGCTGCTTGCCGCAGTGTTTGGGGGCGTCATTCTCGGCGTGGGTGTAGGACTCGTTGTACGTTACGGGGGATCACTGGATGGTACAGAGATTGTTGCCATTCTCGTGTCTAAGAAGCTGCCGTTTTCCGTAGGTGAGGTAGTTATGTTTTTCAACCTGTTTATTCTTTCAAGCGCAGGTTTCGTGTTCGGCTGGAATAATGCGATGTTTTCTCTAATTGCTTACTATATTGCGTTTAAGCTGATTGATATTACGCTTGAGGGGCTTGATCAATCCAAGTCGGTATGGATTATCAGCGATAAATTCCGTGATATCGGCGAAGCGCTGACCGAGCGTCTGGGACGCGGTGTTACCTATCTTGATGGGGAAGGCGGCTTCTCCGGTGAGAACAAGAAAGTGATTTTTGTGGTAATCACCCGTTTGGAAGAAGCCAAACTGAAGTCGATTGTTGAGGATTGGGATTCCGATGCCTTTATCGCAATTGGCAATATCCATGATGTTAAAGGCGGCCGCTTTAAGAAAAAATCAATCCACTAGCGATTCTCACAACCTGAACGCTATCCGAAGGAAGGTATATTTACGAAAGTCAGAGTAATCAATAGGGCGGTTGCGTTTGGCAGCGCCGTATTCTCATATATAATACCTTCCGTCCAAAAGCTGGACGCCTGATAAGCCCGCAGCCTGAAAAGGCAGTTGCGGGCTTATTGCTGCTTCAGAATTAAGGGAGCCGGGAGATAATGTTCTCTACCGGCTGAGGCGGTACACCAACAATTAAATCGCCCATGCGGTTGAGGCGTTCCTCAATATTCAGCAGATGAAAATCTGCAGGGGAGACATTGCGCTGCACCTCTTCCCATAAGAGGGGGGTAGAAACGGTGGCCAGCGGTCTGGCACGCGGTGTATAAGGAGCGGCAAGGGTTTTGCCTCCGTAGTGCTGAAGATAATCAAAATAAATTTTGTCTCCGCGGTGTTTCTTCAGCCGCTCCAGGGTGAACAGATCGGGGCGTTTCTCGGTGACATAACGTCCCACAAAATGCCCGATCTTGCGCAAGTCATCAAAAGTAACACCAGGCCGAATAGGAATGATGATCTGCACACCTGTGGCCCCCGAAGTCTTCGGAATGGAAGCCAGTCCCAGTGATTTCAGCACTTCACCGACAGTAGCGGCCGCTTCCATGATCCGCGGCTCCACCTCAAGGGAGGGATCAAGATCAATCATCCATTCACAGGGAAGCCCGCTTCCCGCATAATGCAGGGAAGGATGAAACTCCAGTGCAGCCAGATTGCCCAGCCAGAGCAGCTCTGGCAAGCCCTGAAGCACGATATAGTTAATTTTGTCCTGTACCGCCGTTCGGACAAAGTCCGGCAGGGGGTCCGGGGCGTTTTTTTGATAAAAGGACATGCCGGAAATGCCGTGGGGGTAGCGAATTACCGTCAGCAGCCGGTCCCGGCAATAGCGCAGCAAATAAGGGGAGAGTGCGGCCAGCTTTTCCAGATAGATCCGTTTGGTAATCCCTGCCTCGGGCCATAATGGTTTATCGGGGTTCGTTATCGTAATTTCTTGTCCGGCTACAGTAATGGAGCCTTTGATCGTTGCCGGCATGCCGGATTCCTCCCTTCCTTCCTCGTACATAGCTACAGTGCACAATTTTTGCGCTTGATTCCTTGTTTCTAATTACCCCTTCTGCTCTATCCGGCAAGACTGCGGCGGCAGATCTACTTGTGCCTGGATGACCGGTTGGCGAAAGGTACCGGAGCTGTTCCATTCCAGAAAATGAAGCTTGAAGACCAGCTCGGGCTTGATCCATACCGCATCCTTACTGCGCTGGGGCAGTGCTGCAAAAGGCATCTTCGGGACGGTGAGGCGGTGGGCTGCCGCAGTCACGTTCCGCCAATTTGCCGCCGTCATTCTGCCCGCTCCGGCATGACCGATGTAATGCAGCTTACCTTTGTCATCGTACAGGCCGAAGAGCAGCGCATTTACAATCCCGTCACGAAAGGTTACCCCGCCGGCGACGGCAGTTACATCGGAGATGATTTTCCGCTTCTGCCAGCGTTTGTCTTTCCCTCCCGGCGCGTAAGTACTGTTCACGTCCTTGCATACGATGCCTTCCAGACTGCCGCTCTGGGCTGCGGAGAACAGCTCCGCCGGATTGGCATAGCTCGGCACATTCTGGACGTGGGGATGGGGCAGCAGCATTTCATTTAAGTACTGCTGCCTCCTGGATAAGGGCTGATCGAGCAGCCATAGTCCGTTGCAATACAGGATGTCAAACACCATATATAGAACCGGAACCTGCGGTCTAACCGCCCGGATGGCTGCTTCATTCTTCAGGCTATCGCGGCGCATGACCTCATGGAAGGAGGGTTTGCCGCCACTGAGCGCAATGACTTCTCCGTCCAGGATAAAAGAGCCGGCCCGGCAATAGCTGCGGGGCTCGGCCAGCTCGGGATATTGCGGCGTGCGGCGGTTGCCCCGGCGGTTAATGAGCTCTGCATGGCTGCCATCGTAATAAGAAAGCATGCGTACACCGTCCCATTTGATTTGTGCGATCCACTCGCCGCCGGACGGAAGCTGCGCGGCCAGTACAGGCTCAAATGGAATGACTGGCTGCAGCTTCATAGCAACCCCTCCTAAAGGAAATATAAGCGAATAAGCTTAGGAAACCGTGTCTTTGCTCTTGGCGCTGCGGCGTTTCGGCTTAGGTGAAATGACCGGAATCGGTCCGGTTGCTTCGTTAAGCACAGCGGCTGCAGGAGCGGCGGCTGTTGTTTTGGCCTTGGCGTTTTTTTTCCTGGCAGCGGCTGTTTGCGGTTTGGCCGCAGAACCGGACGGGGAGGGCCCGGGGTCGGTCGGGATATGCTGAACCGCTTCGATGCTGGCCTGCAGCGCGGCCATCAGGTCGATTACATTGCTCTCCTGCCGCGCCGGAGCAATATGGAATTCTTCACCGGCAATTTTATGGGAGATCAGATCCAGCATCCGCTGGCGGTAGTCATCGGTATATTTTGCCGGCTCGAACGGTGTGGACAGCTGGGAAATGAGCAGTTTGGCCATATCCAGCTCCTTGTCATTGACCATTCCGGCTTCCGGCAGGCCTGGAACCTGGGAGACGGGCCGCACCTCGTCGGGATAATAGATGGTTTCAATCGCCAGGCAGTCTGACAAGACGCGGATGGCGGCGAGACTGCTTTTGGAGCGGATGGAAATTTTGGCAATGCCGATCTTTCCGGTCTGGCGCATAGCTTCCATCAGCAGCCGGTAGGCGTTCATCCCGGCCTGATCGGGAGAAAGATAATAGGTCTTTTGAAAATAAATCGGGTCGATCTCCGTTAAATCCACAAAGTCCAAAATGGTGATGCTTTTGCTGCTCTCCTCGGTAAGCTGATCCAGCTCCTCTTTGTCGAAGAGGACAAATTTCCCCTTCTCATACTCATAGCCTTTGCCAATTTCTTCCCAGGCTACTTCCTTGTCACACACGGGACATTTGCGCACGTATGACAGCGGACTGCCGCATTCCTTGTGGATATAACGCAGGGAAATGTCCTTATCCTCCGTGGCGGAGAACATTTTGACCGGAACATGTACAAGCCCGAAGCTGATGGCTCCTTTCCAAACGGTATGCATGGATATCGCCTCCTGATAATAAGTGCTTTGGCTTAGTATGGGGCGGCGGGGCTTTTTCTAGCCGGATGCATTTTTTGCGAAGCATGGGAAAAAATAAAGTCAGCAAACCTTGAAGGATGAAAAAAGAATCAGGAACGCAGCGGAGGTATTATATGGGGCGTGGACCGAATGAATGGATCGACAGCTTATCGGAGCAGGACATTCCGGCAGAGGTCGTGGATTGGGAGAACATTATTGCGGTACGGGAGGACAATGGGTTAAGTGATGAGTCAGAGCACCTCGATGCGGTAGCAACGATTGGTGAGCCGCCTGCTGCCGAGGAGGAGACAGAGGAACATTGACCTTAGTGTGATGTTGTGAAGGAAAAGAATCAAGCTAGGGCGTGAAAAAACGTATATTTACAAAAATAAAGAGCAAGCTTCCCGAAGCTATATTAGTTGAACTAAAGAACTACCTAGAGGCAAAAGCAGCGGAGGGGAATTTTGGAACTGTAGGAGCGATAGTGACCGCCTGAAAGCTTTCCGCAGGAAAGCTCGCTTCGAAAGCATAAGCAAGTTTACGGATTTCCATCGCTAAGAGCGGTTATTCATCAAGAAATCTGTAGACAACAGCGGCCGGAAGTCCAAATATTCACCGCAGTTGCGTTCTATGCCGGCTCGGTAAATCTAAAGTTCAACTTATATAGTTGTGTACGATGATAATCAATGGAGCATATGCTCACAAAACTTTAAGGAGCCAAAAAAATGGATGTACAGCGGGCGAAGGCTATTTATGCCTCCAAAGAAATGATCTCCGTGCATTTGGATGGAGAGCCGGTATGGATTGAGCATGTTGATGCGGATAATGGCATGGCTACGGTACAGGTCGGCTCTCGGCCGACCAATACGCATACCGTTGGTGTGGAACGGCTGGAGGAGCAGGGAAGTTAGAATTAATGGCAGGCAATGAACCCAACCGGTTGAAGGGTATCCCCTATTCAATCGGTTTTTTGTATTTGGCAAATTGTCGATGCATGATTATGAAACCGTTAGAATAAGTGGACTCGCATAACCTGCTCTTCCTGCGCCCGGGAACGGATAACTGCACTTGCAGCATAAGAAAGACCGGCAACGGGGGCTTTGCTGCCGAGGGAAAGGAGTAGAGCAGGTTGTTGCGGTAGCAGTACCATACCGATATAATTAAGAGTATTGTTACCGGTAAGGTATATTCTAAAAGGTGGTAGTTGCAGCTTGGACAATATTGTTGAAACGGTGTTTACTTACCGTTCTTACAGCTTGCAGGATACGGAGCTGCTCGCTGCCGCTGTCGCTGCTGCTTCAACGGCGGGGATGGTTATCGGCCTGGACGGCGATTTGGGTGCGGGCAAAACGGCATTCTCGCAGAGGTATGCCCGCCATTTGGGCGTACAAGGGATTGTAAACAGTCCTACTTTTACAATTATTAAAGAATATGAAGGCAGATTGCCGCTGTATCATATGGATGTATACCGGATTTCGCTTCAGGAAGCGGACGAGCTGGGGCTGGATGAATATTTTTACGGACAGGGCGTTTGCCTGGTGGAATGGAGCAGCATTATACAAGAGTTGATGCCGCCGCGGCATCTGCATATATACATGGAAACAGCCGGGCCGGACGAACGACTGATCACGGTTACCGGAATCGGAGAGCCTTACGGCGAGGTCTGCCGGGCTCTGATCCAGAAGTGGGGTAAAGAAAGATGACGAATGAAAATAAAGAGCCGCGCAAGCGGTTTTTGTCGCTGGATACATCAACGGCTGTCCTGGGTGTAGCCATCACCGGAGACGGCAGGCTTTTGCATGAAATTAATGCATCCGGGGAGCGGAACCATTCGGTCCATCTGCTGCCGATTATTCAGGAGGCGCTGCAGGCTTCGGGAACTACCCCCGACATGCTGGGAGGAGTCTCCGTCGGAGTCGGACCCGGTTCCTATACGGGAACGCGCATTGCGGTTACAGCAGCGAAGACGCTGGCCTGGGCCTGGAAGGTTCCGGTAGCGGGCGTGTCGAGCCTGCATGCACTGGCCTGGGGCGGCCTTGGCGCCGCTCTTGCGCAGCAGCGCCCGGAAGCCGGAGGACAGGTGCCGGAGAAGGCCGGGAACGGCCCGGACTGGATTATTCCGCTGCTCGACGCGCGCCGGGGCCAAGCATATACGGCGTTGTTTGCCGCCAATGGCGATGAGTCCCCGAAGCGGCTTGAGCCCGATGCGATCCGCCTTATGGCAGACTGGGTGCTGCAGCTGGAAGAACGGCTTAAGCAGGCAGCGGCAGAGGGCGTAAAGCCGCGTATCCTGTGGTTTGTCGGGGAGACCGAGCTGCACGGCAGCGAGGAGAGCCTTCGTACATTGATGGAAGAAGGTTGTGTGCGGGCCGTACCTTATGAGCTGGAGGGCCGCTGGACAGGCTTCCTTGGTGAGGAACGGCTGCTGGCGGGAAGTGACGATATTCACGGGTTAATCCCGAACTATACCCAGCTTTCCGAAGCGGAAGCGAATCTGCGCCGGAGCAGTGAAGGGAGCCTGAACAAAAGATGACGGAATCGGAGCCAATTAGAGACCAGGGTAGCGAGCTTATTTTCCGCCTGATGAAGCTGGAGGATATTCCCGAAATTCTTGTAATTGAGCGGGAAGCCTTCACTATGCCATGGACCGAGGAAGCGTTCCGCAACGAGCTGACGCATAATCATTTCGCTAAATATATGGTTATGGAGCTGGAGAGCCATATTATCGGGTACGCCGGAATGTGGGCAATTGTGGACGAAGCCCATGTGACGAACATCGCCCTGCTCGAGGCCTACCGGGGACGCAAATGGGGGGACAGGCTGCTGGATGAACTGATGAAGACAGCCGCTTATTTAGGCATGAAGTCGATTACGCTGGAGGTGCGGGTCTCCAACGAGGTAGCCCAGAATTTATATCGAAAAAAAGGCTTCCGGCCCGCGGGTACCCGCAAGGGCTACTATTCCGACAACCGTGAGGATGCGCTTATTATGTGGGCGGATCTGCCGGAGTACGAGGAGCATGGAATGATGGAAGGAAGCGTGGATCTGAAATGAAGACAGAAACGGGCGGAGCTCAGCCTGTACTTATATTAGCTATTGAAACCAGCTGTGACGAGACATCGGTCGCGATTATCAAGGACGGCAGCGAGGTGCTGTCGAATATCATTTCAAGCCAGATTGAGACACACCGCGCGTTCGGCGGTGTAGTTCCTGAGGTGGCTTCACGCAAGCATGTCGAGGTTATAACGCTGGTCATCGAAGAAGCGCTGGCTGCGGCGGGTGTTGAGCCGCAACAGCTGACCGCAGTTGCCGTAACGCAGGGTCCTGGGCTGGTAGGCGCGCTGCTGGTTGGCGTAGTTGCGGCCAAGAGCCTTGCGCTGGCCTGGGGCAAGCCGCTGATCGGCACGCATCATATTGCCGGGCATATTTATGCCAACCGGCTGGTCAAGGAATTGCAGTATCCCTGCATGACTCTTGTAGTGTCCGGGGGACACACTGAACTCGTGAATATGGAACGGGAAGGGGAATTCCGGATCATTGGACGCACCCGTGACGATGCAGTAGGCGAGGCTTATGACAAAGTGGCGCGGGCGCTTGGTTTTCCTTATCCCGGCGGCCCCCATGTAGACCGGCTGGCCCGGGAGGCGGAGGAAGCTGTGCCGCTGCCGCGGGTCTGGCTAGAGCCGGATTCCTATGATTTCAGCTTCAGCGGTCTGAAGTCGGCTGTGCTGAATGTAGTCAATCAGAGCAAGATGAAGGGGCTCACGCCGGATGTTGCCGGCATCGCCCGCGGTTTCCAGGAGTCGGTTGTCGAGGTGCTTGTAGAGAAAGCCGTGCGTGCCGTAAAAGCCTGCGAGGCCAAACAACTGCTGCTGTGCGGCGGGGTTGCTGCGAACAAAGGCTTGCGTGAAGCGCTGATTGCCCGTTGTGACAGGGAAAAGATCGAACTGATCATCCCGCCGCCGGTGTACTGCACCGACAATGCGGCGATGATCGGCGCGGCGGCCTATGTCAAATGGGTACATGACGGAGACACACCGCTGGACATGGTGGCCGATCCCGGCTTGTCGCTGGAGAAGTGGTCGGTAGCCGCCTATTGACAGCATCTGGAGCCGCGGGTATAATCAAAGGCAATTAAACGAAACAAAACGCGATGAATGGAAGCAGTAAGGAAACTCCGGGATAAGAGAGCTGCGGGCAGGTGCGACGCAGTCGAAGGAGCCCTGAACTCGTCCGGGAGCGGAGCGGTGGAAGCAGGGGCCTCCTGTTCACAGGAGTGTTGAACGGCGTGCAGGATTGCCGTACCTTTCGTACACCGTTACGGGTTACCTCCGTGAGAGGGTGGTCGGGTAAGACAGGCGGAATTATTATGAGGCCGGATGATCTTGCTTGGCTGTAAAGTGGATATCTTAGGATGGCAGAGGTTTGGCTGATCCGTGATATCAACAAGAGTGGTACCGCGAAGGTTAACAGCCTGTCGTCTCTTGAATGAGATGGCAGGCTTTTTTGTATGGATTTTCAGGGTTCCAGAGGTCAAAATCAATATGAATACACGCAATGAACGGGAGCAGTAGATGACGAAGGTGAACAGAGAGCTGCGGGGTGGTGCGACGCAGTCACCGGAAAACATTGAATCTCGCCCGGGAGCGGAGCGGCGGAAAGGCATGAGGTACGCCGCAACGGTTGTCCCCGTTAACGGACCTTCATGTATCGTGTCCGGTTCCTTATGGAACCGGACACGATACATGGGGAAGAGCTGGACGCAGCTGGGCTTGGCATTACCAGGAGCCTATGTGTCAAAAAGAGTGGTACCGCGGAGGGGTGACCCGCCGTCTCTTTATTGAGACGGCGGGTTTTTGCGTTGTTCAGGAGGTGAACGGGGGACCGGACACCTCCGGTAACGGCGTTTGAGAGTGACGGCTTTCCGCATGCTGCGGGAGGTCCACTCTCTACTTGCTGCCGGCAGCAGTGGGCGGGAAATCAGCAGAGCCGCAAGTCGACGTGCGGTTCTGCGCAGGAAGTGCCAGGGAAGAACACGTAAGACCTGACTGGAAGACAAAGTGTGAGACAGACAGGATGACAATGTGTTAGACAAAATGTAATACAAGCGGCAATACAAAAATGTAATCCAAAATGTATTCCAAAATGTAATACAAAAGCTCAGACCACCACGCTGACCAACTCAGCAAAATGCATACTCACACTAAGGGGATGCGGTTACGCAACCCACTTTCAGGAGGTTATTCCATGATTATTCCGGTGAAGAAACGTATACAGATTTTTGACACGACACTGCGAGACGGTGAGCAGGCCCCCGGTGCGAGCCTGACTCCCGAGCAAAAGATAATATTGGCCTACAAGCTCGCCGAACTGGGTGTCGATGTGCTGGAGCCGGGTTTCCCGGTCTCGAGTCCGGGTGATTTTGCAGCGGTGGAGACGATTTCCCGCAAGGTGGAGGGCGTAGAGATTTGCGGCTTCGCCCGCGCGGTCAAAGGTGACATCGATGCCGCAGTCCGGGCAACCCGGGACGCGCAGCGCCGGCGGATTCACCTGTTCATCTCCTCTTCCGACATTCACCTGCGCCATCAGCTGCGCAAGAGCAGACCCGAGGTGGTTGCAGCCGCCCGTGAAATGACAGCCTATGCCCGCCAGTTCTGCGATGTCGTGGAATTTACCGCCATGGATGCCGCACGGACAGGGATCGACGATCTGATCGAGATGGTGGAAGCGGTCATTGAAGAAGGGGCGACTATTATTAATCTGCCGGATACAGTCGGCTATGCGCTGCCGCAGGAATACGGAGAGATGTTCCGCCGGGTGCGGCTGGGTGCCAGAGGCGGCGGGAACGTGAGCTACAGTGCCCATTGCCACAACGATTTGGGCCTTGCTGTAGCGAACAGCCTGGCAGCGATCGCGGGCGGCGCGACCCAAATCGAGGTCACGGTTAACGGCGTTGGTGAACGTACAGGCAACTGTGCATTGGAGGAGTTGGTTATGGCTCTGGAAACCCGCGGGGACGTCCTTGGCGCAGAGACGGGAATCGTTCTCGATAAGCTGTACGATACTTCCCGGATCATCAGCGGGGCGATGCATTTTCCGATTGCCTACAACAAGCCGGTTGTCGGCAGAAACGCCTTCCAGCATGAATCGGGGATTCATCAGGACGGCCTGCTGAAGGACCGCAGCACCTACGAGATCATGGACCCTGAACGGCTGGGCATTCCGCGCAGCATGATCATTCTGGGTAAGCACTCCGGCAGACATGCGCTGAAGGACCGGGCGGCGAAGTACGGTATTGCCCTGGATCCGGCAGAGCTTGACGCGCTCTACGAATCCTTCAAGGAGACCGCTGACCGTCAAAAGGCTGTCAGCGACGACGAACTGCTGCGGATGGTCAGCAGCACAACAGGGCAGCAGGCGCAGGTCTACGGGCTGGGCGAGGTTCAGGTGCTGGCCGGCAGTGCGCCGCGCCGTGTAGCTGCTGTTACGGTGCATCACCTGAAAAGCGGCAAGGAGACCTCGCATACCAGCACCGGCAACGGTCCGCTGGAGGCAGTCATTGCAGCGATCGCGCAAGGCATCACTGAACAGATCCGCTTTGACGGTCTGGAGCTGCATTCGCTCGGCAGCGGTGAGAACGCCCAGGCTGAGGCTGCCGTTATGGTGGAATGGGCAGGCTGCAAATTCCGGGGGACAGCGATCCATCAGGATATTGTAATGGCGGCGGGGATTGCCTACATTGCTGCGTGCAATTCGGCGCTGCTGTCTGCCGGGGAAGAGGCTGATCCGGTGGCAGCGGAATTTCAGGCCGCGGAATCCTAAAGGAGCGCGAAGAATCCTCATCAGGCCGTTGAGTTTTCTGACTGAGGAATACATGGAAAGGCCCTCATCCTGTGCACAGCAGGATGAGGGCTTTTTACTGCTGGAGCACCTCTAATTTTTTTGGCGAAAAAGGTAGAAAATTAGCGAATGCATCTTTTGTCAAGATGTGGACAACGTTATCCACATATTCTGTCCGAGTTGTGTAAAAACCGTGTAAAATCAGCAATAACGCCCTTTTTTTGAAGCATCAAAATGCTGATTTCTCCAGAGGACATTTCTTGTGGAAATTGTGGATAATGTGGATAATTCGGTGGATAAAAAGTCCTTGACAACGAAAATAGCGATTTTACGCCTAAAAAAAGGCCCCAAGGGCCTTTTTGAAGCGTGAGTTATACACGAAATCTGTGGATGAGCTTGTGGATAAGTATTTTTGAACAAATCAGAAACACTTAAAAAATATTTATTTAACACATTTACATTATTCGTCAGCAAGGTTTTCCCATTCGCTAAATAATTCTGTAAGATTTGCTTTCTTGCTCTTCAGGTCGCTTTCATGTTCTTGAAGCGCCATATAGTCCTGATAAACTTCAGGTTTGGTCATTTCATTTTCGACACGGGCGATGTCTTCCTCAAGCCGGGCAATGTTCTCTTCCAGCTCGGAAATCCGCCGCTGGCGGTTGCGTTCCTCGCGTTTGGCCTGTTTGTCGGCTTCATAGGAAGAAGCGGTGCCTTTTTCTGCTGCTGAAGCTTCGATGTCAGCATTCCGGGACGCTTTGGCAGAGGCAAGTTCGGCTTCCTCCAGTGCGATGTCTTCAAGCTCCTTCTTCTTCTCGACATAGTCGTCATAATTTCCGAGATATTGGTCGATGCCGCCGGGGTGAAGCTCCAGAACGCGCTCGGCCATTTTATTAAGAAAATAACGGTCATGGGAGATAAAAAGCAGCGTCCCCTCGAAATCGATTAGCGCCGATTCCAGCACTTCACGGCTCACCAGATCCAAATGGTTGGTCGGCTCATCGAGAATGAGCATGTTCGCACCGCGCAGCATGAGCTTCGAGAGTGCTACCCGTGCTTTCTCGCCGCCGCTGAGGGCAGCGACTTTCTTCAGGACATCCTCGCCGCTGAACAGGAAGTTGCCGAGGATAGTGCGGATTCGCGCTTCTTCCAGCATCGGGTACTCGCTCCATAACTCTTCCAGCACCGTATTGCGCGGATTCAGCCGGGTCTGTTCCTGATCGTAGTACGCGATTTTCACTTTTGTTCCCCAGTTGACCGTTCCGGCCGAAGGTTCGCGCGTGCCAGTCAGGCACTGCAGCAGCGTGGATTTACCGATCCCGTTCGGGCCAATCAGCGCCGCAGTTTCGCCGCGCCGCAGCTCGAAGGAAGCGTGCTGAAACAGCGGTGCCGATTTTTCGCTGAAGGCCACAGCGACGTCACGGAGCTGCAGCACCTCTTTGCCCGACATGAAATCAGGCTCGAAGGAGAAGCTGGCCTTCTTGAGATCCCCCAGCGGCTTGTCGAGGCGGTCCATTTTGTCGAGTGCTTTGCGGCGGCTCTGCGCACGCTTGGTGGTGGAGGCGCGCACGATATTACGCTGCACGAAATCCTCCATCCGCGAGATTTCATCCTGCTGTTTCTCATATTGCTTCATGCGGATTTCATACTCTGCAGCTTTCAGCTCCATGTAGCGGCTGTAGTTCCCGGTGTATCTCCGGGACTGATGCCGTTCAATTTCAACGATGGTCGTGACCAGCCGGTCGAGGAAATACCGGTCATGGGAGACGACCAGGATGCCGCCGGCATAGCCGCGCAGGTAATCTTCCAGCCAGGTGAGCGTCTCGATATCCAGATGGTTGGTCGGCTCATCCAGCATGAGCAGATCCGGAGCCTGAAGCAGGATACGGGCCAGTGCCAGCCGCGTCTTCTGCCCGCCGCTTAGCGTCGCGATAGGTGTCTCCGGTGCAAATTCACCGAAGCCCATACCATGAAGCACGCTGCGAATCCGCGTATTCATCTCATATCCGCCGTGGTCCTTGAACCAATCCGAACGTTTGGCATACCGTTCCAGCAGGTCCTCATAGCGCTTCGGATCCTCCGCGAGCCGGGGATCGGCGATACTGGCTTCCAGCTGCCGCAGCTCGGCTTCCGCTTCAATCAGCGGAGCAAAGACAGCCAGCATTTCCTCCTGAATGGTCTTGTCCGACTGGAGGCCGCTGTTCTGGGCCAGGTAGCCGATTGTGGTTTCCTTGGATTTATGAATTTGCCCGCTGTCAAAAGACATCTCGCCTGCGAGAATCTGCAGAAAGGTGGATTTGCCGGCGCCGTTGACGCCGACGAGCCCCACTCTTTCCTTCTCGTTTACTTGCAGACTGATGCCGTCCAGCACGCTTTGTATACCATATGATTTCGTAATTCCTGTCGCTTGAAGAAGCATACCGATGAAACCTCCGCCCTTGCTTATTTCGCCTCGGCTTTGAACGCTTCGGCCATATTACTTACTTATTCTATAGTTTACATGAAAAGCGTTTGCGGCGCGAGAGGTAGACCCCAGCGTCCGAAGGGGAAATCCGGGTACTGGAGCGAAAAATAGTTGGGTGATGATTCGTATAACAACGTGATTCAAGCTACCTTGGCGAACCGGGGAGAAGAGTGGTAAACTGAGTTTACAAACTATGATAAGCTAGGTATATGAACAAGAGGAGGCGGCTGCTTATGACGGGCCAAAAGCTCCCGCTAGCTGAGTGGAAGCGGGAGCTTCGCGCGGAGAAAGCCGCCCTCCGTGACAGTCTGTCCTTGGATCAGAGGACGTTCTGGTCTTCTCTGGCCTGCAGTCATGCATCAGAATGGCTCCGGCAGGAAGGAGCATCTTCATTCATGGCCTATGTTTCGTTCCGCTCGGAGCTGGATACCCGTCCGCTTATCACCGCGGCTTGGGCGCAAGCACGTAAGGTAGTGCTACCCCGGGTAATTCAGGCCAGCGGAAGGATGAGCCTGCATGCGGTAGCTTCCTGGGAGGATTTGGCGCCGGGAGCTTACGGGATCCAAGAGCCGATTACCGGCGCTATAGAGCTCCCGTGCCCTGAGGGAGTGCCGGATGTTGTATTCGTGCCGGGGCTGGCCTTCGACCCCCGGGGCGGACGGCTCGGTTACGGGCGCGGCTACTATGACCGCTTGCGGGCAGCTTGGGAAGCGGAGCTTACGGAATCCGCCAGACCGCCGGTATGGGCCGGACTGGCGTACGGACAGCAGCTGGTGCAGGAAGTGCCGATGGATGACCATGATGCCTATATGGACATGCTGATTACGGAAGACGGCATTATTCATTGCCGGAAGGAGAGGGAGCTGTGGAGTTAACCCATTTCAATGAGCAGGGCAGAGCGCGCATGGTGGATGTCAGCGACAAGGAAATTAGCAAGCGGACAGCTGTCGCGCGGAGCAAGGTGCAGATGGACCCGAACACGCTTGCGGCCATTAAAGCGGGCAAGATCGGCAAAGGCGATGTTATGGCTGTTGCCCAGGTTGCCGGAATTATGGCCGCGAAGAACACCTCCAGCTGGATTCCAATGTGCCACCCGCTGCCGCTTACCGGTGTTGATATCAGCTTCTCGGATAACAGCGAAGATGAACTCTATATAGAAGCAACCGTCAAGACGACCGGAAAGACCGGAGTGGAGATGGAGGCGCTGACTGCGGTTTCTGCGGCGGCGCTGACTGTATATGACATGTGCAAGGCGCTGCAAAAGGACATGATTATCGGTCCGACGATGCTGGTATCCAAGAGCGGCGGGAAAAACGGAGATTACGCGCTGGAAGCATAGGAGTGGCAATAGGCTTAGCGCAACAACAGATACCTGAGTGTCATTCAGAGTATTACCCGCGGACGTATTTATTTGCTAAAAAGGGCGGCGCAGCCGTTCTTCTTGGCGGAAAGTGCGAGGAGGCAGCGCAATGCAGGCCTTCCATACATAATACATAGAGAGGGAGGGACAACCTATGGCGTGGAAAACAGCAATCCTGACGGCCAGCGATAAGGGGGCCAGGGGCGAACGGGAAGACACGAGCGCCCAGGTTATTCGGGAACTGGTGGAAGAGGAGCTCGGCGGTGAGATTATTGAGTACCGGATCGTGCCGGATGAGCAGGATGAGATTATTGCTGCTTTGATTGAACTTACGGATTATTTCCAGGCGGATCTGGTGCTGACTACCGGAGGAACTGATCTGGCGATTCGTGATGTTACGCCGGAAGCTACACGGCGTGTGATTGAGCGGGAGGTGCCCGGCCTCTCTGAGGCCATGCGCAGTACCGTCATGCAGAAGAACCGCTCGGTTATGCTGTTCCGCGGCATTTGCGGCATTCGCGGGAGAACGCTGATCGTTAATTTGCCGGGTACACCGAAGGGTGTCCATGAGAATCTGGCAGCGATTATGGATCAACTGCCTGAAGCACTGCTCATGGTAACCGGCCAGTACCGTCAATAAAGTTGTCAATTCCAGTCCTGTCACAGAAATCATCCCGGATAACAGATGGATGTGTGACATAAGTTATGGTATTATTAATTTATTGTTAACGATATCATGAACGGACAAAGTGACAAGGAGGAATGACTATGCTAAACGGTATTGGTGCTCCCGGAATTATTTTACTGGTCATTTTAGCGCTATTGCTCTTTGGCCCCAACAAGCTTCCTGAGCTTGGCCGGGCAGTCGGGCGGACCTTCCGCGAATTTAAGGACGGGGCGCGTGAAATTATCAGCGAACCTGAGCCGGCCAAGAAGAGTGAGGCTCCTGTTCCGCCGGCCCCGCACATATTAGCAACAGAACTCCCGCAGGACAGACGCCTGCCGGAGTAATACCATCCATTACGCGGGGGCGTTTCTCTCAGTTCTGTTTCAGACTGGGAAGACGCCCTTTTTTTCTGCCATTAATCATGCTATACATATGTCAATTGGGTGGTGTCTGTCATGACTCTGGAACCGGAAGAAATGTCGGTAGTTGAACATCTCACCGAACTGCGTAGGCGGATTATCTACGTGCTGATTGTTTTTGTAGTGGGTCTCATAGGCGGACTGTTCGTCGCCAAACCGATCTATTTATACCTGATCCATGCGGACCATGCCCAGGGTTTTGTACTGCATGCCTTCTCTTTCTGGGATGGCATTGGCATGTACATGAAGATTGCCATGGCAGTTTCGCTAACGGTATCCCTGCCTTTCATCGTCTATCAGCTGTGGGCTTTCATCAGTCCCGGGCTGCGGCAAGTGGAGCGGAGTGCGGCTTTGCGGTATGTGCCCTATGTGTTTATCCTTTTTCTGCTGGGCATTGCCTTTGCCTATTACATTGTATTTCCGATGGCGCTGTCGTTTACCATCTCGATCACCCGCGGCATGGGACTGGAAGAAACCTACGGAATCGCACAGTATTTCAGCTTTATGTTCAGCTTGGTGATTCCGCTGGCTCTGCTCTTTGAGCTGCCGCTGCTTGTTATGTTCCTGACGAAGCTGAGAATTCTCAATCCGCTGCGGCTGCGTAAGATGCGGAGATACGCCTATTTTGCGCTCGTCTTCATCGCAGTGGTCATCACACCACCCGATTTCATCTCGGACTTTTTGGTGACGATCCCGCTGCTGGTGCTGTATGAGTTCAGCGTGTTTCTGTCTGCGTTCGTTTACCGCAAGCAGCTGGCTATGGACAACGAGCGGGAGGCGCGCTACGTCAGGAAAGAGTAGGCCCGGCGGGGAGAAGACTCCCGCAGGGCTGCTCTGCGGCTGTGGCCGGCTGCTGCAGTTGGGGCTGGCTTCTGCCAGCGGGATACAGGGCATATCCTATTGAAACTCCATACTAACAGCAGATTGGCGAGGCTCAGTATCCGAATGGCGGAGAAACGTTCGTTGCCCTGGCAATCCGCAGCATATTTTATTTTCTGCTGGATAGAATGTAAGAGAGTATGTGTCGGACAACCTCCGAAACCATATTTTTCCCAAAAACAGATCACAATTTACGTAAAAGGACTTGAAATCCGTCCCCAAGTTGAGTATCATAAAAATTGTTGTTAGCACTACAGAGGGTTGAGTGCTAATGCTGCTCGAAAATATGGGATTAGCGCTTAAAAGCTGCGCTTAAGACGATATTTTCATAACTGCCGCATGAATCCTTGGGATTCACCGGTACCCTATCTATGTTTTCAAGGTAAACAACATAATTTCAAAGGAGGCTATTTTTCATGATCAAACCACTAGGTGAACGCGTATTGGTAGAACCAAGCGAGCAAGAGGAAACCACTTCTTTCGGGATTGTGCTTCCGGACTCCTCTAAGGAGAAACCGCAAGAGGGTAAAATTATCGCTGTAGGCAGCGGTGTATTGAAAGACGGAGTGCGTATACCACTCGAAGTTAAAGAAGGCGACCGCGTGATTTTCTCGAAATATGCCGGAACTGAAATCAAATACGAAGGTAAAGAATATTTGATTATGAAAGAAAGCGACATTCACGCGATTCTTGACTAAGAAGACCGTTCATAAGTTATAGCTAAATTACTTACACAAAACTAAGCGATGCTTTCAAACGCCAGTTTTGCACGATACCGTTTCAAGAAGTAACGCTCACATAACTTAAGCGTGTGCTTTCGAAGTGATTTTTGTCGAAGCCAATTCAGTGAGGTAACGTTCACAAAAATTTAGGAGGTTAATTACACAATGGCAAAAGAAATTAAATTCAGTGAAGACGCCCGCCGCTCGATGTTGCGCGGTGTTGATGCTTTGGCAAATGCGGTAAAAGTTACACTCGGACCTAAAGGCCGCAACGTGGTGCTTGAGAAGAAATTCGGCAGCCCGCTGATCACCAATGACGGTGTTACCATCGCCAAAGAAATCGAACTTGAAGATGCATTCGAGAACATGGGCGCACAGCTCGTTAAAGAAGTTGCTACCAAAACCAACGATGTAGCTGGTGACGGTACTACAACTGCAACTGTTCTGGCACAAGCCATGATCCGTGAAGGCCTGAAGAACGTAACTGCAGGCGCTAACCCGATGGTTATCCGCAAAGGGATCGACAAAGCGGTTAAAGCAGCTGTTGCTGAACTGCAGAATATTGCCAAACCAATCGAAGACTCCCAGGCTATCGCTCAAGTAGCTGCTATCTCCGCTGCTGACGATGAAGTGGGCCAACTGATTGCTGAAGCTATGGAAAAAGTCGGCAAAGACGGCGTAATCACCGTTGAAGAATCCCGCGGATTCCTGACTGAGCTTGAAGTGGTAGAAGGCATGCAGTTCGACCGTGGCTATATTTCCCCTTATATGATCACTGATACGGACAAAATGGAAGCTGTTCTGGAGAACCCGTACATCCTGATCACCGACAAAAAAATCAGCAGCACCCAAGAAATTCTTCCGCTGCTTGAGAAGATCGTACAACAGGCGCGTCCGCTCGTAATCATCGCTGAAGATATCGAAGGCGAAGCACAGGCGATGCTGATCGTGAACAAACTGCGCGGAACATTCAACGCTGTTGCTGTTAAAGCTCCTGGCTTTGGCGACCGCCGCGAAGCTATGCTGCAGGACATCGCTGCCCTGACTGGCGGCCAAGTGATCACCGAGAAGCTTGGACTGGACCTGAAAAGCACTTCTATCGAACAACTGGGTAACGCCCGTCAAGTGCGTGTAACCAAAGAAAATACTACAATCGTAGACGGAAGCGGCGACAAAGCGGACATCAATGCACGCGTAAGCCAAATCCGTTCCCAACTGGAAGAAACCACTTCCGAGTTCGACAAGGAAAAACTGCAGGAGCGTCTGGCTAAATTGGCCGGCGGCGTAGCCGTTGTTAAAGTAGGCGCTGCAACTGAAACAGAACTTAAAGAACGCAAGCTTCGCATCGAAGATGCCCTGAACGCAACCCGCGCTGCGGTTGAAGAAGGTATCGTCTCCGGTGGGGGTACTGCTCTTGTGAACGTATATGCTGCTGTAGCTGCTGTAAATGCAGTAGGCGACGAAAAAACAGGCGTGAACATTGTACTGCGCGCTTTGGAAGAGCCTGTCCGCACAATCGCAGCAAACGCTGGTCAAGAAGGTTCCGTAATCGTGGACCGTCTGAAAAAAGAAGCTATCGGCATCGGCTACAACGCTGCTACCGATGAGTGGGTGAACATGTTCGAAGCAGGGATCGTTGACCCTGCCAAAGTAACTCGTTACGCGCTGCAAAATGCAGCATCCGTAGCTGCAATGTTCCTGACCACCGAAGCTGTCATCGCTGACAAACCGGAGCCTGAAAAAGGCGGCGGAATGCCAGATATGGGCGGCATGGGCGGTATGGGCGGCATGATGTAATTCGTCTACACAACCTTATTTATCCAAAGAAACGGGACCTTCACAGGTCCCGTTTTTTTGTTGTCCGGATGCAGCAGGAATGATTAATAGTTCAGGTGGAACGGAAGCGATTCTAACAAAATACTATTTTACCCAATCAAAATCATAAAAAAAGAATAGATTACAATATACGATCTTCCGGCTCGAAGCATGATATGTCTTGTGCCGAAAGGTTGGACAGGTTGAGCAGATTATGCTTAGACCCGAAAACAACAGGAATCTCAGACCAACAACGAACGGGGGGATGATGATGGATTTGAACGCATTGACTGGCCTATTTAACGACAACAGCGGTTCAGTCGTGCTCAATGTCCTTCTCTCTATTGCATTAATCTGGAGCGTTAGGCAGTTAGCCAGTAAGGAAAAGATCATTCAGAACTATCAGAAACGCGATGAGGAGAACGAGAAACAGCTTAACCAATACAATCGTACACTCGTCAAACTTCTAATAGAAAGAGGGAGCACCGATAAAACCAATGGTGAGGAGGTCGTCGACAAGTGAAGCTCCTCGATATATTCAGAAAGAGCGAGATCAAACCCAGTCGTGTAAAACGGGAGATTGAAAAACTAGGCAGAATCCAGGAAGCCTATGAATCGAATGATATCGAAAGCCTTATTGACCTGCACCGTTCCGGCTTAGGCAAGAGAGGAGATGACCTTCATGGAAATTATTGATTTAACTATATTCACACTGGAAGCCATTGCATTTTTCGTGTTCACCGCCTATGTGATCCGTTACAGTAAATATTTCATCGGACGCGGCCCGCAGCGGAGTTATAATTTGTACCTCCGCAGTGTATGGGTGACCTACATTACCGTCGCGCTGCTCTGCCTCAATCTGATGTGGGGCCGGTTGAATATTGTTTTTGGATACAACATAGAGAGTACTTCCAATAGTTTCAGAGAGTTTGTTATGATCCTGACCCTGCTCCTTCTAGTGCATGCAGGTTGGACGCATAAGGACATTTGGGAGAGCAATAAAGACAAATAAGCCACCTGGAGGTGGTTTTTTTGTCTTTATATGATCGTTGTACTCATAGTTTTATCAAGCTTTCTTGGGATATGGAACAGAACGACCTCGACTTGAAACAGACCGCTGTTATAGGAAATATCCAGCAGGCCGCCCCATTCCTCCACAGTTTTCCGGATGTTTCGCAGTCCGATGCCATGCGACCGTGTATCGGCCTTGGTCGAAGAGATTTCACCATAACGGTTGGTGCTGATTTCATGGGCATACGGATTCTGAATTTTTATGAACAAGCTGTCATTCAGATAATGCATATGGATCAAGACATAACGCTCCTGATTAAAGGTCTCCCGGCAGGCTTCAATTGCATTGTCCAGGGTATTGCCGAGAATGACGCTGATCACCGTAGTGTCCAGCTCAAGCTGCGGCGGAATGTTCAGCTCTAAGCGAAAGGGGGTGTCATAGCTGCCTGCGGTCTGCTCCTTGTAGCTGATCATCGCATCAATGACCGGGTTTCCGGTATCGCAGCTGCCAGCAGGCTGTCCAATTGTGCCCAGCAGCCGGTCCAGTTCATGGACGGAAGTTTCTTCATCTTTGGCAAGCCCGGCGCGCAGGCCAAGCAGGATATTTTTGAAGTCATGCTGAAATTTGAAGGCTTCCTCCTGCTTGTCCCGGGTCATCAGATATTGGTTAACATAGTAGGTGTTCTGCTGTTCCAGCAGCAGACGTTTGCTTCTCTCGGACTGCACACATAGGATATGGTCGCTGAGCACAAAAATCAGGCAGTTGATCGCCAGCAGCAGGGTAGGTACCACGGGGAACAGGTTGGGATACGCCTGGAAGAAGAAGTTGTCCGACAGCGAGACCAAAGTAATAACGCTCAGAACAGGGCAGACCAACAGCAGACTCCAGTACCATCCCGCTAAATTACCGCGTCCTTCCCCTTTGGTGATCCGCAGCAGAAGGTATACGAGTGACAATACCAGCAGTTTGGAAAGAAAGAGGTTTGCTATGTATCCGTTATCCGTATACGCAAACGGCATTACGGCTTCGCCAAGAAAGATGAGAGCCGTAACAAAAAAGGCGGAATACCCCCTCCACAGGTTATCCCCCCGGTAGAGCAGTGATAACAAGAAGATCAAGCCGGTATTTGCGGTGAGCAGAACCATGTCCGGAAGCTGGCTGTGATGCAGCGCGAGATGACTAGCCATATAGAGAGCGTAGATCAGGACAAGATAAGGTTTGCTCTTGATCCGGCAGGTGAAGCTGCGGCTGAAGAAATAATGAAGGATTACAGGAATCAGCGGAAAAGTGATGAGATACAGCAGCTCTTCCCGCAGCATGGTATTCATACGAGCGTCCCCCTAAAGCTGAGGTAGGCTTTCCGCACGGATAAGCTGTGCTTCTCGCTGACCGGCAGCTCCTTGCCGCTGACGAGCGTAACCCTCTTCGCACTGATTTCTTTAATAAAGAAAAAGTTCACAATGTAAGATTGGTGAATCCGCACGAAATGACCGCCGGGCAGCTTGCGCTCCTCATCCTTAAGCATGCCGTAATACTGGATCTCCCTGTCCTTCGTGATAAGGGAAACCCGTCTGATGCTGCTCTCCAAATAGAGGATGTCCCGAAAAGGGATCAGCAGCTCCTTTCCTTTTTGCTGTACCGGCAGGAAGTTGGTTTTGCCCTGCTGGCGGGTGCGTATGGCCTTTTGCAAGGCGGGAATAAGCTTATGTATGAATGCTTCCGGATCAACCGGTTTTTTAATAAAACCCGACGGCCGCACATCGAACAGCTGCAGATGATACTGCTCATGGCTGGAGATATAAATCAATTGTACAAGATCATTTCCGTCATCTTCCCGCAGCACTTGCCCCGCTGTAATTCCATCCATTCCACCCATTTCAATATCCATGAAAATAAGGTCAAAGCGGTCTCCGTCCTGAAGAGCCTGGGCGAAACTTTCCCCGGAGTAATAGAGGGATACCTCCAGCTCTTCCGAACATTGGTGCCGGGCATCTAAAATCAGGTTCTCAATCTGTCCTGCAGCCTGCAGATCGTCGTCACAAACGGCGATATGAATCATGCCTTCACTCCGTTCCGTATTTATCGCTCTATTATACATTTCCAGGGAAAAACGGGCCAGATGTTATGAAGTGCTCCTTAAAAACGACAATAACCTGCCTAAAAATAGCAGACGGTGTGGCCGGACCGCTTACCCATGATAAGGTTGCCCAGTAGACATATCAGCGAGATGAAGGAGTGTTCTGATTGAAACCGCTTGTGTTCGAAACCAGAGAGCTGACTAAAAAGTATGGCTCCGCGTTTGCGCTTCAGCATTTGAATATGACCATTGAAGAGGGGGATATCTACGGATTTGTCGGGGAGAATGGTGCCGGAAAAAGTACGCTGATGAAGGTGATCGGCGGGCTTGTACACCCGACAAGCGGAGAAGTTTCACTGTTTGGGCAGCGGGAAAAGCAGGAGCTTATCCGTGCCAGGCGGCAGGTTGGGTTTCTGATTGAAACGCCGTCTCTTTATCCGCATATGAACGCCGAGGAGAACCTGGGTTTTTATTGCCGGATCTTCGGAATTCAGGATAAAGCAAGAATCGGGGAGGTGCTGCAGACTGTAGCGTTAACGGATGCCGGAAGCAAAAAAACCTCGCAATATTCCCTCGGGATGCGCCAGCGTCTCGGACTTGCCATCGCGCTGCTTAACCATCCGAAGTTCCTTGTGCTGGACGAGCCCATCAACGGGCTGGACCCTGTGGGGATTGTGGACATGCGGAGGATTCTGGAGCTGCTGGCGCATGAGCAGGGGGTAACGATATTGATCTCCAGCCACATTCTGGGTGAGCTTCAGCTGCTGGCGACAAAATACGGGTTCATACATCAGGGGCGGCTGATCAAAGAGGTCTCTGCCGGAGAATTACTGCAATCGGCACAGTCAATGATCACAATTTCAACACCTCATCAGGCTGCTGCTATGTCTCTTCTGAAGGAGAAGCTGCAGCTTGAAGACATCTCCATCAATACTGCCGGGGCCATTGAAATTCCTAAGGCGGCCGCAGATTTGGAGCAGCTGATGACGGTTCTCCTGCAGCAGGGAATTCCGGTTGAAGGGTTCAACCTGTCCGCGCCTAATCTGGAACACTATTATATGGATCTGATTGGAGGCAAAGGTCAATGAGGAATTTTTTGCAGGCTGAAATTTATTATTTGCGAAAAGATCTGGCGTTCAAAAGCATCAATGCTGTTTTTGTGCTGGGATCGATTCTGCTGGTTGTGATCATCGGGAACCATGGCGGGTATGAATTAAGCAGTCCTATGCAGCCCTTAAAGCTCGCCGGTTCATTCTCCCTGTTCCTATATCTGGTTATCCCGATGCATGCCTGCTTTTTCTCTACAGAAGGTTTTGAATACGGTTCGGTGCAGAATATAATCGCTTCGGGGCAGAGCCGGCCGGGGTATTATATGGGTAAATATATGCTGGAGCTGCTGGCGATTTTTTGGTGGCTGCTGCAATTTTTCGGACTCTTCTCCATCTTATACCTGGCTGCGGCGCTCGTTACCGGATCTCCTATCGGGATGGAGAGCTTAAGAGACGACTCCATTCAGGCGGCCAGGACTTTCGGGTTGAATATCTTGTATTTGGCGGCTTATTGCGCCGTAATCATGATGCTGGGGGTGCTGATCCGTAAAGCGGCTTCCGCTGTGGTGGCAACCTTTTTCTTTATTTTCGGTAATTTACTTCTTACAGGTTATCTCAAGGATTCGTCTTCGGCATTCTTGAAATGGGTATCGGATCATTCCCTGATGACGCAAATCATGAAATTTTCCGGGATGTATGTAGCGGACTCGGAGCAGATCCTGCTGTCGGGTGCGGGAGATTACATTCAAGCGGTGCTCATTCCGGTTATTGTTATTCTCGTTTGCTTGCCGGTGGCCCTGATTTCTTTGGAGAAGCAGGATATTCATATATAATGGAATTCCAGCATGGACGGATGATGAAGTGCCTGGACTAAATTCGGAGGGAGTTGTTCTGGATGAATGGAGACAAAGCTGTACAACAACTCGCCACCTTCGCCGGCGGCTGCTTCTGGTGTATGGTCAAGCCGTTCGACGAGCTGCCGGGCATTGTTTCGGTGGTGTCTGGCTATACCGGCGGGCATACAGTCAATCCGACTTATGAGGAAGTGGGAACAGAGACGACAGGGCATATTGAGGCGGTGCAGATTACCTATGAGCCGGAGCTATTCCCGTATGAGCGTCTGCTGGAGATATATTGGCAGCTCATAGATCCTACTGATAAGGGCGGGCAATTTATGGATCGGGGCTATTCCTACCGGACGGCGGTCTTCGTGCACAGCGAAGAGCAACGGGAGAAGGCGGAAGCCTCGAAGGAGGCGCTGAAGGCAAGCAAGCGGTTCAAAGCTCCGATTGTGACGGAGATTCTGCCTGCGGCTCCGTTTTATCCGGCGGAGGCTTTGCATCAGGATTACTATAAGACCCATCCGATGGATTATAAAATGTATCTAAAGGGCTCGGGCCGAGGTGAATTCGCTGAACAGCATTGGAACAACCGCGAAGACCGGGAGCGGCTACGTAAGCAGCTGACCGGGCAGCAATATGAAGTCACGCAGAACAAGGGTACGGAGCCGCCGTACCAGAATGAATATTGGGACCATTTCCGTGAAGGGCTGTATGTTGACGTGCTGAGCAGCGATCCGCTGTTCAGCTCAGCCGATAAATTCGCTTCCGGCACCGGCTGGCCCGCCTTTACCAGACCTATTGAGGAGAGGCTGATCCGCAGGGAAGCGGACTACAGCAGCGGTCAAGTGCGGACGGCGCTGCGGAGCAGGCTGAGCGGAGCCTATCTGGGACATCTGTTCCACGACGGCCCGGAGCCAACAAAGCAGCACTACCGCATCAACTCCGCCGCACTGCGGTTTATTCCCAAGGAGGAGCTGGAGGCAAACGGCCTGGGGCGGTATTTGAGTCTGTTTGAGTAGCGGGTGATTGAGGGACGCAGGAATTGAGTAGGAGTGAGGAAGCGGCGCCGGAGGATTAAAGCATCAGCAGGTGAGTAGGTAATTAGGCAATTAGGTAATTAGGCAATTAGGTAATTAGGTGATAAGTGCGGAGTGAAAGCAGCAATAGTAATGTTAACAGCAGCAGTATAAATTGGAGTGAGTGCAGGAACATTAGCAGTTGAAGTCGGCTAAGTGTACTTCGTACAACTAAATTCAGGGGTTTTGAAGACAAATTACAGATAATTGTACTCCGTACACTTATATTTGCGCGATCTAGCGTAGTTGACTTGAATTGCGAATTTTAAGTGTACGAAATACATCTAACTCATGGAAGGGGCCTGATTTGTGCGTTTTAGCTGCACAGAGTACAACTATCCTTCTGAGCATAGCCACAGCCTTCAAATGCAGGCTTCGAAGGCAGCCTTCAAAAATAGCCCTCAAATACAGTCCTCAGGTCCAGCATGTATCATCCATAGCTGGGGAGTTGTCCTGCAAGCCGCAAAGTGCAGCATGAATATGTAGGTTTCAAACTAATGTACTTTGTGCAATAGAATCGGCTGCTAGCTTGCGGAATTTGGATTCTGCTGTACTTCGTACAGTCAAATTGCTCGAAATTACCTCAAAACCGATGGCGTAAAATAAGTTGTGTACCAAGATTTGGAGCCTAGTCAGGCAACAAAAAAGTAGGGTATTCTCGGGATTGCGAAGTCCACCAAGAAAGGAACCCTACTCGATGACTATTTTACCCGAAAACCAGCTGAATAATCTATTTGAAAATCTTGTCACTCAGTTTGTAAAAGACAACATGGAATCCATCATGCGTGCCGAAATCCAGGCGTTCATGTCCAGTGAGGAAGCAGGTACACGCAATAGCCGCAACGGATACTACACGCGAGATCTGCATACAAAATACGGCAACCTGGAGGGTCTGGAGGTCCCCCGCGACCGCCAGGCCCTCTTCCAAACTCAGCTGTTTGAGCCGTACCAGCGGCGGGACGGTTGGCTCGAGGAGGCGGTGATCCAGATGTACAAATCGGGCATGGGAACCCGGGATGTAGCCCGTTTTATTGAAAGCATGTTCGGGAGCCATTACTCTCCGACAACCGTTAGCAATATTACCGCTACCGTCCTTGACGATATCCACCAGTGGCAGAAACGACCGTTAAGCAAGCGCTACTCCGTGATCTATCTGGATGGGCTGTACGTGAAGCTCAAACGGGGTACTGTCCGTGGGGAGGTGGTCTATTTTGCGATGGGTATCGACGAAGAAGGACAACGTCAAATCCTGGGGTTCTACGTTGGCGGTCAAGAGAGTTCGAATGGCTGGCGGGAGGTCCTTAAAGACCTGTACACCCGCGGAGCGCAGGAAGTGCTGCTGGGTGTATTTGACGGACTTCCAGGGCTCGATGCTGCCTTTAAAGAGACGTACCCGCAGGCGGATGTGCAGCATTGTGTCGTGCACAAAGTGCGAGCCACGTTCCCCAAAATCCGAATCGAGCACAAAACCGATGTCATTGAAGCCCTGAAGACGGTGTATACCGCACCGGATGAGGAAGTGGCCCGGGCTAGCTTTGATACGGTCAAGGCCAAGTGGAACAAGCTGTATCCGAAGGAAATGCAGTCTTGGGAGGAACAGTTGTCCACACTCCTAACGTTCTACAAGTATCCGGAATCCATCCGCAAAGCGATCTACACGTCGAACCCCATTGAGCGAATGAACAAGGAAATCCGCAAGCGCCTCAAACCGATGAACAGTTTGACGAATATGGATGCGGCCGAGAAAATCGTGTATCTAGAAATGCTAGACTACAATGAGCGTCATGCAGAACGGGTCGTCCCTGGCTTTGGTATGGATACCGTCAAAAAGAAGCTAAATGAGCTATTTGAAGCGCGCTACCCTTCCTTGCCCACACCCGGAGAGGAGTAACTGATAAATCCTGTTTCTGGGGGTCGGGGTTCCCCCTTCCCCCAGAAACACCTACACCCCCAACCCGTACCCGGGGAGGTACTTCTACTCTTTACACAAACTTCTTGACGCTACCTCAAAACCTCATCCTGCCTAGAATCTACTGCAGGAAATGCAGCAGAATCATTTTTTGGCTGGAGAATGAGCAATTCTGCTGCATTTTCTGCAATCATACAAGTGGGGAACCTCTGCTTTTTACTTGCATAATCCAGTGCTGCCTAGCATTACGGGCCCCCCGGTGTTTGATTACGTTATTTCTCATTGCAGCGAAAGTCGGATATCAATACGCAGAAGCTATAACCAAATGCAGAAGCTATAGCTACACCAAACAGCCAGGCTCCGGGAAGCCTGGCTGTTTGGTGTTAATTTGTACGTATACTTGGATCTGCTTAATGAACTATTCGTTTTCTCTTGCAATCTGATTAAAAATTTCATGAAGAGCTTTTATGGCTTCGAGCCAATCTGCCGCAGTTGCTTCGGTGTTGTTTATAACGGCTTTGGCAGCAGTTACAGCTTCCGCAAGGCGGGGATGAGTTGAGCCATCCAGCAGCATTTTTTCGGCTAGTTCAACTGAATCAGGCAGCGCGGTGAATACACTAGGGACCGTAATAATAATTTCTTTGGTAACCGCGGAAAAGTCGCGTTTTAATTCCAGTTTGATGCTATAGTCGACAGGATCTGCGGTGCCGTTGTAATTCATGTACCATACCATGTAGTCTCTTAGGATGTATACATCATCAGTCACTGTGGATGGGCCATCATAATTCAATACAGTTACACGGAGATCCCTTGGCAGCGGCTGCTGTGGATCAGGCAGATAAACGACATCTCCCACAGTCATTGTGCCAGGCAGTACTTGATCCTTAAATGAAGCGGCGACCGTTGCTTCCAGTTCAGCATATTGTGCTTCCGAGTAGACAGATATAGGTACAGCATGGCTCTCCGAATGGTTCGGTTTCTTTAAGGAAATATAGACAGTGGTGCTGTCTGCACCGAAATCAAGACCTGTCAGCTTAACGCTGGTTGAGCCTTCGGCCACTGTTGCAGTTTGCAACAACTGGCTGTGGTCAATCTCGTCTGCGTAGACGGAAACCACATCTCCGGGTGCAAGGCTTCTCACATTTACAACGTCATTGGCACCGGCATGATTTTCTACACTCAGGAAGTTTGTATTAACAGTAGGACTCTCAGTATCCTGACCATTGTCTTGATCAAGATCAGACTTTGGAGCCGTGTCTGTCAGCATGTTCTTGTCCACAAAGGTCAATTCGCTGCCGGATATGTTCATATCAAAAACGTACCAGTATAGCATCTTGGTGTCTGTAACAGGAATGTGGTACGTCTTAACAGGCGTAGCATTGTGGCCGTTGTAAATTTCTACTTTGGCACCGGAAGCGGTTAAAGTGTTCGCTTGGGCTGTGCCGTTTCCGCTGAAGTTGTGAACGAAGAAGGTGTACTTTCCATCCACACGTTTACGAATGGTGGTCGTCTCCGGGCCGTAAGAATCTACATCATCATGGTCCAGATCGGCATAAGTTTGATTATTATAACTATATACTCTATCGCCGTACCAGGTATGGAATGATCTATTATTGGGTGCAGCACCAATCAGATGTGAATCTTCATCCAGCGGAAGCAAGTCCCAAGTGAGTACAATTCGAATTTCGTCGTTGGCAGGGATTTTAATTGCTGTGGCATTCTGGTTAATATTCTTATGAGTACTTAGCGAAGCACCAACAACGTGAGTAGTAATAAATCCGGATTTCGATAATTCACCGGTGTAAACTCCAGGGGCCAGATTGGCAAAATATTTACCTGCCGCATCCGTAACCACAGTTGCTGCGATTTCGCCTGTAGTTGCTCCGAGGCCTCTACGGAAATGGATTGTCATATCTGCTACAGGCTGATCGTCTACATCCGTAATTACGCCTTCGAAGCCATACACTGTCTCTGTTACAGTGCCTGGATTGCTGCCGTTTGAACCGCCGTTTGAACCGCCGGATGAGTCACCAGATGAACCACCGGATGAGCCGCCTCCGGAAACAACCGGAGTGCCGATGACAGCTGTAGCATTATTGCCGTAGTTTACATGCTCAGGAGTCTGGGCAAGAGTTGAACCGTTGGCATTGATTGAGGCAGTGCCAATGGAGCCTGTTCCGGTTACTCTGGCAATGGCATTTAGAATTAGAGCATTGATGCGTGCTCCGCCTGTAATGTCAATTCCCGTATTTCCGGCGCCGGGAGCCACTTGAAGCTGGCCGATCGAACCGGAACTCAGGTTTACTTGAATGGAGGTTGCCATAACATCCACCGTCTCGAAGGATCCGGCTAAGGATACCTGTGCATTTGCCGGAATTGCTGCGGAGAGATCGACATTACCGAAGCCGCTGCCTGTACCGCTGCCTTCTTCCAGTAGCGCGCCGGATTGCAGCGTGATCTGTTCAACCGAGCTGGCACCTTCAGTAACGATTCGGATACTTCCGTCTTTTTTATTGACAATGACGGTTACCAGGACTGAATCCACTACGTGGATACTGTTTTTACCGCCTCCGGCAATGGTAGTGGTGCCTTTAACAGTGACATTCTTTAGCGTCACATCACCTTTGCCAACGCCTTCACCAATCACCAGATCACCTGTGATAAGCGTGTTGTTCAGTACAACTCCGGGCGCTTCGATATATACCGAACCCTTTACTGTAGTAAGACCTGTCTCCGGGCCATAGTTCCCGGCTTTGTCATAAACGACCTTTTCAGAGGATTTGGCCGCTGCAAACTTCAATGCACGGTCAAGCACACTGACTGCTTCTGCTCTGGTGGCTGTGTCGAGCGGTCTGAATTTTTGATCATTTCCACTCATAAGGCCGGCTTGAGCAATGGCATTAATCTGGAGCTTGCTCCACTGGTGGCCTACAGCTGTATCCGAAAATGCAGCAGGTGAATCGGTGGCGCTCAGCTTAAGAATAGAGCTCACAATGGCTGCCATTTCTTCACGGGTAAGCGGCTGGTTAGGTCTAAACGTCTGATCAGTGTATCCTTTTATGTATCCTGCGGCAGTTGCTTTTGCAATATCCGCGTAGAACCAATTAGATGCTTTAACATCTTTATAAGCAATTTCCGCTGTGTTTGTATAACCGAAAGATTTGTTAATCAAAGCTGCAAATTCCGCGCGGGTAATCTTGTGGTCAGGCTGAAGGGTTCCATCCTGATAGCCTGAAAGTAACCCTTGCTGCTGCCATTCTTTTAAGACGTTCTCTGACCAGTGGCCGGATATGTCCTTTGCTGCAACGGAAGTCCCGGAAGCACCGGATGCGGCAAAAGCTTGACCAAAGGACATTAGATTTAAACAAATACATAATAGTACAATAAGAGTATTTCTGCGTACCTTGTTCTTCCTTCTCAATACGACACCAGCTTTCGTTTAATAGTACTTTTGTAAAGGTGAATGTTAGGAGACTAACCCTCCTTTGAAAAAAAATAGGTCTACCTAAGTGATATTAGCTTTTTATTGTAGATAAAAGTAGTTTTTTGTAAAAAAATAGGCGTATTGAACGATAAAATTGCGCAAAAGCGAAGGGAAAAATAGGTTTTTATATTTAAAATATTAAAAATATATTATGCTAATTCAAAGGAATGGCCTACAATCTGGAATTAATCTTCCAGTTCAGGCCGAGGAGGGATACACCCTATGTACATAAGAGTTCTTAATTCTGCTGATGCGGAAATATACCGCGAGATTCGGCTGCAGTCGTTGTTGAACCATCCTGAGGCTTTCCTCAGCTCCTATGAAGCGGAGTTGGGAATGCCGATAGAGACAACCCGGACCAGGCTTCATGCGGTGGACGGTAAATTCACGCTTGGCGGCTTTAATGGGCGGGAGGAACTGGTTGGTGTAGTCACATTTGTCCGTGAGAGCAGGGACAAGATCAGCCATAAAGGCAATGTATACGCCATGTATGTGAGTCCCTCGGCACGGAAGCAGAAGCTGGGGCATTTGCTGATGACGGAGCTGATTGTGAGGGCCAGGCAGTCTCCGGGACTTGAAATCCTTAATTTGGCAGTGTTCTCAGATAACCTTCCAGCCATCCGGCTGTACCAATCGCTGGGGTTCACCTGCTACGGGACGGAACGGAATGCGGTGAAGCTCAACGGCAGTTATCTGGACGAGGACCTGATGACCTTGCCGCTGATCCCATCACCCTAGAGAAAAATCAACAAGCAGACATAATGAAAGCTGCCGCTAGCATAAGCTTGTCTAAGAGGTCCTGTCCATAAAAGGGGTTGAAGACTTGGCGACTGCGCTGCTTGGCAGCTTTTTGTCGGCGATGGCGACTGTTCTCGGAGTGGTTCCCATCCTGTTTGTGAAAAAACTTTCCGAGCTGTGGAAGGATGTGCTGGTCGCCTTCACCGCCGGAATTATGGTTTCAGCGTCTACCTTTGGCCTAATGCCGCAGGCGATAAGGGAGTCGGGGATCATCGCTCTGACGCTGGGACTGATTACCGGTGTGCTGCTGCTCGATCTGATCGAGAACAACATCCCGCATATCGACGTGGAGAACAAACCCGGATTCACCAACATGGATTCCAAGGCGCTGCTTGTTTTGATCGCATTGTTCATCCACAACATTCCCGAGGGTCTCAGCACAGGTTTCAGCTATGCCAGCGAGCAGGCCAGCCTGGGTCCTATGGTGGCGATTGCCATTGGTGCGCAAAATATGCCGGAGGGGCTGATTCTGGCCATCTTCCTGATGAATTCGCAGGCAACCCGGCGAAAAGCATTGTTTATGGCCGGTTTAACCGGACTTATGGAGATGGTGTCGGCAGTCATCGGGTATTGCACGGCCAGCTATTTGCATAATAATGCCGTAGGTTACGGACTGGCTTTTGCTGCCGGAGCTATGCTCTTCATCGTCTATAAGGAGCTGATTCCGGAGAGTCATGGTCATGGCTATGAGCGGCCCTCCACCTATTCGTTTATCTTCGGACTGCTCGCCATGCTGTACATTACACAGTTTTTTGGCTGACGTAGAGGATATTATAGATGTTGGCTTAATTCAGCAGAGTTTGATGAAGAAGAGGCTATCCCGGCTGCGGCAACAGTCAAGGGATAGCCTCTTCTCTTCTTCGTGTATTGAATTAAAGGTGTACTGTGTAGCGGTTTGGTTTGCTTGCGCTACGGACGGCCTCAAGCTCCTGAGGAGAGAGCGGGGAGGCCGTGGCGGCTGCAATATTCAGCTTCAGCTGCATCAGACTGCTCGCGCCGGGGATGATCGCAGCCACAGCTGGATGCCCCAGCGGATAGTGAAGCGCTGTTTGCGTCAGGGTACGGGAACCAGTGGATTGCTGCATCAAATGCTCCTGCAGCCCAGGCAGTTCCCCGGTTTCATAATCAAGGTACGCCTTGCCTGTCCGGCTGCGCCCTTGCTCGGTCAATATACCTCCGGCCAGCGGCCCCCGGGCGATCAGGCTGATTCCATGCTCCGCCAGTAAAGGCAGGAGCTCTTCCTCGGGCCGTCTGTCCAGGATGCTGTATTGGCTCATCACACTAATAATAGCGGAGCGCTGCACGTATTCCCGGATCACATTGGGGCGGATCGAGGAGATCCCGTAATAACGGATGAGGCCTTCCTGCTTCAATTCTTCAAAAGCCTCTATCGTCTCGTCGATGGGGTCCTGGATCGTTCCTCCATGCAGCTGATAGAGATCGATATAATCTGTCTGCAGCCGGCGAAGGCTCTCTTTTACTGCTGATTTAATATAGGCTTTGGAAGGGTCCCAGCTCCAGCCTTCTTTGCCGGGGATTCTGCGGTTGCCGACCTTCGTAGCCAGGATGACGTCCGCACGCCGATGGCGCACCGCGTTGCCAATGATTTCTTCATTTCGTCCCTCATCATATAGATCCGCAGTATCCAGGAAATTAATGCCCTGCTCCAGCGCTTCGTGAATGATCGCCGCAGCATGAGTCTCATCGGTCCCCAGGGACATGCAGCCAAGGCCCATGGCACTTACATATAAATCGGATTGGCCCAAACGGTTTTTGTTCATTCTGCAACCCTTTCTGTGCTGTTTTTGTGTCCATTATACCATTCCTATGCCAAAAGACGGCCATCGCGCGCCGTCTAGCCTGCTGGCTGTATGGACGCGATTGCCGTCTTTAGGATTAAGCTCCGGGTTATCCCTGCAAAATCTTTTCGATTTGTTCCAGCTCTTCCGCGCTTAGCTCAGGGGCATTCAAGGATGCCACGGCATCTTCGATCTGGCTTACCTTGCTTGCGCCAATCAGTGCCGAGGTGACTTTGCCGCCGCGAAGCACCCACGACAAGGCAAGCTGCGACATCTTCTGGCCGCGTGCGGCAGCCAGTTCATTCAGCTTGCGTACCTTGCCGATGACCTCTTCGGTAATTTCCTTCTCCGAGAGGAATACGCTGGGTCCGGCTGCGCGGGAATCCGCAGTAATTCCGTTCAGATAACGGTCGGTCAGGATGCCTTTTTGCAGCGGCGAGAAGGCGATGGTGCCGATGCCTTCTTCGGCAAGCACATCCTGCAGGCCGTCTTCAATCCAGCGGGACATCATGGAGTAGTTGGGCTGGTGGATCAGGCAAGGTGTGCCCAGACGGCGGAGGATTTGAGCGGCCTCGCGCGCCTGCTCGGCACTGTAGTTGGAAATGCCGACATACAGCGCTTTGCCTTGGCGCACCAAGAGATCCAGCGCACTCATGGTTTCCTCCAGCGGCGTGTTCGGGTCCGGACGGTGATGATAGTAAATATCCACATAATCAAGGCCCATCCGCTTCAGACTCTGATCAAGACTTGCAACGAGATTTTTCTTCGAGCCCCATTCGCCATAAGGGCCGGGCCACATGTAATATCCGGCTTTGCTGGAGATGATTAGCTCATCGCGGTAAGCGGTGAAGTCCTTCTTAAGAATTTGGCCGAAACTCTCCTCGGCAGAGCCTGCGGGCGGACCATAGTTGTTGGCGAGGTCAAAATGGGTAATTCCCAGATCGAAGGCCCGCCGGACCATTGCGCGGCCGTTCTCAAAGACGTCATTGCCGCCAAAGTTATGCCACAGCCCGAGCGAAATGGCAGGCAGGAGCAGGCCACTTCGGCCGGTGCGGTTATATTTCATCTGGTCGTAGCGTTCAGGATTCGCGTTGTACAATTTGTTTTCCTCCTAAAAGTTTTATGGAGCATTACTTTCATACATCCTTCGTAATAAAACTCGCTTCGGAAGCATCACTAAGTTTTGTAAGCATCAGCTTCTTTGCCTCACTTCGTACAAAACTGGCTTCGGAAGCGTTTACTACATTTCCGGATACGTTCCTATTGTAGCGAAAGCACGGCGACAAACGTATGTCAGCAAGGAAGAAGTTTATAGAACAATGTCATTATCGGCATGCTGGAGGCGGTATCCTTTGGGGGAACAGCCCTTGACCTTCTTAAACATGCGGGAGAAGAGCAGCGGGTCCTGATAACCGACGGAACGCGAGATCTCACCGATGGTACAATCGGTTTCCATCAGCAGCTCGCAGGCCTTGGCGATCCGGTAATTTAGCAGATACTGCTGCGGCGGAAGGCCGATGGTCCGTTTAAATAATGCGGATACGTATTTGCGGTCCAGCCTAAGGGAAGATGACATCATCTCCATCGTGACATTTTCACAGTAATGGGCATGCAGGAAGTGGAGACATTGCTCGACGTAAATGCTTTTTTGGCGCGGAATCGGGAATACATCCTTGGCCGCCGGTACCTTGCTCAGCAGGAGAGAGAAGAACTCATACATCATTGCTTTGAGCGGCAGATTCAGGCAGTCACTGCGGTCCGCTGCCTCTGTCAGCCGATCATACAGTGAGGGCATAAGCAGTTCATCCATCGGAAAGACGGGATGCTCCGGCGACAGCGAGGTTTTGGACAGCAAGTGTTCAATTTCTTCTCCGGTAAAAGCTATCCATGAATAATTCCAAGGCGTATTCAGGTCAGCCGCGTAATAAGTCACAATATGCGGATAGGTCAGAAAGGCCTGACCCGCCTGAAGTGTATGTGTCTCTTCACCGACGGCCACCTTGCCGGTACCTTCGTGGATAAAATGGATTTTGTACAAATCGCGTACACAGGGTCCAACGGTATGACCGGGGGCACACTGCTCCCGTCCCCAATAATGAAGATGCAGATCGGAATTCCCCCGGAACGGACGCTGTGAATTATATTTGAATATGGCCATGCTTCAGCCTCTTTCCTGTATGAGGTTGTCCTGGACAACGCCCGGGATATGCTCTCATTATACAATAGATTCGAAACGGCGGATAAACCGCAAAAAGTCCCAGCCCCCTTTTGGAGGGGGAGGGACTCGCAGAGCAGGCTGGATTATGCCTCCATTTTCAGCATCACCAGCTCTTCCACAGGCTCGCCGTTTACCAGATGCTCTTCCACGATGCGCGGAACATCGTCTGTCGTCACATTGTAGTACCAGATGCCGTCAGGGTAAACGATAACAAACGGTCCGTTGCCGCATAGCCCGAGACAGCTGGTTTTGTTGATTTTAACCGTCTTATGGATGCCTTGCTCTACCAGCTGTTCCTTGAATGCCTGCATAACATCCTCTACCTCCTGATTGTTGCAGTGCTCGCTGCAGCAGAAGAGCAGATGTTTTTTTAACACCTTTAAACGCATATTCATGGTTAAGCCTCCTCGATCTTGTGGGAATTGTGGACGTATCTTTAGGAGGAGTATAGTCTCTTTTGCAAACTCTGTAATGAGGTAGAGAGCATTGTTCTAAAAGGCTACATATATAGGATAAATCCGGGAGATTAGTGTTAGATTAGTTAACTTTCCAAGCGGATGTTTGAACAAAAAGTGTCATTTCCCTTATTTCCCAGAGTATTTCCTGTTTGAGAAATATAATTGAGGACTCTCCTTTGAATTTAAAGTAAAGCAGTTTAGCGCATGATCGATTGGTTAATTAAGAGCTATGAAAGAATGATTAAGCAACATCAAACTTTAACTATCAGGAGGGAATCGTTATGAATAAGAAAATAGTAGGTGTATTTTATACCGAGCATGAAGCTTCACGGGCAATTGAAGACTTGAAGAACCAAGGATTTCTGACAGAGGATATCTCCGTGATTGCCAGAAACAAAGATGATGTTGACGCGATTAACAATGAGATGGGCACCAAGGCGCCAGAGGGTATGGCATCCGGTGCGGCTACCGGCGGTTTGCTGGGCGGTGTCACCGGGCTTCTTGCAGGAATCGGGGCGCTGGCCATACCGGGAATCGGACCGATCCTCGCCGCAGGACCGATTGCCGCGACATTGGCAGGAGCTGCTGTTGGTGCAGGAACCGGCGGACTGGTCGGTGGACTGATTGGTCTCGGCATTCCTGAGGATGAAGCGGAAAGTTATGATAATTATGTAGATGAAGGTCGTATTCTGGTTATGGTAGATGCGGACAATACACGGGCCGAAGAGGTATATTCTGTGTTCCGCAGCCACAATTCAGCCAATGCCGACCGTTATATGGATGATAATATTGCAGCAGGAGATGTTACGGGGACGGCCCGCAATTCTGTAACAGACACAGTGGATGCTGCATTTAACGGATCAGGGCTGGAGGGACGTCAGGATACGGGGCTGGATACAATGAATTCTGCTCCTGTTCATGATCTTCCTGAAACACGGGCGCTGGATGATGTGAACCAGCCGGGAATGACAGGGAATGTATATTCCGGAACTACTGATGTGTCCAAAAACAAGGTGCAGACTGGTGAAGCCCGGGTGGACAAAACAGGCAAGGTGAAGCTCGATTCCAGCGATGAACTGCTGAGAGACCACAGCCGGATGCATTAAGCGAAAGTTTCCTGTTTAACTCCGGTCACTATAACTCAAAACAAGGTTTCCCCAAGATCCTTTTCGGCCCCGGGGAAACCTTGTTTTGAGGTTATGAAGGAATATCCTCTGCGCTACAGGTTAGGCTCTTTACATAAAAGCCGCATTCGGTCTGGCCGAGTAGCCCTGCGGAATCTCCTTGCCGGGCAGGAAGTGGATGCTGCGGATATAACGGATCGTCCGGCTCTGTGACCGCATGATGACAGAATGCGTCTCGGCGCGTTCCTTGCCGATGAAGCGGACTCCGTTCAGGAATTCACCGGAGGTGACTCCGGTGGCGGCAAAGATAACATCGCCCGTCCCGACCATATCCTCCATGGACAGAATGCGTGTCGGATTGTCGATGCCCATATGCAGGCAGCGCTGCATCTCAAAAGGGCCCTCCGGCAGCAGTCTTCCCTGTAGCTCTCCGCCGAGGCATTTCAGCGCGGCGGCAGCAAGCACGCCTTCGGGCGCCCCACCGGAGCCCATGTACAGATCCACATCGCTGTCCGGCAGCGCGGCGGCGATAGCCCCGGCCACATCGCCGTGGCCGATCAGCTTGATTCGTACGCCCGCTTCGCGCAGGCTGCGGATCAGCTCCTCATGCCGCTTGCGGTCAAGCACCATCACCGTCAGCTCGGAGAGCGATTTGCCGGTGATCATGCTGGCCTTGCGCAGCGTAACCCCGGCAGGATCTTCGAGGCTGAGCCTGCCGGCCAGCTCGGGGCCGCAGGCGAGCTTCTCCATATAAATGTCGGGAGCATGCAGCAGGCTGCCCCGGTCCGCAATGGCAATCACCGACTGGGCGTTGTGCAGTCCGCAGGCTACCACCTCGGTGCCCTCCAGCGGATCAACAGCCACATCAACGGAAGGGCCGCTTTTGTTCCCGACCCGTTCTCCGATGTAGAGCATCGGTGCCTCATCCATCTCGCCTTCGCCAATGACGACAGTCCCGTCAATGGAGACGGAATCGAACATGGAACGGATAGCAGTCGTAGCAGCATCATCCGCCGCATGTTTATCGCCCCGGCCAATCCAGCGGGCCGAGGATAAAGCGCCCAATTCAGTTACCCGTACAATCTCCAGTGCCAATTCGCGTTCCATATGCTTTCCCTCCATTACATTTTTAGTGTGGATGTTTCCGGTGTTTCCGGAGAATCGGAGATATACCCCATAATAATTCCTGCTGTCTCCTCAATGGCTTTGTTCGTAATATCTATGACGGGGCAGCCCAGCTTGGCAAAAAGCCCTGCTGCATACTCCGTCTCTTCCTGAATGCGTTCAAGGCTGGCATATTGGGAGCCTGCCGGCAACCCCAGCATCTTAAGGCGTTCCGAACGGATCTTCAGCATATATTCCGGCTTCATCGTAAGGCCGATGATCCGGTTCGGCGGCAGACTCATCAACTGCTGCGGCGGGCCAATCTCGGGGACAACAGGGTAATTGACGACCTTCTTGCCCCGGTGGGCCAGAAAAATGCTGAGCGGAGTCTTGGAGGTGCGGGACATGCCGAGCAGCACAATGTCGGCCTTAAGCATCGCGCCAAGATCGCGTCCGTCATCACTGGCAACCGTGAATTCGATCGCTTCGATCCGCTGGAAATAATCTTCGTCGAGCTGATGCAGCAGTCCCGGCCGGGCCTGAGGCGCATCGTCGAAAGTGTCGATGAAGGCCTGCATCATCGGGCCCATGATATCGACAATCCTCAGGTCCAGCCGGACAGCCTCTTCACGGATCATCTCCCGGAGCTCCGGCTGGACCAGTGTATAGGCGACAAAACCTTGCAGCTGCGCCGTTTCCTCCATTAGTTTCCGCAGTTCGTCCTCATGTCTTACATTGCCGTATCTTCTGATGGTAACCCGCTGATTCTGAAATTGGTGAATGACAGCCTGCACAACCGCCTCCGCCGTATCTCCTATCGAATCTGAGCAGATCGTAATGAAGTGTGAAGATTGCTCCATGCGTTTCAATTCCTCCGTTATCCTTTGGCTTCTAGATCGAGGAGAAGCTTTACGATGGAGGTTTTGGTCAGGCGCCCTACCACGTCAAGCTTGGGGCCGGTTTCCTCCGTGCCGCTGGGCACAACCACCGGCAGACTGTCTACCTCGTGAACAATCATTTTATGCGCGGCCTCAAGCACCGGGTCATCGGGAGAAACGGTTACTACCTTGGGCTGGCGGGTCATTACCATACTCACCGGCATGGATACTGCGCCGGGATTGCCGAGCGTTACCTTCAGAAAATCCTTGCGTGAGGCGACACCGGCCAGTTTGCCGTCGCCATCGCAAATAATAAGCGTGCCGACATCCTGCAGGAACAGCGTAACCACGGCATCCTGAATGGTTGTCGTCTCGCGGATAATAATCGGGATACTCTGGATATCCCTGACTCTGGTTTCCTGCAGCAGAGAGCTGCTGCCTTGACGCTGAGCTGCTTTCTTGCCGGGGAAATATCCGACCTTTGGCTTGGCATCAATGTACTCCAGCATGACCAGGATGGACAGGTCGTTGCGGATGGTCGGCCGGCTGAGATTCAGGGTTTCCGCAATTTGGTCACCGGTAATCGGCGCTCTTTTTTTTACAATGTCAATGATTTGCATTTGACGGGATGTCAGTTCAATCACAGGTTTCCTCCACTTTCCGGATACAATCAGGTGCTCCTCTATAGAAAAGGAGTTCTGTTAAGCAAGATCCCCCTTTCAATTAGACGTCCTAATGGTAATATAATCCCCTAACTTGGTTATATAATACGCAATAATAATCAATAATGCAACATATAGTATGTCATATATAATATTTTTTTTGAATTTTCATTTCAGCCATGAGGAACGGTAATGAACTGAGCTGTGTTGGGAAATAGGGAAGGAGAACAACAGAACAGCCTGGAGCCCATTATTTTTTCAGGGGTCCAGGCTGTTCTCTTGTTTAGGAAATATACAATATTTATTCCTGTGGAAGAGCCTCAATGCTTCCTTTTTGAAGAATCGGGGCAGGCGGTTTTTGTTTGAAAATCAGCTGCTTCAACGCTCCCGCATTCACAAGCACGGTTCCGGCAATGATGGTGAATACCCCGAGGACGGTTATCCAGCTTACAGCTTCCCCGTAGAATACAAGACCCACACCAACGGCGATCGGCGGCGAAATATACAGCCAGGTCGACGGAAAGACGGGATTCGTCTTGGCGACGAGCCAGTAGAACAAGGTGTGTCCAACCATTGAGCCGATAACGGTCAGGTAGAGCAGCGAGCCGGCGGTTTTGAACGAGAGAAGAAACCCGGGATGCACATTTTCGGTGAAAAGCGACAGGATGAACAGGAGCGCTCCGCCATATATCATTTGTGCTGCATTCAACGCGACGGGTGAAACCTCGGAGAAGGTTGTGGTTACTTTTTTGGAGTAAATTGCCCCCGCCGCATAGCAGCATTCCCCAATCAGCACAGCAGCGCAGCCGATGAGCCACAAGGGAGAGACATCTATCGCCAGACTGGGCAGAACCAGCAGCAGAACGCCGGTGAAGCCGATGATACAGCCGTAGATCGAATACGACGGAGCTTTTTGACGGAACAAAGCGGTCTGCAGCAGCAGAATCATCATCGGCCCGGTAGCTGACAGCACGGCGGCAAGCCCGGAGGATACATGTTGCTCCGCCCAGTACAGCCCGGCGAAGGTTCCAAAGGTCAGCGCGGCTCCGGTGAACAGCATCTCTTTGCGCAGCAGCAGGGAGAAGCTTGCTTTGCCTTTCCAGACCATCCAGAGGAACAATATTGCTCCTGCCATAAAGAAACGGATTCCTGCTGAGAAAAAAGGCGGCGCTCCGGCATCCACACCAATTTTAATCGCTAAAAAGGTAGTGCCGAAGATCAGACAGACAAGAGAGTAAGCCAACAGAATCATATCCAGTTCCCCTTTGTAAAGTTAATATGGCAGCCCAGTAGAATCATTTTGTTAATCATATAGGGGTGGGGACAGAACAGATTGCAGACAGCAGAACAGATGAGAGGAATAATGAGGTACAATACGGGAAAGAGGATTTGCAGAAGAGGCTGCAATATGCGGTTATCACAGGGAGGGTGGATTACGATGAAAAAAGCTACGGGGGCGGACCAAAGCCATCCCTTGTTCCGCCAGGTCTGCGAATTCATACTGAACCGGATGGAACGTGGAGAATGGAAGGCGCATGATAAGCTGCCCTCGATCCGTCTGCTGGCGGAAGAGCTGAAGGTGCACCGGCTGACGGTATTCAAGGCCTACCGGGTGCTGACTGAGGACGGCAAGGTCTATGTGAAAGACAAATCCGGTTATTATGTATCTCCGGGCGACAGGGCGCTGGGCGATGGTTCAAGCGAGGGGGCAGCGGTATCCACTTATTCACTGACCAATCCCTTATCTGATATCCAGCGGATGCCGGTCCAATACCAATTTTCGCAGGCGCTTATTGATCCGAATCTGCTGCCGAACCTGTTCCTGTCCGATTATGTGAAAAAGGTGTTCGACCTTTATCCGAAGGTCATGGGAACCTATTCCTCTGTTCAGGGCGATGAGGAGCTGCGCGAAACGCTGAGCCGCCATTTCCACGATCAGCACCGGCTGCAGCTGTCGCCGCAGGAGCTGCTGATCACCTCGGGTGCGCAGCAGGCGATCAATCTGATCGCCGGTATTGTGCTCGGGCCGATGGACAATGTGCTGGTGGAGCGGCCGACGTACAGCGTGGCTATGGATATTTTTCGCCGGGCCGGTGCACGGCTTATACCAGTGGAGATTACACCGCAGGGCTATGATCTGGAGGCGGTGGAGGAGCTGATGCGCAGGCACAAGCCGCGGATGTTCTACTTGAACCCGACCCATCACAATCCGACCGGATATACCGTTCCGGCGCGGCAGCGCAAGCTGATGGTTGAACTGGCCGAGCGGTACCGCTGCCTGCTGGTGGAGGATGATCCCTTCCGCGATATGTATTTCGGGGAGAAGCCGCCGCCGCCGTTTTTTGCCTATGATACGGAGGGCTGGGTCATTTATATCAGCAGCTTCAGCAAGTATGTCGCTCCGGGGTTGCGCATCTGTGCGGTCGCTTGCCGTTATCCGTTTATGGAGCGGCTGATTACCGCCAAATCACTGGCCGATAACGGGACTCCGCTGCTTAACCAGAAGATTTTCCTGCACTATTACACCTCGCCGCGGCTGCAGCGGCATCTCGGCAAGCTGCGCATTGCGCTCCAGGTGCATAAGGAAATTGTGGAGGAGGAGCTGGCGTCTGCCGGCTGGGAGTGGACAGCGCCGGAGGGCGGGCTGAACCTGTGGGTGAAGCTGCCCGAATCCATCTCTGTGGCAGCGTTGTTTGACCGCAGTATGGAACAGTCGATCTCCTTCATACCGGGAGAAATCTGCGATCCGCTCGGTGAAATGAAATCCTGGCTGAGGCTCAGCTATTCCTTTGCCAGCGAAGGTGTGCTGCGGGAGGGCATCCGGCGTCTGGTGATGCTTGCCGGACAATTAGAAAAATGAACTAGATTGTAAATGAAAGCACATGATGAAGTTGTATGCAGAAGAGCGTGAGCAGGTGTGTATAAGAGCACCATGGAGAAGTGTGTATAAGGGTACCATGGAGAAGTGTGTGATAAGGGTACATTGAAGTGCGCGTGGCGTTGCTTGGTGATGTTCACGCGGAGTCGTATTGAGAAATGTGAGAGGATGCACAGAAGGTAGCTTGGGAGTAGAGCGATTTGTACGGCGGGGGTTCAATAGTAGCCTGCTGCTGCCGAGTATGTATAACTCTAGACGGACTCCAGCGGCGCTATTTGTGGTAAAAGCTCCATTTCAGAAGCGTTGCGGACTCCAGCGCCGTTATTCTTCTGATTTCCTGCCGCTGATTGGCTTTATCCAGCAAATAACGTCACTCCAGTCCGGAAGGGATGGAAAAAGGCCAAGCCAGGCACAATAGCGGCTTTCCTGTCCGCTTGGAATTGGAAGGGAACAGAAAAGACAGGATCGTGTGGGAAGGTAACAAAAAATCCACAGTAGCGGAGTCTGACTTAGTTAACACTAAATGCACCGAAAGCACCTGTGATTAGTTGAAGAAAGCACAACAGCGGCGATAGCACAGACGTACCATCAGGCAGGCATCCAGAAGCGCATTAGTGTCTCAACTAAGCAGGCCATCAGAAGCGCATCAGTGTCTCAACTAAGTGGGCGGCCAGAAGCGCAACAGCGCCTCAACTAAGCAGGCCTCCAGAATCGCATCAGCGTCTTAACTAAGCAGGCACCCAGAATCGCATCAGCGTCTCAATTAAGCAGGCCTCGAGAATCGCATCGGCGTCTCAACTAAGCAGGCCTCCAGAAGCACATCAGTGTCTCAACTAAGCAGGCGCCCAGAAGCGTATCAGCGCCTCAACTAAGTAGACCTCGAGAATCGCATCAGCGTCTCAACTAAGCAGGCCTCCAAAAGCGCAACAGTGTCTCAACTAAGCAGGCGCCCAGGCAGTAGTCCCTCATCCACAAGCACCCAGACCCAAAGCGCCCTGTCCGAGCAAGCAGACAGGGCGCTTTGGGTCTATTTATTAAGCTTAGTTAGGATCCCGCTTTGTGCTAGCCAGGACCATAACTCATTCACGCTTTCCTCCGGCGTCTGCTCGGCTGTGCGGAGCGTTAACTCTGGGCTGACAGGCGCCTGGTAAGGATCAGAAATGCCGGTGAAGGAGGGGATTTCGCCCCGGCGGGCCATGGCATACAGCCCTTTGACATCCCGCGACTCGCAGATTTCTAAAGGGCAATCTACATAGACTTCTGCGAAACCGGGCAGCGACTGGCGGGCATAGTCGCGCATTTCCGCATAAGGGCTGATGACCGAGACCACTGATATGACGCCGTGCCGATTCAGCATACCGGCCACGTAGACGGCCCGGCGGATATTCTCGAACCGGTCTTCCCGGCTGAAGCCGAGGCCTTGTCCGAGCGCACGCCTCAGCTCATCTCCGTCGAGCCATTCGGCAGCCAGACCTTGTTCCCTCAGTCTGTCCGTCAGAAGCGAGGCAATCGTTGATTTGCCCGCCCCGGACAAGCCGGTGAGCCACAGAGTCATACCGCGACCTGAACGAATCCCTGCAACTTCGTGCGCTGCTCCAAACCCGGTGCCCTCGTGCTTTACTCCAAGTCCAGTACCTGATCCATATCCCACACCTTTGTGTTTTACTCCAATTTCAGCATCTGCTCCACGCCCCGCACTTTCTTGCTCAACTCGAAACTCAACACTTTCGTGCGCTGCTTCCAAATCGACATCTTCGTACTCTACTCCAATTCCAGCACTTTCGCGATTTGCTCTCATCTCTGCACCTCCGCGATTCCGTAGGGTATTCGTTCCAGCAGGCCGGAGCCGTAAATCTGCTCCAGCTGGAGCCCGGGCATGTGGATGTAACCGATATAGCAGTCGCAGAAGTTCATGCGGCAGCTCCGCTCCGCAGCGAGGCCTTCCAGGCCGTCACGGTAGAGGTTGCCGATGACGCCCCTGTCCTTATAGCAGCGTTTAACTATACCGGGTCCCTGCACATAGAACACATTGCTGCCGGCATTGCAGAGTTTGCCCAAGCTTTCATAGTCGACTGTATTGATATGAAAATGCGGATCAATGCCGCCGAGAAGGGCGAGATCTTCCGGTGTGTAATAATCCGGTTTGTCTTTGTAGGCATTCACCCACAGATAGACATCATCCGGCAGGGCGGCCCGCAGCGAGGCAATTGCCGGAAAGGCGCTGCGCAGGCCCACACTGCCGACACTGAAGGGAATGCCCTGCTTATAGACAGCCATACATTGGGCCAGAAACCGCTCCTCCCGCACCTGGCCCGGGTGATAGGTCGCCCAGAAGGCAGCCGTGGCCGGGTTCAGCTCCGGGATAAAATCCAGGCTGGCCGACAGGTTGGTCTGGATAGCCACCTTGTCCACATGGGGGAGATGGGAGAGGGTAATCAGCGCTTCTTTATACCAGCGGTGAATCAGTCCTTCACCGTAAGGATTGAAGAAGATCGACAGCCGGTGGCCCGCCGCACCTTGCTCCGCAGCCCACTGGACAAAGGTCTCCAATCCCTCGCGGTCCTTGGCAAGCGTAGCGGCGCTGTCTCTCGTCTTGCCGAACGGACAGTAGGGACAATCATAATTACAGGAGGTGAGGGCCCCACGGTAGTAGAGGACGGCATTCATGGCAAAATAAATCCTTCCATACGTTCCCTGATTTCACCCGAGATGAACCAGTCGCCGATGGAGTCCGAGTAGCCCAGACCCTCAGGGGTTAACCGCAGGATACCTTCCTCTACTTCGCCCAGACCATTTTGAAGCAGCAGGTCAAGCTCAGGATAATCATTCCACAGCGAAGCCGAGAAACGTCCGCTGTAGTCGGCCAGCTTCAGCCCCTCGCTGTGCAGCACAGCTTTCAGAATGAAACGCCGTTTCTGTTCTTCCCGGCTTAGCACAATGCCGTAATCGGCCGTGTCATAAGACTCGGACGACACATAATCGGCAATGATGCTCTCCGTTGCCTTGCGGCTGACGCCGTAGCGGGAGGCGTAGTGCACCTCCCGCGTATAGGAACGGGCTCCACAGCCGAGGCCGACCATCCCCTCCTCCTGACAGCTGTAGCCGAGGATGGCTTTGCTGGTGCCTGCCGTTTCCTTAGCGAAGCGGCGCATAGAATACTGGCGGTAGCCGTGCTCTGCGAGGAGCTGGCAAGCGGCAGTATAGCAATCATGGCGGAGATCCTGCTGGCGCAGCAGATCTCCCGGCTTCACAATCGTATGCTCGCGGGTGTAGAGCGGATAGAGAAAAATCTCCTCCGGTTCATACAGGAGCGCCTGATTCAGCGAATAGAGCCAGGACTCCACGCTCTGGCCCGGAAGCCCGTAGATCAGATCCAGATTCAGGATGGGGAATTGATATTTCCCCAGCAGCTCCAGTGCCCGGTATACCACCTCAGGGTTCTGCGGACGGTAGATGGCCGCCGATTCGGCGGCGACAAAGCTCTGGATGCCCATACTGACCCGGTCCACGGTATTGTCCTTCAGGATGGCGAGCTTCTCTTCCGTAATTGTCTCGGGTGAGGTTTCGACTGAGATTGAAGCAAGGGCGGTGTCCAGGCCCATGATCTCCCGGGCGATCCGGAACAGCCGGCTTAGCTGCGGGGCGGCCAGCAGGGTTGGCGTACCGCCGCCGATCGCGAACCGGGCATACGGCTTATGGCCGGTAAAGGCCGACCACTGTTTTGCCTGCCGTTCCAGCGCATCCACATAGGTGGCGTGGACATCTGCACGTTTGTCCGGCAGGGTGAAGAGGTTGCAGAAGCCGCAGCGTGCGCCGCAGAACGGAATATGCATATAGAGAAAAAAAGAATCCGCAGGCTCTTCCAGCCACAGCTGTTCCAGCGGAATAGGAGGCTGGAATTCACGATAGGCTGTCTTGTGCGGATAGGAATAGAGATAATTGCGGTAAGGGTTAGCGGTAATCTGCTCTTTCCAGCGCTTAAGCTCCTCCGAAGAGAGAGACGGTCTTACGTCGTTGTCATTAGGATGCTGCAGGAAATTGCCGGTTGACGTCATACGTTTCTCCTTTCTTCCGGGTTGAACCGGCTGTTGATCTAGAGGATGAATTCCCGGTAAGGGACATTCCACACGGTCTCATGTGCCAGACGGTGTCCCTGATAGCCATCTTCCCCATAGGCTGTGCCGTGGTCCGAGAAGGCCAGGCAGAAGACCGGATTGCCACGTTCGCGAAAGCGCTCAAACAGGCGCCCCAGCTCTCCGTCGGCATAACGCAGTGCGGCACGCTGGCTGTCCACGGAATCCTTCCGGGCACCCGGAAGGAAGAAATGGTTCGGCCCGTGGATGGCTGACACATTGAGGAACAGGAACAGCCTTTGATCCGGCGGAGTATCGTTCAGCACCTTCAGGGCGTGGTTCACCTGATGCTCCGTGGAGCGCGGGTTCGTGACACCGAAGGTCATCCGCCAGTAGCTGTGCTGGAAATAACCGGGCAGTACGCGGGCAAGCGGGACCTTTTTAGTGAAAAAAATAACCCCGCCAATACATACCGTACGGTAGCCCTCGGCAGCAAGCCCTGATACAAGATCCGGCGTGTCGAACAGCCAGGTGTGCGGATGGGTCTTCATCCCGGTATTTCTGGAATGGAACAGTCTCACATGCGAAGCTTTGTCCGTGTCTGCGGGAGTCGGCAGGAAACCGCCGAAGAAGGCATGATGTGCGGCATAAGTGAAGCTGCCGGGCGTATGCCGTTTCTCCCAGGAACCGCTGCCGCACAGATTGGGGCAGTTCTCTTCCTCCAGAACGGCAGCATCGTAGCGCAGGGTATCCAGTGTGATCATCAGGATGTCATGGGTGCCAACAATGGCATTCATATCTGTCATAACCGTTATAAGCGCCCTTTCTTAATAGATATGGATTAAAAATAGCAATACGCTATAAGGTCTCTCATTCATGATTTGCAATGGCATTCAGCTTTTTCATTTCCCATTCATACGTGTCGCAGCCGTCATATTCCACATCGTAGAGCAAGTCGCCAAAAGGATTTACGTCCGCAGCATAAGTGCGCCGGGAACTGCCGGAGGATACGAGGATATCAATTCCGGCAACAGCCGAGCGGGGGAAGGCGGCAAGGGCCTGCACGGCTGTACGCCGTACCTGCTCCTGCACCTCTTCCGTGAGCCCGGCTTCTGCCGGAGACATCCGCTGGCTGCGCAGATGCAGGTTCGTAATGGGCGTGGTGCTGACCCGGGCAACGGAATGGCAGGCTTCTCCAAGCACGACAAGCTGGCGGATGTCGAACGAAACTCCGGCTGCGCCCGGCTTGGGAATCCATTGCTCAGCATACGCGCCATGGCTGTAGAGCCAGTTGATGATTCCAGTCAGGACAGCGGAATCGGTATAACGCCGCAGTTTCCCTGAATTATAGTACACGGGAGGGCGAGTGATATACTGCTCGACCCCAATAGTAGTCACAGCGATTTCGGCTCCCGTAGCGGGATTGATCTGATAGGCGATGACGCCGGAAGCGGCAGAGCCGCAGGACAGCTTGATGAATACCCGGTGCATCCGCTCCGTGATCATCAGCTCCCGCAGGGACGCATAGTCTGACGGCGGATGTCCGCCGCCCAGGGGCCGGGGAACCGGAACGCCGGACTCAGCCAGAATCTGCTGAGTCCGGCGTTTGTCGGTCATGGCGGCAATATCCCCGGGATGGTTCTGCCACCGGGCTTCAGGCAGCAGCTCTGCGGCCTCGCGCTGAAGCCTGGCCAGCAGCCGGCAGTAGCCGCGGAACCATTGAGATGGATGATGCAGCACGCCGGGCATGTCCTTCAGCCGCCCGGCGGCCTGGAGACTCAGCGGATGGGGATCGGGATGATGTCCGAAGGGGTGCAGCGAGTCATCCTGCTCCCCGGCATCCGGTGCGCCCAAGGCAATGAGGCCCTGCTCAATCTCGAAGCTGCCGCCGGGTGAATCCAGCCGCAGGAGAGGCGGCGCTGCTGCCGGACCTGACCCGGAAGGCTCTGGCCACAGGCCCGACCGCCCGCTGGTCTGCAAGTACAGCGTCTGCTCCAGCAGCTCGGCGAGCGAACTTCCCCGCAGCAGCTCCGAGTACGGGATGAGCAGGGCCGGGGGCATCCCGAGGCGGCTCCGCGCCTGCTGGATGCCGTCCGAGCGCCTGTCGCCGGGACAACATAGCAGGATCAGCGGCTGCGGTTCCTGCATCATTCGGTGATGGAAGGATAACGCCAATCTTCCTCGTCATCGCTTTTTTGCTGGTCGCTGACATCGGCCGGCAGGCCGCTTGCCTTCCAGCGGGCAATCATTTCATTCGACATATAATGATAGCTCAGGTTCAGTGCCTGCAGGCCTTTAATCCGCTCACTGGCCAGCAGCGCCTCAGCACCCTTGTCACTAAGCGTTCCAAGCGAAAGGTCCAGCGTATGCAGCTGGTCCAGAATGGGTGCATCGGCCACGGCCGCGGCAATTTCATCCTGAATTTCGCTGTTTTTCAGTCCCAGATAGGTAAGCTTAGGGAACTTATCCGGCTGGATCAGCGGGTAGAGATCTTCCAGTCCGCCATCAAAGCCATAATTGTCCACGCCAAGGTACAGCTCCAGCTTGCGCAGATTCGGCAAATGTCCTGCGGCGATTTCTGCCAGAACGCTTTTGCCAAGTCCGCCGGTAATAATAATCAGTTCCTCCAGCTTGTCATGCTGCAGACTGCTGAGGCTCAGATCATTTCCGCCTTGAATGGTGAGTGATTGAAGCTCCGGATAAGCGGGGAGCAGCGGGGAAAGATCGCTTTGTGTAATCCACGAGATTTCGCATTCTTCATAACCCATCTCCCCGATAAACAGCTTGCGCAGAGCCGGAAAGCTTCCGCTGTATTTCACAAGGGCTGACACAGCCTCCTCGGAGCTGTTCTCATAGGCCTGTCCCCAATCCCCAATGATGAGGCTGGTTAGTTGCGCCGCTTCAGGACTTGCGCTCAAGCGTTCAATCTCCGTACCTATTCTTTGACCTTCTTCAAATTCGTCGTACCCGACAGTAAGCTTTACTTCCGTCATTAACATTCCCTCCCGGAAAAATATGGCTTCAATTTCACCCTAACATCTGGGAAGGAGGGAGTCAAATTACGGGACAGCACGGGAGTGGAGCCTTGAACGGAGCCTGTCAGGCAGTTGCAGCAGCAGCGGGAATTCCGCTTTCTCCGGAAATGTGCGGATACACAAAAACAGCCCGGCCCCTCCCTGTATACGGGAGAAGCCGGGCGCGTAAGAATTCTGTCAGACCCAGCCGAACAAGCGCGCTGCCTGTGCGACCAGGAAGGTGACTGCAATGGCGATGCCCAGCGGAATGACGGCCGAGAGCACTGCCCATTTCATGCTTTTGGTCTCTTTGTAGATGTTGATCAGAGTAGTGCCGCATGGATAGTGGAGCAGGGAGAACAGCATCATATTGAGCGCGGTCAACCACGTCCAGCCATGGCTCAGGAAGATGTCCTTGATGCTGCCGATTCCTTCGACATCGACCATAGCACCGGAGGACATGTAGCCCATAAGCAGAATCGGCAGTACGATTTCATTGGCCGGAAGCCCTAGGATGAAGGCCATCATAATGAAGCCGTCCATGCCGAGCAGCTGGGCAAAAGGATCAAAGAAAGCGGCCATATGGTTCAGCACACTGTCTCCGCCAACGAACACATTCGCTAGGATCCAGGTGATAATGCCTGCCGGAGCAGCTACGACGATTGCGCGGGTCAGCACATTCAGCGACTTCTCCTTGGAGGAGCGGACAATCGTCTTCCAGATCTGCGGACGGCGGTACGGCGGCAGTTCGAGCGTATAGTGGGTGGGAACGCCGCGCAGCGCGGTTTTGGACATGACCCAGGACACCGTTAAGGTTACCGTGATACCGACCATTACGATTCCCATCAGGACAAGGGCTGTCGAGAAGGTCCGCAGCGCACCAGTCGTAGCAGCCCCCACCATAAACATGGAGGACAGCAGAATAAGGGTCGGCCAGCGGCCGTTGCAGGGCACGAAATTATTGGTCAGAATGGCCAGCATCCGTTCACGCGGCGATTCGATAATGCGGGTGGAGAGAATGGCGGCAGCATTGCAGCCAAAGCCCATCGACATCGTTAACGCCTGCTTGCCGTGCCCGCCGGATTTCTTGAACAACCGGTCCATATTAAAAGCAACGCGCGGCAGATAGCCGAAATTCTCCAGCAGCGCAAATACCGGGAAGAAAATCATCATTGGCGGCAGCATGACGCTGATAACCCAGGAGGTTCCGCGGTACAGGCCAAGCACAAGCACGCCGTGCAGCCAGGCCGGAGCGCTCACCGCTTCGAATCCGGCGGTTAAATAACCTTCGATGATGCCGAACAGAGAGGCCAGCCAGCTCGAGGGATAGTTGGCGCCGGTAATCGTAATCCAGAAGACGAGGCCAAGCCCGGCGAGCATAATGGGGAATCCCCATATTTTGGAGGTGACAATATTATCAAGCTTATAAGTGCTGCCCAGTTTCTTTTTGTCCTGGTAGGTGACTGCATCTCTGCAGATCCCCGCAGATACACCATATATTCCGCTTACGATTTCATCACGGATTCCGCCCTTGTCTGCGAGATTCTTCGCTGCAGAGAGCAGGGAATCCATCGGATCGGGTCCCTTAATGACATGCGGTGACTCCATGGCTCACTACCCCCTTCGATCCGGAAATATTCCTCTGTCCCATATTGGCTTTGAGCGAAGCGAGCAGGCTTTCGTCACCATCCAGCAGCCGCAGGGCAATCCAGCGTGCCGGATACCTTGAACCGACCGTCTGCTCTACCATAGGAAGGAGCGCAGCAATGCCCTGTTCAATCTCATCGCTATACGTAATCCGCAGCGGCTCCGCTGTATAAGTACCAGTAGCTACACGCTCAATTTGATCCAGCAGCGCCTCAATGCCGATTTCACTCCGGGCCGAAATTGCGGCTACCGGCACGCCGAGCCGTTTCGAAATGGCCTTCAGGTTAATATCAATGCCCAGCTTCTTCGCTTCATCGATCAGGTTGATGCAAACAACGGCCCGCCCGGTAATTTCCAGCACCTGCAGGGCAAGATTGAGATTGCGCTCCAGCGAAGTGGCGTCCAGCACCACCAGCGTCACATCCGGCTGTTCAAAAATAATGTAGTCCCTTGCAGCCTCCTCGTCAGCTGAGTTGGAATACAGGGAGTAGGTACCCGGAAGATCTACAGCCAAGTAGGTATTGTTCTTGTGGGTAAACTCGCCTTCGGCGGTGATGACGGTCTTGCCCGCCCAGTTGCCGGTGTGTTGGCGCAGGCCGGTCAATAGATTGAAGAGTGTGCTCTTGCCCGTGTTGGGATTGCCTGCAAAAGCTACAGTGTAACGGTTCATGCTTCATCACCTCCGATTAATTCTCCGTAAATCAGAGCGCTTTCTTCCCGGCGCAGGGCAATGGTTGTATTGCTTACCCGGAAGGCGGTAGGGTCTCCGAGCGGACTGCGCCGCAGTACCTCGACAGCATTGCCGACGACAAACCCGAGGTCGAGCAATCTTCTCCTCAGCACACCCTGCACTTCTATGCTGCGGATACGCAGCGTACTGCCGTTCACAGCTTCAGATAATGGAATTACGGCTCCGGCCATAAGATTTTCCTCCGTTCCATCCAGAATGATTGAGCATGTATGATTTATTGATTTATGTTATGCACATGGGTTAGATTCTTGTAGTCTGCCACAATATTAGTATACGTAAATAATTTTGTCCTTGCAACAAAAAAGTTTCCTTAGGGAAAAATAAATAACCCTTGGAGAAAGGCAGCTGTTGCTGCTTTTCTCCAAGGGTTGGGGATGGCTCAGGAAGGTGCCTATACATTCGATTGGGTGTGGCGGAAACCGGCTGCTTCTACTCCCAGCTTCCAAAATCTAGCGTACTGCCAGTCTCTACCAAGGTCTTGATGTTGCTGAGAATCTGCCACCAGGAGCTTTCGCTGGGGCCGTAGGACGGATCATCAGGTTGCCATTGATCATGAATCAGCGTCAGCTTGGTACAGCCGCCAACCGGCTCCAGCAGCCAGGAGATGCGTGATTCATGCGGTTCGCCGCTCTTGAGATAGGAGGGGCCGACCTTGTGGGTAAAGCGGAATGCCTGCTCTGGGGAGAATTCCAGCACTGTGCCGTATACATGCAAGGTGTCGGGGCCATCTGCCCCCGGCCCGATATATTTCAGCGGCTCCCCTGCTGTAAAGCTGGAGTGGATCGTGCTGCCGTAATAGATTTGCTGTACTTTATCCGGTGAGACGAGGCTGTCCCACACCTGTGCTGGTGTTCCGCCGATATAGAATTGATATTTCAGTTCTTTCATGTTGTATTCCTCCTGCCTTTTATGTTCTCATTTGCCTCGGCAAAGTCCTATGAATGTTTGCCTCAGCGATAAGCTCACTATACAAAAGAATCACTGACAGCTGCGGTCAGTGATCCGGAAAAAGATATTATTCTTTATAATAATCCGCTAGGTCCGCAGTGATGGCTGCCAGCTTCTGCCTCAAAGCTGCGGGTTCGAGAATCTTAAGCGCTTTGCCGTAAGGCAGCAGGAAATAGGGGGCGTAGCTGTATAACGAGGCTTCATCCAGCAGGAAGCTGGCTTGCTCCGGGGTTCGTTCCGCAAGCATATGGCCGAACAGCCAATGGCTGCACAGATCATTCAGGACGGCTTCCGCGGACTGGATGATGACAGCCACGAGTGCGGAATCTTTATCCTGGCCGGGAAGCAGGCCGCGCAGCAGAAACTCGCGTGCGGAGAATCCGGCAGGGCGCACAAAGCCATCCCCGGTCCGCCGCAGTCCCCCAATCCGGTCTACCCGGAAGCTGCGGATTTCCTGGCGGTGATGGCAATAGCCGGCCATATACCACTGGCCCTTCCACAGCACCAGCCCGTAAGGGTCTATAGACCGGGCAGAAACATCCGCTCCGTTTCCCTTGCGGTAGTCCATCTGCAGGGTAAGGCTGCCTGCGATGCAAGCCTCCAACTCCTCCAGCAGCGGCTGCAGCGCAGCGCCAGGTGCATGGAGCATCTCCATGCCGGCTTCGTGGCGCTCCATTTGCGACAGCTGCGCCGCATTGCTGTAGCGTTTGAGCTTGGCAATCGCTCCGTCCAGGGCTGCGACATAAGGGTATCCGCTGCCCCGGGCAAAAGCGGAGGCCTGTACGAGCGCCCTCTGTTCCCCGGTGTCGAAGAACAGGGGCGCTGCACTGAAATGCTCAGGCAGGCTGTACCCGCCTCCCGGCCCGGCGTCGGCAATTACGGGAACACCGCTGGCACAGAGCGCGTCAATATAACGGTAGACGGAGCGGATGCTGAGCTCCAGCTCCTCCGCGAGTTCGGCAGCGGTTCTTCTCCGCTGCTGCAGCATCCACAGGATGGACAGCATATGATCGGCTTTGGACATCGGGCAGAACCTCCGGTACGCCTGTTATTTTGCTCTCTGGTTGCAATCAAGCAGCGGCGTTTTATTCTCAATCACTAGGATACAGCATTCATTGTAGCCTAACGCCTCCGGGTTACACCATCATCTTCTTCAGACTATGGATATAGCGGGATCTGACAATGATGAAATACACGGTTTGCACAACCAGGAAAGCTGCTGATGTGATCAGCACAGGAACGGTAACATTCGTGATATCCATCACTTTCAGCACGGGACGGACAACTACAAGAGTCTGCACGGCTGCAATAAGAATAGGGATATAGAACAGCAGTGCAATCTGTCTGGTGGCGGAAGCCGACATCTCTCTGGTGCTGAGTCCAATCTTGGAGAGTGCATGGTACATCCGCATATCTGCGTTCAGCTCCGTATGCAGCTTGAAATAGAGAAAGCTGGCTGAAGAGAGCGAGAAGATCAGGGCGATAAAGATGCCGATAAAGCTGACCATTGAGGTTCCCTGCTTGGTATTCATATAGCTATCAGCCCGTGCATTCATGAATGTGTGCCAGTTGTCAGTCGCATGATTCCTGTCCCTGCTCCATTGCACCAGCTCGCTGGAGATGACAGTCTCCGGCTCCCCGGTCTTGGGAAGCAGTGCATCCCATGCCGGAATTTTATAAAAGTAATTTATTTCACGATCATTGGCTCTAGCCGTACCGGCAGCTTTTGCATACAGACTGTCGCTGACAATCATCACGGGCTGGTTGTATTGGCCAAAAGGCATGACCGGGGGATTGATGAGATGATTCAGGACGAGTTCCACATTTACTTGATCTGCGAGCAGAAACTTCTCTCCGGCGTTATACTCGGAAATGGCATTCTGGGGGTTAAGCAGCAGCACAGCTTCTCCGTCTGACAAAGGAGGGACTCCGGTGACATCCATTTGCCCCGCCAGTTGATTGAAGACGGACACCGGAAGCAATTGAACGTTGTCAAACTGGTCCACATCATTCAGGCCCCGGATACTGCCCCGGATGAATTCCACTTTGTTCTCAGTGTACTGCAATCCGGCGTTTTCCAGGGCATCATGAATGGTGGTCAGTCCGGGTTCGGGATCGTGTCCATTGTCAACGGAATAGTCGATAGCGAACGGACTGTTCAAATACGTCGTATTGTTCGAAGAACTGATGGATAGAAGAAGACTTGCAGCCATGCAGGCCAATGAAGTGACAACCGTTACCAGAAACAGCATCCGCGCATTGTCTTTAACCTTGTAGCTCATTTCGTTGATCCAGAGCAGATTGGTTCCGCGCCATAGCCGTTTGCGGCTCAGCTTCAGCAGGCGGATGCCCAGCACCGACAACTGGGAGTAGAAGAAATAAGTGCCGGCGATGCCTGTGACGGCAGCGATCAGCAGCGTGTTTGGAGACAGCTCCTGCCCGATGGAAATAGCTCCTGTTGTCAGCAGTGCAATTCCGAGAAGCGAGAGCAGCCAGGATACCTTGGGCTCCTTCTTCGGTTTCACGCTTCCCTTGAGCAGCTCAAGCACCTGGTTCTTGCGGATGAACAGCAGGGTGAAGATTGAATTTGTCAGGAATAGCGCCAGAAAGGAAACGGAAGTGATAACAAGTGCCTTTACCGGCCAATAAAACGGCATATCTGTGACCCCGATAATATTCGTGCTGAGCAGCAGGAACAGCTTGGACAGCAGCATCCCGGCGGCCATGCCGCTCAGGATCGACAGCAGGCCGATGATCATATTTTCCAGCAGAATCAGTCTGTTGATCTGCCCGGGACGCGCGCCCAGGATCATCAGGATGCCGAATTCAAGATTCCGCAGCTTGAGGAAAGCGCTGATCGAGTACAGGACAAAGAAGAAGGCGAAGATGAAGACAATATAGGAAGCAATTTTCATCCCGGTAGCCGAATTTTTCCCAAGCTCAATAGAGGTCACGTCAGGATGATAGATGAACACCGAATAGGAAAAGAATATCATGACCATAAAGGCGCTGCTGAGGAAAAAGGCCATATATGCCCGGGCGTTGCGCCGCACATTGTTAAACGCGAATTGAGGAAAGCTCATGACTATTCCCTCCCCAGAATGAAAGTGTATCAATGATCTTCTGGAAGAAGGCCTGGCGGTTGTCGCCGCGGTGGATTTCCGCAGCCAGCTTGCCGTCCTTGATGAAGACGATGCGGTTGCAATAGCTTGCTGCCAGCGGATCATGCGTAACCAGCATCAGCGTCGTACCTTCCTTGCGGTTGATGTCCTCCAGCGACTCCATTACGATCCGGGAGGAGTTCGAATCGAGCGCTCCCGTCGGCTCATCGGCGAGCAGAATGGCAGGCGAAGTTATAATTGCCCGGGCAATCGCCGTCCGCTGGCGTTGTCCGCCGGAAATTTCATAGGTCCGCTTATTCAGGATGTCCGTGATGTTCAGGCGCCCGGCCACCCGCTGCAGCAGCGCGTCCATCTCGGACAGCTTGCGGTTGTCCAGAGTCAGGGGCAGGACGATATTCTCCCCCACAGTCAATGTCTCCAGCAGGTTGAAATCCTGGAACACAAAGCCAAGCTTTCTGCGGCGGAACAGAGCCAGCTCTTTTTTGTTCATCTGATAGGGATTGCTGCCGCCGATCTTCACTTCACCCGAGGAGGGCTGGTCAATGGTTGAGACCATGTTGAGCAGGGTGGTTTTGCCGCTGCCCGAAGGGCCCATAATTCCCACAAATTCACCTTGTTCGATACTGAGATGAATATCGGTAAGAGCCTGCGTAAGCACCTTTCCCGGGTATACTTTATTCATTGCCGTGACTTCGAGCACATTCATGGAATTCATTCCTTTCTAACCGAAACGTGAGTGTCACCCGCTGTTGCCCCTTGGGTGCTTATCTTCTGATTCCGAGTGTACAGGATGAGCTTCCGGCATGCTATGGTTTTACCTTAACGTTACCTTACAGCGCGGTTAAGGTTATGTTCGCTTTTGTCAGGAGGATGTTCGTTTGAACCATCCCCGCAGCAGAATGGATATTGAGAGCAGCAGCGGGAAACCGATTTGGAACAGCGGGTCAATCTTAAGGCTTGGCCCCAGGCCGATGGCAATATGCTGAGTATAGTCCCTCGCCAGAAAGGAAGTGCCATAGATTGCCGCTCCTACGGGAAATACCCACCATTTAGCCGGTTTGCCGCTCAGTTCACTGATGCCTTTAACCGCGCAAAAGTAGAAGAGCATCATCTTGATCAGCAGCCCGATAAAAAGCTGGGTCGTTACCAGAATATCGAGCCGTTCCACAAATTTGAGGTTTGATAAAGTACGGACTGTCTTCAAAAAAGGCAGCTGGCTGATCCCTGCAATCGTTGGCCCGAGGACAGCTACATTCAGCGCGTTCATGAAGATGAGAAAGATGCTGATGGCAATATAGGCGGTCACTGTATTTTTTACCGGCACACCGGGTTTTTCCCAGAGGGACCACAACATCAGGAATACAATCATTTGACCGAAGGGAAAGGAGACAAGATCCGGCAGCGCAGCTTCTACAATCGGCATGAATCCGCCCTCGTTGACTGGACTTAGCCGGTAGAAATCAATGGAGCCCATAATGCCAAGCAGCAGCACAATCAGAAAATAAAAGAAGAGAACCAGAGGGAGCAGCACCTCGGGCAGCCGGAAGACAACCTCTGCACCCTTCCAAATGGCATAGAGTGCAATCATTACAAAAATGAACATCGTGAGGGGCAGCGGAGATCGCGGCAGCAAAGTCAAAGCCGTCAGCTCGCCGAGATCGCGGACATTGCGCATCGACTGATACGCGAAGTAGAAGCAGTAGATCAAGCCGATCACAGAGCCGGCAACACCTCCGAAGTGAAATTTAAGCATGCCGATGAGGTCCAGCTTGGGCGAGCGGTGCTGGATCCACAGCAGGAGCAGAAGGAGGATGAACCCGCCCAGCGAGCCTGTGCACATCGCCAGCCATGAATCCTGCTTGACCTTACCGCCCAACAGGAAGAGCGGCGTGCTGCCGATCTCGAACAGCATAATCATAAACGCAATTTGCAGGGCAGACACCTGTTCCTTTTTTTGCATAACTCCGAAATCAGCCTCCTAACCACTTGATAATGAATCTGCCGGCGGGTTGAAAGTAAGTAATATATAAGGTAGCCATATTGAAATGCGGCGTTTCTGTAATCCCGCAAATGTTCTCATAGGCACACCAGACCAGAATGCAGCCAAACCATAGCCGGTGCAGCTTGCTTCCTTCTCCGCGCAGCCAGGTGCAGCCCCAGACGAAAGCTATGGCATAAAGCAGAAGAGTGATCGCTATTTTCATAGAGCAGCTCCTTTACTTATGCTGGATGGATTTAAAGGATTTGTTACTGAGTCCGCTCCGTTCAATTTGGATCGAAACATGCGGTTTGATCTCAATATTCTGGAACATGCGGTCCCAGCTTTTGTCCTTCTCAATCTGCTTCCAGCGCTTGCGGTCACTGCGGTGAATCCTCACGGCAAAGCCCGTGACGTCCGCCCCCAGCGTCTTGACCGCACTCCATGAGTTGCCCACGAGTTCCAGGATGCGCTGTTCAATGGCTTGCTCCATCCCCGTTATTGAAGTCCGTTCATTCAAATCCATGACGCTTCCAAGCTCCTGCAATACGCCGCTTCCTTTGATGTTCACATCCATGATGTAGTGATCTTTATCCCAGACGGGATGAACGGAAGTGGTCGAATCCTGGAGGATGAACGAGGCGTCCGGTTTGTCGCTGATTTCGGGCCGGGAGGCGAAGGCGATGGTGGCAGAATCAATTTTGTTCGTCAGAAAGGACAAGCCGAAGGCTTGCTTCTGCGTAAGCCATCCCACCAGTTTTTCACCTTTTAAGACTCCGAGCCTTCCGAGCGCCAGCCGTGAAGGCAGGTCGGTCCGTCCAGTCTCACTGGTTTCATCCATGATCTGGTCACCGGTAAGTAGGATTTCCGGCAGCACGGCACTGCCGGATTCGGAGGACAGGGCCATGGCCAGTTCAAACAGCCGGATGCCGGGATAAAAGGAGAGCAGCTTCGATTCCTGCTCAATCATGAGCTGGATACCGGCTCCCTGATTTTTGGTCAGCTGCATCAGCTGATTCAGAATATCTCCGGCTTCGTCTTTGGATAGAAATACATATACAGTTTCCCGGGCGTCCTGCTTGCGCAGGAACATGTCGATCAGTTGACTGATGCCGTGTTTGGCCAGAGACTCCCCTATGATGGCGATGCGCGAATGAGAAAAAAACATCTCACGCGTACTGGTCAGATTGGTTCTTTCAATCGCGTCCATAATCGTTTGTCCTTTTACCGAGAAGGTGACAAACGGTGGAGAGCTGGTGCTCCCGCCTCCACTGCCTCCCATGCTGCTGGCACCGGAAGAAGGGTTGATGACCTGGTATGTGGCTTTCCACTCGTTATTCTTCCAGTCATATGCTGAACCGGAGGTAATGCCCAGCTCACTCAATTCCCGGTCATCCCAGCATCCGGTCAGCAAAGTCGACAGGAGGGGGAGGCAGAGACCAATGCAGAGCGTTTTTTTTGCGGCATAAGCTAGAGGTCTCGCGGGAGTTGCGGAATAGGATTCGGTGTGCTGCTGCTTCATGTTTTCCACCCCTTTGGTTTGGATCTTGGTTTCCGGAGCAGGTGTAGCAGGACCGCAGCCAGCGGAACGAGAACATTGAACAGGAAGAAGACCGGGAAACGCCCTTCCTTGTTGTAGAGATTCAATTGGTCTGCGCTCTGCCAGGTAAAGAGACACTCTAAAGCGATTATCAGACCCAAGGCTCCGGTAAAAGGCCGATTGCTGTTTACGCGAAAGGTTTGTTTGAAGCATTCGACCGTCGCAAACAGAAAGATCGAGAATTTCAGATAGATGGACAGGACCCAATAAGAGATGAACAGAATGTCCAGCTTTTCGATAAATCTGCCGAAATGAACGACCCCGGCGGTGGAAAAACCCGGATATGTGCTGAGTTTGATGAATTCGGACCCGAACACCATCAGTGTCGTTACGAGCGAAAACATCATCAGCACAGAAACGAAGAGAAGTCCTGCCCAGCCGGCGATGCGCGCTTTTTGCGGATTCTGCAAATAAGGAGCCAGAAACAGCAGCACCGCCACTTCGGACATCCAGGTAGCCGGTGTTATGCCGGCCAGTGTCAAGGAGGCCAGAGAGTGATCAAAGACCGGCAGCAGCTGGTGCACATCCATGTCCCGGTACAGCCCGAACAGATAGAGCGGCACGAAGAAAAAGTACAGCAGCAGTACGAGGGTGTTCACTCTGGCGATGGACTCAAGGCCCTGCCTGACCATATAGATCGTAATTAACAGAATCAGGATGGTCATTACGGTGACCGGGGTGTCGATGAGTACATTGTCTTTGATGAAATTGACGAATTCGCGCAAAATGGTAGCCGATGTGTCCAGGTAGAACTGCAGCATCAATAGGCCCAGAATCGTAGCTGCAACAGGAGAACTTTTCTCGCCAATCCAGGTCAGAAACGGTGCGCCATTGCTGTAGCGGATGACTGTCCCGACAATCGTGGCGAACACAAGCCCGGCCAGAGTCGATAACAAAATTGCCAGCGGCGCGTCCTGCTCCGCGTAGTTGCCAATGATGACGGGAAGCACGACGGTGGCTGTCGGCAAGATAGTGTTGACGATCAGCATGGCGGCCTGGGTGGTGCCGATTTTACCGTTCAAGCGGGATCCTCCTCCTGCGGCTGCCTGGTTTGCTGATTGTTCTGCGCCTCTTCTTGCGGCTGCGGTTTTTGATCCGGGCCTTGTCTGCGTGTTTCTTTGCCCAGATTGGTCTTTGGCCGCATGGTCATGCTCCAGAGCGGAACGCGGATAAAGATATCCTTTAAATATCGCGGAGTCATTGGAGCTACCGGGGACAGGTACGGCACACCAAAGGAACGCAGTCCGGCCAAATGAATCAGCAGCACCATCAAAAAGGACATGATGCCGAACAGGCCAAGGGTAGCGGCGATCAGCATCATGACAAACCGGATCAGGCGGATCGAATTGGCGATGGCCAGGGACGGGATGACAAAGTTAGAGATGGCGGTGAACGATACCACGATAACCATGGCTGCGGAGACGAGTCCGGCTTGAACGGCGGCCTGTCCCAGCACGAGTGCCCCAACGATGGAAATCGCCGGCCCGATGGTGCGCGGCATACGGACCCCGGCCTCGCGCAGCACATCGAAAGTCACTTCCATCAGCAGAGCTTCCGCCAGTGCCGGAAACGGTACACCTTCACGCTGGGCGGCCAGGCTGATCAGCAGGGTTGTCGGAAGCATTTCCTGGTGAAAGGTAGTCACGGCGATATACAAGGCCGGCAGCAGCATGGATACAAAAAAAGCACCATACCGGATCAGCCGCAGGAAAGAAGAAATATCAAAACGCTGATAATAATCTTCACTTGACTGAAAAAAATTGAAGAAAGTGGATGGGGCAAGCAGTGCAAAGGGAGTCCCGTCAATAATAATTCCGACCTGGCCCTCCAGAATGCCTCCGGCAAGCGCATCCGGACGTTCCGTGTTCTGAATGGTCGGAAAGGGAGTCAGTCCGCCATCCTGAATGAATTCCTCGATGTAATTGCTCTCCAGAATGCTGTCGGTTTCAATCGCGTTTAAGCGCCGGCGGATTTCCGCCAGCACCTGTTCGCTGGCGATACCCTCCAGATAGACAAGCGCCACACCGGTCTGAGTGCGCTGACCGATCTTATACTCTTCTATTCTAAGATCGGAGGTTTTGAGTCTGCGCCGCAGCATGGAGGTGCCAGTCCGCAGGCTCTCCGTGAAGCCTTCTTTGGGTCCGCGGATGACACCTTGGGAGGTTGGTTCGTTGATGCTTCTTTTCTCCCAGCCGGAGGTATCGGCAGCCAGTGCCACCTGAAGTCCTTCAAACAGAATGAGGGTATAGCCGTCGAAGAGCATGGGGAGCAGACTTTCCAGTGTTTTACCTTCCTTGACACCCCCGACTGGCAGCATCTGATCTTTAATCAGGCTGAAGGCGTCCTTAGCTGAAATGGCGCCGCTCTTGGGGGCAACCATTTCCATCAGCGGCTGCAGCACCGTCTGGTTGACGGCATCCGCATTAACGAGTCCGTCGATATATATAAAAGCAAGAGAGAGGGAGCTTAAAGATTCATTAGTGAATCTGCGGAAAACAACGTCGGAGCTTTGACCGATCCGCTTAGTAATCTCCTGCAAGGTAATATCAAGTGAGGGATGAAGAGGCTGCGGTGCAGGCACGGAAGTCGGGGCGGGATCTGTTCTTTTTTTGCGGCCTTGCTGCAGATGGGTTGGCATCGATACTCCTCCTCGTTGCTGGATTCTGGATGATTTGCTGTATTATCCCCTGGGAGCGGATTCCTTATTCTGACTGCATTATGAGATTAGCAGACATGAAGAAGAGAGCACTCTACCGGCCATTTGGTCATGGCGGGCGGAATGCTCCCGGTTGTGAAGCTTGTGGCAGCTCCAGCCAGCCTTAGGAGGCTGAGCGGATGCTGTAGTTCAGCCGCGAAGAGGATCAACTGCTCCTCCGAAAGTAATGCGAACCGTGGTCCCCTCGCCGGGCTGGGATTGCAGCTCTACCGTATGCCCGAGCCTTGCGCAGATCTCACGGACCAGATAGAGGCCCATCCCGGTGGATTCATGATACTGGCGGCCGCGTTCTCCGGTGAAATAAGGATTGAACACCCGTTTCAGGTCTTCGGGAGAGATGCCAATGCCCTGATCTTTAATCTGTAAGACGCTCCCGGTTCCCGTCTGCTCCGCGGAAATGGTTACTGTCTTGTCTGTCCCGGCAGTATAATTTACGGCGTTGACGAGAACCTGGGCCAGCATGAATCTCAGCCATTTGGCGTCGCTGTAGACAGAGAGTCCATCGTCAACGGTAATGTCTACACGGACTCCCCGCCGGATGAACAGCCTGCGGTTGTCGGCGACGGTCTCGCTTACGGCTTTGCGAAGCAATAGAGGCTGAACATGGAAATCATCCTCAAAGCGTTCCAGCCTGGAGGTGTAAATAACCATCTCCAGTCCCTTGCGGAGCCGCTCCAACTCCTCTTGGATGCTGCTGGCAGCATCCTCCTCCAAATCCTGAAGGGTAAGCTGGATGACGGAAAGCGGCGTCTTCATCTGGTGTACCCAGCGGTTGATGAAATCGATATGCTGATCCATCCGCCGGGTATGGGAATGCAGCTGGTCCAGATAGTAGCGGTGGTTGTGCTGCAGCATCTCCGTCACCGCTTCGGGCAGCGGCGCATCGTCAAGCGGGATAAGCTGTTCCCCCGGAGCTCCGCCGGGTCCGCTCAGGCGGGTGTATAGCTTATAGTGCTGAACATACCGGTAGCCCAGATATAAGATGAGAACTGCAAAGCTGAGGCCCATACCGTATAAAACAATCGAGAAGGGTCTGTATTCGCCCGTAACCCAGTACAGCACGGGGATGAGGATCATCTGGAGCAGATAGAAGAGCAGCAACGGCCGGTGATCCTTAAGAAACAGTCTCATGGCGTTTCTCCGGAGAGGCTCAGCCGGTAGCCGGCGCCTCTTATCGTTTCTATGATATCGTCAAGACCAAGATCCTTGAGCTTCTTGCGTACACGGGTGATATAAACATTAAGTGTATTATCATCGATGAAATGCTGATCCTCCCACATCAGGTCCAACAGCCGTTCACGGGAGACGACGCGCCCTTCTTTCAGCAAGAGCGCTTCCAGCAGGACGGTTTCCTTCTGCGTAAGCTCAGCGGACAGCCCGTTGTGCTGGATCACATAACGCTCCGTATACAGCGTCAGTCCTCCGGCTTGAAGCTTGCGCTCTTCCTGGCTGTGGGCGTAAGAGCCGTAAGCTCTACGCAGATGGCTGCGGATTTTGGCCAGCACGACCTCGTATTGGAATGGCTTGATAATGTAATCGTCGCCGCCGTTCTCCAGCGCCATCACCTGATCCATACCGCTGTCGCGGGCAGAAATAAAGAGGATGGGGCAGAGTGAGGATTTGCGAAGCTGGCGGCACCAATAGAATCCGTCATACCTGGGCAGATTGACGTCCAGCAGCACCAGGCTTGGGGTGTTCTCCTCAAAGGTTTCCAGCACTCTATTGAAGTCATCTACGATAACGGTATAAAAATCATATTTTGACAAATAACTGCTTAGCAGGTCTGCCAGCTTGGCGTCGTCCTCGACAATCAGAATCGTTTCCATGAATTCACTCCTTTGTCCAGTATTACAGTAACATGCTAAGGGAAATTTATGCAAAACAGGATTCAGACGCAAACAACCTCCCGGGCTGCCGGAAAAAGATCCGGCTGCGGGAGGCTGCTTGAATGTTGCGGAAGGATGGGTTAACGGGTTTTGATGACCAGCGCATTGCTGATCAGACGTCCCGGCGTTGTCAAATATTTACCGTTGTAATACAATCCGCTGGAGGCGCCGCCATCCAGATTCATGGCCTGATAGGCACCGGCCTGCTTCATAATCTGCGCCAGCTGCGAAATGGTAGCCCCGCTGGTGGTCAGAAGAATCAGCTTGTGGTCGCGCGTCAAGCCCAGCGCACTGCGGGCTCCGCCGCCGGTGCGGATTTTGGGATCCCTGAAGCCTTCGGCGGTCACATCCACCGCTACCTTCCCGTTAACCAGCAGCCGGGGGCCTGCCTGAAGCGCACCTTCGATGGTCCCGCTCTGGAAGCGCGATGCGAATTCAGTACCAGGAATCAGCTCTGCCAATAGATTGCGGTCATAAGCGAATACGGCCCGCCGTTCTCCAGCGCCGTTCTTGAGCATCTTTCCGCCGCTGATGATATAACCATAAGGGACTTTGTATGCCCCTTTAGTGTAGGCATCAAAGTAGGTCCCGTTGATCGCAACGAGAGCACCGCTGCGTTTGGCAATGCTGCCAAGTGACTCCGTCTTGCCGACCGTGTTGCCGGCAAGCACTACATCCAGCTTCACCGAGGGATGGAGCAGGGAAGCGGTGACTGTCTGGACTGTAAAGGAGCGGCTGCCGACCTTAAAGGTGCGTTTGCCGCTGACTACCGCCGGGGATTCCGCTTTAAGGAGTGCTCCGCTGAGTACGGGCAAGGTGGCGGAAGTTTCGTCCGCTGTCAGCGTGAGCGACGAGGCCTGCGGATTCCACTTCAGCTGAAGGCCCAGTGTTTGGCTGACCAGAGACAGCGGAACATACGTCGTGCCGCTGCCGCTGAAGACCGGCTCACTCAAGGTTACGGCCTTGTCGTTCACGGAAGCCTTCGCCGAGCCCGGAATCAGGTGGAGGGAAGCCTCGCCCTTTGTAATTTCTATCGTTCCGCCAGGAGTGAGGATCGACCGGATGCCGGCAAAATCATTCAGGAAACGCAGCGGAATGAAAGCATGATTCTCCTTGTCCACATAAACTGCGAGCTTGGACGCAGGCGCCGCGGAGGCGCTTGATGATGCTGGAGGAAGAACGTAAAGCGGGAGAAGCAGGGTAAGGATGAGGGCGATGATTTTTTTCATGATGAACAGTATCTCCTTTTAAGTGGCGGCAGCATGATCTGCTATGCAGGATGAATTTGGAACATGCTCCAGAATGAAGCACCGGGTCTTATTATCATATAAGGGCAGTCTAACCGTCAATTACTTAGGCTTCAGTGCAGGCAGAATGGTGATCAACTGATGATTCTTATATCCGGTGGCGTATGCATCTTCCAGACTGTTCGTTTATAATCTAGTAAGCTTACTTATTATTAATAAAGGCGGGTAGCAACAATGACAAGAATCGGCTTGATTCGGCATGGCAGCACAGCTTGGAATAAAGAAGGACGGATACAGGGGCATACGGATAACCCTTTGGACGAGGAAGGACTTCAGCAGGCGGAGGCTATAGCAGAGCGTCTCAGCGGAGAACACTGGGACTATATCTACTCAAGCGACCTGCTGAGAGCAAGACAGACGGCAGAGGTGATCGCAGCGAAGCTGGGCCTGCAGGTAGCGGGAGTGATTCCGGGAATTAGGGAGATGAACGGGGGACTGCTTGAGGGCACCACGGAGCAAGAGCGGGTGGAACGCTGGGGGACAGAATGGAAGTCGCTGGACCTCGGGCTGGAGAGTAATGAATCAGGCAAGCAACGGGGGAGCAAGGCGATTGAAGAGATTGCATTGAAGCATCCCGGCCACAATATCCTGATTGTCAGCCACGGCGCGATTCTGCGGAGCAGCCTGACCGGACTGGTTCCCGGACTGGATGTCAGCGTGCTGTTGAAGAATACCTCTATCACCCGCATTGTTAAAGGGGACAACGGCTGGACCTGCGAGTTGTATAATTGTGTGAAGCATATGGAGAGCTAGACCTTATCCATGCGGCATCTTCCAAAACATTCCATGCAGGATCAGCCTGCGCCTGCCGATAATAAGCTTATCGCTTATTACTGTTAATCAGATTTATTTTCATGTAAAAGGGAGTGCGCATCATGATGGAAGAAGCCCGTAATTATATATTGGCTCTATTTTCGGTTCTCATCGCAGCGTTGACTGTGTACAGCCTTCTCCGGCTGACCCGGAATTTCACCTATAAAAATCAAAGAGCCCGTGCTGTGCGCACGAGCCTGATAATACTGATCGCCAGCGGCGGATTATACGGAATGCACTGGCTGGGCAAGCAGTCACAGTCCGGGTTGAAACAGGCTGAGGGCAGCCTGTTTATCTCCTTGGCACTGTATGCACTGACTCTCTTGGCCCTGACGTATCTGTTCTCCAAGCTTCGCCAGATCCTGACCGAAAGAGAGCAATTGAAGGAACTTGCCTACAGGGACACCTTGACAGGCCTCTTGAACAAAAACGGGATGGATCACTTCTGGGACCACTGCAAACCGAATGAGCAGCTTGCGGTGCTGTTCCTTGACCTGGACCGATTCAAGTCAATCAATGACAGACTTGGCCATCATGTGGGCGATTTGCTGCTCCAGGCCGTTGGCGGCAGTCTGAAACAGTTCTCCTCCAAAGGCAAACGGCATATCTTCCGGAACGGCGGGGATGAATTCGTAATTGTCGCCAAGCGCTGCGGCCGTAAGGAAGCGGAGCAGCTTGCTATGCAGATTCTGGAGCAAACGACCCGCATTTACAGTCTGGAACGGCATGAACTGTTTGTTTCAGTCAGCATCGGCATTACGTTGAGCCATGGCAGGATCGACCCGATGACGCTGCTGAAGGAAGCCGATTCGGCAATGTACAGCGCCAAGCAGCTCGGAAAGGGCCGATATACCATACACAAGCAGGGCAACACGCTTAAATCTGTCAATTGGGCAGGCAGCTCCAAAGCCAATTAATTTAATTTGCTGCGTCCTTTCATCAGGAACAGGCAGAGTAGGGCTATTGCCATGCTCACCGCTGCCGCATAGAACAGAATGGAGTAGTCGGTAAGGTCAATCATCAGCCCAAGCAGCGGTGGGGAGGTGATGGCGGCCAGCGAGGAGACCAGATAATACATTCCGGTGCGTGTACCGATGCTTTCCTCCGTGCCTGTCGCTACTACATAAGGGTATGAATTGATATTAATGCAGGCCCAGAACATCCCGCCAACGAGCAGCAGAATCCGCAGCACAAGCAAATTCTCCGCAAATCCCACGAGGGCAAAAACTGCCGTCAGTCCGCAGACTCCGGTGACAATCATCTTTTTCTTCCCGAACCGCCCGCCCAGCCAGCCGCTCGGAATCGCAAACACTACGAAGGCCAGCGAAAAGAACGTCAGCGAGAAGGAGGCTGCCTGTTCACTGAGGCCAAGGTGATGTTTGCCGTACAATGTGAACAGCGTCTCTACTCCTTGATAAGCTACGAACCAGAAGAAGATGGCTGCTAAGAGCCAGACAGTGGTCCGGTCGAGCTGTTTTTTTAAGGAGATGCGTGTAGGTTTGATCCGTGGAATGTTACCGCTGCGTTGCGAATCTCCGGATAGACCTGTGACTTCTTCGCTACCTAGTCCGGCTTCTTTGTTCACCCCATCCCGTTCCTCCTTGATGAACTGCGACACGATGAACAGGCAGAGCAGCGTGATGAGACCGGCAACAATGAACGGCAATGCTGGGCTGGCCTTGTAGAGGAATGAGCCGACGCCAAACGCCAGGATCGACCCAATCCCTCCCATGAAGTTAATCAGGCCGTTCGCTTTGGTGCGCTGCTTATCCGGCGTAATATCCGGCATCAGCGCGACGGTCGGCGAACGGTACAGGCTCATGGCCAGGTTCATCAGCATCATAAAGAGCAGCAGCGTGAACAGCCCGGTGTGGAACGGAATCAGCATCGTCAGTACGGCAGCCAGCGGCATTCCGATCAGCAGATAAGGCATTCTGCGCCCATAACGGCTCACCGTACGGTCACTGCGGTTGCCAATCCATGGCTGCAGAAACAGGGCGAAATAGTTATCAATGGTCATCATGAAGCTGATCAAGGCTACACTGTGTACATATTTCTCCAGGAAAAAAGGTACAAACGCATTATACAAACTCCATGTAATGCTGATGCTGAAAAAACCGAAACCCAGCAGCCAGACTTTCTTCACACCATCACTCTCCCTTAGCAGTAAGCAGTCTGTCCAGCACGTCCGGATAATCGGTAATGATTCCTGACACTCCGGCAGCGATTAATTCTTTCATGCGCTCCGGATCATTTACGGTCCAAGGATGATAGGCGATGCCATGCTCTGCCGCCTCGGAGACAAACTCCGGCAACACAGCGAAATGATAGGCATGCAGCGCATCCGCCTGCAGAGAAGCTGCGTAATCCCACGGGCGGTACAAGCCTTCTCCATATAAAATCCCGGTGCGAATCTCCGGTGCCAGCGATTTGCAGTGAGCCAGGGAGTAATGGTTGAAGCTCGACAATATGACGCGTTCACTCATGTTGAATTCCCGCACGGCGGCAATAACCTTTTCCTCCATCCCCGGGTACATAAAGACCCCGTTCTTAAGTTCAATATTTAGCACCGTATCGCTATCCTTGAGCAGATCCAGAAGATCTTCGAGGGTGGGAAGCAGCTCTCCCTTGAATTCTTCCCCGAACCAGGAGCCCGCGTCCAGGTCAAGCAGTTCCTTAAGCGTGTGGTCTTTCACATTCCCGCTGCCGTTTGTCGTGCGGCCCAGCGTTTCGTCATGAATCAGAATCAGTGCGCCATCCTTTGTCATCTGTACATCGGTTTCAATCCCGGTCGCTCCAAGGGTAAGGCCCTTGCGGAATGCTGACATCGTATTCTCCGGACACACAGCGGATGCGCCGCGATGCGCAAAGTTAATTAGCGGATTCATTATTTGCAGTCCCTCCAAGTTGTTTTTTTAATAGAGCCCGACGAATCAGGCTACTCTTCTTATTCCACACCAGATAAAAAAAACCTGTCCAAAAATCCCCTCAGAACGCGAATTCCTAAAATTTTACCTAGCGATTACATATCCCTGGACCTGTATAATAGAATAGAATTCAGTGTACTTGGAGAGGAAGAGATGTTTCTTGAAGTATTGTATAGAATGCGGAACTGAGCTGATCTTGAAAGAATGCGGCGGGGAGGGGCTGATCCCTTTTTGCGGGGCATGCGGAATGTTCCGGTTTCCTGTTTTTAGCACGGCTATCAGTACCGCAGTGTTGAACAAAGAGATGGACAAGATTCTGCTAATCAAGCAGTATAACCGGCCGGATTACATCCTGCTCGCAGGTTACGTCAACAAAGGGGAGAATGCGGAAGCCACCCTTATCCGCGAGGTAAAGGAAGAGGTAGGGCTGGATATCGTGGCTTATGAATATATGCGCAGCCTTTATTTTGAGCCGTCCAATACGCTGATGCTGAACTTTATAAGCATGGCTGCTTCGGAAGACTTGAGCCGGATGAGTGCCGAAGTGGATCAAGCGATGTGGTTCACATTTGAAGAAGCGGCCCGGGAGATTAAAAAGAACAGTCTGGCAGAGACCTTTCTGCTGGCGATTATTGAGAAGCTGAATGCAGGCAGGGTTGATCTCCTTAAACTCACTGAAGCTTAAACGCGCGGCCTCGGTCCATTCCTTGGACCAATTGTTTCTGACTACAGCCGTATTCATTGATGTGTTTCCATTCTCATCCTGACAAAGCAAAGGGCGTCCCGCGGCCATTTACATGGCAGGGAACACCCTTGTTCTTTTTATAGCGGGACGGTTTAATTCCCTTTTATCTTTTTGATATTGTCCTGCCACTTCCCGGTTTCAAACTTCAGGAGCTTATCATAACCGGCCTTTTGGGCATCCTGCTCGGCTTTGTCTAGCAGGGCGATCACCTCCTGTTCATCCTTGGCGAACAAGGCTTTAGCCCGCACCTTATCGGCGATATCGGCTACACGCTGCATGATCATGCCCTCTTCTGAATCTGGAAGGGGCTGTATATTGCCGAATTCCGTGGCATCAAATGAGGTCTTCCAGGCGATTGTGGTTTGGGAGACCGTAGCCCAGTCGCGCTTATCCTCAGGCAGACTCATTTCATTTTCAGCCTTGGCTCCATCAATAAATGCCGTATTTCCTGCCCATTGAAACGTATCCCAGATGGCCATGAGCTTGGAACGCTCCTCGGCTTCATTTTTATATTTTTCTGTGTAGATGGGTGCGCCTTTCTCATTGATGCCCTGCCAGTACATGCCTTCAGGCCCCCAGAAAATAATACGCTCCCCTTCCTCACCCGTCAGCCAGTCCAGATAGGCAAATATGCCTTCTGGATTCTCAGCCTGTGTTGTGATGACACTGACATTCCAGCCAAGAGAATCAAATTCGTTGACCCATACCTTCTTCGGATCTACGCCGGCTTTATGCAAAGGCCAGATCATCGTGTATCCGCCTTCAGGATCTTTGGCGCGCAGCATGCTGTTCGCTTCCGTGCCGATAACGGTGGTATCGAAATCCCCGTAGATTGCTATGCGGCCATTATTCACCTTTTCCTTGACCTGGTCGCGGGTCTGCGTGATGGCATCCTGGGTAATCAGCTTTTCCCGGAACAATTTATTGGCGAACACCATGGTTTCGCGGTAGACCGGATCACTGAAGAGGGATTTCAGCCCATTCCCCTGGGGGACGACACGCAGAGAGACCTGCCCGACATTCCGGTCTTCCGCCATCCCGGCGTAGAGAAAGTCTATCCCTTGACCTAGCATCCCGACCTCGAATGGAATAATGTCAGGATATTTCTCTTTCACCAGCTTCAGATAGGCATACAGGTCGTCAAAGGTTTCCAGCTTCGGCGATCCGAGTTCCTTGTAGATCTTATTATTTACAGCGTAGCCACCGTTGCCCATCGGATTTTTCGTGTACCAATTTGGGAATTGGTACAGTTTGCCGTCTTCGGAGCGGAGCATGTTGATTGTTTTTTCTCCTGCCCATTTTTTCAGATTAGGATATTTATCAAGATAGGGGTCCAGTGCAACGAGCTTTCCTGCTTTTCTCAGCTTTTCTACTTCGGCTCCGCGGTCTCCCCAGATGACATCCGGGAACTCGCCGGAGGCGATCATTGTATTGAATTTCTGCAGAGCCGCACCGCCGGACTGGATCGACTGGACCGTTACTTTCTTGTTCTCCTGAATCCATTTAGTCGCCGGATCCTGGCCCCAAGGATTCATCGTATACCAGTCATAATTGCCGAAAAAGGAAAAGGTGAGCGGTGTTTCTCCGAAAACAAAAGGTTGGGATGAATCAGTCCCGGCAGTGTTGTTGCTTGGCTTTGCCCCGTCTTCACCGCTGTTTCCACCGCATGCGGCAAGCATGATACTCATACCCAGCATACATACCGGCAGCAGGAATGATTTTTTTGAAATGGACATCTTCATACCCCCATGGGATTGTTTTTTATGAAAAAGCCGTGAGCTATGATGGCTACACCGATCTTATCCAAGTTCATTCTTTAATGGAACCGATCATGACGCCCTTGGTAAAATATTTCTGCAAAAATGGATAAACGAGCAAAATCGGTACCGTTGCTACCAGCATGGTGGACATGGTGAGCGATTTGGTTGTGACGCTTTGGAGCCGGGCCATGTGGCCTTGAGCGGCTGCATTGGTCTGCATCATCTGTTCAGACATAATGTTGGAGCTTAGAATTTGCTGAAGCAGCGTTTGAATCGGGAGCAGATGCCCGGAAGTGATGTAAATGCTGGCCGTAAACCAGTCATTCCAGTGCCATACTGCAGCAAATAGAGAGAGTGTGGCGATCACCGGACCTGAAATCGGGATGACAATTTTGAAAAAGATGCCGAAGTGGCCGCAGCCGTCGATTTTCGCCGATTCCTCCAAGCCTTCCGGCAGTTCGAGAAAAAACGTGCGGAAAATGATCATGTTCCAGACGCTGATTATATTCGGAACAATCATGACCCAGAAATTATTCATCAGGCCCAGCTCACGGTTAATCAGAAAGGAGGGGATCAATCCTCCGCTGAAGTACATCGTGATGATGCACAGGATCATATACCCTTTCCGTCCCATGAGCTGTTTCTTGGACATGCCATAGGCAAAGATTGATGTACAGGCAATGGATAGAATTGTGCCAATCCCCGTTCTCAGCACGGAAATAAGGAAGCCTGTCATTAGCCGCTTATCCTGAAACACTACAATGTAATTCTCCAGAGTGAATTGTCTGGGCCAAAAGGTGATCCCCCCACGCGTCGTGTCCAAACCCACGTTGAATGAGATAACGATCGAATTCCAGAACGGATACAACATTACAAAAGCCATGAGAATGAGCATGGAGTAAATGAGACTGAGAAACAAATTGTCAGAAAGACTGTTTTTCATGCCGTGATCACCTGCATTTCAATGTGTAGTTGCGATGCCGAAGACTACCACAGACTGTGTCCCAGTTTACGGGCTATCCGATTGGCAACTGTGAGCAAAAAGACGCTGATTATCGACTTGAATAAACCGACTGCGGCGGCGTAGGAGAAAAGCGAGTTGCGGATACCAACGCGGTAGACGTAAGTATCAATGACATCGGACACGTCCTGAAGTACAGGGTTTTTGGCCAGGAGCAGGATGTCCTCAAAGCCTGCGCTCAAGATGTCGCCAACTGCGAGAATCATGAAGATCGTAACTACCCCGGAAATACCGGGCAGGGTAATGTACCAAATTTTCTTCAAGCGGTTTGCTCCGTCGATGGAGGCTGCTTCGTAAATTTCGGGATTGATGCCGGCAATGGCGGCCAGATATACGATGCCGGAGAAACCGATCTCCTTCCAGATTCCTGTTCCGATCAGGATGGCCCAGAAGTAGCCGGGAATGGACAGGAAATTGACAGGCTCGCTGATTAAATGCAGCTTTTGCAGCAGCATGTTCACGCTTCCGTTATCGGTTGCCAGCATGGAGGTCACAAATCCGGACACGATGACCCAGGACAGGAAGTGGGGCAGGTAGCTGATGGTCTGGATCATCCGTTTGAAGCGCGAGTGAATCACTTCGTTCAGGATAAGCGCCAGCAGTATAGGTGCCGGAAATCCGATGAGGAGTCTCAGGGCACTAATCACAATCGTATTGCGCATGACGGTCCAGAATTCGGGTGCCTCGAAGAACATCTGGAAATACTTGAAGCCTACCCATGGGCTGTGCAGAAATCCTTGAAAAATATCGTAATCCTGAAAAGCCATCAGCACCCCGTACATCGGCAGATAAGAAAAGATCACGATAAGAATCATTGCCGGGATGACCATCAGTTGAAGATCCAGCTGCCTGGAGAATCTGAACCAGAAGGATTTGCGGCTGGCTTCCGGTCGTACGCCCGGAGGGACTCCCGGTGGTGAAGACGTGACGATGCTTTTTTTCATCTGAACACTTCCTTTGCAAATTTCTCTGCTGAAATTCATAGTATAGGAACCGTTCCGGCAAAAACACTGATAAGAACAACGATTTGTAGACTTCTGCAATGAGGATGAAGGTTTTGCAACACGGTAAAAATGAAATGTTATATGATGTGATCAATAGAAATTGTTGGCTTTGATCACACGGCCGGATTGGAGGTCAAACATGTATAACGTATTGCTGTCAGATGATGAAGTGCTGGATTTAAGAGGGATGCAGCACTTTATACCCTGGAAGGATCTGCAGATGAATGTGGCAGCGGTGGTGAGCAGCGGTTTCGCTGCGCTGGATTATATCCGAAATCATCATGTTGATATTCTGATCACCGATATCCGGATGCCGATTATGTCCGGTCTGGAGCTGTCCCGTGAAGCATTGCAGCTGCTCCCACAGCTGAAAATCATATTTGTAAGCGGTTACGAAGACTTCCACTATGCCAAGCAGGCGATGGAGCTGAATGTGCAGAGTTATGTCCTGAAGCCCGTAGAGGATGAAGAAATGATCGAGGTGCTGCAGAAGGTGAAGGCCCAGCTGGATCATGAGGCCCAGCAGTCGAGACTGGAATCGGATTACTATAAGACCTTGCCTGTACTTAAGAACAACAGGCTGCTTGGCCTGCTGGATGGTCAGCAAGACGGAGCAGAAACCATGGATGATCTAGTCCTTGTGCAATGCGGAATTAGCCCATCTGCTCCGCAGCGGGTCGCCGTGATTGAGATTGATGATGTGGCCTGGAAGCTGAATGCATACAGCGAGCTGGAGGCGAGGCAGATCGTCAATCAGCTGTATCAAACGGTACTGGATTATTGCACAGAGTGCCGGATCTGGTCGCTGTGCAGGCTTTCCAGCCGTGAATGTGCGCTTGTACTGCAGATGGAGGAATTGGCGGAATGTGAAGCGCTGCTCAGCGGTTTAATTGAACTTATTGGGCTCCGGTTTCCGGTCACCATCACAATAGGCCTGAGCAGCACAGCAGCTTCCACCGCTTCAATTCACACCTCTTATCAGCAGGCGAAGCAGGCGCTTGATTATAAAATGCTTGCGGGCAAAAGCCGTCTGATCCAATTTTCCGAGCTGGAGTCAGGCAGCGTGGAGGACGTGCAGAGTCTCGAAATGACGCTGGATGCCCTGTTTGCCGCAATGTCGAATTACAGGCTTGTCCAGCTGCACGATGAACTTGAGAATGTATTCGCCTTGGTCCGCCGGATGAAGTCCAAATCTACCGTCTACAACTTTGCCATTCAGATTATCTCCCGGCTGGATGCCTATCTGGCAGGACTGAACGAGAATCTGTTCCAGATGCTGGGCATGCGAATGGAGAACCTGGACATTTTGTTCAAATTCGAAACCATGGATGATATCCAGTCCTGGCTGCGACGGAGGGTATTTGAAATCTCTGAAACACTGCATGTAAAGAAGCAAAAGAAAAATAATAAGCTGCTTGAATCGGTCTGCGCCTATGTGGAGAAGCATCTGGACCAGAATATCGCACTCCGGGATGTGAGCAATCTGTTTAGCTTTTCCCCGAATCATCTCGGGGTGCTGTTCAAGCAGGGAACGGGCATTAATTTCAGCGATTACGTGGTGGAGAAGCGGCTGGAGAAAGCCTGCACTTTACTGCAGAATCCCCAATATAAAATTTTCGAGGTGGCCGGAAGGGTTGGCTATAAAAACCTGACTTATTTCAGCAGGCAGTTTAAAGACAAATATGGGATGACACCGGGGGATTACCGTAAGCAGTGCTGAACAAAGGAGAACAGCGGCCTATGAAGCAAAAGAAACGGTTTCTGTCATTCGGCTACAAGCTGATGATTTCTTATATTGTACTGCTGATTGTCCCGGTTGCTTTTGTCGGTGCCTTTGCTTATAACACGGCGGTTGAATCCATCCGAACACAGACAAAGGCCAATATCCGGGGCACGCTTCAGCAGATTCAGGATAATATCCGTTATAAGGTGGAGGATACCAAGCGGCTGACGGACTCACTGTATTATGACCGCACACTGGCGGATTCCTTAAGGCGCTACGATGACGGCTGGTACAGCTTTGAGACGCTGCAGAGCTATTTGATCCCGATGCTGCAAAATACGGTGCATTCCTCTAACCGCAACATTGCACTGTCCTTGTATATTCAGAATGAGACTATACCCGAGGTTTACTATTCTTACGAAGGGATGGACCCGCTGCGGAAGGGGAGGTTCTACCAGCTGTTTCACCAAAAGCGGATTCTGGGCAAGCCCTGGTTCAGCGGTTTTCCCCGGGAGCAATACGGGGTAACGATGCAGTGGCGCCAGATCGAAGATGATGAGTCCTACGGGAATATTTCCTTGCTCCGCAGATTAATGGACACGTATGAGCCCACTGCACCGAGTCCATTTGGTTTTGTCCGGATTACCGTCAAGCTTGCCGATCTTCTTGAAAGTGTGAAAGATGATAAGTTCCGCAAGGGCAGTACAGTGTATATAGAAAATGAAAATCATGACATTATCCACCTTTCTTCAGGGGATAAAAATATGAAACCCGAGCAAATTCCACTGCTGGAGAGCAAGGATTATCTGCAAATCAAGGCGCCGGTCGAGGAGCTGAACTGGACGCTTGCGGTCAATATCCCCAATGAAGTTTTGGAGCAGGATATCCAGAAGGTCAAAAGCGTAACCATTCTCGTCTGCCTGATCATGATCGGTTTCTTTTCCGCAGCAGGTATGCTGCTGTCCGGCTATTTTTCCCGGCGTGTCGTCAAAATTGTGTCTGTTCTCCGTTCCTTTCAAGAAGGGGATTTGCATAAAAGGCTTAGTTACCGGGGAAATGACGAATTTAATCAGATCTCCCTGGCACTAAATAATATGGGGGAGAATATGAACCGCCTGATTCAGGAAGTATACCTCTCCAACCTGCACAAGAAGGAAGCAGAGCTGGAAATTCTTCAGGCACAGATCAATCCCCACTTTTTGTATAACTCGTTTTCTTCCATAAACCGTCTGGCACAGTTCGGTGAGATCAGTAAAATCCGTTCGATGGTCAGCGGCCTTGCGAAATTCTACAGGCTGACACTGAATGAGGGCAGGACGATGATCCCGGTCGAGAAGGAGCTGCAGCATGTACAGACCTATATTGACATCCAGAAAATCAAATATGAGGATCATCTCAACTTTAATTTCGATATTGACCAGAAGGTGCTGGGTTTTGATACTGTAAGGCTGATTTTGCAGCCCTTTGTGGAGAATATTCTTGAGCATGCTTTTTACGGGGAGACCATTCATATCCGCATTACGGCGGAGGCTGGTCAGCAGGGAATTGTATTCAAGGTGATTGACGACGGCATCGGTATGACTAAGGAAACCATCCGGCAGATTTTCTCTCCAAGCGGGATCAAGATGGGGTATGGCATCCGCAACGTCGACCAGAGAATCAAGCTGCAATTTGGCGATTCATACGGTGTCTTTCTCTACAGCCGGCTTGGAATCGGAACAACTGTTCAAATCACTATCCCTTACTTTCATCATACAGAGCTCACCGGCAACGACGGGACACAGGGATAAGGCAGAAGCTTTCCGAGCTTTCAGTCTGTCTGGGAAGGAGGAGGAATAAGGAATTCGTAACATCTAATCTGCACTCCATCTAATTATAGAAAGGCGGAGAAAACAATGACTAAAGGTAAAAGAAAACGGACTTTGCTGATGGCCCTGCCCGCGCTGCTGCTGAGCTTTATGCTGAGTGTTCCGGCCCAGACAACATCTGCCCAAACAGGACCCTTCGTATCCGAGATCATCGTGCGGACAGGCGCCAATTTCAAAAACCATAATGATGTAGTCAGCTTCGTGAACAATGCGGCAAAAAACAATATTTCCGTCATCAATTTGAGTGTGAAGCAGGATGAGGATGAGGAGGTTCCGTCCGGCTATGCATTTTATAAGAGCAAGATTGCACCGGTCGCTTCGGGATACTCCAATTTTGACGCAGTCAAGGATGTTATTGCTGAGGCACATAAAAAGAATATTCAGGTGAGGGCATGGATTCCGCAGTTCCACGACCGTGCGGCCTTTGACAAGAACAGCGAGTGGCAGATGCGCGCGCTTGTGGACGGCAAGGTGAAACCTTTTACAGGCTCCAATGGCACTGAATATTTTGTGAATCCGCTCCATCCTGGTGGGCAAGCCTATGAGCGCTCCATCATCAAAGAAGTTGCGGCAAATTATGATGTTGATGGCATTGTCCTGGACTGGCTCCGCTTTGACAATTACAACATGGATATGGGTGATTACACGAGAACACAGTATAAAAATCAATACGGCTATGATCCGATTACCATTAACTTTGCTTCGGATAATGCGAAACGGGAGGAGTGGAATGAGTGGAGAACGACCAAGCTTGGGGAGTATGTGCGTGATGTGAAAAACGATTTGGACGGGATTACGCCAGGACTCTTTTTCGGGGCTTATATTCTGCCGCCGGAGTTTGTGGAAGTCGGACAGGATGCCGCCAAATTTATGCCATACATGGATTTCGTTTCTCCGATGGCCTATTTCGACGATTGGGAATTTCCGCAAAGCTGGGTTTATGACAGCGAAGGTATACTAAGCCAGACCCGGCAAAAAATCGGCAATGCCGAAATCATTGCCGCGTTAGATACCGATTGGACCGATGCCCAGTATAAAAACGTACAACAGGGAATCCGCTCCAACTTCCCCGACATTTCAAATCTGGCTTTTTTCATTTATGGCAAGTGGACGAATACGGATATGAAGAATATCAATAAGCGCGCAAACTGGTAGCTATATAAGTTGAACTTTAGCTTTACCCCGCCGGCATAGAACGCAACTGCGGTGATGACCGCACAGTAACTATGCTGAGACAATATCCCGGATCATCTCATGCACATGCTGTACTTCCATAAGGGCCTGGGAGTATTCCAGGTCCGATTTTTTGGCTGGTACCTGCCTTGGAAGAAAGGGAATCGACAGTACGGGCGTATCCTTGCTGCTGAGGTAGATTTTAAGCGTAAGCTCAATAATTTCCTCGGGTTTTCCGTCTTCCTGTCTGTTAGCGGTTCCGTAGACTGCGGCAGCATTCAGCATTTTACCTGTGCCGGCCTTTGCGCCGCTGCTGGTAATCCGGCTGGTTTTGCTGACTTTGGTCAGGGTGAGGGCGTTCTCAACAATTTCAGAGCCTAGGATCACATCAAAGGTGTAAAGTGCAGCTGAGGCCGTTTCATGGTTGTCAGGGGAATACATGCCGATAGCGAGCTGCTTGCCTCCTTCATCCAGGGCAATGATATGAGATTTGTCTGGAGTGATGAACCGCTTGCTGAATTTAAGGTTAAAATCAGCCAGTGTATGGATCAGCTTGTTCAAGTCAGACGAAGGATCGGACAGTTTATGCCGCAGCACCGCTGCCGCCAGCAGCAAGCCTACACCCAGTGCGGCGAACATGTACATCAGGATAATGAGCATTATACCGCCTCCTAAAAGTTTTGCGAGCTTAGACCTCATTGAATCCACTTCGAACAAAACTCACTACGAAAGCATAGACTTAAGTTTTGTGAGCTTAGACCTCATTGAATCCACTTCGAACAAAACCCACTTCGAAAGCATAGACTTAAGTTTTGCGAGCTTATTAAGAATCTATGCCGGGGGTACGTGAACAAATACATAGACCTGCCGCGAGAGATCAACTATTCTTTTTCTATTCCGCAAAACGGGGATATATAAGAGAATATAGGAGGATTTCGGGCATGATAGTGGATACATTGGGGCATTTGCTGGAGAATGAGGCTGCTTACGGAGAGAAAATTCAGCGTGGACTGCAGTTTCTGCGGGATACGGACTTTGCAGGACTGGCTGCAGGCCGCCATGATGTGAATGAAGAAATGTTCTATTTCATCAATGAATACGAGACCAAGGACACCGGAGACTGCTTCTGGGAAGCCCACCGGATCAATCTTGATCTGCATTATATTCTTGAAGGTACGGAGCGCATCGGTTATTCCGTTATTGAGCAGCTTAAGGTTAGAGATGAATACAGCGCCGAGAAAGATGCGGTGTTCTTTACGGGCGAGCTGGTGTCGGCGGTAACCGTAGGTCCGGGAGCGCTTGTCGTCTGCTATCCGCAGGACGGGCATATGACAGGGATTGAAGCGGGGAAGAAGGAAGCGGTGCGGAAGGTTGTTTTGAAGATTAAACTCTGATTTGTTTTCGATATAAATATGGTGTGAAAAAGAGCCCCGCGGGGCTCTTTTTTGCGCCTCTTGATGTGTCCTCTGCCGGGGGATAAGATAAAGTGGGGTTCAATGAAATTTTAATTACAGCTAATTACCCGGACAAGGAGCCGCGCTAATGAATATTTATCTCGAACTTCCGGATGTGGATAAGCATTTCCCCTTCCGCAGTTTAGTCTGCGGAGGTGACGATCTCACATATCCGCATTGGCATAAAGAAATCGAAATCATCTATGTCACCAAGGGAAGACTAAATCTGGGAATAAATGATACCCCGATCCGCATGGAACAGGGTGAAATACAGTTTATCAATGGCGGAGATGTGCACTATTTCCTCGCCTCGCCTGAAAGTGAACGGTTTGTGATCCAGTTTGATCTCGGACTGTTCCAGGAGGTTACTGCGCCCGGCAGCAATGAATATTCGCTTCGTGATCTGTTCACAGAGATGGAGCAATCCAGTTCAAGCTGGCCGGAAGCGGTAGCAACGAAGGTGATTGGCCTTCTGGAGAGCATATACGAGGAGGATACGCAGCGGCGTGAAGGCTATGCTTATCTCATCAAGGCGAGACTGTTCGAGCTGTTGACGGTTATTATGCGGGAAGTGCCGAAGAATAGAAGCAACAGAGGGCCCAAGTTCTCGGAGGATACTCAGATTCAGTCGCGGGAAACGCTGGAACGGCTGGAGCGGATCTTCATCTATGTCGAGCAGCATTACCAGGAACCGATTACGCTAAACGAGGTAGCCGGGCACATGGGCTTCAGCCCGTATTATTTTACCAAGCTGTTCAAGAAGAATACGGGCATGACCTTTGTCGCCTTTCTGAATGAATACCGGCTGAATAAAGCCAAGTGGATTCTGCTCAATCAGAATCTGCCCATGTCTGCCGTGGCGGAAGCGGCGGGGTTTGGCAGCGTGAAGACTTTTCATCATTTTTTCAAGGAAGCGACGGGGATATCGCCCCTGAAATACCATAAGACAATATTCAGGAATAACAGGGCAAGATTGCAGGAAGAAAGCCCTTCCGCGGATTTGTAAGATAGAGATATTACATCAACAAGTGGAGGTTAAGAGAGAATGACTTTAAAAGTTGGAATTATTGGCTGCGGCGGCATCGCGAACGGCAAACATATGCCTGCGCTCAAAAAAGTGGAAGGTGCGGTGATGGTAGCTTTCTGCGATATCGTTCCTGAACGTGCCGAGCAGGCCAAAGCGGATTACGGAGATGCCAACGCTGCGGTATACAGCGATTATAGAGAGCTGCTTAAGGATGCAAACATAGATGTGATTCACGTATGTACGCCGAACATTTCCCATGCGGAGATTTCGATTGCGTCCATGGAGGCCGGCAAGCATGTAATGTGCGAGAAGCCAATGGCCAAGACGACTGCGGAAGCCCAGGCGATGATTGATGCTGCGAAGCGCACCGGCAAGAAGCTGACGATCGGATATCAGAACCGGTTCAGAGCTGATTCAGCGTATCTGCATGCCGTATGCGAGAACAACGAGCTTGGAGAGATTTATTATGCCAAAGCGAAGGCCATCCGCCGCCGTGCGGTTCCGACCTGGGGCGTATTTCTCGATGAAGAAGCGCAAGGCGGCGGTCCGCTGATCGATATCGGCACCCATGCTCTTGATTTGACCCTGTGGATGATGGACAACTACAAGCCGAAGTATGCCGTGGGCAATGCCTACCACAAGCTGTCCGGCCGCAAAAATGCCGCAAACGCCTGGGGGCCGTGGGACCCGGAGAAATTCACCGTTGAAGACTCCGCCATCGGCTTCATTACGATGGAGAATGGCGCAACGATCGTGCTTGAAGCCAGCTGGGCGCTGAACACGCTGGATGTCGGCGAAGCCAAGACCGCGCTCTGCGGCACGGAAGGCGGAGCGGATATGGAGAAGGGGCTGCGCATTAACGGAGAGGCTTATGGCAAGACGTTCGAGAAGTATATCGGACTTGATGCGGCTGGCGTTGACTTCTACGACGGTGCCGGAGATGATCCTGCAGTGGTTGAAGCCGAGCAGTGGATCCGCAGCATTGTGAACGACACCGAGCCAGTGGTGAAACCGGAGCAGGCGCTGGTGGTTACACGTATTCTGGAGGCGATCTACAAATCGTCAGAGACCGGAATGCCGGTGTTTTTTGACTAAAGAATTTTGAGTAATAATGAAGGATATCCTGCCTCATGCTTCATACATTAACAGGAAAACGGCCCGCTAATTGAGAGTCTGGCAGATCCAGATGACAAGTAAGGGGAATTGAGCACGCTAATTTTCAAGGATCTTTCAAATTCACCGAACCCGGCAGAATTAAAGGGCCAATTTCCCTTTAAGTGTCGAGAAATGAACATAGCCATGTATTTAGCGGGTGATTTTCCCGCTTTAAGAAACGTAGGACATTAAAGTCCCACATGTATTTTATGCTTATCGATTTTGCATTAACGGATAACTCAGCATATCCCTGAATTTATCTCAAATTAGGAGTGTGTCCAAAGTGACCAGAGTAACCATATGGAATGAATACCGTCATGAATTGCAGGAGGAACGAATCCGCCGGGTGTATCCGCAGGGAATTCACGGACAACTGGCCGGATTCCTGCAGGAAGCAGGCTTTGATACAGCAACAGCAACCCTGGACGAGCCGGAGCATGGCTTGACGGAAGAGGTGCTGGAGAATACGGATGTGCTGGTCTGGTGGGGGCATGTTGCCCATCAGGAGGTCAGCGACGAGATTGTAAGCCGCGTGTACAACCGGGTTCTGAAGGGAATGGGGCTGATTGTGCTTCACTCCGGCCACATGTCCAAAATCTTCATGAAGCTGATGGGCACCAGCTGCGACCTGAAATGGCGCGAAGCAGAAGAGAAGGAACGTCTCTGGGTAATGGACCCGAGCCACCCGATTGCCGAAGGCATCGGCGAATACATCGACCTGGAGCAGGAAGAGATGTACGGGGCGCATTTTGATGTGCCGGCACCGGAGAGCCTCATCTTTGTAGGCTGGTTCGAGGGGGGCAATGTGTTCCCGAGCGGTTCGACTTACCGGCGTGGAAGCGGGAAGATTTTTTATTTCCAACCGGGCCATGAATCACATCCGACCTATTACAACAAGGAAATTCAAAAAGTGATTATCAATGGCGTCAATTGGTGTGCTCCGACCAAACGTGATTATCCGGTGTACGGCCATTCCGAAGCTTTGGAGCCAATCAGAGAAAAGGTGGGAATATAAATGAAGTTAGGTGTATTTGATCCGGTATTCGGAAGCTTAACGCTCGAAGAGATGCTCGATAAAATTGCTGCTGCTGGTCTGAATGCCGTGGAAATCGGCTCGGGAGGCAATCCGGGCAATGCGCACTGTCCGACCGACGAGCTGCTGGCCAGCGAATCGGCCCGCGAGGCCTATCTCGAACAATTCACCAAACGCGGGATTATCATCAGCGCTTTCAGCTGCCACAATAACCCGATTTCACCGGATAAGGAAGAAGCCCGCCAAGGCGACGAAATTCTGCGCAAGTCGATCAAGCTGGCTTCGCTCATGGGCGTACCGGTTGTCAATACGTTCTCAGGTACTGCCGGGGACAGTGACGACGCCAAAGCACCTAACTGGCCGGTAACTCCTTGGCCTACCGTATACAGCGATATTTTGACCTGGCAGTGGGAACAGAAGCTGATTCCGTACTGGAAGGAAATCGGCAAGCTGGCCGAAGAGCATGGAGTCAAGATCGGTATCGAGCTGCACGGCGGCTTCCTGTGCCATACGCCATATACGATCCTCAAGCTGAGAGAAGCTACCTGCGATGCCATTGGTGCGAATCTCGATCCGAGCCATCTGTGGTGGCAGGGCATTGATCCGGTAGGGGCGATCAAGATTCTCGGCAAGGCAGGTGCGATCCATCATTTTCACGCTAAGGATACCTATCTTGACCAGGATAACATCAACATGTACGGCCTGACCGATATGCAGCCTTATGGGGATGTCCAGACCCGGGCCTGGACCTTCCGCTCCGTAGGCTGCGGGCACAGCATCTCCGAATGGTCGGATATTATGAGTGCGCTGCGCACTTACGGCTACGACTATGTGGTAAGCATTGAGCATGAAGATCCGCTGATGTCAGTGGATGAAGGATTCTACCGGGCTGTCACCAATTTGCAGTCCATTCTTATCCGCGACCAGCCACTGGATATGTGGTGGGCGTAAAGGGATTATAGCTCTGTCTATAGCAAAAGCCGGTGTTTCTGCGATTCGCAGAAACACCGGCTTTTATTTTAACCGCACGCGAGCTGCAAGGCGGAATGAAGGGTAAAGGTGCACTTGATTCCGCTGCACGCACGCAACATGTTGGAAGGTGTCCGATCGCTTCAGGCTAGTGAAAATACTGCACGTTATACAATGATGCAGGTTCTTTTTTATCCAGCCTTAAGTGAGCAAGCTTATTTACTATATAGAGTGAACTTAATAATCTAACTTACTGTATTGGTGAAACCATTGACCCGCGTTTCATCAGTAAGCATGCCATCATTCTTTAGTTCAGCTTATATAGCTTCTATTTCGACATGTGCCCTGGCAAAGATGAGTGTGCCTTTTTTTGTTCAAATTAACTTATAATATAATACCGTAGCATCCAGTTGCCCGTTGGCTGACCGGCAATAATTCGGGATTCGGCCTGCCTCGATGTATCCCCGTGATTGATAGAGCAGGTTGGAGGGATCGCCTTCCCGCGTATCCAGCACAAGCAGTGTTCTGTCTGCTGCCGCTGCGGCTTGTTCGGCGGTATCGAGCAGCAGTCCGGCGATGCCCTTGCGGCGGTGCTCCGGATGAACCATCAGTTTGGCAATTTCCGCGCGGTGCCGGGCATTGGCTTTGGCGGCTAAATGGAGCTGCACTGTACCCGCGATTTTGTCGCCCTCCATTGCTGTCCAGAGCAGCACATGCGGATCAGGGACGCTTTTCCAATAGGCTGAAGCCTCCTCAGCTGTGACCGGAGGGAGAAATCCGATCGAGGCGCCATCTTCCACTACTTCTGTCAACAGCCCGCTCAATTCAAGCTCTGTCTCCGGCAGTAATGTTTCCAATAGTACAACATTGATTTTAGGGGTCATCGGATTAGTTCCTTTCACCAATAAAATGTAACAGCTAAATACAATAGGATGAATTCTGTATCATTCTCATTATACTTATGGGATGTAGATTAACAAAAGAAAAAAGGCAGGGATGAATATAATCAAGGAGAGGAAGTGGAGCAATGCTGTTAGAGGTCATTGCAACGACCGTAAATGATGCCGTTCTTGCTGAACGGCATGGAGCAGACCGGATTGAGCTGATTTCAGGCATCCTGGAGGGGGGACTGACTCCCAGCCTGGGGCTGATGGAAGGCGTGCGCGAAGCCGTGGGCATCCCGGTCAGAGTCATGGTGCGGCCGCATGCCCGGTCTTTCCGGTATGACAAGGCGGATGTGGAGACAATGCTGCGCGACATCCGCCATATTGCCGCCATAGGAGGGCTGTCGGTGGTCATGGGAATGCTCCGCCGCGACCGGACGGTGGATGAAGAGCAGCTCAAGCAGCTGCTTCAGGCTGCAGACGGCATGGAGGTGACCTTCCACCGGGCCTTTGACGAGGCCGAGGATCAGCTCGAAGCCCTGGAGATTCTGTCACGCTACCCTCAGGTGACAGATATTCTGACCTCCGGAGGGCAGCGGACTGCGCCCGAAGGCGCGGAAAGGATTGCGGTGCTTGAGCGTTTATCCTCCGCGAAATCCGTCTCCATTCTGGCCGGAAGCGGCCTCACAGCTTCTGGCCTGAGGGAGTTTCTGGGTGAAACAGCTGTGGAACGGGTGCATTTCGGGTCCGCCGTAAGAGAAGAAGGCGATCCGCTGCGGCCGATTGATCCCGGGCGGCTGCAGGAAGTCCGTTCGATTCTGGATCTATGGGGAAAGTGAACTGAATGTAGGCAGCTCCTTCGTTCATACCGGCTGACCGCCTAGCAGCTTGGGCAGCAGATTGAGCAGCTTCTCCCGGGTTAACGCGTCTGCAGAGTTCCATTTCGCGTTCTCTAGCAGATAGACTTGGCCTTTCCGCACGGCGGGAAGGCTGTTCCAGAGCGGGCTCCGCATCAGCTGCTCCATGGCCTCACGCGAGTCCTTACGCTCCGGAATGAGCATGAAGATCCGGTCTCCCGCATAGGCATGCAGCTGCGCCGGATCGACCTCGGCGAATCCGAGCTCTTGATCCAGAATGCCCCGGATTACCTCAGTCGGCTGTAGGCCGCCAGGGGCATATAGGGCACTGGAAAGCCCGGTCCTTCCCATGGCGAACAGATGGTTTCCGTGGTCGTATATCAGCGCGGAGGCCGTCTCTCCGGGCTGGAGTGTTTCCTCGTAAAGACGCTGCCACATGGCGGCGTTTTTGGCATGGAAGGATGCCAGCCAAGCCTCGGCTTCACGCTGCTTGCCCAGCCAGCTTCCCAGTATCCGCATCCGCTGTTCGAGTGGTGCGAAAGAATCGAAGGTCAGTGCCGGAGCTATGCTTGAGACGACCCGGTATGCCCGCTCATCCGCGTTGGCGAAGATAATCAGATCGGGGTTTAATGAGGCAGTCAGCTGCGGGTCCAGCGGAAAACCAACATTAGCCAGCTTCTTGAGCCGGTGCTTATAAACGCTGTTCCGCGCAAAAGCCTCATCTCCGCCGACAGGCTTCACGCCTAACGCGAGCAGATCGCCCAGCGTTTCTCCGTGATAGACAATGCGTCGTGGCCGTTCAGGGATTTCCACCTGATGGCCAGTCCAATCCTTGACCGTCGGTTTCCGGCGCTGCGTATAGGCGTATTGTCCGGGGGTGACCCCGGTCTTCTGGCGGAAGCGGCGGCTGAAATAATATTCATCAGAGAAGCCAACCTGCCGGGCAATTTCCCGCAGGGGTTCGGCGGAGTCCAGTAAAAATTGCTTCGAATGGTGAATGCGCAGCTCGGTCAGATAATCGAGCGGTTTTGTGCCGGTAAGCTTTTGGAAGAGCGGAGTATACTGCCAGAGCGAGATGCCCGCAAGTTCTGCCAGCTGCTTCACCGTGATGCTCTCCATATAGTGCTTCTGCATATACTCCACAGTTCTTTCCACAGATTCTGCAGGACTTGGCAGCTGTCCGGAAGGATAATTGTGCTCGAAGAGCAGCAGCAGCAGTTCCTGAAATTTCAATTGCTGCTTGTAGTGCTGCACATCGTCGCCGCTGTTTTCCTTCATCGCCAGTTCTTCCGCCAGGCGGATGACTCTGGTGAACGGATGAACGATTAATTCCCGTCTGCCCGGCAGCAACTCCCCGGCATAACGCTCCGGAAGTTCGGCCGCATGAATGGCTGTAAAAGAGATAAGGTAATAATACAGGGTCATCTCCGGATTGTCCGCGCTATAGGAGGTTCCGGGAGACAGCAGGTAACACTTATCGGCACTCAGCGGCGCAATCTGGCCGCCAATATGCAGCACTCCGCTGCCGCCCGTAAAGACAAGAAGCGTATGACAGAGTGGTGTCTGCTGTACTGGGCAGGAGTCGGCAGGCTGAATAATCAGTTCGGCGTTGGACAGCTGAAACAATAGCGAGCGAAGAGGGAGAGGTGGCGATGAGGGATGCTGCAAGGTACGGTCTCCCTTCAATAATGAGAATGATTATCAATAAATACATTGTATATAAAACAAAGAAGCTTATCAACTGGCGTTGACAAGCTTCTTTGTTTTATATATGTCCCCGTTTAAACACCGGGACCCTTAAAAAGGGATGAATTATTTATTATTCAGCAATTTAGGGATTTCTCCCAGCAGCCATTCCCGGGTAGTTGCATCGCTTGATGTCTTCATAATGTCTTGTGTGTAGACATAGCCGTTCTTAACAGCGGGAAGACTTTTCCACACCTGACTTTTCAGCATTGCTTCTGTGGATTGCTTGGCTTCATCGGCAACAGGAGTCAGCAGGAAGATCCGGTCTCCGGAATATTGTTCAATCGCCTCCATAGATACTTCCTGGAATCCCATACCTTCGTCAAGTACCTTCTGGATCGCGGGGGTTGGCTTGAAGCCATTCTCACCATACAGCACCTGCGACAGTCCGGTTGTGGCCATTACGAACAGCCGGTCACCGGGATAATAGGTGAAGACGGCTGCGGTTTCTCCCTCTTTCATCAGACCGTCACTTTTCAATTGCTCCCACATGGCGGTTTCCTTTGACTTGTACTGGGCCAGCCAGGCTTCCGCTTCAGCCGATTTATCAAGAAGTCCGCCGATTTCCGCCATCCGTTCCTGCAGCGGGGCGAAAGTATCGAAGATTACAGTGGGTGCAATTTTGGACAATGCCTCGAAATCCGCTTCGTCCGTTCCTGCATAGATAATCAAGTCGGGTTGAAGCGACAAAGTCTTCTCCAGGTTAATCGGGAATCCTACATCCTCGACACCCTTCAATTGGTCTTCGAACACCTGGCCATCGCCCATCGAAAGCGGATAACCGACTGCTTGCACACCCAATGCCAGTAAGTCACCATAGGTTTCTCCGGAGTAAACTACACGTTTCGGTGTAACCGGAATCTCCACTGTATGGCCTTTGTAATCCGTATAGGAGCGGGTTTTCGCTGCAGCTTCACCAGTGCCAGCGTCGGATGCCTCCGGAGCAGGTGATGCGCTCGCGGCTGTATTGCTGCCGGCAGAGTTAGCCGCAGCATTGCCGGCAGATGGTTCCTCTGAATTTCCGCACGCGAGCAGAAGGGTGCTCATCACGAAGATGACACATAACGCGGCGAAGGGTTGTCTTGCCTTTTTCATAGAATCTTGCCTCCCCAGAAATATATAACGATTAACAATAATGATAATCATTCTCGTTAGAAACCAATCTTAAAGGAAACCCGTTCTTTACTCAATGGACAAAATTCAAACTGTCCTTTCATTTTGTACAAATCTGTTGCTCCCGGATGGGGAGAACTAGTTGCGCTTCTTCAAAATAAATTAAGTTACGATATGTTATTAACAACTTGATAATATCAAATATTCATGCTAAACTGTTGTTAATAACAAAATGTTAATAACATAAACCGGGAGGTTTTGACTATGTTCGGATTCCGATTCGTGAAATTCCAGCCCAGTGATTATGTACTCAAGGTGAAGAACGGCAAAGTCGTTCGTGAAGGCATCGGTCTTTCTTTTCATTATTACGTGCCGACCACGTCGGTTGTTGTAGTGCCGGTATCCTCGATTGATGTCCCGTTTATGTTCGAAGAGATTACGAGCGATTACCAGACGGTGACCGTCCAGGGCCAGCTGACCTACCGGATCGTCGATTACCGCAAGACCACACAAATCCTCAATTATACCTACAATTTGAAAAAGAACACGTACCTGTCCGATGATCCCGGCAAGCTGGCCCAGCGGGTCATCAACATCGCCAAGGTGCTGACCAAGAAGCAGCTGGAGCAACTGCCCCTGCGGGAAGCCATCCAGTCAAGCGAACGTCTGGCCAAGACCATTACCGGGGAGATTGAACGGAACGCGGAAATTGAGAAGCTGGGGATCGAGCTGATGGGGCTGTCGATTCTGGCGATTGTTCCGAACAAGGAGACCCTTCGTGCACTGGAGGCGCAGGCCAGAGAAGAAATTCTCCGCAGCGCAGACAATGCGCTGTATGAACGGCGCAATGCCTCCATTGAGCAGGAGCGGCGGGTGAAGGAGAATGAGCTGAATACGGAGATTGCTGTTGAGACGAAGAAGAAGCAGATCCGTGAGACCCAGCTGGATGCAGAGCGTTCAGTAAAGCAAAAGCAGAACGAAATGAAGGAAGAGCAGCTCAGCTTCGATACCGCACTGGAAGAGAAGAAGCAGGAGCTGATCGAACTCACTGTGGCCAACCAAAGAGCGGAAGCGGATGCCAAAGCCTACGAGCTGTCGGCGGTCATGAATTCGCTGCAGGGGGTATCGCCAAATGTGCTGCAGGCACTGACCAATGTCGGCATGAAGCCGGATAAGCTGATCGCCATCGCCTTCCAGGAACTGGCTGAGAATGCCGGGAAGATCGGCCAGCTGAACATTACCCCGGATCTTCTGCAGGGAATTATGGCCGGATCGGCCGGAAACGGTGCGGGTGCGGCGAGAGGAGCGGGAGGGCGATGAGCGGACGGATGTCCGAGAATAAAACCATTCTGATCAAACGCAAAACACGGCTGGAAGAGCTGGTGGTCCGCTACAATACGATCCAGCAGGCCCAGTTCTATATTGAGCGGCTGGGTGCGGATTTCAGCGACTATATCAGCGAGGATCATCATTACCGCAAGGCGGTCGAGACGGCAGTGATTGAGCTGAGCGCCATAGGCAGAGTTCAGCTGCTGGAGCGGCAGCATGTCCCGAATTTCATCTTCGGTGACGAGGATACAGTGGTTGTACTTGGGCAGGACGGACTTGTAGCCAATACACTGAAATACTTGCGGGAGCAGCCGCTGATCGGTGTCAATCCCGATCCGCAGCGCTGGGATGGAGTACTGCTGCCGTTTACCGTCAAGGATCTGCGGCTCCTTCTGCCTGAGGTGTTCCGGGGCCAGCGCCAGGTGCGCGAAGTGACGCTTGCCCGGGCGGAGCTTAATGACGGCCAGAGCCTGTACGGCGTCAATGATTTGTTCATCGGCCGCAAAACCCATGTGTCTGCACGTTACCAGCTTCAACTGAATGATGTAACCGAGCAGCAGTCCTCCAGCGGCATCATTGTCTCCACCGGGATGGGTTCCACCGGCTGGCTCAAGAGCGTCCTCGCCGGAGCGACGGGCATTGTCCGCAGCGCAGCCGGGCTGCAAGTGGATGCGGAAGCGGAGGCAATACTTGGCTTGGCCGGTTCCGGGCAGCGGCTGGCCTGGGATCATCCGCATCTTTATTTCACGGTGCGGGAACCTTTCCCCAGCTGTACGACCTCCGCGGGAGTTGTCTTCGGGCAGATCGGCGCTCAGCAGCCGCTGCGGATTACCTCGCAGATGCCGGAGGACGGAGTCATTTTCAGCGATGGAGTTGAAAGCGACTTTCTGGAGTTCAATTCCGGGGTGGAGGCAACCATCAGTCTGGCTGAGAAAAGAGGAAGACTGGTAGTGTGAAGCTAGGGTCAACAGCCGATTTGCCGTATAGATAAGCACAAAAGGCTGTCTCAAGCAGAATAATCTGCCGGAGACAGCCTTTTCGAAAGATAAGCAAGTCCTATTGAAAGCTCCGTCCTTGATTCATCAATGAGCCATAGTTCTGGCCGGTAGGAGAACCGGTATGCGATGGCATCGGATTGAACGACGGGTTCAGCGGGGTATGCACCGCATGCATAGGCTGCTGTTGACCATAGGAAGGGTTAAAGGACGGGTTAAAGCTTTGAGCGCCTGTAGTATTTCCGGCAAATTGAGAGGACTGCTCAAGCTGTCTAAGCGTCTGTGTAACCTGCTGCAGCTGCTGAATGGCTGTGTTATGGCCCTGCAGCGCATTTTGAATAATTTGACTCGCCTTGTGCTCACGTTGGGCCAGTTCTTCCAGTCTTACCGCATTTTGCTGCTCCTGCTGGAGAAGCTGCTGATAATTCTGGCTGGCTTGCTGTGTCTGGCTCACAAGCTGTTGAATGATTTGCTCGCAATGACTAATCTGGCTGGAAAGGTTTGAATTCAAAGTAATTTGCCTCCTTGGGCGTTTGAGTTTGAACTTGCGGATTTATTATCTCTGAGGGGTCGGCGGAATATTCATACCTATTCAGTTTTCGGGAGTATGGGACAAACAAGAACGAATAGGTACAGGCAGCGGTGCAACTAATGAACCCTGATTTCGTCTATGTAGATGAGTTTCCATAATCACCCATAACCTGGAGGTGGGGCAACATGAATCTGCATGATACGGCCGGCTGGTGCAAGGCTTATTGGGCACGCAGTCTCAAGCTGGCGCTAATGTTTGTGCTGCTGTTTACGGCTTGCTTTACCGGAGCGGCGGCAGCAAAGGCAGCGTCGTCAGAGCTGATCATTGTCAACAAGAAGACAAACAAACTCGGTTATTTCAGCGGCGGCAAGCTGGAGAAAATTTTTCCGGTTGCAACGGGCAAAACTAAAAGCCTGACCCCTGAAGGCAGCTTTCCGATTGTGGTCAAGGTCAAGAACAGACCTTACTACAAGGAGAAGATTCCCGGCGGAGATCCGGCCAATCCGCTCGGTGACCGCTGGCTCGGACTGAAAGTGAACGGCACGATGGGCACAACCTATGCCATTCACGGCAACAATAATGAATCCTCCATCGGCAAATATGTCAGCGCCGGCTGCATCCGGATGCATAATGACGATATCCACTGGCTGTATCCGCGGGTGGCCAAGAATACAACCGTTATTATTACGTCCTCCTCATCGGATATGGAAACCATTGCTACCAAAGCAGGTTATACCCTCGGCCATAAAGTGTTCGCCGGGACGTTCATCATTCACGGTGAAAGTGTAAAGCTAAAGGATCCTTTTGTAGTGGAGGACTCCAAAGTCTTTATACCTCTAAGAGAATCCGTCGCTCTCTGGGGCGGAACATTGAAACTTCAGCCAGGGACCGGTGCACTTATTATTACCATCGGGGATCGCACCGTGATTCATAAACCTCAGACTGCTCAAGCGGTAGTTAATGGAAAAGTGGTTGCAATAACAGCTTCACGGCTGGAGAGCAGCAGGCTGCTCATTCCGCTGGACAACGTCACCGGGCTATTCGGATTGCAGTTCACCTGGAAGCCGAAAGAGCAGACAGTGACTTTCGCGGACTAATGTAACGTTCATCGTAATTGTATGACCGCAGACGGGAGGGCATCCGGCTGCGGTCTTTTTAACATATATAGATTGAACTTAAAAACTTTAGATAAAGGAAAGGAGCAGTGAAGAGGAATTTTGGAACTGGAGTAACGGTAGTGTCCGCTTTTTGGAAGTCCAAATATTCACCAGGGTTGCGACTGATCCTGTCACCGGGGATAGGGCAGGATTTACAGAATAAATATTGAAGTTATAGGTAGGTAAGTGCAAAAGGAGGTTTTCGATGAAAGCTTTGTTTACAACTCTTTACGTTATAATCTGCACAACTATGCTGCTGGCCTGCAGCCGTTCCTATGGTCCTGACGAAGCTGCGGAACGCGGAGATGTTGTAGACCTCCATGGGATGATTACCAATGCGGAGCGACTGGATGAATTTCTCGGCAATTTAGAGGAGAACCACTCCGATAAGGTCAGGGTTACACAGTACACGGAGGAAGCAGACCCGATCTATATTGATCTTGCCTATGATGGAGAAACAGTGAAATTTATATATGATAATACCCACGATGAGTACGCAAAAGGTAAAGTCAGAACCAGTGTCTGCAAAGGAACCAGTAAAGAGGTCACCAGTAAGAAGATTGAATATAAGCTGACTGGATGCTCCGGCAAAAATAGTGATCTGGCGGATGCTTTCAGTCTGAGGATACAAGGAAAACAACTAAAGTGAGGAGTGAGCCGTATGACGCTGAATTTGACCAGCCGGACTTTAGCACAGGAGGATCTGGACTCCATCTGTGCTTTTGTCCGGGACGCCGAAGAAGTTTTTTTAGTAAGCCCCAAATTCCACTATCCGCTGACGGCGGAGCAAATCCTGAAGGTGCTTGAGAACAGATACAGTCCGACAGTCATCGTATCCGGGGATGCACCGGAGCCGTTTGCCTATGCCAATCTTTATGATAAGGATGAGGAGAGCGATACAATTTGGCTGGGCAATGTGATTGTAAGTCCAAGCTACCGGGGCACAGGGGTTGCGGCTTACCTGATCCAAACCATGATGGATACCGCCAAGCAGGAGCATGGAGTCCGGACGATGAAGTTATACTGCCACAATACGAATACAAGAGCACTGCTGTTCTATTGCAAGCAGGGGTTCAACCCCTGCGGATATAAGGTACTGGTCAAACCGGATGGCGAGAAGCTCGTAGGGATCGCAATGCAAAAAGAGCTATAGAATTAATTCAATCTAGGAGGGGCCGAATCTATAGGGAGATCCAACTCGGAGTTGATGCTGATCACAGGTAGCTCTTAACTATAATTATTCTTGACCTTGTTTATCGTGGGCAGGCTTTATATACTGTAACCAATAATAAATTCGGACAATTACGGAGGTTCACCCGACTGATGAATAACTAACACGTTTCCCAGCAACAGACCAGTTAACTTGTGATGTGCTTATGCACAAGCCACGGGACGCCCTTGCAGGGTGTACGGTCAGGGATACGTGTGTCGTTCGGGGCCTATACGATGCTAATAGAGGATTGAAGCTGGTGTTGACGGCTTGCCCTGCAATTAAACAGGGGAGGCCACGTCCGCACCACTGTTTCCTGGCATCTCTCCCCCTTCATACACAACTCTACCGCAGGCCGCTGGCTGCGGTTTTTTTAGTTTCGGTATTTGATGAAGCGGAGGAATAAATATGACCAAGACCTTAATAAAAGCCAAAAATATACGCAAAGAGTGGAATGGCATTGTCCTATTTGAAGGTGTGTCGTTTGAAATCACAGAAGGGGAACGCGTGCTGTTATTCGGGCGCAACGGGATCGGCAAGACGACGCTGCTGCAAGGACTGCTCGGCCGTCTGGCCTTTGAGGAGGGCAGTGTCTCTTACGGGTTGCCAGCGGAGGAATGGGGTGTGCTGGACCAGCAGCTGGAGATTTCAGTTGAAATGACTGTGCTGGAGTATGTTTTCTCCGGCTGGAAAGAGCTAGCTGCGCTTAAATGCAGACTGGAGACACTGGGCAAACAGCTTCAGGATACGGAAGGTGCCGATGCAGAGGCGGTGGCTGAATATGGAGAAATCTATGAGAGCTATCTGCAGTTGGACGGCTATGGCTGGGAAGCCAAGGTGGAGAAATGCCTCAGACAGCTGAAGCTTGATCCTGCGCTATGGAGCCAGCCGTACCGCCTGCTCAGCGGCGGCCAGAAGACACGGGTTCAGCTCGCTGCGCTGCTCGCCCGGCAGCCCAAGCTGCTGGTTCTGGATGAGCCGACGAATCATCTGGACAATGAGACGATGGAGTGGCTGGAGGAATGGGTACGGAGCTATCCCGGTACGGTATTGTACGTTTCCCATGACCGTACTTTCATTGACCGGACAGCTACTGCTGTGCTGGAGCTGACTCCACAGGGCTGCCGCCGTTATCCCGGCGCCTATAGGGAATACCGCGAGCAGAAAGCGGTGGAGGCCCGCACGCTTGAAGGGCAATACAAAAAGCAGGAGCAGGAGAAAGAGCAATTGCTGGAGAGCATCCGCCGTTACGCGGAATGGTTCCAGCAGGCGCACCGCGCCGCCGGGCAGAACGATTTCCTGCGCTCGAAATCGAAGAAAAATGTTTCCCGCCTCCATGCCAAGGAGGCCAGCCTGGCAAGGCTGGAGAAAAACAGCGTGGAGCTGCCGAAAGCAGCACCCGAGCTGAGCATGAAGCTGGAGAGTGAAGCTTTCAAGGGAGATGCGCTGCTGAGCTTACACAATATCCGCTGTGCCTATGGAGACAACCCGGCCCTGCTGGAGGACTTCAATCTCTCCTTGCGGCGGGGCGACCGGCTTGCCGTTCTGGGACCGAACGGTGCCGGGAAGTCCACGCTGCTGAAGCTGATCGCAGGAGTTGCACAGCCCTCCGGCGGTGAAGTGACCCAACATCCGCGTACTCAAATCGGGTATTTTGCTCAAGAGCTGGATCATCTCAATCCTGAATCGACCTTACTTGACAGCCTGCTGGAATTGCCAGGTATGACGCAGACGGAGGCGCGGACGATTCTGGGCTGCTTTTTATTCCCCCGGGAAGATGTCTTTAAGCACATTGGCGATCTTAGTATGGGCGAGAAATGCCGGGTCGCGTTCCTCCGGCTCTACTTCGGCAGAGGCAATCTGCTGGTGTTGGATGAACCGACCAATTACCTGGATATCGACACCCGGGAACGGGTGGAAGAGGCGCTTGCGGCCTATCCGGGCGGGCTGGTTATCGTCTCCCATGACCGTTATCTGCACACTAAGGTCGCCAACCGGCTGCTGCTGCTGGAGCATGGGCGGAGCCCGCAGTTCTTCCCGGGCACTTATGAGGAATATACTGCAAAGAAACGCGGCCGGGTGCTGACCCCTGAGGAGCAGATGCGTGAAGGAGAATTGCAGTTACTGGAGATGAGCCTGGCCCGGCTAATGCGGAGCGATGCCCTGGAGACAGAGGAAGAGAACCGGGAACTGATGGCGGAGATTGTGAATCTGCGGAAAGCCATCGGGACGCTGCTGGAGGGAAATTGAATATTTTGGCGAATAATTTCTTAGAATGAAGAAGTAGTAAAAACACTTCAGGGGGAGCGTTAAATATTCGATGGAGCAAACGTTGGAAACCAGGCTTGAAATGAGTAGTTTTATTATTTGAATAGATGGTCGCTTGCGTCGGCGGAGAACTACAATTCTTTAATTCCGCTGTTGATCGAGTGGGGGGCACTGGCAGCGTTCAATATTTTTATGGTTGTGAAGTATGGCGGGACACCGGGGAGGCTGCTGCTCAAAACAAGAATTGTAAACGGAAGCGGTTCTTATCCTACGGTGAAGCAGTCGGTGATCCGCTACAGCCTTTATCTGATCAACTCGCTGCTTGCAGTAGTTATAACTTCTGATGAAAAGATGATTTCTTCGTTGTCCGGCTATTTTTCCGATTGGGCAAATCTGAACAATGGTCTTAATGAGATTCTGGGCCTTATTATTATTGCCGATTGCCTGATTATTGTGGTTACCCGCTACAACCGGGCCTTACACGATATGATGGCCGGAACATATGTAGTAAATAAAGCCGCACTGGATGAACTGAAGTAAGGCAAAAGGGGATAGAAACGGGTTGTTCAACTACCCGGCTCTATCCCCTTGCTTATGCCAACGAATGAAGAGGGGCAGAATATCGCCGGAAAACTCCTTAACTAACCTCAAGAACAGCCCTCATGAAGTTTTTCAGCGCTGTAGACTCACCCTCCTTGGTCCACTGTTGCAATGCCTCCGATTCCCCTGCGACATAGGAAGCAAGCTTCTCTTGCAGCAGGTTGTCAAAAACCTCCGGCTGCTTTTCCCGTTCAGACTGAAGCTTCGAGATCAGCAGAGGCCAGCGGTATCCGCTTGTTCGATATCCGTGCTCAGGATAACGTTTCGCCAGCTCCAGCACCGAGGTGAGCGGCTGGCCGGCGGCTAGTTCCGCCGCCAGATAGCTGCCGATAAAGCGGTGGCTGAGGTCTTCCTCCAGCGCAACGGCAAACTGCTTGCGGGCCTCTGCCAATTGCCCCTGAAACATAAGTGCGGTGGCATGGATGGCCATCTCATAAGAGCTTGGTTTTTCCTGAATAAGCTCATTATACATGGAGTAATATTTGTTATAGTTCACCCAGTCGGCGTGGTCAAAGTAGTGATCTACAAGTGAAAAGGTAAAATTGGCATCCGGACGCAGCTGAACGAGCTGGATTAACAAGGGTATTGTCGCATCCTCCGCTTGTTTATCTTTTGCATAGGAGGCTTTGGCTGTCAGGAGATGAGTCAGCATTTTCAGAGCATGGGCATCCTGCGGATTTGCGGCGTAGTCCCGGCGATAGGCCTGCAGTGCCTGCTCGAGCTTCTTGTCCTTAACAAGCTTGTCTGCGGCAGTAAGTGTACGCGACTTGTAGTAGAAGAAAGGCAGATTGCCCACGGTATCATCGTTCAGCCGGTAGCCGTTGCTGCGGGTAAGCAGCTTGCCTTGCTCATCAAAAGCATCGACGGTCCACGAGAACCGGCCTTCAGGGTCTGCGAACCCAAGCAGGGAGGACGGTTCAATAGTTTTCCAGTTATCTGTGCCGCCGCTGATGGAGAAGCCGCCGGCATCGTATAACTCTTCCGCCGGGATGGATACCTTGTTGTCCTTAATGTTCTGCCGAACTATGGTAGTGAATGAGCCGTCTTCTATATTAACGGTGCCGCTCAGGTTGTAATATGCCGCAGTTTTGACCGGCTCCCATTCAAATTTAACGGAGGAACCGGTAACTACTTGTGAATTGACAGGAGATTTAAGTTCAAGCAGCGGCTGCAGAACGATATTTTCGGTAAAATCGTCCCCTGGCTTGATTTCAATCCAGTCATCAGACTGTACAGGCCAGGCCCAACCGTCGATCTGGGCAAAGCTGACGCCGATCTGAAGCTGATAGAAGCCGGGAATAACCCCTCTGAATTGATAATGTCCGCTCTCATCGGTAACGATTTGATAGGGTTCGGTATTGCGCATAACACTATGATGGACCTCACTTTCTGCACGGAGAAAGATGCCGGCCCGCGACACCGGGGTTCCATCGCTTTTGGTGAGTGTACCCTGTAGGGTCGCCGGTGTATGGATACCCATATCTACAGCAGATTGCAGTGCCGTCCGAAGGGCAATAAGTCTGATGTCGCTGTCAGTAGTTCCCTGCTCGAAGGCTTCAGCGCTGCTGTCATTGCCGCTTTCTCCTGAATGGATTGACTGTAGTTCGTCCCCGCCATATTCCTTTTTCAGTTCTTTCCATCCCACCCGGTATTGTTCCAGCGCGGTTGTAACCAGAGTTAATGCCTCACGGCTTTTCCCTTGGGCAAAAAGCAGTCGTCCGCCAAGCCAGGCCGTACGGGCATCCATTTCCAGATCGTTGTTCTGGACAAGGAAATCCGCTTGCTTCAGCAGGGCTTCCGCCGCTGTGAAATTACCGCTGTTCAGTGCCCGTTCTGCCCGGATCAGCGTCAGTTCCTTTGACAAGGAAGAGGTGCTGCTAATCCGCTCCACCGCAGCTGCCAGTGCCTGGTCAGCCTCATCATCCATTGTGCCAATCACGTCGTACTCATAGAGCAGCTGCTTGACCGCATTCAGCATGGAATAGTCAGCAGGGCCTTGCATAATATACTCCTGCAGGAATTTGATCCTGTCTCCGGGCAGCAGAGGGGAATAAATTTCTTCGTTTTCACTTTGTGATGACTGGGTCATCGAAGCTCCGATATACACATTGAAGCTGTACGAAGTATCCAGATTGCCGGGTTCAATGATCTTTGTGCGGATCAGCTCCATCCGTTTGCTGCCGGTGCTGCCATTTAGAGTATTGAGAAGTTTTATTCGATCATCCTTGGCTGTGGAAGCCGTTAAGGCGGGGGGTCCTGTTCCGGATCGTGAGAAAGGCAGTACAACAGCTACTATAGCCAACAGAGAGAGGGGCAGCAGCACAAACAGCACCAGATGTTTGACCCTTAATCTAATTATCATACCGTTTCACCGCCCGCTCATAGATGTCTTTCCAGTACATATTGCCTCCGGCTTTGATTAATTCACGTTGTCCCGGCTGCTGAACAGCTTGCTGGGTTTCAGTACCGGTATGCGGTGAATATAACAGCAGTGCTCCTGTTACGAGGAGTGCCGTGCATGCGCCAACAGCTTTGAGCGGAATTTCCAGCTCCTTGTTCCACAGTGCCAGCAGACGGGCCCGGCCCGTAGGAGGGTGGGTTTGCCGCAGTACCTGTTCATGACCTGTGAAAGTGACGGGACGGAGCTCCTCATCAAGCCGCTGTTTGATTTGTTCACGATCCGTATTCATAGGAAATGCCCTCCTTCTCCAAAGTCTGCTTAAGCAGTATCCGGCCTCTGGCCAGACGGGATTTAACCGTATTCTCCGCTGTATTCAGCTCCGCGGATATTTCGCGGATGCTCATTTCATGGAAATAGTACAAGGTCAGACTTTCACGATAGATGTAATCCAGGCTTCGGACGGCTTCAACCAACCGCACATGATGCCATTCCACCATAAAATGTTCTTCCGCTCCAGCGGAGGCACCGGACTCTTCCATCCATTGTCCGCTCTCTGCCGCAGGAAAAATGCTCCGCCAGCTCCACGTCCGCTGCTTCATCCGGCAGCGGTTGACAACAATGGAAACCAGCCAGGCCTTTAGCCGCTGCGGATCCTGAAGCTGGACCATTTTGGCGTAAGCCTGAATGAAGGTATCCTGCACGGCTTCTTCGGCAGATTGCTGGTCTTTAAGCAGCAGGCAGGCGGTTCTGAGCAGCATATCACCATAAAGCTCCATCAACAGGCGGAGAGCCGACTCATCCCTAGCAATAATTCTTTCTATAATATCCAGATGAAGCTCCCCTCCCTTTACTATTAAGATGCGTGCTGGTGGGTTATGGTTGCGTAAGCAGGCGATTTTTTCCTGAGATACTTAATAAGAGTTGAATAGTAGATCGAAATAACTCAAAAGCAACTATGCGGAGTTGTCCAAATAGCTGTTTTTTTATTTATTTTTTTAAATGATTAATTTTTAGAGGATTTAGGCGTAGGATGTCGAATTATGGGATATTAAGTTTGTTCACAAAATTGTCAGTTTCATAGACGAGATCACATAATGGAGGCAGCTAATGATGAAAAGAGGTTTAAGTTATTTTTCTGTTGGAACGATGTTGCTTGGGGTTTTAACGCTGTTCTTGTTTCACCCGCAGGCTGTAAATGCTGCTAATCCGGCACCGGATTCTTTTACGCTGAAAAGCTACGACAATTTACCATCCAGTGCAATGTCGGATCTTGCCTATGGCAATAATACGTATATCGCAGTAGGTTACTACGGGGCGATTATTAAATCTGCGGATGCAGAGACCTGGGTGAACGTAAAAACAAAAGCAGACATCACCTACACTGGAGTGGCAGATCCGAGCTCATTCACTTTTAACGGGGTAGCCTATGGAAACGGATTATTCGTCGTAGGCGGGAGCGCGGGAGTCATTCTGACCTCACCCGACGGCACAACATGGACGCAGCGCACCTCCAATGTGAGCAAGGGGATAGGGAATGTTGAATTTCTTCAATTTAACGGGAACAGTGCATTCTACGCCACAACAGAGGGGAAATATTTAACGTCGGCAGACGGAATTACTTGGACCTCAGTCGTCCCTACTGGCCTTGCTTCTAGCGATTATGTAACGAGAATAACGGCAGGAAATAATGGATCCAGACTGGCTATTGGCACCGGGAACGGGAAAATATATTCCACTACGAATGGCACAACCTGGACTGTAGCACAGCCGTCAGGCCCTTCAGGACCATCTATTGGTACAAACATGATCACATGGATGAAGGACCGCTATTATATTTCAGATCCTTTGGCATATATTTGGACCTCTACAGATCTCTCAACTTTCACTTTGCTGGGTGCCCCCTTTAAGCAGAATTCCTCTCAATATAATAATCAGATGTTTAATGGATTTTATGATGGCACAAAATATTACATGTTCGGCTATGAAGCTCCTAATTATGGTGCTGTGTATACCTCGACGAACGGAACCACGTGGACGATGCAGCCGTTTAAGAATTATTTTGTGACTCAGAGCTCGATGTTCGTGAACGGAAAGTATTTCCGTCTAGGAAATGAAGGAATGATGGTATCCCCTAACGGCTCGGATTGGAGCTATAAATGGGGGGGAGCTTTTTATGAAGTTATCCATGACGGATCCCAATATGTCGCTGTTGGCAAAGAAGGTGGAGATGGGGCCATATGGACTTCGGGTGATTTGGCTTCATGGAGTAAAGCCGCTTTACCCTCAAGAACAGGAACCTTTACAGCCGCAGCATATGGCAACAACAAATACGTGGCTATCGGCGATGTGAGTCAAACGACAGCAGCACTGGCTACCTCAACCGATGGTTCAGCGTGGACTGTGCGGAGCAGTATAAATGATTCCACATCTTTGACGGACATCGCTTTTGGCAACGGGAAATTTGTTGCAGTTGGGGCAGGCTCTGGTTCGGTGCCCAAAATAAAAACGTCGGTTGACGGGGTGGTCTGGAATGAGCCCGTGCTGCCTGTGCAATCCATTGATGCCATATATACCGTAACCTATGATAATAATCAATTTATTGCTTTAGGGTATGGCTATGACAGCAGTGGTAATGTAGACCAGGCAAGTATCTGGACCTCAACAGATGGGGACACCTGGGTAAATCACTCCGGTGCTTATCCTAATCACACAGAAGCTTTTAATAATATTGTTTATGACGGAAGTAAATATGTCCTGACCGGGTATAATTCAACAACCTATGAAGTATTCTCCCGCACGAGTGAGGACCTCTCGGCATGGAGCGCCCCAACTTTAACTGGTACTTATAGTTTCTATGGGGCTTCTACGATGATGGGACAAAAGGGAAACAATATTTATATGGTAGCAATCGACAGCAACAATGTTCCGGGGATTTACTACACAGGAGACCAGGGCTCTACCTGGCAGGATGCTGGAGTTGATTTGTCGGACATTGATATCAATGCGATTTATGCCCTGATGGAGCTGAATGGTGGAATTGTTATCTCCGGGAATTCGCAATTGGTGATGTCGGCAAGCGGATCCCTAGCGCAAGTGGATGCGCCAACAGCGAATCCTACCGGAGCCGGAGGCGCAGTGGCGTCGGGTACGGAGATCACGCTGAGCAGCGCCACCAGCGGAGCGGTGATCTACTATACAACGGATGGCACAACGCCAACCAGCAGCAGTATGCTCTACAATGGAGCAATTACGCTAACGAGCGCGACGACGATTAAAGCGATCGCGGTGAAACCGGGGATGACAGACAGCTTGGTGCTGAGCGAGAGCTACACGATTATGGCGCAGGTTGCAGCGCCGACAGCAAATCCAGCCGGAGGCGAGGTTGCGTCGGGCACGGCGGTGACACTGAGCAGCGCCACCAGCGGCGCAGTGATCTACTATACAACGGATGGCACAACGCCAAGCATCGGCAGTACGCTGTACAGCGGAGCGATCACCCTGACGGGCGCGAAGACGATTAAAGCGATCGCGGTGAAACTGGGGATGACGGACAGCTCGGTGCTGAGCGAGAGCTACACCATTATGGCGCAGGTTGCAGCGCCGACAGCAAATCCAGCCGGAGGCGAGGTAGCGTCGGGCACGGCGGTGACATTGAGCAGCGCCACCAGCGGAGCGGTGATCTACTATACGACGGATGGCACAACGCCAACCAGCAGCAGTACGCTCTACAGCGGAGCGATCACCCTGACGAGCGCGAAGACGATTAAGGCCATCGCGGTGAAACCGGGGATGACAGACAGCACGGTGCTGAGCGAGAGCTACACGATCATGGCGCAGGTTGCAGCGCCGACAGCAAATTCAGCCGGAGGCGAGGTAGCGTCCGGCACGGCGGTGACACTGAGCAGCGCCACCAGCGGCGCAGTGATCTACTATACAACGGATGGCACAACGCCAACCAGCAGCAGTACGCTCTACAGCGGAGCGATTACGCTGACGAGCGCGAAGACAATTAAAGCCATCGCGGTGAAACCGGGGATGACGGACAGCCCGGTGCTGAGCGAGAGCTACACGATTATGGCGCAAGTAGACGCGCCAACAGCCAGTCCAGCCGGAGGCGAAGTAGCGTCCGGCACGGCAGTAACACTGAGCAGCGCAACCAGCGGCGCGGTGATCTACTACACAACGGATGGCACAACGCCAACCATCGGCAGTACGCTCTACAGCGGAGCGATCACCCTGACGAGCGCGAAGACGATTAAGGCCATCGCGGTGAAACCGGGGATGACGGACAGCCCGGTGCTGAGCGAGAGCTACACGATCATGGCGCAAGTAGACGCGCCAACAGCCAGCCCAGCCGGAGGCGAGGTAGCGTCCGGCACGGAGGTAACGCTGAGCAGCGCCACTAGCGGCGCGCTGATTTACTATACAACGGATGGCACAACGCCAACCAACAGTAGTACGCTCTACAGTGGAGCGATTACGCTAACGAGCGCGAAGACGATTAAGGCCATCGCGGTGAAACCGGGGATGACGGATAGCTCGGTGCTGAGCGAGAGCTACACGATCATGGCGCAAGTGGACGCGCCAACAGCCAGCCCAGCCGGAGGCGAGGTAGCGTCCGGCACGGCAGTAACGCTGAGCAGCGCCACCAGCGGAGCGGTGATCTACTATACGACGGATGGTACAACGCCAACCAGCAGCAGTACGCTCTACAGCGGAGCGATCACCCTGACGAGCGCGAAGACGATTAAAGCGATCGCGGTGAAACCGGGGATGACAGACAGCACGGTACTGAGCGAGAGCTATACCATTATGGCGCAGGTTGCAGCGCCGACAGCAAATCCAGCCGGAGGCGAGGTAGCGTCGGGTACGGAGATCACGCTGAGCAGCGCCACCAGCGGAGCGGTGATCTACTATACGACGGATGGCACAACGCCAACCAGCAGCAGTACGCTCTACAGCGGAGCGATCACCCTGACGAGCGCGAAGACGATTAAGGCCATCGCCGTGAAACCGGGGATGACGGATAGCTCGGTGCTGAGCGAGAGCTACACCATTACGGCGCAGCAGGTTGCAGCGCCGACAGCAAATCCAGCCGGAGGCGAGGTAGCGTCCGGCACGGAGGTAACGCTGAGCAGCGCCACCAGCGGCGCGGTGATCTACTATACGACGGATGGCACAACGCCAACCATCAGCAGCACGCTCTACAGTGGAGCGATCACCCTGACGAGCGCGAAGACGATTAAGGCCATCGCGGTGAAACCGGGGATGACGGATAGCTCGGTGCTGAGCGAGAGCTACACCATTACGGCGCAGCAGGTTGCAGCGCCGACAGCAAATCCAGCCGGAGGCGAGGTAGCGTCCGGCACGGAGGTAACGCTGAGCAGCACCACTAGCGGCGCGCTGATTTACTATACGACGGATGGCACAACGCCAACCATCAGCAGCACGCTCTACAATGGAGCGATCACCCTGACGAGCGCGAAGACGATTAAGGCCATCGCGGTGAAACCGGGGATGACGGATAGCTCGGTGCTGAGCGAGAGCTACACCATTACGGCGCAGCAGGTTGCAGCGCCAACAGCCAACCCAGCCGGAGGCGAGTTAGCGTCCGGCACGGCGGTAACGCTGAGCAGCACAACCATCGGCGCGCTGATTTACTACACGACGGATGGCACAACGCCAACCATCGGCAGTACGCTGTACAACGGAGCGATCACCCTGACGAGCGCGAAGACGATTAAGGCCATCGCGGTGAAACCGGGGATGACGGATAGCTTGGTGCTGAGCGAGAGCTACACGATTTCAACAGCCAATAACAGTTCAATCAGTCCGAAGACTGCAAGCTTCGATAAGAATACGGGCAAACAGGCGGATGTTGTAATAACGATGATGCTGAATGGCAATAATCTCACCAGCATCTCAAACGGTGTGGCATATCTTGCCGCAGGAAGTGATTACACCGTGTCAGGCAACACAGTAACCCTCCAGAAGGATTACTTGGCTACGCTGGCAGAAGGCACGACGAGCTTAACGTTCAACTTTACAGCGGGCGCAGTGCAGACACTTGTTATTACAGTAACCGATACGTCGGTGCCTATCCCGGGTGTGCCGTTCCTGCAATCCGCTTTTACCGGTAATGGGGAGATCAACCTGATCTGGAGTCCGGTTACGGGTTCAACAGGGTACAAGATATTCCAGAGACTTTCTTCCTCTGAATATGGCAATGAAATAGCTACAGTCAGCGGTTCGGTATACAGCTATAAGGCGACAGGATTGAATAATGGCACAGCCTATTATTTTGTGGTCAAAGCAGCCAATGAAGTAGGGGATAGCGCGGCTTCGAACGAATTGAGTGCTACTCCAAAAACGGTTCCGGGCGCGCCGACGGATATAACCGCAGTAGCCGGAAATGGACAAGCGGTGGTAAGCTTTACGGCCCCGGCAGAGACCGGAGGCAGTGCAATTACCGGTTATGAGGTTACGGCTTCGCCCGGCAACATTGTGGGGGTTGGAACAACAGGTCCCATTACAATTACAGGACTGACAAACGGCATGGCCTATACTTTTACGGTAAAAGCGATTAACGGCGCAGGCAGCAGTGCCTCATCCGCTCTATCGAACGAAGTTACGCCAATCGCGCCATCCGCGCCATCTGGTGGAGGAGGGAATGAGAACCCGCCTGTAATCACGACTCCAGTGACAAACGACGGAGTTGATGTTTTTGTTAATGGCAAGGTGGAAAGAGCAGGAACAGCAACAACCTCCACTGTGAACGGGCAGAGTGTTACAACTGTCGTAATTGATCAGAAGAAGCTGGAAGAAAGGCTGGCAGTCGAAGGCCAAGGAGCTCTGATAACGATTCCGGTGATCAGCAGTTCTAATATTGTCATAGGCGAGTTAAGCGGTCAAATGATCAAGAGCATGGAACAAAAGCAGGCGGTGCTTGAGTTTAAAAGCGGAAATGCCACCTACACGCTTCCTGCGGCGCAAATCAACATTGAGTCTATTTCAACACAGCTTGGAGCGTCAGTTGCCCTTGAAGATATCAAAATTCAAATTGAGATCGCTAAGCCGACAGCGGATACGCTGAGAATAGTGGAGAATTCGGCGGCTGCAGGTGAGTTTACGCTTGCTGCTCCACCACTTAATTTTGTAATCCGGGCTCAATACGGGGATACCACGGTTGAAATAACGAAGTTCAACGCTTATGTAGAGCGGATGATTGCTCTTCCGGATGGTGTGGACCCGAACAGAATTACAACCGGGGTTGTGGTTGAGCCGGACGGATCGGTGAGACATGTGCCGACAAAAGTGGCTAAGATTGATCAACAATATTTTGCCATCGTCAATAGCTTGACCAACAGCACCTACTCGATTATCTGGCATCCGCTGGAATTCAAGGATATGGACGGTCATTGGGCAAAAGATATCGTCAACAACATGGGCTCACGCATGATTATTGACGGCGTTGGGAACGGAGCGTTTAATCCTGCTGCAGAGATTACGCGGGCCGAATTCGCCGCAATCGTTGTACGGGGGTTAGGTCTGAAACTGGAGAACGGTACGGGTGCTTTCTCGGATGTGAAGGCTTCGGATTGGTACAGCAGTTCAGTGCAGACAGCGTATGCCTACAAACTAATCAACGGGTTTGAAGACGGCAACTTCCGTCCGCTGGACAAGATCACCCGTGAACAAGCAATGACAATGATTGCAAAAGCAATGCAAATCACCGCGTTGAAAGATAAGCTCCAGAATAAAGAGGCTTCAGAGCTGCTGAGTTCCTTTACGGATGCAGGCAGCGTTTCGAAATGGGCAGTGGGCAGTGCTGCAGACAGTGTTGCCGCCGGAATTGTTTCCGGTAGAACTTCCACACGATTAGATCCGCAGGCATCTATCACAAGAGCCGAAGTTGCCGCAATGATTCAGCGGTTGCTGCAACAGTCGGATTTAATCTAGGCAAGCGGATAAAACATTCCGAATTGCGCCACTTGGCTGCTAAGGCAGCTAAGTGGCGTTTTTTCTTGTGCCTAAAGTTGTTCTTAGATTTAGGGTGTCTCTGCAACCTTTCCCTAATTCCCTCCGTCAGTACTAGCAGTTCAGTCAAGGAGATGAGAAGATGACAACAACATTTAGAGCAATAGCCGGCATCTTTATATTGGCAGGGGTGATCGGGCTCGCGGCTTGTGATTCCTCTGATCAACAGGCGGCGGCCTCTGCATCGCCGGCAACGGCGGCTGGTACGGATGTACCGGCAACCTCACAGCCGGAAGCGAGCGCTTCATCTGCTCCAACCGAGGAGCCGGCAGCGGCAGCTTCACCAAGCTCTGGAGCTGGAGGGTCTTCTGCCGCAGCTCTGCAGGATAGCAGCAAGCAGCTGGAAGAACTGCTCCAGCTTGCCAAGCAGGGCAAAGTGCCGGGTGTAGAATATGCTGCGCACAGCGGATTAATAGATGAGGTCGAAGCAGCATGGGGAGAGCCGGACACGAAGGATTCGGCGGGTAAAGGGATGTATTCAGTCTACAGCGACAAACATGCCGTATTTGGTTTCAATAAAGGCAGCCGGATCTTCGATGTCCGCTCAAGCGCTGCTGAGTTGCAGAAGTTGACTCTGAAGCAGATTGAAGAAGTACTTGGCAAGCCGGACAGCACTGCGGTGAACGGCAGCGATAAGATCTACATTTACCAAGCCGGCAAGGAATACCAGCTCAAATTTATTATTCCGGAGTCCTCCGGCACCGTGGATCATATCTCTGTATTTTCCGAACAGGATGCAGTTAACAATATGGCGGGATAATCTGCGGATAAGAGATACTGCTGCTGCAAAGCGCGATAGGTAGAGTAGAAAGAAGAGCAAACCTGCAGGAAGTTGCGGGTTTGCTCTTTTTGCCTTTTTCCCGCTGGAGCTGTGTGAAGGCTGGCTGTTATAATAAAGTGATAGATTCATCCGTGGAAAAGAGGTTCAGCTATGCATCTGGAATTAAACGGGAGCGAATACAAAGTGTCGGCCGAAGGAATGATGATCGAGCTGCTGCCTAAGGAATTTGCGCTCCTGCAGTTTTTATACCATAACAGGGGGCGTACCTTCAGCCGGGAGCAGCTTCTGGATAAAGTATGGCCGCTGGAGTATCCGGTGGAACGGACAGTGGATGATCATATCTACCGGCTGCGCAAAAAGCTCCGCGGACTTAAAGGACTTGATATCAAGACGGTACGGGGCTTTGGTTATAGTCTGGCAGTACCGGGATTGGGCAGTGTGATGATTACGCCAACCACGCATGATCCGGAGCTGCGCGATACGATGCGTGACGTGTTCGGCAAGTTTCATGTATACGGCCAGGGCAAATCGATGCTCACCCTCGCGCGTCAGCAGGACATACTCGGCTATGAGCTGGACCCGCATTATTCCATGGTTATTCACTTTGTGCAAGGGGATTTGGAGTGGCTGCTGTATACGAAAGAGGTGCCTTTGAAGGACCGGCTTTTTTACCTGCTGCTGTTCTACTTTTTCTCCGGCGAACCCAAGGCGAAGCTGGCGTACTGTGAGCAGGTGATCCGGAAAAAACTGCTGCCTCCGCCTGATCAGGTGGAATTGGAGATCCTCACAATTCTGGATTTGTTCACCTTGGCGGGGCAGCCGGAGAGGGCGCTGGAACGTCTGGAAAGGTCCTATCAAGTCATTGCTGAACCCGGTTATGAAAATTTCATTCCGGTTACGATGATTGTGGAGCTGTTTGTGCATCTGGTGGCGGGAACCGGAGATGCTGAGCTGGAACGGCTGGACGAGGCTATAGAGGGAGTATTGTTGGACAAGCCTTTTTTGCGGGAGATTGGCAGCTATAAAATAGTCAAAGGACTATGTCGTTTGCGCAACAAGCAGTGGCGTGAAGCAGAGAAACTGCTGGATGAAGGGCTGCAGGTGCTGGAAATGACCGGATTCGTTCCTCTGCCTCTTCATGCGTTGTACCGGATATATCACTTCTGCCGGATGTTCCCTCCTCCTCAAGCGTTGCAGCACAAATATGATAATCAATTTGCAGCCAAGCTTGAGGAATTGGGGTTCGACCGGCTCGCCCAGTCTTTGGAGGATGTGTTGCAGCAATATTGAAAGCTCTCTGATAATTCTCTGACAATTCTCCGTTACAGTAGGATCATGAATTACACAATTCTTAGATTCTAAATGTGACCTGGAGGAATGACAGATGGAGGCTTCAACTAAGCAGGGAACCAGCCTGCTGCATAACAAAGTATACATGCGTGTATACAGCGCCTTCGCCACAGCAACCTTTGGCGATTGGTTTGATACACTGGCCATTCAAGTGCTTGTCGGCTACCGCTGGCAGGCCAGCCCGCTGATGCTGGCGCTGATTCCGGTAGCCATAGCAATGCCGAGCGTATTGCTCGGCTCCGTGGCAGGGGTGGCCGCCGACCGGATGAACAAGCTGAAGCTGATGCGGTTATGCGATCTGCTCACCGCGGTTCTGACCGTGCTGGTATTATTCGCTCCCAGCATGGTCTGGCTGCTGCCTTTGCTGTCGCTGCGCGCAGCAGTTTCTACGTTAAATGTGCCTGCACAGCAGTCCATGACCCGGAGTATTGTCAGGGAGGACCAGCTGCTTCAGGCAACCTCGCTTAACGGCATTGTGAATCAAGGCTCCAAAATTGCCGGCCCGCTGCTGGGCGGATTAGCCTTGTCAGTGCTCACGCCGCAGTGGTGCATTTTACTGAATGCCATTTTTCGTGTCTGCTCCTATCTGCTGCTGCTTTCGGTAAGAAACATTCCTGCGGGAGAGACAAATCCTGTTCCCGAGTCACCGGAAGAACGTGTTCCGCTTCGCACCATGTGGAAGGAAGGCTGGAGCTTTATGCTGCACAGCCGAGTGCTGCTGAATACGATGCTGTTCGGACTTACCGGGGCATTGGCGATCCAGATGGTTGATTTTCAATTTACCAGCTTGTTCCGGATGGTTTCGCCGACCAATGAATCCTTGCTGGGCTGGATGGTTGCCGCTTCCGGTGCGGGGGCTGTGCTCATCATCCTCGTCATGAACAAGCTGAAGCTGGGAACGGGATATGGCTGGAGACTTGGCACCGGTTATGTGCTGATCGGCGGTTCAGTTCTTGGCCTGGGATTGCTCCAGCCTGGAGCTTCTGTAATCTGGGTGCTGCTGCTGGGATTCGTACTGGGCATCGGGAACGGAATGTTTATTGTGGCCTTTAATTATTGCCTGCAGAAAGAAACGCCTCCACATATGACAGGCCGGGTATTCGGTATTCAGAGCACGATCCTCGGTGCCGTGATGATTGTTGCCCCGCTGCTGGGAGGTCTGCTGGTCGAACTTGCCGGTCCTGGTCAAATCTTCGTCAACTTCGGCATCATCCAAGCTGTTCTGGGTCTGACCGGTATAGTGTTCGGACGTGTGCTTTGGCCAGTTGCAAAGCAGGAGAGAGTAAGTTCCGTAGAACAGGTCAGCTAGTGTGGTCGATATTTGTGTGCTGGATAGAAGTGTGCTCAATAGAAGTGGAAGTGGCTCTAAATGGCGTGACAGCGTAGTTAAGCTGGTTCAGCGGACGAATTAGTTAGTAGGGCAGCAGTGCCTGGAGTTATTTTAGTTGTGTTTTGGTAAGCTGGACCTCTCACTTTGCCTCATTTGCTGGGTGGCAGATTTATAGTTGTATTTCGTACAGCTAAAGTGACTCCCCAGGGCCTGATTTTACTTTTAATTGTATTTCGTACAGCTAAAATTAGCCGATTTCTAGCTGTACAGAATACAACTAACTCTCCCGTATGTGCAAATATCCCTGATATAACTGTACAAAGTGCACTTACGGCTTCTCCTGTGGGCTTCCCCTATAGAGCTTCCCATAATCAACTTAAATATCCAACAAGCCCGCGTGGCTCTTTCGTAGTATTAGGTCATCCAGAAACCTTTGGTTGGTCTATTTTTCTTGTTGAAGGAGGACATGGAATTCTCCCGGCGAAAGTGTTAGGAGAAGCGTATGCTTCAGCCGCAGGCTTGTAGGCAGTTACAGTTATTGTAAGAATTCAATGCCGGCAATACAATTTCAGGAGGATTATTTGAAATGAGTACTTTCATTTACATGGTACGGCACGGAGAGTCTCCCAAAACCGGAGGAGATGAGAGGGAACGCGGGTTATCTCCCAAAGGTGAAGCAGATGCCCGTCAGGTGACGGCAAGATTGCGGAGTGAAGGGATCCATGCATTTTACAGCAGTCCTTATGTCCGTGCGGTACAGACGATAGCACATTTAGCAGAAGAACTGGGCCAGGAAATTGTTCCTGATGAAGCTCTGAAAGAAAAAATCTGGATGGAAGGCAACCGCCCGTTGCCAGAAGACGAATTATATCCTTCGCTAAGAAAGATGTATGCAGACGCGGATTTTGCCTTACCGGGCGGAGAATCCAATAACGAATGCCAAGCACGGGCGGTCCAAGTCCTTAAGGGTATCCTGCGGAAGCACCCGGGAGAAAACATAGTCATCGGCACCCATGGTCTGGTGATGGCCTTAATGATGGGTTATTTTTCCGCTGACTATGGACTGGAGTTTCTGATGCAGACCAAGAAGCCGGATATTTACCGGATGGAATTCACCGGTGAGAAATTGTCAGGTGTAGAAAGAATCCCGCTGTAGGGCTAGCTCTGACTTGTTGGCAATTACACAGCCGTTTGCGTGTATCTATCTAGAAATCATAGAACCTCGCCGTATTCGCAGTCAGCATGGCCGCCGCCTGGGAGGCGGAATAACCATGCAGCGCCCCCCAGGCGGCTGCAACTTCACGGATCATGGCCGGATGGGTAGGCTTCCCGGCAAAAGGACCTTCGAACGGCCAAGGTCCATCTGTCTCCGCCATTACCAGCTTGGGTGGATAACGGAGGGCGAGGTCGCGGATCTCCGGTTCGTAGAGAATATCCGGGGTGAAGGAAATATGATATCCGCGTTCGATCATGCGGACAATAGCTTCTTCCGGGCCTTTGAACCAATGAAAGTGCGCACGGGTAATGCCGTGTTTCTCCAGAAGATCGCAAGCGGTCAGAGTATCCTCGTATACGGCATGCAGTACAACGGGCTTGTTCAGGCGGGCTGCAAGGCCAAGCAGGGTATCCAGCAGCCTGATATACGGCTCCATCTCAAAGGCTTCGCCCCGCTCCAGTGCTTCTGCCCGTGTATAGTAGGGCAATCCGATTTCACCTACGGCAGTCATTTCTCCGGCATGGCGTTCAATCCAGTCCAGCAGTGCGTAAAGCTCGGTTTCCTGAGGCAGCGGCTGCTCGGGATGGAAGCCATAGGCCGGTTTTACCTGGACTGGATATAATGCGGCGATTTTCTGCGTGCGGATGCAGGAATCCAGGTTCATCGAGACTGCGATCAGCGATTCGATGTCGAGTCCTGGCAGTTCAAGCAACATGGACTCCAGCTCCATGTCAGTATATTGCTCTAGATGGATATGGGCATCTATCATTGGTTTCTTGAACCTCCTTCTGTTGTCTCCGGCAGACTCTTGATTTTGTTCAATTACCCCTGCTTAGGCTCCATGTTCGGCTTAATGGCAGCATCCGGCTCAAATTTGATTGAACCCAGTTCCATTCCCTTCCCGCCTGCCTTGTACTCCAGCATGAGTGTTCCTATACTCTCTTGCATTCCGACCATTACACTGGTCTCTGCCTTCAGTTTGCCGCCCTCTACTTGGTAATAGGTAACAGCGCCGATTCCTGCCTCCTTGCCGAAATAATCCAAACCGTTATCCGTTGCACGGCCGGTAAGCCGCAGTGTTAGCTTGGACGGTGCCGTTCCTTTGACCTCAAGGCGGATCAGCACATCCTTCTGATCAATGGTTAAACTGGAGGTGATAGCAGCTGCAGCTGCCTTATCTGCTGCAGGGAGGGTTAGCTCTTTCCACAGTTCAGGCTTTACGACATGGACCTCCTGCGCAACAATTCCGGTTCCGGTACCCCGCGTCAGAATGACGATTGCTTCCGGCTTCCCGTCGTTATCGACATCGGCATAGTGAAGCTCGGGCGGAGAGTTGTGGATTCTTGGAGCCGACCAATTGAAGTTATGTTTCCGGCCATTCACTTCAAGTATGAATCCTTTATAAGTGTCGCCGTTCTTTAGCGCGGTGTATAGTTTGACCTTGGAGTTGTTCGCTGCAACGGCAAGCGGCTCCTTGGGAACCCGAACCGTCGTGCTGACACTTCCGGGCACAATGGATACTGTATTCCCTGTGGTCTCAAGCCTACTTTCAGCTCCGGTAAGATCATACAATGTATCAGCCGGGATATAGTTATGTCCGTCCTTCACGATGACGGGTCCTTCCTGCATTTCTTCAGTGCTGCCGTCTGTTTGTGTATAGGTGATTTGCATGGCTGAGCTGCCGGGTATAAGGACTGTATTGGAGCTGATATCGCTGAGGGTCAGTTGTTTACGGACATTGTCCCAGATCAATTGGCAGGGATAATATTCGAGCAAGACTCTTGCGGGTACATACAAGATTCCTCCGGAATAGAAGGGATGAAGCGGTGTGAGAGCAGGTTGTCCATCCACAGCAAGGAGTAAGGGGGAAGCGGCGTGAGCAGTATCTATAGGAGACGCAGCCGTACATCCTGCAATAAACAGGGCGATCGCGGCAGCGCCGAATAATTTTTTCATAGGTTAACCTCCAAAGTATAAACGTTCCAGTCTATTTTATTATATATTAAAACACCTGCTTTCAGATCACGATCTGTTAACAAAGCAACAACAAGGCTGTTACGAATGGGTCAGGTGCCAGCGGCCAACGTAGTGAAGGTACCCGGAATCACACCCTGATCGACAGGGATTCACCGGCTGGAAGCGGAATATTGAAGAAATCTACGCCGGGAAGTGCGGCTTTACGGGGAAAGGCTTGACACATATTTTGCTTAAAATTAACATGGGATTATGAATGAAAATAATGTACTCGCGGTCATTGGCCGCATTCACCGGCGTGGCAATAAGTTCATCGAACGGGAATTGAAAAAACACAATCTTCAAGGTATCGCCCCCTCGCACGGAGATATTCTATACCAGCTGTTTGTCCAGGAATACATAACGATGCATCAGTTGTCTTGCTACATTGATAAGGACAAATCTACAATTACAGCTTTGGTGGATAAACTGGTGCGCATGGAATACGTCCAGCGGGAGCAGGATCAAAGAGATGGGAGGATCTTTCGCTTGTCTCTTACGGCGAAAGGCCGGGAGCTTCAGCCGATATTTGAATCCGTATCGGAGTCGCTGCTGGCAGCGGTCTATGAGGAATTCGCACCGGAAGAGAAGCAGCAGCTGCTAGGCTTATTAGAAAAGATTAAACTGTGAAGAATGGCAGGAGACGGGCCGAGGCGGTACAAGAATATTTCTTGTACTTCCTCGGTCTGTTTACGGTAATTCCGTTTCCGCCTCTGAAATATATATTTGTCGACTCTTTACCGCCGCCTAACGGGAACTAAACCGCAAGCGGCGTTTTTTTATATGTTGATGCATTGTATAACTTCACCTATATTTTGACATAAACCTCTAGAATGTTTACGGGGGGTAGTGCTAATGAACGAGATAGAAGTCATCCAGAAACAGATTGAAGTGGAGCGGGCCAGACTAAATCAGATGGAACAGCAGTTTGGCCTGCTGCACCCGAGTGTAATTAAACAATCTATGTTACTGGATGAGTTGATCAATAAATATACTAAATTAGATAATAATGTATAATTAATAGTTGTTGGAAAAGAAACGGTCCGCTGGGAACTACACAGTGCCCGTTTCTTTTTTGTGGAAAATCCCTGTAAGCAGAACGATCAATCCGGCCAGGCAAAAAAGCGGAATCAGCAGCAGCAGCAGCGCAATCCCTGCAAATCCATCATGTGCAACAAAGTCCGCATAGAGCAAAGAAATCATCCATGATGCCAAGGGAGAGACAGGCACCATGAGGGTGATCCCCCAAATGATTAATTTTCTCTTTCTGGTTTTCCCGTTTCGTAATAAATTCCCAATCCTGTAATGAAACTGCGCGTACACACGTATTAGCTGGAGTAAATTACTTGGCCAAGTGAAATTTTGCAGGAAGGGAGAGCTTAAGGGATGCAAGAGCGCGCATTGTTACAGCCTTTTATTCTAGAGAGAATGCAGGAAAATACAGAGACAGACCAGCAGTTTACAACGATTTTTGAAACCTACTATAAGCGGATATATAACTATATAGCTTACAGGGTCAGCTGCCGTTATACGGCAGAGGATCTGACGAGCCTGGTATTTGAGAAAACGTTGTCTAAGCTGGACAGCTTTTCCGGTGAGAAGGCGCCCTTTGAAGTGTGGCTGTTTGCCATCGCCAGAAATGTTGTGAACGATTATTACAGAAGCCGGAAGAGAACCCGTCTGTTCTCACTGGATACAGTTATGGAGCTGGTGTCCGGCAAAAAAGCCCCCGAGGATTTGCTGCTGGAGGAAGAACGAAATACGAGGCTGAATCATGCGCTGAACAAGCTGGCTGTCAAGGAGCGGAATGTCGTAGCGCTTAAATTCGGTGCCGGTTTGAAAAATAAAGAGATCGCTCTGCTCACAGGGATTTCCGAGAGTAATGTAGGCGTAATTCTCTACCGGAGTATGAGAAAACTCAAATCTGAAATAGGGAGTGTCGATGAACTGTGAAAAACAAGGATACCGCGCAACGTTTTGCGAGGGATATGGATAACGGTGTTCACAAAGCGGGCTCTGGTGAATGGAAGGGGTCCGAAGAATACCGTGAGCTGCTTGAGCTTGGACAAGTGTTGGCCGAACATGATTTCAGCCGCAATACGGATCAGCAGGCAGTTTGGTCCAAGGTTAGAAGCCGGACCGGCAAAGTGCAGGCTGGTTTCAGAAGGAGCTCTTCCCGCAGCTTCAAACGGCCGGTAATGATTGCGGCTTCGCTGCTTGTAGCATTTGCGGTAAGCGGAGCTGTGGTCAAGCCATCCTTTGCACAGGAGGTTCTGAGCCGGGTGCTTCAGACCATTAATCTGGGACATATCATCGCGAATGAGATGGATCCGGACCAGATCCCTGAAATTCCGGAAGAGATGAAAGGCAAGATTTATGATAAGGACGGCCATCCGGTAGTATCCTTTGACCAGGAGATAGAGAGGGGGCAGATCTTTACGGCGGACGGCGAGCCGATTGTGGATTTTGTTGATGGCAAACCTGTCACACAGCAGGAGCAGGATGTGCTGGATAAGGAAAAAGCCGCTGGTATTTTCAGCGTCAAGACACTTGCAGAGCTGAATAAATACGCTGCTTTTGAAGTGAAGCTGCCTGAATATTTACCTGAAGGGATTGCCTTTGACCACGGAGAGCTTTACAAGGGAAAGGACGGGATCAGCAGCAAATATGTCGACTTGATCTTCACCAGTGAGAAGAAAGGCATAAAGTTCTGGATGCAGCAGTCTTATGCTGATCATGAAACGGCCTATGAGATGTCGACCGACGGCAAGATCGAGCAGGTGAAGGTGAACGGGATCGACGCAGTGTTAATGAATAGCAAAAGCTTGGATTGGGAAGCAGACGGCGTATTATACAGCTTGAGCACCCAAGGTTTAGACCGCGATGAAATCATGCAGATTGCTGAATCAATCCGCTGAGATGGAACAGGAGATCTCCTTAACGGGGGATCTTTTTGCTTACATATAATTTATATGCTTCTCACTATAAATGGACTTAGCAATAAATGTCCGGTAGTCTGTTTGCCGGGTGATTATAATGAAGGTAATCGTTGCAACGAGGATGTGAACGGCTTGGGATATACGGAGTATATGCAGAAAGCAATTGATTACATTGAAGAGAATCTGCAAGGACCGATTACGATTGAGGATTGTGCACGCGTATCCGGATTCTCGAAATTTCATTTCCACAGGTTGTTTAGTATTCATCTGGATGTCACCTTAATGGAGTATATCCGCAGGAGACGGCTTTGCCATGCGATGAATGAGCTGATTCGTGGAAGAAGGATTTTAGATATTGCCATGGACTATGGATATAGCTCTGAGCGTGCGTTCAGCAGGGCATTTCTGCAGGAGTTCGGCCAAATTCCAAGCAGATGCCGGAGTGCTAACTACTCCATCCCTCCCAAACCGTTGTTAGAGGAAAGCTTAAACCACAGTACAGGAGGCATTCTAATGGATTATTTAAGTGAGGTCAGAATTGACAGTCTCCACACGATGATTACCGCCAGCGGCGTAAGAATCAGCAAGGATCCTGAGGCGGAGGTCATCACATTTATGAGTGAGTGGTCAGCGAAAACGGGGATCGGCGCCGGGACAAGAAGGTTTGGTTTTGATGTTCCTGTGTCTGAAGAGCAGCAGCAGGAAGGTCTGCGGGGGTATGAATATTGGGTTGTACTGGGTCAGGATATTCCGGCACTGGCTGAAGGTATAACGTGTAAGCATGTGGAGGGCTGCAGGTACGCAATATTGCGGATTACGGAGCCCTTTGCCGATCCTTTTGAGCGTATACCCCTCGGCTGGAAGAAGCTCGCGGCTTGGGTGAACAGCAGGGGATACCAAACAGCCTGTGACAAAGAGCGTTACTGGCTGGAGGAAGTACAGGAGACCGGGGAATCTGTGGTGATGGATCTTTATTTTCCCATTGAGTAATCAGAAACGTTGAACGTAAAATTTGGATACTTAGAGTCGCAAGCGTTCAACAGAAGTACCGGGAAAAATGCTGTTAGAGTTAAAAGTGGACACTCGTTAAGAGAACAGGAATAATGAGATTAACGAGGAGGTGTCCACATGAGTGGAACACGAAAAAGCTACAATGATGAATTTAAAAAACAGACGGTAAAGTACATCCAGGAGCAGACTAAGACGGTGGCGGAACTGGCCCAGGAGCTGGATATCCCCGCTAAAACCCTGCATCAATGGCTGGGCAAGTTCCGGCAGTTCCCAGACGAGCCCGTGGCCAGCGCCGAAAGGGTACGAGAACTGGAGCGACAGTTGCGGGAAAAAGAACAGCAACTAGCCGATATGGCGGAGGAAATGGCCATCGTAAAAAAAGCAGTGCACATCTTCAGCAATCCAAAGAACTGAGATTTCAGTTCATCGAAGATCATCGCTCCCGGTTTCGTGTGGAGAAGATGTGCAGTGTCCTTGAGGTATCGCGGAGCGGCTATTACAAATGGAGAACGGCAAAACCAAGCCCACAAGCGACCCGAAAGGCGTTGCTTCTCCAGCGAATTACCTATCATTTTAACGATACAGGAGGCTGCTACGGCAGTCCTAAAATCACGATTCTTCTCCAGCGCGAAGGCCACAAGATCAGTGAGCGTACCGTAGGGAAATACATGAGAGAGCTGGGCTTGCGCTCCTGTGTAGCAAAGAAATTCCGCGTAAACACGACCGACTCCAACCACACCTTACCGGTTGCACCTAATCTGCTAAACCAACAATTCTCCACCGAAAAACCAAATCAAACTTGGGTCGCGGATATCACTTACATTCCCTGCCGGGAAGGACGGATGTACCTCGCCAGCGTGCTTGACCTATGCACCCGGGAAATCGTAGGCTGGCGGCTGGACGACCGGATGACCACAGATCTGGTAATGAGCGCTCTAGAAGACGCCTACAAGGCCAAACGCCCAAAGAAAGGTCTCATTCACCATTCGGATCGAGGCTCACAGTATGCCTCAGCCGACTACCGTAAACGTTTGGTGAAATACCGCATGAAGGCCAGCATGAGCCGCAAAGGCAACTGCTACGACAATGCTTGCATTGAATCTTTTCACAGCCTATTGAAAAAAGAGTTTGTGTACTGTACCCGATTCAAAACGAAGAAACAAGCCTATGATGGCATCTACCAGTACATTGAATTTTTTTATAACCGCAAGCGAATCCATGGTGCTCTGGGCTACGTATCGCCGGTTCAGTTTGCAGCTAGATTCAAACAAAAAGCAGCCTAATTTCATTTTTTAATGTCCACTTTCTTGACGGAGGTCCAAAACGTCCGCTAATTTTTAGGGAATCAGCACTTTTTCGCAATGAACGGGAATGTTGCCCGCTATTTCTGTGGATCCAGTCGTATGTGGTGTTTATGATGGAATTATAGGGATGAATTCCCTATAAAATGCAATTAAGAGACTGTTCTCGCAATATTCCGGGCATATTTCCCTTTAATCCAAGACTGTCGTCCAGTCAGCTGAATCCCTGACTATGAACCTCGAATACAGTAACCGAAGGAACAAAACATCACCCCTTTTTTTTGCAGCGGTACAGCAGTTACTCCTTTCACAACTAAACTAATAAGATGAATAATTCAAAGGAGCCAGAACATATATGATTACGATTCAACTAGCTGAACCACAGGACGCCAAGACCTTAGCCGAAATACAGAAGAAAACCTTCAACGAGGACGCGCGCCAGTTCCAAAATAAAGAAGAAGACGGGCCGCCGGGCTATGATTCCAGCGCCTGGCAGGCAGAGATGATGCAGAAGGGCCACTATTACAAGCTGCTTGCCGATGATGCCATCATTGGCGGAATGATCGTCTTTCCTGCTCCCGGCGGGGAGAAATGTCATCTTGGACGGATCTATATGGACCCGCATTATCAGAATAAAGGCTACGGCCAGGAGGCCTTCCGCTTCCTGTTTGACACTTATCCCTCAGCACAGAAATGGACATTGGACACGCCCTCTTGGGCAGTCAGAAATCATTATCTCTATCAGAAGCTTGGGTTCATACGGATCGGAGAGATTCAGGATGCCTCGAGCGGAGAAACCATAGTTGAGTATGAAAGATGACCTCCAGGATTTAGGAATTCACATACCGGAGGCAGCTTCATAGGCATCGAGCAGGGTGAAGCCCTTTACGAGGAAGGCAGCTGCATTGGGTCGGGAATCCATGCGGCTGCTCATGATACTGGCCCTCCAGATCCGTTCGTATGCACAGCTCTGCCCACTTTCGATTTCGGGTCAACATGCAGACTTCCGCTGTAGCGGATTTCCTGAATATCGCAACCGGGTCCAACCCGGATCTGCTCCCCGCACACAAGCTCAGCTGTGGTGTGCTCCAGCTCAATGGCTCCCCCTTGAATCAAGCGGGCAGTCAATTTGCGGAACGGTCCCATTAGGCGCTTAAGCAGCAGAGAGGAGCGCCTGACTATCAGGGTTCCGTCCGTTCTGATCTGATCCGCAGTACAGGAAGAACCGAGCAGAATCGTAATGGATTCCTTCGCGGTAAGGCTGTTCACCCGCACAGCGCCTTCCCCCTGAAAGGTCAGCGTATGGATTGCTTCCGATGCCGCAACATATCCGGAGGAACGGATATGTTCGGCTTGCAGGCTGTGTAAACGCAGGCTTCCGAAATTCTCTACCTTTGCAGCAAGACAGGCACCTGTTATAGAGCATTCTCCAGACACTTTCAGCCGTCCCGTCGTAACCTTGCCCAGCGCTTTCAAGTGACCGAATACATCTACGGAGGCAGAGGTGATATCCTCCCGGCGGATGAGAGAGCCTCTTACTTTAAGCGGAGGATGATTCAACGCATCTGCCACCGAAGTGTGTTTGTCCAGATGTATCATGAGTAGAGCCCCCTTTTGCCGGATATTATTTTAATAATTAAAATATATACATATAATAATATATAGTCAATGAAATAATAATCCATTCAAAAAGCACCGCCTTTCAGTTGCCTGAGGCGGTGCTTGCGCAGATAAGAGAGCTATTCAATAATTTCGTCCATCAGTATTTGAATTTTGGAGAGTGTATCGGCAATCTTGTCCAGCTCTGCGGTAGCGAAACGGTCAAACAGATCAAGAATCCGCCGTTCCCCTTGCTCCGTAAGTATGATATTGACCACTCTGCGGTCTTCCTTGGTGCGTACCCGTTCAATTAGAGCTGCCTCTTCCAATCTATCGCACATGGAGGAAGCGGCTCCCGGCGTAATGACGAATCGTTCAGAGATATCGGTGATATTCAGCTTTCCCGTAAGCCGCAGTTGGAACAACAGCATAATTTGGTTCTGGGTCAAGGATTCCTGCCTGTTAATTCTGTCAACGAAGGCCTGGGATTTATGCTGGACGGCTGCCATTCTATCCATCACCTGATGGATAGCTAATGTTTTCTCTTCTTCTGCGCTCATAGGCACGCTCCAATTTGTTATAGTTCTTAAAATATATAGAAGCTATAACTTTGTTGTCAAGCGTACCTGCTTCTGCTAGCGCAGTCCAATATCGTGAAAACGGTTGGCAATGGGTTCACGCAGCAAGTGACGGATCGACTGAATGGCGGCGGTTTCGGCTGCCTTGGCATCGCCGAATAAGGTTATTAGTTCTTTTAACCCGGAAGGCGGGAGAGGTTGCGTATGAAGTTCAACCTGCGTGATCGCCTCGAATATTTCCGACAACCGGGTATAATGTGCGGCGATCTCTTTTGCAGCTGGCCAGTACGCCAGGACTTCCTGTGCATACTTTGCCGCATCTTGTTTGGCAGCAGCGTAGACAAAAAATGTTTCGGTGGCTCCTTCAGCGTCATAGCAGCCGGAACGAAGTGCTTCTACAATGGCATCATAAGCCGCAAGCCCGCATGCATAACCGGACTCCGGCAGCATGATGTCATGGGTTTCCGCTTTGAAGACCGCTTGTATGAAAGATTCTTTAATGGCCTGCAGCACATCTATCTCGATCTGCTTCTCGTAGACCTGATAGTAGGCATAAGGAGAGAGGTTCCGCCCTAATGCTAAGAAGGGGAGTTCCTGGCAGGAATCTGCTATCCCGTCCAAATAATAAAATAGCTGCTTTTGTTCATGGTATCCGTTCACAATAACAAACCGGTCTTTCCATACCACTGCGCCCGTTCCGCGGTCAATGCATGCTTTGATATCAGAGATGGCCTGCTGCTGGTAGAGAGGAAAGGTAGGTGTGAAATTAAATCCGCCCATTTGGGAGGCGGTTACTCCAATCAGGTCACAAGCTACAAGATGCTCCGCCATCCAATTGTAGGCCGTGGCCGAATCGGAGTGGAGCTGCCTGTGAACGGAGAAGCGGAAACAGGCCGCCGTCATTCCGGACAACATACATTTCGGCAAAGTGAACCAGCCTTTCTCTGTCAAAATACCGTATAGGGCATCTGTAAACGAATGCGATTCCTGGCGGTATTGAAGCGAATGGAGAATGACTTTACTCATGAATAAATTCCTTCTTTCCGCCGTTCTTGTTCATAGCACGCGCTTAAATATTACCTTGCCGAATGTGCGCCCCATCTGGGCACAATAGAACGTTTGCGGTCAGGGTAACGTTCGGACACAATCCGGACCCGTTCCATTGCGCGTTCTTCGAGGGCCTCAGCTTTGGCCAGCGCTGCACATAATGAGGCTTGACGGTGCTCAGCCAATTGACCTGTTCCATTAAAGGAAGGCAGAGATACTGCAAGTTCTTCCGTCATTAGGTCTGCCAATTCACTGTATATGTGATGAACTTCATCCAGTCCCGGGATCAGCTGATGTACTTCCTGCAAATAATCCCTGATCTCCCTTCGTGCGTATACGTAGGAATCCAGAATATATGCGGCACCCGAAGAATCAAAGTCTCCCAGCTTCAAGGCTTGAATCAGGTATGAATAGGCGAGCCGGCCTGAGGCGATTTCCTTATCCGGCCATGTTTTGTAAGGTGTCTCCCAGTCATAGAGTGCCAGACGGAGAGATTCGAGCACCGCATCCTTCAAGGGAACCTCTACCTGATTGCCGAACACCTGGCAGTACCAGAAGGAGGTGAAGTTGATGCCGAAATTGTCATACAACACCACTTGGCTCTCCCCGGACCAGCCGTCCTGCAGATAAAATACCTTATCCGCATCATCATAGCCGTGAATTACCCCGAACTCCGGAATCCAATACAACGCTCCCACACCGGCATCTATGCTTTGTTTGATCCAAGCGATGGCAGCCTGCTGATACACTTCGAACGAGCTGTGCCTTGTGCGTCCGCCGTCATAGGCCGTGTGAATCCCCAGATTATCAATGGCAGGTGCATGTTCATTTCCCCACTGGCCGTATGCCGTGACCGACATAGGCAGAAGCCTGCGGTGCACTGAGAATTTGAAGGCCATGCCGCTAAGCCCGGAGAGCATATACTTTGGTCCTTCAAACCGCTGCGCGGCTGTCAGGATGGCATATAAGGCGTCTGTAAAAGACTTCGATTCACGTTTCATCTGAATATTATTAAGGTTCACTTGGATTCTCCTGTGGATTCAGCAAATCAAGCATCGCTTGGCATCTGCTGCTTATTTTGACTTGCAGCCATTGGGGGGCCAAAATTTGCAGCCATTCTGTAGTGAGCAGATGCTGCACGAACATCTCCGGATCGAAAAAATCCACTTCATAAATGTCTTTATCTATAAGATGTACCGGAAATCCGAGCCATGATTCTCCTTTGGGTGGAGCAGCCAGGCGGATCTGTGCCGTAAAAGGCTTGAGCTTTCGGACCTGTTCCTGCCGCAGTCCGCCGTCGGCTTCTCCATTGAACCGCCGCTCAGTCAGCTTCAAAGAACGGATGGAGGATAGCCGGAAGTGCTGGGGCGGACTATGTTCTGCCGTCTTGGCAATGACATGGTCATCATCGTAGTGGTTAACAAGCTTCAACGGGCAGATTTCCTGTTCACCCTCCTGCCCATCATGAACAATTCTTACAACTATACATTCTTTGATGGCATGCTCCAGCAGCTCAATATACTGCAGTACATGTACATTTACCGTAAAAATCGGCAGCTGTGCCTCTACACCGGGCTCCTGGTCATCGGTAAGCCGCTCCAGCAGGCTGCCAATCCGCCGTACTGCCGCTCCATTCTCGTAATTATAGCGGCTGTACCGGTAAGCCAAATATTTCAGAATCTGCTTTTCCTGATCGGTCATATAGAGATAGGGAAGCATGAAGCTGTCATCCTTATAGCAATACCCGCGCTGCTTCGCCACATATTGCAGCGGAGCCCGGAGGGAAGAGGCCATGTATTCGATATCCCGCTGAGCCTGGCGCTTGGAGATTTCGAACTGCCCGGCCAGATGATTACTGTTCGGATAACGCCCCGCCTTAATCTGCTGGTCGAACCATTGAATACGGTGGATATGGCTCAAGTAAGACGCTCCCTTTCATGATTATGGGAATCAGAGCTTGGCCCTGTGTTTGTTTATCTTCGAGTATAAGGAACCCGGCGGAATGAAACAAGGATGCCTGCACCTGTCTTATGCATATACGCATAAAAGAGAGAGGCACCCCCGACTAAGGATACGCTTAGCCTGTTATAGCATCAACTTTGACTTGCGGCGCTTTACTGCACCGCTTGCATACCTTATTTCCGGTTCCATCGCTCTTCACTTTTGGATAGAGTAGTTTAATGCGCGTAGTTTCACAGATCGGGCATGTCCCCCGCCCCCGTGACGGCAAGTTCCAAAGTACGCGGCCCCGTTTTGTTTTCGGCATAATCTTGAACCTCATTTCACAGTTTGAATGGTACCTTCGTAGTATAAAACAAGAGGTGCGACATAAAATGTCGTACCTCTTATAAATCCTGATCCAAATAAATGAGATAAAATACAATATTTATGCTCTTTTTTATATAAATGAATTAATTTCCCCTATATACTTAGCAGAATCTACTGTAAAGGAGAGTTTGGATGAACAATATCATCACAATTCTGAGCGTTGCTGCAATAGCTGTCATTATGTTTTTGATGAATAAATATGTGAAGAACAAAAGCCGGATGCGCCTCGTGCTGGCCATTATGTTTGTGCTCTATATTTCTACGTTTATCATCATAGGAATGTTAAAGGATTCATGAAGCTGTCCCCAAAACTGAATACATATTAAGATGAGGAGTCCGTGCAGAGTGCGGGCTTTTTTTGTTGAAAGATAAGAATTGATATGCTTCACGCTATAAATTATCCTTCTATTTCTCGCTGAAACGGATACCGTCCTTTTGAGGACGGCGAAGCCGTTTCCACTTATCTGTTCATAAAGCAGAATCACTTTCCGATAAAGAAAACAGTTGTTGAATGTACAAAATACTACATTTTTTTTGTTTATTCGACATCAGTAGATAGATAGGGCGGTGGCTTTTATGAGGGGAAACAAAGTATGGGGGTTATTGAAGGTGTGGGGGGCCCTCCTGGTCCTAACAGGAATTGTAGGTTGCAGCAACTCCGGTGACGGAAACAAGGAAGAGGCGGCAGCTCAGGAGGTTACACTAAAGTTTGTGTGGTGGGGGAAAGAGCAACGCAAAGAGGACACGCAGAAGGTAGTTGATTTGTATATGAAGGAGCATCCGGGCGTCAAGATTGTAACGGAGGATTTCTCCGGTACAGATGCGCTGTCTTCTCGTCTGGCTATGGATACGGCGGATCAGAAGGCTGCTGATATTATTCAGGGGGATTATGGATTTATATTCAATTATATTAATCGGGATCTCATTGAACCGCTTGGCCCTTATATTAAGAATAAGAGTCTTTCCATATCGGATGTTCCCCCGGAGTACCTGGCTCCAGGCATGAAAAATGATGAATTATATGCGGTCAATATCGGCATTAATTCAGAAGCTCTGATCTATGATCCGGCATTCCTTCAGGAGGCAGGCATTAAGGCACCTTCCCAGGACTATACAATAGATGAGCTGTACAAGACACTTGTAGAACTAAAAGAAACTATAGATGATCCCGATTTCTATCCGATGGGGAATATGTTTGCTGTGAGTTATTTTCTGAGAACCCGAGGCGTATCCATGTACAATGCGGAGGGAACGGCTCTTGGATATGATGATGACAAAGATCTGGCGGATTATTTCACCCTCTATAAAAAATGGACAGAGGAAGGGTTGATAGGCTCATTTAAGGGAGTCAGCAATGATGAGAATCATCCGGTAATAACCGGGAAGACGGCCTTCTTCTCCGTTTCCAGCAATGCATCGACAATCTTGAGCAGCAAGGCAGGAAGAACCATCAAGCTGCTGCCGCTGCCGAAGGCCGGGGACAAAGAAGGGCGCTTTATCAAACCCTCCATGTTCCTCGCGGTGTCATCCTATTCTAAATATCCGGAAGAAGCAGCCAAGTTCATTGATTTCTTCATTAATAATGCGGCAGCCAATGACATTCTGAAGGGAGAACGGGGAGTTCCTGTTTCCACTGTGATTGCTGCACAGCTCAGCGGCAAGCTGGATGAAGGGGGAAAACAACAGTACGAGCTGCTTGACTATCTCAAGACTCATTCATCCCCAATCGATCCTCCTGCTCCAAGCAGCGCCTTGATTGCTGACAATGCCTATAAAATCATCCTGGAACGTGTGCTGGACGGCAGCATAACCCCGGAACAAGCAGCTAAGAGTTATCGGGCAGAAGCCACCTCAATTCTGGACACAACAGATAAGGGGGCAGCGAAATGAGCACACTCAGAAACATGACGATTAAAAATAAATTATACGGCGGGTTCGGTCTGATTCTGATCCTCCTGCTGGTTGTAGCCTTCACCAGCTACTTTTACCTTTCCAAGGTCAATGATACCTACACACAACTTCTGACGAACAAATCCCAATCGGTTCAACTGATCAAGGATTTGCGAATTGCAGTGGAGCAGGAAAGGGCAAGCATCAGCAGTTTCCTGATTGATGGAGATGAGTCCAAAGTAGCTGACTTTGAGGGAGCGAAGAATCAGTTCCGCACTGCTCTTGGTCAGCTGAAATTGCTCACTACCGATCGTGATGACAAACAAATCCTCGCCGGACTCGATCTCCTGCAGGAGCATTACAGCGGTACTGCTATGCAAGTTATCGACAGTAAAAAGCGGAATAACAGCGATTATCTGGAGATCCTGCAAACGCAGGGACCTGTTCTAAGTAAATTCAGCAGTACGGCAGAACGGTTTGTTAAGCTTCAGGAGGAGGAGCTGGAGCTGGAAGCTAATGCAACCTTCAGTGATGTATCGGCTACTAAGAAGCTGGTCATTGCATTGACAGGCGCAGCCTTGCTTCTGGGAGCTCTGGCCGCGGCTCTGATCAGCAGGGCGATCTCGAACCCGATCCAGAAGCTCCAGAAGATGGCGGTTCAAATTGCCGGAGGGGATCTGCGGAATACTCTGGTGGAGATCAAGAATAAGGACGAGATTGGGCAACTGGCTGAGGCCTTCAATAACATGGGCAACCACTTGCGTGATCTGATCCGGGAAGTGGGCACGAATGCGGAGCATGTTGCCGCTTCATCGGAAGAGCTGACAGCCAGCGCGGAACAAACGGGACAAGCTACGGAGCATGTTGCGTCCATTACGGAGAAATTAGCGGAAGGAGCGCAGACGCAGGTGAACAGTATCGAAGCCAGCGTTGCGCTTGTTCAGAAGATGGACGGAGAGGCCGCGCAAATTGCGGAGCGTTCCATTCATGTCAAGGAATCGGTGGATGTAGCATCCGATCTGGCCACCAAAGGGATTCAGGCGGTTGAATCAGCAATTCACCAAATATCGGCTGTATCAAAAAATGTAAGTGAGGTTTCAGGAGTGGTCAGCACTTTGGCCGAAAGCTCCAGAGAAATCGGCGAAATTATCGCGATTATTACGGATATAGCGAACCAGACGAACCTGCTGTCGCTAAATGCGGCGATCGAAGCAGCAAGAGCAGGAGAGCATGGACGGGGTTTTGCTGTAGTAGCCAGTGAGGTGCGCAAGCTTGCGGAGAAGACTGCAGAATCCGGGAAACGCGTCTCTGAGGTGATTCATTCGATTCAATCGGAGACAAGCCGGACCCTCGTAATAGTCAGTCAAGGGGAGAAGGAAGTGGAGGCCGGCATTCATGCCGTCCAGACCGCCGGGCAATCCTTTGCCGAAATCGAAGCCTCCATACAAGAAATCAATGAACAGATTGGAGGCGTCTCGGATGCTTCCCAAGGAATGTCGCATGAAACTCATGAACTGGTAGTTGCCTTTGAGCAGATCAACAGGATCACGTTGGCCTCCTCCGAGGGGACCTATGACGTATCCGCCTCGGCGCAAGAGCAGTTGGCCAGTGTGGAGGAAATTGCAACGGCTTCAAGAATGCTGTCCGAGCTCGCTCAAGAGCTTCAGGAAAGTATTTCGAAGTTTTCAGTCTAATCAATCTATTGTTAAGAGGGTAACGTTTCTTCCTGGTTTCATAGTTTTATCAAATTATGGCAGGATAAATACACAATAGACCAACCAAAAAGCAAGGACTAAATGCCTTGTCGGGTGCGTTTTCCTCCGTGCTATAATGATCTAAAATCCTTTATTAGGAGCTGTTGTGTCGTGAAGGGTCAAAATGAAACGGAGATTGAACAATTACTGGATGCTTTGAGAATATCGTTGCCGCTTGTGCAGCGCTTGTTTCCGCTGGATGTCATGTTCGCATTAGCCGATTCGGACAAGTTCATCTATTATCTGCCGGGGAATGAGCTGGATATACGCATTCAAGAGGGAATGCCGGTTCCGCAGAATGGCGGGATTCGAAGATCCCTGGACACCGGCGAGACGGTTAGTGCAAATATTCCGAAGGAAATCTACGGATTGCCCTTCAAATCTTCGTCTATGCCGATTCAGGGGCAAGACGGGAAGGTTATCGGTGTTTTTACCATTGGGATCAGCCTGCACAATCAAGAAACGTTAAGCGATGCGGCCAATACTCTGGCAACAACCTCTGAAGAGATAAGCTCCACCTCCGGGGAGATAGCCGGAACCGCTTCTGATTTGGCGAATACCGTAAGCGATCTTAAGCTGCTCGGCCAGAAGGTTGTCGAAGAGCTGCATAGTACGGATGAGATTTTGGATTTCATCAAAAAGGTGGCGGACAACTCCAATCTGCTGGGCCTGAACGCCGCAATCGAAGCTGCACATGCCGCCGAGCATGGCCGGGGATTTGGGATAGTAGCGCAGGAGATTCGAAAGATGTCGGTCTCCAGCGCCTCCTCTGCCAAAGAAATCGCCAGCATCCTGCAGGCGATCAAGAAGAACATTACCCTGATGGATGCAACCCTGCTGGATTGTCTGGCACAGAGCGAGCGCCAGGCTGCGGCAACGGAGCAAATCACCGCGTCCATGCAGCAGTTAGCCGCTTCTGCAGTGGAGATCGAAAAGATCGCCCGCCTGATCTAACCCGGCCATTGGCATTTCATACCAGTGAGCTGAGAAGAATTGAATAATATATATGTGTGAAGAGTCCACCGTGGACTCTTTTTTAATTGTGATGTGTGAAGAGATGCGCACTATGAAACTCTGTATGCTATGCTGGCAAACATGTTACAGTGGAGGAAAGAATATTTATAGAAGCGATGGTGGCTATGCAGATTCAGTTACAGGATGAAATGATTCAAATCCATGTACAGTACGCGAAGCGGAAGAAGATCTCCCTTCATATAGATGCAATTGGGTTGATTACGGTAAAAGCCCCCAAGGGGACAAGCGACGAAATGATTTTGGGTGCGGTGGAGCGGCACGGCGAATGGATTCTGGACAAGCTGCGCAAGGGCCGGGAGGCGCGGCAGGCACCCAAAGCGAAGGAATATCAGGAGGAAGGGAAGTTTCTTTTCCTTGGGAAGGAATACCCGCTGCATGAATTGATTACCGTCGGTGAATGGGATGCGGAGAAGCTGAAGCTGGAACTCAAGAAGTTCTATTTTGCCCGTCTGAAGAAGATTGTCGCGGAACGGATCACCGTTTATCAGAATCAGCTCCGCGTAAAACCGAAGACGATCGAAATCGTTGAATCCAGAACCAAGTGGGGGAGCTGCAGCGCGGACAAGAAACTGACGTTTAATTACCGCCTGGCGATGGCCCCCGTCGAGGTTATTGATTATGTGATTATCCATGAGCTATGCCATCTGCTGCATATGAATCATGACCGGTCTTTTTGGCGCCGCCTCGGGAGTGTCATGCCGGATTACAAAGAGAAGGAAGAGTTTCTGGCCCGGTTTGGGCAATTCATGACTCTCTAAACATAGCAGATCCCGGGGTTGCGGCTGACTCGCTCTAACTTCCAGTTTCTAGGCGATATACGTAGCTGGATGCTTCATATGGGCCTGAAATGAAGAGTTGCTGCAGGTTCTCACAAATAAGCCGCCCGGGTAAGGAGTGCTTTCTGCTTCAATCCCTATGTAATCCGGAGTAAAAGCTTATTCCAAAGCTGCTGGCGGCAAGCCCGGACAGGCTCTTTCGGAGCACCTCATTTTCTCTATAATCTTTCTTGAAAATAAATCCCTGCATAACTTGTACCCCTTTCAATAAGCGTTGCCTAAAACAATTCTGCACGTCCGCAGCCAGTTCCTTTGTTGAATCGTCCATACGGCTAATTTGAACCTCTTGTCATGCTTGTCATGCCCGTCTGCATATTGCGGTGTTGTCCCTCATAGACATGTACTAATCAATGCATTCAAAACAGGTTAAGGGGATGATGTCATGCGCCGGATAACATGGGTACTCGCGATCATAATGAGCGTGGCCCTGGTGCTCGCGGGGTGCGGGAAGAAGGATGCCGCTTCCGTAGTCAAGGATTTGAACAATGTGTCTGACAAGCTGGAGAGCAAGCAGGGGGCCTACCAAGGTGCCGGCACGATGACCCTGTACACCGGCGAACAGCCGCAGGAGTACAAGGTGGAGGTGTGGTACAAAAATCCTTCCTACTACCGGATTAGCCTCTCCAATGTCCAGAAGGATGTAACGCAGATTGTTCTGCGCAATGATGAAGGGGTGTTCGTGCTGACACCGAGTCTCGGCAAGAGCTTCCGCTTCCAGAGCGATTGGCCGGATAGCCAAGGCCAGGTGTATTTGTACCAGACACTGGTCAACAGCATCGTCTCTGACAACAACCGCCAGTTTACGGAGGATGGGGACAACTACGTGTTTGAAGTGGCGGCAAATTACCAGAGCAGCGCACTGGTGCGCCAAAAAATATGGCTGACCAAAAAGACCTATGAACCGAAACAGGTGCAGGTCTCCGACTCCGAGGCCAAGGTTGTGGTCGATGTGAAGTTCGACAGCTTCAAGTTTGATCCGGAGCTCAATAAGGAATCTTTTGATATGCAAAAAAATATGGCGAACGGGACTCCTTCCGAAAGCACAGTAGCCGAGGTTGATGAGAACGGCAATCCGGTGGCTGCACCGGAGGACAAGGAACAGGCAGATCAGCCGGTTGCTGCGGAGCTTGGCGATTTCGGTATCATTGAACCGGAGTATATTCCTGCCGGTGTAGAATTTAAGGACAGCCACAAAATCGAGGACAGCAAGGATCATTCAGCGATCCTCCGTTATGACGGGATTTACCAGTATACGATTATGGAAGCCCGTCCGCTGGACCACACGGTATCGCTGGTTCCGGGAAAGGTAATCGATCTTGGCTTTACCGCAGGGCTTCTGAGCGGCGATGAACAACTGACTCTGACCTGGATGAACGACGGCGTGGAATTCCGCATTACCAGCGCGAACCTTCCAAAGTCCGAAATGATGCAAATTGCCGCTTCTATGGCGGAACAATCGGGTAAGTAATATTCAGTAGGCGGATACTGCGCATTGTGGGAGCCCATTCCTCTACAATCTGTATCCGCTTTTTACTTATTTTTGCCGTTAACCGCCCCTTTGGAGGACCAATCAGCAAGATAGCTGTACTTACATTGACAGCCGCCTTCCATTAGCATTACCATTGGCAGTAAGACTTGTGGTTCCATACGACAATCACAGAGATGTTTTACTACAATGTAAGAAGGTGACCCTGAAGTGCAAGTAAGCTATCGACCTACAGTAGCCGAGATTAATCTGGATGATCTGCGTGCCAATTACGAAGCCTTTCGTGCGGCCTTGCTGCCGGAGACTAAGTTTATGGGATGCGTCAAAGGAAATGCGTACGGCCATGGAGCAGTGGAAGTGACGCGGGAGCTTGAACGACTCGGAGCGGATTATGTTAGTGTAGCCTTTTTGGATGAGGCATTGGAGCTGCGTCAGGCGGGAATACTAATTCCTATTCTGGTGCTCGGCTACACCTCGCCGGAAGGAATAGCCGTTGCCTGGGAGTACAATATAACCGTAACACTGTTCACACCGGATGTACTGGAGGCAATAAGAAGGCTTCCTATAGATCCGGAGCACCGGCTGAAGGTGCATATCAAGATCGACAGCGGGATGGGAAGGCTGGGATTGCTGCCGGCTGACGCGCCCGGTTTCATCGCTGAAGTGCATTCTGTAGCGCAGGCGGAGCTGGAGGGTATGTTTACCCATTTTGCCAAGGCAGACGAAGAAAACAAAAGCTATACACTGATGCAGTACCGGCGGTTCATGAGCGTGGCGGAAACGCTTCGGGACAGAGAGATTGAAATCCCGATCATACATACGGGCAATAGCGCTACGGCCATTGATACACCTCTTCTATCCAGTAACATGGTGCGTGTAGGCATAAGCTTGTACGGTTTTTATCCATCGGCAGAGGTAAGCCATACAAAGGTGGCTTTACACCCGGTAATGACGCTGAAGACGCAGGCGGTTTATGTCAAAACCCTGCCGCCCGATTGGGGCATCAGCTACGGCACCCGTTACTTCACAGACAGCGAAGAGATCATTGCTACGCTGCCTGTGGGGTACGCAGATGGATATTCCCGCATGCTGACAGGCAAAGCGGAGGTGCTAATACGTGGACGTCGCGTTCCTGTCGTCGGAACGATCTGCATGGACCAGTGTATGGTATCGCTCAAATCTTTCGCTGAAGAAGCGGAACAAATCAAAGCTGGCGAAGAGGTTGTACTCATCGGAAGCCAGGCTGGCGTGTCCATCACGGCAGACGAACTGGCACTCCATCTGGGAACGATTCACTACGAGGTAATCTGTATGCTGGCCCACCGGGTGCCCCGCGTATATGTGCGTGAAGGTGCTACTCCGAACCTGGTGAATCCCTTGCTGCAGGCTTGATGTTCTTACTGTGTAACTTTTACAGGAATCGATAAAGGGAGCTGAACCGTAAAGACCTATGTGACTTATGGTCTATACGAACCGCCATTTCTAGTTTATAATGGGATGCAGCATACTTGATATACTGGTTGCATATATTCCTTGTATAAAATTCCTTGTATATTGTAACACTGAAACACAAGGGCAGAAGGTTTGTGGGGGTGGAAGAGAAGGTGGCCAATTTGCAGAACACCAAAAGAATTATGATCAGCTTGCCCGATCATCTCTTACAGGAAGTGGATGGGATCGCTCAATTGGAGAACTCTAACCGGAGTGAATTGATTAGGCAGGCCATGAAGCTGTATTTAAGCGAACGGAGGAAACGCACCATTCGTGAGTCCATGCAGCGGGGCTATATGGAAATGGCCAAGATCAATTTGACGATGGCATGCGAGGCCTTTCTCGCTGAGGAAGATGCAGACAGTACTCTTGGCCGCTTAGTAAGCGGGGTGTAGATATTGATCGTTAAACGCGGCGACGTTTTTTTTGCCGACCTTTCGCCGGTTGTAGGTTCAGAACAAGGCGGAGTACGGCCGGTACTGATTATTCAGAACGATATTGGCAACCGTTTCAGCCCGACGGTGATTGTGGCAGCCATCACTGCCCAGATCCAGAAGGCCAAACTGCCGACGCACGTGGAAATTGATGCGGCAGCCCACGGCTTTGACCGGGATTCCGTTATTCTCCTCGAGCAGGTTCGGACAATTGACAAACAACGCTTGACCGATAAGATCACCCACCTTGACGATGATACAATGAAGAAAGTGGATGATTCGCTGCAAATCAGTCTGGGCCTGATCGATTTCTAAATCAGGCAGGGCTACATAGTATAGAATGTGTAATGGAGGCACGTCCGGTGTATAATCCGGCGTGCCTTTTTAATTGTATGGAAACTGTATACGAACCTGTGGCTTAAATGTCTTCACTTTAAGCAATAGCTATGCTACAATTGGACCGGACGGTCTGGTTAAGGAGGTGGTCGGAATTAAAGGACGTTCTGACGGAGAAGAAACGAAAAAGCGGATAGTGCTAAAGGCAACACAGTTATTTGTTCAGAAAGGTTTTGCAGCGGTGACCATGAACGAAGTCTGTACGGCGGCCAAGGTGAGCAAAGGGAGTTTATATCACCATTTTCCGAGTAAAGATGAACTGTTTCTATATGTAGTAGAAGACGATACCGAGCAGTGGCTCAGCGATTGGGAGCAGAAACAGAGCAGCATCAGCGGCATCGAGGAACGTTTCTATGCATTAGGCGAGCATTATGCGAATGATTTTCAGAATCCGCTGATCCGCGCGCTTGAGGAATACGCCAGATCCCGGCCTCATTCAGAAGAGGTTCAACAGCGTCTCTCACGGCTCTACGAATCGGCGTCACAAGCCTGCCGCAATCTGCTGCAGGAGGGTATGGACACGGGGTACCTGGTCAAGGGCAACCTGGATAATTACGTGATTATTGTAAGCGGCTTGCTGGAGGGAATCAGCAGAGTCAGCGAGATTACAGTTCTGGCCAACGCGCCGGAGGATATCATGGAGTATTACCGGGATGCCATACGGCTGCTGCTGCAGGGGATACGTACCGGATAGGCATTGAGAATAAGCGTGCCTGTGAAGACAGAGCACTGCAGAGAAGCTATACGCAGGGGCCGGTTTTATTTTATTGCAGGATTGAGCCGAAATTTAGTTTGAGGAAGGCGTTTTTTATTTACCCTTAATTAGACCGGATGGTCGGTCTTATGTGTCTTATTTAAGATTTTTCATTTGTGGAATAAAAGGTATGGCAACTGACGGATAAGCGGATATTTAACTATAAGATAAACAGAAAGATGAATTACCCCTACTTGAAGATTTGGTTGCGGGAATACGGAGGTTATTGCAATGTCATTACTGCTAAGAAACCGGGGCGCTATGCTGCTCCTTATGCTGAATATTTTTCTGGCGTTTACAGGCATCGGACTGGTTGTTCCGATAATGCCTACTTATATGAATGAGCTGCATATCGGAGGCAGTGTTGTCGGGTTGCTTGTGGCAGCCTTCTCTGTAACCCAGTTGATTGTGTCACCGTTTGCGGGCAGACTATCGGACCGGATGGGCCGGAAAAAAATCATCGTCGCCGGACTGATTGTTTTTTCACTCTCGGAGCTGCTGTTTGGGTTGGCAAATGCGCCTTGGCTGCTGTTTGTATCCCGAATGCTAGGAGGTGTCGGAGCAGCGCTGATTATGCCTGCAGTTATGGCTTACGTGGCGGATACGACCTCTACAGAGGAACGGGCCAAAGGAATGGGGCTGATCAATGCGGCCATCACCACCGGTTTTATTATCGGACCGGGAATTGGCGGGTATCTGGCGGAGTTTGGTATCCGTGTGCCGTTCTTCGCAGCAGCAGTAGCAGCGGCTTTGGTGGCTGTGATAAGTACATTTGTATTGCCGGAATCGCGCACCGCAGCCCAGCGTGAAGCGTTGAAAACAGCACAGAACGATAAAGAGAGCCTTGTATCTCAACTGGTGCGTTCCTACCGTGAACCCTATTTCTTCGGGTTGGTTATTGTATTTGTACTCTCCTTCGGATTGGCGAATTATGAAACGGTATTCGGGTTGTTTGTGGATCATAAATTTGGATTCACCCCTAAGGATATTGCCTTTGTCCTAACCTTTGGCTCCATTTCGGGGGCTGTGATTCAAGTTACGGCGTTCAGCTGGATATTGAATCGTTTTGGTGAAAATAAGGTCATTTCGTTCTCTTTGCTTATCGCGGGCCTGTTCATCTTCCTCACATTGTTTGTACACGGCTACTGGGCCATCGTTGCAGTGACGTTTATTGTGTTTCTTTCAATGGATATCCTGCGCCCCGCTGTCGGAACACAGCTCTCCAAATTGGCGGTGGAATCACAGCAGGGCTTCGTGATGGGCATGAATTCTGCCTATACCAGTCTTGGCAATATTGCCGGTCCGATTGTGGCCGGAGTCCTGTTTGACCTGGATATCAACTTCCCGTATGCCGTGGCTGCACTAGTGCTTGTTCTGTGCTTTGGGCTATCGCTAGCATCCGCTAAGCGGATGAACCGGCGGGGCCTGCAAATGAAATGATCTGTGGTTCCTGCAGGCATGACAATATACTTCGCAGTAAGCCAGCTTTTTCCGGGTCAATGAATCCCTAAACTTTGGTAGATAGCCAATTTGTGATACTATTTCAGGTAGGGATTATAAGAACGCAGAACGTGTGCGGAAAGAGGGATTCAATTGGCTGCAGAAAATACGAATGCCGGTACTGTGCCGGATGAAGCTGCTGCGCGGCAGGAGCAGGAACTGATTACCGCGGCGATTGCCAAGGAGCTGGGCATTAGCCTGAAACAGGTGCGTACGACGGTAGGCCTTCTGGATGAGGGGAATACGATTCCGTTTATTGCGAGATACCGTAAGGAAATGACCGGTGAGCTGGACGAGAACGCTCTGCGTGATATTGAGGAAAGGCTGGCCTATCTGCGCAATCTGGGTGACCGCAAGAAAGATGTCATCCGCAGCATCGAGGAGCAGGGCAAGCTGACAAAGGAGCTGCATGAGCAGATCCTGAAGGCAGTCAAGCTGCAGGAAGTGGAGGATCTGTATCGTCCCTTCCGGCAGAAGCGCAAGACGCGGGCAAGTGTGGCCAAGGAGAAGGGGCTGGAGCCGCTGGCGAACTGGGTTATGGAACAGCGCCGGCAGGGGCTTCCGCTGGAAGAGGCCGCTAAATATATTGATGCGGACAAAGGCTTGGAGAGTGCTGAGCTGGCGCTGCAGGGCGCGATGGATATTATCGCTGAGAACATTGCCGATGATCCGGTCATCCGTTCCTGGATACGCCAGTACACCGCAAGTCAAGGGGTGCTGGTCTCCGAAGCCAAGGATGCTGAGCAGGAGAGCGTATACGAGAACTATTACAGTTACCGTGAACCGGTACATAAAATGCCGCCACACCGGATTCTCGCCATCAACCGCGGAGAACGGGAGAACGTGCTAAAGGTAGGCATTGAGGTGACTACTGACAAGATTCATGCCTTTATCTCGCGGAAGCTGATCAAGGGGGCGTCTCCGGTCAAGGAATTGCTGGAGACCGTGACGGAGGATTCCTACAAGCGGCTGATCGCTCCGTCTGTTGAGCGTGAGGTGCGCGGAGAGATGACGGAGAAAGGAGAGAATCAGGCAATTTCGATCTTCTCCGGGAATCTGCGCAGCCTGCTGCTGCAGCCGCCGGTCAAAGGCCGGAACGTGCTTGGCGTTGACCCGGCCTACCGTACCGGGTGCAAGCTGGCCGTTGTGGACGATACCGGCAAGCTGCTGGAGGTAGCGGTCACTTATCCGACGCCGCCGAACAACAAGAAGAAGGAGGCGGCGGCGAAGTTCAAGGAGCTGATTGCCAAATACGGCATTCAGCTGATCGTAATCGGCAACGGCACCGGCTCGCGGGAGACGGAGCAGTTCACCGCCGAGGTCATCGCAGAGATCGGCAATCCTGAGCTGGCGTACCTGATCGTTAATGAAGCGGGAGCCAGTGTCTATTCCGCCTCCAAGCTTGCGCAGGAGGAGTTCCCGGATCTGGATGTGGCCGAGCGCAGCGCCGCATCCATTGCCCGCCGCGTGCAGGACCCGCTGGCGGAGCTGGTGAAGATCGATCCGAAGGCGATCGGAGTCGGGCAGTACCAGCATGACGTCTCCCAGAAGCATCTGGAGGAGAGCCTGAAGGGCGTTGTGGAATCCGCGGTTAACCACGTCGGTGTCGATGTGAATACAGCATCCGCATCTCTGCTGTCCTATGTTGCGGGCGTGAATGCCACAATCGCCAAGAATATTGTGAAGTTCCGCGAGGAGAACGGCAAGTTCGTGACCCGCAAGGCGCTGCAGAAGGTGCCGCGCCTTGGTGCCAAATCCTACGAGCAGTGCATCGGCTTCCTGCGGATTCCCGGCGGGGACAATACGCTGGACCGCACGCCGATCCATCCGGAGTCCTATCCGGTGGTGGACCGCCTGTTCCGTGAGCTGGGGCTGGAGGTAGCCCGGCTCGGCAGCAAGGAGGTCGCAGAAGAGCTGCAGGCACAGAACGCCGAAGAGCTGGCTGCGAAGCTGGATGTCGGCGTGCCTACACTGCGCGACATCCTCGAAAGTTTGCAGCGCCCGGGCCGCGATCCGCGCGAGGAGCTGCCGCTGCCGATCTTCCGCACCGATGTGCTGAAGATCGAAGATCTGATTCCCGGCATGGAGATGCAGGGAACCGTCCGCAACGTAATCGATTTCGGCGCCTTTGTCGATATCGGAATCAAGAACGACGGGCTGGTGCATATCTCCCAGCTTAGCGGCAGCTTCGTGAAGCATCCGATGGACGTCGTCTCTGTAGGAGACAATGTCACCGTATGGGTCATGGGCGTTGACCTCAAGAAAGGCCGGGTCAGCCTGACCATGCGTCCGCCGCGCAGCGAAGCGGGCAGCGTCAAGTAAATCGAACAGCAAGCCCTCTGCAGGATGCGGGACTGAGCCCGTAACGCCGGCAGGGGGCTTTTTTTTCATCACCAATGGCTGACTTTTGGCTTGCACCCCGAACTAGCCGATTGCAAAGTAAGTATTGTGCTGCCGTATAACATTATTTATATTAAGAGTATTATACTAAGGGGGAATAGTGGGAGAATGAAAAAGGCGATGATATTGTTGTTGCTATTGGTGGTTGTATTACCATCACAGGCGTTTGCCGCTACATATTCTAATGCGTACGTAGACAAGTATTATTTTGAATCCTACAAAGACAGGGTGAAAGAGGTTAAGGATGCGCAGAAGAACTTAAGTAAAGTCTTGGGCACCGAGGTTACAGCCTTAGCGCAGAAATCCAAGGTATCTGCAGCTAACTATAGCAATGCGGTCAAAAACAAGCTGAGCAAGGAGGCTGTCGCCAAGGCTAGAAATGAAATGACTCAGGATAAAAAAACGCTCGCGGCAGCAAAAGCCAAGTTGTCAAAAACCGTAAAGAGCGCCAAAAAGGAAAGCGATGCATCCCTTAAAGAGATCGCAAATCATAAAGCATCTCTGGTCAAGATGATCAAGACTCATTTGGAAGGCAAAGACCAACAAAGCGATGCAGCTTTTAATAAGACGCTATCCTCGGAGCTTTCCCAAATAGACTCCAGTTTTAATGCGGCACTGGAATATTTGCAGAACATTGAGCTTGATTAATCCGCGAAGCGGGCAGCGTCAAGTGAACTAAAAAGCCCATTCCCGGAAATACTCCGGCAACGAAAATGGAAGCCTGCTACTGGAGATGATCCGGCGGTGGGCTTTTTTTAAACAGCATCCTCATATATGCATACTAGTTGGACTGATTTCTACAACGATCATGTGATGTAGTGTTCGAATGGCCACCGTTAGCACTTTTGCGCTTCGTGTAGTAAAGATCCACCTTCTTCTCTATTTTTGACAAATAATGATAAAAATCATTTAATCATCTAGAAAGTAATGGTATATTTTAAAAAATTGTGTTCCAGCTGATATTAGAAATAACTTGAGTTTTATAAGTCCTCAGCGGTCGAATTGGAGCTGAAGATAAAGTTAAGGGAGGAGCTTATGGTGAGAATAAAAAAAGTCTCATTGCTGGTATCTGGTATGATTACTGTAGTAAACTTCTTGCTGCTGTATATATACTGGGGAGGAATTCCTCGAAGTATCCCTCTACATATCGACTTCAATTCAAATATAGACAGTTACGGAAATAAAAATAATTTGTTTTATTTAGCAGCTTTTGGGATCGTATTAGCGGTCTTGTCCTTTTGTTTTAGCAAAAATGCACCCGTATCCGGTAGCTTTATTTCAAACAAGAGCAAATACTTGATTTTGAGCATTACTTCAATGATCATTTGTAGTTTTTTTCTATTGTATTCGTGTTTAACCATAATTAAGTTTAATCAATAACAGGAAGAGGTCCGGTTTACTCCCGCTCTCAACTAACTGTTCTCACAACCATGAAAGCGGCTGTGTGCGCCCATATTTACTGGACGCGGCAGCCGCTTTTGCTTTTATATTCAATGAATCTTGGCGTTAACAACGTTACTGAACATGTATTTCCGATTTGATATCATTTTGACTTAAAAATTTCATTAAATCATTACTCAGCTGCACAATCTCATTGTTAGCATTATTCGCATAATCGGGCAACATCATATCACTAACCATTTTAGTTCGTAGCCATGTCATAAAGAAAAGATCCAAAAATAAGTTTGGAAATTTAAGCACCATTTTAAGCATTGGAGGATCAATTGAAACGCCAGCTTTTTGTATTGCCCTTAGATTCGCTTTTAAAGTGACTGTTATTTTGCGTGCCGTCTTTCTGGTTCTGGCTGTTTTTTTGTCAATTATCTTATTCTCAGAATGCAAAACGCTCAACATGGCAATGTCTGATACGGAATGTGTGATTAGATACGCTTGCATATCCTTTTTAATAACGTAGGGAAGCTTTGCTGTTTTAAATAATTTTGCGAGGTTTTCTATGCGTTCTGTCACTACACCATTAATTTCTCCAAATGCAGTTGCCACTATAATCTTTGGTAGAAACCGAGCATGCAATACTCCATCTTTAATCTGTCCGCCGAAGCCGGGAAAAGCTGGTAAAAGTCTATCCCCTATGATATCCAGCCACGAAGAAAATCCAATTGAATTACTAGTCATCGTAACTATATTTTTGCTTTGATTATCTTTTAGCGCTAACAACGCTGATTCGGACCGATCATAACGAACGGTAACGAAAATAAAATCGTATACATCGTCATTTTCGAGCGTATCAATGACATTTACTTGTATCGATCTAACCGTACCTTTTTCTTTATATTGCAGGCCATTTTCTCTTAATGATTTAAATCTATTAGAATGTGCAAACAGGCTAACGTCAAACCCTGCTTCAATAAGCTTAATTGCGTACATGCTCCCGATGACACCTGCACCAAAAATTAGAATTCTATCTTGTTTTGCTGACATTAATATCACCTCTACTTATTAACATTTCCTTTTGATTATCAGACAACATGTTGTATGATGTGATTATAAATCTTCATTATTCCTTGATCAACCATCAGTTTTTTATTATTTGTCGGATGATATTCTTATTCGCTAGTAGGAGGGAAACATGAAAAAGCAACCCCAAATAACGGAGAAAACAAGACAAAAGTTTGTAGAAGTTTTTTGTGAGTTATATAGCCAAAAGCCGATTGAGAAAATTTCGGTTCAGGAAATTGCGAATAAGTCAGGATATAACCGCAGCACCTTTTATCAATACTTTACTGACATTTACGAATTGTTAGACTCTGTTGAAAATGACTTATTGAATGACATTAAAAAAGAAATGGCGAATAAAGAGCTATCGATGCATATGGTTCAAGATACGCTCTATTGTCTGGACAAAAGAGAACATCTCCTGGTTCTTAATGCCCTTTTGGGCGATTATGGAAGTGCCCGTTTTTTAAAACGCTTAAAAAAAGAAATCAGTTTGGATCAATTAGAATTAAACGTTCCGCAAAACCATTCCTTAACGCCATACTTCATTGAGTTTTACCTGACAACTTCCCTTTCTTTATTTCGTCTTTGGCTCCAGCGTCAAAAGGATTTATCGTCAGAAGAATTTTTCAAGTTAGTGGAGAACCTATATTCAAGAGGGATTACGCCCTATTTTAAAGAATGAGTCTGTCATTCAAACCAAATCCATATGTTGTATAACAAACCTACTCTTAAGGGTTTGCATTCTGTAAATAATTGTTTTTTGAATATAAAAGTAAAAATTCGTCAAATATTCCATTCACAACTTACCCCGTCCTGCATCTTTAAGAAATTGAAGTGAATTATGACGAAATGCACTTGTTTTTGATTCGTCTATATTATGAAAAGTAACATCATCAATATTTGGAATATTTGATGTATCATAAACATAGCAAGAAGATAAGCCAAACGTATCCAGCAGAGCTATCAGTCTTGAATCCATTGATTTGGGGTCTTGTGGATTATCAGATACCGGGAAAACCAAAAATGGAACCTTATATAAAATGGCAAAAGCAGCCCCATGAAAAGCACTAGTAATAAAATACTTAGCGTGTTTTATGTACCCTACAAATTCCTTCGGACCAACCGTAGCTGCTCCAGCAGTTGCAAGAGATATAATCTCGTATCCGTACTTTTTTGAAAGTGCTTCAGCGTATTCCTGAACCCCTGTAATATCTCGTAAATCATAAGTGAGTATATAGGCTTTTTCTGGCGGAGTAGCAGATATATCATCCCATGCGGATTTATCAAGAAGCATTACTGGATCCAATACATGAGTAATATCTCCATTTTTCATCGTTTTCACAAAAGGGATTGCACTTTTTTCACGAACAGAAACAAAGTCTAAGGAATTAACGTGTGGAGCAAGGATATTTTTTCGATCGGGCTCTATTTCTGCTCCTCCCATGCTTGCTGCGTATGCAATTTTCGTTTTTGATCCTGGAACAAAAGAAAGTGCCATACAGGGTAAAATGTCATCGGAAATAACCCATGGTAAACCCCATATTTGGTCGCTACCGCAAACAAAAATATCGTAATCATCAACACATTCTGCAATATCAGATACTGTATATAAGCGTTCGCTGTGGGGAATGCTTTCGGAAAAAGTCCTGAAATGTTCAGCACCTTTAGCACTTTCATATGCTTGTAAGGTGTATTCGTTTTGCCACTTGAATGTAATTTGCTCACAATGAAATCCTAACTTAGCTATAGCTTTTTGCAGTGCATAAGCTCCAAGTTGGCCACCGTAATTATAGTTTTTGTAGTAAAGAGTAATAATTCCAACTCTTTTCATAATAATCTCCATTCCGATCTAAGTCGGCACAAACAGGAAGGAAAGAAAAGTGCCGAGAAGTCTACATAAATTTGAATCCTAAAATGATTTCTTTGACTATCCAATTAGCTCAAAAACCGCCGTTTTTGCATCCATCTCACTAAGCGTGGTCAGTCTAATACTTTATTTTCTCAGTCTACAACTTTATTTGCTGAGTCTAGCACTTTATTTTTCAGTCTAGCACTGGTCAAGCACCGATTTCTAGGTTGAGCCGGAAATCCTCCGGCTAATCTCTTGTAATCCGCAAGCCGATGTTTTATATTGACATAATAGCAGGTCAATAATAAAAGAGGTGAACGGACGGGATGACTCCACGCACGAAAGAACAAAACGAAGAGATCCGGCTGCGGCGTCTGGCGCAAATTCGTAAAGCCGCTGCCGATGTGTTTTTGAATAAAGGGCCATTACTGGAAATCCGCGATGTGGCCGCGCAGGCGGGACTCGGCTATGGCACGGTATACCATTATTACAGCAATAAGGGCGATTTGCTCTACGATCTGTTATGGGACGCGGTGGAGCGGGCCGGGGGATGGCTGGAGGTCCCGCTAGAGGCTCGGCTGAAGGTCCCGTTGGAGGTCCCACGCGCTTCGGCTTCGGGGGAGGCCCCGGCGGGCGGGCATTTCGCCTTGGCTGCTGCGGCGGACACTGGGAACTCGGTTGCCGCGGATTCCCGAAGCGGAAGCCGCAAAACGGCCGCTGCCGCAGAGCTTGGCCCCGTCGCTGCCGCCGGCGTCCGGCTGCTGCAGCTTTGGGCAGAGGACCACGCCCTGTACCTGCTGCATAAGCAGGCCAGTGAGGACTTTGCCTCGCTGCCTGAAGCGCGCTCGGCCCTGCTCTCGGCCGCCTTTCGCCGGGAGGTGCTCGCGCCGTTTGCCGCGCTGCTGGAAACCGGGCGTACGGCGGACGGGGCTGCCGCTTCCGGCGGAAAAGTGGCGGAGCCGCCGTATCGGCTACAGCATGCTGAAATGCTGCTGGCCGCCTTGGTCGGCTGCGCCTCGCTTTCGCTTCGCCGCGGAAAGCTGCACGAGGAGGCCAGGGATATCGCCCTGTTTTTAAAATTATAGAATGGATAAGGAGCGAATAAGCAAAAGATGATCATTATAAAATCACCCAGGGAAATCGAAGAGATGAAGCCGGCGAGCCAAATCATTGCGGACTGCTACCGCGAGGTGGCCAAACTGATCGAGCCTGGGATCACCACCCGGGAAATCAATGACTTTGTTGCCAGACACATCACTAAGCTGGGCGGCAAGCAGTTTACGAAAGGGTACAACGGTTTCCCCGCCGAAACCTGCATTTCGGTCAACGATGTAGTGGCCCACGGCATTCCTTCGAACCAGGTGCTTATGGACGGTGACTTGCTGAAGCTCGACATCGTCGTGGAATACGGCGGATGGTTCGGCGATTCGTGCTGGTGTTATGCGGTAGGCAATATCCGGCCGGAGGCGCAAAAATTAATGAAGGTGGCAAAAGAATGCTTGGATCTGGGGATCGCCCGGGCACTCCCCGGGGGCCGGCTCGGCGACATAACGTCGGCGATTCAACAGCATGCGGAAGCGAACGGGTTTTCGGTCGTACGCGATCTGCTGGCGCATGGGATCGGGCGGAGCCTGCACGAGGAACCGAGCTACGAGCATATCGGCGTAGCCGGCAAAGGCATTCGGTTAAAGGAAGGCATGGTGTTTACGATTGAACCGATGATCAACGAAGGTACGTTCCGCATCACGATCGACGACGATGAGTGGACGGCGAGAACGGCCGACGGCAAGCTGTCGGCGCAATATGAGCATACGATCGCAGTCACGCCGGACGGACCGCTGATTTTAACGGCCCAGTAAGAATAGAGGCGAACGGACGGGAAAGCGTCATTTTAGGAAATAAGTCGCCAACCCGGCCTGCTTGGACCAAACGACGAAAAAGCGCTGAGCTCAGCCTAGGACCAGGGAAGCTTTGTTAACATGGTTTGTAACTATACCGATTTACGAAAAACCGCGTTATATGCGGTTTTTTATTATGACTAGGGTATAAATCTTATAAATTTCAAGGAAAATAGTGTACATATCGAACGAAACTTAGTGCATAATTTGTGTGCGCTCAAGCCGTCGGAATTCTTCTTTACGCGAACTACAGCATGTAATCCTCCAGCTAGTTATTGGGAAAATCGTTGTTCAACTGCACAATGCATTTCGTCCGATCATCAATATTTTTTGGCGATGGTAAGCGTTACAATGAAAGCGTGTTCAACAAGAGCAATGGGAGGCATAACAATGGAAGGATTAATGATTGGCTGGTATGGCGCCTTGGCGGGGTTGGCAATTGCTATTATTCTGATATTAAGAAAACTGAATCCCGTATATGCGCTGTTTCTGGGGGCCATTGCAGGCTCGCTAATCGGCGGCGCCAATCTGGAGCAGACGGTAACTGTTCTTGTAAGCGGTACGCAAAGTGTAATGGGCACGGTGCTGCGTGTGCTCGCCGCCGGTGTCCTGGCAGGGGTAATGATGGAATCGGGGGCGGCCGAGACCATTGCCCAGGCGATTGTCAAAAAATTCGGCGGCAGCAAAGCCATTCTGGCCTTGGCCCTGGCAACGATGATTATTACCGCAGTGGGTGTCTTCATTCCCGTAGCAGTGCTGATTGTGGCTCCTATTGCTTTGTCGGTAGGCAATAAGATGGGGATTTCCAAGATGGCGCTGCTGCTTGCCCTGTCGGGCGGAGGTAAAGCGGGGAACATTATCTCCCCCAATCCGAATACGATAGCCGCGGCCCGCGGGTTCGATCTGGACCTGAGCCACGTGATGCTGGCAGGCTTGATTCCGGCAGTGTGCGGTCTGATCGTAACCGTTATTGTCGCTTCACTTCTGAAGAAAAAGGGGATTATGGTCACAGACCAGGAGGCGGTGAACAACACCGCCGATACCTCCAAATATCCGCCGCTTCATCAGGCGATTGTTGCACCGCTTGTTGCGGTCATTCTGCTGATGATCAATCCGATTGGCTCGTTATCCGGAATTGAGGCATTGTCCAACTTCAAGGTGGATGCATTATATATCCTGCCGATTGCAGGGATTATCGGCATGCTGGCTATGGGCCAAGGCAAGAAGATCCTGCAGTACAGCTCGTCCGGCCTGAACAAAATGACGGCAACCGTTCTAATCTTGATCGGTGCAGGAGGCATAGCTGGTTTGATTGCAGCTTCTGATCTGTCGACCCAGGTGGTCCAGTTGATTCAGGCCTCGGGTATATCCGGCACCTTCCTGGCACCGATTTCCGGTATCCTGATGGCGGCGGCTACCGCCTCAACCTCAACGGGTGTTATTCTGGCTACAGGCTCCTTCGGACAAGCCATTCTCGATATGGGCACCGCTCCGCTGGCAGCGGCAGTAATGGTCCATACCGGAGCTACTGTCATTGACTCTCTTCCGCAGGGGAACTACTTCCATGTAACGGCGGATAGTATGAAAATGACGATCAAGCAGCGGTTAGGACTGGTCCCTTACGAGGCGATTGTCGGCGGAACAATGACGCTTGTGGCGACGATTATTTACGGATTTTTATTCTAATATCAAACATGGGGTGAGGAAATGAGAGAGAAAACCTTTGTACTGGCACCGGACTCCTTTAAAGAGAGCATGAGCGCTAAGGAAGTCTGCATTGCGATGGAAAAGGGGCTGCGAAAGGTATATCCCAAGGCTGAATATATACATGTTCCTATGGCGGATGGAGGGGAAGGAACGGTCCAATCGCTTGTCGATGCCTCCGGAGGGAAAATTTATACCAAAGAGGTTATGGGACCGCTGGGGCAACCTGTTACAGCGAAGTACGGCATACTCGGCGACGGCCGTACGGCGGCCATTGAGATGGCTTCGGCAAGCGGCATTCATCTGGTGGACAAGGCGGACAGAAACCCGCTTATCACCACCACCTATGGCACCGGCGAACTGATTAGGGAATGTCTTGACCGGGGCATCCGCAATATCATAATCGGCATCGGGGGCAGCGCGACCAATGACGGCGGCACAGGGATGGCCGAGGCGCTCGGGGCCAGATTCCTCGATGAAGCGGGGAATGAGCTTCCGCGCGGCGGCGGCAGTCTGGACCGGCTGGCAAGTATTGATATTGCTTCTCTTGACGAACGGCTGAAGCAGGTTCAGCTGATCGTGGCCTGTGACGTCACCAACCCGCTGTGCGGGGAGCAAGGCGCATCCCGGGTGTTCGGCCCGCAAAAGGGGGCTACACCCGAGATGGTCCTCCAGCTCGATGACAATCTTGCCCATTATGCCGAAATCGTAAACAAACAGCTAGACAAGGATATCCGCGACTTGCCGGGTGCCGGAGCTGCCGGAGGGCTCGGCGCGGGACTGCTGATATTTACACAGGCAGTTCTGCAGAAAGGAATCGAAATCGTTATTGAGTATACCGGCCTCAAGCACAAGCTGGCCGCTGCCGATATTGTGTTCACCGGCGAGGGCGGCATTGACTTCCAGACCAAATTCGGTAAAACACCGTACGGAGTGGCCCGCACCGCCAAAGCAGGCGGCAAGAAGGTCATTGCCTTAGCCGGCTACATCGGTGAAGGGATTGAGACACTCTATGCGGAAGGCATAGATGCCATCTTCGGAATCGTTCCGGGAGCGGCTGAACTGGAAAAGCTGCTAAACGACGGTCCGGCCAATGTCGAACGGACCTGTGAAAATATTGCGAGAGTGCTGAAGTTAAGCGAATAACGAAAGCAGACGGCCCCGAAGAGGAAATTCTTCGGGGCCGTCTGCAGTTAGGTGCCGGAAGATGAGAGGCAGCAGCTCTGAAGTTTAGGTTACTTGTACAAGGCCAGCAATCCGTAGGTGAGCTCGAACAGCTGCAGCAGATTCCGCGGGTCTTTGCCGGTGAGGCTCTCGATCCGTTTCAGCCGGTACTGCAGTGTATTCCGGTGAATGTTCAGCGCCTCCGACGTTTGCGAGACACTGCAGTTGTGGTTGATGAAACTCCTTAGTGTCTCCAGTAAATCGGCGGTATCCTCCAGCTTGATGGTGGTATTCAGAGTGTCCGTCAGCTCCGCATGGCTCAGCTTCACCAGAAATTCGGCCTCCCCGAAATGGATGGTCTGCGCAGAGGGCTTCAGCGCCAGCAGAATTCCCATGGCCGACTTCGCCTGCCGGTAGCTCTCCGCGATGCTGGCCTCCTGCTTGCCGGAAGCCAGCAGCACCTGCGGCTGGTTATGAAGAATTTGCCGGATCAGCAGATTGCAGTCCTGCTGGTTCTGGACCAGCATAAGCCAGATGTCCTCTTGGATCCGAAACGAAGGCTGCAGCAGCAGAATCTTGGCATTCTGCTCTGCCGGTGTAAAATTCTTGATATACAGGACCGTTGTTTTGAGCAGCAGATCAATGTGATAAGCGGCGGCTTCTTTTCGTAATTTCTGCGAATACGCTCCCTCATGGGCCAGCAGCAGTTCCAGAAATGCCTTCTTACGGCTCGCTTCATTGGCGAGATCCTCCAGCGTATTTCTTTGTTCAATCAGAAGAGAGACTGTCGTTCTAACGATATTGCAAAAGGGACGGACTTCATCAGGGTTGCCCGAAATTCCAATCACACCCACAGGAGCATCGCCTATAACAATCGGCTCATTGGTGCCCTTTTTTTCATAACGTCCATCCTCCCAGACCTCGACCATTTTTCCGGTGGACAGTGCTTTGACTGCCCCCTGGTGAATGGTGCCGACCCGTTCTTTTTTTCCGCTGCCGATAATGACCCCTTTCCCGTTCATAATGTTGATGTTATAGGGGATGTCCATCATCATTTTATCTACAATTTCCTGTGCCTGTTTCTCGGAAAGCTCAAACAATCGGGTTCCTCCTTTGCCAAGCTGGTTATGCTCAGTTGTGGTCTTTGGATTATAGCTTGTGCATTTGAACAAAATTATAGATGATCTTCTGTATTTATAAAAGCAGGAAGTGCTATTCTGACAGGATGAGGCCTGAGGAAAGAGACTGGCGGTTTCACTGGTGACATTTCTGATAGCTCTTAGATCAGGTGATGGAGTAATTTAACATTAAATACTAAGATGGGGTGAAAGAGATGAATGACAAATCTTCAATCAGCAACGCTTTTCAAATGTTCAGCAAGGAAGCTCCGGCACATCAGGAGGCGTGGATGCAGGCCGTAAAGGGACTGGGGGCTGCAAGCAAGCTGGATTCCAGAACGGAAGCGCTGGCTTACATTGCGGTACTTGCAGTGGCCAGACTTGAGAGCGGACTTCCTTTTCACGTGAAGCAGGCCAAAGCTCTGGGTGTCAGCAGAGAAGAAATCATCAGTGCTGTTCTGCTGGGGCTTCCGGCAGCAGGGAATACTGTGGTTCAATCGCTCCCTGCGGCACTTGCGGCATATGATGAAGAATAGACCATAATTCTATATCAAATGAACCGGCTGGATGCCTCTTAAGGGGTGTGCAGCCGGTTCTTTAATTTGCAACTTTAACAGGTTGTGAAGCGTCTAATTAAGAACGACAGCAGAATAAGGAGGGAATTCATGTACACGGCAAGAACTTTTGGAAGGTTCGCACTGGTGGCTGCAATGCTGCTCCTTGCAGCCTGCAGCACGACACCAGCAGCAGAACCGGAGGCCACATTGGTACCGCAGCAGTCACAGGAACAAGCTCAAACCAGTCCAACATCAAGCCCGGAGGCAAGCGCTGCACCGGAAGAATCGGCTGATCCGACAGCAACGGCAGAACCTGAGGAAGGGATGCCTCCAACGGCACTGGAAGCTGCCGCAACGGTGATGAAGGCGCTGAAGAACAGTGATATGGAGTCGCTTGCGGCCTGGGTGCACCCGGATAAAGGCGTCCGCTTCTCACCCTATGCATATGTCGATCCCAAGAAGGATCTGGTCTTTACCCGTGATAAGCTAGAGGGGGTAATGAAAGACAACACGAAATATGAGTGGCGGGAGTTCGCCGGTTCAGGTGAACTGATTGAGCTCACTTTTGCAGAATACTTTAAGCGGTTTGTATATGATGCAGACTTTGCCGGTGATGCCGAAATCGCCCTGAATAAGGGATTGGGGCAAGGAACGACAGTGAACAATATCAACGAAGTTTATCCGAAGGAAACTCACGACTTCGTGGAGTACCATATCGACGGTATCGATCCTTCTGTTGAAGGGATGGACTGGCGCAGCCTGCGGCTGGTCTTCGAGAAGATGGGCGAAGATCGTGCGCTTGTAGGCATCGTTCACGATCAGTGGACGCCATAAAAGCCTTGGATGAACTCAACATCAGAAGAGAAGAACAGAGATTCCCCATCATTGGAGAATCTCTGTTCTGTATTGCGGAGAGGACAATGGTTACGATCGAAGAAAGAGCCGACAGCCAAACACGGCCGGCCGATGGCAAAGATCAAAATGGACAGCAGTATAATGGCTACGCCCAACTGCTTGCTGAATGTTTCGTGCTTGCGTTGCAGCGGCGTCTGCTTGGCTTCGGCGCTTTCAATACGTCAATTGGAGAACGCGGAACTTCGCTTACAGTAATCTCATTTACCCGGTGATACGTAACTACTCTACGACAAACAGGGATGCCCCTCAGCCATTGCGGCCGGGGGCATCCCTGTTCACATTCACGGCAATCATCCCTTCGGACTATTGCAGGTTGATGATGTTGCTGATAATGACAGCGGCTTGCGCGCGGTTGGCAATACCTTTTGGCGCAAATGTGTCGGCTGTCATGCCTTTCACAATGCCTTCCCGGGTAAGCAGAGCAACTGCGTCTTTACCATAGGAAGCAATGCTCGATTTGTCTTTGAAGTTCGCAAGCAGCGCATCAGCACCGGTAACCGATTTGCCTTTGAACTTCGTCAGTGCGTTGGCGGCGATGATCGCCATCTCTTCACGCGTGATGGAGCGGTTAGGCTCGAACTTGCCTCCGCCAACACCGTTGATCAGACCACTGTTGACACCGGCAGCAACATAGCTGTAAGACCAATTCGAAATTGCTACATCACTGAAGTCAGCCGAAACGTTCTCCAGCGGCAGGTTAAAGGCGCGGACGATCATGGTGATGAATTCAGCACGGGTCACTTCTTTGAGCGGTGCGAATGAGTTGCTGCCTACACCGTTAATGATGCCTTTAGCCGTCAATTCTTTGATAGCAGCTTCTGCCCAGGCTACTTTACCGAGATCCGTGAAATTGACCGCCGGAGCTGGTGCAGCTGTCGGCTGTGGTGTAGCCGGAACTACAGTTGGAGCCGGTGTTGCGGTTGGCGTTGCGGTTGGAGCTGGCACACTAGTATCCGGGTAAGCCGGTGTAGCCGGAACCGGCTCAAGCGCACCATTATCCATACTGTCTGCTTCCGTAGCTGCCGGAGCGGAGGCATAGATCGCGTTCGCCAGTAATCTGAACTGGTTCTGCGGATGATATTTGTTCAGCAGATCGTTCGCGAACAAGGTCACATGGATGCTGTCCGTTTGATAATCCAGTGCCAGCACCTGACCCTTGGCAGAATCGCTTTTCGGCCACCAGCCGGCTTTGAAGAAATCATCGCCCGTTCCGTATTTCGCCAGCACTTCAGCGCCTTCCGGAACAGCCGTGATATAAGCGGCAGATACGGTATACAGGTATTCATTGTCTGCATAAGGAGCAGTAATTACGCTGTCTTGCGAGACGGTTGCTTTGAACAAGCCTTCATGTGCTGCGGATCTGTCCGATTGGTTCACCGGATTGGAGTAGTCCAGGCCCGGTAAGATATTCAGAGATTTAAGGCTGTTGAGCATTGTACGTCCATATCCGATGAACGGCTTGCCGCTGGCAATCAGGTTTGTACCTGTATTGACGAGGACGTCTGCCGCAGCAGCATCAGAAGTTACCTTAAATCCAAGATCGGCCACGATAAAGGAAGGTGCTGCGGCAATGCCAACATTCACTGGCTTGAGCAGTTTGCCTGTCTTGTCACCTGATGTGCTGAATGGCACTAAGTCGAGCAAGTATTTGGATGCTACTGTTCTCAGGTTTGATCTGGAGACCAGGAAGCTGCCTTTTTCATAGCCGGGTCCATCGTTCGAGAGCAGGGTTACTGCTTTTCGGTTCGCAAGCAAATCGTTAACCGCTTTGATCGCATCGTTGTTGCTGTTGCGGATGACGTAATTTTGCTCAAAACGGTATTGATTCAGATCTGTCGTTGGAATGACGATGCTGCTAACTTGCTGTGTCTTGCCGGAGAATGCACCAGCGAAGCGGCTGATGTACCGGTCGAATCCCCGCATGTCCGCAAAATTCTGTACGGTGTCGGAATACATCGCATCGAAGTCGGATACATCCAGTCCGTCATACAGAACCAGGTTGGCATAGCCTCGTTTGGCCTGATGCATGTTCACCACATAGGTTCCTGCCGGATAGGTGACGCCATCCACGTTTACCGGAGTAATTGTCTGCTCTACCTTCACTCCATTACGAAGCAGGTATTTCACCATTTTGTATGTTTCCAGCTCGTTCTTTTGCAGATCTTTGGCTACTGGAAGCACATAATATTCAGGAAAAAAGTTACTTTCTTCCGTTTCACGCTCACGGCCGACCGATTCATATTTAGCATTTATCAAATACGGGTCAACTGCTTTGTTGTCTTCATTGTTCAAGCCGCGTTTGAAGATTTCGAGCTGGTTCAGGAACAGCTTCTCTTTGTTGTCCTGCACATAGTTAGTGGCAGCAAGAGTTGCATAATAGAAGGCGTTCAGGGAATCCTCATTCAGCTCCGGCACTTCAATGGTATGTCCAAGGGCACCTTGGTGCATTGCATAGACAGCAGTGTAAGCCGGTGAAGCATCATCCCATCCGGTAGCATTGCCATAAGGATCGGCATAATCCGGGTCATTTTTTAATTTCTCAGCTTCCAGGTAAGGAATGTGGTACTCCTCATATTTGGTGTTGGCGATCCCGGCATTCCCCATTGCTGTGGCCTGTTCAATCAAATTGTCCATGACCAGATCGTATTCGACGTTCGGATCATGCGGTGGTGTGCATGGCTCGATCAGGAAGCCGCTCACGAACCCGTGCATATCCAGGAAGCTCAGCGGGGTCCACTTGGCGATTTGTGCTGTAACAGCCTGAGTCTCCGGTTGGGTCTGGTAGGAGTTGTCGCGGTTCGGGTCAAGCAGCGTTGAAGTCGCACGTGTGTTCAAAACCCGCCCATCCGGATTCTCCACATAGTCGAGCAGGAAAATCACATTGTCCAGCGCCTTGTCAATGTCCAGTGTAACCGGGACGACAGTGCCGTCAGCATTGGTCGTATCATAGTTTACGATTTTCTCGGTCATCAGCGTATCCAAAAACTTAATAATAACGTCTACGCCATTGGCTTCATCCGCATGGATGTTGTTCAGCCAGATGGGCACTTTATAGTCCTGCAACTGGCCGTTTTTGATCATCTCCTGCAATGCAGCAGGATCATTGTTCATCAGCGGCAGTGTTTCATTCAAATATTGGTCTACGGACGCTTTGTCCTTGGCTACGATGGAGAAGTGGATCGCCCGTCCTTGTGTGGACGTTCCGATCTGCTGATATTCCACATAACGGCCATATTTATTGTTGCTGTCGGCAGTAATGGTATCAATCGCCGGTTTGATCTCATCATATGTATGATAGGTATCATACGGGTTCAGCTTCACTTGCTGCTGCACCAGCACATCATCGTCAGGAGCGGTCGCCGTCAGGTTGTATACACCCGCAAGCTTCACATACTCGGCCCGGATGCCGCTAAGTGACAGGTTGGAGCCGAATGGCATATCGAAGTATACCAGAGCGGTTACCGTAGAAGGTGAGACAGTCTCATAGCTTACTTTTACGAACGGATCACCCGTATATGCTCTAACGTTAGAAACGTTGTTCCATTTTTTCCACTGTGTTAGCGGCTTCATCTCTTCCGCCGTTCTGCCAAACTTCCAGGTGATTTGGTCTGCTGTCAGACCATCGGGAAGGGTCAATGTTATCGGCAGTGTTCTGGCCTCGGTCATTGAGGCTTGGTAGACTGCTGTCGATACTGAAGGAACAGAAGTTTGATAGACTTCCGAGGAAACCGTAGATGATAAGCCGGAATCCGTGGATACCGGTGCGGTTAGAACCTGAGGCTGTGCCTCAGCGGCAACTTCACCGGCATAGGCTGCCGGAAGGATTCCGGACAACGTCAGGGTTAACGCGATTAATAAGGATAATAATTTCTTAGACATCATTTACCTCCCAGTAGTTCTCTCTATTTGTAGGCTTTCTAGTAAAACGGACTACTCCAGCGTCTGCAGGTTTATGCATCCCTCCAATAGATTCGCACGGCAATGCTACCATGATTATGTCATAATCACATCGCGTGTGATGAATTAATATACATAATATATTTTTAATATACATTTAATTTAATATAATATAGTATTTTATTCAAAAGCGGAAGCTTTTTCATAGATTAGTTCCAGAAAATAAAAAAGACTGCGTCATACGTTGCCGGGGATCGCTCAAGGGGAGTTTATCAATGAGTCTGACAGTGAAAGAGAACGAACTGGATAAGCTTAATGAAAGGGATCTGCGGGAGCCATGGGAGGAAGAGCCTGAGATATGGATTGACGATGACTGCGTATGATGTGGGAGGGTAGATTCTGTAGGTGAGAAAAGAAAAGCCAGCGGATAAATAACCGCTGGCTAGAAAATAAGCATTTATATGCTTCACGCTATAAATTATCCTTCTATTTCTCGCTGAAACGGATACCGTCCTGTTGAGGACGGCGAAGCCGTTTCCACTTGTTCAGCAGCGGCAAATTATTGAACGCTGCTGGAGGATACTGAGGAACCGGCAGTGCCGGTTACAGGCTGGGCTGTCGCCGTATAGCCTTCCGGCAAGTAGGTGACTACGGAAGCTGCCGAGATCACCTGCGCGTAACTTTTGCCGGGATCCGGCTGGGTTACGCTGTAATAGATGACGGCTGTCTTGTTTTTGCCAAATTCGATCCGGTCGATGCTTAGGCCATAGCCCGGATGCGGCAGGTTGCTGACGGTCACTGTAACTTTGTTTACTCCGTCAGCGGCTTTTTCCAGCTTCACTGCCGTGTCATAATTATAAGAAGGAGCTGTTGTTCCGCCATCCGGCTCAATGACTTCCTTGGCGAATTTAACTGCATCGAAGAGCCATACCGCTGCTTCCCCGCGGGTAACGGCTTCTGATGGGCGGAACGTGTTGTTCTTCTCCAGGGTAACGATATGTGTATTAACCAGAATCTGCAGGCTGTTCATTTCCGCCGTGGACAGCTTGCTGCCATCGGAAATATCAGCAAACATCATCGTTACCGGGAAGTTGCCCTTGCTCTGCAAAGCCTGGGTCAGCAAATGAGCGAACTGGGCGCGTGTCATCGTGCTGTTCGGATCAACGGTTTTGTCCAAGGACAGGCCGTTCTGCTTGGCGGCTACAAATGCGGAAGCATACCAGGCTTTGTCCTTTACTTTGTCAAAGTAATCACTAGCTTTACCAGCGGTTTGCGGGGACAGCTGCAGTCCGCTTACGATAAACTGAATGCCCTGGGCGAAGGTTACCTTTGATTTCGGTGCGAACTTGTCGCTGGTTACTCCGTTGATAATCCCGTCCTTATGCAAAGTATTGATTTTGGATTCGGCGGAATGGCCTTTCAAATCGGAAAATGCAAATGCCGATGTTCCCAAAGACAAGCTTGCCGCCAGAATGCTGCACGCTATGGTTAGTTTTTTAGCGTTCATCTGGAATGATTGATTCTTCTTCATTGTGCCTCACCTCTTATTCCCTTAGATGGCAGAATGCCGCAAAATGTTGCAGGGTGGCTCAAAATAAATGTAATTTAAGAATTTATCTGCGGAGCAGCGACTCGGCACCATCCACAAATATTTCCATCCCCGTGACGTGAAAGGACTCGTCCGAGCAAGGAACAGCACCAGATTGGCTACCTGCTCCGGCTTGCCGGGAGCTTGCTCCAGCGGATGACTGCCGTCCTGAAACTCCACGGGGATTTTCACTTCCTCAATTGCATCGCTTTTGTACGTATTATCCCCAATATTGGTATCAATTGATCCCGGGCAGACAGCATTTACGCGAATGGCGTATTGCGCCAGCTCCAGCGCAGCCATTTTCATAAAAGCGACCTGGCCTGCCTTAATAAATTCCTCCTAAAAGTTGCTCTGTCAGTAACTACATACCCCTCTCATTGGGGATGAACCAGTCTGGAAGCGGGGATGCCGGAAGGCGCAGCGATGCTTCTGGTCCCTTCCCCAGCGCTGTAAGCAACTCATACCGCTATGTCTCTTGCAATTGAACAAAAGAGCCATTTCGCAGTACACTTAAGGATGATAGCGCTATATTTACTACTTTCAGACCATGACAGGAGAACATAGATGATTCAGCAGCAGGGAATGGAGCGGATTAATGTCGGGATCTTTGCCCATGTCGATGCGGGAAAGACGACCACGACGGAGCATATTTTATATGAAAGCGGGCGGATTCGTGCGCTCGGCAGTGTGGATAGCGGGACGGCTATGACAGATTCGATGGAGGTCGAGCGGCAACGGGGAATATCGGTGCGGGCGGCGCTGGCTTCATTTGCCTGGAAAGGGGTGCAGGTTAATCTGGTGGATACTCCGGGCCACGTCGATTTTCTGTCCGAGGTGGAGCGGAGTCTGCGCGTGATGGACTGCGCGGTGCTGATCCTCTCGGCGGTGGAAGGTGTGCAGGCTCAGAGCGAGATGATCTGGAATGCGCTGCGTAAGCTGGGGATTCCGACCTTGATTTTTGTGAACAAAATGGACCGCGTCGGCGCTGATCCGGGGGCTGTGCTGGCCCAGGCACGCACCTACCTGTCCGGCGATATTATTCCGGTCCAGCAGCCAGCCGGTAAAGAGCAGGAATACACGGGTGCCTCAGATTTATGGCAGGCAGGTGCAGATGCGGCGGCACGGACGGAGCTGCTGGAGGCGCTGGCCGAAAGAGATGAACGGCTGCTGGAGCTCTACATGTCAGGCGGTGCCTCTGATCTTGCGGTATGGAAAAAACATCTGCAGGCGGAAGCGGCTTCGGGGCGGATGTTCCCGCTTGTCTACGGCGTCGCGGCCAAAGGCCTTGGCATTACGGAGCTGCTGGACGCGATGATCGATTATTTTCCCCGGGCTGGAGGGGATGCGGAGCAGCCGGTGTCCGGCATCGTGTACAACATTCAGCGCGATAAAAGCATGGGCCGGATGGCCTTTGTCAGGCTGTATGATGGAACGATACGTAACCGTGATACGGTAAAGAACTACTCACAGAATGTAGAGGGCAAAGTGACGCAGATCCGCAAGGTGGAGGGTGGACGGACGGAGGATGTCGGGGCGCTCGAGGCCGGGGATATCGCCGTAGTATACGGGCTCTCCGGCGTGCGGATCGGCGATGTGCTGGGCCGGCCGGATGCCATTCCGCAGGAAGCGAAGCTGGCTGTGCCGCTGCTGACTGTTCGTGTCTTCTGGGGAGCGGAATTCGATGACCACAAGGTGATCGGCGCGCTCCAGGAGCTGGCGGACGAAGATCCGCTGCTGGATGCCCAGTGGCTGCAGGAGGAGCGGGAGCTGCATATCAAGGTCATGGGCCCGATCCAGCTGGAGGTACTGGACAGCGTAATGGAGAGCCGTTACGGCCTGAAGGTCACCTTCGGCCAGCCGTCGGTGATTTACAAAGAGACGCCAAGCCGCGCGGGTGAAGGCTTCATCGCCTATACGATGCCGAAGCCGTGCTGGGCGATTCTGCGCTTCCTCATTGAGCCGGGGCCACCGGGCAGCGGTCTGGTGTATGAATCGCTGGTGCGCAGTTCGGATCTGCTCCCGCAGTACCAGAACGAGACAGCCCGCCGGGTGCCGGAGGCGCTGCAGCAAGGCCTCTACGGCTGGGAGGTGACCGACCTGAAGGTGACGCTGGTGGAGGGGAACCATCATGTGTGGCATACCCATCCGCTGGATTTTGCCGTAGCTACGCCGATGGGCATTATGGACGGGCTGAACCGAATCGGCACCACGCTGCTGGAGCCGATTCTCCAGGTACGCATTGTCGTGCCGGAGGAGAACGGCGGCCGTGTAATGAACGACCTCGTGCAGATGCGGGGCACCTTCGAGCCGCCGGTGCTGCAGGGCGAGCGGATGATCATCGAGGGCCGGCTGCCGCTGGCGACATCGCTCGATTACCCGGTGACCCTGAGCTCCTACACGAAGGGGCGCAGCACGTTCACGTCTTTTTTTGCCGGCTACGAGGAATGCCCGCCTGACGTCACCGCCGAGCGTATTCGCCGGGGCGTGAACCCGCTCGACCAATCCAAATATATCCTCAGCGTGCGCAAGGCGCTGCAAGGATGAAACGGATGAGGCTAGTGGAGTGAGGCTAGGTGGAGTGAGGCTAGGTGGAGTGAGGCTTGGTTGGAGTGAAGCTGGATGAAGGAGAACGGGGCGGAGGATTATGCCGGCCGTATGCGAGTGAGTACGCCTTCCAGCGGGCAAAGCGCTGGATGGGCTAAAGCTAGAAGTTCGAAAGGCTGGGGCTGAATGGATTCTATTGTAAAAGATGCAGCAGATGGCTGATTTTTGAGCTGGAAATGGCAATCTGCTGCACTTCCTGCAGTTGAATTTCTCAATTTTCCAATAATAAGGGGGTTCCGCTGATTTCTACTGCACAAACTGCAGCAGAACGCGAATCTCAGGTAATGGTAGGCATTTCTGTTGTAGAAAATACAGTAGATTATTGATGATCGCATGATGCATGGCGGTGCGCAGGGATGTCACATGGGGGATGCAGTAACCTAGTAGAATGGATAGAATGGAGAATCGGTATGGAATGCCTGGGATGCAGAATCGCTAACCGGCTGGAGCCGGGGGTGCAAATTGTTTATGAAGATCAGTATGTGGCCTGTGTGCTGGACATCGCCCCGTTTAATGACGGACATTTGCTGATTATGCCTAAGGAGCATTATCTGGATGTTGAAGAGATGGATGAAGCTACCTCAACGCACATTATGCATGTCTCAGTCACCATGTCACAGCTGCTTAAGCGCGCCTTCCGGCCGGATGGAATTACAATTTGCCAGAACGGCGGAGTGTTTAATGACCTGGGACATTATCACATGCATGTGATCCCCCGGTATGAGGGAGACGGATTTGCCTGGTCCGAACCGAAGGAGGACTTTCTGAGCGGAAGACCCTTAAATGAGGTCAAGGAAAAACTGGTCAGAGCATCGGAAGCACCAGAGTCAGCAACAACACCAAAGTCGGAAACACTACCAGAGCCAGCAACAGCTCCAGAGTCGGCAGCACTACCAGAGCCAGCAACAGTTCCAGAGTCAGCAGCACTACCAGAGCCAGCAACACTACCAGAGTCAGCAGCACTACCAGAGCCAGCAACAGCACCAGAGTCGGCATCAGCAACTGCATCAGAGTTGTTATCAGCGCCTGGGGAGCCTCCAAAAGAGTGAACACCGGCGGAGGCCGCAAGGATAATCTTATCCGCAGGCTGGCAGGAGGATGAAGCCGGGGGCTTTTCACCGATCCCCTGTCCTTGATCCGGGACCTTGTTTAGCGGTACAGCACCAGCTCAAACGTAGTCCGGCCTGGGCGGTTGTCCAGGTTCAACTCGCCGCCCTGCCGCACCATCATCTGCTTGGCAATCGACAGTCCCAGCCCGCTGCCCCCGTCCCGTTTTCTCGAAGCGTCGCCCCGTACAAAAGGGTCGAAAATCACAGCCTTCAATTCATCGGAAATGCCTACGCCATTGTCTATTACAGCTAGCCGCACGACATCCTCCGACTGCTCAAGCCGGAGCGTAACCTCTGTGCCGGGGGGATTGTAGCGCAGCGCATTCGATAAAAGATTGGCGATGGCCCGCCGCATCAGATTGGTATCGTAAGATACCAGCACTTCACGGGACGGGATTTCAACATGCAGCATAAACTGCTTGTCCTCGAACTGCTGATAATAATCCGCCGCGGCTTCCCTTAGCAGCTCGGCGATATCACCGGGCTCGACGGATACAGGAAAGTCGGGACTGTCCAGCTTCGACAAATGGAAAATATCGTCGATGAGCGAGGTGACAAGCTGGGATTTGTTATAGATAAGCTGCAAGTACTGCTCTCTTTTCTCCTCATTGTCCGCCATTCCTAGCTGCAGCGCTTTGGCGTAGCCTTGAATAGTAGTAATCGGGGTCTTGAGGTCATGCGATAGATCGACAAGCATCCGCTGCTTACTTAGCTGCAGCCTGCGGTTTTCGGCTTCTGTCCGCTGCAGCGACTCAGCCAGGTCATTGAAGTACATCTGCACCTGGGCGAATTCATCGCTATCGCCAGTTTGAATATCCAGCCGCTTATGAAATTTACGCAGCCGCATCTCCCGGATGGCTCCGGCAATCTGCTCCAGAGGTCTGGTGATCCGCCGCGCTGTCCAAACACTGTAGATTAAGACGTTTAGGCCAAATAATACAAGCAGGAGCAGCAGCCACTGTACGGAGACCGTAATGGTTTCCTGCTCCACATCAATAGCCATAATCAGAAAGGTTATGCCGACTACAGCCAGTGTACATGCGAACAAGATATAGGATTTGACCAGCCTGGACAAAAGCGTGTTTTTCTTCACCGGAATTCATCCTTCCTGGCGAACTTGTAGCCCAGTCCCCGGATGGTCCGGATATACACCGGCTGTCTGGCGTTGTCCTCGATCTTCTCTCTCAGCCGGGAGATATGTACCATAATGGTGTTGGCATCTTCATAATAAGGGTCAGACCAGGCCTGTTCGAATAGCTGTTTTTTGGTCCATACCCGGCCCGGGGAGTCCATGAAGGTGGTAAGCAGCTTGTATTCGATCGCCGTCAGCGGAATGTCTTGGCCCTCTTTGTACAGGACACAATCCAGGTGATCCAGCTCTAGCTGCCCGATGACTGTGCGTTCCTGCGGAGCCGGTGGCTCAGGGTCCTCCTGGCCGGTAGGTTCGTTAAATTCATAGGTCCGTCTCAGCATCGCCTGAATGCGGGCCATAACCTCCAGCGGATTGAAGGGCTTCGCAATGAAATCATCCGCACCCAGCTGCAGTCCCAGAATTTTATCACTGTCCTCATTTTTGGCGGAAATAATAATAACCGGAATTTTGTAATCCGTCCGGAGCAGCTTCAGCAGCTGAATACCGTCAAGCTCAGGCATCATAATATCAATTACAGCCAGATCAACCCGCTGCTCCCGTATAAAACTCCATGCCTCGATGCCATTCAGTGCCTCCAGCACCTTCAGGTTCTCCCGCTCCAGAAACAGCCTCAGTAATTCCAGAATATCCGGGTCATCATCCGCCAGCAAAACAGTTCTGCTCATCTGCTACTCCGCTCCTCTCAAGTTGTCCTATTTTCATCAGTCTATCATTTTTTGAAGCGTATTTTATGATCTTAAGATGAATTTAAGATTGAGGGAAGATTCAGGACAGAAACGGACGGTATGCTAAAAGCAGAACGAACCATTATAGTGCTGGAGGTTGCAAGAATGAAAAACAAATTACAGCGATTGCTCGCAGTGCCGCTTGTCTTCTTGGGGATGAACGTCTTCATGGGCCATGAAGCAGAAGCGGCTGCCACACCTGCTGTGCCTGCCGCTTTATCGGCGAGCCAGCTTGAACAGAGTATAGACCCTATTATGCAAGAGGAGCTTGAGAAGCGGCATATTCCCGGATCTGCCGTAGTCGTGACTCAGGGAGACCGGATTATTTTCAGCAAGGGTTATGGTTATGCCGATGTTGAACAGAGCATTCCTGTAGACCCTGCAAAAACGATCATGCGGTTAGGTTCGATTACCAAAACGGTAACAGCCGTCTCTGCTATGCAATTGGTAGAGCAAGGGAAGCTGACGCTGCATGATGACCTTAATACTTTTTTGCACGCGTATCAATTGCCTTCCTTCGGAAAGCAGCCCATTACGCTGCATCACCTGCTGACCCATACTGCCGGGCTGGACGAGTCCATCTACAAGATTCAGGCCCACTCCCGGGAGAAGTCTCTTTCGGCAGAGCAATATCTGCGGCAATATTTCCGCCAGCAGCCACCCGTGCGGGAGCCGGGACAGGAATACGAATACAGCAACGCGGGACTGGGATTGGTTGGCAACTTGATAGAGCAGACTGCGGGTACTGATCTAGGGGCCTACATGTTCCAGAATGTGTTTACTCCCCTGAAGATGCCCAGCGCAAGCCTGACGGTTCCCGAAAGCAGCCCGGATATGGCAAAATCCTATGTGTATTCTAATAAAAAGTACACTGCTGTGTCGTCGACTTACCCCCACATCCCTGGGGCCGGGGCCCTGAGTGTGATTCCCGATGAATTTGCCCATTTTATGATCGCTTTACTTAACCAAGGGGTTTATCAAGGGACGGCATTGTTGAAGCCCGACAGCGTTGAAATGATGCAGCAGTCTCAATTTGCTGAGCACCCGAAGGTTGACGGTGTAGGATATGGCCTGTATCGGGGACATCTTGCAGATGGTAGCACTGTGCTGACGCATACCGGAGAGATCGAAGGATTCGCCGCCAAAATGGAGCTTATCCCTTCGCAGAAGCTTGGCATTCTAATAGTCAGCAATGGTGAAGAGGGTGGGATAACTTACGACAAGGTCACGGATGCGGTTGCCGGGCTGTTAACCAAAAAGACGGAAGCTGTAACGCCATTGCCGTATTCCTTGGAGGATTTGCAGCAATACGAGCGGACTTATACCTTTGCCAAGGTTCCGCAGCATGGCTGGGGCAAATGGCTGTATTTCCTGGGCGGCAGAAATTACAAGGTTACAGCAGCCGAAGGAGAACTGGTTGTGAGCGGAGTATTCCCGGATGGAAGCGGAGAAACGGCGGAGAAGAGCTTCGTGCCGATTGCCGATGGATTGTTTCAGGAACAGGAGAGTGGGATGCAGCTGTTGATCGACAAGCAGCATAATTGGAAAATGACCATCATCCAGGAGACGACCTTCTCACCGGAGCCGGGCTTCTGGAAGCGTCCTTCCACCTTGCTCATCGTGTACATTGTCCCTGGATTACTGTTCCTTGCGCTGCTGGCAGTCACGCTGATCCGTTATGTCGTGCGGTTATTTCGTAAGCCGCGCAGAACTGTATCGCTGCATATTACTGCAATCTCGCTGCTCATGTCCGTCTTTCTGCTGCTCCAGCTGACTTACAGCAATGGGGCCATTACCTTCGGCTACCCGGTGTGGTATGCGTGGGGTGTCGCTTCACTGCCTCTGGTGGCTGTCCTGTTTGCTCTTCATTTGCTCTGGCGGAATGCCGGTCAGTCTGTTAAAGGAAAAGTCGTTTCCCTGACACGCTGCTTCGTTGCGATTGCCTGCATCGGCTATACAGGATTTATGTACTATTGGAATATGTTATCGATCCATTTCTCGTAGCCCGGAAAAGCTCATTTTTCCAATGGGGATTTACTTCGGTACTCTGTTCACGCCCAGAGCCCTAGTGTATGATTAAGCTATAATCTTAACGTTTGCTATAAGCGATGGGAGAGAGCTGACATGAAGAACATACAGGACGGAGTCTTTCCCGCGGTATGCCCGCTCGATTGTCCGGATACCTGCGGGCTGCTCCTGCACAAAAAGGACGGAAAGCTCGTCAAGATAGAGGGCAACCCGGAGCATCCGGTGACCAAAGGAGCGATTTGCAACAAGGTGCGGCATGCAGGCGAATGGACGCAGCATCCGGACCGGCTGACACAGCCGCTGAAGCGGGTTGGCCCTAAAGGCGAAGGAGCTTTTGTGCCGATCAGCTGGGATGAGGCCATTGCCGAAATTGCCCGGAAGCTTCGCTCGGTGAGTGAAGAGTTCGGCTCCGAGAGCATCCTTCCTTATAACTTTTACGGCAATATGGGCTTCCTCAGTGTGGAGGGGATGAACCGCCGTTTCTTTAATGCGCTTGGCGCGAGCCGGTTGGAGCTGACCATATGTGCATCCGCCGGAAATGAAGGCTGGAAACATACGATGGGCTTCAAGGGCGGATTAAATCCGGAGGATACGGTGAACGCCGACCTGATTATTATCTGGGGGGCTAACATCGTCAGTACGAATATGCACCAGGTGGTGCTGGCGGAACAAGCGCGCAAGCGCGGGGCGAAGGTCATTGTTATTGATGTTCACCGCAACCGTACGGCCCAGTGGGGCGACTGGTTTATCCAGCTCCATCCGGGAACGGACAGTGCGCTGGCGCTGGGGATTATGCACATTCTGTTCCGTGACAAGCTGGTGGATGAAGATTTTCTGGTCCGTTATACGTTTGGGCATGAGGAACTGCGCCAGCAGGCGCAGATGTATCCTCCGCAGACTGTCTCGGATATTACCGGCGTCCCTGTGGACGACCTGGAGCAGCTTGCACGGATGTACGGCGAAGCCAATGTGTCTTACATCCGGATCGGCAACGGCCTGCAGCATCATGACAACGGCGGGATGAACGTGCGCAGCATCAGCTGCCTGCCCGCCCTGACCGGCCAATGGCTGAAAAAAGGCGGCGGCGCGCTGAAGTACAACGGCGCCTATAACGCACTTAATGCCCGGGCGCTGGAACGGCCGAAGCTGCGCCCTAATCCGCGGGCGCGGAGCATCAACATGAACCGGCTGGCCCAGGCGCTGGAGATGACCGAGCAGCCGGTGAAGGCGTTGTTTGTGTTCTGCAGCAACCCTGTGGTTGTGGCGCCGGAAGCGGACCGGGTGCGCGCCGGCATGCAGCGGGAGGATCTGTTCACCGTGGTGCATGAGCTGTTCATGACCGACACCGCGAAGTATGCCGATATCGTGCTGCCGTCGACAGCTTCGTTCGAGAATACCGATCTGTATGCCTCCTACTGGCATCACTATATGCAGCTCCAGGAGCCAGTTCTTGAGGCACCGGGAGAGTGCAAAAGCAACTTTGAGCTGTTTTCGCTGCTGGGCCGGGCGATGGGGTTTGACGAGGAGGCCTTCAGTCAGAGCGAGGACGAAATGATCCGCGAAGCTCTGGACAATCCGGCTAATCCGTACCTGAACGGTGTCACGCTGGAGCGGCTGCAGGCCGAGCGCCATGTGAAGCTGGATCTGACGGCGCGCGAGAACTTCCTGGATAAGCTGCCCACGCCATCAGGCAAAATCGAGCTGTATTCTTCCACACTTAAGGCGGAGGGCCTCTCGCCCCTGCCTGTTTACGAACCGCTGAAGGAAGGATATGACGGTGTACGCCGTCCCCGTGCAGATGATCCGTATCCGCTGAACTTCATCTCACCGCCGAACCATAATTTCCTGAACGGCACCTTTGCCAATGTGGAGAAACATCAGCGGATGGAGAAGGGGCCGATGCTGCAGATCCACCCGCTAGATGCCGAAGCCCGCTCCATCCGTGACGGTGACAGAGTGAAGGTCTATAACGGCCGGGGCGAAATCGTGCTGAAGGCCGTTGTGACCGACAAAATGCTGCCCGGCACGGCGATCAGCCAAGGCCTCTCGTGGGAAGGGGAAGACGGCCCGCAGCGGGTCAATGTTCTGACACCGGACCGGCTCAGCGACATGGGCCGCGGCGCTACCTTCTTCTCGACCACCATTCAGGTGGAGAAGCTGAAGCTAGAGGAGCAACCGGAGACGGTGGTTCAAGAGTCGTAATATTGCAAATAAATGAGCCGCCCTTGCAAGTGAAGGGCGGCTGTTTTGATTATTGACGCAATAGCTGATGTTTTTTGAGAATAGGGAAATCTGCGTTGCTGATGTTGAGAAACCAGTGTTAAAATTCCCATAAATAAACAAGGTTCAGGGTGAATAAATATGATTGAACGGGAGGTTGAAGCGGAAAACAGGCAGAGCCGAAATGAACCTGAAGGGGATAGCTGAACATGATGATAGTTGGAACGATACTCGCGATTTTGGCTGCTGTGGTATTAACCATTTTTTTGGGCCCATACGGGATACTGGTATTGTTTGCAGTAGGGTTTGGATTATTGCTCAGCATACACGTCAGAACGAAAGAAATTCATAACGATTTGCAGAAAATCAAGGAGAAGCTTGGCCTTACAGCCGGCGATGATTATGTCAGCGATCAGGAAATTGAGGCGGAGCTGGAGCAGGACAGAGTGAAGGAAGAGCATTAGGACGAGGAAATGGTAAGGATAAGGTAAGGACAAAGGTAAGGACAAAGATAAGGGTTAGACAAAAAAACTGATAAAAACTAAGTGCTTTTATATGGAGGTAATAGATTTGGCAACGATTGTATATCTTATCCGCCATGCGGAATCTATATATGTGGAAGGGAAGGATAGAACGAGAGGGTTGTCCGAACAAGGTCATAAGGATGCGCTAAGAGTCAAATCCTTTTTGCAGGATGCCATCATAGACAGCTTTGTTTCGAGTCCTTATGAGCGGGCGATCCTCACGGTCAAGCCGTTGGCGGATGAGCTGCACAAGGAAATTATTATTATTGAAGAGCTTCGAGAAAGAACCATCGGCGATATTGGAAATTCGAGTTTCCACGAGGTCAAAAAGAGGGTGTACGAGGATTTCGAGGTGGCTTTTGCGGGTGGAGAATCTAGTTCTGAGGCGCAGGCAAGAGGCATCCAAGAGATGGAGCTGTTACTGGAGAAATATAAAGACCAAACCATCGCCATCGGTACCCATGGCGACATCATGACGCTCATCATAAATCATTATGATCCGAAGTATGGTTACGAGTTCTGGCAATCGACGTCCATGCCCGACATCTACCGGTTGGAGTTTGAGGATGGGAAGTTGAGTTATGTGGCGAGGGATTGGGTGTTAGGGTGTTAGGAGGTAATTCGTGAATTTTGCAAATTATACTTGTGGTGAGCCTTCTATGTTTTGAGTGGTTTTCACTTTTATCTCCTGAATTCTTACGTAATTAGAGTAATTTACATGCATTGTTATGTAGTAGTTTAGCGAAAAAACCAAAAAAACAAAAAGCACAAAAATTCCGCTTGAACAGCAGGAATTCAGTGCTTTTTTTCATCAATTCTGCTTATCCTTTACGTCGTACTTCGAACAAATCGTTAGGACTGACATCAAAGTAGAGACATAACTTCATTATCAGTTCTGCTGAAATTTTCTTCTTATCCATATTATTGTTATGCATTAATTCCGTAATCGTTGTTCTTCGATGTCCAATTTCCTTAGACAATTTTAATACAGATATACCGCGCTCTTTTAATATGGTGTCTAACTTGCAGTAAAGTGTGTATTCGTTAAATTCCATGGTCTCCTCCAGATATAGAAATAGTTGAACTTTGAAAGTGCATGTAGTATATTGTTGAAGTAGATGGTGAACTTTAAACGTGCAATTCAATATGAATATTTTGTTGGTACGCTCTTACAAATATCCTTAGAGCAAACAGACGGAGGAAGCCATATGCCGAAACGCCGACCTCGCAAACTTAATACCCAAGCTATTCTTGATATCACTAAAAAAAATTTGGTCTGGCCGGAGTTAGAGGATCAACAGGATGCAATACATTACTATCATCTCACTGATGCGCTCGGACGTAAATGGCAAACCATTGGTTGTCATGTTACGGATGCGATTAAAGTTTTTAAAATGGGGGAGTATCCTCCATGGACGTCAATAATCAGAGCTGCGCCTTACAATCCAACTATTACCATACAAGCGCTAGTGTCAATGCTAAATTGTAAAGATAAATCATTGATAAAGGATATGAAAATAATATTAAATACATCTGTCCGATGTAACCAGTTTTTAAACAAAATTGTTAACGTGAACTATTATAGTATCTTTCAGGTGTTGTATGACTTGAAAAATGAATATCTACTGAATGATCCAATACCAATCTCAGCTTTTGAACATATGTACAGTATTAATCCAATCGAAGCCCTATCTCGATTTTATTTGGAAAATGTAGATACGTTGGATTATTGGGAGTGGCTGCAAGCCGGTGGTTCGGCTGATCTGGCGATTAATTTTAGAAATATGAATCCAAATCTAACTTTGATTGAAGCCATAGAAAAAGCAGAGAGATTGCAAGAAATAACAAACGTGCTTGAATAAGGCATCTATCATACAAGTACATCTTTCCCGATGATCAAAACCACAAAGTAAGAGATATTTGAGGAGAAGGGTGTGCTGTTTACAGTGCTAAACGGTCCTGCAAAAATAAAGTTAACACACCCACACCTAGACGCAAGGGAAGTCACGGAAACCAACAAGCTGTTGCATCATTTAATCCCCGGCGTCTTCTGCTTTTTTTCGTGCCCGGAAGCGGCGCACCTTCATCAGATTGCCGCAGAGCTTGTCGTCGCAGTAGCGCTTGGAGCGGTTGCGGGTATCGTCGTAGTAGACCCAGAGGCAGTCAGGATTGTCGCAGATGCGGAAACGGGCGGTTTCCTTCTCCAGCAGGGCAGCAGCAAAAGAAGCGGCAATCTCGGCCATAATCTGTTCCCAGTCGTTGCGTTGCGGCAGAAGAGAGAGCTCCGCCCGGCCGTCCGGCTTCCAGACTACTTGTCTAAGCGCTGGCCCTTTGCCCATATACATATTCAGTTGCTCCAGCAGCTTGGGATCTGCGCTATTGCCTTGCACGAGCTTCTGCACTTCGCCCCACAACAGGCCGCGCAGCTGCTTCAATTGCTCCAGTTCATCAGGCTCCGGCGGCGATGTTACCTGCAACGCTTGCTGCTCCAGCCACTTCTCCAGCCATTCCTGATCCTCCAGCCTGTCCCGGTCCTTGCTGCGGTCGCCTGTCCGCCAATCCCGCCAATAGCTGTTAATGAAATCCTCCCACAGCACGGTTCATCCATCCTTCCGCAGCCTTCTCTTTCTCTTGATTGTAACAGTTAAAAATCATGTTTGCTAGTTACTTGAATCCTCCGCTTGAATATGCTACATTTCTTGTGTAACGGTTATCGGAGCTTTGAGTGGTTACATTGCTCACAATACTTTGAGGAGGTAAAACATGCAGAATAAGATTAGCGATGTTTTGCTGCAAAACTGGGATTATGCCATGGATGTCGAGGATTGGGCGCCGCCGCTAAGTGATGCGCTGCAGGGTGTGGACAGCATTCAGGCCAGCTGGAAGCCGGGGGAAGCGGGCAACTCCATCTGGGAGACAGTCAACCATCTGACCTATTACAAGGAACGTTTGCTGAATAAGCTCAAAGGTCTGCCGCAGCTGCCGGATGCAGAGAGCAACGACGCCACGTTTACCGTAACAGCAAGCGGGGAAGAAGCGTGGGAACAGGCGGTTGCCAAGCTAAAGTCCATCCATGCTTCACTACGGGAAGTGATTGAGGCGCTGGAAGAAGGCATCTACGATTGGGGCGGCTCGGGCCATGCTCCGGGTGAAGAAGTGATGAGCCTGATTCTGCATGATTCTTACCACACCGGACAGATTGTGCTGGTCCGCAAGCTGCAAGGCTCCTGGCCTTCCCACCGCAGTTTTAACTGATTATTTAACATACAATAATGAAGCCGCATCTCCGCTGACCGGGTATATCCTGGCCTTGTGGGGATGCGGCTATTTGTTTCAAGCAGGAAAAGCCGGGGTTAATGGGGTGCTATACACAAGAAATCGGATTCCAGCGTTGTCGCATCCACCTTTATTAAATACGCGGCGTATATTATTATCATTTTCGGAATCCTGTTCTTCCTGGTGAGATACGTTTTCCCGATGTTCTAAAATTATAGACGGATGAAGCAGCGTGCTTGCGGCAAATGTAAGCGCCTGAGGATCTTCACAAACCAAAAGCCACGGCTACCCTGACGGTAATCGTGGCTTTTGATCTTCACACACACCTGAATTGCAATATAACTCTATACTTCTCTAGGTACAGAATCACGGGATTCGGCGGAATTGCGGTAAAAAAACCAGCATTCGTTCAGCAGCTTGATCTGACGGCGGTCCTTTTTGAAATAAGCCTTCATGAGCTGATGGCAGAGCCACTGTGGCAAGTGTACCCCTCCTCTGGCATGCTTCCTATGTACAGCATATGGGAAGGAGTGCCCAAAGGTGCGGCGAAGGCTACAATTTAATGAATACCTTCTTCTTCCTCTTCGTACCACTGTTCCAGCTGTGCCTGCAGCGCACGGATTTCCGTCAGCAGCGAGATCAGCGGATAATTATTCTCCTGAATAGAGGAAAAAGCGCTCTCCAGCCGGTTGATGTACGCAAGCCCCGACTCCAGCGTATACCCCTCGCGCAGCAGATCTAGCGAATCACATTCCGCGATGGCCAGCGGCAGGTTCGGCACATTGTCCGCCGTCAGCTTGTCGATCTCTTTATTGAGGCGGAGATTAAGCGCACTCAGCTGGTACGCATATTCCTCCGGCATTTCCACAAACTGCAATTCCTGTTTCTGCTGCAAAATTACATACCGCATTTTCGGCATACGTCATTCTCCCTCCGGACTTGTCTTCCTTCTTGACAGTTTAGCCTATGGGCAAGTTACAATTCAAGTAGAGATCTTATTTCCTATGGAGAGGACCTGTGAGAAACGCTATGACGACTATAAGTAACGAAGAGCTGCAGCTGTGGATCGAGCAGGTGTCGCTGGGCAGCTTTGGCGTGCCATTCCGGCACAAAGCAAGCTTTAACAACAGACTTACGACAACAGGCGGACGATATTTTACCAAAAGCCATAATATAGAGATTAACCCGCAGCAGCTGGCGATGTATGGGCGTGAAGAGACGGAGAAGATCATCAAGCACGAGCTCTGCCACTACCATCTGCATCTGGCGAAGCGGGGATATATGCACCGGGATGCCGATTTCAAAAGCCTGCTGGCCCAGGTCGGCGGAAGCCGTTACTGCGGAGCGCTGCCGGGGGCCAAGGCCCGTAAGCCGCAGCCTTACCGGTATAAGCTCGTGTGCACCGACTGTGCCATGGAATATCCGCGCAAGCGCAAGGCTGACCCGAAGCGCTACCGCTGCGGCAAATGTGCCGGCAAGCTGAAGCTGGTAGCACTTGAACTAGGAAATGGCCAGTCTACTTAATGACGAGGCCCAGCAGCCCGGCAAAAGAAGCCGCCTGATCTGCGGAAATAATACAGCCCGGCAGATCTTCAATATCCACATTCAGGCCGCTGAATTCGCAGTCACTTAAGTCGATATCTCTTAATTTGGAGCCTGCCATTACCGCCTGGTCAATCTTGCAGACTGAGAACGACATTTTATTGAAGCTGGCTTGATAGAAGTCGGCGCTGTTCAGCGAACTGTTCTCGAAGGCCGTTTGTTTGAAGTTTCCGAACCGGAAGCTGGCGAAGTCACCTATGCAGTCCGTCACACGGACATTCTGGAATCTTGCTCTGGTAAAGTCAGTTCCGATCATTTTGCACAGCTTGAACTCTGTCCGGTGAATGAAGGCTTCGCTGAAATCCACGTTGGACAGATCGCAGTTTTCAAAGATCACATCCGTCAGCTCGACAGCACGGAGTGTGGACTCGGTAATCGTGACATTTTTGAACAGCACTTTATCGAAGGATACCTTGGACGCTTCCTGATATTCAATGAAGGTATCGCTGATGGCGCAGAGGCTGAACTCCTCTTTGGACTCCAGGGAGAACACTTGCTGCACTGGCAGAGAGAGCGGGTCGGCGATTTTGGGCGGATCAATTTTATGATTCATGCTGGCCTCCAATAATGAATAATGAATAGGGTGGGTTCCGTCGCCGAAGCGGCGGGTGGATGAGTTAACTATCCTGCGCGGCAGGTGTTTTGTCAATGTTCCGGTAGTCTGCTGGAGGCTAGCTCAGAACAGGGATAACAGCCTAGTTATAATGGGAACCCAAAGGCTTTCTACTGCAAAAGATACAGCAGATTTCTTACTTTTGGCCTGCAAATAGCAATCTATTGTATTTCGTGCAGCAGAATCCGTCACTTCTCCGGAAATCAGGGGCACTGGCCAAATTCTATTGCACAGAATACAGCAGAACGCCGATTCAGACGGCTGAGAGGCAAATCTATTGTATAGAATGCAGCAGATAGGGGTAGGGGTAGAGGTAGAGGTAGAGGTAGAGGTAGAGGTAGAGAACTTTCACAGAGTCACTCTATTGATGTTCAGCGGAGGGCGGCTGGTATTTGCGAGAAATATGCAGCAAAAAACAGCTGTTTGGCGTTATTGCTATTCACCTATTCACCTATTCTGCTATCCACCTGGTGATGACGACAGGTTATTTGAGCTGTTTCATACTCAGATTAATCCGATAATTGCCATACTCCAGCAGTTCGTCGAGAAAACCATTCAGCTCCGCCTGATCCCCGGTACGCACGCGCATCCAGTAGCAGCCTTCCCCGCTGACCCGGTGCAGTTCCACTACGCTGCTGTGGTTTAGGGCAAACTTTTGAAAGGGCGGATGCGCGGCGTTGGAGCTTAAGAACACGGTGATAAAGGCGTGGATGCTCTGTCCGATTTTGAGCGGGTTCCAGCGGACGGTATAACCTTCGATAATCTCCAATTCCCGCATTCTGCGGATTCGTGCGCCTACCGCCTGCCCCGTCATATGAACATATTCACCGATGTCCTTGTGGCTGAGCGTGGAGTCTTCTATAAGATATTGAAGGATGCGGTAATCTGTATCGTCGATGAGGTAGGGGGTCATAAGTTAAATTCCTTTCCAGATGAAAATAGAACAGGCCAATCTCTTTCACGGCACAATGTATTCCGCATGCAGGTCCATTTATAATTGATTGTAGCAGAAGACAGCTGGAAAGAAGAGGTGTTTAGAATGAAAATTCAATTGATCCGCAATGCGGCCTTATGGCTGGAATACGGCGGTGTTACCTTCCTGATCGACCCGATGCTCAGCGAACAGGGTGCCAATTCGCCGATTGTGAATACGGAGAATAACCGTAGAAATCCGCTCGTTCCTTTGCCGGGGCCGGTTCAGCAGTGGCTTTCACCGGATGCTGTGCTGGTTACACATCTCCATCAGGATCACTGGGATGCGGCGGCGGTGTCACTTTTGCCGCATGAGATCCCGCTGTTATGCCAGGATGGGGATCAGGATACAATCGCTGCCCAAGGGTTCGGCAATATCACCGTGGTACAAGACAATGCTGCATTAACATTCCGGGGGGTGACCCTGACACGAACCGCAGGCCGGCATGGAACAGGAGAGATCGGAGAGTGGATGGGCAAGGTATCCGGTTTTATCTTTCAGGCTGAAGGTGAGCCTGTACTGTATTTGGCCGGAGACACCATCTGGTGCGCTGAGGTCAAACAAGCCTTGGACGAGTATAGTCCGGAAGCGGTCATTGTCAATGCCGGAGGCGCGCAGTTCATAACGGGAGGCCATATTACAATGAATGATCAGGATGTCGTTGATTTATGCCATTATACCCCTGAAACATCCGTCATCGCCGTCCATATGGATGCCATTAATCATTGTCTGGTTACACGAGACTTGCTTAAAGCACGCTTGCAGCAGGAGGGGCTGCTGGACCGTGTTGCCCTTCCGCTGGATGGAGAATGGATTCAGGTTGATGCCTAAATCTAAGCTTCGTGTATAGTGTTGGGCCCGTCAGATACATGTGCTGATTGTAAACGATCTCAGAGTGGCTTTTGTCCGCTTGACTAGATCACGAAATCATGATAAATTATTCCTTGTTCATGTAATGTTCCCTGATAGCTCAGTTGGTAGAGCACTCGACTGTTAATCGAGTTGTCACAGGTTCGAGTCCTGTTCGGGGAGCCATTTACTTGGAGAGATACCCAAGTGGCTATAAGGGGACCCTCTGCTAAGGGGTTAGACTGCGTAAGCGGTGCGAGGGTTCGAATCCCTCTCTCTCCGTATTGATACTTTCAGACATTAAGAGCTCCCGAGGGGGCTCTTTTTTTTGTGCTGTATACTCATACTTTTTCAGCCGGACTACCAGTGCAACCCGTTACCTCTTTAATAAATTGAAGGATTGAAGCTGTAAAGAGACAAATGTTATATTATTTACAGAAAAACAAAGCATTGTAACAGAAAAGGAAATAAATACAAAAACAAACGACCTTTAAAATCCTCTGCTTTACTCCGGTTTTCATCCATTTTTGCGGATAATGCACAAAACACTCCATGTAATTCACTCATAATGTCAATAAACTTAACGTATAATTTCGAATTTTATATTAAAACCGCTCATATATTAGTGACGGAGAAATAACTGTATGTTAATATAAATGACATCTTGAGGGAATGAACAGATTGTAAGGCGTAGAAAGGGGAATTTTGATTATTATGGAGAGAAGGGGATGGCGATGGAGTACTTCATTCAGCAGTTAATTAACGGTATTTCCGTAGGCAGTATTTACGCTCTAATCGCCCTTGGTTACACCATGGTGTACGGAATTATTAAGCTGATCAATTTTGCGCATGGGGATGTGTTTATGGTCGGTTCGTTTATCGGACTGTACAGCGCAAAATATTTGGCGAACGCAGGGCTCCCTCCTGTGCTTGTGTTGATCTTGTCGCTTATAATTTCGATGACCATCAGCGCACTGCTGGGCATCACGATTGAACGCTTCGCCTACAAGCCGCTGCGCAAATCGACCCGGATTGCCGCACTTATTACGGCCATTGGCGTATCGTTCCTGCTGGAATACACCGGAGTGCTTATTCTTGGGCCTCAGGCGAAAGGCTTCCCGGACATAATGGACAAGAAACAGTACCAGTTGTTCGGCACATCCATTCAAGTGGAATCCAATCAAGTCATGATTCTTCTAACAACCATAATTCTAATGATTCTCTTGCAATATATCGTACGTTACACCAAAACCGGTAAAGCGATGCGGGCGGTATCGTTCGATGTGGAGGCGGCCCGTTTGATGGGGATCAACGTAGACCGCACCATCTCGGCAACTTTTGCTATCGGTTCGGCGCTGGCCGCTGCTGCCGGAGTGATTTTCGGCATGACCTACAACTCCGTCGATCCGCTGATGGGCGTTATGCCGGGGCTTAAAGCTTTTGTAGCCGCAGTGCTTGGAGGCATTGGAAGTATTCCCGGGGCGCTTGTTGGCGGATTGCTGCTGGGAACGGTAGAGACGGAGATTTCTTCGCTCGGATTTTCCTCCTGGCGTGATGGAGTAGCTTTTGCAGTACTGATCCTGATCCTTATCTTTAAACCATCCGGGCTGTTCGGCAAGAATGTCCGGGAGAAAGTGTAGGAGGGAACCGGCGTGAAGATGACAAGCAAAAAGTTCTGGATGGGCATTATTGTTGCCCTGGCGTTTTATGGAGTCGTTCAAGTTCTTCTAACAACTGGAATATTCAGTGATGTAACAAGGTCGATGCTTCTCTTGATCGGTGTCAACATCATGCTGGCGGTATCGCTTAACCTCATTACCGGGATTACCGGACAATTCTCCATCGGTCATGCAGGCTTTATGTCTGTAGGTGCGTACACTTCGGCGATTCTGACACTGGATTATAACGTTCCATTCGTTCCGGCGATTATTGCCGGCGGCTTGCTCGCTGCCGTGTTTGGGGTCCTGATCGGAATGCCTACACTCCGGCTGAATGGTGACTATCTGGCCATCGCCACACTGGGGTTCGGCGAGATTATCCGGATCATCATGCTGAACACGGAATTCGTCGGCGGCGCATCCGGGCTCAGCGGCATCCCTGCCAAAACGACCTGGACCCTGCTATTTCTCTTTACCTTAATTACAGTGGTTGTGATCAATAACTTTATAAGGTCCACACATGGCCGGGCCTGCCTTGCCATCCGCGAGAATGAAATCGCCGCAGAGGCGATGGGGATTAACACGACGCGCTATAAGATTATTGCCTTTACAATCGGTGCATTGTTCGCCGGTATAGCGGGCGGATTGTCTGCGCATACGTTCTACGTGATTACTCCGGGCAGCTTTAACTTTCTGAAATCGTTCGAGATTATCGTTATGGTTGTTCTCGGGGGACTCGGCAGTACAGCCGGCTCCATTGTGGGTGCTGTCTTTGTAACCTTGCTCTACACCTATCTGCGTGAATTCCCGGAATGGCGGATGATTATTTATTCGATCGTTCTGATCCTGATGATGATATTCCGTCCAAGCGGGCTGCTGGGTACAACGAAATTTTCATTCGGCAAGCTTAGCAAAAAGGAGGTGAAGGCAGATGACAGCATCACAGGCAGCAGTGCTTCTTGACGTTAAAGAGGCCAGCCGTTCTTTTGGAGGGCTTAAGGCGCTCAGCGAAGTTTCTCTTCACATTAACAAAGGTGAACTGATCGGTCTGATTGGGCCGAATGGTGCCGGCAAAACGACGCTTTTCAACCTGTTAACCGGCGTATACCCGCCCTCTACAGGCAGCATTCTTCTTAACAATGAATCCATTGGCGGGATGAAGCCCTACAAGATCAACCATAAGGGCGCTGCGCGCACCTTCCAGAATATCCGGCTGTTTACGGCCATGACAGTATTGGAGAATGTCAAAATCGCCTTTCACCAGCATGCCAGACATTCCTTATTCACCTCCATGCTGCGGCTGCCGAAGCATTTCAAGGGAGAGGACGAAATTACACGGAAGGCGATGGATATTCTCAAAATATTCAATCTCGCGGACCAGAGTGAAGAGGTTGCCAGCAATCTCAGCTATGGTAACCAGCGGCGTCTGGAAATTGCACGGGCGCTGGCGGCAGGGCCGAAGCTGCTGCTGCTGGATGAACCGGCGGCGGGCATGAACCCGAACGAGACGCGGGACTTAATGAATCTGATCGCCTGGATACGCGAGGAATTTGACCTCACCATTCTGTTGATCGAGCATGATATGTCGCTTGTTATGGGCGTCTGCAACCGGATTTATGTCTTGGATCGCGGGATACTGATTGCTGATGGAACTCCGGCGGAGATTCGGAATAATCCCAAGGTTATCGAAGCGTATTTGGGACAGGAGGCGTAATGGCAATGCTTAAAGTACAGGGGATCAATGTTTATTATGGAGCCATTCATGCTCTGAAGGACCTTAGCATCCATGTCGAGCAAGGGGGAATTGTAACACTGATCGGAGCCAATGGTGCAGGCAAATCAACGCTCCTGAAGACTCTGTCAGGTCTGCTTAAACCCAAGACAGGCAGCATTGAATTTCTGGATAAATCAATAACCAGCCAGAGTGTTCAGGCGATCGTCAAGCAGGGCTTGATCCATTGTCCTGAAGGACGCCGCGTGTTCGCCAATATGTCTGTTGAAGAGAACCTTGAGCTTGGCGCTTACCTGCAGGAATCCGGAAGTCTGGCGGCTGATTTCGAGAAGGTGTACGACATCTTTCCGAGGCTCCGGGAACGCAAGAAGCAGCAGGCAGGTACTTTGTCCGGTGGCGAACAGCAGATGCTTGCCATGGGGCGGGCCATTATGGGGCATCCCCAGCTGCTGCTGCTGGATGAGCCATCCATGGGGCTTGCACCGCTGCTGGTACAGGATATTTTCAAGATTATTAAAGATGTGAACGAAGCCGGAACTACTGTGCTGCTGGTGGAGCAAAATGCGCATCAGGCGCTCAAAATCGCCCACCGCGCCTACGTGCTGGAAACGGGCAGGGTTGTTCTTGAAGGGGATGCCAAGGAATTGGCAGATTCCGAAGAAATCAAAATGGCCTATCTCGGGCACTAAGAGGTTAGCCTCACTAAGGGCATCATAGAAACAACATATATACAATTCTATTATCCGGGAGGCTGGGAGAAACTATGAAGAAAATTGGGGCCATAATTTTGTCAACAGTACTGACTGCAGTATTGGCATCGGGCTGCGGCAACGACAACACAGAGAACAGCGGAAACTCTGCAAGCGGCGGCAATTCTGGCGGGGACACTATCAAAATCGGTGCGAACCTTGAGCTCACGGGCGGCCAGGCCTCTTTCGGCGATTCCGTATCCAAAGGCGCGAAGCTGGCGGTACAGCAGATCAATGACGCAGGCGGCATACTCGGCAAGAAACTGGAATTAATCGTAGCCGATAACGCCTCGAAATCCGAGGAAGCCACGCAAGCCGCGCAAAAACTGATTACCAATGATAAGGTTGTTACCATCATTGGTGCTTCAACCTCGACCAACACGCTGGGGATTGTCCCGGTGGCTACCGAGAAGAAAATACCGCTGGTATCCGTAGGTGCCACCAACCCTAAAGTGACGGTGGATGAGCGCAGTGGCAAAGTGAACGAATGGGTGTTCCGCACTGCCTTTATCGATCCTTTCCAAGGAGAAGTTATGGCTAACTTTGCTGTAGATTCGCTGAAAGCCAAAACAGCTGTAATTTACACGGACACGTCGAGTGACTATTCCAAGGGTCTGCAAAAGTTCTTTGAAGAAACCTTTAAGGCAAAAGGCGGAGAGGTGCTGAGCCAGGAATCCTATCAGCAAAAAGACTCCGACTTCAAAGCCGTGCTGACACGGATCAAAGAGCAAAACCCGGATGTAATCTATCTGCCGGGCTATTATGAAGAAGTCGGCAAAATCGTAAAGCAAGCCCGCGAGATGGGCATTACAGTTCCATTCCTTGGCGGCGACGGCTGGGATTCTCCGCAACTCGCTGAAATCGCCGGCAAAGAGGCTCTGGACAACACTTATATGTCCAACCATTACTCACCGGAAGATACCGCTACTGAAGTTACATCCTTCGTTGATGCCTACAAAGCTGCCAACGGGGGCGCAGTACCGGACGGGATGGCCGCTCTTGGTTATGATTCCCTGAAGCTGGTTGCTGACGCCATTACCCGTGCAGGTGAGGCCGATCCTGCCAAGATTAAAGATGCTTTGGCAGCAACCAAAGATCTGCAGCTGGCTACCGGTAAAATCACGCTCAACGAAACACATGACCCAGTTAAAGCAGCTGTCGTTCTGAAATTCGTTGACGGCACACAAACTTTCGAAACAAAGGTAAATCCGTAAGAGGTTAAGAACCGCAATCAAATTTGTTTATCATCGGGGAGTCCAGTACGCCCTGAATCACCTTAGCTGTGAAGAGAAAGGCTCAACATTGGGCCTTTCTTTTCGTGATCTATGAGTGTCTGTTATTTTTTTGAGAAAAGTTCTTGTCAAATCTCCCTGGGTTTGATATACTCATTTTTGTTGTGACAAAGACAACTTATCAAACATGGCCCGTTGGTCAAGGGGTTAAGACACCTCCCTTTCACGGAGGTAACATGGGTTCGAATCCCATACGGGTCATATATGCGGTAGTGGTGGAATGGCAGACACGCTATCTTGAGGGGGTAGTGGGTGTATACCCGTGGAGGTTCGAGTCCTCTCTACCGCATACATAATTAGCAAAAAGAGCCTTGATCATTCAAGGTTCTTTTTGCTTTCTTTATGTTGAGTATGATTTGTTGGCGAATTGAAAAATGAAAATCCCTGTGCTATAGTTAATTCAACGTACGTTTAGTGAATTGAATTTGAAATGGGTGGGCTTATGCATAAAGAAATAAAGAGCATGACAAGCAGAGATCTCCAGGCCAGCGAACGGAGAGAACAAATTCTAAACGCAGCCAGACAATTATTTGTACAGGAAGGATACCATGCAGCTTCGATGCGTGCCATCAATAAAAAGGTTGGAATGTCGGATGCATTAACTTATCATTACTTTCCGGAAGGAAAGCTGGAGATATTTAATACCATTATCCGGGAGGGGCACGAACAACGTATTCAGGATATCAATAATTTCGTGAAATCCTTAAAAAGTGATCTGTCCCTTAGGGATGGGCTGCTGCTCGTTGGACAGAAGGTTTCGGAAATTTTTCTAAGCAATGATGAAATCACTCAACTAGTGATTCGCGAAAAAAATTTACTGGAGCCGGAGCAGTACAAATTCTTAACGAATATTACTCAGCAGCTGATTGACTCAATGATTGGATTTTTATCGAATGAACCTATTAAAAGTCAAATCAGAGAGATGGATTTCAGATTGGCTATTATGCAATTTATCTATAATTTCACAACCATTAGTATTTTCGGAAAAGAGTTCGTAGTAGATGGTTATGATGGATATATCGAAAAGATTGTGGACTTCACAGTAAAATTATGGTCTAAATGACCGTAATTTTTTTGATGGTTTAGCTAATCGGACGTTTAGTTAGTTTGAATAGGCAATAGAATCAATCTACTTAAGGAGACAAAGATTATGGGAAGCAAATTGTTACTGGAAGCCCGCGGAATAAATAAGACCTTCGGGAGCAGGAAAGTGGTTAACAATTTAAATCTTTCGATTGAGACTGGAGATATTTATGGCTTTCTTGGCCCAAACGGAGCAGGGAAAACGACAACAATCAGAATACTTCTCGGGTTGATAAGTCCTGATTCGGGAGAAGTGAAAATAGACGGGGTGAGTCTGCGGACTGATTTTAAAAAATCCATTTCTGCGATTGGGGCAATGATCGACCCCGCTTTCTATACTTATCTGTCCGGATATGACAATCTCAGGCTGATTGCAAACCTGATTCCCGGAATGAATAACAGCAATATCAAAGAGGTTCTTGATATCGTGGGAATGATGGAGAGAGCGGAAGACAAGGTGAAAACTTACTCGCTCGGAATGAAACAGCGGCTTGGAATTGCCAGCGCTCTTTTAAATAATCCTAAGCTTATTATTCTTGATGAGCCTACCAATGGACTTGATCCGCAGGGGATGGTGGAAATCAGGGAATTGGTTGTACATCTTGCGAAGGAGAAAGGAATCTCATTCCTGATATCAAGCCACTTGTTAGTTGAAGTTGAGCAAATATGCTACGTCCAATCGGCACAGAGCATACCCCAAGGCATCCTTGTAGAGCTGCGTAATGGCTATGCATCCAGTCTAAATCAGGTGATGGTTGCACAGCAGATACCAGTGGAGGCTATTGTCCCGCAAAACGACACGCTGGAGAAATTTTTCTTTGAAATTCAAAACAGGGGGCAAAGAGGATGAAGCTTCTGAAGAATGAAATGTATAAGGTGTTTAAGCTGAATAAGCTGTTTTATTTTATGGTAATGGCCATAGGGCTTCTGATTATCCAAGGAGTAACCGTATTATCCAGTCCTTCCGGCAATATCAACGGCCAGTCGTTCCCAATGTTCATGCTAAGCCGCATTATGCCATTGTTTATATTTTTTATGGCTCTTCTATTTGCTGAAATTATCTCTGATGAATATCGCAACGGCACGCTTAAACTGTTTCTTTTGCGCCCGGTGCATAGGGTTGAACTCCTGAATGCAAAGATTGCCGCTATGATTATTTCTGTCTTAATGCTGCTGCTATTTGTAATGACAGGAAGCTATGTTATAGGCGCGGCGTTATTGGGGTGGGGGGATCAAATGATGTTCAATGATACTGTTTTCCCGGCAGCTCAAGGAATACTGCTTACACTACAGTCTTATATAATCACCGCACTGCCTTGTTTAGGGTTCGGCATGATTATTGTACTTGTATCCATCTTGTCACCCACTATGGGCGGCACTATTGGAATATCTTTGGGAATCATGTTTGTACTGACCGCTCTTGAAAATGTACAGGAATTGCACAGCTTTTCTATTGTCCATCAAATGAATTTGTATCAGAGCTTTGCAGGAAAATTCCAAGCGGTAAATGTAATCAGCGGATTAGTAAATATAGCTATGTATATCCTTATATTTTATATGGGCAGCGTGCTGGCTATCAAGAAGAAGGAGATAGTGATCTGAACAATTGACGAGCTTTAATGCTACAATATTCGTAATGACAGCTGATCTGCGGCTGTCCAAAGTATGTAGCCTCGACTATTATAACAACCGGCTGTTTATTCCTGAATGGGATGGAGAGTTAATTATCTAACAAGGTCTCCCTAATATCATTCACCACTTCAGAGCTGCGGCGTATTTCGGGTACAACTCACGGATGCAGTCCGGGCAGATATCATGGGTGAATTGCAAAGACAGCTGCTGCAGCAGGAAACGTTCAATGGTCACCCACTCCTCGCTGCTGTTGCGGATGGATTTGCAGGAGGCGCAGATAGGAACAAGAGGTTGAGGATTCTTCTGGTGCAAACGCAACGGCTGGATCGTTCGGACAGACTGAACAGGCTGACTTATGATAACAGGACCAACATCCTGCAGAGAGAGAATGATAGCCTGGTCTGCTGCCGGATTCTCATGGATAAGCGGAAAGGCATCTACACGGAATCTTCTGCTGCCTTTGGCCGCAGTCTGCAGAATAAACTCGGAACTGGAGATTAAAGACTCGCCGCAAAGGATACGATGCAGCAACTCCTTAAGTGCAGTGATCTGGGAAGGGCCCGACATCATCTGTTCGAATAACTCCAGACCATCAGCGCCAGTCCAATCGGCATGCGGGGAGAGTCCATAGTGGTTGTTGTATTCCTTCCAGGAGTCGTTGGTGAACAGGATGATCCCCTGCCTGTCGATAACCAGTGCATTATGCGGCAGAGCATTAAGGGGACGGATGAGGGAAGTGGATATGCTGAATGGCAAAGGTTATCTCTCCTTGATAGTTTGCAGGATGGAAAGCTAGGATGGAGGCAGGTTAAGCAGCTCTGCGACTTGGCGCCTGTAGCGCTCGGCCCTGCGGGTGCCGTGAATCAGATTGGATAGGCGATAAGGCGGAATTCCGTACAGCTCGCAGAATTTCTTCTGATCCATGTGCATTTCCGTCAGCCGCTGTTTGATTGCCCAGCCAAAAGGAGTAACGGGACGTTTGCTGTTCAAAAGACTTCACCTCTTATCGACTATCCAGTCGTGTGATATAATGGATGGGAGTAATAATAGTTAATTATATACTTTTTTACGTCATTTTACAATAAAAAATACGTAAATAAGTATATTTAAATAGTGCGGAAGGCGGATTGCTGATGGCGTCGATATACGAGCGGATAGAATATTTGATCAAACAAAAAGGACTGACAAAAAAGTCCTTCTGCGAACAGCTGAATATCAGTACCGGCAACATGGGGGATTGGAAGCGGGGCAAGTCGACGCCCGGAACACATAAGCTGATCGAGATCGGTGCTTTTTTTCATGTGAGTCTGGATTGGCTGATTCTGGGCAAAACTACAACGGAGATTCTTCGCGAAGGCGGGGAGGATTATTTTTCTGGCCAAATACGGCAATTGAATTGCCAAAGTGAGGAATTGCTGCAGAAGGAGCAAGAATTTATTAAGGAATATATCGAGTTTGCCCGATACCGCAGGCTTAAAGAAAACGAAGAAAATTCTTAAAGTGGTATCTTTACATTTTGCTGAAATGGATTTATAATATTGAATGTTGGCCTCAAACAATGCTTTAACGTTTTACTCACCGCGCGGTAGTGGTGGAATGGCAGACACGCTATCTTGAGGGGGTAGTGGGTGTATACCCGTGGAGGTTCGAGTCCTCTCTACCGCATACATGAAGAAACCTGAAATTCCTTGTTGCTCAAGGGATTTCAGGTTTTTTTGTTTTGTTTTATAGACTGACCCAATGGAGGGAAAAAGAGTGCCGAATAAAATTCACAACTCTAATGAGCGGTTTCTTATCGTTACCGCCGACGATTTCGGAATGTGCCATTCCATGAATGAGGCTATTATGAACCTGTACCAAGCCGATGCAATTAATTCCAGCATGATTATGATGCCGGGGCCCTGGGCGAAAGAGGCTGCTGAGTATGCCAAAAATCATCACAATGTTAATGTGGGAATTCATCTTACGCTTACTTCGAGTCTTCCGGCCTATAAGTGGGGCCCGGTTACCAGGAGTTCCAGGATACAGTCGTTAATTACTGCAGAGGGATATTTTTGGGAACATGCAGCTCATGTGGAAGAGCACGCTACTGCTGAAGCCATCCGAACTGAAATCCGAAGTCAGATCGAGATGGCTCTAACGCTGGGGATTGAACCGACACACTTGGACAGTCATGAGGGCAGTTTATTGGGATTGTCGAGAGGCCGGGATTTTCTGGAGATTGTATTTGATCTGTGCCAGGAGCACCGGCTGCCTTTTAAGCTGCCTGTTAATATAGTAAATCAATCATTTCTGGATTTAGAGATGAGGGAATTAATGACGGAGAGGATTGAATCGGCGCGGAAAAGAGGGATCTTGTTAATTGATGACTTGATTAATCTTCCCTATCACTTGGAGCAGGGGGAGGACTATGACATTGCTAAGGTTAAAATGATGGAAGCTATAAAAGGTGTGGGAGGAGGGATAACGGAAATTGTCATCCATCCTGCGCTGAATACTTATGAAATGCGGGCAATTACTCCACACTGGAAGAAAAGGGAGATCGAGTACCTGTTATTTATGGATGAGGATATTCACAGATTACTGCAAACCGAAAAGATTCAGCTTACTTCCTGGAAGGACATACGCGATAGACAACGTCAGGCCAGTGGCGGTGACACGACGGGAAACCCGGACTACAAGTGTTGCCGTTCGTAGGATGCAAACGGCGGATCGCCGCTATTTTTCCACCACAGGTACACACAGATGGGCCTCGAATCTTTCGTCATCAGGTCCTGACTTCTCTGTATAGTTGATGAAGAAAACCCCGGCTTCGTTGAACTTAAATTCCGCTGAAGGCAGCCATTCCTGATGGATATAATCCCATGTGCTCTGAAACGCAGCTGCCGGCACACCCTTGGCGATAAAAATAGCATATTTGGATGCGGGGTAATCCTTATGCACAAGTCCTTCGGGAACTGTACCGGGATCTCCTACCTCAACGCCTAAAAAATAGCCGGTATCCCAGGCGGATTGCTCCCACAGCTTGGGAACCGAATCGCGGCCTTCGAAGATGCCCAGGTAACAGCCGCTGCTCTGGACTTTTGACGGAATGGAATCAAATTTGCTGTCGATATCGATTTCCCCGAAGACATGTCCCCAGATATCGGCATAAGGCTCGCCTGCTTGATTGAGGTTCTGCCAGCCGATGACTTGAAGCTCCGGTAAATCTAGTACATAAGGCTTTTCTCCACCAATGGAGTCGGTGCGCTGAGGGGCTTCTTTTTCCAGCTGCTGGCGGATCAGTTCGATTACCCGCGGTTTGAATTTAGGGGCGTATCCCTCGGTAGTTCCATCATAGCTGCTCTGGCGTAACGGCTCTGTCATGCATGATTCCTCCTAGTTCATTTGTTCTTCGTCTTCATTATAAATGGGATTTGAAGGGATGGATTGTCCGTTTATAACAGAATGTTCGCCAATAGCAATACACACCTTCATGGAGACCTCTTCATAGGTTTCATTTACGGTATAGAGGGCAAAAGGGCTGCCGGCCCGCCTATAGCAGCAGTTTTCCTCCAGCCAGCGGGTCATAATATCCGCAAGTCCTGTGAAATCCCCGAAACTATCTGTGGTTAATACCGCATAAAGCCCTGCTTCTAGGGTAACAAAACTCAGACCGTCTTCGGCTGATAATTCGCCCTTTTCTGTCCACTCGACACCGCACAAGTATCCATTGCTGGTAATCTCCACATAAAACGACGATGGAAGGAATCCGCGTTGATTGATCTGCGATAAAAGCTTGGCCGAAGCTTCATCTTCCGCATGACTGCCCACGGCATGGGCGACGATATAGTGCTGCTGCGCAAATGGGGTTACTTCAATGATGTAGCTGCTTTGCTTGCGGATAATGGGCAGGGATAGACGAAGCTCTTTGATGGTCCCTGTCTTTTGAATGATGAATTCCTCACGGCAATGATCACCTGCCAGGGTGAACACGCTTTTGGCCAGCCAATGACTGTAAAGGTAGTCCCAGGCCGGGTTGATGCTTCCGGTAAAAGGTACGGATAAGACGGCAAACTCACCGCCGCATAACGTAGCTGGCTCTATGGAGTGATAACCGGCCTCCCGCAGGGCGGAAATCCAGTACTCATGATTCCGGGTATCTATGAATAGGTTGTACGATTGTCTGGACCGTCCAACCTGCACGGGGGTTAATCCGAAGACTCTAAAACTCATGTCCGTACGCTTGGCTGTGAAGACCGCTTGTTTCAGTGCGTTGATGGCTTGCTGTTCGATGTCTGTGTCTCCTGCGGCGAGGTAAACGGCGGTCAGGCCATGCAGCGGTTGCCCGGACTGGATCTTAATGGCTGTCTCCGCCAAGTGGAGGGGGAACTGCCCGGGGAGGAAGGTATAGAACACGCTGCTCCGTTTGTATTCCATTGGCGTAAGCCCGACGATTTTTTTGAAGACCTTGGAGAAGGAAGGCAGGGAGTCAAAGCCGTTGCCCAGCGCAATTTCGGTAATGGATAACCCGCAGTTCTTGATCTGGGCGCATGCGTTGCTGATTCTTCTTTTGCGGATATAGTCTTTAATGGAATGGCCGGATACGCAGTAGAATTCCCGGTACAGCTGCATCAAAGAAACATATCCCGTCCGGGCGAGGTTGTCGAGGCTGATCTCCTCATTCAGATGATCTTCGATATAATCGAAAACCCGCTTCAAAACATCCTGCTTCATAGCCAACCTGCTTTCCGGGGAATTAAACGGTGTTACGTTTCAAGCATCGAGTGCTATATTCTCTGTATACCATAATTAGGGAGGATGGAAATGACAATTAGCATAATGATTGTGGTATAGCGAACACAAAGATACTCTTCACAGGAGCCGCGGGCTTTTGTGAAGAGTATCTTTTCATATTATAGGGGAGGATTAGTCCAGCAGTTTGGCAATATCGGCTTCGATCTGGTCCGGAGTAGTTTGTGGTGCGAACCGCTTCAGGACACGGCCTTCCTGATCGACCAGGAACTTGGTGAAATTCCACTTGACGCTCTTTGAGCCCAGGACGCCCGGCGCTTCCTTGGACAGGTATTTGAATAACGGATGCGCTTCGTCGCCCTTCACGTCAACCTTCTCGTACATCGGGAAGGTTACTCCGTAATTGATTTCGCAGAATTCGGCGATGTCTTCGCTTTCACCCGGTTCCTGTCCGGCAAACTGGTTGCTCGGAAAACCAAGCACCTCAAAACCACGGCCCTTGAATTTATCGTACACTTCCTGGAGACCCTTATATTGCGGGGTGAATCCGCATTTGCTGGCTGTGTTCACGACAAGCAGCACCTTACCTTTGTACTTGGCCAGGGATTCTTCTTCCCCGCGCAGCGTGTTGGCCTCGAAATCATAAATACTCATGAATAACGCCTCCCGAATTTTGATTTATCACAATTTAATTTTACACTATTTATCGTAAGAAGCAACCCGTCAGAATTGTGACAACATTGTATATTCGTTTCAAAATATCTCTGTTGTTTAAATGTAGGGTATGCAGCGGTACAAATACATTTTGATAAAGGAGCAGATACAGATGAAAGCATTATATACGGCTACAGCAACGGTTCACGGTGGACGGGAAGGTTCTGTGAAGTCCTCGGATGGTGTACTTGAACATGATTTGAAAATGCCAAAGGAGCTTGGCGGCCCCGGGGGTTCCGGCACGAATCCTGAGCAGCTGTTCGCGGCAGGCTACGGTGCCTGCTATGAAAGTGCCTTGGCCAATATCGCCCGTAAAGAGGGCGTTAAGCTGCAGGATGTGGAGGTCACCGCCAACGTATCCATCGGCAAGGATGACAGCGACGGCGGCTTCAGACTGGCTGTAAGAATGGATGTGAAGCTGCCCGGCATTGACCGTGCGCAGGCGGAGGATTTGGCAGAGAAGGCTCATGCGTTCTGTCCGTATTCCAAGGCAACGCGGGGCAACATCGAAGTTGAACTGAATGTGTTGTAACGAGCAGCCGGTATTTAGAAGGATTTCTGGAAATAATGGCTAAATAGAGACGGTGAGGCAGGAAACAGCCGGGAATAGCGGTCTAAAGGGCGGCTTTGGTTGACATCACCCCTAAAATTCTTTAATATGTCTAAGTATCTGTTATGCACGTGTGCTACTAAGTACCAAAAATATAAATAATGGGTGATGAAGATGTCTTACAGACCGCATATTACGAATGTGACCAAAGCCAGCAGCAATGATAAGGAAGGATTGTACGAGTTCATTATCAAGCTTGCTGACGGAACGGAGTGCCGCGCGTTCTATCATCGGTTTCCGGAATGGAAAATGACGAACATCAGCCGCCTGCTTAAGACACCATGTCCGGTTTGCCGCAAAGATTTCATCTGCAAATGTATGGAATCCTTCACTGCTGATTTCGAAGGGCAAATGCTCGGCGACGAGTGGATCGACAAGGCTATTGCTGAATAATTAAATGGACGGATGATGAGGCGCGGGAGCTATCCCGCGTTTTTGTTTATTTCCGGGGGAGATACTATGAAGAGGGGGTGTGGCAAGATGGAGGAAGAGCAAAACAAGACGGGCGGTAAGTCTATTGTGCTGATCGACGGCGTATGCCATCTTTGTCAGGGGCTGGTGCGGTTTATTATTCCGCGCGATCCCAAGGCCAGATTTCTGTTCGCCCCCTTGCAGAGTGAGACAGCGGGCGGAATGCTGAGTGCAGGCGGGCTTGGATCAGACCAGCTGAATACGGTCGTGCTGGTGGAGAACGGGACCTGCTATACAGAGTCGGCTGCAGTGCTGCGGATCGCCCGTGGCTTGCGTTTTCCGTGGCCTGCCGCATATATCTTCATACTTGTGCCGCGGCCTCTGAGAGATGCCCTGTACAGGCTTGTGGCAAGGAACCGGTACCGCTGGTTTGGGCGTGACGAGCAATGTCTGCTTCCCACACCGGAAATCCGCAAGAGATTTCTGTAAGGTGCACAGCCGATGTGCACAACCCCAAAAAAGCAGCAGGTGGCTATGTCACCTTGCTGCTTTTTGGGCTGGCTTAAACCCCTATTCGGTTTGGGAAAAGAGGATTTATTGATTAAGAGCTGTCGTCGTGAGGATATAGGTTTGCGTAAGCTTCCATTTGCCGTCTGCCGATTTTTTCAGTATATTGACCGATACGGCCCGGCTGTCCTGAAACTCCGGACCTTTTACTTTCTTGGACGTCTGCACTGTGTATACCGCAGCAGTATCCCCGGTATAATCAATAATTTTAGAAGAGTCAAGCGTAATGGCTAAATCATAGGCTTTAAACATTTGCATATAAAGTTCTTTGCTTTGCTCGTATGCAGGGGAAGTTTCGTCAATGGTGGATAATGCCCCATCCAGATCCTCTTTGTTGGAGTAATCCACATTGGCCTGAACCACAGCTTTAATTTGATCTTCATCCGTTTTGGGTACATTGACCTTAGCCTCCAGCACATCTGCCGGAAGAATGTACTGTAGCGCAGCGATTTGGATACCGCTGATTTGCCAAGCAGAACCGCCGGCTTTTCTGGTGAGGGAGTATACATACTCTGCTTGGCTATCCAGCATGAAGGGACCGTTTACTTTCTCGGAGGTTTCAATCGTGTGTACGGTTGCTTCATTCCCTTTGGAATCAATAATTTCCATCTGGAGGACGGTAGTTTTGGCATCAAAGATTTCGTACTGCTCTTTGATTCCTGGGCCGATCCCTGCCAGTGGGGATTCCGGATCAATAAGGTTCATGAACCCGTCATAGTTCTCTGTATTGGAATACGTCACATATTTATCAAATAATGCGGAGATTCCCTTGACATCAGCGGTGTTCTCCTTGCTTGTAATTGCAACAGTTCTGGAAGCTGCTTTCCACTCCACACTGTTTCCGGTGGCTTCGCTTACAAAGCGCAGGGGAACATAAGTGACTTTGTCAATTGTTTTGGGTGCGGAGGCCAGCTGTTTAACGGTTCCGTTTATAGTTGCTTTTTTGCTTCCGGTCTGCAGCTTGATGCTGAGACCTTCCTTGGTGGCTGTGATCGTGTTACTCTTGGCATCCCAGACCAGCTTCATGCCGAGCTTTTCAAAAATGGGCCGCATAGGGATGAGCACGGAATTGCCATCCTGAATCGGGGCGGCGGTGGTCAAATTAAGCTTCTGCTGGTCAACGAGTACAGTGATAGGTTTGGTTGCTGCGGCTGCTGACAAGCTGATGGATCCGGATAAGACGAGGGCTGCGAGTAAACTGGGCACTAATTTCATGTTGAATGATCTCCTTTAGTTGTAATCTGGCCGTGCTGAAAGCTGACTGACTAACAGTATAGGGCAGTGGAATAATGAGGTAAATATCCAACTCAGGATATGGTGCGGGCTCAGGATTTGGAGTACAGAAGAGGTATTCGTAAAAAAGATATTGCCGCTCTACTGCATATATGCTACTATAGCTGTAAATTAAAGGATAGTAACGGAAGCACCGTTCAATGACCGTATACCACGGTTATTGGCGGTGCTTTTTTTGCTGTCTTTTTTGTTGTCTTTTTTAAAGGTACGCATTACAGGAAGGAGAGTGATTTCATGGCGGCGAGGATCGTACTGGCAGTTCGTGAGAGTCAATACATTGAGCCGTTGCTGCATTACCTGCATCACAGTGAGTATGGGGAGATGCTGCGGATCACAGCTTTCAGCCGGCTGGATACCTTTATGGAATTCATGAAGGGAGAAGAGCTGCCGGACGCCGTTGTAGGCGATCCTATTTTCGTTGAGGCCTGGCTGGTGGAAGGCAGAAATACAGTTCCTTGGGGTGTTCTAAGCGAGGCCGGGAAGTATTCTGGCAGCAATGCGGGGAGTCTGGCCGGGGGTATGGTGATTGAGAAATATCAGTCGCTGCCCTCGCTTCTGGAGTCCATCCTCCGGATAGGCGATGTGAAACGCATGAGGACAGCTTCGGCTGCCAAGGAGGAGACGCTGCTGCTCGGGATAGTTTCAGCCAGCGGCAGCAGCGGCAAAACAACGATTGCGCTCAATTTGGCCAAGCAGCTTGGCGGGATCGGGCTGTCTGTATTTTATCTGAACCTGGAAAGTGTGGACAGCAGCGGGTTGTTCCTGCGGATGCCCCAGGGCAACACTTCCGGGCTAGAACTTCTGTTGTACGAGCTTAAAGCAAGCGGCAGCGAAGGAAGCAAGGGGAATGCAGGCAAGCCTGAACTCGGGAGATACGCCGTAAGGCATGACAGCCTCCGCTGTGACGCCTTCAGACCGATCGGTAATTTCAAGGAAATGCTGCAGATGACCCGGCAGGATACGCTGGATTTATTGGAGCTGCTGGCCGGCGATGCTGGCTATGATGTTGTGATTGTAGATACAGGCAGCATTGAGGAAGAGCGGGCCCAGGCAGTACTGCAGCGGTGCGGCATTCTGCTATGGGCGCTGAAGAGTGACGAGGCAAGTATGTATAAGACGCTCAGGTGGCTGGAGCATTGCGGAGATCCGCATTCCGGTCTGCCGCCGGAGGTGCCGGGCAAGAGCAGGTTTGTGATGAATTTTGCCGGGGATTCAGCCGCTGGCCGGCCAGGGCGGGAAGAACTCAGAATAGATGGTGCGCTTCCTTTTATCCCTTCCTGGGCACTTCAGCATCATGTGGAGCTCTGCTTGAATTCTCCGCAGTTTACGGCTGGGGTGCAGCAGCTCTGCACCGGTATCATTGAGCCGGCGCTGCCGCGGGTATTCACCGGGGGCTTACATGAATGAAGCCATGTTCAGGAAGCTGCGCAGCGACATACGCGCAGGGCTTGATGTCACTTCGGCTGTCGGAAACCGTGAGCTTAACAGCTATATTGAACGAACCATTCTGGAGATGGACAGCCTGCGTTATTTAACTGCCCAGGAAAAGCATGAACTGGTAAAAAAGCTGTTCGATTCCTTCCGGGGGCTGGATGTGCTGCAGCCGCTGGTGGATAACCCGAATATCACCGAGATTATGATCAACAGTCATGAGGAGATATTTATTGAAGAGGAAGGGCAGATCCGCCGCCTGCCGCTGGCTTTCGAATCCAGGAGCAGACTGGAGGATATTATCCAGACCGTAGTTTCCGGTGTGAACCGGGTGGTTAACGATTCCACCCCGATTGTGGATGCGCGGCTGAAGGATGGTTCCCGCGTCAATATCGTACTGCCGCCAGTGGCCTTGAAAGGGCCGGCGATGACGATCCGCAAATTTCCGGAAACGCCGATGTCGATGAGCGAGCTGGTGTATCGTGGGGCGCTGAGCGGAGAAGCGGCGGAGCTGCTGCAGATTCTGGTAGCTGCCGGATACAACATCTTTATAAGCGGCGGCACGGGCTCCGGCAAGACCACCTTTCTGAATGCTTTGTCTCAATTTATTCCGCCGCAGGAGCGGGTGATCACGATTGAGGACTCTGCCGAGCTGCAGATTGTCACCGTGCCGAATCTGGTCTCGCTGGAGACCCGCAACGCCAATACAGAAGGCCGCGGGGAGATCACGATCCGCGACCTGATCCGCTCCTCCCTGCGGATGCGCCCGAACCGTATCGTGGTCGGCGAGGTGCGGGGGGCCGAGTGTCTGGATATGCTGCAGGCTATGAACACGGGCCACTCTGGTTCGCTCTCAACTGGACATTCCAACAGCGCACAGGATATGGTCAGCCGTCTGGAGACGATGGTGCTCAGTGCAGCTGATTTGCCGGTATCAGTGGTCCGCCAGCAAATCGGCTCTGCGATAGATATCTTTGTCCATCTCTCCAGGCTGCGGGACCGCTCGCGGCGGGTGATGGAAATCTCGGAGGTCATCGGACTACGGGATGGGGAGGTAGCGCTGAATCCGTTATATGCGTTTCAAGAAACGGGGGAACGTGAGGGCAGAGTGGAGGGGGGCCTGGTTCCTTGCGGGAATCCTCTGCTGCATTCCAGCAAGCTGAGGATGGCTGGGGTACAGAGTTATCCATTATCGCAATACAGTTGGGGAACTGAGAAGGAGGTGGTCTTCTGATTCATTTGGGGAAGAAGCCAGTCTCTTCGCCGGGCAAGCGGAGGGGGTCCTCCGCAGAGAAGGGAGGGACATCTGCGGAGGCTGAAGCCGGGGGCAGTCCGCAGCTGCCGGATTATACCGTCTATGTATTGACTCCTTTGTCTAGAATGCTGGCTATGCTGGCAGGCGGGCTCCTGCTGTTCGGCATCGGGTACCTGTTCTACCATAACCTGTTGCTGTCTTTGCTGCTTGTGCCGGGGGGAGCTTATGCACCGCGGCTGTTGCGTGATTACCTGCGGCAGCGCCGCCGGTCTGCGCTTAACCTGCAATTCAAGCAAACCTTATTTTCGCTCTCTTCTTCGCTGTCCGCCGGACGTTCCGTAGAGAATGCATTTCGCGAGGCCGTGCAGGATCTGCGGATGCTTGACCCGGAAGGGGGCAGCGATATGATCTTTGAGCTGAATATTATATGTGCCCGGATGGAGTATGGACAGCCTGTGGAAGAAGCGCTGCAGGATTTCAGCAGACGGGCAGGCATGGAGGATGTGGAACGGTTCGCTGATGTATTCTCTGTCTGCAAGCGGACAGGGGGCGACCTTGTGGAGATTGTGCGCCGCACCTCCACAATCATCGGGGAGAAGCTGGATATCCAGCAGGACATTGCCGTCAGCATCGCCCAGAAGAAATTCGAGGCGAAGGCGCTGCTGGCTTCCCCGCTTGCCATGGTGCTGTTCATGAGCCTGACCGCTGGAGATTATATGCAGCCAATGTATACAGGTGCCGGAATTGCAATTTCCACACTGGCGCTGGGCGGGCTGTTTCTGTGTTATCTCTGGACCTCCAAGATTATGGATATCCCGCTGTGAAGGAGGTGAAAGAATGATTTGGCTGTGCGGTTCGGCCGTTCTGATGTTAGGGCTGGGATGGATATTCCTGCGCCTGAAATGCGGCAGCCATTATTCCGGGCTTCGCAGTTTGCCTATGGATGGACTGCGGCTGCGCGGATTGGGCGAGCCCTTCCTGCTGCTGATTGAGCGGTGGGGAATAGGCAGTCATATTCCTTCGGTGATGTTCCGAATTCAGCGATCCTTGCAGCGCAGTTACGGCATGCGCTACAGCGCAGAACGGACGCTGCTCTTTATGGGTGAAATGTTCAGCTACAGCTGGCTGCTGCTTATCGGTGGAAGCGCGCTGACCCTGTTCAGCGGCGAGAAGGCGGGAATTCTCCTGGGGACTGGTCTGGCAGTTATTCTACCCGTTGCACTGGTCAGTGATCTGCACAAGAAGGTAAGGCTGCGGGAGCAGAATATTATGCTGGAGCTGCCCGAGCTGCTGAACAGCATTGTCCTGCTGGTCGGCGCAGGGGAGAATGTGCAGCGGGCGATTATCCGCTGCGTGGAGAGCCGGAAGGGAGATTACAGCCATCCGCTCTATAAAGAGCTGTCGATTATGACTGGGGAGTGGGAGAGCGGCTACTCCTTTCAGCAGGCGTTTGAGAATTTCAGCAAACGCTGCGCCGTACAGGAGGTATCGCTATTTACAACCACGGTGCTGCTGAATTACCGCAGAGGCGGAGCCGACTTTGTCTTGTCGCTGCGCGATCTTTCGCGGATGCTCTGGGAGAAGCGGAAGGCGATCAGCCGGACGCGGGGGGAGCAGGCTTCTTCGAAGCTGGTGTTCCCGATGGTGGTTATCTTTTTAATTGTAATCATTCTGGTGGGCACACCGGCATTTATGATGATGAAAATGTAGGAGGATGAGACGAATGATGACATTCATAATAGAAGGCGCTAAGAACTTGTGGAAGGACGAGGAAGGGCTGGGCACGCTGGAGATGATCCTGATTATCGCTGTACTGATCGCTGTAGTTTTGGTGTTCCGCAAGGAGATTGTCAAAGTGGTAGAAGACTTGATCAGCACTGCAGGAAGCAAGAGCCAGGAAGTATTCGAATCATGAAACTGGAGGATGACGAAGGCAGCTTTACTATCGAAGCTTCACTTTTGCTGCCTATCATCATGTGTATTACGATGCTGCTGCTATTCTTCTGCCTGTACAGTTACCAGAAGTCGATGCTGCTGCAGGTCGCTTCCGCTGCGACTGAACGTGCGGCTTACAATTGGGACAACAGCCATAAAGAGACGGAAGGATCATTTGTTATTGGCGAGTATGACTCGCTGTATTGGCGGATCGGCGAGGATGGAATGCTAGCTTCTTTATTCGGGCTTAGCGCCGGGAACGGCGGGGCTTCTGTTACACTGCCGAATGCTGCCGAGGGTACTGGTACCTTGCCTGCAATTAAGCTTCAGCAATCTTCCGGCATAGTTCCGGCAAATTTAAGTGGCCAGATGAATTATGCCTACAGTTTAACCGGCCGGAAGATCAGTGCGGAATTGAAGCAAATGCTGAATCTGCCCGTACTGGATGAGATGCTGGCGGACGAGGCCAACCCTCAAGTGAAAGCCCAGTCCGTTGTTTCTGAGCCTGTTGAGTTTATCCGAACAGTAGATCTGATGCGTTATTATGGTGCGAAGTTCAAGGGAGGCACGGAGAGTGGCAATACCGGAACAAGCATGGAAAAGAAAGACGCGTCCCAGATGCTGAAGAAGCTGCGCTGATCCGCTTTGTGGAGTTCGGAACCCAAAAGAGGCCAAGGGAGGGGCGCGGATGAGGAGTAGAAAAGGTACGGCCTGCAGTCCAAGAAAAGCGTTCAATTCGTGGCGAAAGAAAGGAACAGAGGGATCGGTTTCTATTTTCCTGATTATGATACTGGCCTTCGTGTTCCTGTTCACCGCTGTGCTGATAGATTATGCACGGATTGCCGCCGTTAATGTGCAGCAGGAACGTTTGGCGAGAGCCGCAGTCCGTTCGGTAATGTCTTCTTATGATATTCAGCTGCGCGAGAGCTATGGCCTGTTCGCCTTTGGCGGCAGTGACGGCAATCAGCTGCTGTCCGGGGTGCTGAACGACAATCTATACGAGAGCGGGCGGGGGGATGCTTTTAATTTATTGCCCTTAGGCCTGGATTCTTCGGTCTTGAATTGGAGGCGCCCTCTTGGAAGCTACGATGTTTTTCAAAGGCAGATTGCTGAGGAGATGAAATATAAAGCACCGATCGATTTTGCCCTGGAGCTGGCCGGCAAGTTTAAGCCGCTCTCGGCGGCTATGGGTGAGGCTTCACGCTCAACCAAATTATTCGGCAAGCTGCAGCCCTTGTACGATGAACGCGAGGCTGCACTGGATCTTATGATGGAGCGGCGAAAGCAGGCTGCGGAAAGCGTAAGATCCCTTCAAGAACTGATTATGAATCCGCCGGGAGACCATATTGAGTACCGTTTTCTGGGGGAGATCACTTCTGCGGCTGACATTGCAGCGATGTATGACGATTATGTCGGCAAATACTATGCGGATTTTTACCGTGAAGAGGATGAATATTCCAGATACAGCAGTCAGATCAGCGAGTATTTAAGACAAACTACGGAGTTTCTTCCGAGGATTCCGTCAGCACTGACTCTTTTTCGTACAGAGCATACCCGTCTTATCGCTGATGCCGGGAATGCGCTGCAAAGAGTCAGGGAGCTGAATGAAGAGATGAGGTACATACTTGAACAGTCCAGAACTAACGGGGCGGGGAGTGCCGAAGATAGTGCGCGAAATTGGGACATACCGGGAAGTGCCGGTGAACTGAGTGCAGAGCCGCTAAAAAAAATGCGGGAGCAGGAGGATTCGCTTATTCTCGCACCGGCAGAGATCAGCGCCATGGAGCATGACTTAATTGTTCAGGAAACTGCCTCTCAGACAGCGGAGCAGGCAGCTTCCGGATTGCCGGGCGCATTGAGTGGAGCCACGGGGCTGGATGCGGATTTTGGCAGCATGAATATGGCAGTTTTGAACGCTTTACAGGCCGTCAGCAGTTACCTCCAGAACTATGGTGAACATGGAGATATCATTGCTGCTGAAGCCGGGAAGATTGAAGCCCACCGAACTTCGGACAGAGAACGCAAGCAAATCGAACGGCAGGCAAAAGCCAAGCTGAACGATGCTATGAAGCTGTTGGATCAGATTCGTCAGCTTGGCGACAGCGCCGGAGCAGCACGGGAACGTTATCAGACGCTGAGCCAATATTATCAGGACAACATTCAGCTGAACAGTGGATCGGACCAGGAAGCCTCGAATTCGCAGAACACATCGGATCCTTATGCAGCCGGAAGTTCTTCAATGGCAAAGACAGACGATATTTATGCCGCAATGGGCAGCATTATGGAGGGTGCCAGAGACCGGCTGTTCCGAACAGAATATTCTGCAATGTATTTTCCGCATTTCGATCTTTCAAAGTTGACTCCGGTAGCTTCCGGCTCCGCAGGTGACGCCGCACTGCCGCTTGCGGACCAGCTTGATCCCCATGCCCAGGAGCTTGAATATATTCTCTACGGCTTCCATAACCCTGCGGGTAATGTAGCGGCAGCGTACGGTGAAATCTTTGCGCTGCGGCTAGCCATCCGTACTATGGAGGGCTTTATTGAAAGTTCGCGTCTCGGCAATCCGCTGGCGATTCTAGCTGCAGCGCTGCTGTACGGAATCGAGCAGGCTGTTCAGGATATGCTGCTGCTATGCAGGGCAGGGGAAATCCCGCTGTCCAAATACATGCCTGCAAAGCTGTCCTACCGTGATTATTTGCGGTTGTTCATGCTCCTGCATGGAGGGGGCGATGTGCAGCTCTCCCGCATGCTCGCTTTGATCCGGCTGAACACCGGAATAAATCCGGCCGAGAAATTCACCTATGCCTCGGCGGAGATTAAAATGGCGATGCCGCTTTGGTTTTTGCCGGGCGTAGTCAAGCTGGTGGACTACAGCGCCGGTCTTCCCGGGGATGTTCAGGGCAGATTGTATTACAGAGGGGTAAAGGCTGATTTTTCATATTAGCGGGAGGTTGCAGAATGAAGCAATGGCAGAGCCTAACCAGACAGCGGGATGAAGGCAGTATGGTTGTTGAGGCGGCTATGGTTCTCCCCATGTTTTTGCTGTTTGTCCTGTTCCTGATTTTTATCGTGCAGATGACCTTGTACTCTACAGCCTTGCAGAGCACAGCTTCTGATACGGTCAAGGTGATATCGGCCCACATGTATCCGGCGGCACTGGCTGCGCAGAAGTGGGGGGAAGAACAAGGAGCAGATAGCGGAACGGCAGGTCAGCCGGCTGCAGCAGGAAGCACTGGTGGAAGCATAGGAAGGGAAGCTGATGCAGCTGCGCAAATCAATGCTGGCGCAGCAGGAGGCGCGTCCCCGTTATCATCCGGGACTTGGAGTATCCCGCGCCTGTCGCTTGAGCAATGGGGTGAAAGCTTCGCCGCAGACCTTCCTGAGCCCTTGAACGAGTGGGTCAACGCTGCGATACAGCGGGGTGAAGGCCCGCTTCAGGAGCTTCAGGCTGAGGCGTCGCAGTCGGTGCTGGATCTTGCGCTGAAGCCAATAATGAAGCCTTATCTCTCATCTGACTGGCTGGATTATGAACGGGTTCATGTCTCCAATGCCATTATTCCGGAGCTGAAGAAAGGCACACGACCTTATTTTGGTCTCGTTGTCAGCTACGAGCTGCCGATGAAGGTCCCCTTTCTGAACCGGAGCATTGTACTGGAGGCAAGTGCGGTGGAGCGGCTGTGGATTGGCGATACCGGAGAAACAGGGGCAGATGGAGACGGCGGTGCCGGAGAAGAGCAGCATTCCATTGTAGTTCTGGCGAAGCCGAATCCGGGGGTAGCAAATTATCAGGGCAAGATCCGGGTTAAAGTTCCGCCAAATGCTTCGGCAAACTTGTCGATATTTTATAAAAGCGGCCAGAGCACGGCCAAATATCTGGGCTGGAAGCAAGCGGATGAAGGCGGTTATATCGAATGGGAATGGAAAATCGGCGTGAATACAACACCGGGTTCCTGGCCTTTTGTAGTCCGTTTGGATGACGGTACATTCCTAGAGGCGGCATTTACGGTTGTGAAATGAACATGGCGGAAGAAGGATGTTATGTATGACGGAATGGGCATTTTGGGGTTGTCTGCCGTTTCTAACGGCGGCGTTAATAACCGATATCCGGTGGATGAGAATACCGAACTGGATTTCAGTCTCTGCACTGACGACAGGCCTGCTTGTGCAAGGCATAATGAACGGCTGGCACGGATTGCTGTTCGCTGCCTGCGGTGCTGGGGTTGGCTTTACATTGCTGCTGATCCTGTATGTTATGGGCGCTGTCGGAGCTGGAGACGTTAAGCTTTTTGCAGGAATAGGTGCATGGACGGGCGTGCTGTTCACGCTGCAGGTCATGATGTATTCTATCTTATTCGGTGCTGTAATCGGCTGGATGATTGTCTTGTGCAGACGGGAGGCAGGAAGGAGGATTCGCGGTATTGTCAGCAGGACTGCCGGATTTCTGCTGCTGCGTAATCCAAAAATATTAAAGGCTGGGAACGGCAAGGAAATGCTCAGGTTTCCCTTTATGCTGGCTGTAGTTCCAGGGTTCATTTGTACATATCTCTACTTATAGATTGGAGGTGAAGCTTGATGTTCGGATTGAGCCGCGATTTTGTGCAGCAGGACGGTATCTCTATGCTGCTCGGCAAGCCGGATGGATTGTCTGTGGGCGAGCTTAATATGGTTCAGGCCCGGATGCTGATGAACAGCGGCATTCCGTATCACCTGCGGCTGCTGCTCAGAGAAATTGATTTGCAGGTGACCTTGGAATATTCCCTGTCCCGCCGCAAAATGCTCAGCCATTTGCTGAAAAGCGACAGGCTCAGCATGAACGATTTTTTCGGGCTGCTGCTGCAAATTGCCCAGGGAATGGAGGAAGGCCGGCTGTACATGCTGCGGGCGGAGCAATATGCGCTGCATGAGGATTACATTTTTGTAGAAGGTCCGCTGAACGGAGGAAGAGTCTACTTGACCTGCATTCCATTGCAACAGCCTGCAGCAACCACGAAGCCGGGGGAATGTCTGAGGTCTTTGATTATGGTGATGATGGCTTCGGTAACAGAGCTTGCCGGAAGCGGTGTGCAGAGATTGCTGCAATATTGTGGAGGAGAGGATTTTACTCCTGCAGGCTTAAGGGATTTGCTCTCGGAGCTGCTGACCGCTGCGGACCCTGTCATTAGACCTGTGAATAATACAGAGCTGCCGCCAGAAATCCAAATATCTCAGGCAGCAGTGCCGCCGGGTGCAGAGAGACATATTCAGGAGAAGGCAAGTGCACGTGAAGCAGGTAAACTGTCCGCTCTGCCAAGGCGTTCGGTATATGGGGTAACCGAGAATGCACAACCTGCAGACAATACCCAGCAGTATGAGCCTCCATGGAACAATGACTTGCCAAAACTTAAGCGGAAGGACGAGGAGGAGGAGACAAAGCCGGATAAAGCGGGCAGTGAGCATCGTCTTTCTTCCCAGTCCTCTGCTAACAGAACCTATGTTGTGCTCGGCGGTGTTTTGGCCGGCGCGTTGTTATGGAAGTTCCTCTATTTAAATAGTCCCAAGCCGTTGTGGCTGGCAGTTTGCGCAATAGCAACGTTAGTATTGGGTGGATTTTGCTGGTTGGTCTGGAGTGAAAGGCTTGTGCTCGGAGGGAGCAAACCAGAGGAGGAGGAAGAGGGCGAAGTAGATGCTGCGGACAAAAGCTGGAGGTCCAAGCGGGAACTGGAATGGGATTTTGGCAGAAATCCGGTAACTCCAGTCCGTACTGAAGCTCCTGTCAGAGCTAGTCCGCAGCTGTCTACAGCTGCGAATGCTCGTGTTCCTGCGGGCATACAAAGAACTGAAGTGGGGATGGAGGGGCGCAGCATGATTAAGCCGCCGGTGGCTGTAGCCGCGACGGCACTGCTCTCCCGGGAGAATCTTTCAGAGATGAGGCCGGAGGTAAAGCCGCTATCTGCCTCTCCTTATCTGGAAAGATGCGGTGAGGATGAAAGCGGACCAGCAGAAATCATTGAACTGAACCGAGCCAGCTTCATTATCGGCCGCTCGCCGGAGGTAGCCCAGTATGTAGAGAAATCAGAAGGCGCATCGAGAGTGCATGCTGAAATTTCCAAGAGTGCTGAGGGGTACATCCTGAAGGATCTGGACTCCAGGAACGGCACCCTTTATCAGGGAGAAGCCATGATTCCTTATAAGGAGTACCCGCTGAACGAAGGATCTGTTTTTACCATTGTAAAAGGGTCTTATACGTTTCATTCGCTCTAACCTTGGAGAAGCGGGCTGATAGCAGATCTATACTCTATTCTGATTTCAGCTGTTCCAGAGCCGGCTGCAAGGTCGGATAAGTAAACGTGAAACCATGCTGAATGGCTTTGGCAGGGAGCACGCGCTGGCCTTCCAGCAAAATCTCCGACAGTTCACCTACAGCTGCTTTTAATAAAAACGCCGGAAGCGGGAACCAATGCGGACGATGATATACTTTGCCGATCATTTTGCCGAAAGCCTCATTTGTAACGGGATTCGGGGCAGTCGCGTTGACAGGGCCTTCTATTCCGGGAGTCTGGATGCAGAAATCGATCAGCCGGGACATATCGGCAAGGTGAATCCAGGACAGCCACTGCTTTGCTTGCCGCTGCCCATTCTGCCGCCAAAGCCCAGAGCATAGGGCAGCTTCATTTTGGGAAATGCTCCGCTCTCGTTGCCGAGCACAACCCCGGTCCGCAGTTTCACCAGCCTAACCCCTGTATAAGCTTCATCCGCTGCTGCTTCCCAGGTCTTGACAACCTCAGACGGAAAGTCCATTACATGGGCCGGTGAGGCTTCGTCAAAAGTATCGGCCAGCGATGTTCCGTAAATGGCAACAGCGGAAGACTGGATCACTACCGGGGGCTTATGCTGCAGCGCATTCAGCAGCTTGGCGGCTGCGGCAACGGTTTCAAGACGGGATTCCATAATAACTTTCTTTCCGCTCGGACTCCAGCGCTGGCTGAGCGAAGCTCCGGCCAGATTGACCAGTGCATCTGCACCTTCAGCAGAACCCGGATTCTCTGAAAGGCTGTCCCAGGTAAGGTAACTGAGTCCCGGATGTATCATTTGGGTTTTGGGCAGCTTGCGTCCGACGATGATGATTTGATGTCCGGCCTGCAGCCAGTATTCTGTAAGCTCTCTTCCGATAAAGCCGCTGCCGCCGCAAATTACGTATTTCATATGGCAATCTCCGTTTCAGGACGTCCTGAAGAGACGTTAGTGGTATATCTACAGCAGGAGATAAGCGGATTGTTACTTGATTAAATGCCGGTAAGGTGAGTAGTCGATGCCGTTCTTTTCAAGGAAGGTGATAAGAAACCGGTTATCACGCCGCGGGGTGGCGACAATGTAGCCTTTGATGCAGTGCTCGCGGGTGACTGCCGGAGCATTGCTCTCTACCGCGATTTTACCGATCTCTGCAGCTATGGAATGTTTGGCAATATCGCGGAAAGGTCCGGGCACCGGCTGCACAAGCTGATCCAGGAAAGCCTTCGTCTCGTCGCTCCATAGCGGACGGCTGCGCTCCACCCAGTAATTCTGCCAGTCCAGCTTGGACTTGCCGTCGGCTTTGGGCAGCACCTTCAAAAACTTGCGGAACATGAAATAGCCGCCGATGCACATGCAGCCCAGCAGCAGAAAAGTCCAGAATGCGATGGAGTTCATAAACCAATTGCTTGGTATTGCGGATAATAAGCTCAAGTCTGATTTAAAAGACATGTATACACCGCCTTTGACAATGATGATTGTCACAATCCTTAATCTCTTCTAAAGTATAGCGTATTTCCACAGTTTTGCGAAGCGAAAGACATCCGCGGGAGCTTGCCTAGATTTATTTTCCCGATCACGGTAGAATAAGGGTTAATTCGTGAAGGAAAGAGGGAAAAGGCATGCTGAAAATAGGTTCACATGTGTCCTGCGCGGACAAGGGTCTCCTGAGCGCGGCCAATGAAGCAAATGAGTACGGTTCAAGCTCGTTTATGATATATACGGGAGCTCCGCAGAATACACGCCGTAAGCCGATCGAAGCGATGTACCCTGCTGAAGGGAAGCTCGCTATGCAGACTAACGGAGTCGAGGAAATCGTCGTTCACGCTCCATATATTATCAATTTGGGCTCCTACAAGGAAAACACCTATCAATTGGCGGTTGATTTCCTGCAGGAAGAAATCCGCCGTACCCATGCACTTGAGGTCAAGCACATTGTATTACATCCCGGAGCGTATACCGACAAGGATGCCGAGTACGGAATTCAGCGTATTGCCGATGGCCTGAACGAGGTGCTTGGCGGTACGAACGAGACAGAAGTACACATTGCTCTTGAGACGATGGCCGGCAAAGGAACAGAGATCGGCCGCAGCTTCGAGGAGATTGCCTCGATCATTGACAAGGTCGTACATAATGAGCGGCTGTCCATTTGTCTGGATACCTGTCACATTCATGATGCCGGATACGATATCGTTGGCGATCTTGATGGTGTACTGCGGAAGTTCGATGAGGTGATTGGCCTGAAACGGCTTGGCGTAGTCCACATTAACGACAGCAAAAATCCGCGCGGAGCGGGAAAAGACCGCCATACCCCGATTGGGTCTGGCTGGATTGGCTTCGAAACGATCAACAATGTGGTTCACCATGAAGCTCTGGCAGGTTTGCCGTTCATTCTGGAGACCCCTTGGATCGGGAAGGACGCCAAGACACTTCGCCCGATGTACGAGGTGGAGATTGCTCTGCTGCGCGGCAATGTGGCTGAACGGTTCGGAGCAGAATTCCTGCAGGAGGTAGAAGAGCTGCATGCTTTCTTTGCCAAGCAGGAGCTGGATTCCCGCAAGTATGTGCTTGATGTGTGGGAGCTGCTGAAGAATGATGCCAAAGCCAAAAAGGCTGATCCGCGTGAACCGCTGGAACGTTTATATGATAATATCGCTTCTGCCGGATTGTTCCCGCAGCTTAGCGAGGAAGCCATCAATCAGCGTTTGATCGCCTGGCTGGCCGGCAGACAAGTTCTCGTGAACGCTTAAGCTAAACTACAGATTGCGCAAGTAGATGAGAGGATGGACAGGGGATTATGGAATTACATGTGAAAAGAGATCATTCATCAGGCGGACAATACCCGAACCGGGCACGCATGCTCATTTCTTGTCCCGACGGACCGGGGATTGTTGCGGCTGTATCGCATTTTCTATACCAGCACGGAGCTAATATCGTGCAATCCGATCAATATACAATGGACCCGGATGGCGGAATGTTCTTTATGAGAGTGGAGTTTGACTTGCCAAAGCTGGAAGAACGTCTGGAAGAGGTACGGTCCATCTTCGGAGGGGTCGCCGAGCGGTTCAAGATGGACTGGCAAATTTTCAATGTAAGCCATAAGAAGAAACTGGCGATTTTCGTCTCCAAAGAAGATCATTGTCTGGTAGAGCTGCTCTGGCAGTGGCAGGCAGGCGATCTGGATGCCGATATTGCGCTTGTTGTCAGCAACCATACCGATATGCAGTCGTACGTTGAATCTTTCGGTATTCCGTTCCATCATATTCCGGTTACGGCGGATACCAAGATGCAAGCAGAGAAACGCCAGCTGGAAGTCATCGGTGATGATATTGACGTCATCATTCTGGCCCGCTACATGCAGATTATCTCTCCTTCATTTATTGAGCATTACCGGCACCGGATCATCAATATCCACCATTCCTTCCTGCCGGCATTTGTGGGTGGCAAACCCTATGCCCAGGCCTATCAGCGTGGGGTGAAGATCATCGGCGCTACTGCCCACTATGTGACCGAAGAGCTTGACGGAGGTCCGATTATCGAGCAGGATGTGCAGCGGGTCAGCCATAGCGATGATGTGAATGAACTGAAACGTATTGGACGCACCATTGAGCGGGTTGTTCTGGCCCGTGCGGTCAAATGGCATATTGAGGATAGAATCCTTGTTCATCACAATAAGACAGTAGTATTTAATTAATTGAATTCATCCGGTGAAAGCCAGAGTGTAATATCGCTGCCAATCCTATCCCAATGGGAATACCAACTGTATTGCTAGTGTCATTGACGGCAGTATTGGCCTGGCTTTTACCGGAATCCTTTCTCCAGCCGGGATACTTTATCCCGCAGTTGCCTCTAGATTTGCTACCTCATATGTATAATCTAATAATCTTCTTATTCTCAATCAGGTAAAAAAGCATTTTACCAGCATTTTGGCTACGTATGCCAAAGTGCATTTTGTCATGCGCAAATAACCGTATTTCAAAGGAGGTAAATCGCTTGGGATCACAGCGGGGGCATCTGTTAAAACGAAATTATTTCTTCGCCTTTCTTATACTGATCATTGGCTTAGGCGGTCTGCTTGGCTATGATCTCTATTTTAAGCCGTATGTGCTGTCGCAGACAGTAGTTAAGGTGAAGGTGGCTGAGGGCGGTTTTTTACCTAAAAATTATGAGCTGAAAGTGGGAGATCTCTACCTGGATTCTGTCCAGACCAAGGATATTCCCTCAGGGGTCATTACGGAAGTCAGCCAGGTGGAACACAAGATAACTAATGTGAATTTGATGGACGGCAGTATCCTGACGGAATCGCTGGTCGATGTCAGTGATTTGGAGCCGCAGCAGGATGAGGGGATTTTCCCTATTCCGAAGGAAGCCATCTTTGCAATCAACGGATCGCTCCGCAGCAGAGACAAGGTGGATATCTATTTGGTGGAAGGGGATCCGCCGGATAAATCCGAAGCCGCCCCTCCTACTGCTGCCAATGCATCCAGAACTCCGGCGTCCACCACAGGAGTCAAGCCTGATCCATCGGCAAGCAACTCAGCAAATGAGGCCGCCCAGCCGGCTGAGCCTGCCCGTCAGGTTTTCCTCAGCGGTGTCACCGTAAACTATGTCCGTACAGAGGATAACAATGATGTGCTGGATACAGAGAACGGCAACATTAACAACCGCTTTACTTCCACGGGCAAGGTTGCAGCGCCGGAACTGAAGCTGAAGAAAAGCGACGGTGAGCTGCTGGGACAATATTTGGAGCAAGGCAAGAAGCTATGGATTGTACGAGTTGAGTAGAAAGGAGGAAGGCAGTCTTGAAAATTTTCAGTCTCGGTATGGATCAGCTAACCATTAACGAAATCAAGCTTGCCGGGTTCACCGTCATCACACAAAGTGTATTGCCCGAAGTCCAACATGCCGAAGGGCACATGCTGATGGTAACAAGCGAGCAGGTACCTGTTGCAGCCTTAAGCGGACTTCGCCAAGGATACCCGGGTTCAACTATTTTATATATGTATCTGCAAAAGGGAGTCCGCGGCTATCAGTCTATACATATGCTGTGTGAGAGCCTTGGCATATTCTTCATTCCGCCCCGCTCAACATCATCGGCGGTGGTAGAGAAGCTGCGGTACATTCTGGAGGAGGAACACGAGGAGCGTGGAAATCTGGTCGGCTTTTTTGGATCCGGTCCGGGCATTGGCTGTACAAGTGTAGCCAAGCTGTTCGCCAGGAGGATTGCGGCAGCAGGACTGCGTGTGATTTTGCTCGGTTTGGATTTGTATGATCCAGGCTATGATCCCAAAACGGCCGTAAGTCTGGACAGGCTGCGTCCGCGCATTACCGGCAAGATGCTCCACCCCGAGGATTTCGCAGGGTTGGTTAAGCAGGATGGATATAGTTATTTGCCGGGCAACTTCGATTACTTAAGCGCACAGGATTATCAGGAGGAGGAGATTGAATATTTGCTCACGGAAGCTAGGGCGAACGCAGACCTGGTGGTTGCCGATTTTGGCTCCATTCCTGAAAGTGCCGCGTGGTACGCAGGAATGCAGAAATCAGTGCTCCGGATGATCGTAACCCATCCCAAACACGAATATCGCCTTCAGCCCCTGATGGAACTGGCCGGACACATGGATCTCTATCCGCAGGACTTCCAGTGGATTATAAACCGCAGCAATGTCGAAGAGCTGACCTCGCCTAAGAATCTGGCGCTGCGGTTCGGCAGTGAGATTTTGCTTGAGCTGCCGTATTATCAGCCTTTTCTGGAATCACTGCCGCTTGGCAAAAAGGAGCTTCAGCAGGTAGACGACAAGGTCCACTCCCTGTTGGTTAGTCTTGGACTGGCGCAGGAAGCCCGAAAGAGAGGGATTTTTCAATGATCGAATACCGGGAAGAGATGTGGCAAGCAGAACAGAAGCCGGGCCAGAAGCAAGATCACAGGAAGCAGCAAGGTAGCCTGTACCCTCGTCCGTATACGGGGGGCAATAGTCCGTCTGGTCTTCAGCCGAATAACCGGCACAGTTATCTGGACTCCCATCGGCCCTTCTCGCTAAAGCAGAGTTTGCTTCGCACCAGCAAGCCGGGCAAGGAGGACTTTTATAGCTTCCTGCAAAAGATGAAAAACGATATGAACGCCGGACTGGAGCGGGAGGATGACAGCTATTTTGAGCTGAATGGAAAGGCGCTGATCGGTGATCCGCAGGCGGTTAGCTTTTTTATGAACGGGATTGAGAAATACTTGCGCAAAACACCGTTCACCGGCAAGCTGCCGGAGGCATACCGGACGGCGGCAGAGGCGCTTTTTCACGAATGGAAGGGCTTTGGGCCAGCCTACCGCTGGTTCACGGACCGGGCTTACAGCGAATCTACCGGGCTGCAGATGATCGGGAAGCAAATTTTTTATAACCATCGCGGGAAATTTGTGCCTTATCCGTATGAAATGCCTTCACTTGACCGGGTCGAGCAACTGAAGCGCTCCCTGCTGAAAAGTGATCCCAACAAAAAGCTGAACAAGGACAATCCTTCGGTAGAGTTCAAAATGGATGATCCGCTCTGGCCCGGACGGTTCATCCGGCTCGCGATCTGGGTGTCGCCAAGGGTGTGGGACGGCTTTACGACCATCTCGCTGCGCCGCCAGGTTGTGGAGTTTCTGGATCTGGAGGATCAGGCCGGTACGGAATGTATTCCTGCCGAAGCAATTGAACTGATCCGGGCGTTAGCGGGCACGTTCCGCAACACGATTATTGCCGGGGCAGTGGGTTCGGGCAAAACCACTTTTGCCAACACGATTGTCGGGGAGCAGTTGCTCGGTTCCACCTCCTGCATGGGAGTGGTGATGATCGAGAAACATCCGGAGTCGATTTTGCCGTACCAGATTAAAGGTCACCGGATCATTCCGATCCAGGCTGCCAACGAAGAGCTGATGGAAGTCGGGGTGGAGTCGCTGCGGCATGATCCCAATATCCTCTATATGACGGAGATGCGCTATAACGAATGGGAGTTTTACCTGTGGAGCGGGGAAAAGGGCTATGACGGCATCACGGGAACCTTTCATACGGTGGATTCGGAGGATATTCCTTATCAGGGCGCTTTTGCCGTGTCCACACGGATCGGAGGCAGTCTGAAGGGACATCTGATCTCCGCGCTGAAGTCCTGTGAGCTGGTGTTTATTCTGGAAAGCGTTCCGGACGGGAAAAAGCGGCTGGCCCGGATTTCCGAGGTTTTTTATGAAGAAGGCAGTAATTCGGTGTTTGCCAATGATCTGATGCGCTGGGAGGATGAGAAATCCGCCTGGAGCTATAATGACAAGCTGACAACAGGCCTGATGACAAAGATGAAAAAGAAAAATCCGCAGGCAACACGTCTGCTTCTCCATGAGCTGGGGCATCTGGCCGCTATTAGACCGATGGAAGGGCCGCTGAAGGAAAGCCTGAAATCGAGGATTGTGTTGAACGAATGAGGGGGAGGAGAGTGTGGAGCTAATCTTTTATATAATCCGCTTTGCTCTTCATGTGCTGGTTGTCTGGGGCATCTGGCTATTGGTGAAGCCGCTTGTGGATCGGCATTTGCGGGAGTTCGGACAAAAAATAGACTATCGGATGAACCTGAGGGTCAGTCTTTTCGGCAAAAAGGTCAGCGGGATCAAAAAAAGAATGTGGCTGTACCGGCATCTGGATGATCTGCTGTATTTCTCACACCGGAAATATGAGCCTGGCCTCAGTGTCATGCGTTTCTCCATGCGGACGGTCTTTCTGTTCACAGCGGTTTTCTTGTCCGGTTTGTTGACGTTAAAAGAGCTGCCGGGACAGATGAGCTTCAGCAATCCTTTTTTGGAGGGGATCAGCTTCAATGAACGGCTGCCGGTTAAAGGTGCTTGGCGCCTTCCGTTATTTGTGGCAGCAATCTCAGCGAGCGTTCCCTATTTGCGGATGAGATACACCTATGCCCAGAGAAAAGTGCGCGGAAGCTACGATTTGCTCGATGTTATCAAAATTGCTACCAAATTCACGCATTTATCGGTAGATGCTATTTTGTCCAGAACGTCTGATTTCCTGACTGAAGATAATGTGCTGAAGACTCCCCTACGGTTACTGGGTGCGGCGTTCGCTAATTACAGCAATGAAAGTGAGCTGAATGAGGAAGCGGCCAGATTCTCCGGGGCGATCGGGACAACCTTCGCTGTAGAATTCGTGTCGGACCTGCTGTATTGCGAGAAGGAAGGCACCCGTTATTTAAAAAGCTCGCTCATGATGCTGAATCGGTCCATGGAGCAGCAGCGGGAGACGATTCTGACGGTAAAAGCCGGGAGCAGGGATGCAATCAGCCTGGGGCTGTACGGCAACCTGATAGTGCTCGTATCCTCTGTCGGAACTTTTATTTACATGCTGAAGCCTGATGTTTATTTTAAGCTGCAGTTTGAAACTTCAGTCGGCATTATTTTTCTGACGATCATTATCTCCGGGCTTTTTATTTCTTTCATCATTAGTACCGTTCTCGCCAGACCCAAACTGGACTACAACTAAGGTGATGAACTATGGATAGATTATTGCTATTAATCTCAATACTTGGTGTTGTATATCTCTCGCTGTTGGTCTTTGTGAGCAGCAGCAGGCAGGAACGATATGTTCACCGGTTAGGCGTGAAGTGGAAGGCGCTGGGGGAACGTGTGCAAAATGAGCGGCTTCAGCAATTACTGCATGGCAGCGGCCTCTCGATATCTGCAAGCAAAATCACACTGTTTCGTTATTCGGCGGCATTGATTTATTTAGCGGTTCAGGTGACGGGTGATTTCATCCGCGCAGTTCCCTTTTCCATCTATGATTTGCTGATTGCTGTACTGATTCTGCTCATCACCAGTCCGCTGCGTTATCTGCCTTTCGGCTGGCTGCTCGCTTGGCTGCATCAGAAAGCACTGATTCAAAAAGACGGTGAACTGATCTCCTTCATCCGCCTCTACGAGAACAACCGGCTGCGCAAGCGGGGGTACATGCAGTTTGGTGCCTTCTGTGCAGGAACGGCCAGCCATTTCCAATACATCCGCCAGGACTTATATGAGCTGTCCGAACGGGCAGTCGATGAGGGGAACGAGCGGGCAATCGAATGGTTCTGCGGTAAATTCCCAGACGGTCATGCTTTTATCAACGATATCCGCTCAATCCTGCTGGCCACGGAGGGGATGGATGATGACACGGAAGCGGCGAACTATTTGCGGGAACAAGGCAAGATCATCACCAAAATCTCCAGCGATCAATATCTCAAAAAATGGTCGTTTATCGGCGACGTTTCCACCATTATCAACGTGATCCCGTCGCTTGCCACTTTCCTGATGATCGTCTCGCTGGCCATGCAGTACATCATGCTGATTAAGGGCAATTTTAACGGTGTGGGGATGTTTCAGTGAGGTTTTTGTTATATTCAAGCATCACTATAAAATATACAATTAAAAGGGAGATATTAACAATGAAAAAAGACGCTATTTCTACTGGACTGTTCATCGCTATCGGATTTCTCTGTGTTGCCATTGTAATTGCCATTTTGGTTCCTTTGGTACGTGATGTGGTCTCTAAGGCGGATGATAACAGACCCGATATCCCCGGTGTAACTATGCTTCAACCTGCCCAGCCGGGGCAAATGGCTCTGGGTGATATTTCACTCCATCAAGTGGGTTAAGAGGATATGAAAAAAGACTCCATTTCAGTCGCTATGTTTCTGGCTATCGGTTTTGTGATTGCGGGGATCTTTATTGCGGCAGCAACAGACATCATTGGCGGAAGCCAGGACGATATCATTACACATACCAAGCAAGTGGAGCAGTATTAAAAGGGGGCGTAAAGTTTGAAGGCAACCGTCCTCCGCGCTTTGTTTATGTGGCTTGTCTTATTCATCATCCTGCAGCCGATCTTTACGTACATCGATTATTTGCTGGATTTGCAGGTCAAAGCCAACACCTCCTATATTACGCAAAAAGTGGCAACAGAAGGCATGGTTACGGCTTCGTTGCGAAGTGAGGTCATTGCGAATCTGAAGGCAGTTGGATTTCCTGAAGCTTCAATTGCAATCACAAGCAGCACGACGAGTGTGCAGGAGCGCAAACAGCGGCTTGATGTGTATGTTACCGCACCGCGGATGAATCTGTTTCCCTATAATTTCTCAGGCATGTCTCAACCGACACGTTATTATGGCCATGGATCGATCATGAGTGAGTATCTTGACTGATTAAGGGATGAATCTAATTTATGGATTATATTATTAAACTGGCCTTTGTTCTGCTGATTTTTATTTATTCCTGGTTTTTTCAGATCCAGAATCAGGAGTGGGACATGCTGCGCAGTATGCTGAAGGATGCCAACAATATGGCGGTCCACGATGCATCACAGCAACTGAATGAAGCCGCACGGGCACAAGGCCGTCTGATCATCGACCCGGCTGAAGCATACGCCACCTTCCGGCAGTCGCTTCAGATTAATCTGGGCCTGGATGGCGGCCTCTCCCCCCTGGCAGGCAGCAGGCTCCAGACGCAGGTGAAGATTGTAAAGTTCGACATTGTGGATGAATCGATCGGAGTGAATTTTCCGTTCCTTTACGAAGACAGCGCTCATGGCATCGCCAAATACATACAAGGCCCCTCGGTCATCGCTGTTATCGAGACCAAACATCCGGTGCTGGTCACCAGAGCTAAAGTTCAGGAGGCCATTATTGTACCGGCGGTGCAGGAGTATAAGCTGAATGAGTGATTTTGTCAGATACAAGATATCTGCTATATCAGTTGAACTAAAGGACTGGCTAGAGACTAAAGCAGTGGGAGGGTGGAACTGTAAGAGCGATAGCGACCGCCTTTGTCTCCGGATTTCAACCGCAAAAAGCGGTATAAATCAAGAAATCCGGAGACAACAGCGTAATCGGTAAGTACAAGATTAACGAACAGGCTGAGGAGAAACTAACCAAGTTCATTAGAGGAGACGTTAACCTTGAAAAAGATGTTATCTCAACAGGACTGGTTATCGCGATCGGTTTTCTCTGTGTAGGATCGTAATCGCCATCCTTCTTCCCGTCGTTCGTGACGTTATTAATGATGCGTATGATAACAGACCCACAATACCCGCTGCTATGCATTTTGAGATGATAGATTCGTTGGATAGGGAAGGCCATTTTACAGCTTAACCTGAATAAGACTATTGATGTCTTATCCAGGTCTCTCACAGGTATGATTATCGATCCTGTTAATGGATGCATTACTAAATATGAATATAAGGGGAAATTCAAAATGAAAAAGACAATGATTAAAGCAGCTTTAGCAGGATCGATGTTGTTTAGTTTGGTGTTGGGGCAGGTTGTGGTTACAAACGCAGCAGCAGCAAAACCGGCAGCTACAGTTGCTCCAGTCGTAAGGGACAACCTTTCAAGTTATGGTCTGAAAAAGGATATCGAACTGCCGGTGACTGTGACGGCTGGGGGGTTTAGCTATACGCTGGAGAAGATCATGATCATGGAAACAAAGTCTGCAGCAGCTCAGGCACTGATAAAAAAATACGGTTACGCCAGTGAACAGAAATATTTCATTTGGACAAAAATGACGATTGCGAATAACAGTAAGGCCGTTGTGCAATTTTCTTCGAAAGATTTGAGTGATAAGTGGAGGTTGAATTTTGGAGAAGAAGCTTACAAGTCTATGCCAGTAAAAATGGCAGATTTTGATAACAATACAGAAGCTTTATGGACATGGAGTCTAGCCCCTGGTAAACAACTTACATCATATAGTGCATATGGTTACGACGGACCTTTTAGTTTGGTATTTATCCGAGTTGAAAACAAAGGAGTTCGCAATTATAAGTATGTTACGCCTATGGTGCAGTAAAATGAAAAAAACAATCACAATTCTCCTTTGCTTTATGTTGTTATTCCCATTTTTTTCGTACTCAGCAAGAGCTGCTGATACAAAATCGTTATCCATATCGATCCCTACAATAACAGGTCTGACAGGTTCTAATAATAGTGCGAAGACCTTTCTATTGGATCTCCCCAGTGGCGTAACTGCTACATCGATTAAAACAGGGACACTAAAATACAAAGGCAATAACAATATAATTGGATCACTAACAATGGAGAACGGGAAGATAAAAGTCACACTTAAGGGAGATGAAAAGACTGATTCCATTCCGGTAAAGGGTAGAAATGGAATGTTTATAGAAAAGTTTAACTCGACAGTTGGTAATTCCATTTGGCGCTATTCTGACGGTAAAAGGTGGCAGATAAATGATTACAAGATTGAGAGCAGGTCTCAGTATAGTTATAACAAAAATGCCGATGATTCATCTGTTCCCTCAGAAGTCCCACCGAAGACACCTGTAACAACCTATTCTGAACCAGTAGACCCGAATACAGCCACTTGGTATCAATTAGATGGGATACAGACTGTCCCCTATAGCAACGTTGTACAGTCCAGTATTGAAATCTATCTAGAAAATATGCAGGGTGGATCAGGAACGGTCAGTAAAATTAACAATAAATTATATAGTGTCCATTACACCACACCAACCGCTAATTTCACTAGAGAAGAGGTTCCAGAAACTTTCGATAAAGGCACATGGGTACTCGGTCGGTTGTATTACGTCACAATTCCTTATTATTTCACCGGAACAGCAAAAGTGACTTCTTACAGCTACGCCGGTAACGTTTCCTTTGATTATACTCTTCAAGAGGGACCAACCCTTACCGGATTAGTCGTCGTTAACAAACCCGATCCCAATCCGTTCAAGTATGCTAATGCGGATGTGCCGGTCAATTTGACCCTGAAAGGAATACTTTCGGGGTATGAAAATTCCTCTAACATCGCAGAATGGGTGTTTTATGCACAGGAAAAAGAAAGCCCCAGTACGTTAGACACCAAGAAAAGTTTTGAGAAAAGTAAAACAAGCAGCCAGGCATTTAATAAATTTAAGATCCCAAAGATGAAAGTTGAAAACAGTAAAGATAATTATCAGCAGGTTTATGAATTACGGGTTACGGTACGCTTCAGCAAGCCGATTGAGACGAAAGAGGGGAAGATCGATCAACTCTCCGAAAAGTTAGAGGCTACCGTGGAAGTTTATAAGGGCGAACCCACCGTTAGCTTCCCTCCTAATATCGAAGAACCGCCAACTCCAAAGGGTAGACCTCCTGTAGCTTCCATTTTTGCTAACCCTATCGTTAAAGCCGGGGATGAACTTGTTGCTAATGGTTCGGGATCTTATGATCCGGATGGAGATATCATCGGTTATTATTTCGCATCAGAGGGAGCCAATTTCGTGTCCTACTCTCAAAAAGGAGATTTGGCCACCCTGTGGTATCCCTCCGAACGAGTGGGGCAAAATTCCATTGGGCTTACGGTAGTGGACAAGGACATGATGATCGACAGTGCGGGTACCTTCGTACGGGTCATTGAGCCGATTCCGGAAGCGCTCCTGGAGATCGGGGGGACGAAGAAGCAGAATCGCAAGGTGACGCTGATTGACAAGAGTACAAGCCCGAAACATTATCCAATCAAAACCGATAAAACGAAAATCACCATTTCTGCGGTGGCCGGGGCTGGAGGCAGTAATGCAGCAATCAAGTATAGCGGCAGCTTAAATGGTATATATCAAAAAGATGTTCTATTTAGGGAGCCGGGGCTATATAAGGCTACCATTTATGTAGAGAACACCTTAGGGTATAGCGCAACGAATGAAGTCACCTTTGAAATTGTGCCGGACGATCCTCCGATTATGTACTTCTCCACACCGGGGAGAGTTTACCGAGATCCGCAAAAGGGGAACAAAGCGATAGTCACTCTGGATGATCTTTCCTATTCTCCTGACGGCGATATCATCAGCCGTAGAGTGTGGGAGTACCGTTTTGATTCGGATAACGATAAGAGTTTTGCTGACGAATCCTGGGTGGTATTCAGCGATGCAAATGAGCATCGGCTAAATTTTGAACTTTCGCATGTGGGCAGATATGAGATCCGGCACACTGCATATGAAAGCTTCAATCAACCGACCATTGATGAATTTGTGACAGCAGCAGATCGGAGACATGCCGATTCATCGGATCAGCATATTGATGAGAAAATTGTGGAGGTAGTGAATCTTGGACCCGAAGGGGATTGGACATGGTGAAACGGATCGTAACTGTACTGCTCTGCTGGTTGATGGTCCTTTCAGTGTTCCCGGAAGCTTTTCCGGGAACAGCTAAAGTGAATGCCCTGGATACAAATATTATCCAATATGCGGATGTAATCATACCCGCATGGAGCGATACTTTATCTTATTCCGACGATGAATACGGAATTATAAGAAACGGTACTTTGATATTAGATGCATCTGAGACCACGATTACAAATATAACGTTTAATAAAATCACTAAAGAATTTAATTATAAAATTCTTCCCGCCCAGTATCGGGCAAGGAGAACAAATATTTCTAGAGATATGTATATAGGAAACCAGGTTCAGTTCGGTATGTATATGGGGATTAGAGATGATCTTCCGGATTACCCTTGGCACAATCCAGTGGATGAAATGCATTTTAGAACCGATCAAGATTATCTCCCGGAAAAAAACCCACCAGAGCAAAATGAACGAGAAGTAGATACGATGGTGGATATTCTACATGATAGTCATGAAACTTTCAAAGAATATGAAGCCGAATATCCGGGGGTTCAAAAGCGCATCGTCAATCCACCAACACAAATGGAAGTTACGGTTATCTTGCAGAATTATGTAGCTGATTACAATCATTCGAGAACTTTTAGAATAAGCAAAATTATGAATTTTGATCTGGTAGTGAACTCAACGCCTACTTTGTCACTCACAACACCAAGCGGCCAAACGCTGCAAAATGATGCAGGTAAAAGCCTTCTTAATGTGGAGGGCTATGTACAGGATGCGGATAATAATGATGTTACCATTAGTGTGGAAATCCCTAATGTGTTGTACAAGAAAATTATCGTGCCCAAAGCACATAATACCAAAGCATTTTCGATCCCTATTGATGTCCTGGAGGATGCGATACCTCCAGGTGACTACACGGTAATTGTGAAGGCGGTCGATCCCTCGAATGCTTCGGCCTCTGCTTCGATGTCCTTTAAAGTGAGGCAACGGTTAAAGCGTAGTGCATTCGTGCTTATTAATAGCCAAATCCAGAACAGCACATCATACAGCGATTATGAGGGAGATGCCAAATACGCGGAGCGCTTTAAGTACCAGCATAATCCCGATTATTTTGACAACAGTATGGGACTGCTTGCTGATTCCGGAGCCTGGCGGAATTCGCCGTATGATTCCTTTCCATTCACCGGTTACTACGTCGTCACCTATCAGCCCAAAGATACGCCAACGGCGGATAATCGATTCAGTGAATACCGGATGTGGGGCAGTGACAACTTTACGAAGCTTTCCTTCCAGGTACACCGTAAGCCGATTGCCTTATTCACTGCTAAATTAGTCGGTGGAGCCTTGCAGATCACCGACAGTTCCTATGACTCCGATCATATTTCCAGAGTGGATAAGGGGCTGACGCAGCGGCAGTGGCAATATAAAAAAGGCGATGAAGAGCTATGGAAAGATGGTACTCCTTCAGGGACGTTATCATCTACCGAAAACTATGTTATCCGCCTGCGGGTACGAGACATTGACGGCGAAAATGCTTTGGGCGTGTGGAGTGACTGGTGCGTACGCACGGTTGGCACAGCGGGGGGGAACCTGCCTCCGGTAGCACTGTTTACCGTAGAGCCGAGCACCGTTTCCTACCGGAAGGCAACCACGGTCGCCGACAAATCCTTTGATCCCGACAATGACCCACTGGATACCTATCAATGGTCCGTCGTGAAAAATGGTTCACAGACGGTATGGTCCTATACCGGTGGAGCCAACACACCGCCGAATATCGCCAGCTATGGAGTGGGAAGTTATCAACTGACCTTAAAAGTACGCGATAACCGCGGATTATGGTCTGAGCCTTACAGCCAGAGCGTGACGGTAATGAATCATCCCCCGATTGCTGACTTCAATATGCCTTCGGAGGTATACCGGGATACCGTTATTGCCCTAGAAAACTTGACTCCAGATCCGGACAAGGATGGTGACAGCTTGTCCTATGTTTGGAAAACAGCTAACCGTGAAGGTCCATATTATGCTGTAGGGACCAATCGAAATCAGACCGTGGTCATGCAAAATCTAATTAACGCGAACAGTCTTTCGCCCAAACAATCCATCTCGGATCGATGGGAGATGAAGCTAACCGCATCTGACGGATCGTTGAGTTCAACAGTTTCCCGGGCGTTCACCGTGCTGAATCATATTCCAACAGCGAAGATTATCGGGAAGGCACAAGTTTATCAGGATGACACACTTACATTCAATTCAGCGGACGTAGACGAAGATACAGCGGATCAGCACACACTTCGGTATTACTGGAATGTTACGGACAGCAGCGGCCAAATGAAGAGCTATACTACTCCGAATATAGAGGTGAGCTTTCCAGAGACGGGTACCTATCGTTTTGAGCACTGGGCGATTGATCAGATTGGAGCGAAGTCCAATATCGCCACCTTGGAGGTTAGTGTTATTCCAAACCTGCCGCCATCGCTGACACTCACCACTCCGGTAGGAACGGCAGCGAGTCCTTCCGTCATTGATGCGCAGCTGCTGGGAGATCCGCTAGTGAAGTGGACATACAGTGATCCGGAGAACGACGCGCAAGAGAAGTATTTATTAGAGTTTTATGACAAGGATGGATCATTAGTTAAAACCATTCAGAACAATGATCCCGCCGGCACGCTGCGGCAGTATCAGATTCCGAACCCGACTTTTGAGCGGTTCGTATACTTTTATCTGTACGGCCGAGCATACTCCAAAGGTTCCTGGTCGGAAATTTCGAATGAGAAAGCCTTCATCATCGACAATCCGCCGCAGCCGGGTTTCACCTTACTGACGGATACGGGACGTAATGCAACTCAAGTGCCGATCTACCGGACGGATATCGTGAACATACAGGATAAGGCCACAGATCCGGATATCGTGAAAGGCGACAGCATTAGTCATAAGTATTATCTGAAGCCGGCAGGCGGAACGGAGAGCTTAGCCAGCGCCCAGGGCAATTTCAGTAAGCAGTTCACCACTAACGGGACCTTTACGCTGCGACAGGTAGTCACAGACTCCCTGGGGCTGTACCGGGAATTGTCGCAGTCCATCACTGTGGCCAATCGGCTGCCTACGGTTAACATTACGTACCCGACCAGCAGCAGTCAGGCGAGTCCAACGGTAGTCAATACGCTAACGCCGATTATGAAGTGGGAGTACCAGGACGAGGATGGTGATCTGCAGCAGCGGTATAAAGTGCGAATCATTAATCTTACAACCGGGGCTGTGACTGTACAGTCGGGGGAACAGACTACAAGTGCGAAGCAGTGGCAGATCCCGGCAGGAAGCCTGGCGGAAAATCAGAAGTATGCAGTGGAGGTAGAGGCGTATGATGGCTTCGCCTGGAGTAGCGTTTCCCCACGTAAATATTTTATGGTCAATCTGCTGACGGTGAAGGGCGGAGTGCAGCACACAGGGGAGTGGAACAAGAATAGGCAAGCTTATAATTTAAAAAAGAGCGGGAATGCGGAGAGTCCGCGAGGCTATAACATCTTTTGGGCGGGAGAGAGTTTTGTACTTGAGGCAAAAGCTACGGGTATGCCAGATACGGTTGATGTGACCATGACGGGTGGCTATACGGTTCGACTGAATCCGGTGAACAGCGACAGAACGCTGTGGACTGGCGAACTGTATGATCCCGCTTTTGAAAAGCTGCCGGCTGGTCCGGTTGCGTTCACTTTTACCGCTAAAAATGAGTTTAATACCAAAACGGATACTGTGACAGTAACTATCATGGGGGAATGGACCGAGTATTTTCAGAGTCACCGGATAAAATAAAAGCAAAACGGGACGGGCGGAGGGATAATCGTTAGACGATTCCCTCGGCTCGTTCTTCTGCTGCTCTTAACATTCTTGAACCAAGTGAGGCAGTTGAAGCAGCAGATCCTGTTTTCATTCCCTGGGTTATGTAAGCCGTTCTTTGAGTTCTGCGCATATAGTAGGACAGTTTGCCGCTGTAAATTTTATGAGCGCACAGCGATGAGGCGAAATCTTCAGGCGTCACGAAGCAAGAGGGCTTATCTACAGGCTGAAACGTAATTTCTTCAAACAAGGAGGCGACAAAATGGGAACAAAAATAAGCGTCCTCCCTGTCTATTTTTATGTTCAGCAGGACTCCAATCAGGCCCAGGAGATGGTATTTATAGCGCTCTTGATGCTGCATCATGCCCTGCACATGGTTGTACATCGTCTCGTATTCCGTATTGCTGACTCTGAGCTGATAGATTGCGCAATTCGCACTGCTGTAAAAGGGGTCGATAAAGTTCTCGTGAATGAGCCCCGCAACAAACGGGTTGTACATTTTTTTTCTTCCAAAGCTGTATACCTCGCGCAATTCACTGTCAAAGGCGATCGAAGCATGATTCAGCTCAGCTTTCGTGAACCATTTGATTAATCCGCTGAAGGCGGTACCCGTCCCGGTAAGCACAATATAGATATCTCTATTTGCGGTCATGTTCGAAATTCCTTTCTTCTGGAAGTATTATATCATCCGGTTAAACCGTTAATTGAAGTATCTTCATCTTACTGTATAATCCAGCTTTGTAAAACAAACTTTAGTCTTAACTCAAAACTGGACCAAAGGCTAAGTTGACATAAGTTAAACTTCACCTTAAACGCTTATAAAATTGCTCCCGCCAGTTAGCACAGCATTTATTTAACGGAAGAGCCGCTAGGGGTTCATGCTTCAAGATGCAAGTTTTATTTGATGTAGGTGAAATCAGGTATAGGATGTTTGGGAGATACAAAATATAAGCTGTTGAAACCTAGAGTTTACAAAAACAATTGGAATTGCTTCCACATTAGTGATACAATAATAGTCAAAATGACATTCTTGATTTAGAGGAGGATTATTGTAATGACAGAACAGGCAAAAGAACAAGCGATCCACAAAGAAGAAAATTCAACGGTGGATAACCTGGCCATCACAACCATCCGTACTTTGGCAATCGATGCAATTGAAAAAGCCAATTCCGGACATCCAGGAATGCCGATGGGTTCAGCCCCAATGGGCTACCAGCTGTTCGCGAAAACAATGAACCACAACCCGGATCACCCGACTTGGGTAAACCGTGACCGTTTTGTACTGTCTGCAGGACACGGCTCCATGCTGCTATACAGCTTGCTGCACCTCAGCGGATATGATCTGCCAATGGAAGAATTGAAGCAGTTCCGTCAATGGGGCAGCTTGACACCAGGCCATCCGGAATTTGGACACACTGCCGGTGTTGACGCTACTACGGGTCCGCTTGGACAAGGTATCGGTATGGCGGTAGGTATGGCTATGGCTGAAGCTCAGCTTGGCGCTACTTATAATAAAGATGAACATAATGTAATTGACCACTATACGTATGCAATCTGTGGCGACGGTGATTTGATGGAAGGGATTTCTTCCGAATCCGCATCGCTTGCAGGACATCTCAAGCTGGGTAAATTGATTGTAATGTATGATTCAAATGATATCTCCCTTGACGGCAAGCTGAATCTTGCGTTCTCCGAAAATGTAGCTAAACGTTTTGAAGCGTATGGCTGGCAGGTTCTGCGTGTAGAAGACGGCAACGATCTTCCGGCGCTGGGTAAAGCACTTGCCGAAGCGCAAGCGGACAGCAGCAAACCGACACTGATTGAAGTCAAGACTGTTATCGGCTACGGAAGCCCGAACAAACAGGGTAAAGGCGGCCATGGCGGTACTCACGGTTCCCCGCTAGGTGCAGACGAAGCGAAACTTACAAAAGACTTCTACAAATGGGTATATGAAGAAGATTTCTATGTACCTGACGAAGTGCGCGCCCGTTTTGCTGAAGTGAAGGAAAATGGCATCGCCGCTAACAAAGCTTGGGATGAAAAATTTGCTGCCTACAAAAAGGCTTACCCTGAGCTTGCAGCACAGTTCGAAACTGCAATCAGCGGCGAGCTGCCTGAAGGCTGGGATGCCAAGCTTCCATTCTTCAAAGCAGAAGACAAAGCGGTATCCACCCGCGTAGCTTCCGGTAATGCACTGAACGCTCTTGCTGCCGGTGTTCCTCAATTGGTGGGCGGTTCCGCTGACCTTGAGAGCTCGACAATGACACATTTGAATGGTCTGACACAGTTTACTTCCGATTCCTATGACGGCCGCAACATCTACTTCGGCGTACGCGAGTTCGGTATGGCTGCAGCGATGAACGGAATTGCCCTGCACAGCGGTCTCAAAGTATTCGGCGGTACCTTCTTCGTATTCACCGATTACCTGCGTCCTGCGGTTCGTCTGGCTTCGATCATGAAGCTGCCGGTAACCTATGTGCTGACACATGACAGTATCGCTGTCGGCGAAGACGGCCCTACCCATGAGCCGATTGAACAACTGGCTTCCCTGCGCATTATTCCAGGTCTTACTGTGATTCGTCCGGCGGATGCCAACGAAACTTCCGCGGCTTGGGCCTACGCAGTGGAGAACACCTCGAATCCGGTAGCGCTGGTGCTTACCCGCCAGAACCTGCCAATCCTGCCTGGTACAGTTGAAGGAGTGCGCGATAATATCAAACGCGGCGGATATGTTGTCTCCGACTCCAAGAATGGCACACCGCAAGCACAAATCATTGCTACCGGTTCTGAAGTGCAGCTGGCTGTAAAAGCACAAGCAGCGCTTGCTGAAGAAGGTATTGATGTACGTGTTATCAGCTTGCCGAGCTGGGACCTGTTCGAGAAACAGGATAAAGCCTACCGTGATTCCGTCATTCTGCCTGAAGTAAAAGCTCGTCTGGCGATCGAAATGGCGCAAACCTTCGGCTGGGAACGTTACACAGGTGACCAAGGCGATATTCTGGGCATCACAACCTTCGGAGCTTCTGCACCTGGCGATACTGTAATTAAAGAATATGGCTTCACTGTGGAAAATGTAGTCAGCCGCGTAAAAGCCCTGCTATAATATACGCATTAAGGACAAAGGGGAGAATGAGCACATGAGTCAGTTCACCAACGCGACAATTCAAAAAGCAGCCAATATTTATTACGATGGAAAAGTTACCAGCCGTACAGTCATTTTGGAGGACGGAACTAAGGTGACACTCGGCATTATGCTCCCTGGTGTGTATGAATTCGGCACGGATGGTCCCGAGACCATGGAAATTTTGTCCGGTGATCTAAAAGTGCTGCTTCCCGGCACTGAGGTGTGGAAGGAAATTAAAGGAGCGGAGACGTTCCACGTTCCCGGAAACTCCAAGTTTGCACTGGAAGTATTCGGCTTAACTGATTATTGCTGTTCTTACCCGATTCTGTAACAATAAGATTTCAACCTGGAAGTCCCGCGTTTATGGCGGGGCTTCTTTTTTTGTCTTCACTGGAAAAATGATAGGGACCCTCATGCCAGTTTTGCCGTATTGGATCGTTCAAGGGATGATTTATGCTGTTACATTGGAGCTGATCCGTTCGTACTCAAAAAATGCGTCTTGACTGTCAGGATCCCCGATTACTCCGGTCTGGACGAATCCCATTTTCTTATAGAAGTGATGATTTCTGACGGCCCAGGAAGGGGTGTCAAGTGACCATCTCCTCGCGCCTGGGTAGCTGGCAAAGAGGTAATGAAATGCTTCCTGTCCGAATCCGCGATTCTGCTGGAGGGGGTCAATAAAGATCCGGAGGAGAAGGAATTCGTCTTCCCCTGAAGCAGGGAACACGATCATTCCGCCGATAATAACGCCGTCAGCAAGAAGCTTATAATAATGGCCTTTCTTCATCATTTCTGCCTGCCAAGCAACGGAATCGTAACCTGGCGGTCCGTCTTCCGCTTTATTCCGATACTTAAGTGCATCTTCGTCGAATGTTCTTTTCTGTATTTCAGCCAATACCGGAGCATCCGAAGGGTCAGCGGGATGAATGTTCAGCATGGGGTTCCTCCTTGAAATGATATGTACTTATTTTCACAATCAATATTCGTCAATGGACAGGCAGAATCCTGCATGGATGCTCCTTACAATAGGTTATAACGGCTTCACAGAGAGCGGTGCGACAACCCCGGTTATACAGCAAAAATAGACGCAGCCTGTACTTCCGGCTGCGTCTGAAAATTCAGCTAAATTAAATTTCTACTCCTGGCTAGCGCCAGCGCCAATCTTCTGGCCGATCCACTCTTCATAACATTTGACGACAGCAGAGAGATCTTCATCACCGTACCCTTGGGTATATCCGGCTTGGAACATACTTTTGGCAAGGCCAAGCATTGGTGAAGGCACACCTGTGGAATCGCTGAGCGAGGAGGCGAGCTTCAGGTCCTTCAGCATTAGTGCGAGTGAGAATTGGTTGCTGAAGTCATTTTCGATAATTTTGCGGCCTTTGAGCTCTGCCTGCTTGCTGCCGGCTGAACCGTTCTGGACGAGCTCAAGGAATTTGTCCGCAGGAACGCCTGACTTCACGGCGATAGAGAAGCCTTCAGCGAGGGCGACATTATGAATCCCGACCATAGCATTATGGGCAAGCTTGGCAACGGCTCCGCTGCCGTTGTCACCCATGTGCAGCAGCAGTCTGCCCATAGAGTCGAAAATATCACGGTGTTCTTCGATCACCTCTGCGCTGCCGCCAACCATAAATACCAGCGTGCCTTCGACAGCCGCTGGTTTGCTGCCGGTGACAGGCGCATCGAGGAATTTCCCGCCGCGTTCTTCCACCGCGGCTGCGATTTCCCGCACCAGTCCGGGTGAGATCGTACTGGAATCGATGATAACGGCTCCCGGTTTAAGGGCCTCCAGGATGCCGCCCTGGCCGTAGAATACTTCCCGGATCGAATCATCATTGCTGATCATGGTCATAATAACATCCTTACCCTCTGCCGCGTCCTGCGGAGTAGATGCACTCAACGCGCCTTCTGCAACGAGAGGCTCGCATTTAGCGGCTGTACGGTTATATACCGTAACCTGAAAACCGCCGCGCAGAAGGTTGGAAGCCATAGGGGCTCCCATTGTACCGAGTCCAATAAAGCCGATCTGTTTCATTCCATTTCCACCTTCGCTCTTTGAGATTACTATAGAAATTGAACCTGTAGTTCCCGGCTCAGATTCTTTAGCCATGTTTTTCTACATTCTATCACGGCACCCGGGCTTGTTCCACAGGAGAGGCTCCCATGATTACACGGCAAACGCTTCCATGAAACTTCCAAAAACATGGTTCTAAAGCCGGGGATGTGCCTTAAGACCTTGCCAGTCAAGGCGATTTAAAGTATCCTAATTATAAAGTTGTAACAAACGGTGTCAAATCTAAAGAGATAAACAGGAGGTTACCATTACCGATGTCCAAGAAGATTAATTTTGACTACACCAAAGCTCTTTCCTTCTTCAGCCAGCAAGAGATCGATTATTTTGCCGCTCCCGTGAAATTGGCTCATGAACAGCTTCACAACAAGAGTGGCGCAGGTTCCGACTACCTTGGCTGGATTGATCTGCCTACAGCCTATGACAAGGAAGAGTTCGCACGTATTCAACAAGCTGCCAAGAAAATTCAAAATGATTCCGATGTACTCATCGTTATCGGTATCGGCGGTTCGTATCTGGGCGCACGTGCTGCCATTGAAGCACTTTCGCATTCCTTCTACAATAACCTTTCGAAGGACCAACGCAAGACGCCGGAAGTTTATTTTGCCGGTAACAATATCAGCTCTACATACATCACGCACCTGCTTGATCTTGTAGAAGGCAAAGACTTCTCCGTGAACGTCATTTCCAAATCCGGAACAACCACTGAACCGGCTATTGCCTTCCGCATTTTCCGCGCTGCGCTGGAGAAGAAATACGGCAAGGAAGAAGCACGCAAACGCATCTACGCTACTACTGATAAGGAGAAAGGCGCGCTCAAGAAGCTGGCGAATGAAGAAGGCTATGAGTCGTTTATTATTCCTGATGATGTAGGCGGCCGTTATTCCGTGCTGACGCCGGTAGGCTTGCTGCCAATCGCCGTAGCAGGAATCAACATCGAAGAAATGATGCAAGGGGCCGCAGCCGCAGCAGATGAGTTCAACAACCCTGACGTGGCTACTAACCAGAGCTATCAATATGCTGCAGTACGTAACGCTCTATACCGCAAAGGCAAAACAACGGAAATTCTCGTAAACTACGAGCCGTCCCTGCATTTTGTATCGGAGTGGTGGAAACAGCTTTACGGCGAAAGCGAAGGCAAGGATTTCAAAGGAATCTATCCTTCTTCTGTAGACTTCTCCACAGATTTGCACTCGATGGGCCAATTCATTCAGGAGGGTAACCGCAACATCTTTGAAACAGTTATCCAAGTGGAGAAGGTGGAGCATCATGTAACGATCGAGAACGATCCGGATGATCTGGACGGTCTGAACTTCCTGACCGGCAAGACAATGGATTTCGTTAACAAGAAGGCTTTCCAGGGAACCATGCTGGCGCACACGGACGGACAAGTGCCGAACCTGATCGTTACCATCCCTGATCAAACGCCATATACTTTCGGTTATCTGGTGTATTTCTTTGAAAAAGCCTGCGGTATCAGCGGATATCTGCTGGGTGTTAACCCGTTCGATCAACCGGGCGTAGAAGCATACAAGAAAAATATGTTCGCTCTGCTGGGTAAACCGGGTTACGAGAAAGAAAAGGCTGAGCTCGAAGCCAGACTTACTGAGTAGTACCACTGCCTAACACAGAACATTCATACTAAGTAATCATCAGGGAGCAGTCCATAGGTAATCCATACCGGGGCTGCTCCTAAACTATATTAAGTTATCATACGTAGGTAAGGACTGGAATAAGGATGCTGGAACAATATCGGACGGTGCGTTCTCCCGGTTTCCGGGAAGTCGTAATCCGTAAATCACGCTTCATCGGCCATGTAATGCCGGTGGAGAATGAAGAAGAAGCGGTGCAATTTATCGAGAACATCAAGAAGCAGCATTGGAATGCTACACATAACTGCTCTGCTTATACGATTGGTGAGAGGGACGAGATTCAGAGGCAATCGGATGACGGGGAACCGAGTGGAACGGCCGGTAAACCGATTTTGGAGGTAATCCGCAACCAAGGTGTTAAAAATGTCGCAATTGTTGTTACCCGTTATTTTGGAGGCATCATGCTGGGAGCAGGAGGACTTATCCGGGCGTATACGGATGGGGCAGTGCTGGCACTCGAAGCTGGAGAAGTGATCACCCGTGTGCTGAGGCGGGAAGTATTCGTGGAAATCGAGTACACCTGGCTGGGCAAGGTCGAAAATGAGCTGAGAAATAAAGGCATTAAGACCGGAGAAACTTCGTTCACAGATAAAGTCAAGCTGCTGTGTCTCCCGCGAAATGATGAAGGCGACGCATTTAAGGCATGGATAACAGATCTTACCGAGGGGCAATCCCTGGTAACTGAAGGGCGGCGGCTTTACTACAGCGAAGGGGAATAAGATATGGCAAGAAGAGCAGTGGAGAGAGAGTTGTCGAGGGAAAGAATATTGGAGGCGGCAAGGCATCTGTTTATCACCAAAGGATACCGGGCGATTTCCATGCGCAGCATCGGTCAGCATTTGGGGTATAGCCACGGCTCTCTTTATTATCATTTCAAGGAAAAGGCGGAGTTGTTCTACGCCATTGTAGTAGAGGATTTCAATCATGTGGCAATACTGCTTAATGAAGCAATGAACAAACCGCCTGAACCGGGAATGACCCGGGTGGAACAGCTTATTATGGAGTTTATCCGCTTCGGACTGGATCATCCTTACCAATATGAGATTATGTTCATGATCCGGGATGAAGAGCTGCTTGCTTATTGTCGAGCGGAACAGGGACGATGTTTTGAGTTATTCTCAAGTATTGTACGCAGCCATATGAAGGAAGAGGGTTATGTTTCGGAGGATTGGCAGAGCGTACCATTAACCTTGTTTTTATCCGCTCACGGATTCATTTCTTATTACATTCAGGATAAAGTTTCTTTCGATGATGTCAAAGAGGCCGCATTGACACATGTCAAAGTACTAAGCCGCAGTTTGTAAAAATACCGTTTTTCTAGCCCTTCACACTTTAGAACGTTGCATTGGTATAACTTTGCATGGCGAAAGTATTATAGAGGCTATGCATTGTATAGAAAGCGGATCCCCGAAACTGGCGGAGCCGCTTTTTCTATACAATAATAGCTATAACTTTCGGGTCTGCCTACCCCTCGACAATTTTCAGATAACACTGCCGCCGTCTCGGTCCGTCGAACTCGCAGAAGTAGATGCCCTGCCAGCGTCCAAGCAGTAGCGCGCCTTCGTGGATAATAATGCTCTGTGAGGGACCGGCCGTAATTGATTTCAGATGAGCGGCGGTATTTCCTTCCGCATGACGGTAGTTGGGATGCTCCCAGGGAAAAACTTCGTCAAGTCTCATCAGCACATCATGCTTCACGTCGGGATCGGCATTTTCGTTGATCGCAATTCCTGCGGTGGTATGCGGACAATACACGACGATAATCCCGTTCTGTACACCGCTCTTTTTAACATAGGAAATAACTTCGCGGGTAATATCCCGCAATTCGTCCCGCTTGCTGGTTGTGATCTCCATGGTATGAAGCATTAGTAAGTATCTCCTTTCGGTGCTGCAGAAGTTGGAATGATAATATATTTTACCCCAAAAGTCTGTGAAAGTAATTGACGATACCAGAGGCATTTGGTAAAGTAGTGATAATATTAAACCAAGTATATTAATAGGAATAATTATGGGTATAAAGGCAAGTAAACCGACCGGTAAGCCGGAGGTGGGGGGACTTATAACTTGAATTCGCTGCTTAGACACAAGGGTTGGACTTGGGGATTTCGCTCAACTATACTGTTGTATTTCGTAATTCTTATCGTTTTGCCTATACTGGGCGTCTATTACAATTCATTTTCGCTAGGGTTCGGCAGTTTTGCTGAAGCCATAAGCGACCCAATTGCCTGGAAGTCAGTCTTCTTGACCTTAAAACTGGCCGTTATTGCCACGGTTATTAATGTTGTACTCGGCACGATGATTGCCTGGGTCCTTATACGTTATCAATTCCCAGGCAAGTCATTGCTGAACAGTCTTGTTGATCTGCCTTTTGCCTTGCCAACAGCAGTAGGTGGACTGATGATTCTCCTGCTGCTGGGTCCAGGCAGCCTGATTGGCGGGCTCGCGGAGGCGCTGGGCTTTGAAATTGTGTTTCATCAGCCGGCGATTGTAATCGCAATGGTTTTTGTAACTTTTCCCTTCGTAATCCGCGCGGTTCAGCCGCTGCTGGAGGAGCTTGACCCTTCCGAGGAAGAAGCGGCTTATACGATGGGAGCCAAGAGCAGCCGCGTATTCAGGCAGGTGATTCTGCCCTCTATGGCACCGGGGATGATCAGCGGCGGGATGCTGGCCTTCTCACGTGCGCTTGCGGAGTTCGGAGCGGTTGTATTGGTAGCAGGCAATATTCCGGGCCGTACACTCGTCTCTTCCGTTTTTATTTTCGGGGAAGTGGAGAGTGATAATCCGGTGGGGGCCGCTGCGGTTTCCATCATTCTGCTGACGTTGTCCTTTCTTATTCTCTGGATGATCAATCTGCTGCAGATGCGGGGGAGACGGTCATGAGGAAATTATGGATTGGACTAACCTATCTAGTATTTTTCCTGCTGATTGCTGCACCGCTGGGCAAAATGGCAATGGGGGCTTTCAGTGAAGGCTTCGGCGGCTTCTGGGCCGCCCTGAGCAGACCGGAGGCGCTGCATGCGCTGATGATGACCGGGTTTGTCGTAGTTGTCGTTACGCTGCTGAACACGCTGTTTGGCATTATGATGGCTCTTTATCTGGTGCGGGCAAACTGGCTGGGGAAACGGGTAAAAGGGCTGCTAAACAGCATTGTAGATTTGCCCTATGCGGTATCTCCGGTTATCGGCGGGCTGATGATTGTACTGCTGCTGGGCCCGGACAGCGCTTTGGGGTCAATCTTTGAACAAATCGGACTGAAGATTGTGTACGCTTTTCCCGGGATGGTCATTGCTACGCTCTTTGTAACCTTCCCTTTAATGGTGCGTGAAGTGATGCCGGTGCTCCAGGAGATCGGTTCACAGCAGGAAGAGGCGGCTTCAACGCTTGGAGCCTATGGCTGGACAACATTCTGGAAGGTGACCTGGCCGTCGATCCGCTGGGCGGTAATCTATGGTGTAATTCTAACGGTTGCGCGCTCGCTTGGTGAATTTGGTGCGGTGCTTGTCGTTTCCGGCAACATCATGAACAAGACCCAGACCGCGACCACCCTGGTCTACCAGGATGTCGAGAATTTCAATGTAACGGCTGCGGGCGGGATAGCGCTGGTGCTGGCCGCATTTTCCGCGGGTCTGCTGCTGCTGATGGAATGGAGCAAGAGAAGAAAGGGAGTGCATTAGGTATGCATGTCGAGGTTCGGGGTCTGAATAAACATTTTGGAGATTTTCATGCCGTCAAGGACGTTGATTTCGGGATTACCAAAGGTCATCTGATCGGGCTGCTCGGGCCCAGCGGAGGCGGCAAAACCTCGATTCTGCGCATGCTGGCAGGACTGGAGACGCCAGACAGCGGTGAAATCATTTTTCACGGCCGGGCGGTGAACAATCTTCCGCCGCAGGAGCGGGAAATCGGCTTTGTTTTCCAGAACTATGCACTGTTCAAGCACATGACCGTTTATGAGAATATTGCTTTTGGTCTTAAGGTGAAAAAAGTTAACAAAAATACGATCCAGAACCGTGTTATGGAACTGGTGGAGCTCACAGGACTGAAGGGGTTCGAGAAACGGTATCCCCATCAGCTCTCCGGCGGCCAGCGCCAGCGGGTGGCTTTTGCCCGGGCGCTTGCGCCTGAGCCGCAGCTGCTGCTGCTGGATGAGCCGTTCGCGGCAATTGACGCGAAGATCCGCCAGGAGCTGCGTTCCTGGCTGCGCGAGCTGATTGAGCGTGTCGGGATCACCTCCATCTTCGTTACACATGACCAGGACGAAGCGATAGAAGTCGCCGATGAGATCATGATCATCAACCAGGGCCGCCTGGAGCAGAAAGGCACGCCTTGGGATATTTATAAGGAGCCGAAGACGCCGTTTGTGGCGACCTTTATCGGCGAGTCCACACTGATCGAAAGCGCCTCCGAGCTGAAGGGCTTTAAGAATGCGGGCGGCGGCAAGCCGACCAAAGCCTTGATCCGCCCCGAGTATATCGAAGTGGGCCATCTGAATGAATTTAAAATGGCTTCGGCCACGGAACAGGGGGTCGTGAAGCATCTGCATTTCCGCGGCAGCGAATGGCTGGTAGAGGTGGAAGTGAACGGCCACAAGCTGGTGACCTACCGTTCACTGGAGAAGGAAACCTTGCAGCCGGGCCAGGAGATCGCCGTGCTTGTCCACCGCGCCTATCTGTTTAATGATGAGCGGAGCTGGATTCAGGAGAACGGGCTGAAGGAAGACCCAATGCCTGTATTCATTTAATCACTCACTAGATTTCATATCGTTAACCGTCCGCAGCAGGACGGTGCAGTTTTTATTAAATATAAAACAGGGTTTAACAATCTGTTGTCAAAGCGGCAAGAGGCGAGTTGAAGCTGGAGCAAGCGATAGCGGACTTTAGAAGAGGTACTATACAAAGCGGATAGGGCTGAGAAGCAACGGAGGGGAATTTTGGAACTGTAGGAGCGACAGCGACCGGAAGTCCAAATATTCACCGCAGTTGTGAGCGAGCCTTTGAGCAGTGCTTGAAGTACAGCTTATATCCGCTGTTTGTTGCACGATAGGCGAATTCTCCCGAGCCAAGCGTCAACACGGATTTTTCAAACCCAACACCCCGAAGGATGTGGAGCCGGTATGAGGCTTTTCAAAAGGAGCAGACAACTGCACGGATGGCTAGCTGCCTTAATGCTGGTATTGCTCGCGCTGGCCCTTGCCGGCTGCGCGAAGGAACAGGACACCGCAGCGGAGGAAACTCCCCAGCAAGGAGACCTGACGCTTGTGGTCGGTGCCTATAGTGTGGCTAAAGACGCGATGGGCGATATTCTGCCGTTGTTCGCAGCGAAGTGGAAGGTGGAGACTGGCCAGACTATCGCCTTTCAGGAATCCTATGAGGCTTCGGGGACCCAGGCCCGGGCAATTGCCGGCGGGTTCGAAGCCGATGTGACGCTGCTGGCCATGGAAGGTGATGTCGACAAGCTGGTGAAGGCAGGGCTGGTAGAGAAAACTTGGAAGGAGCGGGGAGAAGCCGGGATGGTGACCCGCTCGGTTGTCGCTCTAGGGACACGCGAAGGCAACCCGAAGGGAATTCACGACTTTGCTGATTTGGCGAAGCCCGGCGTTAAGGTGCTGTATCCCAATCCGAAGACCTCTGGCGGAGCACAGTGGGATATCAATGCCATCTATGGGGCGGGTCTCAAGCTGTCTGAGGCGCAAGAAGGGGTGAAAGACCCTGCTGCCGCCAAAGCTTTTTTGGAGAGCATACACGCGAACGTAGAATCTCTGGACAAAAGCGGGCGGGCTTCGATGGCTGCCTTTGAATACGGCGTGGGCGATGTTATCGTCACCTATGAGAATGAGCTGCTGGCGCGGATTGCCCAGGGTGTAAATTATGAGGTTATTATTCCACAGAATACGATCCTGATCGAGAATCCTGCGGCGGTCGTGGACAAATACGCGGAAGAGCATGGAACCCGCGAGGCGGCGGAGGCGCTGGTGGACTTCCTGACAACCCGGGAGGCCCAGGAGGTCTTCGCCGAATACGGCTTCCGTCCGGTGAATGAGCAGGTGTATGCGGAGAATGCGGACCATTATCCTGTCCCGGCTGGGCTTTTTGATATTCAGTATCTTGGCGGCTGGGATGAAGTGCGCAGCACACTCTACGCCAAACGTGGAGTCTGGTACCAGGTACTGGCGGGAATATAGCCCATACGGATAGGATTGCGTTGCCTAAGCTGCAGCAAATAAGACCGTACCTCATCGCAGAGGGCGGTCTTTGCTCTGTTTTTATATGTAATCTTTAAGCCTATACTTGTCAGCCTACAACTTCTCCAACGCTCCCCGCAGTTTATGCTTCAATTCTTCCAATGCCTCATGACTTGGTCTGACACTTTCGGAATACATCGTCTCTCTGGGCGTCCACCAAACAGGATGAGTAGGATTCGGTTCTGTTAATCTTCTAGGGAAGATATGCCAGTGTATATGTGAATCACCGTTGCCAAGCAGTTCATAGTTCAGCTTATCCGGTTCAAAAGCTATGTTGACCGCCTCGGCGACTTTACTCATTTCCATAAGAAACTTCTGCTTGAAGCCGCTGTCCAGTTCGTGAAGCTCCCGTTTATGTTCCTTGCAGAGGAAAAGAGTGTAGCCTTCAAAATACTGATGGTCGCCAATGACCACATAGCCGGTTTCGAGCTCAGCTACGAAGTAGGGATTGGTGTCTTCTTTAATCATGTCAATCCGTCTGCAGATCAAACAGTCTTCCATGAAAATAACCTCCTGTATGCGTTCTTGAAATCCACATTTTACATTAACAGCTACCCCCTTTCACCGCTGTGCTAAATATGCTTGTTGCATGGAGAGCTTTAATAATAATGAGATGAAGAGGGAGATGTACTATAATGGGGGTTACTTAAACTTCCGCACCGGGAACTGAAGGAGAGATTAGAGATGGATAACTTGGTGTTTTTGGGGACAGGCGACGCAATGGGCGTTCCCCGGGTATATTGCAGCTGTGAGACCTGCATGGAGGCTAGAGCGGGCGGGCTGAATGTGCGGCTTCGCTCCTCCGTGCTTATAGATAACGGCAGTGATTTTTTGGCGATTGACTGTGGTCCGGACTGGCGGCGGCAGATGGAATCGCTTGGTCAACGTACCATGCGCAGGCTGCTGGTGACTCATGCTCATTTTGACCATATTGGCGGATTGCCCGAATGGGCAGATGCCTGCCGCTGGATGGGATATAAAGGGGAGCTGTACGCGCCTGCGGAGGTGATTCCGGTGATTCTGCGGCAATATCCATGGCTGGACCGCAATATAGAGATGATACCGTGCGATGACGGGATCGAGCTGGATGGCTGGCAGATCGACACATGGAAAGTGAATCACGGCAAAAACGGATACTCCTACGCCTTCCGCTTGGAGAAGGAGGGGTATAAGTGGGTATATTGTCCGGATTCCATCTCCCTTACACCGCAGGAAACGGAGCGCATGCATGGCCTGGATCTGCTGGTACTGGGTACAAGCTTTTATTATGAGGCGGCGGAGCTGTCGACCCGCTCTGTTTACGATATGACGGAAGCAGCAGATCTGCTGCGGACAGTTCAGCCGGCACACGCCGTGTATACACATATGTCGCATGATGTGGATCTGAGAAAAGCTTATATTTTGCCGGAAAATGTGACGCTGGCGGTTACGGGCCTAAGACTCCCGCTCACACGTTCGGAGTAAGGAATAGAGTACGCACCTTGTGCAGCACTTTCGCCAATGCAGCGGCGACAGCGGCAGGGTTATGCTCATCCCGCAGATAAGTGGCCCTTCACCATTTGCCTCATCCTACTCTCTTTTGTATGCAGTGTATTAGTTTTTATTTTCAGAAAGTTACAGAAGAACTACAATAAGGAGGATAAAATATGCTGTTCTGGGTTTTTGATGAACAATTTTCTAAGGAGGCTAACTGAACGGTTATGACTAAACCATTGATTCCAATTATGCTTGATATTCCGGAAAGTCTGGAAACCGAACGCCTGCTTATCCGTGCTCCGCTCTGGGGGGATGGGGCTGCGGTAAATGAAGGTATTGGAGAAAGCTTGAATGAATTGAAGCCGTGGATGCCCTTCGCCCAGAGCATGCCTACACTGGAGGAATCCGAGCAATACGTTAGGGAGTCGCGGTTGGACTTTCTGAAACGTTCCATGCTCAATATGCACATTTTCAACAAAGCTGACGGTACATTCATTGGCTGCAGCGGCCTGCATCATATCGACTGGGATATCCGCGCTTTTGAGATCGGCTATTGGATCAGAAGCTCTTGCACGGGCCAGGGCTATATCACGGAGGCGGTGAACGGAATCACCGATTTTGCCATCAGGGAGCTTGAGGCGAACCGCATCGAAATCCGCTGCAGTGCAAGAAATGCCAGAAGCGCAGCTGTAGCCGAACGGGCGGGATTTAAGCTGGACGGTATTCTGCGTAAGAGCAACCGCGGCACGGACGGGGAGCTGCATGACAGCAAGGTATATGCAAAGGTGCGGGGGGCTGAATTTTAAAGGAGGAGATGTTTTGAAGCGGAAAGGGGTATTTTCGAGGTTAAGTACATACATGTTGAGGCACAAGGGGATCTATACTGTATTAGTTTTCACTACTCAGAGAAAATGGTCCAGCAAGCAATCCGCAAGCTGATGAAGAACAAAACAACGATCGTCATCGCCCATCGGCTCTCAACGGTCCAGAACGCCGATGTCATCCTGGTGATGGAGAACGGAGAGATTGTGGAGCGCGGCAGCCATGATGAGCTGCTTGCTGCTGAGGGGCGTTACCATGGACTCTATCATTCCCAGCTGGAGCTGGAAGAGGGAGATGGTCTTGGAGGACTGGAGCATAGCGCAGGAGCTCACTGGCGGCGGAGAGCGGGAGCTGGCGGGGTAGAGGCCATATGACAGGTACGGAGCGGGTGTGCTGGTGAGGTAAAAGCGATGATGATAGGCGCGGAGCCAGTAGATTTCCCGGCATGCTGCTAGCTGTGCCACGCTGGACAACAAAAGGGTGCTTAGTCAAGGTCTGCAGACCCGGGACTAAGCACCCTTTTGCATAATGGCCAGGGCGGAGAATAAATATGCGATATACAGTAGCACCAATGCGGCCCTGAGCGACAGAACGCGTATTATTAGTTAGTTGAGTAATCAGCAGTCAGGTAATGAGCGGTTCATCGTACAGACTGAGTGATCTGTTTAATCGCAATTGCGGTTAACTGTATTTCATACAACTATATCTTTACTCTTCGGTAGCAATTGGGGAATAGTTGCACTTTGTACATTTAAATAGGCGGATTCCGGCTAAAATGCAGGTCTTCGTTTTTTTTAATTGCACGGAATACAACTATTTCTCAAAATCAATCGTTTTTGCCCCAAATAGTTGCAGCAAATACATTTAAGCAGGGGGTTACTTATGCGATCTTCAATCGCACACTTCAAAATCCCGGTTCCCGCCGAATCATCCGCATTCCCTATCATTACAGCACACTACCTAAGGTTTACCTCAGCTTAAGCTTCTACGTTATTCAGAATAAATTTATCAATAGCGAACTTCACACCGTCTTCGTTATTGCTGAGTGTAATGAAATCAGCGATCTCCTTCAGCGCAGGAATGGAATTGGCCATAGCGACGCCGAGTCCGGCAGCTTCCAGCATTTCGTGGTCGTTCCAGGAATCTCCCACAGCAATGGTTTCGGACAGCTCGCAGCCGAAGTGGGCCGCAAGGAACTCAAGCGCCAGGCCTTTGGTGCCTTCATGATGCATGATTTCCAGGAAATGCGGCTTCGACTTCGTGATGTGGACGGAATCGCCCAGCAGCTCACGCAGAATTGGCGACAGTTCGTCCAGGAATGCGGGATCGTCGATGATGAGCATTTTTGGCGTTTTTTGTGGAACGAGCTTTTCCCAATCCGGCTCAATATAGTATTGAGTTCCGTTCAGCGCGGAGTAATCAATCAGCTTCTGGTTCTCTTCGCGGGCATACAGCTTGTCGTCAATATAAGTCTGCAGGTGCAGGTCATGCTCCACACAGTAGGTGAACAGCTTGCGTACGGCATCCTGCGGGACATAACGTTCGTACAGTACTTTTTCATCCATCAGGTTCTTCACCAATGCGCCTTGATAGGTGATGATTGGCACATTCAGTCCCGTTTGACGGGCGATGGCTTGTGCTGAAGCATAAGCTCGACCGGTAGCCAAAGTTACGACAACGCCTGCGGCAACGGCCTGTTCCAGTGCGGTCTGTGTTGCGGGAGTTACTTCTTTCTCATCATTGATCAGGGTGTCGTCAATATCGATAGCAATCAATTTGTACATGTGTGTGGTTCTCTCCTTAGTTTTATCTATTTGTATTTGTATTTCCGGCTTGTGGCGGTGGTTTGTACTGCTGTTCAGTCCTGCTTCAGGCTCAGTTTCTATCCTGCTGCAGAACTCCGTTCCTGGCCGGTTCAGGGCTGAGCTCCGCCATTAGCATGGCCGCAAGGATGCAGAGGCAGCCGAAACCAGCGGAGATGCCTAGTGTCTCACCGCCGAAGGCAAGGCCGGTCAAGACGGCGAATACCGGCTCCGTAGCGTAAATGATGGCTACCCGTGACGGGGTGGTGTACTTTTGGCAGGCGGTCTGAATCCAGAAGGCAAACGCGCTCGTCGGGCCAATGGATATCAGCAGCGCCCACAGCACATCCGGTTTCAGGATCAGCGCTCCGCTGTGAGCCAGCGGTGCGGTTCCGTCCACAAGGAGCGAAGCCACAATGCTGAACAGTCCGACAAAAGCGAGCTGCAGCGTCGCCAGCGGCAGCGCCGGATAACGCGGAGCATACACGCCAGTATAGGCAACCTGCAGCGCAAAGGCGACAGCACAGAGCAGAATCAGGCCGTCGCCTTTATTCAGGGAGAATGCCGAGCCGGTAAAGGTCAGCAGATAAAGTCCCGCCACCGCCAGGATTGCACTAAACCAGGTATAACGGGATATAGCGTGTTTCAGCAGCGCCAAGGACAGGAAGGGGACAAGCACCACCGACAGACCGGTAATGAATCCGGTGTTGGAAGTGGTCGTGTACAGCAGGCCCATCGTCTGAAAGCCATAGCCCATAAACAAAAAAAGGCCGAGCAGCAGGGAGTGGCCCACCATGCGCCAGCTTAGCTTTTTCCATTCATGGCGGTAAAAAACAGCGGTAATCAGCGCCAGCAGCAGAGCGGCACCCGTAAACCGGATACTGTTAAAAGCGAGAGGCGGCAGCACTCTGACGGCATGCTGTACAATCAGAAACGTTGAGCCCCACATCATCGCTACCAGCAGCAGACTGAGATCGGCGATTCGGGAGCGGGTCACAGTGGTCATCCTTTCCTGGATTATAAGAAGGGTTAGATAGAGTTCAGTTGCTGTATCAAGTTGTCCAAATTGTATCCTAAAACAGGGGGAAGGACAAGCCGAAACTGCGCAAAAGGCCAGCTGGTATAAGGAGTGAAGCTCAATCATTCAGGCCAGGCTGGACAAAAAATCCAGACCTTGGTATACTTCGATAACCGCACACTTGTTCTTATTTCGACAACTTAGAAAGGAGCGGTTCTCTATGATGGGCAAATCCCATTTAGTAATCAGCACCGGGGTTACCCTCTCTGTTATGAATCTGCTCGGCTATGAAATCACGATTCCGGCGATCGCCGTGGCGGCGGTCAGCGCACTTCTCCCCGATATTGATGAGCCGAATTCATTGCTGGTGCGCAAGGCGATTCCCGAATTCCTGCTGCGCATCCTGCAGGTGGCTCTGATCGGAGCAGCGGTGTATCTCTATTTTGCTGAGGTTGCAGCTCCGCCCTGGAATATCGCCCTGGCGCTGCTGGTGGGCAGCGTGTCCTTCCTGCCGGGCAGGAGGCTCCGGCATCTCGTCATGCTGCTGATTGCGCTGGCACTGTTCGCGTTCGCGGACGATTACGACCCGTGGAACTACATTGCCGCCTGCGTGCTGGTCGTGTCCTCCGTGGTCCCGCACCGCGGGCTGACACATACACTCTACGCCGTGGCCGGGTGGGGAGCGCTGCTCTATTTTGCTTCCCTGGAAATGAATGACGGCGGCAGCCTGTGGATTGCCGGCGGCCTGTCCTATGCGCTGCATCTGCTGGCGGATTCGTTGACTCAGCGCGGAATTACCCCGCTGCCTCCGATCCCCTTCAAGCTTCGGCTTAAGCTGATGAGCACCGGCACGAAGAAGGGCAATGCAGTAGAGAATCTCTGTATTGTGTTTACGCTTATACTGGTCATTTATGCATTTGTACTCACCCCTTGAGACGGGCGAAGCCCCTCCTGGGGCACTGAAGGCTTTCCGCTGCAAGCAGCGGGGAGCCTTTTTTCTCGTCCTTCTTGAGCAAGGTGTTAATTAATTCACAGATATCACCAATAGTCCTTGTTATATTGAACATACCGACGGTCGGAATGGAGAACGGAATATGACAAAAAAACAGTTAAAGGAACATAGAGTGGAGTCTCTGCTCATGGCAGCCGTAGAAGAGTTTCTTGAAAAGGGCTATGATGGCGCATCTGTAGATGCTATAGCCAAGCGGGCCGGTGTCAGCAAAGGCGGCTTTTATCATCATTTTCCCAATAAGGAAGTCCTCCTGATGGAGGCGAATCAGAAGCTTTCGGAGCCAATCATGGAAATGGCAGAAAAGGCTTACTCGAATAGCAGTGTTATGGATGGATTAAGACAATATATTAAAGAATATCTGAACTATTGGGCAAGCAGGCCAAGAGAATTGAGCTTTTTTTTCTTATCGATGTCAAAGGCTTTGCAAGCTCCGGCCCTTATGGAGTATTACAGAGAATATGTAAATCAAAGTACCGCGTTCCTTATAGGGATGTTTCAAAAAGCAATGGAATCCGGAGAGGCTGATCTGAGGGACCCTGAAGCCTATGGGATCTCCTTGATGGGGGCACTCGATGGGGTTGTTTCTTATGCGATGATTCATCCTGAGGAGGATATTGAGCTTCTGGTTGAACGGTTTGAACAGGTCTGGCTGAAATAAACGAAAGGAGTAATCCAATGTATGGAGCATGAGAACTTTCTTTCTGTAGAAGGATTAAGCAAAACATATGGTGAACTGCCCGCAGTAGACAATGTAAGCTTTTCGGTTCGCAAGGGAGAGGTATTCGGGTTGCTTGGACCCAATGGTGCCGGTAAGACGACTACCATAAGAATGCTGTGCGGTCTTCTCAAAGTGGATTCAGGCCGTATTACTGTAAATGGAATCTCCATGTCCTCCGGCTATGAGCGTGTAAAAGGGATGATAGGGCTGTGTCCGCAGGAAATTGTCATCTGGGAGCTGCTTACCTGCCTTGAACAATTGAAATTTGCCGGTATGGCCTACGGGCTAAGTTCCAGAGCAGCCGGTAATAAGGCAGAAAGCCTGCTGCAATCGCTTGGACTTTGGGAGAAAAGAAATAAGCTTGCCAAGACGCTGTCAGGCGGAATGCAAAGAAGACTCAATATCGCGCTGGCACTTGTCCATGACCCGAAGCTGATTATTTTGGATGAACCTCAGGCAGGGCTTGATCCCCAGAGCAGAATACTCGTACGTGACTTCATCAGACAGCTGGCACAAGAAAAAACGGTGATCCTCACTACACATGACATGGATGAAGCCGATAGACTTTCAGACAGGGTGGCCATCATGGACCATGGGAAGGTGCTTTTGATAGACACTCCTGAGAAGCTCAAGGCAAAATCCGGGGAGGGAGAACTTCTGCAGATACGGGTAAATGGGGTAAGCGCAGATTTGGCCCATCAAGTCCTGAAGTCAATGCCGGATGAATGTACAGAGCGAACCTATTCGGATGGATTATTTTTGCTGGGGGCGGGTGGAGTTCTTGAGCTTATTCCGAAGGTGAACCAGAGATTGCAAGCTTTTAACATACATATAGAGGATATGACGATCCGGAAGCGGACGCTTGAGGATGCATTTATTGCTCTGACTGGAAGGGGGCTGCGGGAATGAGACTGGCGGCTTCGGTTACCAAATCCTTTAAGGAAAACATAAGGGATTGGAAAGTTCTCGCGATGGTTTTGATGTTCTCTCCGTTCTTTTTAGTACTGATGAACCTTTTTTACGGGGGAGGGCCTACCACCTATCATTTAGGCGTTCTGAATTTGGATTCAGGCCACGCGTCCATCGAATTAATCAGCAATCTGGAGAATATGAAGGGGCAGGGCAACTCGCAACTATTTAATGTAACCGGTTTCGGTGGCGAGGAGCCATTAAGGGCAAAGATTAAGGAAAAGGCCGTAGATATAGGAATCGTGATCCCTGAAGATTATTCTGACAAATCAGCCGGCAAGGCTGCCGGGAACAATGCAGACCCTGCTCAAATAAACTTTTATGGAAGTATGGGGAATATGCGATATCCGGTTGCGGCGGTATGGGTGGCAGATGCTGTAAGCAAACAGGGGATGGATGCAGCGAAAATAATATTGCCCGCAAGTATAAATGAAACTTTTCTGGAGAAAAAACAGCCGTTGAACGAATTTGAAGGTTATGTTCCGGGTTTAATCTCTTTGGCTGTTTTAATGATCCTGTTTACAGCCACAGCTTCCATTGTAAAGGAAAATGATAAGAAGACACTTATAAGGTTGAAGCTCAGCCGTCTTGGAGCCTTCAATTTCCTTGCCGGTATATGTATTACGCAAGCCATCGTAGCAGCAGGGGCCATTGTTCTGTCCTACTGGACGGCGCTTGGGTTAGGCTACAGACCGGCAGGAGGATTTGGCGCCATCCTTGTCGTTGGGATCCTGTCGAGCTTCTCCATGGTTGCTATAAGCTTAGTGGTAGCAAGCTTCCTGAATACTGTTTTTGATGTTTTAACTGTCGGCTGTTTTCCTTTCTTTATTCTAATGTTTTTTTCAGGGAGCATGTTCCCCCTGCCGAAGATGAGTATATTTACAATTCACGGGCATTCCTTTGGGATCACAGATTTATTGCCGCTTACGCATACCGCCAATGCTTTTAATCACATTTTGAACGATGGAGCAGGCTTACATGAGGTATGGTTTGATTTCATAATGATTGCGCTGCTCACCGTAATATATTTTGTAACAGGACTTTTGCTGTACCAGAAGCGCAAGCTTTCCAAAGCATAGCTGAATGTGAAGAGAGGAAGGAACGGCGCTGGAAACCGCTGTTTCATTAAAAAACCAGCCAGACTCCGGTTAATGGAGCTTGGCTGGTTCTTGTTCAAATATAAGAATTTATATGTTTCACACGATAACTTATCCTTCTATTTCTCGCTGAAACGGTACCGTCCTTAAAAAGGACGGCAAAGCCGTTTCCACTTGCGAAAAGCTATTCTTCCAGGAAAATAAGCCCGATAAAGTCCTCCGGCTCAATGCGGCCGAAATAATGCTTCAGATCGAGCCCGGACAGAGCGTCTCTGACCTCAGCTTGCTCATAACGTTTGCCGCGCAGCGCGTTCTCTACGTCTGCCACATCGCCGACGCCGAAGAAGTCACCATAAATTTTGATCTCTTGAATAATGGAGTCTTCAATATCCATGCGGATATCGACAAGTCCTGCCGGGAATTTGCGGGTATGCTTCACATTGCTCTTCGGCGACAAGCCATAGTTCCAATCCCAGTTCTGGTAATGCTCCTTGGAAATTTCATTGATCCGTACCCAGTCGTCCATGGTCAGCTTGTACTGTGGAACCTCGGAAGGCTCCATGCCAAAGATGGAACGCAGCAGGCCTTCGCGGAATTCCTCAATCGTCATTTCAGTGCCGAGCAGCTCCTTAATGTTGGCTACACGGCTGCGCACGGATTTGGTGCTCTTGGATTTGAATTTCTCCGGATTGACATTGAGCGAAGCCTGCACATCATCCAAATTGAGGTTGAACATCAAGGTTCCATGGCTGAACATCCGTCCGCGTGTGGAGAATTGGGCATTTCCGGAGATTTTTTGCTCGCCGACCTGAAGGTCATTGCGCCCGCTAAGCTCGGCATTTACACCCATGGACTGCAGATAGTCGATGACCGGCTGGGTGAATTTGAGAAAGTTATGAAACGACTGCCCGTCGTCTTTGGTAATGAAGCTGAAGTTGAGATTGCCGAGGTCATGATAGACAGCCCCGCCGCCGGACAACCGCCGCACGACCTGGATGTTGTTGTCTTTTACATACTCCTGGTTGATCTCTTCAATCGTATTCTGGTGTTTGCCGATGATGATGGACGGACTGTTGATATAAAAGAGCAGATAGCTTTCGTCCATCGGCAGGTTTTTAAGCGCAAACTCTTCAATCGCCAGATTAATCGATGCGTCTGTGATTCCTGTGTTATCGATAAAAAGCATAGTGTATTCCTCCGCTTAGGCATGATTAACTACTGCATTTATTCTAAACTAAAAGCTTGCATTTCACAAAATAGAAAACATTCTTCATATAAGCAGCCGTGTGTGCTGAAGTGCCCAACTGCGCATTCACTGATGCCGGGGCATTGACGTACTCTTGGCAAAGGGGCAATAATTGGGTCAATGAAGAACATACCCGCGAGGAAGATCAGAGGGAGTGCAGAACTATGCTTGAAAAATATGGCCACGGCGGTGATTTGCTGACAGCAGCGGAACTCTATGGGGTAGGGGACGGCCTGTTTCTTGATTTCAGCGCCAATATTAACCCGCTGGGCCCGCCGCCCGGCGTGCTTGAACTGCTGCGTGATTCCAGGCAAGCCGTCACGGCTTATCCCGATCCCGGACACCGCAGATTAAAGTCGCTGCTGGCGGAGAGTCTTGGAGTGGACAGCAGCTGGATTACGGTGGGCAACGGGGCAGCAGAGTCAATGGCGCTGCTACTGCTGGCTGCAGCACCGCGCAAGGTAGGGATCATTGAGCCTTGCTTCTCCGAGTACCGCCAGCTTGCCGAGCAATTCGGTGCGGAGGTCTTGTCCGTTCAGGGAACGAAGGAGCAGGATTACCGGGCCGGTGTGCAGAGCATCGCCGGACTGCTGGAGCAGGTCGATCTGCTGTTCCTCGGCCAGCCGAACAATCCGAACGGCGTCCAGTATTCGCTGGACGACCTCCGGCTGCTGGCACGCAAGGCGGAGCGCTGCGGGGCCATTCTTGCGGTCGATGAAGCGTTCATCGACTTCATTCCCGGGGAGCGGCGGCAATCTTTGCTGCCGGAGCTGGCGGAGTACCGTCAGTCGGTGCTGATCCGCTCGATGACGAAGTTCTATGCCATCCCGGGGCTGCGCCTGGGATTCACGGTCGCGCATCCCGAGCTTGCGGCGGCAATGACCGCCAAGCAGGTGACGTGGAGCGTGAACGGCCTGGCGCTGCTGGCCGGGGAAGCTTGCCTGCGTAGCGGGCAAGCCTATGAAGCACGCACCCGCGAGTTAATCGCGGGGGAGCGGGAGGTGCTGCGGCAGGGTCTGCTGCACCTCGGCTGCGCTGTGCCGCCGGGCGAGGCCAACTTCCTGCTCGCCGGCTTGCCTGCGCCATGGACCGCGCAGGAAATGCAGGCCAGGCTGGGCCGCAGTGGCATCCTGGTGCGCAGCTGCGCCATGTATGCCGGCCTGGGGCCCGGCCATATCCGCGTCGCGGTCCGGGGGCGCGAGGACAATTCCCGGCTGCTCCGGCAGATGGCGGAGATTATGCAGGGGGAATTTTTATGATTGGCTGAGCTGCATCTTAGACAGATATATGCAGGAGGCATAAGCTGCGAACATTAACAATCTACAGAGAATAGCAGAGGGGGCAGTCATAGCGATCCGAGCTGCAACTATTTGCAATGTGCTTGCGGATCTACTGGTTGTAGAAGCTAATATGAGTGTGATGAGATTAAGGAATAGATGTATTTTCTGCAACTATCAGGTGCGGCTGCAGGGTAGTTTGAGAGTTACTTGTATTTTGTGCAATTAAGAGTAGCTGAAATGGACATTTCTGCTGAAACCGGGCTTTTTAGATGTACGGAGTGCAACTAAATCAAATTTCCTCCTGAAATGAGTGCTTTTAGTTGTACAGAATGCAGTTATCCCTATAGCTGAGGATGAGAAGAAGCAGGTTAGAGGGGAAGAAGTAGGTTAGCTGAGAAGAGGCAGGTTAGAAGAGAAGAAGTAGGTTAGAAGAGAAGAAGTAGGTTAGCTGAGAAGAGGTAGGTTAGAGGGGAAGAAGTAAGTTAGCTGAGAAGAGGCAGGTTAGCTAAGAAGAAGCAGGTAAAAGGAGAAGTAGTATGTTAGTTGAGAAGAAGTAGGTTAGCTGAGAAGAGGCAGGTTAGAGGAGAAAAGGTTTGTTTGAGAGGCAAGGTTATTTTTATAAAAGTCATAGTCATAGTGATCTGGCTGTCCTTCAATACTTAGCAAGAATCCAACGTCGATGAGAGTTTTATGTTATTCACTCCTTGTGTGGCAATGTTTAGGGAGATCGGTTGGATGGCACGCTTCTTCTTGCCCGCTTTTTGAGTACAATTACAGTAGGAGTTACGGAGCCGCAGTAAGCTGTGAACAAGGAGCTGAAGTGTAAACGAGGTTGAAACTGCAAACAAGGCTGATGCTGTACATAGAGTTTGGAAAAGAACTGTGAGGGGAGACGGATAGAAGATGGATGAAGTGAAAATCCCTTTTAATCTTACCGGCGGGGAAACTGTGTACCTGAGCAGGGTATGGCCGGGGCTTGTGCTGGAATGGAAGGAAGGACATCTGCTGCTGGAGTTCCCGGCTGAGGCGGATGGGATTTCGAGTGCGGTGTACGGCGGGGGAATGGGGCGTCTACAGCGGGCCGTCAACCAATTTGTCAGCCGTGATTACGAGTGCAGCGATCCTGTGCGGGATATGGAGCTTAAATTGCACGAATGGGGCTACCCGCAAGAAGGCTGTGCGGGCCTTATGACTGCTGTGCCGCTGGAGCACGCAGCTGTGATAGAAGAAGATACCGGCTCGGCAGGCATCTTTTGCTGTGTGACGGCCGCTTCGGGCAATGCCGCGCGTGCCGGGGTGGAGCGTCCCATGCTGGCGGCTTACCGCCCCGGCACGATCAATATTATGGTCGGCATTGACGGGCGGCTGACTCCGGCGGCGATGGTCAATGCTGTAATGACGGCAGCCGAAGCCAAAGCTGCCGCCCTGGCCGATCTCGGCGTCACCGATCCCGAGAACGGCCTGATTGCAACCGGCACAACCACGGATGCGATTGTGCTTGCCGTGAGCCAAAGCGTGCGCTACGGTGCGGAGCATGTCTACGCAGGAACAGCGACTGATCTTGGCGGCGCCATTGGCCGGCTAGTGTATGCCGCTGTTACAGGCAGCTTGCAGTCGGTGAAATCCGTGCAGCCGGCGCAATCTGCGCAGCCAGCCAAGGTGGAACAATTGGCTGAACCAGTAATATCGGCTCAAACAGATCAAGTTGTGCAGCACGATTCCAAGGCGCAAGCCATCCAAAGCGCCTCCATGGCTCAAGCTGTGCCACCTGCTCCACTGGCTCAAACTGTGTCATCCGCTCGACTGACCCAAGCTGTGCCATCTGCTCTACAGGAGCAGGCTAGGAAGGGCGGGCAATGAGCAGCCAATTCCTGATAACCCGGCGGGGTGAGCGCCCGTGAGTCTTGCCTTAATATTGCTGGCAGCCTATGTGCTGGACCTGATCGTAGGCGATCCAAGGAGTTTTCCCCATCCCGTAGTGTATATGGGGAAGGCGATTTCTGCGATCGAGCGGCTGATCCGCCGCTTTGTCTCGCAGCCGCGGAGTCTGAAGCGGGCCGGGGTCCTGCTGCCGCTGCTGGTGGCGGGCGGAGCCTGGGGGCTGACAGCACTCCTTGTCGGACTCCTATCCTGGGTATCTCCTTGGCTCGGCTGGGCAGCCGGGGCTTGGCTGCTCTCCACAACGGTTGCCGCCAAAGGATTGAAGGAGGCAGGGCTTGCCGTATACGTCGAGCTGCGCAAGGGTGATCATCCCGCAGCGCGCAGGGCGCTGGGGATGATCGTCGGCCGCGATACGGCTGGGCTGGACAGCCCGGAGATTGTCCGCGGCACTGTGGAAACCGTAGCGGAGAATATCGTCGATGCGATTATTTCCCCTCTGTTCTTCGCCCTGCTGGGCGGTGCACCGCTGGCTATGGCTTACCGTGCAGTGAACACGCTGGATTCCATGGTCGGCTACAAGAACGACAAATACCGCGACCTCGGCTGGGCATCCGCCCGGCTCGATGATGTGGTCAATTACATACCGGCGCGAATCACTGCGCTGTTGTTAACCTTATGCGCCTGGCTGCTGCGGCTGGATTGGCGGGGCTGCTGGCGCACCGTACTGCGCGATGCCCGCCTTCATCCCAGTCCGAACAGCGGCTACCCGGAGTCGGCAGTTGCCGGAGCACTGGGCATTCGGCTGGGAGGCGAAAATGTCTATCACGGCATCACTTCGTTCCGGGCTTACATGGGGGACCCGCTGCGTGCTATGGAACCGGAGGATATTATTGTGACCTCCCGGCTGATGCTGCTCTCTTCGGCAATATTCGTCTGCTTCTGCGCAGCATTGGCATGGATTTGGATCGGAGGCTAAGCGGCGAGCATGACAGATCTAACACATGGACAAAGACATGGACAAGAGCATGAGCATGAGCATGTGCGCGAACAAAGGCAAGAGCAAGAACAAAGGCAAGAGCAAGAACAAAGGCAAGAGCAAGAACAAAGGCAAGGGCAAGAACAAAGGCAAGAGCAAGAGCAAAAGCAAGAACAACAGCAAAGGCAAAAGCACGGAAAAGAGTCAAAACTAAAACAAGTGCTAGAGCAGGAGATAAGGAAAGAGCCAAGGCCGAGGGATGAGAAAGCACTGGTGCTGGCTCCAAAACTGGATCAAGTACTGCCCAAAGTACTGCCCAAAGTACTCAAGCTCCAGTTAGTTCTTCTCCGCCATGGCCATACACAGTGGAATAAGGAATGCCGTTATCTGGGGAGTACAGATCTTCCTCTGCTGCCCGGAGCACAGGAGGAGTTGACTGCGCTCAGGGAGCAGCCTGAACTGCGCGGAGATTTCTGGCGGGTATATTGCAGCGATTTGCGCAGATGCCGGGAGACATTGGCTTGCATCGCACCAGGTCTTGAGGCGTCGGCCCTTTATGATTCCCGTTTGCGTGAGATGAGCTTCGGCGCGTGGGAGGGCTGTACTTATGAGCAGCTGCAGAATAATCTCGATTATCGAAGCTGGATTGATGATCCTGCCGAAGTCACGCCGCCTGACGGGGAATCCTGGCAGGCGTTCGAAGCGCGGCTGAACTCGTTTTTAAAGGAACTAAGGCAGGCAGCCGAAGCAAGCGGGGATGAGGCTGAATTAAGCCTGCTCCCTGAAGACAGTGCCGTCCAAACTGCCGCTCCGGACCACCACCCTAGTGAAGAGCCGCTGCATTTGCGTGTGCTGCTGGTGACCCACGGCGGTGTAATCCGCCAGCTGCTGGCACGGGCTTTGGAGGACGTGACTTTCCGTACTGCCGCCGCTCCGCCGCCTGGAACGGCGGCAGTACTTACACTGGTACGGAGCGGAGGCAAGTGGCAGTGGTAATCCTTTTTCAATAGACCGTTCAGCCTAAGACAAGTGTAAGCACTAGAAGGAATCCCATAATGCAGGCGTTGATTAGTCCGTGTGCCGTGTATACAGCTGGGAAGCTGTGGGTCTGCAGAGACTCGGTGCCCAGAAAAGTACCCACATTATGTAATTAAAAAGCTATATCACCGCGGGACGCATGGGTTATCCCGTCATAGAACCACACCGGAAGAAAATCCCGGGGTTGTGGTTCTTTTTTTACGCTGGCGACTGTGCCATGATAGCTATGGGGGCGATTGAAGCATGTTTAAGGATTTCAAGCTCATTGCCGGACGTCCGGTATATATTCAGGTGAAGGATTATTTGAAGCATCTCATTCTAAAAGGCGCCCTCCAAGGCGGCCAGAAGCTTCCGTCGACACGCGAGCTAAGCACACTGCTGAAAGTCAGCCGCAATTCGATTATTTCCGCCTATGCGGGGCTTACGGATGACGGCTTTGCGTATACGGTGCAGGGTCAAGGAAGTTATGTTTCGCTTGCTGCCTCTACTGAGAGTGCAGCGGCCCCCTCCTGGACCGTGGACTGGAAAGAGCGGATGAACAGCCGCGCGCTGCTGGCGGAGGAACTGGATATAATGAAGCGCGGAATCCGCGCGGAGAAGGGCACGATTTCTTTTACCAGTATTGCGCCCGATGAGAGCCTGTTTGATCTGGATAATGTAAAGCGGGCCTTTCTGGACCGCATGTCCGTAGAGGGCAACGTTCTGCTGAACTATGGCTATGCCAAGGGGTATAAGCCTTTAATAGACTATTTGCGGCAATATATGGAGCATAAGGGCGTGGATATGCGCGGCAAGGATATGCTGATTACGAATGGTTTTACGGAAGGCTTCGATTTGGTGCTGTCCGCACTTGGCCAGAAGCACGGGCATGTGCTCTGCGAGAATCCGACCCATCATACGGCGATCAAAAATATGCGGCTGAATGGATTTGATATCACTGGAGTAACCATGGAGCGGGACGGCATCTACCTCGGTGAACTGAAACGGGCGCTGGAGGAGCGGGAGTATGACTGCGCGTATTTTGTGCCTTCCTATCACAATCCCACCGGCATCGTCATGTCCCCCGAAAAAAGACAAGGGCTGATGAAGCTGATGGCGGAGTACAAGGTGCCGGTCATCGAGGACGGCTTCAACGAAGAGCTGCGCTATTCGGGCTCACATGTAGCCCCGTTAATCGCGGCCGCGGGCGGCGGGAACAGCGTCGTCTATCTTGGAAGCTTCTCCAAGGTGTTGTTTCCCGGACTGCGTGTAGGCTGGGTGCTGGCTGATCAGGAGCTGATCTACTATCTGGAAAGTGTCAAAAGAGCCCGCAGTATTCATACTTCAACGCTGGATCAATCCATTCTGTATCAATATCTGCTCGGCGGCCATCTGGAAAAATACCTCAAACGAGCGCGAACGGAATATAAACGGAAATACGAGCTGACGCTGGAATGCTGCAAGGAGTATTTGCCGTATGTTGGGCTAAGCGGAGACGGCGGACTGCATCTTTTTGTAACATTTCCCGAAGGCTTTAGTACAAGAGAGCTGTTGGATGCCTGCCGTGAGCGGGGGGTTATTTTTACAGCGGGGGATATCTTCTTCACGAATGGAACAGGACAAAATACGCTGCGCCTGGGCTTCTCCAGGGTGGCTGACGGGGATATCCGTAGGGGAATTGAGATTATCGGCAGGGCAGCGCGGCAACTACTGGGATGAAAAGGGGTTATGGGGATGATAAAAGTAGGCGTAATAATGGGCGGGGTTTCCTCTGAATATGAAGTGTCGCTGAATACCGGCAGAGAAATGCTGAAGCACCTGGACCGGAGCAAATATGAGGTTGTCCCGGTGGTTATTACAGAGCGTGAACAGCTGATCGGACAGGTAAAAGGTCTGGATTTCGCGCTGCTGGCCCTTCATGGAACCTATGGTGAGGATGGAACGGTTCAGGGGACGCTGGAGACGCTTGGCATCCCATATTCCGGGAGTGGCGTGCTGTCCAGCAGCCTGTGCATGGATAAACATCTGTCCAAAACAATTCTCCGCAGCAAAGGTGTTCCTACGCCTGACTGGCTGTGCTGGGACCGGACGGAGGATGTTGCGCCGGAAGCCGTGGAACGGCTCGGTTACCCGGTGATGGTGAAGCCGAACTCAGGCGGTTCCAGCATCGGGATGACCAAAGTGAATAGCTCGCAGGAGCTGCGGAGCGCGGTGGAGAAAGCTTTTGCCGCAGACCAGTCGGTACTCGTCGAATCGTATACCGAAGGTCAGGAGATTACCTGCCCGATCCTCGGCGGAACTCTTCTGCCCGTTATCGGCATCCATGCGCTGGGCGCGGACTGGTTCGATTACAGCTCCAAATATGAGCAGGGCGGAGCCGACGAACGGGTAATTCAGCTGCCTGCCGAGATCCTGGAACGGGTGCAAACGGCAGCGCTGGCCTGTTATCATGCGCTGAAATGCTCGGTATATGCACGGGTGGATATGCTGCTGAAGAATGGGATTCCCTACGTACTTGAGGTCAATACGCTGCCGGGCATGACCGAAACGAGCCTGCTGCCCAAAAGCGCACTTGCGGCCGGATTCACCTTCAGCAGTCTGCTGGATGAGATTATCGCGGGTTCTCTGAAGGAACGGCGAGCGAATCAGGCAGTCCAAGTAACACAAGAGGTAACGGAGACGAAGATGGAAGAAGAAAGGCAAGAGGTAGCAGGTCATGCTTAAGGAGAACCGCAAGATGGCAGAGGATTGGATAGCTCCCCGTGTGCGGGAGATTGCGCCTTCGGGCATCCGGGCTTTTTTTGATCTCACTGCCGGTAACAACGATATTATATCACTGGGCGTAGGTGAACCGGATTTCGCTACACCTGAGCATGTAAGAGCTGCCTGCGTCCGCGCTTTGAACCGCGGGGAAACGATGTACACCCCGAATGCCGGACTGCTGGAGCTTAGAGAAGAGATCGCCCAATATCTGGGGAGCAGCTTTGGACTGCAGTATCATCCGGCGGACGAGATCATGGTTACGGTGGGCAGCAGCGAAGCCCTTGATCTGGCACTGCGCGCTTTCACGGCTCCGGGTGATGAGATCATCATCCCTTCTCCCAGTTATATTGCCTATTCGCCGATTGCCCACTTAAACGGAGGGGCGCTGGTTGAGGTGGAAGCTACGGCAGAACAGGGCTTCAAGCTTACAGCGGAAGCGCTGCGTAAGGCCATCACCCCACGCTCGAAGCTGCTGGTAGTGAATTTCCCGAATAATCCTACGGGAGCAGTCATGTCCTATGAGGACTGGCTGCCGATTGCAGAAGTTGTAAAAGAGCATAATCTGCTCGTGCTTTCGGATGAAATCTATGCGGAGCTTACCTATGACAGCACTCATGTTAGTATCGCTTCGCTCCCCGGCATGCAGGAGCGGACGATAGTGATCAGCGGCTTCTCGAAGGCATTCGCCATGACCGGCTGGCGCGTCGGTTATGTCTGCGGGAACCATGAGCTGCTGGCAGCGATGCTGAAGATACATCAGTATACCGCGATGTGCGCGCCGGTGCTGGGACAGATTGCCGCCATCGAATCCCTGCGCAGCGGGCTGCCCGACAAAGACCGGATGAAGGCATGCTTCCGCCAGCGCAGAACCCTGTTTGTGGAGGGCCTCAGAACCATCGGACTTCACTGCCATCAGCCGCAAGGTGCGTTCTATGCCTTCCCGTCGATCGCTCATACCGGACTGAAATCGGAAGAATTTGCTTTGCGCCTCCTGCGGGAGGCTGGAGTCGCCGCAGTTCCGGGACATGTGTTCGGAAGCGGCGGCGAGGGGCATATCCGCTGCTCCTATGCGACATCCACAGAGAGGCTGACCGAAGCGCTGGAGCGGATGGAAGGGTTTATGAAAGTAAGAATATGAATGTAAACGAAAATGCAAGCGTAAATGCAAATGATCATACGTGTGAAGAAGTTCTCCGCAAGACAGTATTGAAGCTCTGCACCCGGAAGCAGCGGTATAGACAGCTTTCCAAGCGCATGAAGGTAAAAATGTAATTGTATGATCCTGCTATATCACCTATAATCCTTAAGGAAGAAATAGGGGTATGCACTAAAATAGTTCGCGGCAGCAGCAGTGGCAGCACAAAGCCCCCTTCTTTGGAGAAGGGGGCTTTGTGCCGTGGAGCTACGGTTATTCAAATAGAGTTGTAATAGAAGAAACAGGAGGAGTAACTATGATTTCAGCATTGGAAGAAGTGATCGGGCGGATTGTCCCCGCCGATGAACAAGCGATACTGCGCGCCGGGGACCGGCTGAACAGTCTGACTAAGCCGCCGGGAAGCCTTGGCCGGCTGGAGGCATTGGCCGTCCGGCTGGCGGGAATCTCCGGTGTGGAACAGCCAAGCTACGGCAAACGCACCGTAGTGGTTATGGCTGCAGACCATGGTGTCTGCAGTGAGGGAGTCAGCGCATTTCCGCAGGAGGTTACGGTGCAGATGGCCCATAATTTCCTCAGCGGCGGCGCGGCGGTGAATGTGCTGGCCCGCCAAGGCGGGGCAGAAGTGAAGCTGGTGGATATCGGAATAGGCGGTGACCTGAGCCATCCGGAGCTGATTGACCGCAAGGTGCGGCGTGGAACCTGCAATATGGCGCAGGGACCGGCGATGAGCCGGGAGGAAGCGCTGAGAGCCATTTTGGCCGGGGTGAACGTGGCGGAGGAAGCGGTGAAGAGTGGAACGGAGATACTTATCACCGGCGAAATGGGCATCGGCAATACGACAGCCAGCGCTGCGGTGCTGTGTGCACTGGAAGGCATTCCCGCAGAGATCGCTGTAGGCCGGGGCACTGGCATTGATGATGAGCGGCTGCGCCATAAAATCACAGTGGTGGAACGGGCGCTGCAGATCAATACACCGGATCCGGACGATGCTATCGACGTGTTGGCTAAGGTAGGGGGCCTTGAAATCGCCGGTCTGGCCGGTCTTATTCTGGGCGCAGCCGCTGCACGGGTTCCCGTTGTACTTGACGGCTTCATCTCCGGCGCCGCAGCGCTTGCGGCCAAAGCACTTGCACCGGAGTCCATCCATTATATGATTGCCTCGCATGTCTCAGGGGAGCAGGGGCATAAGCTGATGCTGGAGCGGCTGGGGCTGGAAGCGCTGCTCGACCTTGGGCTGCGTCTTGGCGAAGGAACAGGGGGCGCCCTCTGCCTTCATCTGATTGAGGCGGTGTGCCGGATTATGCGCGAAATGGCCACCTTCGAAAGCGCAGGGGTATCCGGGGCGGAGAACCGATGAGCATCCTTGTAACAGGCGGCGCGCGCAGCGGCAAAAGCAGCTTTGCCGAACGCCTGACACTGTCGCTGGCCGGTCAGGCTTTCTATGTGGCGACCGGGCAAGCGTTCGATGAAGAGATGAAGGCGCGGATTGCCCTGCACCGGCAGCAGCGCGAAGAAAGCGGCGGCCAGTGGGAGACGCTGGAGGAGCCGCTGGATTTGCCGGCTCTGCTGGAGCGTCTCTCCGGGGGAAAGGCGGTGCTTGTAGACTGCCTGACCCTGTGGCTCTCCAATGTACTGCTGGCCGTGGAAGGGCAGGCGGACAGACAAGAGCGGATGGAGCAGGAAATCGCCAGGCTGGAGCACAGTGTGGCGTCTTTCCAGGGGACGCTCGTTCTGGTTACGAACGAGGTTGGTGACGGCATCGTGCCGGAATATGCACTGGGACGGCTGTACCGTGATCTCGCCGGACGGATGAATGCGCTGCTGGCCCGGCAGTGCCAGCAGGTCTTTCTCGTCACTGCCGGTATACCGGTTGAGCTGAAGAGCAGGGAGTATCTGCTATGAGTGCGCGGGAGGATGCCGCCGCCGCTTTTCAGTTCCTGTCGCGTTTTCCGGTAAAGGGCGGCGGTGACTTTTCCCGTGATTTGCTGCGGCGCAGCGTGGTCTATTATCCGCTCGTCGGTGCGGCGATCGGGGGGAGTGCTGCGCTATGCGCCGCTGGAGCGGCTTGGCTGCTGCCGGCATGGCCTGCCGCTGTAATCACCCTCATCCTGTGGGTAGGGCTGACCGGCGGGCTGCACCTGGACGGCTGGATGGACAGCGCCGACGCACTGCTCAGCTACCGCTCGCGGGAGCGGATGCTGGAGATCATGAAGGACAGCCGCGTAGGAGCGATGGGCGTCCTGGCCTGCGTGCTGCTATTGCTGCTGAAGGCCGCCTTGCTGGCGGCATTTATTGAAGGCGGCACCTATTACGAGCTGCCGCTGCTGTTATTGCCGCCGGTCTGGAGCCGCTGGTATATGGTGCGGGCGATGGCCCGCTATCCTGTTGCCCGCGGCAATGAGGGGTTGGCAGCCAGCTTCGCAGAGCTGCAGCCCCGGCAGGAGCGGCGCGCGCTGCTCACCGCCGCGCTGCTCTCACTGGCCGCTGCCGCTGCGCCACTTGCGCTCGGCGCGGCAAGCGGCACCTGGCCGCAGCATCTGGCGGCGGCCTGCCTTGCCCCGGTGGCCGCAGTGCTCTGCGGCCATCTCGCGGCGCGGCGGATCAGCAGCCGGCTCGGCGGGCTCACCGGCGATGTATACGGCGCGCTGAACGAGCTGCTGGAGGTAGCGCTGCTGCTCCTGCTGGTGCTGCTGCAGCACAACCTGATGTAGCCGGAAGGCTCTGCGGAGAGCTACATTTCCGGCGTATGCTAGAACAAGAACAACTGCTTCGCCAGTACTCCGGCAGCAGGAAGAAAGCGGGGAGAAGAGCATGAAGAACCAAGCGGACACACAAGAGAAGAAACAGCGGGCGGCCGTGCTGATGATGCAGGGAACGGCTTCGGATGTCGGCAAGAGCCTCGTTACTGCAGCCATCGGGCGGATTATGACACAGGACGGCTACCGGACGGCGCCCTTCAAGTCGCAGAATATGGCGCTGAATTCCTATGTCACCGTGGACGGAAAAGAAATCGGGCGTGCCCAGGGCATGCAGGCCGAAGCATTCGGCATTACGGCTACCAGCGACATGAATCCGATTCTGCTGAAGCCATCGGGCGAGATGAGCGCGCAAATCGTCGTCCATGGCGTACCGCACACGGCGCTGAGCGCGCGGGAATACCGCGAGAAGTTTCTGCCGGAAGCCAAAGGGACGGTGCTGGACGCGCTGGATCGTCTGCGGGCGGCTTATGATATCGTGCTGATGGAAGGGGCGGGAAGTCCGGCCGAGATCAACCTGAAGGCGCGGGATATCGTCAATATGAATCTCGCAGGCTGGGCGGATGCGCCGGTGCTGCTGATCGCAGACATTGACAGAGGCGGCGTATTCGCCTTTCTGGTGGGTACACTCGAACTCTTGGAGCCGCATGAGCGGGCGCGTGTCAAAGGCTTCATTATCAATAAATTCCGCGGCGATCTCTCCTTGCTGCAGCCCGGTCTGGATTGGCTGGAGCAGCGCACCGGGATCCCGGTGCTTGGTGTGCTGCCGTTTCTGCCGCAGCTGCGGATAGAGGCGGAGGATTCCGTAGTACTGGAAGGGACTTCGGGCCGTATGCAGCCCGGCAGCGCGAAGGAGCTGGATATTGCGGTCATCCGCTACCCGAGAATATCGAACTTCACCGACTTCGATCCGCTGGAGGACGAGCCGGATACCGCCGTGCGTTATGTGACCTCCGTAGAGGAGCTGGGCACACCGGATGCCATCATTCTGCCGGGCACGAAGAATACGGCGGCAGACCTGAATTATTTGCGGGAGCAGGGCTTCCCTGAAGCAATAACGGATGCGCTGGAGCACGGAACACTGCAGCTTACCGGGATTTGCGGAGGTTACCAGATGCTGGGGCGGAAGCTGCTCGATCCGCATGCTGTTGAAAATGCGGAGCCGGGGGATAGTGACGGGCTGGGCTATCTGCCCCTGTCCACGGAATTTCTGCCGCATAAGACGACGGTGCGTGTGAGCGGCACGCTGGCTGGTAATCATCCGCTGCAATTATGCGGCCTTGACCCCGGAGCGGCTGAGGAAATTACTGTTGCCGGATATGAGATTCATATGGGTACCACGACAAAACATGAAGGTGCAGGCGTCAGAAGCCTGTTCCACCTGACGGGACCGGATGGGGAGACGTTGCCTGAAGGTTGGGGTACGCCGGACGGCAAAATATGGGGAACTTATCTGCATGGTTTGTTTCATAATGATAGCCTGCGCAGAGCCTGGCTTGACGGAATACGGCAGGCCAAAGGTCTTGCCCCGCTGGCCAGGACCTTCTCGTCGGCAGCGCTCCGCGAGCAGGAATTCGACCGCCTGGCAGATGCCGTAAGAGCCAGCCTTGATATGGAGGCAGTTTACAGAATAATGGGTCTTCCCGGAGAAGAGGGGTAAGAATGGTGCTGGCGGTTCTGCTGTTTATTGTTGCCGGTCTGGCTGAAATCGGCGGCGGTTATTTGATCTGGCTGTGGCTGCGGGAGTCGCGGCCGCTCTGGTACGGCCTCGTTGGTGCACTAATTCTGATTGCGTACGGCATCATCCCCACCTTGCAGAAGTTCCCTTCTTTCGGCAGGGTGTACGCCGCCTATGGCGGTGTGTTCATCGTGCTTGCCGTTCTTTGGGGCTGGCTGGTGGACAAGAAGACACCGGATCTGTATGACTGGATCGGTGCAGGTATTTGTGTGATTGGGGTATCGGTTATCCTGTGGGCACCGAGACACTGATCTGGAGGGGAAGAGCGTTATTAAATTGCAGCGCAATCTAACAAAAAGGCAGTCCAAGCTTTGATAAGCTGTGGACTGCCTTTTGATATGGTTCGAAAGAAGCGGGTTCTCTTTAAATCTTGAACTGTTTCACAGCTTCCTGCAGCTTCACCGCTTGTTCATGCAGATGCTCCACGGTCAGGGAGTGGCCATCCAGCTCCTCATGCTGCCGTGAGGAGTTCTCAGCAAGCAATTCTGCACTGGCTTGCGATTTGCCGGTGATTTGTGCGGTTTCCTCCACCGAGGCGCTTACTTCTTCGGTGCCGGCCGAAATCTGCTGGGTGGCGGCAGATACGGACTGAATGCTGTGATTGATGCTTTGAATAAGAATAAGCAGTTGATTAAAGGCATTGCCGGCTTCCACCGCTTTGCCTACGCCCGAGGCTACTTCCGAGTTCACATGATTCATTTCTTCCACCGAACGGTTCATATCCTCCTGCAGGCTAAGCAGGAAGTCACGGATCTGCTCATTGGATTCCTTGGACTGCTCGGACAACTTGCGGACTTCTCCGGCTACAACAGCAAAACCGCGGCCATGCTCGCCTGCGCGTGCCGCTTCAATGGAAGCATTCAGCGACAGCATCTGAATCTGCTTGGTTATTTCGGTGATGCCCTGGACAACCCCGCCAATCATCAGGGAACGTTCATTCATGATGCGGAACTGCTCCAGCGACTTCTGAGAGGCATGCTCCACCTGACGCATTTGCTGTACGGCACTCTGGGCAACCTCATTGCCGCCCATAGCTTCCGCTGCAGCTTCACTGATCTGCTCGGTGACTTCACCGGCTGCGGATGCGATATGCTGAATGCCGAAATTGATTTCTTCCATGGCTCTGGAGTTCTCCAGTGCGCTGCTGGCAATAGTTGTACTGCCTTTGCCGATCTCCGTAACGGATAGCGCCGAACGCTCGGCCATTTCGCCCAGCACTTCAACACGCGCTTTCAGATCATTGGCATCGGCGACGACACTGCCTGAAGTATCGAGCACCTGCCCGATCATTTCCTTAAGCCGTTGTCCCATACTTTGGAAGCTCACCGACAACTGGCCGACCTCATCGTTGCCCTTGATAACCAGATTCTGCGTGAAATCACCGGCAGCGAGCTTATTGCTATAAGCGGTAAGCTGAGAGAGCGGCCGTGTGATTTTCCGGCTCATAAAGGTCGCGGCGGCGGTTCCAATGATCAGCGACAGCAGTGTAATTCCTATACTTGCCCAAACGATGCTGTTTATCTTGTCTTCAACAAAACCAACGTCAGAACTTACTCCGATGACCATCTTGCTGCCAGGAACACTGACATAGGCGGTCTTATGTATACCGTGACTGTCACTATAGATTTCACTAAGCCCCGTTTTTCCTTTAGCGGCTTGTTCCATAGCGGGCAATACCTTAAGGCTTTCTTCAGCCTTCAGCTTTGAGCCGTGATCTGCGGCCAGTACGGTGGCCTTTCCATCTTTCATTTCGATGAGGAAAATGGTCTCCACATCATGCAGCTTTCTTTTTTCCTGGAAATAGTATTCGACATTCGTGGTGGCCTGTGCACTCTTACTCAGGGTCTGCTGGGCGTGGGTTGCGTTCAAATTCTTGTAGACATCCTGAGCGGCCCCGGTCAGAAGCTTGTTAATTTGCGGCATTACGTAGCCGTCGATGGTACTCATTGATATAAAGTAGAAGCTGATACTTAACACAAGAGATGTGAGCAATAGGACGACAAACAACAAAAGTGTAAATTTGCGGCTGATTGAATTCTTAAAGCGTGACATATCCATTCTCTCCTTTTCTATTTGAATGCATCGATCCCATGCCAACGCTTATAAGCGGGCACACAGCTATATACTCCATTGATGTTGGTCATATATCAGGCTATCGTTCCGGGGATATGATTGATAACTATTCTATAGAATTAACCTCCGGTTGAATAGTGAAAAAATTGAATTATAACGCATATTTTCAGAAAAATATGAATAATTGTCGAATGAACCATTTATTTACCGAAAATAAGTGACAACATTCTTCTTTTCTGAAAATTTAAAATTCTCATAGAATGTTAGCTTTTTATATGGTAGAGTATTAATGTTTTGTTCCAATAAACAAAATATCCGCGGTTCGTAACCATCCCGCGTAACCAAAACTAGGAGGAAGTATAGAAAAATGTTTAATTTGTTGTGGGGAATTTTGTTCGTTATTGTCAACTTCGGCCTATTTCTGCTCTGTTACCGTCTCTTTGGTAAAAAGGGGCTGTATGCCTGGGTTGGAGTTGCTACGGTCATCGCCAATATTCAAGTGGCCAAGACGATTGCTATGCCGCTGGACATCGTGATGACGCTGGGCAATACGATGTATGTAACGCTGTATATGACCAGCGATTTGCTTAATGAACGGTACGGGCGGAAGGAAGCGCGCAATGCCGTATGGTTCGGCTTTTTCACCCTGCTGATGACTACGGTGATTATGCAGATGGCGCTGGTGTTCAAACCGCAGGGAGATCCCATTTTCCAGACCTCGCTGGAAACGATCTTTGGACTGATGCCGCGTCTGGCGCTGGGAAGCCTTGCTGCCTATTTCATCAGCCAGTTCCTCGACGTGCGCCTGTATTCGTGGATCCGCAAATACTACAGCACCTCGCGCCAGCTTTGGATCCGCTCCAACGGCAGTACGATGATCAGCTCATTTGTTGATACACTGATTTTTTGCACCATTGCGTTTGCCGGCAGATTCGATATGCAGGTGTGGATCGAAATTTTGCTGACTACCTACGTAGTGAAATTCCTGCTGACCGGTGCAGGCACGCCAATCCTTTACATTGCCCGCTCCTTTAAGTTTGCTGAAGAGGAAGAGCCGGCCCTGAAGGATGCGGAAAGCCGCAGCATTTCATAGATTGTGACCATAAAAAAAGCAGTGAGTCTCCCGTTATGGGGTCGGCTCACTGCTTTTTTTGATGGACATATCTTATATTGGAATGCTGTTACAAATGGAGGATAGTCAGCTCTTTCGGGAAGCTGGTCAGCGTTACGGGACCTTCTGCTGTAATAAAGACATCATCTTCAATACGTACACCACCTACGCCCGGCACATAGATGCCCGGTTCCACGGTGAATACGTTGCCGTTCTCGATAATATCCGTATTTAAACCGTGAAGGGAAGGATACTCATGGGTATCCATGCCAAGTCCATGGCCGACACGGTGCATGAAATATTCCCCGTACCCCGCATTTTCGATCACTTCACGCGCTGCCCGGTCCACTGAGCCGAAGGTAGCTCCTGCTCGGGAAGCGGCAATGCCTGCCAGGTTAGCGGCCAGCACCGTGTTGTAGATTTCGGTCAGCTTGCTGTCCGCTTCCTCCACGGCAAAGGTCCGTGTGATGTCGGAAGCATACCCGGCGGCATATACGCCAAGGTCGAACATCAGGAAATCACCCGGCTGGATGATGCGGTCTCCCGGCACACCATGCGGAAGGGCAGTGTTAGAACCACTGAGGACCATAGTGTCGAAGGAAGGACCGGAGGCGCCGACCTTTTTCATCAGATATTCCAGCTCGGCTACCAGCTCAATTTCGCTGACTCCGCTTTTCACATGATTTAGACCGCGGCGCAGAACCTCCTCCACCAGCTCGGCGGCATGTTTCATCCGGCTGACTTCCTCCGGTGTCTTCTTGGCGCGCATCGCCCGGAGCAGGGGACCGATATCGCTAAATTGCGCTGCAGGCACAGAATCGGCGAGCAGCTCATACCGGCTTACGGAGAAATGCTCTTTCTCTATGCCGAGTGTTCCAGGTGTTTTGCCGCCAAATTGCGACTTTAGCAGCTCATACGGATTATCGGTATCGCTGTGTGTCAGGATCGTCGTGACGGAGGAAGCCGCATGAGCTGCTTCGGCATCCAGTGCCGGAACAATCAGGACGGGCTCCTCTCCGCGAATCAGCAGCAGGCCAAGAAAACGTTCATGCGGATTGCTGGCAAACCCGGTCAAGTAGTAGACATGTTTGGGATCGGTGACGAGCAGAGCGTCCAGCCCTTCTCCCGCCATTCCCCCAGCCAAGCTTTGTAGAGCCTCATTCATTTCAGGTGTTCCCCTTTCGTGATCACGATAAAAAAAAGCAATGTTTTCATTATAGATCATTAGCCGGCAGGGTGCACGTCTCTGTAGATTTGCTTGCCCAAAGGGTTTAGCGAACCGCAAGGCCGGGTAATAGTTGCCCAAATTGATTGCAGACTGAACATAACAAGCTTTGAAGCCAGTGTTCATATATTCTTTCAGGAGGTGACAGCCATGTCCGGCAAAAGAAAAGTCCACCACAGCCTTCTAGGGTGCTGTATGTTGATCCTGCTGACAGGAGGGTTGTCAGCCTGCACAGCTTCTTCCGAAATCAGTAATGCGGGGGAACCGCTGAAGAGTGCAGGGCCGTACCTCGCGGGAAACCCTGCAGAGAGCGCAGATCCATCCTTGGTTTCTCCGTCAAATTATACATCGGATGGCAATCAGGATCAGCAGGCAGAGACGCAGGTCTCACCGAGTCCCGCTCCCTCTGCAGAACCAACTCCACTTCCAGTGCCTGGGGATCCTGCAACAACAGCTTCTGTAAAGTCCAAAGCATCCTTCCCCTATACAGCTCAAATAGTAGCAACGGGGCTGAATGTCCCTTGGGAAATGGTATTTGCTCCGGATGGGCGGATTTTTTTTACCGAACGGCCCGGCAGCCTGCGGGTGATTGAGAACGGTAAACTGAGAAAGGCTCCGCTGCTGGAGCTTCTTGCGCCGTTTGTCAGCAAGGGGGAGGGCGGTCTCTTGGGACTTGCGCTGGATCCGGCGTTTGAAAAAAGCGGATATGCCTACGTCTACCATTCCTATCTTCATACAGACGGCGGAGTGCAGAACCGCGTACTGCGGCTCAAGATCAGCAGCGGCAAAGCGGAGATTAACAAGGTGATGCTGGATGGCATCCCTGGAGACACCAATCATAACGGCGGCAGGATTAAAGTAGGACCGGACGGATATCTGTACGTCACTGCCGGTGAACGTTATAAGCCGGAGCTGGCACAGGATAAGGACAGTCTGGGCGGAAAAATCCTGCGAATCTCCCTTGACGGGTCCATCCCGCAGGATAACCCTTGGCCGGATTCTCCCGTCTACAGCTGGGGCCACCGCAACCCGCAAGGGTTGGCCTGGCAGCCGGACACTGGAGTGCTTTACAGCTCTGAGCATGGCCAGTCCAGCCATGACGAAATCAATATCATTGAAGCAGGCGCCAATTACGGCTGGCCGCTTATTGAGGGCGATGAAACCGCAGGCAAAGGTGAGTTGAGTCTGAGGCTTCCGCTGCTGCATAGCGGCAGCCAAACCTGGGCACCGTCGGGAATGGCTTTTATTACACAGGGTCCATGGAGCGGCGAACTGCTGGTTGCCGGGCTGGCCGGAGAACAGCTGCTGTGGATCTCCCCGTCATCCGGAGGCGGGAAGGCTAAGGCAACAGCATTGTTCCAGGAGAAATGGGGACGGCTCCGCAATGTGGCCGAGGGGCCGGATGGTACCTTATATGTAATGACGAATAACCGGGATGGCAGGGGGGAGCCCGGAAACAATGACGACAAGCTGATTGCCCTGAAGCCAAACTGGAAATGAGCCTAGTACCGCTCCTCGTTTGATATCCCATCATGATAAAAAACCAGGCCTGCTCGTAGATTACTCTACTTGCGGGCCTGATTTATGTCTGGACTATAAGCCGGACATGCTCTGTTAGAGCGCATCCGTCAATTGGTTGATAAGCTCCTGCGGACTGCCGTCGTAGAGTCCGCCGTGGTAACAGAGGACGGACTGGATTAACCGTCCTTCCAGCTTGTGCAGGCTGCGCAGCGCCTGCGGCATGTCCGGTGTGGCCGACTCTGCCGGTCCGGTCAGCTGTCCGTCTACGACGAGCAGCTCATCGACTGCCAGCAGCAGCGCTTGTTCCTGCACATAAAGGCAGATATGCCCCGGCGTATGGCCGGGGGTATGAATAATTTCGATGCCGCCGCCCCACGGCAGCTGCTGGCCGTCATGCAGCTCCGTGAAGCTGCCGAGCTGCGCCAGCTGCTCCAGAAACGCATGGAACTGCTCCTGAAATGCCTGCGGCATCTGCGCGACCCGCTGCGGATTCATCTTCAGCATCGGCTGGCGGTTCGTGATTGCCGGAATATCGCCCGGATGGGCGAACAGCTCAACGCCGGGGAGCTTCTGGACGAGCAAAGGGAGATTGCCGATATGATCAATATCCTGATGGGTGAGGATGATGCGTTTAATGCTGGAAAGCTGTTCGCCCGCTTGCTCTATAGCTTGCAGCAGAGCATCGTATTGGCCTAACATGCCGGTGTCTATGAGGGTCAAGTCCTCCCCATCTTTCAGCAGCACCGGATAAATCTTGGTAGGACCCATTACGGGAGAGATCATGGGGACAGTCAGTACGATAACATTTGGGCCAATATTCATAGTTCAGCTCCGGGAACAGGATTCCCGGAATTCACCTCCATATAAGTTTTCTCAGTTAGCAATCGGCGTTCCGTTCGGGACCTTGCGGTCCGGAGCCAGCAGGATGACCTCGCCTTCCTCCGCATGCGATGCGTAACCCGCAAACATGTATCTTTGAGCATGCGATGGGTAACCCGCCAAACGTGTATCTTTGAGCCTACGTTGCGTAACCCGCCAAACGTGAATCTCTGAGCATGCGATGGGTAACCCGCCAAACGTATATCCGTGAGCATGCGTTGCTAATCCGCAAACGTGTATCTTTGAGCATGCGATGGGTAACCCGCCAATCGTGAAACTTTGAGCATGCGTTGCGTAACCCGCCAAACGTGAAACTTTGAGCATGCGTTGCGTAACCCGCCAAACGTGAACCTTTGAGCATGCGATGGGTAACCCGCCAAACGTATATCCGTGAGCATGGTTTTGGTGCTGTTTCTGCTCGGCGGACTGTATGTTCTTTATTTGGCTCAAATCCCGTGATCAACACTCCACGCGGACTGCATAGCCCTTATTTGCCTGGAAAACAGGCTAAACAACCCATTTTCAATGAGATAGCGGCGCTGGTGTCCGTTCGAAGAGTGAGGAGTCCTTTTTGTACAAAATAACGTCTCCTGAGTCCGCGAGACAGTCCGAGCCGCTAGATGCTGATTGCCAGCTGATGTATCCTGTACTCCATTCGTTTGACGCCGTATCCTATTCAAATAATGATACAATTACAGGAATGCAGCAATCAGGATGAGCGATTCATAGAGCTTGATAGCCATATGTACTGAAAGGCTTTTCTTGTGCACCTGATTTGATGTAACATAATCTTAAAACATATGCTGTGGAAAGGCCAGGCTGGCAGTTGTAATTGGCAGGTTGCTAGAGAGGGGATTGGCCATGAATGGAAAGACGGTGCTTATAACCGGAGGTAACTCCGGGATGGGATTGGCAACGACGATTGAAATGGCCCGCCAGGGAGCAACGGTGGTGATGGCCTGCCGCAGCCGCAAGCGCGGGGAAGAGGCGCTGGCGGAAGCCAAGCGGGAGAGCGGATCTGACCATATCACGCTGATGTTATGCGATTTGGCTTCGTTTCAGAGTATCCGCGGGTTTGCAGCGGAATTCAAGGCGAGCCACCCCATACTCGACGTATTGATTAACAATGCCGGTGTAGTGGCCGTTAGACGTGAGCTTACGGCGGACGGCTTCGAGCAGGACTTCGGCGTGAACCATTTGGGACACTTCTTGCTGACCCGTCTGCTGCTGGATCAGCTAAAGGCGGCAGAGCAAGGCAGGATCGTGGTCGTTGCTTCCGGGGCCTACAAGATCGGAAAGCTGTATTTGAATGATCACACTCTGTCACGCGGTTTCAATCCGGCCAAGGCTTACGCGCGTTCCAAGCTGGCCAATATCCTTTTTACGAGAGAGCTGTCCAAGCGCCTGCAGGGCACGGAAGTTACGGTCAATGCTGTACATCCGGGTGCTGTGGGGACCAGTATCGGGGTTAACCGGGAGACAGGCTTTGGCCGCTCGGTGCTGAAGCTGTTATCCTATTTCTTCCTGACACCCGAGCAGGGGGCGGACACGGCAATCTATCTCGCGACGGCGCCGGAACTGCTGGGAGTGACCGGACAATATTATTACCGCCGAAAGATCAAAGAGCTGTCACCGCGGGCACTGAATCAGGAAGATGCCGAACGTTTGTGGCAGTGGAGCCTGGAACAGACCGGAGCAGCTAAGGGCTTACACAACTTTTAGGAGGATCTGAAGAATGGCTTGGCACAATTACAGCATTGAAGATGCAACACTAGAGGATTTAGGGGCAATTGTGGAGATTTATAATTCAACGGTAGCCGGACGGATGGTTACTGCCGACCTGGAGCCGGTTCGGGTGGAGGACCGTTTGCACTGGTTCCATGAGCATAACAGCCATCATCGTCCGCTGTGGGTACTGAAGCAGGACGGCGAGGTTGCCGCCTGGTTCAGCTTCCAGTCGTTCTATGGCCGTCCCGCCTATAATGGAACCGCAGAAGTCAGTGTATATGTAAGCGGGAAGTTCCGCGGCAGCGGTGCCGGGAGTATCCTGCTGACCAAGGCACTGGAAGAATGCCCGCGCCTTGGTCTTCAGAATTTAGTTGGTTTTGTATTCGGCCACAACGAGCCAAGCCTGGCTCTGCTGCGGAAATTTGGTTTTGAACAATGGGGGCTGCTGCCTGGAGTTGCTGAAATGGACGGCATTCAACGTGATCTGGTCATTATCGGCCGCAAGCTGTAAGGAACAGCGCACGATTGTTTGTGCACTATGAGAAGGCTAACCCTTACTCTGGAGGAATTCCTTCAGGCCCGCAGCCTTCCGGTTCAATCCAGGATTCCGACCATTCCTGCAGATCACGGATGACCGATTCCAGCGCCCGCCCTTTATCCGTCAAGGAGTATTGAATTCTTACGGGTGTCTCGGGAAATACTTCGCGGAGGACAATGCCTTCCAGCTCCAGTTCCTTAAGCCGTTCGGACAAGAGTCTGCCGCTGACGGGCAGAGAAGACTCGATAACACTGAAGCGCTGTGGTCCCTGAAGGAGCTGATAGATGATTAAGCCTGTCCAACGTCTGCCGATGATATCCATGCTTTTCTGTAACTTTGGACACAAATCTATGGATTTCATAAGGCTCACCTCTTACTGAACATTATAAACGAAAAGACCTATAACTAAAACAAATTTGAACTACATGCAATACCCGAAAGGATGAGCTACATGGCCAAAAAAAAGAAAATAACCCCTGCTCCACGTCCCGCTGCATCGGATGCTCCGGCAACACTCCGGGATCTCCTTAGCAGTGATGTGCTTGACAAGCTGAAGGCGCAGTCCGATGCGCTCAAAGCCGAGGAGAATGACAAGAAAGAGGCAGCCCGCAAAGCGGTAGAGGATCAGCGGAAAGCCGAGCAGAAGCGGCTGGAGAATGATTTTGCCCATTTGCTGGAGAACAGCAAACAGGATTGGCATAAATTCAAATAAACAAATAACCTATGAAGAGGGCGCCTGAGAGGGTGTCTTCTTTTTTTGCGTGCAGGGGAAATAGTCCTTTTGATGTATTTTTTGCGCAGGCGAGCCGCAGAATTCAGTAGATTCTGCGGATTTTTTTGCAGCCTGGCGGACAGGACTTCCAATATTAGGGTTGACAATCTGCAGCAGACCCATATATTATTGGGTTTATCATTTAGAGAAGGGAGGCCGATGGGCCATGATTGGAACTATTGTACTGGAATTGTTGCCTTGCCACATTACAACCGCATATGAACCATCTGATCTCATCGCCTTCGTCCGGGAGACATGATGTGCCCTTGGCTCATCCTGTCGCATTCTTGCACACATGGGTAAGCTTTAAATTATGTTAGGTAATTTTGAAGCAATGATTAGCTCTTCGGGAGCCGTGGATCAGAACTGATCTGCGGCTTTTTTTGCGTACCTGAAACACTAAAAATTTCACGAACGGAAAGATAATTTAATTTAACTTATTAACGAACTTGAGAGGAATTGAAAATAACTTATGAATAGTAATTCACAACAAGCGGGCTTCGATGAGCCGCAATATAAACACCGGGTGGCTCTTCCGGGAGGCGACCTGAAGGTCTATGCCAGCGGGCAATTATTTGCCACACTGGACTATAAGGTCATGGAAATGGCGAACAACAACCTGCAAATCCCGAATATTGAATATATGAGCTACACACCGGATGTACATGTAGGCGTCGGCACCTGCATCGGCACAACTGCGGTATGGGATGCGGCAGGAGGATATGTGTCGCCCTCTATCGTGGGCAGCGACATCGGCTGCGGAATGCGCGTGCATCTCACCAATCTGCACAAGGATGATCTGCGTGAGGTTAAGCTGCGGAGAAAGCTGGTCCGCGCCATCGAGAAATATTTGCCGATGGAGGCGCAGCAGCGGGGCCATTACAGCGATATCCGGCTGGAGAATGTGGTCCGCAAGGGGCTACACGGGCTGCCGAATAAATATGTGCCCGACAGCTACACTCCGAAGAAATCAAGCGCGCTTTCCCATGTGGAGATCAGCAAGCTGGCGTTTGACGAGGAGATCCTGAATGAGCTGCCCGATATGGCCTGGCACCGCGGACACCGCCAGCTGGGTACCCTTGGAGGAGGCAATCATTTCGTCGAGATTCAGGCGATTGAGATTGCGGAGGAACAGCGGGAGGTGGCGGAAGCCTGGGGGCTGCAGGACGGGCAGGTTGCCGTGATGATCCATTCCGGCTCACGGGCCTGGGGCGGCATGGTCAACCAGTTCTGCACTCCGGCCTTCGCCAAGGTGATGGGGCAGCTAGGACTTGGCAGCGCCGATCCGCGCCTGATCTTTGCCCCGCTGGAACATCCGCAAGGCCAGCGTTATGTTAATCTGATGTACTCCGCCTTGAACTACGCTGTCGTGAACCGGCATCTGATCGCCTACGGTGTCCGCGAAGCGTTCCGTGAGGTGTTCGGCACGAAATGTGAGCTGCGCACCCTGTATGACCTGATGCACAATTATGCCTGGAAGGAAGAGACCTCTTCGGGGACCAAATTTGTGCACCGCAAGGGGGCAACCCGTGCCTTGCCGGCTCAGCATCCGGACAATCCGCGGCCCTATGCCGCGACCGGCCACCCGGCGCTGATTCCCGGCTCAATGGGCACCGCCTCTTATATCATGGTCGGTCAGCCCGGCGGGGAAGAGAACTTTTATTCCATCTGCCACGGTGCAGGGCGGATCCGTTCACGCACGGCAACGAAACGGCTGGTGTCTGTTCATGAATTTTCCCAGTCGTTAAAGGTAGGCAAAGAAGATGAGATTGTAGTAAACCAGCATTCCCTGGAATCTATCATTGACGAATCTCCCCAAGCCTATAAGAATGTAGATGAGATCATAGAAAGCGTTACGGGCGCCGGCCTGGCTGCCGTTGTGGCCAAGTGCAAGCCGCTCGCAGCGATAAAGGGGACCAAATAGGATGGAGCAGGAGTGCAAGAAACAGGCTGTGATTTACGAATACGATGGAGGCACGAGTGGCATGATCAAAGGGTACGACGTCTACGCCCGCCTAGTAGACGGTATCCTTGAAGCTCTTTATGCCCGCTATGGTGTCCGCTATGAGCTGTACGCCAGCGACGACCCCAATAGTGAGTATTGGAAGCTGCTGGAGAATGATGTGCAGTCCGGCAATCCCGGAGTAGAGCATGTGGCGCGGATATTTGACCGGCTGGAGGACCGTACCTTTGTCTACGACGATGACAAGGAGCAGCCGGAATATAATATTCACCTGTCGATCCGCAACAATGTGCTGGCTTATCCTGCCATGGGCGTGGCGCTGGCACGCGTGCCCGTATTTCAGGAGAACGGCATCAACTTTCAGGATTTTGTATTTGCCGCCTCCGACGCGCAGCTGCAGGCTTTCCTGAGCAATGTGCGCACGCGGCAGCGGGAGCAGAATATCAATAAGGTGACAGTGTTCACCGATCGGCGCAATGGTATTTTCCGGGAAGATGAGCCAATCACCCGTTCTGTCGGACGGGAGGAAGTGGTGCTGGATGTCGCGATCAAAAAGGAAATCTACCGCTCGCTCGACCAGTTTTTCGATTCGGACCGCAGCTTCTATGTGACCTATGACATCCCTTATAAACGGGGGATTCTGCTCTACGGGCATCCGGGCAACGGCAAGACGACGCTCGTCAAGTCCATCGCCGGAAGTGTGCCCGGACCGGTGATCTATTGGCAGATCACCGAATATACAAGCAGCGAGTCGGTAGGCGAGGTGTTTGAAGCCGCAGCCCGGCTGGCACCGATGGTGCTGGTGATTGAGGACATCGACTCCATGCCACAGGAGGTCAGATCCTTTTTCCTGAACACTTTGGACGGGGCGACCTCCAAGGAAGGTATCTTTCTGATTGGCACGACCAACTATCCGGAGAAGATAGATCCCGGACTGATGAACCGCGCCGGACGTTTTGACCGGGCCTATGAGATCAAAATGCCGAATGAGGAGCTAAGGCTGGAGTATTTGCGGCTGCGCGGCTTCTCCACCTTTGCCGGTGATGAGGGAGTTGACCTGGCCGTACGCTTGACCGGAGATTTCTCCCTGACCCAGCTTGGCGAGCTGTATGTCAGTGCGGCACTGGAATGGCATGAGAACGGCAGAGCCGATGTGGAGGCGCTTGTCCGCGGAATGCGCGGGGAGCTGGACAAAGGACGCAAGCGCGAATGGATGAAGGACGGCTCGTCCACGATTGGATTTTACTGATTTTATTTGGCAAAGAAGCCCGGGTCCTGGAGACACCGGGCTATCTTTTTGTATTTACGTTTCATTATCTTGGTTAGGGCACCCGTCTGCCTACCGAAAGATGGTACGCGGTATTTTTTGCATCGATGGACCGGGTTATCGTGATTGATTCATCTTGGATGAATATCTGATTGGCCTTTTGCTCTTCACCTGTTTAATAAGCAAAAAAAATTATTATCCTGACCATGTAACTTTTTCCAATCTTATACGTGGTTAGAGTAAGGGGGGAGGGAATGAAGCCAAATTCGCTGGATGATCTTTATGAGAGTTATGTTCAGGATATTTACCGCTATTTGCGCTCCCTCTGTCATGATCACCATGTGGCCGAAGATTTAATGCAGGAGACTTTTTACCGGGCTTATCTGTACCTGGAGAATTGCCGTGAAGACACCATCAAGCCGTGGCTGTTCCGCGTTGCCTATAATGCTTTTGTGGATTACAAGCGGAAAGAGAGCCGGAGTGTCACCAAAGAAGCGGGTTATTTCAATGAGCTGGCCCATCCGGATACGACCGAAGGCACCCTGCTGCGGCAGGAACGTCTGGAAGAGATGGCCCTGTCTGTAGACAGCCTGCCGGAGGGGCAGCGCCACGCGCTGCTGTTGTACGATTTTCACGGAATGTCTTACAAGGAAGCGGCGGAGATCATGGATGTGGGGCTGTCTCAATATAAAATATTGTTATTCCGCGCCAGACAGCGGCTGCGGGAGGCAGAGCGGAGGAGGAGCAGGCATGAGTGAGGAGTTCAAGGAGAAGCTGCGGAAGTACAGCGAGGGGACGCTGCCGGAAGAGGAACGGACTGAACTGGAGCAAGAGCTGGAGAAGCTGGAGGCCTATCAGGTCTATGTGGATGAGCTGATGGAACGGGAAGACCACATGTCTGAACATCAGGAGGTAGATCTCTCCGACGGCAAGAGCAAGGGTAAGGGAAAGGGAAAAAGAAAGAGGAAATCTGCGTCCGGCAGGGAAAAGGGCATTATACGCCGCGGCAAATGGAGGGCGCGAATAGCCAATACGTTTACTGTACTGGCGGCATTTCTGGCATTTTGGATCATCAGCGGTATTATCACTGCAGTGTTCTATAGTACCGGTGGCCGGGGGGAGACTTACAGTGATGTAGTATCATCAGCGGTAGCTGTCTCCCGCCCGAATACGATTGTCCATTTGAGCAGCAACACGAAGTTCTTTTTCAGAATGGAAATGTCAGGTAAGCTGCTGAAGCAAATCGGCGGGGAAACGGTGGATGTGGGAAGCTACTCCACTCCGTTTCTGCTGGGGCTGGGCGGTGTAGGCAAGTTCTCCTGGACGGATGAACGGAGTGGCGGGAATTATTACTTTCAATACCCGGAAACAGGGAAGAACTCAGGCAGTCTGCGCAGCGACGGGGTGGAGTGGCGGATGCTGGAGAAGCTTCACGAGGGCACCGTGGCTGAGGCTTATCTGTCTTTAGACCGGTTATACACAACGGATGAGCTGCTGAAGAAGCTGGAGCCATTGAATCTGCTGCCTGTGTGGTTCGCTGCAGATGCCGGTCAATTCTTGCGTGAACGCTTTGCCGGCACTCCCCTTGGATTTCCTTATACACCGCTGTGGCATGCCGATGACATGAAGGTAACAAAGATCTCGGAAGAGAAATCGGGCTGGTTCAGCAAGGTGACTTCAAGCAGTTCGGTCTCTCCACCTGTTGAATCCTACGGGGACGGCGCTTTGCGTGAGGAGAACTTCATGGATACCTTGCGGCTAATGCAGCAGCATAAAAAAATATCAAACAACGTAGCCCCATTCATTAATCTGGATGAATCCATAAGTTATCTCGGGGAGCACGGCGTTAAGCTGTATGGAGTTGTTGTTACGGGTCCGGTAAAGGAGCTCCTGAAGCTCCGGGAGGATACATGGATCAGCAATATCCGGATTGGGGAAGTTCGGCTGTGGAACTGGCGGGAATAGGGAACTGAACTATAGAGGCAATCATGCATTTTGGACTCGATCGCTTAAGGGAAACAACCGGTTTACTTGCTTCTCCCACGCGCAAATCGTACAATTAGCAGAATATTAATGATTATGGCTGCTTGCGATACTTGCGCGGGCAATATGGGGATTAGGAGCTGAAGCTGATGAAAATAGGAGTTGTATCGGATACGCATATGTCACGGAACGCGAAGTCGCTGCCGCAGGCGCTTGTGGCGGAATTCCGCCATGTTGACCAGATTCTGCATCTCGGCGATTGGGTGGCGCTGGAGATCTATGAAATGCTGTCGCAGCTCGCGCCGGTCGAGGGAATTGCCGGCAATAATGATGGAGCCGAGATTATTCAGCGGTTCGGGGAGCGCAAGATCATTACGCTGGATGGTGTGCGTATCGGGATGATCCACGGACATGCCCCGTATTCGCGCAAAGGTACGGACGGGAATGCACTGCTCGCTTTTGAAGGTGATGAGGTGGACTGCATTCTATTCGGTCATTCTCATCAGCCGCTGATGCGCAGGGAAAACGGCATTCTGCTGTTTAATCCCGGATCACCGACCGATAAGCGGCGGGAGAAGCAGTATTCATTCGGGCTCCTGGACATCGAAGAAGGCATAATCAGTGCCCGGCATGTCTTCTATGACTCCAGGGACTAAGTAAGGAAATAGGAAGCATTGTCCAAACTAAAATGCATTCTCTCCATGTTCACCTGGCAGCTGAACTTTTAAAATAATGTATACATCTTATTATTGGCTGTTGCCGGAAAGTTGGAATGATGATGCCGGAGTATCGTTTGGAACGTGCTGGCCTTGAAGACCTTGAACAGATTGCTCTGTTGTTTGATGAATATCGCGTGTATTATGGTCAGGTTTCCGATCTTCAAGGCGTCCGGTTTTTCCTGAAAGCCAGACTGGAGGCGGATGAGTCCGCAATTTGGATGGCTGTAACGGGGAACGGCGCTAATAAGGAGGCCGGAGGGTTTGCCCAGCTCTATCCATCCTTCTCCTCGGTGAGCATGCAGCGGCTCTGGATACTGAATGATCTGTATGTGGCCGCGGAGCTGCGCGGACAGGGTTTGGGCTCCTTACTGCTGGACGGTGCCCGGGAGTTCGCTTTGAGCACTGGAAGCAAAGGGCTGACCTTGACTACGATGACAGATAATACTACTGCGCAGCGTCTATACGTTGCGAAAGGCTATGTCCGGGATGATGAGTTCTACACTTATAATCTATTTTTGAATACCAAGCAGGAATAGTAAGGGGCGTTAATGTGGATAACAGTAATAAACTGGCGGTTTTTTTTGATTTGGATGATACTTTGTACGATCATTTGGTGCCTTTCCGGGAAGCGGTACGCGAGGTTTTGGCCCCGGATGAGGACAGTCTGGACTATGCGGAGCTATTTTATAAAGTGAGGCATCACAGTGACCAGCTCTGGCCAAAGTATTTGCGGGGCGAGCTTGAGCTGGAGGAGACGCGGGTGCAGCGTCTGGAGCTGGCTTTTGCCGAATACGGGATGGACCTTAGCCGGGAGCAGGCAGCCCAAGTTCAGGCGTCCTACATTGGCCGGCAGTATTCCATTCAGTTCATAGACGGTGTAGAAGAGCAGCTGCGGCGGTTCATCGCTCTTGGGCACAAGGTGGGGATTATCACCAATGGCCCGAAGGCTCACCAGATGAGCAAGCTGCGTGGACTTGGCATCGACAAGCTGATTCCGGAAGAGATGATCTTCATCTCGGATGCCGTTGGGCTGGCCAAGCCGGACCCGGAGATATTTGCCCATGTTAACCGCGTGAGCGGAACAACAGCAGAGAACTCGCTGTATGTCGGAGATACCTGGAACAATGATGTAGTTGGCGCGCTTGCAGCAGGCTGGAAAGTATGCTGGTACAATCCGCGCGGCAGACAGCCGGGAACCGGTCATAGTCCAAGCTTCACCTTTGCCAGTTACCAAGAATTCAGCGAGCTTCCGCTGATCTGAGGACACGTACTCATAACGAAAATAAATAAGCGGCGGAGCCTCAGCTCCGCCGCTTATTCGTTCTATGGTTCCGAAAGACAAGAGTGTATAGGCTTCGGATAATGATTGTCCCTTATCTTCTTCTTCTTAGTTACTCCGCAAAGCTATACGTTGGATCCGTGAGCTGCAGTCTCTCTCTAATGCCTGAAGTGGCATAGATTTTGTTGTCATCGGTAATGAAGAAGGCTTCCACGTCCTCCGGCAGAGCTTCAAGGTAGGCCATGCCTTCCTCAAGCCCCATCAGGAATACGCCGGTGGACAAGGCATCCGCATCCGTTGCGTTCGGGCTCATAATCGTAATGCTCTTTAAGCCGTTCTGGGAAGGGAATCCTGTACGCGGGTCAAGTATATGGTGATAGCGAATATTATCCTGCGTGAAGTAACGCTCATAAACGCCGGAAGCATCGATGACCTCATTAGAAATCTTGATAGTGCCCAGCTGTGTGCCGCGGGTCTTATCGGGGTCCTGCAGGCCGATGTTCCACTGCGATCCATTCGGCTTGTTGCCGAGGGCAATGATGCTGCTGCCGCCGAGGTTGATCATCGCACTGTCCAGACCTTGCTCCTTCAAATAATCGGCGATCCGGTCAGCGGCATAACCTTTGCCGATTCCGCCCATATCGAGCACCATGCCTTCTTTAGCCAGCTTCACGGTCTTCGCGGCTTCATCAACAATAATGTCCTTGTAATTGGTCAGGCTCTTGGCTTGTTCGATATCTGCTTGCGGAGGAACCTGCTCGCCGCCGTTGCCGATATTCCACAGATCCACTAGCGGCCCAATCGTCGGATCGAACAGCCCGTCCATCTCTTCGGCATATTTAATCGAAAGCTTGACGATGTCCAGAGTTTCGTCTGAGACAGTAACAGCTTCCTTACCTGCTGCCTGGTTGACCGCGTAGATTTCTCCATTTTCCTTAGTGCGGCTGAACTCTATATCCATCCGTTCCAGCATGGCCTGAATGTCGTCCATATTTTTCTGCTCGGCATGATCGCCGAAGACCTTAATGTTAACGACCGTATCATAAATGTAAAAAGTCTGCTCAAGGGATTTCGTTCCGCCTTGTTCCGAAACTTTTGCACCGCCTGGGGTATCGGAAGTACTGGCAGCGTCTTTATCCTTGTTGCCTGTAAGCATCCATATGCCGGCAACGGCAACGATAATGATGACGAGAGCGACCAGAATTATCGCCGTTTTTTTGTTTTTGAACATATTCCACCATCCATAAAAGTAGTTTCTTGAACTCATCTTTACTATCATACCCCAGATAGAATGGCAATGGATACTAATTTCATGACATTTTGCGGATTAAGATGACCGGAAGAAGCAGTCCGCAGAAACAGCAGAAACACCCGCTTCCCGAAAGGGCAGGCAGGTGTTTCTGCTGTTGTCCATTATGAAGTTTGTGTGGAGAGCGTTAGTCCAGCATATATTCGCTGTATTTATTCTTGCGGGGATTGAGTACAAAGAGGATGCCGCTGATATAGCCTGAAACCGCATTGAAGTTGCGCTTCAGAGTTGATTTGCCGGTCAAATAAGTCAGCGTCCACAGCAGGGCAGCGTAGTTCTTCACCGGGGCTTTGCGCAGATTGAGCAGGTAATAATGGTTCACCGCGGTTGCACGGGCGACGCGTCCCGCTTTATCGCGGGAGCTTGGGGATTCATGATGGGTAATCTTCATATCCGGGTTGATTACAAGCTTGCCGTATTTGCTGGCCAGATGGCACATATAAATATCATCAGCCACGGCATAGCTGGTCATCCAGGGGTAAGGTTTCATATCCCTCAACGCCTCACGTTTGAAAGACATATTGCAGCCGTGGAAGAAATCCGTTTCAAAGGTATCCTCCGTTTCTCCCCAGAGCAGCAGTGAGCCTGCCAGCGTGCTGGCCGACAGTCTGCCGGGCGAAGCCGACATTTGGCAGGTAAGCACGCCGAGCAGCTTGCCGGATTTGCTGCTGGAGAGGCCTTTGGCGATGCCGCCTACTCCGACAATCGCCGGATCGGCCGCATAGGTGTCCAGCATCCGGCGGATATACAGCGGATCATCCAGCTCGGCGTCATCATCGAAGCTGAGCACAATGTCTCCGTCGATCAGGTTCAGCGCTTCGTAACGGGAGAGCCAGACGCCAGGTTTGGTTTTGCGGTAATAACGCAGCTCAGCACTTGGCATCTGCGCCAGCACCTTGCGCAAATAGTCCAGGACATTCTCCTCAATATCGCCATCATCAACAATCAATAGCTCGATCGAGACGTCTTCCAGCTCTGTCTGCCTGCCGATGGATTCAATACACAGCGTAAGATCGCTGATCCGGTTGCGCGTGGGAATTACTATAGACACATCATGCATGCCGCTGGCTCCTTCTGGGACGCCTATCGTCCGCTAGTAATAGTAGTAATGATGTAAAGCACCGAAAGTACGTGTTGATCTAATTTTACTCCCCCATAAGTAGGGCGTATATACCACTTTCGTTTACTTTTATTTAGCATTTGTTTTTTTTGGTTTTTAACTATATAATTGTAAGTGACGTATTATTTGTTAATGGTAATATCAATGTATTCACAATCCCATTAGGAGGAATTTAATGTGAGAATAGATTTATGGTCCGATTACGCCTGCCCGTTCTGTTATATCGGCAAAAGACGGCTTGAACACGCGCTGAGCCAATTTCCTGACCGCGACAAGGTGGAAGTGGTGTACCGCAGCTTTCAGCTGGATCCGAATGCCCGTGCAGATGCAAGCAGGGATATTCATGATCAGCTGGCCGCCAAATATGGCATGACCCGCGAGAAGGCCAAAGCGATGAACGAACAGCTGGCGGAGCAAGCCAGAGGTGTCGGCCTGGAGTTCAACTTCGATACGGTGGTGCATACCAGTACCTTCGACAGCCACCGATTGAGTCATTATGCCGCTGCTCAAGGAAAGGCAGCGGCAATGACCGAGCGGCTGCTGCGCGCTTATTTTACCGATACGGTTAATATTGGAGAGCGCAATGTTCTGGTTTCGCTGGCCGGCGAGGTTGGACTGGACGCTGCCGAAACCGCAGCGATGCTGGAAAGCGATGCCTACGCGGCTGAAGTGAATGAAGATATTGAAGAAGGGCAACGCCTGAACATTACCGGCGTCCCCTTCTTCGTCTTCAACAATAAATATGCGGTATCCGGTGCACAGCCCGGCCCGGTATTCTCCGAGGTGCTGGAGACAGTATGGGCGGAGGAGAAGAACACTCCGGTACTGCAGGTTGTCGGCAAACCACAGTCTCAGGCACCGGATGCCGAAGGCTGCGATGACGGTTCTTGCAGCATCTGATTGAGCTCGTTAGGGTCCATATAACCCCATAGTTAGTCAATGCACAAAGAAACCTCTCCCTTGCGTGATCAAGGGAGAGGTTTCTTGATTATCTATGATTTTATTATCTTAATGAAGTCACAAGGCTCGAAAGCAATGTCCGCACATCATACTGGTACTGATTGATTGGCTCAACCGGACGGTTGATGCCGAGCAGGGTGTAGACGGCGATTCTGGCCGCTCTGACGGAATATTCCTCGGTGAACACCACATCGTCCGGAATTTCGCAATATTGGCCGACGAATGCGAGGTTGGTAGAGCCCTCTGGCACGACCAGCGGTCTGTCGCTGCCGAGTCTCGGCATGAATTGGGAAGTAATATACGGCATCATGCACGGGATACAGTTGGCGGTTGCCATAATCTCAGCTTTATGCTCTTCAAAGTGCAGATGTCCGATCAGCTCTTCCATGATTTCTGCCCCGGTACAGTCGCTCATTTTCTTCTTGACGAAATCGCCTACCTTGTCCGGATACAGCCCATAGCCCCAGAATACCGTAACATGCTCAGGCTGATCGCGGAAATGCGGCTGGAACGCCAGCACTACGGACATGAACCAGCTCGAATCCTTGAAGGTGACGAGTGCGCCGGTGCCGGCCCGGTTGCGTGTGAATTTCTCCATCAGATCAAAGAATTTGGAGTCTTCGAACGTAACAGTGAACGATTCCCACTTAGAGCCGTCGACATGATCGTCGAAGGAAGATGGATTGCCGAGGCCTGGCTTTTTAGCGGCAATGTTCTCCCAGAGCTTCCACGAGCTGCCTTTGCCGTTAAGACGCGGTGCGGTGCTCATCGAACCGAGGCTGGAGCCTTCGGTCATGGAGCCGTTAGTGACGATAACCAGATCGCCGTCTTTCACTTCAATGACATCTTCCACGCCTTGACGCAGCACGTTCATCTTCGTGACGGTGATGCCGTCGCCGTCTTTGAACTGTAGGTCAGTTACTGTACATTTCAGCGTAAAGTCTACACCGAACGGCTCCAGATATTTGTGCAGCGGAAGGATGATCGAATCGTATTGATTATAAGGTGTGCGGGTGACACCTTCGAGCGTTTGAATTCTTGGGAATTCGTGAATAAAGCGCAGCATGTATCTTTTGAACTCAATGGCGCTGTGCCAAGGCTGGAAGGCGAAGGTGGTCGCCCACATATACCAGAAATTCGTCTCGAAAAAGTGCGGAGCGAACCAGTCGTTAATCCGGGCCTTGCCCATCTTTTCCTCTGGTGTAATAATCAGCTTGCCCATTGCCAGCCGGTCGGCCATATCGAACCCCATCGACAATACGTCTTCAACTTCACCCTTGCTGTTCACCAGTCTGGCGTTGGAATGGGTGGGGTTGGCGTCGTCGAATTCGGTAATTTCTTCCCGGACGGACTTTCCCGGATGGTCGATCGAAGGGATGGTGTTGAGAAGCTCCCATAAATTCTCATAGGCTTCATCGTTGAGCATCCGTCCGCCGCGAATGACATATCCATGCTCTACACTGCCTGCGCCGTCATTGCTGCCGCCGAGGATCTTCATCTCTTCAATAATGTGGATGTTCTTTCCCGGAAAATCGCAGTCTCTGACGAGGTATGCCGCACCCGCAAGGGATGCAATCCCGCCGCCGACAAAATAAACCTGTTGGTTACCGTACTCTCTTTTCACTGAATACTCGCCTCCATAGGGTTGCTGATTGCTGTTGCTAACCCTAATGTAACCCTAGGCCGGTCCAGAAGGTATAATCAAAACCGCCAGAGTGTATGGATTTTGGTCACTTTAGGCAAAGTGTATAGTTTTTTTACAGTAATTAACAAGGTTCTACAGGGAAGGAAGGTGATCTGAGCGGGTTGCCAAAGGCAATATGCCAATGCAGGTGCTTGGAATCCTGATAATTGCCTAAGTTCGTGAGAACTCTGCAAGCTCCGTGCTCTTGCGTTACCATGGCGGCGACCTGCTTGATAACGCCAAATAACTCAAGAAATAATTCAGTGTCCTCTTCTTCAAGGGTGAGAAGTGAGGAGATATGCTTTTTGGGGATAGCTACAATATGCACGGGATAAAAAGGTTTCGTATGATAATAGGCTAGCACATTTTCTGTCTCCAGCACTTTATGTACCTGGGTTTTGCCGTTCAATACCTCATCGCAATAAAAGTCCTCTGTCATGGTGGCCTCCTGATTTTTGCATATTTTTCACTTCAAAGTCTTAAATTCCACATCGATTCTGCAATTCTTGCCCAATAGATTGCCAACTGGATCCAATTAGCCAAGTGGAAACGGCTTTGCCGTCCTCAAAAGGACGGTATCCGTTTCAGCGAGAAATAGAAGGATAAGTTATCGTGTGAAACATATAAATTCTTATATTTCCAAAAAAGCTGCGCACCCTAAGGTAACGACAGCTTCTTCTCGTATTTATGCAGCGCCTTCAGAAAATTCCCTTCAATCAGCACACTGAGCTGCTCAATCATATGCTTCGGCTGATCCTTCATCCCGTCGCGCATCCACTGAATGATAAGCCCGGTAAAGGCGAGAGTGTAGAAGTTGGCGATGAACCGCTTGTCTTCGGCACTAACCTCCATTCCGCTTGACAGCTCCTGAATGACGCCCATAACCAGGCCGTTGGTCACGTCGTACAGATAAGCATCAAGGTGGGATCTGCCGAGAGAATCCAGCGTATTGCAGCAGAAGGTTCTATTGCTCTCAATATAACAAAAGATTCTGTAGAACCCGTCCGTCCATGTGTTGTAGCTCCGGTACTCAGCAATGCTCTCTACTGCCTCCGTCTTGTAAATCCAGCCCAGCAGCTCAAAAATATCCTGAAAATGATAGTAGAACGTCTGCCTGTTCAGCCCGCAATCGTCGACAAGATGCTTTACCGAGATTTTATTGAGCGGGGTGTGCTCCATTAAGTGCTTTAACGACTGAGCCAGCGCTTTTTTGGTCAAATAGGAAGTGGACATGGCAATATCACCTCATCATTTGTTCGGATTATTCAATTGTTTCGCCTGTGGACCCCGTGGATCTAAGGTTTCCGCAGCTTCCTGATCAGCAGATAACTGCCTTCGACGATAAGACCCAGAACGAAGCCGCCCGCTGTAAACACGATCAAAGACAGAAATCCCGCAAGATCCTCCCAGCCGGACATGTCCTGGTAAGTGTATTGATACATGGTGCCCAGTCCGAAAACAATGCCAATGGTGCTGATCAGCCATACCAGCTTGGCGCCAAACCACCCGAAGCTGTGCAGAATTCCGGAGACTACAAGGGCGAGCGCCGCAAAACGGGCAAAGACCGGAAGGTCGAAGTTTTCCCCGAGCAGCAGAAACCGGTGCAGAGCCAGCAGCAGCCAGAGAATCAAGGTATAAATCAGGTACCAGACGAACCAGCGATTGCTTTTGGCGGGAGGCAGGAACTTTAACATGGCTTCACCTCACTGTGATATTAGACCTTCTCCAGTTCCTCAGCGCTTCTAAGCAGAAACTCGAGCAGCTCCGGCAGATCGTCCATTTGCTCTTCATTAATTTGTCTCTTGAATGCGAGAGAGACGCAGCAGGTGTATAGGCCGCTATTGCTGCCGAAGGGGAAGCTTAGCGATTGCACGGGAGTAAGCTCCGGGCCCCAAATCCCGGTGAGAATCTGTTCGATAGCAGAGCATTGGGTGGGGATATCCCCGATTTCCAAATGAAAACGCAGCAGTAGATTACAGCCGGGAACGGAATCCGGGACTTCCAGTATTTCATCACTGAGATCCTTCACCAACGAGTGGAGAACCAGTTCACTTGTTACCTTGCTGCTGCCGGCCAGCTTGAAGGAGAGGGTGAATTCCCTGGACATCAACGCCAGGTCCAGCAGATCGGAACGGTTCGTGACTACCAGAATTCCATCCAGATTATCATAGTCATAGATCTGATTCTCTAAGGAAACCTTAATATTCTCAAAGACAGTAGGGTGGAACACTGAAAGCACCTTCTTGATTTTCTCTACATTGTACCATGTGGGGAATGAGAGTGAAAATTCACAAAACACAGTTGACAAGTAGGCATTATGAGAATAAGATGATTACCACATTATGTGAGGTTTTTGGTTAAATTTTAAATATTTACAATAAGCTAGAATAGCCATTGAAAGGGCTGCAGTCCTTTGAGTGTCAGCTGATACTCATGGCCGATTATATAGCCGACTATACACATTTATATAGTTGTATATTATGGGTTGATTTTACGACAGAAGGTTGTGCACTTATGAATTTGGATTGGGATTTTATACTGGAGAGCTTGCCGCTTTACGGGGACGCGATGTGGCTGACAGTGAAGCTGGCATTCTGGGCGATTCTGTTCTCCACCGTTCTGGGACTGCTGTTCAGCATTATTTTGTATTACAAGGTACGGGGGCTCCGGATGGTGATTCATGCCTACGTCGAGCTGTCGAGAAATACCCCTCTGCTGGTCCAGCTGTTCTTTCTCTATTATGGCTTGCCCAAGGTAGGCCTTCGCCTGAGCGAAGTGACCTGTGCCATTGTCGGCCTGACCTTTTTGGGCGGCAGCTATATGACCGAGGCGTTCCGCAGCGGAATTGAAGCGGTAAGCCGAACGCAGCTGGAATCAGGGCTCAGCATCGGGCTATCCAAATTTCAGCTCGCCAGGTATGTGATTTTTCCGCAGGCGTTTGCAATCAGCATTCCTTCTCTGGGAGCCAACGTGATATTTTTGCTGAAGGAAACCTCGATTGTCGGCGCCATTGCTTTAATGGACCTGATGAATGTGGCGAAGGATCTGATCGGCATGCATTACAAAACAGCGGAATCCCTATCGCTTCTGGTGTTGTCCTATCTTGTCCTTGTGCTTCCACTGTCGCTGGTCCTGACATGGCTGGAAAGGAAGGTAAGATATGCAGAATTCGGGGATTGAGGTGCTGTTTGATGGATCGAATTTTGAGCGGCTGCTGGGCGGTCTGCTGGTCACGATAGAGATTTCGTTCATTTCCATTGCAATTGCAATGGTGCTTGGCATTGTGATGGGGCTCTTGAGAACCCTGAATTCGAAACCGCTAAGATTTGTCCTGCGGCTCTATCTGGAGGCCTTCAGAATCATCCCGATTCTGGTCTGGCTCTACGTGGTACATTTTAGTTTTACTCCCCTGCTCGATATCGATATCAGCGGAGAGGCTACCTCTATCCTGGTATTTAGTTTATGGGGAGCAGCCGAAATCGGAGATATCGTACGCGGGGCATTGGAATCGATGCCAAAACATCAGGACGAATCCGGCAAAGCGCTGGGCCTCAGCAAAGGGCAGCTGTACCGGTATATTCTGATTCCGCAAGCGGTCCGCAGAATGGTGCCGGGTTCGATCAATCTGGCCACACGCATGGTAAAAACTACCTCGCTTGTTGTGCTGATCGGAGTGATCGAGGTGGTGAAGATCGGACAGCAGATTATTGAGCTTGGCGTGATCAAGGCGCCGAATGCTTCCTTTTGGGTCTACGGCTTTATATTCATTCTTTATTTCGCCGTATGTTTTCCGTTGTCCAGGATTTCCAAGAGAATAGAGCGCAGATGGCAAAATTAGCATTCAGGAAGGAAGAAGGGCGATGGCAGATTCCAGAGAGATTTTGCTGGAGGTAAAAGGGCTGGAGAAAAGCTTTGGAGACCGGAAGGTTCTGAATAATATAGAGCTGCAGGTGGCGAAGGGGGAAGTTACAGTTATTCTGGGTCCGTCGGGCTGCGGGAAGAGTACCTTCCTGCGATGTCTAAACGGCCTGGAGCCGATTCAGGGGGGAGAAATTCGGTACCGGGGGCAGAATCTTGCCGGGAACGCTGTAGATTGGCGTGAAGTAAGGCAGCATATCGGCATGGTTTTTCAAAATTATGAGCTGTTTCCCCACATGACGGTTATAGACAACATTCTGCTCGGCCCGCTTAAGGTACAGAAGAGAGACGGCAAGGAAGCGCTGAAGCAGGCAGAAGAGCTGCTTAGCAGGGTTGGACTGCTGGACCGCAAGGATGCGTATCCCCGTCAATTGTCCGGGGGGCAGAAGCAGAGAATCGCGATTGTCAGAGCGTTATGCATGAATCCGGAAATTATGCTGTTCGATGAAGTGACGGCCTCTCTTGATCCCGAGATGGTGCGGGAAGTGCTGGATGTCATTCTGGGTCTGGCCCAGCAGGGAATGACCATGATCATTGTGACCCATGAAATGGGTTTTGCCAAGTCTGTTGGAGACCGGGTCATATTTATGGACCAAGGTAAAATTTGCGAAACTGCGGCTCCGCAGCAATTTTTCACCAAACCGGCGACAGAGCGTGCCCAGCACTTTCTGGATATATTTCAGTATTAACAAACTATATAGAAATTGGGGATGAAGAGGGATGAAAAAGAGTTTGAAATTTGCAGTATCGGTTATGGCAACTGGAATGCTTTTGCTGGGTTTGACCGCATGCGGCAATTCGGGGAACAACAAGGAAGGGGCCGCTTCTTCAAAGTTTGCTTCTATTGAAGAGCTTAAGAAAAACGACAAGATCCGGATCGGTGTGTTCGCCGACAAGCCGCCGTTTGGTTATGTGGACTCCGAAGGCAAAAACCAGGGGTTCGACGTTTATGTCGCCAAAAGATTTGCCAAGGATTTGCTGGGGGATGAATCCAAGGCAGAGTTTGTGCTTGTGGATGCAGCCAGCCGTGTGGCCTATCTGGAATCCAATAAGGTTGATATCATTATGGCTAACTTCACAGTAACCGATGAACGCAAAGAAAAAGTGGATTTTGCCGCTCCTTACATGAAGTTGTCCTTTGGGATCGTTTCTCCTGACAGCGCGCCAATCACTTCCATTGACCAGCTGAAAGAAAAGGGCCAAAAGCTGATCGTAGCCAAAGGTACAACTGCCGAAACCTACTTCACAAAAGAACATCCGGAAATCGAGCTGCTTAAATTCGACCAGTACACAGAGATTTTTGCGGCACTTAAAGACGGACGCGGCGCAGCTATTGCCAATGATAATACGGAACTGATCGCGTGGGCTAAATCCAACCCCGGCTTTACCGTAAGCATCCCGGCTTTTGGCGGCCAGGATACGATAGCACCGGCAGTTGCCAAGGGCAATACGGAATTGCTGAACTGGATCAACACCGAACTTGAGACGCTGGGGAAAGAGCAGTTTATTCATCAGGCGTATAAAGAAACATTAAATGAAGTATATGGGGAAGGCTACACCGATGATTTGGTCGTTGAAGGCGGAAAGATCGAGTAGCACAGAGAAAGACACCCTGGAGGGTGTCTTTTTGCATCCATGCGGGGCCACCGAAATAACGATAACGGGTCTGAAATACAGGTGCTTGGTGTGATCAGGAATCAGTTGGTTGGCGCAGGGGCTGTGTATTTCAGGAACGTCTTGGGAATGGCGCTTTCAAAGGTCAGCAGTTCTCCTGAAGTCGGATGAACGAAGGAAAGCACGCGGGCATGAAGGCCAAGGCGGCCTACGGCCTTAGTCTCTGCGCCGTATTTCTTATCACCGGCGATAGGGTGGCCGATGTCAGCCATATGCACACGGATTTGATTTTTGCGTCCGGTTTCCAGTTGTACCTCCAGCAGAGAGAAATGGCGGTTGGCTTGAATAAGCTTGTAATGAGTTATGGCATGAAGCCCGTCGCCTTCATGGGGACTGGAATACATTTTGAGGGTCGAAGTTTCCTTCAGCCAGGAGCTGATGGTCCCTTCGGCCTTTTTGACGGCCCCTTCCACGAGTGCCACGTAGGAACGTTCCTTTACAGTTTCCTTCCACGTATTTTGCAGCTTCTGCTGAATGGCTTCACTCTTGGCAAACATCATCACGCCTGAAGTATCACGGTCCAGCCGGTGAACGACATAAATACGGTTGCGCGGATTGGTGAGGCGGACATGCTCCATCAGCTGGCGGTATGCCGTTAATTCATTGTCTTCCCCGGTGGCAATGGACAGCAGTCCTGCATCCTTCTGGATAATAATCAGATCATCGTCCTCATGAACGATGGTCAGCAGGGTCATCTCTTTGGCCTGTACTTGCTTCTCTTGGTCTATGGTTACAGTCTGACCCGGATGCAGCTGGAAATTGTGCCGGGTTATTGGTTTGCCGTTTACGGAGACCTGTCCGCGGGCGAGCAGTGACTTGACGGAGTTCCGTCCCTTGTTTGTGATTACGCTAAGCAAAAAAGGCAGCAGCTCTGCGGGCTCAGTTATGGAATAGCTTTTGACGGCAGCCTGTCCCTTCGCTTTGGCAGTGATGCCAGGCTTAGCGCCTGATTTATGGTTTCTTGCCCCTGATTTTGGCTGTGATTGGGAGGGGCCTCCGGGCTTGCCGCCCCGTTTGCTTGCCTCTTTGGGATTTCGTCTGGTGTTCATGCCTGCATTCTCCGTCCTCTAATATTGTATTCCTCAATATACCATGGGCCGTGAAGAAATACTATGGAGGGGTCCCTACATAACACTAATCAGCCCGACAATAATGAGGATAGAGAGGGCTCCATAGATCCAGCCAGCACAAAGGCCAATTTTCTGGAAAGGAAAATTGCGGATATCTATCAAGTGTTGCTTTGAACGGTGATTTTTATGTAATGATTTGAATATGAACCTCCGGTTTTACCACTCCGGTTGTTGCTCATTAGTCTTTTGCCCGGTAAACTAAAGAGAGAAAGTTCTAAGGAGTTTTGAGAGATATGAAGATGCAAGCACCTACTATGGAACAGGCGCAGGCTGAACTGCAAAAATATTACGGCTATCCCGACTTCCGGGAGGGCCAGAAAAAGATTGTCGAGAGCTTGCTGGAGGGTCATGATACGCTGGGCATCATGCCAACCGGAGGCGGAAAATCGATCTGCTATCAGGTTCCGGCGCTGCTGCAGCCGGGGCTGACGCTGGTCATCTCGCCTCTGATCTCGCTGATGAAGGATCAGGTGGATGCACTGACCACTGCGGGGATACCTGCTGCCTATATCAACAGCACCTTAAGCGGCAAGGAAGTGAATGAGCGCATCCGGGCTGCGCGCCGCGGCGAGCTGAAGCTGCTTTATGTTGCACCCGAGCGGCTGGAGCTGGACTGGTTCCGGTTAGAGATGGCCGGGTTATCCATCTCATGCGTGGCTGTGGATGAAGCGCACTGTGTATCCCAGTGGGGCCATGATTTCCGTACAAGCTACCTCGCGGTATCCCCTTTTGTAGAGGAACTGCCGCAGCGGCCGATTCTTGCCGCATTTACCGCGACTGCTACCCCGGAGGTCATGGAGGATATGGTCCGGCTGCTGCGTCTGCGCCAGCCGGGCGTCTTCATGACCGGGCTTGGCCGGGATAATCTGGCGATGTCTGTGCTGCGCGGGGAGAACAAACGCGAATTCGTTCTGGATTATACCGCTACTCATTCCCATCAGCCGGGTATTGTATATGCGGCTACCCGCAAAGAGGTTGATGATCTCTATCAAAGACTGCAGGCGTCGGGAATCGCTGCCGGACGCTATCATGCCGGAATGAATGACCAGGAACGGGCAGAGAGCCAGGAAGGTTTCCTGTATGACGACATCCGTGTGATGGTCGCTACCAATGCCTTCGGGATGGGGATCGACAAGTCCAACGTACGTTATGTTATCCATTACAATATGCCGAAGAATATGGAAGCTTATGTTCAGGAAGCCGGACGTGCCGGACGGGATGGTGAGCCGAGTGAGTGTATCCTGCTCTTCAGCGCGCAGGACATTATGACGCAGAAATTTCTGATTGAACAGAATCCGCAGGACCCGGAGCGCAAGGCGAATGAATACCGCAAGCTGCAGCAGATGATCGATTACTGCTACACCACCCGCTGCCTGCGCAGCGCACAGCTGAATTATTTCGGTGAAGATCACGGGGACAAGCCCTGCGGCATCTGCAGCTCCTGTACGGATGAACGGGAACTGGTAGACATGACAGTGGATGCGCAGAAGATTTTCTCCTGCATCCACCGCATGCGTGAACGTTATGGTGTGGCGCTGGTTGCTTCGGTGCTCAAGGGCTCACGCAACCAGAAGGTGCTGCAATACGGCTTCGAGCAGCTGCCGACTCATGGCGCGATGTCGAGCCGTACGGAGAAAGAGATTACCGAGAGCATCAATGTGCTGATCTCGGAGGGATATCTGGCCCTGACAGAAGGCCAATATCCTGTGGTGCGGCTGCAGCCGCTGGCTGCCGAGGTACTGCGCGGCCAGCGTGAGGTGCAGCAGCGTGTGGCCCGTCCTTCACGCACCGGCGGAGCCTCCGGCGGGCGGGACCGCAGCCGGTCGCGGGATCTTTCGCCGTCGGCCGTCAATGAGACGGTCTTCGAGCAGCTGCGCCTGATCCGCCGCGAGCTGGCGGGACGCGAGCATGTCCCGTCCTATATCATTTTTAATGATGCGACCCTGCGTGAGATGAGTGTGGTTTGCCCGCAGACCGAAGCGGAGATGCTGAGGGTGAAGGGTGTCGGGGAAGTGAAGTACCGGAAATACGGCAAGCCGTTTCTGGAGTTTTTTCAAAATGAAATGTAAAGAAGGTTATGAGGCATGAGAATCGTCCTGGCCACATTAAACGCCAAGTATATCCACACCTCGCTTGCCATCCGTCTTCTGAAGGCGTACAGCGAGCATGAATTCGAAGATATCCTTCTGGCGGAATACACTATCAAAGATCCCGTGATGAATATCGTGTCAGACCTATTCCAGAAGAAGCCCGATGTTATCGGCTTTTCCTGTTATATATGGAACATCGAGGAGACCGTCAAGCTGATTGGCATACTCAAACAGGTGATGCCGGAGGTCACTATCGTGCTAGGCGGGCCGGAGGTGTCTTACGAGCCGCTGTACTGGATGAAGCGGGAAGCCGGGATTGATTTTGTTGTAAACGGCGATGGGGAAGAGACCTTCCACCATCTGCTGCAGGAATTGCGGGATGAGCGCAAGTTCCATTTTGTATACGGTGCGGCTTACCGTAAGGGCGAAGAGCTGATTGTCAATCCGCCGCGTCCGAAGACGGATCTGAATACACTGCCGACACCGCACCGGTTTCCGGATGATCTGCCGGATCTCAGCAAGCGGATCGTTTATTTTGAGACCAGCAGGGGCTGTCCCTTCAACTGTCAATTCTGCTTGTCCAGCATTGAGGTAGGCGTACGCTATTATGATATCGAACGGGTCAAATCCGATTTGCTGTATCTGATCGAGAACGGAGCCAAGGTTATCAAGTTTCTTGACCGTACCTTTAATATCAACCGCAGCTATGCCATGGAGATGTTCCAGTTTCTGATTGATAACCACCAGGGCTGCGTGTTCCAGTTCGAGATTACCGCGGACATCATGCGGCCCGAGGTCCTGGATTTTCTGGCCCAGAACGCTCCTCCCGGCGTCTTTAGATTCGAGATTGGCGTGCAGTCAACCAATGACGAGACCAACGAGCTGGTCAAACGCCGCCAGAATTTCACGAAGCTATCGCGTACGGTGATGAAGATTAAGGCCAGCGGCAATATCGATCAGCATCTCGATTTAATTGCCGGACTGCCCATGGAGGATTATTCCACTTTCCGTAAAACCTTCAACGATGTATTTGCCATGGAGCCGGAGGAGCTGCAGCTTGGGTTCCTGAAAATGCTGCGCGGCACCGGTCTGCGTGCCCAGGCAGCCAAATATGACTATACCTATATGGAACATGCCCCGTATGAGATTCTCAGCAGCCATGTGATGCCGTTCTCCGATATTATCCGGCTCAAACGGCTGGAGGATGTGCTGGAGAAATACTGGAACAGCCATCGGCTCGACCATACTGTGAAATACCTGATCCGCCATGTGTTCCAGTCGCCGTTTGATTTCTTTCAGGAATTCGGGGATTACTGGGAAGATCGGGGCTGGCAGAAGATCGGCCACCAGCTGGAGGATTTGTTCACCCGTCTGCATGCCTTCCTTACAGATCGCGGGACAGATGCCATGAACATCATTACCGGGCTGATGAAGCTTGATTATTTCCTGGGGCACAAATATAAGCCGCGCAAAATCTGGTGGGATGTCTTGCTGGATAAAGCGGATTGGTCCAAACATATGAAGGATATCGCTGCTCATCCGGGATTGATATCCCCGCAGCTGGCGGAGGCCGGATACAGTGAACGTGAACTGCAGAAGTTCATGATGCTGGAAGTGCTGCCTTTCCGTTTGGAGACGGTACTGGATTCGATCAGCGGCCTGCGGGCCGATGAAGGCTTGGCTGATGCAGAAGCGAATACAGAACCGAATGTGGAGATGAGTGGTGTGTCTGGCAATATCGGTGAAGCGAACGCAGCAGCGGCGGCCGTAGCGGTAAATGACAGGGCCACGGCTGTGGCCGAAGCTGAGGCAGGAGTGGGAGGAAACACGCTGCTGATTGTGCTGTACCAGCAGGATGACAGCCAGCGGGCACAGTATTATACACTGCCTTTGTAGAAGGAGGATTCTTCCGGCTATGAGCAATCAACCTCTGGTCAGATTGACTTTGTATGAAGAGAAGCTGCGGGAAGGGCTGCTGGCGTTTCAGCTTCCTGCGGAGCAGGCGGAATTCACCGGCTTGCCTGAGGAGACTATAGATGGTGCCTTGCAGGACGAGGGGAAGGTTCCGGTTGTTATTGTGGTTGGAGAAAAGCCGGTAGGATTTTTTATCCTGCATACCGGAGCGGGTATCGCCGACTTCTACAACCATTGGTCTGAAGCGTTGCTGCTGCGTGCGTTCCTTGTTGACTATGCCAGCCAGGGGCAAGGGTTTGCCAAGGCTGCAATGGCTTTGCTGCCGGGTTTTGTCCGTATTCATTTTCCGGCAGTCCGTGAGGTGGTGCTGGCTGTGAATGAGCGCAATCTCCCGGCAGGAAATCTCTATCTGCGTGCTGGTTTTCGGGATTACGGTCTGCGCAGGAGCGGTGCAAAAGGATCGCAGATGATTCTGCAGTATTCGCTTGAGGAATTCAGCGCAGGTTCTGGCGGGGGCATGAACAACGGGGACGGCTGCGGGAGCGGCTAATCAGAGCATGACCCGCAGTCCGCTGTTTGCAACGTTCTCAACGGAGTGTCAGTTACATTATTCTGTTTGTTTATATGCTGGACTTTCGACGGCTTGACTAAAAGTTTGTTCAAAAAAACAGGCATTCCATTATTTCTGGAATGCCTGTTTTTGTTCGCTTTTATATTGGATTCGATTGAAGCAGAGACTCGGCAGGGAGGTGCCGGACCAGCCAGTCTAACACGTCGGCTGTGACCTCGTTATGATTCACTTCGTTCAGCATTTCATGTCTGCCTTCCGGATACAGCCTGTACTCCACATCGCTTAATCCTTGCTCCTTGTAGATGCTGGCCAATCGCAGCACACCTTGCCCCTGCATGCCCACAGGGTCCTTGGCCCCGGAGAACAGATACACCGGCTTATTCTTGCATAATGTCAGCAGTGTTTCGCGGGACTGGATTTCGCGCAGCAGCCGGAAGAAATCCCGGAAGAAGCGGGTGGTGCAGATCGCACCGCAGAAAGGATCGGCGATGTAACGGTCCACCTCCTGCGTGTCACTGCTTAGCCAGTCAAAAGCCGTTCTTACCGGAGAGAAGGAACGGTTGTAAGGGCCGAATACGAGGCCGTTCAGCATTACGCTGCGATGAAGGGCTCCCTGCAATCTGAACTGCATCCCGGCCAGTGTTTCCCCGGCTCTCAGCATATTGCGCGGACCATTGGTGCCGCTGAGAATAAAGCCGGTGTATATTTCATTGCCATGCTCACACATCAGCTTCTGTGCCAGGAAGGAGCTCATGCTGTGGGCGAGCAGGAAGATCGGCAGACCTTCATGCCGGGAAGAGGCAATCCCGGCAAGCTGGAGCATATCGCGCCGCATCCAGTAGAATCCGTTCTCCCCGGTATCGCCAAGCAGGTTGACCTTCCCGGCAGTTTTGCCGTGCCCACGGTGATCATTGGCATAAACTGCATATCCGGCCCCGGTGAGCGCTAATGCGAAGCGGGTATAACGTGCAGCCGTCTCACACATGCCATGTGCAATTTGCACGATGCCCCTGACCGGAGCTTCTGGCTCCGGCAGCCATTCGTACACATGAATATTCACGCCGAGGGGATCGGTCATTGTAAAGCTGTTTTCCTGCATTATCCTGCCCTCCTAAAAGTTTGTAAAACATCTGCTTCCTTGATCATACGCCGTACCCACTCCGCTCTGAAGCATTAGCTTGTTTTGTGAGTGATACATCTGAGTATTGTAGGAATCGCTGATACAGCTCTTTATCGGAAAGAGTAACGAGAGAAAACCCCGCTTTACACTGATTCCCTGCTGCGGGTTTGCCTTATAAGTATGAATTTCAGGGCAAATAAGAACGCAACACGGTAGAGTGGCCTTCGATTCCGTAAGAGCCAAGGGTTGCCGGAAGCAGATAACATTCTCCTGCGGCATAAGGCTGGGAACCGCCCTCCCACGTCAGGTGTCCGCTGCCTTCGCAGATGACGAGAATGGTGAAGCTGTCCGGAGTCGTGGCAAGCTCCCATTGTCCGTTTACAAGGCCTTTTTCAACGATGAAATAAGGAGAGGAGGCGATTTGCAGCCATTCTCCGGGAACGGCGCCATCTGTCTTCATCGAGGTGGCTCCCGCACCTTCATAGGCGGTTACATTCAATGAATCCTCAATATGAAGCTCGCGCGGCTTGCCGTCCAGTCCCGGACGGTCATAATCATAAATCCGGTATGTAGTGTCAGAGTTTTGCTGGATTTCGGCAACAACGACTCCTGCGCAGAGAGCGTGAACGGTGCCCGCAGGAATATAGAAGGAATCTCCGGCAGAGACGGTAATCTCCTGAAGACTGTCCATAACGGTTCCATTCTCCAGTGCATCTCGCAGTGTCTCCCTGGTGACATTTTCTTTCAGGCCGTAAATAATCTTGGCACCCGGCTTGGCGTCCAGCACGTACCACATTTCTGTCTTGCCCAGTTCACCCTTCGGCAATCCTTCATAGTCATCTGTAGGATGCACTTGCACGGAAAGGTTGTCATTGCAGTCCAGCAGCTTGATCAGCAGGGGGAATCTTCCGCCTTCTTCGCTGATGCCTTTGCTGCCGAACCATTCCTGTCCAAACTGCTCACGGATTTGATCGAGCCCTTGTCCGGCGAGTTCGCCGTTTACGACGGAAGAGGTGCCGTTCGGGTGATCGGCGATCATCCAGCCTTCGCCAATATGGCCCTCCGGCAGTTCGAGCCCGAATTTCTCCAGTGCGCGGCCGCCCCAGACGCGTTCTTTAAACTCCGGCTGAAATTTTAAAGGATATGGTTTTGTCATCACAACATCTTCCTTCCAATTTGTAATATTTACTTGCTTCTGTTACTTACAGCGTGTCAATTTTGTGAGCTGAATGCCAAAATGCCCGATTTTACTCATTGCTATTTAGGCTTCAGTTCCTTTTTTCTTCTCTACGGCTACTACGTAGGGAGCGGAAGACCGCTGCAGCTGGCGGTACACAATGCTCTGCGCCTCCTGCTGGGCAAGCCCTGCCGCCCATGACTCAACGGCGGAGGCTTCGCGGTCTCCGCCGTCATGGCCCGGGTAGAGCACCGCCGTGACGATGCCGCCCGGGCGCAGCAGCGAGAGCGCGGCCTCCAAGGCGGCCAGCGTGCTCTCCGGCTCGGTGATGATGGTCTTGTCGGCATCGCCGGAAGGCAGGTAGCCGAGGTTGAACATCACCGCCGACACCGTTCCGCGCCACTCCGGCGGAACGGCATCCGCCATCGCTGCATGGCTGCGCTGCAGCAGTGTTACGGGAGAAAGCGCTGACGGCGCTTCCTCCCGGGCCAGCCGCAGGCGCTCTTCCGCAAGCTTCAGCGCCGCAGGCTGAATGTCGAAGCCGTACACCCCGCCTCGCGGCCCTGCCGCCTTGGCGAGGAACAGCGTATCGGCACCGGTGCCCACGGTGGCGTCAATGGCTCTGCCGCCGGACATTAGGCGTTCGGCGGTTAATTTATGAGCAAAACTAAGGACGGACATGAAGCCCATTAGCTCTTCCTCCAGTACTTACCCTGCCAGGTGTCGCGTGCAACCAGCTCATCATCAATTGCGTTCAGCACTTCCCATTTCTTAAGGCTCCACATAGGCCCGATCAGCAGGTCGCGCGGGGCATCCCCGGTCAGACGATGAACAATCATCTCCGGCGGCAGAATTTCCAGCGAGTCGGCAATCAGCTTGACATATTCGTCCTGCTCCAAAAACCGCAGCAGGCCAGCCTCATATTGCTTGACCATCGGCGTTTTGCGCATGAGATGCAGCAGATGGATTTTGATGCCCTGAACACCCATGCGGGCAACAGCCGAAACAGTTTCCAGCATCATTTCATGAGTTTCCTGCGGAAGCCCGTGGATAATATGGGTACAGACGCGGATGCCGTGACGGCGCAGCTTCTCGACAGCCTCGACATAACACTTGGTATCATGGGCGCGGTTGATCAGTTCGGAAGTGGAATCATGAATGGTCTGCAGACCCATCTCCACCCACAGGTACGTACGCTGGTTCAGCTCGGCGAGATATTCGACGACATCATCCGGCAGGCAATCCGGACGTGTGGCGATGGCAAGTCCGACCACACCCGGCTGCTGCAGAATCACTTCATAATATTCTCTCAGCTCCTCGACCGGAGCGTACGTATTGGTGTAGGCCTGGAAATAACCGATATACTTTGCATTCGGCCATTTCAGATGCTGTCTGTCGCGCACATTGTTGAACTGGGTAACCAGATCATCGCGGCGGCTTCCGGCGAAATCGCCTGATCCTCTGGCGCTGCAGAAGGTGCAGCCTCCTTTGGCGATAGAGCCGTCACGGTTAGGGCAGGTAAAACCGGCGTCGAGCATTACTTTGAATACCTTGGTATCCATCTGTTCGCGCATTTCGTAGTTCCAGGTATGAAATCGTTTATCTCCCCACAGCAGTGGAGAAGAGGTCTCTAGAAGACTCAACAGGTGCAGCTCCTCTCTTAAATATAAGAACGTTTATTTTTAGGGCTGAATGACTGCTTCCCCCCCGAAGTTATCCTTATATTGTCGCTAAAATGACGGTGTTCCGGAAAGGCAACGTAGAGCCATTTTATTTTAACCTATCCATTGTATCAAAAAACAGCACCCAGCGTAACATTGGCGCCTGCGGAATCTGTGAAAAAAAGGCTAAAAATAAAGGGTTTTCACTTGTTAATGCTTACACATTATGTTATATTTAAATTGTAAAAAACCTGATACAGCAAGCATAATTTTCATTTATTGAATTCATAATTTCGTGTCGTCCGATCCATAATAAAACCCAAGAGGTGATCACGATGAATTCTCAAACATCATATGCCGAAGGCAAAGGCTCCATTGATGTGCAATTGACTCCTGATGAAGCGCTTGCGCTTACGGGCGTGGAGTTTAATGGCAACCATAAGATTAAGACAGAAGCGCAGCGCAAGATCAGAAATGCGTTCGAGAAGAAATTTGATTTTAATACACCGGCAAGGTAGACTATGAACTGTTGAACTAGTGGACCCCAATTCCAAATACAACATAAAGGGAATTCTCCGGCGGATTTTTTGCCCCCGTCGGAGAATTCCCTTTTCCTTTTGGCAAATATATGTAGAAAATGACGGAATCAGCATCTCTTCACTGAAATCCCTTTACTTTTGCAGATAAGTTCGGCACAATATTGCAAGTGATAGTTATTGTAATAAGTGAATAAGCGGAGGAATACCTATGCGTTTACGCGGAAGAAAAGGAATACGTGAAAGCCTGGAGGAACAGACCGATCTGGTAATCCTCGATCCACGCAGCCTCAAGGGGCGGTGGTCTGAATTGTTCGGCAACGATCATCCGATTCATGTGGAATTCGGAATGGGCAAAGGACAGTTCATTAGTCAAATGAGCTTCAAATATCCCGATATTAATTTTATCGGCGTTGATATGTACGATGAGTTGATCCGCCGCGCGGCTGAGAAAGCCCGTTTGGTGTGGGAGCCGGCAGGACATGAGACGCCGCCTAACCTCAGAGTGGCACTCGCCAATATTAACTACGCGGAGGAAGTGTTTGCTCCAGGAGAGCTGGAACGTATATATCTGAACTTCAGCGACCCTTGGCCGAAGAGCAAGCATGCCCGCCGCCGCCTGACGCATCCGCGTTTTCTTGACAAATACCGCGGGTTACTCAGTCCGCTGGGGGAAATTCATCTGAAGACGGATTCCCGGAGCCTGTTTGAGTACTCCCTTAATGCGTTTGCCGACTATGGGCTGCAAATGAAGAATATCTCTCTTGACCTGCATGCGGACGGTGTCATTAATGAGGAGCATGTCATGACGGAATATGAGACCAAATTTTACGGCCGTGGCGTTAATATCCAGCGCTGCGAAGCGATTGTCGGGGCAGAGGCGCTGGAGCGGTATCAGGCCGCCCGGCTGGATAAATACCGGCTGTAGAACAGTTAATGCCGATTTATGTCTCCACCAAAGCAGAAGTATATAAAAATGGCAGTCCAAGGAGAAATTCCCGGACTGCCATTTTTATATGTCCCCTTGTTCTTGTGGGCGTTATTCGAGCATATCAATAATGCTTTGGGCGCTTTGCAGCGGATGAAACCTGGCGATCTCTTCCAGATGGCTTTTTCGTTTGGCCTGCACGTCCTCATAGTTGTAGAGCAGCCGCTCCATCCATTTGTCGACTACATCCAGCGATGAAATCGGTTCTCCAAGACCTGCAGCCGTGAAGTAGCGGCAGTTCTCCTCTTCCTGACCTGGCAGGGGGTGATGGAAGAGCATGGGGATACCCTTGGCCAGCCCTTCGCTGCAGGTCATTCCTCCTGGCTTGGTAACGAGCAGATCGGATACCTCCATCAGCTTGTCAATCTCGCGGGTAAACCCGATCAGGGAGATATTGGGATGAATGTACCGGTGGTCCTCGTTCATCTCGCTCAGCAGTTTATCATTCGTGCCGAGACAAAAGACAATCTGGACTTTCTCCCGCCAGCTCGCCAGCGCTTCGTTCACGACCTCATCGTTCATCATGCCCCAGCCCCCGCCCATAACCATAACCGTCGGCAAGTCCTGCAGGCCGAATTGCTCCAGAATTTCCGCTCTTCCGGGATGCTCCCAGAAGTTGGGGTGAACCGGCATGCCGGTAACCTGGATTTTGGCGGCGGATACGTTTCGCCGGCGCAGCTTGGCTTTGACCTCCGGAGTGGACACCAGATACCGGTCTACCTCAGGGCTGATCCAGGTGGCATGGGCATCATAATCCGTGATCACCGTAACGAGCGGCGCTTTGAAGGCCGGATCCAGCCGTTTCAGGCGGGACACCACAGCGCTGGGAATAAAGTGGGTGCAGACGATAATATCGGGCCTCAGCTGCTTCACAATATTTTTCGTATGTGTATAAAATAAGCGGTGCAAGGCAAGCGTGGTAAGACGATTAAATGATTTCTGGTGACGGTACACGTACCCCATCAAGCGGGGCTGGGTCGTCACTGTTTTGCGGTATGCCGACACAACAAGAGGCGCCAGCTTTGGATTCAGGAAATTTCCTAGCTCCAGCACCTTCGTTTGCACTTGGGGCGATAACTTGCGCAGGCTGCTCGACAGCGCGTAAGCTGCCTGCGTATGTCCTGCGCCAAAACCTTCCGACAGCAATAAAACTCTTTTTTTGCGCAATGTTGGATTCACCTGTTCCCGGATGGATTTCGCCGATATGACTTGTGATGCAGGCTTCAGATCCATAAAACAACGGTGCCTGCCGCAACGCCAGTGCCGATAACTGCTCCTGCAAGAACGTCAGAAGGGTAATGCAGTCCCAAATAAATGCGGGAGAAACCGACAATAGCGGCCAGCGGCAGCAGGAAAACGGTCAAGGCAGGGTAAGCCGCCATATAAGGTACCGTTGAGGCGAAGATAGCTGTAGTATGACCTGATGGAAAAGAATGATCTTTAAGCGGATTGTGAAACGTATTCGTTCCCGGCAGCGCCAGATAAGGACGCATGCGCGGGTATAACTTTTTAGCAACAGCGACGGGCAGGTGGCTGACAGCCAGAGCCGTGAGAGCCTGGAGTCCCGTTGTTCTCAAAGGCTGGGGTGAGAGCGCCCAGATCAGCACATTGATACCGATGGCGCTTGTTGCTCCGCCCAGATGGGTAAGATAGAAAAGCCAAAAGTTCAAAAAAGGGTTGTGCAATCGTCCGTTGATCCACTTGAAAACTTGCCGTTCCCAGAGATGTAGTTTCATGAATAAATGTTTCATACTTTGTCCCTCCGATAGTCCGGCTGAGGATAATAAACGCAGCAGCAGCCACTCGATCCAAGACCTGAAAGCTGTCTTTATCATACGTTTTTAAAGCAGTCCATTTCAAGAAAAAGCTCGGTTAAGGTCGGAAAATGCCAGTTTTGACTTAACAACCCCTTACACCTTACAATGATTCAAGTAGGCTAAACATGTTTATAAGGTTACAGAGAATTGAGGAGTCCGCCATTTGGTATCTCTATAACATCTTTATAAACGGGATAGATATAAATTGAAGCCTACTCCACAAAAAGGGGAAACTCTTGGTCTACTGTAAGGAATGCAACAAAAGGGTCAGAAAGAACGTTTAATAAGACAGAGAGAGAAAAAAAGAAAAAAGCACACCAAGAGTGAAAAAGGGGGCATCAAAAGATCATGACAGACGCATTGTTTGTTACGCTCCAAGTGATCTTGGCGGCAATCGCAGTCTATCAGTTCACATTATCGTTGTTTGGACTGCGCAAGAAAAAGAATAAGGTACAGTTCGGGCCGGAAAAATCATTTGCTGTATTGGTTGCCGCGCACAACGAGGAAGAAGTCGTCGGCGCATTGATGGAGAATTTGAAACAGCTTAATTATCCCCAAGAGTTGTACGATGTATTTGTCATCTGCGACAATTGTACAGACGGCACCGCAAGAATTGTGCGCGAGCACGGAATGAATGCCTGTGTCCGCACCAATACCAACCTTCGGGGCAAGGGTTACGCAATCGAATGGATGCTCAAGGAACTATGGGCGATGCCGAGACAGTATGATGCAGTTGTCATGTTCGACGCCGACAACCTTGCGCATACTGAATTCCTCACAGAGATGAATAATGATCTCTGCGCAGGCGGGCGCGTAATTCAAGGCTATATTGATACGAAGAATCCGGAGGATTCATGGATTACTGCTGCATACGGCGTATCCTACTGGTACATCAACCGCTTGTGGCAGCTGTCGCGCCATAATTTGAACATGGCCAACTTCCTGGGCGGAACCGGCATGTGCTTCGAAACCAATCTGCTTAAAGAGATGGGCTGGGGAGCAACAAGCCTTGTCGAGGATTTGGAGTTTACGATGCGCAGCGCATCCAAAGGCGTATTTCCAAAATTCAACTATGACGCCAAGGTATTTGATGAGAAGCCGCTCACGTTCAAAGCATCCTCCAGACAGCGGCTGCGCTGGATGCAGGGACACTTTACAGTGGCCCGCCGCTACTTCTTCCCTTTGCTGTGGCAAGCCATTAAAGAACGCAGCCTGACGAAGCTGGATCTCGCGCTGTATGGGGTGAATGTCTACATCGTGCTGCTGACGTTCCTGATGACTGCTGTAATGTGGGTAGATACTTCGCTGCTTAATGGTCCGCATATTGCCAATATTTATGGTTATTTGCCGTTGTGGCTCAGCTTCTTTGCAGTCGGCGCCAATATTATCACCTTCCTGCTGGCCATGGCGCTGGAGAAGGTCAAGTTCAAAAAAGTGTATCTTTACCTGCTGGTCTTTCCGGTGTATCTGCTTTCCTGGTATCCAATTACGTTCTATGCCTTCTTCACGCAGAACAACAAGCAATGGAGCCATACCAAGCATACGCGTGTCGTGCGGCTTGAGGAAGTTCAGAGCAAGCAAGGATAAGCCCGGATTTTCACAAAAGAACATGTTGACACTCCTTGCGGAGTATTGTATAGTATTCAAGTATGCAAAACATAGGGATTGCAAGCAGAAGCACCGGCTTCTCACCTGACTGGCAAATACGCCAGCTGGTTTTGATCTCAATGCTTTATGAATGGTTATAATTCATGAACGTTGATCAAACGGGGTGTCGGGGAGTTACCGGCATCCCTTTTTTATGGAGAACCGTAAATAAAATAATTGTAAAGTAGATCCGGAGGTGGAGTATTATCAGTAAGGAACATATGATCAATGATGAAATTCGGGCCAAAGAGGTTCGGTTGGTTGGAGCGGAAGGCGAGCAAATCGGAATTAAGCCGATCCGCGAAGCGTTGCAAATGGCGATTGATCTTAATCTTGATTTAGTCAACGTAGCACCGCAGGCGAAACCGCCGGTATGCCGCATCATGGATTACGGCAAGTTCCGTTATGAAACACAGAAGAAAGAGAAGGAAGCACGCAAGAACCAGAAGATCGTGGATCTTAAAGAAGTATGGTTCCGTGCCAACATTGAGGAACATGATTACCAAACCAAGTTCCGCAATGTGATTAAGTTCCTGGGCGAAGGCGATAAAGTGAAGTGCTCCGTTCGTTTCCGCGGACGTGAGATTACCCACGCTAGCATCGGCCAGAAAATCCTGGAACGTGTTAAGACCGAAGTGGAAGATATCTCTGTTGTTGAGCGCCAGCCTAAGCTGGAAGGCCGCAGCATGATTATGATTCTGGCTCCTAAAGCCCAATAATTTGGAGTCACTTGCACAGCAATTTGGCGCCGCATAATATTCAAGGAGGAAACACCATGCCTAAAATGAAAACACATAGCAGCCTGAAAGGCCGCTTCAAAATTACCGGAACTGGTAAAGTACTGCGTTACAAAGCTCACAAGAACCACTTGCTGTCCCACAAATCGAAACGCGCTAAACGCGTATTGAACGGCAATCCAGTAATGGCCCCTGGGGATGTAAGACGTTTGAAACAAGGACTCGCTAACTTGAAATAGTTTTATCACACATTTTTGGGAGGTTTATTAATATGGCAAGAGTTAAAGGCGGATTTGTAGTTCGTCGTAGACATAAAAAAGTGTTGAAATTGGCAAAGGGTTATTTCGGTTCCAAGCACCGCATTTTCAAAACAGCTAACGAGCAAGTAATGAAATCGATGGTTTACGCATACCGTGACCGTCGTCAAACTAAACGTAACTTCCGCAGACTGTGGATCGTTCGTATTAACGCAGCAGCTCGTTTGAACGGCCTGTCCTACAGCAAGCTTGTATTCGGCCTTAAATTGGCTGGCGTAGAAGTGAACCGTAAAATGCTGGCTGACCTGGCAGTAAACGATCTTAACGCATTCAACTCCCTGGCTGTTGTAGCCAAAGAGAAGATTAACGCGTAAGAGGGATAAATAAACCGAAAAGCACCACCTGCGGGTGGTGCTTTTTTTGCGCGGTGACATTCAGAGAAGCCCCCTGCCGGCCAGATTCTGTAAGGGAGGGGGCTTGCAGCTGAAATTTTATTCCCAGTACTTGGTGGTGCTCAATTGTGAAGCCAGCTTTTTGCTGTTTGTCCGTCTTAGTTTGCGCAGCTCTGAACGTTCATTGGCAGATTCGCTGATCAGCTTCTCTTCATCGGTCTCGGGGATAATAGCCGGAACTGGAGCAGGTGTGCCATCCTCGTGCACCGCTACAAAGGTCAGGAATGACGTAGCGGCGACAACGCGCTCGCCTGTGTATAAGTTCTCCGAGATAATCTTCACAAACACCTCGATACTTGTGCGTCCTGTCCAGGAGACGAAGGATTCGAAGCACACGGAGTCCGTAGGTCTGATTGGGAGAAGAAAGTCAACGGAGTCAGCAGAGGCGGTTACCACATTCGTGCGGCAATGGCGCATAGCCGAGATGGAGGCAACTTCATCAATGGTGCTCATCAGCTTGCCGCCAAACAGGGTTTTGTGGTTGTTGACATCATTCGGGAAGACGCGGCCGGTTTTGAACACGCGGGATTCACGGCTGTATTTAAAGGCGGGCGCGACTTGTGGGGTGTTTTGTTCATCCATATTTTTCAGTACTCCCTTTTCATGCAAGATATAAACAATCATGATAATAGAAAATACATTTGTGTGCAATAATAATTATAAGGTTTTAGGAATATGTTTAACTGTTTCGAGCTTTCCTAACATCAAATAGACATAAGTATAACACTTTGTGTCAGGGTAAGCGTTTTCTTGGTGAAAAATGCAAATTATTATTGACCTGAGGTCATTTATAGACTGGATTTTAGGTTTTTTTACAGTTATAATTTGATCTAATGGTATGTCCAAGCAGAACACAGAAGACATCCAATTTCTTAAGGGGGATCACATTCGATGAAAAAGGTTTTCAAATTGTCGCTCGTTATGTTGATGGCAACCAGTGTCATTTTGGCAGGTTGCGGTAACAAAAAGGACGGCGCATCCGACGTTAAGGTAGGGCTGGTTACAGACGTAGGCGGGGTAAACGATAAATCGTTTAACCAATCTGCCTGGGAAGCCCTGGAAGCTCTTAATAAAGAATCCGGTGTGGAAATTAAATATCTGCAAAGTAAAGCCAACGCAGACTATGTGCCAAACCTTAACCAATTCGTAAAAGGCGGCTACGATCTGACTTGGGGGATCGGCTTTGACCTTGGAGACGCTTTGCTGGAAGTAGCTAAAGCCAATCCAGATGCCAAACTGGCAATCATCGATAGCGTTGTAGACGCTCCAAATGTTGAGTCCGTTACTTTCTCTGAGAATGAAGGTTCCTTCCTGGTGGGTGTTGTTGCCGGTTTGACAACTAAAACTAACAAAGTGGCCTTTATAGGCGGTATGGACAGCCCGGTTATCAAACGTTTTGAAGTTGGCTTCACGGCTGGCGTAGAAGCAGTTAATCCTGAAGCAACAGTAACGAATACTTATGCAGGTGCTTATGACAAGCCTGATACAGGTAAATCCCTGGCTGCTACCCTGTACGATGCCGGTAACGACATCATCTTCCCTGCTGCCGGCGCAACTGGCAACGGCGTGTTCAATGAAGCTAAATCCCGCAATGATGCAGGCGGCGATAAAGTATGGGTAATCGGTGTAGACAAAGACCAATCCATAGAATTTGGCGACGATGTAACTTTGACTTCCATGATCAAACGTGTTGACGAAGCAGTTAAGAAGGTTTCCCAACAAGTAGTTGACGGAACATTCAAAGGCGGCACTACAACCGTACTGGGTCTGAAAGACAACGGCGTGGGCCTTCCTGAAACATCAAAAGCCAACGTATCCGAAGAAATTCTGGCTAAAGTTGAGGATTTCAAAAAACAAATCATCGATGGCAAGATTACTGTTCCATCCGAGTAAGCGTTGAGTCATTCTTACAGCTTTACAATAACGTAATAAGGAACAAGGCCGGTTCTAAAGCTGGCCTTGTTCCCTGTTAAAAGTTATACGTGAACACAGCAGTGCCGCCTCGCAAGGGGCGGTACAGCCGTGTCTGTATGTCTATTATATATTCTGTGATGAGGGTGATTCCATGAGTGCTGCGGCTCCTGTCGTAGAGTTGAAGCAAATCACAAAACGCTTTCCCGGTATTGTAGCGAACGACTCTATAAGTCTGACGCTGGAAAAAGGGGAGATCCATGCGCTGCTCGGTGAGAACGGTGCAGGCAAGTCCACCTTGATGAATATCGTATTCGGACTATACCAGCCCGATGAAGGCAGCATCGAAATCGACGGGAAACCGGTTATTATCGATAGCCCTAATAAAGCTATTGAGCTTGGCATTGGTATGGTCCACCAACATTTCAAGCTTGTAGAGCCTTTTACGGTCACCGAGAACATTGTTCTGGGCATGGAACCGAAAAAAGGACTTAAAATCGACTATAAATCCGCTTCTGAGCAGGTTCGCAAACTATCGGAGCAATATGGCCTGCAGGTCAATCCGAATGCCAAAATTCATGACATTTCGGTCGGCATGCAGCAGCGGGTAGAGATTATGAAAACCCTGTATCGCGGAGCGGATATACTTATATTCGACGAGCCTACCGCTGTATTGACGCCGCAGGAGATTACTGAGCTTATGGCGATCATGAAGCGGCTCGTTGCAGAGGGCAAATCCATTATTCTAATTACACATAAGCTTAAAGAAATCATGCAGATTTCCGATCGGGTTACAATCATCCGTCGTGGTAAGGTGATTGATACCGTTAAGACTGCCGGGACGAATCCGAATGAGCTGGCCGAAAAAATGGTCGGACGCGGCGTGACATTCAAAGTGGACAAGCAGGCTCCGCATGTGGGATCCAGCGTCCTTAAGCTGTCCAATGTCAGCAGCAAGAGCAAGGAAGGCGTATCTGTGCTGAATGGCCTCAGCTTTGAAGTGAAGGCCGGTGAAATCCTTGGGATTGCAGGCGTTGACGGCAACGGACAAAGTGAGCTGATCCAGGCCATCACGGGACTCCGCAAAATTGATTCCGGTTCTATTACCGTATCCGGCAAAGAAATTTCCAACCTGTCTCCACGCAAAATCTCGGAAATGAATGTATCCCATATTCCGGAAGACCGTCATAAACACGGGCTTGTGCTCGATTTCAGTGTAAGTGAAAATATGGTATTGGAAACGTACTACAAGAGTCCGTATAACCAGTCTGGCTTCCTGAAGAAAGACGTAATCAATCAGCATGCCGAAGATTTGGTCAAACAGTTTGATGTGCGTACGCCTTCCATTGAGAACAAAGCCCGCTCTTTGTCAGGCGGTAATCAGCAAAAAGCGATTATTGCGCGGGAAATAGACAAAAATCCGACACTCCTGATTGCGGCTCAGCCGACACGTGGTCTTGATGTCGGAGCGATTGAGTTCGTTCAGAAGCAACTGATTGCCCAGCGTGATCAGGGCAAAGCTGTGCTGCTGATTTCTTTCGAGCTGGATGAGATTATGAATGTTTCCGACAGAATAGCCGTTATCTATGAAGGGCAAATCGTCGGCGAAGTATTGCCGCAGGATACGAATGACCAGGAACTGGGTCTGATGATGGCGGGCAGCTTGAAGCGGGGGGGAAAAGCGGGTGCATAGACTGAAAAAAATATTTGCGACAGACAGCTATATTGTGCCGATTGTTGCAATAATAATGGGTTTCCTGGTAGGAGCTGTCGTGATGCTGGTCGGCGGATATGACCCTATCCTCGCTTATTCATCCCTGTTCCAGCGTGTATTTGGCAGTGCTTATGATTTCGGTGAGGCAATACGTGAAATGACGCCGCTGATGTTTACCGGGCTTGCCGTAGCATTTGCCTTCCGCTCAGGAATGTTTAACATTGGTGCGGATGGTCAAGTGCTTATCGGTATGACCGCCGCTTCAGTGATCGGTATTAAGCTGGCTGGCCTGCCGCCGTTCTTGCTGGTCCCGCTTGCTGTTATCGCTGCAGGGCTCTGCGGCGGTCTGTGGGCCGGAATAGCCGGATTCCTTAAGGCGAAACGCGGCATTAATGAAGTTATCACTACCATTATGCTGAACTGGATCGCGCTCTATCTGGCAAATTACATTGTCAAAACATTTTTGCTCCTTCCAAAGCAAAACCGTTCGGAGGATATTCCCGCTTCGCTTTCCATGAACTTCTTGAATTCTCTGTTTGATAACGCCCGTCTGCACTGGGGTACAGTTATTGCGCTTGCTGCAGCGCTGTTCTTCTACGTGTACTTATGGAAGACCAAACAGGGATATGAAATGCGTGCGGTTGGACTCAATCCGCATGCCGCAGAATATGCCGGGATGAATGTTGGACGCAATGTAGTGAAGGCGATGTTCATCAGTGGCGCCTTCGCCGGGCTGGCGGGAGCAGGTGAGGTGCTGGGCGTATTCCACTATCAATCTGTCTTCGCAGCCTCGCCGGGTTATGGATTTGACGGCATCGCCGTCGCGCTTCTTGGACTGACTCATCCGCTTGGAGTCGTATTGGCCGCTATCCTATATGGAATACTGACGTATGGTTCGGCAGGCATGAGCTTTGGAGCAGATGTTCCACCGGACCTAATCCGTATCGTAATCGGTTCAATTATATTCTTTATTGCGGCACAAGGAATTGTCCGCTGGGTGCTTAAACCGTTTTACTTCAAGCGCAAGAAAGAGAAGGTGTTATAGATGGATCTGCAGACGTTAGGACAACTGCTCAATACAACGCTTGTATTCTCCACAGCGCTCATTTTTGCCGCGCTGGGCGGCATCTTCTCTGAACGCTCCGGGGTAGTTAATATCGGTCTTGAAGGTTTGATGATGTTTGGTGCCTTTGCGGCAGCCGTGGGCGGATATTATGCCCAGGATGCCGGAATGGGGGCATGGGCTCCGTGGGTTGGTGTGATTTGCGCTATGGCTGTGGGTGTGATTGGCTCATTGATTCATGCGGTGGCCGCAATTACCTTTAAAGCCGATCAGACGATCAGCGGTACGGTAATTAACTTCCTTGCTGCCGGCAGCACGCTTTATATAGTTAAGCTGCTTTTTGACGGCGCTGGTGAAACACCGCTGCTGGATGGCTTCAAAAAAATACCGGTGCCAGGTCTTTCGAAGATTCCGGTTATTGGCGAAGGGATTTTTAATTCCTATCCAACAACCTATTTGGCGATTGTGCTGGTTATTGTCATTTACTTTGTGCTGTTTAAGACTCCGTTTGGCCTTCGCTTGCGCGCAGTTGGCGAACATCCGAGTGCTGCAGATACGCTGGGTGTCAATGTAAAGCGGATGAGATATATCGGAGTTATGCTGAGTGGCCTGCTGGCCGGTATCGGCGGAGCGACAATTACGCTGACGACTACAGGTACCTTTGGGCACAATACGATCTCCGGTCAAGGTTTTATCGCCATTGCAGCGATGATCTTCGGCAAATGGAATCCGCTTGGTGCATTTGCAGCCGCAGTATTCTTCGGATTCTCCCAGGCTATCCGCAACTATGTGCAGTTGTTTGAATGGTCCAATAGTATCCCTCAGGAATTTATCTTTATGATTCCTTATGTATTGACGATTATAGTACTGGTAAGTGCTGTCGGCCGCTCTTCGGCGCCAAAAGCGCTCGGTGAGCCATACGATCCCAGCAAACGTTAGACCCGCAGTTGATTTGAATAGCAGTATTATTCAAAAACGCATTTCCGGCTGTTGCTGAAAATGCGTTTTTTTGTGCGAATATAAGAATTTATATGCTTCACGCTATAAATCTCGCTGAAACGGATACCGTCCTTTTGAGGACGGCAAAGCCGTTTCCACTTGGCTTTGAGCCATATCTGCAGAGGATGCAGTGTGGCTAAACCGCAAGTTATTGCTACTCTTTCGCTGGACAGGGCATGTGTACAGGCGAACGGCAGACGCGCCGAATAAACTGTGTTGAAACTTATGCGAATGCATATGAGACAGGTGTGTAAGCAGATGCTTATAAAATTTTAGGAGGGATATTATGGCACAGCCGGTTACAAAGAAACAGGTAATGAAGCTGGTGGGCAGAAATATCGTTGCAGTGAAAAAAGATGGTTCTAAAGTGACGGGCAAGCTGCTCCGCATTTCTGGAAACCGTCTGATCCTACAGCGTGTCAGCGGTAAGAAAGTACAAACCAAAGCATTGATTCCGCTGGTGCTGTTTGATTTGCTTGCCATAGGTACGGCCCCTTATGCTGGCGGATATGGCCCAGGTTATGGAGGCTCCCCGTATGGAGGCAATCCATATGGTGGATACGGTTATAACAAGTATGGAGGATATGCTCCTGGACCTTATGGCGGAGCTCTGGTACCTCCGATTGGCTTTTTCTAAGAAGTTTATAAGCAGCAGAGTCAATTGAACTGCTTTTCAAACTCATAACAGTAGTTTTGCGCCTGATAACGGGCTACTCTGTAGCCCATTTTTTGATAAAAGGAAATACCGGCAGTATTTCCAGTATCAACAGCAACCTTGGCCCGCTGACAACCGCGAGATAATGCAAATCGCTCTGCGCGGTCCATGAGCATATTCCCCCAATGTTTGCGCCTAGCTGCAGGGGCTACGGCTAGCATATCAATATACAGCAGATCACCGTGCAGCATAAAGTGGACAAACCCCAGCGGATCGCTCTCATAGTCTGGGCAGGCTACCAGTGTAACTCCTTGCCCCAAGCGGCGGGGCAGATCTTTTCTGACCTGATTAATTACGGTTTGGGGGAGATGGGATAAAGGGACGAGCTGCTTTTCAATCAGATCCAGAATGACGGTGTCGTCCTGCTTGGGTCTACGGTAACGAATCATAGAGCGCCTCCTTTCCACGCATTGTCGTACATCATATGCCCAGGGTGGTGTGGGCGTTACGGTAGAACAGAACAACAATTTGTGTCAGTTACGGAAATAAGGGTATTGACTTAACCGTGTGAGGAATCATATAATGTGTCTAAACATTTTATCGAACATACATGCATCGGCAATGATGAGGACGAAGTTTTAAGGGCTCTTTTGCTCAGAGAGTGAGAGGAATTGCTGCAACCTCCACCAGAATCCCTTATATACGAGCTCACCTCGGAGCTGTTTTCCTGAAAGGTCCATCGGCAACAGTGGTGGAATTATTAGGGGGAATCGTTTAGTCCGCGTTAGGGACTTCAGGTTACAAAGATTTGGGCCCTGCCTACATCGATGGATTTTTGTTACCTGATAAGGCGTTACATCGCGAGATGTAATGCAAACATGGGTGGTACCACGGAAGATCAACCTTTCGTCCCTCACGCGCTTCTATTTTGCGCGTGGGTGGCGGAAGGTTTTTTTGTTGCCCATAAGATGATGGTTAGCTGCACTGGGTTGGTGAACACTAACTTTCAAGGAGCATAGCCAATTCTTACAGCTGTATAAAAGACGGTCTGTCATTTGCATAATGAATGTTAAATATCGAAGGGAGGAATACTGATGAGCGCGAATATACCGGAAGTGCGGTCTACAGAGCAGTTACGTGAGAAATGGAAGAATCCCGAGGTGATTACGGGATCCGAAGTCCTGCTGCGCAGTCTAGTACTGGAAGGTGTTGATACTGTATTCGGATACCCGGGCGGGGCTGTGCTGTACATCTACGATGCGCTTCATGGCTTCGATGATTTCAAACATATTCTGACCCGGCATGAGCAGGGCGCTATTCACGCGGCTGACGGATATGCCAGAGCGAGCGGCAAAGCGGGAGTATGCATCGCTACCTCCGGACCCGGAGCTACCAACCTTGTAACCGGCATTGCCACCGCCTTTATGGATTCTGTTCCGCTGGTGGTCATCACCGGGAACGTCTTCTCCAGCCTGATTGGAACCGACGCTTTCCAGGAAGCGGATATTACAGGCATCACAATGCCGATTACGAAGCATAGCTATCTGGTACGTGATGTTGAGGATCTGCCGCGAATCATTCATGAGGCGTTCCATATTGCCAATACAGGACGTAAAGGTCCGGTGCTGATTGATATTCCCAAAGATGTCTCGGCAGCCAAAATGTTATTCAATCCGGTGCAGCTGCAAGGCGTTAACCTTCGTGGTTATAACCCGCGGACCGTTCCGAACAAACTTCAACTCGATAAGCTGATCCGGGCCATTGATGCTGCAGAACGTCCGATTATTATTGCAGGCGGCGGTGTCATCTACTCCGGAGCGCATGAAGAGATGTATGAATTCGTAAAACGGACGGAAATTCCGATTACGACAACTCTGCTGGGACTGGGCTGTTTCCCGAGTGCGGATGAGCTATGGATGGGAATGCCGGGCATGCATGGCACATATACCGCAAACAATGCTATTCAACAGTGTGATCTGCTGATTAATATCGGTGCCCGGTTTGACGACCGTGTTACCGGCAAGCTGGACGGCTTCGCGCCAAAAGCCAAGATTGTTCATATTGATATCGATCCGGCAGAAATCGGCAAAAATGTATCGCCTGACATTCCGATCGTTGGCGACGTGAAGACAGTGCTGGAGATGCTGATTCCCGATGCACGCCGGGCAGCAGGTGCCGATGCCTGGAGAACACAAATTGCCCAGTGGAAGCTGGATCAGCCGCTTCGCTACAAGGATTCGGAGACTGAGCTTAAACCGCAATGGGTTATTGAAATGATAAACGACACCACCAAAGGTGAAGCTATCGTTACTACAGATGTAGGGCAGCATCAGATGTGGGCTGCACAATATTATAAATTTAATCATCCCCGCTCATGGATCACCTCCGGGGGACTTGGAACAATGGGCTTCGGATTTCCGTCAGCCATCGGAGCGCAAATGGCGCATCCGGACCGGCTGGTTGTCTCGATCAATGGGGACGGCGGCATGCAGATGTGTTCCCAGGAGCTCGCCATCTGTGCTATCAATAACATTCCGGTCAAGATTGTAGTTATTAACAATCAGGTGCTTGGTATGGTCCGGCAGTGGCAGAATCTGATCTATGAGAAGCGTTACAGCTATACCGACCTCGCCGGCAGCCCGGATTTCGTAAAGCTGGCTGAAGCCTATGGCGTTAAGGGACTGCGGGCCACGAACAAGGAAGAGGCTGGCGCAGCATGGAAGGAAGCTTTGGAAACGCCGGGACCTGTTCTGGTAGAATTCGTTGTTCCCAAAGACGAAAATGTCTACCCGATGGTAACTCAAGGGTCAACCATTGATCAAATGCTGATGGGGGATGAATGACAGTGATGAGACATACGATTGCTGTGCTTGTGAATGACCAGCCAGGTGTGCTGCAGCGGGTTTCAGGGTTGTTCGGCCGCCGGGGGTTCAATATTGAGAGTATTACCGTGGGTCAATCCGAGGAGGTTGGATTATCCCGGATGGTTATTGTTACACTTGGTGACCAGCATACTCTGGAGCAGATTGAGAAGCAGCTCTATAAGCTGATTGATGTTATTAAGGTAGTGGATCTTGGCGCTAAACCGATGGTTGCCCGTGAATTGGCGCTGATTAAGGTCAAAGCTGATCCGGCTGAACGTCCAGAAATTATGGGCGTAGTCGAAACCTTCCGTGCGTCTGTAGTCGATATCGGTACAACAAGCGTGTTGGTGCAGGTTGTGGGAGACACTCAGAAGATTGATGCAATGATTGAACTTCTCAAGCCATACGGCATCAAGGAGCTTTCCCGTACAGGAGTTACAGCGATGATTCGCGGCAATGCCTAATTGTCATAATTTACGGCTTTAACGGATTACTGCTGGTTTGCATTAATTTGATAAGATCATTTTGAATTTCCCCGCTAAAGAGCGGGGACTTGAGGAGCAGCCTGAATCTCAATTCGGATCACCACCGCGAGTTGGCGCTCTTGAAGTACCCGCTCTTTACGATGGGTCCCAAATTAAAGGAGGATATTGACAATGGCAGTGACAACGTACTATGAACAGGATGCAGAACTTAGTGTGTTAAAAGGGAAGACAATTGCAGTAATCGGGTACGGTAGCCAAGGGCATGCCCAGGCGCAAAACCTGCGCGACAGCGGGCTTCAGGTTGTCATCGGCCTGCGCGAAGGTAAATCCTTCGAAACCGCCAAAAATGACGGATTTGAAGTATTGCCGGTAGCTGAAGCAGTATCCCGTGCAGATGTAGTGCAAATTCTCATGCCGGACGAAACACAGGCATCCGTATATAAGAATGAAATTGAACCGAACCTCAAAAGCGGCGCAGCGTTGATGTTCTCCCACGGCTTCAATGTGCATTTCGGCCAAATCGTTGCTCCTAAGGATGCAGATGTGCTGCTGGTAGCACCGAAATCCCCGGGTCACATGGTTCGCCGTACTTATGTTGAAGGCTTCGGCGTTCCTGGCCTGATCGCCATCGAGCAGGATGCAACCGGAAATGCTAAAGCAATCGGCCTTGCTTATGCCAAAGGCATTGGCTGTACCCGTGCAGGGGTTATCGAAACCTCATTCCGTGAAGAAACCGAAACCGATCTGTTCGGCGAGCAGGCTGTACTTTGCGGCGGTGTATCCGCTCTGATCAAAGCCGGCTTCGAAACTCTTACAGAAGCAGGATATGCTCCAGAAATGGCATACTTTGAATGTCTGCATGAACTTAAACTGATCGTTGACCTCGTGTATGAAGGCGGACTTGCCACTATGCGCGATTCCATCAGCAACACTGCTGAATACGGCGACTATGTAACCGGCCCACGCATTGTTACGGATGAAACCAAAAAAGCAATGAAGGCTGTGCTTACCGATATTCAACAAGGTAAATTTGCCCGTGACTTTATCCTTGAGAACCAGTCCGGCCGTGCTTTCCTTACAGCTACCCGCCGCAACGAAGCTGCTCATCCGGTAGAAGTAGTAGGCAGCCAGCTGCGTGAAATGATGCACTGGATTAAGAAATAGGCTCATATACTTAAGATTATTGAAACTATAGTGCAATCCTCAGATGCGGCCGTAACTTTTGCGGGCCGCATTTGAGGGTTTAAGCACAATTTTCAGGAGGTGCTCAGCATGCGGAAAATTTATGTGTTCGACACGACGCTGCGTGACGGAGAGCAGTCGCCGGGTGTGAACCTCAACACACGAGAGAAAGTCGAAATCGCTTACCAGCTGGAAAAGCTGGGCATTGACCGGATGGAGGCGGGATTCCCTGCGGCTTCACCGGGTGATCTGGCAGCGGTAAACGCAGTGGCAAAAGCCGTGAAGAATGTTACACTGATCGGTCTTTCCCGCTCCAGAGAGAGTGACATTGATGCGGTGAAAGAAGCGCTGAAGGGAGCGCAGGACCCCTGCATTCATATTTTTCTTGCCACGTCACCCATCCACCGCCAGCACAAGTTGCGCATGGATAAAGCACAGGTGCTGGAGACCGCGCAGTCCGCTATCCGCTATGCCAAGAAATATTTTTCCAAGCTGGAGTTTTCACTGGAAGATGCGGGGCGTACAGAGCGTGACTTCATGGCTGAGATGGTGGCTATGGCCATCCGTGAGGGTGCCAATGTAGTGAATATTCCTGATACGGTAGGTTATTTGAATCCTTCGGAATACGGGGCTATTTTCAAATTCCTGAAGGACAATGTACCGGACATCGAGCGGGTTCAGCTTAGCGCCCACTGTCATAATGACCTGGGTATGGCTACTGCCAATACGCTTGCTGCGATCCAGAATGGTGCGGATCAAATCGAAGGCACAATCAACGGTATTGGTGAGCGTGCCGGAAATACGGCGATTGAAGAGGTCGCGCTGGCGCTGGAGACGCGCAGTGAGTTTTTTGATGCTAAAACTTCGCTGGTGCTGTCGGAAATTTCACGCACAAGCCGTCTGGTCAGCAAGCTGACCGGGATGGTGGTACCGGGTAACAAGGCGATTGTTGGTGCCAACGCCTTTGCCCATGAATCGGGTATTCATCAGGATGGCATGCTGAAGGAGAAAACTACCTACGAAATCATGACACCTGAGACCATCGGCCTCAAAGAGAGCAAGCTAGTGCTTGGCAAGCACTCCGGACGTCATGCCTTCCGCGATAAGCTTAGCGATCTGGGATACGATGTTTCTGAAGAAGAGTTGAACGTTGCCTTCGCAAGGTTCAAGGATCTTGCGGATAAGAAGAAGGAAGTGTCCGATGAGGACATTATGGCGCTGCTGGAAGAGAGGCTGATTGATACGCCGGAAATTTTCAGCCTGCAGACGATTTACGTTACCTATGGCAATGAAGCTACGCCAACCGCCAAGGTGGTTATTAAAAGCCAGGAGGCGCAGCCGATTGTGGCGGTGGCCGAAGGCAACGGCTCGGTGGATGCGATTTATAATGCCATTGATCAGGCTACGGGCGAGGAAGTGACACTCGGAGATTATTCAATTAAAGCGGTCAGCCGGGGCAAAGACGCGCAGGGCGAGGTGCATGTCGTACTGTCGCAGGGTGAAGTGGCCGCACAGGGCCGCGGACTGAGCACGGATATTCTGGAAGCCAGTGCCAGAGCCTATTTGGATGCGCTCAACAAGCTGCTGGAGAAACGCAAAACCTACACGCAGCGTGATCACGCCCAGCTGTAAAGAAGTCCAGTGTCTCTAAACAAGTTCTTATCGAGCTGTCAGTACAGTGGAATAATGTCTGCTGTACCGGCAGCTTTTTTGATTGCAAAAAAGGAAGGGGCATTCTAGAAGATTCAGTGAATGTGCTGCTTCCAATTATGATACCAGCGCTCAATATTTACGGGCAGCTCAATGCTGAGCTCCCTGTTCAGCAAATCCGTGAGGATGTTGTATTGCTCCTCTACCGCCGAACGTTCTCCTATGCGGTCATAGACCTTCATGAGTCCTAAATGGCCTTGCTCAAAATAAGGCTGCAGCTGTACAATCCGCTGATACACGGTCACCGCCTCCGGGATTTTTCCGCAGCCGATATAGAACTCGGCCATCTCCATCGCATGATGCAGCCAAATGCTTCGCAGGCGCTGGCGTTCACTTTCTGCCCACAAATAATCATAGTCGGCCAAATAATCGCCCGAGTAAAAGCCAAACCAATACTGGTACTGCCCATAGTTGCCAGCATTTATCGGCTCAAGGGAGAGGATTCCTTTTTCCCATTCTGCACTGTCTACCAGCTTGCTTCCTGTTTCCAGCTTATAACCTTCCCCGCCGCTTAGATTGCTGATCCGCAGATCTGTCTTCCCTTGCTTTAGGCATTGACGCACCTGATAAATAGTTGTATACAGATGGTTGGAAGCCTTCTTTAAATTGAAATCAGGCCACAGCAGATCAATCAGTGTGTCTTTACTGATGAAGCGGTTTCGGTGATGAAATAAATAGGCGAATAATTCCTGCCCCTTTGCGGTGCGCCAGCGGATGTCGTGCAGCTGCAGTCCGTTCCGTTCGAACCGGAGACATTGAAAACAACGGATCATTATTTCACTCCCGTTGTTTTCTTGCGGCTCCTGGTGCATTTTTTCCTCTACGCGCGAGAGGGTCTTTATCAGCCGTTCCCTTCGCACAGGCTTCAGAACATAGTCAAGGGCATGAAGCTCAAAGGCATCCACTGCATAGCTGTTATAAGCAGTCACAAAGACAATGCTCGTCCGGGGGCAGTGAATTTGAATGATTTCTGCTGCCTGCAGTCCGTTTAATTCGGGCATATCGATGTCGAGAAAGATAACGTCAGGGTTCAGGTAAGCAGCTTCGCTGACGGCTTTCCTTGAATCTGTGAAGGTAGCTACAATCGCAACAGTCTCCAGCTCCTCCAGTATCATCTTCAAGTTCATGAGAGCAAGCCGCTCATCATCCACAAGCACTGCGCGAATCATTGAATCACCGCCAATTTACTATGAGTTTTTAGTTCGGGTTGTTAAGGCAATCCCTAGAATAAGTTTGCTTTTGCCATAATAATGAGGTGATTTCGACAAGAAAAGGCATTAATCCTTCAAAAAGGAATTTATCCTGTTGTAAGATATACATAATGGGCTTGAATGTCCACGACAAAAAAAATTTAAAAACGTTGCAGGGAACTCCGGTTGCCCGGCGTCTAACTCTATGAAGCTGAAGGAGGGGAGAATACTGGAAGAGACGGAGTGGATTTCTGCTGTGCTAAGCGGCGAGCACCAAGCCTTTGGGCATCTGGTCAATCGTTATCAAGGCATGGTGTACAGAGTATGTATCAAAATTACGGGAGAAGCCGAGTCGGCCAAGGATATGGCCCAGGAAGTCTTCATAAAAGCCTACAAGGCACTTCCCTCCTTCAGGGGGCAGTCTTCATTCTCCACCTGGCTGTACCGGATTGCTTACCGGACCTGTCTCGACTGGAAACGGGCAAATGACAGGGAGTGGCGGCACCGCAGTATGGCGGATTACACGGAGAATGACTGGGTAACGACGCAAACACCTGAATCTGCGGTGCTGCGCAAGGAAGCCTCGCAGGAGCTGGACGAGAATTTGAACAACCTCACAGAACCGTACCGGTCGGTCGTGCAGTTGTATTATTTTCAGCGTCACTCCTATCAGGAAATTGCTGATCAAAAAGGGATTTCAGTCAAAACAGTGGAATCGCAGCTCTACAGGGCCAGACAGATGATGCGTAAAAGCGGGGAGGAATGGCGATGAATTGTGCAACAGTAAAAGAATGGATGCCACATTATATCGAAGGCTTGCTATCTCCAGAAGTGGAGCTGAATGTTCGTCTGCACATTGAATCTTGTTCCGACTGCGCGCAATGGCTGGAAGAAGCCAGAGGGCTGGCGGCACTGTGGAGCGAGATGGAGACGGGCGGTGAGCCGGTGGATCTTCCCGAGTATCCCGATTTTACTGCTGATGTGATGTCACGTATTGAACAGCTTGAAACCGGGCGCAGAGAGCGTACCGTTAAATCGACTATGTCCAGACGCCGGACTGCACCGGGAACCTCATGGATGCATTATGGACTTGCTGCTTGCTTAACCTTCCTGCTGCTGCAACTTGGAGTATTTGAGAATCTGGCTTATGGCATCAATGAAATTAACGGGCATATGTCAACTTCAGTCACTTCCTGGTTTAATGCTCAGGGAAGCGCTAAATAGAAAAATTAACACTAAAGGAGCATATTAGATGATTAAAAAAAGACGCTGGCTGACGTTTCTGCTCGCGATGGTTCCAGGGATTGGCCACTTATATCTGGGATTCAAAAAGTTGGGCCTTCAGTATATGATTGGAGCATCGCTCTGCATCATACTTATTCCTTCCATGCCGACGGTATTTCCATTCGCCCTCGCGGCCTTATGGTTCTACCAGCTGTTTGATGCGCTGCAGAAAGCGGCCTGGATGAAAGTATCCGCCGCTGAGCATGAGCGGATGATGTTTCATCCAGACAGTTTCGGAGCGCCGTGGACGATGGGGATGCCTGCGGCTCCAGATTATCCGCATGACGATCTGAATCCGGTCTGGGTGGGGATCGGCTGTGTAGTAGTGGGTTTCTTGCTGCTATTGATTACTGCTTTCCCGTGGCTCTGGCACATTCTCACAGATATGAACATCGGGGCAATTCTGCTGTCGCTTGGTTTAATCGGGTACGGGCTTAGTATGCTTAGAAAAAATCCTAAAGTATAGAGAAATGGGGAAATGATCCATGGGGAGATGGAAAATCGGCAGTTTCACGGCCGCAATTGGCTGCATCGTGCTGGGTGTCATTATTGTACTTGCCCAATTTGATGTGGTAACGTATGACGCACTGGGTTTTATCTGGCCTGCGTTGCTCATTCTGTTCGGCCTGGAAATGCTGCTCAGGCTTTTCATCAGATCAGAGGTTAAGAGCCGTGTCAGCGGTTGGGCAGTTGTCCTGATCATTGTGCTGGTCGCAGCCAGTGGAGCACAGACTGTGCTGGCCGGCGGCTCAATAAGCCGCATTCTCGGCAAGACACAGTTGGCTCCGCTCAGCGGAACCGTGGAGGTAAAGCCGGAAATCAAGAAAATTAAGATTGAATTGCCGAACGGGAAGGTTAAGGTTCAAGGTGTGGAAGGCAGCACGCTTGATTATGAAGGCAGCCTGGAGCTTCCGGGTAAATCGGCAAGTGAAGCAGCAAGTGCGCTGGAAAAGAAGTGGAAGGTGACGACGGAAGGAGACACCCTAACTCTGGAGCTGGACGAAGAAACGACTTGGCTCGATATTCAAATCGGATTTAATTTCAAGGATCCGTACCTGAACGTCAATCTTCCTATGAATCTGGCTGTGGAGGTTGACACCGGCGATGGTTCAGTTGAGGCTTCAGACCTGAAGGCCGGCATTGAAATCGATACCAGCAACGGCACCCTGGATATTCATGATGTTGCCGGAGGCGTAGATGCCCACACGAGTAACGGCACGATGGTGGTGAAGGAGGTCCAGGGGGAAGTGAAGCTTGTCAGTTCCAATGGAGCTATCACCCTGGGGAATATAGACGGCTCCTTAACGGCCAAGAGCAGCAACGGCAGGATTACCATTGACTCGGCGGCTACAGGCGACTGGGATCTCAAATCCAGCAACGGCAAAATTACCGCTAGCCTGCCGGCAGCAAGCGATGCAAAGATTACTGCCGACACCAGCAACGGTGCGCTGAAGGGGAATATCAATTGGCAGCGCGACGGCGATAACCATGGAACCGCCGTACTTGGCAACGGAACTCATAAGGTATCTTTATCAACCAGCAACGGTGCAGTGACCGTGGATACGACTGAATAACAAAAATAAGGAGCTGTTCCCCAGTAAGGGGGCAGCTCCTTATTGCTTTATAAGATCAATAGAAGGACAGGGTTCTGCCGGTCTGCTTCTGCCGATTGGCTGAAGTTAACGGCCCGCTGCGTCTACCAGGCGTAGGCTTTCGGGGCTTCCCCACCGGGTCCCGGGAAGATTTCATCCAGACGCTTCAGCACGGATTCCTCCAGCACAATCTCCAGGCAGCGCAGGGCGCTTTCGAACTGCTCTAGCGTCCGCGGCCCGATAATCGGCGCCGTTACAGCAGGGTTGGCCAGCAGCCAGGCCAGAGCGATATTATCCTGTGGCTCTCCGAGCTCACGGCTTAAATCGGCAAAAGCCGTAAGCTGGCTCTTGTATTGCTCTACACGTTCAGAGTTGCCGCCGCTGCGGCTGCCCTCAATCTTCTTGAGCGCATTGCGGCCAAGAAGTCCGCCGTCGAGCGGGCTCCACGGAATAATGCCGAGGCCGAGATTCTTCGAGGCAGGCAGCACCTCAAGCTCAGGGAGACGGCAGGTCAGACTGTATTTATGCTGCTCCGATACGAGACCTACGAAACCGCGTGCTTTCGCTTCCATCTGCGCCACGGCAATATCCCATCCGGCAAAGTTACTGGAGCCGACATAGCCGATTTTGCCTTGGCTTACAGCGAGCTCAAATGCACCCCACAGCTCGCCCCAGGAAACCTTACGGTCGATATGGTGCATCTGGTACAACTCGATGTGATCGGTCTGCAGGCGCTGTAGTGAGCCTTCCAGATGGCGGCGGATAATATAGGAGGACAGGCCTGCTTCATCGTTGGGTCCGTCCAATTTGTCGCTCATTGCTCCGTAGACCTTGGTGGCCAGCACAACCTTTTCACGCCGGCCGCCGCCCTGCTTGAACCAGCGGCCGATGATCGTCTCCGTCAGTCCGGAGTTTTCACCCCATCCATAAATGTTAGCGGTATCAAAAAAGTTGACCCCGGCATCCAGCGCAGCATCCATAATGCGGAAGGCTTCCTTCTCATCCGTAATCGGACCAAAGTTCATCGTTCCCAGACATAGGCGGCTGACCTTCAGACCGGACTTGCCAAGCTTCGTGTATTGCACTCCGCAACCACTCCCTCAATCCATTTTGACGAACAACTGCATACTAATTGTAAACAACTTAAGAAACAAGAGCAAACACAGCAGCACTTGCAGAAATCAGTAATAAATATATATACAAATTTAACCATAATGGTAGAATGGAGACAAGCGTATAAATACGCTTACATTTTCTAAAGGAGGAAGATTATGAGAAGAAAAGGCTTTTTATCTGCTGTAGTCGCATTAGTAATGATGTTCAGTATGGTGTCTTCCGTTTTCGCTGTCTCTTCCACCGTTCTTATTCCCAACCTGGATTATTTTGTCCAGCACAGCCTGAAGAATGATGATACAGTCACCTTCAAGTACAAAAATACTTCGAGTACAACGCAAACTGCAATTTTCAGAATTACCAACGTAGGTCCTTTGGATACGGGAACCGACCAGGTAACGGGTAAATTTCAAGGCAGCTATTCTCTTGTTTATGCCAACGGACAAACAATAAACCTGGGAACGATTGGGGGTTCCAGCCTGTCCGGCGGACTCAACAATTATCTGGCTCCGAATGCCTCTCTGGTAGTCACCGTAAAGAACGCCAATGCCAATTCGCAGAATGCTTTTAAGATCAGATTTGATAATCATTAATCTATCAATGACAAGCTTGTGGTAAAAGGGCTCTCCGGTCAGACGCAAGAAGATGACTGGGGAGCCTTTTGTGCGAACTTGTGGATACAGCACTTACTTCAAGTCTGGTTGACTTATAGGAGATACCTATCACTTCCATAGAATCTATATCTTTGTCCTTTTCCCGGCGGTATGATACAACAATATTAAGAAGAACTATGTCTGCGTGCAGCAGGCAATCTAAGGAGTGACTGGAATGAGCGAGGTTAAAAAAATTGCCGTAATTGCCGGGGACGGTATCGGACCTGAAGTTGTAGCTGAAGCTGAAAAAGTACTCAAGAAAGCGGAAGAGGTATTTGGGTACACCTTTGAAACTGAGCATGCGCTGTTCGGCGGCATTGCGATTGATGAACGGGGAACCCCGCTGCCGGAAGATACACTGGAAATTTGCCGCAGTGCAGATGCAGTGCTGCTCGGAGCCGTCGGCGGACCGAAATGGGACAACAATCCGAAGGAGCTGCGTCCGGAAACAGGATTGCTAGGTATCCGCAAAGCACTGGGGCTGTTCTCCAACCTGCGTCCGGCTGTTGTATTCGATTGCCTGAAGGATGCGTCAACGCTGAAACCGGAAGTGCTGGAAGGCACTGACCTCATGGTTGTGCGCGAACTGACGGGCGGCATTTATTTCGGAGAGAAGCTGCGCCGCCAAGGTGAGCATGGGGAAGAAGCTGTTGATACCTGCGTATATAACGTAACGGAAGTGGAACGTATTGTCCGCCAGGCCTTTGAAATTGCCGGTAAACGCCGAAATAAGCTGGCGAGTGTCGATAAAGCGAATGTCCTGGAAACATCCCGCTTATGGCGTGAGGTTGTGAACAGAATTGCTCCGGAATATCCGCAGGTGGAATTGGAGCATGTGCTCGTGGACAACTGTGCAATGCAGCTGCTGCGCCGTCCTTCCAGCTTCGATGTAATTGTTACCGAGAACATGTTCGGAGATATCCTGAGTGATGAAGCGGCTATGCTGACCGGTTCCATCGGTATGCTGGCTTCAGCTTCACTGGGTGAGGGCAGCTATGGCCTGTATGAGCCGGTCCATGGCTCCGCGCCTGACATTGCCGGCCAAGGTCTGGCCAATCCTATCGCGACCATCCTGTCTCTTGCGCTGATGTTCCGCACGACCTTTGGCTACGAGGAGGCAGCAGCTGCAATTGAGACCGCTGTGGCTGAAGTGCTGGATGCAGGACACCGTACGAGCGATATTGCAGTAGACAAGAGCAAAGCGATCAGCACAACCGAAATGGGCGATCTGATTGTTGCGGCGATCCGCAAAGCGTAAGGTACCACAGCTTACCTCCTTTGACTCAGAAAAACAAAAAACTTCACAGAAAGTTGCTTATTTATAATAATTATAAAAAAGTAATGAATGTAATATTGACTTTGATTTTGTACGATGATACCATTTGGTCTATAGCAATAAGAAATTGACCAACCATCATAATTCAAGAAAAGCATATTGCGCCGGTTTCCTCACGGAGCTGTCACAAGTGGTTGTTTTTCTTACATAATCAAAGGAGGATTTAAGCAATGGCAGAACGTTTGGTAGGTAAACCAGCCCCTGATTTCACTATGGAAACAGTAACGGGCGACGGTAAAGATTTTGGTAAGGTAAGCTTGTCCGACTATCGCGGCAAATGGCTTGTATTCTTCTTTTATCCGCTTGACTTCACTTTTGTGTGCCCGACGGAAATTACAGCATTGAGCGATGCTGCTGCTGATTTTGCAGCACTCGATACAGAAATTCTGGGTGTGAGCATCGACTCGATCCACAGCCACAAAGCATGGCTTACAACACCAAAAGATATGAATGGTCTTGGACAAGTCAACTTCCCGCTTGCTTCGGACATCACGAAGAAAGTTGCCAGTGACTATGGCGTCCTGATCGAAGAAGAAGGCGTGGCGCTTCGTGGACTGTTCATCATCGATCCTGAAGGTGAATTGAAATATCAAGTGGTTAACCACAATGATGTAGGCCGCAGCGTGGAAGAAACGCTTCGTGTTCTGCAAGCCTTGCAATCCGGCGGACTGTGCGCTATGAACTGGAAACCAGGCGACAAGAACCTGTAAGCCTATGTCTTTAAGCGTTCTTTGATATACTAATGAGAACCTCCTTGCGGGAGCAATTCCCGGAAAGGGGGTTTTTTGCAACAAAGAGCCCTCATTTAACGGTATTTCGTTTTAAAACGGGCGCAGAGGTTAATATATAGCCTGAAGGAGAGGAATCTCTCCACGCATCTTGTAATACAATAATACCAAATCAATGGAACTTACCAAGGAGGGTGAACAAGTATGAGCTTTTGCTGTGGAGCGAGTATGGTTGGAACTAAGGGAACCCTAAAACATTATCGCACGCAAGTCCATAATGTTCCCCTGCTTTTTTGTCCGGTATGCCACCGGGTAGAGGTACATTACAAAGTCGAAAACGAGTATGAGATTCTGGCAGAGTATGCTCATGGCGACGGGGTAACCGATGTTGATTTTCAGGACTATGTGATGGAAGACGAGGAAGCGATCTTCGAAAACGTCATTAATGTGGAGAGTGAAGATCCTCTCGCCATTGTGCGGAATCAGATCGATATGGCGCTTGACCTGCTGGCTGTTGCCAAGCAGATCGAAGATACCAAATGGGAACGTGAGCTTAAGAAGCGCCTGGCCGTAATGAGCCAGCGGCGCCATCGCTTGCAGCAGAAAGCATAAGGTCACCAAGAATACGATGGGATAGCCCTGGAATATTTCATTACGGAAGCCTTCGCGGCAGCGAAGGCTTTTTTTTGTAGTATTCCTTAATAATGGACAACCTTTGGTACGGAAAAAGAGCGGAATTTTGTTTTGGATCGATATTTAATGTGTCTTAAGAATCATTTTAGAAATATTTTTAGGATTCGACAGTTTCTCCGATTGCGTTGTCTTCTTCTCTTGGATATGATTGGAATATAGTTGAAACGGTTGGATAATATAATACGATTTCCGAATGTTCTGGCGGCTTCGTCATATACTCAAATACATAGTAATTTGATGTCGCTTAAGCGTCTTCGTCAAATGCAGTAAAAGGGGGAACTTCGTATCGTGATAAGCCAATATCAAGAAAGCTTGCTTTTACCGGCAAGAACGTTTCAATCCGGATCAATGGACACTACATATGAGGATGTTCTGGAGCACGTTGACAGTGGGATATTACTTTTTGATGAAGAGGGAGTTCTAACTTTTGTTAATAAACAAATGTATGGCATGCTTGAACTGAACCGCCATTCTCTATTGGGCTGCACGATGGCCCATCTGTTATCCCACATCCAGCTCGGCCGCTTTAAGAAGAAGCAGGTACTGCGGAGTTATCGGGAGATGGTGCAAAAGGGGAAGCAGAGCTATGAATTCGTAGATGAATACGGCCGTTACTGGCGGGTTTCATTATGCTGCGGAGAGCAAATGAAGGGCAGTTATTTGTTTACGGTCAAAGAAATCTCCGATTACAAGCTGATTGAGCAAACTGCTTACCAGAATGACAGCCTGGCTATGCTGGGCAAGCTGTCTGCTTCCATCGCCCATGAGATTCGTAATCCGCTCACAGCGATCCGCGGATTTATTCAATTGCTGCATCCTCATCTGCATCAACTGGGCAAAGAAGAATACGGCAGAATTATACTGGCTGAAATTGACCGCGCCAATGACATTATTCATGAATTCCTGACTTCTTCCAAACCTTCGGTCCCGCAGGTCAGCATGATTCCTGTATCGGCATTACTTAAAGAGGTTGTCCTGCTTACAGAGAGCGAAGCCTTGATGAAAGGCTGCCAGATTAATCTCCACCCGCTACATGGCGATATGATCATCTCCGGCGATGTCAAGCAAATGAAGCAGGTGGTGCTGAATATGATTAGAAATGCAATGGAAGCGATTACAGAGCGAGAGGATGACCAAATTGGAAAGATTGAGGTAGGGGCACGCCGGGAAGGGGCGGAGGTCCGTATCTTTATTTCCGACAATGGCAAAGGGATGGATATCTTAACACTGGACAGGTTGTTCAACCCTTTCTTTACGACGAAGGAAAACGGGACGGGGCTTGGGCTGTCCGTAAGTGACAGGATCATCAAAAATCATGGCGGCTGCATCTCTGTCAGCAGCAGAGTCAACGAAGGCACCCGGTTTGTCATTTCTTTGCCGCTTATTCAGTAAAAGGGGGTTCTGGGCGGATTTTTGGACAATACTGAGTTATACTTAATAAGCGAAAGAGGCTGATTCCTGCATTGCACAGCTTAGTGCAGGAATCAGCCTTATCTGCGTTATTAGACGGATTATTAAAATGGAAGATGATTGGAGGGGTTCTATTGAATATTGAATGGAGCTGCGGCGGTTCAATAGCTGCCATAAAGGGCGATGTTCTTTGCTATATAGTCTCACAAACTGAAATTGAGGCGGGCAGTCTTGCAACAGAGTGGAAGGAGCGAATGAATCCTCTGGTCAAAGCCGGGATTTTTACGGGCAAGCTGAATCAGACCTATACACTGCCTGCAGGGGAGGCATTTGAAATTCCTGTCATTCTGCTGGCGGGGAGCGGCAGCGGAGATTTGGATGCAGAGGAGATCAGGGTGCTGGCGGCCCAAGTATCCCGGGCTGTATTACGGTTAAAGGCGGCAACACTCGTGATCCAGTTACCTGCCGGCTTAAAGGTGAAAGAGCCGGAAATGACTGCTCAGGCGCTTACAGAGGGCTTTGTACTGGGGGCGTACCGGCGCAAACATTATAAGCAGGAGCAGCCTCCGTTTGCAGGGTTGACCTCCATTACATTCCATAGTGAGCTTAAGGTGGAAGAAGCTGAGGGGAATAGCTGGAGTCAGGGGATCGAGCGGGGGCTGGCCTTTGGCGAAGCAACCAATTTGGCCCGGGACCTAACTAACCTTCCCGGCAATCAGCTGACACCGTCTGCGCTTGCGGCCGCGGCGATTGATGTGGCTGAACGTTATGGATTTCCCGCTGAAGTGCTGGATGAACGGGAGATTGAACAGAAGGGCATGGGAGGCTTGCTTGCTGTCGGCAAAGGCAGCATTCATCCGCCGCGGATGATCGTCATTCGTTATCAGGGAACAAACGAGTGGAAGGACGTCGTGGGAATTGTCGGCAAGGGCATCACTTTCGATACCGGCGGCATTTCACTAAAGAGAGCACCAGGCATGGAAGAGATGATCAGCGATATGGGCGGTGCGGCAGCCGTGCTTGGGGTCACAGAGGCGCTGGGCAGGTTGCGCCCGAAGCTCAATGCCGTAATAGTGATTCCTTCTGCCGAAAATATGCCTTCAGCCAGTGCTTTTAAGCCAGGTGATGTTGTGACCTCTCTCAGTGGAAGAACCATTGAAGTGCTAAATACCGATGCCGAAGGCCGGATAGTACTGGGAGACGGACTTACCTATGCCCGGGAGTGGGGAGCGGAGCGGTTTATAGACGTAGCTACCCTCACAGGGGCTGTGTTGTCCATACTGGGGGATGTTGCCACAGCAGCCGTTACCAATGACCAGACCTTTATGCAGGAGCTCCTGGAGGCTTCCAGGTTGTCCGGGGAGAAGATATGGCAGCTGCCGGTGTATCCCGAGTTCCGTGAGATGCTGAAAAGCGAGGTCGCGGATGTCCGCAATGCTGCCGGGAGATTCGGGGGGGCTACAACAGCCGGATTATTTATCGGCGAGTTCGCTGAAGGCCTGCCCTGGATTCACTTGGACATTGCCGGAACGGCATTCCTCTCCAGGGAGCGGGGGGTTAATCCGAAAGGTGCCACGGGTGTAATGGTCCGGACGTTGCTGGAATATCTGCTGGGAATAAGTCAGCAGCCCCATTCCTAGAGGATGATCTCATCAAACAAAAAGCCGTAAAACTCCATCATACGGAGCTTTACGGCTTTTCCAATGCTGATCATTCATCCGGCAGAGCGGCCTATACGGTTCTGCTGGATTTTTTGGCTTTTACTTGAGAAGTAAAGGACTGTATACCGTTCATGATTTTGCCACGGGTATTTTTATTTTTCAGTAAATAGGCTGCTCCCAATGCTACCGTGGTAAATAACGTTTTTTTGGTGTTCATGGTTATTCCTCCTTGGGTATTGGTCTTCGTTGCAGTTGCTTATAACAAACATACCCGTATGGCGGGGAATTCAAACCCGTATATTTCTTCCTGTCCGTCCGTGCTTACGGTTAAAGCTTGTTATTGGCTGCTCCTCCACCGCAGGAGAACGGAGAGTCCAGGGATGCTGCCGAGCAGGTTTTTCCCTTGTCACAGCCAGCACAAGCCCCCTGTTTGCCCTTTTGAACATGCCGGTAAATCATCCAGCCGGAGTAACCAAACACAGCCGCTATAATTAAAATATTTATTATCATTGCCAAGCCCCGCTTTCATCAAGAAATCTGTTTGTTGCAGATTCTACGACCATCCCAATAAACGTCCGCCCTGGAAAATAACCAGAGATACGATATATGCCAGTACGAGGGAGTAGCCCATGGAGAAGAAGGTCCACTTCCAGGACGCTGTTTCCTTCTTAATAACCCCTACAGTAGCCAGACAAGGAATATACAACAGGATAAAGGCCATGAAGCTGATTGAGCTTAGCGGAGTAAAGACTTGGGAAATTTGTCCTTCCAGTCCAGCAGCATCCGGAGCATGATAAATGATGTTCATGGTAGATACTACGACCTCTTTGGCCAGGAATCCGGGTACAAGCGTTGAGCCTGCCTGCCAGGTCCCAAAGCCAAGCGGGGATAGCAGTGGTGCAATCATTCCCCCGAATTTTGCCAGGAAACTGTGATCCATTTCAACGTTGAATCCGCCGGGACCTGCGTAAGACATCAGCCAAATAATTACCGAGCCGGCGAGGATAATAGTTCCCGCCTTGCGCAGAAAGCCCTTGCCCTTCTCCCAGGTACTGCGGCCAAGCGCTTTGAGCTGCGGCATCCGGTAAGGAGGAAGTTCGATAATAAAGATGGACGATTCATTCTTAAACAGATGTTTGGAGAACAGCTTACATAGGATTAGGGCAAATACGACACCCATAACATACATTGCCAGTACGGCAGTGGCCTGCTGGGCCGGAAAGAAAACCGCTGCAAACAGCAGGTATACCGGAAGTCTTGCTGAGCAGGACATGAGCGGCATCAGCAGTGTGGTCAGCATACGGTCTTTGGGCTGTTCAATACTGCGCGCAGCCATAATGGCCGGCACATTGCAGCCGAAGCCGATAATGAACGGGATGAAGGCTTTGCCGTTAAGACCCATCCGCTCCATCGTGCTGTCCATCAACAGGCAGACACGCGCCATGTAACCGGAGTCCTCGAGGAAGGAGATCATCAGGAACAGGATGAAGATCTGTGGAACGAAAACAACTACACCACCAACACCGCCGATAATACCGTCTACAATAAGCGCATGCGTGAAGCCGGAAGCTCCAATCGTTTGAAGCAGGGAAGTGGCGCCTTCACTGATCGGACCGGAAATCCATCCGTCTACAATATCCGATAAAGGTCCGCCTACCCAGTCAAAGGTTGTTTTGAACATCGCGTACATAAAGGCGATAAACAGAGGTAATCCCAAGAAACGGTGTGTCAAAATGGAGTCGAGTCTTTCCGTCAGATTATGCGGTTTCTGTGCTGTTGTATCCATCGCCGCCAGACATACGGCACGAATATAATCCATACGGATTGAACGAATCCATTGCGGAAGGGTCAACGCCAGCTTCTTGTTCTGTAGTTCGCTTTGACAGTTGTCGCAAATCATCAGCAGGCGGTCCGTATTTACACGTTTCTTGAGCAGTTCAAGGACGACAGGATTTTGTTCCATCAGCTGGAGCGCGACCCAGCGGCGGTTTGGTAAACCCGGGGTATGCTGTAATTCCTGCTCAATCGAAGAAATGGCCGCTTCAGCCAATTCACCATAATCAAGTTTGAAGTTGACCGGGGGAATTGTCGTTCTTTTCTCCAGAACACTGAGCACTTGTCCGCTTCCTTTGCCGGTTCTGGCGATCAGGGGCAGCACGGTAATGCCGAGACGCTCTTGCAATATTTCATGATCTACAACAATGCCCCGTGCTTTGGCGACGTCGATCATATTCAGACCGAGCACGGTAGGTTTGCCGTATTCCAGCAATTGCAGGGTAAGCAGCAGGTTCCGTTCCAGCTGGGAGGCATCCACAATATTGATCAGGGCCTCCGGCGATTCATCGATCAGGTATTGGGCAGCTACCCCCTCATCCCGGGAGAGCGGATGCAGCGAATAGATTCCGGGCAAGTCGATCAGCTTTCCTGCACCGTTTTTCAGGCTGCCGACTTTTTTCTCCACGGTTACACCGGCCCAGTTCCCTACATATTCATAGGAAGAAGTAAGTGTATTAAAAAGTGAGGTTTTCCCTGTATTGGGATTTCCCAAAAGTGCTATTGAACTCATGATACATTCACCTCAATGCGGGAGGCTTCCTTCCGCCGAATGGCAAACAGCTGGCCGTTGCACTCCAGAGTAACAGGCCCCCAGAAAGGTCCTTTTCCCTTGAGCCGGATATTAACGCCTTCGGACACCCCTAGATCAGCCAGACGGCGCCGTAATATGGGGTTCATTCCTTCTATTTTATGGATGGAGCCTGTAGAGCCCGGTTGTAAACGCAGTAAGGAGCAGGATGTAGAAGCCATTTTCTATCCCTCCGAGAGAGACTGATAATCAATCTCATTCATTTTCTTGTACTGTAGCATTTCGCATAGAGATTTACTGTGATATATGTCATTGTCACGTTGTTGTGAAAAAGGATATGAAAGAAACCTGGAATTTTCTTTACAACTTCTTCTTCACTAAAGTATGATTGTACGATAATGATTGCATAGTAAGTCTATGGTGGCGGCAATAATGAAGGATATGTGGAAGGGAGAACAAATAGTGAAGAGTAATCAGAGTAAAATTGTAGATTGCACCATTCGTGACGGAGGACTGGTGAACAACTGGGATTTTAGTGTTGAATTTGTGCAGAATCTGTACGCCGGATTGAACGAGGCCGGTGTTGAGTATATGGAAATCGGATATAAAAATTCGCCGAAGCTGCTTAAGGGAGCGGAGGGAGCAGGCCCGTGGCGTTTTCTGAACGATGATTTCCTGCGCAAGGTCATCCCGCAAAAGGGGAACACCAAACTTTCCGCGCTTGTAGATATCGGCCGCGTGGATGTTAATGATATTCTGCCGCGCAGTGAGAGCATGCTGGATCTCATCCGTGTAGCCTGCTATAGCAAGGATGTGGACAAGGCCTTGCAGCTGGTGCAGACCTTCCATGATCTTGGGTATGAGACAACGATCAATATTATGGCTTTGTCGAATGTGATGGAGAATGAGCTGCTGGAGGCATTTGAACAAATCCGCGAGAGCGTGGTTGACGTTGTATATATTGTAGATTCTTACGGTAGCCTGGATCATAATGATATTCATTATCTGGTGGAAAAGTTCAGAACGCATTTGCCGAATAAACGTTTGGGCGTACATACCCACAACAATCTGCAATTGGCCTTCTCCAATACTCTTATTGCATCCGAGAAGGGTGTAGAACTGCTTGATGCTTCCTGTTACGGCATGGGCCGCGCCGCAGGCAACTGCCCGACCGAGCTGCTGGTTACCCATCTGAAAAATACAAAATATACGCTGCGGCCTGTTCTGGATATCGTTGAGCGGTTGATGATTCCTCTGCGCGAGAAGGAAGAATGGGGATATATTATTCCTTACATGATCACCGGAACACTGGATGAACATCCGCGCTCTGCAATGGCGCTGCGTTCTTCGGAAGACAAAGATAAGGCTGTAGAATTTTATGACAAGCTTACAACTCCTGAGGTGAACTTCGGAGATAAATAATTGACTACATGCAGAAGCACTGACCTCTACGCCAGGGGAAGGTGCTTTTTTGCTGTTTTTTCTTTTTATAATGCAGAAAGCTGAATGTAACTTTATGGGGTAGCCAAGCCGATATTTATACATAGGACTTAATATATCCGTATATTTTAAAATAGATATCATTTCAGACGCGAGGGACTTATGAGACAAGAAGAGAGAAAGACCATTCAAGCGGCTATAGTAGGAGCTGTGCTGTTCCTTCTAATTCAGATTTTTCGTACACCGCTCAGTAATATTGAGAATCAGAATTGGCTTTCGGCCCTCTATCTTATGATTGGCTGTTGCAATATTGCTTTTGGTTTCGCAATTTTTGCTCAGGGCTGGCTGTTTTTCTCCGATAAATTATCCAAGGCAAGACTTTACACCTCTGCTTTATTTTTTGGAGTATGTATTTTTGATTTCTTACACACGTTAAGCTTTGCAGGTATTCCCGGGATTTCTTCGTATATTACTTCAGAACAATCGCTTTGGCTGCTCACCTTCTCCCGTTTGGCAAGTGCACTTGGAATCCTAGTTATTTTTAGCAGAGAGGACCAGCCGGTATCTGTTAGAGGCAAGAAGAAGGTCTTCAGTGTTGCTATATTGCTGATTGTGCTCTCTTTGGGGGGAGTAATCTTCAGCCACTCTATTGCTGCGGAACAGTGGGGTTATTCATGGATTAACACACTAAAGCATGTTGTGGATATGGCCGTGCTTTTTGTTTATCTGCTTGGAGTAGCTATTATCGTGTACCCGGGCAAGATTGAAAAATCGGCGTCATTGCTCATTATTATCCGTGCGCTGATCTTCTTCGCCATGGGCCAGGTCTTTTTTATGAATCTGTTCAGTATCGGCGAGATGGATTATCTCTTTGGAATGCTTAGCAGCGGAGTAGCCTATTACCTTTTGCTTACCGGCGTCTACCGGCTGACAATTGAAGAGCCTTTTCATGAGAACCAACAGGCGGAAGCGCGGATCAATTATTTAGCGTATCATGATGAATTAACAGGACTGCCGAATAGAAGGTGTCTGATGCAGCGCACCGAAGAAATCGTTCAACGCGGTGAAAAAGACAAGACTCAGGGGTTCTCAGCGTTTTTGATTATGAATATCAACCACTTTAAGAACATCAATGATTCTCTTGGCCATTACGCAGGGGACCTGCTGCTGCAGAGGGTTGCAGAGCGCATAGGAAATGAAGTGAAGTCAAACGAAGAAATGTACAGCATGGGTGGCGATGAGTTCGCTTTTCTGATGACAGACCGCACCGGTGTGGAAAACTGTCTGGTCCGGGCAACAGAGCTTTTGCGGTTATTCGAAACACCGGTAAAGCTGGAGTCGGGAGAATATCACATTTCACTAAGTCTCGGAATGAGCATTTACCCTGGAGACGGGGATACAGCAGAAGAACTGATTCAGAACGCGGATACCGCTGTTCATAATGCTAAAGAACAGGGCGTAGAAATCCGCCGCTACATCCCGGCCATGCAGATGAAGGCCAAGGAACGCTTCAAGCTGGAGAATGATCTGCGCAGAGCGCTTGAACGCAATGAGTTCTATCTCGTCTATCAGCCGCAGGTGCAGCTGGATACCGAAGAAATTGTCGGGATGGAAGCACTGCTGCGCTGGGATCATCCCAAGCGCGGACTTGTTTCGCCAATCGATTTCATTCCGATTGCCGAAGAGAGCGGGCTGATTGTTCCAATCGGTGAATGGGTCCTTAGAACGGCCTGCCTCCAGAACAAACAGTGGCAGACAGCAGGGTACCGGCCGATATGTGTCTCGATCAACTTGTCCATGCGTCAGTTTCTTCAACCGAACCTGGACGGCAAAATTGCTGCCATTTTGCAGGAGATCGGGCTTGATCCTTGTTATGTTGATCTGGAAATTACCGAAAGCATGACTCTCGACAAAGAAACTGCCTTTGATCAGCTTAACCGTCTGAAACGGCTGGGGCTGTTCATCAGCATAGATGATTTTGGTACAGGCTATAGCTCGCTGCACTACCTGAAGAATATGCCGATCGACCGGCTTAAGATCGACCGGTCCTTTGTTTCAGAAGTTATGGAAGACAGCAACAACGCAGCGATTGTATCGACGATCACATCCATGGCGCATCACCTGAAGCTGAAGGTAACCGCTGAGGGTGTCGAGAACAAGGAGCAGCTGCAATTTTTACGCCAGCAGCATTGTCATGAAGCGCAAGGCTTCCTATTCAGCAAGCCAATCAAGGCGGCCGAATTTGAACAGGCTTTCCTCACACCCTTAATCCCATCACCGTCTTCGTAGCACTTCCGTGAGCCGATAGGGTTGCATTTTATTCATAGGAATGATACAATACTTTTTGTCTTCACTTCTCATTGCGGGTGTAGTTCAATGGTAGAACTTCAGCCTTCCAAGCTGATAGCGTGGGTTCGATTCCCATCACCCGCTCCATACACTTAACTTCGAAATCCTTGTCATGCAAGGGTTTTTTATTTGCGGAATTTTCGACATACGATAGGTGACAGTTCATTCATGGGGCAGTTCATGGGGCAAATTCTGTGCTATTTGATTCATTGCTTCAAGTGGATCAATCAGAGTGAGGTTGACTGCAACGGTCTCATGCGTGTACCGGTTAGTAGTCTCAAGCTTTGCATGTCTTAAAAACATCTGCATGTTCCTTTGAGCAGCTCCATGTTCTCGTAGCAGTGTCAGCGGCTGTGTGCCGGAGCCCGTGAAGCTTGACGTGAGGAAAACCGTGCTACTTCAAAAATTTGGCCCATGTGTTCGTCGCTGTACTCGGAAAATACATAACGCCTTTTCCACCGTGGAATATATACTGCTGTTTTCCTTCAACGCCTAACCACTTTCTACAAAGCAGCTTTTCCTTTTTCCACTGCCTTTCGTATGCCCTTAGTTCTTCCATGTACCATTTCGCATAGGCACCCAACCTTCAGACTCTACCGTTTTAACCTCGGTTTCAGCCTTATGCCTATCCTGGTCTATTGTGAAAAAATTAGATAAAATAGTCTGCCTAATAGTAAAAAAAGAACCAAAAAATGTCGAAAAATGGGTTTAATAAACCAAAAAAAATTATTCGTGTATAATATTCCTTGTGGTAAAAAAACTATAGAAAGGATTAAACTGTTAATTTTGTTTTTTTATAAATTAAAAAAATAAAAGGTGGAATGAAGATGAGTATTAAAAAAGGAGCACTATCAGTTGCATTATCATTATCTCTTGTCGGTGTAGGGGCAATAGCAGCTAATGCATAGGCATCCGACCAGGTTCCAAGTAAATCCAATTCAGTATCAGGACCTTTCGTAATCAGCCCTGAGCAAGAAGCTCTTCATGAAGAAAGCATTACGCCTACTGTAGCCATTAACTCAAGTGAAGGTACAGTTGGTAGCACAGAAAAATCAGCTGATGTCCAGAATATAACTTTAAATGGAGGCTTCTCGGAGCAGCATTTAATTACACCTGAACAAGAAGCCCTTCATCTCCTCAGCAATCCACCAACCGTTACCTTTGATACTACTAATAACTTTAAAAAGAGTGCAAACTCAGATGGTATTATTACTCCGATGTACTATACGGGGTATACAATAACAAAACTAGAACCTGCTCACTACATCATATCTGATGCCCAAGTTTATTTAAGTGCAAAGAAGACAGTGAATTTGACTTTAGTTCAGTATCCTTATTCAGGCCAATCAGGAACAGCACACCTTTTCTACAAACTAATAAAACAAGAAAGTGGAACGGATACATCTGAACTTGGAGTTAAGGATAATCTCGTCGACCACAATGTTACTATCTCTTTTTCTAACGTAGCTGCTGGATGGTATAAAATTCAAATTTCCAACTATAGTAGAGATAATGGACCAACTGCAGCAGGAAATGGCTATACAAATGATGGTAACCAACAATAAAGAATTTTAGATTCGCTGAAAAGCGGCTCTTTTCTTATGGCTTTAGCCATTTGAGTGCGTGAAACGCGCGAAACAAAAAACCACCCGCTATGCGGGTGGAGGATCGAGGGTTTGACCAAGCAATCGATAAACTGAGTGTAAAAGAGTATGAAGATCCATTCACGACAAAAGGAGAAAATAGAATTAAACCCGTTTAACGGGTAAGTGGAAGTGACTAATTACATTGAGCCTGAACAGATTTTTGGTCAGGCTAGCGTCTTTAGGCGCAGTTTAGGAACAGGTTTTTTATTTTGCACAGCGGGTTGGGATTGTTCTACTTAATGGCTATTAACGAATCAGAAAAAAAAGGCCGGATTTCCCTCAATAACGGGAAATCCGGCCTTTTTAGATAAACAACTCTCAGCGGAGAATGGCTTCTTGTTTAAACTGTCTTCAGGAACTCGACAATCGTAAGCAGTCCCTTATCGAAATTCTCCAGATTGAAATGCTCATCCGGAGCGTGCAGGTTTTCATCATCCAGTCCAAAGCCCATCAGAACAACCGGTGCTTGGAGGATACGCGAGAAACTTTCCATGATTGGAATGGATCCGCCGTCTTTGGTGAAGAGTGCACGAGTGCCGTATACCTTGCCAAAAGCGTCTGCCGCAGTCTGCAGAATCGGATTCGACGGGTCGATGTTGAAGGCGCGCGCTTTTTCCATTTGTTTCACATGCAGTTTCGCTCCGGCTTGGATATTCGCTTTCAGATGAGCTTCAACAACATCCAGAATATGCTGCGGATCCTGGTCGCCGACAAGGCGGCAGGTGATCTTGGCATGGGCTTCCTTAGGGATGACCGTCTTGCTGCCTTCACCCTGGAAACCGCCGTAAACCCCATTAAGTTCAAGGGTTGGACGGGCGCCGACACGCTCTACAAAACTGTAGCCTTCTTCGCCGTACAGCTGTTCAAGGCCGAGGGCTTCTCTGATCTTCTCTTCATTCACACCCTGTTTGGCGAACTCCTCACGCAGCAGAGGAGAAAGCTCAGGGACGCCATCGTAAAAACCATCGACGGCAACACGGCCGTTGCTATCATGCAGCGAGCTCAGCAGGGAAACGAGTGCATGCAGTGCATTTGGCACACCGCCGCCGTAGGAGCCGGAATGAAGGTCTGTCAATGCGGTGTTTACGCTGACTTCGAGTGAGCACAATCCGCGCAGCCCGGTGCAGATGGCAGGGCGTCCGCGTTCCAGCAGGGCTGTATCGGAGACAAGCACGGCATCCGCAGCCAGTTTGTCCTTGCTTGCTTCCAGGAATGGCGGCAGATTCACGCTACCGATTTCTTCCTCGCCTTCAATGCACAGCTTGATATTGATCGGCAAGGTGCCTTCCTGCTTAAGAATAGCTTCGATCGCTTTGATGTGCATGAAGACCTGGCCCTTATCGTCTGTTGCTCCGCGTGCGTACAGCTTGCTGTCACGGATTTCCGGTTCAAACGGCGGGGTTGTCCACAAATGAAGCGGATCCACCGGCTGGACATCATAGTGGCCGTATACCAGAATGGTCGGCTTGCCCGGCGCGTGAAGATAATCGGCATAGATTACTGGATGGCCCGCAGTGGGATGGATTTCGATATTCTCCAGCCCGGCGCGCTTCAGTGTGTCCATCAGCCAATGTGCGGCTGAATTGACGTCTTCCTTGTGCACGGACAGGGCGGAAATGCTGGGAATGGCCAGCCATTCCTTCAATTCGGCAAGCTGAGCTTCACGCTCAGTCTGAAAATAAGTTTCATAAGACATAGTGATATGTACCTCCTTGGAGTTCGCTGCGCAAAACAGGCAGTACAAGCCCTGAGCCTAGAGCTCAGGGCAATGCACCGCCGTCATGGTTTGGCAGTGTAATGCTTCCATTATACTGGAGAACTCACTATGGATCAAAATGGATTGGTGAAATGGATTACCAGATAATTGTGGCCGGAGTGACGCCTTGCGGGAAGGTATCCTCGGCTTGTGACTTGCTGGTGTATAAATCATACCATGCATCAGCGATAAGACCCGGGTCTGTAGCTGTACCTGGCTTAATGAATACACCGAGCGCTAAGTGAGCAACGTAGATCCCTTGAGGAGCAAGGTCGGTATGCAGGTTGTTGGCATAGTTGCGCAGCCCGCTTAGCGCAATACCGATATTGCCCATCATCGGTATGGGATAGAGGGAAGAGAGGCCGGTTGTGAATAGGATAGCCCCGTCTTTTTTGGCCAGCATTTCCGGTAAGACCTGCTCCACACTGCGGATAGCGCCTACTACCAGTGCCTGGAACGCATCAAGTGCATTTTCTTCCGTAACCTGTGATGCCGGAGTAGGCGGATAATTGCCGCTGGTTGGACTGAATTCCAGCACGTTGATGAAGCCATACTTTTCTTTGATCCCCTGGAAAGCGGCAGTCAATTGTTCTTTATTGTAAAGATCAGCAGGGAAGGCGGCCGCTTCGATTCCCAGCCCCTTTAATTCGTCCACCAGATGATTTAACTTGTCCGCATTGCGGGAAATTAAAGCGACTTGAAAGCCGTTTGTACCAAATTTCTTGGCAAGGGAGAGTCCGAGTCCCGGACCGGCCCCTACGATAGCGATTGTTTTCACTTGATACCAGTTCCCTTCCGGTTGTTGATTACTAACAGTAACCATGATAAACTTAGTTGGCTTGTGCAGCAAGAAGGCACTATTCTATGCTCAAGTTACATGGAGGTAACCATAATGGATCGATTATTGACTCAGCAAGACGGTCAGCTGCCGAAGCTTGAGGACTGCACCATAGCCCGGCAGATTCTGGACCGGGTTGGAGATAAGTGGAGTGTGCTGATTATCGTGAATTTAGGTGTGGAATCTTTGCGGTTCAAGGAGCTGCAGCGGCGCTCAGGCGGAATTTCGCAGCGTATGCTTACCCAAACGCTCCGCCATCTGGAGCGGGACGGAATAGTCTGGCGCAAAGCGACGCCTACCGTGCCTCTGACCGTTGAATATGGTCTTACAGCATTGGGTGAGTCCTTGCTGGAACCGCTGACCGCCCTTGTTGAATGGGTTAACGGAAATCGTGAAGAAATCGCCGGGGCGAGGATCAGCTATGACAACGGGCATACCGGTGCCGATACAGCAGAATTTCTAAATGAAACAGAAGCCCCGCCAGCAGCGGGAGCGATAGGAGCGGAATAACGTGTCATTGAATTCATATACAGATCTGAAAGAAGAAGCAAACATGCCTAATAAGGGCGGTAATCCCGCGTATATCTATACTTACGCATGCTCGGAGGACGAGCTTTCTTTATGCGGAATGGAGTTGCGCTGCCTGTTTGGCCGGGAGATTCCGCCTGCCCTTTTTGCAAGTGAGATTGAAGCGGATGTCAGCCGCAGCCCTTTTATTAAGGAACGGATTGATGTGATGTACGGGGGGGACAGCCTGCAGGAAATTTATAAGCAGACCGAGCAGGTGGAGTTGAACGGCAAAACCTTCAAGGTGATTTTTGTGAAGACCAATGATTTGTCCCCTGCGGATAAAATAGAGTATGATGAACGCAGAATTATTGAGCGGGAGATCGGCCTACGGATTGAGGGAGAAGCGGATGTGAACCATCCGGAGCTTGTATACGGTATAGTAACGCTAGGCGGCCGCTGGTACTTCGGGGCTTATCACAAGAACAAGGCAACCTGGTTCCGGCAGATGAAAAAACCGCGCAGCTATTCCATTGCGCTCAGCACAAGAGTGGCCCGTGCGGCTGTCAATATGGCGGTCCCAACTCCGGCAGGTGTCAAAGTCATTGATCCCTGCTGCGGCATCGGGACAGTAATGGTAGAGGCGCTGTCGATGGGTATCAATATCGTTGGCCGCGATATCAATCCCTTTATTGCGGCGGGAGCGCGGACGAATATTGCCCATTTTGGCTTCGAGGCTGAAGTGGCGCTGGGAGACATTGCAGACATTAAGGAACATTATGACACAGCCATCGTGGACATGCCTTACAATCTATATTCCAGCATTACCCCTGAGGAACAGTATGCCATACTCGTGAACGCCCGCCGGATTGCAGACAGGGTTGTCATCGTGGCTATCGAAGCGATGGATGAGATGATAGAGACAGCAGGATTTGAAATTATCGACCGCTGTGTTGCTAAAAAGGGGATGTTCTCCCGTCATTTAATGCTATGCCAATAATCCTTTTCGATATGTTAATGGAGGCGATAAAACTATGGAACAGAAATGGTTAACTTGGGCGAAGGAGATTCAGGGAATTGCCCAGACAGGTCTTACCTACGCCAAAGACGTGTACGACATCGAACGTTATGAAGCACTGCGTGAGCTGAGCGTGGACATTCTGGCGAATTATACGTTTGAGAGCAAGGAGCGGATCCGGCTCTCTTTTGCAGGTGAAGGCGGGTACAGCACACCGAAGGTAGATGTGCGCGGCGTTATTTTCCGTGAGGGGAAAATTCTGCTGGTCCGCGAGAAGCTGGACGGCAATTGGGCGCTTCCCGGCGGCTGGGCCGATATTGGATTGTCTCCGAGCGAGGTAGTCGTCAAGGAAATTTCCGAGGAATCGGGTTTTCAAGCGGAAGCAGTCCGTCTGCTGGCCGTGCTGGATAAGAAATTCCATAATCATCCCCCGGAGCCTTATCATGTCTACAAAATGTTTATCCTGTGCACAATTGTCGGCGGGGAGGCAGCGGAAGGCGTGGAGACCAGCGAGGTGGATTTTTTCGCTGAGGATGAGCTGCCTGAGCTGTCTGTGGAGCGGAATACGGCGGAGCAGCTGCGAACCATGTTTCAATTCTTGCACGATCCGCAGAAGCCGGTAATTTTGGACTAGTTAATTGCATATAATGTACGAAATAGATAAAATATAAGTTTTAATTGAGACAAAAATTGGTTAATATTAATTATGTAAGCCTTTCCATAGAATGACCGCTGAGCCTTTGTATCTAAAAAATATTTGGAAACACAACTTTTTGGGTCAGGCGGTCTACATTTTTTCCTCTACTGTGTCGATAAGAAATTTAGGAGGGGATCGCATGGAACAAGAAGAGTTAAGACTTCCGCTAACGCAGGAGAATGCAACACGTCCTGCAGAAGGTAATATTGCCACCGGACTGGTCTGGGGCATTCTGATTAGCATTCCTTTATGGATCTCGGTGGTTGGCTGGATCATGGGGATCTGGCACTAAACCTTAATCCTAAGGATACAACTTACACTAATTGTAACTATACAATGAAGGCTGTCTCTTCGTCATGAGGAAGCGGCCTTTTTTAATGGATCAAAACTTATTTCAACTTCGGAACGATACAAGGGTGTATACATAAGCAATGAACAAAAAATGGCTGTGCCTCCTTAACATAAGGAAGGCCAGCCATTTTTGAAAATATAAGAATTACTGAAGCTGTCTGATATCGACAATCTGAAAATTCTCGCAGACCACCTTCATCTGAAGATCAAAGGGTTTGTCATAGGCTTTGCGTTCCCTCGTAAAATACAGCTCATGATTGTAGCGCCATGATTCCAGGCTGCGGTCATCCTCGCCTTCGGAATAGGCAAACTCCGCAGTTACCTTGTCAAAAGGAATGACTTCTACCTTTATAGTTTCGATGATTGCCCGTGGTTCGCCGCTGGCATCCAGAAGGATGGAGTGGCCGTGGGCAAAGGGCTGGGTGAGTCCGCGGATTTCGTTCAAATCAAAATCGGAGGCGGTTCCTGTCTTAATTCCTTTCAGCACCAGCTCAAGCAATTCGTTGGCAAGCCGGGGATTGTCGCCGAAGGACCACGCGCTGTCATACAGTTCTGCAGCTTCGGGATGGGCTTTAATATAAGTATTCCAATAGGCCTCCACGGCCGGAATGTTTGTCATGGTTATCACCTTTGCTTTCTCTATGCTTAATATGCTATTGGTGTGTCTCTGCTTCGCTCAACCAGGACGCATAGAGGTCATCCAGCTTCTCCTGTGCGGCATCTCTAGTATGCTGAAGCTCAGCCAGTTTTTCCGCATCGCTGGCGATAACGGGATTCAGCATCTCAGCATCAATAAGGCCTAATTGCGCCTCCGCTGCGGCTATTTCCTGCTCCCGGGAGATACTGGAGCGCTGCTTGCGGGAATCGGTGGAACGTTCAGGTTTGGACCCGCTTTTTGCCGGGAGGCCGGATCGTGAATCCGCAGCCTCAGCTAGTTCAGCAGGGACTTTGGATTTGGGCAATGTATCCGGCTTCGGCACTTGTTTGCCGCTTTGGCCGCTCATTTCGGTTTGCAGCCTTGCAGTGGCAGCCTTTTCAGCCTGCTTTTCTTTATAATATTCGTAATTTCCAGAGAAGGAGGTGAAGCGGCCTTGATCAATCGCCCAGAGCTTGCCGAAGCAGCGGTTGATGAAATAACGGTCATGGGAGACCGCCAGCACCGTACCGGGGAATTCCTCCAGCGCTTCTTCCAGTGCTTCACGGGAATCAATATCCAGATGGTTGGTCGGCTCATCCAGAATAAGCAGATTTGGACGGCGGTGCATCAGTATCGCGAAACGCAGCCGTGTCCATTCGCCTCCGGAGAGATTGGTGATGTCCTTGAACACATCGCTGCCGTAGAACAGGAACCGGGCAAGCTGCCCGCGGGCTTCGCCTTCCTCAAGCCCGGCCTCCTCCCGGAAATAGCGCAGCACCGATTGTCCGCCGCCCTCCGGTACTGCCTCCTGGGCAAGATAACCAACGACAGCCCTTGATCCAAGGGTGCAGCTTCCGCTATCCGGGGACTCCTGGCCGAGTATCATCCGCAGCAGCGTACTCTTACCCGCACCGTTGCCGCCGATCAGTGCGGTAGTCTCGCCATATCGCAGGATATCACTGGCCTCTGAGAACAGCCTGCGGTTACCATAACCTTTGGTGATCCGGTCGAGGATGACGACCTGGTTGCCGGTCCGGTCATCCTGCTGCAGCTGCAAATCCATCGATTTGCGCTCCAAAATTGGACGTTTGACCTTGACCATCCGGTCCAGCGCCTTCTGCATCGAGGCCGCCCGGCGGTGGAAGGAAGGGTTCGGCGGATTGGAACGGTTGCCCCATTCAATCAGCCGTTTGATGCTCTCCTGCATCTGCTTGATTTTCTTCTGCTGTTCCTGGTAATCGGCGAACTGCTGAAGTAGACGGGTTTCTTTCTCCACTTGGTATCCGCTGTAATTCGTGTTATACGTGATGGCTTCGCCATCTTCAATCTCGATGACCTTCTTCACTACGGCATCCAGGAAATAACGGTCATGAGAGATTGCAAGGACTGTGCCGTCATAAGTCTGGAGGAACTGCTCCAGCCATTCTATGGCCTCCATATCCAGATGGTTGGTCGGCTCATCCAGCAGCAGGATATCGGGACGGCGCAGCAGCAGCTCGGCGAGGCCGACCTTTGTCTTCTCCCCGCCGGAGAGGGAAGCGAACCGGCGGTCGTATTGCCCGGTTCCAATTCCAAGGCCTGCCGCTACACGCTGGATTGAGGCTTCAATCTCATAACCTCCGGCTGCTTCGAACTTCTCCTGCAGACTGCCGTATTCCTTGAGCAGCCTGTTCCAGTCCTGTTCGTCCGTTCCGGCGTTCAGTCCGGACATTTCCTGCTCCAGTTCCCGCAGGCGCTGCTGCCACTCCAGGGGTTTCGCGAAGCTGCGCTGGAGCACGGCATATACCGTCTCGTCGCCGTCCGCTTCCTGGATCTGTGAGAGCAGGCCAATGATGCTGTTTCTGCGGATGGAGATTTGCCCTTGATCGGGACGTTCTTCACTGCTCAGCAGACGGAAGAGGGTGGTTTTGCCGCAGCCGTTGCGGCCGATCAGGCCAATTTTCTCACCTTGGCGGATATCGAAGGTGATATCGCTCAGCACAAGCTGGGCACCGTGGTATTTTTGGACGTTTTGACATGAAATGATCATAGGTATTCTCCTTTTAAGAATGCCCTGTCTCCGCTGTCTTTCAAAGGGGATGCCTCCAGGAGGACATCATGGAACAAAAAAAGACCGCAGGGAAATTTCCCCGCGGCCTGTTTGTTCTCCGGTTTATGAGATCCGTTGAAGTGTAGGCAGGAAAGGCATTTCACAATTGTGTAGTGTTATTAAATTCTTGTAAATGGACAGACTTCTCCCGTTGTCGGCATTTACATGAACGATGCCAGCCATAGCGATAGGCAGCCGGCTAATAACACTGTTGGTCCAATTGCGATCCATTCCTCTACACCTCCTTCGATACAAATTTAACAGTAGTTTACCTAATATTCGCAATAATAGCAATAGAAAAAAAGCGGAATGAACCACAGCATATAATTGGAATTGCACAATAGGATGTTATATGGCTGAGGCAGCTCACCAAATCAGCAACAGGAAAGAGGAACAGTGATGGCACTTTTTAATGGACTGCTGGGCAATGCAACGCAGGTTGATCTGGCGGCAGTGCAGCGTGAATACGCGCGGATTTTGACCCCCCATGAAAAAATTGAGCGGGCCTACAAGCTGATCAGGGATATGTTCATTTTTACGGACAAGCGGCTGATTCTCGTTGACAAGCAGGGGATCACCGGCAAAAAAACGCAATATCACTCCATTCCCTACCAAAACATCTCCCATTATTCGGTGGAGACGGCGGGGCACTTTGATCTGGATGCAGAGCTGTGTCTTTATGTATCCGGCAGCTCACTGCCGCTGAAGAAGACGTTCAATAAATCCGTCAATATCTATGAGGTTCAGTCGGTGCTTTCGCAGTACATTTTGAAATAGGAGGTCCTTGCGGCAGCCGCCGCTAGACTGTATACCGGAGTACCAGCCCTCCATAAGCAAAAGCGGCAAGAATCACGAGTGCGGGATGCAGCTTCAGCCGCTTCATAGCCCAAAAGGCAATTGCGGCAATGATCAGCGTCTGCCAGATGCCGATAACGTCCGCCGGACCTTTGGCCATTTTGAAAGTCAGGACGGCCATCATCATGGCAATCACCGGCTGTACAAGCAAGGTCATTCCTTTAACGACGGGCGACTGCTTGTATTTCTGCATCACGCCGAGCAGGATGATCAGTGCGGCAGCGGAGGGCAGAACCGTAGCAGCGAGAGCAGCGCTCAGTCCCAACCAGCCATAGACGTCATAGCCGACGTAAGCGGCGATTTTGGTCGCAATCGGTCCGGGCAGAGCGTTGCCGAGCGCCAGCATATTGGAGAATTCTTCATCGTTCAGCCATCCGTAATGCGGCACGATCTCTTCGTACATGAGCGGAATGGAGGAAGGGCCGCCGCCGTAGCCCAGCAGATTGGCCATAAAAAAGCCGTAAATCAGTTTGAGCCATTCCATCAGGCGGTTCCTCCTTTATTTTTCTTTGCCATTATCCGGTAATGAACCGTTCCATAGCCAAGAAAAAGTACGATCACGATGGCAGGATGCAGGTGAAGCCCCTCAAGCAGTACCAGTGCCAGCAGCAGGAAAACACCCCCGATCCATTTCCCCAATCCTTTGAACGCTTTTTGCGCGAACTCGTAAGCCATCATTCCCAGCATCACTGCAATCACGGGAGAGACAGCAGCAATCATGCCTGCCACTACCTTGGAGCCGCTTAAATAATTCACCGCGGATAACAGGGCAATCATCGCAATACAGCTAGGCAGAATATGCGCCAGTACGGAAAGCAGCGCACCTTTTACCCCTTTAAGCTTGTAGCCGAGATATGCCGCCATCTTGGTGGCGATGGGCCCGGGCAAGGCATTTGCGATGGCCAGCGTCTCCCCGAATTCATCATCACTCAGCCAGGAATAGCGGGTTACAGCATCATGCCGGATCAGTGGAATTACGGAGGGGCCCCCGCCATAGCCGAGAATTCCCGTCCTGAACATCGCGGCTGCTATCTGTACATATTCGTTACTGATGGATTTCACGGGATTCCTCCTCCGGGATAAACAGACTTTAGCTTTTTTGTGCCCATTCTATATCAATTTGTATGACTGCAACTACAGGATAGGGTGTATTTCGATTAATCTTTGTGCACCGTTCACAAAATAATGCCGGGGAATTTGAGTTTGTGCGTAACCGATTGACAGGGGTTTTTGATCTGCTGTTAAATGGCACTAACTTGATTGACATGGGAATGGAGCTGGGAGTCATGACAATAGGGCCGGTAATCGGTACGAAAACGATGGTGGTCAGTCCCCATTATCTGGCCTCTGCCGCCGGAGCGCGTATTTTGCAGCGCGGCGGCAATGCCTTTGACGCTGCGGTAGCGGTCAGCGCCACGCTTGCGGTGGTCTATCCGCATATGACGGGCCTTGGCGGCGATGCTTTTTGGTTGACCTACAGCGCCGGTGAAGGGCGCGTCCGGGCCTACAACGGCAGCGGACGATCCGGCTACGGCGTCCGCAGGGACTGCTATGCCGGGGAAAGTGCCATTCCCCGGCGGGGTGTGCGCAGCGCCATTACGGTGCCCGGAATGGCGGACAGCTGGGAGGCGGTCCAGCGCCAGTATGGCCGCCTGACCCTGGCGGAGGTGCTGGAGCCGGGAATCGGCTACGCCACCGATGGGTTTCCGCTGTCGCCGGATCAGCACGGCAACAGCATACTGGCGGGAGCCGCGCTGTCCCCCGGCGCGGCGGCGGTGTATCTGCCCGGCGGCAAGGTTCCGAGGGCCGGCGGGAAGTTCGTGCAGAAGCAGCTGGCCCGGACGCTGCGGACGCTGGCGGCGGGAGGGCGTGATGCTTTTTACAAGGGCGGGATCGCAGAGGAGATAAGCAAGGATATGCTGGCTTCCGGGGGATATCTCACCCGTGATGATTTTGCCGACCATCAGGGCAATTGGGTGGAGCCGATCTCCACGGATTACCACGGGCATCAGGTGTATCAGGTGCCGCCGAATTCGCAGGGCTTCACTGCGCTGATGGCGCTGAACATACTGGAGCGGTTTAATCTCGCAGAGATTGAGCATGGGTCCTTCGAGTACTATCATCTGCTGGTTGAAGCGCTGAAGCTGAGCTTCAGGGACCGGGATCAGGTGCTGACTGATCCTGAATTCAGCTCGATTCCGCTGGAGCGGCTATTGGATAAGCAGTATGCCATGGAGCTGGCAGATTCCATTTCGCTCCGCCGGGCGGCTGCGCTTGGCAGTGAGCCGGTTGGCCGGGATACGGCTTATGCCGCTGTAGTTGACGGGGAGGGGAATGCCGTCTCGTTTATCCAAAGCCTGTATTTTGAATTCGGTTCGGGAAGGGTCGCCGGGGATACAGGGATTCTGCTGCAGAATAGAGGCTCCTTCTTCTCGCTGGACCCTTCGCATATCAATACGCTTGAACCGCATAAGCGCACGTTCCACACGCTGATGCCGGCCATGGCCTGCCAAGACGGCAAGCCGGCCATTCTCTACGGCACGCAAGGCGGGGAAGGGCAACCGCAGACGCAGAGTCTGCTGCTGACACGGATGCTGCATTATGGCATGAATCCGCAGGAGGCGGTGAATGCGCCGCGGTTCGTCTGGGGCAGAACCTGGGGGGAACCGACCCAGGAACTGAAGGTGGAGAAGCGGGTAGCTCCGCAAGTGCTCGAAGAGCTGGCCGGGGCCGGTCATCTGGTCCGCCAAGCCGCAGACTATGACGGAATCATGGGGCATGCCCATGCGATTGCCATAGGCGGCAACGGCTTCCGCAGCGGCGGCACTGATCCTCGCTGCGACGGAGCAGCCATCGGCTGGTAGAGCAGCCAACAAGTAAGAGTAAACAATGAAGCTCCCCGGACAGTCCGGGAGGAGGAGGGAAGAGATGGTCCTTAATAACCGTTTCGGCGCATATATTGACCCGGAGCTGGAGGTGCCGAACCTTGTGAGTGGCAAGCTGAATGGGCTGAGCTTCGCCGTTAAGGATGTGTTCGCGGTCTCCGGGCACCGCTCTTCCGCAGGCAATCCGCATTGGCTGCGCAGTCATGAGCCTTCATCGGCGCATGCCGCAGCCGTATTGAAATTGCTGCAGTCGGGTGCCTCCTTGCGCGGTGCCGCCCATACCGATGAGCTGATGTACAGCCTGGGCGGGGAGAATTATCATTACGGTACGCCAGTCAACCCGCGTGCGGAGGGGCGTATTCCCGGAGGCTCCTCCAGCGGCTCGGCGGTGGCCGTAGCCTCCGGAAGCGTGGAATTTGCCTTGGGAACCGATACAGGCGGGTCCATCCGTGTGCCTTCGGCGTACTGCGGCGTTTACGGCTTCCGCCCGACCCACGGGACGGTGGAGATTGACGGCGTAATCCCTCTGGCGCCGGGTTTTGATACTGTGGGCTGGATCGCAGACAGCACCGGAATGCTGCTCCATGTTGGCGAGGTTCTGCTCGGGAGAGTGGAAGGCGGAGCGGGAAAACCGGAGGATTCCTCCGGGAAGAGTAATAGCCTGCAGCAAAGTGTGGAGCGGGATGGCGCGGGTTTAGGACAGCACCCGGAATATGGCCGGGTGATTTATGGAGGGGACGGCCCGGAGCGTAACGGTGAGTCTGCCGGAGGACAAGTACAGGAGTATACCGGGGGACATATTCAAGAGCATGCCAGGGGACATGAGCAGGGGCATACTGGGGGACATGAGCAGGGGCATACTGGGGGACATGAGCAGGGGCATACTGGGAGACATGAGCAGGGGCATACCGGGAGACATGTACAGAGGCACACCGGAGGACATGAGCAGGGGCATACTGGGAGACATGTACAGAGGCACACCGGAGGACATGAGCAGGGACACACTGGGAGACAAGTACAGGGGCATACCGGAGGACATGTACAGGAGTATACCGGAGGACATGTACAGGGGCATACCGGAGGACATATTCAAGAGCATGCCAGGGGACGTAAACCAGAACATCCCGGGGAGCCGGTCATGCAACATTCCTTCCTGAAGGCAACTGCCGTCCCTGCTTCATTCGCCCACAATGTGCCGGAGGGAAGCAGAATGGCCAAGCTGTTCATCGGCATGGATGGCTGGGCCTTGGCTGAGCCGGAGATTTCGGCCAGCCTGAAGCAAGGTTTGGGCCTTCTCCAGGCAGGAGTGGGGCAAACGCTGGAAACTAAAGTTTCGCCGGAAGGATTAACAAACTGGATGGATGTGTTCCGCGAGCTGCAGGGTGCTGAAATTTGGGCAACCCATGGAGCCTGGATCGAGCGGGAGCAGCCGGTTTTTGGGCCTGACATTGCTGCCCGCTTCGCTTGGGCGGCAAGTGTGGCCGGGCAGGATCACAGTTGGGCGCAGTCCCAACGTGACGATATAACGGCCCGGCTGCGTCATTTGCTCGGAGAGGACGGCTGTCTCGTCATCCCTACCGTGCCTGGACCCGCCCCGCTGCGCGGCGGGGACCTGCGGCAGCTGGAATTGAACCGCAGCGGGGCGATGATGCTCAGCTGCATTGCCGGGCTGGCAGGGTTGCCGCAGGTAACGCTGCCTGTGGCGGGTCCCGGCGGGCTGCCGCTGGGATTGTCAGTGATCGGCGGACATGGACAGGATCTCCGCCTGCTCTCATGGGTCCGGCGGTTATGGCAATGAGCGCATGGGAACATAGAACTTCCGGCTCCGCTGTTGGCGGAGAGCGGGAGTTTTTTTGCAAATATAAGACCCCCATGCTGCTGCGCGGCACCACTGAGGAATGAAAATATGGGCGATACTGGGTAGTGGGCTGGCGAAGGTAGGTCGGAAATTCTTGGTGATACGAACCCGCATATAAGACGGACCCCAACGACCCGGTGCATCACAGATTGTTGCTCCCATGGGGAAGCACGCAGGGCAGAATAACCTTAGCATTGGTCTTTGCACCAGCCTTAATCACGGCCAGCAGGTAGGAGAAGCAAAGATGGAAGTACTCATTGAACGTTGCTGTGGACTGGATGTACACAAGAAAAGCATCACAGCATGTATCATTACGCCGAAAGGAAAGGAGATTCGAAGTTTTGAAACACTGACTCGTCGGCTGGTCGATCTGGTGGATTGGATCAAAAGCGAGCGGTGCAGCCATGTCGCGATGGAGAGCACGGGGGATTACTGGAAACCGATTGATAACCTGCTTGAACTGGAAGACGTCAAGCCGGTCGTGGTAAACGCGCAGCATATCAAAGCAGTACCCGGGCGGAAAACGGATGTGAAGGATGCGGAGTGGATTGCAAAGTTGCTCCGGCATGGACTGGTGCAGGGGAGCTATATTCCGGGTCGGGAGCAACGTGAGCTTCGGGAAATCATTCGCTACCGGCGAAGTATAATTGAAGAACGGAGCCGGGAAGTGAATCGTCTGCAGAAGGTGCTGGAGGGTGGGAATATCAAGCTCTCATCGGTGGCGTCCAATGTGCTGGGGGTGTCTGGACGGAGCATGCTGGAAGCCATGATTCAGGGCGAAACGGATCCATCGACTTTGGCGAATTTTGCACAAAAGAAGCTGAAGGCGAAAAAAGAGCAATTGAAGCTTGCCCTTGAGGGTAGCCTGGGTCCACATCAACTGCTCATGCTGGAAAAACAGTTGTCGCATATCGACCAACTGAATGAGCTCATCACAGAACTGGATGAAGAAGTGGAACGCCGGATGTCTCCTTTTGCGGAGGACCTGAAGTTATTGGATACCATTCCCGGTGTTGGTAAACGAACTGCGGAGCAGATTCTGGCAGAAATCGGAACGGACATGACACGGTTTCCAAGCGCGGGGCACTTGTGCTCATGGGCAGGAATGACTCCAGGTCACGATGAAAGTGCGGGAAAGAAGCGATCGGCGAGGACGCGAAAAGGAAATAAAAAGCTGCGAAGCGCACTCGTAGAATCCGCGCGCGTGGCAGGACGAAAAAAGAATGCCTACCTGTCGGCCCAATATCACCGGATCGCAGGCAGGCGAGGAAAAAACAGAGCGGCCGTAGCCGTCGGGCACAGCATTTTAGCGATAGTCTATGTCTTGTTAACGCGAAGACAGGCATATAAAGAATTAGGGTTTGACTACTTCGACCAACGAAACCACGAGATGGTGATGAACCGATCCATAAAATGCTTGGAATCGTTGGGGTATCAAGTAAACCTGAGTGAACAATTGGCCTGACAGCCGATTTCAAAAAAATAAAAAACATGGGGTTTGTTTTGGTATGTGTACTTTGGTGTTCTGAAGAAACTTTATTTTCAGGGCAGAATTTATATGCTGCACGCTATATATTATCTTTCTATTTCTCGCTGAAACGGATACCGTCCTTTTGAGGACGGCGAAGCCGTTTCCACTTGTATGCATATTGGACAATGAATGATTTAGGTGTATTCTCTGCAACTATTGGAGCTAATTCAGCCGGAAACCAGAGAATAGATGTAGTCTGTACAACTAAAAACAGTGAATTTGAGTCTTTCGGCTAAAATCAGCTCAAATAGATGTACGGAATACAATTAAAGGCTGCGTGGCGGGAGAAATTCACTATTTAACTGTACAGAGTGCAATTATCGAACATTGAGGAGTCGAAGGGCAGTCAGCTGCTGCAAATCTCATGGTTGCCGTACCCCTGCTGATGCGATAAAACGCATAATGCACAGTAACTGTACAGAGTGCAATTATCGAACGTTGAGGAGCCGAAGGGCAGTCAGCTGCTGCAAATCTCATGGTTGCCGTACCCATGCTGATGCGATAAAACGCATAATACACAGTAACTGTACAGAGTGCAATTATCGAACGTTGAGGAGTCGAAGGCCAGTCAGCTGCTGCAAATCTCATTGTTGGCATGCTCATACTGATGCGATAAACGCATAATACACAGGCTGCTGTCTCATGATTTTGCAGACGGTCCATAAGCAATAGTTGAAACTTTGCGATCCGTGTTATTTTTCATTACATATATAATCTAAATTTTCACTTTTATCTTTCCATAACGGTTCATTTTATTTATAATGTTACATAAAGTAACATAAATACGGAATTCATTATCTATGAACTTGTATAAGGAGGGGTGGCATGCATCTTACGGTTGAAGAAGCGTTGTCCATTTATCCTTTATCTGAAGCCAGACTGATTGCCGGCTCCAAGGGGAAACACCGGATTATCAAGTCGATTAATGTGATGGATGCCCCTGATATCTCAGATTGGATCAAAGAAGGAGAAATGCTGCTTACAACAGCTTATCTGATCAAGGATAGTCCCCAGGATGCCTCCGCACTGCTGCAGACGCTGAACCGCCGCGGCTCAGCTGGCCTTGGCATCAAGCTGGGCCGTTTCTGGGACGCTGTTCCGGAGAAGCTCGTAGCCGAAGCGGAAATGCTGAACTTTCCGCTGATCGAGCTGCCGTTCCAATTTACGTTCTCGGACCAGATGAACGGCCTGTTTCGCGCCGAGCTGTCGCGCAGCACAAGCGTGCTGCAGAGCATGATGGAGAAGCAGCGGAAGCTGATGCGGTTTGCGCTCCGCTCAGGACGTTGCGGTCCGTTATTTGACTCCGTATCCGAGGTGATCGGTTACCCGCTGGCGGTCATCAGTGCCCGGGGCGACGCTATTTACAACAATTCGGAGTATTCAGCGGCGTTGCTGCTGGAGGGCTGGCCTTGGCAGAACCGCAATGGGCGCTTCCGCATCGGTGACAAGGTTGGTTTCCGTATCCCGCTGCTGCAAGGGGAGAAATGCACAGGTTATCTTTTATATTGTTCTATTGATCCTCTGCTGCTGCCTGTGGAAGAAAGCTTGTTTGTTCAAGGAGCTGAACTGATTTCTTATCATATTCATGCGGGTTATGAGGACTATTTCGAGCATGCCGAGCACCGGGAGTTCAGTGGACTGCTCCGCCGTTGCCTGAGCGGCGGATTGTCGTGTAACGATCTGTCCCAGGCTGCCGCCAGGCTTGAGGTGATGCTGCTGCAATCCCCTTTCCAGCTGCTGCTAACCGATACGGCCGCCACCGGGGAATCCAGACAAGGCGAATTGCTCCGCCTTAAGGAAGAGTTCATTGAGCATCCGGTACTGAGGGAAATGAAAGCTATTCATGTCGTTGTGGATGAAGGTCTGCTCTCGCTGTACCCTGCGGGTCAGCACAGTCCCGATCAGTTCCGTGAGCTGATCAATGATTGTTTTCATAATCTCAAGTTCGGCAAGGGTAATTATCCGCGGGCAGCTGTGAGCAGCACCAAGGTTAAGCCGGAAGGGCTGAAGGAAGCTTTTGCAGAGGTCAAGGAATGTATGGGTATGGTGCAGTACTGGGGTGCGCACGGAAATGTGGTGCATTACAGACAGCTTGAGCTGAATCTTCTGCTGAGCCAGATACCGGCAGAAACGATGGAGAAGTATTGCAACGGCAGTCTGCGCGGGCTGTTGAGCCGGGAGCCGGAATATATCAAGGAAATGCTGCACACGCTGGAGGTCTATCTGGACAATGACGGCCATGTAAACGAGACAGCCAAAAAGCTGTTTATTCACCGCAATACCGCTACCTACCGGATCGAGAAGCTCAGCGAGCTGCTGGATGTCGATTTCAAGAAGATCAATGATTTGATGAGGCTGAAGCTGGTATTCCTGTTCCGCAAAATGCTGGAGCGCGAAACCTGAGCGGCTGTTGCGAATTGTATGGCGCAAGAGCCGCCACCCTGAACGGGGCGGAAATACGGAGGAGGGAGCGAGCTTTATGAGTACACATGATATTGTACTGCACATCCACGACAATGCTGCCCCTGCGGTGCTTGCAACCCTGATTGGGGTGGAAGGTCATTCTTACCGGAAACCGGGAGCGGCTATGCTGTTTTTTGCAGGAGGAACACTGGGGAGTCTTAGTCCGGGTTGCCTGGAGAGCGACCTGGAGCTTCGTACGCAGGAGGTTTGGGATCGCGGCCTTCCGGAACTGGTGGAGTATGACATGCTGTCTCCCGATGATTTTTCCTGGGGGGAGGCTGTCGGCTGCGGCGGCAAAATCAAAGTGATTCTTGAACCGGTCCGTGGAGAGCTGCGCCGGCTATTGGAAGAAGTATATGTGCGGATGGCCGCAGGTGAGGGCCTGATGCTTTTTCGTGAAGCTGCCGCCGTTGCAGGATACCGGTATACTGTCGAAACTTTCGGCGCTGAACAACAATCTTTTTCTAATCAGAGAAGTGCAGGGGGGAGCTGTCTGGTGAAAAAAGGGCGGAGTCTGCTTCCCGGAACAACGGCAGCGGCCGGTCCGCCCCTCGAACTCTTCAACACTCTATTCGTGCCGAAGCCGCGGCTTATTATCTTTGGCGGTGGACTGGATTCCCGTCCCGTGGCGGACCTTGCGGCAAAATCCGGATTTCGGATTGCCGTCGCCGACTGGCGGGAAGGCAGCCTGCAGCATGAATTTCCCGGGGCCGAACGAGTGATTTGTTCCCCGTCCGAGGCAGCAGCACGTCTTAGAATAACCCGGGAGGATTATGTGCTGATCTGCAGCCATCAATCTCAGCGCGACCGGCAGTTTCTGGAAAGCCTGCTGCCAGTGTCTCCGCGTTATATCGGAATCATCGGCTCCAAGGCCCGGATTGCGCTGTTGGTAGAGGGATTGGAGCCGCCTGCATCGCTGCACGCTCCTGTAGGGCTGTCTATCGGCGCGGAAGGGCCGGAGGAAATTGCAGTCAGTATTGTGGCCGAGATTATTCAAATCAGAAGGGCAGGCTTGCATGAGCTGCCGAAAGGAGTGGAGAGCGTTGAAAGTAGCCGGTATCTATCTGGCAGCAGGGCAGAGCAGACGAATGGGAGTATCCAAGGTGTCACTTCAGCTGTCGCAAGAGGTGTCACTCGGGAGCGTCGCGCTCAGTGAACTGGACCGCTGTGCCCTTTCGCCGTTAATCGTTGTCGTGCGGGCCGATGATGACCTCAAATGGCTGCCTCCAGCCGGTGAGCGGAGCACTAGGCGTACGGAAACCTGCCTGACCGCCCACTTGGGCTTATCCTTTTCCCTGCGCTGCGGGTTGAATGCGATCCTGCCTATGCAGCCTGATGCTGCTATCGTGGCTTTGGCTGACCAGCCGTTTATTACTGCGTCATTGGTGAAGCGGCTGATAGACACTTATGAGCGGAATCCGGGGCTGGACTATATAGCCAGCACCCATAAAGGTCTGGCCATGCCGCCGGCGCTCTTTTCCAAAGAGATGTTCACGGTGCTTCAGGGACTGGACGGCGACAAAGGCGCGGCGGGGATTTTGCGCTCGCCCGATTACAAGGGGATGGTGCTGGAGACAGATTCCGCCCATTGCTTTATGGATGCTGACACAGAAGTGGATTTTGGGGAGATCCGCAAGGAATGGAGCCTTAGGAGTGGAAGCTGACATGGTTTGAGCAGTTTATAGATTGATGTTAGAAATAATCACATATTTTAAGCTTCTTCGACCCCTTTATAGTGCATAAAGCACAAAAAAAGCTAAACTTCTTATAAAATGACACAAACGTATGTTATATAAATTTACGTAGTCTTCAGGTCTCAGTATAGTAGAGATACATTAATGGCTTCGGTCATTAGGAGAGATTTCCTGGAGGAGGAGAGTTATGAAAAAAAGGGGTCAGGGATTTACTTTCAGCTTCGTGCTAATGTTCCTCATGGCGTTAGTTCTGGCAGGCTGCGGAAGCAACAACAATGCGGCTTCAAATGCAACAGAAGCACCGGCGGCAACCAATGCGGGTACAACATCAGAGGCGGCAACAACAGAGCCGGCAGCAGAGAAGCCGACGGTTGCTTTTGTCTATATCGGGCCTCCGGGTGACGGCGGTTATACGTATCAGCATGATCAAGGCCGTTTGTACATGGAGAAAGAGCTCGGCATCAAAGCGGACTTCGTAGAGAATGTTCCGGAAAGTGCCGATGCAGAGCGTATCATCACGGAGCTTGCACAGTCCCATGACATCGTATTTACTACAAGTTTTGGATATATGGACTTCACACTGAGTGTAGCGGGCAAGTTCCCCAATGTGAAATTCCTCCATGCCTCCGGCTACAAAACAGCGGAGAACATGGGCACTTACTTCGGAAAAAATTATCAAGCGAGTTATCTGAGCGGTATCGCGGCAGGCAAAATGACCAAGAACAATCATCTTGGCTACGTAGGAGCTTTTCCGATCAGTGAAGTTATCTATAATCTTAATGCATTCACGCTGGGAGCACAGAGTGTCAACCCGGACATTAAAGTGGATGTAGTGTGGACGAATACTTGGTATGACCCGGCAACCGAACGCCAGGCGGCGATCAGTCTTCTGGATAAAGGCGCGGATGTGCTGCTGGCGTATCAGGATTCTCCGGCCACATTGCAGGCGGCCAAAGAACGTGGTGCATTTGCCGGAGGCAATGACTCCGACATGAGTAAGTACGCACCGGACAATTATTTGACCAATCCTGTATGGAACTGGGGTCCTTACTACGTGAAGGCTGTCCAGTCCGTAATGGATGGAACGTGGAAGAGCGGGCAATACTCCGGGGATATGGCGGACGGCATGGTAGAGCTTGCGCCGTTTGGCAACAAGGTTCCTGAGGATGTGAAGCAGCTGGTGGAAGCTGCCAAAGCCAAGATCATCAGCGGCGAGCTGGATGTGTTCACAGGACCGATCTCCGATAACAAAGGCAATGTTGTGGTTCAGGAGGGCCAAAAGCTGACGCTTGAGGAAGTCCTCTCCATGGAATGGCTGGCCAAAGGCGTAATAGGCACGATCTCGAAATAATTCGTTTTCTACAATTGCATACAGTATGGCCTTATGGGTGGGGCGGGTTCCGGGAAGGGGAACCTTCCCCACCCGTCCTACAAGTATAAGGAAAGGAGCGTCCCATAATGCAGAATCATTCAGTTGAAATGCGCGGAATTGTGAAGAGGTTCGGAGCTGTAACGGCAAGCGATCAAGTCGATTTTTCGGCAAATGCGGGTGAAGTTCATGCGTTGCTTGGTGAGAACGGAGCAGGAAAAAGCACGGTCATGAGCATGCTGTCAGGGGTATACCGGGCGGATGAAGGCGAACTTTTCATTCACGGTAAACTGGCCAAAATCCGTTCCCCCAAGGATGCAGCATCCCTCGGCGTAGGCATGGTATTTCAAAATTTCAGACTGGTGCAAAGTCTCACGGCAGCGGAGAACATCGTGCTTGGCGAAAAGTCGTCTTTCTGGCGTGGAAGCAAATGGATGAAAAATAAGCATTTGGAGATTGAGGCGCTGGCTGAGCGCTTCGGTCTGATGTTTCCGGTAGACTGCCCGATCTGGCAGCTGTCTGTCGGTGAACAGCAACGTGTGGAAATCGTCAAAACGCTGTACCGCGGCGCGGATATCATCATTCTGGATGAGCCAACCTCCGTGTTAACCCCGGGTGAGGCGGAGCAGCTGTTCGAAACGCTGAAGGCGATGAAGCAGGCGGGTAAGACGGTGATCATGACCACACATAAAATGAAGGAAGTTATGGCTTCTTCCGACCGTATTTCCGTTATGCGCAAAGGGAAAATGATCGCTACGCTGAACACGGCGCAGACAGATGAACTGGAGCTTGCCCGGCTGATGGTAGGCCGGGAGGTTACGATCAGCCGCCAGGAGCGGGAAGCTACCCAAGGTGAGGCACTGCTGGTTGTACGGAATTTGGACGTCGCTGCCGATCAAGGCCGTAAAGCCCTGGACGGCTTGTCCCTGACTGTAAACGAAGGGGAGATCGTAGGGGTCGCAGGTGTTGCCGGCAATGGACAAAAGGAGCTGGCGGAAGTGCTTACGGGGCTTAGGACTTGGCGGAGCGGCGAGATTATATTTGACGGCAGTCCGGTAAAAGCGGCTTCGGTGCGGGGCGCAATTGATTCGGGAATATCTCATGTGCCGGAGAACCGGATGAAGAGCGGCCTTGCCGGACGGCTGGGCTCAGTGGACAATCTGCTGTTCAAGTCCTACCGCAGTGAAGAGCACTCCAAACTCGGCTTTCTGAAGGCAGCGAAGAACCGTTCCTGGTCGCGGGAGCTGGTTGAGCGCTTCAATGTGAAAACTCCCGAGCTGGATACGCCAGTCCAGCAAATGTCGGGCGGCAATCAGCAGAAGCTGCTGTTTGCCCGGGAGGTCAGCCACAACCCTAAGCTGATGGTGGCGGTTCACCCGACGCAAGGTCTGGATGTAGGCGCGGCAGCCGGTGTCCATGAACTGCTGATGGAGCTGCGCGGCTCAGGCAGCGGAGTGCTGCTCATCTCGGAGGATCTGGATGAACTGCTGCAATTATCCGACCGGATATTGGTGATTTATAACGGTTCGATCCTTGGGGAAAGTGACCATGAGAATGCAGATAGAGAGAGAATTGGCTTGCTGATGGCCGGGATTCAGAACAGGGAGGAGAGCGCCGTATGAGTCCGAAGAATATAAGCAATGCTGCAGCGCTTGATCCTGTTCCGGCCAAACCGGGCAACCGGTCCAAGCTGCGGCTGGAGTATGATTCAAGCCGAACCCGCTCTCCGTGGTGGACTCCCGTTCTGTCTGTCATTCTGGCCCTGCTGCTTTGCGCGGTGTTTATTGCCGCCAACGGCATGAGTCCAGTGGTCGTATACGAGAAGATGTTCCGCGGTGCTTTTGGCACCTCTTACGGTCTTACCGAAACGATGGTCAAAGCCATTCCGCTGCTGCTCTGCGGACTTGGCATTGCTGTAGCCTACCGGATTTCCGTCTGGAACATCGGCGCGGAAGGACAATTGACGGTCGGAGCGATGGCAGCTACGGCAGTGACGATTTATTTTCCCGATTTGCCTTCGTTCTGGTCCATTTCTTTGATGCTAGTGTTCGGCACTGCCGCAGGTGCGCTCTGGGGACTGATGACGGCAATTCCGCGGACGCATTTCGGGGTCAATGAGCTGATTACATCCCTGATGCTGAACTACGTGGCCCTGCTTGCTCTTGATTATGTGGTATTCGGGCCCTGGAAAGATCCGAAGGGCTTTAACTTCCCGGGCTCTCCGATGTTTACCGCCGCCCAGTCCCTGCCGGTTCTCGGCACCACAAGGCTGCACATCGGGCTGATCTTCGGCCTTGTCGCTGTGGCTATCTATTATCTGATGATTAAGTTCACCCGCTGGGGTTATGAGCTGCGGCTGATTGGTGCCAATCCGACGGCTGCCCGTTATGCAGGTATCCATATCAAACGCCATATTATTGTCGTAATGCTGATTAGCGGCGGTCTTGCCGGAATTGCCGGAATGGCGGAGGTTTCCGGAGTTACACATAAGCTGATGCAGGGGATTTCTCCGGGTTACGGATATACTGCGATCATTGTCGCCTGGCTTGCCAAGCTGAATCCGCTCGGACTGATTGTCACTTCGATTCTGTTCGGCGGCCTGATTGTCGGCGGCTATAGTGTGCAGACCATCGGGCTGCCTTCGTCCATTTCAGAAATGCTGCAGGGCTCGATCCTGTTCTTCCTGATTGCAGGGGATATGATTCACCGTTTCCGCTTCCGCCGGAGCGCATAGCTGTTTCTGCTGAGAGAAGGGAGTTAAACCATGGATTTCACTACACAGTTATTAATCGCCGCCATTTCCGCCGGAACGCCGCTGCTGCTGGCTACACTGGGAGGCATCCTGAATGAGCGTGCAGGGATTATCCAGCTTGGCGCTGAAGGGCTGATGCTGATGGGGGCGGTAACCACCTGTATCATCTACATCCGCAGCGGCAGCCTGCTGCTGGCTCTGCTCGCAGCGGTGGCCGTCACCGCCTTGCTAGGCCTGGTGCATTCGTTTCTCACCGTCACACTCCGGGCGAACCAGACGATGTCAGGTCTGGCCATGACCTTGTTCGGCAGCGGGCTCAGCGCTTATCTGGGCAAGTCCATCAGCGGATTGCCGCTGCCGGGAACTTCGCCGAAGCTGGATCTCGGCTGGGTTAAGTCAGTCCCGGTGATAGGAGATCTCTTTGGCAGGTTGGATTACCTGACCTGGTTCAGCCTGCTGCTCGTTCTGGTGCTGCATCTGCTGATTCACCATACCTCCTGGGGACTGCATTTACGTGCGGTCGGGGACAGTCCGGCCACGGCGGATGTTATGGGGATCCGCGTACAGCTGATCCGTTACAGCTACGTGACAGCCGGTGCGGCATTGATCGGCCTTGCGGGTGCGGATATGGTGCTGGCATACGCGCCGACCTGGAATGAAGGCCTCACGGCAGGACGCGGCTGGATTGCCGTCGGGCTGGTGATCTTCGCCAGATGGAATCCGCTGCGTGCCCTCTTTTGCGCTTACTTCTTCGGTGCACTGGATTCGCTTGGTTTCCGCCTCCAGCTGCTCGGCAGCGCAATTCCGCCTTATTTCCTTAAGATGATTCCGTACGTCGTAACGATTCTCGTGCTGATGTACCTCGGTTACCGCAACCGCAACAAACCATCCGGCACGCCGGAGTCACTGGGTACACCTTATATCCGCGAGCAGCGTTTTTGACGCAGCGGCGCTGATTGAATCAGCGAGATGAATATAATGCATGGAAGAAATGCCAACTGGTGAGGAGGCGGAAGTGATGGGAGCTATATGGAGTGAAAAGCCGGCTCCCCCGGCAGTGCATCAGCCCCGCAGCCTGCAGGAGGCATGGGAGCTGAAGACGATATTAGGCGAAGGAGCTGTATATGTATCCGGCGGAACGCTGCTGCGGACACAATGGGAAGCGGGGACGGCTCCTCTGCCGCAGCAGATGATCGATTTACGGAATATCGCCGGGATGGGTGAAATCGGACTCGCTGAAGATTATTTAACCATAGGTTCTCTGGTTTCGCTGTCGCAATGCCGCGGGAACAGGGATTTGCGTGAGATCGCTCCGGCGGTGCAGGAGGCGGTCCGCAACATTGCCGCACCCGCAGTGCGCAATCTGGCTACACTTGGCGGCAATATATCTTCCGGTTATGGAGATATTCTCCCGGCGCTGCTGGTTTACGATGCCGAAGTGGCCTCCTTCGACGGCAAATTCCTTTCGGTGCAGCCTGTTGAGGCCTGGCTGAAACGCCGCTGGAGCGGGGAGAAGCCGGCAGCTGAACTTCTTGCCGGGATCCGCTTTCCTTCGGCAGGGCATGAACATGGGGAGCAGAGTAAGCTGGAGATCTTTCGCAAGGTGGGGCGGCGGGATGCCTTTACAGCCTCGCTCGTTACCATAGCTGTTGCAGCAAGTCTCGATGCCGCAAGCTGCAGCCTGAGTGGTGTCCGCATTGCAGCAGGCGGAGGTACCGGCAGACCACAGCGGCTTCCGGCGGCTGAAGCGCTTCTGGAAGGTGCTGTCTACAGCGACAGTCTGATGGCTGCAGTGTACGAGGCGGTGGAGAGCAGTTTTGACACATATAGTGATCCTTTTTCCACCGAAGCCTATAAGCGGAAAACCGCGGGCAATCTCATCGTTTCTGAATTGTGGAAGGGCTTGAATGCAGGCGGAGGAGAGTAAACGTTATAGAAAATTAGGTGGATTGGGGTGAGGGGAATGCTGCTGAACAAGGAATCCAGCGGAGGCCGCTGGCGTACACGGCCCGACGGGCAGGGGAAAGTATCCGGCAAGCTGCAGTATTTAACCGATATGAGCGCCGAAGGGATGCTGACCGGACGGGTGCTGCGCAGCCATCAGGCCCATGCCCGCATTCTGTCTATCCGCACGGCAAAGGCACTTGAGGTTCCTGGAGTACATGCGGTCATTACCCATGAGGATGTGCCCGGGCTGAACGGCTTCGGTATTGCCCTGCCGCATCAGCCGGTCTTCTGCAGCGACCGGGTGCGTTATACCGGCGACGCGATTGCCGCTGTAGCTGCGGACAGCGATGAAATTGCCGAATATGCGCTATCGCTGATTGATGTGGACTATGAGCAGCTGCCGCTGCTGGAGGATGCTGAGGAAGCCATGAAGCCCGAGGCGATCCTGCTGCATGAAGAGGGCAATGTGCTTCATCATACGGAATACCGCAAGGGCGAACCGGCAGCGGCGTTCGCAGGCTGTGCCCATGTTGTGGAAGAGACCTACTGGACGCCGCGCCAGATGCATACGTACATGGAGACCGAAGGCGGATTGTTTATCCCAGAGTCAAACGGAAGGCTAACAGTCTACTCAGCAACACAGCATGGTCTGATGGATCGCAGGCAGCTGTCGCGGATACTGAACCTCCCGGAGGCGGATATCCGGGTCATTTCCAGTCCGATCGGCGGTTCATTCGGCGGCAAAGACGAATTGAATGTCCAGCCGTATGGAGCGCTGCTCGCACTGCGGACCCGGCGTCCGGTCCGGCTGCATAATTCCCGCGCGGAATCGCTGCGCGCCGGGCTGAAGCGCCATCCCATGAAGATTACAATGAAGACTGGCTGCGACGGCGAGGGGACGATCATGGCCCATCAGGTGCGGATTATTTCCGATACCGGGGCCTATGCGACACTGGGGGCGGAAGTGCTGAATTTTGCCACGGAGCATGTGGTAGGTCCCTATCAGATCCGCCATGTGGAGGTGGAGGGCTTTGCGGTGTATACGAACAATGGTGTATCCGGTGAATTCCGCGGCTTTGGCGGCAATCAGGCGATCTTTGCCCTGGAAGGGCAGGTAGACCGCCTCGCTGAACGGCTGAATCTGCATCCGTGGGAGCTGCGCCGCCGGAACTTGCGGCGCTACGGCGATCCAGGGCCGCTTGGGCAGGAGATCGCCCAGACGCATGGGGCGATGCAGGTGTGGGAGGCGCTGGCGGCATCTCCGCTGATGCAGGAAGCGGAGTTGCCTCATACTGGAGCTGATGATTCAGAGGCTCCGGGTACTCCGGCTGCGATGCCGAAGGAGCCGTGGATTGTGACCGGAACCGGCGCGGCGATTGCCATGCACGGTGCAGGCCTCGGTTATGGTATTCCCGATCCGGGAGGCGGACGGCTGTCGCTGGCACTGGACGGCAAGATCGAGGCGGTCTTCGGCTACGAGGAATTCGGCCAAGGGCTGATAGCGACAATGGAGCAGATGCTGATCGAGCAGTACGGATTTGCTGCAGATGACCTTAGGATCGTCATTGGCGATACGGATGTAGTGCCGGACAGCGGCTCCAGCACTGCTTCCCGCTCCACAAGCATGATGTGGATGGCGCTGAAGCGGCTGCATCCGGATTTTACAGCCCGGCTGCTGGAAGCTGCAGCGGCCAGGACGGGAGCAGCGGTTGAAGGCTTGAAGCCCGGCCCCGGAGGAATCCGGCATAAGGATGGCGGGCTGCTGCTGTCCTATACGGAGCTTGCGCGCAGCATCACAGAGCCGATTGTCTGTGAGACAGTGTTCAAATATCCGACCACCAAGCTGGAACGGGTGGGTGCCCATTTTCTGTACACGTATTCCGCCATCGCGGTCAAGGTGGAGGTCAATCTGCTGACCGGCCGGGTCCGCGTGACCGATCAGTATCATGCGGTAGCGGCCGGTCCCGTTGCCAATCCGCAAGGCTATCTGGGACAGATTGAAGGCGGCAGCAGTATGGCCATCGGCTTTACATTAACGGAAGATGCGGTGATGGCTGGCGGCAGCTATGTAACGAAGAACATGGATACGTATCTGGTTCCTACGATTGTCGATATGAACGGCAGCATCCAGGTGCAGCCGATTGAAGATTTACCGGAGCATGATACTTACGGCCCCCGCGGCATTGGGGAAGTCGGTTCGGTCAATCTGGCCCCCGCAGTCGCTTCTGCTGTATTCCAGGCGGTTCACAAACGGGTCAACCGGCTGCCGATCGAACCCGAATGGCTGCAGGCTACGCCGTTTATTCCGCAGAAGGCGGTGAAGACGCATGTCGGATAACTACGAATTGGACATTAAGGAGAATCAAAGCGGACTTGCACCACAGCAGGCAGCGAGGGATACCGGGGCGGGGTTCACACTGAGCTGCAACATCAACGGCCAAGAGGTGTCTACGGAGGTTCCGCCGGCCCGCCGGCTGCTGAGCATTCTGCGCGAGGATTTGGAGCTTACCGGAACCAAAAGATCCTGCGAAATTGGCCGCTGCGGAGCCTGCATGGTTCTGATCGACGGCCGGCCGGTCAACTCTTGCCTGACGATGGCTTATCAATGCGAGGGAACGGAGATTACAACCATTGAAGGGCTCAGTGAAGCGGGGCTGCATCCTGTGCAGCGTGCTTTTCTGGAAGAGGGAGGATTTCAGTGCGGCTACTGCACACCGGGGATGGTGATCTCGGTAGTCGCCCTGCTGGAGGAGAATCCGTCGCCTTCGCAGGAGGAAGTGGAAGAAGCGCTGTCGGGGAATATTTGCCGCTGCACCGGTTATGGCGGGATCTTGCGTGCGGTAAACAAAGCGATAGAAAGCGGGGTGGGCCGATGACTGTGCCGGATGATTTTTTAACGCTGGATAAGATCAATGGGCTAGGTAAGGAGGAATTCGTGAGAACCCTTGGAGGGATATTTGAGCATTCACCCTGGGTGGCGGAGGGGGCTTACGGGTACATTCCTTTTCAGTCCGTGGAACAGCTGCACGGTGTCATGCTGGAAACGGCACAAAGTGCGGAGCGAAGCCGGATTGAGGAGCTGCTGAGGTCCCATCCTGATCTGGCCACGCGGCTGCAGGTCACGCCGCTGTCGGCGGCAGAACAGCAGGGGGCAGGTCTGGATCAGCTGACACCTGCTGAGTTCGAGCGTTTGACCGGGTTGAATGCGGCGTATACGGAGAAGTTTCATTTCCCTTTTATTCTCGCTGTACGCGGTAAAAACAAGGATGACATTATCAAAGCGATCGGGGAACGGGTCGACCGTTCATTGGCGGAAGAATGGGAGCAGGCGCTCTATGAAATCGGCAAAATCACCAGCTTCCGGCTCCGCGACCTGATAACGGAAGAAAAATGATGCATTTAAAACGATGCAGCTAAAACTGCATCTTTGAGAATTAATGCTGCATTCACTACACAACCCCGCAGGAGGGATAGCCATGCCGGAACGGATGAAGGTACACGCCAAAAGACGGCAGAATGAGCAATTGGATGAGCAACTGAACAGACCACTGAACGGACATTGGATTAAACATCGGATTGAACTGATAAAGCATGGAACGAAAGGTTTAGATAACTTCAACTTTGAAAATTCAACGGAAAAAGCTTGGCAGTGGGCGGGCATCCGTGTGATGGATATATCTCTCTTGCTGAAGTCAGGTTGGAAGGACGGGTGCCGGTGCATGCTCCGCAGGATATATCTGCGGGTTGGCCTGCCATGCCGGATTATAGTTAGTACCGTGGTTCCCGGAGGGATTCCGGCATGAGCGGGCGGCTGACTACCCACGTTCTCGACCTGTCCGGGGGCATCCCCGCTGCCGGCATGGCACTTCAGCTATGGAGGCTGGAAGACGGGGCAGCTTCACTGCTGCGCGAAGCTCTAACGAATGCCGATGGCAGATTGGACGCTCCGCTGCTGGAAGGTGCAGAACTGGCAGCCGGCACCTACGAGCTGCTGTTTATGGCCGGAGATTATTTTCGCAGCAGCAGTTTGCCGTTTGAAGCCTCCGGAGAAGGGGGCAGTGCTGATGGAGCCGCTCCATTCTTTCTCGAACAAATCCCGATCCGCTTCAATATAACTGATTCGTCCGCCCATTATCATGTTCCGTTACTGGTGGCTCCCGGAGGGTACAGCACGTACCGGGGAAGCTAATGAAATCATAAAGATCAGATGACCGGAGGTGACCGATTCATGGAAGAAACCTATGAGCTTATCATCACAAATGGAGATGTAGTGCTCCCCGGGGAAGTGCTTAAGCTGGATATCGGGGTGAAGGACGGCAAGATCGCTGCCCTCGGCAAGCAGCTTGCGGCAGGAGCGGATACCCGCATCCTTGATGCGGAAGGACTATATGTGCTGCCGGGCATGATTGACATGCATGTCCACTTTAATGAACCGGCACTGGGCCATTGGGAAGGCTTCCGTACCGGTTCGGCGGCGCTGGCGGCAGGAGGCATCACCTGTTATGCAGATATGCCGCTGAACGGCAACCCGCCAACGGTCAATCAAGCCGCACTGCAGCTCAAGGCAGAAGCCGCATCCGGGAACTCTGCAGTGGATTATGTGCTGTGGGGCGGACTCGTTCCCGGCAATCTGGAAGATTTGGAGCATCTTGCGGCAGCCGGGGTTACAGGCTTTAAGGCCTTTATCTCCAACCCCGGCGGTGAAGGGGAAGGGAGATTCCGCGAGGTGGACGATGATACCCTCTATCAAGGGATGAAGAAAATTGCTGCGCTCGGCGGCATTCTTGCACTGCATGCAGAGAGCGAGGAGTTGACGGCGGCGTTGTCGGCCGACGCCCTGCGCAGCGGGCGGACCGGAGCGCGCGATTTTGCCGCTTCCCGCCCGGCGGAAGCCGAGCTGGAAGCGGTAGCCAAAGCGCTGCTATACAGTGAGCGAACCGGCTGCCGGCTGCACTTCGTGCATATCAGCACTTCTGCCGCGATTGAAATGATTCATGCTGCCAAGCTGCGCGGCCTTGATGTTACTGCGGAAACCTGCCCCCACTATCTCATCCTGAATGAGGATAACATGGAGGAACTGGGACCGCTGGCCAAATGTGCACCCCCGCTGCGCAGCCTGGAGGAACAAGAAAGCTTGTGGAAGGTACTCGCAGACGGTAAAATCGATCTCATCGCCTCAGACCATTCGCCTTGTCCGACAGAGCTTAAGCTTGCTCCCGGATTGTCTTTTTTTGAAGCGTGGGGCGGTATTTCCGGCGCACAGAGCAGCCTGGAGCTGATGTTCCACGAAGGGGTGAATGTGCGTGGGCTGCCAGTTACGCAGATTTCTGCGCTGCTGTCAGGACTTCCGGCGCGGCGATTCGGGCTGGATCACCGTAAAGGTTCGATCGCACCCGGGTTGGATGCCGATCTGGTACTGCTGAATCCGGATCACTCCTATACCTTGGCGGCAGAAGATCTGTTATACCGTCATAAACATAGTCCTTATACCGGAATGACCTTGTCCTGCAAGGTAATGGCAACGCTCAGCCGGGGTACGGTTGTCTACAACGCGGAACAAGGTGTGGTGGCCGAAGGCGGCGGGGAATGGCTGCGGACCTATGAAGGGCAGCCCTCTATATGAATACGCCGCTGATTCAGGCACCGGCCCGGGAGATGCTGATGCTGCTGGAGGAGCTTGCCGCTTTCAGCGCCCCCGGACCCGGGGTTACCAGGCTGCTGTACACACCGGAATGGCTTCAGGCCCAGCAGTTTCTGCAGGAGCGGATGGCCGGGATGGGCCTGGCGGTCAGGACAGACAGGGTGGGGAATGTTTATGGACGGCTCGGCGGATCACAACCGGACAGTAAAGTGATATTAACCGGATCTCATATTGATACGGTTCTGAACGGCGGCAAATATGACGGCGCTTATGGAATAGCCGCCGCCATGACGGCTCTGAATTATTTGCAGCAGAACTTCGGGCAGCCGCTGCGGACCCTGGAGGTTGTATCCTTCAGCGAAGAAGAAGGCAGCAGGTTTCCCTTGACCTTCTGGGGCTCGGGCCATGTTACGGGCCTGTATGATGGAAGCGAAGCCGAGACAGCCGCCGATTCAGAGGGTGTAACGATAAAATCAGCGATGGAAGCCTGCGGCTTAAGCTCGGAGCACCCGCTAGGAGATTTCCGGGATCTGGGAGATCATAGAGCAGTTGCGGCAGGACAAACGGCAGCCAGAACAGATATCGGCGTTTTTGTCGAATTGCATATTGAACAGGGGATTGTGCTGGAACAATCCGCGCTGCAGATTGGGGTCGTGCAGGCCATCGCCGGACAGAGGCGCTTTACCGTTAAGGTCGGCGGAACTGCCAATCATGCCGGCACAACACCGATGCTGCACCGGCGGGATGCGCTTGCCGGTGCAGCGGAAATGCTGCTGGAGCTGGAACGCTCTGCGGTGGAAGCCGGAGATCCGCTGGTAGCCACTTCAGGCAGGCTTGAGGTTTACCCGGGCACATCAAATGTTATTCCGGGGGACGTGCAGTTTACGCTGGACATCCGCCACAGTGAGGCGAAAAGGCTGGAGAGCTTCTGCTCTGGAGTGATGGCCGGATTTGAGGACATTGCAGCCAGGCGGGGACTAGCGCTGGAAGTGGTCATGACGTTGTCCACAGCGCCTGCGCCTATGGATCAAGGCCTGAGCAGGACGCTGGAACAGATCTGCCTGATTCAGGGGAAAACCTTCCGCACCATGATCAGCGGAGCAGGGCATGATGCCCAGCTGTTTGCGTCCGGATGCCGGACAGCCATGATTTTTGTGCCCAGCCGGGCGGGAATCAGCCATTCCCCGGATGAATACTCGTCGCCGGAGGAGCTGGCAGCCGGGTTGGATGTCTTAACAGCTATGTTATATGAATTAGCCTATAAAGAGAGCTGAGTTAGCCTAGGGAGAGATGATTATGAAGCGGTACGAAGATTTGTCGCCGTCTCTGCGGTGCATTATGACCCCGGGTCCGGTGGAAGTCGATCCGCGCGTGCTGCGGGCCATGTCTTTTCCGGTATTGGGACAGTTCGATCCCGAATTTACGGGTATTATGAATGAAACGATGGAGATGCTGCGGGAACTGTTCGTTACGGACAATCAATGGGCTTTCCCTGTGGACGGCACTTCACGCTCCGGAATTGAAGCGGCAATGGTCAGTTTGATTGCTCCGGGGGACCGGGTGCTGATTCCGATTTTTGGCCGCTTCGGCCATTTGCTGCATGAAATCGCCGAACGCTGCGGGGCAGAGGTGCTGACGCTTGAGAAGGAATGGGGGTGCGTGTTTGACCCCGAGGAAGTGATTGCAGCCATGAAGAGCTTCAAGCCTGATATCGTGGCAATCGTACATGGAGAGACCTCCACGGGACGTGTGCAGCCGCTGGCCGGCATCGGGCGGGCCTGCCGTGAGCAGGATGCCCTGCTGATTGTGGATGCGGTGGCGACGATCGGAGGTGTGCCTGTGGAGACAGATGCCTGGCTGCTGGATGCCGTGATCGGCGGCACGCAGAAATGCCTGTCCATTCCTTCGGGCATGGCCCCGGTTACGTACAATGCACGGGCGGAGGCCAAGCTACTGAAGCGCAAGCGGGTGGAGCGTGGCCTGAGGACTGGTGAGGTGCAGGCTGAAGCGCTGGATTTTGTGCGCAGCAATTATTTTGACCTGGGAATGCTTCAGGATTACTGGAGCCCCCAGCGGCTGAATCATCATACAGAGATGACCTCCATGCTTTATGCGCTGCGCGAAGGGCTGCGGCTGGTGCTTGAGGAAGGGCTGGAGGCCCGGCATGCCCGGCATGCGCTGCATGAAGAGGCGCTAGTAGCCGGACTTACGGCAATGGGGCTGAAGCTGTACGGAGATCCTCAGAGCAAACTGACGGTGGTGACCTGTGTGCTTATTCCGGAGGGCGTTGACGGGGAAGCCGTGCGGACGATGCTGCTGGAACGCTTCGGCATTGAGATTGCCAGTTCTTTCGGGCCGTTAAAAGGGCGGATCTGGCGCATCGGCACGATGGGCTTCAGCTGCCGGGAGAATAATGTGCTACGCCTGCTCGGTGCGCTGGAGGGGGCGCTGCTGCGGCATGGGCATGCTGTTCCCGCCGGGCTTGGTGTTCAGGCGGCACTTGACGTATATGATGCAAAAGTAAGATAATCGGTTGAATACTGCAGCCGGTCGAATGTAGGGAACAGGTGCTGTCCGGATGAAGCGGACGGCCCGCGCTTTAACCAAGAAACGGCTTGCGTCCTGCAAAGGGCAGTAAGGCCGTTTTTCTTAAAATATATGCAAGATATCGGAGGGGAGTGGAAGTCATGACTTATATTAGAAAACCTTTGGCGGATTGTGTGCCTGAGCTTGTGGCTACAGCCCGCGGCGATCAGCCGGCATCTTTGGTAATAACCGGCGGGAAGCTGGTCAATGTAATCTCCGGTGAAATTCTGGAGGGAATGTCTGTTGCGGTACAGGGGGGGCGCATCGCCTATGTCGGTAAGGATGTTTCGCACACGATAGGAGCAGGCACACAGATCATTGATGCAGCCGGCAGATATATCGCTCCGGGACTGCTTGACGGACATTGTCATATTGAGAGCACACAGCTGACAGCAACGGAATTTGCCCGTGCGGTCTTGCCGCTAGGGACAACTGGCGGGTTCTTCGACGCACATGAGATTGCCAATGTGTTCGGACTGAAGGGCATCAAGCTGATGCTGGATGAGATGCGCGGCACACCGCTTGCCGCTTATATGCAGGTAGCTTCCTGTGTGCCTTCGGCGGGAGCTGAATTCGAAACAACCGGCGCTTCTATTGGACCGGAGGAAGTGGCGGAGGCTTATACCTGGGGGCCGGATGTTATTGCCCTCGGTGAGGTGATGAACTTTCCGGGTGTAGTCTACGGCGATGAGAAAATGCTCGGCGAGATCCAGGCTACGCTGCGGGCCGGCAGATATGTGGATGGGCATTTTACCTGGCCGTCCAGTGACTGGAGGCTTCCGGTCTATGCGGCAGCGGGTGTAACCGGTGACCATGAGTGTGTTACCGCAGAAGATGTGATCGAGCGTGTCCGTCTGGGGATGTATGCCAAAATGCGCCGCGGTTCCGCCTGGCATGATGTGGCGAAGACGATCACAGCGCATACCGAACACGGGCTGGACACGCGCCGGATGATGCTCGTTACCGATGACCGCAGCTCGGAATCACTGCGGGATGAAGGACATATGGATTTTGTGGTGCGCCATGCCATTTCCCAGGGTGTGAAGCCTGTCACTGCCTTCCAGATGGCAACGATCAATACCGCCGAGCGCTTCGGGGTAGCCCGCGATATCGGCTCAATTACTCCGGGCTCCTGCGCAGATATTATTTTGCTGGACGGAAATCTGGCCGATGTCAACGTCGTTATGACCATTGCTGCAGGTGTGGTCGTGGCCGAGAATGGCATCATGACGGCCTCGCTGCCGGCATTCACCTACCCGCAGGAAGTGCTGGCGTCCGTTCATTTGCCGCAGCTTCCGGTTCCGGATGATTTTATTATCCATGCTCCCGTGGAGTCGGGCAGTGTTGCTGTCCGGGTCATTAAGGTCATCGAGAACCATGTGGAGACCGGTGAACTCATTGTGCAGCGTCCTGTGAAGGACGGCAAGCTGCAGGTGGGAGACGGCCTATGCAAAATCGCTGTATTCGAACGGCATAAAGGAACCGGCAACAAATCGGTCGGGCTTGTGGAGGGAATTGGCTTCCATGAACCGGCGGCAATCGCCATGACCGTTGCCCACGACAGCCACAATGTGCTGATCATCGGCAACGATGATGAACTGATGGCCAAGGCTGCCCGGGCTGTAGCTGAAGCGCAGGGTGGAGTGGCTGTAATTACCGGCGGCGGCACGACCTTGTTCCCGCTTGCGATTGCCGGACTTATGTCCGCGGAACCATTTGAGACCGCTGCCGCCCAGTCCGCTGCTATCAGCAAAGCTCTGTACGATGCGGGCTGCACACTGAATTATGCTTTTATGACGCTGTCACTGCTTGCGCTTGCGGTAATTCCGACCTTGCGCATTTCGGATAAAGGACTGGTACGCATCTCTCCGGAAGAGGGAATCCAGCTGGTAACATTATTTTGCTAAGGCTGTCTTAGTCTTACAGTGACAAGTTTGAATTAAATAGAATGCTCTCTACTTAAATGGGGTGTCTCTTAGTCTGAATGCAGACAGAGACACCCCATTTCGCTATGAAATTGGTCCTTATATGGCGGCGTGGCAACATGTGGTGAAGTTCTTTTTTTGAGTCGGAAGTCGCAGAAGAAAGGTATCCTCTTAGATTTTAGGGCATATATTTAACCATTTCATCACATATTGAAACTAATTATTATAAAATTTTAATGAAAAACATTAACAAAATAATGAAAATAGACGATAATACCTATAAATTAATTAAAATTATTGCCAAATCGTGATTATCAGACAAAATGATTGAAAGCTCAAATATATGGAACGGGGTGGATGAGATGATCAAATTAGAAACGCAGGATATCGTGAATATTACTATAAAGCAAATTGCCGGTATTTTTAAAATGGAGCCGCTTGAGTTGAGATTTGTGAATGATTTTCAAGGAGAACAATATCTCTTAACGAATGACAAGCTGCATCTCAACAACCAGCATTACTGGGCAAAAGTTATGGAATGTGTTTTCGACAATCATGTCAGACCGGTTCTGATGTGTGAAGTGCTCTACTTCCTGCGCAATGAATTTCTGGAGAGCGACATCAAGCTCAGCTTCTCCTATGATTTTGCCGAAGGTGCAGACGGAGCGGCAACGGTATCTGCGGAAGTCAGCTTTAATGATTCACCGGAACTGCAGCCGGGAGAAATTGCCGAACTGATTGATTTTGCACTGTCCCTCCAGGACAAACAATGGTTTGAGGAACTGACCTCCAAATACAAACAACTGACTGCATGAGATTGGTGCACAGTTCTATCATACCCGCATTTAATAAGCCGCCCTCTCCGCAGGGTTCATCTGCGCAAGGGGCGGCTTATTTCTTTGATATATAGATTGAACTTATAATTCTTCTATTTTGGGATTGCCGTGACTCCAGAGAATATTTGGATTTCCTGAAATTAACCGCGAATCGCTGTAGAAATCCAAACCTTGCCCATGCTTCCGAAGTGAGCTTTCCTGCGGAAAGCTTTCAGGCGGACGCTATCGCTCCTCCAGTTCCAAAATTCCCCTCTGCTACTTTTCCCTTTACTATGGGTTCAAATGCACTATAAAACAGCTTCCTTCAGCCAGCCTTGAGCATTCTCACTGACCTTTTGTGCCAGAAAGTCCAGCCATTCTTCACTGTCGTTCAAACAGGGGGCGGCAAGGAAGGAGTCTGCTTGTCCACCTCCGGCAGCAAATTGCTCTCTTCCTTCCACAGCAAGCTCATGCAATGTTTCCAGGCAATCGGTCACAAGTCCGGGCGAAAAAATCATCGGCCGCTGAATCCCGCGTCCGGCCAGCCCCTTCAGGACTTCCTCTGTAGATGGCCCGATCCATTCCTCGCGGCCAAAACGGGATTGAAATGAGATTTGCCAATCCCCGGACGCCCAATTCATCGCTTCTGCGAGCAGGCGGGCCGTTTCCAGACACTGCTCCGGGTAGGGGTCTCCGGTCTCTGCATACCTGCTGGGAATCCCGTGAAAGGTCAGCACGAAGTAATCCGGTTTGGTGTTTATTTTACGTAGTTCTCGCAGTAAAAGCTCTTTCATGGCAAGGATATACCCCGGTGCATTATAGTAGGCTTCCATAAACCGGAGTGCGGGTACAAAACGTTTGGATACCGGTCCGGCAGCGCTGCGGCGTCCGAGAGCGGCAAAGCAGGCGGCGTCGTAGACGGATGCTGTGGTAGTAGAAGAATATTGCGGAAACAAGGGGACCACGATGATCCGGGTCACTCCGGAGGACTCCAGTTTGGCAAATGCCTGTTCCATGCCGGGCTCACTGTAGGCAAGACCCAGCTCCACCTGATAATGGCTGCCGAGCAGCTTTTGCAGTCCGGCCACCTGGGCCTGTGAATGAAGCAGCAGTGGGGAACCTTCTTTGAGCCAGATTTCGCTGTAGAGCTTGGCAGACCGGCGTGGCCTTACACGTAAAATAATTCCGCGCAGCAGCGGCTGCCACAGCAGAGGGGGATAATCAATGATCCGGCGGTCGGACAGGAACCTCCGCAGATAAGGGCGTACCGACTTGGCGGTGGGGGCGTCAGGTGTTCCGATTTGGGCGAGAATGACGCCGATAGAGGGCTGATTCAACGTAGTGAACGCTCCTTTACATTAACATGACATCGTTATAAAGTATCATAATCCTCTTAGTAAGTACAATACAGGACATCACATTATTATCATATGACGGAGTAAATGGGAGTATTTGAGAGATAAAAAATTTATTGAATTAAAATAAAATGAAAATAGTGATGTTTCTAATAGGGTGTGTGATTTTATGTACAGAGAAGCCAAGCTTTGATTTGATACCATCAAGCCAGAAATTGCCTCTAGCAGACATGAACTAATAAATGTGAATTAATTCACCTATATATGTGAATTGTTTCACCTTTTGAATGGGATATTCGTAAGAGCTCTTCTATGGTGCATGGGATAGCTGACGGGGGACGGGAAAGGGGGGATGACCTCTTAGGAGGAAGCAGGATCTTCTTCTTAAGAAGGGATGAGAGATGGCCAAATGGAAGATCAGCTGTAAAGTGCTACATACTACTGGGGATATGGTAAAGGAGAATACTCATTGAAAAAACTGATTTCTTTGACTGTAAGCGCAGCCTTGTTGCTTGCGCCAATCGCTTACACAATTAATGCACCTGCACTGAATTTGAAGGTGGATGCGGTTTCTGCCGCTTCGGAAGAAGCAACGGCTAAACCGGAAGCAACACCAAAGGCAACAGCCAAACCGGCTGCAACGCCCAAAGCGACTGAAAAACCAGCAGCAACAAAGAAACCGGCTGCAACGCCCAAAGCGACTGCGAAGCCAGCTGCAACAGCGAAGCCAGCTGCAACAGCCAAACCAGCTGCAACAGCCAAACCAGCTACCACAGCTAAACCAGCTGCAACGGCTAAACCAGCCGCTACTGCTAAGCCTGTAACGGTTCAACAAGATGTGTATCAAGACGGGGTATATGTAGCTTACGGCGATGCTTACTCCAAAGGTACCGAAGGCGCGAAAGTAACGATTAAAGACGGCAAAATCGCTTCCATTGATCTGCTGAGAACATCTCCGAAGCTGATCGACAGAAATGTCCGTGAGAATTACAGCGGCCTCTGGGCGGCATATGGTCTGATGAAAGACAGACTGCTCGGCAAGACAAGAGTCGGAGCTGCTGCAGTGGATGCCGTTTCCGGCGCAACCCGCTCGAGCAACGGCTGGAAATTGTCGGTAGACAGAGCGTTTGAAAGAGCGCTGAAAGTAAAACCGGCTGACGCCACTTATTTTGAAGGCGACATCATGGGTATTGATCCTCAAGGTAAATATGCGGTATTCGCAACCTACGATGCTGCCAAGCTGACTGCGGTTAAACTGTATCCGCTGACAACAAGCGGAGATTTCGTGGATGAAAAAACCTACACTGCAGAGCAAACTGCAGCGATTGCGGCAATCACACCTGTACTGCTCGCAAACGGTTCGTCCGCACAACCTGTAGCCGGATTTGAAGCTGAATCCAAAGCTGCAATCCAGGCATTCTGGGATGCAGAGCAAAACGCCCTTATCAACAATACTTCCGCTTATGTTGACGGATTCTACTCTTCCTACGGTACTGCAAGAAGCGTAGGCGTGGAAAGAGCCGATATCGTTATCCGCAACGGCAAGCTGGTAGATGTGAAGCTGTACAGACTGGGTTCCAATCTGGTAGACAGAGGCGCAACTGCTTATGCAGAAGTTGTGAAAGCAAATGCACCAATGACAGCCAAATTACTTGCCAACGGTTCTTATTTGGCCAATTATGATGAAAAGGTAGACGGTATTTCCGGCGCTACCGAAAGCAGTCATGGCTGGAACCAAGCTGTAGAAAGAGCTTACGAGAAGGCACTGAAAGTTCCTGCAGAAGGCCAATATTTTGAAGGCAAATTCGCCGGCGTAGACAACCAGAACAAAGTCCTGCTGCTGGTCGACATTGCTCCCGACAAAGTAAGCGGCATTAAAGTAAGCCTCTTTGCAGCTGACGGCAAAATTATTGCCGATGACAAGCTGACACCTGAACAAAAAACTGTAGTTGGACTGCTGACTGCAGGTTTGCTTGAACAAGGCGTGGATTTGACGGATGTTCCGGGTCAAGAAGTTTTGTCCAAAGCGGCAAAAGCAGCTCTGACAGACGCTTTGACCAATGGTTCCAAAGTACAGGGCACTTATAAAGACGGCACTTTCACCGCTTTCGGTGATGCTTATGATAAAGGAACCAATAAAGCAGACGTTACTCTGCGCAACGGCAAGATTGTGAATGTTGCTCTTTCCCGTGTAGGTATGAATATGGTGGATTTAGGTAAAGCGGCTTATGCTGAAGTTCAAAAAGCAATTCCGCAGCTGACTACCAGTTTCCTTGCTGCAGGAACAAGAGAAGGTGTGCAATCAGTAGATGCCATCTCCGGCGCTACAAGCAGCAGCAATGCACTGAAAGCTGCCGTAGACAGAGCTTATGGTAAAGCTGAAGTTGTAGAAACCGACAAAGCAGCTTACTTCGATGGAATTTTCATTGGAGCAAGTGCCGACAAATCCGTCAATGTTATGGTTACTGTCAAAAATAATATTCCTGTGTTGATGCTGGTCTATTATCTCGACGGTGCCGGAAAAGTGAAGACCCCATATCTATTAACACCGGCTGAGCTTGCGGTGAAGACAGAAATTGAGTCCACTTCCAGCAACAATGGCCTGCATAAATACGGATACCGCCCGGCAGCCTTCGGAGCCAATGATGCTGAGAAGGATGTTTCCGCCAAAGCAGTAGAAGCAATCAAAGCTGCCCTGGAAGCAGCAGGCAAATAATTCAGCAACGTCTATAGAGGAGGTTATTCAGGGCCCTGCAAATGGCTCTGGATAGCCTCTTTTTATGCTGTAAGCAAAGGCTATTGATCAGCTTGGTACAGGCCCGGGCATAATTATGAATCGTTATCGTATAGTAATTTAAAGGGATTTCGAAGGTGAATGTCAAAAGTTTAATATACACAGCAGGATATAATACCTGCTAGTAATGGGAGGCTCCAACATGACACTAATTAAACAGCTATCTCCGCAGGACGAATTTGTCGGGTTCTATCTGTTACGGGAGCTGACGCTCAAACAGACAAACGGTACTCCTCCAAAGGATTATTTTGATATTGTACTCGGTGATTCAAGCGGTCAGATAACATCCAAATATTGGGATGTCAGCACAACTGATAAAGAAACCTTTTTCCCCATGGCTCTGGTGAAGGTGCGCGGCATAGCACATACCTACCGTGAGAAGCTGCAGGTCAAGATTACCAAGATCAGGCTGGCTAATGAGACGGACGGTGTATCACTCACTGATTTTATCCGGTCTGCTCCAATCCGTCCCGTTGATCTTATCCATACGATTAAAGGGGTGATGAGCAGCATTGCCGATCAGGAGATTTCCGCTATCGTCTCCTTCTGTGTCGGTAAGGTGGAAGAGAAGCTGATGCATTATCCCGCAGCCAAGACCTATCACCATGCTTATTTTGCCGGACTTGCCTATCATATGGTGCGGATGCTGGAGATTGGTGATTTTCTCTGCAAACAGCGTCCGTTCCTGAACCCTGATCTGATGAAGGCGGGGATCATTCTGCATGATATCGCCAAGCCGGAGGAGATGATTTCCCAGTTTGGCATTGTGTCGGATTACAGTGTGCAGGGGAAGCTAATCGGCCATATCTCGATGGCGTCGAACTGGATTACCGAGGCCGCGATTCGTTTAGGTTTTACTCTGGATTCGGAAAAGGTTATCGCGCTGCAGCATTTGGTCTTATCCCATCATAATCTGGGCGAATGGGGAAGCCCTGTTCAGCCGCAAACGGCGGAAGCGGTGGCGCTGCATCATATCGATGCGATGGATGCCAAACTGCAGATGGTGGAGGATGCGCTGGATACGACCCCGGAAACCGAAGAATGGACACCGTTTATCCGGGGACTGGAGAACAAGGCGGTTTACCGGTCGAAAATCTAGAATCGTCAAAAACGCAAAGAGCAGGTCTTCTTGAGTAACGGAGAAGACCTGCTCTTTATTTTGATCCACAGCGGGTTGCAGGGCTGTCTCAGAAGCGCTGCTCAAAAGGTGCTGCAGGGAGCAGCGGAACCCGCTTTTTGCCGGGTTTCTTTGCTGCTTTTTTGGGCGGCGATTTAAAAGGAGTATACCCGCCTGAATACATCGTTCCGGCTTTATAGCCTTGGCTGTCCGCGAGCAGCAGCGGTTCGAATTGCTGCTGCTGTTCCATCAGCTTCAATAAGATGATAGCCGCAGCCCGGGCATCATCGAGTGCGTCATGATGCTTCAGACGGATGCCGAAATGCTGTGAGATTACATTCAATTTATGGGAAGGCAACTCCTGGAGCATTTTTTTTCCAAGCAGATAGGTGCACATATATTGAAAATTCGGGTAGCTGGTCCCTGAGGCGTCCAGACAATAACGGAGCACGCTCATATCGAAGGCGGCATTATGCGCCACGACGATTTCGCCTTGCAGCAGCGGTTCGAGCAATGGCCACAGCTCAGTAAAAGTAGGCTGCCCCTGGACCATTGACGGCGTGATCCCGTGAATAGCAATGTTCATCCCGTCAAACCGCTGGCGCGGGTCAATCAGCCAGACATGCTCGGCTGTAATAACGCCTTCTCTAACCTGGACAAGACCCAGGGAGCAGGCGCTGGAGCGGCTGGAATTAGCCGTCTCAAAGTCAATTGCTGTAAAGTTCATTTGGTAAAGCCCCTTATCTATCAGGTATATCATTAATACTAAAGTAGTGAGGGGGTAAATACAATCTAGCAATTTTACAAAACCTTGTGAGTATGATATTCCTTATATATGAAAAATTGGAAGAGTACATCGAGGGATGAGGAGATGAGGCTATGCTGCAGCTGCTAAAGGGTCAAAAGGTAGATGTAACAAAAGGGAAAAACGTAAATGAGATTACGTTATCCTTCGAATGGTCAACCGCTAATCAAGAGATGGGGATAGATGCCGCTGCATTTTTGTTGTCAGAGCGGGGACGCTGCGAACGTGATGAGGACTTTATTTTCTATGGAAATCCGGTATCACAGGATGGAGCTGTAACACACACAGTCTTGAAGCAGGGAGTAAGGAAAGTCTCTCGGTTTCATTGTCCCGTCTGCCGCAGCAGGTTGCCCGGATCGCCTTGACATTGACTATCTATGAAGGCGAACAGCTGAATCACCGCATGAAAGATGTATCCGGCCTTTATCTGAAGCTCCAGGATCGTCAGAGCGGCGAGGAACTGCTCCGTTTTGAGTATGGCTCTGATTTATCCGATGAGACAGCGATCGTAGCGGGAGAATTATACCGCCATAACGGGGAGTGGAAATTTAACGCCATCGGCAGCGGTTTTAATGGAGGCTTGGCTGCACTATGCGTCAATTTCGGACTTGAGGTGGAAGAGGCGGGTTCTGCGGAGGTTGCTGCTGCGGCTGAAGTGCTGGCACCGCTTGAACCGCCTTCACCAACGCTGACGCCAGCACCAGCCGAGCCGTCCGCTCCACCGGAACCTGTAAAGAATTCTGTCCTGTCTACCATTGACCTGCGCAAAAAAATAGTTCAGTTCACACTCGAAAAGAAGCAGTTGACCGGAGTAACGGCCCGGGTTGGGGTTGTGCTGGATATCAGCGGCTCCATGAGAGATCTGTATGCCCGAGGCATCGTGCAGGAAGTCGTGGAACGGATATTGGCCGTTGCCTGCAAATTTGACGACAATGGTTCGCTGGATGTCTGGGTGTACGATAACGAATTCAGCCGGCTCCCTTCGGTTACGGAACGGGACTTTGAACAATATGTACAAAGACATATTCTAAAAAATCCTTCGATTCATAAATTCGGGCGGAACAATGAACCTCCGGTGATGGAGGATGTGATCCGCAAGTATACCAAAGAAGATAAGGATTCTACTCCGGTATTTATCATATTTATCAATGACGGAGGCGTCTTGAAATTAACCAAGAAGGTGATTATGAAGGCAGCCGTCCAGCCGATATTCTGGCAGTTTGTCGGGATCGGCAATTCGGATTTCGAAGTGCTGGAAGGATTGGACAACATGACCGGCAGAGTCGTGGACAATGCGGACTTTGTTCACTTGGACCGGATTGAAGGAGTATCGGATGACGAGCTGTACGACAGGCTGCTCAATGAATTTCCGCACTGGCTGAAGGCGGCCAAGGACAAACGGATTCTCACGACGTAAGAGGAAGTTCAACATTTTTGCAAGAATAGGCTGGCCCATGGGCTAGCCTATTCTTGTGGTTAGGGGTTGTTCCCTCTCAGCACCGGGGAAGGATTGCAGATCCAGCCGGAAACCTTTAACCAGAGTATTCCCGTTCATAATATCGGTCTCGAAATGCCGTTTGAAGCCCAGCCGTTCGTAGAGCCTGATCGCCGAGACCATCATATCCGAGGTGTGCAGGTTCAGGGTGGAGGCGCCCAACTCACGGGATCTCCGGGCGGCTTCCCGAATCAGGAGTGCAGCAACGCCGCGGCCGCGTACGTCAGGGGAGACGGCAAGCAGGCGCAGTACAGGGGAGTGGATGCCAAGCTCCGGCTTGCCGTAAGCCGTTTCCGAGGAGGTGAACAACAATGCGCTGCCGACAATCTGCTGGCCGGTTTCAGCGATAATGCGCGCGAACGGGGCATCACCGTGTACGGAATCAAGGATTGAATTCCGGTACGCTTCCCACTGCGGCTCAGGCATGTCGGCAGAATATTGGCTGTATGCGGACAGCAGCACTTCGGCGATGGCTTCGCGCTCATTATCTGCAGCGTCACGAATAATGATCTCTTTTGACATATTCACGATTATACCTCCCTTACATAAGTCAGGTAGAAAGATCAGGCGAGTGACATTATTATAACTGACAAATCGCATAGACATAAGAGGAATTTAATGATTCTGATAAATGAATAGAAAAGTTCTATCCATCTTTGTGACTTATTTAACTAGGTCTGCCCAATTAACAAACAAACACGGTTTTCGAGACACTGTAAATAACGGTTAGGGTCTCGGCGGAAGCGAAGGCGTTTGTTACCTTCGAGAAGTCGGGATTCCCATCCCTTACGTTCGCGAAGGTAACACTCATATTCCACACAGCTCAGCTGATTCAAGAGATTCTCTTGTTTCAAGGCATCCTCGACCCAAACAATAAATTCTCCATTTCGCCAGATGTAGCGATTCCAACTGCGCAGCCCCGTCATTCGGCGGTGACGCATCTTGGTCCGGCGGAAAAATCGTTCATGGTCATTATTTGTCCTTGGTAGGTACGGCGTATCGTAACACGCAAACAATCTTTGCCAAAATCCGGTGCTATATCGCTCAAATTCTCGACCATTTCGGTATCTTCTTTTCGGGTATAGGACCGTCTCAATTCGGTGCGGAGCCACTGCATTTGCACACGAACGCATTCTGCGGTTTACGGTGCGGGCGCACTCAAAATATGGGCAGCATCTTGAAGAGGCTTCAGCCAATGCTTTACTATGTGGTATGAGGAGCAGAATCTATCCAATGTTTCAAACAACTTCAGGAGTTTCTCACTGTAGGCGAACCACCTTTTTTAGCGCTTCGTTGAAGCGAACCTTGAATCGCTAAGGCTTCTTCGTATACGCGAATCCCCGGAAGATCGAGCGGTGGATTCCCATCTTCGAGCAAAAACGGCGCGCCACCCCCGCCAAGACTTCGCGGAGATGGTCGGTGACCGATGCGCGAAGTAGCGTCAGATATCGCTCGTACAGTCGTTCACAATTCCGCTCGGAAGTAATGACTCCCCGTCGATTGAGCTCCTCGTGCAGTTCGGAAAGTGTGTTTATAAGATTTCCATTACGCTTAACATGTTGCTCAACATCATTTACTAGCACTCTGACATAACGCTTACCATTCTAAATTAAGTGGAATAATATTGAATTTTTTTGCAATATATGCTAGTATTTAAATGTAATATAACTCATGTTTCCCAAAGGGGCGTGTGACATGAAAAATAAAGTTTAGTAGCATCTAACTTACTTTGATTTTTTTTGGTATTTAAGTTTTTTCTCGGAATTAGTTTAATTGAAAGTTTGAGTTCGATTAAACGATAACTAAATATTTTTTTATAATCACTCGTGAAAAAAAACACATACTAATGATGGCTAAATTATTTAATTCAATATATATCTAAAGGAGATGTTTACGTTGAATCATATAAAAAAAATATCAGTATCTTTAGCTACTCTAATGATGGTTCTAGCACCTACAAGTGCAATTTTCGCTGAAGAAGCTGTTACAAACAACACGTTGCTGTCACAAGAAACGCAACCCTTAGGCAATGTTACTTTACAAGGAACAGAATGGGCACAGGTTGGACAGCAAACCGTACCTATTTACATGAATGGGCAAATAAAAGTCGTGTTAAATGGTCAATTTGGAGATATTTGCACTGTACATGCTATTGATCAATATAATAACCGAACTTACTTAGGACAATTGAACAATAAGGAATCCTTAATAACTAAACTATATGGTTACTACAAGATTGAATTAAATTTAATTAGTTCTAATCAATCAACTGGATCAACCTTCTACGTCATCTATTAGTAACTTTGTATACCTCCTGCATTTGTCTATATAAAAAAACAACAGGCGATTAAAATTGCCCTGTTGTTTTTTTTCTAGGTCTGCCCAATTAACAAACAAACACGGTTTTCGAGACACTGTAAATAACGGTTAGGGTCTCGGCGGAAGCGAAGGCGTTTGTTACCTTCGAGAAGTCGGGATTCCCATCCCTTACGTTCGCGAAGGTAACACTCATATTCCACACAGCTCAGCCGATTCAAGAGATTCTCTTGTTTCAAGGCATCCTCGACCCAAACAACAAATTCTTCATTTCGCCAGATGTAGCGATTCCAACTGCGCAGCCCCGTCATTCGGCGGTGACGCATCTTGGTCCGACGGAAAAATCGTTCATGGTCATTATTTGTCCTTGGTAGGTACGGCGTATCGTAACACGCAAACAATCCTTGCCAAAATCCGGTGCTATATCGCTCAAAATTCCCGACCATTTCGGTATCTTCTTTCGGGTATAGGACCGTCTCAATTCGGTGCGGAGCCACTGCATTTGCACACGAACGCATTCTGCGGGTTGCGGTGCGTGCGCACTCAAAATATGGGCAGCATCTTGAAGAGGCTTCAGCCAATGCTTTACTTTGTGGTATGAGGAGCAGAAGCTATCCAATGTTTCAAACAACTTCAGGAGTTTCTCACTGTAGGCGAACCCCCTTTTTTAGCGCTTCGTTGAAGCGAACCTTGAATCGCTAAGGCTTCTTCGTATACGCGAATCCCTGGAAGATCGAGCGGTGGATTCCCATCTTCGAGCAAAACGGCGCGCCACCCCCGCCAAGACTTCGCGGAGATGGTCGGTGACCGATGCGCGAAGTAGCGTCAGATATCGCTCGTACAGTTGTTCACAATTCCGCTCGGAAGTAATGACTCCCCGTTGATTGAGCTCCTCGTGCAGTTCGGAAAGTGTGTAATGCTGCTTGAACCGAAGCTCTCCGACGAGGGCAAGAACATCGAATCCGTAAGAAGTATGTTTAATCACGAGCGCATCGGCCTCGGCGGATCGAAATAGGATCCCGGATACGGGCACTCCAAATTCGGGCAGGCGTATGCCATATTCCAGATATCGAAGATTCCGTTCAGGGTATTGACGTATTTATGCCAAGCAGTATGGTGCCGCTTCAATTTCGTTCCGCAGTGCGGACATTGCCGCAGTTCGCTATGGAAATACATTCTTTTTTTCGGGGTAATCCGGTTTTTAGTTGAAGGCATGAATACCTCCTCCTTCCTTACCCTTTATTACCCCTTAGGAGAATATTTCCACACCGTTAGTCAAACGGGCAGACCTAGCATTTAATGGAAATCCGACTGAAATACACGGAATATGTGTTGACAAAAAAATATGCCGTGAATAAGATATATACAAAATCTATAAGAACGCATCGCCATAATTCATTGTTAATTCATCGGAATAGTAAAATTAAATCCAACTAAGGGGGGCTAGGTGTGAACATTGAAAATATTGAGGCCTTTGTGTACATCAACCATTATGGAAGCTTCAATAAAGCGGCCGAAGTCCTGTATATCTCGCAGCCGACAGTTACCGCCCGTATACAATCGCTCGAACGGGAGCTGGATTGCCGGGTATTTGACCGGCTGGGCAAGCAGATTAATCTCACCGATAAAGGCAAGCAGTTCCTCCCCTATGCCCAGCAGATTCTCCAGGTCTATCAAACCGGCAAGCATCAAATACAATCGAAAGGACATATTCCCAATGAGCTGAGAATCGGCAGCACTGTCTCGGTGTCCAATTATTTGATGCCCCATCTGCTGTTTCATCTGAAGCGCAGGTATCCGCATATCACGATCAAGCTAACGACAGCGTCTACGGAAGTGCTGATCAGCAAGCTGAAGTCGAAGGAGCTCGATCTGGCTTTTATCCGTAAAGTCGTAAATCCGGCGATTCAGGCTTTTCCATTCTGCGAGGACCCTATTTCGCTGTATGTGCACAAGGGGCATCGCCTGGCCAAGGGAGGCCGTGCTTCAATACAGGATATCCGTCAGGAGACGCTGGTTTTCTTTGAATGCGGCTCTTTGGACTGGATGCGGCTGCACCGTGTATTTGAGAGTATGGAGCAGCCGCCGAATATTGAATATCAGGTGGATAACCTGGAGACGGCCAAGAAGCTGGTGCTGAAACAAGCGGGGATTTGCTTTCTACCGGCACTCAGTGTGCAGGAGGAAGTGGCGGCAGGGACGCTGATCCGGGTAGATATCGCGGAGACGGAAGGGATTTCGCTGCGGACCAGCCTGATTTCCCTGAACGGGGAAAATGCGGAGTTTATCGAAACCCTGCTGGAACTTAGCATAGGTAAAGCCGGCGATCGACTTCTTGTATAGATGTATTAAAAAACTCTATTAGCGCATGGATACCTGCGGTGATAAAGTTAATTGCATAATCATAATCACGACTAATTCGATAGGGATTATAAAATTAAAATTCGAAAGGTTGGAGGGCATGCGATGGGTGAAGTATACCGGCTGGCAGAACAGAAGGATGCGGAGCAATTACTGGATATTACATATCGTGCCTATCAGCTGATTCGTGAACTGGGGCTGCATTGGCCAGCGGCAAACGCTGATCTGGCGCTGGTTGAAGACAATATTTCAACCAATGAATGTTATGTGCTTGAAGTCAGCGGAACGATTATTGCGACAATCACTTTGTCAAAAGAAGAAGAGGTCAAGAAGCTCAGCTCGCTGCCTTTTATCAAATGGTTCGCCGTGAGTCCGGAATACAGCAACAAGGGTTATGGCGGAAAGCTGCTGGATTGGGTAGAGGAGCATATTATTCTCGGACAATTGGGCTCACCCGAAGTCACTCTGGCAACGGCGAAAAAACATCCGTGGCTGGTTGAGATGTATGAGCGGCGGGGTTATGAAAGGTTCCTGGAGCTTGACCTGCAAAATGGCGACGGCATCATGTATCTGCTGAAAAAGACACTTATAAACAAACCACATTTCATTCAAAGGGGATAGAAACATGAAGAAGTCAATCTCACTGGTATTTGCATCAATACTCACGCTGGCGATTGCCGGCTGCGGAAATAACAGCAATAGTGCTGGCGGCAACAACACGGACAGCAGCAAGAGCGGGAATGTGGCAGAAGCTGCAGCACCGGCTAATGCGCAAGGGGGTAATGCTTCGGCAGAGCCGGCCAAGGTAACGAAGATCATCGTGGGCACAGGCACAGGTTTTCCAAAAGTCTGCTACATCGACGAGAACGGCAAGCTGACCGGGTTTGATGTGGAGCTGATTAAAGAAATTGACAATCGCCTGCCGGAATATGAATTCGAACTGCAGACGATGGATTTCAGCAACCTGCTGCTGAGTCTGGAAACCAAAAAAATCGACCTGGTCGCCCATGTTATGGAAAAAAATCCGGAGCGGGAGCTGAAGTATTCTTTTAACAAAGAAGCTTACGCCCACTGGAGAAACCGCATTGTGGTGGCTAAGGACAATGAGTCGATTCATTCGCTGGATGATCTGAAAGGTAAAAAGGTGCTGACGGGTGCAACCAGTGCACAGGCGCAAATTCTTGAGAACTACAATAAAGAGCATGACAATGCGATTAACATCGTGTACCAAAACGGTACGGCTAACGATACAGCTGCCCAGATCAGCTCCGGCCGTGTAGACGCCACGCTGGCTGCCGATTTTGTCCTTCCGATCATTGATCCGCAGAGCCAGCTGAAGGCAACGGGCGACGAGCTGTCATCGGCAGATATTCTCTATGTGCTGCGCAAGGATGATGCTGATTCGCAGAAGCTATCGGATGCGATTGACGGTGCGATCAAGGAGCTTAAGACAGACGGTACACTGGGCAAGCTGAGCACGGAATGGCTGGGTGGGGATGTTACAGCGAATTCGGTTCAATGATTAAGCCTGTGAGTGTGGGAAGGGAGGGAGTTTATGGGCGAACCATTTGATATCAGCTATGTATTTTCATTTTTGCCTAAACTGCTGGGGACGTTAAACACCACACTGCTGATTGTCGCCTGCTCGCTGCTGGCAGGAATTATAGTCGGTTTTCTCGTGGCTCTGCCCCGCCTGTACAAAGTGCCGGTGCTGGAAACCTTCTCTGAAATCTATATTTCTTTTTTTCGGGGAACGCCGATTCTGATCCAGCTCTTCCTGTTCTATTACGGGCTGCCTGAAATCCTAAAACTGGTTCATGTGGATATGACCCGGACGCCGGTGCTTGTCTTTGTGATTCTAACCTACGGCCTGCATACGGGGGCATACATGTCCGAAATGATCCGGGCTTCTGTGATGGCGGTGGATAAGGGGCAGGTGGAGGCTGCCTATGCTACGGGAATGACGGGGTTCCAGGCTTTTACGCGGATCGTATTGCCGCAGGCGCTCGGCATCGCGATTCCGGTATTCTCCAATCTGGTGATTGCGCTGCTGAAAGATACATCGCTGGCCTTCACGCTTGGTGTGATGGAAATGACGGGCAAAGCACAGACGCTTGGCAGCTTGACACAGCATTTTATCGAAACCTACATTGCCCTTGCCCTGATCTATCTGGTCATCAGCTATACAATTGAGAAGCTGCTGCTTGTGGCGGAGCACCGGCTGCTGCGGCATGAAAAGCGGAGCACCCCTGAGAAAAAATCGTTTAGAGTCCACAAAAACTGGTCCTACCGGCGGATTATTGCGGAAATGGGATCGGGTAAAGGAGGCGCAGGATAATGAAACTGGATCCATCATTTATCTGGACGGCGTTCCTGCAAATCTTGAGCGCCATTCCTACCACCCTATATATTACAGTTGTCTCCGTGTCAGTGGGCCTTCTTATCGGCATTTGTGTCGCATTGATCCGGATTTACAGAGTGCCTGTCCTGTATCCGCTGGCGGTCGGGTATGTCACCTTTATCCGGGGCACTCCGATGCTGACGCATCTGCTGCTGATTTATTTCGGACTTCCTGTCCTTATTGACGGACTGGCCGCCCACTTTGGCTGGGGGTTCAGGTCGGTGTCGGTTCCGATGATCGGTTTTGCCTATATTTCGTTCTCAATTACAGCTGGTGCTTATATGTCCGAGGTCGTCCGTTCCGGTCTGCTTGCCGTGGACCGGGGCCAGCTGGAAGCTGCACATTCCATAGGCATGACCACCCCTCAGGCCCTGCGGCGGATTGTCTTTCCCCAGGCGCTGGCGGCAAGTCTGCCCAATCTGTCCAATTCCGTTATTGGTATGCTGCATGGGTCAACGCTTGCTTTTACCGTTTCCGTAGTGGATATCAACGCCAAGGCGCAGATTGTGGCTTCGACGAACTGGAAGTTCTTTGAGGCGTACCTGGCGGCGGCGCTGATCTTCTGGGGGCTTACATTCCTGATCGAGCGGCTGACGTCCCTGATCGAGAAACGGATCAATCTTTACAATCGAGGTGGAGTGGCATGATCAAGCTGGAGCGTATTTCGAAGTCGTTTGGACGGAATCAGGTGCTGAACAATATTGATTTAACCGTCACCAAAGGCGAGGTTGTTGTCATCCTTGGCCCCAGCGGCTCAGGCAAAACTACCCTACTGCGCTGCGTGAACTATCTGGAGAAGCCCAGTGACGGGGAGATTGCCATCGGCGATTTCAAAGTGAACTGCAGGCATGCACGCAAAAAAGAGATTCATCAGCTGCGGCAAAAAACGGCGATGGTCTTCCAGCAGTATAATCTTTTCCGGCATAAAACCGCGCTGGAAAATGTGATGGAAGGGCTGCTTATCGTCAAAAAGCTTCCGAAGGAGGAAGCGAAAAAACGGAGTATCGCTTTGCTGGAGAAGGTGGGGCTTGGAGCCAAGCTGGACGCCTATCCAAGCCAGCTGTCAGGCGGGCAGCAGCAGCGGGTAGGCATTGCCCGCGCCCTGGCGCTGGAGCCGGAAGTGATTCTGTTCGACGAGCCTACGTCGGCGCTGGACCCGGAGCTGGTGGGCGAGGTGCTGGCCGTCATCCGCAAAATCGCCAAGGAAGGCATCACAATGATTGTCGTGACGCATGAAATGGGCTTTGCCCGGGATGTCGCCAATCATGTCGTGTTCATGGATGGCGGTGTGATTGTTGAGGAAGGGACACCGACAGAGTTATTCAATCATCCGCGCGAAGAAAGAACGAAGCAGTTCCTGAAGCGGATTACACCGGAACTGAACTATTCCATTTAGGAGGCCAAAATATGGCGATTACAATAAGTGTCCTCGACCAAAGTCCAATTTATCCGGGGGAAACGCCGGAAGAAGCCTTCTTGCATACGATTAAGCTGGCGCAATTATCCGAGCAGCTGGGATTCCGCCGTTTCTGGGTTTCAGAGCATCATGACTCCGGGCAGGTAGCGGGTTCTTCCCCGGAGGTATTGATTTCTCATCTGCTCGCCAAGACAGAAAGCATCCGGATCGGCTCTGGCGGCATTATGCTTCAGCATTACAGCCCTTATAAGGTAGCGGAGAACTTTAACGTGCTGGCTTCGCTTGCACCGGGGCGGGTGGATCTGGGGGTTGGCCGTGCTCCCGGGGGACTGCCGAGGAGCACACAGGCATTGCAGCAGGGCAGCTTTGAACCCTCCAGCCTGACGGACAAGATTATCGAACTCGAAAAGTATGTACATAACCGGCTGGAGGAAGACCATCCGCTGGCGGGGCTGAAAGCAGGCCCGATTCCAGGGACACCTCCCGAAATTTATGTGCTTGGCGCGAGTGTAGCCAGTGCGGAAATCGCTGCCGGACTGGGGTTGCCGTACGTATTCTCTTTATTCATCAATGGGGATCAGGCGATAGCGTTGGAAGCGATCGAGACTTACCGCAACAACTTCGAGACTTCGCCGGGAAAAGAACCCCGGGCAATTATTGCGCTGTCTGTCCTGGCTGCCGAAACCGAGGAGGAGGCCAAAGAACTGGCCGGAGCGCATAAGCTGATCCGGATTAATCTGGCCAGCGGCAAAACACTGACGGTTGCTACCCGGGAGCAGGCAGAGGAATTTACCCGGCAGAGTACGGAAGATTACACCATAGAAGAGCGGGAGCCGGAAATTACAAAGGGGACAAAAGCCAGCGTACGGCAACAATTGCTGGCGTTGTCCTCAGCATCAGGTGTCGACGAGTTTATCGTCACGACCAATGTGCAGCCCTTCGATAAGCGGCTCCGTTCCTTTGAACTACTGCATGAAGCACTGGCCGAAGTGCCTGCGGAGACCTGACAAGAAGGGCTAGTCCGATAAACATTATCGAAGGGAAGGAGGGCTTTCATGACTAGCAAAACCGTCGAGCCCAGCGCGGAGGCGTTCTATGAAATCATAACCGGGATCCGGCGCCATTTGCACCGTTACCCGGAGCTGTCCAACGAAGAGTATGAAACCACGAAATATATTACTGCCCTGCTGGAGCAGGCCGGAGTAACTACCCTGGATTATGGGCTAAAGACCGGCGTTGTCGCGGAGATCGGCGGACTGCAAGAGGGGCCGGTAATCGCCCTGCGTGCCGATATTGATGCCTTGCCGATTCAGGAGGAAACCGGATTACCCTATGCCTCACAACATCCCGGTAAAATGCACGCCTGCGGACATGATTTTCATACCGCGGCACTGATCGGCGCTGCTTATCAGCTTAAAGAACGGGAGAAGGAATTGAAGGGAACCGTACGCCTGCTGTTCCAGCCTGCGGAGGAGAAGGCGAAGGGGGCGCAGCAGCTGATAGCCAGCGGGGTGCTGAAAGATGTCCGTGCAGTCATTGGAATGCACAATAAGCCAGATCTGCCGGTCGGAACTATCGGCATTACAAGCGGCCCGTTGATGGCTGCTGCGGATGGTTTTGTGGTTGAGATCAAAGGAGCAGGATCACATGCTGCTGTGCCGGAGGCCGGAGTCGACCCTATCGTGACAGCTTCACACGTGGTGACTGCACTCCAGTCTATCGTCAGCCGCAATGTCAGCGCATTGCACAGTGCAGTGATCAGTGTGACGCAACTTCACAGCGGGAACTCATGGAATATTATCCCCGAGTCTGCAGTGCTGGAAGGCACGATTCGTACCTTCAATGAACAGGTTCACGGTGAGGTGCTTGAGCGATTCAGTCAGGTGGCGACCGGTGTAGCTGCTGCTTTAGGAGCAGAAGCGGCTGTTCGCTGGATCGAAGGCCCGCCGCCGGTAGTCAATGATGCCGCGCTTGCACGGCTTGGAGAGCAGACGGCAGAGGAGCTGGGCTACACCTCCGTGAAGCCGGTGCCTTCACCGGCTGGTGAAGATTTCGCCTTTTATCAGCGGGTAGTTCCCGGATTGTTCGTCTTTATGGGCACCGCCGGAAGCCGGGAGTGGCATCATCCTTCCTTCAATCTCGATGAACGTGCACTGCCGGTAGGCGCCGCATTCTTCAGCAATCTGGCTGTACGTTATTTGGAACAGTTCTCCTCGGAGGGAGGTGCAGTGACATAACGAACCACTCTGTTTATGACGTGATTATCGTCGGGGCGGGTTCAATGGGCATGAGTGCCGGTTATCATCTCGCCCGGCGGGGGATCAAGACATTGCTGATCGATGCTTTCGATCCGCCGCATACGGAAGGAAGCCATCACGGAGAGCCGCGGTTGATCAGGCATGCCTACAGCGGTGACCCCGCCTATACTGACTTGGCCCTGCGTGCCCATGTGCTGTGGAAAGAAGCGGAGCAGCAAAGCGGAACCGAGCTGCTTGTACCTTCGGGAGTCCTGAATCTGGCAGACAGCGCAGTATATTCTTTCCGCAGCCAGCTGGCGGAAGCCGGGAAGCGTAAGGTAAGGGTGGAGCAGCTGAATGCGCAGGAAATCCGCCGGAGGTGGCCTGCCTTGACCCTCCCGGATTCGTTCGAAGCCATGTATGAGCCGGATGCCGGATATCTCTACAGTGAGAGATGTATCGCCGCTTACCGCGGGCTGGCATTGGCTCATGGTGCAGAGCTGCTGACAAATACAGCAGTACTTCATGTGACTGCGCGCGAAGGAAGTGTCACGGTCCACACTAAGAACGGGGAGGTTCATGGAGGGGCGGCCATTCTGAGTGCCGGGGCCTGGTTTGGCGCGTTGTCGCCATTCATCACACTGCCGATTAAGGCGATCCGCAAGGTTGTCGGCTGGTTTCAGAGTGCGCCTGCCTTTGACAGCGGAAACTTCCCCGGATTTACACTGGGCACCGAGGAAGGCGGATATTACGGCTTTCCCGGTATTGGCGGAGCCGGCCTGAAGATCGGGCGGCATGACACGGGCCTGGAATGGAAGCCGGGTGAGAAGCTGGCTCCTTTCGGCACTGAAGAGAGTGACGAAGGGGATCTCCGCCGTGTCCTGGAGGCGTATATGCCCGGCGCAGCCGGACGGCTGCTGAAGGGGGCAGTCTGCAAATATGAGCATACACCGGATGAGGATTTTATTATCGACCGTCATCCTCTTCATCCGAATGTACTTCTGGCCGGCGGCTTTTCGGGACATGGCTTCAAATTTTCCAGTGTTGTGGGGGAAATCCTGGCTGACTTAGCGGCAGACGGACAGACCCGCCACAATATCCGGCCGTTTTCGTTAGCACGCTTTGAGACACCGGGTCAATCGCAAGCCGGACAACTTTTGGAGGGGATCTAATGGGCAATGTGCAAATCAGGGATTATTTGAATACGCATCAGCAGCTGGTTCAGGCACTGGAGGATTTGACGGAGGAGCAATTAAAATGGAGGGCCGGGCCGGCCAGCTGGAGTGTAACCGAGGTGCTGGCTCATCTGGCCGATCACAGCATAGTGGTTTCATTCCGCATCCGCGATATTCTGGCGGGTACCGAAGTGCAGCTGCCGGTCTTTAATCAGGATGCCTGGGTCAGCGGCCAGTATGCCAACAGCGGGAATGCCGCCGACAGCCTGGAGTTGTTCCGCAGCCTGCTTCACTACAACAGCCTGCTCCTCGGACGGCTCAACCCGGAAGACTGGGAGAAAAGCGGCATTAACTTCAAAGGGGAAACGGTCAGGATTACGGACATCGTACGTTTGTTTGCCGCACATGTACAGACCCACCTTGGCCAGATCGAACGCATCAAGCAGAGTGCTAACGCAGCTTCTTATATTCAATAATTAAGAGGAGGAATGGATATGACCAAGCCAAGACAACTGAAACTGGGGGCGCTGCTGCACGGGGTAGGAGGAAGCACCTCGATGTGGCGTCATCCTGAAGCCCAGCCTGATGCGAGTGTGAACTTTGAGCTATACAAGAAGTGGGTGCAAAAGGCCGAGGAAGGCAAGCTGGATCTGATCTTTATAGCTGACGGTTTATATATTAATGAGAAATCCATTCCCCATTTCCTGAACCGGTTCGAGCCATTGACCATTCTCAGCGCCTTGGCTGCCGTCAGCAGCAAAATAGGCCTGGTAGGCACCTTGTCCACCTCCTACAGTGAGCCCTTTACCGTGGCCCGCCAGTTCGGATCTCTGGATGTGATCAGCGGCGGACGGGCAGGCTGGAATGTTGTAACTTCTCCGCTGGAAGGCTCTGCTTTAAATTACAGCAAGAAAGAGCATCCTGACCATGGCAAACGCTACCGCATCGCCGCGGAATATTTGGAGGTGGCGCGCGGATTATGGGATTCCTGGGAGGATGACGCGTTTGTACGCGATAAGGAGAGCGGTGTCTTTTTTGATCCGGACAAGATGCACACGCTGGATCATCAAGGAGAATTCTTCTCTGTAAAAGGACCGCTGAATATTGCCCGCTCGAAGCAGGGACAGCCGGTTGTGTTCCAGGCAGGTTCTTCAGAGGTCGGCAAGAATTACGCCTCGAAAGAGGCCGATGCCATCTTTACCGGACATGACACGCTGGAGGAAGCACAGGCATTCTACCGGGATGTGAAGGCACGGATTGCTTCGTTCGGCCGGAATCCTGATGAGGTGCTGATCTTCCCGGGCATTGCGCCTATCATTGGCGATACCCCGGAGGAAGCGGAGCGCAAATACCAGGAGGTTGCCGGCCTCGTGACGATTGAGAACGCGCTGAACTATCTGGGCAGATTCTTTGAACATCATGATTTCTCACAGTATCCGCTGGATGAGCCGTTTCCGGAGCTTGGCGAATTGGGCCGAAACAGCTTCCAGAGCGGAACGGACAAAATCAAGAAAAATGCCAAGGAGCAAGGCTTGACACTGCGCCAGGTCGCTCTGCAATCCGCTACCCCGCGCAGCAGCTTTATTGGCACACCGGAGCAGGTGGCGGATCAAATCCAGCACTGGTTTGAGTCCGGTGGGGCAGACGGCTTTATGATAGCTGCCGCTGTACCGAGCGGACTGGAGGAATTCGTGGACCGGGTGGTGCCGATTTTGCAGGAACGGGGACTGTTCCGTAACGAATACGAAAGCGATACACTGCGCGGAAATCTCGGTATACCGGTACCGGAGAACCGTTATTCCAAGTCGACGGAGCCCGCAGGGAGAGTTTGAGGATAAGGCCAGCTGGTTTAACAGGCAGTTTAAGCCTGATGTCCCTGATTATAGAGATTGAACTTAAAAACTTGAGATAAGGGAAAGGAGCAACGGAGGGGGATTTTGGAACTGGAGGAGTGGTAGCGTCCGCCTTTGTCTTCGGATTTCTACCGTTAATAGCGGTTAAAATCAAGAAATTTGGGGACAACAGCGGCCGGAAGTCCAAATATTCACCGTAGTTGCGACTGATCCTGTACTCTATAACCTTAAGTTCAATCTATATAGTACACAAAAAGGATACTCCCCCTTGAAAGGGAAGTATCCTTTTTGTGTATTTTGGTTACTTGCTGCTGTCCGTTTTCTTGCTGCGGAGCCGTTCCAGCTCGGCTTCTACTGCACTGTTAACCGGGGAATCAGCTGCCTCAGCAGATTGGTGTGCGGAGGTTTCCGCAAGTGCTTCCCATTCGCTGATTTTGTCTTCCATGCGTTCAAAACCGCGTGATGCTGTACCGGCGTTGATAACATGGCCCCGGGTTCCGGGATAAGCAGGGTGACCGCTGTTCTGAGCCTGCTGTCTCGCCAGTTCCTCCGCTTTGCGCGCACGGGCAGCCAGCTCGGTTCTTTTGGCTTTCAGGCGCTCATGCTCTGCTTTGGCACTTTGGATGCTGACTTCCAGGGCAGCCAGAGTCTGCCGGGTTTCTTCCAGACCTGCCGTGCATTCTGCTTCGCTTTCCAGATAGCGCAGCTTAGCCATTACTGCGGCTCTGGCTGCAGGCTCATTTCCTTCGCTCATTGCTTTGACCGCATCCGCTTCACTGCGTTCCGCAAGGATTTGATATTCGGAGATACGACGCTCCAGCACATTGGCAGCTGCCTTGAATTCGCGTTGTTTATTTTCAGCGCCTGTAATTTTATCATCGAGTTCCCGCAAATATTGTCCAGTCAGCAGAATCGGATCCTCCAGTTTATTCAGACCTTCGTGAATTGCTGCCTTTGTCAGGGTGGTGATTCTTTGGAATATGCTCATGTTCATTTCTCCTTTAGGTTTGGATGAATTTAATGGTTTCAATGGTTTAATTTAAATTGATTAAAAAGAATGGTAGTCATCCGTGAAGCTAGTAATAGGCTCTTTAGGGACAATGAGGCTGGCCACTATATAAATGAGAGCAACGGTGCCGAAGCTGAAGACGGCAGTGACCGCAACAAGCAGTCTAATAAGTGTGGCGTCAATGTTCAGTGTACGGGCCAATCCTCCGCATAAGCCGGTTAGCTTTTTGTCTCTTTCGGAACGGAATAGTTTTGTCATGGTTGAATCGCGTCCTCTCCATTGGGATTTACCAGAATGAATCTTTTTTTAATATCCGGTGTCTATGTACTTATTGTAAGGCTATATGAAGTTCGGCAAAACGGCCTGAAGACTGTTTTTCAATCCAGACCTGAGGCGGGGAAAGGTTCCGCAGTAAGGCGGGGATGAACGAGTACAACGGGGAACGGAAGGCCTTCTGCCATTTGTAATATGTTGTGCCGGGAGAACGCCTTTCTCTCTTTTAACATAAGACGTCAACTGATTAATCCGCATTTAACAATGGGGACCTATACTGTTATTATCTCTATTCCTCCAATAGCTTAAGAGATTGTAAACAGCCGGATCATATGATGAAGATAAGGGAGGACTGGCCCCATGGGTATTCATAAATATTTCCGCTCTCTGAACGAACTGGAACGGATCATCCGCTGTCCGGGGAAATTCAAATTCGAGGAGCACAGTGTAGCGGCCCATTCCTGGAAGGTCGTGCAGTACGCCAAAACCTTGGCAGATATCGAAGAAAAGCATGGTGCAGTTATTGACTGGAAGAAGCTATACGAGATTACGAGCAGCCACGATTACGGTGAAATCTTTATCGGCGATATTAAAACACCGGTCAAACATTCCTCGCTGCAGCTGCGTTCTTTAATCCAGCAGGTCGAGGAAGGTATGGTCCACAATTTCATTGAAGAGCATATTCCCGAGGATTTCAAAAGCATCTTCTTCCATCAATTGCGTGAAGGCAAGGATGAATCGCTGGAGGGGCTGATTCTGGAGGTAGCCGACAAGATGGATCAGGTCTACGAGGCATTCGCCGAACTGCAAAGAGGTAATACGGAAAAGGAATTTGTGGTTATGTACCGCAATGCCCTGATCAAGATCAAGAACATAGACCTGAAATGCGTGGAATATTTCCTGGCTGAGATTTTGCCGGATATGGTCAATGAGGAAACACTGTCCTCCATTGATATCAAACGGATCACGGAAGAGGCACTGGCTCTGTAGTTTAGGGTCGGGGGCTTTTTTTTTGTATACATAGAAATAAATGAAGAGCGAAACTGGGCAGCAGAGATCAGCTATACATAGAGTTGGATTGTTTCTTAGCGATCAAATATACATAAAAGGCCGCTGAACCGTTAAAAGCGATATGCAGTGGGACAGTGAGCGCAATAGACTCTGTCACCTGGGCGATTAGCCCAAAGAACAGCCCGCCGGCAAATGCGAATATCATAAATCTGATGCTCTGGCTGTTCAGCTTATAATATTGCAAATGGGAGACTGCAAACAGCGCAGCTGTGATTACGACAGCGAAGCTGAGTTCGATTACAGGCGTATGATGAATTTGGCCGAGGCTGTGATGACGGGTGAGAACAGGCAGAGCCAGCCCTCGGAAGGCAATCTCTTCGAGCACGGGATAGATAATCACGAAGTTGAACCGGTCAAACCTGCCTGCGGGAGAATAGCCGGAGGATCTCGAGATGAGGCAATTGATAATCAGAATGATAAAGAACAAAGGCAGCACCGTAGATAGATTCTTCGGGAAGCTGTAGATATAAGTGTTTTTTATTAATAAGCTTGCAATGATAACCATAATTCCCCAATAATAGACAGAGAACCGTAGATGCTGCTTATAGATAAGCCCAATTACGCTTTGAACAATCCTGAACGAAAACGATAATAGAATCACAATGAACAAAGACCACAGCATTTGCACTTCAGTCCTCCCGGCGGTTTATAGCATAGTTAATTTGATTTTCTTGCTTTACGGTTTGGATAGATATTACAAATATAACATGAAGAAAGCGTGTGGGTATATGAAAAAACGGGGCTGAAGAGATCAGGTGGCGGCGTTCGGTGTTGAATCTACGGACTTGTCTTCACTGACGATCAATGGAATCGCTGTAAGCGAGAATATCGCGGATGTGCAGTGGGATGCGTACAAGAAGAATCCAAGTTTTGTGGATAAAAGCACTAAAGCTGCTGAATACAGATATTATGAGGATTTCCTCGTTGTCTATGAAAGTGACGGAGCCATTATCAAATTAAAAACCTTGTCTGAGCATGGAATAATGAGCCAAGCCGGTGACGAGCTGACAGTGCTGAACGAGGTGGAAAGCAAACTGGGAGACCAATACAAGGTTCAAAGCTACGACTCCGCCCAGGGCCTAAAAGCAAGGGTGTATTACGACAAAGAAAACCGGATCAAAGCAAGCTTCGTGTATCCTAAAAATGCCCCGGACGATAAGATTGTCTGGTCCATTGTAGAGAGGTATTAAAGTGAATTGATAGGAGATAGAGATGGAAATGGAACGGGATAAGATTAAGTTTAGCTGGGTAGGCAGTCACGCAATGTACCTTGACGATCCTGCGGCCATGAATTTTGGTAATATGGCTATCGGCTGTTATGGCGGAAATACTGCAGCAGGTGCGGACAAAAACGAAGACGGCCTCTTTGTATTGCTTGACCCGGACGGAAGCTGGGAGTTCGTTATGTTGCTGGATGCCCATAAAACGGCAGAAAGTGCAGAGCTGCTGGTTAGCACCGTTGACAGTGCAGCCAGTGAAATTACCGGACATCTATCACAGCCCATATCACAGGCTTTGGATGCTTTACAGGAGTATCTATTATCCCTCTTTACCTCGGAAGCCTTCATTAACAGATGCAGGGAAGTGACCGGTGAAACGGCATGCCTGCTCTGCGCCCGCAAAGAGAATTACATATGGTGGCTGTCGGTCGGTGACAACTCACTCTACCTGCTTCATCCGGACCTCGCTGCCCGGGGGCAATTCTTATTGAACCAGCGGAATTATTATGAATGGATCGGGTATGCCAACACCTTTGCCCAGCCTGTTCCCTGCTATTCAACTGGAGTCAGAGAACTGAGAGAAGGACATCAAGTGCTCGTCATGACGACTGACGGTCTTCTGGAATATGGGGCACAGTCCTATGCAAATCCGCAAAAGCTGTTTGATGCTTTCTATTCGGCAAAGGATATGAAGGAGTGCATCGGTGCTGCGCTAATGGAGGTACATCAGGAAAAAGGCCGTGACAGTGCAACTGTCATTGCCTGGAGCTTCGATAATAAGATGACAGCAACAATGCCAAGTGACCAGTGAATTCTGTTGGAGACTTGATCCACAACACCAATGATGTTAAGTAACATTATCTAAGTTGAAAAGAGGGATAAACGATGAGTAAGGCGGGAGCTTTTGCAGCGGCATTGGATTCCTATTGGCATTATACGCAAATGCCTTGGGGCCGATTATTTTATCAGACGGCTTGGGATCAAATAGACCGGTTCTTAGGTGAGCAAGCACAAGCTATATTGGACATCGGCTGCGGTTTCGGTATTTCCAGTAATGAGTACAGCAGGAAAGGGCATCGGGTAACTGCGGTAGAGCCTGCCCATGAGATGATCGAGCTCGCCAAAAAGGCTGGACCGGAAGTGTCTTATTTGGAGAATTCTTTTGAAAAGGCATCCGGGAGTTTGGGGAAATACGATTGGATCTTTTGCCATAACATTCTTGAATATACGGAGGATCCCCAGCCTTTTATCCAGCAGATCAGCAACTGCCAGGCCACAAATGGCTACTTGTCACTGATCGCTCATAATCCGGTGGCGAAGGTAATGAAAAAGGCAATTCTCAATAAAGATCCTGAAGATGCGCTTGCAAGTATAGGCAGCAGCCGGGAGTATAGCGGAATTATTCAAACGGATATCACAGTATATCCTTACTCTCAGTTAGTGGAATGGCTCAACGAAGCGGGTTATGAGATTGAAGGTCATTTTGGAATACATAATCTGTACGGATATATCGCTGACAATGAGCTTAAGCAGACTGAAGAATGGCATAACCAGACCATGCGGCTGGAGCTTGAAATCGGCAATCACAGTCCATACAGGGATATAGCCATATTTACACATATTATCGCTAAGAAAAGCAATTAATTGCCGGAGGAGTTAAGCATGAAAAAGGGAAATATCATTTTATTAAATGGAGTTTCAAGCTCCGGCAAGACAACGGTAGCCAAGGCATTATTAAACAAACTGCCGGATTACTTCCATTATAGTCTAGATAGTTTCGACCTTGTCATCGAACAGATGGAGGACCGGGACAATAATCGGCTAATTCCTGTTGCAACAGAGTATTATTTCCACCGGACGATCGCGATGTTCGCGGATACCGGGGTTAATCTTATCGTGGATCATGTGATCCATGACGCCTTTACAAGAGAGGACTGGCAAAAAAGCCTGTCCGGATATCCGGTGATGTCTGTGGGCGTGTTTTGCCCGCTAGATGAGCTTGAGCGCAGGGAAAAGGAAAGAGGAGACCGCAGAATCGGGCAAGCCAAAGAGCAGCTGGAGTTTGTCCATAAGGAAGAGGTGTATGACCTGGAGGTCGATACATTTAGGAATGGTTTGGAAGGTTGTGTGGAGAAAATCCTTCAGCAGATGCAAGCAGAGCTGGAATAGTACCTATGGCATAGCTATTCATGAAACCGTAAATAACACGTAAAGGGCTCAAGCGGACAAGCTTGAGCCCTCTTTGCATGCGGCGGAATTTTGCTCTTCAAAAGATAGGTGCAGGGCGTCGTGCCAACCAATCTTAAAGGAGGGAAATCAACGATTTCATTTAAAACAAAAGAGACCTACATGTACTAATATAATATTCCGATAATGATTTTTGAAGGGTGTATTTACAATTTAATCCTGATATTTCGGTCAGCGGATGGATGGAGTTACTAACTTCATGGAGTAACACGTTATATCCCTATTTACTCCGCTTATGCTACTCTATGAATATTGGACGATAGGAGGGTGAATGCATGAGCGACGGAGAACAATTAAACATACAGTATGAGCATGAAATACCCGTAAATGCTTTTGTTTGGTCACCGAACACATTCATGCAGCCCCTGCACTACCATTCCAGTCTAGAGATCGGCTGTTGTATTTCGGGAAAGGGATGGTTTCATTTCGGAGAAAACACGTACCCTGTTCAGGTTGGGGATGTATTCATAGTTAACCATTCGGAGCTGCACATTGCCTGGTCTGATGAAGAGGACCCAAGTACATATATCTTTCTGAATTTCGATCCAGGGTTGTTGCTTACAGAGGACGAGAGGCTCCTGATTCCTTTTTGTTATTCTAACGGACTCTATCAGAACCGGATTCCACACAGCGAACCCCTAGCCATTGAATTAAGACAACTCATCGAACGGGTCCGATCCGAGCTTGTCGATAAACAGGAGGGTTACTCCAGCATGGTAAAAGCAACCTTGCTGCATATATGTACCCTCCTGCTTCGGAATCGCTCGATCCCACTGCAACAGAAGGATTGGCAGAAGCTGACACGTACGATCAGGGAGTACCGGAAACTGATGGATTACATTAAGGAACATTACACGGAAGCTTTAACCCTTCAGGAGGTTGCTAAATATCTGGGAGTCAGCCCCTCACGTGCAAGCCATGTATTTCTAGAAGCAACCGGGCGCCATTTCAAGGATTGCCTCCTGCAGGCCCGATTGAACGAGGCGAAGCGTTTACTCGTGAATACCAGCCTGGATGTCACAGAAGTATGCTTCTCAAGTGGGTTTCAAAGCGTATCGACGTTCTACCGTTTATTTGGGTCAATCATTGGGCTTTCTCCTATTGAATACCGGCAGCAATATCAAACATTTCGCAATATTTGAGAATTTTCCTATAGTTATTGAGAAGCCTCTCCTCCAAACGGGTTCTATAATGAATATAAAATACAAAGTTTGGGGTGCGTATCATGGCAGGATGGGATAGTTTAGAGCGCTTGGTGAAAGAAGAGGTTATTCAGCGCAGAGATGAGGGCTGCAATACAGAAGGCTTTATTGAAAAGATAGAGGCGGCAGGCAATGATCGTGAGCAATTGATGGCAATATATGAACAATTGATGAGGCTTCCGATTAGACCGGATTTCCCGTTTGTTGAGCCATCTGAATTGGAAGAAATCCGTGAAAAGCGTCCAGAAGGGCCGAGAGTGCTTCATCCGCAACATTCCGAGTCAGTCTGGCGGGACAAATTTTATGGAGCATGGCTTGGACGGAGTGTTGGTTGTGCACTTGGCAAACCCCTTGAGCAGTGGGAATATATGGCCGGCAGCTTCGGCAATCCAGGCTGGAAGAATGTTCAACTTTGGTTCCAAGGTGCAGACGCATGGCCAATAACGACTTACGTACCTGCCCAATCCCGTGCACAAAAGGAAGTTGGCCTGAAGATTGCTAATGTCTCCCCTAAGAGCCTGCGTGAAAACATCCGCTACATGGAGAGCGACGATGATATCCGGTATACGGTCCTTGGCCTCATTATGCTGGAAGAAAAAGGGCTGGAGTGGGATTCTTGGGATGTGGGTCTGTTATGGCATAGAGTTTTGTCTTATTCTCAGGTATGTACAGCTGAGACGCAGGCATATTTAAACTTTGCGCAGGTAACTTCACATCTTAACAATTTATTGAAAAATGAAGGGAATGCCCGGAATTCAGACTGGGAACAGCAGAAGGATTGGGTCCGTACCTATCTGAATCCTTATCGCGAATGGATCGGTGCCCAGATCCGGGCAGACGGATTAGCCTATGGCGCAGCCGGAAAACCGGAGCTAGCGGCTGAACTGGCTTGGCGTGATGCTTCTTTCTCTCATGTAAAGAACGGCATATATGGAGAAATGTTTGTAGCAGCCATGATTGCTGCTGCATTCTCGGAACGCGATCCTGAGCGGATCGTCGAAATCGGCTTAAGCGAGATTCCTGCTGCCAGCAGATTGGCGAAGGATGTTAGGGAGGCTGTTGCGATTGCACGTAGCACGAAGGATCAAGTGGAGTTGGTTGACCGGATATGGGAAGCCTTCAAACACTATAATCCGGTTCATACCAACAACAATGCGGCTTTGGTGGCGGCTTCACTGATCTTCGGTCAAGGGGACTTTGAAAAATCCATTACCACAGCGGTTCTGGGTGGCTGGGATACAGATTGCAACGGGGCCACAGTCGGCTCTATTATGGGAGCTATGTTGGGAGCAGAGGCAATCCCTAGCTCATGGACTGCACCATTAAATGATATCCTGTATGCAGAAATCAATGGTTTCCATCCCATCCCGATTTCTGAATGTGCGGCCCGGAGCTTTGAGGTGTTTAAGAAGCTGAACCCTGACTCCTGTTGCTAATAAAGAATAACATGGAAACCTAAAAGGTCTAGCAAACTTTTAGGTTTCTTTAGTTTGTACAAAGGTATGGCTGCTTGCTGTATTTATGATTACGCATAATATTGGACTAACAAAAGCAGGGTATGATTGAAAATATAATATTTATTGCTCTGAGAAACGGGAGACGTCCATAAAAGAACTCTTCCGTTTCTATTTTTATGTCCGTTTTTGATGTCCGTAAGCTGCAATTTTATTAACGGATGATGAATTTTGTTAGCCCACTGTTAATTATAAGCGAATGGCTTGAAAGGCTCTTACTCCAGGTTGTATGATCAAAACAACAACAGAAAACAAAATAAAAACACATGAAAGCAACTTAAATTATTAGGAGGGCAAGTTATGAATAATAGAGTTTATTTAGACCGGGAAAAGACTAAATATAAAGGCAACCTGCATCTTCATACCACTTGGTCGGATGGCAGTTTACCTGCAGTACAAGTAGTAGAAGCTTTTAAAGCCAAGGGCTATCATTTCATTTCGATTACCGACCACGATATTTATGCCAGAACGGAAGAATTCAATACGGTTGACTTCGTCACTCTCCCAGGGATGGAAAGAGGGGGATTAAACCAGGTTGCAGATAAAAATCCAGGCTACCATTTCGGTGTGTTAAATGATCCTACTGCAGATTCAGAGCTGGAAAGATTCGAACATTTAGAGCAGTTCCCGGTGCCGATTCCATGGGTAGGGGACCACTCGCCCCAACTGCTCATTGACGAAATGCGGGCGCACGGGAATTTGGTCATCTTCAACCATCCGGAGTGGCACTTGACTCGATTTGAAGACATGGTTAAATATGATGGGTTTTTCGCGATTGAGATTTACAACCACGCTACGGAGTGGTCGACCACAAGCTCTTATGGCGCAGCTTACTGGGATCATGCGTTGCAGAATGGCAAACGAGTATTCGGTATTTCCGCGGATGATTCTCACGAACATGATCCGAATTGGAGAATTCCTGAGTACGGAGGAGGCTGGGTACAGGTACAATCGGCAGCGCTGAACCCAGTGGACCTTGTGAAAAGCTTGAAGCAAGGTGAATTTTATTCCAGCAGCGGTCCGGAAATTTACGATCTGCGGGTGATGGACGGCAAACTCACGATCGAGTGCTCTCCCTGTAAATTTATTATGTTTAAATCATTTCCCCAAAGAGGAGCTTTTATAGGGGATTTTGAGAGCGGTGAGCCATTGACTCAAGCGTCCATGGAAGTCGATAAGGATATGCAATATATTCGCGTGGAATGTATTGACTTCGCAGGGAAGGTGGCATGGTCCAACCCTGTATTTGTATCCGATTTGCTGCAGGGAGGAGAATAGCTATGAAGTCAAAAATCTATTTAGACGAGAGTAAGCGCAAATTTAAAGGGAATCTCCATACCCATTCAACTCGCAGTGATGGGCAATATGCTCCTGAGGTTGTAATCGAAGCTTATAAGAATAAGGGTTATGACTTCATGTGTTTAAGCGATCATGAAATTTATTTCAAATCCGATAGCTATGACGACGAAAAATTTATCATGCTGGATGGTTATGAAATGGCATGTGAAATGAGCAGGAAAGAAACGGGCCAGCAATACCATATACACGGGCTTTTCGATAAATCGCTAGGCTCAGAATACGGATTCGAGCACGACGAAGAACATGCGAAGCCGGAATATAAAAGCTTGGATACGATCCAGGCCCTGATTGAAGAGATGAGGCATAAAGGGAATTTAATTATTATGAATCATCCGGAATGGTCCAGAAACCGCGCTGAGGATTTGCTGAAGCTAGAGAACTATTTTGCGGTAGAAATCTATAATCACCAGTCCGAAATCGACGAAGCTGTCGGGTACGGCGTTCGCCATTGGGATTATTTACTGAAGAACGGGCGTAAAGTGTTCGGCGTGGCTGCCGATGATGCCCATGGTGGGCGTATAGATGAGGTAATGTCGGAATTTTTCGGTGGATGGATTTCGGTCGATGCGGACAAGCTGGAGCAGCAAACGTTGATCACGGCGCTAAAGAGCGGACAGTTCTACTCTTCACAGGGGCCGGAAATTTTGGATCTGCGGGTAGAGAATGGCTTCTTGCAAATCAAATGCTCACCGGTAAAATTTATTAAGTTTATTACACATCCCAGTAATGGGCGTGCGTTATATAACAAAGATGCTTCTCCCATTACCAGCGGCGAGTTCAAGGTAGAGGGTACAGAGCAGTATATTCGCGTGGAATGCATTGATTTCGAAGGGAATATTGCATGGTCAAATCCAATTTTTCCGGATGAACTGCAATAGGGGCAGAGATGAACGGTTCTGATATGCAATTTCGTAAAGACATGAAGAGGTTAGTCATCCCTTCCGTACTTCAAATGCTACTCGGGAATTCATTTTCTTTGATCAATACATTAATGGTCGGAGGATTAGGGGATACGGCGATTGCCATAACGGCTGCTGTGGGTCAAATCAGCTTTATTCTTGGAATGCTTCTTGCAGCGATTTATGGTATTTCAGCTTACATTACACAATTTTATGGAGTAAAAGACTTTGTAAATGTTAAAAAAGCATTTGCTCTTATGCTGATCTCAAGCATCCTCCTTTCATTAGTTGTATTTATTCTAGTTTCTATGTTTAAAGCGCCGTTAATCTCACTTTTTATCCAGGATGAATCGGCAATCGCATATGGCGTTCAATATTTATCTGTGATCGTATTCGTTTTCTTAATTAATTCTATCAAAGATGTTTTTAGCAACGCATTGGGTTCGATAGGTAAGGTGAAGCTGACTCTGATTGTTGGGGTTATGGCTATGTTCGTCAATATTTTACTGGACTATGCGCTTATTTACGGGAAGCTTGGTTTTCCTGTGTACGGTATTGTTGGAGCGGCCTGGTCAACCTTAGTATCCTCTATGCTCAGCGCGGTTATTCTACTAGGTTATGTCTATTGGAACAAATATTATTTCAATGTCACGCTGAAAGAAATTCTTTCTCTGCGCTGGGATTTTGCCCGAAAAATATACATAACCACACTGCCGCTCTTGTTCCATGAAGGGATGTGGTCGGTTGGCAATATGTTATATGCGGTAGCCTTTGGTCATTTAGGAGTGGCTGCTCTAGCAACTTACCAATTAGCGCTCACGTTTAACCGATATTTCATGATGGGAATTTTCGGGTTTGCGTACGCAGCCAGAGTCATGATTGGCGAGAAGTTAAGTCAAGTCGAATCGGGTGAATACCTTATTTATGCCCGTAAATTCACGCGGATTGCCCTCTATTCGGGTGTAGTCGTTGGAGCTCTTATACTGCTGCTAAATCCGTACATTGTACATCTATTCCCCAACATTAGCATTGAGGTGCGAACCTCCTTCCGGCATGTGATGGTCATTCAAGCTGTAGTGATGATCATGTTCTTCTTAAATAACCTGTGGATTGTCGGCATGTTCAGAGCGGGCGGCGATAATCTGTACACAATGAAGCTAGTTTTAGTCACGACCTGGCTTATTGCTCTTCCGTTAGTGTTTGTTGGGGTGTATGTCTTTCACCTGCCCGTCGAGATCGTGTATATGCTGTTCGTTTTCGAGGAAGTTGCGAAGGCAGGTTTTGGCTATTTCAGATACAGATCAAATAAATGGGCAAGAAATCTTGTTCGAAATATGTAGGAGGTACTACGATGGGAGACCACTATTTATTATTAACACCGGGACCGTTATCCACAACACCTTCCGTCAAAGCAGTGATGCTGAAGGACTGGTGTACCTGGGATGACAGTTATAAACATATCGTTCAGTTGATTCGGAGCAAGCTGCTTCATATAGGCAGAGCATCGGTAGCCCGTTATACGTCAGTGTTAATGCAAGGAAGTGGAACCTTCGGAATCGAAGCAACGATTGGAACGGTTATCCCCCAGGATGGCAAACTCCTTATTCTGGCTAATGGAGCGTATGGCAAACGAATTGAGCAAATTGCGCGGATACTCGGAATTGGTTACCGAACTTTAGAATTCGCCCCGAACCAAATTATTGATGTAGAGCAAGTGGATACCTTGATGAAGCAAGATCCAGCGATAACCCATGTTGCGTTCGTACATTGTGAGACAACGACAGGTATTCTTAATCCGCTCGAACAGCTGGTACAGGCGATTAAGAGACACGGGAAAATAGCTATTGTCGATGCCATGAGCAGCTTTGGAGGGATACCGGTAGAAGTTGAGAAGTGGGGCATTGATTACTTAGTCAGCAGCTCAAATAAATGTATTCATGGCGTACCTGGCTTCAGCTTTGTTCTCTGTAACAAGGATGAATTGGCAAAGTGTAAGCATAATGCAAGGTCATTATCATTAGATCTGTATGATCAATGGCAAGTGATGGAGCAGGAGGAGGGGAAGTGGCGGTTCACCTCTCCGACGCATGTGGTACGGGCCTTCTCTCAGGCCTTGCTTGAATTAGAGGCAGAAGGCGGAGTCGAGCGGCGTTATGTCAGATATCTTGAGAATCAACAAATATTAGTTCATTTAATGGAAAGTGCGGGATTTAAAACATACCTTCCCGAAGCGCTGCAGTCGCCGATTATTACCACGTTCAGGTATCCTGACTTTGAGCATTTCAGCTTTGAGTCTATGTATCTCTTTCTGAAAGGGCGAGGATATGTAATCTATCCAGGTAAATTAAGCGACGTACAAGTATTCCGGATCGGTTCAATTGGCGATGTGCATCTAGAAGATATGGTGGGTTTGTGTGCGGCAATATTGTCCTATGCGACAAACATTGGGGAATGAATGGAGAGCGATTCGTTTATGAAAGTACAAGGAATAATATTAGACTGGGCAGGAACGACGGTCGATTATGGATGTATGGCTCCCGTGCATGTGTTCTTCGATATCTTCCGGATGATTGGGATCGAACCGACGATGGAAGAAGTCAGAGCTCCAATGGGTTGCTTAAAACGGGATCATATCAAGATGATGCTGGAAATGCCGCGGATTCGCAGCCAATTTGAAGAAAAGATGGGGCGTCCATTCACCGACAGCGATGTGGATCAGCTGCATGATGCTTTTGAACCGAAGCTGCTAGGAATCTTACATCGTTTTGCTGAACCTATTGAGCATGTTGTCGATACCGTGCAGAAGCTTAGAGAGTTAGGGTTACGAATTGGCGGGACGACAGGATATAACGACACCATGATGCAAATTGTCGCAAGCAGGGCAGAGATGAACGGTTACGCACCAGATTATTGGCTGACTCCTGATTCTGTCCATGGCAGAGGGCGTCCGTATCCTTATATGATCTACGCGAACATGATTCATCTGGATATGGGCATGACTTCTCAAATTGTAAAAGTTGGGGATACGAAATCAGATATGCAAGAGGCGAGAAATGCCGGAGTATGGGCGGTTGGCATCGTTAAAGGCAGCTCCATATTAGGTTTGACGCAGGAAGAAGTGAATGAGATGGAGCCGGCGGCTTTGAAGCTTCTAGTTGAAGCGGCTAAGCAGCAATTTATCGAGTATGGAGCGCATGATGTTATTGAGGATATGTCTCAGCTGCCTGCTCTCATTGAAACGATTAACAGCCGTTTGCTGGGAGGGGACAGCCCTCATGGATATTAAGCCTTATCAGAGAAGTGAAGGAGACATTAATCTATCGGCAGAACGCGAGCAATGGCAAGAAACGAATTTAAGCCGCCACACTAGAGAAGTTCTAGAAGAAGACAGCCGCTACTTTCTGCATCAATCGATGTCAACGCCTTGTTTGAACGTAATTACAAATGCCGAAGGCATCTATTTAGAAGATCTGGATGGCCGCAAATATATGGATTTTCACGGTAACAGCGTACATCAGGTTGGGCATAAGAACAGTTATGTTATTGATGCGGTCAAGAAGCAATTGGACGAGCTGCCTTTTCTGCCGCGGCGTTATACGAGTCCGGTTGCAGTTCAATTAGCACGCAAGCTCGTAGAGCTGGCACCTGGTGATCTGAATAAGGTGCTATTCACACCTGGGGGTACTAGTGCCATTGGAATCGCGATGAAGCTTGTTCGTAAAGCGACGGGAAACTTCAAGACAATTTCTACTTGGGACTCTTTCCACGGGGCAAGCCTAGATGCGATTTCTATAGGAGGAGAAGGTGTATTCCGAAATCATATGGGACCCTTGCTGCCGGGAACAGAGCATATGATGCCTTATAATTCCTATCGCAGCTTCTATGGGGATTCCGATCCTGACGGCTCGAAAACCCTTGATTATCTGGAATACATGTTGAAGCGGGAGGCAGATGTCGGGGCAGTTATCATGGAGCCGGTACGCAGCACAGATGTGCAGATTCCGCCGAAAGCGTATTTCCAAAGATTACGTCAAATATGCGATCAATCCGGTGTTCTGCTTGTGCTGGATGAAATTCCAACAGCCCTCGGGAGAACCGGCAAAATGTTCGTTCACGAGCATTACGATATTGTTCCGGATATTGTGGTTATTGGCAAAGGGCTTGGGGGCGGATTATTTCCAATGGCGGGCATCATTGCACGTGAAGGCTTGGATGTGGCTCATGATATATCCCTCGGGCATTATACCCATGAGAAGAGCTCAGTAGGTTGTGCCGCTGCTTTGGCGACAATCGAATATATTGAACAGCATGGATTGCTCGAACATGCGGAGCGAATGGGAGTTTATCTGGAGCGGGAGCTGATGGCCATGATGAATAGACATGAAGTCATTGGGGATGTCCGGGTGATTGGAATGCTCGCTGCGATTGAGCTGGTTACCGATCGCCAAACGAAGAAAGAGGCGGTAGAAGGGGCAGAAAAGGTCATGTACCGCTGTATGGAGATGGGACTGAGCTTTAAGGTTTCTAATGGCAACGTGTTAACCTTGGTACCGCCCTTAATTACAACTCAAGAGCAGCTGCAGCATGCCCTCCAGTGTATTGAAACGGCGATCTCGCAAGTGTTTCCACAGTAAACAACATGAAAGCATAATAAAACAACATGAAAACATATATTTAACGTGGAATTAATCCTCTTATTACACTCTAATCTTATACTAATATTGTACTAGATTATAAAAAATGGGATGAGGGGAAATGGAGATGCGGACCAAATTATCCATGCTATTTGTAGTATTGCTAGGATTGACCGTCGTATTGGGAGCATGTAGTGCGAAGAATAATACGGGGAAAGAAGCAGCTTCTGCGGCAGATGTTCAGAATAAATCTGATGCATCGAAGGATGCCAAGACGAAAGCAATTATTAAAATCAGTGTAGGTGAGGACGATTACGGTGCCCGGATGTCAAACTATACAGCTGCTTTTAAAGCCTTGAATGAAGAGTTGACGGCACAAGGCAAAAATGTAGAAGTAGTTGCCGACATTTTGCCGGCTGTTGGTGATGATGAACTTGTTCTACAAGCCCAAGCCGGCCAATACCGCGATATTTCTATGAATTCAAGCCTGGATATTGGCTGGGAACTGGATGCAGGACTTATTCAACCCATTGATTGGCTGAAGGAGTCGGAGGTATTCAAAACTCTTCCACAAAATCTATGGGATATCATGGAATACCAAGGGCATGTATACGGTGCAATTCAGGATATGGACGCTTCCCCTCTGTATATAAACAAAACAGCTTTAAAAACACTGGGTTGGTCTGATGCGGATATTGAAGGACTTCCGGATCGGGTGCTTAAAGGGGATTGGACGATGGAGGATATGCTGAACATTGCTACTGAAGCTGTTGAGAAAAAGGTGACGAAGTACGGCTTGGTGAGTGATGGGCTCGACAACATCAGTGTTCAGGACATCAACAACCAAATGATGGGCTTTGAGCCTTACGATCAGGAACAAAGTAAAGTGATTTTCGATAAAAAGGGCATTACAGATACTTATAGTTTTTGGGAGAAAGGGATTAAGAGTGGTGCCATTACAAAGGACTTTGCTGCATTGGAAGATGTGGGCTTCGGATATTATGTTAACGGTGATGTCATGTTTTTCATTGGAGGTACCGGATCATACAATAGTATGAAGGAAGCTTACGGGAAAACGGATAAGGAATTCGAGGATTGGTTTTATGCAAACAGTACCTTTACTCTAATTCCGGCTGGAAGTAAGGGCGGGGAGCCGGGTTCACTGGCCAATCCGCGTCTGTATTATGTCAGCTCCAAGGTAGATGAGCAGAAAATGCCTTATGTTCAACGAATCATTGAATTGGCAATGGCTCCAAATTTACAAATGGACCACACCATAGCCTCAGGCAAACTGCCGGTAACAAAATCGGGACAAGAAGATCCACGGTTTAGTGATTTAAGATTTTTACATGACGTAGCGTACATGCTGGATTATACCAAGGTACGTCCGCCGCATCTTGCCTACCCTGATTATTTGAAGCAGCAAATTAAAGGTCTTGAAGCAATCATGGTTAATGGTGCATCGGCAGCAGAAGCCTATAAGTTATTCGAAGAAAACTATAAGCAAAATGTGGATCAGGACCAAGTCATTTTCAGATAGCCTGCAGCAACACTTTCGATAATAGAAGAAACAACGGCTTGCATAGTGCAGGATTGTAAAGTCCTCCTATGGCAAGCCGTACATATGAGAGAGGAAGGGGCCAATGAATTTAGCCAGATTGAAGAAAAAATCTTACCCCTATCTGTTTTTGGCGCCGTTTGCGATCTTAACTTTATTATTCTTTGTCATTCCTGCATTTGCGACTATATGGATGTCCACAACAAATCTAGATCGTAAGATGAAGGCGGATTTCATCGGGCTGGGGAATTTCCGGCAAATCCTTGCAGACATTAATTTATTGCCGATCATTAAGATAACCCTGATTTATGTATTTTTCTCCTTAATCCTTACCGTCGCTTTCAGCTTGCTCTTGGCGATTTGCACACAGTATCTGGTGAAAAATAAAAGAATAGGTGCCCTTTATCGTGTCATATGGCTCATTCCGAGCACCATGCCTGGCTTAGTCTATGTTGTATTCTGGAAATATATATTCAACCCGACACCAGGAGGATTTGCGAATAAAGTCATCATGTACTTTGGTCTGGAACAACCGGTATCCTGGTTCAATGAAGCAGGACTATTAATTATTATTGTTGCCGGAGTCATCTCAGGTGCCTCGGGGGGTATGATTCTGTTCTCGGCTTCGATCAATTCAATTCCCGAAGATATATATAAAGCAGCAAGGGTGGATGGAGCCAAAGACCGTTCTATTATTAAGGACATCATACTTCCTGCATTAAAATGGCCGATTATGTACGTTACGGTGACTTCGACGATCGGATTGTTTGCAAGCTATAATTTTATTTTGCTTGCTACGGGAGGCGGTCCCGTGTTTGATACCACAACGTTGGCTCTTTATGGTTATCAGCAGGCCTTTAATCGGTTGGAATATGGATATGGCGCTGCTATATCGGTCATAGTGGTCATTATTTCACTTCTGCTAACCCTGCTGTTATTTCGGATATTTGATTTCAATAAACTGATTCGACCTCCCCGGATAGAAGACTAACCATACTAGATAAGAGTGGTGAAACCCTGTGAGCTTATGGAAATTCAGCAAACGGAATATGATTCATTTCTTCATGGTCCTGTTAATGCTGCCTATCATTTTTATGATCATTTGGTTATTTGTATCGTCGGTATACAACTATAATTCAGGGAGATTGTCTTGGGAGAATTGGCAGTTTTTAAGGAGATCTTTTGTACTTGAAGGAATAAGTTTTCCGATGATTTGGCCGATTGTGATGAATACGGTTGTGTTTGGGCTGCTCATCACGGTGATTGACCTTCTGGTCTCTGTTCCAGCAGCGTATGCCTTTTCCAGATTGAATTTTGTGGGCAAAGGATTTGCTTTGAAATTTCTGTTTATTATGGGGTCCTTTCCCGGGATTACATTATTGATTACAAGCTTTTTTATAATGATGTACTTAGGGCTGCTCAACACCGTATTTGCAGTTGTTGTGCTGTCGGCAGCAGGAATGATTCCTTGGCATGTGTATATTCTGAAGGGATTTTTTGATGAGGTCTCCTGGGACTTGGAATTCTCCGGCATGATTGACGGGTGCAGCCGATTCAAATGTCTTTATCAGATTATTCTGCCGAATATGCTGTCGGGTATTTCAGCGATCGCCATCTATGCTTTTATGGGGGCTTACGGGGAATGGCTGCTAATCAAGCTGTTTATTTTCGATAACACCAAATTGACGCTTGCCGGTTACCTGGCCAAACTTATTTTTACAGATGATGATAAGGTTACAAATATTGGGCTAATTACAGCTATTGGACTCTTCTATACCATTCCAATCGGCATATTTTATCTATTCACCCAACGGACGATGATGAAGGTGACCATAGGAGGTTCCAAAGGCGTATGATAAAACTAGAGGGAATATCGAAGAAATTTGGCGATTCAACAGCGCTGGAAAATGTCAGCTTGGATATTAAGCGGGGAGAATTTGTCGCGCTTCTAGGGCCATCCGGCTGCGGCAAGTCAACCACGTTAATGATTCTGGCCGGACTTCTGCAGCCTACGAGCGGAAAGGTGTATTTTGACGGGAAGATTGTAAATCATGTGGAGCCTAAGGACAGGGATATCGGGATGGTATTTCAAAGTTACGCGCTTTATCCGCATATGACTGTCCTTGATAATATTGCATTTCCATTAAAGCAACGGAAAGTGAAGAAAAAAGAACGTCATCAAAAAGCCCAAGAGATTGCTGCAATGCTGCAAATTGATCAATTGACAGACCGGATGCCAAGCCAGCTCTCAGGCGGACAGCAACAGCGGGTAGCGATGGCCCGGGCACTTGCTAAAGACCCCTTGTTCCTGCTGCTGGATGAACCTATGTCAAATCTGGATGCCCGCTTAAAGGTTGATGTCCGCGACGAAATCCGGCGCCTGCAGCTGAAACTGGGAATTACAACAATTATTGTGACCCATGACCAGGAAGAAGCGATGGCAGTGGCTGATAAAATCGCGATCCTGCAAAATGGGAAAATTCAGCAGTACGGTACACCGGACGAGTTATTTATGAAGCCTGTTAATTTGTTTGTCGCACACTTTATGGGGAATCCGCCAATGAACATCCTGAAATGTGATTTGCTCCGCAACGGAAATGAACGTATATTACGTGGAGACGGCTTTGACTATAAGCTTTTATCGACTAAAAAATTGAACGCTGAATTTAAAGGAACCAGGGTAGCCCTAGGGGCAAGGCCTCATCATCTTCAGATTTCCAAAGTACAGCTGGAGAATAGTATTCCGGCAAAGGTCGTGCTGGTCGAACAGCTTGGGCGGGAGAAATTGATCAAGGTCATGTTGGGCGATAATGAAAACACGACGAATTTTATTCGTATTTTAAGCCCTTCGGATCTGAATGTGTCGTATAATGAACGTATTTATCTTACACTAGACTCTGAGGCTATTCATATTTTCGATGAAGAAACCGGCAAGGTCATCACCTAATACGCAGGATGGATTTTGAAACTATGTTAAGGGAGGGAGCAAGTTGTCGCTTGCTGGGGAGGATAGAAAGATCAGTATTATGAATCTGCTTAATGAGAAGGGCAAAGTGATTGCCAGAGAGCTTTCTTTGCTCTTTGAAGTTTCAACGGAAACGATACGAAGAGATCTCGATGAGCTGGAAAAAGAAAATAAATTGAAAAAAATATATGGCGGTGCGGTTAAGTTCAAGGTGGGAATGGAGCCTCCGCTATATGAAAGAGAATTATTAAACGCTGAGGCTAAGAGCAAGATCGGGCTTCTCGCTGCGGAGTTAATTGATCACAACGATGTGATTATAATAGATGAAGGAAGTACGGCTCTGCAAATTATTCATTTTTTAGAGGGCAAGCATAATGTAACGATATTGACCAACTCTATACCAGCGATGATGTTACTGATTGAAAATAAAAAACGCGGGGCCTTCGACGGTAAAATTATTTTGATAGGCGGAGAAGTCAACGTAAAACACTTGCGGGTATCCGGTCCGATTGCTGAGAAAATTATGGAGGATTTCTATGTCAATAAATCCTTTATTTCTGTGGATGGTGTTTCCTTGGAGTATGGGATAACAAGCTATGACTACGAGCAGGCGGTACTGACCAGGGAATTAATTCGTTGTTCAGAGACGGTGATTGTAGTTGCAGATGAGTCGAAAATCGCTAAACGAACATTGGCCAAAATTGTTGATTTTCATGAGGTGCATGTTATCGTTTCCGATCAAGCGCCTCCAAACGGTTGGATTCCGAAGCTTAAGGATAGCGACGTCAGATGGATACATCCTTAGGGCTGAAAATCATAAGTTTTTAATGAATGAAACCTTAAATTACGATCTGTAACAGATTGTGGTTTGAGGTCATTTTTTTTGGCCTTTCTAGAGCATGTCTTCAAACTGGAAGAGCTCTGGGGAAGCAGGGATTTAGTATTGAAAGTAGGGGACCTAAAAGTCCGCAGCGGGTTCGTTTACTCGAGGGACGGACTCAGGAGGCGCTATAGAGAGTAAAACACTTGTTTATTCTCTTATGCGGACCCAGGTGACCTTATCTGCTCTGCATTCTATCTAAAATCGGCCAGCAGGGAGAAATAACTGCGCTGGAGTCCGTTGTCCTCCTGTAACAGGCTAAAAGCCCCAAATAAGTGCAACTCGGTCCGTTTGTACTCAGAGCCAGGAACACACTTTCCGGACGCACACACGCCTTCTGAAAAAGAACGAAGTCTTAGAAACACCGAGACGTAAGCCTCCACCGAAAAAACTGCCTAGTGGCGAAACGCCTTTCTCCGCGTGTGATCAGAAAGTGCTACTGTACCCATGATTCCTTAGGGCATACAGCAGCAGGTTTTGGCGGGGAAGCGGTTTGAAGACACGCTCTAATCTATCACGAGAAATCCACCTTTAATTTCTTCTTCATCTTACCTATAATTACATAAAGAGGGTTATGGTGTGAGTTTCAACGAAAGGAGTTTAATATGAAAAAGGATTGGAAAGCGGTTCAGATCATCATAGTAATCTTAATAATAACAGATGGATTTAAAAATTTTTATAATTTAACAAGTGAAACCCCAGCAATCGGGTTCAACACTTCATTAACAACCTCTTTCTACTACTTCCCATCTATTCTGCTATCAGTGTGTTTAATCTTTTTTATTGCTTTATTTTTTATTACAAAAAGAAATAGGTTTTACAAATTGTTAAGTGGGTCTATTCTTTTATACGGCTTATATACAATTATTTTCACTCTGGTGACATTATCACCTTCAATCAGTGATTACTGGTACATTATGATCATGGGATTATTGTTGGGGTTCATCGAATTTACTGTCGGCAAAAAAATGCTCAAAAACTGATTGCAAATATGGCAAGTGGAGGTATACCAAGCACTGACGCTAATGATTTCATTTGCGACGCTGATTGTGTTGATCCTTTCATTCCACAAAAAGAAATAGACCGCCCCGACGAAGGATAACGGTCTATCTCTGGCCCATTCCGTAAGCCGCCGCTCTTAATGCGGATTGTACACGGGAGTCGTGTTGACGCACGGCTCCTTTTATATTCTTATCTTATCACACCAAAGAGTATACCTCAAACCCTGTTATAATAGCCCGTACCTATTTCTCCCGTACAGGCACTTCTAGGCATCTACCCACATACAATAAAAGGACCATGAACCCGTAGTTCTCATTGCTGATCGGTTTCATTGTACATGTGCGGGAGGTGTCGCCAAGTTGCCAGGAATCATAAGCACGATAGCGCTACTGATCAAAGAACTGACGCTGCTGGTATCGTACGTAAGAAACAACGCTTTTCCCCAGCCGCTCTCGGAGCAGGATGAAAGCAAATACTTAGGGATGATGGCTGAGGGCGACGCTAAGGCTCGTAACTTGCTAATCGAACACAATTTGCGCTTAGTTGCCCACATAGTAAAAAAATTCGATAACACCGGCGAGGATATGGAGGATCTGATTTCCATCGGCACGATCGGACTGATCAAGGCCATCGAAAGTTACCGTCCGAACAAGGGTACGAAGCTCGCAACCTTTGCTGCTCGTTGTATTGAAAACGAAATCCTGATGCACCTACGTTCGCTCAAGAAAACACGTAAAGACGTATCCCTACACGATCCAATTGGGACTGACAAAGAAGGTAATGAAATTACACTTATCGATATCCTTGGCTCCGAAGCTGATGATGTCATTAAAGAAGTCGATCTGAAGATTGAAAAGAGCAAGATTTACCGCAACCTCGACATTTTGGACGAGAGGGAGAAGGAAGTAGTTGTCGGACGTTTTGGCCTCGACACAGGCGGTGAAGAACGGACGCAGCGGGAGATCGCCAAGGATCTCGGCATTAGTCGCAGTTATGTGTCACGGATAGAGAAGCGGGCGCTGATGAAGCTGTATCATGAGTTTTATAAGGCTAAGCGGTAAGTTTTAAGAGCAACTTGTCTACGGATGAGTTGCTTTTTATTTTAATATATGCAGAGCGAGTAGTTCTATAAAATGGAGAGCTGCACTACAATGAGCTACAAAGAAATGTATGATCTCCATGTTCAATTGCTACATATCTATAAGAAACATGGACAGTATCAAGGCCAGCGCTAATCCTTTAAACGGGAGGGTGTCCATTTTTATCTTATAAAACGGATACTAAAACTGTTTATAATAGTACATTTTAATGAAATCTAAGGAAGATAGAATGAGGAATTCTGAAAAAATTAATATGAGGGGGAAAGTCGCGTTTCTGTCCCTGCAAAAGTATTTAGTTGGCGGTCTTACGGTTAGCGGAGTGGAAGACTGGAAAGTATAAAGCACGGAAGATCAATACATAAATTGATATTCCGTGCCTTTTTCTGTACATCCTAACTTCACTGCCCCAAGCAAAGTCTAATCAGATCATCTACATGAGCGGTAGCCAAACATTCCACTGTATCGGCGGCTCCGTAATAAATCTTTACTTCTCCATCTTCTTCCAACACCATGCCGCCAGGAAAAATGACATCATTGCGGAAGCCTCCGTCTATTTCGTATGGTGCTTCAGGTGCAAGCAACGGTGATGCACTCATCCCAAGGATTTTCTTCGGATTGTTTAGGTCAAGCAGCATAATACCTGCAGTATACCGTTTCTTCCAAGACGGCTCCCAGCCGTTCTTCCCTCTGGCGGGATCGATATCCACCGCATGGAATGTGGTGAGCCAGCCTTTATCCGTCTTCACCGGAGGTGCTGCCGGACCGATCTTATCATTGGCGAACGGCACCTGCTCTACCGCCAGCAACAGCTCAGAACGTCCCCAATAGATCAGATCCGGTGACTCCGAAATCCATGTGTCGAACCGGTCCACTCCTCCGCGGCTGTAAACAGTGAACGGCCGTTCCAGCCGCACATAATTGCCGTTGATCCGCTCCGGGAACAGCACCATATTTCGCAGGTCCGGCGTAGACAAGCTCAATATTTCAAAGGATTCAAAGTCATCGGTTACGGCGATCCCTCCCCGGATGCCATGCCGCGTATCTACAGCGAAGCACATATAGCAGCGGCCGCCGATCACCGACAGACGCGGATCGTAAGCGCGCATCATCTCTTCGTCGTGCAGCTTGAAAACCGGCTTGGGCCCAGCTGTCCAGTGAATGCCGTCTTCACTGAAAGCGATACCCAGATCTGTTGTATAAGAAGGTTCAAGGGTCTGCTTCTCCAGTGAGCCATAGTCATTGCGGAAAACCATAACATACCGGCCATTAAACTTAACCACTCCCGCATTGAACACAAGTGCGGCGGGATAAGGGACTCGGGCCGCATCCAGCACGGGGTTGGCCGGGTGACGGCGAATGAGCGGACTGGATGCCAAAGCTCCTATGACGGGTGTATTTGTATGATTCATCGTTTGAATATCCTCCTTGTGAGTATGAACTGTATTCTAGACAATGTGTCCATAGGGTGCGAACGGATAGTCGATCGTAATACGCCCAGCCTGGCAATCGCCAATGCCGCTGTACAGATCGGCCTTGCCGTCCTTGCGCATCACGATACCCGAAGAAAAGACGCAGTCAGCCAAATACGGTGCCTTGGCGGGGCCGGGCGGGTAGCAGGAACGGCTTCCAATCAAATGCAGGTCATAGGATTCCCGGGTAATGGGATCGAAGATGAAGGCCATGTTCAAATATACCTTTATTTCCTGTTCATTCTCATCCTTGTCCTGATAACAAATATGACCGATAATCCCGATCTTGCCGCTGCTCAGCAGGTAAGCCTGATTGACGCCTCCCCATTCGCCTGCCCCAAAAATACCATGAATGTAAGGTGCATTCTCAATGACGTCTGCAGTCAACTCTTCCAGCTTGTCAATGACCGTGAAGCCGATCATGGATTCGCTGCCATATTGGCCTCTCATCTCGTTGCCCCGCGGACGCGAGAAGACGCCAATCTTGCCGTCCGGCAGTGAAACAAGGCGAATATCCTTCATTTTGTTAGGACCGGTAGTAAAGTAGTACAAATTGTGGAGGTCAGTCCCCCGGTAAAAATATCCGAAAAACGTGCTGTATTTGCCGCTTTGATATTGCACATGCGTTCCGCCCAGGATAAGCTCATCACCCATTTCACTGATAAACGGGTCCTCCAGCGTATAGATCATGCTATTATCTACCACGGTCCACTCATCCTGACCTGTCTCCTCGAACAGGCGGACCCAAGAGCGGGCCCATTCTTCGCGGCGCTCTACCCGGCCGAACAAGTAACGTTTCCCATCCCGTTCAAAAGGAATCGAAATATTATAGACATCCAACCCTTCTACGTTTTTAAATGTTAAGGTTGCGCTTTCATAAACGGTTTTTGCGACTTCAAATTCTTTTTTTTGCTGATGCAGGTTCAAAATTTTTCCACTCCTTTATTGTAGCAGCCCTTTTTATTTAAGAGAAGATTGATATTCCTGGAACTGCTTTTGGTATTCCGCAACCACCTTGTCCAGACCCGCTTTCTTCATCTTGTCCAGTGCTTCGGGGAATGCCTGATCGTAGTCCAGAACACCCATATAGATCGGAGTGATGCTGGCTGAGGCTTCCGAGAGAATATTGGTATATTCGGTTCTTACATTCGTTGGATCAAAAATAAAGTTGGCTGCAATACTATTGACCGCTTTGGGATTGGGCTCAAATAAGACTTTGTTATTGTCAGGAATACTGTTCTCCGGGTCAAAGCGCATAAAGTTCACATTCCCGTTCTGCGAATCGGAGCCCCTGTACCTTGGATTGTTATTGTTATTCGGATCTTTGATCGGCTTTAAGCCTTTTTCGCCATCTTTGGTGTAGTGCTCGCCCTCTATGCCATATTGAACCAGATCATAATTATCCTGGCTGGCCAGCATCCAATCCATAAATTTAACGGCGGCCTCCGGATGTTTGCTGTTCACCGGTACGGCATTTCCGTTCTTGAAGGACAGGGGACGCAGATATTCTTTCTCCGGGTTAAACCATACCACTCCGATATCGTCTACTGTAGCTGCTGGATTGTATTTCTGGAGCCCGTTCAAGCTTCCGCCGGTTCCCAGCCGTACGAACCATTCCCCGCTGTCGAGCTGCGCATCTACTTGCTCCTGCTTCATGACTAAGATATCAGGATTCGTAATTCCCTTGGTGTACAGCTCGTGCATGAAGGCTGCATCCTTCTTGAATTCCCCGGTCTCAATCCAGGACTTGATTTCTCCGTTCTGATTGACATAAAAGAACTTATCCTTGACGGTAAACGGGAAGGTGTCATAGCTCCGGTGTAAGATGGAGGTATGCAGGGATATCGGGTCAAAATCTGCCCGGGTGCCCAGATAAGGCTTGTTCTTTCCCTTCCAGTTCTTCATAATAATCTCCCAGGCGCTAATCAATTCAGCCGGAGTTGCCGGCTCTTCCAGATTGTTCTCGCGGAGAATGTCGCGGCGGATATTGAACTCTCCCTCGCTCGCCATTTCAACCCAATAGGAGGGGACGATATAATACTTTCCGCCGATGGTTGCACCGTTGAAGATATCCTCCGGGATATACTTTTTCAGGTTTGCTCCATACTTGTCTATTTCATCTGAGATATCTGCCAGGGCACCCCGGGTATAGTAGTTGGAGAACGGAGTGCGGTCCTGCATGACATGAAACAGATCGAAATCTTCACCGGTGGACAGCATCAGGTTCAGCTTCTGGTCCCATGCATCCCATGGGATGAAGATTTTCTCCACTTCAACGCCGATACCGTCTGCAGCCAGTTTCTCATTGACTTTTTCAAACACCTTTTGGTAGTCTTTGGGCTCGGTGCCGGGAACCACGTATTTGATCCGGACGACCTCAGAAGAATTATTATTCTCCGAATTTGAAGATGAAGCATTACTTCCCCCATCTCCGGCAGAGCCGGCATTATCAGACGCCTTGCCGCACCCAATCAGTGTAGAAAGGGCAAGCACCACAGCTAATAGAATTGCGTAGTGTTTTTTCATGAATAATATTGACCTCCTCTTATTATGCCTTATTTATGTTAACCCCTAAGGGATGACATCAGCCTTTAACTGAACCTATAACCAATCCTTTCACGAAGTATTTTTGCAGATAAGGGTAGAGGAAGATGATCGGCCCGATCGTCACAATGGCTGTCGCCATCTTGACCGACTCCGAAGGAAGCGTAATGTCGCTTGTTCCGGCCAGCATCGCCATCTCGTTCAGCATACTGATCTCCGATTGCATCTGAAGAAGCATAAACTGCAGCGGGTACAAATCTTTCGTGTCAATCAGCATGATCGCATTCCACCAGTTGTTCCAATAATCCAGTCCATAGAAGAGGGCGATCGTCGCGAGTACCGGTTTACATAACGGAAGGTAAATCTTAAAAGCAATGACAAGATCACTTGCTCCGTCTATGGTGGCCGATTCTCTCAGCGAGTCGGGAATGCCGTTCATGAAATTGCGTACAAGAAAGAGGTTGAACGGGCTGAACAGGAGCGACGGAATAATCAGAGCAAAAATATTATTGGTTAATCCGAGCGACCGGTTCATCAAATACCAGGGCACAATTCCGGCTGAAAAAATCATCGTGATAAAGAAGTAAAGGGCCAGCAGATTGCGGTGCTTCACATTTTTGTTCGCTAGGGTATAGCCAGCCATAGAAGTAATTAGAATGGCCAGCGTGGTACCGACGACCGTGACAAAGATAGAAATTCCGTAGCTCTTAATGACTTGGGAGCCGCCCGTAAAGATCAGCTTATAGGCATATAGAGAGAATTTCTCCGGAAAGAGGCTGTAGCCGTTCTTCAGAATCGCATCCTCATCCGTGATGGAGATCATCAGCACGAGCAGCATCGGAAGCAGGCACAGCGCCGAATACACCGCAGTCAGCGTGTACATGACCGTCTTGCTGATTGAAATTTTTTTCATTTATATGCCTCCCCGGATTTAATATAATGCGCCATCTTTAAAGAACTTGCGGGTAATGGCATTGGTGCCAAAGACAAGGATAAATCCGATGACCGACTGGAAAAGTCCAACAGCCATAGCTTCGGAGGGGTCGCCGATCTGACGCAAGGAACGGAATACATACGTATCAATGATATCCGTGGTCGAATATAGGGTGCCGTTGTCACCGATCAGCGCATAGATCATCCCGAAATCGCCGTACATAATTTTGCCGACCGAGAGCATCGTCAGGATAATCACAGTTGGCATCATTAGCGGAATCGTAATGCGGAGGCACATCTGCCAGCGGTTAGCCCCATCAATCTCTGCAGCTTCATACAAGGTCTCGTCGATACCGGTAATGGTTGCCAAGTAAATAATGGCACTCATTCCGGCTCCCTTCCACACATGCATGACGGTAAGAATCGCCGGCCATGACTGTGTATCGGTATACCAGTTCACTGAGGCCATACCGAGCTTGTTCATCATTTGGTTGACGATCCCCATATCCATAGAAAAAAGCGCATACAACACATAACTAATGACGATCCATGAGATGAAATTCGGGAATAACATCAGGGATTGACTGATCTTGACAAATAGCTTCTTACGCAGCTCGTTGAGAACCAGTGAAATTGCCAGCGCCATCAGAGTACCGAAAATAATAAAGAGTAAATTTAGGTAAATGGTGTTAAAGGTGACCGTAAGCGCTTTGTTTGACCGGAAGAAAAACTCAAAGTTTTTAAATCCCACCCATTCGCTATGGAAGATTCCTTTTGTATAATTAAAGCGCTGGAAGGCAATGACCATATAGGGATACGTCATATACCCGAAAATAAAAGTGTATGCCATTGCCGGTAGAACCAACAAATAGGATGTTCTATTCCTGCGGATGTCAGACAGCATGCTCAATCCTGGACGCCGTTTCTTTTTCAATTCCTCTTCCTCCCACTGTTGAATTTCTTCTGCCGCCTTGCTGCCAGCAGCGAGTGCCTTGATTCCAGATTATCCATGGCACCCCAAAGTGTCTATTTCGAAACCGGGGAAACGCTTTCAAATTAGATCACAAGGCTTTCAAAAAAACGGAATGGCTTTCATTTTCGCCTGATCCGGTACCTTTTCGGCCGAAAATGTACTATAGTTTAGAAATTATAACGGGCAGCATTGGGAGGAATTCAGCATGCGGACAACCATCAACCGGCTTGTTCGATACAAGGCATTTCAAAAACTCACCATATCATATTTCCTTCTCGTTCTTCTAACCGTAAGCGTGCTATCGGGTGTACTCTTCTCCCTGTTCTCCAGAAGCGCCATCAAGGAGATCGAACGTAATTCCCGGGCGATGTTGTCCCAGATTACTTACGCCTCCGATGTAGTCTATAACCAGGTCATCACTATAGGAAATACACTGCTGATTCAACCGGAAATCCTTTCCTTCCTGGATGAGAAGGTGGAGGACAAGGTAAGTAATTATCATATTTTTCAACAGATCGAACAAATTACCAACGTGAACCCTTATATCCACAGTATCGGGATCCATCGGCCTTCTACAGGAACAACCATTGATACAGCCGGGCTTCCGTTTGACTCTTCGCTCACCACCCTCAGCGCGAAGCGGTACATGGAATTCAAGCCGCGCAGCCTGAAGGCTGCGGGCCGCAACAACGGTAGATCATTACAGTTCCTGACCTTCTTGCTGTACCCGAATTTCTCATACCAGACCACAGGCAATCCGTTGATCTATATCAATGTGGAGGAGCAGTCGATTCTGACGACAATCCGCAAGATCAGCAAAGCGGACTCCGCTAATAACGTTTTCGTAATGAATAATGAAGGTAAAGTGTTGTCTCATACCGATTCCAATCTATTTATGGATGATTTATTTGAAGAAGAGTACGTGCGGACGATATTAATTGAGAACAAAAATGAGAGCAGCTTCACCACAACTATTTCAAAACAAAGGAATCTGGTCACTTATGTAAAGTCGGAGGAACTGGACTGGTATTTTGTAAGCGTTTCACCGTATTCCGATCTCATTTCTAACATTGACCAACTCCGGAGGATTACGCTGCTATTTACAGCCGGAATTGTATTGGCAGGCCTATTGATCTCTATCCTTTTAACCTCGAACATGAATAAACCCTTATCGGCGCTGCTTGAAAAAGTCATGCCAAACACGACCAATCCCGCATCCGGCTTGGCGCATATCGATGAATACAAGATGATGACCGAGGTTTTCCATTCCTATCATGAACGTGAGAAATCCATGCAGTTTGTAATCACCCACTCTTCGCGAACCGTCCGTGAGCATTATCTGCATGCATTGCTTCGCGGTCATTCACTGGAGCACTCTGTTTCGAACAAGATCATTAAGGAGATCGGCGAGGAGGTAGCGGGGCCATTTTTTGGCGTAATAGTGTTCAAAATCAATGAGCTTGAGCCTATAGGGGAGAGGATGGAAGGGAAACATCAGTCCTTGCTGCGCTTCGCTTTGGGAAATATCGCAAAAGAGATGCTGGAGCATATTGGCACATGTGATTATCTCATTATGGGAGGAAATGAAGCCGTCGCCATCCTTCAATATACGAAAAATCAACAGTCGGAGGAACTGAAGCCTGCCTTACGTAATATTCAAAGCTTTCTAAACCGTTACTTCAAGGTAACGGTATCTATAGGGATAGGAGATATATCCTTTGGTAAAAGTCATATTCCGTCCTCGTATACTTCAGCGCAGCAGTATGTGAAATACCGGCTCATCTATGGGAAAGAAGCGATTCTGGACGCTATAGCGACACGCCACCATGTGTTGACGGCCTTGAGCTATCCCGGCTCCTACGAGAAGCAACTGATTGATGCTGTGCAGCACGGCAAGCCGGAACCCATTGTAAGCGCAGTCGAAGAAATTATTGATAAAATATCTGGCGGTTCAGTTCATCAGGTCATCACCTATAGCACTCAGCTCATGTTGTCTTTACTTAAGCATTTTGACTATTTACAGCATGTGCCGGATTCCAATTTTAATGATTACCTGCAAGCGGTAACCGATATTGAACGGGCAGAAGATTTGACGGAGATCTGCAATATATTCAACCGGTATTGCTGCAAAATTTGCATTTTAATTGAAGAAAAAAATCACTGGATGAACGCTCAAAAGCATAATATTCTAATTGAAAAAGTACAGAATTACATTCATGAACATTATGCCGAGCCTAACATATCGCTCGATCTGGTGTCCAACATCGCCGGACTGTCACCCAGCTATCTGGGGAAACTGTTCAAAGGAGCGATCCAGCAATCATTCAGTGAATACTTGAACAACATCCGGCTGGAGAAAGCAAAAGATTTGCTTGCTACTACCCACGAGACAGCCGCCAAAATTAGTGAGTCTGTAGGGATATACAACATAACTTACTTTTCTACCTTGTTCAAGAAAAAATATGGGCTGACACCTTCTGCCTTCCGCGAGCAGGAGGCGATGAAAAGCACTGTGAATGAGGAAACGTGATATATTAAGAACTTTAGGTTTTGAGAACAAAACCTAATAAAGAGAACTATTCCATATTGGAGGATTTAATTGTCCTTTTGGAGTTAGCACCGGAAGTTATTAAATAACGGGGTACCTAAGGAGTGGGTCGTAAACGCTGTGCAGAATAATCATACAGTGATAAGCCTTGTCGTTACCTTTAACCGCGACCTAAGTCAAGCTAAGATCGAGGCCAGCAAGGCCAGTTTTAGCATCCAATTACCAAGTATAGTAAACAACATCATTAAGGTGTCCACAGGAATAGTGGATAACGAAAAAGGTATCGTTACCGTTCCGTTGAATACAGCCTCGGTAACGGTAACTTTAGGCGATTTGCCAAAGCCCCTGGATGTGAATCTGGATAAGGATCCCTGAGTTTAAAGATGTGGGTATGCATTGGGCTAAAGAACATATCATCACAGCAGCGGAACGTAACATCGTGAAGGGATATGAGGATGGCACCTTCCGTCCTGACGGAAAGATTACCCGCAGTGAATTTGCGGTAATTTTGGGCCGCGCCTTAAATGTCAATCTTGATCAATCCGGGCTTTCCTTCAAGGCGGGCGTTTCGCCATTTCTTCAACTCCTCCATAAAGAGAGAGCTTATTCAGGATTCTAAGTACGACACTCCTGAACAAGCTCAATCAGAAATCTTTCAATAAATCTACTTTATGATGTCCTGGCAATCGCTTAAGCGAGGCGAGGCTGGCCCAAGCCCAATTGAGCAGAGCCAATTCAGCGCTACCTCATGCAGCACGTTGATGTTGTCTACCTGACAGTGTTCTAATCCGCCAAGTCGTCTATCCTCTATCGGGTAGAACGTCTTGTTTTTCGAACCCGCTTGCTCGTAATTCTTCAAGGCTTGTGTCAGCGGATTTGGCTGAACCAATATCTCTTCCGCTCCATGCATTACAAGAAGCGGACATTCTATCTGGTGGAGCACGCCCTCAAGATCATAGGCAAAACGCGGATTCCCCGCAAAATCCTCCAAGCTTTTTGCCCCCAGAATTCTCATGCCGTGTGCGGCCAGACTCGGCGGCATCCATTTAAGCATGGCATCCCAGTCGAAGGCGTGCGTACCGCCGTCGGAGATGACGGCAGCAACCCTGTGATCGAACGAAGCGAATCGCAGCGAGTCGTAAGCCGCAAAACTCTCCCCGTGCACGATAATCTTATCGGGATCGACTTCCGGCCGTGTTAGAAGAAAGTCGATTGCTCGGGAATGGAAAGCCTCACTGTCCGCCCGTCTCCCCTTTCCCTTTTCGTACAGCGAGAGGCCGGTGCCAGGCTGGTCATAGACCAGAAAGTTATATCCACACGAAATGAAGGCGGGACCTAGCCAGAAATAATTTTCAATTGACCACTCGTCGCCACCGTTAAGCGCAAAAAGGGTCGGCTTTGGACCTTTTATCCAGGAAGGGGAGAAGAAGTACCCCTCCAGCTTGACATCCTCGTAATCGACTTGGATCTTCTCCGGGCGGACATCGAAGTACTTTCCGGCAGCTTCGAAGAGTTCATTTACCTTCTTAAAGATACGGATTTTCTCGATGTCATCATCCATCACCGCATACTCTGCGATTCTGTAGTAATTGCAGGCACGAATGTAGCAGTTTCGTGCTGTATACCAGTTTCCAGCCGTTTCGGCCTCCTTGCCGTGTCTTTCCAATGCCTGAGCGGTTATGAGCCATTCCCTGTGCCACGTATCCTTGTCATCGGGGTCGATTTTTTTGCAGGCCTCGTAGATCTCGGTGACATCCGTAGCACCGAGGCTTGCCATACCCAAAGCTTTGGTGACTTGGTATGACATCATGTAGTTACTGGGCCAACGGCTGAACTCAATTGACATTGCAACATCCTCCTTTTCCAGTTCTAGTGATTGTAGTTTTTTTACTACAATTAATTTTTACAACACAAAGATAAAGCTTCTTTAAAAGAAAAATAAATGTTTATAAAGAGAATATAAAAAACTATAAACCGCTGAAAAAAAAGGCTGCTGCCTGGGTGTGAACTGTGACCGTATTTGTGGAAAGTTTAAAAAAGAAGACCTTTAAGAAGCGGTTAATAGGTGACTCCTGAATTCATCGGGAGTCATTTTTTTTAATGCCCATTGATATCGCTCGGAGTTATAGTAGGCGATATAGTCATCCACCCTTGTTCGTAATTCCACGAGAGTCATACATGACTTGTACTCCAAATCATCCTTCATATGGCCAAAGAAGCTCTCGATGGCGGCGTTATCCCAGCAGTTTCCTTTCCGTGACATGGACTGTGTAAACCCAGCTTTGTGTACGAGAAGGCGGAATCTAGGATGAGTATAGTGCATTCCTTGATCCGAGTGTAACAGAGCTTCTGGATGAATATTGCCATCCAGTCGTTCAAGTAGTTTCTCCAGTGTTCGTTCTACAATTGGCATGGCCAATGACGAAGAGAGGTAGTGAGCTAGAATCTGTCTCGTAGCCCCGTCTTTCACCACGGATAAATAAGCACATTGTCCATCGCCATAATGCATATAGGTAATATCCGTCAGTAGCACTTTCTCGGGCTCTCTTTGGTCAAACTGACGCTTGAGTAAGTTGGGACACGTTTGGTGCTCTTGTGTGGCTTTTGCCATCTTCCGATAGGGATTGGCTTGCCGGATCGTAGCAATGAGCTTATATTTTCGCATTAATCTTCGAATTTTCTTATGATTCATGATGATACCGTTCTCCCGTTCCAGCCTCATCTTCACGACCAATGCTCCTGCTCTACCATTTAAAGCATCATAGTGTTTCTTGATGAGGAAAGCGTCACGCTCGTCCGCTTCCTCTCGCAACTGTCTGGCTTCCTCAACAGCTTGCCAACGGTAATATCCGCTTAAGCTCACACTGGCTAGCCTGCACAAATAACGCGTCACTCGCTGCAAACCGTGCTTACGTATCGTTTGGTTAATAATTTCAAAGCGCTCGGAGGGTGTCAATGTTCCCTCTGCATCTTCTGCTTTTCGAGCGCCTCTAGCTTTTTTAAAAAATCGTTCTCCATCTCCAAAAGCTTGATTCGTGCCTCTGCACGTTTGAACTTTTCCTCGATAGAAAGTTCTCCAGCTGGTCGTCTGCCCGGGGATCCCTTTCCTCGTTGTTCCTCTAGTAATCCAGCATCTCCCAGAGCATTGTACGTATTACGCCAACGGGTTAGGCAATGCTTAGGCTTCTTGCGACCGATAATATCTACGTCAAATCCCGCACTAAGGAAGATTTCCATTGGAGTTTGACCCTCCTTATAGGCCTTAACCGCAGCCAACTTAAACGTTGACGAATAGGTGATACTCTTTTCCGTCACGTTCTCTACATTTGGATTGTTCTCTAGTAGTTTAATCTCTTTTTCGTTGAATATTTTTGAGCTTCCTCTTGTTTTATTATTCATGAAGGCTTCCTCCGCTATTTCGCTATTTCGATTAAAACACAAATGACCCATAAGAGGGTCACTTTTTTCAAAGTTTCCATCTTACGGGTCACAGTTCAGTGTTCACACCTGGCAGCAGCCTTTAACTTTGTTGTAAAAGAAGATGTGCAAAAATAAAGTCAGCGTTGTGCCGCCCGGGGAAGGCTGAATCTTATCCCCAAACCGCCATATTCGGAAGGGTAGGCAACAATTTCGCCCCCGTGATGCTCAATAATGGATTTACAGCTTGCAAGCCCCAGCCCCAGCCCGCCCTTTTGAATTTGCCGCGATTTATCCACAGTGAAAAATTTGAGGAACAGAGAAGAAATATCCTTATCCGGCACTCCAATTCCATTATCTTCGATTTGGAAATAGGCATAATGTCCTAGCGGGTATCCCGTCATATACACTTTCAGCTTATTCTTCCCTCCATATCTTACAGCATTGCTAAAGAGGTTGCCGAAAACCCGACGGATCATCGGTTCATTGACCATTAGCAATATATTTTCCGTGAATGAATGGCGGCAAGTAAGCTCGTTGTCAAGTCCCGCCAGCTCGTACTCATATTCAAGGGCAATTTTTTCGAATAATTTTGATGCTTTTACAGGTTTAGCTACCATGGACTCCAACTCCAGTTTTTCTTTGGTGAAGCTGGAGAAATCATTGATGAGTTCGACCATATATTCTGACTTCCTTTGAATCAATTCATAATATTCCTGCTTTTCAGTTTCTGGTAAGTCCTTGTGTGCAGCCAGCAGTTCAGTAAAACCGTTAATAGATGTCAGGGGTGTTTTCAAATCGTGGGCGATTGCGGCAATCATATCGGATTGCTCTCTGTGGGCGAGTTGAAGCCTATGCTCCATCTTATTGAAGTGCTTATAAAGTTCTCCGATCTCGTCATTACTCCTCAAAGCTAGCGGAGGCATTGGATGTACACTATTTACTTCTTCCAGCCTGGTATTCAGAAGCTGAATGGGTTTCTCTATGCAAAAATGAATATAGATAATCAGAATAATAAATATGAAAAAGGCAATGGCAAATATGGGCAGGAGCAATGCTATATATCGCGAGTCCAGCAATGAACTGCGTATAGGGGAATATACTGCAAAGACAAGCTTCAGGTACATTCCAATTGAAAACATAAAAATTATAAGCATCAGCAGGAATAAGAGGGGAAGTTTTATTTTCAGTTTCATACTATTGCTCTCTTTCCGTATATTTATATCCTATGCCCCATATGGTTTTAATAAAGTCATTTTCAGGACCAAGTTTCTTACGGATATTTTTTATATGGACCGTTACGGTATTTAGTTCTCCGTATTCGTCTCCCCAGACGTTTTCATATATCTGCTCACGAGTCAATACATGATTGGGGTGACGCATAAGGATAGACAAAATTTGAAATTCCTTCGTTGATAAGTCGAGCTTCCTGCTATGCAGGAATGCTTCAAACGTCTTATCGTTCAAAATGAGCGGAGCATCCGCCTTTTCGTTACCGGGACTAAGTTCATCCCACTCTTTAAACAGCCTGTCCACTTTTCTGAAGTGGGCCTTTATCCTGGAGGCAAGCTCCTGAATACTGAAAGGTTTGGTCATGTAATCGTCTGCTCCTATTTCGAGCCCGACGATTTTATCAATGTCCTTATCACGCGCACTTAAAAAAAGAATTGGAACATTATAAGATTTTCGGATACTTCTGCAGACATCATGTCCATCCATATCAGGCATCACTATATCAAGAACGATGAAATCAATGTGGTTTTCTTCCAATGCAGATAAGGCTTCTTTCCCGGAACATGCCGGAATTATTGCAAATTGCTCGTACCTTAAACTCTTTGTGATGAGTTTTACGATTTCTTCATCGTCGTCTACAACTAATATCGTTTTTGGCATCTTTATACCTCCCAACCTCTTTAAATAGACTGCATTTATAACACAAGAGCCGCATGGACTCGAATTGACAAGTGGAAACGGCTTTGCCGTCCTTTTTAAGGACGGTACCGTTTCAGCGAGAAATAGAAGGATAAGTTATCGTGTGAAACATATAACGCTTATATTTCAAAAAAAGTCGCGCTCAAAGCGCCTCTCCAGTTCCGGATACGCTGGAATAAGAGCTTGAGCAACGCCTTGGGGAATTCTGGATTCAACAAGCTGGTCTGCCCTTTATTTTTAAACAATTGATGATCAGAATTACGCAACCGGATCTGATATAAATAATAATTCCATAATCTTGTTGATGCAATTCTCCACTTCGTAAACCTGTCTCTTTAAAGCACCAATCAGCACAAAATCACTAGGGGAAATAAACTTTGTTAATGCTCTTAATGAAATATCTTCGCTATCTTTAAATTTATTGATAGTGGAATCAGCCGCAGCTACGTTTCAAGAATAGAGAAAAGGGCGCTGATGAAGCTGTATCATGAGTTTTATAAGGCGAAGCGGTTAAAGATGGCAGCCTCAATCAAGAAGCTTACGAATTTGAAAGTCCATTTCTAATGAGCGGATGAACTTTTTATTTTATTGTTTTTATGAACATCTTCCGTACCGCTATCCAAGGCGGTCTTGTAATATAAACATTTATGTTCTATGACTTCCATCGTTTTTTTTAATTCTTCCATCTGTGCTTCTACGGATGCTTTCCGCTCAAGGAACATGTCATATCTTTGCTGCAAGGTGGAATCCCCCTCAGAGCACCACTCAATAAAATGTTTAATTTCCTTAATCGGCATCCCGGATGACTTCAAGCATTCAATGACTTTTAAAGCGTCCATATCCGATTCCTTGAAAACGCGTTTCCCGCTGGAGGTCCTTTCTATAAAGGGCATAAGACCTTCCTTGTCATAGTAACGCAGGGTATGTGGTGTCATGTTAAAGTGTTCTGCAACTTCACTTATGGAGTATGTCTTCATTATGTATCTCCAGTCTCAATTGTATTTTTTGCTTGACTTAGAGTTAACTTTAAGTAATAACATATGTTTTGTAAAGCCGGTGTTACAGATTTTAATATTAACTAGAAGAGAGGTTACACTATGATAAAAGTTAATGCACGCGCTACATTCAGCCAGGAAGGTCCGTTCAAGCTAACCACCATTGAGCGCCGGAATCTTCAGCCGCACGATGTTCTTATTGAGATTAAGTACGCTGGGATCTGCCACTCGGACATTCATACAGCCCGCGGGGAGTGGGGGCCGGTCACCTATCCACTCGTTCCAGGGCATGAGATCGCCGGAATTGTTAGCCAGGTCGGTTCCGAAGTCACAAAGTATTCAGTAGGTGACCGGGTAGGGGTAGGGTGCTTGGTTGACTCCTGCGGAGAGTGCAGCAATTGCCATAAAGGTGAGGAGCAATATTGCCTTAATGGAAGTACAGGTACCTATGGAGCTATTGACCGGTACGGGCACTATACCCAGGGCGGGTATTCCACTCACATTGTTGTAACAGAAGACTTCGTGGTGCGGATTCCTGACGCTATTCCGCTTGATGCTGCTGCACCACTTTTGTGTGCCGGAATCACAACCTATTCACCGCTGCGCCATTGGGGGGCCGCTCCAGGCAAAAAAGTAGCTGTGGTGGGTCTTGGCGGACTTGGACACATGGCTGTGAAGATCGCTCATGCCATGGGGGCTGAGGTTACTGTTTTATCACAGTCACTGAAAAAGAAGGAAGACGGTCTGCAATTAGGGGCGGACCATTATTATGCGACTAGCGATCCGGAGACATTTAAGCAGCTTGCCGGTTCGTTCGACCTGATCGTAAATACAGTAAGTGCGCAGATTAATATTGATGCCTATCTTTCGCTTCTGGCGCTGGATGGTACATTAGTCAATGTCGGTGCACCCGCTGATCCATTGGCAGTTAACGTATTCTCGCTGATCGGCCACCGCCGCTCGTTTGCCGGATCAATGATTGGCGGAATCCGTGAAACGCAGGAAATGCTTAATTTCTGTGCTGAACACAATATTGCATCTGAGATCGAGGTTATTTCTGCCGACCGGATTGATGAAGCCTGGGAGCGTGTACTCGCTTCAGATGTCCGTTACCGGTTTGTAATCGATATCAGCACGATGGGGAATGAATAAGGATTGTTCTCTTTTTGACATTATATCGTGTCCATAATTCCAAAAAATTCACACTCTTATAGATATCCTTGGCTCCGAGACCGATGATGTCATTAAAGAGGTCGATCTGAAGATCGAGAAGAGCAAAATCTACTGCATCCTCGACATTTTAGATAACCGGGAGAAGGAGGTAGTAGTCGGCCGGTTCGTTCTGGACACTGGGGGCGGGGAGCGGACGCAGCGGGAGATAGCCAAAGAACTTGGCATCAGCCGGAGTTATGTATCGCGGATTGAGAAACGGGCGCTGATGAAGCCATATCATGAGTTTTATAAGGCGAAAAGATAACTTGAAAATTTAGAATAATAACCTGTAGGGATGAGATATTAATGTCTCAATCCTACAGGTTATTTGCGTTGCTGCGCGTGTGGAAAATGGGTGGTCATCATATTGAAACAGAGGATATTATTAGACGTAATGTAACGAGTATGAATAATCTGTTGTCTCACTTAGACCAAATAGATCAATTAGTTGTTATTGATAATAGTAAAGCAGATGGTGAAATTATTCTTGGAGCGGATAAAAGCGGAATGAAATATTATTCAGATGGATTGCCTGAATGGGCACAAATAATTGATCTGAAATTACAGATTAAATATAAAACGCAATAGTAAACCAATTAGAATCGGGATCGATCGTAATTGGTTTATTTTTTTGACATCGTATCGTGTCCATAACCTCAAAAAGTTCGATAACACAGGCGAGGATATGGAGGATCTGATTTCCATCGGCAGGATCGGACTGATCAAGGCCATTGAAAGTTACCGTTCCAGGTGGGAATTCTTCTCTTGGGGAGTGAGCTAGATTTCACTACAGACGGCCCGGATCTATTTCTGATTGGATTTCCTGTAAACTGCCGGAGTAACGCCATATCTTTTTTTGAAAGCAATATAGAAGGTATTTAATGAAGAAAAGCCATATTTCAGTACGATTGGTTCAATCGGCGCTTCGCTGGATATCAGTTCCTCGCAGATGATGCTCAGACGCTTCTCGGATATCGTTTCCGTAATGGAGCGGTTCGTCTCGTTCTTGTACAAATTTCTAATATAATTTACCGACAGGCCAAGCTCATCGGAGAGCATCTTAACGGACAAATTAGCATCGGTCAGATGTGCTTCGATGAGCTGTTCAACCTGCCCGACCAGACCGGCATTTCTTGAGACACTGCGGACGGCTGCGATCTCATCCAGAAATTTGGCGGATACTCCTGCCATCCACTCCACAACGGCTTCAAGCGTTTCGAGCTTAATAATCTGATTCTCTACCGAGGTCAGACTCCAGGAGCTGGGCAGCACGGGTTGATGGGTGATCTCCTGCATCGAGCGGCGGATTTCCATGAATAAAGTGATTAATGACATTTTGCATTCGAAGTATGGCCGTTCTCTAAGCGAGGAAATAGCCATATACAGGCTGTTAAGGAAGGCGGAAGCATCCGCTCTATGAATGGCCTGTACCATTTGCCTTTCCAGCTCCAGCGGCATATGATACAGCTCGGCAGGACTTGCATCTGCATACTCCTCTATTACAAAGGCTCCTTGCCCTAAACGGAAACGCTCCTGGGTCATCTCATAGGCCTCCATATAACCCTCATGAAGTTCGTTCAACCCCTCCAAATGCTTGCCGCAGGCTACTGTGGTTCCGATGGATAGAAATTGTGCTACCAGCCGCTGCGCCTGCTGAAGCTTCCCGGCATACATAACCGCAGATTGCCCCCTGCCAACCGGGAGAATCACTGCAACATGATCTTTGCCCATATCGACGGTAAGAATCCCTTTCATAACGTCTGTCTGCAGGGATTCCTGGATAATATTAGCCATGGCGAAGCGCAACAGCCGCTGGTCTTTCTCCGAATACCGCACTGTAAAGGAAGCAAACTGGTCTATCCGGAAGATAGCTACAGATACTCCCTCCTCAGACAGTTCAATGCCAAGCTCGCTGCAATTGTTGCGGATTTCCGCAATGGATAAGGTAAGCCCCCCCAATAATTCACGTATAAACCGCTCCCGGGCCAGAAACTTGTTCTTCCGCCCATGCTCGGTCAGCTCATGGATCCGCTCATTCTGGGAGACAAATACCTGGGATAAATACACCAGCTCATTGGCTTCGTTCTGCCCGTCCAGCTGCTCCGCATGATGCTGCTCCATAACATTGTGAACAAGCTCCTGGATTGGCGAATACACCCGTTTCGACAATAGAATGATCACCCACAGGGAAGCGGCAAACAGTCCTGCAAACAGTAGCAGTGTCAAATTCCGCAGCCATGTGATTTTGCTTAAGATTATCGATTTGGGAATCGTCTCGATAAATCTCCAGTTTTGGATGCCATTAATGGAGGTATTGGCGTAGACCAGCATTTGCTCCGGGGATTTCTGCGGCTTAACGATCTTCCAGCCGTTCGCCTCCTTTTCCACGGCCTGGCTGAACTCTTGTATCTGTTCTGCGTCCAGCTTCACGGTGCTGAAGACAAGCTCTTTTTTGTCATTGAGCACAAAGACGCTGGTCTCCAGAACATTGCTGTTATTCTGCAGCAGCGTCATGATATTGTCAGCATCGACGTTCAGTACGAAAGCGGAAATAGATTTTCCGGTCTCATAGGGGACGATAGCCGTAATCACTTTCTTCTCCTTGCCGGATTCCAGCGGCAGCATAAGGGTCCGGGGAATAAGAAAGGCTCCGTCAGTCAGTTTCCGGGTCCGCAGCCGCTGTAATACTTCCTGGTCATAGAAGCTGTCAAATTCATTCACGCCCAGCCGGGAATCGATAATTTGATGCGTATAATCATTAATCAGATAGACCGAATCGATGGATGGATTTCCCTTCTTGATGTTCATCAGCCGGCTCCAAACCGCATAGGTGTCCAGGTCGCTGTGCTGCTCTGAGAGCGCATAAGACTCGATCTGGACATCGGAGCTCGAGGAATAAGCATAATTGATAGACCATTCCATGAGCTGCGCTGTATTCTTGGCTCCATTGACTAACAGAGACTCGGAGTGGTCGCCGATTTCCTTGAGCAGGGTCTTTGAGGATAGAGAGTAGAGGGCAATGAATGAAACCGCCAGTACGATAATATTGGCGCTGACAAAATAAATGATGATTTTGATAAAAGTGGAGCGTTGCTTCAAAAAATTCAACCGGGATAGTTTTAATCTAGGCATGTTGTACCCCCGTCTGTATCTCTGTGGATTGATAAGGCAGATTTATTGTATCATATCGCTGCTTTTGATAAAGACAATCGATGGTTCCTGAAACTGTGATGCTTTTGGGAAGTCCGCCGTTTCATGCATACAGTAGACATCGTTAATTCCCGCAATGGTCTGGAATATCAAAGCCTGGTATGTTTTTCCCAGACAAAGCTTGTAACGAATTATTCACGAGGGGGTACACAGAAATGCCAAATGTCCGGAAACGCGGGGCAGGCTACAAACTGCAGCAAATTGCACGTAATCCTTTTTTATACGGGATGGCGGTGCCAGGATTGCTCTTCTTTCTTATCTTCAGTTATTTTCCGATTTACGGAATCCTTATTGCGTTTAAGAATTATGACTTTTCCAAAGGGATTACCGGAAGTGAGTGGGTAGGCTTCCGCAACTTCAATTATTTCTTTACATCGGACGACTTCTGGGTCATCCTGCGCAATACCCTGCTGCTGAATGTGCTGTTCATTGTTTTTACAACACTTGCAGCGGTTCTTATTGCTCTGATGTTCAATGAGATCCGCAATAAGTATTTCAAACGGATTTCGCAGTCGCTGATTTTTCTTCCTTACTTCATGTCATGGATTGTGATCGGCATGCTGGTTCAATCTTTCCTGGGAGGTGAATCTCCGCCTGTCAATGCGTGGATTCAGAATTTGGGCTTTGAGCCGGTCAACTGGATGTTTGAATCTGCCTTATGGCCATGGATCCTTACGATTATCCGTGTGTGGCAGGGAGCCGGCTACTTGTCAATTATCTTTTTGGCGGCCATTACGGGTATCTCCGAGGATTTATATGAAGCAGCGCGGATAGACGGCGCCTCCAAAATGCAGATTATGCTGAGGATTACCTTACCTCTGCTTGTTCCGACCATTTCCATTATGACCCTTCTGTCGGTAGGCAGAATCTTCAACGGCGACTTTGCCATGATCTATGCGATTATCGGTGATAACTCTCTGCTGTACCCGACGACGGATGTGATTGATACCTTCGTATTCCGTTCCATGCGGCAGCTTCATGATTTCGGGATGTCCTCCGCGGTGGGCTTGTTCCAGTCGGTGATGGGTCTTATCTTCGTGATTATCGCCAATGCGGTTACGCGCAAAATGTCCAAAGAATCCGCTTTGTTCTAGGAGGGAAAACACTTGAAACAGACGTTGTCCGACCGTTTATTTAGCATTTTTGCCTATGTTGTCCTCATCTTGTTCACCCTATTCTGCATTCTTCCATTTCTGTTGATGGTCATCGGTTCATTCACAGAGGAGAGTGAGCTGATTGTGAACGGCTATACGCTCTTCCCTAAAGCATTCTCGGTTGCCGCATACAGAGCGCTCCTGCATTCAGACGCCTTGTACAATGGATATGGCATAACCATAATCATTACAGTTGCGGGTACGATCACTGCACTCTGCATTTCGGCCATGCTGGCCTATTCACTGGCCAATAAGCGCAATGTGCTGCAAACTCCATTTTTACTTTTCTGCTATCTGCCCATGCTGTTCTCGGGAGGAATCATTCCCTTCTATATCGTGGTCAGCCAATGGCTGCATTTGCAAAATACAATCTGGGTGCTGATTCTTCCGCTGCTCTGCCAGCCTTTCCTTGTATTCCTTCTAGTAAGCTTCTTCAGAACGGTTCCGGAGGAGCTGGAGGAAGCGGCACGTATAGACGGCGCCAATGAAATGAGAGTATTCTTTCAGATTATACTTCCGATCTCCAAGCCGATTCTGGCCTCAGTGGGACTGTTCTACGCGCTTTATTATTGGAATGACTGGTACATGGGACTGATGTTTATCGATAACGAGAAGCTGTTCCCGCTGCAGCTGATACTGCGCCGGATGGTCTCTAATATGGAAGCGGCCAAAAATCTGATTCCGGCTTCCGCTGCAATCTCTACCGTGGCGCCGACTTACGGGGTCCGCATGGCAACGACAGTGCTGACTATCGGTCCGATTATCCTGCTCTATCCCATGCTGCAGAAATATTTTGTCAAAGGGCTGACGGTAGGGGCAGTCAAAGGGTAAGCCAGTTTCTGGCATCAACCGGATTTCCGGTTATTGCATATAAGCATTATTATGAATTGGGGAGGGTTATTAAAATGAGATCAAAGAAAATGCTCAGCATCACTATAGCTGCGGTACTGTCACTATCCATGCTTGTATCCGGCTGCGGGGGAAACGGAAACAATAATACCGGAGCAAACACTCCGAATAACGGAGAGGGCAAGGGTCAGAGCAATTCAGCGGACAGCCCGAAGGAGACAGTGGAATTAAAAGCATATTTCCCGGGTGATAAGCCTTCTGGCTTCGAGGGTGTGCTCAAGGCAGTCAATGAAAAGCTGAAAGCGGACAACGTAGGCGCTTCGTTAAATATCAATTTTCTCCCTTGGTCCGATTATGGTAATTCGGTCTCGGTTAAAATGTCGGCAGGCGAGGAATTTGACATGTATCTGGATGCGCCGTGGTTATCGATGTCACAGATGATTGCCAGCGGCTCGATTATTCCGCTGGATGATATGGTAGCTTCGCGCAAGGAATTGAAGGAGTCCATTCCCGATCAAATGTGGGATGCCAACAAATTTGGCGGGAAGATCATGGGTATTCCACTCGGGACTGTGCAGGGAACCTTGTACGGCTTCGTTATCCGCAAGGATCTGCGTGAGAAATACGGGATGCCCGAGCTGAAGACAGTAGCTGATGTGGAGAAATTCCTGTATACCGTCAAAGAAAAGGAAACTACGATTAAGCCGTTTGTAATCGACGGACGCAAAGCAGACAAGCTTCCGGCATTATTTAATGACACCTTAAATACTGGGAAAGTAAGCTATATTGAGACCTTAGTGCCTATGTTCTATTATTCACTTGAAAATAAGAAGGTTGTAGGAGCATGGGATGCCAAGACGCTTGACCAATCCTTTGAACGGGCGACTAAGTATTATGAGGATGGCATCCTATCCAAGAATATTGCCCAGGAGCAGAATGCCCAGACCTTATTCAACCAGGGTAAATATGCGGCAACCTATTATGCGGCTGATGGCGTAGAAGGTCTGAAGTATCTGGACGCGCTCAAGATTGATGGAGCCGAGCTTGAAGTGGTGGTTCCCCACGATGAGACCTCCAAGCCGTATTCCAATTACCAGCAGTGGAACTTCCTCACGATTCCGAAAGCTTCGAAGCATGCCGAGCTGGTCATGGATGTAGCCAATTGGCTGTCGGTTAAAGAAAATCACGATCTGCTGGAGTATGGTGTTGAAGGAAAAGACTGGGAATCTGTGGGCGATTCGAGTTACAAACAGCTTTCTGCGTATGTATTCCCCGGGTTTGTGCTCACCTGGCGTCCAACACTGGAGCGTACTCCGGACAACATGCTGGCCGGTGACAAGGAATGGGTTGAAAAGGCCGGCGCAGCTGATTTCTTCAACATAAGCCCCATCACCGGATTCAGCTTTGACGCCGAACAGGTGAAGACCGAATATGCCAAGACCACGCCATTCTTCGATTCTGTGTTCCTGCCGCTGTCCCAAGGTGTACTGCCGGCAGATAAAGGCAAAGAAATGCTGAAAGACAAGATTCTCGGTGTCGGCGGTCAAAAGGTAATGGACGAGATTCAGAAGCAAATCGATGCGGTAGTAGCCAAATAGAGCAGAAAGAGGAGATATGAATGACAGTAATACGTTCAGAACATAATCCTATCGTCAGGACGACTGATGTGAAGCCTTCACGGCCGGACTTCAAAGTGCTTGGAGCCTTCAATGCTGGAGTTGCTGTTTATGGAGAAGAAACCATTTTGCTGCTCCGTGTGGCCGAAGCGCCGGTCCGCAGCGCAGAAGGAGAGGTACCGGTCCCGAAGCTGAATGATGCTACAGGAGAGATTATGGTAGAACGTTTGTCATCAAACGATGAACGGTATGATCTCAGCGATACCCGCTTTGTTGCGGAGAAGGGTCAAATGGTGATGCTGACCTCCATGTCCCATCTTCGCGTGGCACGCAGCAAGGATGGCATCCATTTCACTGTGGAGGATCAGCCGGCGATCTTCCCGCAGACGGCGCTTGAAGCCTGGGGAGTGGAGGACCCCCGCATCACGCAGATCGGAGATAAGTATTACATCACATACAGTGCGGCTTCTTCCCGCGGGGTAGGCGTAGGCTTGGCTGAGACATACGACTTTGTAACCTACAAGCGCCACGGAATAATCCTGGCTCCGGAGAACAAGGACGTGATGCTGTTTCCTGAGAGGATTGGCGGCAAATATTATGCCTTAACCCGTCCGGTACCGCATTCCTTCGGTGCGCCGGAAATGTGGATCGCAGAATCGCCGGACCTGCTGCATTGGGGCAATCACCGTTTCCTGATGGGACTCCGCAAGGCGTCCTGGGACGGTGGCAGAATGGGCGGCGGAGCCGTACCGCTCAGGACTGAGCGGGGCTGGCTGACGCTGTACCACGGTGCCGATACCAAACACCGGTATTGTATGGGAGCCGTACTGCTGGATCTCGAAGATCCTGGCAAAGTCCTGGCACGTTCGACCCGGCCGTTCATGGAGCCGGAGGCGGATTATGAAGTGAACGGTTTCTTCGGCGGCGTGGTCTTCTCATGCGGCGCCCTGTTAATCGGGGATACCGTCCGGATGTATTATGGGGCTGCTGACGAAGTCATGGCAGTTGCCGATATTCAGCTGAATGATATTTTTGATACCCTGTTATATGAAGAGAATTAATTAGTCTATCCGGCATATCGTATTTACCGCAATAGTTCAGCAAAGGGAGCGCCATAATCGGTGCTCCCTTTGCTTGCTTACCTTAATTCCTCCAGCCGCTTGAGCGCAGCCTGTCCCCGGCAGGCGGAGGGAGGAGTGAACACGGCTACTGAAGAGAAGGAGCCGCTTTTCATTGGTTCGTCGTGGTCGTCATCGGCCTGATGTTGCGCTTCGACAACTTGAGCCTTACTTCTATCATCCGAGAATTCCTCCAAGGGGGAATGGATGTGGTAACCAAGGCCAACTCCAATGCCATTGCCTGCTAATGAGTGAAGACAAAAAAGCATACAAACCTCACTAAAAGGCTGATTTCATTCCAGGGACCCCGAGCGGTATGATCGGTATGATAAACCTGCGGAAATCTTGGAGGGATGAATATGTCAAAACAGATATATGAAAAATTCGAGCCTTTAAAAAATGCGAGGCTTGTGCTGGGGTATTTGACGTCCATGGTGGATGAGAAGGCGGACAACCTTCCGTACTGGCTTGTGTTGCCTCATAAAAAGCCTGCTGAAGCGGCCCACTGCCGGGTGGACGATGCGGAGCTGGTTGGCTCCTGGTATGAAGCCATTGATGCTGTCCGGAAAATGCTGAAGACAGAAGAGGGTGCTTCGGTTCAGCAATCCTTTTACCGGCATGTCATGAAATCTTGGGGAGAGCATGGACTTCGCTTCCATGAACAGTATCCCTGGACCCATACGAATCACAGCTCCTTTCACGAAATGGGTTATATTCTTCCGGCGCTGAACAAGATGATAGAGAATCATCCCGGGGATCAGGAGGCGGAGAAGAGGGCCTCTGAACTTATACGAGGGCTGCGTTCGCTGGTGATAGAGCGGAAGGTGAGAACCTTCTGGTCAGGCGATAATGAAGAGAAGGAGCCGGTCTACGAATTCCCCAATGATGTCTATCTGAAAGACGACGGCTTTGATATGACCAGACACAGCGGGCGGGGCGAGCAGGCTATCCGCAATGCAATCGTGCTTCATTCTCTGGTACGGAGGTATGAGATCACGAAGGACGAGGTCTCTCTTGATTTGGCCATTGGCATTGCCAACCATCTTTTGGGACCCTCGCGTTACTTTAATTATAAAATGGAATTTTTCGGCCATATCCATTCGGCGGGCTGGGTTGCATCCGGACTCGTCCGGCTTGGCCGTACCACTGGCAAGCAGCGGTACATCCTTGCCGGCAAAGGGATCTATGACTATATCCGTTCCCTGTCCTCTTCCTTCGGGTGGGTTCCCGAGTATGCACAATGGCATCCCCTGAACGAGGAACACTGTGAAACCTGCTGCATCAAAGATATGATCGAATGCGCCAATGAGTTGATTCTTGCGGGTTACGAGGAATACTGGAAGGATATGACCCTGTTTGCGCGAAACCAACTGGTGGAAAATCAGGTGAAGGTTTCCTCCTATGTGGTTACAGACAATACAAGACCTGACGCCAACGGAATTACGTACAGAGACATTGACAAGAGAATGATTGGAGGCTTTACCGGAGGTGCATTGGTTAACTCCATATCGTTGTCCAAGTTCCGCTCCATTGCAGGCTGCTGTGTAGGAATGGCGCCTGTAGCGTTGGAGATTGTGTGGAACAGGTCCGTTGAATTTCATAATGGAACGCTCTTCGTCAATATTCCCGTTGATAAGGAAACCGAACAAGCCTCGGTGACCATGGATTATCCCGAATCAGGCTATATGTCCGTCACGCCTAAGCAGCATTGCCATGTTGCCATACGGATGTATGAATGGATGGGTAAGGATATCCGGGCCAAAATCAATGGAACAGCCTATACTCCCGCAATGGAGGGCAAGCTTGCCGTCTTCAGGAATGTAGCGGCAGGGGCAAAAGTGGAACTGGAGCATTCCTTAGAGACTGTGGTTGTAACAGAAACGGCGCGTGGCGAGGAATATTCGATTTCGTGGCGAGGCTGTGATGTGGTCGACATATTCCCGCGAGGCGAGCATTTGAGGCTGTATCAGCGGGATTTGCGTGTGCCCAAAACCTACCCCTCTACGGAAGATGTCCAATTTACCGGCGCCGCCAATTATGGCCCCACCCAGCAGGCGCAAACAAAATAATAACCCGAAAAATCACAAACCGCAAAAGCCACAACTTGCAAAAGTGATATTGCGGGCTATGGCTTTTTTCTGTGTCCATTTCCACTTGGGGGGATAGTTTTGTGCAGATTGATTGTTATAATAGGAGCAAAATCATCATAGCCGAAATGGCAGGGAGAATAAGATGGCCAATCATATCAGTGAGCAAATTGTATATGAAAATCCTCTGCAGCCAGTGAGGATTTTGCACCAGCACCGGAATGAAAGGGCTGTAGGCAAATGGCATTACCATCATGAGCTGGAGCTTATAGCTGTCGTCAGAGGCGAATTCAGTATATATACCAAAGACAGGGTGTTCAAGCTGTCTGCCGGCGATGTTGCCATCATCGGGTCCTTCGAGCCCCATCACTCATATAAGGATGAGGGTGTAATGGATTATATTGTTCTCCAGTTCGACATTCTCAAGTATCTGGGGCAGGATCTCATCCCATATATGAAATATGTTACGGAAGCCGGCCGGCTGTACAGCAGCCTCAATGATATATTTGTGGAGAGTCCTGAGGTGAAACGGCGGATTTTCGATTATATCCATGAAATTGCAATGGAGTATGCCCAAAGACAAAAGGGTTATGAAATCGCCATCCACAGCCTTCTTTATAAAATTATATTGACTCTGTTGCGCAGCGACAGGAGTGCTTTGATGGATGTCAAGAAGGACGCTGAACTGTTGAAATTGCTGCCGGCTCTGGACTACATTGAAAAGAACATCCATTACAAGGTCGATATGAAGGAAGCGGCCCAAATCATGAATCTGGATTACTTTTACTTCGGCAAGGTCTTCAAAAAAATCATGGGAAAAACATTTATCGAATATGTAAATTACAAAAAAATCGTGAATGCGGAGCTGATTTTATTAACGCGGGATGTTTCCGTATTGGAAACGGCATCTTTGGTCGGCATGCCCAACATGGCGAATTTTTATAAAATCTTCTATAAATACAACCAATGCTCCCCAAAGGAATTTAGAAAAAAATTGCTGTAGCCCTCCCACATTTTAAGTTATTACCAAATTCATTTAAGGGAGTACATTTTCTTATTTGCCCCGGAAGCTATAATGAAGGACATGAGAGCTCCTTAATACAGCCGGAGGGATGAGAGAAATGAAAGCGGTTTTAGACAGTCAACGAAATCATGTCGGAATAAAAAAGAGAAATACTTTTTGGTTCAGAATAAAAAGAGATGCTATCCTGTATGCCCTTTTGCTGCTGCCTCTGTCGTACATTGCCATTTTTAAATATGCTCCCATCTATGGCTTGATTATGGCATTCCAGGATTACAACATTTTCGCAGGAATCGGAGGGAGCGAATGGGTGGGGCTGGATGTGTTCCGGTTTATTTTCCAGCAGGACAGCTTCTATCGTGCACTGAAGAATACGCTTGTTCTGAATGTTCTGGATTTGATCGCGGGATTCCCGGCGCCTATTTTGCTGGCGATTGTGCTCAATGAAGTGCGACAGGTAAAATTCAAGAAATTGACCCAGACCGTGCTTTATCTGCCTCACTTTATGTCCTGGGTTATTATTGGGGGTATCGTATACCTGATGTTCTCCAATAGCGGTATGGTCAATCATTTCATGGCTAGTCTTGGTTTGGAGAAGATCGAGTTTCTGTCGCAAAAAACACCATGGCTGATCACTTATATCTCCGTTGGCGTATGGCAGAATGTCGGATGGGGGACCATCATTTATCTGGCGGCCATTACCGGAATCAATAAGGAATTGTATGAGGCCTCCGATATGGACGGCTGTACCAGGCTTCGTAAAATGTGGCATATTACACTGCCCAGCATAAAGCCAACCATCAATATTTTGCTGATTCTCCAAATTGGCAGGATGGTTTCCATCGGGTTCGATCGTCCCTTTGTGATGGGGAATTCACTGGTTAGCGAATACTCCGATGTGATCAGTACTTTCGTGTACAGAGTGGGGATTAGCTCGGGAGATTTCTCCCAGGCAACAGCGGTAGGATTGTTCCAGTCCGTGGTCGGCCTGACTTTGCTGGTTTCTGCCAACTATATCGCGAAGAAATTAGGTGAGGATGGGATATGGTGAGGATGGCGGACACTATGCGCAAAAAGAAAAAAATGAGTGTAGCGGATATTGCGATTATTGTATTTATCGTGGCATTATCCTTCACATGTATCGTTCCGTTCCTGTACATGATAGCGCTTTCTTTCAGCTCCAACGAAGCGATTGTTTCGCAAAAAGTAGGACTGTGGCCGGTAGGCTTCACAACAGAAACGTACAAAACCATCTTGAGCGATGTGGATATGCTGTATACGCTTGGATACAGTATCGTGCTTACGATTTTCTACACCATCGTGTGTATGTTCCTGACCATTTGTGCAGCGTATCCGTTAACGAAGAAGCGGCTGTGGGGAAGAAACTTTATTTTGTCAGCCCTGGTCTTCACCATGTATTTCAGCGGTGGTTTGATTCCTTCCTATATTCTGGTTAAAAACCTGGGCATGATGAATACGGTGTGGAGTCTGGTGCTGCCGGGCGCCATGAGCGTGTTTAACTTGATTATCCTGAAGACCTTCTTCACTTCTCTTCCAGAGAGTCTGGAGGAATCGGCTGCTATTGACGGGTGTTCGGATCTGGGCATTCTCATCAAGATTGTGCTCCCCCTCTCGTTGCCTTCGATTGCCACATTAAGCCTTTTCTATTCGGTGGACAGATGGAACGGATTCCAGGATGCTCTGTTCTACATTACGAAAAAAGAACTGTATCCTATGCAGTTGAAGCTGTACCAGATCATTTCGGCCAATCAGCAGCTCGACAGCCAACAAGGAGGAGAAGGAAGTATCGGCTCCTACATCGTGCCTGAGTCATTGAAAGCGGCCAGCGTTATGTTTACAACCGTCCCGATTCTATTGATCTATCCCAAACTGCAGAAGTATTTCGTAGATGGTGTGATGACCGGAGCGATCAAGGGCTGAGGATAAACTGTTCAGATTGAAGGGAGGGATTCCCGGGCTGGCGGATGATGGATGTAAAGATGCAAGGGATTTACAGCGTGGACGATTTCAATAAATACGGGGCATGAAAGGGTGGTTTATAGTGAATACGGGTATGAAGAAGACAACATCAATTATGTTTAGTATAATGCTTCTGGCCAGTGTTGCGGCAGGCTGTGGAGGTAATGACAAGAAGAGTGGAGAGACGGCATCACCAGAGGCGTCAACCGCGGCATCCGCATCACCTTCTGATCCTCCTGTAACCTTGACTGTGGAAGTGTTCGACAGAGGTGTTCAGGGACAACCGGACCTCAACAACAACATGTGGACCAAATACGTCAATGAACAATTCGGCAAGCCTAATAACGCCATTGTAGAATATGTTTCTGTACCCCGCTCCCAGGAGGTAGACAAGCTGAATGTGTTGATGGCTGCCAACCAGGCGCCGGATATTTCCTTCACCTATGACGGGACTTTAGTAACCCGCTACGCCAAAAGCAATGGCCTCTATACACTGGATGAATTGCTTGAGAAAGAGGGCCAGCAATTGAAGTCTTACTTAGGCGAGAAAGTTCTTTCCTACGGGAAATATGATGGTAAACAAGTCTCCATCCCGGGCAAGCGGACGCTGATTGCCTGGAACGGTATGTTTATCCGCAAGGATTGGCTGGATAGTCTGGGCATGCCTGTTCCGACTACCCGGGATGAATTGTATGAGGTGCTGGTTGCCTTCCGCGACAAGAACCCCGGCAATGTAAATGGTGTCATTCCGTGGGCCACAGCGGCTGCGGGCATGAATTACACTTTCGGCAACCTGGTACAATCCTTTTGGGGTGACATGTCGGAGGAGGAATTCGTTACCACCACCAACTGGCTGAAGCCCGGCAACAAGGAGGCATTCGAATGGCTGAACAAGCTGTACAAAGAGAAGCTGATCAGCCCCGATTTTGCGCTGGACAAAACAACCAAGCAAGCGGATGCCGATGTGAGCAACGGCAAGGTAGGCTTCTACGCTGCCAACTGGGATTATCCGCTGCTGCAGAAAATTCGTGATCCGCTGCTGCAAAATGCGCCGGATGCCAACTATGTGCCTGTAGATACCTTCAAGAACTATGAGGGGAAGTACCTGAAAGAGGTATATAATGAGAACGGGCTGTTCTCCTTTATCCCGAAAAGCAGCAAGAATGCGGAGCTGGCCATGAAGTATCTGAACTGGATGGCTAACCCGGAAGTATTGTTCTTCCTGCAGTTCGGCCAAGAAGGCATCAACCACAAGCTGGTAGACGGCATCCCCCAGGGGATTGCCCAAACCGGAGAAAATATGCAAATGAGCAATCTGAATCTGGATTATACTCTGGTTGTAAACGGCGCAGAGCTGGGCGATACCGAAAAGAATGTCAGAACATATGCAGCAGCTTTGGCAGCCGGAGATAAGAACTATGAGAAGCTGGCTATCGATTCGTACAAGATCAATACGACAGACGGCTATACCGGCTTCTACTATGGCGTCCCGAACGAAGCTAATATCAAGTACGGCAAAACGCTCGGTGACATGAACAAGCAAATGATTGACAGGCTGGTCGTTGCCAAGCCGGCAGAGTTCGATGCCTTGTATGACAAGCTGGTGAAAGAATATATGGACGCCGGCGGTAAGGCTGTTCAAGATGAGAATGTGAAGAACTACAGAGAAGTCATAGCCAACAAAAAGTAATTCATTGTATACGGATAAGCCATCTATTATTCTTCACCGTGGTTTATCCGTATTTCGTTTGCTATTCTCGAACAGTTATTCTATTAATCCATATGTGCAGGAGAGGATACCCATGTACAAGGTCATGATTGTAGATGATGAGTCGTGGGCGATTAGAGGAATCCGCAACGCCTTTGACTGGGATAAGTATGGTTTTGAAATCGTTGGACAGTTTACAAGCGCTTACAAAGCGTGGGATGCCATAAGAGCGAAGGAACCGGATTTGGTGTTTACTGATATCCGTATGCCGGACATTTCCGGACTGGATCTGATGAAGAGGGCCAAAGCACATGGTATGAACATTGAGTTTGTCATCGTAAGCGGATATGCGGAATTTGAATACGCCCAGGAAGCGATGCGCTACGGCGCGCTGGATTATTTCCTGAAGCCTTTGGATGTTGATATGGCTGATCAGTTCATTGCGAAGCTCGCCATGCACTTCTCCCGGAGAAGCGCTGCACGCAATCACCTCCTTCTGGATGCGCTGACCTCAGCGGATCAGGACGAGATAAAGCGCTTCCTGCCGCTTTCCGATTGCGCGGCTGTATGCTATTACCAGGTGCTTACTCTTTATTTCGAGGGCGAGAACAAGGATTTCAGAAAGCTGCTGTCTTTGGAGGGAAGGCCTGTTTATGCTGTGGAAGTTGAAGCCGGAACCAGAAAAATGTTGGTTGTTCTGACGACGGAGCATACGGCTTGTTTGGAAGGGAATTGGGATGAATTGGTTCTGAATAAGACTGGCATCCATGTTGTGGGCATTAGCAGCATCTCCAGCCAGCTTAAGCATATGAGCAAGCTGATTAAAGAAGCAGACCTGTCCGCCTCCCAAGTTTTTCTGGAGGAAGCTGCAGGCGCCGTTCACTACGAGCCGAAGCTTCATCTGGTGAAACCATGTATTGATGGGCTCTATAGTATCATTCAGGAGAATCAATTTGACAACGTGGGTGTGTACATCAAAGGGCTGCAGGAATACTTTAGGGATCATCATCTGGGCATGTGTGAGGTTGTCTACTTGTGGAATCAGGCAGTGGGGATACTTGTAAACGCATATTCCGAGGAATTGAAGGACATGGAACTGGAATTCCTGAATTATTCCGAGATCAAGGAACGATTTGAACACTTTGAATCTATGTGCAGCTTTCTGCATGACGTCCTCGCCTCCATCAGGCAAGAGAACAGCCGCTCCTTGCAGGAAGGGGATATCCTGTCCTGCTTCAACCGGATGATAGCCTATATCGACCGGCACTTTGAGCAGAAATTGTATTTGAAGGATTTGTCCGCCCAATTCTTCATCAATCAGGTGTATTGCTGTCAATTATTCAAAAAAAATCTGGGCAAAACCTTCTCCGAATATGTGTCGGAACTCAGGATCAAGAAAGCCCGTGAGCTTCTGAAGCAAACTGGCCTGTCCATTGAGAAAATTGCCATTAAGTCCGGGTATGTGGATTATTATTATTTCAATAAAGTTTTCAAGAAGCATTGCGGGATGACGCCCACCAAATTCAGAAAAAGTTAATATGAACGGAGCGGTGGGCCATGAAGACCAGTAAACTGAAATTGAAACATCAGATATGGCTTATCTTTTTTTTCTCTATCGTTATATTCACAGTCATGGAATTTTATTTTTTTTATAGTTTCTCTAATTTAACCCAGAAGAGAGCCGCCACTTACGGCAACCAGATGATTGAGCAAACACGCCGCAAGATTGATTCCGTGTTTAATGATATCAGGGTCAGCACCAGTATTGCCGTCAATAGTAAACTGATTCAGGAATTTTCCGTAGTGGATGATGATTACAAAAGGGCGTTTGATAGTGGTCCATATGCACTGGATCTCATGGAATATATGAGATCCTTTAATTCGTATGTGAACGGAATTGTAATTAATGACATCCGGGGAAGGCGGCTTTACAGTCTGGCGTCCGCAAGCGGCGATATTTTTTTTATCAATCGTTATGAAACCTTTATTCGCAAGTATAAGGATGATCCTTCGCTTCGGGAGAAGGGAATGTTCACTACGATTTTAAAAGACGACAGAACAGAAACGGAACAGTTTTTTTATATCGCGCCGATTGTGGAGGCTATCGGGGGAATCTATTTCTCTCAAATTACGGGTTACTGCACAGTGATGGTCAATATGGAAAAGATGCAGGGGCTTGTGGAAAATACGGAATTAACGCAGAGCTCCACCTTGTACATTCTAAATAGCCGGGACGAGGTGATTGCCTCCACGAATTCCAATGCCCGCGGCACATTGTTCAGGGATGTGCTATCTATGGATAAGGACATCTTGCTTAACGGTGTAAAAGAAACCATCGACGGGGAAGAAATTCTTGTCCAGGTCAAGGGTTTGGAGCAGGCAGACGGGTGGAGAATCGTCAGTATGATTCCGGTGAATGAACTGACTGCGGACATGACCCCCATGCGGAAGGTCAGCATTATCGTGGGAATTGGCATTATTCTAACTATGATCATCACAGGCAGTTTTTTCATGAACAATTTGATGCGTCCGCTGATGGGACTTGTTATGGATATGAAGAGGGTGGGGAGGCGGGACATGGGCTTCCGCATTAAAGTCCGGTTCACCAATGAGGTGGGCTTGCTGGCCTGCGACATTAACCGGATGATGGATGAAATGGAGGAAATGGCAAGAGACATGTTCAATACCCAGGCCAGATTATATGAATCCGAGCTGAGCCAGAAGCAGGCGGAGTTTTCTGCCCTGCAAAGCCAGATCAATCCCCATTTCCTCTATAATACGCTGAACTGTATCAGCAGCATCGGATTGGAATACGGAAGCAGAGAGATTGCGCAAATTACATTTTGCATGTCTAAGATATTCCGTTACAGCATCAAAAAGGATGATCTTGTACAGATCAGGGAAGAAGTTGACTGTATTCAGGCTTATATGAAGATTATCTTAATTCGGTACGAGAATAAATTCTCCATGGAGCTTGATGTGGAGGACAGGCTGCTCAAAATGAAAACGCCCAAAATGATACTCCAGCCCATTGTGGAGAATTCCGTCTACCACGGGCTGGAGCGGATGGACCAAGGGGGGCGGCTCCAGGTTACCGGAAGCGTGGATGCGCATGGGGATGTGTGCTTCTGTATTACAGATACAGGGAAGGGAATGGAGCCGGAGGTGCTGGCCGCCCTCCAAGCCAAGCTGGGCATGGAGTACCCGGAGCATGCGTCAGACGGTCAACCAACAAAAGGCATTGGGCTAACCAATATCCATAACAGGCTCCGGCTGCTGTTCGGAGAGGGTTACGGGATCACCATAGAGAGCCGGGTCGGCCATGGGACGACAGTGACCGTGAAGATTCCGCAGCTGTTAAACGACCGCAAACTTTTGGAAGAGTAGCAGGGAATTTGTTTTGTATAACATAAAAGAAGGGAATGTGAGCTATGACTTCATCCATCCTGCGGACAGAATATCCGCGTCCTCAATTCGTAAGACCAGACTGGCAGCATTTGAATGGAACATGGGGGTTTGAATTTGATGACGAACGTGTCGGCGATACCGCGCAATGGAGCAGCGGCCAGCAAGCCTTCAGCCGTCAGATTCAGGTCCCCTTCACTTACCAAAGCAAATTGAGCGGCATTGGAGAAACGGCTTTCCATGATCTGGTGTGGTACAAGCGCAGCTTCGCGATTCCGGCGGAATGGGCGGGGCGGCGGGTTATCCTGCACTTCGGCGCAGTGGATTATCAGACTACAGTCTGGGTAAACGGCAGGCAAGCAGCCTATCACGAAGGCGGCCATACGCCGTTCCAGGCGGATATCACGTTCGCTCTGCTGGATGGAGAGAACACTGTGGTGGTGCGGGCCGAGGATTTCAGCAGGGATGTGACCTTGCCACGGGGGAAGCAATATTGGAAGGAGGATTCGGCTTCTATCTTCTATACCCGGACAACGGGAATCTGGCAGACCGTATGGCTGGAGCCTGTTGCGGAGCTTCATATCAAGAAGCTGAAGCTCACGCCGGACATTGACCGCAATGAAATCCAAATCCGTACGTTTCTTAATAAAGCTCCGGTTGGCTGCAAGGCGGAAGTCACCATCGGCATCCGCTTCAAGGACGAATATCTGGCTACTACCAGCTTCTCGATGGATCATGCGGAAGAAGCCCGCACCATCGGACTCCATGATTTTAACGATCACGGGTTAGGGCGCTGGTGGTCACCGGAGCATCCGAATCTGTACGACGTAACCGTTACGCTCTTCGTGGACGGCATTCAGGAGGACCAAGCGGAAAGCTACTTCGGCATGCGCAAAATAGCGGTGGAAGCCGGCAAGCTGATGCTGAATAACCGGGTCTATTTTATGCGGCTGGTGCTGGATCAGGGGTACTTCCCGGACGGGATTCTGACGGCTCCCAGTGATGAGGCATTGAAGCAGGACATTGAATTGGCTAAACAAATGGGCTTTAACGGCGCACGCAAGCACCAGAAGATAGAGGACCCCCGCTTCTTGTATTGGGCGGACCGGCTCGGTTATCTGGTATGGGGGGAGATGGCCAATGCCTATGCCTATTCGGAGGAATATGTGCGCAAGGTAACGGCGGAATGGCAGGAGGCGGTGGAGCGGGACTATAACCATCCGTCTCTGGTGGTGTGGGTTCCCCTTAACGAAAGCTGGGGGGTGCCTAACATCTTAATCGATAAGCGGCAGCAGCGCCATGCCATGGCGATGTATTATCTGACCAAATCCCTGGATGACAGCAGGCTGGTTATCTCCAATGACGGTTGGGAGCAGATGACCACGGATCTGGTCACCATCCATGACTATGAGTGGAGGCGGGAGGATTTGACGGAGCGCTACAGCACCTTGGAGCGGACGTTGGAAGGAAAGCCGCACAGCAGGGAGCTGTTTGTAGGGGGAACCGCATATACGGGCCAACCGGTTCTGGTGACGGAGTTCGGGGGGATTGCCTATAAGAAAAGCGAGTGGGAGGGCTGGGGCTATTCCGGTGCAGACAACGATGAGGATTTCCTGGCTAAGCTGGCCGGCGTGATAGAGCCGCTGCTGCAATCGCCTCATGTCCAAGGCTTTTGTTATACTCAACTGACCGATGTGGAACAGGAGATCAACGGTTTGTTGACCTATGACCGGGCCCTCAAGGTTCCGTTGGAAAAAATAAGACAAAGCGTTGCCGGGAAGGTATAGGGAAATAGATCGCACAACACTATAGAGCGAAGTTGACCAGTACGGTAGTCTGCGTGAATGGTGGACTGAAGCGGACTACAAGGCCTTTTTTGAAAGTTGGGCCACCATCTTCAGAACCTTGATGCGTTATGAGAACCAGTACCTCTATACTTATAAAGCGGAGCTTAACCGCGTAGTGGCTCCAAATACTGAGCTAATCTCGGGCAATGACTACCAGTATATTCAGGAAGGGGAACTAGAACTTCGCAACGGTGAGGTGCGCCGTAATCAGCCGGTCAAGATTGCTGATACGGGTGACTACATCAATCTCGACATGGACAACAGGGAACCGATGAAGCTGCCTGCCAGCGGAATTGTGCTCTCTGAACGGACCGCTAAGGTTCTAGGCATCAACATAGGCGGAACGGTGGAGTGGCGTTTTGCCTTAATAGTATTGGCAGCACTGATGATCGGGATTGATTACGCAGTAGGGGATTTCTTAAATGAACCAGTGGAACAGACGATGCTTCTAGTAAAGCCTACTGTAGCAGGGGGTGGAGCTCTTCTGCTGGTCATAGCCCAATTGCTGCAGCGCAGCATGAGACCGGAACAATAACATCAGACCTGCTGCACAACACCCTACCATTACCTGTTACAGGTGAAGGTAGGGTTTTAAGTGTATTTAGGTATGTTTCAAGAATAGAAAAAAGGGCGCTGATGAAGTTTTATCATGAGTTTTATAAGCTGAAGCGATAGAGATGTTGAAAATTGTGATTCTTGATTGTTCCAGCGCTTCTTAAAGTATCGATTAAGAAGATTTGTTACCATGGTCAGACAAATAATTAATTATTACCTTGTATAATAAGCATTGATATTCTGACCGCGATCAGGTAAAATTACAGACATTCTTATAATTGGAGGTTTGAAAATACTATGCAACAAGAAGTCCAAACTTATAAAAAAATGAGTTCGGAAAAGCTCTGGTCATTACCTTATGTTTTTCTTATGGTTTCAAATGCTTTACTCTTTATGGTATTTGAGATGATGCTTCCAACATTGCCACTGTTTGTTAGAACGATTGGTGGAGATGCAGCTCAAATTGGACTTGTAACGGGTAGCTTCACCCTGTCTGCTATTTTGGTACGTATTTTTGCTGGGGTACTTGCTACAAAAATAAACAAGAAGTATTTACTCATTATTGGTGTAGCGATTTGCACACTAACTACGGGGGCTTATTATCTTGCTCCAAATGTGTCGATATTAGTGGCGATCCGTTTAGTGAATGGTGCCGGATTTGGACTAGCATCAACCTATTTTGCAACAATTGTAGCCGAAGTTATTCCAAAGGAACGCCGTGGAGAGGGTATTGGTTACTTTGGTGTAGGTGAAACTGTTGCGATATCAATTGGTCCCATGATTGGTATTATGTTACTTGATCTCTATGGTTATCAGCGTCTATTTTTAGGAGGGATGGCTATTCTGTTACTATCCATCATGTCGATATTTTTAGTGAAACGAAAAGTAACAGAAGAAGTGCCATTACAAGGGGTGCGTGTGAAGTTATTCGAAAAACGTGTGTTTTTTCCTTCTTTTTTGGTGTTTTTCACTGGGTTTGCAGCATCGGGTATAATGTCTTATTTATCACTTTATGCACTTGATAAAAATTTTGAACAGGTCGGTTTATTTTTCTTTACAATAGCAATAGCTAGTTTTATTGTACGCTTCTTCTCGGGCAGTTTATTTGATAAATATGGTCCAAGTATTATTTTGATACCTGGTGCAATTCTAAGTCTCTTAGGTTTCTTTGTACTATTTAATGCTGATTCTAATCCCTCATTCTTTATTGCTGCATTTCTATATGGTTTTGGATTTGGAGCAATTTTTCCGGCCATTCAAACATGGTGCTTGAATTTAGTAGAAGAGCACCAGCATGAAGATGCGATGGCTAGTTTCTATAATTTTTTTGATATTGGTATTGGCGGTGGAGCAGTATTACTTGGATTATTAGCGGCGAAATATTCCTATCAGGCGGTATTTCTAGTAGCAATGATTTGTTATATTTTTTTCTTAATGATGTATACTGTTTATAAATTCAGAAAAAATATGATCAAATAAAGGTGAGCACTATGAAGGATCAGATTAAAGAAATAGCAATTTTACACTTAAATAAATTTGGCTATGAAGGTGTCAAAATGGCACATATTGCAACAGAAGCATGTATAAAAAAGCAGTCACTATCTTATTACTATCCATCAAAGAAAGAGTTAGTTATTGAACTCTATACTGAAGTCGTGGAAAAGGAAATAAAGTACGTAGAAGCATTTTTTCAACAGCACAAAGATCTTTCGATCAAAGAGCAACTATATAAATTTTTATCAGAATTCAAAGTGCGGTCTCAACAACAAGCCCATGTGGTATTTTTGCAGATGACTGCCTATATGGCACCATTTGAATTGAAGAATTTTGTAGCTTCTGAGTACAACAAGTATCTACATGTTGTTAAGAGGGAGATTTTATCAGCTTTTAGTCAAGTAGATACTACCTTTTCCACAGAAGAAAGTTCGATGGCTTTTCTCATTATTTGGGATGGTCTCTTAGCGAAAATAATATATGAGCCGAATCAAGCTTACGAAGAATTACTTGACACTACTTTTACAATTTTTTGGAGAGGGATTTCTTAAGTGGATTTTTAATAGTGATGTTGGTTCTTCTAATGGTGGGTTTAATGCCAGGAATATCCAGTTCATATGAAACCTCTTGTTTTGCTTGTGATCGAGGATGTACCGGGAGATCGCCAAGGATCTCGGCACTAGTCGCAGTTATGTGTCACGGATAGAGAAGCGGGCGCTGATGTACCATGAGTTTATAAAGCGAAGCGATAGAGATGTTGAAAATTGCAGTTTACTTTGAGAAATCTAAAGGGATAACATCCTTTTGGATTTTTTTGTTTAGATTGAAAGCGTAGTACGTCATTCTTTGTTTCTTGTCCAGCGTAGCTAAAATAAGCTTACTAAATAAAATTCCGCATACCCTATTGACAAATCGATCATCAACCTTTAAGTTTAATGTATCGAAACGATATATATCGCTTGTATATATAAGTTTTTTAAGAAGGGATGGATTTTATGTTGATTTACGTAATACTTGGGTTTCTCTGCGAAAAGGATATGACAGGATATGAAATCAAGCAGAAGATGACGTTAAGTACTTCCAACTTTATTGATGCCAGCTTCGGAAGCATATATCCTATGCTGAAAAAAATGGAAAAAGGGGAGCTTATCAAGTTTGAAGAAGTGGTAGAGGAAGGCAGATTCAAAAAATCATATGGTATCACGGAAAGAGGGAAGAGTGAATTTATAGAATGGTTAAAAACACCCTGTACTTTTTCCCCTTTTAATTATGAGTATTTGAATAAGCTTTTCTTCTATAAATATCTTGACGATCTTGAGGTTGTTACATTGATTGCCAGCTTTCAAACCACTGTCAACAGTGAATATAACAAGCTTGCCTTGATAGAAGAGCAACACGGTCATGAGATGGGGGGATATGAGCACGCTACGCTGATGTTTGGCAAAGAATATTATCAAATGATTATGAACTGGCATGATGAACTCACAGGAAAAATCACAGGAAAGAAGGCTAATGAACATGCGAATGACAAAGAAATTTAAATTGCAGATTGCTGCTAAAAATGTGGATTTGTACAAATGGGTGACTGAGATGACTCCAGCTGAATATGAATCATTTTCAAAAGGTCACAAGGCAATGGGCAGTTATTTTGAAGATGGGGAATTCTATATGGTTAATGTGGAAAATATGGGGAATGAAATGATTGTTCAGCACTATCAATTAAAAGACCACACAGAGGATCATTTGCGTTTCTACTCTGACAGGACAAAAGCATATATATACCGATGGATACCAGCCGTTGTTGGAGTTCCATGGGAAATGAAGGTCACTCCAATTGATAACTACTCTTGCGAACTTAGTTGTACGATTGGAGCGGACTTTCCATCCCGGCTACTGGCTTTTGCAGCATGGATAAATGGTTTTGGCGGATTCTTTATGAGAAAACATTTAGCCGATGAGGGTGAGAAATTTGCTAAAGATATAGAAAATAAATTTAATAAATAGTTTCTCATAACACCGGGGAAGATACTTTGAGCCAGGGTTATACTTTAAGTTCGCCATAAGGAATTTTGAGTGTAATTTGAGTCCCTTCCCCGACAATACTATGGATCGTTAGTCCATACTGCTCGCCGTACATTAGAACCGCCCGATCATTTACATTTTTAAGTCCATACCCTTTAGATTGAGATTTAAGCAAAAGAACAAGCTGCTCTTGCTCCACTCCAACCCCATTGTCAGTGATCTGCAGAACAATACTTTGCTCTTCTTTCTTGGCTGAGAGGTGTATTATTCCATCACCGTCTCCACGGTTTTCAATTCCATGAATGATCGCATTTTCAACTAAAGGTTGGAGCATCAAATTGGGCATAAGGCAAGAAAGAATGGAGTCATCAATCTGATAGTCCACTTTGAAATTATTGCTGTGCATAATCAATTGGATATTAATATAGGACTGCACATTAAGAATTTCATCCGAAACCAATATAAGATTCTCCCCCTTATTGAGAGTTGTACGATAAAATGTTGATAAAAGCTGTGCCATTTCACTAATATCCGTCGCATGGATTCGCAGTGCTCTCCAATTAATTATAGAGAGGGAATTGTAAAGGAAATGAGGGTTGATTTGCGCCTGCAGAGCTTTCATCTCATATTCCTTGCGTGCGATTTCTGCCACATACACAGTATCAATAAGAGTTTTGGTTTTCCCCACCATATTTCCAAATCCTCTGATCAGATCACCAATTTCATCTTTAGACTCGCTAGAGACTTTAATATCCAAATTTCCTTCTCCAACAAGCTTCATGCTTTTATGCAGCCGATGAATAGGCAACATAATTCTACGAGAAAAGAGAGTGCCCGCCACGACAACTGCCGCGATGCAGGCGGCAATCATCAACAGGACGATCAAGGCAATCCACCATGCGGACTTTGTGATTAGACTTGTCGGCTTATATAAATATACGTTCCATCCCGCAAGCTGGACAGTAGAAGACAAGACGGTGTAGCTCTCACCATGCCAATGCAGCTTAGCGGTAACCGGAAAATCCGGGTTTTCACGGTTGGCTCTCGAGGAATAGACAGTATTTCCGCTGGAGTCCAATATAATAATCTCCGAGCCGTGAGATTGGAGGGGCTCAAAAGTTTTGAATAGTTTATCATAGTTAACCCGTGCAAATAGAATATTATCTTTAGGATTTCTGTGTTTCGTGCTAAGGATTCTGCGGACACTGTATATGTTTTTTTCACTGGCAGACCAAAGAACATCAACCGATTTCATTACCTTCGGATACCAGGAGATTCCCTTTATTTCATCAATAGGGATTACGCTGTTTCCGTGTTGAGGTAAATTAGTCCCGGTATAAAGCGTGATTTGTTCTACTCCAGGATTTAAGTAACGTGCGGTATAGAAGTTTTGATCGATTACGTTAGTTAACTGATCATACATTTCATATTCACTGGTATAAGTGTTGTTGGCAGCATTTACAATTTCTTGATTGAAGCTCAGAAAGTTCATGAATTTATTATAAACATCTAGTTGATTGTTTACAGCTAAGACACTTTGAGTTAATGTGGCATTTAGATCGGCTTTTGCCTGCTGCACTAAGAGTGACCTGGTTTTTGAGAAGCAAAAACTTCCGAGAACAATCACAGGAATCATACTTACCAGTAAAAAAGAAAGCTTTATTTTGGTTTGAAATCGAAAGTCACCAATTCTCTGTTTAAAAGCCCGCCATATCTGCATGCTATTCCTCTCCCAAGTTGAGTCTATTTCTGATTCAACTGTCGAAATTTCTCAGGAGTTTGCCCGAAAAAATCTCTGAAATTTTGGCAAAAATAAGAAACGTTTTGGAATCCCACTGTATAGCAAATGTCCGATACTTTTAGATGTGTCTGCATCAGCAAGTCTTTCGCTATTTTCATACGAACATTTTTAATATACTTGTTTAATCCGTTTCCCGTATTCTTTTTGAAAATTGAACTTAAATAATGGGGAGACAAATGTACCTTTGCAGCAAGAAGCTCCAAACTCAAATCCTCGCCATAATGATCCCCGATGTACTGCTTTACATAGGCAATATCCCGCTTTAAAAATTCCGAACTGCTGTACTCTTGTTCAAGACGGGCAATTCCTTCAAATATGATTTCTTTTATTTCCTTTAATTCTTCTGATTTGTATAGTTTTTCGATTCCCCGGCAGAGCTCTATTTCAGGGATAGGTGCTGAATAAGTCATAATTTCCTGATACAAAGAGGAGAACATATACTTGACATATAATTGTGAAAATTGAAGCTGCTTTGCATATTTTTGATACAATAAATCTGTATTGGCTCTAAGACTAAAAAAATCTCTATCCATCAAATCACTTCTGATTTTGTCTAATAAATCATTATCTGATAGTTCGGGGAGCCTATCATCAGCAAAATAAAAATCTTTTTTGACATCAAATACAAAATAATCCGGTGAGAAGAACCGGTATTCCATCAGTTGATCTAATTGAATCAGAGCTGTTGAAAGATCCGGTAACAAAGTGATTTCATCATGAATAGCAAGGTAGCAATTCACTTTATATTTCTTTAGTATGCTGTCTCGTATATGCATGCCTAATTCATGGGATGAAGAGAAAGACCATGATTGGCGCTGGGAAAACAGCAGCAGACTTTGACAATCATTTAGATTTAAGTAATCAATCTGCCCCTCTAACAAAGACAAGATAAATTCCTCGAAATCCGGTTCAGCATTCTCAAAAAAATTCTTTTCAAATTCCATCAAAACCATTCCATGATAATGATCGGGTAGACCGAACGAAACATCCTTCATAAAGGACGGCATTCCCAAGCCGTTAACCAGATTAAAAAGCACATGTTTCTTAACATAACCTTGTTTAATTTGCGAAGCGGCATTTTCCTGTTTTTGGTCCATTAACTGATCCATTACTTTTTGCATGGTATTTTGAAAGGCTTCAACATTGATCGGTTTGAGGAGATAATCAGAAACACCGAGGGAGATGGCCGTTTTTGCATATTCAAATTCGGCGAAGCCGCTGAACAGAATAACTTTCAAGCTGAATTGAAGGCTTAAAGCTTTTTTTGAAAGCTGCAGTCCATCCATTAACGGCATTCTAACATCAGTAAAGAGGATATCTACAGACTTATGCTCTAAATAATCGAGAGCCTTTCGTCCGTTTTCCGCCGTTACGACATGGAGGGGAAACCCCAGTTCATGAATGAGAAATTCAATACCCTCCCGTTCTTCCCTTTGGTCATCTACTACTAATATGCTTAACATTTCGGTCGTCCTCTCCAAGCGCAGTATGCCAAACCCAGTAATTCATTTTGATTGTACCATGGTTTAAATGAATTCAATCAGCGGGCACAACATGTTGCTTAAAGTGAGTTATATATTTGTGTAAAACGCAATTTATTTGCGTATACGGTCAAATGGCCATAGTTCTACAATGAAGATGCAAAACAATATGGGCTTTTGTTCTTATCAATTAAGGGGGATTATGTAATGAAATCGACAGTTAAAAAGTCTGCTTCTATCTTGTTGATAGCGCTTTTATCCGCTTCGCTCGCAGGCTGTCAAAACTCCAATTCCAACAATACCACCAAAGAATCTGCGGTCAATTTGAATGATCCGGCATGGAAGAAAGCCATGACGACACCTTATGAAGCCTATCCTGAAACCGTTAACTATACGGTTGGAGCGACAGCAACTAGCTATACGGCGCTTGAGGGGACAGCTTATGAGGGGGATAATTCCACCAACAATGTGTGGACGAGATATTTTAAAAATAAGCTCAACGTGCAAAACGAAGTTGCATTTGAAGCGAATGACGGCACGGATTATGTTCAAAAGGTTTCGATGGCCATTGCAGGGGGCACTATTCCCGACATCATGGTGGTTTCCGATCAGACCACCCTGCAACAGCTCTATGAGAACGATCTGATTGCGGATTTGACGGATGCTTATACAAACTGTGCCAGCGACCGGATCAAGGAGATTTACGATTCCTATGATGGCCGTGTTCTGGAGACCGCCAGATTTGACGATAAAATAATGGCGCTGCCCACTACCGAAATTTCACACGGCCCGGGTGTACTTTGGTTGCGTAAAGACTGGATGGACAAACTGGGCCTCTCCGAGCCTAAAACGATGGATGATGTAGAAAATATTATTACTCAATTTCTAGAGAAAGATCCCGGCGGCAATGGAGCCGGAAAAACGGTCGGTCTTGTGGTTGATAATGAAAATGTTGCCGGAATATCCGGGGGGCAGTACGAATTGAACAACATTTTTGCGCTGTATGGCGCTTTCCCAAAACAGTGGATTAAGGATGGAAGCGGTAAGGCGGCTTATGGTTCCGTACAGCCTGAAATGAAACCTGCCCTTGCAAAGCTGGCGGATCTATACAACAAGAAATTGATTGACCAACAATTTGCCGTGCGGACATCCGACGACCGAAAGGCGCTGCTTACCAGCGGGAAAAGCGGTTCGTTCATGGACAACTGGTGGGGAAGCTGGACGGTGGCGGATACGCTTAAGCTGAATCCGGATGCTAAGTGGGTTTCCTATGTGGCTCCGCTATCGGAGGATGGCTCAGTTACGATGTTCACCGGCAATCCTGCCAGCAGTTACCTTGTGGTTCGGAAGGGATTCGAGCATCCGGAGGTTGCTGTAAAAATGGCCAGCCTTCAGTTTGATTACCAGCGTTATCTGGAAAAGGACGCAACCGTTTTGAAGGAGTTTGAAGACTACAGCAGCAATAATATCGGAGGCTCTCCGCTGGCCATGAATATCGATTACTATGATGCATTTTACCGTAATGTCGGGATTTATGAGGATGCGCTAAAGACCGGAGACAGCAGCAAATTGCTCAGCAACATTGATAAGAACTCCTATCGCTCCTACAAAAAATATTTGGACAGTGTAAAAAACGGAGAGAAGCCGGACCCGACCGCGTGGGCTGGGTATACTTCGAGCATCACAACTGCCAACCTGGTCAAGAATTCAAAAGTTAACGAGATTAACCCTATCTTTTTTGGAACAACGCCTTCCATGGCGCTGAAGTTGCCGACATTGACCAAAATGGAGCTTGAAATGTATTTGAAGATCATTACCGGAGAGCAAACCCCTGATGCATTTGATAGTTTTGTGAGCAGCTGGAAAAAAACCGGCGGCGATACGATTACAAAGGAAGTCAACGAAGCACTCACCTCCAAATGATGCTGAAAGAGATGATTCTTGATGAAAAATAAAAAAGACCAAACTGCGTTCCACCTTATGCTCGCACCGAGTATGGTATTCTTGATTATTTTCTCCTTCATACCGATGTTCGGCATCGTAATGGCTTTTCAAAATTACATTCCGGCCAAGGGTATCAGCGGATCAGCATGGGTGGGACTTGATAATTTCAAGTTTATGTTTCAAATTCCCGACAGCAGGCAGATTTTAATCAACACAATGGTAATCGCCATTTGGAAAATTATTGTGGGAACCTTTGTTTCGATTGTATTCGCCTTATTGTTAAATGAAATCCGCGTACGTTTTGCCAAAAAGTTTATGCAGACCGTTGTTTATTTGCCCAATTTTCTTTCCTGGGCCGTATTGGCTACAGTCGTGATGAATATTTTTTCGTACGAAGGACCGGTCAACGCATTATTGGGCTGGCTTGGCATTGATCCGGTTTTGTTTATGGCCAGCAATCATTGGTTTAGACCTATGCTGGTGCTGACTGATGTGTGGAAAGGGTTTGGATATGGCTCCATCATATACTTAGCCTCATTGACGGCTATTGATCCGGGACTTTATGAGGCGTCTTCCATCGATGGAGCCAATCGTTTTAAACAGCTGTGGTATGTGACTTTGCCCGGCTTGATGCCTACCATATTACTTGTTACGACTTTGAATTTGCCTAATGTACTTAATGCCGGTTTTGACCAAATTTTCAATCTTTATAATCCCTTGGTTTACGCAACTTCCGATATTATTGACACTTATGTATACCGGGTAGGCCTAGTGGAGAGACAATACAGCTTGGGTACAGCCATCGGGCTCTTGCGGTCTGTTGTCGGAATCGTCCTCATTCTTTCTGCCAATAAGCTAGCTCAAAAGTTAACGGATTACCGAATTTTCTAAAGAGGGAGGTGTTTTCCATTTACGCGCATTCCATAAAAAGCCGAATTGCGGACATCATGATCTGGATATTGCTGTTAGCTCTCACTTTGTCCTGCCTGATCCCTTTAATTAATCTGGTTGCTATTTCGTTCAGTGATAACGCGGCGGTTTCTGCAAACATGGTAAGTATTTTTCCGGTTCATCCTACGTTCAGTTCCTATGAGAAGCTATTCTCGGACAGCCAGTTTTGGCGCTCATTTATGATTTCGGTAGAGCGGGTTGTCCTTGGTTTGATCGTCAACATGAGTCTGATGATTCTGGCCGCTTATCCGTTATCCAAAAGCTCAAAACAATTCCGGGCGCAGAAGGTGTACATGAATATTGTGATTATCGCCATGCTGTTCTCCGGGGGGCTAATTCCAACCTTTATGGTAGTCAAAGGGCTTCATCTCCTGGATTCTATCTGGGCTCTAATTCTGCCGGGAGCCGTGGCGGTCGGGAATGTCATTCTATTGATGAACGCGTTCCGGGCAGTGCCCAAATCCTTGGAGGAAGCTGCAACCATTGATGGGGCTTCGCAGTGGAGAATTCTCTCAACCATATATGTGCCTGTGGTGTTGCCTACAATTGCTACAGTAACGCTGTTCACGATTGTTGGGCATTGGAATGATTATTTCGGTGCTCTGGTGTATATAAATAAAACGTCAAATTATCCGTTGCAGACTTATATCCAGCAGCTCAGCGTAGACGCGCAAAATATAACCGATCCGCAAAAGCTGATCGAATACGCTAAGATTTCGAACCGGACACTAAATGCCGCCAAAATCGTTGTCTCAACATTGCCGCTGCTCTTAATTTACCCTTTTATGCAAAAATATTTTGTTACAGGAATTGTAGTAGGTTCTCTTAAAGAGTGATGTATAGAGAATACAGCGTTCAAAAAGCGACTTGTCTGCGGATAAGTTGCTTTTTGACTTTTTTGTAGGATACATCTGGGAATTTGAGATTAAAGAAAAATGTTATTAGAAGGGGGGGCAGCCGCTGTAAAGCCGCCATTTCCAGCGGGTGAGAAAAATGGCTTGTCAGCTGCTCGTAATCAGCTATAGGCCGAATCTGCTCCACATCAACACCGAGCTGGTGCGAGGGGCAGAAGGCGGCAACTATGATGTCCTGCGAATGGGACAGGTTAAACTGGAGGGCGCCGCCCTGTTCCAGGGCCTTGCAGCTCGGGTTTTCCGTAGGCAGCAAGCTTAAAGGAGATAACCTCCGGCGAAAGGATTTGCTCCCATTGCTCAAAGTGATACCGAAGCGGCCCTACGGAGGCGTTCCAGACATGGATTTCATCACTGCGCAGCGGCGGCACGAACGGTAACAGAGAAGGCCCGTCTACCCCAAAGGCTTGATCAGCTTTCAAGATCGAAATGACTGCAAGCTCATGCCTCTGACTCCATATGGTCCCGAATGATAGCGGCCAGCGTGGTCAGCAGGGGAGCTTTATTCGATTTGATAAAAAAATGATCGCCTTCGATCATGTCAAGTGTAAACGCTCCATGGGTACAGCCGCTCCACGCCTCCATTTCTTCCCGGCTCGCTTCAGGATCCTTTGTACCGGCAAATGCCAAAATGGGACAGTCCAGCTTGGCTTCTTCCGAATAGTTGTATGTCTCGTCCAGCGTGAAGTCCGCACGCAAGGTCGGTAGAAACAGGTCCATGAGCTCCTTGTTTTGGAGCAGTGTCTCCGGCGTACCGGAAAAGCGGCGCAGCTCCTGCACAAACGCTTCATCCGGCAGCTTGTGGAGAGGCCTTGGTTCAGGGAGGTGCGGAGCGCGGCTGCCTGAAACAATAAGGCAGCAAGGCTGAAGGCCCGGATTGCGCCGTAGCAGGCAGGCAAGCTCAAATGAGATCCGGGCGCCCAGGCTGTGCCCGAACAATATAAATGGAGTTTGCAGATAAGGAGCAATCGCTTCAGCAATTGCTTGAGTAAGTGCGGCCATTTCAGTATAGGGTATTTCAGCCATCCGCTGTTCCCGTCCGGGAAGTTGAATCGGATACATGCCTGCCCGTGCGGGCAGTTCCTGCTCCCAGCCACGGTACATCGACGCGCCTCCGCCCGCATACGGCAAACAGAATATACGCAGGGTATCTTGATGATCGGGTTCGGATAGAAGCCATGGAAATGCCGTTTTTTTGACAGAAGCCATAATTATATTCCTCCATTCATATTCAGCAGAGCGTAGGATCGGGTTTTTCTGCGGTAATCTTTTGGAGTCAGCCCTGTGCTTTTACGAAACAGCTCGCAAAAACGGCTGGCATTTTTGTAGCTGACCATTTGGGCAATTTGACTGATTTTATATTCTGTATTTGTCAGCAGGTTTTCGGCATGATTCATTCTCGTTTTCTGAATATACTCCGTAATTGTGCAATGATTGGCCTGCTTAAATGCAGTCTTCAACTTGGTCGTGCCCATGCAGGCGATTCTCGCCAGTTGATTCAAGTGAATATCAGCTGCGTAGTTTCCGTTGATATAAGACATAACTGCCGATAAATTGGTTAAATCCTGACTGGATAAGCTTGATGCTGAATGCTCAGCTTTCGCCTGCAGGGTTTGTTCAACAACGAGCGCCAGGGCCTCAGCGACCTTACCTTCATAATACAGCTTGGCCGATATGCCTGAGCCCCGGTAGTTTCGAAGCTGGCGAAAAAGAACGGCGAGTTCGGGAAAATCGGTCATGCCGTCCACCCCGGTAAACGCGGTACGCAAATCTCTGTACTCCCCCGGATATTTTGCATTTATGTAATTTTCATAATACTCGGGGATGATGACGATTCCTACCGAACGGATGGGAACGTTTTTGCGATAGACCGCTTGATAGAGCTTGCCGCTGCTCATATGCCCCTTAACATGATTGCATGTTAGCTGACCACCCGGCTCCAGCTCTTCGCCGGAAATCGAATCATAGCAACTGAGGCAAATATATTCGGGCTGCAGGTATTTCAAGTGCAGGTCTTCAAAAAATACAAAATCCTGAACAAATACAGAAAACAAATTATGATGGCAATACGCCCAAAAGTAACCGTTCCCCTTTTCAGGGGCAAGTGTGTAGCAAATCCCCGCTTTACAGCCATGCCTGCATCTTTCATCGAAGCAGAAGCCAGTCTCCGCCAAGCAGGGCAGATAAACTTCTGTAATTATATCCTTCATTGTACGATACCCCTTTTTTAATAGGATCGGACGAAAACATATCTGGAAAAGACGAGATTGAACCAATTCTATTGACCAAGCATCTTAGAAGAAATTAAAGTAAAAAGCAGGCTGGTATACAATTGATAATGATAATCATAATCATTAAAACTATCATAATGGAAATGATTACGGTTATCAACGAAGGAATATAATCGTAATCATTACGATTATATTGGATTTGCTAATTTTATACAACTATTCAGGGGGAATTGTTATGCAAACAGGGTTGCAGGCTCAAGGGAATGTTGCAAGAAACAATTGGAAAATGAGGGACTTTATCACTCTGGCCATTTTCAATGTAGTTATGCTGATCGTGATTACAGTCAACGGAATGTTTGCCTATCCAATCAATTATTTGATCGGTGCCGGCGTAATTGCGCTGATCAACGGTCCGATCTACATGGTTATGGCCAGCAAAATCAACAAAAGGGGAGTTCTATTTTTCAGTGCCTTGCTAACCGGACTATTCTTCGTAGCGTTTGGCCAAGTCTATTATTTGCTTGTCTTTGCGATAACGGGCTTGCTGTGTGAACTGATTATCCGGGGAGGTGCCGGGTACAGACAACCGGTGCGTAATGCCGTCGCCTACAGCCTGTTTTATGTGGGCTACATGATGTGCGGCGTAGTGCCTTTGATCTTTTTCAGGAAGCAGTATGTAGCCGGACTTGAGAAAAGCTATTCGCCGGAAGCACTGGCCGACATGCTTTATTACTATGAGACCCCCTATATGGTTCTGATTATGTCCGCGATTACAATCGCCGGGGCTGTGGGAGGGTGCCTGCTAGGCCATGCGCTGCTCCGTAAACATGTTAAAAAGGCGAGATTAGTCTAATGCAGCTCGATCCGCGAACGCATGTAATTATTTTATTTGCAGCTACCCTGTTCCTAGTACTGACGAGCGATCCCTGGCAGCTGCACGCTTTGGTTGGCCTCAGTGCATTTTACATGCTCGGTCACGGCATTCTGAGGAAGGCGGTTTATTTTGTACTGGCGTACCTGGCGATATTGGTATTGCTAGACGTTCTGGCAGGCCGGTCTGCCGGCTTTGGCCTGATTTTTTATACCTTCTCACGCATGATTCCGGTTGCGATGATTGGTGCGGTACTGGTACATACGTCTCCCAGCCGTATTATGTATGCACTGGAGCGGGCTAAGTGCCCCAAGCCGATTACGGTAATGCTGTGCATTCTGATCCGGTTCTTCCCCGTACTGCTTATGGAAATTTTCGCAATCCGGGACGGCATCAGGGCCAGAGGTATTTTTCCGCACTGGCACAGCGCCTTGAGGCAGCCACTTGTCATCTATGAGTGCTATTTTGTGCCATTGATGGTGAGATGTCTGAAGCTGTCGTCCGAGCTGGCTTCCTCGGCTGAGCTGCGGGGAATCGAATGCGTCAACAATCGTTCGACCACTCACCGGGCCAAGCTGCGGGGAATGGATGCTGCGGCGATTGGGCTTTACGCCCTGCTGGGCGCGCTGACGGTTGCCGCAGGGGGGAGTATTCTATGATTACGCTGAACAATGTAACGTTTCTGTACGGTCAGGATGATGGCGAGTCTGAGACGGAGTCGGGTGTAAAGAATATTTCCCTGTCAGTCTCTTCCGGGCAATGTGTTGTGCTTTGCGGGCGCTCAGGCTGCGGCAAAAGCACGGTTTTGCGGCTGATGAACGGGCTTGCTCCGAGCTGTTATCCGGGCAAATTAATGGGAGAGGTGCTTGTGGACGGGAGCAATCCGGCTGTGATGCCGCCAGAGGAGCGAACGCGAAAGCTGGGCGTTGTCTTTCAGGACCCGCGCAGCCAGTTTTTTATGGACAACGTCCGGGATGAACTCGCTTTTTCCGCAGAGAATCTGGGTTTGCCGCCGGAGATGATTCTAGAGCGCATTGAACGGCAAGCTGAGCTGCTCGGCATTGCGCATTTGCTGGAGCGAAAGCTGGCCCGGCTGTCCAGCGGACAGAAGCAGAGGGTGGCGATCGCCGCCGCTTCGGTGCTTTCTCCGCCTCTGCTTATTTTGGATGAGCCGACCGCCAATCTGGATGAGCAAGCGACAATAGCGATTGTCGAGCTGCTTGATACGCTCAAGCGGGAAGGGACGACGATCGTCATCAGCGAGCATCGGCTGCACACCTTGCTGCCAATCGCTGATTCCTTTGTCTGTATGGAGCAGGGGAGGATTTCGCAAACATGGACGAAGCAGCAGTTTGCAGCACTTTCTTACGAAGAGGTGCAGCCTTATGGCCTGCGCCATCCCGATATGGTGAAAACCTACATTGCAGGCAAGGCGTTGCAGGATACCCCTTCAGCCCCCGTCCTGACGGGGCACAGTCTCTCGTTTCGCCACAATCGCAGTGACGAAGGACTCGCCGGCATTGATCTTGTGCTTCCGAAAGGCAGTGTAACCGCATTGACGGGAGAGAACGGGGCGGGCAAGACGACGCTGGGCAAAATATTGAGCGGCCTGTTGCACCAGCGCAGCGGAAAGATTGCCCAGAACGGCGCCGTATTGTCGGCTGGCCGGCGGCGTGCGATGAGCTATCTGGTCATGCAGGACGCCGATTACCAGCTTTATGCCGACAGTGTAGGCAATGAGCTGGTGCTGGGCCGACGGCTCGATGAGACGCTGCGCCGTAAGGCGTACGCGGCAATGGAGGCGTTTGGCTTAAGCGCATTACGCGATCGGCATCCGGCCTCCCTGTCCGGCGGTGAGAAGCAGCGGGTAACGATGGCGGCGGCCTACTGCTCGGATGCGGAGCTGATTATTCTGGATGAGCCGACCAGCGGACTTGACGGCGACAGCGTGCTTCATGTGGTCTCCTGGGTCAGAAAACTGGCCTGGTCGGACAAAACGGTCATTCTGATTACCCATGACCCGCTTCTAACCCGGCTGGCCTGTGATTATGTGCTGGAATTAAACAGAAAGGGGGAGGGTCGCGTTGAGCAAACGGGCAAAGCAGGGGATACCCAGGTTATTGGAGCTGGCTGGTGAGAAAAAATCGCTGCTCGCTTGGTCGGGGATTTTATCAGCGGTCAGCGTCATGATGATGCTGGTGCCGTACGTATCGGTCTACATGGTGATGAGCGAGCTGCTGCGCCATGCGGCGGACATTTCGGCCGTAAACGGGCCGTTTATGATACGCTGGGCGATTTACGGAGGAAGCGGCATGCTGCTCGGCTACTTCTTTATGTATGTCGGCGGCATGCTGTCGCACATCGCCGCCTTCCGCATTTTATATGGCATCCGGGTGAAGCTGTCCGAGCATATCGGCCGCCTCCCGCTTGGCTATTTCAACAAAAATGCAAGCGGCAAAATCAAAAAAAACATCGAGCAGGATGTCGAAAAAATCGAACTGTTCATCGCCCATCAGCTGCCTGATCTGATCAGCACCGCCGTAATGATTGCGGCGATGATCATCGTCATGTTTTCCCTGAACGTCTGGTTCGCTCTGGCCTGTACGATCCCGATGATCATCGGCTTTGCGGCGCAATATTCCATGATGGCGGGAGAGAATGCGAAACGGGGGCTCAAGGAGTATTTTGACGCGCTGGAAAATATCAATGCTTCCTCGATCCAGTATGTGAAGGGGATGCCGTCGATCAAAATTTTCGGGCAGACGGTGCGCTCCTTCCAGAAGTTTCATGAGGATATCGTTCGCTACCGTGATTTCAGTCTTGAGTATACCGACCAGTTTCAAAACGGCTACGTCTCGTTCAAGGTCATCGTGCTGTCGCTGGCCACCTTTATATTGCCGGTCGGCTTGTTTCTTATTGATGGGCAGCCGGACAGCGTTGCATTTGCAGCCACGCTGATGCTGTTTCTTGTGATGGCGCCGGGGATTTCCACCCCGATTTTCAAGCTGAACAATATGGCTTCGACGATGAACGTCATTGCCGAAGGGGTCAGACGCATTGACGGTATTTTGGCGGAACAGGCTGTGGCTGAGCCGGATGCGCCGCAGACTCCGGCTTCCTATGATGTGCAGTTTCGTGACGTTACTTTTTCGTATGGTGGTGGAGGCGGAGTGAATGTGCTGAGAGGGCTTAGCTTTACGGCCCATCAGGGAGAAATCACAGCTCTTGTCGGTCCGTCCGGCTCCGGTAAATCGACCGTGGCCCAGCTCATCCCGCGTTTCTGGGATGTCCAGCAGGGTAGCATCTCTCTCGGCGGGGTGGATGTGCGGTCTATCCCAACGGAGAAATTGATGGACAAGATGTCGTTCGTGTTTCAGGATACCTTCCTGTTCTCGGATACGCTGTACAACAACATTCTGGTCGGGTGTCCGTCGGCGACGGCGGAGGAGGTGAAGGCTGCGGCACGGGCGGCCCAGTGTCACAGCTTTATCGAGGATCTGCCACAAGGGTATGATACGCTGATCGGCGAAGGCGGGGTGTATCTGTCCGGCGGGGAGGAGCAGCGGGTGTCGGTGGCGCGGGCGATTTTGAAAAATGCGCCTATTCTTGTACTGGACGAAGCGACGGCTTATGCCGACCCGGAAAATGAATATCAGATGCAGCTTGCTCTTCAGCAGCTCATTGCCGGGAAGACGGTACTCATCATCGCCCATCGTTTGATGACCATTTGTGAGGCGAACCGGATTATCGTGTTGAAGGACGGCGAAATCAGCGATACCGGTACGCATGCTGAACTGCTTGGCCGCGGAGGCCTGTATCGCAACATGTGGGATGCCTATACCATGGCTGTTGGCTGGGAAATCGATCAACCACAGCATAGAGAGGAGGTACGGGCGCGATGATGAAGCGGCTGCATGCCATTACGGCAGGCAATCCGGGGAAAATGCTCAAGCCGATTATCTGGACCGTACTCGCCAACCTGGCCAATCTGTTTCCCTTCGGCTGCATGACGCTGGCGGTCAGAATGATCTACGAGAGCTTTGCGGACGGGAACACCGCACTACCTATGCAGGGGCTATGGCTTGCCTGGGGAGGGATGCTGTTGCTCCTGGGACTTGTGTTTGCCGCTGAACGGCAAGCATACCGGGCAGTCTTTCGCGGGGCCTATGAGGCATCGGCAGACGGCCGAACTGAGCTGGCCGAGCATATCCGCAAGCTGCCGCTTGGCTTTCTGCTCAAGAAGGACTCCGGTGAGCTCGGCCATACGATGATGAACGATTTTACCCAGACCGAAAATGCGGCGACTCATGTGCTTCCGCAGCTCGTTAGCGGCATCGTCATTCCGCTGATGGCGTTTGTCGGACTGGTGTTTATCGACTGGCGCTTGACGGCCGCGATGCTGGCGGGCTTTCCCGTCACGCTGCTCATCTTATGGGGCGTGGCCCGCCTGGAGCGCAAGCTGGGGCAAAGCCATTCCGATGCGCGGATCATGCAGTCGAATCGTCTGCATGAATATTTGCTCGGTATGAAGGTGATTAAAGCGTACAATTTGCGCGGCGTCAATTTCAAAAGGCTGGAGCGGGCGTTCCACCACTATATGCGGGAGAGCATAAAGCTGGAAGGTGCACTGGGGCCATTTTTCCTCGTTGCGATCGCCTTTCTGGAGACCGGCCTGTCGCTCATCACAATGGTCGGAGTGTATCACATTGTAGGTGGAGATATGACAGTGCCGCCCTTCGCGATGTTTTTGCTTGTCGGCACCCGTGTTTTTGATCCGCTGTCGGTTGCGATTATGCGTCTGCCGGCCTTCAAATACGATGCCATGGCGGGAGAGCGGATTGTAAGCCTGCTGGAGCAACCCGTTATGGGCGGAGGACAGGAGACGGGAGCGGGCCATCATATCCGTTTTGAGCATGTCACCTTCGGCTATGGCCGGCAACCTGTCCTGCAGGATGTGTCGGCAGAAATGCGGGAGGGAACGCTGACTGCGATCGTCGGCCCGTCTGGTAGCGGGAAAAGCACGATGCTGCGTCTAATTGCACGTTTTTACGATCCGCAAAGCGGCAGGGTAGAGTTTGGCGGCATGGACCACAGTAAAGTGGAGCCTGAGCAGCTGATGAAAAAGATTTCCATGGTGTTTCAGGATGTCTACCTGTTTCAGGATACGATTCGCAACAATATCCGCTATGGCCGGGAGGACGCCTCACAGGAGGAAATCGAAGCCGCGGCGCGGGAAGCCTGCTGTCACAATTTCATTATGAAGCTGCCGCTCGGTTACGACACGATCGTAGGAGAGGGGGGCTCTACATTGTCGGGCGGCGAGAAGCAGCGTATCTCCATTGCCCGGGCAATTTTAAAGAATGCGCCGGTTATTTTGCTCGATGAGGCGACCTCCTCACTCGATCCGGAGAATGAAGCCGACATGCAGCGGGCTATCGGCCGTCTGGTCAAGGGCCGCACTGTCGTCATGATTGCCCATCGGCTGAAGACGGTTGTCCGTTCGGACAACATTATCGTGCTGGACAAAGGTAGGGTGGTCAGTCAAGGGCGGCATGAGGAACTGCTTCAGACCTGCGGCCTTTACGCCAAGCTTTGGGAGATTCAAAGTAGAACCAGCGGCTGGAAAATAGCCGCCGTAAAGGAGGCGAGACTGTGAGTAAGGGGAGCAATGTCGAGAGAGTGGAGCAGCAATTTATTCTAAACGGAGATTTGTGGAAGGTGATGGTGCGCCTGTCCTGGCCGGCAATAATTGCGATGGTGCTGTACGGGCTTAATGCGGTCATCGCTGCTGTATTCGTTGGCCGCTATATCGGGGAGACGGCACTTGCCGGCGTATCGGTCGCCTATCCGCTCACTCAGATCAGCACCGGCATCGGCTCGCTGATCGGCGTAGGGGCAGGAGCCGTGCTAAGCATTGCCATCGGCAGCAAGGACCAAGCGAAGCAGGAAAGACTGTTGGGTCATGTGAACAGCCTTTCGCTTGTTTTTACCGCTGTGTACATGATTGGCGGACTGCTGTTTTCTGGCAGGCTGATTCAATTAATGGGAGGAGAAGGAGAGGCGCTGCTGCTGGGTGAACGTTATTTCAGCATTACTGTCCTTGGCGCCTTGTTCTGGATTTACGGGTTGGCTACGAACATGATTGTCAGAGCCGAAGGCAAAATGAAAGCCGCCGCGCTGGTGATGGGTATCGGGCTTGCTGCCGATGTGCTTTTTAATTACGTACTGGTCGTCCTGCTGGATCTGGGTATTGAAGGTGCGGCTTGGGCTACAAATGGAGGGATGTTCGTCTATGCTCTGCTGGGCTGGCTTTATTTCGGCCGGGGGTTCTCTTCGTTTAAGACAAGAGCTTCCGCCTTTTATTGGGATACCACCATTATTAAATCAATTTTGGGCCTCGGCCTGTCTTCCCTGATTATGGTCGTCATGAGCCTTGTGCAGGGAATCGTCGTCTTCAACGCGCTGGCCCGCTACGGTACCGTACAGGATATCGCTTTTTACGGCGTTGTTTATCGTGTCTTCACTTTTTTGCTGACACCGATTTTTGGCCTCATGCGGGCCCTGCAGCCTGTCATTGGCATCAACTATGGAGCCGGGCAGCAAGAGCGGGTGATCGGAGCCTATAAAATCTTTACCATTGCCTCCCTACTGCTGACGCTGCCTTTCTGGATCGTGTCAATGGCTGTACCGCAATTTGTCATGGGCTTAATGATGCCAAATCAGCCGTTTGCGGCGGATCAGCTGCTCTATTTCCGGCTGTATATGGCGATTCTACCGCTGCTGTCTGCGATTTTTATGGCGATGACGTTTTTCCCGTCGATTGACCGGGGGAAGCCCGCCGCCCTGATCGGCATGGCGAGACAGCTTGTCTTTTATGTGCCGGTGATGCTGCTTTTGCCTCGGGTAATGGGCGTGGCCGGCGTATATTACGGTTCTCTTGCAATCGATGCGCTAATTGTGCTGTGGACGGTTGTTCTGGTCAAGAAAGCGTTCACTGCGCTCCGTAAGCGGGAGAAGTATTTGGCGGATGAAGGTATCGCAGTGCACTAAGAACAGGTTGAATAACGAGGAGGGTTGATATGCTGAATAGCAAAATGGGGCATGACAGTAACCTCGATCGAGATGAGCGGATCGGTATTCACCGGCAATTGACGCTGGGACAGCATTTGAGAGAATGGGCCGACCGGTATGGCGACAACACCGCAATCGTAGAGGGAGGCAAGAGAATCTCCTACAGAGAGTTGGATCGCCGGGCGGATGAACTGGCGGCTGGTTTTGTTCATTTGGGCATCGAGAGAGGGGACAACGTAGTTGTGCAGCTCCCTAATTGTGCAGCTTTTGCGGCTGCCTGCTTTGCCTTGTTCCGAATCGGAGCGCTGCCCGTACTTGCCTTGCCCGCCCACAGGGAAGCTGAGTTGGACGGGATTTTTCGCCTTGCTCAGCCGGTTGCTTACATTATTCCGGATACCTTTATGGGATTTGAGTATACAAAAATGGCCCGGCGGCTATTGAATTGCCATCCTTGTGTCAAAAATCTGATCATTGACGGGGAAAATGCGGCTGGTATTTGCCTTGCCGATGCAGGCAAACCGCCAGTGCCGCTGAATGGGCCTGCGCCTGCGGATACTGCACTGCTGCTGCTGTCCGGCGGGACAACCGGCACGCCGAAGCTTATTCCGCGCACGCATGCGGACTATGCTTTCAACGCTGAGGCTGCGGCAAGGCGTGCCGGGCTTAAGGAGCAGAGTGTGTACTTGGCTGTGCTGCCGATCGCCCACAATTTCCCGTTATGCTGTCCCGGCATGCTCGGGACCCTTGCCGCCGGTGGCAAGGTGGTCATGTGTGCGACGACAAGCTGTGACGAGGCATTTCCGCTGATTGCCCGCGAGCGCGTCACTATAACTGCGCTTGTGCCGGCCTTGGTAAAGCTGTGGCTTGAGGAGTTGGAATGGGACAGGTCGAGCGACCTCTCCAGCCTGGAGGTGCTCCAAGTCGGCGGCGCAATGCTGGAGGAGGCACTTGTGCGGCGGATTATGCCGGAGTTCGGCTGCAAGCTGCAGCAGGTTTTCGGTATGGCGGAAGGGCTGATTTGCTGCACCTCTCTGGATGACGCCGATGAAATGATTATGAGTTGCCAGGGCAAGCCTTTGTCGGAGCAAGACGAAATTAAAATCGTCGACGAGTGCGGCCGTGACGCTGCCCCGGGGCAGTTCGGTGAACTGATGGTACGGGGCCCGTATACAATTGCCGGCTACTACAAGGCGCCTGAGCAAAACCGAAAATCCTTTACAGCAGACGGCTATTACTGCTCCGGTGACCGCGCAAGACTGACGCCGGAAGGTGATATACAGCTTGGCGGACGGATGAAGGAGCAGATTAACCGCGCGGGCGAAAAAATCGATCCGGTCGAAATAGAAGCCTATTTGAGCGAGCATCCGGGTGTCAAGGATGCTGTTCTGATCGGCCTGCCTGACGAACGGCTGGGTGAACGAAGCTGTGTATGCATTATTGCCGTAGCGGAGGAGCCCGGTCTGGTTGAATTGCACCGTTTCCTCCGTGAAAAAGGCGTGTCCCGGTATAAAATGCCGGACCAGTTGTTATGCGTTTCCTATTGGCCGCTGACAAGCGTCGGAAAAATCGACAAAACAAAATTGAAGCTCATAGCCGCCGAATCTCATTTTGCCGCGGAGGAGGGAAGGTGCTCTGGCGTCGCTGCGGCCGGTCAGACGGCAGCGCAAAACGGCGTGCCGGAGAGTGCGGCAGTAGAGAGCGCCGCAGCGCACAGCGGTGCGCTGGAAAGCGTGGCAGCATGGTGTGCCGAGACATGTTATTTGGAATGGAAGCTGGTCTTTGCCGGAGACGTCCATTTTGCGGCAGCGCAGCTTATCGATTTTGGCCTGTTTGACAACTATGTACTTTATGAAAACGGAGCCGAGCTGTCGCTCGGACTGGGAATTCATGTCTTGTTGACTGTGGACAGTGAATATATTGTTCTGCAATCCGGTCCCCATACACGGAAATGGCCGAATATTGACTTGAGCGGAGGAGTGCAGCAGGCTTTGTCCCAGGTGAGGCTTGCCGACTGGCGGGCTTACGGCATTGCGAACTTCGGGCTGGCCCGCCATTATCAGCAGCTGCCTATACTTGATGAGAACCCCTGCCTGTTGAAGCTGTTTATACCCGAAGCCGAGGTGCGTTTCCGGGAAGGTGAAATTTTGCTCCGGGCGCTTACCCCGGAACGGCTGGAGACGCTGAAGCGGCTGGTGAAGCGGTTGCTGGTCGGCGATTCGGCACAGCGGCTTTCGGGCAGGCTGGAGCAAGCCAGAGCGGTATTTCCTGAAGTCGGCGTTTACGATGCCGAAGCTTACATGAACCGGGTGGGGCAGGCGGTGGGGGATATTCGGCAGCACCGCTACCGGAAGGTAATTTTGTCCCGGAAAATTCCACTCGACCGGGAGCTTGACATGGTTGCGAGCTACGTGGCAGGGCGGCGGGTCAATTGTCCGGCGAGATCGTATTTGCTGAATCTGGAAGGCTTGCAGGCAGCCGGGTTCAGCCCGGAAACTATCGTCGAGGTGGATGCCCATGGATGGGCTAGTACGTTTCCATTGGCCGGTACGCGCTCTGCCGGGGCAAGCAGCAGTGAGGAAGGCAGGCTGAAAGCCGAACTGCTGAACGATCCGAAAGAGATTGCCGAGCATGCAGTATCCGTCAAACTGGCATTTGAGGAGCTGCAGCAGGTATGCGAGAGTGACACGATCGTCGTCAATGACTTTATGTCCGTGGCCAACCGGGGGACGGTGCAGCATCTGGCTTCACGCCTGAGAGGCAAGCTGAAGCAGGAATGCGGGGCATGGCACGCGCTGCAAGCGCTGTTTCCGGCGGTGACCGCATCCGGCATTCCGAAGCGGGAATCAATCGAAGCCATAGGCAAAATCGAAGGGCAGCCCCGGAACCTCTACAGCGGTTCGGTCATGACGGTCGACAGCAGCGGCGCCCTTGATGCGGCTCTGGTGCTGCGGACGATTTTTCAGCAAAATGGTGCAGCTTGGCTCCAGGCTGGTGCAGGTATTGTGAGTATGTCTTCACCGTCCCGGGAACTGGAGGAGACGAGGGAGAAGTTGAGCAGCTTCTCGGCGCAGCTGATAGCTGCTTCAGACGATCGCGAGGAAGACGCACGTCAATAAATTTACTTTTTCTGCAAAGAAAGGGGGAAATGACATCATGAATGAGAAGCTGCAACCGGCTGCCGCTAAGGCAGTCAATGCTTCCTTGCGTTATGAGGAGGTACGCCGGCAGATTCAAAGTCTACTACCGGCATTCTCCGATTTCGACGATGAACAAAATCTGATCGAACTGGGTCTGGATTCATTACAAATGATGCGAATGGTCAGCAGTTGGCGGCGTTTGGGCAGTTCTGTTACTTTCGCCGAACTGATAGCTTCTCCCCGGCTTTGCGACTGGTGGAAGCTGTTGGGGAGGGACATGCGAACGGCCGCTGCAGAGCAAAGCGAATCGTTGTGCCAGGAGACGACAGCCCGGCTTCCGTCAAATGAGCCATTTTTGCTGACCGATGTGCAGCACGCGTACTGGATCGGCCGCCGCGACGATCAGCCGCTCGGCGGCGTGGGCTGCCACGCGTATCTGGAACTGAACGGCAGTGGCGTGGCTGCCGGGAGGCTGCAGCGGGCCTGGCAGCAAGTTCAGATGCATCACGGCAGTCTTCGCACGAGGTATTTGCCGGACGGGCGGCAGGAACTGATGGACCAGCCTTATGCAGATGCGCTGGAAGTGTATGATTTGCAGTCATGCCCGGCGGAGGAGCTGGAACGGGAACTGTCAGCCATACGGAAACGGTTGTCGCACCGCCTGCTTGATGTGGAGAAGGGACAGATGTCTGGGCTGTCGCTGAGCTTGCTGCCGGAAGGCTATACCCGCATCCATATGGATGTCGATCTGCTCGCGGCGGATGTGCAGAGCCTGCATATTTTGCTGCGTGATTTGGCCGCAGCGTATGCGCGGGGAAGTGAACCGGCTGCACCGGAGCACTGGAGCTTTGCCGCCTATCTCAAGCGGGAGGCAGAGTGCCGCGCTGCAGAGAAGGAAAGAGCGGCGGCGTATTGGCAGCAGCGGATTTCGACGCTGCCGGCAGCGCCGGGCCTGCCGTTAAAAGTGAGGCCGGAGGCAGTAAAACAGCCTGTTTTTGCAAGACGCACGTTAATGGTGGAGGCGGACAAATGGAAATTGCTGCAACAACGGGCGGCAGCAAACGGAGTAACGCCGGCCATGGTGCTGCTGACTGCCTACGCGGAAGTGCTGGACCGCTGGAGTACCCACTCCCGGTTTCTCATCAATATTCCGCTCTTTGACCGGCAAAGCGATGAGCCGGGAATTGAGGAGGCGGTGGCCGATTTTACCAATTTGCTGCTGCTTGCCGTCGATTGTGAAGCACCGCAGTCTTTTGTTCAGCGCGTGATGGATATTCAGGCCCGCTTCCATGAAGATGTGGCGCATGCCGCCTATTCCGGCGTTCAGCTGCAGAGGGATTTGGCGCATCACCGCCCGGGAGAGCGGGATTTTGCTCCAGTAGTGTTCGCTTGTAATTTGGGAACGCCGCTGCTCGGCGGGGAGTGCCGGAATACGCTTGGCGAGCTGGCCTATATGATTTCGCAGACCCCCCAGGTGTGGCTTGATTTTCAAATCTATGAAATGGACGGCGGTTTGCTGCTCGCATGGGATGCGGTCGACGAATTGTTCCCCGAGGGGCTGATTGACGACATGTTTACTGCGCTTACCCGTCTGATGGACTGGCTCTCTGACCTCTCTAATGATTGGTGCGCTTCAGTTGATGAGGTATGGGAGACGGAACAGGCAGACAAAGCAGGTATCACGGAGACGGTGGATAGTTCAGATTGTTTTGCCGGGCCGGTGAACTGCGTGCATACGCCCTTTTTCCGGGCGGCTGCTGCGCAGCCGGAGCACCCGGCGCTGATCGACAGCGGCTCAGGAGCGATGAGGTCATATGGCGAGCTGTCTGGGCATGCCTTGAGGATTGCGGCCTTTTTGCTTGAGCAGGGGGTGCAGGAAGGGGATGCGGTTGCCGTTACGCTGCCGCGCGGAGCCGATCAAATCGCGGCGGTGCTTGGCATTTTGGCGGCCGGAGCCAGCTACGTGCCGATCGGCATTCAGCAGCCGCCCGCCAGGCGGAAAGCGATTCATCGGAAGTCGGGTGTCCGCTTCATTCTTGCCAGCTCGCAGGCCGAACATTCCGCATCGGGCTGGGAAGGCGTGGGCGGCGTGCTCGATATAGCAGATGCCGCAGCCACCGCTCCGCTTGTGGAGCCGTTTGAGGCTGATGTGCAGCAGCCCGCATACATTATTTTCACCTCGGGCTCCACAGGAGAACCCAAGGGGGTTGAAATCAGCCATGCCGGTGCATGGAATACGCTTGCGGACATTAATCGCCGCTACAGCGTGGGCCCGTCCGATAAAATGCTGGCTGTATCCGCACTTGATTTTGACCTTTCTGTTTACGATATATTCGGTTTGCTCGGTGCCGGCGGCACGCTTGTGCTTGTGCCGGAGGAAAAAAACCGTGATGCAGACTATTGGCTGGAGCAGTGCCTGCGCCATGAAGTAACGATTTGGAACTCGGTGCCGGTGCTGCTGGACATGCTGCTTGTAGCAGCGGATAGCGCGGGGCAACCGCTTCCGTTGCTGCGCCTTGCGCTCTTGTCCGGTGATTGGATCGGTCTGGATTTGCCCCCGCGGCTGCGGCAATCTGCCGGGAACAGCAGGCTTGTCGCAATGGGAGGAGCGACGGAAGCGTCGATATGGTCCAATTATTTCGGGGTGGATTTGCCGCTGCCCAAGCATTGGACGTCCATTCCGTACGGGCATGCGCTCTCCAAGCAGTTCTACCGCATCGTGGACAGGAAGGGAAGAGATTGTCCAGAATGGGTGGCCGGCGAGTTATGGATCGGCGGCGCCGGTGTTGCGCTTGGTTATCGGGGCGACCCGGAGCTGACTGCAGAGCGTTTTGTCATATGGAACGGCTCACGTTGGTTTCGGACAGGCGATTTGGGACGGTACTGGCCGGAGCATATTATTGAATTTTTGGGCCGCAAGGATTTTCAGGTCAAAATCCGCGGCCACCGCATTGAGCTTGGCGAAATCGAAACAGCGCTGAAGGAGCATCCCGGTGTACGCGACGCCGTCGTAACGGTAACGGAGCAGCAGGGAACAAAACGCCTGACCGGCTATATCGTGCCGGAGACGGAGGGCGAGTCCGTCCTGATGGAGAGTCAAGCTGTAGATGCCGAACAGGCGGAAGCGTTGTGGGCCGATGCAACGGAGGCGGTCCAAGGGCGGGCTCATCGGAGCGCTGCGCCAGGGGTTCCCGCGGGTGATTTCCTGCTTTTCCGGGAGCAAATGGAGCGGTTGAGCGCGCAGCACATGCTGTTGGCGCTGCAAAGGACGGGTGTTTTCATTCGGCCTGACGAGGTGTGTACGCTGGAGACGCTCTTGCAGAAAGGCCGGATTGTGCCGAGATACCACGCCATGATGGAGCGCTGGCTTATTGAACTGGAGGCGAGCGGCTGCCTGAGCCGGCTGGAGTCGGGCGAAATTGCGCTTGTACAGCCCGTTGCGGTAGCGGCAGAGCCGATGGAAGCGAATGAACTGACATCAGTTGCCGGGCTATCGGCAGAACTGTCGGCATTTACAGAACTGTCAACATCAACAGAAATAGCGGCGTCAAGTAAACTCGCAACAGAACAAGAACTGGCGACAGCAACAGAACTGGAATGGCCGCACCTGGCTCAGAAGCCGGGCAAGCCGGATCAAGCAAAGCGCAGGGAGTTCCCGGAAAACGAAAGCGAATTGCATGCCGCAGACAATCCGGTAGGTAAAATTTTGCCGTATTTACTAGAGGTCAGCCGCAGCAGCGCCGAACTGCTGCAGGGGAATGCCGATCCGCTGACGCTGTTTTTTGCCGAGGATAACGGCTTGTCGCCGGATCGGCTGATGCGGCTGATGCCCGGCGCGGATATGCGCCTTGATCTTGCACAGAAGCTGGTCGAGGCCGTTTTGCGGCAGCGTGCCGGACAAGGCCCGCTGCGCATTATCGAACTCGGAGCGCGAAGCGGCAGCTTCACGCATACCATACTCTCATGCCTTGAGCGGTGGAACGGAAATGAGACCGCGTATACAATGACTGATCCCTCCGCTTATTTTCTCCAGACAGCGGAAAATAAGCTCGAAAGCCGTGGCGTCGGCCTCCAATACGGGCTGCTCGATATCGAGCGCTCCCCCTTGGAACAGGGTTATATGGCGCACAGCTATGACATTGTTCTTGCCACGGATTCATTGCACCGTGCCCGCAATATCGAATCTGCTCTTGCCAATGTCCGTTTGCTGCTGGCCCCCGGCGGGCTGCTGCTGGCGCTTGAGATGACCCAAAACAGCCGTCTGCAGCAAATCACGACCGCCTTTTTGGAGGATGGCTTTACGCGCTTTACTGATGAGCGGCTGACTGCGCAACAGCCTCTGCACGGAGCGGAGAAGTGGCGGGAGCTGCTGCTGGAGAATCAATATACGGCGGCTGCGTCGTTTCCCGGGCCGGAGGAGCCGGAAAGTGTTTACGGCATGCATGTTATTGCCGCGCAGGCTCCGTCCTGTATCCGGCGTTTTAATCCGGAACTGCTGGCAGGTTATTTGAGCAGCAGGCTGCCGGAGTATATGGTTCCAGCAGCACTGATCCCGCTGGATCGGCTGCCGCTGACTTCGAACGGCAAGGTGAACCGGCAGGCGCTGCCCGCTCCTGCAGAGTGTCAGGCTATGAAGCCGAAGGAAGCCGACGGGCTGCCGCGCACGCCGGTAGAGCGCAAACTTGGCGACATTTGGTGCGGTATTCTCAGAAAGGAGGAAATTGGAATCAATGAAAATTTCTTTACGCTTGGCGGTGATTCGCTGCTGGCGACGAAGCTGATTGCTGAAGTGCGCGAGCGGCTGAAGGTCCAGGTGCCGCTTGGTAGCCTGTTTGAAGCCCCGACGATTGCCGGGCTTGCTGAGTGTACTGAGACGCTGCTTCATAAGGGAGGGCAGCGTGCTGCTGGTGCTGCCGAACTGCCGCAGATTGTGCCTTCCGCAGGGCAGGAACAGCGTCCGTTCCCGCTGACCGACATTCAACAGGCCTATTGGCTGGGGCGGGAAGGCGTATATGCGCTGGGGAATGTTTCAACACATTGCTATTTTGAAATCGAAGGCCATGACCTTGATATCAGGCGAATTGAACAGGCATGGCAGCGCCTGATCCAGCAGCATGGCATGATGCGTGCGGTTGTGCTGTCAGATGGGCAGCAGCAGCAAATATTGCAGGAGCCGCCCGCCTACCGGATTCAAGCTGCCGATTGGCGTGAACTGAGTCCGGAAGCAGCCAAAGCCCGGCTTATGGCCGTCCGCGAGGAAATGTCGCATCAGGTGCTCGCCGCCGACCGCTGGCCGCTGTACGAAGTGCGAGCTTCGCTGCTGCCCGGCAACCGGTTGCGGCTGCATATCAGCTTTGACAATTTGCTGTTTGACGGTTGGAGCATGTTTCACCTGCTGAGCGAATGGGGGAGATTGTATCGAAATCCCGCAGCGCTTTTGCCGGAGCTTGAGCTGACCTTTCGCGATTATGTGCTGGCGCTGGAACAGCTCAAAAGCAGCAAGCAGTATGAGAGGGATATGCAATACTGGCTGGGCCGTCTGGATGCTTTGCCGCCCGCTCCCGAACTGCAGTTGGCTCAGAGTCCGGAGTCTATCGTGCAGCAGCGGTTTTGCCGCCTTGACGCCCGGCTGGACGGCGAGACCTGGGTCCGGCTCCGCAAGCGGGCGGCAGAGGCGGGCTTGTCGCCGTCCGGTTTGCTGCTGGCGGCTTATGCCGAGGCGCTTGCGGCATGGAGCAGACACCCGGCCTTCACGATCAATTTAACCCAGTTCAACCGGCTTCCGCTTCATCCGCAGGTTGGCAACATCGTAGGCGATTTCACCTCGCTTACGCTGCTTGCCGTCAATCAGGCGTCCGGCCGCACGTTTATGGACCGGGCACGGAACATCCAGCAGCAGTTGTGGGCAGATTTGGACCATCCGCTCGTAGGCGGGGTTCAGGTTCAGCGCGAGTTGGCGAAGCGCAGCGGCAGCCATGCGGGCGGCAGCATGCCGATCGTCTTCACAAGCGCCCTTGGCGTTGATGACTGGAATGAGGACGGCTCCGGCGAAAAATGGCTGGGCAAGTTGGTGTACAACATTACCCAGACTCCCCAAGTATGGCTCGATCATCAGGTTGTTGAGCAGGATGGTCAACTGCTGCTTATCTGGGACGCAGTGGAAGGGCTTTTTCCTGAGGGGCTGCTGGAGGATATGTTTGGAGCCTATCGCCAGTTGCTTCATAAATTGGCAGCAGACGAGGGGACATGGCAGGCGGTTAGGCCCAGCCTCATTGAGGTCCCGCGCCTTGGGCCAAGACGTAAAGCGAATGCGACGGAAATGTCCGTATCGCCCGATACACTTGACCGGCTGTTCACACGACAGGCTGCATTGCGTCCCGGACAACAGGCGATTATTAGCGCGAAGCGTACGCTTACCTACGGCGAGTTGAACCATCTGTCTAATGAGGTGGCGGTACTGCTGCGCAGTAGGAACGTTCTGCCGGATACGCTTGTGGCGATTGTCATGGAGAAGGGCTGGGAGCAGGCGGTGGCGGCGCTCGGCATTTTGAAGGCAGGGGCCGCGTATTTGCCGCTTGATCTGTCCCATCCTCAGTCACGGCTTCAGGAACTGCTTGCGGACGGCCGGGTGGCCGTTGTGCTGACGCAATCCCAAATCGATGGACGGCTCGCCTGGCCAGAGGATGTAGAGCGGTTGGTTGTTGACGAAATTATGCCCGGCGGGCAGGAACACGGGGAATACGCTATACCGGAATCTGCGGCCAAGCCGGAGCATCTGGCTTACGTCATTTACACGTCAGGATCGACGGGCAAGCCGAAAGGGGTCATGATCGACCATCGCGGAGCGGTCAATACGGTGCTTGATATCAATCGGCGATTTGAAGTGGGGCCGGAGGACCGTGTGCTGGCATTATCCAATTTGAACTTCGATCTTTCGGTGTACGACCTGTTCGGAACGCTTGCGGCGGGAGGTACTGTCGTCATTCCCGAACCGGACAGCACAAGAGATCCGGCTTGCTGGCTTTCCTGGATGGAGCGGGCGCAGGTGACACTGTGGAATACGGTTCCAGCCTTTATGCAAATGCTGCTGGAGCATGTTGGCGGACGGTCGGCCGGGGCGCCGTCTGCCCGAACTTCCGGGCAGACGCTGCCGAAAGCGCTTCGGCTTGTGCTGCTTAGCGGCGACTGGATTCCGCTGGATCTGCCGGACCGCATTCGGGAGCACTGTTCCGGCGCGAAGGTGGTCGGACTCGGCGGGGCGACTGAGGCTTCGATATGGTCAAATCTGTTTACCGTTGAAACTGTTGATCCCGACTGGAAAAGCATTCCCTACGGTTATCCGATGGCGAATCAGCGCTACTACGTGCTGAATGAGCTGCTGGAGGATTGTCCCGTGTGGGTGCCGGGCGGGTTGTTCATTGGCGGAATCGGACTTGCCCAAGGTTATTGGCGGGACGAGGAGAAGACGAACGAGCGGTTTATCCGCCACCCCCGGACCGGAGAGCGGTTGTATCATACGGGTGACAACGGCCGTTATATGCCTGACGGCGGCCTTGAATTTCTGGGGCGTGAGGATTTCCAGGTTAAAATCCGCGGACACCGCATCGAACTTGGCGAAATCGAAGCAACGATGAAACAGATGGCAGGAGTGAAGGAGGCAGTCGTCCTTGTCACCGGTGAAGCAGAAGGCGAGAAGCAGTTGATTGGTTTTGTCGTTCCGCAAGACGACGAGCGATCAGATCTGTTCGAAGTGAAGTTCGCCGATGCCGATGCGGCGCGGTATTGCCGGCAGGAGCTTGCGGCGGCAGAACAGCTGCAATCAATGAAGCTGATGGCAGCCGTTGATGCAGAGGCGACAGCCGCGTTTTTGCAGGAGCTGGACAATGCCGGCATGTACGCGATTCGCGCAGCTCTTACCGCCTTCGGCCTGTACAAACGCGAAGGGGAGCACCATTCGCAGCATGAGCTGATGCAACTGATGCAGGTACAACCACGCTATGAGACGCTTTTGGCTCACTGGCTGGAGGCGCTGGCGGAAGAGGGCTGGCTTCGGCAAGAGGCGAACGCCGCCTATACATCGCTTCAGCCGCTTATGGGGCAGCAGCGGGATGGACAATTCAGCGCTGTGCTGAAGAGCGCCCCCGAGCTGCGTCAAAAAATCCGGCAGCTGCAAGAACTTTTCCGTCAATCACAGGCAATCATTGCCGGGCTGCTGCAAGGCAGCATTGAACCGCTGCAGCTGTTTTTGGCGAAGGATGCTTTTCTGACGCCGGATGCGCTTCGCCCGTTTAACATCGCCGGGCCGTTCTACAATGATTTGTCACAGGCGCTAATGCGCGCAATCGTACTGGCACATCCGCTGGACAGACCGCTGCATGTGCTGGAGATCGGAACGCGATCGGGTGGCTTTGCCGATGGCCTGGCACCGTTGTTGTCTGCGGGGCGCGGACATTACCGCTATGCGGATGAATCCGACTTTTTCACGGAACGGGCAAGGGAAGAACATACGCATGCCGCCGCGCTGGAGTACGGACGGTTCGATATGAACGAAAAGCCGCTGGCTCAAGGCTACAGGCCGCATGTGTACGATGTCATCGTTGCGGACAATACACTGCACCGCGCCAGAAATATAGAAGTGACGCTGGAGTATTTGCGGCAACTGCTGGCGCCCGGAGGCCTCCTTTTATTTACAGAAGCTACAAGGGGCAGCCGCCTGCTGCTGACGACGGCCGGCTTTTTCGAGGATGGCTTCAGCCGCTTTGCGGATGAGCGGAAGGAGAGCAAGCTTCCGCTGCTGGCGGGAGAGCGGTGGCAGGAGCTGCTGAGGGCGGCTGGCTTTAACATCATTGGCGGCTGTCCTGAAGTCCTTCGCGCCGCAGCGGTATTCGGCCAGCAGCTGTTTGTGGCACAGGCGCCCGGGACGGCGGCGTACTTCGAGCCGGGGCGGCTGGCGGAAGTACTCCGGCGGCAGCTGCCGGACTATATGGTTCCAACAGCTTATGTGCTGCTGGATGAGCTGCCATTGTCCGCAAACGGCAAAGTGGACCGCAAGGCACTAGCTGCCCTTGCCCAAGCGGCGGAACGGCCGGAGGTACACCCGGGCGCTGCGCCCGCAACGGAATTGCAACAACAAATTGCCACTGTGTGGGAAGAAGTACTTGGCTGCCGAAAGCCCGGTCTGGCCGACAGTTTTTTCGAACAGGGCGGCGATTCCCTGCGTGCCATCCAATGCGTCAACATACTGAAGGAGCGCTTTGCCATTGAGGTGACGCTGCAGCAATGGTTTGAAGCGCCAACAATCGGCAGTCTCGCCGGTCTGCTTGAAGTGCAGCATAATGCGGAGGACGGCGAGGACGAGTATGAAGAGGGCTTTATTTAAAGCGAAGGGGGTATTGACAATGACCGGAACAATCGGCTTGCTTGGGGCCTCCGGCAAAGTAGGACAGGGGGCGGCGGAACTGCTGCTAGGTGCCTCCGGTTGCCGGCTGGTGCTGGGCGGAAGAGACACGGACAAGCTTCGCGGGCAGTACGGAGAACTGGCGAAATCTGCCCATTTGATAAAGGTGGATATCTTTGACGATGAAGCGCTGCTGGCTTTCTGCGGCGAGTGTGATGTCGTTATCAATTGCGCAGGGCCGGCCAAGCGAATACAAGACCGAGTGGCGCTTGCGGCACTGCGGCAAAAGGCGCATTATGTGGATGCCGCTGGGGATGAGCGGCTTTACCGGCAGCTAATGGAGCATCTGCCGGAGCTGGAGGCCAAGCGGCTGAGCTTTATCGTATCGGCCGGCATCTATCCCGGCCTGTCAGAAGTGCTGCCGGCGTATGTCTCGCAGACCTATTTTAATGAAGTGGAACAGTTGGAGCTGTTTTTTGCGGGGGCCGGTGATTTTTCAGTCAGTGCAGCTTATGACATCGTATGCAGCATTGAGGAGGGGACCGGGATGGGGATGGCCTATTGTCTAAATGGAGAGGCGAGTAAAATCAGCGGGCCGTTCCGGCAGACGTACACGTTTCCCTTACCCGCAGGCAAGCGCGACGCCTATCCCGTGCTGAACCTTGAGTTTCTGGAGATGGCCCGCCGCAATAGGCTGCGTTCCGCCTGGTTTTACAATACGTACCCGGACCGGGCCATGCTAGCTAAGTTCATGACCATCAAAGCGCTGCAGCAGTATAAGACGGAAGAGCAAAAAATGACCTCTGCCCGGATGTTGTCGGAGCATTATGCTGCAAGCGGAAGTTCCGGCCGAAGTTATGCGCAGTATCAGTTGCTGGCTAAGGGCACGAAGGACGGCCGAAAGCTGGAGCTTTCCAGTCAACTGCTGTATAGCGGTGACTGGAACCGGCTCTCCGGCATTGTTGCGGCCAGTACCGCTCAACTGGTGCTGGAGGACGGCGGCGCAGAGCCAGGCTGCTTTTTTGCCTCGCAAGGGGTGAATCCGGGCAGAATGATCGAGGCGCTTCGTCTGCAAAATGCGGTGTTTACCTGTTCTATATTCGAACCGGAAGGAGGCAGGCATGAACAGCAACGGCCATAAAGGAAAAATCAGAACACTGGTGTGCGGCTCGCGGTTCGGACAGTTTTATCTGGAAGCCGTAAAAGCGCTGCCGGAGCAGTTTGAACTGGTCGGCCTGCTGGCGAAGGGCAGTGAGCGATCGCGGCAATGCGCGGCGCGTTTCGGTGTACCGTTATACACCGACGCCGCGCAGCTTCCCGGCGGAATTGATCTGGCCTGCGTTGTATTGCGTTCCGGCGTCATGGGTGGGGGCGGCAGCGAGCTTGCGCTTGCGCTGCTGGAGAGAGGCATTTCCGTCCTGCAAGAGCATCCGGTACATCACAAGGATATGGCTGCCTGTATGAAAAAAGCCCGGCAATGCAACGTGCATTACGCGATCGGCGATTTATACGCGCATCTGCCGGCAGTGCGCCGCTTCGCAGTTTGCGCCCGGGCGCTGTTAGCCCTGCAAGAACCGCTGTATATTGACGCTGCTTGTGCAACACAGGTTTCTTACCCGCTGGTGCATATGTTGATGGAGGCATTGCCTTCGATCCGTCCTTGGAAAATCAATCACGTTGTCAAGGACGAAGGGCCATTTCAACTGGTGAGCGGTCTGCTCGGCGGCGTTCCGATTACACTGCGGGCGCATAACGAGGTAGACCCTGATGATTCGGACAATCACTTGCATTTGCTGCACAGTATAACCATCGGCACGAACGGTGGCCGGCTGTCGCTGGTGGACACCCACGGTCCCGTTCTGTGGCACCCCCGTCTTCATGTGCCTGATGTGCCCGATTTGCCGGCTGAGCTGCTGGCGGAGGCCCGCATGACGGAACGCAGCGCCGAGGTACTTGGTACGCCGGATTTGGACTGCTACAGCGATATTCTGTTGAAACAATGGGCTGAAGCGATCGGGCAGGACTTGCTGGCGGTAAGGGACAAATGGCTTGGGGCGGATACTTCGGATACGAGGGCGCAACTGGAATTGCTGTGCGCCCGTCAATGGCAGGAGCTGACCCAGGTGCTCGGCTACCCGGTACTGCGGCCGCAGCACGATCATCGGCCGTTTCCTGTGAGCAAACTAAAAGAAGCGGCGCTGCAGTGCGCGGCTGGCAGTGCGGGAGCGGCAGGGGCGGCGTCCCTCCAGTCCGGAATATCGGCTGATTTGTCTAAGGACGAAGCTTCGGTAAGCGGGATATTGGAGTACACGGCAGACGCAGAGGCGGAAATCCGCCATTTGACCGCGCAGCAGGTCAGCGATTGCGTAGATCGGTTGGACCGTGCAGCGCTGCTGTCGATGCTGCATACGCTGCAATCACTTGGGGGGCTGCCGGCAGAAGGCGGGTTTAGGCGGGACGAAGATATTTGCACCGCTGTCCAAGCGGCGCCGCGCCACCGCTATCTTGTCGGGCGCTGGTTACGGCTGTTGGCAAGCCGGGGGTATTTGGAACGGCGAGGAGACAGCTACGCCAGTGTCGAAAAGGCGGAAATGGCCCGGGTTGATGCATGCTGGGAGGCGGCCGGAGCCGCGTGGGAAAATAAGCTTGGCCCCCGCAGCATAACAGATTATTTTATCGCCAACGCGCAGCGGCTGCCCGAGCTGCTGCGGGATGAGCAGCAGGCGGCGCACCTGCTGTTCCCGGAAGGCCGGATGGAGCTTGCCGGAGTCCTTTATCGCGATACGGCCATGGCACGCTACCTGAACAAGGCGGTGGCGGGAGCGGTGCTGGGCTTGTCCGAGCAAAGGCGGAAGCAGGCGGGCGCTACAGCCGGTTCAGCCGCCGCGTCTGTGCTGCGGATTTTGGAGCTGGGCGCAGGCACCGGCGCAACGACCGACGAGGTTGTGCGTGTGCTCCAACCTGCTGTGGCCGAAGGCTTGCGGGTCGAATACACCTTTACCGACATATCGTGGTTTTTCATCTCCGGTGCCCGGGAGCGGTACAAGCATTGCCCGTGGATGAAATATCAGCTTGCCGATATCGACCAAAGCCTGACCGCGCAAGGGCTGGCCGCTGCCGGCGCCGATGTTGTCATCGCCGCCGGCATGCTCAACAATGCCCGCGATACAGACGCCGTTGTCCGTGAACTGACGGGCTGCCTTGCTCCAGGCGGCTGGATGCTGATTACCGAACCTACCCGGGAGTACACGGAAATGTTGATTTCACAAGCTTTTATGATGACAAGGCCGGAGGATGACCGGAAAAATTCGGATACGACCTTCATGTCTGTTGAACAGTGGCTGGAGGTGTTCCGCAAAGCGCAAGTCCTCCATGTGACATCGCTGCCTGGCGGGCGGCATGCGCTTGCGCCGCTGGGGCAAAAACTATTTATAGTGAGGAAGGGAACCGATGCTGAAGTGCAGCCACATTTTGTGCAGAGTAAATGATATTGCTGAAGTCGTGCGGAATTATGAAGCGCTGGGCTTCAGCGTCCAGTGGGGCAGTGCGCCGGAACGGGCGCTCAATGCCTTGATCTGGTTTGAGGAAGGGCCGTTTATCGAATTGTTTCAGGTTCCCAAATCGTTGACGTTTCTCATACCGCCGCTTGGCCTGCTGTTCGGACGCGCTGCCGGCAGGCGCTGGACCTACTGGGCGAAAGCGAAGGAAGGCTGGTGTGATGTGGCGCTGGAGCCGGATGAGCGGGCAGCCGTACAGGGGCAGCCGCAGAATGTAGGACGTGTGGAACAGTTGGCTGCCATCCGGCAATCGTTGCGGGAGGCGGGTCTTGCGACTTCGCGGGTGATTCATGGGAACCGGACGCGTCCGGACCGCACCAAGGTGAAGTACAGTCTGTTCACGACGGAACCGCTTGGCCTTCCTTTTATTGTGTCGGTCTACGATCCGCCCCAACGGCCGGAGATGATCCGGCATCCCAATGGTGCCACCGGCATCGGATGGGTGCGAATGGGAGTTGCCGCCGAACATTTGCCGGCAATGAAGCTGCTTGCCGCTGGGGATAGATGGCTTCGGTTCGAAGACGCACCGCAAACGAAGGTGCTGGAGGTGGGACTTTCCGGTCTTGACGATTTGCTGGACGCCAGCCGGATGCATGGTGCCGTATTGAAGCCAGCTGGACAAGAGCTGGTTCGAATCTGACAGCTGATAAACGGGGAAGAGGAGGGGTTATGATGTCGCAACCATTGTCGTTGCAGGCGGCAGAACAGCTGGAACAGCTACGCCGGGACGGGGTTACCGTGTGGGAGGAACAGGGCGGTCTGCGCTTTCGCGCGCCCAAAGGGCAATTGACCGATATGCACAAGAATCTGCTCAGACAATATAAGTCGGAACTGCTTGAGGTATTGCGTGCCGAGGCCGCAGCGGCTTCGGCAGTTGAAGAAGAAGAGACGCTGGCAACAGCGGTTGCCCATGCAGGCCCGGCGTCGATCGCTGTGGATCAGTCGGCGCGATTTGAACCGTTTCCGCTCACTGATGTGCAGTCAGCCTACCTGCTTGGCCGCCAGCATTTGTTTGACTATGGCGGCGTAGCCTGCCATGTCTATTTGGAGGTGTGTTACCCGCAGCTTGATGGTAAACGGACAGAGGCGGTCTGGAACCAGCTGGTATCCCGCCATGACATGCTCAGGGCGACCATAGACGAAAACGGTCAGCAGCGCGTTAGCGAAAGTGTGGCGCTGCTAAAGGTGCCCTATACCGATATTGGCGCTTGGAAGGATAAGGACCTGTCGGCGAAACGGCTGGATTCCATTCGCCAGGACATGGGCCATCGCATTTACGATGCGGCCAAGTGGCCCTTGTTTGACCTGGCTGTGACCAACACGGGGGATGGCGCGATATTGCATGTTTCCATGGATTTTTTGATTGCCGATTGGATGAGTATTTGGCTGTTGCTGGCCGAGTTTGAGGCGATTTACAAGCAAGGTGATCATCATCCCGGAGCCGCAACAGCCCTTGGCGAAACGAAGATAGCGGAGGGCGGGGCAGAGGGAAGTTTGCCCGAACTTGAGCTGAGCTTCCGCGACTATGTGCTCGCCGAGCGTTCTTTGTGCGATACCCCGGCTTATGCGGGAGATCGTGCTTACTGGCTGGAGCGTGTGGGTGAGCTCCCGACTGCCCCCGACTTGCCGCTGGTTAAGCGGCAGGGAGATGAAAAAGAGGCCCGCTTCCGGCGCCGCCTTCTGAAGCTGGATGCGCAGGAGTGGGCGATGCTCAAGCGGCAGGCGCAGAAACAGGGGCTGACGCCGACTGCAGTCGTCATGACCGCCTATGCGGCCGTATTGAAGCGATGGAGCCGCAGCCGTTCGTTCTGTCTCAATTTGACAATGCTTAACCGGTTGCCGTTGCATCCGAAAATCCGGCACATTGTCGGTGATTTCACGTCGGTAAATCTGCTAGCGGTCGAATGGGGCGAAGGCAAGCCGTTTGTCGAACAGGCGAAAGCGCTGCAAAAGCAGCTGTTCGAGGATTTGGACCATCGCTTGTTCACCGGGGTCGAGGTGATGCGGGAAATGGCCCGCCGGCGGGGCAGGGAAGCCGCTTTGATGCCGATCGTGTTTACCAGCTCCATCGGTTTGGTTGAAAGCGGTGAAGAAGGGCGGCTTGAAGGCACAATCGGCGGCTATGGCATCAGCCAAACACCGCAGGTGTTCATTGATTGCCAAGCGATGGACAACCGCCACGGCTTGCAGGTCAATTGGGATGTGCGTGAGGGCGTGTTTCCGGATGGCATGATCGACGATATGTTTGACAGCTTCAGCAAGCTGCTGCAAGGGCTCGCTCATGGCGATTACCTCTTGTACGCCACCGAAGCGGTGGAACTGCCGCAGTGGCAGCTTGAGGAACGGCGGCAAGTGAACACCGTGCAGTACCCTTTGCCGGAGCGGCAGCTGCATGAGGCGGTGCTGGCGCAGGCCCGGACGGCGCCTGGCCGCATTGCGGTAATTGACGGCGGGGAATCGGCAACATACCGGGAACTGGCAGAACGCGCGGCGGCGGCGGCGCGGCGGTTGAAGTCATCCGGATGCGTTGCAGGAGAGCATGTGGCGATCGTGATGGACAAAAGCATTCATCAGGCCGCGGCGGTGCTCGGTGTGATGCTGGCAGGCGCCGTCTATGTGCCGCTGGATATGAAGCAGCCGGAGCTGCGCCGCCGGGCAATGCTGGAGCAGGCGGGCATCCGCTTCATTCTGACGCACTCGCAAATGAATTTGCGATGGCCGGAGGGCGTATCCGCCATTGAGGTTGACCGGTTGACGCCGCATCCGGAAGTGACGCTGTCTGGTGAGGGGGACAGATGCCTTGATCCTGATCTGCCTGCTTATGTCATTTATACATCAGGTTCCACCGGGGAACCAAAGGGGGTCGTCGTCAGCCACCGCGCCGCCGCCAACACGATAACGGACATCAATCGCCGCTTTGCAATCGGCGAGAACGACCGTGTGCTTGCTCTGGCGCAGCTCGGCTTCGACTTGTCCGTCTTCGACCTGTTTGGACCGTTGTCCGTTGGGGGAACTCTCGTGTATCCGCCGGATGACGGCTTGGCTGATCCGTCGCAGTGGGCGCAATGCATGGCGCGGCACGACGTTACGATTTGGAATTCCGCACCGGCTCCGATGCAGATGATGATGGGCTATTTACAGTCCGAGCCGGGCATCCGGCTGCCAAAGCTGCGCTTGGCGCTGCTGTCCGGCGACTGGATTCCGCTTTCGTTGCCGGATAATATGCTGCTGCGTCTGCCTTCCGTGCAGACGGTTGCTCTTGGAGGTGCAACAGAGGCGGCGATCTGGTCGAACTGCCATGTGTACCAAGGGCTTCAGCCGGGATGGGAAAGTATTCCCTACGGCAAACCGCTGGCGAATCAAAGCTTCCGGGTGCTTGACGAGCAAATGCGAGACTGCCCGGTATGGACGCCAGGTGAGCTGTATATCGGCGGTCGCGGCTTGGCCGAGGGGTATTTGGGTGATTGTGAAAAAACGGCAAGCCGCTTCATTTTCCATCCTGAGGACGGGCAGCGCCTCTATCGCACCGGCGATTTGGGGCGCTACATGCCCGGCGGCGAGTTGGAGTTTCTTGGGCGCGAGGACCATCAGGTCAAAATCAGAGGACACCGGATCGAGCTTGGCGAGATCGAAGCCGTGTTGCTCAAGCATCCTGCTGTGGCTGCGGCCGCCGTCGTTGTTGACGGAGCGGGAGAGGACAAAGCGCTGCTCGCTGTCGTCGAGCCGGCAAGGGAGCAAGCGGTGAACTTAAAAGCAAATCAAGAATCCTTTGCCAAGCTGACGAGTGGCATCGCCAGCGTGGCGGATTCCGCCGCCCCGGATCGAGCCGAGCTGGAGGCAGCGGTGGAGAAGCTGGATCAAGCCGTGTACGGCTCTATGCTGCGGGCGCTGCATACGCTGGGCCTGTTTGCCGGCGGGGAACCGGCGGATCTGGAAGCGTGGCTGCAGCGGGCCGGCATCGCTCCCGCGCATCATTGGCTTGTGAGGCGTTGGGCAGCGCGGCTGACGGACGCCGGGCTGCTCGCCGTTCATGGCGAACGGCAGTACACCTGCCCGCGGGGGCCGGAGCCGGACCGGCTGGCCGAGCAGTGGCAGCAGGCGGAAGCGGCTTGGACAGGCAAGCTGAGCTCGGCGGGCTTCGTTGCTTATGTGCGGAGCAGCGCGGACCGGCTTCCGGAACTGCTGCTTGGTACGCAGGACCCGGTTGAGCTGCTGTTCCCGGAAGGGCGCGATGATTTTGTCCGCTCCCTGTATGTTGACCATCTGATGGCCGGCTATCTCAATCGCGGCATCAGCAGCTTGCTGAAGCGGATTGCCGGGAAACATACGGGTCGTAAGCTGCGGGTGCTGGAGATCGGCGCCGGAACGGGCGCGACAACGGAGCATGCGCTCGCCGCCCTTGATGGCGTCGAGGCGGAGTATACGTTCACCGATGTTTCATCCTTTTTTATCCCGGGCGCCAAAGCGCGTTTCGGAAGCCGGGCGGGCCTGCGCTTCGGTCTGCTAGACATCGACCAGGACTGCCGCGGGCAAGGTTTTGCTCCTAACAGCTTCGATGTTGTGCTTGCGGCCGGTGTGCTGGAGAACGCCAAGGATATTCCGGCCAGCATGCTCCGGGTGTCGGAGCTGATCTGTCCCGGCGGCTGGTTTATTTTCACCGAGCCGACTGGTGAGCACGCCTGGATTTTGGCCTCGCAGGCCTTTATGATGATGGAGCCGGGGGACAAGCTACGCGGGCATTCGTCCTATCTGGAGCGCGGCGAGTGGCTGCACCTGCTGAGAGAGTACGGCGACGAAGGGGTGCTGGTGCTGCCCGGGGAGGGAGATCGCCTTGAAGCGCTTGGCTTCCATTTGTATGCGAGGCGCTTCAAGCAGCACAGAGCTGCCGTGACGGCAGCGGAGCTGAACGATTTTCTGGCTCAGCGGCTCCCGGCGGCAATGCTGCCGTCCCACTTACAAATTGCCGATGCACTCCCGCTTACAGCGAACGGCAAGGTGGACCGCCGCGAGCTGGCGGCCTGGCGGCCCAAGCCGGCCGCAGAGCACGTTGTAGCGGAAGCCGAAGTGCAGGGCGCAGATGAGCTGGAGGCACAGCTTTCCGCACTCTGGGCGGATGCGCTCGGCGTGCCCGCCATTGGCAGAACGCAAAGCTTCTATACGTTCGGGGCCGATTCGCTTATTATGGCCCAGGTGGCAGGCAAGCTTCGCGATGCTTTGGCTGCGGGCGGCCGGCATGCGGCCATCCCGTTTGACACGCTCCTTCGGCAAATGCTCAATCATCCGACGATTGTGGCACTTGTGGCGTTTATCCGCGAGCGCAGCCTGGAGGCGGAGTGGCTGCCGAGTAATGCGCTGACGGGGCCTAGCCGTGAAGCGGGTTACTCCGGGCAAGCCGAGACGAGTACTGCCGCCGGAACGGGCCGGGGCAGCAACGCGGTGCTGACGCCATACGGAGGCGGGGAAGACGGACCGCTGCGCGTTGTTTTCCATGCCGGGCTTGGGACAATGAACTGCTTCCGTTTCCTGCTTGAGCATATGAAGGCGCAGGAGGCTGGACCGATTATCGGCATAACAGTTGCGGATACGGAGCAATTTTGCGCGCATGAGCCCTCAGAGCTCATCGAACAGATTGCCGAAGATTATGCTGCGCAGTTGATAGATACGGGGCATCGGGAGATGCAGCTCGTCGGTTACTGCCTCGGCGGGCTGATTGCGGTAGAGGTAGCGCGGCGTCTGGTGGAAAAAGGTGTGCGCGTAGCCGATCTTGTGCTGATCGACAGCCATCCTGTGCGGTTTGCCATTGATGATGAGCTTGTTATTGAATCGCTGTTTGTACCGAATATGAATATTTCATTTACCGGAGTGGGCTTTGGCGATGTTCATCCGGAGGAGCTTACGCGCGGGCTGCTCCATATTTATGAGCATAACAACAGGACGATACCGGAGGGCTCCGCTTGCAGTCTTGGCGGAGACGATGGGCTGGAGCGGACCGGACGGCTGTTCCGCACGTTGTCCGCGCTCAGCCTGAGAGAACGGTTCGCCGCTTATGTCGATGCTGTGGCACGGACGACCGGAGAGCGGATGCCGGCCGAAATGGCCGAGGGGCTGTTCAGGCTTTACCGCCAGAGTTTCAAGGCCGCGCAATTTACTCCGCCGCCTTATGTCGGGGATATCCGGTTTTTGCTGGCCAAGGAGCCGTTCACTTTTTTGCCGGGCACCGGGCAAATGACGCTCGATTTTTGGCAGGAACTGTGTATTGGCGATTTCGAGGTTACGGAGATAGAAGGCAATCATTTCAGCTGCATCGAGGAGGAACCGCATGCAGCTGAGCTGGCGAAGCTTATTCTGGCGCCGTTTTTTAAGAATTAGAGAGTGGTAAGGTAGAGTTGAAGGGAGCCAATTAGTTGAACAGCTTAGAAATGTGAGATGCCTTTTGTATTATTAGATCAGCCATAACGCTCTGGCTGATCTTTTAGTGCGCCCAGCATGGGCGCTATCTATAAGATTTGAGCCCCGAATATTGAAGGCGGTATTTAACATAATAAGAACGGTTGATGAGTGATAGAGTGGGGGATTTCACAACAGGTTAATCGGTCTGCAATGTATTGAAGAAAACGAGAAGCTAATCATTACTCAAATTTTGACGGGGGAACATTGTAGTATTTTTTAAAAGCCTTCGAAAACGTAAATGGATCAGGATATCCTAGAAGGTTAGATATTTCTTGAACCGTATATTTCTTTGAGTATAGATACTCTCTTGCCCGATTCATTTTAATTTGGTAGATATATTGTCCTGGAGTAATGCCCAAAGCTTTCTTGAAATATGAAATGAAGTATTTTTCGGAAATGCCTACGAGTGCTGCAAGTTCATTCATTTTAATTGATTTTTGCAGATTGTCATTAATGTAATTGAATACCGGTTTTAAGACATCCAGATTCGTTGTGGGTTTTCTGAATTTTTTCTCGTTCAGAAATTGGCCAATATACTGGCCTTGTCCGTAGAGTTCAATGATTTTCGCAATAACGGCCATTAAGCAAGATTTCAAATATAAACGATTGCCTGGTAAGCTGGTTAGCAGCTTTAATTGATAAAAGGCGTTTCCCAACCTAATAAATTCTTCTTGAATCATATCTTTCGATATGACTCCCGAGAGTGGGAAATCGTTAAGAATGCGTTGCTGTTTGCCGATCTCAAAATCGAAATGGATGTATATAAATCGGCATCCCATATCGCTGGTTGATGCTCTGTAGGGAACACCAGGATACAAGAAGATAACGTCTCCTGGATTTGCAGTATGTATAACACCGTCGATCGTAATGTTAACGATACCGGATTGAATGAACCAAAGGTCATAATCGATATGAGCTTTGTGCTCGATCCAATTTCCCTCGTGGGAAGGCTCAAAATAGGATTTCATGCGAAGTGAGATATACTCTGACAATTCATTTAGTATGACCATGTCTATAGTATTCGTAACTATCACTCATTTCTTAACCGTAGGGCATTCTAAGTCTTGGTTCAGTATGTTATTGAATTTCCTTCTTATATATTATCATACTATTTGACATGTATTTCATACTATCCAATATTCTACTTTTCAACCCTCCTTCTATAATTAGAACTATACAAACTCACTGGAGGGTGAAGCATTTGAGTGGAATTAGGAAAACAATACAATTAGATGGAGAATGGGATTTTGCATATCAAGAGCAGGCCCCTGACATGAGTCGGATTGAATTTCCGTCAGATAAAGAGTACGAAGTTAAAATGCCAGTTCCGGGTTACTGGGATGATTACACGGAGCGACTAAGATATGCTGAATTTTGGTCAAGAGACTGTAAATTCAATCCGGAGTACAGACCGATTGGGACATTCCCATTGGGAGCAGCAAAGCCCCCGGATGCATCGCTTCCCTTTTTAGTAGGTGCTGGCTGGTACAAGAAGCAATTCAAGGCAGATAAAGATTGGAATAAGCAATCCGTTACGCTGCACGTCGGCGGGGTAACGCTGGAGGCGTGGGCTTGGTTGAATGGTCACTTTATTGGTTATCATTTGGGTCATTTGACTGAGTTTGAATTTAATCTAGATGAAGCTCTATTGTCTGGAGGATCAAACGAATTGATTATTGCGGTAGCCAATACAAGAACGGACCGGATCGGATGTAGTATTAGAGGATATATGGGCAAAAGTGCAGGGATTACACGTTCGGTCTATTTGCAGGTTACCGGAAAATCGAGAATTAAGGATTGCTATATCAGGACAAACGCTGCACGAACTGAGCTTGTCTGGGAGGTCGGGATTTCACACAACACGGAGGAAAAACCCGTCAGTATGTACTGGGAAATTGCAGATCCGTTAACCGGACAGATCGTTGCAAAAGGTTCTACCCAAGCTCAGTATCCCCAGACTCAATGGACGACGCAAGTGTACGGACTGGAAGAATGGTCGGATCGTCATCCAAGGTTATATCAGTTGAGGTTCACCCTGCATAATGGCGACTGCGTCCTGGATCAGCATGAGCAATCTTTCGGGTTAAGATATATGGAAGCGCATGAACGAAAGATGTTATTAAATGGGGATCCAGTGCTGCTTCGCGGATTAACCGACCATGCATATTTTCCAGAGACCTGTACGGTCCCGACATCTCAAGCCTTTTATATGGATACCTTTAAAATTCTAAAACGGCTCGGTTTCAATTGGATTCGATTCCATACCTGGACGCCGCAAGAGGAATGTCTGGTTGCTGCGGACGAGTTGGGAATGATGCTTCAAGTAGAAGCGCCGAACGGCTTTCAAGAGTGTGACTGGCTTGATATTTTGGCTGCTTGCCGGAAACATCCTTCCGTTGTTGTTTACTGCTGCGGCAATGAGGTTGCATTGGATGAGCCCATGCTTGCTCATTTGGAGCATATGGGACAACACTGCAAGCGTCTTGCACCGGATTGCCTGTTTAATCCGATGGAAGGACTTCGTGCTGTTGAGTATGACCTTGACGAGAATCTTCCGGGCTACGTTCAGGAGCCGTATCCTCATAACGCAGCCAGGCTGAGCCGGTTGGATACTTTCAGTGATGTGTATGCGCCTCATGGTTCGATTTATAGCTACCACTCTCTGGCAACGGATGATGGCCTGATGGAGCAAAGACTATCGATATTGAATAAGCCTTGTTTGATGCATGAGGTGGGGATTAACGACAGTTATCTCAACCTAGATCTTGAACACCGCTATGTAGGTACACGCACCGGTCCAGGCCTCTTCTCCGCTGCGCGTGCTTATCTAAATGAAATGGGACTGCTTAAAAACGCTCCAATTTATTATAAAAACTCATGCAAATGGATGCACCAAATTGTTAAATACAGCATTGAGCAGGCACGCCGCAGTGACTATGTATCAGGATACGATCTTTTAGGAGCAATAGACTGCCATTGGCACCGGACAGGTTATGCCGTTGGTTTGCTTAATGAGTTTTATGAGTTAAAGGCAGGCATTACCGAGCAAGATGTGATTCATTATAACGGAGAAAGTGTGCTCCTTACCGACGGTGGTACACATAGAAATTTAAGCAGTGGTGAAAGACTGACGGTTAGGATGTCAGTTTCATTATATGGTGGCTGCGACATGGAACAGGGGACCCTGCACTGGCAGCTGGTCGATGACCGACAGGTGGTATACTCCCGCGGAGTGAAGGAAGTAAATAAGGTCTGCAATGGAAAGGTGACGTACCTAGATTCTCTAGAAGTGGACGTCCCTCACCGTATGACAGCTGAGCACCTGACACTTCAGGCGCGATTGTCGGGAGGCATATATGAGATTACAAACCAATGGGATTATTGGGTGTTTCCCGACCTTACGCTCCCTAGCTTATCCGACCCCGGCCAGACAAACAAAATAAAGATTGTGAGAGAACTGGATCCCGATCTCTTAAGCTACATGGTTGATGGAGGAAGAGTACTGCTGTTAGGAGGGGGACCGTTTCCTACATTGGCCACCACCTATCAAATTATGTCGGGAGGCCGGGTTCAAGGGAATAATGCGACAGTTATTTACGAGCATCCGATAATGAGCGCATTCCCGAATGAAGGATATTGCGACTGGCAGTTTTTTTCTATGATTGAAGGAGCAAGTACTGTCGTTTTTAACGATTTGGACATTCCGTTCGAGCCCATTGTAGAAGTTGTCAGCAGCTATAAAATGATACGCAAGCAGGCAAGTTTGTTTGAATTACGTATTCGAAAAGGTGGATTGCTCGTCTGTACATTGAATCTTGAACCATCCGATCCTGGAGCCAACTATCTCAAACAACAGATGTTAACGTACCTTGAATCAGATGGTTTTTCACCCAAGACTTCGATAACTCCCGAACAACTAGTTAAAAGGTTAAATTCATCGCGAAAATTTCACGTCGATTTTTCCACTGATGAAGGATACGACAACGGTGGACATGTAAATCAGTTGTAGAAAGGAGGATATCGAGTTGGATAAAACTATCTTGTATTAGACAGGTATGATCGAAATTAATAATCAGCTGAGGAGGCAGTGGAATGCCAAAGATATATATGGCTTTTCCGGAAGGTAAACATAAGGTGCTGACTATGAGCTACGATGATGGCAGAGAATTCGACAGGCGGCTGATCTCTATATTTAACCATTACAGAATCAAGGGGACATTTCATCTTAACTCAGGATTACTTGGTGAGGGGGACCGGATCTCCGGGGAAGAAGCGGCAGAGTTATACCTGGGACATGAAATTTCCGCTCATACAGTTACGCACCCTACGATAGCCAGATGTCCAAAGGAGCTGGTAGTCCGGGAGGTTCTGGAAGACCGTGAACGGCTGGAAGCTTTAACTTGTTATACTGTGCGCGGAATGTCCTATCCCAACGGATCCTACAGCCGGGAGATCAAGGAGATGCTACCGCATCTGGGCATTGAATATGCCAGAGTGGTTCCAAGCACCGGACAGTTCACTATGCCGGAGGATCTCTTCGAATGGAAGCCGACTTGTCATCACAAGGAGAATCTGCTGGAGCTTGGGCGGAAATTCCTCTCGCTTAACAAGCAGCAGTATCTATACATGATGTACGTTTGGGGCCATAGCTACGAGTTCGAACAGGATGATAACTGGGAAGTAATCGAAGAGTTCTGCAGGCTGGCCGGTGGAAGGGAGGATATCTGGTATGCCACCAACATGGAGATTGTCGACTATCTAAGCGCATACCGGCAGCTTAAGTTTGCTGCCTCGGGCCAATTTGTCTGGAACCCGGGAGCAGCATCGGTATGGCTCAGTGTAGATAGCAGAACTGTTGAAGTGAAGGGAGAAAGTCAGGTATTTTTTGATAATAAAGGGGATGGCGGCGGGATAAAGTAACGGTTCAGATCCGCAAACTTCTATAACGGTTAAAGTGAAGTAGTCTGCTTGACGCAGGCTGCTTTTTTATTCTTCTTTTATCTGCGGCAAGCTCGAATTTTACAAGTGATGCTATCTCTTTTTCTATTCATGCCTGAATTTCATCATGATACTATCTTTTTGTTATACAATAATGCTCAAAGATGTAAGCGCCATTAAAAATGGTTTGGAGTTAAGATAATTACTGTGATTTTATGAAAAGGAGTGGAATACATGAAGCGAGTGCCGATCATTCTTCAGATGTCACTGATTTTGTTCTGTGTGATGGCTGTTCCAATCACCATACTTACCTGGTATAGCGATAAAGAGATTTTGCACAATTCAGAGAATGTAATTGCAGAATCTTCACTAGCAGAACTAAACGCGAACAGGAGGCTGAATGAGACAGCACTGAAAAATTTGTCACAAGTTGTAGCGGGTCTTAACGTAACTAAGGTATTTGATCTAATTCGTTATTTCGAAACTTATAATGAATTGAATGCCAATTACGATAATGTAAGCAATGCACTTGTTGTCCAGCATGAGCTTCTAAGCCTGAATCAGAAAACGGCAGGGGTCTATTCTTCCTATTTCTATCTTAAAGATTCCGATTATGTGATTTCAACGGATAAGGGCATTACTCCACTTGAACACTATGAATCCATCGACTGGATGGAGGACGCTCTTGCCAGAAGGAAAGGGATTGGCGGAGTATGGTATCCCCGGAAGTTGAATTCAGGAAACACCGTAGTATCCTATGTGCTCCCACTTAACCGCCTGTCGACACCTACACGTGGAATAATTGTGGTCAACCTCCAGGAAAGTCATATCGCTGATCACTTCACCTCTTCAGGAGGAGGTAAGCAGGGGTCTTTTTTAATGGAGGCTGACGGCACGATTATATCTCATACGGATAAGAGTCTGCTGCTGACTGATGGTGAACAGCAGCCTTTTATTGGAGAGATTGTACAGAATGACGCTAAAGAGGGCTACACCTTTCATGATGCAGGCGGTGAACGGTTAATGTACACCTGGTCAAGATCAGAACAGCTCGGGTGGTGGAATGTAAATATTTATTCAATGGATGATCTAATGACAAAGGCGCATATGCTGCAACGAAGCATAATTTTGCTTACAGTCATAATTATTTTTATAGGTGCCGTGTTAACTTTTTTAATTGCGAATTGGTTTTCCAGACCGGTACGTGAGTTGGCGAGAACAGTACGTACACGAAGTAACATCGGAGTATCAAATAGAAATGAGCTGGTCTTCCTGGATACGGCTTTTAAGAGAATGCAAAAGGAAGAGGAAGAGCTTTTTAACCTGCTGAAGGAGCGGGAAGTCGATACCCGTAGTCTTGCAGTTCACAACCTGTTACGCGGAGAAGTCACCAAACAGATTTATGAACTGTTTCCATTGCCCTATCTTAGTGTTGTCATTGTCTCCATTGATCAGTACAGAGAGTATATCAGCCAGACCAATCCAGAGGCACGGAGCTATCATCGCTACGTATTTATCTCTCAATGCGATACTCTATTCCCGGATATGGTCCATCTGCGGACAGTCTATCAGGGGGAAGGCTGTTTTGTCATTGTGATAAATGACAGCTGTGATGATTTCAACCACAGCCTTACAGAGCTTAGGGCATCACTGAGTGCAATCCAGGAGAGTGCCATAGAGGTCTTTGGACATACAGTAACCCTCGGGGTCAGCAGCCGAGGAGAATTTGGCTCCGGGGTCTTAAACCAGGTCGGTGAAGCGATGGAAGTCATTAAAAAGAGGATGACCGAAGGCAGCGGTTGCATCTTTTTCTGGGCAAAAGAAGCTGATGAGGATAATAAATACATGTATCCTACCAATAGCGAAAGACGGATCGTTAACTATCTGACAACGGGGGATGTTCCAAGTATTTTGAAGGAGCTGCAGGTCATCAGGCAAGAGATTCAATCAACAGAGTACATCTCTTACGACAATATATTGTTCATCTATAACCAGTTAATAGGTTTAACGATTAAATATCTTAGAGAGAACAACATCAATACGGCACGTATATTTGCTGGCCGGAGGGACATTTACAGTGCGATCGCCTCCATAGATACTCTTGATGAAATGGAGGACTATTTAAACGGATTTTTTACAGAAATCGGCCGGTATCTCACTCATTTTTGTGCTCAGGACAGTTATGGTGAACGAATCATTGGATATCTTCAGGAACATTTCTGTGAAGACATTGTTTTTCAGGATTTAGCCAGAGAGATTGGCATCAGCTATTCTTATATGCGCAAAATTGTCTATGAGTTGACAGGGAAAACGTTGATTGATTACACCAATCTGCTGCGCATCGAGAAGGCTAAGGAGATTCTGTGGGAGGAGCCCCGTCTAACCATGACCCAAGTTGCAGAGCAGGTAGGCTATTATAATGTGCAAAGCTTGAATCGCTTTTTTCGAAAGTATGAAGGAATGTCTCCAGGCAGTTATAAAGCATTTAAGCATGCAAAGAGCGCAGACCTGAGCCAAGAAAAAGAGGAATGAAAACGTTCACTTTTGTTTTTTTGACTCAGAATTGCCTCCTTTCATTTGAATAATCAGTTATAGGCGTCCTAATGCTCAAAAATGAACGTCTAAACGAATACTCAGGATTTACGGTCTGTGAAAGGCAGGGATATGATGATTGCGACAAGCCGAAACCCGATTCTGAAACAGCAGCGGTGGCTGGAGTTAAGAAACTCTAAGGAAAATCAGATGTCATTAACTGGAGGTGAGTATGATAATCAAATGACGTCAGGGTAAGCTGAACGTCTACAGTTAAGGAGGCAAAAAGGTGAAAGTTGAAAGCGCTACAAAAAAGAAAAGTCCGGGTTTAAAATCACAACATAGCATTGCTAATAGCCTGCGGCAGGATTGGCAGCTATATCTGATTCTGGTCATTCCATTGTGCTTTGTTATCCTCTTTAAATATGCTCCATTGACCGGTTTGATACTCGCCTTTAAGGACTATAAGATTGCGCAAGGTTTCTGGGGTAGTGATTGGGTTGGTTTTGAGATATTCCGTGAAATTTTCTCAAAACCCGATTTTGCCCGTGCGCTCCGCAATACAGTAATGCTGAATCTGCTCGATCTTGTTTTCAGCTTTACAATGCCCATTATTCTTGCACTAATGCTTAATGAGATCAAAAATGTAAAATTCAAACGAGTGAATCAGACATTGCTGTATCTGCCTCACTTTCTCTCCTGGGTTATTATCGGTGCGATAGCCTACCAGCTTCTTGGAGAAGGAAGCGGTGCAATTAATAATGCGATTTCTGGCTTAGGAGGAAATAGAATTCCATTTCTGCAGGAGGATACTCACTGGTTGTTCAGCTATCTGTTTATAGGTGTCTGGCATAGCATGGGGTGGGGAACTATTCTATATCTTGCAGCAATCAGCGGAATTAATCCGGAATTGTACGAGGCGGCTATTGTTGATGGAGCAGGACGGTTTCGCAAAATGTGGAACATCACAATTCCCTCGATCCGGTTTACCATTATCACCTTGCTTATTATGAACCTAGGTAAAGTAATGGAGGGCTCATTCGAGCGAATATATTCCCTTCAGAATAAAGCCACAACGGAGTTCACTACGACAATACCGGTACTGGTGTATCGCTGGGGGATAGAAAGCGGCAACTTTAGCCGCGCCACGGCACTCGGGTTATTTCAGGCAATCATTGGGCTGACAATGGTACTACTGGCTGATCGTGTTGCCAAAAAGCTCGGTGAAGACGGAATATTTTAGGAGGGCAACATGGAATCATTTAACGGCGGATTGGCCGTACACTCTAAAAAGCAGATTGATATCTGGGGGATTTTAATCGGATTTGCACTTATTGTCTTTTCTCTAATCTGTTTGCTGCCTTTTGTACATGTAGTCGCAAAATCGTTCAGCCAAGATGCGTATGTTATAGCCAACAAGGTTTTCTTGTGGCCCCTGGGGTTCAATACAGAAGCTTATAAGAAAATATTTGCCGATCAAAGCATTCTCAGATCCTTCTATATTTCAGTAACTATAACTGTGCTGTTCACACTTATTGGGATGGTTATTACCATTTTGGCAGCATACGCCCTATCACGTCCGCAGTTGAGATGGCGCGCGGTACTTACAATGATATTTACATTCCCGTTGTTTTTCCATGGGGGAATCATTCCCGAATATATGATGATCAATAACCTGGGGATGCTGGACACCGTATGGTCACTCATTTTGCCGCTGGCGTTCAGTTCGTTTAACCTGATTATTATGAAAAGTGCACTCAAGAACACTATTCCTATAAGTCTCGAGGAGTCAGCCCGAATTGACGGTGCCGGACACTTCCGGATACTGTGGAGCATTGTGCTCCCCTTATCCAAACCGATTATTGCGACGCTGTCCCTATTCTATGCCGTGGGTCGATGGAATTCCTATCAGGATGCTTTGTTCTATATTAAGCAGAATACGGATTTACGGCCCTTACAGCTTAAGTTATATTACCTGATTATCCAGGCGAGTGAAAGCTTCCAACTGGAAGCTACGCAGGTGTCATTGAGCAACCCTGAAATCCTGAAGGCCTCGTGCGTGGTGTTCGCCACCCTGCCCATTCTCTGTGTGTATCCGTTTATCCAGAAATATTTTGTTCAAGGTTCTATGCTGGGAGCGATCAAGGAGTAAATCAAGCAAATTATCGTAGGGGGAATTTGAATGAATCTAAAGAAAGTATCTCTTGTTGTACTTGCGTTAATGATGGTAAGCAGTCTCTTGGCTGCCTGTTCGAACAACAACAGCTCAAAAAGCAGTAACTCAGGCACTAAAGAATCGGCTGCTCCTACAAATTCAGAAAGCAAAACAAACAGTGCTGCAGAAGGAGAATATGCTGATTATTCCAAAGGGTTCAGCGAGAAGGTCACCCTTGAGCTTCCTGTCTATGAGCGTGCCTTCGAAGGTTGGAATGTGACCGATAATTATTATACACGTTGGATTCAGAAGGAATTCGGTGACAAATATAATATTAATGTAAAATTTGTTCCGATTACACGCAAAGGTGAAGTAACAGATTACGAGCAGCTGCTGGCTTCCCACAATGCTCCAGATATAATTTTTCACTATGATATGCCTCAGGCTCTGGCCTACTATAGTGAAGATGTCATGCAAGAGTTGGATCTTAATGAAATCGCTTACTATGCTCCGGCTTACTGGAACAATATGCAAGATACCATCAAGCAGTATGGCCAAGTCGATGGCAAGAATACCTTCTTCTTCGCAGCCCGTCCGGATGCAGATAATTCTGTGCTTCTAATCCGCAAAGACTGGGTGGAGAAGGTTGGAATGAAAGTGGAGGATATCACCTCCATGGAGAAATACAATGAATTACTTATGAAATGGAAAGAAGCCGGTATCGGAACAGGAGCTGAGGGCCTGAAGCAAAACAACTATAACTTTAACTATAACTTCCGGGATTGGCCGATTATTAAAGAAGAACGAGCTCTTTACTCCGATCTGGGAGTTGCGGATCTGACGACTCCTGCTACAGAACGGTATTTGCGCAATCTGAATTACCAATACAACAACGGTTTGATTGATAAAGAGTTCTATCTGCGTGGTGATGCGGAAAAGACCAAAGCACAGTTTGTAGCCGGAAATACGGGCACTTTCAATCTTTATTTAACCAACAATACAGATGTCATTGAGGCAACGCTGAAAAATGATCCGAAGGCTGATTTTGCCGTATTGCCTCGTGCGTCATTGGTACCAGAAGGCTATAAACCGCAGGCACGGGCCTATTGGCCGTTTGGTCTTATTATGGGAATTAACTATGATTCCACGGATCTGGAGCGCATTGCCGTGTGGATGTATTTAGACTGGCTAAGCCAGCCGGAGAACCTGTTCTTTATGCAGAACGGTGTTGAAGGCCAGAATTATACGCTGGATACTGAGGGAATCCCTGTTGTCAATTCGGATTTCAAGGGAGACTCTGTACTGGCTCAAAATAACAACAAGGACTATTGGGCGCTTATTACTGAGATGGTACAGTATGACGACCCAGAAACAACGCGCAAAGCCTATATTCGTCAGTGGGCGCCTCCAGGCTACGAGTATCTGGCTGAGGATATGCTCGAAAATTATGCAGAGACTGCCGAGTACCGTACACCGGATGCGCTGTTCAGTGTTGTGCTGGAAAAAGTGAATGAGTATAAGACAGACCTGAACACACTTTTCCAAGAGCTGTATATCAAGTGTGCTCTTGCTCCAGAAGATCAGTTCGACGCTGTCTATGAGGCTGCTAAGAAAACATATCTGGATGCAGGCTACCAGGAAATTCTGGATGAGAAGCAGCAAGCAATTGATACAGGACTATTCAATTAGAAATCTATAAATGAGGACCAGTAGAACCTCACCTTTCAGGAGGGTTTTGCTAAAAGGAGGATTACACCGTTTTGAAATTAGAAACGACAGATGTGAATCTCAAGAAGGTTGTAGACAGCGTGGTTGATTACACGCTTGGCATGGATATGACCTGGAACTGGCCTTGCGGAGTTGCCTACTATGGAGTCAGTCGCGCATTTGAAGTGACAGGAGAGCAGCGTTATCTTGAACGAATGGCTGACTGGTGTGACGAATATTCTATGGCGGGACTCCCGGCGCAATGGACAGTCAACACTTGTGCCATGGGTCATATGCTGCTAACTCTGTATGAACAGACCAAGGAACAGAAGTTTCTTGATCTTATCGTAAGCAAGCTGGACTTTTTGGATAACAAGGCTTTGCGTTTCGCAGACCGGGTGTTCCAGCATACTGTATCAGAAAAAAATGATTTTCCGGAACAGGCGTGGGCAGACACTCTCTTTATGGCAGCATATTTTGAATTGCGTGCAGGTGTGCTGCTTGGAGAGAAGAAGCTGATTGAAGATGCACTTCATCAATTCTTCTGGCATATCAACTATTTGCAGGATGAAGGCACCAGCCTGTGGTATCACGGATACAATCATATTATGCAGGACCATATGTCTGGTATTTACTGGGCACGCGCCAACGCCTGGGCGGCCTATACGATGTCTAGAGTAAACAAGGTTTTGCCAGAATCCTACCTGTATCCACCGTATATGCATATTTCCAGCTCACTGCGTGACCAGTTAGCTGCCGTCAAAAAGCTCCAGAAACCTGATGGACTCTGGGGTACAGTACTCGATTACCCTGGAGCCTACGGTGAGGTATCAGCTACAGCGGGGATTGCTGCGGCAATGGTTATGCAGGGAAATCCTTTGCATTATCAATATGTTAACCGGTCATTGCAAGGTTTGTTAGATAATATTGCTGATAACGGGCGTGTACTGAATGTATCAGGCGGTACAGCTGTTATGAATGATCTTTCCGGCTATCTGAATATTGACAGGAAGTGGGCACAAGGATGGGGGCAAGGATTGGCGCTTGCCTTTTTGTCCGCTGTCATTGAAAAAACGGACATAAATAAGTAGAACATTGACAGGGCCATCACTAGACAAATGATTATTAAGTTATAAATGACGCCACTCCCCTAAAGGAAGAAGGCGTCATTTATAGTGATTAGCCCAAAAGATTTAAGAGGAGGCAGGAACATGTATTCAAGGACGTATACGTTCTCTGGACATCTCAGTGACAGAATGATTCAATTACCAGCTGAATATATGTTTCAGGAAGAAGCTGGTAGCGGATTCATTCCATATATTGAGCCAGTTGGTAAAGGAAAGGACAGATTTAAAGGGTATGCAGGCTGGTACCCTAACCCGGAAGTAGAACAAGCAAGAGAACAAATCGAACTGCTTCAGACAGAATATGGGGTTGAACTGCATGAGGAGGGGTGGCCTCTGCGTTTCAGAGCGGTCGTTCCAGAACCGGGAATATACTCAGTGAAGATCCAGATTGCTGGAGGAGAAGAAGGAATATCAAAGCTGAATCTGTACTCTGGTCGCCGTAATCTGGTCAGACGTGATATTCAGATTGCTCACGGAGAGATCTTCACTTATCAATACAGGGTACATCTTTGCGATTATATACCGGTTGTCGGACAGCCACCACGAGATGACTTGTCTGTTTATATCACAGCTACAGGCACTATAGCCCGTATAAGTGAAATCATAATCGAGAAATCCGAGGCTCCGACGTTATTTCTGGGCGGAGATTCTATTGTGGCGGATTATGTCACCCAGTATCCCTACAATCCGCTTACATCAGGTGGATCATGGGGGCAGCATCTGCTTCAATATTTTAATAGGGCCGCAATCGACAATCAGGCGCATGGCGGAATGACGACGAACTGTTTCCGGGATGATGGCCATTGGGAGATTGTCAGCCAGTGTATCCGTCCAGGAGATGTCTTCATGTTTCAATTCGGCCACAATGATCAAAAAAGAAGAGGACTAGCCGCCTTTACTGGATATTCTGCAAGTTTACGCTGGTATGTCCACCAAGTAAGAAGCAAGGGCGCAACTCCTTTGATTGTTACATCTCTTAGCCGAATTCCCGGACAGGATGATCAAGGCTGGTATGATCTGCTTGAAGATCATGCTGAAGCCTGCCGTAGAGTAGGAAGGGAGTGGCAGGTACCTGTTATTGATCTGCATGAGTACAGCTTCCGGTTATTCTGCCAGATGGGAAGGAACAACCTTAAAGGGTACTTTAAAGATCAGGCACATACAAATGATTATGGTGCTATGCTGATGGCAGAATTTATTGCCTCAGAGATCAAACGTCAGAAAATTGAGCCTCTATGCAGGTATATGAATGGATTCAGCCCGTTGCCCTGGGTACCAGATGAGTCCTTAAGGCCTCCTGAACAGCTGTCACCTCTTGAGCAGCCCGAACTGCCTATCCTTCCTACAGATTTGCCTGAGCTGCCTTATGCAGACTGTATAGGCATCAAGGAGCTGGATGGATTAAAGGAAGCATTGGCTAATGGATTACTTGATCCAACACTGAAATATTTTCATCCCTATGCCGAGATGCCAAGGGGACAATTCGCCTTTGTATTTCTTAAAGCGGCGCCTTACCCTAAGCGGCCTTATCAGGGCCGGTATTGTGATCTGTACAAATATGAGTTTGATGCCCCCAATATACAAGCCTTGATTGACGGAGGGCTTATCGATGAGCGGACTACTCCCGGGGAACGGTTCAGACCTGACGATGCACTGACTGGTGAAGAATTACTTAGCTTTATCATCCGTCATCTTTACAGAGAAGATGGCCGGAATTACAGTCTTGAAGATTGCGAGATGCAGGCACGGAGTATAGGTCTAATATGGGAGGGTTACGGGCCCTCTAAGAAGGTCAACCGGGCAGATTGCGTAACTGCCTTGGTGCAAATGATCAAGCTATACAAAATTGGAAGGGAGAATTAAAACAATGCTAAAAAATAATTTTTATGGAACCCCTTTTGAAATGGAAGAAATACTGGAACCGTGTTTTCCGGGGCAATATTTCCGTGCTGAGGATTACCGGCTCTCTGCTAAGGGGCAATCTGATGATTATCAAGCAATTCAAAGGGCGGTTGATGCTTGTTCCGCTCAAGGAGGCGGTACAGTAATTGTATCCCGGGGAGACTGGAAATCAGGTCCAATCCATTTAAGAAGTCATGTTCACCTGTCACTTGAGAAGGATACCGTTATCCATTTCAGCGATATCTTCACCGACTATCTTCCGGCAGTTTTTACGAGATGGGAAGGTATGGAATGCTACAATTATTCTCCGCTGATCTACGCCATTGATTGTGTGAATATTGCGGTTACAGGTGAAGGCACGCTGAACGGAAGCGGAGAAGCCTGGTGGCATTGGAAGCAGCTGCAGCAGACCGCAGCAGATAAGCTGTGCTATGCCGAGAGAGACGGAATCCCTGTACAGGAGAGAGTATATGGTACGGAGGAGGCTGCATTAAGACCCTCTTTCATTCAACCTGTCAACTGCCGGAATGTGCTAATTGAAGGAGTTTCCATTCATAACGGCCCTCAATGGACTGTACATCCGGTGTATTGCGAGAATGTGATTATCCGCGGGATTGATATTGTCAGCTGTGGCCCCAATACCGATGGGCTTAACCCTGACTCTTGCAGAAATGTGCTGATTGAGGATTGCAGCTTTGAGACTGGGGATGACTGCATCGCGATCAATTCCGGCATGAATGAGGATGGCTGGCGGGTGAATAAGCCTTGCGAGAATATTGTAATCAGGAACTGCGTGATGAAGGAAGGTCATGGAGGATTAGTCATCGGCAGTGGCATGTCCGGGGGAGTGAGGAATATTTATGCGACGCATTGCCAGATTGGCGGGGGAGATCGGGGCATTCGTCTGAAGTCAATGCGTGGCAGGGGCGGCTTCGTTGAAAATGTCTGGTTTGAACATATAGACATTAGCGACGTAAGGGAAGAGGCAGTACAGATCAATATGTACTATCCCTATAGTACGGTAGTTCCCAAAACGGCTACACCTTCAGATTTCAAAAACATAACAATCAAACATATTACGGGAACAGGTGCCAAGATCGCAGTAGAAATTAGAGGGTTACCTGAACACCGACTAAAGGATATCTGCCTTGAGAATATCAAACTAAGTGCTGAAACGGCAATAGTCTGCACCGACGTGGAAACTATAGAACTCCGGGAAATCGATATCCATGCAAACGTCAATAAGAGTACGGAATTTGTGAATATCAATAGCTTGAAGGTTCAAGGGTTTTCAGTGAAGTAATCTAATAACCACAAGAGATGTGACGTAGATTTCATTACGGACGAGGGATACTTGGAGGCCTAAGTAATTAGGTCTCCTTACCATTTGTTAGTAAGAAGGATATTTTAGCAGCAAACTGAGGGGGGATATCGCTTTGAATAAAAAGCTTGTCCCATCCCCAGCACATCCGCAAGAATCTGCTTCTGATCACGAATCACCTGGCCCATAAGCCGGACCTTGGCGTCCACCTTCTCACCTTCGGACAAGGACATATCCTCATTAATGGCCTGGGTCTTGAATCCGCTATCCTTAATCCCGCGCATGCCCATGCTGGAATTAAGGATGGTTTCTATGGATTGGACTTGAAATGACTGAATAAAGCCAGATCAGCCTTTGACTGTAACTGGTTGCCAATGTCATCAATTGAGCGGAAAAATGTGACTCATAAAGGAGGATTGACATGTCAGATAACGTCATATCCTCCCGCAAAAAACTGCGAAGGGGTGTATTATGGCAGCCGGGACAACGACAAGTTCGATGGATATGGATCAATTCATTGACAGCGTGACTGCAATATACGACTACATCAAAGCAAAGAGGCCTTGAGGTACTCTTTCAACTTTACGCCAATATCTAAATCCTGTTATCCAGGAATCCGGCAATAAACGCTGCCTGCATACGTTGAACATCCTGGTTAAAATGCACATGATCGATGTATGCTTCGTCACCAAACACTTTAGTAAACGAATATAGGTCGAGGATGGAAATCCCGCCGGCAGCCATAATTTCATCGGCGATGGCGTTGTAAGCCTCCACATCCTCATGGTAGCGGTGAAAAGAGATGGTGGATCTTGAATTATGAATGGACTCTATTGCGTCCGTGGTCCTGACCCAAATCGGCACTGTTGCTATTTTCTTAACTAATTCAGAAATATTTTCTATATTATATTTATATTGGGGAGTAGGTACCTGTTTTTGTCCCGTAAGAGGATCGGTTTTGATATCATGCAAGCCACAATTAATGAGCAGCACATCATACTTCACCCCATTTTTCTGTTCCGAGAGGAGGTAATCCAGTACCATTCCACTATCTCCTCCATTAGATCCTACAGCTTTGTCTAGATCAGCCAAAGCTTGATCTTCTCCCCGTTTCCGGTCATAAAAAAAGCGCGCTCCGACCATTACTTTTAAGTAGGGGCCATACTTGATGGAAATGCTATCTCCCACAACAAAGAGTTTTCTCATGTAATCACGTCTCCTTAGACATATCTTATCGATCAGATAAAAACATAAATTACCATATGCAAACATGAAGGCCAACAGCATAATGGGTCTGTCTCAATAGAGGGACAGCGCCTCGAGTTACAATGTAAAAGAATTATTCCGTCCAGGAGCGGTAGATCCTGCGTACTTCGCGGAAGGACTGCTTAGGCTTACGATACTCGTTAACCAGACCCTTGTTGTTAAAACTGCGGGCACGATCACGGAAATGTTTGCTGCTGCTCTTCAGATCGCCACGGATATCTGCAAACTGCCAAATGTAAGTACCGCCAATTTTTGGGTCATTCTTAAAGATACGTAATGCTTCGGTGACGATATAGGCCTGATAATCTTCACTGAATAACCTTGGTTCCCAGCCTACGTCTCCGAACAGCCCGGCGCCGCCAAATTCAGTCATAAGCACCACCTTGTCACCGGCGCCTAACTGCTCTGCCCGCTTATGGAATTGTTCCAACAACCCTTCGAATCCGCTAACTTCTCCTTCATACCAGCCCAAATATTTGTTTATGCCGATAACATCGAATAGAGGCATCACAATATCCTCAAGCGGGTGCATTGTAGCATAGGCGATGAGTCTAGAGGTGTCTAATGTCTTCACCCGTTCGACCAGAGCCTGTGTAAATGCGAAAGCTTCCTGTGTACGGGTATCAATTTCATTATGAACAGACCAGAATACCACACTCGGATGATGAACATGCAAGCCGATCATTTCTTCGATCATAGTTAGCGCGCGCTCCTGGAAAAGTGGCTCACTTACCGTTTCGTTCGGCAGGAAAGCTCCCCAAATTGGAATTTCGCTCCAAAAGACGATGCCATGCTCATCGAGCAGGTCAAGCCAATAGGGGCTTTGGGGATAATGTGAGCCACGGACGGAATTACAGCCAAGCTCAAGGAGGATACTTAGTTCCTTATGCATGAGCTTCGGAGGGAAGGCAAAGCCCCATTCGGGATGCTCCTCATGACGATTTACACCCTTAAGATAAACAGGAGCGCCGTTAATCAGAATTCGGTGGTCTTTTGTCTCAATATGGCGGAAGCCGGTCCGCTCAATCTTGTCGTCTTCCTCTGTCCGTAACTGGAAGGTATACAATTCCGGACGGCCGATATTCCATAGACGAACCTCCGGCAACAGCAACTTGAACGTATGGCTTAAGGTCTGACCTGCTTCAATCTGTACTTCTTCCGAATGCAATTCTTGTCCACCTTCACTGAATGCCAGTTTCGTGGTATGTGCGGTTTGGAGGAAGGAGCGGAGCTGTATATGAACAGACACAGCTGCAGCTGTACCTTTCAGCTCATAGGCAATCTTCAGCTGTTCAATATAAAGATCAGGCAAGTGTTGCAGCTCCACCGACCGGATGATGCCGCCGTAATGGAACCAGTCTACCTGCTCGGTCGGAATCGTAACACGGTCCAGCGTGCTGTTTGTCCGGATCACAAGCTCGTGCTCTCCTGCTGCCATGGAGGGAACTATAAATTCAAATGGAGTATATCCGCCATAGTGATATCCAAGATGCTGCCCATCCAGATATACATCGGAATGCCCAAGCACGGCATGAAAGATTAGTCTAATGTTATGTGTGTTCTCGATATGGATTGTTTTTCTATACCAGCCTATCCCTTCATATTCGTATAAGCCAAGCTCGTTATTCCAGCATGAGGGTACATAAACAGATTGTGAGGGATGTGGAAATCGATTATACCATTTATCTTGGACACCTATATTTAATGGATCTTTTACAAAATCCCAAGGTCCGTCCAGCAGCTCTGTTCTCCGGGTGTGATGCTCACGAAAAGTTCTTACCAATTGTGTTCCTCCTCATTATTACGTTTATTAATTGCGAATTGCAGATATCATGATAGTATGGATAGTAACATTAAGAGTGCAGGCATTGAATAGAAAAAATAGCTAATAGCTTGTAAAAAACGCGCTTTGGAACAGAAAGAGGAGGATGTCTATTGAAAACACACGGCTATAATCTGAATAATCTCACCGTACACATTCATTTTGTGTTAAATAAAAATACATATCCAGGCTGGGAGGATATCCGTAATCTGGTGAATGTTCATAGCTTGTATTGGGTTCACGAGGGTGAGGGCATATTTAAGACCAATATTGAACACAAGGTAGAAGCAGGAATGCTGATTTACTTAAAGCCTGGCCTTCAAATGTCTATGCGCTCAAAGTCGGATGATCCGCTTCGAATGACGATGCTTTTATTTGATTGCGCGGAGCTGCCGTATGATGCGGTATGGAAGGACATAGTTCAAATTGAGGCCTTGAATATCCCCTTTTTAAGCCATTACTCCCAAAATGAAGCTGGAGAATTAGGGTATTTGTTCCGCGATATTCACCAGGAATGGATGCCGGGAATGACTGCTGGTGCAGCTGTATCCCAGGCGAAATTACAGATTTTACTGTATAAGCTTCACCAGACTTTGCAGGCGGATTGGAATTTAGCAGGTTCTGGAGCTATGGCCGCCTTTGAACAGATTAAGAATAAGCTTGAGAATTCATATATGATCCACCACAGGATTGCAAAACTGGCCAATGAGTACGGAATTTCAGCCTCTCACTTGAGAAAACTATTCTTAAAATATACAGGCAGGGGTCCTAAGGAATATCATATGCACATTCAAAACGAACAGGCTTGCCGTTATCTCGTATTCACGGATTATACAATTAAGGAAATTGCCAAGTTATGCGGATATTACGAGGAATATCATTTTAGCAAAATATTTAAACAAATGAACGGAATCCCGCCAACGGTATATCGGAGCAGACAGAGGGAGGAGACATAAATACTCTCAAAAGAACCATAGACGGTGTTAAAGCATCGAAACATACAATTTCTCGATGTTTTTTTCCATTTTAAACCAACACCCTGCATGATATTATCTCATTTATAAGAGTTGACATTGGAACTGAAAAGGTTATCCATGTCAGCTTACTATGTGGAGGGAGTGTGGAAAATAAAAAAAATTATAAATGAGTATAAATGTAAGCGTTTTCTGCTATGTGCTGTTAAATGTTTTTAAACTTTGAAAGCAGGTGAGGCACAAAAAATGAACTTTGTAAAGAAATGCGCAATGACAAAGGTTGTACTGTCGTGTTTAATCATTGTTTCAACATTGTTTCCCGCATTCGCATATGGCGCTGAGCAGGTGGAAATTACTCAGGCACAGCCTTCACTACTGTCGCTTAAATATGATTTCGGAACAGTTTCGGGCGCCGTTATGGAGGGCTATACCGGTGTGCATGAATCTTTGCTGTACACGGGTGAGCTTGGCTACGGGTTAGACCAGGGCATAGGATCCAGAAATCGCTCAGGAGGCGATGAGCTTACTAATGATTTTGTGCTTGGCTCATCCTATAAGTTCCTGGTAGACCTGCCAAACGGCAATTATGACATTACGGTCTATTCAGGGGATCTGCTTACGGGAACAAGTACAACCAAAACAAAGGTTTCACTTGAAGGCATACCAGCCGGCATGATTACCAGCAAACAACAGGTCAATCAGGCTACGTATCATACTAAGGTAAGCGATGGCCAACTTACTGTAGACATTTCCGGAAATGACAGCAGCGGATATTTAAATGCACTGGTTGTTCAAAGAGTATTGGCGGCACCACCTGCAGCACCTGAGGGACTTGCTGTTACTGCCGTTAAAGATAACAGTGTATCGCTTAAATGGAGTACAGTGACTGATGCAGTATATTACAAAGTGTATCGCAGTGCTGAAGTTGAGGATACTTTATTACTAGGAGTAACTGATGCCACGTATTATACGGATGAACAAGTAACCCAAAATATTAATTACTCCTACTATGTAACCGCTATCAATTTGGAGGATACAGAATCAGGCTTAAGCACCCCCGTGGTTGTAAAAGTTAAAGACTTTACAACCAAGCAATCTCAATATCGTTTTGACTTTGGCCCTGTCGGCGCTCCAGTTGCCGAAGGCTTCACTGAAGTAACGCGTAATGTTATTTATACACCGGAGTTGGGTTACGGGCTTGTATCCAGTGCTGGAATGAGTGACCGTGACCGCGGTAATGGTACGGATGCATTACGCCGGGATTTTGTCATGGATTATGGCGGGTCTTATGAATTCAAGGTTGATTTGCCGAATGGTTATTATTCGGCCAAGATCTATGCCGGGGACTGGTCTGGCGCTACCAAAACAAATGTTGCGATTGAAGGTAAGGACTACGGCACCATTTCCTCTAATAAAGGGGAAATTTCAGAGAAAGAATATAGTCAGCTTCCGGTGAAGGATGGGCAGATAAATATGGTATTCAGCGGCACAACTGCTCATCTGAACGGAATAGAGATTACACCGCTTATGCTGGCACCCTCTAATCTGAAGCTGAATCAACTCGATTTAAACAGCGAGCCTGTAACGGCTTCCTTATCCTGGGATGAGCTTGAGGGAGCGGCAAAGTATAAAGTATACCGTCAGGCTAGTGTAGCCCTGAAGGCTGAGATACTAGGTGAATCATCTGAAACCAATTATACAGATGTAACAGCAGATCTCGGGATTGATTACCATTACTGGGTGACTGGGGTGGACAGTACCGGACAGGAGTCCGTCTCATCCAATGTGCTCTTGATATCCATGATTGATCCTTCCGTTGCTAAAGCCGCAGTACCAAGCGGTTTGAAGCTGGACTCTATTCACAAAAATGATGTCAGCTTCAGCTGGAATAATAATTCTTCTGCAAAAATGTATAATATTTACCGCTCTAAGTCGGCGGATGGTGATTATACACTGATTGGTAAAACAAAGGAGTCATCCTACACAGACAGTACCATTCTGAGTACGATTCCTTATTATTACAAAGTAGCTTCCGTCAATACGGGTGGGATATCCGATTCCTCACCGGTTCTGGATACTCCCGTTGTTACATCATTATTCCGTAACATGGAAAGGCTTGACCGGGCGCCGGTAGCTGTTACAACAAGCGGCGGTAACTATATCAGCTGGCGTATGTTGGGGCTTGATCCTGATTTCATTGCCTTCAATGTATACCGTGACGGGATTAAGCTTAATGCTTCACCGCTGACTGGAAGTACGAATCTGCTGGATGCTAAAGGCACAGATAGCTCCGAATATACGATTAAGTCTGTAATAAACGGTTCAGAACAGCTTGCATCAGAAGCATTTGGCGTGTGGCAGCAGCAATATCTGTCAGTTCCGCTGCAGAAGCCTGCCGACAGCTATACCAAAGATGGTCAGCCGTATACCTACAGTGCAGGTGATGCCAGTGTAGGCGATCTGGACGGAGACGGGAAGTATGAGATAGTGATGTTGTGGTCGCCTTCAAAGAGCAAGGACAATTCACATTCCGGATATACCGGCATTGTGTACATGGATGCTTATAAGCTGGATGGGACGCGGCTCTGGCGGATTACACTCGGACCGAATATCCGCGCAGGAGCCCACTACTCTCCTTACCTGGTCTATGACTTTGACAGTGATGGACGGGCGGAGATTATGTTAAAAACAGCAGATGGAACGGTTGACGGTCAAGGCAATGTAATTGGTGATGCCAGTGCAGATCATCGTAACAGCTCAGGTTATATATTGCTGGGAGATGAGTATTTGACTGTCTTTGACGGGCTGACCGGCAAGGCCATAGATACTGTCGATTATGATCCTCCGCGTGGAGATGTAGGATCTTGGGGAGATAGCTACGGAAACCGTGTTGACCGCTTCCTGGCTGCAGTAGCTTACCTGGACGGCGAACATCCAAGCGCTATCTTCAGCCGAGGTTATTACACTCGTACTGTACTCGCTGCTTTTGATTATAAGGATGGGAAATTGAGCAAGGTGTGGCGATTTGATTCCAGTGAGGAAGGATATGAGGAGTACAGCGGCCAAGGTAATCATAATCTCTCGGTAGGCGATGTTGACCAGGATGGCAAGGATGAAATTACCTTTGGAGCAATGGCAATTGATGATGACGGACTGCCGTTATACAACACAGGGCTCGGACATGGTGATGCCATTCATTTCGGAGATCTGGATCCATCAAGACCAGGACTGGAAGTAGTCGATGTGCATGAGCATACGAACGCCAAATACGGCCTGGAAATGCGGGATGCTGAGACTGGTGAGGCAATCTGGGGGATCTATACTGGTCTTGATACCGGACGTGGAATGTCCGCTGACATTGATCCGAATTATGTGGGTGAAGAAGCATGGGCGGCAACGATCACAGACGGCCAGCATATCCCTGTAACGGGCATTTACAGCGCTAAGGGAGAGTTAATTACCACAAAGCTGCCGTCCTCAACGAATTTTGGCGTGTGGTGGGACGGTGACCTGTTGAGGGAGCTTATGGATAATAACCGGGTCGACAAGTGGGACTATGAAAACCAGACTACTGTCAATTTGTTAACAGCAGCTGGGGCATCTTCAAATAACTCAACTAAAGCTAACCCGAGCCTGCAGGCCGATTTGTTTGGAGACTGGCGCGAGGAAATTATGTGGCGCTCCACGGACAGCAGTGAAATGCGGATTTACACCACAACGGATCTGACAGATATCCGTATCCGCACACTCATGCATGATCCAATCTACCGCCTGGCAGTGGCGTGGCAGAACGTAGGTTACAATCAGCCGCCGCACCCTGGCTTTTATCTGGGTAGCGGAATGGAACCACCTCAAGCACCGGCTATACAGATTGTCGGCGGCGTTATGAAGGCGACGGATGCGCCTGGACAGCCGGTTCTATCCAATAACAATGGACAGGATACAGGGCTGCTTGACGGGGATTACCAGATTACAATGAATATGTGGTGGGGCAGCAATGGTACCGGCTATAAGCTGTATGAGAATGGCAAGCTTATCGACAGCCGCGCTATTACAGATGATTCTCCATCGGAGCAGACACTGCTGACCAACGTTACCGGAAAAGCTAATGGCACATATACCTACACAGCTGAGCTCAGTAATTCTTTTGGCACGACCGTCTCCGTCCCACTTGTAGTGACAGTTAAAGATGCATCTCCCTCCAAGCCTGTCTTGTCGAATGACAACTGGGACGGGGACGGCAACTATAAGATAACGATGAATATGTGGTGGGGGACGAACGGCACGACCTATCGGTTGTATGAAAATGATGTGCTGGTCGACACACAGATATTTTCCGTTAATTCATCTAATTCACAGTCTGCTGTGACTGTAATTTCGAATCGGTCAAGCGGAGTATATGAATACCGGGTGGAGCTGGTGAATAATACAGGTATAACTGAAAGCGCAATAATGAAAGTAACGGTGAAGTAAAGGACTACGATTCTAGCGATGGAATAGAAGGAAAAGACCTCAGGTATTAGTAGATATCTGAGGTCTTTAGCATTCAGAGCTGGATTAGGATAACCCGGTCCATTGAAGACTCTGTTCATATAGTTTTTTCTGAAGAACAGTATCATAAGAAACTGTAACAGTTTTCGTGGGTTGCTTTCCAACAAAGTATGTGCCGGTAACATTGGTTAGATCAGGAGATGAAGCTAGATGAACTGAAGTTTCTGCCCCTTGTTCCGGACTTTTCATGAATAATTTGAGCAGAGGTTTTGCAAATGCAGGAGCTGTTCTTGACGACTGTGGGGTATATATAACTCCGGGATGGAGTGCGTTAACAGTCACTTTCATATCTGATACTTGCTTAGCCATGTAGTATGTCATCATTAGAACAGCTGTTTTGGCTTCCTTGTATGCATCCATACTTGAAAATTTGCGTTGCTGCTGGCTGAGTTGTTCAATGTCCCATTGCTTCGTTTGGGCGCTAGAGGCAACATTGATAATACGACCAGCACCAGAAGGCTTTAATTGATCAAGCAACAAATGGGTTAGCAGAAAGGGAGCTAATGCTAGCTATTCTATTTTTTGCCGCTGTGAATCTTGGAAGTATTCGTGTAGGCTTTCCTGCATTGCTGCGGGGTTTGTTTGTTGAATACAACGATAAGGTAGACATTATTTTTGATTTGCATTTCTTGGCGGACTTCTGGACTGTGGGGCAATATATTTGCTCTCATGGAGATCGGGACTTAGCCCTGTAAGAATTATTCTGATTGGCGTTGCAATAAATGCCGTATTTACCGGTCTCATAAGCGCGTTGGGATCTATAACCGGAAGTAAGCAAAGCGGCGTCATGGCGATAGTCAATGCTAATATTTCCATGAAAACATGGGACGATGTATATAATCTTCTGATTTATGTTCTTATCGGCCTGACAGCGGCAGTACTGGCAGCGGGGAAGAGTAATTTGCTGGCAATGGAAGATAAGACGGTAAGAAATTTAGGAGTGAATGTAATCGCATTGCGGCTGGCTGTTTCCTGCATTGCTGTCTTATTGGTCAGCATCTCCACGGCTGTTGCCGGAACAATCAGCTTTGTCGGTTTGATAGCCCCCCACATAGCCAGAATCATGGTTGGCTCCAATCATAAGGTACTGATTCCTTTTTCTATTCTGTTAGGAGGCTTTACCGTCCTGTTTGCGGATACGGTAGGCAGGGCGATTGCTCAGCCTTACGAGATTCCTGCTGCTGTAGTTATGGCCGTCATTGGCGGACCATTCTTCATTGTTTTGCTCAGAAGGAGTGATAAACCTTGATCAAAATCAATAATTTATCTTTCCGGTATGGAGAACGGGATATCCTGAAATCCATTTCAGCTTCAATCAGCATGCAGAAAATAACGGCTGTCCTGGGTCCGAATGGATGCGGTAAATCCACTCTGTTCGGGCTGATGACTAAAAATTTGAAGCCTTTAGACGGTGGAGTCTATTTAAACGGTCTGAATATTCGGAGCATTCGCTTGAAGGAATTTTCTCAACGTGTTGCCATTGTGCATCAAGTCAATTCCGCCCCTCAGGACCTAACCGTAAAGTCACTTATCGCAAATGGCCGCACGCCATATACAGCCTTTTTAAGCAGTAACAGCGAGGAAGATGAGCAGGCTGTGGAATGGGCGATGGAGGTGACGGAATTGCTGACATTTAAAGATCAGCCGTTTCATACGCTTTCCGGTGGACAGAAGCAGCGCGCTTGGATTGCAATGGCTTTGGCACAGAAGACTGGTATTCTGCTGTTGGACGAGCCCACCACACACCTCGATATTCGTTACCAGATTCAGATTATAGACCTGATCCAACGGTTAAACCAGAAGTATGGTATTACCATTAGGGGAATGGAATTGGAGACAGATGCCGTATCTTGAGTATTCTTTGAATAAACTGTGTGGTTCCTTAAGGGCTGATTGTGACCGTACAGGGACTCAGATGCACAAAAAGCAGTTGTCTGATTAAATTGCTTATCGTTCGGTTGTTCATTGTTTAGGTAGAATTGATATATTTTTTACCTTAGTCAGACAAAATAATGATAATTTAAATATAAAATAAGGATTGATGTTCTGACTTATGTCAGGTAAAGTTACAGACATAAATGGAAAACACCTCCCTCTTTAGAAAATTCGGTAATCTGCTAACTTTTGAGCTAGCTTATTGGCAGAAAGAATGAGGACGATTCCGACAACAGACCGCAAGAGTCCGATGGCTGTACCCAAGCTGTATTGTCTCTCCACTAAGCCTACCCGCTGCTCTTAATTTACCCTTTTATGCAAAAATATTTTGTTACAGGAATTGTAGTAGGTTCTCTTAAAGAGTGATGAATAGAGAAGAATACAGCGTTCAAAAAGCGACTTGTCTGCGGATGAGTTGCTTTTTGTTTTGTACGCCAACTCTAAAGTGAAAGTAACGAACGGGCATGCCCTCCTATCCTAGCCGATTGTTAAATATTAGAAGCGATTTCGGAAACAACTCGCTTTAACTGCTCTACAATCTGATGACACAAGTCTTCCTGATATCGATGGCTAGGAAGCACAATACTGATTGCACCAGCTACGGTAGCGTCTGCCTTTACGATAGGAGCCGCGATGCAATAATAATCATCTGGAGACTCGAATTGAGTGTAATAACCATCCTGCTTTATTGAAGACAATAATGCTGGGAGCGGAGTTTCGAAATGTTGCTTTTCATGGTATTCATCAATGCCTCCAAGAAATTCTGGTAGATGGGGGGCTGGAAGATTGGCCAGGATAACAAGTCCGATAGCGGAGCGGAAGGCTTCCTCAGTCGTCCCAACCATAGACGTAAATCTGAATTTGTGAACGGATTCAACTTTGTCGATATATAAAATTTTATTTTCAAAGGGCACAGCCAGATGAACGGTTTCATTATATTGTTCTGCAAGTTCCTCCATGTAAGGGTGTGCAATTTCTGTGATTGAAAAATCGGCTTCGAACTGTTTCCCCCATTCAAACAATTTCAACCCCAATGAGTATTTCCCGCTGCTCGGATTTTTGTAGAGCAGTTTTCCGTATTCCAAAGTGGAGACGATCCCGTGTAATGTAGTAATTTTCATACCTAGCAAATGGCTTAAGTCCGTCAAAGATAGTTTTCCGTTGTGTTTCGAAACATGTTCCAGCACGAAAATGGCTTTATCTATGGATTGAATCGTTTTCATAGTACCCCCATAAACTATTTATATTTTGTAATGTATTTGGTCGAACACAAACAACAAAGTTGTAGATCAAAGATCAATGCCCATAAACAATGGGATATCTAGGTATGAATATTCAAGCTGATGTCTTTTATGGACAAATTATAACAGTTGCTTGTCAACACTTCAATTATAGCGAAATCAATATGACATTACCGAATTCATTTGACTTCGCTCAGTGCCCATGATAATCTTTTTATACGATATTAGTGAAATGGATTCGACAATGTCGTAAATGAATTGAGGAGATGATTCATAATGAATGAAATAATGGAAAATTTGCTAGCTGAAGAAGATGAGCTTCAGTTTTCTTCCTTTACCAGCAAAGACGCAATACAGCTTGGACTACTATTTATTGAAATTGCAGAGGAGATGAACATGGGAGGGATTGGCGTTAAAATCGAAAAAAATAGACATGTCTTATTCACACATCTCATGGATGGGACAATGCCAGAAAATTCATACTGGTATGATCGGAAAAAGAACGTCGTTGACCGTTATTTTCATTCTTCGAAATTCGCAGAAGAAATGTTTAAAGCTTCAGGAAGTACTTTTAGCGAAAGCAGTCTTCTTGATCCTGGAGAGTTTCAAGCTGTAGGCGGCTCTTATCCGCTTCGCATTCAAAACGCAGGTGTTGTGGGTTCAATTACAGTGTGCGGGCTAACGGGTGAACTTGACCATCAAATCTGTGTGGAAGGCATTCGAAAATATCTGGGAAAGAAGGGGAACAACTAATGCGGGTGGTTATAACAGGCGGGACATCGGGCATGGGCTTAAGTGCGGCAAAGCTCTTTCTTGAAAGAGGCTGGAAAGTGTTGCTGGCTGATCTCAACGAAGTGCGCGGCGCTGCTGTAATGGAGGAACTACAAGATTTGGGGTATAAAGAGGTGTACTTTTTCAAATGCAACGTAGCTGTTGAAGCGGATATACAAAACTTATATGACTATACAATGAAAACCATGGGTGGTACTGACAGCATCATAAATAACGCAGGTATTTGGGCCGGCGGGATGCTGCACGAAACGAAAGAAGATGATTGGGATCGATTGTTTAATGTTGATGTTAAATCTATTTATTACACCTCTAAGTACTTTGTGCCTTACCTCATCCAGAATGGCGGAGGGACGATTGTGAACACCGCATCTGTATCCGGCATGGTCGGAGATTACGATATGGCTGCTTACAATGCCGCAAAAGGGGCTGTCGTTAATCTGGCCAGAGCTATGGCACTGGATTACGGAAAGTATAATATTCGGGTAAACAACGTCTGCCCTGCGGCTTGCGCGACGCCTATGTTTTTGTCGAATCCACCGGAAGTTATTGAATCGTTTAATCAAGCCAATCCGTTAAGACGAATTTGTACACCGGAGGAAGTGGCAAAAGCCATGTATTTCTTGGCCTCTGATGAATCAAGCTCAACGAATGGTTTGAACCTGACCGTTTCCGGAGGTTTGGAAGTGCACACGGGACAGCCGCTTCAATAGAAATGTAAACCAATCCATTAAGTTGAAGGAGAACAGAACATGATTATTATTCATGCTGATTTGAATGTACTTCCAGACAAGAAAGAGGCTTTTTTAGAGGCGGTTAAACCGTTAATTCGTGCTTCTCAAGCGGAAAATGGTTGCATTCGTTACACGCTTATGCATGAAGTTGGAGAAGAAAAGCTTATTTACACATTTGTGGAGGAGTGGAAGGATCAAGCGGCTCTCGATTTCCACAACGCGACCGATCACTTTATAACCTTCGATAAGTTGGTACCATCTTTAACAAGTGGAAAAACGATGAAAGTTCTTACAACAACAGATACGAAATAAATGTTCAAGGTGGATTCTTATTTAGAATTGTACCCTTTCAGTTGAACTATAGGATAAATATCGCAATGCATAAATCTGCCATAGTTTTCTCATTAAAAGGCCGCTCGTAAAGAAGCGGTCTTTTTTTCTAGTGAAAGTTACAATTTGGATACAAGTTCTCTAAATTCCGAAATAATTACTACCTATACTCATAAGTACACTAATCCAATGATGGGTACTGAAAGTAGGTAAGTATATTATGAAACAACAACATGATCTAGCAAGGCGCATTATCCTTACTATAATGGTAGTAGCCTCGATTGCCACAGTTGGGACCGGCAAGTCGGTAGCCAGTTCGTCTGAAAAAATGGTAGCGTTAACCTTTGATGATGGACCTGAAAAAAAGTATACCGGGAAAGTGCTTGATATTCTGAAAGATAACCAAGTCAAGGGAACTTTCTTTGTAATAGGAAAACAGGTCAAACAGTATCCCGATGTTATGAAACGTATCGCAAGGGAGGGGCATGAATTGGGCAACCATTCTTGGAGCCACCCCTATCTAACTAAGCTTAACAAAGAAGAGATTCATCAGGAACTATTAACCACAACTAAGGCGATTCGCGATAGTACGGGTATTACACCAGTACTAATGCGCCCTCCCTACGGTGCTATATCAGATCAGGTGAAGAAAGAAATTAATGCGTCTGGATATGTGCAGGCCCTATGGAATGTAGATACCCGTGACTGGACGGGCAACTCAGTTGCTGAGATTCTCAAAACGGTGAAGTCAAACTCTAGCAACAAGATCACTCTGCTGATGCATTCAGGCGGCGGGAATCGGGATAATACGATCAAGGCGCTTCCCCAAATCATTGATTATTATAAATCTCAAGGCTACACCTTTGTTACGATGTCTGTACTTAATGGTTTGGATGACAAAATCGAGTCACCGACAGAAGACAGCGGTGATTCATCCCAGTCCAGTGCTGTGAATTCTGCTAGTGAGAAAGATGTTTTCTTAATATTCAATCAAATGAAAGTCAGTTTCCCGGATGCGAAGCCGTATGTAGATAAGAATAACAGGGTGCTGGCGCCTTTAAGATTCATAGCCGAGTTCTTGAACTTTAATGTCAATTGGAAACAAAGTGGCAGTGCTAAAACGATTACCCTTACCAAAGATAATTTAAATGTAGAATTGAATATTGGGGATCAATCTGCTGTTGTTGATGGAATACCTTTAGAAATGGATACAGCCGCAACGATACTTCATGATAATACATATGTCCCGTTAAGGTTTTTAGGTGAACTTATCGGCATGGATATTAAGTGGGACTCTGTCAATAATACGGTTACGCTATCTTACAAGAATGCTATAAATAACAATACTGATGAAGGGAATCAGACCAGCGAAACTCCTATATTGTCTGCACCAAGAGCTAATGTTCAACAAGCTAAAAATTGGGCGAAATCCAAGGGGGCAACAGATGTATTTATTGATCTGGCGGATATTATCTGGAATGAGGCTCCAAAAGCCGGGGTCGACCCCGTTGTTGTATATAGTCAGTCTGCAAAAGAAACCGGTTATGGAAAATTTGGAGGCGTACTTGATGAAACATTTTTGAATCCTGCGGGCTTAAAAACACAGTCCGGTGGTTCTGATATAGATGAGGGAGCACACCAACGATTTTTCAGTTGGGAGGAAGGAGTTAAGGCGCAGATCGATCATTTAGCGTTGTACGCGGGCGCCTTTGGTTATCCTAAACTGGATACCACTGACCCAAGGCATTTTCCGCATTTAATGGGTAAGGCCGTTACAGTTGAAGCATTAGGCGGAGCGTGGGCAGGCAGCCCATCATATGGTGTGGAAATTGTAAATATGATGTTAGAACTGAAATTCTGATAAAATAAAGAAGATAAAGAGACGGTTTTAGATATTGGAATTAGGGAGATTAACGCAGCCATGAATCAGAAAACGATATTATTAATTGAAGATGAAGACCCCATACGTGATTTACTTGCGTACTCCCTTCGCAAAGAAGGATTTGTTATCAAAGGAGCGGCTACAGGAACGCAGGGTCTGGAAATTCTGAAGCATTTCAAACCAGATTTGCTTTTACTGGACTTGATGTTGCCGGACATGAGCGGTTTTGATATTTGTAAACAAGTTTCTTTGGACTCCGCGATCCCGGTTATCATGATTACAGCCAAGTCCGACACGATAGACAAAGTTCTGGGCATGGAACTTGGAGCCGATGATTATATCACCAAACCTTTTGATATTAGAGAAGTGATCGCCCGAATCCGGGCGATTTTCCGCAGAATCGATTTAATAGGAGATTCTTTGGAGAACCAAACCTCTGAAGTTATCAATGTAGGGTCAGAGGTACAGATTCATAAAGGTAAGAGGGAAGTGCTGAAAAGCGGAATGAAAGTCGGACTCACCAATAAAGAATATGATCTTCTGTTATTTTTTGCAGAGCATAAGGGAAGAGTATTCAGCAGATCGGATCTCTTAGATAAGGTATGGGATTTTGATTTTGCTGGAGATACCAGGACTGTAGATATCCACGTGCAAAGAATCCGTAAAAAACTGGATGCTGAAAACAGCCTATCCATGATAGAGACGATATTTGGTATCGGGTATAAGCTGGTATCGAGGTGAGACCATGAAATTTCCAATTCAATTTAAAATTGTGGTTGTTTTTTCAATTGTTATTTTTGTGGGGCTTTCTGCAATGCTGTTTGTATCCTACAGAGTTACGGAACAAAATATGTATCGGATCATTAATGAGGACATGATTAATACGAAAACAAATTTGGATATTTATATCAATCAATATTTTCTGGTCCATAAAAAAAGGATGAGCAGAAAAACATTAGTCACGGAAAAAAATAGACTCTCTCAGGAATTATCGGCTGGAATTGGCGGACCTGTGACAATTTCTTATATAAATGGGGATGAAGTTAAGAGTGAATCTGCCTCGCACTCCCAAATTGCTTACACGATTAATAGGGTTGACCACCAAGTGATTGTTACTTTGTCCTTCCCTATCCTGCAGAAGCAGTCGCCTATTGGATTTTTGAATTATCAGAAAGATTACAGCCAGCTTTATCAAAGGAATGCCCGTTTTCAATCCATCATCAAAATGTTTGCCTCTATCATTTTCAGCTTTATCTTTATTGCTTCCATCTTAATTTCCAGAAAAATCACCAAACCGATCCGTGAGCTGACCGAACGTTCCAATCAGGTTACTTTAGGTAATTTTGATATAGACATTCCAATCTCATCCAGCGACGAGGTTGGCGAGTTAGCCCGCAGATTTCAGATCATGATTAAACACATTAAAGATCAGATCGAAATTATTAAACAAGAACGGGATGAAGTTAAACAGGCTCAGGCCCAAAGTAAAGTTTTTTTTGACAATGTTACGCATGAGCTAAAGACCCCCTTAACGACCATTCTCGGTTATGCACAGATTGTGAAGGATAACGGATTTACAGACGCTCCCTTTTTTGAAAAGGGAATGAATTATATCATTCATGAAAGTCAGCGGTTAAACCGGGCGGTCGTTGAAATACTGGAACTATCCCAATCGGCAACATTGAGTACCACCTATCACTTTAAGAAGGTTAATTTGTCGGAAATTGCTAAAGAAGCATGTGAGGATATGAGGATTAAAGCTAGAAAATATAACATTAATATTCATTTCGAGCTTCAAGAAGGATTATTCGTTTTAGGGGACCGGGATAAACTGAAAGAGGTATTTCTAAATTTATTAGACAACTCCATTAAGTATGGGGATGTAAACTCTGTAATTTACGTGGAATCCTTCAAGGAAAGAGACGTGGTAGTGGTTAAGGTCAAAGACGAGGGGGAGGGGATTCCTGCAGAGGATATCACCCATGTGTTCGAACCGTTCTACAGAGCGAAGAAGAACATGCTCAAAGAGAAAGGAAGTGCCGGGCTTGGATTAAGTATTGTAAAAAATATTATCGAGGATCATCACGGAGCCATTAAACTACAGAGCATCTTGAACGAGGGCACAGAAATCAAAATCAGCTTGCCGGAGGATTGGAAATGAAGAAGGTGAGTTTGTTGGGGAATTACCGGCACTACATGATCTTGGGCCTGTTACTGCTTGTCTTTATATTGGGGTTTTATGGACTTGGCAGCATCTATGCCCTAAGCAGTATTGACTCTAGAACGGTGGTTCTTAAAAATAGTCAGTTCAATACGACTCTTATTTCAAGCAATGCTGAGGCTTTTGAGATTAAAGCTGTAACCAAGCTGACTAATAATTATCCTATATATGATCTTGAAGTGCGAGATCACAATAATATTATTATTACTGTGCCAGACAACTCTTTAAGTGGATTAAAAATAGCAGTATTGCATCTGGATAATAATCAAATGTCTGATATTGCTGAGAATGTTGAATATGGAATTACCTTGACTCCCGATGGGAAACAGCTAATCTATTCGAAGTTTGAAAATGGGGGAGAGAGCTTAAGAACTAATGTGTACAGCCTGGAGTTGAATAAGGATCTGAAACAGTTGAAGAATGATAATTCATATTCCAACATGTTCATTGATCATGAACGTTATTTAGGCTTCTCCGGGAGCGACGTTATACTAACTAATGTCTCGACGGGCGAAGTTCAGCAGTTGATCACGTATGATCAATTACTGGAATTAATAGGAACTGCCATTGGCTCCAGCAATCTGAACGGAATTACAATTAGATGGGATATCATCCAGAAGTCAGGACAAAATAAGGTTTGTTTTTTAGCGGAAATTAACAGCAGCTACGGTATATTTGAAATGGACTTGAAGAATACAAGTAAGGTAAAGTTAGTGGCCAAAAGTGAACAAATCAATCAATTTTTAGTAATGAATAATGGCGATTTTGTGCTACAGGGGAAAATAAATAATACAGATGGACTCTTTCAGTACAACCGAGGTACCAGTCAATTCAAGCTATTGAAGGAAGGTATCATAACAAATTATGCGTTGCAGTCCGATGAAAGCCGAATCGCTTACTTTATGGTAAACAGCAATCAAATAGGGGATCTGCATGCTGCTTATTTGGACAATGGGAGCCTGGATTCAGATACAGTGATATATCAAAATATCCATTCTGCACAAACGATGAAATGGCATGAGGATGATCTATTCATTATCGGTAGCCAATTAAGTAAAAGCGAAATTTACCGTTTTTCGTTTTAGACAAGGCAACTGCAGATAAGACCAGCGTATATCTAATTGCGCTGGTCTTATTTGTGCGCAGCAGTGAATGATTTACAACTTGGATACAAGTCTGCCAAAGACCGATACAATCACTTTTTATAATGGAGATAACGAAACACAAGAAACACAAGTCATTATATTAAGGGAGTTCTTAACATGCTTCGAGTAGAGAATTTATCACATGCTTTTAGAAACAGCACAGAGTTAGTGCCGGTGCTGCATCAAGTCAGCTTTCGAGTGAAGCCGGGAGAGATGGTTGCTCTGCTGGGGAGCTCAGGATCAGGTAAATCGACCATGTTAAATCTTATGGCAGGCTTAATGAAGCCAACAGATGGCCAAATTTATATTGCGGACCAGGATATCGTCAAGATGAGTGAGAATAAACTGGCCGAATTCCGGCGTGGACATATCGGTTTTGTTTTTCAATCCTATGAATTGATCGCCACAATGACGGTACGTGAAAATGTGGAATTACCCCTTGTTTTTCAATCGGTCCGCCCCTCTGTGCGCAGAAAGAAGGCACTTGCTTTACTTGAGGAAGTGGGGCTGCCGGGGAAATCTGATCTCTTCCCTTCACAACTATCGGGTGGCCAGCAACAGCGCGTAAGTATTGCAAGGTCTCTTATTACAGAGCCTTCTATCATTTTTGCTGATGAACCTACCGGGAATTTGGATACCAAAACAGAGGAAGAGATCATCGGAATTCTGCAGCGGCTAAACAAGGCAAGGAATACAACCTTTGTCATTGTAACGCATGAAGCCGAGGTTGCGGAGCAGATGCAAAGTGTGATTACACTGCGGAACGGATATCTGGTAACAGAACAAGCTGATAGTGAAAGTATGCCTGCAGGGAGGGGGGCTTAGTGCGGATTCGCGACATTACAAGCTTGGCCTGGGATCAAATTAAAAGACGTAAAGTAGTCACGGCATTGTGTATGACAGGGATTTCGATAGGTTGTGCCTCTCTTATAGTCGCCATGAGTGTTGGAGAATCTGCCCAGCAATATTCCTTAGATGAGATGAACAGGAACTTCAAGATGAATGAAATCACCGTTAAACCAAATGTAGGGATATCTACAAAAGGCAGCGGCACTTCGAAAAAAGGAAACTTTGATAGAGGAAAGCTGACCGAGCAGAAGATAGAGCTTATTAAGAATCTCCCGCATGTTACAGCAGTAGCACCTTTTATGCAGGTTGAAAGCTTTGAGATGGTCACGATAGACAATAACATTAACTATGTTGAGGTCCTTGGCACGGATCTTCAGTCGCTCACAAGCTTTGACAAATCTTTTGAACAGGGGGGACCTTCAGATGCGGTGGGCACGGTTGTATTAAACTACGGGGCGACTATTGGCTTGATGGATGTTGTTACGGTCAATAAAATGATGGAGCGACTACAAGAGGATCCTTATAATGATAGTTTAATCCAACAATTCAATAATCTAAATATGAAGTCTTCAAAATTATATCAGCAGCAAATTCAATATCGGTATTATAATGCGGAATTACAGCAGAACACCCTCAGTTCTTCTCTTCGCATCATTGGGATACTAAAACAGCCAAGTGGAGTTAGGAAGGAGGAGGCTGCTTATGATAAAAAAGCCTATGTTTCGCTGGAAACTGCACAATTGCTTTCGGAAGAGTTTGGTTTAAGAACAGACTCTTCAGAAATACAAGGCTACGATTCAATGCTGGTTAAGGTAGACAGTCAGGATTATGTTGCACAAGTAGAAGGGCAAATTCAAAAGCTGATCTTGTCTACAGAAACAAACTTACACCATCAAGCCGAAGTGAATGAGAAGTTCAACATGATCAAAAAGACGGCCCTCGGAATTGGCTTGTTCATTCTTGTGATTGCTTCTATATCTATCATTGTAGCGATGACCATGTCCACCCATCAGCGGCGCAGACAAATCGGTATTATGAAAGTTTTGGGGTCTAATTTATGGCAAATACGTAATATGTTTATCGCTGAGGCTGCATTGCTAGGATTGCTCGGCGGGGGGATCGGGGTGTTGATTTCTTATTTAACCCTATCTGGAGTGAATGAGTTGCTAACAACAACATCTATTATCCCCCTTGGAGAGTCAACGACGGGGATGACGATTTCTATATCTTTAAAAAATATCCCGCTAGGTATTGCATTTGCAGTAATGACAGGTGTTCTATCGGGGATATATCCGGCAATCAGTGCTTCCAATACTAATGCTCTGGTAGCGATCAAGAAAGACTAGGCTTTACAGAAAATAATAAGTCAGCAATGAGGTGAAAAAGCCGATGGCAGAGTATAAGGATTTTGCACATGATAAAAGAAGAAAACAACGTATAAAGAGGAACCGGAGAGGATTGCTGTTTATTGTGATTTTGTTGTTTATAGTTGGTTTTAATATGATGATCGTAAAGAAGCCAACGGTTGACAAACATAAAGTTCAAACCTCCACTGCAAATAAAGAAGAAGTGACAGCAGTCCAAAAGGTGATTTTTAAGCAAAAGAATGGGCTTCAAAAGGGAGCAGAAGATGTGACGGCTTCATTAAAAAGCGTTTATGAAGTTGAAGACATCGCCTTCGTTGAGAAGTATCTGAAGCAGCAAATTTCGGGGGATATGCCTGATGGGGCGAATGGAGAAAAAATTGCTTATTTATCATTTGATGACGGGCCCTCCGAAACCGTAACTCCAAAAATACTGGATGTCCTAAAGGAAGAAAAGGTACCTGCAACCTTTTTTGTGCTAGGCCAGGAAGTAGATAAAAGTGATATTACTAAAAATTTAATCAAAAGAATGATTGAAGAAGGACATGCTATAGCCAATCATTCATATTCGCATAACTATGATTATTTGTATCCTAATAAGAAGGTGAGTCTAGACCATTTTATGAGTGACATCGAAAAGACTAACAACTCCTTAAAAACAGTATTAGGAGAAGACTTCACTACCAGGGCAGTCAGATATCCTGGCGGTCATATGACATGGGCTAAAAGTGATCCCACAGGTGTGGCTTCACTGGATAAAGCTCTATATGCCAAGGGTTATCACCATGTGGATTGGAATGTATTGCCGAAAGATGCAGAAGGTGCACCCAAGAACGCAGAAGAATTAATGCGAGAATTCACGAATACAGTAGCAGGCAGAGAAAAAGCAGTGATATTAATGCACGATACTTATAACAAGGAAGAAACCGCAAAGGCTTTGCCGGAAATGATAAAGTATCTGAAAGAACATGACTATAAATTTAGAACAATGAAGTAATCTAAAAAATGCGATATCAGCTATAGATGACTAAATTTGTTATCTGTAAATGTTGTATAGATTTTGAGGAGGAAACCATGAGATTACATAGAAGTAAAAGTGTTGCTCTGTTGCTAAGTATTCTTCTTATCAGCCAATTGTCTGGATATACTGTTTCAGCTGCTCCGGCAACAGTAGGTAGTGCCTATAAGATGTCCGCAGGAGAAAGCGTCACAGCAAAGAATCTAGGGGCCATCCTGCTGGGAGCGAATGTAAAAGCTACCGTAGAGGATGTTAATATTTGGCCGCAAACCGGTGGCAATATTCTGGCCTATACGCTTAAGCTCTCTAACAACGGCAGTTCTAGTGCCAATCTGGTGCATTATTTTCCGCGTGTAGTCACGCCGGGGGGTTCAGCCATTCCCGCTAACCCTGTAACCGCCGATGCGCTTAAGAAAAAGGTCGGAGCCAAGGACAGCCTGCGTGTGACCTACTATGTGAATGTCGGTCAAACGACTTCGCTGCAGGGGATGAAGATAGCCATGTACGTATGGGACGCCAAAGCCAAGGGGTATCTAAAGAATGCGGGAGCTCTGGCGATTCCGGCGGGCTATTCCACGGCCGCTGAACGCGGCAAGATTCTGAGCTCCACCATGAATGACATTCCAGTTACAGCAAGTGCGGATTCCCTGCAGCTCTACAAGTTTAGCGGTAAAGTGTACGCCAAGGTAGGAGTGAGCATTACCAATAAGGGTAGTAAAGTTCTGAATGAAGCCGGATACACTCCGTATCTCCAAACGGCAAGCGGCACCTCTTTCGAATTGACGGTGAACAGCGCACAGGCAGGTTACAAGATTCAACCGCAGGAGAAAAAGAGCATTTACTATTTGGCGGAAATTCCCGCAGCCCTGAATACCAACAACATGAAGCTGCAGTTTACCCAAAAGGATGAGACCCTGAAGCTTGAGCTTCCCAAAATGTCTTTCAAGCTTCCAGTTGCGTCTACTCCTAATTTTGTTGTGAATCCAGGTGCTGTCAAAAAAGTCGGTATTAACAGCAATACAGTGGAAATGCAGCTGGTGAATGCTTCGGTTTATTCAGAAGACGCCCATGGAGTATGGTCCTTTCAGTTACGTCTGAAGAATGCCGGCAACAAGGCGGTGACCCTGCCGAGCTACGAGCTTGCCGTGAAGTCGACCAAAGGGACAGCTTTCCCGGTGAACGCTAAAGCGCTCAGTGGTCTCACGCTAAAACCGTTGGAAACAAAGGTTGTTCCACTGACGGTGCAGGTACCCCTTGAGGTCGAGCAAGCCGGGCTGCAGCTGCAGATGATTGAAGCTGTCAGTGCAACAGAAACGGCCGGCCCAACCACTGGCGAAACCGCTGGTACACCTGGAACGGTAGCGGCGGCGGCTCCCAAACTGATTTTTCCGGTAGCCTACTTTACCATTCCTTATGCGCTTCGTGCTGATGTGCAAAGGGGGGAGGTCTATAATCGGACGAATCAATTTGGCTCCTTCTCTTACAACTTGACGTCATTACAACGGTATCCTTGGAAGGATGATGATATCGTCATGGCCAAGCTGAACATCACCAACACCCAGTCCGTAACCCTTACGCTTCCCGAACTTACAGGAGCGATTAAGCTGGATAGCAATGATTTAGCGGCGACTACGAATCTGCTGATCGATAAAGAGGCCGCAACGCTGGCTCCGGGCAAGTCCGCCGAGATCGTAGTGATGTCCAAAGTTCCGTATACCGAGGAATTCGAAGATGTACGAATCAATTTATTCAGTACGGTGAATACCGAAAAGGTGCCGTTCCTGGACCTCAGCATGAGTAATTCACTGAATGCAATAGATAATATTGACCGCGGGGGCACCTACAAAATCAGCGGTAAAGGTAAAAATGCCAATGTTCAGGAGAGCCGTACGACTGTTTATGAGGGGACCAATTCCAAAATTGTGTACACGGAACTGCTCATAAGCAGCCAGGAGAAAAGACAAAGCAAGATGGCGCGTCTGCAGGCGTATTACAGAACGAAGGACGGGCAGTTCTTTGATGCCAAACCTAATCAACCCGACAATGCTGCAACACCTGGCGGTATGCAGTTGGTTTCATTCTGGGCGAAGCTGCCGAAGACGGTAAGTGCCGATGACATCTCACTGGTATTAGGCTCCGGGGTGACAGGAAACAAGTTAAGTGAAAGCGGACAAGAGGCTACCGGCTTTATGAATGCAAGCGCCCTGCTGCTCACACCTAAAACCACTGCACCGGCAAGCAATTTAACGAAGATCACGTTCTTCCCCTATAATTTATCGGTCATCAACTCGGAAGGCAGACTTTTGGAACTAAACGACACCATCAACATCGTAATGACCTATGATCTGACCCGGGATAACAGCATCGACAGTGGCGATTTGGAACATAAGCTTGTGCTTAGAATGACTGATCCCTTTGGCGTAACACAGGATAAAGTGCTGACTATAGGCACAGATCTGACAGAAGGAAAGAGCAATACCTTCTCGATGTCCTTCAGCAAAAATCTGTACATGAAGCTCAAGAGCGGCACTTACAAATTAACTTTGTTTGATGAATTCCAAGGCGAGCGGCAGGAGCTTGGAGGTCAGGTTTTCAACCTGTTCATCGACCGCCAGCTGATAACTAATGTGAAAGATACCAACGCTAAATGACAATGGAAGAAGGGAAATGTGCTGTTCACCATTAAATATAATTATCCACTGTTAATTGAAAGGAAGCCAAAGTGATGAAGAGTACCATTAAGAAAATTATAAAGTGGGTTATTATCATAGCGGTCATCGCTGCCGCAGGTTACTTGTTGTATGCAAAGGTTCTTAACAAGGCGGAGGAAGTAGTGGGCGAATTACCGCCGATGGAGGCTATTACTTTTCCGGTCACTCAAGAAACGATTACTCAATCCATACAAGTTAAAGGGACATCCAAATATGAGCACGAGACCCTTGTGTATGCTCCCTTTGCCTCCAAGGTGACAAGCTGGAAAGTAAAGAACGGTGATCAAGTGAAGAAGGGGGAGCTGCTGTATACCCTTGATACCAGCACACTCAAGAATGAAATCGCAACCCAAGAGGCGGCTATTCGCAAGGCGAAGCTGGAAGCTGAACTAAATTCATTTGTAAGCCAGCAGAATGATGAGACGATCACAGTAGGTGCATCCGAAGCAGAACGGTTAAAGAGTTTGGCTACACAGGAGACAGGACGAATTAGCGAAGATCTAAATAATGTGAATGGAGATATTCAAGCGCGGGAGATAGCAGAGAAGAAGAAAAAGATCCAATCGGCGAGTTATCAGGCCCCTTCTTCTGGGATATTCTTGTTCGACAACAATAGTGAACTCCCACAATTAGTTACGGATAACCAGTATATTGGGAAAATTGTGGATTTGAACAAACTGGCGTTTATAGCTCTTGTGGGGGAACAGGATGTATTCCGCATTAAGGCTGGCATGAAGGTAACGGTCAAAATGACCGCTTCCAAGGATGTTAAGCTGGCTGGAAAGGTGGAGAAAATTTCAAAATTCGCAACAGCTACATCGGGTAAAGAAAGTGCTTCTACTCAACCTCCTCAGTTCGAAGTAGTCATTTCGCTCGAGCCGAATGAGCTCCTGATCGGCGGTCTTAGCTTAAACGGCGAGATTGAGATCATACGTAAAGAAAATGTCACTGTGCTTTCCAACATTGCTGTCATTCATGAAGGAGACCTTTCTTATGTTATGTTGGATAATGGTAACGGGCAAATAGAACGAAAAGAAATAAAAATCGGATTGGAAACAACGGATAAGGTTGAAGTGCTGTCTGGACTGAAGGCTGGAGACAATGTAGTTCTTCAGTAGATTGAGAAATCCTCGGCTCGGAAGCCGACGACGTCTAACCTGGACATTTTGGATGAACGTGAAAAGGTAGCCGTCGTCGGACGCTGATGCTGCGTTAGAATCAAGTTACATAGTTATAGATAGCACAAAATAGATTTTTCTATCCAATACATAAATACAGTTGATGGACTTTGTTTTTCATGCTCTTTCATACTTAAATACATATCAATTCCATCAGAAACATCATGCCATAAATCCGTAAAGACAAAATCATAATTCCCCTTAGACATATCTTCTTGTGCATATTCAAAGGCATCTGCTTTGATAATCTTTATTTTTTGAGTGTTTTTGAATTGTGGTAATATACATTTGCTAAATAATTGAATAACATCTTCATTGCTTTCAACAATCGTAATACTTTCAACCTGATCTTTTTCTGAGATCATATAGGCATAATAACCAAGCCCCAGTCCAAAAGTAAGCACATTACCAAATGCCTTGGCAACAGCTTCTTTCATGGTTTCTATTTCATTCGGTGTAATGGTCATCCAGATTCTATTATTCTCTAGAATTGCCGGGAATATGAATTCAGTTTCAAAGAAACCAATCTGTGGAATTTGTCTTCCTTCGCGTGTTGTGATTATGTCATTACAAACAAAGACCTCGTAAGGTTTGTATTTTTCATATTTTAGTTCACTATTGCCTTTTTTTATTGTTGGTATCTTAATGTTCTTAAAATACGAATTGTTATAATACTCATTGGCATCCAGTTTATGAGACATCTTATTGAAATATTTGTTGAATAAGTCTGCATCATCAACCTTATCAACAATATCTAGTCCTAAAGCAGCTGCAAATATTACATTAAACGCATATTCGATAGATACACCATATTTAACAATCTCATCAATTTCTTCTTTGCTTATGAAGTCAGGTTTATTATTTGAGCATTTTGCATAATTCATATTTCGATTGAGAGTCCATGGTTAGGCCACAGCGAAATCTCAGTGTTGTGAGAGCGGAGCGATAAATGGACAGACGGGCAGAATTTCAATGAATTTGAAATTTCAAGCGGCGTTTTGGACTCGTTGCTTGACGATGGCAAGTGCAGAGGCAAGTAACACAATCGCATTCAAATATTGGTGTGTTGTCACTTTTTGAATCCCCCAGACGTGAAGCTGGTCTGCAGTTAAATAGGTCTTCATTCGAGAGTTGCAGCGTTCTACACTGGTTCGTTTATTGTAAAGTTCCTTCCAGCCTCGGCTTTCCCGATGCGGCAACGCGTAACGCCGGAGATCCGTTTGACTGTTGATTTTAACCACCATTCCATAATTGGACGACGAACAAGTGACCATACCCAAAGGACAATCCACTTGACCTGTCGCATGTGGACAACGAAATTTCAAATGTACCTTTTCCTGTCCCCAATACGTCATAGGAAATCCCATCGAACAACAAGGCGTGCCTTTGCGGGTGATCCCCGCTGGCGGTTCCTTTTCATTTCGTGGATTCAGCGGAATAATGGCTTGCGCCTTGACGTTCCGGGCCGCCTCGTAGTTTTTCATTTGGTCGTAGCCCGCATCCAGCATGAAGAATTTCACTTTGGATTTTGCAGCGACAATCGTCATGAGTGCAGGCCCTTCGTCTCCGTCGTTCACATGGGCAGGAGTCACCTGGAGCACCATAGGAAGTTCACTCTTGGCATCGACGGCCAGATGCAGCTTATAGCCAAACCACTTGACTTTGTTGCCGAAGGTGTCGAACTTTGCACCCCAGTTGGCATGGCCAGTGAGCTCGCTTTTTCGCTTGGGTTCTTTTTTCTCGTAGGCGTGAATGGCTGCGCTGTCGATGGCGACATGAGTGCCGTCGATGATTCCAGCTTCTTGGCACTGAGCCACAAGATCCTCAAACAACTGCTTGGCAAGGCTTTTGCGAGTCAACTCGGCAAAAACCCGGCTTAACGTGGAAATTGAAGGGGCGGGGATGTCCAGCCGAAGTCCACATTGGTAACGGAAACGAAGGTCAAACTCCAGTCTGCGCGCTAGGCCGGTGAACGTATCGATGTTCTCTAAGGGAGCCGCGAGTAATGCGCGAAGAATGCCTTGACGGCAGTGCCCGTCCGCTCCTCGGGGTGAAGGATTTCTCAATTGTCTCGCGTAAGGTCGCAGGTCCAGTGCGCTGAAAAAGATGGGCAATCGCTCTTTTGATTCGATTTTTTGAAGCTCCTCAAAGGAAAATAGACTTTCTTGGAGAATATACAAAGGGGACTTCCTCCTCTTGAGTGTTTTGGTGTCGTTACCAAAAAACTTCTCCAAGTTGGGGTGAAGTCCTTTTTTATGCTCAAAATCTCTTTGTGTACCAAGGGCTTAGATTAATGCAAAATGCTCATTTAAATAATTGCTTAATAAAGCAAATACTTTGTTATCCTCTTCATTAACTTTGTCTTTTATTGCTTTATTACGTTCCATACCTTCACCTTTTATTTTTACTATAGCATATGGCTGTCAAGTACTAGTGTATATGGGGGTGGAAGTCAATAGCTTTATTTTTGGGTAATGCTTTGAACCTTCACTTTATTTCTAAGCTTGTACATGAGTTTGTAAAGCGACTATATTAACTGAGTATTTGTTCATCATATAGTAATTTATAAGAAAAGAAGCGAGGATGCGATGGCAATTCGAAAACTAATGATTAATGTTTTGATTATCTTTATGGTTGTTAACTCCCTATTCACCTTCAGTTTGTATGCGGCGTCTCCAACTTCCAGTTCATTGGGGGCGTCTTACGGAGGTGAATGGGTTGACAAAGCATTGGTTGAGGTCGAGGATCTCGACGGTACGATAAATCTTACATTTGATAAGAATACGGGCAAGGCTGCTTTAGAGTATTCAGTCTGGGACGAAGAAAATTATACCTTTCAATCAACGGCACCTATTACTGTTAATGAACAGAAACCCGTGAAATTCACCTACGAATACCTGGACTATACCGAGCATGAAAATCCAAGAACTATGCGAGGAGAGGGTATCATTGAATTTAAAACTGGCACAATTGTGATTAAAATGGGAGGACTTCCCCCGGACATAAACAAAATTTTTGCTCAGCCGCGGACCTTCATTCGTGATCCTTATGCGAACCGGGTTCCAAAGCCTGAGGATGCCATAGCTGTTGTATCCCAATACTGCAAATGCAAAGAGTCCAATCTGGTGAAATTTACTTACCCCGTTGCAGACAATGAAAGCAATAAAAATTGGATTGCTTATGTCGAAGTGTATGTAAGAGGAATTCTCTTAACCGAATATAAAGTGAATTTGCACACCTATAAGGCAACAGAAATCAAGGATTTATGGTCGCAATCCTCTCATTTTGCCAACAAAGTTAAGGTTTCAAAAATCACAGCATCATCCACATTACCTAAATCGAAGGCCGGCTCTTATAGTGCAAATCAAGTAATCGATGGGGATACAGCCACATGCTGGTGCGAAGGGGTTAAAGGGAGTGGAATAGGACAAAGCTTTACGGTTAGCTTCCCCCAAAAAACTGAGGTTAGCAGCTTGAAGGTTTTTCCGGGGTATGGTAAATCCGTCTCCGCATATCTGGAGAACAACAGTGTGCGTAAAGCAAAAATAACCTTCTCCGATGGAACTTCTGTCATTGCTGACTTCACGAAGGAAGCTGTATGGGATCTGCCAAAAGTTAAAGCAACAACCAGCATTACGTTCACCATATTAGAAGTCAACCTAGGCTCTAAGTATAACGACACTTGTGTCTCGGAATTTACCATCTCATAAGAGTATCACTGGGCAGTGATGTCTAATCATTTTTTCTGTCTTTACTTTTATAAGAGGTAAGAATAAAAAATAAAAGGAGAGTTAAGACAATCAAAGAAAACCATTCTATAGATTGTTTAAATATTAAACTATAGAACACATCAATAATTTCTAAGATGATTACTATACATATAAATATTCCCCAACGATCCTTTTTCATTAAGATACACCGTCCTAATTTACAATTAATCACATTATATAACTTTACAGAATAGTTTACGGCAGCGTCAACTAAATAACTTACTTTACAACAAGACCTCCCCGGACAGATTTATCTGTCCGGTTCTTTTGTAAGGAATTACAACCAATAAGCAGCTTAACCACAATAGTATGAACAAGCTTGCGATAGAGGAATCTGTGAAGTACACTTTCTGTATCCAGTAAAAAAGGAAGTGTTAAACAATGAATGTAGAGATGGTCATGCAGGAGCTTGAGGCGCTAGGCAAGGAACGAACCAAGAAAATATACAGCTCGAATGGCGCACAGGAACCGCTTTTTGGCGTGGCCACCGGCGCAATGAAGCCTATCTTTAAGAAAACCAAAATAAATCAGCCACTGGCTGAGCAGCTATACGCGACAGGGAACTACGACGCCATGTATTTTGCCGGCATTATTGCCGACCCCAATGCAATGACAGAAGCGGATTATGACCGGTGGATGGATGCGGCTTATTTTTATATGTTGTCCGATTTTGTAGTTGCAGTAACTTTGGCAGAAGCGGATATTGCACAAGAGGTTGCCGATAAATGGATCGCGAGCGGTGAGGAGCTGAGAATGTCAGGGGGCTGGAACTGTTACTGCTGGCTGCTCGGCAACCGGCCGGACGATGAATTTTCCGAAAGCAAAATTGCCGGTATGCTTGAGCTTGTGAAAAAAACGATTCATGAATCGCCGGAACGCACCAAATACGCGATGAATAACTTTTTATACACCGTGGCGGTATCCTATCTGCCGCTTCATGATCAGGCGTGCGAGACCGCAAGAGCCGTAGGCCCGGTAGAAGTCAATAAGGATAAGGCCAAAAGCAAATTTATTCACGCTTATGAAAATATTCAAAAGGCAGTCGGCAAAGGCCGGGTTGGGTTTAAACGCAAGCATGTAAGATGCTGACCGTCCGTCTCACCGGAAAAGGAATTGCAGGCTAGTTTCCTTGACCAGTCTGAACTGTACACCGACAGATTTATGGCTATGTATCATTCACCGTTGAAAGGGATGCCCCGCGTACTATGAAATGGCGCGGAGGCATCCCTTTTATACGGTTATTTGTCGTTTCGGAAGGAAGCGATGTAAAGATGAATGGTTGGCATTTGTCGGAAAATGAAAGTTTTTAATTGTATTTTGGTGAAATGTTCAGAAATTGTCCATACCGGGAATTTACTATTACAGTACCAGGCATCTATGCAGTTGGGTACTTGTGGAGGTCAAAGGGACAAGGGGGGATGGAGTGTAACGGGGGAATCACGGGAATGAATCGTCTCATTGAGACGCGGCTAATAGTAAAAGAGAGACTTTACGAAATGGAGGACAGTTCACAAGTGAGAAGAAGGAAGTTAAATATCTGGCTAATTGTTATTCTACTGTTAACGCAGTGGACCTACAGCTTTGGGTTTAATGACCGCGTATACGCAGAGCCAAAAAATATTGCAGATCATTTGATCACAAGCGTTACTCTGGCCGTGTACACCGATGATAATTACACGGAGACCGTGACGGGAAATGTATATCAGCTTGACTCCTTTAGCGAGCTGAACTATACATGGGCGCTTGCTGATGGACATGGGTACGGGGCGGGATCGACATTTGAATTTGATCTTCCCGGGCAGTTTGAACTTTACAACGATCTGAACGGAGATCTTCTGTTAGAAGGCGAATCCGTCGGCACTTATACGGTCAATAAAGACAACAATCATGTTATCTTCACATTCAATGATTATATTGAGAAACATGACCAAGTGGGTGGAACGTTTACGGTCCGATCCCTTCTAAGCTCAAAGAAAATCCATGGCTCTTCTAAGCAGATTCTGACTTTTCCGATCCATGGCGGTACTCAGATCATTGAACTCCAGTTCAAGCCGAAAGCCGGTTCAACTATAGAGAAGAAAGGCACTCCTCTTCCGCAGTTCTACAATCCGACGCAAATTGCCTGGACCGTGGATGTGAACAAGGCATTGGATCGTGTGGGAAATGCAGCTGTGAAGGATGACATTCCGGACGGGTTGTCGCTGGATACGGCTTCAATCCTGGTACATGAACTTGATGTGAATCTGGATGGTTCGGTCACAGCGGGCAATATACTTGACAGCAGCAAATATGATCTTACATCTTCAACTCCGGATGAATTGAACTTGAAATTCACAGAGAGTCCGATGACCAAGGCATACCGAATTGAATTCGTTACGGATATTACAAGTGCGGGTGCCGATGCTACCAGCTATGCCAATACTGCAGTTTTTAGTGGAGGTAACGGATTCTCCAAGGAATCTACGGTCACTGTAACGGCGGGAAGGGGCAAACCACTGAACAAAATGGCAGCAGGCTACGATGAGGCCAGTCAGACTATTTCCTGGGCGATAGAATACAATTACAATCAAAAATTGATTCCGGCAAGCAATGCAGTACTGAAGGATTCCTTGAATGCTACCCAGGAGCTCATCCCAAGCTCGCTAAAGGTATTCCCGGTTACGATTGAGCCTAATGGAAAGGTAGTAAAGGGTGGTACGCCGCTTCCTGATACTGATTACACGATAACCACCTCTGTAACTGCAAGCACCTATGATATTGAAATGAAATTTAACAATAACGTTAAGTCTGCCTACCGGATCGAGTATCAGACGAAAGCGAAGAATCGTGTCTTTGACAATGATACGATTACCAATAAAGTGACTTACAATGGAGAAACTGTATCGGCCTCGCAAGGTATAAGTCAGCAAATTCTATTTAAGAACTACAGCAATATTGATTATTTGAACAAGACTGTAAAATGGACGATTACCGTTAACAAGGATTCCAAAATTATGAACGACCTGATTGTTAAGGATACGTTCAGCAATGCGGGGCTAAAGCTTGTTAAGGGTTCGCTTGTGATTCAACCTATTGGCGGCGGCGCTGCAGTCAGCAATGATGTGGTCTACACAGCACATGATCCTGCAGCTGCGAATGACGGCTTTACCATTACCTTTGATGATCCGATCTCCGAACCCTATGTAATTTCTTATACCACAACATTCAATTATGATTGGCTGTCCGCAGGCAAAGACAGATTTATCAACACTGCCGGGCTGGAATGGTACGAGAATGGAGCAGCGACTCCAAGCGGGAAAACGGTAACTTCTACCTTGAACCCAAGAGGTGAAGTGAAGAACAACGGACTCAAGAACGGTTCTTATGATGCAACTACGAAGAGAATTACCTGGAATATTGGTGCTAACTACAATATGAAGACGCTGGCTAACGCCGTTTTGGAGGATACCATTGCCGGCGGACAGATCGTCGATATGGGATCGGTTAAGGTCTTCAAATGGGTTTACGGTGCGAATGGGAATCCATCCACAAGCTCCAATGTAAGTAAAGATGACTATGCAGTAGTAATGGATAGTGGCAAGCTGAAAATAAGCTTTAACAAGGAGATCGGTTATGCGTTTTATGTTTCCTTCCAAACATCGTTTGCCGACCAGGCTATTGATCTGAATAAGGTTGACAATACGGCTGTATTGTATAACGGCACAACGAAGGAGTCCGCAGACTTGAGCGCCTCCGTCAATATCCCTCAAGGGGGAGAATATATCAACAAGAAGGGGACCCAAAACGGCAATAAAATTGACTGGTCCATCAACATCAACCGCAACCAATCATTTGTTAAAGATGCTGTGATTAAGGACATCCCGAGTGAAAATCAAATCCTGCTCAGCAGCACATTTCATCTCTACAAAACAACGGTTTCCAGCGATGGAACGATTAACCCAACCGGGGAGGAACTGGAGAAGGATTCGGATTATACGCTGGCTCTTCTAAAAGACAGCGACGGGAAGGAAAGTTTCACACTGAAGTTTGAGAAGGATATTTCGGAGGCGTACATTCTGAAATACCAGTCGCTGATCACTGCACAAAACAATGAAAAAGTCAGCAACAAAGTAAGCTTCGAAGGTAAAAATGTAAAAGAAATTACGAATGAGAGTAACCAGGAAATCACGGTCAAGCTTTCAAGCGGCTCCGGCACAGGCAACGGTGTCAGAGGACCTTTACGCATCATTAAAATAGATTACAGTGATCCTGGCAAGAAGTTAAGCGGTGCAGCCTTTGATCTGTTCCGTGTATTTGATGATGAGATGGTTTGGATCAGTGAGGGTGTAACGGACGCAGAGGGTAAGCTGGAATTCACTAAACTGATCGGGGGGAATTATGCTGTGATCGAAAAAACAGCACCCGGTGGCTATCTGCTGGATACCAAACCTCATAGGGTCACGATTAATTCGACAACAGGCGTAGAGCAACAGATTACCAACAAAAAAGCTGCGACGCCGACGCCGACACCGACACCAACGCCGACGCCGACACCGACACCAACACCGACACCGACACCAACACCGACGCCGACACCAACACCGACGCCGACACCGACACCAACACCGACGCCGACGCCGACACCAACACCAACACCGACGCCGACACCAACACCGACGCCGACACCAACACCAACACCAACACCGACACCGACACCAACGCCGACACCGACGCCGACACCAACACCGACGCCGACACCGACGCCGACACCGACGCCGACACCAACACCGACACCGACACCGACGCCGACACCGACACCGACACCGACACCGACGCCGACACCGACACCAACACCGACACCAACACCGACGCCGACACCAACACCGACACCAACACCGACGCCGACGCCGACGCCGACGCCGACACCGACGCCGACACCAACGCCGACACCAACACCGACGCCGACACCAACACCGACGCCGAAACCAACGCCGACACCGACGCCGACACCGACACCGACGCCGACACCAACGCCGACGCCGACACCAACGCCGACACCGACACCAACGGTAGCACCATCGCCAACGGAACCGTCGACACCGGCAGAACCACAGACGCCGACACCGACCGTGACACCAACACCAACGGTAGCGCCAACGCCAACGGAACTGGCTCCGCCGACATCAACGGCGACCCCGTCGGTCGTACCTACTGCAGTACCGTCAGCGGCTCCGACCCAACCTGCCATCACGCCTGCTCCGCAGCGGACCGAGGTCAGCACATTGAAAGAAATACCGATTGAAGGGGAAATTCCGCTTGGCGGCGTACCAAGTATCGGAAGTGATCCTGAACATGGGACAATAGTGCTTAAACCTGATGGCAAGTGGAAATATGTGCCTGACAACGGCTTTACCGGAAAAGACAAGTTTACGATTATCATTACCGATGAGGATGGGAACTCCGAGGAGGTCGAGATTGAGATTCTGGTCGATGAAGTGCCTACAGGCACACTGCAAAAACCTGAAAATCAAGACGTGCCAAACAGGCTGCCTCAGACCGGAGAAGAAAGTCCGCTATTGTTTTATTTAACCGGAGTTGTCTTGGTTATTCTGGGTGCAGGACTCTCCAGAAGATATAAGACACGCAATAAATAATCGAGAACTCATTGGAACATACGAAGACACCCAACTGAAGAGCGGGTGTCTTTGTATGTTTTGTGAGGCAAAGAAGACTATAGCTTTCTTAAATTAAGCTGCTTCCATTCTTCATACCAGTTTGTTATTTCTGCCGGGGGGCCGATGCTGAGATCTCTGTTAAGCAGCTCTGCTAGCAGGTTGTAGCGCTCCTCGACTGCCGCGCGTTCTCCAATGCTGTTATAAACTTTCATTAGTCCGAAATGGGCCTGCTCGAAATAGGGATACATCTGAACAACCCGCTGGTATACAGTAAGCGCCTCGGGGATTTTATCGCTACTGGTGCAGAACTCCGCCATGCCCATTGCATGATGCAGCCAGATGGATCTTAATCGCTGCCGTTCACTTTCCGCCCATAAATAATCATAATCCCCCAGATAGTCTCCTGCATAAAAATCAAATAACCGCTGATGTTCCGCATAATTATCGTGATTAATGGCGGGGAGCGCCTGAATACCTTTTTCCCATTCCATAACGTCGATAAGTAAGTTGTCTGTCTCTAGGATATATCCTCCTTCGGTACTGACACTGTTGATTTGCAGATCAATTTCAGCTTGTTTCAAACAATTCCGAACCTGGTAAATTGTTGTGTACAGTAAAGTGGAAGCCTTCTTATATGAGATATTGGGCCATAACATCTCAATGAGATGATTTTTTCCGACGAAACGGTTGCGGTTATGTAGTAAATAGGCGAATAATTCCTGAGACTTTGAGGTGCGCCAGCGGATATTTAGAAGCGGCTGTCCGCAACGTTCGAACCGGAGCGACTGAAAACTACGGATCACGGTTTTATTTTCGTGCTTATCGGCAGATTCCTCGACCTTTTGCTCCTCAAGACGCTGAATGGTTTTGATCAATCGCTCCAGCTTTACAGGCTTCAACAAATAATCCAGCGCATTCAGCTCAAAAGCACCCACAGCATAGTTATTATAGGCGGTCAAAAAGACTATCTTGGTTCGCGGACACTGTATTTGCAGCAGCTCTGCAGCCATCATGCCGTTCAGTCCCGGCATTTCGATATCCAGAAATATGACGTCTGGATTCAACTGTGCAGATGCTTGTACAGCCTTGGCCGGATCAGTGTAAGCACCGATAACGTTAACCATGGGCATTTCCTTCAGCATCAGTTCCAGATTCATTAGGGCCAGCTGCTCATCGTCAACAAGCAAAGCTTGAATCATTGTCATTCCACCACCTATTTACAAAATAAGTTATTTCAGCTAACTTAAAGTTTTTTCGCCACACTGAAAGAGACTACAGTCCCTGATTCGACTACGCTCTGCACTTTCAGCGTACTCCCACAAAATCGTTTTAACCGCCGGTCGGTATTTAACAGACCAATACCCGTTCGGCTGTTTGTCTTTATATCTAGAATATGTTTGAGGGTTTCTTCATCAATCCCCATACCATTATCGGAAACGGAAATCTCGACAGCCTGGCCAATATCGGCTACTCTAATTCGTACTTCCCCGCCCTCAGGCCTCTTTAATATGCCATGGGTAACGGCATTATCTACAAGCGGTTGAATAGTCAAAGGAGGAATTTGGACTTGTATGTTATCGTCGATCTCCCATACCACCTGAAGCCTATCCTGGAATCTCTTTTGTTGGATATACAGATAGGAACGAATAAGACTAAGCTCCCGATCAAGTGTTACTAGACGGTCAGAGTTTTGAAAATCTATGCCAAGCCTAAAATAGTTGGTGAGTTCATCAATTAAATCATCCATTTTTCCCCGGTCGATCTTACTGAGGGCAGATACTGCATTAAACGTATTGATCAGGAAATGAGGTTTGATTTGAGCCTGCAGCAATGCTGCTTCCATACGCAATCCTTCATTTACCGATTTTTTGAGATTTGTCAGCGATCTTACTCTGGATTTCAGTTCGGTTGCATTCACTGGTTTGGTTACATAGTCATTTGCCCCGGACCGGAATCCTGCTTCAATATCCTTTTCTCGATTACTGGCCGTCAAGAGAAGGACTGGAAGCTCTGCGATAGAAAAACGTTCGCGAATTCGTGCAGTCAGTTCGTAACCGGACATTATCGGCATGGTTACATCGGAAATGATTAGGTCCCATACGCCTGTTTCCAGCAGCGCTAGTGCTTCTACGCCGTTGATTGCTGAAAACAGATCATAATGTTCATTCGCAAAAATTGACTTTAGCACATTTAGATTAACAGGATCATCATCAACAACCATCAATTGTATCCTGTCAGTAGGTGAAGTGAGATTTAGCTCTGTGTAAGGAGAGCTCGTGTCGAGAGAAGCTCTAACATCATTGTTTACAGCTGTATTATCTGGAGCTTCAGGTACCAGCTCAGGTAGCTTTCCATCAGCTCTATCTCCATCAAGTTTTAATGTGAAAGTGAAAATAGAGCCGATATTGATCTCCGATCGTACCTCTATCGTTCCACCATGCATTTCAACAAGCTGTTTGCATATGTTAAGCCCCAGGCCAACTCCCCCCCTGAATGAAGCCGAGTCTAAAGGTGCCTGAACGTACGCCTCGAATACTCTACTCATTGTTTCCGAATCCATCCCCATCCCCGTATCTGCAACCGAAATGCTCGCCCATTCGCCTTTAATTTCGGCATACACTGAAACCTCGCCTGCTTCGGAGTACTTTATAGCGTTATGTAAAAGATTGAACAGAATTTGATTCAATCTGTACTCATCAGCAAATACTGAAGGGAAATCCGCCGGTATACAGTTGACCAACTGAATAGGCTTGCCCTCTATCATAAAGCGAAGCATATCGAGAACACTTGAAGCAACGCCATGTACGGAAATAGCCTCAAAGTTTAAATGAATCTGATTTTCCTTCAGTCTGGCTATATCCAGCAGATCGTTCAGCATATAAGACATACGCCGGCCAACCTTGACCAGCAAATGAAGGTCGTTAGCACTGTTTATCCCCAGCTTGTTCTGTTCTCTGTCGAATACCGACTCTGAGAGGTTAATCATACCGTGCAGTGGATTACGTAGTTCATGGGCTACAGTAAACAGAAACTCATCCTTTTGTTTGTCCGCCTTTTGCAGTATACCTGCCAGCTCCTGAGAGTCCCGTGACACCCCGATAAAGCGCTTGAACCAAAAGGCTGCAATACAAATCATCGCAATAATAAGGTCGAAAGGATATGAGGGCACCTCAATCCGGGCCTTTTCGTAAATAACAAGCCAAATCATACTGCTGACAGCAGCAAGAGTCGCTAGGAACAGAAAAATATTATCCGAAACCTGCTTGACCGTCGATCTGTACATCACATAAGGAGTAAGCAGGCAAGGAATGAACATTAGAGCGAAATATAGGGTTTCATGACCCTTCACAAGATGTAAAGGCAGAAGGCACACCGCCAGAATTGCAACGCAGCACAGGAGCTTGTAGACTCGAACCGCCCGGTGGGGCACCCAAGAAGGAAGCTTGTCCTTAATCAATTGCTGCAAAAAGAACGCACCTGACAGCATAACGATATAGACAATTTTTTGTCCCCAGATATAGGTGAAGGGAAGCCACTTATACAATAACCTTGCATCGGTTAGCAGCGTTGCGAAAATAATACAAACCATCATCATTGAGAAAGAAATCAGTTGCTTGTTCCGGGCTCCTAAAACATATAACAAAAATCCGTAGAGGGCATGAAGGGCATAAGCCACACAGGCAATCCAGAGCACATTTTCTTTTATTTTTATGTTTTTTCTAAGAGCGTTTTCCAGTCCGAATTCAACGGAATGAACAATCCCGCCACTACGAATTCCGTCAAAATTAGAGACTTGTATGATAAGTTCAATTTCGCTCTGATCTTTTATTGTAAAATACATTGTATACGGTTTTTCTAGTGGTGTGTAGTTGTCTTTGGTCATTCCCGGCTGTCCTGAGTGACCTAGCAGCTGACGGTTTATGTATACTTCTGACGAGCTTTTTATCCTCGTGATGTGGACGCCGTAAGACTCTCCCTTGTCGGGGTCCAGAAGAATCCTCAAGCGGTAAGTACCGGAACCATACTTGCCCTTGCCATATAAATCATCCTTTAAATTCCAAGTAGCCGGAACTTGGATCCATTGGCTTGGTGGTTGGAGTTCAGATAATGAACTGCCATTCCTGAATGGGAGCACACCGGGATAGAATTCCCATTCGCCATTCAGCGGCAGAGAGTGTTCGGTCAGAGAATCCCATCCCCGCAGATCCAGTACCCCTTGTTCCGCAAGAGGATAGTCTGCAGCCAGATTATATTGCAGCCATTCCAGACGTAAACCGGTTAAGACGACCATAAATATTGTGGATATTATCCATATTTTAGTTTTCTTCATAATGAACCTCTCATTCGACATGACAATATGCCTGAACCTTCTTGTTCTCCGGCTAATTCAGTGAAGCGGGCAGTTTAATCCCATGCAGCTTGCCGCCGGATTGAACCAGCAGCATGCCGCCGGTCTTCAGCAGGGGGGCGAATTCTCGTGATCCGGTACGGACGGTGAATACGGGCTTCGAGCTTATAAGGTCATAGGCATGCAGCAGTCCGTCGGACTGTCCGACATAAACCCCCTTGCCGAATATAGCCGCTTGCACCGTAGCGTTCTCTCCCCCATCGAAGTGTATATAATGTCCGGTATTCAGTTTCATGGCAATTAGGCCATGGCTGTTGTAATCGGTGAAATAGACCCGGTCCTGATGCACCAGGCCCAGCGGGGAGCGCTGATCATATCTCTCCTGTGCCCATTTCTTCACCGGCTCTGCGCCGGGCACATAGTTATTGAAATCGTATAGAGCGAGGCGCTGCCCTTGGTGAATGTACAGATCGTTCCCGTTAAGAAATGCGGAGCCATAAGAGCCGCCTCCGTGATATATTCCGTCCGTTACGGCATTGTCCGTCCAACCGTAGGTCCGCTCTCCTTTGGGTGCTCCGGTTCGGAGATTGAAGGCGGCGATTTTGATTTTGCGGTTCACCGGGTCATCATCCAGCATGAATAATTCACACACCGAATAAAGAATGCCATCCTTTATGGCCAGCGGGGAGAACTGCCTGGAAGCCTCCCATAGCTTGGTGCCGGTCAATTTATCGTATACGGCGATCAGAGGCATGGTGAGTGCGCCGGATACGGCATAATTTCTAGTGACAACACTCTCAGCCTCCAGCGGTTTTGAGCCAGAGTAGTAATTATTTGGATCTTCGGCAATCTGCCATTTGATTTTGCCGGTTGCGGTATCTACGGCCGCCATTTTTTGCCCTTGGGTCACATACACGGTTCCTCCGGTTACCGTAATGCTATCCGCAGCCGAGTAGCCGAGTGTGGCGGACCAAACTTTGCTTCCATTTTCTTCTTTCACCTTATAGAGCGCACCCGCTTGGGTCATTCCGTAAAGGGCGCCATTGTTGTACACCATTCGCTGAGCCAACTGGCTGCCATATTCCCAGAGCTTGGTGCCGGTTACTGCCTTCAATGCGGCCAGCTTGCCGTTTGGTTGCAGCATAAATACCTTGCCGTTCTCTGCGATGGCTGTCACCGGGTCAGGGTTATCTGCCACTTTGGGCTTTGCGATCGACAGGGACCAAGCAGGTTGTACCACCGGTGCCTGTATTTGCTGGTAATAGATGTTGCTTGTGCTTACTGCTGCCTCTTCTGCCTGAGCTGTTCCACCACCCGCTCCGAGTGGCAGCATCAGAGCAGCACAGACGGCACAGCTAAGTTTCATGAAATATTGTTCCTTTCTCATTGTGAATCCTCCATCCTCAATTGTATTGTAACCGGTGCATATTCTGGAACTTCTATTATATAGACTTATTATTTGTTAAAAAGTTACATTGAAATAGAGGGGGAGTTAAATTTGAATTCTGCAGGGAGCAGAGATTCAATTGGAACAACGGTCCGAGGAAAAAGCTTATTTTTCAAATATTAAAATATTCATATATATATACAGAAACTTTAAATACATATATACTTGAGTCAGCTAAAATGAAGCTCTTGAGATCATTTTTAAAAAAGAAATAGAATCTTGTCTTCATATAATTATTAAGATAGGAGGCAAGTTTGTTTGAGTACTGTAAGCATCCTTGTACAGGCATATTTGGGGATTGAAAAACGTTATGAAGAACTTGTTAACCAATATTCGGGATTAACTTTTCTTGAAGGTTCAACTGCAGTTGTTGAAGGAGGAGCTTATTCTTGGAGTCCCCTAAGTGCAGATGCAGCATCAATCCAAGAGCGCCTATATGCTGATTACATAGACTTAATTAAAGTTGCACGAGAGACCCTGCAAAGTAAGGATAGTCCTTATTTTATAACGTATGAAGAGAGCGTAAAAGTAACACTAGCTTATTTCGCTCAAGAAGATTTAGTGTTTGTCTCATCGCTGGAAGAAGTTTTTAAGATTGTAAAAAGAGAAATAGATCTTCAACGTTCTATCATCTGCTCCATGATGTATGATAGTTGATTTTATTTTATCGGATATAAAAATAAAACCAGCGCGCACGGATCGCATCCGTGCGCGCTGGTTGTTTATATTCTACCCTACCCAAATACCTCAGTCCACTCTCCTGCCTGTTCTCTAGCCAGAATGGTAAATTGCTTGGTCAGTAGATTCGCTGCAAGCTTTGCCTCACTAGCTTGATGTTTCCACGTGATTTCCAGCTCATGACTGCTCTTCTCTTGAATTGTAATATCGCCACTGAAGGCAGGGCAGCTGTTTCTGAATTTCAGCAACTGGAACAACTTTTGTACAACGGGGCGTTTGGTCTCAACCTCAATTTCTTCCTTGGTGTAATAGTGCCGGTTGATATTGCGTCCTTCCTTCGTGCTCTCCAGCAGTTCAATATCATTCTCTCCGGCCAGCAAGCCTACGTAATAGATTTGCGGGATACCCGGTGCAAAGCACTGAAGAGCCCTTGCCAGAAGATAGGCCTGATCGTCGTTTCCAAGTGCAGAATAATAAGTGCAATTAATCTGATAAATATCGAGATTGTTGTAAGCTTCCGTACTGTAAATTTTCTTAACATTGGCGCCTTGGCTGTAGAGATGTTCACGGGTCATTTCCGCTTCCTCATCTGATAATAAGTCCTTCACATCAACGACTCCGATGCCGTCATGAGTATCCAGGGTGGTAAATTGTTTGCGCGGACAAATCTGCAGCCAGTGGGCCAGACGATGGGCCTTCCCGCTGAACAGCGCATGCAGCACAAGCATCGGGAGCGCAAAATCGTAGACATAATAACCCTGCTCGGCAATCTTCAGCTGAATGCTGTAATGTTCGTGAATTTCAGGCAGCACGGTGATACCGGTAGGATTTACAATATCTTCGGAATACTTAAGCATTTCCCAGATCTCCGGCTCTACAAAAAAGCAGTTCGTTCCAAGCTTTTTGTTAGCATAAGCGAAAGCATCCAGGCGGATAATCGAGGCTCCCTTTCCGGCGAGAAAAGTCAGATTGTCCCGGACAAACTTCTTCGTGGTTTCTGTTGTCACATCCAGGTCAATTTGCTGCTCATCAAAGGTGCACCAGACTTTCTCCGTAGTTCCGTCTTTAAATGTGACTTCAACGTACGGTGCACGGGGTTTGCGTTTATAGATCAGATCGACATCCGCATCTGTGGGTTCGCCGCCCGGCCAGAAGTCCTTATACCGGATGAACAGATCAGCATAATCCGAATCCTCTTTTTTATCCAGGAAATCCTGGAAATAAGGCGACTGTCTGGAAATGTGATTGATCATAAAGTCGTACATCATATAGAATTTCCTGCTCATCTCTTCAACCTCAGACCATGATCCAAAGGATTCATCCACTTGGGTATAATCCATGGGTGCAAATCCGCGGTCGCCGGACGAAGGATAGAAGGGCAGTAAATGGACCCCGCCGACCACTCCTTTCAAATGTTTGTCCAATATTTCATTCAATTCTTGTAAATTGCGTCCCAAGCTATCGGCATAGGTGATCAGCATGGCTTCATTTTTAATTTGCATAATAAAATGTTCCTCTCTGCCCTGTAAGTTTTATTAGTGGGTGATGTTCGTTTCTCGTGTTAATTTCCACATGATGCTTTCATAATCGCCCTTCCATAGTGCGGGAACGGCAAGTCCGCTGTTCATCAGTTCATCCGCGCCATAGACTCCGCCTTTGTCGCAGAAGTAATCGCTGCCTTCATCCAGACCTTGCAGCCGAACCGAGCTCACCCGGCTGTTTGCCTCCGCTCCGGTTCTAAAATAAAAGACTAGCGCTTCGCTTTGGTCGGCGGAAACAAACATCCATGCGGTCTCATTACCTTCAAACGGGCTGAGCAGCCGGTAAAAACCGCCAAATTGGATCAGCATCCGGTTTGTTTTATAAAGCTCAATCTGCCTCCGAATCTCAGTTTTTTCTTCTTCGCTTAACGCGGTTACGTCAAGCTCGTATCCGAAGTTCCCGCTCATGGCGACATGCCCGCGGATGTCCAGTGAAGTGCTGCGGTGCACTTGATGATTCGGAACAGCGGAAACATGGGCACCCATGGTGATAATCGGATAGACAAGGCTTGTTCCATATTGAATCTTCAAGCGGGACACGGCATCCGTGTTATCGCTTGTCCAGGTCTGAGGCATATAATACAGCATACCTGGATCAAAACGCCCGCCTCCGCCTGAACAGCTTTCGAATAGGACATGCGGGAACATTGTCGTCAGTTCCTCCATTACTCTATACAAGCCAAGGATATAGCGGTGAGCGGTTTCGCGTTGTCTCACCGGCGGAAGGGTCGCCGAGCCAATCTCTGTCATATGTCTATTCATATCCCATTTGACATAGGTAATCGGGGCGGACGACAGGATCCCCGAAACCATGGAGATGATTTCGCCGCATACTTCCGTCCGCGAGAAGTCAAGAACCAGCTGGTTGCGTCCCTCTGAACGGTTGCGGCCGGGAACATGCAGACACCAGTCAGGATGCTTGCGGTACAGCTCACTTTCCTGGGAGACCATTTCCGGCTCAAACCATAAGCCGAATTGCATATCCTTGTCCACGATTCGCCCGGCCAGCCTGTTCAATCCGCCCTCCAGCTTGTTCTCATTGACAAACCAGTCTCCGAGAGAAGATTTATCATCATCGCGTTTGCCAAACCAGCCGTCATCCAAGACAAACAGCTCCATGCCAAGTGAGCTGCCGGCTTCTGCGATCCGTTCGATACTGTCTGCATTAAAGTCAAAGTAGGTTCCTTCCCAGTTGTTAATCAGAATGGGGCGGACCTGGTCGCGGTATTCCCCGCGGCATAAACGTTCTCTGAACAATCCGTGAAACGTCCGGGACATTCCTCCCAGCCCATTCGGTGAGTAGACAAGGATTGCTTCAGGACATTGAAATGCCCCGCCAGGCTCAAGACTCCAGCTGAAGTCAAAATCATTGATCCCCATAGAGACCCTCGTGGTCGAGAACTGATCCACTTCCGCTGAGGCTGTAAAGCTTCCGCTGTACACCAGGCTGAATGCAAAGATCTCACCGCATTCTTCTGTAGCTCCTTTTCGTGCCAAGGCAAGAAAGGGATTGTGCTGGTGGCTGCTGGCGCCCCTGCGGCTCTCAATAGACTGGATTCCCTTATGCAGCGGTTGGCGTTCAATATGCCGTTCTCTGGCCCAGGCGCCGGGAAGATGTACCATATCAAAATTGTCATCGCGGAAATCGACATTGGCGCTGAAAGCCCGCAGGACCTGCAAGGGCTCGGCTCCTTTATTCAGCAGCCGGACGGAGCGGGCAATTACATTTCGTCTTTCGTAAACGGTATAAGACAACGTAACGGAGAGACCAAGGAGGGAATCCAGCAGATGGATTTGCAGGGTCTGCGCTTCGTGTTCGTCTTCCACGTAAGTAGCGGGAAGACCGTCTAAGGACGGTTTTCCCTGAACGATCTGATGGGAGATCACCCGCAGATCGGAGATGGTTGTACCATCTGTGGTCTGGATTTGATAGGCCGGATTGCGGAAATCAGTGCCTCCATAAGCCGGGTATTCCTGCGGAAGAGTGTCAAGAGAGAATGTGCGGTCCTCCGGGTTGGGGTTAGGAGAGAATCCCCGGTCCAAATATTGCAGTGCATTACTGCCTTCATATCGGCGAAGACGTTTGCCCCAATAGAGATGGGCCAGATAGTCCCCATCAATAATTCGCAGTATGTAGCTGGTCTCACCCGCTGTTAAATGGAACGTACGGGATTCGGCATCGAATTGTATACTCATCTGTGCTCACTCCTATAACGGTTAATTAACAAGGTTCAGCTTTTTACAGCCCCGGCGGATAAACCGGCAATGAAAAAACGCTGGAGGAAAAGATACAACAGCGTAAGCGGCAGCATGGACATCAGAGATCCGGCGGCTACCCAGCTCAGATTGCTGGTAAACTGGGAGAAGAATGCGGATAAGGCCACTGTCAGCGTATGCATGCTTGTTGTTTGCAGAAAGAACAGAGAGAACTGATAGTCATTCCAGATCGAAACGCCTGACAAAATAATCGCCGTCACCGTTACGGGCTGCAGCAGCGGCAAAATGATTTTGAAGAATAGTCCTACTCTGGAGGTTCCGTCAATCATCCCGGCTTCATCCAGTTCTTTGGGGATGGTGCCGATAAAACCGGTGTACAAGAAAATGGTCATCGGAAGATTGAAGGTTACATTGAGCAGGATCACACCCCAATACGTATTCAGACCATTCAAATCCACGATGAACTGGTATAGCGGTACCAATACGGTTAAGGGGGGAACGATCAGCGCGGAAATGAACAGAATATAAACGAATTTATTCAAGCGTGTCTGAAAACGGGACAACGGATAGGAGGCAAGCGAACCGACAACCAGAATAAGGAGAACGGCAAAAAACGTTATGATTATATTATTAATAAAGGCACGGTCTAGATTGGCATATTGCCAAGCATTCTTGAAATTTTCCAGATTGAAATAACCCGGAAGAACCCACTTCGAACTTAAATCACTTTCCTTTTTGAACGCGGTGCTGACTAATAGGTACAGCGGAACAATATGAACTACGCCAATCAGCGCCATCAACGCGATTTGCCACTTATTTATTTTGGGGGTTGCCATTATGCATTCTCCTTTCTCCGCAGCAGAATCAACGCAGCTATGCCGATAATGCTAGTAATAAAGAACATTAAGTTACCCATAGATGCTGCGTATCCAGCGTCCTGTCTGGCAAAATACATTTGGTACATCATCGTTGACAGAGACTGTGAGGCGTAGCCGGGACCTCCGTTGGTTAGAGCGATGATTACGTCAAACAGCTTCAGTCCGCCAATGATATTAATGACCACATTGATAGTGATTGACGGGGCTAGCAGAGGGAAGGTGACATTCTTGAAACGCTGCCAAGCGGACGCGCCGTCCAATGAAGCTGCTTCATAATAATCGGCTGAAATGGACTGCAGGCCTGCCAAATAAATAATCATGGCCGTACCGACAAATTGAAAGGTGTTGACCAGCGTAATCAGCCAGACATTCAGCTGCGGATTGGCCAGGAAATTAACCGGATCTCCGCCGAACAGCTTAACCAGATCGTTCAAGGCGCCGCCGTTCATCTGGAAGATGAAATACCATATGTAACCCATGATCAAAGGGCTGATAATGACCGGCAGATAGATGATTGTTCTGACGATCCCTCTGCCTTTAATGCTCTGGTTCAACAAAAGCGCGTACAGCAAGCCAAACAAGTTTTGCAGAATAGTGCTGCCCAAACCATAGGTTAATGTATTTTTGACAACCGTTCCTATATTCGGATCTGTAAATAAGCGTTTATAGTTGGCTAAACCAACCCAGGCGGAATTTTGCGAATAGCCGTCCCAGTTTGTAAAAGAGATCCGTATGCCGTTCATAAACGGGTAAAAAATAAATGCAGCAAACAAAATCAATGCCGGCAAATACATCATATTGATTCCGAGTAATGATTTCTTCACACAATTCCCTCCTAATATGAGGAACAGAGAGCCCTCTCTTCAGTGAGGACTCTCTGTTCCTGCTCTATATCTATTTCTGCTGAGCTTTTAGCCGTTCTACTTCTGACTTCATATTCTCGCTGTATTTCTTAGCGGTGATATTTCCGGCCAACAATTCCTGGGCGTTCGTAATCATTACATCCCACATGCCGTTAGGGAGGTATATCCGGTCAAAATAAGGCAGTACTTTGGTATCCTTATATTGATCATAGTACTCACTGAAAGCGCCACCGCCGGATACATCCTTGAGAGCGGCTGGTGAAAGGGTTGCATCGGATACTTTCTTGACATTATCCGGCTGCGCCATATAATTCAGGAAATCTTTCGTTTGTTCAGGATAATTGGTGTCCTTCCATACCCCGAGTGCAAGCCGCTCGCCTCCGGCAAAGGTAGGCTCGTCGCCTGCAACAATAGCCGGCAGCGGAGCGATTCCCATTTTCACATCAGGATTGATCTTTTGGATATCTGCATAGGACGAAGGAGTATGGAACGCAAATGCCAGCTTGTCTTCAGCGAAAAGGCGGGCTTCATCCGCATATTTTGCCGTCAGCAAGTCGTTGTTTGTATAGCCCTTATCATATATTTCCTTGAATTTCTCAGGCAGATAGGTCCATTTATTCCAGTCGAAGGTGCCATCAAGAAGTGCCTGGGCTTCATTCTGCGGCGGAGTAATCAGAAGCGGATTTGCCATCATATCAAAGAACTGGCCGATGGTCCAAGGATCAAGCCCGGAGAAGAACATCGGAATGACTTCGCCTTTGCTTTCTGTTTTGATTTTTTCAGCGGAAGCCAGCAGCTCATCCAGGGTAGCCGGCGGCGTCACACCGTATTTTTCAAGTACTTTAACATTATAGAAAAGGCCGTCTTTCGCTTCGTTGAGCGGCAGTGCATAGACTTTACCGCTTTCATCAGTAAGCGTCGGTTTGATCGTGTCCGACATTTTTGCTGCCCAAGGTTCGTTTTTCAGATCCATGGTGTAATCACCGTAACGGAGCTTGGCCCAGCCATGGGTATCGAAAATATCCGGCAATTCGTTGGAGGCCATTTTCATTTTCATAATACTTTCATAGTTGGAGCCTGGGAACTGAACCTCGATTTGTGTCCCCGGATGCTCCGTTTGATAGTTCGCTACAATTTCCTGGATGACATCCCGTACACCCTGTTCACCTACGGTCAGCATCATGGTCAGCTTGACGTTCTCTGCTGCACCTTCCACATTCTTCTTTTCGTTATTGCTGCAGGCAGCAAGTCCGAGACAGAGACTGGCAGCCAGTACAGAACTTAGATATTTCTTCTTCATTTTGTCATCCCCCAATTATTAATTAACGCGCTTACATACAAAAGAATAGCATTTATAAAAGCGCTATCAAATGACACCATTCTACGATTTATGCGCTCATTTCTCGAATTGACTTCTGGGTGTACTTTCCTTATTCTTGTTGTAGTAAAGGAGGGGCTTCCAATGAAACTGCATACGCTGCGATCCAAATTAACCCTTTCTTACGCATTGATCATAGCCATACCCGTGGCGATTATTATGGTTTGCATGCCGGCTTATTATCAGTATCTTTTGGAACGGGAGACCGAAGCGCTGACGCGGAACACGCTTACCTCCATGACCGAACATATTGTGACCTATCTGGAACAATTAGAGCAAATCACTTATCTTCCCTATTTTAGCCCGGAATTAATGCAAGCATTGATTACTAAGAATACTTCTGATTATTCTTCCAACACCGATTTCGTCAAATACCCGGTGGAGCTGTCCTTAAATACCTTCCTGCCGGCATTTCTGCTGACCTACGGCAACAATTTATCAGCCGCCTTGCTGCTGACTCAAAATGGTGACGTCTACAGTCAGACCAACGGCCTGTCGGATGTCGTTGAAGATTATCCGTTTTTTGAACAGCCGTGGTATCTTCAAACGGTGCAGGCCGATGGCAAAGCAACCTTTATAAGCACCCACCATCAGGATTATTTTACAGCCCCGCTGACCAAACGTGTATTTTCCGTAGCCCGCGTTATTAAAGATCCTGAATCCCTTCGTCCGCTGGCTGTCATTATGGCTGATGCGCAGACAAGCTTGCTGGACGAGATTGTGATCAAAGATTTTGGCGTGCGGTCCATTAGTGCGATTCTCAATGAAAAGGGAGAGGTCTTTTATTCCACGGCCCCTTTGTCAGAGCATATTATCAAAGAGATCTCCAGTGCAGGGGTATCCCAGGTTAAAGATTCCGGAGAATCTTATGTCGTCATCTCCAAACCGATTCGCCAGGCCAATTGGAAAATGGTTGCGCTGCTTTCGAAATCAGAGTTGAGGGAAAAGGTAGAATGGATGTATATCGTAGGGCTGCTGTTTGCCTTTATCGGCCTGCTGCTCACACTGCTGCTGTTGCGTTATGTTTCGCGCTGGATTGTGGGTCCCTTTCTTCAAATGAAACAGGCGATGAAGCAGGTGGAAAGGGGGAATTTCCAGGTCCGGCTGGAGCCCGTCGGCAAAGATGAAATCGCCAGTCTGGGATACTCCTTCAACCATATGATTGATACTATCAACGAGCTGATCCAAAAAGAATACGTCGCCGTCTTAAATGAAAAGGAGATGAGATTCCGGGCGTTGCAAGCCCAGATTGAGCCTCATTTTCTGTTCAATACGTTAAATGGATTTTTCGCGCTGAACAGGATCGGTGAAAAGAAAAAGCTGGAGGAGGCCATCCTTTCTCTCAGCTCGCTGCTGCGATATACGCTTGTTCAGGAGAATTGGACTACCATAGGGGAAACCTTTACTTTTCTGCGCAAATATTGCGGCTTGCAGCAATTGCGTTTTGATGACCGTTTGGAGTTCAGCCTGCAGTTCGATCCCCGGATTACAGAATTTAAAATTCCCAAACTGCTGCTCCAGCCACTGGTCGAGAATGCGATTATTCACGGGATTGAACCTTCAGCCCTGCCCTGCCGCCTTGTTGTCGATGCGGGACTTGAACAGAAGGGCGAAGATTGCTTGTACATAAAAATAGAAGATAGCGGAGTCGGGTTCCTGGAACCAGCCGCTGAATTAGAGGATAGCATTGGACTGCGTAATGTGCAGGAGCGATTGAAATTTGCTTATCCGTCCGCTGCCTTTAATATTCACAGCTCGCCCGGAATAGGGACCACCGTGACCATTCGAATACCGCTTAAGGATGTGGAGAAATGAGAGTGCTTGTTGCAGATGATGAAAAGCTATCCAGAGTCTCATTGATCAGCATGCTGGAGGAATGTGAGCGTGACATTTCAATTGCCGGTGAGGCAACTAACGGGGAGGACCTGCTGAATGCTTTGTCAAAAATGCAGCCCGATGTAGCTTTTGTCGATATCCGAATGCCCAAAATGAACGGACTGGAAGCGATTGAACGCGGCCGCAAGCTTTCTCCCTATACCCAATGGGTCATTTTGTCGGGGTTTTCCGAGTTTGATTATGCCCGCAAGGCGCTTAGCCTGGGAGCCTTTATGTATTTATTAAAGCCTCTGGGAATGGAGGAGCTGGGAGCGGTCCTGGATTCACTTTTTACTAAGATTGATCAGACCTACCAAAGGCTTGACGACGAGTTTGAGCACTACATACTGGCAGCTTTGAATAACGGGCAGTCCCCCGGCCTGGCAGAATTCGTCTCCGAAGCCCGTTATACGAAATATAAGGTATTACTGATTGCGACAGATACGCATGCATTCCCGGGACAAATGGAACAAGCCAAGCACTGTTTATACAGGGCAATACAGGAAGCTGTCAGTGGATGGTCCTCTTTAACTTGCCGTGTGGCAATATTTACGCTGACTAGCGGGGAAACAGCGGTGGCGATGTGTTGGCAGGAGGGGGAGCCGAAGGACGATCTGCAGATGGAAGTTATGACGGACAGCATATATCACCGAATAAACCGTCTGACAGACCAAAGGATTGCCTATACTCAGGTTGATAGCAGCATATATACAAATATTGGCGGCATGCTGGCAGGTCTGCAGGACATTCGCCGGTTGCTGCCGCTGCGTGCCGTTATAGGAATTAACCACAGATTTTCGCTTGAAGAGCTCCAGAAGCAGCCTCCTGCGGCAGCTCATATGGGACTTGTAATGACCAAGCTGGTCGATGATTACCATCATCATCTCTATATGGATTACTGCAGGGAGCTGGAAGAAATTACGACCCTGTTAAGGACGGAACAACATTCCAAGCAACAAATAAAGCATATGCGGAGTTTTATTCAATATGGAATGAATGATAATGCTGAGCTTGAAACTGTTGAGCTGACAACCCTACTTACCCGCCATGCGGATAAGCTGCTAACTGACAAGAAAAAACTGGAGGGCGAGCCTCCGGATATGATCTCAGAAGTGATCTATTCTATTGAACAACATTATGCCAGCAATATCTCCATTGCCCAGTTGGCGGAGAGGCTGAGAATCACACCTAATTATCTGAGCTCTACCTTCCACAAAAAGACAGGGATCACATTTACGAAATATTTGACCCGTCTGCGGATTCACCGGGCCAAGGAGCTTTTAAGTACGACCAACCTTCCGGTAAAAGATATCGCCCTGCAAGTGGGATATTACAGCACCAGACATTTCGTCAAATTATTTATTGAATCCGAAGGCTGCTATCCGACAGAATACAAGAAGCAGGCTCGGCTATAGGTTAGCATTACACACCATCACGCCGCTGAACTGAAATGAACAGGTAATGTTTTGTGCTTTCTGGGTAATAATTGATATGCATTTGGATAACCTATCCATAACCCGGAAGAAACGAGGCGATTAGCATGTCCAAATTGAACAACAGTCATCAGGAAGCTGTCGAGACGGTTAGAGATTTGATCAAAGGCATTGATACGGCCATGTTAACAACGATTTCGGCCGAAGGACTGGTATCCCGTCCCATGAAGACACAGGAAGTCGAGTTCGACGGAGATTTATGGTTTCTTACCAAGAAGGATACCAGCAAATTCGAGGAAATTCTTCATGACCCGAGGGTTAATGTCATATACGCTGATAAATCCTATGTCTCCATCCGTGGAACGGCCAAGCTCGTCCAGGATGTGGAGAAGAAAAAAGAATTTTGGAATCCAGGCTACGATGCTTTTCTGCAGACCAGCTATGATGACCCCGACGTAATTCTGATCCGGGTCCAGGCCGAAGCGGCGGAATATTGGAAAAGCGGCAACCTGGCCGAGAAAGTGACTTACCTGTTTAAGCGGCTAACGAAGCAGGATACGGAGCAATCGAATCTCAATGAGACGATTGATTTGAAGTAGGAGTCCGTAACGATTATCACACAATGCATAAATAGCCTGATCCGCAAGAAAAGCCGCCGGGAATTTTCCCGGCGGCTTTTCGCCGGATTATTCCGCCTTTTCCTTTCCTTGAGCGAGAAGCTTGTCGGCCGCCTGCTGCTGCCGGTATTGTCCGGGAGTCAGCCCCGTCCGGGTCTTAAACATCTTATTGAAATAACTTACGTTCGCATATCCGATTTCCCGGCAGATCTCCTCAATGGAAAGGTCGAGCTGCTTCAATAGCTCCATAGCCCGCTTCATGCGAAGCTGGATCAAATAATCGTTGACGGTCATCCCTGTGGACTCCTTGAAGATACGGCTTAAGTAGGATGAGCTGCGCTGAACATATTCGGCTACCGTGTCCACAGAAATATTATTATTGAAGTTCGCATCCATATAGTCCGTCGCCAGCTGCAGGGTCACATCCGTCATCTTGGAACGTTTCTCCTTGTGGTAGGTGATGATCCGGCTGCACATGTCCAGCAGGCACTCTTCCATATCGGACAGGGTCTCGGCACGCGCCAGCACATCTGCGTAAGCCGGTCTGTCCCCGAACACTGCGGACATATCGCCCCGGGTCTGGACAAGCGTCTTCATAATTTCCCCGCTCAGCTGGAAGAACAGCTGCTGGATATTGGCCTTCCCCAGCTTCTTGTCAATCACGGTCCGGGTGATCTGCCGAATGGCATTGAAGCATTCCTCTTTATCCGTCTGCAGCAGCGACTGCAGCAGTTTTGTTTCCAGCTCGTACTGATAATAATAAGCCTCCTCTTCTGATTTCCAGTCGGCGAGAATGTCATAGGACAGAATTTCCCCTTTGCCGATGTACATTTTCAGATTCAGAGCTTCCAAAGTATTCTCGTACGCCAAACGGACCTTTTCTTCCCCCTTGTAAATTGGACTGACGGCGAAGGTCGCGTTCATGCTGTACCGGGTCAGCAGAAGCTGCTTCAGCTTCTTGGCTTGCTCCAGCGGGAATTCGTCGTCGCCCGGAGGAACGGTCAGAAGAATCACCGTCCGCTTCTCATCCTTGGCGAAAATTTCACCATTGATGTCGCCTCCCAGCTCTTCCATCAGCCCGTAGCGGAACAGGTGGAATTGGAGGTTGCCATCCGGTCCGTTCAACGGGTAAGGCTCCTCCAGCTCAAGAGTCAGCACAGCAAACCGGGTAAAGTCCAGCCGGAGCCCCAGCAGCTCCGCTGCCTGATCTGTACTGCCGCCCTGGATGAGGTCGTTCAAATACTTCTCCTTGATCGCTGTCCGGTTATCGGTAAGAAGGGAATCTACCTTCCCCTTCTCCGTCATCAGCGTCTCCCAGTTGCGGGCCAGCTGATCGAAGATATGACGGATGAAGCCGGCTTCGTCACCGGCAGGCAGTTGGGAGGCTTCTCCGTCCTTCTGACCGGCCTGGGAGCCGCCGATATAGGAAATTACACTCTGGAGCGGCCGGTACAATCTTCTGGACAGGAAAAAGGATAAGGTGAACGCGGCTATCAGATATGCCGCCGCAACCGTGATGACAATGACCTTGATCCGGTCCATTCCTTGCAGAAGAGCGGAACGTTTGGTAATGTCCACGAATCTCCAGCCGGTCAGCTCTGAGGTTGTATAGGAGACGATCCGGTCGGAATCATCAATGTAGAAGCCGCTTGCCCCGGTCAGCCGGCCGGGGTCCAGCTGTTGAAGCAGGGATTCCCCGGCAGCAGCATCGGAATAGAGCAGCTCAGAATCCGGCCCTAAAACAAGGGTGTTGCCTTTTTTATTATGATAATGGCTTAAATAGTCGTCGAATAGCAGCTGAAGCTTCAAATTCATGACGATGGCACCGTCGACTTGACCGATTAAAGGCATTTTTTGAAGCAGACTGGCGGCAGGATGATCTGGTGAGAAACCGTCTTGCCGTCCGGTAACCCAGATTGTGCGGCTGTCAGAAGGCTGATTCCAGACCTCAATCCAGGAGGTGTCCACGAAGGTGGAGATGGGTGATGCCTTGATCTCGGGACGCGAGGTCAGGATAAGCTCCAAGGGGGCGTAATATAAATAGATGGAATCGATGTAGGGGCTGACCTTCTTCTGTTCTTCCACGAAGCCGGTGAGATCAATGAGGGAGCTGACGCTTAACTTGCTGCCGTTTGTATGATACAGGTAGGATTGGGTCGTAATCATGCCGGTGGCGGCATATTTGATGGCGGTCAGTTCCTTGTGGATGAGCTCCTGCTGCTGTGTCAATATGGATTCGTTGTACGCAATGGCGTTCTGAATGTTATTGTCCGCCGAAATGGAGTAAGTAATGGTGGAAATGAGAATGACGGTGATCACGGCAATGGCAGTGAAGGATAGAAGCAGCTTGACGAACATTGTATTATGTTTGATCGAGCGGTTTCTCAGCAAGGTACTCACTCCACTTCTCTAAGATGATTACGCTTACATATTTAACCAGCGACACAGCGAGGTACAGGGGGATTATATCACAGATGGCTTTTCCGGCAAGGGGAAGACCGAAAAACATATAAAAAAAAGAAAAACATAATCCGGTTTCCGGGACAGAAATGGCCAAAAACATAAAAAGAAGCGAAAGAGAGGATTGTGTACTTGGTCAGAGCAGGCTATCTTAAATGTTGTAACCGCTACCATAACCCCGGCCGGGAGCTATCGTGAGGATGCGGTCTAATACAGTTTCGATTAGGGGGACATTCTTGTGCAGACTAAACTTAAGAAACTAGGCAATGCCATTATGCCGGTGATCGTTGTGGCAGGCCTGCTTGCCGGGTGCGGCAATGGCGGAGATAACGGGAACAACGCGAACAACGGAAAAAACGCGGCTTCGCCAGAAGCAAGCAAGAGCGCAAACACTGCAAACACCGAAAAGGCGGCAGCAAAGCCGGTGGAGATTACATGGGGGATTCACTTCCAGGCTCAGGGAGTTGTAGAGGACTCCGCCGTTCAGAAGTGGCTTGAAGAGAAATTCAATGTAAAGATCAAACCGGTGAAAGTGACCGATGCCAGCATCGCATCCGGAGAGATTCCTGATATCTTCATGCTGGGCGATCCCTCCAACGTGTCGGCGTATATGAATCAGGGTGTTCTGATGGATATTGATCCGAACATGCTGAAGGAAAAAATGCCGGAGTATTCCAAAGATATTGAAAAAAACAACGCGCTGTTTCAAACCGTTACTGTAGACGACAAGTTATGGGCCATCCCAATGTTTATTGATCTGAAGCCGTATGATCTGGCGATGCTCTGGCGCAAGGATTGGCTGGATAAGGTAGGCATCACAAAGGCACCGGAGACACTGGATGAGTTCGAGAAGGCAGTCTATGCATTTGCTGAGAAGGATCCGGACGGAAATGGAAAAAAAGATACCTACGGCTTGACGGGTACGGCGACGTCCACCTGGTCATCCGGCTTCTATTCCATCTTCGGTGCGTTCGGCGTGGAACCGACCATGTGGCACGAGAAGAACGGAGAACTGATGAACGGCTCCGTGATGCCGGAAACGAAGGAAGCGCTGGCCAAACTTCGGCAGTGGTATGCCGACGGGGTCATTGACCCTGAGTTTATCACGGATACACAGGATTCCTACCGCAAGAAGCTTTACAATAACCGGATTGGTGTCATTGAGGAGCAGATTGCCAAAGGTGCGCTCCCGACTTCGGGAACCGTGACGGAAATGAAGTCTTTGAATCCTAATTCGGAGCTGGTCTTTGCTAAGAATCCTAAGGGACCTGGTGGTGACGGCTCCTGGGACTGGGGAGTGAAGAGCAACTTTGTCGTCATCAGCAACAAAGTGAAGGATCAACCGGAAAAGCTTGAGAAGCTGTTCGAAATACTGAGAGCAGAAAGCAGTGACGAAGAAACCATCAACATGACCAGCCTCGGGGTGAAGGGCACTCATTGGGACTTCGTTGAGAGCGGAGCCGCCTCTGGAGCCACTACGTTCCTGACTGGTTTCGATAAGCAGGAAGCACGCGATCAGATCGGCGTTAGACTCTTCTCATTCGGTAACATCACGACGCAGGCCTACCGTGAGAAATACTCAAATCCGGACTTGAATGAAGCCATCAAAACCTATTCCTCCGCTCCAAATATGACGGATGCGCTGCTCTTCTCGGCGCTGCCTTCCGATGGCAAATACAAGAATGACCTGACTTCGCTGATGCAAAAATATTTCGCCCAAATCATCAGCGGTGAAATTCCACTCGATGATTTCGATAAGTTCGTTACAGAGTGGAAATCCAGAGGCGGCGATGAGTTGACCAAGGAAGCTAATGAGATGTACCAGGCTCAATTTAAAAAATAAATAAATCCGGTTACGGTGGTTCCGCAAGGGCAAAAAAGGGTTCTTGCGGAAATGAGCCGGTCGGGGTTTCAGGGGAGTGCAGTATGAAAACCATAAGAAAGCATGGAGAACTAATGGCGTTGTTTCTGTTTGCCTTTATCTTCTTCGTCATCTTTAAATATGGTCCGCTCTACGGCGTGATCATTGCCTTCAAGGATTTCCGGGTTGTGGATGGAATATGGGGAAGTCCCTGGGTGGGCTTCCATCACTTTCAGGAATTGTTTCATAGCAGCGACTTTTACCGTCTGCTTAAAAATACGCTCCTTCTGAACATGTACCAGCTGATCTTTGCTTTTCCTGCACCGATTATTCTGGCAATACTCCTGAACGAAGTCCGCTCCCGCGGCTTCCAGAGATTTATTCAGACGACTATGTATCTGCCCCATTTCGTATCTTGGGTAATCATGTCGGGCCTTCTTATCTATTTTCTATCGCCAACTACCGGAGTTGTAGCTCAAATCGTGGGCTGGTTCGGAATGGAGCCCGTCTTCTTCATGGGCAAGAAGGAATACTTCCGGAGCATCATCGTAGGTTCCTCCATCCTGAAGGATCTGGGCTGGGGTTCAATCATTTATTTTGCAGCTTTGTCGGGGATCAACCCTGAAATTCAGGAATCAGCCATTATTGACGGAGCTAACCGCTGGCAGCGGATCATCCGGATCAATATTCCTTCGATCATGCCTACCATTTCGATCATGTTCATCTTGAGTCTCGGCGGGTTCTTAAGTGCAAATTTTGAACAAATCATTAACCTGCTGAATCCGGTCACTTTCGAAACCGGCGATGTCATCGACACTTATGTCTATCGGGTGGGGCTGCAGCAGTTCCAATACAGCTATACGGCGGCTATCGGTCTGTTCAAATCATTTGTGGGGCTGCTGCTCATTCTGGGCGCCAATCTGACCGTGAGGAAAATGAGCCAAGGGGAGAACGGATTATGGTAGAAGCAGGAGGAAGTCAGTCATGAAGGTGAAAAAATGGCAGGATCTTATTGCCCCGGCAATGATCTATTTTGTATTATCGCTACTCGCGCTTATCGTCGTTTACCCGTTCATCCATGTTATCGCAGTATCCTTCAGCGGCCGCGGGGAGGCACTCCGCAGCGGATTCCATTTCATCCCAAGGGACTTTGAATGGAGAGCTTACAAGGAATTGCTGGAGTATCCATTCATCTGGTCGGGCTATGCGAATACTATATTCCGCATGATCGTAGGCACCTTCCTGACGCTTCTGGTTACCGTCTGCGCTGCTTATCCGCTGTCGCGCCCGGATTTTCCGATGAAGCGTGTCCTGGTCATGCTCCTGTTGTTCACCATGATCTTCGACGGGGGCATTGTGCCGAATTATCTGCTCATTAAGGAGCTGCATCTGCTGAACTCACGCTGGGTGTATGTGCTGCCTTCGGCAGCTAACGCCTTCCAGGTTCTGGTCATGCTTTCGTTCTTCCGCTCCATTCCGGATGCGCTGATTGAAGCGGCCCGTATCGACGGAGCCAGAGACATTAGGATCTTGTTCCGTATCGTGCTGCCACTCTCCATTCCGTCCCTCGTGACGATCGGGCTGTGGTCGCTGGTTCATCATATCAACGCGTTCATGGACAATTTGCTGTACGTTACCGACCAATCGAAATTTGTCCTGCAGCAAGTCATAAGGCAAATCCTCATTGAGAACAAGCTCGATCCGTTCACTACGGCAACCAATCTGGTGCCTCCTGCACCAGAGAGCCTGAAGATGGCGTCAGTAATCGTATGTTCTTTGCCTGTGCTCATCATTTATCCTTTCTTGCTCAAGTACTTTGAGAAAGGAACAATGATCGGGTCGGTGAAAGGGTAAGTTCCGGGGAACCTCACGGTTCCCTTTCGAATTAAAACCGATAACAAGGAGGCCTGTACTGACATGAAGAGAAAAGCGGTCATTGTCTTCTGGATTATTGCCTTGATAGTAGGTTTGACCCCGGGGTTTGTACCGGGTACGGAGATTCAAGCGGAGGAAGCCCCAAGTCCCGGAGCAGTCTATTTCGTAGCGGAAAATGGAAGCGATTCCAACTCTGGTGTGGAGGTGGCTCCTTTCCGTACCCTGGAGAAGGCCAGGGACACCATCCGCCAGCTGAAGCAGGGCACGGGTCTGCCTGACGGCGGCGTTACGGTTTATTTGAGAGGCGGCACATACAGCCGTACCGCAAGCTTCCTGCTGGAGGAGCAGGATTCGGGGACGGCAGACAAACCGGTCACCTACAAGGCATATCCGGGTGAATCCGTGCGGCTGAGCGGCGGCCGGCAATTGGAGAAGTCATGGTTCGCCCCGGTAACAGATACGGCGGTTCTGAACCGGATCATCAGTCCCGATGCAAGATCCAAGGTTCTGCAGGTGGAGCTGCCGGGGCATGGCATTACCGATTACGGAGTCATGAGCCGTCATGGCTACTACAAAGCCAATGACGTAAGCCAGACTCCCCCCATGGAGCTGTACATTGAAGGTGAAGGGATGACTCTGGCGAGATGGCCCAATAAGGGTACGGTCCAAATGGGCAATATTCTTGATCCGGGACCCACCCGCAAGGATGCCGATCTGCAGACCCGGGGAGGCACGTTCAACTATACCTATGATCGGCCTGAGCTCTGGACCCAGGCGGATGATATATGGCTTGACGGGATTTTCGGCTACAGCTGGGAATGGTCGTACAATAAAATTGCTTCTATTGATACCGAGAACAAGTCGATCACATTAGCTTATGGAGAAATGAGCGGCCTCTTTAAAAACTGGTATCCGGACTTCCATTTCGCCCAGAACCTGCTGGAAGAAATCGACATGCCAGGGGAGTACTACATTGACCGGAGCCAAGGCATCCTGTATTTCATGCCGACAGCCGCCTTCCAGGCAGACAATCCGGAGATCACCGTATCCATGCTGAAGACACCCATGATCAATACGGCCAATACGTCGTATGTAACTTTCGAGGACCTGATTCTGGAGAACGGCAGGGATTCCGGGGCGGTCATCATGGGCGGCAGCCATGTCCGGCTGGTGCACTCTGAGATCCGCAATTTCACCGAAGGAGGCGTACGGATCAATACCCAGAGCCGCTGGTTGTACAATGACTTTGCCAAGGGCACAGGGGTCAACCATGCCATCGTGAATACGCATATCCATCATGTAGGGGGAACAGGAGTCATTCTGAACGGCGGCGACAGGCTGACGCTTGAGCCGGGCAACAATGTGGTGGAGAACAGCCACATCCATGACTTTGCTTATTATCATAAAGCGTATAACCCGGCCGTAATTCTGACGGGAGCAGGGAACCGCATATCACACAGTGAAATTCATGACGCCCCGCATCCGGGGATTCTGATCTTCGGCAACGACCATGTTGTGGAATACAACAACATCTATGATGTGTGCAAGACGTTCTCGGATCTCGGAGCCATCTACATGAATCTGGGGGCTGCACCGCAGGAGCGGGGAACGGTCATCTGGAGGAATTACTTCCATAACATTGGAGAAGGCAAAGCCGGGGTTCAGGGGATCTATCCGGATAACTTCACCATGGGAATCACAATTGAAGAAAATATTTTTTACAAGATGGGCAATTCAGCCATTCTGAACAACGGGGGCGCTCATGTCCGCACGAAGAACAACATTTTTGTCGATGCCAAGGTTCCGTATGATTATGCGGATCTGTATTTGGGTGACGGTCCGGAGCAGCAAATCTCCAAAAACTATATGCAGCCATGGCACGCTTTGTTCGAAAAATACAATAACTTCGCCGGCATGCCGCATCTGGTCAAATACCCGGAGCTGGCGGACTTCTTCACAGAGAACCGGTATTATCCGGACACGAACACGTTCCAGAAGAATGTGATCTACAATCCGACAAAAACGATAAGCAGCACGACGAATGCGAATGGAGCTTATGATAAGTTCAATCTGCTCCAATACGCAAACAACTGGGTAACGAAACAGGATCCCGGCTTCGTGAATCTGGCGGGCGGCGATCTGAATCTGAAATCGGATGCAGCGGTGTTTGAGCAGATACCGGGCTTCCAGGCGATCCCCTTCAGTGAGATGGGAATCTCAGGTAAGGCAGGCCCTTATCTCGCACCGGTTAATATTCCCGTCCAAGGTGTCGTGCTGTATGACGATAGCCTTACCCTTGGCATCGGGAAAACACATACCCTGTACTCGGCGGTTCTTCCCTGGAACGCCACCAACAATAAACTGCAGTATACCTCCAGTGATCCTTCCGTGGTGACCGTAGATGCCACCGGCAAGTTGAGAGGGGTTAACCTTGGGACCGCAGTTGTTACAGCAGTATCCGCCGACAACCCGCTCTTAAAGGATGAGGTTCAGGTGACGGTCGAAGTCGGTGACGGGATTATAGATGAAACGAATTTCGAGAACGGCCGGAATGGCTGGCCGGCCGATGCCAACCGGAGTATCGTGGAGGCCGACGGCGGCAATCACATGTATAAGCTGCTCAAAGGTGCGACCACGCTGAATGAGAACGACTTCAATAATTACGAGTTGAGCTTCAAGCTGAAGACGCCTCCAGTGATTCCGGAATCGGCCACATTCTATATATTCGACCGGCTGAATCCGGGCGGCAACGGAGGAAGAATCGGATACCGGAAGTATGCTGACGGAACTTCTTCCTGGATTCTCTACAATGCAGCCTGGGGAACCGTTAAGCAGAATGCACTGTCTGCCCCGGACCTGCTGCCGGATACCGTCTACAACATGAAGATCATCGTCAAGGGTTCGGAGATTAGCGTCTATGCTGACAGCAAACTCAAGCTGAAGGCCACTGATCCGACCTTTAATCCTTCCGGCAAAGTCGGGTTCTACGCCGGCGGCTTTGACTATCTCTTGTTCGATGACATCAATTTTATGGTCCCGACAAAAAATGTCTCCGGGCTTATGCTCGACAAGAGCAGCGTCAATATGGTAATTGATGAACAGACGCCACTGCAGGTCCAGTTCGATCCGTCGGATGCCGAGAATCGTTCCGTCGTCTGGCAGTCTCTTAACCCGGAAATTGCCTCTGTCGATGAGAACGGAACAGTCACCGCCCACGCTAAGGGGGAGACTGTTGTCAAGGTAGCCTCCGTTGCCAACCCGGAGGCCAACGCTTCTGCCCGGATTATCGTGTCTGATATTCTTCATTACACAGATTACGATTCGGGAGCGAACGGGTGGCCGGTGGATCCGAACCGCAGCATTGTAGCGGTGAACGGAAACAAGATGTACCAAATTCTGAAGGGCGCCTCTGCGCTTCATCCGAAGCTGTTCACGGACTATGAACTGACCTTCAAGCTGAGAACGCCTGCTGTGATGCCGGATCTTGGGACCCTCTATGTGTATGACCGTTCTGTCGCCAGCAATTCAGGCAAGATCGCATACAAGAAATTGGCGGACGGCACTTCACAGTGGATTCTCTACGGTCCAACCTGGACGGTGCTTCAGACGAAGAATCTTCCAACCCAAGACTTGCAGCCGGATACCGACTATAATCTTCGTATTCTGGTGGATGGTGCCAGCATCCGCGTCTATGTGAACGGAGAGCTGAGACTGGATGGTTCCGATCCCAAACATAATGCTTCGGGAACGGTAGGTTTCTATGTGGGCGGTTTCAGTGAAATGTGGTTCGACGACGTGAAGTTTACGAGGATTGACAAGACCGCACCTGTTAGCACAGCCGTCTTGACTCCGGCGCTGCCTGATGGTGCGGACGGCTGGTATACTCAGCCCGTTACGGTCCAATTGAATACTGCAGATACCGGTACCAGTGTAACGGACACCGTATACAGCATAAATGGCGGAGACACATGGCTGCCTTACCAGGGACCGCTGACCTTTAGCCAAGACGGCCAGTATTCGCTGCTTTACCGCTCGGTTGACTACGCCGGAAACAGCGAGGAATCGAAAACCTTGAGCTTCAAGCTGGATAGCAGTGCCCCTGAGTTAACTGTGGCAGAGCCGGCCCCGAAAGTCTATGCGGGGACAGAATCGCTAACCTTGTCTTGGGCGGCCATCGATGCGATGTCCGGGGTGGATTCCGCCAAAACCGTCGCACGGCTGGATGAGCAAGCCGTAGAGCCGGGAACGCAGATTCCACTGTACACGCTGGATATCGGCTCTCACACGTTCGCGGTATCCGTCAGCGACAGCGCGGGGAACAGGCAGGAGAGCACAGTGACTTTCTCAACGTATGCCGATGTAAGCTCGCTGAAAGCACTCGTTGGCCTGTTCAAAGAGAAGTCTTGGATAGACAATCACGGGATTGCGAACAGTCTGCTCGTGAAACTGGTACACGGTCAAGTGGAAGCGTTCGTTCATGAGGTTCAAGCCCAAAGCGGCAAGCATATCCAGGCTGAAGCGGCCTCCTATCTGCTGCGGGATGCCAACCATATCCTGCAAGGGATGGGAGCGCAAGATAAACTACAGGATGGGATTCCCGGGTAAAGGGAATTAAACAAAATAAAGCCTTGGACGAAGTTGTCCAAGGCTTTTGTGTTTGGCTGCTTGTTCATTTTTAAGAGAACAGCAGCCTATTTATCGCTATCTATCTCCCGGGAGCCGAGCGCTTGTACGGGACGATTGTCATGCGGGAAAATGCCTTCGAATTTGCCGATTTGCTCATCAGACCATTGAACGGGATTTTCCAGGACAATCCACTGTACCCCTTCGGTACATGGAGGTGTGGTGAGTGATCCTTGATAGCGGAACGAATGAAGGTCTGTTGGAAGCAGCTGGTTCATGTCGAAGACGCCCTCAACCGGGACTTCCTGTTCGCTCTCCTCGGAGGGGAGCACGGACCAAAGCTTTTTCAGCTCAACATTTTCGGAGCCTTTAGTGATTAGGACACTCAGTACAGCAAGCGTCTCGTCTTCACTTTTATGGACAAAATGAAGCTCCATATCGGCATGTTTGCCATCTACCTCATGTTCGCTGGGCAGGTGGAAATGAAACTGCTGCAAGATATACGTCTTTCCTTCAAGGGTGATACGGTTGTCCTGATTTTTAAGATTAACCTGGATCGTGTGGCCGTTGTTAATGATAGACACCGGGGACGGCGCATACTCAACCTTGATAGGGGACAGGCTCTCATCATCCTGCACTTTCTCATGAAGAATGTTAATCGGCGACTGGGCCGTACCTGTACTGCAGGTTGTGAACAGTTTATCCAGTTCAGCCCAGTGTTCCGGGGACGTTTCACCTTCATAGGACCAATGCGCAGGGTGGGCGCTTACTGTGGTAGCGGGTTCCTTATTCGCTTCTGCCTCGTTCTTCTGTTCGTTGCTTCCGCATCCCGCCATCACAGACAAGACCATGATGGGAAACAGTATTCGGGACACCTTTTTGTTGATACGCATACGTCATCCTTCTTCCTTTTGGATAGTGGAACATTTTAATTTATATTGTAAATATTGGCACGTTCAGCATCAAGTGAAAAAAGGCTCAAAGTTCTCAAAATGGTTCTATCTATCTAGGCCGCCAGCGAATCCAAGAACTTGCTATCCGAATCGAATATAAATATAACCAGATATTCTAATCCAGTTCGAAGAGGTGGTTTCCAAGTGAGAAGGCAGGCAGGGACAGCTAAAAAACGGAACCTTTCACCCAGACCCCGACCCAAAGACAGCTTGAAGCTTAAGGTGCAGGCACAGATCATTAACTTTGCCGTGATCGGAGATAGTCATGTGGGGTATGGGAACAGCTCGGCTATTTTTAGAAAGCTTTTGCCAAAATCAGTGAGCAGCGGGAATAAGAAGTTTGTGATTTTTGGCGGGGATAATGCCCAGGCAGGAGCCAATCATGGAAATAATGCCGATGCCTTCTACAAGGACTTCAAGGATACGGTTACCAGCACGCTCGGGAGTATTCCTTATAAAGCATCGATAGGAAATTGGGAGGCAAGCACTCAGTCCTTGTTCAAACAATATTTAGGTGCGGTTGCCGGGCAAATGAATTTCCCGGGTACGCAGGCAAAGGTGAAGTATGTATGGCTGGATTGTGCGCTAGGGGCATTCACACCGGAAAGCCTAAATATTCTGAAAAATTTAGACGACCGTTATTATTATATTATTGATTTTCATTGGCCATTGAAAGTGAGCGGGATTACGGTTGCTCCCAGTCATGTGTTAAGCGGGGCAGAGACGAATAAGTTTTTTACGGCGATTCCAGCGAAAGTGAGAGATAAAGTGCTGGCCATATTTACACACCACGGACATTTGTTTTATCGGAAGCTGGCCAATATTTATCCGGGGTTCCCTACAACTAAATTCTTCGTGTGCGGATGTTCAGGGGATTATAAATGCAAGCCAAATGGTGACCGGGGGTATTACAACGCCACATTGACCATTAATGGGTCTGCTGTCACTGTGAATGCTTATAAGGTGCCGGTTATGTAGCTCGCTTTGGATTTAAATTCTAAAACCCGAACCCTATCAAGTTCAGGCCGAGACGCATTCTATTGTACTTTCTACAACAGAATCTTTTTAAAATAGCCGGAAAGCAGAATCTATTGCACTCTGTACAGCAGAATTTTGCGGGAAAGGTGGTTTTGACTAAAAACCAATAATTCTATTGCACGAAATACAGCAGAATGCGATTTACCGGAGAATAATGAGCATTCTGCTGTATAAAGTGCACTCATATGAAAAAGTCCTCATGCAATTACTGCACACTAAGATTATCCCAATTGATCTGGAACTCCTTCAGCATGCCTTCTTTAGTCAGCTTGCCGCCGAGATAACCTTGAATGCTGCTGGATAACTCCTGCGGCATTCCGTTCGGCAGACGCGACCAGTTCCAAGTCAGCGCCAAGTGCACCGAGATCCTCTTCATGTTTTTATTCGGTGTCCACTTTCTATGCTAACTGTAAATGTGCCTCTATTATCACTCCTCTCGTGGAGAGTAAGGTGGTTTGTACGCGGATTCCCTCACCAGGAGCGATTTCAGCTCAGGCTTGACAGCCCTTTCATAGTGTGGGTATGGTAGATTGGTCACACTAGAAGGAGGTTGAGGCACATGTCAGGAGTTCTCGGCAATCATTTCGTTACGCAGATTGGAATTTTGGTGAATGATATTGAGAAGGTAAGCCGGGCGTATGCGGACTTTTTTGGACTTGCGGTGCCGGAAATTATCATTACCGATACGGCAGATATTGCCCAGACCCGGTATAACGGCGGGGCGACGGAGGCGCGGGCCAAGCTTGCTTTTTTTGACATGGGCTCCTTGCAGCTGGAACTGATTGAGCCGGATCATCAGCCGAGCACTTGGCGTGATTACTTGAATGAGCATGGGGAAGGGCCTCATCATATCGCTTTTGTAATCGAAGGAATGCAGGAAAAGATTATGCTGCTCGAAGGCAGAGGGTTCCCGCTGCAGCAGAAGGGCGAGTATGACGGGGGACGTTATGCTTATATGGATACGTTCAAGGAATTGAAGGTGCTCGTGGAGCTGTTGGAGAACGATAAGCAATAAATTAGCAATAAATCAGCAATAGAGTGCAATAGCAGAATACACCCATACAAATGGATATTCTCCCGCCGTGAATTCTGACTATTCATGAACAGAACAGCGGCGCTTGGGGAAATTATGCAATAGAGGAGGAGCGAAAGATGAACATTCTAATTACCGGTGCGGGACGCGGGCTGGGTGTTGAGCTGGCGGCCGAAGCACTGAAGCGCGGGCATGGAGTGATTGCCGGAGTTCGCTATCCCGATCAAGAACAGACCGCACTGTCGCAGCTTGCTGCAGCCTATGGAACCAAGCTGACCGTGGCCGCGCTGGATGTGACGAACGAAGAGGGAATCGCGGAGCTGGCTGCTAGTCTGAAAGGGCAAGGGCGGACGCTCGGTGCGATCATCAACAATGCGGCGATCCTGACCGCCCGGAATACGCCGGTTGAAGAGCTGGATCTGAAGGACATGCTGACAACAATGGATATTAATCTGTACGGGCCGATGCGGGTGGTCAAGCATTTCCTGCCGCTGCTCACCGAGCCGGACCGTTCAATCATCAACATCTCTTCGGAAGCGGGCAGCATCACCAATGCTTATCCGGGCGATTATCCTTATGCCATCTCCAAAACAGCACTCAATATGTTCTCGCAGCAGCTGCATGTGTATTTGCAAGAACGCGGCGTACAGGTGCTGAGCGTACATCCCGGCTGGATGCATACGGATATGGGCGGGGAAGAGGCGCCGACGAACCCGCGCAGCAGTGCCGAGGGCATTATCAGCCTGATCGAGCAACGCCGCGTTCCGGAAGGGCATTTCATGTTCGTGGATTATACCGGCAAAGATATGAAGATATAATCAGCCGCAGCCAGGTGCTGCGGTCCCGGAAGCGTATGCGGATAAGGCTGTATTTGTGAGTTTTATAAGGCGGGAAGACAATCGGGGAAGGTAAAGCTGATTTTCCGGAAAATCCGGAGTCAGCTTTTTTTATTTTTCTGGCAGCTAATATTATAGAAACAAACCATGTACTCCAGAAAATGGAGATGTTAATATATTTACATAGTACTTAACACATATATTAATGAGTGCTTAATGGAGGAATATTTATGAAAAAACTATCGTTGAGTTCGTTAGAACAGGCGGGTGTTTCAGCTTGCGGTGTTCAACGCATTCAGACAGCTGCAGCGCAAATGGTTAAGGACAACATTACGCCCGCACAAGTGATTGTGGCCGCGAGAAGGGGAATTGTAATTGTCCATCAAGCGAATGGAACCCTCGGACCTGAGCCAGACGCAGCCGAATTAGCTGTTGACGCGTTATTTCCACTCTGCTCCATCACGAAGCTGTTTACCGCAACAGCTGTTATGATGTTGGTTGAACAAGGGAAGATCGGACTGAATAGACCTGTTTCGGATTATATCCCCGAGTTTACAGGAGAAGGAAAAACAAAGGTTTGCGTGCATCATTTGTTGACACACACCTCTGGTCTGGATGTTGAGGTGATCCGGTTGAATGGAACTGCGAAACTGGCAAAAGAAGAGTTCCCTGCAAGCGAACCCAATCAGGACCCGGAAATTCATCAATACTTGTACGGCGGGTATGATGCACCGCTTAGCTTCGAGCCAGGGACTGTCATGTCTTATTGCGGGTATGGTTATGAGCTGTTGGGTGAAATTATCCGGCGCACCAGCGGTCAAGCGTATGATGAGTTCGTAAAGGAAAGCATTTTTGAACCGCTTGGAATGGAAAATACATATTATCGGGTTCCGCAGGAAGCACGCAGCAGAGTCGTTAGACGCATACCGGAGGCAGCTTGTGCAGAGTGGATAGAAACCGAAGATCAATTAAATTCTGTATCAGCCGGGAGCGGTGCTTACTCCACTGCCCTGGATCTGGCTGTATTTGGCCAAATGTTTCTGAACGGCGGAATTTATAACGGGACACGTCTGCTCAGCCCGGTAACTGTAAAAGAAATGACACGTAATCAAATTCCCGGTGTATCCTCGCAATATCGGGATGAAGTATTTCCTGAAGCGTATTGGGGATACGGCTGGGCGATTAACGGGACAAAACGTGATGGCGGAGACCTATTCTCACCGGAAGCCTATTCACATTGGGGTGCAGCGGGTCCTTTTCTCTGCGTCGATCCGGTCTTTCAGACAGTAACCGTTCATTTTTCTGTGGAGCTAGATCACCGGAAGCCATTTAAAAATATGTACGTTGATTACTTCAACAATACCGTTCTTGCGGCAATAACAGACCTGTAAGGGTAGTCGTTTCGGCATCTCGTCAAATTGAAGCTTATATGCAGCTTGTCTAAGGACAGGCTGCTTTTTTTGCGTGACCGGTAAAAAACTTCAATTTCAAAATATTGACAATGATCCTGATGCTGCGTAAGATGAGAATAAATAAAACGACAATGTGTCGTTATTTTGAGTATGGGGGGACAATGTATTCCAAAGGTTAGCGAAGCATACACAGAGAATAGAATCAATGAAATTTTGGATGCAGCGCTGGAGGTTAGCGCGCGTAAACCGCTGCATAAAGTAACAATGAAGGATATCGTGAGGCAGACCGGACTAAGCCAAGGGGGCGTATATAAGTATTTTGCTAATATTGAAGAGGTGTGGTTTGCGTTGTCCAACCGTTTTGATCTTGAGATAGATTTCAAAGGTTTTTTAACGCAGCTTTTTGCGGCCAGCCTTTCACCTGACCAGACCCTCCGCGCAATCTTTACCTTCATCGGGCAAGAGATTACGGCTTCTATGGAGAGTGGCTACAGCAAATTGGCCTTTGAGCTAAATGCAATCTATGCCAGTCAGCCGGAGCTGGTTAAGAAGCAGCTTGCTGAGCAGGCTGCGGAAGCAGAAGCCGAGTCCGGGCATGGCTACAACTATTTCTTTCAGCAATTGATGAATTATTGTGCAGAAGGTGAAGCTAAAGGCCAGTTCCGGCCCCTTGTTCCCTTAACCGACATTCTGATGCTCATTCAGGTAACTGTGGATGGAATCATCCGCGATGCTACGCTGGAGCTGTGTTTTGCCGGTGATGAGCTCCCTGCTGAATTAAGTGTGCGGCAGAGTGTGGATCGGCTGATGGACAGCTTGTACATTTCTACAATGACCTTATTAGGAGGCTTTTAATTATGCGTAAACCAAGCGCGCTAAGGTCCTGGCTCCTGCTCATCCTGTCCCTTCCGAAGGGGATCGCAGCGTTTGTAATTGCCGTTACAGGCATATGTGCCGGCTTGCCGCTGCTTATTGTATGGATTGGGCTGCCTTTGCTGGCTGCAACATTTACCGTATGCCGCTGGATGATGGCCAAGGAAGAGCAGGCGGTAACAGGGTGGATGCAGGGAGAAGAGCAACCGCTTCAAGCTGAGAACTCCCGATCCGTTGCGGATTGGAAGGATTGGCGTTCCATGCTGTCTATCCTTTTAAATAGTAAGAGCTACCGGGGGATCCTCTATAGTATAGCCCAGCTTCCCGTAGGCATTGCCGGGTTTACCCTTGCTGTCACGCTTCCCGCCGTTGTTATTGCGATTATATTGTCACCGGCAGCTTACAAGTTAAGCAAGGTCTTATCCCTTTCTTTTAATCTGTATTCCTTTGACGGGACGATGAGTCTTTTCTTGCCGTGGCTCAATGTATATCAGCGTTCCTGGGTAGCGGCTGCAATCGGCATAGTGCTGGCCCTGTTGCTGCCTATGACCCTGAGAGGTTTGGGGAGATTGTATTCCGCCTGGATTCGGGGGATAGCCGGTGACTTCACCTATGGAGTGAAACCAGCGTCTGTTAACAAGGATGCAGGGTCGAGAGTATAGCAGGCCAGTGTAATCTCTAATAAAAAGAGACACGATACCCTAGGGATATCGTGTCTCTTTTAAATGCAACGGCTCCCCTCAAAGGGGGAGCCGCCGTTTCTTTTTGCACCCTCTGCTATTAGCGGCGTGACTTGGTAATCAGGAACGGAATGACGCTTCTTGCAACGCCAGTCGGGTTTTCAAGGATGATAACCCACTCCGAGTCGCTGTTCGGGAAGCTGTCTGTTGGCCAGGCGGAAGTCAAATTGGAAATTGTCCATCCCGCACTAACGACAGCTCTGCCTCTTCCAGCAGATAAGAAGAGGAAAAGAAAGTCGTTGGCTCCGATGGTTACAGCGGGAAACTGAATACGGCGGAAACCATTCCCAAGGTTTTGCGTGGAGCGCGCTCTGTTTGGCCGCAGGGTGACTCTTTTACCTTTACCTTTGGCTTTATTTCTAAGTGATAGTTTTTTTATTACCATTTGCTGCTCGCCTCTTTCTTCGTAGGATAGATTATCTTACGAGAAAAGAGGGTTGTGAGCTTGTATGAATGTACATGGAAATTAATCCAAATTATTCTATAATTGCTTATTTAGATTTTGGCCGGATTACCTTAAGCATGGAAAGCTCTTTCGGAGTGAGGCGGCGGGTATAAGCAGCATTGCCGTTATGGGTATCTACAACCTTTACCCGGCCCGCTCTCTGTCCCGCAGGACGTGCTACACGCACCCGGAGTGCCCGGAGTGCCCAATCGACGGGAAAGGCAACCGAAGTCTTTCCGTCCTCTGTACCGGCGTAATTCACAGCCGCCGCGAAATTATCCGCGCTTCTGAGCCAGACAGAACCGGAGTCTCCGGGAAGCGATACCGGTGTATCACTCAGAATTATCGATTGATTGCGGAAGGTTAGCACGCCTACATTCCTACCATAATCCACCTGTACATCCGTATTCACCGAATCGACTCTTCCCCTGGTCAGACCTGTTGTCCGCCCTACCTTTTTGAAACGCTCCCCTACACGGTAGGAAGTGACATGACCGGGAATGTTGCCTACCGTTGCATATTTCGGACTGAGAATGCTGTTTCTTACAGGGCGGGACAAGGCCGCATCTATGCGGTTAGTACCATTTGTCTTCAAAGTTACAAAACGCGATAAATGCCCGACCCGATCCCTTACGGTCCGTCCTTCATCCGCACCGCCCGGCTGCAGCGTTTCCGCCCGGTTGTTGGAGTTGGTCGGATTGGTAAGCACGTGGTTATTGCTGAGCACATACAGCTGATTGCCGCTGCTGACAATTAAGCCTGCGGTTCCTGAACCGCCGGTCGTACCAATACTGTAGCCTGCTACGACTGGGCGAATCCGGTCCTGGTAACTTGCATTGCTGCGTATTTTTTTGGTCTTTACTACCCGGATGGGGACATTTATAGGTTTGCCTTTGACCTGCGAGGAGAATTTTGCGCCCAAACCCAGGGCGGTGCTGCTCACGGCATTGGCGTAGAGGATCACGGCTGCACCTTTTTTGGGATGTTTGGGGTCGTAATACCCTATCCCGACTCCATGAATTTTCCGGTTCTTGAGCACGGTACTTGCTATGTTTTCCTTTATCACAAGAGCTTCAGCAAATGTTGCCACTGTTCATCACCTAACCTCATTAGAATAAGATAGTATATTATCCTGAGGTGTAAAAGGCATGGGCGATTATCCGCTCTTTTTTGAAGTCCAGAGGCGATTTATTTATTTCGTCTTACATGCCGCACAATGACTGGAATGACTATATGCCCTATTTGTCTAATAATAAACCATTGTCCAGCCCCTTTATTCACTATTTTCATATGATGCAGGGTAAGGAAAAAAGTGATGAAGGGAATGATGACAATGGGACTTAGATTTCGCAACAGTACAAGTGAGACGGTATTTGTTGCCTATGCTTACCCGAATTTCAACTGTACTCCAATTAACTACGCCACAATTGGCTACTACCGGATCGAACCGGGCCAGACGAGAGAAGTGTGGAGAGGGCATGCCGGAGGCAACACATTCTTTTACTATGCAGAGAGTGACAGCTATACTTGGTCAGGGGACTACTATACAGAGATCCCTTATGAAGCCTTCCATCAGTGCTGGGACAGCGACTGCAACGATTGCAGAGAACTTGGCTTTCGCAGAATTCCTGTCGGATCCAGCGTCCGCAACTTTACAGTTGTGTTAATCTCCAGCAGCAGCCGAAGCAAAAAAGGATTACCTCATCTTCGGACAGCATTGCCTACAAAGCCTGGAAAACCGATTGTGCGGAGAGTTCCACTGAAGGCCAGAAAGCTGACCCCGGGAAGACCGGTTTCGGTCAACCGCAGAGCCGTGCCTAAAAAACGGAGAAGATAGTGGATGAATGCAAAAAGAGTGCACCTATCATTGGATAGGGCACTCTTTTTTTCTAAATCAAAGCATGTATTATCCGAATTATCCGGTGACGGCAAAGGCTCTCATTAACGCGCCTTCCAGCTCGCCTCTAGCAATAGGCTTCAGCAGGGAAACAATGCCCCCTTTGCTGAAAGCTTCGAGGACAAACGGATGGCTACTGGTGACAATAATTGTACTCTGCGGATATTGGGCATTGGCAAGGCGTTCAGATAAAGGCGCTTCTCCGAGCAGCAGCAGTTTGGCATCGGTCACAATAATATCCGGTTCATGTTCGGTAATCAGCCGAATGGCTTCCTGATCGCAATTAGCCTCAAGAATAACATCCTCTGTAAAATGGAGCTGTTTCAGCATCAGCTTCAGGTGATTGCGTACATGAGGTTTGTCGTCAACAAGCATGATTTTCATAATATGGCCTCCTGTCTGGTTGCATTTAGGATTCATACACCTTTTGTGCGGAGTAGCGCTGGGGAAGCAACATAAGTGCAAGGGAGAATACAACAAGCAGCAAGCAGCCCCAGTAAGCATTGCGGTATCCGACCCACTCAGCAGCGGCCCCTCCGGCCAGACTTCCGACCAGCCGTCCGATGGTAGTGGCATTGGTATATAACGTTGAAGCATATCCGGGCAGATCAGGGAGCAAATCCTGAATGTAGCTGATTCCGATGGCCGAAATCACGGCAACAAAGAAAGCCAGCAGCACCTGTCCGGCCAAGAGATGCCACAATTGTGTCGAGGCAAGCACCAAAATATAATAAGCCGCTCCCAGTAGTATTCCCCAGAACATCAACACCCGATTGGAGGTTTTGGCAGACAATACCCCTAATACGAGCATGAATGGAATCTCCAGCAGCGCACAAATACTTGAGACCGTGGCTACATTCTGCGTACTGCCGCCCAAGGTGTTAATGATGAACAATGAGATATTCAGATTGTTAAGCCAGTGTCCGGCATATAACTGGGTCAGCACCAGAAACGGGATAAGCACTCTGGCGTTCTGATGCAGCTTCATCTGCATTGCGGCTTGAATACCGGCTGGCTTCGTTGATACGGGACGTTTCACGAAAAAGCAGACCAGCAAGGCATTAAGCAGGAAGATCAGTGAGGTGCTCATGAAAATACCCTGGAACCCCAAGTGATTAAGGAGGATGGAGCCGATCAGCGGGCCGGTAATAAACCCCAGGGAGAACATCGAGCGCAGACTTGAATTGGCAAAGGCATGATCGGCGGACGGACTGGCATTTACCGCTTCCCGCGCACTGGCGAACAATTGCGGCATGGCCGGAGCGCCAATGGCAGTGAAGACCGTCATGTACAGCAGCAGCGCATAAAATTCGTGGATGAATAAATAACCGGCAAAAGCCAGTGCGTTGAACAGCATGGCTGTGACCATGAGTGTTTTACGGTTCAGTCCGGAATCGGAGCGTTTGGCGATGATCGAGCTGAGCCAGACCCCGCTGATTAAGGTCACTGCGGTAAAGATTCCGAAGGTTCCTGCGGAAACCCCCAGCTTTGTTGTGAAATAAACAGCCAAAAAGGGAGAACTGATGGAAATGGCCATCCCCTGCAGCATCATGCAGATCATAAACAGGGAGTAGCTTGGAATCAGGAAAAGCTGGCGGGTTCGCGTCAACATGTACGTAAAGTTTCTCCTTCACTTTCTAGCCTTGCGGCTTTCTCTTTGATTTGGTTATAGTATAGATAATGGCTTGCGATTATTGAATGTTTTATCTGATTGAAAAGCTCTACTATTTGGCTGAGGCGGTGAACGATATGGACCTGAGGCTGCATGCCTGCGCCTATTCTTTTCATACACTTCCGTTTAAATCTTCCTTTACGCCGCCACCGTTTTTCCTGTTCCGGCTGCAGGTGGTGGGCAGCTGCCGGGCGCTTGTAGGCGGCAAAATGAGTCTTGTCCAGCCAGGCGACTTATTAATCTATCGTCCTGGAGAGCCATATCATTTAGCGGTGGATGCAATTGACGGAAAGATCGAAAGCGGCGACTATTATTTACTGTGTGAAGGTTCTTGGATCGAAGAATGGTGGGAATCCCAGCCCCGGCTGACTCAGCAGAGAGTTCATCTGGATGAAGGCATGCTCTCGTTATGGCAGCAGCTCAGCATCGAGCAGCACCGTATCGCACAAGGTAACCCCGAGCTGATCCGGCATTTATTGTGTGCGCTATGCCTATCTTTAGACCGTTTGTCGGGTGAAGCTGTCTCGGGGCATAACCCGCAGGGACGCTCGAATGAACTGGTTTTGCGGATGAGACGCTATATTAACAAAAATGCGCTGAATCCGCTAAGAGTGGAGGAAGTTGCCAGGTTTGCCGGACTGAGTGTATCCAGAGCCGTACATCTTTTTAAAGAGCTGACAGGTTATACCATTATCCAGTATACACAGGAGATTCGCCTGTCCAACGCCCTGGAGCGGATCCGGTTTACCGACTTAAGCCTGGAGAATATTGCCGGGAGCTGCGGCTTCGGGACGTATTCCTATTTTCACAAGGTATTCAAAGCCAGGTATGGCCTTTCTCCCAAGGAAATCCGCAGCCGGCCGGCTTCGGCAGAGCTGAACTACCAGGACAGCAGGTTTGTTATCCATCACCCGGATGGTAATCTGTCAGGCATCTCTCCAGATGCCCGGCGTTTTCTCAGTTCATGATTAGAATCTCTAATTATGAACTGATTTTTATTATAATTGTTAAGGTGTTGCTGCTCACGGTAATCTTTTATGATGGTGAAGGAGAGTCCTGTGGAAGCGCCTTAATCGGCTATCCATGCGCTACGATGAAACCGTTATCACAAAGATTGAAGGAGTGAACTACTAATGGAAACAGCTACATACCCATATCAGCAGACGGATTTACCTGTAAATGAACGCGTGCAAGATCTGATCTCCAGATTGACTCTGGATGAAAAGGTAAACCTGATGCCGCAATATCAAGCCGCTGTAGAGCGCTTGGGCGTAGGAGCCTATAAACATGGTACGGAAGGGGCACACGGGATTTCGTGGCTGGGCAAGGCAACTGCTTTTCCTCAGGTCAGCGGATTGGCCTGCACCTGGAATCCGGAACTCTTGAAAAAGATCGGCTCAGCCATCGGTGACGAGGCGAGAGCGTTCTACAAGAAGAATCCGACCGTTAACGGATTGACACTATGGGCACCTACGGTGGATATGGAACGTGATCCGCGCTGGGGCCGCACGGAAGAGGCATACGGAGAAGATCCGGAATTAACCGGACGCCTCAGTACCTCACTGGTGCAGGGGATCCAAGGCGATCATCCCAAGTATTTGAAAGCGGTAGCAACACTTAAGCATTTCCTCGGCAATAATAATGAAATCAACCGCGGCGTTGACTCGTCGAGCATTGATCCGAGAAATATGCGTGAATATTATCTGGAAGCCTTTAAGCCTGCCTTCAAGGAAGGCGGCGCTAAGTCCATGATGACCGCCTACAACTCGCTTAATGGCGTACCGGTCATCCTGCATCCTGCGGTGATGGATATTGTCAAAGGCGAATGGGAAATGGACGGCTTTATTGTAAGCGATGCCGGGGATTTGTTCGGTATTGTGAAGGATCATAAATATTATGAGTCATTCGCCCAGTCAATGGCTGAATCGATCAAAAACGGGATCGACAGCGTGACAGAAGAAACGGCGGAGACGATCAAGGTTATTCATGAAGCACTGGCTGAAGGGCTGCTTGCCGAGGAAGATCTGGACCGTGCGCTGTTCAACACATTCCGTGTCCGGTTCCTTCTGGGTGAGTTCGATCCTGAAGAAGGCAATCCGTATGCGGCAATCGACGATTCCGTCATCCTCAGCAAGGAGCATGGCGAGTTGTCGCTGGAAGCTGCGAAGCAGTCTATTGTACTGCTGAAGAATGAGAACAGTACGCTTCCGCTGAACCCGAAAGAGTTGTCCAAAGTTGCGGTCATCGGTCCGCTCGGGGACGAAGCTTTCAGAGACTGGTATTCCGGCACCCAGCCTTATGCTGTCACACCTCTGCAGGGAGTAACCAAGAAGCTTGCAGGCAAACAGGTATCGTTCGAAAGCGGCGATGACCGGATCATCCTGACTTCGGCGGCAACAGGCCAAGCCGTAGGAATCACCGGCGAGGACGGCAGACTGGCAGTGCAACATGAGACTAAGGAGCGCGGAGAATTGTTCCGCCATACGGCCTGGGGCTGGACGAGCAACACTCTTGAAGCTACAAGCCGGGGACAATATGTCACCCTTAGCGACGCCGATACACTGACGGCTTCCGCGGATGAAATCTATGGCTGGTATGTGAAGGAAGCACTGAATGTTGTACCGGAAGCCGAAGGTACAGTCAGCCTGCGGACCTGGAATGACAAGCCGATCTCGATCCATGCCGAAGACGGAACCCTCCGTGTGGCCGATCAGGATACCGTAGCGCTGGACAATACATTCCGCAAAAATATCGTTGTAAACGGAGTTGAGGCTGCGGTTGAAGCCGCGAAAGCCGCAGAAGTTGCCGTTGTATTCGTCGGCAATCATCCGCTCCTGAACGGCAAGGAAGAGATCGACAGACCGGATATCGTCCTGCCGGAAGAGCAGGAGAATCTGGTTAAGGCTGTGTATGAAGCCAATCCTAATACAGTGGTGGTTATTGTCGGAAGTTATCCGATTACTTCCACATGGATTGATGAGCATATCCCGGCGGTCCTCTATACTTCCCACAGCGGGCAAGAGCTGGGCAACGCGGTAGCCGATGTGCTGTTCGGCGACTACAGCCCGTCCGGTAAGCTGAATATGACCTGGTACCGGTCGGTGGATCAGCTTCCTCCGCTGATGGATTACGACATTATTAAAGGCAAAAGAACGTACATGTACTTCGATGGTGAGCCGCTGTATCCGTTCGGCCATGGCCTGAGCTACGCACAGGTATCTTATAACAGCCTGTCGCTGGCTGCCAGGGAAGTGGAGCAGGACGGAACGATCAGCCTGTCCGTTCAGCTTGAGAATACCGGTTCCGTGGATGGCGACGAGGTCGTTCAATTATACGTGCAGTCCTTGTCTTCCAGAGTCAAACGTCCACTGAAGCAGCTGAAGGGGTTCCAAAAGATCCGGCTTGCCGCAGGACATACGCAAACAGTGGAATTCACGTTGCCGGTTGCCGAGCTGGCTTTCTGGGATGTAACGCGTGAACAATACTGTGTTGAAAACGGCGAATATGCCGTCATGATCGGCCGCTCTTCAAGTGATATTCAATTGACCGCCCAGATCAAAGTGCATGGCGAAACGATTCCGGCCCGCAATCTCTATGCGACGGTCAAAGCCGAGAACTATGACGACTATGAAGCGGTATATCTGGATGAATGCAAGGCGGGCGGCGCTTCTGTCCATCCGGCAGGTGAAGGAGCATGGATCGCCTTCAAAGATGTGGAGTTCGGTCAAGGTACCGCAACGTTCCACGCGCTCGTATCCTCCGTGACCGGCGGCAGCATTGAGGTCAGAACAGAAGGCCCGGCAGGACAACTGGCGGCGACCCTTGAGGTTCCGGCGGGCGAAAGCCTGCAACAGTGGCAAACATTATCTGTGCAAGCTGAAATTGAAGCTGGCGGAAACGATGTGTATCTGGTCTTTAAAGGCGAGGTGCTGCTCAGCCGCTTCCATTTTTCCGTGTAGCTCCAGCTAACAAAACGTAATTGGGTATAATCTTATATCGGGTATGCAAAGGCCCCGAGTTTCTGAATTTCAGAAACTCGGGGCTTTTTACTGCTGCGGAAGGCAAGTTAAGCTTGAGTAAGTGTAAAAATATAGGTTGTTAAATGGGAACTTGTGTTCTATTATGAGGAGGTTGGAATAATGAGTCGGAGGAGGTTGATCTGAATGACAGGAATGATTGATTTTCTATTGGAGGCTAAGAAAGCAACGTACGCAGGAAAGGGCCCGGAATTATCCCCGTCCCGTCCAGAATCACATGATTTGGAGTTTGCTAGAGGGAATTTGCGGTATATTGATACCTACCTGGGTTCCGAAAAGTTCGCTGGGGAAGAAGCGTTATGGGAAGACGGCACTCCTATTTGGGCGATGAATTATGCTGGCCGCATAATCGCTGAGGGCTTTAGTGGAGATTTCTTGAAGGAAGCACTGCTGCAAGTACCCCAGAATAAACCTTTCAGGGGACCTGATAGTTATTCAAAGGACAGGTTCACTTATAACTGTAAGGTTGATGGTGATTTCGGATGGTTCAGCGGTTACGAGGAAATATGGGCAGGAGACATTAAAGTCTATGAATGTATGTTTCATGGCGGTGTAATTCAATAGGGTAAAAAAAGAACCCACGGCTAACGCCTGTGGGTTCTTTTTGCACATTATGTAGTTGGAGGCAAGCTTAATCGCCCCCACCACCGCCGCCACCGCCAGAATCGCCACCACCGCCGGAATCGCCACCGCTGCTATGGCCGCCGCCATCCCAGCCTCCGCCGTGACTATGACCGCCGCCATCCCAGCCTCCATGCCCGCCATGATGACTGTCCCAGCTGCTGCCGCCATGACTGCGATCGTGATGACCGCCGTTCCCGCTGTTTCCGTCATGGTGATTGCGGGTGTGATTGTTGTTGTCGTTGTCGCCCGTAAAGAGATTTGGATCCGCGCCGGGGAAGAAATAATTGTCAGCCGAGTTGTTTCGGTTCCGCAGCCGGTTGCTGCCGCCGTGTTTCCTGCCGTTATCACGGATAACCGCCTGGACGACGATATACACTAACACACCAATAAAAACAATGCCGATGCCCAAAGTAATCGCTCCTTCAAGGTTTCTTACCAAGATTGTACCATATTATTGCAGCTCTGCACCTTAATTGCACAAGAGAATGGCACATCTAGTAGATAATTCAGCGGTCATGCCGGAACTGCCTGGGTGTTACTCCGGTATATTTCTTAAAGACTTTCGTGAAATAGCTCTGGTCGTTGAAATGAAGCCGGGTGGCGATATCCGACAACGTGACCCCGGGCAGCTCGATCAGCCGCTTGGCCTCCTCAATCCGCTCCCGCTGGATATAATCGCTGACAGAAATTCCATTCTCCTTCTTGAACAGCTGAGAGAGATAGCTGGCATTCAGCCCGGCCACCTCAGCTAATTTGTTCAGAGTAAGCTCCTCGTACATGTGGTTGAAAATATAGTTCTGGCATAGTGCAGAAGTGCGGGACAGCTTTGATCGGCGGTTGTCGCGCACATGATCGGCGAAATCGCACAGAGCCGCGAGCTGGGCTTTGTCAACGGCGGGAATATCCTTCAGTTCTTCGATATGCTGAATGTGGAAGTCGCTCAGCGTATAGGCGATTTCCCAGAACAGGCCCCCGTCGATCGCGGCCCGGGTTGCCAGTGTGATGGAGGAGATGGCCAGATTTTTTTTGCTGCGCAGCTGGCTTTTCTTGGAGAGCCGCCCGAAGCTTTCCTCGGAGAAGGAGGCTTGGGAGCGCAGGAGTCCTGCTTTGTCTCCGATTGCGATATGGCGGAACATCTCCTGTTCGAGCATCGGCTCATGATGCAGCCAGGTGTTCTCGCGCCGGTAGGAGTGATTGAGATCCGAACGGCTTTCCGTATGCTGCACAGGCTCATGATGAGTAGAGGCAAGCAGCAAATCCGTGACCGAAAGGGCTTGTCCGTTGACCAGTGAGTACAGCAGCAGGGCGGCATGGTACCATCTCGTCCGGCTCAGCACCGGCAGGCCGCGGTAATACTGAAGCCACTCTTCCACATGGCTAAGCGGGAGGTTGTGGTCATTCATCAGGCTGGCTACAGTAGCCTCGGTCATTGAAGCGGCCAGTGAAGGGCCGAGTATTATCGTTCCGCCAGTCCCAAGCTCTGCAGGCAGCTTAAGCATAATGAAATTTTCCAGAAAACCGGTAGTGTGCAGATACGGCAAAAAGGAAGTCCCCCCGGTGTTTCGGGGATGGTTGTGCTCTAGTCCAGAGACGAACTCCGCAATTTCGGCCAGCATACCGGTGTGGGTGGGCGCAGCCGGCCGTTCTTCCATAGAAGGAGGGAGCGCCAGTTGAAGGTTGCCTGCAGTGTCCAGCCAGCAGACCGGAATCCGGTAAGCTTCGTAGATTAATTTGCAGATGTATTGCAATCCCTCTGTTTCCTCCAGGTAGTCAAACATCTTCATCCATCCACCTCCTGATCCAATGAAAATACCAATAATACAATAGTAATACCATAAATGCGGGTTGAAGTATATTAGAATGGGAGTAGAAAAACCTATTTCGAGGAGGCATATGATGACAACTCACATTTCAAACCTCATTTCGCAAATGACACTGGAAGAAAAGGCCGGACTTTGCTCCGGGCTGGATTTTTGGCACACGAAAGGCATCGGGCGGCTGGGCATTCCCTCTTTGATGCTAACCGACGGTCCCCATGGACTGCGGAAGCAACAAGGGAGCGCCGACCATCTCGGACTTCATAATAGTGTACCGGCAACCTGTTTTCCATCCGCAGCCGGGCTTGCATCTTCCTGGGACCGTGAGCTGATTCATGAGGTCGGCAAGGCGCTCGGCGAGGAATGCCAGGCGGAGGATGTAGCGGTCCTGCTTGGACCGGGAACCAATATTAAACGTTCCCCGCTGAACGGGCGAAACTTCGAATATTTCTCGGAAGACCCTTATCTATCATCGGAAATGGGCGCCAGCCATATCCAAGGAGTGCAAAGCCAGGGCGTGGGCACCTCGCTGAAGTATTTTGCCGCCAACAATCAGGAGCACCGCAGAATGTCTACGAATGCCATCATTGATGAGCGGACGCTGCGGGAAATTTACCTGGCCAGCTTCGAAGGCGCAGTGACACAAAGTCAGCCATGGAGTGTAATGTGCTCTTATAATCAGCTGAATGGTGAATACGCTTCCGAAAGTGAAACACTGCTGACGAAGGTGCTTAGAGAGGAATGGGGCTTTGAGGGCTTCGTCGTGTCCGACTGGGGAGCGGTCAATGAACGGGTGAAGGCGCTGCAGGCCGGGCTTGAGTTGGAGATGCCGTCAAGCGGAGGCATTGGTGATGCCAAAATCGTGGCCGCAGTGAACAGCGGGGAGCTGTCCATGGAAACGCTGGATAAAGCTGTGGAGCGGCTGCTGTCCTTTATTTTCAAAAGAGTGGAGAACCGCAAGGAGAATGCAACGTTCGATCTGGAGCAGCATCATGCGCTGGCGCGGAAGGTGGCCCGGGAAAGTATGGTGCTGCTGAGAAACGAAGACAATATTCTGCCGCTTGCCAAGAGCGGAACGCTTGCCATTATCGGCGAATTCGCCAAAAAGCCGCGTTACCAGGGCGGAGGCAGCTCGCATGTCAATCCGACGAGGCTGGATGATGCTTTTGCCGAAATGCAGGCGGTGGCGGGCGATTCTGCAAGCTTCCTGTATGCACAGGGATATGATTTGAACAGCGATGAAATCAATAGTGCTCTGCTGAAGGAAGCACAGGAAACGGCGCAAGGCGCAGATGCTGCGGTGTTGTTCCTTGGACTGCCTGACAGCTATGAATCGGAGGGGTATGACCGCAGTCATCTGTCGCTGCCTGAGAGCCATAAGGCGCTGATCAAGGCGGTGGCTGAAGTTCAAGACCAAATTATCGTGGTGCTGAGCAACGGCTCCCCGATTGAGATGCCTTGGCTGAATCATACGAAGGCCGTTCTGGAAGGTTATCTGGGCGGGCAGGCTTTTGGCGGTGCAATTGCCGATCTGCTCTTCGGTGAAGTAAGCCCAAGCGGCAAACTGGCCGAGACCTTCCCGCAGAAGCTGAGCGACAATCCTTCCTTCCTCAATTTCCCCGGTGAAGGCGATACGGTGGAATATAAGGAAGGTCTGTTCGTCGGCTACCGCTATTATGATAAAAAAGAAATCGAGCCGCTGTTCCCGTTCGGCTTTGGACTCAGCTATACGCAATTCGAGTACAGCGGTCTGAAACTGGACAAGAGCAGTATCAGGGATACGGATGTTGTCCAGGTGACGGTCAATGTCAAAAATACAGGCAGCCGGACAGGCAAAGAGGTGGTTCAGCTCTATGTCAGTGACGTGGAGAGCAGTGTCATCCGCCCGCTGCAGGAGCTTAAAGGCTTCCAGAAGCTGGAGCTGCAGCCGGGGGAACAGCGTGAAGTCTCCTTCACCCTGAATAAGCGTGCTTTTGCCTATTACAACGTGAAGCTGGCGGACTGGCATGTGGAAAGCGGAACGTTCAATATTGCCGTAGGCTCTTCATCGCGGGATATCCGGCTCTCCGCTCCACTTACGGTAACTTCGACAACGAAGATTACGGTAAGTTTCCACCGCAACACCACGGTAGGCGATTTGCTGGAAAATCCGTTGACTGCGGAAAAAGCAAAGAATTACAGCAGTATCTTTGGCCTGGAAGATGCAATGGATGATAATCCGGAAATGTTCCTTGCCATGATGAAATATATGCCGCTGCGTGCGATGATCGGCTTTGGCCAAGGGAAATATACCGAGGCTGATTTGGCCGAAGATTTGCGGGAATTGAACGCGCTGGTTGCAGAGCAATAATCGCCGCCTGCCGAATCACTGGCAGGAAGACATAACCTGTTAGGAATAGAAAAGGCAGCGCCCCGTTATGAGGCCGCTGCCTTTTGACAGGTTAAAATAATCCAATCCGTGATTGCCGGATTATCCAATTCCATTATGAATGACCCGAGATATAATGAAAGCGTAATCATTTAAAAACAAATACAGCTCCAAACTACACCAATGGAGGAACTTATAATATGGCTGATACAATTCAGAAATGGTTTGCCAGCACGGAAAAAGCACCTTGGATGGCCCAAAACATCCCTGGTCCTGGTCCAGAACAAGCCGGGACGGCCGCGAATCTGACCGTTACCGCAGAGACGTTCCAGACGCTGGAAGGCTTCGGCGGCTGCTTTAACGAATTGGGCTTTGTGGCGCTGGGGCATCTGCCGGAGGAAGAACGGGCGGTGCTGATGCATGAGTTGTTCCATCCCGAAGGGGAGCAGCGGTTCAGCATCTGCCGCCTGCCGATTGGAGCCAGCGATTATGCGCTGGAATGGTACAGCCTGAACGAGTATGACGGAGACTACGCCATGGAGCATTTCTCCATTGAGCGTGACCGGCAGATGCTGATTCCCTACATCAAGGAAGCCCTGCAGCTGAACCCGGACCTCAAGCTGTTCGCGTCCCCCTGGAGCCCGCCGACATGGATGAAGTTCCCCAAAGCGTATAACTATGGAACACTACGCTGGGAGCCGCAAGTTCTTGAAGCATACGCCCTTTATTTCGTGAAGTTCGTGGAAGCCTACCGTGCAGAAGGCATAACGATTCATCAGGTGCATGTGCAGAATGAGGTGGTTGCCGACCAGAAGTTTCCTTCCTGCGTCTGGACCGGGGAGCAGCTGAGGATCTTCATCCGCGACTACCTTGGCCCGGCATTCGAGAAGCATGGGCTGGAGACGGAAATTTGGCTGGGGACGATCAATGCCCCGGAGCCATGGGATGAGTGGCTTAAAGCTAAATCAAGCGATCATGATGCCTTCGCCGGGGTGGTGCTCGGTGATCCCGAAGCCTATAAATATATCAAGGGCGTAGGTTATCAATGGGCCGGCAAATATGCCATCCAACGCACCGTGCAGAGTTACCCGGAGCTGCGGTATATGCAGACCGAAAATGAATGCGGCGATGGCAAAAACACGTGGTTTTATGCGAGATATGTATTTAACCTGTACCAGCATTATTTCATGAACGGTGTGAACGCTTATATCTATTGGAACATGGTGCTTGAACCCAAGGGAAGGAGCACTTGGGGCTGGGAGCAGAATTCCCTGCTGACCATTGACCCCGGCCAAAGACAAGCGACCGTGAATCCGGAGTATTACGTGATGAAGCATTTCTCCCGTTTTGCCGTCCCTGGTTCAGTAAGAGTAGGGCTTAAAGGTCCGTGGAGCGGCCATGCCGTTGCTTTCCGGACACCGCTGGGCGGGATCACGCTCGTTCTGACCAATCCATTCAAGGAACGGCGGATGCTGCACTTGCATAGTGGTTCCTCGTCGTACTCCCTGGAGCTTGAACCGGAATCCTTCCATACGTTTGTCCTTAGTTAACGGGGCATTCTCCTTAAACTAACGTCCATTCTTCGCGGGGCGTTAGTTTTTTGTTAAGATAAAATAATTTAAAGCATTCAACACTTAACATGAATTGTTGAACCCAAGAAAATTCCATTCTGACTTGGGCAAACTATGGCAAGTGAAACTTGGAGGTTGGTGCAGCAATGAGGGTTGCCGGTTGGATCATGAAACTTACTGAGTCTTTCCGCCGCAGTATCCGCAATAAGCTTATTCTGACTATGATTATCCTCGCTGTTGTGCCGATTGTGACGATTACAGCACTGGCAGCCGAGAACAGCCGCCGGTCAATGGAGGCCGAGGTCATCAGCACGAATCTTTCCAATATGAAATGGACCGGTGTCTATCTGGGTGACCAGTTCGCCCAGCTTAATAATCTGATCTATACCGTGCTGATCAGCCCCCACCTGAGCGAATACCTTGCGAATGTAGAGGAGTCCAGCCTGTCCAGCCAATTTGCCGCACAGCGGAACATTATTGATACGCTGACGAATCTGTTCTACTCTGCGGGCAATCATGTGGTGGGGGTGGAACTGTATCTGAAAGAATATAACAAGCTGTTTACTATCAACGCCTCGCAGAGTGACATTGCCTCAACAGCCGGAATTCCTGCTCCGTATAAGCTGCTTTTTGAGCAAAACAAGGATTTCACAATAGCCGTTGGCGGCAACGACAACGGGAAATTCCAGCTGATCCGCAGCATTAACCGGTTTGAGAACCAGGAGAAGCTCGGAGGCATCTCCCTGGAAATCCGCTGGGGTGTACTGGATCAGACGCTGAATCTATTAGGCCGGGGCAACGATCATACGGTATTTATCGCTAGTAGCGACGGCAAGGTGCTGTACCAGCCCTGGGGAGTGACTCCTTCGGAAGCCATTCTGGACCGGGTTGCTGGCACCGGTGAGGCACAGGGCTTTTTCCGCGGTGACCAGGCCTATGTGTTCTACAATACGATTGATCCAGTGGGTCTCAAGCTGGTCACCGTTATTCCGAACAGCTTCATTAACCAGAGTGCGCTGGCGACCATGAACTTTGGATTGATTGTAGGCGCCATTACCGTGGTCGTGGCGATATTGCTCGCCGTCATTCTGGCCTGGAGGCTGGCGACGCCAATCGTCAGTCTGGCCCGGTCCATCCAGGGCTTCGGCTTAATGAAGGAGCGTGAAGTGCGGCTCAGCAACCGGGTCGATGAAATTGGCCTTCTGGAGACGAAGCTGTACCAGATGTCGTACCGCATCCGCGAGCATATCCGGACGGAATATGTTATCGGCCTGGAGAAAAAGAGTGCCGAGCTTAAAGCACTGCAGGCGCAGATTAATCCGCATTTCCTGCAGAACACCTTGCAGATGATCGGCAGCATGCTGTTCAAGAACAGCCCGGCGGAAAGCTACGGGGTGCTGAGATCGCTCAGCGACATGTTCCGCTACATCATCCGCGAGCCTGAGGACTTGGCCCCGTTGCAGGCGGAGCTGAACCATCTGAACAATTATATGCAGATCCAGCAGCAGCGCTTCGCGGCCCGGCTCAGCTATGCGATCGAAGTGGATGAGCAGGCGACGGACAGTCTGATTCCGAAGCTGAGCCTGCAGCCGATTGTCGAGAATGCTTTTTTTCATGGGCTGGAACAGCAGTCGGGTCCCTGGGTGCTGGAGGTCAAGGTAACTTGTGAAGGGGAGGACACGGTCATTACCATCTGTGACAACGGGATCGGGCTGCAGCCGGATAAGCTGGCGGAGCTGCGGGGAAGACTGGAGCGGCGCAGCGGCGATTTATGGACGCATGGGGAGCGGATTGGCCTAAGCAATGTTGCTTCACGGATTCAGATGCATTTTGGCGGGAAATACGGGATTGGTCTAGATAGCATTCAGGGGCAAGGCACAAAGGTGACTGTAACAATACCACTGGAAAGGGACGGTGCGAACCATGCTTAAAGTGCTGCTGGTGGATGATGAGAGCTGGAACCGTGACATTGTGCGGACGTTTGGCTTATGGGATGAACTGGGCATGGAGATTGCCGGAGAAGCAGAGGACGGGAGCGAGGCGTTGCGCCTGGCCGGTGAGCTGTCCCCGCAGATTGTCATTACCGATATGCGGATGCCTGGTGCGGACGGTGTCAAGCTGATGAATCAGCTTCATGAGTGTTATCCAGAGATTAAAGTGATTGTAGTGAGCGGCTACGACGATTTCAAATATGCCCAGAATGCCATCCGCTACGGTGCGGTGGATTATTTGCTGAAGCCGATTGATCCGGGGGAACTGAATGACGTGCTGCGCAAATGCCGGAAGGAGCTGGAGGAGAACTCCCATGCCCGGGAGCCGTATGCCCTCGATATTGAGGTATCCTTCTCGCTGTCTTCTTACAAGCAGCTGATGAGGGTGCATTTCAATGAGCTGAATCCCGAAGGGGTCAATGCTGTTCTTGAAGGCATAGAGAAGGAACTGGTGCAGGGAGGCTCTGGCAGACCGGGGATGCTGCGGCAGGCGGCAAGTGAAATGCTGCTGCTGCTGAAGGAGCTTATGCGGAGCAACACACTGGAGGAGGATGTCCTGAAGGCGGAGATCCCCCGTGAGGTTTTGATGTCCGGGAGCAACACCGCAGCGTATCTGAAACAGCTCTACGGGACAAGTCTGGAGCAGCTGATCGGACAGCGCAAGTTCAAGAATAAGCTGAACTTGGATGAGGTCCGGCAGTATATCAATGCCCACTTTGCCGAAGTGGTAACGCTGGAAGGGCTGGCCAGAGCTTTTTTCGTCAGCAAGGAATATTTGAGCAAGGTGTTCAAGCTGGAGTATGGCTGTAATGTTACGGATTATATCCTACAGCTGCGGATGGAGAAGGCAAAGGAATGGCTGGCTGAGGAGAGCATTCCGATCAAGACGGTGGCAGAGCTGGCCGGATATGAGGATGTCGGCTATTTCTACAGAGTGTTCAAGAAGCATTACGGCGTTGCCCCCGGTGAAATGCGCAAGCAAGCAGCCGGTTTAAAAATGTCCAATCCGAAAGGGTAATTCCGTCCAATTAACCGCTTTCATAATAAAGATACAATGAAAGCGTAAACAAAACATAGACATTGGGAGGTCTTACAACATGAACAAGATGACCAAAGGTGTACTCTGTACATTCCTCACCGCCACACTGCTGGCCGGCTGCGGCAGCAACAACGGTACAAACAACAGCAATGCTGCGGAAGAAGGAAATACAGGCAGCGGTACAGCCAAAAGCGTTACCCTGAAGATGTTCATCGCGCAGCCGCGCTTTAAGGAACAATATGATAATTATATTGCCGAGTTCGTGAAGAAAGAGAAAGCGGACAAAAATATTGATGTTTCCGTACAGCTCGAAATGCCGACAGCAGACAATGCCTCGCAAATTCTGAAGACGCGCCTGGCCTCCAATGATGCACCGGATATATTCGCTATCCATGCTGTGAACGAAATTCCATCCTATTACAAGGCCGGATACCTCGAAGACCTGACAGATCAGCCCTTTGTCGGCAAGCTGCTGGACAGCGTGAAGCCCTCTGTAACCACTACGGACGGCAAGGTTGTGGCGCTTCCGCTGGAAACCCTGTCTTGGGGCTACCTCTATAACAAGACCATATTTGCCGAGAATGGCCTGACCCCGCCGACAACGCTGACAGAGATGAAGGCCGTCACCGAGAAGCTGAAGGCGAAGAACATAACGCCGTTCGTGCTCTCTTATAAGGAATCATGGATTCCGCAGCTGGTGCTTCCGCTGGCTGTAGGGGGGATGATGAAAACTGCGGACCCTGAATTCGTCAACAAGATGAACAAGGATGAGGGCTCCTTTACCGAGATGAAATCCGCGATCTTTGGTGTGTTTGATCTCATCAACGCAAACGGCACGGCGAAGGCCACCGAAGTCGGCGGCGATGACGGTGCGGCGGCATTTGCCGCTGGCAAAGGAGCTATGTGGCTGATGGGACCGTGGTATGCGGAAACCATTCTGAAGTCGAACCCGGATCTGGATTTTGGTGTTGCTCCGCTGCCGATCAGCGACAATGCGGATGCGACCCTGATCAATCTCAGCGCCTCGACTTCGCTCGCGGTATCCCCGACCAGCAAGAACAAGGAGGTTGCGCTTGATTTCCTCAATTATGTACTGGATGATCAAGCCTCCAACGGCTTATTCCAGGCAATGAAATTCAATCCGGTGTCCACGGTGCACACCTATGAGAGCTATCCTTGGATCACCGAAGCGACCACCTATGTCAAAGCTGGCAAGTCGGTGCAGGACCCGGCCATTCCGCAATCCGTCAAGGATGAGGTGGGCAAAGGGCTGCAGGCATATTATGCCGGACAAATGAGCCAGGATGATGTGCTCAAGGCGCTCGACAAAGCCTGGAAATCCTACAATAAGGTAAACAAATAAGCAACAGCTTTACAGTCCGGGATGGAAGAAACCGGGGGCGCTGGCCCTCCTTCCTCCATCCCGTTTGCTTTGCACACCACAGAGGGAGAGGGGCGGATACTATGCCGGTCAAGCGCTATAAGAGTGTTGTTTCGCTGCTTGCTTTCGTTGCACCCGCATTTATCATTTATTCATTGTTTCTGCTGATTCCGACCATCGGCGGCATGTACTACAGCTTCACGGACTGGAACGGGCTGAACCGCGACTATTCTTTTATCGGCCTCGGCAATTTCATTGAAGCGCTGCGCGAGGACCCGGATTTCGTGCACGCCTTGCTCTTTACACTGAAATACGTGCTGTTCATGATCGTATTGCAAAATGTATTCGCACTTGTGCTTGCCGTGTTCATTGAGACAAAAACAAGAACCAAAGGCTTTTTCCGGACGATCTTCTTCATGCCGAATATGATCAGCACCATCATCAGCGCTTTTATGTGGACCTTCGTGTTCTCCCAAGTGCTGCCGCAGCTTGCCGAGAAGACGGCAGCGTCGTTCCTGGACCAGCTGTGGATCGGAGATCCCAACGTTTCTTTCTATTCGATCATTATCGTATCGCTGTGGAATGGCGTCGGCTATATGATGATTATATATTTGGCCGCCCTGCAGGGGGTGCCGCAAAGCCTGAAGGAAGCTGCCGTCATTGACGGGGCCAGCCCGTTCCAGACGTTCCGCAAGGTGACGATGCCGATGATTACGCATGCGGTTACGATCTGTTTTTTCCTTACGTTGAACGGGGCATTCAAGGTATTTGAGGTGGTATACGGGCTTACCGGCGGCGGTCCGGGACGCAGTACACAGGTCATTACGATGAATATCTACGAGGAGGCGTTCTCCAACAACTTCCGCTACGGATATGCCAGCGCCAAATCGGTGATTCTGTTCGTAATTATCCTGCTCTTCACCTTTATCCAGATCGGTGTCATGAAGAGAAAAGAGGTGGAAGCATGAGACTGAGAAAGGGAGCCAACCTATTCATCACGCTGTTTCTCTGTATCGGTGCTGTCCTGTCCTTTTTCCCGATTTATCTGGCGATTATCAATTCCGTGAAAACCCAAGGCGAGATGTTCGCTTCCTTCACGGCGCTGCCGACCAAGCTGCACTTTGAGAACTACAGCCAGGCTTTTAGCAAAATCAACCTGCTAAGCAGCACCCTGAACTCGGTTATTGTCTCGGTCATTGGTATTGGAGGCATCATTTTCTGTGCTGCCCTGGCCGGTTACAAATTATCCCGGACCTCCGGCAGACTTAGCGCGGCGATCTTCTCGCTATTCATTGCTTCCATGCTGGTACCGTTTCATTCGATTATGATTCCGCTTACACGGATGGCCAAAGCACTGCATGTCAGCGGCAGCACCTACGGTCTTGCTGTGATCTACATTGGTCTTGGAGTGAACATGGCGATCTTCCTGTACCACGGCTTTGTGAAGTCGATCCCCCGCGAGCTTGAGGAAGCGGCACGGATTGACGGCTGCGGCGAGTTCCAGACCTTCTTCCGCATCATCTTTCCGCTCTTGCTGCCGATTACGGTAACCATTGCGATTCTGGACTTCCTGTGGATCTGGAATGACTTCCTGCTGCCGCTGCTGATGCTCACCGACTCTACCAAATATACGCTGATTCTATCGACCAACACACTGTTCGGAGAGTACAATAAGGAGTGGTCGCTGATTCTGGCGGCGCTGGTGCTGACTGCGCTTCCTGTGATCGTTATCTATGGATTCTTCCAAAAGTTTATTATGCAGGGCATTGCCGAAGGGGCAATAAAAGGCTAAAGCGAGAGGAGCAACAGAGTAATGAGTCAATTACGTTACGGCGTCGCCTACTACGATGAATATATGCCTTATGAGAGGCTGAATGAGGATATTGCTATGATGCTGGAGGCCGGGATCAATACCGTCCGCATCGCCGAATCGACCTGGAGCACGCATGAGCCGCAGAACGGGATATTCGACTTCACTTCCGTCGACCGGGTGCTGGATGCGATGCATGCCGCAGGAATCTCCGTGATTGTCGGGACCCCAACCTATGCCGTTCCCACATGGCTGGTCAAAGAGCATCCCGGAGTGCTGGCTGTAACGGCGGACGGTCCCGGCCGGTATGGCGCACGGCAGATCATGGATATAACGAACCCGGTCTACCTGTTCCATGCGGAGCGGATCATCCGCAAGCTGATCGGCAGGGTCAGCAAGCATCCGGCGGTCATTGGCTACCAGACGGACAACGAGACGAAGCACTACGGGACAGCCGGAGAGAATGTGCAGCTGCTGTTTGTTAAGCATATGCGGCAGAAGTATGGAACACTGGATGAAATCAATGACCGGTTCGGGCTGGATTACTGGAGCAACCGGATTAACAGCTGGGAGGACTTTCCGTCCGCTGTCGGCACGATCAACGGCAGCCTGGGTGCGGAATTCGCCCGTTTCCAGCGCGGTCTGGTGACGGAATTTCTTGCCTGGCAGGTGTCGCTGGTGAACGAGTACAAGCAGCCGGGACAATTCGTCACACAGAATTTTGATTTTGAATGGCGCGGCTATTCGTATGGCGTACAGCCGTCCGTGGATCATTTTGCCGCAGCTGAAGCCTTCGACATCGCCGGAGTGGATATTTACCATCCCTCGCAGCATGAGCTGACCGGAACGGAAATCTCCTTCGGAGGGGATATCGCCCGTTCCCTGAAGCGCAGCAATTATCTTGTATTGGAGACACAGGCCCAGGCGTTTCCCCACTGGACACCCTATCCGGGCCAGCTGCGGCTCCAGGCCTTCAGCCATCTCGCCTCCGGGGCAAATATGGTGGCTTACTGGCATTGGCATTCCATTCATAATTCGTTTGAGACCTACTGGAAGGGGCTGCTCAGCCACGACTTTAAGCCGAATCCGGTATACAACGAGGCCAAGACTATCGGCCGGGATTTTGCCCGCTTAAGCCAGGCGCTGGTTGACCTGTGCAAGGATAACAAGGCTGCGGTAATGGTCAGCAATGAAGCCCTGACTGCGATGGAATGGTTCAAGCTGCCGGATGGCAGGAACTACAATGATGTGGTTCGCTGGCTTTACGATGAGCTGTACCGGATGAATATCGAATGCGACTTCATTCAGCCCGGCTGTACCGGGCTTTCGAGATATAACCTCATTATTGTTCCGGCACTTTATGCCGTTCCGGATGAAGCACTGCTGCGCTTAAATGAATATGTGCGCGAGGGAGGCCACGCCGTCTATTCCTTCAAATCCGGCTTCGCGGATGAAGATCTCAAAGTGCGCACGGCAGAGCAGCCGGGGATCATCAGCGAGGCCTGCGGAATCAGCTACAGCATGTTTGTGACTCCGCATGAGGTGACACTGCGCAGCGAAGCTCTGGATACCGGTGCGGCAGATCCTGCAGTGAATACATGGATGGAGCTGATTACACCGGATACGGCGGAGGTGCTGTTCCGTTATGAGCATCCTCATTGGGGCGAATATGCGGCCGTCACCCGCAACAGGTTCGGAAACGGTACGGCAACCTATATCGGCTGCATGACAAGCAGCGGGCTGGCCGGCAGCATCCTGAAATCCGCTGCGCAGGAGGCCGGGTTATGGGGGCACGATCAGGAGCTGGCTTTTCCGCTGATTGTGAAGACTGGAGTGAACCGGCAGCAGCAGAGGGTACGCTATTATTTTAATTATAGCGATGAACCGGTGTCTATGGTGTACCGGCATGGCGCGGCAGCAGAGCTGTTGTCCGGAAGAGAGGTTCAGCCTGAGGAAAAACTTGAACTTGAGCCTTGGGGTGTGCGCATCCTGCTGGAGCATTCAAGCGGACATTGAGACCGGAAGCAGCCCCAGGAATAATAGAGGGTTGCTTTTATCGGCGGTATTTGCTAACATACAATGTAACTTAATCAGTTGTTCTGTTTTCTAGGGTTCCGCAGCTGCTACAGGCTGGGCTGGTCCGAGGGAAAACGCATGTACTGCGATGTACATGTCTACACGGAGGGATAAAAGCCCGGGAGGTATCGTCAATTAGACGATGGCCTTCCGGGCTTATTTTGTTTCCGCGGTTAAGAGGTTTGTACCATAACTTATTTAGGGGAAGAGGAGGAAATGGCAGTGAATAACAGTATGGCATGGGTTAAGATCGCAGGCGCTGCCTGCTTCGAGGTCGTGTGGGTCATCGGGCTGAAGCACGCTTCGGCTCCGTGGGAGTGGCTCGTTACGGTAGTGGCCATTATCATCAGTTTTTATACGATCATCTCGGCGAGCAGCAAGCTGCCCGTAGGTACAGTCTATTCTGTATTTGTCGGACTCGGCACAGCCGGGACCGTCCTGGCGGATATCCTCTGGTTCGGTGAGCCGTTCAAGCCGCTGAAGCTGGTGCTGGTCTTGGTTCTGCTGGCGGGTGTTATCGGGCTGAAGCTTGTGACTGGTGATTCTAAAGAGAAGGAGGTGTCCTAAAATGGCTTGGTTAATGCTGATTGCTGCCGGCTGTTGTGAAATGTTCGGGGTGGCGATGATAGGCAAGCTGCACCGGGACCGCAATTGGCAGGCGATTGCCCTGCTGGTTCTCGGATTCGGAGGCAGCTTTCTGCTGCTGTCGCTCGCCATGGAAAGTCTCCCGATGGGCACTTCCTATGCGGTATGGACAGGAATTGGTGCTTCCGGAGGTGCGATTCTGGGCATGGTCCTGTATGGTGAAGCCCGGGATCTGCGGCGGATCATCTGTATTGTGGTGATTCTCGGAGCTGCCGTCGGTTTGAGAATGGTAGGCTGACGACGCTGAGATGTTAAAGAAATAGACACCTGTACGATGTTTCGAATGATGTAACATGGTAAGTATAGTAAGTAGTACTTAATCCATCGTATAAGGAGACTTCCACTATGAATGAAAATATACCCGAGCGGATTAAACTTCCGGACGGAACAGACTTGCCGAGAATCGGGCAGGGAACCTGGTGTATGGGTGATGATGCTTCCAGACGTTCTGAGGAGATAGCTGCCCTGAGGCATGGAGTAGAGTTGGGTCTTAGTGTGATAGATACGGCAGAAATGTACGGAGACGGCCGCTCGGAAGAGCTTGTTGGCGAAGCGATCCGGGGAATCCGCGACAGCGTATTCCTGGTCTCCAAGGTGTATCCGCAAAATGCAGGCAAGAAACAGCTGGCCCGCAGCTGTGAGGACAGTCTGAAGCGGCTCCGTACGGACCATCTGGATCTATATCTGCTGCACTGGCGGGGGAAGATTCCGCTGGAGGAGACGGTGGAAGGCATGGAGGAACTGGTGGCCGCCGGAAAAATAGCCCGCTGGGGCGTGTCCAATCTGGACACGGACGATATGCGGGAATTGCTGCGCATCCCCGGAGGCAACCGCTGCGCTGTTAATCAGGTCCTCTACCACCTGGGTTCCAGAGGTATTGAGCATGAGCTGCTGTCCTGGCAGCGGAGCCACAAAATACCTGTAATGGCCTACTCTCCGCTGGCACAGGCAGGCACCTTGAGAAAAGGGCTGACGGAGAATGCTGCGGTGCAGGAGGTTGCCCTTAGACACGGAGCGACACCACTGCAAATTCTGCTGGCCTGGAGCATCCGGGAAGGCGACGTAATCGCTATTCCCAAAGCATCGACCCCGCGGCATGTAGCCGAGAACGCGGCAGCAGGGGGAATCAAGCTCAGTACCGATGAGCTGTGGCAGCTGGATGAGGCTTTTCCGCAGCCCGCCTGGAGAGTTCCGCTGGATATGATCTAAAATCATCTAAAGAGGCTGACCTGAAAGTGGATTTTCTACGAGCGGGGACAGACCACATTCATTCTCAAAACCGTAATAGTCAACAGAGCAGCGATTCTCCTGTTATTGGAGGATCGCTGCTTTGCGTTTGGGTCAACAGCCAGGATCTACTGAACTATGTAGCAGCTGCAAGCAGCGGGTATCCTTAGGTCTATGGTGAAAACTGCAGGCTAAGATAATTGGGCTCCCCTAGCAGTTTCTGGTAGTTCTCGTATTTTTATAGCCGGGGAAGTAGGTCCTTACGAAGCTTCCGAACAGCTTTCTTTAAGGAGTTATTTTTAGGTTGGGTCAGCAGTTGAGCCTCCAGCTGCCGCACCACTTGTTCGAGTTTTTCACTGCTCATCTCAGAAGACGCTTCATAAAGATTGTAAGTGTGTTTCCGCTTAAACAGTGGAGAGAACGGACAGACCCGCGGAAAAGCAGCAGCGGTCACCTTGGTCTCCGGATTTTCACCGCTAAGGAAGGTGTCCGAATTTTTGTTATCAAAAACTACTGTAAAGTTTGATATAATAAATAAAATATAGATAACAACATACTAACAGGAATTGCAGGGGAGAAATCATTACATGACTAAGATTCAATTTCCGCAGGATTTCACTTGGGGCGCTGCCACAGCCTCCTATCAAATTGAGGGAGCCTATCAGGAGGACGGGCGGGGTTTATCCATCTGGGATACATTTTCCCGCATCCCGGGCAAAGTGATCAATGGCGACAACGGAGATACAGCCTGTGACAGCTACCACCGCTACCCGGAGGATATCGCACTGATGAAGGAGCTGGGGATTAAAGCCTACCGCTTCTCGATGGCCTGGCCGCGAATTTATCCGGAAGGAACCGGAGCTGTAAATCCGCAGGGTCTGGAATTCTACCATTCTTTCGTGGACACGCTGCTTGCGAACGGCATTGAGCCGGTCTGTACACTCTATCACTGGGATCTGCCGCAGGTGCTGCAGGATCAGGGCGGCTGGAGCAACCGCAGCACGATTGACGCATTTGCCGGATATTGCGAAACGGTGTTCCGTGAGTTCCATGGCAAAATCAAGCAGTGGTACACCATCAACGAGCCTTGGTGTGCTTCATTTCTGTCCAACTATTACGGCGAGCATGCGCCGGGCAACAAGGATCTCCAGACCGGACTTGATGTTGCCCATCATCTGATGGTTGCCCATGGCCGAGCCGTCCGGAAATTCCGGGAGCTTGGGTTCGAGGGGCTGATCGGCTATGCGCCGAACGTCACCTGGATGGAGCCGTACACCACCCGGCAGGAGGATGTGGATGCCTGCCGACGGCAGATCGGCTGGTTCCTGGAATGGTTTATGGACCCGGTGTTCAAAGGGCAGTACCCTTCCTTCCTGGTAGAGTGGTTCAAGGCTGCCGGTGCGGAGCTGCATATTGCCGAAGGCGACATGGAACTGATCAGCGAGCCGATAGACATCTTAGGCATTAACTATTACAACGGAAGCGTGGCCCGCCATAACAGCGAAGGCGGACTTATGCAGATCGAAACCCTCGATGTGGGCTATGAGCATACGGACATCGGCTGGCCGATCTATCCGCAGGGTTTTTACAATGTGCTCAGCCGCATTCATGAACTGTACGGTGATCTTCCGATCTATATCACGGAGAATGGAGCCTGTTATAACGATGAGCCGATAGAGGGTGTAGTGGCGGACCAGAAACGGATCAGCTATATTCATAAGCACCTGATTCAATTAGAGCGCTGCATCTCTTCGGGCATTCCGGTCAAGGGGTATTATTCCTGGTCGCTGATGGACAATTTTGAGTGGGCTTACGGCTATACGATGCGGTTCGGATTAATTCATGTCGACTACAATACACTGGCAAGAACGAAAAAAGACAGCTTTTATTGGTATCAGAATACGATTGAAAATAACGGAGTGGAAATCTAAATAAAGCACATCCTAAACGGGAGTCTTGCAGCCAATGCAGACTTCCGTTTTTTTTGTAAATATAAGGATGTTTAGGCTTCACGCCATAAATTATTTTTGTTTTTGCTAAAGAAACGGACCTCATCCCATAGGGATGGCAGGACCGTTTTTTCTTGTGTCCATAAGCCGGATGCATGTCCAAAAGCCTGTGGCAACAGCTCTTAAATGTTGTCAACAACGTTCATGACGAAACCGTGTTTTTAATTTGATGACAAAGAAAGCGCTTTGATTTACGCTGTGTGCATAAGGGATATCCTTTAAAGAAAGCTTAAACAAAGGCATCCCATTTAATTTATTAAGGGGGCATTTTAAATGGCCACAACGGCAACAACGCAAACTTCATCCGGTGGTACAAGGGTGAGAGTTCAACAATTCGGCCGCATGCTCAGCGGTATGGTTATGCCGAATATCGGCGCTTTTATCGCATGGGGTTTAATCACGGCTTTATTCATTCCAACAGGCTGGTTTCCAAATGAAAGCCTTGCAGCTCTAGTAGATCCAATGATCAAATTTCTGCTTCCGCTGCTCATCGGGTATACGGGCGGACAGATGGTACACGGTAAACGCGGCGGTGTTATCGGGGCGGTAGTCACGATGGGGGTTATCGTCGGTTCTTCAATTCCGATGTTCCTCGGCGCCATGATTGTCGGCCCGCTGGCCGGCTGGGTTCTGAAGCAATTCGACCGTGCGGTTGACGGCAAGATCAAAGCCGGGTTCGAAATGCTTGTCAACAACTTCTCGCTCGGCATCATCGGCGGCGGCTTGTCCATTGCTGCGCTGAAGGGAATCGGACCTCTGGTCGAAGGTTTGACCAACATCCTTTCGAGTGGTGTGGAGTTTCTGGTCAACCATAACCTGCTGCCGCTTGTCAACATCATCATTGAGCCGGCAAAAGTATTGTTCCTGAACAATGCAATCAACCACGGCGTACTCGGACCGATTGCGCTGGAAGAATCACAGAGATTGGGACAATCGGTACTGTTCATGCTGGAATCGAATCCGGGACCAGGGCTGGGTATCCTGCTTGCTTACTGGCTGGTAGGACGCGGTTCGGCGAAGGCCTCCGCACCGGGTGCGGTTATCATTCACTTCCTGGGGGGTATTCATGAAATTTACTTCCCGTACATTCTGATGAATCCACGTCTGATCCTTGCTGTTATCGGCGGCGGCGTGTCTGGAACGTTCACATTGCAATTGCTGGGCGCAGGTCTGGTAGCTTCTCCATCGCCAGGCAGTATCTTTGCTTACTTCGCCATGACACCTAAGGGCGGATATGTGCCAATGCTTGCCGGAGTCATTGTTGCCACAGCCGTATCCTTCGTGCTGGCTACACTGCTCCTTAAGACCGTGAAGAAGAACAACGAAGAAGAGATGGATCTGGAAGAAGCTGCGGCAAAAGTGAAGGACATGAAGTCGGCAGGGACTGCAGCGCAAACCGCTGCTGCTGCCGCAACTGTAACTACAGCGGCAAATGTCCGCGGCAAGGCTGATGTGAACAAAATCGTCTTCGCTTGTGATGCAGGTATGGGGTCCAGCGCGATGGGCGCATCCGTGCTCAGAAAAAAACTGCAGGCTGCCGGAGTCAATATTACGGTTGTCAATTCCGCAGTCAGCGAAATTCCTGCGGATGCTGATATCGTGGTTACCCAGAAAACACTGACGGACCGGGCGATTGCCAGCAATCCGACAGCAGAGCATATCTCCATCGACAATTTCCTGAAGAGCCCTAAATATGATGAGCTTGTGGAACGTTTAAAGTAAGTGGAACAAGCATAGAAATGATGTATAACGCTAACTCAGGAGACGCTGGCCCGCAAAGCCGGCGTTTGTCTCCATTTAGGGCGGGGGTACACGGTTATGAGAAAAGTTACCGCGAGGCAGCGTCAAATCATCTGGCTTCTCTTAGGGGTCAGTGAAGAGATTACTGCCGCCGAAATCGCCGAGAGCACCGGTGTGAGTGTAAGAACGGTTCACCGGGAGATGGAGGACATCGAGCTTACGCTGGCGGATTTCGGTCTGGATTTGATCCGGAAATCAGGAAAAGGGATTCAGCTGAGCGGCCCGGCGGCCGGTCTTGCCGAGCTGCGCCTGTTTTTGCGGGAAGAGAAGCCAGCGGAACATTCCAGCGAGGACCGCAAGGTGTATGAGCTCTGCTCCTTGCTGGAGGCAGAAGAGCCGGTGAAGCTGTTCACACTGGCCCACTGGCTCAAAGTTACGGTGGCTACCGTGAGCTATGACTTGGATGAACTGGAGCCCTGGGTCCGCAAGTTCGGCCTGCAGCTGGTCCGCAGGCGGGGTTACGGCGTTGAGATTACCGGCAGCGAGATTGACAAGCGCAGGGCGATTGGCCGGCTGGCCGCCGAGCATCTGGATCTTTCAGATCTGGTGGGTCATAATCCGCAGCCTGCGAGCAGTCCGGTCTTCCGGATTCTTCTGGATACGGTAGGCAAAACCAATCTGATGGACGTGGAGAACACGCTGTGGGATATGGAATGGAAATGGACGGCGGAACTGCCGGAGATCGTTTATATGGAAATGCTGCTTGGCCTCGCTGTAACCACCAGACGGATTGAGATTGGCCGGAGTATCGACAACGGCGGAGAAGCGGGATATCCCCGAATGTCAGATCACCGCCATATTACCGCTGCCGAGCAATTTGGGCAGCGGCTGGGCCAGGCGCTGGGAGCTGAGATTCCGCGGGCAGAGATTCTATATATAGCCGGTCTGTTTGACAGGGTCCAGGAATCATTCTCCTCTGCCGGATTCGCCTCCGGTGACATTGAGCTGATGGAGATTGTATATAAGCTGACGGAAAGCGTGGTCAAACGGACCGGAGTTCCGTTTCAAAGCGACCGCTCCCTGCGGGAAGGGTTGCTGGAGCATATGGATCCGGCATTCAAGCGGCTCCGGGAGGGAACCCGTATCCGCAATCCGCTGCTGGGTCCCATCCGTAAGGATTATGAATATTTGTTCCAGATTGTGAGGGCCGCGGTGGAGGAGCTGGAGCTGGAACTGGACATCCCCGATGAGGAAATCGGATTTCTGGTCATGCATTTCGGCGCTTCTGTCGAACGTCTGAATCAGCTCAGGCGGGGCGTCCGGGCAATTCTGGTCTGCGCCAGCGGTCTCAGTTCTTCCCGGCTGCTGGCTACCCGGCTGGCCAAAGAAATGCCGCAGATTGAAATTCTCGGCAATATTTCCTGGTACGAAGCGGCGCGACTGCCTGCGGTTGACTACGATCTGATTATTTCAACGATTGATTTGCCGCTCGACAAAGACCGCTATATCAAAATCAGTCCTCTGTTGACAGGGGAAGAAATAGATAAACTGCTGAGTTATATCCAGAACACCACGCTGAGAGAACGGGAGAGCGTTCCGCAAGGCGAGTACGACAGAACAGCGAGTGAAGAGCATTCCCTGGAGCGGTTGAAAAGCTACCAGGGCATGTTGGATGAAACGGTCAGCCTGCTGGAGCGGTTCCGCTTCTATCCGCTTGATAACAGCGGGATAACGCTGCCCGCAACGATTTCGGCGATGCTCGATTTTCTGGATGGCAGCGGGGTGGTCGGCGATGCAGATATCCTGCTGGAGCGGCTGCTGGAACGGGAAAGGATGGCCAGCCAGGTCATTCCGGACACTGGGCTTGCGCTGTTTCATGCAAGAAGCAGCCACATCCTGATGTCTTCCCTGACGCTGTACCGTCTGCGCCAGCCGGTTGTGCTGGATGGGGATACCGAGGTCAGGGTCATCCTGCTGATGCTTGCACCGCGCAAGCTGTCCAAGGAAAGCCTGGAAGTGCTGAGTGAAATCAGTGCAATGCTGCTTAATTCCGAGCTGGTGAAGCTGCTTGAGGAGCGTACGGAGTCCGAGATCAGGCGATATCTGTCGTCAGAGCTACTGCGTTTTTTCGAAAATAAAATGTGAAAGCGAGAGAAACCATATGAGTATACTGTCAGAGAATAAAGTGATTATGAACGGTGCTGCCAAAGATAAATACGAGGCGATCGCCATGGCCGGAAAGCTGCTTGTGGATGCCGGACATGTAACAGAAGAATATGTGCCGAAGATGCTTGAGCGCGAAGAGGTCGTTTCCACTTATATGGGCGAAGGACTGGCCATTCCCCACGGAACCAAAGAAGCCAGACCTTTCATTAAATCTACCGGATTGTCCATTATCCGCTTTCCGGATGGTGTTGATTTTGGCGGAGATGAACCGGCCTTTGTTGTGATTGGCATTGCAGCGGCAGGTGACGGGCACATGGAAGTATTGACGAATGTGGCGATGATCTTCTCGGAAGAGGATGCTATTGAGCGGGTTATGAATGCGCCAACCCCGGCCGATGTGATCTCCATCTTCGAAGGAGGCCTGGAATGATGAAGGCTGTTCATTTTGGTGCCGGCAATATCGGCAGAGGTTTTATCGGTCTGCTTCTGTCGCAGGCGGGCTATGAGGTCACCTTCGTCGATGTGAATGAAACCTTCGTGACACAGCTTCAAAAACGCGGGGAATATCCGGTGACGCTGGCCAGCGAGGGTCAGGAAACGGTGATCGTGAAGAACGTGACTGCACTAAGCAGTGTAACCCATGCCGAAGAAGTTGCGGCGGCCATTGCCGGAGCGGATCTTGTTACGACAGCGGTCGGTGTATCCATCCTGAAGCATATTGCAGGGGTGCTGGCTGAGGGGATCGGCAGACGGCTTGCGGGTTCCACCGCTCCGCTGCATGTCATCGCCTGCGAGAATGCCATCGGCGGGAGTGCGCAATTGAAAGAGCTCGTATATGCCAAGCTGGATTCAGAAGTCCGGGCCAAAGCGGATATATCCGTAGCTTTTCCGAACGCGGCTGTAGACCGGATTGTTCCCTTGCAGCAGCATGAGGATATCCTCAAGGTAATGGTAGAGCCATTCTATGAGTGGGTGGTAGACGCTTCTCAGATGCTTCCGGGTTACCGTCCGGTAGAAGGTGTTCACTATGTAGATAATCTTGAACCTTATATTGAACGCAAGTTGTTCACGGTGAATACCGGGCACTGTTCGGCAGCGTATCTAGGGTACCTGCGCGGTTACGGGACGATCCAGCAGGCCATGGCGGATGAGGGTTTGACCGCGCTTGTGCGCGAAGTGCTGGAGGAGACAGGGACGGTGCTGGTTCAGAAGCACGGGTTCGACGCGGAGCAGCACAGCAAGTATATCGACAAAATACTGGAGCGCTTTCGCAATCCGGCCCTGACAGATGAAGTTACCCGTGTAGGACGTTCACCGATCCGCAAGCTGTCGCCGAATGACCGGCTGGTATCGCCGGCGCTCCAGGCTTTTGACAGAGGGCTTGGGTACACGGCCCTGAGCCGCTCCATGGCGGCAGCACTGCTGTTCAACGTGAGCGATGATCCGGAAGCGGTTGAGCTTCAGGCGGCTGTCGCAGAGCTTGGTGCCGCAGCGGCAGTTACGAAATATAGCGGCCTGGCCGCAGATCATGCGGTGCACCGGTCGGTGATGGCAGAGTATGACAAACTGAAATAACGATGCAGGGCATCATAAAGAGCCGCAGGGGAGATTCTGTCCCCTGCGGCTCTTCGAATAGCGTAGCTTAGCTGTTCTCAATAATGGTCTGCAGCGTCGTGCGGTCCAGCCCTTCCACAAGCTTGATCAGCAGCTCTTTGGCGGCATCATAATCATCGCTGTGAATGATGGAAGAGGATGTGTGGATGTAGCGCGAGCAGATTCCAATCACTGTGGACGGCACGCCAATTCCGCTGACATGCACCTGCCCGGCATCGGTTCCGCCTTGGGAGACAAAATACTGGTATTTGATCCGGTGGGTATCTGCCGTATCCTGAACGTATTCGAGCAGGCCGCGGTGGGTAATCATCGTCGGATCGTAAATGCGCAGCAGCGCTCCTTGGCCCAACTGGCCGAAGGCCTGGCGGTCGCCGGTCATGTCGGCGGCGGCACTGGCGTCCAGGCCGAAGAAGATGTCCGGCGACAGCAGGTTAGCTGCTGTGCGGGCACCGCGCAGGCCGACCTCTTCCTGTACCGTAGCGCCGGCGAACACGGTGTTTGGCAGTTTTTTGCCGTGCAGCGCTTTGACCAGCTCAATGGCAAGGCCTAAGCCATAGCGGTTGTCCCACGCTTTGGCCATGATTTTCTTCGGATTGGCCAGCGGGGTGAACGGACAGATCGGCAGAATCTGTTGTCCCGGAGCTACGCCGTAGCCCTGTGCTTCTTCCCGGCTGTCGGCACCGATATCTATGTACATTCTGCGGATATCACCGGTTTTGTTGCGTTCGTCATCACTCAGCAGATGGATCGGCGTACTGCCGACAACACCCGTTAATGTTCCCTTAGGGGTAATGATCTGCAGCCGCTGTGAGGCTACAGCCGAAGCCAGCCAGCCGCCGAGCGGCTGAAAGCGGATCATTCCGTTGTCGGTGATGCCGGTGACCATAAAGCCCACCTCATCAAAGTGTCCGGCTACCATAATCTTGGGGCCGTTCTCTTCACCGCGCAGTACTCCGAACAGGCTGCCTAGCCGGTCCTGGACGAACTCTTCGGTATACGGTGTCATAGCATCCTTGACATAGGCACGCAACTCGCGCTCAAAGCCCGGAGCTGCGGGGAATTCAGTCAATGTTTTGAACAGATTAGTCGTTTCTTGATTCATATACATATCGCTCCTTTACTATTGTCTAGTATGAACATTGTCGCGCTACTTGTCCATGTCTTCAAAGGGAGAAATGAACACTGGGCGCTACCTTTGCGAATATTATGCAGTAGTGGCTCTGCAGGCAGGAGCCGGGAAAGGAAGCGAGGAAGATGAGGGTGGCTGGAAGCAGGTCCGCGGACAACCCGCAGGGCTTCTACGGTAAAGTGAATGCCCGTGGGGTGCCAAAAAGATACCTCCGCCGGTATGGGCCGGAGCGCGATGCTGTGCTGATTTTGATTCTGTTTATACTGCTGATTGTAATACTGCTGTATTTTTCCTGAACTGGGGAGACATAACGAAGCGGCTTACGGCGAACAATAAGGAAAAACTTCTAAGCGAAGAAAAGTCCGAGGGGAAATGTCCGCACTCACTGGTCCAGCCCTCCCCTCGCATACATTCCAGGAGGTGTCCTCATTTGCCGGCCAAAACTAGAAAGTCCGGTGTCAAGCTTCGGCTTGACACCATGACCCCACAGGATTATGAGAAATTGTCCAAGCCCTATGTGCCCAGCCGCCCTGTGTTCAAAAACTGCATCCGGGCTTTTCTGTCCGGAGGGTTGATCTGCGTGATCGGACAAGGCATCCAGGAGGCATTTATGGCGATATTCGATATGACCTCCAGGGAAGCCTCAAGCCCTACCGTTGCGGTTCTGATCCTTATCTCCGTCATCCTGACCAGCTTCGGTGTATATGACAAATTGGCCCAATGGTCAGGAGCAGGCACTGCTGTTCCCGTCACGGGTTTTGCCAACAGTATGTGCTCCGCAGCGCTTGAACACCGTGCCGAAGGTCTTGTGCTCGGAGTTGGCGGCAATATGTTCAAGCTGGCCGGCTCCGTCATTGTATTCGGTGTCGTCGCGGCCTTTATAGTCGGGGTAGTATATGCCATTATGGGCTGGGGAGGTTCTCACTAAACTATGAAGCAGCTTGGCAGCCAGACCTGGCAATTCACAACCCGTCCTGTCATTCTCGGTTCTTCCGCAGTAGTAGGGCCGGAAGAAGGGGAAGGCCCTTTGGTTTCCGATTTTGATTTTATCTATGACTCGCTCAAAATGGGCGAACAGACATGGGAGAAGGCAGAACGGGCCCTTTTCGAGAAATCGTCCAAGCTGGCACTGATGCATGCGGGACTCGAGCAGGAGAAGCTGGAGTTTTTCGTCGGCGGGGATTTAATGAATCAGATTATCAGCAGCTCGTTCGCGGCGAGAAAGCTTGGTGTGCCTTATCTTGGCGTCTTTGGCGCATGTTCCACTTCCATGGAGAGTCTCGCCATCGCTTCGATGATTGTGGATTCCGGCGGGGGCAAATACGCGCTCGCGGGAACCTCCAGCCATAACTGTACCGTGGAGAAGCAATTCCGCTATCCAGTTGAATACGGCTCCCAAAAGCCGCCGACTGCCCAGTATACCGTAACCGGTTCGGGCTGTGCCATTGTCGGCCGCAATGACGGCTCCGCTGCAGGCCCCTATGTCGTGTCGGCAACCCTCGGACGCATTATGGATATGGGACTGACGGATCCTTTTAATATGGGCACAGCCATGGCTCCGGCCGCCGCGGATACGATAACTGCACATTTCCGCGATACGGGCTTGTCCCCCGGCCATTACGATTTAATTGTAACCGGCGATCTGGCTTCCATCGGCCTGCCCATTGCCAAAGATCTCCTGGCCAAAGAAGGCATTCCTATGGAGCAGACGACATTCGATGACTGCGGGATGCTCATTTATAATCTCGACAAGCAGAAATATGTCATCGCCGGAGGGAGCGGCTGCGGCTGCTCGGCTGTGGTCACCTATGGACATATTCTCAAACGGATGAAAAAAGGCGAGCTGAAGCGGGTGCTGATCGTGGCAACCGGAGCGCTGCTTTCACCGCTGTCATACCAGCAGGGAGAAAGCATACCGTGCGTGGCACATGCTGTAGCTCTGGAGAGCGGAGGTGAAGGAGCATGATTTATGTATGGGCATTTTTGATTGGAGGCGCCATCTGTGTCATCGGGCAGCTCATGTTCGACGTACTGAAGCTGACGCCCGCTCACACGATGAGCACGCTTGTCGTTGCCGGAGCGATCGCTGACGCGTTTGGACTGTATGACCCGCTGGTGAAATTTGCCGGGGCAGGGGCTAGCGTCCCGATTACCAGCTTCGGCAACTCGCTGGTGCACGGAGCGCTTACGGAACTGGAACGGGACGGCTGGGTCGGCGTGGTGACGGGGATTTTCGACGTGACCAGTGCCGGGATCTCGTCAGCCATTGTATTCTCGTTTCTGGCAGCCCTGCTTGTACGGCCTAAGGGAACGCATTGATCAGCTGAAAACTATAGGTTTCTTTTCCGGCCGCCACTTGGCGGTCTTTATTGTTTTGTCTACATAACCTTCCTTAATTCCTGCGTGCTCTGCTCAAGAAGTTTCTCCGCCGCAGCGGAAATTAGAGAGTACTCCTGTTCAAGCCATTGCTTTATGCCGGGCTCGTAATCCTTCTCGAAGATTAGCGCCGATAAATTCCTGATGATGTGATAGGAAGCATACGGATGGGGCAGCTTGGGGGCATTTTTGGCCTGAAGCAAAAATTTGGTGAGCACGGAATGATCGCTGTAATAGATAAGCTCAACTAATTTAGCCCGGTATTCCAAATCCCTGGACTCAAGCCCGGGAAATTGGTTGAAGTCATACAAATGCTGTGCTTCGTGCTTCAGGTAAGAAATTCGAAACTCTGCGCCTTCGATATCTTCATAACGTTTGGCATTGCAATACAGGCTATCCTTCACAGCCCAGCCCCCGACGCTTCTCTGTTCACACGTAGCGAAACTGATCCAGCTTTCCAGAATAAAGTCCTTCATCATATGTACGGTTACGGGCTGGCTGATGGAGGGGAGCTCCACAGTGAAATTTAACGTCTCCATCTTTCGCCATATATAAGGTCCTCTGTACGGAGGGGTGACTCCGCCCCAAAAATAATAGCCCTTTTGTGCAAATACTTCCTTCAGATGATCTTCAATGCAATCAAGGGCGGCGGGCTGCTCAATCTCAATCAAATTGCGGAGTGCCTCCATGAGCTTAACCTCAGCATCATCCGCTGCATCGGGACGGGTCAGCACCATGCGGAAGTAGGCGTGGTAGGCCGAAATTACCCGTCTAACCCAAGGATCTTCTTCCTTGAGTGTTACCTCGTTATGCTTGTTGAAAAATCTGTTGATATACAATGCCTCAATCTTTTCGATTTGCTCGGTTTTGGGCTGGATTGAACGCAAATACGCCATTGCCGGGTTAATGTCTCCTTGAAGACATAGGGCATAAAACTTGTCCATGGATGACCCTCTTTTCGCCTGCCAGAATAGAAAAACGGATTCGTTTTATAATCATTTCTATAGGAACAATAATTTTCCTTCTATATAATAGAGAGATTTCCTTGTCCATTGTTTGGTGTATCTTTAATTTCACGGGCTGCAATAATGTACTTTGGGACCCATAATCATGTAAAATATAAGTATTACGCTTATTCTGACATAGGAGGTTTACTATATATGCCCGTACGTCAAGAATCAATTCACATCATGAAGGCTGTTCGCCATAATTTGGAATCCTGTATACTCGGCAAAACATTTGAAATAGAGCTGCTGCTTACGGCGCTGCTGGCCGGTGGGCATGTCCTGATCGAGGATGTTCCGGGAACGGGCAAAACCCAGCTCATTCGGGCGCTCTCCAGATCAATGTCCGGGGAGTACCGCCGGATTCAGTGCAATCCCGATATTCTCCCAAGTGATATAACGGGGGTATCGGTCTATCATCCGCGCGATGAGATGTTCCATTTCCGTCCCGGTCCCGTGATGACGAATATTCTGCTCGCCGACGAGATCAACCGTGCGACAACCAAGACGCAATCTGCGCTGCTTGAAGTGATGGAAGAACGGAATGTAACCGTCGACGGAGAGACGTATCCGCTGCCGCATCCGTTTATGCTCTGTGCGACGCAGAACCCGATTGATTTCGAAGGCACCTACACGCTGCCTGAAGCACAGCTTGACCGTTTCATGCTGCGTATCAGCCTTGGCTATCCCGATGCGGTTACCGAGAAGAATCTTCTGATGAGCCATCAGGAGGGACAACCGGTGGACAGGCTTACCCCGGTAACAGGCATGGAACAAATTGCGGCTATCCAGGAAGAAATCCGCGAGATTTATATCAGCGATCCTGTCCTGAACTATTTGCTGGATGTTGTCCGCCAGACCAGAGAGCATCCGCTAGTCCTGCTTGGTGCCAGCCCCCGTGCTTCGCTTTCATTCATGATGGCCTGCAAAGCCTATGCTTTCCTGCAGGAGCGCGATTATGTTCTTCCGGATGATGTGAAGATTCTTGCCCCGTATGCGCTGGGACACCGGATTCTGCTGCGTCCGGAGTCGCGGCTGGATAATATCAGTGTAGATTCCTTGCTTCAGAAGCTGCTCCAGAGCATACATGTGCCTGTGACGATGAGGCAATAATGATGAAAAGGTATTTGTCCGGAGCGGCAGCTGTCATTCAGCCGGGGAAATTCGCCGGCATCCTTGCGATCTGGGGCATCACGCTGCTCTACGTACTGTTTCAGGGCGGCAAAACATCATTCATGCTGTTTATAATGGTATCGGTACTAATGATATATCTGATGATTGGAGGCTTAGGCGGAGTACGGCGGGCCAAAGGCACGCGCAGCCTGTATTCCGAATTGGACAAGCCTGATCTGCTCTATGCGGGCGGCTTTCTGCGGGTGAAGCTGGACGTTACGATTCCGGGCTTTTTGCCTCTGCCGTATGTGGTGGTGAGAGAAATTCTGAAGCGCCATAACGGCGAATCCTGGGTATTTGAGGAGAGCATGGTTCCCAGCCTGAGAGGGCAGGGGGAACTGCTGTTTCAGACGCCGGCACTGGAGCGCGGCCGCTATTCGTTCGAAGGAACAGATATCCTGAGTGAGGATATCTTTGGCCTGGTGGAGCATAAGGGCACCTTTATGGCCGAAGGACAATTCCGTGTACTGCCCCGTGCGGTATTCGTGCCGCGCTGGCAGCTCTATGAGCGGAAGTCACGGCTGGCGGGGCAGCAAGCCTCGCTGCTCCATTCCCGGAGAGAGACAACGCAGATCAACGGGGTCCGCGATTACGTCTATGGCGACCGGTTGACGCGAATCCACTGGAATGCCACCGCCAAGACAGGTAACTGGAAATCCAAGGAATTTGAGCATGAATCCGTACCCAAGACGATGATTGTGCTGGACGGCAGCGCCATGGTATATGCCGGCTCGAACCAGTTTGAGCTGGCGGTGTCCATTGCCGCCTCCCTGCTCGGCTTTGGGATCCGCGACCGGATCGGCATAGGTTTATGCTGTCTGGACAAGAACACCAAGATATTCATGCCTGCCGAGGGCGCTGCGGAGCGGCAGAAGATGATCCAATATTTGATTGACATTAATGCGGAAGGCCGGGGGCCGCTGGTTCCCAGGCTGGAAAAGGGACACCGTATGTTTCCCAAAGGCTCCTATCTGGTATTGATCAGTCCGCAGAGCGGACAGCCTGTACTGGATGTGATGCGCTGGGCGGAGAGCCGGGGAATGACGCCTTCCCATATTCATGTGCGCAATCCTGCAGCGGTCAACCGCGGCGGAGAATGGATGGATGTGCTGAAATCCCGCGGGGCAACCGGCTATAGCGTAAGTTCGCTTCAGGAGCTGCCCTCAGTGCTCGGAGGTGATAAAGTATGATGAGACGCTGGTGGAGCGGGATGAAGTCCTCATGGCATTACTCCTTCAGTCTGCTATGGCTGATGATTATCGCCCTGCAATGGCTCACGTATACAGAGCCCTTCTGGCTGAAGGCGACCACTGCCGCCGTACTGCTGACCTTGGCTGCGGCGGGGGTTATTGAAATTCTTTTACCTGTTAAACGGGGATACCGGCTGATTCTTGAAGTTTGCACCATGCTTTATTTCGTGTACAGGGTAATTCTGCGCTACGAACTCTATGTTCCTGATCCATTGCTGCCTTCACTGCGCGACCGTCTGCCTGACATCGCCATAAATATGGCTCCATATCTATGGTTTACAGCGGGTGCGCTGGCCTTGCTGCTCCTGTCATCGTGGTGGGTCTCCTCCAAGGCGCGGATTCTGCTGTTTATCACCACGAATATTGTAGCCTTTGCGGCACTGGATTCCTTCACTTCGGCCGTACTCTGGCAGGAGGTCGCCTGGACGGTGTTCGCGGGGATGGGCTGGCTTGTTACCCAGCATTTGAGAAGCTTTCAATTGCATTATCCCCGCGGCTGGACTTATCTGCTGAAATATCCTTTCAAGATCTTTATTAATATCGCCATCATTTTCTCCTTTGTCATTATTACAGGTGTGAACATGCCAGAGGTGCGGCCGACACTGACAGATCCTTATACCGCCTGGCATAAATGGAACGGCACCGGATTATCGGCAAGCTCCGGCACATCGGGAACAACAAATGCCGGAACCAGTGATTCTTCTGCAGGAAGGACTACTTCGGGTTACAGTATGAACGACGATAATCTGGGCGGGGGCTTTAACTATGATTATTCGCCAGTCATGACAGTGACCTCGGATATACGTTCCTACATGCGGGGGGAAACCCGCAGCGTATATTCCGGAAAAGGATGGAGTGATGACGACCGGCTTACACGCGGTCCGCTGTCCGGGGCAGCGGTAGGCAAAGAGCTGGACAGGGAACCCGGCTCCAAGGTGGAGACGCAGACCCTGAAGCAGACGGTAAAGCTGCTTGGGAACATTGATTATCCGGTATTGTTCGGAGCCTATTCCATTGCGAAGGTCGATTCCATAGACGGCAAGGAACAGAGCAGCCGCTTATTATGGAGAAGCGCAGACAGCGAAATGCTGTGGGATACGGATGGGAACAGCGGAAACTATCCCCAGACTTACGTGCTTACTTCGGAGGTCCCTGTCGTATCCGTGCAGGAGCTGAGCAAACAGACTTTCGATCAGCTGTACACCGGCCAGAATAATACGCAATACCTGCAACTGCCCGACAATTTTCCAGAGCGGGTCACAGAGCTGGCAGAGACAATAACCGCAAGCGCGAAGACCCCTTATGACAAAATTGTGCTGCTCCAGCAATATCTGCAGCAAACCTATCCATACTCGAATCAGCCGGATCTGTCACGCGGCAAAAGCAAGGATTTCGTGGAGAGTTTCCTGTTCGAGATTATGGAAGGCTACTGCGACTACTATTCCACCGCACTCGTGACCATGGCGCGTTCGCTGGATATTCCGGCACGCTGGGTCAAGGGATATGCACCCGGTGAACAGGCACAGCTGCCGGACAGTCTGGCCCAGCAGGGATTATCCAATAATAATTATACGATTACGAATGCCGATGCCCATTCCTGGGCGGAAATCTATTTCGGTGAATACGGCTGGATTCCGGTGGAAGCGACCCCGGGCTTTAATGTCCCTCTTCTGACACAGAGCGAAGAGCCTGAGAGTAAGGAAGATACACAGCCGGAAAAGGATAAACCTGAGCCTGAACAAGAGGTGGCAGATCCCGGCAAAACCGGTGGAAGCCTTCATGTGGGCGTCTGGGCCGTATCGGCCGCTGCGGCAGTGCTGCTGCTGTGGGGAGGTTATCTGCTCTGGCATTACCGCTTCAGTCTCCGGTTCCTGCTTGGGCGGCTGCGCAACGGCAAACCATTGTCTCCGGTGCAAAAAGTTGTGGCTGAAACCGAGCGGTGGGTAAAGTATGCCCGCAGAAAGGGCATGCTTAAAGAAGAGCACGAAACGCTTCGTGAATCGGTGGCCCGCTGGAGCCGTGAACGTCCGGCGGCTGCAGAAAGTCTGGCGTCGCTGCTGCAAATGTTCGAGAAGGCGAAATACAGCCCGGATGTTATAGAAGACAAAGATTGGCGCAGCGTGTATACTGAAGCTTTGCGGCTGCACAGTCTCTTGAAATCAGATAAATAAACGTGGCAGTCCTAACATCGGTCGCAGATTCATTTGCGAAGCGCAAAGAGTATGATATAGTTTTTCGTATGAAATCGAGGTGAACGTATTGTTTGAAAGGTTGGTTCCAAAACTCCGGGTGAATACGGTATTTGATATTGGGCTGGAAGAGCTGTACAGCCGGGGATACCGCGGTATCATTACGGATCTGGATAACACGCTAGTCGGCGCCAAAGCGCCTCTGGCCACTCCGGAGCTGCTGTTATGGTTCGAGAAGGTGAAAGAGCTGGGCTTCAAGCTGATCATTGTGTCGAACAATAACATGGACCGGGTGTCACGCTTTGCAACGCCGCTTAATATTGAATTTGTACATCAGGCCCGCAAGCCGATCAATACGCCTTTCGTGAAGGCGATGAAGCTGATGGATCTGAAGCCGGAACAGACGATCGTAGTTGGCGATCAGATGCTTACGGATGTATTCGGCGGCAACCGGCTCGGCCTGTATACGGTACTGGTACTGCCCATCTCCGTGAAGGATGAAGGCATTGGAACAAGAATTAACCGCCGGATCGAGCAGATTGCCCTGACACGGCTTCGCAAGCAAGGATTGTGGCATGAGGAGGATAAACCCCAATGAATCAACAGAATGAAACACAGCGCCCTGTAAAATGTAGCGGCTGCGGTATTAAGCTGCAGACCGAAAAGAAGGATCTCCCGGGTTATATTCCGGAGGTTGCATTTGAACGGGAACCGGTTATCTGCCAGCGCTGTTTCCGCATCAAAAACTATAATGAAGCTTCTTCGGTATCCGTCGATCAGGATGAATTTCTTCACCTGCTCAGCGGAGTGGGCGAGAAGAACGCGCTTGTTGTGCATATTGTCGATCTCTTCGATTTCGAAGGCAGCCTGATTTCCGGCCTGCAGCGTTTTGTCGGCAATAATCCGGTTATTCTTGCAGTGAACAAATGTGATTTGCTGCCCAAGGTAACGAACTGGAACAAGCTGCGTAACTGGATGCAGCAGCGCTGCAAGGAGCATGGACTGCGGACTGCGGAGATTATACTCTGCAGCGCGAAGCGCAATCAAGGGTTCGAACGTTTGCTGGAAGCGGTGAATGAGCTTCGCGGACAGCGTGATGTCTATGTCGTTGGGGCAACCAACGTAGGCAAATCCACGCTGATTAACCGGCTTATTTCCGATTACAGCGATCTCGAGCAGGAATTGACGACCTCGCGTTATCCGGGAACGACTCTGGATACGGTCAAAATCCCGCTGGATGACGGCCACTATATCATTGATACTCCGGGAATTGTATATCCTTGGCGGTACAGTGAACTGGTGGAGCGCAAGGACCTCGGTGCCGTTATGCCGGAGAATCCGCTCAAACCTGCGGTATATCAGCTGAATGAAGGCCAGACGCTGTTCTTCGGCGGTCTGGGGCGTTTTGATTTCATTCAGGGTGCCCGGCAATCCTTCACCTGCTTCATCAGCACTACGCTCAAGATTCACCGTACGAAGCTGGAACGTGCGGATTCCCTGTATCAGGATCACCGCGGTGTGATGCTGGCTCCACCGGTAACTGCCGACATGGACAAGCTGCCGCAGTGGCAGCGTCATGAATTCCGGATCAGCCGGGGCAGCCAGACCGATCTGTTCATCTCCGGCTTGGGCTGGATCAAGGTGAACGGAACCGAAGGTGCTGTTGTGGCAGTTCACGTTCCGCGCGGCGTGAAGGTGGTTACCCGCCCTTCGCTGATCTGACGAAGGGAGGGACATTGCCTGTGACAAGTGCAAACGGAAATGACAGAAATACGGATCTGCTGCTTGGGGTGATGGGTGATCCGATTGCCCAGTCCAAATCCCCGATCATGCACGGGGCCGCGCTGAAAGCGCTGGGCATACAAGGGGCTTATGTCCCGCTTCATATTACCGGAGATCAGCTTGGCGATGCGGTGCAGGCCATCAAGACCCTCGGCTTTCGCGGAGTCAACGTAACCATACCGCATAAGGTTGCGGTGATGGAGTATCTGGACAAGCTGGATGAAAGTGCGGTTGCTGTCGGTGCAGTGAATACGATTGTCAATGACAACGGGGTACTCACAGGATTCAATACGGACGGCATCGGTTATGTCCGTTCACTGAAGGCGGAAGCGGTCCCCGATCTGTCCGGAACCCGTATTCTGGTAATCGGTGCCGGGGGCGCGGCTAGAGGAATTGTCAGCGCTCTGCTGGCCGAGAAGCCATATTCGGTTAAGATCGCTAACCGTACTGCCGGGAAGGCCGGGGAACTGGCGGCATTATTCCAGGGCCGGGGCAAGGTTGCCGGAGTGGGCATGGATGAAATCACGGAAGCGGCTAAGGATGCGGATATTGTAATCAATACCACATCTGTTGGAATGTTTCCCCATCCGGATGGCCTGCCGATGGATCCCGGACTGCTGCGTGAAGGGATGGTCGTAAGCGATCTTATCTACAATCCGCTACGTACCCGGCTGCTGCTCGAGGGCTTGAAGCGGGGCTGCACAATTCATGGGGGTCTGGGAATGTTCGTATATCAGGGCGCCTATGCGCTGGAGTATTGGACAGGGCAGGCTGCACCCGTGGATATTATGCGGCAGACGATTATCGACTGCCTCGGCGGCAGTGCCAGTGAAATGGAACCGCAAGTTTAGGGTAATAATATATGTTAATTAAGGGGTTTGTTCATTTATGTTAACTGGAAAACAAAAACGCTATCTCCGCTCTTTGGCTCATCATCTTGACGCTGTCTTTCAGGTCGGCAAAGGCGGTGTGAACGACCACCTGGTCCGTCACATTGAAGAAGCTATTGAAAAACGCGAGCTGATGAAGATCAGCGTGCTTAACAATAATGCGGATGACCCGAAGGAAATCGGTGCAGCTCTGGCTGAGCAGTCCGGCTCCGAGCTGGTGCAGGTTATCGGCAAAACCATCGTTCTTTACAAAGAGTCACGCGACAACAAAACGATTGAGCTTCCACGCTAGGAAAGCTGCACCTTGCGGCTGCCTTGCAGTCACATGGAGTCATTTCGCAGGAAGATAAGAGGAGGTAGGCCTCTCTTGAAAATTGGAATAATGGGAGGAACCTTTGATCCTCTTCACATAGGACATATGATGGCGGCGGAAACTGCGAGGGATACCTATTTGCTGGAAGAGGTCTGGTTTATGCCTTCGCATATCCCGCCCCATAAGCATGAAGCCGGAGCTTCGGGTACAGACCGGCTGGCGATGGTGCAGTGTGCGGTCGAGGACAATGAGTCTTTCCGCACGCTGGATTGGGAAGTCCTCAGAGGCGGCGTTTCCTATACACTCGAGACCGTGCGCAGCCTGCAGGAGGAATACCCGCACCATGAGTTTTATTTCATCATTGGTGCGGATATGGTGCAATATTTGCCGAAATGGCAGGGGATTGAAGAGCTTGTGCAGCGTCTGGCCTTTATCGGTGTGGGCCGTCCTGGCACTCCGCTGGATCTGGCAGCGCTGCCCGGCTATATCGCCGACAAGGTGCTGCTGGCGGACATGCCGCTGGTGGATATTTCGTCCACGATGCTCCGGGCGCGCTCCGCTGAAGGGAAATCGATCCGTTATATGGTACCGGACAAGGTTTTCGATTATGTGCAAAGGAGTGGATTGTATGGCCTACAGCCGGGAAGCGCTGATTGAAGCGGTCTCTTCGCAGATGCCTGATAAGCGCTGGCAGCATACCCTTGGCGTAATGGAATCCTCAGTGAAGCTGGCTGAGCGCTATGGTGCCGATCCTGCCCGTGCGGAGACAGCGGCGATTCTGCATGATGTGGCCAAATATTGGCCTGTGGAGAGAATGAAGGAAATTATTGAGCAGAATGGTCTGCCCTCCGAGCTGTTATCCTACGATAAGCAGCTGTGGCATGCGGAAGTGGGGGCATTTGTAGCGGAACGGGATTATGAAATTACCGATGCAGAAGTGCTGGGAGCCATACGCTATCATACTTCGGGCCGTGTAGGCATGAGCCTGCTGGAGAAGATTGTCTGCCTGGCCGATTATATCGAGCCCGGACGGGATTTTCCCGGTGTGGATGAAATACGCAGGCTTTCCAAAGTAAGTCTGGAGGAAGGGCTGATAGCCGGATTTGATTCGACGATCAGCCTGCTGCTGCAGAAGCGCCGGATTGTGTTTCCGTTAACGGTGCTGGCGCGTAATGATTTAGTAAGAATACTGGAGGATAAATAATGAGTGTACAATCAAGCAAGCTGCTGGAACTGACTTTAAAAGCTGTGGAAGATAAAAAAGCGATGAATGTTGTCGCGCTGGATCTGCGCAATGTTTCCCCAATCAGTGATTATTTCGTGATCTGTCACGGTAATTCCGATACCCAGGTGCAAGCGATTGCCACCGAAGTACGTAAGGTTGTTCATGAAGCAGGTGGTATGATCCGCGGAATCGAAGGCATGGACGCGGCGCGCTGGGTGCTGATGGATCTTGGCGATGTTGTTGTGCATGTGTTCCACCGCGATGAACGCGAATATTACAACATTGAGCGCCTGTGGTCTGACGCCAAGATTGTGGAGAACGTATGAGTCTGATTGCCGGAACTGTAGTTAAACTGGATGTACTCCGGGAAGTATCGCCTTACGGCTACTTCCTGGGTGCCGGTGATCAGGATGTTATGCTGCATTATACGGAGCTGGTTGGCAGCAAGCCCAAGCCGGGCGATAAAGTGGAAGTATTCATCTTCTTCGATACGGAAGACCGGCTCGCGGCAACAATGAAGAAGCCATTTCTGACACTTGGTGAAATGGCATTGCTGGAAGTCGCCGATATTCATCCCCGTCTCGGCTGCTTTCTGGAAATGGGACTTGGACGCCAGCTCCTGCTGCCGATCCGCGAGCTTCCTGAACTGATCGAGCTGCGCCCGCAGGTTGGTGACAAAGTATTTGTCATGATGGAGCACGATAAGCAGGGGCGTCTACGTGCCAAGCTGGCCGGTGAACAGGAGCTTGCTCCGCTGGCGCTTCCTGCGCCAACCTCATGGATGGGGCAAATGGTGACCGCAAGAGCATACAAGCCGCTGCAAATGGGCACCTTCGTGCTTGTGGACGGCGGAGTGCTGGGCTTCGGCATTATCGGAATGGTTCATTCCTCGGAACGCAGCCGTCTGCTGCGTCTGGGCGAGCAGTTTGAAGCCCGGGTCTCACATATCCGCGAGGATGGCCGGGTCAACCTTTCCATGACCCACCGGAAGGAAGTGGGACGTGATGTGGATTCCGCTGCCTTGCTGGACTTTCTGAATTCCCGACCGGGCGGTGCCATGCCGTATTCGGATGCCACGCCTCCGGATATTATCAAGCAGCGCTTCGGCATCAGCAAGTCAGCCTTCAAACGGGCGATGGGCAAGCTGATGAAGGAAGGCCTTATTACCCAGAAGGAGAATTGGACCTACCTTGCAGGCAAGGAAGACACAGCTCCGGATGAGAATCAGGGCGATGAAGGAACAACGGAGAATTAAGCGGTTATGACAGCATTTGATTACAGGTAATTATAGAAAGCGGTGTGCGCAGTGTCTTCCTATGGGAAATTTGCATATGTATACGACGAGCTTATGGCCGATATGCCATATCCGGATTGGCTGGAGTTTGCGGAAACCGCCTGGAAGCTGCACGGAAAGCCGCTCACCGTGGCGGAACTCGGCTGCGGAACCGGCAGCATTACCATTCCGCTTGCCGCATCAGGGTATCATATGACGGGCATTGATCTCTCTTCCGACATGCTGTCTGTGGCGCAAAAGAAGCTGGAGGAGCATCCGCAGGGCCGCAGGTTCTTGCGGGAGGGCAGTGTGCGCTGGGTAAGGCAAAATATGAAGGAATGGGAGCTGCCGGAACCGGTGGATTCCGTTATTTCTTTCTGTGATTGCCTCAACTATGTACTGGAAGAGCAGGACGTTCAGGCGGTTTTCGCCAGCACCTTTGCCGGTCTTAAGCCGGGAGGAACCTTTCTGTTTGACGTGCATCATCCCAATACATTGATCCGTTACGAGGAAGAGCAGCCCTTTTTCATGAATGAGCCCTCCATATCGTATATTTGGACCAGTGAGCTGGATGTGCCGCGGCGGGAAATTGAGCATCATCTGTCTATCTTTGTTCGTGAAGAGGAACGGGGGGATCTGTACCGCCGTTTTGAGGAGACTCATGTTCAGCGGGCTTATGATCCGGAGTGGATGACAGCGGAACTGCTGAAAGCTGGGTTCAGTGATGTGAAGACCTATGCCGACTTCGAATGGGTAGAGGCGGATGACAGTGCCCAGCGGCTGTTTTATGTAGCAGTGAAATAAACTATATGCTTATGTGGGTCCTTGCCTGGAGGGTGAGGGCCTTTTTGCGTCTAATCCGATTGTTCCGATAAGGAACCGGCCCGTACTTAAGCAAGGGCCGGCATCTTCCAACCTTTTACCGGTGCTCAAACAAATCGATCGCGCCTAAGACAATATGCGCCAGACCAAAGCCAAGCACGCCGGTTGCGGCCAGCTTGTATTTGCTTCCCAGAAAAGCTGCGCCGGAAGCGGAAACTACGGTACCAAGAACGGCAGGGATCAGACCTTCACGCATATGAAACACTCCTTCTCGGTTGTATGGGAGACATCGGTTAGTGTGGGTTAAGCCGATAACAATTATACAGGCAGGAAATGCTTCACATAGACATGAAAAAAAGACCATCTTCTGGGCTAGCCGCCCGGGATGGTCCTTATGTGCTTACTCGCTTATTGTCATGGAAACACAGCTGCCAACTTCTTCAACCTCATGTACATTATAAAGCACGCGGGCCATCAGATCCTGGCTGTAATTGCCGAAATGCTTGCCGTAAATGGTCAGTCCGCGTTTGTTGACCGGCTTGTCGGTAACGGCAATGCGGAAGGTCAGCTCGCTTTTGTAGTCCAGCTTAATATCATCAAGGGTAATGTCCGAAATGCGGCAGCCGTCGATAAAGCTTCCTTCATTGTTGATCCGGATCAGTTTGAGCATGCCGTATTGATTCAGGTGAGGAGGCCACCAGTCTGGATTAAAGGTACCGCGCTGATCCCCAAAGTCTCCGGGACTGGTCCAGTAACCGATTTCGATGCCGTTTACATAAAAGTAGAGGTCTGAAGGATAGTTATCGCTGAAACCGGGAGCCTCTGAGCCAATTTCCATGGAGAACTGAATTTCACGGAAGGTCTGATTGGCCTTAAGATAGTTCGGAATGCGGTATTCCAGGAATCCTTCAGCCATCCAGATAATCTCCGAATCAATCCGCTGGGGATCTGCGAAATAGCGCGGCTCGTCGAAGTCACCGATAATGCTGTCCTTGGTGGCCAGCCCGCAGGTAGGAACAGCCTGATAGTTGCTGTAATGGCCAACCTGAATCTCAACTTCATACAGGTTGTCGACATCCTTGCTGCGGAGATCAACCATCAGCTTATCTTTATTAAGGTAACAGACTTTCTGAATGCCATGTTTGCCTACAGAAGTATTAATTTCGATCAGGCCGCTCTCTTCCAGCTTCTTGATATGCATCGTGATGGCGCCATTGCTGAGATTCAGCTTCTTGGCGATTTCATTCAGGTTGAGTGCCTGATTGGTGGCAAGCAGCTCAAGGATCTGGATGCGAATCTCGGAGCTCAGTGCCTTGAAAATATCAATGCCACTCATTAGATCTTTAATATAAATCATTGTACAATACCTTCCTCCGCGGACGTCATGAAAGACTGTTTTATAAAATTATAAACTAATTGAGGTAAAAAGGAAAGACTTCTTCCTTTATTTGTGTAATACAATTAAATTTAAGTCATTTTTTAAGCTAATAAGTCCTTTGATTCATATAATTATAAATATACTTTAGTGAAATAAGATGAAAAAGACCTATTATTTTCTGAAAACAGCCTTAAATTCATTTTGTTTTGAATACATATAAAAAGGTTTATACTTTTATATTTACATGAAGGCTTATATATGTTATTTTATATCTGTAAGCGAATACATTCAAATGTTTTTTAATTAATTAATAAAAATGTGAAATGGAAGTGATGAGATTGTCGGCAGACACATTAAGAGCGACGCTTATCGCCGATAAGTCCTTTGTTATCGCTGAAGTGGATAAACGGATTTACGGCTCCTTTATTGAACATTTAGGCCGTGCAGTATATGGCGGAATTTATGAGCCTGGTCATCCCAGCTCCAATTCGCTTGGCTTCAGAGGTGATGTGAAATCACTGGTCAAGGAACTGGGTGTACCGATTATCCGTTATCCCGGAGGGAATTTTGTATCCGGCTACAATTGGGAAGATGGCGTAGGTCCGGTAGAACAGCGTCCGAAGCGGCTGGAGCTGGCCTGGAGAACTATTGAACCTAATGAGGTAGGTACGAATGAATTCATGAGCTGGGCCAAGGAAGTAGGCTCAGAGGTGATGATGGCTGTCAATTTGGGTACGAGAGGTATTGATGCCGCACGTAACTTGCTGGAGTACTGCAATCATCCCGGCGGAACCTACTGGAGTGATTTGCGCCGCAATCATGGTGTGGAGCAGCCGCATAAGATCAGAACCTGGTGCCTCGGCAATGAAATGGATGGACCGTGGCAGATCGGCCAGAAGACAGCTGCCGAATATGGCAGACTGGCTTATGAAACCGGCAAGGCGATGCGCCTGGTTGATCCGGAGATAGAGCTGGTTTCCTGTGGAAGCTCAAGCTCAGCGATGCCGACTTTCCCTGAATGGGAAGCGGTAACTCTAGAACATACTTATGATGTTGCCGATTATGTTTCCCTTCATCAATATTATGGAAACCGGGACAACGATTCTGCCAATTTCCTGGCACGCAGCATGGACCTGGAGCATTTCATCCGCACCGTAACGGCCACCTGCGATTACATCAAAGCCAAGAAGCGCAGCAAGAAAACGATGTATCTCAGCTTTGACGAATGGAATGTCTGGTACCACTCCAATGAGTCGGATACGAAGATTGAGCCTTGGACAGTAGGTCCGCCGCAGCTTGAGGATCATTATAATTTTGAAGATGCCCTGCTGATCGGCAGTATGCTCATTACCTTCCTCAGACATGCGGACCGTGTGAAGATGGCTTGTCTGGCACAGCTTGTAAACGTAATTGCACCCATTATGACAGAAGCGGGTGGAGCAGCCTGGAAGCAGACAATCTTCTATCCATACCTGCATACCTCCAAATACGGGCGCGGCGTTTCGCTTCAGCCGATTGTCAATTCGCCGAAATATGACGCTCAGGACTATACCGATGTTCCATATCTCGACAGTGCCCTTGTGTATAATGAGGAAGCCGATGAGCTAACGATCTTCGCCATTAACCGGCATTTGGAAGAAGCACTGCATTTAAAATGCGATGTGCGCGGATTTGAGGGCTACCGGTTAATCGAACATATTGAGCTCCAGCATGAGGATCTGAAAGCGGTTAATACAGCCAAGGAAGAACATGTGAAACCAAGACAAGCAACCGGAACCGAATGCAAGGATGGTTTTGTAGAGACTCTGCTGTCCAAGGCCTCATGGAATGTGATTCGTTTAGGCAAGGTGAACTGATCTTGGGTTCCCTGGCAGGCAACAAACTGAGTTCATTGTTTGCAAAAACATTTTTGTAGATGATTTACTAATTTAATTATTAGGAGGAGAAAGTGTTGAAGAAAAAGTGGGGTTTTTCGGCATTAGCACTTGTTCTATCATTATCGACGGTATTGGCAGGCTGCGGGAAAGATGATTCAAAGACAATAACCTTCTGGACGCCGCTGACCGGTGATGACGGTGCCTATATGGACCAGCTTGTTAAAGATTACAATGCTACCAATCCAGAGATAAAGGTGAAGCATGTAATTACCGCGGATATGTATACCAAAATTTCGACGGTTCTGAACTCCGGCAAAGGCGTGCCTGACTTGGCTATTATCCACGCTGACCGTGTACCGGGTTATGTGAAGCAAGGAACACTTGAGCCAATGACTGCAGTAACAACTGCTCAGCCTGAAATTAAACAAGACAATTACCTGCCGCAAGCGTGGTCAACAGGTACAATAGATGGAACTCAATATACAGTGCCTCTCGATATTCACAGTAATGTTATGTACTACAATAAAGATTTGCTTAAGAAATATGGTGCGGAATCCTTCCTTGACGACAATGTGGTGACGATAGATGAAATGCTGTCGCTGAAAGGCAAATTGGCTGAAGGCGACTTTGTGGTCAACGATGCCCTGCTGGGCTGGGTTATCCTCGGGCAAGTTCAGAACCTTGGCGGAGATATCCAGGAGAACGGAAAACCTGCTGTAAACACACCGGTGATGAAACAAGCTTTTGAAAATGTTAAAAAGATCAACGATGCCGGTCTGATGACACCGTTTGGTGAAGACGGATACCTGATGTTCCAATCGGGCAATGTATTGTTCTCCACAGACGGCACATGGAGCTCCACAGCGCATGCCGGAGTTGAAGGCCTCAATTTCGGAGTAACCAACGTATATTCCAACACGGCTGACAAGTTCACGAACAGATCCTCTTCGCACTTGTTCTCCATGTTCAAGAATAAAGACAGATCTGAAGAAAAGGTAGCCGGAATCGGTAATTTCCTGGAGTTCATCCGTCAGAATTCCATTGAATGGGCCAAAGCCGGACAGACCGTAGCAAGTAAAAAAGTTATTGAGAGCCCTGAGTATAAGGATTACATGCAGTCCTTCTTTACTTCGAATGAGAAAGAGATTGAATCCCTCTACATCTACACTTATGAATACTATCCATATATTGCAGAAGCAGTGGATACGTATTGCGGAGATATCGTCCGCGGCAACGTAGATATTGATGAAACTCTTCAGACCATGCAGAAATTTGTAGAAGATAAAATCGCTGAGGGCACAAGCGGAGCAGCGAAGTAATAAAAGGAAGCGGAAATGATTGCATAAAGCAATGTGCCGGAATACGGCACATTGCTTTATGCCAAAGGAGAAAAGAATGCCTATGAAAAAGAAACTTAATTTGGCGCCTGTTTTCTTTGTAGGTCCACATGTCATCTTATTTGCTGTATTTATTTTACTGCCCACGATCTACGGGATTTACGCTTCCTTTACTAAATGGAATCTGATGAATGATCCGGTCTGGGTAGGTTTAGACAACTACAAGACCATTTTGTTTGACAACAGTTCCACCTTTCATACCCAATTCAACAACGGGCTTAAGAACACATTGATTTTTGTGCTGCTCAGTGTTCCGCTGTTGATTGTGATTCCGCTGCTTGTTGCCGTTGCACTGGAACATAAGAAAGTCAAAGGGAAAAGCCTGATCCAGTCCATCATCTACATTCCGGGCCTTATTTCCATATCTGCAGGCGCGCTGATTTGGCTGCTGCTCTTTAACAAGCAGCTCGGAATGGCGGGGAATGTGTTCGGCTCAGACGTATCCTGGCCGGCCAATCAGCCATATGCGTGGATTATCATTATTATCATTACAGTCTGGGGCGGCGTCGGGGGCAATATGATTATTTACCGTGCCTCCATAAGCGGTGTGGCACAGGATCTGTATGAATCGGCGGAAATAGACGGGGCAGGACCCGTCCGCAGATTCACGAGTATTACATTGCCTTCCATTCGTTTTCCGCTCATCTATACCTTTGTCATGACTACTGCCGGAGCCTTTAACGTATTCGGGCAGCCGCTCATGATGACCGACGGCGGACCACGGCAGAGCACGCATGTACTCATGATGTATATTCGTCAACTGGCGTTCGGCAACGGGGAATCCATTGCGGGAATGGCATCGGCGATGGCGGTGTTGCTGGGACTTATAATCCTGGTCATCTCGGCTCTGCAATATTATGTGATGAACCGGAATGCAGCTTAACACTCGATAAGACAATGGACCAGCAATGGAAATTGAAAAGGCAGGTGTACCCGTATGTCAAACCAAGCGGCACAACAAATGGATAATAGTCCGCTTCTTAATGGACAAAACGCAGGGAAAAGAAAAGGCTCCGGCATCAGTATCTCTAAATATCTCTCCTATCTCTTCTTAATTATTCTCTGCATTATTTGGATCGTTCCTGTTATTTTCGGAATCACTACCTCCTTCCGGTCGCAAACCGAGGTGGTCAGCTCCGGGTTCAGAATGTTCCCGAAAGAGTGGATTTTTGACAACTATATTGCGATTTTGGAAAACACCTCTACCGCACCAATCTTGCGCTGGCTGATGAACTCACTGCTTATTGCCACAATGCATACTCTTTTGGTGGTTGTGGTAATCTCCATTACCGGATATGGCTATTCGCGGATGAAATTTAAAGGCAGAGACACGCTCTTTTTCACCCTGCTCGGTATTTCGTTCTTCCCGGGTGTCGTGAATCTGATTCCTTCCTACAAAATTATTGATGCTCTGGGCTGGGTTAATACCTCCTGGGCAATGGTAATCCCCGGACTCGCGGGTATGGGGAATATCTTTTTGGTCAGACAGTTTATGAACGGCATTCCGAAGGAACTCGACGAATCGGCCCATGTCGATGGTGCGAGCCATTACAGAATTTACATGTCGATTATCGTGCCGCTGATCAAGCCGGTATTGATCGTGTGTGCCCTGTTCTCGTTCACCGGATCCTGGAATGACTTCCTGTGGCCGGTAATCGTATTCACGGATGTTGACAAAATGCCGGTTACTGCCGGACTGTTGTTGCTGCAGGATATTTATGGAAATTACCGGATGATCGGACAGCTCATGGGTTCGGCGATTCTCGCTATCATTCCTACGCTGCTGCTGTTCGTGTTCGCGCAGAAATACTTTGTACAATCGATTAATTTGAATTCAGGGATAAAGGGCTAAATAAAAAAACATTAGCCAAGGAGAGAGAAACTATGACTGCAAAGCTTGTGATTCACGCTGACCTGCCCAAAAGCAAAATCAACAAAAATATATATGGGCATTTCGCAGAACATTTGGGCAGATGCATTTACGAAGGTCTGTGGGTAGGCGAGGATTCGCCGATTCCCAATACGGACGGCATCCGCAATGACGTCATCGAAGCGCTGAAGAAACTGGACATTCCGGTGCTGCGCTGGCCGGGTGGCTGTTTTGCCGATGAATATCATTGGAAAGACGGAATTGGACCGAGGGAAGGCCGCAAGCGGATGGTTAATACGCACTGGGGCGGTGTAGTGGAGAATAATCATTTCGGTACCCATGAATTTTTCCGCCTGTGTGAGCTGCTGGAATGCGAACCGTACATTTGCGGCAACGTAGGCAGCGGTACGGTTCAGGAAATGTCGGAATGGGTCGAGTATATGACCTTTGACGGCGAATCGCCAATGGCGGACTGGCGCAGGGAGAACGGAAGAGAACAGCCCTGGAAACTTAAATACTTCGGCGTCGGCAATGAGAATTGGGGCTGCGGCGGCAATATGCGTCCCGAATACTATGCGGACCTGTACCGGCGCTATCAGACCTATTCCAGAAATTACGGGGATAACCGGCTGTACAAAATTGCCGGTGGAGCGAATGTGGACGACTACAACTGGACGGAAGTATTAATGCGGGAAGCCGGCCGTTTCATGGATGGCCTCAGCCTGCATTCCTATACGATCCCCGGCAGTTGGGAAGAGAAACGCCAGGCGCTCGGGTTCGACGAAGCTGAATGGTTCGAAACGATGCAGAAGTCACTTCATATGGATGAGCTCATTACCCGACATTCGGCCATTATGGATCAGTATGACCCGGAGAAGCGGGTAGGATTAATTATAGATGAGTGGGGGACCTGGTTCCTGAGCGAGCCCGGAACGAACCCGGGGTTCCTGTACCAGCAGAACACTTTGAGAGATGCGCTGGTAGCAGGCATCCATCTCAATATTTTTCAGAATCACAGCAGCCGGGTGCAGATGGCCAATATTGCACAGATGGTAAATGTCCTGCAGGCGCTGGTCCTGACCGAAGGCGATAAATTACTGCTAACCCCTACGTATCATGTGTTTGAGATGTATAAGGTGCATCAGGATAATGAATTGCTCGAGGTTGCCTTTGAGAGTCCGCAATACACCAGCGGCGGGGTTGCTATTTCACAGCTTAGCGTATCTGCTTCACGTGACGGGGAAGGCAAGATCTATGTGTCGATCTGCAACTTGAGCCATGAGGACGGTGCAACTCTCAGCTTTGGTATCGGTGGCGCGGCGCCAACCCGGGTAACCGGGCAAATTCTGACGCATACGGAGCTTGGTGCACATAACACGTTCCAGACGCCAGACAAGGTAGCGCCGTCTGTCTATGAAGCTGCAGCTTTGGAGGATGGAGTACTGAACTGTGTCCTTCCGCCTGCGTCTGTAGTTGTACTTACTTTGGAGTAGAGAAGCAGCGAATTCATTCTTTATATTTACTGATCAGATCAAAGGAGAAACCATTATGAACACAAATAGAGAATACAGCAATCCGCTTGTGGAACAGCGCGCTGATCCATGGGTGTATAAACATGCTGATGGCTATTATTACTTCACCGCCTCCGTGCCGGAATATGACCGGATCGAGGTGCGCCGGTCGGAGACCATTGAAGGACTTACTGAAGCCGTGCCGGTTGTAGCCTGGCGGAAATATGAGACGGGACCGCTAAGCGCGAATATATGGGCGCCTGAAATTCATTATATTGACGGGAAATGGTACATTTATTTTGCCGCTGCCCGTACAACCGAAACGAACGAGGGCTTGTTCGATCACCGTATGTTTGCCCTGGAGAACGAATCGGCCAATCCGCTCGAAGGCACATGGGTAGAGAAAGGCCAGGTGAAAACAGCCTGGGAGTCCTTTGCCCTGGACGCGACTACGTTCCAGCACAAGGGAGTGCTGTATTATGTATGGGCGCAGAAGGACCCTGAAATTCCAGGGAACTCCAACCTGTATATTTCCGAAATGAGCAACCCCTGGACCTTGACCGGCCCCCAGACCATGATTGCGACACCTGAGTATTCCTGGGAGAAAATTGGCTTCAGTGTAAATGAAGGCGCAGCGGTACTGAAACGTAACGGCCGCATATTCATGAGCTTCTCGGCCAGTGCTACCGATTACAATTACTGCATGGGCCTGCTGGATGCCGATGAAGACAGCGATCTGCTGGATGCTGCATCTTGGACTAAACATCCCGAGCCTGTGTTCAAGACCAGTGAAGAGAACGGACAATACGGTCCGGGACACAACAGCTTCACTGTGAATGAGCAAGGTGAAGATGTGCTGATCTACCATGCCCGCAATTATAAAGAAATTACCGGCGATCCGCTTTATGACCCGAACCGTCATACCCGTGCACAGGTGCTGTATTGGAACGAAGACGGCACACCTAACTTCGGCCTGCCCGTGAAGGACAGCAGTAAGTAAGGTTCTGAACTGAGCAACTGCAAACCAACAAAGAGTCCAGGAATCCCGTATAACCATGGGTGCCTGGACTCTTTGCTGTTGGTGTGTTCACTCATAAAAAAGCAGCCGTTTGGCGTAGGCGTTCCGGAAATCCGTGGGCGTTAAGCCTACGATCTTCTTGAAGGACTTCATGAAGTTATGGCAGTCCTTGTAGCCAAGCTGCTGTGAGACCTCGCTTACATTCTGGTTGGTGTCCGACAGGAGGAATTTGGCCAGCTCCATCTTTTGCTGCAAAATATACTGCTTCAGGGAGATGCCCGAAATCCGGGTGAAGAGATGGGATAAATACTTTTCGTTATAACCGAAGTAGGTGGCGATCTGCGATACCTTAATATGCTCACTTCTGCTCCACTTGATATAGTCCACGATGTCATTGTACAGCTGTTCCTGCTTGTTTTTTTTGGCGGGATTATGTTCAGTGTGAAAGACCTGGTTGTACAGCTCGCACAAAATGACCGTGGACATATAGTTATTGAGTGTCTTTTGATTGTAGCCCCGGACCGAATCCTGAAGCTGCTTCATCATGACAATGATTTTCTCGAGACTTTTCAAGGTTCCGTACTGGGGAAGCAGCAGTTTGTTGTCCTCCCTGTTTCGGGGATGGGTGGAGATGTCGGTAATGCTGATCCCGTCCTGGGACTTGAAGTGAAGCCAGTAAAAGCTGCATTCCGAAGCCTTATATCCGTACTGTTTGGTAGAGGGGGGCAGAAGCAGATACTCTCCCTTGGAGACAACAAAATGCTGCTGGTCTCCCGCCAGGTACAATACCCCCTCGGTCATGACGATAAGCTCGTAATCCTGCAAAATTCTGCTTAAGTGAATCCAATCGGAGGAGGGGGCGATAAATTTGCCTGTGATCTCCAAATCGACCGGCGTATCTACGATCAGCTCGAAAGCAATCATCCGCTTGTCCCCTTTAATCTGACTTTTGTACACTCTCGCGTACTCTTATTATTAAGGAAAGCTGCCCCGAAGTAAAGCGCTTACCACTTAAAAATGTTTAGATAATTGATAACCTTTTCACACATATTCGAACTTTAAACTATTTATCCAAATTTAAAACAAGCGTAAGCTAGAGATAACAAAACGACGTTCCAAAGGAAGGAGAGGGATGGAAAGTCTCATAAATCTGCTTAGATTCCCGGAGATTCTGATCTCTATTTTTAAAATTGCATTTGAAAGCGGATACAATATGATGATATGTGTATTTGGATTTCAGTTTCATTTGGTTAATTTTAGATATTCATGAAGTATATCATCTTTTTCCTGCTATGATCGAACAGAAAAAGGGAGGATACAAAATGAAAAAAATTCTAGTGGGTCTGCTCGTGCTGCTGTTCAGTGCAGCAACGGTGTCCGGGTGCTCAGGCGGCAACAATACAAATACAAATACAGAGGCTGCCGGTACAGGCAACACAGGCAAGAAGGTTAAGCTTACCGCCATCATGACCAAACATCCGTTAACTCAGGAATTCTCCAAAATGAAATGGCTGCAGGAAGCCCAAGAACGGGCCGGGGTTGAAATTGAGTGGCAGGAGGTCACGGCGGACTGGGATCAGAAAAAAGGCACGCTGCTGGCCAGCGGAGATATTCCCGACCTGATCGTAGGCGTCAACTCCATCACCGATGCCGATTTCTCGCAGTTCCCGGGGTTGTTCGAGGACATGACCGGGCTGATCAAAGAATACGGCCCTAACGTGCAGGCCATGTTCGACGCCAAGCCGGAGACCAAGGTAATTGCCACACAGCTCGATGGTAAAATCTACGGCCTGCCTAAATATCAAAGATTCTGGCCGGAAACGACCACACGCCAGTTCATCAACCAAAAGTGGCTGGATAACCTGGGCCTGCAAATGCCGACCAACTGGGATGAATTATACGATGTATTGAAAGCGTTCAAGGATGAAGACGCCAACGGAAACGGCGATCCGGGCGACGAAATTCCTATGGACTTTGCGCCTACAGGAACTGTAGCGTTTGGAGCTTTCATGCCTACGGTGCTGCTGGGCAGTGAAGGTATTACACTGACGGATAACAGCGGACTCGGCTATTTTGTGGAGGACGGACAGGTGAAGAACTTCTTCACGGATGAACGCTACAAAACGCTGGTAACTTTCCTGAATAAATGCTTCAGCGCAGGACTTATCAATCCCGAGGTGTTCACCCAGGACTACACCAAATTCCAATCCGTCGCCCGGGGCAACGGGGACACGGCGGCTGTCGGCTTCACCTGGGGCTGGGAAGTGACCGACAGAGTCGGCAATGCGCTGGCTCCGCAGTATACTTCGATGTCACCTCTGAAAGTGTCAGCCGGTTCAACCAGCAAGATTTCCTGGAGCTATGACTATAATTCGCTGAACTATGGGGTCAACACTGTGCAAATGTCCGCCAAATCCAAACACAAGGAAGCGGCCATGAAGTTCATTAATGAGCTGTATGATCCTACGGTAAGTATGCAGGTACTGTTCGGCTCGCTTGGCACTAACATTGGCGACAACAGGGACGGAACCTACACTATTTTGCCTCCAACAGATACGGCGATGGACCCGGGCACCTGGAAGTGGACCTCATCCTGGGCGGATAACGGGGCAATGTATATTGCGGATTCCCTGAAGCTGACGCTGGGGACGGATATGCAGTCCGTCGGTAAACAGACCGAACCGCTTAAGGCGGCTCTAGACGCCATCAACAAGGATACGGATGTGCTGCCAAGCATGTTTATCAAATACAGTGCAGCGGACAACAACGCGATGAGTCTTAACAATACGAGCATGATGTCTCTGGCCCTCTCGAAGTGGTCGCAATGGATCACCAAGGGCGGCATTGATTCGGAATGGGATGCTTATGTGAAAAACATTGAGAAGACCGGTGTCTCCAAAAATATTGGGATCATACAGAAATATTACGATGATTACAAGAGCAATCAATAAGCAGCAAGCGCAGACCCTAAGAGAAACTGAGTCCGGAAGAAGCCGTGCCGGGGGACTTAAGGCATCCGTTCTTCCGGCTCCTTAATGGGAGTGATGGTTCTGATGAAATCGGCTCATAAAAAGCCCACCGTGGTGAATACCTTCAGACGGGATTATCAGCTGTGGATTATGATTTTTCCGGCAATCGTTGTGATCTTTATTTTCAACTACATTCCGATGTACGGCATCCAGCTGGCGTTCCGTGACTATGACTTCTCCAAGGGCTTGACGGGAGGCGCATGGAGAGGGCTGTTTTATTTTCGGCAGTTTTTCGACAGCTATATGTTTCCGGACCTGATGAAGAATACGATAGCCATCAGTCTGGCAACCGTTATCCTGAGTTTTCCCGCACCGGTTATTCTTGCCCTTCTGATTAACCAGGTGCGCTGGAAGCGGGCGAAAAAAACGCTGCAGACGACCGTTTATCTGCCCCATTTTATCTCCATTGTCGTGATGGTGGGACTGCTGAATGTGCTGCTCTCCCCGAACTCCGGGGTTATCGGCCATATCCTGAGTTCGGTCGGTCTGGGTGATATCAATCTGCTGGGCTCAACCAAAACCTTTGTTCCCGTGTATGTGTTATCGGAGATTTGGCAGCATTGCGGCTGGAACAGCATCATTTATTTGGCCGCACTTTCCACGGTGGACCCGCAGCTCTACGACTCTTCCAAAATTGATGGAGCCAGCCGCTGGCAGACGATCAAGCATGTCGATATTCCGGCGCTGATCCCTACGATTATCATTTTGTTCGTGCTTAGTATGGGGAACGTGCTCAGTACCGGCTTCGAGAAGGTTTTCCTGATGCAGAACGCCCTCAACCTTCCGGTATCTGAGGTCATTGCCACCTATGTCTACAAAATCGGGATTATCAGCAATCAGTTCAGCTATTCAGCGGCGATTGGCCTGTTTAATACCGTGATCAACTTTATTTTCTTGTATGCGATGAATCTGGTTGCCCGGAAATCCTCAGACATCAGCCTGTGGTAGCAGCACTTAGGGAAGGAGTGAAGTGTTCATGCAGCTTATTAACCAAAAGGGTAAAAAGTTGACGGATGTCCTCTTTGATGCCGTCGTATATGCAGTGTGCCTGCTTATCTTTCTGAGCATTGTGTACCCGCTGTATTTTGTAATTATCGCCTCTGTCAGTGACTCCACGCTGGTGTCGACAGGGCAGGTAACGATTTTCCCGAAAAATATCAGCTTCTTTGGCTATAGTGAAATCTTCAAGGACTCGCGGATTTGGACGGGGTACGGAAATACCCTGCTGTATACGGTTCTCGGAACGGCGGTGAACCTGCTATTCACGCTGCCTGCGGCTTATGTGCTGTCCAGACAGGAATTCCGGGCCAGACGGTTCCTGATGCTGACGTTTGTAATCACCCTCTTTTTTAACGGCGGACTGATTCCGACTTATCTGCTGATGAAGGATCTGCATATGACCAATACGATGTGGGTCTTTATTTTTCCGTTTTGCGTGAACGTCTACAATCTGATCATTGCCCGTTCATTCTTTGAGAATTCCATCCCCAAGGAGCTGTTCGAGGCCGCTTCCATGGACGGGTGTACGCATTTTAAATTTTTTCTTAAGGTAGCCCTGCCTTTGTCGAAGGCGGTAGTATCGGTCATCGGTCTATATTATCTGGTTGCACACTGGAATGATTTCTTCACCGGCCTGATTTACATCCGCAGTAACAACCTGCAGCCGCTGCAGATTGTATTAAGAGATATCCTGCTGTCCAATCAGGTGTTCTCGCAAGGCGCGGGCGCGGGTGGTTCGGCCGGAGGTTATGCCCAGCAGTATGCGGATCAGGTCAAGTATGGGGTCATCATCGTTTCTACGCTGCCGATTCTGATTGTATATCCGTTTATCCAGAAATATTTCGATAAAGGGGTCATGATCGGTTCTGTCAAAGGGTAATGATGTGGTCCAATTACATGATTGAATCATCCGGTCTTCCGCCCCTTATTACAAGGTAGACTATATGTGTAAGCAAAAAACCAGCCGCTTCTGCGGCTGGTTTTTTGCTTGGAATGGGGTTGAGCATTATTTTTTCAATACAGTAACCTTGTATTCTTGAACCGTGGAATGATCTTCCGCTTTGACGGTGAGGGTCAATTCTGTACAGCTGCCTTCCAGTGCAATTTCCCTAGGTGACGTATCCTCGACCATAACATCGCCCACATAGATCAGAGCGTTCTTGTGCTTCGGCACCGCCTTCATCTCAAGAAGCTCTGTCCCCTGCGGAACAGTCAGCGTGTACGAAAGGATATCGCTGCTGAACGGATCGGATAAGACCCCTCTGCTAAAGCTCAGTTCCTGCAGCCGGGCATCGGCGTCAAAGCCTGTCATCATGCGCAGCAGGTCGAAGATGCCGTTCTCCTGACCCGGGATCACGAACTTGATTTCCGCTTCTGTCTTGTCCTGTACACTTGCGGCCGGGATAAGATACCGCTTGTTATAGAAGCTGCGCGGCTTATCCGTGTGCAGCGTCTCGCTGGCCAGCAGTTCGCCGTCCACATAAATGGCGATCTCCTTGCCGTTGCTGCCGGAGAAATACGTAACCGACAAGTAGTTGTCGATCTGCGGCATAACCTTCAGTCTATAGCTGAACCAGCCGTTATTCTCCGATTTGCGGATGTTATATCCGTCCCAGGTGGCTACAGAGGTATTCTCGCCTTGTATCCCATGCTCCAGCTCGTACTGGTCATTGCCGACCGGCAGGCTGTCGATGGTGGCATCCTGCACTCTCTGATGCAGCTTGGCCTGCAGAATATGGGCCTGCAGCTCCGCAGAGTCTGCTTCAACAAGGCGCCAATAGATTCCGTAACGTTCACTGTGTTGCTTATAGTGAGGAGTGAATACCAGGCGGTTGTCTTCGTCAGTACCACGCAGGGCAAAGGCCAGGCCATCCTCCAGAGTCTCAAAATGGTCAGTGAAACCGTTCAGCCATTCCTCAGGGCTGGCATTAACCGTAGTAATGAAATCCTTGACCAGCATATTTCGGGTCGGCACACTGACGGCTACTCCTGTCGCCGACTGTGACATATCGTCCTGTCCCAAGGCGGCGCTCAGCACCACCGGGCCATATTTGAAGGCAACCACATGCTGTGCATCCGGCAGGTTGAAATAGTTAAGCTTCATGGGCACTTTAAGCTTCAGGATATCCCCGTCCGCCCAAACCCTGTCCAGTACGGCATATCCCTCTTCAGTCACGAAGCTGACGGATTGTCCGTTCAGGCTCAGCACGGGTTCACCGGCAATCCAGTCCGGCAGCCGCAGCTTGAGCGATAGAGAGGTATCTTTATTCTGCAGGGTCTGCACCGTGAACTGCACGGTATCGCTGTACGGAAGGGCGGCGGTTTGCGTCAGCTTAAGGCCATGTTCTTCAGAAAGCAGCGTCGAGCTTAAATATTGGTTCACATAAATGCTGCCGGAATTGTGGAAGTAAATGCTGTCATTCAGCTTGGTGAAGCTCTCCATGCCCGTTCCGGTGCAGCACCAGAAATCCTCGAAGGGTGAGCTATATACCTTGAAATAGCCTGTTGCCATCGGCTGAAAATACATTGTCATCCCGGTGTGCGGGTGCTGTGAAGAGACAATCGCGTTTAAAAAGGTGTTTTCGTAAAAATCGGCATATTTGACGTCACCGGTAATCTTGAACAACTCGCGCGAGAGCTTCAGCATATTGTAGCTGTTGCAGGTCTCCGCAGTGAAATTGGAGCGTTCCCGGTCCAGCATATCCGGATCGCCGAAATGCTCCCATTCGCTGTTGCCTCCGGTAATATAGCTATGGTGATGCACAACCATTTCCCAGAACTGTGCGGCAGCCTCCAGGTAAAACTGTTCGCTCGCGCCGAGCGCCAGATAGCGGTTCAGGGCCCCGAGGAATTTTGGAATGGTAGTATTGGCATGTTTGCCTTTGAGAATATCCTTGCCTTCACGGACCGGTGTGAACAAGGTCAGCTCATCGAATTGATGGGCTGCGTTCAAATGATGCTCATCTCCGGTGATTTTGTACAGCTCATACAGGCAATCGTTCATTCCCCCGTATTCCACGGATAAGACAATCTGCTGGATCCCGGGAGACCAGGAGGAGGTGCGGCGGTACACCCATTCGCCCAGTTTTGTTACAACGGCATAAGCTGTTTCATTTCCGGTGGCGGAGTAAACGGCTGTCAGACCGGAGATAATCTTGTGCATGGTGTACCAGGGTACCCAGGCGGGCTGTTTATTCTCCACATTGTCAAACAGCTGCTCGGAAAAAGCCGAAAGATATCCGCTCTCCAGCTGGCAGAGTGCAAGCTCCGAGACAATATACTTCAGCCTCAGGCCGATTTCATCATCTTTGGTGCTCTGATAGGCCTGGGCCAAGGCGGCTAGGTAATGCCCCAGCGTGTGGCCGCGAATCTCTGTATTTTCCCAGCCGGGATATTTATTGGCTTTGGGAGCCAGTCCCTTGTTCTCCCGGAAGCCTGCGAGCAGCCTGTCGGAATCGTAGCTTTTGAGATATTGAATTTCTTTAGCGAACGCATTCATGAAATAGGGATCGGTAATGCTGACCTGATCCATCCGGAAATCGTGTAGTACAGGTTTATTTGCCGCAGTGTGCGGTGTTGTTCCAACAGTCATATTTATCACCAATCCTATAATCTATAAAGTATGATACACGAAGCTTGATTCATAAATAAGCTTATAGGTATAGTGTTTTCGGGTAAATAGTGCAACGTTCGAATATGTGTGAAAAGGTTGGATTTATTGGATGTCTAAGGGGAATAAAGCATTGGACTGTCGTTGCTTCATGAAGCTAACGGGCAGTTTAGCGCAATATTCATTTATTTCAACGTCCTAATTAATGGTATGATTTTCATGTCTTAAAAGGCTTTAGAGTAATGTTTATTAAGCATACTAAAAGGGGTGGTTTATGACGTATTCAATTTCAAATATACAATCCACGAGTTTATCAATTTCATTATTAGTGATACTTTTAGCCTTAATAGATCTAACTATAAAGAAGTATTTCATTGTAGAAGAATTAAATAAAATTTCAGATACTATTGGAAAGAATATCAATAGGTGGGTAAAAGGACTACTTGCTGTCATTAGTTTTTGTATTTTCTTCTTCATTTTGGATACAACAAATATCAACTCACTTAAGTGGTTCTTGTTAATATTTTTTATAGTTGCCATGGGACAACATGCCTTTATCGAATGGAGGTATTTGAAAGGCTCAAAAGAATACGTTATTTCACTTATTAAATTAGCAGTCGGAATAATATACATTTTAATTTTTATTTTCTAAAATTATTGGTTTTTTAGCGTTTATTAAGATGGCTTACTTTAGTGAAAATTGATTCAACTAACGGGTAAGTACGACAAGTTCTGCTATAAGCACCCGGCGGTGTGAAAAGCAGGAGATTCAAAATTAGGAATCTCAACTTTATAACCGAGGATGGGAATGACGGAACCATGTTTCCCGAAACCATCCCGCCAATACTCCTGCATGCATCATGCCTGACAGAGCATGGGGTGTGAAGTACAGGTGGAGTCGGCAGAACAGAGGCTGAAGCCTCCTCACGGAAAGGTATGCCAATGGATATGCCGCGCGGCTGAAAAACTGGATATGGTGAGAATGTTCATTCTTTTTTTTTTGAACTGACGAACTTCCGAATGTACGGGTCTAAAGTTAGAACGTATGGAAACATGCGGGCCATCAAGCGATGGTGTGAGTGGCGTAAAGTAATAATTTTCCCTATGAAATACGCTATGCTGAACAATGGCAGCTTCCAGCTCACAGGCTTAGAGGAAGCACCTACGTCCTGAGATAGCTAGGTTGTAAGGGACTTGGAAAGCAAGGCACGTCGCAACAAGGGCTGTTACCCAAGACGGTTGCAATAAGGCACATGCCGAAATGCATTAAGCCTTGTGAGGGCAGGGGCACGACTGATGAATCTTCTGTAATGGGAGTGGAGGAACAGCCCCAAGTCTAATGGAAAGAACGATCATTCTCCAACGTGAATTGCACCGATCGGGTAGGAACGTGGGAACATCACCTCTACAAGGAGGGATGCCACAGTGCAAGCTCTTCGATACTGGGATTACTACGGCATGACGGACACATTCACAGCGTTATACGATAGTGCCTCGAAAAAGGAAGTTTTCCCGCAACTCTACGACATCATCACATCCAGAAAAAACATCCTCCTCGCCTATCGAATGATGAAATCGAATAAAGGATCGCGGACACCTGGAACCGATGGGAAAACCATTACGGATATCCAAAAGCTATCCGAAGACGAACTAGTCCTTGATATCCAATACAAGTTAAAGAACTACCGCCCCAACAAAGTCAGACGGAAGCGCATTGAAAAGGATAACGGCAAATGGAGACCTCTCGGAATTCCGTGTATTTTGGACCGTATCATTCAGCAGTGCTTTAAGCAGGTGCTTGAGCCAATCGCGGAAGCTCACTTTTATAACCATAGCTATGGTTTCAGACCGTTGCGGTCAACTCACCATGCTATGGCTAGAGTGCAATTTCTAGTGAATCATTCGCAACTCCACTATGTTGTCGACATCGATATTCAAGGCTTCTTTGACAATGTAAATCACGGATTGCTGATCAAGCAGCTATGGAACCTTGGCATTCAGGACAGGCGAACATTAGCATGCATCTCGAAGATGCTAAAGGCAGAAATTGATGGAGAAGGTGTACCTTTCAAAGGAGTTCCACAAGGCGGAATCCTCTCTCCTCTTCTATCCAATATTGTCTTGAACGATCTGGATCAATGGATTGCTGGGCAGTGGGAACTGTTTCCCATGAACGAGTCATACAAGACGAGAACAGGAGAATTGTACGCGAAAAAGCGATCTACTCTGAAAGAAGGATACATTGTCCGCTATGCGGACGACTTCAAAGTTCTCTGCCGAGACTGGAGAACTGCCCACAAGTGGTATCATGCTGTTAAACTGTACCTGAAGGAACGCCTGAAACTGGACATCTCCCCGGAGAAATCGCAGATTGTGAATCTGCGCAAACGGGAGTCCGAATTCCTCGGTTTCACCATCCGTGCGACTAAAAAGGGCAACAAACGAGTGGCGCATACCGGCATTAAAGCCAAAAACAAGCGGAAGATCAAAGAAGAAGCCAAAGCGCGCATCAAGAAACTTAGAGCTTCCCCAACCGCACAGAATGCACTGCTGTTCAATAGCTTTGTTCTAGGGATTCATAACTATTTCAAATGGGCAACCCACGTCAACCCCGAGTTCTCACGTCTTGCCTACGATCTACGTGCCTTCATGTTCAATCGTCTCAAACAGATTGGGAAATACGAACACCCTGAAAACCCGCCGCCAACGTACAAGAAATTCTACAGTCGCGGCTTCAGGACATTTAAATTGGCAAACGTGTATTTATATCCTCTTGCTGATGTGAAGACAAGAAATACCATGAGCTTCAGTCAACAGCTGACCCTTTATACAGCAGAAGGAAGAGAGCAAATCCACCAAAAGCTACGGTCAGATTTGCAACACGAAATTGCTTCATTAATGAAATCCCATATCCCAAGTCGAAGTGTAGAGTACATGGATAACCGAATCAGTCGCTACAGTATGAAAATGGGGAAATGCGAAGTTACAGGCATGTATCTTTCTGCGGCAGATGTTCACTGCCATCATTTTGTACCGCTTCATCTGGGCGGCAACGATAAATTCTCTAATCTTCGTATCCTCCAAAAGGAGGTTCATCGGTTAATCCATTCTACATGCAAGCAGACAATTGACGGGCTCATGGCTAAGCTTGGAATAACTGAATCCATGCAGAGCCTGATCAACCAATACCGCACTAAATGCGGATTGGAACCGATCAGTTTTTTTTTTCCAGAACCTAGAGTAACGGGGAACCAATGATCAAGTAGCTTTCATTAGATGGAACGCCGGATGCCGGGAAACTGGCACGTCCGGTGTGGCGCAGGGGAAAAGCCGGAGATTATATCAAACGCTTACCTATTGCAACCGTTAGTTCAGCGATCCAGGAGCAGTTTGCCGCCGCCGCAACTACTCCTTCTGTCGTTAAGTTATTGAGCATGACGGTGTAGGAACTCGACCCTTAGTATATGACTGTTTTAAGAACTCTTTATAAGGGGATATTTCCATGAAGCAGATGAAAATTGGGGATTGGAATCTTGAAGTAGATGTTGAGAAAACTAAAGATTTTTACCAAGCCTATCATCAAATCACTGAAAGATGTGATTGTATCTTCTGTAAGAATTTTGTAAGTGCTATTGAACTAATACCTAAGCCAGTTTTAGATTTTTTTCGAAGTTTAGGAATAGACCCAACCAAAGAAGGTGAGGTCTCGGAATATTGTGAAATAAAAGATGGTATGCATTTATACGGCGGTTTTTTTCATATAGTAGGAGAGTTAATAAGCGGTCCTGATTGTTGGATTGAAACGAGTGAAGAAGTCAGTCATTTAGCCACGAATAATATGATTGAGATCAATGGTTTTAAATTTGGATTCACCAATGGAGTCAGTTCACTCCCTGATGGGTTCCCTAACCCTACTCTGCAATTAGAGTTTGAGGGCATTATTCCTTGGACGCTTAAAGAAAGCTTTAAATAAGTCTTTCAATTCAGCTAAAGGAAAACGATAGCTCAATAAACAGCGGCAGACTAGGACTATATTTTAAGGCTTACCGCTGTTTTTATTGTTGGGCCAGTCTAGTACTTATTTCATGGACACTGCAGGTATTATTTTTGAAAGCCGCTTGGCAGCAGCATTTCTAGTCTAATGCTTTAGTTTTTCCACCCTTGGCAACTCTCAACTTAAAACTATGGGGCGCGCGCTAAGAAGGCGTACCAAAAAGACGGTGTTTGCCCGGATGGGCAGACACCGTCTTAATTTGTACGACTATAACAATGGTTATGGAATGTATTGCTGCACAATTGAAGTTACTTGACCATCTTCGATCGTGAGATGGTATGGAAATTGGCTTAAGTCGATAATATCGGTCTTGGCGAATTCCTTCTGGAACTGTGGTAGAGAAATTCCCTCGTTCCAGTTGATATCCAGATCCTCGATCGTTCCAGTATGATCATAGATTTGCATGGTTACACCGGCATTATCGGCAACCGGATAAGAGGTTAGCAAATCGCTGTCGTTAACGATATAATATCCGTCTGGTGCGCCTCCCAGCTCTGCCGCGTCATCTGGCTCCCGCTCGGCAAACACCCGGTTGGCGTCCGCGCCTTCAAACCATTCGATATCGTCCGCATTAAGCATCAGCTTGCCGTCTACGATTTGTAGATCGTGAATATATGCTGTGAGATGCTGAATCTGCCCGCCGCTTTGCGCTTCCGCACGTGTTCCCGCTGTGCTTGCCGTTGTTGCGAGGGAAAGAAACAGCAGGACCAGCAAAGGCAGTACATACTTGGAGTTTTTCAATAACATCTTTTCATTTCCCCCTTGGCTTAAATATGGCTTGTGAATAGCCTATATACCTCTTTACCCTTCGCTATAGTTCTCAAACGGGGTATGTACCTCTATTAACGTAAATTAGCAAGAAATGTTGCAAAAATTTTGCTGAGGTCTATCAGAACTGCCGAAGATGTGATAAACGGCAGCAGATTTGTAAAAAGCTTCATGCCGGGGCATATTAAAATATCCAAATAACGGCTTGGGGGTGACTGGCGGATGGCGGAAATATGGCGGATCTATCTGAACGATTGGCGCAACCTGTTCAGGATTCCGGTGGCGGTGCTGCTGATTGCAGCGCTTATTGTGCTGCCCTCTGTGTATGATTGGGTAAATGTGGCCGCAGTATGGGATCCATACAGCAACACCTCCGGCATCAAAATCGCCGTGGCCAGTCTGGACAAAGGGGCGGAGCTGCAGGGAAAAAGCTTCAATATCGGTGACCAGGTGCTGGACAGCCTGTATAACAATAAGACACTGGGCTGGACCTTTACGGATGCCCGGGCCGCTGAAATTGGGGTTCGGCGCGGAGACTATTATGCGAGCATCGTCATTCCCGCAGAGTTCTCGCAGCGGATGGCCGGAATCGTTGAGGGCAACCTGGTGAAGCCCGAGGTAGAATATACCGTTAACGAAAAGATCAATGCCATCGCGCCCAAAATCACTGCGAAGGGTGCTTCGACGATCACGTCGCAAATCAGTGAGCATTTTATCGAAACACTCAGCAGCACGGTGCTTAACGCCCTCCGTCACATTGATGAGGAATTTCAATCCGAGCTGCCGGTAATCCGCAAGGTGGAGCAGGGGCTGTTCAAGCTGGAGGCCAGCTTGCCGGAAATAGACAAGGCGGGCAAGCTGGTGCTCAAGCTGCAGCAGAACTGGCCGGAGATCTCCTCTTCCGCCGGGAGGATCGCTTCCCTTACCAGCAAGCTGCCGGAGGTGGAACAGGCTGGAGCGGCGGCGGAGACGATCGACGAGCACTGGTCCCAGATCAGTGAAGCCGCCGGGCAGCTGCAGACGCTGAGCAGCAAGCTTCCTGAGCTGGAGCGGGCTGCTCTTCTGGTCACCGGGCTGGATGACAATTTCGGCAAGGTGGACGAGATGCTGGACCGGGCTTCCGAGCGGTTGTCGGAAGCCGGAGCAGTGGTAAATGCTGCGGCCAAGGCATTGCCTCAGGCGGACCGGCTGGCTGCGGCCGGAAGCAGCTTTGGGCAGGAGCTGCAGCAGTTTCTGGAACAGAACGGCGCGGCCTTCGAGAGCATTCCCCTGATTATGCAGCAGAATTTCTATCTGCTGCAGCAGACCGGGGATGCCGCTGTGCAGCTTGCCGAAGAGCTGCAGAACAGCAAGGAACAGCAGCCGGCGGCAGCCCGGCAGCTGCAGCTCGCTTCAGCCCGGCTGTCGGCCGGAAGCGGGACACTGGGCCACACCGCGGCTTTGCTTGGCGCGGTGAACAGCCTGTCGCCCGGGGCGGTGCGTACCGGCGACATCAATGCTTTAAGTGAAGTGCAGGAGCAGTTCACATCCGCTGCTTCCCGGGCGGACAAGCTTGCGTCGGCGCTGCAGGCCGGAGGCGGCCCGGACGCCGGCGCGCTTGAGCAGTTTAGTCTGGCCGCCGGGCAGAGCCAAACGGCGCTGAATAGAATTGTTGCGCGCTACAATGCAGAAGGCATGCCGGCGGTAACGGACTCCATGAAGCAGCTAACCAGCACCGCAGGGACTGCCGCCAAGGCACTGCAGAATGTTCCACAGCGCCTTGACGCACTGAATACAGTTCTGGATGAGGCAGCGGCGGCAATCGGATACGGAGAGTCGGGCCTTGCTTCGCTGCGGCAGAACCTGCCTGCAATCCGCGAAGATGTGCATGCGGCAGCCAGCGGCCTTGAGGACAAGATGGCTACGTTCAATCATTTCGTCACGGATGTTCTTCCGCAGATCGAGAGCGGACTCCCCGCTGCCGGAGTAGCGATCCATGGAGCCGCTGAATTTGCCCGCAATGATCTGCCTGCCGCAGAGGAGAAATTCCGCAGGGCAGCGGCGCTGATCACCACCGGACTTCCGCGTGCTGATCAGGGCGTGGAGCGCGCTGCACAGCTGGTGCGTGAGGATCTTCCCACGCTTGAAGCCGCAGTCCGCAAAGCGGCAGCGACCATCCGGCAAATCAAAAGTGAAGTGAATTTGGAAGATATCGCGCAGCTCTTGGGCGGAGATATCAAGAGCAAAAGCGATTTTCTCGCCAGTCCGGTCGTCCTGAAGGAGAAGACGCTCTACCCGATTCCGAATTACGGCTCGGCGATGACTCCTTTTTATGTCGTGCTCTCCTTATGGGTGGGGGGAACCCTGATGATCTCCCTGCTGCGAACGGGAGTCGATACAGGAGGCATCACATATACCGGCCACCAGCTGTATTTCGGGCGGCTGCTGACCTTTCTGACCATCGGAATCCTTCAGGCACTGGTAGCGGTGTTTGGCAATATTTATATCCTGAACTGTTATGTCGCGGATAAAGGCTGGTTTGTGCTGTTTGCTGTGTTAATCAGCATCGTATTTGTGACGATTGTGTTCACCCTCGTTTCGGTCTTCGGCAATCTGGGAAAAGGAATTGCGATTGTATTTATGGTGCTGCAGTTCTCCAGCTCCGGAGGCACATTTCCCATCAGTACCACCGGGCATTTCTTTCAGATCCTGAATCCTTTTATGCCGTTTACCTATGCGATCAGTCTGCTACGGGAAGCGGTAGGGGGGATTCTGCCGGAGGTGGTCTTCCGCGATGTGTTGGCTCTGCTGCTTTTCGGCGTGCTGGCGCTGCTGCTGGGGCTTACGCTGCAGAAACCGCTTGAACGCTTCATCCGCAAAGCCGCAGAACAGGCTGAGAAGTCCAAGCTGATCTCTTGATGTAAGGAATTAGAAGATAAGAGCTTTTATTTCCATCTGTCAACCACTTTTGAACGTGCCAATGGATGTTGACCTGTGTAATATTTACACCTATTATGTAGGAATATCTGGATTATTGTTCAAATATTTGGATTTGAGAGGTGGAGTTTGTTTGGAGCCTAAGACTACGATCCAAGGGGAACTGGACGCTTTTCTCAAAAGGGAAGGCAAAACCATTAATCAATTTGCTGGAATATCCGCTGTCAACTCCGGAACGCTCAGCAGCATTATCAATGGCAACCGCCCGATTGCAATGCAGCAGCTGGACCGGATAACCGCCGGAATGGGTCTGCCTGAAGGTGCGTTTTATGAAATGTATATAGATGAATGCATTATTCATTCCACGCCGGACTGGCGGCGGCTGGGCCCGTTTCTGCACCGCTGCGCCGAGCTGGACAAGCTGGAATGCATCCGGCAAGTGGTACATAATCTGATGGATAATATCTCCTATGCTCAAGCGCTGTTTGACACGGCAGAGGAATTTTACAGGAATAACAAAAAAGAAGCTGCGGCGCTGCTGTATGAAGGCGTAGCGGAGAGCGAGAAGTATCAGCATTCCGAACGGCTGGCGCTCTGCCAATACCGCTTGTTCACGATCGCTTTGGGTGATAATCAGGATAATAACCTGCAGGCTGCTACGCAATTTGAATATTTTGTCGAACGGCTGGATGAGGCCGATCAGCTTGATGCGCTGCACGCGCTGGCGAATATTTATATTTCCCTGCACCGCTGGAGCAAAGTGAATATTCTGGCTGAAGAAATGGAGCGCAAAGCCTCCATCCAATATCAGAATCAGTACCTGGTGACCAAACAGCGTGAGACGCGTAAGGAGCCGGCAAGACCAATCTGCTTCTACATCCTTTACGCTTATCTGCTCCATTCGGCGGTATGCCATGAACGTGGCGAATACGAACGGGCTTTGCATTATGCTTCACTCTACGCGGACTCCGGCTGGGTGCGTGAGGACACGGAGAAGGTCCGGGAGGTGAAGGCGCAGTTTCAGGAATGGGCGATTGCCAATTCCTATCTCCATCGGTTAATGGCCGGTCAAATGGATGTGCTTACAGAGTATGCCGAGTTCATTGCGGCCCGGGAAAATGAAATTCTTCCGGCTTTAATGAAAATTATGCAGGCCGCCAACCGCTATCAGTTCAATGTGGATGGAATTATCGAACGTTTTCAGGATCAGCTGGATTTCAAAGAGCAGCGGAGCCGAATCGGCATCATTAATTCCCGGGTTACCTGGGATGAATATACAGACCTTCTCTGTGAGGTGGCCGCCTATTACTTTAATGCACAACGATATGAGGCGGCTATTCATTATACGTTAAAGGCATTGGAGTATTCCGCCAAAATAAATGGTGATGCATGTGTACTCCGGTGCGTGAGATTATTTGAAGAATGCAGGCATCTGGCCACTATAGAGGATCAAAAGAAGTATAAAACACTAATCGGCGGGGCTGGGCGGATGAATGAAAAGAAAGACAGCCTGATGCCTGGCCATTATTAGTATGGAAAGGACCGTCTCACCCGTAGATAACCTCTGCGGGTAAGACAGTCCTTTTTGTAAAGATAAGCATTTATATGCTTCACGCTATAAATGATCCTTCTCTTTCTCGCTCAGCTTCCCTATCTCGCCGGTGCGAAATCGGCCACCTGGCGGAGCAGGCCGTCGATGGTCTCCAGCGTTTCCTGCTGGAGGAGAATGCCGGAGGCCTGTGCATTCTCTTCAACCTGGCCGGGCTTGCTGGCTCCGATCAGTGCAGAGCTGACACCTGGCTGGCGGAGTACCCAGGCCAGCGCCAGCTGTGAGAGCTTCAGGCCGAGGCTGGCCGCCAGGTCATCCAACTGGGCAACGACGCCAAGGACATCGTCGCGCAGATAGCTGCGGATAACGCCGTTCACTGAATCGTCTGCGCCGCGTGTCCCGGCCGGAGGCTGTTGTCCCGGCTTGTATTTGCCGGTCAGAATGCCCTGGGCGAGCGGCGAGAAGACGACTTGTCCCAGTCCTTCCTGCCCCGATACCTCAAGCACCTCTTCTTCGATATAACGCTCGAACATATTGTAGATCGGCTGATTGGAGGCCAGCGGGCGGAGATTCAGCCTGCGGCTGGTGCCTCCGGCACGGGCGATTTGCGCCGCGCTCCATTCGCTGACTGCGGAATAGAGGATTTTACCTTGGGCTGTAAGGTCATCCAGCGCGCGCAAGGTTTCTTCAACCGGCGTATCCTTGTCAAAGCGGTGGCAGAAATACACATCAATGTAATCGGTTCCGAGACGCTTCAGGCTGGCCTCGCATTGCTCCATAATATGCTTGCGGGAAAGCCCCCGGTCGTTCACCCCGTCTCCCATCGGGAAAAACACCTTGGTGCTGAGCACATAATCCGACCGCTGGTAGGAGCGGAGAGCTGCGCCAATCGCCTTCTCGCCTTCCCCGCGGTTGTAGGCATTGGCGGTATCGAAGAAATTGATACCGCATTCAAAAGCTTTGGCCACGCAGGCGTCCGCTGCTTTCTGCTCTGCGGCTGTTCCGTAAGTAAGCCAGCTGCCCAGGCCGATCTCACTGACCTTAAGGCCTGTATTGCCTAATCTTCTATACTTCATTCTTGTTCCATTCCCTTCCATGTCATTTGCTAAATCCTATCACATTGCATAGCAGCATCACAAATCATTGAAGGATCGGCCGCAATTACGGTAAAATTATAGATAGTGCCAAATCTATCTAATTATAATAGTTGAAGGGTGAGCTGGATGTCTATTTCATTTGCTAAGCCAAACAAAGTTATTCTGTTTCAGGGAGATTCCATCACCGACGGCAACCGTGGCCGCGATAACGATCCCAATCATATTCTGGGGCATGGCTATGCCTACATCATTGGCGGCAAGCTGGGCAATGAGCTGGCTGAGCAGCAGCCTATGTTCTACAACCGCGGAGTGAGCGGTGACCGGATCTCCGATCTGTATGCCCGTTGGAATGAGGATGCGATCTATCTGCAGCCGGATATTCTCAGCATCCTGATCGGGGTCAACGATATTTGGAGAATGATGAAGGGCGAGCCGGGCGGCTGCACCGACCGTTACGAACGTGCTTACCGCCATGTGCTGGAAGAGACGCGCGAAGTGCTGCCGGATACGAAGCTGGTGCTGGTCGAGCCGTTTATCCTGAATACCGGAGCACCCGCGGAAGACTGGAGTGGATGGTCCAAATGGATCAGCCATTATCAGGGGGTTGTCCGCGAGCTTTCGCAGCAATTCGGCACCGTGCATGTTCCGCTGCAGGATGCTTTCAACGCAGCTGTGGAGAGAGCAGAGGCAGCCTACTGGCTGTGGGATGGCGTTCACCCGACGACTGCCGGGCATGATCTGATCGCCAAGGAATGGCTGAGTGTTGTGGAGAAGAGCGGGATATGCTAAGGCTGCTCAGAAGAAGTTTTGCCCATGAAATAGAGCTGCTGTCCGCATAGGACGGTATGCTCTATTTTTTTGGGAAGCTGGACATTTATTTGGCTCAACGTTCAATAGGCGCAGCAATTTCCACTTGTATGAAATAAAGAGAAAACAACAATGGTATTCTTTTTATGTTGACTTCAAAAGAATGTGGAGTAAGATGGGAAATGCGAGAAATCACTGATTTTCCAGGTTGTTATTACTGAAGGAGGAACAGATGTGGAGAGTAACACTACTAGCCCGGACAACTATTTAAAGGAATTGAAGAAGGAACTGAAACGGCAATGGCCGGAGAACCGGACTTTAAATATTGTATGCCATGGACAAGCCTCTCTTGAACAAGGAACCAAGTCATCCTGTTGACACCTACCTGGGATCGGTCGTATGGTACAGGAAACGAAGCTTGGCATTCCTTGCTGGAGCACGCCGGGCAGATCCGGCAGCTCGCTGAAGAATACAAGGTCGGATTATGTGACAGCTTCGCCGCCTTCCAGACCTACATCGACGGTGGAGGCGAACTCGAAGATCTGCTGTCCTATGTGAATCATCCCAATGAACAGGGGCACCGGCTGGTAGCCGGCGAACTGGCGAAATTTCTGCTGTAGGAAGGGGCGGGTGCCTCCATGAAATCCCCGAGAAGGTGGGGCGGGCTGATCCGGGAGAAGCTTAGCGACAGATTTTATCAGATATCCATCAAACAGAGAGTGCTGTTCTCTTTCATTCTGTTGATAACGCTATCAATCAGTGCGATGGGATTGTTAACCTACCGGATTGCCGGGAAGGAAATTCAGAACAACGCCTTTGAGACCAGCAGGGAAACGGTGGACAAGACCATGCAACTGCTCGATTACAGACTGAATGATGTGGCCATGTCGGTACAATCGCTGATGCTGAGTGATGCCTACAGGCAGATGATGATCGATGTTCAGGCTCATGATGTGAAAAATTACTATGTCCATTTGTCGGAAATGCAGTATGTTCTCTCCCAGGCCACCTTCAATGAACCGATTATTGAGAACGTTCTTATTGCAACGCCAATCGGCGATTTCTACTCGACAACGCAGGTGCGGGCGCAAGATCATTCATTTTACGGCTCGGAGCTGTACGACAACAGTAAAAAAAATCCCGGCGGTTATTGGGCCAAAGCCCATTACGACCGGCTGTTTACAGGCAACCAGCGTGTCGTTTCTTTTGTGGTGCGGGGAATATATGAGCATACGCCGATTACGAATGTGTTCATCGTCGTCAACCTCCGGGAGAACCGGATTACGTCGCTGCTGAATCAGAACAGCTCCGGCAATGACCGGGAATACCTGCTGCTGAACAAGGAAGGCGAAGCGGTGGTGCAGAGCGGCGGGTTCACCCGCGAGGAGCCGCCGAAGGACCCGGCATTTCTGCGTGACAGCACCACTGGTAGCGAGGGGAATTTCTTTTACCCTTTTGACGGAGAAGATTATCTGGTCAATTATAAGCAATCGACAATTGCGCCGAACTGGATCCTGGCCGGGATACAGTCCAAGGATCAGCTTCTCGGACAGCTGAAGGGTGTGCAGCGGACAATTCTATATGTCATTCTGGTGTTTCTGCTGACCACATGGTTTTTCTCGAACAAACTGACAGCCGCCCTCCTTAAGCCGCTCTTCAAGCTGAGCAGACTGATGCGCAGGGTGGAGGAGAACCAGCTAAGTGTGTCTTATGAGAGCAAATATAATGACGAGATTGCCCAGGTTGGCTTCCAGTTTAACCGGATGATGACCGAAATCAAAAGCCTGATCGAGGATGTGCGACAGAACGAGGAGGGCAAACGCCATGCCGAAATCCGGGCGCTGACAGCCCAGATGGAACCGCATTTTCTCTACAATACGCTGAATACGATCTACTGCAAATCGGTGATGGGTGAAAATGACGATGTAAACGAGATGATTCTGGCCTTGTCGCAAATGTTCCAGCTGGGCCTCAGCGGCGGCAAGGATCTGATTCCGCTGGAGGACGAGCTTTCCCATGTGCAGCAGTATTGCGCCATCCAGCAAAAGTGCTATGAAGATCTGTTCCAGTACAATGTTGATATCGGAGAAGAAGAGCTGTTGTCCTTCCCGGTCCCCAAGATCCTGCTGCAGCCGATTGTGGAGAACAGCATCCAGCACGGCTTTGCGGACCGCCGAAGGGGCGGTGTCATTCAAGTGCGGATTTCCACGGAGCATTCCATGCTGCATATTGTGGTGGAGGACAACGGCAAGGGAATGGATGTTGTGAAGGTGGAGCAAGGAATGCACAAACGTGAAGTTTCCAAAAAAGGCTATGCACTGGTCAATATCAGGCATAGGCTGATGTTATATTACGGCGGTGAGGCGCGGATGGAGCTGTCCGGTGAACCGGGCGCTGGCTCCCGCACTGATTTATGGATACCGCTCAGCCCGCTGAGGGGGGAGGGAGGAAGCTATGGAATTTAGAGTGCCTAGGCTGCTCAAAATTTGTGTTATCGATGATATCCGAAGTGTGGTGGATATGATTGCCCGCAAGCCGGACTGGCAAAAGCACGGCATTGAAGTGGCAGGGACAGCGCTCGATGGCGAAGAAGGACTGCAGATGATCCGCGGGTGCAAGCCTGATATCGTGCTTACGGACATCCGGATGCCGCGCATGGACGGGCTTGAGATGACCCGGGCAATTCTTGAATTTGCGCCCCAGTGCAAAATCATTATCCTCAGCGCATATTCAGAGTTTTCTTATGCGCAGCAGGCGATCCGCCTCGGGGCGATGGATTTTGTCAAAAAGCCGTTTTCACTCGAAGAGATTGTGAATGTGGTGCTGAAGGCCAAGGCGATATGCTTGCAGGAGCGTGAGGAGCAGGAGAAAGTCAGGGAAATGGAAGCCAAAATCAAAGAAAGTCTGCCGATTCTCCGCCAGGAGTATCTGACCTTTCTGATGCAGCATCAGACCACGGAACATAGCGCGAAATCCCGCTGGGAGTATTTAGGGATTCCGCTGAATCAGGAGAATTTCATCGTATTTATCGCGGAGATTGATCATTTTTCTGAGAAGTTCGGCAGCCAGCCGGTGCAGGAGATCGAGCTTGTCCGCTTCAGCCTGCAAAATATACTGGAGGAGACGATACGCTCCCGGACGCGGGGGATTATCTTCCGGGAGGCAACGAACCGTTACGTTTGTGTGATGAACGGGGAGCATCCCGGTACTGCCGAGCAGATTGCGGAGGCTTGCTGTGCCAATATCAGCCGATATTCCCGGTGTACGATCTCGGTAGGAACGGGACTTTGCGTATCAACGGTACATGAGCTTGCGGATTCCTACGCACAGGCGCTCAGCGCGCTGGCTTATCATTTCTATACAGACGGAAATGCTGTGTACAGTTATTCCAGTATCGTCCATAAACCCCGGTCCGTGAACAATTATTCCGTTGCTGCTGAACAGGAATTTCTGTTCGCGCTCCGTTCGGGCAACCGCGACAAAAGCCAGCAGGTGCTGCGGCATATTTTTGACGAGCTGCTGCAGTTGGACCCGCTGCCCGAGCCGCAGTACGTAGAGAACATCGGTTATGAGCTGGCGTTCAAAATCTGCCGGGTTATGCTGGAATTGTTCCCCTACGAGAAGGTTCAGCCACTAGAGCAGCAGGTGAACCGGCTGAGGAACCAGCATTCCCCTTCTCTGCAGGAGATACGCACGCTGCTGGAAGGGTTGTGTGCGGAAGGCTGCCGCTGGATTGAAGAGGAGCGTTCCATGGAGTCCACTCTGATTATTCATCGGGCAAAAGCGTATATCTGTGCAAATCTCCATACCAGCCTGACACTGGAGCAGGTGGCGAAGCAGATCAATTTGAGCCAGGGATATTTCTCTAACCTGTTCAAGAAGGTAGCGGGCATTTCCTTTCAGCAGTTTGTCACGCATGAAAAGATGGAGAAGGCTAAAAGTATGCTGATTGAAGGCATGCAGGTGCAGGAAATCGCCATAGAGCTGGGCTACGAGCACCGCCGCTATTTCAGTGAGGTGTTCAAGAAGTCCACCGATATGACACCTTCGGAGTTTAAAATATCTTATCTGGGCAAAGGTTGATGCCGGGTGAATCGCGTCTGCTTGCGTAACCTGGCCTCAACATATTTGTCAAAACCACGGGGATGAACGATCTGCTTATACAGCGGAGATTCATCCCCGTTTGGCATTATTTCAGCAGAAAGCTGCCCTTAATGTGGGATTACCCGCATTATGCAGATTATGGAGCTGCCCTATAATCAAGGTGTAGGGAATCAGTATTGAAATATAAGGGGGCTAACAGCAATGAGGAAACAACTGCTTCTGACTGCATCAAGCGTAGTATTGGCATTCGGCCTGACCGCATGCGGCAATTCCGATACTACGGATAAATCCGGAGAGCCAGGCGGATCAGCACCGGGAGAAAAGACCAAAATCAGCTATTGGACGGGAGACCGCCATGACGCCGAATTTGTGAAAGAAAAGGTGGCCGAGTTCAATGAAACGAACACCGACGGCATCGAGGTGGAACTGGTCGTCAAGGGTGATGATTTCGATACCGCACTAGATCTTTCATTCCAGACCTCCGACGCCCCGGACATCATCCGGGTGAAGGAGAATACGATTGGCACCTTTTATAAAAAGGAGTATCTGGCTCCGATTGACGAGTACCTGAGTGAGGAGCTGAAAGCGAAATTTCCGGAAATGGTCGATCTGAACACATTTGACGGCAAGCGCTACAGCCTTCCCAACTATGGAACGACGATGCGTCTCATCTATAACAAAGACCTGTTCGCCAAAGCGGGCATCCAGAACCCGCCAACGACCCTGAAGGAATTGGTGGACACCGCCAAAAAGCTGACCGAAGCGGGGAAAGCGGATGGTGCGTATGGCTTCGCCCAGAACTTTAAGAATCCGCCCAGTGCGCTTGGGCGCTCTTCACGGGTCATTGCTGAAATGAGCGGTTATGGCGGTTTCGGGTATGACTTCAAGACGGCCAGGTTTGACTTCAGCGGCTTCAAGCCGATCATTGAAGCTTTCAAGCAGATCAAGGATAACGGGAGCATGCTGCCGGGTGTTGAGTCGCTGGATATTGACCCGCTGCGGGCACAGTTTGCCGAAGGCAAGATCGGAATGTATCTGAGCTTCTCCTCGGAGCCTGGCGTATACAGCACACAGTTTCCGGCCAAAATCGACTGGGCTGCGGCTCCCGCTCCAACGATTGACGGCAATGTGAAGGGGGCTTCCGGTTTCCTCGGTGGACAATGGCTTGCGCTGAGCTCCAAATCGGAGCATAAGGATGCCGCATGGAAGTTCATGGAATTCATGTACAGCGATCAGATGCTTACAGCGTATCAGGAAAAAGGCTACGGCATCTCGATGGTGCCTTCCATCAGCGCCGCAGCAAAGACGCCGGAGGTCAACGGAATCGAAGGCTTCCTGCCAAACAAATATGACGGCGTATGGCCGGTCTATCCTACTGTTGCGCCGGAGGGTATGAAATCGGATGACGCGTTCTTCAAGTACATGCTAAACGGCGGCGATCTGGATGCTATCATCACAGATCTGAACAAACGGTACAATGCGGCGCTTGACGATGCGATGAAGAACGACGGTCTGAAAGCCGAACCGGACGCTGGTTTTGACCCGGCTAAGCTTGGCGGGAAATTCGCCAAGTAAGTTCACTGCCACGATGATGTAGAGATCGGATAAGGAGGGGGAGGCTCTCCCCATCCTTATCTATATACAGCAAGACAGGAAAGGAGTCTGGAGAGATCCTATGCGCAAAACCAAAAACGCTGTTTTTGCTTACAGCTATCTGCTGCCCAGCGCACTGCTCACACTGGTGCTGGGCATCTATCCGATTGCCTGGGCATTCCGCTACATGTTCTACAATTACAAAGGCTATGGAACGGCCCGCTTCATCGGTTTAGATAATTTTACCCGGATTCTGCAGGATACCCAGTTTTGGGACTCGGTTGTCAACACTTTTGTATATGCGGGAGGCAAGCTACTGCTCTCCATCCCGCTTTCATTGCTGCTGGCTGCGATTCTGAACCGTAAACTCAGAGGCAGACAGGTGCTGCGGGCTATCTTTTTCATGCCTACGGTGATCAGTACGGCTGTCATGGCCGTGGTCTTTTTTACCATATTTAATTCTTACAACGGAATTCTTAACCAGTTCCTGATCAAATTTAACATTACATCCTCCGGCATTGACTGGCTCGGTCCGAAACATGCCATGCTTACGGTCATTCTTGTCGCTGTGTGGGGCGCGGTGGGCAATTACATGCTGCTGTTTCTAGCCGGACTGCAGAATATACCCGAGGATGTTTATGAGAGCTCCGCTTTGGATGGAGCCAATAAAATACAGCAGTTCCGGTTCATTACTCTGCCGATGCTCGGTCCGGTCCTGCAGATGGTCATTATGCTGGCAATCATCAACGCACTGAAGGGCTATGAGAGCATTATGGTGCTGACGGAAGGCGGACCTGCGGGCAAGACGGAAGTGATGTTCCTGTACTTGTATAAGCTGTTCTTTCCTGTCGGCGGCGGCGCAGCCTCAACCCAGGTGCAGGAGTTTGGATACGGCAGTGCGGTCGCGTTCGTTTCTGCGCTTATCGTAGGGATGATTTCCATCATTTATTTCTATGCGTCCCGGCGAATGAATCGGATCGATTGAGGAGAGATGTGACATGAGAACCAAAACGGTATTGGGAAAGACGTCATTATGGTGCTTTTTGCTGGTGTTCGCCTTTATTACTTTAATTCCTGTCGTAATCACTATTCTCGGCTCGTTCAAAACGAACAGTGAGCTGACTACGGGTGCGACCTTCCTGCCAAGCAAATGGCAGTTTTCTAACTACCTGGAGGCCTGGAAGCAAGCTAATTTCTCCACATATACGATGAACAGTCTAATTGTGTCCCTCTCGGTGGTAGTGGGCACTCTGGTGGTCTCCTCCATGGCAGCTTATGTGGTGGACCGTCTGGAGTTTTTCGGCAAGAGGATCTATATCGGTATGCAGTCCTTCACGATGTTTGTTGCCGTCGGCGCGGTAGTGCTGCGCCCGCAGTTCGATCTGATGGTGAAGCTGCATCTGCACAGCTCCTTATGGGGAGTCATACTGATCCTGATTTCCGCGCATGCCTCAATCTTCTTTATCCTGCTCAGCTTTATGAAGGGCATTCCCCGGGAGCTGGATGAGGCCGCGCGGATCGACGGCAGCTCGCTTGGCCGCACCTTCTGGACCATCATCCTGCCGCTGCTTGGCCCCGGCCTCGGCGTCGGCGCGTTGTTCACCTTCCGCGGTGCCTGGAATGAATATCTGCTGCCGCTTGTATTCACGATGACGAAGCCGGAGCTGCAAACGTTGACTGTCGGCCTGGCTAATCTGAAATACGGCATTTCCGCCGCTTCGCAGACCCACTATATGATGGCGGGGGCCTGCTTGTCCATTCTACCAATTCTGGTGGCTTATGTGTTCGCCAACAAGTCCTTTATGCAGATGACGGCAGGGTCCCTGAAAGGATAGGAGCATTCCTTCCGGACAGCGTGGAACTATCTCGAAAATACGTCTAACAATGAGTTTGATACTACTTTTAATACTTCAAGCAACAACCAGGAGGTTTATATTATGACAGTTCAGGTACCAACAATCCTTACATCCAGTCCGCTGATTCAGCGCTACCCCGGCAATCCGGTGCTCGATGCTGCGCGCGTACCTTATCCTACCGCACTTGTATTCAACGCTGGAGTGACCAAATTCAAAGGCAAGTATGTGATGGTCTTCCGAAATGACTATGGTTCCCTGAGCAATCAGACCATTGAGCCGCATCATACGACAGACCTCGGGATTGCTTTCAGCGAGGACGGCATCCACTGGGAGGCCAGTCCGAAGAAATGCTTCAGGCTGCATGATGAGGAAATCATCCGGGCCTATGATCCCCGGTTAACCGTCATTGACGGACGCTGCTATATGTGTTTTGCAGTGGATACGAAGCATGGCATCCGCGGCGGTATTGCGGTGACGGATGACTTTGAGGAATTTGAGATCCTCAGCCTGTCGTCGCCGGATTTGCGCAATATGGTGCTGTTCCCCGAGAAGATCGGCGGAAACTATGTCCGTCTGGAACGCCCCTTCACCGTGTACAGCCGGGGCGGCAAGGATCGTTTTGACACCTGGATTGCTGAATCCCCCGATTTGAAATACTGGGGGAATGCCGATCTGCTCTTTGGGGTAGAGCATGTGCCATTCGCCAATGACAAGGTGGGACCGGCTGCGCCTCCGGTGAAGACGGACAAAGGCTGGCTGACGACCTTCCATGCGGTGGATGTAGATCCTTCCCGCGGAAAGCATGGCTGGGAGCCTACCTGGAAGAAACGGTATACGGCAGGCATCATGCTGCTTGATCTGGAGAACCCGAAGCGGATTATCGGCATGAGCAAGGAACCTTTGCTGGCGCCGGAGGCCAGTTATGAAACCGACGGAGGTTTCCGCAATAATGTTATTTTTCCGGGCGGGATGATTCTGGAAGAGAGCGGCGAGGTCAAAATCTACTACGGCTCAGCGGACACGATTGAATGTTTGGCAACCGCGCATGTGGATGATCTGATCGCGCTCTGCTTGAAAGGCTGATTGTCCGATGACGAAGATATGGAATCATCTGGAGAATCCGCCGGCGGAGTACCGCCCGCTTCCCCTCTGGTCCTGGAATGACAGGCTGGAGAAGAATGAGTTGGAGCGGCAGATTGAAGAGATGCATAAAGTCGGCATTGGCGGTTTTTTCATGCATGCCCGCGGCGGGCTGCAGTCGCCTTACATGAGTGAGGAATGGATGGACGCCATCCGTATCTCCATTGAGAAGAGCCTTGAGCTGGGGATGCACGCCTGGTTCTATGATGAGAACGGCTGGCCCAGCGGCTTCGCGGGGGGAGAGGTTCCAGCTAAGGGACTGCCTTACCAGCAGAAGAGGCTGGTTTATGAGCAGGCTCCCTTCCAGAGTGCGGCGGAGCGGATGATTGCATGCTATGCCCGTGGAGCAGAAGGGCAGGGGTACATTCTTCTGGCTGCGGATGAGGAGGCGAATGCCGATCTGCGCATCTGCTATGAGGTGAATCCGTATTATACAGATACGCTTAGTGAAATGGCTGTACAGGAATTTATCACGACGACCTACGAACGGTATTGGGAGCAATTTGGCGCAGATTACGGGGCGGAGCTACACGGTGTGTTCACCGATGAACCGCAGTTTGGACGCGGCGGACTTCCCTGGTCCTTCGAGCTGGAGGAGCGCTTCGCCTCCCGCTGGGGTTATGATGTGAAGGAGATTCTTCCCGCCTTGTTCCTGGAAACGGAAGGCTGCCGCAAAGCCCGCTATGACTATTGGGAGACTGTGACCTTTATGTTCACCCAGGCGTATGCTAAACAAATCGGCGATTGGTGTGCGGATAAAGGCTGGTCAGCGACGGGACATGTTGTCGATGAGCAGGAACTGATGCATCAGGTGACCTCTGTCGGCGATCCCATGGCCTTCTATGAGCATTTGCAAATTCCCGGATGCGACTGGCTGGGCCGGTTCGTCGGCAGTGATGCCCTGGTGCCGAAGCAGGTGAGCTCGGCGGCCCGCCAGCTGGGCAAGAAACGCGCGATCACCGAGAGCTACGGGTGCTCGGGCTGGAACATCAGCTTCGCCGATCTGCGGAAGATCGGGGAGTGGCAGTTCGTGCACGGCATCAATCTGATGTGCCAGCATTTGCAGGGCTATACGCTGCGGGGCCTGCGGAAGCGGGACTACCCGCCTTCCTTGTACTACCAGCAGCCCTGGTGGGAGGACTACAAAGGCTTTAATGACTACTTCGCCCGGCTGTCCCTGCTGCTGGCGGAGGGCAAAGGCCGGGCGGAGGTGCTGCTGCTGCATCCGGTGCGCACAGCCTGGACCCTGCAGCGCGGTGCTGACTCTTCGGCGGTGGTTCCCTTTCATGAGGCGTTCGCGCAGCTGTCCCGGTGGCTGTGCCAGAGCCTGATCGAGCATGATTACGGCAGCGAAAGCATCCTTGCCGGCCATGGCCGGGTCAGCGGCGGCTGTTTGTGGGTTGGTGAGGCAGCATACCGCGTGGTTATTGTTCCGCCAAGCCTCACGCTGGATACGGCAACTGCTCAGCTGCTGGAGCAGTTCGTCTCCCAAGGCGGCCACTTGATAGCCTTCGACCCCTATCCTGTGCTGGTGAACGGGGAGCATGATGGCGGACTTGCAGACCTCATGCGGGCTGCGGTCCATCCCGAATGGAGCAGTGATGAGATAGGCCACGCCGTATCCGCTGCTTCCCGGCCGTTCCTGCACATTACGGAGGAAGACGGAACGGCAATTGCGGAGGATACGCTTAATGTGCGGACACTGGAACTGGAGGGCGCGGTGCTCTGTTATATCGTGAATTCCGGTGAGAAGTCCTATCCGATGTTGCATATGGAAGTGTCCAGGCCCGGCACCGTTTCACTGATTGATCTGGAGACGGGGAGCCTTCACGCGCTCAGACAGGAGATCCGGGAGGATGGTGTCCGGCTGCGGCTACCGCTGTATGCCGGAGGTTCCTACATGCTGAAGCTCGATCCGTTGCCGGAAGCAACTGTTGCAGCTGGGAAGTTAGGTTCAACGGTGGAAGAGGAAATAACAGAAGAAACAGAGCTGCCGTATCCGCCTAGCAGAGTGGAGGCATGCACACGGCTGGAACTCGCCCCGGAGTGGGACATTGCCTATGCGGATCTTAACAGCTTAACGCTGGACTCCGCCCGGCTGCGGGTGGAAGGCGGAGCATGGTCGAAAACGCAGCCGGTGATTTTCATTCAGGAGCAATTGTTGGCTTATGGCCGGTCTGTTGCGTTTGAATTGGAATTTGTTTTTCAGGTGGCCTTTGATCCTAAGCGTCCGCGGGAGCTGTATCTGGTGCTTGAACAGCCTGAGGAACTGGAAATCCTGTTGAACGGAAGTGCAGTCTCCAGTGCAAGCTGCGGCTGGTGGAGGGATTCTTCCCTGCAGAAGATTGATATAGTAGGGTTGGCCATCCGGGGCAGCAATGTCATTACCCTGAAGGGGATGTTCAGGCATTCTGCCGAGCTCAACGACAAGCTGGAGCGGGCCAAGCAATTTGAAGCCGAAGGGAACAATCTGACGCTGGACCAGGAAATAGAAAGCATCTATCTGCTGGGCTCCTTCGGTGTGGAAGCTGCGGAGCTTTTTGAAGAGACCGAACGCAGGTCGCTATGGACCGGAGGACCCTTTACACTGACTGAAGCTCCAGAGCGGGCATGCACCGGCGATCTCGCACAGCAGGGATTTCCGTTCTTCGCGGGAAGCATTCATTTATTTCAGACGTTTGAACTGGGGGGAGAAGAAACAACCGGAGCTCAATGGACCTTTCAGTTTCACTCTGCACCGGATGCGGTTGTAACCAAGCTGTTCATTAACAGGGCCGAGGTGCGAATCTTCCTGTGGGAACCGTATGAAGCTGATATTACCGCTTATTTGCAGCCCGGAGTAAATGAAATTGTACTGGTGCTGACCGGCAGCTGCCGCAATCTGCTGGGACCCCACCATCATATTAAAGGCGAAGTATACAAGGTAGGGCCGGACAGCTACAGGGATAAGCCGGGCTGGACAGACAAGGATTTGAAACCGGACATCCATGTGTATCAGGACAGATATTGTTTTGTGCGTTTTGGATTGGCGGCAGCTCCCGCTATTCTTGGGGATGCAAATGACATCAGCGGTTCTGCTTGCGGTATTGCAGGGGCGAACGCCGGGCGATTGCCTTAAACACACGTCCAAAATGGGCGATGCTGTCAAAGCCGGTGGTTTGCTTAAATAGGCGGCAGAGATAGGTGCTGCTGATAAAAAAGGTATCCGACAGCTCCGTTATCGTCAGCTTCTCGGCGTAATGGGTCTGTAAATATTCGATAATCTCATAGGTTTTGCGCTGTTTGTCATTGTTCACCGGAACGATGCTGTCCGGAGCCCTTTCCCGTATCCGGTTCATCCCGATGAGCAACTGCACCAGCAGGGTCTGCATAAAGGGGATGTGCTGCGCCCGCTCCGCCTTCTGTTCCTCCAGCATGGCGAAGAGAAGGTTCTCGATCATCCCCTGTTCATGCGCATCCGGGCGCAGCAGCAGGCATTGTCCACTGAGAAAGGGAAGCTCCAGCGGGAGTTGCTCCATCAGCCTGTTAAGAAAGTCATGCCGGAAATTGATCAGGATCCGCTCATGGCGGCTTGTTCCTTTGGCTACAGTCCGGTGAAGCTCGTTGCGGTTAATAAAGATCAGATCGCCGCTGCGCAGCGCATATACCAGATTGTTGATGTAATAATTGCGCTCTCCTGCAAGCAGATAATAAATTTCATAGCTGTCGTGATAATGGTCGGAATCCATACTGAAGGTTCCGGCCCTTTTAATTTGTTCAATCATGAACGGGGGTTCCATTTTTCACGCGCCTCCTCTATAAGAAGCTAAAATATGCATAGTATCACTAAAAAACGCTAAATAATGCTTAGAAATAGATGTATTTTATACTATACACTATAAGAAGAAAACGCTTTTAAATCAATAAGTGATGGAGTGATCCTTATGTCCAAAAAGAAATATGCTTTCGTAGGAACCGGCGGCCGGGCGGAGTTTTTTTATGGTGAGATCACCACGAATTATCGTGAAACCTCTGAAATTGTAGGCTTTTGTGATGTGAATGGAGCAAGAATGGCTTATGCCAACACCCTGCTGGTGGAGAAATACGGATACCATGAGGTTCCTGTCTACAAGGCGCATGATTTTGACCGGATGATTGCGGAAACGCAGCCCGATGCCGTGATTGTAACCAGCATTGACCGCACACATCACCGCTATATCATCCGGGCGATGGAGCTTGGCTGTGATGTGATCTCCGAGAAGCCGATGACGACGGACGTAGAGAAATGCCAGGAGATTCTTGAGGCGATCGAACGCACCGGGCAGAAGCTGCGGGTGACCTTCAACTACCGCTATGCACCGCATAATACCAAAATCCGCGAGCTCTTGATGGAAGGGACTATTGGAGAAGTGCTGTCCGTCAACTTCGAGTGGCTGCTGAATACACAGCATGGTGCGGACTATTTCCGCAGATGGCACCGCGATAAGCGCAACAGCGGAGGCCTGCTGGTTCACAAGTCCACCCACCATTTCGATCTCATGAACTTTTGGCTGGACTCTAAGCCGGATACAGTATTTGCAATGGGCGATTTGCGCTTTTATGGCCGGGAAAATGCCGAGAACCGGGGAGTAACCGAATTTTATCAGCGGGTGCACGGCAGCGCAGCAGCGCAGAATGATCCGTTTGCCCTCCATCTCAAAGATAACGAGCAGCTGAAACGGATGTATTTGGATACCGAGCAGGAAGACGGGTATTTGCGTGACCAGAGCGTGTTCGGCGATAACATCAGCATTGAGGATACGATGGGTGTAATGGTCAAATACAAGAATAAGACGATTATGAACTATTCGCTTAATGCTTATCTGCCGTGGGAGGGCTTCAATGTAGTGTTCAACGGCACCAAGGGGCGGCTGGAGGTCAAGGTCGTAGAACAATCCTATGTCAATGCCGGAGGCGGCAAGGAACTGGAGGGGGCGGTAAAAGATAAGCAGATTACTGTCTATCCGCAATTTGCCGCACCGTATGAAGTGGAGATTGAGGAAGGCATCGGCGGTCACGGGGGAGGCGACCCGGTGATGCTGCGGGATATTTTTGAACGGCCTGCCGAAGACCGGTTTCGGCGTGCAGCCTCCCATATGGATGGAGCCTGGTCGATCATGACAGGAATCGCCGCCAACCGCTCCATGGCCACCGGGCTGCCAGTGAAGGTGGATCAATTGATTCAGCTGTAGGTTCCCCGGTGAAGGTGGATCAATTGATCAAGCTGTAGGTTCCCCGGTGAAGGTAGATCAACTGATTCAGCTGTAGGTTGCTGGATGAAGGTGGATCAACTGATTCAGCTGTAGGTTCATGGCAGGTTCACCTTAAACCTCTAGTGATTTCTAATGCGACTACTTTGGTAATCTGATGAGGCTTGCGGGATCGCACCGAATTGGCTCCTGGCTTCTGACTTCTGACTTCTGGCCTCTGACGCCTGGCGGCTGGCTCCTGGATCCTGGCGCATATAATAGGTATTAAGAGCCATAACGGGAAATACGCCCGCTGATTTTACGCCCATCACATAACGGGAGACATTATAGGGAAATGCGCCCGCTAAATCTGGCGTTAGAAGAAGTAAAGCTAATTCGCCAAAAATTAGAGGGATAATTTCCTTTTAATGGTATATTAACATCGAATTAGAGTGATTTACCGGGTGTAATTCCCGCTACTGAAATGTTGCTTTACCGCCAGACTTTCGCAGGTGCATCACAGATGATCCTATAACCGCCTATAACAACAACACAGCCAGCAGGAACGCGTGAAACGCGGTTTCCTGCTGGCTTTTTGTGCGCCTTTCTGCGAGGGGCGGTCAACCAATTGTCGACAGGCGGTAAAGTCACTATTCTAACGGCCGGTCATTGTCGAATTAGGGCCCCGGGTGACATAATCAAAGCATACAGAAACAACTCTGGCAACGAATCTACAGGAAGGCGTGAAGACAATTGGGAGTTTTCCGCAAGCAATCATTCCGCAGCAAGCTCAAAACCGCATTTCTGGCTGTAATCCTGCTGTCGGTGCTGATGACCGGAGGACTGTCCTACTCCATATCGGCGGCGATTCTGGAGAAAAATGCGCTCGATGGCGGGTCGGCTGATCGCCAGCCTTCCCGCCGATCTGATCACGCTCTGTGTCGGCGTGAACGTCTACGGCGCCGCCACGCTGAGCCCGCGTGTCTTCGCTCCGGCGCTCATCGGCATGCTGCTGTCGATTCGCGAGCGGCATCCGCTCACTCAGCTGTTCGTGATCTCGCCGATCTACGGCTCGGAGCGTGAGACCGAGCCGAACAAGCTGGGCTTCACGCTCCCGATGATGCGTGAAGAAATAGCCCGGACCGTCGAAGTGTTCCGGGCCCGGGGGGACAGCCGTGTGCACTACCGCGACGGCCTGTCCTGGTTCGGCGCGTCCGACAGTGTACGTCTGCCGGACGGCCTGCATCCCGACGCCGAGGGCTATGAGCTGCTCGGCGCCCGGTTTGCGGAGCGGATTCTGCGGTAATCCGCATAGCAGCAAAGGGCATCCTTGCCGGCAGGATAATCTGCCGCGGGGATGCCCTTTTTGCCGTCCTTTGCTAAGGACGGCAAAGTCGGTTCTTCTTATTGTATAGAGCTGCTGCAATGTGAAAAATTGCAGCGCTCTCGCAAAGGCTCCTTTGATTCCCCAGGCTTACAACGGCAGGTCGCGCTGCCGGAAAATCTGTATGCCTGCGGCGAAGGCCAGCAGACCGGTCAGCAGCAGCCAGAAGGAAATCCAGGCGACATCCGCCGTGCCTTGCACAATATCGCCGGGGCGGTAGAAGCTGAACAACGTGAAGTAGCGCAGCACATCCAGCTTATCTGTAATTTTCGCGAGAATATCGATTGTGAAGAAACCGAAGGTGATGCTTCCGGAAATCCCGAGCGCTTTCTTCTCGTCATTGCATACACAGGAGACCAGAAAGACAAGGCCGCCAATGGCAAAAAACAACAGGAACGCAACGGTGTTAAGCTGGGTAAACCGGCCCATGCCGAATTCATATTCCGTACCAAGAAACCAGAGCTTGCCGGCGAATCCGGCCAGTGTGGTTACAGCCATAATAATGAACAGTGAAGTGACCAGCACGAGTGCCTGCGTAAAGGCAACCTTGCGGCGTGTAGTCGGCGTGGCCAGCAGATAGGCCATGGAGCCGCGGTCCACTAACCTTGCTACCAGTTGGGTAGACATCTGCACACAAACGATGGACAGGATCAGCACCAGGATAAGCCCGTAATATTCTCCCGAAATGAAGGCTTCGGCATTGGCGAAGCCGTTGCTTAGTCCAAAGGCGTTGCTGACCCCCTCGGGCATGGCTTTTACAAGATCATCAATGGCTTTCGTATTGTCCGCAAGTCCCGGATACAGCCAGATCATAAACACGATATAGAAGGCGGAACCAAAGGCGTAATTCATAATGCCTTTCAAATTGACCCGCATCATTTCTTTATAGAGTGGAAGATTCATTGGACACCCGCCTCACGATCATAATAATTCATGAAAATATCCTCCAGATTCTGCGTCGATACATCGAGACTTCGAATCCGGAAATTGGCGATCTCCCGGGTGAATTCATTGTAATTTCCCTGTACGGCAATCCGCACCAGGTTTCCTTCACGGGTAAGCACCTGCAGGCCGGAGGGGGCGAAACGCTCCGCTTCTTCGGCTGTTTCGAAAATGATCTCAAACAGCTTGCGCTGCATCGACTGCAGCTCATGAATGTTTTTGACAGCGATGATCTTCCCGTCCTTGATAATTGCTGCCCGGTCACAGGTGCGTTCGATCTCCTGGAAGCTGTGGGAAGACATCAGGAAGGTGGTTCCCGCTGCTTTTTCCTCCAGCACGAGTTCAATAAATACCTTCTGCATCAGCGGGTCCAGGCCTGAGGTCGGTTCATCGAGAATAATAACGTCGGGGCTGTGCATGAAGGCGGCAACAATTCCAACCTTCTGCTTCATGCCCTTTGACATCTTGCGGATCGGGGTAGCGGCATCAAATTGCAGCCGGTCGATCAGCTGTTCACGTTTGGCGGAGTTTTTCACGCCCTGCATCGAAGCCATGAAATCAAGAAAACCTTTACCGGTCATGCCGTCAATAAAGTTGATCTCTCCCGGCAAATACCCGGTGTACCTCTGCACCGTTCCCTGTCCCTTCCAGACATCCAGCCCGTTAATCGTGACAGAACCCCGGTCCGGCTTCATGAATCCCATAATATGCCGGATCGTTGTCGATTTCCCTGCTCCGTTAGGCCCCAGGAAACCGAAAACCTCGCCTCTCGCTACCGTGAACGTTACTTCTTCAATCCCTCTGCCGTTTGAAAACCGTTTGGTTAAGCCCTCTACCTTCAGCATGCTGCACCCCCGCCGTAATAATGAAATATTAGTGGCTGTATATTTCATATGTTATAATAGTCCCGGGAATTACCTAAGTCAATATAATTATGAACTCATATGAATAATATATTTCATTATTTTTCGGACAGTACACTAAATCGTCAAGTTAGGGTGAAGGACATGAACGGCTTCGAGAAGAGAAAGGCAATGATCAAGGGGAATATTATGAAGACAACCATGGTCATGCTGAGGACCTGGGAGCCGAAGCGGCTGCGGATTGCTGATATTGCCAAGGAGGCGGAAGTCTCGCAGGTCACGATTTATAATTATTTTGGCAGCAAGGAAGAGCTGCTTAAGGAGTCTTTCAAGGATTTTATTCAGCGGGCCATCCGTGAATTCGAGGAAGAAATGCTGAAGAAACAGTCGCTGAGGGAACTGATCAGCTACACTATTTTTAAGGAGAAAGAAACGTATTACAACCTGTCCCCGGCGCTGATCAAGGAGATCTTGTTTAATGATCCGGAGATGTATGCGTACATTCAGGAGCAGAATGATACCAAGATAATTCCACTGATGGTCAAAATGCTGGAGGACGGAAAAGCGAGCGGTGAGATTTCGGATAAGGTCTCTGTAGAGGCGTTCCTGATGCTTATTCAAGTCTACATGAAGAGTTCCGAGGAAATGCTTGGGGCGATGGAAAAACACGAGGATAAAGCTGCTTTTCTGGATGAGCTGCTGCATCTTTTCTTTTATGGGCTTTGCGGGCAGGAGCTTCCCGGGGTATAACCGGCTGTCCTGTCACCTGTCCGCAACTGGGGAGGACAGCCGGAAGATGTCTATCTTTTCGAAGCGATGTGCGGCTAGAGCAGTGATTTGAAGGAATGGCGGATGACGTCGCCGCGGCTGATAATGCCTACGAGCACACGTCCGCGTTCAACCGGAACCTTTTTGATCTGTTTTTTGCCCAGAATGGCGGCGATCCGTTCGATGTCTTCGTCCCAGGATACCGTGATGACTTTCTTTTTGGCAATTGCCATCACATTTAGATTCAGCAGCTTCCGGGTCCGTTCTTCGTACTCATCCTCATCGCCTTTAATCACATTCAATTGGAAAAAGGAATCAACGATGACATCATCATGTTTGCCGATATAGCGCATAATGTCTCCGTCGCTTAAATAAGCGACAATTTCGTTTCTGTCGTTGATGACCGGCATGCCGCTGATCCGGTGCTGGATGCATTTCTCAATAAAGGTCTGTACGGTATCATATTCTTTGACCTTGTAGACCTGCGTGATCATAAATTCATGAGCTTTCATAAAGTTCCCCCAGTAACAATTCACTAGCTTTTATAAGAATAACTTGTATAATGAAACTATATACTTGTATTATACAAGTTGCCATGATGATGTCAATAATCATCCGTGTATTCCTATGAAAATTACTCGTATCACTATAATATGCTTCAGCTGAGAGAGAGGTCACAACCTGCCATGGAGAAACGTCCGATAGAAACCATAGAACTGGAAATGTCAATTCTCAGCCGCCGTTTGACTTCAATGAGCACTTATAAAAAACTCGGTATGCTGGACTTCTCCGCGTATCTGCTGCTGCGTCAAATCGCCTCGCACGGCTCGGCCGGTGTTAAGGCGCTGTCCGAGGAATTCCGGCTGGATATCTCTACGATCAGCAGACAGGCGTCAACGCTGGAGCAGAAGGGTTATCTGTTCCGTGAACCGGACCCGCAGGACGGAAGGGCTTATACGCTGCAGATTTCTGAACTTGGACTTAACATGCTGAAACAGAACATGGATATCCGCCAGGATAAGGTCGGCAAAATGCTGGAGGACTGGACCGAAGAAGAACGGGAGAATTTCGGGCAGCTGCTGCAGAAGCTGAACGACGCTATTTTTCGAGAAATGTAAGGGTATGGCCTACTATAACCGGAGGTGTCTTATGAATCCCCAGGATAGTCAAGAAGAAAAGCTGCTAATGGTATTCGAGAACATCAAACGCTTGACCACCCGCACCAAATGGAATGATTCGATTCCCCACGGGGAATTTCTTATGATGTTCGCCATCAATGTCATGATGAAGAAAGAAAGTAGAGAACCGGAGGCGCCGGAGTGTCCGGGAGTCATGATCTCCAAATTAAGCGAGCTGCTGCAAATCAGCAGACCCACCGCCTCGCAGGTTGTCAGCTCTCTGGAAGAGAAGGGGTACATTGAACGCGCCATGTCTGTAACAGACCGCAGAGTGATCTATATCAGCCTTACGGAACAGGGACAGACGGAATTCAACAAGAAGATGGAGCGGTATTCCTGCGTCATGAACGAGATTATTGAGAAGGTGGGCCGGGAAGAGGTCAACCAGTTGATTGACACTTGTGAACGCCTGCGGAATGTGGTGGATGAGGTGAGAGAGCAGCTGGTGTCCAGTTAATACGTCCTCGCTCCAATGGGGAAATCTTAAAAATAGAAAAAAACGGGCCTTGGAATATCTTCCAGGGCTTGTTCTACGTTCATGGATAATCGGGAGCTCCCCTATTGTAATTTTAGTGAAAATGGAATATCCTACATATAGAAATATTTCGAAATGATTTTGATCTAAATGTTAACGGGAGGTGCGCATGGGAATCAAGGATACGTTCAAAGCTCTGTCGGATGAATACCGCAGAGAGATTCTCGAAATGCTGAAGGGCGGAAGGATGACTGCAGGAAGCATCGGCGAACGCTTTGAGATGACGCAGGCGACCGTGTCGCATCATCTGTCCGTACTCCGGGAGGCCGATCTGGTCCGCACCGAGCGGGACGGAAAGTTTATTTATTATGAACTGAACACCAGTGTATTTGACGATGTAATGAAGTGGATTCTAGCGTTCAAAGAGGAGGAATGAAGATGCTCAAATTCAAGATGACCAGCATCATTGCCCTGCTTGTTGCCTTAATTCCGATGGGTTTATATCTCTATCTGTACCCGCAAATGCCGGACATGGTACCGATGCATTTCGACATCAAAGGGAATGCCGACCGCTTTGTACCCAAATCCAGCTCGGAGGTACCCTTTCTGGCCGCTTTAGGCCTGATGGGGTTCGTATTCTTTAAGCTGATATTCTTTTTCATCATTCGAAGCGCCGCACGTAAAGGCGAAGACAACGCAAGATCCATCGCCAAAATATTGGATATTACTACCTTGTGCTGCACCGTGCTGTTTGCGGGAATATCGGTTCAGGCATTATTTGTGCAGGCGGGAAGTTTTGATTTTTCAAGAATGGATCTTATGCGGGTTGCTGCAGGGATGCTCGGACTGATTATGCTGCTAACCGGCAACCGGATGCCCAAGCTGAGACGGAATTCCCTGGCGGGCCTGCGGACCAAAGAGACAATGAGAGATGAACAGGCATGGTTCAGGGCTCAGCGCTTCGCTGGGAAATGGTACGTCACCGGGGGTGCGGCAATGGTACTGGGCTGCCTGCTGCCGGGCTGGTGGGCGCTATATGCGGCAATTGCGATTTTCGCAGTGGTGAATATAGTGCCAATCGTTTATGTGAAAGCAAAGCTGAAACCAGAGTAAGGGTAACTGTGAGGACTGGTAGAATATTGGTCATAGCCTGCAACGTGTCTTATGAATGAAACAAAAGTGAAACACAGATTGGGTTTACACACAGCCGCTGCATTGACAACAAATTTGGAATTGGCTATACTTTCTGTAATCTTATAGTTGGTATACGTTGAACGAGACAGTAGCAGCCTTTGTCCCTGTCACAGAAAGCCGGGGGTGATGGAACCCGGCACACACATGGACTGCGAATTACACTCCGGAGTATCTTGGGTAATGCCAAGCGGAAGGAAGCGAACGATAACTCGCTGAAAGTGGTACGGACACAGCTGTTAAGTGTTCGTGCAATTTGGGTGGTAACACGGTTAATTATAGTCGTCCCTGTGTCTTCATAGACAAGGGGGCGATTTTTTTGTTGGCCGAATCCTCCGAAACCCAGCCGCTGTGCTTGCTTCAACGTAAATCTAAAGAACACTAATAATCACACAAAAGGGGCTGTATCATGTTGAACATTATTGATGAACTGGAATGGCGCGACGCCATTAATCAGCAGACGGATGCGGAAGGACTGCGGGAACTAACGAATACGAAGGCGATTTCGCTCTATTGCGGCGTGGACCCAACAGGCGACAGCATGCATATCGGCCATTTGATTCCCTTTATGATGCTGAAGCGTTTCCAGCTCGCCGGACACCGTCCGGTAATTCTGATCGGCGGGGCAACCGGCACAATCGGCGATCCAAGCGGCCGCCAGAGTGAGCGTTCGCTGCAGACGATGGAGCAGGTGCAGGAGAATGTTGCAGCGCTGACTGCTCAAATGAAGAGATTGTTTGTTACCGACGGTGACAACCAGGTGCGCATGGTCAACAACTACGACTGGACGAAGAACATTAACGTGATCGAATTCCTGCGGGACTACGGCAAAAACTTCAGCATCAACACGATGCTGGCCAAAGATGTTGTTTCCAGCCGGCTCGACAGCGGGATTTCGTTCACCGAATTCGCCTACCAGATTCTGCAGTCGATTGATTACCTGCATCTGTACCAGCATGAGGATGTGCAGCTGCAGATCGGCGGCTCTGACCAATGGGGCAATATTACAAGCGGACTGGATCTTATCCGTAAAAAAGAAGGCAGCGAAGCCAAGGTGTTCGGCCTTACCATCCCGCTGATGCTCAAATCGGACGGCACCAAATTCGGAAAAACCGCCGGGGGCGCCGTGTGGCTTGATCCTAAGAAAACGACGCCGTATGAGTTCTACCAGTTCTGGGCTAACACCGATGACCGCGATGTGGTGAAATACCTCAAATACTTCACGTTCCTGAGTAAGACGGAAATCGAAGCACTTGCCGAAAAAGTACAAACCGAACCGCATAAACGGGAAGCTCAGAAAGCACTGGCCGAAGAGATGACCCGGTTTGTTCATGGCGAAGAGCTGCTGGAGCAGGCAAAACGTATCACCGCTGCCCTGTTCAGCGGGGATATCCGCTCTCTGACCGCAGAAGAAATTGAGGAAGGCTTCAAGGAAATGCCGACCTATACCGCAGCCGCTGAATCGAAAAATATCGTGGAATGGCTGGTGGACTTAGGGATTGAGCCGTCCAAACGCCAGGCGCGTGAGGATATCACCAAAGGGGCAATTTCCATTAACGGTGAACGTGTAAGTGAGCTTGAAGTGGAGATTACAGCTGATCATGCTATCGGCGGACGATTCATCATCATCCGCAAGGGCAAGAAAAATTACAGTCTGGTAAAACTGACCCAAAACTGACCTAATATCGCGCTACGCGATGCTCAACACAAAAGCCGCCGAACCCTGAGAGGTTCGGCGGCTTTTTGTATATATAGTATTTATATGCTTCACGCTATAAAATATCCGTTTCCGCTTGGTTGATCAGATATTATTCATCCTCAAGCTTTGCAAGCTCATCCTCAAGTCCGGCGAGACTTGTGCGGATAGCTTCGGCTAAGGCATGTTGTCTGGCTGCCTGCTCCAGCAGTTTCTCCTCCTCGGAGGCATCAGTCACCGGGTCATACGTCGGAGAGGTTCTTAACCGGTTCAAATCTGCCTCACAAGCTTTTCCGGCATGTTCAGCTTGCTTCAATTCTTCCCCGGCAATGCCAATTTGGTACTCCAGATACGTGAAGTCAGATGAGGCTGCGCTGTGGGTTGAACGCTGTGAATAAGTCATGATGCACCTTCTTTCCTGTCCTTTCGGGTAACTGTATGTTCATCATACAAGTTTTCGGGCATGACCTCAACTGACCTATAGGCGTATGCCTTTTCAGCCATGGAATTGCGGTCTCTTCAAGCTGCCTGCGACATTGCTCACAGACAACAATCCCCATTCTCGTTTTACCATTAGAGAATTGAAAATAAAAGCTAAATTTTTCAATAACAGTTTACAAGGGAAGCTTCCCGCGAAAGAAGGTTGTTATACATAATGAAAGCTTTATCTTTTGACACATTGGACGAAGTCAAACGTTACCTGGGGGAAAAGCCAAGCAGCCGTGGTCTCGTGCTGTTCGCCTCCGCTGGTGCTGTCAGGGAACTGTCCCCGCATGCGCCTGCAAATGCCGTGTTATGTTCGACCAAAGGTGAATATACCCCGAAGGGTTACCGGAACGGCGTGGTTTCGGGGTTTGAATACGATGCAGATATCGCCGATATTGTGGAAATTCTGCACCCGCCTGTGCTCAGCGGCGATAACCTCAAGGCCTCGTACCATAAAGTAAAAGACAACGTGAATGCGTTTCTGCTGCTGCTGTGCGACGGAAGGGCTGCAATGGAGGAGACGATTCTCTCCTCGCTTTATTTCATCGATCAAGAGTTCAAGGTGCTTGGCGGAAGCGCAGCGGATGATGAGAGCGGAGAGACCTATCTTTATATCGGAAGCCGCCGGGTGCGCAACCTGGGAATCTTTTTCAACTTGACCGCCCGTACCGCATTGATCAAAGAGAACATATACGTTCCGACCGGAACGAAACTGCTGGTAACAGAAGCGGATGTGTTTGGACGAACGGTATATTCGTTTAACGGCCGCCCGGCGGCAGAGGAATATGCGCGTGTGCTGGATGTGAAGGAAGACCTGTTAGCCGGGCATTTCCTGAGCAACCCGCTAGGCAAAAGATACGAAGACGATCTGATTATCGCATCTCCGATGGTCATCAATCCGGACAAGTCTATTACCTTCTACAGCCAATTGATGCCGAGCACTTATCTGGAGGTGCTTAGCGCGGCTGACCCGCTTGTGGTGCTGGAGCAGACACTGCGTGAGATTCCGTTTAAGCCTGCTTTTGTACTGAACATCAATTGTACGCTGCGCGACCGGCTGTTCCTCCGGGATGGCTTGTGGGCAGGATTTGACGACAAGATGATCGGGTTCTGCGGGAACACCGCCGGCTTCATCAGCTACGGGGAGCAATATTACAAAAAGCATGCCAACCAGACAATGGTATTACTGCTGGTCGGATAAGGGGGACTCATTATGCAATGGATCAACAAGCTGCGCGCTTCATGGGGGAAAAGCAGCCGTGACGCGGATATAGAAACTCATGGCAGCGTCATCCAGACAGAAAAGGACAGTATGCCCGGCCAATCAAGCACCTGGAATGATTCGAATCCCGTCTCCAAGCCATTATCCTATGGCATTCATGCCTATTCCTTGGCGGAGCAGATCAGCCGCGAAACCGGGTTCATCCTCCAGGAAGAGGGACGGATGGTAGAGGATTTCGCAGCTCTGCGCGCGGGAAGCGGAGAGATGATTAGCCAGATCGGCGGAACGCAGCGGCTGCTGGAGCATTTAAAGGCCAACAGCGAGCAAACTGAAAGGCTTATCAATGAAATGTATGGCAGTCTCGCGTTTTCCTCAAACAAAATTGAATATGCGAAGGAAGCCAACGTACAGATATCTGCTGAAATGCAAAAAGCCTCGGCGATATTCACCCAGTTTGTATCTTTAAATCAAGAGCTAAGCCAGCATTTTCAGAGTATTGGGCAGCTGGCGGGCATTATTACGGAAATCGCCGAGCAGACCAATCTGCTGTCCCTGAACGCAGCCATCGAGGCGGCAAGGGCTGGTGAGCATGGACGGGGGTTCGCGGTCGTTTCTTCAGAAATCCGCAATCTTGCCGACCGGACCCGCAGCCACGTGGAAGAAATTATGGGTTCGCTGTCGGGGATGACAGGCGTGATAGAACAGCTACACGACAAGTCCAGTGATGGAACACGGGCCATGGCAGAGACGAACGAGCGGATCGGCCAATCGACCGTTTATATGAACGAGATCGTCGAAGCGGAGGAAGAAGTATTCCAGCATCTGGAGAAAATACAGGTTTCCCAGGACAGCAGCCTTGAAGATGTGGAACGCATCAATGCCGATCTGCTGCATGTCATAGAGAAATCAGGACAGGATTCCGAACAGTTTGAGATGCTTGTCCTTACGATTCAGAAAAAAGCTGATCATTTTCAGCAGATGCTGAATCACTTGCATCAGATAGCCGAGCTAAGGAAGCTTGATGAAGAGGGAGATGCAGCCGCCCGGCGTGAATAAGGCCGGTTTGTAAAGAGCGGCTTTAATGGTAAGTAAAAAGGTCTGCCGCTTAAAAGAGAGCAATAAAAAACCCGCAGTAAGGATTATTCCCTTGCTGCGGGTTGCTTGCGTTCTTGTCTATGTCAGTGTGTATGTAATATAGATAGACAGACGTTTAGTTTTTATCAATGAGTTCAAGTTTTTCAAGGATCTTTATTGTTGTTAAGGCGGATAACTGAACGGCTAATTCAACGCTTTCTTTTTGAATCCCGTCCTTCTCAATAGCATCCTTGTTCTCTGAGAAGACTTCTTCAGTTACTTGGCTGATCAGACTTTTGACGATTTCAATATGCATAATAAACTCCCCCTCTCCGGAAAAATAGCCACATTCTTATATTTCGGCAGATCATCAGGTTTTTCTTTGAAATAAACCTTCCTCAATTAGCAGAAATCGGGTGGAGAAAAGTATAAACCATGACGTTATTATGATATAGTTAATATTGATTTTTAATCCATACCCTTTCGTTAGTACCGAAGAGGTTGTTTGAATACATAACAATTGTTACAGAAGACCTGAGAGGGAGTACTCCATGACACAATTTGTCTACAAGCAAATAATTGATGACCTTAAAATGAAAATCTTTGCTGGACAGTTTGCGGATATGAGATTACCCGATGAACGCAGTCTTAGCGAAACGTACCAGGTTAGCCGCAGCTCCATCAAGCGCGCATTAACCAAAATGGAAAGCGTCGGAATCATTTTCAAAAAACGAGGTTCAGGCACTTTTATTAACCCCTTATACATAAAAAACGAATCCATTTTTAATTATGAAGGATCTAATCTGGGCGTCACCGACAATTTCCAGATGCATGGCAAGAAACCTAAAGTCAAAGTATTGAATTTCGAGGTCATTCCGCCAACAAAAGAATTGCAGCGGGATTTGTTCCTGGGGCCTCATGATTTTGTATATAAAATCGTCCGCTTGCGCCTGTTCGATGATGATCCCTTTATGATAGAGACGGGTTATATCCCGATAAAAATCGTCCAGGATTTAAACCAGACGATTATCGAGGGCTCCATTTTTAATTATCTGGAAGACTCGCGCAACCTGGCCGTAACCAAATCATTTTTATCTATTTTTGCCGAGCCGTCCTTGTCCACGGATCAGGAGCTGCTGCACTTGAAAGAAAATGAACCTGTTGGCATTATGGAGGGGATTTTCTTTTTGGACAATGGTACTCCCTTTGAATTTTCCCATATGCGGTTTCATTATCAATATTTGAAATTTAATACGTTTGTATCTGTTCATTAAGGAGCAGAATAAGACCGGGAACTTTCCCGGTCTTATTTTTTTGTATACTTTACTTTTTTGTGGATGTAACGTATTTACATAAATTTCAATATAACCGTGTTTTGACAGCGTTTTTCCTGAGTTCTTCATACTATGTTCAAATTTTCACAAAATTGGACCGTATCACTTGTCAAAAAGGTTGTATTTATTTTGAGCAGAGGTATGATGTATTTGTAGAGAAAAAGGATGGCAATAAGCAACAATATATATATAGGAGTGGATGAAATGGGATTATCAACCATGAAAGTCGATTATTCGTCTAAAACGTATCTGGAAAAGCTTGACGCTTATTGGCGTGCAACCAACTACATTTCGGTAGGTCAGCTGTATTTGAAAGACAACCCGTTGTTAAGAGAACCTTTGAAAGATGCTGACGTTAAGATTAAACCTATCGGACACTGGGGTACCATTCCCGGCCAGAACTTTATTTATGCCCATTTGAATCGTGTAATTACTAAATATGATTTGAACATGTTCTATGTTGAAGGTCCGGGTCATGGCGGTCAGGTTATGGTTTCGAATTCCTATCTGGACGGAAGCTATACTGAGATTTATCCGGAAATTACGCAGGATATCCCGGGTCTCAAAAAACTGTTCAAACAATTCTCGTTCCCGGGCGGCGTTGCTTCCCATGCTGCACCTGAAACTCCGGGATCCATCCATGAAGGCGGCGAGCTGGGTTATTCTTTATCCCACGGCGCTGGCGCTATTCTGGATAACCCTGATTTGATTTCGGCTGTTGTCGTTGGAGATGGTGAGGCTGAAACCGGACCACTGGCCGCATCATGGTTCTCCAACCGCTTCATCAACCCTGTTACAGATGGCGCTGTTTTGCCGATTCTGCACTTGAACGGATTTAAAATCAGCAACCCGACGATTCTGTCCCGTCAATCGAAAGAAGAAATCACCGCTTACTTTACAGGCATGGGCTGGGAGCCGTTCTTTGTTGAAGGTGAAGACCCTGAACATATGCATCCGGAAATGGCGAAGGTACTCGATACTATCGTCGAAAGAATTGCAGCCATTCAAAAAAATGCGCGTGAAAATAACGACCTTACCCGCCCGGTATGGCCGATGCTCGTCTTCCGTTCCCCGAAAGGCTGGACTGGACCGGCAGCATGGGACGGTGTGCCGAATACCGGTTCGTTCCGTGCCCACCAGGTTCCAATTCCGGTTGACCAGAAAAATATGAAGCATGCTCCAGCTTTGCTTGAATGGATGAACAGCTACAGACCGGAAGAATTATTTGATGAGAACGGCCGCTTGAACGCAGAGCTTGCCGAAATCCTGCCTACAGGCGACAGACGTATGGGGATGAATCCTGTTACTAACGCTGGCAACCTTATCAAAGATTTGCGTCTGCCGGATTTCCGCGACTATGTGCTTGATAACTCCGTTCCAGGTAAAGTAGTAGCCCAGGATATGGCCGTTCTCGGAAAATACCTGAAAGAGGTTGTCCTGCTCAATGAAGATAACCGCAATTTCCGGATTTTCGGACCAGATGAAACGATGTCCAACCGTCTGGGACCTGTGTTTGAAGTGACCAAACGCCAATGGCTGGATCAAATTAATGAACCTAATGACGAATTCCTCGCTTCGTATGGCCGTGTAATTGATTCCCAATTATCGGAGCATCAGGCGGAAGGACTGCTGGAAGGTTATGTATTAACCGGACGTCATGGCTTCTTTGCAAGTTATGAAGCTTTCCTGCGCGTTGTGGATTCGATGATTACCCAGCACTTCAAATGGCTGCGTAAAGCAACCGATCAAGGCTGGCGCGCTGATATCCCTTCACTCAATGTTGTCGCAACATCAACCGTGTTCCAGCAGGACCATAACGGTTATACGCACCAGGATCCGGGTTTGCTGGGTCACCTGGCAGACAAAAAACCGGAATTCATCCGGGAATATTTGCCGGCTGATGCCAACTCCCTGCTGGCTGTATTTGACACCATCCTGAACGACCGTCAAAAGATCAACCTGATTGTGTCGTCCAAACATCCGCGTCCACAGTGGTTCTCGGCTCAAGAGGCGCAGGAATTGGTTGATAAAGGACTCAAGATCATTGACTGGGCCAGCACAGACAAAGGCGGAGAGCCTGATGTTGTATTCGCTTCTGCAGGTACCGAACCTACGATTGAAGCTTTGGCTGCCATCTCTATCCTGCATGAGAAATTGCCTGAGCTGAAAATCCGTTATATCAACGTGGTCGATCTGCTTAAGCTGAGAAGCCAGAAACTTGATCCGCGTGGTTTATCCGACGATGAGTTTGATCAATTTTTCACAAAGGATAAACCGGTCATCTTCGCTTTCCACGGTTATGAAGGCCTGATTAAAGACTTGTTCTTCGACCGCCACAATCATAACCTGCATGTACATGGCTACCGTGAGAACGGCGACATCACGACTCCGTTCGATATGCGTGTACTGAATCAGATGGACCGTTTCGATCTGACGAAGGAAGCTGTTCTGAGCTTGCCTGCAGCTGACAAACACACTGCCATCGCGGATGAGATGGATGCTATGGTTAAGAAGCATTATGAGTATATCCGTGAAGAGGGCATTGACCTGCCTGAAGTGGAGAATTGGGTCTGGAAGAGTTTGAAATAAGTTGGAGAAATCCGCTTGTAAATGTATGATGAAGTTGAAAGTGCCTGTCCCAGTGTGCATTAGGGGCAGGCACTTTTTTTGAATCGTATTCTATAGTAGGATTTAAGTGCCACCTTGTGGAATATTAAGGAATTGTTATATTGAATTTCAGAACATGAGAAAAGGAAGTAATGCATGAGAAGACAACACGAAAGTTATAGGTTTACAAAATTAGGTGTCGCAATGCTGTCTGTTATGCTGCTGCTGCTGTCACTGGCTCTTCCAGTCCAGGGTGCTGGAGGGAAAGGGGATACGACTCCCTCAGGCTCACCGCTGTCTTCGCTCGGGACCATTATAGATACTTATGTCGCTGCCCGTCAGCGGACAACAGCAGCGGTTTCGGTTGTTGTTATCAAGGACGGCCAGACCGTCTTCGATAAAGCATATGGCTTCGCGGATATCGAGCGCCAGGTCGCAGCTGATACAGACACTGTTTTTGAATGGGGCTCGACTACGAAGCTGCTGGTCTGGACCAGTGTGATGCAACTGGCAGAGCAGGGCAAGCTTGATCTGGAGACAGATATCCGTGAATATCTTCCTCAGGGCTTTCTCAAAAAACTGAAATATGAAAAACCTGTCACGCTCTTGAACCTTATGAATCACAATGCCGGCTGGCAGGATCGGATAACCGATTTGTACTATTTTGCAGAGGAAGATATTCCTGAGCTGGGGGAGGCGCTGCAGACTTTTGAACCGCGGCAGGTTTATCAACCGGGAACGGTGGTGGCGTATTCCAATTTTGGTGCGGCTTTGGCTGCCTATATAGTGGAATTGCAGAGCGGTGAGCCATTTTATACATATGTGAAACAAAATATCTTTGAGGTGCTGGGCATGGACAATACGTCCATACACCCGGCGCAGCAGGATAATCCGGCTGTTGCGCAGCTCAGGAACAACATCCAAGGATATACAACCAGCCTGAAGCTAATCAAAAAGAATAGAGGGTATATGGGAATTTATCCGGCAGGAAGCGCTATGGGAACCGCAGAAGATGCAACGAAATTCCTGGCAGCTCTGATGCCGGCAGCCGGCAGCAGCAGTCCGCTGTTCCAAAGCCAAGCAGCTTTAAAAGAAATGCTGTCCCCAAGCCTGAATTACGAGGGAACCGCCATTCCAAGGATTGCCCACGGTTTTTTTGAGATCAACCATACCCTTCCTGCATTGGAGCATGGCGGCAATACTGCAGCCTTTTCCAGCAAGTTTACCTTGGATCCGGCTTCCGGCTTTGGGATGGTCGTGTTGACTAACCAGGCCAATGAGTGGGAGTATACCACCGGTCTGACCGATAAGGTGTTTGGCGAATACAAACCGGAAGCCTATAGCGGCGATATGCCAGAGAGTTCAGAGGTGGAGGGCCAATACCTGTCAGCACGAAGAGGGGTCCATGGATTCACCAAAATCCTGGGTTACCTTAACGGCGAAAAGATCACAGCAATTAACAACCGCACTTATAGCGCTAACGGCCTCCCCTTTAAGCAGATCGCACCTTATATGTATGCTCCGGTACATCAATCGGGACTGGAGTATTTTATACACGATCATGGCACGGTTACCAAAAAGTCCACTGTCTACAATGATGCTTTTCCAGTCTCGGGCTTAACTGCATACAGCGTAACCATTTCCCTGACCCTACTTGGCATCGCTGCATTGTTCACTATCGTTGCACTGATCAGCGGTCTTGCCGGATTTATCTTCCGCAGAATCAAGCGGCAGACGAAGGCGGCCTCCGAATTCTACAAATATCATCTATGGGTGAATACTGCCGGACTTTTGTTAATAGTAAACAATGCGATTTTAGGCTATAGATTGATAAATTACACCACGTACTCTTCCATTCGTATTCATTTTATAGGTAACCTCCTATATGTTCTGCTGGCAGGGAGTTATATCGTTCTGTTACTAATGTGGCTGCGGCGTACGCAGAGTGGTAAAAAGGGGAAAATCATGTACGTGTTATCTGGTGTTTCGGCACTGATATTTAGCGCTATTATAGCGGGCTGGGATTTGTTCTATTAAGCTGACTGGTATCCATGTGGTAAAATAGAGGGATACGCAAAGAAAAATTCAGCTAGGAGCCCTGAGAATGAAAACTATCATTGATATCGCCCGGGCGGCGGGTGTGGCTAAAAGTACGGTCTCAAGATATTTGAACGGCGGTTCTGTCAGCGATGCGACGAGAGAGAAAATCGAACGCATCATCAAACAGAACCAGTATGTGCCCAACACATTCGCCCAAAGCCTGAAGGCAAAGCGGACCAGCATTATCGGCACAATCGTTCCGCGCTTGGACTCCTATGCAGTCTCGCAGACCTTGATGGGCATAGACGATGAGTTGCGGGGACGCCAGTATCAGCTGCTCATTGCCAACACCAATCAGGACTTGGAGCGGGAAATTGAATTCATTTATGAGATGGCGAGGCAAAAAGTTTCCGGTCTGCTGCTGCTGGCGGCGCAAGTAACGGAGCGGCACCTGAAGGCGGTCCGGGACTGCAAAATTCCGGTTATACTGATCGGGCAGCAGCATGCAGACCTGCATAGCGTGATTCATGATGATGTAACGGCCGGTTATCTGATGGGCAAGCACATTCTTGAAAAAGGACATCGCCACATCGCTTATCTTGGTGTTACGGAACAGGACATCGCGGTAGGTGTAAGGCGGAAGCAAGGCTTCCAAAGGGCTCTTCGCGAATACGGGAATTGCGATGCAAGGTTTTATACCTCTGGATTCAGAATGAACGAGGCTGTGACGGCGGCCGATTTGCTGTTTGAGGACAGGGTGCCTACAGTCATCGTGTGCGCGACCGACAATATTGCACTCGGTGTGATGAAAGCAGCCTCGCTCAGACATATACTAATTCCTTCCGGAGTGTCGGTGACGGGATTCGGCGATTACGAGGTTACTGAGATTGTTCATCCGGCGTTGACGACTATGAGATTTTATTACAGAGAAGCCGGGCAATTGGCTGCGGAGAACATCATAGCCTTGGTGAATGGAGAAGAGGTCGCCAAAGTCTCCGTCTCCGGCTGCGAAATTATTCAGCGAGAAAGCGTTGACAATTTGACTGGACTCAGCATACAATAATATTGGAACCGGTTCCGGACCTTTTTTCACAGCGATGTTGGAAAGAGGTTTTCTTTTTAAGATACTTGGAACCGGTTCCGTTAAAGAGAACTAGACCAAATAGATAGTGGAGAGTCCGATGATAAAAATGGATAGAAAACAGCTGTACCGTCTTATCGAAGAAGCAGAGCCGGGTGAACGGGAAGCGCTTGAGCGGCTGGTCGCACGCAGCCCATGGAGACAACAATTTCATATCCAGCCGGAAGCGGGATTACTGAATGACCCTAACGGCTTCTCCTACTACGGAGGCGAATACCACTTGTTTTACCAGTGGTTTCCTTTGGGGACGCAGCATGGCATGAAATATTGGTATCATACTTCTTCTTCCGATCTGGTGCACTGGAAGAACCTTGGCATCGGCATTGCTCCGGGCGGGCAATACGATTCACACGGGGTGTTCTCGGGCAGTGCGATTGAGAAGGATGGCAAGCTGTTCCTGATGTATACGGGGAATACCCGCACCGAGGACTGGATCAGACTGCCCTATCAGTGCCTGGCTGTAATGGAACGGGACGGAACGGTTATAAAGCTCGAGCGTCCGGTGATATTCGATGTGCCGCCTGGCTATACAGATCATTATCGTGATCCGAAAGTGTGGAAGGCAGCGGAGGGCTACTACTGTGTCATCGGTGCACAGCGCACTGATCATACCGGCTGCGTGGTGCTGTACAGCTCGCCGGATTTGCACAATTGGCGTTTTGAAGGGGAGCTGGGCACCCGGTTGATGAATTTTGGATATATGTGGGAATGCCCCGATTACTTTGAACTGGACGGAGCAGGGGTGCTGCTGTTTTCCCCGCAAGGTCTTTCGCCGGAGGGCGACAAATTCCCGAATATCTATCAGTCAGGGTATCTCACTGGCGATCCGTTGCGCTTGCCGGACAGGGATTTCCGTCATGGTGAATTTCGGGAGCTTGACTATGGCTTTGATTTTTATGCGCCACAGACAACCCAGGCACCCGACGGCAGACGTTTGCTGGTCGGATGGATGGGGCTGCCGGAGATTGATTATCCTACGGATCAGCATGGCTGGGCGCATTGTCTGACTTTGCCCCGCGAGCTGACCTTGGAGAACGGCCGTCTGATCCAGCGTCCGGCCAGAGAACTGGTCAAACACCGGGGGCGGATGACAGAGGCCCACACGGTAATACACAGCGGGACAGCTGAGATGAAGGAGCTTGGGGGCACCGTCTATGAGCTGCTAGCCCAGATCCGTGAGGATGGAGCAGAACGCTTCGGCATTGAGTTCCGTGTCGGCCCCAATGAGAGAACGGTCATCTATTACGATACCGCAGCGGGGAAAGTGGTACTGGACCGTTCCGAGTCAGGTCAAGCTCTGGCCCTGGAGTTCGGGAGGGAGCGGAGCTGCACGGCCGATCTTCGGGATCGCATGCTAACCCTGCAACTGTTTGTGGATACATCATCGGTTGAAGTGTTTGTGAATGACGGAGAAACGGTATTTTCGGCGAGAATTTTTCCTGAACAGGTAAGCACAGGCATCCGCCTTTATACCGAAGGCGGCAGCGCGGAGTTCCGGGTTGTCCAATGGGAGATTGAATACAACGGGGAGGAATAGCGTTATGAATGAAAATCAAATGATCGCCAAGCAGGTTGTGCAGGCTATAGGAGGAGAAGACAACATCATCTCCTTCGCGCACTGCGCTACCCGGCTGCGTATTATGGTGCGGGACAAGGATAGCATTAACCAAGAGCAGGTCGAAGGCATCGACAAAGTCAAAGGGGCATTTTTTAACTCCGGACAGTATCAGATTATTTTCGGCACCGGCACCGTCAACCGTATTTTTGAAGAAGTAGAGAAGCTGGGCCTTCAGAGCACCTCCAAGGAAGATCTGAAAGATCAGGGCAAAAAGGCGGGGAATGTGTTCCAGCGGTCAATTCGCACTTTCGGGGACGTATTCGTTCCTATCATTCCGGTCCTGGTAGCCACCGGGTTATTTATGGGACTGCGCGGTTTGCTGACCCAGCCACAGATTCTTTCTTTGTTCGGGCTCGTGCCTGAGGATATCTCAGCCAATTTTCTGCTGTTCACCCAAGTGCTCACGGACACCGCTTTTGCTTTCCTGCCTGCACTTGTGGCCTGGTCGGCCTTCCGGGTATTCGGCGGCAGTCCCATTCTTGGGATTGTGCTTGGGCTGATGCTTGTCAATCCGGCTTTGCCCAATGCCTATGCAGTTGCCGGAGGGACGGCGGAGCCGCTGATTATGTTCGGATTCATCCCGATTGTAGGTTATCAGGGGTCGGTACTGCCGGCATTTATTATGGGACTGATCGGGGCGAAGCTGGAAAAGGCATTACGTAAGCGCATTCCAGAAGCGCTTGATTTGATTTTGACGCCATTCCTGACTCTGCTGCTCATGATCACGCTTGGCTTGTTCGCCATCGGTCCTCTGTTCCATTCCTTGGAGACGGGCGTACTGAATGCAACCACTTATGTGCTTGATTTGCCCTTGGGCATTGCAGGGCTATTGATCGGGGCGCTGCACCAGATTGTGGTCGTGACCGGCGTGCATCACATCTTTAATTTTCTGGAGATTCAGCTGGTGGAGCGTACGGGTGCCAACCCGTTCAATGCGATTATTACCTGCGCAATGGCTGCTCAGGGCGCAGCTTGTCTCGCTGTGGGACTGAAGACGAAGAATACCAAGCTGAAGGCGCTGGCATTGCCGTCCTCACTGTCCGCTCTGCTCGGTATTACCGAACCGGCGATATTCGGGGTCAACCTCCGGTATATGAAACCTTTTGTAATGGGGCTCATCGGCGGCGCGGCCGGCGGTTTCCTGGCTTCGCTGTTCCAACTGGCCGGCAACGGCATGGCCATTACGGTGATTCCCGGAACCCTGCTGTATCTGAACGGCCAACTTCCGCTGTACATTTTGGTCAATCTGGTTGCGATGGCTGTAGCCTTCGTGCTTACCTGGCTGTTCGGCTATCGTGATGAGATGTCCGCAGGTCCGGCAGAGCAGACGGCAGGCTCAGGGGGAACAGCGTCAGCGCTTCCTCAGTCTGAAGAGATACGGCCGGAGAATACCGCAGACGTGAGCGTACGCACGGCCTCCCCGTTCTTCGCTCCGAATCTGGTTGAGGCGTCAGATGAGCCGGGAACCCTTACATTCCTGGTACCCCTTACAGGAACACTGGTGGCTCTGGATCAGGTGCCGGACCCCGGGTTTGCCGGCAAACAATTGGGAGATGGCATCGCCATTGAACCCAGCGAAGGCAAGGTCTACGCGCCGTTCGGCGGTACCGTGGCCCATGTGATCAAGAAAAGCAAACATGCCGTCATTCTGGAGCATGCCAGTGGAGCACAGGTGCTTATTCATGTAGGTATTGACACAGTCTCGCTGAAGGGAGAAGGCTTCGTGCTTCATGTGGAGACCGGTGAGCAGGTGAAGGCCGGGCAATTGCTGATTGAATTCGATCTTGACGTGATCCGCGCTGCCGGGCTGTCTACGGTCACTCCGGTTATCGTTCCGGGGGGGATTGACAACGTACTTGAGGTGAACCCCGCTTCGCCAGGAACAGTAACCGCCGGCATTGACAAGGCCATGCAAGTGAAAGTTGCGCTCCAGGAAATTTTATGATCCCGGAATGTTTGACTTAGGCACGTTATCGCAATATAGTAAACGGGACGAAGCAGCGGATTTCCGGCTTCGTCCCGTTTTGTTTTAATCGGGGCTGACCTTCCGTAACCATGATATTTTGTTTGACAGAGAAGGCGGTTTACGCCATAATACAATCCATACTAAACATATATGATTTATAAGAGGGGAGAGTCAGACATGTCACAGCTTAAAGCATTTAGAAAGTCATTTTGGATAGGAACCGTAGCACTTCTATTATTAGTGGTGGTTGCAGGATGCTCTGATTCCAAGAATAATTCTGAGTCAAATAAGAACGCCCAGCAGAACACGAATCAAGGGGCAAACCAGAGCGCAACTCCGGAGGAGCCTGCGGCGGGAGGAACCTTCGTCTATGGACGGCCTGCTTCCGTAACCTCACTTGATTTGCATAATCAGATTACATCGAATAACGCCTTTGCCATTGATAAAGTATTTGAATCTTTGGTTGCTTTTGACAGCAAGGGTGAAATTGTGGACTGGCTCGCCAAGTCCCATAGCATCAGTGAAGACGGCTTGACGTATACGTTTGTATTGCGTGACGGCTTGAAGTTTTCGAACGGTACTGAAGTTACTGCAGAGGATGCGGTATTCTCCTTACAGCGGCATTTGAAGGTTGGCGGACCGCTGGCGATAGCGGCAAAGGTCGATACCACTGTAGCGAAGGATAAACAGACGTTTGTTATTACGCTTAAAGAGCCTTACACACCGTTCATCTCCGAGCTGTCCAACTTCTCGAACGGAATTATTCCGAACAATTTCGGCGGGGTATCCGAAGAAGAGTTTTTCAAGAAACCGGTAGGTACAGGACCTTTCGTTGTTGAACAGTGGGATGCTGCTGGCGATCTGACGTTCACCAAGAATCCGAACTATTGGCAAGATGGGAAACCTTATATTGATAAGCTTGTTTACAAGCTGATTGAAGATGACAGCCAGGCCATTAACCAGCTGAAGGCCGGAGAAGTGAATGCTATTGAATCTTTGGCGTTGCAAAATGCCGATGAAATAAAAAAAGGCCCTGACACTACAGTAGTAACCAATGGCAGCTGGGTGACAGAGCAATTGTTCTTCAATACGCTGGACAAGAATTTCTCTGATGTGCATGTCCGTCGTGCGCTCGCTCTGGCACTGGATCGTGAAGGCTTGACTAAGGCGCTTACCTTTGGATATGCACAGACTGCAAATTCATTGCTGCCGACAACCATTCCATATAATGCGAATGAGACAATCAAGGCACTGAACTTCGATCTCGATGCGGCCAAGGCGGAGCTTGCCAAATCTGCCTTCCCTAATGGATTCAATACAAAATTGCTTGTAGCCTCCGGCAACAGCACAAGAGCACAAGAGGCGCAAATTATCCAGGCAGCAGGTAAATCGATCGGGATTAACATTGAGATTGAATCCATTGAACTGGCCACTTTCCGTGAGCGTTTCTTCGCCTATGATTTTGCGGCAATGCTCAACAGCGGTCAAGCCGATTCTCCCGAAGCGAACTCGATTATCGCTTTCCAGACCGACCCGGAAGGCTTCAGTAAATCGTACTGGACCCATTACACGAATGATGAAGTGACCAAACTTCTATATGAAGGCCAAAAAACGCCGGATGGCAAGGAACGTGAGGCAACCTACACCAAGCTGCTGCAAACTCTTGCTGATGAAGTTCCGTACATTCCTCTATATTATCCGGATATCCTGAAAGGCGTAGGATCTTCAGTGGATGGTCTCGTAGTTTTACCTAACGGCAGCGTTCGCTTTGAAGAAGTCCGTATCGGTAAATGATGAAAAGTAGCACGCCGTTAAGCCAATCGTCAGGTAGGAATACATCTTACAGCTGGCTTGTGACCGCTCTATTAAGAGCTTTGGCAGTGATCCTCTTTGTAGTGACCGCAGTTTTTTTCATCATCAGAATCGTGCCGGGAGATCCCGCAAAAATGATTCTGGGAGAATACAGCACACCTGAGGCCCTCGAGAGTATGCATCATACTCTCGGGCTGGATCTCCCTTTATGGGAACAATTCGTCCGGTTTGTGAAGACGCTGTTCACACATGGTGATACCGGCAATTCTATTATTACCGGAACCTCTACAAGAGTGCTGATTGCCGAGCGGGCTCCCGTTACTTTGCTGCTCATTGTGATGGCCTGTATCTTGGCAGTCATTATTGCCCTTCTGCTTGCTACGGTTGCAGCCACACATAAGGATAAGCTGCCGGATCATCTGATCCGTATTTTTCCTACAATAACTCTGGGTATGCCAATCTTTTGGGTTGGCATGCTTTTGATTCTGCTGTTTAGTGTCCGGCTTCATTGGTTTCCCGTTGGGGGTGTAGGCGAAGGGTGGTTAGGAACCTTGTACAGTCTTACACTTCCGGCGATTACCGTCGCCTTTTCGCAGATTCCTACGCTGGTACGTTCGTTAAGGGCACAGATGCTTGAGATATTGGAATCCGATTTTGTAGTCACCCTGAAGGCGGCGGGATTGCCAAGCAGGGTGATCCTGTTTAAGCATGTGCTGCGCAACTCTGCGCTTCCGACGCTAATGCTGCTTGGCGTTAATATTTCTTATCTGATCGGTGGTACGCTGGTCGTTGAACAGGTGTTTGGCATCAAGGGAATTGGCAGCTTGCTGTTCACTTCAATTTCGAATCGGGATTTCCCGGTCATTCAAGGAATAGCGCTTTACTGTGCGATATCTGTTGTGATCATCAGCCTCCTGATTGAAATCATTTCGTGGTGGCTCGATCCCAGAACGAAAGGAAAACAATGAAACGTATAATAACAGAACCTATGTTGCTTGAGGACGCCAGGAAGACAAACGTTCTCCATCGAATAAGGAATACGCCTTCCCTTCTGGTGGGGAGCATTATGTTTGCAGTGCTTATTATCTTGGCTGTATTCATACCGTTTCTGAGTCCTTATGACCCTTCTGCGCAAGATTTGAGCGCCTTTTTGCAGCCTCCGTCTGCCGAACATTGGCTGGGGACGGATCAATTGGGACGCGATTTGTTTACGAGACTGATCTATGCGGCGCGAACCGATTTGAGCATCATGGTTCTGGCGGAAATTGTTCCATTCTGCACCGGTGTATTTCTGGGAATGGTTGCAGGGTATTACGGAAAATGGGCCGATAAGGTCATTACGCTGCTCACGGATACGTTTATCGCTTTTCCTTTTTATCTGATCGTGATTATCGTGGCTTTTGCCAGCGGAGCAGGTGAGCGGGGCATTTATATCACCTTTATGCTTGTAGGCTGGATTGTGTTTGCCCGTGTAGTCAGAGGTATTAGCGCATCGTTTCGCGAGCAGGAATGGGTGGCGTCCGCTCAGACGTTAGGGCTGCCTGGAGTGAAAATTATCCTTCGTCATCTCCTGCCCAATGTACTGCCTCAAGCGGTTGTAGTCCTTATGACGGATATGGTCGGACTTCTGGTGGCCATTGTTACACTCGGTTATCTTGGCATTGGCATTGCACCGCCAACCCCGGATTGGGGAACCATGATTTCGGATGGACAATCCTTCATAACTACAGCCTGGTGGCTCTCGGCGGTTCCGGGATTCGCAGTGGTGTATACGGGAATTGCGTTGTCTCTTGTGGGAGATGGGTTGGCAGACTTATGGAGGAAAAAATGATTTCTACAAGTCCGGTTTTGGAAATAGAAGCATTATCGCTGGGAACCAAGTCCAATACTAAATTAGTAAGCAATGTAAGCTTCTCACTGGGCAAAGGGGAGAGTCTGGGATTAGTAGGCGAATCGGGTTCCGGAAAATCGCTGACCCTGCGTTCGATTCTGGGATTGCTTCCACGAGGGGTTGAACAGACAGGCGGAGTCATTAAGAGTGACGTAAGCAGCGCTATGGTATTTCAAGACCCGAGAGGGGCGCTGGACCCGCTATGTCCGGTGGTTAAGCAGCTTGCGGAAGTCGTATATTATAGGCAAAAATTAAGCCGGAAGGCTTCCCGCAGCGTGGCGCTGGAACTGCTCGAAATGCTTGGCCTGCCTGATTCTTTAAAGAGGGCAGACCGTTATCCGAGCCAGCTTTCGGGTGGTCAGTGCCAACGGGTAGTCATCGCCATTGCACTGGCATGCAAGCCGGGCATTCTTCTCTGCGATGAGCCGACAACGGCGCTGGATGTTACCGTTCAGCGGCAAATCATTGAAACGATCACCCGCCTGCAGAATGAGCTGGGTTTTGCTATGGTATTTGTTACGCATAATCTTGCGATTGCAGCTGCCCTGTGCTCCAAGCTGTGTGTGATGAAAGAGGGGCGGATTGTTGAGCAGGGTGATACCCTCAGCGTTTTGCAGAATCCGCAAAATCCTTATACCCAAATGTTGATTAACTCGGTGCTTCCTCTGCCGGAGCTTGAAGGGAGCGGACAACCATGGAGCTAGCCTTGCAAGTGAAAAATCTGGCGGTTCATTACGGCGGATTTACTGCGCTCGATCATATCCATCTGAATCTGCAGCAGCATACCACCCTTGGCCTTGTAGGAGAGTCCGGCTCGGGCAAATCCACGCTGGCACGGGTCATTGCCGGGCTGATCACCCCGGGTGAGGGGCAGATCCTGCTGGGTGCACAAGAATTAACCAGGAAGAGAAGCCGTGAGCAGCGCAAGCGAATCCAGATGATCTTCCAAAATCCGGACGCTTCGCTGAATCCCAAGCATTCCATCAGGCAGATTCTGTCCGAAGCGCTTCTGTTTCATAAAATTGTCGGCCGCACGGAGGTCGAGCAGCGGTGTAAAGAGCTGTTGAGCCGTGTTCAGCTGGAAGCCAAGGCATTGGACCGGTATCCTCACGAATTCTCCGGCGGTCAGCGCCAGCGGATCGCGATTGCCCGCGCATTAAGCGTTGAGCCGAGTCTTCTGATTGCGGATGAACCGACCAGCGCCTTGGATGTATCTGTACAGCGGAGTGTGCTCGAACTGTTTAACACGCTCAAAGATGAGCTTAATCTTACCATGCTGTTCATCTCCCATGATTTGGGGGTTATCCATGCAATCAGCGATACGGTAGCAGTCATGCGGCATGGAAAGCTGGTTGAGATCAGTCCGAAGGATCAATTCTTCGCCCGCCCTGAAACGGAATACAGCCGTGAGCTCTTATCCGCCGTTCCGAAAATGCCGAAGTCGATCACATCAGGAGGTTTATATGAGCCGAGAACATAAAGGATTTATACCGCTGTCATTGTCTGAATTTGACACACTTACAAGCTTGCTCTCCCGGCTTTTGTCTACCGGTCATCCCCCGGTCATCATTCCCGGAGAGGCAATTCTGGGGATCGAGGCGGTAGCGGCGGGGATATCTGCGCCTGGCCGTACGATTCTAAATATAGTGACAGGCCCCTATGGAAGTTTGTTTGGACAATGGCTTGAACGCGGCGGGGCAACGGTTGTTGAAGTAAAGGTCCCCTTTGATGAAGTAGTTACTGTTCAGGAAGTCGCTGCGGCGATTGAACGGTTTAAACCATGTGCGCTTTCCTTTGTTCAGGCAGAAGTGGTGACAGGCGGATCGAATCCGGCCAAAGAAATAATTAAGCTCGCACGCGCCGCTAACCTCGTTACGGTGACAGACTCCGTTTCGGCGGTCGGGGGAGAAGCCCTGCCGGTGGATGAGTGGGGCGTTGATTTTGCAGCTATAGGCGCGCAGAAAGCTTTGGCCGGGCCTAACGGCGTCAGCGCCGTAAGCATCTCACCGCGCGGCTGGGAATTCCTCGAATCTAATAGCAATGCTCCGCGCAATTCCATTCTGTCCTTACTGGATCTTAAACCCTCACAGAAGGGGACAACACCGTTACGTGTTCCTCCCAACATTCCAACGCTGGAGGCAAGAGCTTTGATCTCGGCATTGACAGCCATTGAGGAAGAAGGCTTGGAACAGGTCATCAAGCGCCATGAATCGGCTGCGGCCTCGGCCATTGCCGGTATCAAGGCCTTGGGTCTGGAGCCTTGGCAGAAGGATAGCCAACACTATTCTACGCTGACTACGACGGTGCGGATTTCCGGGGAACCGGGCTTGCGTATTAATCAGCCTATCGGTATCGTAGCTCCCGGTGACGGAGAGCTTTTCGGCCAGCTTCTGCGGATTAATCATTTCGGAACAAATGCTTCCCGTCAAAGCGTGGAAGAAGCCATTACGACGCTCGCCGGGCTGCTGAATCAGGACCCTGATCCTGCGCTCAAGGCAATCCGCCTGCTTTGGGGGAATGAACATGATCAATAAACATCCTGAGGCGTTAGCCTTCAATCATATTTTTATAGCAGGCATCGAAGGAAAACGTTTTGATATTAACATTAAGGACGGCCGGTTCTCCTCTATAGCTGAAACGGAGCCGCCTAAGGATCAGTCCGCTCATCCAGGCCAAGATTTATGGATCAGTCCGGGGGTTATTGATCTTCATACGCATCTGGCTTGGACGGACTTTAACCATGAGGATCAATTGAAACGCGGCAGCCATGAGCTCGAAGTCATGCAGGCTGCGGCCTTCGAAGCCACTTTGCGGACCGGTGTAACAACGGCGCGTGATGCGGGCGGGATTCTGCCGAGCACCGTACGGCATCTCGTTCAGCGCTATAAGCAGCCGCTAAGGGTGCAAACCAGCAGCGCTATGCTTGGAGCGGCGGATGCCCGCGGACTTAAGGTTCTGGAGGGGCGGCTGGCCGAGATTTTTGATACAGGAGCAGGCTGGATTAAGATTATGGCAACAGGCGGCCTTGGTGCACCTACTGAAAAAGTGCTGGAGCCGATTTTTTCAGAGGAAGAATTCTCTTTCATTGTCCGCCATGCGCATGCTCATCATAAAAAAGTCCTGGTGCATACCTGGGGCGGGGTAACGGTAGACTGGTCTATCGCTGCAGGTGTGGAATCCATAGAGCACGGGATGTTCCTGACCGGGGATCAGGCCGGCAGACTTGCTGAGTCCGGAACAGCTTTTGTGCCTACGACCTCCATTTATAGCATTGCCGCAGATCCGAAAGGCGTTCTGGCGCTGAACCCGGTTATTTGTGACCGGGCCGCCCGCGCTGCCGAAGCCCACTCCAAAGCGATTGGTTATGCCAAGAGGGAGGGGGTCCGCATAGGATTCGGTACGGATTATGCTACGCCTGCACTTCACGGGTACAACCTTCAAGAGCTGGATACGCTGATGGATTACGGCATGACCCGGGCGGAAGTGTGGCAGGCTGCCACACTAACTGCTGCTGAGATTCTGGGAAGCGGCAATGAGCTGGGGCGGATTTCCAGCGGATATCTTGCAGATGCTATTATTTTTAATGCTGATCCGTACCAGGCATCTAATGCAGAAGAGCTGCGGAAGAGCATCGTTTCCGTCATTACCGGGGCAGAGGAATCGGAGCTGATTCAGGCTCAGTAACATTTGTGCAAGATCATAAATAATCAACCCGTTGGCATAGGCCTGCGGGTTATTTTTGTGCGTGCTGGGGAAAACATTGAAGACTTAAGATGGCATTTATAGTAAACTGAATGTAAAGTGCCCATAATTCAATGGGGATATTTTGTAGAAAAGCTCTTCGAATGAAGAGTTTTTTCCATTATATAGAAAATGATGTGATATGTTTATGCAGCTTCGCGCTAGACTTTCGAAGAAAAAATTGCTGGAGAAATATCTTTCCGGCGAAGGTATGGATTATAGGCAAATTATAGCTTTATTTATTCCCATCCTGATTGACCAGGCCTTCATCATCGGGCTTAATCTGGTAAATACCGCAATGATCAGCTCGTCCGGGATGGCGGCGGTCAGTGCGGTGAATATGGTGGACTCGCTGAATATTTTTCTGATCAATGTATTTGTAGCGGTTGCAACCGGGGGGACGGTGGTAGTCGCACAGTATAAAGGCAGCGGAAATGACAAGATGGTGTCTCAGGCTACGGCCGGTTCGGTCACCTCGGTGTCGCTGATCGCCTTGGGAATCGGGCTTCTGATGATGGGCTTACATACTCCCATATTGAACCTTCTGTTCGGAACCGCCTCGCCCGACGTGCTGGACAATGCCCGGATCTATCTGATCGGCAGCAGTATCTCTTATCTGGGCATCGCGGTGGTGCAGGCGGTATGCGGAGCTCTGCGGGGAGTGGGCAGGACACGGGCTTCTCTGATGCTGTCGCTCATCATGAACCTGCTGTATGTTATCCTGAACGTAGTCTTCATTAATCTGCTGCACATGGGCGTGCTGGGGATGACGCTTGCGGTAAATATCGCACGGTACACGGGGATGATCTGTGCCTTGGTGTATCTGTTCAAGGTGGATACGGCCCTGCGTGTGCGTTTTCGCGACCTGTTCCATATTCCGCTGACCATGCTGCGGAAAATCATGTTCATCGGCGTGCCGTTCGCAGCGGAGCAGATGTTCTTCAACGGGGGCAAACTGCTGACCCAGGTGTTTATTGTCAGCCTTGGTACTTATGCCATTGCGACCAATGCGATCGCCGGCTCGCTGGCCATGGTGTTTCAAATTCCAGCCAGTGCGCTGTCGCTAACCATTGTAACGGTAGTCGGCCAATGTATCGGGCGGGGGAATGTCTCCGATGCCAGAAAGTTCATCAAGTCCTTCCTCTGGATCGGGTCCGCTTCATTGGCATTGATCGCCTTGATCCTGATGCCGCTGTTCCACCCGCTGGTGTCGATCTTTTCTCCGCCTCCCGAGATCATTGACGATCTGTTTGTGGTGCTGCTGGTGAATTCCATTGCCCAGGTTCCGCTGTGGGCCGTCAGCTTTATTTTGCCGTCTGCGCTGCGGGCAGCGGGAGATTCCCGCTTCACCTCAATCACCTCGATGCTGACAATGTGGCTGTTTCGGGTGGTATTTGGCTATATCCTCGGGATCGTGCTGGGCTATGGCGTCATGGGAGTCTGGCTGGCGATGAACTGCGAGTGGGCTGTTCGCGGGGGTGTTTTTCTATGGCGCTTCCGGGGCAAGAAGTGGTTTGCGCATAAGCTGATTTAGATGTACCTGTTAAGGCTGTCGAGAACGTCCCGACAGCCTTTTTAAAATCTGTAAAACTGTATTATTTCGGAAGCCTCGCCATAAAGGTATTTTCTGCGTTTTCAACGCTTTGACCTCGATTTTAACTCAATTGTTGTTCTTTGGGGTTTAGATCAATTATCGCATGATAATCCTTCACGCTGTTGCGGCCATTCGCTTTGGAATAGTAGAGCGCTTGATCCGCCTCCGCAATTAGCTGCTCCGGAAGAATGGCGGCATTGGGGACGTAAGTGGACACGCCTATGCTGATGGTGACGATATCACTAATCTTCGAGCCAACATGGGGAATCCGTTCATTCTCAACAGCAAAGCGAAGTTTTTCCGCCAGCCTCAACGCTCCCGCGGCGTTTGTATCCGGCAGGATAATGGCGAATTCTTCGCCGCCGTAACGGGCCAACGTATCTGATGGACGACCGGCGGTTCCTTTGGCAATGGCCGTTACTTTGCGCAAGCAATCATCTCCAGCCTGATGCCCATAAGAATCGTTGTAGGCTTTGAAATAATCGATGTCAAACATAATAAGAGACAATCCGTTCTGACTGCCGTTCCGTTTAGCCCTTTTCCATTCTCTTATCAGCGTTTCATCAAAATTGCGCCGGTTGGCTATTTCCGTAAGCCCATCCATTAAGGACAACTGCTGCAGCGTATTCTCCACCTTTTTTCTCTCTGTAATGTCTGTGGCCGTGCCAATGAATCCGCTTATTTCTCCGTCCAGCCAAAGCGGGGACACGATAAGCGATATGGTTAGGCGGGAGCCGTCTTTTCGAATATACGACCATTCGCGGCCCTCCGGGGGTTCTTCCATCGCGCAATAAAAGAACACGTCCAATTCCTTGAACGGCTTGCTCTTCATGATGGACAGTTCCTCGGCATAGGCAGCCACTTCCTCAGGGTCATGAAAAATAAGGGGCGTTTCCCGGCCGATTAAATCTTTTGGTTGATAGCCAAGCATTGTTTCCGCGGCCTTGTTAATATGTGTAATTCTCCCTTTAGGATCAAAAACAGTGATTACCGTGCCTACAGAGGACTGGAAAATGGCTTCTTGAAGCATATGCAGGGAGCGATATCTTCGCTCACTGTTCTCCAGCTCTTGCGCAAGCTGATTAGAGTAAGAAAAAAACGCAATCAGCTTAGCCGAAAACAGCCCTCCGGAACAAATGAGAGCTAAATAAGTAAGTGTATCCATGGTAGGGCCCATTAGTAGCGACATAAAGGAAATGAGCGTTGCGCTAAGCAGCAGGGAAAGGAGCCAGCGCCGCCAATATTGGTCAATATACTGCATAATTAAACCGCTGCCGATGCCCAATAATAGCATGTTGACACTTGCAGCGACAGCTGTAGGGGAAAGCGATCCAAAAAAAGTAAGTCTGCCAATGATAACAAACAGAGCAGTCAGTAGAGAAGCCGGCAAGCCACCATAGAAAGCGGAGCAGATCACAATAATATGCCGGAAGTCGATGAAGGTAGAGGGGTTAACCTTGAAACTAAACAGCAGCAGAAGAAGGGCGCACACTCCGTGCAGCACTCCAATCAGCACTTTGAACAGCAGGGGATGGGATACTTTGTTTAAGGAATGGCGGAACAGCAGGTTGATGAGAAAGAGAAACGCGGTCAATAACGCGAAGTTTGCAATCATATATCGAAACATTAGGTTAGGCACCACTTCCGTAAATGATAAAAACATAATGCCCATTATACTATGTCTATAGGGCTTAAGAAATATCAGTTCGGAATTTGAAAAAAAACACAAAACGGTGAAACCCTTGTATGATCAAAGGTTTCACCGTTTGGGTCCCGAAGGATAACACTGACTTGTTCCCGCTAACCCAGCCTCCCGGCCGGTAATTCTACTTACGCCAGTTCTAGCACTACCATCTGGTGATTCTCCAGATAAGGAACCGTGTAGCCGATTTCACCGCCATGGCCCACCGTAAACGGCAGCTCTGTCATCGACGGGGCCAGATAGACCCGCTGGACAGGAGCGGGAGACGGGAGGCGCAGGCTGACGGAAACGTCCCGCAGCGGCACGATATCTTCGATGACTTCTATACGTCCCTTCAGCACGGGGGCGGCATAGAGCAGATGGTTGACATAGCGCCGTTCCGCCGGCTGGTATTGCAGGGTCGTTATCCCACGGGCCGGCAACCGGGTGCGCAGAGCAGGCTCCGGCAGAAGCCGGGATAGCGCATGGAGTACCATCTCCTTCAGGATGAGATGCCCGCCATCCGCGTAATCGCTGAACACATCCCAGGCGATATAGATGCCGTTTTCACTTTCGACCATGCCCGGCCCATTATCTTCCTTGGCGCTGGGCGTATGCTGATGTGAACAAAAAGTGAAGACATCACGGTTGAAATACGGGTTCTCCAGACAGCCCAGCGGTTGTCCGCCGTTTAATTCCACAAGCTGGCCTTCGCCGTACATCACATAGGAGGCGGGCAGCAAGGCGCCGGGAGTGAAGTCCGGGCGGAAATAAGCCGGCTGGTACGGATTAGTTCCTTTCCAGTTCAGACCCAAATCCAGGACAAAAGCATCACCTGCTGCGTTCAGGCCCGAACGCCCGGTGGCGAGCACTTTGCCGCCTCCTGCTGTGAATTCCGCTATAGCGCTGGCTAGTTCCGGCCATACCGGCACTTCGTCCGGCAGAATCAGCACTTTGTAAGCGCCAAAATCGCTTAATGTATCCACGATGTCGAACAGATAATGGCCTTCGGTCAGCATGCGCACCACACCGGCATCGGCCAGATTGCGCCGTCCCTTCAGCTCCTGCCCGTCCGGACAGGCCTCACGCGCCGCTTCGAGGGATAGGACAGCAATGTCCGCGACAGACTCTGTCCCGGTGCACCATAGCTCCTTCGACTCCACCTCCGCATAGGCAGCGCCGATCAGGGCATAGGTCGCCTCATCCATTAGGCCCGTGGGATGAAGCTGATCACCGATCGAACATCTGGCGCCATGGGCAAGACTGAGCGCTGCCTCAAACCGCAGTGCGTTCGGATGCTTGTATCCGCCAAATTCGCCCCAGGAGGTATGGAATTTGCCGGTCATGCCGAGAAATTCCATACCCAGCGTCTGGGCGTAGCGTGCCGACAGCGGGAAGTGATCATAACCCCAGCCTCCGGTCGGGAGCGACTCCAGCTCCAGATGGCTGTTGACACGGGCGAGGTCACGGCGGCCCCGCCGCTGATGGCCGCTGTTGTGAAAGACCGGAAGACCGGGCTTCACGGCGTCTATGGTCTCCCGTACGCGGCGCGCATAGTTCAGGTAAGTCCGTTCGCCCAAGGCGGCGACGGCAGATTCGTCGCGCGGGTCTTGGCCGTCCGCGCGCAACGCAGCTACGCAGTACTGGCAGCGGCATTTGCGGATGCCCACGATATCGAGAAAGATGCCGTCCGCGTCATAACGGGAGACCACTTCATGGATTTGCGCCAGCAAGATGTCCAGAAAAGGCGTGTTGAAGCAAAACTCGTGATACCCCGGTGTCATGAAGTCCTTCACCCAGCGCGTCCGGTCCTCCGCGTCGCGGATCAGCCATTCGGGATGGCGCCGTGCCAGCTTTTCGTCGAGACCAGCTGATAAATAAACCGGTGTGAGGACCCCGATTTCATGGGCAGCCGCGATCATTTCGCCGAGCAGGTCGAAGCTGAGATGCGGATGCATTTCATTGGCTTCACTGGGATGATAGGCCCAGCCATGATGGCATTTGGAGAAAACGGTGATGGAATCGACACGCCCGGCCCGCAGCATGGACTGAAACTGGGATTTGGAGAACTCGCTTCCGATGCCGGCAATGGCTTCGGAAGTATGGAAGTCGAGGTGTACCTGACGAAAACGCATGGATAAACAGCCCCTTATATGGTTGGATGAAAAGCGGATTCCCAGTCAATGTACCTCTTTTCTGCCGGAGTAACCAGTGATAATATAGACTTTGAATAGCACAAAATCGACTTATGACAGGAGAGGAATACTGTGCTGTGTCTGGAATTCGCCATCCCGCCGCTGCCGCAATTTGTGACAGTAGGACATGCCGTCTGGTCGCCGGGTGACCGGCATTTCGCCCGCACCTTCGGTGTGTACGATCTGCTGCTGGTGAAGCGGGGAACGCTGTATATGACAGAACAAGATAAGGAATATGCCGTGGGTCCGGGAAAGCTGCTGGTGCTGGAGGCAGGGCTGCCGCATGCCGGGCATCGGCCCTGCGGGGAGGATACGGAAATTTATTGGGTGCATTTCATTCATGGATGTCCGACAGCGCATATCCGGCGGGAGGATATTCCCTGGTCATCGCTGCTCGCCAAAGGGACGGTAGAGGATGTTGAGCCTTCTGCGCAGCAGCGTTTGTATATGCCCAAATTTGCTGCAGTCGATGTAGAAGCACTGGAGCCGATTTTGCGTGGGATGAACGAGATCCACAACCGGTTAAACGCAGAGAACGCAGTCCGGCTCCATTTGCTGCTGGCAGAGCTGTTGGCCGCGCTGCAGGCGGAATGCGCCCGGACTTCCGCGCCGGAGCCTGCGGTCCGGCTGGCCCGGGCAGCCGCAGCCTATCTGGATAGTCATTGGAGACAGCCGTTTGATCTTGCCGGACTCGAGGAGGAGCTGCATTTCCAGGCGGATTATATTACGAGGTGCATGAAACAGCATATCGGCACAACACCGCTGCAGTATGTGCTGCGTCTGCGCCTGGAAGAAGCCAAAAAATTGCTGGGTGGTACAGTGCTCGGCATACCCGAAGTTGCCGAACGGGTGGGCATCCGCGATCCCAACTACATGACGCGGCTGTTTAGTGCGAGATTTGGCGTGACGCCCGGGGCGTACCGGCGGCGGCTGCGTCAGAGGGATGAGGGAATGGCCGCCGGCAGGGATGAGGATAAGGAGTGACTGCAGATGACGTTAGGAATCCCGCATTTTCTCGCGGTATTCACTTGGCGTGCAGTTGAATGCTTTGCGGAACTGGCGGGAGTAATAGTTCTGGTCATGGAATCCGCTGTCCATAGCCACCTGGGAAATGGTGAGGCCGGGGCTGCGCAGCAGCGTGCAGGAATAGTCCAGCCGCTTGCGGATGACGTAATCCATGGGGGTGGTCTGGTAGTTGCGGGTAAAGACTCTCAGAAACTGGCGGGTGGACAAATAGGCCATATCCGCCATGGATTGCAGGGAAATGGGCTGCAGAAAATGCTCCTCGATATAGGTCACGGTCTCGCCGATCCGCAGCGCCTTGTTGTCCTCGCTTCCGAGGCTGTTCTGATAATAGCGTGAAAGCTTGCCCACCAGAGCGGTAAAATAGGTGCGGATCATCAGCCGGTATCCTTCCGGCTGCCGGTCATGCTCTTCGAGGATCACATCAAGCAGCCGCGTCGCTTCCCGCAGCTGCCCGGCGTCAAGGGTGAGCATGCCCTTGAAATACATTTCCTTGCGGTAGAAAGGCTCAATATAGAACAGCGCCTGAAAGCCCGGCAGCAGCCTGAGCTCGGGCAGCTGCAGCAGTTGTTCGGGCTGGAACATGACGTTAACGTATTCGATGCCATCGACATTCTTATAACCATGGGAAACGTTGCTGTGGATCAGAAAAACCTGTCCGGCGGTAACCGGATACTCTCTCCCTTCGATAATATGCACGGCGCTTCCCGACAGAATGACGACCAGCTCGGAGAAATCATGGCTATGGACGTAGTAATCATGGGTCAGCGGGCATTTCTGGATCCTGAAGGTAAAGCCGGGCTCAAGTCCGATGTCCCGCGCAAAAAGTTTTGTTGTCATGGCCATATTATGCTAAAGAAGGTCGGGATCGTCAAGGCAAAAATGGGCAGGCAGCGTTACCATTAAGGTTGCGGGCCTATCGCCGGACTTCGGCTAAGCCAAGACCTGCGTTATTGTCAGGAGGGAGAACAATGTTGCATTTATTTGCCGGTCCTATCACAAATGATCCGGTGAAGCCGGTAATTCTGTTTCTCGGGGACAGCATTACGGCGGATGGCCGATATATTAGTTATGTAGAGGAATGGCTGCGGAAGCACCGCCCGGATCAGGCGGTGGAACTGGTAGCACGCGGTATCCCCAGTGAGACGGTATCAGGCCTGAGCGAAGCGAGGCATCCATTTCCAAGGCCCTGTATCCACGACCGGCTGGCGGAAGAACTCGCTGCTGCCGCTCCCGGTGTAGTTGTAGCCTGCTACGGCATGAATGACGGAATTTACCATCCCTACTCGGACGAACGGTTTGCGGCCTATCAGGCGGGAATGCGTCAGCTGAGCGCACAGATCCGTGAAGCCGGGGCTAAAGCGGTGCTCATGACCCCGCCGCCGTTCGACGCCGCTTCAATGAATGGCCAGCTCTTGCCTGAAGGGGCGCCTGATTTCAGTTATCTGGCGCCCTACAGGGATTATGACCGCGTGCTGGAGCGTTATGCGGACTGGCTGCTCTTCGGCGGTTGTCCCGCCGATGGCGTGATCGACCTGCGCACTCCGCTGCTGGAGCATATCCGGTATGAGCGGAGGCTTGATGCCAGTTATAGCTATGGTGACGGTATCCATCCGGACGCATCAGGTCACCGCGTGATAGCGCGGACGCTGCTGTCGGAGCTGTTCGGAGTTGTTTCCACACCTATTCATTTCAATTTATGATTTAACCGGGCCCGCAAAAGGGAGTGTTCCTTTTTGGCGGGCCTTTGCCATGCCGAGCTGGATTTCGAAGAACCTTCTTACGCCTATTTCCTCACCGCAGTTGCGGTTTCAGGCGGTCTTGAGATCTCATGTCGCTATCATGCTAAATAAGGTCCCGATCGTCAAGGCGAAGAAGAATTGTATGCGGTAACATGATAGGGAAAACAAGCGAAAGGGAGGTTCGGCATGAAGCGCTGTTTATACAGGGCCGAGGGGCTCAGGGGCAAGGAACCTGCTTCTTTTTTTCGAAGCCAAGAGGTCTCATCTTCGCTCGCCGAAGCGATGGAACATCTCAATGTGGTCAATCTGAGCCTGTTTGCCTGCAGCCACCAGCTGTTTCTTTATTATGAATGCCTGGAAGAGGCGGTTCCGCCGGAAAGTTTGCTGCCCGAAGCCTCAGAACGGCTGGCAGTTTGGCCGGGAGGGGAACAGGGTCGCCGCTGGGCCCCGCTGGTTGATATTTTTCATTATCAGCAGCCTGTTTCAGCGCAGCATTGGGAGCGCTCAAACGCTGCTGGCGAGCCCTACGGACGGCTTGCACTGCTGAAGCCGGAAGAAGCCGCCAGCTATGTTTATTACCACTATCAATATCAGGAAGAACGGCCGGGTGACGGAGATAAATACGGAATTATCGGGCTTCATGAGAATGTGCTGTTTTTTTATGCGGAGCAGCCGGCCACGCGGGAGCCTGCCCCTTATGAAGGAAGGCTGAAAACGGCACTTACTCCGGACAACTGGGCCGAAATTATGGAGCCGCATTTTATCAAATGGGAAGGGACCCCTGCCGGCCAGGATATTTGGCGGAAGCTCGATCTAGTGCTTGAGGTGCGCTCCTTCACCGGAAAGTTGGGAATAAGAGATGCGTAATTTGCTATGTCTAAACGGGGAATGGGATTTCATGCCCCTGTATGATCAGCCGCAATGCCGCAGGCTGCCGGAAAAAATAGTTTATGAAGCCCGCAAGATCCAGGTTCCTTCCAGCTGGAGGCGGACTTATCCGCTCCCGGAAGGCAAACGATTCGGCAAATTCCAGGAGTATGACTACGCCCCGTTCGAGCTGTACGGTTATCCGGAGGAATGGGATGCCGCGGAAGCGGGAGTGCTGCATCGAAGCTTTCGGGTTCCAGAGAGCATGGCCGGTCAACGGATCGTGCTGCGGCTGGACGGCATTATGCAGAAGGCCGTCATTTATTTGGACCGGCAGGAGATTGGTGTTTGGGAAGACGGCTACTTGCCGCTGAGACTCGACATTACTTCCCTGGTGGTGCAGGGGCGGGAGCATCATCTGCATGTCGTTTGCGGCGGATTCGACAGGGTGGTGCTTCCAAACGGCATGCAAAAAATAACCGGGCTTTTGGGTTCCTGGTACGGAAGGATTTGCCGTGGACTTTGGCAGGATGTATATCTGGAAGGTTATCCGGCACTGTCGCTGGAGAATGTAACTATTCGTACTTCCGTTCGGGAAGGGCGGATAGAGGTGAATGCTGTTGCCTCCGCAGCGGGAGATGCGGCCCGCAGCCCGCTGCGCGTAAAGCTGAGCATTCGGGAGAAAGGCGTGCTGCGGCAGTCTGAGGAGGGCCGGAAAGCGCTGGGGTTTTCAGATAGGGCTAGCGCAGGATCTGAAGGGGCAGGAGCGGAGCAAGCCGATACCGGCATGCGGCCAGACAGACCGGAATGTTACGGAGTTGATCTGGAATCTGCACCGGTCCTGTCTGCTGAATGCATGGCCCATCCAGTCGATGGCGCCGCTGTGGAGACGCTCAGGCTATGTGAAAACGAAGTGGCCGGGGCAGTGTACTGTGCCTCATTCAATATGGACTGGAGCGGTGCCAGACTGTGGAGCCCGGATGAGCCGTTTCTATACAGTGCGGTGCTGGAACTGTTGCATGGAGAGGAGATCATCGACCGGCGTGTGGAAGATTTCGGCTTCCGCGAAATCTGGTGCGAAGGCCCGCAGTTTATACTGAACGGCATTCCGGTCAATCTGCGCGGCGATTCCTGGCATTTTCAGGGCGGGGCGCAGCAGACGGAAGCGTACATCCGCAACTGGTACCGCATATGCCGCTCAGTGGGTGTCAACAGCATCCGGCTGCATGCCGAGCCGTATCCGGCCGATTATGTGCGGATTGCCGATGAAGAAGGCATGCTGATCGTCGATGAGACGGCGATTTATGGCTCGAGCAAATCCATGCTGGCAGACCATCCCGCTTTTGTGGAGAACTGCCGGCAGCATGTGCGGCGGCTTGTGCAGCGCGACAAAAACCATCCGTCTGTCATTCTCTGGAGTCTGCAGAACGAAATGCGCTGGGTGGACGGACGGGACGGCTTCAAACTGCATATGCCCGGCTTTATGGCTGCAATCCGCGAGCTTGATCCTACCCGTCCGATCATCGCCGAAGGAGACAACAGGCTGCTGCCCAAAGTGCATACGGAGGTGGAAAGCCGCCATTACAACATCGACGGCACGATCGGCCAGTGGGACAGGACAGTTCCGCTGACCTTCGGGGAACATGGCGGCTGGTGGTATATATGCCCGCAAAACAGCAGCATGTATGTTGGACTGCAGGCCTACCGCGGTACGGACGAAAGCACAGCGGGGCTGGCGCAGAAGGAGCGGCTGTTTGTGGAGTATGCAAGACGGCAGGGCGTGTCCGGTATTTCCACCTTCAATTTCGCCCATTATTTCATGCGGGCGATGCCGGAGCAGAACATTGTCCTGCCATCCTCCGAGCCGGGGATGTCCGGCGTGAAGCCAAAGTTTATTCCGGCCTATTCGCTTTCAATGAACAACGGCCTGCTGCCGGAGGATTATCCGCTGTACACGCCTAATCCAGCCTTTGGCATTATGGCTGAGGCCTTTAAGCCGGCTACGATTATCGCCGCCGAGTACAACCGCTGCTTCTATGACGATGCGCCGGTCAGCCGCAGCTTCGACGTATACAACGACACGTTCTCTACACAGGACGTCCGGGTGGAATTCGTTGTCTTGCAGGGGAAAAGCATCGTCCATGAGCAAAGCTTTGGATTCCGCCAAAGTCCCGCCGAGCATAAGGTCGTCGGGGTGGAGTGGGTGCCGTTCCGCGCCGCCGCCGGAGAGCAGGTGGTGTTGACGGCGGTGCTGTTTCACGGTGAGCGGCGGGTGCATGAGCTGCGCTTAGAATACAGGATCATGTCCGCAAGCCTGCTGAACCAACCCGTGAACGTACAGCGTCAGACCGTGTATTGGGGAGCGGATGAGGATTACGAACACATCCGCCGGCTTGTTCCGGGCTGCGAAAAGGTAGACCGTTCTGGACTGGTCGGGCTTGCAGCTGATCATTTGCTCGTTATCGGCAGCAAGGCCGAGGATCTGGATGGCGGACTGGAGGCGCTGCTGAAGGCGTTTGTCGCGCGGGGCGGCAAGCTGCTGCTGCTGGAGCAGACCCAGCTTTCGCTGGGCAGGCTGCCGCTCTCACGCCGGCCCTTCCTCCGCGCCCATGCGGGCAATTACCAGCATCCCGTGCTTGAGGGGCTTGGCGACGAGGATCTGATGTTCTGGCATGAGGAACTGCGCGAAGAGGGTCCGCTGCCGATTGTCCATGCCGCCTTCGAGAAGCCGGCCGCAGGTGATTTCACGCTGCTGCTGGAATGCAGTGCTGGCGATTTTGGCGACGGCGGTGATCTGTGGTCGCCGCTGCTGGAATACCGCAGCGGGGAGGGCCTGTTCCTGGCCAATCAGCTGGAGCTGATGGCGAACATTGGCCGCGTGCCGCAGGCCTGCCTGCTGCTGCGCAACCTGCTGGCCTACGCCGGGCGCGCCGGGGACAACGCCGGGGCTGAGGCCCGGCCGGTGGCCGCGCTGCTGCGCCCCGGCGGGAAAGCCGCAGCGTTCCTCGATAAGCTGCGGCTGCGGTATACGGCGCTGGATACGACAGCGCCGGCAGTGGCCAACGCGCCGGGTGAAGCGGCGCCCGGGGACGGGCAGGACTTCGGCCTGATCGTGGCCGAAGCCTGCATGCTTGAGGCGCCGGGGGCAGCCGAGGCGCTCCGGCGTCATGCCGAAGCCGGCGGACAGGTGCTTCTCCTGCCGGCGGAGGACAGTCAGCAGGCGGAGCTTGCCCGCCTGCTGGGCCGCCCCGTGCGTGTGGTGCCGCACGAGACGTATCACTTGGCGGCGGACTACGCCCGCGCCGCTGTGCGCGGCTTCAGCCCGGTCGACCTGTTCGGCTTCGACAAGGTGTTTCTGTCGCCGCGCGAGGTCATGAACCGCGCGCTGGCCCTCAACAGCCTGGAGCTGCCGGACGCTTGTGCTCTTTGTACCAGTGTCGAAGGCACGCCATGGAAGGACTATTTCGTGCATGGCTACACGGCAGAATACAGCCGTCTGGCACTGGTGGAGCTAAACCGCAGAAACACACGTCCTGCTGGAACATTCCTTGCCGAAGTGAAGACAGGGGCGGGTTCCGTATTCTGCTCGCAGCTGCTGACGGACCCCGGGAGTGACAAGGCGCTGCGCCTGTATACCCGCCTGCTCGCCAATCTGGGCGCGTCCTTTGATGACGGTTTACTGGATAGCGTGAAGGGTGACGGCGAGTGGGCCATGGAAGTGGCGATGGCGCTGCCTTGTCCGCCCCATGTCGATTACCGGGCGATGAAGGCTTACTACACCGATCCGGAGTTTTCTTTGAATAATCTGGGCGAAGGCCTTTATGGCTGGATGCAGAAGAAAGAGCGGCGTTCCGGCGACGGGTCACTGCGTATTGCGGATGCGGGGCTTGATCCTTGGTTTCTGAGCTTCTTTGTGCAGGTGCCCGGACAACTTCGCCGCGGACGCCTGCGCGTCAATACGGCTGTGCCTTATGAGATTTATTTGAACGGCGTGCTGGTGGCGGAGCCTGAGCAGGAGCTTACCCTGCGGGGCGGCCTCAACCGGCTGATCGCGATACTGCATGGAACAGGTGGTGACCTGACCTTCGGTTTGACCTTTCTGAACGCCGACGGTACCTATATGAAGGACCTGGAATACCGTCTGACCCTGGACGAGGTCGAACCGAAATAAACAAACTAATTTCATCTTAAAGGAGCTGAAGCTCAGTGAAAGCGGAACACTTCAAGCATGCTGAACCATCCGGGCAGCAGGAACATAAGGAGGCCGCGGGCGGCTTGCCGTCAAGCGGATTACGCACAAACCGCGCGGAGCCGAAGGATTACTATACCTTCAGCGACGAGGAGAAGGAAGTTGAATTTAAACGGCATGATATGCCTACGCCGTGGATGAACTACCTGTCGAACGGTACCTTCCACACAATGCTGTCGCATGCGGGGGGCGGTGTGGCCTTTTACAAGTCGCCCCAGATCTGGCGGATCACGCGCTACCGTTTCTTTCACCTGCCGATGGACCGTTCGGGTCCTTACATCTATGTGCAGGATGCAAAAACAGGCGGGTACTGGTGCCCGACCAGCGAGCCCGCCTTGGACAAACCTGAGGAGTGGAAAAGCGCCCACGGCATGGGTTATACCCGCTTTGAGGCGAAGCGGGCGGATATCGCCGCCAGGACGGTGTATTTTGTCGGGCCATACGAGAACTCGCTGATCTGGAATCTGACCTTGTCCAACCAGGGCAGTGCAGCGAAAGAACTGAAGGTTTACGCCTACGCCGAGTTCGGCATGATGGAATTTATGCGCGAGCTGCAGTGGCAATGCTACAACAAACATCAGGTTTCGGTGCAATATCATCCAGCGGAAACGCTGGTGTACCGGTACGGGGTCGAAAACCAGCCCAAACCGGAAGAGACGCCGCTGGTCTATCTGGCTTCGGATACGCCACTTTCTGGCTATGACGGCGACCGCGAGGAATTTATCGGCTGTTACCGCAGCGAATCCAACCCGGCGGCGATTGAGAACGGCGGCTGCACCGGATCAACGCTGATGGGCGGGGACCCCTGTGGTGCGCTGCAGTTCAATCTTACGCTGCAGCCGGGCGAGAGCCGCACCATCAATGTATTTCTCGGCACCGCAGCGGATGAGCAGGAAGTTGAACGGGCCGTAGCCCACTCCCGGGAAGCCGGATTTGTAGAATCCTCCTTCCTGGCGCTGAAAGAAAATTGGGCGAGCTATCTGGGAGCGTGGGAGAGCCGGCTGCCGGACAAGGACGCCGAGCGGATGATCAACATCTGGAATCCGTACCAGGCGCACCGTAACTTTCTGTTTTCACGCAACATTTCCTTTTACGCCACCGGCACGTTCCGCGGAGTGGGCTACCGGGACACCTCGCAGGATATTTTGGCGGTTGTGCCCTTCGACACAGAGCTTGCCTTTGACAAGCTGCGGCTTTTGCTTGGCCAACAATACAAGGACGGCCATGTTAACCATTATTTCTTTCCGAACGAAGGCTGGGAGCCGGTAACGAGTATCCATTCCGACGACCATTTGTGGACCGCACTTGCCGCATGGGATCTGCTTGCAGAAACCGGAGATGCCGCTTTTCTGGAAGCCAAACTGCCTTATTATGACGGCAGCGAAGGCACGGTATATGAGCATTTGAAGGCAGCGATTGATTTTACGGCGTCGAAGCTGGGGCCTAACGGCTTCCCGCTGATGCTACGCTCGGACTGGAACGACCAGTTGTTCCGTGTATGCCGCGAGGGGCGGGGCGAGAGTATCTGGACGGCGATGCAGCTTGGAACGGTGCTGCTGCGCATGATTGATCTTGCGGCCGCCGCCGGCCATCCGGAGCATACCGCTCAGTATGAAGCCATGTATGAGGCGCAGCGTAAACGGGTCAACAGCATCGGCTGGGACGGGCAATGGTTCCGGCGGGCCATTATGGACGACGGCCGGTTCCTCGGCAGCGACGAACACGACGAAGCCAAAATCTGGCTCAATGCCCAGACCTGGGCCACATTGTCCGGCATGGCGGACGAGGATAAGGGGCTGCGGGCGATGGACAGCGTCCGCGACATGCTGGACACGGAGCTCGGCATCAAAAAAATTCATCCTTCCATCACCAGCTTTCCCGATCCTGCCGACCCTTTGACCAATTACAACAAAGGGACGGGGGAGAACGGAGCAGTATTCTGCCACGCCAACACTTGGGCTATTATAGCTGAATGTATGCTGGGCCGGGGAGATTTGGCCTACAAATATTACCGCCAGCTGCTGCCGAATGTGGCCATGGACAAGGCGGGCTTATGGCGGTACAAAGCAGAGCCCTACGTCTATGCCTCCAACCTGTTCGGGCCGGAGTCTGACAAGTTCGGCCTCGCCAACGTGTCCTGGCTAACCGGAACGGCTGCATGGATGTATGTCGCCGCCACCCAGTATATTCTGGGGGTGAAGCCGGTGATGAACGGCTTGTCCATCGACCCCTGCATTCCCGCAGATTGGGAAGGTTTTACGGTGAAGCGGCGCTTCAGAGGCTGTGTCTATGACATCACCGTTACGAACGTAAGCAAGGTCTGCAAAGGCGTCAAACAAATCACCGTTGACGGAGAACGGGTGGAGGGCAACGTCCTGCCGCCGTACCCTGGACGCTCGTCCGTCAAGGTTGAAGTTATTCTGTAGCAGCCGCTGGTCTTCTCTAGCAGCAGGGGGATGCCGCTGTGGTTGATCTTTTCGGTTCCAATCTGGGCATTGTATTAGCGCTGAGGTCTGAGGAGCTGTTATTTGTGGAAAAGAGGCATGGCGTGCAGCGTCGCGGACTGGAAAGACGTTATTTCGCCGGAGAGCAGCAAACAGCGTGTGAAAAGTGATTATAACGTCACTGGTGCCCGCAAGCACCGGAAATGTGCCGAATATCTGCAAATAACGGCTCTGGTGTCCGAATCAGCTAGAGCAGGCGAAAATCGCCCCTTTTTGAAATGGTTGCTTATTACTTCCATTTTACCAAGGGGCGATTTTTTGTGATTATTATGAGATTGTGTGATCCAGCCCATGGCAGGGATTCAGCGGATGCTTTTTCTATATTGGTCCGGTGAAATTCCCTTGATCTTTTTAAACATCTGGCTGAAATATGACGGGGAAAGATCACCGACCTCCACAGCAATCTCCTGAATGGATTTACCGGTATTGGCTAAGAGTATGCAAGCCTCTCTTACACGCCGCTGAATCAAGTATTCGGACAGTGTGATGCCGGCATATTGCTTGAACAAATGTGAAATGTGGTAAGGCGACAGATGCAAACTGGCAGCCAGCGTTTCGAGGCTGAAGGGCTGCTTGTAATGTTCGTCCAGCCAGTCGGTAATCCGTTCGATATGTGAGCCTCCACGCGACTGGATAGGATTGTCTTCGGTTTGGACACCGGACACTTGTTTTTGAAGCAAACGCATCAGCTGAAGCATCAGGAATCCGGTATCTTCTTCTTTGTTTGCGGCAGAATCATTTACGGAATGATGTAATTCCTCCAGCAAATCCAGAATCGGAGTATTATTCATGGCGTAGAAAACCGGCCTCTGCAGAGTACCCTTCCACATGTTCCGGAAAAACTTCTCCAGGAAAGGAAAAGCGGTAAGATAATGCTCCAGAAAACTGGGGTCAAAGGTCAGATTGGTCCGAATATAAGAACGGTTGGGGGCCGGAGGAACCATCACTTTGTGCAACTGATAGGGCTGGAACCAAACCAGCGTATGATCCTGAATGGGGTAGGTCTGATTCTCCACCATGATTTCTCCATGACCGTTATATATGTACAATATTTCAATTCCCCTGTGCGCGTGAAACCAATGGGATTCATCATCTTCATATTTATACTTGTACATCAATAGACCGGGTTCAAGCCCTTTGGGCGTACGATCGTTCCTGTTCATGAAACGCTCCCTTGCAACCATTTTTACTTACAGTATAAATAGCAGGCGATGAAAAATAAAATAGTTTAATAAAAGCGTCAGCAATCCATATAGCACATCAAACCGGCAGAGCTCCGATGGGGGGGCCTGCCGGTTTGCGATTACATATACGGTTGTAAGGTTGATTCATCTTATACCGTTGCCCAAATTCACATTAACGTTCGTACCAATATCCCGGTATTCCTTGCTCCAGCCGCATCAGCGCTTCCAGGAAAAAATAGTCGCCCCAGATCATGAAATCATCGGGAGACGAATTTCCCCTGACGGAATAGGAACCATGCCTCAGAAAACCCTCCTCAGTCTGACTGCCGGCAGTGAAATAGCGGTTCACCAGAGAATCTATAGATTTGTGGACTGCTTCGTCAAGGAATGCCCGATCCGGATCATCTTCCGGCAAGTGTTCAAGCAGCTCAAGGATACCGCATACAAAGATAGCAGAAGCCGAGCTGTCGCGGGGTGTGTCCTGCTCTTGCGGAGCATCGAAATCCCAGTACGCAACATGATCCTCCGGGAGCTGCTCCAGAAAATAACGGGCAAGCCGTTTAGAGGTATCCAGGAAATAAGGTTCTTTGAGATGGCGGTAAGCTAAGGCAAAGCCATACACACCCCATGCCTGTCCCCGCGTCCAAGTGGAACCGTCTTGATAACCCTGTTCAGTTCCTCCGCGGATAGAATTTCCCGTTACCTGATCAAAATAAAAAGTATGGTAGGAAGAGTCATCTCCCCTCACCAGGAACCGGCGGCTTTTCTCAGCCTGAATGCTGGCGCAGTCGGCATAGCTGCGGTCCCCGGTCTGTTCAGTAGCCCAATAGAGCAGGGGGAGATTCATCAGGCAGTCAATGATAATCCGGCCCCCGTTGGCACTATCACCTTCCGGCCCCCAGGCTTGAAACAACTGCGGGGCAGACCGCCAGCGTTTCATCAGAATATCGGCAGCCTGCAGCGCCAGCAGACGGGAATCTTCATCCTTATCGACAATCCAGCGGGCCTTCGCGGACAACGAATATAAAAAGCCGATGTCATGATGATCGAGTCCCTGTTCAGCCTCCAAGCGTTTTTTGAGTGAGTCCACACTTTTGATGGCTGCAGCATGAATCTCCGGGTCCTTGCTGTATTCGTAGCTCAGCCATAATATCCCGGACCAGAATCCTTCCGTCCAGCTGGTATGGTCAGTTAAATGATATTTGCCGTCCCCAAGGCTTACGATGGGAAATTGGTCTCCGAAGCGCTTGATGTTAAGACGGGTGGTGGCCAACGTTTGTTCAATCGCCGATTTCCAGTTCATAATAACCTCCATAGTATCGCTCAATTGTTCTTATGATTATTATAAGCCAATCAATTTGTTGATTTGTTGTGCAAGTTCTTAGGTAAGTTGCGGATTAAGCGCAATTCAAATGTTATATAAAAAGTACGGTACAATCTTTAATTTAGAGTAAGACGCACTTTTTGCATTATGCTACGATTTGGGGTGAGAAAGGGGGGCGGCTTTCCATAGTTGTAAGCGCTTAACTTGTCTAACCCAAATTCATACAGAGGAGTGCAACGCATGAGTAAAATGATTAAACAGGTCTTCTCGTTAGTACTGGCAGCGAGTCTGCTTATTCCGTTAGGCTGTCTTGCTCCGGTTGCGCAAGCTGCAACACCGAAACTGGAAGTCACGAAAACGGTTTATCACGAAACCTTTGCGGCCGGTGCAGGCAAAGCTGTTCAATCGGGTGGTGCCAGCCTGACGGCTGTCACCGGCAAGTCTTTTGCAGGCAATGCAGACGGAGCGGCATTATACGTAAGCAACAGAGTAAACAACTGGGACGCGGCTGATTTCAAATTCAGTGCCCTCGGCCTGGAAAACGGAAAAACCTACACGGTGACTTCAATTGTTTATGTGGATGTAAATGTGGATCTGCCCAGCGGCGCCAATGCTGCACTTCAAACTGTGAACAGCTATGGAAATTATGCGGAAGTGAGTTTTGAAGCGGGCAAAGCCGTCACCCTGACTAAGGAATTTACCGTCGATACAAGCAAAGATCAGGCCTTGCGCATGAACTCCAACAAAGCAGGAGCCGAGGTTTCTTTCTATATCGGAGACCTCCTTATCACCGAGAAAATCGCTTCGGACGGTGGAGAAGAGCCGCCCAGAGAACCGGCTTTACCGTTCACTGCCATCACCTTTGAGGATCAGACTACCGGCGGTTTTGGAGGCAGAGCCGGGACTGAGAAGCTGACTCTTACAGATACAGAGAATCATACCGAGGGTGGTTCCTATGCCTTGAAAGTAGAGGCCAGAACAGCTACGTGGCATGGGCCGTCCTTGCGTGTGGAGAAGTATGTGGACCAGGGCAGCGAATATAACATTTCGGCATGGGTCAAGCTGATTGAACCCGCAAGCTCGCAGCTGCAGCTGTCCACGCAGACCGGGAATGGAAGCAGTGCAAATTATGTAGCTCTTTCCCCAAAAACAATCAGTGCCAGCGACGGTTGGGTTAAATTTGAGGGAAGCTACCGTTATAACAGTGTGGGCGGCGAATATTTAACCATCTATGTCGAGAGCGCAAATAACGCAGCAGCATCTTTCTATATCGACGACATCCATTTTGAGAAAACAAGCACAGGTCCAATCGCCATACAAAAGGACCTGATTCCTGTAAAGACTGCCTATCAAAATGATTTTTTGATCGGCAACGCGATAACAGCCGAGGATCTGGAAGGCGTGCGGCTGGAGCTGCTTAAAATGCATCACAATGTCGCTACCGCAGGAAACGCGATGAAACCGGATGCGCTGCAGCCGGCGAAGGGCAATTTTACCTTCGACGCTGCGGATTCCATGGTTGCTAAGGTACGGGCTGAAGGGATGTTGATGCATGGGCATGTGCTGGTATGGCATCAGCAATCCCCCGTGTGGATGAATACGACAAAGGATGCGGAAGGTAATAGCCTTCCCTTGGGGCGGGACGAAGCGCTCGCAAATCTGCAGACTCATATTAAAACGGTCGTGGAACATTTCGGTGACAAGGTGATCTCTTGGGATGTCGTGAACGAAGCGATGAGCGATAATCCGGGTAATCCGGCAGATTGGGAAACCTCGCTGCGTGAATCCCCTTGGAAGAGTTCCATTGGCGCAGATTATGTGGAGCAGGCCTTCCTGGCGGCAAGAGAAGTGCTGGACCAACATCCAGATTGGAATATCAAGCTTTACTACAACGATTACAACGAAGATAACCAGAATAAAGCGGCAGCCATTTATAATATGGTCAAAGCCATCAATGATAGGTATGCGCTTACACATCCGGGAAAACGCCTCATCGACGGCATCGGCATGCAGGGGCACTACAGTATCAACACCAATCCCGAAAACGTAAAGCTGTCGCTGGAGAAGTTTATTTCCTTAGGCGTAGAAGTAAGCATCACCGAGCTTGATATTCAGGCTGGAAGCAACAATCAGCTTTCCGAGAAGCTTGCGAATGCCCAGGGCTATTTATACGCGCAATTGATGGAGCTCTTCAAAACTCACGCCGCAAATATAGAGCGCGTTACCTTCTGGGGCTTGGACGACCATACGAGCTGGAGAGCTTCTGCTAATCCGTTATTATTCGATAAGAACCTGCAGGCCAAGCCGGCTTACTACGGGGTTATCAACCCCGGTAAATTTATGGAGGAGCATAAACCTGATTCTACCGGCGCAAACCAATCCACCGCGGTTTATGCTTCACCTGTAGTTGACGGGACGGTTGATGCTGTCTGGAGCAAGGCGGCGGAGTTGCCGGTGAATCGGTACCAGATGGCGTGGCAGGGCGCGACCGGAGTGGCCAAAACCCTCTGGGATGATCAAAATCTGTATGTTTTGATTCAGGTCAGCGACGCGCAGCTGGACAAGAGCAGTAAGAACGTATGGGAACAGGATTCCGTCGAAATCTTCCTGGATGAAAACAATGGGAAAACGACGTTCTATCAAGACGATGACGGACAGTTCAGAGTCAATTTTGACAACGCGACTTCCTTCAATCCGGCTGGGATCGCTGGCGGATTCGAATCATCAACCAAGGTTGCCGGAACCAACTACACAGTAGAAGTGAAGATTCCGTTTAAAAAAATCTCAGCAAGCAACGACAAAAAGATCGGTTTCGACGTACAGATCAATGACGCCAAAGACGGGGCCCGGCAAAGTGTTGCCGCATGGAATGATACAACCGGCAATGGATATCAGGACACCTCCGTTTACGGTGTGCTTGCGCTTACGGGTAAACCTGGCCAATCGAACGAGGGCGGCAACAGCAACAATAACAACAGTAACAGTAGCAACGGATCAACTCCGCAGACCGGAACCGTTGAGAGCAAAGACGGTGTGGTGGCGATCAAACCGGAAGTAAAGACCGAAGGCGCAGTGGCGAAGGCGGCGATTTCGGGCGACCACCTGAAAAAAGCGCTTGAGCAAGCCGCTCCGGCAGCAAATGGACGGAAACAGATCATAGTCGAAGTGCCGAAGCAAGCAAACGTATCCTCGTATGAAGTGCAGCTTCCGACTCAAAGCTTGAAGAGCCAGGAAAACTATGTGCTTTTGATAAAAACAGACTTAGCGGCCATCGAGGTTCCGAGCAATATGCTGTCCAGTGCTGCAGTAAATACTGACACCGTGTCCATCCGTGTAAATCAGGCCTCAATGGACAATTTGAATACGGCAGCCCGTGATAGGATTGGCAATCGTCCGGTAATGGAGCTGAACGTCATAGCTGGCGGCCAGGCAGTGACATGGAACAACCCGAATGCGCCTGTAAAGGTAACCGTTCCTTACAAGCCGGCAGTGGAAGAGCTGGGCCACACGGATTCGCTCGTCGTTTGGTACCGTGCAGCCAATGGCAGCATGATAGCTATCCCGAACGGCCGCTATGACGCCGCAAGCGGAGCACTTGTGTTCCAAACGACTTATTTTGGCACCTACGCGGCAGCGTATAACCCTATGAGCTTTGAGGATATGGAGAACCTGTCTTGGGCAAAGCAGGCTGTTGCTGCCATGGCTGCCCGGGATATCGTCAAAGGAACCTCAAAGACCAGCTTCTCCCCGGAGACAGCCATGAATAGAGCGGACTTCACCGCGCTTCTTGTGCGAGCCCTTGAATTGAAGGGTACAGATCAGGATAGTGCTGCCTTCAGCGATGTCCAGAAAGACGCTGATTATAGAAATGAACTTGCCATTGCGAAGCAACTAGGCATCGTCACTGGCTATGAAGGCAACATGTTCAAGCCAAACAGTGAGCTTTCCCGCCAGGATATGATGGTGATCGCTTACCGTGCACTGGCGGCAGCCGGCAAAAAGGCCATTGGCAGCGCAACTTTGGAAACCTATTCGGATGCAGACCGGATTGCTGATTATGCCAGAGAAAGCCTGGCGGCTCTGGTGAAATTCGGAATTGTGAGCGGCAAAGACGGCAAGCTTGCACCGGACGATACGCTCACCCGCGCTGAAGCGGCAGTTATTGTGTACCGCATTTGGAATTTGTAACTTGTATTTACATCTCTCAACCTAAACAGCTAGTGTCTGGAAATTTCCGGCGACTGGCTGTTTTTTGCTGTGATTTACCAGTATTTCATCAATGAATAAAGATTCTATCTTTGATACAATTCTAAAATTGATGTCATAGGAGGAATCTCGTGAAGGCCATATTAGGTAGATTCATAATAGCGGCAGCCGCTGTCATTTGCTCAACAAGCATGTTTTGTCAGCATATATTGGCCGATGGGCGGCTGCCTTTTGATGATATAAACACAAGCTATGCCCAAAAAGAGATCATAGATTTATATAATAAAAAGCTTATTACAGGAACCTCGTTGACGAGTTTTTCACCAGCCAAGTTTATGACCAGAGCAGAGTTTATTACTGTGCTGGAACGTTTGCTAAAGCTTGACCCAGTGGCTAGTCCAGTAACGGATTTTACAGATGTAGTAAAGAGTGAATGGTATTACGGTCCGATTCAGGCGGCTGTTCAGCTGAACCTGGCAAGTGGAACCTCGGAGACTACTTTTGCACCTAAAAGAGCTGTTACAAGACAAGAGGCAGCTGTTTGGATGGCTGGTGCATTGCAACAAACGAACGGCAAATCCGCTAATCTGACAGCATATAAGGATAGTAATTGTATTGCTGCTTGGGCTAGGGATTCTGTTGCTGCCGTTAGTAAGCTAGGGTTAATGAACGGCGATGAAAAAGGATATTTTCGTCCAACGGATGCAATTACCAGGCAGGAAGCAACTGTACTTATTTATCGGGTGCTGCAAAATAAAAGCTGGGCCACAGAGCTTGAGAGTGAGCCGCATAAACATATTGTAATCGGCTGGCAGTATGGACAAACAACCGCAGACTATAAGAGTACTATTCTGAAATCGAATGTGAACATCTTATCTCCACGGTGGTACTTTGTAGGGAGAAGTGGGATGGTAACGGATTCAACGGAAATTTCGCTTGTTTCGTGGGCAAAGACGAAGGACAAAGAAATTTGGGCGATGGTCGGTAACCGGTCCGATCAAGAAGCTACTCATCTAATGTTATCTAGCATAACAGCAAGAAATACTGCAATAACCCAATTAGCAGCGATGGTAAGTAAATATGACATTGATGGGCTAAATATAGATTTTGAGAATGTAAAGGCAGCGGATCGGAAATATTTTACAGATTTTATTGCTTTATTAGCAGAGAGATTGCATGGCGTTAATGCTACGTTGTCTATAGATGTGTCGCCTGATCTTGGTACGGATTGGACAGAGGCATTCGACTACGCTGCGCTTGGGGAACAAGTGGATTATGTAGTAATGATGGGCTACGATGAGCATTACGGTGGAAGTGTCAATCCAGGCTCCAATGCTTCGCTTCCCTATATCATAAACGCAGTCGAAACCTTGCTAAAGGTCGTATCAAATGACAAGGTTATATTGGCACTGCCATTCTATAACCGGGACTGGATGTTGAAGCAAAATGGAACAGTTTCATCCTCCGAATTCATTACGTTCACTGAGCAAAATCAGAGAATCAGCACCTATTCAATGAGACCGCTATGGAATGAATCATTAGCTCAATACGTTGCCGGCTATACGGACAATGCCATGCAACACTTGATTTGGATTGAGGACGGGCGCTCGTTAATTGCCAAATATCATTTTGCTGTTACTAAAAATTTAGCGGGAGTGGCCTACTGGTACATAGGCGGGGAAAGTCCGGATATTTGGACAAGCATGAGTAATGCGGAGAAATATTACGGTTATTCCTTCTTAACCAATAAAACCCCTTGATTCATCAAGTTTCGTATGGTATATTTTAGGTGTCATTCAACAATCTAAACGTTTAACAAAACGTTTGCGGCATAGAATAGGAGAATTACAATGAGCAAAACCAGCATTAAGCATATCGCCGCTAAAGCCAATGTTTCGATTGCTACAGTCTCCTATGTGCTTAATGGTACCCGCAATGTCCGTCCAGAAACGCGTCAGCGAGTCGTTGAAGCCATTGAGGAGCTGAATTACAAACCCAACGATATTGCCAAGAGCCTCAAGCTCAACCGTACGAATACGATCGGTGTTATCGCAGAGGATGTGACGGTGTTTAATGCACCCGAGATTATTGATGGTATTAATGATTTTGGCGATCGGCATGATCTGCATATTTTGCTGGTCAATCTTCGTCTAAATAAACGTATCGGCCGTAATTTTGCTGATATAGAAGCATACCGGAAGTACGCCTCCAATGCCGTGTCCGAGCTGCTCAGCAAGCAGGTGGACGGGATTATCTATATCGGTGTACATACCCGTGACCTAACCGGACTAATTGATGCAGACGACAAACCTATTGTATATACCTATGGTTATACACGGGACGACATTTCCATACATTATAACGATGAACAGGCTTCTTATGAGGCCATGTCCCATCTGGTCGCGAAGGGTCATAGCAGAATCGCGGTCATTAGCGGGCTGATGGATTCCATTCCGTCCAGACAGCGGCTGAACGGTTATTATCGGGCGATTACCGACTTTGAACTGCCCTTTGATCCTTTATTGATCAAGATGGGGGACTGGGAGCGGGAATCCGGATATCGCCTGACCGGCGAGCTGTTATCTCTGCCGGAGCCGCCGACGGCTATCCTCTCCATGAATGATGTTATGGTGGTAGGGGTATTGCAGGCAGCCGACGAAAGAGGCGTTAAGGTTCCGGAGGACTTGTCGGTGATTGGCTTCGATAACCGGGAATTCAGCGATTATCTGCGCCCGCGGATTACGACGATGGAACTTCCGCTGCACGAGATGGGATATCAGGCCATAGAGAGCTTGTACAATGTGATCAATGGGAACGAGTCGGCGCCCCTGATTATGCCGGAATGCCGGTTAATCGAGCGTGACTCTGTAGCTGCTGTAAACGATGTGAGATAAAGCCGATGTCTCACATCATATTTTTTCATTTATCTAAACGTTTAGATTATAAGGCAGGACGTGAAAGAGGTGATGGCGATGACGTTTCTCAGCAATGCAAAATACAGAATGGAGCTTAGCTCCCGGGGAGCCATGCAGTCCCTGGTGATGCAGGAAGATCCCGCCGCAATGAACTGGGTGGTTAATCCCGCTTATCTGCAACAGGCAGGATACGAAGACGAGGATAAGCTGTTCGGGGAATGGACGCTCGAATTGAATGGGAAGATCATACGCAGTGTGGATCTTAAGCCGAGGGTGATCCAGGAGGGAGAGCATCGCGCTGCTGTTGAATTTGATGCTTTTCCGGTAACGATCCGCTTCGTATACACACTGGAGGAGGAGCGCTTCAGGTGGAGCATCGAATTGTCCAACCGCTCCGAACAAGCTGTACGGATTAACGGGCTGCATGTATGGTTCTCGCTGGCCTATATCATGTTCAGGGATGAGAATGTGCTGCGCAATATGCGTGAATCGTGTGCAGTGTTCACTCATTTGGGCGGAGACTTCACCAAGTTTGCCGCTATCAGGCGCAGCAATGAGGCGCCGCACTTGGGTATTTATCAGACTGGGGGCAGAACAGTCACGGCAGGCTCCTATTGCCGTTATAGTAACCGCTTTCTTGAGCAGGTATCACCTTCCTTGGACGGCTTGCTGTATCATCGGCTGTCGCTGGTGGAGGATGGAGCTTCAATGCCCGCCTCAGCAGCTGCAGATTGGATCTATGGTAACGCTTACCATGCACTGGATCTGGATCCCGGGCAGACCTCCAGCTGGGAGTATGTATTTCTCCCTTGCCAGGATCAGGATGATTTCTACCGCCAGGGAGCCGCGTTTGGCCACCCGCACTGGAGCTATACGCCTGTGCTGACACAGGGCGGAATCTTTCAAGCTGAGGTTGGGATAAGACAGGAACAGTCTATACGTGAAATACGCCTATTCAGCGCTCCACCGGGAACGGAGGAGATCCGCCGCGAAGACATTACAGATCAGGCGATTCCGGTAAAAGGAGAGAGTGGCAGGTACACACTTACGCTGCTTCGTCCGGCGCCCGGTGAGCATAAGCTGGAGCTGGTGCTTGAAGACGGACGCAGCGACATCCTGGTGTGGAACGTGCTGGAGCCGATCGACATTATGCTGGAGAAACGGGCGGAATGGCTGGTAGCCCATAGCTATGGAAGCGCAGATGGAGTGGAACGCCCCTACGCGTTCCGTCCCTTGTCCCATCAGGGAGAATCGCTTGGCAAGCTGACCTTCCTGCTGATGAAGAACAGCATGTCGGCTGCAGTGCCGGAGCAGGTTGAGAAGGCCGAGGCTGCTGCAGTGCTGGATATGAAGCTCCATTGGTTCGAGGAGGGCGATTTTACTCGGCCGCGCCCCTTGTATGGAGGCTTCTACCGGATTTATGATCTGGATTATATTGCGCATGTTTTCTACCTGCTGTCGAGAATGGATGCTGCGCTGCTGAGGCTGCATCCGCCACAGCTTTATCTGGAGTGGGCTGCCGAAGTGATATGCCTGCGTCTGAACCCGGACTGCCATTCCAGGCAGCGCGAGAAAGACGAGGCGGGGCTGAACGGCATTTTCACCCTATATATTCAGGATTTGCTGCAGGCACTTGAGGAGGAGGGACTTGCGGAATGGCAGGGGCAATTGCAGCAGCTATGGGAGCGGTTCGGCCGGAATCTGCAGACAGAAGTACAGCAATACGGCGGGGCAATTACAGAGCACTTCTATGATAACGCAGGGTTCGGACCTACCTGTGAAACGCTGTGCCATCTTGGGAATCTGGACGAAGCGGAACGCTACGGACAGCTGATTCTGGCGAACATCGGGTTCAGTAATGACTACAGGGTCCAGAACCCGGACCGCTGGTGGGAAGCCCTCTCTTCCATGATCCATTCCTTATGGGGGGGATTGGTGTCCGGCTCGGCGCGGGTTGCCTATGAGCATTTGGGCAATCCCGAATATTTGGAGGCGGCTTACCGTTCTACAATGGCCGTGTTCAATTGTTATGACTGGAATGTGCGCTCCACTCCGCGCCGCTTGCAGCCGGGAGAGGCGGCCTCAACTTACAGTGTGGCTGCACCGAATCTGAATATGCCGGAGTTATCGAGGAACAGGTTCGGACAGTCGGTATTTGTAGCAAGCAGTGATCCGTTATTCGCCTCGCTGTTCTCCACTGTATCCGGAGATGATTGGGACATGGGTGAAGAGCTGGTTGCCTACTTATTGGGTTTTGGGACAACCGCCTACCTCTATAGAGACAGCAGCGGCAAGCTGCGTTGTGTTAACGGTTATGTTACCGAAGAGGCGGACGGCTGGACAATTACGAGCTATGCAGCGTACCCTTCCAGATACCTGCTGCTTGAAGACAAGGTGGGATTCCGCTCCGGGCAAGGCCGGCTGCAGCGCCAAGTAAGACTTCAGGGCGGCGTCTTCAGCGCTTGTCCATAATCGCCGGAAGAAGCGGCAGAATGGGACAAGCTGCTTAAAGGACAAAACCCGCGAAGCTTTTAGATTAAACGTTTAACTTAGTATAATCGAAATAAATATAGGTGAACTTGGAAAATCGCCATTAGGTAAAGGAGCAGCGAAGGGGAAGTCCAAGTCTTCTCCGCAGTTGCACAGGATACCTAAATGAAAAACTCACAAGTTCATTTTATATAGATTTAAAAGAAAAGGGAGGCAACAAACATGAAGTTTGGTAAACGCACTCTGGTTCTATCACTGGCATTAACAATGGTCTTCGCTTCGCTGGCCGGCTGTTCGGGGAATGGAGAGGAAAACACGGGTAACTCTGCCGCCAAAGCCACAGAAAAAGCCGCGAATGATAAGGGAGGCACGTCCGGCAAGGATATTACGCTTGAACTGTTGTATTGGGGCGATGACGCGCAGAAGAAGCTGGTGGAAGAGGCTGCAGAGAAATATACAGCAGACACTGGAGTTAAGATCAATGCGCAAGTGCTGCCGGCGGACGGAACCTTTGATACTTTCATTCAGACCCGCCTAGCCTCCGATCAACTGCCGGATATCAGCTACATGGGTGAGGGGGATATTCAAAAATACAATGAAATGGGCATTCTCGAGGATATTAGTGACCTGCTTGCCGATGGTTCGATACCGGAGAAATTGGCAGCGATTACAATCCATTCTCCGGAGCAGAAAGTTATCGGTGTCGGCCTCTCCAACCAACTGGAGCTGCTGTACTACAGTAAAGCGAAATTCGATGCTGCGGGCATCGCCTATCCGCCATCCAAGGTTGAGGATGCCTGGGATTGGGACACCTTTGTGAGCAATGCCAAGAAGCTGACCACGGATACCAAAGGCAAAACGGCCGCAGATGAGGGGTTCAACGCTTCATTGACAGAGAATTACGGAATCGGGTTTACCGCGGGACGTGAGTTCCATCATTTCTGGGCAGCCAATGCGAACGGAGGCGGTATTGTATCTCCGGACGGCAAGGAATTTCTGTGGGATTCGCCCAAATCGGTTGAGGGTATCCAGAAGCTGGCCGATCTTATCAACAAGGACAAGGTAGCCTCGCCCTTCAATTATTCATGGACTACCGGCGCCGGTTCGGTTATTGATGCGCTGAGCGGCGGCTATGCGATGGCGGTCAGCGGCTCGTGGGATTTGGCTAACATCAAAGGCAATGATGATATCGGTGTCGGCGTGTTGCCAAAGATGGAACAAGCCGTAACGATGAACGCAGGCGCTCCACTGGTAGTTTACAATACGTCCAAGCATATTGAGGAAGCCAAGAAATTCTACGCTTACATGGTTAACCCGGAGAATGCCCTGGACCTGCTCAAGAGCGGAGCATGGCTGCCTAACCAAGCCGACTGGTACACCGACCCTGCCCTCATTGAGAAATGGACTGCCGATCTTCCGGCAAGTGCCAAAGAAACGATACTCAGTTATTCCACAACCAAGGATTCCATTGCACAGTGGCCTGCTTATTATGTTCCGGCCTACCTTAAGATGAATACGGAATACGAGAAATCCATCGACAAGGCGCTGACCGGTCAGAAGAGCGTCAAGGACATCTACGATGAGATTATGCCAACGATTAAGAAACTGTGGGAAAGCGGAAAAGTTTCGTAATTAAAGCTTATTTTCAAAGAGAGGGCTATGGCTATGAATCCAGAGAGCAAGACCGGTACGGCAACCAACTATGTTAAAAAGCCTGCCAAAGGCGCCACCAAGGAAGCGGTCGCCGGATATTTATTTGCAGCACCCGCGATTATCGGCTTTTTGGTACTGACCCTGTATCCGATGTTGGCCAGCTTGTTCTACAGCTTTCACAAAATCACGGTGATGAGCGGCGGGCAGGTGATGGAATGGATCGGGCTGGACAACTTCAGATATATTTTCAGCAATCCAAGCTCCGAGTTCAAAAAATCGATCACGGTCACCCTGATTTACGCTTTTATCAACGTAGCGCTTGTTATTGCCTTCTGTCTGCTGGTCGCGCTCTTGCTGAACCGCAAGTTTCTAGGCAGAAATATGCTGCGGGCGGTCTTCTTCCTGCCCTCGGTCATTCCGATGCTGGCGACCACGATTGTCTGGCAGATGCTGCTGCAGAATCAGGCCAAGGGCGGTTTGGTCAACTGGCTGCTGCTGCAGCTGGGCATAGCACCTTTAGACTTCCTGACAGACCCTGTGCGGATCTTCGAGACGTTGTTTATTATGAGCTTGTGGACATGCGGGGGCACGATTGTTGTCTTCATTGCTACCTTGCAGGATGTTCCCGGTGAACTGCTGGAGGCGATCGAGATGGACGGGGGCAATGCCTGGCACAAGTTCCAGAAGGTCACCTACCCGACGATCAAGCCAGTACTCTTTTTCCAATTGATTATGTGCATGATGACCTCTATCCAGATTTACACCCAAAGTGTGGTGTTGTCCAGAAACGGTGCACCGGACCGGATGACTTATTTCATCAACGTTATGATTTATGATCATTCCTTTGTGCAGGTGGGGATGCGCGGGCTGGCGTCTGCCGAGGCTTGGGTCGTCTTCCTGATCACATTGGTCATTACGGTTATTTTGTTCTATTTCCAGGGCGCGCTCAAGAAGGATGATTCGATGGGCAAAAGAAAGAGGGTGAGATAATGGCTGTATCTGCGACTGTAAAATATTCAAGTCTTAAGAGAGCAAAGAACAAAACAAAAGCGGTGAACGTCATACTCATCCTACTCTCCTGCCTGCTCGCTTTGGTATTCGCTTTTCCGCTTTATTGGCTGCTGCGCGGCGCATTCGTTAACCATTCAGAGATTCTGGCGCGCCCGCCAGTATTTATCCCCAGTGAGCCGGGCTTTGATAATTTCCGGCTGGGGCTTGAGCGCATCCAGTTTCTGCGGCAGCTCTGGAACTCCGTCTCAATTGTGGTGCCTTATGTAATCGGAACAGTGCTGACCACGAGTTTCGCGGGTTATGCTTTTGCCAAGCTGCGGTTCCCGCTGCGCGGGATGTGGTTCGTGCTCGTAATCAGCACCATGATGCTGCCAAGCGCTGTAACCCTGCTGCCGCAATATTCCCTGTATACCTCCCTGGGACTGGCCGGCAAGCCAGCACTTATTATTCCCGCATTTTTCTGCGCAGGCGGCAATGCATACTTTGTCTTTTTGCTCCGGCAATTTTTCACGACCATTCCGCTTGAACTCAGTGAAGCGGCTAAGATTGATGGTGCGGGTTATTTCCGCATTTACTCCCGCATCATGCTGCCGCTCATTCGTCCGGCCATGATTGTTGTGGCCCTGTTCAGCTTCATCAACTGCTGGAATGAATTTTTCTATACGATGATTTATTTGAAGACAGAAGCGGATTACACACTGCCAATGGGTTTGTATATTGTGAACGGAATGCGCATTCCGAACTATGAACAGGTTATGGCGCTCGCTCTGATCGTTACGGCTCCCTGCCTGGTGTTCTTCCTGATTGGCAACAAATATTTTGTGGAAGGTATTGCGTTGACAGGAATCAAGGGATAAAAAGGAGGAGACAACAAGTTATGAGAAAGACTAAGCGGTCAGGGAAGGCTTGTGTGGCAGCGCTTTGCGCTGCCGTAGTCCTAAATGGCGGGATCGTCCCGGCATCGGCGAATTATACGACAGATTTCGATCATAAGGGTGTAGGAACCGATTACGGGAAACCGGAGTGGAAAGTGGGTAACATCACTACCCCGGAAGGAATTGATTTCAGCAAAGCTACCGTCGGGGAAATGATGCAGACGATTGAGGATTTTGACTTTGATGCCTTTAAGCAAGATAACGCCGATCTGCCCTGGCTGGATTCATTGCTCGTGAACGAAGGCGTGATTCCTGATGATAATGGGAATGATGATGCCAGCGCCAATACATTGTTCAGCCGGGGCAGCGCCCTGTACATGAAGACACAGGACAACTCGAAGCTGGGTTTTGCCGGGAGTGTGTACTACGCGGATACGTTGAACCAGGATGTTATGTATACGCTCTCTCTTTCGACGGGAGAGGTTACGGAGGATCAGTCTGCCCGGAAAAATTATCCCAGCCACGAGAACCAAACCTACCGTAGCGGGGAACTGGAGATTAACCAGCGCAAATTTATTACGAATGATAACAGTGCAGTAACACTGCTGGAATTCAAGAATCCCACGGCAAGCGACATCCAGTTGACACTGAAGGTCAAATCTCCGTTTGTATCCAGGGCAGAAGGGGATGAGTTGATCGGTGACCGGGTAGCGGCTCCGCTGATGATCGGGAAGTCCGGCCAAAAAGTTGTGAAAGCGATGTCATATGTGGATGTTCATCTTAGCGGAACCGGACTTACTCCTGCCGGGAATGAGCTGGTCAGAGAGATTACCGTTCCTGCGGGCGGGACGCTTGACCAGAAGGTGGTTATGGGCTGGCTCGCGGATGAAATTCCCGGCTCCAAGACGCAGTATGAGGAGTTCAAGTCTGCGGCCGGCAACAATGAGGCCTTTTCCACCCAGGTGAAGGAGTACAACGAGTGGTGGGCGGATAATATCCCATATATTGATGTCCCTGATGAAAATGTGAAAAAAGTGCTCTATTACCGTTGGTGGTGTAACCGCTTTAATATCCTGGATGCCAACATTCCCGGCAATGACTGGCAGTTCCCGATGAATATGGAGGGTGTGCTTGGCTACAACAACGGTATCACAGTCAGTGTGCCGTGGGCGCTGCAGGATCTGAAATGGCTCCGCGATCCGTCCTATGCCTATGGGACCTGGCTGGCGCAGGGCGAATATTCCGAGAATAAGAATTACAAGAACAACCCCGGACGGCCCAACATCTGGACCTGGGATATGATGCAGAACAGCTCGCAGGTAGGCTGGGAAGCGTACAAAATCTATGGTGGCGGTTCGGAAATCCTGAAGAAATTCGCTGATTTCTCAGCCAATGACGTGACCGGCACACTGGCTCATTTCAAGGGCAATGATCCGAATCTCGTCTATTATAACCACGGCCCGATGACTGGAAATGACGGTGACACCGTCTCCATGCACTGGAACGGCAACGGCAACAATGCCCGCCTGGACGGCTCTGCGACTACTTATGGCAATGCAGTGGCCACAGCACAAATGTATAAACAGCTGGGGGATACGGCGAATGAGACCCGGATGAATGAAACTGCCGGGAAGATTCAGAGTACAATTTTGAACGATATGTGGTTTGACGGTAAGGATTTTGACGGAGACGGCAAAGCGGATACAAACGGCGAAGGCAGCTTTTTGCATAAAAAGGTTGTCGGTAAAGAGGATGTGTTCAACCCGTGGCGCGACAACAACATGTTTGTCTTCAACTTCGGCGTTGTGCCGACAGAAGGACAGGAGGGCTTTCAGGCTAAATATTTGACCCAGCTGACAGATTACGCTGATCCTGAATATTATCCGATCTTTCCGTTCTTCACAGCGGATCAGAACAGCATTATGAAACGGGTGGAGGATTTCAAGAATGGCAAGACGGATGCCTTCGGCACCGACCAGTTCGCCTGGTGCAACTTCGGCAACTACATTAATACTGTCCGTGCTTCCTTGCGCCATTACCCTGTGGACAATATTAACAGTGATACTTACAAGACGTTGTTCGACTGGGGTGCATGGCTGCATACGGTGGAGACGGGCAATACGGATCACCTTGATTCCAATGAATTCTTCTGGCTGGAGGACTATTTCTTCGGAACGCCGTGGACAAAGGATAATCCTCCGAACCCGAGCGGCAAAATGGTGCGGGCTTGGATTCACCACGATACGCTGGGCATGATGAATTACACCGTACTGGAGGATATGGCAGGTCTTCAGCCGAGAACGGACGACAAGATCGAGCTGTGGCCGATCAATGTCGAATATGACCATTTTGCGGTAGACAATGTGCGGTATCATGATGCGGATCTGTCGATCGTCTGGCAGGACCCTAAGGTATATACCGGGGACAAAAAATTGCCTTATCAAGACATTCCGTCCGGCTTCTCGCTGTTCATTAACGGTGAGCTTGTAATGACCACGAATGAAATGTCACATATTATTTATGATACAGCGACTGGCAAGGTGGAAATGCCTAAGGGTGATGTTGCCGGAGCGGTTGGTGACAATTCTAAGACGGAAGTGTTGTTTGAAAAAGGCAGCGCTACCCCTCTAGCCAAGGCTGATGATACTTCACTGGCAACGAATGCAAAAACGGTGGATATGTTCAACAAGGCGGGCGTTGATATTGTCAATGGTGGCGAGAATCTGGCCGCTGCTGCCGGAACGACGATCGAATCGACGTATATCGAGAGCGGTTCAAGCATTAAAAGCTTGGCGGACGGCTCGACGATAGCTTCCATTGACCACACGTTCAACACGGCTCTGTTCGGCGGTTCGCCGAATCCTGCCGATACGGTCACGTTTAATTTTGACGCCACCAAGCCCGTAGACAATGTGAAGGTCTATTTCTACAATAACCGTCTCCTGGATGGCTACGGTACACCGCAGACGTTCGGTGTCGAGTATCTGGAGGCGGACGGCATAACCTGGAAGCCGGTGAAAGGGCAATTCCGATACCCGGATGTTGTGGCCTCCAACTATAACAATGTGGAGTTCGAGAAGGTTAATACGACAGCGATTCGTGTCAGTGTGACCCATGCACTCGAACTCGCAACAGGGATCAAAGAAATTCAAATCTACAATAACGGTCTGACGGTCACGCCAGCAGTGAATCAGGCACCGAAGGTAACGGTAGATACCCCGGTAAGAGTGCAGCAGGATGAGCTTCTGGCTGTGGTTCCCCAAATTTACGATGACGGTCTGCCTGGCGGCAAGCTGACCTATCAATGGGCGAAAATATCCGGTGATGGCGAGGTCGAAGAGGGTGCGCTCGATCAGGCTGTTTTGAAAGCCACCTTCAAGACTGTAGGTGAATATAAGTATCAGTTGACCGTCAGCGATGGAGACAAGCAAACGGTCGTAGAAGTTCCTGTGTCCGTGTTCATAGCAACGGCTGAACTGGCCGATATGGTTGCGAAATTCGCAGAACGGGATTCGGCGCAAGGGAAAATTGTCCGGAATTCCGGCGACTTCACACCGGAATCCTGGCAGCAACTGCAGACCGCATTGAATACGGCTAAAACATTACTGAGCAAAGGCAACTACACTCTGGATGAAGTAAAGGCTACTACAGACCAATTGCGTATAGCCATTAGTACTCTCGGCTACAGAAATGCGGCGCTGCTGGCTGTGCCGAGCGCTTCATACACCTCGGCCTGGGAGTCGGTGTATGCGGTTAACGACGGATATATTCCGCTTTTCTCTACTGGTTTAGGTGATAATACAATAGAAACACAGTACGGCAACTGGGGCGGCTCAGGGGACAATCAATGGCTGCAATATACCTGGAAGCAGAAGGTAAGCCTCTCCGGCAGCTCGATATATTTCTTCGATGACGGCGGAGGCGTGCAGGTGCCAGCTGATTACAGCCTTGACTATTGGGATGAGGCAGCCGGTAAATTTGTACCTGTCACCAACCTGAGTGAGAAGGGCAAGGAGAAGGACAAGTTTAACGATGTAACCTTTGATAAGGTGGAAACGGATAAGCTGCGGCTGACGCTGGTAAAACAATCTGCTAGTGTTTTCACGGGAGTCAAGGAATGGCGCGCGATCTCGGCCAAGCCGGAGGGAGAAACACCCGATCCGGGCACATTCGGCAAAATTGTAAGCATAGAGCAGGTTACCGTAAATACGACGATAGGGGTTGTTCCTGCACTGCCGTCCAAAGTACTGGTAACTTATGCGAATGGGAATAAGGGCATGGCAGATGTGCAGTGGGAGGATATTCCGCTTAACAAGCTTACGATTGCTACAGACTTCATGATTTCCGGCAAGGTTGCCGGAACAGAGCTATCAGCAAGCTGCCGTATATTTGTGAAGTATGACAAGACAAGATTGAAGACTGCTATTGATACGGCCGCAGATCCGGCGGTGAATGAAGAGAACTATACCGCTACGCCGGGGCAGTGGGAGACGCTTCATGCCGCATTGGCAACGGCTCAAGCTGTGTACGAGAACGGGGCTTCGACCGAAGGTGACATTAATGCTGCTTATACAGCTTTAAAAGCGGCCTTTGAGGCGCTGCAGCCGGTGGAAGGCCGCAATGCACTGATCAGCGGAATCACGATTCCCGGTGGAGTTGTCGATCAGGTAGCGAAAGAAATCATCGTGCCGGAGACGACTACACTGACAGAATTGAAGGAAGGGCTGCAAGTTCCGGCAGGCGTAACCTTTGCCGTATATGGAAGTGACGGCATAACCGTTGCAACGGAGCTCCAGACCGGGTACAAGGTGACCGTAACGGCTGCGGACAAAACAACGAGCCGGACGTATACACTGACGTTGGCTTTCGTAACTCCGCCGGTGATCACGACCGGCCTGGAAGCGAAGCTGAAGGAAGTGCTGGAGCTGGAACAGGGGCTGTACACACCGGACAGCTGGACGGCGCTCCAGAAGGCTGTAGCCGCTGCGGCTGCGCTGCTGGAGAGCGGAACGGCTGACCAGGCGGGAATCGACGCCGCGTTAAGCAGGCTTGCGGCGGCGGTTGCCGGTCTGCAGCGGCTTCCGGCGGTAACACCATCAGCAACGCCGCTGCCTTCGGCGACACCGACACCTACGCCGGGAATTCCGGCGTCCGGGTCCGAGACGCATGTCCCGACGCCGAAGCCTTCGCCAAGCGCGGCGCCGACTGCAGCACCTGCTGCCGTAAGCATAGGCAGCATTGTGCTGCATCCGGTGGCCGGAGCTGACGGAACGGTCAAGGCAGTGCTGACAGCCGGGAATATTGAGGCTGCAGCCAAGGGAATAACAGACGGCAGGTTGACAGTATCCGTTAAAGCGGCGGCAGGCGTGAAGCAGCTGTCAGTTGAGCTTCCATTGCAAGCGCTCATGGCGGTACAAGGTGTGCGCACGGTCAAGATTGAGACTGGAGCGGCGGACATTCTATTGAATGAGAGTTTCCTGAAAGTCTATGCCGACGGAAAGAGTAATAAGCTGGAGATTTCTGTCAGCGCTATAGATCCGGTAGGCTTACCGCTGCAGGCAAGCGCGCTGCTGGGAGTGAATGTGCTCAGCGATTTCGGACTGAGTGTTGACGGGACTGCTGTTCCGGCCTCCGTACTGAAGGCGAAGGGCGTCAAGGTCGCGCTGCCGTACACGTTGAAGCCGGGTGAGAAACCGAACAGGGTAGTGGCCTATTATCTCAATGATAAGCGCGAGCTGGAAGTTATGAAGAGCGGCAAATACAACACCGCTGCCGGGACCCTGGAATTCAATCTCAACCGGAGCGGAAGTTACGCAACACGCTACTCGAATGTTTCATTTAAGGATATTGCAACTGCAGCCTGGGCAGTGGACAGCATCGAAGCACTCGCGGCCAGAGGAGCTATCCAAGGAACAAATGCGGATAACTTTAACCCCTCAGGCAACGTCACCCGTGCGGAGTTCATCAAGATCCTGATGAATGCGTTCGACCTGGTTGATGAGTCAGTCGTAAGCACATTTACAGATGTGAAGCAGGGTGCCTGGTATGCCGGAGCGGTTGCCAGCGCCCAGAAGCTGGGCATTGTTAAGGGGAAGCCGGACGGCACCTTCGGTCTGAATGAGGAGATTACTCGTGAGGAAATGGCCGTCATGCTGCATCGTCTGGCACAGCTTGCAAACGTTTCGTTGAGCGGTGGGGCGAATGCCGGCGTCAATGCTAATACCAGTAACAATGCTGCCCATGTGTCATTTTCTGATCTTGATCAAGTGTCATCCTACGCGGCTGATGCCGTGGAAGACATGCGCAAGAGCGGAGTGATTGGCGGAATGCCGGACGGCAAGTTTGCGCCGGACAGCCAGGCCACAAGAGCTCAAGCAGCAACAGTTATCTTCAGGCTGCTTGGGCAAGCTCAATAACGGGCATTGGGATTAATCCATAACGTAGTTGCTAGAATACGAGGGCTCAAGCGTCCAATGAACTATGAACTAAAACATGAAGTCGGGTAGTTTCCCCACCCATAATTTGTTAAAGCAAGCAGCCAATGACCCAAAAGACAGACCAGGGATTCTCCAGTAACGGGAGAATCGCTGGTCTGTTATCTTTTTATGGTCTCTTTTTAATAACAGGACTGTCTCATTTCTCGAAAAACCCACTTATGGGACGGTCCACTTTAGGATTTATGTATGGTCGAGACGACAGGATTTGAACCTGCGGCCTCTTGCTCCCGAAGCATGGGGCGGGGGTCTTTTGGTGTGTTATGGGGTCTTATATAGTGTTAACCAGAGTGGAAATAAGCTTATATTGCTGCTGAGAACTAAGATGTGTTATTCAGTATTATCGGCGTTACTACATGATTACTACATGTACTACATTGGGATTATCAGTCTTATGCTATATCATGACGTTGTATCCGTGTATCTGAATTCAGGGTATAATATTGAACAAAGGAGTTGAAGAACATGTATCTGGAATTAAAGGATAAGAGCGGTAAAGTGTATCGTTCTTTTATGAATGACCGTCAGAAGCCTGTAATTGTAATCAATGACACAGAATATGAAGTGTTTGAATTAATCCAGTCTCAGGACAACTCAGATGCTCTTTCGGCTGCGCAAATTGCTGAGCTTGATGCTGATCCTGAAATTGCAGAAATGATCCGAGAGTCCAAACGGGATATTATGCATGGTTCAATAATTTCTTCTAAGCAAATGATCGATATGATAAGAAACGGAGAACTATAATGCAGGTAGTCTGGACTAAAAGTGCGGCACAGAGCTTTTCCAAGATCGAAAGCATCCACTTCTCACCACAGGAAACAGCAGAGTATAAATTAAAGCTATTCATGCGGATTGAAGAAAAGGTGATTCGGTCAGGAAAGTTGTTTCCGTCAAAAACTTATAAAGACACTTACTATATTCGTATTGATCGTTATATCGTTTCCTATGAGCCATCTGAGGATGGCTCTACATACATAATTACTGCCTTTAAGCATGGAAGAGAGAATAGGAACCATTGACACCAACAGCAATACTTCAAGTGTAGTGCTATTTTACTATGGGCGCGAAAGGTTGCTTTCTTTGTTAGCGGAGGGGAAATTTGGAACTGTAGGAGCGATAGCGACCGCCTTTGTTACCGGATTTCCACCGCATATAGCGGGTACAATCAAGAAATTCTTACGACTACAGCGGCCGGAAGTCCAAATATTCACCGTAGTTACGTCCTCGACCAAATGGGTAAATATTACATCGAATCTATATATTAGAGAAATATATGGAGTGGGTTAATTTGGGCATTTGTATAACATAGAAGTGTTATTTTAATATAGAGGTGATTTTTACAATGGCTAGGACTAATCAGTTAACCATACATACGCTCACTCAAGGCGATAGACGACTTGTATCTGAGCTTTTTAAATCTTCAATTTCAGATGCCTTCGATAAGGAGGGACTAGGGCATTTGCAGGAGGACATTCAACATGAAGTTGACAATAAAAAACAAATGGTTGATGCCTTTCTGAACCCCGCGAATACGACTATATACTTCCTTGTTGCTAAAATAGATGGGACGGTTGTCGGCACGATTTCATTTGCACCCTGCGACGAGGATATTCGCTCATGCACCGGAAATCAACTTGATGATGTGGGAGAGCTAGGAAGCTTATACGTTTTGCCAAGCTATCAGGGTCTCGGTGTAGGCTCGAGGCTGATTAAGGAATTGATGGCATATCTAGGAAAGCAAGGGATTGGGCAGTTTTGCCTGGACAGTGGCTACCAACGTGCGCAGGCAAAATGGCTGCAGAAATTTGGCAAGCCGTATAAGGTGGTTAAGGATTATTGGGGACCGGATTCGGTTCACATGGTTTGGTTGTGCAAAGTGAGCGATTATACAATATAGACTGGGAAGTTTCCATCAGCCGTTTGCCCTCCGAGATTGACAGATTTAGGGGCACTGGCTATACTTGAAATGTTAAAATGCAAATCGGATAAAACGTTGATGAAATGAAGTACGCCGGAGCATGGCTCCCTCAGAGAACGGATTCCGTTACGAATAGATTCGTAATGGCTGCGAGAATCCGGAAGACAGGCCGGCAGAAAGCTGATTTCGGAGTGCGGGGACAATCCCGCCGGGGGCGCCCGTTAACAGCCGCGACAAGGCGATCGCCAGCAGTTGTCCCATGCATATGGGCAGGGCGATAACCAGGGTGGTACCGCGATAATAATCGTCCCTGAATTCATTCAGGGGCGTTTTTGTGCATTCCGGCAGAAGTGCCGAATTAATGATAAGACGGGAGCTGTACATGATGAAAGCAAGTGAAATCCGTTCCAAATGGCTGCAGTTTTTTGAGAGTAAAGGCCACAAAATCGAGCCCAGCGCATCGCTGGTGCCCCATAATGACCCTTCGTTACTGTGGATTAACGCGGGTATGGCGCCGCTGAAGGCTTACTTCGATGGCCGGGAGATTCCTGAGAATCCCCGCCTGGCCAACTCGCAGAAATGTATCCGCACCAATGATATTGAGAATGTGGGCAAGACGCGCCGCCACCACACGTTCTTTGAAATGCTGGGGAACTTCTCCATCGGCGACTACTTTAAAGAAGAAGCGATCACCTGGGCTTGGGAGTTCCTGACCGGCAAGGAATGGATCGGCTTTGATCCGGAGCGCATTTCCGTGACGGTGTACGCCGAGGATGAAGAAGCCTTCAAGCTGTGGAATGAAAAGGTAGGACTGCCTGCAGAACGCATCATTAAGCTGGGAGATGAGAACTTCTGGGATATCGGCGAAGGCCCATGTGGACCTTGCTCAGAGATCTTCTACGACCGCGGTGAAGCTTACGGCAATGACATGAGTGATCCGGAAATGTATCCGGGCGGAGAAAATGAGCGTTGGCTCGAAGTGTGGAACCTGGTGTTCTCACAGTTCAACCATAACAAGGACGGCAGCTATACACCGCTTCCGAATAAGAATATCGATACCGGAGCGGGTCTGGAGCGTCTGGCTTCCATCCTGCAGGATGTCGATTCCAACTTCGACACGGATCTGTTCCAGCCGGTAATCCAGAAGACGGCGAAGCTGGCCAAAGTTACCTATAAAGACAACTTGGAGCAGGATATCGCGCTTAAGGTGATTGCCGACCATATCCGTACCGTTACTTTTGCAGTAGGCGACGGTGTGCTTCCTTCCAATGAAGGACGCGGTTATATTATCCGCCGTTTGCTCCGCCGTGCGGTCCGTTACGGCAAGACGCTGGGTCTGGATCGTCCGTTCCTGTATGAGCTGACGGAAACCGTCGGTGAGGTTATGGGTGTGTACTATCCATCCATTGTAGACAACCGGGAGTATATCGCCAAAATCATCCGTACGGAAGAGGAGCGTTTCCACGAAACCTTGTCCGATGGTCTGGCCATTCTTGGCGAGCTTACCGCCAAAGCAAAGACGGAAGGTCTTGCTGCCATCGCTGGAGCAGATGCCTTCAAACTTTATGATACGTACGGCTTCCCGTTTGACCTTACGGAAGATTTTGCTTCCGAGCAAGGACTTACTGTTGACCGTGAAGGCTTTGATGCCGCGATGCAGGAACAGCGTGACCGGGCCAGAGCTGCCCGCCAGGATGGAGCCAGCATGAAGATTCAGGGCGGCGCGCTTGCTGAGCTGACGGTTAAAAGTGAATTTGTTGGTTATAATGACTCCGTAACAGAGTCAAAAATACTTGCTATTGTTGTCGGCGGTGAACTTGCCGATACAGCCGGTGAAGGTACCGAGTGCCAGGTGATTTTGGAATCAACACCGTTCTATGCTGAAAGCGGCGGACAGGTCAGTGACACCGGCCTGCTTACCGGAGGCTCTGTCACTGCCAAGGTAACCGGATTGTTCAAAGCACCGCATGGCCAGCATGTTCATCTGGTTACTGTTGAAGCCGGGGAGCTAAAGGTAGGCGAGAGTATCCGCGCGGAAGTGAACCGCGAGCAGCGCGGGGATATCGTGAAGAACCATACGGCAACCCACTTGCTGCATAAAGCGCTCAAGGAAGTATTGGGCGGCCATGTGAACCAAGCCGGATCTTTAGTAGAAGGCGCACGTTTGCGTTTTGACTTCTCGCATTTCGGCGCAATTACGCCGGAGGAGCTGAGTGATATTGAGCATCGCGTAAATGCTCAAATCTGGCGCGGCCTGAATGTCGTGATCGAGAGCAAGCCGATTGAAGAAGCCAAAGCAATGGGGGCAATGGCCCTCTTCGGTGAGAAGTACGGTAATGTGGTACGTGTCGTTCAGGTGGGTGACTACAGCCTTGAACTGTGCGGCGGCTGTCACGTGTCAAATACCTCGCAAATTGGAATCTTTAAGCTGGTCAGCGAAAGCGGCATCGGCTCCGGCGTACGCCGGATCGAAGCTGTTACCGGCCGTTATGCTTATGAGTTCACGGAGAGCCAGCTTGATTTGCTGAAGCAGTCGGCAGGCTTGCTGAAATCCTCCCTGAATGATGTGCCGAAGCGGATTGACGCGCTGCATGCCCAGGTTCGTGAGCTTTCCCGTGAGAATGAGTCGCTGCAATCCAAGCTGAGCGCTACCTTTGCGGCAGAGCTGACAAGCAGCGTGAAGACAGTGGGCGGCGGTACACAGCTGCTGGCTGTTGCTGTTCAAGCCGGCAATATGGATGCCCTGCGCTCCACGGCCGATGAACTGAAATCCAAGCTGCCTGATGCTGTACTTGTGCTGGGTGCAGCGATGGACGATAAGGTCAACTTTGTAGTCGCAGTACCTCAGGAGCTGGTGAAGAAAGGCTTCCATGCCGGCAAGCTGGTCAAAGAGGTTGCTGCGGTATGCGGCGGCGGCGGCGGCGGCCGGCCGGATATGGCCCAAGCCGGCGGTAAAGATGCCTCCAAGCTTGGCGAAGCACTCGTTAAGGCTGAAGAGCTGGTAGCTGCACTGGCATAAACATCAGGCTACAGGGATTCCCAAGGTAGCTGTCAACTAACACTAAGGCAGATCAGCCTAGGCTGATACGCTGCCTGCGAACAAGGTAAAAGCATGTGAGACAGAGAAGCAGCGGTACTGAGTGCTCCATATCAGTGCCGCTGCTTTATTCAAAAAAATAAAAAGTTTTGAATTTTTGCGAATATTCGCCTTTCATGGTATTCTGCAATAGCTTAAAAGCCAAAAAAATCTATATTAATGTAGATAAAATGCCAAAAAAAGCGTTATTATTGTGGCAGGATTTCCTCGTTGGGGCATGAATATGTTATGATGAAGGCAGCAAGTAAGCTGTACAGCAGCAACTTTGCGAAGCTGCCCTTTTAGGGTGATTTTGCAGAAGGAAGGTGTCACAAATGGACTCCATGGACAAAACGGTTAAATTCAATGTGAAGGGCGATGAAAAGGAAGCTTCTCCTCAGGAAATCTTGCTCGCCGTATACGACGCGCTCGTGGAGAAAGAATATCATCCGATCAATCAGATCGTTGGATATCTTCTTTCCGGAGATCCGGCTTACATTCCGCGCCATAACAATGCGAGAAGTTTGGTCCGGAGGAAAGAACGTGATGAGCTGATTGAGGAACTGGTCCGTTTCTACCTTGCCAATCATCGGGTGGATCAGCCGAAATGAAGAAGCTGGGTCTGGATTACGGCGACCGTAGAATCGGAGTCGCCACAAGCGATATTTTCGGATGGACAGCCCAGGCTCTGGAGACGATTGAGCGCCGCGGAAACGGGAATGAGTTCGAACGGATCCGCGAACTGGTGAAAGAGCACGAAATTGGAGAAATTGTGGTTGGGCTTCCGAAAAATATGAATGGCTCAGTTGGACCGCGTGGTGAAATCTGTATAGAATTCGCCGGCCAGCTGCGGGAACAACTCGAATTACCCGTACACCTTTGGGATGAGCGTCTGACGACAGTATCCGCTGAGCGGGTGCTGATTGAAGGGGACGTCAGCCGGAAGAAACGCAAAGGGATTGTGGACAAAATGGCCGCAGCCTTGATTTTGCAAAATTTTTTGGATGCTAACAGTAAAAGGTGAGGGGTGCGCGGATATGACAAACGAGCAGATCGGCCAAGAAGAAGAACCGGAAATTATCTATATTCCCGATGAGGAAGGTAATGAAGAGGAATTTGAGGTCATCATGAAGTTTGAAGTCGACGGTTCGGATGCAAAGTATATGATGGTGGTTCCACTCGATTCCGAGGATGAAGAGAGCGATGAGGTGTATGCGTTCCGTTACGAGGAAGATGGCGACGACCTGCAGCTCTTCATGATCGAGAATGACGAAGAATGGGCCATTGTTGAAGAGACTTTCAATACTTTGGTAGACGAATTGGACGGAGGAGCCGAGAATGACTGATTTTTCCGCCGAACAAGCGGTATGGACATCTAAGCTCAAAGAAGTATACGGAGAAACAGTGGAACTGGAAGACGAGCAGGGTAAATCTTCCGTTTACGATATTATTGCCGAGTTTGAAGTCGGTGACCGCGCATATGCGGTGCTGACCGGTTCCGGAAAAGACGCGGAGCAGGAGATTCTGCGGATTGTAGTTTCGCCTGACGGTCTTCCGGAGCTGGAGAGCATCGTTGACGATGAAGAGTGGGAAGATATTTCCGAGCTGTACGATGAGCTGACTTTTCCCGCAGAGGACACGGAATAAGCATCTTTATCTGTATGCAACATTATGTTGAGCATGAAGAGGGCGGGATTTTCCGCGCTCTTTTTGCTTGATATACGACCATAAAAGGTTGATGCAGCGTTCTCATGAAATTTATGTTGAATTTAAGACAATACAATTTTATACTTTATAGTCGGAAAGTGAGGAGTCACATTTGAAAGCCGCAATCCGCACTGTGCTCATTATTATCCTTTTGCTGGCATTGGCAGGAGGGGGAGGAGCATGGTATATCTTGAATGGCATGCAGCCGGTAGAGCCTGCAGGGCCAGCCGTCACGTTTACGATAGAGAAGGGCATGGGGAGTGCGGAAATCGCCAGCCTGCTCGAAGACAACGGCATTATACGTAACGGAATGTTCTTTAGGGGATATCTGAAATGGGTCAAGGAAGGGTCAAGCTTCAAGGCAGGCACCTATACGGCAAGTCCAGGGGACACCTATGATGAGCTGATTGCCCGGCTGAATGCCGGGGATGTAGTGAAGGAAGATACGGTGGTGTTCACCATTCCCGAAGGGTTCACGGCGAAGCAGATAGCTGAGAAGCTTGCAGAGGCTTGGAACCAGCCAGCCGATGTGTTTCTGAAAATGATGAACTCGGGGGCGGGGCTGACTGAGGTAAATACGCTGAAGATTCCCGAGGACGCTAGTTTACGGCACCGGCTTGAGGGCTATTTGTTCCCGGAAACGTATGAGCTGGCCAAGGACAGTACACCGCAAGAGGTTGTTGAAGCCATGCTGGAGCAGTTGACGAAGAAGCTGGACAGTATTCCGGACTGGCAGGCGCAGCTTGCGGAGCGCGGATTGTCGCTGCATGAACTGCTGACCGTAGCTTCTCTCGTGGAGCGGGAGGTAGTTGTGGACGAAGAACGTCCGCTTGTAGCCGGTGTTATTTATAACAGGCTGAAAAAAGGCCAGAACCTGGAGATCGACGCAACTGTCCAGTATCTGCTGGACAAGCAGAAGGAAAGACTGCTGAATAAGGACCTGAAGGTCGAAAGCCCGTACAATACGTACCGGAACCCGGGTCTTCCACCTGGCCCTATCGGAAGTCCGGGCCTTGCATCGATTCAGGCTGCGCTTGCGCCGAAAGCCTCAGAGTACTATTTCTATGTGACCAAAAAAGACGGCACGCAGGGACATCTATTTGGCAAGACCTACAAGGAACATTTAGCCAATATCAAAAAAAGTGAACAAAATCAGTAGGAAACCTGTAAAATGAGAACTGTTGCCGTTCCAGGAATTCCAGTAGGCGTTTTAGGGTTTGAGGGGGAATTCTCCCTCTATTTTAAATAAATGATGATGAGCTGGACGGATGAATTTAGGAGGAATCAACATGAATAACAAACCGGAGCTGCTGGCAACGGCGGCTTCCTTGGAAGAAGCGCGTGTATTGCTGGATGCCGGGGCAGATGCGCTCCTCATCGGGGATGACCGTTTCGGCATGCGACTTGCCGGACACTTCTCGCTGGAGGACACTGCGGCTGTCGTTAGTCTGGCTCACGGCAAAGGCCGCAAGGTGTATGCCGGTCTTGGCGGGCTGATGACGAACCGTCTGCTGGATGAGCTTCCTGCTTATGTGAAGGCGATCGGTGAGCTTGGCGTTGACGGCATTGAATTCGGAGATCCAGCGGTGCTGGCAGCTGTGAAGCATGAAGCGCCGGGCATGAAGCTTCACTGGAATGCGGAAATGACCTCGACCAATTATGCCACAGCGAACTATTGGGGCCGCAAGGGAGCATCGCGTGTCGTTCTGGCCCGTGAATTGAATATGGATGAGATGACCGATATGGTGCCGCTGCTGGAGATCGAAGCCCAGGTACACGTCCACGGGATGACAAATATATATCATTCCAAACGCAAGCTGGTAGAGAGCTATATGTCGCATCAAGGCCGTCCGAGTGAAGGCGGAAGCCTTGGCAAGGAGCGCGGCTTATTCCTGATTGAAGCAGAGCGGCAGAATGAGAAGTTTCCGATTTATGAAGATGTCAACGGGACACATATTATGAGTTCCGACGATATTTGCATTCTGGAGGACCTTCATCTGCTGCTGGGTGCCGGAGTACACAGCCTGAAGATTGAAGGGCTGCTGAAGCCCGCTGCCTACAATGCCGCTGTAGTTAAGGCTTACCGCCATGCGATAGACCTCTACACCGCTGATCCGGCAGGTTATGCGTTCCAGGAGGACTGGATGGATGGAATCCGGGCGCTGCAGGACCCTGAGCGTGAACTGACATTCGGCTTTTTCTACAAGGAACAGGTATATTAAAATATAAATAATGCAATGATTTGCTGATTTTAAAATGAACTTAATGCCTAACCTTAAAGATAGAGTAACGGAGGGAAGGTTTGGAACTGTAGGAGCGATAGCGTACGCCTTTAGGTTTGGATTTCTACCGTGGCTAACGGTTCAAATCAGGAAATCCAAACCTAACAGCGGCCGGAAGTCCAAACACTTACCGCAGTTGCGTTCATATCTAAAAGGAAGATTTTCAGGTTTATTTATACAGCAAAGATATGGAGGGGAGAACAGGAATGGGAACCATGACAAAGCCTAAGTTTAAGGGCAAACGTTACCGTCTGGACAAACCGGAGCTCCTTGCTCCGGCGGGTAATCTGGAGAAATTGAAATTCGCCGTGCATTATGGTGCGGATGCAGTATATATTGGAGGCCAGAAATACGGCCTGCGCTCCGGAGCGGATAACTTCAGCTTTGAAGAAATGCGCGAAGGCGTGGAATTCGCCAAGAAATACGGGGCCAAGGTATTTGTTGCCACCAATATCTATGCCCATAACGAAGATATCGCCGGGATTGAAGAATACCTGCGCAATCTATATGAAGCCGGGATTGCCGCCATTATTGTAGCGGATCCGGCCATCGTCGATACCGCGCGTCGCCTGGTGCCGGGCCTTGAGGTGCATCTTAGTACCCAGCAGTCCACACTGAACTGGCAGGCTGTCTCTTTCTGGAAAGAGGAAGGTCTGCCGCGTGTTGTACTGGGCCGTGAGACCAGCCTTGAAGAGATTGCCGAGATCAAAGCACATGTGGACATCGAGATCGAGAGCTTTATCCACGGAGCCATGTGCTCCTCGTATTCCGGACGCTGCGTGCTGTCGAATCACTTCACGGACCGCGACTCCAACCGCGGCGGCTGCTGCCAGTCGTGCCGCTGGAAATACGACCTGTTCGAAGATGCCCGTCCGGAAGGTGCATGGGTATCCGAAGAAGAGCAGGCTGAAGCCCTTTCGTCCCCGCAGCCTCTTGAGCCCGGTGTAACCCAGCTTCCACTGCATCAGCCGGAGGATAACCAGTTCTCGATGGGCTCCAAGGATTTGTGCATGCTAGAGAGCATTCCTGAACTGATTGAGGCAGGTATTGACAGCTTCAAAATTGAAGGCCGGATGAAGTCGATTCACTATGTGGCGACTGTAGTCAACGCCTACCGCAAGGCCATTGATGCTTACATGGCCGATCCGGAAGGTTATGAGCTGAAGCCGGAGTGGCTGGAAGAGCTGCAAAAAGCGGCAAACCGTCCGCTGAACACCGGATTTTTCTACGATACCCCGGATCATGAGGATCATATCTATGAGCCGGAGGAAAAAGCGGCTCCTTATGATTTTGCCGGATTGGTGCTGGAGTATGATGCCGAAAGCGGCATGGCTCTAATTCAGCAGCGCAACAACTTCAAGCCGGGGCAGGAAGTGGAGTTCTTCGGCCCGGACAACACCTTCTTCAAGCAGACCGTCGGAGAGCTGTGGGATGAAGAAGGCAACCGGCTTGACGTTGCCCGCCACCCGCTTCAGCGTGTCCGCTTGAAGGTAGACCAGCCGGTAGCTTATTTCGATATGATGCGGAAGAGAAAATAATTTTATTATTTATTTACAAGGGATGCTCTTATTTTTTTGAAGAGCATCTCTTTTTTTGTGCTCCCGCCAAAATTCGGGATATTCTCAGGAAATATAAAAAATTCTCTGGGAAATTGTAAAGAAAACTAAGAAAAAAGACCCAATATGCCGATATATATTCCGTGAACGCTTACATACATCTTCTAAACTAATTGGTAGGTGATGGTAATGGGGGCTCCCGAGCGTGAAAAAAGAGGAGAACAGCAGAAAGGGAGAAGGATGAGAGTGGGGAAGAACAAGAAGAAACCGGTGACAGTACAAAAAGCAGAGACAAACCGCACAAGTGAAACACAGACAGCAAGCAAAAGTAAGGTCAAGAAAGTGCGCGACAAGGTAACCCTTAAGGGGGTACTACATACTTCGGTGCGTCAGGTGAAAAGGGTCAACCCGCTGAAATCAGTTGGTGTCAAGCTGTTTTTGATTTTCTTGTCTTCAATTGTTATTGTGGTACTGCTCTTGGGACTGTTGTCCTATAACAAGGCCAAGAATACGATTAAAGATAATGTATCAGAAGCTAACCGGCAGACCATTATCCAGACCTCTGATAAGCTTGATATTCTTATCAAACAGTATGAGAATCTGGCACTGCAACTGTATTTTGATTCGAAAATGCAAAGTGATTTGACGGATTTGGCTTCCGCAAGTTCCAATTATGATAAATTTGTAGCTACCGATTCAATAAGCAAGAAGCTATCCAGCCAGACGACAACGGATTCGAACATTGTAGCTATTTCACTGATTCCGCAGTCAGCGGACTATAGTGTAATTACAAGCGGCAACTCCGGACTGAAAATGGATGGAATAAGAGATCAGGATTGGTATAAGACGGTTGTAGGCCGTACTCAGGAATATGAATATTATTACTCCAAGGAAACCAAAGCATCCCAGAACTACTGGTTCTCGACGGCCATTGAAGGTGATAAAGGGAAAAATATCGCGATGGTAAGATCCCTCAAAAACATGGGTTCCAATTCAGGCTATGTAATCATGCTTGAACTGAAAAACACACTGCTGGAGGAAGCCTTCAAAACGGTTTCCCTCGGAGACGGCTCACGGATTCAGCTTGTGGACCCGGATGGTATAGTAGTCGCTTCTAATGTACCTGCTGATGATGGGGTGGCTTCAGAGCTAGCCTTCATCAAGGAGAGCAAGAGCAACAACGCAAGTCAGGAAGCCAGTGATGCCGACGGCAAGGATGTGCTGGCAGTGTATAATCCCTTGACCAAGGCTGACTGGAAGCTGACCGGAGTGGTGCCTACCGGCGAGCTGGTGAAGGCAGCACGTCCGATTCTGTTCACGACTTATCTGGCGGCGCTTGCCGCAGCCGCGCTCGCGGTAGTGCTAGGGTTCTGGATGGTCCAGATGATCGCCAAACCGCTGGCACGCCTGAAGGATCTTATGGTTGAAGGTTCAAAAGGTGACCTGAGCGTGCGTACCGAATACGTATCTAAGGATGAGATCGGCGAACTGTCGGCCTCCTTCAATACAATGATGGAACGGATTACAGAACTGGTTGCACAGACAACGGACACAGCCCGTGAAGTGCTGGATACTGCTGGTGAGCTTGGTGAAGCTTCCCGCAAGACTGCCATTTCCGCGAAGGAAATTGCCGCTGCTACGGAAGAGATCGCCGGTGGTGCAGGAAGTTTGGCTTTGGAAGCTGAACGCGGCAATGAACTGACGGATCTGATCGCTACGCAGATGCAGAGCGTTATCGCTGCCAATGCCGAGATGGATGAGGCGGCCCGTGGTGTCGGTGAAGCCAGCGGACACGGAGCGAAGCAACTGGAAGAGCTGCTGAAGCAGACAGGCCGTACCGGAGAGATGACAACCGCACTGGTGGATCGTGTCAACGATTTGAAAGAAACGGTATTCTCTGTAATCAAAGTGCTTGATGTGATGAAGAACATTACACAGCAGACAAACATTCTCTCATTGAATGCAACCATTGAAGCAGCAAGAGCGGGCGAAGCAGGCCGCGGATTTATGGTCGTGGCTGGGGAAGTCCGGCAGCTGGCGGATCAATCCAAGCAGTCCATTGCCCTTGTAGCCGGGATTACCGATAAAATCATGGCTGAAATGAACGAGACAGTAACTGTGCTGTCCGAAGTTGCACCGCTCTTCAAGCAGCAGATGAGTTCGGTGAAGAGCACAAGCGATATCTTCGTATCGGTTAAGGGACAGATGGAGGATTTCATTACAAGCCTCGAATCAGTGACCGGAGCCATTGGAAGCCTCAATCATTCCCAAGGTGTCCTGTCGGATGCCATGGGCAACGTAAGTGCGGTAGCGCAACAATCCTCGGCCACTTCGGAAGAGGTAGCCTCACTCAGCAGCGAGCAGCAGAACGTGAGCGATCACCTCGTTTCGCTGTCAGGCAAGCTGGAGAGCGTTTCAACTCAGCTGAAGGATAAGCTGGCGCTGTTTACCATCAAATAAATCATTAGAGTTACGCAGGTTTTTGAGCCGATAAGGCCGTTTCTTCCATAGGAAGAAGCGGCCTTATTCCGCTTTAACAGGTTTCAATGCTTTGGTAAAGGGCTATGGAACCAATCTTCGAAGTTAACTTGGAACTTTGCGTGCTATCTTCTTGTACAACCACACACTAACACGTATAATGATTTTGTTAGGCAAATTGTTATGAATATAAGAAAAGTTAGGTAAACGCCATTGAAGGAGAAGGGCCGTATGAAGGGTAAACGCAAATACAACTGGTGGTCCTTTATCGGGGATATGAGCATGGAACGCAAGCTACTCCTTGTCTTTCTGATTATCATTACACTCCCGCTTTCTTTTATCAGTGTAATCAGCTTCAAGAGCTACTCCAAGTCCATTGAGTATAATACCATCGCTTATTCAGAAAAGCTGATTGATCAAATGATGGACGGAATTGATGACTACATAGAGGATATGAAACGAATCTCATCCATGCCCGCTTATGTAAACGATATCAAGCAGAACCTGCTGCGCTCGAACCGTTATTATGAGCAGAAGCAGGGCATGACGGGCGAGACGGACAGTTCGTCGATTGCACCCGGTGATTTTGATCTTTTGCTGTCTATACAGCGGGGGATCGAAGGAAATATATCCTTCATCAACAATATCAAACGGGGCACGAATTCCGTGTATATTTTTGACGGCTATGGCAACGGTTATTATTCGGCCAAAGACGGAGGCGTCCGGTTGGATCTGAAGCAAAGCTACAAGTTCTGGAGCGAGCAGGCCAAGTATTCCAGCGGGGAAGCACTGCTTTTCGGCACTCAGGCATACACAAGCAATCTGCAAAGCACCCGTTATGCGTTCACGGTTGTCCGTAAAATTGTCGACGGCCTGTGGAATCCAATCGGACTGATCGCGGTGGATGCCAATATCAGCAACATGGAAAATCAAGTTGCCGAACTGGATAAGGTTACGCACGGCAAGTCATTAATTGTGGATGAGAACGGAAAAGTTGTGTATGACAGCGATCAGAAGCTGCTGACGACGGATATTTCACACACGTTGCTGTACCGCAAGGCGCAGGGCAGCGCCGGGAGCTTCTACGATACGGTGTCCGGCAGGGATAGGCTGAATATATATTCAAGCTCCTCCAAGACCAATTGGAAGGTGATTATCTCCATTCCGGTCGATGAGTTGACCCGCGATGTGAAGCTGACCCGCAATGTGACCTTTGCTGCAACGCTGATTATCATTGTGCTGGCGCTGATTATTTCGATTATTTTATCCTTTGCTTTGACCAAACCGTTGACTCAATTGATTCAGCTAATGAAAAAAGTGCAGAACGGCGATCTTGATGTCACCTTCCGAGTCAAACGCCGGGATGAAATTGGCTTGCTGGGTCACCAGTTCAACCGGATGCTTGCCCGGATCAGGCAGCTGATCGAGGATATCTACCGGATTGAAGAGCAGAAGAAGGAGGCGGAGCTGCAGGCGCTGCAGAGCCAGATCAATCCTCACTTCATCTATAACACACTGGAGTCTATCCGCATGACTGCAGAGCTTAATGACGATGTGGAAGCCGCCGATATGATCTCCATACTGGGCAAGCTGCTGCGTTACAGCACGAGTGAATTAACCGGCAAAACGACGATGGAGCAGGAACTGCTATATGTGCGCAACTATGTAGAGCTGCTGGGCAGCCGTTATCCCGGACGTTTCCTGCTTGAGATCGATGTCCCGGAGGAGCTTAACGAATACTCCATCATTAAGCTGGTCTTCCAGCCGATCATAGAGAATGCTGCTTATCACGGATTGGATGACAGCAAGCCGCAGATGCATCTCAGCATTAAATGTGAGATTACGGAGCATAAGCTGCTGTTTCATATCAGCGATGACGGCTGCGGTATGGATCAGGACACGCTGGACAAGCTCAATGACAGTCTGAAACGCGAGACACCTCGAAAGAAAAGCATCAATGGAGGAATCGGTATGAAAAATGTGCACCAGCGTGTACAGCTGCATTATGGTGCGGGTTACGGCATTGAAGTGTTCAGTGAGGCCGGGAAAGGGACGGATGTAATCTTATCCCTGCCACTGCTGGAGCCAAGCGAACGGACAAATGGCGAGAGCTAAGAGAGGGGGGAACACCTTGAAGAGGATTAAAATGCATTGGCCTGTGCAAACGGTGCTGCTGGTTCTGCTGCTGCTGTCAGCGGGTTGCGAGAATCGCAGCAACAGCAAGGAGCCTGCTGCATCAGCTGCCGTAAACGGGGGCGCATCCAGTTTATCAGGCACGATTGTCATGCTGACGAATCGAATCGATCTGATTGAGAATGGAACCTTCAAAGGGTATGCCGACCAGTTTAAAAAGAAGTATCCGGAAGCTAATGTGGAATTCGAAGGCTTGTCCAATTATGCGAGCGACATTCTCGTCCGATTATCGACCAAGGACGCCGGGGATGTTCTGCTGCTGCCCGTTAATTTGCCGGCGAAAGAGCTTGAGCTTTTTTTTGAGCCGCTGGATAATGAAATGTCCGCCCAGGAAAGATTCACCACATTCGCTACTTACGGTGGCAAGAGGTACGGATTATCTACAGGTACGACAACCAGTGGAATCGTCTATAACAAGCGGGCTTTCGAGCAGGCGGGCATTACGCAAATTCCGCAGACCCTTGAACAATTCTACGCAGCCTGCGCCAAGCTGAAGGCGGCGGGAATTACCCCCGTCTACTTAAATTACGGAGCCGTCTGGCCGCTGCGGGAATGGGGAAATAATATGGTCAATTTTATGACCGGTGATCCCGAATACATGAACAACATGGTTCATGAGGACAGCCCGTGGCAGATTGATAATGCATGGGGGCAATCTCTGTCCATTGCCAGAACGATAATTGACAGGGGTTATGTGGAGGACGAGCTGTTCTCAAACAATTGGGAGATTTCCAAGACCAAGCTGGCGAAAGGGGAGGTCGGCATGTATCTGCTCGGAAACTGGACGATCCGCCAGGTGCTGGATGCCGGTGCTTCTGAAGGGGATATCGGATTCTTCCCGTTTCCGTATGACAATAGCAGTGAACATTATGCTCCGCTCAATCCGGACTGGTTCATTGGAGTCAGCAAATTCAGCAAGCATAAGGAGCTTTCCATGGCCTGGGTAGAGTATTTTGTAAAAGAGACCTCTTACACGGCTGACTGGGGCTTCCTGCCTCCTGAGGGAGCTGCAGAGCCTTCTATGGAGCCATTCCGCGAGTTTCTCTCCTACAATCCCCGGTTGGTTGAGGCTACGGTGCAAAGTGATGCCTTCATAGAGATGGCGAACCGGGCGAAGTTGTCGTTCTGGTCAGGAGATTATATTCAGGAGCTGCTTGCCGCGCCGGATTTACAGCAGTCTTTTGACATGTTGAATGAGAAGTGGAAGGAAGCGCGTCAGGGGCAGCAGGCTTCTCCACAGCCATAAACGGGAATTGTTTTATAAATCAAGATTATTTTGGAGGGTTTTCATATGGCTAAAAAGGTTACCATGCAGAAAATTGCCGATCATCTCGGTGTATCCAAGTTTGTCGTCTCCAAATCGCTTTCAGGCAAGGGCGGCGTCAACGAAACAACCAGAGAGCGGGTAATCCAGGCTGCTTCACAGCTTGGCTATTTCACACAGAAGAATGCATACGTGCAAAATATAAAACGTTCCTCCCAGGGTTCAGGGAGCGACCGGAATAAGCAGTCGGTGCTGGTGCTGATGCCCAATATCCGTTCACAGACTCAGGATTCCCTCTATTGGGGCAAAATTGTTGACGGTATCGCACTTGCACTGGATCAGGAAGGCCTCGGAATGGTGATTGTTTCCGAGCACCGTGCAGATAATTTCGTCAATATTTTGAACCCGAACGGTCTTCTCGGCCTGCTTGGGGTAGGACAGATTTCTACCTCGCTGCTGCTGGAGGTGCACCGTATCGGACTGCCGATGGTGCTGATTGATCATGAAGATCCGCTAATTCCGAGTGATACAGTATTCGCCAACAATACTGATTCCATGAACCGGCTGAGCAACCACCTGATGGCAACTGGGCATAAGCTGCTGCATTTTATCGGTAATATCCGCTACTCGCGCAGCTTCCGCGACCGCTGGATCGGCTTCCGCAGCGCCCTGGAAGAGAGTGAGCTGAAGCCCCCTGCCGGTGATGACGAGATGCTTCAGCTGGAAGGCATGGATGACGCAATCATTCAAGAGCAGTTCAACCAATGGATGGCGAAGCGGAAAAAAGCCAAAACCATGCCGACAGCGCTAGTCTGCGCCAATGATTTCATCGCGCTCACAGTCAGCGAGGCGCTGAAGGAAGAAGGTTTCTCCATACCGGGCGACATCTCGGTCACGGGATTTGACAACATCGAGGATGCAACAAGAGGCGTTCCGCCGCTTACTACCGTGCATGTACCCAAGGAGGCAATGGGCCGGGCGGCAGTGGAGAAGCTGCTGAACCGCATTCATAATCCGTCAGCACCGCTGGAGAAAATTCTGATCGCTGCCGATATCGTCCACCGGGATTCAGCGGCCGGACCGCAGAGCTAAGGGGAAGGAGCGACAGCGGCCGGAAGTCCAAACATTCTCTGCAGTCACGGCCAATCCCATACTAGAAGAATTATAAGTTTATATAGTGGAGGAGTTCTAGTGAGTTATAATGTACATCTTACCCGGGCTGAACATTGGACCGAAAGTATGAATAATCCGATATCCCTCGAAGAGGCAAAGTCCTGCTTTGACCAGAGAGATGATTTTGAGTATACTAATATGCTCTCCTTGAAAGGCCCATTCGGAACAATGAGCCTTGAAGGGGATTTCTTTTATTGGTCCGTCGAAGATTTCAGTGTGCCGTTCAGCTATAAGGAAGGCAAAATTACCGTACACAGAGCGGATGAGTTTGTCATTGACAAAATGATTGAAATCTCTGCTGCGTTGGGAGCAAAAGTACAAGGGGATGACGGCGAACTCTATAGCTGATTTGCTGCTGTACTTTACGATGAAGACAGGAGGAGATGGAATGAACCAGAGTTAGCAGATCCGACAGAACACCCGGATTGGAGACTGCCGCATTCGTTTGAATGGTATGCCGGACTGGGAGGGGCAACGGGGAAATATACGTACCCCTGGAATTCCACGATCACGGGGCCCGATGCGGAGGCGATGTTTGCCGAGGAGGTTGCAGGGCTGGTTCCAGGGAAAAGAGTGCTCGATATCGGCTGCGGCCACGGGGATTTTACGATTCGCTGGAGTCCTGTGGTGAAGCAAATTGTCGGGCTGGACGTCACTGCTGATTTTATTGAAACGGCCAGCAGCACAGCCCTTTCCAATGTTTCTTTTGTTACGGCCAATACCAAGCACAAGCTTCCCTTCGAAGACGGACAATTTGATTGTGCTTACAACCGTAAAGGCCCGACCTCCGCATACTCCGATCTTACGAGAATCCTCACTAAAGGCGGGAGGCTGCTTGCTCTCCATCCCGGCGACCGTTTGTCGCCAGAGCTGTCCTTGCTCTTTCCCGGGCTGTTCGCACCTCAGCCGGAAGGAACTCCGGTACTGGACAAGATCAATCAACGGCTCGAGGCAAGCGGATTTACAAGCGCTGAAATCGAGATTGTTACGAGTGTGCAGTATTTTCATGAGCCGTTGGATATTGTGCGGTTGCGCTGTTTTGGCCAGACACCTGCGGTTCATGAAATGGTGTTGCAATGTATGCCTGAGATCAGCCGGATCTTCAATCAGCACCAGTCATCCCAAGGGTTACAGGCAACCTTGGATAATTACATTGTTCGCGCAGCGGTGTAAGTTGGTACTAAGTCCGCTCAAATCTCAAAAAACAGGAAAAAATGCAAGTTTAGTTTCTCTTTTTGCGCTGTTCCGCCACCTGTATAATTTGGCCTGAGACCAAGAGAGGTTATTGGGGCAATTTAGAAGGCATCATCAGCACCTGTGGCTTTAATTGCATTCCCTGCAACTATTCAAGGCATAAGCAGATTATTTCTAGAAATAATTGCATTTCATGCAGTTAAAAATAATGAATTCACCCATTCAAGCCGAAATATCCCAACATAAATGTACAGTATGCAACTATACTCGCGGTGGCAGTGGAATTTACGTTTTTAAGTGTACGAAGTACAATTAAGTCGCATTGAGAGTGGTGAATTCGGCCGAAAGGTCATACGGTCATTCCGCTTGCCGGTTCTTACCTCAGCCCATATAAATATAAAAAAAGAGTCCGCCAGGAGATCAACCTGGCGGACTCTTTTTACGTAGGAAGTGTAGGTAATTATAGCTGTAAGTTACGGTCGATCAGTGCGATGCGCTGTTGTACGCAGGCATAGGAACGAAGCGGATCTTCCGGTGTATTCAGCACATAGTCGAGCATTTGGTCAACTGTAGTGGTAGCTACATGAATGCGGGTGTCGGAGGATGCGTAGTAAATATAGATTTCTCCGTTATCGCGGGCAATTACACCGTTACAGAACACAACGTTGGATACATCGCCGACACGTTCTTCACCGTCTGGAGCGATGAAATGGCCGCCTGGAGCATGGGTAACTTTGTTCGGCTCATTCAGATCCGACAGGAAAGCATAAAGCACATACCGTAGTCCTGCTGCTGTATTGCGCACGCCATGGGCGATGTGCAGCCAGCCGCGCGGAGTTTTGATTGGAGCCGGGCCTTGGCCGTTTTTCACTTCCTTGATGGTGTGATAATAGCGCTGATCCATAATGGACTCGCTGGTAATTACGGAGTTTTCGATTGTATCGGACAATCCCCAGCCGATGCCGCCGCCGGAACCGGCGTCGATGAAGCCATCCTGCGGACGGGTGTAGAAGGCATATTTGCCATCCACAAATTCAGGATGCAGCACGACATTGCGCTGCTGGGCGGAACCGGTCTTCAGGTCAGCCAGACGTTCCCAGGTCTTCAGATCCTTGGTACGGGTGATTCCGCACTGGGCTACAGCACTGGAGAGGTCGCCGTGCGGTGCATCCGGATCTTTACGCTCGGTGCAGAACAAGCCATAGATCCAGCCATCTGCATGTTTAACCAGACGCATGTCGTAGACATTGATATCCGGGTCTTCTGTTTCAGGCAACACTACCGGATGGTCCCAGAAGCGGAAGCCGTCTACACCGCTGTCGCTTTCGGCTACGGCGAAGAAGGATTTGCGGTCATTGCCCTCAACGCGGGCTACGATATAGAACTTGCCATCCAATTCAATGGCGCCCGGGTTGAAGATGCCGTTAACGCCGATTCTTTCAGCAAAATAAGGATTGGTTGCCGGATTATAATCATAACGCCAGATCAGCGGGGCATGCTCCGCGGTGAGCAGCGGATATTGATAACGGTCATAAGTCCCGTTGCCGTAAGGCACCTTCTCATTTTTGCGTCCGATCAGGGCTTCATAACGTGCCGTTAATTGCTCTTTGCGTTCTTCGAATAAAGTTGTCATTAGATATTCTCCTTTATAGTTGATTTAAGACGTTCGATCATCTCGAAGCAGGCTCTGCTGTTATGATAAGGACATTTCCAGGCACTGACTTTCGGCTCATGCGCGAGCGGCTGCAGCTTCTCGTCAACACCCCAGTACCATTCGCCATACTTGCGGTCCACTAAATAGCTGTCAATAAAGTTCCAGGCACCTTCGGCAGCATTCAGGAACCGCTGATTCCCTGTCAGCTGATAGGCATTATAGAAGCCGACAACAGCTTCAGCCTGCGGCCACCAGTCCTTATCCTTGCTCAGCAGCCCGCTGCCGTCGGCCTCATTCCAGATGCCCCCGTCGCTGGCGATACCTTCTTCAAGCGCAGCTTCCGCCATACTCAGGGCAACTGTGCGCACGCGCTGGAGCAGCTTCTCTTCACCAAGCACCTCTGCGGCTTCCACCAGCAGCCAGCTGCCTTCGATATCATGGCCGTAGGAGACGAGCTCAGATTTCACATGCCACTCCTCATCCAGGAACAGGTGGAAATGCTTGCCTTCCGCGTCAATGATATGATCAAGCATCGTTTCGATCAGCCCGGCCAGCTTAACCTTCAGCTCCTCGGATTTCCATACACGGTACAGGCCGGTATAACCCTCCAGCACATGCAGATGCGTATTCATCGACTTCTTCTCATTCATATCCTTGGCGCTTAGCGACAGATCATCCGTTACATGCCATTCACGCGACAGTGCTTCGATATATCCTTTATAAAGCGGATCATAACCGTGCTTTTCCAAGAGACGGAACAGCTCAACCGCTTGTTCCAAGGCTTGCGAATTTCCCGTAGCATGATGGAACTCGGCTAGCGCGTAGATGGCAAAAGCCTGGCCGTATACTTGCTTTTTCGGCTGGGAAGGTGCACCTAAAGCATCTACCATCCAGTAAAATCCACCGTATTCCTTATCTGTGAAATGCTCCAGCAGGTAGCTGTAGGCACGTTCAGCCATGGGCAGGTATTCAGCTTTGCGGTACATGCGGTAAGCACTCGCAAACGTCCAGAGAATCCGTGCATTAAGCACAAGGCTTTTCTCTGCGCCTTCGACAACATTCAACTGGTTATCAATTTCGCCAACAAAGCCGCCGTGTTGTTCATCCAGCGTGTGTTCCATCCAGAAGCCGAGAATATTGTCCTGCAACTCCGCTTCCAGCTTCTTTAGCCAATCTTCGGGTGAGTTCTTCATTTTTCTGGTCCACTCCCATCGTTAGTTATTGATTTTGGAGCCATAATACGCTTTGATGACACCTGCTGCCGACTTCCCGTACATGCAGTAATCATCATTGTCTGCCGCCTCTTCAAGCGGGTAGAGGTGTGCAGGCCAATCCCATAACATAAAGCCCCGTACCCATTCACGGCTTTCGCAGCTGCCGAACATCGCCTGGTAGAACCGGCGTTGCTCTTCTTCGCTGGGTTCACCTTGTAACGTCCAGTCATTGGGGATAGCGGCGCTCCCGGTACGGCTGGGACAACCGGCTTCCATAAAGAAGAACGGTTTGTTGTGTGACTTCACCACCGCTTCAATCCGGTCAAGCTGGGCCTCCCAGTCCTGTTCCGGATAATATCCGCTGGAGGAGATCACATCGAGGTCATCCCACCAGGTCACGTTATCCTCCTGGTATTTGTCGCAATTGTAGGTAATGATCCCGTGGTAGACCTTGCGTACCTCAGCGATCAGGGCCCGCCATTCGGCTTCGCGCCGGTCGGTCTGAACCAGCTCACAGCCGATGCAGAACATTTCGCAACCGCTTTCTTCAGCGATCGCAGCATAATGCAGGATAAAGTCAGTATAAGAGCGGAACCACTCCGACCATTTGGGCTCGCAGGGAACATCCTTGTCGAAAAAGTTAATATGAGCGCGCCAAGTGCCGTCTGCACAATTGACAATCGGCTTTAGGCAGACCTTTAAAGTGAGCTCTTTGGCCTTGCGGATCGCCCGGACTACTTCTTCGTCGGTGACTGTCGGCTTCTCCCAGTACGGAATTTCCGTGGATTGCGGAGTGGTCTGAATGGCGCTGAAGGCAATTGCGGTCCAGTTCGCACCCGTAACCGATTTCATAAGCCCCATCGAAGCTTCGGCTGCTTCAGTAGTCCAGGTTCCGCGTCTGCCCATAAAGCCCCAGGTGACACCTCCGACATATTCATTAAGCAGTGACATTTGGAAACCTCGCTTTACTTGGAAGAATAGATAAAATAATGCTAACAAATAATAACTTTTCGTCATCTTGTTATTATAATATTGTTATTTATTAATAACAACAATACAATTTAGTTATATACCTTTTTGTGTTTGATTTCAAGGGGGAATTAATTAAAGTAAACTGAAGACTATAAAAGAGCAACACAACACATTTTCTAACCGGCTAATGAGGCATATAATTGAAATGGTAGCGCAATCATTCGTAACGGATTTACAATTGGAGGCGGTTTCGAATTGATTAAGGTCATGATTGCGGACGATGAGGAAGTAATACGACGCGGGCTGGAGAAGATTACTTCCCGCATGGACTTGGAAGTGGAGGTCATTGGCTCATACGGCAATGGACAGGAAGCTTGGGGGCATCTTTCCAAGCTGGCCCCTGAGGATATTGATCTCCTGATTACGGACATCAAGATGCCGAGGATGGACGGCTTCAAGCTGATAGAAGAGGCCAGGGGCCATATGAAAAATTTATCCATCGCTGTGCTGAGCGGATTTAGCGAGTTTGATTATGCCCGGCGGGCCATGCGTCACGGCGTACTGGATTATCTGCTTAAGCCGATAGAGAAGGCTCAATTGTACGAGCTGCTGAAGCGGGTGGAGGAGAACAAGGAACTGAAGATTGCCGTACCTGAACAGGAGAATCCTCCGGCTCAGGCTGCCGAGGGTGGAGAGCATTATGTGGTTGAACAGACCAAAAGCATTCTGGAGAAGGAATATGGCCAAAATTTTGAGCTGGAGCGTCTGGCAGAGACCGTTGGTATGAACGCAAGTTATATCAGCCGCCTGTTTAAGTTCAAGACCGGCCAGACGATAACGGATTATCTTATCGGTATTCGTATCGCGAAAGCCAAGGAGCTGCTGATTGGACAGCCTGATCTCAAAAACTATGAAATTGCCGAAAGGGTCGGTTACAGCGATCCTGTATATTTTAACAAGCTGTTCAAGAAAATGTGCGGAATGACACCAAAGGATTACAAAAGCGGATGCAGGACTCCGAAAAGCTAGCATCCGGCACAAAGTAATCTGCTCTTTAATAGGAAATGATTCGTGAAAAGGGGGGCGAAAGCCCTCCTTTTCAGGTTGTTATGGCTTTAGCCAGTTGAGTACGCGAAGCGTGCGAAACAAAAAACCACCTGCTATGCGGGTGGTGTAGTGATGCTTATAGCAAAAAACCACCTGATGCGAGCGTTATAATAGGAGTGTTCAAGCTACTATGTATAACGAAAGGAGAAGGTGGTTTTTTGTGGCACAAGCCAGAGAAGGCATGGCACACACCAAATGGATGTGCAAATACCATATCGTATTCACCCCAAAGTATAGACGAAAGGTGATCTACAATCAATACAAGGAAAGTATCCGTGATATCCTAAAGCAACTCTGTGGCTATAAAGGGGTAGAGATTATCGAGGGACACCTCATGCCAGATCATATCCACATGCTGGTCAGTATCCCACCGAAAATGAGTGTATCTAGTTTTATGGGATACCTAAAAGGGAAAAGTGCGCTGATGATCTTCGATAAGCATGCAAATTTAAAGTATAAGTATGGAAATCGTCATTTTTGGGCGGAAGGCTATTACGTAAGCACCGTAGGACTCAACGAGGCAACAATTAAGAAATACATCCAAGAGCAGGAAAGTCACGATATTGCGCTGGATAAGCTGAGTGTGAAAGAGTACGAAAACCCCTTTAAGGGGTAGCCGGTAGTCCAAGCACCCCTTCAGGGGTAGGCAAAAGAGGCAAAGGCATAGTAGCTTGAACGAAGTGAAAGCCAGCGCCTTTAGACGCTAGCCGGCACCAGAGGCTTATAGCCTCAGAGCAAACCACCCGTTTGACGGGTGGTTTTGATTTAATATAAGGTAGATAACAAATTTAAATTTAGAAAAACAAAAATAACAAATTTAAGACCAGAAAAAACAATTGAAACCATCGTTTTGGTGCTGGAAACGATTTATAATATATTTGTAAGCGATACCATCATTCTTTTCATAACGATTGCAGACAAAACACGAATTAACGGTGATTTATCTCAATCATGAGTGATATGGAGTGTTAGTATTTTGTTATTTAGAAACGTGACTAAAAGAGAGGGGTCAAAAGCAATGAAGAAAAGCAAAGTAATGGCTGGTTTAATGGGACTTACGCTAATGGCTGGCTTGTTCACAGGCTGTTCATCGAACAACAATGCGGAGAATGAAACAGCGAACAATAAAGGAAACGCCGGAACCAACACGGAGGCTACTGCTGCTCCTGAAGGTGATGCCGCCAAGGACATCAAAGGCGAAATCACTGTGATTACACAAAGAACGGATATTGTTGATACCGTATTCAAAGATTACGCAGCAAAATTCAATGAGAAATATCCGGACGTAAAAGTGAACTTTGAAGCACTTTCCAGCTATGAGGATCAAATCAAAATCCGTATGAGCACTGACGATTACGGTGACGTGCTGCTGCTGCCTACAAGCGTAGCGATCAAGGATCTGCCGGACTTTTTCGAACCGCTGGGCCAAATGTCCGACCTTGAACAGAAATATACAGGGCTTGAAGAACGTTCGGTAGACGGAGTTTCCTACGGTGTTCCAATCACTGTTAACTTCTCCGGCGTAATTTACAACAAACAAGTATTTAAAGATGCGGGCATTACGGAAACACCGAGAACGATGGACCAGTTCATGACGGCTCTGCAGAGCATCAAAGATAAAACCGAAGCTGTTCCGCTGTACACGAACTATGCAGCCGGTTGGACATTGACTCAATGGGAATCGGATTTGGCTACCGTTGCCGGCAACCGCGATTATGTGAATATCGCTCAAGTAGCTTCCGATGACAACTTCGTTAAGGGACAACCTCACTATGACCTGTACAAAGTACTGTACGATGCAGCTAAGAACGGCTTGATTGAAGAAGATCCTACAACAACAGACTGGGAATCTTCCAAGGCTGACCTGGCTAACGGAAAAATCGGTACCATGATGCTCGGATCCTGGGCGATCGGCCAAATTAAAGGAGTAGCTACAAATCCTGACGATGTAGGCTTCATGCCATTCCCTACCAATGCCGAGAAGGTTCTGGTTCCACTGTCTGATGACTACAACCTGGGTGTCAGCGTTCACAGTAAAAATAAAGAAGCAGCAAGAGCCTGGTTGGACTGGTTCATTAATGAATCCGGCTATCCGACTACTGAAGGCGGCGGCATGAGCCCGGTTAAGGGTGCTGAGCTTCCTGAAATCCTCAAACAATTTGAAGGCACGGAAGTAACCTTTGATACACTGGCTCCTGCTAAAGCTGGAGAAGAAGGCTGGGTTGATGCCATCGATAAGGAAGCTCAAATTGGTCTCTGGCAGCCTGACTTCAAGAAAGTGATCATTGAAGCGGCTATCGGTAACCGCAAAGATTCCTATGACGATATCATGAAAGATCTGAACGATAAATGGAAAGAAGCAAGAGCAAAGGTTACTGCTGCGAAGTAAGTGCCGGTGATTGCTATAACATTTTAACTTGATAAAACGCAGGGTGAAGAAAGATTCAAGAGAACGGGAAGATGCTCAAAAAGGCATTTTCCCCTTCACTTTTGCGGCCTGGAGCTGGATTTGGAGTATAAAGCATTTGTTTCTTAGGAGGTGTGGAGAGTGCCCAAATTGTCTAACTTGAGTTATAAAAATCAGCGGATTTTGATTATTTTTCTATTTTCGTTGGTTCCGCTTCTTTTACTGTTAACCTTCTCGTATTTACCGGTGTTCAAGATGTTCCAGTACAGCTTCACGAGCTGGGATGGACTCAGCAAGAAGATGGAATATGTAGGGCTCGAAAACTATAAGACGATCTTCACCAAACCGGAGTATTTTTCCGTATTTAAAGTCAGTTTGTATTACTTCTTCGCTACCTTTATCCAAATGGGACTGGCGCTGTATTTTGCCACCATTCTAAGCTTTAATGTCCGGATGAAAAATTGGTTCAAGGGAATTCTGTTCTTCCCGACACTGCTTAACGGGGTGGCTATCGGTTTTATCTTCCTGTTCTTCTTCAAGCCGGAAGGGACTCTCAATACACTGCTTGATTTGTTGGGACTTGGAGCCTGGCAGCAGAAATGGCTGCTAAATCCTCATCTGATCAATATTTCCCTTGCTTTTGCCTCCGTCTGGAGATACATGGGAATGAACTTTATCATCTTCCTTGGAGCGATTTCCTCGATCGGAAGTGATATTTATGAAGCTTCGGAAATTGACGGCGCTAACCGCTGGCACCAGTTCAGACATATTATTATTCCGAGCATCAAACGTATATTGCAGCTCAATCTGATTCTCGCGGTAAGCGGAGCGATCGGTGTCTTCGAAATTCCGTATGTCATGACCGGCGGGTCCAATGGCAGCAGCACGTTTGTCATCCAGACCGTCGATGTGGCCTTCAAATACAGCAAGCTTGGCCTTGCTTCCGCAATGGCCGTATTGCTTCTGGGCATAGTTATACTTGTTACCATTTTACAGCGTGTTCTGATCAAGGAGGAGAAGTAAGAGCTATGCATACTTTTAAATATACCGCTGCTTCTTTCTTCAAATACCTCACCTTACTGTTAGGAGCACTGGTGGCACTTATTCCAATCGTTGTCGTCCTTTTCGCTTCACTCAAAACAAACGCCGAATATGCTTCGACCGGACCGTTAACACTGCCGGAAAATTGGCTGAATTTCTCGAACTACACCAAGGCCTTTGTCGACGGCAAAATGCTGCTCGGCTTCAAGAACACGATTATTATCGTGGTGATTTCAATCGCCGGTGCAACGCTGACCGGTTCGATGATGGCTTATATCCTGTCCCGCTTCAAATTCAGAGGCAGCAAGCTGATGATGGGCGCCTTCCTGCTGGCTACACTGATTCCGGGTGTGACGACTCAGGTGGCTACATTCCAGATCATCAACTCCCTGGAGCTGTTCAATACCCGCTGGGCGCCGATTTTGATGTATCTGGGTACAGATATTATCGCCGTTTACATCTTCATGCAGTTTCTGGATTCGATTTCGGAGTCGCTTGATGAGTCTGCGATGCTGGACGGGGCTTCGTATTGGACTATTTACTGGCGGATTATATTGCCGCTGCTGAGTCCTGCCATCGTAACGGTCATTATCGTAAAGGGCGTAAATATCTACAATGACTTTTACACCCCATTCCTGTACATGCCAAAAAGTGACCTGCAGGTCGTCTCGACTGCGCTGTTTAAATTTAAAGGCCCGTACGGTTCGCAGTGGGAGGTTATCTGCGCCGCGATCATGATTGCGATTATTCCGACACTGGTCGCTTTCGTCTCTTTGCAAAAATATATTTATAACGGGTTTGCGCAAGGTTCTGTAAAATAGTTACAGGTAGATTCAACACATTACATTTAAGAACTGCAGCGGGGCTGCAGTACCTTTGGAGGGAGACTTAACTATGAAAGAAGTAAAGTTGATTGGAAATGATTTGCCGAATATCCCATGGCAGGACAGACCTGCAGGAAACGAAAACCCGGTCTGGAGACATAATGATAACCCGGTAATTAAGCGCAATCCGGCTAAAGGGGTTGCACGAATTTTCAACAGTGCGGTTGTTGCTTATGATGGCAGCTTTCTCGGTGTATTCCGCGTAGAGGACAACACGACCCGTCCACATCTGCGGATGGGCTACAGTGTTGACGGTCTGGACTGGAAAATCGACGATCAGCCGATTCAATTCATTGATGAAGAAGGCAATCCGTACATGCCGCGTTATGCCTACGACCCTCGTCTGGTGAAAGTCGAAGATACCTATTACATCATCTGGTGTACGGATTTCTACGGCGCGGCTATAGGTGTAGCGAAAACCCAGGACTTCAAAACCTTCATCAGCCTGGAAAATCCGTTCCTGCCGTTCAACCGTAACGGCGTGCTGTTCCCTAAAAAAATCAACGGCAATTTCGTGATGCTCTCCCGTCCGAGCGACAGCGGACATACCCCGTTCGGGGATGTGTTCCTGAGCGAAAGCCCTGACTTCGTCTACTGGGGCAAACACCGCCATGTGATGACCAAAGGAGGTCAAGGCTGGTGGCAGAGCACCAAAATTGGTGGCGGCCCTGCGCCGATTGAAACTTCCGAAGGCTGGCTGATGTTCTACCATGGCGTAACCGGAACCTGCAACGGTCTGGTATACAGCATGGGCGCAGTTATTCTGGATAAAGATGAGCCGTCGAGAGTGAAATACCGCTCCAGGAACTTCGTCCTGACACCGGAAGAATGGTACGAAGAAAGAGGTTTCGTGAACAACGTGCTCTTCCCTTGCGCTACGCTGAATGATGCCGAAACCGGCCGCATCGCGATCTACTACGGCGCTGCAGATACTTATGTAGGCGTTGCTTATACGACTGTTCAGGAAATCGTTAATTATGTAATTGATACCCATGAGGAAGTCGGCGACGATGCGGGCTTGGGCAAGATCTAATACAGGCGGTTAAGGAGAAGATGATAAGTGACTAACGAACGATCCCTGCCCCAATTAAAAGCCTATGAGGGCAGCAGCCCGAAGCCGGAGGATTTCGATCTATTCTGGGAACGGGCGCTAAACGACCTTAACGCCCAGCCGCTTGATTATGAACTTGTGCCTGCGGAATTTACCAGCGAGCTGGCGGAATGTTTCCATCTCTATTTTACCGGCGTAGGCGGAGCAAGAGTGCACTGCAAATATGTAAGACCGAAGAAGGCGGCGCAAGAGAAGGGGCCGGGCGTTGTCATGTTCCACGGTTACTCCTGCGACAGCGGGGACTGGATGGAGAAGGTCACTTATGCCGCTCATGGAATCAGCGTGCTGGCAATGGACTGCCGGGGACAGGGCGGGCCGTCCGAAGACAATCTTACAGTGCAGGGCACCACGATCCGCGGTCATATTATCCGTGGTATTGATGATCCCAATCCCGATAACCTTTATTACCGCAACGTATTTCTGGATACCGCCCAGACGGCGCGTATTCTGATGGCGATGCCTGAAGTTGACCCGGCGCGGGTTGGCGCTTTCGGCCTGTCGCAAGGTGGCGGACTTACTGTAGCCTGCGCATCGCTTGAACCGCGCATTGCCATAGCTGTGCCGGTCTATCCGTTCCTGTCCGATTACAAACGGGCCTGGGAAACGAACATCACAACCTCGGCGTATGAGGAGATCAACTACTATTTCCGCTTTTTTGATCCGCATCATCTGCGCGAGGACGAGATTTTCAACCGGCTGGGTTATATTGATATTCAGAATTTGGCGGACCGCATCCAGGCTAAAGTGCTGTGGGTGACCGGTTTGGCGGATACGATCTGTCCTCCTTCGACACAATTTGCTGCATACAATAAAATCACAGCATCAAAAGACCTCATGGTTTATTATGAATACGGTCATGAGTATCTTCCATATCTTGCTGATCGGACGCTTCAGACGTTCATGACCTTGTAACGGGTGTAATCCGTGCAAGAAAACAGTAGATTTGGCGGTGAATTTTTTTGAGCAAGCAAGCAAAAGGCAGTAAAGGGTTCCTAACCCGGCTGCATCCCTCCAAGTCGCTGGGGATGCGGCTATTTCTCGTGTTCTTCATCGCCACGATGGGAATTGTCCTGTCCCTCGGATACACCTCGTATTCCGTAGCCAGACAAACGATCGAGAACAACGCGCTGTCCTCCAATGAGCAGACGGTCCTGCAAACGGCAGAGAAGCTGGACGTAATATTGCTGCGGTTTGAAGACAGCCTGGGACAGCTTTTCTACAACAAGGATATTCAGAAAGCCGTAATGCAAGGAAATCAGTCTGCTGCAAATATCGGGCAACATCAGGAGCAGTCTAAAGTGATCACCGGGGAGCTGGAACATTGGCTCTCTGCAGTAAGCGGGATTCAAGCCGTGTACCTTGTACCGTTAAATGCCAGTCTCCCTATCTCTGCTACGGGAACGACTGACAGCGCCTTTGTGGAGGAGATCCGCGCATCCTCCTGGTTCAAGCAGCTGCAGGAGAAACCGCAGAGCTTATGGATTACGCAGGCATTGAAGCAAGGGGACCAGTCGGGAGTGCTGCATTTCGCCAAATCCATCGCGGGGGATGCCGGCGGCACCGGTTACATCGCTGTCTGCGATATCAAGACTACAGAACTGGAGAACCAGCTCAGCAAAGTCAATCTGGGAATGGACTCCTACATTCAATTACTGACGGACAAAGATGAGCTGATTGCCTCTTCACAGCACCAGGAGGCGGATACCTATCTGCGGCTGGGCGGAACGCTGCTGAAAGGCGTTAATCAAACCTCAGGCTCGCTGCCGACCAAGGATGAGGAAGGCGAATCCATTCTTGCGGTGTACGGCACACTAGAGAGCTCCGGCTGGAAAGTACTCGGGGTGGTGCCTGCTGAGAATCTGATCAAAGATGCCGGGCGTATTCTTAACACTACGTACATAGCGGTTGGCGCAGCGGCAGTAATTGCCATTATGATCGGCTTGTGGATAGTAAGGATGGTATCGAGGCCGCTCTCAAAGCTAAGGCACTTGATGTTTCAGGGAGCCGAAGGCGATCTGCGTGTGCGGACCAAGATCACTTCCCGCGACGAGATCGGCCAGTTATCCAGCTCCTTCAATGCAATGATGGAGCGGATTACAGAGCTGGTTGTCCATACCAACGAGACCGCCCGCGAAGTGCTGGAGACCGCCGATGCATTAGGCAGCGCTTCACGCAAGACGGCTGCTGCGGCAATGGATATTGCTGCGGCGACCGAAGAGATTGCCGGCGGTGCAGGCAATCTGGCTCTGGAAGCGGACCGCGGAAACGAAATGACGGCGGCAATCTCTGGGCAGATGGGTATGGTTTTTGCTGCCGCCCATGAGATGGAAAGCACGGCGCATAGTGTAGGACAAGCTAGTGAAGAAGGCGTTGTGAAGTTAAAGGAATTGCTGGGCAGAACACAAACGACAGGCGAAATGACCCATCATCTCGTGGTGAAAGTCAATGAATTGAAGGAAACTGCTTCTTCGGTAATTAAAGTGCTTGAGGTTATGCAGAATATTACGCAGCAGACTAATATCCTGTCACTGAATGCTACGATTGAAGCGGCAAGAGCGGGGGAGGCCGGCCAGGGCTTTATGGTCGTGGCCGATGAAATCCGCCAATTGGCTGACCAATCCAAGCGTTCCATTACGGTTGTCGCCGAGATTACCGACAAGATCATGAACGATATGAATGAGACTGTGGCTGCGTTGTCGGATGTAGCTCCGCTGTTCAATGAACAGGTGACTTCTGTCCGCAATACCAGCGACATCTTCGTATCCGTACAGGAACAGATGAATCATTTCATCGACCGGCTGGAATCTGTCTCTTCATCGGTCGACGGACTTAACCAGTCACAACGAGTGCTGTCAGAGACGATTGGCAATGTCAGCTCCTTCGCCGAGGAATCATCAGCTGCCTCCGAGGAGGTTGCTTCCTTAAGCGGTGAGCAGCAGAATGTGAGTGATTATCTGGTTGAACTTTCCGGCAAGCTGGAACATGCTTCAAGCATGCTTAAGGAAAGACTGTCCAAATTTAGTGTCTAACCGTTTGATGCAAAAAAGCAATACATCCATTACACCGCTCCTCCCTTTTACGGGTAGAGCGGTTTTTTGCCATACCTTGAACCGTCTCATGTAATAAATCAGCAAGGTGGGCATAATAGATCCCAGGAACAACGCAGTTGGCTGATCCGCACATACATTCAGGAGGAATGGCATTGCACAAGGTAATCCATAAACGTATATTCTGGGGCCTGCTTATTTTGTCGGCACTGCTTGCAGTACTCATTCTAAGGCTGGCATGGGTTCAACTGCTGCTTAAGAATCAGCCGGTCCCCGGTGCGGAATATTCTCTTGCCCGGATGGCCGAGATTCAGAGTGAGCGGGAGACTGTGCTGGACAGCGGGCGTGGCCGGCTCTATGACCGCAGCGGAAAGCCGCTTGCCGGTGAAACCGTTTGGGCGGCAGCCTTTTTTCCGCAGGAAGAACAACCTGCTGCTGCCATTAGCCCGGGAACGGAAGCGGGAACGGAACCTCAACGTCGTCTTGCCGCGATCCTCGGAGTCCCTTATGAGCAGCTCCAGAGCAGAATCTCCGGAGTAAAAGAGCCGTTTCTATGGCCCTCTGCCACAACCAAGACCCCCCAGGCGCTAACACCGCAGCAGGCACAAGAAGTGGAGCATTTGGGTCTGGGCGGGGTCAGAGTCCTGCCGTTCTCCCGCAGATATGAGAATGAAGCGTCAGGACGGCAATGGCTGGGGTATATGTCGGAGGCTTCCAAGACGAAGGCAAAGGACTCGCCCACGGGACTAAGAACTCCACTGACCGGAACGGATGGGCTTGAGAAAACCCTGGAACCGCTGCTTCAAGGTGTTGGTCACACGGAGGCATATGCCCAGGTGGATGCGCGTGGCAACCGGCTTCCGGGAAGCCCTATAAAAGTGAAGGCGCCAGGGAATCCCTATTACCCCTTGTCGATCTATACGACGATTGATAAGCAGCTTCAAGCAGGAATTGAGCAGCTGGTTACGGAGGCGGGATTGAAAGAGGGCGCGGTGGTAGTGCTGGATACCAAAAATGGTGATATACAGGCGATGGTGTCTCTGCCCTTTTATAATCCAGGGCATATTTCGCCTGAAGGCGGGGAGTGGAATAACCTGGCACTGCAGGCAGCCGCACCCGGCTCCATCTTTAAGATTGTAACGGCCGCAGCCGCGCTGGAGGCCGGGATCACCTCGCCGGACGAGAAGTTCTATTGCTCGGGGCATTATGACAAATACGGTCTGTCCTGCCAGAACGGCAAAGGACACGGTTCCCTTACGCTGGCGCAAGGGTTCGCCGTGTCCTGCAATACAGTATTTGCTTCCCTCGCCGAGCGGCTGAGCGGCGCGCAGCTTCAGGCCACTGCACTGGCGCTTGGCCTGGGAAGAGATGTAGGCTGGCAAGCGAAGGACACGCTTGGCCTGCCGCTGCTCCGGCCGCTCGCCGGGGAGCAGCCAGGAACGATCTTTACGACCCTGCTGCCGGATGACGGCGGAGCAAGGGTGCAGACAGCCATTGGCCAGCGGGATGTAAGAGTGACGCCGCTGCAGGCGGCCAATCTCGTCGTCACGCTGCTGCATGGCGGCAAGGTCAGAGCACCGCGCATTCTGCAGCGGGTCGCGTTCAGAAACGGCCAGACGCTTAAGGAGCTGCCGGGACACCTGGCTCCGGCTTCCGCCGGACAAATCTCGGAGTCGACGTCCAGGCTGCTGTTGTCCTGGATGCGGCTGGTCGTCACAGAGGGAACCGGCAGACGCCTGCAAGAAGCACATTGGCCGCTGGCCGGCAAATCGGGCACGGCCCAGACCCTAGTGAAGGGAGCGCCGCGCAACAATCAGTGGTTTATCGGCTACGGTCCGGTTAACCGTCCACGGTATGCCGTATCCATCGCTGTGGAGAATGTGGCCCCTGGCAGTGCCCATACGGCAACCAAGCTGTTTGGTCAGGTATTCGACTTGTTGGCCGCGTCTTCGGGAGCTTGAGAGGGTTCTGTTTCACCGGTGACGGGTCCTCCGGCTGTTGAAGGTTCGGCTGCCGCGAACGGCGAAACGATAAATTCCTCCTGAGGCAGATAGATCCAGCGCTGGAGATAACCCTGTTGAATCAGCTCCTTGATCAGAATAAGCAGGATCGGGGACAGGATCAGTCCGGCCACGCCAAAGGCGGACATGGAGAAGATTACAAAGGACAACATCAGAAACGCTGAGGATACGCCGATTGAATTGCCGGTAATCTTCGGCTCCAGCAGCTGGCGCACAATCAGCACAACCGCCAGAAGGACGAGCAGTCCGATCGCAAGCGAAGTATTGCCCACGATAAACAAATAAATGATCCAGGGAATCAGAATCGTTGATACCCCAAGGAGCGGCAGCACATCAAATACAGCGCATACCAGCGCCATGGTGATCTCATTTCCCGTTCTCAGTATGAACAGGCCGGCCAGCACAATAACGAATGTGATGCTGATCAAGATCAGCTGGGCTTTGAGATAGGAACCGATGGCTTTAAAAACGTTGTCTTGGACGAAAGCGAAAGCCGTCTTAAAGGTCTTGGGCATTTTATCATGAGCGATCTTGCGCCAGTCCTTGATCTCCATGCTGAGGAAAAAAGCGAGAATAATGGCAACGCCGAAATTACCCATAAAGGAGGAGAAAGAGCCAAGCACACCGACCATATACTTAAAGAAGCTGACCATCCATTTGGAAAGAATGTTGGTGGCATCGGTGAAATAGCCATTTATTTTTGTTGTAAGATCAGGCGGCAGCGCATCAATCTGATGCTGAAGATAAGTAGTGGTTTCTTTAAAATGCATTTGAAGCATCTTTGTGTATTCAGGTAAGCTATCCGAGAATTGAAGGGCCTTTGTCGCAATGAGCAGTCCTGCACCGAACAAGACGCCCAGCAGAATAATCAGAAACAGCAGTACGGAAATTGCGGAGGCGAACGGTTTGCCCAGTCCCTTGCGGTTCAGGAAGCGGGCCAGCGGCTCGATCAGCAGGAATACAAAAAAAGACAGGAATACCGGTGCGGCCAGTTGATACAGCTTGCTGAAACCTAGCATTACGAGATACACCGTCAGCACCACCAAACCAATATCAAAGAAGGTGCGCCAATATTTTTTGTACAGCGGCAGCATAAGTATAAACGACTCCTTTTTCAGATTACTTTTTTAGAAAATTTGACAATTTAGACTCCAATTCATTGTACACGATTTTAATAAAAAAGCGTCTTTTTCTTTGGTACCTGTGTTAAAATAGGGGGTAACGTTTTTTCGTGGGATTCTGCTCACCTAAAAACCGCGAGGCATATTATACTCTACTTGGCCGTACCCGAATATCTGCTTGCAGACGTAAGACGAGCCAAAGTCAACTCTGGAAAAGCGGTGAATATACATGCAGACTTTGCTGCTCTGGTTATTTTACATCTCGACCTTTTATGCGTTCATTCCTGGAATGATCAGCCGGATCTTCGGTTACCGCGTATTCCGCAAAGGGATTGGGCGCTCCGAATTTGCACTGACCTTTGATGATGGTCCTGATCCGCACTATACACCACTTTTACTGGATCTGCTTAAACGTTATGATGCCAAAGCGACTTTCTTTGTAGTCGGGGCGCATGCCGAACAGAATCCGGAACTTATTAAGCGTATGCATGATGAGGGACATCTTATCGGCATTCATAATTATGTGCACAAGAGCAACTGGGTGATGCGTCCCGCTACTGTCAGGCGGCAGATTCAACGCACGGATGATATTATTTACAGTATTACCGGGGAGCGGAGCACCTATTACCGTCCGCCGTGGGGGATAGTCAATCTGTTCGACTTCTCCAAACGCCGCCAGGTTCAAATTGTGCTCTGGTCGGCTATGTTCGGCGACTGGAAAGAGAAGCTCGGCGCAGACCGGCTGACCGAGAAGCTGATCGACAAGCTGAACCCGGGCGAAGTGATGCTGCTCCATGATTGCGGGACAACACTCGGTGCAGATCCGAAAGCGCCGGAGCATATGCTGGTTGCCCTGGAACGGATGCTGGAGGAAGCGCGGCTTCGGGGCTTGCGCAGCATCCGGATCGACCAGATGATCAAGACTGTGCAGAACTCGCCGATTCAGCGGATCTCCTACGGCAAACGGCTGATTGTCGGCCTGTGGCTGGCCTGGGAGCAAGTTTTCCAGTTCCTCTTCCGCTTAAAGACGATCTCACCGGCTGACCCGTTCCTCCATTACCGGCTGCGCAAATATCAAGGCGGCACCGTGCAGATGGAAGGCGGCGAGGTCTTGAACAAAGGCGATAAGGTCATTGAGCTGCACATCGACAACCGGCAGCTGTTCGAGATTGGCCTGAATTCCCGCTCTTCAGCACAGCTTGCGATCCGCATGATACGCAGGATGGAAAAGGATCTGCCGGTGCTTGCGGAGCAAATAGCCGGCGATGTGGATTTGGCCGAGGCCAAGGCGCTATACGGTGTCAGCATGCTCAACCGCGGGCCGGAAAAATTTGGCTTCATGGTCCTGGATCTGCCGAACGGCTGGTTTGCCCGTTCCTCCAAGTTTTATTTAAGTCTTCTGCTTAGTGTTATTCATCCCTCAGGCGGAGAGAGGCTGAAAGTCCGCAGCGAGGCTCTGATCCCTAAGATGATCCTGATGCCCATCTCACAGCTCTTGGATCAGATGAATCAGCAGCGTCCGCAGAAACAAGCGAACCCGCGTGAGCGCAAACGCGAAGAAGAGCTGACCCTGGAAGCTGAACTGCCGGGAGCGACGGTTATGCATTGATTTGAGGGTTCCTGAACTAATATATAATTCGATATAGCTGAACTTGAAATGCTCCGGCAGCCGTAATTGGCTGACGGGGCATTTTTTGTTAGATTCATGATTTATCGTGAATATAATATGCGGAATAGTTTTTGTTTTTTACATCTTGGAAATTCGAACAGAGATTTTAATTAAATACTCCTCATAGCCCCTAACTGAAAGATCATCTAACAAAACATCCTCATAAAAAAATCCCTCTACTTCTATGTTCTTATCCTTAGCATGTTTAACTATTCGATCATAAGTTTCACTTATACTTGAGTATCCCTCTGTATGATATGCGATTAAATATGTCCCTTTTTCCCGCTGGAAATTTGAAAAATTTGAATCTTTACTGACTCGAGTAAAAAGGTAATCATAATTGAATGGTTCATTTGCTAAAACTCTTTTTGTATTTCTCATCCAGCCTACTGAATGGGATGCTTCAATACTATAAATATTCAAGTACTTTTCGTGTTTGATCATGGAATCGTAAATGCTTTTATCATTTGTGTAAGGATCAGCCTCTGTTATTACCAAAAACTCTTCGTTATTTTTCTCCATAACAATATCAGCTGAAATGATCTCAGTGGCTGCTTGGGTAATTCGTTTCTTCTCTAATATTATACTTTTCATTTTTTGAAGCTGTTTAATTTTTGAATTCAGCAGCTTCTCTTCTTTATCAAGTAGGGCAATGAACGCATGAGGTGATCTTTTTTTTAAATATTCTTTTATCTCTTTTAAAGGCATTTCTAATTCTTTAAGTATTGCAATCACTTTAAAGACATCAATTTGATTAATTGAATAATATCTATACCCATTTTCAGCTGTAAATTCAGGAGAAAGAATTCCAAGTCGATCATAGTGAAATAATGTATCCTTGCTAATACCCAACACTTTTGCAAATTGGCCAGAAGTTAAATGAGTTTGAAAATTCCCCTCCATAAAATCCTCCTTGACTATAGTGTTACACCACACTTTATTATAACCAAGTAACCTTTGAATAGCAGTAGAATACGGGGATTCTGATCTAATTGGAATTTTAATATGGGAGGATAATAAGGAATGAAAATTTTAGTTACAGGAGCAACAGGAACAGTAGGCGGACACATTGTAGAACAACTTCTTTCAAATGGTGTTGAGGTAAGGGCCTTGTCTCGCAACCCCAAAAACTCAAGTTTTTCACCTGAAGTCCATTCTGTAGCAGGAGACCTCAACAATCCTGAAACCCTACAAGTACATCTTCAAACTGTTGACAGTCTATTTTTGATTACGCAGAGCGAGCAAACAGAAGCTAGATTTTTGGCAAACCAAAGAATTATTCAATTGGCGAAAGAGGCCAACATTAAAAAGATTGTAGCGTTGATGGATTATGAAGGAAACTCTATCGAGAAAATCATTCAAGATAGCGGTATGGACTGGACAATCTTAAGGCCGGCAGAATTTATGAAGAATGCACTTTATTTTTGGGCAGAATCCATTCAAAAAGAAGGGATTGTAAGAACGGGATTCCCTGATGCTTTGAGCGTTAGAATTCACGAAGCAGATATTGCCGCTGTTGCAGTTAAAGCGCTCACCGAAGAAGGTCATCATGGAAAGATATATACTTTAACTGGTCCACAATCGTTATCTAACAGGAGTGCGGTTACACAGATTTCTAAAATTATTGGCAAACCGATTGAGCTAATTGAACTGACTGAGGAACAAGTAAGACAAAACGCCAAAATTCAAGGATTTGATGATGAATTCATAGAAGACTTCATCATAGGAATGGTAAAGAATCCACCAGAAAGCAACTGTAAAGTTTTACCGACAGTAGAACAAATAACAGGAAAACCAGCAAGAACATTTGCTCAATGGGTTAGTGAAAACAAACATTACTTTGAGTAAAATAAGATGTCCTCAGCGTATTTACAGGTATTGCCCGCTGAACGAACGGGTAACCTTATCCTAACAAACACACCAACACGGCAGCCGTTGTACCGGCTGCCGTGTTGGTGTAACATCTGTGCAGAAGATCACACTATTTAGCGTTTATTCATAGCATCCCCGGGTACAGTCTAGTCGCCAATAGGGGCAAATTTATTCTCTACAGTAATATTGGAGAACTTTGCATAGTTCAGTTGCTCAATCACATTTGCAACATCATTGCTGTCAACGGCAAATCCGACATATACCGAACCTTGCATAACGATTGTCCGCTTGCCGATCAGCGTCCATTTTTTTCCGTCTATAGATCCATAAGCATAGAAAGCATCTCCTTGACGGCCAAGTTTAAGCCAATAGCCTTGTTCCACACCATTAATCTTGAACGGAATATCCGGAAGTAGTTGAATCCCGGCTTTTTCGGCAGCAGAAGGGCTGTCTAAAGTTTCGGTCAATACATCAAATGCTCCGCCCTTAAGGTTTCTTCCCGTCAGATAAGATGACCAGGCGGTAGCTTTAAATAACTTCACCCAGGAGAGGCCGAGGGCCGTAGCAGCACTGTCTTCTTTCAAGTCATCGCGGATCATCAGTCCTGTGAAGGCGTGGTTGTCAACGTCTCCAATCTTCTCCAGCTTCGCGGTAACCGCCATATCTCCGTTCATTTCTTTATACACAAAGTGAAAGTCGTCTTTGGCCGCATTGTTCGCATCTGATCGTTCAAGGCTGCCTTCGCTACTTCCAAGCTTTCCGTTTCCTTTAACAGTAATCACATCGCTTGTCATGCTTCCGGAACCTTTAATGTCCGGATTGCCGATATCTTTGGAGGTCCAGCCCTTGCCAGCCAAAGCAGAGGAGGAGGTATTGACATGGATGTTGGCGGCAGTGGTTTGTGTCTCATTTCCTTTGGTGTCCGTGACTCTTGCAGAGATATAGTGGGAAGCATCCTCTAGTCCCTTGATCGAATAGGTGTAAGTGTTGCCTTTCTTCACTGCATCTCCAAGATATTTAGATCCATTGTATACAGCAACTTTCTTTATTTTGTGTCCGAATTTGGAAGAAGCTTTGATTTTAACCTCGATCTCTTTCCCTAAAGCAAACTGGGCATTGTTCCCTGGTGCCATGAGGCTGGCTTCGGGATTTTCGGCAACATGGTCCATACCGGCAAGACCGTTAGTATAAAGTTCAAGCCATGTATAACCGCTTTCTGTAATTGTTTTATAGGCATCCTTGATGCCCCAGATATTATTCTTCTTTTCCCACTTGTCGTCTATACCGTTTTGATTGGTGTCAAATTGATCCTCTCTCTGTTCTTCTACGACACCAAAGGCCGAGATATATCCCCCAACCTCATGTTCCGTGTTGATATATCTTCCCGAGCCTTGCTCTACTTCCGCAACAATTCTTGCGTCGATAGCGCCGCGACGCGGATAGGTAGCTCCCGCTTGTTGCAGAATGCTTTTCAGTAACGGTTGGTTAGCGGGTTTTACACCGGAATTAACGTAATCATCAAATGCTTTATTGGTAGTACCGTGATTTACTCCCGTACTGTCCGCCGAAAGATACGGCTTGCTTACTAAGTTCGTCATTTGGTCACCGCTGTTGTCACCGGAAAATTTCACAGTATCAGAGGATTCATTCAGCAAACCAGTAAGCTCCCCGTTGATTCGGTTCCCCGCGATGTAGAAGCCGCCAAGCTTCTTGGATTCCCCGGCATCAATAACCCTTTGAGTCACGTTATCTCTTGTACCTGGACCGGCAATTTCGATATTGTTCATAAAATTAGTAAAGGTAAAACCCCCGCCATAAGTTCCATTAAAGCCCCAATTATAAATTACGTTGTTGGAGAACTGAACAACTGCGACATGCTCTGCATCCGCAGCACCTGCATAACCACCGCCCAGCCTTGGGTTTCGCGAGGTGTGGTTCGCGTACAGATTGTGATGGAACGTTGTTTTATCTCCGCCTGAAATACCGCCATAGCCATGTCTTCCTTTGGTATGCCCGGACAGAGTCAGACTTTCCGAAATCATGGACCACTGGATTGTACCGTTTTCGCCTCTGTATAACGATAAGGTTTCATCCGTGTTCCAGCTGAAGGAACAATGGTCAATAAGGAAGTAGTTGTTGTCCCTGCCCCAAAGCGCATCCATCGAATCGCTGCCGCTAAATACATTGGTGGCACCCGGACGGAAAGAGATATAGCGAAGAATGATGTTTTCCGAATTGCTGATATCGGTATCCCAACCTGCAATCGTGATTCCGTTGCCTGGGGCGGTTTGCCCGGCGATGGACAGGTTTTTGATATTGTTGAGCCGCAGGGTACTTTTCAGTTCAATCGTTCCGGAAACATGAAAAACAATCGTACGCCCCTCTTTAGGTGTAGATACAATCCCATACCGAAGAGACCCTTCAATCGGTTTGTCATTGACAGCGTAATCTTTGAGGGTGGTTACGATATATACATCGCCTCCCCGGCCACCGCTGGTATAGGCGCCTCCACCTTCCGCGCCCGGAAAGGCTATAATTGAGGCACCTGTAAAAATCTTGTCTCCATCTGCCTGTCCTGAGGCATCAAGAGGCTGGATTCCCAAAAATGAAAACGCTACCGAAATACTCGTGAAAACGGCTAAAACCTTGTTGAATCTTTTACTCTTTCTGTTCATCTTTTGACGTATAACATGGATGCAGCCTTATCTTGAGGCAGTGCTCCTGTTATACTTCCTCCTTTCAGTCAAATGTTGTGGGTACGTACGTGATTTTTTGTTTCTTTTTACTGCAACAAGCAGACTACTGCTAATACTTTAAAACTTTTAGGCCGCATTTACCTGCCAAAAAGAAATTATTTTGTGCCAACTATTGCTCTTGGTTCTTGCGCAGATGAGCAAATCCATATTATGTTCTTAGTATTGCAGAAATTTCACTGCTTGGTATTCCGTGACGATAGGGAGGAAGACATGAATATTAAATATCAGCATCGTGACCAGGCGTTTCATTCCTTTATTTCAACCAATAACACCTATCCTCTTCATCTGCATAAGAATGTAGAGATCACGATGGTTTTGTCCGGCAAAATCAATATCAGCATCAATGGACAAGATTATGTTTTGTCAGAGGGGGACATGGCGATCATTTTTTCCAATCAACCTCATAGCTACAAAACGATAGAGAAGAACCAGATCCTGCTGATCTTTTTCGATGCTACATTTCCGGGGGATTTCACGGGGGAGTTGTTTAATCATGTCCCGGATAACCCTGTAATCCCCAAGCATCAGATGCTTCCGGGCCTGCTGACAACCTTGTATACACTATACAAAGAACAATGTGACAATCGTTTGCTCAAGGCTTACACCTCTGTAGTACTAGGGCACGCTCTACCATTATTGTTAATGAAAAAAGTAGACTACAAGAAAGAAATGGATCTCATTCCCAAAATTCTCGCTTATATCGACATTCACTTTTTAGATCATATAGATCTGGATACGCTTTCAAAAGAGCTTGGCATCAGCAAGTTTATTATTTCCCGCATCTTTTCTGAACAGTTCCACATTTCCTTTCGGGATTACATCAATGGACAGCGTGCAGCCTTTGCCCACATGTTGCTGTTATCGACTACCCATCCGGTCACCGATATCGCGTTTGATTCCGGATTCAACAGTTTGCGCTCATTCTATCGTGTTTTTAAAAAGGAATATGGAATAACCCCTAATGAATTCCGCCGAAAAGTATTTGAGGATTGAAAATAAGATTGTTGTCTGGGCGAATAGAATATGTGTTGAACATTTAAACGTGAAAGTTCTTAGGCCTAAAGATGTTGAGTTCTTTATCGGTCAGGCATTTGAGAAGGATGAACTAAGCCGCATTTACGCTACCTAGAGCGTGACTTCAAACTGGAAGAGTTCTGGAAGAGTTCTGGGGAAGCAGGGGATTTAGTATTGAAAGTAGGGTCCCTAAAAACCCGCAGCGGGTTCGTGTATTCGGACGGACTCAGGAGACGCTATGGAGAGTAAAACCCCTGTTTATTCTCTTATGCGGACCCAGGCGACCTTATCAGCTCTGCATTCTATCTAAAAACGGCTATCAGGGAGAAATAACTGCGCTGGAGTCCGTTGTCCTCCTGTAACAGGTTAAAAACCCCAAATAAGTGCAACTCGGTCCGTTTGTGCTCAGAGCGAGGAATACACTTTCCGGACGCACACACGCCTTTGGAAGAAGAGCGAAGTCTCTGAAACCCCGAGACGTAAGCCTCCATCACAAAAACTACCTATTGGCGAAATGCCTTTCTCCGCGTGTGATCAGAAAATGGTACTGTACCCATGATTACTTGGGCATACAGCAGCGGTTTTGGCGGAGAAGCGGTTTGAAGACACGCCCTAGTGAAATGAGAGGTAGAAGTGCACCTGAATCGTCTGCACGCGGACTACATACAGAAATGATCGAATCAGCTAAACAAAAGAGCAGTCCCACATACGTAGTGGGGACTGCTCTTTTTGTCTGAATTATAATTAGGCTGATGCCTTAAAGCTTGATTAGATCTTCAACACGCCGCCCTTGCTGGCATTGGTAACAAGCTTGGAGTAACGGGCCAGATAGCCGGTTTTGACTTTCGGCTCGAACTCTTTCCAGCCGCTGCGGCGGACTGCAAGGACTTCTTCCTCAACCAGCAGTTCGATCTTGCGGTTGTTGAGGTCCAGCTCGATGATGTCGCCATCTTCGACAAAAGCGATCGGGCCGCCTTCAGCCGCCTCCGGAGAGATATGGCCGATGCTGATGCCGCGGGACGCGCCCGAGAAGCGGCCATCGGTGATCAGGCCGACCTTGGCACCAAGACCCATGCCGACGATCTGCGAAGTCGGTGCGAGCATTTCCGGCATGCCGGGACCGCCCTTCGGTCCTTCATAACGGATAACCACGACATGGCCTTCCTTGACTTTGCCGTTCGCGATGCCTTCCAGCGCTTCTTCCTGAGAATCGAAGCAGATTGCCGGACCTTTATGGTAGCCGCCTACAGAGGCATCAACGGCACCAACCTTGATGATGGAACCTTCCGGTGCAAGATTGCCGTATAGCACGGACAGACCGCCCACTTCGGAGTAGGGTTTGTCCAGCGTATGAATAACCGTGGTATCTTGAATCTCATGTCCACGGACATTTTCAGCCAGCGTTTTGCCGGTAACGGTCATGCAGTCGCCGAAGATGGCGCCTGGTTTCTTCAACAGCTCGTTCAGCACGGCACTTACGCCGCCTGCCCGGTCTACATCCTCGATGAAGATATCGGAGGCCGGAGCCAGTTTGGCCAGATAAGGCACGCGGTTCGCTACTTCATTAATGCGTTCGAGCGGATAGTCGATGCCTGCTTCCTGAGCCAATGCCAGCGTATGCAGTACGGTGTTGGTGGAGCCGCCCATCGCCATGTCCAAAGCAAAAGCGTTGTCCAGAGATTCCTGGGTCACGATGTCGCGTGGTTTGAGATCCAGCTTGATCAGCTCCATGAGCTGGGTCGCCGATTTGCGGACAAAATCTCTGCGTTCTTCCGCTACAGCCAGGATTGTACCATTGCCCGGCAGCGCCAGTCCCATCGCTTCCGCAAGGCAGTTCATCGAGTTGGCGGTGAACATGCCCGAACAGGAGCCGCAGGTCGGACAGCCGAATTGTTCAAGCTCCAGCAGCTCAGCATCATTGATCTTGCCGACCTGATGGGCGCCTACGCCTTCAAATACAGAGGTAAGGGATAACTTCTTGCCTTTGCTGTCTACGCCGGCCTTCATCGGGCCGCCGCTGACGAAGATAGTCGGGATGTTGACGCGCAGTGCGCCCATCATCATGCCCGGGGTGATTTTATCACAGTTAGGAATGCAGACCATGCCGTCGAACCAGTGGGCGGAAACGACGGTTTCCAGCGAGTCGGCGATAATCTCGCGGCTTGGCAGCGAATAGCGCATACCGATATGGCCCATCGCAATTCCGTCATCTACACCGATCGTATTGAATTCGAAGGGAACGCCGCCAGCTTCACGAATGGCTTCCTTAACAATTTTGCCGAACTCCTGAAGATGCACATGACCCGGAACGATATCAATATAGGAATTGCAGACCGCGATAAACGGCTTGCCGAAATCCTCCTCTTTTACTCCGGCTGCCCGCAGGAGACTGCGGTGTGGAGCCCGGTCAAAGCCTTTTTTAATCATGTCTGAACGCATTTTCTTGGCTGCCATAATGAAATTTCCCCCCTGAAAAGTTTGTTAGCTTCAGCTTCCGTGAATGTATCCAAGCTCACTACGGAAGTTTTTGCCTGGTGTCGTATAGTGTCGCATTAACGCATCACAATCCCAAAAGCTGCGTGTCTGCGGTTTATAGATAGAACGGGGTCCAGCTTCTTAAAGGAGAAGTAGGGCGAAGCCGTTTCTATAAAAAATAAGACCGATTAAGCTTAAACGGTAAGCTGCCATGAATAGCAGCCAGCCATTGTTATTAGTGAGTCTATCACAAAAGGCCTCTTTTTTCTACCGGACAATGTGAAGTTTGTCGGATGACGCAATGGGCCGAGGGGCGCAGAAAAAGCCTATCCCCGGAGGGGGAGGAATTATTTGGAAGTGCATCCAAAGGGGATTATAATCCGGAAGAAGCTAACGGACAAGCGGGATTGTATTTTCCTCCCACTCTAGACAACTTAAGGAGACCTCAGTAAGATGGTACTTAGCTTTTTATGGGAGGTGCTGGAAGATCCGGGATTGTCCATCATATCACTGAGGAGGAAAGAAAATGTCACAGCGTACAACCTTTTTTAATCCGATTGCAGCAAGTTCAGCTGACCCGTGGGTATTCAAACATACCGATGGCTGCTACTACTTCATGTCTACCCGCTCCAAAGGTCTGGAACTCACCCAATCCAGTACTTTGACCGGTCTTGCGGAAGGCCGTAAGAAATTAATCTGGTCTCCCGAACCGGGAGGCAGCTACAGCTACAACCTGTGGGCGCCGGAGATTCATCACTTGGATAACAAATGGTATATCTACTACACCGCCAATGACGGCGGAGGCGATGAGTCGCGCCGAATCTGTGTGCTGGAGAACGAACAGTCTGATCTGCTGGAAGGGGAGTGGGTGTGGAAAGGCGCGCTGCAGACACCTGTTCCTGGCTTGGATGGTACGGTGATGAGACTGCGGAATGAGCTGTATTTCCTGTATGCCGGATATGGCCATTTCCCTGAGTACGGATCAGCTGTTTACATTATGCGGATGAGTGATCCCTGGACGGTTGCAGGGGAACATCGTCTGCTCACCGCTCCAACCTTGTCTTGGGAGAAACAAGGCGGTATGGCCATTAACGAAGGCCCGGTGATCCTGCAGCGCAACGGCCGTATTTTTCTGGTATATTCGGCGAGCACAACATGGTCTGAGGATTATGCACTGGGTATGCTCACAATGAGCGAAGCTTTTGATCCTATGGAACCGCTATCATGGGAGAAATCGATGCTGCCTGTATTTTGCAAAAGTGTGGAGAACGGGATTTATGCTACCGGACATAACAGCTTTACCCGATCACCCGATGACCGGGAGGATTGGATCGTCTATCATGCGCTTCCTGCCGCTGGAGCGGATGTAGCTTTGCGGGCAACCCGGATCCAGAAATTCGGGTGGAAGCCGGATGGAACACCGGATTTCGGGGTTCCCTATAGCGATAATCATGTCTTGACCGTGCCGTCGGGCGAATAAGTGCTGAGGATCAAACAAATATAAAATCAAGATAGAAAAGGCCATTTGTTACAATAATACTGTAACAAATGGCCTTTTCATGCGAATTGAAGTCCAGAAAACATTCTGCTGTGAATAACGGATTAAACGGCTGATTATCAAGCGTTATTAGGTATTACATAGTTTTTTAAAATCATTTTGTACTCAAATAGTAGTCTGATAGGCCGATTATTTGTTTAATAGAGACTTAAAACATTACAAAAATATTGTTTGAAAGCGTTGACAATAGAGATTAACATGCTTATAATTCGATTTAAGATACAGAAAAGCTGTATCAATCACATGATTTTTATGTCTGATCATTTTACAGGTAAAAGGGGAGTAGTGGCATGGTGCAAAGGAGCGTGGTTTCAAACGTTGGGTTCGCCTAAGATATTGCGGAACTTATTTTATAGTGGGAGGTTAAGTATGAAGAACAATACAAAGCGTCTTTTAAGTCTTTTATTTGTATTAATACTGATCATTTCGACTGTAACAGCATGCAGTGGCAATAAGGCAGAAGATGGGGCCGGAAATAGCAGTAACTCCAACAAAGAGAACACATCCAATGCACAAGACCCGGTTGCTTTTAAAGATATCAGCGGAGACATACGCGGCAATAAAGCGCCCACACAGGAGCAAACCGACGAAGTGAATCATTCCTTGAATGATACATACCTCGGCGACGTTTATGATGAAGTGATTCCAAGCGATTATTCAGCTTATCCTGTTAAAGGAGACGTTGTTCTGGATGTCTGGATGCCAGCAAATTCCAATATCCCGGATATGAACAATCATGTGGTCCAAAAACAGGTGGAGCAATTAACAGGAATCAAGGTAAATTTCATCACGCCGCCAATCGGCCAGGAAGCCGACGCCTTTACTTTGATGATTTCTTCAGGTGATCTTCCAGACATTATCATTGAGCCGGGGCGTTATCCGGGCGGTCTGGAAGCGGGTGTAAATGACGGCGCTTATATCGATCTGACAGATCTGATGGAAAAAAATGCACCGAACTATACGAAATGGCGCAATTCCGATGAATCGAGAAGAAAAACAACAGTCACTGACGACGGCAAGCTGCTGGGCTTTTACGGGATCGCCCCGTATTCCGAATGGACCTGGTTTGGAACGCTGATTAAGCAGGAGGCGCTGGACAAAACAGGGCTTGAAATTCCGAATACGATTGATGAATGGCATACCTTTTTGACCAAAGCAAAGGAAGCCGGATACAAAGCACCGCTTAATTACGGATCCTCTTACGGGCAAATCTTTACCGGCATCATTAATGGTGCATATGGAGTATGGGATTGGACCTTCCTCGATGAGAACGGCAAAGTGGCCTGGGGACCGGCACAGCCGAAAGCCAAAGAATACCTGTCGACCATGCAGCAATGGAACAAAGAAGGACTGCTTAACCCGGATTGGGCAACGGCCGACTTTAACCAAAGAATGGCAAGCGCTATTTCGGGGGACACCGCTGTGATGATGGATTCTCCGGATACGATGTGGAGCTACTGGAAAGAGCAGAGCAATATCGATTTTGTGGGAGCGCTGAATCCGGTTCTGAACAAGGGGGATAAATCGGCCACTACGTACAAGAATTTTAAAAGGGCAGGGACTGAAGCTGCGATCACTACCCAAAGCGAGAATGTGGAAGCGGCAATGGCCTGGCTCGATTTCAATTACAGCAAAAAGGGCTGGGAATTGATTAACTTTGGCGAATACGGAAAGGTACATCTGATAGATGAGACGGGAATGCCTTATTATCCGGAGGACAGTTATATCTTTAAGGACCCTGAAGGTCAGCCGGTATCGACTACTTTATATAAATACCGCATGCATAGCTGGCCGAATATCCGTGATGAGCATCATGCCAACCCGCTGATCGCCACCAAAGGAAGCTACTCCGGCGATATCCGGAAATTCTGGACTGAAAATATGGATACCAGCATGGCAATGCCGCCGATTTCCTTTACCAAAGAGGAAGCCTCACGGGAAGCCGAGCTTGGCAACCAGCTGTCGACACTCCGTGGAGAGTATTTTGCAAAAATCATAATGGGTGAAATGCCGGTTGATGCCTATGATAAATTTTTAAAGGAAGCTCAGAGTATGGGACTGGACGAATTTTTAAGTATCCATCAGGCAGCCTTGGATCGATATAACAAACGATAGGTGGTTGTTTCATGATCCAAAAGGATTTGAAGAAGAACTGGTTTGTCTATCTGTTGGCTGTTCCTGTAGTTGCGTGGTTTCTGATCTTCTGCTACGGGCCCATGTGGGGAGTTCTGATCGCCTTCAAGGATTTCAAGCCCTTGCTGGGGTTTAGCGAGAGCGACTGGGTAGGGTTTAAGCATTTTATTGATTTTTTCCAAGGGCCGTATTTTTGGAGAGTCGTTAAGAATACCCTGCTTTTGAATGTTTGGGGGATCGCCTTCGGATTTACCGCGCCGATTATTCTAGCTTTAATGCTGAATGAAATCCGCGGGGCCAAGTTTAAGAAAACGGTTCAAACCATTACCTATATGCCTCACTTTATTTCACTGGTGGTTGTATGCGGGATCATTCATATTTTTGCCGCAGATGAGGGGATCATTACACAAATACTTCAATTTATAACCGGAAAAGAGTACTCCTCACTGCTTGGCTATTCTTCTTACTTCCGGCCGATTTATACGTTCTCCGGCATTTGGCAGAGCATCGGCTGGGACAGCATCATTTATCTCGCCGCGATGAGCTCCATTGATACTTCATTATATGAAGCGGCTGAAATTGATGGCGTAGGGCGGATAAAGAAAATGTGGCATATTACGCTGCCTCAGATCAGTCCGGTTATCATCATTCTTTTTATTTTTGCAATCGGCGGGTTGATGTCTTCCGGTTACGAAAAAATTATTCTGCTGTACAATCCTCTGATCTACGATACTGCTGATGTCATTGCATCCTATGTTTACCGCCGCGGCTTAAGAGAAGCCAGTCTCAGTTATTCTACGGCCGTGGGATTAATCAGTTCGATCGTTAACTTCGGGCTGCTGTGGATGACCAATAGAATAGCCATACGCAGATCCGAGGTCAGCTTATGGTAAGAAAGAGGGACAGCCATGAAAGATAACCTGCAGCCTAAAAAGAAAAAAATCAGGAAGCATAGATCCACAGGGGACAGAATATTTGATTTCACCCTGTATGCCTTATTAACCGCATTAACGCTGGTGTGCTTTTATCCTATCCTGCATATCTTGTTTGCTTCCGTCAGCGACCCGGGCTCCTTAGTGGCTCATAAAGGAATTTTGCTGAGACCGCTGGGATTCACTTTGGACGGCTATAAGCTGGTGTTTAAAGACAACAGTCTGATCAACGGGTACAAAAACACGATTATCTATGTAGGGTTAGGCACGTTAGTCAATATGATCATGACCATACTGGGTGCCTATGTGTTATCCAGGAGAGATTTATACTTCAAAAACTTTATCATGATCCTGATTACGATCACCATGTTCTTTGGCGGAGGGCTGATTCCCTGGTTCTTATTAATGAAGGATATCGGCTTATACAATAATTTATGGGCCATGATTTTGCCAAGCGCTTTAAGTACATGGAACATCATTATCTTACGGACCAGCTTTCAAGCCATTCCGCAGGAATTGGAAGAAGCGGCTACGATTGACGGGGCGAGCCAGGCCCATATTCTAACGAAAGTCATTTTGCCCTTGTCCAAAGCCACACTGGCCGTAATCTTTTTATACTACCTTGTCGGGAATTGGAACTCCTGGTTTAATGCGATGGTGCTGCTAAAAGACAGAGAGCTGTTCCCGCTGCAGTTATTAATGAAGGAAATATTAGTAGCCAATGACGCAACCGCAACCTCAATCGGCAGCGCAGGTGGAGTAGTCATCGACAGTGCACAGAGCCAAACGGCTTTCCGCGAACTCGTTAAATATTGTGCGATCGTCGTTTCTACGCTTCCTATATTAGTGGTATATCCTTTCCTGCAAAAATACTTTGTTAAAGGGGTTTACGTAGGTTCGATCAAAGGATGAGGCAATCGACTATATAAAATGAAATAGAAATTAATAAACAGGAGTGAAGTACACCATGTTGACAGAGGTAAGCAATACACAAGTTCCGCGTCCGGAGTATCCAAGGCCTGAGTTTCTCCGCAAAGAGTGGCTGAGCTTGAACGGAGAATGGGATTTTAGTTTTGATGATGAACGGGTTGGTGAGGATGAACGATGGTACCTGGCCGATGCTCCCGCTTTATTTACAGAAACCATCCAAGTGCCCTTTGCGTTTCAGAGTAAGCTGAGCGGCATTGAAGATCCCTCTTTTCATGATGTGGTGTGGTATAGAAGAAGCTTCGAGGTCCCGGAGGCTTGGGACGGCAAGCGGCTTGTCCTTCATTTCGGTGCAGTGGATTATTTGGCAAAGGTCTGGGTAAACGGGCAGCTGGTGGCGTCACATGCAGGCGGTCATACGCCGTTTCAGGCAGATATCACACCGTCGCTGATTAAAGGAAGCAACACGATTGTGCTGCGGGCGGAAGATTTCAGCCGGGATGTAACCTTGCCGCGGGGCAAGCAATACTGGCTGGAACAGTCCGCTGCCATCTTCTATACCCGCACGACCGGAATCTGGCAGAGTGTCTGGATCGAACCGTTGTCAGCGGTACATCTGAGCAAAACTAGGCTGACACCTGACATTGACCGCAATGAAATCCGCATCCGGACGTTCCTCCAGGGGTTTAAGGCTGCAGATGAGCTTAAACTTCGCATAACGTTATCGTATAGCGGTGAAGTGGTTGCGGAAGATCAATACGCGATCAGGAATGCCGAGCAGCAACGGACCCTCGGACTGGGTGATTTTACGGATCATGGTCTTGGACGCCTATGGAGCCCCGAGCATCCGAATTTGTATGACATTCAATTCGAGCTGCTTCGGAATGGCGAGGTAGTCGATGAGGCTGCGAGTTATTTCGGCATGCGCAAGGTATCTATTGAGGACGGCAGGCTGTGCCTGAATAACCGCCCGTATTTCCAGAGACTGGTGCTGGATCAGGGATACTTCCCGGAGGGAATTCTAACCGCGCCTACGGACGAAGCCGTGAAACGTGATGTGGAACTGGCGAAGGAAATGGGATTTAACGGAGTGAGAAAACACCAGAAGACAGAAGATCCCCGTTTCCTGTACTGGTGCGACAAGCTTGGCCTGCTCGTCTGGAGTGAAGCAGCCAATGCCTATGAATATTCTGAAGAGTATGTCCGGCGGTACACCAGCGAATGGCAGGAGATTATTGAGCGGGACTATAATCATCCAAGCATCGTGGCCTGGGTTCCGCTGAATGAGAGCTGGGGAGTTCCCAATGTCCAGATTGATACACGCCAGCAGCAGCACGGACTGGCAATGTATCATTTAACAAAATCTTTGGATGAGATGAGACCCGTTATCTATAACGATGGTTGGGAGCATATGACTACGGATCTGGTAACCATTCACGACTATGAAAGTCGCCAGGAAGTTCTGGAAGAAAGATATGCCACGGCAGAATCCGCCGTGAATGCGATGCCGGCGAACCGTAAAATATTTGTCGGCGGAGCTTCCTATCAAGGCCAGCCGATTCTCGTATCGGAGTTTGGCGGGATTGCCTTCAAGAAAAGCGACTGGGAGGGCTGGGGTTACTCGGGAGCAGAGAATGAGGAGGACTTCCTGATTAAGCTTAAGGCAGTGGTGGACCCGATGTTCACTTCACCGGTGATTCAAGGCTACTGCTATACCCAGCTGACAGATGTCGAACAGGAAATCAATGGGTTGCTCACTTACGACAGAACGCCCAAAGCGCCACTTGAAGCCATTCGCAATATTATGATGTTTATCCATAATAAATAATATTTCACAAAAGGAGTTACACAATGGCGCATCTACCAACGCTTCCCCGTCCTGAATATCCCCGTCCCGACTTTGTCCGGACCGAGTGGATCAATCTGAACGGTCAATGGCAATTTGAGATTGATCATGGCAAAAGCGGAAAAGAACGCGGTTACCATGACAAAGGACATGATCTCTCGGGAACGATAACGGTTCCCTTCTGTCCAGAAAGCAAGCTGTCCGGCGTAGAATATACAGATTTTATGGCAGCCGTATGGTATAAACGGGAGTTTACTTTGCCGGAGAACTGGACCAATGGCAGAACGCTGCTGCATTTTGGTGCAGTTGATTACATGACGGAGGTATGGGTTAACGGAGTCTCCGTAGGCACGCACCGCGGCGGGTACACTCCGTTCAGCTTTGATATTACCTCCAATCTGTTGCCAGGCGGAAATGTCATTTCCGTCTATGCTGAAGACGATGTCCGTTCCGGGCGCCAGCCGCGGGGCAAACAAAGTGAAATGTTCCACTCGCATGGCTGCGATTACACACGTACCACGGGGATCTGGCAGACAGTTTGGCTTGAGCAGGTGCCCGACGTTTATTTGTCGGACATGAAGGTTGTCCCCGATCCCGACAATTCTAGCGTGCATCTCGAAGTCAAGGTGCACGGAAATGTATCGGGAGGCACGCTTACCGCTTCTGCTCTGTATGACGGCAGATCCGTTGGGGAGACCCGTGTCCTTGTCTCCGGACACTCCGTAAAACTTACCCTTCCGCTCTCGGAGGTTCACCTGTGAAAGGTTGGCAATGCCAGACTGTATGACCTGAAGCTGTCCCTGCATACCCAGGGCCGGGAGAGCGATACGGTCGATTCTTATTTTGGCCTCAGAACCGTATTGCTGGATGGAATGAAATTCCTGATCAACGGAAAACCGGTGTTTCAGCGTCTTGTGCTGGATCAGGGATTTTATCCGGAGGGGATCTATACCGCTCCAGGCGATGAGGATCTGCGCAAAGACATCGAAATCTCCATGGGACTGGGCTTTAATGGTGCGAGACTTCATGAGAAGATTTTCGAGCCGCGTTTTCTGTATTGGGCTGACCAATTAGGGTATCTGGTATGGGGAGAGCATGCGAATTGGGGGCTGAATATCACTGGAGCGGAGAGCTTGGCCCAATTCCTTCCGGAATGGCTTGAGGGCATGCAGCGGGATTACAATCATCCTGCGCTGATCGGCTGGTGTCCTTTTAACGAAACCTGGGACAGAGACGGCACCAAGCAAAATAACGATGTACTGCGGATTGTATACGAGGTTACGAAACGAATGGACCCGACGCGTCCCGTAATTGATACAAGCGGCAATTTCCATGTGGTGACGGATATTTTTGATCTGCATGATTATGATCAGAACCCGCAGACATTCCGGGAAAGATATGAACCGATGAAGGATGGCGGAGAAGTGTTCAATACCTTCCCGGATCGGCAAACGTATGAAGGCCAGCCTTATTTCATCAGCGAGTACGGCGGAATTTGGTGGAATCCGCAGCAGAAAGACGAGAAGTCCTGGGGTTATGGGGACCGGCCGGCAACTGAAGAAGCGTTTATTGAACGCTACGAGGGACTGACCCAGGTTCTGCTGGATCATCCGATGATGTTCGGCTTCTGCTATACCCAGCTATATGACGTGGAGCAGGAAGTGAATGGCCTGTATACCTATGACCGGCAGCCGAAATTTGATCCCGAAGTGATTCGCCGCATTAATTCGCGCAAGGCAGCCATCGAAGAGTAGAGCCTTCTAACATCATCCGAAAGGAACGTGAAGGGTTATGAAGGGAAATGTCCGCAATAAGTGGCTGCTGGCCATAGGCGTACTCCTAATTCTTCCAATGGGTCAGGAGACATATGCCGTCCCCAGCCATAACAACTTCTACAACGTAGTCATGCAGGATGGAGCGGACCCGTGGGTTTATAAGCATACAGACGGGTTCTACTATTTCACCAAAACAACCGGCGGCAATGTTACCCTCTGGAAGTCCGCCCAGCTGACTACGATAGATGCTGCTCCCACTAAGGTTGTGAATACAGGCGGCAGCGGCATATGGGCACCTGAGCTGCATTATATTAACGGGGTTTGGTACATCTACTACGCGATGGATGACGGAGACAATGTGAACCACCGGATGTATGTCATGGAGAATACCTCCGCTGATCCGACAACGGGAACCTGGCAGTTTAAGGGCCAGATCACAGATGCATCCGACAAATGGGCTATAGACGGCACTGTGCTGCAGGTGAATGGCGAGCTGTATTTTATCTGGTCGGGCTGGGAGGGTGATATCAATGTGCGGCAAAATCTCTACATTGCCCATATGAGCAATCCTTGGACGATTGATTCCGGCCGCATAGAGATTTCAAGACCCACCCATAGCTGGGAAACCAACCATTCCCCGCATGTAAATGAAGGCCCGCAGGTGATAGTGCGCGGGGGTGTCATCAGTCTGGTCTATTCGGCAAGCGGAAGCTGGACCGATGATTACTGTCTGGGACTGATCACAGCAGACACATCGAGTGATCTAATGAATCCCGCATCATGGGTTAAACGCAGCCAGCCTATATTCAGTTCAGCAAACGGACTTTACGGGCCGGGGCATCATTCGTTTACTACATCTGTAGATGGCACGGAGGACTGGATCGTCTACCATGTCGCCAAATACAGGGGAGCTGGATGGAACCGCGAGGTTCGCACGCAGCCCTTCAGCTGGAATGCCGACCAGACGCCTAATCTCGGTGCTCCCACAGATCCTGATCACCCGATTGCTTTGCCATCCGGCGAAGCCCCTCATTTCCGTTATGAAGGGGAAGAGGGGATATTTGGTGGAGAGGCTTATGCCTCAGCCAGTCCCAAGGGCTCGGGAGGTCTTAAAGCGGGTCATCTGGATACAGCGGCGAGCTACGTGGAATTTTCAGTTCAGGCGGCATCTGCAGGCGAATATATTCTTTTGGCCCGGACGGCGAACGGAACGGCTGGCGGGAATTGGTCCAATCTTCAGCTTAGTGTCAATTCAGGACCTTCCAGCCCGTTTTACATCACCAATAAAGGCTGGGAGAACTGGGGGCTCTCCACAGCCCGGGTGCAATTGAAGGCAGGACAGAACAAGATCCGGTTTGCGAAAGGCGAAGGATACGGAGAAATTGATTTCATTGATATCAGGCCTGTGAACAGCAGACCTAATTGTTTTTCAATTCATTAAGAAGTAAGATAAGTATGATGATTAGGAAATAAGGAGAGCTGAATTGTGCTGGAACTTAGCTTAAATGACCCGGACAAACTGGTCACGGTGACCCATGCCTTATCCACCCGTTCCAGGGTTGATATTCTTCGGCTCTTAAACTCTAAAAACTTAAATATTATCGAAATAGCCGAGAAGCTGAAGCTTCCGGTTTCGACGGTAGCAAGCAATATCAAAGTATTGGAAGCAGCTGAATTAATTCATACAGAATTAGTTCCGGCCTCCCGCGGGGCGATGAAAGTCTGCAGCAGGAATTACGATGATCTCCACATTGCCTTGAATCTGAAAGAGCCGATGTCGACGGGAGTTACCCATGTCTATGAAGTAGAGATGCCGATCGGCCATTACAGCGATTGTGAGGTATCTCCTACATGCGGGATGGCGAATAGCGAGGGCCTTATTATCAGAGATGATGAACCGTCAAGCTTTTATCACCCTAAACATGTCAACGCACAGCTGATCTGGCTCCGTAAAGGATTCCTGGAATATTTGCTGCCTATGGATATCCCCTCCGGAGCGCGAATTGAATCGCTTGAGCTGTCTATGGAGATGTGTTCCGAAGCTCCGAATTATGACCAGAACTGGCCTTCGAATATTTCCGTATGGGTGAATGGTTCGGAGATCGGCATGTGGACCAGTCCCGGTGATTTCGGTGACCGGCGCGGCAAACTGAATCCGAATTGGTGGTGGGATGGATCCACACAATACGGGTTTCTCAAGACCTGGCGTGTTGACCATGAAAAGACGACGCTCGATATGGAGAAGGTATCGGGTGTTACCTTAGATGATCTTCTGATTAACCGCAGCCCCAAATTGCGGCTGCGCATTGGAATCAATCCTGATGCTGTTCATCAGGGCGGGTTGAACCTTTTTGGCCGCCAATTTGGAGATTACGAACAGCATATTATTATGCAGGTGAAATATACGATGGAGCAGGATGAAGCAAACTTGTAGCTCTATCTACTCTCCATCATCAAGGGGGTGTCTAAAAGCCGTGAAGGAATTGGCTTTTAGACACCCCCTTTTATTGTTTCGAACGATCATAGATAAGAGCTTGAGTGGACGTTCCGCGAATGTTCACTATTCAATAAGGAAAATAACAGCTGTGCGTATCGTTAGAAGACGGAGCTTGCTGCCTCTATAGCACGCTAGAGTCAGGGTGTGCGGCGCAGGGCGGTCCGCTGCAGGGTGATCATCCAGTCGACAGAAGGCTCGACAATCGGGTGAAGCAGACGTTTTACCCCGGGCTGGGCCAGCAGCACCGTAGAGAGGATTGCGCAGAGCAGCAGAAGAGCTGTCCCGGCGGCGTTGCCGATATAGGCGTAGACTCCGGAAATGGCGGCCAAACGCACGATAAAGCCATGCAGCAGAAAGACATAGAGTGTGCGGCGGCCCCAGTCAGTCATACGGCTAACCTGGTAAGGCACCCAGCCCAGAAAAGCCAGGGAAGCGGTGATTTGCAGAGCGTAGACAGCCAGCCGGTACAGACCCGCATACCATTCGCCTGCCCCAAGCTGCATATAAGTCATGCTCCCGTACAGCCAGCCCATTGGAAACCCGGAGCCCAGTACAGCCAGGAGGGCAAAAATCAGGACAGAGAATGCGGCTGCTGCAATTTTGACATACTTCTGAACCCATTTGGCAAAGGTACTAAATGAAAAATGATAGCCGATTACGAAGAAGGGTAAATATACGAAGGTGCGGCTGATGCTGAACCAGACCCCGTCAAGCTGTAAATATCCGACGGCCACTCCCGCCGCTACGGCGAAGGTGATTTGTGCCGCTCGGGACCATTTGCCCATCCCCAGCATCAGGAGACGCCAGCAGGCATGACTGGCCAGGAACCATAGGAGCAAATAAGGGGCGAAGAAGGAATGATGGATATTGGATACATGGAAGAGGGAAACGTCCAGGGCTGAGTATAGGCTTTGAAAAATAAGATATTGCATTGCGATCTGCAGCAGCACCTTGCGGCCTGCGGACCCGGTGAGGCTCTTTCTGGCGAAATAGCCTGTTACCAGCACGAAGAGCGGCATATGAAAGCTGAAGATCCACAGATAAAGACTGTGCATTCCATCCATGCGGCTAATTAAAGGTTCAATGGCGTTGCCTACAAATACGGTAACAATAAGCATGAAACGCAGGTTAAGGAAAAAAGTTTCTCCGCGCGTTTCCAGCGTGTTTTCCCTGGTCATGACCTAACCTCCAAATTATGCACTGTGGAAATTACTTTAATTTTAAAATACAAGATTTTCGAAGAATAAATTGTGAAATACATCACAATGGTAAGCGCTATCACAAGACTCAATTGTGGCGATGTGTTGAAGGTTGTTTGATTTACTTGATTCCTCTATAATTTTTGTATGCAGTACCCGGGAGTGAACACTATTGAAAAAAAGAATCACCAGACGCAGCATCCTCATAGCACTGCTTTTGTTTTTAATTGTGGCGGGGTTGCTCTTGTGGAAATACTTAACCCCTTATACTCCGGCAGAGAAGGCCGAGTCTGCGCTAGTGTCCGCCGGAGGTGTGTCTGTTGAACAGAACGACAACTGGATCTCTTTTGAGCCCACGGTCATTTTGGGGACGGCGGTAATTTTTTACCCCGGCGCATTGGTGGAAGCGGAGGCTTATGCCCCGCTGGCCAAACGGATTGCCGCTGCCGGGCATCCATTCTATATAGCCCGCATGCCGCTGAATCTCGCGGTCATCAAGGGCGATGCCGCAGATGAAATCATCCGCGTGCATCCCAAGCAGTCTTTTGTGCTCGGCGGTCATTCGCTGGGCGGTGTGATGGCGTCCCGTTATGCGTCAGAGCATCCGGATCAGCTGAAGGGTGTTTTTTTTCTCGCTTCCTATCCCGATGAGAAAGGTAGTCTGAAGGACACTACATTGTCCGTATTATCCCTGCTCGGTACGGAGGATGAGGTTGTTGACAGGGACAAATACAACGAGGGACGTTCCTATCTGCCGGGCAATACGGTATATTTCTCGATTCTGGGCGGAAATCATGCCCAGTTTGGAAGTTATGGGCCACAAAAAGGTGACGGTACTGCAACGATTACCGAGGATGATCAGCAGGCCCGCACAGCACGAACGATGCTGGACTGGATGGGGAATCTGCGGTAGCGGGCTATTCATCATGGCTATAGATAGATGAGAGGAGACGTATGATGCCACTGCTGCATGTAAAGGATCTCTCCGTGCCTTGCCAAGGCATATTGTTTGACAAGGATGGAACACTGCTCGACCTGCTCGCCACTTGGGGTAGCTGGGCAGAGGAGGTGCTGCTAGGTCTCGGCAATGAGCTTGCCCTTATCGGCACCAGATCGCATGTTGATCTGTCCAAGGTGCTTGGCACATCTCATAATGCTGAAGGTAAGGTAATAGGCTATGATCCCGCCGGGCCTCTCTCTATGGCAACTACGGAAGAGAGTTATGGCATTCTCGCGTGGCAGCTGTACACTGCCGGAGTTCCCTGGAATGAAGCGCTGGTCCGTGTGAAGGCCATTGCCAAGGATGCGATGAATGGAATACGCGGACGCCGCACAATCGAGCCGTTGCCGGACCTGCTGCCGTTCTTGCAGCAATGTGCCGATGCTTCCTTGCAGCTGGGTGTAGTTACATCCGATGGTGACAAGACCACAGGTGAGCAGCTGGACTTACTTGGAATAACCGGTTACTTCCATACTATTGTCACGAGGGACCGGGTATCGAATGGCAAACCGGATCCCGAGATGGCCGAAACCGCTTGCCGGGAACTGGGCCTGCTGCCGGAGCAGACTGTTATTATCGGTGACAGCAATGCGGATATGCAGCTCGGCAAAGGTGCGGGCTTGCGCTTATCGGTCGGCATCTCTTCTGCCGGAGCGGCTGGACATCTGCAGGATGCCGACATCGTCGTTTCCGGCTTTCATGAGCTCCGCATTACCTGTTAACAAATAACTCGTAGAAAGGGTGCGTGTGCAGACTATGGATCCATTGCAAACTTTGGCTTCCTGGATCAAGGATAGCGGAAACATCGTTTTTTTCGGAGGAGCCGGAACATCCACGGAGAGCGGTATTCCGGACTTCCGCTCAGCGGCGGGTTTATACCAGACTGAGCATAACTCGCCTTATCCGCCCGAGGTGATGCTGAGCCGCAGTTTTTTTATGTCCTCGCCGGACATTTTTTTTGATTTCTACCGCAGCAAAATGATTCACCCGGAGGCAGAGCCAAACGGTGCTCATTTATTGCTGGCAGAGCTGGAGCGGCAAGGCAAATTGAAGGCGGTCATTACGCAAAATATTGACGGGCTGCACCAGCTGGCCGGCAGCCGTGTGGTGCTGGAGCTGCATGGCTCTATCCACCGCAATCACTGCATGGGCTGCAACCGTTATTACGGTCTGGAGCAGGTGATTCAGTCTGCTGAACGCGCGCCCCTCTGCCCGGAATGCGGCGGCATCATTAAGCCGGATGTGGTGCTCTATGAGGAACAGCTGGACCATGATGTGCTGGTTGGGGCGGTCGCAGCGATTGCGGCTGCAGATTTGCTTGTTATCGGCGGCACTTCGCTGACCGTTCAGCCTGCAGCCAGCCTCGTCACCTACTTCCGGGGGCGGCATACGGTGCTGCTGAACCGTGACCCGACACCGTATGACCATAGGGCGGATCTGATTATTACCGACCGGATCGGGAAAGTGATGGGAGCCGTTCAGGAACAGCTCTGAGAATCTTATAGATCTCACATCCTGTGCGTATTACTGCAGGTGATTTCAGATTACAAGATTACAACGGCCTCCAGTGGTTTAAAATAGGGTAATGTGACAACTGAGGATACGAGAGGCAGGGATAAGCAATGGTATATGTGGCTAGCGATGAACGGTATGAAGTTATGCAGTACAACCGCTCTGGCAGATCGGGACTGAAGCTTCCGGCGATATCACTGGGACTCTGGCATAACTTTGGCGGGATCGACACTTATGAGAATGGCCGGGAGATGATTACCCGTTCGTTTGATCTCGGCATTACCCATTTTGATCTGGCCAATAATTATGGCCCGCCCGCAGGCTCGGCAGAGGAACTGTTCGGCAAGGTGCTCGCCCGTGACCTTTCCCCCTACCGTGATGAGATGGTGATTTCTACTAAGGCGGGATATTATATGTGGCCTGGACCCTATGGGGAATGGGGTTCACGCAAATATATGCTGTCCAGTCTGGATCAGAGCCTGAAACGGCTGGGTCTTGACTATGTCGACATTTTCTATTCTCACCGTCCGGACCCCGAGACACCGCTGGAAGAAACGATGGGCGCGCTGGATTATGCCGTGCGGTCAGGCAAAGCGCTATATATCGGATTATCCAACTATACGGCGGAGCAGACCGTGGAGGCGGTCAGCATTCTGAAGGGTCTCGGCACTCCGCTCCTGATTCATCAGCCGCGGTATTCGATGCTGGACCGCTGGATCGAAGGTGGACTGCAGGATGTGCTGGAAGAGAACGGTATAGGCAGCATTGCGTTTACTCCGCTGGCCCAGGGCCTGCTGACCAATAAATATTTGAATGGCATCCCTGAGGATTCAAGGGCGGCCGGCCCATCCACCGCGCTGAATGAAAGCCGGATTACACCGGAGGTGCAGCGCAAGATCCGGGCCCTTAACCAGATGGCTGTCGCGCGCGGCCAAAGTCTGGCCCAGTTTGCGCTCCTCTGGACACTTCGCGGCGGCAGAGTGACCTCCGCGCTGATTGGCGCAAGCCGGGTGAGCCAGATCGAAGAGAACATCGCCGCGTTGTCCCATGCGGACTTTACCCAGGAGGAGCTGGATCGGATCGAGACCATCCTCAAGACAGAGAGTGATGTGTAAGCTTCACATCCACTACATGTATGGCCTCCATATGCATCCCGTTTAGGGGCCTATTGCTGCACAGCCCGCTTCCTGACCGGAAGACGGGCTGTTGCTGTAGTTGGACAATTAGGAATAGGGCAACCTGGGAAAGGGATGGACATAACATAGGGAATAGAGGGGGATGAAGTGAGGTGCGAATCGGACTGAGGGGACGTTATTTCGGGGAGAAACATCCAAAACTTACACAAACGGACCGTATAGCCGTTATTCTATCTGAAAAGTGGCAGAACACGCGCAATATTGGAAATAACGCCTCTGAGGTCCGAATTTGTGTAAAAGACAGGTGGATCAGCGTAATAGTGGCTATGGAGTCCGTTTGCAGCATGTTATCTCCGGAGGGATACGAGGTTAACTAATCAGCTTGATACCGTGTGGTAGCGCATCACACAATAAGGTGAGAGGGTTCAGCGCGGGCCACGGCAAGGTGCAGAGAATTCAGCAGGATTGCCGGGTGGACTGAGATCAACGCGGCTATCGCGAGCCGCAGTGTCTTATTGGGTTCGGGATGGTGTACAGAATTCTGGCCTCAATAACACAGATCTCAAGGCTGCTGCTTCTCCCCGGGTCTGGCCGTTGAGATGCGGTAAGCGGTTGGGGACTGGGCACAGAAGCGTTTGAATTGGCGGGAGAAATACAGGGCATCTGTCAGTCCAACGGATGCCGCAACCTGCTCTACGGATAATTCTGGACGTTCCCGCAGCAGCTGGCGCGATTTCTCGATGCGCAGCTTAAGCAGATAGGTCACCGGTGAGAGACCGGTCTCCTGCTTGAAGATCCGCGACAGGTAAGCGCGGTTATAGCCGAGGCTGCCGCACATTTGCTCAATTGAGACCGGGTGAGCATATTGGGAGGCCATATAGTGGATCATCTGCTTCACGGTGCGCTTGACCTGTGATTCTGCCCCCGACAGCCTGGAGGAGGAGATATGCCGCTCAGCGGCTTCTCCGACAATCAGATACAGATAGCCGAGTGAAGTCAGGTGGGCGCTCTCCTTATTGGCGTAAAATGCCTGCATCATCCCGGCCATCGCGGCTGGGATGACACTGCCTTCAGCAGTGGAGAGCACCGGCTTCTGCGGCGTGAAGCCGGTCTGCAGCACAAGCGCGTCGGCTTCCGCACCGGTGAAAGCGGCCCAGCGGTAGCGCCAGGGCTGCTTCTCGTCCGAGAGATAGCTGACCAGCTGGCCGGGATGGATCAGGAAGCAGTCGCCTTGTCCCAGCTCATATTTGCGCTGCTCGGTGCGGAAGGTCCCGGAGCCGGATTCAATGAAGTGAAGCAGGTAATAATCATAGATTTTGGGACCGGCCTGATGCAGCGGCAAGGTCTGGCTTTCGCCGGCAAACAGTACATGCAGATTTTGCTTATCATAATAGACGGGATTTGACCCTACGGAATAAGTATGTTCCACGAAGAAGCTTCCTTTCTGGAGTTAACGCTGTCACCGCTTTGGGAACGGGTAATCGCTGGAAATGCCCGTCCTCCGATTATAACACGGAAGTCACATTTATCCATGCATTGCACACATGATTGCATTATCAGGGCAAGTCTGATTTTATTATAATATAACCATGAAGACAGCAAGACTGATTCCAAGTTGAAGCAAGAGCAGCGAAAGGATGGAGTGGCACTAATGAGCATACAGGAACTTAACAGCAAATTTATTGAGAAGTACGGGGAGAGTACCGAAGAGGCACGCGTCTTCTACGCACCGGGCCGTGTCAATCTTATTGGAGAGCATCTGGATTACAATGGGGGTTATGTACTGCCGGCAGCGCTGGAATTCGGCACAACACTGATTGTACGCCCGCGCAGCGACGGCAAGGTTCAATTCGCATCGACGAATCTTCCTTATGAAGCTTCCATGGACTTCAGCGAAATCGGCAAGGCCAAAACAGGGGAATGGATCGACTATCCGATTGGCGTCATGGTGGAATTGGCGAAGAAGGACCTTCCGGTTTCCGGCGGCTACGATCTCTTGTTCCACGGTGATATTCCGAACGGTTCGGGCCTTTCTTCCTCCGCTTCCATTGAGGTGGTTACCGGCTTCGCGTTCCTGACACTGCTGGGTGGGGATACGGATACAGTAGAAATTGCGCTGCTGTCCCAGCGTGCGGAGAACAAGTATGTCGGCGTAAACTCCGGAATTATGGACCAGTTCGCCGTAGCCAACGGCAAGCGCGACCACGCGATTCTGCTGATGTGCGATACGCTGGAGTACAACCTGATTCCATTTGTGACCGGCGCCTACAAGCTGGTGATCGGCAACACGAACAAGAAGAGAGGTCTCGTGGATTCCAAATACAATGAACGCCGCAGCCAGTGCGACGAAGCATTGTCCATTCTGAAGCAGGAGGTTCCTTCCCTGTCTTACCTGGCAGAGCTGAAACCTCAGCAATTTGAAATCCATCAGCACAAAATTACAGATGAAACCGTCAGACGCCGCGCCCGCCATGTAGTGGAAGAGAACCAGCGTGTGCTTGACTCGGTTGAAGTACTTAAGAACAATGACCTGAAGCAGTTTGGTCAATATATGAATGACTCCCATGTCTCGCTTCGTGATCTGTATGAAGTAAGCTGCGAGGAGCTGGACATTATGGTTGAAGAAGCGCAGCGGATTCCCGGAACCCTTGGCTCGCGGATGACCGGTGCGGGATTCGGCGGATGTACGGTATCACTGGTGCATGAGGATGATGTCGAACGCTTTATCCGTCAAGTCGGTGAAGCCTATACCACCAGATCCGGTCTGGTAGGCGAATTCTACGTATGCGGTATCGGCAATGGTGTGGAAGAATTGAAAGGAGTGAAGTGAGATGGCGATTTTGGTAACAGGTGGAGCGGGGTATATCGGTTCTCATACAGTAGCTGAACTGCTGGAGCGGGGCGAGGAAGTTGTGGTTATCGACAATTTGCTGACAGGCCACCGTGAGGCGCTGCTGGGCGGCAAGCTGTATGAAGGTGACCTGCGGGACAAGGCGCTGCTGGCCAAGCTGTTTTCGGAGAACAAGATTGAAGCGGTGATCCATTTTGCCGCAAGCTCGCTGGTGGGCGAGAGCATGAAGGACCCGGTCAAATACTATGACAACAACGTATATGGTACACAGTGTCTGCTGGAAGCGATGCAGCATGCAGGTGTGGACAAAATCGTCTTCTCCTCCACGGCCGCAACCTACGGCGAACCGGAAAAGGTGCCGATCGAGGAAACCGACCGCACAGAGCCGGCGAATGTGTACGGTGAAACCAAACTGACGATGGAACGCATGATGGCCTGGTTTGACAAGGTGCTTGGCATCAAGTACGTGGCGTTGCGCTACTTCAATGCTGCAGGGGCACATGCCAGCGGCAAGATTGGCGAAGACCACCGTCCGGAGAGCCATCTGCTTCCGCTGGTGCTGCAAACCGCGCTGAAGCAGCGGGAGAGCATTGCTGTCTTCGGCGAAGACTATCCGACCGAAGACGGAACCTGCGTCCGCGACTATATCCATGTCAGCGATTTGGCTGACGCCCATGTCCGGGCGGTCAACTATCTGCGCAGCGGCAGTGCAAGCAATATCTTCAACCTTGGCAACGGCCTCGGCTTCTCGGTCAAACAAGTGATCGAAACCGCCAAGAAGGTGACCGGGCTGGACATTCCGGTTGTCATTCAAGAGCGCCGCGCCGGTGATCCTGCTGTGCTGGTAGCTTCTTCTGACAAAGCCCGCTCCATTCTCGGCTGGACTCCACAGCATGCGGACCTTGAGGATATTATTCAGAGCGCCTGGAACTGGCATTCAGCGAATCCGCAAGGATACGGAGAAGAATAACTCCCGGCTGTCCGGGGTAGTCTGGCTTTCTATTGAACCAGCTGCCCCCCAAAAGGACGCAGACAACTCGCTACACCACATTAAGGAGAATTTAAATGCCTAACGATATTAATACCGCTCCGGCCGGAGAGAAGGCGCTGCATGCCATCGAACAGCTTGTGCTGTTTGCGCTGCACCAGGAGCTGATCCAGCCTGCCGATGTTGACTATAGCCGCAATGAACTGCTGGACCAGTTCGGCTTCAGTGAGCCGTATGCCCTTGAATTCAGTGAAACACCGCTTGAGAGCCCGCAGGGACCGCTGGACATTCTGATTGATTATGGCTTCGAAATCGGATTGATCCCGGAGAATACCGATACGTACCGTGATCTGCTGGATGCGAAGATTATGGGCCTGCTGATGGCACGGCCATCTGAAGTCAATGCCCAATTCTATAGCCTCTCGGCTGAGAAGGGGATTGAGGCGGCAACCGACCGCTTTTACAAATTAAGCATCGATTCCAACTATATCCGCATGGACCGGATCTCGAAGAATGTGTTCTGGCTGCAGGAATCACCATACGGGGATATCGAAATGACGATTAACCTGTCCAAGCCCGAGAAGAACCCGAAGGAAATCGCCATGGCCAGGCTGCTCCCTCCGCCGGTCTATCCGAAATGCCTGCTCTGCCGCGAAAATGTGGGTTATGCCGGACGGTTGAATCACCCGCCGCGCCAGAACCTGCGTGTAATTCCGCTGAAGCTGAACAATGAGAATTGGTTCTTACAATACTCGCCGTATGTGTACTACAACGAGCATTGCATTGTGTTCCATCACGATCATGTGCCGATGAAGCTGACCAAGGAGTCGCTGAAGCGTCTGCTCAGCTTTGTGGAAGCTTTCCCGCATTATTTCATTGGCTCGAACGCCGATCTGCCGATTGTCGGCGGGTCGATTCTGACCCATGATCATTTTCAGGGCGGGCGCCACACCTTCCCGATCCAGAAAGCACCGAAAGAGCAGACGTTCACCCATGCCTCCTACCCGGGCGTCAGCCTCAGCATCGTGAAGTGGCCGATGTCGGTCCTGCGTTTGCATGGAGCGGACCCTGCAGTGTTGCTGGAATGCGGCAACGATCTCTATGAAGCCTGGAAATCCTACAGCGATCCTGAGGCTGAGGTATTGGCTTTCAGTGAAGTTGACGGTGTGGAAACCCCGCATAATACAGTTACTCCAATCGTGCGGCGGGCGGAAGACGGCGGCTTCGAGCTGGATCTGGTGCTGCGCAACAACCGGACCAGCGGGGAATTCCCCGAAGGGATATTCCACCCGCACCGGGAGATGCACCATATCAAGAAGGAGAACATCGGCCTGATTGAGGTTATGGGTCTGGCTATTCTGCCGGGACGACTGAAGGAAGAGCTGGATGCTATCGCAGGCGTGCTTGCCGGAGATCTCCCGCTGCTGGCCGCCGTGAAGAGTGAAGCGGATCACGCGCTTGCACAGCATGCCTCGTGGATACAAGAGCTGGCCGAACGTTTTGGCACAGGTCACAACCACGAAGAAGCTGTCAAAATCGTGCAGAATGAGGTCGGTATCAAATTCACCCATATTCTGGAGCATGCCGGGGTCTACAAACGGACAGCGGAAGGACAAGCCGCTTTCCGCCGGTTTGTGCAGAGCTTCGGAGCCCTATAAACAACTGAATGTTAGTATTAATGTCCCCGGCCATGCAGGTTTGGGGGCTTTTTTTATCAGTTCGTTCAGCTTGGCGTGATACGGGAAGCCGCTGTGATTTGAATGACACACGCCGGAGGTCTATAATATGAAATTGCATCACATTCATCAACTAATGGAGGTTTACCCATATGCGCAAGTTTGAATTTTATAATCCTACCAAGCTGATTTTTGGACAAGGAACATTGCAGGCTCTGAAGACCGAAGTCCCGAAATACGGTAAGAACATATTACTGATGTACGGCGGCGGCAGCATCAAACGCAGCGGTCTGTACGATAATGTGCTGGCTGAGCTGAATTCCATCGGGGCTGTCGTGACCGAACTGGCCGGAGTCGAGCCGAACCCGCGTCTGTCCACTGTACATAAAGGTGTGGCATTGTGCCGGGAGCACAATATTGAGCTGATCCTTGCCGTAGGCGGGGGCAGCGTACTGGACTGTGCCAAGGCAGTTGCGGTAGGCGCGAAATATGAAGGGGATATGTGGGACTTTGTGGAACGCAAGGCTGCTCCGCAAGCCGCGCTGCCGCTGGGCACAGTGCTGACGATGGCTGCTACAGGTTCCGAGATGAACAACGGCTCTGTCATCAGCAACGAAGTCACCCAGGAAAAAATGGGCTGGGGCAGCGTTCATGCCTTCCCGGCATTTTCCATCCTTGATCCCGAGAACACCTTCACTTTGCCGCGTGACCAGACCGTCTACGGCATGGTGGACATCATGTCGCATGTTCTGGAGCATTATTTCCATACCGACGGCAACACGCCTGTACAGGACGGCTTCTGTGAGACGCTGCTGCGCACCGTTATTGAAACGGCACCGAAGCTGATTGGGGACCTGAACAATTACGAGCTGCGCGAAACGATTATGTACTGCGGCACAATGGCTCTGAACGGCATGGTCAGCATGGGCTTCGCCGGAGACTGGGCAACACATAACATCGAGCATGCCGTATCAGCAGTCTACGATATCCCGCATGGCGGCGGTTTGGCTATCCTCTTCCCGCAATGGATGAAGTACAATCTCAGTACGAACCCTGCCCGCTTCCGCCAGCTGGCCGTGAACGTATTCGGCATTGATCCGTCCGGCAAAAGCGATGAAGAAGCCGGTCTTGAAGGCATTGAAGCACTGCGCCGCTTCTGGGATTCCATCGGTGCTCCGAAGACCCTGGGCGACTATGATATCAATGACAGCGAAATCGGAAACATGGCCGACAAAGCGGTACGTTTCGGACCGTTCGGTAATTTCCGCAAGCTGGAGCGTGAGGATGTCGTAGAAATTTATACAATGGCGCTGTAAGAACGCCATCATAAAGGGGCTGCAGAACTGCAGCTCCGGGCAGGAAATCAAGCCGTTCCCGGTAATGGGGACGGCTTTTTTGCATAAACTGTTGGCATAGGCCGGCTTGGGTTCAAGGCTGCTTCCACGATACAATATTGAGATAATCATCCAAGTTTGTGAAACCAAGGACATGGTTTGAACGTTTATACTAGTATGACAGTCCGGAACTATAGACGGGAGGAGAAAATAATGCAAACGCTGTATTTGGGCTGTTTGGCGCTCGGCGTCATTTTTGCCGTAGTCAGCGTAGTTGTGGGAGATCTGATCGGCAATGTTTTGGATGGGATATTTGATGTGGCTTCCTTTGATTTCCTGAACCCTGCTGTGCTGGCCGGGGGAGTAACCGTATTTGGCGGAGCAGGAATTCTGCTCACGCGTTACAGCAGGCTGGAAGATGGCGCTGTTCTTGCCTTGTCCTTGCTGATCGCAGCCTTTATGGGGGTGGTTCTTTACTTGGGAGTCGTCAAACCGATGGACAAAAGCGAGATGTCAAACGGATTCTCCATGAGCGAGCTGCCTGGCAAGATCGGAGAAATTACCGTTCCTATTCCGGCACAGGGCTATGGCGAAATCATGGTAAAGTTCGGTGCAGGCAACAGCCTGCATACGGCAGCCAGCTTTGAGCAGCTTTCCCTCCCGGCCGGGATTAAGGTTGTAGTGGTAGAGGTCCGGGAAGGTGTTGCGCTGGTAACTGAATTTGAAGAGAGAAAAGGAGTGGATTCTTAATGTTAGGCTTAGACATTCCAGATTATTTGTTTATTCCTGTTGTGGTTGTAGCGGTTCTGCTGGTGCTTGGGATTGCGTTCTGGGCGCGTTACAAGACGGTCGGACCCGATGAAGGAATGATTGTCACCGGTTCCTTTCTCGGCAGCAATCATATCTCAGATGATGGCTCGGGCCGCAAAATCAAGATAGTCCGCGGAGGCGGGGCGTTCATTCTGCCTGTTTTCCAGAAGGCCGAGTTCATGTCACTGCTCTCACACAAGCTCGATGTGACGACACCGGAGGTATACACTGAGCAAGGGGTGCCGGTTATCGCCGACGGTGTGGCTATTATCAAGGTAGGCAGTTCTACCGAAGATGTGGCAACGGCAGCCGAACAGTTCATGGGCAAGCCGATAGAAGGGCTGAAGAGCGAGGCGCAGGAAGTGCTTGAAGGGCATCTGCGGGCGATTCTCGGCTCAATGACCGTGGAAGAGGTTTACCGCAACCGTGACCGGTTTGCCCAGGAGGTTCAGGGCGTAGCAGCGCGCGATCTTAAGAAGATGGGACTGCAGATTGTCTCCTTCACCATCAAAGATGTGCGCGACAAGCACGGATACTTGGAAGCTCTAGGTAAACCGCGGATTGCTGCAGTGAAGCGGGATGCGGAAATCGCCGAAGCGGAAGCGCTGCGGGATGCGCGGATCCAGAAGGCGAACGCCGAGGAGCAAGGGCAAAAGGCTGAACTGCTGCGGGATACGAACATCGCCGAAGCCTCCAAGGACAATCAGCTGAAGGTTGCAGCCTTTAAACGGGATCAGGATACAGCCAAGGCGGAAGCCGATCAGGCTTATCACATCCAGGAGGCGCGCGCCAAGCAGACGGTGGTGGAAGAGCAGATGAAGGTCGAACTGGTTCGTAAGGAACGCGAGATAGACCTGCAGTCCAAAGAGATCCAGGTGCGCGAGAAGCAGTACGATGCGGAAGTGAAGAAGAAAGCGGAAGCCGACCGCTACGCAGTGGAACAGGCGGCAGAAGCCGATAAGGCCAAGCGGATGCGCGAAGCCGATGCCTTGCAGTACAGCATTGAGACCCAGGCGAAGGCGACATCCGAGCAGAAACGTCTGGAAGGCCAGGCAACAGCCGACGCAGAGCTGGCTAAAGGTAAAGCGGAGTCCGAAGTTATCCGCCTGCGCGGTCTCGCAGAAGCAGAAGCCAAAGAGAAGCTGGCGGAAGCGTTCCAGAAATTCGGCGAAGCTGCCGTGCTCGACATCATCGTGAAGATGCTGCCTGAACTGGCCGGTAAGATTGCCGAGCCGCTGGCATCCATCGACAAGCTCACTGTGGTGGATACGGGCAACGGTGAAGGAGCGGCCAGGGTCAGCAATTATGTGACCCAGCTGATGTCGACGGCTCCGGAAATGCTGAAGAGTGTCTCGGGAATTGATGTAGAGGCATTGATTAAAGGTTTGACTAAAGGGAAAACGGGAACTCCGGACCACAGACCGGCAGTATCGGCTGCACCTGCGGTACCGGCAGTACCTGCAGTACCGACAGTGCCAGTGGTTCCAACTGATAAACTTGAAGGATAATGCGGGATAACTCAAGGTATGACAGGCGCATTGCCTGCCATACCTTGAATTTTATGGAGAGTGGGGAACTTCGCATGGAGCTGCTCTTGGATAACATCCGTAAGAGCTTCGGAGATAAACAAGTGCTCAAAGGCATTGATTACACTTTTGAAAAAGGCAAGATTTACGGTCTTCTCGGCCGCAACGGTGCCGGTAAAACCTCGCTGTTCAACTGCTTGAGCGGGGAGATCGGAATGGACAGCGGCGGGGCTTTTTTACGGGAAAACGACGTAAGCAGTCCGCTCCGCGAGGCGGATATCGGGTATGTTTTTTCTTTGCCCATTCTGCCGGAATTTCTTACAGGCTATGAGTTTGTGAAATTCTATATGGATATTAACCGCGATAAGATTGAACCTGGCAAAAGCGTCGAAGACTATTTCGACATTATCCGGATTGAGCAGGAGGACCGCCACCGCCTGATCAAAGGGTATTCTCATGGCATGAAGAACAAGATCCAAATGCTCTGCTTTATCATTACACGTCCGCCCTTGATATTGCTAGACGAACCATTGACTTCTTTTGACGTTGTGGTGGCGCTGGAGATCAAGAAGCTGCTTCGGGAGATGAAGCAGGATCATATCATTATTTTCTCCACCCATATTTTGCAGCTTGCAGCCGACTTGTGCGACGAGCTCGTTATTCTGAATAACGGGACACTTCAGGAGATTCCTGCCGACACCCTGCACAGCCCGGAATTCGAGGAGAGAATCATAACCTTGCTAAAGGATGAGGGCAGCAATGATTAAGACGCTGAACACCATACTGGATATCAGGGGCGCATCCGGGGCGAACCGGCTGATCTATTATCTCCAGCGGTTGCCGGTAATTGGGAAGATGGCAAAGAATGACTTGTATTCCCGGACAGGACTCAAAAAGACGCTGGCTGTAATCGTGCTTATTCTGAAGATAATATGGGGCTTTCTGACCAAATTCGCTTATTTGGGAATTGTAGTCTATTGGCCGGTGATCACAATCGGCAAGGAACTGCCGCCTGCTGAACAGTATCAGCTCTATCTGCAAGTGCTGGTCATAATCAGTTGTGTCGTAGCCGCAGTATCAAATGCGGTCATCCTGGAACCGAAGCGGGATAAATATATTTGTGTGAAGCTGATGCGGCTGCCTGCAGATCAGTACATGCACGCTACTATGTCGCTTCGGACCTTCAGTTTCTTTGTTTATTATATACCGGCCATGTGTCTCTTCACTTCATTGCTGCAGGCCCCGGTCTGGCAGGGAGTGCTGCTTGCCCTGCTGTTAACAGCCTGGCGCTTGGGAAGTGAGGCACTGCATTTATGGCTCTTCGACCGTACTGACATTGTGCTTGTCAAAAAAACAGGGTGGGTGTGGACCGTCATAGGCGTGGGATTTCTGCTTGCCTATGCTCTGCTGTATGCAGAAGTGTCCTATGTGGACAGCTCTACGTTGTTCAACCTGCCGGCAGGTTTAGCCATTGCGGCTATAGGAGTGGTTGCCGCCGTTTATATTGCGCGTTATCCCCGTTACCGCAGTGCGGTTGATGCCGTGACCAAAATAGACGATCCGCTGCTGGATATGGGGCGTATGATGAAGGAGTCGAGAGTGAAGGATGTCGAGACGAAAGAAAAGGATTTTTCAGCGGAACAGCTGAGTCCCGGTCAATTTCAGGAGAAAAGCGGCTATGCTTACCTGAATGCGATCTTTTTCTCCCGGCATAAACGTTTTTTAATACAGCCGATTCAGCGGCGGATGCTCATCATTGGCGTGTTGTTCGCAGCCGGATTGCTGTCGATGATGGTCTCACCGGCAATGTTTACCAAGATGGCACATTTTTTAATCGGCAGCCTTTCTTATTTTGTATTTATTATGAACTTTACCTCGATCGGTGAGAAGGTCTGCAAAGCGATGTTTTACAACTGCGATATTAGTCTGCTGCGGTATGGATTCTACCGGGAACGGACGGCGGTGCTAAGCAATTTCCGGATTCGGCTGCTGAGAATAACCGCTCTGAATTTGATTCCGGCCGGAGCTATTTGTATAGCTGTGAATCTGCTCATTCTGCTTTCGGATGAAACCTGGGGGATTGCGGATGCAGCTGGTTTTTGCGGGGCTATCCTCGGCCTATCCCTGTTCTTCTCCGTGCATCACTTGTTCATGTATTATATTTTCCAGCCTTACAGCACAGAGCTGAATTTGAAGAATCCGTTCTTTACCATTGTCAACAGCATTGTGTTGGCTGCAACCATTGTGTGCCTCCGCTTGGAGAGTACTCCGGCTTATTTTGCGGGAATGGTACTGCTGACCACGTTAGCCTACATGACCATCGCCTTATTCCTGGTCTATAAATACTCGGGCAGAACCTTCCGGGTAAAATGATCCAGCCTCTTCCACAGTCGAAATCTTGATGTTATGGCGGTAGCCAAGTATAATCTACACATGCTGTCAAGTTATGCAGCTGCCGCAGCGGCAAAGGTATTCAGAATTCAAAGAGGTGTAAGCAGTGAGCAGCATAACAGTGGCTAAGGTACTCAATAACAATGTGATTATTGCCGAGCATCCCCAATACGCCGAGGTTGTGGTGATCGGCAAGGGCATAGGCTTTAACCGGAAAATACGTGATCGGATCAGTCTGTCTTCCGTGGAGAAGATGTTTATTCTCCGCAGCCAGGAGGAGCAGGAGCAATACAAGCAGCTCGTTCCGCAGGTGGACGAGAAGCTGATCGAGGTAGTTCAGGAGATTGTATTGCATATCATGCAGAGCAGCCGCCAACCGCTGAATGAACATATTCATATTGCACTCACTGACCATATTTCATTTGCCATCCGCCGTCATGAACAAGATATCGCCATACATAATCCGTTTCTGTACGAAACCAGGGAAATTTATCCTGAGGAATACAGTCTGGCCGAATATGCAGTCGGGCGGATCAATCAGGCGATGGGGGTAACGCTGCCTTTTGATGAGATCGGTTTTGTCGCTTTGCATATTGTAAGCGCATTGAGCAACCGTCATATCTCCGAGGTGAAGCAGCATTCCGTGCTGATCGGTGATCTCGTGGGGCTGGTGGAGGATAATCTGAGTTATCATGTTCCGCGGGATTCTCTGGATTATTCCCGGCTGGTCACCCACCTGCGTTTTGTTCTGGAAAGACTGCGCCGTGGTGAGAGTGTGCGGGAGACTTCTTCTCTGGACGGTTTAATGAAGCGCGAATATCCTGAAATGTACATGCTGGCCTGGAAGCTGACTAAGGTCATTGAGCAGCGGGTGCGTATTCCGGTATATCCGGCTGAAGTGAGCTACCTGACTATTCATCTGCAGCGCCTGGCCCAGAAGAAAGAGGATGAAGAGGATATGGAGCAGCATGAGGGTTGAAATGAACCCCTTACAAAAACATGCTTGCAACTTCAAAAAATCGGTGCTACAATGTTCCCTGTTCCAATAAAACAGAATACCTACGTGTAACTGATACGATCAGGCATGAGTGATTTACAGTATTTTGGTTGTCAGGCCCCAAGCTGGGGCAATCTAACCTTAGTGTTAGAGAGACAAACCTAAATGCTGTGTTGCTCATGCCTTTTTTGGTTTTCTGTTTGTACGAAATTACTATTAAGGAAGTGGCCTAAATGTTCAAAAAGTTGTTTGGCGTTTTGCAAAGAGTCGGTAAAGCGCTTATGCTTCCTGTAGCCATCCTGCCTGCGGCGGGCTTGCTGCTCGGGATCGGCAACATGCTGGTTAACCCGGATTTCCTCCAATACGTACCGGCACTGGAAAACAGCGGGGTTCAGGCCGTTGCCAACGTTTTGATGAACTCGGGACAAATTGTTTTTGATAACCTGTCACTCTTGTTTGCGGTCGGGGTAGCCATCGGTCTTGCCGGTGGTGAAGGGGTTGCCGGTCTTGCGGCAATCATCGGTTTCCTCGTCATGAATGTAACCATGGGAACGGTACTGGGCATTAACGCTTATGTATTGACCTGGAAGGATTTCTCCTATTCCAGTGTCTTGGGAATACCGACGCTGCAGACAGGGGTTTTCGGCGGTATCCTGGTCGGGATACTGGCTGCGTCGATGTATAAGCGGTTCTTCCGCATAGAATTGCCGTCGTATCTCGGTTTCTTTGCGGGTAAACGGTTTGTGCCGATCATGACGGCAGTAACCTCTCTGATTCTTGGTCTTGTATTGACGGCTGTTTGGCCGCCGATCCAGCACGGCCTGAACTATGTGTCGCAAAGCATGATCAACACGAACTTGACGCTGTCGGCCTTTATCTTCGGTGTCATTGAGCGTTCACTGATTCCTTTCGGCTTGCATCACATTTTCTATTCGCCGTTCTGGTATGAATTCGGAAGTTATGTCGATAAAGCCGGTGAACTGGTACGCGGGGATCAGCGGATCTTCATGCAGCAGCTGCGCGACGGGGTGGATTTCACAGCGGGTACATTTACAACAGGTAAATATCCGTTCATGATGTTCGGTCTGCCGGCAGCGGCACTGGCGATCTACCATGAAGCCAAACCTGAGAACAAAAAGATTGTCGGCAGCTTGATGATTTCTGCAGCCCTTACTTCTTTCCTGACGGGGATTACAGAGCCGCTGGAATTCTCATTCCTGTTCGTAGCTCCGCTTCTGTTCGCAGTGCATGCTGTCTTTGCAGGTCTTTCCTTTATGACTATGCAAATCCTTCATGTTAAGATCGGAATGACCTTCTCCGGCGGCTTTATCGACTATGTGCTGTTCGGTATTATCCCGAACCGTACTGCGTGGTGGCTGGTTATCCCGGTAGGTCTGGTTATTGCCGTGATTTACTACTTTGGATTCCGCTATGTCATCCGGAAGTTCAATCTGAAAACTCCGGGCCGTGAAGATGCATCCGATGATTCGGAAGACGTCAACACGGGGAATGTATCTACAAGCGGTGATGATCTGCCGCGCAACATTTTGTCCGCACTGGGCGGCAAAGAAAACATCACCCACCTGGACGCCTGCATCACCCGCCTCCGCGTCGAGGTTAAGGATAAGGCAGGCGTAGATAAGAACCGGCTGAAGAAGCTGGGTGCTTCCGGTGTGCTTGAGGTTGGTAATAACGTTCAGGCGATCTTTGGTACACGTTCAGATACAATCAAGTCACAGATACAGGATGTCATGAACGGCAGAATACCAGCTGCTTCAGCTGCTGCCGCACCGCAGCCTGAGCTTGAGAAGCAGGCCGGTGAAGAAGGCGCAGCAATTATTCCTGAGGACATCGTGTCCCCGGTAAACGGCGAGCTGCTTGATATTACGCAGGTTCCAGATGCTGTCTTCTCCCAGAAGATGACGGGTGACGGATTCGCCTTCCTGTCAGATGACGGCAAGATTGCTTCACCGGTATACGGTAAAGTGTTCAATGTATTCCCGAGCAAGCATGCCATCGGGATTATGTCCGACGGCGGCAAGGAAGTGCTCGTGCATATTGGTGTTAATACTGTAAAGCTTAAAGGCCAAGGCTTCACGATTCTAGTAGAAGAAGGCGACCTTGTAGCTGCAGGACAGCCGATTATGGAAGTGGATCTGGAATACGTGAAAGCCCATGCGCCTTCCGTTATTTCACCGGTCATCTTCTCCAATCTGCCTGAAGGGTCCACGGTTACCTTGAAGAAGCCGGGTAAAGTGGCTGTAGGCGATAAAGACATCATCAGCATTCAGTAACATGTGCATTGGCATGGCGCTTCCCTTATAATGGAGGGGAGTGCGGCCTTCGCATAAGACAAACATTCAAATTAACAGAAAGCGAGTTGGATATTATCATGCAAAAAACATTCAGAATTATTGACGAAGACGGAATTCACGCACGCCCAGCAACAGCGCTGGTAAATACAGCAACAAAGTTTAAAGGCACAGAAGCATTCGCGGAAGCCAAAGGTAAAAAAGTAACACTTAAATCCATTCTCGGCGTATTGTCTTTGGGCCTTGAAGCTGGCGATACCTTGAGTCTGATTACTGAAGGCAGTGAAGAAGCGGAAGCACTGAGCGCACTGCAAGATGTGATGATTAAAGAAGGGCTGGGAGAGCTCCATGAATAAAATTTCAGGAATCGCGGCTTCAGCAGGTATTGCCGTAGCCCGTGCATTTATCCTGGAACATCCGGATTATACAATCACGAAGACTGCTGTTAGCGATGTGGAAGCCGAGATTGCCAAACTGGAGAGCGCCCTGGAGAAATCCAAGGGCGAGCTTCAGGCCATTAAGGAGCGCACGCTCGCTGAATTGGGCGAGAAGAAGGCGGAGATTTTCGAATCCCATCTGCTGATTCTTGAAGACCCCGAACTCATCAGTCCCGTAATGGATAAAATCCGCGAGGAATCGGTTAATGCGGACTATGCCCTAAATGAAGTAGCCACTCAGTTTATCGAAATGTTCGAAAATATGAAAAGTGCTTACCTGCAGGAACGTGCCGCTGATATGCGCGATGTAACCAAACGCATCCTGAATCACCTGCTGGGTATTCACTATGTAAGTCCTGCGGAAATCAATGAAGAGGTTATCGTCATTGCCCTGGATTTGACTCCATCCGACACGGCACAGCTTAATCGTAAATACGTGAAGGGCTTCACGACGAATATCGGCGGACGCACCTCGCACTCGGCCATCATGGCCCGGTCCCTGGAAATTCCGGCGGTAGTCGGCACCAAGAATGTACTGTCTGAAGTCAAGGCGGGAGATCTGGTGATTGTCGACGGTTTGAGCGGAGATGTTCTAATCAACCCGAGCGATGCTGAAGTCGCCGAATATAAAGCTAAGCAGGAAGCCTATGATCTGCAAATCGCCGAGTGGAAAAAACTCCGCGATGAGCCGACCGTATCGGCTGACGGCAAACATGTAGAACTGGCTGCCAACATCGGCACACCTAATGATGTGAACGGTGTGATCGAGAACGGCGGCGAAGGTGTAGGTCTATACCGCACCGAGTTCCTGTACATGGGCCGCGACAAGCTGCCTTCCGAAGAAATTCAGTACAATGCTTACCGCACCGTGCTTGAGAACATGAACGGCAAGCCGGTTGTTGTGCGCACACTGGATATCGGCGGCGACAAGGAGCTGCCTTACCTGGATCTGCCGAAGGAAATGAACCCGTTCCTTGGATTCCGTGCGATCCGCCTGTGTCTGGACCGTCAGGATATTTTCCGCACCCAGCTGCGCGCTTTGCTTAGAGCAAGTGCTCACGGTGACCTGCGCATCATGTTCCCGATGATCGCTACGCTCGGCGAATTCCGTGCAGCCCGCGATCTGCTGCTGGAAGAAAAGGCTAAGCTGCGCGAAGAAGGCAAGGAAGTATCGGACAACATTCAGTTGGGCATCATGGTAGAAATTCCATCAACGGCGGTTCTGGCTGACCAGTTCGCCAAAGAAGTGGATTTCTTCAGTATCGGTACCAACGATCTTATTCAATATACGATGGCTGCCGACCGTATGAATGAACGGGTATCCTACCTGTACCAGCCATACAATCCGGCGATCCTGCGTCTGGTCAAAATCGTTATCGACGCAGCCCATGCTGAAGGCAAATGGACCGGCATGTGCGGCGAAATGGCCGGCGACAGCACAGCGATTCCGCTGCTGCTCGGTCTGGGCCTCGATGAGTTCAGCATGAGCGCAACCTCCATCCTGCCTGCACGCAGCCAGATTTCCAAGCTGTCCGCTGCAGACATGAAGGAAATGGCTGCTAAAGCACTTCAGCTTGGCACCGCCGAGGAAGTTGCTGCACTTGTGCAGAGCAGCGTGAAGTAAATTCGCAAAGATTTTTTGCATTATCCGTTTAGGCAATTCACTCTTCCAACTACTACTGCCGGTCTCCTCTATTGGAGGCCTTTTTTTTGTTGTCAGCGGCAGTACATCATCTGTTGTTCGTGCTGTCCTTTATAAGGACAAGCTCAAATGCCTGGGCGCAGCAGCCGATAATAGAATGTGGGCACATAAAACGGGTGGAACCCAAACCTGTGAACATAGTGTTACATATTATATTATGATTCAAAAGAAAGACAGTACTCTATAGACTTCGCTTGCAGATCTGTGCAAGTATTAATTTCTTCCGTAGTGGAAATAGTTGGATTTAAGTGAAGTAAACCGTTATCCGGCAATATGGCGGAGAACAGGGGGATGGTGGAATAATGAATAGCAATTATATAAATACAGAGATAATAATAGAAACTTATGAAGGCAAGGACCTTGGAGTAACCTACACTGCAGGCTGCAGCCAGTTTAAAGTATGGGCCCCGACGGCCTTTACCGTATCGGTTGTATTGTACGAGACCGGCGGGAACGGCGCAGATGTATCAGCCGTTTATTCCAAAGACAGTGGAGTGATTATCCCCATGCAGCGCCAGGACGGCGGTGTTTGGCAGGCGCAGCTTACCGGAGATCTGAAAGGCAAATATTATATGTACCGCACCGTATTTGCCGACGGAAGTATAAGGGAGGCCGCCGATCCCTATGCAACTGCTGTTTCGGCAAACGGGGTGAGGTCGGCGATTGTGGATTTGCGTGAAACCGATCCGCCCTCCTGGGCAGAGGACCGTTCACCCCAGTTGCCACATCCCGCAGATGCGGTAATTTATGAGCTGCATGTGCGTGATTTCTCCGCCCATGAGAGCTCTGGCATGTTGCATAAGGGGAAGTTCAAAGCTTTTACGGAAACCGGATTACGTGATTCCGCAGGGAATGCACTGGGAATTGATCACTTGGCTGAACTGGGGATTACCCACGTGCATCTAATGCCGGTATTCGATTTCCAGACGGTAAACGAACTGAATGCAAATGGTCTGGACACCGAAGCGGGACATTACTCAGAATATAACTGGGGGTATGATCCACAGCATTATAATGTACCTGAAGGGTCCTACAGTACGAATCCGGCTGAACCCGGGACCCGGATCCGTGAATTCAAAGAAATGGTGCAGGCACTGCATAGCCGAGGCATTTCGGTCATTATGGATGTGGTGTACAACCATACGTATTCTGTTGAGAAGGGGCCATTCGAGCCGCTGGTGCCGGAGTATTTCTACCGTCATGATTATTTGGGTAGACTGTCCAACGGTTCGGGCGTCGGCAACGAAATTGCCACAGAGCGGCCTATGGTGCGCAAATATATTAAGGACTCCTTGTTATACTGGGCTTCGGAGTATCATATCGACGGGTTCCGCTTTGATCTGATGGGTCTGATGGACAGCGTAACCATGCGCGAAATTACGGAAGAGCTGCGCCTTGCCATTAATCCGAATCTGCTGATCTACGGGGAGCCGTGGACAGGAGGGGACTCTCCGCTGGCGGACAAAACGCTGAAGGGTGTGCAGCGGGGCAAAGGTTATGCGGTGTTCAATGACAACTTCCGCGCGGCAATAAAAGGCGACAGCGATGGTTGGGGCAAAGGCTTCGCAACCGGTGAATACGGCAAAGAAGGTGCAGTGGCGTCGGGAATAAAAGGAGCGATTCATGAATTTACCGACTCGCCTGTCGAAACTGTGAATTATGTAACCGCTCATGATAACTTGAATCTGTGGGATAAGGTGCTTGCTTCCCAAGGCCAGCGCCAGGCGGCGGATCTGCCTGAACTGGAGAACGGAAGATTGAAGGGCGGCGGAGAGGTCGAAAAGGCGGTTGCTAAAGCAAATCCGTACTTCGCAATCGACCCGCAGGATGTTCTTGACAATGAAACTGTGCGCCGCTCCCTGCTGGCTAACGGGATCATTTTAACCTCCCAGGGCATTCCTTTTCTGCATGCCGGAGATGAAATGCTGCGCAGCAAATATGGGGATCATAACAGCTACCGTTCCCCTGATGTGGTCAATGCGATCCGCTGGGATAACAAAGAGACATTTATGCCTGTCTTTCAATATTATAAAGGGCTTATTGAACTGCGGCGGAAGCATCCGGCCTTCCGTCTGCATGGACGGCAGGAGATCGAGCGCTCACTGGAGTTCCTGCGCTGTGAAGACGGCGTCGTCGCTTATCAGCTGAAGGATAATGCAGGCGGTGATGTCTGGAACAATATCGTTGTTATTTTCAACGCCAATTGGGGGCCTGTTACTCAGCAGCTGCCTGAGACAGGCGGCTGCTGGAACATTGTGGTAGATCATTCCGGTGCCGGTACAGAAGCCTTCCGTATTGCTACAGATCATACAGTACAGCTTGAAGGACTGTCGATGATGGTACTGTATGATGTCTACGGCGAGCCTGCACCGCGGGCAAAGATCATTGAGGTTCATTATGACCGCCCCGACGGCGATTACCGCGGCTGGAATCTTTGGGTGTGGGGTACGGGCATCCAGGATGGGCAGTGCGATTTCCGGCAGATGGAGGATGGACGTGCGGTAGCGCGGATCGAAGTGGTGCCGGGAACAGAGTCGGTTGGATATATTTTGCGGCTGAATGACTGGGAAGAGAAGGGCAGCGGGGACCGCTTTATTGACTGCTCCGGCAATGAAGCGCTACTTAAGGTAGTGGTGCAAGACCGCAGCAGTGCAAGCAGCGGCGATGGAGATAATCCGCTTCAGTTAAGCAGCTGAAGTTAAGCTATAGATTAAACAGATAGCCACTCAGCTGATAAAGGCTGTTCCAGCATCGCCGCCGTTTGGGCAGTGATTCCGGAACAGCCTGTTTTGCTGCCTGTTTCTTTATTTATGCTTGTCTGAATGTTCTTCATCCACAAGCTTATTGTATAGATTGGCTTCGTTGCCGCCGCTGTTTTTGGAGCGGTACATCGCCAGGTCGGCGGCACGGAGCAGTTCGTTGATACTGCCGCCATGCTGCGGATAAAGAGCTACGCCTATGCTGGCGGAAGTATGAAAGCTGGAGCCTTGGTTGACAGACCAGGATTTGTTGAACAGCTGAAGCAGGCGGTCCAGCATTTCCTCCAGCATCTCTGGATTGGTAAAGCGGTGAAGCACGACGGCGAACTCGTCGCCGCCGATGCGGAACGCCTGACCGAATCCTTTAACCGTCTGCTGCAGCTCACGGGAGAGCAGCTGCAGGAATTCATCTCCGGCCAAGTGGCCAAGGGTATCATTAAGCTGCTTGAACCTGTCGCAATCTAGCAGCGCAACGGCTATCTCCTGTCTGTGGTCCTCAGGCTGATTAATCAGGTTCTCCATGTACATTTTAAAATGGGCTCTATTGGGGATTGCTGTTAAATGGTCATAGAAGGCCAGCTTGTGGAGCCGTTCCTCATGTTGCTTACGCTGGGTAATCTCACGAGAGATAAGCATATACTGCGCGGGAAAAGCACGGCTGCCGGTGATCGGTGAGATTTTCGTTTCCAGCCACACCCAGTGGCCTTCTGCCGAACGCATGCGCAGCTCCGAAATCCGCGGAGTCCCCTGGACTACACTCTTCAGCTTCGCCCAGGAGATTTCAGCTTCGCGGATGTAGTTGGAGAGAGGAACACCTTTGTCCGGCACGTAGCCAAGCACGCTGGAATGGGAAGGCGAGGCGTACAGGATCATGCCGTTTGGATCGGTCAAAATAATGAAGTCAGACATGGTCTCACCGATCAGCTGGTATAGGGATTGATCTTCCTGCATCTCACTTTGCAGCGAAACTACTCTGCGGCAGAGATAGATAATAACGAGCATAAGCAGGAATAAGATCAGCGAGTAGGCCGCGAACAGGGTGCTTTTTTTTTCACGGAACTCTTGGGTAATCTGCTGTCCGTAGTTATCGATCAGGTTCTCGGATTGATCCAGGCTGCTGCGGACCTCACTCAGCCGGGTGTTGATCATGGTAGCTGAGTAAATATCCGGGTTCCAATTGCTTTCCATACGCCGGGAGATCAATTCCTGCCCGGTACTCTTCCAGCTTTCAAAATAACCCTCGAAGCTCTGCAGCTCGTTTCTCAGCCGGGAGAGCAGCCGATTGCTTTGTGTCATCCTCTTTTCCGGTTGCTTCATAGCGTTGATGTTATAGCTGGCCATGCCCAGCCGCTGCTTCACCTGGGCATTATTGTCATGAAACTCCTGAGACAGCAGGCTGCGCTGTTCACGGTTAATGTTCCGGTTCATCACCGTGTGCAGCGCAAGGGCAGCCTGATGAAGATCCCGGTCGGCATTCAGAATCAGCTCTGAGTTTTGGTAGACATCGCTGTACAGTGAATCTGAAAGCCGGTTAATTGTGTGGTTCAGATACAGCAGAGAAGCAGTGCTGATGCCCACCAGAATAACGGAGATAGCGGCAAATAAAAGGATTAATCTGCGTGTGTTTTTGATTTTGTATAAAGCCACTGTCATCCTCTCCCCGCATAAAACTTTGAGAAATCTCTTTGATAGTAGATGATACCTATGCGGAACTAATCCCGGCTGCGGGTAATTGGCCGCAGGGACAACGAGAGAGTGTCTTTCAAATAGTCATAGAAACATAGTGCTTCCAGTACGATTAGGGATCCTTCTCATCAGTATGTAGGACGTACTGCTTAGGGCATCCGGGCCGAGTATGGAATATAAGAGGTTGATCCGAGCCTGAAATCCCCTGCCAGCCGACCTTTCGGGTCATCAAGCGATCCGGTAAGCCGGGGAGGAGACGGGATTCTTGATATAATTAGCTTCAGATTTAAACATTATGTATAGTACTGACTTATTCATACTCCAACCCTTGAGTCCTATTACCCAAGTTTTCTACAAACGATACTCCCTTTCTGTGCTAAGCACTAAAATATCATAGCTGCCGCTCCCGTCCCTTATATTAAAGGTTAGCGGGTTCGTTCCCGGCGAGTTTAGGGATTGATTCCTCTGAATTTGTCGGCTTGTCAAAATGAAATTTTGTGCATATAATAAATAGACATATCTTCTGAGTAAGAAGATGCAGTTTCTCAGCTACATCATTATAAATGCAGTGATGGAGAAGAGTACGCAGTGCCTGGCTTACAGGGAGGAGACGCCGCAGATTGAGAGCGTTTCTAGGAGAGCAGAGCTGCCGAAGTTCACTCCGGAGCAGTTCCCTGAATTTACTTCAAGATCTTTTTGAAGAAAGACAGTAGGGGAAACCGGCCGCAGACCGTTATTTCTGTTAAAGTGAGGCATGTCTTTACCGCACCGAAAGAGGGAATACAGCTCTTAAGGGAAGGGGTACGGCAGTCTAACAAGGGTGGTACCACGGTCTTTTCGTCCCTTACCGGGAGGAAAGGCCTTTTTTTGTTGACAATATGATGATTAAGGGGGCAGTACACGCCATGAAAGAAAAGCTGGAAGCATTGAAGGTTGAGGCATTGGCTAAGCTGCAGGAAGTAACCGATCCGCAGGTTCTAAATGACTTACGCGTGAAGTATCTGGGCAAAAAAGGCGAGTTAACCGAGGTTCTGCGGGGAATGGGAGGACTTAGCGCGGAAGAGCGACCGGTAATCGGCCAGGTGGCGAATCTGGTGCGCAGCGCGATTGAGGAAATTATCGGCTCCAAGCAGGAGGCATTCCAGCAGCAGGAAACGCTGAACCGCCTGCAGGCAGAGAAAGTCGATGTAACGCTGCCGGGCCTCGGTTTGCCGCAAGGCGGAATTCATCCGCTCACCCGGGTGGTGCAGGAGATTGAAGATATCTTCATCGGCATGGGCTACCTGGTAGCAGAAGGCCCTGAAGTAGAGACGGATTACTATAACTTCGAGGCACTTAATCTGCCGAAGAACCATCCGGCACGCGATATGCAGGATTCCTTCTATTTGACGGATGATCTCCTGATGCGTACGCAGACTTCTCCGGTGCAGATCCGCACCATGCAGGCAATGCAGGGCGAAACCCCGGTCAAAATCATCTGTCCGGGCAAAGTGTTCCGCCGAGATGATGATGATGCCACCCACTCCTTCCAGTTCCATCAGATCGAAGGTCTGGTCATTGGACGGGGAATCCGCATGAGTGACTTGAAGGGTACATTGCAGCAGTTCATGAAAGAAATGTTCGGCCCGAGTGCGGGGATCCGTCTTCGTCCGAGCTTCTTCCCATTCACCGAGCCTAGCGTTGAAGTTGATGTCAGCTGCTTCAAATGCGGCGGAGACGGCTGCCGGCTGTGCAAACAGAGCGGCTGGCTGGAAATCCTCGGCGCTGGCATGGTACATCCGAATGTACTCAGAATGGGCGGATACGACCCTGAGGAATATAGCGGCTTCGCCTTCGGCGTAGGTGCGGAGCGGATTGCCATGTTGAAATACGGCATCGACGACATCCGTTATTTCTATATCAATGATATGGGCTTCGTGAAGCAGTTCAAGGGCATTTAGATTTTTGACGGGTGAGCGGCTGTTAGATAAATACATCTGAAATAAAGGAAGTGAGCGGACATGAAAGTATCAACCGGATGGCTGGCTGATTATATATCGTTAGAGGGAGTAACCGCTGAAGAGCTGGCGGACAAAATCACCACTGCAGGCATTGAGATTGACGGTGTCGAGCGCCGCAACAAGGGGCTTTCCGGGATTGTAACCGGATATGTGAAATCGAAAGAAAAACATCCCGACGCCGATAAGCTGAACGTGTGTATCGTGGATGCAGGACAGGGCGAGGATCTGCAGATCGTATGCGGAGCAAAGAATGTCGAAGCGGGGCAAAAGGTGCCTGTAGCCTTGGTGGGCGCGAAGCTTCCAGGTCTGGATATCAAAAAAGCCAAGCTGCGCGGCGTATTGTCGCAAGGCATGATCTGCTCGGCTAAGGAGCTTGGGCTCAATGACAAGCTGCTGCCGAAAGAACTGCAGGAAGGCATTCTTGTTCTGCCTGAGAATACCGAGATCGGCCAGGATATTCTGAAGGTGCTGGGCCTGAATGATGAAATTCTTGAATTCGATCTGACACCGAACCGGTCCGATTGCCTAAGCATGATTGGCGCGGCCTATGAGGTAAGTGCGATTCTTGGCCGGGATCTGAAGCTGCCCGATCCGGCAGCGGATCTGGTAGAGACCGGGAGCCAGGCATCCGACTCTATTTCCGTAAAAATCGAGAATGACGAATACTGTTCCTGCTATGCAGTACGCTATATTACCGGAGTGAAGCCTGCTGCTTCTCCGCTCTGGATTCAGAACCGGCTGATGGCTGCAGGTGTCCGTCCGATCAATAACATCGTGGATATCACTAACTACGTCATGCTGGAATACGGACAGCCGCTGCATGCCTTTGACAGTGACAAGGTGGAAGGCGGCGTGCTTGGTGTCCGCTTTGCGCAGGAAGGCGAGGTTCTGACTACGCTCGACGGGCAAGAACGCAAGCTGGAGCCGCAAATGCTTGTGATCGCCGATGGGGCAAAAGCCGTAGCGCTTGCCGGAGTGATGGGCGGACTGGCAACGGAAGTAACTGGAGAAACAGTGAATCTGGTGCTGGAATCGGCCAAATTCGACGGTGGAACGGTCCGCAAGGCTTCACGCCAGTTCGGCCTCCGCTCTGAAGCATCATTGCGCTTCGAGAAAGAAGTGGATCCGAATGCCGTAATTCCGGCATTGGACCGGGCGGCAGCGCTGATTGCGCGTTATGCCGGGGGTTCAGTGCATGAAGGCATTGTTCAGGCAGGAGGAGACTCTGTACAGGAGAAGGTTCTGACCTTGTCACTGGAGAAGTTGAACAACTATCTCGGCACGGAGCTGTCACTGCTGGAAGTGAAGACATTGTTTGGCCGTCTGCATTTCAAATGCGGTGATGCCTCCCAGGGAGTTGTTGAAGTTCAGGTGCCAACCAGACGCGGCGACATCAGCTACGATGTGGATCTCATTGAAGAGATTGCCCGGCTGTATGGCTATGACAATATCCCGACAACCCTGATGGAAGGCATTACCACTCCTGGAGCACTCACTAGACAGCAGTTCCTGCGCCGCGAGCTGCGCCGCCTGCTGTCCCTTGGCGGATATCAGGAGGTCATGGGTTATTCCTTCATTCAGCCGGAGCAGAGCAAATGGTTCCCTGCGCTTGCAGAAGGCCAACTTTCTGTGAAGCTGGCCATGCCGATGAGCGAGGAACGCAGCGTGCTGCGTACCAGCCTCATTCCGCAGCTGCTGGATATTGCCCTCTACAATACCAACCGCCGGCAAAGCGATCTGGCGCTGTTCGAAATCGGCAATGTCTTCTTCACCGACGAAGAGCAGCTCACCCGCCAGCCGCGTGAGCTGCCGGTGCTGGGACTGCTGCTGAGCGGAAGCCGCGCAGCCAAACAGTGGAATGTGACGGCAGAGCCTGTCGATTTCTTCGATCTTAAGGGCGCGCTGGAAACCGTGTTTGCCCATCTGGGACTTACCGGACGCGTAGTCTACGAAGCTGATGCCCCGCAAGACTATCATCCGGGCCGTTCCGCTTCGGTGTATCTGCTGGGAGATGAAGGGCGCTTGAAGATCGGAACAATCGGCCAGCTTCATCCTGAACTGCAGCGCAAGCTTGACCTGGAGGATACCTATGTAGCTGAGATCCTGCTGCAGCCGCTCTATGAGTCTGCGCGCGCTAACCTGCAGTACAGTGAACTGCAGCGCTTCCCGGGAATGGAACGGGATATCGCAGTCGTTGTGGATTCGGAAGTTCCGGCAGGCCATCTGCTGGCATCCATCCGTGAGAACGGAGGAACACTCCTGCAGAATGTGCAGGTATTCGACGTGTACACCGGCGGCAAAATGGAAAGCGGGAAGAAGAGCGTAGCGATCTCGCTGCTCTACCGTCATACGGAACATACACTGACCGACGAGGAAGTTGGGGAAGTGCATGATAAGGTTGTTTCCGCACTTCAGCAAACTTTTGGTGCGGAATTAAGAAAGTAGCAGGAATTGTGCAAAGCCGCAGCGAATCCATTTAGAACCAGAGATTCGCTGCGGCTTTTTTCTAATAAGTCTAAGGTTCGGCGGATATGGACTAAATCAATATAATGAAGACGTTTTTTTTGCCAAATGTTTAAGAATAACGCTACAATAGAAGCAGGGATAGCAACTTAGAATCCGCACACATACAAAGGAGGGCACAACTGTGGCTATGGACCGGACTCGTGTCGCCGTGGAGATATATGGAACTTCCTATAAACTTGTCGGAAGCAGCACTGAATATATGAAGCAGGTTGCCCGTTATGTGGACGAGCACATGCGCGCAATTTCCAAATCACATTCCAGACTGGATACACCGCGGATTGCGGTGCTTGCAGCCGTACATATGGCAGAGCAGGCCATCCAGGTTCAGGACTTTAAGAATGAGCTGAATATGCTGACCGGCGAGCGCACGGAGCTGCGCGTGGAGGTATCGCGTCTCCTCGAAGTACAGCGGGAGCGGCAGGAGGAATTCGAACGGCTGGATGCTGCGGCCAAAGAAGAGGCAGCACGGCTGATTGCCGCCGCTGAAGAGGAACGCAAACGGCATTTGGAGATACAGGAACAGGAGCGCAAGGTTCATGCCGAGCAGCTGCTTGAAGCAGGAAAGACGGCCGCTGCGGACCGGGATAAGCTGGCTGAAGAGCTGCAGGCCCGCGAGGTGGAACTGAAGACGCTGCGGGATACGAATGAGAATGAGCAGGCTGCTGCCCGCGAGAGTCACCGGCAGGAGCTGGAACGGCTTGAAGCTGCACGTCTGGAGCAGCTGGAAGTACTGAAAGCGGCACATGCGCAGGAGCTGGAACTTCTCCGCGAGACATTGTCCAAGGAGAAAGCGGAAACGCTGTCGGCTCTCCAGCAGGAACTGGCCGAGACCCGGGAGTCGCTGGGAAGCGAGGTTGTGGAGATCCGCACTTCGCTGAGCAAGGAACTGGCGGATACCAAATCCGCGCTGGACAAAGAACTCAGCACCGAAAGAGAAGCGCTGCAGAAAGAGCTTGCCAAGAATAAGGAGCTGCGGCAGTCACAGGGTACCCAAGAGCACCGGCATAAGCAGCAGCTCGGAGAGCTCGAGAAGCAGCTTAGCGAGCTGCGCGGCGGAACCGGGCAGCTTCAGTCCAGGCTGAGAGCGGCGGAAGCGGGGCTGAAGGGTGAACGTGATGCCCGTACGACACTTCTGGCGCAATATGAAGCGGTTCTAAGCCGGGAGGAGCAGCTTTCTGAAGAGCTGCGCTCCGCTACGGAACTGGGAACACTGCTGAATGGGGAGCTGGAAGAGCTGCGCCAGCGTTATGAGCAGGTACAGCGCGAAGCCGTAGAACTCAGAGAATCTCTGCAGGCAACAACCGATACCTTGAGCCACACCAAGGAAGAGCTGCGTTCTGCAGCCGAATTGGGAGAGCTGCTCGGCGATGAGCTGGAAGGACTGCGCCAACGGTATGAGCTGGCACAGCAAGAATCCTCAGAGCTGCGCAAGTCGCTGCAGGGAACCAAAGACAGTTTGCTGAACGTACAGGCGGAGCTTACCCGTACAGCAGAGGAAGCCGGGAACTGGCAGGAGCTTGCGGACAAGCATATGGAGGATATCAGCGAGCTGGAGATGAACCTTCTGGAAGCCGAAGAGAAGTCAGCAGGACTGCAGCGTGAGATTGATACGCTCCGCGGCCAGGCAGACGGAATGGTGCAGCAGCTCGACCGTGAGGCCCAGCTGCGTGCAGAAGCGGAAAGTGAGAGCGCAGCACAGCGTGAAGCTGCCGCAGAAGCCCGCAAGGAGCTTTCGGCGCTGCGCGGGCGTTATGAGGAACTCATTGCACAGTATGATGATGTTCTGCAGGACGGCGAGCAGCTTCGCGAAAGATACGAGCTGCTGGAAGCCGAAAGCGAAGAGTCCACACGGCGTCTCGAAGAGCTCTACGAAGCCAGCCGTGAAGCTGCCGTAACTGCAGCGGAGCAGCAGGAAGTGCTGAAGGAAGCGCGGGAGTACGAGGCATCCTGGAAGCATAAGTATGAAGAGCTTCAGCAGCGTCAGCAGCAGTGGAGCGAAGCGGAAGCCACTTTGCGCGAGGAAATCGAGATCTGGCAGCAGCAGGCCGGAGAAGCCGAAGCCGAGGCTGAATCCATGAACCGGGAGCGCAGCGAGGTGCAGCAGCAGCTCGCAGAAATCGGTGAGAGCTACGAGCTTGTGCAGGGCCAGCTTCGTTTGGTGCAGGCGCAGTTCGAACTTCGGCAAGTTGAGCTGGATAAGCTCTCTCAGGAGCATCGCAATCTCCAAGGGGAATATGCCAAGCTGCAAAGTGAATATAATGAATGGATTCAACTGATCGAACAGGATAGTTGAATGGCGGACGCAAGATAAAGACGGGGCCCGGGCAGTGAATTCTGCCTGGGCCCCGTCTTTATCTAAATATAAAAATTTATATGCTTCACGCTATAAATTATCCTTCTATTTCTCGCTGAAACGGATACCGTCCTTTTGAGGACGGCGAAGCCGTTTCCACTTGTTAGATATCAAGTTGGCATCTGCGGATAACTGTATGCGATTATTCCACGATAATCTTAGCGCTCATCGAGCTGTGCCCGGAGCCGCACATGATTGCACAGGTCATTTCAAAGGTTCCTGCTTCCTCTGGAACAATGACGCGGGAAGAGTCCTTGGCGGTTAATTGAAGCTCCAGCTCAGGAACAAGAATTCCGTGATTGCCGCTTTCATTCTTAAAGGTGATCTCCACCGGCACGCCTTTTTTTAAATGATATTCCTCCTGGTCAAAGCTGTAATTCGTAGCAGAAATGACGAGTTCATCCTCCGGCTTGATGCCGGAAGCAGCAGTACCATTACTGCTGGTGGAGTCGGCTTGCTTGCCGTTGCCGCCACTACAGGCCGATAGTATAAGAATAAATGCGATGGACAGCAGCATGGCTGATCTTCGGATCATCTTCATCCTCCTATAACTATATTTTGATACCATTCGGTGACAATAGCATAGCCTACTTTTAAGCGGAAGTCTTGGATAAACTTTTCAATACTGTTGAAAAACAATCAGGCTCGGAATTTCGTCTAAAATATGTCCGAAGTTTGTCGAATAATGCAAATAAATGATGCAAAAATAAATTAAATTTATTATAATGAAAGCTATTATATTAACGGTTAGAAGTAGGGGATGTACATCACTTTAGCTAATGATACGTTGAATGCGGAGATATGGCACAGGAGAATATTAAGCGGGTATTGGGTGCTGGTAATTTTCATGCTGGCTGCCCAGCTCATCTTTATGTTGTCAACCCATATGCCTGAAGTCAAGACAGTGCTGATTCCGAGCAAGGGGCACCTATTTATAGGATGTAATATAATGATTGTGATCGCGATGATACTCGCCGAAATGTGGTTGCGCACTACCTTGCAATATCACAAGCAGGCTGTTGTTGTTTGCGGGTTTATTGTGTCCTATTTGATGTATTTCGTCTTGGAGCCGTTTGTTGACGGTGCACAAATGACCCTGATGATGCCAATTATGATTGCGCTTGTTTATTTCGATCAAAGACTGCTGCACGGTTTGGGACTGATCAGCTTACTGTTTTATGCCGGTGTTTATTTGGGGCTGGAACGGCCGTTGCTGCATAAGCCGCTGTTGGAGTTTCTGATGGTAGAGTGCGTGTTTATTGTGTTCGTTGTGATGGCTCAGGCTGTAATTGTCCGGGCACGTGAAGTCCGTGAGCATCTGGAGCAGCTGACCATATCCGAACAGGAACTTATGGTCGAGCGGGCAATTTCCGATAAGATGCTGAAGATTGATGCACTTACCGGTCTTTACAATCACAAGTCATTTCATGAATATCTGGACTCACTGCTGGAGCAGTGTGAAAGCAACGGGCTGCGGCTGCAGCTGGCGCTGTTTGATATTGATAACTTCAAGCAGGTGAATGACACATATGGACACTGGGTCGGAGACCTTGTGCTGAAGGAGGTTGCTGCCAAGATGGGCAGCCTGATCAGCTTAAATGATTTTTCGGCGAGGTATGGGGGGGAGGAATTCGCGGTGATCTTCACGGATAAAAGCTTTCACGATGCTTATGCCGCTGCAGAGAAGATGCGGACAAACATCGCCCAGATGGAGCATCCCTATGCCGGTGACAAGCCGATTACGGTCAGCATCGGATTATGTGATTACCAGCTCGGAGACGGCAAAGAGCGGCTGTTCCGTAAGACGGACAATGCCCTGTACGAAGCCAAGCGGAGCGGAAAGAACACTGTGGTTACCGCATCTGTAGCCCATGACGATGATCCGGTCATGTCCTATGCGTAAGTTACTATAATAAACCCCCTAGTTCCGTTATAATCCGGAAATAGGGGGTTTCGTTGTCTGCAGAGCCACTGCTGGGCGATACGTTATTTTCCCGCTTCAAACGGAGTGGATACCGGCAGAAACAGGTCGATAATCCCTATGACGAGTGCTGCCAGAAGCGCGCCAAGGATCGAGACGCTGACACCGCTCACGACAAACTGGGCGATCCAGATGACTAACGCGCTGACGATAAAACCGACGATTCCGCGGCCAAAGGGCGTTGTTTTTTTGCCGAAGATGCCCTCAATAACCCAGCCAAGCAGAGCGATCACCAGGGCAAGGACAAGCGCACTCCAGAAACCGCCGATCGTAAACTGCGGGACAATCCAGCCGACAACCAGCAGCACGATGGCTGCAACGATGAAACGGACGACATGACCCAAAAATTTCACTGAACTAACCTCCTTTGCCTTCGTTTCAAGGATATGTGCAGTTGTTATTGTGGCCTGAATCGCCGATTCTATGCCTAAATAGCGCAAATGGGCCGAATTAGGTATAATGTAAACATCTATGAAGGGAGCTGTGACAGTAATTGGACGACAAGATTTTGCATACGCTTGAATATCGCAAGATTTTAAATAAATTGATGCAATATACGCAAACTCCGATGGGACGGCTGGCGGCGGAAGACCTGAAGCCCTCCGGTGATTTTGAAGGGGTGAAGAAACTGCTGCAGGCCACAGATGAGGCGGCTAACGTTGACCGGTTGAAGGGAATTCCTTCTTTCCGCGGGGTCAGCGATATTCGGCCTGCGCTGAAACGCGCCTCCATCGGCGGCATGCTGGGAACGACGGAGCTGCTGTCGGTTGGCAATACCATTGGCGGAGCCCGCCGGGTCAAGCGGTTTCTGGCGGCCATGCATGAGGATGAGAAGATCCATTCTCTGTTTGCCTTAAGCGATCTGCTCTCGGAGCAGAAGCATGTAGAGGATGACATCCGGGCCTGCATTGATGAGAATGCGGATGTGCTCGATTCGGCAAGCCATGAGCTTGCCACGATCCGCAGAGAGCTGCGCGGAGGGGAGACGAGAATCCGTGAAAAGCTGGATTCGATGATCCGTTCCTCCTCAGTGGCCAAGATGCTGCAGGATCAGCTGGTGACGATCCGCGGTGACCGGTTTGTCATTCCGGTCAAGGCCGAATACCGCGCCCATTTTGGCGGAATCGTGCATGACCAGTCCGGTTCAGGGGCAACGCTGTTCATTGAGCCGGAGTCCATTGTGGCGATGAACAACAAGCTGCGGGAGACCCGGCTGCGCGAGGAACGCGAGATTGAGATCATTCTCCACCGGCTGACCGCGCTGGTAGGCGACATTGCCGAAGAAATGACCTATGATGTCGATATCCTTGGCGAGCTTGATTTCATCTTTGCCAAGGCGCGTCTGGCGCGTGATATGAAAGCGACCCAGCCACGGATGAATGATCGTGGCTACCTCAAGCTGCGCAAGGGACGCCACCCGCTTATTCCGGCGGAACAAGTCGTTCCCTTGGATGTGGAGCTTGGCAATCAATACAGCTCAATCATCGTTACCGGGCCGAATACGGGCGGTAAGACGGTTACGCTGAAGACCATCGGCCTGCTGAGCCTGATGTCGATGTCCGGATTGTTCATTCCGGCAGAGGAAGGCAGCCAGATGTGTGTATTTGATGCGATTTATGCCGATATTGGGGATGAACAGAGCATTGAGCAGAGCCTCAGTACCTTTTCCAGCCATATGACCAATATTATTTCCATACTGAAGCGTATGACTCCGAAAAGTCTGATCCTGCTGGATGAGGTGGGAGCGGGAACAGATCCGGCCGAAGGCTCGGCACTCGCCATTGCGATTCTGGAGCATATTCACCGGATAGAATGCCGGATGGTGGCCACCACGCATTACAGCGAACTGAAGGCTTATGCCTATGAACGCAAAGGGGTCATCAATGCCAGCATGGAATTTGATGTGCAAAGTCTCAGCCCAACCTATAGACTGCTGATTGGGGTGCCGGGCCGAAGCAATGCATTTGCCATTGCCGAACGCCTCGGCCTGCAGAGTGACATTCTTGAGCATGCCCGCGGCGAGGTCAAGGAAGAGGATCTGCGCGTGGAGCACATGATTGCTTCACTTGAAGAGAACCGGCTGGGTGCGGAGAATGAACGCGAGCGTGCTGAAGTGGTCCGCCGTGAAGCGGAAGAATTCCGCAACCGGCAGCAGCTGGAGCTGGAGAAGCTGGAGAGCCAGCGCGACAAGCGGCTGGAGAAGGCGGAGAAAGACGCCAGTGCCATTCTGGATAAGGCGCGTAAGGAAGCGGAGGAAATCATCAGCGATCTGCGCAGGCTGGCGATGGAGGAAGGTGCCTCCGTCAAGGAGCATAAGCTGATTGAAGCACGCCGCCGCCTCGATGAAGCCGAACCGGCACCGCGCAAGAAGGCGGTATCCCGCAGCAGCAGCAAAGCGCCGCGGCGGATTCAGCCCGGAGATGAAGTCAAACTGCCGAGCGTGAATCAGAAAGGCTTCGTCGTGGAGCTGAGCGGAACGAAGGAAGCGCTGGTGCAATTCGGCATTATGAAGATGAAGGTTAATCTGAACGATCTGGAGTTCCTGGCTTCCGCCCCGGATGTCCCCGTTCCTGCTCTTCGCCGGGCTACTACAGTGAAACGTACCCGTGACGAGAACATCCGCAGTGAGCTGGACTTGCGCGGGACGAACCTGGAAGAGGCAATCATGGAGACCGACCGCTTTATTGATGAAGCCTTTCTCGGCAACCTGGGCCAGATTTCGATCATACACGGCAAAGGAACCGGCGTGCTGCGAACAGGTATTCAGGAGTACTTGCGCAAGCATAAGCATGTCAAAAGCTACCGGCTCGGGAATTATAATGAGGGCGGCGCGGGCGTAACCGTGGCTGAACTGCAATAGCGGCGGAGCCTGGCGGAAAGAGGGGGAAAGATGCAAGAAACTATTGATCTTATGCTGGGCCATCCGCTGGGCGCACTGATCGGTTACTTCACCGTGGCGATTTTGGGGCTGGTGGTGTTTCTGTCCTTTTTTGAAATGGTGACCAAATATAACTGCTGGGAAGAAATCCGCAAAGGGAATTTGGCGGTAGCTATGGCGACAGGCGGCAAAATCTTCGGCATTTGTAATATCCTGCGCTTCAGCATACAGGCAGGGGCATCAATTTACGAGACGATGAAATGGTCGGTTGTCGGATTTCTGCTGCTCTTGCTGGCTTATTTTTTGTTCGAGTTTTTAACCCCTGTTTTTTCAATTGATGATGAAATTGCCGCAGATAACCGTGCTGTCGGATTGACGGCCATGCTGATCTCGGTTTCACTGTCTTATGTAATTGGCGCCGCTATATTCTAAACTCGGGGAGTAGGAAAATCATGAAGATGCTGATCCGGATTCTGTTTTTTTCTGCCCTGGCTTTTATAGCGGCCGGTATTATTTATTTAATGGTGAATTGAATTTAAATGTGAGGTAAGAAGGAGATTTTAGTGATGGAAACAACCGTATGCCCTTGGTGTCATACCGAAATCGTGTGGGACGAGGAATTTGGACCCGAAGAGACTTGCCCCCACTGCAACAATGAGCTTAGCGGCTACCGTACAGTCACTCTGGGCAGTGACGATCTGGAAGAAGACGAGCCGGAGACTGAGGACGAACCGGAATCAGAGGAAATCAGCGATGAGGACTTGTGGGACGACAGCGACAAGGAGAGCGTAGTGCCAATCTTCAATACCGCCAGCCAATTCAGCGACGATTATGATATGAAGCGTTATGAGCATAGCGTTTCTGCAATTCTTGCTGCACAGCTTGAAGCCCCCGAGTGCCCGCAATGTCATGAACTGATGGTGCTTGCCGGTACACAGAAGGTAGACAGCTTTGAGCCATCAGCTCCCGAAGCACTGGGTGGAGCTGTATTGAAAGCGCCGTTTGCGCTTAATCTCTATGTATGCCCTTCATGTTTTCATGTTCAGCACAATCTGGCGCAGGAAGACCGTATTCAGTTTGTGCGTAACCTGAGCACCTCTGCGGAATAAATGCCGATTCATGTCAGCCCTGCTTTCTGGACATATTAAAGCTAGGAATGTCCAAAAGGCAGGGGGTTAATTATGAAAAGCTTATTGCGTAATCAGGCGGTTCTGCTGCTTGCCGTGGCCGGGCTGTATATGCTGGCGAGTGTGCTGGCAGGCACTTTTCTGAACGTCTATCTGTGGAAAAACCGCCAAAATTTTGCCATGATCGGCTGGTTTACGGTTGCTCAGCAGGTGGCTGTTGGCCTCAGCTTCTGGGTGGGCGGCAAATGGGTGAAGGAGCATAATAAGATGAATGCCCTGCGGCTGGGAATCGCCGTTTCGGGCTTTTTTTATTTGCTGGTGCTGTGGCTGGGGGGACAAGCAGTACATTATATCTGGCCGCTCGGCCTGATCCTGGGGCTCTCGATAGGCTTCTTCTGGCTGGCGTTCAACATCGTGTTTTTCGAAATTACCGAAGCGGTGAACCGCGATTTCTTCAATGGGTGGATGGGGCTGCTTGGTTCCTTTACCGGCATCGTCGGACCGTGGGTTTCCGGTTGGCTGATCTCGCTGTGGCCAGGGGAACGCGGGTACCGCGTCGTATTTATAATCTCGCTCTGCACTTATGGTATTTCAGCCGTTCTCAGCTTTCTGCTGCAGAAGCGTAAGAGCGAAGGGACCTACCTGTGGCTGGAGCCCTGGAAAGAGCTCCGGCGTGCCGGGAGCCCATGGAGACCGGCAGCGGCTGCGCTGCTGTTTCAAGGGCTGCGTGAGGGCGTTTTTTCATTTCTGATCGGCTTATTAGTGTACATAGCGGCTAGGGAGGAGAGCAAGCTGGGGCAGTTTGCTCTCATTACCTCAGCTGTATCTCTGATCAGTTATTTTGCTGCCGGTAAGTGGTTCAAGCCTAAATTCCGCTCCGCAGGCATGTTGGCCGGTGGCCTGCTGCTGCTGGCTGTGATTACACCGCTGCTCTGGAAAGTCAGCTACGGGACGCTGCTGATCATGGGCATAGGAACCTCCCTTTGTATTCCGTTGTATATGCTGCCCATGGTTTCGACCAGCTTTGACTTGATGGGGCTGTCTGCGGAGGCAGCCGGCAAACGGGTCGAGCTTGTCGTGCTGAGGGAGCTGAGCCTCATGAGCGGACGGCTGCTAGGGATGTTCGTATTCATTGCGGTGCTGTCTGTGAACGACTCACCACAGGTCATCACGCTGCTGATGCTGCTGCTGGGTGCATCTCCGCTGGGCAGCTGGCTGGTCTTGCGCCGTCTGCTGAGAAGCGGTAAATATCATCCGTCTTGAAGAGGGCGTGATGACCGGATAGGGGGAAGGTTAAGTTTTGGCCAAGAAAAAAGGTTATGGCCTAAGGACGAAGGTTGCAGTTATGGTATCCGCTGTGGTGATGTTGGTCATGCTGGTGCTCTACATTATTTTCCGGAATCAGATTATCCCGCAGACCCGCCATGCCCTGGAGGATAAAGCCATTACGATTGCCCGCACCCTTGCCCTGATGCCGCTGGTGTCGGAAGGGCTAGGGGAGGGCCGCAGTAAGGAGATTCAGGCCTATACCTCCAAAATCACCCGCCGCAATGATATTATGTTTGTAGTCGTAATCGATATGAACAGTATCCGCTATTCGCATCCTGATGCCTCAATGATTGGAAGGCACTTTGTGGGTGGAGGACAGAAGATGGCGCTGCGCGGGGAAGAGAGTATCTCCGAAGGCGAGGGGCTGCTGGGCAAGTCACTGCGTGCTTTTGTGCCAGTTTATAACAACAGAGGTTCTCAGGTGGGAGTAGTCGTAGTCGGACTTTCGCTGGAACGCGTGCACCGTCTGGTACGGCAGAATGAATGGACCATCATCGCGATTCTGCTGTCCGGTGCCGTGCTTGGAGCCGGAGGGGCGATCGTGCTGGCCCGGAAAATCAAACAGATGATGTTCGGTATGGAGCCTTCGGATATTTCCAAGCTGCTGGAAGAGCGCAGCGCCATGCTGCAGTCTGCACGCGAAGGCATTATTGCGGTAGATGATAAAGCCCGGATCACAATGATCAATGTGGAAGCAGAGCGGCTTCTGGGAACGGTGGGCATTACTGGAAATGCGATGACCCGGCATATTGCAGATTATTGGCCTGAGCTGCGTCTTGAGCCTGTGCTGGCCACGGGGGAAGCGAAGGTGGATCAGGATCTTGAGCTGAACGGCATCACTTTGCTCGTCAACAGTGTTCCGATCCGGGTGAATGGCCAGATTGCGGGAGCTATCGCTACGTTCCGGGACAAGACCGAACTTGCCGTCCTGGTTGAACGGTTGTCCGGCATTTCCGTATATGCGGACGCCCTGCGGGCCGGGACGCATGAATTCATGAACAAGCTGCATGTCATTATGGGAATGACACATATGGGCCTATACGATGAGCTGCAGCAGTACATCTCGGGAATGGTGGGCAACTACCAGAAGGAAATTGGCTCTATTACGAGACAGATTAAAGACCCCGTGATGGCAGGCTTCCTGCTGGGGAAATTGAGCCGGGCCCGCGAAGCGGGAATTGATCTACAGCTGACCGGGGACAGCTATTTGCCGGAATCGGCAGACCCGCAGTGCATTCATGAACTGATTACGATTGCCGGCAATCTGCTTGACAACGCTATGGAGGTACTGAAGGAGCATAACGTCAAGGAGATAGAGCTTGCTTTTTGTTATGACCGGGGGCGCCTGATATGCACCGTGCGGGACAGCGGACCGGGCATTCCAGAGGCGCTGCGGGAGCAGGTATTTGTTCAAGGCTTTTCCACCAAGGGAGAGCAACGGGGGATCGGTCTGTACCTGGTCCAGAAAAGCGTGGAGAAGCTGCAGGGCAAGCTTCAGATTGTAGATGACGGGAAGCCGGGAACAACGTTTATGGCCGATGTGCCATATGCTGTAAAGGGTGATGAAGCTGTATGACCATTAAGGTGCTGTCCAGCCGTGAAGATAAAGGGGAACATTGATTATGGACAACGATCATCACCTGCAGCTTTGGGATCAGGTGCTTCTAAGAGTACTGGATATACGGCTGCGGCGGGTAGAAGCAGGTGAGTTTCATCTGCCTTATGTCCTGCCTGCAAGTTCTTTTATATTTTGTACGCACGGCAGCGGCGAGCTTTGGCTGGATGAAGAGATCTGGCTGGCTGATGGATTTTATCTGCTGCACGCAGGCAAAGGCAGGAGGCTTAAAGTAAATACGGAGAAGGGTATGGAGCTGTATTTCATTTTCTATAAAGCTGTTTTGCCGCAGAATTCCTTGCGTGAATTTCATATCCTGATGCAAACGGACAGCCCCTTCGATCATATGTGGGGAATTTCTCCAGCAGAGCCGCTGGAACTGCTCAGTCTTGCCCAACAGATGCTGGAGGGCTGGCATTCTGACAAAAGCCCTATAGGTAAGCTGCTGATAAAGGGAATGTTTATGCAATTCCTCCATCACGCTTTAAAGGATAAGCAGTACTGGAAAGCAGCTAAGCCATCAGTATCGGAGCAGGTTGTGCGGTATTTGTCACAGCATTATCGTGGTCAGGTATCCATTGAACGCTTAGCACAGCAGCTTAATTACAGTCCTCAATATATTTCACGGAAATTCAAAGAGCAGACCTGCTACAGCCCGCTTGACTATGTCATCAAACTTCGCATGCATAGAGCACAGGAGATGCTGCTTGCTACCAATGCTTCTTTGCAGGAAATCGCTACATATGTTGGCTATACTGACGTTGTATATTTCAACCGTATATTTAAAAAAAACATGGGTCTTGCTCCCGGAATGTTTAGAGCACAATTAGAAGCCGGTCAAAGGGATGTTTCGGATCATGCTATAAAGAAGTTAAATCCGTCTCTTGTTATCAAACTTATCCAACGATATCATATTGATGATAATGAAAATCATTATCAATATACGGAGGGTGGAGAGTTTGATATGCTTAACCATTACAAGAAAATGACCACAATGCTCAGCTTATGTGTCATGCTGCTGCTTGTTGCATGCGGAACATCTCAAGGCGGATCACAAGCTGCGGGGAGCAGCCAGGCGCCAAATGAACAACAGAATAAAGCGGTATCGACTCCGGCCATTCAGCCGGATGACGGATTGCCGCAGGAAACCAAAACTGTCTCTACGACATTTGGTGAAGTGGAAATTCCCGTCCATCCTCAACGGGTGGCTGCTATTTCCTATTTGGGTACTGTGCTTGCACTGGATGTTAAGCCCGTTGCGGCAGAGGAGTTTTTAATGTCAAGTCCATACCTTGAAGGAATGCTTGACGGTGTGGTGGATGTAGGCAACTCGCTGGAAAAGCTGCTTGAGATGGAACCTGATCTGATTATTAGTCATGTAACGGATCAAGAAACCTATGATAAGTATAAACAGATTGCTCCTACTGTTGTGATGCCGTACAATGCATTTGAATCCGTTGAAGCTGAAATGGACTATTTCGGCAAGGTGCTTGGCAAGGAGGAAGAAAGCCGGAAATGGAAGGAACAATTCAAGGAGCAGATAGCCAGCGCGAAGCAACAGGTACAGGAAGCTGTCTCAGAGAATGAAACGGTATCCGTTATGCAAGAGTTTGATGGTCTTGTATATTTGTTTGGCAGCAAGTCCGGCAGAGGCGGACGTATTATGTACGAGCAGTTGGAGATGAACCCTCCCGCAGTAGTACCCGAAAAAATGCTTCAGGAATCCTATGCTGAATTTTCATTGGAGCTATTGCCGGAGTATATGGGAGATTATCTTGTGCTAACCTCCGAATCCTCATTGGAGCAGCTGCAGGCTGATCCCATCTGGGGAATTCTTCCTCCGGTCAAGGAAGGACGCGTATATTTGTGGAATGAATCGAGTTCCTGGTACCGCGATCCCATTGCAATGCTTAATCAAATCAATGATTTAGCCGATTGGCTGGCTACTGCAGCGAAAGCTAACCTATAAACCGTAAATGCTGTGGAGACTCTGTCTGAGGATAGAGTCTCCTTTTGGTGCTCTATATTAGTTTCCGAGATCAGATTATCCGGCAGCAGGAAGATTCAGGCCTATACCTCCAAAATTATCTGCCGTAATGATATTATGTTTGTAGTCGTATTCAATGTGAGCCTCTACGTAGGTGAGGGACAGGTGCGGCAGAATGAATGGAGAAGTTACTGATCCAGCTTCAGATTGTAGATGATAGGAAGCCGGGAACAACGTTTATGGCCGATGTGCCATATGCTGTAAAGGGTGATGAAACTGTATGAACATTAAGGTGCTGATTGTTGAGGATGATCCGATGGTGGCGAAATTCAACCGCCATTATCTGGAGCAGGTGCAGGGTTTTGAGTTCGCAGGCTGGGCCTCTTCAGGCGATGAGGCTGCAAAGATGCTTGTGGATCGTGAAGTAGACCTGATACTGCTCGATATTTATATGCCGCATACCAACGGGCTGCAATTGCTGTCCTCCCTGCGGGAGCAGGGAAGCATGGTTGACGTTATTGTGATATCCGCAGCCAGCGACAATGGGAGCATCCGTAAAGCGCTGCAGCACGGGGCTGTTGATTATTTGATCAAGCCCTTTGAGTTCGCACGTTTTCAGGCGGCGCTGTCTGCATACCGGGAGGATCATCTGCTGATGAAGCATAGGGAGCATCTCAGCCAGGAGCAGCTTGACAAGCTGCTGCGGCATTCCCTGGGGAACGAGGAAGACAAGGCGGGCACTCTGCCCAAGGGACTTGCGGAAGGAACGCTGGAGAGCATTTGGAACACCATACAGCAGCTGGAAAGACCGGTATTCTCCACCGAGGATATTACGGCAAGTGCCCCGCTTTCGCGGATCTCTGTCCGTAAATATTTGGCTTTTCTCACGGAGGCCGGTGTGCTGGAGATGGAGATCAGCTATGGAGCGGTGGGCAGGCCGGTATATATGTACACAGTATCTGCTACGGGCCATGAAATTATAGCTAAATATATATAAGCGGCAGCTGCCACTCAAGAGGGACCTTCGGGTCCCTTTTTACTGTACTGGACAATCGTTGAACCGGACGTGGTTAATTGCATATACGCTATGGATTAGGGATTTCATCACTCCTCTATGAATTTAAGAAGCAAATACTAGGCATATTGGTCCTTTCTCTAAATAATATGTCGAATCTACTTGACAATGATAGGCCTTTTTGACTAGTGTTAACTCAAATATTGGTAGAGAGGATCATGCTCAGGATGGTAGGGTTGTCGATGAAATCATTGTTTTACAAGTTTTGTATGGTACTATGTTTGTTAATTCTGGGTCTTGCTATTTTTCCGCGTCCGTCGCTAGGTTCGGCTAATATTGTGAACCCTGGCCAGGTCTATTCCTATTCCACTATGGAAAGAGATATCAAGAGTCTGGCCGCTAAATATCCTGGTCTGATCACTTACAAATCGCTGGGTAAGACGATATACGGACGCGAATTGTGGGCAGTTCAGCTAGGGCGCGGGGAAGCCTCGCTGTTTCTGAATGGCTCGCACCATGCCCGGGAATGGATGACGACTTCACTGCTCATGAAAATGGCAGACTCGTATGCTGAGGCCTATGTCCAGGATCAGAAGCTGGGAAACTATAAGGTGAGAGATTTACTGAACAATGTCAGTATCTGGATCGTGCCGATGGTGAATCCGGATGGTGTCACGCTTTCTCAGCAGGGCACAGCGGGTTTGTCTAAGAGTCTAGCTTCCACACTGGTAGGCTACAATGGAGGAAGCAGTAATTTCAAACGCTGGAAAGCGAATATGCAAGGGCTCGACCTGAACCGCCAGTATCCAGCGAGCTGGAGCACGATCAGGAATACTTCGCCTTATCCGTCGTACCAGAACTACAAGGGTGTGAAACCGGCGCAAGCGCCGGAGATCCGGCTTATGATGGATTTCACTTATACCCTGGATCCGGAAATGACCATTTCCTATCACAGCTCCGGCGAGATTGTTTTCTGGAACTTCAACACGCTGGCAGCCAATCTGGCACGGGACAAAAAAATCGCCGCCGATGTCGGACTCTTTACCGGCTATTCTCTTGTGAAGCCGGAGAAGAATCCATCCGGTGGAGGCTACAAGGATTGGTTCATCCAGGAGTTTAAACGACCTGGCCTTACGATTGAAATCGGCTCGTACGCCGGTGAGGGGCCACTGCCGCTCAGCGCTTTTAATAACATCTGGGCGAAGAATAAGAAAGTCGGAGTGTATGCAGCTGCGGTCTCATATGATCTTTGGCTCAAGAAGCAGACGCTGGAGCAGGTTGGGCTAACCATGAATCTGTTCACACGATCGGCAGTATTCTCCGGTACCGGCAATTCGCCAGCCATAGGCACGCAGCAGCCGCAGGAAGTATATGTAATCGCACGTAAGGGAAACTGGTTCCAGATCAAGTACGGCAGCGGTGTGGGTTGGATTTGTCCTGCACCTGGCACATTGGCTGTCGTGGAGGCAGTAGAAGCCACTGCTCAATTGAATGCACAAACAAAGCTGTATAAGTATCCTGATCTTCTGGCTCCCAAGGCGGGCATCCTTCCGCCACAGAAGGTAGAGGTCAAAGGCAAGTACGCCAATTGGCTGCTGGTCTCGAGCTTGAACGGGACGTGGTGGATTGACGGAACTTCGCTTACTCTGGTAGAGGCTGCGGACCCTACGGCAGTGCCGCAGGGTGCAGAGGAAGTAAATAATAGCGCCGGAACTGAAAGCAACAGTATTAATGAAGGAGGAGCACCCTCCAAAGAAAACAGTAACGCAGCGGAAAGCAGCGGCGTTACTGAATAAAGCAGCACAGCAGAAGGCAGTTGAATTGTTGGTTGGTGAGTGTCGCGGCAGCGGCAGCTAAATCATAGCATCATGCAAAAGCGGCAGACCCGAAACTACAGGTCTGCTGTTTTTGCTTTCAGCCATGTATAAGCATCTGCACCAGGCATTTAAGATTAACTTAAGATTCTTGAAATATTGCCGAAAGGTTGAAGAGATATTCTTGGTTCATGCGTCCAATGAGAGAAGGGACAGAATCAGGAGAAGAGGTAAAGAAAGATGAAAGCAATACAGCGGACTATAATGCAAACATTAATGATCATATTGGTTATGGTCACAGGCATCCTGCCTTTACTGCAACCGGGGGTGGCCCAGGCGGAAGCGGCTCCACTTGCTGTAGATACGGCCCGGATTGACAAATTTGTGGAAATGATGCGCGAGAAGCTGGATATTCCGGGTGTGGCTGTCGGCATTGTGCAGGGAGACCAGACCGTCTACACCAAGGGATATGGAATTTCCGGCCCCGATGGTCAGCCCGTTACAGCGCAGACCCCTTTTATTCTAGGCTCAGTCTCCAAATCGTTTACGGCGCTGGCCATCATGCAATTGGTTGAACAAGGGAAGATTGACCTGGATGCGCCGGTGCAGCACTATTTGCCGGACTTCGAGCTTGCGGACAAGGAAGCGTCTAAAACTATTCTGGTCCGGCATTTACTGAATCAGAACAGCGGACTGTCCACTTTACATGGGCGGACAGCTTTTACCAACACGATGCCAACTATAGATGCACTTATACACAATCTGAAAGACACACCATTAACCGAGGCCGTCGGCAGCAAGTTTCAATATTCCAATTTCAATTACGATATACTGGGCGGAATTATTCAGGCGGTTTCCGGCAAGTCTTATGCTAAATATATCCAGGATCATGTGTATTCTCCTCTGGATATGCAGAACAGTTTTACTTCTACACCCGAAGCGAAACTGCAGGGATTGGCCACAGGATACAAGTCTGTCTTTGGTTTCATGGTTCCTTTTGAGCAGCCGGACAACCAATCCATGCTTGCGTCAGCCTATCTGATCTCAACCGCAGAAGATATGAACCATTATTTAATTGCTCAAATCAATGGCGGAAGGTTCCATGATGTCAGCGTGGCTACTGCGGAAAGTGTTGCCAAGATGCATCAGCCGGCCATTAAAGACCCTACCACCGACGGTAGTGAATACGGTATGGGCTGGGAGATCGTTAATGGTATTGTTCAGCATGCGGGTGATGTTGAGAGCTTTCACTCCGATATGAAGCTGGACGGGGACGTAGGTGTTGTGGTATTGATCAATGCTCATGATTATTTGGTCCGAGGCTACAAATTAAGCATGGTGGCTGATGGAATTCTTGACATTATACATGGCCGCGAGCCGATCGAGGATGCGGGCAGCGTTGTCGGTACTCATATTATCATTGATCTGGCTTGTGCAGCAGTGGCAATTATGCTGGGAGTGTCGGTTTTCAACCTGTTTAAACGCAAGAAAAGCTTTCGATTTACCCCGTTGCGGACCAGTGTATTCGCATTTTGCCTGCTTTTGTTTAATATAGTGCTGCCGATTACGGTTTTATACGGTCCTAGTCATATTTTTGCCCCGTGGAGAGTGGTGGTCTCCTTTCTGCCTGGAGTTGGACATCTCGTCTTTGTCCTGAGTATCCTATCTCTCGGGATCGGTGCTGCCAAGCTGATTGTACTGGTTCATAATCTGCGTCTGCACAGAATGAAGGGAAGCGGGAAAACGATCGCCAGCTAGAATTGAATAGAGGAAACGGGGCCGAACGCTCCAGCCGGAAGATTCGATATCTTCAGTAAACAGGGAATCAACTTTAGTGCCAGTCAGAGGTCTGGAAAGTACTTACAGAGCGCATCGGCTAGCTTGCAGTAAAAGTGCCGGATTCTACATCGTGGAGTCTGGCTGCTGCCAGCTAAGCTAAGTGTAACTCCCTTTACGTTACCGATCCCTAAGAAAGGCCAGCGAGAGAAAGTCACTGCCGCCAACCCCCACCAATGTAGGCCCTGATTCTGATTAAGGTCCATGCCGAAGCAGCCAAATACTGGAAAAGCGGGAACCTGGCCGAGAAGGTGATGTACATATTCAAGCGGATCAGCAACCAGGATACCGGAGAGCTGAACCGCAACCAGACCGTCGAGTTAGAGTAGAGCAGACGGTTTCGGAAGCAGGCTCTACACCAGGGAGATCAACAGGGATTCATCTGTTGGTCTCTTTTGCTGTGCAGCCGGAAGAAATAAATGTCACGCCTTAGGCTACTCAAGTGTTATATCTATAGAAACAGAAGAAATAGAAGAAAGGAGATCAACGTGGATTCTATAGAAGAGAAGATTAGAAGAATACAGGCCGGTGAGGCCCGCCTGTTCTCAGATGTGATCAGGCTGTACCAGCAGCGGATATACCTCTACTGCTTCCGGCTGCTGAACAGCAAGGAAGAGGCGGAGGATGCGGTGCAGGATGTCCTGATTAAGGCCTATCAGAATATCGGGCAATACAAGCCGCAGGCGGATTTCGTATCATGGCTCTACAAGATCGCTTACCACCATTGTCTGAATCAGTTGCGGCGGCAGAAATTTCAGCTTCAACTGCGCAAGCTGCTCCGGCAGGACGTTGCGGTGAACAGCGCCGAACAAATGGTTGAGAACCGCCTGTTCAGCGAGCCGGTCTCGGCCGCTCTGGGGAAGCTTGATGTGGAAGACCGGAACTTGTTGATTCTGCGAATATATGAAGATAAATCGTTTGCGGAAATCGGCGAAATTCTGGGCGTCAGTACGGCTACCGCACGCAAAAGATATGAACGGACCAGAGGCAAACTTAAAAAAGCGATTGAGAGAAAGGAGAAACAATTATGGGCAAGAGTGAATTGACTTCGGAGGAGCAGTTTCTGAAGGATGGAGACCGTTCGGCCAATTTGATCCCCGTTGATGTTCATGGACCGGTAATGAAAGCGCTCGGGCTTGGCGGGACCTTACCTGCTGCAGAAGAGCAGACAGCGCTGCAGACACTTCCGCCAAACGAAGGGGCTCCTAACGTGATGCGCAGGCTGGAGACAGAAGCCGCGGCTGGGCGGGGCCGGAGGAGATTCCTGCGGATTCCGGTGCAGGGCTGGGTGGCGGCACTCCTTGTATTGGTCTTGCTGGGCGGCGGCTATACCCAGTATTCCGGTGAAGTCCGGCAGGGGGCTGGAGCTCAGTATAAGGTGTTGCCGTATAAGCCGCTTCCGGCGACGACATCAGGTGGTATGATAGAGAAGCCGAATGAACCCTTGATTCCCTGGCCGGCCAAGGCGCAGCCGAGCAAAGAGGATGAACTCTACAAGATGAAATATTCAAAGGGCTACAATGCCATTGAGACGCTGCTGCTTCCTGGAGAGTATGCCACCTATGTTATCAAACGTGAAGACGGGAAAGAAGAATCTCATCTTGGCTTGTACTGCCCGCCGATCATAGTCAAGGACTATTCCACTTATAAGACCAGTGTCGAGAAGCACCACGCTCCGGAAGTGAAGCAGCCGGGGTATATGCCGGACGGGTATGCCTTGGACGAGGCGTTTATCAAGCCTTCTTTTATAAAAGTTGAAGATGACAAGCAGTTTAAAGGCGAAAGCGAGATAGACCTGGGAGACAACTTCCGGATGACCTGGAAACGGGAGAAGGCGGAGAACATTGCCTATGATTCTTCTACACTTGTGTACAAGAAGGGGAAGATTCAGGTGAGAATCAGTGCCTCACGAGTTGATGAAAAAGCTAAACCGGCAGAAAGCCTGATGTGGACCAAAACGACAAAGGTGGAGAATATTGATATTGGCGGCAAGCAGCTAATTTATCTCGAACCCTCCAGCAACGAAAAGATTGACCTGGGGTATAAGTATAGACTGGTCTGGTCTGACCCGGAAGCGCAGATCATCTATAATATGTCGGTTCGCCAGGAGAAATCTGAGTTGACCAAGGATGAGGTCATCCGCATTGCTGCCGGTATGATGAATTAAACGAATGCAGATATTACGCTCAGGGCTGTTTCGCTACCTATGATAGCGGGACAGCCCTCGCTGCCCCAGCAGCAAATCCAGTTACTTTAGTTACTAAATGTTTTTTTTAATTACGTAAGCTTCCAAGAACAGCATCTTTGCCGCTATGATTATTGTGAAAATATGCACAAGGGGGCAAAGATTACACATGAAAAAGAAAACAGCAGCTGCTCTTCTTCTCATTCTCTCCGTCATGCTTGTTATCGCTGGATGCGGTAACGGAAACAGCAACAACAATACCAGCAGCAACGCAAATGAGAACAAGAGCAAGAACAGCGCGACAAACGCGCCGAAAGAAACTGAAGCCGTTTCGGGGGCATCCGAAGCAAGCTATACACCGTTCGATCAATTAAAAGATAAATATGATATTATCATTGTCGGTGCAGGCGGGGCTGGGATGTCTGCTGCACTTGAGGCAAAAGAAAAAGGCATGAATCCGGTTATTTTGGAAAAAATGCCGGTTGCCGGCGGGAACACAACAAAGTCATCTTCCGGAATGAACGCTTCGCAAACGAAATTCCAAAAAGAGCAGGGCATTGAAGACAGCAATGATTTATTTTATGAAGAGACATTAAAAGGCGGTCATGATACCAACGATAAAGAAATGCTCCGTTTCTTCGTTGACAATTCAGCAAGTGCTATTGATTGGCTGGATTCCATCGGAATTCGCTTGAACAACATCACGATTACTGGCGGGATGAAGGAAAAACGTACACACCGTCCTGAAGATGGTTCAGCGGTCGGACAATACCTTGTCAAAGGTTTGGTGAAAAACGTACAAGAAAAAGGCATCCCGCTTTTTGTGAACGCGGATGTGAAGGAGATAACTGAAAAAGACGGCAAGGCAAACGGCGTCAAAGTCCTCTTTAACCAAAAGGATGAGAAAACCATTACAGCGGCTGCTGTTATTGTGACGACCGGCGGTTTCGGCGCGAATATGGATATGATTTCTAAAGTGAGACCTGACTTGGAAGGATATGTGACTACAAATCAGATCGGCAGCACCGGTGACGGCATCCAGATGATTGAGAAGCTCGGCGGCACGACAGTCGATATGGATCAAATTCAGGTTCACCCGACGGTGCAGCAGGACAAATCCTATCTCATTGGGGAAGCTGTCCGCGGTGAAGGCGCTCTGCTTGTCTCAAGTGAAGGCAAACGGTTCACCAATGAACTGGACACGCGGGACAAAGTCACGGCTGCAATCAATACACTTCCTGAGAAATCGGCTTTCCTTGTATTTGATTCCGGCGTAAAGACCCGTGTTAAAGCGATTGAACAGTACGATAAGATGGGCTTTGTGATCCAAGGAGATTCTATCGAGGCATTGGCCAAAGAAATGAATGTCCCGACAGATCAGCTGCAAAAGACACTGGACACCTGGAACAGCTCGGTGAAGAATAAAAAGGATGCTGAATTCGGCAGAACTACAGGAATGGACAACGACTTGTCCGGTGCGCCATACTATGCTATTAAAATCGGCCCCGGGATCCATTACACCATGGGCGGCGTAAAAATCAACACGAACACAGAAGTTCTGAATAAAGACGGCAAACCTATTACAGGACTGTTTGCGGCTGGGGAAGTTGTAGGCGGCCTGCACGGACAAAACCGGATCGGCGGCAACTCTGTAGCAGAAATCATTATTTTTGGCCGTCAGGCAGGTATTAAATCTGCTGAATTCGTAAAAGCACAATAAGTAATCAATACCTCTTCTACTAGGCAGAATAAAAGCTTGGGCTCAACAGAGCCCAAGCTTTTTGCTGCTTTTATGCCTGTACGGCGGGAGAAGGAGACGGCTTGCTTGACCGGGTCAGCGAGAACAGCTCCAGCTCGGGCCGGTATTTGCCGGCAAGGGTATCGGCCAGAAGCTCGGCAGCGATCATGCTGTAGACCGTGCCGTTTCCGCCATATCCTTCAATGAAATAGCAGTGGGGATACTCTGGATGCGGGCCCATATAGGGCAGTCCGTCCCGGGTTGAGCCGAAGACGGCTCCCCATGAATATTCCGCTTCGATCCCCCGGATTTCCGGGAAGAGGGTTTCCAGCTCTTCAAGCAGCCGCTGGCCCTGGGAGAGCACGCGGATATCCCGGCGCTCCGGATCGGTCAACGGCTCATCTTTGCCTCCCGCAATAATGCGGTTATCCGGCGTAGTCCGGAAATAGAGGTACGGGCGGGCAGTTTCCCAGATCAGGCTCCGCTCATACCACTTAGGCAAATGTTCAAGCGGTTTTGTCATAATGGCGTAGGTATTAATGAGCTCGGCGCCACGGTCCTTTTTCATCTCCTGGGTTTCGTAGCCCATGGCAAAAATCACTTTCTTGGCGAAGATCCGTCCGTTCTCGGTAATGCAGGTTACACCCTCCGCGCTGTATTCATAATGCCGTGCCCGGGTATGCTCATAGACGCGGACTCCGTTGTCACGGGCCTTGTCAATCAGGCTGTGAACAGTCCGGAAAGGATTTGTCTCCGCATCGCCCTTGGAATACAGCGCGGCTGGTTTGGAGAAGGCGTAATGTGAGCTGACCTTGTCCTGCTCCCAGAATTCCGAATCAAAGCCGTGCGCTACCAGATTCTCATGCTCCAGCTTCAGGGTTGGCACATCTTCCGGTGTGCTTGCATACAGCAGGCTGCTGCGGGGAATAATCTGGGGATCAATGTTCAGCTTGTCCGGCAGCTCGAGAATTCTCCTGCTAGCCTGCTGGCACAGCTTATAGAACAGCACACCGTTTGCTTCTCCAAACGTATTCATGCAGGCAGTCAGCGATTTGTCGTTGGCTATCTGCAGCAGGCCGGTATTGGCATGGGAGCTTCCGCCTCCAATTGCTCTTTTATCAATGAGAACTATATCTGCTCCGCTTAAAGATAAGCGGTAGGAGGACATGGCTCCGCCCATGCCTCCGCCAACAATCAGGCAATCGCATGTAATATCCCCTTCAAGCGCAGGATAGGATGGAGGATTTGGAAATGAGCTGCCCCAAGGCAGCTGCCCGCTGTTTAGTTTCATTTGTTGATCTCTCCTTTATGAGATACAGATAGGGTAGTTTCGCCGGCTTTGCCCGCTCTTATGCACGGGTTTAACCGGCATTCATCCGGGAGCACGCATAACATCCATGCACACATAATGTGCTTGGATACGCGGCATAATAACGACTGCTTGAACCATTTACAAGGAGGGAAATACACACTATGCAATCGAACCAAATGCAGGCGCTTAGCGGCAAAGAAGTGGAATACATCGCTGACTCCATCTCTAATGAGGATCTGTTGATCAAGCAGCTGGCCGCAACCGCCGGGACGACTCAGAACGCCACGGTGCACCAAATCTGCGTGCAACAAATCCAAAGCCATACTGGTCATATGAATACACTTGTACAGCTGCTGGAGCAGCATCAGCAATACGCACCGACACAGCCGCAATAAAGCGGCCAGGTGTTAGTATGGAAAGCAATTTCAACACTAAACTATTGAGGGGGTAATATTGTGTACGCACAAAACGGATCGGCATTTATGTCGGATGAGGATTTGCTCAATACAGTGCTTGCAGATTTGAAACGGACGGTACGCGAATATACGACCGCTGCGACGGAGTCGAATTGTCCGACTGTACGCCGGGTGTTCAACGACCTGACCATGGATACTTTACACCTGCAGGGGGAACTGTACACGAAGATGTCCCAAATGAACATGTACACTACGCCAGGCAAGGCACTGCGCCAAGATATTGACAAGCAGATTCAGACCGCTCACCAGACCCAGCAGAAATGCCAGCAGTTCGTGCAGCAAAAAACAGGTGCAGCCGGAACAAACGCACATTATGGAAATGTTCCCCAGCATCAGCCGAATGTACAAAGCTCTTACTATATGTAACCTTCCTGCCGGGGGGTGAAGCAACGAAGGGCTTGACCTGTTCGTGCGTAAAAACCTCTGCAGCTAAAGCCGTCCGCTATCCGCCGGATTTCCTCCGGAGGGGTGGACGGTTTTTTGGGTTGGCGACCCTTATTTCGAGCACTGCCCCGTCTTTCCTGCGGGGTTATTTTGTTTGCAGAACTGCCATTTTCGTGTCATATTAGTATTAAACTCTTTTCGCAGGACGATGCGTGATTTTTACGCAGTTGCCGGTGCGAACTATCCGGAGGGAAGGCATGAAGGAAATGAATGAATTGAAGCGGAAAGTGCTGGAACTGCTCAAGGAGGACGCCCGAAGCTCTACGGCGCTGATGGCGACGTTGCTCGGAGCGGAAGAAGATGATGTTAAGACGGTAATTGAGCAAATGGAGAAAGATCATGTCATTGTAAAATATGCTACTGTCGTGAATTGGGATAAAGTGGATGACGAACGGGTGACCGCATTGATCGAGGTGCAGATCACGCCTGAACGGGGCCGCGGATTTGAAGGCATTGCCGAACGGATCTATCTGTACCCGCAGGTCAAATCGGTCTATTTGATGTCCGGCGCCTACGATCTATTAGTGGAAGTGGAAGGGCGCAACCTGCGCGAAGTCGCCAATTTTGTCTCCGAGAAGCTGTCTCCGATTGATTCGGTGCTCTCTACTAAAACCAACTTTACCCTCAAAAAATACAAACAGGACGGTATCATCTTTGAAGAGCATGAAGAGGACAAGCGTCTGATGATATCTCCGTAAAGGAAGTAATGATATGATCACCAATGAACCCAAACCAACCGGAGATACAGGTAAATCAATGAATTCATATTTGGCACCGCTGGTTCAGCAAATCCAGCCCTCAGGCATCCGCAAGTTTTTTGACATGGCGGCAGGCAGCAAGGATATCATTTCCCTCGGGGTCGGGGAGCCGGACTTCAAGACCCCATGGCATGTCCGCGAAGCCTGTGTCTATTCGCTTGAGAGAGGTTTTACCGGATATACCTCCAATGCAGGGATGCCGGAGCTGCGTGAAGGCATTGCCAATTATCTTCAATCTCGTTTCGCTGTTGAGTATAATCCCGCTAATCAGATTATCGCCACGGTAGGCGGAAGTGAAGCAATTGATTTGGCACTCCGCGCATTGATCGCACCGGGAGATGAAATTCTCATACCTGAGCCCTGCTATATTTCGTATTCGCCGATTACTGCAATTGGCGGAGGCATTCCGGTCGGGATCGAGACCTTTGGAGAAAATAACTTCAAACTTACGGCAGAGGCGCTTGAAGCCAAAATTACACCGCGCTCGAAAATATTGATCCTCTGTTACCCGAGCAATCCGACGGGGGCGATCATGAGCCGGGAAGACTGGGAACCGATTGCCAAAGTCGTCGAGAAGCATGATCTCATTGTGATTTCAGATGAAATCTATGCCGAATTGACCTATGGAAGCAATCATGTGAGCTTCCCATCACTGCCGGGGATGATCGACCGGACCATTCTGGTCAGCGGCTTCTCCAAAGCGTTTGCGATGACCGGATGGCGGATGGGTTATGCCTGCGGCCACCCCGATTTGATCTCGGCCATGCTGAAGATTCATCAGTATACCGTAATGTGCGCCCCTTCCATGGGGCAGGTAGCTGCGCTGGAGGCCTTGACCAACGGTATGGAAGAGAAAGACCGGATGACGGATTCCTACAATCAGCGGCGGCGCCTGATCGTCAAAGGCCTGCGCGATGCGGGATTGGACTGCCATGAGCCGCAAGGCGCGTTCTACGCTTTTCCAAGCATACGCCGTACCGGACTGACCTCAGATCAATTTGCCCAACGTCTCTTGCTGGAGTACAAGGTAGCTGCTGTTCCTGGCAGTGTATTCGGCTTAGGCGGCGAAGGTTATCTGCGCTGTTCCTATGCCACATCGGTATCCCAGCTGAACGAGGCGATAGAGCGGATAGGTGAATTCGTCTTACAGCTGGAACGTGAACGGACTGAATAAGGCAGTGAGATGAAGTTTAGGAGGGATGATTGTGCTCTGCGCCGATTGTTACTTGCCTTCCTATAGCGGGGAATGTTATCCGGGAAACGGAAAACGGTCCTGCAAGGCGGATGCTTTAACTCGCAAACTCTCTCTGGAAGATGAGATTCAGGCACTTCGCAGCAGAATGGAGCAGCTCTTTATACAGGAGAAATCCTTCACCTCAGATATTGTGATTGAAATCAGCAGTTTGCTGGACCTGAAGATTAATGAATATATGAGAGGACGTATGCGCAGGGATTGACTGCACATACATCCATTTGGAGATGGAGGGCCTTAGGGCCCTCTTTCTATTTCTCGCTGAAAATAGATGTATCATATTACTAGTAAATTCCTTATAATGGGTTATGAATGAACAATCATTCATTTTACGGAGGTGTCTATGAGCATTCAAAGCAAAATGCTGGAGCAGAGATTTATCGACGGCTTTGAGCAACTCGCTCCAGATCAGGCAACGCGCCAAATTATAACTCACGCGCTCGAGGTTTTTTCGAGGAAAGGATTTGCCGGGACCAAAATCAAGGATATTGCGGCCAGTGCAGGATTCAGCCAGGGGTATGTATATATGTATTTCAAATCGAAGGAGGAGATCTTCACCAAGATTGTCGAACTGGCGTCGGAAGGGGCAGGACGATCTGTGCAATATGCAGCGGAGCTGGAAGGGACTGCTATGGAGAGAATCACTTGGCTGACCGAGGCGTTTCTGTCCCCGGGCAGTCTTGCGATGCAGCATTGGCGGCTGATTCTTTTACAGACAGCAACCTCCGAAGCTATCCCGGAAGAAGCAAAGCGGATCTCGAAGGAGAAGATTAGAGAGCCTTTTGAGCAGCTGATTCCGCTTATTATGGAAGGCCAGCGGGCCTTGGAGATTGTGGATGGCGATCCGCTGGAGCTGGCGATAGCTTATTTTTCATTCATCCAGGGGCTGGGAATCGCAAGATCTCAGGCCACGGAGCAGAATTCTTTTCCTACTACAGAGCTGGTGCTGCGCTTTTTGAAGAGAAGCTAACAGAAGCGGACATTGAACCTAAGGGAGAGAACAGTCATGGTCAAGGTATTTAAACGTGAAGCAGGCAAGGAGAGGGTGCTGCGTTCCTATAATGAGCTGCTGGGACGCTGGGCGACGGAATTCCGCGAGCTGGATATTGAAACGGAATACGGATCAACGCATTGTATAACGGCAGGAGATGAAGGCAATCCGCCCTTGCTGCTGCTTCACGGGGTGGGTGATAATTCTGCAGTGATGTGGATGCTCAATATGCAGGAATTATCCCGGCATTTCTATTGCATCGCGGTAGACACGATAGGCGGACCCGGTAAAAGTATTCCAAACGCCAATTTCAGCAAACGGACGTTCTCACAGGTGGATTGGATTACTGCCGTAGCCGATGGGCTGGGGATCGGAAAATTCCATCTGGCGGGTGTATCGAATGGTGCCTACATGGCTTTTAATTATGCGACCTGCCTGCCTGAAAGAGTAGACGGGGTGGTGTGCATGGAAGGCGGGATGATTACTGCTCCGGTGAAGGCGATGATCCAGACGCTGATGATGATGTTCCCGGAAATTCTAGTTCCGACCCGCAATAATCTGCTAAAGGTCACCCGAAAGCTAAGCTCGCCAAACTCCGGACTTTTTGACAAGCATCCCGAAGTGGCCGAGCATCTGGTGCTGTTAATGAAGCACCATAATCAGCAGGCCATGTTTGTTCATCAGCTTCAGCTTTATGATAAAGAGAAGGCGGTTGCGATCAGAGACAAGCTTTACTTTCTGGTGGGGGATTACAAGCTGGGCCACAAGAAGGATTTCCTGGAGATTTTGAAGGATGGGGATTTCCGCTATAAAGTGATCGGGGATGCAGGGCATGGGGTTAATCATGAGCAGCCGGAGATCATCAACAGGGAGATTATCAGCTTCCTGCAGGAACAGGAGACGCAGGTGTGATAGAAGAGGCTATACAAAACGCGAAAACCGTAATTTGACTGAACTTGCCATGGATTGCCCGGACTCAGGCAGTTATTAACATGGCAGAAATACCGATCTTCATTTGCCAACCTTACATCCTACCGATTAAACTATGAATATGTGATGTTGAGAGTGAAGGGGGCAGAAAAGAGATGGCGATTTATACGCGTACGGGGGATAAGGGAGAAACATCGGTCATCGGCGGCCGGGTAGGCAAGGATGATGTCCGCGTCGAGGCTTACGGAACGATTGATGAGCTGAACTGCTTTGTGGGTCAGGCCCGCAGTCTGATGGAGGACGAGAGGTTCGCCGATGTCCGGGAACAACTGCTGGAGATCCAGCATGAGCTGTTCGATTGCGGTTCGGATCTGGCTTTTGTGAAAATCAGCGAGAGCAAATATAAGGTCAAGAGCGAGATGGCGGTTCGCCTGGAGGGCTGGATCGACGAATTGCAGGCGGAGAATCCTGTGCTGGAGCGCTTCATTCTGCCAGGCGGCAGCCAGCTGTCCTCAGTGCTGCATGTCTGCCGCACCGTCTGCCGCCGTGCAGAGCGGCGGGCGGTTACGCTGGGCCGCAGCGCAGATATTAATCCGGAAGCTGTGATTTATTTGAACCGGCTTTCGGACTATTTCTTTGCGTTGGCCCGCACAGCGAATACCCGGCTGGAGATTGCTGATGTAGAGTATGTGCGCAGCAAAAAGGTGTTCCGCAAATAATATGACAAGCTATTATTCACCGATCTCCTATATTGTGCCGCCGTCCGAGGACGGCTGGCTGCTGAAGACCATCCTGCAGAAGCGGATGGATGTGTCCCGCAAGCTGCTCTCCCGCCTGAAGATGACAGAGCAGGGGATTATGCTGAACGGCGAGCGAGTCTATATCAGCGTCCGGGTCAGCGCCGGAGACACCGTGGACATCCGGATGGAGCAGGAAACGTCGGAGGATATTTTGCCGCAGGATATTCCGTTTGATATCCTGTATGAGGACGAGCATCTGCTGGTCGTGAACAAGGCAGCCGGAATCATTGTCCATCCGACCCAGGGCCATTATACTGACACACTGGCAAATGGGGTCGTCCATTATTGGACGCAAAAGGGAGAACAGTACCGCTTCCGCCCGGTTCACCGGCTGGACCAGGAGACGTCGGGCGTACTGGTAATCGCGAAAAATCCTTATAGCCACCAGCATATTTCCGAGCAGATGATTGCCGGAACCGTGGACAAACGTTATGCGGCCTTTGTTCACGGAATTCCTGCGGTGCCGCGCGGTGATATCGACGGTCCCATCGACCGTGACCCGGCGGAACCGCACCGGCGCATCGTGACGCCGGACGGCTATCCCTCCCTGACCCGGTATGAGGTCAAGGCAGCCTACCCGGGCCGTGCGGCGAGGGTGGAGCTGAAGCTGGAAAGCGGCCGCACCCATCAGATCCGGGTGCATATGAGCTCTATCGGCTGCCCGCTGATCGGTGACGGCATGTACCGCCACCTGCTGTATGGCAAGGAGGAGCTGACTTCGGAGGAAGCGGCATGGCTTGCGGGCATCGCGGAGCTGGATGCCTCAATTCCGCGGCAGGCGCTGCATGCGGTGCGGCTGTCGTTCAAGCACCCGGTCGGGCTTGCGGAGCTGGTCTTCGAAGCGCCGCTGCCGCCTGATATGGCGTTGCTTGAGCAGAAGCTTGAAAAGGAGACGGCTGGGGAGTAGCGGTACTGCACCTGCACTGCACCTGCACAAGCATATGTCGCCGCAACACCTGGACCTCGTGATTAACGGGAAAAGGTCCCTGTAATTATCGCTTTTGGAAGTAGCGGAGTGAATAGCGGGATTTACTACCTGTAATTTTATCGATAGTGTGTTATAGCGTGATTTCTACAATTATAGAGGGATTAATTCCCGCTATCCTTTTATAATTGAGGGTTCGGCTGGAACTAGCGGGCATATTGGACCTCCGTCAAGAAAGTGGACATTAAAAAATGAAATTAGGCTGCTTTTTGTTTGAATCTAGCTGCAAACTGAACCGGCGATACGTAGCCCAGAGCACCATGGATTCGCTTGCGGTTATAAAAAAATTCAATGTACTGGTAGATGCCATCATAGGCTTGTTTCTTCGTTTTGAATCGGGTACAGTACACAAACTCTTTTTTCAATAGGCTGTGAAAAGATTCAATGCAAGCATTGTCGTAGCAGTTGCCTTTGCGGCTCATGCTGGCCTTCATGCGGTATTTCACCAAACGTTTACGGTAGTCGGCTGAGGCATACTGTGAGCCTCGATCCGAATGGTGAATGAGACCTTTCTTTGGGCGTTTGGCCTTGTAGGCGTCTTCTAGAGCGCTCATTACCAGATCTGTGGTCATCCGGTCGTCCAGCCGCCAGCCTACGATTTCCCGGGTGCATAGGTCAAGCACGCTGGCGAGGTACATCCGTCCTTCCCGGCAGGGAATGTAAGTGATATCCGCGACCCAAGTTTGATTTGGTTTTTCGGTGGAGAATTGTTGGTTTAGCAGATTAGGTGCAACCGGTAAGGTGTGGTTGGAGTCGGTCGTGTTTACGCGGAATTTCTTTGCTACACAGGAGCGCAAGCCCAGCTCTCTCATGTATTTCCCTACGGTACGCTCACTGATCTTGTGGCCTTCGCGCTGGAGAAGAATCGTGATTTTAGGACTGCCGTAGCAGCCTCCTGTATCGTTAAAATGATAGGTAATTCGCTGGAGAAGCAACGCCTTTCGGGTCGCTTGTGGGCTTGGTTTTGCCGTTCTCCATTTGTAATAGCCGCTCCGCGATACCTCAAGGACACTGCACATCTTCTCCACACGAAACCGGGAGCGATGATCTTCGATGAACTGAAATCTCAGTTCTTTGGATTGCTGAAGATGTGCACTGCTTTTTTTACGATGGCCATTTCCTCCGCCATATCGGCTAGTTGCTGTTCTTTTTCCCGCAACTGTCGCTCCAGTTCTCGTACCCTTTCGGCGCTGGCCACGGGCTCGTCTGGGAACTGCCGGAACTTGCCCAGCCATTGATGCAGGGTTTTAGCGGGGATATCCAGCTCCTGGGCCAGTTCCGCCACCGTCTTAGTCTGCTCCTGGATGTACTTTACCGTCTGTTTTTTAAATTCATCATTGTAGCTTTTTCGTGTTCCACTCATGTGGACACCTCCTCGTTAATCTCATTATTCCTGTTCTCTTAACGAGTGTCCACTTTTAACTCTAACAGCATATTTCCCTCTAGTAACGCCCGTATTACTGATCTAATGCACTGTAAAACGAAAAGATAGGCCGGAATTACAATTCTATCTGTGAATGATACATGACAGCACCACGGGTCGTCTCCTTAGCTGCAGTTGGGTTGCAGTTGGGCTGCAATTGAATTCACTATAAATTTTAAAGGGAACTGCCAAAGGAGCTACTATGAGTCAACTGAAAGTATATCAATATCCAAAATGCGGAACCTGCCGCAGCGCTGTCAAATGGCTGAAGGAACAGGGGCATGAGCTGGAGCTTCAGCATATCGCCGAGCAGCCGCCCACTGTGGAAGAGCTGCGTTTGCTGGTCGCGAACAGCGGGTTTCCGTTGAAGAAGTTTTTTAATACGAGCGGTGAGGTATACAAAGCACTGGGCTTGAAGGACAAGTTGTCCAGCCTTAGTGAAGACGAGCAGCTTGAACTGCTGTCCAGCAACGGGATGCTGATCAAACGCCCGGTAGTCACTGACGGCAAGAAAGTCACTGTAGGCTATAAAGAAGAGCAATACGGCGAAGCCTGGAGCAACGCCTAATAAGATGGAATATAAGGAGAGGTTACACATGAGTTCAGTAACAACGGGCCGGGTAATGATCGTCGATGGAATGGCTCTGCTGTTCCGGGCCTTTTATGCGACCTCTTATGGAGGATATATCCGCAAGACGAAGGCCGGACTGCCGACCAATGCGGTGTACGGATTTTTGCAGTATTTTTTCGATGCGGTCAGCACATTCGAGCCTTCCCATGTGGTCTGCTGCTGGGATATGGGCAAAGGGACTTTCCGCACCGAGAAGTATGACGGCTACAAATCGAACCGGATTGATGCACCGCTGGAGCTGATTCCACAGTTTGATCTGGTTAAGGAAGTCGTGGCTGAACTGGGCGTACCGAATATTGGACTGGTGGGCTATGAAGCGGATGACTGCATCGGCACGCTTGCTTCATGCTACAGCGGGGAATCCGAGGTGTACATTCTCACCGGCGATCACGATATGCTGCAACTGGTCAACGATAACGTCAAAGTCGTCATTATGAAAAAAGGCCGCTCGAACTATAAAGTTTATGATCCGGCGGAATTGCTGGAGGAAAAGGGCCTCACCCCTGCCCAGGTGATCGATTTGAAGGGCTTCATGGGCGACACCAGCGATAACTACCCCGGTGTAAAAGGCATTGGCGAGAAAACGGCGCTGAAGCTATTGACCGAATACGGTACGGTCGAAGGGGTAATCGAGAATCTTCATCTGCTTCCTAAAGGCGTGCGTGCCAAAATTGAGGCGGATCTTGATATGCTTCACCTGTCCCGTGAGCTGGCGGAAATCCGCTGTGATGTTCCGGTAGTCTGCACGCTGGCTGAATGCCTGTGGGCGCTGCAGCGCGAGACGGTAGCCCGCAAGTTCCAAGAGCTGGAATTCGGCAGCCTGATGCATCTGATCGGCAGTGTGCAGGATGAGCGGGGCATTGTGCAGATCGAGCTTGGGGATCTGGGCTGATCTTCGCCAGCTGTGATACAGGTGATTATTTTTTGCAAAAGCACTCTTGAACCCATATAGGTTCCAGAGTGCTTTTTTTGCGAATGGGGCGGAACATGTTATATAAAGATTGACGAAGGGGTTTAGCAGTGTTTATAATATTAATATAAATATTAAATGGTTAATATATATATTAATTATTGAGAGGTGGATTATTAAAATGGCTCAGCGTGCAGTATTAAATGCGGATATCCGCAAGGGAACAATCAACCGGAATATTTATGGACATTTCTCCGAGCATTTGGGACGTTGTATTTATGAAGGCATCTGGGTAGGCGAGGATTCACCGATCCCGAACACGAACGGCATCCGCAACGATGTTGTGGAAGCGCTTAAAGAAATCAAGATTCCGGTGCTCCGCTGGCCGGGCGGCTGCTTCGCCGATGAATATCACTGGAAAGACGGCATCGGTCCGCGCGAAGGCCGCAAACGGATGATCAACACGCATTGGGGCGGTACGGTGGAGAACAACCATTTTGGCACCCATGAATTTATGGAGCTATGCGCCATGCTGGATTGCGAGCCTTATATCAATGGCAACGTCGGCAGCGGCACGGTTCAGGAAATGTCGGAGTGGGTGGAGTATCTGACGTTCAACGGCGTTTCGCCAATGGCGGAGCTGCGTCAGGAGAACGGCCGGCAGGAGCCGTGGGCCGTGAAATATTTTGGCGTGGGCAATGAGAACTGGGGCTGCGGCGGAAATATGCGTCCTGAATATTATGCCGATCTGTACCGCCGGTATCAGACCTATGTGCGTAATTATGGAGACAATAAGATCCATCGCATTGCCTGCGGTCCAAATGTCGATGATTATCACTGGATGGAGGTCCTGATGCGTGAAGCCACCCGCTATATGGATTCCATCACACTTCATTATTACACCATTCCGGGTCCTGCCTGGGAACAGAAGGGGGCAGCTACCGGATTTGAAGCCGGCGAATGGTTTTCTACGCTGGAGAAGGCGCTGCGTATGGATGAGCTGGTAACCCGCCATAGTGTGATTATGGACAAATATGATCCGGAGAAACGTGTGGGCCTCATTGTCGATGAATGGGGAACCTGGTATGATGTTGAGCCTGGAACCAATCCCGGCTTCCTCTATCAGCAGAACACGATCCGTGATGCGCTGGTTGCCGGTGTAACCCTCGACATTTTCCATAAGCACAGCGGCCGCGTCCGGATGGCGAATATTGCCCAGACGATCAACGTGCTGCAGGCTGTAATTCTTACTGAAGGCGAGAAAATGCTCCTGACTCCTACGTACCACGTATTCAATATGTACAAGGTGCATCAGGATGCGGAACTGCTTGATCTGTCGCTGGAGAGTGGCACCTATAGCTTCGAAGGCCGCGAGATTCCGGAAGTCTCGGCCTCAGCTTCCATTACGGCGGAGGGTGTAATTCATGTCAGCCTGTGCAACCTGAATCATGCTGCTGCAGCATCACTTCCGCTGGAGCTGCGCGGACTTGCCGGGAAAGAGGTTGAAATTACAGGAACGACGCTGGCCGGAACAGCAATTGATGCCCACAATACATTCAGCCAGCCGGAGGCAGTGACGCCACAGCCGTTTACGGGCTTTAAGCTGGAAGGCGGCAAGCTTAACGTTGAGCTGCCTCCGATGTCGGTGACCGTGCTGGAAATTACCCCGAAGGCTTAAGGGAGCATCCGTTATGAGCACTTTATCAACCTGCAAGGGCTGCCGGGAAGAGTACAAGGTGACGGATGCCCAGATTGCCCGGATTCTGGCTTCATCAATGTTCACCCCGGACAACACCGCTTCAGATGAAGTATACAGGGAGCGTGTTGCCCTTTGCTCAGCTTGTCCGAAGCTCCAGGATGGCGTAACATGCACGGCCTGCGGCTGTATCATACCGGTCGTGGCCAAGCTGAAGGAGCGCGGCTGCCCGTTGCCGGGCGGCGGTTTGTGGAGTCCGGTCACGGAGTAGCGTTCCGCCAAGCCGTTGGAGAGCCTTTGTCACAGAGGAAGCATCATTGGCTGTGAATACCGGAAAGTGCACCCTGGAGTCCCAGGCATACTGAAACATTAAACGCCCTCATCACTCGTGGATACAATACCGCGAGGGATGGGGGCGTTTATGTGAGAAGAGAAGAATATATATGCGGACTTTACAGTGAAGGCATCGCTTGGCTAGGAAACTGTCCCATTCCCATTGTCAGCACCTGCTGCTGCATCCCTTTTATCCGCGTCAGCACCATTGAATCCATCGGTATAGAACAGCTCTACGACCAGATCCTCGTTGTAATTGCCGAAGCCTTTGCCGAATAAGGTGAGCCCGCCGATATGTTCGGCATCCTCTTCCACCGAGAGCCTGAAGGTCCACTGCTTGTTGCGGATTGCAACCTGCTCCAGCGTAATGTCTGAGAGTTTTAAGCCGTCCATATAGGTTCCTTTTGGGGTAATGTGCAGCTGCTTGAGCAGGCCGTATTGATTGGTGTACGCCGGCCACCAGGCAGGGGTATATTTCCCCGGGCTGTCTCCGTAATCGCCTGGGCTAGTCCAATACCCGAGCTTCTGGCCATTCAGCGTAAACGCAATATCCGAAGGCCAGTTATTATTGGTTGAGGGTGCTTCGGAGGCAATCTCCATCGTAATGATGAGCTCCTCCGGCTGCTGGCTGGACAACAGGAAGTTGGGTATTTTGTATTCGACATAACCTTTGCCAAACCAGAGAATTCCGGCATTCATCCGCTCCATATCCCAGAAATAACGGGGATCGTCGAAGCTGCCGATGATATGCTCGGTAGTGGCCAGCCCGCAGGTTGGCTCTATCTCAAAATCGGAATAATGTCCGACCGGTATTTCTTTCCGGTGACCCTTGCGCTCTGCTTTGGCCTGGAGTGGGAAGATAATCTCGACCCCTTCAGCGGCAAGAGAACAAATCTTTTGCAGTCCGCTTCGTCCGGGAGCCATATGGGTGCGGATCAGTCCGGCCGTTTCCAGCTTACGCACATGCATTGTCATAATGGCGCTGCTCAGCTTGACCGCTCCCGCCAATTCCTTTACATTCATGGGCTGAACAGCAAGCAGCTGCAGCATTCGCAGACGTACAGCGCTTGAGAGCGCCTCGTACACCGGCAGGGAATCTTCGGTAAGATCAACTTTCATTTTCTGGGTACGCCTCCGGATTCAAGTTATATAGTTAATAATTATATTACTTAAATGGCTTTCTTACAACCCGTTGGGTTCACCGGATGGTGTGCTGGAGAACTTTGCCGCTCCACTTTTATCACAGACACCACCCGGCGAAGTCCACTATAATGTACAGGATAAATTAGCGATAAGACAAGGTGCCCTTGTAACTACAAGGGGTAACAGGGAATCGGGTGCAAATCCCGAGCGGTCCCGCCACTGTAAGGAAGAGCTGAACTTCAGCATGTCACTCGGCAAACAGCCGGGGAAGACGAAGGAAGGCGTTATGATCCCGAGCCAGGAGACCTACCTTGTTTGCGCGCACCACGACTCTACGCGGATAGGAGCGGTGTACGAATTGGTTAAAGAGATGAAGGCATGCAGTTTTGGGGACGGTGGATTTTGAAGATTTGGTGCAGAGCAAGTGCCAGCTTCAGCTCCCCCGCATTACAATTCTGCGAATTCTCCGCGATGTTGCAGCGGTACCACCATCTCTTACATATCTGATGACGTACATAGCACTCCCACCCCCCGGGGCGGGAGTTTTTGATTTGATGCGGCACAAAATGACGAATCCATGGAGGGAAAAGGATGAACAAACGCAAGTTTTGGAGTTTTGCTGCACTCATTGCCGGATTTACCGTTTATTTTTTGCTGAATGAGCCGGGCACGGCCAACGCGATGCATATTATGGAGGGTTTTCTGCCGGTAGGCTGGGCCGTATTCTGGTGGGTGGCGTTTCTGCCGTTTTTTACCCTTGGAGTCCTTAAGCTGAAGAAAATGACCAAGGACAACCCGGAGCTGAAGCTGCTGCTTGGGCTGGCGGGTGCATTTACCTTTGTATTGTCGGCACTCAAAATGCCTTCCGTAACCGGAAGCAGCTCCCATCCTACAGGAACGGGACTTGGTGCTGTAATGCTGGGGCCGCTGCCGATGAGCGTAATCGGGTCTGTTGTGCTGCTGTTTCAGGCGCTGCTGCTGGCGCACGGGGGGATAACGACACTCGGTGCGAATGCATTTTCGATGGCGGTGGCCGGTCCTTTTGCCGGGTATGCGGTCTATAAGCTGCTGATGAAGGTGAATGGGCGTGAAAAGCTGGCAGTCTTTATGGCGGCGGCAGTGGCTGATCTCATGACGTATGTGGTGACCTCGGTTCAGCTTGCAGTGGCTTTTCCGGCGGCAGACGGGGGTGTGCTGGCTTCTCTGATTAAGTTCGGCGGTATTTTTGCCGTGACGCAGATTCCGCTCGCCATCAGCGAGGGGCTGCTGACCGTGCTGCTCTGGAACTGGCTAAAATCCTACAGCCCGAATGAGCTGTCGCTGCTGAAACGGCAAACCAAGGGAGGAAGTCTGTGATGAGCAATAAGTGGAAAAATGGGTTGATGCTGCTGGCGGTGATTTTGCTGGTGGTGCTGCCTCTGCTGCTGGTGAACGGGGAATTCGGCGGGGCTGACGATGCCGCAGAGGGTGTAATTACGGAGATCGATCCCGGTTATGAGCCGTGGTTCAAACCGCTGACTGAACTGCCTGGAGAAACGGAAAGCATGCTGTTCGCGCTGCAGGCGGCGATCGGGGCCGGAGTGATTGGCTATTCCATCGGCCTGCTGAAAGGCAGACAGGACCGGCGCAAGCTTAATGATCAGAAGAATTGATGCGTTATCCTACAGCAATGCGCTGAGGCAGCTGCCCGCGATGTGGAAAGGCCTGTTCGCAGCAGTCATGTTCATCCTTTCCTATGCGCTTCATCCGGCCTTGCAGCTTGTGATTGCGGGCTGGATGACCGTGTGGTGCGTCCTGTACGCCAAAATCCCGCTGCGCGCCTACGGCCTGCTGTTTGGTACGGCACTTTTGTTCTTTTGTCTGAGCCTGCCGGCACTATTGCTTGAAATTGGCCATCCAACTGCCGGTGAGGCGTTAATGTCCTTGCAGCTCCCGGCTTCGACTCGTTCACTATACATTACAGCGGAGGGACTGCACCGGGCAGGGTTGCTGCTGGCGCGCGTGTTGGCCTGCCTGACCTGCTGCTTTTTTATCATATTTACAACACCGTTCGGAGAATTGCTGCAGGTACTCCGCAGGCTGCGGATGCCGCAGATCGTACTGGAGCTCATGCTGATTATGTACCGTTTTCTGTTCCTGCTGAGCGATACAGCACATGGAATGATGCTGGCCCGGCGGCTGCGCGGCGGCAGAAGAGGACGGGTGGCCAAACTGCGTGAAGTTGCGGGAATGGCGGGCTCGCTGTTTGCGAATACGATGCACCGCTACTATGGGCTGTCACAGGGGCTGATAACCCGGGGGTACATGGGTGAGATCATTTTACCGCCGTACGTGTCACGCCCGGTGCCGCGCAGATTCACGGTTCAGGCTTGCGCCGGTATTTTCCTGCTGCTGCTGGCTCAGCTATGGATCTTGCGGAGCTGGTGATTTCTTGATTGGGGAAGCGGCCAACGGCAGGAGTTAAAGTGGAGACTGAACTAAGAGTAAGGAGATTGCAATGAATAACGAATATAGCCTGGTCTTTGAGGGGGTCGCCTACAGTTATCCGGACACGGCGGAACCTGCGCTGCGGGAGCTGACTGTCTCCATCCCCAAAGGACGAAAAACAGCAGTGCTCGGCCACAACGGCTCCGGCAAATCAACCTTGTTCCTGCATGCCGTTGGCGTACTGCGTCCGCAGAAAGGCAAGGTGCTGCAGGGCGGTACCCCGCTAACCTATTCCAAAAAAGAGCTGGCCGCCCTGCGCCGCCGCGTGGGCCTCGTCTTTCAGGACCCCGAGCAGCAGCTGATTCTTAGTACGCCTATCGAGGATATTTCTTTCGGACTGCGGGGGACGGGCATGGATGAGGCCGCTATTCAGAAGCGCTGTCTGGAAGTGCTGGAGCAGCTGAATCTGCTGGCTCTGCAAGACAAGCCGGTTCATCAGCTCAGTCTGGGCCAAAAAAAGCGCACGGCGCTCGCAGGGGTCATGGCGATGGAGCCAGAGCTGATTTTGCTGGATGAGCCGACCTCCTATCTGGACCCGCTCTCCGAGAGACAGCTGCTTGCGGGACTTGAGAGCATTTATGCCAAGGGCACCACGGTGGTCATGGCGACGCATGATATGAATCTGGCCTACCGCTGGGCGGACTGGATCATCGTGCTGGATAAAGGTGTCTGCCGGGCAGCCGGATCGCCGGAGGATATTTTTGCAGACGGGGAAGATATACGGGCGATCGGCCTTGACCTGCCGCTGCTCGCCGATTTATGGCATAGCCTGCCCGGCCGTTTGACTGCCGGGCAGACTGCTCCCCGGAATGCAGAAGAGTTCAAAGCCATTCTGAAGCGGGAAATTCAATAGAATGATTGCGTCAATGACAGAGGTGAATGCCGTTTGGGCAGAAGCATCTGCTATATATAGAGCGTTGTAGCAAGCAGCAGGGGAAGCATGAAATCAGGTTATTTTGTGGACGGGGGGAAAAAGGATGAAGAAACAAGGAAAGCTGCTGATTATCGGCTTTGGCCCCGGTGCCCTGGAGCATATTACAGGCCGCGCACTGGCTGCGCTTGAGGAAAGTGAAGCTGTCATCGGCTATAACACCTACGTAGAGCTGATCAAGCCGCTGCTGAAGCATCAGGAAATTGTCGGTACCGGTATGACCGAAGAGGTTAGCCGGGCCCAGGAAGCGGTGCGCAGGGCGGAAGCGGGACAGAACATTGCGGTCATTTCCAGTGGGGATGCAGGTGTGTACGGGATGGCCGGACTGGTGTACGAGGTGCTGATCGAACGGGGCTGGAAACGTGCGGGCGGTGTGGAAGTTGAGGTGATTCCCGGAATATCGGCGATCCAGTCCTGCTCTTCACTGCTGGGAGCGCCGATTATGCATGATGCCTGCACGATCAGCCTGAGCGATCATCTGACGCCGTGGGAGAGCATCGCAGCGCGTGTCGATGCGGCGGGTGCGGCGGATTTTGTAATTGCCTTCTATAATCCGCGCAGCGGCAAACGGACGCGGCAGATTGAGGAAGCCCGCAGCATTCTGCTTCGCTACCGCGATCCGTCCACGCCGGTCGGCATTGTCAAAAGCGCCTACCGTGACCGCCAGCAGACGGTTGTAACTACGCTGCAGGATATGCTGGAGCATGAGATCGGCATGCTCTCCACAGTTGTGGTCGGCAACTCTGCGACTACCGTCTATGAAGGTCTGATGGTGACGCCGCGCGGCTATGAGCGCAAGTACAGTCTTGGCGCCGAGACGCAGGCGCTGAAGCCGCATGAGCGGCTGCGGACAGCGGCAGAGCCGTGGTCGCTGGCTGCGGCAGCGGTTGCCGCAGAGGCCGCAGCAGAGGCGAATAACGCTGCTGGCCCTATGGGCAGCGCGGCTGCCGCGGAGAGCGGAGCTGCTTCTGCAGCGGCCCGGACGGAGCTGCCTAAGGCTTTTGCTTCCGCCGTTTCGCCGGCGGTGCAATTCGAAGCCTCCGAACTGGAGGTTTCGCCGGCACTTGGCAGCCACGGATATAGCGGCACCCAGATGGCGCTGCTTGCGGAGCTTGCAGGCGATGAAGGTCAGCTGGTGTATACGCGGGACGGACATTTTTTGCTGCGCAGCAGTGGGGCTGAGCAGGAGGATAAGGCGTACCGTCTGGCAGAGGCCGGGCTGAATGTGAGCCTGCCGGGGGATTTTGTGAAAGTGAAGACGTGCGGCTTCTGTGAATTAAGAAAGAAAGACGGGCTTAATGCGGCTATCCGCCTTCATAAGCTGCTCCACGGACGGCCGGTGCCGCGGGAACTTCAGATCGGTGTAGCTGGTTGCGGCATGGCCTGCAGCTCAGCCGTGCTGGAGGATATCGGCGTAGTGTACTCCAAGGGCAGCTTCGAGCTGTACCTTGGCGGGAAGAAGTCGGGACGAGGCCCGCATGCAGGCAGTCTCGTCGGGGAAGGAATGAATGAAGATGAGCTCATAGCCGCAGTTACAGCGATTGTCAAGCGATACGGTTCGCAGGGCAAAATCAATGAACGGTTTTATACATTTTTTCAGCATGGGGGCCATAACGAATGAAAACAGTATTGCTCGTAGGACACGGCAGCCGGGTAGCGGAGGGCAACGAGGAGCTGCGGAAATTCACAAGTGAGCTTGCCGCCCGCAAGCCGGAGCTGACCTTTGTAACCTGCTTTATAGAACTGGCTTCGCCTTCGATTGCTGAGGGCATAGCGCTTTGTGTAAAAGGAGGCGCTTCGACGGTTTACGTGGTACCGATTATTTTGTTCGCGGCTGGCCATTCCAAGCTGGACATTCCGCTGGCCATGGACCAGGCGAAGCTAAAGTATCCCGGCGTGGAATTTGTGTACGGACGTCCGGTCGGTGTACAGGAGCGGGCGGTGGATATTTTGCTGGACCGGATCGCAGAAGCAACTGCGTGGAGACAGCCGGCCCAGCCGGAAGACAAGATACTGACATTGGGGGAGAATGCGAAAGAAGCGGGTCCGGGGGAAGTGCATTCTGTCTCCAGAGCTGGCAATACAGGCACTGCTGTAGTTGAGATGAAAACCTCGAAAGTGGAGGACAAAGACACCATTATTCTTGTTATGGGCCGTGGAGGCAGCGATCCTGATGCCAACAGTGATTTCTATAAACTGACCCGCCTGCTGTGGGAAAGGACTGCTTATAAAAGCGTAGAGAGCTGCTTTATCGCCATTGCCAAACCTTCGCTGCCCGAGGGGCTGGAGCGTTGTCTGGCATTGGGTGCGCGTAAAATTGTAGTGCTGCCGTACCTGCTTTTCACCGGAGTACTGATGAAGCAGTTTTCTGATATCATCTCGCAGTTCGCTGCCGGGCATCCTGAGGTCGAGGTGGAGCAAGGCAGTTACCTTGGTTCTCACCCGCTGCTGTCCGACATGCTTGCGGAGCGAATTGAAGAGACATTGGAAGGCCAATCCTTCGCCAACTGCGATAACTGCAAATACCGTGTTGAGGCGGCCGCACACCACCATCACCACCACCACCATGGTGAGGAAGGCCATGAAGAGGGAGACGGGCACCACCATCATCATGGGGAAGAGCATAATCACCAGCATGGGCATCACCATCACCACCACCATCACGGAGAACATCATAGCCAGGAGCACGGGCGATGTGGGCATAATCATGCGGCTCATGGGCATCAGTGCTGCAGCAGGCAGCATGAACAGGAGCATCACTCCGAGATGGGTACGGAAGGCAAAATACAGCCGCGTCAGCGGGACCTTTCAGTACAGACAGTATCTTCGGCCAACGGACCGAAGGAATTCTGAACGCTATGATATTTATGTTGTGCGGAACGAGTGATGCCCGGGAATTAGCGCTGACTTTGTCATCTCATGGATTGCCGCTGGTGGCTTCTGTCGTGACGCCAAGTGCAGCGGAGCGGCTTGAAGCAGCCGCAATACGGACTGCGGTTGGCAGGTTGGACCAGCCGGGGATGATCTCCTTTTTGCAGGAGGGGAATTACAGTGTTGTAGTAGACGCAAGCCATCCCTTTGCACTTGAGGCCCATGCCAATGCAATGGCCGCTGCGGAAGCGCTGGGGCTACCCTATTTTCGCTACGAGCGGCGAAGCCTTCATTATGACAGTCATCCCCGGTTGATTTGTGTAGATTCTTATGAAGCTGCGGCCCGCAAAGCAAAACAATTAAAAGGCTCGGTCATGCTGACCACCGGTGGGAAAACACTGGAGATTTTTGCGGAGCGGCTGCTCGGCGATCCGGAGGTGCGCCTGACGGTCAGGCTGCTTCCCTGCCTGGAGAACATCGAGAAATGCCTTGCGCTTGGGATAGAACAGCGGAATATTATTGGGATGCAGGGACCTTTTTCAAGGGAAATGAACGAAGCGATGTACAGGCAATACGGCACGCAGGTCATGATCACTAAGGAGAGCGGGGCAGAGGGATCTCTTGATGAGAAGCTGCATGCTGCGCTGGATATGGGGCTTTACGTTATTTTGATAACACGTCCGGACACGCCTTATTGCGATTTTGGCAGTGTCTATCATGCAATGGATGAGATAGCTGGTGCGGTAAAAGCAGTACTGGCGGTGCATGAGTGAAACGATGTGGAAACATCTATTGAATTATGAAAAGGGGAATGGACGTGGACTTTGGAACGGATTTCAAACCGTTGACGGTGCAGCCGCAGGAAATTGAGAGCTTGAGCTTTCAAATGATCACGAAGGAACTGGGAGTACATTATTTTAACGCTATGCAGTATCCGGTGGTGCAGCGGATCATCCACGCATCTGCCGATTTCGAGCTGGGGCGGAGTCTGGTGTTTCATCCCCGGGCGATTGAAGCGGGTATAGCTGCCATTCTGCAGGGCAAGCCGATCATTGCCGATGTGCGGATGGTAGAGGCCGGTATCGCCAAGGAAAGGATACATAAATACGGCGGAGATGTCAGGGTGCATATTTCCGATCCGGATGTCATCGAAGAAGCCAAAATGCTGGGGACGACCCGGGCAATTGTCGCAACACGCAAAGCTTGTAACGAAGCCCCCGGCGGGATATATGTTATCGGCAATGCGCCCACGGCGCTGCTGGAGTTGATTCGTCTGGTAAAAGAAGGAGCGGCCCAGCCCGGACTCGTCATCGGCATGCCCGTTGGTTTCGTATCCGCTGCCGAATCCAAAGATGAGCTGCGCAAGCTGGATATTCCCTACATTACGAACATAGGCCGCAAAGGCGGCAGTACGGTCGTTGTAGCAGCGGTGAATGCCTTAAGCCTGCTGGCTGTCCGGCAGGATACTGAGCAACAGGAATCTGGACGGTAGCAGTAAAGGTAGGGTTTTATACGAATAAAGAATAAATAATCATAGAAGTCGGGAACTAAGCAGAAACAAGCCAAGACTAGCCAAGCTAAGACAAGAAGAAGCGAATTAATGAGAGCCAAACAGAGAGCAGAACATTCACAGACCACAAGTGAAAAGTAACATCAAGTAAGTACTAAGAAGTACTAAGAGCACTAAGAGCACTAAGAGCACTAAGAGCACTAAGAGCACTAAGAGCACTAAGAGCACTAAGAGCACTAAGAGCACTAAGAAGAGCTAAGAAGTACTAAGAAGTACTAAGAGCATTAAAAAAACTAATAAGCTAAGAAGCAGCACTAAGCACGTAGAAGCACTAAGTTAAAATGTAGTGAGCCAAGCAAGTGCAGCAATTACCGGTATCAACAGAGACCCATAACATACAGCAAAGAAGGGATCGGCATGACTGAGGAGACCGCTTCAAAACCTATGCGCCGGGGTTATACCACCGGCGCCTGTGCTGCCGCCGCAGCCAAAGGCGCGGCACTCCTGCTGATCACAGGCGATGCGCCAGAGAGCGTGGAGCTTTACTTGCCGGCGGGATTCCGGCATACCTTCGAACTGACCGGATGGCAGCGTCAGGATAATTTCACGGCAATCTGTGCCACGGTGAAGGATGCCGGGGATGATCCGGATGCCACTCACCGGGCCTGGATCGAGGCCACTGTCAGTTGGCTGGAACATCCCGGTGTGGAGATTGACGGCGGGCGGGGCGTCGGCAGAGTAACGAAGCCGGGGCTGCCGGTAGGGGTAGGAGAAGCCGCGATTAATCCGGTGCCCCGTCGTATGATTCTGGAAGCTGTATCCGAGGTGCTGGAAGAGCATGGCGCCGCCCGGGGACTGCGGGTGGTAATCAGTGTGCCCGAAGGCGAAGCCATTGCGCTCAAGACACTCAATCCGCGCCTAGGCATCGTAGGCGGTATTTCGATACTCGGCACAAGGGGAGTGGTTACGCCGTTCTCCACTGAAGCCTATAAGGCGAGTGTGGTTCAGGCCATATCGGTTGCAGCTGCTACAGGGAACAGGGGCCTGATCCTCACTACCGGCGGCAGCAGTGAAAAATATGCCATGGCAATGTTCCCGGAGCTTCCGGAGGAAGCTTTTATCCAGATGGGCGAATACGTGGGGTTCTCTCTCGGCCATGCCAAAGCCTATGGATTCAGCAAGGTGACGCTTGTCGGTATGGCGGGCAAATATTCCAAAGTAGCACAGGGTGCCATGCTGATTCATTCAAAAAATGCACCGGTTGATTTCGGTTTTTTGTCCCAAGTAGCGTCCGAAGCCGGGGCTGACGAAGAACTGGTGCAGGAGATTGCTGCCGCCAATACGGCTTCGCAGGTTGTGGACATGATGACGGAGGCCGGGAATTACGCTTTTTTTGAACAATTATGCCTTCATGCCTGCAGACATTGCCTGATTCACATGAATGGGGAGATGACGGTAGAAATGGTGCTGATCACGATGAAAGGCCGAGTGCTGGGAAGGGCGGAAATCTGTGGCTAATGTAATTTATATCATCGGTATCGGCGAGGATGGCGCAGGCGGGCTGACGCCGGGTAGCTTGAGAAAAGTGCAGGAGAGCGAGGTACTGCTCGGCGGGGAGAGGCAACTGTCGTTTTTCAGCCGGTACGATGGGGAAAAGATCACGCTGCAGGGCGGGCTGAAGCCTTTTGCCGATAAGCTGGAGGGATTGTGGAAAGCAGGAAAACGTATTGCTGTGCTGGCTTCGGGGGATCCGCTGTTTTTTGGGATTGGCGGCTACCTTGCCAAAAGGTTCGGGCCGGAGCAGGTCGAAGTGATTCCGTATTACAGCAGTGTGCAGCTTGCTTTTTCCCGGCTGGGTGACAGCTGGCAGGATGCAGAGCTTATCAGTCTGCACGGCAGGCCGATTAACGGGCTGGCCCAGCGGATTGACGGCAGGCAGAAGATTGCTCTTTTGACGGATGAAGTCAATACTCCTGCGCGGATTGCAGCTTACCTGCGGGAGTTTGGCATGACAGAGTATCAGCCTTTTGTCTGCGAGCGGCTGGGCGGCCCGGAAGAGGTCTGCCGGTTCTGGGAACTGGAGGAGCTGGAGCAGGCGGAGTTTGCAGCACTAAATGTAGTGATTCTGCGGCGGAAGCCGGGAAGTACGGTGGAGGTGCGGCGCGGATTCGCATATCCCGATGGGGTGTTCCAGCAGCGAAAGCCGGAAAAGGGCCTGATTACCAAACGGGAGGTCCGCGCTTTTGTCCTGTCGGAGCTGTATCTGTCCGAGGATGCGATTGTCTGGGATATCGGCTCCGGCTCCGGTGCAGTAGCGGTGGAGTGTGCGCGGATTGCCCGTCTTGGCAGGGTCTATGCCCTGGAAAAAGGGGCAGATAATCTGCCCAACATTGAAGCCAACCGCCGGAAGTTCCGTGCGGATTTTGCAATTATCCATGAAAAAGCCCCGCAGGGGCTGGATAAGCTTCCAGACCCTGACGCTGTGTTCATCGGCGGCAGCGGTGGCGAGCTGGCAGCTATAATTGCACATAGTGCGGCCCGGCTGCGGCCCGGAGGGCGGATCGTTGTGGGAGCCATCACGATTGAGACGCTGCATGGCAGTATGGAGGCGCTGGCACTCGCCGGATTTGCTCCGGAAGTAACAATGCTGCAGGCCTCGCGGGGCAAACCGATTCTTGGCATGACCCGGTTTGAAGGGATGAATCCCGTCTATGTGGTCAGCGGCCAAAAGATGGTTTAACCGATGAACGCTGCAGGGCAGCGGAAGATAGGTATGAGGCGGACATCGGCTGCGGTGCGAAAAAGATAAAGTTGTGAATGCGGCTATGGTGCGAAGAGGGTAACGATACGAGGACGATTAGACGGCTACGGTGCGAAGAAGGTAGCGATACGAAGACGACTAGACAGCCACGGTGCGAAGAAGGTAGCGATATGAAGACAATTAGACTGCTACGGTGCGAAGAAGGTAGCGATACGAAGACGACTAGACAGCTACGATGTTTAGTAGGTAACGTCACGAAGTTAGCTACGAGCAGAGGCGGACCGCAGCGACGTTATTTTATCAATGAGCTTTAGTTTTCCAAGTAAACGGACCCCAGCGCCGCTATTTCATTCGCTGGGCTGTACCGTGGAGGTAAATGATGCTAATAACGTCTCTGGAGTCCGAGAAGAGCGAAAAACAGCAAGAAATCTGCAAATAGCGCCTCTCCAGTCCGCGTAGCCACCAGGTGCTCGGATCATGAGCGATGAACCAAGCATTCTGTGCCAGTCCTCCCCTTGAGAAACTGAGTGCTGCATCAGCAGCTGCAAGGCAATCAACTGACTATCGTCCGGATATGCAATCGGCAATCTAAAGCGAAGCACATGGAAGATTAGTCCATATCTGAGTTAGTCACTACCAGATTTAGTTACTAATAGCTTCAGTCCATACGTGCACCTGTGCGTGCCAATCCGAACTCTTATATGCATACCTGTGCCGCAAAATGCCATGCCGTACATACACGAAACTGTCGCAGCATAGATCCCCCCTGCCATAGGCAGTGGTGACCTAAAGATATATCCAAGTAAACATACAGCTCAATAAAAGGAGAAACTGGAGATGACAAACAATCAAGCGGAACCGCAACTGGTGCCCTCAAGCGGGGAGTATACTGCCGGTGAAGAGACAGCCCAAGCGATGGCCCAAACTGCTGTGGAAGAGTATGAGTTTGTTGACGGCCAGCTGGAGGCCGAGAATGCATTTGAGTCTAAAGCTGCTTTGCTGGCTGTAGGTACCTTGTATGGAGTGGGTGTCGGTCCCGGGGACCCGGAGCTGATTACGGTCAAAGCCTGCCGTCTGCTGAAAGAATGTCCGGTGATCGCCTATCCGGCTGCCAAAAAGGGCGGCAAATCCTATGCCCAGGAGATCGTCGACACCTATGTAAATGAGGACGAAAAGGTCATGCTGGGACTTGTGTTTCCGATGACCAAAGACCCTGTGCAGCTGGAGAATGGTTGGCGCTGGACTGTGGAGCTGTGCTGGAATGAGCTGCGCCTTGGCAATGATGTTGCTTTTGTGACGGAGGGTGACCCCAATCTGTACAGCACCTTTATTCATCTGGCCCGTTTAATGCAAGAGCAGCATCCCGTTGTGCCGATTGTATCGGTTCCCGGAATTTCTTCAGTGCTGGGTGCCGCTGCGACACTCGAACAGCCGCTTGCCGACGGCGATCAGCGGGTGGGTATCATTCCGGCTACCGATGACCGCGAGGCGCTGAAGGAAGCACTGCTGCATCATGATACTGTAGTGTTCCTTAAAGTGGCGAAGGTGCTTGATCTGGTGCTGGAGGTGCTGGATGAACTGGGTCTTGGAGGAAAAGCGTCCGTCGTCACTAAGGTGACTTCTCCCTATGAGACCGTCTGGCGGGATGCCCGCGATCTGCGCGGCTCGGATCTGGAGTATTTGAGTCTGATGGTGGTGAGCAAATGACGGAAGTACAGCTGGAACCTAAGGTCTACATCGTCGGGGCAGGACCCGGCGATCCTGAGCTGATTACCGTTAAGGGCAGCCGTATTCTGCGCTCGGCCGATCTCGTATTGTACGCCGATTCGCTGGTCAGTGAAGAGCTGATCTTCAGCGCGAAGCCCGGTGCTGAGGTGCTGCAAAGCTCAGGGATGGATCTGGAGCGACAGGTGGAGCTGATGGCAGAAGCGGTGCAGGCCGGCAAAAGCGTAGCCCGTGTGCACACAGGCGACCCCTCGATGTACGGTGCGATCCTGGAGCAGATGTCGCTGCTGAAGCTGTGCGGCGTCGGCTATGAGATCGTGCCGGGTGTCAGTTCTGTTTTTGCCTCGGCGGCGGCACTTGGCGCGGAGCTGACGGTGCCGGAGCTAACGCAGACGGTCATTCTGACCCGTGCCGAAGGACGCACGCCCGTGCCCGAGCGCGAGCAGCTGCGCCGTCTGGCCAGCCATCACTGCACGGTGGCACTGTTCCTCAGCGCTTCACTGGCCGGACATGCGGCGGAGGAATTCCTCGCCGCCGGATGGAGTCCGGACACGCCTGTGGCTGTGGTCAAACGGGCGACATGGCCGGATCAGCAGATTCTGCGGACAACGGTAGAGAGACTGGAGGCTGACCTGCGTGAAGCGGGCATTACGATGCATGCGATGATTCTGGCCGGCTGGGCATTGGATCCCGGGCTGGTCGACCGCGATGCCCACCGCTCAAAGCTGTACGACAAGACGTTTACCCACGGCTGCCGGGAAGGGACCGGCAATCATGGATAAGAAATATGCGGCTGTCGCCATTACACGTAACGGCATTAAGCTTGCGCTGACGCTGGGGGAGCAACTGGGCAGTACCGAAGTGTTCTGCTACGCCAAGTACAGCGGGAAGCTTGAAGAGATACCGGGGGAACGCCGGATATTTTCCGAGCCGCTAAAAGAGCTGCTGCCGGTCTTATTCCAACGTTATGAGGCTTTGATTCTTTTCTTCTCGCTTGGCGCAGCGGTAAGATTAGCTGCGCCATTGCTGCAGGATAAAAAAACCGACCCTGCCGTCATCGTGATTGACGAACGCGGAGAGCATGTAATTAGCATGCTTTCCGGACATTTGGGCGGGGCCAACAGGCTGACGCTGCAGATTGCCGGGCTGCTGGGCAGCCATCCCGTGATCACAACCGCCTCGGATGTTCAGGGGACTTTCGCGGCGGATTTGCTCGGCCATGAATTCGGCTGGCGGCCGGAGAGCTTCGCCCACATGAAGGCGGTGAGCGCCGCCTTGGTGAACGGCGAGCGGGTAGCCTTCCTGCAGGAGCACGGGGAGCGCGGCTGGCTGCACCCTGGAGCGGCATTGCCCGAGCATGTGCAGCTCTGCGGGGATATGGCTGAAATGCGCGCGGTTTCCTTCAGCGCGGCAATTGTTGTAACCGACCGGCTGCTGAAAGCGCCGGAAGCAGCGGCTTTGCCGGAACGGACCGTAGTGTACCGTCCGCGCAGCCTGGTGCTCGGTCTGGGCTGCAACCGCGGCACTTCGGCGGCGGAGCTGGAAGCCGTGGTGGCGGAAACCCTGGCAGAGCTGGGGCTGTCTCTCCTAAGCGTGCGGAATGCGGCCACTGCCGGGATCAAAGGCGATGAAGCCGGACTGCTCGCTTTGTGCGCCAAGCACGGCTGGGAGCTGGCTTTGTATCCGCCGGAGCAGCTGAATACGGTGCCGCTGGACCAGCCGTCGGAGATTGTATTCAAGGCGACCGGAGCCTATGGTGTTTGCGAGCCTGCAGCCCTTTTGTCTTCCGGTGCGAGGGACTTGCTTTTGCCCAAGAAAAAAAGCGGCAATGTGACGATTGCCGTGGCCAGGGTTATTTTTGACAGGGGGGAGGACGACTCAGATGTATGAGTGGGAAGGAGACGATCTTTCGTTGCAGCGGCGTGCCCGCATCCTTGTAGCCGGTACAGGCAGCGGTTCGGGAAAAACGACGGTAACGCTTGGACTGATGCGGGCCTTTGCCCGGCGTGGACTAAACGTGCAGGGCTTCAAATGCGGCCCGGATTACATTGATCCGGCCTATCATGCCGCTGTTACCGGACGTTCACCCCGGAATCTTGATTCCTGGATGACCTCAGGCGAGTATTTGCTGGAGTACTTTCTGCGCTCCTCAGCGGAAGCGGATCTTTCGGTGATCGAAGGGGTCATGGGGCTGTATGACGGCAAAGAAGCGACAGGGCTAACCGGCTCAACCGCCGAGATCGCCATCCTGACAGACAGCCCGGTATTGCTGGTGCTCGATGTCCGCAGCATGGGCCGCAGTGCGGCGGCAATAGTACTGGGCTTCCAGCAGCTGGAGCCGCGCGTACGTATTGCCGCGGTTATCGTGAACCGCTGCGGCAGTGCCAGCCATTACCAGACGGTGAAGGCGGCGATTGAAGCCGCCTGCGGGATTCCCGTGCTGGGCTGGCTGCTGCGGGATAGCGGGCTTGACATTCCGGAGCGGCATTTGGGCCTGCTGCCCGCCGTTGAGCGGGGGGAGCTGGAGTCCTTGTTCGACCGTGCCGCCGATCTGCTGGCGGAGGGCACCGACCTCTCGGCGCTGCTGCAGCTTGCCGGAGCAGCGCCCCCGCTGCGGCATCCGCTCCACTTACCGGAGATCCCGCTGGCAGAGATCTCCCTGTTTGGTGACCCTCCACAGGGCGGGTCGCCAGCTGAAGACTATCCGGCGGCGGCGTCCGATTGCCTGCGTGAAGATCAACCGGCAGGCATCGCGGAAACAGGATTGCCAACTAATCCTGCTCCCGGTTTGCACCTTTCCCGGGGTGTGGAAAGTGAACGGGCAGCATCTTCCCAGCGGCCAGAACAGCCGACAACCGGCAGCGAATCCGCGGCGGTATCCCCAGCCGTATCCCATGCCGTGTCCCATGCTGTATCACTAGGCGGCCATCTTCCCATCGCTCCGTCACTTGCGTCAGCCAGCTACCAGTCACCGGTTCACCCTATCGCTCCGTCACTTGCGTCAGCCAGCCACCAGCCGCCGGTTCAACCCATCCATCCGTCCCTTGAACCAGCCGACTACCGCCCGGTTCTTGCCGTTGCCCGTGATGCGGCATTTAATTTCTATTACACTGACAATCTGGAGCTGTTGGTTCGAGCCGGTGCAAGACTGGCTGAATTCAGCCAGCTGCGCGGCGAGGGCATTCCGCCGGATGCGGACGGCATTTATATCGGCGGCGGGTTTCCCGAAGAGTTCGCTTCCGTGATCGCGGGGAACAAGGCTTTCCTGAACGGCATCCGGTCAGCTGCGGCGGACGGAATGCCGCTCTATGCCGAATGTGGCGGCTATATGGTACTGGCCCGCAGTCTGACCGACCGCAGCGGGAACTTGCATGAGATGGCCGGGATTATTCCGGCCCATACGGTTATGCAGGAGCGTCGTGCGGCGCTTGGTTACCGGGAAGTTACCGCGATCCGGGACTGCCTGCTGCTGCAGCAGGGAGAGACGCTGCGCGGACATGAATTTCATTACTCCGTCATGAGTTATGACCATGGAGAGCCGAGGACCTTTGCGTATGAGAGCAAAGGGAGAGGCGGCAGCCAGCCGGAAGGTTATGTAAGCGGCAATGTGATGGCAGCTTATGCCCATATTCATCTGGCTTCTTATCTGCCGGCCGCCGCACGGTTTGTCGCAGCCTGCCGGGCCTATCATGAACGTAAGTAAGCCAGATATTTACCAGCTATGACAAAGGACAAAACAGCTGCTCCGGTTAAACAGGGGGTAGCGTGTAAAGTCCTTTTTTTTCGATAAACAGAAGTATGTCAACCGCTTGTCATAACCCTGCAACCCACGTATAATAAAGGCAAGAGAGCGCTTTAATATTGTATAACTACCGGTAGAGCCGGTTAACGGCCAGCCGTTTATGGAGAAGGGGGAACACTGCAGTGAAATTGTTGGGAGCGATTGAAGCAGGGGGAACGAAGTTTGTATGCGGAGTGGGGAATGAGGACGGGACGATAATCGACCGGGTCAGCTTTCCAACGACAACGCCCAAAGAGACGATGGGACTCGTGATCGACTATTTTGGCAATAAACAAGTCGGCGCCATCGGCATCGGCTCATTTGGACCCATTGATCCGGTGCTGGGAAGCCCTACGTATGGATATATTACGACGACTCCGAAACCTCACTGGGGACAATATAATTTGGTAGGAGCCGTAGGCGGACAATTCAATGTGCCGATCGGTTTTGATACGGATGTGAATGGAGCAGCGTTGGGTGAATACAAATGGGGCGCGGCTCAGGGGCTGGACAGCTGTCTTTATATTACCGTTGGCACAGGCATCGGGGCCGGGGCAGTGGTCGGCGGTGAGCTGATTCACGGCTTATCCCATCCTGAAATGGGGCATATTCTCGTGCCGCGCCATCCGGAGGACAACTTTGCAGGCTTTTGCCCTTATCATGGGGATTGCCTGGAAGGCCTGGCCGCAGGTCCGGCAATCGGCAGCCGTTGGGGCCAGCCGGCAGGCGAGCTGCCTGCGGATCACCCGGCCTGGGCCATGGAGGCCCATTATCTGGCGCATGCACTAATGAATTATGTGCTTATTCTGTCTCCGCAGAAGATCGTTATGGGCGGCGGAGTCATGAAGCAGAGCCAGCTGTTCCCGTTAATCCATGCCAAGCTGCAAGAGTTGCTGGGAGGTTATGTGCAGCATCCTGCGCTGAATGAAGGCATCGGCAACTATGTTGTTTCACCACAGCTTGGAGACAATGCCGGACTGTCCGGAGCGCTTGGATTAGCCAAAATGGCGTTAGACAGAGCCTAACACAAAAAGGGATTGACTGTTCGGCAATCTATGGTATCCTAGGATTTAACAGTATAGCATTTAAGAGGGAGCACCTCTTTCACGTTCAGCGTGAGAGAGGTGCTTTTTGTGCGTTCAAGGGGTCTATACAGCAGTCGTGCTCTATAGATCGGAAGCTCCGGCGTTGACGCGATCATGCTTACTGTAAGACGAGGAAGGTAGGGATCGGGATGCAGATCGTATTTATGAACCGGTTGTCGAGAATGTCAGGGGCGGACCAGGAAGCGTTTGCCCAGCTATGGATTGGCGAGGAAGAAGGCATTTGGAGTCTGGGCTGGCGCGATTTTTCCGGAGCCGAGGAGCTGAGCGACAACATTTGGTATGAGGGCGGCTCATGGAATGAGATGTTATGTGTATACAGGCATGAGCTGGCGGTAAAGATGGGGGACGGCTACCGTCCGTTAATCGACGGCGTATTCCATGAAGAAGAGGGTCTGAACAGCCGTAATCAGGAGCAGCTCAAGCTGCAGCATTACAGCGAACAGCACGCTAACGAAGCCATTTATGAGGAGCTCTGCGCCTGGCGCAGGGGCAGGGCATCCAGTGAGCGCAAAGCGCCTTATATTCTGGCCAGCAACCGTCTGCTGCGGATGCTCAGCGCATTTCTTCCCCGCACGCCGGAGGAACTGCTGCAAATCCCCGGGGTCGGCGAGGGAAAGGCTTCGCAATATGGGGGTGAATGGCTGAACATCACTTCGGGAGCTTCGCGTGATCACAGTTATCCGCTGAGCTGGGTCAACGAGGCTGTTGAAGAGGAAGCTTTCAGCTCATGGCTTTATAAGCAGAAAGAGCTTAAGTACAAGAAACAGCTGGAACGGTTGCGGCTGCGGCGCATAGTGCTCCAGGGGATTGAAAACGGCCTGGGAATGGACCAGCTCAAAACGACGAGCGGGGTTGGCCGCCGTGAAGTGCTCGAAGCGGTAGAAGAACTGGAGAAGGACGGATATTCCGTGGAGAAGCTGATTGAGCTGGAACTACAGGGAATTTCACCAAACGAGCAGGACAGTATATGGACCGCTTATGAACTGTTGGGGGATTCCTTCCTGAAGCCTGTGCTGTATAAAGCGTACGGAGAGGAATTTTCACCTGCCGAAGGGCTGGATATGTATTATGAACGGCTGAGGCTGATCCGGATCCGTTTCCGGCGCGGTACGGAGAACGGAGTGGAAATGGCTACGGGGTTTTAGAATAAGGCTTTCGATGCCGGGGCGAAATGAAGTTGCCTAAGCGAAAGAATTGTAGCTAAGCGGGATTTTTCCCTTGCAGGAGAGAGTTCCGCTTAGGTTTTTTTTCGATTTGTATTACAAAATATGCAAACAGGGTAATGAACATTAACCTTTAGGCAGATGATCAAAGGGGATTTGCGGATTGCCGCTGAACATATTCTGGATTGGAGCTGTATACATGAATGTTTTACAATGGCTTGAAGTGTGGTATTCACGGCAATGTGACGGAGATTGGGAACACAGCCAGGTTGTCAGCATCACGACACTTGATAATCCCGGATGGTCTGTTGACATTTTTCTGGGGGGGACCGAACTGGAGGATAAAGGTTTTGAACTGCTGAATATTGACAGGTCGGATGTCGACTGGGTATACGGCAAGGTAAGCGATAATATTTTCCAGGGAAGAGGAGGAGTGAACAATTTAGAAGAGATCCTACAAATATTTCAGCAATGGGCAATGCTTAACGAAGATTAGGAAATGATGCTATTCAGCTTCTTCTAAACAAAAAGACGAAGGCTTCCATTCCCTTGCGGTACTGGTGCCTTCGCCTAGCGTATTCGTCCGTTGTTGTTCATAGCCAATCCTTTTTGCGGAAAACAAACAGCATCCCGCAGCCGAGCGTCACCATAACGGCAATAACGCCATAGTAGCCGTACTCTGAATGGGTCTCGGGAATATTGTCAAAGTTCATCCCGTAGATCCCGGTAATTACGGTCAGCGGCATGAATATCGTTGTAATGGCTGTAAATACTCTCATAATTTCGTTGGCACGGTTGGCAATACTCGATTGGTACGCCTCGCGCAAGTTGCCCATAAGATCGCGGTAGGTCTCGAAGGTTTCAGAGATTTTGACCGCATTTTCATAAATATCGCTAAAATACTTCTGCAGCTGGTCATCGATCAGGCGGAGGTCTTTTTTATTTAGGGTGTTGATAACCTCTTTCTGCGGTCCAAGCATCTTCTTCAGCCAGAGAATTTCGCTGCGCAGACCGATGATCTCGCTAAGATGCGATTTCTTGGTATGCATAAGGATATCCTCTTCCAGCTTCTCAATCCGCACTTCAATCCGGTCGCCGACGGAGAAATAGTTATCCACGACAGTGTCGATCAGATGGTACAGGAAGCGGTCCGGCTCGCTGACCTCCTGCTCCCACAGGATGGGTTTCAGCACACGCAGCTCATGGATCTTTTGTTTGGTGACGGTAATAATGTAATGTCTGCCGAGAAACACGTTCAGTGCACGGAGGAAAATCTCCTCGTCATCAAAACGGATACTGTTGACAACTATAAAATAATGGCTTTCATAAATTTCAATCTTCGGGCGCTGCTCCTCTTCGCTGAGGCAATCCTCAACGGCCAGGTCATGCAGATTGTATAGGGGCTGAAGCAGCTCCAAATCCTCAACATCCGCATCAATCCAGTAGAAGCCCTCTGTAGGGGCTGTCAGTGTTTCTTCAATATCCTCAATAGTTGTAAAAACCCCTGCGTTCACCAGCCGGATTTTCATCTGATTCACTCCTTCTGTCCCCAGTCTTCTCCAGGGATATGCTAATTAAAGCACAGAGAAAAAGATCAGCTTGGCCGGTGGTACAATCAATGAATCAGGCCAAATGACGTTTCGAGAGCATGAAGAAGAACTGCCCCCGCCGCCGGCAAGCTGATGTTAATCCTGTGTGGTAGCTCACTTTGCACGCTTAACTGCGCACCCGGGTCGCCTTCCATTCTTCTCTCACCTCTTCTTTTCGTCATTTATGGTATGAAACACTTGTCTAGTATAACGCCGGGGTATGCCTCTTTCAAGCAAAATTCTTTTCACTTTCAGGGGCTCTTTAGCATTGTATGGACTTGACGAAAAGGAGGTTCATGATTTAAAGTGAATTTTAAGAAAAACAACGTTTGACATTTTAGATTTTTCTAACTGAATACAGCTAAATCTTATCAAGAGCAGGTGGAGGGACTAGCCCGATGAAACCCGGCAACCGGCGTGTGAACGCACGGTGCTAATTCTTGCGGAAGCTTTGCAGGGGATATTTGAATCCCGGCAGAAGTTCTCTGGCAGATGAGAGAGGCGCATATGACTGCAAATCTATGACCTTTCTCGCCCGAGAAAGGTCTTTTTTGGTTGTATTTTAAACACAAGCCGTATTAGCGGCACTCAAATTCAGTTAAGGAGTGGACACAACAATGCCAATTAAAATTCCCGACAGCTTGCCGGCCAAAGAGGTATTATCCGGGGAGAATATCTTTGTAATGGATGAAAGCCAGGCCTTCCACCAGGACATCCGCCCCTTGCGAATCGCTATTCTGAATTTAATGCCGACTAAGGAAACAACGGAAACGCAGCTGCTGCGCCTAATCGGAAACTCGCCGCTTCAGGTTGATGTGATTCTGCTGCATCCCAGCTCCCATACCTCTAAGAACACTTCGGCAGAGCACTTGAAGAGCTTTTATAAAACCTTTGACGAAATCAGCCACCGCCGTCTGGATGGATTAATTGTTACCGGCGCCCCGGTAGAACAGATGGAGTTCGAGGATGTGAACTACTGGGAAGAGCTGAAAGAAATCTTCGAATGGAGCAAACATAACGTTACTTCGACCATGCATATCTGTTGGGCTGCCCAGGCAGGACTGTATCACCACTTTGGAGTGCGCAAGGTTAGCTTGGACGAGAAATGCTTCGGAGTTTTCCCGCACACCCTGAGCCATAATAACGTCAAGCTGTTGCGCGGATTTGACGAAGTGTTCCATGTTCCACATTCCCGCCATACCGACATTTCCCGTGAGGATATCCTCGCTAATCCGGATCTGCAGATTCTGGCCGAATCGGAGGAAGCCGGAATTTATCTGGTAGCGACACATGACGGCAGACAGATTTTTGTTACTGGTCATTCTGAATATGATCCTTTTTCCCTCAAATGGGAGTATGACCGGGATGCAGCCAAGGGGATGGATGTCGCACTGCCGAAGCATTACTATCCAAAGGATGATCCGCAGCGCACACCGCCGGCCGTCTGGAGAGCCCATGCCAACTTATTGTTTGCCAATTGGCTCAATTACTATGTATACCAGGAGACCCCTTACGATATTGGTCCGATTATTTAAAAGAGAAGACGTTAACTGCTTCACACTATATAGAATAATTTACACCACATTTAGGAGGCTTACAGATGGACGAGAAACTTAGGATTGAAAGCAGACTGGCGCAAATTGGTTCACAGGAAGATCCCGCTACAGGGGCAGTAAATTATCCGATTTATAATGCAACGGCATTCCGCCACCCTAGACTCGGACAAAGCACAGGTTTTGACTACAGCCGCACCAAAAGCCCAACCCGCTCTGTGCTGGAAGAGGCGGCTGCGGAGCTGGAATCCGGGGACGCCGGTTTTGCCTGCAGCTCCGGGATGGCTGCGCTGACCACAGTGTTTGCGCTGTTCGGGCATGGTGACCATCTGGTGGTCTCGCTGGATCTGTACGGGGGAACATACCGGCTGCTTGAGCGGATTCTGTCCAAGTACGGGATCAGCGCCTCCTATGTGGATACAAACGATCTTGATGCGCTGGAAGCGGCACGCCTTCCGAATACGAAGGCTGTATTTATTGAAACCCCGACCAATCCGCTGATGATGATTACGGATGTATCAGCCGTGTGTACGTGGGCCCGCCGCCATGGGCTGCTCACAATCGTAGACAATACGCTGCTTACCCCGTTCTTCCAGCGTCCGCTGGAGCTCGGCGCGGATATTATTGTCCACAGTGCCACCAAATATCTGGGTGGCCATAACGATGTCCTTGCGGGTCTTATCGTTACCAAGGGCACCGAGCTGTCGGCAGAAATGGCCATTCTTCATAACTCTCTGGGCGCCGTGCTTGCACCAAATGACAGCTACCAGCTGATGAAAGGCATGAAGACGCTGGCCCTGCGTATGGAGCGGCATGAGAGCAATGCGCTGGAATTGGCTCATTATCTGCTGGAGCACCCGGCTATTGCAGAGGTATTCCATCCGGGGTTGCCTGATCACCCGGGCTACGAGATTCAGAACCGCCAGTCCTCCGGCAACACCGGGATCTTCTCCTTCAAGGTAAAAGACGCCAGATATGTGGAGCCGCTGCTCCGCCATATCCGCCTGATCGCCTTTGCCGAAAGCCTGGGCGGTGTCGAGTCGCTGATGACCTATCCGGCGGTGCAGACCCATGCCGACATTCCGGTCGAAATTCGCGATGCCGTAGGCGTGGATGACCGTCTGCTGCGCTTCTCCGTCGGAATAGAGCATGTGAATGATTTGAAGAGCGATCTTAGCCAGGCACTGGAAGCAGCGCGGATCGAGCTTGAGGAAGCTGCGGATTAAGGGAAAGCAGGCGAGTGATAAAGGGTACCGGCAGCAGCGCCGCTTGATGGTGCTGCTGCTTTTTGATTTATTAGGAATGTAAAAACATGCCTGCCTCGGCTGAGGAATCGCGTGTACGCAAAAAGTTTCTCAAGCCGCCCGGATTGTGATACGATGAAGAAACGAGCTTATTCAAATGTTATACAAATTTAATTCATCCATCATACTAAATGGGCTTAAGAGGAGGCTGCGAACGATGAGTGCGATAGATCTTATTCTGGATAAGACGCTGAAGGGCGAACGTCTTCAATTGGAGGACACTATCCGGTTGTTCGAGAGCAACGAAATTGAGAAAATGGGCGCTGCCGCAGATATTATTATGAAACGCTGGCACCCGGACCCGCTGGCCACATTCGTGATCGGCCGCAATATTAACTACACCAATGTGTGCGATGTGTACTGCCGTTTCTGCGCATTTTACCGCAGACCCGGATCCGAGGAGGGTTATGTGCTTCCGGATGAGACCATCTATCAAAAAATTGCCGAAACCATAGCTGTAAACGGCACAGAAATCCTCATGCAGGGCGGCACGAATCCAAATCTGCCGTTCAGCTACTATACGGATCTGCTGCGTGGCATTAAGCAGCGTTTCCCGGAAATTACGATGCATTCCTTCTCCCCGGCGGAGATTATGAAGATGAAGGAAGTGTCCGGCCTTTCTCTGGAAGAGGTAGTACGGGAGATTCATGCCGCAGGACTAGATTCGCTGCCAGGCGGTGGAGCGGAAATTCTTGACGACCGTACCCGCCGCAAGATCAGCCGGCTGAAAGGCTCCTGGCGTGAATGGATGGACGTCATGCAGACCGCACATAAAATCGGCATGAACACGACCGCAACGATGGTTATTGGCCTGGGAGAGAGTATGGAAGAGCGGGCGCTTCATTTGCTTCGCGTACGTGAAGCTCAAGATGAGTGTATCGCCAATAAATATGACTCCGAAGGGTTCCTGGCCTTCATCTCCTGGACATTCCAGCCGGACAACACCAACCTGAAGCTTGACAGACAGACGCCGGAGGAATACCTGAAGACGGTAGCCATCAGCCGGCTTGTGCTGGATAATATCAAGAACTTCCAATCCTCCTGGGTAACGATGGGTCCTGAGGTTGGCAAGTTGTCCCTTCAATACGGATGCAATGATTTCGGAAGTACAATGATTGAAGAGAACGTGGTTTCCTCGGCGGGTGCGACCTACAAGGTCAACATCGAGTCGATCACCCAGCTCATCCGTGAGGCGGGCAAGATACCGGCGCAGCGCAACACACGCTACGATATTCTGCGGACATTCGAGGATGCCAATGCGAAGATCGACAATGATTTTGTGATGCAGAACTAGGAAGCTCCGCTGATATTCTAAGTTTAATACACCTTCATAACAATGCGTTAGAGCACCTGTCCGTGTACTTGGCAATTCACGGGCGGGTGCTTTTTGCTGTGTGCCTGCGTGGTGATAACTAACCAGCGGCTATGTCGAATCTACTAATATTTCAAGTTTTACAAAACTATTTATTAGATTTGATAAACTTCGATAGATTCCTTAACTTTGTCATGATACACTTTTTGCGGTCGGTATAAAGAGACAAAGTGGGAGGATTATTAACTTATGAAAGTAACAAGATGGAACAAGCCTATCGCTTCAATACTGGCGGCCACGGTTCTTGGTGCGCAAGTGTTGGGGGGGATGTTTGCAGGTTCAGTTTTGGGAGCGGAAAAGGTTGAAGCCGCAGGTGCTGCTGCAGACTCTTCGGCCACAGTTAAACTGCGGCTCATGAGCACAACGGACGTGCATACAAATGTCTATGGCTGGGACTACTTCAAGAATGATAAATCCTTGACGGTAGGTCTGGACCGCACGGCAACATTGGTTAAAACGGCCAGACAAGAGAATCCGAACAATCTTTTGCTCGACAACGGTGATTTGATTCAAGGCACTCCGCTTGGCACTTATATGGCAACCAAATCGGACATTATGACAAAGGCGGGCAAAATTCATCCGCTGATCGCAGCAATGAACGTGATGGGCTATGACGCAGCCACCTTCGGCAACCATGAATTCAACTACGGGTTGGAGTATCTGGATCGGGTAGTTAATGGAAGTAAGGAAGACAGCGAAGCTACGAATGCTGATTTTAAATATGTGAATGCAAACATTTATATTGACGACCATAATGCGGATCCTGCAGATGACGTCAATGCTTATAAGCCTTATATCATCATTCCTAAGACGGTTACTGACAGCAGCGGTCAGACGCAGACGATCAAGGTTGGACTCCTTGGACTGGTAACACCGCAAATTATGGAATGGGACAAAGTGAATCTGGAAGGCAAATATATCACCAAGGATATTGCCGAAACTGCAGAGAAGTTTGTTCCCCAAATGGAGCAAGCGGGCGCAGATGTAATCGTGGCGATGGCACATACCGGATTTGATGCATCTGCCGTGAAGGGAGATCTTTCCGAAAATGACGTCAATGCGCTGAGCAAAGTGCCGGGTATTGATGCCATTACCTTCTCCCACAGCCACAAGGTATTCCCGACCAACGGGAATGACGCCCTGCTGGATGCTTCTTTTAAAGATCCCGTGACCAAGCTGCCGTACAACAACGACAAAGCGGTCATCGACAATGCAAAGGGACACATCAATAATGTTCCTGCTGTACAAGCCGGCTACGGCGGTGCATACCTGGGCATCATCGATCTCTCGGTTGTCAAAGACGGAGAAAGCGGCTGGAAGGTGGATAAAGCCAACTCGGAATCCTCCACACGTTCGATCTACCGCACAGAAAACAAAGTGAACATCGCAAATGTTGCTCCGGATGCCGAAGTGGATGCGGCGGTTGCTGCCGACCATGAAGCTACAATCGCGTACACCGGCCAGAAGCTGGGCGAAACTACGGCACCGATGAACAGCTACTTCGCTATGGTACAGGATGATCCGACAGTACAGATCGTAACCTATGCGCAAAAATGGTACGTGGAGAATTACATCGCCATCAGCGCACCGGAATACAAGGATCTGCCAATTCTCAGTGTCGGGGCGCCTTTCAAAGCGGGACGTAATGGCCCTGACGAATACACCAAAATTGATAAAGGCGATTTGACGATCCGCAGCGCCAGCGACCTCTATCTCTATGACAATACGCTGAAAGCGATTCTGGTCAAAGGCAGCACAGTCAAAGAATGGCTTGAAATGAGCGCCGGTGCCTTCAACCGCATCAAAACAGGCATTTCGACGCCGCAGTCTTTGCTTAATCCTTCTTTTGCCGTATATAATTTCGATGTAATTGACGGAATTAAATACCAAATTGATGTGACCAAGAACGCGAAGTACAAGCCGGACGGGTCTATCAATGACGCAACTTCCAGCCGGGTGACGGAAGTGACCTACAACGATCAGCCGCTGGATATGAATCAGGAATTCGTCGTTGTAACGAACAACTATCGTGCCAGCGGAGGCGGCAACTTCCCAGGTGTGAAGGACTCGGTCATGATCCTGAATTCCCAGGAAGAGAACCGCCAGGTGCTGATGGATTACATTACCACTGCCGGTACAATTGATCCAACTGCTGACAACAACTGGTCGATTGCTCCGATCAAGGGGAATGTCAACGTTACCTTTACCTCTTCTCCAGCTGCAGCAGCAGTGATGACCGGGAACATTACGGATACCGGTGAGCGTGACGGACGTGATTTTGAAATCTATAATTTGAAATTGAAGGAAACCACTCCTCCGCCTACCGGGGATGTCGAGGTTCACCTTCTCGGAATCAATGACTTCCACGGCCAATTGGATACAACATCTATGGTGGGCGATAAGAAGGCAGGTACTGCAGCTGTGCTCGCCACCTATTTGAAAGAGGCACGCGCGAAATATCCGAATTCCCTGCTGTTCCATAACGGTGACTCCGTGGGTGCATCTGCACCGGTATCCTCGCTTGAACGCGACGAGCCGACCCACGAATGGATGAACCTGATGAAATTTGATGTGGGAACCTTGGGCAACCATGAGTTCGATCAAGGTGTTGCGGCGCTGAAAACACAAATTTTCGGCGGTGTGGACCCGGTTAACGGCAAAGTTAATCATGCGGGTTCGGATTTTGATTACATCAATGCTAATGCAGTAGACAGCAAAACCGGAGAACCGATCATCACGCCTTACGTTATTAAGGAAGTTGGCGGTATCCAAATCGGCTTTATCGGCGTGGTTACCAAAGCGACGCCAAGCAAAGTATCCCCAGCCGGAACGGCTGGCGTGAAATTCCTGTCGGCTGAGGAAGAAGTTGCGGCGATTGAGAAATACGCCAAGGAATTGCAGCAAAAAGGCGTGGAAACGATCATTGTACTTGCCCATGATCCCGCTACAACTAAAAATGATGTGACCACAGGCGAAGCTGCCGATCTGGCCAACGCGCTTCCGGCCAACTCGCCGGTAGACGTTATCGTAGCCGGAGATAACCATGCGCTGGCCAATGGGGTTGTGAATGGCAAGCTGGTTGTTCAGGCTTACTCTTACGGCACCGCTTTTGAAGACATCAAGCTTGTTATTGATCCTACTACCCGTGATGTGAAGAGCAAAACGGCTGTAGTTACGACTACATTCCAGGAAAATATCACACCTGACGCCGAGACTGAGGCGCTGGTGAATAAGTATCTGGCGCTTCATCCGGAGCTGACTCAGCCTGTAGGCACTACAGACGGAACGATTAACCGCAACGATGCCTACACCAAGGAATCCAATCTCGGCAACCTGATTGCCGATGCGATGCGCCAAGCCGATTTCGGTGACGGCAAAGGGACTGCTGATTTCGCCTTTATGAATCCGGGCGGTATCCGCGCTGACCTTCCAAAGGGAAATGTGGCATTTGGCGATTTGGCCAAAATCCAGCCGTTCGGCAACACGCTGGTGAAGCTGACCCTGACCGGCGAACAAATCAAAACGCTGCTTCAGCAGCAGTGGAATGTTAAAGCCGATGGAACGGTAGATACAAAAACACTGCAAATTTCCGGTCTGAAATATACGGCCAACATGTACCTGCCGGTTGCTGACCGTGTGGCCAACCTTACCAAGGCTGACGGAACCGCGATCAGCATGACTCAGAGCTATACGGCAGTAGTCAACAATTTCATGGCTGCAGGCGGTGACAATTACAGCGTATTGACGAAGGCAAGCGCAACTTTGCCGGGACCTATTGACCTCGACGTGTTCTATGACTACGTTGTGAAGACATTCAAGGGCGGTGCCATTACTGCGGCGCTTGAAGGACGTATCGTCAATAATCTTACGGCTCCTAGCACAGGGGGAGGCGGTACATTACCGACAGCAACACCAAAACCTTCTCCAACCACATCAGCAAGCCCGTCGCCTAGCGCAACACCTGCGCCGGCAGGAACTTCAGCGCCGGGTGCAACGCCGGTGCCGAGTGCAACAGCGGTTCCTGTATTTAAAGATCTGGGCAAGGTAGCCTGGGCACAGGAAGCGATCAGTGCTCTGGCCGCCAAAGGCATTGTCAAAGGCCTGGACGGCAATACTTTTGCTCCGGCGAAAACTGTAACCAGAGCAGAATTTGTAACCATGCTTGTTCGTTCACTGAACCTTAGCACGCCAGGAGGTGCAACGTTCAAGGATGTTAAGCAAGGAACCTGGTATTCTGAGCCGATCTCTATTGCGGTGAATGCCGGTCTTGTAAAAGGCTCCGGAGATAACCGCTTTGAGCCGGGACGTGTAATTACCCGCCAGGAAATGGCGATTATGATTGCGGGTGCGCTTAAAGAGCAGCTGCCTTCCGTAGACAAGACTGCGGTTTTGGCAAAGTTCGCCGATAAGTCCTCCATTGCCTCCTATGCCCAGGAAGCTGTTGCACAGCTGACAGAGCTTGGAATTCTGAATGGGATGGATGACGCCAAGTTTGCACCGAAATCTAATGCGAACCGTGCTCAGGCAGCGGTGATCATCTACCGCATGCTGGAGAATAAAGCATCTTAATTTCAGCTTTTACCCGGATGTTCCGCCGGCTCTCTTAGAGAGCAGCGGAACATCTTTTTTTAAAATATAGAATCTATATGCTTCACGTTATAAATTATCCTTCTATTTCTCGCTGAAACGGATACCGTCCTTTTGAGGACGGCGAAGTCGTTTCCACTTGTGCCAAGTATGTTTATTTTCTTTGTAAAAAAGGCCCATGCGGTTATGCGCATGGGCCTTTCATTGTTCATTAAGAGGATATCCGGCAGAAAGTTGATCTCTGCAGCTCGCTGACCGCTGCGGCTGCTCAGGGATTACTTCGCTGCAGCTTCCCACTTGCAGCGGATAGGGGAAACAATCGCATTTTCTTTCTTCAGCTCAGTGAAGGCTTTGTCAATGGCTTTGCGTTCCAGTCCCGACAGCTTTTCCACTTCACCTGCGCTAAGCGGGTTCGGCGAAGCTTTGATAATATCCAATACCTGTTCTTTAACACTCATGTTTTCCACTTCCTCGTTTGATTTTTGTGTATCACATTAGTTTTGCTATATAGATTGAATTTAAGATTTTCCCATTAGGCGAGGACGTAACTACGGTGAATATTTGGACTTCCGGCCGCTGTTGTCGTAAGAATTTCTTGATTTAACCCGCTATATGCGGTGGAAATCCGGTGACTGGTTATGCTTCCGAAGCGAGCTTTCCTATGGAAAGCTTTCAGGCGGTCGCTATCGCTCCTACAGTTCCAAAATTCCCCTCCGCTACTTGCCCTTTTGTGTAGTTTTTAAGTTCATTCTATATAGATTAGTAGTATAGGAAAACATGAGCAATAATGCAGTGATATTTTTGGGGGAATAAAAAAAGTAGGCGAGAAAAGGGATTTACATATACAACCAAAAGTGATATCATAATCATATCAAATACATATCTAATGGAGGTATCTTTATGAAAGAGAAAACACTGCGCCCGGTCAGCGGTTTCTGGGTTATCGCTTTAATTGTCATTTGTTTAGGCGGAGGCATTTACGGTGCGTCTCAGGAGTATGTGGCAGTACCGCTCATCCTGTTCGCTCTAGCTGCTGTGCTGTGTACGAGTATTACAGTAGTTCAGCCTAACAAGTCAGTGGTAGTGACCTTCTTCGGACAATATGTCGGAACCATTTCAAGCAGCGGTTTATGGGCGGTTATCCCGTTCAGCATTCGCAAGACGGTATCGCTTCGCGTACGCAACTTCAACAGCGTCAAGCTGAAGGTGAATGATGTGGAAGGCAATCCGATCGAGATTGCCGCTGTCATTGTGTTTAAAGTGATCAATTCGGCCAAGGCGTTGTTTGATGTAGATAAATATATGGCTTTTGTGGAAATCCAGAGTGAGACGGCTCTGCGGCATGTAGCAAGCAAGTATCCCTATGACAATTTCAACGAGTCAGGAATGTCACTGCGTGCCAATGCGGATGAAATTGCCAAGGAGCTGGCAACCGAATTGCAGGAGAGATTGTCCTTATCCGGTGTAGAGGTCATTGAAGCCCGGCTGACTCATCTGGCCTATTCTACGGAGATTGCCAGCACGATGCTCCAGCGCCAACAGGCATCCGCTATTCTGTCTGCCCGCCAGATAATAGTGGAAGGCGCAGTTGGAATGGTGGATTTGGCCATCCGCCAGCTTAAAGAGAGCGGAGTCGTTGAGCTTGATGAAGAGCGCAAAGCGGCGATGATCAACAATCTAATGGTAGCGATTGTGTCGGAGCGCGGAGCGAGTCCGGTCATTAACGCCGGCTCGTTGTACTAGAGGCGGTTCATCATGGCGGCCAAAAAAAGCTTTCCGCTGCGGATCGATCCTGAGCTCCATGAGGCACTGGAACGTTGGGCGGCAGAGGAATTCCGCAGCGTAAACGGACATATTGAGTATCTGCTGCGTGAGTCTTTGAAGCGTTCGGGCCGCTTGCCGGGAAGTAAACGCCGGGAAGAATAATACAGCTTGCGGAAGTTCGGGCAGGCTACAGGCTTGACGGAAGGTGAGGACAGATTTATAATTACTCCATAATTCACGTTATCAGCTCCGACAAAGACATGGACCGTTAGCTCAGGACCGCTTCAGAGAGAGGAAACAAGGCTGCAAGTTCCTCCGGTATCCGGCTTCCGATTTACCCCTTTGTAGCTGCGGTTATGAACTCCCGAATGCTGCTTGTTGAAGACAGCCGCTGCGGGACAGTAAGAACCGCCGGTTCATGGCCGTTATTCCCATGCTGACGAAGGATGTAATCCCGTAAATGGCTGCTTTTAATTTAAGGTAGTTAGCCGGGAGGAATCGAATTTGGGTGGAACCACGGGTGCAATCACTCGTCCCTTTGCGGGACGGGTGTTTTTTGTGTGCGTGGATCATTCCGTTCCGAAGTAAATGCTAACAAAACTTTTAGGAGGAACAATAATGTCAGTAAGTATCAAGCTACCGGACGGCTCAGTCCGGGAATACGCCGATGGCAGCAGCATCGATGATGTGGCCGCCTCCATTAGCAGCGGACTCCGCAAGAATGCCGCAGCGGGCAAAATGAACGGGATTGTCGTAGATTTGTCGACTCCACTGCAGGAAGACGCGCTGGTGGAAATTGTAACGCTGGATTCGCCGGAAGGCCTTGAAGTTATGCGCCACAGTACAGCCCACTTGATGGCCCAGGCGGTCAGACGCCTATTCGGCACAAAGGAAGTCAAGCTGGGAGTAGGTCCGGTAATTGAGGATGGCTTCTATTATGATATGGATCTGGAGCATCCGCTGAATCCTGAGGATCTGCTGAAGATTGAGAAGGAAATGGATCGCATCGTTTCCGAGAATCTGCCGATTGTACGCAAAGAGGTTAGCCGCAAGGAAGCGCTGGATCGCTTTGGCGAGCTGGGCGATCCTTACAAGCTGGAGCTGATCGAAGCGCTGCCTGAGGATAGCGTGATTACTATTTATGAGCAGGGTGAATTCTTTGACCTGTGCCGCGGCCCGCATCTGCCGTCTACTGCCAAGATCAAAGTGTTCAAGCTGATGAATGTGGCCGGTGCTTACTGGCGCGGGGACAGCAAGAACAAAATGCTTCAGCGCGTATACGGCACAGCCTGGCTTAAGAAAGCACAGCTGGACGAGCATCTGCATCTTCTGGAGGAAGCTAAGAAACGTGACCACCGCAAGCTGGGCAAGGAGCTGGAGATCTTTACATTCAACCAGCTGGTTGGACAAGGCCTGCCGATCTGGCTGCCGAAGGGCGCCAAGCTGCGCAGCATTCTGGAGCGTTATATTGTGGATCTGGAAGCCAGCCTTGGCTATCAGCATGTGTACACTCCGGTGCTGGGCAACGTAGAACTCTACAAAACTTCCGGCCACTGGGAGCATTATCAGGAAGATATGTTCCCTAAGATGACAATTGACAACGAAGAATTTGTGCTTCGTCCGATGAACTGCCCGCATCACATGATGATCTATAAGAGCTCGATGCACAGCTACCGTGATCTGCCGATCCGTATTGCCGAGCTTGGCATTCAGCACCGTTACGAAATGTCCGGCGCATTGACCGGTCTGCACCGTGTACGCTCCATGACCTTGAATGACTCTCATATTTTCTGCCGCCTGGATCAGATCAAGAGCGAGTTCACACGCGTGCTTGAGCTGATCAAGCAGGTGTACAGCGATTTCGGGATTTCCGATTACCGGTTCCGGTTGTCCTACCGTGATCCTAAGGATACCGAGAAATATTTCCCTAACGATGAAATGTGGGAGACTGCTCAGCGGATGCTGCGCGAGGTTGTTGAAGAAGCGGGCCTGCCGTTCTTCGAAGCAGAGGGCGAAGCCGCCTTCTACGGTCCGAAGCTGGACGTTCAGATCAAAACAGTTCTGGGCAAGGAAGAAACATTGTCCACTGTGCAAATCGACTTCCTGCTGCCGGAACGCTTTGAGCTTGAATATGTAGGCGATGATGGTCAGAAACATCGTCCGGTTGTGCTTCACCGCGGAATTCTCGGCACCATGGAGCGTTTCGTAGCGTTCCTTCTGGAGAATTTTGCCGGTTCGCTGCCGCTGTGGCTTTCCCCGCAGCAAGTGAAGATTATTCCGGTATCCTCTGCTTTTGACGAATATGCCAAAGAAGTGGAAGCGAAGCTGCTAAAGAGCGGCATCCGGGCTGAAGTGGATCTGCGCAACGAGAAGATGGGCTATAAGATCCGTGAAGCCCAGCTGGAAAAACTTCCTTATATGTTCGTCGTGGGAGAGAACGAGATGAACGCGGGATCTGTCTCCATCCGCAAACGCGGTGAAGGCGATATCGGCGCTCAGCCGCTGCAGGAAGTTATTGATTCCCTTGCCAAAGAGATCGCCGAGCGTGTAATTTAGTCACCTGATATGAACCTCTGTCATAGGCCCCATGAAGCCGAACCCTGGTGCTTCATGTATAAAATTTTGTGAAACGGGAAACCTTCGCTAATAGGGGGAGGTTTAACAAATGAACAAAATGGGCTTATATCAGAGGTTTTGGTGTCTATTCGTTACCATCGTGCTTATGCTGGCTGCTGCGGATATCTATCCGGATTATGGACGCAAGTCGGTTGAGGCGAGCGGGACGGGAGACACTGCCAATTCGCTAAACGTCCGTACAACGGAGTCAGAGGCTTCTCAAAATACAAAGGATTCAGCTGTTTTTACAAGTGTTCGCAATACCAAGCCGTCAGAGATGCCGGCTACCGGCCGCGTGATCCTGCATTCCCAGGAGACGATCTCCAGCGGAGCATCCTCACTCGGCGGCGCCTCAAGATCAACACGTCCTGCCGCAATACAGGCGCCTCAGCCTGTGGAAGGAACGGAGGGCCGCAAGAAGACCAATGCTGCTTCCAAGCTGCCGGCCACCGTGCCTGTATCCGCACCGGCGCCGGAGCAGATCATCACTTCGCTGAAGGTCATGGCAACCGGCTATACGGCCGGATTTGAGTCTACAGGCAAAACCTCGAAGCATCCGCAATACGGGATCACGTATTCAGGTGTCAAGGTGCGCAGGGACAAAAATGCCGTCTCCACCATCGCAGCGGACCCGAAGGTTCTGCCGCTGGGCAGCATCCTTTATATTCCGGGTTATGGCTACGCTGTTGTTGCAGATACCGGATCGGCGATTAAAGGACGGAAGATTGACTTATATTTTTCCACTACCAAGCAGGTGTATAAGGAGTGGGGCAAAAAAACAGTTGTGGTCCAGCTCATCAAACGCGGTAACGGGAAATGCACGGAGAGCATGCTGAAGAGTCTCAGCCGGGCGATCCAGACATACAAGACCGTTCCGCAAGACCTGCTGGAGGAAATCGTTTAAACGCAATTACGGACGTTAGGCAGTTTGAATTCTTTTTCACTTGGGTATGCATAATACAGCCCTTCACTTCCCATAATACGGACTGGGGCAAAACACTTGCCTCTTCCGAAAAGGGAGGTGAATTCCGTGGCTAAAAAACCAAAGGTACAAGAAAACTACAAAACACCGAATGAAAAATACAATGCTGAGTTTGCTGTCGAGAATGACGGCGCAACAAAGCAAAGCAACACGTTGTCCAAACCGGCCCAAAAACCGCAGCAGTAATGCGGTGATGGACTCTGGGTTACATCTAAAAGCAATAAAACAGGCTGTCCCGATCACGCTCATATTGAGCTGAGGGGCAGCTTTTTTTTTGCGGCTTTAAAGAGTAGCCATTGAAATAATCGATGAAATTTCTTACTATTAATACCAATGGACTCGGTCCAGAGACTGAGGCTTATTTACTTCTCGCGCCGCTGTTCCCCGCACCAGTATTCCTGTAGACTAAGGCTATAAGAAACGGATCACATGATTGCTATAACAACTAAAGGGGAAATGGATTATGAAAAGAAGGTTCACCAGCCAGGTACTTGGTGGTCTGATCCTGATTGGACTCGGCGCGGTGTTCCTGCTGAGGCAGATGGGTTATACCGATTTCAGCATAGGATCACTAATTTCTGACTACTGGCCGGTTATTCTCATTTATATGGGTGTGCAGCGTTTACTATCCACCGACGACCATCAATCAAAATTTTCATCAGCGCTTGGCGGATTTTTCTTTCTGGCGCTTGGGGTCTTTTTCCTGGGCCGCAACTTGGACTGGTTCGATGTTTCAGCAGGCGACTTTTTTAAATTGCTGATACCCGTCATGCTGATCGGCGGAGGACTGTTTGTGATCTTCAAGCCGCGTAATGCTACACCACCGGTACCTCCCGTACCGCCAGCACCACCAGCACCGCCAAGCTTCTACCCGCCGGGCCAGGGTTCACCGGATGCCCCGCCTCCAAAACCGCTGGAATCGACGCTGGATGAGCAGTTTGAGCAGAAGTTCGGCAAACCTGCCGGAGAGCGTGACTGGAATGAATATTTAAATAAAGATAGTAATGAAGAAGAGATTGACCCTAAAGATGGCCGTTTTCAATCGGCTGCGGAATCGCGCTGGCAGGAGAACCGGGAACGTCATGAACGCAGACGGCAGGAGCGCCAGGACCGGCATGCCCGCAGACACGGCGAGTGGCATGAGGAGTTTCACCAGACAGAGGATCATAAGGAAACGACGAACCGGTCTGCTTTTATCGGAGATGTCCATATGGGACGCGAGCATTTTCAATTGAAGCATACCAACGTTTCGCAATTTATCGGTGACACGGTGCTGGACCTGACCAATGCGCAAATTCCTTACGGGGAGACGAAGATTAATATTTCCGCGTTTGTCGGCGACATCAAAGTGTATATTCCGGATGATATGAATCTTGGGGTTTCTGTGACCAGCAGTTCCTTTATTGGTGACATGCAGGTGCTGGAACAGTCGCGCAGCGGGTTTATGAGCAATGTGCAGTGCAAGACACCGTATTACAAGGAAGCAGGCAAAAAGGTCCGTATTAACGTGAGTGCTTTCATCGGTGACATTAAAGTCAAAACGGTAGGTTAAGGATGGGGACGATCTTTAGCAATACCAAATGGATGCTGCTTGTTTACTTCCTGCTCAGCGGAGGTTTGGCTGCCGGACTTGTGTATGCCGGAACTTGCTTGGGCTATATCGAAGTTGTGGATTACCGCATGTGGGTGTACCTGTGTGTTGGGATTGTATTGTTCACCGTGGTTATCGGCTATGTGGCGGGACAGCGGATTCAGCGCCGGATCGATCATCTGGATCTGAACATGCTGCAGGTGGCCAAAGGCAATCTGTCTGTACGGATGCCTGAGAGTGATGATCAGTCCTTTGCGCGGGTCTACCATGAATTCAACATTATGATGGACACCGTGGAGAACAAGATGCAATTACTGCAGCGGCTTGGGGAACAGGAAGTGATTGAAAAAGAAAAGGCGGCGGAGAGCGCGGTACTGGAAGAGCGGAGGCGAATGGCCCGGGATCTGCATGATACGGTGAGCCAGCAGCTTTTTGCGATTCATATGTCCGCTTCTTCGCTGCCTAAAGTTCTGGAACGCAATGAAGAGCAGGGCCAGATAGTGATGAACCAGTTAATTACGATGTCCCAAATGGCACAAAAGCAGATGAGAGCGCTGATTGCACAGCTGCGTCCGGTGGAACTGGAAGGCCGTAATCTGTTTGAAGCGCTGGAGAAATGGTTTCCGGACTATTGCCGCCAGAATGGGCTTAAAGGCGTGAAGGAGCTTGAACTGCAGGGCGAATTGTCGGAAGCGATCGAGCATCAGCTGTTCCTGATTATTCAGGAGTCGATGGCCAATATCGTCAAACATGCAGGAGCAAGGGTGGTCAGCCTGTCGTTGCGCGAAGTGCCGAGGCAGGTCGTACTGAGCATCAGCGATGACGGTCAGGGCTTTGAGCATGTGCAGCACAAGCAGGGGTCCTACGGGCTCACCACGATGCGCGAGCGTGCGGAAAAGCTTGGCGGCCAAGTGGAAATTATCAGCCGCAAGGGAGCGGGAACGACGATCCGCGTACATATTCCAAAGTTTGTGCAGGGCTATCAGGAACAGGGGGAATAAAACATGAGTCTTATAAAAGTGCTGCTTGTGGATGATCATGATATGGTGCGGATGGGGCTCAAAACGTATCTGATGCTGGAGCCCAGTTTTGAGGTTATCGGCGAAGCGGCGAATGGCCAGGAAGCGCTGGAAATGCTGAAGGCCGGCGGACAGGACGGTCTGCCTGATCTTGTGCTGATGGATCTGATGATGCCGGTGATGAACGGTGCTGAAACGACGAGGGCCGTCCTAGCCGAATTCCCCGGGCTTAAAATTGTCATCCTGACCAGTTTCCTGGAAGATGATCTGGTCGTAGACGCCATTGAAGCCGGAGCTGTCAGCTACGTGCTCAAAACTGTCTCGGCCGAGGAGTTGATCTACGCGCTGCAAGGAGCGTACCGCGGCATGCCGGTCATGACCGGCGATGTCTCACAAGCGCTGACCCGCGGCATCCGCCAGCGGACCGTACAGGGGGATTCCTCCGGCCTAACCGAGCGTGAGAAGGAAGTGCTGCTGCTTATTGCCGAAGGCAAAACCAACAAGGACATCGGCGAGGAGCTGCATATCAGCATCAAGACGGTGAAGACACATGTCAGCAACCTGCTGATGAAATGCGAACTGGACGACCGCACACAGCTGGCGATTTACGCCCACCGCAAGGGCTGGGCGCAGGGATAAAGGAAATGGATTCAATACAAATGGTTTTATAGGAATCTATCAGTAAATAGGACCTGACTATTTACTGGATGGTAGAATGAATGAAGCTTGATCATAATAAGATGTTGTTAAGGGCCGGCGCGGCAATGTGTGCGCGGGCCTTTTTGTTTTTTTAATATCCTGAAGTAACAAATACAACAGCTTTGGTTGTTATTCCTCTGCTACGATGTCTGAACCCTATTATCTTTTATCTCCGCTTAAATTGTTTTTAATGTGACCTTAAGGTTTAAAGTACAAAATAAGAACAAGAGAACAACACAATACTCCTTGTCGAACAGGCAAGGCACGGGAGGAACGTAAACATGGACGATAACAAAAACAACTTCAATCGTGATAATGAACCTTCACCGGATCGGGAATGGGATAATGCTAAGAACAATGACAGCAGCAATAATAACCAATCAACCGATTCAGGATCCTCATACTACTATTCCTATGGACCTTTTAAATCTTTGAACAAAGACGAGATGAATCCGGATGAAGTACAGCATTACAACCGGATGGAGTCGGAGCGGGTAGAGGTCACTCCTCCGCAGCCGATCAAACCGGCCCCTTACAGCACCTCACTTCGCACTACCGGAAATGACGGCGGTGGACGTGGCGGCAATGGCGGCAACGGTTCGGATGGCGGCAACGGCTGGCAGTATAACCGCAAGCCCCAGAGACCGGTAAAAACCGCCTTGATTTCTTTCCTCGCCGGGATGGTCGTGCTGTCAGGCTCGATGTTCATGGCAGACCGCGGTAACTGGTTCACAGGTGGTGATCAGGCGGCAACAGCTACAGTGGCCAGCCCGGCAGCCAAGACGGCAGTCGGCAATGCCAATATTACTCCTTCGACGTCCACCACGGCACTTGTTACCGGATCAGGTGATGTGTCGAGTGTAGTAGATGGAGTTGGACCGGCGGTCGTCAAAATCGAGACCTTGGTCAAAACGGGCTCCGGCAGAAGCTCAACCAATCCAAACACGAGCGATCCGTTCTCACAATTTTTCTTCGGTGATCAATTCGGAGGCAGTGGATCCTCCGGGACGGACCAGAATTCCCAGTCAGAACCAGAGTCGGATTCATCCCAGCTAACTCCTTACGGTATTGGAACAGGCTTCATTTATGATTCGAGCGGATATATACTGACTAACCAGCATGTTGTTGATAATGCAGATGTTATTCAAGTAACTGTTGATGGAACCACCAAGCCTTATGAGGCGAAGCTGCTCGGCGCCAGCAAAGATCTGGATTTAGCAGTGCTGAAGATCGAAGGGGCAGACTTCCCTACAGTGGCTCTTGGAGATTCCGACAGCATCAAGGTAGGCTCTGAAGTTGTCGCGATCGGCAACCCGCAAGGTTTCGATCATACAGTCACTGCTGGTGTGCTGAGTGCGAAGGACCGCAGCATTGATATTAACGAAGAAGACGGCAGCGGGACACGCAATTACAAAAACCTGCTTCAAACCGATGCATCGATCAACCCTGGTAACTCCGGCGGACCGCTGCTTAACATGAATGGCCAGGTCATCGGAATGAATGTTGCCGTAAGCACGCAGTCTCAAGGTATCGGGTTTGCCATTGCGGTCAACACCATCAAAGAGGTAGTAGACAAACTTGAAGCCAACCAGGAAATTCCGAAAGAACCTGTTCCGTTTATCGGTGCCTCGCTCATGACCATTACAGATGAAGTGGCGAAACAAATGGGTACTGACATCAAAGAAGGATCTGTAGTTGCTGAGATTGTCTTTAAATCACCGGCTTATTCCGCCGACCTGCGTCCTTATGACATCATTACAGGTGTGAACGGAACGAAATATGCAACCAGCCAGGATCTGATTACTTATATTCAATCCTTGAAGGTTGGAGACAAGGTCACAATGAATGTGGTCCGTGACGGCAAAACGCTGGAGCTTCCGGTTACCATCGGCAACAAAAATGATTTTGACACCACCCAAACTCAGAAGCAGTAAATACACCGGACGGTAAAGTGAACAGCGGAAGGGGGAACCCTTCCGTTTTTGCTGCACAGGGCGCTGGGCCGCACATTCATGCTACAATAGAGATAAACGATTTAGACAATGGGGGCTGCTTGATGCGACCGAATATTCTAATTATTGATGACGATGAAAAAATTATTTCCATGCTGCGCCGTGGTCTTGCCTTTGAGGGTTATGATGTTAAAACTGCGGCTAATGGGGCCGACGGACTGCGTGCTGTTCTGAACAGTGATCCTGATGTAGTCATACTCGATGTGATGATGCCGCAGGTAGACGGCTTTGAGGTCTGCCGCCGTTTGCGGGAAGGCGGAAGCAGTGTGCCTGTACTGATGCTGACAGCCAAGGATGAAATCGAACACCGGGTCAAAGGGCTGGATCTCGGAGCAGATGATTATCTGGTGAAGCCTTTTGCGCTGGAGGAGCTGCTGGCCCGGGTGCGCGCACTGCTTCGCCGCAAGAGCGAGCAGGGAGGCGGCGCAGAACAGGCAGTGTCGTATGAGGATATTACGCTGGATGTGGACTCGCGTGAAGTCACTCGCGCCGGCAAACGTCTGGAGCTGACGGCCAAGGAGTTTGAACTGCTGCATTTGTTCATGCAGAATCCGAAGCGCGTATTGTCCCGCGACCTGATTATGGATAAAATTTGGGGCTATGATTACAGCGGGGAGTCCAATGTGCTTGAGGTCTATATTGCCATGCTGCGCCAGAAGACGGAGGAGCACGGCGGCAAACGTTTGATCCAGACGATCCGGGGAGCCGGTTACATTCTAAGAGGTGACAATTAAACATGTCTATTAAATTGCGGCTGACAGCCTGGTATTCAGGAATTTTGGCCGTTATGCTGCTGGCTTTATCAGCCGCAATTTACGGTTTTGTCTATTTTAATACGTATGGTGATTTGAAGGACCGGCTTAAACTGCAGGCACAGCAGGTTCAACCCGACATGGGCTTGAACAATGACGGTACTTTGGGGCCGGTGCTTAGAGGACCTGCAGGACAAAGTTTATTTGCCCAAGTGTATATTTATGACCTGGAAAAGCTGATTCTCAGCACGAACATGACACAGATCAATCTGGAATTCAAATTCCCCGCGAAAGAAAATATCCAGAAGCAGCAAGGATTCTCTCAGTCCTATTATGGCGGGAATCCCTTTCTGATCTACCAGCAGGCAGTTGATGTTGCTACTAGCAGCGGCAATCATGCAGGTGTACTTCAGGTTGCAGTATATATTGGGGAACAAGTGACAATGCTGACCCGGCTCAAGAACATCCTGCTCGTCGGCTCCTTTGCCACGCTGATCGCAGCCTTCACCTTCGGCCTGTTCCTGGCCCGTAAATCTATGAGCCCGATCGGCATGGTCATTGAAGCTGCGAACGGAATTCAGACGGGAACCGATCTGAGCTCCCGGATTGAATATGACGGTCCGCCGGATGAAATCGGGCGGCTGATTGAAACGGTCAACAGCATGCTGGGGCGGATGGAGGATTTCTATAAGGACCTTGAGGATTCGTATGCAACCCAGCGCCGGTTTGTATCCGATGCCTCGCATGAGCTGCGTACTCCGCTTACCACGATTCGCGGGAACATCGACCTGCTGCAAAAAATATGGGAGATGGAGCCGGGCGAGAGCAGAATGAGCGAGGCGGAAATCCGCCAGCTCTCTATTGAGTCGGTGAAGGATATTGCCGATGAATCGCAGCGCATGAGCCGGCTGGTCGCAGATATGCTCTCGCTGGCACGCTCCGATACCGGGCGGACCTTTGATAAGGAGCCGGTAGCGCTCGAGCCGATGATGACTGAGGTCGCCCGCCGGGCGTCCTTCCTGCCGCGGCAGGCGGAATGGTCTGTAGGGGCTATGGGGCATCTGAACGGCAAATATATTGTCGGCAACAAGGATTATCTGCAGCAGATGTTATTCATTTTTATCGATAATGCCTTCAAGTACACACCTTCCGGTGTTGTGACGCTGGACGCTGTCTTTTATCAGAGCCAGGTGGGGATCCGCATCACGGATACCGGAATCGGGATGGACAAGGATGAGGTGCCGCATATCTTTGACCGGTTCTACCGGGCCGATGAGTCGCGGGGAATTACGGAAGGAATTGGTCTCGGGCTGTCCATCGCCAAGTGGATTATTGATGAGCATGGCGGTTCAGTGGAGGTCGTTACCCGCCAGGGCGAGGGGACTACTTTTGTCATCTGGCTGCCCCTTCTCTTTGCTCCGCCGCTGGAATAGGGTATAATTAGGCAGGTCCTATTACAGCCGTCATTGACAGCAGAAAGCCGGTGAATTCATGGAAGTTATCAAAATATCTCCCCGGGGCTATTGCTACGGTGTCGTCGACGCCATGGTAATGGCACGGCAGGCCGCACAAAATCTTGATCTGCCCCGGCCGATTTATATACTGGGCATGATTGTTCATAATAGTCATGTTACCAATTCTTTTGAGGATGACGGAATTATTACTCTAGACGGCCATAACCGTCTGGATATTCTCGATAAAGTCGACAGTGGTACCGTTATCTTCACCGCACACGGCGTTTCGCCGGAGGTGCGCAAGATGGCCCGCGCCAAGGGGCTGACGACCGTAGATGCCACCTGCCCCGATGTAACCAAAACGCATGACCTCATCAAGGAGAAGGCAGAGGAAGGCTACGAGATTATTTATATTGGCAAGAAGGGCCATCCGGAGCCGGAAGGCGCTGTTGGCATTGCCCCGGAGCATGTCCACCTGATTGAGAAGGAAGAGGAGATTGCAGGGTTGTCTGTGCCTTCTTCCCGTATCGTTATTACGAACCAGACCACGATGAGCCAGTGGGATATTAAAAATATCATGAAAAAGCTGCTGGAGAAGTTCCCCGGCGCTGAGGTGCATAACGAGATCTGTATGGCTACCCAGGTACGGCAGGAGGCTGTAGCAGAGCAGGCCGGTCAATGTGATCTGGTCATCGTCGTTGGCGACCCTAGAAGCAACAACTCCAACCGTCTGGCACAGGTGTCAGAAGAGATCGCAGGCGTGCCTGCCCATCGTATTTCCGACGTGTCGGAACTGAATACAGAGTGGCTTAAGGGAGTGTCCAAGGTAGGGGTAACGTCCGGCGCTTCGACGCCTACACCGATTACGAAGGAAGTTATCAGTTACCTGGAGCAGTATGATCCGGCGCTTCCGGAGACATGGGAAATCAAACGTACGGTGAATATGGCGAAGCTGCTGCCTCCGGTGAAGAACAAGACTGCGAGCGCTACCTAAGGTTTGTCCCGGCATTTGAACTTATAAATTAGGTAAATATGAAGCACACAGATTCCGGCAGCGGAGCCTGTGTGCTCTTTATTATTGGAAGGAAAGCCCTTTCATTATTCCATACTATACCAAGCGAAGTTCCAGTGTGCACCAGATATATAGCTTCATGAATACTAATAAATGGTAACTAGTGCAGCTGGAACCGTAATTGAAGGTTGACGAAAAGAACAAAATGCGGTAAAATTACTTTAGCGCTTAAAAGCGAACACGCGTCGTAGCGTGATAGTATCGTGTTTTTTGTAAGGTAACATTTACTAAATAATTGCCTAAAAGGGGAGCTATAATATGATCGTTATTACATCCAATCAAACACCGCAGGAGCAGGTAAATGATATTATTTCCGTTATCGAAAAGGAAGGGCTGCAGGTTCATCTCTCCCGGGGGGCGGATCATACGGTTATCGGCCTGATCGGTGGTGTCACACCGAAGCTTGCCGAGCATTTGCGCCAGATGAAAGGTGTGGAGAACGTAGTGAAAATCTCCAAATCCTATAAGTTAGCGAGCCGTGATTTCCATCCGGAGGATACGATTATCGATATCCGCGGCGTGAAGATCGGCGGGGAAAATCTTGTTATTATGGGTGGGCCTTGTGCCGTTGAATCCCCGGAGCAGATTGACGAAATCGCCCGGCTGGTGAAAGCTTCCGGTGGCCAAGTATTGCGTGGAGGTGCGTTCAAGCCGCGTACCGGACCTTACAGCTTCCAGGGGGTCGGTGTAGAAGGACTGACTATGATGGCGGAAGCCGGCAAGCGGCATGGTCTGCTGACCATTACCGAGGTAATGACACCGGAGTATGTGGATATTTGTGCGGAGCATGCTGATATACTGCAGGTGGGCACACGCAATATGCAGAATTTCGACCTCTTGCGCAAGCTGGGGACCTGCGGACGTCCGGTATTGCTTAAGCGCGGCTTCAGTGCTACTTACGATGAGCTCCTCAATGCGGCGGAATACATTCTGGCCGGCGGCAACCGTGATGTCATGCTCTGTGAGCGCGGAATCCGCACATTTGAAACCTACACCCGCAATACGCTGGATTTGTCAGCAATTCCGGTGCTTCAGAACCTCAGCCATCTTCCGGTGATTTCTGACCCGAGCCATGGTACAGGACGGCGTGAACTGGTTGCACCGATGGCCAAAGCTTCTGTTGCTGCGGGAGCCAACGGGCTTATTATCGAAATGCATACCGATCCCGACAATTCCATGACAGGCGATGGGGTCCAGTCTCTGTTCCCTGAGCAGTTTGATAACCTGCTGAGAGATCTGGAGAAGCTTGCTCCGCTGGTGGGACGCAAGTTCTCGGAGTCTCTTGAGCCTGCCCCGATTCTTTAGTACAAGAAGCAGAAATCAGCCTTTAGGCCGTCCTCTTCTCCGCTTACGGGCGTAGGGAAGGACGGTTTTTATGTATCGTATTGAATGAATGTGACATAGGAAATAGAGAAAGTTGCTTTTTTCACTAAAGCGTTAGAATATCTTACATTGTCTTCAAAAATACCTGACATAAGCATTGACGATGTTAGGTTTGAGATTTATAATGACGACAGCAAAAAAATTATAAACAAGAACATTTGATACTGTGAGCGGCCTAATGTTCGGAAATTGGGGAGGAATATATTCATGTCGGTTGAAAAAGTGTTGCAGACGATCAAGGAAAACAATATCGAGTGGGTGGATTTTCGTTTTGTAGATTTGGGTGGACGTGCTCACCATATCTCATTGCCAGCATCCGCAGTGGAAGCAGAAACATTTGAAAATGGTGTTGCGTTTGACGGCTCTTCCATCAAAGGATTCCGCGGTATTGAAGAATCTGACATGGTAATGATGCCTGATCCAAGCACTACATATATCGATCCTTTTACAGCTCATCCGACGCTGAACATCATGTGCGATATTTTCACCCCTGATGGTGAACGTTACGAGCGCGACCCTCGTGGTATTGCAGTGAAAGCAGAAGAATTCCTGCAAGCAAGCGGTGTGGGTACAGCAGCTTTCTTCGCACCAGAATCCGAGTTCTTTATCTTCGACGATGTGCGTTATGAGAGCGGAATGAACAGTTCTTCCTACTTTGTAGATTCCGAAGAAGCGGTATGGAATACCAACCGTAAAGACGAAGGCGGGAACCTGGGATTCAAAGTTGGCGTTAAAGGCGGTTATGTTCCAGTAGCGCCAGTGGATTCCCAACAGGATATCCGCAGTGAAATGTGCCGTTTGCTGGCTGAAGCCGGACTTGAAATTGAACGTCATCACCATGAAGTGGCAACTGCAGGCCAAGCGGAAATCAACTTCCGTTTTGATACCTTGAAGAAAACAGCTGATAATCTGCTGACTTACAAATATATTGTGCAAAACACTGCACGCCAATACGGAAAAGTGGCAACATTCATGCCAAAACCGCTGTTCGGCGATAATGGTAGCGGTATGCACGTTCACCAATCTATCTTTAACGGCGACGCTCCTTTGTTCTACGAAAAAGGCGCTTATGCCAACCTGAGTGAGATGGCCTTGCACTATATCGGCGGTATCCTGTATCATGCTCCGGCACTGATCGCGCTGACTAACCCAAGCACTAACTCGTTCAAACGTCTGGTTCCTGGTTATGAAGCACCGGTTAACCTGGTTTACTCCAAAGGAAACCGTTCCGCTGCTGTTCGTATCCCGGTAGCTGCTGTGACACCTAAAGGCTGTCGCATCGAATTCCGTACACCGGATTCCACAGCCAACCCTTACCTGGCATTTTCAGCTATGCTGATGGCCGGTCTGGACGGAATCAAGAAGAAGATCAACCCGGAAGAAATGGGTTACGGTCCTCTGGACAAGAACATCTACGAACTGTCCGATGCAGACAAAGAAAAAATCCGCAGCGTTCCGGGCAGCCTGAGCGAAGCGCTTGATTCTCTGGAAGCTGATTACGAATTCCTTACTGAAGGCGGCGTATTCACTAAAGACTTCATCGATAACTATATCGCTCTGAAACGTTCTGAAGCTCAAGAAGTTGCGATTCGTGTTCATCCGCATGAATACTCCCTGTACTTCGATCTATAAGTTAGCTTAATTTTTGTTAAGAAGCCCCCGGGTATCCCGGGGGCTTCTTTGTGGTCTGTATCTCTTAATCAATGTCTTAAAATTAAAAACAATTCATGAAAATTACGAAAAGTTTCGTTAATATAACATAAATTCACATAATTAGAATGAATACAATATAGAGTTTATATGTAATGTGATTGGTTTAAGGCATTTTTGATAAGAAACCTCAAGATTTCTAGGCCCATTCGAGTGGATTTTATCGAAAATATGAATTATCGAAAATAGTTTCGCTCCAACTATTGTGATTATTATTGATTGATGAAAAGTGATGCCCTACGTGATAAACCTGTTAATTCCTTGATATATCTGACTTTATTCTATGTTTTATTATTAATCGAGTTTACAAGCGGAAATTACTTTACAACGATATCTAACGATGTGATAATAAATACCGAAAGCGGTTTCTGTAAAATGGATAAAAAAGTAACAAAACAATAGGCTATGGAGAGGATGATTGCAGTGGAACAAACGTCTAAGTCAGGTTGGGAATTTACCGGAACAAATGGAGAGTTTAAACTTAAGTATCCCGAAAGAAGCAGTTTTTTATATTTTCCCTTGGTGAATGAGGGAGGGATGATGTCTTCGGTCACTCCGAATCTTCATGGCCAAGCCACTTCAGGGCATAATACATTTCTTACTCCGCCGCTTTCGGTGGAGGATTTGCATAATTCGCGTGCTTCCCGCAATTTCTGGGTATATATTGAGGGTAAAGGCGCCTGGTCGGCAGCGGGAAATTCAGCCAGACAGCATGCACAGGCTTATGAGTCTACTTCTGATGAATCGGAATTGGAAGCAGGACTCCTATGGCATCGGGTAACCCGTGAGAGCCGTGAGCTTGGTATCAAGGCGCAAATCACCAGCATTGTACCCTGCGGCCAAGACAAGGTAGAATTGATGCAGCTAGTGCTTACGAATACCGGAGCGGCTGAGATCATCATAACGCCGACTGCGGCTATTCCGCTGTATGCCCGTTCAGCGGATGATCTGCGTGATCACCGGCATGTGACCTCTCTGCTCAACCGGATTTATATTTCAGCACATGGTGTCGAGGTTCAGCCGGCACTCTCCTTTGATGAGCGGGGCCATCGCGTGAACCATACCTCCTATGGCGTCTTCGGTGTAGAAGGAGAAGGAAGAACTCCTGTGGGCTTCTTCCCGGTGCAGGAGGAATTTATCGGTGAAGGTGGAAGTCTGGATTGGCCTGAGGCTGTTGTGCGGAATTTGGCTCCTCAGACAGGCGGAGAAGGCGTACATAAAGAAGGTTATGAAGCTCTCGGCGGATTGCGTTTTTCCACCGCATCGCTGCTTCCCGGAGAGAGCCGTTCCTATGTGGTGATTCTGGCCATTGAAAGTGAAAGAATTGATATTCCGGGGTTAATGGCCAAATACGGATCCACCGCGGCTTTTGACGTTTTACTGGAAGAAAACAAGGATTTCTGGGCGGACAAGGTGAATACAGTTGAGTTTCATACCGGAGATCATGCTGCTGACCAGTGGATGAAATGGGTAACGCTGCAGCCTGTGCTGCGCAGGTTGTACGGCAACTCTTTCCTTCCTTATCATGACTACGGAAGAGGCGGGCGCGGCTGGCGCGATCTGTGGCAGGATTGCCTGGCGCTGCTTATTATGGAGCCGGCAGATGTGCGGAGTCTGCTGCTGAATAATTATGCAGGTGTGCGAATCGATGGCAGCAATGCGACCATTATCGGCCAGCAGCCGGGCGAATTTATTGCTGACCGCAACAATATTCCCCGGGTTTGGATGGATCATGGGGCCTGGCCGTTCCTGACCACTATGCTGTACCTGGACCAGAGCGGGGATCTGGATTTTCTGCTGCAGGAGCAAAGCTATTTCCGCGACTCCTTCATGAGCCGGTGCCGGGAACGCGACGCCTCCTGGGACGCTGCGGGGGGAAGCCATCTGCAGACCTCAACCGGAGAGACCTACAAGGGGACGATTCTGGAGCATATTCTGCTGCAGAATCTGGTTCCGTTCTTCAATGTGGGGGAGCATAACAATATTCTTCTGGAGGGCGCAGACTGGAATGACGGGCTGGATATGGCGGCCCAGCGGGGAGAAAGTGTGACCTTCACCGCCTTCTATGGCAGCAACCTGTATGATCTGTCCGTGCTGCTGCGCACTCTTCAGGAACGTACCGGGCTAGAGTCGCTGGAGCTGGCGGAAGAGATGACGCTGCTGCTGGATACACTGGAGAAATCGCTGAACTATGAGTCTATAATAGCCAAGCGGGAACAGCTGAACCTTTACTACGCCGCTGCGCCTAACAAAGTAAGCGGAGTCAAGGTAACTCTGCCAATAGCGAAAGTGGCAGATGATCTGGCGAAAAAGGCAGAATGGATATTTAATCACTTGCGCCGGAATGAGTGGGTGCAAAGTGATCATGGCGACGGCTGGTTCAACGGTTATTATAATAATGACGGAGACCGTGTCGAAGGCGAACATGCCGAAGGTGTACGCATGACACTGACAGGCCAGGTATTCCCGCTGCTCGGCCATGCAGCAGCGCCAGAGCAGATTCCGCATATCGTCGCAGCGGTAGAACGCAACCTGCTGGACGACAATATCGGATACCGGCTGAATACCAATTTTGGCGGCATCCAGCAGAATCTGGGCCGTGCTTTTGGTTTTGCCTTTGGTCATAAAGAGAACGGGGCTATGTTCAGCCATATGACTGTGATGTACGGGAACGCGCTGTATAAACGCGGCTTTGTTCAGGAAGGCCGCAAAGTGCTGGATTCACTGTACAAGCTCAGCGCGAATTTCGAGCTCAGCCGGATGTATCCCGGCATTCCCGAATATATCAATGAGCAGGGCAGAGGAATGTACACCTATTTAACCGGTTCAGCGAGCTGGCTGCTGCTGACGATGGTCACAGAGGTGTTTGGGGTCAAGGGCCGGCTCGGCGATTTGCTGCTTCAGCCTAAACTGGTGAAGGAACAGTTCGATGAGCAGGGGAAGGCAACGATTAAGACGATCTTTGCGGAACGCATGCTGGAGGTCGCCTATACGTCCACAGGAAGCAGAGAATACGGGGAGTATGAAATACACTCTGTGTTGCTTAACGGCGCTGAGGTGACGCTTCAGCGCGTCTCAGAGGGTGTTGTGATACCGCGCAGCATACTCCGTGCGCTGCAGGAAGGAGAACTGCATCTCCTGCAGGTGGAGCTGGCCTAACTGCATAAAAGTATACGAAAAGGCGCCTGCTTCGCAGGAAATGCGAATGCAGGCGCTTTTTTCAGCGGTGAAGAGGTTCTGAGAATATTGGTAACAATAATAATAAGCAAAAGAAAGAGGAAGAATAACTTATGGCTTACACTCTCACTAATGGGATACTTACTGTGGAGATTGCTGATACTGGAGCCTATAACGGCACTAGATTTGATTGGACAGGGTTTATTACACAGGTAACCCTGGAGCAGGGTAAACATACGTTTTGCGTTCCGGAAAGCCTCGTGCCCGGGCAGGGTACTGGCGGTTTTGGGCTATGTAATGAATTCGGCATTTCCCGGGCAATTGGCTATGACGATGCAGAAGTTGGAGAATGGTTTCCAAAGCCGGGAGTAGGGCTGCTGCAGAAGCAGGAAGATGCTCCCTATTTTTTTGCCGGAAGTTATCCGCTGATTCCCTTTGAGGTGATTGAAGAACACACTACAGATTCGGTTACCTATTCGGTGCAGCCGATGGAATGCCGGGGGTACAGCATGCTTTTGACCAAGAGGATCTCGCTTGACGAAGAAAGGCTGAATATCTCTTACACTCTGGAGAACAGAGGGTCAAAGGAGCTTCTGACGGAGGAGTACAATCATAATTTTGTTGGAATTAACGGTAAAAATGTCGGATCAGGGTATGAACTGAGATTGCCGGACAATGTCAGGGTAGAGCAGGCGGAATCCATTTATACAGAGGAATTGCTCAGCCGAACCGGAGATAAACTAAGCTGGAAGAATGAGCCGGACCGACCCTTTTACTGTAAGCTGGGAGGCTGGGAAGATGCAGGGGATTCCTTTTATTGGGAAATCACTCATCAGCCAAGCAGAGTTGGGATCAGGGAATACGGAAGTTTCCAGCCGGAACAGATAGCATTGTGGGGCGAGAAGCATGTTATTTCGCCGGAAGTTTTTGCGGACATCAGCATTTTACCGCGTCACAGCAAGGATTGGAGCCGCAGCTATCAGTTTTTCACCATTTAAGCCTGGCGATTATACCTTCTATGTGAATAATTATACTTGATGGTGTGTTAGATTACTGCTATCATAATCTCTATCCATATTCGCAGGAGAGAAAGGGTGGGGGCAATTTTGAGCAAGAGAGCATACAATTTTAATGCAGGTCCGGCGGCGCTGCCGCTTGCAGTATTGGAACGCGCACAAGCGGAGTTTGTCGAATTCCGGGAAAGCGGAATGTCCATTATGGAGATGTCGCACCGTGGGGCGGTATACGAGTCCGTTCATAACGAAGCTCAGGAACGTCTGCTGTCACTCCTTGGCAATCCGCAGGGCTATAAGGTATTGTTCATCCAAGGCGGAGCAAGCACCCAGTTCGCCATGCTTCCGATGAACCTTGTCTCCGAGGGCCAAGTCGGCAGCTATGTTATGACAGGAAGCTGGGCGGATAAAGCCCTCAAGGAAGCCAAATTGGTTGGTGGCGCCCATGTCGCCGCATCCTCAGAGGACAAGAAGTTTCTGGCGATTCCAGAGCTTAGCAGCATCAAGGCAGCGGATAACGCAGCGTATCTGCATGTTACGTCAAATGAAACGATTGAGGGAACACAATATGCGGAGTTTCCGGATTCCGGCTCCATCCCGCTGATTGCAGACATGTCCAGCGACATTCTGAGCCGCTCCTTTGACGTGAATAAATTCGGACTGATTTATGCCGGCGCACAAAAGAATCTCGGACCGTCAGGCGTAACTGTAGTTATCGCCAAAGAAGAGCTGATCGCGAAGTCGCCTTCCAATATCCCGACGATTCTGCGTTACGATACGCATTATAAGAACAACTCACTCTACAATACGCCGCCATCCTTTTCTGTATATATGGTTAATGAAGTGTTAAAATGGATTGGGGAGCAGGGCGGGCTTGCAGGTATCGAAGTCAAGAACCGCGACAAAGCCGGGCTGCTCTATAATCATATTGACGGCAGTGATGGTTTCTACCGCGGAGTTGCGGAACAAGGCAGCCGCTCCATCATGAACGTTACATTCCGGATGCAGTCGGAAGAGCTTGAGAAGCAATTCGTCAAAGCTGCCGAACAAGAAGGTTTTGTCGGTCTTAAGGGCCACCGTAGTGTTGGAGGCTTGCGTGCTTCCATATATAACGCGGTTCCTTATGAGAGCGTTAAGGCGCTTACCGATTTCATGCAGCATTTCCGGCAAACTCAGGGCTAATGTATGAAAGCTTTTGAACCTTCCGCCTGCAGGCGGAAGGTTTTCTGCGTGGCACACCACGCGCCGTGTATGATCTATAAGCGCTGCCCTCACCTTAGAGGAAGTCCTTACTAACACATTATAGGGCTGTTAGAGCCTACAGAGAGGAAGCATTCACACTATGGCACTTCATATTGTGCTGGTAGAACCGGAAATTCCGGCGAATACCGGCAATATCGCCCGCACTTGCGCGGCAACAGGCACGCATCTTCATCTAGTCCGCCCCTTGGGCTTCCGTACAGACGACGCTACGCTGAAACGGGCAGGACTTGATTACTGGCACGCCGTAAATATCGAATATCATGATTCTTTTGGGGAAGTTCTGGAGAAGTATAAGGAAGGCCGGTTTTTCTATGCTACAACCAAGGCCGAGAAGCGCTATACCGATTTTGCCTTTCAGGATGGGGATTTCTTCGTTTTCGGTAAGGAAACCAAGGGTCTGCCAGCCGATATTCTGGAAGCCGGGAAGGAAACGAGAATGCGCATGCCGATGAGTGATGCCGTCAGATCGCTAAATTTGTCAAACTCGGCGGCCATTATTGTCTATGAAGCGCTGCGCCAGCTGGATTTCCCGCAACTTTTCTAAAAACGGACATGAATTTTTATTTATTTCAGCAGGATTCGACAATTAATTAACGAAATAGTTGAGTAGTGCCGAAAAAAGTAGTAGTTACTAATTATTAGTTGAACAGGAGAGGTGTAAGTTAGATATGAAACCTGCTGGCGTTGTTCGGAAAGTAGATCAGCTGGGTAGAATTGTTCTGCCTAAGTCCCTGCGTAAAAGGTATCAAATGAATGAAGGCGACCCGGTAGAAATTCTGGTACAGGGCGACCATATCATTCTGGAGCGTTACCGCCCCAAATGTGTATTCTGCGGATCAATTGAGGGTGTAAGTGAATATAAAGATCGTTATATTTGTGCTGAATGTCTTGGGGAAATGACTCAACTTTCAAGACACGCCTAGAAATTACGCTTTCTCCTGCTGAAAGCAAGCGAATTTAATTGTACATAGTATGGCCGCAGCAGGGTGTCTGCCGTCCCCATTACTAAAAAAAAGCACCGCACAGATGTGCGGTGCTCTTTTTTTGAAGCAGCGAATGCTTTGGTCCATCCAGGCTTTTATAAGCCCTTGGTCTTATCATCGTTGTAGGAGGAGGTTAGGATTCCGGTCAGGAACAGCAGAAATACCAGGGTTATGATCCAAAAGGTCAAGGAAAACGACATGCTGGACACCTCCATAAGGATCTGTATTCGTTATCCTGATTATAACCTGGTCTATATCAAAAACAAAAGAAAAATGTGAGATGCCGCACAGACAACTGGAAAAGTTATTTGAAAAACAGGAAGCTGGTCGGTACCTGGCGGAGATTCCCGTCCGATGGATTGTTAATGACCTTTCCTCTAAAGATCAGGGACGAAGATCCACCGCCATCCAGATTGTAGGCATCAATCACACCCATGTTGTACAGCTTGTTCTGGATTTCCTCCAGCGTAGCTCCGGAGTTGCCGTTTTCGTTGTAGCCGTCGGCCACGAGCACGAGAAGCTGATCATCCTTGTACTTGCCGATTACGGTGCGTGGGGCACGTTTGGGACTCGTCTTCCACTTATCCGGGATCACCATCTTGGTGTTGTTCTTCAGCAGGACCGGGACAAAGGTGGCGCCGAACACCGGCTCCAGCTGGTCGAGTTGTGTCCGGCTGAAGAATTTACCGCCGATCAGCTGTCCTGATTTATTCAGGCCAACGAAGCTGAGATCCTTGTAACTCGGCTCGAATCCGTACAAATATTGGCCGCCTACAACGGTTGTAGATAAGGGATAACGTTTACCGCCCTTATCGGCAAATCCTCCGGCATTGATGCCGGCTGTTGCACCGTAACGGTTGACGGCGCGCATGGTAGTTTCAGCTCCGCCGGAGCCGTCTCCGGCCAGGCTCATTTTCATGGCCGAAGCATCCTTCAGCTTAATTTTTAGGGCATAGGCTTTATAGTTACCGGGGTTTAACCGGTAAAGTTCGATGGTAATGCGGTCGCTGTTCACAATATCGGCAGGAATTCCCAGCCTGGCTGAAATTCTCCGGTTATAGATTTGCTCCGGGCGGGATGCCTGGGCTTTGGCGGTATTAACAATGGCATTCATCGCGTTTGTTGTTTGTTTGTAGAGCTGTGCACTGGCACCTATTGAATCTATGGTATAGGAAGCAGAGGACTCGGCCAGCTTCAAATCATTCTTCAAAGAGGTTGTTAATTCAAGCGGCCCCGGGGCTGCAGCGAACTGTTCTGTGTTCAGCTTCAGGTCAAGCGGCGGCTGATACCACCACAGACAGAGCAATAACCCGAAGAAGGGAGCAGTCAGCAGCATAAAGAACCGGTTGACTCGTTGGACAGGGGTTCTCATTTCAGCAGATCCATCTCTTTCTTCAGGGCATCGAGTTGCTTGCGGACCTCGTTTAACTGGGTATACAGCTTGTTGCTGTTGTCTGTCTTGCTGCTTGCATTGTCTTTGGTAAAGGTGAGCAGTTCATTAAAGCTCTGAACAGTGCTCTGCAATTCCTTCACCTCTTCAGAGAGAACGGCGATTCGCGATTCATAATCGGTCTTCAAAACGGTAAGCTGCTGCTGGCTTTGAGTGCCAAGTTCGCTCAGCACCTGCTGCTTTAGATGGTTGGTATAGCTGTACACGGCATAGAAGCCGAGCCCGATCATCAAAATCCAGAACAGTAAAAACCATTTTACGGAAGGGCCGCTTCTCGCTGCAGTACGGCGCGAGTGTACCGGGGTCGATTCCGCTAGCGGTTGCATTACATCACCTCAGGCTGTTTTTTTTCAAGTCCCCATTCTATCAGACTTTTTGAGTTTTCGCAAAAGTGAAAGAGAGTCTGAAAACGTGAAAAAGTAATTGCATCCTATTAAACTACTGCGATACAATTTCTATAGATTGGAATATCTGATGGGCGTATACAAGGTAAAAGAAGGAAGAAAGGATAAAAATGCAACCATCCTTGCATGCGCAATAACCGTAAAACCCCGAGGCGTTTTCCACTCTGGGTAAATTATATAGATAGCAGGAGGTAAGGGAGTTAATGATGAAGGTGTGGCGGGGGATCATCGTGGGATGTCATCCCACAAGTATGCTTGGAACAAAATTGATTTTGGAGGAAGGGGGGGAGCTGGAAATTCTGGGGATGTATTCGACTTGGAACGAAGGCGTTTACAATGTGCGTGAAAGTCAGCCGGACCTGGTGCTGGCGGATTATCAGATGCCGGAAGGAAATGTGGAGAGCATTCTGCCGGAGATGAAGAGCAGTTCGCCAAATTCTCATTTCATCATCATGACGGAAGAAGAGGACAAGACATTGTTTCAGCCGTTGCTTGAGCTTGGGGCAAGCGGAATACTCTCCAAGGGAGCTTCTCCCCGCCAGTTGCTGCTGATGATTGACGGATTGCGGGAAGGCTTCCTCTCCATACCGTTTGACTGGATTGAAAAAGGATTTCGGCTGGCACCATCGTCACAGGGACTGGATGCCGTCATGCAGCTGACCCAGACTGAGATGTTCATCATGGAGCGAATTGTGCAGGGAATCACTTATGACAAAATAGCACTAGAAATAGAGGTAAGCCGGCGTTCCATAGACAATTATTTGCGCAAAATTTATGTGAAGCTTGAAGTGTCGACGAGAGCGCAGGCTATCGAGAAGTTTGCTCTTTTCTCAAGGCAGAACAAGCAAATCTACGCATAGGATCACCCTAACGACATATTGCCGGCTGGACTGGAATATTCTTGGTACCAGGGGAGGGGGGAACATATGAAATATGAGTTTTCTGCCCGCGCACATACCTTGCTGTCTTCACCGCTGTTGAGTATCCGCACCAAGACGCGCCGGGGCACGTTGATTTCACTGGCGGAAGAGCTTCCGGCGGAAGAACTGTTCCCGCTGTCCTTGCTTGCCGAAACCGCGTCCACAGTCATCTCTGCAGATGCCGGGGCACTGCAGTACGGTGATCCGGAAGGGTACGGTCCGCTGCGGGAGTGGCTTACCGGGGATTGGCTGAAAGCCAAAGGTGTGGCTGTTGCCGAGGGCGGAGTTCTTCTGACAACGGGAAGTCAACAAGCCATCGATTTGCTGTCCAGGGTATACATAGATCCCGGAGACCGGGTTCTTGTAGAGAATCCCACCTCACCGGGCATTCTGCAGGCGCTTCGTATGCAGGGCGCGGTGATTATTCCCGTGCAGGGAGACAGGGACGGACTGCTGCCGGAGCATCTGCGTACCCAAATTCGGCAGCACCGGCCTAAGATGCTGTTTGCAACACCGAGCTTTACGAATCCAAGCGGTATTCTCTGGAGCCTGGCAAGACGCAAGGAGGTGCTGGAGCTGTGTACCGGCCATAACGTGCTGATTGTCGAAGACGATTCTTATGGTGATCTGCATTTTCAGCGTTATGGCCAGCATCCGTCCGTAAAATATCCGTCGCTTTATGCGCTGGAGAATGTAAGCGAGGGTGGACATGTGCTCTACATCGGTTCTTTCAGCAAAACGGTCGCGCCCGCTCTGCGGACGGGCTGGGCGGCAGGCAGCCGGGAGCTTATCGGCATGATGGCTGCCGCAAAGCAGATGGCCGACTGGCAGTCCAGCTCCCTGAATCAGCGGCTGCTGCATCATCTGCTGGATGTCACCTCTTTTGATCTGCGCGAGCATATTGCCCTCTTGAACCGGGAATACAATACCCGCCTCAAGCTAATGGCTGAACTGCTGAAGCGTCCGGCCTGGAAGAGCAGCACCTATAGTCTGCCGGAAGGCGGCATGTTCCTGTGGGTATCGCTGCCTGCTGGGCTGGACGCTATGGCACTGCTTAAGGCCTCGCTGACTAAAGGCGTAGCTTTCCTGCCCGGCCCGCTGTGTTGTGTCAGCGGCGGCGGCAACCGCATCCGCCTCAACTTCAGCCATCCCGGCCGGGATGAGCTGCTGCTGGGCATGAACCTGATGAGCGAGGCCGTGACGGAGTTTACGGCCCGGAGCTGAGGGGGAATGGAATAGGGTTATTGATGACAGCTGGGTTGATTGGTTAGAGTTTAGAAGTTAGAGGTTGTAGTTTGTGACATATGAGAGGCTATGAGTAGCGTCTGCTGTATTTAGTACAATAGATTCCCTGTTTTTGGCAGTCTGATAGGATTCTGTTGCATTCTGTGCAGGAGAATTGGGCGAGAATGGGCTTTTTGGGTGAACATGGGGGCGTGATCTCTACCCTATGAGCGAATTACGCGATAATTGCACTTTATACATCTAAAACTCCATATGGATGGGCGAATGAGGAGATAGCTGCACTTCGTACAACTAAATAGATGTCATTCGGGCCAAACGAAAGGATTCGCCATTTTTAATTGCAGAGCATACAACTATATCTTTGAAACAACTATATTGCTCCCGAATAGCTGCACCAAATACACTTATCTGAACTCGGAGCAAGCAACCTAAACCAGAGTTCATCCGCAGCAAACAACAATCAAGAGGTTGGCGGGAGTCAGCGGCCGATAATCTCAATAATCAACGCACTTACGTGTGGAAGGGCAGGAAGATGGAAATTAAAGCGGTGCTCTTCGATCTGGATGGAACGTTATTGGACCGCGAGTCCTCTCTGGTCTCTTTTGTCCGTGATCAGTATGAACGATATCCACAATTTCAGTCTGTTCCCAAAGAAAAATTTCTGCAGCGGTTTGTCGAGCTGGATCAGCACGGTTATGTCTGGAAAGATAAAGTGTATCAGCAGCTACTTGAGGACTTTTCTATCCGGGAGCTAAGCTGGGCAGAACTTCTGAATGATTATCTGCATGGTTTCCAAGGACATTGTATCGGATTTCCTAATTTGATGAGTATGCTTACAACATTAAAGGCAAACGGAATCAAACTTGCGCTGGTATCCAACGGCTATGGACAATTCCAATATGATAATTTTCAAGCTCTGGGGATCAGCCCTTTGTTCGATGAGGTGTTGATTTCAGAGTGGGAAGGTCTGCGCAAGCCGGATCCGGCTATCTTCCTTCGGGCATTGACTAAGCTAGGGGTTAAGGCGGAGGAAACGCTGTTTGTCGGCGACCATCCGGAGAATGATATCCGGGCGAGTCGCGCCGCAGGCCTCAGAGCAGCATGGAAACAAAGTACACAGTTTTCTACGGATGTAGAGGCGGATGTAATATTTGAAGATCTTAAGGAATTAGTTCAGTATGTAATAATCGATTAATAACAAATCGTTGGATATTGGCAGTGTGCAGGCTGGTATTGGTGAAAAGGCAAGTCTTCCGGTATGGGGGGCTTGCTTTTTGTTTATGCAAATACATGGCATTTCAGCGCAGCTTGCAGGGATGTTTCGAGTACAGGAGTCTAATAATTTGGAATGTATATATATGGATATAAGAAAGACCGAATGAAGAGGAGTGGCAATGTGGGAAATGTACTGGAATGTGCGAATCTGACGAAAATGTATGGAAAAAAGGCTGCTTTAAACGGACTGAATTTAACAGTTCCCAAGGGAAGTATAGTAGGGCTGTTGGGGCCGAACGGGGCGGGGAAAACGACGCTTATGAAGCTGATCGTGGCTTTGCTGCGGAATTATAAAGGGACGATTACAGTCGGTGGGCAACATCCCGGTGTGGAAACGAAAAAGATTGTATCCTATCTGCCGGACAGAGAATTTCTGTATTCATGGATGAGTATTGAGGAGTGCATTGATTTTTATCATCACGCTTTTGCCGATTTTCAGCGGGACAAGGCCTGCGGAATGATAGCGATGCTCGGATTGAATCTTAAAGATAAGGTGAAGTCCCTGTCCAAAGGAATGCAGGAGCGTGTGAGCATATCGCTTACGTTTGCACGCCGGGCCCAATTATTCGTACTTGATGAACCATTAGCGGCTGTCGATCCATCAACGCGTGATAAAATCATGCAGATTATCCTGGATAATTTTGACCCTGACAGCTCCATTCTGATCAGCACCCACCTGATTCGCGATGTCGAATGCCTGTTTACGCATATAGCGATTGTGGACGAAGGAAGAGTGCAGCTGCAGGGGAGCGTGGAGGAATTGAAACGGGAGTATGGCCTGCCCATTGAAGATTTGTTTAAAAGCATCGTTTAACCATTTGAGAAGGGGAGTAGTTACGTGATTCTAGTCCATCAATTTAAACTGGAGTGCAAAAGACATTTTGCAATGTTCGCCTCGTTAACCGGATTAAGCTGCTTAATCAACCTGTATTTCCTGTTCAGCTCAGGCCAAGATCTGGCATTTCTGATTCTCACCGTAAACATGGTCATCGGTATTCTGATCCCGGTGTACATCTATGTGGATTATTACAGGGAATTCTTCACGGGTACGATGCCGGTTAATCATATGCTGCCTGTCAAGACTTCATCGCTGTTTCTGGTGAAATCGGCTGTTTTTATGCTCGGCACCACGGCGGTATGGTCGACGACATTGCTGGAGGTGTTTTTAAATCCTGATGGCTTATATCAGGCGAGGATTGCTGATTCGGCCAGTCCGGCGCTAGGAATCCTGTATCTGTTGTTGTCCAAGCTGTGCAGTATTCCTGCCGGACTGGCCTTAATAGGACTGGCGCTGGCTGCAGGCAAAAGACAACGCAAACCGTTGTTAAGCCATCTCTGCATTGCTGTCCTGATTGGTGCGGTTGTTGCTGTCCAGTTCGCTCTGGTTATCCAGGACAGCTCGCACTGGAGCATAGGAACGTCGGCTAATGAGTCCTTCAAGCAATACGCCAATCTGCTGACGGTCAGTCCCATCTATCAGGAGCAGGCGGCCAATATTAACGATACGATCAGTTGGCAGTCTATTGGCATGAATCTGCTGGTCGCCTGTGTTGCAGGCAGCGGGGCAGCCCTTCTGCTGAACGGACGGAAATATGAGCTGTATGGAAAATAAAGTTTAGGCTCGGCTTCCGGTGATATTCGCATATTCGATCAGCGCCGCTGTTCCGGCGGCCGTGAGCGTGTAGCGGCCGCGCCCCACCCGGAAGAACCACCCATAGTAGTTCTTCTGCAGGAATGAGGCGGCGCCCGGCACGCCGCTTCTCTTGCGCAGCTCGGCGGGTGTGACGCCGAGCGGAGCTTTCGCCCGGCTGTCCGCAGCCGCCGGGCTAAGGGCAGACACAGCAGCGGCGTCCGCTGCTGTGTCTGCCCTTGGCGCGCCGCCGCGTCCGGCGCGCTTCGCGGCGAGGCCGGCCGCCGCAAGGGCGGCTTCGGCCTCTGCGGCCTGCAGCGCGAGCGCCACGCGCAGCGCCTTCTCGCGGTAGGCCGTCACGAGCTTGACGCGCGTGCTGCCGCCGGTGTTGTAGTCGCCGCTGCGCTCGCGGAACTCGTAGAGCAGCCGCTCGCGCCGCCGTGTGCGGCTGCGGGGCTGGGGCGGCGCGTCGCCCGGCTCCGCGAGCACCTCGACCAGCGGTGCCTTGGTCTTGTAAAAGACCACAGTGATCAGACCAAGGCCAAGGCGGCGGCATAGCCCGCTAAGCTCGCCCCAGCGCTGGTTCACCGCGCCTTTTTTGTCACGCACGCGCTCCACGGCGAGATAAACGTTGGGACTTAACCGCAATCGTTCAACCCCCTGCAGCAGCAGGGCGAGGTTGAACGATTTTTTCATCTCCACGATCAGCGGCTGCTCCTCACCCTCACGCAGGCCTACCAAATCACAGGTCCGTACCTCGCCTTTGATGTCATAGCCTTGTCTCTCAAAAAAACTCTTCAAAGGAGCATATAGCTCCGTTTCATGCTTTACGGCCATATTTGTCACTCCTGTGTCCTAATGTTGCGTCCCCGGCTGAATCTATAGGTTTACGGTTGAATGGCAAAGTGTCTGAATAAGCTTGGAGGACAAGCCCGCACTTTGTGCCGGTATTTTATAAGGGAAATCATGATTCTCTATTATAGCACAGCAAAAAAGAGGTAAACTATTCCGGGCTCGCCGCATAGGTATGTAATACACTTTTAAAGCTGTGGAGCAAGTAGGAGCGCAAGAGGAGGTAGCGAGCAATGGATATTTTTGAGCGTATAGCTTCGTATCGGGCTGAGAACGACCGTTTGGCGTGGAGCGGCACCTTCAAGGACTATATAGAACTGCTGAGAAAAGACCCCTCTCCCGCTAAAACAGCTCATTCCCGCGTATACGACATGATCAAGTCACACGGCGTAGAGGACATTAATGGACGCAAGCGGTATAAATTTTTTGAGCAGGAGATTTTTGGACTCGACCGGGCGGTGGAGAAGCTGGTGGAGGAATATTTTCATTCCGCAGCCCGGCGTCTAGACGTACGCAAACGGATATTGCTGCTTATGGGACCGGTCAGTGGAGGGAAATCGACATTGGTTACGCTGCTGAAACGTGGTCTTGAGCAGTATTCGCGTACGGATGCAGGAGCGGTGTATGCCATTGAAGGCTGCCCGATGCATGAGGACCCGCTTCATTTGATTCCGCTGGAGCTGCGCCCGGAGATCGAGAGAGAACTGGGTGTGCGGATCGAGGGCAATCTCTGCCCTTCCTGCCAAATGCGGCTGAAGAATGAATACCACGGTGACATCGAGCAGGTGAAGGTTGTGCGGGTGTTGCTGTCGGAGGAGGAGCGGGTGGGCATCGGGACCTTCAGTCCGTCCGATCCGAAGTCGCAGGATATCGCTGACCTCACAGGCAGCATCGACTTTTCCACGATTACCGAATTCGGTTCGGAATCCGATCCGCGCGCCTACCGCTTCGACGGGGAACTGAACAAAGCGAACCGCGGAGTGATGGAGTTCCAGGAAATGCTCAAATGCGATGAGAAGTTTCTGTGGAACCTGCTGTCGCTGACCCAGGAAGGCAACTTTAAAGCCGGGCGCTTCGCATTGATTTCGGCGGACGAGATGATCATTGCCCACACGAATGAAACGGAGTACAAATCCTTTATCTCCAACAAAAAGAATGAAGCACTTCAGTCCCGTATGATCGTCATGCCTGTGCCGTACAACCTGAGAGTGTCGGAAGAGGAAAAAATCTACGCCAAGCTGATCGCCCAAAGCGACATGAAGCATGTGCATATTGCGCCCCACGCGCTGCGCGCCGCTGCGATTTTCTCAATCCTGACCCGCCTGAAGGAGAGCAAGAAGCAGGGGATGGACCTGATCAAAAAGCTGCGCATGTATGACGGCGAAGAGGTTGAAGGTTACAAGGAAGCCGACCTCAAGGAGATGCAGACCGAATATTTGGATGAAGGCATGTCAGGCATCGACCCGCGTTATGTCATCAACCGGATTTCCAGCGCCCTGATCAAAGGCGACCTGCAGTGCATGAACGCACTGGATGTGCTGCGGGCGATCAAGGATGGCTTGGATCAGCACCCTTCGATTACCAAGGAGGAACGGGAACGGTATCTGAATTTCATTTCCATCGCCCGCAAGGAATACGATATTCTGGCCAAAAGCGAAGTGCAGAAGGCGTTCGTTTACTCTTTTGAAGAGTCCGCCAAAACGCTGTTCGAAAATTATCTCGATAATATCGAAGCCTTCTGCAACTGGGCCAAGATACGTGATCCGCTGACGGATGAGGAGATGGAGCCGGATGAGCGGCTGATGCGCTCCATTGAAGAGCAGATCGGCATTTCCGAAAATGCGAAAAAAGCTTTCCGTGAAGAAATCCTGATCCGTATTTCCGCCTATTCCCGCAAAGGCAAAAAGTTCGAGTACAACAACCACGACCGGCTGCGGGAAGCGATCGAGAAGAAGCTGTTTACCGATCTCAAGGATATCGTCAAGATTACCACCTCCTCCAAAACGCCGGATGAAAGCCAGCTCAAACGGATCAACGAGGTATCCAGACGCCTGATCGACGAGCATAACTACTGCCCGATCTGCGCCAACGAGCTGCTGAAATATGTCGGAAGTTTGCTGAACCGGTGATCGCATTCATTAGGCACATTCTCCAAAAAAGGTATCTGCAAGCTGCATACTTTTGTATGTAACTGCAACACTGCGGACTGCCATGAGGCGGTCCTTTTTGTGGTGTTTTTTTAAGCAAAATGTACTGCTGAACGCCCATGCAAAAGGCTGAAGCAGAAAGCTGGTGCACGATACATGCTGAACTTGCCAAAGGGGCAACGGAGCGTACAGCACTTACTTATGTACTTTGAGCTCATATACCCAGATTCACGGACCGTATAGTCCTTGTGATGCTGCAAATACCGTCAAATATAGCGAATATGGAGAAATAGCCACCAAAAATACATACAAAAGTCGACATTTTCATAGGAATATCAGTTTTTTCTTATAGTCGAAATTTAGGAGATCGTGTAATTTAATAGCGGATTGATTTTTTTTTATCATTGGAGGGAAGAACGTTGTCGAAGATGAAGATTTTGAAGAAAGGTTTTGCCTTATTACTTGTGATTTGTTTCACGATATCTCCGTACGCCTCCGTATTCGCCGGGACGGCTTCGGATATTTCCGGGAATTGGGCCGAACCGCAAATTAGCAAGTGGATGGAAAAAGGCTTCATCTCCGGATATCCGGATGGCCGCTTTAAACCGGCCAATCCCATCACCAGAGCCGAGCTGGTTTCATTAGTTAACAAATCCTTTGGATTTGTGGAGAGCAAGTCCGTGGAGTTCAAGGATGTGGCAGCTTCGAGCTGGGTGTATCCGGAGTTGTTAAAAGCAAATGCTGCTGGATACATTAGCGGATATGGCAACGGCTCTTTTGGACCGGGCAACAAGGTTACCCGACAGGAATTAGCGGTCATTGTCAGCAAACTGCTCGGGTTGACTGCATCAGCAGATGCCAACTTCAGCGATACAGCAGATAGTCCGGCGTGGTGCAAAGACGCTATCAGTGCAGTGCAGGAGAAGGGGATTATGCAGGGCTTTGCAGACAACAGCTTTCATCCGGGTGATCGGGCAACCCGCGCCGAGGCTGTAGTTATTTTGGATAGAGCTCTGGACATACATAATTCAGCAGTAAGCGTAACATACAGTACACCAGGGACCTATGGCCCTGAAGCAGGGAATGCCGCCACCCTTCAGAATGTTATCATCAACTCGCCGGATATTAAACTCCGGAATACGACGATCAGCGGTAATTTACTCTTAGGAGAAGGTATAGCAGAAGGCGAAGCGGTCCTTGAGAATGTGACCGTCAAGGGAACGACTACCGTCTCCGGCGGCGGTGCTCACAGCATTCATTTTGACAAGAGCATTCTTGGCACGGTCATCATCGACAAAAAGAATGGCAGTGTAAGAATTGTGGCTGAAGGAACGACAACGGTTGCCAATCTGCAGGTTCAATCGGAAGCGGCGATTGAATCGATCACGGGGGCAGCTGTTGGTGCAGTAACCTTATCGAAAGAGCTGCCGGCAAATGCCAAGATAAGCTTGAAAGGCAGCTTTAAGGAAGTCAACATTCAAGCACATAATATTGCTGTAGATATTCCTGAAGGCACGATTCAGAGTCTAAACGTGGCTAAAGAAGCCACAGGTAATAAACTGAAGAATGAAGCCAGCATCACAACGATGAATATCAATACTGGCCTGGATGTTACAGGCAAAGGTAAAATTGACACTGCGGTCATCAATGCCGTAGGCATTACGATGGAAACTTCGCCAGTCAAGCTGGAAGCTGGTAAAGACAGCGGCTCCGATATTAAGGTCAAGATTGGCGGTGTTGACAAGTCGGCTGCGACGCCATCACCAACAGCGGCGGGAAACGCTAATCCGGCTGTACCGTCGACAACGGCAACCCCGACACCAGCGGCGACAGCAACGCCTGTGGTGACAGCAACGCCAGCCGCAACAGCAACGCCAGCCGCAACAGCAACGCCAGCCGCAACAGCAACGCCAGCCGCGACAGCAACGCCAGTGGCTACAGCAACGCCAGTGGCTACAGCAACGCCAGTGGCTACAGCAACACCAGTGGCTACAGCAACGCCTGTGGCGACAGCCACAGCCAAGCCAACCGCAAAACCAACAGCGACCCCGCCGCCAGCATTAAGCGGCAATGTTAAGGGTAGTTTTACGTATGCAGACGGATCGATGGTTGAAGAGGGAACCCTGTATCTATACAGGCTGAAGAATGGAGTCGGAATCACCTACGAAGCAGAGCTGAAGAACGGATGGTTCGGAATAGAGCTGCCGGACGGTAAGTATTACTTGAACCAGCTTAATACCGGGGGGAATCAAGAGGTTATTGCTTTGTCCCGTCAATTTACTGTCGCTGACGGTAAGCTGGATTCAGGGACGCTGCAGCTGACCTTGTCTCCGAAATTGTCGGGGACCTTTCAATTTGCCGATGGCAGCACAATCAGCAATGGAAGTCTGAGCATCAACAGCGTCAATACCAATCCTTCTTCCAATTACAGTGTTGTGGTCCGGAATGGGACCTTCAGTCTGTACCTGCCTGATGGCAATTATCAGGTCAGCAGTTTATATAAACACGATAGCCAAGAGAGTCTTTCAGTGAACTATACGTTCACCATTACAGGAGGACAATCTTCACCGAGTCCGCTAAGTATTACGCTTCCTGCAGCTGTTACAGGAACAATCAGCAATTTCGACGGAACACCGGTTGCATCCGGAAGGCTGTATGTGAACCGGACAGATTCCGGCACTTACCCAACCTATTTTGCCGCAATCAAGGATGGTGAGTTTACCCTCTACTTGCCGGACGGGAATTACCGCACCTATAATCTTAATACTCCCGAGGAACAGATGATTGGTTTCTACCAGTCATTCAGCGTATCCGGCGGCAAGACGAGTCCGAATCCGCTTGAAATAAAGCTGCCGAAGCTGTTTACAGGAAAATTAAGCTATTCGGATGGAAGCTCCACCGGCAACGGTTCGGTGTACCTGCAGAACACAACGAACGGAAACGGTTATATCAGCTATTCTTCCGAGGTAATAGATGGCCAATTTAGCGTCTACTTGCCAGACGGCACGTATAAGTTGACCGAATTCAATAATTATGATAACTCTGAAAGAATATCGCTGAACTACAGCTTCACTATAGCTGACGGTCAGTCAGCTCCGGATCCCATTAAGGTTGTCGTTCCCAAGAAGCTTACGGGAACTGTTGTGGATAGTGAAAACCAGCCAGTGAACTCCGGCAGGCTGTATGTGCGTACCACAACCACTCCAGTAATCGAATATGCTACAGCTATCAAAGACAGCAGGTTCACACTGTATCTCCCTGATGGCTCATATCAGGTATATACGTATTATGACAGCCAAAACAACATGACTCCACTCAGCTATTCATTTACAGTGTTAGACGGACAAACCGTTCCAAGCAATTTAAATCTAATTATTCCTTCGAAAAATGTGACGGGGACTGTGAAGTATTCAGATGGCAGAGTGGTTGAGAATGGAACGGTCTACATTTTTGATCAAAATCCCTCAACTCTTACTTCGGTCGGTGCCAAAGTGAAAAACGGCTCTTTCAGTGTCTATCTGCCGGATGGAGATTATAAGATTAGCAGCTACTATAGCGAAGACAGCAATGAATCGCAACAGGTCTCTTATACCTTCAAAGTTGTGAATAACAAAAGCTTACCTGATCCGTTGTCTGTAGTCGTGCAGCTCAAGAACGTAACGGGGACGTTGCAATTCGAGGATGGTTCAACAATAAAGGATGGGTTTCTGTCCATTACAGAAGAGACCACCCAAGCCTTTGTAACGATTCAAGTGAAGGACGGGAAGTTTAGCTCTTATCTGCCTGACGGCAAGTATAAAGTGGACAGATACAACGTCACAGGCCCACAGGAGAATATGTATCTCACCTACAACTTTACGGTAGCCGGAGGGAAACCGGTCCCGGCTCTGCTGGATATTAAAGTCCCCAATTATAATGTAACGGGTACACTTAAATATCCGGACGGATCAATGGTTCCCGATGGCATATTGTCAGTCAGAGGTCAGACGGCAGGAGCCAGAACTTCTGTGGCTAAAGGACAATTTACACTTACCTTGGCGCCGGGTAAATATGATGTGTACAGTTACAACGATTCAGCTATTCCGGCCTACTCGTTCGAAATTGTTGATAAGCAAATGAAAACTCTGGATATTACCATCCCTTTCAAGAGCGAGATTAAGGTAACCTATGCTGATGGTACAGCACTTGGTAGGAGCTACTTAAATATCAGCACTGATGGAGGGACATATACGAGCTACGGTACTTCTTCACAAGATGGCGTATTCAGTCTTTATCTTCCCGATGGAAAGTATAAGCTATATAGTGTAACAGTTAATGATACCAAGGAGAATATTCCATTATATACTGGCATCACTGTAACTGATGGACATTTTAACCCGCAGCCTTATATTCTGAAGCTTCCTCCAAAAGTTTCGGGCTCAATCATTAGTGCAAATGGAACACCAGTTGCCAATGGAACAATCTTTCTCCACAGTGTCGGGGGCAGCGAATACAAAGCATACTCTGCTGTAATCAAGGACGGACAGTTCTCCTTGTATCTCCCGGAGGATGACTACACAGTGGATAAATTCACTGATGAAGCCAGTCAGAAGGACATTAAAATCTACTATTCCTTTAGTGTTGCAGCTGGACAGTCAGTGCCCAATCCGCTTGTGATTACCGTGCCTGTGGAGTATTCCGGTACAGTCACTAAAGGCGGTAAACCTATGACTGGCGTTGTTCTATACTTGCATGACACTGACAACAATAACTCGTATTCAGGACAAATAAAAGACGGGAAATTCACCGTACTCTTGCCTGACGGAAACTACCAGCTCGATAGGGTCAATGACATGAATAACTTCAAGGATTATACGCTCAATCTGAAGTTCAAAGCCGCAGCCGGGGTCGTAGATCCCGGGGACTCTCTAACCATTACGATTCCTTAAGCAGATCTCTTGCACAGCAACACAATATCTTAAAAAGTATCATATATACAACAGGCAAGCTTCCGGTATAAGGGACTTGCCTGTTTTTTAGCGTGTACTGCCGAACAGCAGTCTTCCTATCTTCCGGTGTAAGCCGGGTTTACTCCTGCATCGATTGTATAAGCCGCTTAAATTGCTTCTTAGCAAACGAGGAACAGCCCGCTTGCAAACTGCTTGTTATAATGAAATCACCGTACGGGGAAAGGCTGGGTGACTCATTGAATTACAGCAAGGATATTGAGAGATGTATCGATTATATTGAGGGAAATATCAAAGACAACCTGACTGCTGAGAAGATTGCCGCCGAGGCCGGATATTCGCTATATCATTTTAGCCGGGTATTCAGTCTGTGCAAGGAGATGTCTGTAATGGAATATGTACGGAGCCGGAAGCTGTCACTGGCAGCGGTCGAATTGTTCAGCGGACGGAGAATTATTGATATTGCGCTGGAGTATGGCTTTGAGACGCCAGGCGGATTTACCAAGGCGTTTCGCAAGGCCTATGGCTATAGCCCATCGCAGTATGCGTCCCGTATGGACGGTTATCTTCAGGGCGGTTCTGTTGTCAAAATCGGAGGTTATTTAATGAATCCAGTTATTATGCATAAACCGGCCTTTAAGGTCGCTGGTTACGGTATTGAAACCAATGTGGCCGAAGGCAATTATACCAAGGATATCGCTTCTTTCTGGAGCCATTATGATGGAGAGAACCTGGAATCCAAAATGTATGAAATTCTCGCACCTCCAAGGCACGGAGAAGTCGGCTTATGTGTTCCGGCCGCTGAGAGCGGAAACGCTACTTATCTGCTTGGCGTGATCGTTGACGATTTTAGCCAGGTGACCGATGAGATGCTGACAGTTGAAGTCCCTGAGGCAGACTACGCGGTATTCACCACACCACCCGTGGATACTTCGGAAGAGAAGGATCAGGGGGATTTTGTTCAGGTGATTAAGAGCACCTGGAAGTATATTTTTGAGGAATGGTTCAAGGACAGCGGGTATGTCTATGACGAAGGCAAGCTAGATTACGAGTTCTACGATGAACGCTGCCATTCCAGGGTGGATACGGTGATGGAGATTTATGTTCCGGTGAGGGTGCGACTTTAACATTTGAAAGATGGGCAAAGGCTGCCGGTGAATGAGCTTCACTGCGCGAATATTTGGACTTCCGGCCGCTGTTAAGGTTGGATTTCTTGATTTGAGCCGCTGTGCAGCGGTGGAAATCCAACCTTAAAGGCGGACGCTATCGCTCCTGCAGTTCCAAAATTCTCTCCGTTACGCTCACCTCCACAGCCTTTGCCTGTTTTCCTATTGTTAAGGTCGCTGTGGGTAGCGACCTTAAGAATAGCCCGCTCGCACAAAGTATGTGCTCGCGGGCCTTTCTTTTTAGGATCGCCTGAAGCTATGTGCAGGCGACCTTTAAACATATCAAAGCAAAAGCGTATTACACAAACTTGCGTTGCACCTTTTTACCGTCATAGGTAAAAAGGGCTTTTTTGTCTTCTACTACGGTTTGGAGGTGCACGGTCCGGCCCCAGAGGGCATAGATGTGCGGGAGCGTGCGTTCCAGATATTTCAGGTCAAGCTCAATACTCTCGTAGCGGTGGGCGATCAGCAGTTCGCCATTGCGCTCGTAATCGGCATCCTGAACAACAAGGTAGGGAGAGCCGCCGTTGACCCGGGCAAGCACAAGCTGGTCGCGTACATTTTCCCAGGCTTTGTCGGTGATTTTCCATTCCGGACCTTTTTTCTCAAAGACATAGAGGTCGAGGTCATTGACCAGCTCTTTGGACAGGTAGCTGCGGATAAATGAAATGTCGGAATCCAGTTCACGTACCTCAAACATTTTGTCGCGGTCCCAGCGGCGTTCGATGTCTTCAAATATTTTGAGTCCCAGGTAGTAAGGGTTCAAGCTCTGGCGGGAAGGCTGCACGACTGAGGAATTGAGCTTCGAGTATTCAATTGTCTCCTCAGGAGTCAGGTCCAGCTCGCGCATGATCCGCTGATGCCAATAGGAGGCCCAGCCTTCGTTCATGATCTTGGTCTCCATCTGCGGCCAGAAATAGAGCATTTCGTCACGCAGCATCGTCATAATATCGCGCTGCCAGTCCTCCAGCACGGTCGAATACTGCTGGATGAACCAGACGATATCCTTCTCCGGCTCAGGCGGGAAGGCCCGTTTTCCTGCGGTTTCCGCTGCCTGTGGCTCTGCTGAAGCCGGATCCAGATTCCATAGCTCGCTATAAGGACTTGGTGTAGCGTTACCGCCGGCTGGGGCATCCTTGCGTTCCTTCATCTTGGCTTCCAGCAGATGGGTTTTTCCCAGCTTACGCGGCTGGATCAGACTGGGGTCGATATGCTCCTGTATGGCCAGTACGGAGTCAATGAAGTTCTCCACAGTATCCGTTCCGTAGGTCACCGAATAGCCGGCAATCCGGTCGGCTGTGGCTGACATGCTCTCGACCATATCCCGGTTGGACATGGAGAAGCGCATGTTGTTCTTAAAGAAATCGCAATGCGCCAGCACATGCGCGACAATCAGCTTGTTCTGGATCAGCGAGTTTCCGTCCAGCAGGAAGGCATAACAGGGATTGGAGTTAATGACGAGCTCATAGATTTTGCTTAGTCCGAAATCGTATTGCGATTTCATTTTGTGAAACGTTTTTCCGAAGCTCCAGTGTCCAAATCGGGTAGGCATTCCATAGGCCCCGAACGTGTAAATAATATCGGCAGGACATATTTCATAACGCATCGGGTAAAAATCCAGCCCAAATCCGGTTGCAATCTCCGTGATCTCGGCAATCGCCCGCTCCAGTGCTTTAATCTCATCCCCGGGCATGAATCCATCGCTCCTTCCAGCTTGCTGTGTTTGCTGCAACCTATTCCGGCTAGACCGCAGAGGTTCCGTTAGATCGGTTCTGTTCTTCTTAATGTATATGGGAGGAGGGGAGGGAGTATGATGCCGTGAATCGGGAGTTGGATAAATAGACTTCATGTAAATTGGAGTATGTAATCGAAGAGTTAAAAAATAGGATGGCGTAAAATAAGTTGTGTACCAAGATTTGGAGCCTAGTCAGGCAACAAAAAAGTAGGGTATTCTCGGGATTGCGAAGTCCACCAAGAAAGGAACCCTACTCGATGACTATTTTACCCGAAAACCAGCTGAATAATCTATTTGAAAATCTTGTCACTCAGTTTGTAAAAGACAACATGGAATCCATCATGCGTGCCGAAATCCAGGCGTTCATGTCCAGTGAGGAAGCAGGTACACGTAATAGCCGCAACGGATACTACACGCGAGATCTGCATACAAAATACGGCAACCTGGAGGGTCTGGAGGTCCCCCGCGACCGCCAGGCCCTCTTCCAAACTCAACTGTTTGAGCCGTACCAGCGGCGGGACGGTTGGCTCGAGGAGGCGGTGATCCAGATGTACAAATCGGGCATGGGAACCCGGGATGTAGCCCGTTTTATTGAAAGCATGTTCGGGAGCCATTACTCTCCGACAACCGTTAGCAATATTACCGCTACCGTCCTTGACGATATCCACCAGTGGCAGAAACGACCGTTAAGCAAGCGCTACTCCGTGATCTATCTGGATGGGCTGTACGTGAAGCTCAAACGGGGTACTGTCCGTGGGGAGGTGGTCTATTTTGCGATGGGTATCGACGAAGAAGGACAACGTCAAATCCTGGGGTTCTACGTTGGCGGTCAAGAGAGTTCGAATGGCTGGCGGGAGGTCCTTAAAGACCTGTACACCCGCGGAGCGCAGGAAGTGCTGCTGGGTGTATTTGACGGACTTCCAGGGCTCGATGCTGCCTTTAAAGAGACGTACCCGCAGGCGGATGTGCAGCATTGTGTCGTGCACAAAGTGCGAGCCACGTTCCCCAAAATCCGAATCGAGCACAAAACCGATGTCATTGAAGCCCTGAAGACGGTGTATACCGCACCGGATGAGGAAGTGGCCCGGGCTACCTTTGATACGGTCAAGGCCAAGTGGAACAAGCTGTATCCGAAGGAAATGAAGTCTTGGGAGGAACAGTTGTCCACACTCCTAACGTTCTACAAGTATCCGGAATCCATCCGCAAAGCGATCTACACGTCGAACCCCATTGAGCGAATGAACAAGGAAATCCGCAAGCGCCTCAAACCGATGAACAGTTTGACGAATATGGATGCGGCCGAGAAAATCGTGTATCTAGAAATGCTAGACTACAATGAGCGTCATGCAGAACGGGTCGTCCCTGGCTTTGGTATGGATACCGTCAAAAAGAAGCTAAATGAGCTATTTGAAGCGCGCTACCCTTCCTTGCCCACACCCGGAGAGGAGTAACTGATAAATCCTGTTTCTGGGGGTCGGGGTTCCCCCTTCCCCCAGAAACACCTACACCCCCACCCCGTACCCGGGGAGGTACTTCTACTCTTTACACAAACTTCTTGACGCTACCAAAAATAGCAAGAGCTACCTGAGCATAAGTGGTCCAGAGAACCTTGAATCGGTCAGATTTCATCCCGGGCCGCTTTCAGTAATTGTGCAAACTTATCTTCGCTGTCACTGTATGTGGAAATTCCATCCTTAAGATCCTTTTGAGCTAGCTGCAGTTGGGACAGAACACCTTCATCTTTAAAAATGACTGAAGACATTCGCTTCTTCTGTTCATCAGTAAATGTAGGCTGCCCATCTTTTCTTTGCAGCGTAACGTTAAATCCAAAGTTCTCTTCAATTAGCTGGACCAAGTCTTTAAGGTCTACGTAAGATTTGCCCTGAAAGCTCTGTTCTAATTGTTCCTTGGAAATGGACATTCTGCTCACCTTCCTTTCGCTCATTATATCATAAACCAATAGCAATCTTATTGTGTTAAGATTACATTTATTAACACTTGAATATTTAATTTTCTAGATCTAAAGGGGGCCAATTTGTATGAGCCAACACTGTTGTGAACTACATGGGATAGTCAATAAAATGAATCGGCATCATTTTCCCTTCGAGGACAACCTGATCCCCAGAAATGGGGTCTTTTTGCTCTTTGAAACGGGGGAATATGGGCATGACGCAGATCGGATTGTTCGAGTTGGTACCCACACAGGCCCTAATCAACTTAGGTCGCGCTTGAAGCAGCATTTTGTTCAGGAGAATAAGGATAGAAGTATATTTCGCAAGAACATAGGTAGGTGTCTGCTGAACCGAGACAAAGATCCATACGCAAGTGTATGGGAACTCGATTTTACAACTCGGGAAGCTAAACTTAATAATGGTCATTTAATAGATCCAGCATATCAGTCGACTATCGAGAGCAGAGTCAGTGATTACATTCAGAAGCATTTCTCATTTTGTATGCTGGCTATAGAAGATAAAACAGAGCGCTTATCCTTGGAATCCAGGCTCATATCTACGCTATCATTATGTGATGAGTGCGCTCATTCTGTTCAATGGCTTGGGATGTCATCACCCCATGAAAAAATAAGAAGAAGTGGACTTTGGCAAGTGAACGAGTTGTATAAAGAACCATTGAATAACCAAGATTTTGACAGAATCGAGGGGCTCGCTGTTGAATCGAGATAAATCGCTTTGTATTATTCCCTGCGGTGCCGCGAAGATTTGGGATAAACAGCCTTCAATTGGACCTGTAGAAGCGCAGAACGTTTATACTGGTGTTTTTGCGGTGGCCTGTCAAAGGTATGCTAAAACCTTCTTCGATCATTGGGTGATTCTGTCTGCAAAATATGGTTTTCTATATCCTGAGGATATCATTCCAGAGGACTATAATGTGTCTTTCATTAAGCCTTCCAGTGAGACTATTCTTATCGCTCAATTGAAAAGGCAGGCTGAAAGCAAGGGATTATTCAAATATAAGGAGATTACGGTGCTGGGCGGCAAGCACTATGCGGATCGAGCTAAGGCTGTATTTAATCAAGGACAGGAGATGTTCTTTCCTCTAAGCGATTGTACGGGGATCGGCTATATGCTGCAAAAGCTGACCCGAGCATTGGAAGGACAGGAGGCGATATCTGGAGATTCACTGGAGTCACCGTCTGGAGTTATTGTACGGCCTATTTTGAAAAAACATAGAGATCAGCCGAAGAATGTTACGGAGAATAACGTTGGGAAATACGTTTCACTCTATCGATATTTACTGAGTGCTGAAGGCAAGCAAGTGATTATGACTATAGGCCAGATCGAAGCGATACTAGGTTTCGCACTGCCTGCATCTGCGAGTAAATATCGCCCGTGGTGGGCTAATACGTTGACGAATACACAAGCTAAATCTTGGCTACAAGCTGGTTGGGAAGTGGATTCAGTCACGCTTGGAGAGAAGACTGTTTTCAGAAAAATAGGTGATGAGGTGTAGCTCTGTTGAAAATAGAAATCGGAGAATCCTTGATGCTCTCATGGCTGAGACATGCAAAGAATTGTCAGCTTGTTCAGTTGAACTGGAAGCCATCGGTGAAGTCGTGGGAGATTCATAACGAAGCTGTCGTCGAAAGTATGATGAAAGATTCAGACCAATATTTTAAACAGAAATACAGCCTTGATTTGTTTAAACAAAACAGTTCATTCTCCCAACTGCTCCAACAGGCTGAGATTGATGCTTTGGGTATGGAAGTTGGAGGGCCAAATGGTGTTGAGAATATATACGGAATAGATGTAGCTTTTCATGAGTATGGCTTGAATTACGGCTCCAAGGAAGAAACCATTTCCAGAGTACTGAAGAAAATGATTCGCACTGCTATGGAAATTCATGGGTATTTCAATTTGAATGCTGGAAATATTATATTTGCTGCTCCAAAAATATATGGTGCAATACGTGAACCGCTGCAACTCTACGTAGACGAACTCCAGGAGCTGTTCCATGCAAAAGGTTTAGATTTTCGTTTTGAGCTTCTGTGCAATGAAGACTTCAAGGAGAAAATCTTCAATGTGGTTACAGCCTTATCCAATTCTGTGTCTGATACTTCAGAGCTGTTTATGCGAAGCATACAAATGTACAATCTTTTTGCAGAGGATAAGCAGAGTATAGGGCAGTCGATAAGCACAGTTAAGATTAAGAAATTGCCAGCCGATTTTAAAGGATCTGAGGAAATAAAGATTGGTGCTTTGGTTAGATCCAGTTTTGAACGCTTGATTGCGAATGATGTATTAACTGTGCAAGAGATTGAGCGGTTGCAGCGACTGGACTACTCGAAGAAAACATTTAATATCACTTATCCTGTATTGAAGAAGGTCGACACTACCCTATCCTTGACCGAACAGCGGAATATAAACGGACGACCAAGATTCTACGCTGATCCGTATTTGATTTATGGTTATGATTATCTATTATGTAATCATTGGGTGGAGAACCTCAGCAGAAGTTATTTCGATGCCTGGCTTAGACGTATTGATGAGATCATTTAAGCGGGACTCAACTTGAGTCCTTATTTTTTTATACTCTCCTTGTATTTAGACATGTTAATATAGAGGTAGGAAATTTTACCTATGTATTATTTTTCATTTTAAGATTAATTCTCCAAAGGTGAAGGGATGACGAACAGCAAGGAATCACTGTCGGATAAAGGGTTATTTAGTCGGGATGTGGATCAAGTCCATAGAACTAAATTAAAACTGGATTGTCGTATTGAACAGCGTGAACCAACTCCGATAGTTAGCTAGGATACATAACAACGGTTGATAAGAATTCATAATATTCATCCAGATAAAATCAGAAGGAAGGACTGAGCAAATGGCAAAGAAAAATTTATCTGAGGAAGATATCAAAGCCAGATATATCACACCAGCAATCACTAATGCAGGATGGGAATTAAAAAAACAAATTCGTCTGGAATATGCATTTACCGCTGGTAGAATTATACTTCGTGGTAATATTACAACCAGAGGCAAGAGAAAAAGAGCAGATTATGTTCTGTTCTATAAGAACAACTTCCCTCTAGCGGTCATTGAAGCAAAAGATAATAATCATTCAGTCGGTGCAGGTTTGCAGCAAGCCATTGTCTATGCAAAAGCACTCGACATCTATTATGTATATGCTTCCAATGGGGATGGATTTGTTGAGCAAAATTTAATTACAGGTGAAGTAAGTGAACTAAGCCTTGAGGAGTTCCCCTCGCCAGAGGACTTATATAGAAGATACCTAAAGGGTAAGAATGTAACCGATGCAGAAGAAAAGGTGCTTCTTGAACCTTATTATTATGTGCCTAATTATAAGACCCCTAGATATTATCAGCGTGTAGCTATTAATCGAACTGTGGATGCAGTAGCAAAGGGACAAGATCGTTTATTATTGGTATGTGCCACTGGAACGGGTAAAACCTTTATGGCATTTCAAATCATATACAGACTCTGGAAGGCTGGCTTAAAAAAGAAAATATTATTTTTAGCGGACAGAAATGTATTGGTTGACCAAACGATATCAGGTGATTTCAAGCCATTTGGCGGTAAGATGACAAAGGTTGAGAACAGAACCCTAGACAGTTCCTATGAGATTTATCTTGCTCTGTATCAGCAGCTTTCAGGTGATGACGGAGAAGAAGCCTATCTGCAATTTCAACCGAACTTCTTCGATCTGATTGTTATTGATGAGTGTCATCGAGGCAGTGCGAAAGAAGATTCTGCATGGAGAAAAATCCTGGACTACTTTTCATCAGCCACTCATGTAGGATGTACTGCTACACCTATTGAAACGAAGGAAACCTCAAGCCAAGCTTACTTTGGTGAGCCTATTTACGAGTATTCTTTAAAGCAAGGGATTGATGATGGCTATTTAGCCCCATATAAAGTGATAAGAATTGGCCTTGATAAAGACCTTGAAGGGTATCGACCAGAGATTGGGAAAGTCGATAAACATGGCTATGAAATTGAGGATAGAGAATATAATATCAAGGATTATGACAGAACCTTGGTTATTGATGACAGGACGAGGGTGATTGCAGCAAAGATTACTGAGTTTTTAAAGAAGACAGACAGATTTAGCAAAACGATTGTTTTCTGTGTGGATATTGAACATGCAGAGCGAATGAGACAAGCTCTAATTAATGCAAACAAGGATTTGTATGCTGCAAATGATAAATATATTATGCGTATAACAGGGGATAATGACGAAGGGAAAGCACAACTGGAATATTTCATTGACGAAGAAAGTACATACCCTGTTATTGCAGTTACCAGCAAATTAATGACCACTGGTGTGGATGCGAAAATGTGTAAATTGATTGTGCTGGACAACAATTTTGGTGATAATGGAATGACCGAGTTCAAACAAATAATCGGAAGAGGAACGAGGCTTCTCGAAGAATACGGAAAGACCTATTTCACGATTATGGATTTTCGTAATGCCAGCAGATTATTTGCTGATCCCGCATTTGATGGAAAGCCAGAAGTAGTGTTAGATATTAATGGTGATGAGCCAGTAATCGAGCCAATTGCAGATAGTCCTGATGAAACAGCGCATGTCACTGATATTATGGGTGTTAGGGAGACACAAGGGGATTACATTACCGACGGTTTTAATGATAATGACAAACCTAAAAAGTATTATATTGGTGATGTTGTCGTAAAGGTCCTTTCAGAAAGGGTTCAATATCTGGATAAGGATGGTAAGCTTATTACCGAGAGTCTTATAGATTATACTAAGAAAAATATCCTGCAACAGTACGCAAGGCTAGATGATTTTATTAGAAGATGGACAGAAGCTCAAAAAAAACAAGCCATCATTGACGAATTAAAGGATGAAGGCGTATTACTGGATGCGGTAAGAGAAGAATTAGGTAAAACTGAACTGGATGATTTCGATTTAATCTGTCATTTAGCCTATGATAAACCACCTCTAACCAAAGCTGAAAGAGCAAACAACGTAAAGAAACGTCATTATCTTTATAAGTATTCTGAATTGGCACAGCAAGTATTAGAGACATTGCTTGATAAGTATGCCGATGAAGGCATCAAAGAAATTGAAGAAACCAAAGTGCTCCAACTTAAGGAATTTTCCAAATTCGGGAGTCCTATGAAAATAGTCAGGGCTTTCGGTGGAAAAGAGGCTTACCAGAAGGCGGTTCAGGAATTAGAGAATGAGATTTATTACGCATAACACCATAAACCAACACGACGAGGCAGGTAAACAAGAATGGCAGTAACAAATTTTGTTAAAAGAATTCAAGACGTTATGAGAAATGATGCAGGGATTAATGGCGACGCTCAACGAATTGAACAAATCGTCTGGATTCTATTTCTAAAAATTTATGATGCAAAAGAAGAAGCATGGGAACTGTACGATGATAATTACAAATCAATCATTCCCGAGGGCTTAAAGTGGAGAGATTGGGCTGTAGATGAGAAAGATGGTCAAGCACTTACTGGCGATTCTTTATTAACCTTTGTTAACAACACGCTCTTCCCGAACCTTAAAAATCTTGAAATTGATGATGAAACACCTATGAACCAGGTCATTGTGAAATATGCATTTGAAGATGCCAACAACTATCAAAAGGATGGCGTGTTACTGCGGCAAGTTATAAATATCATTGGTGAGATTGATTTTACAGAATACGAAGAACGCCATACCTTTGGTACGATTTACGAATCTTTCTTAAAAGATTTGCAAAGTGCAGGTAACGCAGGGGAGTTCTATACTCCAAGAGCGGTAACCGATTTTATGGTAGAAGTGATTAAGCCGATTCTAGGCGAAAGAATTGGGGACTTTGCTTGTGGTACAGGTGGATTCTTAGTTTCTGCTCTAAATGACCTAGAGAAGCAGGTTGGCAACTCCCTTGAAAACAGGGAGATTTACAATAACTCTGTTTATGGAGTGGAGAAGAAAGCACTACCGCACATTCTATGTGTTACCAACATGCTGCTGCATGATATTGACAACCCAAACATCATTCATGGCAATACATTAGAAACAGATTACAAGGAATACAGGAAGATGGAGCAGTTTGATGTAGTCCTTATGAATCCGCCTTATGGTGGCAATGAAAAGGATAGCGTAAAAGTCAATTTCCCATCAGACCTTAGAAGCTCTGAGACTGCCGACTTATTCATCAACATCATCATGTACAGACTTAAGAAAAACGGAAGATGTGCCATCATTCTTCCAGATGGATTCCTGTTTGGGACGGATAATGCCAAAGTTAATATCAAAAAGAAATTATTCGGGGAGTTCAATCTCCACACTGTTGTGAGGTTGCCGCATAGCGTATTTGCTCCCTATACGTCGATAACAACGAATATTTTGTTCTTCGACAACACGCATCCAACAGAGGAAACTTGGTTTTTTCGCCTGGATATGCCAGAAGGCTATAAGAACTTCTCGAAGACGAAACCGATGAAACTGGAGCATTTTGAGCCAGCCTTAACTTGGTGGAACAAACGAGAAGAAATCCAAATCGGAGGATTCCTAAAAGCAAAGAAATATTCAGTTAGTGAAATAGCGGCCTTAAACTATAACATTGACTTGTGTGGATTTCCCCATGAGGAAGAAGTGATTTTAGAGCCAATGGATTTGATTCATCAGTATCAAGAAAAAAGAGCCTCACTCAATGCTGAGATCGATCATGTGCTAGAGCAGATTACTTCTATGCTTGGAGGTAATTAGGATGAATGCACAGAGTTTGAGAAACAGCATCCTTCAGCTGGCATTTCAAGGTAAACTGGTTGAACAGAGAAGGGAAGAGGGAACTACTGAAGAGCTTTATCAGCAGATTCAAGAGGAAAAAGTAAGGCTTATTAAGGAAGGTAAGATAAAAAAAGAAAAACCATTGAATAAAGTTACTGAAGATGAAATTCCATTTGATATTCCAGAGAGCTGGAAGTGGGTGCGGTTTGGAGAAGTAATTGATGTTAGAGATGGCACTCATGATACACCAAGGTATGTAAATGAAGGTATTCCGTTAGTAACTAGTAAGAATTTAATTAATGGTAAAATCGATTTTGATACTGCTAAATTAATATCCATTGAAGATGCTGATAAGATTAATAAACGCTCTCTTGTAGAAGATAGCGATATATTATTTGCAATGATTGGTTCAATAGGAAATCCTGTTTTGGTAAAAAAGGATCGAGAATTTTCAATAAAAAATATGGCTCTTTTTAAAGCAATCAACATCACCTTATTTTTCATGGAATACTTATTGTGGTACTTGCAGCTAGAACAGGGTTTAATGAAGAAGAAAGCTTCAGGCGGTGTTCAATCTTTTGTATCTCTATCCTTTTTAAGGAACTATATAGTACCCCTACCTCCACTCGAAGAACAAAAGCGAATCGTTGCCAAGATTGAAGCATTAATGCCTTATGTTGAAAAATACGGTGAAGCCCACTCTAAACTTGAGTTGTTTAATAAGAAGTTTCCAGAGGATATTCAGAAATCCATATTGCAATATGCTATCCAAGGAAAACTGGTTGAACAACGAGTTGAAGAGGGTAATGCCGAAGAACTGTATCAGCAGATTCAAGAAGAAAAAGCAAAGCTTATTAAGGAAGGCAAGATTAATAAGGAAAAGCTCCTGCCAGCAATAACAGAGGATGAGATACCTTTCGAAATTCCCGAGAGTTGGAAGTGGGTGAGATTACAAGAAATTGGAGAATTGAGCCGAGGAAAATCAAAACACAGACCTAGGAACGATGTTAAGATATTTGAAAACGGTACATTCCCTATGATACAAACTGGAGATGTTGCTAGAGCCGATGAATTTATTACTCAGTATACTACTATGTATAACGAATTAGGTGTTGCACAGAGTAGGGTATGGCAAAAAGGAACAGTTTGTTTGACGATTGCAGCTAATATTGGCGATGTTGCAATTTTGGGATTTGATGCATGTTTTCCTGATAGTGTTGTAGGGTTTAATGCATATCACCCTATTGATACAAATATGTATTTCTTATATGCGTTAATGTGTTATAAAGATATACTTGATAAAATGTCACGTTCAACGGCGCAAAAAAATATTAATATTGATATTCTTTCAAAGGTAGCATTCCCATTACCGCCACTTGCTGAACAGAAAAGGATAGTTGGAAAAATTAAAGAAATGATGCCATATTGTAAGCAAGTTAATAAATAGTTTGCTGGATTTCGATTTTCCAAAGCTCCAGTGGTGACTTAATAAACAGATGCCAATCATTAGGCCTCTGTTTATTTCTTTAGGACTTCAATACACATCAGATTTATAAGGATTTTCAACATAACTTTTATATCCTTGATTGCATCGAATGTATTCTTATTACAAGAAAGAACTTCATAAAATACATCGAATCTTTGAAGTCCTTTTTTAAAGGATGGAATACAGAATTCCACTAAATGTTTACTTTAAGTCTGTTTCCGCTAATGTTTTATTTAATTGAATTTATTGAGTTCTATCACTGTACCCATATAAGGTTTATCTTCATTCAGTATTAATTTACACTAAGAGTTAATCAGTTGCTCAGAGCCGAAAGTTTACACATTTAAGAATAAAACTGGAGGTACATGGAAGTGGATAAACGGGATTATTTAGTTAAAACTTTATCGCGAACTAAGAGAAAGGATTATGAAAACTACATTATCAATGCGATTTGGCATAAGCTTGATAATATGGAGTTGAAACCTGTAAGTCAACAATATGTAAAGCGTAAAGATGGCGGTTATGCACTAATGGATCTCTACTTTTCACAACTCCAGGTAGCGATAGAAGTGGATGAATCTTATCACAAAAATAATCAAGAGGCAGACAAATTACGTATGGATGACATAATTGCAGCAGTTAATGAAAATGAAAATGAAAATACTGATTTTATCTGCTTAAGAATCGATGCATCGCAGCCAATAGAAGCGATTAATAAACGAATTATTGAAGTCGTTTCAATTATTAAAAACAAAGCGTCAAGGATACAATTAAAGTGGTTGACATATGAAGAAGAACTGAGCCAAATCAAACAGCAAGAGTACTTATCTATTTATGATAATGTGTCGTTTAAACAAATAACAGATATAGCCAACAATGTTTTTGATAAAGGTTATATAGGGTTTCAAAGAAGTGGTTTCCGAGTGTCCGATACACTTTGGGTTTGGTGTCCAAAGCTATCTGTTATTGTTGATGAAGATGCTAAGTCCGCTGCAAGAGGATGGTTAAATTTTTTATCTGATGATTGGACTTATATTGATGAGTCACATGAAAATCAAACTGAAGACGAAAGAATGGCTCTCATTAAAGATGACTTCAGGTTAAATAAGGAAAGGGCAGTTTTTGCAAATTATAGAGATAGTTTAGGAATAAAACGTTACAGATTTGCCGGGATATTCAAAAGTTCAGGCTTGTCACCTGATAACAAAAATTATATAAGATATAGCCGTATTGACGATAAAACTAAAGTCTTTAGGGCAGGGGGCATTACGTGAAGAACATGGCATAAATAAACCAAATGATTAAATCGATAGTAATTTAAAGTTCGCTCTTTATAATTCAAGGTTAAGGACGTTTTGCATTAGTTCATCTACGTATTCAATTTTCATGGGGTACCATCCCCGCAACCCACGAAGAGTACGAATCTCAACCTTCAACTCATCGTTTGCGGTATGCGACACAATCACGCCATCCTTAGACTGTAGCAATTCTTTGGTCGCTTCTTGCGGGTCCTGAATAGCACGGATCAGTGCGACTTCATCCACAAACTTGGTGTTACCTTCGGTATGTGATGCAAGGATTTGCAGCTTAACGTATTGATCGGGATAAATCTTACGAACTTCTTCCCATTGCATGGCTGACACCTCCAGTTCCGTTTGTCCTTTTATTGTATCAGATTATTGGACATAAAAAAGCTCTCCAGAACGATGCAACATTGTTCATGGAGAGCCTTTTTGCGTAAGCACCTTGGAGATACGAAGCCCAGCCTTCGTTCATGATCTTAGTCTCCATCTGCGGCCAGAAATAGAGCATTTCGTCACGCAGCATCGTCATAATGTCGCGCTGCAAGTCCTCCAGCACGGTCGAATACTGCTGGATGAACCAGACAATATCCTTCTCCGGCTCAGGCGGGAAGGCCCGTTTCCCTGCGGTTTCCGCTGCCTGTGGCTCTGCTGCAGCCGGATCCAGATTCCATAGCTCGCTGTAAGGACTTGGCGCATCGTTACCACCGGCTGGGGCATTCTTGCGTTCCTTCATCTTGGCTTCCAGCAGATGGGTCTTGCCCAGCTTGCGCGGCTGGATCAGGCTGGGGTCGATATGCTCCTGTATCGCCAGCACGGAGTCGATGAAGCTCTCCACGGCATCCGTTCCGTAGGTCACCGAGTAGCCGGCAATCCGGTCGGCTGTGGCTGACATGCTCTCGACCATATCCCGGTTGGACATAGAGAAACGCATGTTGTTCTTGAAGAAATCGCAATGCGCCAGCACATGCGCGACGATCAGCTTGTTCTGGATCAGCGAGTTTCCGTCCAGCAGGAAGGCATAACAGGGATTGGAGTTAATGACGAGCTCATAGATTTTGCTAAGTCCGAAATCGTATTGCGATTTCATTTTGTGAAACGTTTTTCCGAAGCTCCAATGTCCAAATCGGGTAGGCATTCCATAAGCACCGAACGTGTAAATAATATCGGCAGGACATATTTCATAACGCATCGGGTAAAAATCGAGGCCGAAGCCGGTAGCAATCTCTGTAATCTCGGCAATCGCCCGTTCCAGCGCTTTAATCTCATCACCGGGCATGCATCCATCTCTCCTTCCAGCTTGTGAACCGTTCTTCTTATGTATATGGGCGGAGTGGAGGGAGTATGATGGTGGGATATTGAACTTGTCTGTACGGCCGAGCAGAAATTAGCTACGGAGCAGGAATCGATTAAATCCATCGTCTTTAAAGATTTACAAATTCCAATGAACACGTTATATAGTTTATAACAACAAATACAATCAGCCGGCGGGATATATTCTTGTCCGGTTGTTTTTATACTTAGAATCGGGCCAGATATGATTTGGGGAAAATTAGGATATAGAAAAAGCCTAGCTCATACGCGATATACGCTAATGGGTAGGCTATTCGGCATACACCCAGTAGTATCCGTTAAACTCAAAACCAGGGAAGTCAGAAACTCCATCAGCTTGTATTTGACGTAACAAGGATTATGGGCAAGTATGTTAATTGCTAATTTGTCTCACTCACAATGTAATATTCATTATTCTGCTTCGGTGTAGAATATTTTAAGTAGAATATTCTGCGAATAATTTCCAAAGTGCTCCCCGAAAATAGTAAGTCCACCTTTGTTTTTAGAATTATCATCAATACTTATCTTCAACTTGATGAAGGGGGAATCTTCGATCTTTAAATTGGCAAGTGAAACCGATGATATTTTTTGACCGTCTATTCCAGTATCTTTCTTGGTGACTCTTAAATGTTTTAAAAGGCCGTACTGGCTTAGTTTGTTATCCCACCAGGTTGGTGTTAATTTTCCGCGCACATCTGAAAAATTTCCTGGAGCAGTCCAGGTGCCTAAAAAAACATCGTTTATATAAAAAGCGATATCACTTGGCCAATTATTGTTGGATTCAGGAAACTCTGAAGAAAGTTCTAAGGATAACTCTAATAATTCTGCAGTGAAATTTTTGTTGAAATCATTCGGAATAATATATTCAACAAAGCCCTCCGCAAACCAAAGTAATGAAGCATCGATCCGGTCATTGGATACGAATGCCCGTTGATCATCTAACTTTCCGATTACTTTAGTTTGGCTAGCTAATCCACATGTAGGGGTGACTGAAAAATTAGAATAGTATCCAAGCTTGATTTCATTAGTAATTACATTAAAAGGAAGATGAAGTTTTTTTGGTAAGTTGATGGCAATATGATCAACAGCAAGAATAAAATTCTTCTTTCTGCTATCGGTAACCTCTAAGTTTTCCTGGAGCTTGATTATCTTGGCGTCCTCTAGTAACCGGATATGGCGTGAAACGATAGCTTTGCTTAATTTTAGTTTTTTGGCGAGCTCACTGACATTAAGAGGCGTATGTAACAATAATTTGAGAATTGAAGCTCTTGTGTCAGATGCCAGTGCTTTCAAAACAGAAATACCATTCTCATCGAGTTCTAAGAACATATGTACCTCCTCACTCGGATTTACTACCTCATAAATCTAGCTTCTAGCGGCTGTTGAACATTATAACTCACATCTCGTACCCCGCCAATACTTTCCGTATCAGCTTACCGGTTAAGTGTATAACATATTGTTAACTTTTTTGTTTACAATAAATGATCTAGTTAAGCGGTGATTTTTTTTTGTATACCACAAAGTTGAAAATCAGGAATAACGTTGAGACAAGCTTGAAAGAGCGTTTTCATCATGATAGTATTTGCTTGCTTGGACAAGTGAAACAAAGAAAAATAAGTTATTTTGAGGAGGGTTTACTATGAAACACACGAAAAAGTTAACTATTATTGTTGCGGGACTATTAGTAGTTTCACTTCTTTCAGGGTGTGGGAAAACCAGTGATTCAGCTAGTAATGGTGGAAAAAAAAGTGGCGGAAAAGAAGAACTTCGCATCAGTTGGTGGGGAGGGGATTCGCGCAATAAAGCTGTGCAAGAAGCTATAAGTAAATTTGAAGAAGAAAATCCTAATATTAAAGTTAAGGCAGAATTCGCCGGATATGCTGGTTATCAAGAAAAAATGACTACCCAATTGTCTGGAGGGACTGCTCCTGATGTTATTCGTTTAGATTCCATGTGGGTTGATCAATATGAAAATCAATTATCAGATTTGAAAGAGTTGGGTGAAGAACTGGGTCTTTCTAATTTTTCACAAAATGTGCTCGCGCCCTTAGAAAAAGACGGTAAACTGTTAGGGCTCCCCCTTTCAACTGTCTATAGACCGTTACTATATAACAAAACGGTGACTGATAAATATGGAATTGAAGCACCCCAATCTTGGGATGATCTTTTTGCAATGAGAGATAAGTTGCCAGAGGATCATTATCCGATGGCGAATTTGGTAGGGTCAAAATATGCGTCCCCGATCGTATTTTTCTCAATTTTCGCACAGCAAACTGGACTTCCGCTTTCTGATGATAATGGAAATTTAAATTATAAAGAATCTGATTTTGAGAACATGCTATCTTTCTATCGCGAATTGGTAGAGAAAAGAATTATGCCATCCAAAAAAGAAGTGGATAACTCAGGGTCAATAGAAGGTGCGACAGCAACAGAAATAATGGAAGGGAAGTGGGTTAGCTTATTTGAGTTTACATCGAATACGAATACCATTCAAAATCAACTAAAAGAACAAGGCTTTGATTTAGAGGTAGCTGGCTTTCTTTCAATGAAGGATGAAAAATCTACTGGTGTCTGGACGAAGCCTGCCATGGTATATTCCATTCCTGAAAAAACAAAACACAAAGAAAGTGCTGCGAAGCTAATTAACTTTTTAATGAATAGTGAAGAAGCAAATAAAATTCAAATGCTTGAAAATGGTGTTCCCGACAGCAAAGCGGGAAAAGAGGTGCTTGAAAAAAACAATCTGATTACTCCGCTAACAGCTGAAATCACAAAATTAGGCGATGAAAAAAATGATAGCAAGCTTTCTACTATGTTCAAATGGGATACAGCAAAGTTGAATGATGTGTCACTGGATGTAATCACTAAGCTGGATTATGGTGAGGTCGATACGAAAGAAGCTGCAAAGGAACTGTATGCGGCTTACAAGGAACAAGAACAAAGCTTTAAAAAGTAAACATAAATGCACAACAATCATTTACCGCCCAAAATTTTATGCATAAGTTTATTCCAGTTTTGGGCGTTAAATGTCACGAGAGGAATGCGAATAGCCATGAATAAAAATAGGTATACAGGCTTATTCTATTTAACACCATGGTTAATAGGGATTTGTTTCTTTGTAATCTACCCATTTATCATGTCATTGTATTACAGCTTTACAGACTACTCCCTGCTGGATGAGCCTGCTTTTATTGGACTGGATAATTATTCACGGATGTTTACAAGTGACCCCACCTTCTGGATATCGGTGAAAGCCACGATCAAATTTGTATTCTTTACCGTGCCTCTTAAATTAACATTTGCACTGCTTATTGCCTATATTATGAATGCTAAATTAAAGGGAATTGGATTTTTTAGAACCGCCTATTATATTCCATCTATTTTAGGTGCCAATGTAGCTATTGCAGTATTATGGCAGTTCTTATTTAAAAGTGATGGGTTAATCAATATGGCGTTAAATATGATCGGTCTGGAAAGCATCGGGTGGTTCTCTAGCGCAAGTGGAGCAATGTTTACTATTGTTTTATTACGTATTTGGCAGTTTGGTTCTGCAATGGTAATTTTTTTGAATGCGTTGTCGGAAATCCCGCAAGAATTATATGAAGCAGCATCCATTGATGGAGCTTCAAAGTTTAGACAGTTTTTTTCAGTGACAATACCCCAACTAACCCCAATTATATTCTTTAATTTAATCTTGCAGCTTGTGCAAGCCTTCCAAGAATTTGAGGGGCCATTCTTAGTTACGGGCGGAGGTCCAATGAAGAGCACCTACCTATTACCAATGTATATATACGATAGTGCATTTAAAAACTTTGAAATGGGATATTCTGGTGCTTTGTCCTGGGTGTTATTTATTATGATTATGATATTCACGGCCATCCTGTTCAAAACGTCAAGTAAATGGGTGTTTTATGCTGACGGAGGGAAATAACATGGAGCAAGCAATGAGAAAATATTTCAAATATTTCTTTTTGATAATAGGGACTTTAATTATGCTTTATCCGATTCTCTGGTTATTTGGGGCATCTTTTAAGAGTAATACAGAGATTTTTAAATCAATATGGTTTATGCCTAAGTCTTTTGATTTCACACCTTATATCGAAGGATGGAAGACTTCTAGCCAGTATACATTTGGAACCTACTTTTTAAACTCTTTTTTGATTGTAATTCCAAAAGTGTTATTAACTTTGATTTCTTGTATTCTGACTGCATATGGATTTTCAAGATTTAACTTTCCTATGAAAAAAGTGCTATTTCCGGTTATGATTGCTACTCTTTTTCTTCCGGGAATCGTTACTAGAGTACCAATGTATATTTTTTGGAAGAATGTAGATCTATTGGACACTTATATCCCTCTAATTGCCAATTCTGCATTTGCTTGTGATACATTTTTTGTATATATGTTGGTTCAATTTTTAAGAACGATTCCCGGGGAGCTGGACGAGGCAGCAACAATAGATGGGTGTAACTCTTTTAATATTTTAATTAAAGTATTGCTCCCTATTCTTAAACCTACCCTTATTACAGTAGCTTTATTCCAGTTCATGTGGACATTTACTGAGTTTCAGGGTCCTTTAATTTATATTTCTTCAGTCGAGAAGTATCCTGTTTCAATTGCGCTTCGAATGGCGATGGATACGACATCTGTTGATTTTAGCTGGAATAAAAATATTGCTATGTCAATTATAGGGTTAATACCTTCTATTATTGTATATTTCTCTGCTCAAAAGCACTTTATTGGCGGTTCTACAGCAGGCGGAATTAAAGGATGATAACAGATAAAGAACTGACCAATGCAGCAAGATATGAATGAATAGGATAGGAGATGAAGATAGATGTCACATAGGATGGAGTATCCGCGTCCACAGTTAGTTCGAGACACATGGCTTAACTTAAATGGAGTATGGCAATTTGAATTTGATGACAGGAATGTTGGAGCTGCACAGCGATGGTTTGATCCAAGTGAAAATTTTAGTCAGACCATTCAAGTTCCATTTGCTTTTCAAACCCCTGCAAGTGGAATACACGATACCTCTTTTCATGACTATGTCTGGTATAAGCGTAATTTTACACTTGATCCAGGTTGGTATAAGAAGCGTGTTGTATTACATTTTGGTGCGGTAGATTATAGAGCTTGGGTTTATGTGAATGGTCATTATATCGGCATGCACGAGGGAGGACACACTCCATTTTCTTTTGATATTACGCATGCATTAACCGGACAGGAGGAACAGGTAACTGTTCATGTTGAGGATCTTTCAAAGGATGAAACTATACCTCGGGGAAAACAGTTCTGGTTAGAGAAGCCAGCTAGCATCTGGTATACCCGCACGACAGGGATTTGGCAGACAGTGTGGCTGGAGGCGGTAAACCCTGTTTATATTCATCAGGTGAAGTTTGAGCCCGATTTAGATCAAGGGAGCATTGGAATAGAAGTTAAATCTGAGGGATATGGATCAGAAGAATTAGATTTGGATATTCGTATTTCTTTTCGAGGAGTACCTGTTATTCAGGATCAAGTACGATTGTTGCAACCAATAACAAGTAGAATGGTAGATCTATTTGGTTTGAATATATTTCGAACAAACTTTCATCATGCCGGCTGGACATGGACTCCGGAAACTCCTAATTTGTTTGATGTTGAAATGAAGCTTTACGATCATGGGGTTGAGGTGGATTGTATACAATCGTATTTCGGCATGCGGAAAGTTCATACAGAGAATGGTATGGTCTATCTGAATAACAAACCTTATTATCAAAAGCTTGTATTGGACCAAGGGTATTGGCAGGAAGGATTACTTACTGCGCCAACGGATGAACACCTGAGGAAAGATATTGAATTAGCTAAAGAATTAGGGTTTAACGGTTGCCGTAAGCATCAAAAGGTAGAGGACCCGCGATTTTTATACTGGGCAGATCGAATAGGGTTCCTTGTATGGGGAGAATGTGCTGCCAACGCCTCTTTTAATAGTGATGCTGTAGCCCGGTTAACCAAAGAATGGATTGAAATTATTGACCGTGATTTCAATCATCCATCTATTGTTGCATGGGTTCCGCTAAACGAAAGCTGGGGAATTCCGATGGTGAAATCGAATAAGAAGCAGCAGTATCACAGCTTAGCCATGTATAGTCTTATTCATTCATTGGATGATACCCGATTAGTGATATCGAATGATGGATGGGAAATGACACAAACTGACATTTGTGCGCTACACAATTATCAGCATGGCAGAGCAGATGAGCCCGATAAGTATGAAGAATTTAAGCGAATTCTTTCCACGAAGGAAACGATGCTTGCTTCAAAGCCATCAGCTCGCAATGTATATGCAGATGGTTACCAACATCGGGGAGAGCCAATCTTGTTAACTGAATTTGGTGGTATAAGCTATAAGGCTGGCGCTGACGATGGTTGGGGATATACCAGTGCACAATCTTCAGAGGATCTTGTTCTAGAATATGAAAGAATTATGAAGGCTGTATACGCTTCTAAGATTATTTATGGTTATTGTTATACGCAGTTAACAGATGTTGAGCAGGAAATTAACGGTCTATTGGCATATGATCGAACACCCAAATGCGATATGTCGTTAATTAAAGAAATTAATAGTCAATGGCATCTACGGACAGTTTAGTATATACAGTCATAGGGAAGAATGCACAAGCTTGCTTTCGGAACATATTTAATGATAAGGAGTTTATGAATCCATGACAAATGAAATACTGCTTCAAAAAATTGAACTGGTAGTAGACAAGCTTATGAATCTGGGCGGTAGCGACTATGAAAAGGATAAAACCGTGGTTCAGGCCGATACAAAATTAGGGATTGTGCAACGGGATTTCGGAATTGAAGAATGGGACTGGCCTCAGGGCGTCGGTCTCTATGGTCTTTACAAGCTGCAGAAGTATTACAGCGATCACCGCTATATGGAATTTTTTCAAAATTGGTATTCCCGTAATCTAGAGGTTGGACTGCCTTCAAAAAACATTAATACGACAGCTCCTTATTTGGCTTTGGTTCTGCTCCTGGATCAACTTGAGCCTTCCAGCCAACTGAAACAGCTATGCCGGGAACATGCGGATTGGCTCGTTCATGAGTTGCCCAAAACCAAAGAAGAAGGCTTTCAGCATACGGTCACTGCCATTGGCAATCGGGATGGAGTTCACTTGCACAATGGACAGTTATGGATTGATACGCTCTTTATGGCGGTTCTGTTTCTGAACCAGGCCGGGCGCAAGTTTAACCGGCCGGAGTGGGAGCATGAAGCTGAACACCAGATTCTGCTCCATATCAAGTATTTGTTTGACAAACATACCGGCCTGTTCTTCCACGGCTGGAGTTTCGAACGCAATGATAATTTCGGCAGTATCTTCTGGTGCCGCGGCAATTCCTGGTTCACCTATGGTATCGTCGATTACCTGGAAACTTGCCAGGATACGATTAGCCCGGGTATCCGGAAATTTCTGATTGATACGTATAAAGCTCAGGTCAATGCCTTGGTTTCACTCCAGGCGGCTTCCGGTCTTTGGCATACAGTCCTGCAGGACCGGGCCAGCTATGAAGAGGTATCCGGATCGGCCGCAATTGCCGCAGGTATTATAAAAGGCATTAAAGCCGGTATTCTGGATTCCTCATATCAGGCTGCGGCAGACAAGGCCATTCAGTCGGTATGTCAAAATATTAGCGGAGATGGAACCGTACTGAATGTGTCGGCCGGAACCGGTATGGGATTGGATAAAGATCATTACAAGAACATTACCCTCATGCCAATGGCATACGGACAGTCCTTGGCTCTTATTGCCTTGTATGAAGCTTTAAAATAAACCCTGCGTAAGCTCATTTATTCATCTCTTCTTGGATACAAATAGCCTAATCCTTGAGCATTTACGCCAAAGGATTAGGCTATTTTATCTTCTTTACCCAGTTACTCGTAAACCCGCACCTCAATAATCTCCGCATACTGGCTTCCGTTAGTCGCCCCGATCACACGCGCAGGCGATCAGTTGTACAATTTCGTTCGTTGAGAGCTTATTTGAACACCCGACGATATGACTCGCAGACTTTGAGCTTGAACTTGAATTTTGATTTTGAATTAGATCTGAAACCCAACCAAAAGGGAAAGTGACGGAGGGGAAGTTTGGAACTGGAGGAGCGAACGCGTCCGCCTTTATGGACCAATTTCTACCGCGATCAGCGGTTTGAAATCAGGAAATTGGTCCATAACAGCGGCCGGAAGTCCAAACATTCCACGTAGTTACGGCCAATTCCTAATGGAGTCTTTTCGTAGCACTTAAGGTCAGTACACAAACCTCCGCTGCGCCCAGTAGCTGAACAGGAAGATCGAAACCTCGGTCAGCAGCTTGGCGGCGACAAGCGGGATGATCAGCTTTTCATTGTAGAAATAGAGCAGCCCGTAATTGAACAGCAGCACGAGAATGACCAGCGCGAAGTATTTGGGCAGCGACTCCTGGAGCCTGGATGCCTTGCCACCGGTGAACACATATTTCCGGTTCATGGAATAGTTGAAGATGGAGCTGCACAATCTCGCGGCGGCGACTGACAGGAACAGGTTGTGGCCGAGACTCTGGAACAGGAACAACAGCGTGAAGTCGAGCAGGGCCGACAGCAGCGATGAAGTGCTGAACATTAGAATCGGCAGATAAATCCGGAAGGAGTCCACCAGAGGCCGGAAATGGGACGATTTATTATCTTCCAGATACACAGTATCAATATATTCTTCGGTAAGGGTATACCCCTCCCTATGGGCAGTCAGCAGCATGTTCATTTCATACTCAAACCGTTCCCCGGGAATCTGGCAGAGCCAGTCAAGCATCGGGAAGGAGAAGCCGCGCAGGCCGGTTTGTGTATCATAGATTTTGGTGCCTGTAGTGAGGGAAAAGACTGCCCGTGTCACCGAGTTGCCGAAACGGCTGCGCAGGGGAATGGTGCCGCTAAACCGGCGGCTGCCCAGCACAATTCCGGGAGTGGTCTGGTTCTGGAGAACCTCGACAATCCGCTTAATGTCATGAGGCAGATGCTGGCCGTCACTATCCGCGCAAACTACATAGCCGGACAGTCCGCTCTCCTGGATATACCGGAAGCCTGTCTTCAGAGCGCGTCCTTTTCCCAGGTTGGCCTCATGCGTCAGGACGGTGCAGCCGAAGGCTTCGGCCATGTCGAAGATTCCGCGGTAAGCCGGGCCGCTCCCGTCATCTACAAGGACGATCGGTCCAAGCTGATATTCTTGCAGCTGCACAATTAATTCCAGCAGTCGTTTATCTGGCTCATAGGCCGGAATAAGGATCGTCATGAGGTTACGCCCTCCTTGATATAAAGAATGTCGCTGACGCCGCGTTCCTGATTTTTGCCCAGCGGATTATTCACGACCCGTCCCATGAAATACATTGTGGATGAACCGCCGCCGTCCAGATTGTATGCTTCGGTGGCTCCGAGATCCGACATCACATCAGCAAGCTCGGCAAGGGTCATGCCCCGGCTATAGCCTTCACTGCGCCCGTCCACAACAACGAACACATAATGGTTTGGTGCAATCATGCCAATAGCGGTCCGGGGATTCGCATTCTGGATGGAACGGTTGCCGAAATTGCTGTCGATTTTGACACTGCTGAAATCACTGACGATGTTGCCGTCCTGAATCAGAATCGGCCCGAAGGAGAGGGTATTGGTGGCTCCCTGCGCCAGCAGATCGGACGAAGAAATCTCTTCCTCGTCATACGTCTTCATGGTCCCGTCATCGAACAGCGCCATCGCATCCCGCACCGGATCATCCCGGTACACCGTTCCATTGCGGATAATGACCCCATCCTCGCGGAAGCCATAGTAATCGCCGTTGATTGCAAAGACCGCATTGTTGCTGGAGGCAATCTCTGAGGTGTCCTCTATGATGTTTGTGCCAAAGCTGCTGTCGGCAAAAGCAGAGCGCAGGCTGCTTGCCTCCTTAAGCACGACATCGGCGACAAAATAAGTGATCTGGTCTGAACCGGACCCGGTCTGTACCTGGTCGATCTGGATCTGGATATCATCGCTGGAATAACTCCAGTCGTCGGAAGTCGCGTTAACCTCGGCTGCAACTGTGGTTGCTGCTGTGCTTACGCCGGCTGTGGCTGTGTCATCGGCTACGACGACTTCGACATGTTCGATCAAGTAACGGTCTGCCAGGCTATAGATCACCGTGCCGAGACTCAGGAGGACCACGATCATCACGATCAGAAGTTTGCGTTTGAAACTCCAGGGTTGTTTTTTTCGCATGTTCATCATTGAACCATCACCTCATCATGTAAGTTGTTAAGGTCATCATACCGGGGCTACCTTTAGTGAAACTGAAATAGTAACCGCACCGGACAATTGGTATACTTTAACAGAGACCCCGCCATTTCCAGCAATGATAAAGAAGGTAAAGGCTATGAATCCAGTCCGTCCCTTAAAATGGCTCCTGCCCCTTATGTAAGCTATGAACTGGGGACGGCAATCAACGCCCGGGAACAGCATTACATTTGGAGTGAATGCGATAATAGCAGGGATGGCACAGAAATGACCGCACTCGCAAAGTTCATTATTGAGATTGTAGAGTCCGGAGAGAGCTATAAAGGCTTGCCGGAGGCTAAAGGCGGTTATGAATAAACGATGATGCGATTGAGGGAACCGCTGATTTTAGCTTTTGTATCAAGGAATCTATTGCTATACTTTAACAACAAGACGGTTATTAGAGCTGCTGGGAGGTTCAGTCATGACGCATCGTATACTGCTGGTTGAGGACGATGAAGATATTAGTAGAATGGTATTTTCTTATTTGGTAAAAGAGGGCTATGAGGTGGAGACTGCATTTGATGGTGAGGCAGCGGAAAAGCTTTTTCATCGCGGCGGCACCTATGATCTGGTTCTGCTGGATCTGATGCTTCCAAAACGAAGCGGCAACGATGTGCTGCAGACGATTCGCCGGGACAGTCTGGTGCCTGTGCTGATCATGTCGGCTAAGGACAGTGATGTGGACAAGGCGCTGGGCCTTGGCTTCGGCGCGGATGATTATATTACGAAGCCGTTCTCGATGATCGAGCTGGCGGCACGGGTGAAGGCGGCGATCCGGCGGGCAGGATATGCCGCTGCTGGAAGTCCTGTTCAGGAAACAGCTGCCGTTCAGGAGCGCGCCAACACGATAGCACTGCGTGGACTCACCGTCGATCTCGATAATTTCTCGGCGCTGAAGAACGGGGAAGAGGTCAAGCTGACGGCCAAGGAGTTCCAGATTCTTAAGCTGTTCGTGAGCAGCCCCGGCCGGGTGTACACCAAAGCGCAGATTTACAGCGTCGTCTGGGAAGACGATTATTACGGGGATGAGAATGTCATTAATGTACATATGCGCAGACTGCGTGAAAAAATTGAAGATGACCCGTCAAAGCCGGAATACATCAAAACGTTATGGGGCATTGGCTATAAGCTGGGGGATGTGCTGGAATGATCGCTTTTTTGAGTGTGGCTATCCTGCTGCTGCTGCTCGTGATCCTCTGGCAGTACCTGCGTCTGCGGGAGCATTCCCGCCAGCTCGATTATATCCACACCAAACTTACGAGCATTATTGACCGGGGCTCGCACGAAAGGCTGCTTCTGTTCAATAGCAACCCTCATCTGCAAACCCTGCTAACTGATCTCAACCGGCTGCTGGACGTCAATCACAAGGGAGCGGTCGAGCTGGCCAAGCTGGAGAAGTCTATGCGCAGCATGCTGGCGAACATCTCCCATGATCTGAAGACTCCGCTGACGGTAGTGCTCGGCTATATTGAAACGATTCTCCATGACGGGAATATAACGGAAGAGGAGCAGGCGCATATTCTGCGGATGATTCATGCCAAGGCAGAAGAGGTGATCCGGCTGATGAACAGCTTTTTTGATCTGGCCAAGCTGGAGTCCGGGGATAAGCAGATCGCGCTGTCGCGGGTGGAGCTGGGCGAGGTCTGCCGGCGGAACATTCTTTCCTTTTACGATATCCTGAATGCCAAGGGCAGTGAGGTGGAGATTGGGATTCCGGATGAGGCGATGTACATGATGGGCAACGAGGAGGCGCTGGACCGGGTGCTGTCCAATCTGTTGTCTAATGCGATCAATTACGGGGATGCCGGAGGTGTGCTTGGACTCACCCTCTACAGCGCCGGAGACCAGGTGTGCATAGACGTATGGGACCGGGGCAAAGGCGTCACCGAAGGGCATCAGGATAAAGTCTTCGAACGGCTCTACACGCTGGAGGATTCCCGCAACCGTGACTATCAGGGGAGCGGCCTTGGGTTGACCATCACCAAACGGTTGACGGAGCAGATGAACGGCAGCATTACCTTACGCAGCAAACCTTACGTCAAAACGGTATTTACGCTTTCTTTTCGCAGGCTGACCTTCTAAAAACTATACTGGTCCGGCGGCTTAACCTGTACTTACGGCTGCAGCTTAAGATTTTCGTAAGAATCAGGTAATAAAAAAGAAAATTCCGCTGTGTACAATAAGAACCAGGAAGACAAACGAAGAAGCCAAAGGGGATAACGGAAATGACCACCATACTGCGTACTTGGGATTTAACCAAGGAGTATCAAGGCAAAGAGGCTGTCAAAGGCGTGAATATGAATATCAAGCAAGGCGAAATTTACGGGTTCCTGGGACCTAACGGTGCGGGCAAAACTACGGTGATGAAAATGATCACCAATCTGGTGAAGCCGACGGCGGGGGAGATTGAATTTTTTGGCGAGTTCATGACAAACCGTTCCTATGAAATGCTGAAACGTATGGGCTGCATTATTGAATATCCGGTATTCTACGACAAGCTGACGGCAAGAGAAAATCTCCAGCTGCACGGGGAGTATATGGGTTACTACGATGCCAAGGCCATGGAAGAAGCGCTGGAGCTGGTGAAGCTGAAGGGTGTGGACAAAAAGCCGGTCAAGCAGTTTTCCCTGGGGATGAAACAGCGGCTGGGCATTGCCCGGGCAGTCATGACGAAACCGGAGCTGCTCATTCTGGATGAGCCGATCAACGGGCTGGACCCCATGGGCATCAAGGAGCTGCGTGAGGTGTTCCGCATGCTGAGCCGTGAGTACGGAATGACACTGCTGATCTCCAGCCATATTCTGGGTGAAGTTGAACAGGTCGCCGACACCATCGGCATGATCCGTGACGGAATTCTGCTGGAGGAAGTGGCGATGGATACGATACGCAGCCTGAACACGCAATACATCGAACTGATTACCGGAGAGAGTAGCAAAGCGGTGTATGTTCTGGAGCACAAGCTGGGCCTCACCAACTTCAAGGTGCTCGACCCGCGGACGATCCGCATTTACGATGCCATACAGCAGCTTGAACTGAATAAAGCACTAGTAGAAGCGGGTGTGGAGCTGGAAAGCCTGAGTAAAAAGAATCATTCGCTGGAAGATCATTTTGTGGAACTGATGGGGGGTGAGGGCATTGCTTAAGCTGATACAACTGGAAATCCGTAAAAACAAACTGGCAGGCATGCTCAAAGGCGTTGCCATCGCCAACCTCGCAATTTTTGCCTTTATGCTGCTGCTTACTTACGTTGATTCTGAAGGCAGCGGCAGCGGGGAATTCAAGACTTATGCAGAGATGTTCTCCGGCCTGTATGTTTTGGTCAAGGCGACCTTTGTGGTGTTTGCTTCGGTTGTACTGAGCAAGCTGGTTATTGATGAGTATAAGAACAATACCATTACTTTGCTCTTTATGTACCCTATCTCCCGTAAAAAGCTCTTAGGTGCCAAAATTATCATCGTTTTCCTCTTTACACTGATCAGTATTTTTGTAACGGATGTTCTGATTAGCGCTCTTCTGATCGGACTTAACTCTTTCACCCATGCGATTCCGGGACAGCTGGATTTGGCTGTGATTCCTGGAGAGATGATCCGGATAGGTGCAGATGCGGCATATGCGGCAGGGATTGGACTAATTCCTTTATATATCGGAATGCGCAAGAAATCCGTACCAGCCACCATAGTTACTGCAGTGTTGCTTGTCAGCGTGAGTGCCTCCGATTTTGGTAATTTCCAGCCGGGTAATCTGGTAGGGTTCTCCATCTTCCTCAGTCTGCTTGGCGTAGCCATTGCTTACCTGTCGATCCGGAATATTGAACAGAAGGATATTGCCTGAAGGTAACCGGAAGTACAGCTTTGAGTGTTTTCATTTCCTAAGTTCCTCTGCGATGAGGTTAAGGATGGTTCAACCGTTCTTGCTTATCTGCCGGAGGGACTTTTTTGCTGCAAAACCGTTTGGCATCAATGTTTTGATGGCGACCAACTGCGGTTTTTTTGCTATAATAGTTCTTAATTCAGCAATTTTCGAGCGGAGTACAGATTGAAGTTATGGCTACAGTTTATCCGCAGTTAATGAATAGATGAAGATACAGGATTGAAGCAGCAGAGGAGGTGGGCTATGACTAAACAATGGTCTTTTATTCTGGATCGGGTGCTTTCGGAAGAAGGTGCTTATAAAGCGTTATACGATCATCACCCCGACCTGATTATTGTGCTGGACAGGCAGGGATATTATGTGGACAGCAACCGTGCTTTTGAAGTTGCCGCTGGCGCAGATCCGGAACTTCATGAGCCATCGTCTGGTTTGCGGCCAGAACCTCCCGGAGAAGAACATTTTGCTGCAGCGCTCGGAGGTATCGGCTCCGGCTTTGAACTGGAGGCGGATGAGAGCCGCGGAAGCAGCCCGGCTGCGGTTACGTATGTGCCGGTAAAAGCTGAAGAAGGGATCGCAGGCGTATTCGCCATTATCCGATATGACCAGAGCCGTGTTCTTCCTCTTCTGCTTCAGGAATGGTTCGGCAGGCTCCTGACCGGGGAAGTTTCTCCCATGGAATGGACGGATGAGCGGACACCGGGGCGTGAAGAGGAGCTTATAGAACTGGCTATGGTAGAGGAGCAGCAGAAGGCAGAGCTGGTGCTGGAGATGTCAGAGGACAGGCATCTTAGCCTGATATTCAATTCTATTGCAGCCGGAATCTTCGGGCTCGACACGTTGGGCCGGACCTTCTTTATCAACCGTGAGGGAGCAGAAATGCTGGGTTATGAGCCCTACGAGCTGAGGGGGCTTCCGTTGATGGATGTGATCCATCACATCCGTGGAGACGGGTCAAGGTACCAGCAGCATGAATGTCCGATCTGGCAGACCCTGCAGGATGGTGTCACCCGCAGTAGAGGGGATGAAATCTTCTGGCGGAAGGATGGCACCAGCTTTTTTGTCAGCTACCGGATTGCACCGCTTCTGCATAAAGGAATCATCTGCGGTGTAGTGGGCTCTTTCAGTGATATTACCAATGAACGGGAGATTCTCCGGGCCAAGGAATCAGCAGAGCAGGCGGCTCAGGCTAAGTCCGATTTCCTGGCGATGATGAGCCATGAGATCCGTACCCCGATGAACGGAATGATCGGCATGGCCGATCTGCTGCTGGAAACAGAGCTGGAAGAGGAGCAGCGCGGCTACGCCGAGATTCTGCGCAGCAGCAGCTGCAGTCTGCTGCAAATTCTAAATGACATTCTCGATTTCAGTAAAATGGAAGCCGGCAAAATGCCGCTGCTGTCGGAGAAATTTGATCTGCGCGAAATGCTGGAGAACATTATAGATTTATTCACCCCCAAAGCTGAAGAGAAAAATCTGGCGCTGCGCTGGTGGGCGGATACAAGCGTTCCGGCCATAGTGAAGACCGATCCCAGCCGCCTGCGCCAAATCATCGTCAATTTGGTCGGTAATGCGCTCAAATTCACGGAAAGTGGGAGCGTAACCTTGTCGGTGAAGAATATTCCGCTACCGGGTTCACCGGAATACCTGCTGGAATTTTCTGTCCGTGATACAGGAGTGGGAATTGCCGACAGCAAGCTGAATCTGCTCTTTCAATCCTTCTCGCAGCTGCATCCGTTCATTAACCGCAAATATGGCGGAACGGGACTGGGACTGGCCATCTGCAAGCAGCTCGTCGAGCTGATGGGCGGAACGATTTTTGTGGAGAGTGAAGAAGAACGGGGCTCGACCTTCCGCTTTATGCTGCCATTCGTCCATGAAGAAGCTGAATCAGAAGCAGAAGCGGGAATCACGCCCTACCTGTGAACAAGCCTTCTTTGTATTGAATGTTCGAACTGGATTAAACACAGACATAACAAAAACCAGCAAGCTCCGGTTATCGGGGCATTGCTGGTTTTTTTGAAAATATAAGAAGTTATATGCTTCGCGCTATAAATTATCCTTCTATTTCCCGCTGAAACGGATACCGTCCTTTTGAGGACGGCGAAGCCGTTTCCACTTGGCTGTTCAACAGTTAGTGCATATACATGAGGCCTACTGTAGCGGGTCCGCAGTGGCTGCCAATGACACAGCCGGCATGAATGACGGCAATCTCTTCAACATCGGTCTGTTCACGCAGCGCCGCCACCAAAAAGTTGGCATCCTCTTCACCCAGTGTGTGGGCTACGATGAGCAGCTCCTTATCCATTTCCCCGGCATTGGCAAGGGCATGCTGGAGCATTTGTTCCACAGCTTTCTCTTTCTTGCCGCGAACTTTGCTCACCGGTACAATCGCACCGTCAATCAGCCGCAGCACAGGCCGGATCTTCAACAGGCTGCCGATAAAATTCTGCATACCTGAACAACGTCCACCCATATATAAGTAATCCAGTGTATCCACAACAAATTCTGTCTCCACTCGGTCGCGGCATTGCTTCAGCATAGCGGCAATTTCCCTGCTGCTGTGGCCTTTGGCTGCGGCGCGAACCGCTTTCATCACTAGGAGCGCAATCCCTCCGCATAACGTCTGGGAATCAACCACTTGTACGCGTCCTTCAGGAAACTCCCCTGCAGCCAGCAGGGCATTCTGATATGTAGAGGATAAAGAAGAGGAAAGACTGATATAGACGACGTCTCCTCCGCTGCTGATGACTGGCCCAAAAGCGGCCATGAAGTCGGCGGGCGAAGGTGCAGCGGTCTTCGGCAGTGCTCCATTTGCGGCGACACGACGATACACTTCCTCAGGTGTAATGTCTACACCATCCTTGTAGGTACCGTCTTGAAATACTACATACAGCGGGACGATGCCAATATCATACGTTTCCTTCCAGCCTTGCGGCAAATCGGAAGTGCTGTCTGAAAAGATTTTTACGATAGACATGAAATTCTCCTTCACCGAATCTCGGATGACAATATGACATAATAGAATAAGCCATATAATCTGTTTATTATACCAAGCTATTGCCAATTCTCAAAATGAAAATTAATAGAGAAGGAGCTGGAAAATATGCCAATCTCTTTACACGGCTGCTTCCGGCAAGGTTTAAACAAAAAGGACTACCCTAATCGGGTAGCCCAGTTGCTTATTTCTTCATCACCGGAATCCACACTTCACAGACATAATCCTCTGCACCCGGGTCGCCTGGTGGATAAAGCTCGAATTCCGGACCACCTGCATGCTCATAGCCGGTACCCGGGAACCACTCCTGGAAAATCCGCTGCCACACATTTTGAATCGCATGCGGCATGGGGCCGACTGAGGTGAATACGGCCCAGCTTGCGGCTGGAACCACCGCGGTTTCATAGCCTTGGGGATCCGTATCCGGCGTCCCTTCCACTCCGATCCAGTAGGATAGCAGCTCTTTCTCCATGTCCATACTCATACAGATGCCAAGCCAATCTTTGCCTGTGCCGATTTCAATCAGCTTATCCGAAGTGCCGTCTGCATTGCATTCATTCCAAAACTCAGGGATTCTGCGGAAATTCTCTCCTTCCCTGGTCGTAACCTCCATTGATTTGCCGATGACGGTAAATGCGTCTTTCTCCACGATTCTGTATTCCATTTCCTGATCTCCCTTCAATGATAGATGGAAGGAGAGGCGGGGGAATGCTTTGAGCTGTACACCCGGTTCACGCGCGGCGGAGGGGGTCAGTCCATGCGCTTTGCGGAACGCTTTGGCGAAGGCTTCCGGGGAGTCATATCCATATTTCAGCGCTACATCCAGCACCTTGATTTTGGAAATGGCCAGCTCCTGGGCGGCCAAAGTCAATCTGCGCTTGCGGATATAGTCTGCCACCGTTACCCCTGTCAGCATGCCGAACATGCGCTGGAAATGAAAAGGGGAGACATGAGCCACCTTAGCCACTTCTTCTATGCGCAGGGGTTCGGTCATTTTGCTCTCCATATAATCCAAGGCATTTTTCATTCGGATCAGCCATTCCACGTTTGCCATCTCCCTTTTGCATTTATACTATCATGAGCCAGTCAATCAAGCCTGTTATTCTCTGCTCATTAATGACAGGTTAACACAAATCGGGTGTATGCTATAGACGAATTTGATAGACCCGGGCTTCATAAGGCCGCAAGGTTGCAAGGCTGGCAGCATCCGGCTCTCCCGGATAGTTGCCGATAATGATGCTGGTTACAGCCGCCAGCTCAGCAGGAAGATCAACCGGCTGCGGGTCAGCGCTGAAATTCAGCAGAATAAGCCACTGTTCATCGTCTAACGTCCGGGTATAGGCATAAATGTATTCATGCTCCGTCAGCAGCAGCTTATATTCGCCGTAAGCCATAATCTGATGTTCTTTACGCAAGCTAATCAGCTTCTGGTAATAATAAAACACGGAATCCGGATCAGCCAGTGCCTGCTCTACATTGATATCTTGGTAGTTCGGGTTAAGCTTCAGCCATGGCGCGCCCTGAGTGAAACCTGCATTTGCGGAGGCATCCCACTGCATCGGAGTGCGGGCATTGTCCCGGCCTTTCGTGTGGATAGCCTGTAGGATCGTCTCATGCTCCGCGCCGCCTTCCGTGACCCTTTCCCGGTACATATTCAGGATCTCGATATCCTTATAATCTTCCAGCACAGGGAATTTCACATTCGTCATGCCGATTTCTTCGCCTTGATAGATGTAGGGGGTGCCTTTCAGCGTATGCAGCAGTGTAGCCAGCATTTTGGCCGACAGAACACGGTATTCACCATCATTGCCGAACCGGGAGACCATCCGCGGCTGGTCATGATTATTCAGGTACAGGCTGTTCCAGCCGCGTTCGGCTAAGCCAACCTGCCATTTATGCAGAATGTCGCGCAAGCCTTTGAGGCTCCAAGGGGTGACATCCCATTTGCCGCCGGGCCCGGAGTCCACATCCATATGTTCAAATTGGAACACCATCTGCAGCTCCTGCCGGTCTTCGGCAGTGTACAGAATTGCATCCTCTACACTGGCCCCTGGAGTTTCGCCAACCGTCATCACCTCATATTTGGAGAGAACCTCACGGTTCATTTCTTGCAAATATTCATGGACCCGCGGGCCGTTCATAAAATATTCGCCGCCACCGGCCAGCTCTCCCGGAGCCAGACCCTCTCTGTGAGCGGAAGGAAGGCCTTCCACCTTGGAGATCATATTAATGACGTCCATCCGTAAGCCATCGACACCTTTGTCGAGCCAGAACGCGATCATTTTGTAGAGGGCTTCGCGAAGCTGCGGATTCTCCCAGTTGAGATCCGGCTGCTTGCGGGAGAACAGATGAAGATAATATTCTCCGGTAGCTTCATCCAGCTCCCAGGCCGGACCGCTGAAGACGGAGCTCCAATTGTTGGGCCGTTCGCCGTTTGGTCCGCCGGGCCGCCAAATATAATAATCGCGGTAAGGGTTGTCCAGGGAGGAACGGGATTCGGCAAACCATGCGTGTTCATCTGAGGAATGGTTGATCACAAGGTCCATCATCAGCTTGATGCCGCGTTCATGAAGTCCGGCCAGAAGCTCCTCCCAGTCCTTCAAAGTGCCGAACTCATCCATAATATCCTCGTAATCGCTAATGTCATAACCATTGTCGTCGTTGGGGGATTTATAGACCGGGGACAGCCAGACAACATCGACGCCGAGCTTCTGCAAATAATCGAGGCGGGAGATAATCCCTTGCAGATCCCCGATTCCGTCTCCGTTGCTGTCCTGGAAGCTGCGAGGGTAGATTTGATAGACTACGGCTTCTTTCCAAAAGGCTTTTTTCATTTTAAACGACTCCTTTGAGTGATTTTATAATGAAACCATAATGAATAATAAAAGATATAGGATGAACTTAAAAAGATCTTAGTGGGCAGCATCAAGAAATCCAAACATAACAGCGGCCGGAAGTCCAAACATTCCCCGGAGATACGGCGTAAGCCCATTCTGCAGATTTTTGAGTTTAACCTATAAAAACAACCCCGAAGGAGATTGAAGCCTCCGGGGCCGGTTATAGGAATTATGCCGTGACGGTGGAGCCTTCAGCAGTGACGCTGCTGAGTCCGTTCACAGTATACTCCTTGCCGTGAATCGTGATGGACGCCGGAATATCGGTTTCATTGACAACCGTAACCTGTACATCGGTAACAATGACTTTAAGCCGCGAACCGCGGAACATGATCTTGAAGGAATACGAAGTCCAGTGTCCCGGGTTGGAAGGCTTAAGGATCAAGCGGTCTTCCTGAACGCGCAGTCCGCCGAAGCCGTGTACAATCGACATCCAGGTTCCCGCCATGCTTGTAGTATGGCAGCCGTCTTCCGTGTCATTGTTGTAATTGTCGAGATCCAGTCTCGAAGTCCGCAGGTACATTTCATAAGCCTTATCCTTATACCCCAGCTCGCAGGCAAGAATCGCATGGATACATGGGGAGAGGGAGGATTCATGCACGGTAATCGGCTCGTAGAAGTCGAAATTCCGTTTCTTGGTGTCCAGATCGTAACGGTCGCCAAGGAAATATAAACCTTGCAGCACATCGGCCTGTTTAATGAAGCAGGAACGCAGAATGCGGTCCCAGGACCATTTTTGATTCAGCGGCAGATTCTCTGGCAGAACATCCTTCACCTGAATGATCTCTTTATCGAGGAAGCCGTCCTGCTGCAGGAAGATGCCGCGTTCTTCATCGGCCGGATAGTACATTTTGGCGATGATTTCATTCCATTGTGTGGTTTCGCTGTCCAGAAGCCCCAGCTTATCGGCAAGCTCTGCATACCGGGAAGCCTCGTTCTCCTGCAGATATGCCAATGCTTCCAGCGTGTATTCCATCGTCCAGGCAGCAATCCGGTTTGTATACCAGTTGTTGTTGACGTTATTCTCGTATTCATTAGGTCCGGTTACGCCGAGCATCACATATTTGTCCTTGTGCGCCACGTAGTGAACGCGTTCTTCCCAGAAGCGGGAGATTTCCACAAGCACTTCAAGACCATATTGGCCGAGATAAGCTTTGTCCCCGGTGTAATTAACGTAGTTGTAAATCGCATAGGCAATCGCGCCGTTACGGTGAATTTCTTCGAACGTGATTTCCCACTCATTGTGGCATTCTTCACCGTTCATCGTCACCATCGGGTACAGTGCACCTTTTTTATAACCAAGCTTAAGCGCATTTTCTTTGGCTTTTTCCAGATGTTTGTAACGGTAAATCAGCAGGTTGCGGGAGATTGAAGAATCCGCTGTACTTAAGTAGAACGGCACACAGTAAGCTTCTGTATCCCAATAGGTGCTGCCGCCGTATTTTTCCCCGGTAAAGCCTTTGGGTCCGATGTTCAGACGGTCATCTTCACCGGTGTAGGTCTGGTTAAGCTGGAAAATGTTAAAACGGATCGCCTGTTGTGCCGACACATCACCTTCAATGATAATGTCGCTTTCCTTCCATTTATCTCCCCACGCAGTAGCCTGTTCGGTCAAAAGTGCAACGAATCCGGCTTCCTGGGCGCTTTGCAGTGCCGTCTGCGCAGCATCAACCAGCTGTCCCAGGCCGTAATTGCGGGAAGTGACATTGGCAGCATATTTATAGATGACAACCTGATCGCCGGTTTGCACGGGGATAGTTACCGTACTGCCCACATATTTCTCCTGCTCGGTGACTTCAGCTTCTGCAGTAAGCTTTTCGCCATTGACCAGAATATCAAAGACAAATGCCGAGGTGACGTGAAAATCAAGTTTTTTCGTCTTCAGGGTGAGGTATCCGCCGTCCGGCTCGCCTTTCTTCTCCACTTCGTTCCAGAATTTCTCGTCATAGTTGGCATCCTTGTTCTTGATGTCGCCGTCAAGGTAAGGCGTAACGGTAAGCTTTCCGGTAAAATTCACCGGAATGATCGAATAGCGGATCGCGCCGATCTCACGGCGGGCCATGCTGACGATGCGGATACTTTCCACCTTAACTTCCTTGCCGTCCTCAAGAGTGGCGGTGAAGCTGCGGGAAAGTGTGCCTTCCTTCATGTTGAGCACCCGGCGGAACTCAGTAACGGTGCAGGTAGCCAAATCCAGCGGTGTGCCGTCGATGTCGATGTTAATGCCAATCCAGTTGGTGCTGTTCAGCACTTTGGCAAAATACTCCGGATAGCCGTTTTTCCACCAGCCGACCCGGGTTTTGTCCGGATAATACACACCGGCCATGTAGCTGCCTTGCAGGCTGTGTCCGCTGTATTTCTCTTCAAAGTTGGCTCTTCCGCCCATATATCCGTTTCCGATGCTAAATACGCTCTCAGAAATTTCTTGGGTCTGGGGATCGAAGGATTCTTCAATGATTGACCATTCATCAATTTTTAAATATTGCTTCATTATTACCGGCTCCTTTTTAGGTGGGGATGATATAAATGGAACTATGAGTTCGACTATTCAGGTTACGTGCTGGCTGCCCCTCGGGCGAATGGATGTTACGATCGCTGTTGTCCCCGGATGCTCGGAAATGGGGGTATTGGGCAAGCATCCGGGGACAAAGACGAACGCAGGGTCTTCTTCGAAGGTCCGTCCGCCTTCACTGCTGCTCAGCGTAACTTTGTTCTCACATATAGTTCAGGTAAATAGAGTAGGGCAAAAGACAATTCACAGGGTTGCTGATAGATGTTAATGTTCGTCAAACCGTTGCAAAAGATTCCCGCAATTCCGTAACGCTGATCTGCTGGAGAGAAGGCACAACGATGTTCGCTGCCCCCAGTGTTGCAGGAGAACCGATGCCTACGCTGCGCATACCGGCGCGGGTGGCAGCGAGGATTCCGGCCTCGGCGTCCTCAAAGACCACGCAGTGCTCAGGGGATACGGCGAGTGCCTGGGCCCCCAGCAGGAACACTTCAGGATCAGGTTTGGCCGCGCTGGTATGTGTGCCGTCGATGATCGCATCGAAATACGGTGTCAGACCGGTGTTATTCAAGATGGTCATCGCGTTTTTGCTGGCGGAGCCAAGGGCGACTTTGATGCCGGATTCCCGGCATTTCTTCAGAAAGTCCAGGGCACCAGGCAGAATCTCCGAGCTGTCCATCTTGGCGATGTATTCGACATAGCGGTTGTTTTTTTGCTCGGCCAGCCGGGCTTTTTCCGCCTCGTCCAGTGAAAGTCCGCCGATTTCCAGCAGAATATCCAGTGAAGCGGCGCGGCTGACACCCTTAAGGCGTTCGTTATCCTGTTCGGTGAATTCAAACCCAAGGGTTTCCGCGAGTTCTCTCCAGGCGATAAAATGATATTTGGCAGTGTCGACGATCACACCGTCCAAATCGAACAGGCAGGCTTTAATTTCTGACATGTTGATCCTCCTAAAAGTTTTGTAAGCATAGCTTCCTTGAATCGACTAGCTATTTTGACGGATATATTGCGGTTTATAAGTAGCGCAAACGTTTGAACAAAGTTCGAAAAAATAAATGAAGCACTTTCGCTTCATTTATTCTTGTGACCTGATCATTTCTTCCCTGGAGCATACATAGATGACTCTCTAACGATCAAGCGGTGGGGAATGACAAAACGGTTCGTATATCCTGCCTGAATACCCGGCTTCTTGATGCTTTGGATCAGCACTTGGGAGGCCGTATAGCCAAGATGATAAATTCCGATGTCGATGCTGCTGATCGGCGGGCTGGACAGTTCCGATAGTGGGATGTTGTTAAAGCTGACAATCGCCAAATCTTCCGGAACCTTGTATTTCAGTTCATTCAGTCCGCGCAATACTCCGAAAGAGACCATATCGTCCACTGCAACAAGTGCTGTTGGACGGTTCGGGAGATTCATGAAAAATGACATCGCCCTATATCCGCTGTCCTGCAGAAACTCGCCCTCTACAATCCACTCTGTACGCATCTCCAGGCCACTGTTCAGCATGGCTTTGCGGTATCCTTCGAGGCGGTCGCGTGAAACGATGAGGTTAGGCGGTCCGCTGACAAAACCAATGCGTTCATGTCCCATGGAGATTAGGTGGTTTGTAGCGTCGTAAGCGGCCATGACATTATCATTATCCACGGATAAAATATCCTCATAGCGGTCGCTTCGCCCAACAAGCACGAAGGGGTAGCCGCCTGATTCCAGAAAATCAATAACCGCATCATCTTTGCGTGAATACAGCAGAATAACGCCATCAACACGGCGGCCCTTCAATAGGCGGGAAACAGCCTCAAGCTCTTCCTTTTCGTTTGCTCCGGAGCTAATCAACACATCATAACCGGATCGGCTCGATTGAGTCACAATCCCTCTGATTAATTCCATAAAAAACAGATTGGAGAACAGCTCCTCAGCCGGTTTCGGTAAGATGATGCAAATGCTGTTAGTGGTCTTCGAAACGAGGCTTTTAGCCATCATATTCGGAGTGTAGCCCATTTCCTCCATAATCACTTTGACCTTGCGGGAAGTTTCTAGGCTGATTCTGGGATGACCTGACAACACCCGGGATACAGTGGAGGGAGAAACTCCCGCTTTCTTAGCCACGTCCTTGATGGTAACTGTCATAGAAACCTCCTCATGGAACCGTTTGCTTTACAAAGTAATATTAATCGAAGTGCTGTAAATTGTAAATAGACAAAGTCTTTCTAAAAGCCCTTTAGAGCCGATTTGGGAATAAGGGCTAGAACCTTCGCTTTAAATTTGCACATTTCCACAAATGAAATGGAAAAATATAAAAAATATTTGTATATGATGTAAAAATGCTGCCGGGTAAGCTGAAATGTAAAGTCATACAATGCGCAAACGGTTTTTCTTTAAAAGTCTTACGCTACATATGTTTATTCTATTATTGATGATGCAAATCTGTGCAATAAATGGCATTACTGCAGGCCTATTAGTATGAACTTTCTGTCCCGGCTGACGGGTGATTTAGCAATTTATTTTTTTGGTTGACAACAAGTTGAGACTAAGATTAGTATGTTAAACAAGGTATAAAAGCGCTTACAAGCGCTTATTTTGTGCAACATGTCTGCTGCACAAAATAAAGTTTGCAGTGAATGTGTAGGTTTGTTATTTTTGCAAACGTTTGCGCAATGAATTCAAAATTGAAATCTATAAGGGGGTGTCATTCCATCAGGCTTTAGAAGCATGAAATGTTGGATCAAGGAATAAGAAATCAGTGTTATCTCTGTTCAGGAATCGAATGCAAATATGGGGGGATTGAAGGAATGAAATTGGCTTTATGGGGTAAAAAGGCTTTTGCCATCAGTATGATCCTTATTCTTGTGTGCTCTTACTTTACAGGGTACACGGCAAAAGTGGATGCAGCCACATCCAAAGTTGTGCTTGTAGGCGACCTCCAGTCAGAATTGTCTGCTGGTTCAGGGCAAGTGGAAGACTGGTCACCAGATGCAACAGTCACTCAGATGACCTACACAAACAATGGTACTTATGTCTTTACAGGCACGCTGCCGGCAGGGACCTATAAGTACAAGGTAGCCCTTAACGGCACCTGGGACGAAAGCTATGGATACAGCAGTTATACCCATACTGAAGGAACCGATGACGGCGGCAACATCGTGATTACATTGGCTGCTGAAACAACGGTTACCTTCTATTTCAACGAGATTACCCAAAAAATTGCCGACTCGACGTATTACTCGCCAATAGCAGACAACAGACTGCCGCGGCTGGTGGGTACTCTGCAAAGTGAGCTTGGCGATGCGGGCGATTCCTCGCCAGCCGACGCGAAGACGACATTGTCCGATCCGAACTTTGATAATGTATATGAGCGGACGGCTGATCTTCCTAAAGGCGACTATTCGTACAGCGTCTTTGTGCCGGGAGCAACCCCGCAGGAGGATAAGTCTTATCCTGAGCATGAACAGGCCTTGAATCTGCCAGCGGATCTGCCGGTCACCTTCAAATACAACGCGGCGGATCATGCTGTCAGTGCCAAATTTACGGCTCCGGTTGTTCCGGGTAACAATGCCCCTGTACCCGATGGGCATATGCGGGTTCACTACCAACGTACAGCCGGTGATTATACGGATCAGGGTTTATGGCTCTGGGATGATGTAGCTGCACCTTCCTCCGGGTGGCCTGCGGGTGCCACACCATTCCCTGAAGGTCAAACTGATTCTTATGGGGCGTATACTGACGTGCCGCTTAAGGCAGGAGCCAAAAAAGTCTCCTTCTTAGTCGTCAACCGCAACAATCAGGCCAAAGACGGCGGCGACAAGCTGTTCACAATCAATACTCCGCAAGCGAATGAAATCTGGATCAAGGAAGGTTCGGATCAGGTGACGCCGTATGAGCCGGCAGTAATTCCTGCGAATACCGTCCGGATTCATTACATGAGAGGCGACAATCATCAAAGCCAGTACGGTTTATGGCTGTGGGATGATGTCGCAACAGCACCGGTTAACTGGCCGTCGGATGCTGCTCCGTTTCTCCCTGAGAATGTGGACCGCTTCGGTGCGTATATCGATATTCCGCTGAAAGAAAATGCCAAGAAAATTGGCTTCCTTATCGTTAACCCGACAAACGAGGACAAGGACGGCGGCGATAAAGCTTTCAGCCTGCTGGACCGTTACAATCAGCTGTGGGTAAAAGAAGGGGATAACAATGTCTATGTTTCTCCGTTCGGGGAACAACCGGTAGGACTCGTGTCGGCTGAAGTACTATCGACCAGCAAAATCCTTCTGGGCTTCACCTTAACCGACGGTTTAGATGCTGCTGCATTAAAAGCTGGAATTACCGTCAAGGACAAAGAAGGTACAGCTGTCCCGGTAAATGCAGTAACCATTAAGAGCCCGACTTCCATTGAGGTGGATACAGCAGCTTTTGACCTGGGTAAAACGCCGCTGAGTGTATCTTTTTCCGGTAAAACGGTGTCTGCTTCCGGCGGCTGGAGAATGATCGATGAAATGTACAATTATACAGGGGACGACCTTGGGGCTGAATATAATGCGGCTGAGAAATCGGCCACGCTCAAGTTATGGGCTCCTGTGGCCAGTTCTGTTGTGGCAAATGTGTACGATAAGAGTGATGCAACTAAGCTTGTCGGCCATATCAGTCTGACTAAGGGCGAACAAGGCGTTTGGTCTGCGAAGCTGAAGGCATCTGATTTAACAGGCGCTCCCGGGGAGTCAGATGTAAGCGGATACTATTATCAATATGAAGTTACCAATGACGGGGTTATGAAGCAGGTGCTTGATCCGTACGCCAAGTCCATGGCTGTGTTCACTGTGGATACCACAGGTGCTGCGGGCGCTGGCGGAGATACAGTGGGTAAAGCGGCCATCGTTGACCTGAGCCGGACCAATCCGGCTAACTTCCATGAGGCAGATATCGCCGGTTATGAACAACGCGAGGATGCCGTCATCTATGAAGTCCATGTCCGTGATTTCACGTCGGATATTTCAATCGAAAGCAGTCTGGGCGGCGAACGCTGGGGCACCTATGCCGCTTTTGAGAAGAAGCTGGATTATATTAAATCTTTGGGCGTAACCCATATTCAGCTGATGCCTGTAATGGCATGGTATAACGGCGACGAGACGAAGATGGGACAAAGAGAAAGTGAATATTCAGCGCAAAATAATCAGTACAACTGGGGATATGATCCGCATAGCTACTTCTCCCCGGATGGCGCATATTCACAGAATCCTGCCGATCCAGAACTGCGGATCAAGGAGCTTAAAGGGCTTATCGACGCAGTGCATGAGGCCGGGATGGGCGTCGTTCTGGATGTTGTCTATACCCATATGGCGAAGAAGGAATTCTTGAACGATATCGTGCCTAATTATTATGCGTTCCAGGATGCAAACGGCAACTTTATCGGCGGTTTCGGCAACAACCTGGCGACAAACCATAAGATGGCGGAGAAGCTGATGGTGGATTCCGTCAAGTACTGGTTCAGTGAATACAAAATCGACGGCATGCGCTGGGACATGATGGGAGATGCCACGGCAGATGCTGTGCAGGCTGCCTATGATGCCGCAGCAGCCATTAACCCGCAGGCGCTGTTCATCGGCGAGGGCTGGAAAACGTTCGGCGGAGCTGCTTCCGATCCTTCTCTTGCAGGTAAAGGCGCGGATCAGGATTGGATGAATAAGACGGATAGTGTCGGCGTATTCTCCGATGAATTCCGCAATGAATTGAAATCAGGTTATGGTTCGGAAGGTGAACCGAGGTTTATTACGGGCGGGGCACGTTCCATTGAGACGATACTGGACAATATTAAAGGCCAGCCGTCCAATATCCCGGCGGATGATCCGGGGGATATCGTGCCGTACATTGAAGCCCATGACAATCTGACACTGCATGATGTAATTGCGCAGTCCATCAAGAAAGATCCGGCAATTCCCGGGAACGAGCTGGAAATACAGAAGCGGATCAGGCTCGGTAACATGCTGATATTCACTTCCCAGGGTACCTCCTTCCTGCAGGCAGGCCAGGAGTATGGACGCACCAAGCAGTGGAAGGCAGATACTATTCCTGAGCAAAAAGCTACAGAGCTAAAGGACGCAAACAATAATTCATTCGGGTATTTCATTCATGATTCCTATGATTCATCGGATGCGGTCAACATGTTCGATTGGTCCAAGGTAACCGATGAAGTGAACTTCCCGGTGCAGAACATGACCAAAGATTATACCTCAGGCCTCATTAAGCTGAGAAAGTCTACAGATGCATTCCGTCTGGGCGACATGAGTCTGGTGGATTCTAATGTCAGCCTGATTCCGGCGCCGGAAATGAAGGAGACCGGTCTTGTGATCGGGTACAAGAACAAGGCCACTGATGGCACCGGCATCTATTATGTGTTCATGAATGGCGACAATGTATCCCGAACGCTGACACTTTCCGAGGATTTAACAGGCGGCAGCGTACTGGCCGATGATGACGAAGCGGGTACTGAAGTTATCCCTGCTGCAGCCCAGTCCGGTTTTGCATTAACGGCTACGTCCATTGAACTGCAGCCGTTGACTGCTGTAATTATCAAGATGGATGCCGCAGCAGCTGTGCTGAGTTCTCTGGAAACGGACAGCAGCAGCTACTCACTGCAAATTGGCAGCACACATCAATCGGTTGTATATGCTAAATATGATGACGGCAGCAAACGGTCGGTTACGAATACTGCCACCTATATTTCCGATAAACCGGAAGTGGCTGCCGTTACAAGCAAAGGTCTCGTAAAGGGGCTCAAGGCTGGAACAGCCAACCTTACCATTACCTATGGCGGAAAAACAACGAAGGTAACCGTGAAGGTAACGAAAGAGCCGGTGGATAGCAAACGTTATGTCCAATTGACCTATGTCCGTGACGACAAGGATTATACGGATTGGAATCTCTGGATATGGAACACTGGAGTTATAAATGATCAAATTGATTTCACAACGTTTAAGGATGGTAAAGCCAGTGTTCTGATTGAGGTGGCGCCAAATGCCACAAGCGTGGGTTTCGTACTGCGCAAAGGAACGGACTGGAATACGGGCAAACAAGACTACCCGGATGACCGTGTTATTCCGCTTACCCCGGGTGAAAATTTCACCAAGGTCATTGTGACCAGTATGGTGAAGGAGCTTGACATCAAGCCGGTTATTAGCGGTCCGGTCATGAAGGACGGAACGATTACCTTCAAGTACCGTGATGACGAGCTTTTCCGCAGCGGCAACATGGAATCTATCAGCGAGGTCAAAGTGAAAGTAAACGGCAAAGAATACCCGATGGTGTATGATCCGTCGAGTGAGTGGTTCAGTTATCAACTGACTGGTGTGGAAGAAGGAACGTATAAGTATACCTTCCTGATCACTAAGGATGGAGTTACTGAAGAACTCACCGATCCGAAAAATACGGTGAACGGTGAATCGGTTGCCGTATATCATCGTCCAGACGTTACAGTCAGTGCAAAAGTTCAACCGGAAGCTGTCACATCGAGTGAAAATGCCATTGTGACTGTCAGTGCAGCCTCCGAAGAAGCTGTAACCTATACGCATGGATTCATGGATCTGACTGCCATTGGGGGTCCAAGCGAAGTGAAGCTCGATACCGGGCTCATGAAACAGACCATTGCGGTGAAGGATACCGTAGCCGCGGGCATCAAAACCATTCCGGTCACGCTTATTGACCAGTACGGAAATACGCATAAAGGCAGCACCTCCATTGAAGTGAAAGCCAGAACCTATACGGGAGCCAAGCTGGATTTCGATTGGGATGAGGCACGGATCTATTTTGCCCTGACCGACCGCTTCAAGGATGGTGACCTCACCAACAATGAGAACGTCGATAAAACACATCTTGAAGCCTACCACGGCGGAGACTTCCGCGGGATGATCAACAGTCTGGACTACCTTCAACAGCTGGGGATCAACACGCTCTGGATTTCGCCGATTGTCGACAACATTGATTTCAATAAGGGGGTTGATTTCGGCGGTACGCAGCATGCTTACCATGGATACTGGGCCAAGGATTTCACCCAACTGGATGAACATCTTGGCGATATGGCGACCTTCCGCGAACTGATTGAGAAGGCACATGACAAGGGTATCAAAATCATGGTTGACGTTGTGCTGAATCATGCAGGCTATGGTTTGGAAGCAGAGGATAACTATCCGGCCGTTACCGCAGAGGATAAAGCGCGCTTTGAGGGCATGCTCCGTACGGACGGTATATCGGCCGATACTGACCCGATCAAGGGAGAGCTTGCCGGCTTACCGGACTTCAAAACGGAAGATCCTGCAGTTCGTGCGAAAATTATTGAGTGGCAAACGGGCTGGCTGGACAACGCACGGACAGCGCGTGGCGATACCATCGACTATTTCCGTGTGGATACCATTAAGCATGTGGAAGATACGACATGGAAAGCATTCAAAAATGCGCTGACAGCAATTGATCCCGACTTCAAACTGGTCGGTGAATACTACGGAGGCACCATTGACAGCGATGGCGGCATGCTGCAAACCGGGCAAATGGACGGTTTGCTGGATTTCGGCTTCAAGAATGCGGCAAAAGATTTCACGAACGGCAAAATCAGTGATGTGGATGCTTACCTTCAGGACCGTGAATCGAAGATTGACAATACCCGGATGATGGCTCAGTTCTTGAGCAGCCATGACGAGAACGGCTTCCTGTCTGACTATGTGGACGGGGACAAAGGCAAGCTGAAAATCGCTGCCGCTCTGCAGATTACAGCTAAAGGACAGCCAGTTATTTACTATGGTGAAGAACTCGGACGTTCAGGCAGAAATGCCGGAGACATGTCGAAGGGAGAATTCAGCGAAAACCGTTCGGATATGCCGTGGGATCAGCTTACTGCTGAGCAGGGTCTTCACGACCACTATCAGAAGCTGCTGAATATCCGTGCCAAATACTCTGCGGTATATGCTAAGGGTACACGTACGAAGCTGGCAGGTTCGGATGAACTAGGATATTTGGCTTTTGACAAGCAGTACGGTTCCCAAAATATTGTGACGCTCATCAACACCAGCACGAAGGCTGTAACTGCAAGTATTCCAGTGCCGTACACAGCATTTGCTTCTGTAATAGATGAGTACAGCGGCAGAACCTATGCCGTATCATCCGACCGGAAAGTAACGCTTGAGCTCCCGGGCAGAGATGAGGGAGGAACCGTTATTCTGGCGGTGGTATCTGATGGAACGCCGGGACCTGTACCCACTCCGACACCGACACCAGCACCAACGCCAACAACAACTGCAGATCCGCAAAGCATTGGGGTAGACAGTTTGAAAAACGGCAAGGATGGCAAGGTGGAAGTGCAGGTTGCTGCAGGCAAGCAATCAGTGCTCATACCGATTCAGGCAGCGGGCGTCCTCGGAACAAATGATTTGGTGCTTCATATGGGCGGCATTTCTGTAACCCTGCCTAGTGCAGTGCTGAGCGGGATTCTAGGAAGCTTGTCCGGGACTGAGGGGGAGGGTGCGCACATTCTGTTCGCAACCAGTCCGCTTCAAGGCAATGCGGCAGACACCTTCCTGGCCGGGCTGAAGCTTCAGGATACCAGAGTGACCGCTGCATCGGATGTATATGAGTTTACACTGCATATTGTCAAAAAAGACGGCACCCGTATTCCGGTTACGACCTTTAAAGCGCCGGTTACGCTTGCTTTCAAAATTACCGGCAATCCGGATAAAGATCTGCTCGGTATCTATGTTCTGGGCGATAGCGGAAGTGTGGCATATGCGGGTGGAACCTTGAACGGGAATGTCATTACGGCACAAGTTACGCATTTCAGCAAATATGCGGCACTTGAGCTCGACAAGACATTTAAGGATGTTCCGGCAGCCAATTGGGCGGCAGCGGCGATTAAATCGCTTAGCGCCAAACAAATCGTTACGGGTGTTACCTCTTCCGAATTCAAACCAAAGAGCAATGTCAGCCGCGCGGAATTTACCGCACTGCTGGTTCGTGCGCTTGGTGTGACTGTGGAAGGTCAGGCTGCATTCGCTGATGTGAAGCCTGATGCCTGGTACTCTTCGTACGTGGCAACAGCAGTTAGCCGGGGAATTGTGACCGGACGAAGCCAAGAGAGCTTTGCGCCAAATGCTGCCATCAGCCGCGAGGAAATGGCCGTTATGGTTATTCGTGCGCTGGAAGTCAAACAAGGTAAGAAGGTTGAGGTGGCCTCCGGGACAACCCGGTTTGCAGATGCTTCCGGCATCAGTGCCTGGGCGGGCTCTTATGTAAATGCCGCTGCAGAGCTGGGGTTAGTGCAAGGAAAAGCCGATCATAAGTTTGCTCCCAAAGAGCTGATGACCCGCGCTGAAAGCGCACAAGTGATCTACAATCTGCTTGGCAAATAAATAGCCACATAACGAAAACGGCACTCTTCATCGCGAAGAGTGCCGTTTTTTATTTATGAATGATATCAGGTCTGGATTGAATTGATGGAGCTTGTTATACTACCGCCTTAATGACGGTATAGCCGTATGCTGGCAGCTTAATTGACAGCTTGCCACGCTCAGCGCGCAAGGATTCGCCAGTGAACAGGTTCTCCCATTGACGTTCTTCTACGCCAATGTGGAAAGTCTGGCCTGTCCCTTCTGTGTTCATCAGTACGATGATAATATCATCGCCAAGACTGCGTTCATAAGCCAGCTTGCTGCCCTGCGGGGCCGCCTCCAGGAAGGTGAGGGCGCCGGTGCGGAGTGCAGGATGGCTGCCGCGGATCTCAATCAGCTTGCGGAAAAAGCCGAACAGCTCGCGGTCCTGCTTCTCGGGATCCCACTCCATGCATTTGCGGCAGCCCGGATCGCCTTCGCCATCCATGCCAATTTCAGCGCCGTAGTAGATGCACGGCGTGCCCATAAAGGTGAACTGGAACAATGTGGCCAGTTTCAGCTTGTTCTTGTCTCCTCCGGCCAAGGTCAAGAGGCGCGGTGTATCATGGCTGTCCAGCAGATTGAAGGCCACTTCACTGGCCTGCAGCGGGTAACGCGACAGCTGCTTGCCGATGGCATTGGCAAAAGCTTCGGCGTCAAGCGTGCCGGAGACGAAGAAATCAATTACGGCATCGGTGAATGGATAGTTCATTACCGCATCGAATTTATCACCTTCCAGCCAAGGGGCAGATTCATGCCAGATTTCACCCAAAATATAAGCTTCGGGATTTGCGCGTTTTACTACTTTGCGGAAGTCGCGCCAGAATTCATGATCGACCTCATTGGCAACGTCCAGACGCCAGCCGTCAAGGCCTACCTCACGAATCCAGTATTCAGCTACATTCAGCAAATATTCTTTAACTTCAGGATTCTCTGTATTCAGCTTTGGCATCAGCGGTTCGAAGGCAAAGGAATCATAATTCGGGATGTTGTCCACCACCTGCAGCGGGAATTCGCGGACATGGAACCAGTCCTTGTAGCGGGAGTTCTCTCCGTTCTCCAGCACATCAACGAATGGGGCAAAGGTTCTGCCTGAATGATTGAACACGGCGTCCAGCAGCACGCGAATGCCGCGTTCATGGCAGGCATCGACGAGTTTTTTGAGTGTCTTCACATCACCGAAATGCGGATCAACCTTCATATAGTCCTCTGTATCATACTTATGGTTGGTAGTCGCCGCGAAGATGGGAGTGAAATAGATGCCGGTAATGCCAAGCTCGGTCAAATGATCCAGATGGTCAATGACTCCTTGAAGATCTCCGCCGAAGAAATTTTCCGGTGTAGGCGTACTGCCCCATGGCTGCACATTCTCTGGATTCAGACTGGGATCACCGTTCGCAAAGCGCTCCGGAAAGATCTGATAGAAGACAGCGTCCTTCACCCATGCCGGCGGTGCGAACACATCTACAGGGTTTATGTACGGAAATTCAAACAGCCGGTTCGGATTCGCCGGACGTTCTGTCTGAAAGTCGCTTTCCGTCATCCAGATCCGCTCATGACCTTTTTGCAGCAGGAAACCGTATTTCAGCCTGCGGTACAGGGGAACCGTCTCACACTCCCAATAATCAAACATCGCATCCGAAGTGAAAAGCTTCATCGGAATCAATTCTTTAGTAGCATCCCAGGCATATTTATCGCCGGCCCAGGCGAACACCTCTGTCAAATCTCCCTTTTTGGCACGTAGACGAAGATGAATGGTTTGGCGGTCATAAGCATAGGACCAATTCAAGCGCGGACGGTGATATACTGCTTCCAATAACATGATAATTCCTCCTAAAAAGTTGGTTTGTGTTGTGGAATCCCAATGCAGAACTAAGACGGTGCATTATGCGCAATTTGCATGAAGTGGATATATAAGGAACTTTAGGGGTGATATACGGACATGTGCCCGCGGTGCGCAAACATTGTGCCACGATTGCACAATATCGCCCTTACATTCGCCCATAGCAAAGAGGCACAACCGCCGCCGAAGAGATAGTTCCGAGGTTGTACCTGTGTCAAGTAACATTGCCTTTTAGTTATGAAAGAACAAAGGGCGGATGCTTCTGCTGCTTCCAGCAGATCAAGCTGCTCATAATGGTTTGGATTATAGCACGGAATAAATAGCCGTTCAATACTATTGTTCAAACCATTGCACAATTATTCACTTGCGATCAGGTGCTTTTACGGTGACCTAATTTTCAAAAGATTCATTACAGAAGATAAGTGCGGCTATAAATTGTTAATGAAAACAAATAATTGAGTCGATATTTACGAAAATAAAAGTAAATAAGAGTAATCTTGCGAATAAGGGATATATTGTATTGTTATCATGGATAATTAGCCGAAAATGGACGAATATACCATGTGCAAACGTTTTAACAATTAAGATTCCTGTTGTATTATAAATTAAGTAATGAAGCGCTTTCTAGAACTTGACTAAAGCGGATACAGAAGGTTGAAAGAATAAAACAGACATTTTTTTTTGGATCTTCTGAAATCGTTTGCGCAAGTTCTGCAGTATCATTGTTGGCAAGCGTACACAAATTAGGAGGGGTTAAAGCATGAAGTTGAAAAAGCTTATGGTTCTTACCGCCGCAGCGTCTATGGCACTTTCTGTTACTGCCTGCGGATCTAACAACAACGGAAATAACGGGGGCAGCAACTCAACCGCAACGAACGCACCATCAGAAAGCACGGCTCCGGCCGAAAACGCAGGCACAGACAACACTGGCGCCGAAACCGTACAAATCACCCCGGAAGATGGCGCAACCCTGACCGTATGGGAAAGTAAGGAAGAAAGAGCCTTTACAGACGCAATCGCGAAGGAATTCACTGAAAAATACAATGTTCCGGTAAAAATTGAAGAGTTGTCACCGGTAGAGCAAGTTACCAAGCTGTCCCAAGACGGTCCTTCCGGTTTGGCTGCCGACGTTATTCTGATTCCGCATGACAACCTGGGCAGAGCAGCAAGCGCACAACTTTTGCTTCCAAACGATGTGTTCGAGCAAGAAACAGTAAAGAACAATACAGAATCCTCGATTACCGGTGCCAGCTATGACGGTCTCCTGTACGGCTACCCGCGTGCAGCTGAAACTTATGCCTTGTACTACAATAAGTCTCTTGTTACTGAAGCGCCTAAGAGCTTTGATGATGTACTCGCCTTCGGTAAAACCTTCACCGACAAACCTAAAAACCGGTATGGAATCATGTGGGAAGTCGGCAACATGTATTTCGACTATCCGTTCATCGCTTCCAACGGCGGTTACCTCTTCGGGGATAACGGCACGAACAAAGACGATATCGGGATCAATACCGACGGCGCAATCCAAGGCTTGAGTGAATTTAAGAAACTGAAAGAAATTCTGCCAATCAACAGTGGCGATATTAACCCGGATATTAAGCGCAGTCTCTTCAACTCCGGCGATGTCGCAATGGATATCAACGGACCTTGGGAACTGGCCGGATACAAAAAGGCTCTGGGCGACAATCTGGGACTGACACCGCTGCCGACTGTCGGTGGAAAAACTGCCATCTCCTTGGCCGGCTTCAAGATCTTTGCGGTTAACGCGTATACGCAATATCCAAATGCCGCCAAGCTCTATGCTGAGTTTGCTTCCAGCAAGGATGCCCAGCTTAAGCTGAACAAACTTGTCGGATCGATTCCAACCAACTTGGAGGCTCTGAAAGACCCGCAAATCAAGGATGACCCTTATGTATCCGTTTTTGCTGAACAGGCTAACAACTCCCAGCCAATGCCATCCATTCCTGAAATGGGCAATGTGTGGAGTCCTGTAAATGCAGCCCTGCCGGAAATCTGGGACAAAGGCGTAGACCCTAAGACTGCAATGGACAAAGCAGCCCAACAGATCAAAGATCTGAACAACGGCGCTTCGAAGTAAACATCTGCAGGTCTATTCCAAAAGTATATTTATGAAATCAAATCACCCGCCGCCTGGTAGCGGCGGGCGATTCTCTGATTTCCCAGGAGAGGAGAACGGAAGGGAAATGCAGCGACACCATACTAGAACAGCAACGATACTGTCTACATTGTTTATGGGATTGGGACAAATATATAACCGCCAATTTATCAAAGGTTTTATTTTTTTGATTGTAGAGGCATTAAGCTTAACTTACTTTATTCAGAAGCTGGGACGGGCGTTCTGGGGTATCATTACCTTGGGTACAACCTCCCAACATTTTGAGAAGGTCAAAGGGATTGCCAAGTTGGTCAAAGGTGATCATTCTATATTTATTCTAATTCAGAGTTTGATTACGATTATATTCTTTCTTCTGTTTCTGCTTGCGTGGTATATGAACATTAGAGATGCCCGAAAGACTGGAGCTGCGCGAGACGCAGGCCATACTCCGGCTACATTTAAACAGAGCATCCGTTATATCCTCGACTACAAGTTTGCGCAGACATTTCTTATCCTGCCGTCTGTAGGTATTCTGTTATTTACAGTAATGCCGATCATCTTCATGATCATGCTGGCGTTTACGAACTATTCTGCGCCTAACCATATGCCTCCGGCCAAGCTGGTAGATTGGGTTGGCTTTGAAACATTCCATAATCTGATATCACTTAAATCATGGAGCCAGACCTTTTACGGGGTACTTACTTGGACTATTATCTGGGCGATCTTGTCCACGGTTACTACCTATTTCTTCGGCATGCTGGTCGCGATGCTAGTCAGCCAGCAAGGCATTCGTTTCAAGGGCATTTGGAGAGCCATTCTGATTGTTCCATATGCTATTCCGCAGATGATCTCCCTTCTGCTCATGCGTAACCTGTTCAACGGCCAGTTTGGTCCGATTAACCAATATCTAAAATTTTTCGGGCTCGGTGGCCTTCCTTGGCTAACGGATCCGTTCTGGGCCAAAGTAACGGTTATCGTGGTTAACATGTGGGTCGGTATTCCGGTATCCATGCTGCTGATTATGGGGGTTCTGACAACGATTCCGCGCGATATGTATGAAGCGGCCGAAGTGGATGGGGCGACCAACTACCAGAAATTCCGCATCATAACATTGCCTATGGTGCTGTTCTCGACGGCGCCTACACTGATTGCCCAGTTTGCAGGCAACATCAATAACTTTAATGCGATCTTCCTGTTAACAGGTGGTAGTCCCGTCAACGGGGATTATCAGTACGCCGGTTCCACCGACTTGCTCGTGACGTGGCTTTACAAGCTCACGCTTGACCAGAACAAATATAACATGGCATCTGCGGTCGGAATCATTATCTTCTTGATCGTAGCCAGCTTCTCGCTTTACAATTACCGGCGGACGAAATCATTCCAGGAGGAGGACATGATCCAATGAGCGGAGTAAATATTAAAAGAAAAATACGGCTTGGATTAAGTTATTTGACGTTGCTGATTCTGTCTGTTGCAGCACTCTATCCTGCCATTTGGATTCTGTTATCGTCGCTGCGGCCGGGCAAATCCCTTTACAGTAAAACACTGATTCCTGAAACGTTTACGCTTGAACATTACCGGGCGCTGTTCTATGATAACACCCTGCTGTTCCCTACCTGGTGGCTTAATACGTTTAAGATTGCCTTGTTCTCAATGCTCCTGGGCGTTTTCTTGACATTGCTTACAAGCTATGCAGTTTCCCGGTTCAGATTCAAGGCGCGCAAGACTACCATGTCCGGACTGCTGGTGCTTGGAATGTTTCCAGGCTTCATGAGTATGATTGCCATCTATTTGCTGCTGAAAGAGTTTGATCTGCTGGATACACATATGGCTCTGATTATCGTATATGCAGCCGGAGCTCCGCTAGGCGGGACACTGATCGCGAAAGGGTTCCTCGATACGATACCGCGTTCACTGGACGAAGCTGCCCGCATTGACGGAGCAAGCAACTTTGGAATCTTCTGGAGAGTTATTCTGCCTCTGTCGAGACCGATGATTACTTACATGGCACTTACGCAATTTGTCGGACCTTGGGTTGACTTTATCTTTGCCCGACTGATTCTGCGGACCAAGGAGAAATGGACCGTTGCCGTCGGTATGTGGGATATGGTGAATTCAAACCAGAATACCAATTTTACTACCTTTGCAGCCGGGGCTGTACTGATCTCTATCCCGATCATGATTCTCTTTGCCTTCCTGCAAAAGTTGCTCGTCGAAGGGTTGACGGCTGGGGCGAGCAAGGGTTAATCTAGCCCTTTGCCACTTTGCGTGATTTAACGAAAACAAGGTACAGCCTTCATTTGACTGCGAAGGGTGTACCTTGTCTTATGTATTTTTATTTAATTTATGGGGTTTAATAGCGGGGCCCTTGCAAAAAATCTGAACCGGCATCGAGGCAAATCACCACTTTGTGGGGTTATTCAGGAACTTCAGCTGGGCACCTGATTAGGCTTCAAGGATAAAACCCACTAATGTGGCGTTATTTTATTCTATGGGGAGAGTAAACTTATGAAAGGGCAACGAAGCCTGCATCTGCAATCGGTTGGCGTCAAATTATTCGTAATCCTGTTCAGCACCATTCTGTTGTTGTCCTCCGTGCTTGGTGTGACTTCTTATTACGCCGCCAAAGGTATTATTACCGATGAAGTAGCTGCTGCTTCATCGCAAGCGATTGTCCAGGCCGCTGATAAACTGGATTTCCTCTTTGTCGAGTATGAAGCGCTCTCGCGGCAATTTGCCGTGGATCAGGCGCTCAAGGCAGATCTGGAGGCGGTAAATGATCCCGGTATCGGGATCGTGGCTAAGGTTGCCGCCGAAGGGCGTATCCGCAGCAAGCTGGATGCAGTCAAAGGCTCCGATGAGCGTCTATTGGGCATCCGGCTTGTTTCCCGTAGCCTCGCCGAAGTTGAATCTTATAAAACCTCGGGCCTTACGGGGATCCGCACCGATGAGGGGATTCTGGCGAGATTCAAGCAGATTGACGAGGCCAAGGGCAATCCAGTGTGGTTCCCGGTCCGGCCGACGGGTTTCTTCGATACATACTCGGAAGCTTCTCTCACGATGGGGCGGCTTCTGCGCAATATGCAAAATCCGCAAGCGGAATATTATATGCTGATTGAGATCAAGCGAAGCTCTCTCAATGACATGTTAGCGAATCTGCGCATCGGAGAAGACGGTGAGCTGCGCATCCTTGATGCTGACCGAAAGGTTGTGTATGCGAAGGATGATGCTCTGCTGGAGCAGCCTTCATTCATCAAGCCGTCGAGGGCAGAGGTCGAGCCGCAGCCGGGCCAAGAATTGGATCGTTTCTTTATGGCAGACGATGAAGCCGGAATAGAGCAACTGGCGGTGTACCAGCCGCTGACCACAGGTGGTTGGACACTGCTTGGCTATGCGCCGGTCAGTGATTTCACCAAGTCGGCCGACCGCCTGTTGTACATTACACTGCTCGTAGTATTCGCGGCGGCGCTGATTGCTCTCTTGATCGGCTATGTGCTGGTTCGTCTGATTGGCCGGCCGCTCGGTAAGCTGGCCCGGCTGATGGAGGAAGGGGAGCAAGGCAACCTTAATGTTCGTACCAACTTCAAGGGCCGCGATGAAATCGGCCGGCTTGGACATAGCTTCAACCGGATGATGGAGCAGATTTCCCGGCTGGCCGGCCAAAGCGGCGCTTCGGCGACAGAGGTTCTGGCGACATCCGAACAGCTGGTTCATGCTTCGGCAACGATCTCGGACCACGCCCGTGAGCTGGCGGTAGCCACGGATGAAATTGCCCAAGGTGCTGCCAGTCTGGCGGCGGAAGCCGAGAGCAGCAACCATGATGTGGAGCTGATGGGCGGCAAGATGCATGAGGTGGACCAGATTAACCGGGTGATGGATGCGGCAGCGGAGAAAGTGATCGCGGTCAGCGAGCAGGGAGCGGCGCTGATGAAGACACTGGTTGCGCAAAGTGAGTCGACGGTGGAGATGATGCGGCTGATTGAAGAGAATTCGGCCAAGCTGCAGGAAAGCACTCATCTGATCCGCAATATTCTGGCGCCAATGATTGCCATGAACAAGCAGACCAATATTCTGGCGCTTAATGCTTCCATTGAAGCAGTCCGTGCCGGAGCAGCCGGCAGAGGCTTTATTGTTATCGCCGACGAGATCCGCGCCCTGGCCGGCCAGTCCAGCCAATCGATTGCCTCCGTCTCGCAAATTACAGAGGAGATCGGGCGGAGTATCGAGGACACCGTCAAGGTGGTGGGCGAGGCCGTGCCGCTGTTCAGCGAGCAGATCGGCTCGGTGCGGGAATCGTCCCAGATTTTCGCGGCTGTACGCAAGGAAATGGAAGACTTCATTGAATACCTGGGTCAATCGTCGGCTGCGGTTTCTGAGTTGACCATTTTCCAGGCGCGCCTTGGCGAGTCGATGGGCAGTGTCCGTTCCGTGGTGCAGCAGACCAGTGCATCTACGGAAGAAGTGGCGGCGATGTCTTCCCGGCAATTGACGGTTAGCGGCGAACTGGTGGCGCTGTCCAAGCAACTGGAGGAACTGGCAGAGAGCTTGAAGCAATCGCTGATATCTTTTCACGGGCAAGCTGAAAATCCGGAAGCGGACAGTCCGGAACAAATGCAGTAGAGTTGTTCCGAAGAACCTCAAAATAAGTTGCGTATCTTTCCAGGCAGGCAGCGGATAGCGGAATTTCAGCATGTTGCCTCACATCAAGATTCCTCCAACCCCGCTGATGCGGGCTGGAGGGGTCTAGTCTGGATATCCTCATTCTAAGTTTAGTAAGTATTACTTCGAACTACCCTGGTTATTTTATTCTAATTAGTTAATTGGGATTTTCTTTCAATTATTAAAAAACATGAAAGAGATGGACTATGAAATTATTCTGTATACCTTATGCAGGTGGTTCGGCCTTCTTCTACAGTCAATGGTCAAGCCACTTAAACGGAATCGCTGAGATTATTCCTGTGGAGTTGGCTGGCAGAGGCAGGAGAGTGCACGAGCCGTTTTATCGATCTTTTGAAGAAGCAGTTGAAGATATTACATCGATTATTGTGCCGCAATTAAGTGGAGAGCCCTATGGGATTTTCGGGCATAGCTTGGGGGCAATTCTTGCCTATGAAACGATTCATCAACTGAAAAGTAGGGGGTATAAGGAGCCTGATGCCGTTTTTTTCTCAGGAAGATCTGCTCCGCATGTACCAGACAAGGATGAAACTATCGTTTACACGCTCCCGGATGAAGAGTTTAAGCGGCACTTAATGGAATTAGGCGGAACGCCGCTGCAGTTTTTTGATAATACGGAATTGATGGATCTTTTTTTGCCTATTATCAGGTCGGATTTCCGGTTGTCAGAGACTCATATGTTCAAAGAAAGAAACAGTAAACTTGGGTGTGACGTCTACATATTCTTCGGTTACAAGGATGACACCCTGTCAGGAGATATAGAAGAGTGGGACCAAGTTTCTGACAACGCTTGCAAGTATGTTGGTTTTGATGGAGATCATTTTTTTATTCATAGTCATTCGCAATTGGTTATAGAGGCTCTTATGAAGGCTCTCAATTTCCGCTAATCGCAGCAAGATGTGTTTTTACAACAAGAACCTATAATCCAGGCCAATCATCATACTGCCTAATTCGACCTCACTTTCTCAGATTGGTTTGCGGTTGCCTTCAGAAGCATGCAGTTCATTCAGAGTCAGCATAATTAATGAGGGGGACTTACTTGTATGAGACCGTTAAGCGGGAGCAAATCTGCATTTCCATTAACGCACGCACAGAAGAGAATTTGGATGATGGAGCAGCATTATCCTGACACTTCGCTCAATAATATAACGCTGTATTTTATTTTTAAAGGAGAAGCGAATTTAGATTGGATTGAAGCAGCCATCCACTATAATCTTAGCAACCACGCAGGCTTTGGATTGCGAATCTCCCGCAACCAGGACGGTGAGCCCTATCAATATTATGTGCCCCATCATAAAACCCCGTTCCCACTAATCGATTTCAGTACTTCAAATAACCCTAATGAGGCGCTTGAGCTTTGGACGCAGCAGCAAGCGGCAATCCCCTTCCAATTCGAGAATAACCCATTATATTACGTAGCCCTCTTCAAAATCAGTGACGATGAGTTCGGATATTTAATCAAGGCACATCACATCATTGCTGATGGATGGTCAGGGCAAGCATGGCTTCAAGATACACTGGCAATTTATGAAAAGCTGGCGAAAGGCGAAAACAATCCGGTTGGCAGGTCCAGCAATTTTCTTGATTTTGCAGATCATGATGAAAATTATTTAACGTCTAACCGGTACATAAAAGACAAGCAGTTTTGGTTAAACCGTTATCAGGACTATGAGTCCCCCACGATTATGGGAACTTCCAGAGTTGTCACCAGCGATTCGGCCGGAACACGGAGATCATTCCAGCTGAACAAAGAGCTCTCTGACCGGATCAGAGAAAGACTTGATGAGAACCGGGTTTCACTAAACGCCTGGTTTGTCTCGTTAATGCTCGCCTATTTGTATCGGACGACAGGGCAAAGCGATTTAGTAATTGGGACTCCAGTCCTGAATCGTTCCGGATCGAAAGAAAAATCTGCAATAGGTATGTTTGTAAGTACAATGCCGCTTCGGGTTCAGATCAATGCTATGCAGAGCTTCGACTCGTTTAGCAGGGAAGTACAGCGGGAATTGATGTCATGTTACTTTCATCAAAAATATCCTTACGATAATCTGGTGCAAGAATTAGAACTGCGCAAAAGGGGAATAGATCAGCTATTTTCTGTTGTTGTAAATAATCTTGGCACCAGACTTGTGACGAATTTGGCAAACCTGACTGTAAAAGCGAACGAGGTTTACAATGGGCATCAATTTTATCCATTTCAGCTTATGATTAAAGACTGGTCTCTGACTGGTGAACTCGAATTGGCTTTTGATTACAAAGCTGACCATTCGGATGGAATTGTAGAACAGATATTTAACTCTTTTAATGTCATGCTTCAGGATATCCTTGGGGAGCCTAGTCTCATGATGCAAGATATCCGTCTATTAGATGAAGAGGGGACCCGTCAACTTACAGTTGGATTCAACGACACGGCGGCGGAGTATCCGCGGGAAGCGACAATCCACGGTCTGTTCGAGGAGCAGGTGGAGAAGACGCCGGATGCGGTAGCGGTTGTTTACGGGGAACAGCAGCTCACCTATACGGAGCTGAATGCGCGGGCGAATCAGCTGGCGTGGACGCTGCGCGGGCAAGGTGTGGGGCCGGACCGTATTGTGGCGATCATGGCGGAACGCTCGCTGGAACTGATTGTAGGGATCTATGGCATCCTGAAGGCCGGCGGGGCGTACTTGCCGATCGATCCGGCATACCCGAAAGAGCGCATCCAATACATGCTCGGGGACAGCGGCGCGGAAGCGCTGCTGATTGACGCTGGCCTTGATCCATGCGGATTTGAGGGCGCGGTCATCGAGTTGACTTCCAGAAGGCATGCACAATCCGTGGCTAACCCGCCGCTAGAGCTGGATTCCCGGCATTTGGCGTATGTGATGTATACCTCGGGGACCACAGGCAACCCCAAAGGGGTCATGATGGAGCATCGCGCGGTCATTAACCGCCTGCAGTGGATGCAGAATTGGTACCGCATCGGAGAAGAGGATGTCATTCTGCAGAAGACGCCGATAACGTTCGACGTTTCGGTGTCGGAGCTGTTCTGGTGGGGAATGACCGGGTCCCGGGTCTGCATGCTTTCTCCGCAGGGAGAGAAAGATCCAGCGGTGCTGGCCGAAACCATCGAGCGTCACGGGGTCACGGTGATGCACTTTGTGCCGTCGATGCTGAGCGTCTTCCTGGAGCAGGCCGGGCAAGCATTTAGCCCGGAGAAGCTCGGCAGCTTGCGCCGGGTATTTGCCAGCGGAGAAGCGTTGAAGCCGCAGCATGTGGCCGGGTTCTACAAGTTAATGGAAGGGAGCGGAGCCACGCTTCACAACCTGTACGGGCCGACGGAAGCAGCTGAGGTTTCCTATTTTGATTGCATGCCACTCATCGCGGAAGCGGCGGTGCCGATCGGCAAGCCGCTTGCCAATACGCAGCTGTACATTGTAGATGACGACTTGCAGCTGAAGCCGATGGGCACCGCTGGAGAGCTGTACATCGCGGGGGACGGTCTGGCGCGGGGTTACTTCAATCGGCCGGAATTGACGGCGGAGAAATTCGTAGACAACCCGTTCGAGCCGGGGACGCGGATGTACCGGACCGGGGATTTGGCGAGATGGCTGCCGGACGGCAACGTGGAGTACCTGGGCCGGATCGACCATCAAGTGAAGATCCGCGGCTACCGGATCGAGTGCGGGGAGATCGAAGCACAGCTTCTGGTGCAGGCGCATATCCGCGAAGCGGTGGTCATGGCCCGCGAGGATGAGCAAGGACAGGCGTACTTGTGCGCGTATCTTGTGAGCGACGAAGTCGTTCCGGTACCGGAGCTGCGGGCGCAACTGGCAACACAGCTGCCGGATTACATGATCCCGTCCTACTTTGTGGAGCTGGAGAAGCTGCCGCTGACCCCTAACGGCAAGGTCGACCGGAAGGCGCTGCCTGCGCCGGACCGGGAGGCGTACAGCGAAGGCTATGAAGCGCCGCGGGATGCGCTGGAGACGCAATTGGCGGAGTTGTTCGCAGAGGTGCTGGGGGTAAACGAAGTCGGCATCGGCGATTCGTTCTTCGAGCGCGGCGGTCACTCGCTGAAAGCGATGACGCTGGTGTCGCGCATTCATCAGCAGCTGGCGGTGGAGCTGCCGCTGCGGGAGCTGTTCGCGCGTCCGACGGTGAAGGCGTTGGTGGTCTATGTGCGCAGCACGGAGGAAAGCGGCTACGGCCGAATCGAGCCGGCATCGGCGCAGGCATCGTACCCGCTGTCTTCGGCGCAGCGGCGGCTATACGTGCTGCATGAGGTAGAGCCGGAGAGCACGCGCTACAACATGCCGGGGGTCATGGAGCTAACAGGGCAGGTGGATGCGGATCGGCTGGAGGAAGCGATTCGCTCGGTCATCGCCCGTCACGAATCGCTGCGCACGTCGTTCAGGTGGATCGACGGAGAACCGAGACAACAGGTACACGAAGACGTGTCGTTTGAATGGGGATGCCGGGAGGCAGATGAAGTGCAAGCCCGGGAGCTCATCCGGAACTTCGTGCGGCCGTTCGCGTTGGATCAGGCGCCGCTGCTGCGGGCCGGGCTGCTGCGACTGGCAGAGGAGCACCATTGGCTGGTGTGGGACATGCACCATATCGTCTCGGACGGCGTGTCGCTGAACCTTCTGGTGTCGGACCTCATGGCGGCGTATGCCGGTGAGGAGCTGACGCCGCTGCGGATTCAGTACAAGGACTACGCGGTCTGGCAGCAGGGCACACTCGGAGTGAAGCGGATGGGGGCGCATGAGGCGTACTGGCTGTCGGCCTATGCGGAGGAAGTGCCGGTGTTGGAGCTGCCGGCCGACCGGACGCGTCCGGCAGTGCCAAGCAGCGAAGGCGGGCAGGTTCATGCGCAGATCAGCGCGGACGTAGCTGAGGCCCTAAAACGAATTGCCGCAGAGACCGGAGCCACGCTGTACATAGTGCTGCTGGCCGCCTATAACGTGTGGCTGCACAAGTACACGGGGCAGACCGACATTGTGGTCGGGACGCCGGTGTCTGGGCGGTCCCATGGTGATACAGAGCCGATGATCGGGATGTTCGTGAATACGCTGGCACTGCGCAACGCCCCGTCCGGGGACAAGCGGTTTATGGACTTCCTGCGCGAAGTGAAGGAGCGGACGCTGACGGCATTCGAGCATCAGGATTACCCGTTCGAGGAACTGGTCGAGAAGCTGAACATACGGCGCGATATGAGCCGCAATCCCTTATTCGACACGATGCTGGTGCTGCAGAACATGGAGCAGGCGCGCTTTACCCTGGCGGATGTTGACGTACATCCGGTCGAGCTGGACCACCGGGCGACGAAGTTTGACCTGACGCTGAACGTTGCGGAGAGTGAGCAAGGACTTCAGCTGTTGCTGGAATACAGCAGCGTGCTGTTCAACGAGGAGACAGCCGGGCGGTACCTGATACACTTTGTGCAGCTCTTGTCGCAAATGGCCGGTCAGCCGGAAGCAAGCATTGGGTCGTATGAGCTTGTTACGCCAGAGGAGAAGCAAGAGCTGCTGCATGCGTTCAACGACACGGCGGCGGAGTATCCGCAGGAAGCAACGATCCACGGTCTGTTCGAGGAGCAGGTGGAGAAGACGCCGCATAAGGTGGCGGTAGTGTACGGGGATCAGCAGCTGACCTATGCGGAGCTGAACGCGCGGGCGAACCAGCTGGCGTGGACGCTGCGCGGGCAAGGTGTGGGGCCGGAAACGATTGTAGCAATTATGGCGGAACGCTCGCTGGAGCTGATGGTAGGGCTTTATGGCATCCTGAAGGCCGGCGGGGCATACTTGCCGATTGATCCGGCGCTGCCGGCCGAACGCATCCGGTATATGCTCGGGGACAGCGGCGCGGCAGTACTGCTGATTCAGCCCGGCCAGGATTCATGCGGATTTGAGGGGACGGTCATCGAGTTGACGCATGGAGGGCGGGTGCAATCCGAGGCCAATCCGCCGCTAGAGCCGGATTCCCGGCGTTTGGCGTATGTGATCTATACCTCGGGGACCACTGGCAACCCGAAAGGGGTCATGATTGAGCATCGCGCGGTCATCAACCGCCTGCAATGGATGCAGAATCGCTACCCCATCGGAGAACAGGACGTCATTCTGCAGAAGACGCCGATAACGTTCGACGTTTCGGTGTGGGAGCTGTTCTGGTGGGGCATGACCGGGGCCAAGGTCTGCATGCTTCCGCCGCAGGGAGAGAAAGATCCAGCGCTGCTGGCCGAAACGATCAAGCGTCACGGGGTCACGGTTATGCATTTTGTGCCGTCGATGCTGAGCGTCTTCCTGGAGCAGGCCGGGCAAGCGTTTAGCCCGGAGAAGCTCGGCAGCTTGTGCCGGGTATTTGCCAGCGGAGAAGCGTTGAAGCCGCAGCATGTGAGCGGGTTCTACAAGTTAATGGAAGGGAGTGGAGCCACGCTTCACAACCTGTACGGGCCGACGGAGGCCACGGTCGATGTCGCGTATTACGACAGCGCTCCGACCTTCGCGGAAGCGGCGGTGCCGATCGGAGGGCCGATCGCCAATACGCAGCTGTACATTGTGAACGACAAGCGGCAGCTGCAGCCGATAGGCGTCGCGGGTGAACTATGTATAGCGGGGGACGGCTTAGCGCGGGGTTACTTC